>NZ_FNUJ01000022.1 GCF_900107925.1 Amycolatopsis pretoriensis | reverse complement strand
GGGCTGGCTGCACTTCTACAATCACCATCGACCCCACAGCTCAACCGGCGGCAAGCCGCCGGTCACCCGACTGACCAACCTCCCTGGACATCACATCTAGAGCTCGATCCGGCCGACGACCTCGCCGTTGAAGGTCTGGCCGGTCGGCTTGAAGCCCAGCTTGAGGTAGAAGTCCTCGGGGCCGCCGTCGGCGGGGATCCACAGCACCGTCGCGGTTGTGTTGCCGCGTCTTCTCGCTTCCTCGAGGACGGTTTCCACGGCGAACCGGCCGTAGCCGCGGCCCTGGACGCCCGCGCCGACGTTGAGCCGCCAGACCCCGCACCGGAAGAAGTCCGGCTCGGCGCCGGGGTCGAAGCCGCCCATCACGAACGCGACCGGTTCGCCGTCGTCCAGGATCAGCCGGGGCCAGGCCACCTCGGGCTGCGTGTACGCCTCGGCCAGCGAAACCGCCACGGGCGCGACGAAGTCCTTCTGGTGCGGCTCGACGGCCAGCTGGCACGCGGCGGCGACGTTGGCCGGGGTGATCGTCTCCGCGGTGAGGGTGGTCACCGGGACCAACCTAGCCTGCCTGGGCGAGCAGGGTGGCGTGCTTGACCAGCGCCGCGCGCAGCGACGGGTGGACGGTCGTGCCCAGCACCGGGTCGACCTCGACCACGTGCCCGGCCGACAGGAGCAGCACGGCGGGGTCGGCGAGGATCACGACACCGCTGTCGGCCCGCAGCTCGGCGGTGCCGAGCAACCGCGGGAAGACCACGTCGGCGGGGAGGCCGTCGCAGACGCGGAGGAACTCGCGGAGCTCCTCGGGCAGATCGACGCCCAAGCGGAGTTCGGCCGAGCGGATCGCCGCCTCCGACGCCGGCGGTGGCGCCGCCGGGTCCCCGCGCAAGCGCATGATCTCCGCGATCAGCTCCGGCCAGCCGCCCAGCTCCCGCGGGTACCGCTCGTGCAGCGCCGCGACCAGCGCACCCGCGCAAGCCGGCGCCCAGTCGCGCAGGCCGAGCGGGTCCGCGCCCGCCACCAGCGCCGGAGCAAGCGCACGAGTCGCCGCCAGCATCGCCACGTCCGGGCGCGGCCCGGCCAGCGAGGCCCACACCTCGAGATCGCCGTCGAGCAGAGCCGTGCGCACCCGGTCCGGCCGCGCCGGCGCCACGTGCTTGACCACCTCGGCGACCGGCCCCGGCGGGAGCACTCCCTCCAGGTCGGACACCCGGCGGCGCAGCGACGCCGAGTGCGCGCGTTCCTCGGCGTCGAGGTCCAGCGGGGACAGCCCCGCGGCCCACTCCGGACGCCCGCCGCGCGCTTCGAACAGCATCGCCCACGCGCGGGCCCGCACCGGGTCCGGCGCCAACGCCGTCACCGGGCGTTCCGTGCGGGCCAGCCACTGCTCGGCCAGCCGGTCGGCCTCGTCGAGGGCGCCGCTGACGGCGAGCAGCAGCGCCGCGTACCCGACCTGCCCGTCGACGTCGCCGGTCAGGACGTCGCGGACCGCCGTCTCGAGGTACTCACCGGCATCCACCCACCGGACCCTAGCCGAGGGCCTGCTTCGCCCCCGGGTGCAGCGGCACCGGGTCGGTCTGGGGCGCCAGCTGCTTGGTGATCTCCTTCGCCGCCGGGTGGATCTTCGCGAGCTCCGCCTGCTTGTCGAAGATCAGCTTGGTGATCGCGCACGCGTTGCCCGCCGGGAAGTCCTCACGCACCAGCAGGAGGTTGGGCACCACGACCGTCGGCACGTCCGCCGGCTGCGCGTACGTGGCCGCCGGGATCACGCCCTGGGCGTAGACCTCGTTGACCTGCTTGAGCTTCGGCAGCAACGGCGTGATGTCGACGAACTTCACCTTGTCCTTCAACGCCGTGGTGATGTCGGTGATCTGCGCGGTCGGCAGCCCGCCGGACCAGACGAGCCCGTCGAGCGTGCCCGCCTTCATGCCGTCCGCGGTCTTGGCCAGGTCGAGGCGCTGCGCCTGGACGTCGGTGTCCTTCAATCCCGCCGCCTGCAACAGCCGGTTCGCGATCACCTCGGTGCCGGACTTCGGCGACCCCGTCGAGATCCGCTTGCCGCGCATGTCCTCGACGCTGTTGATGCCCGCGTCCGTGCGCACCAGGACCTGCGTCGAGTTCGGGTAGATCCGGGACAGCGCCTGGATCTTCTGCGGCTTGCCGTCGAAGGATCCCTTGCCCCGCACGGCGTCCGCCGCGGTGTCGGCCAGCGAGAACGCGACGTCGTAGTTGCCCGCCACCAGCTGCTGGATGTTCTGCACGGACGCGCCGGTCTCCGCGGCCGTCGCGCGCAGCTTGGTGCCGTTGCTGATCAGCTGGGCCAGCCCGCCGCCCAGCACGTAGTACACGCCGCCGCTGTTGCCGGTGGCGATGGTGATCCGGCCTTCGCCCGCTTCGCAGGACTGTGTCCCGCTCGCGGCGGGGGAGTCGGTCTGCTGCTTCCCGCCGCAGCCCGTGACGGCCAGAGCGAGTACCGCGGCAGCGGCCAGTGCGCGTTTCATGCTGTCCTCCTCTTCGTGACGGCGTGGGCGAGCACGGCGGCGACGCCGAACGCGGCGCCGACCGCGATCGGCACCGGCTCCAGGTAGAGCAGGCACAGGGCGGCGGGCACGAACAGCAGCCGTACGGGCAGGCTGACCGGCCCGAACAGCCAGCCGCCGGTCACGACCGCGAGCGCGGCGACGGCCACCGCCGACACCGCCGCCACCCAGAGCACGGTGACGACGTCGGACTGCAGCAGCAGTGCAGCACCGTTGTCGGTGAGCACGAAGGCGATCGGCACCAGGAACGCGGGCAGCGTGTACTTCCAGCACTGCCACATGGTTCCCAGCACCGACCCGCCGGTGATGGCCGCCGACGCGACCGCGGCGAGCGCGGTCGGCGGCGTGACCTCGGAAAGCACGGCGTAGTAGAAGATGAACATCGCGCGTTCGGCGTCGGCCACCCCGAGCGTCTCCAGTGCCGGGCCGATCACCACCCACGCGATGATGAAGCTGGCCGTGACCGGCACCGCGAGCCCGAGCACGCCGACCGCGACGGCCGAGAGCAGCACGGTCAGGATCAGGATCACCGTGCCGTTGTCGGTGAGCGCGCCGGCCAGTTCCACCAGTGCGTCGGCGAGTTCGAGGCCGAGCCCGGTCTTGGTGATGGTCGAGGTGATCACGCCGGCCGCCGCGCACACCGCGATCACCGGCAGCGCCCCGCGCACGCCGGCCGAAAGCGCGTCGACCATGTCCTTGGCCCACCCCCGCACGTCGTGGCGGCGGGCGATGAGCGCGAACAGGGCGGCGACGCCGGTGGCGTAGACGACCGCGGCGAACGGCGGGATGTCCAGCGCCAGGAACACGACGATGATCGCCAGCGACAGGAAGTGGTAACCGCCGCGCAGCAGCAGCTTCCACGGATCACCGTGCGGGACGTCGACGGGCTCGGCCTTGAAGCGCCGCGCGTCGGCCTCCATCGCGAAGACGATGCCGAGGTAGTACAGCAGCGTCGGCACGGTCGCCCAGATCAGCACGGTCAGGTACGACGTCTGCAGGTACTCGGCGATGATGAACGCGGCGGCACCCAGCGTCGGCGGCGAAAGGATGGCCCCGATGCCGGACGCGGCGAGCAGCCCGCCCGCGTTTTCCTTGGGGTAGTGGGCTTTCTTCAGGATCGGCCAGGTGATCGAGCCGAGGCTGACCGCCGTCGCGGTGCCCGAGCCCGAGACCGTGCCGAGCAGGAAGCCCGACAGCACGGTGGTCCGGCCCGGCGCCGTCCGGGACCTGCGGAAGGCGGCGAAGGAGATGTCCACGAAGAACTGCCCGGCGCCGGAGGCGTTCAGGACGGCGCCGTAGAGCGTGAACAGCACGATGTAGCTGCCCGCGACGTCGAGTGGAGTGCCGTAGAAGCCGCTGGCGTCGTTGTAGAGCGCGTTGACGATCTGGCTGAAGTCGATGCCCGCGTGCGCGATGCCCCAGTTCTGCGGGAGGAAGCCGCCGTAGTAGGCGTAGGCGAGGAAGAGCAGGCAGACGATCGGCAGCACCAGCCCGGTCGTCCGGCGGGTGGCTTCGAGGATCAGCACCAGCAGCAGCGCGCCGGCCACGACGTCCAGCGGGGACAGGATGCCTTGCCGGTTCAGGAAGTCGTCGTAGCCGACGAGCACGGGGTAGAGGCCGACGGCGAGCGCCAGGACGGCGAGGGCCCAGTCGGTCCAGCCGGGGTCGTCACGCCCGCGCAGCCGCGGGCGGTAGCAGAGGAAGACCAGCGGGAGCGTCACGCCGAGGAAGAGCACGAGGTAGAACTGGTTCCCCTTGGCGAAGGGGAAGAAGACCTGCTTGAGCACCAGCACGGCGACGGCCAGCGCCACGAAGTAGACGACGCGGTCGGGGACGCGGGAGAGGGTGCGCGCCGGACGTTCTTCGTCGTGCTCGGCGGCGATCGCGGCGGGTGTGTCCTCTTCGACCGGCCCGGTGGTCACCCGATCACGGTACGGTGTCGCGGATCACACCGAAAGCGGCAAAGGGATCACCGCGCCCAAGCGCCCCAATGTGGCCTTGGTTGCGTCAGACGCACCCAATGTGGCCTTCGGTGCGTCAGACGCACCGAAGGCCACATTGGGGCGCCCGAGTGTCAGCCGTTGGCGGCGATGTCCGCCAGGACCGCGGCGATCGTGCGGACCGGGACGCCGGTGCCGCCCTTGCCGGTGTAGCCCCAGGGCGCGCCGGTGTTGAACGACGGGCCCGCGATGTCGATGTGGACCCAGTCGAGGCCGTCGGCGACGAACTCGCGCAGGAAGATGCCGGCGGCGAGCATGCCGCCCCAGCGGTGACCGGTGATGTTGGCCAGGTCGGCCAGGCGCGAGTCGAGGTCCGCGCGCAGCTCCTCCGGCAGCGGCATGGCCCAGCCGTTTTCGCCGGTGGCCCGCATGACGCCGGCGACGCGGTCGCGGAAGTCGTCCGAGCCCATGACACCCGCGGTGCGGTGGCCGAGCGAAACGACCTGGGCGCCGGTCAGCGTCGAGGTCTCGATCAGGTAGTCCGGGTTCTCCTCGGCCGCGCGGACCATCGTGTCGGCCAGGATGAGCCGGCCTTCGGCGTCGGTGTTGAGGACCTCGACGGTCTTGCCGCCGTACATGGTCAGCACGTCGCCCGGGCGGTACGACGTCCCGGACGGGAGGTTCTCCGCCAGCGGGATGTGCGCGACGACCTCGAGGGGGTACTTCAGCTTCGCCGCCAGCACGACCGAGGCGAGCACGCCGGCCGCGCCGGACATGTCCGAGGTCATGTGGTCCATGTTCGCGGCGGGCTTGAGCGAGATACCGCCCGAGTCGAACGTGATGCCCTTGCCGACGAGGGCGACCTTCTTGGCGGCCTTGGCCGGCTTGTAGCCGATGCGCACCAGGCGCGGCGGGCGGGACGAGCCGCCGCCGACGCCGAGGATGCCGCCGAAGCCCTTGCGCTTCAGCGCCTTCTCGTCGAGGACCTCGAACTCGAGGCCGTTGTCCTCGGCCAGCTTCTTCGCGCGGTCGGCGAAGGAGGCCGGATAGAGGTCGTTCGGCGGGGTGTTGATCAGGTCGCGGGTGGTGATGACGGCCTCGGCGATGGAGGTCGCGGCCTTCAGCGTCGCCTTGTGCTCGCGGGACGTGCCGTCGGCCGGGCTCGCGAAGTCGACCTTCGCGACCGGCGCGTCGCCCTTCTCCGAGCGGTAGGCGGTGAAGACGTAGGCGCCGAGGACGGTGCCCTCGACGGCGGCCTGCAGGTCGAGCTCCGACAGCGTCACGAACGCGCGGTCGGTGCCGGCCAGCGCGCGGCCCGCGGCACCGGCGGCGCGGCGGACCTGCTCGGGGGTGACGCCGTCGCCGGCCTTGCCCAGGCCGACGGCCAGGACGACACCGGCGGGCAGCTTGCCCAGCGTGGGGATCTTGACGACCTCTTCGGCCTTGCCGCTGGCGCCGAGGGTGGCGAGCAGGCCGGCCAGGCGGCCGTCGAAGGCGGCGTCCACGGCGGCGGCGCCGTCGGCGAGAAGCGGGCCGTCCTCGCCGGCCAGGGTGCCGATGACGACCACGTCGGCGCGCGTCTTGGCCAGTGCCTCCCCGGTGTTGTCGGACAGGGCGAGCTTAGGCACGGTCACTTCTGGCTCCTCGCGCGTTCGCGGTGGTACCGGGCACCGGCCCGGTCGGGATCGTGAGCCATGCTAATGACGGCGGAAGCAGGGGTGAACAGAGGGCGAGGAGGGACCGCGTGCGGCTGGGCGGTGGGCTGCTGGTGGCGCTGGCGGCCGGAGCGGCGGGTGCGGGCTGGTGGCTGCTGGCCGGGCTGCTGCTCGCGGGCATCGCCGCGGGCGTGACGGCGGGGGTCCCGGAACCGGGGGAAGCCCTGGTCGACCGGGTCGTCGTGGCCGTCGCCCGGCTGGCCGAGGTGGCGGTCTACGCGATCGCGTTCGGCGCGTACGTCTTCCCCGCGCACCGCGAACTCGCGGCCGTGGCCTTCGCCGTGGTGGTCGCCGGCGCGGGGTTCGCCGGGCTGAAGGTCCCGACCTTCGTCGTACGGATCGCGGGCGGGCTGCTGCTGGCCGCCGGGGTCGTGCTGGTCGCGCTGTGCGTGGCCGTGCCGCCGGTGGCGACCGCGGGCGGCGGCCTGCGGCCGCCGGACTTCGCGGGCGTGCTCGTCGCCGCGGTGGTGTTCCTGCCCTTCCTGCGCCCGGGTGCGCGGGAGAACGCCGGGTGGCGCGTGCTGCTGCTCGGCGCCGTAGCCGTGCTGGCCGCCTTCGCCGCGCTCTACCAGCTCGGCGCGGTCCGGCTGGGGCTGTCCCTGACGTCGTTGCGCGACCTGCTGTCCGCCGCCGACGCGGATTCCCTGCAACCGCTGCTCACGGTCATCGCCGTGGTCGCGACCGTCGTGCCCGCCCTCGCCGCCGGCGCCGAGGTCCGGGAGCGCGTCGGCGTGCGCGGGCTGGCGGGGATCGCCGTCGCCGCGGTGGCCGCGTACTTCCTGCCGGCGCTGCCGGTGCTCGTCGTGACGGGGCTGGCGACCGTGATCGAGCTGCTACTGGGCGTACGTGCGCGCCGGTACAGTGGGTCGCGTGAGTGATCGACGCTGGCGGCCGGGGGAGACCGTGGTCGAGCGGTTCCACCGCCCCGACGGCTCGATCGGCCAGGTCCACCCGCTGCGCGTCCTCGACGACGACGGCCGCGTCCTGCGCGGCTGGATCCCGGCGGGCACCCCGATCGTCGGCAGCCGGCTCGCCGACGGCCGCCTGATGCGGGACGCCCCGCTGGACCAGCGGTTCCGCATCCCGCGGGTGGCGGTCGCGGACTCCTGGCACGGCGCGTCGACGCTGCGCCGGATCCCCGAAGACGAGTGGTCGTCGGTCTGGTGGTTCTTCGACCTCGAAGGCCGGTTCAAGAACTGGTACGTCAACCTGGAGATCCCGCTGGGCCGCACGCCGGGCGCGGTCGACCGGATCGACGGCGTGCTCGACGTCGTCGTCGAGCGGGACGGCACCTGGCGCTGGGACGACGAGGACGAGGCCGAGGCCGCGCTCGAGGTCGGCCGCCTGACGCTCGAGCAGTTCGACCTGCTGCGCGCGGAGGGCGAGCGGATCGGCGCGCTTGCCGAGCGCGGCCGCTACCCGTTCGACGGGACCGACACCGACTTCCGCCCCGAAGCGGGCTGGCCGGTGCCGGAGCTGCCGGCGGAGCTCAGCCCGCGGTCAGGAGAAGGATCAGCGCCAGCACCGCGTTGACGACGGCGAGGATGACGACCGACTTCGTCGGGATCACCTTCGGGAACACGACCTTGCCGTGGATGCTCCGCCACCACACGATGCCGAAGACCCCGGCGACGAGGCCGAGGAAGCCGCCGAAGCCGCTGCTGAGCACGGCCCAGCCGACCATGCCGAGCAGGCCGACGCCGAAGGTCAGCAGCACCGCGGTGACGAACGTCTTGACGTCGGCCCCGCCCGTCTTGGGCCGGGGCACCGGCTGCGTGGAGTAGCTCACGCCGTCATCCTAGAGTCATCGCGGCGCGGGCGCGGCGGACCCGGAACAGTGGGACTTCCGACTAACGCGCGTCCGACCAAGCGGTATCGTCGACTCATGACGACCACGACGCAGTTCGCCCCTGTCCCGCACCCGAGTCCTGCGAGCGCGGACCGTGTCGCGGAGGTACTCGAGAAGCCCGGATTCGGGTTGTACTTCACCGACCACATGGTGACCGTCAAGTGGTCGAAGACCGAAGGCTGGCACGACGCCCAGGTGGGCCCCTACGCCCCGTTCACCCTCGACCCGGCGACGTCGGTGCTGCACTACGGCCAGGCGATCTTCGAAGGCCTCAAGGCCTACCGCCAGCCGGACGGCACGATCGCGTCGTTCCGCCCGGACGCCAACGCCGCGCGGTTCCGGCAGTCGGCCGAGCGGCTCGCCATGCCGCAGCTGCCGGAGGAGGTCTTCGTCGAGTCGCTGCGGGAGCTCATCGCCGTCGACGGCCGGTGGGTGCCCACCCGCCAGGGTGATTCCCTCTACCTGCGGCCGTTCATGATCTCGACGTCCACCGGGCTCGGCGTCAACAGCCCGGCCGCCGAATACGTGTACACGGTCATCGCGTCCCCGGCGGGCTCGTACTTCTCCGGCGGCGTGAAGCCGGTGAGCGTCTGGCTGTCGACGGAGTACGTGCGCGCGGCGCCCGGCGGCACCGGCGCGGCGAAGTGCGCCGGCAACTACGCGGCGTCGTTCGTGGCGCAGGCGCAGGCCGTCGAAAAGGGCTGCGACCAGGTGGTCTGGCTCGACGCCGTCGAGCGGCGCTGGGTCGAGGAGATGGGCGGGATGAACCTGTTCTTCGTCTTCGGCTCCGGCGAGAACGCCCGGGTGGTCACGCCCGAGCTGACCGGCTCGCTGCTGCCGGGCGTGACGCGCAAGTCGTTGCTGCAGCTGGCTTCGCGGCTCGGCTACAAGGTCGAGGAGCGCCGGATCTCCACCGACGAGTGGGAGAAGGCGGCGGCTTCGGGCGAGCTGACCGAGACGTTCGCCTGCGGCACGGCGGCGGTGATCACGCCGGTCGGGCACGTCAAGCACGCCAACGGCGAGTTCACCATCGCGGACGGGCAGCCGGGTTCGCTGACGATGAAGCTGCGCGAGGAGCTGACCGGCATCCAGGAAGGCACCCACCCGGACGTCGACCACTGGATGGTCCCGCTCGGCTGAGCACTGCTGAAGTGCCGTGAATGGCACATTGAGGGACTTAGCGTCCCTCGATGTGCCATTCACGGCTTTCGGAGTCAGGTGGCGGTGGCGGGGATGACCGGGCCGGAGACGCCGGCCTGCTCGTGCGTGGCGGTTTCGGCGAGAACGCGGGCCGCCATCATCAGCAGGGGCAGCGCCGTCACCGCGCCGGTGCCTTCGCCCAGGCGGACGTCCAGCTCCAGCAGCGGGCCCAGGTCCAGGTGCTCCAGGGCGAGGGCGTGCGCGGGTTCGGCCGTCCGCTGCCCGGCGACCCACCAGCGGCGCGCGCCCGGCGCGAGGTCCTCGGCGACGAGCGCCGCGGCGCACGCGACGAGCCCGTCGAGCACCACCGGCGTCCGGCGGACCGCGGCCTGCGCCAGGAACCCGGCCATCGCCGCGATGTCCGCGCCGGCGGTGGTGCGCAGCAGGGCGATCGGGTCGGCCAGGACCGCGCGGGCCCGGCGCAGCGCGTCGCGCACCGCGGCGGCCTTGCGCATCCAGGCGTCGTCGTCGATGCCGGAGCCGCGGCCGACGACCGCGACCGGCTCGCTGCCGGTCAGTGCGGCCACGAGCACCGACGCAGGCGTGCTGTTGCCGATCCCGAGGTCGCCGGGGATGAGCAGGTCGGCACCGCCGTCGACCTCCGCGTCGGCGATCGCGATCCCGGCGCGGACCGCCTTCTTGACCTCGTCGGCGCTCAGGGCGTCCTCGACGTCGATGGAGCCGGAGCCGCGGCGCACCTTGAACTCGCCGATCGAGCGGGTCGCGGGTGCTTCGGTGTCGACGGCCATGTCGACCACGCGCACGCTCGCCCCCGCGGCGGCGGCCAGGACGTTGATCGCGGCGCCGCCGGTCAGCATGGTGCCGAGCAGCTGCCCGGTGACCTCGGCGGGATAGGCGGAAACGCCCTTCGCGGCAATGCCGTGATCACCGGCGAAGACGATGACGCGCGGCCGGGTGAACGGCCGCGGCGGCGACTGCCCCTGGCACGCGGCGATCCAGACGCCCAGCTCTTCGAGCCGGCCCAGCGACCCGGCCGGCTTGACCAGCTTGTCGTGCAGGGCGATCGCGTCGGACCGGGCGTGGTCGTCGGGCGGGGTGATCTCGGGGAACTCGATGCTGTCCGGCTCCACACCAGGCCCTTTCTCCTCCACGGCAACGCTGTGGCCAACCTACCGGCAGCGGGGAATCCGGCGGCGGCGGCCGGTCGGCTGGGAACGTCATGAACGAGTCGTTCATGACTTCGGGTGTGGCGGCGGGGGAGGTGCGCGGTGGCGGGGAGGCGCGTGGTGGCGGCAAGGGCTCGGCCGCGGAGAGCGCGCGGCCGCGTCATCGCTCGCCGCGCGGCCGGTAGTCTCGCCGCTCGTGGAGACGACGGCGGCCGCGGTGGTGCTGGCCAGCGGCGCGGGCACCCGCGTCGGCGCGAAGCTGAACAAGGTCTACCTGCCCCTCGCCGGCCGGCGCGTGGTCGCCTGGTCCCTCGACGCCTTCAGGCGCGTCCCCGGCATCGGCGTGCTCGTGCTGGTCATCCGGCCGCAGGACCGGGAACTCGCCGACGAGGTGGCCGGCGACGGCGTCGAGATCGTGCACGGCGGCGACACCCGCCAGGCCTCCGAGCTCAACGCCCTGCGCCACCTCGCCCCGCGCATAAGAGGCGGCCGGGTCGACGCCGTGCTGCTGCACGACGCGGCCCGGCCGCTGGTCCACTCCGAGCTGATCGGCGCGGTACTGACCCGGACACGCGAGGACGGGGGGGCTGTGCCGGGCCTGGCCGCCGACGACGTCGTCGGAGTGGATGCCGGGCACCTGGTCGCCCAGGTGCCCGGCGCGATCCGAGTCCAGACGCCTCAGGGCTTCCGGGCCGGACCGCTGCTCGAGGCCTACGAACAGGCCGAGCGCGAGGGCTTCGTGGGTACGGACACTTCGTCGTGCATGGAGCGGTTCTCCTCCCTGCCGATCCGCTGGGTCCCGGGGGCTCCCGAGAACCTCAAGATCACCTACCCGCACGACCTGGTGGTCGCGGAGCGGCTGCTCGCCCGCGGTGCCTGAAAACGGCTAGGCGCACGCGGGCGGGCCGCCACCGTCGTTCCCTTCGGTTTCCGTGGTGCTCGTCGGCCGGATCGTCACGTCGTGGCGCAGCTCCGGCGGGATGTGGCACTCCGGCTGTGGCCGCAGCGCCTGCAGCGGCGCGCCCGGGGTGCCGGGCTCCGCGAGGGTGAGCACCGCCCGCAGCGTCCAGACCGGGGTGGCGTGGTACTGCCACGTGACCACCTTCGGGCTGAACACGTCGGTGCCCGGGAACAAGGGCACCCGGTAGGCGCTCGCCCGGTGCTCGTCCCGCAGGACGATGACGTCCGCGCAGGTCGGCCACCGGTGGACGGCCGCGTAGACTTCCGGGGCTTCGCGGCCGCCGAACAGGTGCAGCACCCACTTGCGGCGCCGGAGTTCCTCGAGGAGTTCCTCGAGGCCCTGGCCGCTGGAGCCGGTGTGAGCTGTGGGCGGGGACACACTTTCGAGGGTAACTTGCGTACTGGAGCGCAGTCCAGCACGTGTACTAGTACACCTGGGTGGTTCTGAACAGGTCTTTGTGGGAGACACTCCGGCGTGCTAGAACACTTGTGCGTGATGTCCGGCGTGAGGAGCCGCCTTGCCCACCCTCGACCGTCCCGAGCCGCCGTACCTGCAGATCGCGGGCCGCATCCGTGACGACATCCTGTCCGGCCGGCTGCAGGAGGGCGACGCGGTGCCGTCCGCCCGCGAGATCGCGCGCACGTGGGCCGTCGCCATGGCGACGGCCACCAAGGTGCTCGCCACCCTCCGCACGCAGGGCCTCGTGCGGCCGGTGCGCGGCGTCGGCACGGTCGTCGACCGCGGCGGCCTGCACCGCACGGCCCGCGACCGCAGCACCGCGTCGACGCGCACGGGCCGGATCTACCCGCCCGGCCACTTCGCGGTGATCCGCTCGGCCGGCCTCGAACCGGCCTCCGAGCGCGCCTCGGCCGCGCTGGGCCTCGAGGAGGGCGCCCCGGCGATCCGGCGCCGCCGTACGACCTACGGGCCGGATTCGCGGCCGCTGTCGACGTCGACGTCGTGGTTCGACGGCGTGCTGTCGGCGAAAGCGCCGGCGCTGCTGGTGCCCGAGCGGATCGTCGAAGGCACGTCGGCCCACGCGGCTGCGCGCCTGGGCACGAGGATCGCGACGACGCAGGAACGGCACGCGGCGGGCCACGCGGACGAGGCGGAGGCGGCCGAGCTCGGGCTGCCCGCCGGGTCGCCGGTGCTGCTGGGCCGGAGCACCTTCCTGGCGGCCGACGGGACGGTCGTCGAGTACGGTGAATCCGCCGCCTTGCCCGACCACTGGGTTTTCTACGAGTACACGACTGAGGACGGCGAATGAAGCACATCCACGCGGGCAAGGTCCGTGACCTGTACGAACTCGACGGCGGGGACATCCTGCTCGTCGCGTCCGACCGGGTTTCGGTCTACGACGTCTCGCTGCCGACGCCGATCCCGGACAAGGGCGCGCTGCTCAACCAGCTGTCCGCGTGGTGGTTCGAGCGGATGGCCGGCGTCGTCCCGAACCACGTGGTGTCGACCACCGACGTGCCGGAGGAGTTCGCCGGCCGCGCGATGCGCTGCAAGCCGCTGAAGATGGTCCAGGTCGAGTGCATCGCGCGCGGCCACCTGGCCGGCCTGGGCCTGCGCGAGTACCAGCGCGACGGGGCGATTTCCGGCGTCGCGCTGCCGCCGGGCCTGGTCGAGGGCGACAAGCTGCCGGAGCCGATCTTCACGCCGACGACGAAGATCTCCGACACCGGCCACGACGAGTTCATGACCTTCGACGAGGTGCTGAACGAGATCGGCGAAGACACCGCGAAGCGGCTCCGCGAGCTGACGCTGGAGATCTACACGAAGGGCGCCGAACACGCTGCCGCCCAAGGCGTGATCATCGCGGACACGAAGCTGGAGTTCGGTTTCGACGCCGACGGCACGCTGACCCTGGGCGACGAGGTCCTGACGTCGGACTCGTCGCGCTTCTGGCCGGCCGACGAGTGGGAGCCGGGCCGCCCGCAGCGCGCGTTCGACAAGCAGTTCGTCCGCGACTGGTCGTTGTCGACCGGCTGGGACAAGACCCCGCCGGGGCCGGAGATCCCCGCGGAGATCGTCGAGCAGACGCGGCGGCGCTACACCGAGGTCTACGAGCGGGTCACCGGGAAGACCTGGGTCCGTGGGTGATTACGACCCGTACAAGCTGATCGACGAGGTCGAGACGCTGCTGGTTTCGCACGGCTTCGCGCCGGCGCGGGTGCCCGGGCGAGGAGGCGACCGGCTGGCGGGTGCCAGCCGCCTCCTGCGCGGGTTCGGGCTGCAGCCCCGGCTGGCCCCGGAAGACGCGTTCGAGTTCGACGTGCCGTTCCAGGGCCGGATCAACCAGGACTAGGGGCTCTTGGTCAGGCTCGCGTCGCGCTCGACGACGTCGCCGAGGACGTCGTCGATGGCCTTGAGCAGGTCGACGTCCAGCTTCTGGCCGGCGGCCTTGACGTTCTCGTGCACCTGCTCCGGGCGCGAAGCCCCGATGATCGCCGAGGCGACGTTCGGGTTCTGCAGCACCCAGGCGACGGCGAGCTGCGCGAGGGAGAGGTCGGCCTGCTTCGCGAGCGGCTCCAGCTCGGCGACGCGCTTGAGGACGTTCTCGTCGAGGAAACGGGCGACCATGTTGGCGCCGCCCTTCTCGTCGGTGGCCCGCGAGCCGGCGGGGTAGTCCTGGCCGGGCTTGTACTTGCCGGTGAGGACGCCCTGCGCGATGGGCGACCAGACGATCTGGCTGAGGCCTTCGCGCTCGGAAGCGGGGATGACCTGGTCCTCGATGACGCGCCAGAGCATGTTGTACTGCGGCTGGTTGGAGACGAAGGGGATCTTCAGCTCGCGCGCGAGGGCGGCGCCGCGGGAGATCTGCTCGGCGGTCCACTCCGAGACGCCGACGTAGAGCACCTTGCCCTGGCGGACGAGGTCGGCGAAGGCGAGCATGGTCTCTTCCAGCGGGACGGTCCGGTCGAACCGGTGCGCCTGGTAGAGGTCGACGTAGTCGGTGCCGAGCCTTTCCAGGCTCGCGTTGGCGGACTCCATGATGTGCTTGCGGGACAGGCCCTTGTCGTTGGGGCCCTTGGGACCGGTGGGCCAGAAGACCTTGGTGAAGATCTCGAGGCTTTCCCGCCGCTGCCCCTTCAGGCCGCGGCCGAGGACGGATTCGGCGGCGGTGTTGGCGTAGACATCGGCGGTGTCGAAGGTGGTGATGCCGGCGTCGAGCGCCGCTTTGATGCAGGCGTGCGCTTGGTCCTCCTCGACCTGGGAACCGTGGGTGAGCCAGTTCCCGTACGAGATCTCACTGACGTTGAGGCCACTGCGGCCGAGACGACGAAACTCCATGGGCTCAGCCTAGGCGGTAATCGTTTGCTTTGCTAACGACCCTGGAGTGACTCCGGCCTCGCCTCGGGCAAGCCCGCCGGTCCGCCGCGGTCGGGTGGCCGGAGGTGACCCACTCGGCGGGAAGGGGCTCGGGCGGCTGCGGCGGTCGCGAAAGTCGCATTCGGGACTTCCGGTGCCCCCAATGCGACATTCGCGACGCTCCGGCGAGGCGTGGACAGCAAGAAGCCGGGTGGAGGCTCGCTCCACCCGGCTTCTCGAAACCAGCTCAGTTGGGGATCGGATCCCCCGGCTTCAACCGCGGCTTCGGCACCCGCAGCCGCCGGATCTGGGACGCCCGCACGAACGCGTACCACCCGATCGACCGGCCGCTCACCGCTTCCTTCGGGAACTTCTCCCGGACCAGCTTCGCGATCTTGCGCCCGTTCACGACGCCCTCGACCGCCATCACCAGCAGCATCGCCGTGCACAGCAGCGTGATGTACGACTGGACCTGGGGCATCGGCACCAGCAGCGCCAGGAACACCAGGATCGCCAGCGGCATGAACAGGCCCAGCAGGTTGCGCCGCGTGTCGACCAGGTCGCGGACGTACCTCTTGACCGGCCCGCGGTCGCGGGGCAGCAGGGCGCTGTCGTCGCCGCGCATCATCGCGTCGCGGCGGGCCTTCGCGGCCGCGCGGCGGTCTTCCTTCGTCTGGGGGTTCGACTTGCGCAGTTCCTTGTTGCGCTTCATCGCCTCGCGCATGGTGGTCGGCGGGGGCGCCACCGGGCCGCGCCGCTTCGCCTCCGCGTCACGCCGCTTGGGCGTAGCCTTGCCCTTACCGGGCGTGAACGACTTGCCGCCGACGTCGACGGCTTCGGTCGTCTCCGGCTCTTCGGCGGCGGTGTCTGTGGTGCTTCGGCGCAGGAACCTCACCTCACCAGGGTATTGCAGGCGTCACGCCGCCGTTCACCAGGTCGATCGATGTGCGACCATGGTGGGGGAACAGAACGGACGCTCCGGGTGTTGAAGACGTCAGCACGAGGAGTATCCGCAGCGAGTTCGAACTTAGAGGGAGTGCCATGACGACCGCTGAGCACGCCGGCGCGACGCAGGCCGAGACCGCCGAGGAGACCCACGGCGTCACGTTGACCGACGCCGCGGCTTCCAAGGCGAAGGCCCTGCTCGAGCAGGAGGGCCGCGACGACATGCACCTGCGCATCGCCGTCCAGCCCGGTGGCTGCGCGGGCCTGCGCTACCAGCTTTTCTTCGACGAGCGTTCGCTCGACGGCGACCTGTTCCGCGACTTCGACGGCCTCAAGGTCGCCGTGGACCGGATGAGCGCGCCGTACGTGTCGGAAGCCGTCATCGACTTCGTGGACACGATCGAGAAGCAGGGCTTCACGATCGACAACCCGAACGCCACCGGCTCCTGCGCCTGCGGCGACTCGTTCCACTGAGTCCGACGTGAAAAGGCCCCGCCGTCCCGGACCGGGAGGGCGGGGCCTTCTTCGTGTCTGCGGACTACACGTAGGCGTCGAGCTCGGCCACCTGGGCGTGGCAAGCGTCGTCGACCTCCCACGGCTCGGCCGTGACGCGGGGGAGCGGCAGGCTCTCCGCCTGCAGGGTCGCCGGGATGAGCGCGCAGTCGGCGATCAGCTCGGACAGGGTCTCGGGTTCGGTGACGGCGTTCACGATTCGTAACGCTATTGATCCGCTCTCGACTGGAGAAGGAGTACCAGCCGGTAGTGTCGGCTGGGCACGCGCGAACTACCCGGTTGGGTCATGACCCGGGGGTAACTTCGCGCCTTTTGCCGTGAGGAAAGAGCACAAAGGAGCAGCCGGTGGCAGACAGGGCCAGGATCGCGGTGTCCGGCAGTATCGCAACCGACCACCTCATGCACTTCCCGGGCAGGTTCGCGGAGCAGCTGGTCGCGGAGCAGCTGCACCGGGTTTCGCTGAGCTTCCTCGCCGACGACCTCGTGGTCCGGCGCGGCGGCATCGGCGCGAACATCGCCTTCGGTCTCGGGGTGCTCGGCGTGCGGCCGGTGCTCGTGGGTGCCGTGGGCGCCGACTTCGCGGACTACCGCTCGTGGCTGGAGCGGCACGGCGTCGACACGTCCGGTGTACACGTGTCGGAGGTCGCGCACACCGCGCGGTTCGTCTGCACGACGGACGAGGACCTCTGCCAGATCGCGACGTTCTACGCCGGCGCGATGGCCGAGTCGCGCAACATCGAGCTGCAGCCGATCGCCGAGCGCGCCGGCGACCTCAGCCTGGTGCTGATCAGCCCGGACGACCCCGAGGGCATGGTCCGCCACGCCGAGGAGTGCCGCCAGCGCGGGTACGCCTTCGCCGTCGACCCGTCGCAGCAGCTGGCCCGGATGACCGGCGAGCAGGCGCGCGCGTTCGTCGCCGGCGCGAAGTACCTGTTCAGCAACGACTACGAGTGGGAGCTGCTGCTCCAGAAGACCGGCTGGACCGAGGCCGACGTCCTCGAGCAGGTCGGCGTGCGGATCACGACGCTGGGCGAGAAGGGCGTCGAGATCGTCGGCAAGGACGGCGTGGCCCTGCAGATCGGCGCGGTCCCCGAGCGCGCGAAGGCCGACCCGACGGGCGTCGGCGACGGCTTCCGCGCGGGCTTCCTGGCCGGCCTCGACGGCGGCCTGAACGTCGAGCGCGCGGCCCAGCTCGGCTCGCTGATCGCGGTGCTGGTCCTGGAGACGGTCGGCACGCAGGAGTGGACGTTCGACCGCACCGACGCCCTGGCCCGCATCGGCGAGGCCTTCGGCCCGGACGCGGCCGAGGAGATCTCCGCGGTCCTGCCCGCCGCCTGACCCCCCAAGGCCGTGAATGGCACATTGACGGACGCCAAGTCCCTCAATGTGCCATTCACGGCCTTCAGAGCTTGACCGGGTACACCGGCTCGGGCACCTCGGGCTTGATGCGGTGCTCGACGAAGATGCCGTGCCACAGCATGAACACGATCAGCGCCCACAGCTGGCGGCTGCGGTCCAGCTGGCCCGCCTTGTGCTCCTCCAGCAGCGCCAGGATCGCCTTCTTGTCCAGCAGCTCCTCGGTGCGCGAATCACTGATGATCCCGCGAGCCCAGTCGTACATCTCGTTGCGCAGCCACAGGCGGATCGGCACCGGGAAGCCGAGCTTGCGCCGGTTCAGCACGTGCGCCGGGATGATCTTCGCCAGGGCCTGGCGCAGCGCGTACTTCGTCGTGCCGTGGGCCAGCTTCTGGTCCAGCGGGATCGACGCCGCGACCTTGAACACCTCGGCGTCCAGGAACGGCACCCGCAGTTCCAGGGAGTTCGCCATGGTCACCTTGTCGGCCTTGACCAGGATGTCGCCGCGCAGCCACGTGTAGAGGTCGACGTGCTGCATGCGGGCGACCGGGTCCCAGCCGCGCGAGACGTCGTACCAAGGTGCCGTGACGTCCTTGAAGCCGATGCCTTCCTGGTACGTGCGAAGGACGTTCCGCAGCTGGTCGTCGCGGAAGTTGCGGGCGTTGCCGTAGTAGCGGTCCTCCAGCGGCAGCGCGCCGCGGCGCAGCAGGTCCTTGCCGCGGGTGCCCTCGGGGATCTTCGTCGAGACCTTGCCGATGAGCTTGCGCATGCCGCCCGGGATCTTCTCGAACGGCGCCAGCGAGATCGGCTCGTTGTAGATCGTGTAGCCGCCGAACAGCTCGTCCGCGCCCTCACCCGAGAGCACCGCCTTGACGTGCTTGCGGGCCTCGCGGGCGATGAACCACAGCGGGACCAGCGCCGGGTCGGCCACCGGGTCGTCGAGGTACCAGACGATGAGCGGCAGCACCTCCATCATCTCGTCCGCCGTGACCGTGCGGACGACGTGCTTGACGCCGATCGCGGCGGCCGACTCGGCGGCGACGTCGACCTCGGAGTAGCCCTCGCGCTCGAACCCGGTGGTGAACGCGATCAGGTTCGGGTTGTGCTCCTTGGCCAGCGTGGCGGTGGCCGTGGAGTCGATGCCGCCCGAGAGGAAGGCGCCCACGGTGACGTCGGGGTCGGAGATCATGTGCTTGCCGACCGAGTCGCGCATCACATCGGCGATCCGCTGGTACAGCTCTTCGGCCTCACCAGGCCCGTTGACCGGCTTGGCGCTGAACTGCGGGTGGAAGTAGCGGGTGAACTTCACCTCACCGCCGGGGGCCACCTCGAACGAGGTACCGGACTCGACGCGGCGGATCGCGGTGTGCAGCGACTCGGGTTCGGGCACGTACTGCAGGACGAGGTAGTGCTGCAGCGCCTTGCGGTCCAGCTCCTGGGCGACGCCGAGGGTGTCCGACAGCTCCAGCAGGCTCTTCTTCTCGCTGGAGAAGGCCACGCCGCCGGGGCCGGCCGAGTAGAACAGCGGCTTGATCCCGAACGGGTCGCGCGCGCCGAAGACCTTCTTCTCCTGCGAGTCCCAGATCATGAAGGCGAACATGCCGCGCAGGCGCTTCACCCAGTCGGCGCCGAGGTAGTGGAAGCCGGCGACGATCGCCTCGCCGTCACCCTCGGTCTCGAACTTCGCCCCGTGCCGCTCGGCCAGCTCGGCCCGCAGCTCCAGGTAGTTGTAGATCTCGCCGTTGAAGTTCATCGTGTACCGGCCCGGCGCCTCCGGCGGGCCCCAGACCAGCGGCTGGTGGGCGTGCTCGACGTCGATGAATGCGAGCCGGTTGAAGCCGTAGACGACCTCGGCGTCGGCCCAGGTGTCCTGCTCGTCGGGGCCGCGGTGACGCTGGCAGCGCATGGCCGCGCCGACGGCGTCACGCGCGTTCGCCGCGCCGGTCTCGGTCGCGCAGATCAGTCCAAGCAGGCCGCACACGGGTACTCACACACCTTCAGGGTCTTCACCGGGCTGGGGAAGGCCCCAGTATGCCGGGACCCAGGTGGCGAGTAACACGCACGTCGATGGTTACCCCTTGGTCAGCGGGACGGGCCAACTCGGCTAGGCTCCGCCTGTCACAAAGATCGGTCGTAGGAGGCTCTGGGTGAAAGGGCGAGGCGCAGTGGGACAACCCAAGCGCACCCTGGGGAAGCGGACCGTACGCGTCGCCGCGCTGGCCGTGCTGGTCGCGCTGACCGCGACGGGCTGCTCCGGCGACGAGATCCTGCGGTTCGGCTGGCCGGTGGGCGTCACGCAGCAGGCGAACGACATGCGCACGCTCTGGACGTGGACCGTGGTGGCCGCGCTGGTCGTCGGCGCCATCGTGTGGGCGCTGATCTTCTGGACCGCGACGTTCCACCGCAAGAAGAAGACGGTCGACGGCGAGCCGGAGGAGCTGCCCCGGCAGTTCCAGTACAACATCCCGCTCGAGCTGTTCACGGTCGTCGTCCCGACGATCATGGTCTGCGTCCTGTTCTTCTTCACCGCGACGACGGAGTCGAAGGTCCTGGACAAGATCCCGAACCCGGACGTCAAGGTCCAGGTCGTGGCGTTCCAGTGGAACTGGGAGTTCAAGTACGAGGACGAGTCCGCGAAGAAGGCGGACGGCCAGCAGGTGAGCACGGTCGGCTCGTCCGGCGAGATCCCGCTGCTCGTGCTCCCGGTCGGCAAGGTCGTCCAGTACGACCTGATCTCCACCGACGTCATCCACTCCTTCTGGGTGCCCGAGTTCCACTTCAAGCGGGACGTCATGCCGAACCCGGACAAGAACAACCAGGACAGCTCCTTCCAGAACACGATCGACCGCGAAGGCTCCTTCGTCGGCCGGTGCGCGGAGCTGTGCGGCACGTACCACTCGGTGATGAACTTCGAGGTCCGCGCGCTGTCGGCGGACAAGTACGACCAGTACATCGCGCTGCGCAAGCAGGTGAACCCGGCCACCGGCCAGGCGTTCACCGCCGCCGAAGCGCTGGCGAAGATGAACTGCGGCGAGCTGTGCACTCCGCACGCGGTGACCACCCAGCCGTTCAACACCGACCGCACCGCGCGGACCGCGTCCAACTGACGCCCAGCCAGCACAGGGAGTAGGAAGAGACCCATGAAGGTCGAAGCGCGCATCTTCTTCATCGTGGCGGTCTTCGCCGTGTTCATGGCGGGCGTCTACTGGGTGTGGGCCGTGCTGGACCCCCGCTTCGGTGGCCGGCCCGAGCCGGTCGGCATCGTGGCGCTGTTCCTCACCGGCGGCCTCGCGTTCCTCGCGGGCAGCTACATGCAGTTCGTCGCCCGCCGCATCGAACCGCGCCCGGAGGACCGCGAGGACGCCGAGATCAGCGACGGCGCCGGTGAGCTGGGCTTCTTCAGCCCGGGCAGCTACTGGCCGGTCGGTATGGCCGCCACCGCGGCCCTCGCGGCGCTGGGCCTGGCGTTCTTCCACATCTGGCTGATCGTCATCGCGCTGGTCGCGTTGCTGATCACGATCGGCGGGCTGGTGTTCGAGTACCACACGGGTCCGTCGCACGACTGACCTTCGCGTTCCCTTTGGACTGGCCGCCCCGCTGAGGACTCAGCGCGGCGGCCAGTACTGCGAGCATGCCCAGTGCCTCCGGCCAGGTCGGGCGGTGGCCGTAGAAGGCGATGTCCACCAGCACCGCGACCACCGGGTACAGGTAGGACAGCAGCGCCACGGTCGTGGTCGGCAGCTTGCCGATGCTCGCGTACATCAGCACGTACATCAGTGCCGTGTGGACGGTGCCCAGCAGCACCAGCCAGAGCAACCCCTGCGGGTTCGTCGGCAGCGGCGTGACCAGCAGCAACGGTGCCAGCACGAGCGCGCCCACCGTCGTCTGGACGGCCGCGAGCAGGTGCGGCCGGACGTGCTTCAGCTGCTTCGCGACGAAGGACGCGCCGGCGTAGAGCACGGCCGCGCCGAGCGCCAGCCCGATTCCGGCCAGTTGCACGGGTTTGCCGTCTTCACCGTGCGCTGAGAGGGAAATCAGGGCGACGCCGCCGAACGCGATCGCGGCCCGGACCAGGTGGCTCTTGGCCACTTTCTCGCCGAGGAACGCGGCCGCCAGACCGACCAGGATCAGCGGCTGGGTGTGGTAGACGACAGTGCTGACCGAGATGGACGACAGCGCGTAGGACGCGAAGAGCAGCACCCAGTTGCCGACCAGGAACAGGCCGCCGAGGACGGCCAGCCCGAGGTCGCGTTTCGAGGGCCGCCACGCGGGCAGCCAGCCGCGCGCGAAGCACCAGATCACCAGGAGCGCCCCGCCGACGAAGCAGCGGGCGAAGGCGACGGCGGGCGCGGCCGCGCCGCTCTCGAGGACGACGGCGCCGATCGTGCCGGACATGGCCATCGCCGCGGACCACTGGAGCAGCGGGCGGGTTTCGGAGTTCGTCATGTGCCCAGGTTCGTCCGGTCCGCGTCGATCAACCAGTGTCAGAGATGACAACGGCCGCAAAACTTGTGACATGCTGGCCGGCATGGACGTCAACCGGGTCGCGGTGGTGCTGGCCGACCACGTTTCGCCGTTCGAGCTGGGGGTCGCGTGCGAGGTCTTCGGCACCGACCGCAGCGCCGAGGGCATCGAGGGCTGGGAGTTCGGGGTCTGCTCGCCCGCCGGGGCGCCGGTGGCCAGCTGGTCGGGCTTCGGCCTGTCCGGGCTCCGGGGCCTGGACTTCGCGGCGGCGGCGGACCTGCTGATCGTGCCGACGTGCGCGCCCCGGACGGCACCACCGCCCGCGGAGGTGCTGGACGTCCTGCGCGACGCGGCGGCGCGCGGCGCGTGGGTGGCGGGGTTCTGCGCGGGGGTGTTCACGCTGGGCTACGCGGGCCTGCTGGACGGCCGCCGCTGCACGGTCCACTGGGTGTACGAGACGGAGTTCCGGGCGCGCTTCCCGACGGCGGTGGTGGACACCCAGGCGCTGTACGCGGACGACGGCGGGATCCTGACGAGCGCGGGCACGGTGGCGGCGGTGGACCTGTGCCTGCACCTGGTGCGCCGGCTGCGCGGCGTCACGGCGGCGACGACCCTGGCGCGCCGGATGGTGGCGGCGCCGTTCCGGGCGGGCGGTCAGGCGCAGTTCGTCCAGGCGCCGGTCCCGTCCGTCCCGGACGACTCGGTGGTGGCGGAGGCCCTGGAGTGGGTGGAGCGGCGGCTGGACCGGCCGTTCACGGTGGCGGAGCTGGCCCGGCGCAGCGGGCTGGGGGAGCGGACGTTCCTGCGCCGCTTCTCGGCGGCGACGGGGACGACCCCGCACCGCTGGCTGACCGAGCGGCGCCTGGACCGCGCCCAGGCACTGCTGGAGGAGGGCCGGCTGTCGGTGGAGGACATCGCGGTGGCGTGCGGCTACGCGTCGGCGGCCGCGCTGCGGCACCAGTTCACCCGGTTGAGGGGAACGAGCCCGACGTCGTACCGCGCGGCCTTCCGCGGCTGACGCGCCCCCGCGTCAGCTGAAGGCGATCCAGCGGTCCAGCAGGGCCGCCGCGGCCCCGGAATCGATCGCCTCGGCCGCCTTGGCCAGCCCGCCGCGCAGGTCGTCCTCCAGCGTCCCCGAGAAGCCGCTGAACGCCGCCAGTGCCGCGGCCGCGTTGATCAGCACCGCGTCGCGCACCGGGCCCGGCTTGCCGCCCACCAGCTCGCGGACCACCTGGGCGTTCGAGGCCGCGTCGCCGCCGCGCAGGTCGTCCGCCGTCGCGCGCGGGATTCCCAGCGCCGCCGGGTCCAGGGACCGCGTGGTCACGGTTCCGCCCGAGACCACCCACACCGACGAGGTCGTCGTCGTGGTGATCTCGTCCAGGCCGTCGTCGCCGCGGACGATCAGCGCCGTCGTGCCGCGGCGGGCGAACACCTCCGCCAGCACGTGCGTCTTGTCCTCGTACGCGCAGCCGATCAGCGCGCTGCCCGGCTGGGCCGGGTTCGTCAGCGGGCCCAGCAGGTTGAACGTCGTCGGGATGCCGAGCTCGCCGCGGACCGGGCCCGCGTGCCGCAGCGCCGGGTGGAACGCCGACGCCAGGAAGAACCCCACGCCGACCTCGGTCAGGCTGCGCTGGACGTCTTCCGGGGGCAGCGAAATCGTGACGCCGAGCGCCTCCAGGACGTCGGCCGCGCCGGACTTCGACGACGCGCTGCGGTTGCCGTGCTTGGCCACCGGCGCGCCGGCCGCCGCCGTGACGATCGTCGCCATCGTCGAGATGTTCACCGAGTTCGAGCCGTCGCCACCGGTGCCGACGATGTCGACTGCCGGGCTGTCCAGCTCGACCCGCTTGGCGTGCGCCAGCATCGTCGCCGCCATGCCCGAGATCTCGGACGGCGTCTCGCCCTTCGCGCGCAGCGCCACCGCGAACCCGGCGATCCGGGCCGGGCTCGCCGCGCCGCTCATGATCTGGTCCATCGCCCACGCCGTGTCCTCTTCGGACAGGTCGACGCGCGCGACGAGCTGCTTGAGCAGCGGCGGCCAGGTGCGGGGGACCGGGGCGGTCACCGGGCTCAGCCGTTCACGGCGGGGACCCGGCGCAGCACGTCGGCGACGGTCTCCGCGGCGGTCAGCGGGTCCAGCGGGTGCACCAGGACGGCGTCCGCCTGCGACCAGGTCGCCAGCCACCGGTCGTCCTTGCGCCGCACCGCGACCACGATCGGGGGGCAGTCGGTGATCTCGCTCTTGAGCTGGCGGCACAGGCCGATGCCGCCGGTGGGCTGCGCCTCGCCGTCGAGGATCGCCAGGTCGACGTTGCCCGCGTCCACCTCGGACAGCACGTCCGCGATGCCGGCCGCCTCGACGTAGTCCACGCGCGCCAGGTCGGCGGCGGGCCGCCGGCCGACCGCGTTCACGATCGCTTCGCGCACCTCCGCCTTGTGGCTGAACACCAGGACCCGCATCGACCGCTCGCCCATGTTGGACACGCCTCCATCTCGTCACCGCACAACTGCTTTCGGGGGTTCCGGGTGGCGGAGCCCCCGGCCCGGGGCGCAGCCCCGGTTCGGCACTGCCGTGGATCGTATCGGCCGAGACCGACATCACGCGGGCGCCTCCGGCTGGAGCGCGTCCCAGCCCAGCGCGTCACCCCCGAGCCGCTGCGCCAGACCGGCCATCCGGGACCTTTCCTGCGCGCAGTGCAACGCGTCGAGCACCTGGACGCGCACCGCGTGCACCCGCGCCAGGTCACCCGAAAGCCCCTGTTCTCGCAGCTCATAGCCGTCCTGGGCGAGGATCGACGCCGCCTCGGCGACGCGGTCCGGCGGCAGGAGCAGGTGGTGCCGCAGGACGGCCGGTGCCGTGCTGACCCAGTCGGGTGAAGCGGCGAGGACGGCCGAGTCCGCGACCACCGGGTCGAAGGCCTCCGCGACGATCTCCAAACCGGGCGTATCGGCCGTCAGACCGGCGGTTTCGCGCTTCTTGACCAGGTCAAGCAGCCGGTCGAGTAAACCCATGAGTAGCTCTCACCTTCCCGGGCATCCGGTGTGATCGGTTACGCAGACGGCTCGCCGTGGACCCACCCGGCGGAGCGGCGGCGCGAGAGGACATAATGCGACGCGTGACAACGGCAGCTCCCACCATCAGTCAGCGGGTCCACTCGCTGAACCGGCCGAACATGGTCAGTGTCGGCACCATCGTGTGGCTGTCCAGCGAGCTGATGTTCTTCGCCGGACTGTTCGCGATGTTCTTCACCGTCAAGGCGCAGAACTCCTCCGGCCAGTGGCCGCCGCCGTTGCACGGCGAGGAGTTCCACCTCAACGTGGCGTACGCGATCCCGTTCACGGTGATCCTCGTGCTGTCCTCGCTGACCTGCCAGTTCGGCGTGTTCGCGGCCGAGCGCGGCGACGTCTACGGCCTCCGCCGCTGGTACATCATCACGTTGATCATGGGCGCCATCTTCGTCGGCGGCCAGGCCAACGAGTACCACAACCTGGTCGAAGAGGGGATGACGATCCCGTCTGGCCCGTTCGGCACGGTCTTCTACCTCGCCACCGGGTTCCACGGCCTGCACGTCATCGGCGGGCTCATCGCCTTCGTGTACCTGCTCATCCGCACGAAACTGAGCAAGTTCACGCCCGCCCAGGCCACGTCGGCGATCGTCGTGTCCTACTACTGGCACTTCGTCGACATCGTGTGGGTCGGCCTCTTCGGTGTGATCTACCTCCTTCCGTAGGTCCACTCAGCCGCCACCACCTTCACCATCGGCCTGAACTGACAGCAAGGGTTGCCGCAAGATGACCACCAGCACGAAAACCTCGGAGCGCCGCTACCGCGCGCGGTCGAAGCTGCGGAGGCGGTTCGCCGGCCTGCTCGCGCTCGGCGTCGCGCTGGTGGGCGCCGGCGCCCTGTACGCCGTGTTCGCCCCGGAGCCGCAGACCGCGCAGGCCCAGGGCACGCCGGCGCAGCTGCGCCTCGGCGAGCAGGTCTACAACAACACCTGCATCGCCTGCCACGGCGCGAACCTCGAGGGCGTGCAGGACCGCGGGCCGAGCCTGATCGGCATCGGCGACGCCGCGGTGTACTTCCAGACCTCCTCGGGCCGCATGCCCGCCTCCCGCCAGGAGGCGCAGGTCGAGCGCAAGCCGCCGAAGCTGACCGAGGCCGAGATCGACGCGGTCGGCGCCTACATCCAGGCGCACGGTGGCGGCGTCCAGCGCCCCGCCGAGAAGGGCGAGGCCCTGCGTGGCTCCGACCCGGCCCGCGGTGGCGAGCTGTTCCGCCTCAACTGCGCCTCGTGCCACAACTTCACCGGCCGCGGCGGTGCGCTGTCGGCGGGCAAGTACGCGCCGAACCTGGACCCGGCCAGCGAAGAGCAGATCTACACGGCCATGCTCACCGGGCCGCAGAACATGCCGAAGTTCTCCGACCGGCAGCTGTCGCCGGAGGAGAAGAAGGACATCGTCGCCTACGTGAAGTCGGTGTCGGACGGCAACAACAACCCGGGTGGGAACGGCCTCGGCGGGGTCGGCCCCGCTTCGGAGGGTGTGATCGCCTTTATCGTCGGGATCGCCGCGCTGATCGGCGTGACGTTGTGGATTGGATCGAAGGCATGAGTGCCGAGGGGCCGAAGCCGCCGACGGAGGCGGAGCTGGCGGAGATGGACCGGGACCAGCTGCTCAAGCTGGGCGGGCAGCTCGACGGGGTCGAGATCGTCGAGTACCCGACGCCGTGGCCCGTGGAGGGCACCCGCGCGGAGAAGCGCGCCGAGCGCCTGGTCGCGTTCTGGTTCGGGCTGTCCGCGCTGGCCGGGATCGGGTTCGTCGTCTCGCTCATCTGGTGGCCGTGGCAGTACGAGGCCCCGGACAACGAGAGCGGCCACTTCTGGTACAGCCTCTACACCCCGATGCTGGGCATCACGCTCGGCCTGGCCATCCTCGGCCTGGGCATCGGCGTGATCCTGTACACGAAGAAGTTCGTGCCCGCCGAGGTCGCGGTGCAGCAGCGCAGCGACAACCAGGGCGAAGGGTCGGCCGAGGTCGACCGCGCCACGATCCTCGCGCACCTGGCCGACGCCGGGAACCGCAGCACCATCGCCCGCCGGTCGCTGATCAAGCGCTCGGCGATCGCCGGGGCCGGCGCGCTGGGTCTCGCGGCCGCGGCGCTGCCGCTGGCGTCCTTCATCAAGAACCCGTGGAAGGACACCGAGAACCGGGCGTCGCTCTGGCACACCGGCTGGCAGCCGAACTTCCCGGGCGAGAAGGTCTACCTGCGCCGCAACACCGGCAAGCCGCTGGAGGAGGGCGAGGAGGTCAGCCTGGTCAAGGCCGAGGACCTCGACGCCGGCGCGATGGAGACGGTCTTCCCGTACCGCGACTCCGAGAAGGACAAGCCGGAGCTGCTGGCCGCCGCGCTGACCCGGATCGACAACCCGGTGATGCTGATCCGCCTGCGCCCGACCGACGCCGCCAAGGTGGTCAAGCGGGCCGGCCAGGAGGACTTCAACTTCGGTGACCTCTACGCGTACACGAAGATCTGCAGCCACGTCGGCTGCCCGACCTCCCTGTACGAGCAGCGGACCAACCGGATCCTGTGCCCGTGCCACCAGTCGCAGTTCGACGCCCTCCACTACGCGAAGCCGATTTTCGGCCCGGCGACCCGTCCGCTGGCCCAGCTACCGATCACGGTGGACGAAGAGGGATACTTGATCGCGCGAGGCGACTTCATCGAGGCCATCGGTCCGGCCTTTTGGGAGCGTAAGTCATGAGTTCACTCACCACGCCGACCAAGGGGTCGAGCCCGGTCGAGAAGGCGTTGGGCGACGCCGCGAACAACGCCGACCAGCGGTACCACATGGCCAAGGGCCTGCGGCACCAGCTGAACAAGGTGTTCCCGACCCACTGGTCGTTCCTGCTGGGCGAGATCGCGCTCTACAGCTTCATCATCCTG
>NZ_FNUJ01000021.1 GCF_900107925.1 Amycolatopsis pretoriensis | reverse complement strand
ATGAGCTGGCGGGCAAGCCGGCCGAGCTGGCGCCGATCCTGCAGTACCACGTCGTCGGCAAGCGCTACGACGCCAAGGGCCTCGCCTCCGCCGGCTCGCTGGAGTCGTTGAACACCGCGGGCGGCCCGCTGAAGATCGAGGGTTCGGGCGACAGCATGACGGTCAACGGCGCGAAGATCCTTTGCGGGAACATCCCCACGAAGAACGCGACCGTCTTCGTGATCGACAAGGTGCTGACCCCGGGCACCAACAAGAACTGACATCCACGATCGGGCCGCCGACGGGCGGCCGTACCGGACGGTCACCTCGGGCTCCACGTACCTCCTGGAGTCCGGGGTGACCGTCCTTCGCTGTATCGGCTCGGACAGCGATCGCAGTCTGGCGGCGGGTTGCAGTAGATCCGCCACCGGGGACGCCGAAGCGGCGGCGTCCGCCGGTCGTCGCCACCGCCGGATCACTCCAGGGTCGTGGCGGCGACCGGCCTCTCGGCGAGCGGCGGCGCGCTCAAGGGCACAGGAGGAACACCCTGATCGGCACCCGCGCCCAGACCGCTTTCCCGCCGGGGTCGGTGCGCACGGACGCGGCGTCCGGATCGCGGTCGCCGACTTCGACCAGCAGGGTCTCGGCCTTGCGGGTGATCGGCAGGTCGCGTGCCGCGGCGGTTTGGAACGCGGAACGGCCGCCGCGGTCCCCGGACACCGGGAACCGCGGCGGCCGCCGCGAGGGCTTAGTGGGGGAGGTGGACGTCGTTGCCGGAGCCGATGCTCAGGTGGCTGAGGTCCGCGCCGATGTTGCCGCTGAGGGCGCCTTCGCCGATGTTGCCGACGACGTCGTGGACGTCGGAGATGCTGCCGGCATGGGAGGCGATGTCGCCGACGTGGCTGGTGACGTCGCCGAGGGTGCCGTTGTGGCTGATGTCGCCGAGGTGGGTGACGACGTCGTCGACGCCGTGGGCGGTCACGTCGCCGACGGTGTGCTCGAGACCGGCGTTCACGCCGAGGTTCCCGGTGAGGTCGCCGATCGTGGAGCCGACGCCCTGCGCGTTGCCGACCGCGGAGGTGAGGCCCGAGACGTCCTGCAGCCCGGCGGTGAGGTTGCCGCCGTCGAGCGCGCCGGTGACGTCGCCGCCCGCCACGTGTCCGGTGACGTCGCCGAGGGCGCCGGTGACGGTGGTGACCGGGTCGGCCTGGCCCCCGCCGATGTGGTCGATGCCGCTGGTCAGGTCGCCCGCGGCGGAGAACGGGTCGGTGATGTTCTGGGTGAGGGCGGTCATGCCGCTGACCGCGCCCAGGACGTTGTTCTCGGAGGTGGTGTCGCCGAGCGCGAGGTTCTGGGTGAGGGCCTTGAGCTGCTCGACCGCGCCGGCCTGGCCGGTGATGGAGCCGAGGTTCAGGCCGTTCTCGCCGCCGAGGGTGCCGACCGGCGCGAAGTCCAGCACCAGCGGGAGGATGTCGTGCAGATCGGCGCCGGAGACGTCGCCGAGGCCCGCGCCGTCGAGCGTGCCCTGGGGGTCGTCGCCGAAGGCGGTGCGGGCGGACGGGTCGTTGAGCAGGTTGAGCGTGAATTCGTACAGCGACTGCGCGGGGTTCATCGACCAGGCTCTCTGTGGGGAACGGATGACGTCGCCGACCACGGGGATCACCGACCGCACCGAAGCTAGGGCGTCGGCCGCACCCTGGACATCGGGTGCGACGCCTAACGGTGATCTTCGAAACCCCTGAGGGGGTCCCGCGACCCGTTAGGGGGTAACCCATCCGAGTGGTGTGGGTCTCATGCCCGAACAGGGGACGACCCGCCCATCTGCGGCAGGGCCCAGTCACGAACTCCTGGCAGGTGACCATTTGGGGTCGCCGTTCCTGGAGGTGTCGTGGAGGAGCTGCTGTCGTCCCGGCTGCGGGAGGTGCTCGCCGGGATCGACGCCCGTCCGGGTGACCCGCTGCGGCTGGTCCTGACCGGAGCGCACGGGCACGGCAAGTCGACGGTCCTGAACGCGATCGGCCGGCACTACCGCGCGGCCGGCGTCCCGGTGATCGGCCGGGAAGACCTCACCGTGGCCACCCCCGCCACGGACGCCGCCGTGGTGCTCGATGACGCCGACACGCTGGCCGGAGAGGACCTGCGCACGCTTGTGGCAGGCGCGCCCCGGCTGGTGCTCACCCACACCCGGGGCGCAGCGGGGTCGATCGTCACCATGCTGGCCGGGGCGCCGGCCCAGTACCTGCGCCTGGAGCCGTGGAGTCCGGGCGACGTCGTCCGCTTCTCCGGCGACGTACTCGGCAGGCCGCTCACCTGGGAGCGGGCGGTGTCGGTGCAGCGGGCCACGGCCGGGGTGCCGCGGCTGGTGGCGCGCTGTCTGCGGGTACCTGTCGTCGAGGAGCTGATCGACCAGCTGCGAGCCGAGCTGGACGGGCTCGGCGAACCAGGGCTCACCTACCTGGTCGCCGCCGCGGCCGGCGGCCGGAGTGACCTGGAGCTGCTCGCGGTCGCCCTGGACCGGCCTCGCGACGACGTGTCCGCCGTCGTCGAGCAGGTCCGGGCCGCCGGGCTGCTCGCCGACGACGACGCCGTGCCGCCGATCGTGGCGCGGGCGGTACAGGACCACACCGGCGTCGATCACCGGCTGACCGTCCTGGTGCGGATGCTGGAAGCCCAGCTGGGCGCCGGGCGGCCCGTGCTCGCGATCGCACGGCAGTTGCTGCGCCTCGGGGCCGCCGGCGGTGTCGTGCGCGCCGGGTTCGAAGCGGCGGCGGCCGAAGCCGCCGTCGGCGATCCCGCGCTCGCCTTCGACCTGTACGCCGCCGCAGCCCACGCGGGCAGTTCACGGATCCGCCTGGCACCGGACTGGGCGCGCGCGGCGGTGCTGAGCGGGCGGCTCGACACGGCCCTGCGGCTCGGCGACGAACTGCTGAACACCGCGGAGCCGGAGGCCCGGACCCGAGGGGCGCTCGTCGCCGGCACGGTGATCGCCCGCCGCGGCGACCTCGCCCGCGGCGCGGAGCTGCTGCGCTGGTCCGCCGATCCGGGGGCGGCCCGGCTGGCGGACCTGGCCGCGATCGCGCTCGGCGAGACTGTCGACGACGTCCCCGACGTTGCGGCCGGCCCGGTCCCCGCCTACGGGCACGTCGCAGCGCGGCTGCTGACGGGCATCCGGGAATCGGTGGCCGGCCGGCCGGAAGCCGCACTGACCACGTTGCTCTCCGCAGCCGACTCGGCGGCGGCCACCGGGACCGGAGACCTCTTGCCGGACACGCCCGCCGCGCTCACCGCGCTGGTCGCGCTGCACACCGCCGAGTTCGACCTCGCGCACGGCGTGCTCGAGCGGGCCGGCGGCGGGGAGCGGCACACGCTGTTGCTCGGCTGGACGGCGATGCTGCAGGGCGACCTCGCCACCGCGGAAGCCCGCCGGACCGAGGTGCGCCGATCGGACGTCCGTCTCGGGCCGCGCGACGAGCTGTTCCTGCACGGGCTGGAGCTGGGGCTGGCCCGCCGCGGCGGGACGCCCGAGAACGTGCGGGAGCATTGGCGAGCGGCGTACGAGGCGATGATGCGGCAGCCGGTCGATTTGTTCGCCCTGCTCCCCCTGGGCGAGGTGCTCGTGGCCGCGGCCCGGATCGAGGAGGGCTACCGCGTGAGCGTGCACCGCGACCGCGCCTTCGCCGTGCTCGATCGGCACGGCTCCCCGGTGGTGTGGTCGGCATGGCTGCATTGGGCCGCGTTCCACGCGGCGATCGTCGGCGGCGACGGCGACACCGCGCGGAAGGCGCTGCGCCCCTTGGCCGGGACCTCCGAGCCCGGGCGGCTCGCCCCGGCTTTCGCCGCGGCGGGCTCACAATGGCTGGCCGTCCTCGACGGTTCGGTCGACGTCGAGGCGATCCTGGCCGCCGCGAGACTGCTCAACCGTGCGGGATTGCGCTGGGACGCGGCCAGGCTGGCCGGCCAGGCGGCCGTCCGCGCGACGGACCGCGCGGCCATGGTCACGCTCCTGCGCGCGGCCAAGCAGTTTCCGGTGGGCTCCACCGTGGCCGCGGCACCGGCAGCGGCCGAGCCGCCGGCCCTGACCCCGCGCGAGCGCGACATCGGGCGGCTGGTCGTCGCCGGGCACACCTACAAGGAGATCGGCGAACAGCTGCACATCTCCGCCAAGACCGTCGAACACCACGTGGCTCGTATTCGCGCCAAACTCGGCGTCTCCGACCGCCGTACCCTCGCGACGTTGCTGGGCGGCATCCTGGGCGAAGCGAGCTGAGCGTTCAGGCGGCTTCCACGTCCACGCGCCGGTCAGGGGGCGAGGGTGCCGGTCCGCCCCGACGGCGGTCCGGCACCCCCACCCGGTCAGTTGGCGGCGCTGGTGTTCACGTCGCCGTTGACGCCCTTGGGGAAGAACCCGCCGGAGGTGGCGGCCTTGTTGGTCAGGTACACGATGTTGAGGACCTGACCCGGCGAGCGGCTGTAGGCGATGCCGTTGGCGTCGGTCGGGACGATGTTCGCCTGGCCGCGGCTGTCGATGACGCCCTGGTCGTCGTCGGCGGGTCCGTCGAGGCTGTCGCGGGCGTTGGACAGCTTGACCGAGGCTTCCCGCAGGTCGCGGCCGAGCAGGCCGAGGCCGAGGATGCCGCCGCGGCGTTCGTAGAGCTGGGAGCGGATGTTGCCGGCGTGGTAGGCCTCCACGGCGAGGATGCCGGCGGCGGCTTCGAGGTAGGTCTTGTTGGAGATCAGGGGCGCGGCGCCCTTGTAGGCGGTGACGCCGACGTCTTCGAAGAGGAACGCCGCGAGCAGGAAGTTCTCTTCGCAGGAGAAGGCGTCGAAGCTGTGGCCGGGCCTGACCAGTCCGGCGGCCTGGGCCGCGGCGGTGAAGCTGGACTGCAGGTCGATCGCCGGACGCGCGACGGCGGCCGAGCCGAGGGCCGAGCGCAGGAACTGGACGTGGTCCTTCTCGTCGGCGGCGATCTCCTGCGCGTACTGGCGGACGGTCTTGCTCTGGAAGCGGACCGCGCGGCCGCCGGTCACCCCGCCGCGGGTACCGGTGCCGGTGGTCATCGAATCGGCGAGGCCCTTACCAGTGACGGCGTGCAGGTAGAACTCGGCTTCCAGGTATTCGAGGTTGAGCGCGAAGTTGAGAATGGCGCCGTCGCTCACCTCGGCTGCGGCGGCTTGGGCGGCGGCCGGCCGAGCCGTCGCGGCGGCTGCGGGTCCGGCCGCGAGCCCGCCGAGCGCGCCTGCTCCGACCACCCCGAGGCCGGTCATCCCGGCTGCCTTGAGGAAGCGGCGGCGGTCTCGGTCGTTTCCGGCGCTGCGGTTGATCATCGACGCGGCATAGCGTTTGCCAAACACGGGTGATCTCCCAACCCGCCCGCACGCGAACGAGCGGGCGTAGCCCAGCGCCGGTCTCCCGGCGCCGGGACGGATCCTTCGTGGACGTTCCCCGTTCGGAGCTGTCCGCGCCGCGGATGGGTCGGTCCCCTGTCCCCGTCTTTTCTGGCGGGAAAAGGTCCGAATTTACCCACTAATCAGCGGTAGTAAACACGTTGGAGCGAAAGAAAAAACTCTGATCTCCACCCAATCCGGTGATGTGCTTCGTCTCGAACTCTGACTGACGGTGAAGTCCAGACCTGAAAGGGGGTGAGATGGATGGATACTTCCCAGACGGATTACGCGCTGGTCCGGCACCCGGTGGTACTTCGGGTACTGGTGGTGGCCGGCGCGTTGTTCGGGTTCACCCTGCTGGCCTTGGCCGTGTCAGGGGCCGCGAACGCTTCCGAAGGTTCGCCTCCGCCCGACCGGGCCGGTCTGCTCGACAGAACCGGGGACACCGCGCACGACGTGCTCAAGCACGCCCAACCGGTCCTGAAGCCGGTCACGGGCACTGTCCACGCGGTGACGTCGCACGTGGCTCCGGTGGTGAAGCCGGTGACGAGCGGGCTCGAGCCCGCGCTCGCGCCGCTGACCCGCCCGGTGCTGCAGGCAGCGGAACCGGTGCTGTCGGCCTTGCGGCCGGTCACCGAGCCGGTGGCGCGGGCGATCGGCGCCGAGCCCGTGGCCACGGCAGTGACCGATCAGCGGGCGAAGCCCACACCACGTGGAGACGTCAGTGCTCCGCCGGTGGTGGCCGCACCGGGCGAACTGGTCACGCCGATCGACCGGACTGCTCCGGCCGTCGACGAGCAGAGCGGCGGTCAACGTCGTCTTGACGTTCAGGTCGGTGCCCGGCACGTCGCCGGGGACGCGGATGCGGCCGGCGTTGCCGGCCCTTTGTCCGGATCCGGCGGCGGCGGACCACTCGCCGATGTGACCGGCACGAGCGGAGCGATGTCGGCGGGGTCCGGTGGCCAGCACGGAGGCGAGTACGCCGTGACCGCGGCCGGATCGGTCATACCGGGCGCGGACCGTACGTGGCGGGCGCCGCCCGCGGGCTCGTGGTCGTTGCACTGGCTGGAGTACTACGGCAACGACCATCCGAGCTGACGAACCCTTTCCATCCTCAAAATCCACAATGGACAGAGAGTGTGAAAGGGAAGTCATGCACAAGTACGTACGACGCGGCCTGACCGCCGCGTTCATCTCCGGCGGGTTCGTCCTGCTGGGGTCAGCGGTGGCCAGTGCGGACACCGGGAACGCGGGCCCGCTGGGCGGGCTCGGGAACACGCTGCACTCCGTTGTCTCCGGCACGGTCTCCGGCACCTCGGCCGGCGGCAACGGCGGTGACTCCGGTTCCGGCGGCAACGCGAGCAGCGGCAACAACGCTGTCAGCGGGAACTCCGGCAACTCGGGCAACTCCGGTTCGACCGGCGGGAACAGCGCTTACGGCGTCTGCGTCCTGGCCAAGTGCAGCACCTCGGTGTCCTCGGGCAACTCCGGGAACACGGGCGCGACCGGCTCGACCGGGAACGCCTCGAACACCAGCACCACCACCGGCGGCAACTCCGGGACCGCCGGCCACGGCGGCTCCGGGACGTCGGCGGCGTCGGGCAAGAACACCGCGGACTCGCGGGGCGCCCGCGGCGGCGTGCTCGGCTCGGTGACCGGGATCGCGAAGGGCGGCAACGGTGGCAACTCCGGCGACGCCGGGAACGCCACCAGTTCCAACAACGCCGTGTCGGGGAACTCGGGCAACTCCGGGAACTCGGGCTCGACCGGAGGCAACAGCGCCTACGGCCTGTGCGTGCTGGCGCGCTGCGAAACCACGGTGACCTCGGGTGACTCCGGGAACACCGGCGCCACCGGCTCGACCGGTGACGCGGGCAACTGGAGCACCACCACCGGCGGGAACTCCGGCAACGCGGGCCACGGCGGCGACGCCGCCACGATCGCGTCCGGCGACAACTCCGCCACGAACAACGGTGGGCACGGCCGGAAGCACCAGGGCGGCGACACGGGCGTCCTGGGCTGGGTCACCGGCACCGCCAAGGGCGGTAACGGTGGCAACTCCGGCGACGCCGGCAACGCGAACAGCCACAACAGCGCGGTGACGGGGAAGTCCGGCAACTCGGGCGACTCCGGCTCCACGGGCGGCAACAGCGCCATCGTGTGGACCGTGGGCGGCCAGAACAACGGCCGCGGCGACCACGGCGGCCGGAACCACAACTGTGGCTTGAACAACTCCGGCTGGAACCACGAGAACGGCACGAAGTCGGCCACCACGGTGACCTCGGGCAACTCGGGTGACACTGGCCCCACCGGCTCGACCGGTGACGCGGGCAACTGGAGCACCACCACCGGCGGGAACTCCGGCTGGGCGGGCCACGGTGGCGACGCCACCGTCGTGAGCACCGGCCAGAACTCCGCCACGAACAACGGTGGGCACAGCTGGAACCGGCAGGGCGGCCGCACCGGCGTCCTGGGTGTCGTGACCGGTACCGCCAAGGGCGGTAACGGCGGCAACTCCGGCGACGCCGGGAACGCCACCAGCCACAACAACGCCGTGACCGGCACGTCCGGCAACTCGGGCGACTCGGGCTCGACCGGCGGCAACACCGCCGTCACTTCGACCCGCGGGCACGAGCAGCAAGGCCGTCACCACGGTGGCTGGAACAACGAGGGCGACCACTCGAGCACCACGGTCACCTCGGGCAACTCGGGTGACACCGGCGCCACCGGCTCGACCGGCGACGCCGGGAACAACAGCACCACCGCCGGCGGGAACTCCGGCTGGGGCGGCAACGGCGGCGACGCCGATGTCCACGCCTCGGGCTGGAACACCGTCGCGCACACCCCGCACACCGTCTGACGGTTCACCGGGGAGCACAACGAGCGGGGGCACCGGATTCCGGCGCCCCCGCTCTGTCGTGCGGGATGAGCTCAGGGGCCGAAACCCTCGCCCCCACCGACGACACGATGCGAGTCGCGCGCTCCGAGCCGGGTTCAGCCACCGCCCGCGATGGCGCCTGGCTTTGCCAGTGACGTCGGTCTCAACGGCGACCTCTCCCGTGAGGGTGTGCTTCACGGCCGTGTCTGTCGGTCGGCGGACAGACCGCAGGTGGCCACCTGGAGAATCGATGACAAAACGATGCATCAGTTCCAGGGTCACTGACGAGGGAGGCGAGTGCCGGTGGACCGCAGCGACGACGAAGGCTTCCCAGAACTGACCGTGCACCTCACCACCTGGCCCGAAGCCGTCGTGGTGGCAGCCGTCGGCGACCTGGACCTCGCCACCGCGGACCGGCTGCGTCAGCAGGCGGAAGCCGCTCTCGGCGCGCAGCCGCCGGCTCTCGTCGTCGACCTCGGCGGCATCACCTTCTGCGGTTCGGCCGGGATGCAGGTGCCCCGCACGGTGTTCATGCACTCCGCTGACAGCGGTGGGTTCCGCAACCGGCGGGCACGCCGAGCGGTTCGATTTCCGCGCCGGTTCGAATGAGTGACGGAAGTTTCCGAATTCGAATTCTGGAAATTCACCCCGATGCGGCACCTGTCCTTGAGCGCCGGGGATACGAGCAATTTTCGGGTGCGCGGATTCGGGATCCGGCTCCACTACCCGATCCGGTGAACGAGAGCCACGACACACGATCAGCTCGTGACGTTTCCCGAAGGGCGGTGTCCACCAGGTGTGCAGGCAGCGGAACGGAATCCGCGGCACCCGCACGGAAACCACCGATCCGAACCGAATCAAAGGAGACGCCATGACGAACCCGGCCACCACGACCAGCGGCACCGGCAAGACCGCAGCCCCGGCGACCGGCACCCTCACCAAGGCCGGGGAAAGCGCGCTGTCCTCCAGCCACGGCAGCACCACGATCTCCGACGTCGTGGTGCAGAAGGTCGCCGGCATCGCCACTCGCGAGGTGTCCGGCGTCCACGCCCTCGGCGGGGGTGCCGCCCGCGCCTTCAACGCCCTGCGCGAACGCATCCCCGGCGCCACCGCGTCGGCCGGACAGGGCGTCTCCGTCGAGGTCGGTGAACGCCAGGCCGCGATCGACCTGCAGGTCCTCGTCGAGTACGGCGTGTCCATCACCGACCTGGCCCGCTCGGTGCGCCGCAACGTCATCACCGCGGTCGAGCAGACGACCGGGCTCGAGGTCGTCGAAGTGAACATCAACGTCTCCGACGTCCACCTCCCCGGCGACGACACCGACGAGCAGCCCGACACCGGCCGCGTCCAGTGACCCGCGGCGTCGCGATCGACGCCGACGCCGTCGCCGCCGCTGTGCTGGCCCTGCCCGCCGTGGCGGGCCCGCACAGCGGCCGGTTCGGCGAGATCGCCACCCTCCTGCCCCACCGGCGCGTCCCCGGAATCCGCATCCGGCCGGACGAGATCACCGTCGGGGTGACCGGCCGCTACCCGGCGACGGCGGCGGAGATCGGCGCCGCGGTGCGCGCCGCGATCGGCCCGGTCGACCGGCCGGTGAACGTCCGCATCGAGGACATCGTCCCGCCGGTGACCTCGTGAACCACTTCCATCGACACATCGGGGAGCAACCATGACTTCGACCCACCTCGGTCTGCTGACCGGGCTCGTCCTCGGCCTGGCCGCCGCGTTCGGCGGCTTCGGCGCCTTTCTCCTGGTCCTCGTCCTCGGCGCGCTCGGCCTGCTCGTCGGCCGGTACCTCGACGGCAAGCTCGACCTGTCGGCGCTGTCCGGCCGTGACCGGGGCTGATCCGCCATGACCACCGCGACCACCTCCGCGCCGGCGCCCTCGGACGCCGGTGAGCGCGGCGCGCTGACGATCGGGGGAACGGCGGTCGAGCGGATCGCCGCGACCGCGGTCACCGAAGTCGACGGCGTCGGCGGATCCGCCTCACGAGTACTGGGTGTGTCCGTCGGCAGCGAGGACCTCGACCGCAGCGCCAAAGTCACCGCGACCGTCGCCGGCGACACCGCCTCGCTGACGGTGCGCCTGTCGATCGGCTACCCGCGGTCGGTCCGCCAGACGACCGACGCCGTCCGCGAGCACCTCATCAGCCGGGTGCGAGAACTCACCGGGCTGGCGGTCGAGCGGGTCGACATCACCGTCACCGCCCTGCACACCGCGCAAGCCGACACCAGGAGGGTCCAGTGAAACGCCGTCCCCGCCGCAGCACCCCGGCCGTGCTCGCCGCGCTCGTCCTGCTCGCCGCCTCCGTCGGCGCCGCCGTTGCCGCGGTCCAGCTGATCCTGGGGCAACGGCCGTGGATCGGCTACGACAGCGTCGCCGGATGGCTGCACGCGCAGCACTGGAACGACCTGGTCCCCGCCGTCGCCGGTGGCGTAGCGGTGCTGCTCGGACTCATCCTGGTCCTCGCCGCGGTGCTCCCCGGCAAGCTCACCGTGCTTCCCCTGCGGGGCCAGCCGGAGTCGGGGGCGTCCCGGCGCAGCTACCGCTCCACCCTGCGGGCCGCCGCGTCCGGCGTCGACGGCGTGTCCGGGACGAAGCTGACGGTCAACCGCCGCAAGGTCAGCGCGCGCGTCCGCACCGAACGGATCAGCACCGACGGCCTGTCGGAGGCGGTCCACGCCGCCATCTCCCACCGCCTCGCCCAGATCGCACCCGCGACCGACCCTGCTGTGAAAGTGAAGGTCAAGGCCACCAGGAGCACGCCATGAGCAGCCTCAACCGCCCAGCCCGCCTGAACCGGGCCCTGCTGGCTCTGATCGGACTGGTCCTGCTCGCGACCGGCGGATTCGCCGTCGCCACCCACTTCGGCAAGCTCCGGCTGCTCGCGCCGGACACTCCGCTCGTGCCCGGCACCGCACGGCCGCCCGGCTGGGTCTGGTACGTCGTCGCCGCGTCCGCCGTCATCGCCGGTCTCCTGCTGCTGCGCTGGCTCGCGGCCCAGCTGGCCCGCAAACCCAAGACCCACACGTGGCGCTTCGCCACCGAACCCGACCGCGGCACCACCGACCTGGCGCCCGGCACGGCCGTCGAACCGTTCCTCTCCGACGTCCGCACCTACCCCGGTGTCCACGCGGCGCACGCGACGCTCGCCGGCACCCGCGAGGCCCCGGCACTCGCACTGGTTCTCAGTGCGACGCAGGAGGGTGACCCGAGCACCATCCGCGACCGCCTCGACACCCACGGCCTGCCCCGGCTTCGACAGGCTCTCGACCTCGAGACCCTCCCGGTGACCATCGAATTCCGGTTCACCACCAGGACTGGCGCGCGCATTCGGTGAATGGTGAAGAATGGGCTGCTGCCGGTTCTACCCCGAGATCGGACGTCGTTGCGGCCGTGCCGGCCCTCGCGTTCGACGGCAAGAGCCAGTGATATCGGCAAGGCGGTGCGGCCGGCGCCGCCGGGCCGGGAGCTGCAGTGGAGCTGCGCCGGACGGCACGGCCACCGAGCTCGACGACGGCGACGTCACGATCCGCCCAGGCCTGGACCGGAAGCGACGGCCGCTGCCGCTCGGACGTCGCACACGACGAAGCTCCGGACCGAATTCAACCTGCCAGCCGGTCGCGCGCTCAAACGGCCTGCAGGTGAACCCCGTTCACGGGGTGGGCAGATCGATCTCGGTGTGCCGCGTCGCCAGCGTCGACGCCACCTCGTTGAGCTTGACATTCAGGTCTTGGGACGTGCGGCGCAGCACGTCGAACGCCACGTCAGCCGAGACACCTCGGCGGGCCATGATGATGCCCTTCGCCTGACCGATCACGTCCCGGCTCTCGATCGCCTTGCGCAGATGCGCGGCCTTCAACTCGGCGCGCGTCACCGCGTCGGTGGTGGCCAAGGCGAGCGACGCGTGCGTCGCCAGCAGGAGCAGGACGTCACGATCGGCCTCGTCCAGCCCCTTCACCGATCGTGAATAGACGTTGAGAGCACCGATGGAGCGTCCGGCCGGCGGTCCGGGGATCAGCGCGGTGGCCAACACCGACCGGACACCGAGGTCCACCGCGGCGGGCGCCCACCGCGGCCAGCGCGGCTCGTCGGCCAGATCCGGGCAGAGAGCGACAGCGGGGCCGCCGGGGACGGCCGCTTCAACGCACGGACCTTCGCGGAAGCGGTACTGCAGCAGGTCGAGATCGGTGGCGACGTCGTCGGTTTCGGCCGGTGTGTGGAAGCCGCCGTCGTCATCGAGCAGGGTGAAGCTGGCCAGGTCGGCGGCGGGAACCATCACAGTCGTGGCGTCGAGCACTCGCTGGAGGACGTCCTCGACCGAAGGGGCCGCGAGCAGCGTGGCCGTCAGCTGGGCGAACTGTTCGGCCAGCGGTCCCGGACCGGGCGTCCGGCCGGCGCCCGAGGTGAACGCCTTCCGGTCGAGCTGCCACTCCTGATCACTGGTCATGCCGTTCTCCCTGGTGTTCCGCGGAAGACGGCTGCCTGCTCAACCATCGCACCGACCAACATAGCCGCCGGTGCCGCCACTGGACGAGAGGGAGGTTTCGACGGGCTGGCTCGTACGAGTTCCGCGCGGACCCAGGTTCGAATCCAAGCGTTCGGCGCAACTTCACCGGAAGCGACGCGGCGGACAGGTCCATAAAGGACCGCCCGGTGCCGGACGCAGCGCTCGTGGTGGGACACGACGGCGGAGGGAACCGGGACGCTCGGCGAGACGGCGAGCACTCACGCGACGACCGTGATGTCGGCTTGCACCCGGTTCGCCTTCAACCCTTCGGTGTCCACCACGACATACCAATGCCCGTCCACTGGGACTGTGACGTCGAATGGCCGCATTGTCGCGACGCCACCTGTCATGCGGTACGCGAGTCTCTTCGTATACGCTTCGACATTTGCTTTAGTCATCAGGCGGACGTTGGCCATGACGTCCAGTTCGACGCGGACGACGGTAGATCTGCTCAGCCAGCCGAGATCGAATACCATTACATCGGATGCCACGGCACACCCCCGGGGAGACCAGATTCCTCCTCCGCTCGGCTTTTTCAACCGGAGGCTGGGCGAAATGCTCACGCCTCACAAAGGTCGAGCTTGCTGATCCGACTGTTACAACGCAGGCCTGGTAGGAAATTCACGACCGCGAATGCCGTCGTTTTCGCCGGTCTGCCGACGAGGGCGCGTTCGGTGGGACTATGACGATGTGGTGACGACAGAGTCAGGTGGCCGGTGCGCTGTGTTGCGGCACTCACAGGTTTGTTTGCCCCCAGGCAAAAGGGGTACCTGACAGTTGTTGGCAGTGTCGTACCGAGGGGGCAAAGTGCAGGTTCGCCGTAGGACAGCCGCGCGCGTCGGAGATGTCGATCGTGCGGTCGCGGTCCTGGCGAGGCGCGGCGTACACCCGATCAGGGCGCGGGCCACGTTGAACGAGATGGCGCGTCGGCGCCACATCTCCCTCGGTCAGTGCGCGGCACTGGTGGTGCGCGGCCTCGACCGAGCCAGCCGCTGACCACGTGCCGGCAAACACTGTGTCGCGGCGCCTGCTGCTGACGTTGGCGCTGGCCGGTGCAGCGTCGGCGTGTGGCACGTCGCAGCACGGCCGCGGCGACCAGCCTCGTCCGCCCGAGTCGAGGTCGCCGAGCCCGACCTCTCCCCCGGCATCGTCGCCGACTTCCGCTCCGGCGGCGATTTTCGTCGGTTTCTGCGGCGCTCCGGGCTCTGCGGCTCTCGGAACCATGACCGGCGACCTGGACGCGGCCGGTCGCAAGCTCCAGGAGACGATCGGCACCTATCCGCCCGGGCACCGGATCGTCCCGGTCGTGGAACTGATCGCCACGACCGCGCACCGCTCACCCGGCGCCGACGGCATGTACCGCAGCCGATGCAGCGACGACACGGTGCGCGACTACCTCGACGCCGCGCGGCGGATCGGCGGTGTGCTGCTGCTGAACATCCAGCCTGGGCGCGCCGACTTCCTACCGGAAGTCCAGGCGTACGAACACTGGCTCACCGAACCCGACGTCGGGGTCGCGCTCGATCCCGAATGGGCCGTCGATCCGGGAATGGTTCCCGGGGAGGAGTTCGGCAGCACCACCGGCGCCGAACTCGACGGCGTCGCGACCTACCTCAGCACCCTGGTCGGCGCCCACCGGTTGCCGGACAAAATCATGGCATACCACCAAGTGTCGGCCTCGGTGGTGCGCGACGAGCGGTCTCTGTCACCCCACGTCGGTGTATCGGCGATCAAGGTGGTCGACGGCATCGGCCCGGCCTCGGCGAAGAAAGCGACCTGGCGGAAGCTGACCAGCGGCATGCCCGACCGGGCGCGCACCGGGTTCAAGCTCTTCTTCGACGAAGACACCCGCGACGGTTCGGTGTTGATGAGCCCGGCGGACGTGCTGGCCCTCGATCCCGCGCCGAGTTACATCGTGTACGAATAGGCCGTGCTTGCGTCATCCGACCTTGCCGCCCGCGGCCGCCAAGGTCGAGATCCGGTCGATGCTGTCCTTCCGGCCGGCGGGGGCGAGCGCCGCCGCAACCTTTGAACGACCGCGCCGCGCGGCGGAGGTGACGACCTTGGTCCTGTCACACGCGTCAACCGCACCCGTGACGTGGGACCAGCGTGCTTATCCGGGCAGGTTGGGGGAAATCGGTCGCCGGCGGCCGGGTGGTTGAACAAGTAGCCTCCCGGCCGCCCCCGAGCGGCAACCTGTCACGAACACTTTCCGAAGGCTCACGCTCGGCCTCGGTTCAGTCGGGATGCAGCGGCAGCACCAGATCAAGGATCCCGCAATGGATTAGGGCGGCTGCAGGGTTTCGGCGGCTGCTGGGCTGGAGCGCGCACGGCACGGCCTCGGTGACCGCGGTGCCGGTTCGCCGGCGGAGCTTCGCCGCCAGCGCCGGTCTGCGGATGCCGGTTCCTGATCAGGGTTTGCGGGCGACCGCGCCGGCGATGAGCCGCTGCGCCAGGTTGAGCGGTTTGAGGCTCGGCCCGTCCGGCCACCCGTGCGCGGCCGCCCTCGCCGGGATCGAACAGGTGCGACACCGCGACATAGGACCCCGACGGCAGCGCGTCGACGTACTCGCGCATGATCTCGGCCGGACGGTGCCGGTCGCCCTTGTGGTGGTGCAGCGTCGCGACGAACATCAGCCCGATCGGCCGCGACCAGTCCAAGTGCTCGAGGACCGTCTCGTCCTCGAGGATCGACTTCGGCTCGAAGATGTCGCCGGCGATGAACCGCGTCCGGTCGTTCTCCTCCAGCAGCGCCCGGCCGTGCGCGACCACGACCGGTCGTTGTCGACGTAAACCTGCCGCAGCCGCTCCAGCTCGTCCCGATCGACCTGGTAGTGGTCTTTCCCGCCGAGCACGTAGTTGTACATCCGCGCGATGCCGGGATCCAACTATCTCCCCTGTCGCGGTGGCGACGAGGGGTTTGAGCTCATTCAACTCTGGGTAATCATTTGATCACTGGAGGTTGCCTGTGAACCGTGCTCGGAGACCTCGCCCGCTCCTCGAACCGTCCGAGACCGATGTCGAACGTCTGGAGGCGGCCGCCGGGGCGCTTCGTGCTCGCGACTACCGCCAAGGCGGCACGTTCTGCAAGGAAGGTGCCGAAACTGCAAAACGAGCGAGCTTGCTCCTGCGCTGGGCCAGCGTGCCGGACGTTCTTCGACCGCGGCTGTGCACCGTTCTCGCCGACATCCACAACCTCCTCGGCTGGATCGAATTCGACGCCGGTCACCCCTTCGCCGCCCGGCTGCGGTTCGAGCGAGCACTCGAGTTCGCCGTCGAGGCGGACAACGACAACCTCGTCGCCAACATCCACTACCGGCTCGGCCGGCTGCACTTGCACCACGACGATCCCGGCCGTGCGCTGGACCAGTTCGGGCGCGGCGACCTCGCCGCGCGTCGCTCCGGTGCACACCGCGCCCACGCGCTACTGCAGGTGAACACCGCGTGGGCACACGCGATGACCGGTGACGAAGCCACAACACTCGATGCGCTGGCGCGCGCGGAAGACCTGTTCGGCGCCATGGACAGCTGGCATCCCCCGCAGCCGTGGGAAGCGTTCTTCGGCAGCACCGACATGGCAGCGATGCGCGGTTCGGTGTTCACCGAGCTGGCCCACCGGCAGAACATCCGGTACAGCGAGCGGGCCATTCCACCGCTGGCCTGGGCCATCGGGCGGTACGGCCCCGAGATGGCCCGCAGCCGATCGCTGACGATGATCATGCTCGCCCACAACCACGCGCTCCGGGACGAGTTCGGCCCAGCAGCAGCCACCACCGCCCACGCGATCGCCATCGCTCGCCACCTCGGCTCGGTCCGGCCCAAAGACCGGCTCGGCCCCTTGGCCGGCACGCTGCGCCGGCGCCCCGGCAGCCGTCCCGCCCGCGAACTGCTGAACTCCGTCACTGCCTTTCGAGTTGAATCACTGCCGAAGTAGGGCGGCGGGTGCTGCCGGCGCCACCGACCGGTTCGCGACCGGTTCGGGCCGCGCCGCTCCGCGCGCAGCTGGCATCGCCGACCTTCTACGGCTGGAACACTGGGCGGCCCCCACACGGCTACCGGGCGAAGGTCGTTCCGCGTCCGAGCCCGGTCAAGGTGGAGAAGGGCAAGACAAAGTCACGGCTCGGTCCGGAAGGCCTCAAAGGACAGACCATCACCCAGATCGCGCACTGGCGCTGACGACGGCGACACCCCCAGCTCGCATCCGTTGGCGAGACGCAAATACGTGCTCCGCGGCCGGATTCTGCACAGCTGCGGGCGCGACAAGAAGGGCAGGGGCGCCGTCTACCAACCTCTACCGGCCCGGCAAGAACAACGAGATGAAACCCGACCTCCACCCTGGACTACCCACGTCAGTCCGGGTGCGGGAGGACGAGCTTCACTCGCGGCCTTCGATCTCCGACGCGATGTTTTCCAGCAGACCAAAGAGCCCGCCTGACCTGGGTCAGACGGGCTTTTCGAGTACCCCCGACCGGGTACGGACAGCATCCACGCACTCCCGAACCGACCCTGACCTGCAGATCTCCGCGACTCTGACCCTGGTCGAGCTCGGTCGCCGCCGGCGGGAGCGGTCATGACGAACTCTTCCCGCGACGATCTGGCGCTAGGCATCCAGTGCGTCTGCACCGGGCTCGTCGCCCTCGGCGCGGCCTTCGCCTCATACCGGCACGGATTCCAGTTCGCCCTTCGCTTCGGTGCTGACCGGACAACCGCAGCGATCTGGCCGCTCATCGTCGACGGTCTGCTGACCATCGCGACCGTCGAGCTCTGGAAGTCCGGGACCGGCAGCCGCTGGCAGGCGTGGCTCGCCTTCACCTTCGGGATCTCCCTCTCGCTCTGCGCCAACATCGGCTCCGCCACCGAGCTGAACGTGTTCGGCATCACAGTCGCCGCCTGCCCTCCCCTGGCACTGCTCCTGGCGGTCGAACTGCTCAACCGGGCCCTGAAGCGCCATCGAGCAACGCCGAAGCCGGCCACCCTGGATCACACTGCCGAGGTATCCCCGGACGAGTCGTCCCCCGATGAGCCTGCGGAACAGACCGCGGAGCAGCGGATGTGGGCATACTACGAAGCCGAAAGGCGACAGGGGCGTACGCCGTCCGGCGCCGACCTGGACAGGAACGCCGGCACCCACAACTACGGCCGCCGCATCCTCCGCAAGTGGCGCAGCGCCGGTCGGCTGGCCGGGCAATCGCAGGCGATCGAGTCGTCGATGCCGTTTTCGCCGGAGTCCTTCCGCGAGGACGTCGGCGGCCACAGGTGAGCCGGGCCGCGCCCACTGCCGTCTTCAGACTCGACGGATTGCGGCAGTAACCTGGCAGCACCATTACTCCAAACGGGTTAACCTTGCTCATGCGAGAAGAATGATGGTCGAGTCGTGCACCGGACAGGCACTGGCCGGACTGTCACTGGATAACGTACGCCTGACGGGTGAACTCCTCACCGCATCGCTACGCCTGCAAATCCCGGCCACGTCCGTCGGTCCGTTTCGATCGCGGACAACGTGACGACACCACCGAGATCAATCGCTTGCCTGAGGGCACTTTCGACAACGAGGGCGACTCAATCTTCCGGGTGAATTGTGACGCAGCTTCCGTAACAGCACCTCGGCTCACCGGCGACTACGTCAGGGCAAGAGGCTCGAGCTGCGAGGTCAGGCCAGTTGCCGCGGAGGCGCAGATGAGATATTTCGGAACATGGGTGCGTGCCGGGATCACGCTGATCCTGTTGGTTGTCGCTGGCCTCTGGTTGCTCGCGGTATACGGTGAGCTCGGCTCACCGGTCACGAAGCAGGCCGACGGAAGCACCGTCGACGAGTTCCAGCGCGCCAAAGACATCCTTCTCGTCGTCCTACCTCTGCTGACCAGTTCCCTCGGTTATTGGTTCGGTTCCGCCGGCCGTCAGCAAGCGGAGAACAAGGCCGATCAGGCGACCGATGTCGCCGACAAAGCGCAGCGGAAGCTGGCCGGAGTCCTCGACAGCGCCACCGAACCGGGCTTGCTCGACAAAGCGAAGGCGAAGGACCCGGAAGCCTTCAAGTCCGATACGACCGCCAGCTCATGACGGCCTCCGACCGGCTGGAGGGTCCGGTTCGGAGAGACGAGGAGCGCGAATCGAGAACCGAGCCTTCAGAGGTTGCCCGGCCGGCAGAGAACCGGCTGACCGCGAAGGTGACCAGTTGGGCCGGCGCTCGGTCACTGTGGGTCGGCGGTGCCGCCGTCGCAGCCGCGCCCTTCTTCAATTCCTTGCTGGCCACGTCGGTGGGCCCGTGGCGGTGGGTGTTGTCAGGTGGTCTGGCGGTGGTGGCGCTCTTCGGATTCGCGGTACCGGCGGCCAAGGCGCGGGAGGCCCAGGACGGCGTCGAACGAGCCAGGCAGGAAACGGCGGCGACCGAGGCCCGAATCCTGGAAGTCGAAGCTGAAATCCGGGTAGCGGTGAGTGACGTGTTGCTTCCGGTCCTGTCGTTCGTGGTCGACGGGTGCCTACGCGCGTCGAAGTCCGATCGTCAAACGTGCAAAGCCGGCGCGATCCCGATGATCCTCGCGTCGGCCGCCCAGGTATGCCATCCCGCCAATCGAGCACGCGCGTGCTGGTACGAGCTAGAGGCGTCGGGCGACGAGTACCTCCAGCTGGTGCCTCGTCAGCACTTCGGGCGCGGTTCCCGTCCCACGACGGTCTTCTCGACGGAGACTGCTCGTGGCGTGGGTCTTCTCCGGCTGATCACCCAGGAAGAACCCGAGCTGTACCGAGACCTGAACCAGCTGAAGCCGGACCACTGGCAACCGAGCAGGCGTCGCCGGGAGAGCTACAGCACGTTTCTCGCTGTTCCGGTCCGTGCCGCCGGCAAGGCGTTCGGCATTCTCATGGTGGACGTCGACGAGGCCGGGAGCCTGACGGAGGAAGACACCTCGATCGTGCGAGTCCTAGGGTGGATCCTCGCCCTGGCGTTGCTCAATGCCGAAGCGGACGACCCCGAATGACCACTCGACGCCGTCTACCAGCGAAGTTACAGTTGGCCCGTGAGGAGGTACGCCCATGAAGGTCGACAACAGCCCTTCGGTCGAGCGTGCGAAAGAGTTGCTGCGAGACCCTGAACGGTACTTCGCGCAAGCTCGCCGCAACGCTCGCACTGCCGTCCTCCGCGAAAGTCGATCGCGGTCGCGAACTTCCAGCTCGACGGACAGGGCGAAGACCGGGGAAGACGTCGCCGATTGAGCGCTTGCGTCGCGCACCGGTTTCTTGCCGTCAATCGCTTCGGTTGGTGACCGCAACCGTGGCCGTTCGGTGTTCGGGCGCTGACCGAACACCGAACACCCGCGATGTCGCTCGCCCGGCAAAACGCATATTCCTCGCATTTCACGAGATATTTCTTCGAGACACTCGGAACCGTGGCGGATGACGTGATCACACCGGATCAGGTCGTCACCGAGGTGACACCACCTCCGAGCGCCGCCCCGACCTGCTGTCGTGGTCCGCGGTTCCATAGGCCACGACAGGTACTTCTGCGGCAGGACGGCGTGCCCCTTGGCTGACCCGGCGCTGCCCCCGGTGCTGGTCTACCCGATCGCCCCGTCCTGCCGATGGGCGCACACCATGGAGATCACGGTCGGCGACCCGCTGCGCGCGCTGGTCGGCGCGACGAGAACCGCGGTTCTCCGCGCCATCGCCGCGGCGCGGGCGCGACCACGACTCACCTGGCGAAGCGGACGAAGACGTCCCCGGCATCGGTCAGCCGGCACACCACGGTCCTCAGGCAAGCCGGGCTGATCGCGACTCACCGCGACGGGATGGCCGTGCTGCACACCCTCACGCCTCTGGGACGAGCACTGCTGGAGCGTGGGCGGTAACCGGCCGGCCCGCACCGGCCGTGCACGCCGCTCTGCGGCCGCGTGGAACGGCTCATCGACGACGGCGGCCTCAACCACGAACACCGGACGTATCCGTGGTCCCGCCACCGGGCAACGCGGAGCAGCCAACCAGCAACGCGAGCAAGCCCGTGATCTCGGTCACCGACCACTTCGCGGCCATCCCGATGAACACGATCAACAGCCAGGGCACCGCACGGACCAGGTCGCCCCACGGAAGGGGATTGCCACCAGCCCCACCAGGCCGCGGAAGCGCGGCGATGAGTCCGGAGGCGGCGAAGCGACGGCGGCCCTGGCCATGCTGTTCGTTGAACACTTCATCTCCTTGCTGACGATTCACACTTCACCCCGGTACTGCGACGCGATGCCACGGCTCGGTGGGCCTTTCGAGGGGACCTGCCCGGCGTAGGTGAGATCACTCCACGTCCTCACGACCTCAGAACTCCTCGTCGTGGATCATGCCGCGCAGCCGGGTCAGGGCGCGGTGCTGCGTCACGCGCACGTTGCCCGCGGAGATGCCGAGTGCTTCGGCGGTCTCCTGCGCGGAGAAGCCGACGGCGATGCGCAGGGTCAGGATTTCCTGCTGCACTTTCGGGAGCGAGGCGAGCAGCCGGCCGAGACGGGCGCCGAGGTCGAGGTGCAGCGCGTGCGATTCGGGCTCGTTGCCGGCGACGAGCGGACGCTCCGGGAGCTCGGGGACAGGCTCGGAGCGGTCACGCACGAAGGCGCGGTAGGCGTCGGCGACCTTGTTGGCCGCGATCGCGTGGACGAGGTAGAGGAACGAGCCACCTCGGCCCTGATAATCCGGAAGGGCCTTCAGGACGGCGAGGCAGACCTCCTGGGCGACGTCGTCGGCCGAGAGGTAGGAAAGCTCGCGCCCGCCCATCCGTGCACGGCAGTACCGCACGACGACCGGCTCGATCATCTGGAGCAGGCTGCGGATGGCGGCCGGGTTGCCCTCACCGGCATCCCTGACGAGCGGGTCGAGGTCCTCCTTGGTGAGCCGGCCGCTGGGCCGCGGCGAAGACTCCAAAGTGCGGTAGTCCCGGACGTCGGAACCAGCCGACGTCGCTCCCTCCGCGCGGTCGAGCACCGCAGCCGCGGTGACGGAATCGCATCGCGCGGCCAGGCTGCGCACACCTCGAGTCCCGACCGATGAGCGGTTGACCAGCTTCTCGGCCGTCTTCGCGTCGATCATGGCGATGGTTTCGTCACTCATGCCCGATCTCCTTCACGCCGTTCCTTGGCTGCCTGCTTGCGGTACTCGGCCAGGATCTTCCGCACGGTGCTCGAGGAGTACTTGGCGGATTCCGAGCTGATCAGCTCGGCGATCTCTGCGGACTTGTAGTCCTCCATGTGGTAAAGAACAACGAGGTTGACCACGTCGTCGGGATAGCCGCCCCGGCGACCTCGCCGGCCTCCGCGGAGGGTGTCCACGATTCCCATCCGGCCCACTACTTCGTCCTCGGCCGACTGCGTCACCGACGCGCCGAACTCGAGGTCGAAGTCGGATACGAACACGTCCTGGTCGCTGCGCGACCGCTGCGTCAACTGCCCGCGGTGGACGTTGGGAAAGCACAGCACGCAACTGCCGATGAAGTAGGTGGACAGACGCGCACCGCCCGCGGGATTCCAGTCGCGCTGTTCCAGCCCCTTCTTCTTGAACAGCGCGATACCTTCCGCGACCGTGTCCATGGCCACGGCGATGGCCTCTTCCGTACTCAGAGGCGGCCTCGCCCGTTCGACAGCCCGCCGTTTCAGCTTTGCCCTTTTGTAGATTTCCCCGCTGTGGATCCACGCCTTCATGACCGAAAGGCCGTAGCGCGCCAGCCGGTTGGAGAGTTCGGTCCAGAGCGTCCCGTGAAGTCCCTCTGCCTGCAGCGCGTGCAGAAGCCGCACATCGTTGTCGACCAGGGCCGCGGACTCGTCGAGACCTACCCACGTCTCCGGGCGGTCGCCGTCCAGGTCGGGCACGACTGCGAGCAGCAGTTCCTGCAGGTCGAAGGCGTCTTCGCGGCGACTGGCGGCGACGACTTTCCGCAGCCGCGGCCGACCGGGCCGATCCAAGCCGGCGCTGCCTGCCGGTTCCTCGTCTGTCGTCATCGGCGGGTTTCCTCCACGGTAAGAACGATTTGCGACGCGGTGGCGGAACCACTCTCCGCCGCCGACCTGGACACATGGGTTGTATGTCGGCGCGGCGGAAAACTGCACCTGATCTTGACGATGTGCACTACCACCCGTCTTCCCGCTCCGGGAGCGGAAGCGATTGTCTCAGATTCCAGCCGTTCGGCGGCATTGAACGCCTTTCGAAACGGCCACACAGGCCGGTAGCTCGCCGGCGATATCGACCGGCAGTTCGTGTGCGATTAACTCGCGGGATATCGGTTGCCGCCGTGCGGTGAACGCGGCGTTCCGGACGACATGACAGGCAAGGGAACAGCCGATCGGTCGCGGATCCGCACCCGGAAGTCCTGTTTCTCAGCCGCATCCGCCGGGTTCCCCGACCGCACCAGTGCCTCGAGCGCGCCGCCCCTGGATCGAAGGCCTTCAGCCGAGGTGTTCAACGCATCGGCTGCGCAAGCGCCTCGGCTTCTCCGTACTCGGTGGCGCGATCAGCGGAGCGCATCGCTGACGCACGAACGGGCCAGCATATTCTCGCGCATGAACAACGTGCTCCAAGACGGCGCTCGGATCGCAACGATCGTCGGCGGCTTATCCGTGCTGGCTGGTGTCGTCGTGTGAATCAGCGAGCAGGTGCACGAGTCGGTGTGCCTGTCTACATCGGCACTGGCACGGCAGCGACATCAACGGCAGCTGAGCCGACCATCCGCATTTCTTGATCACAGCCGCCGCTGAACTACTGAAGACTCGAACGGTCCGGTCAGGCGAAGAGCTCCACGCGCCGGTCTGCGGTGCCCAGTGCACGCACCAAGCGGTACATCAACCGCCGGGTGACCGCTCCAGGCTGTTCGCGGCATTCGGCCGTAGTGGCTGTCGTCCCGCTCACGAAGTCTTCTGCGCTGTACCGCAGCACATCCTCAGGACTATCCACCCAAGCGACGCCGACGTCCGCCGAAACGACTTTGGCGAGGGGCGTCATGCCGACGGCGAGCTGCCACTGTCCTTGGTATCCGTAGGTCGTACCTAGCGAACCAACGAGTTCAGCCAGTCCTCGCACGACCGCCACCGCGTCTCCGTCGTGCAAGAACTTCTGCTTCCCGTCTCCGACTCGTTTCTCGAAAGACAGTCGTGAAACGAAAAGGGCGAGCGAACCATTGTCCGAGACTTCGAGATCTGCTGCGGTACGGACTTTATCGTGGTCGAGCCAGAGTTCCCGGGAGTTGAGGCCGTACGTGTGCCACCCGCGGCCGGCAGCGCGAGGTTCATCCTCGGAGAGCAGCCGCCAGTACTTCCATCCGGGGCCCTCCGCACGGGCGCGCACCAGGCGGTCGATCTCGTGTCCCATGAGATGCTCGGTCAGGAGCTCGGGTGGCGCGGCGGTAGCCCGTACCGCGGCGTACAGCCTCGCCTCGATCCCGCGGTCCGGTGGAACCGGGTCCCTCGCGATCTCGACGTCGATCAAGGCCCGAGTGACCACCTGACGAGCCGACCGACGCTCGAAGAGCCGGACGACTTCGGCGTCACTGAGAGCATGCTTGGTGGTGTCCCCTCGGCCGTGGTACCGGCCGTCGACCATGTGGGGTGCGAGCGGGCTCGGCGGTACTTCGACCAGGAGAACACCACTACCCGGATTCGCCGGATCCTCGATCGGGTGACATTGGACGAACAACGGCGGATCGCACCGCGACCTGAGGATCTGGTCGACCTGCTCCGGCAGCCCGACCAAAGGCACTGACGCCATCGAGAAGGCCCGATTCGCCTTGTCCTCGGCAACCCCGATCACCAGCAGCCCACCGTCGTTGGCGAACGACGCGACATCACGCGCGAACTCCTTCTTGGCACCCTCGGACCCACCGACTTCGAGTTTGACGTCGATCCAATGGTGCTCGCGCACAGTGCCGTCCGCCAAGGCTTCGCGGACACCCTCGAAGGTGGCGGGCTGCCAACGAGGTACGGCCGGTCCGAGGTAGAACTGAGGAGCGGGAGTCGTCACAGTTCCATGTTCGCAGGCCGCTTGGGATCTCCGCGACCCGTCCGGTCCGGGGTCTCACCAACACGCCGCTGGTCATCGCGGTGGCACGACGAGGGAGGCGCTGCCACCAGGCCCGGTCGCGGTGATCCGGACGGTGACAGTGTCCGGCGCCCGGACTACGGTGATCTGCCAGGTCCGCGGCCAGCCGACGGCGAGGGTGCTCGTGGCCTGCCGGACGAGGTCGGGAATGCGGTCGGCCGGGATTTCCGCGCGGCGGGCCAAGGACTCGATGATCGCGCGCAGCTCCTCTGTGTCCGGGGCGGACTCCCGCGGGCCGACGGTGGCCGTGCTGGAACTCGACGACGACGGCGGCTCCGCCGGCTCCGGCCTGAACAGCTCGACGCGGAACAGGCCGAGCACGATGGCCGCGCCGAGCAGCAGCCCGGCGAAGGCGAAGAACGCGTACCCCCACCCTTCCGGCGGCTCCTGGACCAAACTGGACTCGGGCGCCGGCTGGACGACCGCGTCGGCCACGCGACGCTCCCACTCCGCGGTCGGGGGTGGGACGACCTTCGCCTGCCACGGTCGGTCCGGCGGGTACTCGACCACCAGGATGTCGCCGGTCCGGTAGCGCGGGAGGTCGACCAGGTTGACGTGGTGGGTGATCCCGGTGCGGAACGACGGCTCGTAGCCGGGGGCGATCGTGATGACCAGGTCGACCGGAACGTCGCCAGTTTCGGTGCCGCCGGCGCGCAGGCTTTCGATCTTGGCGAGCGCGACGTGGGGAACGACCGCCGCCTCGCGGGCGCGCCGCGGCATGCCCGCGAGGAAGAGCAGTACGCCGTAGACGAGGGGCAGGCCCAGGCTGAGGAGGATCAGCGGGACCCTCTCGAGCACGATTCCGGTGATGAACGCGCTCAGCGTCGCTCCGGAGACGCCGCCGCCGAGCGACCCGCGCAGGAGGGCGGCCGGACGGACGGGGTTGGGCGCAGTGGACATGGGCAGTACTCCCGGCTCTAGAAGAGCGACCCAGTCGGATCCGGTTCGACCAGCACGGCTTCCGGATCTTGGGGGTCGTAGCGGACCCGCACCGCCGAACCGCGGCACGGAGCCTGGAACAAGGGGGTGACCATCGTCGTCACGACCGTGCGTTCCCCGGTCTCCGCCGGGAACCGGACGTGGACGACGAACTTCGGGTGCCCCATGACCCACACGTCGGTGAACTCCACGTGCGTCACGAAGCCGGTCACCTCACGGCCGCGGTGGCGCAGCGCCTGCTCGCGGTCGTCCGATTCGGCTTCGGTGAGGAAAGCCTGCAGCAGAAGCACAATCAGGACCAGCGCCACGAGCGCGGACACCGCCGGCACCAGGTACGGCTCGTAGTAGACGACCCAGTCCACATCGGACCACGGCTCGGCCTTCCCGTCGAGGAACGGCAGCCGCTGCCCCACCGCCTCCGGCGGCGTCCACGAGGGGATCGCCACGCCGCTGCCCAGCGCCACGCCCAGGGCCGTCGTCAGCGAGCTCACCCGGAAGCCGGTGCCCATCCGGTCCACCGAAGGGACGGCGGCCCACATCATCGCGAAGCCGAGTGACGACGCCACCGTGATCGCGGCGGCGAAGAAGAGCATGATCGAAACCTCGGGGTTCGCGTCGGCCCCCCACGCGTCGACGCGGTTCAGCGACATCAGCCGGAAGCCGTCCAGCAGCCCGAGCGCCCCGGACCAGCCTGCGGCGGCCCAGGCGAGCGTCGTCGGCACACCGAGCAGCCACAGCCGCCACCCGGCCCGGCGGTCCGGCCGGGAAAACACGGTGGTGAACCGGAACACGGCGGGCCGCCTAGTCGATCGGGCCGAACACGGCGACCTGCGACGGGTCGGCCGGGTCGACGCGGGCCTCGTGCCGGGTGCCGGGCGCGTACTGCTGGATCGTCGCGAGCGGGGTGATCATCTGGGCGACGGTTTGGTAGGTGGTTCCGTCGGCGCGGGTGACCTCCAGGGTCGCCGTGTACTGCGCCTGCCCGGCGACAGTCCGGCCGGTCGGCTCGAGGGCCCGGACCACCAGCGTGGCCGGCTCGCCGGTGTCGTACAGACGCCGCAGCTGCGTTCCGTAGGCCTGGAGTTCCTGCTGCTGGCGCAGCTGTTCCTCGGGCGGCAGCGCCATGAACGCCGCGATGTCCGGGTCGGCGTGCATGCCACGCAGCGCCTGCGCGGCCAGCTGCGGTGTCGGCAGCTGCGGGGTGATGTCATACCCCTCGGCCGCGGCCGCTCGCCGGAACTGGTCCGCGTGTTGCTGGAACTGCTGCGCGCCCTGGGCCGCGCCCTGTTGCGTCGCCTCGTTGATCTTGTCGCGGATCTTCTTGAACATCGGTCCTGCCTTTCGCTGTGCGGTACGCACACAGCTTCGGCTGGACGCGCTGCTACCGAACCCAGGTTTGCCCGTCGTCGGAGGCGTCGAGGCAGGTCAGGGCCGCCCAGAACACCGGCGAGCGGGCCGGCTCCGGCCGTTCGCGCCACCGGGCGAGCCGGCCGCGCTGCCACGCGCACAGCTCGGTGACCGGGTCGTCGCCGGCGAGCGCGGTGTCGACGGCGATCACCAGTTCGGCCATCGGATCCGCGTCGGGCACCGCCGCCGACGTCGGCAACGCCCACACCGTCGCGGCCACCAGCCGCGCTCCCGCCGCGACAGCGGCGAGCAGCACGCCGAACGGCTCGGCCAGGCCGAAGTCGCCCGCGCTGGCGCAGCCGATCAGCGCGACCCGCGCCGGCATCGCGGCCACTTCGGACAGGGCGAGGTCGGCGGCGGTGAACGGCCGGTGCGCCCCGATCGGCTCGGCCGTGCCGGGCAGCTCCGCCAGGCACGACAGGTGCAGTGCGGTCTGCGCGCCGTGTTCGTCGCGGACGCGGCTGACGTGCCCGACGAAGACCAGCCGGGAACAGGGCTCGGCCAGCAGCCGGGCGAGCAGCACCCGGTCGGTGTCGGTGCGGCGGACCAGGTCGAGTCCCCGCGCGGCGGGCGGCCGGACCGGCCCGGCGGCGAGCCGCGCGTCGAGGTGGCGGATCAGCGGCGACGCGGGGTCCTGCTTACCGAGCACGGAGCCCAGGTCGCCGAAGGCGCTCTGCCCGGGGATCCGCGGGTCGAGCAGGTACACCGGCGGCCCCGCGCCCGACGGCGGACGGCGCGGGATCCCGGCTGGCGCGAGCAGGGAGACGTCGGCGACGTCGAGGACGCGGTCGTCGCCATCGAAGCAGGTGCCCTCCTCTCCGAGCTCCAGCACGTGGTCCGGCCTCCGGTCGGGGAGGGCGAGCAGCCCCCACGGCACCGCGGCGAGGCTCGGCGACGGCTGCACACGCAGGAGGGGACGCCGTCCGCTCGCGGCCGCGTCCCGCAGCCGGGCGACGAGGTCGGCGGGCAGGAGGTTGAGCGCGAGGATCCGGGCCAGCCGTTGTTCACCGGTGAAGCCACCGAAGGCGTCGTCGCCGAGTGCGCGCCGGACGGCGTCGGCGACGCTTTCCCCTTCGCGCGGTGTCGGCGAGGCGCCGGCCAAGAGCTCGCGAGCCGTCGCGACCAGGGCGGCGTCGACCGGGTGGGTGTGGACGGTGTCGAGGTCGTCCGCGGTCCGCCAGCTGAGGTAGGTGTGCCCGGCGTCGGCGTAGCGCAGGACGAACGTCTCGCGGCAGGCCTCGGCGGCGGACCACGTCGCCACGGTTTCGGTTTCCGGCCGGGGCAAGCCGTAGCGCTCGGCAGCGATCCGGAGCCAGTGGTCGAGCCGCATCGGCGAGCCGGGAGACCACCGCAGGGCGGGCGGCGGGGCGAGGCGGAGCGGGAGCGACGCCGTGACGGCACCCAGCGCGGCCAACGGCAGCCCCGCAGCGGGCGGCTCCGGTTCCGGGATGGGCGGCGTGCCGGTCAGGTCGAGCGCCGGTGCTTCTGCCCCGGTGTAGGCCCCGACCGCGCAGGTGCGCTCGATCAGCTCCGCCGCCAGCCTCGGCTCTTTCAGCCGGGCCAGCAGCGCCATCAGCAGCTCGGTCGCCGGACCGGCGACGTCGCGCGCCCAGGCCGCGCGCGCCCGCGGCGAGACGAACTCGAACCGGTAGTCCGCCGCCGCCAGCGCCGCCGGAAGCAGCAGGTCCAGCACCGCCGGCAGATCGTCACCACGGGCGAAGCCGATCTCGGCCGCCGCGAAGTCCGTGTGCAGGCGCTGGAGCCACATCCCGGACGCACGCGCCGACTCCCGCGCGCGGGTCACGTGCTCCTCCGCTGCCGCCCAGTCGCCCTCCGCGGCTGCGCAGCGGGCCAGCGCGACGTCGCGCCTTCGCTGGTTCGGCGTGTCCCCGTTGGCCTTCCAGAGCGCACCAGCGTGCTCGAACTGGGCGCGTGCCTGCCGCGCGTCGCCGGCGAGCAGCAGCAGCGAGCCCAGCGCGTGGCTCGCCTCCGCGACGTCGCCGGTCGCGCCGGCCGCCGTGAGCTCGTCGCGGGCGGCGACGATCGCGGACACCGCGCCCCGGAAGTCACCGCCCAGCGCCCGGTCCGCGGCCAGGTCGACGGCGAACTTCGCGGCCGCCGGCCGGCCTTCGTGCTGGGCGTCGAGCCGGAACAGGTCTGCCCGCGCGGCGGCGTCCTCGCCGCCGGCCTGACGGAGCCGCGCACGTTCGGCATTCGCCATCGCCTGCAGCGACGCGACCTGGTCGCGGACCTCCTCGACACCGCCGATGGCTTGCAGCGCAGTGAGGATGTCCTCGAGCGTGGCCAGCGCGCCGGCCGGGTCCCCGGCCGCCACCTGCACCCGCGCTTCGAGGATGCGCAATGTCAGCTCGTCGGCGCCGTGCGGGTCGAGCAGCTCGCGCGGGTACTGCCCCGGCTCGGCCGCCTTCCGCAGCGCTGCCCGTCGACGCTGCCCGGCGATCAGCTCCCGGGCCCGAGCGACGTCACCCTCCTCCGTGGACAAAGAAACGAGTACGCGTTCGGCGACTTCGCGGGAGCCTTCCATCATCCTGATCTCGGCGTACTGTCCGAAGTGGACAACAGCGGCCGCGCCGACGCGGAACGCGCTCAGCACCGCCTCGGCGCACACGCGGGCGTTGTTCAGGTCACCCGCGGAATAGCAGACGGTGGCCAGGTCGCTGACGGCAGCGAGCTCGAGGTCGGTCCGGTCGAGCCGGTGCGCGAGCTGCCGCATCCGGCCGTACTCCCGCTGCGCGCCCGCGATGTCCCGCGCCGCGGCCAGGTCTTTGGCCGTTCGCTGGATTTCGAGGGCTTCTTCCAGCAATCCCTGGTACTCGGCTCCGGTGAGCGAGCACGCGGGCAGGACGCCGTAGGGTGCCGGGTCCAGGCCGAAGTGCACGGCGACGCAGCGGCAGTTGTACCCGTGCGAACTCGCTCCGGCCAGTTCGGCCGGCAGTGGCCGGTCCGGCGGGCTCAGCGGCGGCGGCATCCCGGCGAGCACGTCAGAACTCCTCGTCGCCCGCCGCGGCGGCCGCACGCTCGGCCAGCGTCCGGCCCGCCGGTGGCAGCGCACCGCGCGCCCGGACGAGCGACACCACCTCCGCCCGGTCCGCCGGCGTCGTCCCGGTGACGTCCTCGGCCGTCACGCCCACAATGAGTCCGATGGGGACGGATGTCGCCCGGCGGGCTGCGGCGTCGTCCAGATCGGCCGCGCCGGCGAACCAGCCCGGCCCCAGGAGCAGCGGGACTTCCGCGAGCACTTCGCCGTCGTGGGTCGCGGACGCCGTGAGGGTCGCGTCGGCGAACGCCCCGGCGACCTCGACCTCGAGCCGGGTGGCCGCCGGAGCCGCGACGATCCGCCAGGTCACGGTGTCCTCCGCGGCGTCGAGTACGCCTGGGGGTACCCGCGCCCAGTCGACGCTGGCCCGGCCGTCAGCCACCACGCCGTCCTCGGCCGGCCCGGAATCGGTGCCCGCGGCCAAAGCGTACGCGCGCTGCCCGGGCTCCACGGCGGCGGCGAGCGCGGCCGTGGTTTCGGCGCGCACGACGTCGTCCCGGTCGTCGAACCACGCCGACAGCCTCAGGCACAGGTCGCGAACCTCGTCCGCGACCGCCGTCGCGGCGACCCCGTCGGCGGCGGCGTCGAACAGCTCGGCCGGAGTGGCTTCGAAGCCGTCGAGCATGCCTTCGGCGATGCTCTCGACCGCCGCGGTAGCGACGGCCGCTTCGAGGTCCAGCAGCGCTGGGTCCAGTGGCGGCACGCCGAGCACCGGACTCGCGGGCCACCACCGGCGGGCCCACAGCAGCAGCGCGAGGGTAGCCAGTTCGGGGCGGCCAGGGATCTCGATCTGGCCGACCGTGATCGCCTCCACGGCGTGTTCCTCGCCGACGAGCCGGGTGAGCCACGGCTCCGCGGCCGCCGCGTCGCTGATTTCGATGCGCATCGAGCCGGGCGTGCCGGCGAGCAGGTCGGCCAGGGCGAAGCGCACGAGAGCGCCGTCCGTGGCGACGACGGGGGTGTGCAACGGGTGCGTCACGAAACGGCCTCCAGATCCGGCAGCCGGGCCACGAGCGCGCGGCGCACCTTCGTCCGCAGGTCCAGCGAGGTCGAGCGCACGACGCCGGTGACGATGTCCCGCACGTCCGCGGCGCCGGCGGGGAGGTCGCCTCGGACGTCGAAGCCGTGCAGCCGGATCCACAACCGGCCGAGGAACTGCTTGGCGAACTCCCGCAGTTCGCGCACGAGCTCGGCGTCGGGACGCGGGGTGAGCGGCGTGGCGCCCGCCAGTGCCCGGCGGGCGTGCAGAACATAGCCTTCGCGCGCGACCTGGGCGTTGAGCTGCCGTGCGAATTCCGGACCGCTCCCGGCCGCGATGCCGTCGAGTGGCCGGAGTGCGGGCGCGAGGACGACGCCGAGCGCGAAACAGGTGGCCAGTGCGGGCAGCCCGAGACCGAAGCCGGCGGCGACCCGGGCGAGCTCGTCGTCGACGAGGCTTTCGACGCGACCGCGCTCGTCCGCCTGGAGCCGGCGCAGCGTAGCCCGCACCCGCCGTTCGACGCTGCGTTCGAGCAGTTCGGGCCCGGCTTCGTCGCGGCGGAGCAACGGTGGGACGGCGGTCCGGTCCCCGCGCTGCAGGCCGAGATCCGGCCGGCCGGGAACTGCGTCGGTGCCGCCGCGCCGGCGGAGGGCGAGCCCGAGGGCGTGCCCGGCCGCAGAGTCCGCAAGAGCGCGCCAAGTGGTGTCAGTGAGCTCGTCGACGAACTCGCCGAGCAGCGCCACGGCACCCTCCGGCGCGAGGCCGTGATCCGCCTCGGCGTGCCATCGGCGGTGCAGCTCCGCGGTGAGTTCCGCCGCGACCCGGGGATCGGCCAGGTAAGCGGTCAGCCGGGCAATGCCGGCTTCGTCGGCTTCGCCGTGCAACTCACGCAACGCCGACGCGGCCGTCTCCGGCGCTTCCGGGCCGGGCATGCCGAAGCCCGTCGCCAGCTCGTACGCCAAGGGAAGGCATACGTCCTGAAGGTCGCCCGCGGTGATGCGCAGGACCCGGCGCTGCCGCTTGAGGTGTGTGAACCACGCGGCCGTCGCCCGCAGCCGGGGCGCGTCGGCCAGCAGGAGTTCGGTGAGTTCCGCCGCGGCGGCCGGTTCGAGCAGCGGGCGGCCCAGCCGCGGCCGCGCCGCGGTGCGGAGCACCAGCGGGTCGATGATCTTCTTGACGGTACGGGTCAGCGGGCCACCATCGGCGGACGACAGCACCTCCACCCCCGGGATCCGCACCCACACCGCCGCGAGGACAGCCGAACGCAGGAGGGGCTTACTCGATCCCATGACCACCTTCCGCTGTCTCTTGATCGCACCCTACCGGCGACGGGCCACGGCGACCGCTCACGAGCCCCGGCGCAAGTCCTGCCTGCTTGGGCTCACGACGGGGAGTCAGAAGAACGGCTTCGGCTCGGTCTCCGACAGTTGCTGGAACAGCCGGTCCGACTGGCGAGCGTCTTCTTCGGCCGCCCTTCGCGCGGCTTCGATGATGATCGGAAGGAGCTGCCGCTGAGTACCGAGGTCTTCGCGCAATGCTCGCTGCAGGTCGGCGCTCGGCAAGCCCTCCGGGTGGTGGGCGACGAACTCCCTGGAACTGTAGACAGTCGCCCGGTTGAACTCGGCTGCCGTGGGGTTGCGCAGGTCTGGCCGGCCGTCCCGGTGGATGATCAGTCCGAGGTTGGGTGCCAGCGGCATCGTGACGCGTCCGCAGTTGCCGAAACCGACCCCCACGCCGTGATGCGTCCAGGGTTCGGGCATTTCACTGGTTTCCCCGTCGGCCAGGCCCCACAGGCACACGATGTTGTCGCCGACGATGAGCTTCGGACCATCGGGCCGGTAGAGGCGCCATTGCCAAGGGCCGTACTGGAGCCAGTCGGCGACATAGCATGCGGTTTCACCTGGATCGATCTCTCCGTCGAGCCGTGCGAACCAGGGGAAGAGCACGGAATGCATAATCTGCCGGATGCCGAGCGACCGCTCGAGTTCATTGACCGGTGCGTCCGGGGCGAGGACGCTGCGCACGAGCAGGTCGATGAGGAAGCGCGAACGCTGCCACTGCAGGGCGATGAAGAATCCGAGCACTTCCCGCTGATCCGGCGCGGGGCTGCGCGCTCCACCGGCCAGCAGGTCCGCGACGACGCGGCCAGTGTGGGTTTCGATCGAACCCATGCCGCTTTCGATGGTGGCGTGGTCGGGTTCGCGCCCAGGCCAGTACAGCGTGTGCCCGCGGAAGGTCTGAGCGAGGTTGCCCACGTGAACCCGGCCGGGCCGCTCCTCCTTATCGGTGTGGTGCACCAGGAGCTTCTTGCTGGTGTCGGCGAACCGCCGAAGCAGGAACTGCGGCACGTAGTGGTGTTTTTGCGGAACGCTCAAGGCTGCGCCCTTCGTCGGTCGAGATTAGGCCCTCGCCGGGCACGGCCCCATCGTGGCACCCCCGGTCGTGAGGCGGCGAACTCGGTCGATTGCTTCAGCAGGTCTTGCCCGAACGAAATTCGCGTTCAGTATCCTCAAAAGGTCAATGACCAACCGAATGCCGAGCCCGCCAGTGACGATTCGATCAAGTTGGTAACTCTCATTCGGCGGATACCGATCCCCCCACCGAGAACAAGACGGTGTGTCGCCTCAAGGGTGTGCGATCGAGGGGGTTTCTTGACAGCGCTGGTGATACTCCTCCTCGCGGCGGCCATTGTGGCTCTGCTGGTCCGGAAGGCACAGCGGGCGTCCGCTCCGACGCCCCCACAATCTCCGGCGGGGCGTCCGCAGGCCCGGCCGGCACCTTCCCCGGTTGATTTGCCGCCCCGGCCTGCGGCTCCGCAGAGGCCGTACTCGGGACCGCAGACAGCTTCGCGGTCGCCGTACCAGGAGAGCCTGCGCCCGAGTGCGCCGCAAGTTCGCCGGCCCCCGGCACCGGCTCCTCGCCGACCCGCGTCCCCTCCCGGACGAGCCGCCGCTCCCGCGGCTCACCGGTGGGTTCCCCAAGGCCAGGACGTGGTCGTCGCGGGAACGACTCTGCGAGGCGGGCTGCTCTACGTCGGCACTGGCATGCCCGACGCGGCCGGCGTCGGGAACGAACCTGCGTTGATCGACCTGACGCTGGCGGTCGACCTGCGCAACCCTGACTGGCCGGGCGAGTCGATGGACTACTGGCCCAGCTACGCCGATATCTCGCCACGAGCTCGCGGCGCCTACGTGTCCTGGCTGGCCGGTGGCCGCGCGAACCCGAACGCCTACATCGGTTACGTGTTCCTGTACTTCTACGGTCTCGAACGCCGCCTGCTGACCGAGATCCACGACCTCGACGACGCAGACGGGGAGTTCGCGACCCTGGTGGGCGAAGTGCGCCGGTTGCTCCGGATCTACCGCGGCAACCGCTCCTTCCGCGGTTACGCGGAAGGCTTGCTCGACGCGGTCGCTCTCCTCGATCCCACGGTGCGGCACGACCGCGCTGCGCCGCCGGTCCCCGAGTGGAGCCAAGAGTTGCCCGTGGAGCTCAAGATCGGGCTGGCGCAATTGGCCGTCGACGGACGTCCGATCCCGGCCGACTGGGCTTTGTCCTGGTACGGCCACCATCCCGACGCCCACCTCCGGACACCCGCCGTGCGTTGCCCGGACGAGTTCCTGGAGCTGTTCACCAAGCGCTACCGCGCGAAGTTCGGCGACGGGATGCTCGTCAAGCCGAACAAGCCACGCCTGTCCGTCGGCTACTACGCCGCCAGCAGCGGCTTCCACGGCCACGTCACGCTCGAGAACACAAAGCTGCCCGACGTCGGCAAGCTGACCGGCCCGATCACCAAGCTACGAGACATCGTCGAAGACGTGACCAGCGATCTTGACGCCTACAGCCGCTACCTCGGCCGCAACCCGGACGGCGCCGGCTCGCCCGCGGCCATCGCGCTCCTGCCGGAGGGCGTCACCCACAAGCCGAGCCCCGAGACCGAGGCGGTGTGGTCGTGGGCCGCGCAGAGCATCGGCAGCGACGGCCGCGGCGTCACCTCGGCTCAGGAGCTGATCTCGCGGTGGCCGGCCAAGACCGGCAAACTGGCCAAGGCCGACGCCGTCGCCGTGGCCCAGCTGCTCGAACACCGCGGCCTCGGAATCGAACCCGACGTGCGCTTCGGCGGGAACACCCCGACGCCGACGTCGTCGGTGGTCCTGTTCCGGCGCGCGGATCCCCCCGTTAGCGCACCCAGCGCCGAGTACGCGGCCGCGCTCGCGATCATCAACCTCGGCATGCTCGTCGCCGCCGCGGACGGCACAGTCAGTGAACCCGAACGGCGTGCGCTGCGGGAACTGGCGATCGACGACCTCGAACTCAGTGAAGACGAGCGGCTCCGGCTCGACGCCCACGCCGCACTCGTCCTGACCAAACCACCCACTCCCGCGGTCCTGCGCCGGCGCCTGGAGTCCCTCCCGACGTCCCGCAAGGCCGCGGTCGGGCGACTGCTCACCACTATCGCAGCGGCCGACGGCCAAGTCACCCCGGACGAGATCCGCACCCTCGAGCGGCTGTTCACCACGCTCGGCCTCGACCCCGGCGAGGTGTACGGCACCCTCCACGCCGCCGCAACGTCGACCGACGAGCTGACCAGCACCCGGATCCCCGGTGCACAGCGGACCGGCCGCACCATCCCGGCTCCGTCGAAGAGTCCAGCGGGACCCTCCACCCTCGCCCTCGATCCGGAACGACTCGCGCGGACGAGGGCCGAGTCCGTGCGGGTCGCCGCCGAACTCGCCGAGATCTTCGCCGACGACGAGCCCGCGCCCCCACCACCGCCTCCCTCGGACGCGGTGGTCGGTGGGCTGGATTCCGCGCACACCCTGCTGTTCCACCGGCTCGTCGAACAGGACGCCTGGAGCCGCGCCGAGTTCGACGCGCTGGCCGCCGAAATCGGGCTGCTGCCCGACGGCGCGGTCGAAATCCTCAATGACGCGGCCTACGACCGCACCGACGAGCCGCTGTGCGAAGGCTCCGACCCCATCGAGATCAACCAGGACATCGTGAAGGACATGCTCGGATGACCACACCCGCTCCCAAGCCCGCCCGGCTGCGTCCCCGCGACCGGGACGCGATCATCTCTTCCCTGCGCTCCGGTGTGGTGCCCCGCGCCGGGTTCCAGCACATCCAAGTGGGACGTGCCGCCGAGGTCTCGGCGATGAGCCAGGAGATCACCCGGATCGCTGACGGTGGTTCCGCGGTCCGCTTCGTGATCGGCGAGTACGGCGCCGGCAAGACGTTCTTCCTGAACCTGGTCCGGTCCATCGCTGCCGAACGCAAGCTCGTCACGACGTCGGCCGACCTCAGCCCCGACCGTCGCCTGCACGCCAGCGGTGGTCAGGCGCGCTCGCTCTACGCCGAGTTGATGCGCAACATCGCCACCCGCTCCACCCCGGACGGCAACGCCCTGCCCAGCATCGTCGAGCGGTTCGTGACGTCCGCGATCCAAGAGGCCGCCAATGCCGGGACGTCGCCGGCCACGGTGATCGCCGGCCGGCTCGAACAGCTGTCGGAAAGCGTCGGCGGGTACGACTTCGCGCAGGTCATCGCCGCCTACTGGAAGGGTCACGACACCGGCAACGAGCAGCTGAAGTCCGACGCGGTCCGCTGGCTGCGCGGTGAGTTCGCCACCCGCACCGACGCCCGCGCGGCGCTGGGCGTGCGCACCATGGTCGACGACACCAGCTTCTACGACCATCTGAAACTCATCGCCCGGTTCGTCCGGCTCGCTGGGTTCTCCGGACTGCTCGTCTGCCTCGACGAGATGGTCAACCTCTACAAGCTCGCCCACACCGGCGCCCGCAAGTCCAACTACGAGCAGGTCCTGCGCATCGTCAACGACTGTCTCCAGGGCAACGTCGAAGGTCTGGGCTTCTGCTTCGGGGGCACCCCGGAAATGCTGATGGACACCCGCCGCGGGCTCTACAGCTACGAAGCGCTCCGCAGCCGTCTCGCCGAGAACAACTTCGCCGTCGGCGGCCTGGTCGACTACTCCGGCCCCGTCCTGCGGCTGGCGAACCTGACCCCGGAAGACATGCACGTGCTGCTCGAACGCCTGCGTCACGTCTACGCCGCCGGCGACCCCGCTTCCTACCTCGTCCCGGACGAGGCGCTCGCCGCGTTCATGCAGCACTGCGCCGGCCGGATCGGCGACGCCTACTTCCGCACCCCGCGCAACACCATCAAGGAGTTCGTCAACCTCCTGGCCGTGCTCGACCAGAACCCCGGCGCCGACTGGCGGCAACTGCTCGGGAACGTCTCGATCGACACCGAAACCAACCCCGACCTCGAGCCGCTGCCCGACGAGCTCGACGTCTCCGACCCGAACGGCACCGATGAGCTCACCAGCCTCCGCATCTGAGGCCGTCAACTTCGGTCTGCTGCACCCGAAGGTGCGGCGGTGGGTGTGGCAGCAAGGGTGGAGCGAGCTGCGCGACGTCCAGGACGCTGCCATCCCCGCCATTCTCAGCGGCGACACCGACGTCTTGATCGGCGCCGCGACTGCCGCGGGCAAGACCGAGGCCGCGTTCCTGCCGATCTGCTCGAAGCTTGCTGACCACAGCGGCCCGGGCATCCAGGCTCTGTACGTCGGGCCGCTCAAGGCGTTGATCAACGACCAGTTCCGGAGAACCGAGGAGCTGTGCGAAGCCCTCGAAATCCGGACTCATCGTTGGCACGGCGACGTCGCCGGCACCCGCAAGCAGGCATTGCTGCGCGATCCCTCCGGCATCCTGCTGATCACCCCGGAGTCACTCGAAGCGATGTTCGTGCTGCGCGGAACGCAAATCGCTCGGCTGTTCGCGGCACTGCAGTACGTAGTCGTCGACGAGCTGCATTCGTTCTTGGGCACCGAACGCGGCGCTCAACTGCTGTCACAGCTGCACCGCCTCGAAATCGCCATCAAGCGACGCGTGCCGAGGATCGGCCTGTCCGCGACCTTGGGCGACATGTCCCTGGCCGCCGACCAGCTTCGCCCCGACCATGGTGACCGCGTGACGATCCTCGAGTCCGCCGCGAGCGGTCAAGAGCTGCGGCTCCAACTGCGCAGCTACGTCGACGAACGACCGGACACCGACGAGGACGCGAGCATGGCCGTGCGCGGTATAGCGGACCACCTGTTCGCGAACCTGCGGGGCCGGACCAACCTCGTGTTCGCCAACGCACGCTCACGAGTCGAGCTCTACGCGGCCGAACTCGCCGACCGCAGCCTTGCTAACGGTGTCCCCAACGAGTTCCACGCGCATCACGGCAATCTCGCCAAAGAGCTCCGCGAAGACGTCGAAGCGATGCTCCGGGACCCGACCAAACCGACCACCGCCGTCTGCACGACAACGCTGGAGATGGGAATCGACATCGGCGCCATCGCCCAGGTCGCGCAGATCGGCCCGCCACCGTCGGTCGCGTCCCTGCGGCAAAGACTCGGCCGCTCTGGGCGTCGCGACGAGCCCGCGATCCTCCGCGCCTACTGCGCCACGGTGGCGATCGACGCTGAGACACCGCTCCTCGACCGCCTCCAGCTGCCCCTGGTGCAGACGATCGCGTCGATCGACCTGCTGCTCGGACGCTGGTGCGAGCCACCCGAGCCGTCCCGCCTGCACCTGTCCACCCTGATTCAGCAACTTCTGTCCCTGATCGCCCAGCACGGCGGCGCAAAACCAGCTGAGGCGTTCCGGGTGCTGTGCGGACGCGGAAGTCCGTTCTCGAACGTCACCACAACGCAGTTCGCGGAGCTGCTTCGCACCCTCGGCGCCAAGGACGTGCTCACCCAAGCCGGCGACGGCACTCTGCTGCTCAGCGGACGCGGTGAGCCGGCCGTGAACCACTACACGTTCTACGCCGCGTTCCAGACACCCGAGGAGTACCGGATCGTCCACAGTGGACGGCAGCTCGGCACCATGCCGATCGACTTCCCGCTGTATGAAGGCCTGCTACTGGTCTTCGCCGGTCAACGGTGGCGCGTCGTCGCGGTTCACGAAGAAGACAGAGTCGTCCAGCTGACGCCCAGCCCCGGCGGCAAGCCGCCGGGGCTGGGCGAGTCCAGTGGCCAGGTACACGAGGAGGTCCGGGCCAGGATGCGAACACTGCTCGAAGGCGACCTCTCGCCTGCCTACCTCGACCAGCAGTCGCGCGCGCTTCTCGAGCAGGCACGACGCGAGTACGCGACCCTCGAGCTAGACAAGTGTCCGGTCGTCGCCGATGGCTCCGACACGCTGCTGTTCCCCTGGACCGGTGACCGCCGGCTGCACACCCTCGCCGCGATCTTCAACGCCTCCCAAATGGACACCGCCGTCGACGATGCCGCGCTCCGGCTCGTCGGTACCTCCCGCGAAGCGGCGCTGACCGCGGTGACGACGGTGGCCGAGAGACCCGCGCCGGACCCCCACGCGCTTGCCCGCAAGGTCGAAGGTAAAGCGACCGAGAAGTTCGACAGCTGGTTGAGCGATGAACTGCTCTGCGACCAGTACGTGTCCGCGCACATCGACTGCGTCGGCGCCGTCGAGTCCGCCACGCGCCTCAAACAGGCCATGACCGCCACCGATCCGCCGTGAACGAACCACCTGAACTGCCCGAACACTCGAAAGTGTGGAACTTGCTGGAACTTGCTGGAAATCTGTTAGGCTGGTGGTCATGACAGAGCCCCTGGAGGATCTGGAACGTCGAATCGAGACGCTCCGGTCCGAAGTGCGACGGGCAGCCATATCCGGCGACCGCGCCCAAGCGCGCACCCTGCGGGCTGAACTACGCCGGGCAGAAGAAGCATGGGATGAGACCCTCGCTGCCCTGACAGCACCTGAGCCGGAGCCCGAACCACCGGATCTGCACGAGCCTCTGCTGCCGGTCCGCGACCAGGTTCACCGAGCACTCACATTGCTCAACGCTCCGGCAGCACCCAAGTTGATCGTCGCCGCGCACGAGGCGTTCTTCGGCGGCGGCATGTCCAGCCCACGACTGACGAGCTTGCGGCGCGACGAGGAACGGTCCTTCCGGTCGTCGCCGCACGCACGCCCCTACTACCTCTGCAACGCGCTGACTGCCGACCGGCTCGTCCCGGCCAGAGGCCTGCTCGCGGTGTCGACTTGGCCCTTGGCCCGCAGGATGATCGGGCCACTGAGCGCGCGCGTCGACTTCCTCACCGGCGCGATAGGCCTGGCTGACCAGGTCAGCCGGATGACCGAACCGACCCTGCCCGCCCGAAACCTGCTGTGGCGGTTCGCCACGAACATCCCCGGCGCGGCCGAGTCGTTCGACTCGATGCGGCCCGGCAGGATCGCCGACGCCGCCCGGGCGGAGCTGGACATTCACGAAGACGCAGACAACGCGGACCGCGAAACAGCGGCTACCCGCGCGAGGCGGCAGCTGGATGAGACCCAGCAGCTGTTCGGCTCGACCTTGAAGGTTCTTTCCCGAACCAAGACCAACGACTGAGCGGACTTCCTGCCCGCGCTCCCCCGCGAAGGAAGAGCAAGCACGTGAACGACCTCAACACCCGGTTGGACGCCCTCCGTGGGCCGGCCGAGCCGAAGAAACACAACGCCCGCACGATCGCGGCGCTGAGCAGCAACCCCGGCTGTGCCCGTCGCAGTGTTCTGGACGCCGCCGGCGTCGACAAGCAAGCGCTGGCCGGTCACGTCGGCTATCCCGCGGCCTTCGGCATGTCGCCCTTCGCGATCGCGCGAGGCGTCGCCTTCGAGGCCTTGGTCAAGGCGAACGGCTGTGCCGAACTGCTGCGCCTGCTGCGTGAACTGGTTGATCTGCCGTTGCCCGAAGTCGCCTACGACGACCTCAACAGCGTCGGCGGCCACGAAAGTCTCGAAGCACGTCACCGCCGGTCACGGCAGTTGCTGGCCACGGCCGCACGGTCCGCCGAAGACGCCGGCACGTTGTTCGACCACCCGCTGCTCCGCATGGACATCGGGGGACGGAACGTCTACCTGGAACCCGATCTGGTCGCGTTCCGGCTGCGCGACCGGTTCCACGTCGTGGAGATCAAGTCGTTCCCGGTGATCGACGGCCGCGCCGACGCGCGCAAGGTCGCCGCTGCGGCTACGCAGTCGGCCGTCTACGTCCTTGCTATGCGCGCACTGTTCGACGAGCTCGGGGTCTCTCCCGAACTGGTGTCCCACGAGGTGTTCCTCGTGTGCCCGGCGGACTTCTCCAATCGTCCGATCGCCGCGTTGATCGACGTGCGCAAGCAGCTGACCGTGGTCCGGCGGCAGCTCAGCCGGCTCGCCGATATCAGGACGCTCGTCGCGGACTTGCCCGCCGGCCTGACCTTGGACCTCGGCTGCGACGACGCTGGCCAACCCACTCGGCCGGCTGAAGAACTTCGCGAGGCGCTCGAGCTGATCGACGCCCGTTACGCCCCCGAATGCCTGGACATCTGCGAGATGACGAACTTCTGCCGAGCCGGAGCGCGCGGGCACACCGCGGCCCTGGGCCGAACCGTCCAGGAGGAGCTCGGAGGCGTAGACACCGTCGGCGCGGCACTCGGGCTGGCGACGGGCGAGCGCGCTCCGGGCGAACACGAGGTCGAAGCCGCGCAGGTGCTCCGGCTCGCCGAGCGCCTGCGTGACGAGATCCTCGGAGGTGCGGCATGAGTACCCTCACCGCTCTCGCCCGAGCACACGCTGTCGAGAGAGACCGCGCGCAACCGATCACGACGGTGCGCCACGTCCACGTCAGCGCTCAGCCCCTGGTGTGCGTACCACTGGCGATGGCGGGCGAGGCGAACGCCCCCTTGGCGGTCATGATCGGCAACGAACGCGGCCGGCCCCGGACACTGATCGTTCCGCAGCCCCGCGACCGGGGCCAACGGTTCGACTTCGCGCATTCCATGGCGATGATCTTCCTGCAGCACTTCGGATCGTTCGCCGGCATGACCGAAAATGTGGGCCGGCGCGGCGGTCCGGAGAAGGTATGTGCGGTCGACGCACCGCAGGTGTGGGTGCCCAACGACCGGGGAATCGAGTTCCTCCGCTTGTTCGGCCGCTCGACCCGCTTCCGCTCGACGACGGGCGAGTACGCCGTTGAGGTTTCCGTACCCATTCTGGGGAGGTGGCTCACCTTTCTGGCGGAGCGGGCGGAGTACGTCGGCTCCTCCCTGCTGCTGTCGGCCACCAGTGTCCTGAGCGGGCACTGGGCCACGGGGCAGAGTTCTCTGGAAGACGCGAACCTCGCCGCGCAGCTGGGCTGGATCGCCCCGCCCGAGGGCTCGACGGGCGCGGAGGCAGCGCTCGCGGCCGAGGACCCGGTGCTGTCACCGCCGGCTGGGCCCGCAACGGACCCCACCTTCGACCGTGAGGTCCTGGCTCCGGCGATCACCGAGTACGACCGCGCGGCCGGAGACGCTCAGCGGCGCCGGGCCTACTCCAGGCTGGAGTCCGCGTTGCGCTCACAGCTCGAACCGACGTGGAACTCGGTGTGGGACGCGATCGGTTTGCTCCGCGCGCAGCCACCGGGCGCACACGTCGCCGCACGCTGGGACCTCGACAAACAGGCCTACTACAACTTTCACACCTACCTCGCGGGCGGCGGTTTCCCGCAGCCCAAGCGAGACAGCGCGGTGGCCGCGGCCCAGCGACTCAGCGACCTCGAACAGTACCAGGCTGCTTATGACGCACAGCGGGCCTTCGACGATCCCCTGGTCATGGCCGAGTACCGGTTGAGCGGCGAGGCCTTCGTGGGCACCGTCACGTCGGTGGTTCCCGACCGGGTCGTCGGAGCTGGTCGACGCGCCGTCCTCCGTCCGTTGATCACCGTATCCACTGCCGACCCCGTGCGCTTGGCTCCCGGAGACGCCACGGTGACCGATCGGGCGCGCCCCCAGCAACGGGGTGAGATCCACAGCGTCACCGGCGAACCCGGCGACCTCGAGATCACGCTCGAGCTCGCCGGAGGCATGGGGCGTGGCCGGACAGCGCCGGCCGGGACGATCCCCCTACCCGGGCAACAGGTGTGCTTCAGCACGCTCACCGACACCTACCGGCCGCGTGGCTCCTTTCCCACACGCGAGGACACCCCGTGGACGCACGGCGGGCCGCCCGTTCCGGTGGCGGCGCCGCGGGCGGATGACGCCAACACCGCCGACGAGGAGTGGTCATGACCGACGCCGCCCAGGAAGTCGAACGAGTCATCACGGACGTCCTGGCCGATTTCACCCAAGGTCCCCGGCGGGGCGTCGTCGTCGACTCGCCGCCGGGAGCGGGCAAGTCGACGCTCGTCGTACGGACCGCCATCGAGCTGGCCGGCCACGGTGAGCCCGTGATGATCATCGCCCAGACCAACGAGCAGGTCGACGACCTGATCGACCGGATGGCCCGCCAAGCACCCACCGTCCGCATCGGCAGGCTTTCCGCGCAGGGCTACGTCCCGACCGCGCGAGTCGCCCATGCCAATGTGACCATCGGCGACCGCATCGAGCACCTGCACGATCCCCAGATCGTCATCGGGACGGCAGCGAAGTGGGTCTACATCACCGACGGTCCGTGGCCGTGGGCGATCATCGACGAGGCCTACCAGATGCGATCCGACATGCTGCTGCGCGTGGCCGGCCGGTTCGAGCGCGCTCTCTTCGTTGGGGACCCCGGCCAGCTCGACCCGTTCTCGGTCGTCGAAGTCGAGCGCTGGAACGGGCTGACGTGGGACCCGATGCAGAGTGCCGTCGCCGCGTTGCTCCGCCACAACCCCGACCTGCCCGTGCATCAGCTGCCGGTGTCCTGGCGACTGTCCGCGGCGGCCGCGCCACCGGTCTCGACGGCGTTCTACCCTTTCACCGGCTTCCGCGCGGCCACCACGGCCGAGCAGCGACAGCTGGCCTACCGGACGCGAGGGTTTGGCGGCCCGGTCGACGACACACTCGAAGTCGCCGCCCGCACCGGCTGGGCGCTGCACGAGCTGCCCGCCCGGCACACTCTGCGCACCGATGGCCAGGCCGTCGACGCGATCGTCGGCCTGGCCCAACGGATCATTCAGCGCGGCGCCACGAGCTGGTCCGAGCGCCACCAGGACGAAGTCGCTATCACCACCGACCGCATAGCGATCGGGGCAGCCCACCGCGACCAGGTCTTCGCTATCCGGCAGGCCCTCCGTGAGCGCGGCAACCTGGCGGTCAAGGCCGATACAGCGAACCGGCTTCAGGGCAGTGAGTACGACGTTGTTCTGGTGCTGCACCCGCTTTCCGGACGCCGCGACGCAACCGCGTTCCACCTCGAGTCCGGGCGGCTGTGCGTCCTCACTTCCCGGCACCGCCACGCCTGCATCGTCGTCGCCCGGGCCGGGATCCAAGACCTGCTCGACGCGCACCCGTCCACCGAGCCCATGCACCTCGGGGTGCCCGCGAAGTTCCCGGACGGCTGGGAGGCCAACCAGGCCATGCTCGCGCACCTCTCAGACCACCGAGTGACGGCAGGCTGACCATGAAACTCCTCCACGTATCCGACTGGCATCTCGGCCGGGTCACTTACAACGAGTCCCGTGCCATCGACCACGACGCGGTCCTCGGCGAGATCATCGCCTTGGCGCGCCGGGAGAAGCCGGACCTGATCGTGCACTCCGGCGACCTGTTCGACCACGCACGACCGTCCTACCAGGACATGAGCAAAGCAACGACCGTCCTTCAGGAACTGGCGGCCGTCGCTCCGGTCGTCGTCGTGTGCGGCAACCACGACTCGCCCCTGCTGTTCAACGTCTTCGCCCAGCTCCTCGGCCCGGACAGCGGGATCCACTTCGTGGACAAGGCACGAGCACCCTCCGACGGCGGCATCTTGCGCTTCCCCACGTCCGACGGCTTCGTGGCGCGGGTCGCCGCACTCCCCTTCGTCAACGCCAACCGGTACGTCGATGCCTTCGACGACCCCGGCTCCTGGCGCGGCGACTACGCCGAACGCATCGGCCGGATGGAGCGGGCCCTCGCCGCCGGGCTGATGAGCGAGTTCGACGATCGCCGCGACATCGCGATCTTCGCCGCCCACCAGTACGTCGGCGGCGCGCACTTCGCCGGCAGCGAGCGTCCCGTCCACGCCTCCGACTATTACGTCACCAACGCCGACGACCTGCCGTCCGTCAGCTACGCCGCCTTCGGCCACATCCACAAACCCCAGAAACTTCCCAGCGCCAAGGTGACCGGCCGGTACGCCGGCTCACCGATCCAACTCGACTTCGGCGAGGAAGGAGAACGCAAGAGCGTTGTCCTCGCGGAACTCCACCCCGGCCGGCCCGCTGACATCCACATCTTCGAACTGACCGGCGGCCGCCCACTGAGTCGCCTCGAGGGCACCCTCGAGGAGTTGGTCGCGGTCGCTCCCACCGTCGGCCGGGCGCTGTGCCAGGTCACCGTGCACACGGAGACCCAACACCCGGCCTTGGCCGAACAGGTCCACGCCCTCCTCCCGGACGCGGTCGTCGTCCAGATCAACGAGGTGTGCGCGGACCAGCGTCTGGAAGTTCTCACCCCGGAGGTGGTGGCGGCCGATGTCGAGCCCGACCTGCAGCAACTCTTCCGCGACTACCTGACCGAGCAAGGCACCGGTGGCACCTCGGCCGACCGGGTCATGACGACCTTCGCCCACGTGCTGACCGCGGTCGAAGAACAGCGCCAGGTGGTCCTGCCGGAGGAGGACCTGCTCAGTGCCCCCTTGGAAACCGATACCGTCACCGTCGCCAAGGAGGCAGCGCGATGAGGCCATTGACCCTCAGATTCGGCGGTCTGCGGTCCTACCGCGCCGAGCAGGAGATCGACTTCACCGATGTGACCTTGATGGCGATCGTGGGCGACACCGGCGCGGGAAAGTCGTCGATCCTCGAAGCACTGAGCTTCGCCCTCTACGGCGGCTGCACCTGGGACAACCGGAGCAGCAAAGGCCTGATCGCCGACGGCGGTGACGGCACCGCTCGGGCCGAGCTGACGTTCCAAGCCCGGAACAAGGTCTGGAAGGTCACCCGGACGACCTCGGCCGGTGGCTCCCCGCCCTCGGTCCACCGGCTCGAGGGCGTCACCGACGGTTCCCTCGTCGAGGGATCCCGCGCCGTGGGAGACGCGGTTCAGAAGCTCGTCGGCCTCGACCACCAGGCCTTCCTCAAAGCCGTGGTACTGCCCCAAGGCAGGTTCCAAGAGCTGCTGCAAGCCAAGGACACGGATCGCACGGCGATCCTGAAGAACGTTCTGGGCCTCGACCAGCTCGCGGAGGTCCGGCAGCAAGCCGTCACGACCCGGGAGCGGCTTGAGCCGCTCCTGCAGGACTTGAAGCACCGCCGCGGTCTGTTGCTCGACGATCCGGCAAACAGCATCGTCGACGCTGAGGCACGGCGTTCGGCCGCTGCCCAACAGGTCACTGCCCTCGAACAGCTGCAACGCACTGTCAGGGAGGCACGAACAGCCGGCGACAACGCTGCCAGGAAGGCCAAGGAGCATCGCACCGCGGCCTCGCGGTTGATGAACAGGTTGCCCGACGACATCGAGCGGCGATACCACGATCTTGCCGGCCTCGACAGCCGGCTCACCGACGAAACCGCCACTGTGGGCAAGCAGCTCGAGGACGCTGACGACGACGCCGAACGCCTGAATGCGACCCTGACCGCCGCGGACTTGGCCGGTACCGGGATCGCCGGCGTCACGGAAGCTCTGACCACCTTCAAGCTATTGCCGAACCAGCTCGCGGAACTCGAGACACAGCGGCGCGACATCGAGGAAGAAAAATCGGCCATCGGCGTCGAGCAGGCCGCCTTGGTCGATCGCGAACGGGATCACGTCCTGCTCGTCACCAAAGCCGAAGACTCCGAAGCCGAGGTGGAGAAGGCGAAAACGGTCCACACCAACGCGGTGAGCGAACTGGAGCGGTGCCGCACTCTGCTCGCCGACGCCCGGCAGGCTGCTCGAACGGCGAAGACCTCGGCGGCGTCAGTAGGCGAGATCCAGAAGGACCTGAACGACCGCAAGACCGACTTCAACGACGCAAGTCTCGCGTTTTCGCACGCTGACGACGCAGTCAAGGAAGCTCGCAAGTACCTCGAGGCCATGCGGCGGGCGAACTCGGCCGCGCACGCAGCCGCCGTCAGCAAGGCAGGGGAACCGTGCCCGATCTGTGTGCGCCCGCTGCCGGGTGATTTCGTCGCACCCGCCACCGCGGAGACGACTCAAGCCGCGAGGAACTTGACCAAAGCAGAGAAGCGAGCCGGCACTGCACACACTGCGCTCACCAGGGCCGAGGTGGCAAACGAGACAGTGCGAAATCGGTTCGAGGAGGCGGTGAAGGCGGCTAAGACGGCCAACTCAGAGCGCGACGAAACCTATAGCGCTGCCGCAGCAGCACTCGGAGACTTCCTCCTCGAGCAGGATGAAGAATCGATCCTCGCTGAGGTTCGTTCAGGGGCCGAACAGACGGCGGTCACCTTGGAACAGGTCGAAGCCGAAGCGAAGGCGGCACACGACGCGATGACCGAAGGCAAGGCAAGATTGCGCCACGATAAGGAAGCTCTTGCAAAACGCTCTGAGAATCTTGTGAAGCTGACGCTCGCCCTTGAGCGTCGCAGGGGCCAAGTCTTGGCAACGTACGAGGTCGTTCCCGACCAGTATCGGCTCCACGCCGAGCCGACCGCGGAGGCGATCGAGCGCGGGACGAAGAAGGCGCAGCAGCGGCTGGACGAACTGAACAGCATCAAGGCCAAGCTTGATGGTGTGCAGAAAGTGATCAAGAGCTTACGCCGACAGAGCAAGAAGCTCGCCGAAGACCGCAGGGCGTCGGTCGAACTGCCAGTCGCGGAACTCGGGCGCCTGGTCCAGAGCATCGCCGACCGGACCATCGGACCGGCCGAAATGACCGGCCTGGCCGCAGCCGCTCAACGCCCGACACCGCTCTCGATCACCACAGACGCCCGATGGGCGCTCGACGTCCTTGGTACTGTCGAGGGGCTTGTCCAGCGTTGCCTGCGGGAAGCACAAGTGCTGGAACAGAACGCAAGCACGGCGCGGAATGACGCAGACGCCAAGCTGGCCGGGGTTGGCATCACCGATGAATCAGAACTCGAACACCGGCTCACCGATACCCGGACCGACGTGCGTCAAGCCCAACGAGACCGCGCCGAAGCCGTCGCTCAAGAGCCGATCTGCGCGGAACTGGACGCCCGCATCTCGGCCACCCAACCCGTGGTTCAAAGCTTGCGGGAACTCGCCGGCTTGCTCGCGGACGGAAAGTTCCCGGCCGCAGTCGTCAAGCGCCGCCAGCGTGCCCTTCTGGGGTTGGCGTCGGAACGTCTACGGTCGGTGACCAAGGAACGGTTCGCCTTCTCGAATGACTTCCGCATCGTGGACGGCCACACCGGTCAGCCCCGCGACGTCAGGACCCTGTCCGGTGGCGAGACGTTCCTCGCCAGCCTCGCACTGGCGCTCGCACTCGTCGAGCTCACGTCGCGAGGCGGTGGAAGAGTCGAAGCGCTGTTCCTCGACGAAGGGTTCGGTTCGCTGGACTCCAACGTACTGAGCGAAGCGCTCGAGGCACTCACCCGCCAAGCACGGGACGGCCGGCTGGTGACCGTCATCAGCCACATGCGCGACGTCGCGGAGAACTTCGACAACGTACTCCTGGTCACCAAGAAACCGGGCGGTAGCCGTGCCCACTGGCTCAGCGCAGACGAACGAGACCAGCTCATCACCGACGAAATGACGGCAGGACTCTTGACCTAGCCGGGCCGAATGCCTTCCGAGGACAAGCGGTCATGCAAATGGCACTCTAGGCTTCGGGTACGTCCTGATAATGCGGAATTCAGGCCGACCCTGTCGTCGACCAGCCAACCTCACGCTTCCCGAAGCGGCGATTCGCGAGTGCGGACTCGGACGTAGCGGCATTCGGGGTCTTCATCGGCGGGCGCCGTCGGCGAAAGCACGGCGGACGGGACCGGGGTGCCGGAACGCCGGAAGGGCTCGCGCAGATGTGTGCGAACCCTTCCGGAAAGTGGAACCAGGGTTACTTCTTCTTGGCAGCCGAGGTGCGCTTGGCCGGGGCCTTGGCGGCAGCCGGCTTCTTCGCCGCGGTCGCGGTCTTCGCGGCAGCGGCCGGCTTGGCGGCGACCTTCGCGCGCGTCGTGGTCGCCTTCGCCGTGGTGGCCTTGGCCGCGGTGGTCTTCGCCGCCGCGGTCTTCGGGGCCGCCTTGGCGGCGGTGGCCTTCGCGGCCGGCTTCGCCGCGGTGGCGCGGGTCCGCGTGGTCGTGGCCGGCTTCGCGGCAGCGGCGCGGGTCGTGCGGGCGGTCGTCGCCTTGGCCGGAGCCGCGGCAGCCGCGGTCTTCGTGGCGGTGGCGCGGGTCGCCGTGGCGGTGGCGCGCTTGACCGGGGTGGCCTTCGGCAGCTTCTTCGAACCGGAGATGACGTCCTTGAACGTCGTGCCGGCGCGGAAGGCGGGCACGTTGGTCTTCTTGACCTTCACGGCCTCACCGGTACGCGGGTTGCGCGCGGTCCGAGCGGCGCGGGCGCGCTTCTCGAAGACACCGAAGCCGGTGATGTTGACCTTCTCGCCCTTGTTGACCGTCCGGATGATGATGTCCACCAGACCGTCGACGGCCTGCGCAGCCACCTTCTTGTCATCGCCCAGACGCTCCGACAGCGCCTCGATCAGCTGGGCCTTGTTCGTCATTCCAGTCCTCCAAAGTGGAACTAGCCGTCAGGCCCATCGGCCGACGTCGCACAGAGTAATCCCCATGTGCCCGAAAATCCAACCAAGGTGATCACCAACTCTGTTGTGCCGCCAAGGAAGTCTCAGCTAGCCACCGACACGTCGAAGCCGACACAGTGGCACGCCATCCAAAAAAAGCCTTTGACCAGCGGATTCGCAGAACACAGAGGCGAGTCGTCCATATAGGACACCTTTGGAAGTCGATCAATTGTTCGATCCGCGGAAGCATAAACCCAGGCGGCGTAACGAGTGCCTACTTCCGGCCGGACAACAGTGAGGCCACCAACGCACTGGTCTCCTCGTCCAGTTCCAACTCGAGCGACGCGGCCAACGCGGAGAGCTTGTCCGCCGTCTCCCGGACGGCGGCGAGGTTTCCGGCGCGGTACTCGGTCCGGAGCAAGTCGCGGTAGAGGATCTCGCTCACCGGTTCGGCTTGCAGACCGCGCATCGCGGCTCGGCGCGCGGCCGGCAGGTCACCGGCTTTCTGGTAGGCGTCGGCCAGCGTGTGCGCCACGTCGACGATCGAGTCGGTCATCTCCCGCTGGAGCCAGGAACTCCACGCGTACCTGCCGGCGGGGACGTTGCCGAACGGGGTGCCGTGGACGAGGTCGAGAGCCTGTTGGAGGTCAGGGACCGACACCTCCGGTCGTGCGAGCCCGCGGAGGGCCAGGTCCTGAAACACGCTCCAGTCGCAGCCGAACGACTCGGACATGCGGTAGCCGCCGTGCCGGGCGTCGACGTTCGGCACGTAGGGGTTTCCGGTCGCGTCACGACCGAGCCAGGTCCGCAGCCGCGAGATGTAGCCCTGCCGGGTCGCCGCCGACCATGGCTGCGCATCGGTTCCCAGCCGGAGTGAGATCTCGTCGGCCGTCGCGCCCGGGTGTAACGCCAGGAAGGCGGCGAGTTCGACCAGCCGGTTGAGCTTTTTGGCCTCCACCTTGCCCGGATCCGCCCCGGTCAGCCGGACGGGCCCGAGCACCTGCAAGGCAGGCCTCGGCGGAAGCTGCACCGCCGGTTCGAGCGGGCGCAGTGGCTCGGGTACACCGGTTTCCTCGGGCGGGACGTTCCGATAGGACTCCACCGGCACCTGGACGGGGTCGTCCGCAGAGGCGAGTGCCACGACCAGCTCCTCCACCTGGCTCGGCGTCAGCTTTTGCAGCTCGACTTCTTCGCCCCATGCAGCCACGAAGGTGCTGGACGCACCGATCTCCAGCCGCCAGGCACCGACCGGCGACAGGCCATCGCCGTCCACTGTCACCACGGCCGCGAGATCGACGGCACAAGCCCCGTCCAAGAGTTCCGTCGACCGGCGGACGTGCTCGGCGCCGGGCGGGGCGGCCGCCAGCAGCACGTGGGTCGCCTCGGACGCGAAGTCCTGGTGCAGCGCATCGTCCCAGTTCTCGAAGTAGCGAAACCGGTCCGGCCGGACCGCCGCCGAGCTTTCCCCGAAGCTCACGAGCGTCAGGACCGTCCGCTCCGCCCAGGGCGCGACGGCCAGGTCCCACGCCAGAGCGAGCAGGACCGCTTCGGCCGCCGCCCTGTCTCCTTTGAGGGTCACGACCCCCGCTTGCCGCAGGTCGATCAGCACAAGGTCACCCCCGCCGATGTGTCCCAAGGACACCAAGGTCGGGTAAGGAGCCGGGCCCGCCGTCGCCTCGAGCTCGGCCTCGGCGGAAAGTGTCCACTCGCTGGAAGTGGCGGCGGTGAAGGGGGCGATCGGTTCGCAGGCATCGGTCAAGCGGAGCTCAAGGCCATGCGAGCCCAGTTTGACAGCCCGCAACGCCGGCAACGCGACATCGGTGTCGCGAGCCGCACGGGACAGCGTCCGCAGCGCGCGATCCAGAACCTCGACCGTTGCCGGCACCTCGACAGCGTGGAGCTCCCGTTCGATGGTCCCCTGCTTCGGGACACGGATACGGTGGCCGGGCCGACGCCGCTGGCGCGCCTGGCGCCGCCGGACGGCGAAGGCAGTCAAGAGCCCTGCGGCCAGCAGGCCTCCGATGCCGCCGACCACGAACGACGTCGAGTCGTCGGCCGTCGACGATTCGCGCGGTGAAGGGCGTTCAGTCGCTGGCGTGTGTCCGTGCGGCGGCAAGGGGGGTTTCGCCGGTTGGGACCCCACTGCGGGTGGAGGTCCAGCAGGCTCGCATGAGGTCAGAGCGGCCAGGTGCGGGTTCGCAGCCACGGCTCCGCCGCCGCCGTGCTGCTTCGGCAGCGTCGGAAGCCGGAGGATGTCGCCGGGATGGATGCTGTCGACGTCTTCGAGCGGCCGGCCCGACGGCTGTGGCCGGCCGCGGTTGAGGTCGAAGATCTCGCGGTAACGCCCGGCGTCACCGAGCTGCTCCCGAGCGATTTGGGAAAGCGTCTGGCCCGGGCGCACGACGATCTCCCGGCAGTCGGAGTCGTGGGGCAGCTGCAGGATCCACCCGGGTCGGAGCCGGCTCGGGTCTTGGAGGGAACGACCATCCGGTTGGCGACGACCGTGGTTGAGATCGAAGACTTCGCGGTACCGCGTGGAGCTGCCGAGCTCGTCGGCGGCAATCTTCGTCAAGCTGTCGCCAGGGACGACCACGTGCGTGGGCTGGGGTTGGTCCCCGGCCGGCTCCGCTGCTTCGGCCGCTGTGCCGGTCAGCACGACGAGCAGCAGTGCGGTGGCTATGCGCTGAGCCCACCCGAAACCGGGTAGGTGCGGAACGGTCGCGCCGTGGACGCGGGCGAACAACTCCAGCGCGATCGCCACGACCAGTTGCAGCCAGGCTACGAAACCGGCGCCGACCAACAGCAGCAAGAACAGCCGGCCGTTGTCCTCAGTCGTCAACCAGGCAAGAGCTTCTGCGACGTTCGGCACGTGGTCGGGCAAGTACACCGATCGGAAGTGCCACAAAGCCACCGGCGGCACCGTGATGATCGCCAGCAGGACCGCCAAGGCGGCCGGAGCCCGCAAAGCCGTCGTGCGCATCGCACTTCTCCTATCCCCGAGAGACCACGGCCGCCGTACCGCTGCCGTGCACGGTGAACTCGGCAATGCCGACGGAGCCGAGGAAGACGGTCGTCCGGGTGATCGTGGTCTCGACGACGAGACGCTCACCGTCCCAGTGCGCCGTCCCGTCGGCGCCGGACACGGTCAGGTAGCGCTGCGCCTCGACCACCGCCAGTTGCGGATCCACGTCCGCGTCGGCGCCCGTCGCCAGCGCGCGGGCCCGCAGGGCTTGCCCGCCCGCACGCGCCGCTTCCTCCGCGATCGACGTCGCCTGTGAGTACGCCAGCCCCTTGCGGGTGCCGTCCACAGCGAACCCGACGCCGACCAGCACGGCGATGCTCAGCCCGAGGATCAGCACCGAAGTCGAGCCGCGTTCCCCGCGCAGCGACCTCATGATCGGGCTCCGTACCGGTCGATGGGTGAGCGGAACTCCGACCGCAGCGTCCTCGAGCCGCCGATCCCCGGGACCAAGTCGGCTAGCGGTACTACGCACGTCACGGTCGCGACGACGTACCCCGTCTCACCGAGCGACTTGGTGAAGTCGCGGGCGTCCACGTTCACATCCAGGCTGCTGCACGTGAGCTGCTGATCGGCGAGGACCGCCCGGGCGCGGTGATCCGCCGTGAGCGCGGCGGTCCGGCCGTCGTGGGCGATCGACGCCGCTCGCGCGGCCGAGCGTGCAGCCTCGTCGATGGCCGCGTCGGCAACAAGCAGGCGCTCGCCAGCGAGGCCGAGCCCGAGGAGAAGGAAGAGCGCGATCACGCCCACCACCGCTTCGAGCGTGATGTCACCTCGCTCGGACGGCTTCACGGACGTAGCTCTTCGATCGGGCCGGCTGAGGTCTGGCTGATCGGGAACTGCGCGAGCGGCACCAGCGAGACGGCTTCACCGCTAACAGTCACGGTGACGTTCCGACCGTCGGTTCCGGCGTGCGCGGCGACGTTGTTCAGCCATGGGCCCGTGGCCCGGGCGACGTAGGCAGTCGCGGACGAGGCGGCCGCTGTGGTGTCCACCGGCGGTAGCCGGGCCGCGTGGACGCCATCGCGTGCGGCTTCGAGCGCGACACCGCGGCCAAGCAGGACGACGGCTACCTGGAGGATCGCCCAGGCAACCAGCAGGATCGCGCTGAAGATGACTGCCGCGGCGACGTTGTCGTCGCCGCGTTCGCCGGGCAGCATCAGTGGCCGCCGATCAGCGGGAGTTTGCCGTTGACGAACGCCGTGATCCCGGCGCCGATCAGCGTCGCGACGGTGATCCCGAGTGCGGCGTAGAAGGCTTTGGTGATGTTCTCGTCGCCGCGCTCGCCCTCGTCGGCGAATTGGCCCAGGCGCGTCTGGAGGTAGAGCCACCAGACCGTGATCTTGCCGAGCATGATCTTCTCCTCTCAGGTGTGAAGCATCAGGTAGAGCCCGGGAAACGCGAGGAAAGCGATGAACGCGAGACCGAGCAGGGCAATTGGCATGTCCATGCGGTCCGAGCGGACCGACGAGCCGGTCTTGCGGTCCGCGAGCTGCTTCTCGTCCAGTGCGGCGGCCTTGGCGCGGAGGGTGTCGACGATGCTGGCGCCGTCCTGGCCCGCGCTGGCGATGATGTGCCCGATGTCCTTCAGCTCACGGACGCCGGTTTCCTCGGCCAGCTCGGCGAAGCCCGCCCAGGGCATCCGGCCGCGGAGCACGGCTTCGTCGATGGCCTGCTTGATCAGCCGGAACGCCCAGCCGGTACCGAGCGTGGCCGGGTAACGCAGCGCCTCCACTGGACCGCGGTCGCCGAGCCGCCCCAGCGCGACCAGCCGGCAGTAGGCGGCCAGCGCGCCGGCGAACGCCGCTCGCGTGCGCTTGACCTCGCTCTTCAGCATCACCACCGGCAGCTGCCAGCCGACGACCGCGCAGCCCACGGACGCCGCACCCGTCAGCCCGATCGGCGGCGCCGCGCCGATCAGCGCCAGCACGGTGGTCAGGACCGGGATCCACAGCGCACCGCCGAGCAGGAAGCCGATCCGCTGCACAACAAACGACTCCCGAGACTGCCCGACCAGCGCAAGGTCAACGGGCTTCGCCGTCAGCTTCAACCGGTCGGCGCGCACGACGACGGCACCGAACAGGCCACCGGAACCACGCGGAGCCTCATGCAGCACGTCCGCGAGCCGCGGTCGCGTCGGGGCGAACGCTGCCACGATCAGCGTCACGCCGATCGCCGCAGCGATCGCCAGGACGATCAACACAGCCTCAGTGCTCATGACGACTCCCGACGAAGGAAGCGCGGCGCCGGTGGCTCGACACCGAGCCAGCGCAACCACACCACCGCGAGGCCGACGACACTTAGCACCAGGGCGAGAACCAGCTGGCCGCCGATGGAGCTGTAGACCGAGGTGTAGCTGTCGCTACCGAAGGCGGCGAAGCCGACGAACATCACCGCCCAGAGGCCGAGCAGGATCCGCGCGGCGGACCGCCGCCTGGCGCGTTCGGTCTCCGCGTCACGACGAGCAGCGACGTCCGCGGCGATCTGCCGGGCCAGGGTGGTCAGAAGCTCGGCGGTGCCGGTTCCCTGCCGATGGGCGACACACAGGCCGGCCGCCGCGGCGTCGCCGATTTGGTCGTCGACGTCGTCGGCGAATTGCAGCAGTGCGTCGGCGACGTCCCAAGTACGCAGTCGCTGTCCCAGCGTGGTGACCTCGGCGCGGATGGCGGGCGCAACGTCGGTGGCCGAGCCCTGCAAGGCGCCGACGAGGCCGGCGTTTCCGGCGCGCAGGACGTCCGCGAGCCCGCGTAGCCAGTCCTCGAGCGCTTCGAGTCGCTCGATCCGCTGCGCGGCGACCTTGCCCGCACCGAATAGCCACGGCAGGAACGCGCCGCCGGCCGCGATGGCGATTCCGGCGACGGGCCAGCCGCTGACCAGCCAAATGACGGCGCCGGTGCCGCAGGCCAGCCCCCACTTCGCCGAGCCACGTCGACGCAGCAGCAGCCACCGTCGACCGTGCCGGAAGGCCGGCACGACGTCTGGCTCGCGGCCGTAGACGCCGAGGACGGCGAGGGTGATTCCCAGGCCCGTTCCGGCGCCCGCCAGTGCGAGGACGAACTCGGTCATCGTCGGCTCCGCTCGGTCAGCCAGCCGCCGTCGCCGCCGTTGGTCAGCCAGGTTCGGTCGAAGCCGCCACGCTCGTAGTCCTCGATGTCGGTCGGCAGATTGCCGGTCGGCTCGGGGGCGAAGAGGGAGGTACGAGCCGGGCGCCCGTACTCCCCCGGCTCGACGGAGACGACTTCGGCGACGTGACGATCGAGACGCCCCGGCTTCTGCACGAGGTCGACGTGAACGATCAGATCGATGGTGTTCGCGACGACCTCGTAGGCGAACTCGGGAGTCCACGCCGCATTCGTCTCCAAGCACAGCAGCACCATGCGATGGATGGCCTGCGCCGCGCTGCGCGCGTGCAACGTGGACAGCGACCCCGCACCGCCGGCGGCGAGAGCGTTGAGCATCGGGACGATTTCACCGCCACGGACCTCGCCGACGACCGTGCGCGCGGTGTGCATCCGCAGCGACTGCCAGACGAGCCGAGGCAAGTCGACTCCGCCGACCGGCCGGCCGTTCTCCCAACGCTCGGTGTTGCCCTCCCGCTCCTCGAACGCGACGACGGCGGGGAACCGGTCACGATGGCGGTGCAGGCCGAGTTCGAACTCGGTTTCCAGCGTGGCGAAGCGCTCGGTGGCCGGGACTTCCCAGCACAGGGCCCGCAGCAGCGTGGTCTTTCCTGCCTTCTGCCGTCCGCAGATGACGATGTTCTTCTCGGCTCGCACAGCTGCGCGCAGGAGCGCCAGCTGTGCGGTGGAGAGCATGCCGCGTTGGCGCAGGGCTTCTAGGCCGGCGGTGGAGAGCCGGTGCCTGCGGATCGAGACGTGCGGCCGGTCGGTGACGCCGATCGCCGCGGCCAACCGTTCCCCGCCGGGCAGTTCCATGTTGAGCAGCGGCCGGGCGTCGTTGATCGTGTGCTCGGTCCGGCCCTTCCGGGCGGCGATCCGCTGCAACCACTGAACAACGGCCGCGTCGGTCGGCGCGATCCGTGGCGCGCGCCCGACGCGGCCGTCGTGGTAGGACAGCCACACCGGGTCGCAGCCGATGATGTCGATGTTCTCGACCTCGTCGTCGGCCAGCAAAGCCTCCAGCCGGCCGAGGCCGAACATCTCCGCCAGCACACCGGACCGGACCGCTTGCTCTTGCTCGAAGTCGAGGAACGGGCGTCCGGATCCCGCCCACTCCTTGACGACCGCCGAGAGGACGTCGTCGAGCAGGATCTCCGCGACCGCACGTTCGTCCCGCTCTCCCGATGCGATCTTCTGCTGCACAAGCGGCGCTAAGCGCTGCTGCACCCGGTCGACGATCTCGTCGATGCCTGCGACGTCAACGGACATTGTCGTTCACCACCGGCGGTCGCTTCCGAAGCCAGCTCATCCGTTCCATCGCGCGGCGACCGACCTCGTCGGCCGTCTTCCGCGCGTGGGTCAGCAGTGGCGACGTCTCGAATTTCCGGCCGGGCCGATGCAGGTCGGAGAACTGCGCCGCGCTGATCGGGTCCCAGGGCAGAGCGCCGACGACGTGGAGACCGAGTTCCTTCCCGATCTCGCCGTGCGGATAGCGCTGGTGGATCCGCGGGTCCGGGTCGGCGACCAGGACGACGAGCCCTTCGTCGTCGAAGACGCCGTGCTCCTCACGGACGACATCTGCTGCCTTCGCGAGGGCTTGCAGTGAACCGCGGGAGTTGCGCACGACCGCCACGACCAGATCGGCCTCCGACAGCACCGCGGCCGCGGTGGCCCGACTGCGGAACCGTCCGCAGTCCGCGAGGACGTCGACGGTCTCCAGGTCCAGGAACAACGAGGTGAGCCCTCGCCAATCCAGGCTGTCGGCTTCGCGCGGCGAGCTGACGCCGGACAAGAGGTGATGACGGCCAGTGCCGTCTGGCAGGACGAGCAGCTGGCTGGACATCGCCCGGTGCAGCGGCATGGTCCGCGCTTGGAGCATCAGCTCGAAGACGCCGGTTCGTCCGTGAATGCCGTCGGGGTCGAACACGGTGAGCGCGCGTCCGCCGATCGGGTCGCACTCGGCGACGACGGCGTGCCGTGGCCAGACCCAGCCCAGCGCCAGCGCTGCCGTCGAGACGCCGGGGCTGCCGTTCACCGAGATGAAGGAGATAAGCACGTCGATCACCGGTCCTTCGGCAGCACGACGATGGCGACACCGCCGGCCGAGGCCCGAGAAGCCAGCTGGACGCCGTTCGCTTCGGGTACGACGACGTCGATCACCTGGGTGGAGGTCGCATCGCGGTCGCTCACGCTGATCACCGCGCCGCGTACCGGCGGCCACGCTTCCGCGGTGGTGCCCACGACGCCGGCCGGAACGAGAAGGATCGGCTGGCGAGGCTGCAGGGGTGCCGCGGGCAGTTGCCCCGGCTTCACCGGCACGCCGATCAACTGCTGTCCGGCGCCCGGCACGGCCACGGAGTCCGTCACCGCGTCGGGCGTCACGATCTCGCCCGGCTGCAGATCAGTCGGCGACGTCCGGCCGACGACGTCGAACCGCCGCTCCCACCGCAAGGGCCTGACGCCGGGATCGGGCCGGACCTGAACCTCGCGCAGCGCCTCGGCGGTGATGACCTCGCCGTAGCGGACCGGCCGGGCGACACCGACGGCGGCGACCGCTTCGTCGGTCGCGCGGAAGACCCAGACGATCCCGGCGGCGGACAGCGCGCACAGCAGGACGCCGAGCAGAACGAGCAGCTTGGAGCGACGACGTCGTGGCGGCCGGAGCGCAACCGGCGCCGGAGGCGGGGCATCCGGAACGCCGCGCAGCTGCTGCACCCGCGTCGTCATCGCGGGCCCCGAGTGTTCAAGGTTCGGATCTCCCGGACCGGCAGCTGCGTCGACGAGGTAAGCGCCATCGTCCGGAACGCGCTCTGCCCACCGCCCGACCAGCGGATCTCCCAGCGGCTCGTCGCGTTTATCCCGGCCACACCCCCGGCGACGAGGTCGCGATAGACGTGTCCGCACGTCGGCGACGGCTGTCCGGCCAGGTCGTCGGTGAACTCGGTGCCGGGACCGGGGCAGCTGAGCATCGTCCCGTCGCCCATTGACCAGTCGACCTTGGCCAAGGTGGCCGTGGCGGTCACGGTGATCGAGCCGGCGCTCGCGGTCCGCGTCACCGGCCCCACCGTGGCCTCGCGGCGAGCGGTCCACATCCAGACCGGGAAGCCGATGGTCGCGCCGTGCGGCGAGTCCGCGGGTGGCGCCAGCCGGATGTCCGGGGCCGACAACCCCATCTCGGAGATGGCCTGCTGGGCCAGTTCCGCCGGCGACACCTGCGGGACGACGACTGGCTGCCCATTCGGCGTGAACACCACCCGCGGCCACCCCTGCAGAGCGCCGCCGCCTTGACAGATCAGGAGCTTGAGCGAGCCGTCGGACGGTGAGTGGCCGCCCCAGAGCGGATCGCCGGCGGGCGGCGGTGTCCACGGGCGGCCTGTGCACGAATATCGCGACTGCTGAGCGCCCTGTCCGCCCGAGTGCTCGCCTGACCCGGTACCTGTTTGCCGAGGGCCGGAATCACCGGCAGAGCGGCCCGGATCGGCAGCCGCCACCCAGCACCTCCCCCGGGTCCCGGTCGAGGTGCACCCGCCAGGGCCGGCTTGCCCGTACCCCGGCGGCGGCAACGCCACAACGACGAAGACGGCGGCGAGAGCACAACTGCTCTTCAACATGGTTTCTCCAGACGTGGTTGGACCTGCTGCACCAGCCACCTGTCGGGCTCCGGGTAGCGGACGACCTGAGCTTCGAACTCGTAGCGGCGCGGCTGGTCCGGGTGGTCGAGGTTGCGTCCGAGCTCGCCGGCCTTGTCGCTGACCAGGTGCTCGTCGGTGGCGTCGAGGCAGTCGGTGATGACCACTCGCGGCGGTTCGCCGAGCGACACCGAGGTCACCTTCGGCGTGCGTCCGTACCGGCCGACGGTGTGCGCCGGGACCGAGGCGAGGTTGGCGACCTCGTTCACGTAGTCCGTCAGCGCCGGGTCGGCCATCGCCTTCCCCAGCTCGGGACGCCAGTCCTTCTCGCGTGGGGCGCGGCCGGCTTGCTCACTGATCTGCCAGTAGAGCTCGTACGCGGCCAGCGCTGCACTGGACGCTTCCGAGCCCGGCGGAACGGTCCTGGCGCCTGATGGAAGGGGAACCTGCACCGACGGCGCGGTGGCTGCCGGCGTCTCCGTTTCGCGCGCGCATCCAGCCAGACCGACGGCGAGCAGGAGCGATGCAACCGGGAAGCAATTCTTGGACATTTTGCGGCCTTCCTGCCAAGAGTTCGACCAGGCCATCAAACCGGGCGTGGACGTACCGACGACCGCGCTGCGCTCTGTTCACACGAATGTGTGGCGCACCGCGGCGTTACGCCGGCCCGTAGTACCCCGGGTCGCACCCCACGCCGCCGTTCCACCACGCGCCGATCACGCGCCAGCGGATCACCGGCTGCAGGTTCGTGGTTCCCGGACCGACGCAGTAGTGGAACACGTTGAAGAAAATGTCCTGGACGTCGAGCATCACAGTTGACCCGGAACCATTGTCGCAATGCGTGTATTCACCTCCCCCGATGTAGCCGCAGCCGGCGGCTTCGGCTTTCTCCGGCATCGGCCGGGCAGACGCGTCCATCGCTACAGAGCAGCTGAACAACAGAGCGATCGCTCCAACAACAGAAGCGCGCTGAAGACAGGTTGAGAAAGACACGTGATTCTCCAAATGTTTTATGGTCCGACGAATCGGCCGCAAGACGCTCGGGCAAGCGTCAGCCCGAGCGGACAGGTGGAACTTCCGAGAGGTGAAGCGGAGCAGCTACAGAGCGCCAACCGTGCACCGTTCGAGATGTCACCCGTTTGGGGTCCCGGACGGAGCGGAGGTCACCTTCAGTACCTGACCGTCTACCTCACGACGATCTTGTTCGCGGCGTCCCGCGATTTTCCGGTCCCGAAGCTCCGGTGGCGCTACCCTCGTTGCCGAGGGGTACGTATCCGTCGCTCGGTGCCTCCATCCCAGGATCAACCGCAGCGACCGCGATTACCAGGGGGTTTCTGTTTCATGTATCAGAAACATGAAACGCGGAGAACGGAAGTCGAAAAACGAAAGACTTTCGGAACCGAGCTTCGGGATGTGCGCGTCGCCCGCGGCCTTTCCCTGACGGAACTGGCCGCTCGCACCCACTACAGCCGAGCTCACCTCGCCAACGTCGAACACGGCCGTCGCGCTGCCACCACGGAGCTGGCAGAGGCTTGCGACACCGCGCTCGAGGCCGGCGGCGAACTGCTGGCGCTGATCCCTCGCCCACGACAAAGCGATTCGGAAGCTACGGTGGCGCGTCCGGCACAGTTGCCGGCGGCTCCGGGCCGGTTCGTCGGGCGAAGCGCTCAGCTGTCGGCTCTCGACGCGGTCTCCGACAAAGCGGACAGACTGTCGATAGCGACCGTGCACGGACTGCCAGGAGTCGGAAAAACGACCCTGGCCCTCTACTGGGCCCATCGAGAGATCGGCCGCTTCCCCGACGGTCAGCTGTTCGCGGATCTTCGCGGGCACTCGGGACACCAATCACCGGCCAGCCCGGCGGAAATCTTGGAAGACTTCCTGATTTCCCTGGGATTGACCCCCGCGGACGTTCCGCCCAGCGAGGAGAAGCGCGCAGCGCTGTTCCGCACGATGACGCACGATCGCCGGATGTTGGTCGTGCTCGACAACGCGGTTTCTACGGACCAGGTGCGGCCTCTGCTCCCCGGTGCGGCTGGCAGCACGGTACTGGTGACGAGCCGGGTCATGCTCACCGGTCTGGTCGTGCGCGCGGGGGCGACGCAACTGGGTCTTGCTCCCTTCACCGCGGACGACTCGCTCCGCTTCTTGCGTGAAGTCGTTGGTCCACGGGTCGACGACGAGCCGTTGGCCGCGCAAGCCGTTCTCGATCGGTGCGGTCACCTCCCGCTCGCTGTCGCTGTCGCCGCGGAGCGCATCGCCGCACACCCGATTCGGCTGGCCGAGCTCGCCGAAGACCTCGCCGAAGAGCGGCAGCGGCTCGCCGCCCTCGCATCCGACGAAGACGCCGACGTCCGGGCCGTCTTCTCCTGGTCATACCGTGCCCTGCCCACGGCGGCAGCGCGGATGTTCCGGGTGCTCGGTCTGCACCCAGGCAAGGAGATCAGCGTTCCGGCGGCCGCGGCACTCGCCGACATGGAGTCCGGCCAGGCGGCGCACCTCCTTCGCACACTCGCCATGTGCCATCTGGTCGAGGAGGCCGACCGAGACCACTTCTGGCTGCACGATCTGCTCCGCGTCTACGCGACCGAGCAGGCTCTCGCCGTCGACTCACCCGAAGATATCGAGAGAGCTCAAGTACGTGAGCTGTCGTGGTACCTCGACACCGCCACCGCGGCGGGGCTCGCTCTCGAGCCATTCCGGTCTCCGAGCACCGATACCGCGCTACCCGGCTACGCCGAGGCGTTCGCCTGGTGCGAGCGGGAGATGGCCAGTTTTCCTTCGGTCGTCGGGCTTGCTCTCCGGATCGGGCACCCCGAGCTTGCGTCCCGCATCTCGCAAGCACTCTTTTCCTACTTCCACCTCCGCAAGCCATGGACTATTTGGGAGCGCACCTACCACCTGGGCCTGGAAGCCGCTTCCAAATTGGAAGATCCCTGCCTGCAGGCCGATATGCTGACCGGTCTCGGCCTCGTCGAACTCGGCCTGGGAAAACCGGAAAGTGGTCGCGAGGCGTTTCGCCGAGGGCTGGACCTGCTGGAGAACGAGGGCGAACCGACCAGGTCGGCGTGGTGCCACATCGGCATCGGGCTCGCGTACGCCGACATGGAAGACGTCGAAGCGGCCAGGAACGCGCTCGAGCGCGGCATGGTGATTCACCGCGGCCAGCACGACCAGCACGCCGAATCGGTGGCGCTGGTGCACCTCGCCGACCTCTGCCGGGGAGAGAAGCACACGGAAGACGCGCTCCGCTACGCCGGCCGTGCGCTGTCACTCTGCAGGTCCATCGACGACAAGTACGGAGAAGGGCTCTCGCTCTACCAACTGGGAATGACCTACCTCGCCGCCGACCTGCTCGACGATGCGCTGAATCAGCTCGAAGCGGCCCTTTCCGTTCAGCAAGCAGCGTGTGATGACAAAGGCCAAGCTGACACCCTTTGGGCTCTCGCACGAACATCGACCGCACGCGGCGACAACACCACGGCGCGTCGCCGGCTCGAAGAGGCCGCGGACATCTTCGAACGGCGAGGAGATCCCGCCGAAGCCGTTGTGCGCGCCGGCATCGCCAATCTCGAGGACGGAGCAGCGAAGTGACTTCGAACCCTTTCTCCCACCTGAATCTCGACGGCACGGTGGTCACCGACTCCGCCGCGACAGCCTTCGCTGCAGCCGACTTCGGTGGCATCGTCAACCATCCGCCGCTCGCTGTTCTCCACGCCAAGTCCGCCGCCGACATCGAAACCGTCTTGCCTGTCGCCGCGGCCAGCGATGTCCCCGTCGTACCCCGGGGGTGCGGGCACACCAGCCTGGGGCAGGCCCAGGTGCTCGACGGCTTGGTCATCGACCTGACCGCCCTGGACGAGGTTCACGACCTCACCGACGACCAGGTGACCGTCGGCGCCGGCGCGACTTGGAACTCACTTCTCGCACGCACGCTCCAGCACGGACTGACTCCGCGAGTCCTCACCGACTACTTGGGCACGTCTGTCGGCGGCACTCTGTCGGTGGGTGGAATCGGCGGTACCAGCCATCGGTACGGAGTCCAGACGGACAACGCGCTGGCTCTCGACGTCGTCACTGCCGACGGAGTTCTCCGACACTGCTCACCGGCGGAGCTTCCCGACCTCTTCCACGCGGTGCTGGGCGGATTCGGTCAGTGCGGAGTCATTGTGCGAGCCACTCTGCCGTTGATCCCGGCGCCCGAGCGTGTGCGGCGCTTCAAGGTCTACTACCCCACCATCGAAGAGCTGTTCGCCAGCCAACGTAGGCTGCTCGCCGACGGTCGATTCGACTTCCTGCAGGGAGAGATCCTGCCGACCCCGGACGGCTGGATCTACATGCTCGACGTCGCCTCGTACTACACGCCGCCTCACGAGCTGGCCGATGATCTGCTCACTTCGGGGATCGGCTTCGTGGCCTCCAGGGACAAGGTCGAGGACCTGAGCTACTGGGAGTTCGCCACGCGCCTCGACGAGACCGTGACGTACCTCGAGGGCACCGGCGAATGGCAGGCCCCGCATCCCTGGCCCAACTTGCTCCTGCCCGATGCGCAGGTCGACGCGTTCATGAGCGAGGTCATGGCCGACCTCGTGACGACCGACCTGGGTGCGTCCGGGCTGATCCTCATCTACCCGATGACCACCGCAGCTTTCGGCACCCAACTCTTCCGACACCCTGAGACCAGCACGGTCTACCTGGTCGCCGGGCTTCGCTTCGCCACGGACGCAGTGACGACCCAGAACATGGTCGCCGCGAACCGGCGCTGGTACGAGGCCGCCCTCGGCCTGGGAGGTACCAGCTACCCCACCGGGGCAATCCCCTTCACGGAAGCCGACTGGACGCGCCACCTCGGCACAGCACAAGCGGCACTCGCCGAGGCGAAAGCACGGTACGACCCGCTGCACCTGTTCCCGCGACGCTTCGCTTGATCAGGCCGGCTCACCACTGAGCCAAGGTTCCGCACGCCAGCGCGACTGCCACCATCGGTGGGCCCATCGGCACCTGGCCGGTCCGGAACGAGTACCGCCGCCGGACGACGCCGAGGACTCCGGCCAAGGCCGTCAGGAGGTAGGTCGCGATGAGCCCACCCAGCACCCAGCTCCACCCCAGCCAGCCGAGCAGCACGCCGACGCTCGGCGCGAGCTTCACGTCCCCCGGCCCAGGCTGGCCGCTGAGCAAGTAGGAGAGCATCAGAAGCAAGCCCCAGACGGCGCCACCGGCGAGAGCGCGGACGCCGCTCCCGACGTCCTGTCCGGCGACGGCGGCAGCGACCGAGCAGGTCACCGTGGCGCCGCACAGCGGGAAGCTGAGCATGTCCGGAATCCGGTGCTCGGCGGCGTCGACCGCGGCGGCCGGGATGCCCAGCAGGACGAAAGCGGCCCCGACGGCGATGACAGCGGGAGCCCAGAGCGCCACTGCTGCTCCGGCCACCGCCGCGGCGGCGATCGTCTCGGCGATGTGCGAGCGCGGAGGAGGAGCCGAAGCGGCACGGCGGGTGAAGCGAGCGACCAGCGGGCCGGCAGCGAGAGCGAGCGTCAGCCCCAGGAGCAAACGAACAGCCACATCCACAGCGACCTCACCTCCCGATCGGCCCTGCGAATCGATCATGGCAGGTTCGGCCGGGAACGGGAGTCTGTGCGCGGAAGATCGCCTTATCGGTGGGTCGGCACACCAGCCGGCACACCGTCCGGGGTGCCGACGACGTCCTCATCGAGGACGTGGAGCTCGAAGCGCGCGGAGTCGTAGCCGCCGACCTCCCACGCGAGGTCGCTGTCGCCGACTCGCCACTCGCGGCCGGATGCCCGTTCCTTCAGCAACCACGCCACGACGACCTCCCGCTCAACGTTCACGACCTCGGCGCGGCCAAGCTACCAAACCGTAGAACGTGCGTTCGACCGGCGTCAGGCGGTCGCGAGGCGCTCCAAGAGCGCGGCCCAAGCGGCACGGTCGACGGAGAGTTGCCCGTGGGTCGGCGCCTTCGAGTCACGCACGCCGACTTCGCCATCAAGACGAACCTCAACGCAGTCCTGGGTCTCGGAACTCCAGCTGGACTTGAACCAGTCGGTCGAGTTCGTCATTTCGTCGCCTCCAACAGCTCGCTCTTCACCTTCGCGATGAGCTCGAGGCTCTTTTCCTTGCTCATCGCCTTACCACGTGCCGCCTCGGCCTTCTGCCGGTGAACGGCGATGTCCTCCTCGGCGTAGAGCATCAGGCCACCGCGATGCAGCTCGAGGCTGATGATCGACGGCGCCTGATCCGAATCGAACAGGATGAAAGATCCGGTCAGGACCGGCGTCCAGCCAGCGTCGAAGGGGATGATCGATACCTGCACGTTCGGCAACTCGATCATCTCCGCGAGGTACGTGAGCTGCTCGGCCCACACCTCAGCACCACCGATGACGTGCCTGATCGCCGCTTCACCCAGAACGACGTCGAGATTGGCCGGCGACTTGCGGGTGATGAGGTCTCGCCGGCCGATCCGGATCGCCACGCGCTCGTCGATCTCGTCCAGTGGCACATCCGCGTCAACCATGATGGCGCGGATGACCGCGCTGGTCTGGAGAACACCCGGGATCAGCAGCGGCGCCAGGTGCGTAACGGTCGTCGCCGTGCGCTCCGCGGCCAGCAGCGCGTTCATCTGCTGGCGCCGCTCGGCCACCGTCACGGCGTGCCAGCGACCGCTCTGACCCGCGTTCGTGGCCAGCGCCATCAGCTCGGCGGCCACGTCGTCGCTGATGTCGAGCGCCTCGACGATCGCCGCCACGTCTTCGGGCTTGGGTTGGCGCTCGCCGCCCTCCCATCGGGAGATCAGCCCGGAGTCCGACTCCTTGCGTCCGATGAGCACGGCCAGCTTGCGCAGCGAAATGCCCCGCGCCTCTCGCGCGCTCTTCAGGGCGTCGCCGAGGTTCATCGGCGCCTCACGGTGCTACCAGCCATGCAGCACATGCTAATGCAGGTGAACCCCACCGCAGACTTCACCTGATCAGGGCATTGCATAGCCGTGCTACCAGCGCTGACACTTGCTACCAACATTCGGTAGCACTGTCAGCGCACTGGTCAAGGCTCTGACAGCGTAGCGGGGAGGCGACCATGCGAGGACACGGCTGGCACGGAGCACCGCTGATCGTCCCGGCGCGGACTCCGGCAGGTTCGGCGACCCAGGTGTCGCTGGGCCTGATCGACACGGCCGGCGGACTCGTGCGCGCCATCCGAGTAGGCGGAGACGGGCAGCCCGCGATCCTGCCCCGGCAGGCGATGGCCGAACTGGTCAGCCACGCGCAAGTGATGCTGGACCGGGACCTCCCCGGAGACCAGAGATGACCGGACACGACCGCCGGGCGATTCCAGCGATGTCGGCCACCGAGTAACCCTCTGATCAGCCCGCTCACTGTGCTTGCCGCTAACCAGCGCAGCGACCGGGTGTCCACTTTCGACCGCGGGAGCCGCGATGGCCACCACATCCTCAAGACGCCGGCTTCCGCCACGCCCGCTTTGGGTTACCGAGGCATCGACCGGCACCAACCACCTCGTCACCGAAGCGGCCTTCGTGGATGGCATGCAGACCTCGGGCGTTTACCAAGGGCTCTGCGGCAACGCTTTCCGGGCGGCACCGATGATCGAAGCACCGCGCGGGACGTGCACGGCGTGCCTCGCCATCGTCACGCCCGCACGGACGCGCTGTGGCAGGGAACGCGGCTTCTCGTGGTGGCGGCACCTGCGTCGTCGAGTGCAGCCGAAACCGGTGACCCGATGAACCCCTCTGGCGGTGGACCACGGTGCAGTCATCCGAAATCACCTGGCCATCCGAGACCGACCTGCGGCTGGCGGAACACCCCGACTTCGTCCACCTCTGCCGAGTTCTCGCCGGACTACGCAGACTATCCACTTCGGACCGTCGACCGCCTCGGATCGAGGCCGACATGACCCGTTCCACGCAACAGCTCGTCGACCTCCTGGAAGCCACACACTGGCGCATCTTCCTGCTGACCACCCAGCTCCGGGACGGCACAGCGACTGCCGGAGAGCAGAACGAGGTCGCCGACGAACTGACCGAACTGGTCGAACTGCTGCGGTCCCACGCCGACGACACCGAGTCCGGCGTCGTCCCGACTTCTTCTTGACCTGGAATGAGAACCACCATGACCAAGGCAATTTCGAACCTTCCGGCTTTGCTCGCCCTGAGTGCCTCCCTACGAGCGGCACGGACTCGGCGAGGAATGGGCTTGCGCCGTTTGGCCGACAAGCTGGGTGTACAGGCGCAGATGTTGTCGCTGTGGGAAACCGGCAAACGCCCGCCGGCACTCGAGGAGGTGGCGCACATACTCGGTTTTCTCCAAGTGGACGCCACGGAATACGACCGCGTCATGCAGCTCCGGTACCGGCTCGACAGCCCGAACCTCTTCGAAATCTCCGGAGCGGACTCATTCGCTCTGCAGCGGATCTTCGAGGACATCGCGGTCCGCGTCCTGGAGTGGGCGCCGCACATCATCCCGGAACTGTTGCAGACACCGGACTACACCCGCGCAATCCTCCACGGCCGGGCCGTTCTACCGGACGACCTCGACCAGGAACTCTTCGCCCGTCAGGTCCGGCAGCTGGACCGGCGACCCACCTGCCCACAGACGATTTTGCTGGGCGAACCGGCCGTGCAAGCGGACTTCGGGTCACAACTGAACGGCGCTGCGGCGAGTCATCGCCACCTGAATCTCAAGATCGTCCCGGCGAGCGCGTGCGAGGCCGGCGTGATCGAACCCTTCCGGATCTACGAGACCGCGGGGAAGGTGTTCACCGTCGCCTTGCTCCACTTCCACAACACAGTCTTCGTCACCGAACCGGACGCGGTAGAGCGCTACCGGTCGACGTTCCGGAAGCTGGAGCTGGATGCATTCGAGTACCAGGCGTTCGAGCCACGCTAGCCAAGCGGCCCGTGCTGCAATTCCACCGTTCGCCACTAAGGCGCCGCCTAAGCGGCAGGCGACAGCAGGCCACGAAGACGTTGTAGCGCAGAGCGTCCGGCATCGACGACGGCTGGGAGACTCCCATGCTTGGCGGCCCGGACGGCCCGTTGGAGCTGATGGGGCAGCCGACGATGTTCGGCGGTCGCGACGGCCGAGGCCAAAGCCTCCTCGGCACCGGCCTGTTCGCCCGTCGCGGCGAGGACTTCGCCGGTGGTCACCCGCTCGATGACCTGCCACTGCGGAGCGGCGGGTGCCCCAGCGGCCGCGTCCAACACCTTGAGTGCGTCCAATGGCCGATCCAGAGCAAGGAGGCCACGAGCGTGAATCTCACGCAAAGTGAAGGGATTGAGCAGCAGCTCCTTCCCGGAACCCGCGTCGACGCGTTGTTGGCAGCCTTCGATGGCTTCGGTGAACAGGTCCGGCAATCCTGCCTCGCCCGCCGCTCGCGCCAGCAACGCGAACGCCACACCCCGCGCTGCCGACGTCGTGGAAACGGCGACGGCATGTTCCAGGCGGGCGACGGCGGCTCGGAGACGGCCGGCCTTGCGCAATTCGTTGCCGTGCATCCGCAGCGTGGTCGCCAGGAAGTGGTCATCGTCCAGATGCCGTGCCAGCACGAGAGCTTTGCCAGTCCACGCCGCGGCCCCGGGAAGGCGTTCCTCGGGCAGCACCGTGCCGAGGGATACGCCGAGGGCCAGGCGGGCAGCGGCGAGCAGGTACAAGGTCTCGCGCTCGAGACGTCCTTCGGCGGCCCGGGCTTCGAGCCGAGCGGCCAGCGGCCACAGCTCGTTGACGGCTTCGACCACCCGACCGGACTGGCGGGCGATCTCGGCCAGCCGGATCACGCTGTCACCGAACTGAACGAGCGCAGCGAAGTCCGCGTCGTCGGGGTCGGTGACGCCGAGCAGGTGAAACGGCAGCCCGAGGGCGCGGGCGATGTGCCGGCGTCCAGCGACGTCACCAGGATTGCGCTTGCGGGTCTCGATCATTGCGACGTACGACTTGTCGTAGCCGAGCTGCGCTGCCAACGCCTCCTGGCTCAGCCGATTCGCCGCACGGTAGGCGCGCAGGATCGTCGCGAGGTCCCGCGAGCCGAGTGCCTGCGCGGCGCCCGGGTCGGACCACATCCAGACAGCGGGAGCCAGTCGAGGAGGTCGCGGGGAAAGGCTGGTGGTCTCCGCGCGGCAGGCCGGGCAGACGGCCGTAGAAGCGTAGCGGCCCAAGGCCGCCCCACAGCGTTCGCAACCGGCCATGACCACTACCGGACCGGTTGTCGAGCGCGAAGCCGGTCAAACCAGGTAGCGATGGAACGCTTGTACCCCTCCGGCATACGGAGACCGAGGACCTCGTCCTCGGAGAACTCGCCGATCCGGCTGTGCTCGTGGCTGAGCACCGGCGCGGCGCTCGAGGTCGTGGTGCAGCCGTACGTCACGATGAAGACGTCCTTGGCGGCCACGGCGATGTGGTACATCCAGGCGTCGAGGATTTCCGCGACCTCGACCGGCAGCCCGGACTCCTCGGTGATCTCGCGAGCGACGGTCTGCTCGGGAGTCTCGCCGGGTTCGATCCGGCCGCCCGGCAGCTCCCATTCGTCGCGCTCGTTGTGGACCAGCAGTACCCGGTCGTCGCGGATCAGCACGCCCTTGATCGACACCGGGTATCCGGCCTCTGTCACCGACACCAGCCTCCCGCCATCCGTGTGCCTGGTGTCACCGACCGTAGCAGCGGCCACTGCTGCCTGGGCGGTCGTGAGGTTGACGATCTGTCAGTGGACGCCACCTGCCCGGCCCGGTGTGCTGATCGAACCGAAACGTCAACGAAAGGGACTGCTGACATGTCCGTGAGCACGCTGCCGGACTGCCGCGTCGACGTCGGCGCGGTGGGCGGTGTCGGAGAGCTTGCCGCCGTGCTGGCCCGTGACGGTGTCGCGCTGTTCGACGGAGTGCACAACGAGCAGCAGCTGCAGCAGCTGGCCTCCCGGCTCGGCCACCTGGTCCCCCACCGGAACAGCACCGGTTCAGGGATCACCGTGATCACCGACCGCGTCGGAACCCGTCCGTCGCCGGGGCAAGCCGGGTTCTGCCGGCACGCGCTGGCCGCACACACCGACTGCTCAGACCTGCCACGGCCTCCGCTGATCGTGGCCATGACGTGCGGTCGTCCCGCCGCGCGCGGCGGGGACTGCACCTTGGTGGACGGCCGCGCGGTTCACCACGAGCTGGCTACAACCTCGCCGGAGGCGCTGGCTGACTTGTCGGCCCGACGCGGCGCCTACTTCGGCGGCGCCGCCGGGATCGTGGGCAACGTCTTCGAGCCCGACCTGCACGGTCTCGTCGCGCTCCGCCTGCGACGCGACGAGCTGGCCCGGTTTTCTCCGCAGACCCAGCGCTGGCTGCCCGTGCTTGCCCAGGTCATCGACCGGCACACCATCACGATCCCCACGAGGGTCGGCGGCGGGTACGTCGTGAACAACCGCCGCTGGCTGCACGGCCGCACCGCCTTCACCGGCCCCCGGACGATGTACCGCGCCCTGATCGAGCCCCGGCCGGCGTGGCATATTCCAGCGGGTTTCACCCCAGTGGTCACGCCATGACGAATGTCGCCACGCCCTACTGGGTGTCCGAGCTGCACGAGATCGTCGGTGCGCTGCAGAACGGCAAGTGGGCGATCGCGCGATGGGAAGACCTCGGCCCGGATGAGGACCTCGCCCACTGGCAGGCCGCCGTGCGCGACGCCTGCACTTCCGATATCGACCCGCTGTTCCTCGACATTTCGCGTCGCAGCCTCACCGTCGTGCTCAACGCGGCCCTTGCCGTTCCCGACGAGGACCAGATTCACCTTTCCATCGCCGCCATCGAAGTCAGCCGCTTCACCGGTCGCCCCATCCGGCCGAGACACCGTCAGCGTCCAGCCAGCTCCGCAACGACCGGCGCGAGAGCACCAGCCACTCCAGCACCGAACACGAAGTAGGAGAAACCGAGCTCCTCGCGCCGCCGCTGGATCTCCTCGGCAGCGGCCGCAGGATCACTCGGCAGGAACGCCAGCGAGTCTGCGGCGCGGACGGCGGCGGGGTCGGTGTCGGGGCCGGCCATGAACGCGGCGACCGAGTCCCCGATCACCGGCACGTGCAACGCCAGTTCCGCGCCGCGACGGTTGTCGAAGCGTTCTACCCGTTGCTTCGTCGCGGCCCGCGTCTCGGTCTGCGGCATCACGAAGTTCACCGTGTCGGCGAATTCAGCGGCGAGCGCTTGCGCTTTCGGGCCGCCTACGGCCATGACCACCGGGGTGTGCCGGTCCGGGCCGTCGAGGTCGCGCAGGGCCGTGATCACCTCACGCACCTGGCTCGACCGCCGGCCCACCGGGGTGGCCGGCAGACCCAGCTCACGGAGCTGTTCGGCGATCCCGGGCCGCCCGGTGCCGATGCCCATCTCGAAGCGGCCGTCGGTGAGCACGGACAGCGAGTGCGCCTCCCACGCGGTGATCCACGCCGGCCGCACCGGAGATGCGTACACCCAGGTGCCCACGCGCAAGTCGGTGACCGTCGCCGCCACGGCGAGCGCCGGGCCCGGTGCGGGCTGCCATTGCGGCACGTCGGGCATCAAGATCGTCGAGTAACCGCTGTCGGCCAGACCGCGGAGCTGATCACGCCACGTCGGCATGTCCGTGGTGACCGGCGCGACGATCCCGAACCGCAACGGCCTGCACTCGCGTGTCGAGTGACCCGTCATGGTGAAGCCCCTTCCCCTGCGGCCCGGCCTGGTGCCGAGCTCCACATCTTCTACGAACGAGCTACAGGGCATCCGACACAACACGCGACATCCACTCGAGGATCGAGTCCGGGCCGTTGGCAACGCCCCGGTCGGGGAGCTCCGCAGCTGCGGAATCAGGTCAGATCGCTGACCGCCAGGCACGGCCGGCAGGGCGCACCCAGCGCAGCGGACGCAGTCGAGGTGTCGTGCGTTTCCCGCGCATCAGCGCGCGGCCGCTTCCCTGACACTCATCATCCGCGCTCCAGGACACCGGCGTGGACACATGACAAACCGGCTCGGCGCATGGCGATCCGGGCACGGAACGACTGCGCCACCGGGCCATCCGGCAGCGGAGCCGTCCACCGATACGACGGCGCCCGAGCCACCGCGGCCGCCACCAGCGTGCGACCGAAGCCCAGGCGCCGATACTCCGCGGCGACATGGACGTAGTCGAGGGTGGCCATCCGGCACCTGCCGCACGGGCTCGCCGTCACCGTGCCAACCTCAGTGCCGTCGAGGTGTAGCGCGATCCGGCCGACCAGCGTGCCGGTAGCCGGCGGATAGGCGACCAGAACGAGCCCGCCGCCCGGCGCCGCGTCCGGAGCGTGCTGGGCGGTGACGTCGAGGAGCGCCCATTCGGCGAGGCGCCGGGCCTCCGGGTCGCACACTTCCTGACCGCGGCACACCTCACACAGCCAGCCGTGCAACCGGTAGCGCTGGCTGAACGGCGCGAGCTTGTCGTAGAGGTCCAGGGTGAGCCAGTGTCCACGTAGGCACTTCTCGGTCTTCTTGACGGCCGGCCGGATGGGAACCAGCGCGCCGAACTCGCCGCGTGCACCGGACCGAACGGCTTCGCCGATCACTTGGCACCTCGCGACGGATCCGACCCGCTCGAATGCCTCTGCAACGCGCAGATCATCCAGTGGCCTTACGCAACCCATGGCCAGCAGATCCCTCGCCGGCCGCAACAGCACCGTCAGGGCCCGGAAGCCGCAAGGCGACGGTGCGCGGGCGAACCGCGGCACCGCGGCCGCGGCGGGTCGCGACGACATCCCGGAACTCCAGGTGACCGAAGCCGTCGTCGGTGAGACCGCGCCACCGGCGGTTCGACACGCTCAGCTCAAGATCCGCGCCTGGCCAGGGGCCGGCGGCAAGCAGCACCGCGCCCCGGTTGCGAACCCGTCCGGCCAGCCGGCGCGCCAGCGGCGCCTGCATGCTGCGGGCAATGGCCGGGCCGAGCACGACCAGGTCAAACCCGTCGATCAACGCCGACAGCACCGCAGCAACCTCGGCCCCCGGGTCAGGGATGAGCGCGAGTTGCTCCAGCTCGACCCCCAGCTCAGCGGCAGCTGCCACTCCCACCTCGGGCATCCCGGTGATCGCTGCCCACGATCCTTCCCGAGTCGCCTCGGCGAGCAACGCCAGGACCAGTGCGGTCGAGCGGGAGACCGACACCGCTGTGCCGCGTCGTAGGCCGTCGGGCATCAGCGTGGCCAGCACCGGCGTCACCGGCAGAGACCCGGCGGACGCCGAGGGGTCCGGGCTCGGCTCGGCGAGCTGAGCAGCTGTGCGGACGCCGGGGATCGCCGCGAGCCCGGCAACAGCTTCCGGCACCGCCACCACACACCTCCAGCACCACGAACACGCACCGGAGACGCCCACGAGGGGAACCCGCGAGCGAACCCGAACTCATCGAACACCTGTTCGGATACTGCGAGACGGCGGGAGTGCTGTCAAGTCGAGAAGGAGCGAAGTTGCATCTGCCACAACAGCGATCGAACCCGACGTCGAAGGGTGACTTGCCAGGGTGTCCGGTGCTCGGTGCCGGGTCGAGACCGCCTGTGGCGCCGTCCCCCTTTACAGTGGGGTTTCAGCGTGACCGATCTGGCCAGGTGGGGGATGCCGCGTAACCGACGCCCGCAGGACCGGGAAGAGAAACGCGGTGAGATCGTCGCCGCGGCCACGCGGTTGTTCGTGGACGAAGGTTACGACCCCACGACGGTGACGCGGATCGGCCGCGAGGCGGGGGTCACCTCCAACACCGTCTACTGGTACTTCAAGGACAAGGACGAGGTACTGGTCGCCGTCCTGGACGCGCTGTTCGCGCAGTTCCTCGCCGGCGTGGCGGAACGCTCGGCCGAACCGCCGGTCGAACAGCTGCTGTGGGCGGTCGCCGAGCTGCGGCGGGTCGATCGGCTGATCACGACGGTGCACGCCAGGGTCGCGGCGTCGGAGGCACTACGGGTGTGGCACGACGGTTTTCACGCGCAGGTGGAGGCGATCCTGCGGTGGCACCTGGCCGCGTTGGGAGTGCCGGAGACCGAACAGGCCGCGATGACCCGGATCGGGGTGTTCGTCGTCGAAGGGATGCTGACCCACGCGGGCGACGCCGCGGGTGATCGCGCCGTCGTCGAGACGTTGGTGCGCAGTGCCCGCGGCATCGCCGCCGTGCCGGCTACCGGCCCGCCGGGGCCGTGAACCGGGCCGCGAGGAACTCGATCTGGTCCGCGACGGCACGTTCGAACAGGTCACCGACGTAGATGTCGAAGTGGTCGCCGTCGTAGTGGTTGACCTGGACGTGGTCCTGCCCGGCCGCAAGGCGGGCCGTGGTGCGCGCGGGGGCGGCGCGGTCGTCGTCGCACACGCACAACAGGGTCGCCGCGGCGATCTTGCGCAGGTCCTTGCCCGGCCGGTACAGCGGCAACCGCAACGCGAGCCGGGCCGCGACCGCGTTGGCGCTGTCGCCGCCACCGTCCGGGCCGCTCATGACACCCCAGATCGTGTCGCGGCCGACAGCGGTGTCGCCGGGGCGGAACGGCTGCCCGCCCGTCTCGACGGTCGCGGACAATCCCTTGCCCACGGCGGGAACCCGGGCGAGCACCCCGGCGGTGCGCGGCGAGAGCCGGGACCCCGCCGGGATGAGCTGGGACGCCGCGGCGATCGCGGTCGGCGACACCAGGAAGGCGGGCATCCACCACACCCCGACCACCGGAGCCAGCACCGGCTTCGCCCCGAACACCGATCCGACGACGTCGAGCACGGCGGCGATGACGAGCCCGGCCATGCTCAATGGGCTGGAGCGGAACCGGGAGAGCAACGACGCCGGGCCGTCGGTGAACGGGCACTGGGCCACCACCGCGGCCAGGTCGTGGTCTTCACCGGCGATGCGCAGCACGTGCCCGCCGCCGAACGAGGTCCCCCACACCGCGATCCGGTCGGGGTCGACCTCCGGCAGGGACCGGCCGTAAGCCAGGGCCGCCCGCCAGTCGTCGAGCTGGTCGCCGATGTCGAGCAACTGCCGTGGAGATCCTTCACTGGCCCCCAGGTACCGGTAGTCGAACACCAGCACCATCCACCCCTGCGCGGCGAACCGCTGCGCGAACGCGTCCAGCCGCCACTCGCGGACCGCGCCCAGCCCGTGCGCCATGACCACCAACGGCCGAGGCCCGTCCCCCGCTGCCGGCGTGTACAGCCACGCCGCGCACCGCACGCCCCCGGACTCGAACCACACGTCCCGCCGCACCGGCGCGGTGTGGCTGTCCTTCTCCGCCGAAACTTCCATCGCCTGCCTTCGCCAGCTCGCCTATCGCTCTTGACTTGCAATCAAGAGCCAATGGACGCGAAGGCTAGAAGCCTCTTGATTGGAAGTCAAGAACCGGGGTCTGATGCTGCATCGCCGTTGCATATCGCCACTGCGAGTCCTTCTTCAACCAGAGCGGCACCAGCCCCAGTTGAACACTGTGAGGCGACCCACGGCTGGGAGTACTGCAAGTTACGACCGCTATGGCGTTCAGCGCCGCACGCCAGCACTCAGTCCTGCGGGTTGCCACAGGTCCGCGACCTCGGCGAAGAGTGCGCCTGCGGCCACGAGTCGAGACACAGCCCACGCGGTCCTGACGAATATTGCAAGACTGAATACATGCACTGCACCAGCAGGCAGGCAGGCAACCTCACCCGCGCCGCGACGCTGCGTAGGGCACTCATCCTCGTAGCCGCTGTCACCGATCAGGGTGCTGACCGGCGCAAACACAACGAAATGGAGGCAGCCGGGCTACCGCCGAGCCAGATGATGATCCCTCGACCTCGGGAGGCCGGCCATGGTTGCGCGCGCCTCCTCTCACATGCCCGGCTGGACCACGCCGATGCTGGCCAAGCCCGACGACGGCCGGCTGCACACAGGGCCGGAGTGGGCGTACGAGTACAAGCTGGACGGCTACCGGGCCTGCATGCAGATCGCCTCGGACGGCACCACCGTGCTCACCAGCCCGCATTTGGCACGTGGCTCGTCGAGCCTAGTTGTGAGGTGTGAGGCGGTTCCTCCGATGCAAGCCCGCTACTGCGGTTTCCAGGTCATGACCACCGTCGTCCCGTCTTCCCGTTGAATCGTCGCGTTGTGGTCGGACACCACCTCGATCAGGCCCCGGCCTCGGCCCCGGATCGTGTCGGTCGGATCGGGCGTTTTCCACCGGCCGTAATCGACAACCGTGACTGTGAGCCCGTCGGCCGCACGGGCGCCGTGGAGCTCCAGTGGGCCGGGCTGCTGACCGGCGTAGGCGTGTTCGACGGCGTTGGCCATCGCCTCGTAGACGGCAAGCACGATGTCGTCCACGCGTTCCACGGACAGACCTTGGCTTTCCAGCCACGCGGTCAGCTGCTGGCGTGCGGTGTTCACGTGGTCGTTGTCAGCGCGGCCGTGCAAGCTCAGGTCCGGCACAGCCGGCTCGCCGCGGTGGCGGACGTGGACGAGCGCGATGTCATCGTCGTGGTCGCCGCCGGTCAACTCCGCGATGAGCCGGTCCACCACGGCTTCGTCGTCCTCCGTCCCGACCAGCCGCTCCAGCGTGTCGACCAGCCAACCCATGCTGACGGTGAGGTCCCGCGTGCGGCTCTCGACCAGCCCGTCGGTGTAGAGCAGCAGCCGACTACCGCTCGGGAACTCGGCGGTTTCCTGCGGGAAAACCCGTCCAACCCCCAGCGGCTGGGCCAGCGCCTCGCCGATCTGCTCGATGCGTCCCGTCGTATCGAGCAGCACACCGGGCAGGTGGCCGGCGTTGGCGTAGGTCAGGGTGCCGGCGGCGGGTTCGTGGACGGCGTAGAAGCAAGTGGCGAATCCGGCGTGCGGCATCCGCTCCGTCAGCTTCGAGACGTGCCCGAGCACCTCCGACGGCGCCAGCTCCAGCAGCGCGTACGACCGGATCGCCGTCCGGATCTGCCCCATCACGGTCGCGGCCGTGACACCGTGACCGACGACATCGCCGATGACGAAGGCTGTGCCGCCCGAGCCGAGGGGGATGACGTCGAACCAGTCGCCGCCGATCTTGAGCCCGGACGCCGCGGGCAAGTACCGGGTCACGATGTCCAGCCCGTCGACGTCGGGCACGACGGGCAGCATGCTGCGCGACAGCTCGGACGCCAGGTTGCGTTCCCGCTCGTAGAGGCGGGCGTTGTCCAGCGCGATCGCCGCGTACCCGGCAATACCCTCGGCGAGATATTCGTGCCGCTCGGTGAACCGGCCGGGTTCCGAATGGCCGAAGAAGAACCCGCCGAGCACCTCACCGCTGGTCGGGCTGATGGCTGAGACGGCCAGGTAGCTGTGGACGGGCAGATGTCCCTCAGGCATGCCGTAGTAGGGCTCGTTCTTGCCGAAGCGGGGGTCCTGCACGATGTCGGCGCTGCGCACGGTACCCGCGCCGTCGAAGGTGGGTCCGAAGACCGCGGTGTTCCTGGGCATCGGGAACCGCTCGAACTTCGAGCGCGGCACGCCCGACAGCGTGTAGAGCGTGTAGGACTCGCCATACTGGTCGACGAGGTTGTAGAAGAACGCCCCGAACGCCGCCCCGGTGACCTCGGTCGCGGTGTCCGTGGCGTGCTGGACGACGTGGTCGATGTCCAGCTGAGCGGTCAGCTGCCTGCCGACGGAGTTCAGGACGTCCAGTAAGCCGGCTTCCGACCGCAGACCGGCGAGCGTTCCGGCGAAGGTGGCGCTGAGGAGCTCGGCGACCGCTGCGGCGGCGAGGTGGCCAGGCCCGATCGGGGCTTCGGTGTAGGCGAGGATCCCGCCCGAGCTGTCCACGTACGCCAGCGCTCCCGTCGGCGACGCACCGAGCGCGAATCCGGCGAGCACCTCGTCGTCCGGCACGAAGACCCGCACGTCGTCGGGCATCCCGCCAGCCAGCGTCGCGGCCTGCTCGGGCGTGAGCTGGCGGGTGATCACGGGAACTGCTTGCCCGTCCGGTCCGCGGAACGCGTCGGTGAGGACCGCTCCCCAGCGCTCGCGGTCGGTCGGGCCGGTCATGGGCGCTCGAGCGCTGCGGACAGGGTCGGGAACAGCGTGAGCTCGTCGGTCAGCCTGGTCAGCTCCAGTGGCCGGCGGGTGATCCGCCCGTCAGCCACGACCCGGACGTCGGGCAGGCTCCGGTGGGCGCGCACCAGCTCGGCCATCCCCGCCGAGGCCAGGAAGCTGACCTGCGTCAGGTCGAGGACCAGGACACGCGGTTCGCGCCGCGCCGCCCGGTCCACCAGCTGCCGCAGTTTGGGTGCCAACGCCAGGTCCAAGGCACCGGCAACCTGTACCACCGCCGCGGCATCCCGCTCGTCGAGCAGGACTTCACCGGCCTGGCTCGACGCCGACTCGACGCTCGGCCGCGCGCCATCCTTACGGTCCGACATGGACACCATTCTCGGGTGTGGCCGGCAAGGTCGCCGAACAAGCCCTCAGCCCGGGTCAACGGGAGTTGCCGAATGCCCGAACTGGCTCAATCGATCATCGCCCTCGATCACGCTCCCAGGCGATCGTTGTCACCCTGGAAGCCCACGCGAGACAACGCGCAACGTGCACGAGAGTGGCGACACTTCGACCAGACGGGACGGCGGCGAGCATGACCACCCACCCTGCGACGGCGGAGTCCCGCCTTCCGAACCATCGGGAGAGGCCGCCGATGTGATCGTCGTGCGGGCACCGGCCGAACTCGACGACGCCGAAGCCGTCGTCCCGCTGGTCACCGTCGCCTCGCAGTGCATCGACGAGGGCCGCGATCTCTACGTCGTGGTTCCGAGCCCGTCCGTCGGAAGCTCACCCTGCTCGGCCTCAAGAGCCTGCTTTCGCTGACTTCGTTCGCGACACGGTCGTCCAGCAACGGCGCCTGACCTGGCGCCAGCGCGGCAACACCAGACGTACCCAGCGTTGGCCCACATCTGCTGGGCCAACTTCATCAATCTGGCGGCACTGATGGCGTTGAGCGCCGCAGTCATGTCCGGGTAGCTGTCCAGCGCCGGACGGGACGCCGGCAGATCCAGCAGCCGATCGACGATGCGGTTGTTCCCCGTGATGCTCCGGAAGTCGGTGCCGCGCTCGGTCGCGTGGCCTGGCGCGGCCGGCAGTGTCGTGATCACCACCGGGCTGCCGAAGGTCACGTCGGTCAGATCCAGGACGAGCACTTCGGCGGTTTCGGTGAGCACCTCGGTCAGCGCCAGGGCCGGTTGCCCGGCAGGTGCCCGGTTACGTGCTCGACTGCCCGCGAACCCAGCCTCGGGCCTGCTCCAGCTCGGGGTGAAGGCTGAGTGTCACGTCGATGCGGGTCAGCTGAAGTGCGCGCAGCACCGGTCGGTGACCGGCGACCACAGCGAACGGCAGGTCCGTGGCGGCGGTGGCCGTCACCAGCTCGGAGAGGACCTGCAGACCCGCCGAGCCGCAGAAGGTGACCGCGCCGAGGTCCAGGATGACCGCCAGCGGCCGTTCGTCCAGCGCGGCGAACGCCTGCCTGCGCAGCACGGGCGCGGTCTCCAGGTCCAAGTCACCCGCCACCGCGACAACGACTGCTTCGGGCAAGGCGACGAGCTCCACGCTGAGAACAACCCTGTCTCCATCGGTATCGGTCACCAGCTTCTCCCTCCTTCGATGGCGACCTTAGAACGGATGCATCGTTTTGTCATCGATTTGCCGGGTAACCGGACCTCGACCACATCAGGAAGGAGACGCCCACGATGAGCACCGTGACCGAGACCGTCGACGTCGAAACCGATGTCAGCACGGCGTACAACCAGTGG
>NZ_FNUJ01000029.1 GCF_900107925.1 Amycolatopsis pretoriensis | reverse complement strand
GCACCGCAGCGTGACGCGCTGATAATTGACACGAACCTCGTATTTTCAGCAGTGGAAAAACCAGGGTTTGAGGTGTTGTTCTTTCAGACAAACTTGGGGCGGGGGGCGGATAGGTATGCTCCAGGGGGAGGGCTGCAGCTCGGGTTGATGCCTGCTCGAAATGCCTTCACTGGACTGGCCCTGACCGAGATCGATCAAGCCTTGGGCTGGCTCATAGCGGAAGGACCGCATAGCTCACGCAGCCTCGCACTCGATTATTACCATAAAAAGAATGCGACAACTGCCGATGCCCTGGCGAGCGATCTCAAAAAAGAGTTCTCGAAAACAGTGGCTCGGACAATGGATGCTCATCCGGAGGCGGCTGCGCAGGGCGTCACTGTGAACTGGATCGAAGAGCGGATCGAGTGGCGAAAACTTGCTCACGATGGAAATCGGCAAGTGTTTTTGGAGTTCATGGTGGATGGCACGCCGTCTTCCGGACCTGATGTTGACCGTTTTCTTCTTGATCAGTGGACAGAACAGATTGATGATCAAAGTTGGCGGCAGGTCAGATTCAAGGGTGTAAGCGATCACGGGGCAGTGGAAGTTGCTCGTGATGAGCGCCAAAAGATCGTCGAATTCGGAAAACGGCTGTGGCGGATTCAGGCCGTTCGGGACCCGGGTGCTGAGCCGCTGGATGTAATCATCGAATTGGCGGTACCCAAGAAGAAGCTTCTCCCGCTCGTCAGGGCTGAAATCTCAACGGCGCTCGAGCAGGGCATGCGTGCGGAGGGAGCGACCGGTCGACCGCTCACACGGATGGTCACAACCTGGGTGGAACGGCGAAATCCGAGCAGGGAATTAGCCGCCAGTTTTCGGTTCATGGACGGTGGACACGACGAACGTTTCTACCGTGACACCGAGTCGTGGGTGGGTAGTTTCTCGGGACTGGGCTCCGAGCTGAGGCCGATCGATCGGTGGCGTATCGCTCACGTAATCAGGGGTTTTGTCGACTCTTGGCAGGCGGAATCACCCGATCGGCGGCCAGTCTTGGAGGTCAAGGTCTCGGGTGTCCCTGGTGGGATGCATGAAAATTTGCGCAACCGGAACGCAGCGGTGCTGGCGGAAATAAGATCAGTGATCAGGTCCATATCCGAGTCCGGTCATTATCTTCCTTATGCGTCAGACGAGTTCGTTCAGAAGTTCGTCAGGTTGGAACAGTCCGGCCAAATCGGAAGTAGTATTTTCGTTTCTCGGAAGCCGGCGGGATGGGAGCCCCGGGCTGGGTTCATGCCGGCGGCTCCGGCGGTGTCTGCCGGTGGTCAGGGTGGTCGGCGTGAGTCGTTGGGGGAGATGGATTGGGTTCCGACGCCGGGCCCGGACGTGAGTGGCTCCGAGATGGCTGCTCCGGTGGTGGGTGGCGGAGAGGTCGTGTCGCCGACGGGGGGGTCGGTTGGCGATGTGGTGGTGGATCCGGTCGGGCATCTGGGTGAGCGCGAGGGTGGGGGCCTGGTTGGGGATGTGGTTCCGGAGCCGGGTGAGTGGACTCGGGAGATGTGGGAGGCGGCGGCTCTGGGGCAGGATGATTTTTGGCCTGATCAGTTCGATGTTGCTTTTCCCAGCGAGGAGATGCTGGAGCAGGGTGTGTCGGCGGGGTGGGGTGCTGATCCCGCTGTCCCGGGTTTCGATGATGCGGGTTATGGGGACTTTGAGGGGAATCTTTTCGGGGTAGAGGAGTCTATTCCTTGGCTTGACGCGGATCCGGATGGTATGGATTTGAGTCCGGGTGAGCCTGCCGGCGGGTCTGGTGATGTTGCGCATCCGGTGTATAGCGTTGATGAAATTCGTCGTCGAGCTGAGTTGGTTCGCCAGTCGCCGTTGGCGGCAGATGGTGGTTGGCCGGCTGCGCAGCAGCGTGCGCGGCAGATTCTCCATTTTGATCATGAGACTGCCGATTTGGTGAATTCGGGAGTTTATGATGATGTTGTCGATGTGGTGGCGGAAGCTGCGGTGGGGGAACGTGCGGGTGGCCGGCCGGCGGCTGAGGTGTCTGAGCAGATCGGGAGGGATCTGGGTACGGCCCGGACCAGGCCGATGTTGACCGGATCGGCGGTGTCGGAGCCGTCGTCGGGGCCGGCGGAGGCGGGTCGGGGAGGCCCGGTATCGGGTGGTAGGGGTTCTGGCTCGTATCGCGCTGCGGTTGAGAGTATTCGTGGTGGCGCGGCGCGGGTGCGTGATTCGGGTGCTGAGAGTTCTGGCGAGTGG
>NZ_FNUJ01000018.1 GCF_900107925.1 Amycolatopsis pretoriensis | reverse complement strand
GTAGGGGTTCTGGCTCGTATCGCGCTGCGGTTGAGAGTATTCGTGGTGGCGCGGCGCGGGTGCGTGATTCGGGTGCTGAGAGTTCTGGCGAGTGGGTTCGGGTTCATTCGCTGGCTCGTATGATGTTGTTGTCGATCGGTGAGACGGTCCTGGATGACGGTTCTTTGCGCGACGATCTGGCGGCGCTGCTGGCCGGGGATCTTCTTGAGCGTGGGAATGCCGGTGATACGAGGATGCTGGCCCGTGGTCTGGTTGCGGAGCTTGTCGGTGCTGATCGTGAGCGGCGACTGTCCACGGTTGGTGAGGTGGACGAGGCGGCTGCGGGTCTGTCGGTGGATGCCGGGGACGCGCTGGTGGAGGGGGATCGTCCGTGGGGGGACGGGTCGTCGTTTGCTGATTCGGGTGTGGTGAGTACAGAACCGGCAGCTGTGCGGGACGGCGCTGGACCGGACCCGGTTTCGCAACCGGGGGCGGAGCACGAGTCCGGGCGAGTTCTAGGTGATACCGACATCGAACTGGATTCCGCGCTCGGCGTGCGGGCTGTGCACGAAACGAACACAAGAACATCTCAGGCGGTTCTGGCCAAGGTCAAGGAACGCGAGTTCAAGGCCGAGGAGATACGGGCGATTGAAGCTGCGACATCGCACTACGCTCCTATCTTGGGAAACCGCCGGGCTAGTTCGAGCAGAGCGCACGCTGAGCAAGAGGTACGGACATTCGGAGCAGTGACCTTCGCGGTTGAAAACGGCCGTCTCGCCGCTGGCGCTAGGGCGGAGTACTTGGACTCGCACGGCACCGTGAACCTCTATGCGATGGGAACGCTCAATAGAGAGTTCGGCGGCGGTGAACGCGCCATTGAGGGCACTGTCGTTCACGAACTAGCCCACGGATTGCTCGACTATGCCCTCGGCGAATACACGGAGCACGTTGGTAGCTGGGACGCTGAGGGAAACCCGCGCCGTAGATCCGACGGCGAACCGCCGCTAAGTCTGAACGCGATGGATGACGCCAGCGACTTTGAGACGTCGCTGAAGTTCTACCTCCGCGATCCTGGCGCATTTGCGAATCGTTCGCCGCGGCGTGCCGAGTTCCTGTCGCAGCTGGCCAACGAGCACCCTGACATATTCGTTCGCCGGGAGCACGAGTTTACTGGCCAGGCGGCGAAGCGGGTGCTCGAATTCGTAAAGCACCGTCAGTCTGAATTCAACATAAATACCGGCTATTGGGACGCTGAGGGGTATCCGACGTTCGACGGCGAGCGTCCCATTACCAAGTACGGTGCAACCAATAAGCGAGAGGATATGGCCGAAGCGGCCAAGTACTATTTCTTGGATCGTGAAAAGCTCCGACGCGAAGCGCCGCAGCGGGCAGAATTCTTCGACCGGCTGATCGCGGACTGGGAATCGAGCAAGAGTGATGCGCTTTGACGTGATTCTACCGCAAAAAAGGCGGCGATTCTTCGCGAGTCCGGTGTAGTCGATTCTCCGGCTTTGCGAAGGCTCTTGTACGGGCGAAGGACCTCGTCCAGTTCCAGCACGACCCAGCTGCCTTGTACAGAGAGTCGGTCCGATACGCGAACGCCTCGCCGATCGGCGGGAAAGATCGTTTCGCGGGCGACCGAGATCTATTAGATGCAGTGGTTCTTTCGGTGGCTGACGACTTGCTTACGAACAAAGACGCGGGCGACGGGCGTCACCGGAAGTGAACGATCTGACGCTGCTGGACGATGCCAGTCAGGCTGCAGTAGCCGCCGGAACCGCGTCCTGACAGCTGGCCATCCGGCAGGCGCTGCCTGCGGGGACCCTCGTAGCGCGGGCCGTGGAGCGATCTGGACCGTAGATGGCGACAATGCCCAGCTGGAACAGGACGCGCATCGATGTCGAACCATGGCTTGCCGAGATCGTAGCAGACGTCGCTGACGAGCGATGTTGGCCACCCTGCCGGGGCGGGGATGGCCGGGCCTTCCCTATCAACGGATGATCGTGACATCATCGGAGCTTGTCGCGGACGCCGCGGCTGGCCGGAAGGCTTGGCATGATCTGGGATTCCATCAGGGTTCATGCGACCCGTTTGCATTGCCCACCTTCGTTCCGGCTCGCCATCGTGGTTGGCCTATAGTGTGGTCGTCTGGCGATGGCAGTAGCGTCTGCTGGGGCGGGGACCATTCCAGCTGTACCGGGTGTGGATCGGTCAGGCAGCTGTCCGGCCAGTACGGCTAAATTCTTGGCCGTACTGGAGCCAGCCGGTCATCTGGCGCCGCAGCTGCCGTGTTCGTCGCAGCGATAGACCCAAACGTTCCGCGACCTGAGCGATCGTCCAAAGTTCGTCGTCGGACGCAAGGGCTTCATGTGGTCAAGGTCGATGTCGCCGATGGCCTGTGCTGGTGGCGTTGCGCGGTACTCGGGGCTCTCACCGTGCCTGCAGGTCGGCGAGGGCGACAACAGTGAACCGTTCGCGTCCCGCAGCTCGCTGGCCGTGCTGCTCGCATTATACGATCAATGCGTCCTAGTTGGCCTTGCGCTCGTGGTGCAAGGGGGAAACCGGCGATCGCGTAATCGTGATCCCGAACATCGCGGCGTCCGCGTAATGCTCGGTGGTGTTGCGTCTTTTCGCGTTGTTCGTCTCGCCGATCTTGATCGATCCGTTGGCGAACTTGACGGCGTAGACGTATCCGGTGAGACCTGTCGCATCGTGCAGCGGCATGCCAGCGTGCGGCCAGTCCTCCAAGTCAGTGCTCTCGTGCGGGCGGGTTCGGGTCCGTGGTGCCATAAGCGGTCATCGCGTTCCTTGTGGTTGTGGCGGTCGTTGGTGGTCGCCTGCGACGTATCGGGCGATCCGGTGTCCGGCGGCGTCGATGATGCACGCTGTGTGGTGTTGCCAGGACCAGTCGATTCCGGCGAACGCGGGCGTAGCCTCCATGGTGTGCTCCTTTCCGTCAGACCACGGAAATCAGCACTCCGGTCCGGGACGTGACGGTCGGTCGCTCACTGAGGCGCTCCGGGCCGGCAAGCCTTGGCGCATAGCCCTATGGCCGATCTGCACGTCCCGGGCTGCCGGGTCCTGCAACTCTCGGGCAGGTCATCCCCGCTGGGTGACACGGTCAGTCCGGCAATGATCCGGCAGGCCCGGGGTGCAGACAAGACGCATACGCCTGTCTTCCCCCAACGTCCACCAGTGACGTCCACCAGTGAGGGTCAGTTTCACGAAGCGGCGACACGGTCGCGAAGATGTCGCACAACGCGGCCAGAACCTGCAGCGACAAGCGCTCCGGCGTGCAGATTGCCAGCCGGTGCACCTGTGAGACCGACGGGTAGATGCCGCGTTCGTGCAGCGGCTCCACCAGCTCGGTGATCTAGAATGTGCCGGTTTCGGCCATGATCTCGCGCAACCACTGGCTGTAGCTGACCGACCGGCTCCTGCACGAACCGCGGGTCCCGGCCGTCCTCGATCAGGTGCGTGGCGTAGTGAGTGGAAGTCCAGCGCGGGGTCCAGGCCGAGCTTGTCGCGGTAGGTCGCCTGCTGGCGGTTGAGCTGCTTGCTCCCGAACCGCAAGTCCCGCTCCGACGGCCACGGCGCCGGGCTGCCGTCCGCGCCGAGTAGCGGCCGCACCTCGGTCGACCACTGCTCGACGACCTCGGCGACCCAGTCCCAGACGCATAGCACGCTGCGCCGCTTCGGCGGCGGGCCCTTCTGCGCCTTACCGTGGCGGACGTCGAGCACGCCGTACTTACCGAACTCTGGCCCGTGCGGGTACCGTCCGAAGTCGATGAGGTCGAGCATCCGCGTCTCGTTGCGCAGCGGCCCGAAGTCGTAGGCGACTTTGAACGCGTGCGTCCCGGAGCGCCGGCAGCTAGCCCTTGCGTCCCGATTCTCGCTTGCGGTCGACTACGTCGTCGGCGTAGTCGAACAGCGCCAACGGCTCCGTGCGGCTGAACGAGCACTTGCTCGCTTCCGCCTCCGAGCCCGCGACGTTGACCTCGTTGATCACCTGCACCGGATGCGTGCCGAACCGGCGCTCGCACTCGAGGGTCTCCCACGGGCCGGGTCGGTCACGAACGCGCCGAATCCGGTTAGCGCGCCCTGGTAGTTGCGCGTTGTGGACAGTAACAGGTGTCGGACCGCACGAAGGTCAGCGAATCATTCGTCCGCCAGTTGCGGGGACCACAACCACGGGTAAGTGCCGCAATGCTTGCCGAACTGCCGCACCGCCCGCAGCCTGCTCTCGAATGTCGAACGCGCCAGGTTCCGGGCCAGCAACTGGTTGCGCCAGCCGTCCAGCATCGCCGCGACCACCTGCTCCTCCGGATGGAGAAGCGGCACACCCGCAGCCAGGTACAGGCCCGCCGAGCCCATCAACCGATCGTTAGATCCCACCAAACCCGCTTCCACCTGGTCGCATCCAGTGCGATGATCTCGCATCTGATGCGATGCGAGCCTTCGCTGTCCCGACCTGCACTACGCTCGGACCCCGGGACTCTAAAACGAGCGGTGTAACTCCCGATCATGGAAGTGCACCTGATGAGCGACATGATGACCGGCGTGGAGAACGCTGAGGACTTGAAGCCCAAGTCCGAGACCAGGCTGGATGGCCTGGACGAGCAGCTCGTGGCGCAGCTGATGAGCCGCGCGAAGGCCATTGGGCTGGCGCTGACCGGCGAAGGCGGGGTGCTGGCGCAGCCGACCAAACGGCTGGTGGAGTCCGCGCTCGAAGGCGAGATCACCGACCACCTCGGCTATGACAAGCACCACCCCGCCGGCCGCGGAACCGGCAACTCCCGCAACGGCACTCGCTCCAAGACCGTGCTCACCGACGGCGGGCCAGTCCAGATCGACGTGCCGCGGGACCGGGACGCCAGCTTCGAACCGAAGATCGCCGCCAAGCGGCAGAAACGCCTGGGCGGGGTGGACGAGATGGTGATCTTCCTGGCCGCGAAGGGTCTCACGACCGGGGAGATCTCCGCGCATCTGGCCGAGGTCTTTGGCGCTGAGGTGTCGAGGCGGACGATCTCCACGATCACCAACAAGGTCATCGAGGGCATGGTCGAGTGGCAGAACCGGCCCCTCGACCCAGGGTATCCGGCGATCTTCATCGACCCCATTCACGTCAAAATCCGTGACGGGCAGGTCGCCAACCGGCCGATCTACGTCGCCTTGACAGTCACGTGTGAGGGCCGCCGGGACATCCTCGGCCTTATGGGCCGGCGGACGGCGGCGAGGGCGCCAAGTACTGGCTGCACGTGCTCACCCAGCTGAAGAACCGCGGCGTCGCCGATGTGCTCATGGTCGTCTGCGACGGCGTGACCGGCCTGCCGGACGCGATCACCGCGGTCTGGTCGCAGACCATCACGCAGACCTGCATCGTGCATCTGTTGCGCAACAGCTTCCGCTACGCGGACCGCCAGCACTGGGACGCGACGCCAAGGCCCTCAAGCCGGTCTACACCGCGCCCACCGAGGCTGCCGCGCGGGATCGGTTCGCCGAGTTCGCCGAGGCCTGGGGCGGCCGGTATCCGGCGATCGTGCGGTTGTGGGACCACGCCTGGGCCGAGTTCGTGCCGTTCCTGGCCTTCGCCCCGGAGATCCGGCGAGTGATCTGCTCGACCAACGCGATCGAGAGCGTCAACGCCCGCATCCGCCGCGCGGTGAAGACACGCGGGCACTTCCCCAACGAGCAGGCCGCGCTCAAGTGCGTCTACATGGCGATCATGAGCCTGGATCCCGCCGGCGCCGGCCGCAAACGCTGGACCATGCGGTGGAACCCAGCGCTGAACGCGTTCGAGCTCGCCTTCGACGGCCGCCTGGCCGCCGGACGGGAGTAGTTCCCTTCAACCCCGGGTTACACCGCTCGTTTGACAGAACCCGGACCCCGAAGGCCGTGTCAACGCCCCCTTCTGCGGGCTCCACGAACGCCGCCTTAACGCCGCGTGGAGCGCAGAGCGTGTTCGCATTAGATGCGATTGGACCTGGTTTCAGAACGTCTGCAAGACGTGCTGTGTGCGGTGGTGGGGGTGGGATGGGTGAGGTGGTGGCGGTGGCGTGGTCGGCGGGGTGAGTGGGTGGCGGGGTGGTGTGGGGCTGGGGTGTGGTGGTGGGCGTGGTGCGGTAGGCGGGATGGTGTTGGTGGGGCGTGGGGGTGGTGACCGAAATTGCGGTCGAGCGCCGGCGCCTGCACTAAGGCGCCCCGGGCGCCGTCTGCCGGCGCCTGCGCGGTCTGCGAGTTGTGCCGACACAGCGAAGCGGCCGCCGATCCGGAGATCGGCGGCCGCTTTGCGTGCGCGGGCTGGCTAGAACAGGCGGTCGTCGCAATCGATGTGCCTGCATCCGATGTGGCAGGCACGGCCGTTGCGTTCCTCGCGCCCGGTTGTGGGCTGGGTGGAGGTGGTGAGGCGGGACAGCTCGCGCCGGATCGCGTCGGCGGGAATGACCTCGGTGACGGTGCCGTCTTGGCTGGTGGCCCATTGGGCGTAGCGGGCGAGTAGTGCCCGGAGGTACGCGGCGACCGGTGCGGGCGCGTCGGTCGGGATGGTGTCGGCGGCGATCTCGCGGTCGATGTCGGCGAGAAGAGCGTCAAAGGTGCGCACGGTGGCGGCTCCTGGTTCGGGCAGGGCGGGGGCACCCGGTTCGGGTGCCCCCGCGCGGCGGGTGGTCAGGCGGCGGCGGCGAGTTCACGCGACGGCGCGAACGTGACCAGCGGCGGCGTGTTCAGTTCCCGGCAGATTTCGCACCGGTCGTCGGTGCTCGGGGTGCGCTGCTCGCTGGGGGTGCGTTCGAGGTTGCACGCCGCGCACAACCCGCCGGGCGCGACCGGGAGCAGCGCGAGCCGGTCATAGTCGTCGTCGGTCATCGGCTGGCCGGTCTGCTCGCTGAGGACGTCGGCGGTGTCGTCATGGTCGCCGTGCCGCTGCCGCTCGGCCTCGTAGGCGTCGACACCGCTTTCGTTCTTGCGGACCAGACCGGCGGACGGGATCGCCTGCTCCACCTCGCGCCACTGCTCGTCATAGTCAGGGTCGGTAGCGCTGTCGACGTAGCGGCGCGCGGCGCGCTGCTCGATCGGTTCGTGCCGGGCGGCGATCCGGTGGGCGGGCACGGTAGTGGTGTGCTCGCCGTTGGTCGGGCGCTCGGCGCTCTCGGCGTCTGTGGCGCACGTGCTGGAGCAGTAGCGCATTTCGGGGAGTCCGGCGAGGTTGCCATCGCAGTTGCCGCACCGGTGGATGTCGCCGGAGGCGGCTTCGGTGGCCTGCTGCCGGGCGGCGGTGCGCGCGCGGGCGTGGGCGGCGCGGGCCTTGCTGGCGTACACGCACGTCATCACCAGGGTGCGCATGTCGTCGGCGAGGTCGGGCCACAGGGTGTAGGCGGTCTGGATGGCCTCGATGATGGCGGGGTGGTCGGCGCTGGGGTTCTTCAGCAGCGTCCCGCACACGGTGAACACGGCCTGGTGCGCGTACTGGGTCCAGGCGTTGAGCCACCGGAGCCCGTTGAGCGCGTCGGCGACGCGCGGCGGGGTCTCGCGCAGCATCACCGTCACGTCGTTCACCTCGGTCACGGCGACGGCCCGACGGGTCTCGCTGGACCAGACGCACTCGTTGAACAGCTCGCGCTCGGCGTTGCCGTAGCTGTCCCACTCGGCGTGGACGTTGCGCACGGCGGCGAGAACGTCACCCGTGAGCGCGGCGTCGGTGTTGAGCAGCGTGGCGCACGCGGTGAGGATCGCGGGCGGGTTCGCGCCGCTGTGGGAGAACACCCGCTTGAGTTCCTGCAGCGCGGGACGGATGCGCGGCGGCTGCGCCTGCAAGGCGCGCACCGCGCGTTCGATGGCCTGGCGGTGCTTGGGGTGAATGGTCGAAACCATGATGTATCCAACCTTCGAGTTTGGGATTTGTGACGGCTTTCGGGTTTGCGGTCCCGATCACCTTGCTATTTCTATATTACTCGTTTGCTGCGGTCTGTTCCACTTGAAATGACGTTTCTGGTCACATATTTAAGCTGGTTCTGGCGTCGGATGAATTCGCCGAGACTGATTTGCTTCCGAGGTGCGTGCTTGCCGTTCCTGTGTCGTGCCAGCTGCGTCTGCGTGGCTGCTGGTTGGTGCGGTAAAAGTCGTCGTGCGCTGAGTGGGTGGTGGGTGGCCCCGAAGCAACCAGGGCAGGCCCCCGGCCTGCCCTTAACGCCTGACCTAGGGAGTAGGGGCCCCGAATACAAGGGTGGGGCCTCAAATTATTTTTGGCCACGCTTTTCGGTCAAAAATAATTTGGGGTGCCCTTGTATTTGGGGGGACGACCGATACAATTTCGGGGCCACCCACCGCCCGCGGACCCGACGAAGCATGGAAAGGTTCCCCTGTGCCGCTGTGCGCTAGACGCAGGCGCTCGACCGGCCGAGACTGCGCCTCCTGCAGTGGCACGGTGGGGCTCGTGGCCTGCAGGTATGCTGCTGGCAGCGCTCCGTGGGCTTGTTTGGGCCTTGTGGCGGAGCGTCAGCGGGCCGCCGCGAGTTTTGCGGCTTGCCACTTCGGTGGCGTGGCCCTTCGGGGCTGCTGCGGCGGTACCGCGCCCTTCTCCTCGCTCGCCGGCTGTCGCCGTAACACGCTCGACGCTGTCGGTCGTCCTGTCAGCGGCGTAAGCGCTGCCTCGTCGGCGCGGCCCGGTGGTGCCCGTGTCGCGGGTAGGCTGAGCGGTAGAACCGCAGCCCTCCCCCGCGCGGGAGGTGCGTCATGGTTGAACGTCAAACAGCAGGTTCCGGGCGGAAGCGCCGGTCGTCGGCGACGCTGGCGCGCCTGGAGGCGGCGCGGCGGCGCCGCTCGGAGCAGTTGGAGCGCGAGCGTGAGAACGAGCGCCGCGTTGATGCAGCGCTGGGGCCGTTCGCGGAAGCGGCGACGGCGATCGAGGCCGTAGAGCGTCGGCGTGAGGATCGGATCGCCGCGCTGAGCGCGCAGCTGGATCGGAAGCTGGCCGAGCTGGACCGGCAGCGCGCGGCGAGGGCCGCGGAGTTCGAGCGAGCAGCCGAGCAGGTCCGCGCGGACGCAGAGATGGAGATCGGCGAGTGGCGCGCGGTGATGGCGACCTCGGTCGCTGAGATCCGCGCGTCGGATGTCGGGGCAGCGGAGACGGCGGCTCTGCTGGGGATCTCGGCGAAGGCGGTGACCGCGTTGTCGCGCGGCGCCGCGGCGTCGGAATCCTGCAAGCAGCGGAGTGACGGTGCGACTGCGGATGCAGGCCCGATGGCCGCCTCGCCGGTTGGGAGTCCGGCAGCTGGGAAGCCGGTGGACGAGCAGGATGTGTCGTCGGAGACGAGACCATATTCGGAGGTGGATGTTCCGGCGGACTGATCGGCTGGGCACACCGGGCACGAGAAGAGGGGCGGTGGCACCGTCAGGTGCCACCGCCCCTCTTGTGGTGTCGGCGGGTTAGCGCGTCGCGGTCTGGTGGTCGGCCTGCTGCCCGGCGAGGCGCCGGGCGTGGCGGGCGAGGAAGAGGCGCTTGCGTCGCTGGTAGTAGATGATCATCGCGGCGATGCCGCAGCAGAAAGCGATCCCGAAGGCCCACTGGCTGGCGGTGCCGCCTTCCTCGGCGCCGGGGAAGTGCCCGATGAACAGGTAGCCGGGCAGGGTGACGGCGCCGAGGATGGCGCCGCGGCGGTAGCGGTGGGCGAGTTTCGGTTTGATGCGGTTGTGGCTGAGGTAGACGACGCCGCAGCCGAGGAGCGTACCGAAGAGGACGGCGCCGGGGAGGGCGAGCAGCCCGGCGGGGTCGGTGAAGGGCGTGACGAGGAGTCCGATGTAGCCGAAGGGCTGGATGCCGAGGTAGAAGCCGGTGCCTCCGGCGAGGACGAGCCCGGGGATCGTGACGCCGTAACGATTGCTCATTCCTTGAGCGTAGAGAAATTCCACTACCCCAAAGGGTGATTGTCGGGCTCGTGTGCGCTTCCATTGCCAGGCGGCACGGGTCGGATTCTGCTGTGCGGTGTCGCTTGGTGCGGCGGTGGTGTCGTGGGTGGCGGACATGGTGGGCTCCCGGAGTGGTGGCATGGGAACGGCCGGTGGCCCAGCCCGTCGGGCTGGGCCACCGGCCGCAGGTGGTGGACGGTGGTGTCCGGCCGGGGGAAGGCCCGGCCGGACACCCGATCGGTCAGAAGGGCGGGGCGTCGTTGCCCCCGGCGCCCGCGCCGACCAGCTCGCGCTCGTCGGCCGCAGCCCACGGGTCGCCGGCCGGGGTCGCGCCGGTGGCCGGGTCCGGGTTCACCTTCGACGCCGCGGTCTTCGCGTTCTTGGTGACCTCGGTGGTGGCGTAGCGCAGCGACGGGCCGATCTCGTCGACGGTCAGCTCCATCACGGTGCGCTTCTCACCTTCCTGGGTCTGGAACGAGCGCTGCTGCAGGCGCCCCTGGACGACGACGCGGGCGCCGCGGGTCAGGGACTCGGCGACGTTCTCGGCCGCCTGGCGCCAGATGGTGCAGCGCATGAACAGCGCCTCGCCGTCCTCCCACTCGCTGGTGGAGCGGTTGAAGGTGCGCGGGGTGGAGGCGACGGTGAAGTTCGCGACCGGCGTGCCGGTGGCGGTGAAGCGGAGTTCGGGTTCGGCGGTGAGGTTGCCGATGATGGTGAGGATGGTGTCGCCGGCCATGGTGGCCTCCCTGGTGCTCGTTGGGGTGTGGAACGCGGCGCAGCCTGAGCACGCGGCGGCCGGGGGTCGCCGTGAGGCGACGTCCCCGGCCGTGGCTCATCCGCCCGGCGTGAACCAGCCCGCTGCTGAGCCGGCATCGGAGTTCGGCAGGTGAGGGCGCTGGTTCACCCGGGCGGATCGGGCCGGGCTTCGGGGACGCACTGTCCCCGGCTGGGGTGTGCTTACCTTCGGGCGATCCACGTCCCGGCGAGCCGGGCGAGGCCACTTCCGATGACATCCACCCGCCGTCGCGGCACCACCCGCGACGATCCCGAGCACGCGTCGCAGGCATTCGGTCCGCGGGCTGCTGTCTCGCTCCGGGGCACTCCGGCAAGCGGCGCGACCGCCGTGACGTGGGTGGGCGTCATGCCTGGTCGATCGCGGGCTCGCTGAGCAGGGCGCGGCGAGCGTCGACGCTGGCGTTCTCGAATACGTGTTGGATCTCCGGCGGCGCGACAGCGTGGTCAAGAGCGGTGGAGTGCATCGCCGTCATGAGATGTGCTCGCTGTCGGCGTTCTCGCGCGATCCGCGCGACGATTGCGCTACAACGAAGATGGGCTCGCCCCTGCACCGCGACGACCTAGGTTGTCCATGAGGCCGGCGCGTACCGGGTACCGCTACACTGGAGGCCTCCAGACCGAGACGGCAAGTCGCGACGTCTCGCTCAACTGGCCAAGGACGCGATCCAGCTGAAAAGTTGGTCGGGTCCGGCGTGGAGAAAGCCGCTCGGCCAGGGATCGAGGTTCGATGCCTGTTCTGGTTGTATTTGCTATTTCCGTTGTTGTTGGTGCCGCTAGCGCCGCGATCGCCTCGTACTGTAAGTGGTTGATGGTCAAGGCGCTGGTCGCAAAGGCCAAGCCGTCGGATGTGCCGCGGATCGCCGAGGCAGTGTTCAAGCCGGAAATTCGGCGACCTGTCGAACGCGTTGAAGCGGCCCGGCGTGAGATCGGCCGAAAGTAGTTCTTAACCGGACGCTGAGTCCGCTCACGGCGTAAGCCGAGCTCCCGAGTACCGTGGCGGCCTCGCACAGTCGTGCGAGGCCGCCACGGCCGGGAGCAGGAGCCCGGCAAAGAGCTTTGCCACCGCGCATACGCGATGCTGGGCGGACGGTGTCGGCACCAGGACGGGCTCTTCCTGCCCGGCGGAGAGCTAACCGATCGCCGCAGGTATCACGCTTGGTCGATCGCGGGCTCGCTGAGCAGGGTGCGGCGAGCGTCGGCGCTGGCGTTCTCGATTACGTGGCGGGCCTCCGACGGTGCGACAGCGTGGTCGAGCACAGTGGAGAGCAGCAGCGTCATGGGCTGCTGGGGGTCGGCGTTCTCGAGCGCGATCCGCGCGACGGTTCCGCTGCCACGCAGGTAGGCGTGCACCGCGATGACGATGGCCAGCTGGCCGGCGACGGGGTCGCAGCTGTGGCGCCACAGGTGCAGCACCAGGTTCTCGGCGGCCAGGCGCGTCGCGTCATCGGGGACAGCAAGCAAGGCATCGCGGAACGACAGCGTGGCGAAGGTCGCGGCGAGATCGGCGACATCGGAGTCGTCGGTGGGCAGTTCGCCGTGGGTGGCGGCGCTGATCGCGGCGTCGGCGCGGGCCAGGCGGAGGTGTGCGGTGAGGTGCCAGCTTTCGTCGATGGCGGCGGATGCGACGGCGTCGGTGATGTGGGGCTGCAGACGTGCGCGGAGGTTCTCGGGCGCGGGGGTGAACCGCGCCGCGAGGTCGTCCCGGCTGGCGGCGATGGTGTGTCCGGCAGCGACAGCGGCAGCCGCGGCCGCGGTGGCGGCGGGGTCGGGCAGGACACCGGTGCGATCGGCGTCGCGGTAGGAGCGCCAGCGCGCGCCTTCGGCGACGGCCGGCACGTGCACGACGTCCACGTCGGTGAATCCGTGTTCGGCCAGCTGCTCGATAAGGCTGTCGACGTCGGTGCGCTGCGGCAGCGACTCGCCGTCGGCGTTGTCCTCATCGACGGTGCGGACGACGATGCCGATGACGCAGAAGACTGGCAGGTTGCCGCATTGCCGGTTGACGTGCCGCGCGCAGTCGTCGGCGTGGCCGGTGATGCGGGTGAGGTCGATCCGGGCGAGCGGACCGGTGGTGACCGAGCCATCGTCGTTGGTGAGTGCGGTGATCAGCACGAGAGAGTCCTCGGGGATGAAGCCGAGCAGCGCCGGGAGGCTGGCGACGATGGTCGTGGTGCTGGCGGGAGTGGGGGGCATGAGCGTCCTTCCGAACAGGAGGAGTAAGGGCTGTCGACGGGGACCGGGTGAGGATCAGCGACCGAGTTCGGTGCGCAGCGTCTGCGCGGCGGTGTGGGCGATGCAGGACGGCGACGGTCGCCGGACGTCCCGGCCGGAGGCTGGGATGAATCCGTTGACCGCGACGCTCCAGAAGTCCGGCCAGGGTTCGGCGTCGGTGCGTTCGCTGCGGTAGATGACGATCACGTCCTGTCCGTCGCGGCGGCGGGCGCGTGCGGTGACCCGGATCGCGATTCGCGTCCAGTCGCGGCGTTGCACGGGCTCGTCGTAGAGCAGCGAGACCGGGGTCGCGGGCAGCGCCCGGCACAACTCGACCAGGACACCGCGTGCGACGTTCCAGGCGCCGAGGTCGTCGAGGCTGCCGCGGCGGGGGATGTTGCAGGCGACCGACTCGGGCAGCACGTAGGAGCGGCTCCAGTCGTAGAGGCTGAACCACAGCTGGTCCTCGGGCATCGGTCAGGCCTCCACTGTGGTGTCGTCGCCGACAAGGTGGGGCTGGCGCGCGCATACCGCGGAGCGACCGCCGGGTTCTGCGGGGTCGGAGACGATCCGGCGGCCGCCGAGTTCGGTTTCGATCAGCCGGCACGCCAGCTCGTCAGCGAAATCGCTGTAGTCACTGGTGTTGTGGACGGTGGATGCGGTCACGGGAACCTCCGTGTCGGGTGCGGATGACCGCGCCCGACCAGCACGCCCGGGGCCCCGGCGCTCGGTGGCTTGGCGCGGCCGGGCTGCACGAGGTCGGCGCCGGGGTCCTGGGTGTGCTTTCCTGGCCGCGACCGTCCGCGCCGAACACCGGGTGCTCGGACGGTCTCGCTGCGGCTGGCCGGGGTCGCGGGGTCCTACTGCGGCTGGGATTTCGCGGCTGGCTGGCGCGTGGTGTGACCGCGGATGACACGGATGTGGTGGTCGTGCAGGACCTCGGCGTGGCGGCCGTCGTCGGGCACGTACACGAAGGCAGCGGGATCGTCAATGTTCCTGGTGGTGAAGCAGAGCATGTAGTGGGGTCCGGCGGTCCGGGAGTCGCTGCAGATCTTCTTGGCGTCAGCGACGGTGACCCGCCAGAGAACCCGCTGGCGGGTCGGGGTGGTGTGTTTGCTGGCGATGAACACCAGCGCTTCACCTGACGGCAAAGAAGTGTCCCTTTCCGGATTGGGCGGAGCGTCAGGAGCGGGTTCGCGGCGGCGCGGTGATCGGGCGGATGCGCAGCGGCGGCGTGACCAAGTAGCAGGCGGCGGGATGGCAGCAGAGGGTGACGACGTCGTAGCGGATCAGCCAGACCGCATGCCAGGCCTCGGCGGGTGCGCCGAGGCGGCGGTCGCTGTCCGCGCCGTGGACGGCGTCGGCGTCGATCTTGTGGGCACTGGCGCGGTAGTGGCTGCGGCGCCCGGCGACCATCGGGCAGGCCGCGATGGTGTAGGCCGCGCAGTGCGGATGCAGCCCGGGCTCGGTGCTCGCGCAGCGGGCCAGGTCGGACTCGCGCACGAGCAGAACCAGACGGTCGCCGAGGGCGCGGCCGCAGACGCCACAGAGCCGCCGGTGGATGGCCGTGCTGGTCTTGGCGGCATCGACCGCGCCGAGCAGATACCGGCCATCGGCGGTGCGAGGCGTCACCCAGGGCACGACGAGACCACCCAGGACCGGCAAGTGGGCCATAGCAGTAGGGATCGGTGGTGCCGAGTCGGCGGAGTCGGGGCAGGAGGGCATGGCGGTCCCTTTCCGGCCGGGCGCGACGGCGGCCGCCGCGCCCGGGCCAGCAGTCGAAGGACGAGGCGGTCAGGCGTTGAGGGCGGGTGCGACGACGCAGACGCAGTCGTCGAGGTCCTCGCCGCAGTCCACGCAGCAGACGCCGACGAGCAACCGGTAACACCAGGAGGGGCAGGGCTGGTTGTCGGCCGCGCAGAAAGGGCACGCGCCGCACGCCATACACAGCCCGGTTCCAGGGTCGACGGCGTCGGTGACACCGCAGTAGTGGCAGCCGTCGTCCAGGCCCCACCACGCGGTCTGGCCGGGGTGGGAGTCGAGGTAGTCGCGGTTGGAGTACCAGGACCGGTTGTCCCAGTACCCTGCCTGTTCGTTGAACAGGTAGCCGTGGTCGGGGTAGCGCGGGTTGACGGTCAGGATGACCAGCTTGTTGGACACGCCGAGCCAGGACTCGATGCGCTGCCGGGTCGCCAGGCGATCGATGGCCAGGAATCGCTTCGCGGAGAGGATGTCGTCGGCCGCGACGCGGGTGTCCGACCGCGGATCACCCATGCGCGGGTGGGCTTTCTTCGGCAGGACTCCATTGTGGGCCAGGACGGTGCGGGGGTCGCCGCCGATCGGGAACGGGTGGATGTTGTCTTCGGTGACCGGGCCGTGGGTGGCGAAGCGGCTGTGGAAGAGGGCGGGCTGGTCGGGGTGCAGGCCGCGCAGGGCGGCGAACTCGTCGATGACGGCGGCGGCGTTCATGCCGCGGCCGGTGATGATGCTGTCGCCGTCGACGATGGCGTAGCCGTGGCCGTCGTTGTTGTGCACCGCGCCGTTGGCCAGCGCGGTGGTGTCGGGCTGGATGCGCGCGGGAAGGTAGGTCAGCATGCACATGCCAGGTCCTCCAGTTCGGCGGTGAGCGGCGCGTACTGCGGCCGGGTGCGCAACCACTGGGTGAAGGCGCCCCATGTCCACCCGCCGGCCCGGGTGATGTCGGGGACGGTGAGGTCGCGGGTGTAGGCGACGGAGGCATCAGCGAAGGCGAGCGCGGCCTGCACGTGCTGGATGTCGAGGCTGGAGGCGAACACGCGCAGTTCGAAGGTGTCTTCGGGCTGGGCGTTGATCGCCGAGCTGCGCTGTCCGTAGTAGGTGCCCTTGCATGCGTCCTTGATGTGGTTGCGTTCGGAGTCGCGGAACGCGGCGTAGCTGCTGCTGCGGCGGGCGAGGGTCTGGACGTCGGGGGCGTTGCGGTAGACGAACTTCATCCACCGGAACACGTGGCACGGTCCGGCGAAGGCGGCGCGGCTGATGTGGACGTGGAGTCCGTTGCCGTCGCCGTTGCAGTCGGCGAGGTCGAGCCGCTCGAGCAGATGCCAGGGGAAGGAGTCCAGCGCCCAGCGGTAGGCCATCGGGTGGGTGACGAGCTCGAAGCCGTAGTCGATGCTCTGGTCCTCTTTGAGGTAGCCGAGGTCATCGAGGGTGTCGACGGTGTCGTTGATGCGGTCGGAGAGGTGTCCGTGCGGGACGTTGATTTCCAGTTCGAAGCCGAGGTAGCGGGGGCCGATGCCGTGGAAGACCGGTTTCGGCTTGTACCAGTAGCCGTGCAGGCCGTCGAGATCGTCGTCGGTGTCGTGGTCTTCGCAGTAGGTCCCGCTGTCGATCAGGGTGGTGCAGACGCTGCACTCGTAGTAGTCGAGTTGACTGGCGCAGTCGTCGCACAGGTCGCGGCCGGTCTCGGTGCTGCGGAGTGCGTCGTCGTAGTGGTCGCAGTGGTCGCACAGGTCGAAACCGTCGAGGCAGTTCGGGCACAGCTGGCGGCCGCCGGTGGCGTAGAGCGGTTCGTACATCCGCAGCGGCACGAGGCCCGAGCACCGGGTGCAGGTGAAGGACTCGTCGACCTCGTCGAGGGCGTGACTCCGGCAGAGGAATCCGTCGCGGATGAGAATGTCGCACTGATCGCAGGGGCCGTAGCGCTCGGCGCGCTCGCAGTACTCGCAGATCCGGCCGTCGTTGTCGGTGACCGAGGTGACGTCGGTGATCTGCCCGCATCCGCTGCACTGGTGCAGGGTGCGGACGCAGGCGTCGCAGACGGACAGCGTGGGGCTCAGATGGAACGGCGTCGTGGTTTCGCTGCCGCAGTCACTGCAGCGGACGATGTCGTCGACAGGTGTGGTCATGGCGGGTGGCCTTTCGCGCTGTAGACGTGAAAAAGCGCCCCTCCCGGCGGGAAAACCCGGGAGGGGCGCATGGACAGAAGGGAGAGCCGGTGGCGCGGTGTTGGGTGTTCGGCGCGCACCGCGCTACCGGCCCTCCGGGACGGTGGCCCGGCTCCGGGTAGGGAAGCCCCGGCTGGGACACCGAGCGGAGAAGCATCAGCAGGCTGGTCCGCCTATGGCGGCTTGTCGCCTGTGGACGGTTATCGTTGTTGCTGTGGTGGCCTCCCGGGCCTCATCGGTGTGCGGACGCGACGGGGTTTGAGCGCCCGCGGGCCCGGGGCGTGAAGCCCGGCGGGCTCGTCCGGCCGGTGTGAACCGGCGATCGGAAACGCGCGTGGGCGCGCGGTGCCGCAGCGCCGGTTCACCCGCGCCGGATGTGGCCGGGCGCCGGGTTCAGGCGCCCCGGGACTGGGGGTGCTGTGCTCTCGATGGCCTGCACGGCCGATGGTGTCGGGGTGTTGTTCGTGCCCTACCTGGATTCAATGACCTGGCACACCGCTGACGCGAGATCGCGACAGTCACCGGTTCTTGCCCTGAGCATTTCCCGGGAGCTGGTTCCGTCGTCGCAGGGGCTCCGAGGTTGAGGTGGGCAACGTCTTAGGACGTACAGCGGCGTGTGTCCATTTAGGAGTGACGAAGGTCCCTTAGAGGTCGGGTATGGACGTGGTCAGTTCGGTGCGCAGTTCCTGAGAGATGGTGAAGAAGTCCGGGTCGACCGTGGCCGGGTCGATACCGTTGCGGTGCATTGCGCGGATCAGCTGGCTGAGCTGGGTTGGCCGCGGATCTTTGGCGAAGATCGCTGCGGCGGAAATACCGTCGTGGCACAGGTAGGCCGTCGTAGCAACCAGGGCGGCCATGTCCGGTGCGTACCGTTCGGGGGCGTGACGCCACAGGTGCAACCACAGAGCGTGTGCGGCTGCGGCCCTCTCGGCGGTGGCCTGGGTGAGATGGATACCGCGCAGGCGAAGATTGGAGAGTGCCGCCAGCAGGTCGGCGATCACGCGCTCGTCGGTCGGCACGTGCCCGCCGGTAGCGGCGCTGACTGCATCGTCGAGCCGGTCCAGGCGCCGGCGCAGGCGTGTGCGGTCGTCGGCACATTCTTCGCGCTCGACCTCATCGGTGATCGGGTTGGCGAGGGCGGCGATGCGGGCGCGGGTATCGGCCTCCGCGGGGAGGAACTGCTGCAGGAATTCGGCGCGGCTGCGGTAAACACGGTTGCCCAGGGCAATTACGTGTGTGGTCACGGGTGAGGTGACGGGATCGGTCAGGGTGCCGGTGTGGGTTTCGACGTCGTAGCATGACCATGTGACTCCGGGGGTGAAGCCGGGCAGGTGCAGGAGTTCGATGTTGGTGAAGCCGCAGTCGTTCAGCCGCTGGATGAGGATGGCCAGCTGCGGGCGGTAGGGCAGGTCGTCGGTGACGGTGTTGTCGTGCACGACGGCGCCGATGAGGCGGATGACTGGTTTCTCGGCGAGAACCTGCTGCAGGTTGGCGACAACGTAGCCGGGGCGGCGGACGACCGTGTCGAGGTCGAAGCGGGTGATCGGGCCCATGCGGGCGGTGCCGTCGCCGCGGTCGGTGGCGGCGACGAGGACGAGCGAGTCGGCGGGCACGTACCCCAGCGTGGCCGGGATCGCGGCAAGGAGGTCTGCGTCGGTCAAGTAGATGGCTTCAGGCATCGGAAACCTCACGAAAAGGGCGGCGAAGAGCGTCTGCGGAAAGTGTGGAGAGCGCCTTGACACTGAGATGAGGGCGCGGCGAACGGTTACGGTGTCCGGTGTTCCTCGGTCGCCGCGGCTGGTTCCCTCCTGCGGGAGGGGTTTCCCCGCCGGGCGCGGTTGACCGGCCGCTCCCGGAGCGCGCCGGCCTTGTTTGTGGTGCCGGGTGTTTGCCGAATCGGCGCGTAGTCGCTCCTACACGCGTGCGCGGCTGCGCCCTAGGGCGGTGCGGTCGGTGAGGACGCGTGGGTGTTCACGTCCCGCGGCGATGCCGTCGCGGATGGTTCTGCTCAGCTCGGCCTGGTCGAAGCCGGCGACACCGAGGTGCCGGCGGGCGGCGTCGGTGAGGTGCTGGGTGATCGCGGCGGCGCTGATCCAGCCGTTGCCGAGCAGCTCGCCGAGAGCGGCTGCGGCGGCGAACACGGTGATGTGGCGGTGGCCTTCGGTGGCGGTCGCGACGTTGCGACACTCGGCGTCGAGGGCGGCCTGGACGTAGGCGGTGACCCGGCGGCTGGTAGCCGGAAGCGGAGAGGGCGGGGCCGCGTCCGGCGGTGGTGGAGGCAGTGGGGTGAGGGCGGTGACCAGCCAGCTAGGGAGGATGGCGACCGGGAGGTCCCCGCTGAGGGTGTAGGGCACGGGCACGCCGTGGACGGTGGCCAGCGAGCCGGGCGCGGTGACGAGGGCGCCGGGGCCGCGGGTGTCGACGTGCCAGCCGAGCCCGCGGCCGCGCGCACCGACGGTGCTGCGCAGCCGCGACCCGGGCGGCCGGTGGAAATACCGGTGCTCACCACCGCGCGGGGTCGCGACGGTGAAGGTGTCGACCGGGTCGGGCTCGCCGGCCAGCTGAGCCAGCAGCCTCAGGACGTCCCGGCCGTGGGTGACGCCGTGGCGTGCCCACTGCTCAGGGACCCGCCCGTGCGCGGCGTCGAGGTCGAGCACCAGCAGGCCCGCGGCCCCGCAGCTGATCCCGACGTTGCATCTCGGGTAGCGGGTCCACCAGCGGTGGATGCGGTCGGGGTCGCAGGTGGCCCGCTGCTGCCAGCGCTCGATGGCGGGCTTCTTCCCGCGGGGGACGAGCGGAAACACTGGCCACCCTCGCTCGGCGGCCTCCATCGCGGCGCGGAGAAGTCTGCCGGTGACGGGCCGGGGAGGGGCGGTCGCGGCAGAGGTGACGATCGTGGTCATGGAATCAGCTCGGCGGTAACCAGGGCGGGGCCAGGGGTGACGTGGCGGTGCCTGGTGATGTCGGTGCTGGTGAGGTGGACGTGCTGGACGTTGGGCGGACGATGCGGGTGCATCGGCGAAACTCCGTTCTGCGCCGCGGGAACGCTCCGCGGGTCTCGAGGAGGACAGTGACAGCAGGAGCGGGCCCGGCACGAGGTGTGCGGACCCGCTCCTGACCGGCGACATCGGGTGACGTCGGCCGGTTAGCTCGCGGCTTCGGCCAGCTGCGCGGCGGCCGTGTCCGGGTCTGCCGGAGCGCTGGTGCCCTCGGAGGCTTCCTGGGCATCGTCGCCCGGCTCGGCCGGGCCGGAGCCCCCGATGGTTCGGGCATCGAGCACGTCGCCGTGCTGCTCAGCGTCGTCATCGTCGGCCGGGTCGCTGGTGGTGGTCTCGCCGAGCGCCGCGGCGATGACGTCCCGCTCGTTCTGCGGTTCGATGATCAGCCGCTCGACGTCGGAGGCGGGATAGCCGGCGCTGACGAGCGCGGTCATGTACTCCTGCGCTGCCTGCTGCGCGTATCGCCACGCGTTGCGCGAGAGCGCGTCCTCCATCGCGCAGAAGGTGAGGAACATGTCGTAGACGGTCGCCTTACCCGGCGTGGAGGCAGTGGCGACTTTCTCGGACAGGTCGGTGACGGTGCTGCCGACGGGGAGGCTGAGCAGCTGGCGGGCGAGGGCGTGGTTCTGGTTGAACGCGCGGCGCAGCTCGTAGCCGCCGTGGGCCTTCTGCCGGGCGAGGAACAGCTGCGCGCCCTTGGGCGCGGTCATGCGCAGGACGAACTCGGCCAGCCACTTGCGCCGCGGCTTTTCGGAGGCGTCGATCAGCTCGTTGTTCTTGCGCACCCACCGGCGGATGATCCGCGCCTCGGTACGGGCACGCTCGTCGGCGGCCAGGGCAACTCGCGCGGCCGCGAGGTCGCTTTCCTCGCCCGCGGCGCCCGCACCATCGCCGGCACCGGTGGCGGGCGTGCTGGTGGTGCGGGGGGTGAGGTCGACACGCCCGGCCGGGGCGTGGCTGAGCGCGTGGCCGTGAGCGCGGAAGTCCGCGCAGCCGTAGACGGCCACCGCGATGCGGTCGCCGTTGCCGTCGTGGTGGTCGTCCTCGATCCAGGCGCCGTGGCCGGGGCAGGACGCGTGGTCCTCGGCGGTCAGCGTCGTGTAGGGCGCGTCCTCGGGGCTGGGGCGCAGCCGGTCGAGCGAGCGGGCCTCGCCGGCCTCGGGGGTGAGGCTACCGCCGAAGATCGTGATCTTGGCGGTGGTCAGCTTCCGGGTGAGCGTCGTGACCAGGGCGGCGAGCCGCTGCTTCTTGTCGTGTTCGTCGTGCTTGGCCTGCGCGAACACCTGGAAGTTGTTCGGCTCGGTGCGCGCGATGCGGATCAGTTCTGTGGCGGTCTCGCGGTCACCGGCGGCGTCGAACTCGGCGACGATCGCGGCCTGGACGAGGTCGAGGTCGAAGCGTTCGGCGGCCTTGAGGGCCAGCTCGCTCTCCCCGGCCTGCAGCACCTGCTTGACGTAGGCGGCGCCGTTGCGGCCGCGGGCGAGCTTGCGGGCGATGCCCGCGGGCGTGAGGTTGAACGCGGCCAGCTGCTGGATGGCCCGGGCGCTGTCGCCGAGGGTCAGCGGCTTGCGGAGGTCGTTCTCCTCGAGCTGGCGGACGATCCGCTCGATTGTGGCCTTGCGCTCGTCGGCCGGCGGCGGGGTCTTCATCCAGACCGGCAGCTCGACGGCCGCTGCGCGGGCGTTGTTGAACCGACGCTGCCCTTCGGTGATCATGACGATGCCGGTCTCGTAGTTGCGGTAGCCATTGGCCGCGGTGTTGATGCCGTTGTTCTTGAAGTTCGCCGTGGTCGCCGGGTCCGCCTCGGCGTTCTCGGTGCGGACGTTCTCGGCGAGCAGCGCCTCGTCCGGGTTGATGTGGATGACGGTGTTGATCTCGGCGTCCCACTGGGCGTGCAACGCCGCCAGCTCGTCCTCCGACAGCCCGGCGAGCGGGTTAGCGCTGGCCGCCGCCTCGTCGCCACTGGTGGAATCGGGGACGGCGTGGTCGAGGTTGGACGGTGCGGGATCGATCTCCGGGGTGGCGGGGTCGGCGTCGTCGGCGCGCTGGGTGGGCAGATCCATCGTGGCGGTCACGCGGGCTCCTTGATTCGGGCCGGTCGGTCACCGGGAGCCCCGGTGACCGACCTCGAACCCCGCACACCGCGCCGTCCCCGAACTGCTGTCCAGCAGTGGAGAAAGGCGATGTGCGGGTGTCCCGGTCGGGACGCACTCGCCCAAGCGGGGCCGCCCGCGTCGGCGGCAGGCCCGCCCCTTTCTGCCCATCCGCAGCCATGGCCGCGAACGGGGCGGGCTTGCCCCGACGCCAGGCTCCGCTAGAGTGCGTCGGCCCGACCGGAACACCGCACCGGCTTTCCTCAGCGCAGCACCACTTCCTCATTCCTCGGCCCGATCCGCAGCATCGGCCTATCGCCGACGGGATTTCCCGGTCGTTCCTGTTTCAGCTCACCTCAGGGCCGGATCCCGCAGCAGGCTCAGCATTCCGCTGCGGTGGGAGAGCGTCAGCCACACGTCGGCCATGTCCGGGTGCGCCCGCCCGTCCAGGTCGGCCCGTGTCCAGGCCAGCCGCAGGCACCGCGCAGCCGTGCGGCACGTAATCCGGCCTTCTCGGATCGCGGCGTCCAGCTCGCCCACGACGGTGGCGGGAAGGCCCGTGACGGCGTGCGAGTACTCCATCGCGGTGCCGGGTACCGGTACGGAACCCCACCGGCGGCGCGCGCGTTCCCGGGCCCGGGCGACGCTGTCCCGCAGCGACTCCAGGGACGGCAGCGACAGATCGGGCTCGGCGACGGCGACCGTCCGCACGAACAGGTCGACGCGGTCGAGCAACCAGAGCGGGATCCGGGCGAGGTAGCGCGCACGCTGCGCCGGAGTGCAGCGGCACTCCGTGGCCCGGACGCAGCCGCATAGGCAGTCCCGGGCGGTGAAGACCATGCGCGCCCCGGCCGGGCGCGTTTCGGAGCCTGCCCGGGCGGTGACGCCGATCGTGCCGTTCTCCAGCGCCGGACGCAGCACCTCGACGATGCGGGAGGAAAACTCGGGGAGGTCTTCGACGGTCAGGACGCCGCGGTGGGCCAGCGTCAGCAACCCCGGCCGATTCAGGGATCCGGCTACCGCGGCGATCGTGTCGTCGGGGCGCAGGGAAACCGCGGGTGGCCGGGTGGGCGCCGCATCGTCGGGCAGCGGTTCGCCGGCCAGGATGTGCCACTTGCTGAGCTCGAGCGCCTCGGTGTCGGTGAGGTCGGTCATCAGGGTCCGGATCAGCCGGGGCAGCAGGAGGACCGGGGTGCCGGGAGCCGCGACGTGCAGGGTGTGGTGACCGCCGGCGGCCGCGACCGCGGCAGCTCGGACCGCTGTGGGCGACAGCTGGGCCCAGGCTTCAGGCGCCCACAGCGTGGCAGACGACGCTCCTTCGCCCGATTCGGGCCGCAGGGCTGGAGTAGGTCCGCCTCGCAGCCAGGTGACCAGGTCAGCCAGGCAGGCGACCGGGACGATGGTGAGGCCGGGGACGTCCCCGGTATCGGCGGCGTTGGCGGCGGGCACGACCAGGTGGGTGAACCCGGCGTCGGCGGCCGCGATCGCCCGCGTCCGCATGTCAGCGACCGGGCGGACGGTGCCGTCGAGACCGAGTTCGCCGACCAGCGTGGTCGCGATCAGCCGCCGGACCGGCACGGCTCCGGTGACCAGCAGCGCCGCGGCCGCCCCGGCGAGATCGACGTCGGAGCGCGGGTGCGCGGTGGAGGCGGTCAGGTGCACGACGCCCTCGGGCCACGACAGGCCGCTGTTGCGGATGGCCGCGCGCACCCGGTCGCGGGTCTCACGCGAGACCGTCGGACTGAGGCCGTGCACCCGCAGCGTGGCGTCGCCGACGCCGAGGTCGGCACGGATGTCGACGATCCGAGCCTGGGAGTTGTCGAGGGTAACCACACGGGCATGGGCTTCCAAGACATCGTCCTTTCGTTGTGAAGAAAAGAACTCCGGCGCCAGGTGAGGCGCCGGAGTCGGGTGTTCGTCGCCTGCGCGACAGTCACGCCGAACGTCAGCGGCCAGAATCGGGCGCCACAGGCGTGGCGCGGTCGGCGGCGGCACGTTCACCGACGAGCGCGGCGAGGGCGAGCGCGTTCTCGACGGTGGCGTCGATGCTGAACCGCACCCGGCGCTGGCGGCTGCGCCAGACCGGCTGCAGCACCTGCGCGGTCGCGAACAGCGGCTGACCGTAGGCACCGACCGACACGGTGTTCGCCCCGGCCTCGGGGGTTGTGCCGAAGCCCGCGCCGATCGCGGCCAGGACGTTCGAGAGGTCGGCGGCGTCGCACGCGCGCCGGCGCGCCAGGTCCCGCGCCGCGTCGATCAGCTCGACCACGTCCGGAATCAGCCGCCGGGCCAGGTCTTTGCCGACTGCGGCGGTGGGCCGGGCCCGCGCCACGGTCACCGACGGCCGGACCATTCCGGTCGGCAGATGGGGACTGAGCTCCGAGTCCAGCCAGGCCTCCAAAACCAGACGCTCCCCCGATCCGTTGGAGGAGACGGTCACGCTGATCCACCCGCCGTCCGGGCCGACGAGCGCGGCGTCCTCACCGACACAACGGGACGTGGCGGCACGCCACGGCTCGCCGAGCACGTCCGCGACCGCACGCAGGTACGGCATCAAGTTGTTCGACATCTCCCGGGGTTCCTTTCGATCGCGAGGTGTGCAGTTCCGGTTGCCGCTGCCGCGGGTCGCGGCGGGCCGGCGTCCCGGGTGGCACGTCGTGGAGCCGGTGACAGCGCGAGCCGGGGCCACGGCGGCCTGCACCTGGCCCGCGCTGTTAGGCAGCAGGCGGCCGCCGTGGCCCCGGACGGCGCTACCGTGGGCTGCCGGAGGTGTCCGATCGGTCATCGCCGGGCGCTGCGGTTGACCGGGCGCCGGTGCGGCGGGCGGCGCGGGCGGCATCGACGCCGGCTCGCCAGCGGCTCCAGCGGCGGCCGGCTTGGCGGGCCTTGAAGTGGGCAATATTGTTCGCCGGGATCCCGACCGGCGCCGGCCCGAGCACAGCCAGCAAGTCGGAATCCTCCTGCGAATGCCAGCCCGCGGCCGCGATCGACTGCTCATCGGGGAAAACGTCCGCAACACGATCTACTGCAGGGTCCAATGTGGAGTCCTGGGTGCCGCCGTAGGAGTAGACCCACCAGAAGTTCGGCGGCGGATCAGGCTCGACCAGCTCCCGGAACGCGGCTACTTCCTTGGTGTAGGCGTAGAACCGGGTGCGCTGCCGGGCGCGCATGATCTCCAGCCACGCGGACAGGTACGCGCGGGAGTAGAAGTCGCCGCTGTCGTGGATCCTCACCCACGCGTCGACGAACCGCTTGTGCGACAGCTCATCCAGAATCGCTTGCTGCCAGCCTGGCAGGTCATCCATGGTCCAGCGCAAGTTCTCCTGATGTCGTGCTTTCACCTGAGGAAAGAGGTAGGTACCGTTTCTGGCGTAGCAGGCTTTCGCGCACACGCCAGTCGACGGGCATACGTTGTAGTTACGGCCATCCGGCAGTTTCCCGGCGAACGCCGGCAGGGACCAGTTCCAGATCCCGAGCCGCTTCAGTTCGCGGTTCTGCCGCAGCAGCGTCATCGTGACCACCGTCCTCATGCCACTCGATGCATGGGGAGGCCACACCAAGATCCGGTTTCCTCCACCGTACACCCGCAACGTCGGGCAGGTGGGTGAGCCGACGAGCGGGATCAGCCATACAGCCACGTCATCGACGTGGCCAGGCACTCGGCGGCGGTGCCCGCGTCGGCGGCGGACAGCAGTACCGCGCCCCGCACGATGATCGCGGCGTCCGGCGGGTCGCGGGTGAGGAGGTCACCGATCACGGTCTCGGCGTCGGCGCCGACATCGGCGGGATCGATGACAAGCTGCAGGGCAGGATCATCCAGGTAGGTCCCCACAATGGCCGGGCGATGGGGATCGGTCATCGCCGTTCTCCCCGCGCGGGCCGACGCGCGGCTGAGCAGTCGACGGCCGTCGGGGCGGTGCCGTGTCGGCACGATGTTGGCGAGATTCCGGCCGGTATCGGCTGTGTCAGCGGTAGGTGCGGGAGCCGGCAGTGGAGGATGCCGGTGTCGTAGGCGATGGCGACGGCGTGCGCGCGATTACGGGCGTTCAACTTGGCGAAGATGTTCTTCATGTGGGTGCGGATGGTTTCGGGCGAGCGGAACTGCTTCCCTGCGATCTGGATGTTGCTCAGACCGCGCGCAACATCGCAGAGGACGTCCCGTTCGATGGCGGTTAGTTCGGTCGCACGTGGCACGGTCGACCTCCGACAACGGTCGATGAGAGGCGTAAAGGGAGACTGGCCGGACAGCGCGGCGCGTGCGCTGACCCGGCCAGCCTCGAACCGGGACTCGGCTCGCCTGTCGCGGGACCTGGTCGCGTGATCGAGGCCGCGCGACACCGCGAGGTCACACGTGGCCGGGAACCACGGCATCGGTCGTGGGTTCGCGGTCAGCGGTCCACAGGATGAGGGCGTCGGCGGCGGCGTGGACGGGTCTGTAGGAGAGCTGCTCGTCGTTGGGCAGGTCGGGACGCAGCATGGATCCGGTGAAGGTGCTGGGCTCGTAGCGGTCGAGCAGGCCGGTGGTGGCGCGGCGGACGGTGTCGACGGCGCGGCCGTTGACCCGCATGGGCCATCAGTGATCGAGCCGGTAAGCGGCGCGGCCTCGTGCGGTGCGTGAGTGGTGTTCGGGGTAGCGGTAGGCGGCCCACCAGTTGGTGGCAGAGCAGTCGAGCTCCGTACCCGCGAGGTGTTGGCCTGCGGTGTTGGTGGACCTCGACTCTTCGCCCTGAACGATATTCACTCATAGCCCTAACTACACGTAGTAGCTAGACCATTCGGAAACTAGGCCGTCACCCGATAGGTTAGCCGTGACCTGGCGATTCCTTACCCTCCGAGAACTTTGCAAGAAATTCTGCACGTGCATGGGCGATTGCAAGATCACGTGCTAGCCTTTCGTCTCACGGAGAGTCGCCAGGCGTGGCGAGGTATCTCGCCTGCATGCAAAATACACTCGGCCAACCGGAGCGAGTGGAATGCTTCTGTGTCCGAAATAAATATTCAACGAGAAAGGAGCGCGTCGGCCTAGGAAGTCTATTTTTTCTGTGATTAAGTATTAGTTCGCGCCGCAAATAAAGGGGCGCCTGAGCTGCGTCAACAGTTCAGGCGCCAGGCGCGACATCCTCGGACCGCTTGAGAACAGACTTAGGAGTGTCGCAATGCTAGACCCTACCCCTACCTACCTCTTCGACGCCAGTGAAGGTCCTCGACATGCTTGGTGGTGGGCGCTCGTCATCGTCTTGGCGAAAAAGACTCTTTTTAAACGGCTGCTGCGGCTCGTGCGCACGGTGGGCGCCATCGTCGTGTGTGTCTGCCTTCTGGCGGCAATAGTTCTAGTGGTGTGCGGAAGCCAGCTGGTCGGACCGCTGTCGAGTCCGAATTGGATGACGGCGGATGCGCCGGTTCCGATGTTGATCGGGCGCCCCTGCTCGACAGTTGGTGCGCCCGGACAGCCCCGGACCCGCAAGTGGAAGGTCCAGGGTTGTCCGGGCACGTCCTGGTGTAGATAACGCGCGACGACGCCCCAGGCCCTGCCGCCGAAAGGTGTTCTGGGGCGTGGGCTACCAGCGCGTCGCGCGGACCCAAGACATGGCGCCGACCCGGCCGGCCGTTTCGTCCAGCTGCTGCTCGACGACCTCGGCGGCGGCGTGGTGCTGGAACAGCAGTCCGAGGGTGGCTGCGCCCGGCGCTCCGTGGGCGTGGACCAGGGCGCAGGCTGTGAGGTGGTGGTCGCCCCGGCGCAGCGTGCTGGCCGCGATCAAGGTGGCCAGCCGCGCACGTGCTTGGGGGTCGGGGCTGCCGCGCTAGAGGGCCATCCACAGCTGCTCGACCCGCTGCGGGTCGATCTCGTTCGACGGCAGGAGCAGCGGCCCGTAGACGGCGTTGTCGGCCAGCGCGGTCGTGACTGCGAAGGCGGCGATGTCGTCGACGAGTTCGCCGCGGCCGGCCTGGGCGGTGGCGTGGGCGATGATCCGGTTGGCTTCGTCCCCAGGGCGAATCAGCAGGGGCACGATCCGGCGGGCGAACCGGCCGAGGTGGGCTGGCAGCGTGTCGCCGGTGTCGGTGAAGGGCAGGCCCCAGGTCGGGGTCGGGGCGTCACCGCCGAGCTGGGCCGGCTGGGCGAAGTCGAGGTCGGCGCGTGGGGCGATGACGGTGCCGAGGTGGGTGGGGCGGCGGTAGTCGCGCCAGGGAGCGCCGGGGCGGACGTGCGGGGCCCAGTAGCGGCCGACGATCGTGTGTCCGGCGGGGCGCAGGTCAGTCTCGAGTGCGGCGATTGCGGCCCGCAGCGGCAGCCCGTTGCGGGAGTGGTTCTCGGCGATCACGACGACGACCAGATCGGTGTCGCGATCGGCCGGAAGCGCCGCTCGCACGTGCCCGGCGATCTCGGTGGTGGTCATGCCCCGTACGAGGGTGACCGGGAACGCCGCGCCGGCCGGCGACGTCAGTCGCCACGCTGATGTGCTGTCGGTGTGGGAGGACAGTGCGAGGACGTGCAGGGTGTCGGCGCAGGTGTCGGGCAGGGATCCGATCAGTTCCCCCGGGGTCAGATAGGTGGTCACGTATCGGCGCTCCTCAGTTCGGCCTCCCGGGCGTGTGGGCCGTGGGAGGCGGTGGCGGCCCACGAAGGTGTGAGCCGCCACCGCCCCGAGCGCACGCTCCGACGGCGGCCCGTGACGCTCGTCGACGTCACCGGGTCTGAGCGAGGTTCGGGCCGTCGTCGGGGCGTGCGCTAGCTTCGGCCGGCCACATCCGCCGGGACGGCCGCCTTCGGATCGGCGTCCACCTCCTCGGACTCGTCGAGCACCGCGATGACCTCGTCGGCCGAGGTAACCAGGCGGGCTGTGCCGTCTTGAATCAGCTTGTGACACCCAGCCGACACGGCGGAGGACACCGGACCCGGGATAGCGAGGACGGGCCTGCCCAGCTCGGCAGCGAGGCGCGCGGCGTGGCGGGCGCCGCTGCGCTGTCCGGCCTCAACCACGACCGTGGCGGTCGTGAGCGCGGCAAGCAGTCGGTGGCGCTGGAGAAATCGGTGGCGCGCGGGTGGGACACCGGGCGGGTACTCGGACACGATCGCGCCGGCGGCGGCGATCCGCTGGAGCAGGCCCACGTGTCCGGCCGGGTAGGCACTGTCGATCCCGCACGGCAGGACAGCAATGGTGGCGGCCGGGCGGTCGGTCGCCAGCGCTCCGCGGTGGGCTGCTCCGTCGATGCCGTAGGCGGCGCCGCTGAACACCGTGACATTCCGCGAGGCCAGAGCGTAGGCGAATTCGGCGGCGTGGTGCTCGCCGTACTCGGTGGCGGCGCGCGCTCCCACGATGGCGACCGAGTGCGCGGACGCCAGCTCGTCCAGCCGCGGCTCGCCCCGGACCCACAGGCCCAGCGGCGGCCCGGCGAGGGTGCTGTCGTCGGCGGCCAGTACGCGCAGGCCGTCGAAGATCTCCGTCGGCCACTCGTCGTCTTCGGGGATGACGAAGCGGGCGCCGAGCTCTGCGGCGGTGCGCAGGCCGGCTTCGGCGCGGATCCAGTTGGCGGAGAGTCGGGTTTCGGTGAGGACGTCGGCGGATGCGGTGCGTTCGCTGACGTGGTGGGCGGCGTCGACGGGCCCGACCTCGGCCACGTAGCGGGCGAGGATCGGGTTAGTGGGTTCGGCGGCGTGCTGGAGGAACGCACGGGCACGCCGCGCGTCGGTCGAACTGGACATGAAGACTCCTTCACAGAGAGCCGCTGAGGGGGCGGCGGGTGGTCACGATTCGGGAAAGCTCCGCACGCGGATCTCGCGGCCCCGGCGTTCGACGACGGTGCCCACCGGCCACAACGTGGCGAGCAACAGCAGCTCTACCGCGGCATCGATGACACCGTTGCGCGTCTCGGCGTTGTCCTTCCAGCCGAGGGCGAGGAGTCCGGCGTGGAAGCGGCCGATGTATTCCGCGGCGGTCATGTCGGTTGCGACGACCTCGGCGGTGGTGGAGGTTTGCCGGCTGGTGATGCCGACGAAGCTGCGAGCGCAGCCCCAGATGGGCGAGTCCGGGTCGTCGTGGCATTCGCCGGGAAGATCGACCAGTTCCGTACCCGGAAGGTCGTTGGAGTCGTTGACCCTCTCGCCTTGGGTGCGGTGGGTGGAGACGAAGTATTTCAACACGGATTCCTCCTCGGTGGCCGCGGCCCGGGTGGGCGGTGGACGCGGCCTTGGCCGGCGGGCCCCGCGGGTCCGGGGCAAGCCGGCCGGATGGGGACGGTCGTGTCCCTCGTGGACGGTGGCTTGCCCTGGACCGTGGGTCTGCTGCACTGGGCTGAGGTCACGCCCAGACAGTGCTCACACGGGAGGAAACTCGTCGGGGCCGCATATCGTGCATGACCTAGTACTCAAAGTTATTACCGGAAAATTGGCCACAAGTGTGGCCAATTGCTGGTTTTTGGGGCACTCTGGTGTCAGAAGGTGATCCACTGTGGTCCACAGGGAGCGACCACACTGGACCCTTCTGGGGATCCGGGGCCGCTCTTAACCCCCGGCGGCATAAGGGTTCCCGGCTCGGGAGAGGGCACTGGGGAGGGCGCCTCTCCCGAGCCGAAAACTTCAGCAACCGACGACGCACCCGCCGACTTCGACGGGTGGCGGGGTTTCGGGCCCCAGGAGAGGGACCTGGACTGAGCGTCGGTTTTCCGCGCGTGCGTTGACGAGCCGCTGCCCTCACGCTGCAACACGCCCTTCTACTGGGCGGCCGCGACGCACCAGAGTCGACGGGAGTCCCTTTTCATGACAACGAATCTTCTGGGCGCGAAGCGAATCGCGGCGTCACTGCTGACGTTCGGTGCTCTCGCAAGCGCGACAATGGCCGCGGCGGCACCGGCCACCGCAGCCGAAGCTCCGCCCGCGGCCGACGTGGTGTCCACCCAACCGGACGTCGGTGCGCCGGGCGAGGGCGACGCCAACGCGGGCACGCCGGCGGTCGCGCCCGACGGATCCCTCGTTTGGTCCACGCCCGCGACGCCGCACGCGCGGCCGATGTCGGCCGCGACGGCGCAGGGCTGGATCGCGGTCACCGCGACCGTGGACGGTGCGCGCATCCGATCCCGGCCCGTGGACGGTCCGGTGCTGGGAACGATCGGCTACGGCGCCGGGTTCTGGGTGTCGTGCACGCGCGGCGCGTCCGACGGGCACGCGTGGGGCTGGTCCTACCGCGGCGGCACCTACGGCTGGGTTCGCGGTGACCTGTGGGAGGTCGAGCAGCACACCGGCCCCGGTGGAGGTGGAACACCACAGGTTACGCGGTGTCCCTGACGTCCAAGACGCCGCGACATCCCCTGGGAGTCGCGCGTGTGCGAGTCGGCCCGGTCGGTGTGTCCACCCGGCCGGGCCGACGTTCTGTTGGTTGCTGGTTACGCGCTCACTGGCATGACGGGACGAAAGCGCGCGATCGGCGGCATGGGCAGTTGTTCAGATGTTCCACCCGGCTATGCTTTGACCGTGCGCGGGGGTGACGAGCGGCCTGAGTTGGACCCGCGTTTCGGAGTCCGACTCCGCCATCTCTTTGCCCGGTCTACTCGGTGCGGGTCTTCGATGAGAGGACTGGCGTAGAAGTCCGTGTCACGGGGATCGTTCTTGACTGGTCGATCCTCGGTCCGCCGGGCAGTCAAGAACGCCACCGCTCGATAGTTCGACGCGATGCAGGCGGACACTACGAGTCGGGCACGAGGCGCAACTACTGAACGCCAGCAACTGGGTTGAGGGTGCGTATAAACCGGTCGTCTCGTCTGCGCATCCGTGGAAGACGGCCGTCGGCGACGTCGTATGCGCATGTCGAGCACACAGGCTGCCTACTGAGCCGGGTTCGGAGCCGGCGCTTCTGCGGACGTGGGACTGGTCGCTGCGGGGTCCTTGCCACGATGTTCGCAGGTGGGGATGCCGGACATCGCGCGGGCTACGAGGGCGTGGCGGGAGACGTGGAGGGCGTCGGCGAGCTGGATGGCGTGCGAGAGGGTGACGAGAATTTCGCCCGCCTCGAGTTGGCGGTAAACCCGGCGCGGGATCCCGGCCCGCCAGGCGAGTGTTGTCGTCGTCAGGTCCCGCGCCTCTCGTTCGACTCGCAGCCAGCCCGCCGGCCGACCGAGGCCCTGATCGGGCGTCAGATCGGTGACCTGTTCGGCCGGGGCTGGTCCGTGGCGGAGGCTGTAGTCGGCAACGGCCAGGGTGGCGAAGTCGGTGCGCGCCACGCCAAGTACATCGGCTAGGGCCGTGATCTCGGTGAGCGTGAATGCGATGTGGATGCCGCGTTCGAGCCGTGTGAGCTTGGATTGCGAGATGTCGGTCGCTGCGGCGAGTTGCGCGACGTCCAGCTCGCGCGCTGTCCGCAGGTGTGCGACGTGGGGCCCAAGCATCGAGGGGGCGGGCGTGTCGCTGGCCGGGCGTGAGGGCGGCGGTGGTGCGGTCGCGGTTGATCGACTTCCAGTGACAGCGTGATCCGCTGTCACTGTCGGGTGTCGACGTTGCGGTGACTGTGATCGATCGGGGGCGGCGGAGGGCGTCGGTGTGGCCGTTGTGACCAGATGGGGCGTCGGCGCGCTCGGTGATGGCCTGGGGCGGTCGTTCCCGGTCGCCGCGACGGGGTTCGGTGCGGTGCTGCGGGGCGCGGGGTGTTCGTGGAGGTCTGGGGTGCCTGGTTGCCGATTGTGCGGCCGCGATGTTTCGATCGTGCTGGCGGTTCTGCGTAACCAGGTAGTAGTCGCGCCGTACCGGGTGAGCGTGTCACGGTCGGTGAGGTACGTCGTGGCGTGAGCGTGGTGGATGGCGACGGCGATGGCCGCGGAGTTCTTGCTGAAGAGGATGAACGGGTCGATCAGGCCGGGCGGGCAGTCCTGGTGGGACAGCTGCAGGATGGTGATGTTCGGCCGCGCGGCCTGGGTGGCGAGTTGTTCGAGTTGGTCGCTGCGGAGGTGTTCGGGGCAGGCGTGTAGCGCGGTGTCGCCGATGAGGAAGGTGTAGCGGCGGCGGGGATCGGCGAGGTCGGCGCGGCGCTGGGGCATCGCGTCGGCGTGTGCGTCGGCGTGGTCGTGGTCGACCAGCGGGTGATTGAGCAGGGTGAGGTCCAGTGCGGGGATGCGGAGCAGGTCGGGGATCAGGGTCGGAGCCCAGATAGTGGTGTGGTCGGCGAGACGTTCGTAGTGCCAAGCGATGGCAGCGTGCTCGCGGTGGTCGGAGTCGACCAGATCGCGGAGGTCGGCGTGGCGGGCGTGCCCGATGATGCGCTGGGCGGTGGTGTAGTCGGCGCGCAGCGCGCCGGCGATGAACGCGGCGTCGGTGGGATGGGGGACGCGGGTGTGTTCCCAGTTCCACAGTTGCTGTGCCTGGATGCCGATGCTACGGGCGAAGGCGCGCATGCTGATACCGCGAGCCATGCGGAGCTGGTGCAGGGTGAGGCCGAATCCGAGGGCGGCGGGCTTGTGTTCGGCGCTGCTGCGTTTCGGCGTGTAGTCGGTGCGGCGACGGATCATGGTGTTCCCGGTTCGGGTGTGCAGGGGGATTGCACGGTCAGCATCCGGCGACACCACTTCTGCGCAACGCGATGTTCCCTCGCTGGCGCGCGCCTCGTACGTCGTATCGCACAGTCACAGGGCTTCCTTATGAGGTGAGTTCGGATATGTGCCGACGGGCAGCGGGATCTCTCCGCAGGCGGAGCTCGTCGCGGTCCGTCAATTTCAGCGTCGGAGTCAGTGCTCGTGCGGGACGACGTCGAAGAACGCCACGAGCAGGCCCGCGCCGGCGCCGAGGAAGTCGCGGACGCGGTGCCAGGTGCGCACGCACCGGATCCAGTACTCGCGTTCGGCGCTGAGCTCGGTGAGCGTGGCGCCGGACAGGTGGTTCTCGGTGCGGTAGTCGGGCCAGCTCAACCGGCCGTTCTGGGCGTCGCGGGCGAGCAGGAATATCGCCCAGTCCCAGTCGAGTGCGCCGGTCCCGGTGTTCCAGTCGTGGATCCAAGTCAGCGAGTAGGGAGTGCCGGTGCTGTCATGGCGTTGCATCCGCAGCGTCCACTGCTGGCGCAGGTGCAGGCCGTTCTGGACGGTGCCGAGATCCCACGAGGTGCAGGTGATCCGGTGGTGGCGGACGAAGTCGCCACCCATGCTGTGGTCGTGGTCGTGGTCGTGGTCGTGCGCGTGCTCGCAGGGGGCGGTTGCGGTGATGGCAGCGGCGGAGGTGGTCATGCTGACGCTCCCTGGACGGCACCGACGGGCGTGTGCGCCGGTTCCGTGGCGGCCAGCGTGAAGCGGTGCAGCACGGTGGAGTCGTAGCGGCATCGGTCCGGGACCTGAACGGTCTCGACCAGGTCGACGGCGGAGACGGTGAGCGTGGCGTGTCCGGGCCGGACGTGGTGGCGGAACTGGCGTTGCAGGTCGTCGCTGGAGCCGTGGCCGCCGGCGTAGCAGAGCGCCAGGTGCGCGGGACGGCTGTCGTAGACGATCGCGTCCGGGCCGCAGACGGCGGCGATGACGGGGCGGGCGCGGTCGAGCAGCCGGTTGAAACCGTCGTCGTGGTGGGTGTCGGCGACGACACCGCGGTGGTAGACCAGCGCCGACCCGATCAGCAGCTCGAACGCCGGCACCGTGACCAGTTCGGGCTCGAGCGCGGTGACGAGCCGCACCCGAGTCGATTTGTCGATGCGGTCGCGGCCGGGGAAGCCAATCGGCTGGACGGTCAGGTGCAGGCTCTCATCGGGCACCGGCTCGGTGGTCGCCGGGTGCGAGGCCATGACGGCGCGGCATTGGGCGACGAGGTCGGCGAAGCCGGGATTGGCACCGAGGTCGGGGATGATCATGAGCTGGACCTGCCGGTGACCGTGGGCCAGAGGCGGTCGGGCTGGAAAAACGGTTCCATCGCGTGGGTCCTCGCAGTCGTTGCTGTGGTTGGGGTTGTTGGGTCAGAGCTCGTGGGCGGCGTTGAGATCGGTGGTGGCGCCGGGGCCGGCGTGCGTGAGCTGGGTGATGAGGGTGTCGGTGAGGCGGCGGGTGATGCTGGTGTCGCCGAGGTGGTAGGCGGTGCGGGCGGTGGCCAGGTCGAGCGCGGCGAGGTAGCGGACGGCGGCGGTGGCGCCGATGCGGGTCCGCGCGTTGCTCAGTTCGGCCATCGCCGCGCCAGGGTGACCGGCTGCGATCAGGGCGTCGGCGAGCGGGACCGCGGTGCGGGCCGCGCCGAGCGGGTGGCGGGCGCGGGTCAGTTCTTCGTGTGAGTTCCGTAAGTGGCGGAGGGCGTCGTCGACGCGGCCGAGGGCGAGGTGGGCTTGCCCGATCCGGCGGTGCAGGACGGCGTGGCCGTGGGGGTCGCGGGCGACGCGCCGCTGGGCGCGTAACGCGGCGTGCAGGTCGTGGGCTGCCCGGTCGGGGTGGCCGGCGGCGAGCTGAACCCGTCCGCTCAGTGAGTAGGCGAGGGCGGCCAGGCGCGGGTCGTCGGTGTCCTCGACGGACAGCGTCGCGTCGGCGGCAGCGGCCCGGGCGCCGTCGTGATTGTCGAGGTCGGACAGGGCGGCGGCTTCGCGGGCGCGGAAGACCGCGGCAATGGCCGGGTGGCTGCGCTGGGCGGCGGTGTGCCCCGCGTGCTGGACGGCGGCGAGGTCGTCGTGGTGGTAGGTCGGGCGGGACAGGTGCCAGACAGCCTCGGCCAGCTCGACCACGACGTCGTCCCAACCCCACCCGGCCGCGGCGGTAGCCACGTGGCGCAGCACCTGGTGCTCCCAGCCGAACCAGGCACGTGCCTGGCGCTCGTCGGCGTGGAGATGGGGAGTGGCCTCGTGGGCCGCGGATGGGCTGAATCGGTGGGCGTCTGGGGCGATGAGCGACACGGCGGCGACCGCGGTAGCGGCGTAGAAGTCGATCAGGCGCGCGCGTTGGTGGCTGCGGACCGACGGACGCTCCCGCTCGCGCAGGCGGATGGCGTGAGGGCGAACGCGCTCGGCCAGACGGTAGCGGTCGCCGGGCCAGCGATCCACGAGCTGGGCGGTGTGCAGCATGGTCAGCGCGTCGGTGACGGCAGGCTCGGACAGGTCCAGGGCGGCGGCCAGCGGGGCCGCAGTGGTGTCGGGTCCGGGGTGATCGGCCAGCAGCGCGTAGACCTGTTGCGCGGTTTCCGACAGGTGTCCGTGGACGAGGCCGGTCACGTGGACGGTTCCGTCGGTGCGGGACGCTGCCGTAGCCGGGACACACCGGACTTGGTCCACCGTGCCAGCGGCGGGAGGACCTCGACCGCGGGCCACAGCAGCACCAGAGTTGCCGCGTAGAGCCAGGTCCGGATGGCGAGGCGTCGACTGCCCGACCGCGTGACGGTGCGGCGGGTGCGGGGCTCGCGTAGGACACTGCGCGCGGTGTGGACGCCGATGGCAGGGTAGGGCGCGCACAACAGCAGGGTGAACAGAAAATCCATGGAGGTGAGTCGTTTCGTGCGATGTGGACAGTGAACGGGACGGGTCACAGGGCCAGGGCCAGGGCCAGGGCGAGGAGGACAGCTGTGGTCAGCACGAGCCGGTCGGCGGCGGCGCCTCACCCCTTCCACCGGTCGCTGAATCTCGCTGGGGTAGCGGTGGTTCGCCGGGATAGGCGGTGAGGATGACGTAGCTGCAGATCGGGGCGACGGCGCAGCGGCCGCATCGGTGCTCGGGGCAGGGCCGCCAGAGCGTGTGTGCCGCGGATTCGGCGAGCGGGTCGTCGAGATCGCTGATGATCTGGTAGCGGTGGCCGGTGGCGTCGAGGAAGCTGCGCGCGACGATGACGGTGAGCCAGTCGGGATACCACCACGCGTGCGGCCACGAGTAGTCGACATCGTCCCCGGTCATCGCCTCGAACCGGTGGTCGTCGCGCGACTGGTGCCCCGCCCACAAGCGATGGTCGTGGGAGAGCTGACGGAAGTCGTAGGCGTCGACGGTGACCGGGAGCCGGGGCGCAGCGTGCGTGGTGTCGGTGGCAGGGCGGTTCACGGGGTCTCCCGGTGTTGCTGGGCGGTCGGTGGTGGTGGTGACTCGCGGCCGAGCTCCGCGGGAGGCGTCGTCGCCGGGTGGCGGGGCGTGGCGTGGCTGGATCTGGTGTTGTCGACCGGGTTGGAGGGGCGATCGGGGTCGACGGCGAAGATCGCCGTGAGTGCCAGCGCCCACAGCAGCGCGCAGCCGCCGAGCCCGGCGACCACGCCGAGGACGACCGTGACCGGGTCACGAGGCCGGCGGGGCGTCGTGGCGCGCCATTCCTGCTCGTCGGCCATCACGACCCGCCCTGGGCGTTGTCTCCGGGCGTGGCGGTGCCGTCGGGCAGACGGTCGTGCGGCCCAGCGTCCAGCCGCTCGGCTTCCCGGTAGAGCCGGGCGACGAGACGGCCGTACTCGAGGGCGTGGGAGCGGAGCTGGCCCGCCAGGCTCGGCGCATAACTGCCTGCAGGAAGGGCCTGTACCAGTTGTTCCACCCGCGCGTGGGCGATCCGCGACTGCCGCGCGATCAAGTCCAGCCCGGGGGCTGCCTCGGCGGGGCTGTGGTCGGTATCGTGGTAGCGGACGTAGAACCGCGCACCGACAGCCAGCGCCTGAAACGCCGCACGTTCGTAGGCGGCGATAGCCGTTTCGGGATCGGTGTCCGCTTCGACGATGCCCAGGACGGCAACACCGCAGGGACAGGCCATGGTGGGCGTCACCGCTGCACTCCCAGTTCGTTCGCACCGTGTCTGAATGCTTCGCCACGCAGGAGCCCCGCGGCAGCTGCGGGCGGCTGACGGCGCGCGAGCAGAGCGGTACGCAGAACTGAGGTCGCCTTGTCGCGGTCTGGGGATGGCGGCGGGTCGCAGCTGGCGGCCGGGTACACGACGTCGCGCGGCAGCAGCTGATCGATCGCAGGGCGGTTCTCGACCGCGATCGGGATGCCGGCCGCGACGAAGCGCGCAGCGAGCCGGGCAACGTCGGTGCCGGCCGGGTTGTCGTCGGCGCGCTGGGTGAGCTGCGTGATGGCCGCCAGGCTGCCGGGTGGGGCACTGTCGAGCAACGACAGGATGTCAGCGAGGCGGATGTCGGCGGGGCGGAGCAGCCCGGTCGCGAGGATGCCCAGCGGCGCGTCGCCGGCCAGGAGCGGCGCGACCGCGGGGGCCGTCGCGAGGTTGTGGTGGCGGTGGGCGGGCAGGTGCAGGACGTGGGCGCGGCCGGCGGCGGCGCCGTGGTCGACGAGGGCGTGCAGGTGCCGGGTGACCGGGTCGTGCTCAACCACGACGATCCGGGCGCCGGCGTCGTGCAGGTCGGCCAGTGTGGAGGAGCGGGCCCAGATCGGGAACCCGCCGGTGCCGAGGACCAGGAATCGGCGCAGGCCGTGGTCGAGCATGGTCTGCGCGGCCGTGCGGTCCCAGGCAGCGGCGACGATCGCCAGCCGAGGCAGCTGCGGGTTCCCCGCGACAAGGGTGTCGGCGAACATGCGGTCGATGGAGCTGTTGTGACTGTCGCCGAGCAGGTAGTCGACGACGGCGTCTCGGCGCTCGCGTTCGATGTCGACCTCCGCGCTGTCCTGGCTGCCTGACACCAGGCGGGGATTAGGCGACATCAGCGGTCACCGTGTTGTCGCATGCCGCAGTGCCCGCGCCGGGACTGTGGGGGCCAACGCGTGCCCCGCGGTCCAACGGCCGTCACCGCGGCGACGTTGAGTCCGTCCGGCACAGACACCGACCCCGATGTCGGTCGAGATTCTGCGCCGTCGGCGTGGTCGGCGTTGGTGTCGTCACCGAAAGGGCACGACGCTCGTGTCCACAGCGCCCGAGTCGAAGCTATGCCTTGCTGTGGTTCGGTTTCCTTGCTCATGCCTGCCCATGTGACGTGCTCGCGCGCTGCGAGCGATTCGGTGAAGAGATGTTGATGTGGGTGCTGTGTGGAGTGGGTGCTGGCCGGTGGTTCCTTGAGCACCGGCCAGCACCCCACATCACGAGCTGACCTTGTGGAGCTCAGATAGGTCTTCGCTCGCGATGTGTTTGCCCTGGCACCCGCACGGACCGGGCGCCCGCAGCGCACGTAAACGCCGAATCCATGTGGGAACTGCCAGGTTCCTTCGCTCCGCGTGTGATGTCGGGTCACCCGCGGAACCCTTGTCCCGACAGGCCGGAAACTAGGCCTGCCGGCAAACTGGGAAGGTGAGTTGCGGTCACCTGAGGGGAGTCGAGACCGCCGGGGAGTGCGTGGTGGCCGCCTGCCTGCTGTTGCCACCCCGCGTGGACGGGCGGACATGGACGTCAGGAAACCTCCGGTCGCCACGGGGGTTCCGGTAGGTCGTCGTCCGGTCCCGGTTTCTGGGCGAGGACCGCGGCGGTGAAGTTCCCGCAGACCGGCGGATCGGTGGGTGGCCCGTCGGGATACCAGGTGAACGCGGGGACGATCCCGGGCGGCAGCAGCGTCGTGCCGCGGAGCATCGCCTCAATCTCGCCCTCGGAAGCGAGACTCCCAATACCTGCGACGTTGTCTCGCAGCGCGGCTGCGAACTCGAGCGCCTGGGCGGCGAGGTCGGGGTGCTCGGGCAGGAACAGGTGAGTCATGGCCAGGAACGCGCCGACGGGAAGACCGGCCAGGTGGGCCTGCACGACGTCGGCGACGTCGGCGCGGCTGCCGCCGTGGAAGGACATCACCCCGCCCAGCAGCAGCCCGATCCGGTCGTAATCGGGCGAGACCAGGCCCGGATTTTCGCTGCCGGTGTTGTAGAGGGTGTCCCACATCGCGGTCGGGTCCCACGGGTCGGCGTCGACGACGTAGACGCCGCTATCGGCGTGGGCGAGGGTGCGCAGCTCGGCGCACACCAGCGGGTCGCGCTCGACGTAGATCACGCTTGCGCGGGTGGTGAATTGTTCGCGGTTGCGGGTGGCCGCCTCCCGGCGGCGGACGATGGAGTGCAGGTCGCGTGTGCCGACGATGTTGGGCAGGCCGGCGCCGGCGACCACGATGCTGGTGACGCCTTGGTGGGCGGCGAGGTAGGCGGCTGCGCGGTCGAGAAACTCCCGTTCGGACCGGAACACAAATCCCGCGTCCGGGATGGACACAGCGAGCTTGTCGGCGGCCTCGCGTTCGCGGGCGCGCGCGAACTTGACGCAGGGGGCGAACCGGTTGTCGCTGTTCTTCGCCTCGCGGAAGGCGTCGTAGAGGTAGGCGAGGTTGATCCGGTGCTGATCGACGCCGCAGGGCCACCACCACGGTGCACGCCCGGCTTCGGACCGCGCGGTCGGGGCGGGGGTCTGGTGCGTCGTTTCTGTTGATGTCATGGGTGTACCGGCGCTTCGGTGGTCAGCAGGATGGTCAAGTGCGCGATGCTCAGGCGGCAGCTGTCTGCCATCGCCGCGAGAGTGTCGGTAGTCAGGCCGCGAATCGGTGATCCCCCGGCGTCGAGCAGGTTCTGTGCCCACTGGGCTACGGGACGGAGCGCGTCGTGCTGGGTGGCGGCCAGGGCGGTGAGGTTGACGGCGAGGTCGGAGTCCCAGCCGATGCAGCGCTCAGCGCGTGCCAGCAGCCCTGAGGGCCGCAGCTGGTAGAGCCTGGCGGCCGTGCTGAGCTGGCGCAGGGACATCGAGCGGGTGGCTTTCTCCCATGTGATCAGCGTTCCCGCCGTCGGCTGGCCTTGGGACCATTTGGCGAGGGCAGGGCGGGACCAGCCGCGGGTTTCTCGTTGCTGCTGCAGTTCTACGCCCACGGCGTGGGCTAGTTCGCCGGTGTCGGTCGTGGTCATCCGGATCGTCCAAGGCTTGTTGCAGGGGGTGGATGGTGTGGGGTGAGTCGGGGTCGCGGGTGGGCCAGTGCCGTATCCGCGCGGTGGGGGTGCGCGAGTCGAGGTAGTCGTGCAGCGGCCGCGGGCGGGCGGTGCTCCACCAGTAGGTCTGCGGGCGGGCGCCGTCGGTCACGGGCATGGCGGCTCCGGATGCTTGGTCGCGTCCTCGGCGGTGCCGGCGGTCCTGTTGCTGCACGAAGGGTTCTCGCAGGTGACGGCGGCGGAGGTGTCGCGGTACTGCGGGTTGCGTGACTGTGCTGCGGCGATCACGTCGCGGCGGGAGTCGGCGGATCCGCAGGCGGGTGCGCACACGCCGGTGGCGTCGAACGTGGGGCCGTGGAGGGCGTGGATGCGTGGGTGGTTGGTGGAGGGGGAGCGCAGGACGGTCGCGGTCGGCCGGCTGGATGAGCGCACAGATCGCCCGTCACGGTGTTCGGCCTGCTCGCGGCTCGCGTTGTTGTTCACCGGTGTTTACCGCCTGGATGCCCGGCGCCGTTCTCGGCGTCGGTGACGGTGGCGTGGGGCTGTCCGAGCGGGTTGATGTCGGCGATCGCTGTCGGGAACAGTCCGGCGGAGATGCGGTACAGCAGTGCGGCGGTCTGTGCGCAGTCTTCGGCGAGCGCTTCGACTTCCCGGGCGACGGAGTCTGCGCTCACCTGGTTGGCCGCGAGCTGCTCGGCGAGGCGCAGCGTGGTCCGCAGCTCCTGGACCGCTTCGGCCGCGACGGCGCGCGGGTCGCCGGTGGCCGGGTCGCGGCGGGCGTAGGCGTGCATGATGACCCGCGCTCCGACCCCGGTCAGGTCGTGGCCGAGCTTGCGGTAGGAGGTCCAGTCGTGCTGGTCACGCTCGGCGTAGGCCAGTCGCATCAGCGCGTCGGTGTAGGCGTCGGTGATCAGTGGGAGCAGCGTGATCGGCGGTTTTCCTGGCTTGTCGGGCACGGGTGGTCGCCGTTGGGCGTCAGTCATCGGTGTGTTCCAGCGGTCTGGTTGGCGGTTCGTCTGGGCCAGGCGGGGTCTCGGTGTGCTCGTCGGGCGCCAGCCGGCGAGACGCTGTGTGTATGGCGTCGACGAGGCGCTGGTACATCGAGGCTGCGTGGGTTGCGGGGATGAGGTTCGGGTGTCCCCAGCCTTGTAGCCATGCGGTCAACCACGCTTGGGCGTACTTGAGTGCGCGTGCCTCTTCCGAGCTTGCGCGGACCGTTCTCAGTGCACCGTCGATGGCTGCTGCGATGTCGTGGAGCTTCTGGCGAGCGTTCTCCTCGGACTCCGGGTTGTGCCAGTCGATGTGGGGCAGGTCGGCCAGCGCCTGCCGTGCGCGGACGATGGCGAGCTGCCGTCGCGCGCGTCGCCGCGCCCACGGGGACTTCACGGCGTCCACAGCCGCGGAGCCGAGCCGATCACAAGGTGGGGCGCGAGCGGGGTGCTGGGGGCGGGTAGGTCGACGAGCTGGTGCAGGATGTCGAGCGCATCCCCGTCGCGTTCCCAGACCTTGCCGCCGGCGTGGTCCACGCGGAGGGCGGCGGCATCGGTTTCGCTTTTGACGCGGAGCGCGTCGACGAAGCCGTCCGCCTCCCACGTGAACGAGGCGGTGAACCGCTCGATGAGGCCGTTGCTGTCAAATATGGGGAGGAAGTCCCAGCTGTGTTGAAGCAAGGTGGTGAACGGCTCGATAGCCGGCTTGTCCCAGAGGAACGCGAACGGACTCGCATGGGGCGTGGTCATCGGCGATCACGCCCGGTGGTGGCGTACTGCGCGTGACGAGGGCGTGATTTGGAAGCGCCACCTGCGCAGACTTTCGAACGCATCTCCTCCACCTCTCCGTAGCGAACTGTGACGCTAGGTGAGACTTCTGGGTGGAAGGTTCAAAGAAGGTTCAAAGCGACGGTCCGCACCTCGGGGTACCGTTGGCCATGGCAGTCGGATCGAAGGCAGGTGACCGTGAGCGTCGATGACGAGTACTTCGACGGCATCGGCCGTCGAGTCAGGACCGTCCGCAAGCTGGCCGGGATGACTCAACCTGCACTCGCTAGCAGGGCAAACGTCAGCCTGAGTCTCATCAAGAAGGTTGAAGCCGGCTTCGCGCCCGCGTCTCCCGCCTTCGTGGCGGCGGTTGCTCGTGCGCTGCAAGTCGACTCAACGAGGCTGATGAATCAGCCTTACGAGGACGACCGGCGGCCTGAACGGCGGGCGCACGCTGTTATTCCTGGATTGCGCAGGGAACTGGCGGCGTACCGTTTGCCGCCCGACGAGTCCATCCGGCCACGCTCTCTGGATGAACTGAAGAGCGCCGTGAACCATACCTCCAAGCTACGTCACCTGGCGACTCTTGACACCCTGGGCTCAGAGCTGCCTGGGCTACTGGCGGAGTTGCGCGCGGCGGCTGCGCAGGCAAGCGGCCACGATGTCGAGCAGCTTTACTGCCTGCTTGCCGAGGCGTACGCAGCTGCTGGCCAGGTGGCCTACAAGCTGGGGTATGCAGATCTGTCGTCCCTCACTACCGAACGGGTTGAGTGGGCGGCGTCGAGATCGGCAGACCCTCTGGCATCTGCGGCTGCCGACTTCTATGTAGCCGGTGAGTTGATTGCCAATGCTGAGTGGGCGGGCGCCCTCACTTATCTCGAAACGGCGCGACGTAACATCGAGGACGAGCTTCGAGGCGATGGCGAGGCAGCTCTCGCGATGTATGGCCAGCTGCATCTGAAATCTGGCCTTGCTGCGGCACGTGCTGGAGATGGCGCTATGGCCGACGATCACCTCTTGGAAGCTCGTCAGCTTGCTCGGCGAGTTAAAAAAGGTTCTGACCACTATCGATTGGCGTTCGACGCCGACTCGGTCAACATCTGGTCCGTTGGGCTCGCCGTGGAGCGGCAGGATGGAACGGAGGCGGTTAAGCGTGCTGATGGCCTCAGGTTTAGCAGTTCGACCCCTCGAGAACGGGTCGGTCATCACTGGATTGACCTGGCGCGTGGCTATCAATTGCACGGCGACCGTGACAGTGCTCTGAAAGCGCTGCGCAACGCGAAGAAAATCTCGCCGCAGCAAGCGCGCTACCATCCACAATTTCGCGAAACTCTAGTGACGCTCGCGGAAAGCGATCGGCGACGGTCGGATACCGTTTCCAGCCTTGCTCGATGGGTTGGTATACGCGCTTAAGCGTATGCGCGGTGTAAGACGCGAGATACCATTCTCGGCGATCACGGAGGTGTCCTCGACGACGGTTTTGATCTGCTCGATCGCGCAGACGTCGGCTTTCTTGATGAGCGGGTCGCCGACTTCGATGAAGTCGGCGTCGGCGACGGCGTGGCTCGCTACGTCCTACCTGCACGCTCACGAGGTCGAGCAGGCCGCTGCGACTCTGACGCACGGTCACGGCCTGCCCGCGGGAGTCGGCTCGGTACGCCCGGCAGTCCTTATCCCGGCCGTGGCCCCGTCAGCTGACGCGGTACCGTTCGACGCCAGCAGTAGACGAGCTGCTGACCAAGCTGGGGTCCTAAGCCTCGGCGCTCGTCGACTCCTCGACCCATTGCAGGTAGCCGGCGGAGCCGCGCACAAGCTCGACGGCGGTCACCTCGGGTTTGTCCCATGGGTGCTGCTCGACGATGTGCGCTTCGAGTTCGGCGTAGCGGGTGTCTGTAGTCTTGAACGTCACCTTCCACTCTTCGCCCTCGCCCTGCTCGCCGAGGTGCCAGAAGAACGACGCTACAGGGCCGGTGACCTGCGCGGTTGCGGCTAGACGCGCGGCCGCTGCCGATCCGGCGATCTTCGCGCCGGACGCGCGGTCGGGAGTAGTTGTGGTCACAAGTAGGTGAGCGGCCATACAACCAGCCTAGAGGTGGATCGGGTTGGCGGGCTCGCGCTGCGATCAGACAATGGCGACGAGTCGCCCTGACGAATTAGTGAGTTTTCGTGCTCGATTGCTCAATCCGTTCAAATATTTCTATGTCTGTCTCTTTCTGCCAATCCGGCAACTGGTCCCAGTCGGCGATATAGGCTGGTTTCGGACTGGGTATGTGCTTGTAGATTTGACCGGTCCAGCACAGGCTGACGAATCGGCCTTTCTGTTCGCGGGCCAGCTTCGTTGCCGCGCCGGCGGTTACTTCGATGAAGGCAGCCACCTGGTCGTAGACCGCCGCGGCGCTTTGGCGTTCCCAGTCGGGGGTCTCGTCCCAGGGTGTGATGTAGCTGGGTTTGGGTTCGCCGGGGTAGTGCTTGGTGACGCCCGCGATCCAGGCTTCACGGAAGATGCGGCCGTGCTCTTCGGACAACGAGAACTCCCTCTCAGGCGGAGACGGCCTTGAGCCGGCTGATTTCCTGCTCAAGGTGACGGACGTGGGTATCGGCACGAAACGGTGCCAACTGCGGGCGCAGCGCGGCGAGCTTGCGGCCGACGTACCCAGCTGATCCGGTCTGCCGGGCGACGTCGAGGGCTGCGTTGCCGTAGGTGACGAGTTGGTGGGTGTCGCGTCGCTGCACGCCGATCGTGGCCAGGTCGGTCAGGACGCTGCCTCGACGGCGAGGGGAAATTTCCTGGTAGAGGGCGCTGGTCAAGGTGGCTTCGGCCAGGTCGGGGCGGCCAAGCTCGACGTAGCAGGCGCCTCGCTCCTCGGCCAGGCGGGAGCCTTCGAAGCGCAGCCAGCCGCCGGTGTGCACCGGTCCGTCGAGATCGGTGACCTTTTCGGCCCTGGCGAGGGCGTGCTCGCAGGCGGTGAGGTCGCCGATGCCGGCCTGGGTTTGTGCCTGGACCGCGGCTACCCAGTGCCGTGTGGACAGCCGCGAGTTCCCGCGACGGGCCAGCGTGGCGGCCCCTTCGAGAAGAGGGGCAGCCTGCTCGAATTGGCGCTCGTAGACCCCGATGAAGGCGTGCCGGGTCATCGCGCACGCCCACAGGTCGTAGGCGCCGGCTTCCTTGCTGGCGCTGGCCGCGAGGGCGTAGCACTGCGCGGCATCGGTGTACTGATCGCCGTCGAAGAAAATCTCGCCACTGAGCTGGAACAGATCAGCGGTCGCCGCACACAGCTTCCGGTGTACAGCCGAGGTCTGCGGATGTTGAAGCGCTGCTCTGAGGACGCCGAGTTGCGTGCGCACGACGGGCAGGACAGCTTGCTTGGACTGGGAGCGGGAGAAGACCTGCCACAGTTGAGCGTTCAGCCGTTCATGTTCGGCAGCCGCCGCCAGATCGAGCCGTCCGGCCGCGGCGGCATGCTCCAGTCGATCAAGATCAACCTGCTCATCGAGCCCGGGAACCGCCAGGAGGGCTCCGGTCATGGAGATCAACCGGAGAAGCTCGCGGCGGTTCATGGCGTCCACCTGGCGGGCCGGCTCCACGGCAGCGGCCGACGCCTGTCCGGCGTCGTGACCGGGCTGGGGAGAACCCGGAACGGAGAACCACAGCAGAGCAGTGGGGATTCGGAGAACACGCGCCCACTGTATGAGCTTCGCGAGGTCTTGGGATGGCGCGCCGGTCTCGATGCGACTGAGCTGCGTCTGGTTCAGGCCGACCCAGCCGGCGACGACCGTCTGTGACAGCGGCTGCCCGTGCCACGGATTGCGTCGATAGGCGTGAACGACCCGACCCATGTGCCGAGCTGCCAGAGCGTCCCGCAGCTCGTCGGTGTCCCAGAAGCTCGGCGGAACCTCTGGTGCGCTGACCAGGGTATTTCGCGTCCTGTGACGGCATGGGTGGCACAGCGTGGCGGGGTTGTCCTGAGCCAGGCGCGCACCGCAACGGCAGTAGCGGGCGGAGCGGGGAACGCTCATCTGGCGAGACCTCGGCGCGAGTCGATCTGACTTTCGGTATGGCAGTGATCACTGTATGCGCTGCGCCGCCTAGTGGCTATGCGTCGCACGCATACACCGCACCTAGGTCTTGTCATGATCTTCGTCCGGCCGTTGGGCCAGGGTGAATGGCAGGCACCTCGGCGTTCGGTCGCACCGCTCCGCCAGGCGACGCCGGACGTCCCTGCCGCGGCGCGGTCCCGCCTCGCCCCGTGGTCGACGTTGTCCCGGCCGCCGGGGTGCCCCCCACAGCCCATGAGGAAACGGGGACGACATGACAGCTCGCGTGACCCACCTCAACCGGAGGCGGCCGCCGGGGTCGGTGCCCAGGTGCTGGCGCCGTGCGCGGTCGCTTGAGCGCGTGGCCGAAGCCGGGGCGCCCGAGCCCGCCCAGCTGTACTCGCCGATCACTCTGACCCTGCAACCGCGAAGGAGCGAGTGTCCGATGACCGTGACCCTCACCACGCCCCGGACATCGCTGTCCCACCTCGTCACCGTCCTGGGGCGGTTGACCCACCGGGTCGATTACCGCGCGGAGCTGATCGCCGAACTGCAGACCGCCCCGCTGGTACCTGCCGTGCTCCTGCCCGGCATCGAGCACCAGGACGCTGGCGAGATCGTGCGAACCGGCCTGCAGAGCGTGATCCACAGCGGCGCACCCTCCATCGTCACATCAACGAGCACCTGTTCCTCGACGTCGCCGCCCGAACCGGCGTGCGGGTAATGGCCTGCTGGGACGACCGCGCGCAGCGGGTCCGGATGCACGTCGCCGAAGTCGGGGAACCGGGCTTGTGGGACCGCGTCGTCGTCCACTTCACCCAACTTGAGATGCATGGCCCCTTGGCCCCGGTCATCGGAGCGGCGTCGTGACGGCCGTGACTACAGCCCATCTATGACGACGCGCCTGTGTTTCCCGGCTCAGCGCGCTCCTGGTCCGCCGCGCAACACGGGCCCCAGAAACAGTCAGACCCCTCTGAAAAGGTAGTCACGTGAACACACTCCAACACAACGACGCCAGTGCTGCCAAGCTCCGCGATGCCCTGGTTGACACGCTGTGCGCCAACAAGATGATCACCTCGCCGGAGGTGGCGCGGGCGTTCCGCACGGTGCCCCGGCACCTGTTCGTCGCCGACGGCACCCCGCTGGAGGTCACCTACAACGTCGACAACTCGGTCGCGGTCAAACGCGACCCGGACGGCGTGATCATCTCCTCCACCAGCGCCGCCTACATCCAAGCCCGGATGATCGAGCAGGCCGGCGTCACCGCGGGCATGAGCGTGCTGGAGATCGGGTCCGGTGGTTTCAACGCAGCCCTCCTGGCCGAGATCGTCGGCCCGGACGGCCGCGTGGTCAGCGTGGACATCGACCCGGATGTGACCGACCGAGCCCGCGAACTGCTGGAGCAGACCGGATACGGCAATCGCGTCGACGTGATACTCGCCGACGCCGAAAGCCCACTACCGGGGCTGCATGAACCTTTCGACGCGATCCTGGTGACGGTCGGGGCCTGGGACCTGGCGCCGGCGTGGCTTGCGCACCTGGCCGAGGGCGGCACGATCGTCGTTCCGTTACGGATGAACGGAGTCACCCGCGTCATCGGCTACCGCCACAAGGGCGATCACCTGGTGAGTATCTCGTCCGAGGTGGCGGGGTTCGTCCCGATGCAGGGCGAAGGCGCGCGCGACGAGCGGGTCTTCCTGCTGCCCGACGCAGGCGGCCACCACGTCAAGCTGCGCTTCGAGGGCGACCTCCCGGTCGGGCTGGACCTGCTGGACGGGGTGCTGGCGACCGAGCGCACCGAAGCCTGGTCCGGCGTCACCATCAAACACGGAGTGTCCTTCGCCGACCTGCACCTGTGGCTTGCCGTGTTCATGCCCGGCTTCTGCAAGCTAGCCGCGGACGAAGGCACCGACCTGTCCGCCGAACGCAAAGGCTGGTTTCCCTTCGGCGCGGTACATGGCGACTCGTTCGCCTATCTGGCCGTCCGCCCCCTGCCCGAAGGAGGTGGATCGGAGTTCGGCGCGCGCGCCTACGGAGTCCACGGCGCCGACGCCGCATCCGCGGTGGTCGACCAGATCCGGGCATGGGACGGCCAGGCGCGCGACCGCGAACCCTCATTCGCCTACTGGCCGGCCGGCTCCGACCGCCCCGAGTTCGGCAAGGACACCGCCGTGTTGGTCAAGACGCACGGCGTGGCCACGATCTCCTGGCCCCCGGCGGCATCCGCCGCTCGGTGACCGGGTGTCCGGCACAACCCAGAGAAGTGAAGGAGTGAACCGAATGTCAGCAGCACTGGCCGCCCCGCCCGTGGACGTCGTCGATGACGCGGAGTTCGAGCTGGACCTGCGCGTGGTGGAGTCCACTACCAAGCTGGTGATCACGATGTGCGACACGAGCGACGGATGCGGCAACACCTGCAGCACCAGCGCGTGCACCACGTTTTCCAACGACCCGTACTGATCCACCCTTGCCGTCGGCGCCCGAGTCTGGCTCGGGTGCCGACAGCAGAGTGTGCCCCTTAATCATGACCGGGTGAGGAGAGCGAATCGCCATGACCGTGTCCCCGCGCTATCAGCACGTCGGCCTCCTCTTGGCCCGGGTCACCACCGATCCCGGTGATCTCGACCCACCGACGTGGCTCCACCCGGGCGACCCGGCCGCTGTCGGGCTGGACGGCCATGCGTGGCTGGCGAAAGTATGGGCGCGTCCGGAGGTGCGCGAGGCGGTGGCGCTAGCAAGCCCGGCCCTCGGCGCCCGCGTCGACCATATCGTCAGCGACTGCGCCACCGAGACCACGGCGAAGGAGTTACGCCAGGCTGTGACGTCTGTCGCGTCCTACCTGTTGCGCTGGCAGCGCCGCTCGACGCCGTTCGGCCTGTTCGCCGGCGTCGGCGTCGTCGACATCGGACCTGCAGCAGCCACCGTCGGCACGCGGCATCGGGCCGTGGCACGGGTGGACAGCGAATGGCTCACCACGCTGATCGACCACCTCGAACGGCATCCCGGCCTGCGCCAGCGTTTGACGGTCGTGGGGGACGGCGCGCGAATCGTGCGCGACGGACGCGTGATCGTGCACCGCCGGGCCGACGTCGGCGCTGCCACACCCGGGCCGCTGCGGGAGTCCTCGGTGCGGCTCACCCGCCCGGTACGGTTCGCGCTGGCCGCGGCCGCTGCGCCGATTCGCTTCGACACCCTCGCCGATCTGATGACCTGCGAGTTCCCGTCCGCGTCTCCCAGCAAGATCGACGCTTTGCTGCACGGCCTGGTCGACGCCGGCGTACTGATCACGGGCCTGCGGCCGCCGATGACCAGCGTCGAGGCCGTGTCCCACCTGATCGGTGCCCTGCGCGCCGCCAAAGCGGACACTCTAGACGACGTCGCCGCAATCCTGCGCGACCTCGACGCGATCACTGTCGATCTCACCCTGCACAACCACGCCGAGGATCCTGACCAAGCGCGGGCCATCCGCACAGCGGTTGCGGCCCGGATGCGCGCCCTAGTACCCCACATCCGCGATGCACTGGCCGTCCACGTGCGCCTCGACGCGGCGATCACCCTGCCCGCGCGCGTGCTCGACGAGGCCGCACGGGCCGCGACCGTGCTGCTGCGGACCACGACGCAGCCGTTCGGGACGGCCGCATGGCTCGACTACCACGCTCGCTTCCTCGCCCGCTACGGTCCCGGCGCGCTCGTGCCGGTGCGGGACCTGATCGCCGAGTCCGGCCTGGGCTACCCGGCCGGCTACCTCGGCGCGCCCCGCGCCCGGCCCGCGTGGCGTGCACTGACCGACCGCGACGCCGCCCTCCTCGCGCTGATCCAGCAGACCACCCTGTCCGGAGCGCGGGAGATCGACCTGACCGATACCGACGTCGACGCCTTGACCGTCGGCGTGCACGCCGATGCTGTTCCGCCTCAGCGGGTCGAACTGGGCATCACCGTGCACGCAGCATCGACGGCGGCGATTGACCGCGGCGAGTTCCAGCTGCGGGTCACCGCTGCGCCCCGCGCGTACACCAGCATGGCAGGTCGATTCGCCGACCTGCTCGATGACGCCAACCAGGCCAGGCTGGCCGCGACCTACAGCGCACCGCAGCCGAACGTCCCGGCCGCGGACGTGGTGGCCGTACAGCTGTCGTTCCCGCCGCGCCGCCCGCACAACGAGAACGTGGTGCGAGTGCCGCCGCTGCTCGACAATGTCGTGTCGCTGTCGGAGCATCCCGATCCGACGCGCCCGGACCTCACCGTCATCGGGGTGGACGACCTGGCGGTCACCGCCGACGCAGAGCAGCTGTACTTGGTGCAGATCTCCACCGGCCGACGGGTGATACCCCGGGTCCCACACGCGCTGGACACCTCGGTGCAGAGCCCGCCGCTGGCCCGGTTCCTCGCCGAGGTCGCCGACGCGCGCAGCGCCGTGTTCCGCGGCTTCGATCTCGGCGCCGCCCGGGTTCTGCCCTACGTACCACGCATCCGCTACCGCCGCACAGTCCTGGCAGCCGCCCGCTGGCTCCTTTCCGACACCGACCTCGCCGTACGCCCCGAACCCGGAGGCGACGACCAAGCGTTGCGGACATGGCGGCAGCGATGGCAGGTACCGGTCCGGGTGGTGCTGGTCCACGGCGAGCTCCGCCTGCCTATAGACCTCGACCAGGACCTCGACCGCGCACTGCTGCGCGCCCGCCTGGAGCGAGCGGGCAGGATCGAACTGCACGAAGACGGCCCACCGGACGGACAAGGCTGGATCGGGCGACCGGCAGAGCTGCTGATCCCGATGACCGCGGTCACCCCGCCGAACCGGCCGTTACCTACTACCGCGGCTCCCGGTGCCGCACTTCAGCCCGGTGACTCCGCGCTGGTGCATGCGCAGATCGTCGGCAACCCGGCACGCTTCGACGAGATCCTCACCGCGCACCTGCCCCGGCTCGCCGCCGAACTCCGCGAAACCGGTGATCCGGATGGCCTGGTCGCGTCGTGGTGGGTGCGGCGGCACCGCGACATGATCCGGCCCGAGGCCGACCAACACCTCGCGGTGTCCCTGCGCCTGACCGACCCGCGGCGCTACGGAGCCGTCGCCGCCCGGCTGACTGCGTTCGCGGCCGACCTCGATTCCCGAGGGCTACCCGGCCAGCTCACCCTCGCCCCGGCGCCGCAGCACCCCGCCCGCTACGGAGCTGGCCCCGCGCTCGTGGCGGCCGAGCAGGTCTTCGCCGCCGACACCACAGCCGCCATCGCCCAGCTCACCACTGCGCAGATATCCGGGACTCCCGCCCAAGCGCTGGCAGCGGCGTCAATGGCGCATCTGGCCGCGCACTTCGCGCCCGATCCGCCCACCGGGTATCGGGCGCTGCTGGGATGCCTGCGCCAAGAGCACGGCCACTTGGACCGGGAGTTACGCGAGCACGCGCTCGCCGTGGCCGATCCCGCCGATCGCTATCGAGCCGTTGGCGCGCTGCCCGGCGGCGAGGCGGTCGCCGCCGCCTGGTGTGCCCGTGACACCGCGCTGCACGCCTACCGCGACGCTCTCATCCACCATGGGCAAGAGCCGGGCGCGGTGCTGCGCACGCTGTTGCACGAGCACCACATCCGCGCCGTCGGCGTCGACCCCACGTTCGAGAAGGAGACCGGGCGCCTCGCCCGCGCGGTCGCGCTGCGCCTGCTCGCCGCGGTCGGTGCCCGATGACGGCCGACGCGAGCCCCAGCCCGGACGGCGCGGTGTCGTTGGAGCCCGATCAGGTGACCGGCCAGTCCCTGGCCTGTGGCGCGGTCGCGGGCGCGCTGCTGCACGTCGAACGCGCGCGGACCGGCGCCGGCAGCTGGGCCACCGCGCAAGACCACATCCGTCGGGTGGCGGCAGGGCCGATTGACGCCGCCGACCACGCCGGTCTGTACTACGGGGCGCCCGCGGTCGCGTTCCTGCTGCATGCCGCCGCCGACCGCCACCCAAGCTTCCGCGCGGCCAGCCGAACGATGGACGAGCATGTGCTGCGCCTGACCCGGCGGCGCTTGGCCATCGCCGAGACCCGGATCGATTGCGGGGAGCCCACGGTGTTCGCCGAGTATGACCTGTTCTACGGGCTCACCGGCATCGGTGCCCTGTTGTTGCGGCACCATTCCGGCAGTGACGAGCTGGCCGGAATCCTGCGGTACATCGTCACTCTCGTCACCCGACCGCGCCGCGAGGACGGTGTCGAGTTGCCCGGCTGGTGGGTGCCGCATGATCCGGACGAGATCCTGCCTACCCCAGGCGGGCACGCGAACTTCGGCATGGCTCACGGCGCGGCCGGGCTGTTGGCCTTCCTCGCCCTGGCCACTGTGGACGGTCGTGCGGTCGACGGCCAGCGCGAGGCCATCGCCGCGCTCACGGCCTGGTTCGACTGGTGGCGCCAGGACGGAGCGGACGGGCCGTGGTGGCCTCAATGGATCACCCGCGAGGAGCTGACCGCGGGCCGCCCCGCCCACGCTGGCTCTGGCCGAGCGTCCTGGTGCTATGGGACGGTCGGCGTCGCCCGCGCTCTGCAGCTGGCCGCTTTGGCCACTGGAGACACCCGGCGTCAGGAAGCCGCCGAGAACGCCCTGGCCGCGACCCTGACCGATGCCCAGCTCGATCGGATCACCGATGCGGGCCTGTGCCACGGCATCGCCGGGGTGTTCCAGACCGCCTACCGTGCGGCCCGCGACGCCCGCCGACCGGCTCTGGCCGCCAGGCTGCCGGCTCTGGCCGGCCGGCTCAGCCGGCACGCACGCGGCGATGAGGACCGCCACCAAGCGCACCCGACCGGGCTGCTGACCGGCAGCGCCGGAGTGGACCTGGCGCTCGAGACCGCGCGCCACAGCACGCCACCGCCCACGGGATGGGACGCATGCCTGCTGATCACCTGACCGGCACGTCCCTGACGATCACTCCGTCGCCCACCGGTCTCAACGCCGCGGTGCTCGCGGTGCTCGCCGGTGCCGACCCCGCGGACGTTGCCGTTCGCCACGCCCTGGGGCGGGTAGACCTCGACGATGCTGTGCGGACTTACCATGCCGCCGGGGTCGCCGCGCTGGAACGACGTGCCGAAGACGCCTGGTACCAGGTGCGCGTCCAGTTCGCCGACTGGTCGGCCGCCGAGACCGTCGGAGCCACGATGCTCGGACCGGCCCTGGACGATCTCCGCGCCTGTGAAGCGATAGCGGGGTGGTGGTTCCTACGCAAACATCCCTGCTGGCGGCTACGTCTGCTGCGCGCGGACGCCGCAGCTGTCGACCGGGTGCTCGACCAGCTGGCCGGCACCGACGTTATCGCGCGCTGGTGGCCGACGGTGTACGAGCCAGAGACCGCGGCCTTCGGCGGTGCGACCGGAATCGACACCGTCCACGAGCTGTTTTGCGCAGACAGCGCGGGCGTGCTCGCTTACCTACGTCACGACGTTCCTGGCCTCGGCCGTCGGGAACTGTCGGTCCTGCTGCTGAGCGGACTGATGCGCGCGACTGGACTGGACGCCTTCGAATGCGGCGATGTGTTCGACCGGGTCGCTCGAGTGCGGCCCGCACCGACCGATGCCGACACCGAGCGCCTCGACAAGCTGGTCGAAAAGGTGCGCCTGCTCCTCTCAATTGCCGACCTGGCCGAGAGCGAGCTGTTCACGCCGGGCGGGCCGGTCGCGTACGCCGCGCCGTGGCTCGCCGCGATGCACGTCGGCGGTGAACGACTTGGTCACGATGCCGCGGCCGGGCGACTGGACCGGGGCCTGCGCGCCATCCTCACCCACGTAGTGATCTTCCACTGGAATCGCTTCGGCCTCTCCGCCACCAGCCAAGGCCTTCTCGCCCGTGCGGCGGCCACTGCGCTGTTGCCTCGGAGCTGACCGTGAATCCCGCGCAACACGCCGACGGTGACCGCGGTGATCCGCCGCCTTCCCTGGTCGGCCGATTGCAGCCCACTTGCCGGGCGTCCATCGCGGTGTAGCTGCCGATCCGAGCCTACTCGGCGGCCTGACGGACCGCTCTTGACTCGGATCGCCTCCGGGCTCAGATCTTGCACATACCCAGTGCTCAGACGGGTGACAGACCGTTTCGGCGTGCGTCGCTGCGGGTTTGATCACGCCATGCGAAAAATAATCATCGCGGGTCTGGCTCTGGTTTCGGCTGCTGTCGGCGCCGCAACTCCGGCGCAAGCCGCCACCACGGAGTCCTCCACCAGCACTGACTCCGGTCTTATTGTTGGTGTTACCAGCACAGTCATGGATTTCACGGCTGTCGCTGTCTGCTTGGCTGAAGTAGCCGTGGTGCCGGCGCTCAGTGACTGGACGGGGAACCACGTCCACAACTGCTCGAACGGCAACGTCCTTCCCTGATGGCAGTCGCGTCGTCACCGCGGGGTGTCGCAGCTCGCGGTTGACGCCGCTGCCTTGCTGTGGAAGGCAAGTCAAGCCGGCCGGGCCTCTGCTGCCACGGGAGGGCTACGTCATGCGCGCAGTTCGTGGCGAAGTTCAGTGGCGACGGCGCGGCAGCGGTGGCAGTTGGCAAGGTGGCCGTCGACCTGGATGGTCTCACGGGTATTGAGCGCTCCACGGGTCCACCCGCCGAGCCTCTCGACCGACAGCCGGCACGCGTCCGGGCATCGGGCGTCCTCGGCGACGTGCGCCTGGAGATACGCCTGCCGCAGACCTTCGCGGGCCCGGTATGCCAAGGCGGAGACCGCGTTGGGTGACAGGTGCATGCCTGCCGCGACCGATGCCGCCGTCAGTCCGCGGATTTCGGTGCGTCACAGTATTTCCTGCCAGCGGTAGGGCAGGCGGGCGAAGGCGCTTGCGGCCAGGGTGCGCTCGAGGCGGGCTACGGAAGTGTCCTGGAACGGTTGGGCGATCACCTGGGGAACGTCTGCGTCGATCGCGGTGGTCTCGACGCTGTCGGTGAGCACGAGCCTGCGGGCGCTGCGGGTTTCGGTGTAGGCGCGGAAGCGGCAAGGTGCGCCGCGCGACGAAAGCCCTCTCCGGCATGCTCCTGCACCTCGGCCAAGCGGCCGCAACAGGCGCAGCAGCTGGGACGCTCGCGGCTGTCGCGAGAATGTCGTGGCGTTCGTGGTCGGAAGAGGCGGGCCGATCGGCAACATACTGGTCGGTCCAGGGGGGCGGCGAGCAGCGGGTGGGCGTGCTGCCACTGCTCTTCACTGCGGCGGCGGATGTAGGCGTGCACTGAGCCGCCCTGGATGTGGCCGGGCCGGATTAGGCGACTTCGGCGACGAGGTCGTATAACTTCTGTGGCCGCAATCGCGGCAGCGTCGCCAGTCGCGCGCGGGACTCGGCCTGGAACGCCCTGACGTCGTTGGCCTCGCACAGCGGGGTCTTGAATTGAATTTGATGACCAGTGGCAAATCGCCTTGACCGGGTGCCGGCCGCGGGCTTGGAAGTTCACGGGCGGCCAACCGCGCGGATTGTGACCGGGTCACGGTCCTGGTCCACTGAAGTGACCAGAGTCAAAGTCGGGTTCGCGCGGTGCCTGGCCGAGGTGGTAAGGGTCTGGGTTTGCACACGAATGCGTCTCCACTTCGCCGCGAACGCCGCGTCGGCCGGGGCACGGCCCGCGCACGGAAACGCTGCGACAAAGCCGTCCGTGTGCAGCGGCCGGTCGGCAGGCGCACCTGCGCGACCGGTTCCGGTTAACGGTCGAACATGGTGACCTCCGATGCACGGCGGACCAATCGCCCGCTACGACCCAATGATCGCCATCAATGCTGCGGTGAACGGAGTCGGGTCGACGTCAGTGCGGACGGCGAGCTGCTGGGAGTAGCCGTGGCATAGGGCCACGAAGGCTTCGGCGATTCGCGCCGCCTCGGCTGATTCCAGATGAGGGAGGAGCGCGGCGACCGCGGTGCGAAGATCGTCGAGCTGTCGATCGACGAGTGCGGCGAGCGGCGGGAACACCGCTGCCTAGGCGTAGATGTGCGCGACGAGTCTGGCATGGTCCTCCTCGCGGGCCATGGTGCGAATGTGTTCCAGGAAGTCACGCACGGACTCGGCGGTTAGGTCGGTGGGCAGCGCCTGTGTCGACTGCTCGCAGACGGCTGCGACAATCTTGTCCTTGCCCTTGAAGTACCGGTAGATCGCCCCGACGGAGAGGCTGGAGACGTCCCCAGGTCGGTCATGGATGTCCGGGCAAAACCGTGCGTGGCGAAGCGGGTGCGTGCCGCGTCGAGGATTTGCTGACGGCCGGCGTCGAGGTGCGGCTGCGGGACTTTCGGCATTAAGAACGACCATTCGTTCTATAATACTGGGCCGACCATACCCCATAGCTCGTTCGTTCACGAGGTTCTTGTGCGTTACCAGCTTTTCGGTCGAAGCGGCCTGCGGATCTCAGAGTACGTGCTGGGCGCGGCCACCTTCGGCTCGGAGCCCGCGGTCGCGGGCGTCGCGGGCGCCAAAGCGATCTTCGAAGGGTTCGTCGCGGCCGGCGGCACCACCTTTGACGTGTCCAACATCTATCGGAACGGCGAGGCCGAGTCGATCCTCGGCGACCTCCTCGGTCGCGACCGCGAAGACTTCGTGCTGATCACCAAGTACAGCGGGACTAGGCTGGCGGATGTACGGCCGGGCACCACCGGCAGCAGCCGCAGGACCATGGTCCGTTCGCTTGAGGACAGCCTGCGGCGCCTGAAACCGGCTACGTTCACGTCTTCACGCCATACTTCCCGGATGGGGTCACCCTAGTATAGGAGATTTTGGCCGGCTTCGAGGACCTGAGCCGGTCGGGCAAGATCCGCTACGGCGGGCTGCCGAACCTTCCGACGTGGCGGGTCCCCGGCGCTGCGGTCCGATTAAAGGCGTGCGGGCGGCTGGCCGGCATCCAGACCGAATACTGCCTGGCCAAGCGTTCCGGGGAGCGGGAGTTGCTGCCGATGGCCGAGGCTCACGGACACGGCGTCGTGCTGTACTCGCCGCTAGCGGGCGGCCTGCTGACCGGCAAGTACCGGCGTGGGGAGCCGGGTCGGCTCGCCACCCGGTCTACGGAAGCGGACGGTACCGCGGTGCTTGACGCAGTCCTCGCCGTTGCCGAAAAACCGGGACGGGTCCGGTTCGGGTTGCCATGGCGTGGTTGCGTAGGCGGGCGGCACGGGCCCGGACGTCGCTGATCCCCATCGTTGGCCCGCGCACTCCGACGCACCTGGCGGGTTACCTCGACGCGCTCGATGTCGAGCTCGCCGATGAGCAGTACGCGCTACTGGACGAAGTTAGCGCCGTTCGGCCGGGCATACCCCATGCGGACGTCGCGGCCGCGCTGGCCACGGCGTCGATGACGACCGGCGTCTTCTCGACCTGCCGCTTGTCCCCGTGCAGTGAATGATCCCTGTGTGGGCTGGGGCGCTAGGGGGCGGGCGGCTCTCGGCTCTGTCGTGGCCGGAGGGCAAGGAATTCGGCTCGGCACCGATGGTTGCCGGGTTGAGCGGCCGAGAGGTATCGGGTGTTGTGCCCGCGGGTGTCAGATTGTCACCGTGCGGTGCCGTGTGCCCATTGGGCGCGGTCAACGGCGGCTTCCGGGACTAGTCCGGCTCTCTTCACCCGCTGGCTCAGGCAACTGGTGTCGATCAGCTTCGGTGCGCTCGATCAGCCGAGTCCGGATACTTCTGATGCAGGCCCAGAAGACGTTGTCGTTGCCGGAGGTGCCGGGCGTGGCTGGCCAGCGGTCGGCCGTCGGCCAGCAGGTCGAGGCCAACCATCTCGGAGTAGGTGTCGCGGGTCGCGGAACGCGCGAAGTACAAGCACGCCACGTCGGCGACCGTCCAGTGGAGGAGCGCGCGGTTGAGACGAAAGAACCGGCGTAGCAGCTGGACGGGCGACTCCGGCTGTCCTGGCGCGGGCAGCGCCTGATCAGGTCGGCGTCACTGAAGCGGATCAAAGAGACGCATTACTTCCCTGTGGTAAGTAGCCTCCCTTGCGGGTAACCACTAGTCGTTCGATATATTTGCGCCTCGCTGACGGGCGGCTTATCCTGTCGTCCCATTAGGGTATGGCTTTGTCGATCGTGTTTCAAGCCAAGTTTTTGTCGCCACTTGGAGAACTTAATGCCTCAATCTGACCGGACCGCTCCGCGCGGTTCGAAGCGAAACAGCCGGAACTTATTGTTTGTCATTGGCGCTGTCATTGGAGTAGCGGTCTTGACTTTGGCTGTCGCGCGAGTGGGGGCAGCGAAGGCGACCGGCAACTCGGTGGTTCCGGCGCCGAGTGCGAACCTTGGCACGAATCCGACCGCAAACTGGCCGGACATCAAGCTGATGTCGGCTACGCAGGTGCTGAACCGGGCGGCCGACCTCAGTGTCAGCGCCGCCGACCAGCCGATTCGTCCCGGGCAGTTCCGATACGTCAACAAACACGCGTGGGTCATGAACACCATGCAGTTTGGTGACAAAATCGGCTACAGCTACCTTTGGGAGCAGCAGGACCAACGTTGGATTCCCGCCGATGAGCATAATGTTTGGCAAGAGACACGCAAGGTTTTGAACACCGGGAAGTTCTTGGGCGGTTCCGTACCGCAGGCGCAGGCTACCCAGCTGCCGCCGACGGACGTGGACCAGGGTCAATGGCAAGGCCGGTGCGGTGACTTCTTCCCGGAAGCGAAGCCACCCAAGAAGTGCGACGACTCCACTGACTGGGACAGCTCGGCGTTCTACGCGGCACTTCCCCGCGATCCGTCCGCCTTGTACGCGAAATTGCAGAGCCTCACGAAGGGGAACAGTGCGGCCCCGTCCGCGATGTTCAACGTGGGAATCCAGGTCCTTGAAGCCGGTATGATGCCGGCCGAGTTGCGCGCACAGTGGTATCGGGCGCTGGCGAAGATCCCAGGCATGGCGGTGCTGGCCGCGGAGACGAACCTCGATGGCCGCACTGGTGTCGCGCTCGGACTGGACGATGGCCACCAAATTCGGCAGCTGATCATCGATCCGGTCACCGGTCAGTTCATCGGCGAACGCCAGATCGCGGGTCCGCAGCCGGAGCAGTCGTGGATCAAGCCGAATACCGAGATCGGCAGCAGTGCGTTTACGACTGCGGTAGTCGATCAGCTGGGTGCTGCGCCAGCCAAGTAAGCGCGGGCTCGGCGCTGCGAGTTCGGGGTGGTCCTGGACGGTCACGGCAGAACAACCTGCGACCCGCAGGCCGCCGCTCTCGCCGGGAGGGAGAACGCCCGGCCGCGGTGAACCCTGACGATCGAGTCCACTATGGATATAGGATCAACCCGGCGTCGTCGCGCTGGTTCGTGCGGTTGGCGCCCAGCCGTGGAACGGCTGGGAACAGCTGGCCGATCGGTTCCGGAAGTACCAGCTCGTCGGGATCGCCTTCGCTCAGTGCGGGCTTCGCGCCGACGGCGACCTCGATCCATGCCTCCGTGCTGGTTGTACTTGATCGTGATGTTAACCAGGTTGGCGACCGGGCACGCCAACAGGTCGGGCTCACCTGGCACGTTCCTTTCTCTGCCAATTCGCGTCGTAGGGACAACTCTCCTTCGATCAGCTGTTCGACGTACCGCGCGAACGCCTGCTCGCGAGCTACAGGCCGCAGTGCTGCTGGACCTGTTGGCAGTGCTGGTTGACTTGACTGCTACCTGCCCGCGAGGGAGGAAGCCACACCAAGCATAACCCGTTCGACCGGCGTGAGCTCAGCTCGAGGCACCATCTGATCACCCACGCCGCCGACACCCCACTCGCCCGGACACTGACACAGACCGGTAGTCATTGCAAGGACGTCACCCAGCTCATCCTGCTACTCGGCGCTATACAACCGAATCGCAGCGTCGTCAAGCCACGACGCTGTCCACGTCGGCCCTTCGCCGACGGCGTTTACAATCACGACAAGTGTCCCGCCCCGGGTTTGATGGAGACGTCGAACACCCGGAGGATTCACAGTCATGGCGGCACCACGGAAGTACCCGGATGAGTTGCGGGAGCGGGCAACGCGTTTGGCGGTTGAGGCTAGGCGGGACCCGGTCTCGGCCGGTGGGGCGATCAAGTGGATCGCCGACCAGCTCGGTGTGCATCCGGAGGCGTTGCGGACGTGGGTGAAGGCAGGCCGAGACCTACGAGGGAACACGGCCGGGCACGACCACAACCGAGGCGGCCGCGGGTCGCGGAGCTGGATCGTCCGTCACGGTGAAGGTCGAGTTCGTCGACTCCTAGCGGGAGGAACACGGTGTTCAGCTGGTCCTGGAGGCACTCGAGCAGACGCCTGCCGAGATCGCGCCGTCATCAGTAGAACGCAATAGCATCACCGAGGTCCTTTCGAGCACGTTAAACTGACGAAGGGACATCGGCCCTGCCGACAGCGGGACGACGCGATCACGCTCGGTTTAATCTCGAGGTGAACGAGACACTCCAGGAGCTATGTCGAAGTCCTGCAGGACCGATGGGCGGTGGCCGTCCTCCCCGATGCGGGATCGCCCATCGGTCCCTCATTACTCCGTAATTACGCTGGGTAGGAAAATTTGGCTGGCGCTGTGGTTCACGTTTCCCGACTCGGTTCAGCGGCTGTTCGACCATCGCGTTGTAGCACGCTACAAGACTTCCCCCACCACACGGGGACACGCCTCTACCTATTGATTGTGAATCAATCGACCGGCTCTTAAATCGCCCTCTGCCGCGCAGGTCCAGTTCACCGCCTACGCGCGGCGGAATCCACGTCAAGCTCCTTCCCGGTCACTCCGCCCGAGTCAGGACGATCGCACTGATCGCTATTCCGGCCCCTGAGCTGATGAGGAGCGCGCATTCGCCGACATCGAGAAAGTCGCCATTGATTATAGCCGCGATGTTCGCGGCGGCATCGCCGGCACCTAGATGCCCCGTGTCGGCCCCGAATTCGACGTACCGTTCCCGCAGGTCGGCTGGCAGGCTGTGGACGACAATGGGGCGAACGACCAACGGCGACAGGCGGGGCGCCGCCACCACCTTCACCCGGCTTCGCCGACCCTGCGAGGTCAGACCGGCGTGGGCGAGAGCCACTTCCACCGCGGATGACACCGCGACGCGGAACGCTTGCGCGTTGGCGGCGAATCCGAAGGCATCCAGCTTTTCCTCCGTCGGCACCTCTTTCAGCGGGCGGTAGGGATGGTTCGAGGGATAGGTGGACTCGAGCATCGGGTTGCCGGCCGTCCCGATGGACCGGATCGCGAGGGGTCCACCGGTCGCGCCGAGCAGCACCGCGGTCGCGCCGTCGCCGAACACAGTGGTCGGCGCTGTCCGCCACCGGTCGTACGGCAGTTCCGAGAAGTTACCCGCGCTGACGCAGGCCGCGTGCCTCACGTCCGGGTCGGCCAGCATGTTCGCGACGGCGTGACCGAGCGCGGCCGCGCTCCCGTTGGACATCTGGGCGATTCCGATAGCCACCGCGCGTGTCGCGCCGGCGAGGCGGGCGATCCTCGACGACGGCGACCACGGCTCTTCCTCCACCGGTGTCATACCGGCGTAGAAGAGCAGGTCGATGGCGGCGGGGTCGACCGCCGCCTGCTCGAAGCACAGCCGGACCGCGTCCAAGCCCATCTGCCAAGCTGGGATGTCCCGTGCGACGGGAACGTCGCGGCATAACGCTCCCGCGAGCTGAGCCTCGGTGACGATCCCTGCGTCGGCTGCTTGGCCGGACGAGCAGCGCCAAGGAGGCAGCCACGTCTTGGCGGCGGAGATCCGCACCCTGCCGGCGACCTTCATTGAGACCCCGCTTCCGGCTCGAGGACAACGGGCAATGAGCTCAAGTGACGGTCTCCGAGGTTCGTGCTCCAGCGCAGGTCTTCCAGCCGGCCTGCGATGATGATTTGTGGATAGCGGACGAACAGGGCCTGCAGTGCGACCCCGGCGGCGGATCGGGCGAGGGGCGCGCCAACGCAGAAATGGGGGCCATGCCCGAAGCTGAGGTGCCGGGGCAACCGGATCCTGGTCAAATCGACCTCATTCGCGTTGTCGAACGCCCGGGGATCCCGGTTCGCGGCGGCCAAGGCTACGAGCACCGTCGCCCCTTGCGGGATCACGACACCGCCCAATTCGACGTCTTCCGTGGCGAAACGCCAAGAAGCAAAGGGGGCCGACGGGTGGTAGCGAAGCACTTCTTCGACGACGGCAGCGGATCCCTGCTCGCTTTCGAGCAGCCGGTCAACGAGGTCGGGGCGGGTGGACAGCACAGCGGCGCCGTACGCGATCAGCGTCGCGGAGGTGTTGGTGCCAGCAAAGATCACCACGGCCAGCATCGTCGTGATCTCCGAGAGACTCAGCTTCTTCCGCGGGTGGTAGTCGCGGAAAGCACGCTTGAGCAGCGTGCCGTCAGCTGGGAACTCGTCGTGTTCGGCGACCGCCCTCAGTACGAGCTGACGGTACCTTTCGTAGGCGTCCCGCATTTCCGGGGCCTGCGGGTCGGCGTCGCTCATCACGATCCGCGATGTCGAGACCAGCTCCGCCATCAACTCCGGCTCTATCCCGACTATCTCGCCCAGTACCGCGGCGAGTACCGGATTGGCGAAGCCGGTGACCAGATCGGGACGCGTGGCACGGCCGAGCCCCGTCACCCCGCGATAGATGATCTCTTCGACCTGAGCACGGCGTTGCTCGACCATCGATGGCGAGAGGCACTCGGCCAGCAATTCACGCAACCGGCGGTGCTCGGCTCCGTCGGTGTTCAGGGCGTGACGGCCGAGGACGGCGAAGGCGTCCTCGGGATGACGGCGTCCACCGAACGGACGCGACCCACCGGGCAGCTTGCGCGGATCTTTGACCAGACGGGAATCCAGCAAGGCGGCCTTCGCCTCGGCATAGCGGGCGACCACCCAGACGCGAAGGCCTGTGTTCAGCAAAGCTTCCTGGACACCGGAGTCCTCCCGCAACCCGTCGAGTAGGGTGTCGCTTTCCGCCTGGTTCGTCCTCATATTCAGCCGGAACGTCATTTTCGCCGACCCGCCGATCGGGCGAGGGTCGCCTCGACCAGCTCGGCCAGGTCCGACACAGTACGCGTGAAGACCAGGTCGTCACCGTTGATCCGCACGTCGAGATCGTTCTCGATGGCGGCGATAGCATCCATCAACCTCAGCGAATCCGCGTTCTCCAGGTAGCTGAGCTGGGAATCTTGCGAGATGTTCGCCTTTGGCAGTTCAAGAGCGCCGGCAAGGTAGCGCACAACGACGTCGAGCACCTCTTCTGTGGCCATCGATCGGCCCTCTCTTCCGTTCCGTACTTTCCGATCCCGGCGCCTGGACAACGAACGGGGTCAACCAGTGACCTATTGCGACGAACTGCGCTCGGCGAACTGACCACGCTGTTCGCTTCAGCACGAAGGCACAACACCTGCACCCGCGATCCGCCCCCAAGGCGGGCGCCGGCGCCGGGATCAGCCGGTTTCGAAGAGGCGACGGCCCACCTCGGTACGCTGCCATTTCCCACTGGTGGTGCGCGGCAACCAGCCCCGCTCAACCAGTCGTACCTCAACCCCCGCCAGGCCTAGTTCGCCCGCCACCCGAGCGCGGATCCGGCCGGCCAGGCCGGCCCGATCCGCGAGCGTAGTCTCTGCGATCACGACCATGCTTTCCTTCTCCTGGTCGGCCACCGCGACCACGTGGCGCTGGTAGATCCCCTCGACACCGCCCACGACCGCCTCGACGTCTTGGGCGTGGAAGTTCCGGCCGGCACAGATGATCATGTCCTTCTTCCGGCCAATGACATACAGTTCGTCATCCAGTAGGAAGCCCGTGTCACCGGTGCGGAACCAGCCGTCGTCGAAGGCGGTCCGGGTCGCCTCGGCGTCGTCCAGGTAACCCCGCAGCATGTTCGGCCCCCGGGCTTCGATTTCCCCGAAATATCCGTCGTTCAGCACAATTCCATCGGCGCTGCGAATACGGAGCTGAACATCCGGGAACGCAGGTCCCTGCGAAACGACCGGCATTGAACCAGCAGATCCTGCTTCCGTCATCTCGATCTGCCGACCGTCATCGAGGGACGCCCGTGTGACATTGACGATGCGTGCGACGTGGCCAGCCGCCTGGTAGGAGATCCCCACGCAGAATTCGGCCATGCCGTAGCCCGGGTTCATTACGCTCGGCCCGACACCCAAGGGCCCTAGCAGCCCGAGGAACCGGCGGACCGTGCGCGCCTGGACCGGTTCACCGGCGTTGACCGCGGTTCGCCAGGAGCTCAGGTCGATCCCTTGCAGTTCGCCGTCTGCGGCCGCCTTCAAGATCCGTTCGTAGGAAAAGTTCGGTCCCGTGAAGGACGAAATGCGTTCCCGCGCGAGGTAGCGCACGGTCTCGGCCGTTTTGCGAACGAAGGTCGCCGGCTTGACGACGTGGAGGTCGCTGCGGGTGAGCAGGTGCGTCAACAGGGTGACCAAGCCGAAGTCGTGGAAGAACGGTACCCAGAGCAGCGACGCGTCCGTAGAGAGGACGGCGCTTCGGCTCGCCGTGCCGCGGATACTCGCCAGCAGGGCACCGTGTTCGATCATCACCCCTTTAGGCTCCGAGGTACTGCCGGAGCTGAACTGCACCACGGCCAGGTCGCCGGACTCGATCGGAGGGCGCACGGTGGGCGGGGCGGCGCTCCCGCATTCACTGAGGGCAAAGAAATCCAGCTCAGGACCGGCTCCGCGCAGAGCCTCGATGCCGCCGTCGAACGGCGGCCCCACCAGAACGGAACGCACTCCGGCCTTCCTCGATACCCGCACCAGGCGGTCGAGGAAGACGCTTGGTTCGCTGCTCAGGCCCGGCGGCGCGAGGGGCACCGCAGTCAGGCCAGCCGCGAATGCTCCCAACAGCCCGTGGACAAACTCCGGGGAGTTGTCGGCCAGGATGCCCACCCGCCCGCCGTGATCTCGCCGGTCACCGGCGGGCACTCGAACGTCGGTCAGCACCTTGGCCACGCCGTAGGCACGACCCGCCAACTCACGGTGAGACATCCTCGTGCCGATTTCGGGAAACACCACGCTGCCCTCGGTTCGACCGGCCATCACCGAGACGAGGTCGGCCATTGTATTCGACGACGCCGTCTCGTCGCGCCAGGACACAGAAGATTGGGCTGAGTCGACCATCACCTCGGTTTCGACCACTTGCCAGTCCTTTCTGGGGACGTTACGAGAGCGGCCGCACGGACGAGATCTGATCGTTCCAGGGTCCCTGCATGAGCACGTCGTTGAAGGTCGACAGGTCAGGGATCGCCTCCCCCACGTGCACCATGAACGACTGACCCTCGCAATCGGCGTCCCGGTAGACCAGCACGCGGTGGTTGCTGCCGTTGTAAATGGAGGAGAACGTGTCGTTGAAGATCCCCGTCGTGTTGATGCAGGGATTTCCGACCTCCATGTCCACGAACACGGGGTAGATGGTGCCGCCGTAGTTGGTGTCCCCCCAGGCACAGAAGTTGTTGTTCCCTCGGACCGGGAAGTTGTTCTTGCAGTCACTTTGGGCCGCAGACGCCGGATTGGCACCCATCAAGACGGAACTTCCGGCGAGCAGCACCGCCGCCGCAGCCCCGGTGGCCAGCTTGAAAGAGGTGGACCAGGTACTCGAAGTCATGAGCGACATCCTCGATTCGGAGTGGAACTTTTGCCACTTGGTCAGGGCAGAAATAACTGAACAGTCGTTGTTTCAGGTCGATTTACTGCGATCCGGGACGTGAGCAGCGACGCACCAGTGGATTCGCATCTTTCCCAAGAATGGCATGAGCCACTGTCGCACTGTCGGCACGTTTCAGTATTATCACAGAGTGGCGGGTTACCCGCAAGGCGCACAACTTCCCATTGGGAACCGGCTCAGGTATGCGTCCTGCCCGATTGCCGCCTCCGGTCGGCCAAGGCGACGTGCGCGCGATGTCGAGATACAGCATTCAGTGGCTGACTTGTCTTGTGGGCAACGTTGACACTCGGGTGCGCATTCGCCAGTTTGGAGCTCCGACCCCACCGGCGGACGTGGGTGAAGCAGGCCGAGACCGACGAGGGAACACGGCCGGGCACGACCACAACCGAGGCGGCCGCGGGTCGCGGAGCTGGAACGTGAGGTGCGTGAGCTGCGCCGGGCGAACCAGAATCTTGAAGTCAGCGGCGTCCTTCTTCGCAGCGGAGCTGGATCGTCCGTCACGGTGAAGGTCGAGTTCGTCGACTCCTAGCGGGAGGAACACGGTGTTCAGCTGGTCCTGGAGGCACTCGAGCAGACGCCTGCCGAGATCGCGCCGTCGACGTACTACGCGGCCAAGTCCCACCCGGAGTCCGCCCGCACGGCATCCGACCGGGTGCTGGCGGAGAAGATCGAGCACGTGCACGAGGACACCACGGCGTCTACGGGGCCAGGAGGCCTGGGCCGAGCTGAACCGCCACGGCGTGGATGTGGCCCGGTGCACGGTGGAGCGGCTCATGCGCGAGACCGGGCTGCGTGGCCTGCTCCGGGACAAGGGCCCGCGCACGACCCGCCCGGCCGCCGACCAGGCGGCCAGGTGACCTGGTCGAACGCGACTTCACCGCCGCCGGGCCGAACCAGTTGTGGGTCGCGGACCTGACCTACGTCCGCACCGTCGGCGGCTGGGTCTACGCCGCATTCATCCTGGACGTGTTCTCCCGCCTGATCGTCCGATGGCAGGTCGCCACCAGCCTCTACGCCGACCTCGCCCTGGACGCGCTGCAGATGGAGCTCTGGCGCCGCCAGGCCACCGGTGCCGACCTGACCGGGCTGGTTCACCACAGCGACCGAGGAGTGCAATACCGAGCCATCCGCTACACCCAGCGCCTCGCCGACGCCGGCGCGGCCGCATCCGTTGGCAGTAAAGGAGATTCCGACGACAATGCGATGGCCGAGGCATTCAACTCGCTCTACAAGACTGAACTCGTCCGCAACAAAGGACCCTGGCAAGGCCTCGACGACCTGGAAATCGCGACCGTCGAGTACATCGACTGGTACAACAACCGGCGGCTGCACGGCGAGCTCGGGCACGTCCCACCCGCCGAATACGAAGCGCACGCGATGACCAACCCGGTCACCGCAACCCTGGAAACCAGTTAATCCAGTCTCTATCAAACCCGGGGCTTGACAAAGAGCCGAACTCCGCCGTCCGGGTGTGGTGGCGGTCGCATCCGGTCAGGCAGCGCCGGGTGACCGGGGACGGAGCGAGCCGCCGCTCGCTCCGTCCCTTCAGTAATCAGAACCCGGACAATCCGTTGGGCACGCCCACTCCGGTCGGAGCGTCCCAGCCCGGTTGCGCCACGCACAACGCCGGTGTGGCGGCCGGGCAGGCGTGTGCAGGGGCGTTCTGGCCCAGCGTCACGTCGGTGAACGCGCCCGCCGACGCGGTGTAGAGCGTGTTCGGCCCAAGTACCTGCGAGGTGTGGCCTCCCCGGCCGTACAACCCCGAGACGAACGGCGACGAAGCGCTTGTGCCCCCAACGACGAGCCAGTTCAGCGGCTGGCCACTGAACGGCGAATATGTATCGAAGACGGCGACACCGGTTGCGGGATCGGCGTCTGCGGACACGTCCGCGGACGCGCGGTGGCCGCCGCAGCTTGCGCTGACCGCTGCCGGAGCACCGATGGCCGCGGGCAGATCGGTCTCGCAACCGCTGCCCGCGCCGCCCCAGACGATGTCCGTGTAGTGGCCGCCGCTTTGCAGCAGCGACGTGCCCCCGACCGAGACTACCCACGGCAGGTTTTGCGGCCAGCCGGTGTGCTTGTCGCCCTGGTACCCCCCGTCACCCGAAGAGGCCAGGACGGCCACGCCCGGGTGGAACAGATCCAGACCTGGCTTTCCGAACTCGACGTCCGGGTAGCTGGGGAACTGGTAACTGATGCTGACCGCGGTCGCGCCTAGCCGGGCTGCGGTGTTGACCGCGTCACCGAAGTCGGCCATCGCGGCGTGGTCCTGAGCGGCGTCGCCGGCGACGGCGTCCCCGACGGGCACCTGCAGCTCGATCAGATCGCAGGTGGGGCAGGCTGCGGAGGCCATCTGCATGTCGAGCGCGGTTTCGACGGCGACGTACTCTTCGTGGACGACGTCCAAGAGCTCGGTGGCGGGCGCGAGCGGAGGGCCACCGTGCTGGTCCACGACCTTTAGGCAGCCGCTCGCAACGGTGCACGGCGGCAGCCCGTACTGCGTCCGATAAGTGTCGAGGTCGGACTCGAGACTGGGGTACGCCCCGGCGTCAATGATCGCGATGGTGCCCTTGGCGCCGGAGGCGGCGTCGGGCAGGTGATAGGCGGCGGCGAGCTCGTCGGCGCCATAACCGATCGGAACGGTGGTCGAAAGCAGGATTTTCGATCCTGGTGCGGCGGTCACCGCGTGGGCCTGGCACACAGCGCATGACTCTGTGGTGCTGTGAGCTTCGAGCAGCGTCCCATTGCGCACCTGCGACCGCAAGGACTGCACCTGCGGGAGGACGGTATGTGGATCGGCGACCGCTTGGGCGACTGGCATGCCGGCGCCGGCGCCGGCAACGACCAGGGCTGCGGCGAGCACGATGGATCTGCGGAAGGATCTCGGCACTTGTCCTCCTGACAGGGGCAGAACGGCGGGATAAGGAGAATGCGAAATCGAGAGAGCGGCGTACCCGCCGCGTGCTCAACCTTAACCAAGCCGCCTGCCACGGCAAGTGCCACATCAAATTCACGCGCCCACCGGCGCTTCCGTTTGTGCTTATTGGTCACCAAAAGGAACTGAGATTGAGTGATTTTCTCTGATTCGCACCGGAGTGCGTTGAGAAGGTAATGCTGCGAACAGCACTGGCAGAGCGAATTTTCGCTGTCTGTCGTCTGACCCCTGCGGCGACTGGCGTGACCAGGGGGCCAGTGCGATGGCACTGGTCGGTACCCGTCGTCAGCTGCGACAGGTGGCGGTATCGCGGCGAGGGGATCGGTTCGACAGAACCGCACGCGCGATCCGCCGCTTCCTCCTGGCGGAGACGGTCGCCAAGATCATCGGCACGTTGATGCAGTGGGAGCCTAGGTCGACCAAAATGAGTGGTACGCGGTCGCGTGCGGCGACCAGCCGACTCGACCCACGGAGCGCTGCCAGCGGCTGAGTGACCGGCAGGAGTCCGACTCTCCCGTTCTTGGCTGGAACCACAATCTCGCCGAGCAGTGCGTGTTGTTGCCCAGCACGTCGGCGCAACAGTTGCCTGACCTGTCGCCGCAGGTGGCCAAAAATTCTTGAGAACTCACGTCCCCGACGCTTCCGCGGGCGAATTGCCGTTCCCGGAGGAGGCTGGCACGTGGTGCCTGGGTCGCTCGACGACGCGTCGGCCTGAACACCGCCGCGCGCAGTGGGGTCCGGCTCCAAATCTCGCACTTGAAGGCCATGGGGCCGGCCAACCACGGCAAGGTGCGTGCGGCACTGCGCCGGATCAAGGCGGCGTCGGCCGCGGGCGTGGACGTCGCCTGCGACGTCTACCCGTACGCGGCTTCTTCGACCCGGCTCAGCTCCCGGCTGCCGGACTGGGCTCTGGACGGCGGGCCGGACGGACGCCTCCGGGACCCCGGCCTGCGGGGCGCCATCCGAGCGGAGCTCGGTGAGCGGATCGGCCGGACCGTGCTCCCGGCCGGGACGATCGTCGCCGATCTGCCCGCGGGGCCGTTCAGCGACCGGTCGGGTTCGTCGGTGGCCGAGATCGCCGCGGCGACCGCGCGCGAACCCGTGGACGTCATCCTGGACCTGCTGCGCGATCACCAGGGCGATGTGTGGATCGTCAACCACGCGATGGCCGAGTCCGATGTGGAGTTCGTGCTGGCCGACGAGCTCAGCTCCGTGGTCAGCGACGGATGGCTTCTCGACCTCGCTGGGGCCGGGCATCCGCATCCGCGGCATTTCGGGGCCTTCGCCCGGGCCATTGCCGAGTACCTGCGTGACCGCGGTGTGCTGGAGCTGGCCGAGGTGGTCCGGAAGCTGAGCGCTGCGCCCGCCGGCCGGATCGGGCTGTGCGATCGCGGTTTCCTGGCCAAAGGCAAGATCGCCGACGTGGTCGTCTTCGACCCGGAGCGGTACGCCGACACTGCGACCTACCGGCCCCGCTCTCGTATGCGATGGGGACCGTGCACGTGCTCCTCACGGGCCGGTTCGCCTCCGGGGGGAAGCCCTCAGTCCCGATCGCCACGGGCGGGTGCTGCGGCGGTAGCCCGGGAGAGCCATTCGTACCGGCGCAACGCCCACCACACCTCGCTGATTTCCTGCGCTGACCGCAGGGACAGCCCGGACAGCTGCTTCACCTGGTTGATCCGGTAGCGCAGGGTGTTGGGGTGGACGGTCAGCCGCCCGGCTGCCCACGCGGTGTTCATGTCGGCCGAAAGGTAGGCGTCGAGACTCGCGATCAGCTCGGCACCGAAGTCGCCCTGCGCCTGGAGGGGCCCGAGGATCTTCGCCACGAGCATGTCGCCGACGTGGCTTTCCGCCGCCACCGCGACGTGCAGGGACAGCCGCTCCAGGGTCTGCACTCCAGAGCGGTCGAACTGCCCGGCTACCTCCAGCGCCTGGGTCGCCAGGCGGAACGAACCCGGTAGATCGGGAAGTTCGACGGCGGGGCCGACCCCGAGGACCGGACCGTCGTGCGGCAGGGGACCGTCGGTGAGCGTGCCGGCGGCGTCACCGTCGACGACCGCGCCCACCGGCTCGAGGTGGTGCTGCTCGGCCCAGCGCAGGACGGCGGCCAGCGTGGCGCCCTCGGTGCCGGCGGCACGCGCCCGGAACGTGCGGTACCGGCGGCCCGCGACCAAACCGAACGAGCCTGCGTGCAGCATCAGTTCCGGGCCCCGGGCACCCTCCTGGAGCAGGCGGCGGACGAACTCGCTCCGTTGCGTTTCGGCGGTGCGGGCCATGTCGAGGTCTTCGTCGCGATGGGCGACGGCGTACTCACGGCTGACCAGGTCGTTGACCTCCCACAGGATGCGCACCGCCTCCAGCTGCTGTTCCGGTGGGATCCGCCGGGCCACCGCCGTTTCGACAACGAATTCCCGCAGCCGCTGGAACGACAGCCGGATGGCGAGTAGCACCTGCTCGATCGGGATGCCGGACCGCGCGCGCTCCGCTGCGACGGACACGTCGGGGACGTGCTCCGGCACCTGTCCGGCGATCAGCGACGCCGCCGCGGTCCCGATGTGCTGAACGAGCGAGCGCCGCAGCGATCCCACCTCGACCTTTGCGTAGTTCGGCACGGTACCGAGGATCGTCTCCGCGATGTCGGCCGCCAGCCGGCCGGCGTGCGCGCGCAGGTTGTCGGCGACCGGGCCGAACGGCCGAGCGCCGGATTCGCCGGATTCGCCGGTGTCGGCGACGTTTCCCATGAGGTCTCCTCGTCGTGTGCCGGGTGGAGTACAGCATCGCCCTTCTTGTGTCCACGCACAACCTGCGACGCCGAACATGAGGTCGTCGAACATGGTTAATCCACTCTAGCTGCGCATACGGTGGCCTTCGTTGTAGTGACGGCAAACGTAATTGTGACTGGGAACATCGACGGTCTCGTCAAAGGAGATGGGCAATGGTCGGCAAGGTGGTGGCGCGCCGACGACGGCGGCAAGCCGACGTTTCGGATGCGTCGCTCGCACGGGTCGCGGTGGCGAGCTGTGCGGGCACGACGATCGAGTTCTACGACTTCTTCGTCTACGGCACGGCGGCGGCGCTGGTCTTCCCGAAGGTCTTCTTCCCCGCACTCGGTGCCGCGGCCGGGGCGCTGGCCTCGTTCGCGACCCTGGGGGTCGCGTTCGTCGCGCGGCCACTGGGCGCGCTCGTCTGCGGCCATTTCGGCGATCGGTTCGGGCGCAAGAACACCTTGGTGGCAACTCTCCTGCTGATGGGGGTGGCCACCGTCCTGATCGGACTCCTGCCTTCGTCGGCCGCGATCGGCGTCGCGGCCCCGGTACTGCTCGCCGTCCTGCGGTTCCTGCAGGGCTTCGCGGTGGGTGGGGAGTGGGCGGGCGCGGCACTGTTCGCCGCCGAATACGCCCCGGAACGGCAGCGAGGGCGCTACGCCGTTTTCCCGCAGCTGGGTCCCGCGCTGGGATTCATGCTCGCCAGCGGGACGTTCCTGCTGGTCGACGTCGTGGTCGGTGCCGGCAGCGAGGCATTCCTCGCGTACGGGTGGCGCATTCCTTTCCTCAGCAGTGCAGTCCTGGTGTTCATCGGCCTGTTCGTTCGGATGGTCGTGGCCGAAACCCCGGCGTTCCGCGAGTACCAGGCCGAACTCGAAGCCGGCGGTGTGCGCCGGCCGGAGACCGCGCCCCTGCGGAAGGTACTGCGCACCCACCTGCGGCAGGTCCTGCTCGGCGGAGGCGTGCTGACGGTGCTGTTCGCCCTCTTCTACGTCGCCACCGCCTACCTCACCTCGTTCGGCACGTCGGCCGGTGGAGCGGGCTTGAGCCGGTCCACGGTGCTGGAGCTGGGCATCGCGGCGGGGGCGGTCCTCGCGTCGACCACGATCGCGGCCGGCGTCCTGTCCGACCGGATCGGCCGCCGCCGCACCATCATCGCCGGGTTCGTCATCGCGGTCCCGCTGGTTCTCGTGCTGTTCGGCTTGCTGGGCGGCGGCAGCGGCGTCGCTCTCGGAGTCACGCTCGCCACGATGCTCGGCGTGTACGGCGTCGCCTACGGGCCCGTCGGTGCCTACCTGCCGGAACTGTTCACAACGGACTGCCGGTACACCGGCGCCGGGCTCGCCTACAACCTGGGCGGGGTCCTGGGCGGCGCGGTGGTCCCGCTCGCCGCCGCCGCGCTTTCGGCTGCCCACGGCGTGTTCGCGGTCGGCGTCCTCATGGCCGGGGTGGCCCTCGTCAGCCTGGCGAGCGCCGTGGCCCTGCGGCCGCGAACGGAGGGGCCGGCATGAGCGGCGAGAAGCGCATCCTGGAGGGCGTCCGGGTCCTGGACCTGAGCCGGCTGGCCCCAGGCCCCTACTGCAGCATGCTCCTGGCCGACCTGGGTGCCGAGGTCGTCATGATCGGTGGTGGGCGGACGGGAGCGCCGATTCCGGCGCTGCGCCGGGGCAAGCACGCGATCGAGCTGGACCTCAAGTCCGCAGCGGACCGCGCCTTGTTCGACCGGATGGCCGCGACCGCCGACGTGGTGCTCGAGAGCTTCCGGCCCGGCGTCGCTTCCCGGCTCGGTGTCGACCACGCCCGGCTCAGCCGCCTCAACCCGCGGATCATCTCCTGTAGTCTGACCGGTTACGGGCAGGACGGCCCGCTGGCGCCCCGTGCCGGGCACGACATCAACTACCTCGCGATCGCCGGCGCGCTCGGGACGTTCGGGCCCCCGCAGGCGCCGCCGGTGCCCCCGCTGAACCTGCTCGCCGACTTCGGTGGCGGCGGCCTGCTCGCCGCGTTCGGCGTCATGGCCGCGCTGTTCGAACGGGAACGGTCCAGCCGGGGACAGCACGTGGACGCCGCGATGGTCGACGGTGTCCTGTCGATGATGGCGATGCCCTTCGCCGACTGGGGAACTCCGACGTTGCCCGGCCGCGGCGAAGGACTGCTCGCCGGGACCATGCCGGCCTACCGCACCTACGAGTGCGCCGACGGCCGGTACGTCGCCGTGGGCGCGCTGGAGCCGAAGTTCTTCGCGCAGCTGTGGTCCGGACTGGGACTGGGCGAGCCCGAAGACGCTCCCGACCACCTCGACCCGCGCGAAGCCGAGAGCCTGACCCGCACTTTGGAAGCGATCTTTCTCGGCAGGACCCGGGACGCGTGGGCCGCGCGGTTCGAAGGCGGCGACGCCTGCGTGACGCCCGTGCTGGAGCCCGGCGAACTCGCGTCCAACCCGCACATCGCGGCGCGGCATCCGGGGTTCGCCCTCGACCGGGTTCCCGGCGTACCGCGATTCTCCCGCACGGCGGCCGTACCCGGCCGCGCACCGGACCGCGGCGAGACCACCACCGCCCTCGTGCGCCTCGGTTTGACTCCGGCTGAGGCGAAGAGGGTCAGCGCCCGGCCCGGCGGAGACGGCGGCGACCTGAGCTGGCCGCCGGTCACCATCCAGGAAAGGAAGAACTGAGTCATGACCGACTCCATGTCCGATGTCCACGCTGATTTCCGGGCCAGTGTTCGCCGGCTCGCGGCGGATCGCATCGCGCCCTATGCCGCGGACGTCGACGAGAAAGAACGTTTCCCCGACGAAGCCTGGCAGGCCGTTGTGGACGCCGACTTGGCCGGCCTCGCCCATCCCGAGCACCTCGGCGGATCCGGAGCCGATCTGCTTTCGCAGGTGATCGCGGTCGAGGAGATCGCCGCGGCCTGCATGACGACCTCGCACGTCCTGCTGGTGAACTGGGCCGGGACGTGCACGATCCTTTCCGAGGGCTCGGCCGAGCTCCAGAAGCTGGTGGTCCCCGAAGTCGCGGCCGGGCGGGCCGGCGCGGGCTGGTGCCTGACCGAGCCGACCGCGGGCTCGGACGTCGCCGGGCTCACCACCACCGCGACCGAAACCGGCGGAGGCTGGCTGCTCACAGGCCGGAAGCGGTTCATCAGCAACGCACCCTGGGGCGACTGGTACGCGGTCCTGGCGAAGACCGGTGAGTCCCGGCACGGCGTCTTCATCGTCCACCGCGACGACCCGGGGCTGTCCTTCGGCCCGCACGAGCGGAAGATGGGCCTGCGGGGCAGCCCGACCGCGGACGTGATCCTCGACGGTTGCTTCGTCCCCGACCTGCGGGTCGTCGGTGACCCGGCCGAGGGCTACCGGTACATCATGGCCGAGCTCAACGGCAGCCGCGCGCTCATCGCGGCGCAGGCCTTGGGAGTCGCGCAGGGCGCTTTCGACGCGGCTCTCGCGTACACCTCCGAGCGCGCCCAGTTCGGCCAGTCCATCTCCCGGTTCCAGATGATCAGGGGCATGGTCGCCGACATGGCGGTCCGGCTGGCGTCCGCTCGCGCGCTGCTCTACGAGGCGGTGGCGCTCATCGAGGCAGGCCACCCCGAAGCCCGCGCCCGCGCATCGATGGCGAAGCTCCTTTGCAGCGACAACGCCATGTCGGTCACGACGGACGCCGTCCAGCTCTTCGGAGGCTACGGGTTCACCCGCGACTACCCGGTCGAACGCATGATGCGCGACGCGAAGATCACACAGATCTACGAGGGAACCAACCAAATCCAGCGCCTGCTGGTGGCCAAGGCAGCCTACGCCGTGGCAGGTGTGGCATGAGCCGCGCGCTCGCCGGGATCCGGGTGATCGAACTGTGCGAGGTCATGCAGGGGCCGCTCGCCGGGCAGACCCTCGGCGACCTCGGCGCCGACGTCGTGAAGATCGAGCGCGGGCCCCGAGGCGACATGATGCGCGCGCTCGACCGGCACGCGGCCGACCGTGGCCTGACCTCGGCCTACTTCGTGGCACTCAACCGCAACAAGCGCAGTGTCAGCCTCGATCTCAAGGCCGCGGCGGGGATGAAGATCCTGCATCGGCTTCTCGCGAGGGCGGATGTGCTGGTGCACAACTACCGTCCCGCCGCCGTCCGCAGGCTCGGCCTGTCTTATGCGAACCTCGCCGACCGGTACCCGCGCCTGGTATACGCCAGCGCGTCGGGATTCGGTGACCACGGGCCACTGGCGCACAAGCCCGGCCAGGACATGCTCGCCCAGACGGTCAGCGGCCTGGCACGGGCGGTCGGCGACGCGCGGCTCGACTCATACCTCAACCCGACCGCTCAAGTCGACTACGCCTCGGGTGCCGGGCTGGTCCAGGGAATTCTCGCGGCGCTGTTCGAGCGGGAACGGTCCGGGCGCGGGCAGCAGGTCAGCGTCAACCTCCTGGACACGGCGCTCGCCATGCAGATGATGGAGGCGGCGGCGCAGACCAGGCACGGCACCGAACTCAACTGGGTCAGCCAGTGGTACGGCGGGACGTTCGAGACCGCCGACGGTGTCGTCACGGTCCTCGGGCTGTTCCGCGACAACGCCGTCGGCTTGCTCTGCACCGCACTGGAGGTGGACGACCTCAGCGCCCGCCCGGACTTGGCGACGCCCGAGCTGCAAGCGCGCAACCGCGAGGTGGCCAACGCGGTGTTGGCGCCCGTGGTGGCCCGCCTGAGCACGGAAGAGGCGTTGGCCCGGTTCGAAAGCGTCGACCTGCTCTGCGCGCCGCAGCTGAGCTTGGCCGACGCACTTCGGCAGCCCCAGGTCGTCGCCAACGACCTCCTCGTGGAAGTCGGGGTGGCGGGGGAGAAGCCCGCGCGGGTGGTCGGGTATCCCATCCGGTTGTCGCGGAGCCCGGGCGAGGTGCGCCGCGAGGTTCCCGCGCTGGGGCAGGACACGCGAGACGTCCTCACCGAACTAGGGCTCGGCGCCGGCGAGATCGACGCGCTCGACGCGGAAGGCGCGATCCGCCTGCCCGCGACGAAACCGCCCGTCACCGCCCACCACTGCGTATCGGGGTACCCGGAATGACCATGGACACGATCTCCGCCGCTCGCGCGCTCATGCTCGGTCGGCTCGAGCGAACACTCGCCGACCGGCTGCCGGGCTTCCCGCACTTCGCGGATCCGCGGACCGGGGAATGGACCACCACCCCGGACGGCGACTGGACCGGAGGTCATTTCGTCGGCCAGCTGTGGCTGGCTGCCGCACGCGACGAGCGGTTCCTCGGCGCCGCGCGCGAGTACTCCGCTCGCCTCGACGGCCGCGAACACTCACCCACGATCTTCCGTGGTTTCCTTTTCCACTACGGCGCTTTACTGGGCGGCCGGCTCGTCGGCGACGAAGGTGCGTGGGACCGCGCGGTCCGCGGTGCGGAGGGCTTGATGAAGGCGTACAACCCGGCCGCGGGCCTCGTGCCGCTGGGCACGGCCGCGGAGGAAGCGCACAGCGTCGGCGACAGCGAGACGAGCATCGACGCCGTGGGGGCGGTGGTTTCCCTGCTCACCGCGGTAGCCGATCGCGTCGCCGACCCGGCGATGACCGAGGCGGCCGCCTCGCACGCCCTCCGGCACATCGAGATCTGCGTGCGCTCGGACGGTTCGGTGTGCCAGTCGGGCACGGTCGACGCCGACACCGGTGCGATCGTGCGCCGCTACAGCCATAAAGGCTTCTCGGCCGAGAGCACCTGGGCGCGGGCGCAAGCGTGGGCGATGCTGGCGTTCGCGATGGCGGCGCACCGCCTGCCCGGCCGGCCGGAGCTGCTGTACACCGCGATCGGGGTCGCGGACTGGTGGAGTGCCCATGTTCCGGACGACCTGGTGGCGTACTGGGACTTCGACGATCCGGGTACTGTCCGGGACACGTCGTCGACGGCGATCGCGGCGGCGGCGCTGCTCAAGCTGGCGGAACTCGTCACCGACGGGGAGCCGTACCGGCTGCTGGCCCGGCGTACCGTCCAGGCGCTCATCGGCGACTACATGCGCACCGTGCCGGGAATGCCCCCTTCGATCAGGATACTGGGGCAGGGGTGCTACAACAAGCTCATCGGGCTGGCAACGGCCCACGAACTGGTCTGGGGCGACTACTACCTGACCGAGGCGTTGTCGGTGCTGGCGGGCGAGCTGGACCCACTGTCGGTGTGACACATCGGCCGCTCAGCCCCGTCCCAGACCTAAGCCGCATAAGCGCCGGGGAGATCGGGCACGTCGGGATGGCCAGCGCGCCGCAGGACGCTCGCGGCGATCGAAGAGCGGTGCCCGCCTGTGCAGTGCAGCACGACAGGCCGGTCGAGGGGAATCTCCGCGACCCGCTCCGGCAGCTGGCCAACGGGATGCGCAGCGAACCCGCGATGGCACCGGCCGCGGTCGTCGCCGCGAAGGTCGACGCCACTGGCGCCGTGGCGGTGGTGCGGTTGCGACGGAGGTACAGCACGGTGACCTTGCTGGCGTGCTCGGCATAAGACACCACCGTCCCAACGGTGACTGCGATTCGCGCACCGCACGTCGCATGATGGAGGTAGGGCTCGGCGGCAAACAGGGAGCGTATTGCCGCCGAGCCAAACTGCCGGCGATCAGGACGGTCAGGGGCGTGCCGGATCGATCACCTCAGCACGAGAAAAGAGAGCTGGCCGCGTCGGAATGACGTCCCGGACCCGAGTTCAGCGAGTCGAGTGACGCCCCGGTGCGCGAAGCTCGGCAGGGTATCGGCCCCGAACCTGTCGAGGGTGCCGGACACCGACCGGCTCCTTGTAACGCCTCGGGGGCCGAAACGGAGCCACCGCCGGGCCACGTTCCACGAACGAGCTGGGGAGACCACTCGGCAGGGCTCATCCGATCGGTCCTGCGACTCCTTGACCAGCCCGTGATTCGGCGGCGGAATGCGATCGAAGGTAATGCTGTCAGCATTCATGGCGGACTGTGCCCGTCCATGTACACCGCGCTGCGCTCGCCTCCGTCCAGTCTATCAGTGGCTCACTAGCTTGACGAGATTTCTCGTTCCATTGCACTCACGGCCCGATTCGGCTAGCTATGTGGCGGCTCCCAGCCGATTGGCGCTCCGCTTCAGACCTGGCCGTGCAGCGTTCGCAGCAGGTGGTCCAGGACGCGTCCGTCGCTGACGCGCAGCCCGTCGTGCTCGTACTCGTTGGTCGCCCACAGCCGCAGGCCCCTGATCGTCTCGGCGGTCTGCAGCGAGTAAGTCGCATCGACGTACATGTCGTCGAGGTACACCGCAGCCGCCACGGGGACCTCGTTCGCGGCCAAGCGCTGCGGGTCGTAGAGGTCGGGCCAATCTCCGCGGGCGAACAACACCTCGGCCGCCTCGCGCAGGGGCGCGATACACGGTTGGTCGAACAGGGACGGGTAGGTGGTCTCGCCGGTGAACAGCACCGGGTCGTCGCCCGCCAGCGCCCGGCGCGCGTCGAACTGGGGGAACTCGCCGCGCAGCCGCTGGGCCGCCCAGTTCGGCGCGCCGGTGCCGCGCTGGGCGTAGGTGAGTTCGAGCATGAGTGACTTCAGCGGCAGCTGGGCGTAGCTCAGGGAAGCCGTGACGCGGTCAAGGAAGCCGTCGGACAGCTCCGCCCCGGCCCAGGCGTCTTCGAGCAGGTAGTGCAGCACGTCCGCGCCGTCCCTCGTGCCGAGCACCATCCCGAGCGACTGGAAGGCCTCGACGGTGAGCAGGGATCCATCCGGCAACGGCGCCGGGCGCTCGATCAGGTGCGCGGCGATGCAGCGGACCGCGGCCGCGTCCTGCGGATACCGGCGGTAGTACGCGGTGTTCTTGCGGTGCACGCGTGGATAGGCGGCGCGGTAGACCTCGTCGGGGGTGACGCGCAACCCGGGAAGACCGCCGGTGATCACTGCCTCGCGCAGGCCGTCGGGGGCGAACGAGAGATAGGTGACGGTGCACATGCCGCCGAAGCTCTGACCGAGCACCGACCACGGTTTGCCGGTCAGTTCGCGCCTGATCAGCTCGGCGTCGCGGATGATGGCATCGGCGCGGAAGTGGGTGAGGAATCCGGCCTGCGCGGCGGGCTCGCCACGGGCCGGGAGCGTCTGCCGGGTGATCGGCGTGGAACGGCCGGTGCCGCGCTGGTCGAGCAGGAGGACGCGGTAGTCGTCGAGTGCGCGGTCCAGCCAGGAGTCCCGGCCGACCGGACGCGGCGGCAGCATGCCGGGGCCGCCTTGCAAGAACAGCAGCCAGGGCAGTCGCTCGCGCTCGCGTCCGGTCTCCACCACCTCGCGTGCGTAGATCTCGATGTGCTCGCCCTCCGTCCGATCGTGGTCGAGTGGGACGGAGAAGAAGTGGTCGGTCAGCGTGACGCCGGGCATGGAAGGTTCCTTTGCGGTGATGGGTGAACTCACGGACGCTGCTTCGTGAGGATGCTGACGGTGTTGGCCGCAATGATCGCGGCGATGCTCGACCACGCGGCCGCGTCGAGCTTCTGTCCTAGGAGGAGCGCGCCGACGGCCGCGGCGAACACCGGGTTCACGCTCATGAACAATCCGAACGCTTCAGGGAGAACGCGGCGCAACGCGAACAGGTCCGCGAGGAACGGCAAGGCGGAGGCCAGGATCCCGGCCGCGACGGCCGCGCCGATCGCCCCGGCGGAAGGATGTTGGTGCACCACGACGTCGGCTCCAATGGGCAGGTAGACCAACGCAGACAGCCCCGCCGCGGCGGCCGTGCCCTGTGCTCCGGGGATGCGCTGGCCGATGGAGCGGTTGAGAAGGATGTAAGCGGCCCAGCAGGCGGCGGCGAATAGCGCGAGACCCATGCCGAAGTAGTCGGCACTGGGACGAGGACGCATCAGCACGACCACTCCCGCCGTGGCGAGTACGCCGCAGCCCAGGTCCACGCGTCGGCGCGAGCCGGCCAGCGCGATCGTGAGGGGACCGAGGAATTCCAGGGTCACCGCCAGGCCAAGACCGATCCGGTCGATCGCGGTGTAGAGCGACAGGTTCACAGCACCGAAGACCGCCGCGAGCAGCAGCACCGGCCCCCACTGTTGCCGAGTGAAGGACAGCAGGCGGGGCCGGCCCACTGCGAGCAGGACCGCCGCCGCGACGCACTGGCGGACCGCGACGACGCCGGCCGGGCCGAGCACCGCGAAGGCCAGCGATCCGATCGCGGCGCCGAACTGGGTCGAAAGACCGCTGGCGAGCATCGTGACAACCCCGGCCATGGACGCGGGGCGAGACGGGGCTGCTGGCACGCAGTGATCCTGTGCCACGGTGGACTCCGGGCAAAATGCGTGGCGCGCAAAAACTATACGATCTGGTTATGGATGTCGAAGTGCGTCAGCTGCGGTGCCTCGTCGCGATCGTGGACGAGGGCACGTTCACCGACGCCGCGATCGCTCTGGGCGTCTCCCAGGCTGCGGTCTCACGAACGATTGCGGTGCTCGAGAAGCGCCTTGGCGTGCGGCTGCTGCGCCGTACGTCCCGCGAAACCTCGCTGACGGAAACGGGACTCCGCGTCATGACGCACGCCCGGCGCGTGCTGACCGAGGTCGACAACCTGGTGCAGCTGACGACCTCGGGTCATGTCGAACTGCGGATCGGCCACGCCTGGTCGGCGCTCGGCCGACTCACCCACGCCTTTCAACGCCGGTGGCGGGAATCGCAGCCGGACACGCCAGTGCATCTGCTTCGCATCAACTCTCCGAGCGCCGGTCTGGTCGAGGGCACCGCGGACCTCGCGGTCCTGCGCAGGCCGTTAGACGACCGCCGCTTCGAGGGCGCCACCGTGGGTCACGAGCCACGCTGGTGCGCGCTGGCCGCCTCCGACCCACTGGCGCGGCGCCGCTCGGTGCGGCTGGCCGAGCTCAGCAGCCGCGTCCTGGTCGTCGACCGGCGCACCGGGTCGACCACTGCGGAACTGTGGCCCGCGGACGCGCGCCCGGCGACACAGGAGAGCCGCGAGATCGACGACTGGCTCACGGTCATTGCCACCGGCCGCTGCATAGGGGTCACCGCGCAGTCCGTCGTGGACCAGTATCCCCGCCCCGGCATCGTCTACCGGCCGGTGCGCGACGCCGAACCGGTCGCCGTGCGACTGGTCTGGTGGCGCGACGACCCCCACCCCGCCACTCGCACGGTGCTCAATCTGCTCGGCGAGCTCTACCGCGCATGACCGATCAAATGTATCTCGAACCCAACAGGGGTCGAAGTCGTCGTTGGCGTGCGGGTACGTAGGCGTACGAGTTCTACGACTGGCTCGCCAGCCGCTGGCCTGGGGTCCACGTGCACAGCGCGGGTCAGCGCAGCCGCGTGGGTCGACCCGGTGGGCGGGTTACCGATGCCGAGTTTCATGTACGTCGTGTTCACCGCGGTCGTCAGGTGCAGCAGCGCGATGTCGCCGTTGGGCGTGGCCTTCTGCTGGTCGTGCCCGTCAGCAAGGCCGTGGTGATGCGGCCGACACCGCCGCCGGCCGCGCTGAAGACCATCGTCAGCGCGGCCAGGCCCACCGCGCCGCCGAGTTGATGCACGCTCTGGTTAGGACTCGACGCTGCGGACAGCTGCTCGGCCGGTCCCAGGGCCAGCAGGACGCTGGTCAGCGGTGCGACCGTGAGACCCGCGCCCAGCCCCAGCATGTCCGCGTCGAGCTGATACATCCACAGCAGACCGAGGCTGAGCAAGGCCGTTCCTGCGCCACCCGTCACCCGCTCGCCCCCACGCGCCACCAGCCGGGGCACGATCACAACGTCGAGCACCAGCGCGGCCGTGAACGGCAGCACCAGCAGCGGGCTGTAGCTGAGCACGTCCTCGACGTGCAGGGCAGCGACGTACAGGAAACCGAATTATCCCGCAGGAATCAACAACATCGCCAGGAACGGCGCCACCGAGCGCATCCGGTCGAAGAAGCCCAGCGGCAGCACCGGGCTGGGTGATTTTGTGACCTGCTCCGGCAACTGCGGCAACGGGATGTGCGGTGAACCTTCGATGACGCCCGCCGCGCGCCCGTCGTCGCCGCGGACATCGACGACCATCCGGTGCCGCGGCGGCCCCGTGACTACGGCGGAGGTGGTCCGCCGTGATCCGGCTCGCGCGGTCGACCTCGTCGGCGACGGTCGGCGGTGCGGCGGTGGGATCGTCCAGGTGTCCTGCGACGCCATCGACCCCCCGCGGGCCAGCCGGGGCACCAGCTCGTCTTGCCGGTCGTCCGGTGCGACGATGACGATGGTGCTGCCCGGCGGGGTGATGGTGGCGGCCTGCTCGGCGAACCGGCCGTCGGCCGGGACGATGAGTGAGTCGCGTAGGTGACCGGCCGCGAAGTCCTGCGGCGGGCGGTCCTCGAGCACAACTGCGCCTGAATGCGGCAGCCGTTGGAGTTCCGCCGGGTCGATCGGCCGGCTGCCGCGGCCAGTTCCAGGTGCCCGGCGACGAAGTCGGTGTGGATGTGGGTGTTGATCACTCCCGCGAGCGTGAGCCCGTGAGCGCGCAGATTTGCGGTGTACTCGGCGATGTCGCGGTGCGGGTCGACGATCACGGCGTGTCCGGTGGTCTCGTCGGCGATCAGGTCTGAAGTAGGGGACAAGCATTCGAGGTAGTACTGGGTGAAACGCATGCGGCGGCGGCTCCCGTCCTTGCCGAAATGGCGACTTCAGTACTTCGGCCGGACACCGAGGGCGGCCAGTGCCCGCCCGGGCATCACCATGCCGTTGCCGCTCACCGTGCCGAATCCGGGGGCGCCCAGGTCGAGCGCCGAGGACAGCAGGGCTGTGCGGACCTGCGTTGGCGTCGCCGCCGGCTTGGCCGACAGCACTAGAGCGGCGATGGCGGCAGCGTGCGGGGCCGCGGCCGACGTGCCGTTGAACCGCTCGAAGCCGGGTACCGACGTTGTCACGCCGTCAGCGGCGGTAATGTCCGGCTTCCGGCGGGTCCCCCCGCCCGTTGAAGACACGGTGCCGGGGGTGAATGTCGTACCGTCGGCGCGGAAGAACACCCGCCGCGGCCCGTCGGATGAGAAACGCTCCCACGGGCTTCTCGCGGTGAACGAGCCCGGATACGGCCCGGACGGCTCGCCCGGCGCGAACCCCGCCGCGGCCGGCGCGGCCGCGACGCTGAACGCGTTCGCCGCAGCGTCGTGCCCGGCGATGGTACCGCTGGTGCTGAACGCCTTGAGCGCACCCGAAGCCGTGAACTGCCCCCGGTTGGTGCTGACGGCGATGAACCGGTCGACACCGCTGTACTTGACCACGGCGAGCCGGAAATCGGTGCCGGTGGGCACCAGCGCGATCTCATAGGGATCCTGCGTGCCGGTCTGGCGGTCCTCCCCGGAGCTGATGACGTTGCCGTCCGGGTCCGTGACGAACAGGTCGTAGTCGTCGGCCGCCTGGCCCCACGGGTCGGACCAGAACAGCGTCACCGGATCGGCGAAAAACGGTGACCGCGGGCGGGTCGACGGCGTGAACGGGTCGAAGTCCTGGACGGCGGGGCCGGGGTCGAAGTCGTGCGGGACACCGGTGACGCCGGGGATCGCTCCCAGGGACGCACGGAAGTCGCCTTCGTAGTACCCGCTGGTGCCGTCGTGCAGGTTGCCCTCGTTGCCGGCCGAGGAGAAGTACAGTACGCCGGCCGCGGTGACGTCGTTGACGGCCTGCGCGGCCTCGGTGTCCTGGAACGGCGACTCGTCGTAGTAGGAGACGTCGTCGACGATGACCTGGCAGCGGCCGGTGGTGCCCAGGGCGCGGACGTTGCCCGCAAAACCGGCCTGGTCACCGGTGACGGTGGCGAACCCTAGAGTGGCGTCGGGTGCGAGGTCGTGGATAATCTCGAGCATCGCGGTGCCTTCGTCACCTTCGCCTTGCTGGTCGGCGAGGACGTCCACCGCGGGCAGTTCACCGGAGGATTGCGACCTCGCCAATGAGTCGACGCCGTCGGAGAGCACACAGACCTTCACACCAGCGCCACTGACTCCGTACTTCGCGCGGGCGCTGTCGGCGCCGTGCGTCCGGTCCCCTTCGGACACCACGGTCGACGCCGCAGCCCGCAACCGGTCACCGGCCCGGGGCCGCCGGTCGGTCGGCACGACCCCGGTCACGGGCTCGACAGCCGCCTTCACCGCGTCGACGTCGTCTCGGCCGGCGATGCGGTCGAGAGCTGAGAGCGGCAGGTCGGCGCGGATGGTGCCGACCTGCGATACGCCGCGGACGGTACCGCCCGCGTCCCGGACCGTGGCCGCGACAGCGGTACCGCGGGCGGAGATGTCCACCGCTACGACGCCGGTCGCGCTGACGTCGACGCCGGAGTGGTAACCCGGCAGCGTCGCCGCCAGTGCCGGGTCGGTTCGCAGCCGCTTCTCGATCACGAGCCGGCTCGATTGCTTGAGCTCGGTGCGCGTCAGGCCGGCCTTGATCGCCTGCAACGCGGCGATGCCTGCCTCGGTACGCGCCGCGGCAACGTCTGTGGTGGACGGTTGTGCCGCCGAAACGCCGGTCGCCAGGAGAACCGCGCTGAGGCTCACGGGCGTCGCGTGGGTCAAGAGCCTGCCAAATCTGCCCATGGTCAGCGTGCCGCCTTCTTAGCGGCGAAGTACTCGTTGGAAGGCTTGGCTAAACACGCAACAGCGCCGACGACGGCGCAGAGCGCGCCCATGTAGCCGAGGGTGGTCGTGCTCTGACTGAACGTGATGGCAAGCAACTGGAGTCCGGCGACCACAGTCAGCAGGATGCGAGCCCAGTTGCGGCCCGCCCGCACCTTGGCGGCGAACACCACGTAAAGCAGGGACATGATCACCGAGAACACCAGCGCGCTGGCATTGGTCGCTGTGGTGACCTGGCTGATCTGGACGCTGGGCACGTCGGACCTGTCGCCGGCGATAGCGGTTTGCGCGATCTGGCCCACGGAGTCCCCGCTGAGGAGGGTCACGACTCCGTTTGCCAGCCCCAGAAGCGTGGAGGCGATGAACGCCCAGAAGGCGATGGTGATGGTCGTCGGCCGCGCGATATGGCCGCGCACATTCAACCCGGCATGGGTGGTGGGATTGCTCATGGGCGAATTCTGCACAGAAGCTCCGGCCGGGCAATCGCCTCCTGACTTAAGTGCCCTAAAGGGCAAATATCCGTTCTTTTCGGTTTTACGCGATCGGATAAGCGAGTCTCCGGTTCCGTCAGTGCTGCGTCCACAAGGGAACGAAAGGCCATACGCCGTGTCGGATGGCTCAGTCTCTGCTGCGGTCGTGCGTGGAGCAGCACTCTGACAGAAGGTCTCGATGAATCGATGACACCGAACTGCGCATCATCGCGTTGATGGCCGGCCCATCAACGCGATGCACTAAGTCGACGACCTTTTTACCGTGTACCGCGCCGACGAGATCGCCGGTTCCGGGCTCACCGGCGCCTGGTCCCGGAGTGACCTGATGACTGCGACCCCCCGCTTTCTGCAAACTCGGGCCCTCAGACGCCTGCAGGGCAAGGTCGCCCTCGTGGCCGGCGGTGGTTCCGGCATTGGAGGTGCCGCCTTCAGGTTGCCCACCGGCGCCGGGGATGGGAGACATCGCGGAGGACTACGCGATGCTCGCGTCAGGCAGCGATGGTCTGCGGTGACCGGAGCTGTACTCACTGTCGACCGTGGTCAGTTGCTGTGGGGGTCGGCCAGGAAGAACGAACCGGCTTCCCGTTGAAGGGCGGCTTAGCCCGGCGGTTCGGTCACGGCGTGGATTCCGGAGGGTCGCGGTCAGGACGGCGCCCTTGTCCTAGCGCGGCAAGGGCACGGTCGAGCTGGCTGACGCCCAGCCGGGACACGGAGGCTGGCGCTGCTCGCGGTGCTCGGCCGGCATCGGTCGACGTAGTTTTCTGCCCACGCCAGCACCGCGCGGAGCGGCTCCGTCGACCGGTGGCCGAGCTCGGTCAGGGAGTACTCCACGTGCAGCGGCACCGTCGGATAGATCTTGCGTTCGACCAGGCCGAACTCCTCCAAGCGCCGGAGCGTCTGGACCAGCACCTTCGGATTCACGCCGAGCAGGTTGTGGCGTAGTTCTCCGAAGCGCTTTGGGCCCTTCTCGAGTTCGGCGATGATCGGCGCGCTCCACTTGTTGGCCAGGATTTGGAGCAGGGCCCGGTACTGAGGGGTCATTTCAGGACGATGTCGCCGAGGATGGCCGGCAGTGACGGCTGCCCGTTCGACGCGGTCAGGCCGCCGTCGACCGGTATGCAGGCGCCGTTGACGTACCGGGCTTCGGCACTCGCGAGGAAGGCCACCACGCCGACAACGTCTTCGGGCTGCGCGACGCGGCCCATCGGGATCCGGGCGTTCCACGCCGCCGCGATGGGAGAGCCGTCCGCGAACGCCTGCTCGGTCATGGCGTCGGTGATGATGGCGCCCGGGTGGACGGAGTTGACGCGGACCTCATGGCCGTGGTCGAGCGCCATGCCGCGGGTGAGCGTGGTGATCGCGCCTTCGGCCGCGTTGTACGCGGCTTGGCCCCAGTCTCCGTTGAGCCCTGAAACCGACCCGATGTTGATGATGCAGCCGCGATGGGCGCGCAGGTGCTCGAGCGCGGCCCGTGAGGTGTAGATCGTGCCGTCGACGTGCGTGGCCATCATCTCGCGGTACGAATCGAGGTCGATCTGCTCGATGGTGCCTTGCACGACGCGCCCGGCGCCGTTGACGAGGACGTCGAGGCGGCCCAGTGTCGAGGCCACGTCGTCCACGGTCGACCCGATGCTTTGCGCGTCGGTGACGTCGCCTGTGAAGACCTGGTGTTTCGCGTCGCCGGGCAAGGTCGCCGCCGCGCGATCCAGAGAATCGGCGGAGCGCCCGACGAGCGCCACAGTGGCGCCGCCCGCGGCGAACCGCCGACCGATCGCCGCACCGAGCGCGCCGCCTGCTCCGGTGATGAGCACTACCTGGTTGGTGAAGGCTTGAGTGTCCACGGCCGCTCCTTTTAAGAAGTTATGATTCATTCACTTTGTGATGATAGCGACACACTTGTGACTGTGGCCACTTGAGTAGGGTCTGCCTGGAACTGATGGCGCCGGGCGGACCCGGCTCTCGCCGGACGTCCTGCTGCGCGCGCTTACGCCGTGGACGCGACTTAACGGGGTGATCGGCCTCGAGATCAACGGGATGCTCGAGCGGATGGGCATCAACGCCGACGTGTTCTTCGAGTCCGAGGTGGATCAGCTTGTGTCCAAGGAAGACGCTCCGGTTGCCTAATAACATTAGGCTACTCTATAGTCGGATTAGACAGTTGAAGAGAAGAGGGGGCGATGTCACGAGTTCGTGCGGGCCTGACCACTGACCGGGTCGTCGCAGTGGGAGCGGAGCTGGCCGATGAGCTCGGCTTCGACCGGGTGACGCCGACCGAGGTTGCTCGGAGGTGCGAAGTCAAGACCGCGAGCCTGTATGCGCACATCGCCAACCTGCAGGACCTAAAGACCCGGGTCGCTTTGCTCGCGCTGGAAGAACTGGCGGACCAGGTCGCCGTCGAACTTGCCGGCCGGGCTGGTAAAGACGCCCTGGTCGCGTTCGCCAACGTCTGCCGCGACTACGCCCGACAGCATCCCGGCCGCTACGCCGCGACTCAGTTCCGGCTCGACCCGGACACGGCGGCTGACAGCGCCGCCGTCAGGCACTCACAGATGCTCCGGGCGATCCTGCGCGGCTACGACCTGATCGAGCCCGAACAGACGCACGCCGTGCGCCTGCTGGGCAGCGTCATCCACGGCTACATCAGCCTGGAGACGACCGGCAGCTTCAACCACAGCGCCCCCGCCACCGACAACACCTGGGACTGGGCGCTGGACCGGCTCGACGCCCTACTGCGCACCCGGTACACGCCCTGACCCGCTGCTCGTGTCACGCGTTGCGCGGCACGGGACCAGGCCGTCGGTGCGGCGCGAACCCGTGACGTGCGCGGTCATCGTCGATCGCCGCCGAGCCGGGCGACGTCGAAGAACGGCTGTCGCTGTGCCGCCGTGCGGGGACAGCGGCGGCTGCGGCGAATCAGCTTACGCTCCACTGCCCGTCATGGCGCGCTACGGCGTCAAGACGGACCACCACACACTGTAGGAGAGATCTGCCATGCCCCGAGTCGCCCAGCCCTTTCGGTCGTTCGTGGACGACATCCTGGATTCACTCGAGGCCGCCCCGGAGCGAGAGGCCCTGGTGCACTACGGACGCAGGATCACCGCCGGCCAGTTTCGCGACCTGGTCCACCGGCTGGCGCAGGCCCTGCGCGCTCAGGGTCTTCAACGCGGACAGACCGTCACGCTGCTCAGCGGCAACCTTCCCGAGGCACTGGCCACCCGCTACGCTGCCAACCTGCTGGGTTGTCAAGTCAACCTCTACGACAAGCTCTCCGCCGACTCCCAGGCCGCCATCGTGCGTGACGTGGAGACGCGGGCGCTGATCGTGGACCCAGCATATGCCCAGCGGGCCGCCGAGATCACCGCCGAGATTCCGGTCACGCATGTGCTGACCCTCGGTGGCGAACAGGGAACCGACCTGCTGGAGTTGGCCGCCGCCGCACCCACCGAGCGGATCTCGGGGCTGGCCCGCCCGGGGGACATCTGCTCCATCCGCCACACCGGCGGCACCACCGGCCACCCCAAGGGCATCTGCACCGACTTCGAACGAGCCGGCAGGATGCGGCCCACGCCCGACAGGCGCAAGCCTGACCCGCCCCGGCAGCTGGTGCCCACCACGCTCGCGCACGCCGCCGGGCTCATCGCTGACCATGTGCTGGCCGAGGGCGGCACCGTGGTCCTGCTCGAGGACTTCGACCCCGGCCAGGTGCTCGCCGCGATCGAACGCGAGCGCATCACTCACCTCTACCTATTGCCGCCGTTGCTGTACTCGCTGGTGGATCACCCGGACGCGGTTCGCACCGACCTTTCCAGCCTGCGCCAGGTGAACTACGGCGGCTGCAAGGCGTCCCCGGCACGCATCGCGGACGCGATCGCCCGCTTGGGCCCCGTCCTCCTGCAGGGCTACGGACAGACCGAGTCCGGCACCATCAGCGTCCTCGAACCGGCAGATCACGACCCCCGTCGCCCCGAGAGGTTGCGTACTGCGGGCAGGGTACTGCCCGGCGTCGAGGTGGCGATCCGCGACGCCGCCGACAATGACCTGCCCCACGGTGAACACGGCGAGATCTGTGTTCGTTCCGGTCACATCATGCAGGGCTACTGGAAGGAGCCCGAGTTGACCGCCGAGGTGCTGCGGGACGGCTGGCTGCACACCGGCGACATCGGATTCCTCGACGCCGAGGGCTACCTGACCATCACCGACCGGATCAAGGACATGATCGTCGTGGTCGGCGGTCACGTGTACACCACCGAACTGGAGGACCTGCTCAACTCCCACCCCCACGTGCTGCACAGCGCCGTGTTCGGCGTACGCGACAACGACCATGCCGAACAGGTGCACGCGGCCGTGGTGCTGAGCCCCGGAGCCGAGGTCGATCCGGACGCGTTGCGAGCCATGGTCCGGGACCAGCGCGGCGCGATGTACGTACCGACGCACATCACCTTCGTCGACCGGTTGCCGCTGACGGACACGGGCAAGCCGGACAAGAAGCTGCTGCGGTCGCACGCCGCGCAGGCCGAAGGCGCCAGGTGAACAAGGACTGCCATGTCACCTATCTCGTCGTCCGTGCCAGCATCGCGATCATGTGGTGAGACTTGATCGCGAGTCGTCGGGGTTACCACCGGACGTCCTGATCGGGCATTTGGTCGGCGAGATCGCCGCCGCGCATGTCGCCGGAGTGCTGTCGCTCGAGAACGCGGCGACGCTCGTATCGGCGAGAGCAGGTCCGCGGCGGTGACCTCGGACTGCAGCATCCCGGCAGGTGCCCCGGGTCGTGCTGTCGCGGCGCCGGCGGCCTACCGGTCCTGGCGGTGGTCGCCGCCGAACCCGGCGAATGCCCCGGCCGTCGCAAGGGTCTCGGGGGCGGGCGCTTCAACGGGGCGCGGCAAGTGAAACCCCGATGCTCGTGTACTGCCAGCGCGCCTGGCGTTCGGTGACGATCTGTTCGGCGACATCGTCGCCGAGGTGCCGGACTCCGGCGAGCACTTCTCGCCGCAGGCTTAGCTGCCCGGGCCGACCACGACGCAGGCTTGTGCATGGAGTGGCCGACCGGCCGACTGCGGGATCGCCTTTTCCGAAGCCGCGCCTCACTGACGTTCCGGTCTGCGCGATGGCCGGTGACTCGGACGCCAACACCAGCAGCGAGGCTGAAGCACGAGCCGTCGAAGGTGGTCGACGTCCGGTGGCGGCTGCACCAGGACCAACCCGGGTTTCAGACGCTGGTGGGCTGGGTGCGGATCCGCGTGCACTACGCCCCCACTTCATCCGGTTCCGTGAGAGCATTGGGTCGAATGGACGCGCCCCTTTCGTGCCTGTGGATTTGTCGTGGCCGGCCGAAACGGGGACCGGTATTGCGGTCGGCCTGGCAGCCCTTGCGTCAGGACGCCGCGTGAGCGATGCGGTTCGTGTGCTGCGCGTTGGCCACGTCGCGATGGATCGTCCCGTCGAACCGGATGACGCCCGTTGTGTGGTTGCCAGCCACCGCCCCCTCCCCTTCGGGCTTCAGCCAGCCTTTGCCGTGGAAGGTGCCGCTGAAGCCAGCGAACCGTCCGGTCGCTTCGACGATCGTGTAGTCCACCTCTAGCGCAGTCTTCTCCTCGGTGCGCGTTGCGGGTCGCATTATGGCTTGGTCGTGGGTAAACAACCGGGAACCGTCCTTGGCGAAGAAATGGTGGAACATGGTGTAGGTGAATCGTCCGTCGCCATGTTCGGCCGGCTCGCTCGTCGGTTCGCCGTAAGCGGCGCCTTCCAGGGTTCCGGTGACGGCCCCGATGCCGGCCTTGTCGGAGAGGGTGAACAGGGTCGCCGAACCTCGCACGTCGAGGTGGTCGGCGCGCTCGGGGTAGTTTTGCTGGCTCATGACCGGTCCTTTCGGTTGTCCTGCGGACACCGTCGTCCAGCTGGGAGCTCGCTGCAAGGCGCGTTGCCAAAGTTGCAAAATTGTGGACCTTATGGGCTGCACAGCCGCCGGAGCTCATCTGCTGTGCAGCATCTTCTCTTGCAGATCGGCCGCCACGGCTTAGAGTGATGGTAGTGCGGCGATTTCCGCCGCGACCTTGCGTGCGTTGCCGCGGAGTTCCGTGTCGGTGAGTAGGGTCCGCACCGCGCTCGTGGTGGCCGCGGGCGCCGACTCGTGCCTCGGCGACTCGGTTGGCCTGGAGGAACTGGTCCGCGCGTTATGGGACGAAGAACAAGGGAATGCCTGATGCCAAGGCGCCGAGCGTCGTGCTGGCGCCTCCATGGGGCAGTACCGCGTTCACGTTCGGCGGCAGTTCGGCCAACGGGGGTGAGGAGACTAAGTCCACCTGGGTGCCGGCGGATGGGAAGTCGTCCGGCTTCGCCGCGAACCCCAGCGTGACTGTCAAGCTCACACCGAGCGTAGAGAGCTCGCCGAGAATCGGGTTGGGCACCGCGGGCTTCGTGAAGTAGGTGCCGAAGGTAATCAGCGTACGCGGCCGGTCGGCGGGCGAAGAACCAGTTGCTGCCCTGCCACGAGCGGGGTGGGTCTCCGGCCGCGACGGCGAACATGGGGTGACGAAACCACGTCGGATCGACGGCTTCGACCTCACGCTCGGCGTACTGCTCGCGTGCCCGGCCTGGGCTCCATCATCTCGAGCGGTAGCGACGGGCCATACGCGACACTGGCCCATCGTACGTCGAGCTTCGCAGCGACCAACGGGCCGGCGTAGTTGCACACCTCGGCGACGAGGAGATGGGGCTGTCAGGCGTGTGCACACGTCATCGCCCCGTCGGCAACCAGATCGAGCCGAGAATCGACGAACAACGCGACAACCGGCGCGGTCGGGCTCGCGGGCACATGCTCGAATTCCTCCTCCTGGAACAAGGATGCGAGCTCACCGAAGGTGAGAAAGGCGACATCGTGTCCGCGAGAACGGGACGCTCGGGCCTACGGCAGAAGAGGCAGCACGTGATCGTAGGGGGGAGTGGCCGAAGACAAGATCTTTCTGGCACGCAGGCCAACACCGAATGAATGGTGCCAGTCGCCAGTCATTCGGGCAGAGGATGAACCCGAAAGGTATCGAAAAGTAATTTAGGATCCTTCTCGGATCTTAGTCCCCTAAAGAAATCGGACCGCTTCCGTCGAGGGGCTGGACATGTCTTGTGGACAGGCCCGAAAGTGGTCGCCGAGGCTCCCATGTCTGGACAGGGAAGGGGTCGATGTGTTCACGTCACCACCGTCATGGCCGGCCAAGGTCACCACGGCGGTCGTGGTCCTTGTCCTTTGGGTGGCAGGACTGTCGCCGGCCCAGGCGAAGGACAGCCACGCGATGCGGATCGACGGTTTCGTCCGAGATGGATATGCACGGTTCGAGGTGGTGACGCCGACCTTGATCCGGCTCGAATACGCAGGGGATGGTCGGTTCGAAAACCGGCTCACCTTCAACGCGGTGGGCCGCGGAATCTCGCCACCCGCGTTCACCACGGACGTAGCCGGGGGCTATCGCGAGATCCGGACGGCCAGTCTGGTCCTGCGCTATCGGCAGAACAGTGGCCCCTTCACCCAGGCCAACCTCTCAGCCCGGCTGCTCTCCACCGGTCGTACTGCCGCGCCGGTCTTCCCCTCGTACTGCGTTTTTTCCACGGTGTGTGAGGCGGAGAACGGCGCGCCCACCGGCTCGGCCTCGGCCGCTTACGACCACGGCGGCTACACGGGATCGGGTTTCCTCGCAGGGCTCACGAGTTTCGGCGCAGCTGTCGCGCGAGACGTCTCCGCCATCCCAGCCGCTGGGCAATACCAGCTGACAGTCCGCTACGCGAACGCGCAGGGCGGCGACGGCCAGCACACCACTCGAACCCTGTCCACCGTGGTCAACGGAGCACCTGGGCCGCGACTCATCTTGCCGGTGACGTCGTCCTGGGACACGTGGGCGACGGTGTCCGTGCCGATAGTCCTGAACGCCGGGACGAACAAGGTCAGCGTCATCCAAGGCACCGGCGACTCGGGCAACGTCAACATCGACAGCCTGGCCGTCACGTCACCAGGGGTGGCCTATCCCGCCGCCGAGACCTCGTTGCGCAGCACCGCTTATGGAGCCGGGCCGAAGTCCGTGCTAGGCGGCTGGGACCGGTCGCTCGACAACCCGGAGGCCGTGCCGACGAAGCAAAACCCCGGTCTGCTCGACCGGGATGGCTGGTATCTGCTCGACGACACCCGCACGGCCCTGCTCAACGCCGACCGCACAATCGTCGGCCGGCCGTCCCACGGCACGCACCCTTACCAGGACGGCTACTTCTTCGGCTACGGCAGGGACTTCAAGCGTGGCCTGACTGACCTGAACACGCTCATCGGCCCCACGGTCCTGCTTCCGCGATCTGCCTACGGCGTCTGGTATTCGCGGTATTTCGGCTACTCCGACGACTACTACCGCAGCACGTTGCTGCCCAAGTTCCGGTCCACCGGCACCCCGATCGACTGGCTGGTCGTCGACACGGACTGGAAGTCGCCTTCGCAGTGGAACGGCTGGAACTGGAACACCGCGTTGTTCCCCGATCCGCAGGGGTTCATGAACTGGACGAAGCAGCAGGGGCTGGACGTCGCGCTCAACGTGCACACCTCCATCGCGAGTGACGACCCGAAGTTCGCCGCGGCGAATGCGACTGCAGGCGGCCTGATCTCCGACGGCGGCGGCAACTACACCTGGGACTGGTCCAACCCCGCGCACCTGCGCAGCTACTTCGACCTGCACCGGCCCTTCGACCAGCAGGGCGTACGGACATGGTGGCTGGACTACTGCACCAGCTGCGGCGGTGCCACTGCCTCGGCCCCTGGTGTCGCGCCGGACAACTTCATCAATCAGGCCTACGCCGACCACGCAGCGGCGCAGGGCTTCCGTGGGTTCTCCTTCGGCCGCATCGGCGGCGCCGAGCAGGGTGGCATCCACAGCAACTACCCGGTCGGCCCGTGGTCGGAACGCCGCAACACCCTCCAATTCACCGGTGACACCCCAGCGAGCTGGGACATGCTGGCGTTCGAAGCCCGATTCACCCCGGACGAGGCGGCCGCCGGCCTCAGCAACGTCAGCCACGACATCGGCAGCTATCACGGCGGCCACCTGCCCGACGAACTCTACGCGCGGTGGGTGCAGCTGGGCACGTTCCAGCCGGTCGACCGGCTGCACTCCGACCACGGCGACCGGCTGCCGTGGGACTACCCTGGCGCGGCGGGCGACAGCGCGGAGAAGTTCCTGCGCCTGCGGGAGGCGCTCGTGCCTTACACCTACACCCTTGCGCAGCAGGCCAGTACTACCGGAGTGCCGATCACACGGCCGCTCTACCTGAACTACCCAGATCAGGAGGCCGCCTACACGAACTCGCAGGAATATCTCTACGGCGACAACGTGCTCGTCGCGCCGATCACTTCGTCCGGCGGCTCGGTGTCGGCGTGGATCCCGCCCGGAAAGTGGACCGATTACTTCACCGGCACCGTCTACGTAGGACCGTCAACGGCGACGATCACCAAGCCACTCTCGGAGATGCCGGTGCTCGTCAAGGCCGGCGGGATCCTGCCGACGCGAACGAACTACGTCGACAACGCGGCCGCGCCGCTTGACCGGCTGACCGTGGACGTGACGGCCGGGGCGAACGGAAAGTTCTCCCTGTACGAGGACCGTGGGGAACGAACTGGACCGTCCACGGTCACCGGTATCGGATGGCAGGACGCGACGAGGACACTGACGGTGGACGCGGCTCCCGGCGCCGCCCCGCGCCGGGTCTACACCCTGCGCGTGGCGGATGTCGCCGCACCGACGGCTGTTTCCTTGGATGGCCTGCGTCTACCTGCGACAGCGTGGTCGTACGATGGGAAATCCCGCACTATCACGGTTACGACGCTGCCCCTCGGGGCGGACAACCGACACGCCATCAGGTTCAGCGGCGCTTGAGTTCCAACGCAGTGGCCCGGTCAGTGAGGAGGGATCGGGCCACTGTCGATCGGTTGCGGCCTCGAATCCACTGGCCGTCTGGAGAGCAAGAACCTCCCCAGCTGGGTTGAGCTCGCCGCGGTCTGCCGGATCCACTCGCCGATCCTGCCGATCGCCGGGGCCTTTGATCGAGGCTGCAATCGCGCTTCGACGATCCAATACGGATCATTCGGTAAATCTTGAGTTGGCATGGCTCTCTCGCGCTTCCTTGGTACGAGAGGAGATAGGTTTCGTCGGTGCGTCACCGCTGTCCGACTGGCCATAGGATTGGCATGCCATTGTGCAACTGTCGGAAGGTGGAACCTTGAACTGTGCAGTCTCGACGGCGTACCAGGGAGTGACGCTCGTCGATCCAGTCGGCGGGACGTCTCGTACGGACATGACCGTTGTTGTCGAAGGGGGGAAGTTCGTGGCCATTGCTCCGAGTACCGAGTTCGTGCCAGAGCAGGAAACTCGGATCGTAGAAGACCTCGCCGGGCGCTTCGTGATTCCCGGGCTGATCGATTCTCATCAGCACATCGCGACGCCCCCCAATCGCGCGTATGCCGAAGCGTTGCTGCGGCGTCAGGTCTACGGTGGAGTAACGCTGATCCGCAGCATGGCCGACGACCTGCGTCAGGTCGGCGAGCTGGGACGGGCAACACTAGTCGGGGAGATCGCCGGTCCGGATATTGTCTACGCCGCGCTGATGGCCGGGCCGGAGTTCTTCGCAGATCCGCGAACGATCGCCGTCTCGCAAGGTGAAGTCCCCGGTTCTGTGCCGTGGATGCAGGCCATTACGCCGGAAACCGACTTGCGGTTGGCGGTGGCGATGGCACGGGGTACCGGCGCTCGGGCGATCAAGCTCTACGCCGACCTGTCCGCTGCAATGGTGGCGGCGATCGTAGCCGAGGCGCATCGTCAAGGCGTCCACGTCTGGGCGCACACGGCAGTCTTCCCTGCTATGCCTCACGACGTTGTCGCAACCGGAGTCGACGTCGTCTCCCATGTCGGCATGTTCGTCTACGCTGGCTCTGCACACGGCCCTACCGGTTATGCGGAGAAAAAGCCAGTCGGCGCTGCCGAGCTGGAAGGCGAATTCGACCCGGGAATCGAAGCGCTGATCGGAGAAATGCGCAACCGGGGCACGATCTTGGACGCTACCGCGACCTTGTACCAGCGCCGTGACGAAGTACGCGACGGAGATGACGGCCGCCCATCGGAGGCAGTCTTCGCCGCGCGGCTGGTACGGCAGGCTCATCAAGCCGGGATCGAGATCTCCACCGGGACTGACTACGAGACCGATCTAACGGATCCCTTCCCCGCCTTGCACCGCGAATTGGAGTTCTTGGTGCACGAGTGCGGACTGACGCCCGCCGAGGTCTTGCGATCCGCGACGCTCGTCGGCGCGCGCGCGGCCGGCGCCGACGACTCCCGAGGATTGATCGAAGTGGGTAAGATCGCAGACTTCGTCGTTCTTGCTTCGGATCCGCTCGAAGACGTGCGAAACCTTCGCACTGTGCAAGCGACGATAAAACGTGGATGTCGCTACGACCGCAATGATTTGTCACTCGGTTCCTGAATGAGGTGCGGACGGCAACGGTCTCAGCTCCAGCTTGCGACCCTCGCCCGCCGGGGCGTGCGGCGGTCGGCACCAGCATTGGCCAAGATGTGCAAGTCGGCGGCGTCACGTGCTCCGACGGCCCCACCCTCACCACATCGGCAGTGGCCGACAACCCCACTTCGCCGGCAACCCGAACAACAAGAATCCTTCCTTCGGCTTCATGCTTCCGGCCAGGACCAAGGTGACGAGGAAGCAACGTCACCCGCGTCGTAACCCTTGCTCTGGCCTGTCCGGCCCGTTCGCTCCCGGCGGAATCGCCGCGCTCCCGTTCGTCTGTCCGAGCGAAATTTGTTGCGTGGTTCACCGAAGATGACCCGGACCTGCCGGGCGAGGCGGGCTGGGCGAGAGCGATGACGGCGAGCGGCCAAGGCGGGCAAACCGCTCTGCACTGCTCTGCGAGAAGAGCGGCGGCGACGCATTCCTTCATGCGACAGTAACCTCGCCGTCATCTCCGACCCGGGCCTGCCACCAAGCGGTGAAGCCGGTCGGGCGGACCTACGGCGTCGCTCGATGCCAGCACCTTCGGGAAGACTGCGGAATCCCAGGCTCGATCAGCTGATACGAGAGCGGATCCGGTTACTGCTGGGGAAATCGGCTGCACAAGGACAAAACACGCGCCATTCGGCAAGCGGAGTACACCGAAACAGGTTACGGTGCGTGGCGGCAGCATGGCCGCGTACCGGTAGAATACTGTCATGGCAAAACACCGGATGGCGGTCGTCCTCCTTGAGGACGTGCTGCCGCTCGACTACGCGATCCCGGTTCACGTCTTCGGCCGAGAGGCGTCGGAGGCCTACGACCTTGTGACAGTCTCTGTCGGCGGAGATGCGGTGCCGGTGGCCGGCGGGACGAAGGTGATTCCGGACGGTGGGCTGGAGTTGCTGCGCCGGGCGGACACGATCGTCGTGCCCGGCTACGCCGACGCGGTGGACCGGGAACTGCCCGGTTCGCTGCTCCGCGCGCTGGTGGGAGCACATCGGAGAGGTGTCCGGATGGTGTCCATCTGCTCCGGGGCGTTCGCCCTGGCGCGGGCTGGAGTCCTCGACGGACTGACAGTCACCACGCACTGGTCGCTGTGCGCAGCGCTCGCCGAGCGGTTCCCGGCGATCACGGTCGATCAGTCAGTGCTGGTGGCTGGCACCGGCTCGGTCCTCACCTCGGGCGGTGTCACCGCAGGCGTGGATCTGTGCCTGCACCTGCTGAACGTCGACCTGGGACCGGCGGCCGCGCGACACGTCGCGCGGCGCATCGTCATGGCACCGCGGCCGGCCGACGGTCAGCAGCAGTTCGTGGAGAAGACGGTCGTCCCGCCCGGTGACGACGTCATCGCCCAAGCCCAGCAGTGGATGCTGCTGTCGCTGGAGCAGAACTTGTCGGTGAAGGACGTCGCTGCCCGGTTCGCCATGTCGGAGCGGACGCTTCACCGGCGTTTCCGGGAGAAAATCGGCCTGCCGCCCTTATCCTGGCTGCGCGACCAGCGCATCGCCCGGGCCAAGGAGCTCCTGGAGAACTCCGAGCTTTCCGTCGAGGACATCGCGCGCCAGGTCGGGTTCGGCACCGCGACCAACCTACGGGTGCAGTTTCGGCGCGCGACGAACGTTTCGCCGCGCGAGCACCGGAAGGCGTTCACCTTCGACCGCGCCTGACTGACTGGCGGAAAAGTTTCGATAGTCGACAGTACTGCCACTGTTGATGGGTGCGTCCCGAGGCGAGACTCGGTATCAGACCGATTCGACCTCAGGAGAGCGATTCCATGAACCAGCCGACCTTCGTCCTCGTCCACGGCGCCTTGACCGATGCCTCGGTGTGGCGCCGGGTCTCCGTACGCCTGCAGGACGCAGGTCACCCCGTCATCGCACCGTCCCTGCCCATGCGCGACTTCGACGATGACGTCGCTTACCTCAAGCAGTTCCTGGGTACCCTCGACGGCCCCCTTGTGGTCGCTGCGCATTCGTACGCCGGGTCAGTGATCTCGGCTCCCGACGCGTTGACCGCGGCGGTCCGGTCGCTGGTGTTCGTCACCGCGTTCCAGCAGGACGCAGGGGAGACCGCCGGTGCACTGAACGGCAAGTTCCCGGGCAGCTTACTCGTCCCGGACAACCTGGTCGTGCGCGAGTACCCCGGTGGCGCGGAGATCTACCTCCGTCCGGACAAATTCGGCGAGGTCTACGCCGGTGACGCCAGCGCGCGGGACCAGAAGATCCTCGCCGCCGCCCAGAAGCCGTTCAACCCGGTCACCTTGGAAGGCAGCTTCAGGGAAAAGGCCAGCTGGCACACCTTCCCGTCATGGGCAGTCGTGTCTACTCGGGACAGCTCCATCCCGACCGAGGCCCAGCGCTGGATGGCCGAGCGGGCCGGTTCGACGGTTGTGGAGGTCGACTCCTCTCACGCCGTCCCGCTGGTGCGACCCGATGTGGTGGCCGAAGTCATCCTCAGCGCGGCGGAATGAGCCACGTGACCGCGATCAGCTCTCGCTTCCTCCGTGAGAGCAAGAACTGATCGCGGTCATTGCTACCTGGCTCGTGTTTGCGGAAATGCGAATGTCGATCTACCGTCGCCTGGTGAGCTCATTGCGCGAAGACCGGCAGCCGTTCCGCATTGCTGTTTCCGATAGCGAGCTGGCTGACCTGCAGTACCGGCTGCGGCATACCCGCTGGTCCGCTCACGTCGAGGGAGCCGGGTGGCGGTACGGCACCGACCCCGCGTATTTGCGTGAGCTCGTCGACTACTGGGCCAAGGGATTCGACTGGCGAAGCGAAGAGCGGCGGTTGAACACGTTCCCGCAGTTCCGGAGCGTGATCGATGGGCTGCGTGTGCATTACGTCCACCAGATGGCCCGCGACGGTGGCGGTCTCCCGGTCCTGGTTTTGCATGGGTGGCCGGGATCGTTTGTGCAGATGCTCGACCTGCTGCCGCTACTTGCCGCGCCTGCCGAACACGAAGCAGCACCGGCCGACGCGTTCGACGTCGTCGTCGGGTCGCTGCCGGGTTTCGGCTTCTCGGAGGCGCCCCCCGAACCGGGGATGACCGAGACGCGTATGGCACAAGTCTTCCACAAACTGATGACCGAAGTCCTCGGCTACGAGCGGTATGCGGTCCGGGGCAGTGACTTCGGTGGAAGCGTCGCGGAAACGTTGGCCAGACTGTACCCGTGGGCGGTACTGGGTATCCACCTCAGCGGTACTACGCCTCGCGCCGACGATCCGCCGGCCGACCCCAGTCCGGCGATCCGCCGGTACATCGATGACGTCGAACGGTGGCGGGCGGCCGAGGTGGGGTACGGCGCGATCCAGGCGACGAAGCCGCAAACGCTGGCCGCGGCACTCAATAACTCGCCGGTCGGACTCGCCGCCTGGATCGTGGAGAAGTTCCGCCGGTGGAGCGACTGCGACGGAGACGTCGAACGCCGCTTCACCAAGGACCAGTTGTTGACCAACATCAGTATCTACTGGTTCACGCAGACGATCGGGTCATCTATACGGCTCTATGGGGAGTCCGATTATCGACAGGACGCCGAGTGGGACGTTCCTACGGCGCACCTCATGTCGTCGAAGGACATGTTCCCGACGCCGCGTGAGTGGGTCGAACGGTTCTCGAGAGTCGATCGCTGGACCTCGGTCGAACGCGGCGGCCACTTCATGGAGTGGGAAGAACCTGGTCTTGTGGCGGAAGACATGCGGGCGTTTTTCAGGGGGTTGCGCTGATCGAGGCTTAGCGCGGGAAGTTCTAGCGGCAGAGTCAAGCCGGGTCGGGGACGAGCCACATCGACCCGGCTTCGACGTCCGCGGGGGGTGTCCCTATGTGGTTGTCAAGCCGCAGAGGGGACGGGAGCTGGTTCGGGGTGGCGGTAGTGGGTGCCGTTGCGGAGCATGGCGTAGAGGACGTCGCAGCGGCGGCGGGCCAGGCAGATCAGCGCGGCGTTGTGCTTCGTGCCCTCAGCTCGCTTGCGGTCGTAGTAAGCCCGGCTGACCGGGTCCGCCAACGCAGCGAACGCGGCGAGGAAGAACGCCCGTTTGAGCTGGCGGTTCCCGGTCCGAGCCGGATGCTCGCCCTTGATGCTGGTGCCGGAGCTGCGCGTGACCGGGGCGATCCCGGCGTAGGCAGCCAGATGTCCGGAGCTGGCGAAGTTGGAGGCGTCGCCGACTTCGAGGAGGATGCGGGCTGCGGTCCTGACGCCGATGCCGGGCATCGAGGTCAGGACCCCGGCAAGAGGGTGCGCATCAAGTATCCCCTCAACCTGTTCAGCAACCTGTTTCCGTTGCTGCAAAACAGTCTTCAGACTGTCGGCCAGCCGCGGCAAGACCGTATCCGCGGCGGCGGTGCCCGGAACGGTGACGGTCTGCTCGCCCAACGCGGTCATGATCGCTTCGACCAGTTTCTCGCCGATGCGGGGCGCGTGGGCCTTGGCGATCGCGGTGAGTTTGCGGCGGCCGGCCTTGGCGATCCCGCTCGGGCCGCCGCAACGCGACAGGATCTCCAGCACGGCCGGGTGGCTGATCCGCGGGCCGATGGCGTGCTCGAGGGCGGGGTGGATGCCGGTGAGCAGGCCGCGGATGCGGGTGGCTTCGCCGGCCAGGTCGTCGTCGAACCCGACCAGCACCTCCAGCTCGGCCAGCGCCTCGTCACCGACGTCAACCGGGCGCAGCGTGTGCGGCAGCGAGCGGGCCGCATCGGCGATGACGAACGCGTCCCGGGCGTCGGTTTTCGCGCGGCCCGGGTAAAGGTCGGCGATGCGGCGCATCGCCAGCCCGGGCAGGTAGGCGACCTGGTGTCCGGCCGCGCGGGCGACCGCGACCGGCAACGCCCCGATCGTGGCCGGTTGGTCGACCACGACCAGCAGGGTTCCGTGCGCGGTGAGCTTGTCGAACAGGGCTCGCAGCGTCGGTTCGCTGTTGGGCAGCGGCCCGTCGTGCAGACGCTTCCCGTCCGGGGCGAGACCGACCGCGTGGTGGGCGTCCTTGCCGACGTCCAGGCCGAGGAACACGCTGAAAGTGTTGCTCATCCACCATGCCGTTCGTTCGCCGCGATGTGGCCACCGATCAGGCATCGAGCGCCGGCACCCACGTTACGACGAGACCTACCCCAAAGGTGGCCGTGTCCCTGTCAGCGGTCGGTCGATGCCACCAGACCCGGTGACACCACCCCCCGGATCATGGGTTCGACTGGGGGCGTCAGTCATGCCGGGCCTGGCGACCACAACTCCCTGATCGGGAGCCACGAAAAAGGTAACGGGGGTGAGGTTCGCTACGAGAGGAACATCGAGGTCAGTTGCTTGTCCCAGTCCGGCGGGGCTGTCCAGTGCTGGCCTGGCGCGAGGCGCACGCTGTCACCGCGGTCGAAGCCGTCTTTGTAGAGCCACAGATCTTTGTCGCTCGCGTTGACCACCGCAGAGGCGCGGTTGTCGAACCTCGGCGGCAGCCAGAAAACCCCAACGGCGGGCTGGCTCCAGAACTGACCGGTAAAATCGGCGTTGTCGTAGAGGCACACCCAATCTGCGCCGCCGGGAACGCACTGCTCGGCGGTTGTCGCCGCCGAAGCGTTGGGCAGGGTCAGCGTTCCACTCAACGCCAAGGCTAGGGAAAAGCCGAAAACCGCACGCCGAATCACGCGATGCATCGATCCTCCGATAAAGGGCAGTGAGCCGGAGTGACACACACATCCGGTTGTTCATATCCTCGGATTTCTACCACGAAATGCCAGGTTACTGGCAAGGTGGGCAACTATCTGACGGAAACCACCTCGGGTTGGTGACCTGCTCTGCCGGCTGTGCGCGCCGACCGTGGGCGAGCTTCGGCGCGGCCGAGTGGAGATCCGTTCGCGGTGGGCGCAGACTTGCCGTATGTCCGACGATTTAGACCGAACTCTCGATGCGGTGGGGCCCCGCTTGCGGGCGATCCGCAAGCAGCGACACGTCACCCTCGGCCAGATCGCGAACCTGACCGGGATGTCGGTCAGCACGCTGTCGCGCATCGAGTCAGGACAGCGTCGTCCGACGCTGGAGGTGCTGCTGCCGCTCGCGCGGGCTTACCACCTCCCACTGGACGACCTGGTCGGTGCGCCCGCTACCGGCGACCCCCGGATCCACCCGCGGCCGATTACTCGCGACGGTGTTGTGTGGGTACCGCTGTCGCGCGAACCGGGCGGTCTGAATGCCTTCAAGCAGTTGCTGCCGGTCGCCGACGAGCGGCCAGAAAGCTTGGAACAGCAAGTGCATGAAGGGCACGAGTGGCTTTACGTACTGACCGGGAAGCTCCGGCTCGCGCTCGGCGACCAGGAGTTCGAGCTGAATGCGGGTGAGGCCGCCGAGTTCGACACCAGGGTCCCGCACGCGATCGCGAACGCCGGGGACCGCGCGGCCGAGGTTTTGATCATCTTCGGTCAGCAGGGGGAACGGCCGCACCTGCGAGCTCGGTCTCGTTGACGGTGACGCCGCTCCGCTGGGGTGGTGCCCGGTGTTTCGCGAGCGCGGATGCGTCGGGAGCGCCCCTTGTTGCCCGAAAGGACATTGGTTCCTTTTAGATATCGATCTTCATGATCTTTGCGGGTGGCGCGGCGGGTTGCGATGATGATATTTTCGAGCGAAGCTCATTGTGCTCCATCGAGCGCGGCGAGGTCTCGGCCGCTCGCTGAGCAATAAGCTCCGAGAAAGAGGTTTCATGCGGGTGACGTCGTCTGTGTTGGCCGTTGCGATCGCCACGGTCACAGCATTGACCGGAATGGCCTGTGGCCGCCCGTCGAATTCGGGTGTCTATGTCGCGCTGGGTGATTCGTATTCCGCAGGTGTAGGGACCCAGCTGAGCAACGGGGACGTATGTCAACGATCGCCGGCGTCCTTTCCGGCTTTGTGGGCCTCGGGGCATGCCGGGACCGAGTTCACGTCCGTCGCGTGCACGGGTGCTACGGCTACCGATGTGATCAGCAAGCAAATCGGTGCCCTGGTGCCGGCGCCCACTTTGGTGTCTGTGACCGCAGGCGGTGACGACGCGGGTTTCAGTGACGTGATGACGACCTGCGTCTTGCAAGGGACAGAAGGCTGTCAAGCCGCCGTCGAGAAGGCAGAAATCTTCATCTCTCAGAGCCTGCCCGCGCGACTGGCCGATCTCTACTCGGCGATCCGTGCCGCGGCCCCGGCCGCCAAGGTCGTGGTGCTGGGGTATCCACGACTGTTCGAGTTGGCCGAGTCTTGCGCGAGTGCGCCGAGTCGTGATTCCCGGGTGGCTTTGAACCGTGGAGCCGATGCGCTCGACGAAGCGACCGCTGAGGCGGCGGGTCGCGCCGGTTTCACCTTTGTCGACGTGCGGGAAAGGTTTGCTGGCCACGGGATATGTGCGACCGATGCGCCGTGGATTCAGGGCATCGCGAACCCCCTGTCGAACTCGTTCCACCCCTTGGCGGCCGGATACGCGCAGGGGTACCTTCCGGCGCTTGACGGCGCTGTCGGCTGAGTCGGCATCCCGGTTAGTCATCCGGTGCTGGCGATTTCGATCAAGCGATCGGCCACCAGATCGATGTCGGAGACGGTCGTGCGATGGTTCGTCACTCAGGCACGGATTCCGGCTTGTCCACCGAGGACGGCGGGGCCGAGCAACGCCGTGTGCTCGGTGCGGAGTTGGGTGAGGACCCGGGCGTGGTCGGCGGCCGATCGCCCCGGCATATGCAGGCACACGGCGGTCAGGATCACCGGGTTCATTACCTCCCAGCCCGATGATTCGGCCATGCGGGTGTGCAGGTGCGGCGAGGTCAAGACATCGTTGAGCGGCAACGCGGAACGAATCCACGCCGAAGGTCCGTAACGCTGCCCAGACTTTCAGGGCCTTAAAGCTGCGTGAGAGCTGCGGGCCGAAGTCCATGAAGTCGAGCATCAGCTCGTCTTCGGACACGGTCAGGTAAGAGGCGGCGAACGAGAACGCGCGGCGAAGTTTTTCGCGGTCCTTCACCAGGAGAGCTCCCGCCTCGATCGGAGCGAACAGCATCTTGTGCGGGTCGAGCGTGATGGAGTCCGCACGTGAGACGGGCGCAAACATCTCACGAGTCGACTCGGCCAGCACGAACAGTGCGCCGTAGGCACCGTCGACATGCAGCCACAGACGTTCTCGTTCACAGATATCGGCTACCTCGCCGAGGGGATCGATGGATCCGCTGGTGGTCGTGCCTGCGGTGGCTACCACGCAGAACGGCGCAAGTCCTGCGGCCCGGTCGGCTGAGATCGCCGTTTCGAGGAGGTCTGCCCGCATTCGAAAGCTGTCGTCCACGGGAATATGCCGAACGTTGGCCAGGCCGAGCCCGAGCGTCGCAGCTGCTTTGTCAACGCTGCGGTGCGCTTCGGCAGACGTGTAGAGCACCAGTTGCCGCTCACCCGACTGCAGTCCGTGCTCGCGGAATCCCGAGCGGTGCGCCGTGAGCGCGGCGGTGATTGAGTCCCTCGTCGCGGCGGAGCCGCCATCAGTCAAGATTCCGCCGGACTTGGCACCCCAGCCGAAGAGTCCGCCGAGCCAGGCTATGACCGAACGCTCGATCACGCTGGCCGCCGGGGAGAGCTGCCAGAAGTTGCAGTTCTGGTTCAGCGTCGCGGCGATCGCCTCCGCATAGGGCCCGATGCCGTTGGACGGTCCCTGGACGTAGGCCAAGAACCTTGGGTGGTCGACGGCGGTGGAGTTGGGCAGAATGCGGTCCTCGACGTCGGCGAAGAACGCTTCCACGCCGATCCCGTGGTCCGGGAACGGTTCGTCGAGCAGCTCAGTGAGTACATTGCGGTCGACTGCGGGGACGATGGGGAGAACGGCCACTGACTTTTCGTAGCTTCGGCTGAAGCGTGCCAGCAACTTCGCGGCGGTCGCCTGTGCCGGCCCGTCGAGGGTGAGGTCGCCGCTCGCCGTGGTCACGTCCATGGTGGTGCCTTTCCGGGAGTTCCGTCGGTCCGACACTAATTCATGAGAGTGGGCAACCGATAGCGAATTCGGCCTGTATGGAGGTCTCGTATAGCATCTATGACTCATGGACGCCGTAGATCGCGCAATAACTGCCCAGCTTGCGGAGAACGGTAGATTGCCGAACATCGAGCTCGCCGACCGTGTCGGCCTTTCGCCGTCGCCGTGTCTGCGCCGGGTTCGTGCTCTCGAGGCGGCGGGGGTGATCACTGGTTACCACGCGGCGGTCGATCCTCGCGCGCTGGGACGTGGACTGGATGTCCTCGTTCACATCGATATGGCGGACCAGCGCAGCGAAACCATCGAGGCCTTCGAGGCGGCCTGCGTGGCGCGCGAGGAGATCCTGGCGTGTCGTCGGATGTTCGGCGCACCGGACTACCTTCTGCGGGTCGCTGTTGCCGACATCGAAGCCTACGAGCGGTTCTACATGGCGGAGCTGACTCGCCTGCCCGGGGTCGCCCGGACGAGGTCTCAGTTCGCGATGAAGATCATCAAGGGCGCGCCGGGATTTCAGTGGTGACCGAAGACTGGTGGACGCCGACTGCAGCTTCCCTTGCGCTACTTGAGCACGACGTCGCCGAGGACGGCCGGAGCGGAGGTTGTCCGTTGGACGCCGTCAGGCCACCGTCGACCGGAATGCAAGTACCGTTGACGTAGCGGGCGTCAGCGCCGGCGAGGAACGTCACCGCGCCGGCGAGGAACGTCACCGCGCCGGCGACGTCTTCGAGGCCGTGCGACGCGTCCCATCGGGATCCGGGCGTTCCACGCCGCCGCGATGGGTGAGCCGTTCGCGAACGCCTGCTCGGTTATGGCGTCGGTGATGATCGCGCCGGGGCGGACGGAATTGACCCGGATCTCGTGACCGTGGTCGAGCGCCATGCTTCTCGTCAGGTTGGTGATCGCCCCTTCGGCGGCGTTGTAAGCGGCTTGACTCCAGTCACCGCGAAGGCCCGACACCGAGCCGATGTTGATGATGCAGCCGCGGCGGTTGCGAAGGTGTGTCAGAGCCGCCCGAGACGTGTAGATCATGCCGTCGACGTGCGTGGCCATCATCTCGCGGTACGAACCGAGGTCGATCTGCTCGACGGTGCCCTGCACGACCCGCCCGGCGCCGTTGACCAGAATGTCCAGGTGGTCTAGTGCCGAGACCACGTCGGCGACCGTCGATTCGATCCCCCCCTGGGTCTGTCGCGTCGCCTGCGATGACCAGGTGCTTGGCGTCGCCGGGCAAGGTGGCTGCCGCATGTTCCAGCGAGTCGGGAGTGCGCCCGACCAGGGCCAGGGTCACTCCGGTCGCGGCGAACCGCCGCGCGATGGCCGCTCCCAGTGCGCCGCCCCTCCGGTGATCATCACTACCTGGTCGCTGAAGTCACTGGTGTCCAATCGTGATCCTTCGTCGGCTGCCGTGCAAGTCGGAATGTTATGGTCCATTTACTTGGTGACGATGGCAACACGTGTGTGACGGTGGACACGTGGGTATGGTCTGGCGAGTGGGAGCACAGACCGGATCCAGCCGACGCGAACGGCTGCGCGCGGCATTGGTGGCAGACGTCCACGCCCAGGCCTACCGGCAGATCGCCGATGACAGCCTCGCTGCGGTCTCGATGACCGGTATCGCGCAAAACCTGGGGTTGTCGCCGGCAGCGCTGTACCGGTATTTCCCGTCCCGGGAGGAGCTTATCCGCGCGCTCATTGCCGAAAGCTTCGAGGCCAGCGCGTCGCTGACCGAGCGGACACTGGCCGATACGGCCGGCTTGGAGCCCGGACTACGGCTGCGGCGGCTGCTCGTTGTGACGCGGAACTGGGCGGTGGATCACCCGATCCAGTATCGGATCATCCAGGGCATCCTGGGGGACAATCGGATTTCGGAGGCTGACGCGATCGTGTCGCCGGAGCGGCGGCCGTTTCATGCCATCTGCCTGCTAGTCGCCGAACTTCCGCGTCCCGAGGCGCTCGCCGACGCGCTGCCCGCGGCCGTACAAGGGCACCCGGGTGAAGTGATGCTGCATGCGCTGACGATCTGGACCCGGCTCAGCGGCGTGATCAGCCTCGAGCTCAACGGTGTGCTCGAGCGGATGGGCGTCGACGCCGACCGGTTCTTCGAGGCCGAAGTGGATCAGCTGCTGCCTCGCACCGGCACGGATCTCGAACCGGGCGCGGCGAATCCCTGACCGACAGATTGGCAGTCGACCTCACGTCGGTCGAGACGTCCTGCGCCGGATCAACGGACGGGCGGGGAGCGATGCCATTTCCGAAACGGAACTGCCAGGTCGCCGGTATCGCTCTCGGTGTGCCCGAGAGCGGAGGTATCGTGCTGATTGTGCCCACTTTGGATTCCCTGCGTGGCAGTGACCTCTCGGGTGAACGCTGGATTTCATTGCTGGTCAGGCTGGCCGCGCATCACGCACGGGCCACGTGCACTGGTGCTCGGTCCTCACTTCCGCCCGGGTGGATGCGGAGTGAGTCGGCGAAGAGTCGTCACTGACCTGGGAGCGGACGCAGTTACATCGATCCTGGCGCTCTGGTCGTCGAGTTCTTCGACTTGGCCGTGCTATTTCGTCGCCGGTGACGCGGCTCGTCTTTGTGATGCACATGTGGACAAATTAACCCAGCTGAGGTCACTCATGGCACAACCAACTCGCTCGCAGGCCTGAATCACCTGGCTGGTGATCAGGCCGCTACAGCGAGCCGTAGTGTCTTGGGGCATCGGTTACATTGTCTGTCTCGAGACCTTCGCGTCGTCGGCCGATCGTGGTCCGCTAAAGACGTAACGGTAAGTCATCGAACTTCGACGAGACTGCTGGCGCCGCATCCCGTCGAGTGCCAGAGCTCCCGGCCCCAGGAACGCGAAAAGCAGGAGGATCCAGCTGTATAGAGCAGCCGGCTCCCCCTTATTCTGCAGCGGCAGCAGGGCCGCCGCCTGGTGCACCGTGAAATAGGCATAGGCCATTGACCCGGAGTTGAGCAGGGCAGCCACGCGGGTGAACAATCCCACTGTCAGCAGAAGGCCTCCGGCCAGTTGAATGACGCCAGCCCACCAGCTCGGCCACGCCGCGAACTCGGCCCGGTGCCCGCCGAAAAGGCCGAATATGCTCTGTGCGCCGTGGCAGGCGAACATGAACCCGACGACGATCCGGACCACTCCCAGAGCCTTATCGCCGGGGTGGCTCGTTACGGTCGGCCGGGTCGGGTTCGCAGCTTCCGCTGTGGTCTCGGTCATGAATGAATCCCATCGGATTGGAGGAACAGTTTCGATGCGACTGCTGTGTGCGGAACTCGGATGTTCGGAACTTTTTCAGAATAGGGTCCGGATCGCCTGTAGGCCATTAAATATTCGGCATGAAGTGCGTTCGGCTGTTCGATCTGCCCAAAAGACTGCTCGACTGCGAAGTTCTCAGCATGTACTCTGAATTGAATTTACTGACTAGCTTGTGAAGATAAGTAAGTATGGATATCGGCCGAACCGATATGGCGACCTTCGATCCGTGTGCACAATTTGCTCGCGATCCCTTCAAGCGTGTTTGACGAGACAAGCACCGCGGCGTGCGGAAAGCTGACGTGATCCGCTCATTGCGCGCGTTCGGCCTCGGTCGACGACGGCACGGACTCTTCGAGGACCGACGCGAAGGTGGCGATCTTGATGAGTTCCACCGCTGCGGTCACGCGGGCTACGTCCACCAGGTCGAGGGCGGGAGCGGTAGTCGCGGTCATTTCCATTCCGCTAATCAGATGCCTACGTAGTTCTCGGCGAAGAGCACTTGATGGGTACGGCCGTCACGCAAGGTGTCGAGCCGGGACCGGCGTAGTCCACGGTGGAAACCCGTATACGGTTCAGGCCCGGCCGGGCCGTGCAAGAGGCCGATCATCCAGTGGGAGAACTCCTGCGCGCGCCAGATCCGGGGCAGGCAAGTGGCCGAGTAACCGGAGAGACCGGTCTCATCGTCGAGCGAGAGCGCGGAACAGAAGGCGTCCGCGAGAACCGCTGCTTCGAAGATGGCCAGGTTGGCGCCTTTGGCGGCTGACGGACTGATGACACTCGCGGCGTCCCCTGCCAGGAACATCCGGCCTCCCTGCAGGGAATGAGCGACCTCCGAGCGCAGCCGCACAACCCTCCGCTCGCTGATCGGTCCTTGACGCAGCTTGCCGAACTGAGCGGTGCGCATCCTGACCGCCAGCTCGGCCCAGATACGGTCGTCGGTCCAAGCCGCTGTCTTCTCTCCCGGCGGAACTTGCAGGTAGTAGCGGGTGACCTGAGGGCTGCGAGCCATGTGGCCGGCAAACCCGTTGTCATGGATCGCGTAGGTGACCGCTTGCATGCTCTGGGGAGCTTCGGCGAGGATCGCCAGCCAGCCGATGCCATGGTCGCAGAGGTGACGCGGCCCAGCCAGAGCTTCCCGGGTCACACCGTTGCTTCCGTCGCAGCCGGCGAGGAACCGGCCCCGGGCCTCCCCGCTCCCAGCTGCGTGGCTGAAGCGGACTGTGGCCGCCTCGGCGTCCACCTCGGTGACCGTCACACCGAACTTGACCTCTCCGCCGCGCCCGAGGTACTCGGCGATCAGATCGGTGACGAGATCTTGCTGCGGGTAAATCGTGTGAACTTCGCCGTGCCCGAGCTTGCCGTAGTCGAGTGCGAACTCCCCGCGAGCATCCCGGAACGCGCACACGCCGTGCGCGCGTCCCTTGTTGAGGAGCCCTGTAGCGAGTCCGTGCCTGGTCAGCACCCGCACGGTGCGTGGCCCGAGGAAACCCGCCTTGGCTCGGGCTTGTACCCGCGCACGGGTGTGCTGTTCGAGAATGAGGGTGCGGATCCCATTGGCTTGGAGCACGTTGCCCAGCACCAAGCCTGCCGGTCCGGCGCCCACGATAAGTACGGAAGTCTCGTCGATCATGTTTCGCTCCTGCTCGACGGCCGGCGGCCCGTCAACGACTGACGACCTTCCTCCGCCTGATGGCCATCGGACAATTGCTCGGTGGGCACAGGGGTATTTCAGATGGTGAAGTTGCGCTTTCGTGCACCACGGCGACGGCGGCCGCCCCTCGTCACCGAGTCGGTGCGTGCGGTGCGAGAAGCGGATAGCGGCCGGTGACCACGACGCTGTTGTCGCCTTTGCCGGGACCGGTCTGCTCGACGTGGTGCTCGTCAACAACGAGCAGATTGGGCTGGATCCAGACCGCCGACGGTCAGCGGGTGTCTCCGATCCGGCGAGCCCCGGTCGTGAACAGGAGAAAGGCAAGCGCCGGGAACGCCGTGCCCGCCAGCAGGGCCGTCGTGATGCCGTCTACGCCGCCGCCGGCGGCCGTGAAGACGGTAGTGAGGGAGGCCAGGCCGACCGCCCCGCCCAACTGTTGCAGACCTTGGTTGAGGCTCGACGCCGCCGAGAGGCGTTCTTCCGGCCCCTGGGCCAGTAGCACGCTGGTCAGCGGCGCGACCGTGAGTCCGGCTCCGACCCCCAGCACGAGGAACGGACCGAGCAGACCGCTGAGGAACGTGCTGCTCGCGTCGAGCAGCGACATCCACAGAAGGCCGAGAGTCAGCGCGGCCATCCCGGCGCCACCCGTCACCCGCTCGCCGAAGCGAGCCACCAGGCGGGGCACCACTACGTTGACGAGCACCAGCGCGGCTGTGAACGGCAGAACGACCAGGCCGGTCAGCAGCGGGCTGTAGCCAAGCGCGTCCTGGGTGAACAACGCGGCGAAGTACAGAAAGCCGAACTGCCCCGCGGGAATCAGCAGCATCGCCAGGAACGGCGCTGCCGACCGCATCCGGCTGAAGAAGCCGAGGGGCAGTACCGGACTGGGGTGCCGCCGCTCCGCGGCGATCAAGATACCAAGCGCCACGATCGCGACTGTGAACGAGCTCAAGGTCCTCGTGCTGCTCCAGCCGTCGGACGCGGCCAACGTCAGGCCGTAGACCAGGGCTGCCATCGCCACGGTCGACGAAACCGCGCCCATGAGGTCGAGCCGTGCGGTGGCCCGCGGCAGCCGCGGAACAGTCCAGCGCACGCCAGCCAGCACGAACAAGCCGAGCGGGACATTGACGAACATGACCCAGCGCCAGCCGAGCGTGGTGGTGAGTACCCCGCCGAGCACCAGGCCGATAGCGGCGCCGCTGCCGAGCGCGGCTACGAAGAAGGACATCGCCCGTGCTCGCTGCGTGCCCGGTTCTGTGATGCCCATGATTAGCACCAGCGTGCTCGGTGCGGCGAGGGCGGCCCCCACGCCTTGGATGGCCCTGGCTGTCACCAGGATCCCCGGGGAGGACGCCAGGCCGCCGAGTGCGGACCCGATTACGAAGATCGCCGTCCCGAGCAGAAGGGCGCGGCGAGGTCCGATGATCGCGCCGATCCGGCCACTCAGCAGGACCAAGCCGCCGAAAGCCAGAGCGTAGGCCGTGACGACCCAGCTCAGCCCGGCGCTGGAGAATCCCAGCGCGGACTGAATCCGGGGCAGCGCCACGTTCACGACGCTGGTGTCCACCGACAGCACAAGCTGCGACAAGCTCAGCATCGCGATCCCGGCCCAGCGCATCCTCGAGCGGAGCCGCGAGCCGATCTCAGCGGCCTCGGCATGGGAAAAAGTCATCTCGTCCTCACCCTCCTTGTGTGTCCTTGCGCTCGACCGACTTTGCGGCGACAGCGGTAAATGAGCAACAACAGTTGCCATTTACGCAAAGAAGATGAGACTGTCCGCCTGACTGTCCTTATATTCCCGTAAGCGGTCCTCGGACCGAGGCGTTTGCTCGCAGAGAGGACGTAGGCGCTGGGTGTGCCGTACTGCTCGGGCGGTCTCCCGGTCAGGCGACCACCGATCCCCGGTGATCGTCGGGCTAGCCGTGGTGGCGGGTGTCGTAACTCTCATCATCACGCGGCGACGTGCACTGGCTCCGGTGCCCTGGTCCGGCAGCGATCGGGGCAGTCGGCTCGATGCTGGCTGGCTCGCTCGTGACCGCCGGGCTGCCCGCCAGGGCGCTTCTCGTAGTGTCCGCGCTGGTCGTCGTAGCCGCCGTTGCAGTCGGCGTGTGGCGGAAATCTGCCGGTCCGCAGGAGCCGGCCGGCGCTCGGGACTCGGGCCGGTCCTCGCCGGGTTGGTGCGTGCTGGCGCCGCTCGCTGGTGCCGCGGCGGCCGGTGCTCTCGGAGGTCGGCAGGTGGCTCCGCGTGCTGCCCCTTTTGTGCGGCGGTTTGCTCGTGGCAGCGGTCGCAGGCTATCGAATTGGATTTGCCAAATCCGCAAACTAGTTTGCCACTTCTCCGGCGGCGCCGTGAAGATGTCGCTGGGAACACCCAAAATGGAAGGTAGTGCCGTGCTGGAAAACAACGTGAAAGATGTGGAGAAATACCTTGCCGATTGGCGCGTGTGGAGGGACGGCTGGGAGCAGTGGCTGAGTCGGCCGTTCGGCTGGTTGTCCGCCGTGTCGATGAATTGGCTGGACGGGACTCCGCGCAGCTACGACGGGATTCCCGGCTTGTGGTGGCATGAGGGCGGCGACGTGCACATCGACCCGCAGGGTCTCGAAATGACGTTCGGAGACGAGAAGTTCACCACGGAGAAGAGCTTCTCCCTGGTCGGTGTCGACGACGAAGTGCGCATCGTGGCTGGTGACGTCGAGGTGGGGATCACCTATCGCGAGCTGTACATGATCGTGGGCTACGAGCCGGATCCGCCAAAGCGCCGCGGCTTCAAGGGGGTTCCCACGTTCGACGCCAACCCGGCGTGGGTGCTCAAGGGTCGGTTCGAGCCGCACGCCGAAGTGCAGTCGGTCACGCTGGACAGCGTGAGCTGGCGACGTCACAAACACGATACCCCTGGTGTGGTCCGGTTCGAATACGGTGCCGAAGAGCACGAGCTGCTCGTACTCCAAGGTACGGCGGGCATGAACACCGTCTTCGCCGACGCGACCAGCGGCGTGACGACTTACCCGCTGTGCCGTGCTCTGAACATCGAGGCGCCGGCTGCCGATGGCACGGTTACGCTTGATTTCAACCGTGCCTACAACCTGCCCTGCGCGTTCTCGGATTTCGTCCCGGTCTGCCCTGCCGCGCCGCCGCGTAACCGGCTGCCGTTCGCGGTGGAGGCGGGGGAGAAGATCCCTCTGGAAAAAGAGATGTGATTGTCCAAGAGGGTCTCGGGCGTCCCGGTTGACTCAGCGTCAGCCGGCCGCCGGCCCGACATTTGCGCTTTTGGCAACTCCAGTTGCCGATAGTTCGTGTACAGTGGATAGTCGGGCACATGGCTGATACACAGAAGAATCCTTCATCGCAGGCCGGTTTGGACACGGCTCTGGACGTCGTGATCGTCGGCGGTGGCCTGGCGGGGCTGGGCGCGGCGCTGACACTCGTCCGTGCGCGCCGTTCCGTCGTCGTGATCGATGCGGGGCACCCGCGCAACGCGCCGGCGGCGCACTCACACGGTTACCTGACTCGCGACGGTGCACCTCCGCTGCAGCTACTCACCTGGGGCCGGGCGGAGGTTCGGGGTTACGGCGGTACAATCGTCGAGGACGTCGTTGAGGGCATCGAGCGGCGTGGCGACGGCGGTTTGGTGGTGTCCACCAGGATCGGCGCACGGTACACAGCGCGCCGGGTTTTGGTGACCACGGGGCTGGTGGATCGCTACCCGGACATCCCCGGCATGCGCGAGCGGTGGGGTCGCGATGTTGTGCACTGCCCGTTCTGCTTCGGCTGGGAGCACCGGGATCAGCCGCTGGCGATCCTCGGCGCGGGACCCGGGGCCGCCATGCAAGCTCTCATGTGGAGGCAGTGGAGCGACGACGTCATCCTGTTCCAGCACGCCGCTCCCGAACTGTCCGAAGAAGAGCTCGCCCGGCTCGCGGCCCGGGGCATCGAGGTCGTGCACGGCGAAGTCGCGGCCGTCGAAATCGACGATGACCGGATCGTCGGCGTCCGGATGGAATCGGGGGAGACGCACGCTCGATCGGTTGTCGTCGTCGGCCCGCGGTTCGAGTCTCGGCACGAACTGCTGGGCCCGCTCGGGATCAGGACGGTCGAGCACCCGCTCGGGATCGGTGAGCAGGTCGAAGCCGATCCCACGGGTTTCACCGGTGTCGAGGGCGTGTGGGTGGCCGGCAACGTGCTGGACGTGACGGCCGGTGTCATGCAATCGGCTGCTTCCGGAGTTACCGCGGCCGCGACGATCAACGCCAATCTGACCATCGAGGACGCTGAGAACGCGGTGCAGGCGGCTCGCGAAGATTGAGGGCGTAGGGGGGAAACTCGATGGGTTGCGTCCGGGAACCACCCGTTCGTGCGGTAACCGGACTGCTGGTCGGTGCAACACCAGTTCCAGATCACGACGAGCCGGTTGAAATTCGGCAACCGACATCGATGCTGACTAGCACCGTGCAGTCGATAGTCATCCAAACTCGCGCCGGAGGAAGACCGCGACCGCGTCCGCGAACTCCTCCGGCGCTTCCTGAGGAGGATTGTGCCCGACACCTTCGAGGAGACGGTGCTCGTACGGTCCGGTGAAGTACGAGCGGTCACCGGACGAGCTCGGACCAAGTAGTCCGTCGGCCCCCGTTTCCAACATGACAGTAGGAACCGTAATGCGGGGTTGCTCGGCGAGAAGATCCTCTGCCCGCTGGTAACGGGGATCACCCTCGACGAGCCCGTAGCGGTGCCGGTACGAGTGGACGACCACTTCGACGAAGTCGCGGTTGTGCAGACTTGACGCGCTCGCCGGAAAAGCCTCCTCCGCTCCGTACCACGTCGGCGACCAAGTGCGCCACAGCAGTGCGCAGAGCTCTTCGCGGTTGCGTTCCAGTCCTTGCCGCCCCCGCTCGGAGTGGAAGTAGAACTGATACCAGAAGGTTTGCTCCCACTCGGGCCTGCTGGGTTCGTTCGCGGCGGCGATGTCCTGGATGTTGTAGCCGTCCACAGTGACCAGCCCGCGCACGCGCTCCGGATGCAGCGCGGCCGTGACGCATGCCGCCCGGCCGCCCCAGTCGTAACCGGCGAGGACCGCGGAGCCAATCCCGAGTGCGTCCATGAACTCGATGAGGTCGTGTCCCAAAGCGGCCTGCTGTCCTGAGCGCATCGCTGACTCAGCTCGAAACGACGTCGTGCCGAATCCCCGGAGGTAGGGAGCTAGAACCAGAGCGTTCCGGGCAGTCAGTAGGGGTGCGACCTCGTCGAATGCCCGCACGTCGTAGGGGAAACCATGAAGCAGGACGACCGGGATGCCGTCCGGTCGGCCCGCTTGCTCGTAGGCCACGTCCAAAGTGGAGGTGCTCACGCGCTTTGCCGAGGAGAAACCCATGGATCGATTGTCGCATGGTCGGGCGCTGCATGCCGCTGTCACTCAGCTTGACGATGTTTACCTCCGAGGGAATTGGTTCGGGATGCCAGGTGCAGCAGACTCGGGTCATGACCAGTTACCAGATCCACACTGCTGCCACCGCCGCCGAAGCCGCGAGGGAGCCGCTCAAGGTTCTCGAAGGCGCATTCGGTTTCGTGCCCGCCGCGGCCGGCCTCATGGCGAACTCGCCGGCGCTGATCAACACCTTCTTCTCCGCCTTCGGGCACTTCCGCGGCGGTGGCACGTTCGGAGCGGATGAGCGGCAGGTACTGCTGCTGTCCAACGCGGTCGCCAACGGCAGCGAGTGGGCGGTGGCATTCCACACGCTGGAGGCGCTTCAGGACGGTGTCCAGCCGGCCGTCGTCGAGGCAATCCGGCAGGGCGAGGTCCCCGCCGACCAGCGAATGGCGGCGCTATCGGCGTTCACCCAGTCGTTGATCGGGAAGCGGGGGCACGTCGAGGACACGGAGGTGCAGATGTTCAAGGCGGCGGGCTTCACCGAAGAGCAGGTGTTCGAAGTGATCACCGCCGTGGCGATCTCTACGATGACGAACTACACGGCCAGCCTCTCCCAGCCGCCGCTGGAGGACGCGGTGTTGCCGCACGCCTGGAAGGCGGGATACTTGGCGGGTGCGTGACGTAGGTTCCCTGCTCAAACAGTGGCGCGGTACTCGGCGGCTGAGCCAGCTGGCGCTGGCCGCCGAGGCCGCGGTGTCGGTCCGTCACTTGAGCTTCGTGGAAACGGGACGTGCGAACCCGAGCCGTGCCATGGTGCTGAAGCTCGCGGAAGTGCTCGATGTCCCCCTGAGGGAGCGCAACACGTTGCTGCTCAGCGCCGGATTCTCCCCCGAGTACACGGAGTCCGCATTGGACGCACCATCCTTGGCCGCAGTGCGGGAAGCACTGGAAACCATCCTGGTCCAGCAAGAACCGTACCCGGCTCTGGTGATGGATCGCAGCTGGGACATCCGGCACGTCAACGCCGCGGCCCGCCGGTTCTTCGCCTTCATCCAGGGTGAACAGCCGGAACAGCCACCCGGGCCGCCCAATGTGCTCCGCCGGCTATTTCACCCGGACGGCGTACGACAGCATGTCACGAACTGGCTGGAGGTCACCGAGGCTTTGGTTCGGCGAGCCCGGCGAGAGGCGATCGGTGGTGTCCTTGACGAGCGGGCACAGGGAATCCTTGACGAAGTGTTGGATTACCCGGGCGTGCCGTCGCATTTGCGGGTGATGGACGCGACAGCCCCTATCCTCCCGATCGTGCCGATCCGGTACGAACGCGATGGACGACGATTCGACTACTTCTCCACGGTGACCACGTTGGGTACACCGCAGGATGTCACGCTGCAGGAACTACGTATCGAGTGCTTCTTCCCGATGAACGACGAGACCCGGGAGCGTGCCCGGGGATTGGCCGAGGCAGCTGGAACGGATCGGGCTGCCGTTCTCTGAGCGCCACAGGCGATGTCGACGAGCCGAAAGGTCCTCAGGAAGGCGGGTGTGCACCCGGTGCGGTTTCGGTCTCTATGTCCACTGTGCTCAACCCGCTCTGTGTAACTTGGCCGTGGTGGCGGCGGGGTTGAACGTGGCTCCCGGTGAGCACGCACCGGGATGGAAGATCTTGCTGTTCGCCGGGCGTCGAGCCGGCGGTGGTTCTCGGCCGATATCGATGTGCTGAAAGCTCGGGGGAGGCCGTGTCCTGGCTCGTTGCGTTTTTGGCAAGTTACATTGCCGAGTCCGGTGAGTCGCCGGGAGCATCGGTCGGGTGGTCGGCGCGGGTGCCGTGCCGGCGTCCCTGACCGTGGAGGGTGTCATGCCTGAGGAAGAACGAGTCCGGAACCTGATCGTCGTCGGGTCGGGTCCTGCCGGATACACCGCTGCCGTTTACGCGGCACGAGCCCAGCTGGAACCGCTGGTGTTCGAGGGCACGCAGTTCGGCGGCGCGCTGAT
>NZ_FNUJ01000015.1 GCF_900107925.1 Amycolatopsis pretoriensis | reverse complement strand
CGGATCATGCCGTACTTCGCGTTGAAGGGCGGGGCGTTCTTCACCCTGGTCATCGGGGTGCTGGCGCTGATGTCGGGGCTGTTCCAGATCAACCCGGTGTGGAACTTCGGGCCCTACAACCCTTCCCAGGTGTCCGCCGGGTCCCAGCCCGACTGGTACATGGGGTGGGCCGACGGGCTGCTGCGCGTGTGGCCGCCGTGGGAGGTCTACCTCGGCGACCACACCGTGCCCCCGGTGTTCTTCGCCGGCGCGATCGGCATCGCCGTGCTCGTGACGCTCCTGCTGAGCTACCCGGTCATCGAACGCCGGCTCACCGGCGACACCGCGCACCACAACCTGCTGCAGCGCCCGCGGGACGTCCCGGTCCGCACGTCGCTCGGCGCGATGGCGATCACGTTCTTCCTCGTGCTCACCCTGTCCAGCTTCAACGACATCCTCGCCGTCCAGTTCGACGTCTCGCTCAACGCCATGACGTGGGCGGGCCGGATCGGGCTGCTCGTCGGGCCGCCGCTGGCCCACTTCCTCACCTACCGGCTGTGCGTCGGCCTGCAGCGCGCCGACCGCGAGGTCCTGGAGCACGGCGTCGAGACGGGCATCATCAAGCGCCTGCCCCACGGCGAGTTCGTCGAGATCCACCAGCCCCTGGCCGCGGCTCCGCTCGACTACCAGGGCGCGCCGGTGCCGAAGAAGATGAACAAGCTGGGCTCCGGCGGGCACGCCGTCCCGGGCTCGCTGCTGACGCCGGACCCGCCCGCAGAGACGCGGGCCCTGAACCGGGGCCGGCGATGACCTGCACGCTCACCACCCGCCTGGCGGCCGGGTGCGCGGCGGCCGCGGCGCTGCTGTCCACGTTCGCCACGACGGCCAGTTTCGGCTGGCTGCCCCTGGAGTCACCCGCCGTGGCGGCCGGGGTGGCGCTGACCGTCCACGGCGCGTTGTTGCTGACCATTGTGGACAGTCACGACCGGCGGCTGCGCGGCCCGGCGACGGTCGTCGGATCGCTGCTGGCGTGCTTCCTGCTCGCCGGTTCACTGTGGACGGCCGCCGGGCACTTCCCCGGGCAGCCGGGCCTGGTCGCCGTGCAGGTTCTGGAGAACATCGCCGGGCCGCTGGCCGTGCTCGCGGTGTTCGCCACCGGAACGACCGCACCGCGCGCGATCAGCTCGGTCAGCCGGAGAAAGCCGTGAGGGCCGCCGTGAACGACGCCGGCACCGGCTCCCCCACGATCGGCAGCCCCCGCCACCCGGGGCCGGCCGGGCGCACCGGCACCCCGTCGGCGTGCAGGGTGCGCAGGATCCGCACGTCCGCCGACTGCGACGTCATCGACCACACCACCACGCCCGCCGGCGTGAACCGGTTGGCCACCACGCGCAGGACGTCCAGCGAAACCAGCCCGCCCAGGAACGACGCCGGCGCGCCGTCGTCGTTCAGCGCCGCGCTCAGCACCTTGACCGGCAGCTCGTGGCGTTCCGCCGGTCCGCACACGAACAGCACCGGGGCCTGGCCCACCCGCGCCGGTGCCGGGTACCGGTCCAGGGCCGCGGACGCCGCCGTCGCCAGCGCCCACTCCGCGGCCATCGCCGCGCGGTCGCCGTGCTGGGCCCACCGCTCGCCGATCGCGCGCAGCACCGGCGCGATCACCTCAGTCCAGGTCTTCGCCACGCCCAGGCTGCCGAGCGCGTCGTCGACCAGCCCGCCCATCGTGGGCAGGTCCAGCGACTCGGCCGCCTCGGCCAGCCGCTGCCGGCGCTCCCCGGCGGTCACCTCGGCCGCCGAGCGCGCCAGCACCAGCCGGGCGGCGTCGCGCGCGCTGGTCCCCTGGGCCTGCAGCGCCCGCATCCGGCGCAGCCGCTCGACGTCCTCGGCCGTGTACCGCCGCCGCCCGTTGGCCTCGCGTTCCGCGGCCCCGATCCCGTACCGCTGCTCCCAGGTGCGCAGCGTCACCTGCGACACCCCCAGCGTCCGCGCCACCTCGCTCGAGCTGAGCGGCCGCGGTCCGGTGTTCCGGCTCATCCGGCCTCCTTCCGGACGCGTATTGAATCACGGAACAGCCGGTCAGGCCGGGTACTGCCACTCCGAAACCCACATCTGGATCGCATTCGCATCGGAGGTGCGCCGATGGACACCGAACCCGGCCACCCGTGGGTGACCACCCAGGTCGGCCGCGTGTGCGCGCGGGTCGGCGAGGTCGCCGAAGGCGTCATCGACCTCCGGTCCCGGCCGGATCCCGCGGTGATCCGCCGCCGGCTCGCCGACCGGCTGGCGTTCGGCACGGGTCCCACGGCCGCGCTGGGCTACGCGGTGCTCGTCGCCGACGAGCTGGTCACCAACGCCTACACCCACACCGGCGCACCGGTGCGGCTGCGGTACGCCCGCCACCGCGCCGGGCTCCTCCTCGAAGTCACCGACGCGGCTCCGCACCGGACGCAAACGCTCGCGGCCATCCGCGACGGCGTCCGCGGGTCCGGCACCGGCCTGGCGGTCGTGTCCACCGTCGCCCTCGACTGGGGTGTCCGCCACGACGCCGCCGAGAAGACCGTCTGGGCCCTCCTGCGGTCGGTAAACTGACGCACAGTGACCACCACCCCCGCCGACGTCGAGCGCGACCGGATGCTGTCGCCGTCGCGCATCTACTTCGAACCCGCCGCCGCCGAACTGCCCCGCGGGCAGCAGGTGCTGGCCCGGTTCCCGGACGCCACCCGCGTCGAGGTCGCGAGCCACTGGCAGATCCCCGAGCTGCACGGTGACGAGACCAACGTCCGGCGCTGGGTCCGCATCAAGCGCGAGGCCCTCGTCCTGGGGGTCAAGAAGTCGCTGACCGCGCGGCCGAACGGGCGTTCCGCCGACTTCATCGCGCCGTCGACGGCCAACGGCTGCGCGATGGCGTGCGCCTACTGCTACGTCCCGCGGCACAAGGGTTACTCGAACCCGATCACGGTCTTCGCCAACATCGACCGGATCACCGGCTACCTGGCCCGCCACATCGCCCGCCAGGGCCCGAAGCCCGAGCCCAACCAGTGCGACCCGGCCGCGTGGGTCTACGACATCGGCGAGAACTCCGACTGCTCGGTCGACGCCCTGGTCAGCGACAACGTCGCCGACCTGATCGGGCTGTTCGCCGCGCAACCCACCGCGAAGGCGAGCTTCGCCACCAAGTACGTCAACCGCGGCCTGCTCGACCTGTCCCCGCGCGGCCGGACCCGGGTCCGGTTCTCGCTGATGCCCGCGCGGGCGGCCAAGCTGCTGGACCTGCGGACCAGCCCGATCCCCGAACGCCTGCGCGCCCTGGACGACTTCGTCGAGGCCGGGTACGAGGTGCACGTCAACCTCAGCCCCGTCGTCGTCTACCCGGGCTGGCTCGACGACTGGGCGGAGCTGCTGAGCGACCTCGGGGACGCCACCGCCGAGGCGACCAAGGCACAGCTCGCCGCCGAGGTCATCATGCTGACGCACAACCGCGCGCTGCACGAGGTCAACCTCGGCTGGCACCCGAAGGCCGAGCAGGTGCTGTGGCGGCCCGACCTCCAGGAGACCAAGCGCAGCGAAGGCGGCGGCATCAACGTCCGCTACCGCGCCGGGCAGAAGCGGCTGCTCCTCGACGAGCTGCTCGACCTCGTCGCCGAGCGGGCGCCCTACCTCCGGATCCGTTACGCCTTCTGAGGAATCAGCAGCTCGACCGCAGTGGCGAAGCGGGCGAGGTAGGCCTCGCGGCTCTCGACCTGGTGCTTCAACCCGACCGACGCGCTGATCAACGTCTGCGTCACGCGGGTCGCCGTCGCCCGCCCGGTCACCTCGGCGATCGCGTCGGTCACGAGCGCCTCGAAGCGCGCCGGGGCGGTCTCGACGATGGCGCCGAGCAGGTCCGGGTTCTGCTCGATCACCCCCGTCACGTCCCGGCTCAACGGCCCGGCGTACCGGCCGGCCCACCGGTCGAACGCACCGGAAACCCGTTCCCGCAACGGCTTTCGCGCGTCGCCGAGGATCCGCTCGGCCGCGGCGAGGTCCTCCTCCAGCGCGCGGGTGACCGCGGCCCGGAACAGCGCCTCCTTGGACTCGAACAGGAAGTAGAGGCCCGGCCGGGAGATCCGGGCCGCGCGGGCCACCTCGTCCATGGACGTCTTCCGGTAGCCGTGGCGGGCGAACGTCAGCAGCGCCGACTCCAGCACCGCGTCACGGCGGTCGGCGGCTGGTTCGGAAGCCATGCCGCCACTCTAGACTTACTTTACAACTTCTGCCTAGTCCGTATAGTCGAAGACGTGTCCTCCCTGATCACCACGCCGTTCACCGCCACCAGTACCGCGACCGAGGTGCTGGCCGGCGTCGACCTGTCCGGGGTCCGCGCGATCGTGACCGGCGCGTCCTCCGGCCTCGGCGCCGAAACGGCCCGCGTGCTGGCCGCCGCCGGCGCCGAGGTGACCTACGCCGTCCGGAACCCGGCCGCCGTCGCGGAAGCTTCGCGGGTCGCCCGGCTCGACCTCGCCGACCAGGCATCCGTCCGGCGCTTCACCGAGGCCTGGGCCGGTCCGCTGCACCTGCTCGTCGCCAACGCGGGCATCGTCACCGGCGGCCTGGCCCGCACGCCGGAGGGGTGGGAGCTGCAGTTCGCGACGAACCACCTCGGCCACTTCACCCTGGCCGCCGGTCTGCGCGACGCCCTCGCGGCGGGCGCGGCGGACCGCGGCGAGGCGCGGATCGTCGCGCTCAGCTCGACCGCGCACATGCGCGCCGGCGTCGACTTCACCGACCTGCACTTCACCCGGCGGCCGTACGACCCCCAGCTCGCCTACGCCCAGTCGAAAACGGCCAACTCGCTCTTCGCCGTCGAAGCGACGCGCCGCTGGGCGGCCGACGGGATCTTCGCGAACGCCGTGAACCCCGGCGGGGTCGCGACCGGCCTCCAGCGCGACTTCACCGACGCGCAGAAGGCGTCCCTGGCCGCGGCCGAAGCGGCCGGGATCTTCCGGTACAAGACCGTCGGGCAGGGCGCCGCGACGACCATCGTCGCGGCCGTCGCCCCCGAGTTCGCCCGAACCGGCGGGCACTACCTCGACGACGCGCGGGAGGCCTACACCGTCCCCGACGACGCCGATCTCGCCGACCACCCCCACGGCGTCAAAGCGTGGGCCCTCGACCCCGATCTCGCCCGGCGGCTCTGGACGGTTTCGGCCGAACTGACCGGGTTTGCCGAGCGCTAACCTGCTGCTGGCCGGCCGAAAACCCCGCGCCCGGCGTCAAAGACTTCTCACAGGAACCGCCCAAGCGCGGTACAGGTTCATGCCGGACAAAGGGGGCATGACCTCGGTTCACCCCGTCCCCGTCCGGCCGCTCGCGGCGCCGGTCCCGGCGCCCGTTCCGGTGCGGGCGCACCCCGGTGCCGTCCTCGTGGTGATCGCCGCCGGCGCGCTCGGCGTGCTCGGTCTGTGGTGGGCGGACACGCCGTCGGTGCACGGTCTCGGCGACTGGCTGACCAACGCCGGGCGGATCACCGGCCTGCTCGCCGGGTACGGGTTCGTCGCGCTCGTCGCGCTGATGGCGCGGATCCCGCCCCTGGAACGCGGCGTCGGCGCCGACCGGCTGGCCCGCTGGCACGCGATGGGCGGCCGGTACGTCGTCTCGCTCGTCGTCGCGCACGGGCTGCTGATCACCTGGGGCTACGCCGTTTCCGCGCACGCCGGGCTCCTCGGCCAGGCCACGACGCTGCTGCTGAGCTACCCCGACGTGCTCGCCGCGACCGTCGCCGGGCTGCTGCTCGTCGGCGTCGGAATCAGTTCGGCTCGCGCCGCGCGCCGCCGGCTGCGGTACGAAACCTGGTACTTCCTGCACTTCTACACCTACCTCGCGATGGCGCTGGCCTTCAGCCACCAGTTCGCGACCGGTGCGGAGTTCATGGCGAACCTCGGCGCCCGCGTCGCCTGGTCGGCGCTGTACGCCGTCGTCGGGGCCGCGATTCTCTGGTACCGGTTCGTCACGCCGGTGCGGCAGGCGGTGCGCCACCGGCTGCGCGTCGAATCCGTGCGTCCCGAAGCCGACGGCGTCGTGAGCGTCGTCGTCGCCGGGGCGCACCTCGACGAGCTGCGGGCCGAGGCCGGGCAGTTCTTCCGCTGGCGCTTCCTGACGCGGGACCTGTGGTGGGTGTCCTCGCCGTACTCGCTCTCCGCTCCCCCGCAGCTTGGCCGGCTGCGGATCACCGTCAAGGCGTTGGGCGACCACAGCGCCGCCCTTGCCGCGGTGAAGCCGGGCACCCGGGTGGTCGCCGAAGGGCCGTACGGGGCGATGACACCGTCGGCGCGGCGCCGGCGGAAAGTGCTGCTCGTCGCCGGCGGGGTCGGGATCACCCCGATCCGGGCGTTGTTCCAGGCGCTGCCGGCCGGGCCGGGCGATCTCACGCTCGTCTACCGCGCCAGCCACGAAGCCGACGTCGTGTTCCGCGAGGAGCTCGAGCAGCTCACCGCCGACCGGGGTGCGCGGCTGTGGATCCTCACCGGCACCCGCGCCGAGCACGGCGGCGACCCGCTGACCCTGCTGCGCCGGCACGTACCGGACGTCGCCGAGCACGACGTCTACCTCTGCGGGCCGCCGGGCATGACCGACGCCGTGCACGCCGAACTGCGTGCCGCCCGGGTCCCCCGCGCCCGGATCCACCACGAGAGTTTCGAGTTCTGAGAAAGGCTTTCCCCGATGAAACGGGTCATCTTCGCCTTCGCCGGCACGATCACCGGGCTGGTGCTGCTGCTGTCCTTCAAGACCCAGCCCGGCACCACCGCCGCGGCGACCCCGCCGGCCGCCGTCAGCGGCGCGGCCGCGGGCACTTCTCCGGGCACGTCGTCCGGCACGGTCGACGGGGACTCCGCCGACACGCGGTTCGGGCCCGTCCAGGTCCGGATCACCGTCGAGAACGGCAAGCTCACGTCGGTCACCGCGGTCGAATACCCGACCGAGAACCCGCGGGACCAGGAGATCAACTCCTACGCCATCCCGCAGCTCAACGAGGAGGCCGCGCAAGCGGGGTCCGCCGACATCGACACGGTTTCCGGCGCCACCTACACCTCCGACGGTTACGTCAAATCACTGCAGAGCGCGCTCGACAAGGCCGGGATCTCGTGACCGTCCACGTCGAGCACTGCATGGGCACGGTGTTCAGCATCGACGTCCGCGACCCGGGCGACTGGGCCGGCCCGATCGCGGAGGTCGTCGCGTGGCTGCACCGGGTCGACGCGCTGTTCAGCACGTACCGGCCCGAGAGCGAGATCAGCCGCCTCGGCCGCGGCGAGCTGACGGTCGCCGGCGCCGACCCGCTCGTCGCGGAGGTTTTCCGTCTGTGCGAGGAGTTCGAGGACGAAACCGGCGGCTACTTCACGGCCCATTGGCGCGGCACCCCCGACCCGACAGGCTTGGTGAAGGGCTGGGCGATCGAGCGGGCAAGCGCGCTGCTGCGCGAGCGCGGCAGCGCGAACCACGCGGTCAACGGCGGCGGTGACGTCCGGCTGGCCGGGGAGTCCGCGCCCGGGAAGCCGTGGCGGATCGGCATCAGCGACCCGGCGAACCCCCGGCGGATCCTCACGGTCGTCACCGGCCGGGACTTCGCGGTGGCGACGTCGGGCACGTCCGAACGCGGGGCGCACATCATCGACCCGGTGACCGCCGCCCCGGCCACCGGCCTGGCGGCGGTCACGGTCACGGGCCCGTCGCTCACTCGCGCCGACGCGTACGCCACCGCGGCCTTCGCCATGGGCGACCAGGTCTTCACCTGGGCCGCGGGACTGCGGGACCACCGGGTGTACGTCGTCGGCGCGGGTGAGCCGCGGTGGATCGCCGGTCAGCGCGTGCAGGCGTAGCTCGACGCGCTGTCCGGGTCCCCCGCGCGGTACCGCGGCCACCCCGGGTACGCGCACAGCGGCCGGGTCCGGGCGTGGGCCAAGTCCGTCACGACCGGGTTGACCGGCGACTGTCCATTGTCGACCCAGCGCTCGAGCGCCGTGAGGGAATCCCAGGCGGCGGCGAACGCCGGGGTGCCGAAGTTGGCGTGGTTCGCGCCCGGCACCACGTAGTACCGCAGGAAACCGTCCGTCGCCCGCGGCCCCACCACTGACCGCACCCGCTCGTAGTAGTCGCTCGTCGAGTACGGCGAGACCAGCTCGTCCGCCGCGCCGTGCAGCAGGATCAGCTTGCCGCCCGCCCGGGCGAACGGGCGGAGGTCGGCGTTGTTGCGGTCCTCGATCTTCGACAGCTCGCTGATCCGGGCGAGCCACTTCCCGGGGTGCCGGGGATCGACGTCGAGCGATCGGTACTGCGGATCCCGCGTCAGGAAGTACTTCACCCACTGGTCCCAGTACTGCATCCCGTAGCCGCTCGTGACCGGCATCGGATTCGCCGGCGCCGTCGTCCCGAAACCGAGGAACGGCGTGCTCATATCCGCGCCCGACAGGAACGGGAAACCCGGGTACTGCGTCTCCCCGCTGGCGATCCGGTACGGCCACCGGAACGGCGACGACATCGCCTTCACCGCACCGATCTGCGCGTCCGACAGACACGCCGGACCGGCATCCGTCCCACCGGGACACCGCAGCACGCGCGGATCGAAGTGGCACGCACCGGGATTCGAGACGACCTGGTCCCGGATGCCGTCCAGCCCGTCACACGCGTTGACTACGCTGGTGTACAGCAGCTTCTGCTTCTCCGGCCCCGGAAAAGCACCCGGCTGCGAGAGAACCTGCGTCAGGTAGCCGAGATCCAGGATCTCGGCCATGTTGTTCCAAGCGGGGAAGGCGGAAATGACACCGTCGAACGCGGTCGGCCACCGCTGTGCGACGTTCAGGGCTTCACGGCCGCCGGTCGACCCGCCCGCGAAGAACGTCTCGGCGGGTGACGTCCCGTAGGCGCGCCGGATCAGGAACAGGCTCGCGTCCCGCGTCTTCTTCAGCGCGTCCCCGGCCGCGAAGTTGACCAGGGCCTCGTCGTTCGCGCCGAACGAGCCGTCCAGCGACGGCGGCGACGCCGGGTTCTGCTGGTGCCCCGAGTCGCTCGCGAAGGTCGCGTAGCCCCGGGCCAGCGGCACCGGCCGGTCGGCCGGGCCGAACGGCACGTTCGACGCGACGTCGGGGATCGTGCCGTTGTAGCCGCCACCGCCGAACATCAGCGCCTTGCGGTTCCAGTCCCGCGGCAGCGCGACCCGCAGCTTGATCGACGGCGCCGTCCGGTCCACCGGGAAGAGGTCGGCGTCGACCCGGCAGTACTCGCCGGCGGGGCCCGTCGCGACCGCCGCCGACGTCACCCGGCCGCCGGTGGTCGGCAGGCTCATCGCCGACGCCGGGATCGCCGCCTGGTCCAGGTCAGTACACGCGGTCGCGGCGGTGGCGGGGCCGGCGCCGGCGATCGTCGACGCGCCGGCCACCAGCACCGCGGCGAACAGGGAGAACTTCCGCACTCCGGTCTCCTTCCGTGAAGTCGGGGGTTCAGCGGTAGAGGTGCGCGCCCGGCACGGCTTCCGGGTCTTCCCGGACCGGAGCGGGGTTCGTCTCGGGCAGGAACCACGCGCTGGCGAAGGTGATCAGCCCCATCAGCGTGATGTAGGCGGCGACCGGCCACGTGCTGCCGGTCTTCGCGATGAGCGCCGTCATGAGGAACGGCGTCCCGCCGCTGACGATGATCGCCGAAAGCTGGTAGGCCAGCGACGCGCCCGAGTACCGCACGGCCGGGGCGAACAGCTCGCCGAGGAAGCTCGCGATCGGGCCGTAGGTGAGGCACTGGAAGACGAACCCGACCGCCACCGCGACGAAGATCAGCGGCAGGGACGCGGTACCGACGAGCCCGAAGTACGGGAAGCCCCAGGCGGCGACGCCGAGGCCGCCGACGAGGATCAGCGGGCGGCGGCCGATCTTGTCCGAGAGGTGGCCCGACCACGGGATGGTCGCGAGCATCGCCGCGGAGGCGAGCAGCACGACGGCCAGCAGGGAGTCGCGCTTGAGCCCGAGCGATCCGGTGCCGTAGCTCAAGAGCCCGGAAATGCTGACGTAGAACAGGCTGTTGGTGGCCGACAGGAGCCCGCAGCCGAGCAGGATCGTCCCCCACTTGCTGCGCAGGACCTGCGCGAGCGGCGCCCGGACCACCACCTCGTCGTCGGACTTCGCCGCCTCCTTCTGCAGCTCGAGGAATTCGGGCGTGTCCTCGACCTTGGCCTGAATGTAGAGGACGACTCCGAACATGAAGACGCTGAGCAGGAACGGGATCCGCCAGCCCCAGGACAGGAACGCGGCGTCCGGCATCAGGCCGCTGGCGGCGACGAAGATGAGGTTGGAGATGATCACGGCGACGGGAACGCTGGTCTGGCCGAAGGTTCCGGCGAAGCCCCGTCGTTTCGGCCCGGCGGATTCGGTGAGCAGCAGGATGATGCCGCCCCACTGGCCGCCGGTCGCGAGACCCTGGACGAAACGCAGGATGACCAGCAGCGTCGGGGCCAGCGAACCGACGGCGGCCGCGGTCGGCAGGCAGCCGATCAGGAAGGTCGCGGCACCCATCACCGCCAGGCAGGCGACGACGACCGGCTTGCGCCCGTACTTGTCGCCGAGGTGACCGGCGAGCACCCCGCCGACCGGCCGCGCCACGAACCCCGCCCAGAACGTGCTGAAGGCGAGCAAAGTCCCCGTCAGCGCCGAGGAATGCGGGAAGAACACCTTGGGGAACACCAGCGCGGCCGCGGTGCCGTAGAGGAAGAAGTCGTACCACTCGATCGAGCTGCCGACGAGCCCGGCGGCCAGCAGCTTGCGGAAGGCCCGGCGCCGGGTCGGGGACACGCCGGACTGCCCTTCGGGCTCAGTGCGCGGAATGGTCATGGATGCCGCCTTCGTCGTTGAGCGCAGCCTGGTGATGGCGGTGATGCTAGGACGCCGTTACGCTCGCGATGAGGTGTGGACCACCCACTCCTCACGGCGGGTCGGTGGGCCTTTCGTCCACCCGAGCGCGAACAGGAGGGTGCGGTGACCGAGCCGGGTTCGCTCGCGCGCCGGCAGCGTGAGCTGGCGTCGTTGTACGCGACCGTCAAGTCCCTCACCGCGCTCGGCGGGCTGGACGAGGTCCTGCAGTCGATCGTCCACCACGCCCACGACCTGATCGGCACGGACTTCACGTACCTCTCGCTGGTCGGCGCGGACGGCCGGCTGTCGGCCCGCGCGTCCGACGGCACGATCTCCGCCGAGTTCCTCGCGGCGGCCATCCCGGCGACGGTGGGCCTCGGGGGCAAGGTGCTGGCTTCGCGGAGCCCGCACTGGGTCCGCGACTACGCGTCCTCGACGCTCATCCAGCACGATCCGGACTTCGACCGGCTGGTCGGGACCGAAGACCTGGTGGCGCTGCTCGGGGTGCCGCTGGTCATCCGGGGCGAGGCGGTGGGTGCGCTGTTCGCCGCGTACCGCTCCGAAAGGTCGTTCCAGGCCGACGAAATCGCGTTGCTGAACGCGTTCGCCGACCACGCCGCGGTCGCCCTCGACAACGCCCGGCTCTACGAAGCGAGCCGGACCGCGTTGCAGGAACTGCAAGGCGCGTACCGGAAGATCGAACGGGCGCAAGCGATCCACGAGGCCCTGACCGGGGTCGTGCTGGCCGGCGGCACCCCGGACGACGTCGCGCAGCTGCTCGCCGAGCAGCTCGGCGGCAGCGTCACGCTGCTCGACCGGGCGGGCGAAATCGAGCTGGCCGACGCCGTCGAAGACGCCCGGCGCTCGGGCCGCTGCACGGTGGCCGCCGGCCTGAGCGTGGCGGCGATCCAGGCGGGCGACAGCTACCTGGGCGCGCTGGTGTGGCGCCGGGACGGCGTTCCCGACGACACGGACCTGCGCACGCTGGAGCGGGCGACGCACATCCTCGGGCTGCTCATCCTCAAGGAGCGGGCCGTGGCGGAGGCCGGCGAACGGGTGAGCGGCGAGCTGCTGACCGAGCTGATGGTCGGCAGCCCGGGGATCAGCGCGGCCCAGCGCACCCGCGCCCGCGCGCGCGGCATCGACGCCGACCGCCTGGAACTGGTCGTGGTGGCGGACTCCCCCGCGGTGGCGCCGACCGACCTGGCCCGTCACCTGCACGACATCGCCCGCGACTGCCACGGGCTGGCCGGCGAACACCTGGGCCGGGCCACGATGCTGCTGCCGGGCGACGACACCACGGTGCCGGAGGTCCACAGCAGACTCCGGCGCACGCTCGGCGGGCCGGTCCTGGTCGTCGGCGAGCGGGCGGCGGGGCACGACTGGTCCCGCGCGTTCTCGTTGGCCGGCCGCTGCGGCGCGGTGCTGCGGGCACTCGGCCACACCGACACGGGCGCGTCGACGAGCCAGTATGCGTTGTACGCCATGGTGTTCGACGCCGAGCGGGCCGGCGAGCTCGACCGCTTCCTCGCCGGCTCGCTCGGCGCGTTGCTGGAGTACGACGAGCAGCGCGGCACCGAACTCGTGGAGACTTTGGGCGCGTACTACGACCACCGCGCGAACGTGGCGGCGACGGCGCGGGCGCTGCACGTCCACGTCAACACGCTGCTCAAGCGGCTGGACCGCGCGGGCAGCGTCCTCGGCTTCGACTGGCGGCAGGGCAACGATCTGGAGCTACAGCTGGGCCTGCGCCTGCACCGCCTCCGCGCGACCATCACCTAGGCGACCCGCCGCACAGCCACGCCAACACGCCCCCAACCGGCTCGACCGCGCGGGCAGCGCCTCGGCTTCGACCGACGACACCACAACGATCTGGAGCTGCAGCTGGGCCTGCGCCTGCACCGCCTCCGCGCGACGATCACCTAGGCGATCCGCTGCGCCTCCCGCAGGTCGAGCTTGGAGAGCTTGCCGGTGCCCGTCTTGGGCAGCGCGGCCAGGAACACGAACTCGTCGGGCAGCCACCACTTCGCGACCAGCGGCGTCAAGTGCCGCAGCAGGTCGTCGGCCGTGGTGGTACTCCCCGAGCGCAAGGCGACGTACGCGACCGGTCGTTCCATCCACCGCGGGTCCGGGCGGCCGATCACCGCCACCTCGACGACGTCGGGGTGGCCGGCGATCGCGGCTTCGAGCTCGACCGAAGAGATCCACTCGCCGCCCGACTTGATCAGGTCCTTGATCCGGTCCACCAGCCGCAGGTATCCCTCGCCGTCGATGGTGGCCAGGTCGCCGGTGCGCAGCCAGCCGTCGCCGGTGAAGCTGCCGGCGGCGTCCACCCGGAAGTAGCCGCCGGCCACCCACGGGCCCGCGACCTGCAGCTCGCCGACGGCACGTCCGTCGCGTGGCAGCTCCTCGCCGGTCTCGACGTCGACGATCCGGACGTTCACCAGCGGCAGCGGCTGGCCTTGCGCGGCCCGGACACCCACCTGCTCGGACTCGGCGAGACCGGCGTGCCGGGACCGCGTGCCCCCGATGACCCCGACCGGGCTCACCTCCGTCATCCCCCAGGAATGGGTGATGGGGACCCCGATCGCGGCCCGGTAGGTCTCCGACAGCGCCGGGGGGACGGCGGAGCCGCCGCCGAGCAGGAACCGCGTCGCGCCCAGGTCGTGCGCGCCCAGTTCGGGAGCGAGGCTGGTCCAGACCGTCGGGACGGCGCCGGCGACGGTCACCCGCTCGGCCGCCATCAACCCCAGCAGGTGCGCCGGTTCCGCCGACGCGCCGGGCAGCACCAGCGACGCGCCCGCCATCATCGCGCCGTAGGGCAGGCCCCACGCGTTGGCGTGGAACATCGGCACGATCGGCAGGACGACGTCGCTTTCGCAGAGGCCGATCAGGCCGGCCGCGAGGGTGCCCAGGCAGTGCAGGACCGTGGACCGGTGGCTGTAGAGCACGCCTTTGGGCGGCCCGGTCGTGCCGGAGGTGTAGCAGAGGCCGGCGGCCAGGTTCTCCTCCGCGAGCGTGAAGGCCGCCTCGAACGACCCCGTGACCGGCTCGGCCGCCGAGATCAGCTCGTCGTAGTCCGAGATCCGGGGGTCCGCCGGGATTTCGGTGTCGGTGCCGTCGGGCAGCACCACCCAGTGGCGCACCTTCGGCAGTTTCCCCGCACTCGGCCAGATCCGCGGGAGCAGCCCGCGGTCGACGAACACCACGTCGTCCTCGGCGTGGCCGACGATGTACTCGAGGTGCTCCGCCGAGAGCCGGATGTTGATCGAGTGCAGCACCCGCTTGGTCGCCGGCACGGCGAGGTAGAGCTCCAGGTGACGGCGGGTGTTGCTCGCGAACGTGGCGACGCGCGCGCCTTCCGGGACGCCCAAGGCGTCCAGCGCGGTGGCGAGCCGGCGGACGTCCCGCAGCACCTCGGCGTACGTACGCCGTTCGCCCGGTGTCACGACTTCCTTGTGCGCGAAAAGCCGCTCGGCCCGGTCCAGGATGTGGGCGATGGTGAGCGGCCGCGGCTGCATCAGCCCGTCCATGATCGTCTCTTTCGGTCGTCGGTTTCCCCGGCAGGGCACGACCTTAAGCGCGGTCAAGGGCGGGAGAAGAGGGCGGAAGATCCCACTCATCCGCCCTCTTCGGTGGCGATTACCTCCACTCAGCCGCACGCCCTCCCGTCGACCGAGAAGGCGGCCGGGTTCGCGTTCGTCCCGGTGTAGCTGCCGTTGAAGCCGATCGACGCCGACTGACCCGGGGCCAGCGCACCGTTCCACGGCAGGGACGCCGCGGTCACGGCCGCACCCGACTGCGCCCACGTCGCCGACCAGCCCTGCGTCACCTTCTGCGTGCCGGGGAACGTGAAGCCCAGTTTCCAGTTCGTCCACGCCGTCGTGCCGGTGTTCTTCACCGTGACGGCGGCCGTGAAGCCGCCGTTCCAGGTGTTCGCCGAGTACGTCACCGCGCAGCCACCCGCCGGTGTCGCGGGCTGGGTCGTGAACTGCGCCGAAGGCGAGTCCGCGCTCGTCAGGCCGGCGCCGTTGCGCGCCACGACGACCACGGTGTACGCGGTCGACGGCGAGAGGCCCGTGAGCGTCGCCGTCGTGCCGGTGACGGTGGCGAGGACCGTGCGGGCCGAGCCGGCCACGCGGACGACGTCGTAGTTCTTGACGCCGCTCTCGGGGTCCGTGGCCGCCGGCCAGGTCACCGTCGCGCCGCCGCTCGTCACCGCGGACACGGCCGGCGTGCCCGGTGCGACCGGCGCCGTCGTGTCCACAGTGGACGACGTCTTCTCGGCGACCCAGCCGGACAGCCAGGCCAGCGCCGAGTTCCAGTTGATCGCGACCTCGTTCACCGAGTACGCCTGGATGTCGTCGACGAAGCAGCGCTGCGGCGCGCACCCGGTGAGCAGCCGGGCCGCGGTCGGGTCCTGCAGGCCGCTGTTGGGCCCGCCGGACAGCGCGCCGGGCGGGGCGGTCGGCAGCGACGCGTCCAGCTCGTGCGCCCAGAACCGGTGGTGGACGTTGCGCACCGGCTGGTCGCCGTGGCCGGAGACGTACGAGTAGTTCGCGGGGTTGCGGCCGAGCAGGTAGTCCATCGCCGCGAACGCGCCGTCGCGGTACTTGTCCTGCTTGGTGAAGTCGTACGCCAGCGCGAGCACGACACCGTTGTTGGCCACCAGGCCGTTGGAACCCCATTCGTACGAGCCGTCGGCCGTCCGGTACGGCGCCGGGTAGCCCATCGTCGCCAGCTGCGCGAGGTGACTGTCGGCGGTCGTGGTGATCGCCGTCCTGATCGCGGTGACGTCCGCCGCCGGCAGGTCGGTGGGCACCAGGGCCAGGGTGATGTCGCCGAGCGCGCCCGTCGAGGCCCAGTCGAAGCCGTGGGTGGTGAAGCTCTTGCCGCGGTAGAGCGCCGATCCGGTGACGTCGGTGCGGTACGCGCTCTTCCCGGTGGTGGCGAACAGTTCCGCGGCGGCCCAGTAGAACTCGTCGGTCACGGTGTTGTCGCTGTAGGTGCCGCCCCCCGTCCCGTCATTGGGATCGGCCAGGACGGCCGGGTTCGCCTTCGCCGCCGCGTACGCCTTTTCCGACGCCGCAAGCAGTTTCGCGGAGTACGCCGGGTCGACAGTCCGCCACAGCCGGGACGCCTGCGCGGCGACCGCGGCCATGTTCAGCGTCGCGGCCGTGCTCGGCGGGGACAGCCGGCGCGGCTGGCTGTCCTGGTCCGGCCGGGTGGGCAGGGACGTCCACTGCGCGTCGTGGATCTTGTGGTGCACCATGCCCGCGTTCGGCTTGCCGTCCGGCACCTGCATCGAGAGCAGGAAGTCGACCTCCCAGCGTGCTTCGTCGAGGAGGTCGGGCACGCCGTTGGCGCGTTCCGGGATCGCCAGCTTGCCGTCACCGAAGGCACTCGCGTCGCCCAGGCGCACCGCGCGCTCGTACTCGTCGAGCAGTTCCCACGCGGCGATGCCGCCGTTGACGACGTACTTGCCGTGGTCGCCGGCGTCGTACCAGCCGCCGCGCACGTCGAGGGTGTAGCCGCAGTTCAGGTCCGACCGGCAAGGGACATTGTCGTCGCCTTGGTTCGGCGCGACGTTGATGTGCCCGGCCGGCCGCGCGTAGGCCGCGCCGACGTACGCGGCGTCGATCGCGATCCCGCTGCGCTGGTGGTAGAAGAACGCCAGCGAGTCGTACCGCAGCTTCTGCGGCCCGGCGGTGGAGATGTCGAACGGGAAGCTGGTCTCGGACCCGACGCTCAGCGTGTAGCCGGTGCCCACGGTGTCGTAGGCGGAGAAGTCGATTTCGTGCACGTTCTCGCCGGACGCCGCGTCCGCGCCGCGCGGCCGGGTCTGGCCGGTGGCCACGGCGGTGCCGGCGGAGTTCTTCAGCGTCCAGGTCTGCGCGGCGGTCGAGTCGCTGATCAGCGTGACCCGCTTGGGCAGGCCGGGTGCGTAACTCTCCTGGTTGACGCGGATGCCGCTGGTCGGCGGCAGGCCCCCGGGCGGGACGACGCCCCCGATGAGCGAGATGTTGTCCAGGCACACGGTGTTGGCGGCGGCCTGGCCGCCGAACCAGAAGGCCAGCTGGCCGTTGCCCGCGGCCGGGAAGTCCAAAGTGGACGTGAAGGTGACCGTGTAGTGCTGCGTCGCCGGCGTCACGGTCAGGTCGGTCCGCGAGATCTGCCGGTAGGGCGAGACGGCTTCGCCCGCGACTGCGGAGATCTGCTGCGCGGTCGTCGCGTGCGCGTCGAACGTCAGGGTGTACTGCTGCCCCGCCTCGAACGGCACCCCGTTCTGGCCGGACAGCGCGTCGTAGCCGTTGGCCGTGCCGCCGGGGACGTCCGTGCAGAACTCCCCGCCGGTGACGTGGCCGGTCGTGCCCGACCCGGCCCACCACGGGTCGAAGGTGCCCGCGGAGAACGTGCCGTTGAGCAGGCGCTCGTAGTCCGCGGCCGACGCGGGCGCGGTGCCGCCCGCCAGCCCGAGCGCCACCGCGACCAGCAGGGCCGACCCGGCCCGCAGCTTTCTTGCCCGCATTCGCCATCTCCTCGTCATCGTCGGCGTGCTGATGGTGATCCGGGCTGGGAGCGCTCCCGGCCGACGGTATCCGCTCCCCCGCACCGTTGGCAATCGAGGCGAAACTTTCGAAGGGCACTCGTGAATCGATCACCGATCAGGTCTTTTGCTCGTGGGTTCCGTGTGGTTTCATCGGAAGCGGTCCGAGCTGAGAGCGCTCCCAGAAGCGCTCCCCACGACGAGGTGGAGGCGGCACGTGAAACTGAAGCACGCCCTGTCCGCGGTAGCACTGTGCACGGCCGGCCTGCTGGCCCCGGTCGTCGGCACGGCCCCCGCGGCCCACGCGGACACCCTGATCTGCGACCAGTACGGCTCGACCACGATCGGCGGCCGGTACGTGGTCATGAACAACCGCTGGGGCAGCAGCGCCCAGCAGTGCATCAACGTCACGGGCAGCGGGTTCCGCATCCAGACCCAGCAGGGCTCGACCAGCGGCGGCGCGCCCCTGTCGTACCCCGCGGTCTATCTCGGGTGCCACTACAGCAACTGCTCCCCCGGCTCGCCGCTGCCCCGGCAGCTGAGCCGGATCGGCAGCGCGTCGTCGTCGATCTCCTACACCTACGTCGGCGGCTCGACCTTCGACGCCTCGTACGACATCTGGATGGACCCGACCGCGAAGACGAACGGCGTCAACCAGATGGAGCTGATGATCTGGTTCAACCGCGTCGGCGGGGTGCAGCCGGTCGGCGGCCGGGTCGGTACCACGACCATCGGCGGCCGGAGCTGGGAAGTGTGGCAGGGCAACAACGGCGGCAACGACGTGGTGTCCTACGTGGCCCAGTCCGCGATCTCGGGCTGGTCGTTCAACGTGATGGACTTCGTCAACGACGTCGACAACCGCACCCGCGTGGACCGCTCCTGGTACCTGACCAGCATCCAGGCCGGGTTCGAGCCGTGGAGCGGCGGCGTCGGCCTCGCGGTCAACTCCTTCTCCGCCAACATAGGTTGAGGCGACCGTGAAATCTACATCGCGCGCAGCGCTCGCGTCGGCGTTCCTGGCGACCTCGCTCGGAGTGTCGCTGGTGCTCGCCACCTCCGCCGGGGCGGCCTCGACACTCGGTGCGTCGGCCGCCCAGACCGGCCGGTACTTCGGCACCGCCGTCTCGGCCGGGAAGCTCGGGGATTCCACCTACGTGGGCATCCTGGACCGCGAGTTCACCATGGTGACTCCGGAGAACGAAATGAAGTGGGACGCGACCGAGCCCAACCAGGGCCAGTTCCCTACTCGGGCGGCGACCGCATCCTCAACCAGGCGGTCAGCACCGGCAAACGCGTCCGCGGCCACGCTTTGCTGTGGCACCAGCAGCAACCCGGCTGGGCCCAGGGCCTCAGCGGGTCGGCCTTGCGGCAGGCCGCGATCAACCACGTCACCCAGGTCGCCACCCACTACAAGGGCAAGATCTACGCGTGGGACGTCGTGAACGAAGCCTTCGCGGACGGCGGGGGTGGCGGACGGCGGGACTCCAACCTGCAGCGGACCGGCAACGACTGGATCGAGGCCGCCTTCCGGGCCGCGCGGGCCGCCGACCCCGGCGCGAAGCTCTGCTACAACGACTACAACACCGACGGCGTCAACGCGAAGAGCACCGGCATCTACACCATGGTCCAGGACTTCAAGGCGCGCGGCGTCCCGATCGACTGCGTCGGCTTCCAGTCGCACCTGAGCAACTCCGCTCCGGGCGACTACCAGGCCAACCTGCAGCGGTTCGCCGCGCTCGGCGTCGAGGTCCAGATCACCGAGCTGGACATCTCGGGGTCGAACCAGGCCGCGGTGTACGGCACGGTGACGCGGGCCTGCCTGGCCGTTTCCCGGTGCGCGGGCATCACGGTCTGGGGCATCCGCGACAGCGACTCGTGGCGCACCGGCGAGAACCCGCTTCTGTTCGACGGCAACGGGAACAAGAAGGCTGCCTACACCAGCGTCCTGGACGCGTTGAACGCCGGCGGCACCACGACCACCCCGACGACGCCCACCACCCCGACGACTCCGACCACGCCGACGACACCCACGACTCCGGTGCCGAGCGGCTGCACCAGCTCGGTGTCGCTCAACTCGTGGAACGGCGGTTTCGTGGCCACGGTGCGGGTGACGGCCGGGTCGAGTGCCCTCAGCGGTTGGTCGGTGACGACGAACCTGCCGGCGGGTGCGGCGGTCACCAACGGCTGGAACGCCGGGAACAGCGGCACAAGCGGCGCGGTCACCTGGACGAACGTGGGCTACAACGGCAGTGTCGCGGCCGGCCAGGCCACCGAGTTCGGCTTCCAGGGCACCGGCAGCGCCGAGGGCGTCACGTCGACTTGCGCGACCGGCTGATCCGAGGGCGCGCCGAGCTTCTCGCCCTTGCGGTAGCCACCGAAGATCAGCCCCAGCACCACGATGACGACGACGACCACCAGGATCCACAGCCACACCGACTTGCGCACACCGGACACCGTACCGGCGTCCCCGCTTGACCGCGCGCCGACCTGGGTAACCTTCCCGCATGGGCGCATGGGGCAAGCGGCTGGTCGCAGTCGGTGTGGCAGTGGTGCTTCTGGCGGTGGCGGTGCTCGTCGCGTCGGCGGTGCACCTGTTACCCCAGTTGCGCAACCCGTTCGCGGAGAAGACCGAGGAGCGCTCGGGTCCGGTGCTGCTGCAGTCGATCGTCGAGCTGTCCCGCTACGAGGCGGCGAGCGGGACGTTCCAGGTGATCGTCGACATCGAGACGAGTTCGATCCTGCCGAGCTTCCTCGCGGGCAGCGACACGATGTTCGTCGGCGTGGGCACGGACAACGCGTACGTGGACTTCTCGCGCCTGAAGGGCGACGCGGTCAAGGTTTCCGACGACCGCCTGTCGGCGACGATCACGCTGGGCCACGCCCAGCTGGAGCCGGCGAACCTGGACGTCAAGGAGTCCTATGTGTACGCGCAGCAGCAGGGTTTGTTCACCCGCATCAACGACTTCCTGAGCGGCAACCCGAATTCGCAGCAGGCGTTGTACGAGCTGGCCCAGAAGAAGATCGGCGAGGCGGCCGGCAAGAGCACGCTGGTGGCCGACGCGGAGCGCAACACGAAGACGATGCTCGTCGGGCTGTTGCAGTCGCTCGGGTTCAAGAACGTCACCGTGACTTACGCCGACAACGCGACCGGCTGATCGGCTCACGCCGGATAAGCGCGACACCGCGGCCGCACAGTGATTTGCGACCTGCAATTTGCAGATCCCGAATAAGCGTTCCAGCGCAGAAAACGACTTCCGCACTCCCTCACCTTGTGTGAGAAGAATCCACCGGGACCCGGCATAATTACCGACGCGAACCGTGTTCAAGTTGCTCCGAACGGTCGTACGGGAACCCTTCGCGAACACATAACGTCACATGCCTTCGCAAGCGAAAGGGCCCCATTTCCATGACGATCGAACTGGCGTTGAAAGAAGCGATGTCCATTCCCGGCGCCCTCGGCGCGACGCTGGTCGACTACGACAGCGGAATGTCACTCGGCTCGGCGGGTGGCGGTGAATGGCTCGACCTGGACGTCGCGGCCGCCGGCAACACCGAGGTCGTCCGCGCGAAGCTGCGCGTGATGGCTTCGCTCGGGCTCGACGACTCCATCGAGGACATCCTGATCACGCTGCAACGCCAGTACCACCTGATCCGGCCCTTGACGGCACGCGGGAACTCCACGTTGTTCCTCTACTTGGCGCTGGACCGCGAACGCGCGAACCTCGCGCTCGCCCGGCACAGCCTCAGGCGCATCGAGACCAGCCTTTCCGTATGAAGGCTGCCGACACCTACGGTCAGTACCCGGGCGGCCCGCTGCCGATCCGCCGCCCGTCCGCGGACACCGCGCCGCCGCCCGATCCGGCGGTCGTGAGCCCGTCGCTCGACCGGAACCAGACCCTGGAGGCGCTGCGCCGGATCCGCGGCCAGGTCGACCAGGTGGCCGGGCTGCTCGTGGCCACCTACGACGGACTGGTCCTGGCCAACGACAACGAAGGCATCGAGCCGGACAGCGTCGCCGCGATGTCGGCCGCGGCCGTCGGGCTCGCCACGCAGTTCGCCGCGCACGCCAAGATCGGCGAGTCCCGGTGCGCGATGTTCGAAGGCAGCTCCGGCTACGTCTGCGTCTTCCCCGTCGAAGCGTCGCTCCTGCTCGTGGTGTTCGGCGAGCCGGACATCACGATGGGGCTGTTCACCCTCGCCGCCAAGCAGGCGCTGACCCTGCTGCGGCAGGCCACCCCGCCGAAGGCCACCCGCCGCGCGCAGTAGGACCGGGCGGGGGACCCGGGCCGGCGCTCGGGTCCCCCGCCGGTTCACCGAGCCGACATCCGTTCCCGCAGGCTGCGCGGCCGCATGTCGGTCCACACCTCGTCGACGTGGTCCATGCACTCCTGCCGCGTCCCGCGCGTGCCGTCGGGGTGCCAGCCGGCCGGGACCTCCTTGCCGGCCGGCCAGAGGGAGTACTGGCCCTCGTCGTTGAGCAGGACCTGGTAGGTGGTGTTCTCGTCCATCAGGACTCCTTGGTGTTGTGGGTTTCTTCTTCGAGGTCGGCGACGGCCGGGAAGCCGCGCAGGGTCCGGCTGAACGTCGTCAGCACGGTCACCACCGCGATCGCCCCCGCGCAGCTGAGCACGGCGGCGGAATCGGGGAGGAGGTCGACGAGCCAGCCGCCGAGCGCCGGGCCGAGCGCCGCGGCCAGCCCACCCGTCACGCCCATCACGCCGCCGAGGCGGCCGCGCAGCTCGTCGGGCGTGTAGAGCAGCTGGTAGGTGTTGATGGTGGTGTTCGCCGCCGGGGCCAGGAACGCCATCGCCGCGAACAGCAGGCCCATCAGGTAGCCGTCGTGGACGAACACCGCCAGCGGCGTCAGCACCGTCAGGCCCCAGAACACGCCGATGATCAGCGCGTACGGGCTGATCCTGCGGTGCAGGTACGGCGCGGCCAGCGCCCCGGCGATGCCGCCGGCGCCGAGCATCGCCGCCATCACGCCGATCTCGCCGGCCGGCACGCCGCGTTCGTTCGCCAGCACGATGATCACCAGGTAGTACGCCGCGAAGAACAGGTTCAGGACGATCGCGCACACCGCCGTGACGCGCACGCGTGGCTGCTGCCACACCCAGCGCAGCCCCTCGGCGATCTCGCGGCCCAGGTGCGCGGGCGGCCGTTCCGCCGCCGGTTCGGGACGCGCGGGCAGGCGGACGAACACCAGCGACACGAACGCCACCACGTGCGCGACGACGTCGAAGACGAACGGCACGAACCGGCCCAGCGCGAACAGGAACCCGCCGAGTGCCGTACCCGACAGCTGGCCGGCGCTGGTGCGCGCCGCGTTCAGCGCCACCGCCGACGGGACCTGCTCGGTGCTCACCAGCCGCGGCAGGCTGGCCTCCTCGGCCGGTTCGAACAACGCCCGGCACAGTCCCATCAGGACGGCGACGACGACGAGCTGCGCCAGCCCGGCCACGCCCCACCACAGGGCGAGCACCAGGCTCGCCGCGCCGAGCGCCTGCACCGCCTCGCAGCCGAGCATGATCCGCTTGCGCGACCAGCGATCCACCAGGGCGCCCGCCGGCAGCCCGGCGACCAGCTGCGCGATCGCGATCGCGCCGAGCACCAGCCCGGACTGCGCGGCCGAGCCCGTGATCGCCAGCACCAGCAACGGGAACGCGATCGTCGCGGTGCTGAACCCGGCCTCGGACACGACCTGGCCGCTCCACAGCAGGCGGTAGTCGCGGTTGCGGGACAGCTTCTCCTTGCTCGGCGCGCTCACGCCTCCTCCCCGCGGCAGTCGGCGGCGATGCTCCGCAGGGCTTCGGCGAACCCGGCGGCGACGGCCTCGACCGTCGCACGGTCGTGCCGGTCCGGCCGGAAGAACCACGTGAACTCCAGCCGGCCCGCCCGTACTCCGCCGACCACTTCCAGGAGGTGCGCGGGCACGTTCGCCGGGTCCTGCTCGCGGCCGATCGGCGGGTGCGACGCGCGGAAGAGGCCGTCGCCGCCACCCGTGCCGTCGCCTTGGCCGAGGTAGTTGAACGTCAGCTGCGGCGGGTTCGCACCCAGTTCGGGGAACCGGTGGGTGCGCAGGACGCCGTGGCCGAACCCGTTGCCCGGCACCGCGCGCAGCTGCCGCCGCACGGACTTGACCAGCGCGCGCCAGTCCGCGTCCGGGTCGATCGTCAGCCCGACGGGGAACAGCGTGGTGAACCAGCCGACGGTCCGGGACAGGTCGACGCCGTCGAGGACTTCCTCGCGGCCGTGCCCTTCCAGGTCGATCGCGATCGAGTCCTGTCCGGTCCACCGGCGGACGGCCCACGCGAGCGCGCTGAGCAGCACGTCGTTGATCCGCGTCCGGTAGGCGCCGGGTGCCAGGTGCAGCAGGGCGTCGGTGTCGCGCTCGCCCACCTCGACCGGCACGGACTCGACCGCGGCCGTCCCGTCGCCGGTGTGGTCGAGCGGGAGCGCGCGGCCCGGGAGGTCTCGCGCCCAGAACTCGTGCTGGTCGTCCAATCCGCCGCCTTCGGCGAACTCCCGCAAGCGCAGCGCCCAGTCGCGGAACGACGTCGTCTTCGGGCCGAGGTCCGCCTTCTCCCCCGCCTGGATCTGGCCGTAGGCGCGTTCGAGGTCCTCGACCAGGATGCTCCACGACACCGCGTCGACGACGAGGTGGTGCGCCGCGAGGAAGAGCCGGTCCGGCTCGAACAGCACCGCCCGCAGCTGGGGTGGCCGCGCGAGGTCGAAGCTCGCGTGCACCTCGTCGGCGACGGCCTCGGGGTCCGAAGTGGACAGTACCCGCAGCGGGACGGCCGCTTCGGGTGCGTCGTTGTGCTGCCGCCACTGCCCGCCGTCCCGGGTGAACCGCAGACGCAGGGCGTCGTGGTGGGCGACGACGGCGTCGAGCGCCTGCCGCAACACCTCTTCGTTCGGCGGTTCGGCGAGCTCCAGCAGGACGGATTGGTTGAAGTGCGCCGGGTTCGCCGGATCGGCGTCCAGGAACCACCGCTGGATCGGCGTGAGCGGCACCTCCCCGACGACGGCCTCGGGCCGCGCCTCGGGTTCGTCGGCCGCGGTGACCACGGTGGCCAGCGACGCGACGGTCTGGTGGGCGAACAGGTCCTTCGAACGCATCCGCAGTCCCGCCAGCCGGGCGCGGTGCACGACCTGGATGCTGAGGATCGAATCCCCGCCCAGTTCGAAGAAGTTGTCGCGCGCGCCGACCCGGTCGCGGCCCAGCACTTCGGCCCAGATCGCGGCCAGCGCCGACTCGAGGGGCCCGTCCGGTTCGACGTACCGGTGTTCTTCGGCGTCGGCGTCCGGCAGCGCGGCCCGGTCCAGCTTCCCGTTGCGGGTCACCGGAAGGGCGTCCAGTGCGACGATCGCCGCGGGCAGCATGTAGTCGGGCAGCGACCGGCCGAGGAACTCGCGCAGGTCCGGTTCGGCGTCCGGTACGACGTAGGCGACGAGCCGCCCGTCGCGGGCGAGCACGGCCGCGTCGGTGACGGCGGGGTGCGCCCGCAACGCGGCCTCGATCTCGCCGGGTTCGATGCGGTGGCCGCGGATCTTGACCTGCTCGTCGGCGCGGCCGTGGTAGACGAGTTCGCCGTCCGGGCGCCGGGTCACCCGGTCGCCCGAGCGGTACATCCGCTCCCCCGGCGGCCCGAACGGGCAGGCGACGAACCGCGACGCCGTGAGCCCGGGCCGGTCGAGGTAGCCGCGGGCGAGCCCGTCGCCGGCGATGTACAGCTCGCCGGGGATGCCCGGGGGGACCGGGTTGAGCCCGGCGTCGAGCACGTAGAGCCGGGTGTTGCGGATCGGGTGCCCGATCGGGACCGGCCCGGCGGCGAGCGCGTCCCCGGGCTCGACGCGGTACTCCATGCAGCCGACCGTCGTCTCGGTCGGCCCGTACTCGTTGATCACGGTCGCGCCCGGGTGCGCCTGGCGCCACCGGTCGAGCACGTCGCCGAGCAGCTGCTCGCCGCCGACGACGAGGTCCCGCGGGTCGCCCGCCAGGACGGGCAGGTGGCTGGGTGTCGCCTTGAGGAACGTGCACGGCACGGGCTCGGTTTCCAGGACGTCGGCGACCCGGACGCACCCGCCCGCCAGGAGCGGGCCGAACAACGTCGTGACGGTGAGGTCGAACGACACCGAGGAGTGCAGCACGGCGGTGCCGCCCAGGCCCGGGTACGCGTCGACTGCCCAGCGCAGGTAGTTCGCCGCCGCGCGGTGGCTCACGACCACGCCCTTGGGGCGGCCGGTCGAGCCGGACGTGTAGATGACGTACGCCGGGTACGCCGGATCGAGGGTGACTTCCGGTGCGTGGCCGGGGAAACCACTCGCGTCGACGTCGTCGACCACGCAGACCGGACGGGCGTCTTCGATCATGTAGGCGATCCGGTCGGCCGGGTAGCCGGGGTCGATCGGGACGTACGCCGCCCCGGTCTTGAGCACCGCCAGGAGCGCCACCAGCAGGTCCGCCGACCGCGGCAGCAGGACCGCGACGCGGGTTTCCGGCGCGGCTCCGGCGGCGATCAGCCGGTGCGCGAGCCGGTTGGCGCGGACGTCCAGTTCGCGGTGGCTGAGCGAGATCCGGTCGTCGGACACGGCGATGTCGTCCGAGTCGTGCTGCAGCAGTTCCGGCAGGGCGACGTCCGGCCGCGGGTCTCGCGCGGCCGCGGCCAGCACGTCTTCGCGCTCGCCGGGCAGGAACAGCGAAAGGTCGCCGACGGGCCGGTCCGGGGCCGCCGCGGCTTCGGTCAGCAGGACCCGCAGCCGCGCGGCGATCCGCTCGATCGTGGCCGCGTCGAACAGGCCGGTGCTGTAGTTGATCGCCCCGCGCAGCGCGCCGTCGTGCTCCTCGAACTGCACGAGCAGGTCGAAGGTCGCGGTCGTCATCGGCAGCGCGACTTCCTCGGCGGACAGCGTGCCGCCGCCCGGCTCGTCGCCGGTGTTCTGCAGTGCCACCATCACCTGGAACAGCGGCGTCCGGCTCGAGTCGCGGATCGGTTGCACCGCGTCCACCACCCGCTCGAACGGCACGTCCTGGTGGGCGAAGGCGTCGAGGACCGTGGTGCGCACGTCGGCGAGGAACTCGCGGAACGGCTGTTCCGCGTCCACTGTGGACCGCAGAACCAGCGTGTTGACGAAGAAGCCGATCAGCCGTTCCAGCTCGGGCCGCTCGCGACCGGCGGTCACCGTGCCGACCGCGACGTCCTCCTGTCCCGCCCACCGGGCGAGCAGCACCTGGCACGCGGCGACCAGGGTCATGAACAGCGTGCCGTCACCGTCCCCGGCCAGTTCCTTGAGCCGCGCGGTCACCTCGGCCGGCACGGTGAACTCGACCCAGTCGCCTTCGGTGGTGCGCACGGGCGGGCGCGGGCGGTCGGTCGGCAGTTCGAGCGGGGCCACGCCGTCGAGGCGCTCGCGCCAGTGGCCGAGCTGCTCGGCGAGCACCGGGCCGTCGAGGGTTTCCCGTTGCCAGATGGCGAAATCGGCGTACTGCACGGGCAGTTCGGGCAGGTCCGGTTCGGCGCCCCGGGCGAACGCGGTGTAGCAGGCGTCCACTTCGGACGTCAGCACGCCGGAGGACCAGCCGTCGGTGACGATGTGGTGCAGCACCAGCAGGAGCACGTGCTCGCCGGGCGCCTGCCGGAACAGGCGGGCCCGCAGCAGCGGCCCGGTGCGCAGGTCGAACGGCTCCCGCAGCTCGCGCGCCAGTGCCTCCTCGGTGAAGTCTTCGACCGGCAGCTCGACGTCGTACGGGTCCCGCACGAGCTGGACGCCCCGGCCGTCGACGGTGGTGAACGTCGTCCGCAGCGACTCGTGCCGTGCGACGACGGCGGTCAGCGCCCGGCGCAGCGCGGTGACGTCGAGCTCGCCGCGCAGCCGCAGCGCCGTCGGCGAGAGGTACTCGGTGCTGCCCGGTTCGAACTCGTCGAGGAACCAGAGCCGTTGCTGGGCGAAGGAAAGCGGCAGGGCGCCGTCCCGCGGCACCGCCGGGATCGGCCGCGCGGTGGCCCGTGCCGCGGGCAGCTCGGCGGCGAACCGTTCGAGGGTGGGGGCGGTGAACAACGCGCGGGGTGAGACCTCGACGTCGAACTCCGCGCGGACGCGGGAGGTGATCCGCATGCTGCTGATCGAGTCGCCGCCGAGTTCGAAGAAGCTGTCGGTGCGCCCGACGCGCTCGACGCGCAGCACGTCGGCCCAGATCGCGGCGAGCCGGGTCTCGGTCGTCGTTTTCGGAGCGACGTACTCGGCTTCGGCGTCGCGCCCGGGTGCGGGCAGCGCGTTCCGGTCGATCTTTCCGTTGCGGTTCAACGGGATCGCGGTCAGCGTGACGAACGCCGAGGGCACGAGGTAGTCCGGCAGGCGGCCGCGCAGCCAGGTCCGCAGCTCGCGGGTCTCGCCGACGACGTAGGCGACGAGCCGGCCGTCGCGGGCCACGACGGTCGTGTCGGTGACGGCCGGGTGCTGCCGGAGCGCGGCCTCGATCTCGCCGGGTTCGACGCGGAAGCCGCGGATCTTGACCTGGTCGTCGACGCGGCCGAGGTAGTCCAGCCGGCCGTCGGCGGTCCGGCGGACGCGGTCGCCGGTCCGGTACATCCGGGTGCCCGGCGGTCCGAAGGGGTCGGCGACGAACCGGTCGGCGGTCAGGCCGGGCCGGTTCAGGTAACCGCGGGCCAGCTGAGGGCCGGCGAGGAACAGCTCCCCCGCGACGCCGGTGGGGGCCGGGTGGCCCGCCGCGTCGAGGACGTAGGCCGAAAGGTTGGCCAGCGGCCGCCCGATCGACGGCCGGTCGCCGGTGACGGGGGCGTGCGTGGCATCGACGGTCACTTCGGTCGGCCCGTAGTAGTTGTGGGCGCTGACACCGGAGCCGGCCAGTTCGCGCCAGAGGGCTTCGCCGGTCGCTTCGCCGCCGACGAGCACGGTGGCGGGGCGGTGGTCGCCGTCGAAGAGGCCGGCTCCCAGCAGCTGCTGGAGGTAGGTCGGGGTGAGGTCGAGCAGGTCGATCCGCTGATCCCGCACGTACCGGACGGCGGCGCGCGGGTCGAGCCGGGTGTCGTCGTCGAGGACGTGCAGCTCGTGGCCGTCGACGAGGGCGAGGAGGGGTTCCCAGGAGGTGTCGAAGGAGAAGGACGCGGTGAGCGCGGCGCGCAGCCGTGGGCCGCCGAGGAAGACGCCGCGGTGGTTGGCGAGCATGTTGACCAGCCCGCGGTGCTCGACGAGCACGCCTTTCGGGCGGCCGGTGGAGCCGGAGGTGTAGAGGACGTAGGCGGTGTTGGCGGGACCGGGGCGCTCCGCCGTAACGGCTGCTCTCGGCGGCAGCTCCGTGCCATCCAGCACCACCACTGGCCGCGCGTCCTCGACCAGCATCCGCACCCGGTCCTCCGGCAGCCCGGGATCGATCGGCAGGTAAGCCGCCCCCGCCTTGAAGGCCGCCAGGATCGCGATGACCGCCTCCGCCGAGCGCGGCAACCGGATCGCCACCACCCGCTCGGGCCCGGCCCCCGCCGCGACCAGCCGGCCCGCCAGCTCGGTGGCCCGGGCGTCGAGTTCGGCGAACGTCAACCGGGTGTCGCGGAACACCAGCGCCGTCTCCTCCGGGATCCGCGCCGCTGTCGCCTCGAAGATGTCCAAGACCGTCCCCGCCGGGACTTCGAGCGCGGCCCCCACCCCGGCCTCGACCAGTTCCCGCCGTTGCTCGACCGTCGACAGCGACAGCTCCCCCACCCGCCGATCCGGGTCCGCCGCGATCGCGCGGACCAGGTGGGCGAGCTGCCCGGCCAGCCGCCGGACCGTCGGCTCGTCGAACAGCCGCGGGTCGTACGACAGCTCGAGACCCAGCCGGTCGTGCAGGAACGCCGTCAGGTTCAGCGGGTAGCTCGTGGTGTCGAGCGAGCTGACGTCCAGCACCCGCACGCCGTCCTGCCCGCTGTCCTCGATCGGGTAGTTCTCGAACACCACCACGCTGTCGAACAACGCCGTGCCCGCCGGAACTCCGGTGAACGCCTGCAGCCGCGACAACGCGAGGAAGTCGTACCGCCGCGCTTCGGCCTGCGCCCCTTGGATCTCCCGCAGCCACTCGGCCACCGGCAGTCCATTGTGGATGGAGACCCGGGTCGGCACGGTGTTGATGAACATGCCGATCATCGATTCGACGCCGGGCAGTTCGGCCGGCCGGCCGGAGACCGTGGTGCCGAACAGGACGTCGGTTTCCCCGCTGTGGCGGGCCAGCAGCAGCGCCCACGCCCCCTGCACCAGCGAATTCACCGTCAGCGCGGCCGCCTTCGCCACGTCCCGCAGCCGAGCCGACTCCGCGGAGGACAGCTCCACCCGCACCTCGGCGGCCGACTCGGCGCGGTGGGCCTCCTGGGGACGGCGGTCGTACGGCAACGGCGTCGGAGCCGCGAAGTCGCCGAGCGCCGCGCGCCAATGCCGTTCGGCTTCGGAGTGGTCCTGCGCCGCGAGCCAGGCGAGGTAGTCGCGGAACGGGCGGCGCGGGGCCAGCTCGGCGGTCCGGCCGCCGGCGATCGCCGCGTACTGCTCGGCCACTTCGCCGAACACCTGCGCCGTGCTCCAGCCGTCGAGCAGGACGTGGTGGGACGTCCAGACCAGCTGGACTTCGTCGTCGGTGACGCGGGCGATTTCCAGGCGCATCAACGGCGGTGCCGTCAGGTCCATCCCCGCGACCTGGTCGGCTCGGAGCAGCTCCGCGAGCGCGCTGTCCTGTTCGGCCGAGGTGCGGCCGCGCCAGTCGTGCTGCCCGACCGGGACGCGGACGTGCCGGTGGACGCGCTGGAGCGGCTCGTCGACGCCGTCCCAGACCATGGTGCTGCGCAGGATCGGCGTCCGGTCCACCACGCGCTGCCACGCCTCGGCGAGCGCGTGCGGGTCGCGGACGCCGGCCAGCCGCAGCCGGAACTGGTCGAAGTACGCGCTCGAATCGCGGTCGACCAGGCTGTGGAACACCATCCCCGCCTGCAGCGGGGTGAGCGGGTAGAGGTCCTCGACGTCGCGGCCGTCGCCGGCGAGCCGGTCGACCGTGTCCTGGTCGAGCCGGGCCAGCGGGAAGTCCGACGGTGTGCGGCCCCCGGCGCCGGCGCAGTGGTCCACCACTTCGGCCAACGCCTCGACCAGCTCCGAAGCCAGCGCGCCGACGGTGGACTCGTCGTGCACGTCTTCGGAGTACTCCCAGGTGAAGTGCAGCTCGCCCGCTTCGACGACGCCGACGACGTCGAGCAGGTACGGCCGGGTGCCGTCCGGATCGCTGTCGTGCCCGAGGGGTTCGCCGCGGCCGGCGTACCAGCCGTCGCCGTCGACGTCCCAGCGGCCGTGGTAGTTGAAGGAGATCCGCGGCGCGGGGTCGTCGCGCAGGGCCGCGCCGGGTGCGGCCGGCGGGCTCAGGTAGCGCAGGGCTTCGTAGCCGGCGCCCTTGTCCGGCACGGCACGCAACTGTTCCTTGACGGCCTTGAGGACGTCACCCCAATCCCCGTCGGGCACCGTGAGAACCAGCGGATACTGGGCGGTGAACCAGCCGATCGTCCGGGACAGGTCCAGCGAGGCCGCGATTTCCTCGCGGCCGTGGCCTTCCATCGCGACGACGATCCGGGGCCGGCCCGTCCACCGGGCGAGCACCCGGCCGAGGGCGCTGAGCAGCACGTCGTTGACTTCGGTCCGGTACGCCGCCGGCACGTCGTGCAGGAGCGCGGCGGTCTCGGCCCGGCCAAGTGACACCGAGACCGCGCGCGCCGACTTCGCGCGGTTGCGGCCAGAGCGGTCGACCGGGAGTTCCGTCCGCGCACCGCGCAGCGCAGTTTCCCAATACGCGGTGTGCTTGTCGAGGTGTCCCATTTTCACGTGCTCGGCCAGCGACCGGGCCCAGTGGGTGAACGAGCTGCCCACTGGCTCGAGGGCTTCGCCGTGGTAGGCGCGGTCGAGGTCGCCCAGCAGGATGCGCCAGGAGACGCCGTCCATGACCAGGTGGTGGGCGGTGAGGAACAGCTGGGGCGGCCGGTCGGCGAAGGTGAACAGCACCACCCGCCAGACCGGGCCCTCCGCGATGTCCAACGACGTCTGCGCGCGGACGGCTTCGGCGTGCATCGCGGTGACGACGTCGTCCACTTCGGACAGATCGACGTGCCGGAGGACGTCGGCGGCCTCGGTGGCGGCCGGTTCCTGCTGCCAGGTGCCGCCCGCACGGGAGAACCGCATGCGCAGGGCGTCATGGCGTTCGGTCACCGCGGCGATCGCGCGGATCAGCCGCACCCGGTCCACGGAGGACAGTACGACGTGGACGGACATGGTCAGCCGCCACGGGTCGTCGAGGTGCTCGACCAGCCACGACTGGATCGGGCCGAGCGGCGCGGGCCCGGTCTCCTCGACGACGACAGGCGCCGCGCTCGGCGTGGCGACCCGGGCGAGTTCGGCGACGGTCTGGTGCTGGAAGAGGTCCTTCGACGAAATCCCCAGCCCCGACTGCCGGGCGCGGGCGACGACCTGGATGCTGAGGATCGAGTCGCCGCCAAGGCCGAAGAAGTTGTCCTCGACGCCGACCCGGTCGACGCCGAGCACCGCCGACCAGATATCGGCCAGCACGGTCTCCTCGGGCGTACGCGGGGCCACGTAACGGTTTTCGGTGCGCGCGCCGGGTTCGGGCAGCGCCTTGTGGTCGAGCTTGCCGTTGGCGTTGAGCGGCAGTTCGGCCAGGCCGACGAACACCGCGGGCACCATGTGCGCGGGCAGGGAGCGGCCGAGGAACTCGCGCAGCGCAGTGGTGCCGGGCACGGTTCCGGTCAGGTAGGCGACGAGCCGGCGCGAGTCGCCGGCGCCGTGGGCGACGACGGCGGCACCGGTCACGTCCGGGTGTGCGGTCAGCGCCGCCTCGACCTCGCCCAGTTCGATGCGGAAGCCGCGGATCTTGACCTGGTGGTCGGCGCGGCCGCGGTAGGCCAGCTCGCCCCCGGCAGTCCAGCACAGCAGGTCGCCGGTGCGGTACATCCGGGTGCCCGGCGCGCCGAAGGGGTCGGCGACGAACCGGGACGCGGTCAGGCCCGGCCGGTTCAGGTAGCCGCGGGCGAGTCCGGCGCCGGCGACGTACAGCTCGCCGGTGACGCCGGGCGGGACCGGGGCGAGATCGGCGTCGAGGACGTAGGCACGCAGGTCCGGGATCGGCACACCGACCGTGGCGGGGCCTTCGGCGTCGAGGACGCGGTGGGTGACATGCACGGTGGTCTCGGTGGTGCCGTACATGTCGACCAGCCGCGGGCCGTCCGGGTGCCGGCGGCGCCAGTCCGCCAGCCGCACCGGATCGAGGGCTTCGCCGCCGAAGACGACGTACCGCAGGCTCAGCGGCGGCGACGGCAGTGTGCCGAGCCGGTAGAACGCCGACGGCGTCTGGTTCAGCACAGTCACGCGCTGCTCGGCCAGCAGCGTCAGGAAGTCCTCGGGGGCGCGGACGACCTCCGGTGGGACGACGACGAGCCGGCCGCCGTGCAGCAGCGCGCCCCACAGCTCCCACACCGAGAAGTCGAAGGCGTAGGAGTGGAAGAGCGTCCAGACGTCCTGGTCGTCGAAGCCGAACCAGGGCGCGGTCGAGGAGAACAGCCGGGTGACGTTCGCGTGCGGGACCAGCACGCCCTTCGGCACGCCGGTCGAGCCGGAGGTGTAGATGACGTACGCCGTGTTCTCCGCGTCGACGCGCACCTCCGGGTCGGTGTCCGGCCGGTCCTCGGCACCCACGTCGTCGACGACGCAGACCGGGCGGGCGTCGGTGAGGGTCGCCTCGATGCGCGCGGGCGGGTAGTCCGGGTCGATCGGCAGGTAGCCGGCGCCGGACTTGAGCACGCCGAGGACCCCGACGACGAGGTCGGCCGACCGCGGCAGCCGCAACGCCACCAGGCGCTCCGGCCCGGCACCTTCGGCGATCAGCCGGTGGGCCAGGCGGTTCGCCCGCCGGTCCAGTTCGCGGTAGGTCAGCTCGGTGCCCTCGTGCGTCACGGCGACGGCGTCCGGCGTGCGTGCCACCTGCGCGGCGAACAGCTCGGGCAGCGTCGATCCCGGCGCCGGTGATCCGGCCGGGTTCCACTGGCGCAGCACCAGATCGCGCTCGGCGTCGGTCATCCACGGCAGCCCACGCAGAGGGCGGGACGGCGTGGCCGCGATGCCTTCCAGGAGGGTGCGCAGCCAGCCGGTGAGCCGCTCGATCGTGGCCGCGTCGAACAGGTCGGTGTTGTAGTTGACGAGCGCGTCGAGCCGGCCGGCCGTCTCCTGGAAGTGCACCATCAGGTCGAACCCGGCGGTGACGATCGGCGGCGCCAGCTCTTCGACGTCGAGGCCGGGCAGCGCGGGCCGGGTGTCCGGGGTGTTGTGCAGCACGACCATCACCTGGCACAGCGGCGTGCGGCTGGTGTCGCGCTCGGGCTGCAGGTCGTCGACGACGCGGTCGAACGGGACGTCCTGGTGGGCGAAGGCGTCCAGCACGGTGTCGCGCACGTCGCCGAGGAAGGCGTCGAAGTCCCGGTTCAGGTCCACAGTGGACCGCAGGACGAGGGTGTTGACGAAGAACCCGACCAGGCCTTCGAGTTCGGTGCGCTCGCGGCCGGTGACGACCGTGCCGACGGCGACGTCGTCCTGGCCCGACCAGCGGGCGAACAGCAGCTGGCAGGCGGCGAGCAGGGTCATGAACAGCGTGCCGCCGTGCTGCCGGGACAGCTCCTTGAGCCGGGCGGTCGGGCCGGCCGGGACGCTGAATTCGTGCAGGGCGCCGTTCTTGGTGCGCACGGCCGGGCGCGGCCGGTCGGTGGGCAGGTCCAGCACCGGGACCCCGTCGAGGCGGTGGCGCCAGTAGCTGAGCTGGTCGTCGAACTCGGTGCGATCCCGTTGCCAGACCGCGTAGTCGGCGTACTGCAGGGGCAGCGACGGCAACGCCGGGTCCTCGCCGCGGGTGAACGCGGTGTAGAGCGCGGCCAGCTCGTTCAGGAGCACGCCCGAGGACCAGCCGTCAGTGACGATGTGGTGCAGCACCAGGGTGAGCACGTGGTCACCGGGCGCGAGCCGGGTCAACGCCGTGCGCAGCAGGGGCCCGGTGCGCAGGTCGACCGGACCGGTCGCGCTGGTCAGCGCGGCGGCCAGGTCGCCATCCGTCACCGGAACGTCGACCGCGTACGGCGGGTGGACGATCTGGACGCCGCGGCCGTCGACGGTCGCGAACGTCGTGCGCAGCGACTCGTGCCGCGCGACCAGCGCGGTGAGCGCCTGGTTCAATGCCGAGTAGTCCAGCTCGCCGCGCAGGCGCAGCACGGTCGGCGAGACGTACTCGGTGCTGCCCGGCTCGAACTCGTCGAGGAACCACAGCCGTTGCTGGGCGAAGGAAAGCGGCGCTTCGAGCGGGCCGCCGTCACGCGGCAGGAGCGGGATCGCCGTCTGCGGGGCCGCCGCGTCCGGCAGCCGGGCGGCCAGCTGCGCCGGGGTGGGCGCGGTGAAGACGAGCCGGGCCGGGACGTCGGCGCCGAGTTCGTCCCGGAGCCGGGAGACGACCCGGATGCCGAGCAGCGAGTCGCCGCCGAGGTCGAAGAAGTTGTCGTCGACGCCGACGCGTTCGACGCCGAGCACGTCCGCCCAGACGCGGGTCACCAGCCGCTCGCGGTCGTCGCGCGGGGCCACGTACTCCGCGGCCGCGTCCAGCTCCGGCTGCGGCAGGGCCCGGCGGTCGAGCTTGCCGTGCCGGGTCAGCGGCAGCCGGTCGAGGCGCACGAAGGCGGTCGGCACGAGGTGCGCGGGCAGGGTGCGGGACAGCTCGGCCTTCAGGCCGGCGGCGTCGCCGACGACGTACGCGACGAGCCGGCCGCCGCGCACGTCCACCGCGGCGTCGGTCACGAACGGCCGCAGTGCCGCCTCGACTTCGCCGGGTTCGATCCGGAACCCGCGCACCTTGACCTGGTCGTCGATCCGGCCCAGGTGTTCGAGCTGTCCGTCGACCCAGCGGACGCGGTCGCCGGTGCGGTAAAGCCGGGAACCCGGTGCGCCGAAGGGGTTCGCGACGAACCGGTCCGCGGTCAGGCCCGGCCGGCCGAGGTAGCCGCGGGCCAGCTGCGCCCCGGCAAGGCAGAGTTCGCCGGGCACACCGGGCGGGACGAGCCGCAGGTGCTCGTCGAGGACGTACGCACCGACGTTGCCGAGCGGGCGGCCGATCAGCGGGCGGTCGCCGGTCACCGGCGCGCAGGTGGCGTCCACAGTGGACTCGGTGGGCCCGTAGTAGTTGTACGCGGCCGTGTCCGAGGCGGCCAGCTCCCGCCACAGATCGCGGTCCATCGCTTCGCCACCGACCATCAGGAACCGCGGGTGGTGCGCTCCGGTCAGGAGCCCGGCGGGCAGCAGCTGCCGCAGGTAGGACGGGGTCACGTCGAGGAAGTCGACGCGGCGGTCGCGGACGTACCGGGTGAGCGCGGCCGGGTCGAGGCGGTTTTCGTCGGTGATCAGGTGCAGTTCGTGGCCGTCGGCCAGCAGCAGCGGGCCTTCCCAGGAGGTGTCGAACGACAGCGTCGCGGTGAGCGCCACCCGCATCGGCTCGCGCCCGAACACGCTCCGGTGGTTCACCAGGAGGTTGACCAGGGCCGCGTGCTCGACGACGACCCCCTTGGGCGTGCCGGTCGAGCCGGAGGTGTGGATGACGTAGGCGGCGTCGGACGGGCGTGGCCCGGCCGGTCTCGATCTCCCGGTGGGCACGACCGTGCCGTCCAGCACGACGACCGGCCGCGTGTCGGCCAGCAGGACGCGGATGCGTTCCGCCGGCAGCCCGGGGTCGATCGACAGGTGCACCGCGCCCGCCTTGAGCACGGCGAACAGCGCGACGATCGCCTCGGCCGAGCGCGGCAGCAGCACCGCGACGACCCGGTCCGGCCCGGCACCGCGCGCGGCGAGGTCCGCGGCGAGCGCGTCGGTGCGGGCGGCGAGTTCGGCGAAGCTGAGCCGGACGTCGCCGCAGACCAGCGCGGTCGCGTCCGGCCGGGTCCGTGCCTGGTGGTCGAGGAGGTCGACGACGGTCGTCGCGGGGACGTCGAGCGTCCTGCTCCCCCACTCCAGCAGCGCGGCTTCTTCGGTTTCGGTCGTCAGCGGCAGGTCGGCGATCCGGCGGGCCGGGTCCGCGGCGACCCCGCCCAGGAGCCGCAGCAGGTGCGTGAGCAGCCGGTCGATCGTCGCCGCTTCGAACAGCTCGGTGCTGTACTCGACGAGCCCGGCCAGCCGCCCGCTGGATTCCTCGAACTCGAGCGAAAGGTCGAAGTTCGACGAATCCCGGGCGACCTCGGCCGGTGCGGCGGTGAGGCCGGGGAACGACAGGCCGCCGCCGGCGCTGTGCAGCAGCACCATGACGTCGAACAGCGGGTGCCGGGCGGGGTCGCGGCCGGCGTGCACGGCGTCGACGAGTTCCTCGAAGGGCACGTCGTCGTGGGCGAAGGCGTCCAGGACCGTCTGCCGCGCGGTGGCCAAGTGGTCGGCGAAGGACACCGACGTGTCCACTGTGGACCGCAGGACGACGGTGTTGACGAAGAACCCGACGACCCGTTCCAGCTCCGGCCGGTCGCGGCCCTGCACGACGGTGCCGAGCGCGATGTGGTCCTGCCCGGTGTAGCGCGCGAACAGGGCCTGGCAGGCGGCGACGAGCACGGTGAACAGCGTGGTCTCCGACGTGCGGGCCAGCTCGGCCAGCCGCCGGGCGACGTCGTCGGGAACGGTGAACTCGCGGACCGCGCCCGCCGTCCCGCGGGTGGCCGGGCGCGGACGGTCGGCCGGCAGGTCCAGGGGAGTGATCCCGGCGAGGTGGTCCTTCCAGTGCTCGAGCCCGGCCGCACGGGTCGGCCGGTCGTGCTGCCACAGCGCGAAGTCCGCGTACTGCAGGGGCTGCGGCGGCAGCTCGGCGGCCGAGCCGTCGCGGTAGAGCAGCCCGAGTTCTTCGGTGAGCACGCCCATCGAGGCGCCGTCGGTGGCGATGTGGTGCACGCACACGAGCAGCACGTGCTCGGCCGGGCCGACGCGGGCCAGCAGCGCTCGCAGCAGCGGGCCGTGTTCGAGGTCGAACGGCCGAACGTACTCCTCGCGCAGCACGGCGTCGAGGTCGGCCGGGGCGACGTCGACGACGGGCAGCGGCACCTCGTACGGCGGCCGCACCACCTGCACGCCTTCACCGTCGACCTCGGTGAAGGTGGTGCGCAGCGGCTCGTGGCGGTCGACGAGCAGCCGCAGCGCGGTGGCCAGAGCGTCGACGTCGAGTTCGCCGGTGAGGCGCAGGGCGAACGCGCTGTTGTACTCCGGGTCGCCGGGCCGCAGCCGGCTGAGGAACCACAGCCGGCGCTGTGCGGACGACAGCGGGATCGGGCGGGAGCGGTCGGCGGCGGCCGGGATCTCCGGCGTGCGCGCGCCCGCTCCCGCCATCCGCCGGCGCAGCGCTTCCTGCAGGTGGGCGGGCAGCGCCGCGATGCGGTCCTGTCGGGACGTGGTCATGGAGCAGTCCTCACGCTTCCTGGTCGAAGGCGAGGCTTTCCAGCTCGCCCAGGATGAGTTCCTCGACGGTTCCGGCCAGCCCGGCGACCGTGCGCGCGGTCAGGACGTCGGCCGGGGTGAGCCGGACGTCGAAGAGCGCGCTGGCTTGCGCGGCGATCTGCAGGCTGCGCAGGGAGTCGCCGCCGAGGGTGTAGAAGCTGTCTTCGGCGCCGACCCGGGCCACGCCGAGCACCTCGGCCCAGATCCCGGCGAGCGCGCGTTCGGTCTCGGTCTCCGGTTCGACGTGCCGGGTTTCCGGCGCGGCGGGGGCGGGCAGCGCGCGGCGGTCGACCTTGCCGTTGGCGCTGACCGGCAGTCCCTCGAGGGCGACGAACGCGGTCGGCACGAGGTAGTCCGGCAGGGTGCGGGCCAGGAACTCGCGCAGCGTTTCCCCGTCCACATCGGACACCACGTAAGCGACCAGTTGCTTGGCGCCCGGCTGGTCTTCGCGCACGACGACCGCGGCCTGCGCCACGTCCGGGTGCCGGGCCAGCACGGTCTCGACCTCGCCTGGTTCGACGCGGAACCCGCGCAGCTTGACCTGGTCGTCGCGGCGGCCGAGGAACTCGAGAGTGCCTTCGGCGCTCCAGCGGACGAGGTCGCCGGTGCGGTACATCCGTTCCCCCGGCGCACCGAGGGGATCGGCGACGAACCGGTCCGCGGTGAGGCCCGGCCGGTCCCGGTAGCCGCGGGCCAGGCCCGCCCCGGCCAGGCACAGTTCACCGGGCACGCCCGGCGGCACCGGCCGCAGGTCCGCGTCCACGACGCGGGCCCGGACGCCGTCGAGGGGCCGGCCGATCGGGATCCGGTCCCCGACGACGTCGGCCATCGGGTGCGCGGTCGCGAACGTCGTGGTCTCGGTCGGTCCGTAGCCGTCGACGACCCGCAGCCCCGGACACGCGGTCAGCACGCGCCGCACCGAGGTCGCCGGGACGACGTCGCCGCCGGTCCAGACTTCGCGCAAACCGCTGAAGCAGTCCGGGGTTTCCTGGGCGAGGACGCGGAAGAGCCCGGCGGTGATCCACATCGCGGTCACGCCGTGCTCGCGCACGAGGTCGCGCAACGCCGGCGCGTCGACGCCTTCGCCGGGGGCGACGACCACCCGGCCGCCACCGAGCAGCGGCACCCACAGCTCGTACGTCGTGGCGTCGAAGGCCAGCGGCGAGTGCAGCAGGACGCGGTCGTGCGCGCCGCCGCGGAACCGCCGGTCGGCGGCCAGCGCGGCGACATCGCGGTGGCGCACCACGACCCCCTTGGGCACGCCGGTGGACCCGGACGTGTACATCACGTACGCCGCCTGGTCGGGATCGACAGCGACCTCGGGGTCCGCGGCGGACTCGTCGTCCACAGAGGACAGCAACACGGTCTGCCCGACCGGGTACTCCGCGGCCGAGACGACGAACCGGACACCGTCGAGCAGCAGCTTCTGCCGTTCGGCCGGGGCGCGGGTGTCGATCGGCAGGTAGGCGCCGCCGGCCTTGACCACGGCCAGCTCGGCGACCACGGCGTCGGTGCGGCACACGGCGAGCCCGACCGGTTCCTCCGGCCGCAAACCCAGGCCCACCAGGCGGTTCGCGAGCCGGTTGGCCCGGCGGTTCAGCTCGGCGTAGGTGACCGCCTCGCCGTCGAGGACGGCCGCGACCGCGTCCGGCCGGGTGCGGACCTGCTCGGCGAACAGCGCGGGCAGCGACCGGGCCGGCGGCTCGTCGCCGGTCGCCGACCACTGCGCCAGCAGCCGGGACTCCTGCGGGGTGGTCATCGTGACCGCGCCGAGGGTCCGGTCGCCGTCCGCGGCCAGCTCGCCGAGGACCGTCAGCAGGTGCCCGGCCAGGCGGGACACCGTCGCGGCGTCGAAGAGGCCCGGGTCGTAGCCGACGTCGACCGACAGCTCGGCGCCCGGCGACGCGACCACGGTGAGCGGGAAGTTGGTCGTTTCCCGCGCCGACAGGCCGCGCACGGTCAGGCCGTGACCGGCGGCCGCGCCGGTGATCGGGTAGTTCTCGAACACGACCAGGCTGGCGCACAGGTCGACGCCGCCGGGCAGGCCCGCCCAGTCCTGGACGCGGGCGAGCGGCACGTGCCCGTGCCCGCGGGCCTCCGCCTGCGCGGCCTGCAGCCCGGCGAGCCAGTCCGCCACGCGGGCGCGGCGGTCGACGCCGGCTCGGACCGGCAGGGTGTTGATGAAGATGCCGGTGATGTCGTCCACGCCGGGCACTTCGGCCGGGCGGCCGGAGGTGGTGGCGCCGAACACGACGTCGTCGCGTCCACTGTAGACCGACAGCAGCAGCGCCCACGCGCCCTGCAGCACGACGTTGTGGGTGAGGCCGTGGCGTTTGACAAAGGCGTCGAGCCGGGCCGTGGCGGGCTCGTCGAGCTTGACCGGCAGCCACTCGGCCGAAACCGGCGCGTGGCCCGGGGCCGGCGTCCGGTCGGCGGGGATCGGCGTCGGGCCCTCGATCCCTTCGAGCGCGGCGCGCCAGAAGCGTTCGGCGTCCGCCTGGTCCTGGCGGCCCAGCCAAGCGAGGTAGTCGCGGAACGGCGGCCGCGCGGGCAGCGGCTGCCCGGCGTAGGCGGTGCAGACGTCGGAGAGCACCTGGAAGACGCTCCAGCCGTCGAGCAGGACGTGGTGGAACGTCCACAGCACCTGGACTTCGGTGGCCGAGAGCCGGGCCAGCGCGACCCGGAGCAGGGGCGCCGCGCCGAGGTCGAGGCCTTCCGCGCGGTCCTCGGCGAGGAGCTTGCGCAGTTCCTCGTCGCGGTCGCCCCCGGTCCAGTCGAGGCGGCGGACCGGCAGCGTGACTTCGCGGTGCACGACCTGGACCGGTTCGGCGACCCCGGCCCAGACGAACGCGGTGCGCAGGATCGGCGTGCGGTCGACGACCCGCTGCCAGGCTTCGGCGAGCCGGTCGACGTCGGTGACGCCGTCGAGCACGAAGGTCGCCTGCTCGAAGTACAAGCCCTGGCCGGCCTGGGACAGCCCGTGGAAGACCATGCCGCCCTGCATGGGCGTCACCGGGTAGACGTCCTCGGCACCCCGCGAGACCAGGTCGTCCACTATGGACTGATTGAGCGACACCAGGGGGAAGTCCGACGGGGTCCGGCCGCCCGCGCCCGGTTCGGCGCAGTGCGCGACGATTTCCCGCAGCGCCGTCAGCATCCGCTCGGCGAGGTTCTCGACGGTGTCCCGGTGGTGTACGCCGGCGATGTGCGACCAGGTCAGTTCCAGCTCCCCGCCGACGACCCGGCCGACGACGTCGAGGGCGTGCGTGCGGGGTGCGTCCGGGTCGACGTCGGCGTCGAGGCCGCCGGCGGCGTCGTCGAACCGGCCGAGGTAGTTGAAGCTGACCAAGGGGTCGATCGCGGGGGCCGTGCCGGTCAGGTACCGCAGGGCGCCGTAACCGATGCCGCGCCGCGGCACCGCCCGCAGCTGTTCCTTGACCGACTTCAACGCCGTGCCCCAGTCGTCCGGGACGTCCACGGCGACCGGGAACATCGTGGTGAACCAGCCGACCGTCCGGGAGAGGTCGACGTCGTCGAAGAGTTCTTCGCGGCCGTGGCCTTCGAGGTCGAGCACCGGGGGGTGCCCGGTCCAGTCCCGCAGCACGCGGCCGAGCGCGGCCAGCAGGACGTCGTTGACCTGCGTCCGGTAGACCTCGGGGACGTCGTGCAGCAGCGCCCGCGTCTCGTCGCCCGTGAGCCGAACGGTGACTTCGCGGCTGTCGGTGATGGTGGCCGGGCCCTCGCCGTCGGCGGGCAGCGGCGGCACGGGCGGCAGGCTCCGCCAGTGGTCGAGTTCGTCGTCGAAGCCGCCGGCTTCGGCGTGCTCGGCCAGTTTCCGGGCCCAGGCGAGGAACGAGGTCGTCTTCGGCGCGAGGTCCTCACCGCGGTACGCCGCCTGGAAGTCCTCCAAGAGGATCCGCCACGAGACGCCGTCGACGACCAGGTGGTGCGCGGCGAGCAGCAGCCGCCGCCCGTCGAGGACGGCGTTCAGCAGCGGCCCGCGCCCGAGGTCGAACGAGACCTCCTTGGTGAGCAGCTCCGCGGGCCACACCGGCTCGCCGTGCTGGACGCCACCCTCGAACCGCAGGCGGAGAGCGTCGTGGTGCGCCCACACCGCCTCGAGCGCACCGCGTACGGCCGCCTCGTCGACATCCTCGAGGACGACGCGCTGGTCGAACCGCGCGGGCTGGGTTTCGAAGTACCACCGCTGGATCGGGGTGAGCGGTGCGTCACCGGTGACCGGGCCCTGTTCGGCGCGCGGGCCGTCGTCGGTGCCGGCGTGGGCCGCGAGCGCGGCCAGGGTCGGGTGCCGGAAGACGTCGTGCGGCAGCAGGGTCAGGCCGGCGCGGCGGGCGCGGGAGACGACCTGGATGCTGAGGATCGAGTCGCCGCCGAGTTCGAAGAAGTTCGTCTCGGCGCCGACGTCCTCGACGCCGAGCACGTCCGCCCAGATCGCGGCCAAGGCCCGCTCGGCCTCGGTCGACGGCGCCCGGCGGGTGCCGCCCGCGGCGAAGTCCGGGGCCGGGAGGGCGTGCCGGTCGAGTTTCCCGTTGACGTTCAACGGGAAGCGCTCGAGCCGGACGAACGCGGCCGGGACCATGTAGTCGGGCAGCGTCTGCCCGAGGAATTCGGCCAAGTCGTTGCCGTCGCCCGTGAAGTAGGCGACCAGGCGCTTGACGCCGTGGTCTTCGCGCGCCACCACCGCGGCCTGGGCGATCCCGGGGTGGGCGGCCAGCGCGGCTTCGATCTCGCCGGGCTCGATGCGGAACCCGCGGACCTTGACCTGCTCGTCGGCGCGGCCGGCGAACTCCAGTTCGCCGCGGGCGGTCCAGCGCGCGAGGTCGCCGGTGCGGTACATCCGCTCCCCCGCCGGCCCGAACGGGTCGGCGACGAACCGCTCGGCCGTGAGCCCGGGCCGGCCGAGGTACCCGCGGGCCAGGCCTTCCCCGGCGAGGTACAGCTCGCCGGGGGCGCCGGGCGGCACCGGCCGCAGGTCCGGGCCGAGGACGTAGGCGCGCATGTTGTCCAGGGGCTTGCCGATCGGGACGACGTCCGGGACCGCGCCGGGCATCGGGTGCACGGTCGCGAAGGTCGTGGTTTCGGTGGGGCCGTAGACGTCGGCGACCACGGTGCCGGGGCAGGCTTCGCGGACGCGGCGCAGGGCGGCGGCCGGTACGGCGTCGCCGCCGGTCCACACCTCCCTCATCCCCGCGAAGGCGGCCGGGGCTTCCTGCGCGACCAGCCGGAACAGCCCGGTGGTGAGGAACGCGCCGGTCACGCCGTGCGTGGTGAGCAGCCGGCCGAGGGTGTCGACGTCGAGGTCGCCCGGCGGCGCGACGACGACCGTGCCGCCGGTGAGCAGCGGGACCCAGAGTTCGTACGTCGAGGCGTCGAACGAGTGCGGCGAGTGCAGCAGCACCCGGTCGTGCGGGCCGAACCGCCGGTCGGCGGCCAGCGCCACGACGTCCCGCCGGCGCACGGCCACGCCCTTCGGCGTCCCCGTCGAACCGGACGTGTACATCACATAGGCGAGGTTGTCCCGGTCCGCGGTGGGCAGCGGCACGTCCGCCGTCCGGCCGTCCGGCACGACGACGAGTCCCTTGTGGATCGCCCGGGCGGTCCAGGCCCAGCTGTCGTCGGCGACGAGGATCGTCACGCCGGTGAGGAGGGTCTTGAGCCGGGGTGCGGGTGCGCGGGTGTCCAGCGGCAGGTAGGCCGCGCCCGCCTTGATGATCGCCAGTTCGGCGACGAGCAGCCCGGGCGAGCGGTCCATGAGCACCCCGACCAGGCGTTCGGGCCCGGCACCGAGCGAGACCAGGTGCCGCGCGAGCCGGTCGGCGGCCTCGTCCAGTTCGGCGTAGGTCAGCTGGAAGCCGTCCCCGGTCAACGCGACGGCGTCCGGGGTGCGCTCGACCTGGGCGGCGAACAGGTGCGCCAGATCGTCGTCCGGCAGCGGGTGTGCGGTGGCGTTCCACTCGATCAGCACCTGCCGGCGTTCGGCTTCGGTGAGCAGGTCGACGTCGGACAGGGGCCGGTTCAGGTCCGCGGCGAAGGCGTCGAGGACGCCGGTGAGCTGCCGCGCGATCCGCTCGGCCGTCGCGGTGTCGAACAGGTCCGGGTCGTAGCCGACGTCGAGGGTGATGCGCTCCCCCGGCGAGGCGACGACGCTGAGCGGGTAGTTGGTCGTCTCGGCCGCGTCGACGTCCCGCAAGGTCAGGCCGTGCGCCGCCGCGGTGTCGGCCGGGTAGTTCTCGAACACGACGATGCTGTCGAAGAGACTCCCCGTGGTACCGCTCCACGCCTGCAGCTTCGTCAGCGGCAGGTGCCCGTACCGGCGCGACTCGACCTGGCGCGCCTGCAACGCGGCCAGCCAGTCCGCCACCGATCCGCCCGCGACGGTGACGCGCACGGGCAGCGTGTTGATGAAGATGCCGGTGACGTCGTCGGCGCCGGGCAGTTCGACCGGGCGGCCGGACACCGTCGTGCCGAAGCAGACGTCCCGTTCGCCGCCGAGGCGAGCCAGCAGCAGCGCCCACGCGCCCTGCAGGACCGTGTTCACCGTGAGCCCGGCGCGCCGAGCCGCGTCCCGCAGCCGGTCGGAGTTCTCTAGCGGGATGCGCAGCCACTGCGAGGACCGGGTGGTGTGGGCTTGCGCGGGCACGCGGTCGAAGGGCAGCCGGGCGGGTTCCACCAGGTCGCCGAGTTCCGCGCGCCAGTGGCGTTCCGCCGCGGCGTCGTCCTGGCGGGCCAGCCAGGCCACGTAGTCGCGGAACGGCGGCCGCTCGGGCAGTGCACCGCCGGCGTAGGCGGCGAAAACGTCGGACAGCACGCCGAAGACGCTCCAGCCGTCGAGCAGGACGTGGTGGAACGTCCACAGCACGCGGACTTCGGTGTCGGACAGACGCGCCAGCACCAGGCGCAGCAACGGCGTCTCGGTGAGGTCGAGGCCGCGGGCGCGGTCGGCGGCGAGGACGTCCTGCCAGGCCTCTTGGCGCTCGTCCGGGGTGCGGCCGCGCCAGTCGAGGTGGGTGATCGGGACGTCGGCGTGGCGCTGAACGACCTGGACGGGCTCGGGCACGTCCTCCCAGACGATCCGCGTGCGCAGCACCGGGGTCTCCTCGACGACCCGCCGCCAGGCGCGTTCGAGGGCTGCCGGGTCGCGGACGCCGTCGAGCACGAAGGCGACCTGCTGGAAGTAGACGCGTTCCTCGCGCTGGGACAGCGCGTGGAAGACCATGCCGGACTGCATCGGCGTCAGCGGGTAGACGTCCTCGACCGCGCGCCCGTCGCCGACCAGTTCGTCCAATGTGGACTGATCGATCTTGGCCAGGGGGAAGTCGGACGGCGTACGGCCGCCGGCTCCGGGTTCCGCGCAGTGCCGGACGATCTCGCGCAGCATGTCGAGCATCGCGGTGGCCAGGGAGTCCACTGTGGGTTCCTGGTGGACGCCCTCGGCGTAGTACCAGGTCAGTTCGAGTTCCCCGGCTTCGACGCGGCCGACGACGTCGAGCAGGTGCGCCCGCGCCGAGCGCGGGCTCTCGTCGGATTCGAGGCGCCCGGAACCGAACTGCCCGAGGTAGTTGAAGCTGACCTGTGGGTCGATCGCCGGGGCGGTGCCGGCCAGGTACCGCAGGGCGCCGTAGCCGATGCCGCGGCGCGGAACCGCGCGCAGCTGCTCCTTGACGGCCTTGAGCGCGGTGCCCCAGTCGTCCGGGACGTCCAGGGCCACCGGGAAGACGCTGGTGAACCAACCGACCGTCCTCGACAAGTCGACATCGGCGAACAGGTCCTCGCGGCCGTGGCCTTCGAGGGCGACGACGGGCGTCGCCCCGGTCCAGTCCCGCAGCACCCGGCCGAGCGCGGTCAGCAGCACGTCGTTGACCTGCGTCCGGTAGACCGGCGGGACCTCGCGCAGCAAGGCGGTCGTCTCGGGTTCGGGCAGCCGGACGGTGACCGATCGCATCCCGGCGACCGTCATGTCGCCTTCGCCGTCGACCGGGATCGGCGTCGCTTCCGGCAGGCCCCGCCAGTGGGCGAGTTCGTCGTCGAAGCCGCCGGCCTCGGCGTGCTCGGTGAGGCGGGTCGCCCACTCGCGGAACGACGTCGTGCGCGGGCCGAGGTCGATCGGCTCGCCGCGCAGCGCCTGCTCGTAGGCGCGTTCGAAGTCCTCGATAAGCACGCGCCACGAGACGCCGTCGACGACGAGGTGGTGCACGGCGAGCTTGACGTCGTGCTCGGCGACCTCGAGGCGCACGAGCGGGGTTTCGGCGCCGACCGCGCCGTTTTCCTGGTGCCACCCGCCTTCGTCGTGGGTGAACCGCATCCGGAGGGCGTCGTGGTGGGCCAGCAGCGCGTCGACGGCCTGGCGGGCCGCGCCGACGTCCACAGTGTCCGGTCCCAAGTGGACGAACTGGTGGAAGTGGTCCGGCGCCGTGGTCTGCGTCGCGAAGAACCAGCGCTGGATGGGCGTCAGCGGCACCGGACCGCTGACCGGGCCGCGCTCGGCGGTCTCGGTGGCGGTACGCGCCGCCGCGGCGAGCGCCGCCGGCGTGCGGTGGGCGAACAGGTCGCCGGGCAGCAATTCGAGGCCGGCCCGGCGGGCGCGGGACACGACCTGGATGCTGAGGATCGAGTCGCCGCCGAGGGTGAAGAAGTCGTCGGTCGCGCCGACGCGCTCGACGCCCAGCACCTCGGCCCAGATCTCGGTGACCACGCGTTCGCGGTCGGTGCGCGGAGCCACGTGCTCCCGGCCGCCGAAGTCCGGCGCGGGTAGCGCTTTCCGGTCGAGCTTGCCGTTGACGTTCACCGGGAACCGGTCCAGCCGGACGAACGCGGCGGGCACCATGTAGTCCGGCAGCGTCCGGCCGAGGAACTCCGCCAGCCCGGCGGTTTCGCCGACGACGTAGGCGACCAGCCGCTTGACGCCGCCGTCCGCGCGGGCCAGCACCGCGGCCTGCACGACGTCCGGGTGCTCGCCGAGCGCCGCCTCGATTTCGCTCGGCTCGACGCGGAAGCCGCGGACCTTCAGCTGCTCGTCGACGCGGCCGACGAATTCGAGCGCGCCCTCGGCGGTCCAGCGCACGAGGTCGCCGGTGCGGTACATCCGCTCCCCCGGCGGCCCGAACGGGTCCGCGACGAACCGGTCGGCGGTCGGGCCGGGCCGGCCGAGGTAGCCGCGCGCGAGCCCGGCGCCGGCGATGTGCAGCTCGCCGGGCGCGCCCGGCGGGGCGAGGCGCAGGTCGCCGTCGAGGACGTAGACGCGTGTGTTGTCCAGCGGCGCCCCGATCGGAACGACGTCGGGGATGTCGCCGGGCAGCGGGTGCACGGTCGCGAAGGTCGTGGTCTCGGTGGGGCCGTAGACGTCGGCGACGAGGACGCCGGGGCACGCGGCCTGGACGCGGCGCAGGGCGGCCGCGGGCACGGCGTCGCCGCCGGTCCAGACCTCGCGCAGCCCGGCGAAGACCTCGGGGGCTTCCTGGGCGACCAGCCGGAACAGCCCGGTGGTGAGGAACGCGCCGGTGACGCCGTGCGTGGTGAGCGCGCGGCCGAGGGTGTGGACGTCGAGGTCGCCGGGCGGGGCGAGCACGACCGTGCCGCCGTTCAGCAACGGGACCCACAGCTCGTAGGTCGAGGCGTCGAAGGCCTGCGGCGAGTGCAGCAGCACCCGGTCGTGCGCGGCGAACCGCCGGTCCGCGGCCAGGGTGACGACATCGCGGTGCCGCGCGGCGACACCCTTGGGCTTGCCGGTCGACCCGGACGTGTAGATGACGTAGGCGAGCTGATCGGCCTCGACCCGCACCTCCGGCGGCATTTCGGGCCGGTCGTCGGCGCCCGTGACGACAGGTCCACTGTGGACTTCCTCGGCGGTCGCCAGCCAGGTCGCGTCGGTGACGAGCACGTCCGCCCCGGCTTCGGCGAGGAGCAGTCGCAGCCGGTCGGCGGGAGCACGCAGGTCCAGGGGCAGGTACGCGGCCCCGGCCTTGAGGATGGCCAGCTCGGCGACGACCAGCGCGGGCGAACGGTCCATCAGGACGGCGACCCGGTCTTCGGGCCGGACGCCGAACTCGAGGAGCCGGTGGGCCAGCCGGTTCGCGCGGACGTCGAGCTCGCCGTAGGTGACGGTCTGTTCGTCGGTCACCAGCGCGACCGCGGCCGGATGACTGCGCACGCGGGCGTCGAACAGCTCGGGCACGGTCACCGCCGGCACCGGGCTCGCGGTGTCGTTGCGGTCGCTGACCAGCTGCCGGACTTCGGCGGCCGACAGCATCGGCACCCGCGTGACCGGCGCGTCCGGCGCGGCGACCATGCCCCGGACCAGGGCTTCGAGGTGGGTGGCGAGCCGGGCGGCGACCGCCGGGGCGATGACCGCCGGGTCGTGGGTCAGCACCAGCGACAGCCGGCGGCCCGGGTAGGCGACCAGCCCGAGCGGGTAGTTGGTGCGCTCGGCCGCCACGACGTCCCGCAGCCCGGAGACCTCGTCGACCGGGTAGTTCTCGAAGACGACGATGCTGTCGAACAGGCTGCCGCCGGTGCCGCTCCACGTCTGCAGCCGGGGCAGCCCGACGTGCCCGAACCGCCGGGATTCCGCCTGCGCGGCCTGGAGTTCGCGCAGCCAGGCGGCGACGCCGTGGTCCGGGTCGAGCCGGACGCGGACGGGGAGGGTGTTGATGAACAGGCCGGGGATGTCGTCCGCGCCGGGCAGCTCGGCCGGGCGGCCGGACACCGTCGCGCCGAAGCAGACCTCGGGTTCGCCGCTGTAGCGGGACAACAACGCGGCCCAGGCACCTTGGACGAGGGTGTTCACGGTCAGCCGGTGGCGGCGGGCGAAGGCGTACACCGCCGCCGACCCCGTGTCGTCGAGCTCCAGGGGGACGCGGGCGCTGGAACTGGCCGAGTGGGCGTGGCCGGACACCCGCTCGCCGGGCAGCGGCGTGGGTGTCACGCCGGCGAGTCCGGCACGCCAGTACGTCTCGGCGAGGGTGTCGTCCTGGCCGGCCAGCCAGGCCGCGTACTCGCGGAACGGGCGCCGCGCAGGGGGTTCTTCGCCGCGCAGCAGCGCGACGACGTCGTTGAGGATGCCGAAGACACTCCAGCCGTCGAGCAGGACGTGGTGGAACGTCCAGATCACCCGCACGGCCGTGCCGGACGCCTGCGCGACGGCCAGCCGGGCCAGCGGCGCCTTCGTCAGGTCCAGCCCTTCGGCCAGGTCCGCGGCGAGGTACTCGGCTTCGTCGACGTCGTAGGTGACCGGGAGTTCCGCCGTGCGCTGCACGATCTGGAGCGGCTCGGGTACGCCGTCCCAGACGATCCGGCTGCGCAGCACCGGGGTCCGGTCGACGACCCGCTGGAACGCCTCCCCGAGCCGGCGCGGATCCGGTACGTCGTCGAGGGTGAAGGAGATCTGTTCGAAGTAGACGCGCTCGCCGGGCTGGGCCAGGTCGTGGAAGACCATGCCGGCCTGCATCGGCGTCAGCGGGTAGACGTCTTCGATCGCGCGGCCGTCGCCGGCCAAGGTGTCCAGTGTGGACTGGTCTAGCCGCGCGAGGGGGAAGTCGGACGGCGTGCGACCGCCCGCGGCCGGGTCCGCGCAGTGCTCTGCGATCGCCCGCAGCGCATCGAGCATCCCGTCCGCCAGCCGGCGGACGGTGGATTCGTCGTGGACGCCTTCGGCGTAGTGCCAGCCGAATTCGAGCGTGTCGCCGTCGACCCGCCCGACGACTTCGAGGAGGTGGGGGCGGCTGTCGCTGGGGTCGGCGTCGAGGGACAGCTCGCGGTGCAGGCCGGCGTAGAGGTCGCCGGGCAGGTCGAACTGGCCGAGGTAGTTGAAGCTGACGGGCGGGGTGATCACCGGCGCCGTCCCGGTCAGGTAGCGCAGGGCGCCGTAGCCGATCCCACGCCGCGGAACCGCCCGCAGCTGCTCCTTCACGGACTTCAGCGCGGTACCCCAGTCGTCCGGCACGTCGAGGGCCACCGGGAACATGCTGGTGAACCAGCCGACCGTCCGGGACAGGTCGAGGTCGCCGAACAGTTCTTCGCGGCCGTGGCCTTCGAGGTCGATCACCGGGACGTGCCCGGTCCACTCCCCCAGTACGCGGCCGAGCGCGGTCAGCAGCACGTCGTTGACCTGCGTCCGGTACACCTCGGGCACCTGCCGCAGCAGCGCCCGCGTCTCCTCGGCGGTGAGCCGGACGGTGACTTCCCGGGCCCGGCCGACCGTGTTCGCGCCGTGGCCGTCGACCGGGATCGGGGCCGCCTCGGGCAGGCTCTGCCAGTGGCCGAGTTCGTCGTCGAAACCACCCGCTTCGGCGTGGGCGGAGAGCTTCCCGGCCCAGTCGCGGAACGACGTCGTCCGCGAGCCGAGGTCGACGGCTTCGCCGCGAGTGACCTGGTGGTAGGCGCGGTCGAGGTCTTCGAGCAGCAGCCGCCACGACACGCCGTCGACGACCAGGTGGTGCGCGGCCAGGTGCAGCACGCGCCGGCCGGGCTCCCCGGACAGCGCCCACCTCAGCAGCGAGTGCCCATCGCCGATGGGGGCGTTGTGCTGCCGCCAGCCGTCTCCATCGGGCTCGAACCGCATCCGCAGGGCGTCGTGGTGCTCGGTCAGCGCGGACAGCGCCGTGGCGAGAGCGACTTCGCCGACGTTCTCCGCGAGGTCGACCGCGATCGCCTGGTCGAACCGGTACGGCACCGCGACGGTGTCGAAGAACCAGCACTGGATCGGCGTCAGCACGACGTCACCGGTCACCGGCCCGCGGTCCGGGCTGGCGGCGGCGTCCCCGATCACCGGGGCGAGCGCCGCGATCGTCTGGTGCCGGAACAGGTCGGCCGTGGTGACGGCGAGGCCGGCGCGCCGGGCCCGGGCGCTGACCTGGATGCTGAGGATCGAATCGCCGCCGAGGGCGAAGAAGTTGTCCTCGACGCCGACGCGGTCGACGCCCAGCACGTCGGCCCAGATCCCGGCGAGCACGGCTTCCCGTTCGGTGCGCGGTGTCCGGTCCGCAGTGGACTCGAAGCGCGGCTCGGGCAGGGCGTGCCGGTCGACCTTGCCGTTCGCGTTGAGCGGCAACGCGTCCAGGACGACGATCGCCGACGGCACCATGTAGTCCGGCACCGTGCGGCCGACCGCGTGCCGCAGCGCTTCGGTGTCCACAGTGGATTTATCGACCGGGACGACGTACCCGGTCAGCTGCTTGCGCGCGCCGGTGACGCGCACGGCCACGACGGCCTGCGCGACCCCCGGCTGGGCGGCCAGCACGCGTTCGACCTCGGCGGGTTCGACGCGGAAGCCGCGGATCTTCACCTGGTCGTCGGCCCGGCCGGCGAACTCGAGGGTGCCGTCGGTGCGCCAGCGGCCGCGGTCGCCGGTCCGGTACATCCGGTCACCCGGCGCGCCGAACGGGTCGGCGACGAACCGCTCGGCGGTCGCGCCCGGCCGGGCGAAGTACCCGCGAGCGAGGCCGGCGCCGGCGATGCAGACCTCGCCGAGCGCGCCGCGCGGCACCAGCCGCAGCCGGTCGTCGAGCAGGTACACGCGCATGCCGGCCAGGGGTGTGCCGATCGGGACGGTCTCGGGGACCGCGTCCGCCGACGGCATGGGGAACGACGAGGCGAACGTCGTGGTCTCGGTCGGGCCGTAGCCGTCGACGACCGTGAGCCCCGGGCAGCCGGCGAGGACGCGGCGCGCGGCGGCCGGCGGGACGACGTCGCCGCCAGTCCAGACCTCGCGCAGGCCGGCGAAACACTCCGGGTCGTCCTCGGCGAAGAGCCGGAAGAGCCCGGCGGTCAGCCACAACGCGGTGACACGGTGTTCGGCGGTGAGCCGGCGGAGGGCGTCGGCGTCCAGGTCGCCGGGCGGCGCGACGACGACGGTGCCGCCGTTCAGCAGCGGGACCCACAGCTCGTAGGTCGAGGCGTCGAAGGCGAGCGGCGAGTGCAGCAGCACCCGCTCGTGGGCGCCACCGGCGAACCGCGGGTCGGCGGCGAGCGCGGTGACGTCGGCGTGCCGCACGGCCACGCCCTTCGGGACGCCGGTGGACCCGGAGGTGTATTCGACGTAGGCCAGGTGCTGCGGATCCGGCACGATGTCCGAAGTGGACGCCGGCTCGTCGACGTCGGTGACCACGAAGGGTGCCGGGTGGACGTCGGCCGCGGTGTCCTGCCAGTGCCCGTCGGTGAGCAGCAGCGGGGTGCCGTCGAGGACCAGCCGCATCCGGTCGGCCGGGGCCCGCAGGTCCAGCGGGAGGTAGGCGGCGCCGGCCTTGAGGACGGCGAGCACCGCGACGACCTGGGCGGCCGAGCGGTCCATGAGGACGCCGACCCGGTCCTCCGGGCGGACGCCGAGCCGGATCAGCCGCCGGGCGAGCCGATCGGCTCGGTTCTTCAGTTCGCGGTAGGTCAGCTCTTCGTCGCCGGTCACCGCCGTCGCGTCCGGGTGGCGGGCGGCGCGGCGGTCGAACAGGTCCGGCACGGTGCCCTCGGAGTTGGTTGTGCTCGCCGGGAGCAGGAAGCGGTGGTCCGCGTCGGTGAGCAGCGGGAGGTCGCCCACCGGACGCGCCGGGTCGGCGGCGATCCCGGTCAGCAGCGTCTCCAGGCCGAGCGTGAGGCGCTCGATCGTGGCCGCGTCGAAGAGCGCGGTGGCGTACTCGACCGTCACGCGCAGGCCGTCGGTGTGCGGCCAGAACTCGACGACCAGGTCGAACCGGGCCGACGGGCGTGGCAGGTCGTACTCGGTCACCCGCAGCCCGGCGGTCTCGCGGGGCCGCACCAAGGGGGTCTGCAGGACGACGACGGCCTGCACCAGCGGCGTCCGGGAGGGGTCGCGGTCCGGCTGGACCTCGTCGACGACGCGGTCGAAGGGGACGTCGCCGTGGGCGAACGCCGCCAGCACGGTTTCCCGGAACTCGCCGAGGAAGTCGTCGAACGGCCGGTCACCGTCCACAGCGGACCGCAGGACGAGCGTGTTGACGAAGAATCCCGTCAAGGCTTCGAATTCGGCCCGGTCGCGTCCGGCGACCGCGGTGCCGACGGCGATGTCGCGCTGCCCGCTGTAGGCCGCGAGGAGTACCTGCACCGCGGCGGTGAGCGTCATGAAGAGCGTGGCGCCGTGCGGGCGGCCGGCGTCGGCGATCTTTCCGACCAGGCCGGCCGGGAGGTCGTGCCGGTGCACCGCGCCGCCGGTCGTGCGCTGCGGCGGGCGGGGCCGGTCCGTCGGCAGGGCGAGTGGTTCGATGCCGGTCAGGTTTTCGCGCCAGTACGCGAGCTGGTCGTCCGAAGTGGACGCCAGGCGCCAGTGCGTGTAGTCGCGGTAACCGAGATCCAGCGGCGGTGGGGTCACGCCGCCGTAGAAGTCGAGGAGTTCTTCGGTGAGCACGCCGATCGAGCGGCCGTCGGTGATGATGTGGTGCTGGCACAGCAGGAGCAGGTGCTCATCGGGCCCGAGCGGGAACAGCGTGGCGCGGGTCAGCGGGCCGGTCCGCAGGTCGAACGGCTCGCTCAGCTCGGCCTTCAGCACGTCCTCGTCCGGCGGTTCTTCCCTGATGCGTAACGGGATTGCGCCGGTGGGCGCGATCTGCTGGACGTCGTCCCCGAACGTCGTCCGCAGCGATTCGTGCCGCGCGCAGAGCGACGCCAGGGCCCCGCGCAAGGCGTCGACATCGAGCGGGCCGGACAGCCGGAGCCCGACGCCGGTGTTGTACTCGGCGCTGCCACCGGTCAGTTCGTCAAGGAACCACAACCGCCGCTGGGCCGGCGAAAGCGGGATCACGTCCGACGGCGGCGCGACCGGAATCGCGGCCTCGCCCGGGGCCGCTTCCGCCAGGATGCTCGCCAGTCCGGCCACGGTCGGTGCGTCGAACAACGTCCGCGCCGACAGCGTGGCGCCGAACTCCCGGCGCAGCCGCGACAGCGCCTGAACCGCCAGGATCGAGTCGCCGCCGAGGGCGAAGAAGTCCTCGTCGACGCCGAGACACTCAACGCCCAGCACTTCCGCCAGGACACCCGCGACGGCACGCTCGGTGTCCGTCCGCGGTTCCGTGATTTCCCCGGCTTCGGCAGGCGGCGCGGGCAGGGCGCGCCGGTCGACCTTCCCGTTGCCGCTCAACGGAAGCGCGTCGAGCACGACGAACGCCGAGGGCACCATGTAGTCGGGCAGGGCCGCGGCGGCGACCGCTTCGAGGTCGCCCGGCTCCCCCACCACGTAGGCCACCAGGCGCTTGAGGCCGGGCCGGTCCTCGCGTGCCACCACGACGACCTCGGCGACGCCGGGGGCCGCGGCGAGCACGGTCTCGATCTCGCCCAGCTCGACCCGGAAGCCGCGGACCTTGACCTGGTCATCGACCCGGCCGAGGAACTCCAGCTCGCCGTTCTCGTTGCGGCGCACCAGGTCGCCGGTGCGGTACATGCGGTCGCCGGGCGCGCCGGCCGGGTCGGCGACGAACTTCTCCGCCGTCGCGCCGGGCCGGGCCCAGTAGCCGCGGGCCAGCCCGGCACCGGCCAGGTGGAGTTCGCCGGGTTCGCCGTCGGCGACCGGGGCGAGGTCGCCGTCCAGGACGTACGCGCGCATGTCGTCGAGCGGACGGCCGATCGGCACGGCCGCCGGGACCGCGTCCGCCGACGGCAGCCGGTGGGAGGTGGCGAACGTGGTCGTCTCGGTCGGGCCGTAGCCGTCGACCACGGTCAAGCCGGGGCACGCCCGCAGCACGCGTCGCACGGACTCGGGCGGGACGACGTCCCCGCCGGTCCAGACTTCCCGCACGCCGCGGAAGCAGTCCGGCGCCTCCTGGGCGACGACGCGGAACAGGCCGGCTGTCAGCCAAAGCGCCGTCACGCTGTGTCGCATGAGGACGGTCCGCAGTGTCTCGACGTCGAGGTCGCCGGGCGGGGCGACCACCACGGTGCCGCCGTTCAGCAGCGGCACCCACAGCTCGTAGGTCGACGCGTCGAAGGCGACCGGCGAGTGCAGCAGGACGCGTTCGTGCGCACCGCCGGCGAAACGGCGGTCCGCGGCGAGCGCCACGACATCGCGGTGCCGGACGGCGACGCCCTTGGGCGTCCCGGTCGAGCCCGAGGTGTGCATCAGGTACGCCAGCCGGTCCGGATCCGCCGGCGGTACGACGAATCCCGCGTCCGGCAACGGTTCGCCCGCGTGCACGGTGAGTCCACTGTGGATCACCGTGGCCCGGTCCGGGTCATCGGTCACCAGCACCGCCACCCCCGCGTCGGCCAGGAGGGTGCGCAGCCGGCTGTCCGGCGCGCGGCCGTCGAGGGGCACGTACGCGCCCCCGGCCGTGACGACCGCCAGCTCGGCGACGACCAGCTCCGCCGACCGGCCGAGCAGGAGCCCGACCCGGTCCTCCGGCCGCAGGCCCAGCCGGACGAGGTGGGCCGCGAGCCGGTCGGCCCGCTCGTGCAGCTCGCCGTAGGTCAGCCGGACGCCGGCACCTTCCACGGCGACGGCGTCCGGCGCCGAAAGCGCCCGTGCGGCGAACAGCTCCGCCAAGCCGGCGGTTCTCGGCGCGGTGCCGTCCGTTTCGGCCGGCGTCTCTTGCACGGTCATCGTCTTCGCTACCTTCCGGGCACGACAGGGGAACCCGCCGCTACCGGCGGGGAGGGATGAGGGCTTGTGTCAGCGGCGGCCGGCCAGGCGGCCGCCGATTTCGACCGCGGCCGAGGCGCCGGGTTCGCCGCGGAACCGGCCGCAGGGGGTGACCCGGCCGGTCGCGGGGTCGCGGACGGTGAACGTCCGGTCGTCGTGGAGCACCAGCTCGGGGAAGACCTCACCGTCGACGACGAGCCGGTCGGCCGTGAGCACGTACTCGATGGATCCGTTGCGGTAGGTGCCGAAGTCGCCCGCCGGTACCGGGACCGCGCGCGTCGCCTCGGTGACCTGGGCCGCGCGGGACGGGACGTCGATGCCGAGGTCGGCGAGCTCGGCGGCGAGCGCGTGCCAGAGGTCCGCGCCGGTGGTGCCGTTGGTGGTCAGGGCGACCACGCAGGCGCCGGCCTGGTCGATCCGCAGGTGGCAGGAGGTGCCGTCGGCCGTGCCGTCGTGACCGAGCCAGCCGGTGCCCTCGTCGCCGAAGTGCGCGATGCCCAGTCCCCAGCCGTCGGCCAGGCCGAACGGCTCGGCGGCCGGGACCCGCCGGTGCATGTCGGCCGCGGTGACGACGTCGAGCAGGCCCGGCTTCCCGAGGTGGACCCGGCCCAGGGAGACGAGGTCGGCGGCGCTCATCGCGAGCGCTCCCGCGGGGTCGAGCATGGGCGGCAGGATCTGCTCGACCGGGTGGTCGCCGCCGTGCCCGGACACGACACCCGGGTCGTCCACGAAGACGGGGTCGATCTTCAGCGGGCGCAGGACGATCGCCTCGGCCGCTTCGCGCCAGCCCATCCCGGTCACCTCCTCGATCACCGAGCCGACCAGCGCGTAGCCGAGGTTCGAGTAGGAGAAAGCCGTCCCGGGTGGACAGACCGGCGCGGCGCCGCGCACTTCTCTCAGCACCGAGCCGCCGAGGTCGGCCGGATCGGACGGGAGACCGCCGGTGTGGCTCAGCAGCCGCCGGGTGGTCAGCCCGGCGGGCAGGCCGGAGACACCCAGGACGTCGCCGACGGGTTCGTCCAGGTCGAGGTCGTCGTCCGCGACGAGCACCATCGCGAGCGTCGCGGTGACCAGCTTGGTGATCGAGCCGACCGGGACCGCGGAGGCGGGGAGCATCAGCCCGCCCCGGCCGCGGTGGCGGACGCCGGTCTGGACCGCGGTGGCTTCGTCGCCCTGCCACACCGCGAGCTGGGCCCCCGGAACGCGGTAGCGGCGGGCGAGCCCCGTGAGGAGCGCGTCCAGCCGGGCCGCCGGCACCGGGCGGGTGCCCGCCGGCCGGTCGAGGACATCGTTTTCGGACCGCATGTGAACAAACCCTTTCGAGCTTCGTGTGGCCGGTGCCGGGAATTGCGCGCACCCCGCACCGAACCGTTCCATCCCCCGTCAACCGGCGGCTACCCCGCATCTTCACGCCTGGCTGGAACACTTACGCTGCCGGGCGTACCGTGATCGTCAGTACCGCCAATAGTGGGATTCGATCGGTCACCGATCCGTATTCGCGGGCACTCCCCGTCGCGACATTACCGGCACTATTCCGGAACATGAACCACCGGCAACGGGACCGGATACCACAAATGGGCAGCACGAAACCGCGTCACGACCGTCGACGCCCCGACCGGCCGGTTCGCCCTTTCGCCCGTCTCCCTCCGCCCGCTCCGGCACCGAGCCGGCTGCCACTTCCGACACCACGGCTTCGTTGCCGCCGATGCAGTCTTCCCAGGGCCAGCCACTCTCAAACGGGTGAATCGGAGGTCGGAACCGGCCAACCGGAGCTCATTCGGAAAAAGATCATCACCACATCCCGAAACAGTGCCCTTAACTGCGAAGATGGCCGCAAGATCAACTTTGAGAACCGGAACCGCTCGCAGATCGCACGTGCATTCTCGTGTGCATCGAACACCGGACGTCATATGTGTCACAGGCTCCCAGAATGCGGGAAACCGTATTTTAACGATCACACGATTGACCTGTAACGAAACGCGAAGCTGCCTTTTCCCGACTTTCGGCCCTTACCGAGCGACGCGCGTTCGAATACCGGCGTGACCTAATTCGCGTGCACTGGCAGGCTGAACGCATGGGCACAGCACTGATCGTCGGAGACCTCCAGCGCGGCATCACCGAGCGGTTCGCGTTCACGCGGCAGGTGGTGGCGCCGGTGACCGGGCTGCTGCCCCGGGCACGCGCGGCCGGGGCGCTGGTCGTGCACGTCCAGACCGCGTTCCGCGTCAACGGCGCGGACCTGCCACCGGGCGACGCCCTGTTCGAGTCCTTCTTCGAGGCGGCGGACGTCTTCCACGAAGGCTCGCCCGGCATCGAGCCCGCCCTGCCGGTGCTCACCGAGGACGTCGTCGTGCGTAAGCGCCGGGCGAGTGCCTTCGCCGGCACCGACCTGGACCTCGTGCTCCGGGCGCGCGGTGTGGACGCGGTCACCATCACCGGGGTGGCCACCAGCGCGATGGTCGCGGCGACGGCGTACGACGCCGCCGACCGCGGCTACCGCGTGTCCCTCCTGGCCGACGGGTGCGCGGACGAAGACCCGGCCGTCCACGAGTTCTTCATGGACCGGGTCTTCCCGAGCCGCGGCTTCGAGGTCGGTTCCTGCGCCGGCCGGTGGTGAACCTCAGCTTTCCGCCTTCACCGCCGGCAGGTCGGCCGGCTCCGCCAGATCGGTCCGGTTGCTCTCCCGCAGCACCAGCACGCAAGCCACCGTGACCAGGCAGCACCCCGCGATCACCGCCGAGATCACGCCCGTCCCCGCGCCGGCGACCGCCGCGAACACCACCGGGCCCAGGCCCGCGCCGAGGCCCGCGATCTGGTAGCCCAGTGACGCCCCCGTGTACCGCGTGCGCGTCGAGAACAGCTCCGTGTACAGCGCCGCCAGCGGTCCGTACATCGCCGGGTGCGCCACCGACTGGCCCAGCACCACCGCCAGCGTCAGCAGCGCCGCGTTGCCGGTGTCGATCAGCGGGAACAGCAGGAACCCCACCACGCCGGTGGCCAGCGCTCCGGCGATCACGACCGGACGGCGTCCCACCCGGTCCGACAGCGCCGAGTAGCCGATGATGGCGGCCACCGCGCCGACCGAGGACACCGTGATCGCGTTCAACACGGTCTGGCGGGAGAACCCCGCGTGCACGGCGTACGAGAGCACGTACGTCGTGAGCGTGCCCTGCGCGACGAACGCGCCGAACCCGACGCCGATCGCCAGCAGCAGGTTCTTCGGGTGGCGGCGCAGGACCTCCAGCAGCGGTGCGCCGGAGCGCTCGCGAACCGCGGCGAACACCGGCGTCTCGTCGACCTTCAGCCGGATGAACAGGCCGATGGCGAGCAGCACCACGCTGAGCAGGAACGGCACGCGCCAGCCCCACGCGAGGAACTGCGCGTCGGTCGTCACCGCGCCCATCAGCGTCAGCAGCAGCGTGGAGACCACCATCCCGCTGGGTGCCCCGGCGTTGGTGAAGCTCGCCCACAGCCCGCGGCGGCTGGTCGCGTGCTCGGCCGACATCAGCACCGCGCCGCCCCACTCGCCGCCGACCGCGATGCCCTGCAGCACCCGCAGCACGATCAGCAGTACCGGCGCCCACACCCCGATCTGCGCGTAGGTCGGCAGGACGCCGATCAGCGTGCTCGCGACGCCCATCATCGACATCGTGATCACGAGCATCCGCTTGCGCCCCAGCCGGTCGCCGAAGTGCCCGAAGACGATCCCGCCGATCGGCCGCGCCAGGTAGCCGGTGGTGAACGTGCCGAGGCTGGCGATCGTGCCGAGCACCGGGTCGAGGTTCGAGAAGAAGACCTTGGTGAACACGACCGCCGAGGCCGTCGCGTAGAGCAGGAAGTCGTAGTACTCGATCACGCTGCCGAAGTAGCTGGAGAGCACCGCGCGGCGCAGCTGCGCCCGCGAGCGGAGGTTTTCTGCCATCGCGTCCTGCCTCGTCGCCGACCGTGCGTGACCCGCGTCACGCCGCGACGAACGTTAAGCAGTTCGGTGACTACCGTCAAGACGTTGCCCAACATCCGACGGGGCTTATGCTCGCGCGGTGAGCGATCTGGCCGTCTCCGCCGCCGAGGGCATCGGCGCCGACACCCCGCGTCCGCAGACGCTGCTGCTCACCTTCTTCGGCGGTCACGTCCTCGACCGCGAGATCCACGTCGCCACGGCGAGCGTGCTCGACGTGCTGGACCGCGTCGGCGTCTCCGAGCACGCGACCCGGTCCACGCTGAGCCGCATGGCGCGGCGCGGCCTGCTCCACCGGGTGCGCCGCGGGCGGCACGTCTACGTCGGTCTCACCGAGCGGTCGCGCGCGATCCTGCACGACGGCGAGCGGCGCATCTGGCGGGCCGGGGCGGTCAACCGGCAGTGGGACGGCACCTGGACGCTGCTCGGGTTTTCGATGCCGGAGTCGTGGCAGCGCCAGCGGCACGCCCTGCGCTCACGGCTGCTGTGGGCCGGCTTCGGCAGTCTCCAGGGCGGGTTGTGGATCGCGCCGGGCGAGGTCGACCCGGTCCCGTTGCTCGACGGCCTCGGCGCCGACGGCCACGTCAAGGTCTTCCAGGCCCGCGCACTCCCGCCCACCGAGGTCGCCGGGATCGTCCGGGAAGCGTGGGACATCGACCGCCTGGCCGGGCACTACCGGGCGTTCCTGGCCCGCTGGCGGGACCCGGCGGCCCAGGCACCGGACGTCCTCGCCCGGGACCTGCTGCTGGAGTCGGACTGGCTGCAGACCATCCGTACCGATCCGCGGCTGCCGCGGGAACACCTGCCGGCGGACTGGCCGGCCGAGCCCGCCCAGGAACTGTTCTACGCCTTGAGCACCGAGCTGAGGCCCGCCGCCCGCACCATCGCGGCCGAGCTGCTCGACTCGATCACCGACGAACAGGCCGACGACTGACCGTCCACACCGGACAACCGGTCAGCTCCGCCAGGTCCCGACGCTGTCGAGGAGCCGCTCGATGAGACGGTCCGGGACCGCCTCGCGCTGCATCGCCGTGCGGTAGACGATCGGCCCGACCAGCATCGACACCAGGTCCGCCGGGTCGGCGTCCGTCTCGAGCTCCCCTCCGGCGACGGCCGACCGGATCGCCGCGTGGACGCGCGTCCGGATCGTCTCGTTCGACTCGTCGCGGCGGCGTGCGAGCTCCGGGTCCCAGAGCGCCGACTGCATCATGGCCAGCGACAGGCCGGCCACCGCGGGCGGCAGCACCTCGTCGGCCAGCTGCCGCAGCTGCCGCCGCAGCCAGGGCCGGACCGGCGTCCCGGGGTCCTTGAACAGCGGCAGGTCGGCGCCCTCCATCACGTCCAGCAGCAGCTGGTCGGACCGCGGCCAGTGCCGGTAGACGGTGGCCCGCCCGACGCCGGCCTCCTGGGAGACGCGCTGGTGGGTGACCGCGCCGGGCCCCTCGCTCGCCAGCAGCCCCCGGGCGGCCACCAGGATCGCCTCCCGGGAACGCGTCGCGCGCGGGTCCGTCGAGTAACTCACCGCTGCATCATACGAGCGGATCTATGAGACAGGTTGACTCATAGATCACCCCGTGGCAGGGTCGGCATCTATGAGACGTGATGTCTCACAACTTCCCTTCGGAGAGCAGACCATGCCGGATTCCCCGCAGTACACCGTCCTGCCGACCGGCCGCCGGGCCGCCGGCTGCCCGCTCGAGCCGGCCGCCGAGCTGACCGAGCTGCGCGAACGCCCCGAACTGCCCCGCATCCCGCGGTACCACCCGTTCTTCGGGCAGCGGGAGGCTCGCGCCGTCACGCGCTACGGCGACGTCCGCGCGGTGTTCGGGCACGACGACATCGGCGCCGACCTGAACGCCGATCCCGACGCGCCGCGCACGCTGTTCAACCAGCCCGGTTTCCTGCTCGGCTACGACGGCCCCGAACACCTGCGGCTGCGGCGGCTGCTGGCGGGCGCCTTCACCGTCCGCCGGCTGCGGGCGATGGAACCGGCGATCGGAAAGATCGTCACCGAGCACCTGGACGCGATGGAGGCGGCCGGTCCGGGCGCGGACCTCGTGCCGGCGTACGCGCTGCCCATCCCGTCGCTGGTGATCTGCGACCTGCTCGGCGTCCCCCACGCCGACCGCGCGGACTTCCAGCACCGCAGCGCGGTCCTGCTCGACGCCACCCGCCCCGAGCAGGAGCAGTTCGCCAACTACGCCGCGATGCACGCGTACATGGCCGAGCTCGTCACCCGGTTGCGCGCCGAGCCGGGCGACGGCCTGCTCGGCGGGGTGATCGCCGGGCACGGCGACGAGATCACCGACGAGGAACTCGTCGGCTTCGGCAACCTGCTCCTCATCGCGGGCCACGAAACGACGTCGAACACGATCGCGCTCGGCACCCTGGCCCTGCTGCGCGACCCGGAGCAGCTGGCCGCCGTCCGCGACGACCCCGAGGTGGCGACGCCGGCGATCGAAGACCTGCTGCGCTACCTGTCCGTCGTCACCTACCTCGACCGCCGTGCCACGACGGACGTGGAAGTCGACGGCCACCGGATCGCCGCGGACGAGTGGCTGTCGCTGTCGGTCCTGGCGGCGAACCACGACCCGGCGCTGGTCGGCGAGCCCGGCCTCGACGTCCGCCGGAAACCGGTACCGCACTTGGCGTTCGGCTTCGGCGCGCACCAGTGCCTCGGGCAGCAGCTGGCCAGGATGGAGCTGAAGATAGCGCTTCCCGCGCTGCTGCGCCGGTTCCCGGACCTGCGGTTGACGGTGCCGTTCGAGCGGCTCGAATTCCGGACGTTCTCCCCGATCCACGGCGTGACGTCGGTGCCGGTGACGTGGTGATGCGTCCCGCTGACCGAAACACGGGGCCTTGACACCCAAAATTAGGATTACTTACGATCACCTTTCCCGACAGCCGCCACTGTCCCCGCACCCGTGAGGAGTGGCATGGCTGCAAGGCTCCGAGGACTCACCCTGGCGACCGCGGTCGCGGCGGCGACGCTCGCCGTCCCGGCCGCGACCGCCGAAGCGGCGACCTCCGCCGCCGTCTGGCTCACCACCCCCGACCGCGCGAACCTGCTGCGGCAACAGGGGAACGTGACCTTCGGCAGCGGCGGCAGCGGCTCGGTGATCACCGTCAACCCGAACGCGACGTACCAGTCGATGGTCGGGTTCGGCGCGTCGTTCACCGACGCCGCCGCGTGGAACATCAGCAACTCCCCGCGCCGCGACGAAATCATGAACGCCCTGTTCAACCCCGGCACCGGGGTGGGGCTGAGCTTCCTGCGCCAGCCGATCGGCGCGACCGACTTTTCGCGCAGCTTCTACACCTACGACGACGGCGCCGCCGACCCCAGCCTGTCGCGGTTCTCCGTCGCCCACGACAACGCCTACATCCTGCCGCTGGTCAAGCAGGCCAAGTCCCTGAACCCGCGACTGTCCATCATGGCCACGCCGTGGAGCGCCCCGGCCTGGATGAAGAACAACAACAACCTCATCGGCGGGAACCTCAACGACAGCCAGGTCGGCACCTACGCCGACTACCTCGTCAAGTTCGCCCAGGCCTACGGCGCCGCCGGCGCGCCGATCGACTACCTGAGCGTGCAGAACGAGCCCAAGTTCTCCCCGCCGGGCTACCCGGGCATGCCGATGTCCTCGGGTCAGCAGGTCAACGTCATCAACACCCTCGCCCCGAAGCTGCGCGCCGCCGGGCAGAACGCCAAGATCCTGGGCTACGACCACAACTGGGACGACACGACCTACGCCCAGCAGGTCAACAGCGGCGCCGGGAACAACGTCGCCGGGTCGGCGTGGCACTGCTACGGCGGCAACCCCAGTGGACAGTCCACAGTGCACAACGCGCAGCCCGGCAAGGACATCTTCTTCACCGAGTGCTCCGGTACCGAGTCCGGCAACACCTTCGCCGATTCCCTGCGCTGGCAGGGGATCAACCTCGCGATCGGCGCCACCCGCAACTGGGCCAAGACCGTCACGACGTGGAACATGGCCCTCGACGGCAACCACGGTCCGGTGATCGGCAGCTGCACCAACTGCACCGGCGTCGTCACCACCAGCGGATCCAACGTCACCTACAACGCCGAGTACTACGTCCTGGGCCACCTCAGCAAGTTCGTGCAGCCGGGCGCGGTGCGGATCGACTCGACCGGCTACGGCGACGGCGGCATCCAGAACGTCGCCTTCCGCAACCCCGACGGCACCATCGTGCTCGTAGCCCTCAACAGCGGTGGCACGCAGAACTTCCAGGTCTCCTACGGCGGCCAGTCGTTCGGCTACTCCCTCCCCGGCGGCGCGATGGCGACGTTCACCTGGCCCGGCACCGGCGGGACCACGCCGCCACCGACCGGCCGCACCGGCGCGGTCTCGGCGCTGGGCAAGTGCCTCGACGTCACCGGCGGCTCGACCGCCAACGGCACCCGGCCGCAGCTGTGGGACTGCACGTCGGGCCCGAACCAGCAGTGGACGCTCGGTACCGACGGCACGGTCCGCGGTCTCGGCAAGTGCCTCGACGTCACCGGGAGCGGCACCGCCGACGGCACGCCGGTCCAGCTGTGGGACTGCTTCGGCGGCGGCAACCAGCGGTGGACGACCGGCGCGAACGGCTCGCTCGTCAACGCCGGCAGCGGCAAGTGCCTGGACGTGACCGGCGGCGGCACGGCCAACGGCACCCAGGTCCAGCTCTGGACGTGCACGGGTGGCCCGAACCAGCGCTGGACGGTGCCCGCGTGAACGTCCACTTCGGACACCGGCTCGCGGTCGCCGCCCTGTGCCTGGCCGGGGTGGTCGCCGCCGCCCCGGCCGCTTCCGGGGTCGCGAGCGCCGGCCGGATCACCGGCTTCGGCGGCAAGTGCCTCGACGTCCCGGGCGGCACCGACGGCACGCGGGTGCGGCTCTGGTCGTGCACCGGCGGCGCCGGCCAGCAGTGGACCGCCGACGGCACGGTCGTGGCCGCGTCGGGCAAGTGCCTCGACGTGGCGGGCGGGTCGACGGGCAACGGCGCGGCGGTGCAGGTCTGGACCTGCAACGGCACCGGCGCCCAGCGTTGGACCGCCCAGGCCGGCAGCCTCGTCAACCCCATGTCCGGGAAGTGCCTCGACGCCACCGGCGTCTCCAGCGCGGACGGCACCCCGCTGCAGCTCTGGACGTGCACGGGCGGCGCGAACCAGGCGTGGACGCTGCCCGGCGGGACCTCGGACGCCGGGTTCTGCCCGCCGGGCCCGTTCGGCTCGCCACTGCCGTCACCCCAGCTGAGCGCCACCAAGATCCGCGAAGGCTTCAACTTCCTCGAAGGGCCGACCTGGGACAAGGCGAGCCAGACGCTCCTGCTGACGAACATGCACGACGGAACGGGCCCGGAGAACGTCCAGCCGTCGGACGTCCTGCGCTACACCCCGGCGACGGGCGCGTTCACCACCGTCATCGCGAACGCGGGCAGCAACGGGCTCGCGCTGGCCCGCGACGGCAAGTCCGTCATCGCCGCGACGCACGACCAGCGCAGCGTCTCCCGCTACGACCTCGCGACCGGGCAGCGCACGACGCTCGCCGCGAACTTCCAGGGCCGCGCGTTCAACTCGCCCAACGACGTCACCGAAGCCGCGGACGGCACGGTGTACTTCACCGACCCGGACTTCCAGCGGGCGGACCGTCCCGACGGGATGGGCGGCCGGACCGGGGTGTTCCGCGTCCGCGACGGCGTCGTCTCGCTGATCGACGACACGATCCGCGAGCCCAACGGCATCGAGCTGGCCCCGGACGGCCGCACCCTGTACGTGGGCGGGAACGCCACCGGCCGGATCTACCACTACCCGGTGAACGCCGACGGCAGCACCGGCGCCCGCGCCGACTTCGCGTCGCTGGGCGGCACGGACGGCGGCACGATCGACTGCGCGGGCAACGTCTACCAGGTGACCTACGGCGACGGCGTCGTCCACGTGTTCGCCCCGTCGGGCCAGGCCCTCGGCACGATCACGGCGGGCCGCACCGCGACCAACGCCGCGTTCGGCGGCCCGGACGGCAAGACGCTGTTCATCACCTCCGGCACGCCGTCGACCGGGGGTGACAACGGGAACTTCGCGCTCTACAGCATCCGGCTGAACGTCCCCGGGTGGCCGTACTGACCGGTGGTGTTCGATGGGGGGATGCGGGAACAGGTGCTGCCGGACGTGGTCGCCGAGGGGCTGCGGGTGGTGTTCGTGGGCATCAACCCGGGCCTCTCGTCGGCGGCGGCCGGGCACAGCTTCCACACGCCGGGCAACCGGTTCTGGCCCGCGCTGCACCGGTCCGGGTTCACGCCCCGGAGGCTGCGCGCGGAGGAGGAACGGCTCCTGCTGGACTGGGGACTGGGGATCACCAGCATCGTGCGCCGCCCGACGGCCCGGGCCGCGCAGCTGTCCCGCTCGGAGCTGGTCGCGGGCGGGCGGGACTTGGCGGAGAGGGTCGCGGCGATCCGGCCGGAGTGGCTGGCGATGCTGGGGGTGACCGGGTACCGGGCGGCGTTCGGGGCTCCGCGCGCCCGGCTCGGTCCCCAGGCCGAGACGATCGGGGGTGCCAGGGTGTGGATCGTGCCCAACCCGAGTGGGCTCAACGCGCACTACCCGCCGGAGGCGCTGGCGGTGGAGTTCGCACGGCTGCGCTTCGCGGCGGGTGTGCCGGACAGGTCCGGCCTGCTCGGCGACGGCCCGTTTCCGGAACCGGCGGCGCCCGCAGGGTGAGCCTCGGCCGGCCGGGTGGTCGCCAGGATGTCGTGAGTGGCAATTCGGGTTCTAACCCGAATTGCCACTCACGACCGGCGCTGTGGACCGCGTGCCCGGCGGCGTGATAGAAGTAGAACGTGTTTCACTTCTGATCGCCGGAGGTGCCCGGATGAGCGTTCCGACCGTGACCGAGCTCCTGCTGGCCCGCGCCGGTGACGAACGCCCTGGCCTGAGGTTCGAGGACGAGACCATCTCCTGGGCCGAACACGTCCGAGCCTCGGCGCGGCTCGCCGCCGGCCTCCGGAACACGGTGGACCCGGGCAAGCCGCCGCACGTCGGCGTCCTCGCCGACAACGTCCCCGCCTTCTCCGTCCTGCTCGGCGCCTGCGCCTTCGCCGGGGCCGTGCTGGTCGGGCTCAACCCCACCCGGCGCGGGGCCGCCCTCGCGCGGGACGTCCGGCTCGCCGACTGTCAGGTCGTGCTCACCGAGCCGAAGTACCGGCCCCTGCTGGCGGACCTGGACCTCGGCGGCGTCCCCGTGCGGGACCTGGGATCGTGGCCGCCGGCGGCCGACCCGATCGACCCCGTTCCCGCGGCGCCCGATGACCTGCTCATGCTGATCTTCACCTCCGGCACCAGCGGCGACCCGAAGGCCGTCCGCTGCACGCACGGCAAGATCGCCTTCCCCGGCGCGATGCTGGCCGAGCGTTTCCGTCTGTCCACATCGGACACCGTGTACGTCTCGATGCCGATGTTCCACTCCAACGCCATCATGGCCGGCTGGGCGGTCGGGCTCGCGGCGGGCGCGGGCATCGCCCTGCGCCGGCGGTTCTCCGCGTCCGGCTTCCTGCCCGACGTGCGGAAGTTCGGCGTCACCTACGCCAACTACGTCGGCAAGCCACTGTCCTATGTGGTCGCCACGCCGGCGAAGCCGGACGACACGGAGAACCCGCTGCGCCTGGTCTACGGGAACGAAGGGGCGAGCGCCGACCTCGCCGCGTTCGAGAAGCGCTTCGGCTGCAAGGTCGTCGACGCGTTCGGCTCCACCGAGGGCGGCATCGGATTCGCCCGCACGGACGACACCCCGGCGGGCTCGCTCGGCCGGCCGACGCCCGACGTCGCCATCCTGCACCCGCACACCGGCCGGCCGTGCCCACCGGCCGAGTTCGACGCCGACGGCCGGCTGGTCAACGCCGAGGACGCCGTCGGCGAGCTGGTCAACACCGCGGGCGCCGGCTGGTTCGCCGGGTACTACCGGGACCCCGACGCCGACGCGGAACGCCTGCGCGACGGCCGGTTCCACACCGGCGACCTGGCTTACGCGGACGCGGCCGGGTTCTGCTACTTCGCCGGCCGGCTGGGCGACTGGCTCCGCGTCGACGGCGAGAACCTCGGCACGGCGCCGATCGAGCGGATCCTCCTGCGGCACCCCGCGATCACCGACACCGCCGTCTACGCCGTGCCCGACCCGGTGACCGGAGACCGGGTGATGGCCGCCGTCGTCACCGGCGGCGCTCCCCTGGACCCCGCCGAGTTCGGCCGGTTCCTCGCCGCCCAGTCCGACCTCGGACCCAAGCAGGTGCCCCAGTACGTGCGCACGGTCCGGGAACTGCCGCGGACGTCGACGTTCAAGGTCGTCAAGCGGCAGCTTTCCGCGGAGGGCTTGGACTGCCCCGACGTCGTGTGGGAGCGCACGGGACCGGGCATCGCCTACACCGCTCTGTCCACTGTGGTCTGATGTCTCAGCCGAAGGCTTGGTCGACGGCGTCCGCAAAAGCACCCATCGACGGGAACTCCAAGCTGTACGACCAATCGCCGCTCGGCTCGGGCGTGGCTCCCCAGCCCGGCCGGTCGTGGCGGCGGTTGATCCACACCGACGGCAGCCCTTCGCGCTTCGCCGGCACGTGGTCGTGGAACAGGCTTTGCGCCACGTGCAGCAGTTCCGTGCGGGCGACCCCCAAGGACGGCAACGTCTCGTCCAGCGCGCGGAAGTGGTTCCCGGCGGGCTTGTAGGCGCCGACGTCCTCGGCCGTGATGATCGCCGCGAAGGTGCCCCGCAGCCGCTCGTTGCTGCCCGCGAACCCGTCGCGGTGCACATTGGACAGGATGATCAGCCGGTAGTGCTCGGCGAGCCGCGCCAAGGCGTCGGCCGAGTCCGGGAACGCGGGCCAGTCCGGCACGGACGCGCCCAGGCGGCGGGCCCAGTCGTCGCCCACGTCGGCCCCGAGGCCGGCACCCGTGCGGCGGAACGCTTCCGCCAGGACGTCCGAATAGAGCGTGGCCGGCGCTTCCCGTTCGACGGCGGCCTCGTGGTCCGCGTAGGCGACCAGCAGTTCCTCGTCGGAGAGACCGAGGCCCCGCTCGGCGGCCCACGGCGCCAGGACGGCGGCGATGCCGGCCTCCCAGTCGATCAGAGTGCCGTAGCAGTCGAAGCTGAGCGCCTTGAAGCTCGTCAGGTCCGTCATGTGTATGACAGTATAACAATGGCCGTCAGCCGACCAGCCCGTCCAGCGCGTGCCGCAGGTGCTCACGCATCGCCGTGACCGCGCGTTCTTCGTCGCCGGAGCGCACCGCGTCCAGCAGCGTCCGGTGCTCCGCCGCGAGGTCGCCCGCCCGCGGGTAGGAGTCGCTGAGCTGGGCCAGGCAGAGCTGCATCTCCTCCTGCATCGCCGGGTAGAGCCGGTCGAGCCGCGGGCTGCCCGCGCAGCCGATCAGCGCGACGTGGAACCGCGTGTGCGCGTCGACCCGGTCACCCCAGCTCGCGCTCGCCGCGAGGGCTTCCATCGCGGCGAGCCCGGCTTCGGCGGCGACGACCGGACGCCGCTCGGTGACGATCCGCCGGACCGCCTCGAGCTCGAGCGGCGTGCGGACGAAGAACAGGTCCCGGACGTCGTCCGCGGTGAACACCGGAACCCGCAGCGAGCGCCCGGCCGACCGCTCGGCGAGGTTGCGGGCGAGCAGTTCCTGCAGGGCCGAGCGGACGGTCGGCCGGGCGACGCCGAACATGGCCGCCAAGCCGACCTCCGTGAGCGGCTCCCCCGGCTTGAGGTCGCCGCCGAGGATGTGCCGGCGGATCTCCGCGACGAGGGCGTCGCGCGTGCTGACGCCGCGCAGAGGCACGGTCACGCGGTCCCCTTTCCCCTGGCCGGGCCGGACAGGCCACCAGTCTGGCACGTGGCGTCCGGCCCGGCCGGGGACGTCAGCAGCTGAGGTACGGCGACAGCCAGTCGCCCCAGTCACCGGCGGAGCCGTCCCCCGCGTCGTCGACGGCGAGCGCCAGCACCTGCACACCCGTCACCGGCACGACCAGGTGCTGCGCGGCGTCGCCGTGCCGCAGGTCGCCCGTGGCCTCCAGCTCGACGCCGTCGCCGATGACCCGGAACCCGAGCGTCCCGTCCGGACCGCGGTCGTCGACGCCCACGGTGGCGGTGAACTGCTTGCACTTGCCGCCGAGGTAGTACCGGACGACCGACGGCGCGTGCGCGCCCAGGCCGCCGTGCGCGTCGGTCTTGCCGTTGATCGTGAGCGGGTGGCCGTTGTCGGTGCTGTCGCGCTCGACCGGGCCGAGGCCGTTCTCGGTGGAGATCCACGGCTGCGTGTTGAGCAACCCGTTGGTGTAGGGCGGGTTCGGCGCGAGCATGAGCGGCGCTTCGGCCGACGCGGTTGCGGTGCGCGCGCCTTGCGTGGTCGTGTACGACACCGTGGCCGGCATCTTGAACGGCTGGGTGGCGGTCGACACCGGGTGCAGCGTCACCGCGGTCTCCCACGTGGCACCGGGGGCGACGGTGCCGGTGACCGCGTCGGCGGGACTGTCGAACTGCCACTGCGCGGGCGCGGTCAGCTGCAGGTGTGCGGCCGTGACCGGCGTCGAACCGGCGTTGGTGAACCGGACCGTGGCGGTGACCGGCTGGGCCGGCGGCACGGAGTCGGGCAGGTCGACGGTCAGCGACGTCCGCGGCGCGGCGGCCGGCGCGGTGGGCCAGACGCGCAGCACGGTGGCGGCGTGCCGCCCGACGGTGCCGCCGAGCGCGCCGGTCGTCTCGGTCTCGTCGCCGGTCCACAGGTCGCGCACGCGGTACCCGGCCGCGGCGGGGAGCCCGGCGTCGGCCACGGACGTCGTGATCGGGGCGGCCAGCTCGCCGCGGTTGAACAGCACGAGCACGGCCGAGCCGTCGGACATCGGTTTCGTCCACACCTCGGTCCAGCCGGTGTCGCGGACCTTGTGCCCGCCGACGCCCGCCCAGTCCCGGTCGACGGCGATGATGTCGGGGTTGCTCATTTCGGCGGCCGGGAGCGTGACGTCGGCCGCGAGCGCCATGTCGGCCACCAGCGGCGCGTTGAGCACGGCCCACAGCCCCAGTTTGGCCTGGCGCTCGGCGGTGTCGAGGTAGCTGAAGGTGAAGGAGCCGGGCATGTTCCAGCCGCCCGGGCCGTTGTAGCCGGCCAGGCCGTACTGCTTGTCGAGGCTGCCGGTCGAGTAGCCGAAGCCGAAGGTCGCGTTCTGGTAGGTGCGCCAGACCTGCGCGCCGGACGCCCGGGCCCACAGCCACGGGCTCTGGTCGCGGTCGTAGTCGTCGACCTCGAGGGTGATCGGCCGGCCGGTGCGCTTGAGGGCGTCGGCCATCTTCTTCACGCGCGCGGGCGCGTCACCGTTGACGCTGTAACAGGTGTCGTAGCGCAGGTAGTCCGCGCCCCAGGCGGCGAAGGTCTGCGCGTCGATGTCCTCGTGGTCGAGCGAGCCGGCCGCCGGGTAGGCACTGCAGGTCTTCGCGCCCGTGCCGCTGTAGAACCCGATCTTGAGCCCGCGTTCGTGGACGTAGCCGACCAGCGCCGGGATGTCGGAGGAGAAGCTCGGGCGGGGCGTGAGCTTGCCGGCGGCGTCGCGCTGGGCGGCCTGCCAGCAGTCGCCGAGCATGACGTATTCGTAACCGGCGTCCCGCAGCCCGGAGGAGACGAGCTGGTCGGCCGCGGCCTTCACGGCGTCCTCGCCGAGCTGGTAGAGGCAGTAGGGATCCCCAGTCGCCCAGGTGATCCCCAGCGGGGGTCTCTCGCCGGGAACCGGGTCGGGCGCCGGATCGGCCCACGCGGGGACGGCGGTGACCGTCAGGAAAAGGGCGCAGAAAAGCACGAGGAGCCGTCGCATCGTTTCCCCCTCCGGGAAAAGCGGACAAGACTCCCAGGATTGCCCCGCGGCGCGACGGAGGTCAAGACGGGCAAAACTACCCTGCCCGACCGGCCCGGCCCGGACGTTCCACGCCGGTCGCCGCGCGGTAGGCGGCGATCCGGATCCGCAGCCCCCGCAGGTGGACCAGGTCGACGACGAACGCCGAAGCCGGCCGGTACCCCGGGGCCTCCTCGGCCCGGCACGGTCCGGCCAGGTACACGAACTCGTCGTCCGGGTCGTACCGCGGCTCCGACCACACCGCCGCGTCCCCGGCTCCGCTGTCCCGGCGCCGGGCCCGGGCCAGCCAGTAGACCGGCAGCTTCAGCACCTCGCCCAGCGCCTTGTCGATCGACGCGAGGTCGGCCTCGGCGATCGCCAGCCCGCGGCCGCTCCACACGCGGGGCGCCCGGAAACCGCCGGCGGCGTGCGTGAACGTCGCGGTGTCGCCGGACGCGGTGATCGTCCAGCCGGCCACCGTCGTGAGGGTCGGCATGACAGCTCCCTGCGGTCGTGGCCCCCAGGTCCGGCCAGCGTAGTGGATCATGCCCGCCGGACCGGGCGTTGTTAACCTGGGATTCATCTTCGGATCACCGGACGAGGGGTGGTTGGACGTGCACGACGAGCTCGTTCCCCGATCGGTGGCCGAACTCGGCGCCGATCCGGCGTGGACGGTCACGCGCACCGGCACGACCGGGCAGTGGCTCACCGCCGAACGCGTCCTCGAGCGCGACGGGCACAGCCGGCTCATCGGGCTGACCCCGATCCGGCCGGGCGCGGTCGCGCTGATGCTGTGGGTGGGTGGCGAGGTCGTCGAACACCTCAGGACCACCGAAGCCGAGGCCTGCGCGATGGCCTACCGGTGGGCGGCGGAGTTCTTCGCCGGGAACCGGTGACGCGGGCTTCGCAGCCGCGCGGGCCCGTTCCGACATGCGCTCGAAGCAGGTGGGCTGGAGCAGGCCGATGCGCCGAGGGGGGAGGGGCGCACCGGCCTGCCCCACGGACGCTAACCGGACCGCGGCGTTTTCGCGCGTTGGCCGCCCGGTTCAGGGGGTGGTGTGCTGTCCGCCACCTTGTAGTTAGGTAAGGCTGACCTTATCGTTCTCGCGTGCCTGACGTCCCCCATCGCGCCGATACCGGTGTCCACGCCCGCGAGATCGATGTCGCCTACGGCCGCGACGTCGTCGTGCGCTCCGCGTCCGTCTCGTTGCGCGCCGGCTCCGTGACCGCGTTGATCGGCCCGAACGGCAGCGGGAAGTCGACGCTGCTGCGCGCGCTGGCGCGGCTGCACCCGCCGGTCGCCGGGTCGGTCACCTTCGCCGACGGCGCCGACCTGCGGGCACTGTCCGGAAAGGACATCGCCAAGCGGATCACCTTGCTGTCGCAGCAGCGGAGCGCGCCGGGCGGGGTGAGCGTGCGGGAGCTGGTCGAGTTCGGCCGGCACCCGCACCGGTCCCGCTGGGGCGGCCGCGACCCCGAAGGCCCGGCGGCCGTCGCGCGCGCACTGGAGCTGACCGGGCTGGCCGCGCTCGCCGACCGGCCGGTGCAGGCCCTCTCCGGCGGGCAGGCGCAGCGGGTCTGGCTCGCGAGCTGCCTGGCCCAGGACACCGCGCTGCTGCTGCTCGACGAGCCCACGACGTTCCTCGACCTGCGCTACCAGGTGGAGATCCTCGACGTCGTCCGCGACCTCGCCGACCGGCACGGCGTCGGGGTCGGCGTGGTGCTGCACGACCTCGACCAGGCCGCGGCGGTCGCCGACCGGGTGCTGCTGCTGGAGGCCGGCCGGGTCACCGCCGACGGCTCCCCCGCCGACGTGCTCACCGCCGAAAACCTCACGCGGGCCTACGGCATCCGCGTGGACGTGGCGCTCGACCCGGCCGACGGCCGGATCCACACCCGCGCGGTCGGCCGCTTCAACGACACCGCGCTGGTCTGAGCTGGCCTGACCCATCGAAAACAGGAGAAACATGCGGATCACCCGGATGCTCCTCGGCCTGTCCGCGGCCGCCACGTTCTTCGTGGCCGCCTGCGGCACCACCGAGGAGCCCACCAGCAACGCGGCCGCCACGAGCGGCGCCGGCCCGGTCACGGTCGTCGACTCGCGGGGCAAGGAAGTCAAGCTGCCGCACCCGGCCAAGCGCGTCGCGGCGACCGAGTGGAACGCCGTCGAGCACCTCGTGTCGCTCGGCGTCATGCCGGTCGGCGTGTCGGACATCAAGGGTTACGGCCAGTGGGCGAGCGCCGCCCCGCTCGACGGCACCCCGAAGGACATCGGCACCCGCGGCGAGCCGAGCCTCGACACGCTCGGTTCGCTGGGGCTGGACCTGGTGGTCGTCACCGACAGCGTGACCGAAGGCGCGCTCGAGCAGATCGAGGCGAAGGTGCCGGTGCTCGTCATCAACGGCGGTGACGCCAAGGACCCGGTCGCCGGGATGTACGCCGGCCTGGACGTCATCGCGAAGGCCACCGGCACCGAAACCCGGGCCGCGCAGCTGAAGTCCGAGTTCGAGCAGAAGCTCACTGCGGGCCAGGCCGAGGTGGAGAAGCTCGGCGCCGCCGGTCAGAAGGTCGCGTTCTCCGACGCCTACGTCACGTCCGGCTCGGTCAGCATCCGGCCCTACACCAAGGGCGCGCTGGTGTCCGCGGTGTTCGGGCGGCTCGGCCTGGACACCGCGTGGCCGATGGACGGCGACCCCACCTACGGGCTCGGGCAGGCCGACGTCGAAGGCCTGACCAAGCTGCCCGACGTGCGGTTCTGGTACATCGCGAACAACGCCGACGGCGACCCGTACCAGCAGCAGCTGGCCGGCAACGCGATCTGGCAGAACCTCGCGTTCGTCAAGAGCGGCAAGGTGCACCGCTTCCCGGACTCCCTGTGGATGTTCGGCGGGCCCAAGTCCATGGCGCAGTTCGTCGACGCCGCCGTCGCCGCCCTGAAGGGCTAGTGGCCACCCTCACCGAGCCGCCCGTGGCCGCCGTCCGGCGCCACGGGCGGCTCACCCTGCTGGGGACCGGGCTCGCCGCCGTGCTCCTGCTGGGTTCGGCGGTGCACCTGACACAGGGCACCGCGAACCTGGACGCGCTCGACGTGCTGCGGCTCGTGTTCGGCGGCGCGACCGGCGACACGACCGCCGTGGTCCTCGAGTCGCGGCTGCCGCGGCTGCTCGCGGCTCTGGTCGTCGGGGCCGCGCTCGGCGTGGCCGGCGCGGTGCTGCAATCGGTGTCCCGCAACACGTTGGCGTCGCCGGACACGCTCGCCGTCAACGCCGGTGCGCACCTCGCGGTGGTCGCCGTCGCGGCGTTCGGCGTCTCGCTGCCGCTGCTCGGCGCGACCGGTGTCGCGTTCGCGGGCGGCCTCGCCGCGGCGGCGGTCGTGCTCGCGCTGTCCGGCACCGGCGGCACCGGGATCGTGCGGCTGGTGCTCGCGGGCACGGCGATCGCGCTGGCGCTGGTCTCGGTGACCCAGGTCCTGCTGTTGCTGTACTCCCAGGAAACCCGCGGCCTGTTCGCCTGGGGCGAGGGATCGCTGGAGCAGAACGGGTTGCGGGGCGTCCGCACGCTCGGCCCGCTCGTCGGCGTGGCGGTGGCCGCGTTGCTCGCGATGGCCCGGCGGCTCGACCTCATCCACGTCGGCGACGACCACGCGCGGGCCCTGGGTATCCACATCGGACGGACACGCGTCGCCGCGATCGGGCTGGCCGTGCTGCTGGCCGCGGCGGCGGTGACGCTGGCCGGTCCGATCGGGTTCGTCGGCCTCGCCGCGCCGGCCCTGGCCCGGTTACTGGCGTCCGCGGTGCCGGGCCTGCACCGGCACGCCGCGCTGCTCCCGGTTTCCGCGGCGCTGGGGGCGGCGCTCCTGCTGGGCGCCGACGTGCTGCTGCGCACGATCATCAGCCCGCAGCGGGCGTTGGAGGTGCCGACCGGCGTCGTGACGACGATCCTCGGCGCGCTGTTCCTCGTGGTCCTGGCCCGCGGCGCCCGGATCACGTCCGCGACCGCCGAACCTCCGGCGGCCGGCGCGCGCGGCGGGGTGAGCGCGCTCCGGTACCGGGTGGTGCTGGGCGTGCTGGCGTTGGTGGCGGTCGGCGTCGCCGTGGGAGCGGTCCTGCTCGGGGACGCGAAGCTGTTGCTGGGTGACGTCGTCAACTGGGTGACCGGCCAGGCGGGCCCGCTGGTGACCGGTGTGCTGGACACGCGCGTCCCCCGCGTGGTGGCCGCGCTGCTGGCGGGCGCGGCGCTGGCCCTGGGCGGCGCGCTCACCCAGGCAGTCGCCCGCAACCCGCTGGCCGAACCGGGGATGATCGGGGTGGTCGGTGGGGCAGGGCTGGGCGCGGTCGCCGTGATCACGCTGGTGTCCGGGGTCGGGTTCTGGACGTTGACGGGGTCCGCGGGCCTGGGTGCCGCCCTGGCGATGACGGTGGTCTTCGCGGTGGCCGCGCGCGGCGGGTTCACCAGCGAACGCCTGGTGCTGATCGGCTTCGGCGTGCACGCGGCAGCGCAGGCGTTGGTGACGTTGCTGATCACGCTGTCCGACCCGTGGAACGAGACGAAGGCGCTGACGTGGCTGGGCGGCTCGACGTACGGCCGCACGTTCACGCACCTGGTACCGATGGGGCTGGCGGTGCTGCTGGTGGCACCGGTGCTGGTCCGCATGCGGCGCGAGCTCGATCTGCTGTCCTTGGACGAGGAGACGCCGCGGGTGCTGGGCGTGCCGGTGGGGCGGTCGCGGTTGCTGCTGCTGTCGTGCGCGGTGCTGCTGACCGGCGCGGCGGTGGCGGGAATCGGGGTGCTGAGTTTCGTTGGCTTGGTGGCGCCGCACGCGGCTCGCGCGGTGGTGGGCAGCAGGCACGCCAGGTTGCTGCCGGCGGCGGCGCTGCTGGGCGCGATCCTGGTGTGCGCGGCGGACGCGCTGGGCAGAACGGTGATCGCCCCGGGCCAGCTCCCGGCGGGGTTGATGACGGCGATCATCGGGGCGCCGTATTTCGTGTGGCTGCTGTACCGGCACCGAATGCGGGCCCGCTGAGGCGCGGTCAGGGTGGGAGTTTCGCCGACGCGCGCGGCTCCCGCCGCCACCGGGGGACGCCAAGGCGCTTCAGGCGGCCAACTTCACCGGCGCCAGGCGAGTCCCGCGCCTCACGCGGCTCCGCGCCACCACCACGCCCGCGCCCCAGGTCGCCAACTCCACCGGCACCACGCACGCGCCATACCTCGCTCGGCTCCACCGCCACCACGCCCGCGGCCGCTGAAGCGCCTCAGGTCGCGAACTTCACCGGCGCCGGGCACGCGCGGCTCCCCTGCCACCACCACACCCGCGAACACCGAAGCACCTCAGCCAGCCGACTCCACCGGCACCAGGCGCGCGGCTTCCCCATCCGCGCCCCCTCAGCGAGCAACAACCTCCCGCACCGTGGCCAGCACCTCGTCCGGATGATCGAGATGCACACTGTGCGTCGCCCCCGGCCAGCTCACCAGCCGGCCACCAAACGCGGCCGCCAGCCTTTCGTGGGCCCGGCGGACCGCGTGACCCGGCTTGCGATCCGCCGTCACCACGACCGCCGGCACCCGGGGCAGCTCGGACTCGCGCACCGATACCTCGGCGAGACCGACCACCGCGCGGGCCAGCGTCGGGATGTCGAGGTTCGCCGTCCGCCTGAGCGCGGCCGCGCAGTCCGGGCGCAGGTCGCGTGCGCCGCGCCGGGCCGCCGCGCGGAATCCCTTACCCAGCAACGCACCCAGCCCCGGCACCGCCGACAGCCGGCCGAGCACGCGCGTCATGCGTTCGATGCGTGCGCACAGCTTCGGGTCGTTGACCGGCGTCGGGTCCAGCAGGACCAGGCCCGCGACCAGCTCCGGGTGCTCGCGCGCCAGCAGCACGCCGACGGCACCGCCGAGGCTCTGCCCGACCACCACGACCGGGCCGACGTCCAGCCCCTTGACGTACGCCCCGAGGTGCGCCGCCGCGCCGGCCAGTGAACCGTCCTCTGTGGACGTTCCGGTGCCTGGCCGGTCGTACTGGATCACGCGCACACCGGGGAGTCCCTCGACCAAGCCCGGGAAGAAGCCGGCACAGCTCTCGGCGCCGCCGGGCAGCAGCAACACGGGTGGTGCTCCGTCGATCTCCATGCCACATTGTGACACAATCTGACGCGATCGTGTGTGACAAGCTGGGAGGCGACAGTGGCACCTGCGGCACCCGAGCGGATCGCCGAGGTGGTGCGCGGCGAACTGCTCGACGGCGTGCACCCGGTCGGCACCCGCTTCCGCGAGGAAGAGCTGGCAGACCGCTTCGACGTCGGCCGGCACACGGTTCGCTCGGCGCTGCGCCTGCTGACCGACCGCGGCCTGGTCGTCCACGAACGCCACCGCGGCGCGGTCGTCGCGCCGCTGAGCCGGGCGCGCATCGACGAGATCTTCGACTACCGCAAGGTCCTCGAGCTCGGCGCGCTGCGCATGGCGCTGGCCCGCGGCGCGGATCTGACCCCCGTCCTCACCGAGGTGGAGCGCCTCGAAGCACTGGCGACGCGGACGCCGTCGTGGCGGCAGCTGACGGAGACCCACGGCGCGATCCACCGGGCGATCGTCGCGGCGGCGGGCAACGAGCACCTGCTGGAGAGCTACCGCCGGTGCGAGGACGAAGTCCGGCTGCTGCTGGCGTTCGTCCGCCCGGACTTCGACGCGGCGAGCATGGCGGCGATCCACCGCCGGCTGGTGACCAAGCTGAACCTCGGCGGCGAAACCGCGACGGACGCCCTGACCGAGGACATCGACCACACGGGCCGGGCGGCCCTGCTCACCGCCCTGCACCGCGCGGAGGACAGCGCCCACCGCCTGGGCCGCTGACCACTGCCGGCGAACTTCCGGTGAACAAGCCCGCGTGGCGTGGCCGACCGGCGATAGCCTCCGGCTCGGAGGTGGTGGCGCCCATGGCAGACATCCGGCCGTACCCGCGGCGGGGCATCGGGTTCGCGGTCACCGGCTGGTTCCTCGCGCTCGCCGGCGGGGCCGGCGCGTTCCTGTTCGGCTCCGCCGCCGCGCGGAGCACCGACACGTGCCTGCCGGACGAGACGGTCTTTCCGTGCACCGAGACCGGCCGGGACGTCGTCCACTGGCTGCCGCCGATCGGCTGGCTCGCCGCGATCCTGCTCGCCTGGACGATCGGGTCGGCGCTCTCCCGCCGCGGCGCACCCCGGTGGCCGGCCGTCGCGGCCGGCGTGGCGGGCTACGCGGTCGTCATGACGGCCGACTGGTTCCTCGCGGTGCGCTGAGCCGGACCCCGGAGTCCGGCGCCTGCGCGTAGTCCGGCAGCTCGACGCCGTTGAGCGCGCGCTCGACCAGGGCGGTGAGCGCTTCCATGTCGGGCTCCGGGGCCGGCGCCGCGTCCGGGTCGGGGATGCCGCGCATGGCCGCGTGCAGCCGGCCGATCTCCTGGTTCGCCTCGACGAACGACCGCATCCGGCTCTCGTACGCGGCGAACGCCGGCGCCGGGTCCCAGCCGGCGGTCGCCAGCTCGCCGGCCAGCAGGTAGGCGCCGACCAGGGCCAGTCCGGTGCCCTGCCCGGACAGCGGCGACGAGCTGAACGCCGCGTCCCCGAGCAGCGCCACCCGGCCGTCCGACCAGCGGTCCAGCACCACCTGGGCGACCTGGTCGAGGTAGAAGTCCGGCGTGTCGTCGAGGTGCTCGAGCAGCTGCGGGGTCAGCCAGCCGAGGCCGGCCACGCGCTCGCGCAGCAGGCGCTTCTGGGCCTCGACGTCGCGGTAGTCGACGTCGAAGTCCGGTGAGACGAAGGAGAACATGGCCATCGCGCGGGTGGCGTCCCCGATCGGGCGCAGCATCGCCGAGCGCCCGGGCTCCTGGTGCTCCAGCACGTGGTCGTCGAGCCCGAACTCGTTGGGGACGCTGTAGAAGGCCAGCACGTGCCCGAGGTGGCGGACGTACTCGTCGTGCGGCCCGAAGACCATCGCCCGCAGCGCCGAGTGCAGCCCGTCCGCCCCGATCACCAGGTCGAAGCGGCGCCGGTCGCCGCCCGCGAAGACCACGTCGACGCCGTCGGCGTCCTGAGTGAGCTCGGCGATCCGGTCGCCGAAGACGTACTCGACGCCGTCGTGGGTGTCGTCGTAGAGCACCTGGGAGAGGTCCCCGCGCAGGATCTCGATCTCCGAAATGTAGCCGTCGCCGCCGTCGTCCTCGGCGCTGAAGGTCTCCAGCACGGTGCCGTCGGCGGCCACGGTGTGCGCGCCGGCGGTCTCGGTGCGGGCCGCGCGCACGGCTTCGTCCAGCCCCATCCGGCGGATGACTTCCCTGGTCACGCCGCGCGCGTCGACCGCCTGCCCGCCGGGCCGCAGCCCGGGAGCCCGTTCGACGACGGTCACCTCGGCTCCCCGCCGCCGCAGCCAGTGGGCCAGCGCGGGCCCCGCGATGCTCGCCCCGGTCACCAGCACCTTGACAGCGCCCATTGCTTCCCCCAGTTCACCGCTTTCGGATCGACGCCCGGATCGTAGCCGGGGCTCGGGCCCAATGCCCGGCCCGGCTTCGCGGCCCCTGGCACCCCGGGCCCGGGGGTCGGCCAGGGTGTCTCCCTGGGGCCACGGGGGCCGCCGCGGAGCACTGTGGATTCCAGAGCGGCGAACCCCGCCGCCACCACACCCCAGGAGTCCGAATCATGGACATGAAGCTCGAAGTCGTGGTCCTGCCCGTCACCGACGTCGACCGGACCAAGCACTTCTACAAGACCCTCGGCTGGCGCGAAGACGCCGACATCGACTTCGGCACCTCCCGCATCGTCCAGCTGACCCCGCCGGGATCCCCGACGTCGGTCCACTTCGGCACCGGCCTCACCGACGCCGCCCCCGGGGCGGTCCGCAACACCTACCTCGTGGTCGACGACATCGAAGCCGCCCGCAAGGAGCTCGCCGGCCACGGCGTCGACGTCAGCGAGGTCTTCCACCGTGACGCCACCGGAGCCTTCGCCCCGGGTGTGCACCCCGACCACGGCACCTACTCCTCCTTCGCCTCCTTCAGCGACCCCGACGGCAACACCTGGCAGCTGCAGGAGATCACCTCCCGCTTCCCCGGCCGCGTCGACGGCGTGAGCTACGGCTCGACGCGGCAGCTCGAAGACGCGCTGCGCGAGGCCGCGGCCGCGCACGGCGAGCACGAGAAGGAAACCGGCGAGTACGACGAGCAGTGGTCGTCCTGGTACGCCCGGTACATGGCCGAGCACCAAGCCTGACACCCGCGACACACCGAGGAGACCGGAAGAAATGTCCACCATCCACCTGCGTCAGACGACCACCGCCACACCGGAGCAGTTCCTGGCCGGACTGACCGATTTCGGCCCGGAGCGCGCGAAGCTCTTCGGCCGCAGCGCGACCGAGTACCTCGAGGTGCACGATCAAGGCCCGGGCCACGCCGACGTCACCGAAGGATCCGGCGGCATCTGGGAGCGGCTGAGCTACGACTGGTCCGATCCGGCCCGCGTCGTGATGCGGACCACCGACTCCAACACCTGGGGCGGCGCCTCGGGCCACACCTACACCTTCACCCGGCTGCCGGACGGCACCACCCAGGTCGACGCCGAGGTGGTGCGGGAAGGCAAGAACCTCAAGGGCCGGCTGCTCGGCGGCCTGCTCGGCGTGCTGGGCAAGCGGGTCCTCGGCGGAGAGCTGGCGAAGACCGCCAAGGCCGTCGAAGCGCGGTACGCGGGCGCCCACGACGACGCGTGACGCGCCGGCCCGCTGCGCTAGGGTTCGGTGACCCGGCACGGCCGTCGCCGGGCGGTCGCAGGAGGTTCGCATGCCGGGGCGTGGGCCGGCGCTGATCGGCAGGCACGGCGAACGCGCGGCGCTCGACCGTCTCCTGGCCGGTGCCCGGTCGGGGCAGGGCCAGGTGCTGGTCCTGCGCGGCGAGGCCGGGATCGGCAAGACCGCGCTGCTGGAGTACGCGCACACCCAAGCCCCCGGGTTCCGGGTCGCGCGCGCCGCCGGGGTCGAATCCGAGCAGGTGCTGGCCTACGCCGGGCTGCACCAGCTGTGCGCGCCGTTCTTCGACCGGCTCGACCGCCTGCCCGAACCCCAGCGCGACGCGCTCGCCACGGCCTTCGGGCTGAGCGCCGGGCCCCGGCCGACCCGCTTCCTGGTCGGGCTCGCCGTGCTGACGCTGCTCGCCGACGTGGCCGAGGACCAGCCGCTGCTCTGCCTGGTCGACGACGCGCAGTGGCTCGACCGGATGTCCGCGCTGGTCCTCGCCTTCGCCGCCCGCCGGCTGCTCGCCGAGCGGATCGCCGTGGTCTTCGCGGTGCGGGAACCCGGCCACGAACCCGACCTGGCCGGGCTGCCGGACCTCCCGGTCGGCGGGCTGGGCGAGGCCGAGTCGGAGGCGCTGCTGGCCTCGGTCCTCAAGGGACCGGTGGACCGCCGTGTCCGCGCCCGGATCGTCGCCGAAACCCACGGCAACCCGCTGGCGTTGCTGGAACTGCCGCGCGCGTGGACGGCCGACGGGCCCGCCGACGGGTTCGCCCGGCCGGGGACGCTGCCGCTCGCCGGGCGCATCGAGGAGTGCTTCGTCCGGCAGCTGGACCCGCTTCCCGCCGACACGCGGCGGCTGCTGCTCATCGCCGCCGCCGAGCCCCTCGGCGACGCCACCCTGCTCTGGGCCGCGGCCGGCAAGCTCGGTCTCGGCGCCGACCCCGCGGCCGCCGCCGAGGCGACGGGGCTGATCGAGTTCGGCCGCCGGATCCGGTTCCGCCACCCGCTGGTGCGGTCGGCGGTCTACCGGTCGGCGCCGGCCCCGGACCGCCAGGACGTGCACCGGGCCCTGGCCGACGTGACCGACCCGGACCTCGACCCCGACCGGCGGGCCTGGCACCGCGGGCAGGCGACCGTCTCCCCCGACGAAGACGTCGCGGCCGACCTCGAACGCTCGGCGGGCCGGGCACGCGCACGCGGAGGCCTGGTCGCGGCGGCCGCGTTCCTCGAACAGGCGGCGCTGCTGACGCCCGAACCCGCCCGGCGCGCGCACCGCGAGCTCGCGGCGGCCGCGGTCACGCGCGACGCCGGAGCGCTCGAAGCGGCCCTCGGCCTGCTCGACTCGGCAGCGGCCGGCCCACCGGACGCCGAGCGCGCCGCCCAGGCCGAGCACCTGCGCGGACAGATCGCGTTCGACCGGCGCCGGGGCGGCGACGCGGCCCGGCTCCTGCTGCGGGCGGCCGAGCGGCTCACCCCGCTCGACGCGAACCGGGCGCGCGAGACGTACCTGGAGGGGCTGGCCGCGGCCCTGTGGGCCGGCGCGGACCGGGAAGAGCTCGTGGCGGTGGCCGAGGCCACCCGGGCGGCTCCCCCGGCGCCCGTGCCGCCCCGCGCCGTCGACCTCGTTCTGGACGCGCTGGCCACCCGGCTGACCGACGGTTACCGGGCCGCCGCGCCGCTGCTGTCCGACGCGGTGGCGGCGGTCCACGCGCTGGACGTCGGCACCGAGGACACCGGGCGGCTGCTCTGGCTGCTGGGCAACCGGGCCGGCGGCATGATCGCCACGGAAGCGGCGGACTTCGCGGCGGCGCGGGCGTTCGCGACGCGTCAGGTCCAGCTCGCCCGCGACGCCGGCGCGCTCGTGCAGCTGCAGTTCGCGCTCAACTTCCTCGGCGTCAACGAGGTGCTGGCGGGCGAGCTGACCGCGGCGGCGGCCTCGGCCGAGGAGGACCGCGTGATCGCCGGCGCGACCGGCAACGCGCCGGTCGGCTACGCCGCGGTGCTGCTCGCCGCGTTCCGCGGCCGGGAGGCACCGGCGGCGGAGCTGTTCGAGGACACGGCGCGGGACGCGTCGGCCCGCGGCCAGCTCCGGCTGGTGAACTTCGCCGGCTACGGGCGCGCGGTGCTGTACAACGGCCTCGGCCGCCACGACGCCGCGCTGGCCGCCGCGCGCGAGGTGTTCGAGCACGATGTGGTGGGGTTCCCGGGCCTGGTCACCGCCGAACTGGCCGAGGCGGCGTCGCGAACCGGGGACGAGGAGCTGCTGCGGACCGCGGCGGCCCGGTCGGCGGACCGCGCTTCGGCCATCCCGACCGCGGAAGCGCTGGGGCTGGACGCCCGCGTGCGCGCGCTGGGCAGCACCGGATCGGACGCCGACCGCCTCTACCGCGAGTCGATCGCGTGCTTCGACCGGACGCCGCTGCGCGTGGACCTCGCCCGCGGCCACCTGCTCTACGGCGAGTGGCTGCGCCGCGAGGGCCGCCGGGTGGACGCCCGTGCGCAGCTGCACACGGCGCACGAGCAGCTGTCCGCGATGGGCGCGGAGGCGTTCGCCGACCGGGCCCGGCGCGAGCTGCAGGCCACCGGGGAGACCGCGCGGAAACGCACGGTAGAGACCGCGGGTGAACTCACCGCCCAGGAGTTCCAGATCGCGCGGCTGGCCGGGGAGGGCTATTCGAACCCGGAGATCGGCACCCGGTTGTTCCTCAGCCCCCGCACGGTGGAATGGCACCTGCGCAAGATCTTCTCCAAGCTCGGCATCAGCTCGCGCCGCCAGCTGCGCGACGTCGTCCTGGCCGGCGCCGGCGCGTGAATCCGCGGGTTCATCCTGCAAGTTGAGTGCACGCCCGTACACTCAATGGGCATGGTCACCTTCGAAGCCGGCCCCGCCTGCCGTCCGCGAGGTGGTGCGTGATGGCCGAAACCGGGATGCGCCCACCGGCCTCACCGCTGCGGCGCCGGGCCCTGCGCGCGCTGCGCTGGCTGTTCACACCGCTGCGGCCGGACGACTACCTCGACCTGATCAACCCGCTCTGGTCGACCCGCGAGCTGCGCGGACGCGTCGAGCGGGTCGAGCCCGAACGCGGCGGGGCGGCCACCGTGCTGATCCGCCCCGGCTACGACTGGGTCGGGCACCGGCCCGGGCAGTACGTGCGGCTGGGCGTCGTCATCGACGGCGTGCACCACTGGCGCGCGTACTCGCTGACGTCGAGCCCGGACCGCGCGGACGGGCTCATCTCGGTCACCCCCAAGGAGGTCGACGGCGGGGTCGTCTCGCCGTACCTGGTCGGGCTGGCCCGGCCCGGTGAGCTCGTCCGGCTCGGCGAGGTCGAAGGGTCGTTCACCCTGCCGGACTCCCTCGACCGCGGCCTGCTGTTCGTCACGGCGGGCAGCGGCATCACGCCGGTCATGAGCATGCTGCGGCACCTGGCTCCGGGTCCCGGGCTGCGCGATGTCGTGCACGTCCATTCGGCGCGGGAGGCCGACGGCGTCATCTTCGGCGACGAACTGGCCGAGCTCGAGGCAGCGCACGAAGGGTTCCGGCTCGAACTGCGCATCACCGGCCGCGACGGCCGGTTCACCCCGGCCGAGCTGGACACCCTGTGCCCGGACTGGCCGGATCGCGAGACCTACGCCTGCGGCCCCGGCGAACTGCTCGACGCGCTGCAGGCGCACTGGAAGGACCGCGGTGCCGTCGACCGGCTGCACCACGAACGGTTCCAGCCCATCGTCGGCGGCGAAGGCGCCGACGGGTCCGGCGGCACGGTGCACTTCGCCCACCGCAACCTCGACGCGGACTGCCCGCCCGGCACGCCGATCCTCGTCGCCGGCGAGGAAGCGGGCGTGGACATGCCCTTCGGCTGCCGGGTCGGGGTTTGCCACACGTGCGTGCTGCCGATCCGGGAAGGCCGGATCCGGGACCTGCGCACGAACGCCGTCACCGAGATGCACAACGAGATCGTGCGCACCTGCGTGCACGGCGCCGAAGGCCGGGTCACGGTCGAACTCTGAAGCGGAGAAAGGAAAACATGACCCCGACACACCCGTTCGCCCACCTGAGCGCGGATCAGCTCGCCGAACTCGCCCGCGAGTTCGACGCCATCCACGACGACGTGCGCGGCGACCTCGGCGAGCGCGACCGCCGGTACATCAAGGGCGTCATCCGGCTGCACCGGCAGATCGCGGTGGCCGGCCGCGCCCTGCTGCTCGGCTCCCGGTCCAAGGCGGCCTGGGCGGCGGGCACCGGCTGCCTGGCGGTCGCGAAGATCCTGGAGAACATGGAGATCGGGCACAACGTGCTGCACGGCCAGTGGGACTGGATGAACGACCCGTACATCCATTCGTCCACCTGGGACTGGGACACCGCCTCGACCGCGGCGGCGTGGAAGCACTCGCACAACTACATCCACCACACGTACACGAACATCCGCGGCAAGGACAAGGATCTCGGCTACGAGATCATGCGCATCGACCCGCACCAGAAGTGGCACCCGGCGTACCTCGCGCAGCCGCTGTACAACCTGCTGCTGATGGCCTTCTTCGAATGGGGCGTCGCGGTCCACGACCTCGACGTCGAAGCCATCCGCGCCGGCGAGAAGCCGCTGAAGGACGTGTGGCACGACATCAAGGGCATCTCGGGCAAGGCCCGCGACCAGATCCTCAAGGACTACGTCGGCTGGCCGCTGGTGAGCGCGCTCGCCGCGACCGCCGTGGGACGGCTCGTGCGCCCCGAACCCCGGTCACGGCGGCGGGTCCTGGCCGACCGCGTCCGCGGCAAGCGGTTCACGGGCGCGGTCCGGGCGCAGCTCGCGGCCGTCCGCGAGGAGGGCGGCGGCACGTTCGCGGCGACGTTCTGGGCCGACTTCACCGCGAACATCATCCGCAACCTGTGGGCGCACTCGATCATCTTCTGCGGTCACTTCCCCGACCAGACCTACACGTTCAGCCAGGAGGAGGTCCGCGACGAAACCCGCGGCGGCTGGTACGTCCGCCAGCTCGTCGGCGCGGCGAACATCACCGGCTCGCCGCTGTTCCACCTCATGAGCGGCAACCTCGGCTACCAGGTCGAACACCACCTGTTCCCGGACATGCCCAGCAGCCGCTACGCCGAGATCGCGCCGCGGGTCAAGGACATCTGCCGGCGCTACGGCCTGCCGTACAACACCGGCCCGTTGTCCCGCCAGCTCGGCACGGTGCACCGCACGATCCTGCGCCTGGCGTTCCCGGGCGGCCAGGCCCGCCCGAAGCCGGGCCCCTACCGCGGTGAAGAGCCCGCCCGCGCCGCCTGAGCTCAGACGGGAGTGACGATCTCGGCCCAGACGGTCTTGCCGGTGCTGCGCTGCCATTGGCCCCAGGTGACGCTCACCGCGGCGACGGCCCGCAGTCCCCCACCGCCGGACCGGCGCACGCACGCCGTGTCCAGGCAGCCGTCGTCGACTTCGACGCACAGCCACCCGGGCCGCCGCAGCAGCCGGACCTGCCGCGGCGGCTCGCCGTGGAGCAGGGCGTTCGTGACCAGCTCCTCGGCGACCCAGACCGCGACGCGCCGCCGGTCGTCCGGCAGGTCGGCCAGGAGGCGATCGGCCCAGGCGCGGACGGTCGCCACGTCGCCGAGATCGTCGGCGACCTCCAGCGCGACGACCCGGAGCTGGTCGTCCGACCGGGGTAGCTGGTGCGTCGTCATCGGCGCCTCGCCTTTCGTCACTGGCCACGGCAGGTGGTCCGTCGCTGGGGTACTACCCCGCCGTGGCCCGTCACGAACATGCGCCGCGCTAGAACCAGGCCGTGCACCGGATCGTGTCGGTGCCCCCGCCGGCCCGCCGGCCGCACGTGCGCATGAGGAAGTTGTGGTCGTCCCACGCGTACGTGTACTTCGACGACCCGGAGGTGATCTGGGTGGCGCCGAGCTGCTGGTGCGGATCGTTCGCGACCTGGCTCGCCGGCTTGCGGTCGACCCAGATCTGGTCGCCCACCACGCCGTTGGTGATCCGCCCCCAGGCGCACTCGCCCTTGGCCCAGTACCGGAGCTCGAGCTCGGTGTAGCTCGGATCGCCGCGCAGCCAGGTGGACCGCGGCGAGCTCATCTGGTCCGGCGGGAACCCGGCGGGGTCGTCGTTGTTGCAGTACGCCGGCGTCGCGGCCGCGGCCGGGCCGGTTTCCGCCACGGCCGGAGCCGCCCCCACGACCACCGTCACCAGCGCCGCACCGATCGACGCGCACATTCTCCCGTTCGGCATGATCTTCCCCCTTGTACGTCCGTCCCCCGGGCCGTCCCTCCGACGGCCGCTTGCGAAGGTAGCCAGCCACCGCGCGGCGCGGCGAGTCCCAGCCTGCACAGTGAGCGGCCGCAGCGGTTTCCGCGTGACCAGTGAGCGGTTCAGAGCGCGTCGAGCGCCCGCATGGCCAGCCACAGCTCGTGCCGGGCGCTGGGCGCGTGCAGCAGTGACCGCCCGAGCGCCCGTTCGATCCTGGCCAGCCGCTTGCGCGCGGCCGGCGCGGAGATGCCGAGGGCCGACGCCGTCGCGGGCAGCCGCGTGTCGGCGCGCAGCCAGGCCCGAACCGTCTCGATGCCTGCGGGGTCGAGGGGAAGCAGCTGCGACCGGGCCCAGACGACGGCGCCCGGGCTCGCCAGCAGGTCCTCGAGCGAGCCGGCTCCGGCGTCCGGGGAGGCGATACCGGCGGCGTGCAGGCGCAGGGCGAGCCAGGCGGCCGACTGGTCGGCGACCCGGGTCAGGTCCAGGCCGAGCAGGTCCTCGAGCACGCGCAGGCGCGCGGACAGCGTGTTGCGGTGGATCTTGAGGTGGTGGCGGGCGCCGCTGTCGAAGGTGAGCCAGGACGTCAACGTGGCCAGCAGTTCCTCGGCGCCGGGGTCGGCCCGCCGCGCCGGGACGTGGCTCAGGCACGGCGTCAGGAACTCCGCCGCCCAAGCGGGCCCGCGGCCGCCGAGGAACGGCGTGAGGTCGGTGCGCCGGTCGAAGCAGGCGTACCCGCCCGGCACGCCGCGGGCCACGGCCAGCGCGTGGAACGCCTGTTCGTAGCCGAGCGCGGTCTCGCGCAGCGGCACCTCCTGGCTCGCGCCGACCCGCGCTTCCGGCGCGCGTTCGGCGATCAGCAGGTCCAGCCGCGGGCGGCCACCGTGGGCCCGCTCCGGCGGGACGAGCGCGATCAGGTGGTGGGGCCGGACGGGGCACGGCACGATCCACGCCCGCCCGCGCGCGAAGCTTTCGATCTCGCCGGCGATCCGCAGCCGCCCGCCGCCCGGGCACTCCACGACGACCACGCGAGCCACGTCCGGCAGCCGCGGGCCCAGGGTCGCGGCGATCCGCCGCGCGGCGGCCAGGCTGCCGATCATGAGCAGGTGCAGCACGGCCTCGCGGCTGCGCGACATCGCCGACGCGACCCGGCGGCGCGTCCGGTCGGCCTCCGCCACCCGCCAGCACAGGCCCAGCAGACGGGCGGCGTCGGCGAGCAGGGCACCGGGCCGGCGCTCCGCCCGGTGCGCGACGACCAGGTACGGCACCCGGGCCGCGTCGTCGCCGGTCCCGAGGCGGACGACGTCGATGGTGTCCGGCTCGCCGCCGAGCACCGCCGAGGGCGTTCCGCGCCGGTGCATTTCGGCCGCCGCGGCCGCGGCGGCGGCCAGGACCGGCGGGTCCGGGGCGGGCCGGTTCGCGGGCACCGCCAGGGTTCTGCCGTCGACGTCGAGCAGTGCGGCCGTGCCGCCGGTGCGCGCCGCGAGCCAGCCGAGCATCGCCCCGACCGCGCCGGGTTCGGTGGACAGCCGGGTCAGCGCGACGATGTCGTCGGCTCGATCCGCGGAGCCGGTTGCCGCGGTCACCCGACCTGGCCCACCGTCGACCACCCCCTGGCGCGTGAAGCCCTACTTTACCGCACCGGCTCCCGGCCGGAAGGAGACCGCGCGCCACCGATCCGTCCACAGTGGACTACTCACCGGCGAGGAGGCGGCCGCCGGCGATGAGGGAGCCCGCCTGCTTCAGCGGCCGGACCCGGACGCTGACCTCGTAACCCTCGATCGCCCGGAGCTTCGCGACGCGCGTGGTCAGGTAGCGGTAGAGACCGTCGGAATCCCGGCAGATCACGACCGCCATCAGGTTGTCCGGACCGCTGACCGCCAGCGTCACGGCGACTTCGTCGTGGCGCGCGAGCTCTTCCCCGACCTCTTCGAGGTGTCGCGGGGCGACGCGGAGCCACACAGTGGCGTGCGAGTGGTAGCCGAGCCGTTCGGGCAGCAGGTCGACGTCGTAGTACAAGGTGCCGGACGACTCCAGCACCTCCAGCCGGCGCGCCACCCGGGTCTGGGTCCATCGGGTCTCCCGGGCCAGCTGCGCGTGGGTGGCGCGGCCGTCTTGGGCCAGCATCGCCAGCAGCGGCGCGTCTTCCTCGGCCGGCTCGACCGGCGGTCCGGCGACCGGCGGGAGCTCGTCGCGTAGGGCCTGCTCCTGAGTCGCGGTCAGGCGGCCCTCGTAGCCGGTCCAGTCCGCGGTGCCCGGCGGCCCGAACCGGTGCAGCAGCAGGTCGATGCGCACCCCGAGGACGGACACGGACTTCGGCAGCCGCTGCAGCAGCACGTCGTGGCCGGCGCCGGCCCGGACCAGGCACATCACCTCAGCGCCCCCGGAGGTGACGTGGGCGAACGAGACGTCGGGCCGCCGGGCGAGCGCGTCGGCGACGGTGTCGACGCGGTCGGGACGGCACCGGATCCGGGCGACCCACTCGTCGTGGCGCCGCGACGCCGGCGCGACCCGCCCGAGCACCCGCAGGACACCATCGCGGCGGAGGGCCTGGTAGCGGCGGGCCACGGTCTGCTCGGACACCCCGATCAGCTGCGCCACGCGCCGGAACGTGACCCGCGGCGAGCACTGCACCGCGTGGAGGACTTGCGTGTCGACGAGATCGAGCATGGCGGAATGGTGCCACTTCCCGCGTCTCGATGGCGGTGTGCCGCGGTTTCGCGCCAATCGATGGATGCGCGATGCCCGGGTTGCCCATGCTGGCTCCGGAAACGAAGGAGAACCGCGTGACGACACTCGTGATCGGCGCCCGTGGCAGTGTGGGCCGCCATGTTCTGGACCAGCTGAGCGGGGCGGGTGAGCCGGTCCGCGCTTCGGTCCGGAATCCGGCCTCGGCCGCGCTGCCGGCCGGCGTCCCGGTGGTCGCCGCCGACCTCGCGGCACCGGAGACGCTGCCGGCGGCGCTGGCCGGCGTGCGGCAGGTGTTCTTGTACGCCACCGCGTCCGGCACCGCGGCCTTCGCCGAAGCTGCGCGGACGGCCGGAGTCGAGCACGTGGTGCTGCTGTCCTCCGGCAGTGTGCTGCTGCCCTCGGCCCGCGGGAACGCGGTGGCGGAACACCACCGAGACGTCGAGCGGATCCTCGAGACGTCCGGGCTGCGGTGGACCCCGATCCGGCCGCTGGTGCTGGCCAACAACGCGTTGGGCTGGGCGTCCTCGATCCGGGACGCCGGCGTGGTCCGGCTGCCGCACCCGGAAGCGGCCACGGCGCCGATCCACGAGCGCGACATCGCGGCGGTCGCGGTGGCGGCCCTGCGCGACCCCGGTCGCGAAGGCGTCAGCGATCTGCTGACCGGCGGCGCGCTGATTTCCCAACGGCGTCAGGTCGACGTCCTCGCCGAAGCCACCGGCCAGCCCATCCGGGTCGAGGAGCTGACACCCGCCCAGGCCCAGGAGCACTTCGAGCGTTTCGGGCCGCCCGAGATCGCGAAGTCGATCGTCGAGTTCATCGCGGCGGCCGCGCGCGGCGAGTCGCCGAAAACCGATACGGCACAACGGGTTCTGGGCCGCGAGCCGCTGACGTTCGCGCAGTGGGCGGCCGAGCACGCCGGGGAGTTCGCGTGATCACCCACGTCAGCGGTGTTCGAGGGCTTCCGGTCCGTGACCTTCGAACCCGTCCGGTCCGAAGCCGTGCACCGCGCTCGCGACGATCGCCCCGGCGATCAGCAGTCCGATGAGGACGGTGATGATCAGCAGCACCCGGCGCCGGCCGGGTGTCGGCTCGGGTGCCCGGCCGCGCAGGACCGCGAACTCGGCGGCCAGCGCCGTTCCCGCCGCGGTCACGATCTGCCGCCACCCCACGGGAGTGCGCTGCTCGACGACCGGCAGGTCGGTGGTCAGCGCGGCCAGTTCGTGCCGGTAGCGCAGCTCCTCCAAGCGGCCCAGCCGCTCCTCGACCTCGGCCATCGTCAGCCGGCCTTCGCCGGCCGCCGCGTAGAGGGCGGCCCGGACCTGCTCACGTTCCGCATCCGAACAACGGATCCCTTCGGGCGCGGTCGTACCCGGCGCGTTCTCGCTCATGATTTCCTCTTCCGCTCGCGATCTGACCTCTTCCGAGGCTAACCGCGGAAAACCGCGGTAATCGTTAATCTTCGATGAGAGTTCGGCGGCCCGGCGCGAACCTCAACTACAGTCACGGTAAGTCATCGGGAGGAAAGGACACCGGGTGCACTTGGTGATCGTCGACGACGAGACGGCCGTGCAGGACTCGCTGTCGCGCACGCTGCGGTTCGAGGGCTACACCGTCTCCATCGCCGGCGACGGCGCCGCCGGGCTCGCCCTGATCCGCGACGAGAACCCCGACGGCGTGCTGCTCGACGTCACCATGCCGGTGCTCGGCGGCCTCGAGGTGTGCCGGGTGCTGCGCGCGGAAGGCAACACCGTGCCGGTCTTGATGCTGACCGCGCGGACCGCCGTCACCGACCGGGTGGCCGGCCTCGACGCGGGTGCCGACGACTACCTCGTGAAGCCGTTCGCCCTGCAGGAACTGCTGGCCCGGGTGCGCGCGCTGCTGCGCCGCACCGAGTACCACCTCCCGCCCGCACCCCAGGCTCCCGCGGCGCTGCGGTTCGCCGACGTCACCCTCGACCCGGCGACCCGGGAGGTCTTCCGCGGCGACCGGGCCCTGCACCTGACCCGCACCGAGTTCGCGATGCTCGAGACGTTCCTGCGTCATCCCCGGATCGTGCTCACCCGTTCGGTGATGTTCGAGAACGTCTGGGGTTACGACTTCGGGGCCGCGTCCAACGGGCTCGACGTCTACGTCAGCTACCTGCGCCGCAAGCTGGAGGCCGACGGCCGGCCCCGGCTGCTGCACACGGTGCGCGGCGTCGGCTACGTGCTGCGCGAGGAGCCGCTGTGAGGCGGCCCCGCTGGAAGACGCTGTCCCTGCGCGCCCGGCTCGGCGTCCTGGTGGCCACCGCGGTCGCGCTCGCCGTGGTGACGGTTTCGTCGATCTCCTGGGGCATCACGCGGGCCGACCTCTACGACCAGTTCGACGCCCGGCTGCAGTCCTACACCCAGCTCGCCGCGAAGGCCGCCACGCCGGAGGAGGCGCTCGCGACCCTCAGCTCCACCACCACCAAGCCGGGGCCCGACCGGTACAACGGCCTGACCGTCCAGTTCACCTCGGCGGCCGGCACGGTCACCGGCACCGCGGGCGCGATCCCGGAACTGCCGCGCCTGCCGGAAGAGCCGTTCTCCGTCAGCCGGGCGGACAACGTCCACCGCGTCGAGGGCGACCGGTTCCGCATGTGGACGGCCCCGCGCGCCGACGGGGGCACGGTCCAGGTCGCCCAGGACTCCGAAGACGTCGAGGACGCGCTGGGCCGGCTGGGTTTCTGGCTGCTCGTGGTGTCCGCCGCCGGGGTGCTCGGCGCGACGGTGGTCGGCCGGGCGATCGCCCGCTCGGCGCTCCAGCCGGTCGACGACCTCACCTCCGCCGCCGAAAACGTCGCTCGCACGCAAGAGCTGTCGGCGGCGATCGACGTCACCGCGTCGGGCGAGATCGGGCGGCTGGCGACGTCGTTCAACGCGATGCTCGGCGCGCTGAGCCGGTCCCGCGACGAGCAGCGGAGGCTGGTCGAGGACGCCGGACACGAGCTGCGAACACCGTTGACCAGCCTGCGCAACAACATCGAGCTGCTGATCCACGCCGACGCGAACCCCGAACGGCAGCTCTCGGCGGACGACCGGTCCCGGCTGCTGACCGACCTCGACACCCAGGCCGTCGAGCTGACCGCGCTGATCGGCGAGCTGGTCGACCTCTCCACCGGCGAACGGCCGAGCGAGGCCGAGGAGCGCTTGGCGCTGGCCGACGTCGTCACCGCGGCCGTCGAACGCACGCGGTCGCGGTGGCCGAACGTCACGTTCGAAGCCGAGCTGACCGAGGCCGACGTGCTCGCCCGGCCGGCCGCCCTCGAACGCGCGGTGCTGAACGTGCTCGACAACGCCGCCAAGTGGTCCCCGGCGGGCGGCCGGGTCCGGGTGACCATGTCGGCCGAGGGCGACTCGGTGCGCGTCCGGGTCGACGACGAGGGGCCGGGCATCCCGGAGGCGGATCTGCCGCACGTGTTCGAGCGGTTCTACCGGGCCGACGCCGCCCGGGCGCTCCCGGGTTCCGGACTCGGGCTGGCGATCGTCGAGCAGGTCGTCACCCAGCACGGCGGGCGGGCCACGGCCTCGCGGGCCGGCAGCGGCGGCGCCCGCTTCGACCTCGTCTTCCCGTCGGCCGCTTCTTAAGGAAACCCCGCGCGATCTTCATCGAACTCTCACGGACGGCCAGCACTGTCTGAAGGGTGACGACACGGACCGCGCTCGCACCGACGTTGACGCTGGTCATGGCCGCCGCCGCGCAGGCGATCATCGCGGGGCTGACGTTCGGGTTCGCCGCCGACGTGAGCCCCTGGCGCGACCCGGTCAGCGACTACGCCTGGCACCGCGGCGGCCGGCCGCTGTTCACGGTGGCCATCCTCCTGCTGCTCGCCGCGGCGGCGGCGCTGGCGATCGCCGCGCGGCGGGCGGCCCTGCCCAGCGGCCCGCTGGTGAGCACGCTGTTCCTGTTCTGGACGGCCGGGATCGTGGTGGTGCTGGTCTTCCGGAGCAACGTCAGCGCGGCGGAACCCACGGTGTCCGGCGGGATCCACCGCGCGGGCGGGGCGGTGCTGTTCGCGAGCTTGCCGTTGGCGGCGTGGAGGTTGAGCACGCGATTGCGAGCCGAAGCCCGATGGGCGGCAGCGGCCCCGACCATCCGGCGCGGCGCGCTGGCGGGAGTCGTGACGGCGGCGGCGTTCGGGACGGCGCAGGTGATCCCGTGGCTCCCGGCGGGCCTGCTCGAACGCGCGGCGCTTTTGGCGGAGTTTTTGATCGTGGCAACGATGGCACTGGCGTTGCGGCGCGCGGCGGGTGCGGCGCAGGCACCGCTCGAACCCGCGGCGGCTGACGCCGGGCGGGCTGTCCGATGACCGCCCTCGCCATCGTCTGCGCCCTCGTTGCCGCCGCGCTGTTCGCGGTGGCCGCGGTTCGGCAGCACTCCGAAGTCACCGATCTCGCCGTCGACGGCGCCCCCGGCCTGCGCACCCTCGCCCGGCTGTTGCGCTCCCCGGGCTGGTGGGCCGGCACCGGGCTCGCGGTCGGCGGCAGCCTCCTGCACGTCGTCGCGCTTGCGCTGGCTCCGCTTCCGGTGGTCCAGCCGCTCGGCGTGTTCAGCCTGGTCCTGACCGTCCTTTTCGGACGGAATGCCCGCCGGGTCGTCACTGCCGTCGTGCTCGTCGTGGCGGGCGTGGCCGGGTTCGTCGCCCTCGCCGCCTCGGCCACCCCCGCCGCCGCCATCAGCGCGGGGACGGCCGAACTCGTTGCGGTGGCCGGGTTCGCCGTCGCGGGGCTCGCCTGGTTCGCCCGGGCCGGGTGCGCCGCGCTCGCCGCCGCCGCGGCCGTCCTCTTCGGACTCGGCTCGTCGGTCGTGCACGCCGCCGCGTCCCAGGCGCCGACGACCGCGATCCTCCTCGGCGGCCAGGCGCTGCTGCTGCTCGGCGCCGGCGGCGTCATCCTGCACCGCGCGTACGCCGCCGGGCCGGCCGCCGTCGTCGTCGGCACCACGACCGTGCTCGATCCCCTCACCGCCGTCGCCGTCGCCGCCCTGGCTTTCGGCGAGGTTCCCCGGCCCGCGGCCGCTCTCGCCGCGGTCGTCGCTCTCGCCGGTGTGCGCGTGCTCGCCGGTGCCGTCCCGCACGTCCCATCGAAAACCGAGGAGAAACCCGTGCACCCGACCGGCCTTCGCGTCCTGATCGGCGCCGACACGTTCCCGCCCGACATCAACGGCGCCGCGTTCTTCGCCGCACGCCTGGCCCGCGGGCTCGCCGAGCGCGGCCACGACGTCCACGTCGTCTGCCCCTCCGACGACGGCCCGGCCCGCACCGAAGAGCGCGACGGCTACACGATCCACCGGCTCCGCGCGCACGCCATCCCGTTCCACCGCGACTACCGCTTCTGCACCCCCGGCGGCGCCCGCCCGGCCGTCGGCGAGCTCCTGGACCGGATCCGCCCGGACGTCGTGCACGTCCAAGCCCACTTCGGCGTCGGCCGCGCCCTGCTCGAAACCGCCGCCGCGCGCGATGTCCCCGGCATGGCCACCAACCACTTCATGCCGGACAACCTCCTCGGCTACACGCCGTTCCCGCGGCGCGTCAAGAACGCGCTCGCCCGCTGGGCCTGGCGAGACCTCAAGCGCGTCTACCGCGACGCCCGCATCGTCACCACGCCCACCCCGCGCGCGGCCGAAGTCCTGGCCGGCATCGGCCTCGACCGGCCGGTCCAGGTCGTGTCGTGCGGCATCGACCTCACCCACTACGCGGCCCCGCCCCGCCCCGCCGACCGGCCGATGTCGGTCCTGTTCGTCGGCCGCCTCGACGCGGAGAAGAACATCGACCAGCTGCTGCGCGCCCTCGCCCCGCTGCCGCACGTCCGCGCGGACCTCGTCGGCGACGGCACCCGCCGCCACGAACTCCAGGAACTCACCGCCGACCTGGGTATCGGCGACCGGGTGACCTTCCACGGCTTCGTCCCCGACGCCGACCTCGTGCACCGCTACGCCGCGGCCGACGTGTTCTGCATGCCGGGCACGGCCGAGCTGCAGAGCCTCGCCACGATGGAGGCGATGGCCGCGGGCCTCCCGGTCGTCGCGGCCGACGCGCTCGCCCTGCCGCACCTGGTCCACCACGGCGAAAACGGCTACCTGTTCGCACCGGGATCGATCACGACGATCTCCCGGTGGATCGCCGACCTCGCCGCCGACCCGGCCGTCCGCGCCCGCATGGGCGAGGCGTCCCGGGCGATCGTCGCCCGGCACGACATCGACGGTGCGCTGGCGGCTTTCGAGACGCAGTACCGGATCCTGACCGGGCTGCCCGCGGCCGCGGCCGTGAACCGGGCGGCGTGACCGAAGGGAGCGACAAACTCTTCCGGCGCCGCGTCCCGGCCCATCGGGGCGGGGCAGCGGCACTGATCGCCGGCTGAGGACGGACGGGCGCGGATCCGCGCCCGCCCGTCCGTGCGGTCAGCCGATCGGTTCGATCCAGACGTTGCGGAACCGCGGGTTCGCCCCGGCGTCACCGTGGTCCTGCAGCCGGATCGCGCCGAGACCGGGGCCTTCCGGATCGCCGCCCCCGGTCGAGCCGGTGATGGCGACGTCGTCGTGGACGGTCACGCCGTTCCAGACGACGGTCACCCGGGCGTTGTCGGTCTTGGTCCCGGCGCTGTCGAACCGCGCCGCCCGGAACGTGATGTCGTAGTTCTGCCACGTCAACGGCGCGGTCGCGGCGTTGACGTCCGGCGCTTTCTGCGAGTAGATCGCGCCGGCCTCGTCGTTGGCGAGGCTGGTGTCGCCGTAGGAGTCGAGCACCTGCAGCTCGTACCGGTCCTGCAGGTACACGCCGCTGTTGCCGCGGGCCTGCCCGGTCACCTCCGGCGGGTAGTTCGGCTCGTACCACTCGACGTGCAGCTTGAAGTCGCCGAACTTCTGCCGGGTCCGGATGTCCCCGCCGAGTGCCTCCATCGAGCCGCCGGCGACCGGCCACGGCGCCGCACCGCCGGAGCGCAGCTCCCAGCCGTCCAAAGTGGACCCGGTGAACAACGGGACGCGGGTGGCCGCGGTGACGGTGATGTTGTCGAGGTTGACGTTGCCGGCGTCACCGCTGTCGAACCGGTAGGAAATCGCATTCGCGCCCGCGTTCAACGGCAGCGCTTCCGGTTGCCGAGCCCAGCTGTCCCACGTGGTCGTACTGGCCAGCCGGGTCTGCCGGACCTTGGTGCCGTTGACGTAGACGCTCACGGACTTCGTGCCGGCGCTGGGGTTCGGGCCGTTCGAATACCGGAGGCCGACGTTGTAGGTCCCCGCCGTGGGCACGTTCACCGCGAACGTCGTCGCGGCGCCGGAGTTCCAGTACCCGTCGACGAACCCGGTGGCTTCGTAACCCGGGTGGTCGGTGTTGACGCCCGCGCCACCGGTCAAGCTCGCCCGCTCGGCTTCGTACGTCACACTGGCCGGCGGCCCGTCGACCAGCGAATTGAGGGTGTACCACGCTTCCGTGCTCCACAACGCCGTGCCGGATTCGGCCGCGAACGGCCGCGGCGACCGGACGTGCACGACCCGGCCGGCTTGCAGCCCCGCGATCCGCAGCGTGACCTTCTTGCGGTCGGCGGAAACCGTCGCTCCGGTCACGCCGAGCGTCTGTTCGTCGACCTTCGGGCCGCCGTACGCGGCGGTCGGCGCGTACCGCCACTGCGAGACCTGGTACTTCGACACCAAGTCCTGCGCGGTCGTGGCGGACACCGGCTGCGTGTATTCGAGTTCGAAGCCGCCGGCCACGGCTCGCATGGCGAGGATGTCGAAGGCGTTCGTGCCGTTGGGAGTCAGCTTCTGCAGGCCGTAGGCGAGCTTCCCCGGCTGTCCCCAGTTGCCGCCGCCGTCGATGCCGCCGGTGTAGAGGGCGCCGTCCGGGCCGAGGCTGATCCGGCTCACGCCGGACTCGAGGCCCTGGGTCATCCGGAACACCGCGCCCTGGTACTCGCCGTTGACCTTCTCCAGGTAGACCCGCTGCAGGCCGCCGTAGGTCACGTCGCCGTAGACGAGCTGGCCGGCGAAGGTGCCCTGCGTCAGCTGGACCGGGTTGCTGGGCGAGTTGGCGATTTCGTTGTGCGGCAGCCACACCACCGGCGCGGTCACCGGCTGCGCGTCGAACGGGCCGGCGGGGTTCGTGTAGTGGTTGAAGAACCGGTTCTGCTGGACGCGCACCAGTTTGTTCGCGGGCAGCCAGCCGCCCTGGTTGTCGGTGACGAAGATGTCGCCTTCGGGCCCCCAGCCGATGCCGTGCGGGGTGCGCAGGCCACCGGCGATCGTCGAGACGGCGCCGGTGTTCTTGTCGACCTTGATGGTGACACCACGCCCCGGCGCGGGCTGCGGGCTGGTGGTCGCGCCGCCGAGGTCGATCGCCACCGACAGGTTGACGTAGAAGAAGCCGTCCTTGTACAGCAGGCCGAACGCGAACTCGTGGAAGTTGCCGCCGAACGGCCAGGTCGCGACCGTCCGGTAGACGTCGGTCACGCCGTCGCCGTTGGTGTCGTTCAGTTCGACGAGCCGCGTCTTTTCCGACACGTACAGCTTTCCGTCGACGTACTTGACGCCCATCGGCTCCTTCAGGCCGCTCGCGATCCGCTGAATCCGCACCTTCGAGGGGTCCGTGGTGCCGGTGGCGCCGCTGACCAGCTGGACTTCGCCGGCGGTGGTGTTCGAGCCGCCCCAGGTCGCGACGGCGAGCCGGCCGTCGGGCAGCCAGTCCATGCCGGTCACCTGCGGCTGGAAGCCGTCCGGGCGCAGGTCGGTCAGCGTGAAGCCGGGGTGGACGCCGGTCAGCGGCAGGCCGTCGCCGGGCGAGTCGGCGGTGCCTTCGCACTCCTTCTTCCCCGGTGACGTCACCCGGACGACCCCGGCGTCGGTGCTGAGCACGGAGTTCGGCACGACCGTGAAGGCCGCCGAGCCGGGTGGCTGCCATTCGAGCAGGATCTGCTGCTCGCCGGCGTTGTCGAAGTGCTCGATCCGCAGCGCGTGGTAGCCGGTGCCCAGCTGGACCGAGCCGGTCACCGCGGCCGAACCGTGCAACCCGTCGTTGGTGATCACCGTCTGCCCGTCGATGCGCAGGCGGGAACCGTCGTCACTGGTCAGCCGGAACTGGTGGGTGCCGGCGGTCGCGATGGTGATGTTGGCGGTCACCTCGGAGACGAAGAAATCGCCGACGCCGAAGTCGGCGGTGCTGCTCCAATTGATCGTCGGCATCAGCTTGTCGACGTTGGGGGTCAACCCCGGCTTGATGGTGCACAGCTTGTTCAGCTCGGTCTGCATGTCGAACACCCGAAGGGTCACCCCGGGCTCCTGAGGCGGCACGGCGGCGTGCGCGGGCACGGCGACGACGGTCGACAGGGCTGTGACCAGTACTGTCACGGCCAAGAGGGCGCGGCGGCATTGTGCGCGGACGGCAAGAAGCATCTTCGCTCCTCGAGGGGAGAGCCAGGGTCTCTACCTGACGCCCGGCGAGCGTAGGGAGAACTTTTGCACTTCGTCAACGAAAGTATGTCCTGTTTGAGCGAAATTACGCCGTCCAGACGCGCAAGTACCGTCAAGACAATGCCCGTCAGTGGTCCGGTGCGCGGCGCGGCAAGAGCCGGTTCGACGACTTTCGAAATTGGCCGTTCGGTGGCCTGTCCGGATTTCTGCCACGGGACAGAAATGATTGTTCCGTTCCACCCCTAACTCGATGAGTTGATTAAACCAGCGCGGTTTGTGCTGCGGTCTTCCCGATCGCTACGGTCGAGGCGCTGCGGTTGAAACCGACAGCCGCGGCATCGAACCCCCAGACCGCATCGCGCGAACCGGCGGGGCGAAGCAGAGCCGCGCGGCCATTCCGGCTGCCCTGGTTTTCCTCGTTTCGGCCAGGAGACCCTTCATGGACACCAGCAGCAACCACGTCACCGTCACGAAGCGGCTCACGGTGGCCGTCACCGTGACGGCCACCGGGCACGCGGTGGTGACCGTGGCCGGAGAACTGGACGCCGCCACGACGGCCCGGTTCGCCGACTGCCTCGGCGGAACGCTCCACCCCTCGTGCGGAGCGGTCGTCGTCGACCTCTCGGGGGTCACGTTCTGCGCGGCCGCCGGGCTGCGGGCGCTGCTGAACTTCACCGGCGAAGCCCGCGTCCGCGGCGTCCCGGTCGCGGTCGTCGCGGACCACACCGCCGTGACCCGGCCGGTGCAGGTCCTCCAGCTGACGCAGGCGTTGTCCCTGCACGAGCGGCTGCCGGACGCGCTGGCGTGGCTGGCCGTCCCGCCCTGCCCGGCGGGAAGCGGCCCGCACCGGCCGGCTTCCTGATCACTTCGCGCGTCTTCAGCTACCCGAACGCCCGGCCCGCCGGCTCCCACCGACCCGGCGCGGCTTCCGCGGACTCCGGGAGGGACGATCGTGGCCGACGGCGACGTGCACACCTACTGCGAAAACCGGCCCCGACATGCTGACGGCCGGTTGAGACCAGCAGCCACCACCGAACTCCGGTCACCCGCCGCGGGCGGCCGCAGCGCGGGGAGGCTCGCCGATCCGGCTTGCCGCGTCGACGAGGAGGCCAACCCATGACTCGGACCGTCGCTCCCACCACCTCCGCCACCGTCGCGGTCACCGGCGATCTCGACCTCGCCGAAGTCGCGTTCTGCTCCTCCGGCGGCCTGTCGGTCCTGCTCGACGCCATCACCGAGGCCCACGCCCGCGGCATCCCCTGCGCCGTCATCGCCACCCAGCGCGCGGTGGTCCGCCCGATCCGGCTGCTGCACCTCGACCGCGTGCTGCCGCTGCACAGCGACCGCGCCGACGCCGAAGCGTGGCTGTCCCTGGTCGCGCGCCTGCGCTGACCGCGAGGCGACACGCCCGCCGCCCAGGAGGCCCCACGCAAGTCGACCCGGCCGCGCGGACGCCACGGTCGAACCGTCGGGGCGGTTCGGCGGCCCGCGGATTACCCCTGGCGGACGCCCTGGCCGCCGCCTGACATCCCGTCAGCCCAGGCGCGCCGCGCGGGTCAGCAGGTGGCGCCGCTCGGGTTCGCTCGTCGTGCGCCGGGCCGCCTCGCGGTAACCGGCACGCGCCGCTTCGCGGTCGCCCGCCATTTCCTGCAGGTGGGCCCGCACCGACACCAGGTGGTGGGAGGCGGAGAGGCGCTCGTCGGCCGAGAGCGCCGCCAGCACGGCCAGCCCGGCCGCCGGCCCGTGCACCTCGGCCACCGCCACCGCCCGGTTGAGCGTCACCGTCGGGTTGGGGGCCACGCGCTCCAAAACCGTGTACAGCGCCAGGATCTGCGGCCAGTCGGTGCCGCCGGCGGTGGCCGCCTCGTCGTGGACGGCGGCGATGGCGGCCTGGAGCTGGTACGGGCCGACCGGGCCACGCGGCAGCGCGCCGGTCACCAGAGCCACGCCCTCGGTGATCGCGTCGGCGTCCCACCGCGTCCGGTCCTGCTCGCTCAACGGCACCAGCGAGCCGTCCGGGGCCGTGCGCGCCGCGCGGCGGGCGTCGGTCAGGAGCAGCAGGGCCAGCAGCCCCGCCACCTCACCGTCGGCGGGGACCAGCCGGTGCAGCTCACGGGCCAGCCGGATGGCCTCCGCCGTCAGCTCGGCCCGCACCAGCCGCGCCCCCGCCGTGGCGGTGTAGCCCTCGTTGAACACGAGGTAGATCACCTGCAGCACGACGCCGAGCCGGTCCGCCCGCTCGGCCGGCGGCGGCAGCTCGAACTGGGCCCCGGCCACCTTGATGCGGTGCTTGGCCCGGCTGATGCGCTGCGCCATGGTCGCCTCGGGCACCAGGAAGGCCCGCGCGATCTCTGCGGTCGACAGGCCGCCGACGGCCCGCAGGGTCAGCGCGACCTGCGAAGACGCCGTCAGCGCCGGGTGGCAGCAGAGGAACAGCAGCGTCAGGGTGTCGTCGCCGGCTTCGACGTCGCCGGCGGGCGGGGTGCGGAGGGCGTCCGCCTCCTCCCGCCGGCGACGGGCGGCGTCGCTGCGCACCTGGTCGGCCAGGCGCCGCGACGCCACCGTCACCAGCCACGCCCGGGGGCTTTCGGGCCACCCCCGCACCGGCCACTGGGCCGCCGCCTCCGCCAGCGCCTCCTGGACGGCGTCCTCGCAGGCGTCGAAGAGGCCGTAGCGGCGCACCAGCACGCCGAGCACCTCCGGGACCAGCCGCCGGACGGCCTGCCAGCCGGTCACGGCGCGACGTCGGCCTCGTCCATCAGCGGCCGGACCTCGACGCCCCAGTACCGCGCCGACGGCGCCCGGGCCGCGATCTCCAGGGCCCGCTCCAGGCTGTCGCAGTCGACGATCGAGAAGCTGCCGAGGAACTCCTTGGCCTCGGCGTACGGGCCGTCGGTGATCACCGGGGTCCCGCCGGTGACCCGGACCATCTTGGTGTTCACCTCGTCGGCGACGCCGTAGGCGCCGATCAGCTCGCCGGACTCGTGGAGCTCCTGGTTGAGGGCGTCGGTCTCGCGGATGAGCTCGGCGAGGTTCTCCGCGCCGATCGAGGTGAAGGCTTCCTCGTTGCCGTAGATCAGCAGCATGTACTTCACGGGTCGTTCCTCTCTCACTGCCCGGCCGACGCGACCAGGTCGCCACTGGCGCCGCGGTCGTCCAGCACCAGCTTCGACCGCCCGTTGACGGTATAGCGGATGTGGGTGACCCCGGGCGTCTCGACGACCCGAACGGGGGTCAGCTCGACACCTTCGCCGGCGCCGAGGCCGAGGTCCGGGCCGAACAGGCGCTGGCCGTCACCCAGCAGCACCGGTGCGATGTGCAGCTCGAGCTGGTCGAGCAGCCCGGCGGCCAGGACCTGACGCAGGAGCTCCCCGCCGCCGGCCACGGCGACGTCCTTGCCGCCGGCCGCGGCCCGGGCCAGCTCGACGGCCCGTTCGACGCCCTCGGTGACGAAGGTGAAGGACGTACCGCCCGCGCGTTCGAGCACCTCCCGCGGGCGGTGGGTGACGACGAACACCGGAGCCTGGAACGGCGGCTCGTCGCCCCAGGGAACCTCCCCGGCGTCGAACATGCGCCGGCCCATGACGTAGGCGCCGGCCGCGGCGAACGTCTCCGCGACGATCTCCGAGTCGACCGACTGCTCGCCGCCGGCGAAGCCCTGCCGCTCGCGCCAGGCCATGGCGTCGACGGCCCAGCGGGTGACCCGGAAGAACCCGGGCGCTTCGGGGCCCCGCATCCAGCCGCTCATGTCCTGGTGGTCGTGGGTGTCCCGGGGTCCGGTGTAGCAGCCGTCGAGGGACACCGACATCTGCGCGGTCACCTTGGTCATGGTTCGTGCTCCACTCGTGGTGGCGGCCCCTTCCGGCCGCCGGTGTCCCCCAGTCGGAGCCGGCCGTCCGTTCTCGACACGCACGGCCGGAAAAACTTCGGGGAAGTTACCGTCGGGGGATGAAGCCGACCACTTCGCACTGGGGCGCCTTCTCCGCCGAGGTCGACGCCGAAGGCCGGTTGCGCGTCGAGCCGCACCCGGCCGACCCGGCACCGTCACCCCTGCTGGGCAACCTCGGCGCCGCGCTGGACCACCCGACCCGGGTGGCCCGGCCGGCCGTTCGCCGCGGCTGGCTCGAGAACGGCCCCGGCCCGGACGACCGCCGCGGCCGCGACGAGTTCGTCGAGGTGCCCTGGGACGACGTGCTCGACCGGCTGGCCGCCGAACTGGACCGCGTCCGGACCGGGCACGGCAACCAGGCCATCTTCGGCGGCTCGTACGGCTGGGCCAGCGCCGGCCGGTTCCACCACGCCCAGAGCCAGCTGCACCGGTTCCTGAACACGATCGGCGGCTTCACGGCGTCGCGCAACTCCTACAGCAACGGGACGTCGTCGGTGCTGCTGCCGCACGTCGTCGGCGACACGCACGCGGTGCTGCGGCAGGCGTCGACGTGGCCGACGATCGCCGAGCACACCGAGCTGATCGTCGCGTTCGGCGGGGTGCCGGAGAAGAACGTGTTCGTGACGCCCGGCGGGGTCACGGTCCACGGGACGCCCGGGCACCTCACGCGGTTCGGCGGCCGCGTCGCGCTGATCAGCCCGTTGCGCGACGACGTGCCGTCCACTGTGGACGCCCGGTGGTACCCGATCCGGCCCGCCACCGACACGGCGTTGATGCTCGCGCTGGCCCACACCCTGGTTGCGGAAGGGCTGCACGATCGCGGCTTCCTGGACCGCTACTGCGTCGGCTACCCGGAGTTCGAACGCTCCCTGCTCGACAAGGACCCGGAGTGGGCGGCCGGGATCACCGGCATCCCGGCCGCCGACATCGTCGCACTGGCCCGTGAGATGGCCGCGCACCGCACCCTGGTCACGGTGACGTGGTCGTTGCAGCGCACCGAGTTCGGCGAACAACCCGTGTGGGCGGGCATCGCGCTGGCCGCCATGCTGGGCCAGATCGGGCTACCGGGCGGCGGGTTCGGCCACGGCTACGGGTCGATGGGCGACGTCGGCGACACCGGGCCCGAGTTGCGGATCCCGCACCTGCCCCAAGGCGTCAACCCGGTCGGCGAGTTCATCCCGGTCGCCCGGATCGCGGATCTGCTGCTGCACCCCGGCGAAAGCTACGACTACGACGGCGAGGTCCGCCGCTACCCCGACACGCGACTCGTGTACTGGGCGGGTGGCAACCCGTTCCACCACCACCAGGACCTCAACCGCCTGCGCCGCGCGTTCACCCGGCCGGACACGGTGGTCGTCCACGAACCCCACTGGACGGCCACCGCGCGGCACGCCGACATCGTCCTGCCCGCGACCACCGCGTTGGAACGCGAGGACCTCGGTTCCGGCCGCCGGGACACGCACGTCGTCGCGATGCACCGGATCGCCTCTCCCGCGGGCGAAGCACGCGACGACTACGCGATCTTCGCGGCGCTGGCCGCCCGGCTCGGCGTTTCCGGCGCGTTCACCGAAGGCCGGTCCGCACGGCAGTGGCTGGAACACCTCTACCGCGGCTGGCGCTCGGAACCGGCGTTCGACGAGTTCTGGGCCGCGGGCGGGCTGCGGCTCCCGCCCGGCCGCGAGCACCACACGTTGTTCGCGGACTTCCGCGCGGACCCGGACGCCCACCCGCTGAAGACACCCAGCGGCCGCATCGAGATCACGTCGGCGACCGTCGCCGGCTTCGGCTACCCGGACTGCCCCGGTCACCCGGTCTGGCTTGCGCCGACCGAAACCGGGCCGCTGCGGCTGATCGCGAACCAGCCGCACACGCGCCTGCACAGCCAGCTCGACGCCGGCGACACGAGCCGCGCGGGCAAGGTGGCCGGCCGCGAGCGGATCCGGCTCAACCCGGCCGACGCGGCGGCCCGCGGCATCACGACCGGTGACGTGGTCCGGGTGTTCAACAACCGCGGCGCCTGCCTGGCGGGCGCGGTCCTCGACGACGCCCTGCGGCCCGGCGTCGCCCAGCTCCCGACCGGCGCGTGGTTCGACCCGGTCGAGGACCACGCAGGCGGACCGTTGTGCGCGCACGGCAACCCGAACGTCCTGACCGCCGACATCCCGTCGTCCCGGTTGTCCCAGGGCTGCGCGGGCCAGCACGCGGCCGTGGACGTCGAACGCTTCGACGGTCCTCTGCCGGAAGTACGGGCTTTGCGTTCGCCGATCCCGCCTCAGGTGGACCGGCCGGCCACAGTCCCGCGGTGAAGCCGAGCGGCCCGATCACCGCTTCGGGACCGATCCCGGCTTTCGCGCCACACCACCGGCTCCGCGCCCCGCCGAAATCGATCAGGCGCGCGGCACCTCGCGCACCGACTCCGCCTCGAACCGCGACAGCACCACGCGCTCGGAGCACCGGCTGTGACCCGACGCGGTTCCCGGCCGCCGGCGCACGACGACCTCGTAGCGGCGGCCGCCCGCGTTCACCAGCACCCGCCGGTCGTCGGCGTCGGTCTCCTCCTCGACCGCCAGCACCGCGTCGATGCCGCGCAGGCCCGTGCGGCCGCGGATCTCGATCTCGGCGAACTGGGCCCACGGGCTCGGCGCGGACGTCCGTCCGCGCAGGTGCTCCAGGCGGACGTTGCCGCCGAGCGCCTCCTTCGCCACGAGCTCGGCCTCCGTCACCGCGAGGCTGCCGTGGAGGAAGCCGTCCGGCACCGTCAGGAGGTTGCCGGCCCAGCGGTCGCCGCCGACGTGGCTGACCTCCCACACCTGGCCGGGGTGGTTCTGCGCCAGGCCGGTCACCAGTGGGCGGCCGAAGACCGCGCAGCACATGTCCTTGCTGCCGTGGGTGCAGACGAGGAAGAGCGGGCCGTTCACCGGCTCGCCGTGCCCGCGGCGCCCGGCGGCCACGGCTTCGAGGTCCAGCCGGGCCAGCTCGCCGAGGTCGGCGACGTCGAGGCGTTCGAGCCAGCGGTGCCCGGGCCGGCCGCTGGCGACGTAGACCGCGCGCGGTGCACCGGGGACGCGGGCGTGGCGGCCCGGCTTGCGGATCAGCAGCGGGCGCAGGCCGGCGTCGCGCGCGGCGTCCAGTGTCCCCGCCGGGAAGGCTTCGGCCATGACGTCTTCGAGGGCGTCCGGCGACCAGGACCCGGGGTGCTCGACGAGCAGCCACGACGTCATGCGGGCGGCGGTCCCGGCGGGGTCGCCGCCGAGGTCCCGGGTCAGCGCGGCGCACCCGGGCGCCGCGTCCGGTCCCGAGGAGCAGAGGGGCGCCTGAGCCAGGGAGCTCGACTTAGGCATGCCTAAGCGTACCCGAAACTCCGCCCGTCAATCGCCCCGATGTGACCGGCTCGCCGTGCACCGCCACCCGATCGGGCAGCACACGGCGGCAAACCGGGCATTCCGGGTGAACTCAGGCGCGGGCGACGAGCCCCTGGGTGACCAGCTCGCCCAGCAGTGCGCGCACCGTCGCCCGATCGACGCCCGGTGCGGCGTCGGCCAGCACCTTGAACGGCTGCGGGAGACCGCCGAGCAGCGCGGCCAGGACCGGCCGCGCGGGCGCCGCGAAGACCAGGCGTTTCCCGGCCGCGACCAGGGCGACCGTGCCGTCGGTGTCGGTCAGCGCGGCCCGCGGGGCGAGCAGCCGGACTTCGAAGTCGTCGTCCGCGGGCAGCAGCGCCGCCGTCGCCGCCCACGGCAGCCCGACGCGGGTCTGCGCGGGCGCCTGGGCGTCGCGATCGGCGAGGAACCGGTCGACGACGTCCCCGGCGACGAGCTCGGCCAGCCGGTGCCGCAGCGCCTCGGCCCGCTCCGCCCGGGCCGCCGGGCCGGCGAACCGGGGCAGGTCCTCGCGGAACACCTCGTCGGCGCGCAGCTGGTCGGCCAGCCACGCCACGAGGTCGACGCCGGTGGCGGCGTTGAACCCGATGGTCAGGTGCAGCGACTCCTCGCCGACGGCGGACACGTCGTGCCAGTGCCCGCGCGGCAGGTAGAGGACGTCGCCGTCTTCCAGCAGGAAGTCCTCGTGCGGCTCGCCCTCGGGACGCTCCGGCAGCTCGACGTCCCGCTGCAGCGGCGAGCGCCGGGTGACGCCGTGCAGGCGCCAGCGCTTGCGGCCGGAGAGCTGGATGATGAACGCGTCGTGGTCGTCCCAGTGCACGTCGAAGCCGTGCGTGGTGCCCCAGCCCGCGTACAGGTTGACCTGGATCCGCTCGCGCAGGTCGTGTTCGAGCCGCGCGGCCAGCTCGCCGACGCCGTCGACGAGCTCGTTGACGGAATCGACCACGAGCGTCGCGCCGGCACGCAGGTGCTCGGCGAAGGGCGCCGACAGCACGCGCGGCACCAGGCCGTTGCGCCGGGTGGACACCATCTCGGTGTAGGTGTGGGCAGGCACGACGTCGCCGTCGAGCGCGAGGCGCAGCCGGGGGAACTCGAGGCGGTGCTGCCGCAGCACCCGGTCCAGCTCCGGCCACGGGAGCAGGCCGGCGAACCGGCCCCGCTCCCCCGGGAAGCGCCGTGGCGCCTTCCCCAGGACGTCGGCGAAGAACTGGCCGGCCTCGAGCGGAGCCACGAGGCCGGCCAGTCCGGGGATCTCCGTCACGGACGGCTAGTCGTTGCCGTCGTTGTCGGCCACGGCACCGTTGGCCTTGCCCCGGTCCACGGCGGTGGTCAGCGGCTCGACGCTGATCAGCAGGCCACTGGTGGTCACTTCGTTCTCGGTTGTCTGTCCCTGACCCATCCGGAACCTCGCAAACGTCGACGACTGGGCTTCCCACGCTACGTGAGAGCGCGGGGCCGGGCATCGGTCATTTGAGTTGTTCTTCGTCCGGCGGCGGGAAGCCACCCAGTGCCAACGTGGACGGTGCCGGCAGCGGCTCGCTCGCCGCCTCGGCGCGGAAGGCCTGCAGCAGGTACGCGACCAGCCGCCGGGACGCCGCGCCGTCCGCCGGCAACGCCGTCACGAGCCCGCCGTGCGCGAGGAAGACCACCGCCAGGTCGGACGGGCGGAAGTCGGCCCGCAGCGCCCCCGCCGCCTGGGCCCGGCGGACCAGCGTCGCCAGCTCGCGGTCGGCGGTGCCGCGCAACCGCACGTGGGCCGCCGCGTCGTCCGGGAAGGCCGCGAGGAACGCCTCCGGGAACCCCCGCTCCTCGCGCTGCAGCTCGCAGACCGCCTCGATCAGCCGCCGGAACCCACGCCACGGATCGGGGTCGGCGAGCGCGTCGGCGAACACCCGCGTGCAGGTGGCCATCTGCTGCGCGAACGCCGCGCGCACGAGCGCGTCGCGGTTCGGGAACCGCCGGTACAGCGTCGCCACCCCGACGCGGGCGCGCCGGGCCACGGTCGCCATCGGCGCGTCGATCCCGCGCTCGGCGAAGACCTCGCGCGCGGCGACCAGGATGCGTTCCTGGTTGCGCCGCGCGTCGGCCCGCAGGTCGTCGCGGGCCGGTATCCGAGAAGGTGCCCCGGGCATTGTCTCTCACCTCGACCGAACCGGATGATCTCGTCCACTTGCGAGCCTACGCTCGCCGTCATGACCGACCGCACGATGAAAGCAGTGCTCTTCGACCGCTACGGCGACCCGGACGTCCTCTACGTCGGCCGGGTGCCGCGCCCCGAGCCGGCACCGGGCGAAGTCCTGGTGCGGGTGCGCGCCTTCAGCGTCAACGGCGGCGAACTCGCCGCCCGCGCCGGGAAGATCCGCCTCCTCACCGGCCGGAAGTTCCCGAAGCGCGTCGGCCTCGACTTCACCGGTGAGGTGGCGGCGCTCGGCACCGGGACGACGGCGTTCGCGATCGGCGACCGCGTCTGGGGCGTGCTGGGGCGCACGTCCGGTTTCGGCAGCGCCGCCGAGTACGTGACGGTGCCGGCCGACCGGATCGGCCGGGTTCCCGAAGGCCTGGACCTGGTGGACGCCGCGGCCCTGCCGGTCGCCACCACGGCGGTGACCGCGTTGCGGGACAAGGTGGCGCTGCGCCCCGGCGAGCGGCTGCTCGTCCGGGGTGCGGCGGGCGGGGTCGGCAACGCCGCCGTCCAGCTCGGACACGCGTACGGCGCCGAAGTCACGGCCTTGGCCCGCGCCGCCAACCTCGATTTCGTCCGCGGGCTCGGCGCCACGACGGCGCTGGACCACGGGACCGTCCGGCTCCCGGAGCTGGGCCGGTTCGACGTCGTGCTGGACACGGCGGGCACCGGCCTCCCGGACTTCCGGCGGTTGCTGGCCCCGGGCGGCCGTATGGTCACGATCGCCTTCGACCTCACCCGGCCGGTCGGCTCGCTGGGCTACCTCGCGGTGAGTGTCCGCCACGGACGCGGCCGCGTCCGCGCGTTCAGCGGCAACCCCAAGCGGACGGACTTCGACGACCTGGCCCGGCACGTGACCGAAGGGAAACTCGCCCCGGCGGTCGACCGGGTGTTCCCCCTGGCGGAGACGGCCGCCGCGCACCGCGCCCTGGAGGCCGGTGGCGTGCGGGGCAAGTACGTCGTCCGGGTCGACCAGGCCCCGGGGTGACGGGACCCACGCCAAAACGCTTGCGGGCCCCGCACTCCGGCGGGCTAAGCTGCGCTCGTGCCCCTCACCGTCCGCTTCGCCCGTGGCCGCCGGCCGCGTGGCTGCCAGGCGCCCGCGCGGCGCGTGCGCGGGCGCCGGGTGCGGTACGCGATCGGCTCCGAGGCGGGCCAGGTCGACGGGATGCGATGGCACCGCGTGCCGCGCGTCGCGAGGGATCACTGAAGTCTTCGTGATCCCGCGCGTTCGTGCGCTCCGGTGATCCCCGACCAGCCACGAACCACCCGGGACCTCCCGGGTCAGGAGCACCTCCACCATGGACTTCTTCTTCCCGGCCGCGGCCGGGCACTTTCCCGACGCCCGAGGGTACTTCGGTGCCTTCGGCGGCCAGTTCATCCCGCAGGCGCTCGTCGCCGCCGTCGACCAGGTGGCGGCCGAATACGAACGGGCGAAAGCGGATCCCGCCTTCGTCGCCCGGTTCGAGGACCTGCTCGCCCACTACGTCGGGCGCCCGAGCGCGCTCACCGAGGTGCCGCGCTTCGCCGCGCACGCCGGGGGCGCGCGGGTCTTCCTCAAGCGCGAGGACCTCAACCACACGGGCTCGCACAAGGTGAACAACGCGCTCGGCCAGGCGTTGCTGGCCCAGCGGATGGGCAAGACCCGCGTCATCGCCGAGACCGGCGCGGGCTCGCACGGCGTCGCGACCGCCACCGCGTGCGCGCTGACCGGCCTCGACTGCACCGTCTACATGGGAGAGACGGACATGCGCCGCCAGGCGGTCAACGTGGCGCGGATGGAACTGCTCGGCGCGCGGGTCGTGCCGGTGACGTCGGGGTCCCGCACCCTCAAGGACGCCATCAACGAGACGTTCCGCGACTGGGTCGCCCGCGTCGAGGACACGCACTACCTCTTCGGCACGGTCGCCGGGCCGCACCCGTTCCCCGCCATGATCCGCGACTTCCAGCGCGTGATCGGCGTCGAGGCCCGGCGGCAGCTGCTGGAGCGGACCGGCCGGCTGCCCGACGCCGCGATCGCCTGCGTCGGCGGCGGATCGAACGCGATCGGGCTGTTTCACGCGTTCCTCGACGACCCCGGCGTCCGCCTGATCGGGTGTGAGGCCGCCGGGCACGGCGTGGACAGCGGGGAGCACGCGGCGTCGCTGTCGGCGGGCGAACCGGGCGTCCTGCACGGCTCCCGTTCCTATGTCCTGCAAGACGACGAAGGCCAGATCCGCGAAGCCTGGTCGATCTCGGCCGGGCTCGACTACCCCGGCGTCGGCCCGGAACACGCGCACCTGCACGACTCCGGCCGCGCGGAGTACCGCCCGGTCACCGACGACGAAGCCATGGCGGCGTTCCGGCTGCTCGCCTCGACCGAGGGGATCGTCCCGGCGATCGAAAGCGCGCACGCCCTGGCCGGGGCGCTGCGGGCCGGCACCGAGCTCGGCCCGGACGCGCTCCTGCTGGTGAACCTGTCCGGCCGCGGCGACAAGGACATGGACACGGCGTCCGTCCACTTCGGACTGGAGGGTGCGCGATGAGCCTGCTCACCGAAACCCTCGCCCGTACGAAGGCGGCCGGCCGGGCCGCGCTCGTCACGTACCTGCCGGCCGGCTTCCCCACGGTCGACGGCGGGATCGCGGCGCTGCGGGCGACCCTCGACGCGGGCGCGGACATCGTCGAAGTCGGCCTGCCGCACAGCGATCCGGTGCTGGACGGCCCGATCATCCAGACGGCCGACGACATCGCGCTGCGCGGCGGCGTCCGGATCGCGGACGTCCTGCGCACGGTGCGGGAAGTCCACGACGCCACGGGCAAGCCGGTGCTGGTGATGTCGTACTGGAACCCGGTGTCCCGCTACGGCGTCGAGCGGTTCGCCCGCGAGCTGGCCGCGGCCGGCGGCTCGGGCTGCGTGCTGCCGGACCTCCCGGTGGCCGAGTCCGCGCAGTGGCGCCGCCACGCGGCGGCGCACGACCTGGCGACGGTGTTCGTGGTGGCACCGAGCAGCACGGACGCCCAGCTGGCGGAAACCGCGGCGGCCGGCACGGGATTCGTCTACGCGTCGGCGCTGATGGGCGTCACCGGAACGCGCGAGTCGGTGGACGAGGCGGCCGCGGTCCTGACGCGCCGGCTGCGCGCGGTCACCGAGCTGCCGGTGTGCGTCGGAATGGGGATCTCGGACGCGGCCCAGGCGGCCGAGGTGGCGGGGTTCGCGGACGGGGTGATCGTCGGATCCGCGCTGGTCGAGACGCTCCTGAACGCGGGCGAGCCCGAACTCCGGCAGCTCACCGCCCGGCTCGCGGCGGGGGTGCGCGTCGCGGCCGGGTAGGTAGCCTCGGGACCATGGTCTTCGACTCGGCCCGGTTCGATCTGCGGCCGTACACCGGTTTCGAGACGGATCGGTTCGTACGGCGGACGTTCTGCAGCTGGGAAGACGCGGGCTGGCGGTCGCTGCTGGTGCAGCGGTTCGAGCACGTCCCGGTCGCCGAGGAGATGGCGCTGCCCGCGGCCGCCGACCTGCACCTGGTGCTGCCGGTGTCGGGGCGCGCCGAGCTGGAGACGCGGGCCGGCGGCCGGGCGGTCCGCGAGCGCTGGCTGCCCGGCCGGGTCCAGCTCGGCCTCCCGCACCAGGCCGTGGTCCGCCGCTACCACGGGGACGCGGACATGCGCAGCGTCCAGGTGCACATCCCGCGCGACACCGTCGACGCGACCGCGGCGCGGCTGGGTGGCGACGTCCCGGACTTCGAGGCCATGGCCGCGTCCGTCGCCACCGGCGACCCGCTGCTCGAGGCGGCGGTTCGCGCGCTCGGGTCGCCGGGGACGGCGGACGACCTGTACGCCGAGACCGCGGCCGCGTTCCTGGCCACGCACCTGCTGACCCGGCACGGGCGGCTACCGGCTGGCGGGACTCCCCGGCGGGAAGACGCCCGGATGCGCGCGGCGGTGGCGTTCCTGCGCGAGCGGCTGGCCGAGCCGGTCACGGTGGCCGACCTCGCCGACGAAGTGCACCTGTCGGTCTACCACCTGGTCCGGGTGTTCCGCGCCGCGACCGGGCAGACCCCGCACCGGTTCCTCACCGCACTGCGGGTCGAGGAGGCGAAACGGCTGCTGCGCGAAACCGGCCTGCCGCTCGAGCGCATCGCCGCGCGGTGCGGTTTCGCCACGGCCGGCGCGCTGTCCGCGGCGTTCGTCCGGCACACCGGGGTCCGCCCGTCGGTCTACCGCAATTCCTGACCGGTAGACCGCAATTCCACGCCTGGGCGGCGCCATGCCCTCGTCATAGCCTGCGTTCATGAGCCGCCAGTCCTACGACGTCACCGCCGAATCCGCGGCACCGCCCTCGGCCGTGTGGGCCTTGCTGCTCGACCCGCGCAGCTGGCCGGCCTGGTCCCGCGTCGACGCCCTGGAGGCGACGCGATCGACCGGCCTCTCCTCCGACGGCCGGGACGGCGTCGGCGCGGTGCGCGCGTTCCGGACCGGCAAGGTCGTCACGAAGGAGCGGATCACCGCGCTCGAACCGGACCGCCGGTTCGCCTACGAGGGCGCCGAAAACCCGCAGCTGACCGGCTACCGGGCGGCGGTCGAGCTGACGGAACTGCCCGGCGGCGGAACGCGGATCCGGTGGCACGGCACGTATTCGGCGCGCTTCGGCATGCGCTGGTTCCTGAAGCGCTACCTGCGGCGCTTCATGCAGGGCATGGCGACCGGACTGGCCGAACACGCCGGCCCGCACTGACGGTCAGGCGGTCGCGGCGTCGAGGAACCGCTCGAGCTCGCCCCGGACGTCGGGCCCGGTCGGCTGGAACACGATCTCGGTGACGCCCTTGGCGGCCACCTCGGCCAGCCGCTCCCGCAGCTGCGCGCGGGTGCCGGTCATCGTCACGTCCCGCAGCATCCGGTGGCCGCCGGCCCGCCAGGCCGCCTGGTCGGCTTCCCCGAGTTCCACGCAGTGCCCGCGGTGGACCGCGAGGTGCCGCTCTTGCGCCGGCGTCCGCTCCACCACGGCCAGCCACTCCGCGCCGCCCGGGAGTTCGCGCACGGCCGCGGGGCCGCCGAACTCGTAGGCGCCGTGGTAGGCCAGCGCCCAGCCGGGGCCGGCCGCGTGGCGCGCGTGCTCGGTGTCGGTGGCTTCTCCCGCGTCGAGCACCGTGCCCCAGACCAGGTAGGGCACCCACGAGTACTCGGTCGCGAACTCGGGCAGCTGCAGCGTCACGTACAGGCCGTCACCGAGTTCCCGGGCCACCCGGTGGCCCTTCGGTCCCAGCGCGCCGATCAGGACGGGGACGTCGACGGGCCGGGCGGGCGCGTGGCCGTCGGGGTGCAGCATCCGCATCCGCGCCCCTTCCCACTCGACGACCTCGCCCCGCAGGAGACCGCGGTAGGCGCGGACGTAGGCCTCCATGAACGACCAGGTGATCGCGCGGTACCCCATGGCGCGGCGGCCGGTGAAGCCGGTGCCGAAGGAGACCGCGACGCGGCCGGGCGCCAGCGCGGCGAGGGTGGCGGTCGCCGCGGCGTTGACCATCGGGTGGCGCAGGCTGGGCACCAGGACGCCGGGGCCGAGCCCGATCCGCTCGGTCCGAGCGGCGGCCAGCGCGAGGGTCATCCACACGTCGGGGCTCTGCTGCGGGGTGTCGTAGACCCAAGCCCGCGCGTAGCCCAGCTCTTCGGCCAGGGCGATGTGGTCCGGGGAGTCGAGTGCGGTCGGGAAAGCGCAGGAGACCTCCATGAGGACCCTCCATTCCACTCGGTTCAGGGCAGGCCGGCGTGCGGGATGTCGACCTGGACGGCGAGCAGCTGCGCCTCCCGGACCGGCCGGCGTTCGTGCTCGGCGAAGGAGGGTGCCGCGCAGAGGTAGAGCGTCCGGCCGTCGTCGCCGCCGAGCATGCAGGCGAAGACGCCGATGCCGGTGTCGATCTCGTCGAGGACCCGGCCGCCCTCCGCGACGCGCAGGACGCGGGTGTGGACGGCGTCCGCCACCCAGATCGCGCCCTCGGCGTCGGCGCAGATGCCGTCGGGCGCCACCTCGAGGGCCGCCACCGCCTCGCCGACGTCCTCGGTCCGCGGGGTGTCCCCGAGCTGCGCCCAGACGCGCCGGCCGGTCAGCTCGCCGTCGGCACCGATGTCGAAGGCGGTGAGCCGCCCGGCGAAGGTCTCGGCGACGACCAGCACGCCGCCGGGCAGGATCACCATGCCGTTGGGGAACCCGAGGTCCTCGGCGGCGACGGCCACGCTCCCGTCGGCGTCGACACGGGTGAGCGTGGTGTAGCGCAGGGGCGCGCCGCCCATGAGGTCGAAGCCGAAGTTGCCCACCCAGGCGCGGCCGCGGTCGTCGACGACCATGTCGTTGAGCACGCCGGAGACCACACCGGACAGATCGGCGTGCTCGTCCAGCCGCCCCGACTCGTCGCGCACGAGCAGGCGGTGATCGCGCATGGAGACGACGAGCAGGCGCCCGTCGGGCAGGAACCCGAGGCCCGACGGCTGCCCGGGGACTTCGGCGACGACCTCGGCCGCACCGCGGCCGTCGATCGCGACGACCTTCTCGGTGTAGAAGTCCGACACCCACAGCCGGCCGTCGTGCCACCGGGGGCACTCGAGGTAGGAGAAGCCGTCGAGGACGACGGTCGGCGTGGTCTTTCCCATCGCGGCTCTCCTCGCGTCTTCATCGACTGACTGAGCGCCCAGTTACCATGACTCCGGCACCGGCGGGTGTCAAGCCGAGGGGAGCACGTGATGTCAGGCAAGGAGCGCCGCCGCGGCGGCGGCCCCCACCCGGCGGCACGGTTGAAGACGAAGCTCGGCCCCGAGGCCGTCCCGGACGAGTTCTGGGGCGAGCGGACGTCCCCGGTATCGCGCGCGCTGCTGTCATCGGCGGTGCAGTGCTTCGCGCGCAAGGGTTTCCACGCGACGACGACGCGCGACATCACCAGCGTCGTCGGCCTCAGCCCCGGTTCGCTGTACGTGCACTTCGCGTCGAAGGAGGCGGTGCTGTTCCACATCGCCCGAACCGGACACTCGCGAGCGCTGGCGGCACTGACGGCCGAGCCCGACGACGGCGACCCCGGTCGGCAGATCCGGCGTCTGGTGGCCGCCCACGTGACGTGGCACGCCCGCCACCACACGGTGGCGAGGGTGTGCCAGTACGAACTGGCGGCGCTCGATCCGGAGCACCTGGAGGAGATCCTCGACCTCCGGCAGCGGTTTTCCGCACTGGTGCGGACCGCGGTGGAGAAGGGAGCCCGCGAGGGGGTGTTCGACGTACCGGACATCGACCGGTCAGTGCGCGCGATCTTGTCCCTCGGCGTCGATCTGGTGCGTTGGTACCGGCTCGACGGTGCGGATTCACCCGAAGCCCTCGGCGAGTTCTACGCGGAGCTGGCCGCAAGGATGCTGAGCACTCCGTCTACTTAGGACGACACCACGGCTCGCCGCGTTCCACCGGAACACGCCGGCGAGGCCTCGGCAGCTCGAAGGTTTCGCGATCCGGCACCCCTGGACCGTTTGTGCGGCGAAGCTGCCCGGAATACTCCCGTCCGCGGCGCGGGCCGGCGTCTCCGGTGTAGAAGGGGGTGGGGCGGCCGATCGACGGGGGAAACGGGGCGCGGTGGAGCGGACGACGTGTTGCGTCGTGGGCGGGGGCCCGGCGGGCATGGTGCTCGGACTGCTGCTCGCGAGGGCCGGGGTCGAGGTCACGGTGCTGGAGAAGCACGAGGACTTCCTGCACGACTTCCGCGGCGACACCGTGCATCCGGCGACCCTGCGGCTGCTCGACGACCTCGGCCTGGGCGACTGCTTCGCGCGGCTGCCCCAGACCCGGATCACCGAGGTGGTCCTGCCCGACGGAGCCGGCGGGGTCCGGCGGATCGGCGATTTCCGCGCGTTGCGCAAGTGGGGCGTGCGGCATCCGTACGTGGCGATCGTTCCCCAGTGGGACCTGCTGAACCTGCTCGCCGACGCCGCGCGGGTGGAACCGGCGTTCCGGCTCGAAAGGGGCGCCGCGGTGACCTCGCTGATCCACGAGGGAGGCCGGGTCGCCGGGGTCCGCTACCGCACGAGCGGGCCCGGCGGCGGGACGGCCGAGCTCCGGGCGGACCTCACGGTGGCGTGCAACGGCCGGAATTCGGTGCTGCCCGCGGCGGCCGGGCTGGGCGTGACCGAGTTCGACGTTCCGTTCGACACCTGGTGGTTCCGCCTCTCGCGTCGCGAAGGCGAGCAGGTCGAACAGCTGACCCGGCGGCCGGGACGGGGACGGTTCGCGATCGTCATCCCGCGGGAGGGCTACTTCCAGATCGGGTACGTCGCGCGCAAGGGCACCGACAGCCGGCTGCGCGCTCGCGGCATCGACGCGTTCCGGCGTGACGTGGCCGAACTCCTGCCGGAGTACGCCGACCGGGTCGGCGAGCTGGTCTCGATGGACGACGTCAAGCTCCTCGACGTCCGGCTCGACCGCCGGCGCCGCTGGCACGCCGAGGGCCTGCTGTGCATCGGGGACGCCGCGCACGCCATGTCGCCGGTCGGGGGCGTGGGCGTCAACCTCGCCGTCCAGGACGCCGTCGCGACCGCGAACCTGCTGGCCGGGCGGCTACGGCGGGGTGCGGTGCGCGGGAGGGACCTCGCCCGGGTGCGGCGGCGCCGGTTGCCGTCGCTGGTGCTGGTGCAGGCCCTGCAGCGGATCATGCACGCCGATCTCGCGGGCCCGATCCGGTCCGGGGAGCAAGCGGGACCGCCGGGCCGGCTCATGACCGCGGCGCGGTGGTTGCCGGTCCTGCGCACGTTCGCGGTGTACCTCGTCGGCGTGGGACTGCGACCCGAGCGGGCCCCCGCGTCCGCCCGGCGCGGCGGCACGCCGGAAGAGCACACCGCGCTCGTTCAGTCCGTGCCCTGAGGGCCGGGCCGCGACGCGCCGAGCATGCGCAGCACGAGGCCGCCGTACTCCGTGCCGAGCGCGGCCGGCGTCTGGCGGGCGCGCTCGGTGTACCAGCGGGCGACGTCGACGCCGAGGGACAGCACGGCGCGGGCGGAGGTGTGCGCGTCGGAGACGGTGAAGACGCCTTCCTCGACACCGTCGGCGATGACCTCCCGGACGATCCGCTCGATGCGCCGCCGCAGCTCGGCGACCACCGCGAACTCCTGCTCGGGCAGGGCCTGCAGCTCGTACTGGACGACCCGGGCGACGGTGTGGCGCCGGGCGTGCCAGGCGACGAAGTCCTCGACGATGAGCCGGATCCGTTCGACGGGATCGGACTCCTTGGCGACGACGTTCTCGACGAGGGCGAGGGTCTGCTCGTGACCGTACCGGCTGATGGCGAAGAGCAGCGCGGCCTTGGACGGGAAGTGCACGTAAAGAGCGGCGGGACTCATCCCCGCGGCCCCGGCGATGTCCCGCGTGGTGGTGGCGTGGTAACCCCGCTTGGCAAAGGCTTCCACCCCGGCCAGCATCAACCGGCGAGCGGTCTCGGGCTGCACATCCGGCCACAGATCGGCCGACAGCGACATCGTCATCCGGTGATCCTCCCAGACCCCGCCGCCCGGAATGGCCGGCTCCGGTCCAGCCCATTGTAAGCGGGCGCTTGGTGCGGGACCGGCGGGCTGACGACGCCGGAAGCCTTCGATCGACCTCCGATAGCGGACACGAGCTGTCCGCTATCCCTGACATGCTCGGCGCATGACCACCGATACCGAACGCGACGACCTCATCGCCGAACTCGCCGACGCCCGGGCCGCCCTGCTGGGCACCACCGACGGCCTCACCGACGAGCAGGCCGGCGCGACCCCGACCGTCAGCGCGCTGTGCCTCGGCGGCCTCCTCAAGCACGTCGCGTCGATGGAAGAGAACTGGCTGCGCTTCGTCGTCGAAGGCTCCTCGGCCGTGCGGTACGACCTGCCCGAGGGCGTGACCTGGGCTGACATCCTCGCCGGGACCGCGCGGGAGTACCCGCAATGGATGATCGACCACCAGAACGAGTTCGCCATGCAGCCTTCCGACACCCTGGCGGCCATCCGGGCGCGCTACGCAGACGTCGCCAAGCGCAGCGAGGACGTCATCCGCACGGTGCCCGACCTGTCCGTGACGCACCCGCTGCCCGACGCGCCGTGGGACGCCCGGACCGGACAGAAGTGGACCGCGCGGCGGGCCCTGCTGCACGTCATCGCCGAGACCTACCAGCACGCCGGCCACGCCGACATCCTCCGCGAGACCCTCGACGGGCAGAAGGCGACGTGACCGTTCTCGGCCCCCTGGCTCTCAACCGCGCCACGCTCGCCCGGCAGCTCCTGCTCGACCGCGCCGAGCTGCCCGTGCACGACGCCGTCGCGCACCTCGGCGGCCTGCAGGCGCAGGAACCGCAGGAGCCCTTCACCGGGCTGTGGGCGCGGTTGCGCCGCTTCGACCCGGCCGTGCTGTCGGACCTGCTCACCGAGCGGCGCGTCGTGCGGACGCACCTGATGCGCCGGACCGTCCACCTGCTCACCGCCGAGGACGTCCTGGCGTGGCGGACGCGTTTCGACGCCATGCTCCGCCAGCGCGTCCTCGGCGTGTACCGCCGGGAACTCGACGGGGTCGACCTCGACGAGCTCGCGGCGGCGGGCCGGGAAGTGCTGGCCGACGGCGAGCCACGCTCGATGGGTGACCTCGCGCGGGCGGTCGCCGGCCGGTGGCCGTCCGCCGGGCCGCGGCCGCTCGGCGAGATGCTCGTCGCCGCGCTGATCCCCGTCGCGCAGCTGCCGCCCCGGGGGCTCTGGCGCGTCAAGGCCGGCGTGCGGAACCTGCCGCTGGCGGCGTGGCTCGGCCGCGACGTCGACCCGCTCGACCCCGGCGACGCGGTCGGGCGGGCGCTGGTGCGGCGTTACCTGGCGGCGTACGGCCCGGCGGCGACGGCGGACCTGCGCGCCTGGTCCGGCCTGGCCGGGCTGCCGGCGGCGGTGAAAGCCGTGCGCGACGACCTGGTGGTCTTCCGCGACGAGCGCGGCCGCGAGCTGCTCGACCTGCCGGACGCGCCGCGCCCCGACCCGGGCACGCCGGCGCCGGTGCGGTTCCTGCCGGCGTTCGACAACGCGATCCTCGGCTACGACGACCGGACCCGCGTCATCGACGACACCCACCGCCTGCTCTCGGTGGCCGGCGAGCGGGTGGTGCTGGTCGACGGCCGGGTCTCGGCGACGTGGAAGGTCGAGAACGCCACAGTCGTCGTGCAGCCGCTGCGAAAACTGGCCAAGAGCGAACGCCGCGAAGTCACGGAAGAAGGGAGCGCACTGGCGTCGTTCCTGAGCGACGGGGAAAGCGAGGCCGTTCGGCTCTAACCGACCGCGCGGGCGAAGCGCTCCGCCACTTCCCGCAGCCGCTCCACCAGCCCCGGCGGTGCCTCCTCCACCACGAAGTCGTACCCCCACTGCGCCAGGTAGTACGGAACGGTGTCCAGGGTGTTCGCCCCGGTCCGGACGCGGCAGCTGTGCTCGTCGATCGGCTCCACCGCCCCGGTCGTCGGCGGGACCCGCCCGGCCAGCACCGACGCGGGCGCCGCGACGCGCAGCACCAGCTGGTGCGGGTACGGCGCCGACGAGATCTGGCGCGACACGTACGCCGCCAGGTCCTCGGCCGGCGGCTCGCGGGGCGTGAACCGGAAGCTCGGCGCCGGCACCCCCGTGATCCGGTCGACCCGGAACGTGCGCCAGCCGGCCCGGTCCAGGTCGTAGGCGACCAGGTACCAGCGCCGGCCGGTGTGGACCAGCCGCAGGGGCTCGACCGACCGCTCGGTCTCGGTGCCGGCGTGGTCGACGTAGGGGAACCGCAGCCGCTCGTGGTCGCGGCAGGCCGCCGCGATCGCCGTCAGCACCGACGCGTCCACCGTCGGGCCGCCGCCGGGGAGCGACACCGTCGCCGCGCCCAGGGCGCCGACCCGCGGCCGCAGCCGCGCCGGGAGCACCTGCTCCAGCTTCGCCAGCGCGCGCACCGACGTCTCCTCGATGCCGCTGACCGTGCCGTTCGCCGCCGTGCGCAGGCCGACGGCCACCGCGACCGCCTCGTCGTCGTCCAGCAGCAACGGCGGCAACGCGGCCCCCGCGCCGAGCCGGTAGCCACCGGCCACGCCGGGCGTCGCGTGCACCGGGTACCCCAGGGACCGCAGGCGTTCGACGTCGCGGCGGATCGTGCGGACGTCGACCTCGAGCCGCGTCGCGAGGTCCGCGCCCGGCCAGTCGCGGCGGGCCTGCAGCAGCGACAGCAGCCTGAGCAGGCGTTCCGATGTCCCGTACATGGGACGCAGTGTGCCAGACATCGAGGACAGCTTCGGTCCGCGATCCGCCGGAAGGTGCAGTTGAATCGTCAAACACTTGCCACGGACCGGCCTGGGCGAAAGAGTGACGCATGCCGATCGACCCGGAAGCCCTGCTGGCCGTCGCCCGTGAAGAAGCCGAGCTGGGCAAGGCCGAGGGCGGCGTGCCGATCGGGGCCGCGCTGTTCGACGCGGCGGGCACGCTGCTGGGCCGCGGGCACAACCGGCGCGTGCAGGACGACGACCCGTCGATGCACGCGGAGACTTCCGCGTTCCGCAACGCCGGCCGCCGCCCGCACTACCGCGACACGATCATGGTCACGACGCTTTCGCCGTGCTGGTACTGCTCCGGGCTCGTCCGTCAGTTCGGGATCGGGCGCGTCATCATCGGCGAGGCGACGACGTTCCACGGCGGGCACGACTGGCTCGCCGGGCTCGGCGTGGAGATCACCCTGCTCGACGATCCCGCCTGCACCGCGCTGATGACGGAGTTCATCGCCGCGCGCCCGGACCTGTGGTTCGAAGACATCGGGGTCGAAAAGTCCGAATAGGACAGTGCTTGAGGAGCCGGTATGCCGTCAACCGTTCCGCTCGTGGACCTCTCACCGTGGTTCGCGGGCACGTCCGAAGGCCGGGCCGAGGTGGCGACGCGGATCGACGCCGCGCTGCGGGAGTCCGGGTTCCTGCTGGTCACCGGGCACGGGGTGCCGGACGACCTGCGCGATCGGACGCGTGAGCTGGCGCGGGAGTTCTTCGCGCTGCCCGAGGACGTCAAGCAGCGCTACGCCGTTACCGTCGGCGGCCGCGGCTGGCTGCCACCCGGGGTCGAGGCGAACGGCTACGCCGAGGGCACCGAGACCCCGCCGGACCTGAAGGAGTCGTTCTCCGCGGGCGCGGACCTCGGTGTCGGCGTCGCCGAGATCGACGGCTTCTGGTTCCAGCCCAACGTCTGGCCGGTGGAGGTCCCGGGCCTCGCCGAGGCGGCCACGGAGTACATGCGCCGGATGCGCGCGCTGTCCGACCACCTCCTCGAGATCTGCGCCGCGGCGCTCGGCCTGGCCGAGAGCCACTTCACGCGGCACACCGCGCACCCGACGTACACGTTCAACATCAACTGGTACCCGCCGATGACCCACGTCGGCGCGCCGGAACCGGAGCAGTTCCGGATCGGCCCGCACACCGACTTCGGCACGGTCACGGTGCTCGACCGCCAGGCCGGCGTCGGCGGCCTGCAGGTCTGCACCGCCGACGGCGAGTGGGAGGACGCGCCGTTCCACCCGGACGCGTTCACGGTCAACATCGGCGACCTGATGGCCCGCTGGACGGGCGACCGCTGGCGCTCGACGCGCCACCGCGTCCTCCCACCGGCGGCCACCGCACCCGACGAGGACCTGGTGTCGCTGATCTTCTTCTACGAGACCGACCACGACGCGCGGATCACGTCACTGGCTCCGCCCCTGGGCAAGACGACGTACCCCGAGGTGATCGCTTCGGACTACCTGCGCGAAAAGCTGAACGCGATCACGGTCGCTCAATAGCGGATTTTCCCGGCGGTCGCGCCCGGGCCGGGTTCACGACGCCGGTTCGGCGCAGATCGTCCGGTTGCGGCCCGCGGCCTTCGCGCGCAGCACCGCCGCCTCGGCCGCCAGCAGCGCGTTCTCGAGGAGCCCGTCCGAGCAGGCCGCGACACCGATCGACACCGTCACGCCGACGAACTGCGGGCCGTCGCCGGAGGCCTTCAGCGCCACCAGCGTCGAGGCGACCTTCAGCCGGATGCGCTCGGCGATCGCCATCGCGTCGAAGCGGCCGGTGCCGGGCAGCAGCACCGCGAACTCCTCGCCGCCCGAGCGGCCCACGAGGTCGGCGGCCCGGACCTCGTCGCGCAGGGTGTCGGCGACCGCGCGCAGGACGGCGTCGCCGATGCGGGCGCCGTAGCGGTCGTTGAGCTGGCGGAAGTGGTCGAGGTCGAGCAGCAGCACGGCCTGGCCCGGGCCGTGGCGGCCGAGCCGGTCCAGTTCGGCTTCCGCGGCGCCGCGCCACGACGCCGCGGTCAGCACGCCGGTGCCGGGGTCGAGGGTCACGTGGTCGCGGCGGCCGTGGCCGAGCCCGCCGCGGTGCAGCACGACCGTGGCGCCGGCCAGCACCGGGACCAGCAGCGGCGCGGCTTCGACGGCCCAGGCGAGCGGGAGGGCGGACGCCGCCATCGCGGCGTCGAACGCGTGGCCGGGCAGGGCCGCGCGGAGCGGGCGGGGGCCGTCGGCGGCGGTGACGAGCGCGGCGTTCACCGCCAGGAACACCACGCCGGCGAGGGTCAGCAGGGCGACCGTGCGCGAGTCGAGGACGTCCCCGAGCGGCCGGACGCCGGTCGCGGTGAGGAACGCGCCGGCGACGAGGCCGGCCAGCGCCGTCGCCGCGGCGCCGAACACCTGCCGGTACCCGGGTCTTCTGCGGACCCGGAACCACTGGTGCAGCGCGGAAAGCACGACCAGTGCGACGGCGAGGCCGGGCCGGAGCACGAGCACCCCGGCGAAGATCCACGGCGTGTCGACGCCGGGGCCGAGGAGGGTGTCTTCGCGGTGGCGCTCGACGGTCCGGGCGAGCTCGGCCGAGACGAGCATGCCGGCCAGGAGCAGCGCGAACGGCGTGAGCATGGCGGCCTGCGGCGGGAACCGGAGCGCGGCCAGCACGGCGGCGGCGACGGCGAGGACGTCGATCGCGACGAGGTAGAGGACCTGGCCGCGCCGCGGCAGCCGCCACAGCGCCCACCGCTGCAGGACGACGGCGGGCAGGAACCGGCCCGGGCGGCGTCCCCCGCCGGCGGCGACCGAATCCCCCACCATTTCGGCAAAGTAGCCGGAATGACGGGCGGTGTCACTCCGCCTTCAGGGGAATCTCACACCGCCGACGCTGGGCACCCGCGTGCGCACCGTGCGTCATTTTTCCGACCGAAGGAGGGTTGACACACAACATTGGTCTAGTCCACTGTGTGGTGGCACACAGCGCTCCTCCCGGGATGATCCCGCCGCCTCAAACCGGAGGTGCTCCAACCGGCAAGCTTGGAGGACCCCTGATGAAATCGATGCGCCGTCTGGTGACCCTCGCGGTCGCGGCCGGAGCCGCGATGGCGACCGCCGTCGGTCTCGCCCCGCAGGCCATGGCCGCGGTCGACCCGGTGCTCGCGTCGCCGTACCTGTACCAGTGGGGCGGGCAGACCAGCCCGACCGCGGCGATGTCGGCCACCGGCGTGAAAGCGTTTACCCTCGCGTTCGTCCTGTCGGACGGCACCTGCAACCCGAAGTGGGACGGCAGCCGCTCGCTGACCGGCTCGGACAAGACGATGATCCAGAACATCCGCAACGCGGGCGGGGACGTGATCCCCTCCTTCGGCGGCTGGTCCGGCACTAAGCTGGGCTCGAAGTGCACGTCGGCCTCGGCGCTGGCGGGTGCGTACCAGAAGGTGATCGACGCCTACGGCCTCAAGGCGATCGACCTCGACATCGAGAACACCGACGAGTTCCAGAACAACACGGTCCAGGACCGCATCCTCAACGCGGTCAAGCTGACCAAGCAGAAGAACCCGAACCTGAAGGTCGTCATCACCATCGGCACCACCACGACCGGCCCCGACTCGTGGGGCAAGCGCCTGATCAACCAGGCCAAGGCGATCGGCGCCCCGGTCGACGTCTGGTCGGTCATGCCGTTCGACTTCTCCAGCGGCGGCGACATGGCCGCGCTGACGAAGTCCGCGGTCGACGGGCTGAAGAACCAGCTCAAGACCACGTTCGGCTGGAACGACGACACCGCCTACCGGCACAGCGGCCTCTCCTCGATGAACGGCAAGACCGACAACGCGGGCGAGACGGTCACGGTGGCGAACTTCAACTCCATCCGCGGCTACGCGACGAGCCACCACCTGGCCCGCTTCACGTTCTGGGCCACCAACCGCGACTGCAGCGGCGGCGGCGAGTGCAGCGGCATCTCGCAGGACAAGTACGCGTTCACGAAGATCGTCGCCGGGTACGCCGGCTGACGCGAGACCCGTAGTGGGGCTGTCGGAGGCCCTCTCACCGGCATCGGGGCCGGTGAGGGGGTCTTCGCGGGTTTCGGGTCCCGGTGAGCGGCACCCGTGCCGGTGAGCGGGAAAGCTTTCAGCGCACCGGCGTGCCACCGCGGCGGCAGCCGTAGGGGTAGCACCGGCTCCAGTCCCATGTGGACGACGGCAGCGTGACCGTCGTCGTCGGGGACGGTGGCAGCTCGACCGTCACCGTGGGCGTCGGCGTCGGGGTCTTGCGGGCGTGCATCACCACCGGGGACGGCGTGGTCGTCTGCGTCGGCGCGGCGACCGCCGTCGACGTCGGGATACCGGTCGCCGGCTGCAGCTGCGGGAATTGCGTGGTGCCCGGAACGGGCTCGGGCCGCGATGCCAGGACGACCACCAGCCCGCCCAGCACGACCAGTACCGCCGACGCCAGCGCGATCCGGCCCGCCGCGCCGCGCGGCTCCTCACCGGGGTCGCGCCGGGCCGCCGTCTCGGCCGACCGCGAACCCGGCCGCCTCGGGCGCACCCCGGCTTCCTGCAGCAGTTCGTCGATCGACACCCGGTCCCGCCGCCTGCGCGCCCTGCGCGTCATGCACGACCTCCGCCCCATCGTTGATCGGGGTGGATATTAGGAAGCCGCGCCGGAATTGTAAACGCGCTGATCGCAGCGGTCTCGTTACCGTTTCGAGACATCCGGATCGCGCCGGTGGCCGTAGTCGTCAACGAGCCGCGAACCGCCGCAGCAGACCACCCACGCGCCGGGTCACCGGGGTGAATTCCGGGAGCCGCAGCAGGGCCAGCAAGCCGAACGGGACGGCCATCCCGAGCAAGGTCTGGACCGGCAGTTTCACCCACGCGCCCGCGACCGTGCCGAGGGAACCGGGCACGGCGTAACCGGCCAGCACCGCGGCCCCGACACCGAGCGCGCTGGCCGACAAGGTGATCAGCCCGACCCGCAGGGACCGCTTGCTGCGCAGGTGCCCGAGCCGGACCCACAGCCACACCTGCCCGAGCACGGCTCCGACGACGAACCCGGCCCCGTTCACGAGCATCACGCCGTAGACGATGTGCTCGCCGTCGAGCAGCCCGCGGCACAGCAGCAGCAACGGGATCTTGACCGCCGTCATCACGAGCATGATGAGCGTGGGCGTGCGGGCGTCCTTCATCGCGTAGAACACCCGCAGCTGCAACATGACGAGCGCGAAGGGCAGCAACCCGACGGCGGAGACGGCGAGCGTCTGGCCGAGCCGCTCGGCGTCGGCGACGGTGCCGCGCCCCAACGTGAAGATCGCCAGCCCGACCGGCGTGCCGACGACGGCGAGCACGGCGGAGATCGGCAGGAACAGCACCGTCGAGATGCGGGAGGCGAGCGAGAGGTCGCCGACGAGCGACACCGTGTCGCCGTCGGCGGCGGCGCGGCTCATCCGCGGCATCAGCGCGGTGAGCAGCGAGACGCCGAGGATGCCGTACGGGAGCTGGAAGAGCAGGGACGCGTAGCTGTACGCCGTGACGCCGCCGCTGTTCCCGTGCGTCAGCACGCGGGTGGTGACGACGAACCCGACGTGGCTGACCACGACGTAGCCGAGGATCCACGCGGCGAGCCCGCCGAACTCCTTGATCCGCGGGTCGAAGCCCCAGCGCCAGCGGAACCGGAACCCGGTGCGCAGCAACGCGGGGAAGAGCACCGCGGCCTGCACGACGATGCCGAGCGTGGTGCCGAGGCCGAGGACCAGCAGCTTCGGGTCGCCCATCCGGACCGGGTCGAGCGTCAGCTCCCCCGGCACGAGCGCGAACACGACGAGCGTGGCCGTGACGACGACGTTGTTCAGCACCGGCGCCCACGCCGGCGGGCCGAAGACGTTCTGGGCGTTGAGGATCGCCGAGAGCAGCGCGAAGAGGCCGTAGAAGAGGATCTGCGGCAGCAGCAGGTACGCGAGCGCGGTGGTCAGCCCCGGGTTGGCGGTCGGGGACGATTTGTCGACGTAGAGCGCGGTGAACAGCGGCGCGATCGCGACCGCGACGGCCGTGCCGACGGTGAGCAGCACCAGTGCCATGGTGATCAGCCGCTGCGTGTAGGCGCGGCCGCCGTCCGGGTCGTCCTGGGAGCGGACGAGCAGCGGCACGACGACGCTGGCGAGCACGCCGCCGAAGAGCAGCTCGAACACGATGTTGGGCAGCGTGTTCGCGACGGTGAAGGAGTCGTTGACGACCCCGGTGCCGACGACGGCGGCGAGCAGCAGCTTCGCGACGAACCCGGTGATCCGGCTGACGGCCGAGGCGACGGCCATCCGGCCGCTCGAGCGGGCGAGCGACGAGCCGGCGCCCTCGCCGCGGCCGGCGCTGACCGGCGAGGCGGGCGGGCGCGCGACGATCTGGGTGGCGAACTCGTCGTAGGGCCGCCGGGAGACGTCGAGGTCGCGGGTCGGCCAATGGGCGCCGCGCAGCTCGCTGGGGAGGAAGACCGTCGCCTCGTCGTCCACCGGTGGTGGGGGTTCCGCCATGGGCCCAAGCCTGCCAGGTCGGCAGGGGTTCCGGGACCGCTCACCCGGGACTGGTATTCCTATACCGGGAACGTGCTACCGTTCCGGTATAACTATACCGACCCTCTTGTGACGCGAGGTTTTCGTGATCGAACTGAAGACGCCTGCGGAAGTCGACCGCATGCACGTGACCGGCCGCTTCGTCGCCGAGATCCTGACCGAGGTCGGCGAGCTCGCCGACGTGGGCGTCAACCTCATGGACCTCGAGCACCACGTGCGCGGGATGATCAAGCGGCGCGGCGCCGAGTCGTGCTACTGGGACTACGCGCCGTCGTTCGGCAAGGGCCCGTTCCGCAACGTCATCTGCCTGTCGGTCAACGACGCCGTGCTGCACGGCCTGCCGCACGACTACGTGCTGCGCGACGGCGACGTGCTCACCGCCGACATCGCGGTCAGCGTCGACGGGTGGGCGGCCGACTCGGCGCGCACGGTCATCGTCGGCACGCCCGCCGAGGAGGACCTGCGGATCGTCCGCGCCACCGAGGAAGCCCTGGAGGCGGCGATCGACGCGGCCCGCCCGGGCAACCGGCTGGGTGACATCTCGGCGGCGATCGGGGCGGTGGCCCGCGAGTACGGCTACCCGGTCAACACCGAGTTCGGCGGGCACGGCATCGGCCGCACCATGCACGAGGACCTGCACGTTCCCAACAAGGGCACGCCCGGACGCGGGATGACGTTGAAGCCGGGCCTGACGCTCGCGCTCGAACCCTGGTTCGCCCGCACGACCGACCGGATCGTCTACGACCCCGACGGCTGGACCATCCGCTCGGCGGACGGCTCCCGCACAGCCCACACCGAGCACACGGTCGCCGTGACCGAAGGCGCCGCCCGGGTGCTGACGCGACGGGACGGCGAATCGAACACCTGAGCGAACAACGACGGTGCGTGACGCTCAGGCGGCGACGGTGATCTCCAGTGCGGCGCGGCCGGCCTCGGTCAGTTCGGCCGGCACGCGCCCGGTGGCGGCTTCGACAGCGGGACGCAGGTAGCCACCGTGGGCGAGCGCGTGGGCCGTCATCTGATCGCAGCACGCGAATCCGTCGATGAAGAGGTCAGGCTCGCAGCTGCACGACATCTGCGCACGTCCAGCGGCCACCGCCTTCAGCATCGCCATCGCGCGGTGGGTGAGCTCGACTCCTGAACCGGACACCGGACTGCCTTCCTCTGCGGTCTTGCTACGTATAGTCATTCGCCCGTTGGGACTATTGTGTTACTTGTAGCACTATGACGTTTCGGAGCAGATCAGGGTTCCGGTGGGTCTCGGTCGGTGTCGGTGAGCGGTTCGGGGGTCTCGGCGAGCGGTCGGTCGGATGCGCCCCAATGTGGCCTTCGGTGCGTCAGACGCACCCAATGTGGCCTTCGGTGCGTGAGACGCAACCAAGGCCACATTGGGGCGCTCGTGCCGGACGTTGAGCGTGGTCGCAAAAGACCGTTGCCTTGTGCGGTGCAAAAGACCGTTGCCTTATGTCGTCCAAAAGACCCTCGCCTTGTGCCGTCCAAAAGACCCTCGCCTTGTGCCGTCCCTCCTAAAAGATGCCCTCGCCGGGCGGGCAGGCTCTGGGATGGCCCTTGCAGTCCCCTTGCTCTGGCGGGTGGGTTGCTGGGTGGTCATCCCGTCGCCTGAACGAGGCCTATCACTTTGAGCCGGGCCCGCAAGCCTGCGTTGTTCCCTCATCTCGGGCAGTGGGTTGCGGGCCCGGCTCAAAGTGATTTACCGGCCTCAGGCGACGGGATGACCACCCAGCTGTTCTCTCGGGGTGCCGAGTTGCCCCTACTTGCGGGGCTCGAACTTCAGTTCGCCCCTCATTACTGCTCCGATGTGGTTGCTGGCCAGTACGTCGTGTGGGTAGCCCAGCTCTATCGCGCTTGCCTCCTCGAGCCGGTTCAGCTGCGCCCTGGTGAACTCGACCTTTAGTGCCGCCAGGTTGTCCTCCAGTTGCTCGGGGGTTCGGGCTCCGATGATCGGGGCCGTTACCGCCGGGTTTTGGAGCAGCCATGCCAAGCCGACCTGGGCCGGTGTGTGTCCCAGTTCCTTCGCTATCTCCGTCACCACGTCCGCGATCGCCAGGTTTCGCTCCGTCACCATCCCCAGCGCCGCGTTGAAGCTCTCCCGGGCGCCCTTCGACGCCCCTGAGCGGTACTTGCCCGTCAGCAGCCCGCCCGCCAGTGGTGAATACGGTGTCACCCCCAGCCCCATCGTCCGGGCCATCGGGATCAGGTCGCGCTCCGCCGCTCGGTTGATCAAGTTGTACTCGACCTGCAGTGCCACCAATGGGGACCAGCCGCGCAGGTCGGCGATCGCCTGCATGCGCGATATCTCCCACGCCGGGGCGTTCGAGATCGCCACGTACAGCACCTTGCCCCTCGCGACCAGGTCGTCCAGGCCGCGCAGGATCTCCTCCACCGGGGTCGTGAAGTCCCACACGTGCAGGTACAGCACGTCCACGTAGTCCGTGCCCAGCCTGCGCAGGCTCGCGTCCAGCGATGCCACCAGGCTCTTGCGGTGCGCTCCCGATGAGTTCGGGTCGCCGGGGCGGCGCAATGTCGTGTACTTCGTCGCCAGCACGAGGCTCTCTCGGTGGTCACCCGCGAATTCGCCCAGCAGGCGCTCGGCGCTGCCGTCGGTGTAGGTGTTCGCCGTGTCGATGAAGTTGCCGCCGCGCTCGATGTACGTGTCGAACAGCTTGCGGGCTTCCGCCTTCTCCGCTCCCCAGCCCCACTCCGTGCCGAACGTCGCCGTGCCCAGGGCCAGCGGGGAAACCCGCAGCCCGGAACGGCCCAGCAGCCGGTAGGTGTCCAGTGTCAATGCCATGGCGGTGAGTCTCCGCTCGCGGCGAGACCGCGTTAAGGGAAAGGACTTCCTGGGAACACCAGTCCCACCTTCGCTGTTGCAACGATCATGACGACCCCCACCGCGGAGCTCGCGGCCTTCCTGCGGACCCGGCGGGAACGCCTGGACCCGCGGGACTTCGGCCTGCCGCCGCGCCGGCGGACTCCGGGGCTGCGCCGGGAGGACGTCGCCGAACTCGCCGGGATCAGCGTCGACTACGTCGTCCGGCTGGAACAGGCCCGCGGGTTGCGGCCCTCGGTTGACGTCGTCGAAGCGCTGGCCGGGGCGCTGCGGCTGGCTCCCGACGAACGCGCCTACCTCTTCGACCTGACCCGGCAGCGCCCGCGTGATGACGGTGAACTCGCCATCGCCGCAACGCCGCCGCTGGCGCGGCTCGTCACCGACCTGTCGCCGCTGCCGGCCATGCTGCTCAACCACCGCTACGACGTCCTGGCCTGGAACCCCGAGATGGCCAGGCTGCTGGTGGATTTCGGCACGCTGCCGCCGGCTCGGCGCAACGCGATGTGGCTGTGCCTGATGCACCCGCTGGTGCGCGAGTTCTACGTCGACCGGGAAACCGTCGTGCGGGAGGGGATCGCCCACCTGCGTGCCGCGTGGGCCGCGCACCCGGACGACCGGGCGCTGTCCGGCCTCATCGACGAACTGACCGGCGGGAACGCGGAATTCGCGCGGCTGTGGGCCGAACAGGACGTCAAGGTCAACGGCCGCGGGCAGAAGGTCGTGCGGCACCCCGAGGCCGGCGTCCTCACCGTGCAGTTCGAGACGCTCCGGCCGGTCCAGGACCCGGACCAGCTGCTGGTCATCCACCGCGCCGCCGACGAGCGGAGCCAGGCCGCGCTGGACCGGCTCACCCGAGCCGCAGCTCCAGCGTCCGCGCCCACTCCCGCACGATCTGCTTCCGGCGGCGCGCGTCGTCCGTGAGCAGGTTCGCCAGGCCCAGCCCGCGACCGAGGTCGAGGGTGGCCTGGACCAGTTCGCGCACCCCGGGCCGGGACTCGTCGACGCCGAGCAGCTCCACCGCCACCCGGTGCGCCTCGCGGCCGACCCGCGCTTCCAGGGGCACCAGCACGTCCCGCAGGGCCTCGTCGGTCGCCGCGACCGCCCACAGCTGCAGGGCCGCGCGGAACAACGGCCCGGTGTAGAGGTTCAGCACCATCTCGACCACGTGCTCGGTGCGCGACGGCCCGCTCGGCAGGTCCGCGGCCTGCGCTCGCAGCTCGTCGATCTGGGCCTGGCCGAGCAGGTCGACCGCCGCCACGACGAGGTCCTCGCGCGTCGGGAAGTGGTGCTGGGCCGCGCCGCGCGAGACGCCGGCGCGTTCGGCGATCCCGGCCACGGTGACGCCGTGCCAGCCGCGCTCGCCGAACCCGTCGAGCGCGGCCTCGATCAACCGCCGCCGCGTGGTGCGGCTGCGTTCCTGCTGGGGTTCGCGGACGCCGGTCAAGCCGGTTCGACCCAGAAGTCGAGCTGCAGGTCTTCCTCCGCGGTGTCGCCGACGCGGTACTTCGCGAAGTCGGTGACGCCCTCGGCCCGCAGCACCTCGTCGTCGAGGAAGAAGTTCCCGGTGACCTCCCGGCTCGGCTTGGTCAGGATCGCGTACGCGGCGTCGGCCATGATCTCCGGCGTCCGGCTGCGCGACGCCAGCTCCGCGCCGACGACGTTGCGGATCGCCGCGGTGTCGATCGTGGTGCGCGGCCACAGCGAGTTCGCCGCGATGCCGTCCTTCTTCAGTTCGGCGGCGAGCCCGACGGTCACCAGGCTCATCGAGTACTTCGCGATGCTGTAGGCGAGGTGTCCGGCGGTGAACCACTTCTCGTCGAGACTGATCGGCGGCGACAGCGTCAGGATGTGGGCGTTCGCGGCGTTCTTCAGGTGCGGGAGGGCCAGTTTGGACAGCAGGAACGTGCCGCGCGCGTTGATGTCCTGCATCAGGTCGTAGCGCTTCATGCTGACCTGCTCGGTCGGCGTGAGGTCGATCGCGCTGGCGTTGTTGACGACGATGTCGATGCCGCCGAACTGCTCGGCCGTCTTCGCCACCGCGGCGGCGACCCCGTCGTCGTCGCGGACGTCGCCGAGGATCGGCAGCGCGTGCCCGCCCGCCTTCTCGATGGCTTCGGCGGCCGTGTAGATCGTGCCGGGCAGCTTCGGGTGCGGCTCGGCCGTCTTGGCCAGCAGCGCGATGTTCGCGCCGTCTTTCGCGGCCCGGAGCGCGATCGCTTCGCCGATGCCGCGGCTGCCGCCGGACATGAGGATCGTCTTGCCGTCCAATGTAGACATAACGACTCTCCTAGTAGGACTTGGGCAGGCCGAGGCTGTGCTGGCCGACGAAGTTGAGCACCATCTCGCGGCTGACCGGGGCGATCCGGCCGAGCCGTACCGCCGTGACCAGCGTGCCGAGGCCGTACTCGGTGGCGAGGCCGTTGCCGCCGTGGGTCTGCACGGCCTGGTCGGTCGCGCGGATGGCGACCTCGGCGGCGGCGTACTTGGCCATGTTGGCCGACTCCCCCGCGCCGAAGTCGTCGCCGGAGTCGTAGAGCGACGCCGCCTTCTGCGTCATCAGCTTCGCCAGCTCCAGCTCGATCTTGATTTCGGAGAGCGGGTGCGCGAGGCCCTGGTGGGCGCCGATCGGAGTGCCCCAGACCTGGCGCTGGTTGGCGTAGGAGACGGCCTTGGAAAGCGCGTACCGGGCGATGCCGAGGGAGAACGACGCGCCCATGATGCGCTCCGGGTTGAGGCCGGCGAACAGCTGCGCGATGGCCGCGTCCTCCTCGCCGACCAGTGCCTCGGCGGGGAGCTTGACGTCGTCGAGGAACAGCGAGAACTGGTTCTCCGGCGCGATGATGTCCATCGGGATCTTCGTGTACTCGAAGCCCTCGGTGCCGGTCGGCAGGATGAACAGCGCGGGCTTGAGCCGGCCGGTCTTGGAGTCCTCCATGCGGCCGACGACGAGCACCGCGTCGGCCTCGTCAACGCCGGAGATGTAGACCTTGCGTCCACTGAGGACCCAGCCGTCGCCGTCGCGCTTGGCGGTGGTGGTGATCTTGTGCGAGTTCGACCCGGCGTCCGGCTCGGTGATCGCGAAGACCATCCGCTTGCTGCCGTCGGCGATGCCGGGCAGCCACTGCTTCTTCTGCTCGTCGGTGCCGAAGCGGGAGATCACGGTGCCGCAGATGGCCGGCGAGACGACCATGAGCAGCAGCGGCGAGCCCACGGCGGCGAGTTCTTCGAGGACCGCGGCGAGGTCGGCGATGCCCGCTCCCCCGCCGCCGTACTCCTCGGGGATGTTGACGCCGAGGTAGCCGAGACGCCCGGCCTCGTCCCACAGTTCGTGCGTCTTCTCGTCGGCGCGGGCCTTCTTGGCGTAGTACTCGTGCCCGTACTTGGCGCCGAGCTCGGCGACGGCCTTGCGAAGCGCGATCCGCTCCTCCGGCTCGATGAAGTTCATGGCGTTCATTCTGCTTCTCCCACCACCGCGAGGATCGTGCCCACTTCGACCTGCTGTCCCACTGTCACCGGCAGTTCCACGACCACGCCATCGGCGGGAGCGGCGATCCGGTGTTCCATCTTCATCGCTTCGAGCCACAGCAACGGGTCGCCCGCCTTCACCGGGTCCCCCGCCTGGACGGCGAGCCGGACGACGGTGCCCGGCATCGGGGCGACCAGCGATCCCGCCGCGAGAGCCGCGTCCGGGTCGGCGAACCGCGGCTCGGCCTTGAGCGCCACCGAACCGAGCGCGGAGTCCACGTAGGACACGCCGTCGTGGCGGGCGACGTCGAACGCGCGCCGCACGCCGGCGACGTCCAGCACGACCCGGCCGGGTTCGTTCGACACCAGCTCCACGTCGAAGCCTTCGGCCCGGAGCCCATCGCGAGTCAGCGAGTAGACCACCTCGTACTCGCGGTCGGCCACGGTGAAGACCTTGCGCTGCCCGGCCGAGCGCACGTTGCGCCAGCCGCTGGGCAACCTGCCTTGCGTGGTCGCCGACGCGCGATTACCCGCCGCGTCCGCCAAAGCCGCCGCGAGAGCCGAGAGGCGTTCGGTGTCGGGCGTGGCCAGCGGCGCGGCGAGGGTGTCGAGGCCGTGGCGGTCGAAGAACGCCGTGTCGGTCTCCCCCGCCAGGAAAGCCTCGTGCCGCAGGATGTTCACCAGCAGGTCGCGGTTGGTGACGACGCCGTGGATCTTCGTCGCGGCGAGGGCCTTGGCGAGCCGGCGGGCGGCTTCGGCGCGGGTCGGCGCCCAGGTGATGACCTTGGCGAGCATCGGGTCGTAGTGGACACCCACCACCGAGCCGGTCTCGAAGCCGGAGTCGAGCCGGAGCCCGGGGCCGTGGGTGAACGCACGGTCCACATCGGGCACTTCGAACGTGTGGAGCGTGCCGCTCTGCGGCTGCCAGCCGGCCGCCGGGTCTTCGGCGTAGAGCCGGACCTCGATGGAGTGCCCGACGGTCGGCGGCGGGTCGGCCGGGAGCCGCTCGCCCTCGGCGACGCGCAGTTGCAGCGCCACGAGGTCGAGGCCGGTGACGTTCTCGGTGACGGGGTGCTCGACCTGCAGCCGCGTGTTCATCTCGAGGAAGTAGAACCGGCCGTCGGGCCCGGCGAGGAACTCGACCGTGCCCGCGCCGACGTAGTCGATGGCCTTGGCTGCCTTGCGCGCGGCGTCGAACAGCTCCTCGCGCATGGCGGCGTCGACCAATGGCGAGGGTGCTTCCTCGACGACTTTCTGGTGCCGTCGCTGGATGGAGCACTCCCGCTCCCCCACCGCCCACACCGTGCCGTGGGAGTCGGCGAGCACCTGGACCTCGATGTGGCGTCCGGTCTCCAGGTACCGCTCGCAGAAGACGGTCGGGTCGCCGAACGCGGACCCGGCTTCCGCACTGGCACCTTCCACCGCTTCGGCCAGTTCGTCGAGTGAGCGGACCACGCGCATCCCACGCCCGCCTCCACCGGCGGAAGCCTTGACCAGCAACGGAAGGTCGTCTTCGGTCACTGACGACGGGTCCAATTCGGACAGCACGGGCACCCCGGCGGCGGCCATCAGCCGCTTGGACTCCACTTTGGAGCCCATGGTCTCGATGGCCTCCGGCGGCGGCCCGACCCAGGTCAGCCCGGCGTCGAGCACGGCCCGGGCGAAAGCCGCGTTCTCGGACAGGAAGCCGTAGCCGGGGTGGACGGCGTCGGCGCCGGTCTCGACGGCGGCCTTGACCAGCAGTTCGGCGCGCAGGTACGTCTCGGACGGCGCGTTGCCGGGCAGCCGGACGGCCGCGTCGGCTTCCGACGCATGGGGTGCGGCGGCATCGGCGTCGGAGAACACCGCCACGGTGCCGATCCCGGCGTCACGGCAGCTCGAGAAGACGCGGCGGGCGATCTCGCCACGGTTGGCGACCAGCAGGTTCTGGATCATCGCTCACTCACATCCGGAAGACGCCGAAGCCCTCGGCGCCCTTCACTGGTCCATTGTGGATCGCGGACAGGCTCAGCCCCAGCACGGTGCGGGTGTCGCGCGGGTCGATGATGCCGTCGTCGTAGAGCATGCCGGAGAGGAACATCGGCATCGACTCGGCTTCGATCTGGCCCTCCACCATGGCGCGCATGGCCTTGTCGTGTTCCTCGTTGTAATCCTGGCCACGGCTTTCGGCCGCCGCGCGGGCCACGATGGACAGCACGCCGGCCAGCTGCGCCGGGCCCATCACCGCGGACTTCGCGCTCGGCCACGCGAACAGGAAGCGGGGATCGTAGGCGCGACCGCACATGCCGTAGTGCCCGGCGCCGTAGGACGCTCCCATGAGGACGGACAGGTGCGGCACCTTCGAGTTCGACACGGCGTTGATCATCATCGCGCCGTGCTTGATGATGCCGCTCTGCTCGTACTCCTTGCCGACCATGTAGCCGGTCGTGTTGTGCAGGAACACCAGCGGGGTGTGGATCTGGTTGGCCAGCTGGATGAACTGCGCGGCCTTCTGCGACTCCTCGCCGAACAGCACACCCTGCGCGTTGGCCAGGACACCGACGGGATAGCCGTGGATGCTCGCCCAGCCCGTGACCAGCGAAGAGCCGTAGAGCGGCTTGAACTCGTCGAAGTCGGAGCCGTCGACGACGCGGGCGATGACCTCGCGCGGGTCGAACGGAACCTTGAGATCGGTCGGCACGATCCCGAGCAGGTCTTCGGTGTCGTACAACGGCTCGGCATAGTCCGGCTTCGGCGTCGGGCCCTGCTTGGTCCAGTTGAGCCGCTTGATGATGTTGCGGCCCAGGCGGATCGCGTCGGCCTCGTCGACGGCGAGGTAGTCCGCCAAGCCGGACGTGCGCGCGTGCATCTCGGCGCCGCCGAGCGACTCGTCGTCGGACTCCTCACCGGTCGCCATCTTGACCAGCGGTGGCCCGCCGAGGAACACCTTCGCGCGTTCCTTGACCATGACGACGTAGTCCGACATGCCCGGCAGGTACGCCCCGCCGGCGGTGGAGTTGCCGAAGACCAGCGCGACCGTCGGGCAGCCCGCGGCCGAAGCCCGCGTGATGTCGCGGAAGATCCGGCCGCCGGGGATGAAGATCTCCTTCTGCGTCGGCAGGTCCGCGCCACCGGACTCGACGAGGTTGATCGACGGCAGCCGGTTCTGCGCGGCGATGTCCGCCGCCCGGAAGGACTTCTTGGTCGTCCACGGGTTGCTGGCGCCGCCCTTGACCGTCGGGTCGCTGGCCGAGATCAGGCACTCGACGCCTTCGACGACGCCGATGCCCGTCACCAGGCTCGCGCCGACGCGGTAGTCGGTGCCCCACGCGGCCAGCGGCGACAGCTCCAGGAACGGCGAGTCCTGGTCGAGCAGCAGCTCGACGCGTTCGCGAGCCAGGAGCTTGCCGCGCTTGCGGTGGCGTTCGACGTACTTCTCGCCGCCACCGGCGACGGCCTTGGCCTGCTCGGTGTCGATCTCGGCGAGCTTCTCCAGCATCGCCTCGCGGTTCGCGCCGAACTCGGCGGCCCGCGTGTCCACTGTGGACCTCAAGGTAGTCACGAGGTGTATCCCAATCGCTTCGCGGCCAGGCCGGTGAGGATCTCGGTGGTGCCGCCGCCGATGCCGAGGATCCGGACGTCGCGGTAGTGGCGTTCCACTTCGGACTCGCGCATGTACCCGAGCCCGCCGTGCAGCTGGACGGCCTCGTTGACCACCCACTCGGCGGCCTCGACGGCGGTGTTCTTGGCGAAACAGGCTTCGGCGATGACCTCTTCGCCCGAGACGTGCCGGATCGCGGCCTGCCGGGTGTAGATCCGGGCGACATCGACGCGACGCGCCATCTCGGTGAGCTTGTGCTGCACGACCTGCCGCGAGATGAGCGGGCGGCCGAACGTCTCGCGCAGCCGGCACCAGTCGAGCGTCAGGTCGAGGGCCCGCTGCGCGTGCGCGTACGCCTGCACCGCGAGGGAAAGGCGTTCGGTGACGAACTGGGTGGCCACCTGCGCGAAGCCGCTGTTCTCGGCCCCGATCAGGTTCTCGACCGGCACCCGGACGTCCACGTAGGACAGTTCGGCGGTGTCGGAGCAGAGCCAGCCCATCTTCTCGAGCTTGCGGGAGACGGTGAAGCCGGGCGTCCCGCGTTCGACGACGATCAGCGAAAGCCCGTGCGCGCCGTCGCCGCCGGTGCGCACGACCGTCGTGACGAAGTCCGCGCGGCAGCCGGAGGTGATGAACGTCTTGGCGCCGTTGACGACGTACTCGTCACCCTCGCGGACGGCGGTGGTCCGGATCCCGGCGACGTCCGAGCCGCCGTCCGGTTCGGTGACGGCCAGCGAGCCGATCTTGTCGCCGGCCAGCGTCGGGCGCACCCAGCGTTCGAGCTGGACCGGGTCGTTGGCTTCGGCGATGTGCGGGACGGCGATGCCGCAGGTGAACAGCGACGCGAAGAGCCCGCCGGACCCACCCGCGTAGTGCATCTCCTCGGCGACGACGAGCGCGTCGAGGTAGTTGCCGTCACCCCCGCCGATCTCCTCGGGGAAGGCGACGCCGAGCAGGCCGAGGTCGCCGGCCTTGCGGTGCAGGTCGCGCGGCAGCTCGCCGGCGCGCTCCCAGTCGTCGAGGTGCGGCAGAACCTCCTGCTCGACGAACTTCCGCACGGTCTTGCGCAGCTCGGCCCGTTCGGGCGTCCGGAAGGGGTCGGTCACAGGAGTACCTCCGGGACGTCGATCTCGCGCGAGCGCAGCCATTCGCCGAAGGCCTTGGCCTGCGGGTCGAACCGCGCCTGCGACGCGACGCCTGCGCCGAGGATGCCCTCGACGACGAAGTTCATCGCCCACAGGTTGGGCAGCAGGTAGCGCGTCACCGGCAGGTCGGCGGTCTCGGGCAGCAGCAGTTTGAACTCCGCGACGGTCAGCCGGTGCACGAGCCACCGCCACGCCTCATCCGAGCGCACCCAGACGCCGAGGTTGGCGTTGCCGCCCTTGTCGCCGCTGCGGGCGCCGACGACCGTGCCCAGCGGCACCCGGCGCACCGGCCCGTGGTCCAGGGGCTCGGGCAACGCGGGCTCGTCCACATCGGACAAGTCCAGAGTGGACGTCGAAGACGCTATGTCGACACGCATGCCGTCCGGCAGCACGGCCACGTGCGGCACCGTCCCCGCGTCCACATAGGCCGCCGTGTAGACACCGTACGGCGCGGCGTCCGACGGCGGCGCGGTGACGTGGAAGCCCGGGTAGCTGGCCAGCGCGAGTTCGACGGCAGCACCGGTGAACGCCCGCCCGGCGACCTTCGGGTCGGCGTCCTTGACCGCGACGTGCAGCAGCGCACTGGCGGTCTGCTCGGTGTCGGCATCGGGGTGGTCGGTCCGGGCGAGGGTCCACCGGACGTCGGCGGGCGGCCGGTCCTTCATGGACGCTTCGAGCTGTTCCCGCACCAGTGCGGCTTTCGCCTCGATGTCGAGTCCGGTGAGGACGAACGTCGTCTCGTTCCGGAACCCGCCGAGGGTGTTCAGCGCGACCTTGAGGGTCGGCGGCGGCGCTTCCCCGCGGACGCCGGAGATCCGGACGCGATCGGGCCCGTCTTCGGTGAGCGAGAGCGTGTCGAACCGGGTGGTCACATCGGGTCCGGCGTACCGCGCACCGGTGATTTCGTACAGCAGCTGCGCTTTGACCGTGCCGGCGTTCACCACTCCCCCGGTGCCCGGGTGCTTGGTGATGACGCTGGAGCCGTCGGCTTCGATCTCGGCGATCGGGAAGCCCGGCACACCCAGGGAGTGTTCGGTGAAGAAGGCGTAGTTGCCACCGGTGGCCTGGGCGCCGCATTCGATGACGTGCCCGGCGGCGACGGCGCCGGCGAGGGCGTCGAAGTCGTCGCGGGCCCAGCCGTAGTGCGCGGCGGCCGGGCCGACGATGACCGAGGCGTCGGTGACCCGGCCGGTGACGACGACATCGGCGCCCGCGTTCAGGCACTCGACGATGCCCCAGGCACCGAGATAAGCGTTGGCGGTCAACGGTTTCCCGAGGTCCAGCTCGTCCGCGCGGGCCACGAGGTCGTCACCTTCGACGTGCGCGATCTTGACGTCGAGACCGAGGCGATCGGCCAGCTCGCGCAGGGCGTCCGCGAGCCCGGCGGGGTTGAGCCCGCCCGCGTTGGCGACGATCTTTACGCCCTTTTCCCGCGCCAGCCCGAGGTTCTCCTCCATTTGTCGGAGGAAAGTCTTGGCGTAGCCGCGGTTGGCGTCCTTCATCCGGTCACGGCCGAGGATGAGCATGGTCAGCTCGGCGAGGTAGTCGCCGGTCAGGACGTCGAGCGGACCGCCGGTGAGCATCTCGCGGACCGCGGAGAACCGGTCGCCGTAGAAGCCGGACGCGTTGCCGATGCGGTAAGTCATGCGAACTGCCCCGGCTGCCGGCCGTTCCCGGGCGGCCCGGCGAAGGCCTGCGCGATGCCGAGCCACTCTTCGACGTCGGCGCCGCTCGCGACGAGGTCGGTGTCGTCCGGGTGCCGCCGCTGGGTGACGACCAGGCAGAAGTCCAGCGCGCTGCCGGTCAGCTTCTGCTCGGCGGCTTCCGGGCCGAACGCCCAGGTGGTGCCGTCGGGCGCGGCCAGTTCGACGCGGAACTCCTCGGCCGGCGGGGCGAGCGAGTTGGTCAGGTAGGCGAAGTCGCGGGTGCGCGTGCCGAAGCGGGCGATGTGCCACAGCCGCGCGGTGGGCTCGCGGGTCAAGCCGAGGGCGTCGAAGACGTCCTGGCCGTGCGCCCAGGTCTCCATCATCCGCGCGGTCGCCATCGAGGCGGCGCTCATCGGCGGGCCGTACCAGGGCAGCTTCTGCCCGTCGGGCACGGCGGCGAGGGCTTCGGCGAGCTGCTTGCGACCGTTTCGCCAGTCTTCGAGGATCTCCTTCGGCGGGAGTTCGGCCCCGGCCGCGGCACCGTCGTCGACGTAGGTCTCCCCCGCCTTGAGCAGTTCCTCGACCTCGGCCTGCCAGTCTTCCGGGTGAGCCGCGGCGATCAGGGCCTTCCGGTCGGTCCAGGCCAGGTGCGCGATCTGGTGCGCGATCGTCCACCCCTCGGCGGGTGTGGCCCGCGCCCAGTCCGCCGCGGGCAGGTCCGCCACCACGTCGTCGATCGTCCGTGTCTCCGCGTCGAGATCCCCGAGGATCACGCCGAGATCCGCCATCCGCCGCCTCCTTGCGTCCTGGCGCCCAGCGTCGCACCGGGCGCCGGAAAAATCAAGCACGCCTGATTGTTTCGCCCTGGACGCTGCGCACCCACTATTGACACCTTGCCAGTAGCGTCGGTCTGCAATAGTTTCCTCGCATGGCCGACTACGCCGAGATCACCTACGCCGTCGCGGAGCGGATCGCCACCGTGACCCTGAACCGCCCCGAGGCGCGCAACGGCTACACGATCCGGATGGCCGACGAGCTCGGCGCCGCGATGGACCGCGCCGACCGCGACGAGGATGTGCGCGTGGTCGTGCTGACCGGGGCCGGCAAGGACTTCTGCGTCGGCGCCGACCTCTCCCAAGGCGGCTTCGACTTCGACCCGTCGACCGGTCCGGACGCGGCCTGGCAGGAGCCCGCCGGGCGGTGCTCGAAGCGGATCTTCGCGATGAACAAGCCGGTGATCGCGGCCATGCACGGCGCGGCGGTCGGTGGTGGCGTCACGATCACCCTTTCGTGTGACTACCGTCTGGCCTCGGAGGACTCGCGCTTCGGCTTCGTGTTCACCCGCCGCGGCATCTACCCCGAAGGCGCGTCGGCGTGGTTCCTTCCCCGGCTCGTCGGCATGGGGACGGCGCTGGACTGGATGATCAGCGGCCGCGTGTTCCCGGCGGCCGAAGCCCTCGCGAAAGGCCTGGTGCACCGGGTTTTCCCCGCCGGAACCGTGCTCGACGAGGCCTACAAGCTGGCGCGCGAGATCGTCGAGACGACCGCGCCGGTCTCGGTCGCGGTGACCCGCCAGCTGCTCTACCGGATGGCGAGCGCCGAGTCGCCGTACCCGGTGCACGAGCTCGACTCGAAGCTGATCGGCGGGCTGGGCGTGAGCCCGGACGCCGTCGAAGGGGTCATGTCGTTCCTGCAGAAGCGGCCACCCGCGTTCGGCATGCGCGTCGACAAGGACCTGCCGTCGTACCTCCCCTGGTCGGGCAAATGAGCCTCTATCCGCCGCAGCCCTGGAACCTGACCGCCGACGCGCGCGTGTCGATCTGGCGCGTGCCGGTCGCGGAGCTGCCGGCGGTGCCCGCGGAGCCCCTGGTCGTCGCCGGGCAGGCCACGGTGTTCACGGCGTGGATCGACTACACCCCGCCGGGGCAGCTGGCCTACCACGAACTGCTGGCTGCGGTGTCGATCAAGGCGCGCCGGGTTTCGTGCTCGATCACCGAGATCTGGGTGGACAGCGAGGCGTCGATGGCCGGCGGCCGCGAGCTGTGGGCGATCCCGAAGGGCCTGGCCACTTTGGACTTCACGAGCGGCCGCACCTTCACGGCGACCGCGGCCACGTCCGACGACTGGATCGCGACGGCCGCCTTCAAGCGCCGTCCGGGCCTGCCGCTGCGGGTGCCGACGTCGTTCGAGGTGGTCCAGGAACGCGACGGCCTCCTGCGGACGCCGGTGGGCGCGAAGATCCGCCCGAGGCCGGCGTCGGCCGACTGGAGCTTCAACCCGGACGGCCCCCTGGGGTACCTCGCGGGCCGCCGCCCGGTGACGAGCCTGGAGCTCCCGGCTTCGGAGCTGCGCTTCGGCGCCTGAGTCCCCCGCCGGACGTCATGAACGACCCTTTCACCTCGCCGGGCGCCAGGGCCCCGGCAAAGTCGGTGGTCGCGTGCCGAGCCGCGTGTCGCGAATGCGTCATTGGGGGCGCCGGAGGTCCCGAATGAGTCATTCGCGACGTGGGGCGGGGGTTGGCGACGTCATGAACGACTCTTTCCTGCCGTCCAGCGTCATGAACGACCCTTTCATGGCGCCACCGCCGCCGGAAGACGGCCGAGCAAGACCCGCCCACGCGGCGTGAACTGCACCTCTGGGTGATCACGTAACCCGGCAGGGTGAGCCGCCGACACGCCATCCCTTGGGTCCCGCGCGGGGACCGACCCCTACATGTAGTCTCTGGTGACCGGCAGGGCCCAGCGACGGGGAGACCGCTGCAGAGTACTGCCGGGCAGCTTTCAAGAAACCGCAGCGCACGGCCTCATGACGCCGTGTGGCGATCGAACGCGCCCGAAAACTTGGAGACACGCATGTCAGTCGAAACCGGTCAGCGGCCCTCCGCCGCGGACACACCCACCGCGATCCGGGTCATCCGGCGGGACGGCAGCGTGTCGCCGTTCGACGCCGGGAAGATCTCGGTCGCGCTGACGAAGGCGTTCCTCGCGGTCGAGGGTGGCGACGCCGCCGCGTCCTCCCGCGTGCACCACGTCGTCGCGGAGCTGACCCAGCAGGTCGAGACCACCCTGCTGCGCCACGCCGGCCCCGAGACCGCCCTGCACATCGAGCAGATCCAGGACATCGTCGAGCTCGCCCTCATGCGCGGCGAGCACCACAAGGTCGCCCGCGCCTACGTCCTCTACCGCGAGGAGCGCAGCAAGGCTCGCGAGGCCGCCAAGCCCGCCGCCACCGAGGTCGCCCTGAACGTCAAGGGCGCCGACGGCGTCCTGCGCCCGCTCGACTGGGCCCGCGTGTCCCACGTCGTGGGCGAGGCCGTCGCCGGGCTCGACGACGTCGAGGCGGAGCCGGTGCTGGCCGAGGCCAAGCGCAACCTCTACGACGGCATCAGCGCCGACGAGCTGGCCCTGGCCCAGGTCCTGGCCGCCCGCGTGCTCGTCGAGCAGGAGCCGAACTACTCGTTCGTCTCCGCCCGCCTGCTGCTGGACAAGCTGCGCGGCGAGGCCCTGAGCTACCTGGCGGGCAAGCCGCGCCAGGCCAGCCAGGACGAGATGACGAGCGAGTACGCGCCGTACTTCCGCGCCTACCTGCGCCGCGCGATCGAGCTGGAGCTGGTCGACGCCGAGCTGCAGCGCTTCGACCTCGACAAGATCACCGCCGCGATCCGGCCCGAGCGGGACCTCGACTTCGGGTTCCTCGGCCTGCAGACGCTCTACGACCGGTACTTCCAGCACCACGACGGCACCCGCTTCGAGCTGCCGCAGGCGTTCTTCATGCGCGTCGCCATGGGGCTGGCCATCCGCGAGAAGGACCGCGAAGCCCGCGCGATCGAGTTCTACGAGCTGCTCTCGAGCTTCCACTTCATGGCGTCCACCCCGACGCTGTTCAACTCGGGCACCACGCGCCCGCAGCTGTCGTCCTGCTTCCTGACCACAGTGGACGACGACCTGGACTCGATCTTCCAGGCCTACAAGAACAACGCGCTGCTGGCCAAGTACTCGGGCGGCCTCGGCAACGACTGGACCCCGGTCCGCGGCCTCGGCGCGCACATCAAGGGCACCAACGGCCAGTCCCAGGGTGTCGTGCCGTTCCTCAAGATCGCCAACGACACCGCGGTCGCGGTCAACCAGGGCGGCAAGCGCAAGGGCGCGGCCTGCGCGTACCTCGAGACGTGGCACGTGGACATCGAGGAGTTCCTCGACCTGCGCAAGAACACCGGTGACGACCGCCGCCGCACCCACGACATGAACACCGCGAACTGGGTGCCCGACGAGTTCCTCCGCCGCGTCGAGGCCAACGCCGAGTGGACGCTGTTCTCGCCGAACGAGACCCCGGACCTGCACGACCTCTACGGCAACGAGTTCGCCGCCCGCTACCGCGCGTACGAGGCGATGGCCGACCGCGGCGAAATCAAGGTGTTCCGCCGGATCCGCGCGGTCGACCTGTGGCGCCGCATGCTGACCATGCTGTTCGAGACCGGCCACCCGTGGATCACGTTCAAGGACCCGTGCAACCTGCGCTCGCCGCAGCAGCACGTCGGCGTCGTGCACTCGTCCAACCTGTGCACCGAGATCACGCTGAACACGACCACCGACGAGGTCGCGGTCTGCAACCTCGGCTCGGTGAACCTGCTCAAGCACGTCACCCCGTCCGGTTTGGACACGGCGCGGCTCGAGAAGACCGTGCGCACGGCCGTCCGCATGCTGGACAACGTGATCGACATCAACTTCTACACGATCCCGGAGGCGCGCCGCTCCAACCTGCGCCACCGCCCGGTCGGCCTGGGCATCATGGGCTTCCAGGACGCGCTGTTCGAGATCGGCGTCCCGTTCGCCTCCGACGAGGCCGTGAAGTTCGCCGACGTCTCCATGGAGCACCTGTCCTACTACGCGATCTCGGCGTCGACCGACCTCGCCGAGGAGCGCGGGCAGTACCAGTCGTTCGAGGGATCGCTGTGGAGCAAGGGCATCCTGCCGATCGACTCGCTGCAGCTGCTCATCGACGCGCGCCAGGGTGACGGCCTCGACGTCGACACCTCGTCCACTTTGGACTGGGCGCCGCTGCGCGAGCGCGTCAAGACCGTCGGCATGCGCAACTCCAACGTGATGGCGATCGCGCCGACCGCGACGATCTCCAACATCTCGGGGGTCGGCCAGTCGATCGAGCCGCTGTTCCAGAACCTGTTCGTCAAGTCGAACATGTCCGGCGACTTCACCGTCGTGAATCCGCACCTGGTCAAGAGCCTCAAGGAGCGCGGGCTCTGGGACGAGGTCATGGTCAGCGACCTCAAGTACTTCGACGGTTCCCTGGGCCAGATCGACCGCGTCCCGGACGACCTGAAGGCGCTGTACGCCACGGCGTTCGAGATCGAGTCGAAGTGGATCGTCGACGCCGGTTCGGTGCGCCAGAAGTGGATCGACCAGGCGCAGTCGCTGAACCTGTACATCGCGGCGCCGAGCGGCCGCAAGCTCGACGAGCTGTACCGCTACGCGTGGCACAAGGGCCTCAAGACCACGTACTACCTGCGGGCGCAGTCCGCGACGCACGTGGAGAAGAGCACCCTGCGCGGCACCGACGGCAAGCTGAACGCCGTCTCGGCCACCCCGGCCCCGGCTCCCGCGGCGGCCGCCCCGGCACCGGCCCCGGCTCCCACGCCCGCTCCCGCGCCGACGCCGGCCCCGGCCCCGGCACCCGACGTGGACTTCGTGGCCACCGAAGGCGCCGCCTGCCGCATCGACGACCCCGACTGCGAAGCCTGCCAGTAAGGAATTCGAGAACATGACCAACGTGGAGACGACCGGCGCCACCGGCCTCGGGGAGATCGAGGTCGGGGCCGCCCGGATCAACGTCGACGACAAGCGCATGATCAACGCGCGCGCCGACGTCAACCAGCTGCTGCCGATGAAGTACACCTGGGCCTGGGAGAAGTACCTGGCCGGCTGCAACAACCACTGGATGCCGACCGAGGTCGCCATGCAGGCGGACATCGCGCTGTGGAAGTCGAAGGACGGCCTCACCGAGGACGAGCGGCAGATGCTCAAGCGCAACCTGGGCTTCTTCGCTACCGCGGAGTCCTTGGTGGCCAACAACATCGTGCTCGCGGTGTACCGGCAGATCACCAACCCCGAGTGCCGCCAGTACCTGCTGCGCCAGGCGTTCGAGGAGGCCGTGCACACGCACACCTTCCAGTACATCTGCGAAAGCCTCGGCCTGGTCGAGGGCGAGCTGTTCAACATGTACCGCGAAGTCCCCTCCATCTCGGAGAAGGACGCGTGGGCGCTGAAGTACACGCAGAACCTGGAGAACCCGGATTTCGAGACCGGGACGCCGGAGGCCGACACGGCGTTCCTGCGTGACCTCGTCGCGTTCTACGTGATCTTCGAGGGCATGTGGTTCTACACCGGGTTCGCGCAGATCCTGTCGCTGGGCCGCCGGAACAAGATGGTCGGCATCGCCGAGCAGTACCAGTACATCCTGCGCGACGAGTCGATCCACCTGAACTTCGGCATCGACTGCATCAACCAGATCAAGATCGAGAACCCGCACCTGTGGACGCCCGAGTTCCAGGAAGAGGTCCGCGGGATGCTGAAGGACGCGTGCGAGCTCGAGGTCAACTACGCGCGCGACACGATGCCCCGCGGCATGCTCGGCCTGTCGGCGCAGCTGTGCGAGCAGTACATGCACTTCATCACCGACCGGCGCGCGCAGCAGATCGGGCTGGCCCCGATCTTCGGCGAGACCGAGAACCCGTTCCCGTGGATGTCCGAGGCGATGGACCTGAAGAAGGAGAAGAACTTCTTCGAGACCCGCGTCATCGAGTACCAGTCGGGCGGCGCCCTCGACTGGGACTGATCTCCCGCTGAGCCCGGCCACACTTTTCGGAGTGTGGCCGGGCTTTTCACGCCGCCGGGTCGATCCGGACCGTCGCGGCCCGGGCCTCGGGGCTCGCGACGAGCGCGTCGGACACCGGTCCGTACTTGCCGGCGAAGGCGGCGTCGAGCCCGGCGGGTGGTTCGAGACCGGTCGCGAACGAGACGTCGCGGATGACGCCGCCCAGCTCGATCCGGCCGTGGCCGTGGTCGCGCGCTGCCCGGTACCAGCGCGAGCGGACGCCGCGGTAGGCACGCACGTATACCCCGCCGTCGACGACCGCCATGCCGATCTCGACGCCGGGCCCGCCACGGTCCCCGGCGGTCAGGACGAGCGAATAGCCGGCGGCGAGCAGGGCGAGGTCTTCGGGTGTCCAGGTGGTCATGGTTCCAGTGTGGAGCTTCCGCGGTGCCGCGTGCGGGGGCAGGATCCTTCCCAGGCAGGAACCCGCGGCTTTTCCACCCCGCGCCCCGGGCCGAAGGTGGAGGCATGACCAAGAACGTCACCTTCCCCAGCGCCGGCCTCGACATCGCCGCCCACCTCTACCTCCCCGACAACGCCGACGCACCCCTCCCGGCCCTCGTAGTCGGCCACCCCGGCACCGGTGTCAAGGAGCAGACCTCCGGCACCTACGCCCGGCTGATGGCCGAACGCGGCTTCGTCACCCTGGCCTTCGACGCCGCCCACCAGGGCGAGTCCGGCGGGCTGCCGCGTGGCCTCGAAGACCCCGCCCAGCGGATCGAAGACTTCAAGGCCGCCGTCTCGTGTCTCACCACCCGGCCCGAGGTCGACGCCGGCCGGATCGGGCTGCTGGGCATCTGCGCCTCCGGCGGCTACTCCCTCGCCGCCGCCGGTGGGGACCACCGCGTCCGGGCCGTCGCGACCGTGAGCACCGCCGAACCCGCCCGCCAGTTCCGCTACGGCGCCGACGGCACGCAGGACCCGGCCGTCTTCCAGGGCCTGCTCGACGCCGCCGCCCAGGCGCGCACGGCCGCCGCCCGGGGCGAGGACCCCGGGGTGCTGACGATGTTCCCCGAGACCGCCGCGGAAGCCGGCGCGCTCGGCGGGCCGCACGGCGTCGAGGGCTGGGAGTACTACTGCGGCGCCCGCGGCTACCACGAGCGGTCGGCGAAGTTCCTCACCTGGGACAGCGTCGACAAGATGGCCGCGAGCGACGTCTTCCACGCCGTCCCGCTGATCGGCCCGCGCCCGGTGCTGCAGATCCTCGGCGAGCGCGCGGTCACCGCGTGGATGGGCCTGGAGGCCCACCGGCGCGCCACCGGGCCCGCGGAGATCCACTGGATCGCGGGTGCGAGTCACGTCGACCTCTACGACAAGCGCGAGTACATCGACCCCGCCGTCGCCAAGCTCGCCGGCTACTTCGGTCAGTACCTGTAGCGGCGCACCTTCTCCGGGTGGAGCACCAGCCGAAGCTGGTCCACCGCAAGGATTTCCTTGAGATCCGCGGCTCGGGCCGGGTCGTCGAGGTCCCAGTAGCGCGCGGCCAAGCGTGACGCGAGATCGTGTGCTCCCTCGGGCTCGACGGAGACCCGGCCCGTGACCGAAACCCACCGTTCGCGCTCCCCCACCGGCGCCGCCACGACGAGCGACGCGCGCGGGTCGCGGCGGACCCGGCGGACCTTCGGCGAGTCCGGTTCCGTGAACAGCTCGAGCGTGCCCTCGGTCGTCGCCTCGAACCAGACCGGGCGGGGCTCCGCTCCCGCGACCGTCAGGAACCCGTGCAGCGGACGGCGGAGGAACTCGAGGTCGTCGGGGGTCAATGCGTTCATGACGGCCAGTCAACCCGGCTCGGTCGGACGATTCCATGGGTGAAACACCGGATTGCCTACGCGATCGTCTAACGTCGGGGAGGTGGACGCGTTCGGTGACCTGCGGGCCCACGGCTCGCTCTTCGGCAGCTCGGCCCTGTCGCCGCCCTGGGCCCTGCACTTCGTGGACGGCGCGCCGCTGACCCTGTGCACGGTTCTCACCGGCGGCGGCTGGATCGTGCCGGACCACGGGACACCGGAACCGCTCGACGCCTACGACACCGTGGTCGTGCGCGGCCCCGGGACGTTCACCTTCGTCGACGAACCCGGCACGATCGCCGAACCCGTGGCGTGCGGGGAGTTCTGCGCCGCCCCGGACCAGGGCGGGACCCGCCACCGCCTCGGCTGGCACGACTCCGGGGACGGCCCGACGACCCTGATCACCGGCGCCTACCCCGTCCGCGGCGAGATCGGCCGGCGGCTGCTGGACGCCCTGCCCGTCGTGCTGCGCGTGGCCGGCGGCGGGACCGGCGACGCCGTGCTGGACCACCTCGCCGCCGAGGTCGCGGTCGACGCGCCGGGCCAGCAGGTGGTGCTCGACCGGCTGCTGGACTGGATGCTCGTCTGCACGCTGCGCGAGTGGTTCGACCGCCCCGGCGGCACGCCCCCGGCGTGGTGGACCGCCCAGCGCGACCCGGTCATCGGCCACGCGCTGCGGCTCCTGCACGCGGAGCCGGCGGAGCCCTGGACGGTCGGGACGCTGGCCGATCGCGTGGGCGTATCGCGTTCGACGCTGGCGAAGCGGTTCGGCGAATTGGTCGGCGAGCCGCCGCTGACCTACCTCACCCGCCACCGCATGACGCTCGCGGCCGACCTCCTGGCGGGGAGGGACGCGGCGACCGTCGCGGAGGTGGCACGCGCGGTCGGCTACGCCGACGCGTTTTCGTTCAGTGCGGCGTTCAAGCGGGTGCGCGGGGCCAACCCATCCGAGGTTCGGCGCGCGGCATCTCGCTGAGCACAGCACCGGCCGGATCTCCGGAAGCCACCCGAAAAGAGGCCCGCCCAGGTGTTGTCACATCGTCAACAAGGGTGCATCGTGGAGGGGTAGCCGATCTCAGCGGGGAGATGGTCACTTTGCCGGGCACCGTCAGCCGAGCCGCCGAAGCGTTGCGCGAACGCGTTCCGCCCTTGACGGCGCTCCCCCTGCCGCACAAGGTCGACGAGCGCTGGCTGCAGTCGCGCTGGCCCGTCAAGGAACTCGCGACGCCGCCCGCCGGCAGCGGCCTGAAGCCCGTCCTCGGCGACGAAGGGCCGCCGGTCGTCGGGCACATGCTCGAGATGATGCGCTTCGGCCCCGCCTTCGGCCTCCGCCGCTACGAGCTCTACGGCCCGGTCTCCTGGACCGGCGGTTTCGGCCGGAAGATCGTCGCGCTGTCCGGGCCGGAGGCGACGCAGATCGCGCTCATCAACAAGGACAAGGCCTTCTCGCAGGAAGGCTGGAAGTTCTTCATCGAGAAGTTCTTCGAGCGCGGCCTGATGCTGATGGACTTCGGCGAGCACCACCTGCACCGCCGGATCATGCAGGAGGCGTTCACCCGGTCCCGGCTCACGGGCTACGTCAACGAGATGGGCCCGGCGCTGCGCGAAGGCGTCGCGAGCTGGGGCTCGAACGAGCGCCCGCGGCTGTACTGGGCGCTCAAGCAGCTCACCCTCGACGTCGCGACGCGCGTGTTCATGGGCATGCGCAGCGGCGCCGACTCCCACCGGATCAACCGCGCCTTCGTCAGTTCCGTGCGCGCCGGCACCGCGCTCGTGCGCTTCCCCGTGCCCGGCGGGCGCTGGTCGGCGGGCCTGCACGGGCGGAAGGTCCTCGAGCGCTACTTCAGCGAAACCCTGCCCGCCAAACGCAAGTCCGACGGCGACGACCTGTTCACCGCGCTCTGCCACGCCACCACCGAGGACGGCGACCGCTTCACCGACACCGACATCGTCAACCACATGATCTTCCTGATGATGGCCGCGCACGACACGACGACCATCACCAGCAGCGCCATGGCGTACTACCTCGCCAAGCACCCCGAGTGGCAGGAGCGCGCCCGCGAAGAGTCGCTGGCCCTCGGCGACGACGTCCTCGACATCGAGGCGATCGACCGGCTGGAAACCCTGGACCTCGTGATGAAGGAGGCGCTGCGGCTCGTCGCGCCGGTGCCGTCGCTGACCCGCCAGACCGTCAAGGACACCGAGGTCCTCGGCCACTACATCCCCGCCGGCACCCTGTGCGGCGTCTCGCCGACGGTCAACCACTTCACGCCGGAGTGCTGGACGAACCCCTTCGAGTTCGACCCCGAGCGGTTCGCCGAGCCGCGGCGCGAGGACAAGTCGCACCGGATGGCGTGGATGCCCTTCGGCGGCGGCGCGCACAAGTGCATCGGGCTCCACTTCGGCAGCCTCGAGGTGAAGTTGCTGATGCACGAAATGCTGCGGGCGTACCGCTGGTCGGTTCCGGAGAGTTACACCGCGAAGTGGGACTACGTGTCCCTGCCGGTCCCCGCGGACGGTCTGCCGGTGCGGTTGACCCGTCGCTGACCCGGGCACGCACACCGGGTGTAACGAAAAGTTACCGCATGTGGACATTCGTTCACTCGTTCAGCCGGTAGACACCCCGTGACGCGCATGATGGCGTGGCATCGGTCGCGGCCGAGGGGTACCTAGTGTGGCTTCATGATCCCCGACACCGCGGCTGAACTGGCCTGACCCGTGCGTGAAGAGGTGGAGTGTGCCTGAGCCCGGTGCCGCGCCAGGACTGCTGGACGTGGCGCGCAGGTGGGCGGCGACGTTGGCCGACACCAAAGGAGTAACACTTCCCCCGGAGGAGCTGGAGCCACTGCTGCTGGAGATCGCGCACGACGCGGTCGACCACGCCGGCCCGGGCCACGACGGCGCCCTGCACCGGTTCACGGCGCTCTACGCCGCGTCGCCGATGGGGATCGCGCTCGCCGACCCCGGCGGCGAGATCGTCGAGGCCAACCTCGCGCTCGGCCAGCTGCTCGGCTGCTCGCCGGACAAGCTGCGCGGCCGGCACCTCACCGACCTCGGCTCCACCGACCACGACGTCTCGCGGCTCAAGGCGGGCCTCGAGCAGGTGCGCGGCGGGCGTGAGCGCTACCAGGAGCGGATGCTGCTCGACCACACCGAGGACGGGCAGCTCTGGACCGACGTCACCCTCGCCCGCCTCCCCGGCGACCGGCCGGGGTCGGTCTACCCGGTGCTGATGGTGTCCGACGCGAACGAGCTGCACCTGCTGCAGGAACGGCTGCTGCACCAGAACGTGCACGACCCGCTGACGGGGCTGCCCAACGCGTCGTCGTTCACGACCAAGCTCGAAGCGGCGCTCGGCGCCGGCGCGCGTGACGACATCGCGCTGATCTACCTCGACGTCGACGGCTTCAAGGTGGTCAACGACGGCCTCGGCGCCGGCGTCGGCGACCAGGTGCTGCGCGGGGTCGCGGGCAAGCTCTCGGCGGTGTTCACCGGCCACCACGACGGGTTCGTCGCACGGCTGTCCGGCGACGGCTTCGCGGTTCTGCTGCGCGGGAAGCTCACCGCCGCCGAGGTCGTCGAGCTCGTCGAGCGGGCCCTGGAGGACCTCAACGAGCCGATCTACCTGGGCGGGCACGGCATCGGCGTGAGCGCGAGCGCGGGCATCGTGGTGCGCGCGGCCGTCGAGGGCGGCGCGGCGGAGCTGCTGCGGGCGGCGGAGATCGCGCTGCACCGGGCCAAGGAGGCCGGCAAGGCGCAGTGGATGCTGTTCGACCCCGAGCTGGACGCCCGCGACCGCGGCCGCTACCAGCTGGGCGCGGTGATCGCCGGAGCGCTGGAGAACGGCGAGTTCTCGCTCGTCTACCAGCCGACGGTGCGCCTGGCCGACCCCGGCAGCCTCGCCGCGGTCAACGCGGGCCTGCGCTGGAACCACCCGGAGAAGGGTGAGCTGGACTCGGACGAGTTCTACCCGCTGGCCCAGACGACGGGGATGACGGTGCCGCTGGGGCGCTGGCTGCTGGCGGAGTCCCTGGCGGCGACGGCCCGCTGGCGCGCCCGCTTCGGCGACGCGGCCCCGGACGTGTGCGTCCGGCTGCCGACCCGGCTGGCCATCGACCCGGACCTGGTCCTGCTGGTGAAGGAGCAGCTGGACAAGCACGAGCTGCCGGCCGACGCCCTCCGGCTGTGTACGGACCGCCACTCGGTCCTCGACCCGCGCGGCGAGGTCCTGGACTCGTTCGCGGTGCTGTCCGAGCTGGGCACGCAGCTGGTGCTGACGATCTCGGGTTCGGCGGACCTGGAGCTGATCCCGCAGCACCGGCTGCCGGTCCACCACGTGGTCCTGTCCGGCCCGGTGATCGACGCGTTGGACACGGACTCACCGCCCGAGCCGGCGCTGCGGCACTTGACGCAGCTGGTGACGCGGGCGCGCGAGCTGAAGCTCCGCGTGGGCGCGGAGGGGGTCCGCACGCACGAGCAGGCGGCCCGGCTGCGGCAGCTGGGCGTGCTGGCGGCGCGCGGCCCGTTCGTGACGGATTCGGCGACGGGCGACGAGGTCGACGAGCTGATCGCGCGGCACCCCGGCGGGTAGACCAAGCCGGTGCGGCGGTGGCTCCGAAGACCCGGCAGGATGGGTTCTGCCGCCGACGAGAAGGGACGTCCATGGACGCCGGAGACCTCGCCCCCGACTTCACGCTGCCCGACGACCAGGGCGCCGAGCGCACGCTGTCGGACTTCCTCGCCACCGGGCCGGTCGTGCTGTTCTTCTACCCCGCCGCGATGACCGGCGGCTGCACCGCCGAGAGCTGCCACTTCCGCGACCTCGCCGCCGAGTTCGCCGAGGTCGGCGCGCACCGGATCGGGATCAGCCCGGACGGCGTCACCAAGCAGCGGCAGTTCTCCGAGGCCAACGGCTTCGACTACCCGCTGCTGTCCGATGTGGAGGGTGAGGTCGCGAAGCAGTTCGGCGTCTGGCGGAAACTGCTGCCGCTGCACGCCAAGCGCGTCACGTTCGTGATCGGCGAGGACCGGAAGGTGCTCGAGAAGATCAAGAGCGAGCTGAACTTCACGGTCCACGCCGACCAGGCGCTCAAGGTGCTGCGGGAGCGCGACAAGGTTTCCTAGCGGCGGGGCGGCCAGACCCGCGGCGGCCGGCGCAGCCGCGGGCCGGCCGGCCACCCGCCACGCCGACGCCCGTCGCACCGGCGAGCCCAAGCGGGAGCCTCGTCGGCGCGCCGGCGTCTCGCGGGCCGGGTGGCGCGCGGGCGTTCGCACAGCCACCGGTGCCCCGGTTCGGTCACATAACCCAGGTTCACGGCTTCTCCAAGCGCCAGACGTGGTTGATGCCCTTGCACGACGGGGCGAGCGGCTCCTCGACCCGTTCCTCGCGCACTTTCGTGAAGCCGAGGCGAGCGGGCACGGCTCCACTTCGGACGTTCAGCTCGTCGTGCTTGATCTCGACGTAGCCCGCACCGAGCCGGAAGGCCTCCTTGGTGAGCAGCCGCGCCGCGCGGGTGATCAGGCCGCGGCCGGTGAACTCGCGCGCGAGCCAGTAGCCGATCTCGACCCCGCCCACGCGGGTCATCGTGCCGATGCCGCCGGCGATCGAGCCGTCGACGCGGAGGGCGAAGTCGTGCGTTTCCCCGCTGTCCCAGTTCTTCCGGGTGCGTTGCAGGAATTCGGCGCTGTTTTCGGCGGTGTAGCCGTCGGCCGCCCAGATCATCCAGGCCCCGATGTGATCGAGGGACCCGGCGACGGTCGCGGTGAGTTCCGGCGCGTCGGCGAATTGCCAGCGGGCCAGGGTGAAGCCGTCGCCGGTGTAGGTCTCTTTCACGGCCGCTCCAATCGCCAGACGTGGTGAGTGCCCGCGCACGACGGTGGCCGGACGGCGTCGGGGCGGGGTTCCTTGCCCACGAGGGAAAACCCGAGCCGCGCCGGAATCGCTCCACTTCGGACGTTCGCCTCGTCGTGCTTGATCTCGACGTAGCCGGCGCCGCGCGCGAACACGTCCGAAACCAGCAGTGAGACGGCGCGGGTCACCAGACCGCGGCCGGTGAACTCCCGCGCCAGCCAATAGCCGATCTCGACGCCGCCGTCGCGGGTCATCACGCCCACGCCGCCCGCCAAGGCCGCGCCGGCCCGGATCGCCCACTCGTACGCCCGGCCGGTCTCCCAGTTCTCGTGCGTCAGCCGCAGGAAATCGGCCGCGTCGGACGCCGTGTAGCCGTCCATCGCCCACGGGACCCAGTCGGCCAGGTGCGCCCCGGACCCCGCGACCGCGGCCGCGACGGCCGCACAGTCCGCGGACTGCCAGCGGGTCAGCGAAAACTCGTCACGGGTGAACGTTTCGGCCGGGGTCTCCATGTCCCCATGGTGCCCCGGCCGAAACGAAACCGCGCCCGAATTAATTGACGATGACGCTGTCCGGGATCTCCGTGTCGTTCTTCAGCGCGTCGAACAGCTGCTTCGACTTCTTCGCGTCCCAGTTCTCCGCCGAGCCGTTCGTGACCGGGACCGTCGTCGTCACCACGCCGCCCGAAGAAATTCCGCGCATCGCGATCGCCAGGCCCGCGAGGTTGTGCACGTGGTCGCCCGAGTCCATCGTCAGCGCGTCCGGGCCGGAGCCCAGCAGCGGGAAGAAGTGGAACGGGTTGAGCAGCGTGCCCGGGCTCGCGATCTGGCTCACCAGCGCGCCGATGAACTTGCGCTGGTTGGCGACGCGGTCGAGGTCCGACCGCGGTGTCGCGTCGCTGTGGCGCATGCGGACGAAGCCCAGCGCCGAGCGGCCGTCGAGCGACTGGCAGCCGGCCTTGATGCTGATGCCGGTCATCGTGTCGTTCATGTCCTTGTCGATGCACATGTCGACGCCGCCGATCGCGTCGACGATCTTGGCGAACCCGCCGAAGCCGATCTCCGCGTAGTGGTCGATGTGCAGCCCGGTGGCGCCTTCGACGGTCTGCGCCAGCAGCGTCGGGCCGCCGAGGGAGAACGCCGCGTTGATCTTGTTCGTGCCGTGGCCCGGGATCTTCACCTGGGAGTCGCGCGGCAGCGACAGCAGCGTCGGCTTGGTGGAGTTGTCCGGGATGTGCGCGACCATGATCGTGTCGGTGCGCTGCCCGCCGCCGGCCGCGGCGACGTCGCCGGTGGCCAGCCTCTCCTCGTCTTCCGCGGTGAGGCCTTCACGGCTGTCGGAACCGACGATCAGCCAGTTGGTGCCGGACGCGGCGACCGGGCGGCCGGAGTAGTCGGTCAGCGCGTCGACGCGCTTGATGGAGAACTCGAGGTAGACCCAGATGCCCGCGAGGAACACCACGAACACCAGCACCAGGGTCAGCAGGATCCGGCCGAAGCTCCAGCGGCGACGCCGGCGCGGCGGCCGCGACGGCGGGTAGTCCTCGTCCGGACGCGGAGGGTCACGCCGCGGCGGCGGAGGCGGCGCGTACTGCCGCTCGTCCTCGCGGGTGCCCATGGGGCGGGTGCGCTCGTCGTACGGGCTCTGGCCGCGCCCGGGCAGCGGCATCATCTGCGCGCGCTGGTGGTCGCGGGGGCGCCCGCCGGGCCGGGGCGGCGGCATCCGGCGCCCGCCGTCGTCGCCACGGTACGTCATCACCATCACCCAATCCCGATCCGGACAAAACTGTCGTCGTCAGTACACCGCACGTCCTCTACTGGAGGACGCCCGGCACCGGGTCGGGTTGTCCGGCGGGGTTACTTGCCGGTCGCCTCGTAGCCGAACTGGTGGACCTTGAGGTACCCGGAGCGGAACCCGGCCTCCGAATAGGCCAGGTAGAACTCCCACATCCGGCGGAAGACGTCGTCGAACCCGAACCCGGCGATGTCGGCCCAGCGGTGCAGGAACCGTTCGCGCCACAACCGTAACGTGCGCGCGTAGTCTTGGCCGAACTCGCGCATCCCGGCCAGCTTGAGCCGGGTGTTCGCCTTGACGCCCTCCTCGACCGAGCGCACCGACGGGATGATGCCGCCGGGGAAGATGTACTTGTGGATCCAGGTGTAGGCGCGCGAAGCCGCCAGCATCCGGTCGTGGTCCATCGTGATGGCCTGCAGGCCGAACCGCCCGCCGGGGCGCAGCCGGTCCCCGATCGTGGCGTAGAACGCCGGCCAGTAGGACGCGCCGACGGCCTCGATCATCTCGACGCTGACCACGGCGTCGTACTGACCGCTCGACTCGCGGTAGTCGCACAGCTTCACGTCGACGCGGTCGGAGAACCCGGCCGCCGCGATGCGCTCGGTCGCCAGCGCGCGCTGTTCCTCCGAAATGGTCAGTGACGTCACGTGCGCGCCGCGGGCGGCCGCGCGGATCGCGAGTTCACCCCATCCGGTACCGATTTCGAGGACCTCGCTGCCCTCGCGGACGCCGGCGTAGTCCAGCACGCTGTCGATCTTGCGGTGCTGGGCCCCGGTCAGGTCGTCGCCCGGGCCGAACAGCGCCGAGGAGTACATCATCGACTCGTCGAGGAAGGCGCCGAAAAGGTCGTTCGACAGGTCGTAGTGCCGGTGGATGTTGGCCCGCGCGCCTTCGAGGGTGTTCGCCTCGGACGGCGGCTGCGTGCGCTCCGCGATCTTCCGGAACTTCTGCAGCACCGGCGGCACCAGGGTCGCCATCCGCTCGGCGAACGGCGTCAGCACCTCGGCGAGGTCGGACGCAGTCCAGTCACCGGCCATGTAGGACTCGCCGAAGCCGATCTTGGCGTCGACGCCGAGGCGGTGGAAGAACGCTTCGGGACGCAGAATGCGCATTTCGGGCGATTCCGGCCCGCCGGCGCCGAGCACCGTGCCGTCCGGAAACGTCACCCGCAGATCGAGCGGGCGGACCGCGCGGCGGAACAACGTGGCGGCGATCCGCGCGCGCAGCGCCGAGTGCGGCGGGGCGGCCAGGCCCGGCCAGCGGGACTCGTCGGGAATCTCCCGAGCACGGTCAACACTCGAGGTGGTCACGGTTCTCCCTCCGGCCGGCCAGGTGCGCCGGTGATCGATCCTAATCGCCGCACCCCCGCGGCGCGCTTCGCCGAATGCCCTGTTCGGGGCCTTTTCACACGGGTATCCGCAGGCGCTCGGGCCCCGGCGCGGCCCACGCGCCGCGGAGCTCCGCACCGGCGTTCCCGGCGAGCACTTCCAGTGTGAAAGCAATCGTGAGCCGGGTCCAGACGGACGACCGGCGGAGCATCGCGTGGCCTTCGTTCGCGATCTCGAACCGGGCGACGCGAGCGGCGACGCCCTCTGCGCGTTCCGCGAAGGCGTGCGACTCCACCGGGCTGGTCATCCGGTCGCGGGTGCCGTGCACGATGAGCACCGCCCGACCGGCGACCCCGTCGACCGGCTCGCCCCGCGGCGTCCACGGCGCCAGCGCGCAGACCCCGCGCACGGCACTGTCGCCGGCCACGCGCAGCGCCACCCGGGCGCCCATGGAGTGGCCGACCAGCACGACCGGCAGGCCGGGGTGGTCGGCGTGGATGCGCTCGAGGGCCCAGCGGGCGTCGTCGAGGGGGTCCATCGCGGGGGCGTTCCAGCCGTAGCGGCGGTTGCGCAGCAGCCGCACCTCGACGCCGTGCCCGCGCCCGGCCCGGTGCAGGGCGCGCGCGATGGGCACCATCCGCAGGAAGGCGAGCTTCCAGGGCGGCACGCTACCGGTGCCGCGTTCGGCGCCGCCGTGCAGCACGAGCACGACCGCTTCGGTCCGCCCGCGCGCCGGCCACACCGACACCGCCGGTTCCGCTTCGCTCACCCGCGTCCTCCTCGTCGCCCGCATCCGGGTCAACCCCGCCCGCCCACCGGGCTATTCCACCGCGCACCACCATCTTCACGGTAGATTCGGCGCCCGGTCCCCTACGGAAGGGTGGGTGTGGTGAGCGCCACGGACATCTCGGGCAGCGTCGCGAAGCAACTGGCGGACGTCGAGCAGGCCAACGCCGAGGCGGTGCGCGAAGCGGCGGACCTGGTGCTGGGGGTGATCCGGGCCGACGCACTGGTCTATACCGCCGGGGCCGGGCACTCGCTGGCGGCCGTCGCCGAGACGTTCTACCGGGCCGGCGGCCTGGCGTGCGTCTACCCGCTGTACCACCCGGACCTGCTCCCGCTGCACGGCGCGGTGAGCAGCACGAAGACCGAGCGGCGCACCGGACTGGCCGCCGAGGTGCTGGCCGAGCGCGCCCCGGGGCCGGACGACGTGCTGGTGGTCTTCTCGACGTCCGGGTCGAACCCGTACCCGGTGGAGCTGTGCATCGAGGCCCGCGAGCGCGGGGCGGCGGTCATCGCGATCACGTCGCGGGCGTGCGTGGCGGCGGCGCCGAAGCGGTCGTCGAGCAACCTGGTGGAGCAGGGCACCGTGGTGCTGGACTCGCTGGTTATCCCCGGTGACGCCAGTTACCCGCCGGACGCGCCGCGCACCGCGCCGCTGTCCACTGTGGTCAACGCGTTCCTCTGGAACCTCGTGCTCGCGCAGGTCTACGACCGCGGCACGGCCGAGGGGCTCGACGTCCCGCTGTGGCGCAGCTCCAATGTGGAGGGTGGCGACGAGGCCAACGCGGCGCTGCTCGAGAAGTACGGCGCGATCGTGCCGCGGCTGCGCTAGCCCCATCTCGTGAAAAAGCACCGGCCGGGCACGCCTTGACGGGCGTGCCCGGCCCGCTTTAGCGTCCCCATACCGACTGGTCGGTGTGGACCGGTCGCTCCCCGAGGAGGTCCGGTGGACGGTGCCACGGCGACGGTGCAGGGCGAGTGCGCTCCCGGGTTCGAGCCGGTGCGCGAAGCCTTCGAAGCGAACTTCCGCGAACGCGGTGAGCTGGGCGCGGCGTTCACCGCCCTCCGCGACGGCGAAGTCGTGGTGGACCTGTGGGGTGGCTGGTCCGGCCCCGACCGGGCCGCGCAGTGGCGGCCGGACACGCTCGCCAACGTCTGGTCGACGACCAAGGGCATGACCGCGATCTGCGCGCACAAGCTGGTCGACGCCGGCGAGCTGGACGTCGACACGCCGGTCGCGAAGTACTGGCCGGAGTTCGCCGCGGCGGGCAAGGCGGACGTGCCCGTGCGGTGGCTGCTGACGCACCGCTCCGGCGTGCCCGGGATCGGCCTGGACCGGCCCGTGCGGGTCGAGGAGCTCTACGACTGGGACCTCATGACGTCGCTGCTGGCGGCGCAGGAACCGTTGTACGTGCCCGGTTCCGCGGGCGGCTACCACGCGCTGGCCTACGGCTGGCTCGTCGGCGAGGTCGTCCGGCGGATCGCCGGGCAGAGCATCCGCGAGTTCTTCGCCGAACAGGTCGCCGGGCCGCTGGGCGCGGACTTCTCGATCGGCCTGGCGTCGGACGCCGACCTGGACCGCTGCGCGACGCTCGTCGACCCGGTCATGACCGAGGAGATGGCGAACGCGCTGGCCACGGCGTTCGCCGCGGCGGGCCCGGTCGCCCAGGCCGCGCTGACCAACCCGCAGCTGGCGGGCCACCACGCGAACGAGCCGGCGTTCCGCCGCGCGGTGATGCCGGCGTTGAACGGCCACGGCACGGCCCGCGCGATCGCCACGATCTACGGGGCACTGGCGACCGGCGGTCTCCTGTCCGCGCCGACTCTCGCGAAGGCGCGGGAGAGCCAGGGCAAGGAGATCGACGCGGTGCTCGGCCTGCCGAACGAGTGGGGCCTGGGGTTCTACCTGGGCAGCGATGCCCGCGGTTTCGGCCCGAACCCGGCGGCCTTCGGCCACGACGGCCTGGGCGGCTCGACCGGCGGCGCGGACCCGGAGAACGGCATTTCGTTCGGCTACACGCTCAACCAGCTGGGCCCGCTGATCCGCGACGACCCGCGCAAGATGGCGCTGGTCAACGCGGTCTACGAAAGCCTGGACACCCAGACCCGGTGACCGACGGGCTGAAGGGCACCTTCAGTGCATGTGATGCGCCGAAGGTGCCCTTCAGCGCACCACACGTGCCGAAGGTGCCCTTCAGCCCGGTCATGCCACCGCGGGCTCCTCCTCCGCGAACTGCGTCGCGTGCAAGGTCGCGTACCGGCCACCGGCGGCCAGCAGCTCGTCGTGCGTTCCGCTCTCGACGATCTCCCCGTGCTCCAGCACCAGGATCCGGTCCGCCGCCCGCACCGTCGACAACCGGTGCGCGATGACTAGCGCCGTCCGGCCCGCCAGCGCGTGGGTCAACGCTTCACCCACCGCCGCCTCGGACTCCGAGTCCAGGTGGGCCGTCGCCTCGTCCAGGATGACCACCTTCGGCTGCGCCAGCAGCAGCCGCGCGATCGTCAGCCGCTGGCGTTCGCCGCCCGACAGGCGGTAGCCGCGCTCCCCCACCGTCGTGTCGAGGCCGTCGGGCAGCGACCGCGCCAGCTCGCCGAGCCGCGCCCGCTCCAGCGCCTCCCAGATCTCGTCGTCCGTGGCACCCGGACGCGCGTAGGCGAGGTTGGCGCGGATCGTGTCGTGGAAGAGGTGGCCGTCCTGCGTCACGACGCCGACGGTTTCCCGCAGCGAAGCGAAACTCAGCTCCCGGACGTCCACATCGGACAGCCGCACCGAGCCGGAGTCGACGTCGTACAGCCGGGGCAGCAGCGACGCGATCGTCGACTTCCCCGCGCCCGACGACCCGACCAGCGCGACCATCTCCCCCGGCTCGGCGCGGAACGAGATGCCGTGCAGCACTTCGTCGCCGCCGCGGTGGTCGAGCGTGGCGACGTCTTCCAGCGACGCCAGCGAGTACCGGTCCGCCGCCGGGTAGCCGAACCGGACGTCGGAGAACTCCACCGAAACGCCGTCCGACGCGGACAGCGCCCGCGCGCCCGGCTTCTCCTTGATCATCGGTTCCAGGTCCAGGACCTCGAAGACGCGCTCGAAGGACACCAGCGCCGTCATGACGTCGACGCGGACGTTCGCCAGCGCGGTCAGCGGCGCGTAGAGCCGGGTCAGCAGCAGCGCCAGCGCGACGACCGTGCCCGGCGCGAGCTTGCCGGTCAGCGCGAGGTACCCGCCGAGGCCGTAGACGAGCGCCTGCGCCAGCGCGGAAACCAGGGTCAGGCTGGTCATGAACCAGCGGGTCAGCATCGCGGTCCGCACGCCGATGTCCCGCACGCGCCCGGCCCGCAGCGCGAAGTCGTCCGCCTCCTGCACCGGCCGGCCGAACAGCTTCACCAGGGTCGCGCCCGGCGCGGAGAACCGCTCGGTCATCTGCGTCGTCATGCCCGCGTTGAGGTTCGCGGCCTCGCGCTGCAGCCCGGCCATCCGGCGGCCGAGCCGGCGCGCCGGCAGCACGAAGATCGGCAGCAGCACCAACGCGAGCACCGTGACCTGCCACGACAGCGTCAGCATGACCGCGAGCGACAGCGCCAGCTGGATCGTGTTGGTGACCAGGCCGGACAGCGTCGCGGTGAACGTCCGCTGCGCGCCGATGACGTCGTTGTTCAGCCGGGAGACCAGCGCGCCGGTGCGGGTGCGGGTGAAGAACGCGATCGGCATCCGCTGCACGTGCTCGAACACCGCGCGGCGCAGGTCGAAGATGATGCCTTCGCCGATGCGCGCGGACTGCCAGCGCTCGACCAGGCCGAACCCGGCGTCGGCGATCGCCAGCGCCGCGATGACGACGGCCAGCCAGACGACCAGGGGCAGGTCACGCCCGCCGACGATCGCGTCGACCACCTTGCCCGCCAGCACCGGCGTCGTCACCGCGAGGACCGCCGAGATCACCGTCAGCACGAGGAAGGCCAGCAGCCGCCGCCAGTGCGGCCGGGCGAACCGCGCGACCCGTTTCAGCGTGCCGCGGCTCAGCCCCTTCGGCACGTCGTTGGCGCGCATCGCCGAGCTCAGCAGCGCCCAGGTGTTGTCCATGGGGAACCCCCAGTCTCAAAACCTCTACTATAGCTGAGGTTTTCTCCGGATATGACCTGGACAACGCCCTCGTTGCCCGTTTGCTTCCCGCCGCCGTTCACTCCCCGCGAACAACGCGCCCCAACGCGTCCCGGAACTGCTCCGCATCCGCCAGGGGCTCCAGCAACTGTGCCTCAGCCTGCCGGGTGACCTCTTCGCCCGCCGCGCGGACCCGCTCGCCTTCGGCGGTCAGCGCCACCAGGCGCTTGCGGCGGTCGCCCGGCGCGACCTCGCGCCGGACCAGTCCCCCGGCTTCCAGCTCGTCGACGAGCGCCACCATCGTCGTCCGGTCGATGCCCAGGCGCGCGGCACCGTCCTGCTGGGACAGCGCCGGGCCGTCGCCGAACAGCGTGAGCAGCGCGAGCTGGCGGCCGGTGATCCCCAACGGGGCGTACCGCGGCTCGGCCAGCTCGGCGAGCCGCAGCTGGGCGTGCTTGAGCAGGTAGCCGAGCCGCCGGGTGACGGCGGGCGGCGCTTCGAGGTCGCTGGACACGCGAGAACTCTACCCCTACGCTGATCGTCAGACTTACTGATGATTTGTGACGCTGATAATCAGGAGATCGCCATGACCACCGTCGGGCTCAAGCCACCCCAGCAGCACATCGGCATCGCCGCGCTCCGCGAGACCTGGGCCGTCGCCGACGACGCCGGGTTCGACGGCTGCTGGGTGTTCGACCACCTCGCCCCGATGGGCCGCGACCGCACCGGAGACGTCTTCGACGGCTGGACGCTCCTCGCCGCGATGGCCGAAGCGACGGAACGGGTGCGCATCGGATGTCTGGTTTCGGGCAACACCAACCGCCACCCGGGCACGCTGGCGAAGATCGCGGCGACCGTCGACCACCTCTCCGGCGGCCGGCTCGACGTCGGCCTCGGCGCGGGCGGCGACGCGCTCACGGACGCGATGCTGGGCACACCGACCCCGCCGGCGGTCGAACGCGTCGAAAAGCTCGCCGAGGCCTGCGAAATCCTCGGTCTGTTGTGGACCCGGCCGGAAACCGACCACGCCGGCCGCCACTACACGCTGACGGGCGCGGTCAGCGACCCGAAGCCGGTGCAGCCGAAGCCGCCGCTGTGGCTGGGCAGCAGCGGCGAGAGGCTCGGCCTGCGGGTCGTGGCCGAGCACGCCGACGTTTGGCTCAACGCGGCTTTGCCCGGCACGGAAATCGCCGAGCTGCAACGGCTTTCGCGCGTACTGGACGAGCACTGCGCGGCCGTGGGACGCGATCCGGCGACCATCCGCCGGGCGGTGCAGTTCCGGCTGCCGTCCGATGCGGACAGTGCGCTGCGGCTCGCGCAGAGCTACGTCGAGGCCGGCTTCACCGAACTGGTGCTGATGCCGACCGGGCACGACAACGTCGTCAAGGCGGCCGAAGCGGCGGCGGACCTGCTCCCCCGCCTGCGCGACGTCGGCTGAAGCGGGCAGCGGGGTGCTCGGTAGCCTCAAGAGGTGGAAACGGAGGTGGGCCGGGCGCCCGCATGGCGGCGCGCGGCACGGCTCTTCACGGCACCCGCCCGCGACTCCGGTGTCGCCGCGTTGCGCTGGGACCTGGGGTTTTACCTCGCCTGCCTGGCCTTCGCGCTGCCGACCGCGCTCGTCGCCGAGTTCTACGGCTACCGCGTCTGGGGCAACTTCGCGACCGTCGCGTACGGCCTCGGCGCACTGCACAGCGGGTGGCTGCTGCTCTCCGCGCGCACCGGCCGTACGCCACCCGGAGTACTCGGTTCGCGCTGGTGCGGCATCGCCGCCGTCGCCTTGTTGGCAATGATCCTTCCGTTGCTGCTCCTGGTGATCCGCCGACTGACCGGAGTGGACTGGCTGATCACGCCGTTCTCGTGGGCCGCGCAGCCCGAGGTCTGGGTGATCGAGCGGTCCGCGGATCTGCTGCTGCACCACGGAACCCCGTACATCGACGTCACCGCGCTCAACCGGCCGCCGGAAGTCAACGACTACACGCCCTACGGCCCGGTCATGGCGCTCTTCGGCCTGCCGCGGGCGCTGTTCGGCGGCACCCCGCTGGGCGACGCGCTCACCGACGCCCGCTGGATGTTCGCCCTCGCCGCCTGCGCTTGCGTGCTGGGCACGCTGAAGCTGCTGAAGTGGCCGAAGGTGCCGGTCGGCGCCGCGCAGCTCGCGCTCGCGTGCCCGCTGACCGCGCTCACCTGGGCCGTCGCCGGGCCGGACCTGGCGATCGTCGGGTTGCTGGTGCTGGCCTGCGCGCTCGCCGCCACCGGGCGGGCCGCGTGGTCGGGCCTGGTGCTGGCGCTGGTCGTCAGCGCGAAGCTCATCGTCGCGCCCGCGGCCGCGGTGCTGGTGGTGTTCGTGCTGGTACGCCGCGGGAAAGGCCTCGACTGGCCCGCGGTGGGGCGGTTCGCCTCAGCGCTGGTGGCGACGACGGCCGCGCTGCACCTGCCCGTCTACCTGGTGGATCCGGCGGCGTTCGTCGAGCACGTCTTCCGGTTCCCGCTGGGGATGGGCGCCGTGCGGTCGCCCGCGGCGAGCCCGCTGCCGGGCCACCTGATCGCCGGGCTCGGCGGGGCCGGCCAGGTGACGGCGTTCGTGCTCGTCGGCGCCGCGGCCGTGGCGATGCTCGTCTGGCTGGTGCGCCGGCCCCCCGCGAACGGCTCCGGCGCAGTCCTGCGCATCGCCGTCGGACTCGGCGCGTTGATCCTGCTCACCCCGGCCACCCGCTACGGTTACCTGGTGTACCCGCTGGTCCTGCTCGGGGCCCACCTGACGTTCCGCGTGGCCGAAGATCCCGCTGCGCCCCCCGCGCAGCAGCCCGTGTCTACTTCTTCTTGACCCGGGTGGCCCCGCCGCGCCCCCGCAGCTGGACTCCGGACTCCGACAGCACCCGGTGCACGAACCCGTAGGACCGGCCCGTCGACTCCGCGAGGGCCCGGATGCTCGAGCCCTTCTCGTATTTCTTCTTCAGGTCAGCGGCCAGCTTGTCGCGCGTGTTGCCGGTGATCCGCGCGCCTTTCTTGAGATCAGCCACGTCGATCGCCTTCCCGCCGAGAGTGTTCTGGGCCACATATCGGCCCCTGCCGGGGCAATGATCGAACACTGAGCGCCGGATTGCCAGACGACAGCCGCAAAACAGCCGAAATTGCGATCACATTGGGCCATTCCAGTGCCGGGCGGGAGTGATCTTGCACCCGAATGGACGCATCGATCACGCGAGCTGGACAAGTTCCAGGTAGTCCGCCGACCAGTGGTCCTCGGTGCCGTCGGGGAGCAGGATGACCCGCTCCGGCTCGAGCGCCTCGACCGCGCCCGGGTCGTGCGTGACCAGCACGACGGCGCCCGCGAAGCTGCGCAAAGCGTCCAGGACCTGCGCACGGCTGGCCGGGTCGAGGTTGTTCGTCGGCTCGTCGAGCAGCAACACGTTGGCAGCACTGGAGACCAGGCCGGCCAGCGCGAGCCGGGTCTTCTCGCCGCCGGAAAGCGTGCCGGCGGGCTGGTCGAGTTGTTCGCCGGTGAAGAGGAAGGAGCCGAGCAGGTTCCGCAACTCCTGCGCGCCGGTGTCCGGGGATAGATGTCGGATGTTTTCCCACACCGACGCATCATGATCAAGAGTTTCGTGTTCCTGAGCGTAATAGCCCAAACGCATTCCGTGACCCGGCACGATCTCGCCGGTGTCCGGGGTTTCCATTCCGCCGAGGAGCCGGAGCAAAGTCGTCTTTCCCGCGCCGTTCAGCCCGAGTACGACGACCTTCGAACCGCGGTCGATCGCGAGGTCGACGCCGGTGAAGATTTCCAGCGAGCCGTAGGACTTCGAGAGGCCCTCGGCGGTGAGCGGCGTGCGGCCGCAGGGCGCCGGGTCCGGGAACTTGATCCGGGCGACCTTGTCGGCCACCCGGGTCTCGTCGAGCGAGGACAGCATCTGCTCGGCGCGGCGCGCCATGTTCTTGGCCGCCACGGCCTTCGTCGCCTTCGCGCCCAGTTTCGCCGCCTGCTGCTGCAGGGCCGACGCCTTCTTCTCGGCGTTGGCGCGCTCGCGGCGGCGGCGCTTCTCGTCGGTGGCGCGCGCGTCGAGATAGCGCTGCCAACCCATGTTGTACAGGTCGAGCTCGGCGCGGGTGGCGTCGAGGAACCAGACCTTGTTGACGACGTCGCCCAGCAGCTCGACGTCGTGGCTGATCACGACCAGGCCGCCGTCGTGCTGCTTGAGGAACCCGCGCAGCCAGTTGATGGAGTCGGCGTCGAGGTGGTTGGTCGGCTCGTCGAGCAGCAGGATCGTCTCGGACTTGCCGCCGGCGCCCGCTTCGGCGGCGGCGAACAGGATCCGGGCCAGCTCGACGCGGCGCCGCTGACCGCCGGAGAGCGTCTGCAGCGTCTGGGCGAGGATGCGGTCGGCCAGGCCGAGGTTCGAGCAGATCCGCGCGGCTTCGCTCTCGGCGGCGTACCCGCCGAGCGACGCGAAGCGCTCTTCGAGCCGGGCGTAGCGGTTGATGGCCTTGTCGCGCGCGGCTTCGTCGACGAGCTCGGCCATCGAGGCCTGCGCCTTTTCCATGTCGCGCATCAGCTTGTCGAGGCCGCGCGCGGAGAGCACGCGGTCCTTCGCGGTGACCGAAAGATCACCTTCGCGCGGGTCTTGCGGCAGGTAGCCGAGCTCGCCGCTGCGGCGGACCTCGCCGGCGTGCGGCTCGCCTTCGCCGGCGAGGACCTTCAGCGAGGTGGTCTTGCCCGCGCCGTTGCGGCCGACGAGGCCGATGCGGTCGCCGGACTGGATGCGGACGGTGACGCCGTTGAGCAGGATGCGCGAGCCGGCGCGCAGCTCAAGGCCGGTGGCCGTGATCAAGGGGAACTCCCGTGGAAAGGGGGCGTACGGAGGACAGCATCAGGCGGCCGCGAGGGCCGCGGCGTCACTCCAGCTGGATATCCACGGAACCCAGTGTACGGGTCGGTGCCGAAGGGTTTTCCGGACGTGTGCGGTCTCACCCGTCGCGCAGCGTGACCAGCACCGACAGCGCCCGCCCGGCGGCCTCCTCGAGAACGGCGTAGCTCGGCTCGCCGACGTCCAGCACGCGCGGTTCGGCGCGGGCGAACAGCGGCGCGAGCCGGCGGTCCTCGCGCAGCTCGTCGAGTGCGCGCCGGTCGCCGCCGAGCACGACGGCGTCCACTTCGGACAGTCTGGGGACCAGGACTTCGAAGGCGTCCTTCGCCGCGTCTCGGAGCGCGTGCCGTGCTTGTCCCGCGCGACGGCGGGCGAAGCGCTGCTGCGACCAGCCACCCGCGGCGGAGCGGCCCTGGACGAGGTGCCGGTCGGTACGCGAGACCTCGACCCGGCCGTCCCGGGCGATCCCGACGCTGTGGCCGCCGAGCCGCACCAGCAGGAGCGCGATCGTCCGCGGGTGGAGTGCGTGCGCGACGAGCGCGTCGACGGAGGGTTCTTCGAGGGGTCCGAAAGGGACGGTCGCCGTCGCGGTAGAGCCATCGGCGGCGGTCACGCTCACCTGATCCGGCCCGGCGTCGGTGGCGACGTTCCCGCCGTGCGAGGCGGCGAAGCGCTCGAACCAGCCGGCGAGCCGCTCCGGCGGGACTTCGACGGCGCGTCCACCCCCGGAGATCTGCCGTGCTTTCGCCATGGGGAAACTCCTCGCGCCGGGAATGTCACGCACTACCTCGATGCCGAGCCGAAGACGCTAGCGATCTGTGGACACCTGTGGAGCCAACTGTGCTGCGGCCTCGAGTACCAGCGTTCGCGCATCTTCCGAAGCCTTCCCCACAAGGTCGAGGCCAAGGTAGTTGCCGACAACGGCAGGAACGGCATCTTTTGAGAAGTAGACCGGTACCAGGCCGTGGCCAGGCTGCCGAAGCATCATGTCCAACTCCCGGCTCGACCACCTGCCCGTGGATTCGGCGTAGGCAGGCGTCACGATCACGAACGAGGCAACGCTGCTCTCGACCCCCTCACGGACGAGCGCGGGGATGCTTGCCCCGGGCGAGATCTTCCATTCGTCGAACCACACTGCGAAGCCTGCTTCCCGCAGCAGGTTCGCGATCCAGCGGGCATGCTCAGTCCCGTCCTCGTGAGAATAAGAGATGAAGAAGGAGTCGGCCGGCGGCACGGGAGCATCCCGAGTGGCCCAGCGCCAGGCCGATCCGGCTGTCATCGTGACATCGGGCGCCAGCTTCACGAGATCTTGTCCCGGCTGGGCCGGCAGCAGCAGATGGTTGGGCGAAACGCCCAAGGCAAGCGCGAGCGCAACGAGGTCATCAACGTCGACGCGACGCTGCCCTTTCTCGATCCTCGACAAAGCAGAGATCAACACGGGGCGCTCGAGCGCCTTGAGCTTGGCAGCGAGGTCCGCTTGAGTGAGGCCCGCCGCTCGGCGGAGCGCAGTAAGACGCTCCGCCAACCTCTCTCCGACAGGCCCGAGGGCCTCCACCTGCTTGACCTTCTCCACACCTGCACTATACGCGGATTCCTCAAAATAGCAATTTCTTCATGCTCTTGACGAATTCTCGACCATCCTAGAGCCTGGTAGTCAGACGGATGCCTCACTGAGCCCCGATAGGTGAGCTGAGGCCTGTCTCGCCGGCGTCGAGGGCTCCGAAGAGGTGAGCCCGACCTGGGTGAACCTCATTGGAGCTGAACGTGCGGATCGAACTGCCACCAGGCATGCCGACCTGGACTGTTGCGGCGGTCCTGCTGGTTGTTGCGCTCCCGACGCTGGCCCTCCTCACCGTCCGCGTGGTCAACCGGGTCTTCCCGAGCACAACAGAGGATCGATTGGCGTGGTGGAAGGCGTTCTGGAAGCAGCGAGCCGAGGCAAAAGCAGCTCGTCGCCAGTGGCTGGCCCAAGTGCGCTGCGAGCGCCGCGCGCGTCGTGTGACAACCAAGAAGTGGCCCCTGGGCGTCTTTCCTGACCGTCAAAACGATCAGAGGTAGAGCACGCAAGACGAAAACGGTGCGGGGCCGCCGCGAACTCCGCGACGGCCCCGCACCGGCAACTGCTTACAGCGGGTGCACCGGGCCGTTGTTCGTGTAGCCCCGCACGTTCGACGGCGCGCCGGCCGCCGGGGGCTGGACGAACCCGTTGATGTGCAGGGCGACCGAGCGGATCGAGCCGACGTCGCCGCCCGCCGCGTCGACCACGGCGAACGTCCACGTGCCGTCGACCGCCGCGCCGGTCAGGTTGCCGGTCAGCGCCTGGGTCGGCCGCCAGGTGCCGGTGAACGGCGCGTTGGCCGAGGTCACCGTGCTGAACGCGGCCGCGGCGGTGTCCGCGAAGACGACCTGGCACAGGTTCTTGCCGGAGCCGCCGTTGCGCTGGAACACCGTCGCCTTCGCACCCGAAGGCGCCGTCAGCGTGCCGACCAGGTCACCGACGTACGAGTGGTTCAGGCCCACCGTCGTCGAGGCCGGGTCGGTGCTGCAGGTGGCGCCGTCCACCGAGAACGCCACCTTGGACGCGCGGCCGACCCCGGTGACCGGGATGGTCACCGACGCCCCGACCGGGCTGTTGTCCGGGATCGCCACCGGCGCGCCGGTGTAGGCGAAGTCCTGCGCGACCGGCGACGGGGTGCCGACCGGGAGCGAGAACGTCGACGTCGTCGGCGAGTGCGCCCCGGCGAAGCTGACGCGGGCGTTCAGGACGACCGGCGCGCCGAGCTGCTGCGTCGCCGGGACGGTGATGGTGAAGTCGTTGACGCCGGTCTGCCCCGGGCTGATGGTGCCGTAGGACTTGGACCGCGGCGCCACCGTGACGCCCGGGGTCGGGCTGGTGAGCACGACGCTGGTGGACACCGCGGTGCCGTCGCCTTCGTTGGTCACCGGCAGGGTCACCTTGGCGGTGTCGCCCGGGTCGAGCGCGGAGCCGCCGTCGGCCGGGGTGACCGTCGGCTGCTTCGCCACCGCGAGGGGCTGCGGGCTGGCGCCGGTGTAGGCGAGCACCTTGTCCGCGAGGATGACGCCGGCGCCGGTGAAGTTGTCCCGGCCCGGGGTTTCGATGTCGATCGCGGTGTTGATCAGCGCTTCCCGCACCTCGGACGGCGGCAGGCCGGGGTTGCCCGAGAGCACGAGCGCCGCGATGGCCCCGGCGTGCGGAGCGGCGGCGGAGGTGCCGAAGAACGGGCTGAACCCGGTCACGCTGGTCTTGACGCCGTCGGCCGCGGTGATCTCCGGCTTGTTCCGGACCTCGCCACCGGTCGAGGAGACGTTGCCCGGGGTGATCGGCGTGCCGTCGGCTTCGTAGAACACGCGCCGCGGACCGTCGGAGGTGAACCGCTCGGCCTTCGACGCGCCGCTGAAGGCGGCCGGGTACGGGCCGGTCGGGTTGGCCGGGTCACCCGGCTCGAGCGGCCGGCCGAACGCCGCCGCCGCCGGAGTGGCCGCGACGCTGAAGGCGTCCCGCGCGGCCGAGTGGCCGACCGTGACACCCGGGGTGTTGTAGGCCTTCAGGCCGTCCGCCGAGTCCTTGAACCGGCCGCGCAGCGCGGACAGCGACAGGTAGCGGTTCGCACCCGAGAACTTCACGACGGCCAGGCGCAGCCCGGTGCCGCCGAAGGCCGGCGTCTGCAGGATCTCGTACGGGTCCTGGGTGCCGTCCTGGACGTTCTGGCTGAAGCTGACCACGGCCCCCGCGGAGTTGAGCAGGTAGAGGTCGTAGTCGTTGGCCGACGCGCCGAGCGGGTCGGACCAGTGCAGCGTCACCGGGACCTGAGCCGACGAGGCGTCCGAGATGGGCTCGTAGATCTGGTTGCCCGCGGCGCCGGCGAAGTTGTGCGCGACACCGGCGAACTTGCCGACCGACTTGCCGGAGTCGACGAAGTCGCCCTCCCAGTGCCCGGCGGTGCCGTCGGCCACGTTGCCTTCGTTGCCCGCCGAGGAGAAGTACAGCGCGCCGTTCGCGGTCACGTCGTTCACGGCCTGGGCGATGATCCAGTCCTGGAACGGGGATTCCTTGAAGTAGATGACGTCGTCGACGATGACGTCGCAGTGCGACTCGAAGCGCAGCTTGCGGATGTTGTCCGCGAAGCTGGCGTCGGAGTTGAACGCCGAGGCGAAGCCGAGCTTCGCGTTGGGCGCGAGGTCGTGGATGATCTCGAGCATCGCGGTGCCCTCGTCGCCGTCGCCCTCCTGCCCGGCGATGACGTCGACGTCGGGCGGCAGTTCGCCCTTGGCCACCGAGGAGGCCAGGGAGTCGACGCCGTCGGACAGCGCGCACGCCTTGACGCCGACGCCGGTGACGCCGAACTGCTGGCGGGCGAGGTCGGCGTTGTGGGCGCGGTCGCCCTCGCTGGTCAGGGTCGCGGCCGCGGCGGCGCTGCGCTGCGACTTGGCGGAGACCGCCTTCTGCAGCTCACCCGCGATGCGGTCGGCCTTCTGCTGCTTGGTTTCCGTCTTGGCCGGCGTCGTCGCCGGGGTGGCCAGCTCGCGGGCGGTCATGGCCTGGTCGGCCTGCTCGACGCGCTTGACGTCGCCGCGCGCGGCGATCGCGGTCACCTGGTTCAGCGGGACCTCGGCGCGGACGCTGGCGTAGCGGTCGGACACCGCGCGGATGCCCGCCCCGGCCTTGGTCAGCGAGGCGATGAGGTCCGGGGAGACCTTGCTCGCGCGGATGTCGACCAGGACGGTCCCGGCCGAAGACACGGCAGCCCCCGACTGCAGCGCGGTCAGCTGCTTGGCGACGCCCTTTTCGGCGACGAGCAGCTTGCTGTCCACTTTGGACTCGGCGGCGGAGCGGCCGGTCTTGACCGCCTGCAGCGCGGCGATCTGCTGCTGGGCGGTTTCGGTGAAGGCGTCCGGTGTGGACGCGGTGGCGGCGCCCGCGGCGGGCGGCGACACGAGGCCGAGGGCGGCGAGCAGTGCCGCGGCCCCGGCGGTGAGCACAGTGGATCTCGATCTCGTGGAACGGGTACGACGCACGGGCGCCCTCCGAATCTCCAAGGCGCGTGCCCCGACTCACGCTGACCGACGCCGGTGATCACCGGCTGGATCAAGCTAAGTACGGTGCGTTCATCGTAAAAAGCGGCCGTTGGAGTGACAAAGGACGGATAATTTCCCGAACCGGCCGCAGGTCGTAGGCCGGTCGGCGCAACCGTGAATTTCCCACCGGACAATGGCGGGACAACGGGATCGCCACGTGCAAGCGGCGTCCGTCGCACCGGCACCCGTTACGCGGCCGGGTCAGAGCACAAAGGAGTCCGACCATGGCTGCGAGGCCCGGCCCGACAACGCGTCCAGCAGGGTCACCGCCTGCTTGTCGGTCAGCGAAGCCACGAAGTCCACGACCGCGCGCCCGCGCGCCAGGCCGCGCACGGCGTCCGGACCGGACACCGGCTCCCCCGTCGCCCCGACCAGCAGCTCCGGTGCCGTGCGCGCCAGCCCGGTGTACTCCGCGTGCGCCAGCTCGACCAGGTCGTGCAACCGCCGCGGCAGCCGGGAAACCTCGTCGCGGTCCGAGAGCCACGCGTCGAGCGCGTCGACCAGGCTGGTCACCAGCCCGGCCTGGCCGCGCTGGTGCAGCGCGAGGTCCGGGCGCAGCAGCACGAACCGGCGGTGCACGAACTTGAGCACCTGGACCTCGTGCCACTGCGCGGGCCGCAGCGAGACGTGACCGGCGCGGGTCGACGGGTCCGCCAGCACGAACACGCCGTCGACCAGGCGGGCGGTCCAGTTCGCGGAGAACGCCGCCGTCGCCTGCTCGGCCTCGATCGAGCCGTCGAACTCCCCGGCGAGCAACCCGTCGACCAGTTCCGCGCGCACCCGCGCGACGGCGGCGGCGAACGCGTCGTCGTCGACGATCCAGGCGTCCTTGACGTGCATGCGGCGGCGGACGCGCTCGAGCGAACGCCCCGGGCGCCGCAGTTCCGCGTGCAGTGTTTCGTCGTCGAGCGCGGCCAGTTCGCCCGCGTGCTCGAGCCACTCCCCCAGTTCCGCCGCCACCGGCGCGTGCTGCAGGACGCCGATGCGGTGGAAGTCCTGCAGGTCGTGGATGGCGTAGGCGATGTCGTCGGCGGTGTCCATCACGGACGCCTCGACCGTCTGCTGCCAGCCTTCGACGCGCCCCGCGAACGCCGCGCGCGCCTGCTCGAAGTCGTCGAGTTCGGTGGCGTAGGCGGAGAACTTGGCCGCGCCGGTGCCGGGTGCTCCCTCGGGCTCGCCGGCCCCGCGCGGCGGCACGGCCATCGCGGACGGGTGCGGCGCCGGGTGGTGCAGCCGCAGCCACGGGTACTTGAGGACGGCGGCGCGCACCGCCGTGGTGAGGTCGAGCCCGATCGCCGACGGGCCGCGCACGTCGGTCGTGGTGATGATGCGGAACGACTGCGCGTTGCCCTCGAAGCCGTCGGCCAGGCCGAAGCGGTGCCGGGCGATGCGGTCGAGCGTCTGCTCGCCGAGGTGCCCGAACGGCGGGTGCCCGAGGTCGTGGGCGAGCGCGGCGGCCTCGGCGACGTCGGGGTCGCAACCGCCCAGCTTGTCGGCCAGGCCGGCGTCGGGCCCGGTGCTGATCCGCTCGGCGACGGCGCGCGCGACCTGCGCGACCTTCAGGCTGTGGGTCAGCCGGTTGTGCAGCAGCCCGGCCCCGCCGGCGCTCACCACCTGCGTCACCCCGCCCAGCCGGGCGAAGAACGGCGAGGCGGCGATGCGGTCGCGGTCGATCCGGAACGGGCTGGTCGCCAGGTCGGTGAACCCGCCGGCGCCGGCCGCCGGGTCGCGCCGGAGCCGCCGCGGGTCGATCTCCTGATCCATGCGCCCGACCTTATCCGGCTTCACCCGAACGGCGGGCAGGCGCGTGGGTACCCCACCGGCATGTCCCGAGCGATCGTCACCACCCTGGCAGTTGTTTCGTTCGCCCTGGTCGCCTGCGGCGGCTCACCGGTGGCGCCCGGCGCGACTTCGGAGCCGGCGCCGTCGTCGACCTCGGCGGCGCTGATCAAGGTCCCGGACGTCTCCGGCATGAACCACCAGGACGCCCAGGACGCGATGCAGAAGGCAGGGCTCTACAACCTGCGCGAGGTCGACGGCACCGGCCAGGGCCGCGCGCTGGTGATCGACCGCAACTGGGTCCAGACGGGCCAGGACCCGGCGGCGGGCACCGAAGTGCCGGCCGACGCGGTGATCACCCTGACCGCGGTCAAGGCCGGCGAACGCTAGGCCTCCGGCGGGGTCGTGTAGGCGGCCAGGCAGCGGTCCGCCTGGGCGCGGGCGGTCGCCTGGTCCTCGCCGCCCGCGACGTGGGCCTCGTACCAGGCTTCGTTCGCCGCCATCACGAACCCGATCCCCTCGGGCGACGCCATCCACGCCATCGCCTCGGCCGGGTCGACCACGTACCCCGGGTCGGCGGCCAGGTGCCGGACCAGCGCCGTCAGCGCCATGTCCCAGCCGACGCCGACCGCGCCCGGGCCGAACTGGTCCCAGTGGTCGTCGACGTGCGCCGTGTGCTCCAGTTCGAAGCGCGTGCCCGGGCCTTCGGGGGTGAGCCGGACCTCGATCCAGCTGACCCCGCCGTTCATCTCCCAGGTCGCGGTGAAGCTCTTCGGTGGGTCGCAGCGCTCGACCGTGCCGCCCGCGTTGCCCTCCAGCTGGTACTTCCCGCCGACCTTCAGCTCGCCGCTGACCGGCAGGAACCAACGCGGGATGCGCTCGGCGTTCGTGCAGGCGTCCCACATGTCGTCGACGTCGGTGTCGTAGACCTGGCTGATGGTCATCACGCGCGCCTCCCCCGCTTCGAGCGCGCGGCGGCCGACCGTCCGGCGGACGGCGCTGATCTGGTGGCTGACCTCGATCACGAACCTTCTCCTTCTTCGGTGTTCCGCCGCGCGCGCTTGCCGCGGGCGATTTCGGTGGCCAGTGCGTCGAGCGGCGGCGTCCAGAACCGGCGAAACCGGTCCAACCAGGCGTCGACGTCACGCAGCGGGTCGTGCCCGACCGCGTAGAGCCGCCGCGTGCCGTCCTGGCGGACGATCGCGAAGCCGTTGTCCCGCAACACCTTCAGGTGCTGCGACACCGCCGGCTGCGAGATGCCGAACTCGGCCCGGATCACCTCGGTCACCGCGCCGGCGGCCCGTTCGCCGTCGGCCAGCAGCTCGAGGATCCGGCGGCGGACCGGGTCGCCGAGGACGTCGAACGCGTGCACGACGTCAAGTTACAAGCAGCGGCTTATATAAGTCAAGGTTGAAAGAGTGGCCGACGTCACTCTGCGTTACTCCGATGTGGGTAACGGGGATGAACATCAGTCGACATCCGTTTCGTTTCGCCGCCGGACCCGCGACGATCGGGGCGTGAAGTCGCCACGCGCGGTCCGCTTCGCCTTCCAGCCGCTGTACAGCCTCCACACCGGGGGCGTCGTGGCTCACGAAGCGCTGGCCAGGCCGGGCCAGGGCACCGTCCCCGAGCTGCTCACCGAGGCGCGCCGCGAAGGCCGCCTCGCCGAGGTCGACCTCGGCCTCGCGATCGCCGCCGTCCGGCAGGACGAGACGGCGCTCCCCCTGCACCTCAACCTCTCCGCGCGCACCCTCGCGGCGCCCGCGGCGATGTACGACGACCTCCTAGCCGAGCTCGGCGACGCCGGGCGCCGCACCCGCGACGTCGTCCTCGAGATCGGGCCGCCGTTCGCGCCGCTGCCCGCCGACCGCGCGCTGGCCGGGATGCGGACGCTCACCGAGCTCGGCTTCCGGCTCGCGCTCGACGGCCTCGGCCGCGGCGACCTGCCGCTCGGCCTGCTCGTCGACGCGCCCGTCGACCTGGTGAAGCTCGACCGCACGGTGCTGCGCGGGCTGCCGGACGACCAGGCGTCGGTCGCCGTCGTCGAGGCGCTGCTGCACTACACCAACCGCACCGGCACGCGGCTGGTCGCGACCGGCGTGGAGACCGACGCGCAGCTCGACGCCGTCCGCGGCCTCGGCGTCCGGATCGCGCAGGGGAACCTGCTGGCCCCGCCGACCGCCGCCGGGCCCGCCCCGGCGCTGCTCACGCGGCCCCAGCAGACCACGCGCGCACCGGGTCCGGCGCAGTGCGTCGGCGACTTCCTCCGGCCGGCCACGACGCTGCCGGAATCCGCGACGTGCGACGAGGTCCGCGAGGTGCTCGCGGCGGCCGACGCGCCCTCGGGCGTCGTCGGGGTCGACGAACTGAACCGGCCGCGCTGGTCGGTCGACCGGACGCGGTTCCTGGTCGCGGTCACCGGCCCGTACGGGCACGCGCTGCACGCGAAGCGCCCGGCGGCGCGGCTCGCGGACACCCCGCACACGATCGAGGCCCGCGCCGGCGCGATGGAGTTCCTCGAACTGGTCACCGACGCCGACTGGGGCCGCACCGGAGACGACGTCGTGGTGGTCGACGAGGTCGGCCGCTGCCTCGGCGTCGTGCTGGTGACCGAGGTGGTGCGCGGGGTGGCCGAGGCGAAGGTCGAGGCCGCGGCGGCGCTGAACCCGCTGACCCGGCTGCCGGGCAGCGACACGGTGGCCCGCGACGTCGCCCGCCGCATCACCATCGGCGAGCCGTTCGTGGCGGCGTGGCTGGACATCGACGCGTTCAAGGCGGTCAACGACACGGCGGGCTTCGCGGCGGGCGACGACCTGATCCGCGAACTGGGCGGCGCGCTGACGTCGCTGGGCGGGCAGCTGCGGCGGATGCGGGTGAGCCACGTGGGCGGCGACGACTTCCTGGTGGTCTGCGACGTCGACGAGATCGCGACGGTGGCGGGAGCCCTGCTGGACCGCCACTGGACGGCGGACGGGCTGCCGGTGACGGTGTCCCTGGCGACGCTGGTGTGCGCGAGCGGGTCGATCCGGTCGTACCAGGAGGTTTCGCGGCTGCTGGCGCCGTTGAAGAAGCGCGCGAAGACGGTGCCGGGGTCGAGCTGGGTGCTGAGCCGGCCGGGCTCGGACCGCGTGGAAGTGCTGCGGGGAATAGGAACCCGCGGTCTGCAGGCAGCGGCGGGTTAGGACGGTCCCGAGCCAGCCAGTTGAGCTCGGATCGCCTCCACAGTCCACGCCACGTAGTCCTCGTGCGGCCAGCCGCACACGCCGGTCAAGTGGTCGTAAGCCTCGTGCGAGGTCAGCAACCCGATCGCGTCGGCCAGCCGGTCCGAAGCCGGCACCCCCGCCTCCGTCAACCGCTCCTTGATCTCCGCGCGGCGGGCCACCGCCAGCTCCGCGCGGACCGCCGCCACCGCCGGGTCGGCCATCGCAGCCGTCGTGAACGCGCGCCAGATCGGCAGCGACCGGCGCACGCCCGACGCCAGCCGCGCGACCATCTCCGGCAGGTCCGCCAGCTGACCGCGCCCCACCAGCGCGTCCAGGTTCACCGCGTCCGGATTGCCCGCGAAGCCGTCGCGGAACGCGGCCAGCAGCAGGTCCGCCTTGCGCCCGGTCTGGGTGACCGTCTCCAGGCTCACCTCCGCGGCGGCCGCGATCTGCCGCACGCTCGTGCCCGCGTAGCCGCGCTCGGCGAACAGGCGCCCGGCCGTCGCCACCACGTGCGCGCGGGTCCGCCGGGCTCGTTCCGCGCGCACCGGGGACTCGTAACGGCGTACCATCATCAATTGGATAGTACAGCGTATCGGTCAATCGAGGGGGAACCATGGCCCGCGTACTCGTCTGCGTCCAGCCCGCCCGCGGTCACGTCGGCCCGACCAAGCCGATCGTCGAGGCCCTGCTGGTCGCCGGGCACGACGTCACCGTCGTCACCGGCGCGCGCTACCGGGACGCCTTCGGCGAAGCCACCGTGAAACTCCTGCCGCCGGAAGCCGACTTCGACGAAACCGACCTCGACGGCTCCATCCCCGGCCGCGCCGGGAAACGCGGGCTGAAGCTCGCCCGGTTCGAACTCGCGAACTTCGTGGGCGCGCTGCCCGCCCAGCTGAGCGTCCTGGACCTCGACGTCGACGTCGTCCTCTGCGACCCGCTCTTCATGGCCGGCCTCGCGCTCGTGCGCCGCGAGCACCGGCCACGCGTGCTGGTGCTCGGGTTCCTGCCGTTCATGCCGCCGGTCCCGAGCGGCCCGAACAGCGCGTTCCTGAAGGTGCTCGCGCCCTGGGTGCTCGGCCCGGCGCAGCGACGAGCCCGCGAAGTGCTGGGCGAAGACCCCGGCCTGCTGTTCGCGGACTGGCCCCTGCGCAGCGACGGCGTCCTGCAGATGACCTGCCCGGGCTTCGAATACCCGCGCCCGAACGCGCCCCTGCACTTCATCGGCCCGACGACGGTCAGCGCGGCGAACGAGCACCCACTGCCCCCGTGGTGGGCCGACCTCAACGGCTCGCGGCCGATCGTGCACGTGACCCAGGGGACGGTGGCCAACGACGACCTGAGCCGGCTCGTCGAACCCGCGATCGACGCCCTCGCCGGCGAAAACGTGCTGGTCGTCGTGACGACGTGCGGTGGGACGCTGCGGCCCGGCCCGCTGCCGGACAACGTGCGCGTCGCCGGGTTCCTGCCCTACGACGACCTGCTCCCCCGCTGCGCCGCCGTGGTCACCAACGGCGGGTACGGCGGCGTCAACCACGCCCTCCGGTACGGCGTGCCGCTGGTCGTGGTCGGCGCCAGCGAGGACAAGCGCGAGGTCGCCGCCCGCGTCACCTGGTCGGGTGCCGGGATCGGCCGCGCCCGCGCGTCGGCCTCGCCCAGGACACTGCGACGGGACGTCCGCGCCGTCCTCGACGAGCCGCGCTACCGCGACCGGGCGAAGGAACTGGCCGCCGAGATGGCGGCCGGGCCGTCGATGGCCGAGGTGGTCGAGCTGATCACGGCGTAAGGTCCCGGGCATGGACGCCGAGATCCACGCCGCCATCGAAGCGCACTGGACGGCTTCGGAAGACGGAGACGTCGAGCGGGAGCACGCGATCTACGCCGCCGACGCGATCCTGGACTACCCTCAGTCCGGAGAGCGCTTCCGCGGCCGCGAGACCATCCAGGCGCAGCGCGGCGGCCACCCGGCCGAGCGGCACTTCACGATCCGCCGCATCCAGGGCCGCGGCGACCTCTGGGTCAGCGAGTGCGTGATCACCTACGACGGCACGCCGACCCGCACGGTGAGCATCATGGAGTTCGCCGACGGGCTCGTCACGCACGAAACGCAGTACTTCGCCGACCCGTTCCCGGCCGCACCCTCGCGAGCGGCGCTGGCCGAGCCGATCCCTGACGGTCAGTGACCCGCGAACCGCTCGTCGACCTCCTCCGCCGTCAACCCGAAGTCCGCCAGGCTGTAGCGGTGCACCGGTTTCCGGTCTCCCGAACGGCTTTCCTCGTGTAGCGCGGTCATCGCCGACCGCGCGTCGTCGGTGAGCGGCAGTCCGAAGTGGTCGTACACAGTGGACACCGTGCCGATCGGGTCGGCGACGAAGTCCTCGTACGCCACGTCGCAGAACTGGGCCGCGTCGTACTTCGCCCGCGCCGCGCGGAAGTCCTCCGCGCCGCGGGCCCAAAGCTCCAGCTGGGAGCGGCCGATGATCTCGCCCCGGAACTTCGTGGACCAGCCGTCGGCCGCTTTCTCGGCCAGGCTGCACATCGAGCCCATGATCGTGCGCGGCGCGCGGTGGGTCTGGATCACCAGCGCGTCCGGGTACGCCGCCATCAGCGCGTCCAGGGCGAACAGGTGGCTCGGGTTCTTGAGCACCCACCGCTGGCCGGCGTCCGGCAGGCCGATGAGCTGCAGGTTCCGCCGGTGCCGGGCGTAGGCGTCCGTCCAGTCCTGCTTCGCGAGCCAGCGCGAGTACCGCGGCACGTTCGCCAGGCACTCGAAGGAGATCGACCGCATCGACTGGCGCAGCAGCTGCCAGCACTCCTCCACCTGGTCCGCGGACATGTGGTGCACGCCCATGAACTCCGGGTGCTCGACGTGGTGGCGCTCGTAGCCGGCCTGAATCCCTTGGTACACCGGGTTGTCCGGCCACGTCGCCCGCGGCGGCCGCGGCTGCGGGACCTCCGCGAGCCACACCTCGAGGCCCTGGTGGCCGGGATCCTCGGCGAGCAGCCGGTGCAGCGCGGTCGTGCCCGTGCGTGGCAGGCCGGTCACGAAGATCGGCCGTTCGATCGCCACTTCCGCCGAAGCCGGATGCTGCCTCCAGCCCGCTTCGCTGAGCAGCCGCGCCACCAGCGCGCCGCGCAGCATCGCGCGGTGCACCTTGTTGCCGTACGGCGTGAGGTCCTCGTCCGCCTCGTACGACTCCAGCAGCACACGCAGGCCCTCGACGTACTCGTCGCCCCCGAAGTCGTCGAGCCCGGTGAGCTTGGTGGCCGACGCGTGCAGGTCCTCGACGGTGCCGACGTCTTCCCGGCCGGGACGCATGAACCCTCCTAGTGGTGGTACTCGCCGCCGTTGACGTCGAGGCACTGCCCGGTGATCGCGCGCGCCATCGGCGAGGCGAGGAACACCACCGCGTCGGCGATTTCGTCCGGCTCCGGCAGCTTGCGCAGGTCTATTGTGGACGCGGTTTCGGCGTACACCTCTTCGGGCGTGATGCCGCGTTCCTTGGCCAGGTAGTTGAAGTACCACTTGAGGTTCGGCGCCCAGATGTAGCCGGGTGCGACGGTGTTGACGCGCACGCCGTCCGGCCCGAGTTCACTCGCCAGGCTCTGCGACAGCGACAGCAGCGCCGACTTCGCCATCTTGTACGCGCCGAACGTGCGCCGGGAATGCCGCAGCACCGCGGAATTGATCATCACCAGCGAGCCCTTGCTCTCCTTGAGCGCGGGCAGGAACAGCCGGGTCAGCCGCAGCACCGAAATCCCGGCCGTCTCGAACCCGGCGCGGACGGCGTCGAGGTCCACAGTGGCCAGATCGGTCAACGGCGGGACGGCGAAGGCGTTGTGCACCACCGCGTCCACCCGGCCGAACGCTTCGAGCGCCTCGTTCACCAGGTTCTGCGCCGAGTCCGCGTCGTCGATGTCGGTCCGGACCGCGACGGCGCGGCGGCCGAGGTCGGTCACCTCCTTGGCGACCTCGGTCAGCCGCGACTCGGTGCGCGCCGCGAGCACGACGTCCGCGCCCGCCTCGGCGCTCCGCACGGCGATCGACCGGCCGAGCCCCGGGCCGATCCCGGAGACGACGACCACCTTGCCCTGCAACAGATCCGCCACGCTCACCCCAGCATCCGGGCGGCGACGGCGTCCTGCCGGGCCGCGATCCGCGCCGACCACTCGGCCGGCGTCACGCGTGCTTCCTCGTGGTAGGGCAGCCGGTCCGGCAGCTCGTCCACCTTGACGACCTCGACGACCGGGCCGTCGTCCGGACCGAGGTCCCGGGCGAGCCGCTGCCAGCGGATCTGCACGTACCCGCGCTCATGACCCGTGCGCTCCAGCCAGTTGGCCAGGCCGGGATCGCGCTCGCTGATCACGAACCGGATCCTGCCGTCCGGGTCGACGCGGGCCTGGTCGGCGGTGAGGCTCGTCTGGTGGTTGATGTAGTCGAGCGAGACGTACCAGAGGCTGCCGAGCTGGATGCCCTGGTACGGCGCGTCCGCGCACCGCGGCACGGTGACGATCATCGCCTCTTCGTCGTCCAGCTCGTAGTGCCCGGCGGAGGAGAACTGCGTGGTCAGCCCGCCCGGCGTCGACCGCGGCTCGGTCATCGTGTTCACCGGTAGGTTGTCGTAGAACCACTTCGGGAACGCCAGGAACGTCCTGAGCCGGCTCAGCAGGATCTTGCCGGTGACGCCGTAGCGCTTCGCCAGCGCCGAGCGGTCCGGCACCGGCGGCGCCTGGCCGGCGGTGTCGACGCACTGGATGCGGATCTCCCCGCGCTTCTCGGTCGCCCAGTCGCTGTGGACCTCGCGGACGACGAGCATCGACGAGCCCTCGCCGAGAACGAAGTAGTTCGGACCCGGGTTCTCGCGGGCGGGGCCGAAGCGCAACTCGAACCGGCCGTCGTCGCCGATTTCGATGGCCCGGTCGTCGAACGCGGCGAGGCTGTCGGGCACCACGACCGGCGAGTAGTCGCCGTTGAGGATCTGGAAGCTCAGGTCGGCGGTGGTCCCGCGGACGCCGGTGACGAGGTACTCGCGGTCGGCGCGGATGTTCGCGTTGAAGTACAACGTGTCCGGGTTGTCCAGCCCCATCTTCGTGTACGGCCCGGTGGACGCGGTGAAGTACGGGAAGTCGCGCTGGTAGGCCCAAGCCATCTGCAACGACGCGCGGATGCTCCCGGCGAGGTAGTCGTACCCCTCCAGCAGGCCCTGCTCGGTCTGCGCCGGCGGGGCTTCGGCGATCAGCTTTTCGGCCTCGGCGATCGCGTCGGCGAACGGCCGGGTCAACGAGAACTCGTTCTCGATCATGCCGGCACGGCCCAGCGGTTGGCCAGCAGCCGGAAGCCGGGGTCGTTCGCCCAGGACTGCATCGACTCGTAGGTCCGGACGTACCCGATGTGCGTCATCCGCCAGGCGCCGTCGGCCTCCCGGCGGTAGGTGTCCTCGTAGAAGGCGGCACCCTCGATGATCACCTTGTGGTCGGGGACGATGACCTTGTCGGTGAACGACCACCGCCCGGTCGCGGTGTCGCCGTCGACCTCGATCTCGGGCTGACCTGCGTGGTGCACGGTGATGATGCCGTTGCCGAGGCTCTTGGTGAGGAACTCGACGATGGCGTCGCGCCCCTCGAAGTGCTTCCCGTCCTCGCCGGTGGCGCGGGTCCCGTAGTCGGCCGTGGCGTCGACGGTGAACGTGTCGGCCACCTCGTCCCACTGCTTCAGGTCGACCGCGCGGAGGTAGCGGTACTTCAGCCGGCGGATCTCTTCGAGTACGACCAGGTCCATCGTCCCAGGATCGCGCACCGCTTGACCGATGACAAGAACATGTTCTACTTTTTTCCGGTGTCCGTGGCCTATGAGCTGTCCCACCTGGCCGCGCTCGAAGCGGAGGCCGTGCACGTCTTCCGCGAAGTCGCGGCGACCTTCGAACGTCCGGTGCTGCTCTTCTCCGGCGGCAAGGACTCGGTGGTGATGCTGCACGCCGCCGCGAAGGCGTTCTGGCCGGCGCCACTGCCGTTCCCGGTGCTGCACGTCGACACCGGCCACAACTTCGACGAGGTCATCCGGTTCCGCGACGAGACCGTCGCCTCCTTGAACCTGCGGCTCGAGGTCGCAAGCGTGCAGGACGACATCGACGCCGGCCGCGTCGTCGAGGAGACCGGGCCGGGGGCCAGCCGCAACCGGCTGCAGACGGTCACGCTGCTGCGCGCGATCCGCGAGGGCGGGTTCGACGCCGTGTTCGGCGGCGCCCGCCGCGACGAGGAGAAGGCACGTGCCAAGGAGCGCGTGTTCAGCTTCCGCGACGAGCACGGCCAGTGGGACCCGCGCGGCCAGCGCCCGGAGCTGTGGAACCTCTACAACGGACGGCACCGGCGTGGTGAGCACATCCGCGTCTTCCCGCTGTCGAACTGGACCGAGCTGGACATCTGGCAGTACGTCCGCGACGAGCGGATCGCGCTGCCGCCGTTGTACTACGCGCACCGCCGTCCCGTGATCCAGCGCGACGGCATGCTGCTGGCGGCCACGCGTTTCTTGTCCCTTGTGGACGGTGAGACGCCGTACGAGGCGACCGTGCGTTTCCGGACCGTCGGCGACGCGACCTGCACCGGCTGCGTCGAGTCGTCGGCGGCGACACCGTCCGAAGTGGTCGCCGAGGTGGCCGCCACCCGGGTCACCGAACGCGGCGCGACGCGCGCGGACGACCGGATTTCCGAGGCAGGCATGGAAGACCGCAAGCGGGAGGGCTACTTCTGATGCAGCTGCTGCGGATCGCCACGGCGGGCAGCGTGGACGACGGCAAGTCCACTTTGATCGGCCGGCTGCTGTTCGACTCGAAGGCGATCTTCACCGACCAGCTCGCCGCCGTCGAACGCGCCAGCCGCGACCGCGGCGAGGACTACCCGGACCTGGCGCTGCTCACCGACGGCCTGCGCGCCGAACGCGAGCAGGGCATCACCATCGACGTCGCCCACCGTTACTTCGCGACGCCCAAGCGCAAGTTCATCATCGCGGATACGCCGGGGCACCTGCAGTACACGCGGAACATGGTGACCGGCGCGTCGACGGCCGACCTGGCGCTGGTCCTGGTGGACGCGCGCAAGGGCGTGCTGGAGCAGTCGCGGCGGCACGCGTTCCTGGCGTCGCTGCTGGGCATCGGGCACCTCGTGGTGTGCGTGAACAAGATGGACCTGGTCGGCTGGTCGCGCGATCGGTTCGAGGAGATCCGCGAGGAGTTCCGGCGGTTCGCGATGAAACTGGACGTCGCCGACCTGACGTTCGTGCCCGTTTCGGCGCTGCACGGCGACAACGTCGTCCACCGCAGCGCCAGTATGCCTTGGTACGAAGGAACTTCGCTGCTGCACCAGCTGGAGGAGGTGCACGTCGCGTCCGACCGCAACCTGATCGACGCGCGGTTCCCGGTGCAGTACGTGATCCGCCGGTCCGACTTCCGCGGCTACGCGGGCACCATCGCCGGCGGGGTGTTCAAGCCGGGCGACGAGGTCGTGGCGCTGCCGTCGGGGTTCACCTCCCGGGTGCGCGCGGTGTGGGGCCCGGGCGGGAAACCGCTTTCCGAGGCCTTCACCGGGCAGACGGTCGCGGTCGAGCTGGCCGACGACCTCGACCTGGGCCGCGGCGCGATGCTGTGCCGCCCGGGCAACCGCGCGGAGTCCGCCCGCGAAGTCGACGCGATGGTGTGCTGGTTCTCGTCTCGTTCCTCACTGACTCCCGGAGCTTCTTACGCGGTCCGGCACACGACGACCGAGACGCGCGGTTCGGTGGAGCGGCTGGAGTACCGCCTCGACGTGACGACGCTGCACCGTTCCGAGGCGGATTCGTTGTCGTTGAACGACATCGGCCGGATCCGCCTGCGCACGCGGGCGCCGTTGCTGTTCGACCCGTACCGCCGCAACCGCGCGACGGGCGGGTTCCTGCTGGTCGACGAGCACACGGGCGACACGGTCGCGGCGGGCATGATCACGGGCGCGGTCGCGTCCCCGGTCGTCTGGCACACGGCGGCGGTCCGCCGCGAGGACCGCCCGACCCGCGGCGCGACGGTGTGGCTGACGGGGTTGTCGGCGTCGGGCAAGTCGTCGGTGGCGGTGGAACTGGAGCGCCGGCTGGTGGCGGCGGGCCGCCCGGCGTACCTCCTGGACGGCGACAACCTGCGCCACGGGCTGAATGCCGGGTTGGGGTTCAGCCCGGCGGACCGCGCGGAGAACGTGCGGCGGGTGGCGGAGGTGGCCCGGCTGTTCGCGGACGCGGGAGTGGTGGCGATCGCGTCGCTGATCAGCCCGTACGCGTCGGACCGGGCCCGCGCGCGGGAGGTTTCGGGGGAGCTGCCGTTCGTGGAGGTGTTCGTGGACACGCCGTTGGAGGTGTGCGAGGCCCGCGACCCGAAGGGGATGTACGCGAAGGCGCGGGCGGGAGAGATCAAGGGCTTCACGGGGATCGACGCGCCTTACGAGCGCCCTTCGTCGCCGGATTTGGTGCTGCGCCCGGGCGACGGCGACCCGGCCACGATGGCGGCGGCGATCCAGGCCGTCCTCGACGACCTCGACCGGAACGTGTCCTGAAGCGGCCAATCCGGCGGATTCGGCACCCTCTCCCCGAGCACGGGTTACTTTGCCTGTGCACTGCCGGTGGCACAGAGGGGAAACGCGGTGAAAAGCGTGGTTTGGTGGTCGGTCGGGCTGTTGTTCGGCCTGGGGTTGACGGCGCTCGGCCTGTTCGGTTCCGGGGAGCCGAGCGGCAAGGTGCTGTGCGGCAGTGAGGAGATGCGGCCGGGGCAGACCTGCGACCGGACGCAGTACGGCTTGACGACCAGCGAGACCTACGAAGAGAAGCGCCAGGAAGCGATCGACGACGCGGCGACGTTCAAGGGCGGCGGCCGGTGGGTCACCTTCGGTATCGGCACGGCGATCGCGGCCGCGTGCGGCTGGCGGCTGGTCGTCGCCGTCCGGCGCCGGGCCGGCCAGGGTTCCGGCCCGGTCGCCCAGGCCGTGCCCGGCTTCGCTCCGCCGCCGGGTTACGCGCCGCAGGGTTTTCCCGCGCGGCAGGACTTCCGACAGCTGGGATTCCCCCAGCCGCAGCAGGGGTTTCCGCCGCAGCAGGGATTTCCGCAGCAACTGCCGCCGGGCTACCAGCCGCCGCGCGGGCCGCACCAGCAGTGAACCGCTAGCCGGCCTCGAGGGCGAAGAACAGGAAGCTCGGGAAGGTGTCGAGCAGGTGGAAGTCGTCCGGGAACAGCTCGCGCGCTTCCGGCATCGGGTGCGGTTCGCTGATCACGGAGATCCTGAACCCGGCCGCGGTGAAGGCGTCGGTCATCGCGTGCAGCGGCTTGTGCCAGAACGTCATCCGCGCGGTTTGGCCGTGCAGCTCGAACTCGTCGGTCCAGGTGTAGGACTCGAAGTAGTCGGGGCGGGGCCCGGTCCGGCGGTGGATCAGGTTGTTCATGAAGGGGTGGTTGACCGACGCGATGAGCCGGCCGCCGGTCTTGAGCACCCGCCGGAACTCGGCGAGCGTCGGCTCCCAATCCCGCAGGTAGTGCAGCACCAGGGACGCGACGACGTCGTCGAACGCGTCATCGGCGAAGGGCAGCGGGTCGGCCAGGTCGGCGACCCGCAGGTCCGCGTCGGCGCCGAGCCGCCGCCGGGCGTGCTCGACCATCGCGGCGCTCTGGTCGAAGCCGGTCACGACGGCACCCCGCTCGCGCAGCGCGGCGAACAGCGGGCCCGAGCCGCAGCCGGCGTCGAGGATCCGCCGCCCGGCGACGTCCCCGGCGAGGGCCAGGGTCGCGGGCCGTTCGTAGTAGGCGTTCATCAGGCTGGTTTCATTTTCGGCCGTGTAGGCATCGGCGAACTCGTCGTACGCGGCAACCGGAGTCATGCGGCCCATAGTGCCCCCACCACCGGGCGTCGCGCCGGTCTCGGTCCCCTCAGAGCAGTTTTCGATTCTTCACCAGCTCGAACAGGTAGACGGCGAAGAGGCAGACAACGACTACGAGGACCGGGAGTCCGGCGACGAAGGCGCTTCCCAGAGCCGCAGCCAGCGGGACTGCGACGATGACCGGGGCGATCGCTATCAAGATCAACGGCAGGTGATAGGGAACGAGTCTCTGAAACAACCTGATGTTCGGGTCACCCATACCCTCGTGCCACCCAATGAACCCCTTGAATCGACGGGACAACGGTTGCTCGTACCGCTTGCGCAGGTACTCCGAGGCGACGCCGATCTGCATGTTGTAGAAGACAATCAGGATGCCAAGCAGGAGCGACACCAACGGGGACACCAGAAGCAGCGAGGCACTTCTGCGCTCGATCCCGAAGCCCAGTACAGCCGAGCTCACCGTAACCGAGCAAACGACCAAGCTTGTCCTGTGGTCCATCTTCTTGAGGATTTCGTCACGAAGCGTCCGATACTCGGCCAGCAGGAGATCGCCTGCGAACTCGGCACCGGTGATGATGCCGGCCACTTCAGGCAGATCGCAGTCGGGCTCTCCATCGGATGTCGTCATCTCGCTCCCGCCAGGTTCGTTCGCCTCTTCGATCAAGTCTGTTTCTTCGGCGCGTTCGTTACGCTGTCGGCGGCCCTTCGTCAGCCGCCAGGCGTCACGAAGCCCGAGTCGTACGCCCGGATCACCGCCTGGGTCCGGTCGCGCGCCCCCAGTTTGGCCAGCACGTTGCCCACGTGGGTCTTGACCGTCTGGATCCCCAGGTACAACTCTCCCGCTATCTCCACATTGGACAGTCCACCTGCCATCAACCGCAGCACTTCGCGCTCGCGCTCGGTCAGGCCCGCGCCCGCCAAGCCGTCGCCGGTCGGGCCGTGGTGCGCGGCCAGCCGGCGGATCGCCGCCGGGAACAGCAGCGACTCGCCCGTCACCACCGTGCGGATCGCCGCGACGATCTCCTCCGGCCGCGCCCGCTTGAGCAGGAACCCGCTCGCGCCCGCGAGGAGTGCGTCGTACACGTAGTCGTCGTTCTCGAACGTCGTCACCACGATCACCTTCGGCGGGTTGTCCACAGTGGACATCAGGTGCGTGGTGGCCCGGATCCCGTCCACCGCGGGCATCCGCACGTCCATCAGCACGACGTCCGGACGCAGCCGCGCCACCAGGCCGGGCACCTCGGCGCCGTCGGCCGCTTCGCCGACCACGGACAGGCCCGCTTCGCTGTCGACGATCGCCTTCAGCCCGGCGCGGATCAGCGGCTCGTCGTCCACCAGCAGCACGCGCACGCTCAGCTCCCCCACGGCACCCGCACCTCGACCTCCCACCGCTCGTTCACCCGTCCGGCCGACAGCTCGCCGCCGAGCACCGCGACCCGCTCGGCCATCCCGCGCACCCCGCGGCCGCCGCTCGATCTCCCGGTGCCACTCCCCAGCGGGTTGGCGACCCGGGCGACCAAGCCGTGCGCGGTCACCGCGAGCACCACCGCCACCGGGACCCTACCGGCGTGCCGGACGGCGTTGGTCAGGCATTCCTGCAGGATCCGGTACACCTCGCGGGACACCACCGCGGGCACGGCGGCCAGGTCGCCGTCGATCGACGCGGTGACGTCGGTGCCGGCGAGCCGGGTCGTGTCCAGGAGGGCCGGCAGCTCGGTCAGCGCCGGCTGCGGCGTCCGGGCCGAAGCCTCGTCGCGCAGCAGCCCGAGGACGTGGTCGAGGTCGTCGAGGGCGGTGCGGGCGGACTCCTCGATGGCGCCGAGCGCGCGCTCGGTGAAGTCCGGGTCGGTGCGCAGCGTCCGCCGGGCCGCGCCCGCCTGGACGGTGACGACGCTCAGCGCGTGTCCGACCGAGTCGTGCAGTTCGCGGGCCAGGCGGTTGCGTTCGGCGAGCTGGCCGGTCCACCGTTCCAGCTGCGCGATCCGGTCGGCGGCGGTCATCCCGAGCAGCCGCGCCGCGACCCGGCGCAGCACGCCACCGACCAGCCAGACGGCGTAGACGAGCAGCACCGCGGCGAGGGTGAAGGCGACGGGCAGCCACACCGACGCCCAGCCGGGCGGCACGGTGACCTCGCCACCGCCGTCGGTCTGGAAGAGGTGCCCGGTGAAGACGGCGCTGACGGAGACCCCGATGGCCACGGGCGCGGCCAGGCTGAAGAAGCTGACGACGAACCCGGCGACGACGTGCAGCACGAACATGGCGGCGGCGCGCCGCCGACCGGACCGGCTACGGGGTTTCGCGGGCGCGTCGGGGACGGGGTCGTCGAGCAGCTCCCGGACGGCGGTGGATTCCAGGACGTGCACGGCGGGCAGGAAGGCGGTCCCGCCGAGGACGAGCAGGGTGATGACGCCCCCGACGACGACGGCCTGGTCGGCGGTGGTGACGAACGGCAGGACGGACGGCACGGCGACGGCGGAGAAGAGGAGGTAGGGGACGCTGATGGCCCCGCCGAGGACGAGGTAGACCCAGCGGCGGTAGGTCGCTTTGCTCGTCAGGGGGCGGAGAATGCGCACGAGCCGATCTTCGCAGGTGGCGGTGGTGCGCGCCTCCCTCTCGCGGTGGAGGGCAAGCGCCCCAATGTGGCCTTGGTTGCGTCTGACGCACCGAAGGCCACATTGGGGCGCTCGGGACCGGACCTAGTGAGCGACCTTGAGCGGAGCAGTCTCAGCCCCCACCAACCCGTTCACCCACAAGGACTGCACCTTCGCCGCCTCCGCGGCCGACGGCTTCGCGTTCTTGCACGCCGTCCCCGGACCGTGCCCGGACATCAGCTCCGTGCACGGCCCCGTGTAGTGGTCCGGCAAGCCCAAGTTGTGGCCCAGCTCGTGCGCCGCGATGCGGGTCGGGTCGAAGCCCTCCGCCACCTGGCTCGTGTCCAGGTAGATGTCACCTCGGCCGTGGCCGTTGGTGTTCGTGTACGAACCGCCGCTGTGGATCTCGTGGAACTTGATCGTCGCGCCCGTGGTGCGCTTCACCAGCTTCACGTCGGTGACCGCGGCGTTCCAGTTGGCCGCGCCCTGGTCGATCTGGGCGAGGTAGTCCGGTGCGCCCGATGAGCTGTAGTAGAGCGTCGTGACGGCGGCCGCCGAAGCGGTCGGCGCGAAGCCGAAACCCAGCGGGGCCACCAGGGCCAAGGCCGCGATCCGGCCGATCACGCGTCCGTTCATCGTGTCTCCTTATGTCCGTTTAGAGAACACCCAACCGTGGTTCGCGCGATCAGGTTAGAAGTCCACGGACTTCGCGGCCACGGCCGAAAGTAGCTCCCTCGCCGGAGGGAGCCCGCTCCCGCCGCCGCGTGAGCCGCGCGGCCGGGCCGCCGTGGTCTGCTCGCCCCATGGACATCCTGCTGGGCCTGCTGACCCTCCCCCTCTACGCGCTGGTGCTGTGGCCGCTGGTGGTCGCCTCCCGGCGCGTGCTCGGGGTGCGGATCGGCGCCGTCCGCGCGTTGTGCGGCGCCGCGTTCGGCTGGCTCGTCGCGGGCGGCATCGGGCAGACCTTCCCGGTTTCCCTGCTGCACAACGGCGGCGCGGCCATCGGCCTGCTGATCCCGTTGGCGGGCAGTGCTTTCCTGGCGACGCTGATCTTCCTCTTCGTCGCCGAGCTGGCCCTGCCGGGCGGGTTCCGGCCGCGGTCGCTGCGCGCCAAGGTCCGGCGCGCCCGCCGGTACTCGCGGATCAGCCGGATCGCGCTCAAGCACGGCCTCGGCCGCTCCCTCGCCGGCCGCCGCGAACCCGGGGTCCGGCACGCCAAGCTCGCCCGGTCCCTGCGCCTCACGCTGGAGGAAGGCGGCGTGACGTTCGTGAAGCTCGGCCAGCTGCTGTCGACGCGCGCGGACCTGCTGCCGCCCGTGTTCGTCGACGAGCTCGCGAAGCTGCAGGACCGGGTCGCGCCCGCGAAGGCCGACGCCGTCTGGGCCGTGCTCACCGAAGAGCTCGGCGGCTCGCCCGACGACGTCTTCGCCGAGTTCGACCCGGAACCGCTGGCCGCCGCGTCGGTCGCGCAGGTCTACCGGGCCCGGCTGCGCGGTGGCGAGGACGTCGTGGTCAAGGTGCAGCGCCCGGGGGCGCGGGAGCAGGCCGAACGCGACATCGACATCCTCCGCCGTGTCGCCGCGGCCCTCGAGGAACGCGCGGATTGGGCACGGTCGCTCGGCGTCGCCGAACTCGCCGACGGGTTCGCCGAGGCGCTCACCGAAGAGCTCGACTTCACCATCGAGGCCCGCAACATCGCCGCCGTGGCCGCCACTTCGTGCCCGGACGTCGCACTGCCGTCCGTCCACAAAGCACTGTCCACCGAGCGCGTCCTCGTGATGTCCCGTTTGGACGGACAGCCGCTGGATAAGGCACCGGAAGCCGACCGCAAACGGCTCGCACGGTCGCTGCTGCGGTGCCTGCTCGACCAGGTGATGATCGGCGGTGTCTTCCACGCCGACCCACACCCGGGCAACCTCATGCTGCTCTCCGACGGACGTCTGGGCCTGCTCGACTTCGGCTCGGTCGGCCGCCTCGACGCCGGGCTGCGCGGCGGCCTGCAGAACCTGGTGCTGGCCCTCGACCGCGGCGACCCGGCGGCCCTGCGCGACGGGCTGCTGGAGATCGTCGACCGCACCGGCGACATCGACACCCAGCGCCTCGACCGCGCGCTCGGCGCCCTCGTCGCCCGCCACTTCGGGCCCGGCCGCTCCCCCGGCCTCGACCTGTTCACCAGCCTGTTCCGGGTCGTGGCGGACTTCCGGCTGAGCGTGCCGCCGCCGGTCGCCGCGGTGTTCCGGGCGCTCGCGACCGTCGAAGGGACGCTGTCGGCGCTGGACCCCGCGTTCGACGTCCTCGCCGAGTCCCGCGCGTTCGCCGCCGAGCAGGTCGGCGCCCGGCTGCGGCCGGACTCGCTGCGCCACACCGCGCTCACCGAGGCCATGGCGCTGCTGCCGGTCCTGCGCCGCCTCCCCCGCCGCGTCGACCGCATCGGCGCCGCGCTGGAGGAGGGCCGGCTGTCGGTGAACGTCCGGCTGTTCTCCGACGAGCGCGACCGCGACGTAGTCACCACCCTCGTGCACGAGGTCCTGCTGGCCTTCGTCGGCGCGGCGACGGGGCTGATGGCGGTCCTGCTGCTGGCCGGCGACGGCGGCCCGCGCGTCGTCGCCGACCTGACGCTGCACCAGGTGTTCGGCTACAACCTGCTGGTGATCAGTGCACTGGTGGGATCGCGGCTGCTCTTCGTCGTCTTCCGGCGTTCCGGACGACGGTCACGATCAGCCCGATGAGGCCGGCGGCGAACAGCACGAACCCGCCGAGGATCCACCACTTCAACGTGCCCAGCGTCGAGTCGGTCAGTGGTGCGCCCGGCAGGCCCGCGTCGGTGAACGCCGTGACCGCGGGCAGCGGCTTCGGCGTGACGACCGTGCCGGTGGCGACCACGAAACCGGTGACCCCGGAAAGCCGCGCCGGGCCCTGGAACCGCGAGTCGTCGGAGTTGCCCCGGTTGTCGCCGCCGACGAAGATCGCGCCGGTGCGGCAGGCGACCGTGTCCCCGGCGACCGCGCCCACCCGGAAGACGCTGATCCCTTCGTGGCTCGGCTGGTCGAACGCGCCGGAGTCCACGATGACGAGGTCGCCCCGGTGCACCTCGGCACCGTCCGCCCGGCGCACCACGATCCGATCGCCCGGCTCCAGCGTGGGACTCATGGGCGCACCCGGGATCGTGTAAGCCTGGTACCCCACCATCAGCCGGCCGAAAGCTCGGTCACGAAGAGGCACCATCCCGGACGAAGAACGAGTAGTAGCGCTCGGTCCGGTACCCGCCGTCGCGGTAGCGGTGCGAAACCGTCAGCGAGTAGTACCCGGCCTCCTTCGGCGTCCACGTCAGCGTCGCCTTGCCGTCCGGGCCCGCCGCGACCGTGCCGCTCTCGTCCTCCGACGGGCCCGAGAACGTGTAGTCGTAGCTCGTCGCCGAGTCCGACGCCGTCGAGAAGCGGAACGTCCCGGGCACGCCCGGTCCGCCGCCGAACTTCCCCTCGGGGTAGTCGTCGGAGGCGATCACCGGCTGGGTGAACACGTCGAAGTCGTACGTCTCCTGCGTCGACCTCGTCCCGGCGGCGTCGCGCGTCCAGGCGGTGAGCCGGTAGTCGTCGTAGCCCGGCGGGGTCCAGTCGAACGAGGCGCGGCCGTCCGGGCCGATCGGCAGCGTCACTTCGCCGCCGTCCAATGTGTACCCGAACTCGACGGCGCCCGGCTGGTGGGCCACCAGGGTGAAGCGGCCCGGGTGTCCGGCCGTGGTGCCGTTCTCCGGGAACTCCGCCGAGCTGATCGACGGCTCGTCGTGGACGTAGACCGAGCCGCTGCCCTGCGGGCTGGTGATCCCGCTCGCCGTGATCGCCTGGACCCACACCGACTGCCAGCCGCCGGTGACCGGCGTCCAGCTGACCGCCGCGGTGCCGTCGGCGCGGGCGGGCACGGTGCGCGTGGGTTCGTTGTCGATCGTGTACCGGTACTGCGTGACGCCGGGCAGCCGGGTGCTGAAGGTGGCGTTGACGACCTCGCCCGGGTGGGCGCCGCCGGTGACCGTCACCGTGGGCGCCGCGCCGTCGATGTACAGGTACACCGACCGTTCGAGGGTCGGCGGCGCCGTGCCGCTGTGGCTGCGGATCCGGATCCGGTTGTAGTCGGTGCGGTCCGGCGTCCAGGTGATGGTGGCCGTGCCGTCCGGACCGGCGGGCACCGACCGGAACTCCCCCGCCGAACCCGCGTTGATGTCGAAGGCGTAGTCGTAGGACGTGACGCCGGCCGCGCGCGGCGCGAGGGTCATCGTGTGCGGCGCGCCGAGCAGGATCACGCCGTCGGTGCCGGTGACCGTCGGCATGTCGTCGACCTGGAAGTGGTAGCCCCGCTCCGCACCGACGTAGCCGGACGCGGTCTTGGCCCGCACGTACACGTCGTGGAAGCCGCCGCTCTGCGGCGTGATGGTCGCGGCTCCCTTGTGGTCGGCACCCGCGGGCGCGCTCAGGGTCGGGCCGTTGTCGAGCCGGTACTGGTACTCGACGACGTCCTCCAGCAGCACCGGCGCAAAATTGAAGACGCCCGGGATCCCGACGCCGCCCTCGAGGTTCGTCCACCCCTGCGGGTACTGCACCGACCAGATGTCGGGCCGCGACTCGTGGACGTAGAAGCCGGCCGAGAGCGACGACGAGCGGTTGCCCGCCCGGTCGATCGCGTAGGCGTAGACGTAGGTGTGACCCGAGTCCGTCGGCGTCCAGGTGACCGTCACCGGGCCGCCCGGGTGCTCCGGCGCGACGGTCTTCGGGTCGGACCAGCCGTAGGGCGAGATCGCGTACTCGTAGGCGACGACGTCGTCGGAACCTCCTGCGCCGAAGGTGAAGTGCCCCGGCACGCCGACGTCACCCTGCTCGCCGTTCACGTCGGTCCGGTAGACGTCCGAGGAGACGGTCGGTGCGTTCGGCACGACGCGGTCGACGGTGAAGTAGCAGGTGGTGCTCCACGGCGAAACGTCCGTGCCGTCGTCACCCCGGACGCGCCAGGCGTAGGTGGTGCCTTCGGTGAGCTCTTCGCTCTTCACCAGCACCGAACCCGACCCGCCTTCGTAGACGGGCCCGTCGAGCTGCCGCTTCGCCGAGGGCCGGTCCACGGGCCACAGTTCGTAGCGCGCGGTCAGCTCGTCGCCCTGGTCGGGGTCGGTGAAGTGCCCGGACATGACGACGGACGGGGTGAAGTCGCGGTAGTTCGGGTTGAGGTAGCGGCCCGGTGCGTCGGGCGTGCAGGCGACGTCGTTGTTCTCGAGGGCCGTGGGCGCGGCGGGCGCGCCGTTGTAGCCGACCTGCAGCGCCACGCCGTCGGCGAAGTCGCGGGCGTACCGCGGGTCGAACTCCTGCCCGGCCGGCACGCGCAGCTCCAGCGTCAGCTGCGAGTCACCCCGCGCGGCCGCCGCGCCGAGGGCCGCGCCGACGTCGAAGCGGGTGTCCGCGACGACGCAGCCCGACGCCGGCTTTCCCGCCGTGGCCAGGCGTTCCAGCTCCGTCGACGGCTTCACCCACGACGAGCGCGAGGTGAACGGCGCGGTCCGCCACAGCTCGAGCGACCGGTGCGCGCAGTCGGCCGCGCGCGTCTCCTTGGCGACCACGACGGCCGACACGACGTGCGTCCCCTTGAACCGGGCGACGTCGAAGGTGAAGAACGACCGGGCGCCCTTCGCGCCCCGCGGGGTGGTGCCGACCGGCGCGGTTCCGGTGCCGCCCACGTGGGCGGCCGTCGGCGTCGACGCTTCGACGTACCCCCACGACGCCCGTGCGACGGTGGCGGACGGCACGAACCCGTCCGCGGCCGAAGCCGCCGGAGCGGTGAGGACGGAGATGGACCCGGCGACGAGGACAGCCGGAAGCAAGACAAGTCTGCGCATACGTTCCCCCCTGAGAAGTGCACCGGTCTATCGGCGGCGGCCGGGGAACGTTACAGCTCAGCCGGTGCGCGGTCCGTACATGATCACCGCGACCCCGGCGAGGCACAGCAGCGCGCCGAGGACGTCGTAGCGATCCGGGCGGTAACCGTCCGCGACCATCCCCCAGGCCAGCGAGCCGGCGACGAACACCCCGCCGTACGCGGCGAGGATGCGGCCGAAGTGGGCGTCCGGCTGGAGCGTGGCCACGAAGCCGTAGACGCCCAGGGCCAGGATCCCGCCTCCGATCCACAGCCAGCCGCGGTGTTCGCGGACGCCCTGCCAGACCAGCCACGCGCCGCCGATTTCGCACACGGCCGCCGCGAGGAACAGGACGATCGAGCGCACGACCACCCCGGGATACTAGCTCCGTGCCGTTCACGCTGAGTCATCCGGCCGCCGTGCTCCCGCTGGCGAGACGCCCGCTGGTGCCGTCCGCACTCGTCGCCGGGTCGGTGGCGCCGGACGTCTTCTGGTTCGTGCCGCGGCTGCCGGGGATCGGCCTGACGAAGACGCACGAATTCGCGTCGGTCCTGTGGCTCGACCCGCTGCTCGCGCTCGTCCTGCTGGCGGTGTTCCACGTCCTGCTGAAGCGGCCGCTGCTGGCGCTGGCGCCGACGCGGCTGGCCGCGCGGCTCCCCCGCGGCTTCAACTGGCGGCGGCCGGAGTGGATCGCCGTGTCCCTGGTGCTCGGTGCCGCCACGCACGTCGGCTGGGACGCGTTCACCCACGAGAGCGGCGGCTTCCCGTTCCTGCGGGTTCCGCTGGTCACCGGGGTCGACGTCGGCCGGCTGATCCAGCTGGTCAGCACGATCGCCGGCGCCGCGGTCCTCACGTGGTGGCTCGTGCGCTGGTACCGCACGGCGCCGGTTCGGGAGGTCCCGCCCGGTGCCCGCCACCGCAAGGCCGTCGCGGTGTTCCTGGCGGCCGGCGCACTGATCGGCGTCCTGGTGCAGGTGCTGCCGTTCCTGGCCCACCACGACCCGATGACCCGCGCGGGCGTCGTCGGCAACGCGACCTATCTGGCGGTCACCGGGGCCGGCAGCGGGTTCCTGGCCGCACTCGTGGCGTACGCGCTGGCCTGGCACGCCGCACAGAAAGTCACTGGACGACCCTTACCACATAACGACTTGCGAAGAGAGCGACAATGAGAGGGTGAACAAAGAGCGTAAGATCAGGGTTCTGTTTCGCAACACTCGAACGGGTGAACTTTGCTTGATCGCCTGGTTCTCAGTCCGAAACTCTGATCTCTATTGGGGACCCGGCTCTCCAGGTCACGCTACAGACTGGATCCGTTCAACTGACTTCTCGAAATTCGAGATCACCGTACCCGAAAATCTCGAATCGCTCCCTCTGCAGAACTGGAAAGCATCTCACCACAAGTCCGGAATGATGCACATTAACTCCATTCCAGAAGGGCACCATATCACCAAGGACGTCCACTTCGGCAACGTCGTCTCCATCTCGGCATTCAAACTTATTTCACTACACATCAGCCGCCCACCCAAAGCAATGCAAACCTACAACAAGTCGCCTTCCCGATCCGGCGCACGGACGGTAACCCTGGACGTTTCCGAGGAGTACTGGACGAGACGACACTACTTTGAGTTCTATGTCAGCCCAGCTGGAACATTCGATTTCCCGGGGCCAATCCTCAACCTTGCCGCCGGAGTTCAGCGTCCTTCGTTCTCGATGACGTTCGCGAACGACGACGGTACCGGCGAACCGGACCTGGATCTGATTCTCAGCTGTCGCGCCAACGTCTTGGATGAGTCATTCTCCGCATGGCATCCGGAGGCAGGTATCTGGGCTCAGTTCTTCTGAGCCCAGATACACAAAGCGGGCCACCTCGGAAGGTGGCCCGCTCGACGTGCGGAAGGTCAGACGGTGAAGCCGAGGGCGCGCAGCTGCTCGCGGCCGTCCTCGGTGATCTTCTCCGGGCCCCACGGCGGCATCCAGACCCAGTTGATCCGGAAGTCCTTGACCAGGCCGCCCGACGTCAGCGCGGCGTTCGTCTGGTCCTCGATGACGTCGGTCAGCGGGCAGGCCGCGGACGTCAGCGTCATGTCGAGGGTCGCCGTGTTGTCCGGCTCGACGCGGATGTCGTAGACGAGGCCGAGGTCGACGACGTTGATGCCGAGCTCGGGGTCGACGACGTCGCGCATGGCTTCCTCGACGTCTTCGATCTTGGCGAGGTCGAGGTCCTGCTTCGCGGTGGTCTCGGCGTCGAGGTCGGCGGCGGTCCGGCCCTCGCGAGCGTCGGTCGCGGTGTCTTCGGTCATGCCTTTTCAGCTCCAGTGGTCGTCCGGGCGACGGCGTCCTTGAAAGCCATCCAGCCGAGGAGGGCGCACTTCACGCGGGCGGGGTACTTGGCGACGCCCGCGAAGGCGACCCCGTCCTCCAGCACGTCCTCGTCCGGCTCGACCTTTCCCTTGCCCTGCATCAGTTCCACGAAGGCGTCCATGGTGGTGAACGCCTCCTCGATCGTGTGGCCGACGACGAGGTCCGTCAAGACCGACGTCGAGGCCTGGCTGATCGAGCAGCCCTGGCCGTCGTAGGAGACGTCGGCGACCTTGCCGTCGTCGACCTTGACCCGCAGCGTCACCTCGTCGCCGCAGGTCGGGTTGACCTGGAACGACTCGGCGTCGAACGGGTCGCGCAGGCCGCGCCCGTGCGGGTTCTTGTAGTGGTCCAGGATGATCTCCTGGTACATGCTCTCCAGGTTCACTGGGCCACCCCGAAGAACTTCTGCGCCTCGCGCACCCCGGCCACCAGGGCGTCCACTTCGGACAGCGTGTTGTAGAGGTAGAACGACGCGCGCACGGTCGCCTGGGCGTCGCAGGCCCGGTGCAGCGGCCACGCGCAGTGGTGGCCGACGCGCACGGCGATGCCGAGACTGTCGAGCACCTGGCCGGCGTCGTGCGGGTGCACGCCGTCGATCACGAACGACACGGTCGCGCCGCGGTCCGCCAGGTCCGTCGGACCGATGATCCGGACACCCGGGATCGCGCCGATGCCTTCCAGCGCGGCGGCGGCGAGTTCCTTCTCGTGCGCCGCGATCCGGTCCATGCCGATGGCCGAGAGGTAGTCGACGGCCGCGCCGAGGCCGATGGCCTGCGACGTCATCGGGACGCCGGCCTCGAACCGCTGCGGCGGCGGCGCGAAGGTCGAGCCCTCCATGCGGACCATCTCGATCATCGACCCGCCGGTGAGGAACGGCGGCATCGCTTCGAGCAGCTCGGTGCGGCCGTAGAGGACACCGATGCCGGACGGGCCGAGCATCTTGTGCCCGGAGAACACCGCGAAGTCGACACCGAGGGCGTGGAAGTCCACCGGGAAGTGCGGCACCGACTGGCAGGCGTCGAGCACGGTCAGCGCACCGACGGCCTGGGCCTTCTCGACGAGCAGCGAGACGGGGTTGACCGTACCGAGCACGTTCGACTGGTGCGCGAACGCGACGACCTTGGTCTTCGAGGTGATCAGCTCGTCCACATCGGACAGGTCCAGGCGGCCCTCGGGAGTCACCTTGAACCACTTCAGCGTCGCCCCGGTGCGCTGGCAGAGCTGCTGCCACGGCACGAGGTTCGCGTGGTGCTCCATCTCGGTGATGACGATCTCGTCACCCGGACCCACGACGAAGCGCGCGGCTTCCGGGCCCGCGGTGGCGGCGTTGCTGAACGAGTACGCGACGAGGTTGATGCCCTCGGTCGCGTTCTTGGTGAACACCAGCTCTTCGGGGTCGGCACCGACGAACTCGGCGATCTTCGCCCGAGCCGACTCGTAAGCGTCGGTGGCCTCTTCCGACAACTGGTGCGCGCCGCGGTGCACGGCGGCGTTCGAGGTGAACACGTAGTCGCGTTCGGCGTCGAACACCTGTTGCGGCCGTTGCGACGTCGCTCCGGAGTCCAGGTACACCAAGGGTTTCCCGTCGCGGACGGTGCGCGACAGGATGGGGAAGTCGGCCCTCAGGGCCGCCACGTCCAGTGGCAAAGAGCTGGCCGAGGTGGTGGTCATCGGGCCGACTCCTCTCATTCTCGGTGTGTACTGGCGGAAGTCAGAGCGCGGCCGGCTCGGGCTTGCCGACGTACTTGACGTACCCGTTCTCTTCCAGCTCGTCGGCCAGCTCCTTGCCGCCCGACTCGACGATCTTGCCGCCGGCGAAGACGTGCACGAAGTCCGGCGTGATGTGCCGCAGGATCCGGGTGTAGTGCGTGATCAGCATGACGCCGACCTCGCTCGAAGCCTTGTACGCGTTGACGCCCTCGGACACGACGCGCAGGGCGTCGACGTCCAGACCGGAGTCGGTCTCGTCGAGGATGGCGAACTTCGGCTTGAGCAGCGCCAGCTGCAGGATCTCGTGGCGCTTCTTCTCGCCGCCGGAGAAGCCCTCGTTGACCGAGCGCTCGGCGAACTCCTGCGAGATCTCGAGCTTGCCCATCTCCTCCTTGACCTCCTTGACCCAGTGGCGCAGCTTGGGGGCCTCGCCACGGACCGCGGTGGCCGCGGTGCGGAGGAAGTTGGACATGGAGACGCCGGGGACCTCGACCGGGTACTGCATCGCGAGGAACAGGCCCGCGCGGGCGCGCTCGTCGACGCTCATCTCGAGGACGTTCTCGCCGTCGAGGAGCACCTCTCCGGAGGTCACCTGGTACTTCGGGTGCCCGGCGATCGCGTAGGACAGCGTGGACTTGCCCGAGCCGTTCGGGCCCATGATCGCGTGCGTCTCGCCCGACTTGATGGTCAGGTTGACGCCCTTGAGGATCTCCTTGGCGCCTTCGTCGGTCGTGACCGAGGCGTGGAGGTCCTTGATTTCCAGGGTAGCCATTCTTCGTTTCCTAAAGTCTGTGGTGGACGGCGTCAGGCGCCAACGGCTTCGAGTTCGGCCTCGATCGCGGCTTCGAGGCGCTCGCGCACCTCGGGGACGTCGATCTTCACCAGGATCTCGTGGAAGAACCCGCGCACGACCAGGCGCCGCGCGGCTTCTTCGGCGATCCCGCGCGACTGGAGGTAGAACAACTGCTCGTCGTCGAACCTTCCCGTCGCGCTCGCGTGGCCGGCGCCTTCGATCTCGCCGGTCTCGATCTCGAGGTTCGGCACCGAGTCCGCGCGCGCACCCGGCGTCAGCACCAGGTTGCGGTTGAGCTCGTAGGTGTCGGTGGCCTCGGCCGCGGCGCGGATCAGGACGTCGCCGATCCAGACCGCGTGGGCGTCGTCGCCCTGCAGCGCGCCCTTGTACATCACGCGCGACTTGCAGTTCGGGACCGCGTGGTCGACGAAGAGGCGGTGCTCCTGGTGCTGGCCCTGGTCCGCGAAGTAGACGCCGAGCATCTCGACGTCGCCGCCCTTGTCGGCGAAGGTCGCCGTCGGCGAGACGCGGACCAGGTCGCCGCCCAGGGTGATCACGGTGTGCCGCAGCGCGGCGTCGCGGCCCAGCTTCAGGTGCTGCTCGGAGACGTGCACGGCGTCGTCGGCCCAGTCCTGGACGCTGACCACGGTGACCTTGGCGCCGTCGCCGATGACGAACTCGACGTTGCCGGCGTAGGTGCCGGAGCCGACGTGGTCGAGCACGATCACGGCTTCGGCGAACGCCTCGGCGCGGACCTGCAGGTGCCCGTAGGCGACCTGGCCCTCGCCCGGGCCGTGGATCCGCAGCACGGACGGCTTCGACGCCTTCGTCTCCTTGGGCACCGTCACGACGGTGGCCTTGGTGAACGCCGAGTACGCCTGCGCGGCGATCCGGTCGCTCGGCACGCCGGCGGCACCCAGCCGCTCGTCGTCCCGGCCGACCGACTCGATCTTCAGCTCGGGCGCGGCCTCGGCGTCGAGCGTGATCTCGCCGGTGGCGGTCGCGCTGCCGTCGTGCAGGCCGCGAAGGCGCTTCATCGGCGTGAAGCGCCAGTTCTCCTCACGACCGCCGGGGACCTCGAAGGCCTCGACGTCGTAGGAGGTGAAGCGCTCCGCGCGGGAGGCGGCCGGGATGACCGCCCCCTCGCGAAGAGCTTCGGAAACGTTGTTCTCGGTAACCGACATGACTAGCCGACGGACCCTTCCATCTGGAGCTCGATCAGGCGGTTCAGCTCGAGCGCGTACTCCATCGGCAGCTCACGGGCGATCGGCTCCACGAAGCCGCGCACGATCATCGCCATCGCCTCGGCCTCGTCGAGACCGCGCGACATCAGGTAGAACAGCTGGTCTTCGCTGACCTTGGACACCGTGGCCTCGTGGCCCATCGACACCTCGTCGTTGCGGATGTCCACGTACGGGTACGTGTCCGAGCGCGAGATGGTGTCGACGAGCAGCGCGTCGCAGACGACGCTGGAGCGCGAGTGGTGCGCGCGCTTCGCGACGCGGACCAGGCCGCGGTACGAGGTGCGGCCGCCGCCGCGCGCCACCGACTTCGACACGATGGTCGAGGAGGTGTGCGGCGCGAGGTGTTCCATCTTGGCGCCCGCGTCCTGGTGCTGGCCCTCGCCCGCGAACGCGACCGACAGGACCTCGCCCTTGGCGTGCTCGCCCATGAGGAACACCGACGGGTACTTCATCGTCACCTTGGAACCGATGTTGCCGTCGATCCATTCCATGGTCGCGCCCTCTTCGCACTTGGCGCGCTTGGTGACCAGGTTGTAGACGTTGTTCGACCAGTTCTGGATGGTCGTGTAGCGGCAGCGGGCGCCCTTCTTGACGATGATCTCCACGACCGCCGAGTGCAGCGAGTCGGACTGGTAGATCGGCGCCGTGCAGCCCTCGACGTAGTGCACGTACGCACCTTCGTCGACGATGATCAGGGTGCGCTCGAACTGGCCCATGTTCTCCGTGTTGATCCGGAAGTAGGCCTGCAGCGGGATCTCGACGTGCACGCCCTTCGGCACGTAGATGAACGAGCCGCCGGACCACACCGCCGTGTTCAGCGCGGAGAACTTGTTGTCGCCGGCCGGGATGACCGAGCCGAAGTACTCCTGGAACAGCTCCGGGTGCTCCTTGAGCGCGGAGTCGGTGTCCAGGAACAGGACGCCCTGCTCCTCCAGGTCCTCGCGGATCTGGTGGTAGACGACCTCGGACTCGTACTGCGCGGCGACACCGGCGACGAGGCGCTGCTTCTCCGCCTCGGGGATGCCGAGCTTGTCGTACGTGTTCTTGATGTCCTCGGGCAGGTCCTCCCAGGAGGTGGCCTGCTTCTCCGTGGACCGCACGAAGTACTTGATGTTCTCGAAGTCGATCCCGGAGAGGTCGGCCCCCCAGTTGGGCATGGGCTTCTTCTCGAAGAGCTTGAGCGCCTTCAGTCGCGCTTCGCGCATCCACTCCGGCTCGGACTTCTTCCCGGAGATGTCGGTGACGACATCTTCGTTCAGCCCGCGACGGGCGCTGGCGCCCGCCTCGTCGGAGTCGGCCCAGCCGAACGCGTACTTGCCAAGGGACTCGATGGTCTCTTCCTGGCTCAGTGGCGCGGTGGTGGGAGTGCGCTGCTCGGCAGCGGCAGTCATGCGGGTTTCCCTCCATTCGGGATCCGTGCTGTGCGCCCAGGGGGCACCGTGCTTCCCGGCTCGGGATGGGCCGGGTTGTTACCCGCCGGAACGGGAACGTGGGTGGTGCACGCGGAGTCACCGCGCGCGATGGTCGCCAGCCGCTGGACGTGGGTGCCCAGCAGCTGCGCGAACGCCTCGGTCTCGGCCTCGCAGAGCTGCGGGAACTCCGCGGCCACGTGGGCGACCGGGCAGTGGTGCTGGCAAAGCTGTGCGCCCACGTTCTGACCGGGTGCCGGGGCACCGACCTGACGGGTCGACGCAGCGTAGCCCTCCCTGGTCAACGCGGTCGCCAGGGCCTCGGCGCGTGCCGCGGGATCACTCGACCCAGTGATCGCCGAGCGGTGCGGCCCGACCAGCTTCTCGATGCGGCGCTCGGCGAAGGTGCGGACGGCGTCTTCACCGGCGTGCTCGGCGAGGAAGCGGATGGCCGACACGGCCAGGTCGTCGTAGGCGTGCCCGAACCGCGCGCGGCCGGGCTCGGTGAGCAGGAAGAGCTTGGCCGGACGCCCCCGGCCCCGGGGTCCGCGGCGCGGCGCGTCCCGGGTCTCGGCCTCGCCGTCGGCGAGCAGCGCGTCGAGGTGCCGGCGGACGGCCGTCGGGCTGATCCCGAGCTGCTCGGCGACCACGACGGCGGTCATGGGACCCTGTTCCAGGAGCAGCCGGGCGACCTCGTGCCGGGTCTTGCCCTCGGCGCTGACCTGCGACGGGACGTGCGGGTGTGCGGCGCGGGGCATGTCGCCGCCCGCCTGGTCACCCGCCTCCGTCTTTTTCACAACACAAGTGTGTCTTATTTCCGGATGACCCGCAAAGGCGGGGTCTCCGGCAGTGACCCGACTCACTCCGGGGCGGACCGATACCCTGCACGCGTGGCTGTGGGCGAACATCCTGCTCAGCAGGAACGGCAAGTGGCGGAGCTGGACACCGGGAGTGCCCACCCCGTCACGCTTTCGCCCGTCCGCCCGCTGGAGCCGCTGCCCCTGGAGGCGGACGAGCGCCGCGGGCTGAACGTCGTCCGCCGCTTCGGCACGGTCGGGTCGCTCTTCCTCGCCCTCGGGTCCCTCGGTGCCGGCGCCGCCCCGGTCATCAACCCGGTGCAGGAGATCCCGGTGCTGCGGCTGTTCACCCGGATCCCGACGGTGTCGCTCGCCATCGCCATCTCCGGGATGGGCATCCTGGTGCTGAGCTGGCTGATGCTCGGCAAGTTCGCCCGCCCCGACCGCACCCGGCTCGCCTCCCAGGGCCAGCTCGCCCGGACCATCGCGCTGTGGGTGCTGCCGCTGCTGGTCATCCCGCCGCTGTTCTCCCGCGACGTCTACAGCTACCTCGCGCAGAGCGAGATCGTGCACCGCGGGATGGACCCGTACGTGCTCGGCCCGGCGCAGGCCCTCGGCGTCGCCGACCCGTTCACCGCGGGCGTGTCGAACATGTGGCGCGAGACGCCGGCGCCGTACGGGCCCCTGGTGCTGCGCCTCGGCGGCTGGCTGGCGCCGCTGGCCGGCAACAGCATCGCCGTCGGCGTGCTGCTGCAGCGGCTGCTCGCGCTCGCCGGCGTCGTCCTCATCGTCTGGGCGCTGCCCCGGCTGGCCCGCCGTTTCGGCGTCCAGCCCGCGACGGCGCTGTGGCTCGGCGCGCTGAACCCGCTGCTGATCTTCCACTTCGTCGCGGGCGCCCACAACGACGCGCTCGCCGTCGGCTTGATGCTCGCCGGCCTCGAGGTCGGCATCCGCAAGCTGCCGATCCGGGTGAAGGGCGACACACCACCACCGCTCGCGCGCGGGGAACTGCTGTACATCGGCCTGGGCGTGGCGATCATCACCCTCGGCGTCGCGGTGAAGCTGCCCGCGGTGTTCGCGCTGCCGTTCTTCGCCGTGATGGTCGCGCGGCGCTGGCACGGCCGCCTCAAGGACCTCTTCTACGCGGGCGCTCCGATGGCGGCGTGGTTCGGCGTGGTCCTCGTCGCCGTGTGCTTCGGCACCGGGCTCGGCTTCGGCTGGGTCGGCGCGACGTTCAACACCCCCGGCCTGGTCCGCTCCTGGATCTCCCCCACCGCCGAGCTCGCCAACCTCTCCGGCGTCCTCGGCATCGCGCTCGGCCTCGGCAACCACACCAACGGCCTGGTCCCGATCCTCGGCGCGCTCGGCTACCTCGTCGCCGTCGCGATCACCGCGAAGTTCCTCTGGGACAGCTTCAAGTGGCGCTACCGGCCGATCATCGGCCTCGGCGTCTCCCTCGGCGCGGTGATGATCCTGCAGATCAACCTGCAGCCCTGGTACGTCCTGTGGGCGGTGATCCCGCTGGCCGCGGCGGCCGGGACGTCCCGCTTCCGGGTGGCCGCGGCGGTGCTGTCCGCCGCCCTGCCGTTCCTGCTGCCCCCGACCGGCAGCACCTTCGACGGCCGCCCGTACGTGCTGCCGTTCGCCTACGTCGCGGCGATCGTCGTGTGCGGCGGCGGCATGCTCATCGTGCGGCGCCTCGCTCCCGTCTTGCTCTCCAGGCCGTCCCCGCGGCTGCCCGCGCGGGCCGAGCCCGTATCGTGACCCGATGTGAGTGCCCCCGCCGTCGAGATCACCGGGCTGGTCAAAAGCTACGGCTCCACCCGCGCGGTCGACGGTCTCGACCTGCGGATGGAGCGCGGCAGCCTGCTCGCCCTGCTCGGTCCGAACGGGGCCGGCAAGACCACCACCGTCGAGATCTGCGAAGGCTTCCTCAAGCCTGACGCCGGTTCGGTGCGCGTGCTCGGCCTCGACCCGGTCCGCGAGTCGGCGGCGCTGCGCCCCCGCGTCGGGATCATGCCCCAGGGCGGCGGCGCCTACCCCGGCGTCCGCGCCGACGAGATGCTCAACCTGGTCGCCTCCTGCGCGGCGTCCCCGCTGGACCCGGCGTGGCTGCTGGACGTGCTCGGTCTTTCGAGCGTCCGGCGGACGCCGTTCAAGCGCCTCTCCGGCGGTCAGCAGCAGCGGCTTTCGCTGGCGTGCGCCCTGGTCGGGCGCCCCGAACTGGTGTTCCTCGACGAGCCGACGGCGGGCATGGACCCGCAGGCCCGCCGGCTGGTGTGGGACCTGCTCGCGGCGTTGCGCCGCGACGGCGTTTCGGTGCTGCTCACGACGCACCTGATGGAGGAAGCCGAGGCGCTGGCCGACACGGTGGTGATCGCGGACCACGGCAAGGTCGTCGTCTCGGGTGCGCCGCAGTCGCTGACGGTGGACGAGAGCGGCAACGCGGGCCTGCGCTTCAAGGCCCGCACGCGGCTGGACACGGCGTTGCTGACGGCGGCGCTGCCGGAGGGCTACGCGGTGCGCGAGTCGGCACCGGGCACGTACGTCGTGGTGGGGTCGGTCGACCCGCAGGTCGTGTCGACGGTCACGGCGTGGTGCGCGCAGCAGGGCGTCCTGCCGGAAGAGCTGCAGGTCGGCAAGCGCACGCTCGAAGAAGTCTTCCTCGAGCTGACCGGACGGGAGCTGCGGGCGTGACTTTTGCTCCTGGCACTTTCACCCCGGCCCCCGGGCGCGGCTCCCTCGGCCGGATGCTCCGGACGCACGCGCGGGTCGAGGCGAGCTTGACGTTGCGCCACGGCGAGCAGGTGCTGCTCACCCTGCTGATCCCGCTGGCGTTGCTGATCGGGTTGTCGCTGCTGGACATCCTGCCCGCGTCTTCGCTGGGTTCGGTTTCGCGAGTGGACTGGATCACGCCGAGGATCCTGGCGCTGGCGGTGATGTCGTCGGCGTTCACGGGCCAGGCGATCGCGCTGGGCTTCGACCGGCGCTACGGAGTGCTGAAGCGCCTGTCGGCGACGGCATTGCCCCGGTGGCTGCTCGTGGCCGGCCGGCTCATCGCCGCGCTGGTGGTGGTCGTCCTGCAGTCGGTGATCATCGGCGTGGTGGCGGCGTTCCTGGGCTGGTCGCCGTCTCTTTCGGGCCTGTTCTCGGCGGTCCTGCTGCTGGTGCTGGGAACTCTTGCTTTCGGTGCGCTCGGCGTCCTTTTGGGCGGCGCTTTGCGTGCGGAAGCCGTGCTGGCGCTGGCCAACATCGTGTGGTTCGTGTTGCTGCTGGCCGGGGGGATCCTGCTGGCGCCGTCGTCGCTGCCGTCCGGGTTGGCTCGTGTGGTGGAGCTGCTGCCGTCGGGGGCGCTGGCGGAGGGGATGCGGTCCGCGTTGGTGGACGGGGCGTTCGCGCCCGGGCCGATGCTGGTCCTGGCGGTGTGGGCGGTCGTCGCGGGCGCGGTGGCCTCGCGCACCACGAAACTCACCTGAGTCCCGGCCTTCGCGTGACCTAGGTCCCTTGCGCCCCACGCCCCTCTTCTGGGCGCCGGGACCTGCCGAAAGCCCGGTTTCCGCGCGGTTCTACCATCGAGCACGTGCCGTTCACCAGCCTCGTCGCCCGCCTGCCGTTTCCGTCCGCCGCCGTGCAGCGGGCCGTCGGGATCGCCGCCGTCGTCGCGCAGGCGCTGATCGGCGTCACCGGCTCGATCGTGCGCGTCACCGGGTCCGGGCTCGGCTGCCCGACCTGGCCGCAGTGCGTCGCCGGCAGCCTGGTGCCCAAGCACGACTCCGGCATCGACGCGCTCAACCAGTGGATCGAGTTCGGCAACCGGCTGCTGACCGGCGTCGTCATCGCCGTCGCGGCCATCGCGGTCATCACGGCGTGGCGCGTGCAGATCGACCACCCGTCCCGCAAGCGCCTGGTGAAGCTGGCCTGGACGATGCCCGGCGGCGTCGTGCTGCAGGCCGTCGTCGGCGGGATGACCGTGCTCGCGAAGCTCGAGTGGTGGACCGTCGCGATCCACTTCCTCGCCACCACTCCCCTGGTGTGGCTCGCGGTCCTGCTGCTGCGCGCGTTCCGCGAGGGCGACGAACCCGCGCGTTCGCTGGTGCCCGCGTCCGGCCGGGGCATCCTGGTGGCGCTGGCCGCGGTGATGTGGCTGGTGCTCGCGGCGGGCACGACGGTGACCGGCGCCGGCCCGCACAGCGGCGACATCAACACCCACCGCCTCGACGCCCCGGTCGAGTCCCTCGCCCAGGTCCACGGCGGTCTCCTGGTGCTCTACTTGCTGCTGCTGGCGGTGTTCGGCCTCCAGCTGATGCGCATCGGCGCGCCGAAGGGCCTCTGGCAGCGCTACACCGTGGTCTGGGTGGTCGCGGTGGCGCAGGGCGGGCTCGGTTCGCTGCAGTACGCGCTGGGCGTACCGGAGGCGATGGTGTCGTTCCACGTCCTGGGCGCGATGGCGGTGATCATCGCGACGGCATCGCTGTGGGTCGGCAGCCGCGACCGCGGCCCGGTGGTTTCCCTGACGGCGGCCCCTAAGGAACTCGCCACCGCCTGAACACACCACCGTAACTCGGTGCGGTTACGGTGCGCCCATGACGACGCGCTCCGCGCCCAAGCCGCTCATCTCCCACCGCCGCGGCACCGGCGAGATGCTGGTGCTGAAGACGTTCCTGCTGGTGCCGTTCGCGGCGCTCCTGATCGCGGTCCCGCTGGTGTGGGGCTGGGGAATGACCTGGATCGACCTGGCGCTGGCGGCGGCGTTCTACGTGTTCGCGACGCTCGGCGTGACGGTCGGTTACCACCGCTACTTCACGCACGGGGCGTTCAAGGCGTCCCGGCCGTTGCGCGTGGCGTTGGCGATCGCGGGGAGCATGGCGGTCCAGGGCTCGGTGATCTTCTGGGTGGCGAGCCACCGCCGGCACCACGCGTTCGCGGACCGGGAGGGCGACCCGCACTCGCCGTGGCTGTTCGGGACGTCCCCGTCGGCGTTGCTGCGCGGGTTCTGGCACGCGCACATGGGGTGGATGTTCTCCCGCGAGGTGACCAACGCCGACCGCTTCGCGCCCGATCTGGTGGCCGACCGCGACCTGCGGGTGGTGAACCGGTACTTCTGGCTGTGGATCACGTTGAGCCTGGCCCTGCCGGCGCTACTGGGCGGGTTGCTGTCGTGGTCGTGGTGGGGCGTGGTGACGGCGTTCTTCTGGGCGGGACTGGTGCGGATCGCATTCCTGCACCACGTGTCCTGGTCGGTGAATTCGATTTGTCACCTGATCGGGGAAAGGCCGTTCGCTTCCCGCGACAAGGCGGCGAACTTCTGGCCGCTGGCGTTGTTGTCGATGGGCGAGTCGTGGCACAACTCGCACCACGCCGATCCGACGTGTGCGCGGCACGGGGTGCTGCGGGGCCAGGTGGACGTGTCGGCGCGGGTGATCCGGACCTTCGAGCAACTCGGATGGGCGACCGACGTTCGGTGGCCGCGGGCTGATCGCATGGCCGCCAAGCGGGTAAGCGAACAAGCATAATCTGCCTGTGACGCCACGAAAGAGAGATGACTCGCTCGATCGTGGCGCCCGGTTACTCCTACGGTGAGCCAACTTCCCATCACCGAAGGAGACTCGTGAAACAGCACAGCAAACTCCGGCGGATCATCGCCGCCGTCGCTCTGACCATCGCCGTGATCGGAGGGCTCGCCACCACGTCGAGCGGCCAGGAGCCGGCTGACACCACCACGACCGTCCTCGCGGGCGGCGGCGGTGGCGGCAACACCGGTAACTAGAAAACCAAGACGGGAATGATCTCTCGTGACCGATGCGACTCACGTCGGTCACGAGGATTTCCACCTGAAGGCAATACCGTAACTTTCCCGCGGATGGCAGCCATCGGCAAAGGTGTGCCGGACGAAACCGTCCCCGACCGGAATCAGGTGCGGATCACCGTCCGGCGGTTTCCGGGTCCGCTCGAATTCGAGCTGTTCCGCGTACCACCAGCACGCCTCGGGCAGGTGCTTCGCGTCGAAGCTCAGCTGGATCGTCAGCCCGCCGGGCTCGATGCCGTGATGGTCGATATCGACGTTGAGCCACCGGCGTTCCTCGTCGAGCTGCCCGTCGAGCGCCTCGGAAACGAACGTGTAGCGCTCGCCCTTGCGCAGCGTCCGGCGAAAGCGCAGACGCGCTTGGATCGGGTCGCCCCGGTTCACCCAGGGCGAAGCGACCACCCGGCACCCCCACAGGGCCGTCACCGGCAGGTCCTCCGGATCGTGCTCCCAGCCGATCGCCGCGTGCGTGTCGTAGCCGTCGACGCCGTCCTCGCAGGCGATGATGTCGCGCTCGGTGATGCGGCGCCGGATCGTCCGGCGGTGCATCACCGCGGTGATCAGCATGCGCTCGATGAACACCGGTTGCGCCCCTTGCGACGCCGCCCGGGCACGCCAGGTGGCGACTTCCGCCGCCGCCCGGCCGATGCTGATGTACGCCGGCCAGTCCGGACCGGCCGCCAGCTTCTCCCCCAGCGAGGCCGCCAGCGGCGCGAGCGACAACTTCCAGGCTTGGTGCATCGGCGTGGGAGTGGTCGGCGGCGGATCGCCGAAGACGCCCGGCAGCAGCATCAACTGCCGGAAGCGGTCGCCCAGCGTCGCTTTCCACGCGGTACCGCCCGGCGCCGGCGGGATCCGGAACGCCGCCATCAAGGTGTGGCGACGGCGGGAATTCGCGGCCACGCCGATCTCGTCGACCAGCAGGCCCCACACCGCGTATGCGCGCAACTCGGGCGCCAACGAGGCCGTCGGCGACACCAGGCAGCGCAGCACGGCCGCCGGTTCGCCCGCCGGGTTTTCGATCGCGTCGAGGAAGAAGTGCAGTGGCTCGCCGTCTTTGCGTCTGGCCAGCCAGCGCAGCGCGGCTTCGACCTCCGCGGGCGCAGCCGCGTCGTCTTCCGGTTCGCCGCCCATCCCGATCGTCATGACGCCCTCCGCTACCCCGCGACGAAGATCGACAATTCCCGGCAACGAAAAAACCGGTCCGGAAACAAAAGATCATTCCCGGCCACGCGCACCACCGGCCACCATTGCCTGGGAGTACTAGTACACCGATAAAGGGGTAGCACAGTGAACGACGAAAGGACAAGCAAACAGTCCCGCGGCCCGCGGGACTCGATCAAGGTCGGCCTCAGCGGGGTCGGCGGGCTCTACCTGCTCACCGGCTCGATCGCCGTGACCACGATCGGGGCCATCGTCGCCCTCGCGCTGGCGGCCGTGCGGTGACTACGCCAACTGCTGCCGCACCGCCGACGCGAAGCGGAGCGCCGCCGAGGCGTCCGTCTGGCGGAAGCCCAGCGATGGCTCCGCCAGCTCCAGCTCCAGCAGCAACGGCTTGCCGTCCGCGCCGCGGACCAGGTCCACCCGGGCGTACAGCAGCTCCGCGCGCAGGATGCCCAGCAACGCCGATGCCGCGTCCAGGACGTCCTCCGCCAGCGCCACCGCGTCCGCGGGCGGCGTGGCCGGACCCAGCTTCTCCGACAGGTACAAGCCCGATGCGTCCATTGTGGAGCCCAGCATCGCGCCCTTCGAGAACGCGTGCGAGTAGATCCCGCCCAGGTACACCAGGGCCAGCTCGCCGGATTCGTCCACACTGGACTGGTAGGGCTGGATCAGCGCGGTGTGACCGTCGGCGTGCAACGCCGAAACGTGCGCCGATGCGTCGGCGCCCGCCGCGAACCGGGCCGCGCCGCGGGAACCCGCGCCCACCGAGGGCTTCACCACGAAGTCCGACGACGGGAACCGGGCCGCCTCACCCGGCTCGACGAGCGAAGTGGGCACCACCGCGACACCCGCGTCGAGCAGCTCGACCAGGTACGATTTGTCCGTGTTCCAGCGGAGCACGGGCGCGGAGTTGAACAGGGAAGGCACCGACTCGCACCACGAAAGGAACTCCGCCCGGCGCTCGGCGTAGTCCCAGGTCGCCCGCAGGATCACGGCGTCGGCCGAGGAGAAGTCGGCGCCCGAGTCCCACGCCGCCCACGACACCGAGAAGCCCAGCGAGGTCAACGCCGGCACCACGGCGTCGTCGTCGCCGTCGCCCGTGGGGAGCTCCGCGCAGCCGACCAGGATCGCGCTGGGGCTCACCGGCCCGCCATCTTGCGACGGTGCTCCGGGCCGATCTTCGTCTGCTTGACCGTCTCGGCGTCCCACTCAGCCGGTGAGAGGTCCTCGACCGCCTCGATCAGCGCCTCGCCGGTCGCCACCGAAGGCACCACCACGTCGCCGAGCGCGCCGTCGGCGCCGACCAGCACGACGCGCGCGCCCGCGCGGCCGATGTTCTCGACCACCGCGCGGGACGGCTTGCCGTGCGCCTTCACGAACTTGCGGGCCGCGCCCAGCTGCGCGCTGGTCGGCGGGACAGTCTCTTCGGAATCAGACACGTACCGAACCATAACCAAGGGAGAGCCGGAACGCGGAACAGCGTGGCGTCGGCCATAGTTGCTACCGGGAGAACCCGACCCGAGGAGGACGCATGCCCACCGCAGTGCAGGTGACGAAGACCGGCGGCCCGGAAGTGCTCGAAGCGGCCGAAGTGGACGTCGCGGCCCCGCAGGCCGGCGAACTGCTGGTCGACGTCGCCGCGGCCGGCGTCAACTACATCGACACCTACCAGCGGCAGGGCATCTACCCCATCGACCTGCCGTTCGTCCTCGGCCTCGAGGGCGCGGGCACGGTCGTCGAGGCGGGCGAGGGCACCGGCTTCGCGCCCGGTGACCGCGTCGCCTGGCAGGGGTCGCTCGGCAGTTACGCGGCGCGCAAGCTGGTCCCGGCGTCGGTGGCGGTCAAGGTCCCCGAGGGCGTCTCGCTGGAGACCGCCGCCGCGACCATGCTGCAGGGCATGACCGCGCACTACCTGGTCGCGTCGACGTTCGAGGTCAAGCCGGGCCACGACGTGCTGGTGCACGCGGCCGCGGGCGGTGTCGGCCTGCTGCTGGTCCAGCTGGCCAAGGCCCGCGGCGCCCGCGTGATCGGCACGGTGTCGACCGAAGAGAAGGAGAAGCTCGCCCGCGAAGCCGGCGCGGACGAGGTGATCCGCTACGACCGCGACGACTTCACCAAGGTGACCCGCGAGCTGACGAACGGCGAGGGCGTCGACGTGGTGTACGACGGCGTCGGCAAGGACACCGTCGACGGCAGCCTGGCCAGCCTCAAGGTCCGCGGCCTGCTGGCGTTGTTCGGCGCGTCCAGCGGCCCGGTGCCGCCGATCGACCCGCAGCGCCTCAACTCGGGCGGTTCGCTGTACCTGACCCGCCCGACGTCAGTGCACTACACGCGCACGCACGAGGAGATCGACTGGCGCTCGAAGGAGCTGTTCGACGCGGTCCTCGCGGGCGACCTGACCGTCCGCATCGGCGGCAAGTACCCGCTGGCCGACGCCCGCAAGGCGCACGAGGACCTGCAGGGGCGCCGGACGACGGGCAAGCTGCTGCTCATTCCTTGACCCGAGCGCCCCAATGTGGCCTTGGTTGCGTCTGACGCACCGAAGGCCACATTGGGTGCGTCACACGCACCGAAGGCCACATTGAGGTTTTCTCAGTAGCGCCCCTGGTGTTCGTGATGGGTCAGAACGAGTGCTGCTTGGACGATCGCGCCGATGCGTTTCGGGCAGAGGCTGATGCGGTGCAGGGCTGACCAGCGGGTTTTGAGGATGGCCATGGCGCGTTCGCCGAGGGCCCGTGCCCGGGATTGCAGCAGGTTGTAAACCCGCTGACGGGGGCCGAGAAGCGGTTGACCTGCGGTTTTCTTGACCGGGGTCCGGATGCCGATCCCGGCTGCGTGGTAGGCCTTGTCCGCCAGCGTCGGCAGGCCCTCGGCTGCGGCGGCGGTCAACGCGCCGGTGATGCCCAGGTCGCGGGCGGCGGAGAGATCATTGCGGGAGCCGGGCAGCACCTCAGAAACCCAGAGCGGGAACCCGTCGGCGGTGGCCAGGAACTGCACGTTGCCGCCGAAGCTGCGGTGTTTGCCGGAGTACCACAGATGCACCGTGGCTCCCCGGTTCGTGCCTTTGGTTTTGATCGTGGTCGCCGCGACCCGGTC
>NZ_FNUJ01000014.1 GCF_900107925.1 Amycolatopsis pretoriensis | reverse complement strand
AGTGCCTGCCGGTAGGGGGTCAGGGCGCGCCGGCCGCGGCGGGTGCCGCGCCGTTGCCGCTCGGTGTGCAGGACACGGGCGACGAACCAGACCAGCTCATGCGCCACGTCGAGGGTGGCGCCATAATTGATCACGTGGGGCCTTTGGAACCTTGGACTTGATCTTCGCAAATCCGGTCCTACCAGGGGCCCCACGCCTCATCGCAGGCCAACACGCCTACCGGCTCGAGCCTTACTGAGAAAACCTCATTGGGTGCGTGTGACGCACCGAAGGCCACTTTGGGGCGCTCGGGGCCGGGCGGTGCCGAGCCGGATCGCCCGGAAGTCGGCCGCCCGGCTCGGCCGGTCGGTGTCCGCGGGCCGGCGGCCCGCCCCGATCGCGGTGCCGAGCGGGTGGCGTGATCCGGCCGGTCCGCAGCCCCAGCGCACCCCGGCACCTCCGGCCCGGCACCCACTGGGCGCACATCACAGCGTCGCGCTCATTTTGTCGCGGTCGGCGCCCGCTGAAGGATCCTTCGTCTCGTCCGATCCTCGGATCATCGGGTCCACGGCGGTACAGGGAGCGGCGGCCGCAGTGAGGCGGGCGGTGGCCCGACCTTGCCTGAGACGAGGCGGAGGATCGCCGTGCCCTCTCGCAGGTCGGCGATCTGCAGGGCAAGCACGCCGTCCACCGGTTTCGGCTTCTGCGGTGTACCGCTGCTGCAGCTGGAGCCGCTCCCGTTCTCGTACAAGGTGAGCACGCATCCGGGTGTGAGGGTGCCGGTGGCGCCGCTGTCGGTGGAGAAGCCGATTCCGTCGTCGGTCACGGAGGCGACGGAGAGCCGGTGCAGCCCGCCCTGACCGGTCAGCGGGATGTCCACCGGGCCCCTTACCCGCACCTCACAGGTGCCGTCGGTGCATGCGGCGTAGTCACTGCCGTCGGTGGCGGTCGGTGCCGCGGACGACGACGGGGTGGCGGCCGGTGCCGGCACCCCGGCCGGCGGTGTCTCGCTGCCGCACCCGGCGGCGAGAACCACCAAGGGAACGACACAGATTCCTCGTTTCACTGCCGCCAGCGCCGCGCCGGCGGGGGCCGCGGCGCGGCTCACGTGATCGCCCCTGGCTGGAGCACCAATGCCGGCTTGCCGCCTGCTTGCGTCAGGCCGACCTCGATCGACGGGGAGCCGCGGAACCCGAAGCTCGCCCCACCGAGACCCGGGCCGATGCTCGACTCGGCGCCACCGCCCTGCGGGTAGGCGACGGTGAACGTGAGGCTGTCCGGGCCGATCGCCGTCACCCGGAGCGAGGAGTAGTGGAACTTGGCGGCATCCAGGGGAATCGTGGTGGGCTTGGCCAGCGGCAGCGTGCAGTCACCGTCGAAGCAGTCCCGCACCTTGGTGCTGGGCGGTGCGGGCGGATTCGGGTTCCGGGAACTGGAAGTCGTCGTGGGCGTGGCCGTGGTCGAGGGCACGGCCGAAGATGTCGTCGCGGGTCGGGTGGTCGATACCGAAGGTACGGACGGAGGCTGTGCCACCGGTACGCTGCCGCAACCGGCCAGACCGACGGAAACCATTGCCAGCACGGGAATGTTTCGACGCATGGAACAGTGATAACAGCCATTTCCCGGCGGTGACGCCACTTGTCCGGTTCCTGCCGGTCGGGCCGGAGGACCGGGACATCATCGCCGGCCGGCGATGATGTCGCCGATCGTGGGCAAAGATGGGTTGCCTCGGTCCCAATATTCACTGTGTGCTGCACCGCTGAGGCCGCCGAACAAGCCCGGGGTGCCCGGCGCCGACGCGAAGACGTCGCCGCCGAAAGCCGGGTCCGCCGGGTCCGGGCCCAGCGCGATGTCCTGGGCGGGGGCGCCCACCGCGTAGGGATCCGGGTTCACCTTGATGTTGGTGATGCCGATCATGTCGTTCGCCGCGGTCGTCGAGTGGACGTGCTCGGCGACGTGCGCTTGGTCGACGCCGTCGAGGTGCAGCTGGTCCGCATGGTCGACGCCGACGCCCGGACTGGCCACGAAAACCACGTCGTCGGCGTTCAGGCCCCCGTCGCGAGCGGCGTGACCGATCGTGGTGGTGCCGTAGCTGTGGCCCAGCACCGTGTTGTGCGAAGCGGGGCCGGCGTGCGTGGCGCGCAGGCCGTCCTGGAACGTCTGCAGGTCGGCCTTCCCGCCGTCGGCGTAGGACTCGCTCGCGGCGTTGTAGAGCTCGTCGGGGGCGTCGTAGCCGACCCACGTGATGACCGAAGTGGACGGTGAGCCCGCGGCCTGCGCGGCGTCGTACATCACGTCGGCGCGGTGGACGTCCCCGGCGATGCTGTTCAGGTCGGCCATCGTCCCCGGGACGTAGGTGGTGACGTTCGCCGCCGTGTCGGGGTTCCCGGTCGCGACGACGCCCTTGCCGTCCGCGGTCGTGTCGAGCTCCAGCAGGAACGCCGGTGGCCCGCCTCCGTTCAGCCGGTCGCGCAGGGCGGTCAGGCCGCGCACCCGCTCCTGCAGAGCGCTGTCGCCGCCGTCCGGAACGCCGCCTCCGCCACCGGTGTAGGGGTTGTAGCCCTGGTTCTGGTCGGCTTTGAGCGCGGCGTTCGCGGTGTCGATCTCCCGGTCGAGCGCGGCCCGGTTGAGCGAGTCCCGGACGGTCGCGGGAATGCCGTCGCGGTTGCGGATCGAGTCCGGGGCGTCCTGCATGACCTTCGCCCGGTCGGCGTCGGACAGGCCGTCCCACCAGGCTTTGACCGCCGCCGGGTCGCCGGGCGGCGGCGCCGCCGGTGGCGGTCCGTGGTCGGGCGCCGTCAGCGGAGCCCCGGCGCCCTTCGAAATCCGGCTCGCGCTTTCGGTCAGCACTCGTTGCGCGAGCGTGGCGACCTGGCTCGCGAACTGCGCCCGGTAGGAATCGGCGGCCCCGGCGGGCAGCTTGGCGAGGTTCTGGTAAGTGGGCGCGTTCTTCGCGATCAGGTCCACAAGGGATTGTTTCGCGGCGGCGACCTCGTCGGCGAACGCCGTCACCCGGGCCGCGACTTGCCGCATCGCCTGGCCGTTGTCCCCGGCCTGGGTCAGCACCCGGTGAGCGCGGGTGAACATCGCGACGCCGGCGGTGTCGGTCCACGAAGTGGTCAGGTCGGCGGTGTTCGTCGCCGCGGCCCGGTCGAACGCCCCGGCCGCCGACTCCCAGGAGCCGGCGAGCGTGCGCACGGAGTCTTCGTTCGTGTCGGGCCACGGGACCTTGGCTTTCACCGCGCTCCACAGGGCGTCGGTGGGTTCGGCGATGGGCATGGCTCCAGGATTCCTTTCGTGCGAACGGAAGCGCGCACGGTGGCCGAAAGCGGCCAACGCCGTTTCAGCGCTGTGCGCATCGCGGAAACTGGACGGGTGACCACAGCAGCGGGCGATCAGATGGGCATGGACACCGACACCGTCGACCGCGGCGCGCAGGCTCTCGCCGACAGCGGCACGGCTCTGCGGACCGCTTGGCGTGATGGCGATGCGGCCATCACGGCGGGGGAGCCGGCGATCGGCACCGGGGTGCTGGGCGCGGCCTTCCGCGACGGCTACACGAGCACGAGCGACGCGGTGCGCCAGGCCGCCGGGCTCATCGCGCCGGACTTCGCCGCGACCGCCGAAGCCGGCCGGGCGTCCGCCGTGGACTACGCGGCGGCCGACCAGCGGGCCCGGAGCACGATGGCGGCCGGCCGGTGACCGAGAAGGTGTCTCCCGACGGCACCGTCGGCGCCACGCTCGGCGCACGGGGCGAACTGGTGCGGCTGTGGCTCGACCCCCGCGTCCTGCGGGAGCCGGACCGGCTGGCCGCGCGGGTGCTCGACACGCTGGCCTCGGAAGCCGGGTTCGATTTCGAGCCCGTGCTCCAGGAGCTGGCCGGCTTTCCCGCGCTGCGCGACAGCCTGGCGCGGTTCCGCGACGAACTGCCGGGGGTCCGGGAGACGGCGATCTCGGACGACGGCCTGATCAGCGCCACCGTGTCCGGCGATGGCCGGCTCGCGGACCTCGCGGTGAGCCCACGTGCCTGCCACGGCTCGAAGGCGCTGGCGTCGGCGATCGCCGACACCGTGCGGCAGGCGGCGAAGGCGGTCGAGCGCCGCAACTTCGCGACCGCGTACGAGCTCACGGCGCCAGCCGGTAGCCCACGCGGTGCTCGGTGTGGATGAGCGACGGCGGCCGGAGCTTGCGCCGCAGCTGCGCGATGACGACGTCGAGGACGTTGGTCGCCGGCGCGGCCAGCTCGTCCCAGCCGTGCGCGAGCAGCTCCGCCCGCGGGACCGCCTCGCCCGCGCGCCGCGCCAGCAGCTCCAGAACCGCGAACTCGGTGCGCGTCAAGGTCAGCAGCACACCGCCGCGGCGCACTTGACGGCTGCCGAGGTCCATCTCGAGGTCACCGCAGCGCAGCACCACCGGCTCGGCGGCACGCGGCGCCCGGCGGCACAGGCTGCGGACGCGGGCCACGAGCTCGTCCACCGCGAACGGTTTCACGAGGTAGTCGTCCCCGTGGGCGAGCCCGGCGATGCGGTCGGCGACGGCGTCGCGCGCGGTGAGGAACAGGACGGGCGTCAGCAGGCCGGCCGTGCGCTTCGCCGCGAGGAACCCGACGGAGTCGCCGGTGGGCAGCATCCGGTCCAGGACCGCGCAGTCGTAGCTGTTCACCCAGAGCGCCTCGTCGGCGGCGGGCAGGTCGTCGACCGCGTCGACGGCGAATCCGGCCCCGCGCAGCGCGGCGCCGACCGCGAGCCGGAGGTCGGGGTCGTCTTCGACGATCAGCACACGCACACCTCCGGACAGTAGTGCCCGGCACCCGGTCAGCCCGCTTCGGCCAGCAGCCAGCCACGGTCGGCGGCTTTCACCCCGGCTTGGAACCGGCTGCGCGCGCCGAGACGCCGCATGATGTCGGCGACCATGCGGCGCACGGTGCGGACCGACACACCGAGCTCTGCCGCGGCGGACTCGTCGGTGTGGCCGGTCGTGAGCAGCTCCAGCAGCCGGACCTGGCGCTGGTCGAGCTCTTCGTCGTGGCCGCCCTCGATCAGCGGGGTAGCCGCCGGCCAGAGCCGGTCGAACAGCTCGACCGTCGTGGTCACCACGCCGGGCAGCCGGAACGCGAGCACGCCGGAGGAGCTGATCGCGCGGTCGGTGGGCAGGACGACGAGCGAGCGGTCGAGCACGAGCGCGTCGGTCGGGACCGTGGGCAGGGTGCGCACGGAGGCCCCGGCCAGCGCGAGGGTGCCGAGCCGCCGGCTCAGCGCCGGAGCGGTCCGGGCGGTGTCGGGCACCAGGATCCGGTAGCTGACGCCGCGGCCCAGGTGGACGTGGTCGTTCGGCCGGACGGCGCCGAGGGGCGCGCGGGCCGCCGGGCCGGAGGTGCTCATGACGAGGACTTCGCGGCGGGCGTCCGCCAGCAGATCGTCGCGGGGCGTGGTCATTTCGAGGTCCCTCCGATCGGGAGCGTGGCGGTGACGCCTGCGAGGTGGTGGCCGTCGAGGCGGTGGAGCCGCAGGCCGTGGCCCGCGCACCAGCGGGCGAGCCCGGGCAGCGCGGCGTCGAGCGCGGTGGGGGAGCGGGCGGCCAGGCGCAGGGCGGCGCTGGTCGTGCTGCCACGCGGCGTGCGCCGGGCCTGCGCCGCCAAGGTGACGGCGACCCCGGCCGGCCGGCTAAGCAGGCCGGCGACCAGGCGTTCGGTGACCGGGCCGGGCAAGGCATGCCAGCCGTCGAGCCGGAAGCACACCTGGGAGACCGGTCCGGTGCGCCAGCGGGCCCAGTCTTCGCGCAGCTCCGTCCGGCCGCCGGTGACGTGCGCGAGCGCGGCGATGGTGGCAAGCCCGGCTTCGCGGCCGAGCGGTTCGGCGGGCACGCCGTGCTGGGCGAGGCCACGCAGCACGCGGCGCAGGGTGTTGCGCAGAACGAGGGTGAGCAGCTCGTCGTCGGCGTGCTCGGCGGTGCGGACTGCGTGCACGCCGAACCACCGCCGCGGCGGCGAGCCGGGCTCCCCGCCCGCGTGGAAGATCCCCTGCACACCGGGGTAGGGCCCGTCGGGTCCGGCCTCGGGCAGCAGGACGGCGGGCGAGACCCACCGCGGCCCGGTGGTGGTGGGTTCGGTGACGGCCGCGACGCCGCCCGCGTGCCGGATCACCAGGACGGGGACACCGCCGAGTTCGGTGGCCCCGAAGCTGACGGCGGGCAGCAGGTGGTCCAGCAGCGCGGCGGCCCGTTCGTGCGGTGGCAGGGTGAGGTCGCGAGGGCGGCCCAGGTAGCCGAGACCGCGTGCGGCGAGTTCGGTGAGGCTGCGGTTCCGGACGCGAACGGTGCTACCGCCCAGCCCGGCGGCGGCGAGTGTCGCGGCCACGGCGACGGGCCAGGGCTGGGTGAGGGATGCGGCGACCAGCGCGGCGGCGCATTCCCAGCGGACGAAGGCGCCGGGGCGGGGAAGCGGTTGCGGAGGTTTGGCGGGCGGCCGGGCGACAGCGGCGGGAGGTGCGGGCCGGGTCGCGGGAAGGGAGAGCGGCGCGGAGTGCGGAAGAGGCCCGCGGACGGCGGCCGCGACCACCGGCGGCGGGGTGACCGAGGTGGGGGTGGCGGCGGGTGCGGGCCGGGGGACGGCCGCGACTGCCGAAGCCACGGCGCCGGCCGGCACCGCCGCTTCGCCGGCCGGGGCCACCGCGCCGCCCACCGCCGGGTTGACCGCCGCCAGGACCGTCGGCGGCTCCCAGGACTCAGCGCCGGCCATCGCGCACCTCACCTTCGACCGCCGTCCGGAACGCCGCCGTCAGCTCGGGCCCCGGCTCGACCCCCAGATCGCTCCGGAGCGCCGCGCGGGCCCGGCGGTACAGCGCTATCGCGTCACCCGGTCGGCCCCGGCCGCACAGCAGCCCCATCCAGCAGACCCACGGCTGCTCCCACCACGGGTCCTCGTCCACCAGCCCCCTCAGCAGCGTCTCGGCTTCGCGAAACCGCCCGAGCGAGCCGGACAGCTCCGCCAGTTCCAGCCGCAGGTTGCGGTGTACGCCCTCCAGCCACGTCACCGTGCCCAGGCCGGAGTCCGCGCGGAGCCCGTCGAACGGCCTGCCGCGCCACAGCTCCAACGCCGAGCCGAACAGGGCCGCGGCCCGCGCACGAGAGCCCTCATCCCGTGCGCGGCGGCCCTGCCCGGCCAGCAGCTCGACGTGGTCGACGTCGAGGTCGCCCGGCTCCACCCGAAGCCGGTAGGCGTGTTCGCCGCGCTCGATGCGGGGGTCGCCGAGGGCGTCCGGGAGCGTCCGGCGCCAGTGCCAGATGTAGGTCTTGAGGTTCGCCTCGGCGGACGCCGGCGCGTCCTGTTCCTGCCAAGTCGCCGCGATCAGCTGCTCGACGTCCACCCATTCGTTAGCGTGGAGCAGCAGTGCGGTCAGCACCGCCAGTGGCTTCCGGGCGCCGCGGACCCCGCGCACCCGGACCGGCCCGAGCACCGAGAACAGCGCGGGAAGGGACACTGTGGACAATGGCCCGGTGGACACCTCGGACAGCGTGGTCGCCGGCATCACTGGCACCCCCCTCGTGGTCTGCTGTGCCCAGCCTGCGCGACCGGACATGAGGATTCGATGACAACGACCCGGGTGCTGGTCGTCGAGGACGATGAGAACCTGCGCTTCGCGGTGGCCACCGAGCTCACCGCCGGGGGCCTCGTCGTCGTGACCGCCGCCGACCTGGCCGGCGCGGACGCTGCCCTGCGTGAGGGCGACGTCGCCTGTGTCGTCTTCGACCGGATGCTGCCCGACGGCGACTCGCTGCACTTCGTCGAACGCCGGCGCCGGCGCGGCTGGGCCGTGCCGGTCCTGTTCCTCACCGCCCGCGACAGCACACAGGACCGCGTCGACGGCTTCGCCCACGGTGGCGACGACTACCTCGTCAAGCCGTTCTCCCCGGCCGAGCTGGCAGCTCGGGTGCACGTCCTGTGCCGGCGCGGCGGCACGCCCCGGCCGTCCGTGCTGACCCTCGCCGACCTGGAGCTGGACAGTGCCCGCCGCGAGGTCCGCCGGAGCGGGGTGCTGCTGACGTTGTCGGACAAGGAGTTCTCCGTGCTCGAGGTGCTGCTGATCCGCGCCGGGCAGGTGGTGAGCCGCGAAGACCTGCTCGAACACTGCTGGGACGGCTCGGCCGACCCGGTCGCCAACGTCGTCGACGCCGTCGTCAAGCGGCTGCGCGCCAAGTTGCGCGCACCCGGCCTGATCCACTCGGTGCGCGGCGCCGGCTACCGGCTGGCGGCGGAGTGACGCGCTCCTCGGCCGACCGCCTGCGCCGCCTGCGCGTGCTGCTCACCATCCTGTTCACGGCGATGAACACGATCGGCCTGGTCGTGGTCGCCTGGCTCGTCCTCGCGGCCGACTCCCGCCAGCGCGACGAGCATCTCGACGACGAGCTCTACCGCGTCACGTCCGTGGTCAAGCGGCTGCTGCGCGCCGACGGTCCGGACGGCATCAGCACCGCCGGCGTCGACCGCGACGAGGTCAACGACGCCTGCCCGCAGTTCGCCGTGCTGCCCGGCGGGTCCGGGACGTTCCCGGCGAAGCTGAGCGGCCGCTCGTGCGTGGCGGTCGACGTCAACGTGCTCAACGGCTACGCGCAGCAGGCCGTCGAGCAGGGCAAGTTCCTCTACGGCGAGATCGACGCCCCGGACGGCAGCCCGCTGCGGATGCGCGTCGACCCCGTGCGCGCCCAGTCCGGCCGCTACGTCGGCGCCGTCGTCGCGGTGGCGGATGCCCGCGCCGAGGCCGCCGCCCACGAGCGCCAGGTGCTCTGGGTGGTCGGCGGCGCCGTGGTGCTCGCCGGGGCGCTCGGCCTGGCCGGCTGGCTGCTGTCCGGCCGCGCGATCCGGCCTGCGGCGAGCGCCCTCGAGCAGCAGGAACAGCTGCTCGCCGAGACCGCGCACGACCTGCGCACCCCGGTGGCCGCGTTGCGCGCCCTCGCCGAGACGGCGCAGCGGCACCCGGGCGAGTCCGCCGAGCTGCTGCCGCGCACGGTGGCGCTGTCCGCCCAGATGGGCGAGATCATCGACGGTCTGCTCGTGCGCGCCCGGCTCGCGGCCGGGGTCGACCGGCTCACCGTCCAGCCGGTCTGGCTCGACCAGCTGGTTTCCGGGCTGGTCGAGGACACCCCGGCCGAGGGTGCTCGCGTCACGCTCACCGCCGCGCCGTGCACCGTGCTCGTCGACCCGGTGCTGGTTCGCCGGGCGATCGGCAACCTCCTGGACAACGCGCTGCGCTACGGACGGCGCCCGGGGGAGCAAGCCGTCGTGCACATCACCGTCGCCGGTGGCCGGGTCACCGTGGCCGACCACGGCCCCGGCGTCGACAGCACGACGGCGGAGGAGCTGTTCGACCGGTTCCGGACCGGCAGCGGCTCGTCCGGCCTGGGCCTGTCGATCGTGCGCTGGGTCGCCCAGGCCCATGGCGGCCGCCTCAACCTCTACAACGCCGACGAGGGCGGCGCGATCTTCGAGCTGGAACTGCCGCCGGCCCCCGAGCGCCACTGAGCGTCACCGGGTCTTTCGCCTGCTCCCGCGCGTGATCACACTGCTGGGGTGCGGAAATGGACCGGGAATGTATCCGGTGTCGTACACTCCGTCACGTGAAGCTGGGGATCAAAGTGCGGTTGCCGGGGGGCAAGAAGCTGCGTTCCCGGATCCCGCTGGTGCTCGTCGTGGCGTTGTGCGCCGGAGGCGCCGTCGTCGCGCTGACGGGCAAGACACCGTCGGCCGGGGCCGACTTCGTGCCCGCCGGGCACTGGTTCTACGACTCGGAGACGCAGTCCGCGCTGCACATCGACGGCTCGACCGCGCAGATCGACTCGGCGGGCCAGGTGCCCGGGCGCCCCGGCAGCCAGGTGCTGCAGGGCGACACCAGCGGCTACGTCGTCGGACAGGACGGCGGTATCACGATGTTCGACCAGTCCACCCTCGCGGCGCAGCCGCCGCAGCCGGCTCCCGACGACGAGCGCGGGCTCGCGATCGAAGCCGCCGGCGGCCCGTACCTCGCCTACCGCAACGCGGGCAAGATCGCGCGGCTCGGCGGTGCGGTCCAGCTGATCGACGTCGAGGGCCCCTTCGGCGACCCGGTCGCGACCGCCGACGGCACACTTTGGCTCAACCGCACCGACACCGGGCAGCTGTGCCGGCTGCGCAAGGACGACTCGTCGGTCTCCTGCCCGGCCTCGGCCCAGCCCGGCGACACCGGCGGCATGACCCTCGTCGGCGGCAAACCCGTCTTCGTCAACACCCACGACCGCACGCTGCGCACCGTCGGTGACGACGGCGAGGGCGCCGCGGTGCCGCTGGACGTCCCGGTCTCGGCCGCGACCCGCCCGGCCGCGGCCGACGTGCGCGGCCGGATCGCGCTGTTCGATCCGGAGAGCAAACGCCTGTACCTGGTGGACCCGGCCGGGTTCGACCCGGCGAAACCGCGGGAACGGCCGATCTCCGCGCAGCTGCCCCCGGGCGACTACGACGGCCCGGCCTCGACCGGCGACGTCGTCGCCCTGGTCGACAAGGCGGGCGACAAGCTGCTGACCTACGACCACACCGGCGCGGCCCGCGACACCAAGCCGATCCCGCCCGAGCCAGGCACGCCGAAACTGGTGCAGGGCGGCGACGCCCGCGTCTACGTCGAAGGTGACCAGGGCCGGCACGTCCTGGTGCTCGACCACGACGGGAGGGTGTCCGACGTCCCGGCCGCGGGCCGCCCGGCGGCGACGAGCACGCCGCCCAGCCCGCCGCCGCCGGAAACCCCGGTCGTCGGCAGCTCGCCGCAGGAGCCGCCGCAACAGCCGGAGCGGACGGTGGTGCGCACGGAAAGGCCGAAGCCCGCGCCGACTCCGAAGTCGACGCCGAAACCGCCGCCCGCACCGCCGCCCACGGTCGCGGCCAGCCCGCCGAGCGCGCCCACGCAGGTCTCCGCGAAGGCGGGCGACGGATCCGCGACGGTCAGCTGGGGCGCAGCCGCGGCCAACGGCTCACCGGTGACCGCGTACAAGGTCACGTGGAGCGGAGGCAGCAGCGGCTCGGTGACGATGATCGCTTCGGCGCGCTCGACCACCGTGCAGGGCCTGGCGAACCGCAAGGCGTACACGTTCACCGTGAAGGCGGTGAACGAGGTCGGCGACGGTCCCGGCGCGTCGTCGGGTTCGGTGACACCGGTCGGCACGGAAAAGCTGACGCTCTCGCGCGGTGGGAAGTGCGACCCCGAGTGGGACCGCGAAGGCTGCGCGAAGATGCGCGTGGTGCTCAGCGGGTTCGCGCCCGACGCGCACTACGACATCAAGCCGCACTCGACGGACTCCGGCTACAGCAACGAAGGTCACGGGGTGGAAACCGACTCGAGCGGGCGCGCGTCGTTCAGCGCGTTCGACTACTTCGGGGTCGGCCACACCGTCTGGGTCACCACGACCGGCGACGGCGCGACGATCACGTCGAACCGTCTCAAGTGGACAGGGGGATGAGCGTGCCGACACCGGCCGAGGTGTACCAGCGGATCGCGGCGAACGTGCAGACGGTGCTACGCGGGAAGCCGCAGGTGGTGCGGCTGGCCGTCGCCGCGGTGCTCGCCGAGGGCCACCTGCTGGTCGAGGACGTGCCCGGGCTCGGCAAGACGACGCTGGCCCGGTGCCTGGCGCGCAGCATCGGCGGCAGCTACCACCGGATCCAGTTCACCCCGGACCTGCTGCCCGGCGACATCACCGGCGTCCAGATCTACCACCAGCGCGAAGAGGCGTTCCGCTTCCACCCCGGCGGCATCTTCGCCAACGTCGTGGTGGCCGACGAGATCAACCGGGGCACGCCGAAGACCCAGTCGGCGCTGCTGGAGGTGATGTCCGAGCGCACCGTCACCGTCGACTCGGAACGACACGAGGTGCCGGCGCCGTTCGTCGTCGTCGCCACCCAGAACCCGATCGAGATGGAGGGCACCTACCGGCTGCCCGAAGCCCAGCTCGACCGATTCCTCATGCGCCTGACCGTCGGCTATCCCGACCTGGCGACCGAAGTACTGGTGATCATGAGCGACCGGGCCGGCATCGGGCCCGACGAGCTGTCCCCGGTCGTCGACCTGGAGACGCTGCGCGCCGCGATCGCACAGGTGCGGGCGATCCACGTCGACACCGCGGTCTGCGAGTACGCCGCCCGCATCGCCGCCGCCACGCGCACGCACGTCGCGCTGCGGCACGGCGCGAGCCCGCGCGGCAGCATCGCGCTGATCCGGACCGCGCAGGCGATCGCCGCCACCCACGGCCGCGGGTACGTGACCCCGGACGACGTCAAGGAGGTCGCGCAGCCGGTGCTGGCCCACCGGCTGATCCTGACCTCCGACGCCGAGCTGGCCCAGCGCAAAGCCGCGGACATCCTCGACGAGGTGCTGGCCGCGACCCCGGCCCCGACCATGCGCACCCCGGCCGCCGGGACCCCGGTCGGTTGATGACGCGCCCGACCGCGCGGGGCACCGGACTGGCGGTGACCTCGGTGGCCCTGCTCGCCACCGGCCTGGCCGGAGGCTGGCCGCTGCCGCGCGCGCTCGGCGCGGCCGGGCTGCTGGCCGTCCTCGGCGCCTTGCTCACCGGCGCTCGCCGCGTGCGCGTCTCGGTGTCCCGGGAGGTCTACCCGGACCGCGTCGGCCGCGGCCGTCCGGCGTTCGCGCAGCTGCGGGTCCGCAACGCCGGGAGCCGGCGCCAGAGCCCGTTCACCGCGGGCGACCGCGTCGGCGCCGGGACACGCGAGGTGCGCGTCCGCGCGCTGCCGCCGGGAACGGAGTCGGTGCAGCACTACGAGCTGCCCACCGAAGTCCGCGGCCGGCACCAGGTCGGGCCGCTGACACTGGAACGCCGTGACCCGCTCGGACTCGGCCGGGCCCGGCTCACCACCGGCGACACCGCGACGCTGTGGGTGCACCCGCAGGTGCGGCCGGTGCGGCTGCCGGTCGGCGGGCACCCGCGCCACCACCACGAGGGCGTCACCACCGAGCTGTCCCCGCGCGGTTCGCACGACCTTCGCGATGTCCGCGAGTACGTGCCCGGTGACGAGGTCCGGCACCTGCACTGGAGAGCGACGGCCCGGACCGGGCGGCTGATGGTGCGCGACTTCGTCGACCCGGAGCAGCCGCGGTTCACCGTCGTGCTGGACACCCGCTGCCCGCCGGGCCCGCTGTTCGAGGAAGCCGTCGACGTCGCCGCCTCGTTGCTGGCGGCGGCCGCCGCGGCCGGGCAGCGCTGCCGCCTGGTGACCTCGGGCGGCGTCGACGTCGCGACGCCGTCCGGCCCGCAGGCGGTGCGGCGCCTGCTGGACGAGCTGTGCGTGCTGACCGCGGGCGCCCCGCCGGATGCGCCTCTGCTGCCGGAGAGCGGCGAGCGCGGCGGCATCCTGACCGTCGTGGCCACCGGCGCGCCGGACCTGGCGCCGGTGGCGGCGGTGCGACTGCGCTACGCGAGCACGGTCGCCGTCGTCCTGGGGTCGTCGGCGCCGCCCGCGGGCGCGATCCGCGTGCTGCTCGCACCGGACGCTGTCACCGCGTTGCGGCGGTGGACCGAGGTGGTGGCGTCGTGACGCGGGCCGTCGTCCTGCTCCTGACCGTGCTGCCCGGCCTGTTGTTCGCGCCGGTGTTCGGGTTCTGGGCGCTGTGCCTGCCGGTGCTCGCGGCCGGGGTCGTGTGCTTCGGAGTCGCGGAGCTGTGCGCCCGGCGGCCGGTGCTGCTGCCCTGGCGGCCGGTCCTCGCGGTCGTGCTCGGACTGACAGCCGTGGTCGAGATCGTGGTGGGCGGAACCGTTTCACCCGGGGAAGCGCTGCGCGTCCTCACCGCCGGGGTGACCGACTCCTGGCGGCTCACCCTGCAGACGACGTGGCCCGCGCCGGCGGACCCGGCGTTGGTGCTGTTCGTGCCGCTGCTCGTGCTGGCGGCGTCGGTCCTGGCCGTCGAGCTGCTCGGGCGACGTCCGCTGCTCGCGGTACTGCCTTCGCTGCCGATTCTGGTGCTCAGCCAGGCGTACGGCGCCCTGACCGGGGTGACCGCACTGGTGGTCGGGGCCGGTTACGTCGCACTGGTGGTACTGCTGCTGGTGCTGACCGGGCCCGACCGGCCGGCGACGCCGTCGCCGCGGCCGCGCGCGGGGACGCTGCTGCTCGCCGCGGCGCCCGTGCTCGCGCTCGGCTGCGCCGGAGCCGTCGCCGGCAGCGTCGCGAACCCGGCCGGGACACCGGCGTTTTCGTTGCAGGAGAACCAGCCCGCGCCGCTGCCGCCGGGCCGCGTGGCCAACCCGCTGACCGAAATCGCGGGGCGGCTGCTGCACCCCGAGGTGCCGGTGTTCCGGTACTCGAGCGTCACGCCGGTCGACCGGTGGCGCTTGGCCGTCCTCGACCGCTTCAACGGCGTCACGTGGTCGCCGGGCGGTGAACCGCGGCGGCTCGGCGCACCGCTGCCCGCCCCGGCGGCGCCACCGTCGGACCTGCGGACCGCCGACGTCACGGTGTTCGGGTCGCTCGGCCCGTGGCTGCCGAGCCAGCCGCTGGTGTCCGGAGTGGACGGAGTGGCACCGTTCGTCGACGCCGCGTCCGGCCAGTTGCGGCTGCCGGGCCCGGCCGACGGCGCCGAGTACCGGTTGCGGTGGTGGGAACCGGGCGGCCAGTCCGGGCTGCTGGGACGCGGAGTCGACCCGGCCGCGGCCCAGGACGTCGGTGACGTCGGCGCGGTCCCACCGGAGGTCACGGCGCTGGCGCGGGCCGCCGTCCGCGACCTGCGGCCGTCGTTCCAGACGGCGTTGCTGCTGGAGAAGTACTTCAGCGACCACTACCGCGTGGTACGCGCGGGGGAGCGGCTGCCGACCGGCAGCGGCTGGCCGCAGCTGAAGCGGTTCCTGCTGGAGACGCGCGTCGGGACGAGCGAGCAGTTCGCGGCGGCGTACGTGGCGGTGGCGAAGCTCCTCGGCATACCGGCCCGCATCGCGGTCGGCTTCCGGCCGCAGGCGGGCGCGGGCCGGGACGTGGTGGTCCGCAACGCGGACGTGCTGGCGTGGCCGGAAGTCGCGGTCGACGGTGTCGGCTGGGTGCCGTTGGACCCGACCGGGGCCGCGGCGGCGTCGGGTGGTCTCGGCGACACGACGGCGCGCGCCCGGGCGGCGCTGCCCCCACCGGACCAGGTGGCCCCGCCCCGCCTGCCGGCCACCGGACCCGGCGGCACCTCGAGCCCGGACGGCGGTTTGTCGGTGCCGTGGCCGGTGTTCGCGGTGCCGGCGGCGGTACTGCTGGTGCTGTGGCTGGTGGGTGTCCCGGCGGCAGGCCTGGTCCGCGCGTGGCGACGGCGGCGCCGGCCGGGGTACGAGTCGGTGGCGGGCGCGTGGGCGGAAGCGCGAGATCGGCTGCGCGCGCACGGCGTGGTGGTGACGGCCGGGATGACGGTGCGGGACGCGCTTTCCGCGGCCGGGCATTCGGCACCGCCGCAAGTGCGGGAGGGGTTGTCGGAACTGGCCAATGCCCTGGACGCGGCGATGTGGGCCCCTTCCGCGGCGGGCGGTGAACGCGATCGGGCGTGGTCGGCCGTCCGGAAGCTGCGGCGCGGCCTGGCGAGGGCCAGGCCGGGCCGGCGGGTGCTGGGTTGGTTCGACCCGCGTTCGTTGCGGCCCTCACGCGGTTAGCGGATGCCGGGCGGCAGCGCACCGGCTCGGTGCGCGGCCGACCGGAGTGCGACGTTGCCCGCCTGGCCGGTTCCGGCCAGCGCGCCCCGGCCGTCAGGCACCCCCGCGACCATGACCTGATGAGCCGAACCCTGCCCGCGTTGGCCGGCGTCGCCGCCGCGGTGCTCGTCAACGTCACCGTCGCACCGCCCGCGCTCGCCGCACCGCCCGCCGGGGCCTGTTCCACCGCCGAAGGCGCGCACCCCGTCGTCGCCGAACTCCCTTGGGCTCAGCGCACCCTCGACCCCCGTCGCGTGTGGACACACAGCACGGGAGCCGGGGTCACCGTCGCCGTCGTCGACTCCGGGGTCGACGCCGGCCATCCGCAGCTTGCCGGGAAAGTCCTTCCCGGCAAGGACTTCTTCCTCGCCGGTGAGCTCCCCGGCGACTTCGACTGTGCCTCCCACGGCACGGCCGTCGCCGGGATCATCGCCGCTACGCCCCAGGCCGGTGTCGGCTTTCAAGGGCTTGCCCCCGGAGCCACCGTGCTGCCCGTGCGGATCACCGACCGCGACCTCGCCGACGACGGCCGCCCGACACCGATCGACCCCGTCGTGCTCGCCCGGGGGATCTGGTACGCCGCGGATTCCGGGGCGAAGGTGCTCAACCTCTCCCTCTCCGGGTACGCCGACGACCCCATGGTGCACGACGCGATCCGGCACGCCCAGCAGAACGACGTCCTCGTCGTCGCGGCCGTCGGGAACCGCAGCTCCGGCCCGTCCTACCCCGCGATGTACGACGGCGTCCTCGGCGTCGGCTCGATCGACATCGGCGGCCACCGGGCGCAGGGCTCCCAGGTCGGATCCTATGTGGACATAATGGCGCCCGGGGCCGGGGTGCTGAGCACGACCCGGGTGGGCGGCCACGACTACTTCGACGGCACCAGTTTCGCCGCCCCCTTCGTCGCCGCCACCGCCGCGCTCGTCCGCGCGGCCGCGCCGAACCTCAGCGCCGCCGAGGTCGCCGACCGACTGATCGCGACGGCGACCCCGATGCCCGGCGGCGCGGGCAGCCTCGAGTACGGCGCCGGCCTGGTCGACCCCTACCGGGCGGTGACCGAAGGGCTGACCACCCGCCCGGCGGCCCCGCTGCCGTCCGTGGTGCCCACCCCACGCGACCACGAAGCCGAAAGCGTCGCGGCGTGGTGGGCGCGGCAGGGCATCGCGGCGCGGGCCGGGGTCGCCGTCGCGCTGGCCGCAACACTGCTGGGCACCGCCGTGATCGTTGTCCTCCGCCGGGGGAAACGCCGGCGGTGGACACCGGCCCGGACCCGGCCGCTGCCGCCCCGTCCCGACCGCGAACCGGTCGCCGCGGAGCCGTTCCTGCTGCCCGGCGGGCACTGAGAAGGGGCGGTCCCGAACCTCGGGACCGCCCCTCGTCATCAGCCTCAGATCGACGTGCTCCCGACCCGCGCCTTCGCCGACGCCAATGCCTGCTGCAGCTCGGTGTTGGTGTTGTCGACGCCCCCGCGCAGCGCCTCCAGCATCTGCTGCTGCGCCTGCGAAACCTGCTGCCAGGCGGCACTCACCTCGGAGAACTGCCCACCCGCCTGGTCCTGCCAGCCTTCGGCGGTCTGGCCGGACATCGTCTGCCAGGTGCTCATCTCCTGGTCGACCCGCCCGACGGTGCTGCGGATCTGGTCGGTGAGCCGGTGCAGCTCGCTGAAGTTTCCCTTGATCAGCACGAGAATCCCCTTCCGGAGTCAGGCCCGCAGCGCGCCGCCGAAGGGGCTGTGCCCCTGGGCGGACTCGATGCCGGCGCGCGCCGCGTCTTCGGCGCTGAGGTAGGTGTTGGCCGAGAACTGCGTGTTCTCACCGAGGTTGCCCAATGCCGCGGTCAGCCGGGTGATGCCCTGATCCCATTGTTCGTGCGCGCGCACGAACGCTTCGTAGGACGTCCCGACCCACTGCCCGTGCATCGCGCCGACCACCGGCAGCAGCGAGGCCCGGTGCCCGTTGATGCTGTCCGCCACCGAACCGGCGGTCTTCGCCGATTGCTGGAGGACGTCCATTTCGCCGTGTAGCTGATCCTGCATGCTCGCCACGCGCGGCTCCTTTTCCGCCGGAGTAACCGTTTCCTGGTCGACGCTAGGTGCTGCGCGGCCCGCGTGGCCCGGTCACGGCACGTTCCTGCCACACCGCCCCACACCGCCGCGCGAGGCCCGACGATGGCCGGGTGGCGACAACCTTGGTGCACCGCGGCGATCGGACGGCCGGGCCGGCGATGCCGTCCGGCGAGGTGGTGCTGGAGGCACCGCCGGAGATCCCGCTGCCGTCGGGGCGGACGTGGGCCCAGGCCCTGATGGTCCTGCCGATGGTGGCGATCATGGGCGGCACGCTGCTCGGCTTCGGCGGGACGGCGAGCGCGCTGCGCTACGTCGTGCTCGGCCTGTTCGGCGTCGCGATCCTCGGCATGCTCTGCGCGGCCTTCCTCAACGGCGGCGGGGTCGGCAAGCGCGAGATGGCCCACGCCCGGCGGCTGTACCTGCGCGGCCTGGCCCAGCACCGGATGCGCGTGATCCGCACCATCGATCGGCAACGCGCGGCGCTGGCCCACCTGCACCCGGAGCCGGCGACGCTGTGGTCACTGGCCGCCGGAGCGCGGCTGTGGGAACGACGGCCCGCCGACGCCGACTTCCTGGTCGCCCGGATCGGCCTGGGCCCGCAGGCCCTGGCCACCCCGATCGTCCCGCCGGACACGCTGCCCCTCGAACGGCTGGAGCCGCTTTCCGCGCTCGCGCTGCGCCGGTTCGTCACGGCGTACAGCACGGTCGGCGGGCTTCCGCTCGCCGTCTCGATCAACGGGTTCGCTCGCCTCCACCTCACCGGCGACCGCGACCGCCGCACCGCGCTGACCCGGTCCCTGCTGGCCCAGCTGGCGGTGCTGCACGCACCCGACGACGTCCGGATCGCCGTCTGCGCCGCGCCCGACCGGCTGCCGGAGTGGGACTGGGTCAAGTGGCTCCCGCACGCGCTGCACCCGGAACGCACCGACGCCGTCGGCCTGCTGCGGCTGGTCGCCCCGGCGGCGACCGGGCTCGAGGCGATGCTCGACGACCTGCTCGCCGGCCGGCCGCGGTTCGACCCCGACGGCACCGGGCGCGCCCCGGCTCCGCACCTGCTGGTCGTCCTCGACGGCGGCGACGTCCTGGGCTCCGACCACCTGATGACCGGCGGCGGCGTCGAGGGCGTCACCGTGCTCGACCTCAGCTCACCGGTGCCCCGCGCGCTCGGCCGCGGCACGGCCGAGCTGACCGTCGATCCCGACGGAAAGCTCGGGGCCCGCACCGCCGGCGGGACCGAGGAACTCGGCCGCGCCGACGAAATGGCGCTCGGCGCCGCCGAAGCGCTCGCGCGGACGCTGGCGCCGCTGCGGCTGCCCGGCGGGCCGCGGGGGGAACAGCCGCTCAGCAGCGAACTCGGCCTGGAGGACCTGCTCGACCTCGGCGACCCCTTCGCGTTCGACCCGGCCGGCACCTGGCGGCCACGGCCCAGCCGCGACCGGCTTCGCGTGCGGTTCGGGATCACCCCCGACGGCACGCCGGTCGAGCTGGACCTCAAGGAGTCCGCGCAGGACGGCATGGGCCCGCACGGCCTGCTGATCGGCGCCACCGGGTCCGGCAAGAGCGAGCTGCTTCGCACCCTCGTGCTCGCGCTGGCGATCACGCACCCGCCGAACCAGCTCAACTTCGCGCTCATCGACTTCAAAGGCGGCGCGACCTTCACCCGTCTCGACGGGCTCCCCCACACCAGCGCGGTGATCACCAACCTCGCCGACGAGCTGCCGCTGGTCGACCGGATGGCCGACGCCATCAACGGCGAGCTGATCCGGCGTCAGGAACTGCTGCGCGCGGCCGGGAACTTCGCATCCCTGCGCGACTACGAGAAAGCCCGGCTCGCCGGAGCACCGCTGGACGAAGTGCCGACGCTGCTGGTGGTCTGCGACGAGTTCAGCGAGCTGCTTTCGGCCCGGCCGGACTTCATCGACATGTTCGTCCAAATCGGACGGGTCGGGCGGTCGCTCGGCGTGCACCTGCTGCTGGCCAGTCAGCGCCTGGAGGAAGGCAGGCTGCGCGGGCTCGACGGCCACCTGTCCTACCGGATCGGCTTGCGCACGTTCTCCGAGATGGAAAGCCGCGTGGTGCTGGGGGTCACCGCGGCCTTCACGCTGCCGCGTGCGCCCGGTCACGGCTTCCTCAAATTCGGCACCGAGGTCATGACGCGGTTCCGCTCCGCCTACGTCTCCGGCGTTCACCGCCCGGGCACGACCGGCGCGGGTCCTCGCGAGCACCAGGCGGCGATGCGCGAGTACACGACCGCCTACGTCGCACCGGAAGTCACCGAAGAGACCGAAGCCGAGGAAGACGTCGACGACGCCGTCGGCGAGAGCCTGCTCGACATCCTCGTCGACCGGTTCGCCGGCAAAGGCACGCCGGCGCACCAAGTCTGGCTCCCGCCGCTACGCGAGCCGTCCACAATGGATGGGCTACTCGGGGTACCGGTCGTGGATCCGGTGCGCGGTCTCGCCGCCGGCGGGCCCGGGCGGCAGGGGAAGCTACGCGCCGTCGCCGGGATCGTCGACCGGCCGCTCGACCAGCGCCGCGACGCCCTGGAGCTGGACTTCTCCGGTGCGGCCGGACACGCCGTGGTCGTCGGCGCGCCGCGGTCGGGCAAGAGCGTGGCGCTACGGGCGATCATCACGAGCCTCGCGCTGACGCACACGCCGCGCGAGACGCAGTTCTACTGCCTCGACTTCGGTGGCGGCACGCTCGCCACACTGCGGGGCCTGCCCCACGTCGGGAGCGTCGCCGCGCGGCAGAACGCCGGCGCGGTCCGGCGCACGGTCGCCGAGGTGGCCGGCGTGCTCGCGGCCCGTGAACGCCGGTTCGCCGAGCTGGAGCTCGACGGCATGCCGGAGTACCGGCGCCGCCGCGGCGCCGGCGAGTTCGCCGAAGACCCGTACGGCGACGTCTTCCTCGTGGTGGACGGCTGGCTGACGCTGCGCAAGGACTTCGAAGACCTCGAGGAGGTCGTCGCGGGGATCGCCGCGCGCGGGCTCGCCTACGGCGTGCACCTGCTGGTGGCCTGCTCGCGGTCGTTCGACCTGCGCCCGGCCGTGCGTGACCTGTTCGGCGGACGGCTGGAGCTGCGGCTCGGCGATCCGGTCGACACCATGGTCGACCGGGCCGGCCAGCTGCTCGTCCCGGAGAACGCGCCCGGTCGCGGCGTCACGACCGGACGTCACCAGATGCTGACCGCGCTGCCCCGGATCGACGGGCGGGTCACCGCCGACGACCTGCCGGCCGGGTCCGCGGCACTCGTCGAAGCCGTCGCGGCGGCCTGGCCGGGGAACCCCGCGCCGAGCGTGCGGCTGCTGCCGGGCGTGCTGCCGTACGCGGAACTGTCCGCCGTGGACGACCCGGCCACGCACCGGCTCGCGGTCGGGATCGCCGAGCAGGACCTCGGGCCGGTGCGGCTGAACTTCGCCGCCGACCCACACCTGCTGCTGCTCGGCGACGGCGAGTCCGGGAAGACGGCGTTCCTGCGCCTGCTGGCCCACCGCATCGCCCGGGCGTACCGGCCCGAGCAGGCGCGGCTCATCGTCGTCGACCACCGGCGCGGACTGCTCGGGGACCTGTCCGAGCCGCACCTGCTCGGCTACGGCACCGACCCGGCGTCGACGGCGAACCTCCTGGCCGAGGCCGCCCGCGGTGTCGCCGAACGGCTGCCCGGCCCCGACGTCACCCCCGCCGAACTGCGGACGCGGTCGTGGTGGCGCGGGCCGGAGCTGTTCGTGCTGGTCGACGACTACGACCTCGTCGTGAACCCCGCGGCGAACCCGTTCCTGCCGCTGCTGGACCACCTGGCCCAGGGCCGCGACATCGGCCTGCACGTGATCGTGACGCGGCGGACCGGCGGGGCCGGGCGCGCGCTGTTCGAGCCGTTCCTCACGCGGCTGCGCGACGTCGGCACGCCCGGGTTGCTGCTGTCCGGCGACAAGGAAGAAGGACCGCTGCTCGGCGGGGTCAAGGCCGAGCCGCTGCCCGCCGGGCGCGGCCGGCTGATCGGCCGCCGCGAGGCACCCAAGCTTCTGCAGCTGGCCTGGCTGCCGCCCGGTGAAACGACCACAGTGGACGAGAGGAAAACCTGATGGGAGAAGACATCCACGGCCTGACCGACGGCCTGGAGCAGTTCGCCCCGCAACCGCCGGACCCGGCTGTCGCGGCCGCGCGCCCGGGCATCGCCGGCGGCGGCCTGCGCGAAACGGCTGACCTGGCAGCCGCGGACACGACGTCCGCGACCGCGCTCGCCTCGTACGTCCGGCGCGCGCACGACGAGTTCGTCGCGCTGGCGCGAATCGCCCGCGGCTCGGCACAGGACTACCTCGCGGGCAACGCGGCCGGGGCCCGAGCCCTGGCCTCGGCCCGCACCGGACTGGGGGACTGAGCCATGGGGTACGGATCGCTGCCGCTGGAGCAGCAGCTCGCGATGGTGCAGGCGGAGCAGGGCAACATCGGTGCGTTCGGCGAGATCGGCCGCAAGTGGCAGGCCGCGCGGACGGCCCTGGAAACCGCGGAAGGGCAGCTGACCGAGCACGCGAACCGGATCTCCGGCGCGTGGCGGGACGACGCGGGCAAGAGCTTCGTCCGCCGGACCACCGACGGCACGACGTCGTTGCGCACGCACGCGCAGCGGATCGCCGCGGCGGCCCCGTGGACGGCGCTCGACGCGGCCGCCCAAGCGGTGCCGATGGTGGCGCAGTACGTCGCGCAGTGTCTCGAGCAGGCGCGGCGGATCCAGGCCGCGGCCGCGCAGGCGAGCGGTGCGCCGACGGACTCGCAGGTGAAGCAGCTGCAGGAAGCGGCCGGCGCGAAGATGGACGAGCTGGGCCGGCTGTACGTGGCGGCGGCCCAGCGGCTGCGCGCGGCGGCGGGCGAAAACGGCGCGGGCGGCGGTAGCCAGAGCGCCTCGAGCCGTGCTGCGGCCGACGCTGGGGGTGCTTCGGGTGGCGCGGACGGTGGCGGTGCTGCTGCCGGCGCCGCTGGTGGTGCCTCGGCTGACGCTGGGGGTGCTTCCGGTGGCGCGGATGCCGCGGGCGGTGGCGCGGCCGGCGGTGCCGATCCCGGCGCGGTCCCGGCTCCCGTGGCGCCCCAGGTGCCGGAGTTGCCGTCCCCGGTCGCACCGACGTTGGCGGGGCTGGAGAGCGTCGCCCCGCCGGTGCCACCCTCGGTGACTCCGGTCGCGCCGACACTGCCGTCGGCGGCGAACGCGTCCGCGGTGCCGGGCACGGCACTGGGCGGCCTCGCCGGACTGGCCGGCTCCGTCCGCCTGCCGGGCGCGGCAGCGATCCCGCAGGTGGCGGTGCCCCGGGCAACGACGGTCACCCCGGCAACGGCGGCCGCCCCCGTCGAACCGACTATCTCCGGCCCGGCCCAGGCTGCGTCCGCGCGTTCGGCCTCGGGTGGCTTCCCGGGCATGATGCCCCCGATGTCGGGTGCGCTCGCGGGATCGGGTCAGCGCCCGGGACCGGGCCGCGCGGAGCACCCGTTCACCGGTCGCGGCCCGGCCCGGCGGCAGCCACCGGGAGTACCCGAGCGACTCGGCGGCCGGGCCCGCGGCGACCATCGCGCGGTGCCGGCGGAGGAGCCCCGCTGGTCACCCGGCACGCCCCGCCTCGACGACGAACTGTGGGAGGTCACACCACCGCCGTCCGTGCTGCGCTCCGACCGCGCCTGAGCTGGGAAAGGCCCGCCCTCGTAGTTCGGGGGCGGGCCTTTCGCCGTGGAGGCGGTGCCGAGGCGGCACGCTCACGGGACAGTGCCGATCCGAGGGTGCGGCCCGAGCGTCGAGAAGGAGTCTTTCGCGACGCCGGCCGCGTGGCCGGGGCGGTACCGAGGCGGGCGCCGGTCAGCGGCCGAGCGCGGTGTTCTCCGCCAACCCCGGCCCCTGTGGCACCCGGGCGAGCAACGCCGCCGGGATCCGCACCGGGGTCGTCGCGCCGTACCCCAGCACCTCCAGGGTCCGCCGGCCCGCCAATGGGTACGCCCGCCCCGCGTCCGTCACCAACGCCAGCGTCCCCGCCGGCGCCGTCCGGCTCGGCATCGCCTCCACCAGCGCCGCCGTGCCCGGGGGCACCACCACGCGGTCGGCCAGGACCGCGCCCGCCGCGGTGCGGCCGGGCGTCGCGGTCATCGGGTCCGATGGGCCGAGTGCGGGGTCGATCAGGACCGAGGGCGCGTCCGCGTCCGGGGTGAAGCCCAGGCACACCGCGGTGCCCGAGGCGAAGCCGGGCAGCTGCGCGGGAACGTCGCCCGGCTGCGGTGGTGGCGCCGGGGCCCGGCGGCCCTCCGCCAGGTCGAGCGGGCTCAGCGAAACGGCGTCCGGCCGGGCGTCGGGATAAGCGGCCGCGGTCGGCGGGTAGGCGCGCTGGATGTCGTACTGCAGCGGCGTGATCGGGCGCAGGCGCTCGGCTTCCGCCAGGTAGTACTCCGTCGCGCCGCTCGTCCGGACGACCAGCAGCTGACCCGTGCGCAGTTCCGGCCGCCGGGGTACCGCCGTCGACGGCTTCCCCGCGTCCGGTACGGGGATCGGCGCGATCGCCGCTCCGGCCGGCAGCAGGTCGCCGGCCGCCGGGCTCAGCCGAACGGGCGGCGCCGAGCGCAACGCCAGCCCGACCGTCACCGCGTCGGCCGCCGCGATCCGGTGCCGGAAGCCGCCGGCCACCAGGTATCGCTCGCCGGTGTCCGCGGACTCGGCCAGCAGCGCACGGTCGCCCAGCGGCGTTCCGCCCGGCGGCATACGCCCGGCGAGCAGCACCGAACGGCTCACCGCGCTGCCGTCGGTGCCGGTCTCGGGCCGTGAGCACAGCGACCACTCCGGCCCGAGCAGGTGATCGGCCGCCGGGAGGGCGTCGGGCGCGCCGGCGATGCCGATCACCGGTCCGCGCGGGACGCCGTCGAGAGAGTTCCGGGACACCTGAAGGGTCTTCGCGCTACCTGCGGCGAGCACCGCCGACGTGTAGTTCGCCGCCGGGTGCAGGCGGCCGGCGAGGTAGACGAACCGCGTCCCGGTTTCCTTTTCGACGATGACGGCGTCGCCGGCCTGCCAGGACGTGTTGCCGCCCGGGACGAGAAGCCCGAAGACGCCGAACCCGGCGAGCAGGACCAGGGACAGCCCGATCCCGGCGAACGCCGCGGTCGCCGGCCGCCGGAACCGCGGCCGCTCCGGGTCGGTTTCGCGGGCGGTCAGCGCGGAAACCGTGCGCTGGACGAGGAACTGGTGCGCGTGCAGCTGGTCGCGAGGGGAAGCCACGTCAGCCCGCCAGCCCGCGCAGCACGGCGTAGAGGCCGAGCACCCAGCACAGCAGCGGTACCACGGCCACGACGACGAGCACTTCGACGACCTCGCCCCACCGCGCGAGGTAGGGCGTCGGCGTCCTCGCCGCGTAGCGCAGGCCGGCGGGCACCGCGGCGACGGCGGCGGCCGCGCAGACCGCGGTGATCGTCCAAGGGTGGCCGCCGCCGAGCAGGGCGAGGCTCGCCAGGCCCGTCGCACCGGCCAGCAGCAGCGGCAGGCGGTGCCGCACGATCGGGTGCAGCCGCGCCCGCAGCAGGAACCCGGCGGTCAGCACCGCCGTGAAAACCAGGCCCGCGGTGCCGCCGTGGCCGGCCCACCACACCTGCGCCGGTACGGCGGCCACGGCGATCGCCCAGAGCAGTCCGGTGAGGAGGCCGTCGGTGCGCACGACGGACGCGTAGACCGCGCGCCGCGCCGGGTGCGGGGTGTCGTGCAGCAGGTCGGCCGTGCCGCGCGGGAGCACCGGCAGCGGCAGCCTGCCCAGCCGGACGGCCAGCGCGGGCAACGCCGGTGAACCGACCAGGGCGGCGGCCGCGACGATCGCCGCGGCCTGCGGCCCGGGCACGACGCGGGCGGTGGCGAGCCACGCCCCGAGCGTCCCGGCCAGCCCGGCGACCGCCGCGGCCGAGAAGACGGCCGCCCGGTCGGCCACGCCCACCAATCCGGCGACGGCGGCGACCAGCACCGCCGCGCACCCGGCGAGCAGCTGGGGCGCACCCAGCGGTTTGCCGGCCGCCAGGAGGAGGGCGCCACCCACGAAGGCGAACGGCCACGCCGTCACCGCCAGCACCGTGCCGGCCCCGCTGTCCCCGAACGCCCGGGCGAGGGCCGCCCCGCCGGCCACCAGCGCGATCGCCGCGAGCAGCGCCCCGACCGCCGGAGGAGTCCAGGCCGGCCCCGCGGTGCTGAGCACGGCCAGCGCCAGCAGCGCCGCGAGCGAACCGGCGGCCAGGCCCGCCGCCCGGGTGTGGCGGGCCTGCCAGGTGCCGCCGAGACGGGCCGACCCGTCGGCGATCACGTCGGCCAGGTCGTCGTACTCCAGCTCGGGCCAGTCGACGTGGGCCGGGGCGAGGTGCAGGACCTCGCCGTCGCCGACGCGCTGCGCGGCGGCGGTGCGGGCGGGGTCGAGCCGGCCACCGTCGCCGCGGCGCAGCAGCCACCCGCCGGGCGGCTCGTCGGCCGCGCCGGCGTGGCGGAGCAGGCCCGGGAGCAGCTCGGCGAGCGGCGCGCGTTCGGGCAGCGCGAGGTCGATGCGGCGGTGCGGCGTCGCGACAGTCACGCGGACCAGGCCGGTCGTGGTCATGGTGGCCTTCCTCGGTTCGGCTCGCGGCAGGTAGCTGCCGCGAGCACCCGCGGACTGGCGCGGGCGGACCTACTATGAATCGGCGGGGCCACGCGAAGGGTGTGGCGGCAGGTTGCGGACAGGCGGGGGTCATGACGGGAACGACGGCCGGAGACACGTACCCGGGGGGTTCGTCGCGAGTGCCGTTCGCCTACCGGCCGCTGCCGTCGAAGTTCGACAAGCGCACCAAGGCGGCGTTCGAACGTGAGCAGGCCGCGCTGCGGCACGTCCCGTCCGTGCTGGCGATCGACGCGGTCGAGACGCGGCTGGACGGCAGCCAGGTGCTGCGCCGCGAGCAGTGCCCGCAGTCGCTGGCCGGGCTGGTCGCCCACGGCGGCCCGTTGTCCGCCGCGGACGCGGTCGTCCTGGGCCGGACGCTGGCCGCAGCGCTGGCCGGGATGCACGCGGCGGGCGTCGTCCACGGCGGGGTGAGCCCGCACAACGTGCTGTTCCGCGCCTCGGGTGAGCCGGTCCTGGTCGACGGTGGCCTGGTGCTGCGCCACACGTTCCCGCGCGATCCGCTGCACGCCATCGAGTTCCGTGCGCCCGAGGCCGCGCGCACGGAGGTGTTCGACGAGGCGAACGATCTGTACGGCTTGGGTGCGGTGGTGCACTTCGCGCTGACCGGCAGTTCGCCGCATCCGGGCAAGCTGGGGGAGCGGCAGGGCGAGCGGGTGCTGAGGGTGCTGCGCGAGCCGGTGCCGGCGATCCACCGCGAGGACGTTCCGGTGGCCCTGTCCACGACGATCGGCCGGTTGCTGGCGGCGGACCCGGCCCATCGGCTGACGGACGCGGCGGACGTGGCCCGGAGGCTGGCGACGGTGGGTTCGGTACCGCCGGGCTTCGACGACTTCGCTTCGGGACCGGCGCCTGCCGCGATGCCGGGCGCCGGGTACGGGATGGTCGCGCCGGTGTCCGGGGCGCCGGCGCCGACTGCCGACCAGCCGGCGGGACCGCCGCGCGTGCCCGCCGAGTACCCCACGCCGCCGAGCCCCGTCGTCGCCGCGCTGCCCCCGAGCCCTGCCGCGTCGCCGCAGATTCCCGCACCCGCCCGCGTTCCCCTGGCCTCTTTCGACTTCCGCGGCGGCAAACCCGCAAAGGGCCGCAGCCGCCGGAAGATCCTCGTCGCCGGCGGGGCCACCATCGTCGTTGCCGCCGTTGTCGGTGGGCTGATCGTCGTGCTCGGCAACGGGTCCGTCGAGATGGCGCAGCCTCCCGAAACCCAGCCCGCCGCCCCGCCGCCCTCCTCGCCGGTTGCCGCGCCGGCCACCGCGCTCGAACTGCTGCCGCCGCGGGACTCCAGCGACAGCGTCGAACTCACCTGGCGGAGCTCGGCGCCCATGGACTACGCGATCGTCGTTGCCGCCGAAGGAGATCAGGCGCGGATTTTCCCCGCCGGGCGGCAGCTCAGCCTCACCGTTCCCGTCGAACCCGGACGGCGTTACTGCTTCCTCGTCCGCGCCGCCACCGCGCGTGGGGTCTACGAAAGCCTGCCGAAGGCCATTCGCGGCGCCACCTGCAACCGCTGAACGCCCGTGGCCGGAAGCGGCCAGCCCGTCGCCGCGCCCCTTGTCGGACCGGCAGACTCCCCCGTAGACGCGAGAACCGGGGAGGCGCGGTGGAAACCCAGCGGATGGTCCTGACCTACGAACCCGTGCGGTTCGAACAACTGGCCGGGGAGATCCGCGACATCCAACGGGAGCTCGCGGCCGTCCGGGAAACCGCTTTCTCCTCCGACGGCCTGATTTCCGTGACCGTCGACGCCCGCGGTGACCTGCTGGAGCTCGTGCTCGATCCGCGGGTCTACCGCGACCCCGACTCGCGCCGGCTCGCCGCCGCGATCGCCGAAACCCACCGTGCCGCGCGGGAAGCGGCCGACGCGCGCGCGTTCGAACTGACCGTGCGCCAGCTCGAACTCTGAACAGGAGGACCGCACCATGACCGACGGTGCCGACATGGACGTGGACGGCGTCACCAACGCTATGACGGGACTCGAGCAGACCGGTACCACGTTCCACACGGAATGGAGCAACGCGACCGCGGCCGGCACCGGCGGGCTGGGTCAGGGACCGATGGGCGCTGCCTTCCTCGCCGGCTTCCGGCCCGGCGCCGAAGCCCTCGGTGACGCCGCCGCGAGGATCGCCCGCGGGATCCAGGACACGGCCGCGTCCGGGCACGGCTCGGCGGGCGACTACCGGGCCGCCGACGCCGCCGGCGGCGAAGCGCTCGGCGGCCGCTGATGGCCGTCGCGGAACCCGCCAACGAGCTGTGGACCGCCGTCAAGGCGATCGCGAACCCCTGGCCCCCGGACGACGAGGACCAGGTCGCCGACCTCGCCGACGACTGGCGCAAGGCCGGTGAGACAGCGAACCTGGCCGGCACCGAGCTGTCCGACCAACGCCAGGCCGCGCAGCAGGCATGGAGCGATCAGGCCGGCCAGGCGATGGGGCAGAACATCGGCAAGGGAGCCGTGACGCTCGAAAGCCAGCGCCAGGGCGCCGAGCAGCAGGCGGCGATGGCCGACCGCTACGCGCAGGCGTTGACGAGCGTGAAGAACGCGATCGTCCAGGCGGTCAACGCGAATCTGCCGGCCTACCTGCAGCTGGGCAACCCGATGTACGGCGCGGCCGGACAGGCCAAGCAGCAGGAGTTCGCCCGGCAGGTCGCCGCGCAGCTGCAGGCCCTGGTGGCAGCCCAGACGCAGGGGATGCACGCGCCGCCGGCCGCGCCGGACACCGACACCACGCTGGGCCAGGTCGGCGACATCGCGGGCGCGGTGTCCGCGGTCGCCGGCGGGCTCGCGCTGATCCCGGTGCTGGCGCCGTTCGCGGCGCCGGTGGCGCTGCTGGCGGGGGCGACGGCCCTGGCGGCCCACGGCGTCGACATGATCGCCACCGAGAGCTATGACGACCCGAACGCCTGGATCGGCCTCGGCGGCGACGCCGTCGGGCTCATCCCGGCCGGGCGCGCGGTGTGGGAGCTGGCGGAGCTCGCCCCGGCGGCCACGGGAGTCGAGAGAGCCGTGGAGGTCGCCGGCGGCGTTGTCGACGTCGGGCTGCAGGTACCGGGAATGGTGGACCTGGCGGTCGACGACGAGGGCTTGGACACCGTCAAGGACATCGCAGGCGGGGCCGGGCTCAACAAGACACTGCTACTGGAAGCGCTGCGGCGGCTGCGTTGATTCCCGGTGTTGATTCCCGGTGTTGATTCCCGGTGTGGCCGGTTGTGTCCATCCACCACTTTCGCCCACACCGCGTAGCTACGCTGGAACAATGAGATGGACAACGGCCGTGGTAACGCTGATCGCTGCCGCTCTGCTGAGCAGCTGCGATCATTCCGGGAACGAGCAAGCGCCTCCGGTGAGCGCCGAACCAGTGCGGCCTGCGAGCCTGCGGGAAGCCGATCCTTGCTCGTTTCTGCCGGAATCCGCGAGCGCGCCGTACGGGCTGCACCCTGGACAGTTGCACAAGGGAGAGGTGGTCCGCAGCTGCATGTGGCCGGCCGAGGCATTCTCGGTGGGGGTCTACATCAACTGGGATCCACAGGTCCTGGTCAATTTCAGCCAAGCTTATCCGTTACCGGCCGGAGAAGCAGTGCTCGATGGCGTGGCGGTCATCCTCCAGAAGAGCAGCACCATTCCGGCCTGCGGCATGGCGTTCCTCGCTGAACGGGGAACCGTCATCGAGGTCGTCTCTGGTGATCAACCTCCGGTCGTGGCCGACCGCGCGTGTGACCGCGTCAAGATGGCCGGCACGGAAGTGATACGCCGGATGCGCGAACAAGGTGTGCTGGACACGGCGTTCACCGCTGCACCGACCACCCGTTGAGAGTCGGGCGCCGGTCAGCGAGAGATGAACTGGGAGGGAGCTACATGGCTGTGGCGGCAGAGTCGTCCGACGAGGTAAAGCGGGTTCAGGTCTATGCGGGGCCCGCCGGCTTGCTGCTGTTGCTGTTGCTGTTCCTGGTGTTGCCCGCGGCCACGGCGTCGTGTTCGGCGCCCGCGGGCAATCCGGACGGAGCCGGGTCCGTCAGCGTGTCGGTGACGGGTGCCGATCTGGTCGTCGGCGGCGATCCCGGCTACACGGCCGGCGGGGTGTTCGAACTGTCTCCCGGCGGGAACGCGAGCATGGCGGACGAGGTGTCACCGCGGTCCGCGGTGAGAGGGTTCGGCATCGCGACGGTGGCCATCATGGGACTGGGTCTGCTGATCGCTCTCATCCGGGTCTGGCGCCTGCGCGCGGTCGTCACGGCGGTGGTCGCGTCGGTGGCGGCCGTGCTGTTGGTGATCGCCGAGTGGAAGCTGGTCGGCCAGCTGGTTTCGGTGGCGGAGGACATCGCGCGATTTCTGATCTACCTCCCCTCGACCCAGGGCATCGACGTGGTGGGGAGAGCGGATGAGGTGGTCGGCACCGGATGGGGCTTCTGGCTGACACTCGCAGGACTGGTGCTGATGGCAGGCATCAACTTGTTTCTGCTCGTGCGTTCCCGTTCCAGGCCACGCATCCCGGAGTGACAGCGTCCGGCGGGTAGAGCTGCGCGGGCCGGCTACGACGACCTCTTCAGCTTGGCGGCAGGAATTACGGCTGACGTCGCCGGCCTGTTGCCGCGGTCGAGGTCAACCACCGAACGGGCCGGTCAGCCTGTTGTAGGTGCCGAAGTCCAATCCCATGGTGTACGGGAGCTGAGTGAAGGTTCGTTGGTAGAGTTCCGGTGCCTTGCCGACGAACATCGAGATCTCGCCGAGCCACGGTTCGCCGGTTTCGGTTAGCTCGATGACACATCCCGACGTGTCGAACTGGATCCGGGTGCGCGGGCTCGCCGTCGATTTCGGGGTGTACACGACCATCAAGGGGATCAGGCCCGGTTCCAGTTCGACCGAGACGTCGTACCGAAGAGTCCGGCTGCCCCAGGTCTCGACGTAGAACCCGCCTTCGTTCTTCGCCGGGTCCCGCAGGGAAGCTCGCTCCTGGCTGATTCGCACGTCCCGGTCGTCCGCGAGTTCGTACACCGCGACACCAGCCACCACGACGGCTTCAGACTGATCGTCACCGAGCGATGGGCTCAGGCAGTAGACAGTCGCCGGCGCGGTCCACTCGCCGCTCACGTCTTCCCGATAGGTGGTGACCTGGGTATCGACCGAGAAGTCACCGTCGATGGTCACTCGGCCGGCCCGGGTGAGCGACCCGTCGGCCGCCAACTGCTTGATCGCGGCGGTGTTGCGGGGGTGCGCGGCGTTGGCCAGCAACTCGTAGTCGGGCCGGGTTTCCCCCTGCGGCCAGGCTTTCTGTGCGGTGTACCCGCGCAGTGCCAGCCGCCAGTCGCCACGGGCGGCCAGCTGCTGCCAGATCGACGTGGTGTTGTCCCAGATGTCGGTGTTCGGTTCGCTCAGCACCGCCCGCACGGCCGGCTGTGCCTTGAGGATGCGACCGAGCCGGCCCGAGTACTCGAAGAAGGTCCGCAGTCGCTTGTTCTCCGGCCGCTGTTGGTACGCCTTGAGCGCGACTCCCGCCGCGAAACTGCAGTTGCGCGCGGCGGCCTCGAAATGACGTGCCTTGAAGAGCACTTCGGCGTTGTTCCTGGCGCAGGACAGTGAGCGGTCGAAGTCGCCGTGTTCGTAGTACCAGACCGCGAGTTCGTTGATCGGATTCGTCGGCCGTACCCCGAGATCAGTCATGGTTCTGGCGATCTCGGCGCTGGCTTCCCGTGCGCGATGGTGGTCTCCTCGGCTGGCGTTGTACGCGGCCAGCGCGCCGAGGATGTCGCTGCGATGGTCGGCTCTGCTCACCAGAGGTTCGATCGAGTTCGTCAAGCGGAGTGCCCGGCGCGCGAGTCCGTCGGGGACCGGCTCGCTGTTTCGCGCCGCATCGCGCAACCGATGCGCGGCGGCGACGCACTCGGCGTACGCACCGGTAGGATCACTCGAATCCTCGACAGCACCGCGCAGTCGCGCTGCGGACTCCTGGCTTCCGAGCCTCTCGTGGAGTTCGGCGAACTGGCGGAGCACCCTCGACCGGCTGACTCCCGAATCCTGCAGCAAATCGATCTCGTGAAGGTCACCGGATCCGCCGGCCGCGCGGGCCGGTACCTTCAGGCCGGTCTTGACCTGCGCTATCAGCACGTCGTCCGGCACATCGCGGTCAGCATCGAGGTCGTCGGGCCGGGCGATCAGGGACGCGGCGACACGCAGCCACCGGCGTGCCTTCGCGGCGAGAGCAGGCTCGTTGACCTCTGCGAGGACAACACCCACCGGGAGGGCACACGCGGCGGCGAACATGTAGTAGCGAAGAGCGTGCGCCAGATCGAACGACGCGGTGGGGATGCCGCTGCGCTCATCCGACGAGATCAGGTCCTGGAACGCGAGGTCGGCGAGGTCCGCCAGTTGGTGTGCGATCGCCCGGCCCCGTTCGTACGGGGCCACCCGTCGAATCGCGAGCAACAGGTTGATGCTCTGCCCGGCCAGAACGGAGTCGATGTCCGCGACGGACGCCTGCGCCATCGGTGGCGGCAGGTGAAGTTGGAACTGCTGCGTCGGCTTGACCAGGGCCAGGAAGCGTTCCCGTAACGCCGGCACAGTCACCTGGTGCAGCGCCTCGGCTTCGTCGATCTTGTTGGCGCCGACCAGGTTGTGCATGCACTCGAACAGGGTGAGGAGCATCCTGGTCAGCACGGTGATGGTTTCGTTCTCGTCCACGGTGGCTCGGGAGGACACCCGGGTGTGGGGAAGACCGACGTACAGGTAGGCGGCCGCATCGGGGTCACCGCTGACGGCATCCTTCACCGCGGCCACCAGTTCCTGCCCGTGCAGGTGGCCGGCGACGCGTTCACCCACCCGGATGGCGAGGTCGTTGGCGACCGGCCAGAGCGTGCCGACGACGGCTCGTGCTCCCGCGGCGACGAACGCCGATCCCGTGCTGGTCCAGCTCCCGCACGAGTTGTTGATCACGACCGGCCTGCCGCGCATCCGCCAGTTCCGGATGGTCGTGTCGTGAATCCGCTCGTTGACGCCGTCGTCGAGGTAGTCGTCCCGGCCATGCGCGATGATCAGCAACAGGTCGGTGTCGACGGCGTGCACCAACTCGTGCAGAACCCGGTGCAGCGCGCGTTCCGCGGACAGGACGAGCGGCGCGGACAGTCCACCGGCCAAGAGTTCCTCGTACGCCGCGCCTTCGGTCGCCACCGCGCCCAACGCGTCGAACACCACGCCCAGTGCGACCGGCGGCACTGGTTGTCCTGCGTGGCCGAGTAGCCGGGGTACGAGCGTGCTCGCGGTCTGACCGGGCAGGTGCGCCACGGCGTAGCGGTCCATCCACTTGGCGCCGTCTTGCGTCGGCGTCAGGTGCAGCGGGAGTTCCTGGGTGAAGACGGTCAGCGTGGTGGCGTCCGGCATGCGTAGCGGCTCGGGCACCGCCTCGTTCGCGCGGTGTGCCAGCGCCGCGGCGTCGGTGAACGGCCCGACGTCGCCGACGGGTGGCAGGAAGGCGATCCGGCAACCCCACAGAGACGCGTAACCCACCGCCTGACTGATCAGCAGCTCGGCGGACGAACTCTCACAGACGACAAGTTCGTCGGTCGCGCTGCCGAAGATCTCCAACGGGGTGCCGAGCACGTCCGGCAGCGCCCATTCCGCGGAGCCGTCGCTCAGGGAGAGCTGATCCACGTCGGCGAACCGCAACCGCGCGCCCGAGGCCACGGCGAGCGCGAGGGCGGGTCCGAAGGCCTCTTCCCGGTCGGGAGCGACCAGCGTCAGCCGATCTGCGTCACCCACACCGGGTTCGTCGTCCTCGAATCCGACGCTGACGAGGTGCTTGACGGTGAGCTCGGCCAGCAGGTCCGGCATTTCGGTGCGGTCGCCGACGACGAAAGACGGCACGAACCCGGTGCCGTGGTCGGCCCGCGCCATGATCGCCGCACGCTCGTGCCCGGCGCGGGCGATGATCACCGTGTCACGGACTTGCGGCACGGACTGGTGGATCTCGACCAGGAACGACACCGTGCCGGGCTGGTCACTGGTGACAGCCTGGAACGTGGTCCCGTCGTAGGTCCATGGCAGCGTGGTGGACACCGACAGCACGACACCAGGCGCCGGCTCGAACGTATCGTCGTCGTGCCTCGGGCTCTGCCACCCGATGCGGTACAGCGCCTGTTCCGGCAGATCCACGTGCAACCTGGCCGCGAACGTGCCGGTCTCGGCGTCTTCGACCCGCTCGTAGCGCAGCGTCCTGCCGAACTTGTCCGGCATCATCATGTACGGCGGGGTCGTGATGCCGCCGACGACCATCGTGGACTTCTCGCGCGGCGCCGCCGCGAGGTCGACCAGTTCCGACTCGACGAACTCGACGATCTCACCACGGCGGGCCCGGTCGCACAGTCCGCTGATCGTCCAGCCGTCCAACAGGAAATAGATGTGGTTGTACTCGCCGAAGTAACCCATATCCCTCACCAGAGGTAAGGAAGCCGTGCCCGCGCGGAACGGCCGTTGATCACTGGGACCTGTTGCCCGCCGGTGTCGTCGGCGACGGCCGCTGCGACTTCCTCGTACAGTCGGTGCACACCGACGGTGTACCCGTCGTCCGCCGTGGTGGGCCCCTTGAGCAGGTAGTGCGTGAACACGCCGTGGCCGAGGGTGCGTCTCTCGCGGGCGACCTGGTCATCATCGCAAGCGCCGATCATCAGTCGCCCTTCACCCAGGTCCAGGTCTTCCAACGAGATCATGCGGCCGTCCCGGGCCGCGGCACGTGCGGCTCTCAACCGCGGTCCCTCGAACGTCCGGCCACCGGCTCCGCCGCTGAAGCACGCGTCGATCAGCATCAGCACCAAGGGCGGACGGGAGATCCGTTCGAACAACCACGGGAGCTCCCGCTCCATGCTCAGCCCGGTCGCGTAGACGTTCTCGTACTCGGTGTCGTGCAGCACGAGGTAGCGGCCGACCTCGTCGGGACTGGGATTGGTCTCCGGGCTGCCATGACCCGCGAAATACAGCAGTACCACGTCGTCTTCACCAGCGTCACGGACGAGCCGTTCACCGATTTCGACCTGAATGTTCCGCTTGGTCGCGTCCTCGTCCAGCAGCAGCGTGACGTGGCGTTGCGCCGGGTGTACTTGCTCGATCAGGTCGGCGACGGCTTCCGCGTCGGAACGAGCGTAGTGCAGATCTCGGATCCGCTGGTCACGGTAACGATCTATGCCGACAATGACCGCGCGCAAGGTCACCACGCCCTCCTGACGCCGGGACCCCGGACGATATCAGTCAAACTGCGATCACGACTCACACGGTGTTCGCCACCACCCGGCCTTCGACCAGCTACACCAATATTTTTGTTTTGAAACAGCAGGGCATTATCGCCTACGCCCACAGCGACACCGCCATGTCCGATTACTGGCCCGAACCGCACTCCGGCGACGAAGAACGCATTCAAGAAAGCAGTGTGCGCCGGCCAGGTCACTTTGGCGGCCGGGCAGAACGCCGATCGAGGGCATCGGCCGGCTGGGGGAGGGCGCTGACCTCCGCCGGATTCATGTCCGCCCCCTGCAGCCGGCATCGCCGTCCGGAGAAGGCCGCCGGACAGCGTCGGGCACCGTACTCAGCGCCGCCGACCGGCTCGAACAGGCTCCTGGTGAGCCCGTCGTGTCGGCGACGCGTGCGCGGGTTCGCGAGCTTCGGTCGAGGATCGCTGTGCGGCCGTTGATCGGTCGATGGCCCGGCAGAACCAGCGTGGACCGAGCCCGGTGGTGTCGGCCGACCTGCCGCGCCGAGGCTTGTGCATCTTGCTCCATGCGAACTCGTACGGCGTCCGGGCCTGCTCGACGGGGTCGAGGTTCGCGGGGCGCGGTCACTCGCCACCTCGTGCCTCGGCACCGCCTGGCGGACGTGACGCCGGGCGTGATGGTCCCGGCCGGCGTGACCGAGAGAAGGCGTGCCCCTACAGGAGCGTGTCGCGGCAAGTCAAGAGCGCGGTGGAGCGGACTACCTGAAGCGGTTCCCCCGAGCGGAGCAGCAAGGTTGCCGTCATCCGCCACGACTATGATCCTGCGCATGCTGTCGCCACTTCGGGGAGCAGTCACGCGTATCCTCCACAAACCAACCGCTTAGTAGGCTCGCGGGCACGAGCCCGCTTCTCAACGACGAGGAGGTCCCCGTGACCGATTCCCCTTCCCGTGTCGCCGTGGTCACCGGTGCCGGCCGTGGCATCGGGGCCGCCGTGGCCGCGCGGCTGGCCGATGACGGCTTTGCCGTCGGGTTGCTCGACCTGGACGAGGCCGGTGTCAAGCAGGGCGCCGAGGCCATCGTCGCCAAGGGGGGCAAGGCCGTCGGCGTTGCCCTCGATGTCAGTGCTGCCGAGCAGGTCGAGGCCGCCGTCACGCGCGTCGCCGATGAGCTCGGCCCGCCCGTCGTGCTGGTCAACAACGCCGGCATCACCCGCGACAACCTGATCTTCAAGATGACCGAGCAGGACTGGGACTCCGTCCTCGGCGTGCACCTCAAGGGCTCGTTCCTGATGACCCGCGCGGTGCAGAAGTACATGACGCAGGAGAAGTACGGCCGGATCGTCAACCTCTCCAGCACCTCGGCGCTGGGCAACCGCGGCCAGGTCAACTACTCCGCCGCGAAGGCCGGCATGCAGGGCTTCACCAAGACCCTCGCCATCGAGCTGGGCAAGTTCAACGTCACGGCGAACGCGATCGCGCCGGGCTTCATCGCCACCGACATGACCGCCGCGACGGCCGAGCGGATCGGGATGGGCTTCGAGGAGTTCAAGGCCGCCGCCGCGTCGCAGATCCCCGTGCAGCGCGTCGGTACGCCCGATGACATCGCGAACCTGGCGTCGTTCCTGGTCAGCGAGGGCGCCGGGTTCATCTCCGGCCAGGTCATCTACGCCGCCGGCGGACCGAAGGACTGAGGGCGATGCGCGAGTTCGAGAACCTGGACGCCTTCGCCGCCGCGGTCGGTGAGCACCTCGGGTACAGCGAGTGGCTGAAGGTCGCCCAGGACCGGGTGAACCTGTTCGCCGACGCCACCGACGACCACCAGTGGATCCACGTCGACGAGCCGATGGCGACCGCGGGCCCGTTCGGCGGCACCATCGCCCACGGCTTCCTGACGCTGTCGCTGCTCTCGGCGTTCGGTCCGAAGATCTACAAGGTCAACGGCATCAAGATGGGCATCAACTACGGCCTCAACAAGGTCCGCTTCCCGCAGCCGGTGAAGGTCGGCTCGAAGGTGCGCGCCGGGGCCGAGCTGGTCGAGGTCACCGACATCCCGGACGGCAAGCAGGCGGTGTCGAAGTGGACGGTCGAGATCGACGGCGAAGCGAAGCCCGCTTGCGTCGCCGAATGGGTGACGCGGTTCCTCGCGTGACGTCGCCGGTGCGGAGCTTTCACGTGAAAGCTCCGCACCGGCTTCTCTCTGTACGTCATACCGACTAGTCGGTATGCTCCCCTCGGTGAAGAGGAGAACCGCATGAACCCGCCCGGACTCGACCTGGACCGCCTGCGCGCCCACCTGGACGCGCACCGGCCCGGCCTGGTCGCCGGACAGTTGTCCGCGGACGTCGTGGAGGGCGGCCGGTCGAACCTCACCTACGTGGTGGGCGACGGCCGCTCGCGCTGGGTGGTGCGCCGCCCGCCGCTCGGGCACGTGCTGCCCACCGCGCACGACATGACCCGCGAGTTCCGCGTGATCTCCGGCCTGCGCGACACCGCCGTGCCGGTGCCCGAGGCGATCCTGCTCTGCGAGGACGCCGACGTCATCGGGGCGCGGTTCTACGTCATGAGCTTCGTCGAGGGCACGCCCTACCGGACCGCGGACGAACTGGCGGAACTCGGCGAAGGACGCACCCGGGCCATCGCCGACGCGCTGGTCGACACGCTCGTCGACCTGCACGCCGTCGACCCGGCCGCGGTCGGGCTCGGCGACTTCGGCCGGCCCGACGGCTTCCTGGAGCGGCAGCTGCGACGCTGGAAGAAGCAGCTCGACGCCTCGCGCAGCCGCGACCTCGACGGCATCGACGAACTGCACGACCGGCTCGCCGCGGCCGTGCCGGTGTCCGGGAAGCCGTCGATCATCCACGGCGACTACCGCCTGGACAACGTGCTGGTCGACGGAGGCGACGAGATCTCGGCGGTCCTCGACTGGGAGATGTCGACGCTCGGCGACCCGCTGACCGACCTCGCGCTGCTGGTGGCCTACGCCGAGCGCGACAAGGTGTCGCTGCAGTTCGTCTCCAACGCCAGCTCCGCGCCGGGCTACCCGACGACCGACGAAGTCGTGCGGCGCTACGCCGAGCGTTCGGGGCGGGACGTCTCGCAGCTGAACTGGTACGTCGGCTTCGCGTTCTTCAAGCTCGCCGTGATCCTGGAAGGCATCCACTACCGCTACACGCAGGGCAAGACGGTCGGCGCGGGCTTCGAAGGCGTCGGCGCCGGTGTCCCGCTGCTCATCTCGCACGGCAACGAGATTCTCAAAGAGGAGAAGTAAATGGACTTCGCGTTCGACGAGAAGACCGAGGAGCTGCGCGGGAAGCTCCTCGAGTTCATGGACTCCCACATCCACCCCGCCGAACCGGTTTTCGAGCGGCAGCTCGCCGAACGCGACGACCCGTGGGCCATCCCGCCGGTCATGGCGGAGCTGAAGGCCGAGGCCCGCAAGCGCGGCCTGTGGAACTTCTTCCTCCCCGGCGACCACGGCGCGGGCCTGACGAACCTGCAGTACGCGCCGCTGGCGGAGATCACCGGCCGCAGCATCCGGCTGGCGCCGACCGCGCTCAACTGCGCCGCGCCGGACACCGGGAACATGGAAGTGCTGGCCATGTTCGGCAACGACGACCAGCAGAAGCAGTGGCTGGAACCGTTGCTGGACGGCGAGATCCGCTCCGCGTTCGCGATGACCGAGCCGGACGTCGCCTCCTCCGACGCCCGCAACATCGAGACCGCGATCCGGCGTGACGGCGACGAATACGTCATCAACGGCCGCAAGTGGTACATCTCCGGGGCGATGAACCCCGCGTGCAAGATCTTCATCGTCATGGGCAAGACCGACCCGGAAGCCGCGCCGCACAAGCAGCAGAGCATGATCCTGGTCCCGCGCGACACCCCGGGCCTGACGGTCAAGCGCGGCATGCACGTCTTCGGCTACGACGACAGCGACCACGGCGGCCACGCCGAAGTGCTCTTCGAGGACGTCCGCGTGCCGGTCGAGAACCTCATCGCCGGCGAGGGCGACGGCTTCGCGATCGCCCAGGCGCGCCTCGGGCCGGGCCGGATCCACCACTGCATGCGTGCCATCGGCATGGCCGAGCGCGCGCTGGAGCTCATGTGCAAGCGCGCGATCTCCCGCGAGGCGTTCGGGAAGCCGATCGCCCAGCAGGGTGTCGTGCAGGACTGGATCGCCGAGTCGCGCGTGAAGATCGAGCAGCAGCGGCTGCTCGTGCTCAAGACCGCGTGGCTGATGGACACCGTCGGCAACCAGGGCGCGCACACCGAGATCCAGGCCATCAAGATCTCGACGCCCGCCGCCGTCGAGTGGATCCTCGACAAGGCCGTGCAGGTGCACGGCGCCGGCGGCGTCAGCCAGGACTTCCCGCTGGCCGCGATGTGGGCCGGGAACCGCACGCTGCGGCTGGCCGACGGACCGGACGAAGTCCACAAGCGCTCACTCGCCCGGCGTGAGCTGAAGAAGTACCTCTCGGAGGGCGCCAAGTGAACGCCGAAGACCTGACGCGCCAGGCCCGCGAGTTCCTGGCCGCGCACGACCCCGCGACCACGGACCGGATGGACTTCCTGCGGGCGCGGTTCGACGCCGGGCTCGCCTGGATCCACTTCCCCGCCGGGCTCGGCGGGCAGAACGCGCCGCGGGCACTGCAGTCCGCTGTGGACAGCGTGTTCACTGAAGCGGGCGCGCCGGACAACAACCCGCGCCGGATCGGCATCGGCCTCGGCATGGCCGCGCCGACCATCCTCGCCTTCGGCACGCCGGAGCAGCACGAGCGCTTCCTTCGTCCACTGTGGACCGGCGAGGAGGTGTGGTGCCAGCTGTTCTCCGAGCCGGGCGCCGGCTCCGACCTCGCCGCGCTGGGCACGCGGGCCGTGCGCGACGGCGACGACTGGGTCGTCACCGGCCAGAAGGTCTGGACGTCGGGCGCGCACGAGTCGCAGTGGGCGATCCTGGTGACGCGCACCGACCCGGACGTCCCGAAGCACGCCGGCATGACGTACTTCCTGTGCGACATGACCGCGCCGGGCGTGGAAGTCCGGCCGCTGCGCCAGATCACCGGCGAGGCCGAGTTCAACGAGGTGTTCCTGACCGAGGTCCGGATCCCCGACAGCCAGCGCCTCGGCGCCGTCGGCGAGGGCTGGAAGGTCGCGCAGACGACGCTGATGAACGAGCGCGTCGCGATCGGCGGGCACGTCCAGCCGCGCGAAGGCGGGCTGATCGGCATCGTCGCGAAGACCTGGCGCGAGCGGCCCGAGCTGCGCACGCCGGAGCTGCGTGACCGCCTGGTGCAGCGCTGGGTCGAGGCCGAGACGCTGCGGCTGGCCGGCACCCGGCTGCGCCAGCAGCTGACCGCGGGCGCGCCCGGTCCGGAGGGCTCGGCCATGAAGGTCGCGTTCTCCGAGCTGAACCAGGCACTGACCGGCCTGGAGGTCGAGCTGCTCGGCGAGGAGGGCCTGGCCTACGACGACTGGACGTTCCGGCGTCCGGCCATTGTGGACTTCACCGGTCGCGAGGCCGGCTACCGCTACCTGCGCGCGAAGGGGAACTCCATCGAGGGCGGCACCTCGGAGGTCCTGCGCAACATCATCGCCGAGCGCGTGCTGGGGCTGCCCTCGGAGCCGCGCGTCGACAAGGACGTCGCCTGGAAGGACCTCCCCCGATGAGTGACCTGCTGTATTCCGACGTCGAGGAAGACCTCCGGGCGTCGGTCCGGGACCTGTTGAAGGACAAGGCTTCGGCGGAGGCGCTGCTGGCGCGCGTCGAGACGGCCGAGGGCTACGACCTGAAGCTGTGGCGCACGCTGGCCGAGGAGGTCGGCGTGGCCGGGCTGGCGGTGCCCGAGGAGCTGGGCGGCCACGGCGCGTCGGCCCGCGAGGTGGCCGTGGTGGCCGAGGAGCTGGGCCGCAGCGTGGCGCCGGTGCCGTTCCTGGGCAGCGTCGTGCTGGCGACGACGGCGCTGGTCCGCGCTTCGGCGGGCGAGTTCGTCCGGCGGCTGGCGTCGGGTTCGGCGATCGGCGCGCTGGCGGTGCCGCTGTCGACGGCGCCGGGAGCGGGTTTCCCGTCGTCGGTGACGGCTTCCGGCGGCCGGCTCAGCGGCCGCGTCGGCACGGTGGCCGACGCGTCGGTGGCTGACCTGCTGGTCGTGCCCGCCGCGGGCCCGGACGGACCGGAGCTGTACGTCGTCTCGGCCGCCGACGCGACGGTGACGGAACTGGTGTCGTTCGACCTCACGCGCCGGGTGGCGGACGTGTCCTTTTCGGACGCGCCGGCCCAGCTCGTGGCGTCGGGCCCTTCGGCGGCCGCCGCTCTCGAGGAAGCGTTGCTGTTCGGGGCCGGGATCCTGGCGTCGGAGCAGACGGGCGTCGCCGAGTGGGCGTTGACGGAGACGGTTTCGTACTTGAAGGGGCGCTACCAGTTCGGGCGTCCGGTGGGCGGGTTCCAGTCGCTGAAGCACCGGCTGGCGAACTTGTACACGGACTTGGTGCTCGCTCGCGCGGCGGCGCGGTATGCGGCGGACTCGCTGGCCACGGGGACCGACGTGCCGATCGCGGTGGCGGTCGCGCAGGCGCGGGTGTCGCCGATCGCGGTGAAGGCGGCGGAGGAGGCGATCCAGCTCCACGGCGGCATCGGGATGACGTGGGAGCACCCGGCGCACCTGTACTTGAAGCGGGCGAAGGCGGATGAGATCGCGCTGGGGACGCCGGGCAAGCACCGGGCTCACCTCGCCGAGCTGGTCGATCTTCCCGCTTGAGCGTTGTCCGTGAAGGCCTCCTTGACGGGTTTCTTGACCGGGAAGGAGGCCTTCACGGCTTTCTGGGAACCGCGCCTCGCCGGACATCGTTCTCGATCGACGACCCGGCGACGTTCCTGCTCGCGCCGGGCGGGCCGGTCGGCGCCGCATCGTCGCCGAGGTCTGCTGACGCCGGGGGTCTCGCGGCTGATCTCCGGCGGGCTGTCACAGATCCGCGGGCTGTCCGGTCCTGGTTCGTGACGGCCACCGAAAGCGGTGGCCGGGCACCTCGGACGAAGGGACACATCGTGAAGGTCGTTGTGATCGGTGGGACGGGCCTGATCGGCTCGAAGGTCGTCGCCCGGCTCGGGGAACACGGTCACGAGGCCGTCGCCGCCGCGCCGAACACGGGCGTGAACACCCTCACCGGAGAGGGCCTCGCCGAGGCGCTCGACGGCGCCGACGTCGTGGTCGACGTCTCCAACTCGCCGTCGTTCGCCGACGACGCGGCCATGGAGTTCTTCCGGACCGCCACCACTAACCTGCTGGAACACTCGGCGAAGGCGGGCGTCGGCCACCACGTCGCGCTGTCGGTGGTCGGCACGGACCGGTTGCAGGACTCGGGCTACTTCCGGGCGAAGGCCGCTCAGGAGGCGATGATCCGGGAGTCCGGCCGGCCGTACTCGATCGTGCACGCCACGCAGTTCTTCGAGTTCGTCAAGTCGATCGCCGACTTCAGCACGGTCGACGGGCAGGTCCGCCTGCCGTCTTCGCTGATCCAGCCGATGGCGGCCGACGACGTCGCCGCCGGCGTGGGCCGCACGGCCGTGGGGCAGCCCGTCGGCGGGATCCGGGAGATCGCCGGCCCGGAGCAGTTCGGGCTCGACGCGCTGATCCGCAAGGGACTGGCAGCCGAGGGCGACCCGCGCGAGGTCGTCACCGACGAGCAGGCGCCGTACTTCGGGGTCCGGATCGACGAGCGCACGCTCGTGCCCGGGCCGGGCGCCCAGCTCGGGGAGATCACGTTCGACAAGTGGCTCGCGCGGCAGTGATCACCGACGGCCCACCGCCGGAACTCCGGCGGTGGGCCGTCCGGCCGCTTACCGGTCGGGGAAGTACTGGCCGTTGAACCACTGCCCGACACCGTCGTCGGAGTAGACGTCCACGTTGAAGTCGTAGTTGTCGGTGTGCTTGTGCTGGAAGTACCCGAGCCAGCCCGAGGCCGCGCCTTCGTCGCAGATGATGTCGTCCGTGCACAGCGACACCGTGGGGACGTTGCCGAAGAAGCTGTCGACGCCCACCAGCGGGTAGCCGACGATCGGGCCGAAGACGACCGACGGTGCCTGCCCCGCGAGCCCGGGCCCGCCGAGGCCGTGGGGATCGCGCTTGGGGTCGGCGATGAGGACGGCGTTGACGTTGTCGAAGCTCGGCCAGTTCTCGGTGACCCAGATGTGCACCACCGCCGCGCCTTCGGAGAAGCCGATCGCCTTGGCGTGCTGGCCCGGGCAGGCCGCGCGCTGGTCGCGGATCAGGTGGTTCAGCTCGTCGACGCCCTGTCGCGCGCTCTGGCTGTTGACCTCGGCGGAGTAGCCGACGCGCTGGCTGATGTTGCCGGAGAAGATCATCGAGTCGCGGTCGGTGTACCCGCCGACCACGATCGTGTAGGTGCCGTCGCAGGACGCGGCGGACGCCGATGCCGGAGCCGCGAAGGTGAAGCCCGCGGCGAGGGTCAGGCCGGCCAGGACGGCCGCTGTCTTCTTCATGACGAACTCCCGTTCAGCAGTCGTTCCAGGCGCGGGATCAGGTCGCGCAGATCCTGCTCCCAACAGCCGCCGTTGTGGCCGCCGTCGCAGTGCGATCCCCACGCGGCACCGTCGCCGTAGTCGACGTAGTAGTAGGGCATGTCCAGCGCGTCCATCGCGGCCTTGGTGCGCTTGGCCGCGCCTTCGATCCAGAATTCCGGCTCGGCGGGGTCACCGCCGCCGCTGCCGACGTACAGCGAAACCCCCACGCCGGCGAGCTTGTCCATGTGCGCGGTCGGATCGACCTCGTTCCACTTCCGGTCGGCGTCGAACACCGGATAGGGCGAGCCGAAGAGAGCATCACTGCTGACGCCCGGCCGGTACGGGTCGACGGCGGGATCCCCGCAGCCGCCCGAAGCCGAGCCGCAGAGCGCGCCCTGGACGTCGATGAGCGACGCCACCACGGCCAGCCGCAGGTCCATCGACGCCGCCGACATGTCGGTGTCACCCGACAGCGACGCGGTCTGGGCGAACAGCTCGGGGTGGTCCTGGGCGTAGTGCAACGCCCCGAACCCGCCCATGGAAACCCCCGCGACGGCCCGCCCCTGCTTCGTGGCGACGGTCCGCAGGTTCGCGTCGATGAACGGGATCACCTGGCCGAGGTGGAAGTTCTCCCAGTTCTGCGCGCCGAGCACGGTGTTCTGGTCGAGCCAGTTGGCGTACCAGCCGCGCGCGCCGCCGTCCGGGATGACCGTGATCATCGAGGTGGACGTCGTCAGCGCCGGGTACGTCTGCTGGACGGGGTCGTCCGGCGAACCGTGCAGGAAGTACAGCACCGGGTAGCGCTTCGCCGGTTCATCGTAGTAGCCGCCCGGCAGGATGATCTTGATGTGGTGCGGTCCGGTGACTTCGGGTGTGGTCACGGTGATGACGAAGTTCGTGGACGTGCCGGTCGCGGTGCCGGTCTGCGTCAGCCCGAAGCCGTCCCGCAACGTCGGTGGCGTGGTTTCGGTGGCCTGCGCGGTGGTCGCCGTCGCCGCCATCGTCACGACGGCGGCGAGGACCACCGCGAGCCGTTTCGTCTTTCTCCTCAAGGTTCCCCCTTCAGTTCAGGACTTTGACTTCCAGCACCGGAGACGCCGCGATCTGCTCCTCGGTGAAGCGTTCGGGCACCCACTGGCCGGCCGAAAAAACCTTGGTCTGGTCCGTGTAATGCGGTGAGGTCGGGTCGGCCGACTGGGAGTAGGCCAGCACCGAGGACGTCTGCGGCGGCCCGTCGGCGGTGAACTTCACCTCCTGGATGAAACTCGATCCGAACAGGACATCCAGCTTCCCTTCGGCGTTCTGGCCGGGCTCGATCACGTTCAGCACGCCCAGTTTGGACATGGAGCCGTGGATCGGGATCCGCTCGCCGCCGCGGGTGATCTTCTGGATGTCCGACAGGGGAGCGTTCAGCGGGATGCCCGCGCCCCGCAGGGCGAGCACCGCGCGGCCGAACGCGTCGCGGACCGCGGAGCTCCCGCCGTCCAGCGAATTGGGCGTGTGCACGGGATCCTTGGCGTCGAACGGAATCCGCCACGGGACGGTGTCGACCGGCGCGCTGGTCAGGTACGCCCAGAAGTTCGCGAACAGCCAGGACCCGCGGCTGTCCAGGGTGTAGCTGTGGTCCTTCCAGGCGGCCAGGATCGGGCACGCCTCGCTCACGTCGACGACCGTGGCGTCCACGACGATCAGTCCGAAAGGGACGCTCCGGCACATCGAAACGACGGTGTCGAGGGCGAGGTCGGCCGCCCGGCTGCGGTCGCCGAACAGCAGCTGCCGCATGGTGTCCGGGGTGAACCCCCGGCCGGGCAGGCCGTCGGTGCCGTTGATCCGGTTCTGTGCGGTGAGGATCAGCTGCTGGGTCCGCAACGACCGCGGCGAGGCCGAGTCGCCCAGCACCCTCGGGTAGGTCAGCGGCTGCTCGGGGTTGGCCAGCCAGGCGCTGTCGTTGGCGTTGCCCGCGAAGTCCGAGCGGATCAGGCGGGGCTGGCTGTGCGGGTCGAGCAGGCCGGAGGCGGCCGCGGCGGGGTCGTCGGGCCAGTCGCATTCGCTGCGTTTGCCGTCGAAGATGGAGATCGGCGGCACGTTCGCCAGCTTCACCTGGTTGAACAGGATCTGTCCGGTGGCGGTCAGGCAGGACTGCGCGTGCGCGTCGGTGATGTTCGGCGCGGCCTGGATGTCGGCGTAGAGGGCGTTGCCGGCGCGGTCGGCGGCGACGGTGTTGAAGAACGGCACCCCCTGCGTGGTTTCCAGGGTGTGCACCACGTCGTGGACGTCCTTGGCCTGGTCGAGGTGGAACCAGGTGTTCAGCGCCCGCAGGTTGTCCATGTTGGCGTCGCGGACGGCGTGCGCGCTGACCGCCCACGGCAGCGGGACGCCCTGCATCGACGTGGTGATCGGGCCGTAGCGGGTGGCCCACAGCGTCCTGGTCACCTTGCCGATCGAGCCGTCGGGGTTGCGCACGTCGACGGCGACCTGCTGCGAGGTCATGTCCTGCCACACGCCGTCGACCAGGTACTTGGTCGGGTGCAGCGGATCCACCTGCACGTCGAAGAGCCCGAACGGCGACACCGTGGCCACCGTGTGGCTCCAGGCGACGTCGTCGGTGTGCCCGATGTTCACCGCCGGGAAGCCGAGCAGGCTCGCCCCGGAGACGTCGAGCTTGCCGGGGATGGTCAGCTGGCTCTGCCACATCCGGTTCTTGCCCTGCCACGGGAAGTGCGGGTTGGCGAGCAGCATGCCGGTGCCCCCGGAGACGCCTTGCGAGCCGACGGCGAGGGCGTTGCTGCCCATGCTCTGCTGCCGCGCGGCGGCGACGCGCTCGGCGATCTGCCGCGCGGTGTCCTCGGCCGGCGGCGCCTGGGCCGCGGCGGTTCCCGGCGGCTGGGCGGTGACCTCGCCGTCCAGCAGCGGATCGGCCGCCCCCATGATGATTTCGGCGTGCGCGTGCCGGTAGACGTCGAGTTCGGTGATCGGCCGCACCCAGGCGGCACCGCGGCAGGCCGGGTCGGTGATGCCGCCGGTGCCGGTCTCGGCGAGGTACCGGTTGTACCCCTGGACGTAGCCGCGGATGGCGTCCCGGACTTCCGGTTCCGGCCCGTTCGGCGCGGGCTGCTCGAGCAGCCGTTCCACGACGCGGTTGTCGTTGATGCGCTGGAAGTACAGGTCGCTGTTGAGGTTCGTGGTGGTGTTCTGGTTCTGGCCCGGGCTCGCCTTGCCGTCGGGCCCGAGGTACCGGGACCGCTGGGCGTCGACCATCAGGTACGTGTCGGCGAGGGTGCAGATGTTGTCCTTCGCCGCGGCGTAACCGTAGCCGGTGCCCAGTCCCTCCCAGTCCGAAGCGATGATGTGCGGGATGCCGTATTCGGTGTAGCGGATGGTCGGCCGGTCCGCCGACACCGGCGCCGCGGCTGCCATCGTCGTGGTCATCGCCACCACGGCGATGACCACGACCGGCAGCGTCGCGCGCCGTTTCCCCCTGCGCCCCATGGGGCCGTCCCCTCTGTAGTCCGGCTTTCGCGAACGTCGAGAGGTTAGGGGGAAGCGATGAAATCCCGATGAAACCGGTGGTAGCGCGCCGGGATCACCGCCAAGCCTCAACGCCTCATGACTCGGGTCCGGTCGTGCCTCCGTAGGTGGCGATCTTGTACTCGGTCGCCGCGAGGGACAGCGTCAGCTCGCGGATCCGGCGCCGGATCGTGTCGCGGTGCTCGACGAGCAGGTCGAGCCGCTCGGGCACCGTGTCTTCGCCGGCGTCGACGAGCGTGATGTAGTGCTGCAGGTCGCGCATCGGCATCCCCGACAGCCGCATCCGGGTCAGGAAGACCAAGCGGCGGACCGCTTCGGCGTCGTACACGCGGTATCCGCTGCTGTCCCGGCCGACTTCGACCAGCCCGGCCCGTTCGTAGTAGCGCAGCGTGTGCGGCGAGACGTCGAGCACGTCGGCGACCTCGGCGATGGTCATCGGCCCGTCCGCCGGGGTCGCGTCGGTGAGCCGGTGGATGGCCTCGACCGGCGGCTCGTCGTCGCCGAGCATCGCCAGCGCCCGGGTCATCAGTTCGTCCGTGGCCATACCGTCCAGCCTAGATCGGCCGCGACGACGGCGCGGCGTCGGTGAAGTCGGCGCTGCGGGCGGTCTCGGCCCACCGCTCGACGCCTTCGAGGTCGCGCCGGTACGCGCGGGTGAGCCGCTCGACGGCCTCGCTGCCCAGCGGCAGCCGCAGGGGCACGTCGTCGCCGTGGACGAGGGAGACGATGATGTCCGCGGCGCGCGCCGGGTCGCCTTCCTGGGTGCCGTCGGCGCCGGCCATGTCGGCGCGGACGGCGGAGAGCACGTCGCGGTAGCTCTCGGACGGCTCCGCGAACTCCAGCACGTCGGCGCCGTTGAACCCGGTGCGGAACCGGCTCGGTTCCACGAGCATCACCCGGATCCCGAACCGCGCGACCTCGCCGGCGAGGGACTCGGACCAGCCTTCGAGAGCGAACTTCGACGCCGAATACGCGGCGACCCCCGGGAAGGACTGCCGGCCGCCCTGGCTGCTCATCTGCACGATCGTCCCGGAGCCGCGTTCGCGCATCCCGGGCAGCGCCGCGCGGACGAGGGCGGCCGGGCCGAACAGGTGCAGGTCCATCAGCTCGCGCAGCTGCGCGTCGCCGACCTCTTCGACGGCGCCGACCACGGCGCGGCCCGCGTTGTTGACCAGGACGTCGAGCCGGCCGAAGTGGTCGACGGTGTCGCTCACCAGGCCCGCGGCCGCGGTGGTGTCGCGGACGTCGAACTTCACGACCAGGCAGCGGTCCGGGTACTCGGCCTCCAGGTCGAACAGGCTTTCGGGACGGCGCACCGCGGCGACGACGTTGTCGCCCGCCGCGAGTGCCGATTCCGCCAGTGCGCGCCCGAAGCCGCGGGACGCGCCGGTGATGATCCAGGTCTGTGTCGTCATGCCGGCGAAGCTATGGCTTCGAGCGCGCTCGAACGCAAGCCCGCCGGTGTCCACGGCGTGGAACCCGGCGCTAGGGGAATCCGCGCGGAGGTCGCTATGGTGGCGGGGCAGCTGGTTCGGTCTCCGCGCGCACGTGGCGGTGACCGAGGCAAGAGGGAACCCGGTGGAAATCCGGGACTGCCCCGCAGCGGTGAGTGGGAACGACCGCCGTCAGTCCCTTCGAGGGACAAGCACTGAGCCACCCGGCTTGGGAAGCGACGGCCAGTAGGAACCCGGCGCACGCGCCGGAACGCCCGCGAGTCCGAAGACCTGCCGGCTGCGCACCCCACGACCGTGGGGTGCCGGCTGCGACCTCGCGGGCGGGTCACGCCGGATCACGACCGTCAGCGGTCGCGGTTCGCCGTGCGCTCCCGCAGGTCCACGCGGACTCGCGAAGGAGAGCCCCCGTGACCAGTACCACCCCGACCAGCCGTGCCACCGTGTACGGCTATCCCCGCCAAGGCGCCGACCGGGAGCTCAAGAAGGCCATCGAGGCCTATTGGAAGGGCCGGATCGACGCCGACGCGCTGCTCGCCGCGGCCCGTGAGCTGCGGCTGCGGAACCTGGCGGAGCTGCGCGACGCCGGCGTCGACGACATCCCGAGCAACCACTTTTCCCTCTACGACCACGTTTTGGACACCGCCGTCCTGCTGGGGGCGGTTCCCGAGCGGCACCGCGGGGCCGCGACCAAGCTGGACCGCTACTTCGCCATGGCCCGCGGCACCGCGGACGCGCCGCCGCTGGAGATGACGAAGTGGTTCGACACCAACTACCACTACCTCGTGCCCGAGCTCGGCCCGGACACCCGCTTCAGCCTGGACGCGAGCAAGCCCCTGGAGGAGTTCGCCGAGGCCCGCGAGCAGGGCGTGACCACCCGGCCGGTGCTCGTCGGCCCGGTGACCTTCCTGCTGCTGGCCAAGGACCCGACCGCGACCGCCGGGTTCCGGCCGCTGGACCTGCTCGACCGGATCGTCCCGCTGTACGTGGACCTGCTGTGGCAGCTGCACGAAGCCGGCGCCGACTGGGTCCAGCTCGACGAGCCCGCGCTCGTCACCGACCAGCCGGCCGACGTCCTGGCCGAGGTGGCCGGCACCTACGCGACGCTGGCCGCGGCGACCGCGCGGCCGAAGATCCTGGTCGCGTCCTACTTCGACCGCCTCGGCGACGCCCTGCCCGTGCTGGCGAAGTCCCCGGTCGAAGGCCTGGCGCTCGATTTCACGAACAACGCCGCCGCCAACCTCGGCGACCTCGCGCGCGTCGGCGGGATCCTGGACAAGCGCCTGGTCGCGGGCGTCGTCAACGGCCGCAACATCTGGGCCGCCGACCTCACCGCCGCGCTGAGCACCCTCGGCACGCTGCTCGGGCTTGCCGACTCGGTGGACGTCGCGGCGTCCTGCTCGCTGCTGCACGTGCCGTACGACGTCACCCTCGAGACCGGCCTCGACCCGGAGATCGCCGGCTGGCTGTCGTTCGCCCGGCAGAAGCTCGCCGAGATCGTCACGCTGCGCCGCGGCCTGACCGAGGACCGCTCCGCGATCGAAGACACCCTGCGGGTCAACGCCGAGCGCCTGGCGTCGCGTGCGGCGTCGCCGATCGTGAAGGTGCCCGCTGTCCGGGAGCGCGTCGCCGCGGTCACCGACGCCGACCTGCGGCGCGTCAGCCCGTACGGCAAGCGCCGGCAGGCCCAGCAGGCACGCCTGCACCTGCCGGAACTGCCGACCACGACGATCGGGTCGTTCCCGCAGACCGCCGAGCTGCGCAAGGCCCGCGCGGCGCTGCGGGCGGGAAACCTCGACCAGTCCGCCTACACCGAGGCGATGCGCGCCGAGGTCCGCGCGGTCATCGCCGAGCAGGAGCGGATCGGGCTGGACGTGCTGGTGCACGGCGAGCCGGAGCGCAACGACATGGTCCAGTACTTCGGTGAGCGGCTCACCGGGTTCCTGGCCACCGAGCACGGCTGGGTCCAGTCCTACGGCACGCGTTATGTGCGGCCGCCGCTGATTGCCGGCGACGTCGCGCGGCCCGAGCCGATGACCGTCGAGTGGGCCACCTACGCGCAGAGCCTGACCGGCAAGCCGGTGAAGGGCATGCTGACCGGGCCGGTCACCATGCTCGCGTGGTCGTTCGTCCGCGACGACCAGCCCGAGGGCGACACCGCCCGCCAGGTCGCGCTCGCCCTGCGCGACGAGGTCGTCGACCTCGAAGCCGCGGGCATCCCGGTGATCCAGGTCGACGAGCCCGCGCTGCGCGAGACGTTGCCGCTGCGCACCGCCGACCGCGCGGCGTACCTGGACTGGGCCGTGGCGTCGTTCCGGCTGTCGACGGCCGGCGTCCGCGACGACACCCAGATCCACACGCACATGTGCTACGCCGAGTTCGGGGACGTCCTGCAGGCGATCGTCGACATGGACGCCGACGTGATCAGCCTGGAGGCGGCCCGGTCGAACATGGCGATCGTCGCCGACCTGGCCCGGGCCGGGTACCCGAACGAGGCCGGGCCGGGCGTCTGGGACATCCACTCGCCGCGCGTGCCGTCGGTCGAGGAGATCGCCGGGCACCTGCGCACCGCGGCCGCCGCGTTCCCGGCGGAGCGGCTGTGGGTCAACCCGGACTGCGGGCTCAAGACCCGCGGCTACCCGGAGGTCCGGGCGACCTTGGCCAACCTGGTCGAGGCGACGCTGAGGGCACGGGCGTGACGAGCGTTTCGCCGCGGCGGGCAGGCACCTCGCCCGCCGCGGCACCCGCGCCGCGCACCGTCCGGGATCGCCTGGCCGCCGGCACACCGGTGCTGTCGCTGGAGTTCATGCCGCCGCGCCCGGCCGACGACGCGGGCCGGATCTGGCAGAACGTCCGCAAGCTGGAGTCCCTGCACCCGGGGTTCGTGTCCGTCACCTACGGCGCCGGCGGCTCGACGCGGGACAACACCATCGCGGTCGCGGCGCGGATCGCCCGGGAAACGACGATGCTGCCGGTCGTCCACCTCACCGCGGTCGACCACTCGGTCCGCGAGCTGCGGTCGTTCGTCGGCGCGCTGGCCGACGCCGGGGTCGTCGACGTGCTGGCGCTGCGCGGCGATCCGCCCGGCGACGTCACGGGGGAGTGGGTCCGCCACCCGGAGGGTCTCGAATACGCGAGCGAGCTGGTGACGTTGCTGCGCGAGCACGGCGACTTCTGCGTGGGGGTGGCCGCGTTTCCGTTCGGGCACCCGCGTTCGGGCTCGGTGGCGGAGGACACCGCGCACTTCGTGGCGAAGTGCCGGGCGGGCGCGGACTACGCGATCACGCAGATGGTCTTCGACGCCGACGACTACCTCCGGCTGCGCGACCGCGTCACGGCGGCGGGCTGCGAGACGCCGATCATCCCCGCGGTGATGCCGGTGACGACGATGAAGACCATCGCCCGTTCCGAGCAGCTGTCCGGGGCACCGTTCCCGCCGCGCCTGGCGGAGCGGTTCGCCGCGGTCGCCGACGACCCGGCGGCCGTGCGGGCGCTGGGCATCGAGCAGGCGACCCTGCTGGCGCGGCGGCTGCTGGCCGAAGGGGTGCCGGGCCTGCACTTCATCACGTTCAACTTCGCCCGGGCCACCACGGAGGTCGTCGCGCAACTCCCGGTGTTCCCCTAGCGCCCCCGGATCCGTGGGTCAGCGGTCGATGGTCCAGTTGGCCTTCACCTGGCTGAGGAAGGACCTCCGGCTGCCCGCGCCCAGCGCGGCGGCACGATCCGGGTAGCAGTCCAGCACCGCCGCGAACCCGGTCGCGTTCTTCGATCAGAACGCGGACGACGGCGCGCTACGCGCGCACACCGTGAGCGGGTGAATCGTCGAGATCGTCCGGCAGCGCGACAGCTTCTTCGCTACGGTGGTCGAGCTTTCCCGCCGGGAACTACCTCGACCAGGCGTTCCACCGGCCCGAGCGGGGACGTCCGGCCCTTGTGGACGGTACGTTCGGCCCAGGAGGGCGACATGCGGGTCTCACTTGATCGTGGATTGCTCCGGATCAGCACTCGTGCACGCGAAGGTGTTCTCCACGTCGTCGTGCACGGAGAGGTCGACAGCGTGACCGTGGAGCTGCTCCAGCACGCGGTGGCCGCGGCGCTGCGGCGTGGACCTCGGTCGCTGGTGGTCGATCTCGACGACGTGGGGTTCTTCAGCTCGGCGGGGATCGCCCACCTCCTGGCGGTGCGGGAACGCTGTGCGGAGCAGGAGATCGACTTCCGCCTTCGCGCTCCGCACCAGGTCCGCCGGGCGCTGGAGCTCGTGGGTGTCGACGCGGTGTTCACGTTGGTCGGACCCGATGCGGACGTGTCGAGCACCTGATTCCGCCGATCTGGTGGCTAGGCGAGTTCCGGCCGGCAGAAGTCGTTCATGCGCCGGGCCGTGAAGCGGCAGGTCCGTCCCGACATCGCCTGCTCGACGTCGAGGTCGGCGGGCGCGCCGTCCTGTGGCGCCTGTGCCGAGGCGGCCGTGCTCGTGGGGTTCAGCGCTCCGGTCGCGTCGACGGCGTGGTCGTCCGCGAGGGACCAGACCACCGACTTCACCGGGAGGAACCGGTCGCCCGAGTACGCCCCGATGACGGCGACGAACTCCATCTCCCAGTGCGACGAGACCAGCGTCCCCCGCCGGGGATCGGCCACCTTGATCGGCATCACGAAACCCGGCGAGTCGGCCATGCGCACCGTGCCCGCGCCGGGGCCGTTCACCTGACCGGGGCCGCTGAAGCGTCCCCGCGACTCGGCGACGTCCTTGCACGGCAGGTCGGGCTGCATGCAGCGGCCGAAGTCGAGCAGGAACGACCCGGCCCCCGACCGGTAGCCGCCGATCCGGCTGTCGGCGCGCAGGAACTGGAGGATGCCGACCGCCAGGTCCGGCGGGCCGGTCGCCACCACGTCCGCGGTGAAGACGAACGGGCGCCAGCGGAGCACGAGCAGGTTGGGGTTCGAGGTGTCGCGGCTGAAGCCGACGGGCACCGCCGCCGACAGGTTCGACGCCGTCACCGACACCCCCGCCAGTGCCGCGACCCGCTTGGCCGGGCGGAAGAGGAAGACCTCCACGCGCCGGTTCCGCGCCATGTTCTCCGAGCTGGTCTCGTCGGCGAACGGGTGCCGGCTCCCGACCCCGCTCGTCACCACCCGGCCCGCCGCGATGCCACCCGACACCAGCGACGCCCGGACCCGGTCCGCCCGTGCGCCGGACAGGGGTGTCGCGACCGCGGCACCGCCGGTGGAACTGGCGCCGCCGACGACCGCGACCCGGAGCGCCTTGTCGGCCCGCAGCATGTCCGGCCACCGGCCCGGGCCCAGGACCTTGTCCGTGAGGTACGTCGTGTGCTGCGCCCGCGGTTCCGGCCGGCCGACCCGGTAGTTCCACAGCAGGAACTCGTTCGACTCGGTCGAGCCCTCACCGAAGCCGCCGCCGGTGGTGTCCCCGACCTCTTCGATCCGGCCGCCGGTCGCCTCGAACGCCTTCTCGTCGACCTTCCGCTGGACCGGAGCGTCCGTCCGGCTCCGCTGGACGCTCTCCGGCTCGGCCGTTTCCGCACAGGGACACCCCTCGTGCCGCTCGGACCCACACCGCTGCACCGCGACCGCGGGGGCCAGGAGGGCGGCCACCGCACGGTTGCCCGCCGCGCGTTGCAGCGCGAGCAGCCCCGGCAGGCCGTCCCGCCGCACCGGCGGAACGGGACGCCTGCCCTGCTCCGCCCGCGGCGTCGTGAGCGACGACCTCATGGCAAGAGTGTGCGTGCCCAGGTGCTCGACGACAAGGCTCACGGCGAACTGTGCCCGTACGGGCAGTAGCCGGAAAAGGCCTTGTCAGGCGTCCAAGTGGGCTCCCGTTTCCAACACGTCCACCTCACGCGCAGCGCGATCTCGAAAGCTGTCGTGGCTCCGGCGGCGACCAGCGTCCCCATCGCGTCCAGGCGTTCTCGGTGGGGGCCAGGAGTTCGTCGACGCGAGCGTGGACGCTGCCGGTGACCGGTCCAGGACAAAGACGCGACAGTGCCGGCCGAGGTCTCTCGTTGGGGCGATGCCGCCGAACGAGGGAATTGAGCGACACGCCTCGGTCGGGGTGATAACATTCCGATAACGGCTGCGAGGTGGACATCTCTTCTGCTCGACCGGCTTCACCGATCATCGGAATCCGTTCTTTTTGTCAGGGATCCTTCAACCGGGCTTGTCTCGCACTGCCGTCCACCAGGCGCCCCGCGGGCACAAGCGCGTGGGGACAAGGGGTTGTCGCGCGACGACCCCTCGATCGGGCTGCCGGTGCGAGCCGGCTCGCTGGGAAGGAGGAAACGGGTTTGGGCGACGATGGAACCGAAGCTCCGGACGACGACGAAGGAAGACCCGGGAAAAGGAAAAGCCCGATCCGGATTGGCCTGGCCTGCCGGATCGAGCTGTTCCTGCTGTTGCTCACCGCCGTGGAGAAGGTTTCCGGCCTGCTGGTCCACTGGGTGAGCTGAACGCACGGTCCGCTTCTCCGCGTTCGGGAGGAGCGGACCGCTACAGCGCGGGATGACCGAGCCGGTCCTCCCGACCACCCCGACGATACCCTCGGATCTTCGCTGAACGGAAGCAGAACCGGCCGACGTCGCCGGCTCTGCTCACGCCGAGCCGCCGAGTCCCGGACCCGGACTTCCGCTGCCGCCTGGTGAGCCGGGGCGCTCGATCCACGCCTTCGGTACCAGTTGCAGTACCGGCGCCGGTTCCGGCGCGCCCTCGGTGAACGCGTCGGCCGGAGGCTCCGCCCAGTCGGTGGCCAACGTGAGCAACTCGCCGGTCCGCTGGTCCACGGCGATCCGTCGAGCGGGCTCGAAATCGTGGGAGGGCGGCGTTTCCGTGGCGCCGGGTCCGGCCAGATCCCCGTACGGCGTGGTGGCGGGCGGTGTCGCCGTGTAGCCGGTGCGGAAGCCCGTCAGCCACCCGGAAAGCCCGGCCGTCGCGGTGCGGAAGCGAAGCCAGCGTTGCCTTTCCCAGCCCAACGCCGGGGTTGTCCCGGGGAGTTCGCCGGCGAAGCGCTCGACGAGCTGCTCCGCCGCGGCTTTCCCGCGTTCGGCGAGCCCGGTGATCTGCGACTGGTCCATCTCGAGGTTGAGACCGCCTTCGTCGTCCTCGACGTACACGGTCACGATGCGGTCGTCGTAGCCGGGCATGGCGGCTTGGGACTCGTCCACCCACGACCTCGCCGTGCTCAGCATCGCGCCGGCGAACCCCACGAGACTGCCCAGGCCGGTGCTCGGCCAGGTGGTCCACCGCGGCGGCCGCCCGGAATCGTCGAGGGCCGGCAGGAAGGTGTTCTCCCGTTCGACGTCGGACTTTTCCCGGCCGGGCGGGAACGGCGCGAGGTCGATGGCGAACGTCGGCCGGCTCGGCAGGGGACTGTCGAAGAAGTGCACCGGCAGGTTGCTGCAGATGCCGCCGTCGGAGAACCAGTGCACCCGGTGACCCCCGGGTGCCGCGGCGTCGAGCGTGTGGAGCGGGATCGCCGAGAGCAGGAACGGGAAGCTCAAACTCATCCTCGTCGCGACTAGGACGGGCAGGTGCTCGGGCGCGGGCAGGGGTCGCAGTGAATCAGGCGCTTCGGCCGCGTTCGCCGGCGGGTGGTCGACCATCCACTCGACGACGTCGGCCGGGAACAGGTCGCGGAACTCCTTCTCGTCGAAGAAGTACTGCCGGTCGCTCCAGGGCATCGCGAGCGGTTGTCCCCGGGTGAGGTTGGTGGTCATCACCCGCAGTGCGCAGCCGTGGGTTTCGAGGTCGCCGAACGTCAAGGGCGTCCCGGCCGTTCCCCGGCCCGCGAGGTCCTGCACGGTCTTGTGCAACCAGGGGGTGAGTGCCTCGGCCTGGCCGCTCGATCCCGGGCCGGGCATGCCGGAGCACAGCCCGAAATTGTTCGCGGGCACGGCGCGGCCCACACGCTGTGCGATGCCGACTGCCGCGCCGAGTGTCGCGCCCACCAGCAGGAGCAGGACGGCCGCGACGATGGCGGTAACTCGCGCGATCCCGGTTCCGAACAGGGCGAGGATCAGCAGCACGATTCCCGGCAGCGCACCCAGCGCCACGGCGATCGGGAACGACCGGACCACGGCCAGGGCGATGGCGATCACCTGGATGGCCTTGCGCTTGCCCAATCCGGCGGTGGCCACCCGGAAGAGCCCCCGGGTCCGGCCGGCCGGCTGGAAGAGGCGGAACAGCACGGAGCCGCCGATCGCGGCCGGCTCGCTGATCTCGTCCGGCAGGTTCGCGAGCTTCTCGAACCCATCGGCGGTCCGGCCGTACTCGGCCGCGGCCGCCGCCGCGGCGGCGATCGCACCGGCGGAGGCGCCGCCGACCGACCGCAACCGGTAGGTGCGGGCGAGCTCGCAGACGGCACGCGGGTAGATCACGCCGCTGGTGATCCCGCCCTTCATGATGACGTCGCAGTCCAGCCGGGGCTCGGCGGGGTATCCGGTCATTTCTCACCTGACCTGGTCCGAAGGGGTTCCGGCGTGCGCCGGATGTCCACGACGGCATAGTCGCCGGGACCGCCGGTCTTGTTTCGGACCGGTCGCCGGCCGCGCGAGGTCCGCCGCGAAAACGGGTTCGCTTCCCGGGCCGGCGTCGCTACCCTGACGCGCATGCCGACCTACCGCGTCCTCGTCCGGGGCAAGTTCGACCGGCCGGCGGGGGCCGTCCGCGAGAAGCTCCTCGCCGAGGCGAGCGATGATCTCGCCGGCTTGTCCTTCTCGGACGAGGGAACGCTGACCTACAGCCGGCACCTGGGCGGGTTCGGCTTCCGCGTCCGGATCGACGTCGCCGCGGGCGAAGGCGCCGAGCAGCGGGCGCACGACGACGCCGAACTGTGGGCGATGGACCTGCTGGAGCGCGAAGGGTATCCGTACCGCGACCTGACGGTCACCTCGACGTGCCTGGACGACGTCCGGACCGCGCGCCGCTGAACGGGTTTCGCGCGCGGTCCGGAACCCCGGCTCAGTACCAGTGCGCGCGGCCGCCGATCTTGCGGCCGGTTCCGCCGAGGATCGCGAGGACGACGCCCGCGACGGCGAGCACGGTGCCGATCGTGTACAGCACCGGGATGCCGATGAGGAAGCCGAGGACGATCAGGATGACGCCGAGGACGATCACGGTGGGGGAGCTCCTTTTCCGGGGGAACCGCCACCCCGGAACGGGTGGCGGCTCGGTTCGAGCGCGGAGATACCCGGACGCCCCGCCGGTCAAACACGCGTTCTCACCCGGACGGCTCGCCTTGCCGTCACTCGGCTAGCGCAACGTCCACTGCTGGTTCGCCTGCCCGCCGCAGGCCCACAGGACCAGCTGGGTGCCGTTGGCGGTGCCCTGGCCGTACGCGTCCAGGCAGAGCCCCGACTGGACTCCCGTGATCGTGCCGTTCGCCGTGATCGTCCACTGCTGGTTGGCCTGGCCGTGGCAGTCCCAGACGATCACCGGGGTGCCGTTGGCCGTTCCGTGGCCGGACGCGTCGAGGCACTTGGTCCCGCCGACGGTCAGCTCCTGGCCCGTCCGGGTCCACGCCTGGCCGGCCTGCCCGCCACAGTCCTGCAGCCGCACCTGGGTGCCGTCGGCGGCGCTCGCGGCGTCCACGCACCGGCCCGACTGCGTGCCGACGATCTGCTGGGCCGTGGACGTTCCCGCGGAGCCGATGCTCCCGGGCACCGACCGCAGCGCGCCGAACCAGGTGGCGGCCATCTTGTCGTAGCCGGTGGCTGTGGGGTGGACGCCGTCGATCAGGTCGCCGGTGGTCAGCGCGGCGTGCATGTCCACCAGGTGCACGTGCTTTCCCGCGTTCCGGTTGCTCTGCACGATCCCGGGAACGGCGGAGTTGAACGTGCGGGCCGCCGACTCCTGCCCGGGGTCGGCGAGCGGGATGATCGTCGCGACGAAGACCTCGGCGTCCGGCGCGGTCGCGGTGATGTGGTCGATCAGCCCGGACAGCCGGGCCGGCGCGCTGCCGGTGTCGTGGTTCTGCAGGATGTCGTTCGTGCCGATGTGCAGCAGGACCGTGTGCGAGCCGGTGTTCCGCAGCCAGCCGACGACGTTCGCGTCGATCTGGTCGATGCGCCAGCCGGGGTGGCCTTCGTGGTCGTGGTCGCCGAGGGCGGCCGGGCCGTTGTACTGCGAGCCGGTGAAGTCGACCCGGTAGCCGCCCGCGCTCAGGCGTTGCCACAGCCCGATCCGGTACCCGCCCGGGACTTGGGTGCCGTCGGTGATGGAGTCGCCGAGCGGCATCACCTTGACCCCGCCGTTGGATTCGGCGGCGGCCGGCGTGCCCGGCAGCAGGGCGCTCAGGAACAGGGCCGTCGCGGCCGCGATGAGCCGGATTCTCATGGTTCTCCTCGATCGGTCGGCCGGAGGTCCGCTGACGGATGTTCGTGACTCACGCCCGGCCATCGTCCCCGCCCCGGCCGGCGATGGGCACGGAAGCCGGGACGCCCGCCTTCGCACCTGCGGCAACGCGTGTAAGTTTCACGCCGGCCGCGCTGCTGTTGACTCGGTAACCGGGGCGCGAGGTATGGTCACTGGCCGGCGTCCATTGAGTCATACTCATCGGGGTGACCAGTGACGGGGAAACCGCACCACCGGTTCCGTACCGGCCCGGCCGCGGTGACGACGACTTCCACCTCGGGATCGCCACCGCGTCGCACAACCAGTTCCTCGTGGCGGCCGTGGGCGAAGCCCGCCGCCTGCAACGCCAGTCGAACATCATCGGGATGAACGGCGCGGTCGGCGGCCACGCGGCGGGCTCGGTCCACCTCGACAACACCCTGGAGGACTACCGCCGCGAGATCCAGCGCCGCCTCTTCGGCCGGTGAGTTCATTCCTTTGTGGACTCACCGGGGGTCTTGTCGTGGGCGGAATCCGTTGTGAGCGGGTAATTTTCACCGTGGATTGACCTTTGCCGTCAGTGGCTCTTATCTTGGCTCAGGGCCCTTCGGCCGGTAACCAGACAGCTTCGCAGTGCGCACCCCGCACCCGAGGACTTGGTCAGCGGTCGAATGTTAGCGCGAACACTGGGCCCCCCGGTGAACCGTGCCGGGCTCGACCGGTGGAAGGAGCCACACGATGAGGTTCAGACGTCTGCTCGCGTCCGCCGCGATCGGGGCGCTGCTGACGACGCCCGGGATCGGCACCGCGCACGCCGCCGCTCCCGAAGCGCCCCGGCCGTCGGTGGGCACCGCGGGCTGCGGCCAGGCCCCCGGGCTGGCGAGCGGCAGCCACACGATCTCCAGCGGCGGCCAGAACCGCGGCTATCTCCTGCGAGTGCCGGCGAACTACGACAGCTCCCACCCGTACCGGCTGTTCGTCGGACTGCACTGGCGCGGCGGCACGGCCGCCGACGTCGACTCGGGCGGGACCGACGGCTACAACTGGTCCTACTACGGGCTCCGGCGGCTCGCGGACAGCGCGGGCAACACCACGATCTTCGTGGCGCCCCAAGGCAACGGCAACGGCTGGGCCAACCCCGGCGGCCAGGACGTCACCTTCGTCGACGACCTTCTGCGGCAGCTCGAGACGGCGTTGTGCGTCGACACCTCGCAGGTGTTCGCCGGCGGGTTCAGCTACGGCGGCGCGATGAGTTACGCGCTCGCGTGCGCCCGGCCGGCGGTCTTCCGCGCGGTCGCCGTCTACTCCGGGGCCAACCTCAGCGGCTGCAGCGGCGGGACCCAGGCGGTCGCGTACATCGGGATGCACGGCATCGGGGACACCGTCCTGCCCATCGCGTCCGGGCGTTCGCTGCGCGACCAGTTCGTCCGGAACAACGGGTGCACCCCGCAGAACCCGCCGGAGCCCGCGAGCGGCAGCCGGACCCACGTCGTCACCGCCTACTCCGGCTGCCGGGCCGGCTACCCGGTGGTCTGGGCCGCGTTCGACGGCGGCCACGACCCCGGGCCGCGCGACGGGTGCGCCTGCAGCGGCTGGCAGACCTGGACCTCGGGCGAGGTGTGGAAGTTCCTCACGCAGTTCGATTCGCCGACCCCGCCGTCCGGGACGCCGGTGCAGGTCGGCGTGAACTACACCCTGGTCGCCGAACACAGCGGGAAGCTCCTGGACATCAGCGGTGTCTCGACCGCCGCCGGGGCCGCGCTGCAGCAGTGGACGGCCACCGGCGGGCAGAACCAGCAGTTCGACTTCCTGGACTCCGGTGCCGGCTACTACCGCGTCCGGGCCCGGCACAGCGGCCTGGTGCTCCAGGTGGCCGGGTCCGCCGCCGGCGCGGTCGTCAGCCAGCAACCCGATTCGGGGGCTCCGGCGCAGCAGTGGCGGGTCACCGACCAGGGCGGCGGGGTGGTCAGCCTGGTCAACCGGCTGAGCGGCCTGGCGATGGACGTCTGGGAAGCCTCGGCCGCCGACGGCGCACGGGTGTCCCAGTGGACGTCCACCGGTGCCGCCAACCAGCGGTTCCGGGTCCAGCGCGCCTGAGCCGCGGCTTCGAGCGAGCCCGTGAAGACAACGACGTCTTGGGAGAGCTGACGTGTCCGTCGCCGAGTCACCCGAACTCCGTCCGACCCTGGCCGATGTGGCCCGGGCGGCCGGGGTGTCGACCGCCACCGCGTCCCGCGTGCTCAACGGCTTCGCCCGGGTGCGGCCGAAAACGCGCGAGCAGGTCGAGTCGGCGATGTCGGCGCTGGGCTACGCCCGCCAGCGGGCCGCGCGGGCGGCGACCGGGCCGACCGGCTCGGTGGCGCTGGTGGTGTGCGAGGAGGTGCCGCGGCTGTTCGGCGACCCGTACTTCGCCCGCGTCGCGGCCGGGGCCGGCAAGGCGCTGAACGAGGTCGGGCTGCAGCTGGTGCTGATCACCGTGCCGGCGACGGAGAACTACCAGACGCCGGTGGTGCGGTACCTCGACGGCGGGCACGTCGACGGCGCGCTCGTCATCGGGATGCACGGGCGCCGGCCGCTCGACCTGGGCTGGCTCGGCATTCCGGTGGTGTTCGGCGGCCGGCCGGTCTGCGGCCGCTTCTCCTACGTCGACGTGGACAACCGGGGTGGCGCGAGGCGGGCCACCCAGCGCTTCCTCGACGCGGGGCGGCGGACGGTGGCGACCATCGCCGGGCCGCAGGACATGACCGCCGGGGTGGACCGGCTGCTCGGCTACCGGCAGGCGGTGGCGGGTGCCGGGCACGGCGACCGCGGCCTGGTCGTCTTCGGGGACTTCGGGCAGGCGTCCGGTGAGCACGCCACCGCGCGTCTGCTCGACCGCCGGCCGAACGTCGACGCGATCTTCGCCGCGTCGGACATGATGGCGGTCGGCGCGTTGCGGGCCCTGCGCCGGGCGGGGCGGCGGGTGCCCGGGGACGTGGCCGTCATCGGGTTCGACGACCTGCCGATCGGCCGGCGCACGGAGCCGCCGCTGACGACGGTGCGCCAGCCGATCGAAGAGATGGGCGCGCGGATGACGGCCGAACTGCTGGCGATGCTCGGCGGTTCGGACGGGCCGCGCCGCGCGGTGCTCGACACCGAGCTCGTCACCCGCATTTCCGGGTGAATCCACCCTGATCCGTCAGCGCCGACAATCGCATCGCGGCGGGATCCGCGGTGCCCGAAGGAGGATTCGTGACCACTCGAGTCAACCCGGTGCGGGCCGTCCTGGTCCTGGCCGTGCTGGTGGCGGCCGCCCTGGCCGGCGCGCTGCCGGCGGCCGCGGCGACGACCCCGCTCACGAGCGCGGCGTCGGGCCGGTGCCTGACCGTGGCGGGCGGTGCCGACACACCGGGCACGGCGCTGGAGATCCGGGACTGCGCCGGCCAGGCGAGCCAGGCCTTCGAGTTCACCGGTGCCGGTGAACTGCGGGCGTTGGGCGGGACGCGGTGCGTCGACGCCTACGGCAACCGGACGGCGCCGGGGACGGCGGTGATCATCTGGTCCTGCACCGGCGGGGCGAACCAGCAGTGGCGGCAGAACGCCGACGGGACGGTCACCGGCGTCCAGTCGGGGCTGTGCCTCGACGTGACCGGCGCCGGGACGGCCAACGGCACCGCGGTCATCCTGTGGACGTGCCACGGCCAGGCCAACCAGCGGTGGACCACCGGGACCTCGCAGCCCACCGGCTCGGGCCCGTGCGACCTCTACGCGTCGGGTGGTACGCCGTGCGTCGCCGCGCACAGCACGGTCCGCGCGCTGTACCGGTCCTACGGCGGGAAGCTGTACCAGGTCCGCCGCGCGTCCGACAACGGAACCCGCGACGTCGGCGTCCTGACCGCGGGTGGTGCCGCCGACGCGGCTGCCCAGGATTCCTTCTGCGGCGGCACTTCCTGCGTCATCACGGTGGTCTACGACCAGTCCGGGCGCGGGAACGACCTGTGGTACCAGGGGTCGAGCGTGGTTCCCGGCTCCAGCCAGAGCAGTCCCGCGAAGGCGGCCACGGAGTCGCTCACGGTCGGCGGCAGCAAGGCCTATTCGCTGTACATCAACCCGGGCAACAGCTACTGGCGCGACGGTCACCTGACCGGCGTGCCCACCGGCAGCGCGCCCGAGGGCATGTACATGGTGACCAGCGGGACCCACGTCAACAGCGGCTGCTGCTTCGACTACGGCAACAGCGAGACGACCCGCAAGGCCGACGCGGCCGGGGCCATGGACGCGCTCAACTTCGGCAAGCAGTGCTGGTTCGGCGGCTGCTCCGGCACCGGCCCGTGGGTGCAGGCCGACCTCGAGTGGGGGCTCTACCCCGGTGGCAGCCAGACGTGGAACCCGAACCAGCGGGCGTTCGGCGGCAAGTTCGTCACGGCGGTGCTGAAGAACAACGGGACGTCCCGGTTCGCCATCAAGGGCAGCGACGCGCAGTCGGGCGGCCTGACGACGTTGTGGGACGGCGGCCTCCCGAGCGGGTACAGCCCGATGAAGAAGCAGGGCGCGATCGTGCTCGGCAGCGGCGGCGACTGCTGCAAGCCGGGCGGCGGCGCCAACCTGAGCGCGGGGACGTTCTACGAAGGCGCGATGGTCGCCGGTTATCCGTCCGACGCGACGGAGAACGCGGTGCAGGCGAACATCGTCGCCGCCGGTTACCGCTGACCCACACGACAGGCCCGGGCCGTCCTCGGACGACCCGGGCCTGTCGTGTGTCAGGCGCGTCCCCAGCGCTGGTTGGGTTGACCGTTGCAGGCCCAGAGGATCGCGTGCGTCCCGTTGGCGGTGCTCGCTCCTTCGGCGTCGAGGCACAGTCCGGAATGGACACCGCGGATCGAGCCGTCCTGGGCGAACGTCCACTTCTGGTTGTCCTGCCCGGTGCACGGCCTGCTCGTCACCTCGGCGCCGCTGGTCGTGCCGTCGAGGCACTTGTCGCCGAACACGCGGATTTCGCCGTTACCCCAGGTGGTCCACAGCTGGTTCGCCGCGGTTTGGCAGTCCCACAGCAACGTGCCCGCGCCGGCCGCCGTCGAGGCGTTGTCGACGTCGAGACAACGGCCGGACCCCGCGCCGCGCAGCCGGGACGTCGTGGCCGCGAGCGGGGAACCGCCGGACACCCGGTACGCCGCGACGCCGTGCGCGGGCACGCTCGCGCTGATCGCCCCGCCGGTCGAGGACGTCGCGCCGGTCCACAGGTCGGTCAGGGTGAACGCCGTGCCGGCGAGCCCGGCCTGCGCCGCGGTCGTGCTGACAGTGGTCGTCCCGCTCCCGCGGTTGAGCAGCCCGACCGCCACCGATCCGTCGGCCAGCGGCTTGGCGAAGACCTCGACGGCGCCGTCGTCACGCACCCGGCGGCCACCCGCGCCGAGCCGGTCCTGGTCGACCGCCAGCAGCCGCGGGTTCCGCAGCACCGCGCCGATGTCGGCCGACATCGTGCGGATGTCGTTGCCCGCCATCAGCGGCGCGGCCATGAGGGCCCACAGGGCGAAGTGGGCGCGGGACTCGGTCAGCGTCAACCCGGGCCGCCCGACCACGAGCATGTCCGGGTCGTTCCAGTGCCCCGGCCCGGCCTGCGCGGCCAGCGGGGCGGTGACGTCGAGGACGTTGCCCACCCCCATCGGGTAGCTGTTGGTGTTGCCGTTCTGCCAGATGTCGAGGAGGTCCTCGGTGGTGCGCCAGAGATCGGCGACCTGACCCCAGTCGTACTTGTCGCCGGTGATGGCGTGGTAGCTGTTGGGGTTGATGCTGTAGACGATCGGGCGGCCGGTGGCGCGCAGCGCGTCGCGCATCACCGTGAACCGGGCGACCTGCTCGTCGCGGGAGCCGGCGGGGGAGCACCAGTCGTACTTGAGGTAGTCCACGCCCCAGGACGCGAACGTGCCGGCGTCCTGGACCTCGTGCCCCGCGCTGCCGGTCGAGCCGGGGTAGGTGCCGGTGCGCTGGGCGCAGGTGCGGTCGGTCGGCACCTGGTAGATGCCGAACTTCAGGCCGCGGCCGTGGATGTAGTCGCCCAGGGCCTTCATGCCGCTCGGGAACTTCGACGCGTTGGCGCGCAGCGCGCCCTGGGAGTCGCGTTGCGGGTCGAACCAGCAGTCGTCGACGACGACGTACTGGTAGCCCGCGTCCTTCATCCCGGACGAGACCATCGCGTCGGCCGCTTGGCGGATCGCGGTTTCGGTGACGCCGCAGCCGAAGCTGTTCCAGCTGTTCCAGCCCAGCGGCGGGGTGAGCGCCGGGCTGCCGGGCGCGGCCGCGGCGGCCGGTGGCACGGTGAGCACGGCCAGCGCGGTGGCCGCGGCGGTGAGCAGGTGGCGCGGTCGAACGGGCATCGTCGCCCCTTTCCGGGAGTCGTCAGGCCGCGAACTGCCACCAGTTCACGTTGAACAGGTAGCCGCTGCCGCCGGTGAACCGGAGGTACAGGTCGTGGGTCCCGGTGGCGCCGGTGACCGGGCAGGACACGCTCGTCCAGGTCTGCCAGCCACCGGTGCCCCCGACGGTGCAGGTGCCGGCCAGGGTGCCGCCGGTGCTGTCGAGCCGCAGCTCGATCCGCCCGCCGGCCGCCGCGGAAGCGACTCGCGCGGTGAAGGACCGGGCGCCGGAACCGAAAGCGGCACCCTTGACCTTGATCCAGTCCCCGTTCTCGAGGTAGCCGACGTTCATCCCGCCCTCGGTGGACGGCTCGGTCTCGACGCCGGACTCCCAGGCGATCGTCTCGGCCTCTTGCCGCGAGTACGGGTTCAACGTGCCGACCTGCGGCGCGCCCGTGCTGGTCATAGTGATCGTCGGGATGGAGCCGTCGGCGTTGTAGGTGAACTTCTCCACGGCCACCGAGCGCGTGTAGCCACCGCCGCCCGGCAAGGCGCCGTTGTGGTAGAAGAAGTAGGAGTTGCCGTTGAAGTCGATCACGCCCGGGTGGTTGGTGAAGCTGCTGCCCTGGGTGGGCATGACCGTCCCGCGGTAGGTCCACGGCCCGGTCGGACCGGGCGCGGTCGAGTAACCGATGAACTCGGAGCAGCACTTCGCCGCGAAAACGTTGTAGTACAAGCCGTTGCGCTTGTAGACCCAGGGGCCTTCCTCGAACAGCGTCGGCCGGTTGGCGTCTCCCGTGCGCGTGCCGAACCCGGCGGTGGTAAGGGGGATCTGGTTCACCCCGCCGGAGTAGGAGATCATGTCGGCGTTCAGCTTCACGTACCACAGGTGCGGATTGCCCCAGTACAGGTAAGCCTGCCCGTCGTCGTCGACGAACACCGTGGGGTCGAACTCGCCGTTGGCGACGAGCGGGTGCCCGAGGGCGTCGTGGAACGGCCCGGTGGGGCTGTCCGCCACGGCCACGCCGATGCCCATCGCGCCGGTCGCCCGGACCGTCATCGGGACGTACCAGTAGAACTTGCCGTTCCGGTAGACGGTCTGGCCCGCCCAGGCGTTGGCGCTCGCCCAGCTGAAGCTCGCGAGGTTCAACGGCGAGCCGTGGTCGGTCCAGTTCACCATGTCCGCCGACGACCACACCCGCCATTCCTTCATGGTGAAGTACGTCGAGGCGTCTTCGTCGTGGCCGGTGTAGAGGTAGACGCGGCCGTTGTACACCAGCGGCGCGGGATCGGCGGTGTAGATGGTCTGGACGATCGGGTTGTCCGCCACGGCCGCGGCCGGGAAGAGCCCGAGCGCGCACAGCACCGCGACGACGAGGGTGACGACTTTCACGGGTGCTCCTTCGGTTGTGGTCACCGTTGCTCGCGCTCCGAGGCCAGGCGGGGAGCAGTCTGGCACGCTGATGTTCACGCTCACAAGCATTCGTCGCAACGCATGAAAGTTTCACGTCGTGCGAGCGGGTGCACGCTGGGAGTTCGCCGCATTCCTCGTTTTCCCGCGCAGGCAAAGCTTGACCCGCCGTAGCGCCCGAGCCTAAACAGAGTGTGTTAGCGCTAACTCAATCCGGCTCCGAGGAGGCTTCCCGCCATGCCCGAGTTCAGCCGCCGCGCCATGCTGGGTCTGATCACCGTGAGCGGCGCGGCGACGGCCGGGCTCCTGCGCGGCGGGATCGCGTCGGCCACCGCCGGACCGGGCAGCTACACGCCCACCTGGGCGTCGGTCGACCAGCACCCGCCCGCCGCGGAGTGGTTCTCCGACGCCAAGTTCGGCATCTACTTCCACTGGGGCGTCTTCAGTGTCCCCGCGTTCGGCAACGAGTGGTACCCGCGGAACATGTACGTCAGCGGGTCGAGCGAGAACAACCACCACAAGGCCGTGTACGGCGACCCTTCGGCGTGGCCGTACCACAACTTCGTCAACGGGGCCCGGGACAAGGCGGGCAACTGGGTGCAGTTCGCGCCCAAGCTCAAGTCCGCGGGCGGGAACTTCGACCCGGCCGAGTGGGCGCAGCTGTTCGCCGACGCCGGCGCGAAGTTCGCCGGGCCGGTCGCCGAGCACCACGACGGCTTCTCGGGGTGGAACAGCGCCGTCAACGAATGGAACTCGGTCGCCAAGGGGCCGCGGCTGGACCTGGTGCGGCTGCACGCCGACGCGATCCGCGCCCGGGGCCTGAAGTTCATGGTGTCGCTGCACCACGCCTACCACTTCACCGGCTACTACGACCACGTGCCCGCGCAGTCGGACGCGAGCCTGCGCAAGCTGTACGGCCAGCTGGGCTCGGCGGCGGAAAACCAGCTCTGGTACGACAAGCTGGCCGAGGTGATCGACGGCTATCAGCCGGATCTGCTGTGGCAGGACTTCAACCTGCCCCGCGTCGACGAGTCCCGCCGACTGAACTTCCTTTCGTACTACTACAACAAGGCCGTCGCGTGGAACAAGGACGTCGTCGCGACCTACAAGGACGGCTTGAACAACCGGGGCGAGGTCTTCGACTTCGAACGCGGCGGTCCGGGCGACATCCAGAACCCGTACTGGCTGACCGACGACAGCATCTCCTCGTCCAGCTGGTGCTACACGACCGGCATCGGCTACTACTCGATGAAGGCGATGTTGCACTCGCTGATCGACCGCGTCAGCAAGAACGGCACCATCCTGCTCAACATCGCGCCGACGGCCGACGGCACCATCCCGTCGGGACAGCGGACGATCCTGCTCGGCATCGGCGACTACCTCGGCCGCTTCGGCGAGTCGATCTACGCCACCCGCGCGTGGTCGGCCTACGGCGAGGGCCCGACGCAGATGGGCGGCGGATCGTTCACGACGCCGCGCGAGGGCACCAGCCGCGACATCCGGTTCACCCGCGGCAAGGACAACACCGTCCTCTACGCCACGGTCATGGGCTGGCCGGGCGGCACGCTGGACATCACCACGCTCGGCTCGGGCCGGATCAACCTCGCCTCGCTGAAGTCGGTGCAGCTGCTCAGTTCCACGGCCGGGTCGTACACCGACCTGCCCGACCGCACCCAGGACGGCTCCGGGCTGCACATCCGGCTGCCGTCGACGCCGTTCAGCGCCCCGGCGTACGTGGTGAAGCTGACGTTCTCCGGCCAGATCCCGTCCCTGGGCTCCGGCCCGGTCCCGACGAGCTGGGTGCGGATCGCCAACGTGACGACCGGTCTCGTGCTCGACAGCGGCGGGAGCGTCGCGGCCGGGTCGGTGCTCAAGCAGTGGTCGTACGACGGTTCCACGAACCTGCACTGGCAGCTGGCCGACCTGGGCACCGGCTACCACCGGATCGTCAACCGCACCAACGGCCTGGTCGCCGACAGCGGCGGCCGGACGGGCAACGGCGTCAACGCCGTGCAGTCCGCGTGGACCGGCGGCGACAACCAGCAGTGGCGGTTGACCGCGCTGGGCAACGGCCGCTACCAGATCGTCAACCGGGGCACCGGTACCGCGCTCGACGGCGCGGGCAGCATGACGGCCGGCTCGGCCGTGGTCCTGTGGGCCCCGAACGGCAGCACCAACAACCAGTGGACCGTCACGGCCGTCTGATCCCTTCGTCGGAAGAGAGAGCTGCCATGTCCCGAACCCCGCTGCGGATGGTGGTCGCCACCGTCGTCCTGGCCGCCGGTGTGGTGGCCGGTGCCGCACCGGCCGCGGCCGCCACCTCGATCACGATCGACGGCGGGTCGGCCGGGCGCACGTTCGACGGCGTCGGCGCGGTCAGCGGCGGCGGGGGCAACAGCCGCCTGCTGATCGACTACCCGGAGCCCCAGCGCGGCCAGATCCTCGACTACCTCTTCAAGCCCGGCTACGGCGCCGCGCTGCAGATCCTCAAGGTGGAGATGGGCGGGGACACCAACTCGACCAGCGGCGCGGAACCCAGCCACGCGCACTTCCGCGGCGACCTGGACTGCAACCGCGGGTACGAGTGGTGGATCATGGAGCAGGCCAAGGCACGCAACCCCGGCATCAAGCTGGTCGGCCTGCCGTGGGGCGCACCCGGCTGGATCGGCAACGGCACGTTCTTCTCCGACGACCTGACCGGTTATTACCTTTCGTGGCTCGGGTGCGCGAAGCAGCACGGGCTGACGATCGACTACCTCACCAGCGTCCAGAACGAGAAGCAGTGGAGCGCCGACTGGACCGTGACCCTGCGCAATGCGCTCAACGCCAACGGGTACAGCGCGGTCAAGGTCATCTCCGGCGACTCGTGGCCGGGGGACTGGGGACCGGCGAGCGCGATCTCGACGAACACCGCCTACCGGAACGCGACCGATGTTTTGAGCGCCCACTACACCTGCGGCTACCTCAGCGCGCAGACGTCGTGCAGCGTGCCTTCGAGCGTCACCGGTACCGGAAAGACGCTGTGGTCGAGCGAAAACGGCTCCCAGGACTACAACGACGGTGCCAAACCGCTGGCCCGCGGCATCAACCGCGTCTACCTCGACGGCAAGATGACCGCGTACCTCAACTGGGACCTCATCGCCGCCACCACGCCGAACATCCCCTGGCCGACTGTGGGCCTGGTGCTGGCCAACCAGCCGTGGTCGGGCTACTACTCGGTCGGCAAGGACGCCTGGGCGCTGGCGCACACCACGCAGTTCACCGCGCCCGGCTGGAAATACCTCGACACCTCCAGCGGGTACCTCGGCGGAAACCGCGCCAACGGCAGCTACGTCTCGCTGCGGTCCCCGAACTCCGGTGACTACAGCACGATCATCGAGACGATGGACGCCACGTCGGCCCAGACGCTGAACCTGAACGTCACCGGCGGGCTGTCGACCGGCCAGGTGCACGTGTGGGCGACGAACCTGAACTCGAACAACTCGGCGGACTTCTTCAAGCACACGGCCGACATCACGCCGTCCGGGGGAGCGTTCTCGCTCACCGCGCAGCCCGGTTACCTGTACACGATCACGACCACCACCGGACAGGGCAAGGGCACCGCGACCAGCCCGGCGCAGGGTTCGCTGAACCTGCCCTACAGCGACAGCTTCGACGGGTACGCGACCGGCAAGGAAGCCAAGTACCTGATGGACATGGAGGGCGCCTTCGAGACGTCCGCCTGCGGCGCCGGCCGCGCGGGCACGTGCGTGCGCCAGGCCGCACCGCAGAAGCCGATCCCCTGGAAGAAGTTCGTCGATCCCTACGCGCTGCTGGGCAACATCGCCTGGAGCGCCTACACGGTCAACGCGGACGTGCTGCTGGAGAAGTCCGGGTCGGTCCAGCTGCTCGGCCGGGTCGGCTCGCAGGACACGGGCAACCAGGGCGCGGTGAACGCGTACTACCTGCGGATCAGCGACACCGGCGCGTGGTCGATCCAGCGCAACAACACCAGCCAGCAGGTCACGACGCTGCGCAGCGGCACGACGACCGCGCTGGGCACGAACCGCTGGCACAAGCTGTCGCTGGGCTTCTCCGGCAGCACCATCACCGCTTCCGTCGACGGCGCCGTGCTCGGCACGGTCACCGACAGCACCTTCCCGGCCGGCCAAGCCGGGATCGGCACGAGCACGGGGGAGACCGCCCAGTTCGACAACCTTTCCGTGACCGGCACGGGTGGCGGGTCGACGTCGGTGCTGCGCAACACCGGCTCCGGCCGCTGCCTCGACGTCCCGAACGTTTCCCAGACGAACGGCACCCAGGTCGCGCTGTGGGACTGCAACGGCGGCGGCAACCAGCAGTGGACGCTCACTTCCGGGAAACAGTTGCTGGTGTACGGCGCCAAGTGCCTCGACGCCGAAGGCGCGAGCACCGCGGCCGGCACCCGGGCGATCATCTGGGACTGCACGGGCGGCGCGAACCAGCAGTGGAACGCCAACGCCGACGGCACGATCACCGGCGTCCCATCAGGACTGTGCCTCGGCCCGGGCGGCACCGCGAACAGCGCTCCGGTGACCCTGCAGGCCTGCACGGGCAGCGACGCCCAGAAGTGGACACGGAGCTAGCAGCATCTCGTCCGGACAAAGGAGTTCGATGAAAACACGATGGAGCAGAGCGCTTCGGACCACGGGAGCCGCGGTGGTGCTCGCCGCGGGCGCGCTGGCCGGCCCGGCCGTACCGGCGCAGGCCGCCACGCAGGGACCGTGCGACCTCTACGCCGCCGGCGGCACACCGTGCGTGGCCGCGCATTCCACCACCCGGGCGCTGTACGGCGGCTACAACGGGGCGCTGTACCAAGTCCGGCGGGCCTCCGACAACGCGACGCGGGACATCGGCCTGCTGAGCGCGGGCGGCGTCGCGAACGCGGCGACCCAGGATTCCTTCTGCGGCGGGACGACGTGCCTGATCACCGTCATCTACGACCAGTCCGGCCGCGGCAACCACCTCACGCAGGCGCCACCCGGCGGGTTCCAGGGGCCGGCCGCCGGCGGGTACGACAACCTCGCCAACGCGGCGGCCGCTCCGATCACCGTCGGCGGGCAGAAGGCGTACGGCGTGTTCGTCGCCCCGGGCACCGGGTACCGGAACAACAACGCCACCGGCACGGCGACCGGTGACCAGCCGGAGGGCATGTACGCGATCTTCGACGGCACGCACTACAACGGCGGCTGCTGCTTCGACTACGGCAACGCCGAGCGCAACAGCCGGGACAACGGCAACGGCACGATGGAGGCCATCTACTTCGGCAACATCAAGGTCTGGGGCTACGGCGCCGGGAACGGCCCGTGGATCATGGCCGACCTCGAAAACGGTCTGTTCTCCGGGATCAACCAGCGCTACAACGCCAACGACCCGAGCATCAGCCACCGCTACCTGACGGCGATCATCAAGGGCGCGCCCAACCACTGGGCGATCCGCGGCGGCAACGCGCAGTCCGGCGGCCTGTCGACCTTCTACGACGGCGCCCGCCCCAACGTGTCCGGCTACAACCCGATGCGCAAGGAAGGCGCGATCATCCTCGGCACCGGTGGCGACAACAGCATCGGCTCCGCGGGGACGTTCTACGAAGGCGTGATGACGTCCGGCTATCCCTCCGACGCCACCGAAAACGCCGTGCAGGCCAACATCACCGCGGCCGGGTACGGCACCGGCGGCAGCGGCACCACGACCGGGCCGCTGCACGCGGTCGGCGCCGGCAAGTGCCTCGACGTCCCGGGGTCCACCACCACACCCGGCACCCAGCTGCAGATCTACAGCTGTTCCGGCCAGGCGAACCAGAGCTGGACCCGCACATCGTCGAACCAGCTGACGGCCACCATCGGCGGGCAGACGCTCTGCCTGGACGCTTCGGGCAACGGGACGAGCCCCGGGACGAAGGTGGTGACCTGGTCCTGCAACGGCGGGGCCAACCAGCAGTGGACAGTCAACTCCGACGGCACGGTGACCGGTGCGCAGTCCGGGCTGTGCCTGGACGTGACGGGCGCGTCGACGGCCAACGGCGCGCTGGTCGAGCTGTGGACCTGCAACGGCGGCAGCAACCAGCGGTGGACGCTGGGTTGAGCACCTTCGAGGAAGGAACGGGATTGTGATGACCACCGGTTGGACCCGGCGAGCACACAACCGAACGCAGGCCGGCGGCGCAACTCGCACCCCCACCAGCCAGACCGCCCCGCAACCCCGATCCGAAGCCAGAACACGGCCGGCGGTGCCGGGTCAAGGCACGCTTTCCCGCCTTGACGCGGTACTGCCGGCCGTAGTCACAATCGGGCTTCGGGGTTGTGGGGAACCCGAGCCCGCGGCCTGCGGCAGCACGCCGCCTGGACGTGCCGGGCACCACTCCGCCACGACCGTTCAGCGAGGAGCCACCTGGAGCACCACCTTGCCACCAGGACGCTGTGACTGGCTCGTTTCGATGGCCTCCCGCCAGTCGGCGAGCGGGACGACCCGGGCGACCGGGATGCCGAACCGGCGCCGCGCGGCGAGCCGGGCGCACTTGCCGACGACGTCGTAGCGGTGGCCGAGAGGTCCCTCGGTAAACGCGTCGCGGGCACCGAGTTCGCGGGCGGCCGCCAGGTTGCTGATGGTCAGGACGTGGCTGGGGTCGGTGACCGTGCGGAGGAGTTCGGGAATGGTGGCGTCGTCGGGTGGTGAGACGTCGAGGACGACGTCGACCGGTCCGCCCGCCAGTTCGCGCACCCGCCCGGCCATGCCGCCGCCGTAGGGGGTGACCTCGGCTCCGGTGGCGCGCAGGGCTTCGGCGTGGGTCGGGCCCGCCGTGGTGAGCACGCGCGCGCCGGTCCGGCGGGCGAGCTGCACGGCGGCGAAGCCCGTGGTGGTGCCGCCGCCGCTGACGAGCAGGGTCGTGGCGGGGGTGATGGCGAGCAGGTCCAGGCCGAGCTGGGCGGTGTCCACGGCCATGGGCAGCGCGGCCGCGGCCGCCGGAGCCAACGCGGGTGGCCGGGGGAACCAGGTGTCGAGCACCGCCAGGTCGGACGCGCCCGCGGTCGGTCCGGTGAATGGGACGGGGCCGAAGACCGCGTCCCCGAGCCGGACGCCGGTCACGTTCTCGCCGAGGGCGTCGACCGTGCCGGCGACCTCGAGCCCGATCCCGCGCGGCAGGTCGCCGGGGTAGAGACCCCGGCAGAGCGCCAGGTCGGCGGGGTTGACGGTGCAGACCTCGACGGTGACGCGGAGCTGCCCCGGCGCCGGCTGGGGCGGCTCGGCCTCTTCCAGCCGCAGGACGTCGAGGGGTTCGCCGGTCCGGTGGAAACGCAGGGTGCGCATGGGGATCTCCCGAAGATGAGTGACAGCAGATGCTGTCGTCACTCGACGGTAGCACAGTGATGACAGCATCTGCTGTCGCTATGCTGGGCGCATGGCGCGTTGGGAAGGCAACACCCGTGAGCGGCTCGAGCGCGCGGCGCTGGAGCTGTTCCGCGATCAGGGCTACGACCGCACCACGGTCGCGCAGATCGCCAAGCACGCCGGCCTGACCGAGCGGTCGTTCTACCGCTGGTTCACCGACAAGCGGGAGGTCCTGTTCGCCGGCGACGAGCTGCAGGCCTGCCTGGAAGCGGGCATCGAAGACGTGCCCGCCGGCACCGGCGCGCTCGCGACGCTGATGGCCGCGTTCACCGCCGTGCCCCGCGTGCTGCGGCCGCCCGAACTGCTGATCGAGCTGCGTGGCGTCATCGCGGACAACCCGCCGCTGCGCGAACGCAGCCTGATCAAGGAAGCGATGCTGGCGGAGGTGACCGCCGCGGCGCTGTGCCGCCGGGGCCACGACGAGCAGACCGCGCGGCTGGCCACCGCCCTCGGCATGGCGATCCTGGCGTCGGCCACCCGGCGCTGGGTGCTCGGCGAACGGGCCGATTTCGCCGACCTGCTGGCCGGCAGCGCCGCGGACCTGCTCGCCGTCGCCGCCGACCTGCCGGACGAACCGGAGTAGCCGATCAGGGTTCGGTGCCCCAGACGAGGGCGCCGGCCTGGTAGGCGGTCGCGGTGGCGAGGTCGCTGTACGACGTCGTCGCGCGGTAGCTGTAGTCGTCGGCCTGGTCGAACGGCGTCCAGTCGGCCTTGGCGAGCCGGATCTGGAGCTCCCCGGTGTCCACGCCGGCGGCGAGGGTGCCGCCGCTGAAGCCGGCCTCGACGTAGGCGTCGGCTCCCGCGCGGGGAGTGCCGAGCTTCACCACGCGCAGCGTGACGTTGCCGCAGCCGACGACCGCGTAGTCGCACCAGACCTGGTAGCCGGGGTCGGCCGCGTCGCCGGTGAACCAGTAGCGCGCGGTGACGCCGGTCAGGGCGACGGAAGTGGTGCCGCGGTTGACGATCCGGAGGCTGGTGCGGATCTGGTTGTCGGTGGCTCCGCTCCCGGAGCGTTGCTGGACGGCGAGCGATCCCGTGCCGGTGGCGCCGCCGGTCGTCGTGGTCGTTACCGACACCGGACCGCCGGCCGCGGACCGGTTGCCGGCGGCGTCCCGGGCGCGCACCGAGAACGTGTACGCGGTGCCGGGCGTGAGGCCGGTGACCTGGTAGCCGGTGGTCGTGGTGCTGCCGATCGTCGCGCCGGCGGAGTCCAGCACGTCGTACCCGGCGACACCGACGTCGTCGGTGGCGGCGGTCCACAAGAGACTGACGCCGGTGCTGCCCGCGACGGCGGTGACCCCGGTCGGCGCCGACGGCGGCGTGGTGTCCTCTGTGGATGGTCCGGGCGGGCTGCCCCACAGCACGGCGGAGCCCTGGGCGAGCACCAGCCGCGAGGCGTTCGCGGGCGCGGACCCGCTGGGGGCCAGGCCGGTGTGCGACCAGTCGTTGCCGGGGTCCCAGGTGCCGGTGCTGGTGATCCGGAACTGCACTTCCTTGCGGTATCGGGACTGCCCGCCGGGAGCGACCCCGCCGGAGCACGTCACGTCGACGTAGTAGACCGAGCCGGAGAACTGGCGCACGGCCGGCGCGTCGCACTGGTTGTACGCGGAGGAAACCGAGATCTGGCCGGGCGTGGTGGCGCCGTCGAGCGTGAAGTAGTAGCGCAGCGAGCCGGTGAACGTGCGTGCCGGCCACGCCGACTTGTTGAGCACGTACGCTTTGACCTCGGTGAACGTGCTGCCGTCGGGCTGGTTGAGGGCGCCCTGCGCCAGGATTTCCGGGCCGTCCGGGGTTTCCGCCGGCGGGAAGGACGCCAGTGGCGCGCCGCCGTACTCGCCGTACAGGCGGGCCAGCGCGCCGGTGAAGCCGGCGTTGTAGTCGAGGGCGACCTCGTTCATCGTGTAGTTGCTGCGGTCGTCGGTGTACGCGTCATTGGGCGACGAGGGGCCGCCGACGAGCGCGCCGTACAAGGTGTGCCGGCTCTGCGCCGGTTCGGTCAGGCTGTCGGCCCAGGAGCCGTGCGCGGTGCGGTGGTGCGGGTTGCGGGGCGGGTTGACGCCGAACCCGACCTCGAAGCTCGCGCCGCGGGGGTTGTCGCCGAGTGCGTAGTCGATCTGCCGGACGCCGAAGGCGTGGTAGGTCGCCGCGCGCGTGGGATCGTTGGCGCGCAACCAGTCCGAGTAGGTCAGCGCCACGAACGCGGTGTTCGCCGCGTACCGCAGTGAGCCCCACTGGTCGAGCACGGCCTGGCCGCCGGGGGAGTAGGGCACGCGCTGACCGTTCACACCGGTGGTCCACCAGTCGAGCCAGCGGTTGGCGTCGGCGACGTACTCGGGATCGCCGGTGAGCTGGGCGAGCAGGACGTAGGCGCCGTAGGACTTGTCGTCCCAGGCCAGCGTCCAGCGGTAGGAGCGGGTGGTGGTCTGCGGTTCGGTGGCCAGCTTCTCGTACTCGGTGCGTGCCTTGGTGAGGTAGCCGCTGTCACCGGTGGCCTTGTAGAGCCAGATCGCGCCCCACACCAGCTCGTCCTGGTAGCCGCTCCAGGACTTGTAGAAGTTCTGGGCGTCGGTGATGCAGTTCGAGTAGGCGCCGCGGTGGTTGTCGGCGAACGAGTACAGCTGCTTGGCGTGCGTGAGCAGGGTGCCCGCGTAGGTGGGGTCGTCGGCCTGGAAGACCAGTGAGCCGGCGGCCAGCTGTGCGGCGGCCTCGCCGGCGAGGTCCGAGCCCGGGCAGGAGTCGTCGACGCGGTAGGCGGGGCGGGCCATGGTCATCGTCTCGGCGGGGCCCCACCACTTGTGGTCGTCGTCGCCCTTGCCGACCTGGCCGTACAGGACGTCGGGCTGCGGGTGCGCCTTGATCAGCCAGTCGGCACCCCAACGCAGGTTCGCGAGCAGGTACGGCCATTGGCCGGAGTCCCGGTAGGCGGCGCGGTTCTCCAGCCCGCCCCAGGCGAGCATGGTCATGCTGAACTCGAACGGCAGCCCGAACTTGACGTGGTCACCGGCGTCGTAGAACCCGCCGGTGAGGTCGAGGCCGGCGTCCTTGCCGTCGTCGAGGGCGGACGGACCGCGCCAGGAAACCCGGTTGCCGGCGGGCAAGGCGCCGGAGCGCTGGGCGTCGTAGAACCAGACGGCCTTCTGCAGCGCCTCGCCGTAGTCGAACTTCCCGGTGGCGGCGCCGGTTCCCGCGGACACCCCGGGGATCGCCAGGCTCAGGCCGAGCACGAGGAGTGCGACGACCACCCGGGAAATCGCCTTCGTCGTCGAAGTGCGCACGCCGCCTCCTGGAGTCTGGGAGCGCTTCCAGATTGGAGGGTATGGAGGTGGGTCGGTCGTGTAAAGGATCGGCGCTCGGACTGGGCGGTTCGGCGGCAGCGCGTGGAGCTGTCCGCAGCAATCCGGAGGACCGCGCTCTTGGGAGCGCTCTCAGGCAGGCGGGGGTGCCGGCTGGTTCGTGGCCGTGGTCACGAAGTTCCGGGCGACTTCCCGTAGTTTCAGGTTCTGCTCTTGCGACGCCTTGACGAGGAGTTCGAAAGCGTCGTCGGACGGGATGCAGTGCAGGGCCATGAGGATGCCCTTCGCCTGGTCGATCACCGCCCGGGAAGTCAGGGCGGTGCGGAGCTGGCCCATGGTTTCGCGGGCGGCCTGGTGCCGGCGGGTGCTGCGCAACGCGGCTTCGGCGGCGGCGGTGTACAGGTCCAGTAGCGCCGCGTCGAGAGCGCCGAAGCTGTTGCCGCCGGTGTCGTACAGGTTGAGCGAGCCGTGGTACTCGTGGTCGACGAACAGCGGAGCGGACAGGTAGGCGATGACCGCGCAGTCGTCCGCGGCCGCGGCGAACTCGGGCCACCGGCCGGCCGCCTCGCCGACCTTGACGCGCTGGACTTCGCCGGTGCGGGCGGCCTCCAGGCAGGGTCCTTGCCCGGCGTCGTACTGCGCCTGGTCGACGCGCAGCGCGTTGTCATCGGTCGCGGTCGCGGTGTAGGGGACGCCGTCGCGCAGCAGCGTGATGCTGGCGATCTCCGCGTCCGGGACCGCGTGCATGACCTGGTGGCACACCCGCCGCAGGACCACCAGCAGCTCCTCTTCCTGCGCGAAGGTACTGGCCAGCCGATCCAGCGCGGCGGTGACCTCGTCCACCCTTCGCGCGGCGTCCCGCTCGTGAAGCATCTCGTCGTCCATCCAGCGCTCCCTCCGGTCGTCCGGGAGACCACAGTAGGCGCCGGCCGCCCGGTCAGCGCGACAGTTGTGGGGACCTGCGGCTGCCGGTCAAAGGGCCCCGGTGAGTGCCTGGAGGCCGAGGCTCGCCGCCGCGACGGCGAGCCAGAGCAGGCCGCCCAGCAGCAGGGGCCGGGGCCCCGCCCGGCGCATGTCGGCCAGGCGCGTCGACAGCCCGATGCCGGCCAGCGCCGTCGTGATGAGGAACGCGCCCAGCGCCGACAGAGCCGGGTGCCACGAAGCCGGGACGACACCGAGGCTGTTCAGCGACGCCGCGGCGAGGAAGCCCAGCAGGAACAGCGGGACGATCTTCCGCCACGGCAGCGCGGGAACGCCGGAACCCGGCCGCCCCGCCTCGCGCCGGGCCTTCAGCACAGCCAGCACCAGGACGATCGGGATCAGCGTCAGCGTGCGGGTCAGCTTGACGACCAGGCCGTGGGACCCCGCGTCGCCGCCGTAGGCGTAGGACGCCGCGACCACCGACGACGTGTCGTTGATCGCCGTGCCCGCCCAGAGGCCGAACGCGTGCGCGTCCAGCCCGAGCAGGTGCCCCAGCGGCGGGAAGAGCAGCACGGCGGCGATGTTGAAGGTGAAGATCGTGCCGATGGCGTAGGCGACTTCCGCCTGCCGCGGCTTGATGACCGCGGTCGTGGCCGCGATCGCGGACGCGCCGCAGATCCCGGTGCCGACGCCGATCAGGGTCTGCGTGTCACCGCGGACGCCGAGCCACCGGCCCAGCAGCCAAGCGCCGCCGAGGGCGACCGCCAGCGTGCCGAGCATGACCGGCAGCGACTCCCCGCCGACCCGCAGCACCTGCGTCAGCGACAGCCCGGTGCCGAGGACCACGATCGACGCCTGGAGCACGGGCTTGGCCGCGACGGCGTAGCCCGGTGCCCACCGCTCGCCCCGCAGGCCGGGGACCACGGCGCCGGCGACCGCGCCGAGCACGATGCCGAACACCGGGCCGCCGACGACCGGGACCAGCTCGCCGAGACCGGTCGCGACGGCCGCGACGGCGACGGCGACCAGCAGGCCCGGCAGCGCCCGGGCGCCGCGGGCCGGCGGCGCCGGCGTCTCGGCGGGCGCGTCCCGGAATGTGGTCACCGGCTCCTCCACGGGTAAATGTACGTACAATCAAAGTAGATGATGTTCGGACATTTGGCCACGGGTAGGGTCGGGCGCGACAGCCGGGAGGAAGCCATGCCGCCGCGGACGCTCAGCCGCTCGGGCACCGAGCCGCTCTGGCGCCAGCTGCAGCACGAGCTGCTGACCAGGCTCGACGCGGGTGAGTTCACCGATCGCTTCCCGGGTGAGCTCGCGCTGGTCGACGAGTACGGCGTGAGCAGGCACACGGTCCGGCAGGCCCTGCGGCAGCTGCGCGCGGACGGCGTGATCGTGGCCGAGCGCGGCCGGCAGCCGCGCGTGGCGCCGCCGGCCGAGATAGCTCAGCCGATGGGCGCGCTCTACAGCCTCTTCGCGTCGGTGGAGGCCGCCGGCCTGCCGCAGCACAGCGTCGTGCGCACGTTCGACGTCCGCGCCGACGCCCTCGTGGCCGAGCGCCTCGACCTGGAAGCGTCCACCCCGCTGATCTACCTCGAGCGGCTCCGCCTCGCCGGCGACGAACCGCTCGCCCTCGACCGGGTCTGGCTCCCGGCGGACCTGGCGAAACCGTTGCTGCGGGCCGATTTCACGCACACCGGCCTCTACGCCGAACTCGCCCGGCGCACCGGGGTCAAGCTGGACCACGGCCGCGAAGAGGTGCACGCGGTCATCCCGACCGCGGCCGAACGCGCCCAGCTCGCCTGCGCGCACGACGTCGCGGCGTTCGCGATCAACCGGCTCAGCCACGCCCGCGGCCGCCCCGTGGAGTGGCGCCACACCCTCGTCCGCGGCGACCGGTTCGCGCTCACCGCGGAGTTCTCGGCGGCGGGCTACCGGCTGCTCGGACGCGCCTAAGCTGGCCGGGTGGACGAGCCGACCCCGCCGCGCATCCTGGTGATCGAGGACGCGGAAGCGATCCGGGTGCCGGTCGAGTCCGCGCTGGCCGGCGCGGGGTTCACCGTCCGTTCGCTGCCCGACGGCACCGGGCTGGAGGCGGAGTTCGCCCGCGCCCGCCCGGACCTGGTCGTGCTGGACGTCATGCTGCCCGGCCGGGACGGGTTCGAGCTGCTGCGGGTGATCCGGCGCGCGTCCGCGGCCGGGGTGGTGATGCTGACCGCGCGGGACGGCGTCGAGGACCGGCTGCGCGGACTCGGCGACGGCGCCGACGACTACGTCGTGAAGCCGTTCGTCCTCGCCGAACTGGTCGCGCGGGTGACCGCGGTGCTGCGCCGGACCGGGCGCACCCGGCCGGCCGTGGAAGTCGGCGGCCTCGTGATCGACGTCGAAGGCGGCCGCGCCCGCTACGGCGGCACCGACGTCGAGCTGACCGCCACCGAGTGGAAGCTGCTGCTGTACTTCGCCCGCCACCGCGACCGCGTGGTGTCCAAGACGCAGGTGCTCACGGCCGTCTGGGGCTACGGCGAATTGGCGCCCAACCTCGTCGAGGTCAACGTCAGCACGCTGCGCCGCAAGCTCGAAGCGCACGGCCCGCGCGTGCTGCACACCGTGCGCGGCCAGGGGTACGTGCTGCGCGGTGAGGCGTGAGCGGGCTGCGGACGGCGTCGCTGCGCCGGCGGGTCACCGTCACCGTGCTGGTGGTGCTCGCGCTGGTGCTGGTCGCCGTCGGCCTGGTCGTGGACACGGTGTTCCGCACGCAGGCCGAGCGGGACGTCAACGCGGTGCTGACCGCCCGCGTCCAGCTGGCGCAGCAGCTGGCCAAACAGAACACGGCCCCGCAGACCCTGCTACGGCGCGTCGAAACGCGCGGGGTGCAGGGCTCGCTGACCCTGCCCGACGGCACGGTCCTCGGCGGCCCCGGCCTGCCGGCGGATGCCCGGATCCGCCAGGTGCGGGCGACGCTGTCCGGGCCGGCGCGGATCAACGGCGCGAAGCTGACGCTCACCGCGGACGAGTCCCTGATCGCGGCGGCCGAGCAGAGCCTGCGGTGGGTGTTGCTGGCCACCGGCGTCGGCGCGCTGGTCGTCGCCGCGGTCGCGCTGCTGCTGGCCGTCCGGTTCGCGCTCGCGCCGCTGGACGCCATGACGCGGCTGGCCCGCTCGATCGTCTCCGGCGGCCGGGGCGGGCGGCTGGCCCCGGAGAAGTCCGGCACCGAGCTGGGCCGCGCGGCGGTCGCGTTCGACTCCGCGCTGGACGCCCTCGAAGGTGCGGAGCGGGCGGCGCGCGAGTCGGAGGAGCGGACCCGGCGGTTCGTCGCCGACGCGGCCCACGAGCTGCGCACGCCGCTGGCCGGCGTGCAGGCGGCCGCCGAGGCGTTGCTGCAGCAGCCGCCGGACACGCCCCAGGAGCAGCGGGAACGGCTGCAACTGCTGGTGGTCCGCGAGTCCCAGCGGGCCGGCCGGCTCGTCGCCGACCTGCTCGACCTGGCGCGGCTGGACGCGGGTGCCGAGCTCGACCGGGCGCCGGTCGCGCTGCGGGAGCTGGCGGCCGCGCAGGCCGAGCAGGTGCGGCTGACCACCCCGGACGTGACGGTCGAGGTCACCGGGCCGGACACGGTCGTCGTGGGTGACCGGGCGCGGCTGACGCAGATCCTGGCCAACCTGGCCGGCAACGCGGTCCGCGCGATGGCCGGCCGGGGCACGCTCACCCTGGAGGTCACCGCCGACGGGTTCACGGTGACCGACACGGGACCGGGCGTGCCGGGCCCGGAGCGCGAGCGGATCTTCGACCGCCTGGTCCGCTTGGACGCGGCGCGCGAGCAGGGCGGCTCGGGCCTGGGGCTGCCGATCGCCCGCGGTTTCGCCCGCGCCCACGGCGGCGACCTGTGGTGCGAGGCCGCCCCGGGCGGGGGAGCGCGGTTCCGGTTGACCGGTTTGCCGCCGGCCTAGGCGAACAGGCCCTCGATCCGTCCACTGTGGCCGGCGAGCACCTGGCCCGCGTCGGTGCCGAGGACGTCCTCCACCAAGGTCGCGTACACGTCGCGGAAGTCGGTCGACAGCTTCAGGTCGCCGTCGTCCAGGTCGGTCAAGCTCGGCTCGGCGCCGTGGAAGCCGCCCTGCACCCGGGGGCCGAGGACGAACACCGGGCCCGCCGTGCCGTGGTCGGTGCCCTGGCTCGCGTTCGCCGTGACCCGCCTGCCGAACTCCGAATACACCAGCACGGTCGCCTGCTTGCCGCGGTCGGACTTCGCCAGCCGCTGGACGAACGGCGTCAGCGCGCCGTCCAAATCGGTCAGCAGCCGCTGCTGGGTGCCGCGCTCGTCGGCGTGCGTGTCGAACCCGCCCAGCGACACCGAATACGCCCGCGTCGGCACGCCCGCCTCGATCAGCCCGGCGACGACGTCCAGCTGGGCCGCCAGTTCGCCCTTCGCCTTCTTCCCGGCGTCGCCGGGCTTGCCCAGGGTCGCCACGGCCCGGTGCAGGTCGGTGACCGACCGCGCCGCGCGCGCCTGCCAGAAGCCCTCGCCCGGCTGGGGCGTCCCAAGGTCCTCGAACGCTTTGCCCAGTGCGCCTTCCGGGAGCGTCAGCCCACCCACCGGCAGGGACGCCGCCGCGGTCCGTTCCCCGGCGAGCAGCGGCGGCAGCACCGGGTCGACCGACACCGCGCGCAGCGGGTCGTCGCCGGTGGCGTCCAGCCAGCGGCCGAGCCAGCCGGTCGGCACGGACGTCTCCGGCGACGCCGTCTGCCAGATCGCCATCGACCGGAAGTGGCTGTGGTCGGGCTTCGGGTAGCCGACGCCGCGCAGCACGGCGAGCTGCTTGCTGTCCCAGAGACCCTTGAACCCCTTCATCCCCGGGTTCAGCCCGAGGCCCTCGCCGAGGTCGAGCACCTCTTCCGGCCGGTACGCCAGCTCGGAGCGCGCGGCCTGGTACGCGGGGTCGCCCGCGGGGACGACGGTGTTGAGGCCGTCGTTGCCGCCGTAGAGGGTGACGACCACGAGCACGCCCGCGTCCGGGTCGAGGGGGTTCTCCTGCGCGGCCGACATGAGGTGGCCCCAGTCGACCTGCGTGGCGCCGGCGGCCAGGGCCGCGGCGGCCGTCACGCCGGTCGCGGTGAGGAACCGGCGGCGGTTCACCTTCTGCACGATCGTCACCCGCTCACTACGTATTCGGGGGCACAAGCGGCCACTGTGGACAGTTGACGGACGTTGCCGCCGACGCCGGCCAGCGCGGTGCGGGTCCGGTCCGACCACGCGTCGACGCCGAGCAGGTCGCCGATCGCCGCGGCCTTGTCCCGCGCCTTCGCCACCGCGCCGAGGTCGGCGTGCTCGGCGACGAGCTGGGCCGCGTGCAGGCGGGCCACGCCCGCCGACGTCGTCAGCCAGGCCCCGCCGGCCGCCCAGCCGCCGACGCTGGGGGGCTGGAACGGCACCTGGCCCATCCCGCGCAACGCCGCCAGCAGCTGGGTACGGGTCTTGTCCTCGAGCTTCGCCGGCCGCACGCCCAGGGCGCGCAGCAGCCCGGCCAGCCACTCGACGGGCTGCTTGACCAGCGACGTCGCGCTGTCGTGGAAAGCGGCTTCGTCGGTGATCGCGCGCAGCAGCGCGCGGATGTCGCGCCGGCTCCCGTACGCGGCGACCAAGCGGTTGAGCACGTCGGCCGGCGGCGGGGTCGCGGACACCAGCCGGAACCAGACGCGGCCCGCGACGAACGGCGCCGATTCCGGGCGGCTCAGCACCAGGTCCACAAAGGACTGGGTGGTGTAGTCGCCGTCGGTGCCGAGGATGTGCTTGACGCCGTCGTCGTGCCGCTTGGCGACCAGCTGCGCGCCGGTGGCGTCTCGCTTGGCGGTCCAGCCGGTGAGCGCGCGGGCGGCCTCGCGGACGTCGTCTTCGGTGTAGTGCCCGACGCCGAGGGTGAACAGCTCCATGAACTCGCGGGAGAGGTTCTCGTTGGGTTTGCCCGCTTTGTTGCTGTTGCCGTCGAGCCACAGCAGCATCGCGGGGTCGACGACCATGGCGCGGGCGAGGTCGGTGAAGCTGCCGAGGGCGTGGTCGCGCTGGGCCCGGTTCTGGGCGAGCATCAGCCGCGGGCTGCACACCTTCTGCTCACTGGTGGCGAAGTGGCCGTGCCAGAACCAGGTCAGCCGCTCGACGGAGGCGAGGTCGGCGGCCGCCATCCGGTCCAGCCACCAGCTCACGGCCTGCGTGGCCTGGGCCTGCGTCTGCTTCCGGGCCTGCTGTTTCGCGGCCGGATCGGCGTTCTTGCCGGGTTTGCCCGGCGGCGGGCCGGGATCGGGCATCGGCGTCGCCTCGGCGCCGGCGTCCGGTCCGGCGCCCAGCAGCCGGTCCCGCGTCTCGGCGAACCCGCGGTCGAGGTCGCCGGGCCGCGGCCCGAAGCCGAGCCGGTCGTGCAGCCGCCGGACGGCCGCTCGTTCGGAAAGCACCACCATGTCTTCGATGGTGGAACGCGGGAGTGCGTCGCGGCGACCGCTCGGAGCGGTCCTTAAGCCGATCCACAGCTACGCGGCCCCGGGACGCGTGTGGTGTGATCCGGGGGTGAGCCGTGCCGTGGAGGAGAGCAACCGCCGGATGCTGCGCGCCCGGGACACCATGGACCGCGACTACGCGAAGCCTCTCGACATCGCCGCTCTCGCTCGGGTCGCCCATGTCTCCGTTCCGCACTTCGGGCGGACGTTCCGGGCCACCTTCGGCGAGACCCCGCACCGCTACCTGCAACGCCGGCGGGTGGAACGCGCCATGTTCCTGCTGCGCTCGGGGGAGCGCAGCGTCACCGACATCTGCCTGGAAGTCGGCTTCACCAGCCTCGGGACGTTCAGCCGGACCTTCCGGGACATCGTCGGCGAGTCGCCGACGGCCTACCGGCGGCGGGGGCCGCTGGCCGGCGTGCCGACCTGCTTCGCCATGGCGTGGATGCGGCCGCGGGACGATCGTTTCGGATAAGCGTCCCGGCGGGCTCCTGCGTTAGCGTCGCCGCCATGCTCAACGCAATCACGATCTCGCAGATCTTCGTGCTCGACCAGGACCAGGCGCTCGACTTCTACGTCGGCAAGCTCGGCCTGGAGGTCCACACCGACGCCGACCTGGGCTTCATGCGGTGGCTGACGATCAACGTGCCCGGTCAGCCCGACCGGGAGATCCTCCTGGAGAAGCCCGGCCCGCCCCGGATGGACGAGGCGACGGCGGAGCAGGTCCGGGACCTGCTGACCAAGGGCGCGATGGGCGGCTCGCTGTTCTTCGCCAGCGACGACTGCCGCAAGACCTACGAGACGCTGCTGGCCCAGGGCGTCGAGTTCACCGACGAGCCGACCGAACGCCCGTACGGGATCGACTGCGGCCTCCGCGACCCGTTCGGCAACAGCATCCGGTTCAGCCAGCCGCTGTCCTGACCCTTCAGCGCAGCCATCGCAGCGCCGCGTCGACGCAGTCCTCGGGGCTGCTGTCGAACGCGATGGCCGCGGCGGGGGCGTGCCGGCGGACCAGGTCGACCACTCGCTCGAAGAGCTCGACGAGGGGTTCGTGGGTGCGGATGCCGCCGCCGATCACGACGCAGTCGTAGGGGTGGCCGGTCAGCGCCTCCTCGACGGCCTCTTCGGGTCGCTCGCCGGGGGAGACCAGGCAGTAGTCGGCCGCGATGCCGTGCTCGTCGAACCGGGCCCGGCCGCGGGCGATCGCGGCCTGGACCGGTTCGGGGTCCCAGCCTTCCAGCTCGGCGGGGTCCAGACCGATGACCAGCACTCGTGTCACCGCCGGAACGATACGCCGCCCACCGTGGTTGCCGGACGACCCGCGTCCGGCGACCATGGTGGGCATGTCCGGCATCCCGCCGCTGGCCGCGGAAGACCACACCTGCACCGGATGCGGACTGTCCTATCCCGAGCTCACGCTCGACACCGCCCGGGCGATCATCGGATCGCTGCCCGACGCGGTGGACGCCGTCGCCGGGTCCGCGTCCGGGCCGGACCTCCGGCGCCGGCCCGCGCCGGACCGCTGGTCGGCGCTGGAGTACCTGGTCCACCTGCGCGACGTCTGCGTGACGTACACGATCCGGGTGCACCGCGCCCGCACCGAGGACCGGCCCGTGCTCGAGCCGATGCTCAACGACCTGCGCGCCCGGCGGTTCCGCTACAACGACCGGCCCCCCGAAGGAGTGCGTGCCGAGCTCGCGGCCTGCGCCGCCGGACTCGGCGACGAGATCGGGCGGCTGACCCCGGCGGACTGCGAGCGCGTGGTGACCCGCCTGCCGGGCGAGCACCGCACGGCCCGCTGGCTGGTCCGCCAGGCGGCCCACGAGGTCACGCACCACCTCGAGGACATCAGGCGCTGCCTGAGCGCGGGCTAGGCCGTGCCCTGGTGTTCGTCACCGGTGTCGAAGAAACGGTCCACGTACTCTTCCGGCGGCAACGCGCTGTCACGCAGCAGCGAAAACACCTCGCTGCCGGACAGCAGCTCCCCGTTGCCCGTGGCATAGGCCTGGGCGAGCCCCACGTAAGCCGCCCCCATTTCCTTCGCGTACTCCCGCGCTTCCGCCTCGGCCAGCGCCAGCGCCGAGTCGACGTCGACCGCGTGCCACACCGTGACCCGTTCCTCGTACGACGGTTCGGCAGCTTCGGTCCACCGGAAGACGCACCGCACCCCGAACCACTCGGTCATGACTTCGCTCCCCCTCGGCTTCGCGGCAACCCGGACGCCGGAAACCTACGTGGTCGGGTGAACCAAGGCATCCCAGCCACCGAGCCGGCTCAACGCGGCGCCGAGGAAGGCGTCTCGGCGTTGCCCGAGAAGGCCGGCGTCGAGGTCTGTCCGGCCCTGGTCGTGCAGCGCCGGAATGCTGAACGCCATGTCGGCCAGGGTGCCCGACGCCGCGACGACGTCCCAGTAGGGGACCTGGTCCGCGGGTCGGCCGGTGGCCAGCTGCCAGCCTTCGAGGACCTGCTCGGCGGCGGGTGGCCCGAACATCAGCGCCGCGTCGAAGCGCGCCGCGCCGAGGTCGATGCCCGGCGATCCGGCGCCGGCGCAGTCCCAGTCGACCAGGCCGGTGCAGCGGTCGCCGGACCACAAGGTGTTGCCGTACCAGAGGTCGCCGTGCACGAAGACCGTCGGGCCGCCGGGCACGGGCAGCCGGTCCAGGCATTCTTCGGCCGCCGTCAGCAGCGCGGTGGTGCCCTTTTGACGGCGTTGGGCCGCGAAGTCCACATCGGCGATCGAGCGGGTCCGCAGCGGCAGCGCGGCCCGCGGTGCCAGCGGAACCGATTGCAGTGCGGCCGCGACGGCCCCCAAACCCCGCAGCCGTTCGGTGGACGCGGTCGGCGGGATCCGGCTGTGTCCGGGCAGGACCGTGGTCAGCACCGCCAGCGCCCCGGTCGCGGCACCGTCGAGATCCGTGGCGATCAACCGGGCCGCGGGGAGCCCGTGGTCACCGGCCACCCGCAGCGCCGCCACCTCGGTGGCGAACCGCAGGCGGTGGTCGGGATCGGCGGGGTCACCTAGCCGGAGGACGGCCGTTTCGACCCGGCCGGCCGGGTCGAAACCCAGCAGCCACGGATCGGCATCTTCACGCAGGCCGGTGACCGCGGCGACCCGGACGCCGCTTCCCACCGCGTCGGTCACCCAGCGCAGAACTTTCCCGGACGGCTTTGGCACCGCGATCACACCCCCGTGTCACGTCGGGATACCGAGTGACCACGATGGCACGGGTAGTGCGGGCGAAGCCGCCCGCCGGGCCGAGAGCTCCCGGCGAAATCCGTTTGCGCACGGCGCGCAGATCAACCGAAACGGGCGTTTTCCCGAGGTGCTCCGGCGCGGCCGGAATTGCCGCCGTCGCCGGGAGGGCTACTTCTTGGCCGCGGCGACCTTCTTTCGCGGAGAGCGCTTCCGCGGGGCCGGTGCTTCCGTCGCGGTGGCCTGAGCCTCGTCGTACGCGGCGATGACCTCGGACGACAGCCGGCCCCGCTCGGAAACCTCGTAACCGTTGGCGTTGGCCCACGCCCGGATCTGCTGGTTGCGTTCGCGGTCGGTCGAAGAAGTGGTCGACTGGCCTGCGGCGACGCGGACCTTGCGGCCGCCGGTCCGGCGGCCGGCGCTGATGTAGCGGGCCAGCCCGTCACGCAGGGCGGCCGCGTTGTCCTCGGAGAGGTCGATCTCGTAGGTGACACCGTCGAGTGAGAACGGGATGGTGCGGGTGGCGGGCGTACCGTCGATGTCGTCGAGCATCTCGACGAGGACCTTCTGGGCCATTCCTTCTCCTTGAAGCGGTATATACCAGTTACTCGACCTTTCTCGCGAAGTATATACCGGGCCCGGTGATTTTTGTAAATTCGCGCAAGTCGCACCGCGGATCTGCGAGTCGCGGAAGAGGGAAATCGACGACGTCGGCGCCGTGTGGTGCGAACGTCCCACAGTGCCGGGCCCGGAACCGCATTACCGTGCGGGGCGGTGAATCGCAGACCATCTGCGGGGTCCCACCTTCCTCCCACGAAAGGTGTTCCTGTCATGCGCATTCGTCTTCTGCTGCCCGTGCTCGCCCTGGTGGCCGTCTCGGCGGCCACGCCCGCGGCCGCCGATCCCGGTCCCGTGACGGCCAGGTCGGTCACCGACGCCTGCTACACCTGGGGACGCACGCTGGCGCAGGGCGCGTCCGGTGACGACGTCCGGCAGCTGCAGATCCGGGTCGCGGGATATCCGGGTTACGGCGGTGTCCTGGCCATCGACGGGCAGTTCGGACCGGGGACCAAGGCCGCGGTCACCCGGTTCCAGCAGGCCTACGGCCTCGGCGCGGACGGCATCGCCGGCCCGGCGACGTTCGGCAGGATCTACCAGCTGCAGGACGACGACTGCACACCCGTCAACTTCACCTACGCCGAACTGAACCGGTGCAACGCGGACTGGTCCGGCGGCAACGTCCCCGCGGCGACCGCGAAGGCCAACGCGCTGGTGTCGATGTGGAAGCTGCAGGCGATGCGGCACGCGATGGGCGACCGCCCGATCGTGGTCAACGGCGGGTTCCGCAGCGTGGCGTGCAACAACGCGGTCGGCGGAGCGGCCGCGAGCCGGCATCTCTACGGCGACGCGGTCGACCTCGGAGCGGGGGCGCAGGGCTTCTGCGGACTGGCGCTGCAGGCCCGCAACCACGGCTTCGCCGAGATCCTCGGCCCGGGCTACCCGGGCCACAGCGACCACACCCACGTGGCGAACCGCTCGACCCGCTTCTGGTCGGCGTCCGCCTGCGGGATCTGAGCCGGGGCTTCCGCGCCGTCAGCGGATCGCGCCGTGGGGGAGGACGGCGTGCACGCCCCACGTCTCGTTGGCGACCTGGGTGATCCGCAGGTCGACGACCGGCGAGGCCAGCGCGAGCGCGGTGGGCCGGTCCAGGTCGTGGAGCCGCTGAAGCCAGGTCACCATCGTGGCCAGCGCGTCGGCCACGGCGTCGTTGAGGTCGGCGCCGAAGCCGAAGGTGACCCGGCCTTCCGGGGTTTCCGCGTGGATGCCCGGGACCACCGCGTCCGCCGTCAGGGTGAGGGTCACCTCGGTGGTCATCGGGCACTCGATCGCCGTTCCGCCCACTTCGCCGTTGCCCTGGGCCGCGTGGCCGTCACCCAGGTGCAGCAGCGCGCCCGGCACGGTCAGCGGCAGGAACAACGTCGACCCGGCGACGAGGTCCCGGCAGTCGAGGTTGCCGCCGCCGAGCGCGCGCGGCGGAATCGTCGAGTGCGGTCCCGGCTCGGCCGGTGGCACGCCGACGACACCCAGGAAGGGGGCGACGTCGACGGTGTGGCCGAGGTTGTCGGTGGCGGTTTCACCGCCGATGTCCCACGTCAGCCACGTGTCCGGGCCGTCGGCGACGCCGAGCCGGCGGTTGAGCGCGGTGTCCTTCACCCCGGCGCTGGTCCAGCCCCAGCCGCCGGGCGTGATCGACGTGAAGTGCACGCCCAGGACCATGCCCGGCTCGGCGCCGCGCACCTCGATCGGGCCGGTCAGGCAGTGCCCGCGCCGGTCCGGGAACATCGCCGGGCCGTGCACCCGCCGGTCCAGGTAGCCGGCGGCGTCGAGGGAGCCGACGAGGACGGAGTCGCCCGGATCGACGGTGAGCACGGGCGGGGTGGCCCGGTCGAGGACGTCCACTGTGGTCTCCCGCGTCGCGGGAAGCCGGTGCTCGGCCACGGTTGTTCCTTTCCGGTGCGGACGGTCAGCGGAGCGGGGACCCGGCGGTCGGGACCAGGCGCACCGTGGACGCGGGTTCCCCGGTCAGCGCGGCGACGGTCCCGGCCAGGGCCGCGCACCGGGGATCCCGGTGGACGGCGTCCAGCGTACGTTCGCGGTCGGCGTCGTCGTCGAAGCGCCTGATCCAGACGACGGCGTCCTCGTCGCCGGCCACGGTGAACGAGCCCACCACGGCCATCCCCAGTTCCCGGTGCAGCGGGACGACGGTCTCGTCCAGGTAGCGGGCCAGTTCGGCGCCGCGGCGCGGCCGGGCGTGCTCGGTGCGGATTTCGTAGAACATCGGCGGTACTCCTCGAGGTGCGGTCAAGCGCGGCGGGCGGCGGCGAGGGCGTAGACGTCCGGGGAGCCCTCCCACGGCGCGGTGCGCCGGACGGTCCAGTGGTGGATGAGCCACCGCCCGTCGGGCTTGCGCAGCGTCAGCTCCCAGCGGCCGCGCATCGTGCAGTGGTCGACGACGCCGGGCTCGGCGGGGACGTGGTGGTAGGCGACGACGTGCGCGCGGCACGTGGCGTCGTCGCCGGAGCGCCGCACGACGAGGTCGGTGGCGGCGTGGTGGGTGCAGTCGAAACCCTCGAGGGTCGCGCGGGCCAGCTCGACCAGGTCCGCGGCGGCCATCGTCGCCGGCGGCGTGCCGTGGTGGTGGGTCGAGAGGTCCAGCGTCACCTCGTCGGCGAACAGCCGCCGCAGGGCGGGCCAGTCCCGGTCGTCCTGGGCGTGGGCGAGACCGGCGACGACGTCGGCGATGGCCGCGCGGTCGAGCAGATCCGGTGGTGCGCTCAAGGTCGGGCCTCCTCGGGTGCGGGCCGGTCGATCAGCGGCAGGATCAGCCGGCTGGGGTGCGCGGGCCCGTGGTGGACGTGGTTGACGGCGACCACCGCGTCGTCGTCGCCGTCGGTGGCGATCGTCGCGCCGGTGTTGGTGTTGCGGTCGTAGCGGGGGAAGTTGCTGCCGGCCACTTCGAGCCGGATGCGGTGGCCGGGCCGGAAGACGTTCGCGGTGATCCCCAGGTCGAGGGTGAGCTCGGCGTCCGTACCCGGCGCCAGGAGCGCGGGTTCGGTGAGGGAATCGCGGTAGCGGACGCGCTGGATGCCTTCGCACAGCAGGATCGCCCGGCCGTCGGGGTGCACGTCGACGAGCTTGCCGGTGAAGTCGGTGTCCGGTGTGGACGATCGGATGTGCAGCACCAGGGTGACGTGCCCGGTGACCTCGACCGGGCGCTCGAGCACGGGAGTCGTGAAGCACAGGACGTCCTCGCGCGCTTCGACCGCGGCCTGGTCGGCCGGGCCGGGGTAGGTCCCCGGCGCGGCGGCGAGCACGGTGCCGCCGAGGCTGGGCACCGGATCGCGCGGGTCGCAGCGGAACGTGTCCGTCGCTCCTTCGGCCGGGGCGTCGACGTTCAGGACGCCGTCGCCACCCGCGGTGTTGGCCCGCCCGCCGCCGTCAAGGAAGAAATCGGTGTATCGGGTGTCCGGCAGTGGCCAGTCCGGCTCGTCGCGCCACTCGTCGGTCCCCATCACGAAGATCCGGACCCGGTGGGGGTCGCCGGGAGGCTCGCTCCGGCCGCGGACCCAGCGGTCGAAGAACCGCAGGTGTGCTTCGGTGAGGCCGGCGGTCTTGATGCTGCCGGCGAGCCCGAACGACCGGTCGGGGTACGTGCCGAGATCGGTCCCGTCGGCGTGCGACCAGGGGCCGACGACGAGCCGCTGGCCGTCGCGGGCGGCGGCACTGCCGCCGTGCCGGCGCAGCATCGTGTACGACCGCACGGTCTCCCGGACGAACACGTCGTACCACCCTCCGATGTGGAGCGCCGGCACGGTGATCCGTCCACAGTGGTCGATCGCGGCGATCTCCCGCCAGAAGGCGTCGCGCTCCGGGTGGCCGAGCACGTCGCCGAGCCAGGGCAGGGACCGCGTCACCGCGGCGCGATCGGCGAGCGGCAACGGCTCGTGCAGCGACCGCGGGTCGGCCAGGCCGGACAGCAGCGCACCGGCGTCGCCGTGCCCGTCGGCGGAGCCGCGCCGCAGGGTGCGCAACGCCGAGAGACTGGCCCAGGTCAGGACCGCGTCCTGGGACAGCGCGCCGCCGGGGGAGCGCCACGGCGCCGCGTACGGGTCGGCCGAGGTCATCACCGGCGCGATCGCCCGCAGCGCCGGCACGTCGTGCGCCGCGGCCTGCCACTGGCTGAACCCCATGTACGACCCGCCCCACATGCCGACCGCGCCGTCGCACCACGGCTGCGCGGCCAGCCAGGCCAGCGTGTCGACGCTGTCCGGGCCCTCGTGGGTGTGCGGCACGAACGTCCCGGGGGACCGGGACGTGCCCCGGACGTCCTGCGCCACCACGGCGTACCCGGCCTCGACGAGGGCGAACACGTCGGGGAGCTTCGGATTGCCGTACAGCCCGGCCTCGTCCTTGCCGTAGGGCGTGCGGACCAGCAACGCCGGGAACGGACCGGTCCCGTGCGGGAGCCACACGTTGGTGGCGAGCGCGACACCGTCGCGCATCGGCACCGGCACGTCCACCTCCACCGTGAAGGTCATGCCGTCACCGGGTTTCCGGCGGACGAGGTGAGCATCCAGTGGCTGAACGCGGCGTAGTGCCGCGCGAACTCACGCGGTGTGGGCGAATGCTCCACGGCCGCCGAGAGTTCCGCGACCCGGGCGTACCGCGGGATGCGGTCCGCTTCGTAGGCGGCCAGCGCCGCGGGCACGTCGCCGGAAGAGAGCAGGCGGCCGAGCAGCGCGGCGTCCTCGATGCCCAGCGTTGCCCCGGCGGTGATGTGCGGCGACATCGCGTGGGCGGCGTCGCCGGCGAGCACGACACGACCGGAAGCCCAGTGCGGCAACGGCGGCACGAGCATGATCCGGTTGTGCAGGATCAGGTCCTCGGGCGTGGCGCGGACGAGCTCGGTGAGGACCCCGTCGTCCAGGTGCGCCGCCCGGGCCATGGCTTGGTCCTTGAGGGTGCCGGCCGGTTCCGGCGCGTCGAACTGGTTCACCAGCCAGTAGACGCCGCCGTCGTGGGTGCGCACGTACCCGCCGCGGCAGCGGTCGCCGCCCAGGACCAGCCGGTTCCCGGGCACGGCGACCCCCGGATCCGGGAGCACCGCGCGCCACGCGTGATGTCCGCGGTGCTCTTGCGCGGGCTTGCCCGGCACCAGCTGCGCGCGCACCGCCGAATGCGCGCCATCCGCTCCGACGAGCACGTCGGCGGTCTCCTCGCCGCCATCGCCCAACCGGACGGTGACGTGGTCCGCGTGCTCGTCGTACGCGGCGAACCCGGTGGCGAGGCGGATGTTGTCCCGCCCCACGGCGTCGGCGAGCAGGTCGGTGAGCTTCGCCCGGTGCACCAGCAGGAACCGGTGGTCCTCGACCCCGAACTCCGGCGTCTCGAGCAGCCGCCCGGCCGTGTCGTGGAAGTACATCTCGCCGGGTTCGCCGATGGCCCGCACCCGGTCGCCGACGCCGAGGTCGTCGAACACGGCCAGCGCGTTGGCCCACAGTCCCAGCCCGGCCCCGGCCGCGCGGATCTCTGGAGCCCGCTCGCAGACCACCACGTCGATTCCCTTGCGGCGCAAGGCGAGACCGCTCGTCAGTCCCACGATCCCGCCGCCGATCACCACAGTTCGCATCACTGTCCTCCTCCGTCGTCCGAACCCGACGTTAAGGACGGCCGCCGGTTAACTCCAGTGCAACCTCGGTACGAACTCATTCCACCTGTGATAATCGGCGGGTGGACCACGACCTGAACCTCATCGAGGCGCTGGACGCACTGCTCACCGAAAGCAGCGTGACGAAGGCGGCGGCGCGCCTGCACACCTCGGCACCGGCGATGAGCCGCACGCTGGCCCGGCTGCGGCGCGCGTTCGACGACCCGCTGCTCGTCCGGGCCGGCCGCGATCTCGTGCCGACGCCCCGGGCGCTGGAGCTGCGCGGGGAGGTGCACGCCGTCGCCGCCCGGGCCCGCGCGTTGTTCGGCCCGTCGACCGCCGCCGACCCGCGCACCGCGGTGCGCGTGTTCGACCTGCAGGTCACCGACATGCTGTCCACGACGTTCCTCCCGTCCCTCATCGACGACCTGCGGAGCCAGGCGCCGGGGATCTCCCTGCGGCTGCGACCGGAGAACGTCCAGGACACCCCGGCGCTGCGCGAAGGGCTCGTCGACCTGGAAATCGGGACACTGCGCCCGGGCGACCCCGAAATCCACTCGGAGGAGCTCGTCACCGAAACGCTCGTCGGCGCGATCCGCCCGGAACACCCGCTGGCGAAGGTCAAAACCGTCACCCCGAAGAGGTTCGCCGCGGCCGACCACATCGTCGTCTCGCGCCGCGGCCGCGCGCACGGCCCGATCGACGAGCGGCTGGCCGAGCTGGGCCTGAGCCGCCGGGTGACCGCCGTGCTGCCGAGCTTCGCGGGCGCGCTGCACGTGGCCCGCGGAACCGACGTCGTCTGCGTGACCCCGGCCAGGCTGGGCCGGCCGATGCTGGAGACGCTGGGGCTGCGGACGTTCCCGCTTCCCGTGGCGGTGCCGGAAGTGGTGCTCGCCATGGCGTGGCACCCCCGCAACCACCACGACCGGACGCACGCGCTGCTGCGTGAGCGGGTCCGCCGGATCATGGCCCTCGCCGCGAGCCCGCCGTGATCGCGGCCGGCGCTTCCGCTTTCTGTGCTGACGAGCGCGCGCGAGCCGGTCGCGGCGTCGAGTCGACGCCGGTCGACCACCGCGACCGCCATCGGCACGCCCAGCGCCGCCGCTTCCGCCCGGGCCGCCCGCACCAGTGCGAGCGCGACCTCGACGCCCACTCCGGTCATGACGCACTCCTCGTCAGCCCGCCGTCGACGTAGGTCGTGGTGCCGGTCAGGTAAGCGGCCCGGGGCGAGGCCAGGAACGCGGCGACGTCGGCGAACTCCCGGACGGTTCCCCAGCGCCGCAACGGGATCTCCTCGGCGAGCCCGGGCGGCACGCCGTCCGGGAACACGGCGTCCCGGCGCGGGGTGGCGATCCGGCCCGGGGCCAGGGTGTTGACGGTGATCCCGTCCGGTCCCAGCTCGGTGGCCGGCGTCTTGAGGTACCCGTGGATGCCCGGGCGGACCGCGTTCGACGCCGCCATGCCCGGCGTCGGCTCCCGGACCCCGGTCGTCGTGATCGCCAGGATCCGCCCGGCGGAACTCCGCCGCAGGTGCCCGGCCCCGGCCCGCACCAGGCGGACGAGTGGCAGCAACACGACCTCGGCGGCCTCGGCGACGTGCTCGGCGGTCAGCTCGAGCGCGCTGCCCGGCGGCCCGCCGCTGTTCCACAGCACGATGTCCAGTCCGCCGAAGCGCCGCACCGTTTCCGCGACGACGCGCGCGGGCTCGCCGGGCCGGCTCAGGTCCGCGGGTACCGCGTGCGCGCCGATCCTGGCCGCGTGGCTGGCCCGCACGTCCCCGCGCAGGGTGGTCACGACGACGTCGGCGTCCTCGGCCGCGAGGACTTCCGCGATGCCGAGTCCCAGCCCGGACGACGAGCCGCTGAAACCGGGAGCGACCAGGCGATGGGCACCGCGCACGACCTGCTGACCGCCCGGTGCCCGAGCTGGGCGGTGCTCGCCGCCCTGGACGCCCGCCCGCTGAGGTTCACCGAGCTGAAGGGGGTCGTCGAAGGGGTGACGGCCAAGGCGCTGACGGAGACGCTGCGCACCCTGGAGCACGACGGGATCGTCGACCGGACCGAGACGCCCGCGGTGACGCCGCCGAGGGTCGAGTACTCGCTCACCCCGCTGGGGCGCTCGCTGCTCGCGGTGCTCACCCCGGTGCGGGACTGGGCCGAGCGGCACGCCGTCGGTACCTGCCGGACGCGCCCTGACGGCGGTCAGTCCAGGAAGTCCAAGGCGCGCAACAGGAAGAACGCCGCCGTTCCCGCCACGATGATCCCGATGACCACCAGCGCGAGCACCGGTCCCTTCTTCGACGGCATCGGCTGGGGGTGGGACAGGCCGGACGTCTGGCCGGCGTCCGGTGGCGTGTCGCCCGGGGTGACCGATCCGCCGGGTTCCAGGCCCGGCACCTCCTCGGGCTCCGGTCCGGGCGCGGTCACGAGCTCGCCGCCGCGGTGTCGATCGGCATGGGCTTCACCTGTTCTCCGGTCGGGGCCGGCCAGCGGCCGTGGACGCGTTCGCGGGCGGGGGCCGGCCGGTGCACGGTTCCCGGCGTCGGCCGCAGCCGCTCGCGGGTGAGCACGGCCAGCCCGAGCAGGGGACCGACCAGCCGGTCGTAGAGCCGGGGCAGGAGCCGGAACCCGGTGATGATCAGCGGGTTGCCCGGCCCGATCGGCACGGACACGTGCCGGCGGGGGTGGTCGGCCAGCCGGGTGATCGCCGCGGCCACCCGTTCGGGGGCGAGGACCGGCCACGGCGGCCGGGCGGCGTGGCCGGTGTAGTTGGCCGCTTGGTAGTAGATGGGGGTGTTGATGCTGCCGGGGCTGACGATGCAGACCGACACGCCGGGCTCGTCGCGGGTTTCCTGCTGCAGGGTGCGCAGCAGGGCGCGCTGTCCCCACTTCGACACGGCGTAGGCACCCATCCGGGGCACGGTGACCGAGCCCAGCAGCGAGTTGACGCCGATGAACGTGCCGGTGTGCTGGGCGCGCAGGACCGGGAGCGCCGCGCGGGCCAGGTGGAGGGTGCCGTGCACGGCGGTGTCGACGACGGTGGTGAACACGTCCGGCGGCATCTCCTCGACACCGCCGTAGCCCATCACCGCGGCGGTGTGCACGACGACGTCCAGCCGGCCGTGGCGGTCGAGGGTCCGGGCGACGATCCGGCCGGCCGCGGCCGGGTCACCGATGTCCTCGGCCTGGGTGTCGACCACGTCGGCGCCTGCTCGGCGACAGGCCGCTTCGGCGGCGTCGAGCGCTTCGGGGCTGCGCGAGACGAGGACGAGCTTGTCGGCCCGGGCGGCGAAGGCGACCGCGGCGGCGAGCCCGATCCCGCTGGTGGCGCCGACGATCAGCACGACCCGCGGTGCGGCCGGTTTCCGGCGACTGCGCATGGGGCTCCGTTCGAGATCCGGTCCGGGACACTGACGGCTACCCGGCTGAAACGATGGCAAACCGATGCGGCGCGCGACGCGTTACGGTTCGGTGTGTCCCTCACCCGGGTCCTCGACGCGGCAGTGCGCGCCTCACCGGCGAGGTCGCCGCGGTCCCGCCGCTGATGGTGCGGACCGCCGCCGGCCCGGACGGCCTCCCCAATAGCGCCACTACCTGCGGGCGCAGCTGCTGACGGACCGGTCGTCGTTCTACCTATCACCGGCGGCCGATCGGGGCCGCCGATAGGGGCGGCGGGTTGATCGATACCGGGCGGAGCCGATGGGTGGGACCGGCTCCCCCGGCCACGACCCGCCGATGCGCACGTCGCCGTTTCCGTGGGCTGGATGGGGCCGGGGCCGCCGACGTGGTGCTCGCCGCCCGTGACGTGGAGAGCCCGGCCCCCGGAAACTTCTCGGCCGCAACTGCAACAGACCCCATGGGCAGCGGCATCTTATGGGGTGTGCAGTTCGAAGAGTTCTCCCGCGAGCAGCTCCCCGGCCTGGTGCGGTTCGCCGCCGTCCTGACCGGGGATCGTGAGCTGGCCCAAGACGTCGTCCAAGACGCGCTCGTGCGGGCGCACCGGGCGTGGCGGCAGGTGGCGGCGGCCGATCGGCCCGAGCTCTACCTGCGGAAGATGGTCGTCAACGGCTATCTCGGCTGGCGGCGCCGGTGGTACCAGCGGTCCGTCCACCCCACCCCGGACGTCGCCCTGCTGCGGGAGCCGACCGCGCCCGATCCGGCGCGGCGGATCGCCGACGCCGACCAGCTCAGCGGGCTGCTCGCCCGGCTCAGCCGGGCGCAACGGGCGTCGATCGTGCTGCGGTTCTACGAAGACCGCGACGACGACGAGATCGCCGCTGTGCTCGGCTGCGCGACCGGAACCGTGCGCAGTCACATCTCGCGTGGCCTGAGCTCGCTGCGCCTCGGGATCGAAGAAGGCAAGGAGAGCGTGTGATGACCGACCTCGACGAGCTGCGCCGCGTGCTGCGCGACCGGGAGTCCCTGGCCCCCGACCCGGCGGCCGTGCTCGCCACCGCCACCCGCCGGATCCGGCGGCGCCGGGCGGCCGGTGTCGCCGCGGTGACGCTCACCGTGGCCGCCCTGGGCGCCGGCGCCGTCGGGCTGCTGAACCGGGGTGCCCCGGCCGCGACGCCGCCGCCCGCCACGCTCGCCACCCCGGCGTCGTCCGCCGCGGCGAGCGAGGCCTCGGACGCCGCGAAGGTGCCCCCGCCCGCGCCGGCGATCAGTCTCGAGGACAAGTCCTGGGACCTGGTGTTCTGGGCGGTCCACCCGGGCTTCGCCAGCCTTCACTACCAGCAGGGCCAGAAGTACGGGCTCGAAATCGACGTCCAGGACGGCACCGCCCCCGGGAGCGTGCTGCCCGCCAAACCCACGTCCGCCGATCAGCTCACGAACCCGAAGACGGTCCTGTGGCAGGACGGACCGCGGCGGTGGATCCGGGTGCGGACCGCGAAGCCCGTGACGGCCGCGGAAATGGTCGGCCTGCTGGCGAAGATCGGCACGACACCGCCGGTGCTCGCCTCCCCGCTGAAGTCGCTGCAGGTCCCCGACGGGCTGAAGGTCGCGACGTTCACCAGCGAGCCCGAGACCAACACCCTGGTGCTCTGCCCCGACCTCAAGGCGGACATGGCGCCGCTCGACCCCGGCTGTTTCTCGATGTTCGTGTTCCTGACCGGCACCGGTGAATCGGCGGGCGGTGTCGACCCGAAGGACCCGCTGCCCGCGCACCAGAGCAGGAAACTCGGCGGGTACACGCTCGAAATGAACAGCTCGTACCCCAACAAGGCGGCCGCGCTGGCCCTGCTGGATTCGGTCCGGCTCACCCGATAACCGCGCCGCACCGCCCGGCCGAGGGGGTTCCGATGCGTGTTTCCGTGCTCGTCGTCCTGGTCGGCCTGGTCTTCGGCGCGCTCACCGCGGCGGTGTGCCTTCGTCCCGCGAAGGCACCCGCCGCGGCGGAACGGCCGGTTTCCCACGTCGCGCCGGCGCCGGCCCCGGTCGTGCCGGGGCCGGAGCGGGCCGAGGTGACCGTCGACGTCCGCGGCGAGTGGTCGTGGGCGTTGCGCGAACTGGGGACCGGTGCCGTGGTCGGCGCCGGGACCCTGCGCAACACGACCGAGTCCATGATCAAGGTCTGGCTCGCCGCGGACTACCTCGCCTCGCGGGACTCGCGGGTCTCGGCCGAAGACGAGGCCCGCGTGACCCGAATGATCCGCAGCAGTGACGACCGCGCCGCGCAGACGCTGTACCTGCGGCTCGGCGGGGACGCCTCGATCGTCCGGATGATCCGGACCTGCGGGCTGCGCGAAACGCGGGTCCACCCGGGCTGGTGGTCCAAGACGACGATGTCCGCGGCGGACGCGAGCCTGCTCGGCCGGTGCGTGGCCGGCGGCCCGGGCCTGAGCCCGCGGTGGCGGGACGCACTGCTCGGCCTCATGCGCTCGGTCGACCCCGGTGACGCGTTCGGCATCCCGGACGCCCCGGCGTTCGCGGGCCTGCGCCCGGCCGTCAAGAACGGCTGGACCCGGCACGGGGACTGGTGGGCGGTGAACTGCCTGGCGATCTGGGACCGCTGGGTGCTCGCGGTCATGGTGCACTACCCGGAGCAGGGCGACGGGCACCGCTACGGGGCCGCGGTGTGCGAGAGCGTCGCCCAGCAGCTGTTCGGCCGCACGGACGTCGGAGCGCGCCGGTGATCGACGGAACATCCGCGGCCACCCGGGAGTTGAGGGTGGCATGAGCCCCCTCGTGGACCGCACGATCACCGCCCTGCGCGCCGAGCACGACGTGCTCGCCGGCCTCGTCCGCACCCTCACCGACGAGCAGCTGGCCGCGCCCAGCGGCGCGTCCGAATGGACCGTCGCCCAAGCCCTTTCCCACCTCGGCAGCGGCGCGGAGATCGGCCGTGCGCCCATCGCCCGGGCCGCGGGCGAGACCGTGCCGGCCGAAGACAACCCGACGATCTGGGCCCGCTGGGACGGTTCCTCGCCGCGCGCGCAGGCCGACGGCTTCCTGGAGCACAACGCCCGCTGGCTCGACCTGGTCGAGGCGCTCACGCCGGAGCAGCGTTCGTCGCTGACCGTCGACCTCGGCTTCCTGCCGGAGCCGGTCCCGCTGGTGACGGCGCTCGGCATGCGGCTCAGCGAGGTCGCCAACCACTCGTGGGACGTCCGGGTGGCGTTCGACCCCGCGGCCGGGGTGGCCGCCGGCTCGGCCGACGTGCTCGTCGAGCTGCTGGCCGGACCGGTCGGGTTCCTGGTGGGCTTCCTCGCGAAGCCGGCCGAGCTGGAGAAGCCGGTGTCGGTCGCGGTGCCCGGTGGCGGCTTGGTGATCGACGACACCGTGACCGTGGTGGACCACCTCGAGGCGCCGTCGGCGACGTTCAGCGGTCCGGCGGAGGCGTTCGTCCGGCTGCTCAGCGGCCGGCTCAAGGCGCCCTACGACGACGGCGTCACCGTCGAGGGCGGCGTCACGCTCGACGAGCTGCGGCGGGTGTTCCCCGGCTTCTGAGCGGCGGCCGTCAGCACGCCCCGCTCGGCTTGGTGCCGGGCGGGGCGAATTCCAGGCGCAGCGCAGCCGAGCGGGGGACGACGAACGTCACGCCGTTCGACGCCCGCCAGCGCGCGGTCACGAACACGTACTGCCCGCCGGACTGGAGCAGCAGTTTCAACCCCGTGTACCGGTACTTGTACGCGGCTTCCGGCTGTCCGCACACGACTTGCCGGACCCCGTCCGCTTCGAGGTTGAGGCTGCGCTCGCTGTAGACGGTCACCCCCGGCAGCGAAGGTATCCGCGCCGCGGTGGTGAAGGCTTCCCGGACCCCGACCTGGGCCGAGTAGTCGGAGACCGCCCAGAACAGCCCGAACGCCACGAGCAGGTACGTGGTGAGCCATTCGGCGACGAGGAACGCCGGCGTGTGCGTGCCGGGGACCAGCCGGCGCCAGCCGACCACCGCGAGGACGACGCCGACCGCGAACGCGAGCCCCGGCAAGCCTGGGTACCAGCCGAACAGGTCCGGATCGAGCACCACGGGCACCGTCACCCCGACGAGGGCGAGGCCGGCGATCGTCGCGACCGGCGGACCGAACCGGGCCAGCCTGGCCCGGATCCGCGCCGGCAGCAGGAAACGCGCGAGCCGGACGAGGCCGAACAGGACGAGCCCGGTCCCCGCCGCGGCGCCGATCGGCAGGTGCAGCCCGAAGGCGCCGCGCGCGAGGACCTCTTCCGCGGCCTGGTCGAGCACGGTGTAGTGCACCCGGAAGTAGCCGAAGAACCGCTGCGTGTAGACGAGTCCGAAGAAGTAGAGCAACGCACTGGACAGCGCGAGGTTCGCCGCCACCGACGCGATGACCTTGACGGCCTGGGAGGCCCCGGCCTTCGTGCGGGCGGCGCCGTCTTCGGGTGCGGGCCGCCGCAGGCCGGTGCGGCGGGCGACGCCGGAGACCGCGCGCACCTAGGGTGTTTCCGAAGGCGTGTCCGACGTGCTTTCCGCCGGCGGAACCGGATCCCCGGTGGGCGGGCACGGACCGGTGTGGATGACGATCACCCCGCCGCGCTCGACTCTTTCGGGTGGGGTGAGCAGCTTGGCGCAGTCGGTTTCCCCGCCGGTGATCCGGACGGTGATGCCGCACCGCGGTCGCGGGCACCCCAGGTTCCGGGTGTCTTCGTCCAGTTGCCCCAGGATGGACTCGCGGACGTCCTCGGCCAGGCGGTCGCCCGACCCGACCTGGGTGCTCTGGTAGTCGATCGGGCTGCCCAGCGCGCCGGGCGGGTCCGGCTCCGAGGTCGAAGGTGGATCCGATTCCGGCGGTCCGGTCGGCTCCGCCGGGATCCCGGAGGTCGCCGGAGCCGATTCACCGGGTGCCGCCGGCGGGTCGCCGGGTGCCGCCGTGCTTGCGCAGCCGGCCAGCAGGACCGCCGCCGCCGCGCTCCACCAGAACTTCGTCACGAGTTCGCCCCCTCACCTGGACTTCCTGGGAAGGAGAGACGCGAAGCCGCGAAAAAATACTCAGGTGGCGGTGCTCAGTTCGACGAACGCCCGGACCCCCGATTCGAGCGCGTAGTTCATCGACCCGCCGTTGGGTTCGAAACTGGTGTGCTCACCGGCGAAGTGGATGCGGTTCTCCTGTGCCCGGATGGCCGGCATCAGCTTGCTGTGCCCGCGCTCGGGCAGGACGTACGAGCCCTCGATCCACGGCTCGTGGTCCCACGCCACCGAAACCCCCAGCTCGAACTGCTCGTGCGCCCCCGGGAACATCGTGTCCACGTGGTCCAGCACGAACCGCACGCGCTCCTCGCCGCTCATCGCCGCGATCGCGCGCGAGCGCCAGCCCGTCATCAGGACCTCGAGGATCCGCCGCGGGCCGGGCTGGTTCGCCGTCGCGTCGCGGACCCAGCGGATCGGCAGGTCCGTCGACACCGAGACGTTGTGCCCCTTCCAGAACTGCTCGCGCACCTGGAGGTAGACCCGGACGATGGACGCGTACCGCAGCTTCCGCATCGCCTCGACCTTGGCCTCCGTCAGCCGCGCGTGGCTGACGTCGACGTGGCGGATCGCGCTGAACGGCACCGTGACGACGACCCGGTCGGCGCTGAGCCGCGCCAGCCGGCCGTGGTCGAGGTAGGTCACCCTGGCCGAGTCGTCGTCCTGGTCGAGCCGCACGACCGGCGCGCGGTAGCGGATGCGGTCGCGCAGCGCGTGGGCGAACGCGCGCGGCAGCTCGTCGGTGCCGCCGGCGATCTTCCCCCAGCCCTCGGTCGAGGTGAGCAGCGAGCGGTAACCGCTTTCATGACGCAGCCACGACAACGCCGACGCCGACAGCAGGTCCCCGCCCCGCATCTCCAGGAACATCGGTTCCATGAGGTCGATCGCCGTTTGCGAAGCCCCACGCGACCGCAGCACTTCGTCCACAGAGGACTGGTCGAGCTCCTCGAGGTCGGCCGAGGGTGCCCAGTGCGGCGCGGTCAGGCCGGCGCCGAGCTCGTCGGCGGCCGCCGTGACGTACCGGGCGATCAGCTCGGGGACACCGAGACCGCGCTCGTGCTCGGCGAGCGGGAGTCCGGCGGCGGCGAGGGAATCCGCGTCCGGGCGGACGAACTTGCCGTCGACGAAGTAGGAGAAGTCCTGGTCGAGCAGGTCCGAGCGGTCCAGCCCGACCCCGAGCCGCTCCCGGTAGTGGGTGACGTAGTGGCATTCCGGGGTCACGGTCATCGCCCCGGCCTCGACGCGCAGGCCGTCGGCGAACGGCTGCCGCAGCGTGCGGGCGCGGCCGCCCGGCCGGTCGGCGGCTTCGAGCACGGTGACTTCGCAGCCTGCCCGGTTGAGCTCGTGGGCGGCGGCGAGGCCGGCCAGCCCCGCCCCGACGACGATCGCCGTCCGGGGCGGGCGCAGGCCGCGCAGGTCGTCGCCGAGGTGCCGGCGCAGCTCGGCGGGGGTGAGTGCGGGCACCGTCACCAGCTCCAGCCGCGCTCCGCGGGCGGGGTCCAGACGTTCGCCTTCTCCAGGTACGGGAAGACCTCGCCCATCAGCTCGATCTGCTCGGCGTCGTACATCACCGGCAGGAACATGAACCCGCGCACGCCGGTTTCGCGGTGCAGGTCCAGCAGCTGCCCGGCGACCGTCTCCGGCGAGCCGACGAGCACCTTGCTGCCGCAGGCGAGGCCGAGCGTGCGGGCGATGTCGTCGAACTCGCCCTCGTAGTTCTCCTGGTAGGTCTCGCTGCCGCCCATCAGCTCGGTCGCGATGTCCCGCGCGGCGCCCATGTCGAGCGAGTCGCGCACCCACGAGAACTTCTCCTGGGCCTCGGTGTCGGTCTTGCCGAGCAGCACGCCGACCGCGCCGGCCATGTTGACGTCGAGGGGATCGCGGCCGGCGGCCTCGGTCCGTCCGGCCAGCGAGTCGACCGTCTTGCGGACCTTCGAGTAGTCGTCGGGCAGCGGGGTGAACGCGAAGTCGCAGGTTTCGGCGATCAGCTGCTGGCCCGCGGCCGAGACGCCCGCGTTGAACAGGCACGGCCACGGCTGCTGCTCGATGTGCGGGCCGATCAGGCTGCCCCGCAGGTCGTGGTACTCGCCGTGGAATTCGACGTGCTCGCCGCGCGAGGCCCACAGCGTCTTGACGGCTTCGACGGCCTCGGTGGTGATCTTGTACCGGAGGTCGTGGTCGGTGTCGGTGGGCGCGCCGAGCAGCTCGGCTTCCGGCGTTTTCCAGCCCGGCACGATGTTCCAGCCCCAGCGGCCGCCGCTGAGCGCGTCCAGGTTGGCGCCGAGGCGGGCGATGACGCCGGGGGAGAGGTAGCGGGTGTGCATGGTGGTGACGACGCCGATGTGCTGCGTCGCGGCCATCACGACCGGCGCGTAGATCGGCGCCGAGATGTGCGGCTGGGCGTGCCCGATGCGGGCGCTGTTCTCGCCGTGGGTGATGTAGCCGTCGGCGAAGAAGACGTAGTCCATGCCGATGTCTTCGACGCGGCGGGCGAGGTCCATCTGGGTGGCCGGGTCGAGCGAGTCCGGGTTGCGGTCGGCGACCGCTTTGGACGTCGCGGTGGGCGTCGGCGAGCTGAGCCACATGAAGCCGAATCGCAGCTGCCCGTCGGGGAGGCGGTCCTTGGTCGTGCCACGGGACATGCGCATCTCCTATCCGATGGTTGCTTTCCGGCAACCATGGTAATCACGCTATCGGGTGAGATGTCAACCGTTTCCCTTGTGGATCAACTAAAATCCGCGAGTTATCGAGTCCGTTGTGGACAGTTAACGAATACGCCGGGAAATCACTTTGCAGAACGTGCGCGCGCGAAAGCCGCGGCGGCGAGACCGTGCGTGGTCTCGCTACCGCGGCTGTCGTGAGTGCCCGCTAAGCGTTCTTCAGATCCGCCCGCAGGTATTCGGCCGTATAGGACTTCCGGTCCTTCAGCAGCTTTTCCGGCGTCCCCTCGAACAGCACGCGTCCACCGTGCCGCCCGGCCTCCGGGCCCAGGTCGATCACCCAGTCCGCGTGCTTCACGACGTCGAGGTCGTGCTCGATCACCACGACCGTGTTGCCGCCGTCCACCAAGCGGTCCAGCAGGTCCAGCAGGTGTCCGATGTCGGCCATGTGCAGGCCGGTCGTCGGTTCGTCGAACAGGTAGACGTTGCCGGTCTCCCGCAGCCGGTGCGCGAGCTTGACCCGCTGCCGCTCACCGCCGGACAACGTCGACAGCGGCTGCCCCAGCGTCAGGTACGACAGCCCGACCTCGGCCAGCAGGTCCAGCTTCTTCGTGATGGCCTCTTCGGAAAAGAAACCGAGCGCCTCTTCGACGGTCAGCGCCAGGACGTCGACGATGTTCTTGCCCCGCAACGTCTTGTCCAGCACCTCGGGCCGGTAGCGCCGCCCGTCGCACGCCTCGCAGATCGTCGTCACCGGGTCCATGTAGGCCAGGTCCGTCTCGATCACGCCGCGGCCCTTGCACTCCGGGCAGCCGCCCTCGGAGTTGAAGCTGAACAGCCCCGGCTGCGCGTTGTTGGCCTCGGCGAACAGCTTCCGGATGACGTCCATGACGTCCAGGTAGGTCGCCGGCGTCGAGCGGGTCGACACCCCGATCGCCGACTGGTCGATCAGCACGGCGTCCGGGTGCTGCTTGCGCAGCGCCCCCGAGACGAGGGTGCTCTTGCCCGAGCCCGCCACCCCGGTCACCACGGTGAGCACGCCGGTCGGCACGTCGACCGTCACGTCGTGCAGGTTGTGCAGGTCGGCCTTCTTGATGGGCAGCTGCCCGGTCGGCTCGCGGAACTCCTCCTTGAGCCCCGGGATGTGCGTCAGGCACTTGCCGGTCAACGTCGACGCGCGCCGCAGCTGCTTGACCGTGCCTTCGAAGACGACCTCGCCGCCGTGCGTGCCCGCGCCGGGGCCCATGTCGACGACGTGGTCGGCGATGGCGATGACGTCGCGGTCGTGCTCGACGACCAGGACCGTGTTGCCCTTGTCCCGCAGCTCGCACAGCAGCTCGTTGAGCCGGTGCACGTCCCGCGGGTGCAGCCCGACGCTCGGCTCGTCGAAGACGTACGTCAGGTCGGTGAGGCTGCTGCCGAGGTGCTTGACCGTCTTGAGGCGCTGGCCCTCGCCGCCGGACAGCGTCGAGGTCTCGCGGTCGAGGCTCAAGTAGCCCAGCCCGATCGCTTCGACGCGTTCGAGCGCCGCGAGCGCGCCGGCCAGCACCGACTTCGCCGCCGGGATGTCGAGCGACTTCAGCTCGGCGATCAGCTCGCTGACCTCCATCGCGCAGTGGTCGGCGATGGTCTTGCCGTGGATCTTCGACGCCAGCGCGGCTTTGTTCAGCCGGCCGCCCTTGCAGACCGCGCACGGCCCGGCGACGACGATCTTCTCCACCTCGCGGCGGTCGCGCTCCTTGAGCGTGTCCAGGCCGTTCTTGAGGTAGCGGCGGGTGAGCTTGACGACGACGCCTTCGTATTCGTTCGAGTAGTTCTGCCGCTTGCCCGAGCGGTCCACCCGGAACCCGCCGCCGTGCAGCAGCAGGTCCCATTCCTTCTTGGTGAACTTCTTGAGCGGCTTGTCCGCGTCGAACAGCCCGGACTGGGCGTACAGCTGCCACATGTAGCTGCCGATCGCGAACAACGGCGAGTCCAGCGCACCTTCGTTGAGCGTCTTGTCGTAGTCGATCAGCAGGTCGAGGTCCAGTTTCGTGGTCTTGCCCAGCCCCTGGCACTCCTCGCACATGCCCTGCGGGTCGTTGAACGAGTACAGGTTCGACGACCCCGCGCTCGGCTTGCCGTACCGCGAGAACAGCACGCGCAGCATCGCGTGGATCTCGCTCATCGTGCCGACGGTCGAGCGGGCGTTGCCGCCGATCGGCTTCTGGTCCACCACGATCGCGGTGGACAGGTTGCTCATCCGCTCCGCGCGCGGGCGCTCGTGCTTGGGCAGCCGGTTGCGGATGAACCAGCTGAACGTCTCGCTGAGCTGCCGCTGCGACTCGACCGCGATCGTGTCGAACACGATCGACGACTTGCCCGAGCCGGACACGCCGGTGAACACGGTGATCTCGCCCTTGGGGATGCAGAGCGAGACGTTCTTCAGGTTGTTCTCCGACGCACCCTCGAGCACGATGTGGCCGCCGGTGCGCCGGGTCTGCCCGTTCGCCATGACCTGCGCCTCCTCGTCCCGGGGCAGCGGGTGCGCGGCACCGGGGTCGATCGGACGGTTGGTTTCCGTACGGCAATCAGTTTACCAGTTCGACACGCTCGCGGCCGCGCGAGGAGCGCTGTGCTCCGAGGGTGACCTGCCGGCGAACGGGAAGTGATATCCTCTGATCTTCCGATCGCAGTGCGCTTTCCCTCGAAAGCTGAGGTGGGCAATGACGAAGTTCCACGGTTCCCCGACCGCCCCGCCGGGCCGTCCCGGCGAACTGGAGAACGCGCTGTCCTACCTGCAGTGCGTACTGGTGGCCCGGCGCACGCGCGCGACCCCGGAGAAGATCACCTGGTCGCAGTACGACGTGCTGGAGACGCTGCGGATCCACGGCCCGATGACGCCTTCGGCGATCGGGGAGTCCCTGGGCATCTCGCGCCAGAGCACGTCCAAGCTGCTGCGCGTGCTCAAGGACCAGTTCCTCATCGAGCAGGCTTCGCGCGGCACCGACCGGCGCGAGCAGACGACGTCGCTGACCGAAGAGGGCGAAGAATTCCTCATGCGCGCAGCTCAGGGCCGTCGCGAGACCGCGAAGGTCGCCGGCTCGGCGCTGAGCGCGGGCGAGGCGAGCCTGTTCGCCGAGCTCTGCCAGAAGGTCGCCGACTCCTTGCACTCCACACCCCAGCCTTTCCCGCTCCGCGACGTCTGAGCCGCGCCGGTCACGCCCGGCCCCCAGACGTGCACACCGTGTGGCGGATGCCCTGGCGCCGCGGTGCCCAAACGCCCCCGCGGCGATGTCACCCGGCGTGCACGCCGGCGTCCCCGGTGGCGCCATCCGCCGATCGGAGCAGCACGCACCGCCGACTGTCGTCAATCCACAAGGGATTCGCGGGCCCGAGTTGCAGGGCCCGGCACGGCCGGTACCGTTCGCGCGCGAATTCACGGCATTTCACCATTTTCTCAGGTAATCGTTTTCAGCGGATAAACGCGACCCTCGGTTATTTGAGCATTCGACGATTTCCAGCGGGTTGACAGTCCTCGGGGCACTTTGCATACTGGTTGCTGAAAAGAAATCATCTTGTCCTAATTGATCATTGCTGCCGCCGTGCGCGGCGCATCCCGACAGGGGGACCCCATGCCCGTCGACGGAAATCCGGCCGGGCGCGAAGAACTCGTGCTGCCGCGGCTGTTCGAGCGCGCCGCCGCCGGCCATCCACATCGGACCGCGCTGAGCGGCGACGGCCCCGAAGTGTCCTATTCGGACTTGAACGCCCGCGCCAACCGCCTCGCCCGGACCCTGCGCATGATGCAGGTCCGCGACGGCGCCCCGGCCGGGCTCTTCCTGGACCGCTCGACCGACCTCGTGGTCACCCTGCTCGCGGTCCTCAAGGCCGGCGGGTGCGTCGTCCCGCTCAACCCGGCCTACCCGGCCCGGATGATCCGCCACATCGTCGAGGCGACCGGCCTGCGGACGGTCGTCCACCAGGGACAGCCGGCGCTGGCCGAAGCGGACCTCCCGGTCCGGCAGGCGCACGTCGCCGACCTGGTGGGGGAAAGCGCTTCACAGGAGGACGGCAACCTGCCCGCGGCCCCGGCCGCCGGCGACGACGCGTTCGTCCTGTTCACCTCCGGGTCCACCGGGCGGCCCAAGGGCGTCCGGCTGGCCCACCGCGGCCTCGCCCGGCTGGCGGTCGCCGACCCGAAGCTGACGATCACCCCGGACGACTGCCTGGTGCAGCTGGCCGCGTTCTCCTTCGCCGCCTCCGGCAACGAGTTCTGGCTGAGCCTGCTCAACGGCGCCGAGCTCGTCCTGCTGCCGCCGGGTCTGCCGTCGCTGTCCGATCTGCGGGACGTCATCAAGAAACGCGGCGTGAGTGCGCTGAGCCTGCCGTGCGGCCTGTTCAACCTCTTGGTCGACAACGAACTCGAGGTCCTGCGTGAAGTGCGCGTGATCATGGTCAGCGGCGACTTCCCGTCGCCCGCGCACCTGGCGACCGCCGCCGAGAACACCGGCGCCGCGATCTTCAACGGCTACGGCTGCACCGAGAACTCCGCCATCTCGTCGCTGTACCCGGTCACGCCGGCGGTCCGCGACCTCGACCGGGTGCCGGTCGGCAAGCCCCTGGCCGGCGTCACGATGGACGTGCTCGACGCCGACCTGAAGCCGTGCCCGCCCGGTGACACCGGCGAGCTGGTCATCGGCGGCCTCGGCGTGGCCAACGGCTACCTGGACCTGCCCGGGCAGCAGGCGGAGAAGTTCATCGACGACGGCACGCGTTACCGCACCGGCGACCTGGCCCGGCTGACGCCCGACGGCGACGTCGTGCTCGTCGGCCGGTCCGACAGCCTGGTCAAGATCCGCGGGTTCCGCGTCGAGACCAGCGCCGTCGAGCTCGCCCTCAAGTCCTTCGACGACGTCGAGCACGCCGTCGTCAAGGCGTTCGGCAACGAGGCCAACGAAAAGAGCCTCGTCGCGTTCTACACCACCTGGAGCGGGCAGGAGATCGGCGCCGGTGAACTGATCGCGCAGCTCGCCGATTCGTTGCCGGACCACATGATCCCCTCGGACTTCCACCGGCTCGACGCGATGCCGGCGAACCTCAACGGAAAGATCGACCGGGCCGCACTGCACGACCCGCGCGCCCGGTCCCGGGAAGAAAAGGAGCAACCCATGGCCAACCCCCTCGAAACGGTCATCCTGCAGATGTGGCGCGACACCATCGGCACCGACGACTACTCCGCCACCGACCCGTTCGTCGGCCACGGCGGCAATTCCCTGCACTTCGTGAAGTTCGCATCCGGGCTGCAGTCGGTCTTCGCGGTCGAAGTGCGCCCCGAAGACGTGTTCCGGCACGGCACCGTCCGCGGGCTCGCCGAGCACATCGAGTCGCTGCGAGCGAGCGCACCCGCCCGCTGAGCCGGCAGACCGAACCGACGCACGGGGGGCCGCGATGATCGGAGAGGTACTGACACCATGGAAAACCCACTCGAGTCGGTGATCCGCCGGACCCGCTCCGGCGTCACCGCCGACGGTGCGGCCGGCCACGAGCAGTTCGCCGGGCTGCTCAGTGCGCTGCTGGGGGTCACCCTGGGGGCCGAGGACGTCCGGCGGCACGACGATCCCGCCGACCTGGCCCGGCACATCGACGACCTGCGCGGTGGCCCGCCCGGGCTCACCGCGACCGCGGCGGACGGTCCCGCGCCGGCGTCCTACGGCCAGCGCGGCATCTGGTTCATCGACCAGTACTCACCGCGCCCGGCGGCCTACAACGCGCCGTTCGTGTTCACCGTCAAGACGCCGCTCGACACCGGCGTGCTGCACGAAAGCCTCCGCGCGCTCCTGGCCCGCCACGAAATCCTGCGCACGACGTTCTCCGCGGCGGACGGCGACGTCCGCCAGCACGTCGGCGCGGAACCGTCGTGCGACTTCTCGGTCGTCGAACTGAGCGAGGCCCGTCCGCTGGACGACGTCGTCGCCGACGTGGTCGACACCGAGTTCGACCTGGCCGCCGGGCCGCTGGTCAAGGTCGTTTGCGCGGTCGAGCCCGACGGGCCGGCGCACGTCGTGTGCAGCATCCACCACATCGTCTTCGACGCGGCCTCGGCCGGGGTGTTCCTCACCGAGTGGTTCACCCGCTACCACGCCGCGCTCGCCGGGGACGCCTACGACGAAGGCGAACCCCGGCCGCAGTACCGCGACTTCGCCCGCCGGCAGCGGGAAACCGTCCGCGGCGACCGCCTGGCGGAGCTGCTCGCGCACTGGGAGAACCGGCTCGCCGGCCCGCTGCCGCTGCTGGACCTGCCCACCGACCGGCCGCGGCCGCAGGAGCAGTCACACTGCGGCGACATCGTCCGGTTCGACCTCCCGCCGGAGCTGACCGACCGGTTGCGCGGCCTCGCCGCCGACGAAGGCGTCACGCTGTTCATGCTGCTGGAGGCCGCCTACGCGGCGTTCCTGCACCTGCACACGCGCCAGGACGACCTGCTCGTCGGCAGTCCCGTTTCGCTGCGGGACCTGCCGGAGACCGCCGACATGCTCGGCTACTTCGTCAACATGGTCGTCTTCCGCCACACTGTGCGCGCGGACCTGCCGCTGCGGGAGCTGTACGCGCAGGCGAGCACCGAGGTCACCGAGGCGCTGCGGCACAAGGAAGCGCCGTTCGAGAAGGTCATCGAGCGGGTCAACCCGCCGCGCAGCCCGAGCCACGCACCGGTCTTCCAGACCATGTTCGTGCTCCCGGACTCCGACTGGGCGGCCCTGGACCGGCTCGGCCTCGACGCCGACCTCGACCTCTACGTCAGCCGCAGCTCGAAGTACGACCTGTCGCTGATCGTCGAGCAGGACGGCTCCGCGCTGCGCGGGGTGTTCGAGTACGACACGGCGTTGTTCGACCGCGAGACCGTCGAGGCGTTCGGCGACCGGTACGTCCGGCTGCTCGACGCCCTCGCCGCGCACCCCGGCGGCACCGTCGGCGAGCTGGGGCTGCTCTCGGAGGAGCAGGAGCGGGAAGTCCTGGACTGGTGCGCGCCGCCGCCGGAGGACACCACCCGCCGGCCGGTCGCGGAGCTGTTCGAGACCCAGGCCGCGGTCACGCCGGACGCGCCCGCGCTGGAGCACGGCGACCGCGTGCTGACCTACCGCGAGCTCAACGGCCGCGCCAACCGCCTGGCCCGGGACCTGCGGGCGAAGGGTGTCGGACGCGGCGACCGCGTCGGCATCCACGTGCCGCGGTCGCCGGAGATGGTCGTCGCCCTGCTGGGCGTGCTGAAGGCGGGCGCGGCGTACGTGCCGGTCGACCCGTCCTACCCGGCCGAGCGGATCGAGTACATGCTGGCCGACTCCGGCGTCGCGCTGGTGCTCGAGTCGGTGGAGCCGGAAGCCGGCGACGAAAGCGATCTGGGGCGGCTGAAGAGCGGCGACGACGAGATCTACGTGATCTACACGTCCGGGTCCACCGGCCGGCCGAAAGGTGTCGTGCTCACCGAAGCGACGGTCACCAACCTCGTCGAGTACATGCGGCGGACCTCGCCGGTCGGTGCGACCGGGCGGACGCTGCAGTACATGACGCTGTCGTTCGACGTCTCGGTGATGGAGATCCTGGGGACGCTCTGCGCGGGCGGCACGCTCGTGCTGATCGACGAAGACCTGCAGAAGGACCTGCACCGGCTGACCGGCTTCCTGCGCGAGCACCGCATTTCGCGCACGTACCTGCCGTACGTCGCCGTGCAGCAGCTGGCCGCCGTGGCCGAGGACAAGCCGTTCCCGGACCTGGCCGAGGTCGCTTCCGTCGGCGAGCAGCTGGTGATCACCCCGCAGATCCGCGAATTCTTCGCCCGCCGCCCGGAGATCCGGTTCCTCAACATGTACGGCCCGTCCGAGACGCACCTGGCGTCCGCGCACGAGCTGACCGGGGACCCGGCCGGGTGGCCGGAGGCGCCGTCGATCGGCGGCCCGATCGGGGGCCTGTCGATGCTGGCCCTCGACGAGGGCGGCCGGCTCGTCCCGCCCGGCGTGCCGGGGGAGCTGTACCTCGGCGGCGACCTGCTCTCGCCCGGTTACCACGGCCTGCCCGAGCAGACCCGCGAGCGGTTCGTGGAGACGCCGTTCGGGCGGCTCTACCGGACCGGCGACCTGGTCCGCTACGACCGCGACGGCGAGTTCGACTACCTCGGGCGCGCCGACACCCAGATCAAGATCCGCGGCTACCGCGTCGAACCCGCCGAGGTCGAAGCGGCGCTCAACGAGCTGCCCGGCGTCCGCGCGTCCGCCGTCGCCGCGGTGGCGTTCGGCGCGGGGGACCGGCGGCTGGCCGGCTACCTCGTCACCGACGACGAGATCGACCCGGTCGCGGTGCGGTCCGCGCTGTCCGGTTCCCTGCCGGACTACCTGGTGCCGTCGCACTTCGTGCGGCTCGCCGCGCTGCCGATCGCGCCCAGCGGCAAGATCGACCGCAAGGCGCTGCCGGACCTGTTCGACCCCGGCCCGGCGGGCTCGTCCCGGCCGCCGGAGACGCCGACCGAGCTGGCCGTCGCCGAAGCGTGGACGGACCTGCTGGGCACCGGTGCCGTCGGTCTCGACGAGGACTTCTTCGCCGCCGGCGGGCACTCGATCCTGGCGACCGAGCTGATGTACCGGCTGCGCAAGCGGTTCGACGTCGACGTCCCGCTGCGGACGCTGTTCGACGACCCGACCGTCGGCGGGATGGCCGCGCGCATCGACGCCCTGGTGGCCGGGACCGACGACGGTGGCCGCGTCGACCTGCGCGCCGACGTGAAGCTGCCGGAGCACATCCGGGCCACCGGAGATCCGGCGACCGCCGGGGACGTCCTGCTCACCGGCGCGACCGGCTTCCTCGGCATCCACCTGCTGCGCGAGCTGCTGGCCGAGACGACGAACCGGGTGCACTGCCTGGTCCGCGCGCCGGACGCCGAGAGCGCGTGGAAGCGGATCGCCGAGACGGCCGACCGCTACGGCATCGGGAACTTCCTGGACCGCGACCGCGTCACGGCCGTACCGGGCGATCTCGCCGCCGACCGGCTGGGACTGTCCGAAAAGGACTACGACGATCTGGCCCACCGCGTCGGGACGATCCACCACACGGCCGCGCACATCAACTTCGTCGCGCCCTACGCGTCGGTGAAACAGGCCAATGTGGACGGTCTGGTCCGGGTCGTCGAGTTCGCGGCGGCCGGGCCGGTCAAGCCCGTGCACTACACCTCGACCGTGGCGGTGTTCTCGCCGAAGCCGCGTACCGAGCCGATCACCGAGGCCGACGTCCCGGACGACGCCGAAGACCTCACCATCGGCTACACGCAGAGCAAGTGGGTCGCCGAGGAGGTCGCGCGGCTGGCCCGCGACCGCGGCGTGCCGGTGACGATCTACCGCATCGGCCGGATCGCCGGCGACAGCGAGACCGGCGCCCTGCAGACCGAGGACTTCCTGTGGCGCCAGGTCAAGAGCTTCCTCGAGCTGGGCGTCGTCCCGCCGCCCGAGGAGCACGACACCGACCTGCTGCCGGTCGACTTCGTCGGCCGCGCCCTGGTCCGGCTGGCGGCGGCGCGGCCCGCGGAAAACCGGACGTGGCACCTGTTCAACCCGGACATCAAGACGTTCGACGTCGTCTACCGGGCCATCCGCGAACTGGGGTACCCGCTCGAGGAAATCCCGGTGGGGGAGTGGCGGGCCGCACTGGCCGACCGCGCCAACCCGCTGTCCGCGATGGCCCCGCTCTACCAGGAAGGCGCGCTCGACATCGGCGACAACACCTACGCCAACGAGCGCACCGGAGACGAACTGGCCCGGCTGGGCCTGCGCTGGCCGGAGATCACCCCGGCCGTGTTCACGAGAATGATCTCCTATTTCCGTGAAACGGGCGAATTCACCGGCTGAGGCCGCCTCGCCCCCGTTCTTTCCCGATTTTCCCTCTCCAGCAAGGAATGCGCGATGAGGAAGACGCTGCCCGCACGTGCCCGTCCGGTGCTGCACCGCACCCCCGATCCGGGCGCCGAGACCCTGACCGGCTACCCGGCCGCCCAGCAACCCCAGTGGCCCGACCGAGCGGAGCTCGCCGAGGTCCGCGACACCCTCGCCGAGCGGGAGGACGTCGTCGGCCCCGCCGAGGTGCTGCAGCTGCGGTCCCTGCTGGCCCGCGCGGCCGAAGGCGAGTTCTGCGTCCTGCAGGCCGGCGACTGCGCCGAGGACCCGGCCGACACCGGCGTGCGGGCGGTCGCCCGCAAGATCGGCATGCTCGACACGCTCGCCGAGGTGATGCGCGTCGGCTCCGGCCGCCCGGTCCTGGAGGTCGGCCGGATCGCCGGCCAGTACGCCAAGCCGCGCTCGGCGAACGTCGAGGAGGTCGACGGCCGGGAGCTGCCGGTCTACCGCGGCCCGATCGTCAACAGCCCCGAGCCGACGGCCGAAGCCCGCACCCCCGATCCGGCCCGGATCCTGGCCGCGCACCGGGCCGCGCTCGACGTCCGCGCGTCGATCGGGCGCCTGGGCCGGGGCTCCGGCGCCGACCCGGCCGAGCGGATCTGGACCAGCCACGAAGCCCTGCTGCTCGACTACGAGGTCCCGTTGGTGCGCGGGATGCCGGGCGGCCGCCGCTACCTCGCGTCCACGCACTGGCCGTGGATCGGCGAGCGGACCCGACGCCCGGACGGCGCCCACGTGCACCTGCTGTCCACTGTGGTCAACCCGGTGGCCGCGAAGGTCAGCGCGAAGGCGTCGATCGAAGACGTCCTCGAGCTGTGCGGCCGGATCGACCCCTTCCGCACCCCCGGGCGCCTCACGCTGATCCCGCGGTTCGGCGCGGCCCGGATCGGGCAGCTCGCGCCGCTGGTGCGGGCCGTGCGGGCCGCCGGGCACCCGGTGCTGTGGCTGTGCGATCCCATGCACGGCAACACCGTCGTCGCCGACGACGGGCTCAAGGTCCGCTGGCTCGAGGACATCATGAACGAGCTGCGCCAGTTCGTCCGGATCGTCACCGTCGAAGGCGGCGCGTGCGCCGGGCTGCACATGGAGGCCTCCCCGAGCGAGATCTCGGAGTGCCACGGCGCCGGCATCACGGCGTCGCGCGGGCCCGGCTACACGACGCTGTGCGACCCGCGGCTGAACCTGACCCAGGCCGTCGCGCTGACCGCGCACTGGCAGCCCGAGACCACCAGCGAACTGAGGACGGAGCTGGCGTCATGACCGTGACCCTGGTGACCGGCGCGGCGAGCGGCATCGGTGCCGCCACCGCGACCCTGCTCGCCGAGCGCGGGCACACCCTGGCGTTGTTCGACCGTGACGAGGACGCCCTGACCGACGTCGCGAAGCCGCTGCTGGACGCGGGTAGCAGCGTTTACACCTACACCGTGGACGTCACCTCCAGCGCGGAGGTCGACGCCGCCGTCGAGCGGGTCGAGAACGGCTTCGGGCCGATCTCCGGCCTGGCGAACGTCGCCGGCGTGCTGCGGATGGGCCGCGTCGCCGAACTGTCCGACGAGGACTGGAACGCGACCTTCGCGGTCAACGCGACCGGCGTCTTCCACGTCTGCCGGGCGGTGTCCCGCCGGATGGCTTCGCGGAAGGACGGCTCGATCGTCACCGTGGCGTCCAACGCGGCGGGGGTGCCGCGCAGCCACATGGCCGCCTACGCCGCGTCCAAGGCCGCCGCGACGAGCCTGACCCACAGCCTCGGCCTGGACCTCGCCCCGCTCGGCATCCGCTGCAACGTCGTCGCGCCCGGCTCGACCGACACCCCGATGCTCCGGTCCATGTGGACGGACGAGACCGGGTCGAAGTCCACTTTGGACGGCGACCCCGGGCAGTTCCGGCTGGGCATCCCGCTGGGGCGCATCGGATCGCCCGAGGACGTCGCCCGCAGCGTGGCGTTCCTGCTGTCCGACGAAGCCCGGCACGTGACCCTGGCGACCTTGCTCGTCGACGGCGGCGCGGCGCTGGGCGCCGTCTGAACGAGCTGAAGGAGGCCTGATGAGCGGCATCACGATCGAACCGTACGACCTGCCCACGACCGTCCCGGTCAGCACCGCGGGCTGGCGGCCCCACCCGGGCCGCGCGGCCCTGCTGATCCACGACATGCAGCGCTACTTCGTCGGCTTCTACGCCCAAGACGGCGCGCTGCGGCGGACGCTGGTCGCGAACATCGTCCGGGCCCGGGAAACCGCGGACCGGCTGGGGATCCCGGTGTACTACACCGCCCAGCCCGGTTCGATGACGCCGGAGGACCGCGGGCTGCTGCGGGACATCTGGGGCCCGGGCATGAAGGCCACGCCGGCCGACCGGCAGGTGATCGACGAGCTGACCCCGACCCCGGCGGACCTCGTGCTGACCAAGTGGCGCTACAGCGCGTTCCACCGCACCGACCTGCTCGACCGGCTGCGCGCGGCCGGCCGAGACCAGCTGATCGTCTGCGGGATCTACGCCCACGTCGGGTGCCTGATCACCGCGGTCGAGGCGTTCACCCACGACCTCGAGACGTTCTTCGTCGCGGACGCGGTCGCCGACTTCGGCCCGGCCGAGCACCGGCTGGCCGTCGACTACGCCGCGCGCAACTGCGCGGTCGCCACCACGACGTCCGCGCTGGTCGGGGAGCTGGAAGGCGCGGTGGTCGCGTGAGCCCGCTGCCGATCCGCGCGGGGTCGCCGTACGCGATCCTGCACCGGCCCGGCAGCGGCCGCGGCGACCACGTCGAGGTCGTCTCCGGGCCGGTCCGCACGGCCGGGCGGCTGGCCGACCTGACGCTCGACGACGGGTCGTGGGAAGGCCGGGGCCGGCACACGAAGCTGGTCCTGCTCCCGTACCGGCAGCTGGCCGAGCGCGGCTACGACTGCCCGGACGACCAGGTCCCGCTGCAGGTGATGGACATCGAGGCGCAGGCGACGCTGACGGTCGCCGAGACCCTGGCCGCGCTGCCCGACCGCGCCCCGCCGCTGGAGGACCGCGCGTTCGACCTCGGCGACGACGAGTACGCCCGCACGGTCGAGCGGATCCTCGACGACGAGATCGGGGCCGGCGAGGGCGCGAACTTCGTGCTCTCCCGCAGCCTGCGCGGCCGCTTCCCGGGCTTCGACGACGACGTCGCGCGGGCGGTGTTCAAGCGCCTGCTGGGCGCGGAGGCCGGGGCGTACTGGACGTTCCTGGTCTTCACCGGCGAGCGCTACCTGCTGGGCAGCACGCCGGAGCAGCACGTCCGGCTGTTCGACCGCACGGTCACGATGAACCCGATCAGCGGCACCTACCGCTACCCGGAAGGCGGCGCCGACGTCGACGGCCTGCTCGAGTTCCTCCACGACGAGAAGGAGGCCGACGAGCTCTGCATGGTCGTCGACGAGGAACTGAAGATGATGGCCGAGCTCTGCGACCGCGGCATCCGGGTGTCCGGGCCGCGGCTGCGGCGCATGTCGCGGCTGGCGCACACCGAGTACTCCCTCGAAGGCGAGACCGGCAAACCGCTGACCGAGGTGCTGCGGCACACGCTGCTCGCGCCGACCGTGACCGGCAGCCCGCTGGTCAACGCGTGCCGGGTGATCCGCCGCTACGAACCCAACGGACGCGGCTACTACAGCGGCGTCATCGGGCTCGTCGGCAGCGACGACGACGGCCGCCGTTCGCTGGACTCGGCGATCCTCATCCGCACCGCGGACATCTCGCCGGACGGCGACGTCCGGCTCGCGGCCGGGTCGACGATCGTGCGCGAATCCGCGCCGCTGTCGGAAGCCGCCGAGACGACGGCGAAGGTGTCGGCGGTCCTCAAGTCGCTCTCCGGCGAGGCCCGCCAGACCGCGACGCCCCCGCCGCCCACGTCGTCCGACGAGGTGCGCTCCGCGCTGAAAGCCCGCAACAGCGGGAAATCCCGGTTCTGGCTCGACGGGACCCGGCCCGGCCGCGGCTCGCGGGTGCGCATCGCGGTGGTCGACGCCGAAGACGCGTTCACCGCGATGCTGGCCTACCAGCTGAAGTCGGTGAACTGCGCGGTGACGACCGTCCCGTGGGACGCCGGCGAGCTGCCGGAGCACGACCTGGTGCTGCTCGGCCCCGGGCCGGGCGATCCCAACGACGTCGAGGGCGCGAAGGTCGGCCGGCTGCGCGTGATGGCCGCGGACCTGCTGCGTTCGGGGCGGCCCCTGGCCGGCGTCTGCTTGGGCCACCAGGTGCTCTGCGCCGAGTTGGGCCTGCCCGTCCGGCGGCTCGCCCGGCCCAACCAGGGGCGCCAGGCGCACGTGACGATCGACGGCGAGCGCCGGGCCGTGGGGTTCTACAACAGCTTCGCCGCGCGCACCGCCGACGACCGCGTCGCCGTGCCCGGCCGGGCACCCGCCGAGGTCGTGCGCGGCCTCGACGACCAGGTCATCGGCCTGCGCGGGCCGCGGCTGGCCACCATCCAGTTCCACGCCGAGTCGTTCCTCACCGAGGACGGCCCGGCCATCCTGCGTGATGTCGTCGACCACGCCACCGAAGGAGGAAACCCGTGACCACGACCGCCCCGGCGTTCGACCGCGCCCGGCTGAGGGCCTTCCTCGGCCACTTCACCACCGGTGTCACCGTCGTGACCTACCGCCGCGGCGAGCTGGTGCGCGGCGCGACCGTCAACGCGTTCACGTCCGTGTCGCTGGACCCGCCGCTCGTGCTCGTCTCGCTGGACCGGCGCAGCCGCTCGGTCGGCCACCTCGGCGACGGCCCGTTCGTCGTCAACATCCTGGCCGAGGACCAGCGCGACGTCGCCCTGCACTTCGCGGGCAAGCCGATGGAAGACGACGCCGTGCCCTGGGCCGACCTCGACTCGCCGGTACCGCGGCTGGCGGGCACGGTCGGGCACGTCGAGTGCACGCCGTGGCGCGCCTACGACGGCGGCGACCACGTGCTGCACGTGGGCGAGGTGACCGGCCTCGACCTGGCCGGCGGGCGGCCGCTGCTGTTCTTCGGCGGCGAGTTCCCGCGCCTGGCCGAAGAACCCGAAGCACCGCACTGGTCGTGGTCGCTGGACGACCCGATCGCGCCGCAGCCCTTCGCGGCGCCGCACCGATGGGAGGCAGGCAAGTGAGCGAGACGACGACCCGGCCGATGACCGGGGACGAGTACCTGGAGAGCATCCGCGACGACCGCGAGATCTGGGCGTATGGCGAACGCGTCGACGACGTGACCAAGCACCCGGCGTTCCGCAACACCGCGCGGATGACCGCCCGGCTCTACGACGCACTGCACGATCCGGAGAAGAAGGACGTGCTGACCACGCCGACCGACACCGGCAGCGGTGGGTTCACGCACAAGTTCTTCCGCGCCCCGAAGTCCACACAGGACCTGCTCGGCGACCGGGACGCGATCGCCGAGTGGGCCCGGATGAGCTACGGCTGGCTCGGCCGCAGCCCGGACTACAAGGCGAGCTTCCTGGCCACCCTGGGCGTCGACCCGGGCTACTACGGCGAGTTCGAGGGCAACGCCCGGCGCTGGTACGCCGAGGCGCAGGAGAAGGTCCTGTTCTGGAACCACGCGATCATCAACCCGCCGGTCGACCGGCACAAGGCGGCCGACGACGTCGGGGACGTGTTCGTGCACGTCGAGGAGGAACGCGACGACGGCCTGGTCGTCAGCGGAGCCAAGGTCGTCGCGACCGGGTCCGCGCTGACGCACGGCAACTTCATCGCCCACTACGGGCTGCCGGTGAAGAAGCGCGAGTTCGCGCTCGTGGCGACGCTGCCGATGGACTCGCCGGGGCTCAAGCTGATCTGCCGGCCGTCCTACGCGCTGCAGGCCGACACGATGGGCAGCCCGTTCGACTACCCGCTGTCGAGCCGCCTCGACGAGAACGACACGATCTTCGTGCTCGACAAGGTGAAGATCCCGTGGGAGAACGTCTTCGTCTACGGCGACCAGGCCAAGGCGGCGACCTTCCTGTCGGCGTCGGGGTTCCTGAACCGCTCGACGTTCCACGGCGTGACGCGGCTGGCGGTCAAGCTGGACTTCCTGGCCGGGTTGCTGCTCAAGGGCGTCGACGTCACCGGCACCAAGGACTTCCGCGGCATCCAGACCCGGATCGGCGAGGTCCTCGCGTGGCGCAACATGTTCTGGGGCCTGAGTGACGCGATGGCGCTGAACCCCGACCCGTGGAAGGACGGCGCGCTGCTGCCGAAGCTCGACTACGGCATGGCCTACCGCTGGTTCATGACGATCGGCTACCCGCGGGTGCGCGAGATCATCCACCAGGACCTCGGCAGCGCGCTGATCTACCTGAACTCGCACGCGAGCGACTTCCAGAACCCCCAGCTGCGGCCCTACCTCGACAAGTACGTGCGGGGTTCGTCGGGCTACGACGCCGTCGAGCGGGTCAAGCTGATGAAGCTGATCTGGGACTCCGTCGGCACCGAGTTCGCCGGCCGCAACGAGCTCTACGAGCGGAACTTCTCGGGCAACCACGAGAACGTCCGGATCGAGATGCTCACCGCGCAGCAGATGTCCGGGCAGGTGGACGGCTACAAGGGGTTCGCCGAGCAGTGCCTGGCCGAGTACGACCTCGACGGCTGGACCGCCCCGGACCTGATCAACCCCGATCGGCTCTGACGTGGGTCCGGAATGGACGGAGGGCCTCCCCGCGGCGCGGGAAGGCCCTCCGGTCGTGGGCTTCCTAGCTCTCGACGAGCATCAGGCAGAACCCGTCGTGGCCGCGGCTGCCGACGGTCTGCACGGTCGTCGCGGTGACGCGGGGTTCGTCGGCCACCAGCTGGTTGAACCGCCGCACGCCCTGGACCGCCGGGTTGGGGCTGTCGGCCTCCACGACGAGCCCGTCGAGCACCACGTTGTCCACGACGATCACGCTGCCCGGGCGGGTCAGCTTCAGGGCCCAGCCGAAGTACTCCGGGATGTTCGCCTTGTCGGCGTCGATGAACACGAAGTCGAACGGCTCGCCGCCCGCCAGCGCCGGCAGCGTGTCGAGCGCCTTGCCGACGCGCAGGTCGACCACATCGGACAGACCCGCGTTGTCGATGTTCCGCTGCGCCACCTCGGCGAAGGACGGTTCGGCCTCCAGCGTGGTCAGCGTGCCGCCCGCGGGCAGCGCGCGGGCCAGCCAGATCGCGCTGTAGCCGCCGAACGCGCCGATCTCGAGGATCCGGCGCGCGCCGTGGGTGCGGGCGAGCAGGTGGAGGAACTTGCCCTGGTTGGGTGCCACCGCGATCTCCGGCAGCCCGGCCTCGGCACTCGCCTTGGCCGCGAGGTCCAGGGCGGCGTCGTGCTCCACCATCAGGGTCGAGGTGTAGGTGTCGATTTTCGTCCACTGGTCTTCGCTCATGTCTCCCGATCGTACTTGAGGATCGCGTCGGACTTAAGGGAGAATCGAGATTCTTTTGCCACCAACTTGATTTCCCGACGGCAACCAATGTAGGCTCGAAGGAGATCGGGCGGTTGATTTCGCAGCTGCCCCCGCTGATCGATCGAGGCCACTCTCGAGGCGCCGTCTGGGAATGTTCGCCCGGCGCCGGAAGAAAGGATGGCGACCATGACCGAGCACGCTGTGGCGACCCTCGAGTCGCCCCGTCTCGCCCCGCTGCGCGCGGCCGCGTTCCACCACCTGGGCATCCAGACCGCCGACCTGGACAACTGCGTCTCGTGGTACCAGGACTTCTTCGGCTGCAAGGAAAACTGGTCCCTGGCGGAGTTCTCCGAGCTGACCACGAGCCGGCTGCCCGGCATCGTGAAGCTCGTCGAGCTGCGGGCCGGCGGCACCCGGTTCCACCTCTTCGAGCGCGCCGGCGAGGGGGCCGAAGCGCCCGACCCCGGCAACGCGCAGTTCCAGCACGTCTGCATGGAGGTCGGCTCGCCCGCGGAAATACACGCGTGGCAGCGGCACTGGATAAAGCTGTACGAATCCGGTCGATATCATTTCACCCGGGACGAGCCGGCGACGGAGATCGTCACCGACGCCGACGGCGTGCAGAGTTTCTACGCGTTCGACGTGAACGGCCTGGAATACGAATTCACCTGGATTCCGGAGGCCGCGTGATGACCGTCCCCGTGTTGACCGAGGTCCCCGTGCGCGAGGGGTGGGACTTCGGCGACTTCCCCTACGGTCTCGAACCGCTGACCATCCCGGACGCGGGCACCGAACCGGGCGGCGACGGGCCGTGTTCCCGGTTCGCGGGCCTGTGCACGCACCTGGAGCACCTCTCCCGCGGCGGTGCCCCGGGCGCGGTCGAACCCGTCGAGTCGTCCGACCGGCTCTACTGGTTCCGCTGGATCACCGGCCACCAGGTCACGTTCGTGCTGTGGCAGCTGGTCGCCCGCGAACTGGCGCTGGCCGAGCGCGGCGAGCGCGACCGCGAGGCGGCACTGGCCTCGGCGGCCCTGTTCACCCGCGGCTTCAGCGCGATGCTGCTCTACACCAGCTCGACGCCGATCGACGTCTACCACGAGGTCATCCGGCCCAGCATGTTCCTGCAGCACCGCGGGTTCAGCGGCACCTGGGCGCCGGACTTCGCCCCGGTCCGCGACCTCTACCGCGGCAAGGGCTTGCCGAACGACGATTCGCCCGGGGTCAAGGCACTGCGGGACGAAGTCGGCTTCTACCAACGGGTGCACGGCGGCATCGCCGCGAAGCTCGTGCCGAGTGGCCGGTCCCTGCTGCAGGACTCGACCGGCGCCACCGAGACGCACCACCCGGACGTCCTGGGCGCCGTCTACGACAACTACTTCATGACGCTGCGGGCGCCGACGTCGCTGCCGGACGTCGTCGCGCAGCTGCTGCGGCGGCTCAACGCCGTGGCGGTGGACGTGTCCGAGAACGGCGTCGACTCCGTGTCCGATGCCGCCGACCCGCCGGCGGAGCTGACCAGTCCCGAGGTCCGCTCCTGCGAGGCCGGGTTCGTCGGCCTGCTCGCCGACGTCGCCGCGTGCGCCGCCGGATCGCCGGCGGACTGAGCCGTGCGCCACGGCATCGTCCTGCTGCCCGAGCAGCGCTGGTCCGCCGCGCGGGACCGCTGGCGCCGCGCCGAAGAGCTCGGGTTCGACCACGCCTGGACCTACGACCACCTGATGTGGCGCTGGCTGCGCGACGAAACCTGGTTCGGCTGCCTGCCGACGCTGACCGCCGCGGCCGGGGTGACCTCGAAGATGCGGCTCGGCTCGCTCGTCGCGACGCCGACGTTCCGCCACCCGGTGCCGTTCGCCAAGGAACTGATGACGCTCGACGACATCTCCGGCGGCCGCTTGATCTGCGGGGTCGGTTCCGGGGCCGGGGGATACGACGAAAGTGTCTTTGGCGACGCACCCGGCGGGAGCCGCTCCGCGCGGTTCGCGGAGTTCCTCGAACTGACGGAACTCCTGCTGCGGCAGCCGCTCACGTCGTACGAAGGCCAGTACTACCGCTGCGTGGACGCGCGGATGGAACCGGGCTGCGTGCAGCGGCCGCACGTGCCGTTCGCCGTCGCCGCGACCGGCCCGAAGGCGATGGGCCTGGCCGCGCGGTACGGCGAAACGTGGCTCACCGCTGGCGCGCCGGGCCGGTTCGACGCCCGCCGCTGGGACCTGGTCGTGCCGGAGCTGAAGGACCAGCTCCGGGCGTTCGAAGACGCGTGCGTCGCGGCGGGCCGTGACCCGGCGTCGGCGGGGAAGCTGCTGGTGACCGGCGCGACCGTCGGGGGCGTGCTGGACTCCGCGCAGTCCTTTGCGGACGCCTCCGGCACGTTCGCCGACCTCGGCTTCACCGACCTGGTCGTGCACTGGCCCCGCGAATCGGAGCCCTACCAAGGGGACGAGCGCGTCCTCGACTCGCTCGATCTGTCCTGAGAGGAACAGCATGCCCGCGTACGAGATCGTCAACATGTTCGCCGACCACGTCTACGCCGGCAGCGCGCTCGGCGTCGTCCCGAAGGCCGGCGACCTCGACACCGCGGGCATGCAGGCGCTGGCCCGCGAGATCAACCACACCGAGACCGCGTTCGTCCTGCCGCCCACCGGGACCGGTGCCCACTACCGCGTCCGGGTCTTCACGCCGGAAGCGGAATCGCCGTTCGGCGGCCACTCCAGCGTCGGCACGGCGGTGACGCTCGCGCGGCTCGGCCTGGTGCCCGCCGGGCGCGTCGTGCAGGAGTGCGGGCCGAAGCGGCTGCCCCTGGACGTGTCCGCCGAGGCGGGCAAGATCACCGCGAACGACCCCCTGGAGAGCGCACCGCTCGACCCGGGGACCTTGCTCGGCGCCGTCGGCCTGCCCGCCCCCGCGGCCGACGGCGCCCTTCCCGCCGCGTGCGGCTTCGGCCCGGCGTTCCACTTCCTGCCGGTGCGCGCCGACGCCGTCGCGGCCGCGGTACCCGACTTCGCGGCCATGGCCGCCGCCGACCTCGCCGACGTGCTCGTGTTCAGCTGGGACCCGGCGACGAACACCGCGCACGGCCGCCTGTTCGCGCCCGGCTACGGCATGCCGGAGGACCCGGCGTGCTCCTCGGCCGCGCTCGGCCTCGGCGTCTGGCTCGTCGAGGCGGGGTGGCTCACCGGCGACGGCGTCCACGACTTCACGCTGCGCCAAGGCCGGGAGCAGGGCCGTCCATCCACTTTGTACTGTTCGGTCCGGGTCGACGGCGGCCGGCCGGTGTCGGCGTCGGTGTCCGGGGCCGTCTTGCCGGCCGGGGCCGGCGAGCTGGCCGACCCGGACCCGGAGAAGGGAAGCTGACGTGCTCGACCGACCCGAACTGCTCGGCACCCGCGGGGCCGTGTCCTCCACGCACTGGCTGGCCTCGGCCGCCGGCACCGCGATGTTCGACCTCGGCGGCAACGCGTTCGACGCGGCCGTCGCGACGGCGCTGGTCATCCAGGTCGTCGAACCGCACCTCAACGGCCCGGGCGGCGACGTCCCGATCCTGGTCCACGACGGCGCGACCGGCGACGTCGAGGTGATCTGCGGCCAGGGCCCCATGCCGGAAGCCGCGACACCCCAGGCGTTCCGCGACCGCGGCGTCGACGCGATCCCCGGCTCGGGCCTGCTGCCGGCCGTCGTGCCCGGCGCGTTCGGCGCGTGGCTGCGGCTGCTGCGCGACCGCGGCCGGCTCGACCTGGGCACGGTGCTCGCCCCGGCGATCGCGTACGCCGAAGACGGTTTTCCGTTGCTGCCCAAGGCCGCCGACATGATCGAGGTCCTCGAACCGCTCTTCCGTGAGGAGTGGACCGCGTCCGGCGAGGTCTACTTGCCCGACGGACGGCCGCCCCGGGCCGGCGCCCGGCTGCGCAACCGGCCCCTCGCGGCGACGTACCGGCGGATCCTCGCCGAGTCCGAGGCCGCCCCGGGCGGGCGCGAGAACCGGATCGACGCCGCCGTCGCCGTGTTCTACCAGGGGTTCGTCGCCGAGGCGATCGACAAGTACCTGGCCACGGCCGAGCCCTTCGACTGCACCGGCCGCCGCAACGGCGGCCTGCTCACCGGCCACGACCTGGCGTCCTGGCGGCCCACGATCGAGCCGGCCCTCGCGGGCGACTACCGCGGCCACACCGTGCACAAGGCGGGCCCGTGGTCACAGGGCCCGGTGTTCCTGCAGCAGCTGGGCCTGCTCGACGGGTTCGACCTGGCGGCGATGGACCACGGCGGCGCCGAGCACCTGCACACGGTCGTCGAGTGCGCGAAGCTCGCCTTCGCCGACCGGGAAGCCTTCTACGGCGACCCGGCGTTCTCGGACGTCCCGCTCGACCGGCTGCTCGATCCCGAGTACGCCGCCGCCCGGCGTGACCTGGTGGGGGAGCGGGCGTGCGGTTCACTTCGCCCGGGCCTGGACGGCTGGTTCCCCGAGCCGCCGCTGCCCGCCCCGGCCGACCCGGACTGGCGCGTCCAGCTCGCCGACGGCATCCCGGCGGTGGCGAAGCTGACGGCGGCCAAGGGCGACACGTGCTGCATCAGCGCGTCGGACCGCGACGGCAACATGGTCGTCGCGACGCCGAGCGGGGGTTGGCTGAAGAGCTCGCCGCTCATCCCGGGACTCGGCTTCCCGCTCGGCACCCGCGGCCAGATGGCGTTGCTCGTCGACGGACACCCGAACACGGTCGCGCCGGGCAAGCGCCCGCGGACCACGCTCAGCCCGACACTGGTGACCAAGGACGGCCGCCCGCACCTGGCATTCGGCACCCCGGGCGGCGACCAGCAGGACCAGTGGACGCTGAACTTCTTCGTCAGCCACGTGGACGGCGGTCTGCGTCCCCAGGCGGCGGTCGAGCAGCGGGCGTTCCACACCGACCAGGTCCCGTCGTCCTTCGCGCCGCGGTCGGCCCGCCCGAACCGCCTGGTCGTCGAGGCCGGGTGCCCGGCGGAAGTGGTCGAGCAGCTGCGCGAGCGCGGCCACGACGTCGTGCTGGCGGCGGAGAAGTCCTTGGGCAAGGTGTGCGCGACGGGCTTCGCCGACGGGTTCGTCCTGGCCGCCGCGAGTCCCCGGGGTCAGCAGGCGTACGCCGTCGCCCGCTGAGCGGCTACCACGGCACGGGTTCGCCGTGGCGGTCCAGAAACCGTAAGCCGGGCTTTCCGGCCTCGGCTTCGAGCACGTCGACGACCGCCGGGATGCTCTCCTCGGGATCGAGGGGAGCGTCGGGGCCGCCGAGCCGCGTGCGGTTGTGGCCGGGGTCGATGAGCAGCTTGGTCCGGCCGTCCCCGGCCGTGCGAGTCGCGTAGCTGCGCATCAGCTGGTTGAGGGCGGCTTTGCTGGCCTTGTACAGCTCGTAGCCGTCCTCGGTGTTCAGGGAGATGCTGCCCTGCTCGGACGACATGACGGCGATGGTCCCGTCGGGTGTGACGAGGTCGCCCAGGGCTTCGACGGTCCGCAGCGGGCTCAGCGCGTTGGTGACCATCACCTCGGTGAACACGTCGGTGGGGACCTCGCCGATGGGTGTGTTCCCGCGGTCGATGGCGGCGTTGACGAAGAGGAGGTCGAGGTTCCGGCCGGCCAGCCGTTCGCGCAGGGCGGCCAGTTGCACGGGGCTCGTCATCTCGAGTGATTCGATCTCGACGCCGGGCAGGTCGGGGCTGTCGCGGCGAGTGGTCGCGATGACGTGCCGGCCGCGTCGGACCAGCTCGCCGGCGAGGACGAGACCGAGCCCGCGAGAGGCGCCGACGACGAGGGCTTGCTTGGGGGACACGGGTTCTCCTTCGAATGGCTTCACCGCGAGACTAGACGCGACGTTGCGTCTAGACAAGACGTCGCGTCCAGTCAAGGGTGGCCGGGTAGGGTGACGCGCATGCCCGACAGCCGCCGCCCGCGCTCCGGAAACCGGCGCGACGAAGCCGCGCGCCTGGCCGTGCTGCACGCCGCGGACGACCTGCTCGTCGAACACGGCTTCGCCGCGCTGACCGTCGAAGCGATCGCGCGCCGCGCCGGGGTCGCCAAGCAGACGATCTACCGCTGGTGGCCGTCGAAGGTCGAGATCCTCCTCGACACGCTCATCGAGGACAGCGCCAAGCGCTTCCCGGTACCGGAGGGGAAGGCGACGGCCGAGGCCATCCGCGGGTACCTGAGGGCGTTCGCGAGGTTCTTGACCCGCGACCCGGCGGGCAAGGTCCTGCTGGCTTTGCTGGCGCAGGCCCAGCACGACCCGGCGACGGCCGAGAGCTTCCGGGAGCGCTATCTGGGGCCGCGGCGCGAGCAGGAGCGCGCGCTGCTGACCCGCGCGACCGAGGCGGGCGAGATCGCGCCCCGCTTGGGGCCCGACGCGGCGCTCGACGCCCTGGTGGGGCCGCTGGTGTACGCCGCGCTGACGGGTGCGGCGGTGCCGCGGGGCATGGTGAGCGCGCTCGTCGAGGACGTGCTGAAGCCGGCGCTCCCCGCGAACTGAGACCGCCGGCCGCCCCGTGTCTCGGTTCCCGCACGTAGCGTCGAGCCCATGCGCGCGGAGCTCGAAACCACCGGCGACATCGCGCTGTCCACCGGCCGTCGCGCCTGGACCGTGGGCGTCATGTGCACCGCCGTCGGCCTGGTGATCGCCATGGTGACCATCGTCAACGCCGCCCTGCCCGCGCTGGCCGCCGACACCGGGGCGACCCAGCCCGAGCAGACCTGGATCGTCGACGTCTACACCCTGGTCCTGGCCGCGCTCGTGCTGCCCGCCGGAGCCCTGGGCGACCGGTACGGGCGCCGCGGCGTGCTCGTCGCCGGCCTGCTCGTCTTCGCCGTGGGCTGCGCCGCGCCGGTCTTCCTCGACACGTCGACGTGGCTGATCGTCGCCCGGGCCGTCACCGGGTTCGGCGCCGCGATGATCATGCCGGCCACGCTGTCGATCATCACCGCGAGCTTCCCGGCGCAGCGGCGCGGACGGGCCATCGGGATCTGGGCGGCGGTGGCCGGCGTCGGCGGGCTCGGCGGGCTCGTGCTCGCCGGGGTCCTGCTGCAGCACTTCTCGTGGCACTCGGTGTTCCTCGGACCGGCCGTGCTGTCGATCGTCCTGGTGGCCGCGAGCCTGACCGTGCCGACCTCGCGCGGGTCGGCCGGCTTCGACGTCCTCGGCGCGGTGCTCAGCGCCCTCGCGATCGGAGCCGTGGTGTACGGCATCCTGCGCGTCGCCGATCTGGGCTGGGGGAGCGGTGTCGTGCTCGGCTCGATCGCGGGCGGGCTCGTGCTGGGCGCGCTCTTCGTCGGCTACGAGCTGCGTCGCGCGTCGCCGCTGCTGGACGTCCGGCTGTTCGGCAACGCGGCTTTCGCGGCCGGCTCGGTTTCGGTGACCGTCCAGTTCACCGCGGCGTTCGGGATGTTCTACGCGCTGGCGCAGTACCTGCAGCTGGTGCAGGGGTACTCGGCGCTGAAGTCCGGGCTGGCGCTGTGGCCGGTCGCGGTGTCGCTCTTCCCGCTGTCGCTGGCTTCGGCGCCGCTGGTCCGCCGGTTCGGGCTGCGAGCGGTGACGTGCGTAGGGCTCGCGGTGATCGTCGCCGGGATGGTCCTCATCGGACAGCTGGACGCCGGAAGTGGTTATGTCGCCTTGGCGATCGCGGTGTGCGTGCTGGGCGCGGGGATCGGCGTGACGGCCCCGGCCGCGACGAGCGCGATCCTCGACAACGTGCCGCCGGCGCAGTACGGCGTGGCATCGGCGGTCAACGACGCGACGCGCGAAGTCGGTGCGGCACTGGGGATCGCGCTCGTGGGCAGCGTCCTTTCGGCCGCGTACACGGATTCGGTCCGCTCGGCCACGGCTTCGCTGCCGCCGCAGGCACGCGAGGCCGCGGAGGGATCACTGGCGGGCGCGCTCGCGGTGGACGCGCACCTGGCCCCGGCCGCACGCGCGGCTTTCGCGCACGGCATGGGGATCAGCATGCTGGCGCTGGCGGCGGTCGTGGTGGCGGGCATCCTCGCGACGGCGGTGCTGGTGCGCCGGTAGCCGGGAATCGGCACGCTGACGGCGTTCTTCAACGCCTTGGCGGGCGCGGACTACCACCTGACGTACGAAGTCCACGCCGGCAGCTGATCACCCGGTGACTGGTTCGGCGGTCCACGAAGCCAGGATCCGCAACCCTTCGTGAGCCGCCGAGCCCGGTTCCGCCGTCAGGACCATCAGCCGCTGGCCGCTGCCGTCCGGGCTTTCCCACATGTCGCAGTCCAGGGTGAGGTCGCCGACCACCGGGTGGTGGTAGTGCTTGACGCCGTAGCCCTGACTCGTCACGTGGTGGGCCGCCCACCACGTGCGGAACTCCGGGTGGTGCACCGCCAGCTCGCCGACGAGTTCCGCCAGCTCCGGCGCGTCCGGGTCGCGCGCGGCTTCCAGGTGCAGGGCCGCCACCGCCGTCCGGGCCGCTTCGTCCCAGTCCGCGTGGAGCGCGCGCACCTGCGGGTCGGCGAAGAGCAGGTACACGTAGTTGCGGCGGTTAGCCGGGTAGCGCGCGAAATCGGTGAACAGCGCGGCGGCCGAGTCGTTCCACGCGACGACGTCCAGGCGGCGGCCGAGCACCATCGCGGGCGTCTCGGCCAGCTGCTCGAGAAGCCGTTTCATGGCCGGACGCAGCTTCTCGCCCGCCCGGCGCCGCGGCCGGCGGAAGGGCTTGCCGGCCAGTTCGTACACATAGGACTGCTGGTCGTCGTCCAGCCGCAGCGCCCGCGCGAGGGTGGCGAGCACCGACGACGACGCCTGCACGCGCCCCTGTTCGAGCCGAGTCAGGTAGTCGACGCTGATCGCGGCGAGCTGCGCGACCTCTTCCCGGCGAAGCCCGGCGACGCGCCGCGGCGAAGCAGGTTCCACCAGGCCGACGTCACGCGGGTTCAGCTGCGCGCGGCGTGCCTTGAGGAAGTCGCCGAGCTCCTTCGGCTGTCCGGTGGGCTCCATGAGATCGATTCTCCCCCGGGGCGGGCGGCTGTGGGTGGGCAGGTTTCGTCCCCCGGTGCCACGCGTACGGGTTGGCGGCGTGTTCTCGCAGGGCTTCGACCGCGGCCAGGTTGGATCGCCGCGCCCGCCCGCTTGCCCGTGTCACCCGCGCGTGTTCCCGGAGGGGCTTCGACCACCACTCTCGCGGCCGATCGCCGGGCACTTGCCCGCATCACCCGCGCAGCTCGGCGGCCTGTTCCCGCAGCGCCTCGACCGGGGCGGTGGCGGCCTGGCCGGATCGCCGCGCCCATTTGCCCGTGTCGCCCGCGCGGCTCGGCGGCGTGCTCTCGCAGGCTTCGACCTCGGCGATCGCGGCCAGGCTGGATCGCCGCGCCCACCCGCTTGCCCGTGTCACCCGCGCGTGTTCCCGGAGGCCTTCGACCACCGCTCTCGCGGCCGGAGCGCCGGGCCACTTGCCCGCGTCACCCGCGCAGCTCGGCGGCCTGCTCCCGCAGCGCCTCGACCACCGCTCCCGCCCCCGCCGAACGCCCCGGCCGGGTGACCACCACCGCACTCCGCCCGCGCCACGCCGGATCCTCCACCGGCACCACCACGACCCCGGCCGGCACCGACTTCGCCGCGACGCCCGGCAGCAGCGCGACCCCCAGCCCGGCCGCCACCATGCCCAGCCGGGTCGTCCAGCTCCGGACCGCCCACCCCACGCGCGGCTCGGACAGCGTCGGCCACGCCCCGAACTGGGGCTCGCCCCGGCCGCCGCGGCCGACGATCCACGTCTCCTCGCGCAGGTCCGCCACCTCGATCCGCCCCTGCCGGGCGAGCCGGTGCCCGGCCGGGATCGCGACGCGCAGGTCGTCCTCGGTCAGCACGTCCTCCCGCAGGCCCGCGAGGTCGTAGCCCGGCAGCCCCTCGCCGACACCGATCACCACCACCTCCGTGCGGCCGCCGCGCAGCCGGGCGAGCAGCGCCGGGGTCGCCCCTTCGTCGAGCGTGACGACCAGCCCGGGGTGCCGCGTGCGCAGGACGGCCAGCGCGCGGGGGACCAGGACCGCCGCCGCGGCCGGGAACGCGCCGACCGAGAGCCGGCCCGCCAGCCGGTCGCGCAGGCCGGCCAGCTCCTGCTCCGCGGTGTCGACGACCGCGAGCGCGCTGGTCGCGTGCCGGGCCAGCGACGCGCCGGCCGGCGTCGGGCGCACTCCACGCGCGTGCCGCTCGAACAACGCCGTGCCCGCCGCCGCCTCCATCATCGCCACCTGCCGCGAGATCGCCGACTGCGTGTAGCCCAGCGACGCGGCCGCCGCCGTGAACGAGCCGGTCGCCGCTACCTCGCGAACCACCCGCAGGCCGGTCAGCGTCACCTCGCTCATGCCGTCACCTTAGCCATGACCAGACCGCATGGCTCCTATGAAAAGGCATCGCTGGTGCTCATGGGAGAAGAAGCCCACCATGGAAGCATGATTTGGTTCATCACAGGATCTTCGAAGGGCTTCGGCCGCCACTGGACCGAAGCCGCCCTCGAGCGCGGCGACCGGGTCGCCGCGACCGCACGGAACCCCGAACAGCTCGACGACCTCGTCGAGAAGTACGGCGACGCCGTCCTGCCGCTCCGCCTCGACGTCACCGACCGCGCCGCCGCGTTCGCCGCCGTCCAAAGCGCCGCGGACCACTTCGGCGGGCTCGACGTCGTCGTCAACAACGCCGGCTACGGGCACTTCGGCCGCGTCGAAGAGCTCACCGAGGACGACGTCCGCGCCCAGCTGGAGACGAACTTCTTCGGCGCGCTCTGGGTGACGCAGGCGGCCCTGCCGATCCTGCGCGCGCAGCGTCACGGCCACATCGTCCAGGTCACCAGCGAGGGTGGCGTGGTCGCGTTCCCGGGCATCGGCGCCTACCACGCGTCGAAGTGGGCGCTGGAAGGGCTTTCCCAGTCCCTGGCGCAGGAAGTCGCGGAGTTCGGCATCCGCGTCACCAACCTGGAACCGGGGCCCTACGCCACCGAATGGCTGGACGTCGGCTCGCGCAAGAGCACGCCGAACCCGGACTACCCGGCCGCCGGCGAGGGCCACTGGGACGTCGGCGACCCGCACGCGACCCGAGCGGCGATCCTCGAGCTCGTCGACGCCGCCGACCCGCCCCTGCGGATGTTCCTCGGCAAGTCCCTCGCCGCGGTCACCGACGAGTACCAGGCCCGGCTCAAGACGTGGAACGACTGGCAGGACGTGGCCGTCCGGGCGTTCGGCTGAGCGCCGCGTGCGGGTCGTCGGCGGGCAGCCACCCGAGGTCCGGCGAGCCGACGTCCCGGGTGAGCGCCGCGATGGTCGCGCGGACCGGCGCGCGCGTCTCGTCGCGGCGGGACACCAGCGACCACGTCCAGAACGGCGCCGGACCGGTCACCGCCCGGCGCGCGAGGTCGGGCGGGACCGGCGCCGTCTGGCCCTTGGGCGAGTTCAGCACCGGGCGCCGCAGCCGACGGACGTGGTCGAAGAACGCCGCGCCGGTGATGCCGCCGTCGCCGATGCGCTCGACCCGCGCGCCGGTGGCCCGCGCGAACTCCTCGGCGTAGCCGTTCCACGACGCCCAGCTCGCGGTGTCGGCGTCGACGAGCACGACGACGTCCCGCGCTTCGACGTCCGCGGCGCCGGCGCCGATCGCGTGGAGCCGGTCCGCGCCGAGCAGGTGGGCTTCGAGGCCGTGTTCGGCCAGGTCGGCGGCCCGCGTCCAGCAGATCGCCAGGTCGATGCTCCCGTCGGCGACCCGGTTCAGCTGGGCGTGCGAGGGCAGCACCCACGTGTCGACGTGCAGGTGCGCGACGCCCGCGACGCGGTCGAGCAGGTCGGCGGGCCGCCAGTTGACGTACCCGAGCCGCACCGGTTCGCGGGCGGCGATCCCGGCCGCCGAGCGCCGCAGCTCGTCGGCCTGCTCCAGCAGCGCGCGGACCCGCGGCAGCAGCGACTCGCCGCATTCGGTGAGGGTCACCGAGCGGCGGTCGCGGTCGAAGAGCCGCACGCCGAGGTCGCGTTCGAGCGCCTTGATCTGCTGGGACAGCGACGGCCCGGCGATGCGCAACCGCTCCGCGGCCCGGCCGAAGTTCAGTTCCGTGGCGACGGCCACGAAGTACCGAAGCTGGCGTAGCTCCATACCGGGAGCTTAATGCGGTGGGAGGTCCGGCCTTCCAGCTGAGAGCGAACCGGTCGTGGCGGACGGCGTCCGCCGCGCTCATCCTCGGCTCAGGAAGCACCACCCACCAGGAGGTTTTCATGAGCACCCAGAAGGTCGCGGTCGTCACCGGCGCCTCACAGGGCATCGGCGCGGCCGTGGTCGAGGCGTACCGGAAGCTCGGCTACGCCGTGGTCGCGAACTCGCGGTCCATCACCCCGTCGGGCGACGCCGGGATCCTCGCCGTCGCGGGCGACATCGCCGACCCGGCGGTCGGCGCCCGCGTGATCGAGCGGGCCCTGGTGGCGTTCGGCCGCGTCGACACGCTGGTGAACAACGCCGGCGTGTTCGTCGCGAAGCCGTTCACCGAGTACACCGCGGCCGACTTCGACCTCGTGACCGGCGTCAACCTGCGCGGCTTCTTCGAGGTCACCCAGCGCGCGATCGCCGCGATGCTCGAGGTCGGCGGCGGGCACGTCGTCAACGTCACGACCAGCCTGACCGACCACGCGAACAGCGCGGTGCCCTCGGCGCTGGCGTCGCTGACCAAGGGCGGGCTGAACGCGGTCACGAAGTCACTGGCGATCGAGTACGCGACGCGCGGCGTGCGCGTGAACGCCGTGTCGCCGGGCATCATCCGCACGCCGATGCACCCGGCGTCGACGCACGACGCGCTCGCGGGCCTGCACCCGGTCGGGCGGATGGGCGACCCGGGCGACATCGTCGACGCGGTCGTCTACCTGGAGGGCGCGCCGTTCGTGACGGGCGAGATCCTGCACGTCGACGGCGGCCAGAGCGCGGGGCACTGACGTCATGGACATCCTCACCGGCGTGCTGGACGCGTGGAAGTCCGCGGTCGACGCGCACGAGCCGGCCCGGGTCGCGGAACTGTTCACCGAAGACGCGATCTTCCAGGGTCTGCACCCGTACAGCGTGGGCCGCGACAGCGTCGCCGCGTACTACGACTCGCAGCCGCTGGGCATGACGGCGGACTACCGGGTCGTGGAGTCCCGCCGACTTTCCGACGACGTGGTCCTCGGCTACGCGGCGGTGGATTTCGGCTTCACGGACCGGCCGACGCTGCCGGTGCACCTGAGCGTGGTCGTCCGGCGCGTCGGTGGGGCCTGGCTGATCGCGCACTACCAGGTATCGCGGCTCTGACGGTCGATCAACCCTGCGGCTCGTCCGGCTCGGCGTCTTCCGGAGCGGGCATGTGCCGGATGCTGTCGCTGCCCTTGTGGTCGTGGGCGCGGGAGTACCGGGTGTCCAGCGCCCGGCCCAGTTTGTGCGCCGCCCCGGTGTAGGCGTCGTCCACAGTGGCCGCGTGGTGGGTGACCGCGACGGGTTGCTTGCCACCCGGCCGCGCCTCGATGACGCACTTCTTGTCGTCGGGTTTGCTGCCGCCGTCCTCGCTCAGGTGCACCTCCACCCGGGTCAACCACCCGTCGAACCGGGAGAGGCTGTTCTCCAGTTCGGTGGTCACGTAGGTGGCCAGCCCTTCGCCACCGTGGATGTTGTGGTCGGTGTTGACCTGGATCTGCACGAGCACCCTCCAAAGCGGGACAGCGGTGAAACCGGTCAGTACCACGGTCGCGGCAGGCTCAAACCCGCCCGCCGGCGGGTATCGTCGCCCGATGGGGTTCGGCGAGCGGGCGCGCAGGGTGAGGAACGGCCGGCTGGCCCACGGCCGGCGGGTCGCGGCGTTGTGTTCGTGCGTGCGCATGTACCACCCGATCGGCCACCGGGCGACGTTGAGCTTCCTCGAGGAGCTGGCGGGGCCGTACCAGCAGCACGAAATGGCCTTGCTGCGCGCGTTGAAGGCGCTGGAGGCCAGCCGCACGGCGTGGCGCGAGGAGGTTGCGGCGTACGCGGACTCGCGGGTGAAGCAGAAGCAGCTCGGTCGGCGCGTGCCGGCGGACGGTGGTCCGCCCTCGGGCCGGATGGGCGGGCACTGGTACGCGTCGACCCCGGATGTGTCACGCCGCGCGGCGTTGCACGCACTGAAGCTGTGGGAACTCGAGCCGGGCGCCGAGGACGAGGAGGTGCGATCCCTCGTGCGGAGCTGCATCGCTACCGGCGGGCGGCTGACCGAGGAGCAGCTGCGGACTGCTTCGAATAGGCCGGAGTTCCGTTGGCCGATGACACTCGTGGCGTCCGCCGCTGGTGCGGTCCGGGCGTGACCCCGCCTCGGCCGGACATCGGCTTCCTTTTCAGCGCAGGGCGTTCTCGACCAGCGTGACGGTCTCGCGCGGGTCGTCGACCTGGAGGACCAGGCGGGCGTAGCGCTCGTCGGCGAGTTCGATCACGACCGCCTTCGACGCGTCTTTGACGTCCCAGAAGACCTTTTCGCCGTCGAGGTGGAACGTGCCTGCCGTGATCACGCCGGGCAGGTGGGCACCGGGCGCGCGGATCCCCTTGGGATCGGCGGCGATGCCGGGGTCCGCGGTCGCGCCGCGGACGTTGGCCAGCGGGATGGTCAGGCTGCTCTTTAAGGCCCAGAGCTTGTCGAGACCCTCGATGACGACGACGAGGTCGTTGCCGTCGATGTGGACCAGTGCCATGTCATTTTTCCTTGTCAGTCAGGAGAATCGAAGCGTCGGGTGAGCGCGGCGCCGACACCGTCGGGGTTGCCGCGCAGGAGGATTCCCAGTGCGGCGGCCGTGAGGCCGCCCGCCAGGGCGGTGGGAATGTCGAGCGCGCCGGCGATCGCCTGGTCGAGCGCGGCCAGTGCCGCGCTCACTTCGGTGGCCACCTCCTCGTCGGCCGGGGCCTGGTCGACCGCCGCGAGCAGCAGCAAACCGAGGTCGGCCGAGGTGACGAGCCGCAGCGCGGTCGCGGCATCCGGTGCCGCGGCGAGCGCTTCGGCCAGGGGGCAGACGTCGTCGGCGACGTGTCGACGCAGGGCGACCAGGTAGAGGCCGCGTTTGCTGCCGAACGTCTTGTAGAGGCTGTTGCGGTGCACACCGAGGTGGGTGACGAGGTCGTCGACGGAGACTCCGTCGAACGCACGGCCACCGAACAACCCCACGGCGGTCCGCACCACCTCGTCCTCGTCGAACGCCCGTCGCCTGCCCATGCCCTGACGGTATCCTTTTGAGGAACGATCAGTCAAGAACGATCGTTCCTCAAAATCACCGCTGTCGCTCATCGGGCACGTGAGGACGTTGCAACGCTCGATCTTGGTGTGGGATTTCAGCGGCGGCGGTCGAGCTGGGTGCGCAGGGCCCGGCCGAACCAGGTGAACACCGGTTCCAGGTCCGGGAGCGGGGGCCAGCCGTTGATGGTGGCCACCAGCTGCCAGTACCGCGTGACGCGGGGATCGTTGGCGATCTCGAGCCGTTCGAGGATCCACCGCTTCAGCTGGTCGTCGTCGGCCTTGCCGAACGTTCCGGCGTAGGACGCGGTGAGCGTGGCGACGATGCCGCCGGCCCGCGGTGAATCCGGTGCGATCCGCTCGGCCAGTGCCCGGCCGACGTCCTCGCGCACGGTCTCGGTCAGGTCGTGGTGCAAGCCGGTGGTGTCGCCGTCGGCGCGCTGGGCCGCCTGGTACTCGGCCATCCGCCGCACGGAAGTCCGGAAGTCGTTGTCCTGGATCAGTTCCACGAGCTCCAGCCAGGCCTCGACCTGGCCGGGCGTGGCGTCTTCGGGGAGCTCGGGCATGCTCGAACGCAGCAGTTCCACCATGGCCGGGTTGGCGTCGACACCGCCGAAGGTGTCGTCGACGAAATCGTGGACGAAGCGGCGCCGTTCGGCGTCGGACAGGTTCACCAGTTTGTGCATCAGGTCCATTTCCCGAGGGGTCGATTGCCGGTTCGCGACGGCGGTCAGCACGGCACGCCGCAGCCGCAGCACCCGGATGTGGGTGTCGAGGGCCGCGGCGTGCGCGGCCGCGACCTCGGCCAGCGAGGTCTCATCGGCCAGCACGCGCCGGACGGTGGCCAGATCGATGTCCAGCGCGCGCAGCGTGCGGACGAGTTCCAGCCGGGCCAGGGCCGCCACGTCGTAGAGGCGGTAGCCGGCCGGGCTGTGGCAGGTCGCGGGAACGATCCCCTTGTCGGCGTAGAACCGGATCGCCTTGACCGACAGCCCGGTCCGCGCGGCCAGGGCCCCGATCGTGAGGAGGTTCTCGTCGTCCATGCCCACAGCCTGCAGCCTCCCCTTGGCGGAGACTCAAACCATAACGGGGAGCATGTCCGAGAAGCCGCACCGAGCGGCTGATTCACCGTGAGCCGGACCGATACGTTGTCCGCGGTCGGTAGCGCGAGAAGAGGGGTGGCCATGACCGAGGTCCGGCTGGATCCGATGACCAGCGAGGAATACGAGACATATCACCGCGCTGCGGTACTGGCCTATGCCGAGGGCCATGTTTCGGCGAAGAGCTGGCCGGCCGAGGGTGCACGACAGCGCGCCATCGACGAGTACGCGGAGCTCTTGCCCGAGGGTGTGGCCACGCCCGGCCACCACCTTTACACCGCGCGGAACGGCGATCGGGCGATCGGCATGATCTGGTTCGCCGAACGCCCCCACGGCGCCTACCTCTACGACATCAGGGTCGACGCAGACCTGCGTGGCCAGAAGTACGGTGAAGCGCTCATGCGGGCGATGGAACACGAGGTCCGCGCCGCCGGTCTGAAAGCCGTGCGGCTCCAGGTCTTCGGCAACAATTCGGTCGCGAGGTCGCTTTACCGGAAACTCGGCTACCTCGAGACCAACGTCGTCATGGCCAAGAACCTCGACTAGCACGCGCTGCGGCGGCGGAGCAGTGATCCCCGTCGGACGAGGAGAACACGCCCGCGAGTCCATCCGGACCTGTACGTGCGCGCCGGTCGAGGGTGCGGGAGTGCCATCCGACTCGTACGTCCAGGAGTCGACGGTAAATGCGCCAGGTGCAGGTGGCGGGGAATACGCCACCTGCACCCAAAGCCCTGATCCGGGAGAACGGACCTCAGACGCAGCTCGCCGCGTCCACCATGGTCACCGGGTCTGCCAGTGGGCGGCTTGTGATCGCGTCCTGCTCCAGTACTGTCAGCGCGCCGGCTCGCAGGCTGTAGATCGTGCGCGTGCCCGTGTACGTGATTTCGCCGGCGGGAGCGCTGATGTCGTCCGCCGAGGAAACCACCGTCACGAACAACCGGTTGCCACCCGGAGCCATGCACATATAACCGACGTGCGCGGCGATTCCGCCTCCTTCCGCGACTTCGAACGGCTTGTTGTCCGCGCCGACGACCTGGGTCAGGTTCCGGCCGTCGAAGTCCAGCACGGCGAAGAACGCCGTGTTGGCGCCCAACGTCGTCGCGACGAGCAGCTCCGCCCGGCCGTCGGCGTCGAGGTCGGCCACCCGCGGTGCCACGATGCCGAACCAGGGGTCCGCGGGCAGGACGATCGCCGTGCGCTTGCCGTTCACGGTCGCCGAAATCACCTGCTTGCCGTTGATCGCCGGTCGCGAGATCACGGTGTCGCGTGTCCCGTCGCCGTTGAGGTCTGCGGAGGTGAAGATCGGTTCGCCGGCCGGCGCGGCCAGTGCCGGTGCGGCACCGACGAGGCCCAGTGCGGCAGCGAGGCCGGTCAGCGTGATCGTGCGGACGATTCCCTTGCGGTACATGGAAAGCTCCCTCCAGTCATCGGCGATGTGTTCGCCGGATGTGCTCTCCACGGGAAGACGGATACCCCCGTCCCGCGTGCAGCGGGGGTGTGATTTGCCACACAAAGGCAACCCGGAGCGTGTGCGTGCCTGCGGGTGCAGCCGGACGAAAGACTGTCAGCGGCAATAGCGGACGTTCGATTGCCATGCTGCGACTTGACCGTCGTGGCTGTGAGCCCAAGAAATACGGGGGACGTTCCCCGAGAGCGGGGTGGTCATCGCTGCTTTCGCGGGTCGCCCGCAGCGGGTCGAACGGCGAGCCCCCTCGTCTCTCCGTGCGCCGACTGCGAGCGATCCGCGGTTTCACGATCGCATCCGGGCTGTACACGATGAGCACATCCGGCGAACATTGAGGGATTGACGCGGGCTCGGGCGGAGGGGTGTCGTGGAGTTTCTGCTCCTGGGGTCGGTCGACGCGCGATCGGGCGCCGAGCATCTGCGGCTGACCTCGCAGCGGCAACGCGCTCTCCTCGCGGCCCTGCTGATGACGCCCAACGTGGTGGTGCCGCTGCAGCGGTTGGTGGAAGTCGTCTGGGGGGAGGCTGCGCCGGCGTCGGCGATGGCGAACCTGCGGACGCACGTTTCGCGGCTGCGACAGCAGCTCGCCGCGTTGGGCGGCGGGCAGCGGATTCAGGCCCGGGCGGGCGGGTACCTGATCGAAACCCGGCCGGACGAGGTCGACGTCGAACGATTCCGCCGCATCGCCAGTCACGGACATCGTGCGTTCGTGGCCGGAGACGACGCATTGGCCGCACAGCTGCTTGGCCAGGCGTTGAGCCTGTGGCGAGGGCAACCGCTGTCCGGTCTGCCCCCGACCCCGGCGATCGACGGTGAGGCCCAGCGCCTGCTCGAGGCCCGGTGGGCTGTCGTCGAGGACGACTGTCGGGCTCGGATGAACCTCGGGGCGTGCGCCGACGTTGCCGGTGAGCTGCGCCGGCTGGTCGCCGATCACCCGCTCCACGAACGGCTGTGGTCACTGCTGATGCTTGCGCTGGCCGGCGCCGGGCAGCAGGCGGCCGCGCTGGACGCCTACAGCGTCATCCGCGACCGGCTGGCCGACGAACTGGGCGCCGAGCCAGGACCCGACTTGCGCGACGCTCACTCGGCGGTCCTGCGGCAACGCGGTGTTCCCGCCACATTGCCCGTGACGCCCGCGCAGCTGCCCCGGGCTGCCACCGGGTTCCGTGGGCGTCACACCGAACTCCTCGCGCTCGACCGGCTCTTGCTCTCCGGCGACGGTCCCTGCCTCGTGGTCATCGCCGGGACTGCCGGAGCCGGCAAGTCCGAGCTCGCGACCCAGTGGGCGCACAGAGTCCGCGAGAAGTTCCCCGACGGCCAGCTCTACGCGGACCTCCACGACACGTACGGTCCCGCCTCGATTCTTGCGCGGTTCCTCCGGGCGCTCGGTGTCCCGGCTCAACAGATTCCGCGCGACGTCATCGAGGCAACAACGCTGTACCGGTCGGTGCTGGCCGTGAAAAGCGTGCTCTGCCTCGTGGACAACGTCACCGACGCCGCCGAGGTTCGGCCGCTACTGCCGGCGGCTTCGAGCTGCGCGGTCGTGGTCACCAGCCGTAACCGCCTGGACGGGCTGGTCGCCCTCGAGGGTGCCCACCGCATCAGCTTGGACGTCTTGCCGCCGGCCGACGCTGTCGCTGTGCTCACCGCTGCTGTGGGCGCAGAACGCTCGACAGAAGAACCGACGGCCATCGCCGAACTCGCCGAGACGTGTGCGCGGCTGCCCCTCGCGCTGCGCATCGCCGGCGCGCAGATCCGGCACCGCGCCGGGCGCCGGGTGACAGACCACCTCGCCGACATGCGCAACCACGGTGTGCTGAACAGCCTGACCGTCGACGGCGACACCAGTGCGGTCCGCACTGCCTACGACCTGTCGTACCAGGCTCTCGACAGCGCTACCCGCCGCACGTTCCGCCTGCTCGGCCTAGTGCCCGGAGGCGACATCACGCCGGACGCGGCCGGTGCGCTGACCGGTGCGCCGGCCGCAGTGATCACTCGCCAGCTGGAGCGCCTGGCCTCCGCACACCTGGTTCAAGAGCACGCACCGAACCGCTACCGCCTGCACGACTTGCTCCGTCACTACGCTGCCGAACGCGCCCAGACCGAGGACGACAGCGAGGCAGCGACGCGAGCGCTTCTCGGGCACTATCTCGCCTATGCCGACGCGGCGGCAGATCTCTTGTACTCGCCCATGCTGCGCCTGCCCGGGCCGCGCTCCCATTCGGATGCGTTCGCTGACCGGGATACCGCGCGGGCATGGTTCGGATCTGAATTCCCCAATTTGGTCGCTGCGATCCGTCACGCCCACACGCGCAATACCCCCGTGTCGGTGTGCCGGCTCGTCGACGCCCTGCGTGGGTACTGCATGAACAACTGGTCTGCCGAAGGGCCAGAACTCGCCCGGATCGGGCTGGAATCGGCGAACGCTACCGGCCGGCCCGATCTGTGCGCGGTCGCGCACAACCACCTCGCGGCATCCCACGCCCTCCGCTGCGATTTCCCGCCCGCCATCAGGCACTTCGAAGCCGCCTTGCACCTCTACCGAGCACTGCGGTCACGCCGCGGCATGACCGCTGTCTTGAACAACCTCGCTATGCTCTACCTGACCACCGGAGACCTGGAACGTGCGACCACAGCTTTCGCGGAGGCGATCGCGCTGGAGGACGCGCCCAATCCATGGCGTCAGCTGAACCTCGGCATCCTGCACGAACATCGTGGGGACCTGACGAAGGCCGCAGCCATTTATGCGCAGCAGGTGGCCGATGGTCCCCAACCTTGCGCCCTTGTCCTGCTCGCCCGGGTCGGCGTCCGCGTCGGTGACTACGGCGCAGCTCGCCACGCCGCCGAAGAAGCCGCCGAACAAGCCCGGTGCATCAACGACCACAGCTTCGAGTCGCGCGCGCTCACGGTGCTCAGTACGGTCCATGCCGGTGTCGGCAACCACGCAGGCGCGGTGCAACTGGCTGAAACCGCGCTCGAATCCGCCGCCGGCGCCACCGACCCCACCATCGAAGCGGCCGGGTATGCCGCCTTGGCGGCAGGCCACCTCGCAGGCAGTCAGTACCGGCTCGCGCTGCTCAACGCCCACCACGCGCTCCAGCTCACCCGTCGGCTCGGTACCCGCTTCGAGGAATGCGAGGCACTCCTGCAGTTAGCCCACATCCACCGCGCCGCCGGTACCCGAGCAGAGGCCGACCACTACTTCGGTGCGGCCCTGCGAATCGCCGAATCCCACGGCTACCGCGGCCTTGCCGACCGCGCACTGGGGTAAGCGGCAAGAACGCGGTAGTTGTGGAGTGCTGACCCGAGCCACGGTGTCACGCAGGCGTCCGCCCATCGGAATGTGAGGACGTCACAACGCTCGCACATCAGCTCTCGAGCGTCGTCGGTTCGAGCACAGCCGACCGCCTGCGACTTCGCCATGAGTAACGCGGTCGGCGGTCATATGATCATGGCCAAGGTCGGAAGGCCTTTTCTCCGTCGTCAGCAGGGAGGCCGTCACTCGTGGCAGACGTCGAGGTCACCTACGACAAGGAGGCCGATGCGGCCTACGTCTACTTCACCGAACCGCGAGAACGCCGGAGCGTGTCGCACATGTACCCGTGTGATCCGGTTGGGGTGGGAGGAATGATCAACCTGGACTTCGACGAAGGCGGACAGCTCGTCGGTGTCGAGGTGTTGTCAGCGAGTTCCAAGCTGCCTCGGTACCTGCTCGACGCGGCCGTACGAATCGATGTCGAGGATCAGTAGCGCGGCTGACTCCCTGGGCTGTCGCGGTCGACGGCCTCATTCGCTCGCTGATCTGTATGAGCGCGCGTCCGATGGACGACCGACCAGCGGCACGAGTGCATGTTCGCAACCTTGATCACCAGCTGGCCGTTTGTGCACGGCGGTGCGCTGGGTATCGTTACCGTGGGCGACGTGGAACGCCGTATCGACCTCAGCAACCTGGACCTCGACCGGGCGGCCGCGATGGCGGCCGCCAGGCAAGGCGACCGATGTCATTGGGTGTGCGGGTGTACTCGGAGGCGGCGGAGACGGAGTTCGTGCTGTACGCCGGCGGCTGGACTGACGTGAGCGTCATTCATCCTGGCATCGACGAGCCGGCCAGCGAGTATGTCGAACTGGAGGACGTCGAGGAGTTCGGGTCCGTGCTCGACCGCGTCGTCGGGCTCCTTGCTTGAACCGATCGGGAGCGACATCGGTTGTCGAACGTCTCAAGGCTTGCGTGCGACCTCTACGCGGCATGAGCGGACGCCGGCGAGGATACTTGCCGAATGCCAAGCAACGAACGAAGGAGGCGGGCAGTCAAGCGCAGTGCTGCTGTCGAGGGGGTGGCCGCTTACCTCGCCGACGAGGACGCGAATGTCCACAACATCACCGAGGCCGCCGTCCGACAGGACGCAGCGCTGGCAGCGTTGAACCTGACCGCGCTGGCGGCAGCGGCTGTCACCGCCCTGGCTGAGGCAACGGGCCGTACACCGATTGAGGCCTTACGCTCGATCGAGGGCGGAGGACGTTGACGAGGCATCACGCTGCCCACAGCCTTCACGAGTATGGCGTCAGAAGCATGAATTGCAGCCTTTGCCATCCATCCGTCGCCTCGGCCATCCGCTTCTCAGCATGTGAGTGCGTCGCTGCGGCCCCGTTGGTGGGCTCGGACCTTGCGTGCGATCAGTGACCGTGATGCCCGTGAGGAGGCTGAATCACGGGAAGAGTAGAACGTAGTGGCCGCGCGAGTGCCTGCACGACGGGTTCCGGTAGCCCCAGCGTCGGCATCGTTTGCAGTTCCGCCTCGAAACCAAGGTCATCCTCGCCGCAGCCGCAGTCCAGGTATTCCTCCGCGGCAAAGCATCGACTGGCCAGGTCCGACTCGAAGTCCGGGGGTGCGAGCCGTGCCAGCAGGCGGATCATCGGCCCGGTCACCGCGGCCGGCCGGGCACGAAGGTCGTCCGCCATCAACCGGGCGACGAGGTCCACTGTCGTACCTCGCCCGGGCACCAAGATTCCGTGCCGGTCGCACGCGGCGGCTACCAGCGGATCGGTGTCCCAGCCGCTGGCTCGTCGGCTCAGGCCGGCCAGCTCGGCGATCTCGGGATCGTCGTTGCCTTCCAGCAGCAGGCTGACTGCGACGTCCGGCCAGTCGCCCGGCTTGAGGAGACCGCAGAATTCGGCCGCCTTCGCCACCAAGAACGTCGTCCGGAATGAAGCATCATCCACCAACCGACTCTAACGCCCGCTCGTCGGCATGAGCGTGCGTCCTGGCGAACGACCGATCACCGGCATGAGAAGACAGCAGCGGGATAGGCTCTTTCCTCGTGGAGGGTGCGGAGTTCGCAGTTATCGCTCGAGGCTGGGACGGGCCGTTCTACCGAGTCAGGACCTCGGTCTTCGAGGTGACCTTCATGGTCGGCGGTGGCGAACGAATCGAGGCGGTGGAGAACGTCGATGTCGAAGTTCGCTTGCCTGACGGCTCTCGCTGGAGCGCGACGATCTTCACGCTGGCTGAGGTCGAACGTCTTATGTCGGAATGGGTTGAGACTGGAGAGTACGGCGGGGTGGTCATTTCTGGTGCTGCGACGGTCTGATCGTCCGCGAGTCCGGCCTGGATCACATGATCGTCGCGCTGGCGGGCCTCCACCAGAGCGGTAACTTTCGCGACGCGCTTAATCGCCTCGATGAACCGGCCGGGTAGTTCCGGCAGCACGGTCCGAGCTGGACCGGACGTACCGCGCGCGAGAGAGAGCAAGCTTTTGCGGTGGGTGTTGGCGCGGATGACGGGTTACGTCAGCGCCGCGCTTGCCCGTGTGTGTGACGGCCGAGCGGCGCAGCTAGTGGTGGTCCCCTTCACCCGGTGAAGGGGACCACCACTAGGCCATCTGACGGCACCACTGGACCCGTCAGGTAGCCAGCGACAACCAGGCTCACTCCAGCTTAGCCCAATTACGTTTGATGGTGATCACCGAGATAACGAACGGAATCACAAACAGAACCGTCATGATGATGGAAACGGGATTGCGCCAGATGATCGACACGACACCGAGGGCAATGAGCACCGCTGCCGAAAACCCGGTGAAAGCTATGCTCACGGACTTGCTCATCAAGTTCGGTTCCTCTCTTGTCCTGGTTGGTTCGGCTAGCCGTTGCGGCAGTTGAGCGCCGTGCCGCCGATCGCACCCACCACGGCGAAGGACGACGACACCGCGAGGGGCGCTGTGATGCCGCCGGTGGCCACACTGGCGGCCCAGATTCCCGCCGTGGCCAGCAGGCCGAAGGCCGCGGTCGCGCCGGCGTTCACGCAGCCCGCCGACACCGTGCCGGTGGGGTCAGTGCGGTTGATCGGGTCGCCTTGGCCGTAGGCGTAGCTGTTGGCTTCCTGCCCGGTGGGGTCGGTTTGGGTGAAGCGGTTGTAGGCGGGGTTGTAGTGGCGGTAGCCGGTGAGGTACTCGCTGCTGGCCAGCTGGTAGCTGCCGAGCCAGCGCAGCCGGTTGGCCGAGCCCGCGGCGCCGGTGATGCTGGTGTTGTAGCCGTAGGGCGTGTAGCCATACGTTGCCGTCACCGTACCGCTGTCGTCGACGAGAGCCAGGACGCTGCCCTGGTGGTCGGTGACGGCGTTATGGTGCTTGCCCGCGGTGTCGACGAGCCCGGTGAGGGTGCTGTCGACGTCGTGGGCGTAGGTGGTGTTCGCGCCGTTGTCCACGGTGCGTGAGATGCCCAGCGCGGTGCGGGTGAAAACATGCGTCGTGCTGCTCGACCCGGACTGTTCGGTGATCGACCCCGGCTGGGTCTGGTCGAGGGTGTCGTAGGACGCGGTGAACAGGGGGGTGCCGGTGTCGGAGGTGACCGAGGTCAGCTGGTTGGTGTCGCTGTAGTTCGCCTGGCCGCCGGGGTTGGTGGTGGTCAGGTTCCCTGCGCCGTCGTAGCCGACGGTCGTGGTGTCGATCTTGGTCATCTGGTTGGCGTTGTTGACGGTGTAGGTGTGGCCGTCGCCGGCGGTGATGTTGCCGGCGTTGTCGTAAGCGTAAGTGCGGCTGCCGCCCTTGGTGAGGCGCCCGAACCCGTCGTAGGTGTTGTCCGCTGTTCCGGTGGCGTCGGTGCGGGACTGGATCTGGCCGGTGTCGGTGCCGTCGAGGCGGGTGTAGCGGTAGGACGTCGAGAACACCGCGGTTCCGGTCGGGTTCTTGACCGTGATACCGGTTTGGCGGGCGGATTTGTCCAGGGTGATGGTTTCGGTGGTGCCGCCGGGCAGCGACGCCGAGGTGCGGTGGTCGGCGTTGTCGTAGCCGTAAGTGGTGGTCTTGGCCGCCTGGTCCTTGACCGAAGTCAGCCGGTTCGCGGCGTCGTAGCCGTAGTAGATCCAGCCAGTCGGGTCGTCGACGGCGGTGACGTTGCCGGCGCGGTCGTAGTGGTAGGTCGCAGTACCGGTGGCCGTGCCCGCGGTGCGCACGACGCGGGTCAGCAGGCGTCGTTCGTAGCTGTTGGCCAGCGTGGCGCCCGCGGTCTGGGCGACGATGCGGTTGCCGGTCTTGTCGTAGGTGTACGCGGCCAGGCCGGTACCGTCGGCCTTGGCGACCGAGACGACGCGGTCGAGCTTGTCGTAGCCGTAGACCAGTTTGACGCCGTTGCCGTCGGTGACACTGGTGACTCGCGAGAGCGAGTCGTAGGTGTAGGTGGTCGGCTTCAGCGGCAGCGGCGGGGTGACCGTGGTGAGGTTGCCGGCGGTGTCGTAGCCGTAGGCGGTGGTGTGCCCGTTCCCGTCGATCGCCGAGGCGACCAGGCCGCGCGCGTAGGTGTACCGGGCGACATCGGCGTTGAGCGCGGCGGAGTGCACCGCTGTGACATTGCCGAACGTGTCGTAGCTGCTGGTCACCGTGTTACCGGAGAAGTCCGTGATCTGGGTGGGCAGGTGTGGGTGGGCGGTGTCGGTGTAACCGGCGCTCATCGATGCCCCGGTGGGCAGCTTGCCGCCCTTGAGGTTGTTGAGCGGGTCGTAGTCGTAGGTGGTGGAGTTTTTCAGCCCGTCGGTCAGCAAGGCGACGTCACCGTGGGCGGACCAAGACTGGGCGCGGCTGTGACCGAGGGCGTCGGTGGCCTCGGTCTGCCGGCCGTCGCTGTCGAACGTGTAGGTCGTCTTGTGGCCGTTCGGGTCGGTCACGGTCGTCGTGCCGGCCCCGTAGGCGTAGCCGGTGGTGCTGGCTACCCCGTCGTAGTTGGGCTCGGCCACCTGCGTCACAGCGCCGTTCGCGTCGTAGGTCAGGGTGTAAGCCCGCCCGAGCGTGGTGGTCAAGGACGTGATGTGGCCGTCGGCGTCGAGGCCGAAGCTCATCTTGTCCCCGGCTCGGTTGGTGATGGCCATTCCTCCGCTGTTCCAGCTGTAGGACGCGGCGACCTGCCCGGTCGGGTCGGTCACCGACTGCAGCCACCCGTCGCTGTCGCGGTTGAGGGTGGTGACCCGGCCCTGGGTGTCGGTGATCGACGCCAGCGAATAGTCGGCGTTGTAGCGGTAGGTGATGGCGTAGCCGTTGCGGTCGGCCTGGGACGACAGCTGCCCGTCACCGGTGAACGACCACACCTGGCCCGAGTCGTCCTGGGTGAGGTGGTAGGTGCCGTTGGCGAGCTTCGTCAGCGTCGCGTGCGAGCCGGACGGCGTGGTGTAGCTGCCGTCGGCGTTCTGCGTGTACTCCGAGCAGTACCCGGTCGCGTCCCGGACGATGACCTCGCCGAGCATCACCCGCAGGTAGATGTCGTGCCCGGCCGAGACCGTCCAATGTCCACCCAGTTCGTTGCCCCACGCGTCCTGGCTGTTGTAGGTGGCGTCGAAGGACATGTCCAGGCCGGTGCCCTTGACCGTCAGCTCGCGGTCGGTGAGCACGGCGTTGCCGTTGGCCCGGTTGACCAATAGCTCGGTGCGGTCGGAGATGGGGTAGCGGTCCATCGCGAACCACGGCTGGGTCCCGACCTGCCCCTCCATCGCGCAGGTCACCGTTCGCGGTGACTGTGCCGATCTCGGAGCCGTCTGTGCCGGTCTGGCCGGGAGCCGGTCGGCCGGAATGCCGGTCGGCGTGCGGTTGACGTTGGCCGGCGGGGTCCAGGACGCCGGCAGCGGCACCCCGTGGTGCGCCGGTTCCGGGGTCGCGGACGCGGTGGCCGGAACCGCCGCGATCAGCGCGGCGGTGGAGGTGATGGTGATTGTGCGCAGCACAAGGTGCCGTAACGACTTTCGTCGCATGGAAAGGTGACTCCCCTCGGAGCCTTCCGGCTCCACCCGATGGTTCTCGCGAACGTGGACGGCAGTCCGCGCTGTCGACCGCGTGCCGACAACGACTGCCGCTTGCTGGTGTTTCGACGCACGCGGCCGAAGGCCGCGGTGCGGAGAGCCAGCCACACCTCGGGAACTGAGAGTGGGCCACCGGCGCGCCGAAGATCACGCGCCGCGGGAAACATTACCCGCCCCCGGTCGCCGCAGAACAGGTCCGTTCGGAGGGACGTGTCACCGTTGTGGTTCTACGGCCCGTGGTTCACGTGTTCGAGGTCCACCCGTTTGGTCTATACCTGCGACGGCTTGATCGCTTAGGCTTGTCCGGCTCGGCTCTCGACACGACGTGAGGGCGGTACCCAGGGGAGGGGTTTGATGAGCACGCTTCATACCCGTGTAGCCACCGGGACCGGCGCAAGTGCCGGATTCTGCCGGGAGACGAGCCTCGCGTCCGCGCGGCGGAAATCCGCGCTTTTCGGAGCTTGAGCCGTGTCGCGCGATGCGTCGCTGAGCTGACGAGTCTCTGGGCGCGATGTTTTAGCAATTCGACGATGCCTCGCTATTTCACACTCGCCCCAGTTCGGGGCCAGCGGTGCCTTCGAGCGTTTACCCGGTCTGACGGGATCGTCCGGTTGAGCAGGCAGCCGGGCGAACCGCGGGCCGCACCACAGCTTCATCAGTCCTGGGGAGTGGTCGTGACCACGAGAAACCCGAAGAGCAGACGCCACGAGGGTCAGTGGCTCGTCTTCGACGAAGAGAGCCTGCTTTACGCGATCGGAGATGTCCTTTACACCGGCGTTTCGCTGAACAACGCCGATCTGGCCGTCCGGAAAATCGTCGCACCGATGATGGAAAGGGCTCGCAAGACCGGCGTCGAGCAGCGGGAGACAATGCACTTCGGCTACGACGCCTTCGACGTCGGGGTCAAACCGGCATTGGGTGGCCGTGATGGTTCGCTCGTGGCGCTGCAGGCGTGCTACGTCCCGACCGGAGAGCGATTTCCGGCGAGGCCGCCGATCGCGGTGTGGGAATGGGACGAGCCGGCGCCGGGCGGCGGCGCGTTGCTGCGCCATTGGTGGGGCGAAGAGGCACCACGCTTCTACGGAGTCGAGCCGCCCAGCGCAGACTGGCACGGTGGCGCGAGCGGCCGTGATCCCTACCGGTTCATGGACAGCGTCCTGACCGACGAGTTCCGGGTGGCGATCGCCGCGCTGATGCAGGACTTCCGCGACGCGGAGATCGACGAGCCGGTGATCATGTTCATGGCACAGCGGCACGTCGCCATGGGGTCGCTTCGGGGCGTCCGAGCGGTCGGACGCCGGAAATCCGGAAGCTACTACGCCGGCTTCTCGGCGAACGTAGGTCTGAGCGAGGTGCACCGGGCCGTGTCCGGTCCATTGATGCGGCAGCTCGGCGCCTTCGCGGCGATCGTCACCGACCCTCTCATGGTGGTGGACGTGGTGCACGAGGCGGTCGTCGTCACGAGCGATGACTTCGCGCACATCGACGTTCCGGTGCCGGCGAACAGCAGTCTTCGGGCCATGGTCCACGTGGACGATGTCGACGACGTGCTGGAGCTGGTTCGGTATTGCGCGAAGCATCCCGGTGAGCGGAGCCGGCCGGTCCGCGGCTCCCTCCGGACTCGCGCAGGCGCTTGGCTGGACGTCTTCGTTCACGCGGTGGGGACTAGCAACACGGCGAGGTCCGTCACGAAGTTCGTCATGTGCCGGCTGGAGGTAACGTGAGTTCGGGCCAACAACCGGTCGTCGGCATGACCGGACGTCGGGCCGACGGGGCGCGAAGGTCTGCGCCGCTAGTGACCCATGAACCTGGTGGGATAGAAGGTTTTCGGAGCATCTTCCCAGTCCGAGTACAAGGCTTCGTGTTGGAAGTTCCCCGTGATGACGTCGAAGAGGAAGTCGACCGCCGAACCGTCGTAGGCTCCCCAGCTCGGCCCGGTGTTCTCCAGGAAGACGATCGGCCAGGTGTCCGGGTCGCGACCCCCCGAGGGGTCCCAAAAGTAGCAGTGATCGTCGTCGATGGCCCAGAGGATGAGGCCGTCGAACTCGGGGTGGAACTTGTGCGGGAACGTCTCGGGAGCGATGTCCCGGGCGTGGGTGAAGTAGCTGTACCAGTTCTCGGCGTTCGTCCGGAACAGCTCCAAGGTGCCGGTGTCTTGCACCGGTGAGATCACGCGGATCCCGTCGGCGAATTCGCCAGACGGGAACACGTCGAGCAACTCGCGGTAGGTCGCCGGGTACTGCACTCTCACCGACCCCGCGACGTCTTGCCAGCTCAGCTCGGCTGACGCCGTTCCGGTCCATCCCACCAGGTCGGCCAGCTCATCGACTCGTCGCACGCGGCTCAGCTTGCCATTGCACGCCGCACGGTTGTGAGCCGACACCGGCGAGCGCGGTGGGTCCGGCTACTCCGCCGAGCGGCGAGCTGCGTCGACGAAGCAGCCCTGTCATGTCCGCTCGTCGGTATGACCGTGCGGAGCCTGTGCGCGGGGCGTGGCGCCGATGGAATACTCCGGTGGTGAACGATTTTCCGGCGGACGTGGAGGCGCACTGCCGCTGTCTGGCGGTGCAACGTCGCTGGCCGCCGGAGACGGAGGCCGCGTTCCGGGCGACCGTCGCGTGGTACCGGGCTTTGGACGACAGCCCCGAACCTCGTCAGTACTTCGAGTACGTCGATCACGAAGGCCTGGTCGACAAGGGAGCTCGCTGGCTGTGGGAGGCCGTCGTCGTCAACGGCGAGGCAGTGGCCATCAGACAGATCGAGATGGGTTCGTCCGGGGCCGCTCACTGTTACTGGTGGCGGCACCTGGAGAATGATGTTGGCGGGCTCACCGATCAGGCCCTTGACCTCACCGAACCCGGCCTTACCACAGTGTCCGGCTCTAAGTTTCGTGCGCTGTGGAAGAGCGGAATGAGCGCATCTCGCTGAGCGCGCTCGGCGGCATGAGCGGACGATGTCGAGCTGCGTCGCGGCACAAGCGAGGGGCTCCCTCACCGAGGCCGGGTGGCGCCTTCGGCTGGTGTCGGGACCACGTGTTCGAGCCTCGTCCAGCCGGTCCAGCCGCGCGTTCTCAGCAGCTGGACCAGCCGGCGAGCCGGCGGGGCGGTGTCGAAGGCCAACGTGTCCATCAGTTCGGCGAACGGTGGCTCGACGTCGGTGTCGCTGCCACCGTCCTCGGCCATGTGCGTGATGTAGGCGGCCAGCTTGTCGGCCAGGTGGACCAGTTCCGGATCGCTGTCGGCTCGGTCGAGGGCCTGTCCCAAGGTCAGGTAGAAGTCGATGAGCGGGGGGTCGGTGATCTGCGTCCGCTTGCGGGCCGCCCACTCGGGGATCCGCTCGGGTGAGTGCGCGGCGAGCAGGATCCAGCCGTCCCGCTCGACCCGGACGATCCGCTCGTCGACGCCGAGCGTGCGCAGCCGGTCGAGGATCTGGACCACCTCGGCGGGCAACGCCAGGCTGTCTCCGGAGGCGAGGCGGCGGATCCGCTCGCGATGCCGCTGCCGCTGCCGGATTTCCGCCCGCAGCCGCTTGTCGATGTCGGTGACCGCCGCGCCGAACTCCTCGTCGCCGGCCTGGAGCAACTCCCTGACCCGCGACAGCGGGACTCCTGCCTCGGCGAGGGTTCTGATCCTGATCAGCTCGACCACGGCGCCGGCGTCGTACCGGCGGTAGCCGGAGTGGTCGCGCTCGGGTTCGGGCAGCAGCCCTTTGGCGTGGTAGTGCCGCACCGCGCGCACGGTGACTCCCGCGTACGACGCCAGTTCGCCGATGGTCAGCATCGGTCCAGTGTCCTCGCTGTCCGCGTGTCGTGGACCAGCCGGGCGATCTCCGGAGCGTGGGTGACGACGAGCCGGTGGTCGGCGTCGAGCCACGACGTGGCGACGTGCGGCCGCTCGCGCACGAGGCGCTCGATGCCGGCCCGCCAGTTCTGGTTGCGCCACCGCGTGCGTGCATCACTGCTGTTGCCCGCCATCGCGGTCGACATGATCATGTGGATCGGGCGGTCGATCTCCCGGTACCGGTCGAGGATGCCGGAGCGCACCACCTCGATCTCGAGGTTGAGGTCCAGGAAGTCTTGCGCGGTCAGGAGCACCTGATGCGGGGTGTCCTTGGCGCGCTTGAGCTCGTGCTGCAGTTCCTCCGCCATCGCGCGGAAGTCCGGCAGGTCGGCGTCGGTGACGAACGGTTCGGGTACCGGGTTCGCGCCGTCGACGAGAACGAGCCCGGCCACCGCACCGGGATGCGCGGCGGCGTAGTGGACGGCCAGATCCGCGCCCAGCGAATGTCCCACGAGGAGCGGCGAGCGATGTCCCAGCGCCGTCACGACGGCGCCGAGGTCGCCGAGGAAGGCCTCGAAGGTGTACCGGTCGGCGGGCGAGGAGAGCCCGTGGCCCCTGAGGTCGAAGGTCACCACGTCGAAGTCGCGGCGCAGCAGGTCGATCAGCTCGTGCAGGTCGGCCTGGGTGGTGAGGAGCCCGGGACACAGGACCAGCGGCTGTCCCCGGCCGCCACGGGAGACCGGGATCGTGACGCCGTCGTGGTGGACTTCGAACCGGCTGGCTTTTGTGGTCATGGCAGTCATCCTGCGGGGTTGACCTTGCGTCAGGGTCAAGGCGTCGGCGGGATCGGCGTCGGCGCACTGACGTTCTTCGCGAGCTTCCTCCCGTGGTTCGTGCCCGAGTTCTCAAGGAAAGTTCCGCGTGGCGGTACACGGATCGCGCGGGACAGCAGTCTTCATAGTGATGGCTGACTACGAGGACTTCGTCCGGGCGCACCTGCCGCGGTTGCTGCGCTACGCGACGATGCTGACCGGCGAGCGGGAACAGGCCGCCGACCTGGTGCAGGACGTGCTGGTCAAAGCGTACCGACGGTGGTCGCGGGTCAGCGACGCCGAGCACCCCGACCGCTATGTCCTGCGGATGGTGACCAACGACTACCTGTCCTGGCGGCGCAGCCGGTCGGCGCGCCTGATCGCCGTCGGCGACCCACCCGACGAGGCACGCCTCGATGACTTCGCCTCCGACCACGCGGCACGCGAGGACATGTGGCAGCGCCTGGCGCGGTTGCCCCGCCGCCAGCGCGCGGTCGTGGTGCTCCGGTACTACGAGCAGCTCGCCGACGCCGACATCGCCGACCTGCTCGGCTGCGCCCAGGCCACCGTGCGGGCCCACGCCCGCAAAGCCCTGACGACCCTGCGACACGGCCTGGACATCGACCGGATGGCTCAGGCGAAGGAGAGCTGATGGACATCGAGAACCTGATCAAGGACACCTTCACCGCCCACGAGCCCGACGCTCCCGACAGCGACCAGGTGCTGGCGGCCACGCGTCAGCGCCTCGACCGCAAGCGCGCCGTGGTGAGCCCGCCGCTCGCGGCCGGCGCCGGGGTGGTCCTGCTCGTCCTGGCCGCGGTCGCCGTCGTCGCGCTGAACCGGCCCACCCGCGACAACCAGGTGGCCACGGGCACCGGTCCGGCGCCCGTCGCGGCACCGGTCAAGCCGGCCATCGCGGAGCTGAACATGCCCTATTCGCTCGGCTGGCTGCCGCCGGGCCAGGCCGACTACCTCGCGCGCCGGATCAACATCGGTGGCAGCGCGGCCGATCCCGACAAGCCGGTGTACGGCGGCGAGTACATGCTGACCGTCACCTCCGGGCGGCAGGTCCTGCTCGTGGACGTGCAGGAAATGCGGATGATGCCGATCGAGCAGGCCGCCTTCAAGTCCGGTCCGGGCCGGCCGGTCACCATCGGCGGGCGCGCCGGCGTGGAGAGCTCGCACTCCGGCGGCCCGGGCGGTTACGAGCTGTACCTGACCCACCCCGACGGCGGCTCCCTGTACGTCAACGTGTCCGCGCAGCCGGGCAGCACGGCGCCGGCGCAGCAGCTGATCGACGCGGGCCGCCGCGTCGCGGAGAACGTCACCTTCCCGGGCAACACCACCGTCACCCCGGCGTTCGGCCTCGGCAAGCTGCCCGACGGCCTGCGGATGTGCGCGTTCGACGTCGAGAAGGGCGGCCCGATCGGTCCGAGCGGTCTGCGCACGGGCTACTCGGTGGGCACGTGCAGCGTCCTGCCGCCGGTCTCGGTGCGCAGCGACGAGGCCGGCCAGGTGCGCGGTACCGCGGGAAAACCGGTCCAGGGACACGAGACCCGCTACGTGGACGAGAAGGGTTACCGCACGCTCTGGATCCTCAAGGCGGTCCACGACGCGCCGGTCGCCGTCTCGGGCGGCGGGCAGGCGGAGCTGTACGCCGTCGCCGATCACCTCGTCCTGCCCCGCTGAGGACCCGAGGTCGGTGGACGCCGGCGCCACGACGAGGCTCGCGGCCGCTGTTCGGCGTGCCTGGGCTCAGGCACCGGCCAGCAGCTGCACCAGCCGCGCGACCTCGTCACGCATCCGGTCGCGGCCGGGGGAGAGGTACCGGCGCGGGTCGGTCAGGCTCTCCCGCTCGGCGAGCGTCGCGCGGACCGCGCCGGTCAGGACCTGGTTGAGCCGGGTGCCGACGTTGACCTTGCGGATGCCGCGCCCGACCGCCCGGCGGACGCCGTCGTCGGGGACCCCGGACGAGCCGTGCAGGACCAGCGGCACGGGCACGGCGCCGGCGAGCCGGCCGATGAGGTCGTCGTCCAGCACGGCGTCGCGGCCGGCCATCGCGTGCGACGACCCGACGGCCACCGCGAGGGAGTCGACGCCGGTCGCGGCGACGAACGCGGCCGCTTCGGCCGGGTCGGTCCGGACGCCGGGTGCGTGCGCGCCGTCCTTGCCGCCGATCTCCCCGAGTTCGGCCTCCACCCAGCACCCCGCCGCGTGGCAGCGCTCGGTGACCGCGCGGGTCCGCGTCACGTTCTCCTCGTACGCCGAACTCGCGGCGTCGAACATGATCGACCGGATGCCGAGCGCGAGCCCTTGGTGGACCAGGGTCTCGTCCTCGATGTGGTCGAGGTGCACCAGCACCGGCACGGAGGCGGCGCCGGCCATGCTCAGGCACGCGGCGCCGAACGGGTCGAGTGAGCCGTGGTAGCGGACGGCGTTCTGGGAGATCTGCAGGATGACGGGAAGGCCGGCTTGCTCGGCGCCCGCCACGATGGCCTCCGCGTGTTCCAGGAGGATCGCGTTGAACGCCCCGACCGCCCCTCGCAAGCCGGTGAAGATGCCGGGGGCGTCGGTGTTCACGCGGTCTCCTTCACGGCGAGTGCGTCGAGCCAGCCGGCCCGGGCCTCTAGATCGACTTCGCCCGCGACGGGGCACCGGACGGCGGCGGCCGACGTCGCGACGACGTCGGCCAGCGCGGCGGGCCAGTCCACTGTGGACACACCGGCCGCCAGGTGGCGGGCGAGCGCGGCGGCGGCCGCGTCGCCGGCGCCGGTGGGGTTGCCGACGACCTTTTCGACCGGCCGGACGACGAACTCGCGGTCGGCGGTCACCGCGACCACGCCCTCTTCGCCGAGCGTGGCGACCACGGCGGCGGCGCCGTCCCGGACCAGCCGCCGGCCGGCCGCGAGGACGTCGAGGCGGGTTCCGGACAGTTCGGCCAGTTCGTCACGGTTCGGCACGAGCACGCTCCCCGTCGTCGCCGCGGCGCGCAAAGCGGCGCCGGAGACGTCGGCGATCACCGGGACGCCGGCTTCGGCGCCGAGCCGCGCCAGCCGGGCGGGCACCTCGTCGCCGAGCCCGGGCGGCACGCTCCCGGAGATGACCACGGCTCCCACACCGGCCGCCAGCTCGGCGCGAAAGGCCGCGACGACCTCGTCCCGGGTCCCGGCCGCCACGGCGGTGCCGCGCTCCTGCAGGCTCGTCGTGACGCCGTCGTCCGCCACCACGGCCACGGTCCGGCGGACCGCGGCCAGCGCCGGGACCAGGCGGTGGGGAAGCCCGAGCCGGTCGAGGCCGGCCCGGAACTCGTCCGGCTCCGCGCGTCCGGACAACGCCAGGACGAGGCTGTCGCCGCCCAGCTGCCGGGCCACCGCGGCGACGTTGACGCCCTTGCCGCCCGCGCGGCTGCGCACCTCCGTCACCCGGACGGTCTCCCCGACCGCCAGCCCGGCCACGCGGTAGGTGACGTCGATGGCCGGGTTGAGGGTGACGGTGAGGATCCTGGTCACGACGCGGCTTCCCGCGCGGGGGCAGCGGCCGGCTCTTCGCCGCTCTTCTCCGTGCTGTAGACCATGAGCGAGGAGCCCACGAGGGCGAGCACGATGCCGGCGACCTGGAACCCGCTCGGCAGGGTCCGGAAGACGATCAGCGAGAGCACGATGGTCAGCACGGGCGCCAGCGCGTTGGTGATCGGCGCGACGATCGTGGCCTTGCCCCGGCTCATGGCCATCACGAGGAACAACGCGCCCACGGCGTTGAGCAGCTGCGTGATCGCGGTCAACGCGGGAGCCTGCCACGGGAACGACAGGGGGAGGCCGCCCATCATGATCAGCGCGACCGGGATCAGCAGGAGCCCGCTGACGGTCATCCAGCCGAACGTCGTCGCGTCGTTGACCCCGACGACGGCCGCCTTGCGCATGAAGTACGCCTGGACGCCCCAGGCGACGCAGACTCCGATCGCCAGCCACAGATAGGTCCCGCCGGTTTCCTGCGAGTCGCCCGAAGACACCGAGAACAGGACGATCGCGACCAGCGCGAGGCCGACGCCGATCCAGCTGAGCGCGGTGAGCCGTTCCCGCAGGGCCGCGAAGGCCATCAAGACGGTGATCGCCGGGGAGAGCGCCACGATCGGGAAGATGATGTAGGCCGGGCCGATGGTGAGCGCCTTGAACAGCACCAGCTGCCCGCCGGCGCCGGTCAGGCCGATCAGCAGGCCGTAGACCGCGGCGATGGGCCGGCGGTCGATCTTCCGCCCGCGCAGGGAGAAGTACGCGGGGATGAGCATGGTGATCGACCAGATGACGTAGACCATCGGGTCGGGGTAGCCGTACTTGGAGGTGGGCAGGCTGGAGAACGCGCCCCAGACGCCCCAGAACAGGACCAGCAGGCCGGCGTAGGGAATCCAGGCGGCGCGGCGCTTCGATGCGCTCATGACAACCCCTCCAAGCTGGGGACGGCGGAGATCCGGTCGAGCGGGATGGGGTGGCCCGCCAGCCGGGCGGCGTAGACCGCCGCGCCGACGTGCGGGGGCAACAGGGGTTCGCGCAGTTCGTAGCCGTGGCCGCCGTGCTCGAGCGCCTCGCGGAAGGAACCCAGGAGGTGGGCCGAGCCGAACATCCCGCCGGAGTAGGAGACCGGCACGGCCTGCCCCGGCTCGAACCCCAGCGCGGTGGCACCGGCTTCGACGTGCAGGGCCAACTCCCGGCCGGCGCGGCCGAGGATGACGGCCGCGGTGGGGTCGCCCGCCTCCGCGGCGCGGGTGACGACCTTGCTGAGGTCCGCGATCTTCCCGCGATCGCCGTGCCAGCGGTTCATCACGATGTCGATGGCGTCGAGGTCGGTGCGCACCCCGAGCGTCCGGCGCATCTCTTCGACCAGCGCGCTCGCCGGCTGGCGCCCGTCGCTCATCCGGGAGAACGCGCCGAGACCCTGGACCGCGACCCAGTAGCCGGACCCTTCGTCGCCGAACAGCTCGCTCCAGCCGCCGGCCCGCCACCGCCGTCCCCGGTGTTCCCCGTAGGCGATGGACCCGGTGCCCGCGACGACGTTGATCCCGTCCGCGCCGCCGAGGGAGGCCGCCCAGCCACAGATCATGTCGTTGCCGCAGGCGTAGCCGACGTCGCCCAGGATCCGCCGGGGGAGCGCGTCGAGCACCGGGACGTCGGCGGAGATCTCGCCGTAGCAAGGAATGCCGAAGAAGGCGTGGGAGAGGCCGGCGACCTCGATGCCCGCGGTGGCGCAGACCTCGCCGATTCCCTGACGCAGCAGCGGCTCGACGATGCCGATGCCCTGCTGCAGGTAGTAGATGCCGGCCGTGCGGGCTTCCGCGACGAGGCGTCCCCGCGCGTCGATCAGGCTGAAGGCGGTTTTCGTCCCGCCGCCGTCCACACCGAGGAACATGGCTCAGCCCTCCGGGTATTCGTGGATGACGACGCCCCGGACCACGCGGTTGACCTCGCCGCCGGGGAACGGGTTGTCGGGAGTCAGGCCGTGGGCGAGCGAACACGCCAAGGCGATCGACTGCGCCGGGATGGCCGCCACGATGGCCCGCAGCGAGTCGGGCAGCCGCGTGGTTCCGGGGATCGGCCAGTCACCGTCGTCGCCGCCGATTACCAGCACCCGCCCGGCTCCCAGGGCCTCCACCAGTTCGCGCGTGATGTCCTCGTCGTAGCGGTGGGTGTACCGATCGCCGGACGGGAAGACGATCGCGACGGTCCGTTCGTCGAGGACCGACTTGGGGCCGTGCCGGAAGCCCAGCGGGGTGTCGGCGACCGCGACGACCGCGCCGGCGGTGAGTTCGAGGCACTTCAGCGCGGCTTCGCGGGCGAGCCCCTTGAACGCGCCGGAGCCGAGGTAGACCAGCCGCGCCGGATCGGCGGCGGCGACCGCTTCCGCCCGGCTCGTCGCGGAGTCCAGGACGTCTTCCGCGGCTCGGGCGGCGGCGTCGACGTCGACCTCGAGGCCCAGGGCCAGCAGGGCGGCCAGCGTCATGCCGGTGAACGACGACGTCATGGCGAAGCCGCGGTCGTTCAGCCGGTCGGGAAGCGCCACCACGACCGCGTTCTTGGCGTCCGCCCAGCGCCGGGCCAGAGCGCCGGAGGGGTTGCAGGTGATGACGATGTGGTGCAGCGCGGGAGTGAACCGCTGCAGCAGATCGGCCGCGGCGGACGACTCGGGGCTGTCGCCGCTGCGGGCGAACGACACCAGCAGCACCGGCCGGTCATCGGCGACGGAGCGCGGGTCGGCGACGATGTCCGTCGTCGCGATCGGCTCGATCGGCCGGCCGAGGTGCCGGGCGAGGTCGGGGGCCACGACTTCCCCGATGTAGGCCGAGGTCCCCGCGCCGGTCAGGACGATCCGGGTCCGCGGGTCGACGAGCGCGTCGCCGAGCAGGCGTTCGATGTCGGCCCGCGCGGCGGCGACGGTCCGCGCCACCTCGGGCCACGTGCCGGGTTGCTGCCGGATCTCGGCGGCGGTGCGGCTTTCGTCCGGCTGCTCTTCGTGCTCCACCCACATCACCTTTCGGGTCGCGGCCGGTTCGGCCGGCTCCGCCAAGTGGTACGTCGTGCCGTGACCGGTGAGCAAGAGTTTCCGCGCAAACGAGCATCGCGGATGTTCGTTTGCCGCGTTGCCGCTGGTGAGTTGTCGGATCGATGCGCGAAAGTGCGCGAAAACCTGTATAGTGTGCAGTTATGGACCTTGCTGATGTGCGGGCCCGTGGGCGTGCGCCCCGGTCCGAGCGGATGGCGGAGATGGTGCGCGAACTGGGCGAAACGGGCCGCCTGCGCGTCGGTGAGCTCGCGCGCCGGTTCGGCGTCTCCGAGGCCACGCTGCGCCGGGACCTGACGGCGCTGGAGGACCAGCGGCTGCTGACCCGGACCCACGGCGGCGCGCTGGCCCAGGGGGTGGCCGGCGAGCTGCCGGTCCGGTACCGGGAAGGGCGGTCGAGGGACGCGAAGCGCGCGATCGCCCGGCAGGCGGTGCGCCGGCTCCCCGCGGGGCCGCACGTGATCGCGCTGACCGGCGGCACGACCACGGGCGAACTGGCGAAGGAGCTGCCCGACCGCGCGGACCTCACCGTGGTGACCAACGCGCTGAACACGGCCATGGAGATCGTGCTGCGGCCCCGGGTGAAGCTCGTCGTCGTCGGCGGTGTCTCCCGTCCGCGGTCCTACGAGCTCGTCGGCCCGTGGGCGGAGCAGGTGCTGGCGTCGATCAACATCGGCACGGCCTTCATCGGAGTCGACGGCATCGACGCGGCGGGCGGCATCACCACCCACGACGAGAACGAGGCGCGAACGAACCGCGCGATGCTCGCCCGTGCGCAACGAGTGGTCGTCATCGCGGACGGCAGCAAGCTCGGCAAGCGAACGCTGGCGCGGATCGGGGACATCACCGAGGTCGACGAGCTGATCACGGATTCATCGGCCGACGCGGGCAGCGTGGCGGCGATTCGTGCGTCGGGAGTGCGGGTGACGCTCGTCGACGTGCCCGCACCCGGTGGTCACGTCATCGCGTGAAGACCGCGAAGAACCCGCTCCATGAAGTCGATGCTGGGACGATCGCCGGGGGCGAGCTGCGCGTCTTGGACGGCCACCAGGCCCCGGTCGGCGAGGTCGGACACCAGGACCCGTGCGACGCCCAGGGGAATCCGCCGGTACGCCGCGATTTCCGCGACCGATTGCGAGGAGCGGCACAGGAGGCAGATCGCGGCCTCTTCGCGGGAGCAGGCGTGCTCCGGGGTGCGGCCTCGTTCGGTGGCCGAGATGAGTGTTTCGACGGGGAGCGTGCGCGTGGGCCGCGTACGTCCATGGGTGCGGAAGTACGGCCGGACGAGATCTGCCGTGTCCGGGTCGAGCCCCAACGGCGGCTCCACTTCGGCTCCTCACTGAAAGTATCGACTACCGGAAATTATTTGCCGGTCAACCGATCGTCGGCAATCGACCGAACGGGTAGGCGGTGGTGACAGTCCGCGCCCTCGCTGCCCGAGACCGCCGGGCGGACGACGGCATTACCCGGGTCGTGGCGCCGGTGCGTAGGCCGTCCTGAGGTCCGGACGGCCGCGATTCCGGCCGGCTCGTGCGGTGGTCAGTCCACTGTGGATGGACCTGGGCGCTGAACAACACGTCGTCGAGGCTCACGGCCGAAGCCGGGGCAAGTCCACTTCGGACACGACGGGTCAGATCACCCAGACCCTCGCCGGCTGAACAAAACGGGCCGGCTCCCCCGAAGCGAGGGAGCCGGCCCGTCGTCGTTCAGCCGCGAGCCGCGGCCACCTGCGACGGGGCAGGCGGCATCAGCTTCGGGTATTCCTTCTGGAACTTCTCGATCATCGTGGCGGACGGGACGATCCGGTTCGGGTTGCCCTGGCTCGTCGCCTGCTTCTCACCCCAGGCGCCGGCGGCCTTGCGCTGGTCCGGCGTGCCGTGGCTGTGGTAGCAGTCGCCGATGGAGGCGTCCAGGTAGGTGACCTCCTGCTGGGTGCGGGCGTCCCACGCGAAGCCCTTGGCGTGCGCGACGAAGTAGCCGCCGTAGGCGTCCGGCCCCATCTCGGAGGACTCGTTGCGCGGGTAGTTTTCGTGCGCGAAGTCGACCTGGTGGCCGTACTCGTGGCCGACGACGGACTCCACCGAAACGTCGTCGAAGCCGAGGATGTTGACGGTGTCGAGCAGGCCGTCGCCGAGCGCCACGCGCTTGCCGCCGAGGCTGCCGGCCGGGGCGGAGAACGCGTTCAGGGTGATCAGCGGGTTGCGGCCGCCCTGCATGGCCGGCACTTCGTAGAGCACCTTGGTGGCGAGCGCGGCGGCGTCCTTCACCTTCGCCGGCGCGAGGCCGAGGCTGAAGGTCTGCGCCATCTTCGCCTGGCTGCCGAGATCGGTGCCCTTCCAGGCGACGAGCTGGATGTTCCAGCTTTCGATGTCCCAGAAGGCACGCAGCTTGTCGATCGTGGTGGTGGCGCGCGGGGTGTACTGGCCGTCGCTGCCGAAGACCTGCGGGGTCTTGTCGGAGGCGACACCCTGCACGTAAAGCTGGCTGAGGCCCGACAACGCGTCGAGCGCTTGGCCTTCGAGCGGGGTGAGCTGTGCCGCGAGCTTGTTCGCGTAGGTCAGCAGCGAACCCTCGGTGCAGCCCGGAATCGGGCCGGCCGCGGCCCGGCTCCGCGGACCGATCCGCGGAACGGGCGACTCGATGAGCCGGTCCACACCACGCAGAGCGCTGTCGGGCAAGCCGTTGTAAAGATCGATGACATCTTGGTAGAGCTGCGCGACGTCCTGCTCGACGGTGGACGGCGCGGCCGCGGCCGCGGGAACGGCGGTGGCGAGCACGAGAGCCGCGGCGGTCCCCGCCGCGGCGAGGGTTCTGCCGAGAATTCCGGTTCGGACGGGCAAGGTGGTTCCCCTCTTCGGTTCCGGTTCAAGATCACCAAGCACCGCCACAGTAGGTCGGTGGTTGGCGGCGAAACCGGCTCCAGGGCAAGAACCCCGAAATGGCCCACGTCTTACGAAGGGGTTGCGGGCCCGGACATCGGCCGAAAGTACTCGGCCGAAAGTACTAGGTGCCGCCCCGAGCGCGAGCACCCTCGCCGCGTGGTTGACGCTGCGAGGTCAGTTTCGCAGGAGTCGGCGCAGCGCGAGTACACCGAGCTCACCCGGTGGACCGCCGACAAGCGAATACTCTTCCGCGACATCCACGTCGCCGCCAACGACTGGCCAGATTTGCTGCGCCGGGCGGAGCGCGCCTTCCACTCGGCGCTCTACGAGGCCGCGCTGCTCTGCGGCGCCGAGGTCTGCGACCTGGTCGACGAGACCGAAGACGAGCTGCTGCGCCTGACGGCCGCACTGGGCAGGGCCACCGACTACCTGCCGGCAGCGGACCCCGAACACGCCGCTCAGGCCGCGGCCGCCGCCCTCGTCGAGGACTTTCCCGCCCTGCGGGACCGCCTCATGTCCGCGATGCGCTCCGAGCAGGCCGGCCGTTCAACGCCCAAACGATAACCCGCGCCGCCGCTTCACGAGGAAACGACGGCTGCCCGCGGGCTGGGATTACGGCGTCGAGACGAGCGCGACCCGGCGATTGCGCCGGCGGCCCGCCGGCGTGTCGTTGGTGTCGACCGGCTTCGATTCGCCGCGCCCGGACGCGTGCAGCCGGCCCGCGAGCGACCCGTCCTCGGCGACGAGGGCCGCGACCACGGCGTCCGCCCGTCGCTCCGAAAGCCTCTGGTTGTACTCGTCGGTCCCTCGGGAGTCCGTGTGCCCCACGATGTCCGTCGACGGCCTCGCCCGCAGCGCCGGCATCGCGGCGGCCAGCACCGCTCGGGCTTCGGGCCGCATGGTCGCCGAGTCGAAGTCGAACAGCAGGTCACCGGTCAGGACGAGCGGCGGTGCGGGTGGCGGTGGCGGAGGTGGTGGCGGCGCGGGCACCCACCGGTGCTGCACGCGCCAGTGCCACCACATGTACTGGGTCGCCTGGCCGCTCAGCACCGGCTGGTCGGCGAACCTCCCGAACGACCCCCGGCTCATTGGCATGTGCGTGCGTCGTGGATCGCGATGTCAGGCTGATTCCTGGTTGTCGGGCGAGGGAGAGAGCGCGTCGAGGCTGTGGCGCAGAGCTTCGGCGCCGTACTCGAAACCTTCCCGGACAGAACACCTAAGTCAGGTAGCGGCGTAGCGGAGGGCGGTGTTCGCGTCGTTACCGCCGGTCGGGAAGGCGGTGTGGACAGCGTCGCCGCACACCCAGGGCCTCGCCGCTCAAGTGTCGTACCTGCCGCTGTCCCAGGGCTCGGTGAACGCCATGTAGTTGCCTGGACGTAGCTCCACCCACCACGGATCGTCCTCCTCGTCGCCGGGCCGGGGGATGAGACCGAAGGTGGTGCCGAACCGCTCGACAGCGAACGGTGCGACCTCGATTCGAGTGAAAGTGACCTGGCCGAGTTCCCGCAGCCTGGCCTCATATCGACTCTGGCGGTGGTCCCGATCCATTTGGGCTCGCGGCCCGAACTCGTCGATCTTGGCTTCCAGCAACCGTCCGGATTGGTCGAACAGGAACAGGGCGACGAACTCGTTCCCCGGGCCTTTCGCAGCCGGTTCGAACGGCGTGGTCAGGAAGAACTGCCGACCGTCAGCCGTGCGGCCGACATGCTCGGCGTGGTAGGTGTCGTGGTCGATCGCGATGAGATCCGGTGCGCCCATGAGATCAAAGAGTAGCCAGGCGGGCGTCATGGACGTGGGTGCCCTTCTCAAAGGCAGTTTCTGCGCGTTCGGCCCGTTACTCCGGAGCGAAGAAGATCTGCGATGCGCGTTCGCGGACGTCGGCGTCGGAATCGTTGCGCAGTGCGGACACCAGTTCGCGCCACGGACGTGGCCAGCCGGCGTGGGGGCCCGCTTGGCTCGCGATGCTCGCTGCCAGCAACGCCTCCGCCGGGCTTGCCGTGAGGCCTTGAGCGGTGCCGAACAGTTCGGAGCGGCCCGGATCGTGGCCGGCGAGCCAGGCCGCGAGCCGGTCCGCCGCCTGCCAAGCCGGTGCGGGACGGTCGGCGAGGGCGGCGATCCGGCGGAGCGCCGGCAGCAGGTCGCCGCGGCCGGGCAGGGCGCTGACGGCGAGCAGTAGCGCGTCCGTTCGGTACTGCGCCCGTTCCGCCAGCGTCGTGGACAGCTGCTCCACCGCGGTGCGCATCGCCTCGCCACTGGCGTCCAGGCGGGCAGCGAGGCGGACGAGGAACAGGCGAAGTCGTTGCCGCGCAGGCTGGTCCCGCCCGGCGACGACCACGTCGGCCTTCTCGACGAGCGTCGTGACGACGTCGTGCACCGGCGCCGGATCGCCGGTGACCGCGCACGCGGTGAGCACCGCTTCGACCGCGTACCGCCAAGTCGCGGTGCTCGTCAGGTCGCCGATCAGGGTGACCAGCGCGGCAGGTCCTTCGCGGTCCCAGAGGCTCCACGCGGGCCAGGCGGCCAAGCCGATCCGCGCGGTGTCCGAGTCGGCGTTGACCGCCACGGCTCGCACCAGCGCGCCGTAGCGTGCGCGGTGCTGCTCCGCGATGGTCAGCGGGACGGCTTCATTCACCGCCGCGGCCACCGCGGTCATACCGGTTGCTTCGGTGAGCCATTGCCACGCCCGTTCGTCGTCGAGCAGCCGGCGCGCGGCCGACACGATGGCGCGGCGGAGGTCGCGGTGCAGCTCCGGGTCGGCCCACAGCGCGGCCAGTTCGCCGGTCGCGCCGGGCACGCGGTGCTCGGCGAGCAGCCGGATCGCCTCCTTGCGCGACGTCACCTTCTTGCCGGCCAGCACCGGCCGGAGTGCGGCACCCAGTTCGGCCGGCGGGATGGTCCGGGCGGCCCGGCCGGCCGCGTACACCGCGACCCGGGCGCGGTCGGTGTCGGCGTGACCAAGCAAGATGCCCAGCGCAGCGCCGGGCCGGTCGGTCCGGCTCAGCCCGGCCAGTGCAGCCTCGACCACGGCGACTTCGCCGTCCTGGAGGAACGGCTCCACGTCCTCGATGCGGGCGCCGGGCAGGCTCGCCAGGCGCCGCACAGCGGAGACCCGCTCCCAGACCGGCTTGCGGGGCGCGGTGGCGAGGTCGGCCAGCACCTCGGCGTAGCGGGCGACCTGGCGCGGCAGCCAGTGCCGCAGCGACCCGCCGAAGGTCGGCACCAGGCGGACGCCGCGGGTGGCGAACCGGCCGCGCGGCGGTCGATCCAGCACCCGGTCGAGCAGGTCGGTCCGGCGTCCGCTGACCGCGTTCGCCACGGCGGTCACCGTGATCGTGGACGAGTCGCGCCGCAGCACGGCCTCGACGCGCTCGTCGCGGGTCGCGGGCGGGGCCAGCCACAGCTGAAGAGCTCGGTGGACCGTGTTGTCATCGGCCGCGCCGGTCGCTTCGCCGACGACGGTCTGCAGGTCGGGCATCGTCCATGCCCGTCGGTGCAGTCCAGCGGCCAGTGACAGGACCAGGTCGTAGCGGCCGGCGCGAGCGTCGGAGGCGATGCGCGGCCGCAGCGCGGACCACACGGCGTGCTCGGCGCCGCGAGGCAAAGACCGGTCGAGCCGGTGCAGGGTGAGGGTGTGCGCGTGGCCACCGGACAGCTCCAAGATCCGCAGGCCGCCTTCGACCAAGCCGGGCCGCATCGCGAGTGTGCCTTGGCGGACGAGGTCGACGGCGGTGGTGCCGACCGCTTGCCGGGTACCCCAAGACGCGTCCCTGGCCTGGACGGCGTCGGTGGCCAGCTTGACCAGGGTGGCCGGGTCGGCCGACCGCAGCAGCCATCCCGGGATCGCGGCGACGGCGGCGAGCGCGGCGTGGCGGACCGGGTCCTGCTCGTTGGCCAGCCGGGTCAACGACGCCAGCAGGCCGGCGACGACGTCCGGGTCCCGGGTCGCGGCCGCCGCGCCGATCAGCAGCGGGTAGCCGAGGGCTCGCTCCGCGGCGGTGGGCCGGGCGATCGCGTCGCGCAGGAGGGGCTCGGCTTCCGGCCACGGCAGCCGGGCGGTCGCCTGCCGTCGCAGATCGGGGTGGTCGGCCACCTGGCGAGTGGCGAGCAACCGGCGGGCTTGCTCGTGCCGGGACCGCCACGGCAGGACGTCGAGCATCGTCATCGGCAGACCGGCCTGCTGCAGGTTCCGTTCGCCCAACGCTCCACTCAGGACGGTGGCGCGCCGGCCGGGTGGGAGCCCGCGTACCAACGCCGTCAACCGCGTCACGTCGGTGAGGCAAGTGCGCGCGAGCGAAGTGAGAGACTCGTCCGTTGCCCGCCGCAGGGACCGTTCCGTGCTCCGGCCCGGCTGGAACCGGATCTGCCGCGTGGGATCGGCGAGGATCGCGGCAACCCGGTCCGGATCGGCGGCAATTGCCGTGGCCAGCCAGCGGTTCGTGCCGGCCGGGAGCCCGGTCAGCGGTCCCGAGCGCGAGAGCAGGTCGACGAGCTGGACGGGGTCGTGCCGGACCAGGTGCTTCAGCGCGGGCCCGAAGCGCGCCCAGGTGGCGTTGCGGCCGGCGTCGCCGGCTTCGGTCAGCCGCCGGCGCAGGTGCGCGAGCACGACGGCGGGGTGCCGGCGGGCCAGCGCGGCGAGGTTGGGCACGGCGAAGTCCAGTTCCGGCAACAAGGCCGTCACCGTGCGGGCTTCGCACGCCGGCAGCACGGCGGCTGCCTCGTGGTCCCCGAAGCGGATGCGCACCAGGGGAAGGAGAGTTTGAGCCCACTCGGTGGCACCGGTGGCGCGCACGGCGCGGTAGAGGGTGTGCCGCCACGCGAGGGGCGCGGTCGGGAGCGCCGCGGTGAGGACGTCGAAATGCCGGCCGCGGCGGGCGCAGTGGCTCATGGCCAGACCGGCGACGAGGGCATCGGCCGAGACGAGGCTGCGGCGCAGGTGCGTGTCGTCGCCGGCGATGACGGCCATCATCGCCGCCCAGGTGCGGGGAAGTCCGGGGACGGCATCGAGCTCCGCGAGCAAGGCGGTGAGCTCCGGAGTACCGGCCAGCGCGCGGGCGGTGTCGGCGAGGACCCGCCGCCGGGCCGGTGCGGCCAGCGGATCGATCCGGGCGAGAAGGGCGCGCATGTCCATTCCGGCGATTGTTCCCGATCATGGAGCACGCACCAACACAATTCCGTATGGCGGCGCGTCGTCGCGGACGCACCGGCTGCGGACACGCGGACCGGCATCGCACGCACTGAAGATCCGCCCACGCGGGGGAGGGGTGGTTATCATGTAGCCGGGGTGGGGGATGTCATGTTGTGCATGGTGTTCAATGCGCAGGATTTGCAGCGCGTTCGGCTGGCCGGCGCTGCGGATCCGATGTGGGAACTGACGCCCGCTGGGCTGGTCACCGATTTCGACGCCGGCTGTGAAGCGTTGACGCACACCTCGCAGGAACGCGTCACCGCGGACGTCATCGCGGCGTTCCGCAAGCGCTCGCCGCAGCTCTGGGTGCGAACGCTGGCAGCCGGCGACCGCGATGCCGTCAAGGTGATGTTGCGCGCGGTCCGCGCCGCACACGACCTGCTCCTCGCGCCGTACTGGGTCGAGGTGCAGGAGGTGGTCGCGGCGGAACGGGAGCGGCAGGCCGGAGTTCTGGCGGACCACGGGCTGGGTGGGGTGCTGCGGCGCATCCCCGGGGTGCTCGGCTGGGACGGAGGGGTGCTCCGGGTGCGGTATCCCGAAACGCGGACGGTGCACCTGGCGGGCCGGGGACTGGTTCTGCTGCCGTCCTACTTCTGCTGGTGCAGCCCGGTGACGTGGATCGATCCAGGACTGCCGCCCGTGCTGGTGTACCAGGCGAGGAGAGTGACCACCTCGGAAAAGGTGGGCGTGAAGCTGTCCGACGCGGTGATGACGCTGCTCGGCTGTACTTGCGCGGAATGTCTGCGGCTGTCGCTGACGCCGCGCAGCACCAGTGAAATCGCCGAACAGCTGGGTACTTCCGCGGGCACGGTGAGCAAGCAGACGGCCGTGTTGCGGGATGCCGGTCTGATCACCAGCACGCGCCGGGGCACGAGCGTGCTGCACGCCATCACCCCGCTCGGAACCGCTCTTCTGTGCGGTCGGATGCGAACGCCGTACTAAGTGGTGTGTTTGCCTCCCACGGAAAAGGCATCGCCTGGCGGGGTGTTTACCGGTGAGATTCCAAGCGTCGTCGAAGAAGTGTCACTGGCTGGCACTGCTCGGAAAGGATCAGTCGATGCTGGCGAAGATGGAACCGACGAGATCGGCTCTCCGCGTCGCCGCGGTGGCGAGCGCGCTGGTCGCAGCGACCGCCCTGGTACCGGCGCAAGCCGCACAGGCGATCGGGAACAACCGCGATGTCTCGCGCAGCTGCGGAGTGAACCACGTCGCCAGCGGCCGGTACTCCAACATGACGGCGTGGGCGCAGACCACGCGGGTCAGCGGCAACTGCTCGGGCACGTTGGGCGCCGGTCTGCGCGCGAGCGACGGCTACACCTGGCCGCGGGTGAACGGTACCCGGGACAGCGCGTACACCGAGCGGACCGACTCGGCGGGGTTCGGCTCCGGCATGCACTGGGGCTGCCTCGACTGCAACGTCACCTACAGCTGATCGATGAGCACCAGGGCGCCGCCCCGCAGTCGTATCCGGCAGCCCAGGCATGGGCCCTGAACGACGGCGTGGTGACCGAAACCGAGTACCGCACCTCGATCGACGGCTTCGTGTCGTGCATGCGGAACGCCGGGTACGCGGTGACGGATCCCGTGCTCAGCCCGATAGACGGGCTCACACTGCTGTACGACCTGCACCCGTCGGGTGATCCGGATGCGTGGAACAAGAAGGTCGACGAGTGCGACAGCGGCTTCGTCTCGCAGATAGAGCCGGCATACGTGGAATCCCGCGAACAGGTGATGGCACCGGTACTCCGGTCGGCGACCGCCACCTGCCTGACCGACGGGGGAATCCGGCTGAGCGGATCCGAACACAACGTCAAGGACTTCGTCGACGCCGCGGAAGGCGCCGGGGACAAGGTGATGCGCTGCATTTCGACGGCCATGAAGCGGCTTTTCCCGGACTATCCCGGTTTTCTGAAGGTTCGTTGGTGAGCGAGCCGGCTGGTCGTTCAGCCGGGCGCTCGCCGGGAAACTCATGCCCTGGGCACTCGCGAGGCAGTAGCGGAACCGACTTGCGGATGGTCGGCTCCGGCCATGGCAGCGTCCGGTTCGAGGTGTTCAGTCGGCGAGCTGGGCCCGCTCGGTGGAGAACACCGCCGTGATGAGCCCGCCCAACGCCGAGGGGAACACTCCTGCCGGGTCGACGTCGCCGGTGGTCAGCGTGGCGGTCAACGTCTTGCTGCCGTCGGGCGTGCTGATCATCAGCGCGCCGTAGCCTCCCGGGGCGCCACCGTTGTGGTGGACGATGGTGCCGGCGTCGGGGCCCAGTTCCTGCACCCAGAGTCCCAAGCCGAGCCCGAGCTTGCCGTGCGGCGTGCGCATTTCGTCCAGCAGGGCGGCGGGCAGGAGCCGGCCACCCAGCAGCGCGGCGATGAAGGTGCCGAGGTCCTCGGCCGTCGAGATGAGGTCGCCGGCGCCGGCGAGCAGGGACGGGTTCTGGCGGCTGACGTCGACCACCTTCCACTCGCCGGCGTCCTCGTAGCGGTAGTAGCCGTGGGCGTGCGGGCCGGGCAGCTGCGACGAGGTGGCCGACACGATGGTGTCGGCCAAGCCCAGCGGCCCGAGGATCCGCCGCTGCGCCTGCTCGGCGTAGGAGAGGCCGGTGACCCTCTCGATCAGCAGCATGGCCACCGTGTAGTTGGTGTTGGCGTAGCTCTGGTCGGTCCCCGGCTCGAACCGCGCCGGCTGGGACAACGCGAACCGCACGAGCTCCTCGGGACGGTACGTGTGGAACCGGTTGTCCACCCACGCTTTGCCGTGGGAGGGGAGTCCCATCTTGAACGCTCCGTCGGTGTCGAGTTCGCCGGTGTAGTTGTACAGCCCGCTGGTGTGCTGCAGCAGCATGCGCACCGTGATCCGGTCGTCCAGGCCGAGTTCGGGCAGGTGCCCGGCGACCGGGTCGTCCAGCCCGATCTTGCCCTCGGCCACCAGTTGCAGTACCAGGGTCGCGGTGAAGGTCTTGGCGACGCTGCCGGCCCAGGCCCGCCCGTCGGCGGGCGGCTCGGCGCTTCCGCCCAGCTCGCTGACCCCGGCGGTCCCGGTCCAGTCGCCGTGCTGGTCGTGCACGTGAACCTGCGCGCCGGCGAACCCGGCGTCGACGAACGCCTGGACGGCTTGCTGCAGCTCGGGGCGGGTCTCGGCGGGGGTGTCGAACTTCTGCATCGTGCTCTCCGAAGAGTCAGGCGTCCCCGCGGGTGGTGACGCATCCGGTGGCTGTGATCGATGACCTGATCACGAGAACCACGATGGCGTCCGGTCCTGACACCGGACGGCCACTGCACTGACACGGCCCCTGACACCAGTGACGGGTAGTCGCCCACGGCGGTCTCGAAGACTTTGCCGGCTATGCGCCGCGCCGCGGGCGTAGCGCCGTTGAGCGGGTTAACGGACGTCGCCGACGAAAATGGCGGCCAGAGCGACGACGGGCACTGCAGAAGTTCGGATGTAGTTCACAAGGGCAACGCCGCACGATGGTCGCCGGTCATGACGGAAGCGCCGTCACAGGCCGCGGGAGGAACTCATGCGCATCAGCAAGATCAGCGCCGTTGCCGCCGTTGCCGCTGCCACGATCACTACGGGCGTCCTCGCGCCCGCCGACGCCGCACCAGTGTCCGGCGTCCCGACGATGACGGTCACCCAGACCCCCGGGACAACGGCGCGGCCGGCCGCCGGCCCGGGGACGTGCTCGGGATCCTGGATCTACGTGGACACTTTGGGCGGCGAGATCGGGGCTCGCAGCCGGCCGGACGCGGACGCGGGCAGTACGATCGTCTTCATCGTGAAGGGCACCGGGTTGCTCCCGTGCCGCAAGGGAGTCACCAGCGGCCTGGCCAACGCGTGTGGAGTGACGGGATCGCATGCATGGGTCCTCGTCCAAAACGTCGCGAAGCCCGGATGGTCGGGATACATCCCGGCTGTGTGCACGTCCGACTATTCCTGACGCCAGTTACGAAACGTCCTTTTGGGCGGCCAACCGCTCGCGAATCCGCTTCTCCTCGTCGTGACGGCCCTGTAGTTCGTACCGGGCCAACGCCTCTTGCCACGCAATCCGGGCCTCGGCGACCTGGCCCGTGGCGAGGTACGAGTGACCGAGGGACTCCAGGGTGCTTGCCTCCTGGTACGTCTCGCCCAGGCGGCGGAACAGATGCAGCGCTTCTTCGTAGTGCTCGGCGGCGGTCCGGGGTTGGCCGGCTTGGTGGGCGATGTAGCCGAGGCTGTCCAGGGTGTGGGCCTCGGCTTCGGGGTCGGCGTTGGCCCGGTGCAGGGCCAACGCCGCCTCGCAGTGCGCGCGGGCTGTCTCGTGGTCACCGAGGCGGGCGCTGTACCAGCCGACCTGGTTCAGGGAACGCGCTACCCACACGGTGTCACCGACAGCGCGGTGCAGTCGCAGCGCGTGTTTCGCATGGGTCAACGCCTTCGCGTCGCCTTGCAACTGTTCCCAGACCCGGGCCAGTTCGTAGTGCGCGCGGGCCTGGTTCGTGCGGTCGCCGTGTTGTTCTGCCAGGTCGGCCGCCCGATTCAGGTGGTCGACGGCTTCGTCGTGGCGCTGGAGGTTCGTATACGCGCGCCCGAGCAGCCGGTGGGTACGGCCGGCAATCTCCGGATCGTCCAGGTGCTCGGCGGCGGCCAGCCCCGTCAGCCACGCCGCCAGCCGCTCGTGGACGTGTCCGCGACGCTGCTGATACGCCGTCAGCACCCACGCGAACTGCCACGTTGCCCGGTGCCACCCACGCTGTGCTGCCGCACGCTGCGCGGCCATCAAGTTCGCGTGTTCGGCGTCGAACCAGGCCAGTGCATCAGGCAAGATCGGCACGTCGACCTCGACCGGGTCGAACGCGATGCCCGGACGAAGCGGATTGAGCTGCAGGTCGGCCTTGCGAGCTGTGTGCAGGTAGAAGTCCACGAGTCGACGGAGGGCGGTGTCACGGACTTGGTCCGGCAGCTCGCGCGCGAGGTCGGCGGCGTGCCGGCGGACGACGTCGTGCATCCGGTACCGCCGCGGAGCGTGCTCGACGACCAGCGACGCCCTGGTCAGCCGCGCCAGCACCGCGTCGACGGGAAACCCGATGAGATGAGTGACGGCCGGCACGCCCAAGTCGGGCCCGGGCGCGATTCCGAGCAACGCGAACGCCGTGACGTCCGCCTGCGTGAAGGAGCGGTACGACCACGAAAGCACGGCCGGCAGGCTCGCGCCGGGGTCGTCGTCGGCGAGCGCGGCCGGTCCGCGTTCGTCCAGCTCGTCGGCCAGGACGTCCAGCGAGAGCTCGGGGCGGATGCTGGCGTTGGCCGCGACCAAGCTCAGAGCCAGCGGCAACCCGCCGCACAGGGCGACCATCCGGGCCACCGCCGGTGCCTCGGCAACCACCCGGGCTGGGCCGAGCCGGGCGGTGAGCAAAGCACGTGCTTCGGCGGCGGACAGCACGTCCAGCGACAGGTGCCGGGCGGCGTGCCTCGCGACCAATCCCGGCAGCCGGTTGCGGCTGGTGACCAGGACGGTGCACGTACCGCCGCCGGGGAGCAGCGGTGCGACATGGTCGGTGTCGACCGCGTTGTCCAGCACGAGCAACATCCGTTTTCCGGCGACCAGGCTGCGGAACAGCGCTGCCCGGCTGTGCAGGGCGACCGGCACGCGGCGGGGCTCGACGCCGAGTGCTTCGAGGAAGTCGCGGATGGCCTCGGCCGAGTCCATGGGCTGGTCGTCGGCCGCGAACCCCCGCAGGTCTACGAACAATTGCCCGTCGGGAAACCGGTCGGCGTGCTGGGCGGCCCAGCGCAGCGCGAGCCAGGTCTTGCCGATCCCGCCGGCACCGGCGACACACCAGACGCCGGCGGTGGCGTCGAGCTGGGCGAGTTCGCTGTCGCGGCCGACGAAAGACGCCGGCGCGGCGGGTAGTTGACGAGGCACCGCAGCCGACCCGGTAGGCGTTGGCGGCACCGGGTCCGCGAGCAACTGCCGGTGGATCTCTTGCAGGGCGTCGCCCGGCTCGGTGCCGAGCTCGTCGACCAGCCGTGCGCGGACGCGACCGTAGTGCTCGAGCGCTTCCGCGCCTCGGCCGGCCTGGCTCAGGGCGAGCAGGTATTGACCGGCGACCCGCTCGTCCAGCGGATGTTCGGCAGTCCGCGAGGCCAGGTCCGGCACGAGGTCCGGGCCGTGGCCCGAACGCAGCCGGATATCGGTCAGGTCGTGTTCGGCGGTCAGCCGTTCGCGTCCTAGCCGTTCCCGCTCGGATTCCGCCCATTCGCCGGGCAGACCGGACAGCGCGTCACCACGCCAGAGCGCCAGTGCCTCGGTCAGCTGCCGGGCGGACTCGACATCGTCGGGCTCGGCGCGGGCTTGGGCGACGAGGTCTCGGAAGAGTCGCAGGTCTACGTCTCCGGCCGAGCGCGTTTCCAGAACGTAGCCGCCGGCTCGCCGTGCGATGGTCAATCCATCGGCGGCCGCGAGGACCCGCCGCAGTCGGGAGATGTAACTGTGCACGGTGGCCCGCGCTCGGACCGGCAGATCGGCGCCCCATACCCGGACGGCGAGGCGATCCAGCGGTACCGGCCGGTTCGCGTCCACGGCGAGGGCGGCGAGAACACACCGCTGCTTGGCCGCCCCCAGGTCCAAGCCTCCGCTGTCGCCGTCCGCGCTCACCTCTCCCAGCAGGCGCAACACCCACCTCACCCCTCCCCAGAGCAACGCAGGTTCGGCCGGTTGGTCCACCGGCACGACCGACACCAGGCATAGCGCCTTGACCAGCACTGTGCAGGAACTCTGCAAGCAATTCACACGATCGGACCTGACAGTGGCATCCAAGGGCCGTCGGGCTCATCGCCGCAGATCACCGAGGAGGGACCGTGAACTACATCCGAAGCCTGCTGGTCGCACTGGGATTGATGACGATCGCCGTGACCATGTCCGCACCCGCGCAGGCACAGACGTCCGACACACGCGGCGCCGCGCCGGCCGTCGGTGCCGCGGCCGTTACCACCGAGTCGGCGCCGGCCACCACCACGTGCGAGACAGCCGGCGCGGGCTCGGTGACCCACTTCACCCTGTACTACTTCACCGGTTACGTCGGACGATGCATCACCTTCTACGGCTTCCAATCCTGCACGTCCGGCTACACCGACAACGAAGGTCTCTACGACCTCCGTCTCTACGACGGATGGGACAACGAAACCATGTCGGTACACACCTACCACTTGTGCGACGTCCGCTTCTACGACTCGTACAACTGTCCGAGCCAGGGTGTGCAGACGGGCTGGATCGACAACAGTGCCGACCTCGGCTCTTGGAGCAACCGGGCGAGCTGTGTCCTGGTCAGTTGAGCGACACCGATGTCCGGGTGAGGTCGCACTGCACGCGAGCTGAACGCCGGAGGCCGCTGATCCGGTAGCGGCCTCCGGCGGGACTTGCCAAGCCGCCCTCGAGCCGGCGCCGCCCAATGGGGACCGGACCTCGACCCCGGCGTGGCGGGGACCGGGTGGGCAAGCGCGACGACGGCTTCGCGATCATCGAGCGGTCAGCCCGCCAAGATCCCACTTCCCACGCCGCCTCCGGTAATGAGCAGGAACCAACCGATTGCACCGAGCGCATGATCCTGCGGCGCGGCGTCGCCCGCTCATCGGCATGAAAGTCCTTTCGGAGCGACGCCGTCGCCGGGTTCAGAGAGGTAACTGACCCCGGTCAGTCCCTGGGCCGCCGCCCAAAGCCGCCGGCCGAGGGACGGGTCGGCCGCTTTCGGGCTGAGCCGAGCCTCCGTGACGCGGCCGCGGGTCTCCGCGAGGCCGGCCGGTCCGAAGAACCCGCCGCTCCGCACCCCGGCCGCGGTGGCGGCGTACAACTGCGGCAGCGCGCCCCGTTCCACCGATTGGGTCGCCAGCAGACCGAGCCGTGCGATCACCCGCCCGAACCGGCCACGGTGTTCCCACGCGCGCGGGGTCAGGTTGGTGCGGGTGAGACCGGGGTGGGCCAGCACGCTCGTGATCGGCAGTCCCGCGGTGCGCAGACGGCGGTCCAGCTCGAGACCGAAGATCGTCGTGGCGAGCTTCGATCGGCCGTACGCGGTGGTGGCCCGGTAGCCGCGTTCGAACATCAGGTCGTCGAAGTCCAGGTCGGCCGTCTTGTGGGTGATGGAGCTGAGGTTGACCACCCGCGCTTCCCGCGCCGCGGCCAGGTTGTCCAGCAGCAGGCCGGTCAGGGCGAAGTGGCCCAGCATGTTGGTGGCCAGCTGCAGCTCGAAACCGTCGGCCGAGGTGCGGCGCGGGCCGAGCAGGACCACCCCGGCGTTGTTGACCAGCAGGTCCAGCGCCGGGTGGTCGACGGCCAGCTTGGCGGCGAAGGCGCGGACCGAGCCGAGGGAGGCCAGGTCCAGCTCGCGCACCTCGGTGTCGCCGTCGATCCGGCGGGCGGCCCGCTCGCCGGCGGCCGGGTCGCGGACGGCGAGGACGACGTGGGCGCCGTGGCGAGCCAGTTCCGCGGCGGTGACCAGGCCGAGGCCCGAGTTCGCGCCGGTCACGACGGCGACGCGGCCGTGCTGGTCGGGGATGCGGTCGGCGGTCCATCCGGTCATCTGCTGCTCCTGGAGGAGGTCGGGGTCGCTGTGCCGACGACGTTAGGAGCGGTCCGGGCGGACTCGGTCGGTCTCGGTTGCCTGGGTCTGCGCGACCTACCCTGGGCCCACGCGAAGCGGCCACACTGGGGGCATGAGCAGTCCGCATCCCTTCGCTCGCGAACTCGGGGAGTTCGTGCGTGCCCGGCGCACCCGGTTGCGTCCCCACGACGTCGGCCTGGAGCCGGGCGGCAGGCGCAAGGTCACCGGGCTGCGGCGGGAAGAGATCGCGCTGCTGGCCGGGCTGAGCACCGACTACTACCAGCGGATCGAGCAGGGCCGCGACGTCCGCCCGTCCGACGACGTCCTGGCGGCGCTCGCCGGCGCGCTCGGCCTCGGCGACGAGGAACGCCGGCACCTGTTCGCCCTGGGCCACGCCGCCCGCCGTCCGGCGCCCGCCCCGGTGACCCGCGAGCCGGAGCGCGTGCCGGAGCGCACCCGCCGGCTGCTGCGGGTGATCGACACCCCGGCGGTCGTCCTCGGCCGGCACCTCGACCTGCTCGACTGGAACCCGATGGCCGAGGCGCTGCTCGGCGACCCGGACACCTACCCGCCGGACCGGCTCAACATGCTCCTGCTGCTGTTCGACGATGTGCTGACCGCGCAGCGGAGCTGCCCGGACTGGGAGAAGCAGGCGCTGGACTACATCGGCATGATGCGTGCCGCCGTCGCCACCGATCCCACCCATCCCCGCGCGACCGCGATCGTCGGCGAGCTGAGCATCCGCAGCGCGGAGTTCCGCCGGTTGTGGGTCCGCCACGACGTCCGCGAGTCGGTGCGCGGCACCAAGACCTTCCGGGTGCCCGCGGTGGGCGACATCCGCCTGGACTGGGACACCTACCCGCTACCCGGCGACCCCGGACCGGTCATGCTGGTGTTCACCGCCGAGCCGGGCAGCCCCGACGCGGACCGGCTGGGGCTCTTGGCGTCGTGGCACGCGTCCCGCTCTGCACCCGCCTAGCCGCGTCGAAGATCGGCTGCGATGGCCCGTCGGTATTCCTGGTTCAGCCGGGCGAACCTCACCTCGTCGACCGCCGCCGGGTCGGTCAGCAACGCGATCACCGTTGCGCCACCGGGAGATCGGCGGACGTCGGCGTCCAGACCCGCGGTGACGGGCGCGAGCAACCGGTGGTGGTCGGCGTCGAAGTAGGTCCACCAGCTCAGCCAGTCCGGCCAGGCACCCCAAGCCGGCGGGGTGTTGCCCGCGAGCGGATCGGGTAGCTCGTTCCAGATCTGCTCCAGCGACCATTCGTCCTCGACGCGGCCGAACAGCGCGCCGGTCTCGTCCGCGATCGTGATCCACAGTTCGGTCAGCAGCCGGTGCAGCTGCCGGAACGGTTCGGCCCGGGCGTCGGGAGTCCGCCGGCAGTAGCACGCGTCCAACGACAGGTCCAGGGAGTCCCAGCCGTTTCCGCTGCCGGGTTTGGTGGACAGCCGGATGTCGTCTTCGGCCCTGGTCCACAGATTGGTCGACCACGACCCTTCGGCAAGGGCCTGCACCAGCTGCCCGCGGTCGAGCACCCGGTGTTCGCCTTCGCGGCCCGGCGTGTTGTCGAATCCGTTGATCCCGCCGTCCGGCCGGTGCGGCGACAGCCCGAACCCGCCGGCCACGGCCAGCAGCAGTTCGATCGTCGTGGGGGTCACCGTTCCGCCGGGCAGTGCCAACGTCCACGACCAGTCCGAGCCCATGATCGGCATCTTCGCACGGAACGCGGCACCGCCGAACCGAATAGGTGCCGGCCACTGGAGCAGCCCGCGGCCGCGTTGAGCCGTTGACTCAACCGACTTCCGCCATGCGGCCTTGGGGCAGCAACAGCATCCATTGTTGTGAGCTGCGCGAATGGCGGTCTTCGAACCACGGCCCCCACCCTCGCGCGGCGTCGTGACCGATCGTGAGGTAACGACAGCTGTGCACGGACTGGATCAGGTACCCGTTGCCGTCCGGGCTGTCTTCCAAACGCCAACGCTGCCGCGGTTCCCCGGTGTTCTCCGACGTCACCGGATGAACGTCGCCGGAAACTTCGAAGGTGGCGTCGAGGACCAGACCGTTGGCCATGGACACGATCAGCACCTCGTCCTTTTTGCCGCCCGCCTCCAACCGCCAGAGTTGATGCCGCTGGCCATGCGGTGTCCACACGGTCACGTCCCCGCCGGGCTCGGTGCCGATGGGGGTGTCGAGAGCGAAGCCGCACGCTCTGTTGACCAAAAGGAAAGGACCGTTCTTCGACACCTTCGCTCCCTTGAACCGAGCCTGAAAACCGCGATGTGAGAAGTCGGGTTCGCGTTGCGTCCGCCGTGACTGCAACGGCTGTGCCAGGACGGCGATGGCCAGCGCGCCGATTCCGGCGACCCAGCTCGCTCCTTCGACGATGGGGCGCCAGGGGTGCTGCGTGTCTCCGAGCCAGTTCAACAACCCGAAGCGGATCACCGCCCACGTCACGATTCCGCCGGCGACCAGCCACCCCATGCGACCAATTCGACCAGCCAAAATCGACTCCCACCCGACGACGACGTTCGTGTATTGCTCTAACAGATCGCGGGCGGCGGCCGATTCGCTACACACCGGCGGGAACCCCCCGCCCGGGCGGGACGTTGTCCGGTCTGACGCCGGCTGGAGGGGGTCGTCGCTTGACCGATGTCGTCGCCGTGGGTGGGGTGGCCGAGCCGCGCCTGCTGGATGTCGTTTTCCTGCACGGCCTCGACGGGGACGCGCGGGGTACGTGGACCGGCGGAGACGCGGGCACCTTCTGGCCTCGATGGCTGTCCGACGATTTCGACGGCGTCGCAGTGTGGTCGGTGGGCTTCGACGCCTGGTCGACGCAGTGGCGGGGCTCCGCGATGCCGATGCAGGACCGCGCCGTCAACTTGATGGCCGCGTTGCAGCTTCGCGGGATCGGGCAGCGGCCGTTGTGCTTCGTCACCCACAGCATGGGCGGCTTGCTGGCCAAGGAAATCCTCCTGCACGCCGCCCAGGGGCAGACCGAATACGCCGTCTTCGCGAAGGCCGCCAAAGGCGTCGTCTTCCTGGGAACACCGCACACCGGTTCGGCCTTGACCGGCTTCGTCGAGCGGCTGGGCGCCCTCTACCGGGCGACCGCCGCCGTGAAGGACCTCAGACACAACGCCGCTCACCTGCGGCACCTCAACGACTCCTACCGCGACTGGGCGGTCTCCGCCGAGGTCGGCAACCTGGTCTTCTTCGAGGCGCGCCCGACGAAGGGCGTGCAGGTGGTCGACGCGGCCTCGGCCAATCCCGGGCTCCCGCACGTCCGGCCCATCCCGGTCGACGCCGATCACATCGGGATCTGCAAGCCGGCCGACCGCGATTCGCTGGTGTACGGAAAGGTCAAACAGTTCGTCGGGCAGATCCTCGACGCGCGGAAGCGGCCGGCAGGCGAGAACGCGTTGCCCCTTCCCTCCAGCCACTTCACCGGCCGCGACGACGTCGCCGACGCGGTCGTGGACCTGGTGGAGCAGCGGCGATCGGCCGGTGTCCCCCTGGGTGTCCACGTGTTCGACGGCATGGCCGGGGTCGGCAAGACCGAGCTGGTCGTGCAGATCGGCCACCGGATCGCGGGCGGTTTCCCGGACGGCGTGCTGTTCCTGGACCTCGCCGGATACCGGCCGGACATGGAGCCGATCCCGCCGGCGCAGGCGTTGCGCCTGCTGCTGGCGCAGTGCGGTGTCGTGCCCGACGAGACGCAGCAGGCCGAGTCCTTCCTGCGCGCCCTGTGGCGCGATGCGTGCGCCGGGCGGCGGATGCTGGTCGTCCTCGACAACGCCCGTGACCAGGACCAGGTGACGCCGTTGCTGCCCGACGCCCGGGACTGCCTCGTGCTGGTCACCAGCCGAACCGCGTTGATCGGGCTGCGGGCCTGCACTCCTCGGAAGCTGGAAGAGCTCACGGCCGAGGCGGCGGAAGGACTGCTGCGGTCGATCGCGGATCTGCCGGCAGACCGGGCCGAAACCGAAGTCGCCGAGGTGGTCCACCAATGCGGCAGGCTGCCGCTCGCGATCGTCATCGCCGGGTCCATGCTCGTCCACCGGCCGGGGTACCGTCCGGGCGAGCTGGCCGAGGACCTGCGGCGCGAACGCGCCTTCCTGGACGACCTGGCCGAGGACGACGGTTCGCTGCACATCGCGGTGCACGCCTCGCTGCGCCTTTCGTACCGGTGCCTGCCGAAGAGCCTCATGACGGCGTTCCGGCTGTGCGCCTGGCACCCCGGTCCCGAGGTCACCGAGCCCGTCCTGGCCGCGATGCTCATCGTGCCGACGGACCACGACCACCCGGTCCGGGTCTCCGACCGCACGATCGCCGACGCACGCCGGCGTCTGCTCGCCCTCGCCGACCGCAACCTGCTGCGCCCGCACTCGGACACCCACCGGTTCCGCCTCCACGACCTGGTCCGCGCGTCGGGCAGGCTGCTCCCCGAAGACGGCACCGGATACGACCGCGAGCACGTGCTCAAGCACCTCCACCGGGCCTACTGGGCCACCCTCCAACGCGTCGAACTGTGGCGGTACGGCGGCCGGCAGCTCGGCGGGACCTTCACCGCACCCGACGGCGACCTGCCGCTCGTCCCGATCCCCGATGTGGACACGGGCGACGCCTGGGTGCTCCGGGAGCGCGAGAACCTCATGGCGTTCGTCGAAGCCCTCGGGGACCGGCCGTTCTTCGGCGCGTCGATGCTGGCCGCGCAGCTGCGAGACCTCGGGATGGCCGCCGACGCCGAGCGTTGCTACCTGTCGGCCGAGCGGTCCTCCGCCGCCATCGGCTTCGAAGACGGGCGCGCGCTCGCGGTTCGCGGATGTGCGGAGCTGGCCGCGAGAAGGGGCGACTACGCCACCGCGCGCCGGGAATACCAGCGGGCCAGGAAGATCAGCCGCCGGGCGGACGACACCATGGGGATCGCGCTGGCCTGGCGCGGTCTCGGAAGCCTCGCGTTCCTCGTCGACGACCTCGACGCGGCCGAGGACCACCTGCGCCGGGCGTCGTCGCTGCTCGCCGACCACCCGCGGACGCGAGAAGGTCATCCCGTCGCGGTGCGGGACCACGCGAACACCCTGGCCGCCCTCGGCGAGGTCGAGCACGCCCGGGGCCACCACCGGTCCGCGTTCGAGCTGATCGCACGCGCCCAGTTGAACCTCGTCCACGTCGGTGACCTGCGAGGAGAGCAGTCGCTGGCGATCCGGCTCGCCGAAGTGCAGCAGAACCTCGGCGACTTCGACGGCGCGCGACGCCGGCTCGACCTGCTCCTGCGCGAGCACCGGTTGCCCGCCGACAAACAAGCCGAGGCGTGGTGGCAGCTGGGCCAGATCGAGAAGGAGATCGGCGATCCGGTCGAGGCCGTCGCCTTGTTCGAGCAAGTCCTTCGCGTGCAAGAAAAACGCGAGGAACCTCTCGGCCTGGCGAGAGCGCTGCTCGGCTTGGCCGACGCGAAGCGGTTGGCCGGACGCCTGACCGCCGCGGCGGCCGACTTCGAGTGCGCCCTGGCGCGCAGTACCGAGCTGAGCGATTTCAGCGGCGTCGCCGACGCCACGCTGGGCCTGGGCGACGTCGCCCAGGCCACCGGCGATCATCCGCGGGCCTGCCGGCTTTGGTGGGAAGCGCTCGTCCTCGCCACGGAAGTCGACGCGGCCAAGGTCGCCTTCAAGGCCCGCGTACGCCTGGGTTCCGCGCGGTAGGGGCGGTCATCCCGGGCCTGGCTCGTCGCGGCCGAGCCGCTCGGTGAGGAAGGCCAGGATCTCGTCCCTGGCGCGCGTGGTGGGATGTCCCCGCTGATCGACGAGGTGGGCCGTGACGACGCTGTGCGGGCAGGCGACGACATCGCGGAAGAACGGGGGAGGGGCGGGGTTGGCCGTCTCGCCCGGGATGACGCGGCCGTCGAACGCGTCGCCCAGGAGCGCTCGGTAGGCGGCGAACCGCCGGCCGGTGCACCAGCGGTCGTCGTCGAAGCGGTAGGCGAGCACTTTCAGCCCGTCGCGCTCGATGCGCTCGCGGACCTTCGCCGCGTCCTCGGCGCTGATTTCCAGTCCGCCGGGGTCGTCCAGCGGCAGTGAGGGATGGTTGACGACGGGCGCGATGACGGCTGGTTCGAGGGTCATGGTGAGCGCGAAGTTGCCGGTGAAGCAGAGCCCGATCGCCCCGACGCCCGGTCCGCCGCACTCGGCCAGCGCCGTCCTCGCCAGGCCTCGCAGCCAGGTCACGACGGGGCTCGTACCGCCGCCGGCGAAGGCCCGGAACTCGGCGCTGACGCAGGCGCGGCGGACGATTTCCCGCCCCTCCTCGGTGGTGGGGAAGGTGCCGTCGACGCCGAAGAGCGACGGGAGGTAGACCGTGAACCCCGCGTCGCGTATCCAGCGCGCGAAGCGCAGGACGTCGGGGCTGATGCCGGGCATCTCCGGCATCAGCACGACGGCCGGCCCGGACCCGCCGACGTAGACGGTCTTGCCGACACCCCCGGTGTCGACAAGCCGTTTCGAGAAGTCCGCGAGCATGTCGTCGTCCGCCTGCGGTCCGGTGATCGCCATTGCGGCATCGTCCGGCGCGGCGCCCGGTCCTGACCATGGGCGAGATCGCCACGTACCCGGGTAATCTCGCCACCATGGTGCCCCCGCTGCGTGTCGGAGTGCTCGCCTATCCCGGCTGTTTCGCGTCGGAGGTGTTCGGGGTTCCCGACCTCCTCACGATGGCCTCGCACATCTCCGCGGGCGGGGATCCGTCCTACGAGGTCTCGATCTTGTCTTCGCGCCGGCGCGTGGTGGCTGCGGGCGGCGCGGTGGTCACCGTCGTCCCGGTGCGGCCCGTGGATGTTCTCGTCGTCCCGGGGTTCGAGCTGTTCCCCGGGCTGGACCTCGATGCGAAGCTCGCGTCGCTCCGGCCGGAAATCGAGACCATCAGGTCCGGTTCGGGATCGGGGGTCGCGCTGGTGTCGATCTGCGTCGGCGCGTTCCTGCTGGCCGACGCCGGCCTGCTGGACGGGCGGCAGTCGACGACCGCCTGGTTGTTCGCCGACCGGTTGGCCGACCGCTGCCCGGGCACGGACGTCCGGCCGGAGAAGCTCGTGGTCACCGACAGCGGGGTGACCACGACGGGCGCGTTCAGCGCGATGTACGACTTCGCCCTCGGCCTCGTCCGGGAACACAGCGGCAGCCGGGTGGCTCGCGCCACCGCGCGGGTCGCACTCCTCGACGACGCCCGGCCGAGCCAGGCGCCGTACGTCGACGCGGAACTGCTGCCGGCCACCGGCCGGGAGTTCTCCCAGGGCATCCGGCGCTGGCTGGACCAGAACATGGGCGAGCGTTACGACCTCGGGCTGCTCGCCGGGACGTTCCACGTCAGCACGCGGACGCTGCTGCGGCGGTTTCGCGGCGAGACCGGCCAGACGCCGCTCGCGTACCTGCAGAAGGCGCGGGTGCGCCGGGCGAAGCACCTGCTCGAGACCACCGGACGAACAGTCGCGAGCATCGCGGTGGAGGTCGGCTACCGCGACCCCGGCGCCTTCAGCGCGGTCTTCACCCGGCTGACCGGCCGGCGGCCACGGGACTACCGGACGACGTTCGGACGAGACCCCGGGACGACTTCCCGGCCGACCGCGCCCTAGCGTCCGACATTCGCCAGAAGTTTCAACCGAACGCGTTGCCGCCGAGCGTCGGTGCTCAGGTGTTTCCCTGCCCGGCGAAGCTCGGTTCCGCCGCTTCCAGCCGGGGTACCGCGATGCCCAGCCGCCGGGCTTCGGCCAGGGTGTCGCGGCAGACCTCCCTCGGCTCCTCGGCCGCGGGGTCGTCGTGGGACTCGAGACCCCTGCGTGCCATCGGGACGTGAGCGGTCAGCCACGCGAACGCGCGGGCGGTCAGCCACGTCGGTGCCCGGAAACCCAGCGTGCCGATCCGGTGGCGGCGCAGGTCGACGCCGCGCGCCTCGAGCACCGGTAGCAGCTCGCGGGAGGTCAGCAGCGCCTCGCGCAGATCGGCCGTCGCCCCTGCCAGTTCGGACAGCGTTCCCCGGCGCAGGCCCTGCGAATGCAGGCCGGCGTCCGCCACGAAGTGGAGCCACAGCCAGCCGCGGAAATCGCGTTTCTCCCGCACCCGGAGCCCGGCCTCGCGAAACGCCCGCCGCGCGGCCAGCTCGCGTTCGGTCGGGGGCCGGTCCAAAGTTCCGAAGACGACCGTGGGCAGCAGCGACCCGCGGAGCACGCCGTCTTCGCCGAAGCCACCGCCGCCCTGCGGGAAACCCCACGCGACCCGATCGACCGGAAGCGCGCCGATCGCGGCCAGGGGCTCGGCCCAGATGTTGCCGAACACCAGCACCGTGGCGTCGCCGACGCGCGGTGCCAGGAAAGCGGCCGCTTCCGTGAGGCGGTGGTGCGAAACGCTCAGCACGATCAGGTCGAAGTCGTGGTCGGGCGCCAGCTGCTCGCGGTAGCGCACCGGCCACGTCTCGACGACGCGCTGCCCCCACACCCGCTGGCGCGCGTCGAACAGGTCGAGGTCCACTGTCTCCCCGTAAGCCGACGCGCGGCCCGGCCGAACGTAGAACTCGACGTCATGTCCGGCCCGTTCCAGGGCCCAGCCGTACACCGTGGCGATCACGCCCCGGCCGAACATGAGGATCTTCACGTGCACCTCGTCGGGTATGATGAAATTGGAGGTCATCTCCACTTATCAACGTAGGGAGGTGGACGCGGGTTGTCAACGGAAGGCAAGCCGCTGCGGGCCGACGCGCGGCGCAACCGCGACGCGGTGCTGGCCAAGGCGCGCGAAGTCTTCGACGACGGAACGTTCTTCGAGCTGCGCTTCGACGACTTCGCCCGCTTGGCCGGAGTGGGCACGGGCACCCTGTACCGCCACTTCCCGACGCGGGAGGCGCTGGCCGAGGCTGTCTACCGCGAGGAAGTCGCGACGTTGTGCGACCGCGCTCGCCAGTTGCGGGCCACGCTGCCGGCGGGGGATGCCTTGGCGAGTTTCCTGCGGGGCATGGTCGCCTACATCGACACCTACCGGGGCCTGGCCCGGACGCTGGCCACGCTCATGGCGACCGGGGCGGGGACGTTGGCCGAGGGCAGCCGGGAATTGGAGCAGGCCGTCAGCGACTTGGTGGCGGCCGCGGTGGCGGAGGGCTCGATCCGCGACGACGTGAGCGCCGGCGCGGTCTTGGTGGCACTGCACGGCATCGGCGCGGCGCACGACCGTCCCGACTGGCGAGCCGAGGCCGACGGCGTCATCACCCTGGTGCTGGACGGGCTGCGCCGGTCGCTGTGAGGCGACGACCGGCGGCGTCGAAGCACGCACGGCTTGGATCGCCGTGCGGCAACACCGGCCGGGCTTGGGTGTTCAGCGTCCGGTTCGGACAGTCGCTGATCGAGGACGCGCCACTGGCGAACGGTTCGCCGAGTGCGAGACCCCACTGCGAAGCGAGCCGCGCGGCGAGGGAGGGAACCTCGTCGAGCCACGTGCGCAAGTTCAGAGCGCCGGCTTGCCCGGCTGGTACAGCCAGGTGCGGAAGAACGAGTCCAGGTCGCGGCCGGTCAGCTGCTCGACGAACTGGATGAACTGGCGCGTCGAGACGTTGCCGTACCGGTGGGTCGCCGGCCACTGCGTCAGGACCCGGAAGAACGCGCGGTCGCCGATCTTCATGCGCAGCGCCTGCAGGGCCATCGCGCCGCGGTTGTACACCAGGTCGTCGAAGATGTGGTCACGGCCGGGATCGGCGACCTTTCCGCTCCAGTCCTTCTCGTCGGCGTACGTCTTCGCGAAGGTCTGTTGCACGGGAACGTTGTCGAACTTCTCCTGGTAGAGCCATTCCGAGTAGGTCGCGAAGCCTTCGTTGAGCCAGATGTCCGACCAGTGCACGGGAGTGAGGCTGTCGCCGAACCACTGGTGGCCGAGTTCGTGGGCGAGCAGGTCGCCGTCGACGTCGCTGGTGCTCTGGTCGTAGACCGGCCGGCTCTGCGTCTCGAGGGCGTAGTCGACGCCGACGTCGGCGATGATGCCGCCGGTCGAGTCGAACGGGTACGACCCGTACAGCGAGGATTCCCACTGGATGATTTGCGCCGTGGTCTGGTTGAACACCTTGCCCTGACCGGGTTTCGTGTCGATGGACTTGCCGATCGCGGTGATGTCCGGCAGTCCGCCGGGCGTCACGCCGCGGGTGACGTCGTAATCGCCGATCGCGAGCATGGCCAGTTCGCTGGCCATCGGCCGGTTCATGGACCAGCGGAAGGTGGTCCGGTGATCGCGCGTGGTCGTGGGCCCGGGTTCGCCGTTGGCCAGCACGGTGAGTCCGGCCGGGACGGTGACGGTCTGCGTGTAGGTCGCTTTGTCGTCGGTGGTGTCGTTCACCGGGTAGTAGGTCGCGGCGCCGATCGGCTGGTTGAGCGCGACCGCGCCGTCCTTCGTGGCGACCCAGCCGGAGACACCCAGCGCGGGGTCGTCGATCTTCCGCGGGACGCCGGAGTAGGTCACCGAGACGACGAACGGGCTGCCTTTCCGCAGCCCGTGCGGCGGGGTGATCACCAGCTCCTGGGCGCCGCTTCGGGTGTAGGCGGCGTGGCGGCCGTTCACCGAGAGATCGCTGATCTTCAGCGGTCCCTGGAAGTCCAGGTCGAACCGGGACAGATCCTGGGTGGCCGTGGCGAGGATCGTCGTGGTCGCGTCGATCGCCCCGGTGCCGGGGTGGAACTCCAGCCGGATGTCGTAGTGGCCGACGTCGTAGCCGCCGTTGCCCATGTCGGGGAAATAGGGATCTCCGGCGCCCGGCGCACCGGCGGAGTACCGCGGTTCGTCGGGCGCCGCCGCCGCTGCCGGGCTCGCCGCGGCCAGCAGACCGGCGGACAGTGCACAGGAGATGATCACCAGGTGACCACGGTTGACGCCACGCATCGGTCCTCCTCGGCAAGCATCGACGCTGAAGAGTAGGTCCGACCCGACTCGCGAATCAAGCCTGGTGCGGCGGCTTCGAAGTCCGTGCGTTGTCGCGGAGCCACCCGAGCACGGTGGGATTGCCGACTGTCGTGACGACACCGACTGTGGCACCTGCGAACCGTTTGCCTGTCATCAGGTCCAGCATGCTCGCGGCGAGGTCGGCGCGGGCGGTGAACCTCCCGTCGGCTTGAGCTTCGGTGAGTGTGTAGCTCGTCGCGGCCGGCAAGTCGTACAGCCCGCTCGGACGCACGATCGTCCATTCGAGGTCGCTGGCGCGGACGAGGGCTTCCATCCGCCTCATGTCGTCGTACAACGTCTTGCCGAGGACGCGCGTCACGTACGGCACCAGTACCCGGTTGAACAGGAACCCGCCGTCGGAATACCGGCGCGGGGCGACTCCGCTCGAACTCACCACGATGAGCCTGCGCACGCCGTGGCGGCGCATCGCGGTGATGATGTGGGCCGTGCCGTGGGAGTACGTCGTGATCGGCGCTTTCCCGGCGGGTACGCCCAAGGCCGATAACACCGCGTCCTGCCCGGTCACTGCCTTCTCGACCGCTTCCGGGTCGAACACGTCGGCGCCGATGGTGCGGAGCCCGTCGCGCGACGGCATCGAGGCGGGATGGCGGGTGATCGCCGTGACCCGGTGGCCCGCGGTGAGTGCCTGGTCGATGAGGAGGCGTCCGGTCGGGCCGCCGGCGCCGAAGATCGCGATGCGCATCGCGTCCGTCCTTCCTGTCTCGGGAGTGGACGACCACGAGATGCCGTCCACTCCGTCCCCGTGACAGCGGCTCGACGTGACGGGCAGCACACCGCAGACGTCACAAATCGGCCAGTACCGCCGTGAGCCCCTCCCGCAGATCCCCGACGAAGTCCCCGGGAACCTCCAACGACGGGAAGTGCCCTCCGGTCTCCGGTGTCGACCACCGGACGATCCGCCGGAACCGCTCCTGCGCCCACGGGCGCGGGCACTTCTCGATGTCGCGGGGGTACACGCTGATCGCCGCCGGGACCTCGACCCGGAGTTCCGGGTCGAGTGAGTCGTGGCTTTCGCTGTAGATGCGGGCCGCCGAGGCGCCCGTGCGTGTCAGCCAGTAAAGCGTTACGTCGTCGAGGATGCGGTCGCGGGGGATCGTCTCGAATGGACTGTCCGAAGTGTCCGTCCACTCCGCGAACTTGTCGAGGATCCAGGCCAGGAGCCCGACCGGGGAGTCGACGAGCGAGTAGCCGATGGTCTGCGGCCGGGTCGCCTGCTGCTTCGCGTACGCCGCGCGGTACTGCCAGAAATCGCGGGTTTCCTCCGTCCACTCGCGCTCGGCCGCCGTCAGCCCGTCCGTGGACAACCCGGGTGGTGCCTGCGGGGTCACCGTGTGGATGCCGAGGACGTGCGCCGGGAACCGGCCGCCGAGGATCGTCGTGATCACGCCTCCCCAGTCGCCGCCGTGGGCCAGGAACCGTTCGTAGCCGAGCTTTCCCATGAGCTTGACCCAGGCGGCCGCGATCTTTTCGGTGCCCCACCCCGTGTTCGCCGGCTTGTCGCTGTAGCCGAAGCCCGGCAACGACGGCGCCACGACGTGGAACGCCGGCGCCGCCGCGTCCGCCGGGTCCGCCAGGTCGTCGAGCACGTCGACGAACTCGGCGACGCTGCCGGGCCAGCCGTGCGTCAGGAGCAGGGGAGTGGCGTCCTCGCGCGGGGAACGGCGGTGCAGGAAGTGGATTCCCAGGCCGTCGACGGTCGTGCGGAACTGGCCGATCCGGTCGAGGCGCGCTTCGAACGCCCGCCAGTCGTACCCGGTGCGCCAGTACTCCACGACGTCGGCGAGGTCGGCGAGGGGGACGCCCTGGTCCCACCGGCGGCGGCCGGACGCGGTGCGGGGGACCGTCTCGGCTTCCGGCAGCCGCGCCACGGCCAGCCGCGCGCGCAGGTCGTCGAGGTCGGATTCGGGTGCACGGGCTTCGAACACCCGCACGTCGCTGGTGGGCATGAGGCCTCCTGGTCGTCGTGGAACCGGCTAAGACGGTTCTAACACGGCCCGACGACGAGAAGCAACCTGCTAAGGTGGTTCCATGGGTGCTGGGTTCCCCGACTTCCGGCTGGGCAGCGTGCTGGCGACCAGCTTCACGGGGACGCTGTCGGAACGCCGCGGCACTCCCGTGGAACGCATCCCGACACCGCAGCGGCTCGTCGACTGGCTGGTGGTGAACGGCCTCGCCGTGACGTCCTGCACCGACGCCCAGCTCGAACTCGCCCGGGAACTGCGGGAGGCGATCCACGCCGCCGCGACCGCGGCCGCGACCCAAGAGGCTCTCCCCGCCGACGCCGTCCGGGTCATCAACGACCGCAGCGCCCAGGGCCGGGCCGCCGCGGTTCTGACGCCCGACGGCACCCGGCAGTGGCAGCTCGGATCGGCATCCGAGGTGGAAGACGCCCTGGGCGTGATCGCCGCCGACGCGATCGGCATCCTCGCCGGCGAACGGGACGGAAAGCTGGCCCTGTGCGCGTCGCCGACCTGTCAGGCCGCTTTCTTCGACACCAGCCAAAGCCGCACCCGCAGGTGGTGTGACATGAACACGTGCGGCAACCGGCAGAAGAAAGCCCGGTTCCTCGCCAACCAGCGCAAGAACCTCACCCAGCGGGGTTGACCGGAACGAAGGCGGGAAGCGCCGCGAGGCTGTGGCGCACGGCTTCGGCGCCGTACTCGAACATCTGCCGCTCGTAGTCGCCGACCGCGTCGAGGAGATCCCGGCGGCCCTCGGTCAGGCAGCGGCGCAGCAGATCGGCGTCGCGCAGGGCGGTGTTGGCCCCGTTGCCGCCGGTCGGGGACGTGGCGTGGATGGCGTCGCCGAGCAGCGTGACCGGGCCGGGCGCCCAGCGTTCGCCGGGCTCGACCACCCGGATGGACAGCAACGCGCTGTTGTCCGCGTCGGACTGCTCGATGAGCGCGCGCAGGTCCGGGTGCCAGCCGTCCATTTCGGACAGCACGGCCTCGCGCGCGGTGCCGGCCGAGCCGTCCGGCGGCAGGATCATCGCCCAGCGCACGTAGTCGCCGATGTCGGGGAGGGCCACTTCGGGCGCCAGTTCTTCGGCCGCTTCCTTCGGCGGCGTGCGGAACCGCATCGCGCCGAGCAGCAGGCTCACGCGGTCTCCGGCGATCTTCGAGCCGAAAGCCCGCTCCAGTCCGGCGAACTGCCCGGTCAGCGGTGTGCGGCCGAGGACGAACCGGACACCGGTGTCGGTCGGCGTCGTCCGCGGCGACAGGACCGCGCGGACCGCGGAACCGACGCCGTCCGCCCCGACGAGCAGGTCGGCGACCGCCGGATCGCCGTGGGCGAACCGGGCTTCGACCTTGCCGTCGGCCCGCACGTCGTAGCCGGTCAGCGCGGCTGAAGTGTGGACGGTGAGCCCGGTCAGCAGCAGGTGGCGCAGGACCTGGCGGTCGACCACGATCCCGGGTCTGCCGGGGCCGAGCTCGCCGATCTTGTTCAGCAGCGGGTCGAGGACCAGCCGCTCGCCGTAGGCGTCGCCGACGACCGCGTCCAGCAGAGGGTGCCAGCGTTGCGGCAGGCAACCGTGCAGTGCCGCCAGCCCCGCCGGGTTGAGCACGAGCCGGTAGCCCTGGAACCGTGCGGTGATGGCCGGGTCGCGCTCGTACACGTCGGCCGCGATCCCGGCCTGGCGCAGGCCCTGCGCCAGGCACAGGCCGCCCAGGCCGGCTCCGGCGATGGCCACTCGAAACTCGGGTGAACTTAGTTCGTCTCTCACGAACTAAGTTCTAACACGCGAACTTAGTTCGTCACAAGCTATAGTGACCGACGTGCCTTCCGACCCCCGGCGACACCGGGCCGCCCGTCACGCCCCGCCCGCCGGAGACCCCGCTGTGTCGCCCGCGCCCCGGAGACCCCTCACGGTCGACCGGATCACCGACGCGGCCCTGCAGGTCGTGGCCACCGAGGGCTACGACGCGCTGACCATCCGCCGGGTCGCCGCGGTGCTCGGCACCGGGCCGTCTTCGCTGTACGCGCACATCGTCAACAAGGACGACATCGACGACCTGCTCGTCGGCCGGCTCTGCGCGCAGGTCGTGCTGCCCGAACCGGATCCGGCCACCTGGCGGACGCAGATCCTCGACGTGTACGCGCAGATCCGCGACCAGTACCTGGCCTACCCCGGGGTTTCCCGCGCCGCGCTGGGCATGGTCCCCACCAACCTCGCCGCCCTGCGGGTCCGCGAAGGGCTCTTCGCGATCCTGCGCGCCGGCGGGATCGAACCGCGGACCGCCGCCTGGGCCCTCGACGCGCTGTCGCTCTACGTCAGCGCCTACGCCCTGGAGCAGTCGCTGGTCCGGCAGCGGCGGGAACACCCGGACGACGAATGGGTCGTCGGCCGCGACGAGCTGCTGAGCCGGTTCGCCGCCTTGCCGGCCGAAACGTTTCCGCACACCCGCCGTCACGCCGCCGAGCTGACCTCCGGGAGCGGGCACGACCGGTTCGAGTTCACGCTCGGGTTGATGCTCGGCAACCTCGGCTGACCGGACTCCGGGGTTCTGCACCGAAAGCACCGCGCGGAGCGTGGCCGCCCCCTACGATCGCCGCATGACACCCCTTGTGTTGATGAGCATCCAGGCCATTCCGCGGGTGCTGATGCTCGTGGTCGGCGTGCTCGGCTTCGTCTTCTCGGTCAAGGGCCGCGCCAGGGGAGTCTCCGGCCTGATGACCGGCGCGTTCGTCGTCATGCTCGTCACCACGGCGGCGGGCATCGCGTGGCAGTTCATTTCCCTGGACGCGCCGTCGTGGGTCCGGTCCAGTCACCTGAGCGTCGACGAGCTCAACGTGATCTTCCTTGCGGTGGCCGTCCCGCTGGACATCGCCGCGGTGCTGTCGTGGCTCTTGGTCGCGATCGGGGTCGTCAAGAGCGGCCGCCCGCGCCCCGGTTTCGCGCCGTACCCGGGGCCGGCCGGCTATCCGATGGCCCCGCCGCCCGGTTATCCCCAGTACCCGCCGAACTAACTCTCCTTCTCGGCGGCGACAGCGGAAGCGGAGACGAGCGTCGCCGCGGCGAGACCGCCCCAGAGGACAGCCGGGCCGCGGGCGGCGAGCGTGGTGATGACCGCCGGCGAGACGGCGAGCCCGAAGCCCGTGGAGAGCTGGAAACGGGCGAGCGCGCGGCCCAGGACGTGGGCCGGGGCGACGGCGGTGACGAGCGCGGTCGCGCTGCCCGCGTAGACGATCTCGCCGAAGGTGCAGACCACCGACACCGCGACGACGGCCGGCGCGCCCCACGATGTGGCCGCGAGGAAACCGAGGTAGGACACGGCGAGCACGACACCGCCGAGAGCCAGCGCGGTCCGCCGGGCGAAGCGGGACATCAGGACGGTGACCGGCACCTGCAGCGCGACCACCAGCACCGTGTTCGCCACGAAGACGGCCGCCGCCCACACCGGCGACGCGTGCAGCTGGGTCACCAGGACCAGGGGGAGCGCGACCTCGGGGACGTTGAGGCAGAAGACGTAGACGACGTTGGCGGCCAGCAGCGCGCCCAGCCTCGGTGCGGGTCCACCGGCCAGGGTGGTGACGGGCTGCGCGCGGAGGCGGACCGACCACGCCAACGCCGCCGCGACGAGGTAGGCGAGCCCGGTGCCGACGGCCAGCGCCCGCAACGCGGTGGTGCCGCCCGCCAGGCAAGCGGTCGCGAGGAGCCCGCCCACACCGAGGCCGGCGTTGCGCAGAGCACGGCCGCCGGCGAGCGCGGCGTCGCGCTCACGTCCGTGGGCGACCGTGGCGACGAGCGCCGCGTGGGCGGCCGGCCACGCCTGGTTGCCGATCCCGAGGAAGAGCGCCGCCGTCGCGAACAGCCCGACGTGCCCCGCGGGCGCGGCGAGCAGCAGCGCGACACCCACCACGCGCACCAGCATCGACGCGGCCACGGCCGTGCTGCGCGCGCCCCGGTCCAGCCAGCGGCCCACCGCGGGCATGCACACCAGCCCGGCGACGATGCCGGCCGTCATGGCGATGCCGGTGGCCGCCGCGGACAGGCCGAGCACCAGCACCCCGTAGAGCAGCAGGAAAGGCCGGAGCAGGCCGGTGCCGAGCGCGTCCACGGTCAGGGCGACGGCGTAGCGGGGCCCGCCGGAAGCCCGGACGAGGGCCCGCGGCCGGATCTTGGTCGTCATGGCGTCCACGATGGATTCGGCCGCCGGGATCGCCGCGTCGATTGACCGGCTCCGTCAACCGACGTGGTCGCCGGGCGGGTGACCGGCGAGAATGGCGGGATGACGGTGCGCATCGACATCGGCGGCCTGCCTGCCGGGCGGCTGCGGTTCGCGGCCTCCCCGCTGGCCGAGCTGACGGCGATGCTGCACGTCCTGGCCGAACCCGGGCACCACCCGCAGCTCGCCGGCTGGGCCGGGGACGTCTGGGCGGGGCTGCCGCCGGAGCTGGCCGAGCGGCTGCGGGAGGCGGAGTTCCTCTGGCGTTCGTCGCGAGCGGACTTCCTGGTGCCCGCCCGTCCCCGGCCGACGCTCGCCGAAGAGCTGGACGACGTGGACCGGATCGACGACGAAACCTACGTGACCGCCGCGCTCATCACGACGTGCGGCAGCAACCGCGTCCACTTCGGAGCACCGTCACCGCTCGCCGACGCCACGGCTCGCGAACGGGCGCTGGACCTCGCCCAGGCGCGTGGTGCGCTGCAGGAGGCGTTCGCGGAACGGCTGCTCGCGGACCCGTCGGCCGTGCGGGCGCGGGTCCGCCGGACGCTCGAGGAGTGCGCGGAGGCGTTCTTCGACGCCGCTTGGACGCGCATCGCCGGCCGGCTCGCTTCGGACATCCGGCTGAAGAACGACTTGCTGAAGCGTCGCGGCATCGGGGCGGCGCTCGCGTCGATCTCCGGCGCGGTCGTCTTGGACGGTACCTGCATCGTCGTGGACAAGCTGCAGGACAACGCGACGGCCGCCCGCGACGGCGTCACGTTCCTGCCGAGCGTGTTCGGCCGCCCGCACCTGGTGGCGGTCCACGCCCCGGGGTGGCGGCCGGTGCTGCAGTACCCGATCGCCGCACCGGAGCCGGTATCGCTGGAGACGGTCACGCTGCGGTTGGAGGCGCTGGCCCACCCGGTCCGGTTGAGGCTGCTGCGGACGTTGGCCCGAGGTCCGCACACGACCGGCGAGCTGGCCCACGCTTGGGGGCTGTCGGCGCCGGAGGTGTCCCGCCATTTGGCAGTGTTGCGCCGCGCGGGGTTGCTCACCGGTCGGCGGGAGGGGCGGTACGTCCGGTACACCGTCAACTTGCCCGATCTGACGGCGCTGGGGTCCGATCTGGTGGGGGCCGTGCTGCGATGAGCAGTTTCCCCGCCTCCGCCGACCGGGTTCGTGACGCCGGCCTCGCGTCCCGCGACCGGCTGCTCGCGCTGCGGGAATGCGTCCTCTGCTTCCAGCCGTACGGTTTCCGGGCCACCTGGCACCACCTGATCGTCAGCGCGGACGTCCCGCGGAACCTCGACGACGACCCGCGGTCCCTGACGCGCGCGGTGGACGAACTCGAGGAGGCGCGGCTCGTGTGGCGCGCGCAGAGCGAGGACTACGAGGCCCGTCGCCGGCGGGAAAAGGCCGCCGGCCGGAGGGACGCGAGCCGGGCCGACAACTGGCGCACTTGGGCCGGCCTCGTCGCCTACTGTCCCGACCTCGAAAAGCACCCCACCGAACGGCTGGTCGTCGTCGTCCGGCGGGTGATCGCCGCTTACGAATCCGGCGTCGATCCGTTGAAAACGTGCCGTGCTTGTGGGACGCAGGTGACCGCCGACACCCCCTGTCCGGACTGTGGGGTGGATCCCGCCGGCCCCACCGCGAACCGGCCCGAAATCCGCGTGCGCACCTCGTTCCGCTGGCGCGCGGTGTGGCGGCGGACCGCGCGCTGACTCACGTCAGGCGGTCGAGCAGGCGGAGCCGGCCGCGGTTGGGGACCGAGCGCAGCGGGTGCCCCGCCACGCCCCACCCGGTCAGCAGCTCGTTCGCCGCCGTCCAGCCGGTGGTCGCCGCTCTCTCCATCAACGCCACCGGCAGGTCCACGCGGATCGCGTCGCCCGCCAGGACCAGACCCGGCTCCGGTGTCACCACGCTCGGACGGTTGGCGAATCCGCCGACCGGGAACAGCGGGCAGTCCTGCCGCGTCACCGTGATCTCGCCCAGCACCCGCGCCGCCGCCGTCTCCGGGTACAGCTCGTGCAGGCGCTCGTCCAGGCCCGCGCCGTCCGGCGACGCGTACGCGTGCGTCTCCACCACCGAGCCGCCCGTGCGCGCGGCCCAGCGGCGGGCTTCGCCCTCGTACCGGTCCAGCACGCTGATGTTGTCCAGCGGCGGCAACCCGCCCGTGCCCAGGAACGCCGGCCGGTCGGCACGCACCGGCCGGTCGAGCCACAGCCGGCGGACCACGAACGGCGGTGCCGTGCGCAGCCCTTCGACCGCCGCCCGCCACGACGGCGTGCCCAGCCCGGGCGAAGCCGCGACGATCCGGCGCAGCCCCGCGACGTCGCACGCGAGCACCACCGCGTCGAAACGCGTTCCCTCGACGACGAACCCGGAGGACTCCCGCGCGACGCCGCGCACCGCCGTCCCGAGCCGGAGGTCCGCGCCGCGTCCGGAAAGGTAGTCGCCGAGCGGGTTCCACAGCGCCTGCGGGAACGGCTCGGCCGGCACGTCGAACAGCAGTCCTTCCGACGAGCCCAGGAAGTACAGGTGGAACATCGTCGCCAGCTCGGCCGCGGAGAGCTCGCCCGGGTCGGCGAAGAAGCTGCGCGAGAACACCTCGAACGCCAAATGCCTTGCCGCCGCCGGGAAGTTGATCGCGCTGAGGAATGACGCCGCGTCGAGGTGGTCGAGCTGCTCGTAGACGCGGGGAACGCTGACGGTCGCCAGCGGCAGGGCCCGCCGTCCGTCCAGCCGCACCAGGTCACGCGCCCGGAACGTCGGGCTGCGCAAGGCGAACGCCAGCGCGTTCAACGGCGGGGTCAGCGGCAGGCCGGCGAACGTGTCGGTGCGCCCGTGCGGGTCGATGAGCGGGTAGTCGGGCACCGGGACCAGCCGCTCCAGGCCGGGATCGGTGCGCATGAGCAACGCCCGCAAGTTGTAGTACTGGCGGAAGAACGCGTGGAATCCCCGGCTCATCGTGACTTCGGTCCCGTCCGGCAGCCGCTCGGGCCAGCCGCCCGCGCGGCCGCCCAAAAAGGACTCGCGCTCGAACACCGTCACCTCGACCCCGCGCTCGGCGAGCCCGGTCGCCGCCGTCAGCCCGGCGATGCCGCCTCCGACGACGGCCGCGCGCGGACGGCGGCCGAGCCGTCCGGCGTCGGGCAGCCCGCCGGGTGCGGGGTGGGTCTCCGCCCGGCGGTCGCGACCCGCGATCACGGTGCCGTGCCCAGGACCGTGTGGACGATCCCGCGGGACCAGCCCGGCATCGTGCCGGTGCGGACGTCGGTGAACCCGGCGGCGGACAGGCGCGCGCACAGCTCGGTGACGCCGTCGAACGCCACGACGCTGCGGCGGAGGTGCCGGTAGAGCGTGGCGTCGCCGGTGGTGACCCGGCCGAGCGGGATGACGATCGCGCCGCACACCGCGTTCCACACCCACCGCGCGCGGCGGGAGTCGCGCACGGAGTACTCGTGCAGCGCCAGCTGACCGCCGGGTCGCAGCAGCCCGCGCAGCGCCCGCAGAGTGCTGTCGGGGTCGTCGACGTTGCGCAGCAGGTAGGCGGCGAAGACCGCGTCGAACGGGCCCGCGGGCGGCTCCTCGACCGGGGTGTGCCGGAATTCCACTGTGGACGGCCAGGACTTGGCCCGGGCGCGGGCGAGCATCGCGCCCGACGCGTCGATCGCGGTGACGCGCGCGTCGGGGGCGATCGCCAGCAGCGCCGCCGTCGACGCGCCCGTGCCGCAGCCCGCGTCGAGGATCCGCAGCCCCTGGTGCCCCGGCCGGACGAGCCGCCGCGCCGAAAGCCGCAGGTCGCGGTGGTAGCCGGGGTTCAGCCCGACGAGCCGGTCGTAGGCCGCCGCGCCCGCGTCGAACGCCGCCGGCACCTCGGCGCGGGGCAGGCCGTTGCCTTTCATGCACTGTCCTTTCGCGACTTACCGCGTTCCCACAGGAGCAGGACCGCGGTGACGAGGGCGTAGCCGAACAGGAAGTCCTCCACCGGGATGTCCCACGGGAACCGCCAGCCGGTGATGCCGCCGGGGGAGTAGCGGACGATCGGTGCCGACAGCTTCGTCAGCCACCCGTCCACCGGGATCTGGAACGCGACGACGATCACCATGGTGACCCAGTACGTGGTCCGCCGGAACAGCCCGGTGCGCAGGAGGAAGACCTCGGCCGCGACCACCGCCAGCACGGCGGCGACGGCGGGAACCGTGTAACCCCAGGGCATCAGCGCCGCACCCGCCGCCGGTCGAGCAGCGGCCGGACGAGCCGGCGCAGCAGGTTCCCGGTCAGCTCGACGGCCTCGTACGTCAGGACCCCGCACACCGGGATCACGACGAAGAACAGCACTTCTTCGAGCGGAACCCCGAACGGCACGCGCAGCCCCGTGACGAACGCCGGGTCGAAGTCCCAGACGCCGGCCGCGATCGCCAGCACGTCCCACACCAGGAACACCGCCGCGACCGGCAGCACCGCGCGCGCCAGCCGCCGGGGCCGGCGCCACGCGCGGGCGCCGGCCAGCTCCAGCGGCAACGTCACCAGCACGCACGCGCCGAGGACGAGCAGGTACTCCCACCGGCCCACCTCACGTCACCGCCGGGTGCCGGCGCCGCGCCCACTGCGCCCGGACGAGCGCGTCGCAGGCCGCGGCCAGGCGGCGGTGCCTGGGCACGCGAGCGCGGCCGGCGAACACGTTGTAGTCTAAGGCTTCGATGCGGTCGAGGATCCCTCCGTAAAGGACGTACGCGGTCCGCACGCACGGCCGCGACGCCGGGTGCAGCATGGCGATCCCCGGCCGGGCTTCGGCGTAGACGCGGCGGGTGGCCGCGACCTGCTCGATCAGCGCCCGCCGGACCGCCGCGTCGAGCCGGTGCGTCGCGACGCACCAGCGCAGCCGGTCGCGGTCGACGCCGGCCGCGGCCAGCTCGTCGGCGGGCAGGTAGACGCGCCCGCGTTCGAGGTCCTCGGCGACGTCACGCAGGAAGTTGGTCAGCTGGAACGCCTTGCCCAGCGCGGCGGCCCGCGGCGCGGCCTCGTCGCGGGGGACGACGGTGCCGAGGATCGGCAGCACCTGCAGCCCGATGACCTCGGCTGAGCCGTGCACGTACTCGTCGAGCGCCGCGCGGTTCGGGTAGCCGGTCACGGTCAGGTCCATCCGCATCGAGGCGAAGAACGCGCGGAAGTACGGCTCCGGGATGGCGTACCGGGTCGCGGTGTCGATGACGGCGGTGCGCAGAGGATCGTCGCTGGTCCCGGCGGCCAGCTCTTTCAGGAACCCCTCTTCGGCCTCGAGCAGGGTCGCCGCGATCGAGTCCGGGGTGGCGCCGGGCTCGGGCTCGTCGACGAGGTCGTCGAGGCGCCGGGCGAACCCGTAGAGCGCGTGGACGGCGGGGCGCTGCGCGGGCGCGAGCATGCGGGTGGCGAGGAAGTACGTGCGGCCGTGCCGCGCGTTGAGCTCCCGGCAGTGCCGGTAGGCCTCGCGCAGCCCGGGCCCGGTGATGCCGGCGGCGTCGAGTTCGCGGCGGGTCATCCGCCTCCTTCCCCGGTGATCCGGTCGGCGGCGAGCCGCCCGGAGAGCAGCACGGTCGGGACGCCGACCCCCGGCACGGTCCCGCCGCCCGCGAGCACGACGTTTTCCACGCCCGGTGGCAGGTTGCGCGGCCGGAACGGTCCCGTTTGGACGAACGAGTGCGCGTAGCTGAACGGCGTGCCCGCGACCATCCCGCGCCGCGCCCAGTCGGCCGGGCCGAGGACGTGCCACGCCTCCGGTTCGAAGCCGGGCAGCAGGCCGGCGCGGACGTGGTCGAGGATCTCCTTGGCGTACGGCTCCGCTTCGCCGTCCCAGTCGCGCGGGCCCCGCTGGAGGTTCGGCACCGGCGCGAGGATCGAGAACAGCTGCCGCCCGGCGGGCGCCAGCCCGGGGTCGGTCGCCGTCGGCCGGGTGATCAGCAGGGACGGGTCGCTCATCGGGCTGCCGTCGGTGATGAGCTCGCGGAAGGTCGACGCCCAGCCGCGGCCGAAGGAGATCGTGTGGTGCCCGACCGGCCAGTCCCCGGGACCGCCGGTGTGCAGGACCAGCGCGGACGGCGCCGGGCGCAGCGGCACCGGCCGGCGGGGCGTGCGGCCCAGCAGCCGGTAGGACTCGTGCGGTTCCGTCGTCAGGACGACGGCGTCGCACGGGATCCGGCCTTCGGACGTGCGGACGGCCGTGACGCGCGCGCCCTGGCGTTCGAGCGCCGTGACCGGTTCGCCGAACCGGAACTCCGCGCCGGCCCGTTCCGCGACGCGGGCCATCGCCCGGGGCACGGCGGCCATCCCGCCCTCGGGGAAGTACACGCCGCCGACGGTGTCCATGTAGGAGATGACCGCGTACAGCGCGAGCGCCCGCATCGGCGACTCGCCCGCGTACAGCGCTTGGAAGGTGAAGACGCGCTTGAGGCGTTCGTCGCGCAGGAACGCGCCGATCTTCCGGTCCAGCCGCCGGAAACCGCCGAGCGCGACGAGCCGGGCGAGGTCGGCCGACACGAGCCCGAGCGGCGAATCGATGTTGCTCGCCACGAACCGGTCGAACTCCGCCGCGTACAGCCGGGTCAGCCAGGTGCGCAGCCGGCGGTACCCGGCCGCTTCGTCCGGGCCGGCGAACTCGCGGACGGCGTCGGTCATCCGGTCGGCGTCGGAGTGGACCGGCAGGACGGACCCGTCGGCGAAGCGCGCGGTGTAGGCCGGGTCGAGCCGCGTCAGCCGGAGCTCCGAAGCCAGGTCCGCGCCCGCGGCGGCGAACGTATCGGCGAGGATCGAAGGCATGGTCAGCACCGTCGGCCCGGTGTCGAGGTGGTAGCCGCCGGTCTCGACGCGGCCGGTGCGCCCGCCCGGGCCGGGATCGCGTTCGACGACGGTGACCCGCCGGCCCCGGCCCGCCAGGTGCAGCGCCGCGGACAGCCCGGCGAGACCGGCCCCGACGACCACGACGTGGTCCGTGCGCCCGGTGACCGTCCTCATCGGACGCGCTCGGTGCAGCGGGTGGCCAGGACCGTGAGCGCGTCGGCCGCCTGCCGGGGCAGGGAAACCAGGTCGATCGCTTCGAGCGCGCGGCGGACGCGTTCGTCGACGAGCTTCTCCAGCTGGTCGCGGGCGCCGGTCGCGGTGATCAGCTCCCGCCAGCGGGCGACGGCTTCGTCGTCGACCTCGTCGAGGGCGAGCAGGCCGGTCAGGTCGGCGCGCTGACCGCGGTCGGCCAGGTCCCGGGCGAGCACGACGACACTGGACGCCTTGCGCTCGCGCAGGTCGTCGCCCGCGGGCTTGCCGGTGACCGCCGGGTCGCCGAACACCCCCAGCAGGTCGTCGCGGAACTGGAAGGCTTCGCCCAGCAGACCGCCGTAGGTGCCGAGTGCGGCGACGACGTCCTCGGGGCAGCCGGCCAGCGCCGCGCCGAACTCCAGGGGCCGGCGGACGGTGTAGTTGCCGGACTTGCGGCGGATGACGTCCAGGACGTCGGCCCAGGACGGCAGCGTGCGCGCGTCGTTGACCAGGTCGCCGAGCTGACCGACGGCCAGCTCCGACCGCAACCGGTCGTAGCCGGGCCGGCCGCGGGCGAGGGCCTGGGCGTCGAGCCCGCTTTCGTGCAGCAGCTGCTCGGACCAGACGAGGAACAGGTCGCCCATGAGCACCGCGGCCGACTCGCCGAACCGGGCCGCCGAACCGCTCAGGCCCTGCTCTTCGTGCCAGCGGGCGAAGCGGACGTGCATCGACGGACGGCCGCGCCGCCGCGCCGAGCCGTCCATGACGTCGTCCTGGACGAGGGCGAAGCAGTGCAGGAGCTCCAGGCTCGCGGCGGCGCGCAAGGCCGCCGCGGTTTCGGGTCCGCCGCAGCGCCAGCCGGTGTAGGCGAACATCGGCCGGAGGAACTTGCCGCCGGTGACGAACTCCGGCAGCGCGCCGACGGCGGGGGTGTCCGCCGCGCGTCCGGTGAAGTGCTCGCGCACGCGCTCGGTAACGAAGGCGTGGACGTCGGTGCCGCAGCGCCGGCGCAGCGCGTCGAGCCACGCCACCGATCCGGCGGCCGTGGAAGTCGCGGTCATCCGGGCTCCTCTCTCGCCGTCTTGCGATGCAAAATCGATGCACGCTCAGCGAGCATCAAGGGGCACGTCGGATGGTGAGACTGTTACCCCGGTTCTACCGTGATAAACGGGAATGCGCTCGCTGGGCAGCCGAATTCGGTGACGTTGCGAGCCCGATGCGGATCGGCCACGATGGACCGATGAACGTCAGCCGCCGGATCGCCGCGCGGTGGCCGCGGCGATGGCCCGTCCAGCCCTTCGCCGAACCCCGCTGGGCGAAGCAGGAGCCGACCTACCGCGACTGCCCGCCCGCCCTGATCGAAGCGGCGGGCAAGCGCGCCTCGGCCCGCCCGTCGGGGAACTGGTTCGTCGTCGCGGCCGGCCGGGAGGTGCGCGCGGACCGCCCGTTCGGGGTGACCGTCGGCGGCCGCGAGCTGGTCGCGTGGCGCGGGCCGGAGGGAGACGTCCGGATCGGCCCCGGCGCGTGCCCGCACCTGGGCGCCCCCTTGGCCGACGCGCGGGTGGACGCCGGCGGCTTGGTCTGCCGGTGGCACGGCCTGCGGATCGACGGCTCCCGCTGCGGAACGTGGTCCCCGGTGCCGGCGCACGACGACGGCGTGCTCGTCTGGGCGCGCCTGGACAGCCTGGGCGGCGAGCAGCCGACGGACGCCCCGGTGGTGCCGGCCCGCCCGGCCGACGCGGCCCGCATCGACGCCGTGGCGACGTTGACCGGGACCTGTGAGCCCGAGGACGTGGTGGCGAACCGCCTCGACCCGTGGCACGGCGCGTGGTTCCACCCGTATTCGTTCAGCCGCCTGCGGGTGCTCGAAGCGCCGCAGGGGATCGACGTGCCCGACTCCGAAGACCGGTTCCTCGTCGAGGTGACGTTCCGCCTCGCGGGCCGCTGGGGCGTGCCGGTGCTGGCGGAGTTCACCTGCCCCGAGCCGCGCACGGTGGTGATGCGGATCGTCGAAGGCGAAGGGGTGGGCAGTTTGGTGGAGACGCACGCGACCCCGCTCGGCCCGGGCCCGGACGGCCGCCCCCGCACGGCGGTCATCGAGGCGACGATCGCCGCGTCGGAGCGGCCGGGGTTCGCGGTGGCGGCGAAGCTGGCGCCGGCGATCCGCCCGCTGATGCGCCACACCGCGGCGCGGTTGTGGCGCGACGATCTCGCTTACGCCGAACGCCGTTACGCCTTGCGCTCCGGCTGACGTTTGTGCCCTGTGGGCCCGGGTATACGGCTCCCGGCGGTGCCCGCCCGTGTTCGAGCTCAGCCCGTGACCTCTATGATCCGGGCAGTCGGGCGGGCACCGCTGCCACCTTCCGGGTGGCTGAAGGGCACCTTCCTCACATGAGATGCGAGGAAGGTGCCCTTCAGCGCGTCGGATGCGAGGAAGGGCACCTTCGGCCGCGCGGCCCGGTCGTCATCGGTTCCCGAGGTGCTCGGACAGGGCGTGCTGGTTCTCCACCAGCCGCAGGCAGAGGTGGCGCAGCCGGGTCGTCTCGGCGTCGGTGAACCCGCGGAAGAGCGCCGCCATCGCCAGCTGGGACGGCCGCCGGAAGTCCTCGAGCCAGCTCCGGCCCTCGTCGGTGATGCGGACCAGGACCGACCGGCGGTCGCGGGGATCGGGGACGCGCACCGCGTGCCCGGCGCGTTCCAGCGTGTCGACCAGGCCGGTGACGTTGCGCGAGCTGACCCCGGCCGACGCGGCGAGGTCCTTGATGTTCGCTTCGGCCGAGCTGAGCCGGATCAGGATGTCGAGGGCGCCGGGGCTGAGGCCGCGGCTGTCGGTGCCGTGCGAGCGCAGGGCGTCCAGGCTGCGGGCGGCCGCGCGGACGGCGGCCGCCGCTTCGAGGGCGCCGGTGTCCTCGCCGTGGGTGAAACCGGCGAGTGCGCTTCGGACATCGGGGGAGTAGAGGGAGTCGTCGGGGTCGTTCGAGAGGTCGTTCATTGTGAAGTACTACATTAGTACGTGCTTCCGTATTTGTGTCAAGAGCTCGTCCGCCCGAAGGCGTTTACCGGAGTTTCGCCCGGAGTTAGCCTCGGGCCCGGCACAGGTTCTCGTAGGCCCACGCACAATGGCCCGGCTCTCCACCACGACACCCCCGGAGTCCTCATGACGGACGTCAACCGACGGCGTTTCCTGCAGCTGGCCGGCGGCACCGCCGCCCTTTCCGCGCTCTCGACGAGCATCGCCCGCGCGGCCGAGATCCCCGCCGGCCGGCGCACCGGCACGCTGCGGGACGTCGAGCACATCGTCGTCCTCATGCAGGAGAACCGGTCGTTCGACCACTACTTCGGCACGCTGCGCGGCGTACGCGGCTTCGGCGACCCGCGGCCGGCGACCCTGGCGTCGGGCAAGTCGGTCTGGGCGCAGTCCGACGGCAAGCGCGACATCCTGCCCTTCCGCCCCGAAGCGGACAACCTGGGCCTGCAGTTCATCCAGGACCTGCCGCACGGCTGGAACGACACGCACGCGGCCTGGAACGGCGGCAAGTACGACAAGTGGGTGCCCGCCAAGGGCTCGACCACGATGGCGTACCTGACGCGCGAGGACATCCCGTTCCACTACGCGCTGGCCGACGCGTTCACCATCTGCGACGCCTACCACTGCTCGTTCATGGGCTCGACCGACCCGAACCGCTACTACATGTGGACCGGGTACACGGGCAACGACGGCAAGGGCGGCGGCCCGGTCCTCGGCAACGACGAAAAGGGCTACTCCTGGACGACCTACCCCGAGCGGCTCGAGCAGGCCGGGGTGTCGTGGAAGATCTACCAGGACATCGGCGACGGCCTCGACGCCGCCGGCGGCTGGGGCTGGATCGACGACGCCTACCGCGGCAACTACGGCGACAACTCGTTGCTGTACTTCAACTCCTACCGCAACGCCCAGCCCGGCGACGCCCTGTACGAGAAGGCCCGCACCGGCACGAACGCGAAGGCCGGCGAAGGCTACTTCGACCGGTTGCGCGCCGACGTCAAGGCCGGGAAGCTGCCGCAGGTCTCGTGGATCACCGCGCCGGAAGCGTTCTGCGAGCACCCGAACTGGCCGGTCAACTACGGCGCCTGGTACATCGCGCAGGTGCTCGACGCGCTGACCGCGAACCCGGAGGTGTGGAGCAAGACCGCGCTGTTCATCACCTACGACGAGAACGACGGCTTCTTCGACCACGTCGTCCCGCCGTACGCCTCGGCCGGGCAGTCCACTGTGGACACCGCGGGTGAGATCTTCGCGGGGTCGGCGGCGAACCCGGCCGGGCCGTACGGGCTCGGCCAGCGCGTCCCGATGATCGTGGTGTCGCCGTGGAGCAAGGGCGGGTACGTCTGCTCCGAGACGTTCGACCACACCTCGATCATCCGGTTCATCGAACGCCGCTTCGGTGTGCGGGAGCCGAACATCACGCCGTGGCGCCGCTCGGTCTGCGGCGACCTGACCTCGGCGTTCGACTTCGCGCGCACCGACGAGCGGGTGCCGGCGCTGCCGGACACGGCGGGCTACGAGCCGCCGGACCGCGTGCGGCACCCGGACTACGTGCCCGCCGTCCCGGCGCACGCCGTGCTGCCCAAGCAGGAACGCGGGGTGCGCAAGGCCCGGGCGCTCCCGTACGACCTGTCGGCCGACGCCCGCCTGGCGGACGGCAAGCTGACGGTGACGTTCGCGAACCACGGCCGCGCGGGAGCGGCGTTCTACGTGGTGACGCCGTCGGGTGAGCCGCGCACGTACACGGCCGGCGCGGGCAAGTCCCTGACCGCCGCGTTGCCCGCCACCGGCGCGTACGACTACACGGCCTACGGGCCCAACGGGTTCGTGCGGCAGTTCCGCGGCGGCGCCGCCGGTCCCGAGGTGAGCCTCCGCCAGGAGGGCGGCGACCTCGCGCTGGTCCTGACCAACAGCGGGACGACGACGGTGCAGCTGACGGTGGCGGACGCCTACGGCCACTGTTCGACGACGCGCCGGCTCCGCCCGGGAGCGCGGGTCGTCGAGCACGTAGACACCCGCCGCAGCGGCAACTGGTACGACGTGTCGGTGACGTCGGACCGCGACCCGGAGTTCGTGCGCCGCTTGGCGGGCCACGTCGAGAACGGCCGGCCGAGCACCAGCGACCCGGCCACGCTCACGGACTGACGTCCACCCGGCCGCGGCGCCAGTCCGACGGGCTGGCGCCGCGGTGGCGCTTGAAGGCCACGCTGAACGCGAACGGGTCTTCGTCGCCGACCGCTTTCGCGACCGCGGCGACGGTGTCTTCGGTGTCGCGCAACAGATCCGCGGCGAGCGTCATCCGCCAGCCGGTGAGGTAGGTCAGCGGCGGCTCGCCGACGAGGTGGGCGAACCGCGCGGCGAACGCGGCCCGCGACAACCCGGCCCGCGCGGCCAGCGAGGCGACCGTCCACCGGTGCGCGGGCTCGGCGTGCAACAGCCGCAGGGCTTCCCCGACGCCCTCGTCGTCCAGCGCCCGGTACCAGGCCGGGGGCGTGTCCGTCGTCGCGCACCACGCGCGCAGCGCCAGCACGAGGACCAGGTCCAGCAGTCGGCGGAGCACCGCGTCCTGCCCCGGTTCGTCCCGGGCGATCTCGCCGGCCAGCAGATCGAGAGCGGCTCGCGTCCGGGGCCCGGCGGGCACGACCGCCAGCGGCGGGAGCGTCCCGAGGAGCCGTTCGGCGGCGACGCCGTGGAGTTCGTACGCACCGCGCAGCATCGTCGTCGCGCCGGGTGCGCCGTCGCCGTAGGTGCGCGGCGCCCGCGGTTGCGCGTCGGCGGTGACCGGGTACTTCTTCGCGCCCCGGATCACGACCTGGGGTGCGGTGGCCGGGTCGTCCGCGATCGTGTGGCCGGTCGCCGAGATCAGGGCGATGTCGCCGGCGGCGAGGCGGACGGGGGCGGCGTCGCGGAGGCTGACGAACGCGTGCCCGCCCAGCGTGGCGACCAGGGTGAGCGGCGGGGCGTCGGCGAAGGCCATCGACCACGGCGGCCGCTGGATCAGCTGCCGGACGAGCGCGTCCGCGGCGCGGGCCCGGTGGAGCAGATCGCTCAGGACGTCCATGGCCCGACGGTAGACGATCACAAAGGAAGTCTCGACGTTTTCCCATGGATCGTCTCGCTCGTTCGCGATTGCCTGAAGGCATGACCACTTTGATCCTCGGCGGCACCGGCAAGACCGGCCGCCGCGTCGCCCAGCGGGTCGCCCACGCCCGGATCGCCTCCCGCGCGAACGGGTTCGACCTCAGCGACCCGGCGAGCTGGGCGCTGGCCGGCGTCACGGCCGTCTACCTCGTGGAACCCGATCTGCGGGCCGGCCCGCGGCTCCCGCGGTTCATTGCCGACGCGGTCGCGGCGGGCGTGTCCCGGCTGGTCCTGCTGTCCGCGCCGCGGGCGGGGGAGGAGGGGCATCCGCTGCACTCCGCGGAGCAGGCCGTCCGCGGGTCGGGCGTCGGCTGGACCATCCTGCACCCGAACTGGTTCGCGCAGAACTTCAGCGAAGGCCCGTGGGCGCCGGGAATCCGCGAGGGCGTGCTGACCCTGCCGGCCGGCGCCGGGGGAGCGCCCTTCATCGACGCCGAAGACATCGCCGACGTCGCCGCCTCGGCGCTGACCGGCGACCGGCACCACGGCGAGGTCTACGAGCTGACCGGCCCGCGGGTGGTGGGCTTCGGGGAGGCGGTGGACCTGATCGCCCGGGCGGCCGGCCGCGAGATCGAGTACGTCGACGTCGAGCCCGAGGCGTTCATCGGGCGGCAAATCGCTTACGGCGTACCGGAAACCGTGGCGCGGCTGCTCACCGGCTTGCTCTCGGGCCTGCGCGACGGCCGGGGCATCGAGCTCGGGGACGGCGTCGAGCGGGCGCTGGGCCGGCCGCCCCGGTCGTTCGAGGAGTTCGTCGCGGCCGCGTCCTGGACCTGACGGGGTTGCCGATCATATCGGAAACCATATACGATCCGCGCCACCAATCGCGGACACCGAAGGAGCCGTCATGGCGAGAGGGATCGATCGTGAGCACCGCCGGGTCGTCCTCGCCGCGATGGCCGGCACGACCATCGAGTGGTACGACTTCTTCGTCTACGCCATTTCGGCCGGGCTGGTCTTCGCCACGCAGTACTTCTCCGCGCTGGGGAAGGACGCCCTGATCCTCTCGTTCGCCACCGTCGGGATCAGCTTCTTCTTCCGGCCGATCGGCGCCGTCGTCGCCGGGCACCTCGGCGACCGGTTCGGCCGCCGGGCGGTGCTCATCGCGACGCTGCTGCTCATGGGCGTCTCGACGGTGCTGATCGGCCTGGTGCCCACCACCGCGTCGATCGGGGTCGCGGCCCCGATCCTGCTGGTGCTGCTGCGGATCGTGCAGGGACTGTCGGCCGGGGGCGAATGGGGCGGTGCGGCCCTGCTGGCCGTCGAGCACGCCCCGGCCGGCCGGCGCGGGCTGTACGGCGCCTTCCCGCAGATCGGTGTCCCCATCGGGCTCCTGCTGGCCAACGGCGCGCTCGCGCTGGCCGCCGCGGTGACGACGCCGGCGCAGTTCCTCGTGTGGGGCTGGCGCATCCCGTTCCTGCTGAGCTTCGTGCTCATCGTCCTCGGGTTCGTGATCCGCAGCCGCGTCGCGGAAAGCCCGGTGTTCGAAGAGGTCCGCCGGACGCGCAGCCGGTCGAGCCTGCCGCTGGTGCCGCTGCTGCGCCACCACGGCCTGCTGGTCGTGCTGGGGGCGCTGCTGTTCGCGGCCAACAACGCGGTCGGCTACATGACGACCGGCGGGTACGTGCAGTCGTACGCGACGAAGACCCTGCACCTGGACCGGTCGGTCGTCCTGGTGGCCGTGATGATCTCGGCGGTGGCGTGGCTGGTGAGCACCCTCGTCGGCGGCTGGCTCGCCGACCGCGTCGGCCGGATCACCGTGTACCGCATCGGGTTCGCCGTCCAGCTGGTGTGGATGGTCCCGTTCTTCGCCCTGCTGGACACGGCGAACGCGGGCTTGCTGGTGCTCGCGCTGGTGCTGTTCTCGGTCGGCTTGGGCTTCACGTACGGCCCGCAGGCGGCGCTGTACGCCGAGATGTACCCGACGCGGGTCCGCTACAGCGGCGCGGCGTTGTCGTACGCGATCGGCGCGGTGCTGGGCGGCGCGTTCGCGCCGACGATCGCCGAGGCACTGCAGTCGAGCACGGGCACGGTCTACTCGGTCTGCGCGTACCTCGCGGGCATGACGCTGATCGGGTTGGTGGCGACCTTCTTCGTCCGCGACCGCCGGGACGTTCCCCTGGGTCAGAGCCGCGAGACGGTCAGCCTCAGCGAACCCCGGTTGCTGGAGTAGCCCAGCCAGCTGTCGTTGGCGTAGGCGTAGAAGTAGCCCGCCGTCCTGTTCGTCCACCGGTCGACCCGGCCGCCGATCGGAACGGCGTCGTAGGGCTGCTGGACGTCGTGGGCGTCGAGTTTCGGGGCCGCCACCGCGCCGATCAGGGCCATCCACTTCGCGTCTTCGCAGCGGCGGCCGCCGAACGAGCGGGCGTCCGCCTCGTTGAGGCGCGCCAGCTGGGTCTGGAGCCAGGCGGACGTCGTGGCCAGCGTGTGCAGGACGTCCTGGAAGTCCAGCCGCGCGTCGGCTTCGGTGCCGTCGGGGTGGTGCGCGACCTTCCCGTTCAGCCAGGTGCCCTCGGCGGTGAACGCGTACTCGCCGGGCTCGAGGTAGAGACCGGTCCAGTTCCACGGCTTTCCCGCGTAGACGTCGACGGTCGCGGACTTGCCCACCTCGAGCCGCCGGCCGGGGCGGTACGGGCCGGTCGTGATCGGCGGCGTCGCCTGCCGGTCCACAGTGGACGCGGCGATGGCGGGGGAGTCCTTGGTGATGAACGGGAAGGCCCGCGGCGCCGGGCACAGGACCGTGTAGACGCTGTGGAGCGAGTTGTGCAGCACGTCCTGGGCGTCCGGCGCGATCTGGTGGTACATCGCGTCGTCGAAGACCAGGTCCGGGACGGCGGCGCGGCACTCGTCGATCATCCACCGCAGCGCGGCGTCGGAGAGGCCGGTGCGGTCGTGGCCGCCGCCGACGTCGCAGTGGTCGCCGGGGAACCAGACCTGCTCGACATCGCGTTCTTTGTCCACATTGGACCACAGCGTCGGCATGAACGGGCCGCGCATCTCGTCGATGGCGAGCGCCTGGCGGGCGTGGACGACGTGGTCGCCGAGCTTCGTGTCGTGGAACCGGGGGAGGTGCCCGACGTGGTCCTCGACGAGCTTCAGCGGGCCGAGCCAGTCCGGGATGCCGAGCGAGCCGACGGTGTCCCAGACCCCGAGGAACTCGATCGGGACCGCCTTGGCCGCTTCGCCGGACTCCGCCCGGTAGACGTCGGTGAAGAGCCGGTCGACCTCGGCCCAGAACTCGGTGGAGCCGGCCGTTTTGAGCGCCGCGGGCAGGCCGCAGCGCTTGAGCATGCCGGAGAGGCTGCGGACGGTGAACGCGCCGCGGCTGAACCCGAACAGGTGAATGGCGTCGCCGGGCTCGTAGGTGCGGGCGAGCCAGCCGTAGGCGCTCTTGATGTTCTCGGACAGTCCTTTGCCGACCAGTCCGCCTTCGAGGTGGTCGAGCAACCCGGGCCCCGTCCCGACGCCGGGGTGGTAGTACCGCAGCTGGTTGCCGCGCTCGGCCACGGTGTGGTGGAGCCGGGCGACGTTCGTCGGGGCCGGGCGGCCCTGTTGCTGCTGGTCCGGCGTGTTCCAGGTGCCGTCGCAGCAGACGACCAGGTGTCGTCGTTCCTCGCTCATCCGATCCACCTTCGCTCCACTCGGGATGCTTGGGAGTCGCTTCGATCTCGCCCGCGGTTACAGTCCCGAGGACTGTAGGAGGCGGAACGGGGCCCGCCGGATACGGCCGGCTCAGAAGCCGGGCAGCAGGGCGCCGAGCTCCCGGCGGCCGAGCGAGGTGATGATGAGCTCGCGGCCGGCGTCCCCGCGCCGGACGAACTTCGCGTCGAGCAGCGCCGCCAGCACCCGCCCGCCGAGGATGCCGCCGAGGTGCGGGACGCGGTTGGTCCGGTCGAGGCACGCCGTCGCCCAGCGGCGGCGGCCCGGGTCCACCGCGGCCGGGTCGACGCCGAGGTCGTGGAACGCCGAGACGTCGGCGCCCAGGGTGAGGTCGGCCGCCGAGCCGTCCGGGGGCCGCAGCGCGCCGCGGTCGACCAGCATGGCGAACACCGCCACGCCGAGCCGTCCCGCCGCGTGGTCGTAGCACGTGTGCGCGATGTCCACAGTGGACTCCACCGGGCGCGGCGGCGCGAGGGAGTCGTTGCCGCCGTAGCGGGCGAGCGCCGTCAGCACCGGCAAGAGGTCGTCGCGGCCGACGCGGTAGAGCGCGTGACGCCCCGAGTGCTCGACCGTCACCAGCCCGGCCGCCCGCAGCCGCGCCAGGTGGTTGCCCAGCCGCGGCGCGGTGACGCCGAGCGCGTCGGCCAGCTGCACCATCGTGTGCGGGCCCTCGGCCGCCAGCAGCTGCACCGCCGTCAGCCGCACGGGGTCCGACAGCTCCCGCGTCAGCCCGACGATCGCGGCTTGGACCGCGCTGTCCGGTTCGACCATTCCGCTCACCCCGCGATCCTAACACCCTTCACGAGAGCCTGAATGATGCTACCGTTCAGGCTCTCGTGAAGGGTGGTTGCATGAGAAGTCTCCTGTGGGGCCGCGGCGTCTCCGCGCTCGGCGACGGCCTGTGGTTCACCATCTGGGCGCTCTACTTCACCCGGATCCTCGGGCTGCCGGTGGTGACGGTCGGCGCGGGCATGGCCGTGGCGAGCGCCGTGGGCATGGCCGCCGCGGTGCCGCTGGGCTCGTTCGCCGACCGCGCCGGCCCCCGGGCGGTGCTGGTGGCGGTGACGCTCGTGCGGGCCGCCGCGATGGCGGGCTACCTGGCGGTGGACGGCACGGTCTCGTTCCTGGCCGTGACCGTGCCCTTCACCGCGCTGGCCACCGGCGGGACGGCGATCCGGACGGCGCTGGTCACCGGCCTGGTCGCCGACCCCACGCGCCGGCTGCGCGTGCTGGCGCAGCAGCGCGTCGCCCAGCACGTCGGGTACGCCGCCGGCGCGGGCCTCGGGGCGCTCGTCCTGACCGCCGACGCACCCTGGGCGTACACGCTGGCCATCGTCGGCAACGTGCTGAGCTTCCTCGTCCTGGCCGGCTCGACGCTGCTGGTGCCCGCGCCGGCCGCGGCCACACAACGGCGGGAGGGCGCCCGCGCGGTCCTGCGCGACCGGCCGTACCTGTGCGTCGCCGGCGTGACGGCGGTGCTTTCCCTGTGCTGGGCGATGTTGTCTGCCGGGTTGCCGCTGTGGCTGTCCGGCTCGACGCGGCTGCCGCTGGGGCTCGGCGGCGTCGTGGTCGTGCTCAGCTCGGTGGGCATCGCGGTGTTCCAGGTGCCCTTCGCCCGCTTCGGCCGCACGGCGCGCCAGGCGGCCCGGACGGCGGTCGTGTCCGGGGTGGTGCTGGCCGCGAGCTGCCTGCTGCTGGCGACCACCGCCGGTGGTGGGGGAGCGGGCGCGGTGACGGTGGTCGTCCTGGCCGCGGTGCTGCACGTCGTGGGCGAACTGAGTTACGTGGCCGCGAACTGGGGACTGTCGGTGCGGCTCATGCGCGAGGAGGCGAAGGGGGCCTACCAAGGGGCGAGCGAAGCGGCCACGGCGACGGTCCAGATGGTCGGGCCCGGGGTGTTCACCCTCGCGGTCGGCGGCCTCGGCGCGCTGGGGTGGGTGCTGGTCGCCGCCGTGTTCCTGGTCGCCGTCGCGCCGATCCCGCGGCTGACCCGCTGGGCGCTCCGGACCCGGGAACCGGCGGCTATGCTCGCGGACCGTGCGTCTTGACCTCGACCGGATCCGGGCCGCCCGCCGGGTCATCGACCCGGTCTACCTCGACAGCCCGCTCTACCGCTGCGAACCCCTCGAACGCGCGCTCGGCTGCCGGATCGGTGTCAAGCTCGAAACCGCCAACCCGGTCCGCAGCTTCAAGGGCCGCGGCACCGAACTCGTCGTCCACGGTCTCGCCGAGCGCGGTGAGCGCGCCGCCGTGTGCGCCAGCGCCGGCAACCTCGGGCAAGCCCTCGCGCTGTCCGGACGGCCGCGCGGAATCGACGTCACCGTCGTGGCGTCGCGGTCCGCGCCCGCCGCGAAGCTCGACCGCATCCAGGCCTTCGGCGCCCGCTTGGAGCTGGTCGACGGCGACTTCGAGCTGGCCCGCTCCCACGCGGCGGAGCTCGCGAAGCAGCGGGGTGTCCGGCTCGTCGAGGACAGCCTGGACGTCGAAACCTGCGAAGGCGCGGCGACCATCGGCCTCGAACTGGCCGAGTCCGGCCCCTTCGACGCGGTCCTCATCGCCCTCGGCGGCGGCGCGCTCGCGACCGGGGTCGGGCACGTCCTGAAGTCCCTCGCGCCCGGTACCGAGGTGATCGCCATCCAGCCCGAGCGCGCGCCGGCGATGGCGCGGTCGTGGCGTGAACGCCGGGTCGTCACCACGGACTCGGCCGACACGATCGCCGACGGCGTCGCGGGCCGGTTCCCCATCCCGGAAGTGCTCGACGACCTGCTGCAGGTCGTCGACGACGCGGTCCTCGTGCGGGAGACGTCGATCATCGCCGGGATGCGGCTGTTCCTGGAGCAGGCGGGGCTGGTCGTCGAGCCGTCCGCGGCGCTCGGCCTGGCGGCGATCCTCGAAGACCGCGACCGCTTCGCCGGGCGGCACGTGGCGACCATCGTCTGCGGGAGCAACGTCGACCTGGCCGCCTACCGCGGCTGGCTCAGCGCTTGAGCAGGCCCTTGTCCCGCATGGCCGCCTGGAAAGCTTCGTTCTGCGCGGCGTCGAGCACGCTCGCCGGGAACGCCAGGGTGCCCTCGGACTCGGTCTTCAGCACCCAGAACCCCCGCACCAGCGCGGCGCTCTTGAAGGTCGGCCACAGCCGGCTGGTCGTCCGCCCCGGGGCTTCAGCCGCGTAGCCCGCGTCCGTCAGCTCGAGCCGGATGGTCCCGGGTTCGGTGAGGGGCCGCAGCGCCCGGGCGACGCGCCGCGCGTAGAAGACCGGCCAGCCGAGGCCGAGCAGGAGGACCACGACGCCGACGGCGAGCCCGACCGGGTCCACCCGCGCGCCCCGGAGGGCTTCGGCCAGCGCCAGGATCCCGAGCACCACGTAGATCCCGGCCGGCAGCCACCGGGCCAGCGGGCTGCGCGGGTGGCAGGCGCGGAACGACTGCCGGGCCAGTTCGGGCGTGTAGACGAACGACGACGAGATGTCCACGGAAACGTTCCCCCAAGGTGGTGATCGTGCGCGGTCATTCTGGCACGGCGGTCCGGCGTGGCATCATAGGCCGCGATCGGCGAACCGAACGGAGACCGGACTCGATGGACGCTTTACCGAACGCTGCGACCGAGCCGTCGATCCGGGACATGCTCGCCGTCAACCTCCGCGCCGCCCGGGCCGCCCGGGGCCTGTCGCTGTCCGAGCTGTCGCGGCGGTCGGGCATCGGCAAGGCGACCCTTTCGCAGCTGGAGGCGGGCACCGGCAACCCGACGATCGAGACCGTCTTCAGCCTGTCGCGCGCTCTCGAGGTCGCCATCTCCGACCTGCTCGACCACCGGCCGCGCGGTGGCTTGACCGTGGTGCGCGGCGCCGACGTCGAGGTGCTCCGCGGCGAGGGCGTCGATCTCCGGCCGCTGCGCCGGATCGAGGACGGGACCAGCGTTTTCGAGGTCTACGACCAGGTCGTCCGCGGCGACGCGCCGCAGCGGTCGCAGGGGCACGTCGGGGTCGAGCACACCGTCGTGCAGACCGGCGAGCTGCGGGTCGAGGTGGCGGGGCGGACCGTCGACCTCGGGCCAGGCGACTACGTCGCCTTCGACGCCCGCGAGCCGCACAGCTACACGGCGCTGACGGCCCCCGTGCACTCGGTGCTGCTGCTGCAGTACCGCGACGGCGAGAAGCTCGACGGCCGGCCGCACCCGCTGACACCGTTGCCGCCGTTGACACCCCCGGCCCCGGCGACCTAACCTCCGATCGTTCGCTTTACCGAACACCGGAGGGTCGATGAACCGAACGCGGGTGGTGGTGATCGGGGCCGGCGTCGTCGGGGCGGCGTGCGCCCGGGAGCTGAGCCTCGCCGGGTTCGACGTCCTGGTCGTCGACCGCGGCGCGCCCGCCGGCGGCACCACCTCGCACGGCGAAGGCAACCTCCTCGTCTCGGACAAGGGCCCGGGCGCGGAGCTGCGGCTCGCGCAGCTGTCGGCGCGGCTGTGGCCGGAGATCGCGGCCGAACTCGGCGAGGCCTGCGAGTTCGACCCCAAGGGCGGCATCGTCGTGGCCACCACGGAAGCCGGCGCTGCCGCGCTGACGGCGTTCGCGGCGGCCCAGGCCTCGGCGGGGGTGCGCGTCGAACCGCTGTCCACAGTGGACCTTTTCGCGGCGGAGCCGTTGCTGACCCGCACCGTGACGGCGGCGGTCCGCTACCCGGAGGACGCCCAGGTCCAGCCGGCCGGCGCGACGCTCGCCCTGCTCGGCTCAGCCATCGCGCACGGCGCGCGCCTGCGTCCCGACACCGAGGTCATCGGCGCGGTCGTGGCCGGCGGCCGGATCACCGGGATCCGGGTCCCCGGCGAGGTCATCGAGGCGGACATCGTCGTCAACGCGGCCGGCCCGTGGGCGGGCGAGGTCTCGGCGCGCCTGGGTGCGCCGATCGCGGTCCGGCCCCGGCGCGGCGAGGTGCTGGTGACCACGCCGATGCCCGGGGCGATCCGGCACAAGGTGTACGACGCCGACTACGTGGGCGCGGTCGGCTCGGGCGACGGCGAGCTGCAGACGTCGGCGGTGGTCGAGTCGACGCGCGGCGGCACGGTGCTGATCGGCTCGTCACGCCGCCGCGTGGGGTTCGACGACAGAATCGTGCCGTCGGTCCTGAGCGCCATCGCGGCCACGGCGCTGCGGCTGTTCCCGTCGCTGGCGGACGCCGCGGTGATGCGCGCGTACGGGGGGTTCCGGCCCTATGTGGACGATCACCTCCCGGTCCTCGGCGAAGACCCGAGGCTCGCGAACCTGTGGCACGCGACGGGCCACGAAGGCGCGGGCATCGGGCTGAGCGTCGGCACGGCCCGGCTGGTGCGCGAGTTGGTGACGGGTTCGGCGTTGTCGATGCCGGTGGAGGAGTTCACGGTGGACCGCCCGGCGGTGGTGGCGTGATCGAGATCAGCGTCGACGGCGAGCCGATCGCCGGCACCGCGGGGCAGACGGTGGCCGGGATCCTGCTGGCGTCCGGGCGCACGTCGTGGCGCACAACGCGGTCGGGCGCGCCGCGCGGGGTGTTCTGCGGGATCGGAGCGTGCTTCGACTGCGTGGTGACGGTGAACGGGGTGCCGGACGTGCGCGCGTGCCGCCGCCGAGCCGCCGACGGGGACGAGATCCGCACCCAGTCCCGGCAGGAGGAGACGTGACCCGGGTGATGATCATCGGCGCCGGCCCCGCGGGACTGGCGGCCGCCGAGCACGCACTGAGGGCGGGGGCCGAGGTCACGGTGGTGGACCAGTCGGACGTGCCGGGCGGGCAATACCACCGGAAGTTCCACGCGGACCCGCACGGTTTCGGGGAAGTGCTGGACCGCTGCGAGTGGTGGCCGGAAAGCGCGGTGTGGGCGATCGAAGCCACCGCAGCGGCGGGTGATGGCGCTGTCGAGCCACCACCCACCCTCCGCATCCACGTCCTGCGCGGCCCAGCCGATGGCTCCGCCAGGCAACGCGTCACCCTCGAACCCGATGCCCTCGTCCTCGCCACCGGCGCACACGATCGGGTCCTCCCGTTTCCCGGCTGGCAGCTGCCCGGCGTCTACACCGCCGGCGCCGCCCAAGCCCTCGCCAAGGGCGAACACGTCGCCGTCGGCAAGCGCGTTCTCGTCGCCGGTGCCGGACCCTTCCTCCTCCCGGTCGCCGAATCGCTGCTGGCCGTCGGGGCCGAGGTGCTCGCCGTCCTCGAAGCCAACACCGCCGCGACCGTCCTCAACGGCTGGTCCGGCCGAGTCCACCTCGGCAAAGCCGCCGAACTCGTCCGCTACGCCGCCACCCTCGCCCGCCACCGCGTCCCCTACCGCTTCGGCCGCGTGGTCGTCGAAGCGCGCGGAGACGACCGGGTCCGCGAGGTCGTCACCGCCCGGGTCCGCGCCGACTGGTCGGTCGTCCCCGGCACCGAACGCACCCACTCCGTCGACGCCGTCTGCGTCGGGCACGGCTTCGTGCCGCAACCCGAGCTGGCCGTCGCGGCCGGCTGCCTGCTCGACGACGGCTTCGTCCGCATCGACGAAACCCAGCGCACCAGCGTCGCCAACGTCTTCGCCGCCGGGGAGATCACCGGCATCGGCGGAGTGGACGCCGCCCGCGCGGAAGGCGCGATCGCCGGCTGCGTCGCCGCCGGCGGCACGCCCGGTCGCGACCTGCTCCGGGAACGCGACCGCACCCGGGCGTTCGCGCACCGGTTGAAAGCCGCCCACCCGATCGGACGCAACTGGTCCGGCTGGCTCCGCGACGACACGATCGTCTGCCGCTGCGAGGAAACCACCTACGGCCGCCTGAAAGAAGCCGCCGCCGACACGCCCGGTCCGCATGCGTTCAAGCTCGGCACCCGCGCCGGCCTCGGGCCGTGCCAGGGCCGGATGTGCGGTCCGACCGTCGCCGAGCTCTGCGGCGGCGCCGAACGCCACCACCGACCCATCGCCCAGCCGATCCGCCTGGGCGAGCTCGCCGCACCCGAAGGAGACTCATGAGCACCCGCGATCTCGGCGGCGTGGTCGTCGCCGCCGCGCTGCCGTACAAAACGGACGACGCCGCCCCCGCCGGGCTGGCCGTCGACTACGACGCCTACGCCGAACACTGCCGGTGGCTGGTCGAAAACGGCTGCCGCGGGGTCGGCCCGAACGGCTCCCTCGGCGAGTACTCCTCGCTCACCGACGACGAACGCCGCCGCGTCGCGCGCACCGCGATCGATGCCGTCGCCGACGACGGGATCGTCGTCGTCGGCGTCCACGGACCCGGTGCGCACCAGGCCAGGTACTGGGCCGAGGCGGCGGCCGAAGACGGCGCGCACGGCGTGCTCTGCCTCCCGCCGACGCTCTACCGCGCCAACCGCGGCGAGGTCATCGCCCACTTCGAAGCCGTCGCTTCGGTCGGCCTGCCGGTGATGGTCTACAACAACCCCTTCGACACGAAGGTCGACCTCACGCCCGACCTCCTCGCCGAGATCGCGCGGATCGACAACGTCGTCGCCGTCAAGGAGTTCTCCGGCGACGTCCGGCGCGTGCTGGAGATCCGCGAACGGGCGCCGGAGCTCGCCGTGATCAGCGGCGCCGACGACGTCGTCGTGGAAAGCCTGCTGATGGGCGCCACCGGCTGGTTCGCCGGGTTCCCCAACGTGTTCCCGGCCGAGTCGGCGCGCCTGTTCGAGCTGGCCACGGCGGGCAAGCTCGACGAGGCCCGCGCGCTGTACGAGCCTTTGGTGGCCGCGTTCCGCTGGGACTCGCGCACCGAGTTCGTCCAGGCCATCAAGCTCGGGATGGACCTGGTGGGCCGCTACGGCGGGCCGTGCCGACCTCCGCGCGGGCCGCTTTCCGACGTCCACCGCGAGCAGGTCCGCGCCGACATGGGCCGGGCGCTGGCCGCGCTGGGGGTGGCGTAGATGCGGTCCGCACGCGCGATCACGGCGGTCGACTCGCACACCGAGGGCATGCCGACCCGGGTGGTGACCGGCGGCGTCGGCCCGATCCCCGGGGCCACGATGGCCGAGCGCCGCCGGTACTTCATGGCGCACCTCGACCACCTCCGGCAGTTCCTGATGCACGAGCCGCGCGGGCACTCGGCGATGAGCGGCGCGATCCTGCAGCCGCCGTGCCGCGACGACGCCGACTGGGGTGTCGTGTACATCGAAGTGTCCGGCTGCCTGCCGATGTGCGGCCACGGCACGATCGGCGTCGCGACGGTGCTGGTCGAGACGGGCATGGTCGAGGTGACCGAGCCGACGACCGTCGTGCGCCTGGACACCCCGGCCGGGCTCGTGCACGCGGAGGTGACGGTCCGCGACGGGCGCGCCGAACGGGTCAAGCTGCGGAACGTGGCGTCGTTCCTCGCCGAGCGGGACGCCGTCGTCGACGTGCCCGGCCTCGGCGAGGTCCGCTACGACCTGGCCTACGGCGGCAACTTCTACGCCATCCTCGAACTGTCCCGAGTGGACATCCCCTTCGAACGGTCCGAAAAGGACCGGATCCTGGCGGCCGGCCTGGACATCATGGGCGCGATCAACGAGCAGCGGCCGCCGAAGCACCCGGCCGACCCGCTGATCGACGGCTGCAAGCACGTCCAGTTCCTCGCGCCCGGCTCGGACGCGCGGAAGTCGCAGAATGCGATGGCCATCCACCCGGGCTGGTTCGACCGCTCGCCGTGCGGCACGGGCACGTCCGCCCGGATGGCCCAGCTGCACGCCCGGGGCGAGCTGCCGCTGCACACGCCGTTCGAGAACAGCTCGTTCATCGGCACGACGTTCACCGGCGAGCTGGTGGGCGAGACGGAGGTGGGCGGCGTGCCGGCGGTGATCCCCGAGTTCTCCGGCCGGGCGTGGATCACCGGGACCGCAACCTACCTGCTCGATCCCGATGACCCCTTCCCGACGGGCTTCGTGCTCTAGGAGGTGATGCTGGCGACCGCGTCGACGCCGTAGTTCCGGGCGTACCCGTTCTCGACGCCGACGAGGATCTCGGCGACCTCGAACCAGCGGTCCCAGAACGGCGTTTCGCGCAGGGCGTCGACGAGGAGCTGGTACGCCTCGTGGTCGGCGGCCTCCCACACCCAGACGTCGGTCACCCGCGCCGAGTAGAACTCGGTGTCGTAGAAGCGCGATCGGACGCCCTTCGTCTTCGCTTCGATCACCGGGACGATCCGGGTGCGGAACGCCTCGATCCGCTGCTCGACCGTCATGGCCAGCCATTCGGGGGTGGTCTTCACCAGCATGAACGCGGTCACCGTCGCCTTCACGCGTACGCACCCGCTTCGATGTCCTCGACCAGCGTCGGCCCGGACGGCGTCCAGCCGAGCAGTTCGCGGGTGGCCGTGCTCGACGCGGACATGTCCGTCGCGAAGAACCGGCCGACGAACCCGAAGTGCTCCGCCGCGTCCTCCGGCGCGATCGACGCCACGGGGAGGTCGAGCGTGCGGCCGATCGCCTCGGCGATCTCGCGGGTCGTCACGGCCTCCTCGGCGACCGCGTGCAGGCGCGACCCCGCCGGGGCGGCCTCGAGACCGAGCCGGACGAGCCGGGCCGCGGCCGGCCGGTGGACCGCCGACCAGGCCGCCGTGCCGTCGCCGACGTACGCGGACACGCCGTGCCGGCGGGCCGCCGCGGTGATGGCCGCGAGGAACCCGTGGTCGCCGGCGCCGTGCACCGACGGCGCGAAGCGGACGCTGACCACCCGGACACGCTTCTCGACGTACTCGAGGGCGAGGTTTTCGCCGCCGCCGCGCATCGAGTCCGGGCCGACCGCGGGGGAGACGTCGGTTTCGAGCGCGGGCCGGCCGCGGACCAGGCCGGCCAGCGCGCCGGCGAGCAGGAACGGCCGGTCGGTGCCCGCGAGCGCGCCGGCCAGGGTCTCGATGGCGGCCCGCTCGGTCCGGTTGTTCTCCGCGGGGTTCGCCCAGTCGTGCTTGTTGCCCAGGTGGACGACGGCGTGGGCGTCGATCGCGCCGTCGCGGAGACCGTCGAGGTCGTCGAGGTCGCCGCGGCGGACCCGGGCGCCCGTCTTGGCGAGCGCGAGGGCCGCGGTGTCCGAACGGGCGAGGCCGGTGACCTCGTGCCCGGCGCCGAGCAGTTCGCCGACGACGGCGGTGCCGATCCACCCCGTCGCTCCGGTGACGAACACGTGCATGGTGCTGCTCCTTCTTCGGGGAACTCCTTGTCCCGTCCGAAGTTAGGAGCCGCGGCGACACTCGCGCCACGCAACTTTGGCAATTGACAATTGCGTCAAACGCAAGTCACGGTCGTCCCGGTCCCGGTCCCGGTCCCGGTCCCGGTCCCGGTCCCGGTCCCGGTCCCGGTCCCGGTCCCGGTCCCGGTCCCGGTCCCGGTGCCGGTGCCGGTGCCGGTGCCGGTGCCGGTGCCGGTTCCCGTGCCCTGGTAGCCGAACTCCGTCGACTGGCCGGCGGCCACGGACCCGTTGAACCCGACGTTCGTGAACCGGACCGTGCCGGTGTCGCCGCTGCGCCCGGCGTTCCACGCCGACGTGACCGCCGCGCCCGCGGGCAGGACCGCGGTGACCGTCCAGCCGGTGATCGCGGTGGCTCCGGCCGTGACGCGGACCGTCGTCACGAACCCGCCCGTCCACTGGTTCACCGACACCGAAGCCGTGCAGGTGCCTGCCGGCGGCGGCGTGGTCGGCGTGGTGGGCGTGGTCGGCGTGGTGGGGGTCGTCGGGGTGGTCGTGCCCGGGCCGTCGGTGAGGACCGGCGTCGTCCAGTCGCGCCATTCGGCCAGGTTCCCGGCCTTCCTGCCCGAGATCCGGAACGTGCCGGCCGCGCTGCCGGTCTTCAGCAGGAACTTCTGGATGTTCTGCTGCAGCGGCGTCCGCCATTCGGGTCGCGACGCGCAGTGCGTGCCGTCCTGGACGTCGGACCAGTAGCTGATGTTGTCGCCCGCCCCGAGTGCTTTGTAGACCTCGGCGCCGGCCAGGGCCGCGACGCTGCCGGAGCGCGCGCCCAGCCAGTCGATGTGCGGGTTCTCCATGACGAACAGCCCGCGCGGCGCCACCATCGCGACCAGCTCGTGGGTGTCCACCGGCAGCGCGGCCGGGTTGCCGGTGTACGCGCTGAAGGCGTCGCCGAACCAGGGCTGCTCGCCGTAGGCGTTGCTCAGCGGCTGGGAGCCGCTTTCGCCCGGGATCCCGCGCAGGATCGGAACGCCGGCGGTGCCCGATTCGATCGGCATGGTGAGCGCGATCCGCTGGTCGAGCGCGCCGATCGCGAAGGCGCTCTTCCCGTAGCGCGAGCACCCGGTGACCCCCAGGGCATCGGGTTTGAGGAACCGCCCACCGGACTGCTCGACGACGTCGATGAGCCGGCTCACGCCCCACGCCCACGCGGCCAGCAGCCCGGTGCTGCTGGAGGCGCCGTAAATGCCGTAGAAGGCGCCTTGCTTGTTGGTGCGGGGCGTGCCTTCCTTGCCGACCGCGAGCGGGTCATAGCTGATGACGGCCGCGCCGGACGCTTTGATCGTGGCGGTGTCCGCGCCGAATCCGCCCACGACGAAGACGGCCGGGAACGGCCCGGTGCCGCTCGGCAGGTCGACACCCGCGGAAAAGCTCGCGCTGCGGCCGTTTTCGGTCACGTTCACGGTGATCCCGGTGGCCGACACGGTTCCCGTGACACTCGCCGGTTTCGCCGGCTTCGTGCCGTAGATGGTCCGCTCGATGAGCTTCTTGATCTCCTCCCGCCGGCACCGCCAGTCGGATCGGCTGGTGATGCGCGTGCCATCGATTCTCTTGAAGGGATCGGGAAGTTTGGCGGTGGAGGGCCACGAGCCGGGCACGGAGACTGCGCAGTCGGCGCCGTCGTCTTCGACCGCGGCGGCGGCGCCGGACGCCATGGTGACCACCCCGGCGAGCGCGAGCAACGTGACGGCCGCCAGGACGACGGCCGAACGGATCCGTGAACCGCGCACCGGGTGCTCCTTCCGGAAGGGAATTGTCTTCCGGAAAAACGGTAGGTCCGTTTCGTTGGAGCAGTCAATATGGCGGCTGCACCCGAAACTTTCGAATTCGAGGCAATTTCGAAAGTTTCGGGAATCAGGATCCCGTCTCGACGTGGTCCAGTACGCCGAGGGCGTCCGGCACCAGCACGGCGGCCGAGTGGTAGGCGCTGACGAGGTACGACGTCACCGCGCGGTCGCTGATGCCCATGAACCGGACGTTGAGTCCGGGCTGGTACTGGTCGGGAAGCTCCTTCGGGCGCAGGCCGATGACGCCGGCGTCGTCTTCGCCGGTGCGCATGGCGAGGATCGACGTGGTGCCGGTGTCGGTGATCGGGATCTTGTCGCAGGGCAGGATCGGCACCCCGCGCCAGGCCATGACGCGTTTGCCGTCGAGGAGGGTCGTGTCGGGGTAGACCCGGGTCCGCGTGCACTCACGTCCGAACGCGGCGATCGCGCGCGGGTGGGCGAGGAAGAACTTCGTCTTGCGGCGCCGGCAGAGCAGGTCGTCCAGGTCCAACGGTGTGGGCGGCCCGGACCGGGTGGTGAGCCGGTGTTTGAGGTCGGCGTTGTGCAGGAGCCCGAAGTCGGTGTTGTTGACCAGCTCGTGTTCTTGCCGTTCCCGCAACGCTTCCACGGTCAGCCGAAGCTGTTGTTCGAGCTGGTTCATGGGGTTGTTGTAAAGGTCGGCGACGCGGTTGTGGACGCGCAGCACGGTTTGCGCGACGGCCAGTTCGTATTCCCGCGGTGCCGGGTCGTAGTCGACGTACGTGCCGGACAGGATCGGTTCGCCGTCGTGGCCGGCGGACAGGTCGATGCTGGCTTCGCCCTTGCCGTTCTGCGGTTTGCGCGGCCGGCCGATCGCTTCGGCGACGTGGGCGCGCAGGGACTCGGACCGGCCGTTCAGGCGGGCGTAGGCGGCCGCGGGCAGGACGAGCGCGATGACGTGCGTGGCCGCGCGGGCGGTGAAGCGCCAGGTGGCGTCGTCGCGGGCGAGGAGTTCGGCGCCGAAGTGGTCGCCGTCGGTGACGGTGCCGAGGTGGGTTTCGTCGCCGTATTCGCCGCGGCCGTGCTG
>NZ_FNUJ01000011.1 GCF_900107925.1 Amycolatopsis pretoriensis | reverse complement strand
CGAACGCTCAGCTGTGTCAGCAGCAGCTACCCGCGGCTTCCTCACCTCCAATCATGCGACTGGGCAGCTCACATACACCCCACCACCAGACAACCGAAGACTTTCCCAGGCCGAAAGTGCCCAAACGGCCAGCGGCGACGATCACAACCGCCGGCCAGCCTCCATGACAGCCGGAAGATCACTGCGTGACACGACCAAGTCATCCCTATCTTAAATTCGCCCGGACCATCGAACGAAGACGAGCTGTCCTGGCCAGCCTCGCTACGTCGGTGCGACGTCGCTACCTGTTACAGTCGTTAGGAATGGGTTACTGCGAACCTTCTCCGCAGGGCGCAGCTGGCAGTAAACGATACGGCGCCTGATCAGCGTCTACAGGCTCGCACTGGCGAGCATCGTATTGCTCTGCTCCGCCAGGTCCCAGCAACTGGACAGCCTGAGCAAGAAGCCAGATCCTTCATACGCGCCGTTCGAATACGCACCGTTACCGGTAGCCGGTGGGCGGCTCCGCCTTTTCGGCGTAGCCTGATGTGGACATGATGGGCTTGCGCAAGCTGAGCCCTGGTGGTCATGAGTACCTCACGAACACGGTGGCGTGCGCCGATCGCAGCCGTGAGCTCGCACCCGGCGAGCTGTTAAGTGACTACTACCTCTCCCGTGGTTACCCGGCAGGCCAATGGTTCGGCGCCGGAGCAGAGCACTTAGGACTCTCCGGCGCAGTCACCCCTGCCCAGATGAACGCCCTCTTCGGCGAAGGCCGCCACCCCAACGCCGACGCCATCGAAGCCGAGATGATCGCCGACGGCGCCACCGCCGCCGAAGCGCTGAAAGCCACCCGGCTCGGCCGGCGGTTCCCCCAGTACTCCGCACTCGATCACCTGCGCTCCCAGGTATCCCAGGCGTATAAGGACCACAACCGCCTGCACGGGCACCCGGTCGGCGCGCCGATCTCCGCGGCCACACGCTCCGAGATTCGGCGCGGCGTGCAGCTTCAGGCCTACCGCAAAGCCCACAAGAGCAACAGCCCCGTCAGCGACACAGAACTGAACAAGTGGCTCGCGGAACAGAAACGCAACCTCAAGTCCGCAGTCTCGGGGTTCGAGGCCGTGTTTGCACCGGACAAGACCGTCTCCATCGCCTGGGCGATGGCGTCACCCACCGGACGAGCGCGCATCGTCGGCATGGCCCGCGAAGCCGCGCTGGACACCGTGTCCTACATGGAACGCAACATCGCATACACCCGCCGCGGCAACATGGGCGAGGCCCAGGTCGACGTCAACGGGATCACCGCCGCATTGTTCGAGCACTGGGACTCCCGCGCCTCCGACCCGCACCTGCACTTCCACGTGCTGATCTCCTCGAAGGTGCAACGCAGCGACGACGGCGAATGGACCGCCCTCGACGGCCGCACCGTGCTGGCCGCGACGGTCACCGCGTCGGAGTACTTCGACAACCGCCTACGCGACCTATTCCGCGAACAGGGCGCGTCCTGGGTGCAGCGCGGCGCCGAAGGCGTGGACATGAAGCGTCCGGTGTGGCAGCTGGAGGGCGTCTCGGTCGAGCTGGTGAAGCTGTTCTCCCAGCGCCACCGCCAGTTCGAAGCCGCCCGCGCGAAACGCATCGTCGAGTTCACGGCCAAGTACGGGAAGGAGCCAACGCCGAAGGACATCTTCGCCATCGACCGGGCCGCCCAGTACGACAACCGCCCCGGCAAACAGCCACCGAAGACGCTTCCGGAACATCTCACGGCGTGGCGCGAGCACGCGCTCAGCATCGTGCCCGCGAAAGTCTTGGACACCCTCGCCGACCGCGTCTTCCTCAGCGGACGCGCCGAACCCGATGCCTTCGACATCGCCAAACTCGCCCAAGCGACAAGGGATGTGGTGTCGGACAACTACAGCCACTTCTCCTGGTGGAACCTCGCCGCCGAAGCCCACCGCCAGACCGCGCACCTGACAGTGCCCGTCGACAAACGCGAACAGCTCGTCGACGACGTCGTCGACACCATCCTCACCCAGCCCGACACCCTCGCCCTCGTCGGCCCGACCGCCGTCAACGAGCCGGCCTCGTTGCGCCGCCGCGACGGCGAATCCGTGTTCGTCGAGCACCGCTCGACCCGCTACACCACCACCGCAACCCTCGCCGCCGAAGGCGACCTGGTCGCCTGGGCCCGCCGCGGCGGCGGGCACCGCCTGCACACCGACACCGTCGACAAGGCCCGCGCGGGCCAAGGGCTGAATGCCGGGCAGACGGAGATGGTGCGCCAGTTCGCCCGCTCCGGACGGCGCCTGCAGCTCGCTCTCGCCCCGGCCGGGGCGGGGAAGACCTCGGCGATGAAGGTCCTGGCCACGGCGTGGCGGCGAACCGGTCACCGCGTCTACGCCTTCGGCCCGTCCGCCCGCGCGGCCCAGGAGCTCGGCGCGTCGATCGGGGCAAGGCCGCACACGCTGCACCAGCTGACCACCGCGCTGCGGTTCGGATTCGCCCACCGGGCGTTCCCGATGGAGGCGGGCGACCTGGTGATCGTTGACGAGGCGGCGATGGCCGGCACCCACACCCTGCACAAGGTCGTGAAGTACGCGCTCAAGAGCGGCGCCGACGTCCGGCTGATCGGCGACGACGCGCAGCTGGCCGCCGTCGAGGCCGGTGGCGCGATCCGGCTGCTCGCTCACGATGTCGGCGCGGTCCGGTTCCGGGAGATCGTGCGGTTCCGCGGCGACGACCGCAAGGAGCAGGCTGCGGCGTCGCTGCAAATCCGCGCCTGGAACCCCAAGGGACTCGAGTACTACTTCAACAGCGGCCGGGTCTCCGACGGGTCGCTGGAGACGATGCGCGACGCCGCGCGCTCACACTGGCAGGCCGACCTCGACGCCAGCGTGCAGTCGCTGTTGATCGTGCCGACCAACGAGGACACCGTCGCGCTGAACATCGACGCCCGCGAACGACGCCTCAACCGTGGTGCGGTCGACCGTGGCCGGGAGGTGGAGCTGCACAACGCGACCACCGCGAGTGTCGGGGACTGGGTCGTCACCCGGCACAACCAGCGGCTGCTGTCGCTGTTCGGCGGGCGCGACTTCGTCAAGAACGGCGACGTCTGGACCGTCACCGACGTGCACGCCAGCGGCAAGATCACTGTGCAACACAAGGTGCACAAGGCCACGATCACGTTGCCGGCCGGGTACGTCCAAGCCCACGTCGAACTCGCCTACGCCGCCACCATCAACCGCGTGCAGGGCATGACCAGCACCGGCAACGCCCACCTGCTGGTGCCGCCGACGATGACTCGCGAGCAGTTCTATCCCGGCATCACCCGCGCCATGCTGCGCAACTTCCTCTACGTCGTCACCCACCACCATGTGATCGACCAGCATCGCGAAACCCCCGAACCAGTGTCGGCGTGGTCGGTGCTGACCGGGGTGCTGAACCACTCGGGTGCGGAGGTGTCGGCGACCGAGACGCTGCGGGAGGCCCAGGACGCGGCGGTGTCGATGGGCACGCTGGTGCTGCGCTACAACTACACCGCCACCTACCGCGACGAGGACCGCTACCGCGCCATCCTCGCCCGCCACGCCCCGTCCACGCTGGACCTGGACAGCGAGCCGGCGCTGATCCAGACGCTGCGCAACGCCCACGACCTCGGATGGGAACCCGATCCCCTCGTCGCCGCCGTGATGCGCTGGCGCCAGTCCCTGGATGAGGCCGACAACCCCGGAGCGGCGCTGCAGGCCCGGATCACCACCCACCTCGGGCGGCGTCGGCCACCCTCTGCCACCGGGCCGCCCCAGCCGGCCGATGTCACCCGCTGGCGGGGCATCGTCGACGCGATCGCCCCGCACGTCGCCGTCGAAGACCCCGACTGGGAGAAGATCTGGCTCCGCGCAGCTGGTGCACTGGCGTTGGGGTTCGACGTCGACGCCGCGCTGACCGTCGTCGCCCATCAGCTCACCGCCCGTCCTACGGTGCCGGATCCAATGCCGGATGACCGGTACGCCGACGCCGCTCTCGCCGCCGAGCTGGAGCGCCGACGTGACCGCGGCGAGGCCCATCAGCGGGCTGTTCCGTGGCTGGCCCGCCCCGACTTCGCCCACGTCCGCCACCATCCAGGGCACGCGCAGTACCTGCACGAGATGAACCTCGCGATCGCCGAGCGCGTCGAGCACCTGCGCGCTGCAGTGATTCGCGAGCAGCCGAAGTGGGTGTCGGGGCTCGGGCCGCGGCCGGACAACCCGATCGCGGCCGAGGAGTGGGATGACCTGGTCGGCGTGGTTGCCGCCTACCGCGAGACGTTCCGCATCGACGGCGAGGCGCCGCTGGGCGCCAAGCCTGACAGCCGCGGGGCGCGGGCACACGCCTGGCACACCCTCACCGAGCGCTGGGAGTCCTTCGGCCAGCAGCACGAGCCAGCCTCAGCCACACCCGCGCAGCCTCGCCCTGCGGCCCGACGGACCGAGTTGGACGAGGTGTTCGCCGAGTTCGATCACGTCGAGGAACGCGTCGTCCTCGAGCCTCTGAACGTCCTCATTCGCCGCTACGAGCTGCTGGCCCGCGACGGCGACGAGGACCGCTACCTCGATGTGCTGGCCCGCTACGTCCCCGACGCGGTCAACGCCGGCGCCGAACCGGCCGCGCTGGCGGCGCTCGCTCGCGCCCAGGACCGCGGGTGGCAGGCCGAACGCATCGTCCGCGACCTCGTCGACGACCGCGGGTTCAGCTGGGCCCAGGACCCGGCCGCAGTCCTCGCCAAACGGGTCAACGACCACGTCCGGACCCACGATGCGCCCGCCCGAATCGCCCCCGCCACCGACGAGCAGATCGCCCGCTGGCAGCAGATCGTCGCCGCGCACCTGCCCAACGCCACGGTAACCGAGGAAAAATGGGGCATCGTGTGGCGCCACGCCGCCGGCGGCGCCACCCGCGGGCTCGACCCCGACTGCGCGCTCGCTGACGCCGCCCGCCAGGTCGCCGGGACCACGAGCGGCGCCGACCACGCAGATCCCCGCAAGACCGGCGTGGCCCTCGTCAGCGCGCTCGTGCGCCAGCACGACGCCGGCGCCGGCCACCACTCCGCCCTACCATGGCAGGCCCAGCCGGATCTCGTGCACGCGGCTAACCATCACGGTTCCCTGGAACGGCTGGCAACGATGAACGCGGAGATCACCGCGCGCACCGACCAGCTGCGGGAAACAGCTGTGCGGGAGCAACAGCCGTGGCTCGTACGCCTCGGAGGCCGCCCCGACGACGCTGCACTCGCGCGGCAGTGGGATCACCTCGTCGGGCTCGCTGCGGCGTACCGTGAAACCTATGGCATCGCCAACACCGATGCTGCCTCCCCGATCGGCAACCAACCGCCCGGCAACGACCTTCGCGCCGACGCCTGGCGGGACATCACCCGGCAATGGAGGCACCTGATGACCACACCTGACCGCGAAGACGCCGCATCGGACGTGATGCTGACCCGGGAGTCGCTGCGCGACGCCGCCGATGACTACGCCGCACGGTTCTTCGCCGGCCTCGCCGCCGAAAAGGCACAGGAAGAAGAAGCCGAGGCGGACACTGCCGCGGCCGCACGGCGCACCGAACTGGAAGAAGAGCTCGTCGACGGCCACGAGGCCGGCTACGGCGAAAGCTCTCACCGCGGACTCACCTACTGAACCCGGTGACAGACGACGTCCGGCGAAGGCGGCCATGAATCGTGCATGTGGCCGTCTTCGCCGGACGTCGTTGTCCTGCCTTCGTGGCCAGGCGCGCTATGTCAGCATCGTCACATGGGCGTGTTTACTTCTTCGTGGCCACGACCTTCTTGCGCGGCGCTCGCTTGCGCGCAACAGGGGCGGGTTCGTCGACGACGATGGGCTGGCCGTCGTTCGCCTCGAATGCCTCGATGATCTCGCTGGAAAGACGGCCACGCTCGGACACGGTGTAGCCGTTGTTGTTGGCCCACTCCCGGATCTGGCGTGACCGTTCACGGTCCGCGGCTGCGGTGCCGGGCTTCTTCGACTGCGTCGACTCACCTGCCGCCAGCCGCACCTTTCGGCCGCCGATCCGGCGTCCCGCGGCGACGTAGCGGGCGAGTTCATCACGTAGCGCGGCAGCATTGTCGTCGGACAGGTCGATCTCGTAGCTCACCCCGTCCAGGCTGAACGGGACCGTCTGGTTGGCCGCGCCACCGTCGATGTCGTCGACCATCTCCACGAGAACTTTCTGTGCCATAACGGCAAAACCTCCAGTTACTCCGGCTGCCAATGAGAAGTGCCGGACGGTGTCACTATAACTCACCACCGTCGGACTACGCCGCGGTTGTCATATCGTTTCCGGATGTTCCGATGGTCCGGAGGATCTTCTGTCGCCAGCGGAGGGCGAACTTCACGCAGTTGTTGCATCGACGGTGGCCGCGGCATTCCGCTAACGGCGGCTCCCACCGCGCGGCGAAGGACCAGGCTAGCGAGTCGCTACTGACGATGTTGTCGGCGTACCGGGCAAGACCCAAGGTCTTCGCTCCGAAGGCGTGCAATCGATAGCCTCGCTGGGCGAGCGAACGCACGACACCCTCGACTTCTGCGGTGTGCTGGCGCCGGCAAATACTCCCGACTCCCACCACGGGCGCCACGGCGAGATCGACACCGCGTTGCTCGTAGCGGTCTGCGCAGCGGTGATAGTCCTCGATGGTCTGACCTTGCAAGACTGGGATGAACGGCAGTTCGGAGTCGAGGGATCGCAGCTGCAGGTAGTTGTTGATGGTGAGTTCCTGGTGCTGTGCGACATCGAGTCCTGTGCGCGCGAGGATCGTGTCTTCGCACATGTGGTCTTGTGGGGCGGCCCAGAGCAGGCGACCGATCTCGTCGCGGTAGCGGCGAATCCGGGCCGCGTACTCTCGCGGACTGGGACCGCACGCCCACGTTCCACACCGCGAAAGCTGGCTGAACCCGCCGGAGTCGCACGCCCAGTCGCACGACGCGACCGGCAACGTCTTGTACCGGCGCAGCGTGCGGTCGGACACGAACAACGGCACATCGAGCAGCCCCAGCCAGTGCGGCCGATGCGTCCCTAGCAGAAACCTCATGGTCGGCGACGGACAAGGGCGGTGACAATCGTTCCGGCGACGACGCCGTACGTCTTGCCCAGCAGGTGACCTGGTGTCAGTGCAAGGGAGGTGAAGGCGATCGCCGGGAACAGCAGCGAGTCGACGGCGACACCCACGATCCCGCTGCAAAGCACGGCAACGACAACGCCCCGCCGCCGGACGGCGGCGGAGTACACGGCCGCGTCGAGTACTTCGCTGACTGCGAAGGACACTGCCGACGCCGTCGCGACGGCCGGTCCGGCAACCACATAGGACAGCGCCGTGCCGACAGCAATAGCCACTAGTGAGATCCGCAGCCCGGCGAGGCGTTGCACCCAGTCCCGGACCACGAGCACCGGACCCGCCACGTACACCGCGGCCGCAGCGTGCAAGCCGAACCCGACGCCAACGGCGCCGACGTGCTCGGCCAGCCAGTTCGCGCCGACGACGCACCCAACATAGAGCGCGACTACCGAAACACGCACGAATCCGGTGCCCGTTTCGCGCCTGCCCGACCGGCGACGCGAACCGGCGGTCATGGCCCGCTGGGCGTGGTTTGCCGGTCGTCGACGCCGGCCGCGTCCGCTGCCCGTGCTTGCCGTTGTCGGTGTTCCAGGGTGAACCGGTCGGGGCGAGCCGGTGCGCCGGCGGTCTTGTGGCCGTCGGATCGGCAGCGTTGATGAACCCACTCGGTGGCCATCCGCTCGGCGAAGCCGGGCCGCCAATGGTCATGCCAGTACTGCGCATCACGCGCGGTGGCCTGCTTGCCCAGGTGGGCTTCGCGCCAGGTGTAGGTGAGGGTGGCCAGTTCGGCGACCAGTCCGGGATGCTCCAGCCAGCAGTCGGGGATGGCGACCGCGCGAGTCCCGGGGTTGCCGACGTAAGTCTCGTTGTAGTACTGCACAAAGTGCGCGACCGTGAACAGCGAAGTTTCCCCGCGGTGCTCCGTGTCTTCGGCCGCGTCCGGCGGCAGGAACATCAGCCACCGCGCCAGCCGCGGATCGCTCTCCGGCTCCTCGGTCAGCTCTGCGAGCTTCTTCGACACCTGCTCGATCTGCCGGCCCAGGACCTCGGCCACGGTCTCCAGCCCGGCGACCACCTCGTTGAGCTCGTCCAGCGACCGCGGCTCGAGTTCCTCTTCACCGTCTGTTCGCCGCTCGTCGTCGCCGACGTCGTCCGGGCGTGCGGCGATGTCGTCGTCGTTCATCGCAGATCACCGCCGTCGGGCAGCAGCAGCGGGTAGCCGTCGGGGGTGATCGCGGCCCGCCCGGAGCGAATCGCGGCGACGTCGACCTGCAGTTGAGGCCAGTCCGGGCGTTGTTCGACGTCGACGGTGCGGCCGAGGATCGGGCGGAGGTTGCCGTGCAGGATCAGCACCCGGCCGCGATCGAGGGTGCGGATGTCCCCTGCGCGCAGCGTCGGGACGGTCTCCTCCCCGCTGGCGCCGCGCCCGACGCTGAACAGCCCGTCGCTGTGGTGCTGATGGGTGCGGCGGCGGTGGTGCCCGGACAACGTCGACAGCCACTCCAGCGTCTCGTCGTCCTTCAACCCCGGGAACGCGGTCAGGGTGAGGGTATTGTCGATCAGCTGCAACCGGCCCGGCTCGCCGTAGAGCTCATCCAGCTGGGAGCGGGACTGCGCGGACCAGTGGATCAGCACGCCGCGGCCGGCGGAGTCGGCGATGATCGCCGGCAACCGCGGCACCGGCGTCCCCGCGAACAGCTCATCCAGGATCGCGGTCGTCGGCGGTTCCAGCCGGCGACGTTTGCGGCGCAGTGCGGTGTCCTGGGCGGTGGTGAGGATCTGCTCAACCAGCGCGGTCAGCACCGGCCGGGCCTGCGGGGCCTGGTGTTCCCCGGCGATGATGAACAGGCTGCCGCGGCGGCGCAGGAACTCGTCGATGTCCAGTTCCTCGGCTGGGCTCGGGGTGGCGAAGTAGCGGATCGCCGGGTTCATGAACGGTTCGATCGCGCGCCGCACGCTCATCCAGACCGCGTCGGAGGTCTCTGCGACCATCCCGATCTCCGACTCCAGGTTCTGCGCCAGCTGCGGATACTGCCGCTCCAGCAGCTCGACGGGTTCCCGATCGGCGGGTTTGGCGATCGACCACCGCACAAGGTGGTCGACGGTGCGGTGATGGGTGGCGGCGGCGAGCAGGTAGGCCTGCATGACGATCGTGGCCCTGCCCCGAAACACCGCGTCGTTGCCGCCGACGTTCTCGAGCCCGAGCGAGGACGCTTCGATCAGCGTCTCCGCCCGCCGCAGCGCGACCGCGGGGTCGGCGCAGCCGGTGACTGGGGACCAGCGGGCGTGCGCTGGCCACGACAGCGTGCCGGTGGCATCGATCACCAGCACCGGCCCGGCGCCCGGGCGGCGGGTGCGGGCCAGCAGGCACCACTCGGCGAGGTCGTTCTTCGTCGTCGACGCCACCAGGGCACCCGGTGCGGCGAGGACCTTGTGCACCAGGTCGGTGCGGCTCTTGCCCGACCGGGTCGGCGCGATCGTCCCGGTCGGGGTCTCCAGCGAGGTGACCAGCTGCTGGCGGCGGGGCCCTTGGTGCAGCGGGACCGCAATCTGCTCGACGGGCGCGGTGCGGCGTTGTTCGTCGGTGAGGTCACCGCGGGTCCACCTTGCGGTCTTGCGTGCGGCTGTGACCGACAGAGTCTTGGCCATCTCGCGGCGGGTGGCGTGGCCTGAATCGGTCGGCGCGACGCGTCTCCAGACCGGGATCGCGGCGCCCACACTGAGCCCGGCGGTGAGCATGGTGATGGTGGTGAACCAGACGTAGAAAGCCAGCTGGTGCTCGCTGACCGCGCCCGACCACGGGACCGGCAGGCGTGGTCCTGGGTCGGCGGCGTGGAAGGCGACCGTGAGCGCGAAGCCCGCCCACGTGGTGATCGGGGGCCACGTCCAGCTACCGGTATGGAAGCCAGTGACCAGGACGGCGGCGCTGACGGCGATCGCGCCGAGGGCGCAGAGGATCGCCAGGGCGGCGATCGCCAGGCCCATCAGGGCGGCGTCGCGGTCGAGGTTGAGGGTGTCGGTGCGTGTGCGCGGCATCGGCCGCTCCTCCCGGACAGCGGGAGAGCGGCACCACGTTATTCATCGGAGTGGGCTCCCTCCCGGTGGTGGGGAGGGCAAACCTGGGTCGGCAATCCGGCGGATCGCGACGATCTTCGAGGTCCAGGCCGAGAGGGGTTCAAGGATGACGCCGGTGTCGGTGTCGTAGGCGTCGACGATCAGGCCGTGTCCGGCGTACATCCCGACGTGCCGCGGCACCTGCGCAGTCCCCCGCGAGCCGGGAATGAACAGCAGATCCCCGGGCTGCACCTGCTCCAGCGACGAGACGGCGTGGCCCGCGTGGGCCTGGCTGATCGTGCCGGCGGGGATCCCGATTCCGGCGGCGGCCCAGGCGGCGAGCATCAACCCGGAGCAGTCGTAGGCGTCCGGGCCTTTCGCGCCCCACACATAAGGCTTGCCGAGCTGGCCCAGAGCGAAGCCGACCGCGGCCCGCTGGCGCACGTCGGTGGGTAGCGTGAACCCCGGTGGCAGCTTCGTTGGGTCCACCTGGCTCGGGTCGCGGGGCACGTCGGACCCGCCCTGGTCCGGGCACAGCGTCTTCACTTGGACGGCTTTGGTACCGCCGCCAGCTGGCGGGGTCGGGTTGTCCGGTCCGGTCCAGAACTGATCCACGATCGCGGCGGCAGCAGGTTCGCGTGGGGCGTAGCGGTCCGGGAAACCGCTGTGCTGGACCGCTTGCTCCGCGTGTCCTGGTGCCATGGTGTCCCAGCCGGGCAGCGCGATGAGGGCGTCGAGGAACTTGCCGGTGGCGTAGACCGGGTTGAGGATCTGCTCGCGGGTCCCCCACCCTTGGCTGGGGCGTTGCTGAAAGACTCCTAGTGAGTCGCGGTCGCCGTAGTCGAGGTTGCGCAGCCCGGACTCGACCATCCCGGTGGCGATCGCGAGGACCGCGGCCCGCCGCGGCAGTCGACGTTGCTGGACGACGTCGACGACGGTGCGGGCGATATCCATCTCGTCGGCGCCCAGCTGCTGGCGGTCGACCACGATGGAGCCGCCGCCCGGGCCGCCCTGATCGCAGCCGCTCAGCTGCACGATCGTCGCGGTCGCCGCAGGCCCGATCATCAGCGCCAGCACGAGGATCGGCAGGAACACCAATCCGCCCAGAGCGCCGGCGACACCCGCGAGCATCCCGCGGGGCTTCATGACGACGTCGCCGATACGGCGTCAGCGGGGAGCGGGTTCGGCTTCGACACAAGCTGAGAGTTGGTATCGAAGATCTGCCGCTCGATCCGGCTGAGCACCGTCTGCACTTTCAGCCCGGTCCGGTTTTCGATCTTCCACAGCGCCCGGCCCTGCCGATCGTTCGCCCACCCGGTCGTTGCCTCGTGCTCTTTCTCCGACAGCGCAAGGACATCAGCCAGCTCGCTTGCCACGCGCGTCGACTGTCCAAGAAGGACACGAATCGAGCACAGCGCGAGCAGGTCGCGGGCGATGGCGACTTCCTGAGAGCCGGTAGCGCCGACAGAGAGAAAGTCGCCGGGCTTGTGACTGACCAGCACCTGGATCTTCCGCTCGGCTCGAGACAGCCGTAGTTCACTGTCCACCGCTTGAACGGCGCGAAGCCCGAGCCGGAGCTGTCGCCAGATCTCGTCGCGGACGACGATCCGCAGTTCCCCGTCCTCCTGCAGATCCGTCGCCAGCGACGACCACGACCCGAGGCAGGTCAGCGCGACGGCGATAGCTTGGTCGCCGCGGGTGCGTAGCCGCGAGAGGTCCAGGCTCTGGATCGGGGCGTCCCAGTCGACGGTGAAGTTCGTGGCTGCGTCGAACAAGCCGGCCAACGGTCCCGAGATCAGGTTGGCCAGCGCGTCGGTGATCGAGCGGAGGTGGTCCAGGAATTGGCGGCGGCCGGCGAACCGCAGTTCCTGCCACAGTTGCTCGTCCGGGTCGGCCAGTGCCTTGTGGACGTCGGGGATGGTGATGGGCTTGAGGTTGGTGTAGCCGTCGTGGACGCCGAGCAGCTGCCGCAAGACGGCGGAGACGGCGGCTTCGTCGGTGACGGTGGGCCGGTAGCCCTGGGCTTCGGCCAGCGCGACCAGCAGCTGCACCCACCGGCCCAGCACCCCGTCGAGCTCGTCGCGTTGCCGCTCGGTAGACCAGGTGTCCCAGCGTGCGGCCAGGGGGCCGAGGTCGAGGGCGTTGAGGCGGGCGGTGCTTCCGCGGCCGAGCATGATCGGCGTGACGCCCAGGGCGTGCAGCAGCGGGGTGTATTCGCCTTTGACGTCGCCGGAGATGAGGGTGCGGACGCCGGTGAGCATCATCCGCAGCAGGAACGCCACCACGGTGGAGGACTTGCCGCGGCCAGGTTCGCCGAACAGGATCATGTTGGGGTTGGTGCAGATCGCACGCAGGACGAACTCGACCGGGTGCAGGTAGAACGCGCCGCCGGAGTGGACGTCGTAGCCCATCCGCGCTCCGACCGCCGGCAGCGGGCTCGCCGCCAGTAGCGGGAACAACCCGCCGATTTCGTGCGTGCCGGCCTGATAGACCTGCAGCGGCGCTGCGACCGGCGACCAGCCGTGCCCAGGGCGGGCGAACCCGCGCCGCGGCGCGGCCCGCTGGTTCAGGCGGGCGTTGCGGCCGTCTGGACGTCGACGTTCCGTCGGTCGCGTACCGAGCGCGGGTCCGAAGGTGGCGAGCAGTTCCGCCGCGGTCCGCTCGTCGATGCGGCGGCTCACGATGACCCGCCCCGCAGCCGCGGCAGCCCGACACCGACGGGCAGGACGGCGGCAACGAACCCGGCGTCCTGGGCCAATTCCATCCGCAGGAGCTGGAAGCGGCCGGCGATGTCGTTCTCCAGCTTCGCCGCGTGGTCCTCAACGTTCCACGTGTCCGGGATCGTGACCGCCGCGGCGACGGCGAAGCGGACGATCCCGTGCCCAGCTGCGACCGCGTGCTCCTGCGCCCGCGCCCCGCCCGCCTCACGGGCTTCGGCGGCGCCGGAATTGAAGCCCTTCGAGGACTTCCAGTCCCGCACCACCCCCGTGCGGAACCGCAGCCGACGCACGGCCTTGCGAGACCGGTGCTGGGACAGGGTCTCGTAGTGGATGGCCAGGCTGCGGCGCTCGCCGGCGGTCTTGACCGCCAGCAGCCCACCCAGTGACCCGAACACCGTCCCGGCTTCGGGCATCAGCACCGAGTAGGACACCGTCGCGAAGCCATCGTGGTAGTACGCCCGGGCCGAGGGCGCTGGGGCATGTACCGGGCCCGCCGTCGCCCAGCGCACGCCGGCGTCGCCGTCGGCCTGGTGTCGGCGAGCGGCGAGACTCGCCGTGGTGGCCGGGTTGAACCCGGTGCGGATCGTCACCGCTAACTCGGGACCCGACAGCCATCTGACGCCGGTGGCGCCGAGCGACTTGAGCTTGTCCTCAAGCCCGTCCAGCACCCGGTAGAGCACCGCGGCACGGCCGGCGACCCCGCCACCAGCCGCGGCAGCCGGACGCCGCAGAGCGTCTTCGGCCCCGGAGAGGGTGACGAAGACTTCGTGCCGGACCGACACCGCCCCGACCAGCCGATCCAGCTCCTCGGACGCCTGCCGCGCGAGCGCCGGCGCATGCGGGACCTCGTGTTCGGCGCGCCAGGCGTGGTAGTCGGCACCGTCGTCGGGGACGGTGCGCACCAGCAGGGTCATCCGGTCGATGACCTCGCGGTGCCCGATCGACAGCAGCAAATTGCCCAGCCGGTTGGCCAGCCGCCCACACTGGGCGTCCGAGAGCATCCCGACGCCGGCGTGGGTGAGGCGGGCGGTGGCGCCCCACCGCCCATCGCCGGTGTCGTGGATTAGGCACACGCGACCGAGGTCCCGCAGCGGTGGACCGTCGGGAAACCGCAATCGGGCCAGCACACCGGGCAGATCCGGCTCGTCGAGATCCTCAGCCTGCCCGGCGACGGCGCGCGACTGCCACCGTGACCAGCCCAGTGCAATGCCGGCGCGGTAGAGCAGCAGGTGCCCGAGCCACCGCAGCGCCGGACGTCCGCGGACCGGCACCACGGCCAGCGTTGCCGCTGTGGCGCAGGACGCGGCCAGTATCAGGGCCTGGCCGAAGTGCCCGGACGCGAGCGCGAAGATCACCGGCACGGCCAGTCCCACGCACACGAGCGCCTGGACCGGAGTGAGGCCGATGACCCAGCCCGCGCGCTCCTTACGGGACAGTCCTTTGTAGATCCGAGTCGAAATGCTCACAGCAGCACCGCGGCTTCCTCGGCCTCACCGGCAGCCGCGCCGCCGCCGCCGTCATCCGGCGGCGGACCGCTCCCGGGCTTCGGCGCCGGCGGGGTCGGCGGACCGGTGTCGCCGGGTGGATCAGCGGGTGGCGGCTGTCCCTCGTCATCACCGTCGTCAACAGGCCCGGCCACGCTCGCGCCGCCGACACCTTCCGCGTCCTCGGCATCGTCGGCCCCGTCAGCAGCCGAATCCGCTGCCTCGGTCACCGAGCCGGTTCCCGATTCTTCTGCCCCGGATTTGGAGGTACCACCGTTAAGCGCATCGCCGCCGGATGAGCCAGCGTCGTCTGGCCCGCGGGTGCCGTGCTCGTCCTCGGCCGGCCTGGTGGTCGAGTCATCGTCGGCGGCGGCCTGGTCGAATCGGTCGACGTTGGCCTGCTCCTGGCCGTCGCCGCTGTTTTCCCCGTCGCCGCTGTTTTCGTTGTCCCCGAACTCTGTGCCGACTTTGTTCCGGAACGCACCGGCTATGCGCCCGGTGATGCTGTCGGCGCCGTAGGAGTCCAGCCCGGCGTCGGAGAGCTTGTCCCGGAACACGCCCTGCGGGTCGGAGTTGGGGTCGACGAAGGCGAAGAGCTTGAACAGCACCATTGGCACGCACAACGCGATGAGCAGCACGCCGATGCCGGCCAGGAGCCCGGACAGGCCCTGCGCGCCGCCGAGGATCGCGACGCCCAGCGTCAGCACGTACGCCAGGGCCGGTTTCATCCCGATGGCGACCAGGCCCCAGCGGAAAACCGTCCAGTACCACCGCGCGGTCGCGTCCGCCATGAGCCCGGCCGCGGCGATGGGCACGGTGGCGACCAGGACGTAGATCGCGGCTTCGCGGAACACCGCCTCGAAGGCGAAGCCCAACCCGGCGGGGATCACGCCGAAAACACCGGCGAGACCGAGCACGACGTTCTTGACCTCGTCGGAGAGTGCGTCGGTGAAGCCGGTCATGTTCAACGCGTCGCGGAAGTTGTCCACGCGCAGACCCGTGGACAGGATCGCTTCGGTCAGCCCGTCGGCGGCGGCGAGGAACGCCGCGAGCACGCTCACGGTGACCGCGAGGGCGATCCCGTACTGGATCGGGCCGGTGATCAGGCGGACGAAGCCCCGCCCACCGTGCAGAACCGTGGTGATGATCTGCCAGAAGAACATGCCCAGCGCGATGGCCCCGGAGATCCACAGCGTCATCGGCCACAGGATCGACACCGGCCCGTCCGTAGTGGACACGGTGAAGAGAGAGAACTGGTCGACCAGCTCGAACGCGGTACGCAGGATGAACAAGGCTGCCGCCCAGGTCGCCGCCATGAGCGGCTCGAGGACCCCGGCCGCGGTCGCTTTGACCCCCGCGCCGGCCAGCCTGCCCAGCGCCTTCAGTAACTCCAGCTCCGCGGGCGTCATCGAACGCCGCCCTTGTTCAGGGGCCGGTAGCCGGCCGCGACCGATTCGGCGCTGCCCGGCCACGCCGACGCCGCGTAGGCCGCGCGGGCGCCAGGGGCGATCCGCCAGGCGGTGCCGGTCCAGCGCAGGGCCTGGCAGTCACCGATGCCCATGCGCGTGGCCTCGCCCTGGTAGTCGAAGCTCAGCTGCCCGAGCGTGCACACCACCACGAACCGGCCGTCGTCGACGGTGCCCTTGATCAGGCCTTGGGTGACCTCGTAGGTCACCGTCAGGCCGGGCTTGAGTTCACCAGCGCGGATGCCGGCTTCGTCACGGAAGGCCGTGAGCAGCGCGAGCAGGCCGTTGCCTTGCGGCGATGGGGCGTGCGGGAGCGCGGCTTCGCCGTATGCCCGCAGATAGGTGGCCGGGTCACCGCCGCGCAGCGCCGTCTCGTTGAAGTCGGTCAGCCAGCCCAATGCCCCTTCGGCGGTGGCGGGGAAGCCGTCGGAGATCACCCGGTTCGCGATCGGGGCCGGTCGCGGGACGGTGATCGGCGGTCCGGCCGTGGCGGTGGTGAGTTCATGTGGCAGGGCTGCCTCGGGCGGCAGGGTCAGCATGGGACGGATGGCCAGCGCGGTCGCCTCGTCGACCGGCGCCGTGGGTGCCGGCGAGGGCGCAGCGCCCGGCGGAGTCGCTGTCGGCGGCGACGACGGTGGTGCTGTTTCTTGCCGGGCAACCAGCACCACGGCGACCGCGACAACGAGCAGGACGACGACGATGATCAGGCGGCGCGTTCGCGTGCGGGCGCGCGGCGATTCCGTAGAGGTGAACATGGCTCAGCCGCCCGCGAAACTGTTGATCAGCGACCAGCCGATGCCGTAGAGGATCGCGCCGGCGACGGCGCAGAGCATCATGACGACGCCGACTTTCCCGGCCCTGTGGTGATCGACCCAGCGACCACCGGCCCAGACGATCAGCCCGATGAAGAAGCCGGCGATGAGCGCGACGCCCGCGCCCCACTTGACGTTGTTGAGCAGCCCCAGGATCTTGTCGCCGCCGACCGGGGGCGGCACCGGTGTCGGGTTCGGGATCTGGACGAGCCAGTCGATGACACTGTGCGCGGACATCGCGCCCTCCACATCGCTCCGCCCGACGTCACGTCAGGCGGGTCAAGTGGGAGGGCGTTGAAGTTCTTTGATTGAGTGGCCGGCTGGTCTCAGCCGGTGTCGTGGTCGGCGACGCGGCCGTTGCTGTCGCGAGCGTGACGTGGCCATCGAGCGCGTCGGCGGCGTGTCCGCTGCGGCAGCACGCGCCAGGAGCGCAGGAGTTGGTCGGCCGGTGTCCGCAGTGACGACGGTGTCACGTCGGCGGTGATGCCGTGCGCGGCGACCTCATGATTGTGGGGAAAGAACACCGCTTCGGGTAGCAGAACGCTGGTGCGGCGCCCCGCAGTGCCCGCGACGCCCTTCGGCCACTGACGAGCTCCGACGACGAGCAGCTGCGTGGGTGGGGTCACTGTGCCCGCGCGCACCCACGGCGCCAAGCGGGCCAGGACTTGTTCGGCGTGGGCGAGTGCGGGCACGGTGGGCCGCACCACCAGCGCCGGAATCGGTGACGGGCTGCCGACCCGCAGCCACTGCCCCGGCCCGAGCGCGGGATCGGACGCCAGCCGCCACGGGTCGTGACCGATGTCGACCACAGTCACGTCCACACCCCGGCCGCCACCGGGGTGCCAGTACGGCGGTGGCGGGAACAGCACCGCCTCAGCGGCGAGATCGGCCACGTCCAAGCGCGCCAGGACTGCGCGGGCCCGCCGGGAGAACCGGATACCTGCTGCGGGGCCGGGGCCGTCCCGTCGCGGTCCATCGGCCCGCGCAGCACGTCCCAGTCCGGATCGGACCGGATCGCCGGCATCGACGAGCAGGACCGAGCGGCCCGCCAGCTGGAGCGCATCGGCGATCGCGACGGCGGTACTCGTAGCGCCGGCCCCGGGTGAAGCCGCCAGAATCGGTACGACCCGGCCGAACGGCGACCAGTCGACCAGCTCGGCCGTCTCCTCTGCGGGTGTGGCCTGCTGCCGCTCGGTCGCCGGCACGTCCACACGGGAGCGAACGTCCGCAGGTAGGTTCTCCGATGTGACCATGACGGGCCTCCCCTCAGCGGTGGTGGTGCGCCGGTGAAGGGTGCGGCGGTCACAGCGGGACCGTGCTCCAACCCCCTGGACGGGGTGGCGTAGGTTGCTTTCTCTCGGCAAACCGAAGACACTGGCAACGAGTGTGGCTCTTTGCTTCGATGGTAGACGCAACTCGCTAGGTGTCAAATGCCGGCATTACCGCGAAGCAAACGCCAGGTGATGACGGCAATGGTGGGGGCGATGTGGGACGACGATACGAAGATGAACCAGTATTCGATGGCTGGGAAAAAACTGCGCCCGAGTACCTGGACTCGCCGATACCGCGCCGCTCCTACGCCGCGCAGCAGCAGTTGACCCTTGAACTGCTCAACCTGGACACCTTCGCCGAGCGGCTGACGTACCTGTTCGATCACGAGTCGACCTACTACGTGCTCGACGGCGAACCCGTGACCGATCCCGACGAGATCGCCCGCTTGGCCGCCGACGAGGCCCCCGGGTTCCGGAGTTTCGTCGCCCCGGCGACGCTGGTGGCACGGTGGGTTCAGGCCCGTAGCGGGGAGACCTTGACCAAACAGGCCCTCCACAACTTCAAGGGCGGGGTCCGGGCGAACACGCGCCCGCAGATCAACGATGCCTTAGCCGAGTTCTGGCGAATCCATCACAAGTTGCTCTACCCCAATGTTCCGGCGGCGGCCTTCGAGCTGCCGCATGACGAGACCGACCGCAGAGCCCACGAGCTGATGACCGAATTCGGCGGCCTCGACGTCAACGCCCGGAGAATCGCCAGCTACCTCGACGGTGCCCACGAAGCCGACAAGCAGCAGCTGCTGAAAGTGCTGGAACGGATCGCCCGGACCGCCCGCGGCACCGGCCACGGGCGGCCCAGCTGACGGGTTCCGGCGACTTGTTGTCACGCTCTGCTACCGGCGGGGCGGCTTCGGTCCCAGTTTCTTCGCCAAGCGCCGTACTCGACGATCGCTCAGCGCTGTTCCGGTAGCTGCCAGCCACCTGGCTCGCTGGTCGTCGTCGACGGGCAGCCGCTCGGTTTCGGGCCACCACGCCTCGGTGTCGGCGTCGTCGGTGTTGCCCTCGGCGTGCACCGCCGTCGGCCGCGATAGCCGCGCGACGATGACGGCAATGGCGATCTCGATCTCGACGGCGGTCGCCATCGGTTCGATATCCATCTCGTAGAGCAGTACGAGGTCCCACAGGTCGTTGCGTATCGCGGACCGCGTCGAGGAATCGATCAGCTGATCCACGATGAGCAGCGCGTCCTCGATCTCGACCATCTGCTGGATCGAGGTCAACGGCGGCCGGCGGCGGTGGACGAGCAGAATCCGCACGCGCCGCCACAGCCGCTCGATGGCGGCCTCTTGGCGTTGTGTGCGGCGCTGGTCGCGTCGGTCGAATATTCTGCGGGTTGCGGCGGCGAACACCGAGCCGGCGATGAACAGCACCAGCCCGACGCCGTCGGTGAACACCGCGAAGTGGGTGCCGCGAGGCGGGTGATGCGGGTCGAACAGCAGGTGCAGGACGACGCCGAGCCGCCAGGACAGCCCGACTAGCGACACCGCCACCCCCAGCTGCGCCAGGATGACTCCGCCGCGGACCCCGGCTACCTCACCCATCGCGACCACGGTCAACCCGAGCAGCAGCGCCGCGAGCCAGCCGACCATGTAGGTCAGGTAGATCGCGCTGTAGAGCTGCGAGGGCAACGTGGGGTTCTGGGGCGACCCGAAGAAGGATGTGTGCGCCCCGGCCAGCACGTAGAGGGTGACCATCGCCGCGGCGCAGGCCACGAAGATCGTGACGACGCCGGGCATGGGGAGGCGCAGCTGCCCGAGGGTGTGCAGGAACGCGGCGGTGAAGACCATCGCCAGCATGGCCAGCAGGTTGTGGACCACGATCGCCACGTTGTGCAGGCCGGTCAGCTGATCGGCCCAGTCCAGCGTCATCGGGTCCCCGGCCGCCAGCGACATGGCCATACAGGCGATGCCGGCGGTCAGGAAGTGGCGGCTGAGGGTGTAGCCGAACCCGCGGTTGACCAGCGCTTTCCGGGCCGACTCGGTCACACCGGCGGCCGCGGCGCCGTACCACAGGAGCGAGACCGCGTCAGCCATCGGCACACAGGTGCCGGCGGGATCCGAACGCCGCCCGCAACGCCGTCCGGCCGGGCGGGAGCCGGTCGCGGTGGCGTGCCATCCCGGCCCGGATGTGGGCGCGCAACCGGTAGGCGAATTGTTCGGCTTCGATCTCCCAACGATCGTCTGGACAGGAGCGGCGGCCGCAGACGTAGTCGCCGGGGTGACCGAGCACCAAGTGCCCGACCTCGTGGTAGGTGATGTGGGCGACGTGCGCCGGCACGGCGGCGGCCGCGATCCCGAGCCAGCATTGCGTCCGCGCGCGGACCAGTAGCCCGCTGGTCCCGCCTCTCCCGGTCGGCATTCGGCCTAGAACGACGGCTATTCCTCGTTGTTCTCCGAAGGCGTCGATGAAGGCATGCACATCGAATGGGTATCGGATCGGCAGCGTGGCGATGATGCTGTCGCAGTGCCGGATGAACTCGTGATCTTCGTATTCTGTCGTCTCCACTGTCGCCCCTGGATGTTGGTTGGATCCAGCCGGTCCCCACCGGCCCCTTGGTCACGCTCAGCACTGATGACCTTCATCGAAGCAGGTCAGAGCGTTGCCGCCATACTGACGGACGCGATACACCTCAGACGCCCGGAGACGCCCGCTGGATCCCGCAGTGTTCGTTTGCGGGGGTGTTTGCGGTCGTTGCGGGGTGGATGCGGCGCCCGCATATTTCCCGCGCGGGCCGCATTCTTGCCTGGTGGAGGGTTGATTCCGGGGTCTGCGGCCGACTAGTCAGAAGTCATGGTGCTGAATTCGGGGGACGCGCCGACGCGCGAGACTGACAGTGATCCGGCGACAATGGCACGCGGGTTCAACCATCTCGATCCCGCGGTCGCCGAAACGGCCTACGAGACGCTGGGGACGATCCGCCGGGGGTGTCCGGTCGCGCGCAGCGGTGAGCTGGATGGGTTCGTTCTGGTGACCGGCTACGACGAGATCCGCGAGGCCGCGCAGGCACCGGACCGGTTCAGTGCCTACGTCGACGGGCTGGGCGCGGCGGCGGTGGTCACCGAGATGCGGGAGGCCGTGGCGCCGATGTTCGAGACCGACGACGAGCATCATCACCAGTGGCGGCGCGCGCTCATGGACTTCTTCACCCCGGCGGCCGCGGCGGCCCAGGAGCAGTACGTCCGGGCGATCTGCCGGGAAACGCTGCAGGAGCTGATCCCCCGCGGTGCGGCGGACCTGGTCAGTGGCTACACCCAGCAGGTGCCGCCGTTGGTGATCGGGCGGGTGCTCGGGCTCTCAGAACTGGAGCGGGCGTGGCTCTCGGAGCACGTGCGCGCTCTCTACGGCGCCGAGACCGTGAGCGAGGCCCAGCAGATCGGACGGGTGTACGCGGATTTCCTGCTCGGACAGATCCGCGAACGCCGCGCCTACCCCGGCGATGACCTGCTCTCGCGCATGGTCACCGCCGAGGTCGACGGGCGCATCACCGGCGAGGACGAGCTGATCAAGATGACGATGCTGATGGTCGCAGCCGGGCATCTGACCACCGCCGACGCCTGCGCCACCGCGATCCTGCAGCTCCTGGACGACCCCGCGCTGCGCGAGCGCGTGACAGGTAATGCGGGGCCGGTCGAGGCGTTCGTCGAGGAGCTGGTCCGCTACGAGCCGGCGGTTGCGGCCACCGGCCGTACCGCCACCGTCGACACCCAGCTCGGCGGGATGCCGCTCTCCCCCGGGGACCGGCTGCTGCTGGCGTGGGGCAGCGCCAACCGCGATGAACGCCGCTTCGACGACGGCGAGGTCTTCCGCCTCGACCGCGAGCGCAGCCGGACACCGCACCTGGGGTGGGGCGCAGGCGAGCACCGCTGCCTCGGCCGCCACCTGGCTCGGGTCGAGCTGCGGGTCATGCTCGAGGAGCTGCTGCGCGCGCTCCCCGATTTCCGCCTTCAGCCGGACGCCACCGTGCGGCGCACGTTCGGGATCATCCGCGGGGTGGCGGCGCTTCCGGTGCGCTGGAGCCGTCGCTGAGCGCCGAGGTGTGCCGATACCACTCGGCGAGCTCCGTGCGGCCGCACAGGTTCAGGCGCCGGTAGATCTTCGTCAGTTCACCCTCGACCGTCCGCGCCGACACATGCAGGGCAGCGCCGATCTCGACATTCGACATCTCCTCGCTGACCATCCGCGCGATATCCCACTGGCGCCGAGTCAGTCGCGGCGACACAGGGTCTGCCTCGCCCAGAGCGAACGCCACGATCTGCTCGTCACGCCATCGGCTCCCGGTCAGGCGGGCGGCCTCGAACGCTTCCTCGCCGATGCCGTCGATGATCGCGGCGATCGCGATGTCCCGGTGATGGCGCAACCCGGGCAGGCCGTTGAACCGGACGCCGTGGCGGGCCTGGAGGCTGTCCGAGCCGCCGTACAGGTGGGCACCGCCGACAAGATCGCCGGCCAGCACGCGTTTGCGGGCTTCCTCTTCCACCCCCCAGGCGGGCCCCCACAGGTCGCCGAGTTTCACCTGCGCGCGCAGCGCGTTGCGGGCGCTCGCCTGCAGCTGTGACCCTTCGGGCAGGCCGCGGGTCCATTCCGCCCAGGTGATCGCCCATTCCGCACCACGAGCGTAGGCCTCGTCCAAGCACCACTGCGACATGCGATCGGCCTCCTCGACGGGGCCGTGCAGACCCGCGGTAAACGCGTGGAAGAGCGCCGCCATGTAGGCCGAGCCATCTGCGCCGGCCGCGCGGAAACCCTCCCGGGCCGCCTCCAGCTTCGCGTAGCCGCTGCGCAGGCCCATCGCCAGCGCGTCATAGGTGCCGTCGATGAACAGCACCGCCGGGGCGTTCTCCATGCCGATGCGCCGGGCGAGGTCAAGGCATTCGTCGCGATGGGCTTTGCCGCGCTCGCGGGCGCCGATCGCGATCCAGATCCAGCCGACCATCGCCAGCGCCGAGACCCGCACCGGCGACGGCTCCGCGGGGGCGGCCCGCAGAAGGTCGTCGACCTGGCGACACACGGGAATCTCGGTGGCGAAGAAGTACGGCGCCCGGGTACGCAGCAGGTCGACCATGATCGTCAAACCCCGCTCCACCTCGCCGCGTTCGGCACACCACATCACCACCCCGGTGATGTTGCCGGACTCGGCGTTGACCCCGGTCAGCCAACACATCTCATCGCGGCCGAACCACCCGTCAGCCGCGTCGCGCACCAGCTGCGCGACCCATGCACAGAGGCGTTCCTCGATCGCGTCCTGGTCACCGAACTGTGTCAGGCGTCGCCGGCCGTACTCGCGCAGGTAGTTGTGCTGACGGTAGCGACCGTCTGCCGACGCGCCTTCAATGATCGAGTGCCGGACCAGGTAGTCCAGCGTCGTCAGGATCACCGCGCGGTCGACGGCGGCGTCCGCGCAGACCTGCTCGGCCGCCTCGAGGGTGAAGCCGCCGGTGAACACCGTCAGCCTCGCCCACACCCGCCGCTGCACCTCGGTGCACAGCTTCCAGGATTCACCGATCGCCGCGTCCAGAGCCAGATGATGAGCTTGGACTCCACGGGTTCCCGGGGCATATCTCAAGGCCGATCCGCCTTCCAGGCGTTCGAACACCACGCGGGGCGATCGTCCGGTGCTCAGCTGGGCCGCGACGAGTTCCAGGATGAGCGGAATGCCGTCGGACCAGCGGACCAGGCGGACGATGACCGACCAGTCGTCGTCTGCGGTCAGCGGCCATCCGGCGAGCGCAGCGCGGTCCTGTAGCAGCTTCACCGCGTCGCACTCTTCGGCCTCGACGCGGCCGGCGTCCTCCTCTGGGACGCGGAGGGGATTGAGGTGCACGATGCGGGCGCCGTGGATCTCCAGCCAGGCGCGGCTGGTCACGATGATCTGCAGGTGCGGCGCCCGGTTGATCAGCAGGTCCACAAGTTCCTGGACGGGCTTGAGCAGCTGTTCGCAGTTGTCCAGCACAAGCAAGACACTGCGGTCGCACAAGAAACCGATCAGCACGTCCAGCGGCCGGGCGTCGGGCTGGTGGTTCGCGACGTGTAAATCTGCGAGCAGCAAGTTGCAGATTCGCTCTACTGTCGCTTCGTCGCCGGCTTCACCGCTTATTTCCTCAAGGCGGAGGAAGGCGGCCGCGTCGTAGGCGTCGCGTCGCTGCTCAAAAGCCTCACCGGCCAGTCGAGTCTTTCCTACTCCGCCGCTGCCCGTCACCACCACTACCGGGTCGCCTTCGTCGATATAGCCCTCGACCTCAGTCACCTTGTGTGATTGACCGATGAGTGTCGTCGAATAGGCCGCACCCGGTATACCGGCACTCGGCAGCGGCCTACGCGCCATGACGCCGATGCGTTGCACCATCAATGACGCTGTTGCACCCTGCCGTGGCCTGCGACTCCGGCATTGCCCCTCCTCGCCCCGTTCCCGCTCGTCGCGGGCATCGATCGATGCCTTCGACGACCCCTCACTGACAAGCGCCGCGTCACCCGAGGTGTGCGGCGCTCCGCGTCATGTTTCGTACCACGGGTAACACCGCAGCCCTCAAGCATTAACCAATGCAACACTCGATCGGGTTAATCGTCAACAACCGGGTAGCGTCAGTGCAACTACCCTCGGTAGTCGGACAGGCTTTCGGTCGATCGGCCGAAAATGGCCTTGCATACGGCTTACGGAGAGCACTTAACGCAATACCTATCGCAACCTTGCGGAGTAACAGCTACTCGGCGCACTCAAGGACGCTTTATCAATGGGCCACACACGTTGACTTTTGCCGAGATCGGGCTATTGTTCGTCTCAGCAAGGCGGATCGTGTTCCACGCCGGGGGAGGCGCGGTGCATGCGCGGTCGGCCTACCCACGTTGGGACTTACTCGTGCTCAGACCACTGGCAACACTATACGCCGGGACGGCTCGCGGACCGCCGTTGTCGCGTCCCGCCTTCGGCCATCTCCGCACTTCGTTCGCACCGGTCGCGCAGCGACCTCCACGATGACCAGGTCCTCTGTGGGCCAGTTCCACACCTGCCGAAGTCTCCGCTCAGCCCCTCTTCGCGTATCGCTGGCTGCGGCACGAGGCACACCCTCCAGCACGTCCATCACTCGACGGGCATTCACGCTGGATGGCTTTTCCCTTTCTTTTAAGGAGAAACCTCGATGCACAGCCGTCTTTGGCATGCCCTCGCCGCGACCGCGGCCCTACTCGCCTCCACCGCGGCCACCGCCGTCGCGGCACCCAGCACCCCCGCCGGCGACACCGGTGACCGCGCGCCCATCGCCGGCAGCACCCCGGCCTGGGCCACCCCGAACACCGAAGTCGCCCACACCAACGGAAACACCGTGCGGCACATCCAGGTCGCCCTCGCGTTGCGCGACCAGCCCGGTGCCGAACACCTCGCCGCGCAACTGGCCACACCCGGCACCGCCGGACACGGGAAGTTCCTGTCCTCACAGGAGTTCCTCGACCGATTCGCCCCGACTCAGGACACCGTCGAGCAGATGTCGCAGTGGCTGGGCACCCAGGGCTTGCACGTGACCGGGGTCAGTGCCAACCGGCACTTCGTCGACGCCGAAGCCCCGACCTCAGCGCTGGAGTCGGCGTTCGGTACGAGGATCGCCGCATTCCGGACCCGGATCGACGGCGCCACCCGGACCCTTACCGCCCCGACGTCGCCGGTCACCGTGCCGGCCTCGCTGCGCGCGTCGATCACCGCGGTGCTCGGGCTTGACGACAGCGCCGCTCTGCTCAAGCCCCAGCACACCCGCCCGGCCGCGGCGGCGGAGCAGCACTGCGCGCGGTGGTGGGGCGAGCAGAACAACACCGACGTCCCGCAGAAGTACCCCGCCGGATCCCAGTCCAACTCCCTCTGCGGCTACACCGGCACCCAGGTCCGAGCGATGTACAAGCTCAGCAACGGAACACCGGGGCGGGTACAACGATCGGTGTCGTCGGCGCGTACAACTCTGACACCGTCGTGGCCGACACCAATCAGGCCGCCGCCCAGCTCGGCGTCCCGCCGCTCGCGGCGAGCCAGTACAGCGCGGTTCTGCCGCAGGGCGGTTTCACCGACGTCACCGAGTGCGGTGCCGACGGATGGGCCGCCGAGCAGACCTTGGACGTGCAGGCCTCGCACACCATCGCCCCGGCCGCGAAGATCCGCTACTACGCAGGGAAAACCTGCAAGGGAACCGGGCTCTACGACGCGTTCAACCAGGCTGTCACCGACAACGCGGTGGACGTGATCAGCAACAGTTACGGCAACGCCGACGGCGAGTCCAGCTTGCCGCAGGCGGCGCGGGACCAGTTCAACTCGATGGCGCTGCAGGCGGCGATCCAGGGCCAGACCATCACCGTGTCCACCGGCGACGCCGGCAACAACTCCGGCCCCGTCGGCCATCCGACCGCCAGCTTCCCGTCCTCGAGCCCCTGGGTCGTGGCGGTCGGCGGGACCAGCGTCGGCCTCGATCAGAACAACCAGCCCAAGGTGCTCACCGGATGGGAGAACAGCGGCAACACCCAGTCCGGCGCCACCTGGGCGCCGCAGCGCGACGCCGACGGGCCGTTCGCCTCCGGCGCCGGCGGCGGCACCTCCGCCCTCTACGACGCGCCGGACTGGCAGGCCGGCGTCGTTCCCGACGGGAAGAGGGCGGTCCCGGACATCGCGGCGCTGGCCGACTCCTACACCGGGATGCTGGTCGGGCAGACCATCAGGGGCCAGTTCGGCATCGGCTCCTACGGCGGCACCTCGCTGGCGTCGCCGTTGATCGCCGGGCTCGTCGTCGACGCCCAGCAGGCCCGCTCCGGCAACGCCCGCGCCGGGCTACTCACCCCCGTCCTTTACGGCCTGCGCGAGTCCGGCGCGATCGCGGACGTCACGCCGCAGAAGGCCGGGGTGTGGACGCCGATGATGCACGCCTTCGGCGGCGTCGCCGTCCCCGGCGGGCAGGGCAGCTACCTGATCGACTTCGACGCCCGCCCGCAGAACCTCCAAAGCGGTCCCGGCTGGGACAACGTCACCGGCCTCGGCACACCCACCGACGGCTTCATCTCCGCGCTTTCCCAGTAACCACAGCCTCATTTCGCGGTGGGCCCGCGCGACAGCGGGCGGGCCCACCGCGGCCTCCAACGACTTGAGGAAGGACTATTCCATGTCCGAGACGCCACAGCCAGCACCGAACAGGTGGCGGGTGCTCGCGCTCTGGCTGGCTGGGATCGCGTTGGTCGGCACCGCGGGCGCGCTGCTCGCACCATCGCAGCCCGCACCCGACCGCGGTCGCGGCGCCGAGCCGGTCGAGCTGGGCGTCGAACTGCAAGCCCCGGTCGTGGCCGCCCGGGCGATCCCGAATCTCGCGGGGCTGCCGGAAGCCAGCACCTTCAGCACCATCCCGGCCGCTCCACAGGACGCGACAGCAGACGAGGTCCCGGACGGGCAGCTCGTGAATCCGACCGTGCCGGTGCCGGTCTATGACCAGCCCGGCGGAGCGGCCATCGCCGTCCTGCAGACCACCCAGCTGGGATCCGACACGTGGGTTCCGGTCATCGTCGAGGAACCGGGCTGGGTTCAGGTGCTGCTGCCGTCGCGACCGAACGGTTCCACCGGCTGGCTGTCCACTCAGGACAACACGCTCACCATCAAGTGGACGACCGACCGCGTCGTGATCGACCGGGCCGCGTTCCGGCTTACGCTCTATCGCGACCACCAGCAGATCGGTACCTGGAGCGTGGGCGTCGGCACCGCGGCGGCACCGACTCCGGCGGGGCGGACGTTCGTCCTGGCCTCGATGACCGACGCGAAGCAGAAGTTCAGCCCTGTGATCTTCCCGCTCGGGATTCACTCCACGACCTTCTCTACCTACGGCGGCGGGCCTGGCACCACCGGCATCCGCGGCTGGCCCACCACCGACGTGTTCGGCCGACCGTCCAGCGACGGATGCATCCGCGTCCCTGCCGACGCCCTGGCCACCTTCACCAATCCCATCGACCCGGTGCCCATCGGCACCCCAGTCCTCATCCGCTAATCCCATCGCGCCAACACTTTCTGGAGAGATCAGACATGAACACTCGTACCGCACTTGCCGCCGCCGGAGCCGGCGCGCTCCTCATCGGCACCCTCACCACCCTGGCGTCCAGCTGCACCCCAGCGACCGCTGCGCCGCCCGCCCTCGCGGCCGCCGCAGCGACGTCGACGGCGACCGGGATCTCCGTCTCCGGAGGCGAACACCTCACCGCCCGGCCGAGCGTGTCCAGCAGCGGCGCGATCAAGACCGCCGGAGGCTCGGTCTCCACCCCGAGCGGCGCGGTCGTGGCCAGCGGCATCAGCCTGCAGGCCGGCGCCGGATTCGCCGAAGCCCGGGTCGCCTCGGTGCGGGTCGGTGGGACCACGGTCGGACCGTTCACCGCAACCTGCCGCAACGCCGCCATCACCACCAGCGCACCCAAGGGCGGCAGCGGCAACCTCAAAGTCTCACCCGGCGGGCACGGCACCGCGGCGGTCATCACCGTCACCACGAGCACCGCGCCTACCCGCACCAGTGGCTCCGGCGGACCGACGGCCAAGCCGACCGCGGGCACGGTGATCACGGTGACTGTGGCGACGGTCAGCTGCGGCGCCGGGACCCCGCCGCCGCCGACGGGCAACCCGCCCACCGGCACCCGACCGGCACCGACGCACAAGCCGGGCGCCCCCGGAACATCCCGCCCAGTCAAGCCGGGCGAACAGCACCAGCAGCAGGGTGACAACCCGGGCGACCGGACCGCACCCAAGCCGCAGCCCAAGCCCGGCCACGTCACCGTTACCGGCTGACACCACCGGGCCGCGCGGGCCCGCCCCCCTCAATCCTCCATCGCGGGCCCGCGCACCCCTCCCGATCCCACGTCCCCGCCGGGCGGCCCTCCCCACGCCCGCACCACCACACAACCCACCCACCAGGGGAGATACTCATGTCCACCCTCGTTTTTAGCCACGCCAGCCACGAGTACTTCGACGCTGCGTCGTCCGAGGACGTCCGGGCTGTGCATTTCGTCGGCTCGCTGCCCGCCATCCTGACCGGCGACTACCACACGACGATGCAGTGGTTCCTCGACCACACCCCTGACACCGCGTTGACCGGGCTGCCCTGCGACCCGGACCCGCGATGGATCATCGACTGGCTCGACGGCCTCGCCACCGTCGACGCCCTCGAACCCGTGCGCACCGGTGCCTCCGCCGACTACGACGACATGCCCACCTACCGCCTCAAGCGCGGCCGCTGGCTGGAATCCGAGGACCTGTCCCTTGGCCGCGCCGCGCACATCGACGCCGTCATGGCCGCCCGCACGCAGCTGCACAGTGACCGCGACTTCCCACCGCACCAGGTGTCGATCCCGAACCCGTACGACCTGTCGCTGTTCACCTTCGGCACCCCGACCGCCGCAGTCACCCATCTGCCGGTGTTCCGCCAGGCCGTCCTCGACGACGTCCACACCATCCACCGCCAGCACGGCAACCAGGTCGTCTACCAGCTCGAAACCCCCGCCGTCCTCGCGACGCTGGACCGCACCCCAAGGCCGCTCTGGCCGGCGGCGGTGCGGGCGCTGGCCAAGCAGGTCGCGCGAGTCCTCGCCGACGGCCCCCGCGAGGCAACGTGGCGGATCCACCTCTGCCACGGCGACCTCGGCCACCAGCCCCTGTTCGCCCTCACCGACCTCGTGCCCGCCGTGCAGTTCCTCAACGCCCTGCACCACCAGCTGCGACGGCTGCGGATCCCGATGCCCGCCGCGCACATCCCGATGTGCACCGGCACTCAGGCCCCCTCGACGGATCTGCGGTTCTACCGGGCGCTGCGGCACCTGCGCCGCGACATCGACGTCATCGCCGGCCTCGTCGACGAAACCCACCCCAAAGACTCCCGCACCGCGCTCGGGCTGGTCGAAACCGAACTGGACCGCCCCGTCCTGGCGGTCGCCGCAGCCTGCGGCCACGGCCGCCGGCTCGTCCCCGACGCCGTCGCCAACGCCGCGCTCGCCTGCGAACTCGCCCACCACACCACCGACACCCCCGCCCGCTGAACTCAACTCCGAAAGGACCGTCGAGATGGACACCACGACCACGCCGATACCGTCCGCCGCCGGCCAGCTCGCGAACGAAGGTGAGACGCTCACCCCGATTCTGCGCACCGGGATCGTGCCCACCCGCGCGCTGTCAGGCGGCCGGATGCACCTGCCCGGCGCCACCACACTCGCCCCGCAACGCCACGACACCACCGAAACCGCGATCGCAATCATCAGCGGCCACGTCGCCGTCCTCTCCGGCAACGCAATGCAGCCCTACCACCCGCGCGCGGGCGACATGATCTACATCCCCGCGACCCTGCCCTACGCCGTGGTCAACCTCAGCAACAACGCCTCCGTCCTCGCCCAGGTCTTCCGCACAGACCCCGGCTTCGACACCGACGTGCACCGGATGCCTGAACTTGACCAAGCCGTCCGCGACCAGATCCCCGACCTGCGCCGCGCCCACCACAAAGCCCTGCTCACCCGCCGCAGCGGCCGCGCCCGCCGCACCTAACCCATCCCGCCAAGCCGTCCCGCACAACCACGCCACCCGCCGGACCTTCCGGCGCCTCCCCGTCACCCGGCGTGCCCACCCACCGGCTCAACCGGGGAGACCCCATGCGCACCTGGATCACCGACACCGCCCGTCACCTACTCGACAATTCACCGCCCGGCGGACCGCTCACCCTCGACGAAATCGCCGCCTGCGCTGGCATCACACGCCACCACCTGCAGGCCTACTACGACTCCGTCGAGGAAATCACCGCTGACCTCGCCCCCACATCGGCGCGGCCCAACCAGGTCGGGCGGTGCTGAGGATGCGCTGGAGCAATCTGCACCTGCGTGGCGTCGGAGCAGCACTCGGCGACATCGTCGCCGTCAACGACCTCGAGTCCGGGCGAACACTGCGCGCGTCGACCAGTCAGCGTGGTGTGTCGATCGCGCGCAACAGCACGGGGATGGACCTGGCTGTGCGGGCGGGCCGCAACGCTCTCGCCAGCGTGGCCATGACCACCACCGGGCCGCTGCCTGTTCCCGACCTGCACTTTCACGCCGCGATCTGGCGCGGCAGCCGCGGCATCGACTTCTGGTCCCGCGCCGCCTACGTCCGATCCCGCCTCGGCCTTCCAGCAGGCCGCGGTATCGCCAGCGAGCTCAACGCCATGAGCAACAGCCTCGTCGGCGGCATCGACATCTCCGCCCGCGTCCTCGCCGGCAGCCCCGACCTCGACACCGTCCTGCTCACCGGCGGCGAAACCTTCGGCCCACCCGCCTTCGACCACCTCACCGCCGACCACGGCATCGCCTACGGCGACGGCGGCTCCGCCCTCATCCTCGGCCGCCACCCCGGCTACGCCCGGATCCTCGCCACCAGCTCCTACACCGACCCCACCCTCGAACAACTCCACCGCGGCAACCACCGCTTCCTCCCCGCCGGCAGCACAGAACTCGGCATCGAACGCGTCCGCGAGCGCAAACGCCAATACACCGACGCCGTCGGCGCCGCCTCCGTCGCCCGCCGCAACCACGACGGTGTCCGCGCCGTCATGAACGAGGCACTCGGCGACGCCGGCCTCAACCTCGGCCAGCTGCGCTGGGTGCTTCTGCCGCACTACGGACGGCACCTGCTCGACACCCAGTGCCTGCAACCGCTCGGCATCACCGCCGATCTCACGCTCTGCCACGCCGGCAACCAGTGGGGCCACATCGGACCCAACGACCAGATCATCGGCCTCACCCACCTCCTCACACGCGGCGCCGTCGCACCCGGCGACCACGTCGCGCTGCTCGGCATCGGTATCGGCATGACCTGGACCGCCGCGATCCTCCGCATCGACACGGTGCCACCCGGCTTGAACACCCTCGCCCCCGTTTTGCGCTGGCCCTGGCGCACACCGGAGCACGAACCCGCACACGCGCGGCGCTGATCAACACCCGCCCCGCAGGCCGAGCTCCAAGGACTTCCCATGCCCGACACCTACGCCCCGTCACGCCTCGACCAGGCACTCTTCAGTCCGCCGTTCATCGTCATCGACGACGACAACGCCGCCCACACGATCACCCGCGACCTCGATGGCGCCGTCGACATCCTCAACACCCGCCCAGCCGCCCGGGCAATCGTCGGGGCCCTCCGGCAACCCATGCTCGCGATCGACATCGACCCCACGGACAAAGGCGCAGGCGCCGAAGAAGGCGACGTTGTTGCCGAACAGCTGACCCTCTGGGCCGACCGCTACGGCCTGCCCTGGCTCCGCCGCGCATCCGGCCGCCCCGGCCATACCCACCTCATCATCAAAACGCCGGCCTACCTGCGCCGAGAACTCCAGATCGTCCTCCGCACGGTCGCCACCCGGCAGGACGTCTCCGCCACCCTCCGATCGACCCTCCGCCTTACCTCCTCGCCCCACCGGCACAACCTGCCCAGCCCAATCGTGAACTTCACGCTGACAGCGGCCGACGCGCCTCAACTCCCCGACTCTCCTTCGGCTCGCACGTCACGGCCCGCACGGCGACGAAGCAGCGGCGGCCGCAGCAGATCCGAAGACGAGTACGGCCACGCCCTCGCGCTCGCCCGCGCCGGCCACACCACCTCGCACGCCTGGGCCTTCGCCAACCTTGCCGGAACCAAGGCCCGCGGCATCGGCGAAACAGCCTGGCGGAGATGGTTCTGGGCACCCGCCACCACGATCGCCGCCGCCGAACGCAGTCTCACCGAAGAGCAGGCATGGGACCTCTTTCACCAGGCATCCCCCACGCAAGCGGCTCACGTCGGCAGGGACGCCTGGCGCCACAGCCGTTGGCTACCAGCTCTCCAGGAGGCGCAAGAGAGCAGACCACGACGCCGTCGCCTCGGACCGCACCGAGCCGGCGAACGCCTGGACGAGCCACCGCTGCGTCGGCTGCAACACGTTCAGACCGTGCTTCAAGCTGCGGTCGATCGACGCTTGGCTCGCGAATCCGGTGTCGCGGTGCACACCCGTACGATCGCCGGCGTACGAGTCAGCAGCTTGCGGGCGGCCCTTGACGCATTCGCGCACGCGTTTCTCGCCACCGGAGGCTCAATCTCTGTACGCGACTGGGCCGAACGAGCAGGCCTCGATCCAAAAACCGTCCGCCGAGCACGAGATGCCGCTCTCAACCTGGGGATCCTCGAACGCGTGCACCGCTACGCAGGTGGACAGTCGGACTGCGACGCATACACCTTGACCGAAAGTGCAGCGGCTGGCCAAAACACGGAATTAACTTCCCCCACTCTGTACACCCCCACCCGCGGACAAGCGGACCCCCTCAGGCTGCGATCGCAACATCGACGCGACAGGCATCAATTCGCATGCAACCGCACCCTGAGGGCCACCGCCGCTGGTGCCAGCCTTCAGGGCCCCACAGACGAACCTCTACCTGCTACCTGCTTCGACACCGTTCCTCATCGGCAGCGTGAACTCGCTGGAGTCGACCGCCCGCATTTCCGAGATGGCAACTGTCTCCATCGCGTCGATTGCCTTTGCGGGGATCGAGATACGCCCTCGCGTCCGAATCGCCGGGAAGGCACCTTCATCTACGGCACGGTAGATAGTCATCGCGGAAACGCCGAGCAGTTCTGCTGCTTGACCAACGGTCAAGAAACGCGGCGCACTTACAGTGGGGTCGGACATCACAGACCTCCGGTGCTATGTGGCAAGGGGAGGCTGGTGTCGACGATCCAAGTGACCGCCCACATCGACACCATTAACTTCAGCATCCGCCGGAAATATCAACTCGTCAACTAGTCCCGACGCCGTCTCCCGAAATGAAGCTCGCAGCTGACCTCAGGCGGCTGATCACTCTAACGGAGGCACGGGCAGCGCCGGCGCTGAGCACACTAACCCAGGTGTTCACGCAAACCATGCGGCTTAGAGGTTGACCTCCCGAGCCTGAGCCGCCGACGAGCGTGCTCGCCTCGCCGCGACAGCAAAGGGGACCAGCGCCACCTCGCTGCACGTCGTCGCCGTCCTCTGTCATGATGAGGCCATGCGACCGGTCGGTAGCGATGCGAGTACGGCAACACGCCTGTCCAGCGTGTGCTCTACGCCACACTTCGGGCGACCCGGCATGACCCATTTCGTGACCCGAAACCGTGTTAAACCGTGTGGTTTCTGGGGTCATACGGCACAGCCGTGAGGTCATAGTGGCTGGTAGAGGCCTTGGACGGCACTGTCACCCACTCTCCTAAAGCGGGTGTCGCAGGTTCGAATCCTGCCGGGGGCACCTTCAGGTACGGGCCAAGCGCAGAGCGACACCGAGCATCACGCCGGAGAGCACGACGAACAGCAGGGTCGTGACGCCGAGCAAGATAGTTTCTCCGTGGCGATTCGCCGTGCGCAAGCGGTGGTTCGCGGCCAGCGCCACCACGGCCGCCGCGATGGGGATTGCCCACGACCAATGGGGATAACGCACTATGCCCCAAATGGCGAAGCCCGCGAATACCAAGCTGAGGAGCCACACTCCGAAATACGCCTTGCGGAGAATGGCGTCGGTGTCGAACAGCGGGGAGCCGTTTCGCTCGTCAGCCATCGAGCCAGTCCACCTCGGAGAAGTCTTCTTCATCGTCCACAGCGTCTGAGCGGCGGGGCGGCGCGGGTTTGGCCTCTGGGGCCGCCAACTGTGTCAAGGCATTCCGCCCCGCTTCGGCTTGTGCGTCCTTCTCTCCTTCGGACAGGCTGCCGTACCACTCGGCGAAACCCGGCGTGCTCGCGGCGAGTACGTCCGCATACAGGTTCGTGCTCAGGATCCCGCGCGGAGTCACGTTGCCGGCCAAGAGTTCGCGGGCCATCTCCGCCGCGGCCGGGTTGGCCGTCGAAGCCGCCAGCTTGGTCAGGAGCTCGTGGCGGGCGCGGTTCCGGACCGGGTCCGCGGAGAATTCCGGCGACATCTCAGGCTCCCGGGTGGTTGTAGCCGGCGGGCAGGGGGTGCGCTTCGAAGCTGCCACCGGAGCCGATGACGTCGAGGATGCCACCGTGGATCAGGCGGATCGTGTTCTGGACGTTCATCAGCAGGTTCGTCATCTGCTTCCAGCCGTCGACCACGTTCTTGCACTCCAGCGCGGCGAGGCTCCAGAGGACAGCCGGGCCGACGACGGTCTCGGACAGCACTCCGCCCGCGGCGAGTTCGACCGCACCCCAGAAGATGCTGTCGAAGATGTCCTGGATGACGTCGTTGATCGTTTCGGAGAACTCCCAGACGCCCTGCGCCGCTTCACGGTACTTGTCGTGCAGGGTGCCGAGGCCCGCCGCGTAGTCGTTGACCGTGCCGGCCAGGCCGCTGAAGTACTGGAACGCCTCGTTGGCCGCGTTCCCTGTCCAACTGGTCAGCAACGTGGTGATGTTCATCTTCACGTCTTGGGCGAGGTCGCCACAGAAGAGCGACAGCGAGTTCAGGGCGTCGGACGCCTTCGCGAACTGCTCCCAGTCGCCGGCCACCCAGTTCGAAAACTCCTCGACCGGGTTGACCTGGATGGTCGCGTCCAGGAACTGCTGCGTCCAATAGCCCGCGCTGATCAGGTTGCCCAGGTCGTTCACCAGCTGGATCGGGTTGGTGAAGTCGGCCGCTTGCGGGGGCTTCAATCGTTCCGCCGGATGGGTGGTCTGGCGGACGGCCTGCGTACTGGTGTCGGCGGGCAGCCCCGGTACCGACGGCATCTGCGGCGGGTTTCCGGGGTCGGGGTACGTCCGGTCCAGCCGCTCGGCCGAACCTTGGTCCACCCGGTCGTACATCTGCCGGACGCGGTCGAGTTCGGCGCAGCTCGCCTCGCACACCGTGGCCAGACCGGTCAGCGCCTTGACGATCTCACCCTTGGCCTGTTCGTGACTGCCGACCAGGTCGGCGATCAACCCCGGCTGCGCGCCGATCTGGAGGTTGGCCTCGGCGAACCCTTCTGCGGCCTTCGCGTCGCCTTGGTGGTTTCCGAGGATTCCGCCGTACAGCCCGACTTGGAAAGTGTCCACCGTGAACGCCACGGGCTACTCCCTAGCGTAGTTGATCAATCGCAGAGAGTATGACAGCTCACGGCTGAACCGCCCAGCGAACGCCATAAGCCAAGCCTGGTGTGAGACCCCTGAACCGCAAGTGGACCTCACCCGTCGAGTCCACTTGCTCCGGACGTCCCTCGTACCCCGGGTCCGACACGTCCCTCTGGAACGCCCCCTCCAAAGCCCAAACGGCAGGAGGAGCCCCACCAAACCGAACCCGTAGGTCAAAAGCATCACAACGCTGCCGAGGCACCGAAACCATGTACGGCGAGATCGACGGCGGCCGGAACAACACCGCGCACTCCCACGACTCCCCTCGGGACAACGGCCGAGGCAACTCCAATCCGTACCCCCACCGCGACGACGTCTCCATCCCGCGATCGACCAACGAACCTCCATACAAAACAGTCACCGCGGGTTGACCGGCGGGAAGCGACACAGCCAGGTCAAGAAACTCCAACCCCTCCTGATCAGCCACGATCCGGCGCCGCTCCAAGACCAACGGCTCGTCCACTACGCAAGCGATCGACAACGACGTCGTGTGCCAACGGTCCGATGGAGAAACAACCGGCGACGAAGACGACCACGCCAGCTCCGCCAGCAGCACGATCGCCTCGTCCACGCGACGGCGGACCGTTCGCGGGTCACGGTCCACCCGGGATGCCGCCCACCTCACCCGGTCCTGGTACAGCGGCTGGCGGGCCTCCGCGCAGATCGCGAAGGCCGCCAGCGCCGCCAAGCGCAAGTCGTCCGGGAGGTGGGCCGCCAGCTCGGAAATGAGTTCCGTCACCTTCTCGCGGATCGCCACCTGGCCGTCGTCCGACGACACCGCGCAGGCCGACCTCAGATACGGCCCCACTCGGTCGTCGACTCGGCCTGCCAGGCCTCGGCCCTTGCGCAGCGTCTTCAGCTCCTGGACCAGCTCAGCGCGCTCCACCGTCGTTCTCCTTCAGTGCGTCTCCATCTTCAGCACCCCCTTCCGGACAGCCTGCGGTCACGCGGTGGACCGGAAGTGGACAGAACGTGCATCACCGAGGCGATCAGCGCCGTTCCCAGGCGGACGCCGTCCCGGCTCAGGTAGCTGCGGAACGTTCCGATGCGCCCCAGGGCCTCTTCGTCCGCGTCGCCGACGCCGAACGTCACCACCCGGGGGCAGCACGCCCACGCCGGGTCCGTCAGGACCGAGTACGCCGGCGGCCAGGTCACCGGGTCCGTCGGCTGGCCGTCGGACAGGAAGAACACCATCGGGCGGTGCACCCGGACGCGGTGCGCCGCGAGCAGGCGGAGGTCCTCGTCGATGACGTCGCGCAGGAACGTGAACGCCGGCCCGAAGTTCGTTCCCGCGCACGCCCCGGGCGCGGGAAGGTCCACCAGGCTGTCCATGGGCAGCATCCGCTGCACGATCGAAGGCTCCGCCCCGAAGCCGATCACGCTGCACAGCACGCGGTCGGTGATCGACGCGTCCGCGTGCACGGCGCCGCGGAACTCGCGCAGGCCCTGGTTCAGTTCGTCGAGGTGGTCGGCCATCGAAAGCGAGACGTCGCACGCCACGTAACACGGCAACACGTCGGACCCCATACCGGTTTCTCCTTCACCCCTGATTCGACCGGCGGAAGCCTCGCAACCCGGTGTGTATCGAACGTGCAAGAAATGCGGATTACCGAAACTCCAACGGCCGATTGCGCGACATCAATCGGGGAAAGCAAGCTGACGCCGGGGAGGCTGCGTGGAGTTCCGGATGCTCGGCCCGCTGGAGGCATGGCACGACGGCGCGCCGGTGCCGCTGGGTGACCAGCAGCAGCGGTTCGTCCTCGTCGTGCTGCTTCTGAACGCGAACAAGCCGGTGTCGACCGCCCGGCTCACCGAGATCGTCTGGACCGGCCGGGAAACGAAACCCACCCTGGTCCGCGGCTACGTCAAACGTTTGCGCGACGTCGGCGTGAGCATCGAGACCACCCCTACCGGCTACCTCCTGCGGATCGGTGACGACCAGCTCGACACCGTCCGGTTCGAACGGCTGCGCGCCGAGGCCGGCCGGGCCGATGACCCGCGGCGGAAGATCGAGCTGCTGCGGGAGGCCGTCGGGCTGTGGCGGGGGCGGTTCCTCGAGGACATCGACATCGACCGCGTCGGCGGGCCGGAGGTCGTGGTCCCCGAGGAGACGCTGCCCGACGCCGTCGGGGACCTCGCCGAGCTGGAGCTGGACACCGGCGACCACCGCTCGGCGCGCGACCGGCTGCGGCCGCTCGTGCGGTCCGATCCGGCCAGCCAGAAGCACGCCGGGCTCCTCATGCGCGCCCTGCTCGCCGGCGGTGACCAGGTCGGCGCGCTGCGCGTGTTCCAGAGCACCCGGGCCGCCCTCGGCGAGCTGCGGATGGCGCCCGGTCCCGTGCTGCGCAACCTCGCCGCGCGCGCCGAGCACGGCGAACCGCCCAGCTCGCTGCCGTCGCGGCCCGGCGGGTTCACCGGGCGCGCCACCGAACTCGCGACCATCGAGGCGGCCGCCGCGGCCGGCCGGAGAGCGGTCTGGGTCAGCGGCGCCCCCGGCGTCGGCAAGACCGGCCTCGCCATCGAGGCGGCGCACCGGCTGCGTGACCGCTTCCCCGACGGGCAGCTGCTGGCCCGCCTCAACGGCTTCACGCCCGGCGTCTCCGAGACCAGCGTCGGCGACGCGCTCACCGAGCTGCTGGTCGAGCTCGGCGTGCCCGCCGAACAGATCCCGGCCACCGTCGGCCGGAAGGCCACGCTCTACCAGACGACGCTGTGGGGCACGCGCACGCTGGTCGTGCTGGACAACGCCGCGTCGCCGGAGCAGGTCCGGGCGCTGCTGCCCGAGGCGGACGGCTGCCTGGCCGTCGTCACCAGCCGGCACATGGGAGACGTCGGTGAGCCGGTCCGGCTTTCGCCGCTGCCGCCGGACGAAGCCGCCGAGCTGTTCACCGCGCTGACCGGCCCGGCGCGGGTGCGCGGGCGGGCGGCCGACGTCGCGTTGGTCGTCAAGCGCTGCGGTTACCTGCCGATGCCGATCCGGGTGGCCGCCGCGCTGTTCCGGCGGCACGAGCGGTGGCCGCTGGAGCACCTGCTGCACCTGCTCGAAGAAGACGGCCCCTGGGGCGAGGACGACGGCATCGCCGCCGTCCGGGTCTCCTACCAGCAGCTCGGCGAGCCCCAGCGCGCCATGTTCCGGCTGCTCGGCAGCCTGCCCGGGCCGGACGTCGGCGTCCCGGGCGGCGCGGCGCTTGCCGGCTGCGACGTCGCCGAGGCGCGATCGCTGCTCGACGACCTGCACGAGGTCAGCCTGCTCGAGGAGGCCGCGCCGGAGCGGTACCAGATGCTGGACCCGCTCAAGGAGTTCGCCGCCGTCGAACCGGCGTCCGAGCAGGCTTTGGTGCGGCTGCTGGACTTCTACCTCGTCACGCTGGCGGCCGCGGTCGGCGCCGCGTACCCGTTCGACCAGGCGCAGCTGCCCGCGCCCGGCCGGTCCTGCCCGGTGACGCCGGAGTTCGCCGACGAGGCCGCCGGGCTGCGGTGGATCGTCGCCGAACGGGACAACCTCGTCGCCGCGATCCGGTACGCCGCGCGGCACGGCCTGCCCGAGCACACCTGGCGGCTGGCCGTGCTGCTGTGGCGCTACTTCAACACGACGAACCAGTTCGAAGACTGGATCGGCACGCTCGAACTCGCGTGGGAAACCGTCTCGGCCGATCCCGGCAACGACCAGGGCCAGGCGCACGTCCTGCTCCGGCTGGCCACCGCGAACGACCGGCGCGGGCACCTCGCGCAGGCTTTGGAGCTGGCCGCGCGGGCGTTGCCGAAGTGGCGCCGGCTCGGCGACCCGCGGGGCGAAGCGGCGACGTTGTGCGCGCTCGCGATCCCGACGATGGAGCTGGGCAAGCACGAGCAGGCGATCGCCCATCTCGAGGCGGCGCTGGAGAAGTACGAGCAGAGCGAAGACCGGCGGGGAGAGGCCCACGCGCTGAGCATGCTCGGCTACCTCAACGAGTTGCACGGCAACCTCGACGTCGCGCTGCGCCAGCACTCGGCGGCCGCGCGGCTGCTGCGCGAGGTCGGGCACGTGCAGGGGCTGGCGCACGCGGTGAACAACCTGGGGTCCGTGCAGGAGCATCTCGGTCTGCTTCCGGAGGCATTGGGCAGTTACACGGAGGCGCACGGGCACGCCGCTGAGGTCGGCGACCACTGCGTCGAGGCGTATGCGCTGAACAACATCGGCAACGTGCACCGGAAGCAGGGCCGGTTCACGCAGGCAGTGCGCTACCACGACAAGGCGCGCGAGGTGGCGGCGAACGTGCCCGACGCCGACCTGCGCACCCAGCTCTACCTCGACCGCGGCGCGACCGCGTTGGCCCGTGGGGCCTGGCGGGACGCTTTGACGGCGGGCGAGGCGGCGTTGGATCTCGCTGTCGGGGACGGGAACCGGACATACCAGGCCCGGGCGCACCGCGGGGTCGCGCAGACGCTGCACGCGATGGGCGAGCACGATCGGGCCGCCGAGCATTGGGACGCGGCCGAGGCCGGGTTCGCCGAGCTTGGACTGCCCGATGCCGACGAGGTGCGCGCCGAACGCGCGGCGCTGGAGTGCTGCGCCGCGCGGTGACCAGGGCGGCCAGGGTCGCGGCGACGCTGCCGGCAATGGGCTGGTAGGAACGCGCCACGCCGTGACCGGGCCGGCCGGGTTGGGGCCGGCCCGGTGGGCGGGTCACCCGTGCCAGGGGTTGCCGTCGGTTCCCGCCGGGGGCGGGGTGCTGCTCGACGGCGGCGGGGTGCTGCCGCCGCCGTCCGCGGATGCCGTCGTCGAGCCGATGATCGGCGCCGCGGCGACGATGCAGAGGGCGAGCACCGGGCCGGCGATCTTGGCCAGCTTCTTGGGCATGGACATGACGAATCCTCCAAGAGAATGGGGTTTGACCAGGGATTCCGGAGGAAGTTCCGGCCCTGCAACCAGGATTCGTCACACGAGCGAGAGCAACAAGGCGTTTCCTGTTTCCTGTTCGAATAGGAAACAGTCAACTGCCGGGAAACAGAAGAGCGCCGACGAGAAGGAGCGCGCCGGCCGTGGCGAGGGCCGTCGTGGTCGTCGTCGCGTTCAGCAGAGCACCCAAGACCGCCACCCCCACAACGGCACCCGACTGACGAGACGCGTTCAGCGCTCCGCCCGCGATGCCTGCCAGCTCACGGGGTGCCGAGCCAACCACGGCCGTCAGCAGCGCGGGAATCGCCAGCGAGACACCGAAACCCAGCAGCGCCAACGCCACCACCGACGAAGCAGGAAAGAATGCCTGCAGGAAAGCGCCCGACGCCATCAGCAGGAAACCCGAGATCGCCGGGACGCGCGAGCCGATCCGGGCCACCAATCGACCCGTGAAGATCGGGTTGAACGCCGTCGGGATCGTCAACGGCAGGAATGCCAGCCCCGTCGACGACGGCGAATACCCGCGCGATTGTTGGAAATACAGCGACAGCACGAACAACACGCCCGACAAGCCGAAGTTCACGATCGCGCCCGCCAGGAGGTTCCGGGACAGCAACGACACCGGCAGCATCGCGTCGGGACGCCGTTGCGACGCCACGAACACCCCGGCCGCCGCCAAGGAAACCCAAAGCACCCAGAAGACCGACTCCACCAGGGCGTACGTCAATGTCGACAAAGCGACTACCGTTAACAGCTGCCCCACCCAGTCGACACGGCCCGGCTTCGGCGGCGTGGCCGGGGCCGAGCGGCAGAGCACCGAAGCGATCAACGCCACCGGGACGTTCACCAGGAAGATCGCGCGCCACCCGAAGGCCTGCGTCAGCACTCCGCCGAGCAGCGGGCCCGCCACCAGGCCCGTTCCGCTCACCGCCGCCCAGACGCCCATCGCCTTCGCGCGGGCGGCGGGTACCGGATAGGCCGAAGCGATCAGCGACAGCGAGGACGGCACCAGCAGCGCACCCGCCACGCCGAGCAACGCTCGCAGCGCGATCAACGCCGTCGGCGAGAACGCCAGAGAAGACAACAGGGACAACGCGCCGAACGACAGCAAACCCGCGAAGAACACGCGGCGGGCGCCGAAGCGGTCCGACCACGCTCCCGCCGTCAGCAGGAACGCCGCGAACGTCAGGGTGTAGCCGTTGGAAATCCATTGCTGTTCGGCCAAAGACGCCGACATCGACGGCAACGCCACCGTCACGATCGTCGTGTCCAGCATGACCAGGAAGTAGCCCAGCGAAAGGCCCGTGAGAAGTCTTGCCACACCACGAACCCTGGACGTTCCGTGACACCGGCGGAAGCAGGGAGTTACGATGGCGGGTATCGGGAACGCCGATGGGGGCCCTCATGGAACTGCGCCACCTGCGCACCTTCCGCGTCGTCGCGCGGACGCTCAACCTCACCCACGCCGCCGCCGAGCTGCACTACGCGCAGTCCAGCGTCAGCGAACAGATCCAGGCCCTCGAGGCCGAACTCGGCGCCAAGCTCTTCGACCGGACCAACCGGACGCTCACCGCCGCCGGGAAACGCCTGGCAGGGTACGCCGATCAGGTGCTCGAACTCGTCGAGGAAGCGAAGGCCGCCGTCGACGACGAACGCGGCGAACCCGACGGCGACCTGACCATCGGCGCCCTCGAAACCCTGTGCGCGCACTGGGTTCCCGGCATCCTCAGCGACTACCGGACGCGGTGGCCACGCGTCAAGCTGATCCTGAAGGAGGGTGGCCGCGGCGAGCTGTACCAAGGTGTCCGGGAGTCCGAAATGGACGTTTGCTTCACGTTCGGCGCGGCGCCGCAGGATCCGACGTTCGCCACCCGGAAGGTCGGCGAAGTGCCACTCGTCGTCATCGTCCCTCCTGGACACCCGTTGGCGCGGAAGGAAGAGATCCGAAAGGAAGACCTCGACGGCGTCGGATTCCTCGCGACACCCAAGGGCTGCGGCTTCCGGGAAATGCTGGACCGGCTCGACGGACCCGTCATCGACACCGAGGTCGGCAGCCTCGCCGCCCTCGGCCGGTGCGTCGCCGCCGGGATGGGCTGCGGGCTCGTGCCCGCCGTGGTCGACCACCCCGGCGCCGTCGCCGTTCCGCTCGCCGGCGAGACCACCGACGTCACCATGACGTGGCGGCGGCGCGACGAGCACAAACCCGGCATCGCCGCGCTGCTCGCTAGCGCTTGAGCACCGTCAGGCCGTCCGCCACCACGACTCCATTGTGGACGACCGTCCGGTCCTTGCCTCGGTCCATCACCGCGCTCGTCGGCGTTTCGCCGTCCACCAGCACGAGGTCCGCTCGGTCACCCACCGCCAGACCTGGCCGGTCGTCGATGCCGGCCAAGCGCGCAACAGAGGGGCTCATGATCGACGCGCCACCCATCGTGGCCACCGCCAGCGCCAGCTCCACCAGCGAGTCCTGGCGGAAGCCGCGGGTGAACGCCAGCTGCCACGTGCGGTCCAGCAGGTCGCAGTTGCCGTACGGGCTCCAGTAGTCGCGCTGGCCGTCCTCGCCGAGTCCGATCCGGACACCCGAAGCCACTAAGTCCACAAGGGACAGTTGACCCGACGCCGACGGCGCCACCGTCGTCATCGCGATGTCCAGCTCGGCGAAGTCGTCGATGACCCGGCGGCTGACCGACTCGGAGATCGAGCCCAGGTCGTACGCGTGGGACATCGTCACCTTGCCGCGCATGTCCAGCGCCCGGACGCGCTCGATGACCAGGTCCGTCGAGAACAGGCCGAGGTGGCCCGGCTCGTGCAAGTGGATGTCCACTTCGGCCTGGTGCTTCTCGGCCAGGCCGAACACCGCGTCCAGGTGCCCCTTGGGATCGCGGTCCAGCGTGCACGGGTCGATCCCGCCGATCACCGTCGCGCCGGACCGCATCGCCGCGTCCAACAGTTCCAGCGTGCCGGGTTCCCGCAGGATGCCGGCCTGCGCGAACGCCATCACCTGTACCTCGGCCTGGTCCGCGAACTTCTCGCGAGCCGCCAGAACGGCGTCGAGCTTCTCCAACCGGCAGTCGACGTCGACCTGCGCGTAGCTGCGGACGCGCGTTGTGCCGTGGGCGATCATCCGTTCCAAGGTCCCCGCCACCCGCGCAGGCAGCGGGACCTCCGCCGAGCGCCAGTTCTCCCGGTCGTTCGTCATCATCGCCACGACACCCGGGCCGCCGGTGTGCGGCCGGAACGGCAGCCCGATCCGCGTCGAGTCCAGGTGCACGTGGACGTCGCTGAACGCCGGGAACAGCAACCGGCCGCGGCCTTCGACGGTGGCCTGAGCCGAAGGCGAGTGCGGCCGGACCGCCGCGATCCGGCCGCCGCTCAGTTCGACGTCGCTGCGCTCGCCGCCCCAGGGGCGTACATCACTGATCAACACGATCGACACGCTACTTGCCGAGCGCGTCCACACCGGCCTGGGCGAACGCCTCGTCCTGTGCTCCGGACGGCGCACCGGCGACCCCCACCGCGGCGATCGGGGCGCCACCGGCCGTGACCGGGACCGCGCCGGCCAGGAACAGGGTCCCGTCGATGTCCTTCAGCGTCGGGGCCTGCTGCAGGCGGCCGACCAGCTCGGACGTCTTCGCGTTCCACGACACCGCCGTGAACGCCTTCTCCTGCGCCGAGCTGTAGGACTGCGGGCCCGCGCCGTCGCCGCGCAGGGTCAGGATCGTGTTGCCGTCGCGGTCCACCACGGCGACCGACACGTGCTGGCCGGCCTTGCCGGCGGCGTCCAACGCGGCCTGCCCGGCCTTCGAAGCGGCGGCGATCGACAGGTGCGACGTCTGGATGACGCCCTTGGGCGTGGCCGGTGCCGGAGCCGCGGTGGCCGGGACGGCGGCGAACGAAACCGCGCCGACGGCGGCGAGCCCGGCGACGGCGGCGGCGATGCGGATGCGGGTCGAGTTCATGGTGTGCTCCTGGTCAGCGAGGGGTTCGATGACTCCAGCTTCAGCCCGGAACCGGGTGGTTCCGGTCGTCGTCCCGGCTGACACCGGGGTCATCCGATCGGCTGATGCGCGGCCTCCGGGCCGGGTCGACGCTGGTGCCGGACGAGGAAGGAGCCAGCATGGACGGCATGAAAGACGCGAGGTGGCTGGCCGCGGCCATGCACTCGGCGTTCTTCCTGCTGGTGCTCGCCTCGGCCGTCCGGTTCCTCACGCGCCACGACGGCAACCCCCTGGCGCCGTGGGTGATCGCGTTCACCGGGGCGCTGGTCGTCGCGTACGGCGCCGGCCTGTTCGTGGACCGGCACCTCGCCTGGCTGACCGTGGTGCTGGCGCTCTGGGTGGTGCTGGTGGTGCTCGCCCCCAGCTTCGCGTGGTCGGCGATCCCGCTGCTGGTCACCGGCCTGCGCACGCTGCCCACCGGGCAGGCCCTAGCGCTGGTCGGGGTGATCACGGCGCTGGTGGTCGTCTCGCAGAACCGGCTCGCCGACGGCTTCGACCCCAATCTCACCATCGTGCCGATCGCGATCGCCGTGGTCACCGCCGCGGTGATCACCTACATGCGCCGCCAGGCCGAGCGGCTGCGCGAGTCGGAGCGACGCGCGGGCGTGCTGGCCGAACGCGGCCGCGTGTCGCGGGAAATCCACGACGCGCTCGCGCAGGGCCTGTCCAGCCAGGCGATGCTGCTGCAGGCCGCCGACCAGGCTTGGGACCGGCCCGAGCTGGCCCGCGAGCACTTGCGCGCCGCCGAGCGCGTCGGCGCGGCCAACCTGTCCGAAGCGCGGCGGCTCGTGCAGGACCTGGCGCCCGCCGACCTCGCCGGCGCCACGGTGGAAGAGGCGTTGCGGGCCGTGGCCGGCCGGGCCGGGGTGCCGGTCGAAGTCCGCGTCGACGGCGCCGAGCCGCCGCTTCCAGAGCGCGTCCAGTCCACTTTGGTGCGGATCGCCCAGGGCGCGCTGGCCAACGCGCGCGAGCACGCGGCCGCCGGGCACGTCGTCCTCACCCTCACCTACCTCGACGACCAGGTCGTGCTCGACGTCGCCGACGACGGCCGGGGGTTCCTCGAAGCCGCGCCCTCCGACGGGAACCGCGGGCACGGGCTGCCGGCCATGCGTGTCCGGGCCCAGCAGCTCGGTGGCAGGCTGACCGTCGAGTCCGCGCCCGGCCAGGGCACGGTGATCTCGGCCGCGATCCCGCTGGAGGCTTCGTGAGTATCAGCGTGTTGGTGTGCGACGACCACGCCGTGGTGCGCGCCGGTTTGCGCGCGCTCCTGGCGGGCGCCGAAGGCATCGAGGTCGTCGGCGAGAGCGCGAGCGGCAAGGAAGCCGTCGCGACCGCCGCCGCGCTGCGCCCGGACGTCGTCCTGATGGACATCCAGCTCGGCGACGGCATCGACGGGATCGAGGCGACCAAGCGGATCCGGAACACCCCCAGCGCGCCCCGGATCCTGGTCCTGACCACTTACGACACCGACGCGGACATCAGCCGCGCGATCGCCGCCGGGGCCACCGGCTACCTCCTGAAAGCCGGGTCCGCCACCGAGCTGTACGCGGCGATCGAGGCGGCCGCGGCGGGGCGCACCGCGGTGTCCCCGCCGGTCGCCGACCGGATGATGGCCCAGCTGCGCGCGCCGCGGCCGTCGCTCACCGGCCGCGAACGCGACATTCTCCGCCAGCTCGCGCAGGGCCTGGGCAACAAGGAGATCGCCCGCGCGCTCTTCATCAGCGAGGCGACGGTCAAGACCCACCTGAGCCGGATCTACGCGAAACTCGAAGTGGACACTCGCGCGGGAGCGGTCGCCGTGGCCAAGGAACAGCGCCTGCTGGACTGATTACGCATTGTCCAAAAGGGACAGCTGGTCATCGGACAGGTCCAAAGTGAACGCCGGCGCGATCGACTCGTAGTGCTCCCAGGTCCGCGGCCCGATCAGCGGGATCACTCCCTTGTGGACCAACCACGCCAACGCGACCTGGTTGCCGGACGCGCCCAGTTCCGCAGCCACCTTTGACACCGCGGCCAACCGGGCTTCCGAGTCCGGACCGGCGTACGCACGCCAGATGTGCGTCGACTCGCGGTAACCCGGATCGTCGTAGATCCCCCGCAGCAGCGCCGAATACGCGGCCAGCGAGACGTCCGGGTGCAGCGACAGCCAGTCGAGCAGCTCGCCGCCCGCGATCGACGGGACGTCGGCGCCGGTGGGTCGCAGGTACGAGTGCTGGACCTGGACCGCGACCGGGGACGCCCAGCCGTTCGCCGCGGCCAGGCTGTGGATGCGTTCCAGACGCCACGTGCGGACGTTGCTCCAGCCCGTGTACCGGACCTTGCCCGCGCGCACCAGACCGTCCAAAGCGGACAGTGTCTCCTCCAGCGGCTCGCGGCGGAGGTCGACGTGGACGTAGTACAGGTCGATGTGGTCCGTGCCCAGGCGGCGCAGGCTTTCCTCCACCGAACGCCGGATCACCGCCGCACTCGCCCCTTCGTACGTGCGCTCCCGGGCTTCCCAGTCCGTCGTGCCGTCCGGGCGCGCGGCGGCGCGGGCCGCCGGCAGGTCGAGCGGCTGCGCCGACACCTTCGTCGCCAGGAACACGCGGTCGCGGCGACCGCGCAGCAGCTTGCCCAGCACGGACTCGCTTTCGCCGCCGGTGAACGACGGGCCCGCCCACCACGCGTAGCAGTTCGCCGTGTCCAGGAAGTCGCCGCCCGCGTCGAGGTACGCGTCCAGGATGCGGGCCGACGTCGGCTCGTCGGTCGACGTCCCCATCGTCATGCAGCCCAGCGACACCTGGCTGACGCGCTGACCGGTCCGGCCCAGTTCCACCTTCTTCATGACCACGAACCTAGAAGAGAATCGGTCCGGTACTACAGTCCAATCCCGTGGCCAGATCACAGACCAATTGGGGCGTCCTCCTGGACCTGAGCGGGCCGGGGCCGAAACACGCCCAGCTCGCGCGGGCCCTGCGCACGGCGATCCGCGGGCTCGAAGACGGCGCCGCCGTGCCGCCGAGCCGCCAGCTCGCCGCCGACCTCGGGTGCTCGCGGTGGGTCGTCACGCAGGCGTACGCCCAGCTCGTCGCCGAGGGGTACCTCGACGGGCGCACCGGCTCCGCCACCCGGGTCCGGCGGATCGGCAGCGCCGCCGAGCCGAAGCGGCCGGTGCCGGTCGAACAGCCGCGCTACGACCTCGCGCCCGGGCTGCCCGACCTGCGGCACTTCCCCCGGCAGCGGTGGGCGGACGCGGTGCGCGGGGTGCTCACGACCGTGCCGCACACCGACTTCGGCCTGCCCGATCCGGCCGGCCACCCGCGGCTGCGCGCGACCCTCGCGGACTACCTGCGGCGGGTTCGCGGCGCCGCTCCCGGTGACGTGCTGATCTGCGGGGGCGTCACCGACGGCGTGACCCGCGTCTGCCGCGCCCTGCAGGAGCAGGGCATCACGCGCCTCGCCGTCGAAGACCCCGGCTGGACGCGGTTGCGCCGTGCGGCCGCGAACACCGGGATGGCGATCGACCCGGTGCCGGTCGACGGCGAAGGCTTGGACGTCGAGCGGATCCCGGCCGGGACGCGGGCCGTGCTCGTGACGCCCGCGCACCAGTTCCCCACCGGCACCGTGCTCTCGCCGCGGCGGCGGGCCGACCTGATGGCCTGGGCGCGGGACGTCGACGGCCTGGTCCTCGAGGACGACTACGACGCCGAGTTCCGGTACGACCGGCGGCCCGTCGGCACCTTGCAGGGCACCGACCCGGGGCGGGTCGCGCTCTTCGGGTCGGTCAGCAAGACGCTCGGCCCGGCGCTCGGCCTCGGCTGGGCCGTCATCCCTCCACAGTGGACTGCCGACGGGCACGCGCCGCCGGTGCTCGACCAGCTCGCGCTCGCCGGCTTCGTCGAAAGCGGTGGCTACGACCGGCACCTGCGGGCCGCGCGGCTGCGGTACCGCGCGCGGCGCGACCGGCTCGTCGCCGCACTGGGAAACGTCCACTTGTCCGGGGTCGCGGCCGGGCTGCACCTCGTCCTGCACCTCGAGCGGGAGGCGGCCGAAGTGGTGCGGGAGGCGCGCGCGAAGGGCGTCAAAGTGACCGATCTCGACGACTACCGCGTCGCGCCCGGCGAGCCCGCGCTGGTGCTCGGGTACGGCAACCTGGCTGACAACGCTGTCGAACCCGCGGCCCGGTTACTGCGCGAAGCCGCGGGCTGAGGTCTTCTCAAACGCCCATCGAGGTGGAAAGCTGCTGTCCGAACCACGGGCCTGACCAATGGTCCGCTTCTGACAACGTTGTCATCTCCTGGGAGGTGCGCCCATGTGGTCGCAGAGCAGACGGATGGCCGCCGCGGTGGCCGCGGGGGTGGTGGTCGCCGGCCTGGCGCCCGCCGTCGCCCAGGCCGCGCCCGCGCCGGTGGATCCGGTCGGCCTGGTCAACCCGTTCGTCGGCACGCAGAACTTCGGCAACACGTTCCCCGGCGCGAGCGCGCCCTTCGGCATGGTGCAGGTCAGCCCGGACACCGGCGGTCAGGGCGGCTACGACTACCTGCAGAACGCGATCTACGGCTTCAGCCAGACGCACCTGTCCGGCGTCGGCTGCGGCGTCATGGGCGAGCTGCCGATCATGCCGACGACCGGCGCCGTCGACAACGTTGACAAGAACGCCTACAAGTCGGAGTACAGCCACGACGACGAGCACGCCGAGCCGGGCTACTACCGCGTCGGGCTCAAGAAGTACGGCGTGAACGCCGAGCTGACGGCGACCGCGCGCACCGGCTGGCAGCGCTACACCTTCCCCTCGACCGGGCAGGCGAACGTCCTGTTCAACACCGGTCAGGCCAACCAGTCCGTCAAGGACTCCGAGATCCACGTCGTCGGCGACCGGACCCTCGAAGGCCGCGTCAAGGCCGGCGGGTTCTGCGCCGGGCACGACGAGCACACCGTCTACTTCACGGCGACGTTCGACCGGCCGTTCAGCTCGTTCGGCACCTGGCGCGACTCGACGCGCACGCCGGGCGGCCGCGACGCCGCGGGCACCGGCGGCAACGGCGCCTGGGCCAGCTTCGACGCGACCACCGACCACGACGTCGTGCTCAAGGTCGGCCTGTCCTACACCGGGCTCGACGGCGCGCGGAAGAACCTCGCGGCGGAGACGTCGGGCTACGACTTCGACGCGACCCGGGCCGCCCTGCACCAGCAGTGGGTGGACAAGCTGGGCGCGATCAAGATCGGCGGCGGGACGACCGAGCGGCAGACGGCGTTCTACACCGCGCTCTACCACGCGCAGCTGCACCCGAACCTGGCCGGCGACACCGACGGCGCGTACACCGGCTTCGACGGCAAGGTGCACACCGCGAGCGGTTACACGCCGTACCAGAACTTCTCGCTGTGGGACACCTACCGGCCGCAGAACCAGCTGCTCGAAATGCTCGAACCGCAGGTCGCGCGCGATGTGGCGCTGTCGGTCGTGGCGATCGGGCGTGACGGCGGGTGGCTGCCGAGGTGGGCGCTGGCCGAGAGCGAAACCAACATCATGACCGGCGACCCGGTGACGCCGTTCCTCGTCGAGGCGTGGTCGAAGGGCCTGCTCGCCGGGCACGAGGAAGAGGCGTACGCGCTGCTCAAGAAGAACGCGACGAGCACGCCGCCCGCCGACTCGCCGTACAACGGGCGCTCCGGCGTCAACTACTACAACGACCGCGGGTACATCCCGAGCGGCCTGGAACTCGGCAAGGACTGCGCGGCCAAGGGCGGCGACAACGACTGCGAGCACCCGGCGTCTGCGACCATGGAGTACTCGGCGGCCGACGCGGCGCTGGCGTTGATGGCCCGCGGGCTCGGCCACCAGGCGGACGCGAAGATGTTCGCCGACCGCGGGCAGTGGTACCGCAACCTGTGGGACTCCTCGATCCAGCAGTTCCGCCCGCGCACGACCGAGGGCACGTTCCTCGCGCCGTACAACCCGGTCGACGCCGACCACCAGTTCCACGAGGGCGGCGCCTACCAGTACCAGTGGCTCGTGCCGCAGGACCCGGGCGGGCTCGTCTCGCTGATGGGCGGCAAGAAGTCGACGGAGAAGCGGCTCGACTCCTTCTTCGCCTACGACAAGCTGCTTTCGGACCCGGCCGGGACGGCACGCAACGACTGGATCTCCAGCCCGTACGACTACTACGGCAAGGCGACGTACAACCCGAACAACGAGCCCGACCTGCTCGCGCCGTACATGTACCTGTGGGCGGGCGCGCCGGCCAAGACGGCGACCGTCGTCCGCGCGGCGATGACGTTGTTCACCACCGGCCCGGACGGCATGACCGGCAACGACGACCTCGGCACGATGTCGGCCTGGTACGTCTTCTCCTCGCTCGGGCTGTACCCGACGATGAGCGGCGCGAACTTCCTGGCGCTGTCGAGCCCGCAGTTCGAGTCGGCGACCGTCCGGATCGGACAGTACGGCCGGTCGCAGGGCGGCACGCTGACCGTGAACGCGCCGGGTGCTTCCGACGCGAACCGGTACGTCCAGAGCGTTTCGCTGAACGGCCGGAACGTCCGGTCGACTTCGCTGGACTGGTCTTCCGTGGCCCACGGCGGCGTGCTTTCGCACAAGCTGGGGTCCAAGCCGTCTTCGTGGGGTGTCGGGTCCGAGCCGCCGTCGGTGAACAACGCGGCCGGTGACGGGCGGCGGCACGTCGACGCGTCGCTGCGGCAGACGTCCGTCGTGATCCCGGCGGGCGCGGCGCAGCAGGTGCACCTCGACCTGGACGTCCTCGCGCAGAACCCGGTGCTCCAGCCGGTTACGGTCTCGGCGACCGCGCCGGCCGGGTGGAAGGTCCGGGTCCAGCCGGTCGACCTCATCTGGTCGGGGCGGTTGCCGGTGCAGAAGACCGTGCCGATCACGGTTTCGGTGCCGGCCGGGACGGCTTTGGGCACGTATCCGGTGCAGGTCAAGGTGTCCGGGCTGGGTGCGAACAGCGTTTCCCGGTCGGCGACGGTCGAGGTCCGGACGCCGTCGGCTTGCGCTGCTTCGGGCACGTCGTGCGCGGTGGATCTCGGCCGCGACTACAACCACGACGGGACGGCGACGGTTTCGGCGTCCACGGAGGGCAACTTCGACGGCGGCGGCTGGAGCTACGACGCTTCGCTGCTGCCGGCGGCGGGCCCGGTCGTTTGGGACGGCGTCACGTACGCGGCTCCGGACGCTTCGGGGACTTCGCCCAACTTCGTCGAGGCTCGCGGGCAGTCGTTGCTGCTGCCGGCGGGCCAGCACACGGCGTTGCGGCTGGTCGGGTCGTCGCACAACGGACCGGTGACGACGACGCTGACGGCGCACTACACGGACGGCACGAGCGCCGACCTCGCGGCGACGTTCGCCGACTGGGCCGGGTCGGGCGCGTCGGTGGTGCTCGACATGCCGCACCGCATCAAGGCGGGCAGCGGGGTGGACGGGCCGCCGGTCCGGTTGTTCGGGATTTCGGCGGAGTTGGACGGCGGTAAGACGCTGCAGTCGGTGAGCCTGCCGAACGACCCGCGGGTCGAGATCTACGCGCTCACCCTGGCGTGATGGTCCGGTTCGCCGGGTGCGGCCCGGCGAACCGCTCCACCAGGTCAGGGAAGCCGAACACCGTGATCCGCGCGATGCCGCCCTTGCCCAGCGTCAAGACCGCCACCCCGAACGGCTCGCCCCGGTACCACGCCGCCGCCGCGGGCTGGCCGTTCGCCCGGGTCGGCGTCATGTGCCACTCGCCTGGCTCGCCTATTACGTGTCGCAAGAATGCGACACAAGTCTTCTTCCCGGCGAACCACGAGCGGGACGGGACCGGCTCGATCACCGCGTCGTCGCGCAGGATGCTCTCCAGAGCCGCCAAGTCGGAGTTCGTGAACGCGCTCATGTAGCGGTTCAGCAGCGAAATCTGCTCCGGCTCGGTCAGCTCGCTGACCTCGTAGCCCGCGTCGAGGGTCGCGCGGGCCCGTTGGAGCATGCTCTTCACCGCCGCTACCGACGTGCCCAGCAGCTCGGCGACCTCGGCCGCCGGGAACGCCAGCACCTCGCGCAGGATCAGGACCGCGCGCTGGCGTGGTGGGAGCAGCTGCAATCCGGCGATCAGGGCCAGGCGGACGCCGTCGCGGGCCACGGCGATCTCCGCCGGATCCGCTGACGACGGCGTGATCAACGCGTCCGGGATCGGGCGGGGCCACTGGTCGCCGGGCTCGGCCGGGACCGGCGGGGCGTCCGGGTCCGGAGCCGGCCCACCCAGCCCGGACGGCAGCGGCCGGCGTCCGCGCTGCTCCAACGCGGTCAGGCAGGCGTTCGTCGCGATGCGGTAGAGCCACGACCGCACCGACGCCCGGCCCTCGAAGCGGTCGTACGCCCGGAATGCGCGCAGGTACGTCTCCTGCACGACGTCCTCGGCCTCGTCGGGGGTGCCGAGCATGCGGTAGCAGTGGGCCAGCAGCTCGCGCCGGTATTGCTCGAAATCCACGGTCACACTCTTGTCGACCGGCGCGGGCGGCGAAAGGAATCGGTCAGGGCGCGGGCCGGACTTCGGGCTGGGGTGCCCGGTCGTGCTTGCGGAACTCGACCCACCGCCGGCTCACATCGGCCCAGAGTTCCTGCTGTTCGGCGTAGAAGGCATCGAGCCGGTCGCGGCGGAGGTCCGCGGCGGCCGTGGTGACCAGGTAATAGTCCATTTCGTCGCGCAGCCGGTTCATCCGGTACTGCGTTTCCTCCATCAGCAGCCAGCGCGAGCGCCAGGTGAAGAACGTTTCGAGGCCGGTCAGCACGGTGACCGCCGCGACCAGCGGTAAGGCGATCGAGGCGCGCCGGGGGATCTCGGGGATGCCGAGCACGATCGTGGACAGCGCGGTGAGGACGAGGGCCGAGATCCGCACCCGGGAAGCGGGCTTCTTGAACCGCTTCTTGCGGGAATCGATCCAGTCGATGTCCGCAGAGACGAGGTCGCGGAAGCCGAGGAAGACCTCTCGGAGGGGGAGGTCGGGCTGCCGCCCGACCAGCTCCAGGAAGCCGCGCTCGGAAGAGAGTTCGGTCGGCGACGAGGTCCGGCTTCGGGGCCACATCCGGCCAGGTTGGCGGAGGGCAGGCCCCGCGGCAAGCGTCAAGCCACGATGCGCGGCTCGGACGCCAGCCTCGACAACGCCTCCGTCAACCGCCGCGCCGCGACCTCCCACTCCTCCAGTGCGCTGCCCCTGCCCAGAGCCGCCGTGCGCAGGGAACGTCTCAGCTCCGGGTCCGCGTACCAGCGGTGCAGCGCGTCGGCCAGGGCGTACGGGTCGTTCGGCTCCACCAGGACCCCCGGCATCTCGCCGTCCGCGTCGACGCCCAGTGCGTCGTACACCCCGCCCACCTCGGTGGCCAGCACCGGGATGCCGCGGGCCAGCGCCTGCGCGACGAACATCCCCGACGTCGCCGCGCGGGCCGGGATCACCAGCAGGTCCGCCGCGTTGTAGGCCTCGCCGAGGTCCACCGCGTCGCCGGCGAGGGTGATGCGGCCGCCGAGGCCGAGCCGCTCGATCGACCAGCCCAGCTCGTCGACGTACCCGCGATCGACCTCCAGCGAACCGGCCATGACGCACGACAGCGCCAGGTGGTCGACCTCGCCGAGGGCCTGGACCAGCAGGTCCTGGCCGTTGCGGCGGGTGACGTCGCCGACGCACAGCAGCCGGGACACGCCATCGGCGCCGGCCGCGAGAGGGGCCGCGTCGGTCCCTGGCTTGGCCACGTAGACGCGGCCCGGGTCGAGGTCGTGGCGGTCGATCAGCAGCCGGGCCAGCCACGGGCTCGTCGCGACGACCATCCCGGCCATCCGCAGCGTCTCGCGCTCGCACGCGTCGAGCTCGGCCGCGTGCGCCGGGTCCAGCCCCGGCTCGTCGGCCAGCGCCTGGTGCACCAGCACGGCCAGCCGCAGCCGGCGCGCGTGCGGGACGACGATCTCGGGCACGCCGGACGCGATCACACCGTCGAGCAGCACCACCGTCCGGTCCGGCAACGCGGCCAACGACCTGGCCAGGCGGCGCCGGGACGTCGCGTCCGGCTCCGGCCAGTCGCCGGCCATCGGCAGCTCCAGCACCGGCTGGCCGACGGCCGGCAGGTTCTGGCACATGCGCTTGTCGTACGTGTCCGCCGCCGGCGGCACGGCGGGGAGGAGGAACACCATCGGGTCGGCAGGCCTCATCGCTCAACCTCCAGCATGGATCGACGGCGGGACGGCTCACCCGTCACACGCGGCCGAGAGCTGAACGGTTCAACTCTGGGCGTCGATCATCCAAACGCCGTTCACCTGGACGAGGGTGAAGGTGTTCGTGTCGGACTTGCCGTCGCTGTAGGTGATGCGCGCGGTGACCCGGTTCCCGGACTCCTGGACGTTGGTCGCCTTCACCGAGCTGTACCGGCTCCAGAAGCCCGTGTATGTCTGGTACGTCTGGTGCTTCGAGGCCCGGAACTTCTCCGTCAGGAGCTTCCACGCCTCCGCCGGGTTGGCCGGCAGCAGGTTGTAGTAAGCGACCAGCGCCTGTCCGGCGGTTGTCGTCGAGGACACCGGCGAGACCGGCGGCGACGTGGGCGAAGCCGTGGTCGACGGGGTCTGCGAGGTCTCGGGCGTCGGAGTCGGCGACGGGGTCGCCGACGCCGATGCCGACGTCGACGTCTCCGGCGACGCGGGCGGGGCGGCGGTGTCCGTCGGCGGCTTCTGCCGCACGACCAGCAGGATCGCGACGACGACCGCGACGCACAGCAGCGCCGCGCCCGCCCCGACGGCGATCAAGCCTTTACGCGCGCCCGGCGTCACCGCGGCGACGTCACCGCCCGGCGGCACCGCGACCGTGGCCGGCACGGTCGGCACCGCGGCCACCGCCGGGGCCTCCGCCTCCGGGATCGTCGCCGCGAGCACCGAGTCGCCGGGCTCCGCGTCCGGCAGCAGTGCCCGCAGCTCGCGCTCGACCTCGTCCATCGACGGCCGCTCGTCCGCTTCGGTGGCGAGCATCCGCAGCAGCAGCGGGGTCAGCCGGCCCGCCTTCTCCGGCGGCTCGATCTCCCCGCTGGACGCCTTGTAGAGCAACGCGATCGGGTTGTCCGCGGTGCCGTACGGCGACTTCCCCTCGACCGCCGCGTACAGCGTGGCGCCGAGCGAGAAGACGTCGGCGGCGAAGTCCGCGTCCTCGCCGCGGGCCACCTCGGGCGCCAGGTACGCGGGCGTGCCGGCGATCTCGCCGGTGGCCGTCAGCTTGACGTCACCGATCGCGCGGGAGATGCCGAAGTCGGTGATCTTCGCCGTGCCGTCCTCGGACACGAGGATGTTGGCCGGCTTCACGTCGCGGTGCACGATCCCGGCGCGGTGCGCGCCGGCCAGCGCCGAGCTGATCTGCGCGCCGACGCGGACGGCGTCGTCCACCGAAGCCGGCTCCTCGCCGATGACGACGGCCAAGCTCTTGGACGCCAGGTATTCCATGATCAACCACGGCCGGTCCTCCTCTTCGAGGACGGCGAACACGGTGATCGCGTGGGAATGCTGCAACCGGGCGGCGATCCGCGCCTCGCGCATGGCGCGGTTCTTCGCCTCTTCGGTGCGGCTTTCGTCGTGGTCGTGCGGGAGCCGGAGTTCCTTGATCGCCACGGTGCGGTCGAGCATTTCGTCCTGGGCCCGCCACACCGTGCCCATCGCGCCGCCGCCGATCGGCTCCAGCAGCCGGTACCGATCGCGGATCCGGCGACTTTCCACGAGCATCCACCATTCTCAAAAAGTGTGCCGACGAGATCCGGCCAGCATGCCAGGATCATCCGCCGGCCGGTACCAACGTAGCGGAAGACCTTGGACGGGCAGTGCAATCGTGCGTTGTGGCGCTGCCCACCGTGTACCCGCAAATCTTAACGAACAACCCCGTACGCGCGATCAAGTGCGTCCACGATCTCGTTGCGCAGCCCCGCACCGACGGCGATCGTCGACGACGAACCGACCGTGTGCTCGCTGCCGTCGCGGTCCACGACGGCCCCGCCGGCCTCGCGCACGAGCAGCACGCCGGCCATGGTGTCCCACGGGTTGTTGGACAAGATCAGTGCGGCGTCGAGCTTTCCGTCCGCCACCCAGGCGAGGTCGATGGCCGCGGTGCCCAGCATCCGGATCTTCTGCGCCCGCGCGCCGAGGTCCGACAGCAGCCGCAGGCGCGTCGCGTTCTTCTCTTCCGCCAGCCGGCCGATCGCGAAGTCACCGACGGCGATCATGGCGTCCGACAGCTCCGTCGCGGTGGACGCGCCGACGCGCTCTCCGTTCGCGAAAGCACCTTCGCCGCGCGCCGCGGTGTACGTGACGCCGAGGTACGGCAACGCGATCGCGGCGACCGTGCTGTGCTCGCCGTCCACCAGGGCCAGGGAAATCCCGCAGAGCGGAATTCCGCGGGCGAAGTTCGCGGTGCCGTCGATCGGGTCGAGCGCCCACCAGCGACCACCGTCGTCGCCGCTGCGACCGCGCTCCTCGCCGAGGACGCCGATCTCCGGCGTCTCCGCGGTGAGGAACTCCCGCAGCGCGTCCTCGACCGCCGTGTCGACGTCGGTCACCAGGTCGCGATCACCTTTCGCGGAAACGGAAAAGCTCGGGCGCGACCGGACGATCTCCGTCGCCTTCGCCACGGCTTCGCGCGCGACGTCGAGTAGTGCGGCATGCTCGCTCATGACTCCAACCTAAGTAAAGGGACGTGCTCATGACCGACCTCTTCCCGCTCACGACCACCGTCGAGGAGCAGGCCCGCGGGGCGTCGGTCGCGGTGCTGCCGGTCGGCAGCTTCGAGCAGCACGGCGCCCACCTCCCCCTGTCCACCGACACGGTCATCGCGGCGACGCTCGCGAAGGCCGTCGCCGAGGCGTACCCCGTGCTCCACCTGCCGCCGATCACCATCTCGTGCTCGCACGAGCACGCGGGGTGGGCCGGCACGGTGAGCATTTCGGCCCGCACGCTGCACGCCGTGGTCACCGACGTCGCCGCGTCGCTGAAGGCGTCCGGGGTCGGACGGCTCGTGCTGGTCAACGGGCACGGCGGCAACTACGTACTGTCCAATGTGGTCCAGGAGGCCGCCGGCGCGATGGCGCTGTACCCCGGCGTCGCGGACTGGCAGGCCGCGCACACCGCGGCCGGCCTGCGGACGTCGCTGGACGACGACATGCACGCCGGCGAGCTGGAGACGTCGATCCTGCTGCACGCGCACCCCCACCTCGTCCGGCCGGGTCACGAGGACGCCGACCACGTCACCGACCGGGAGCACCTGCTGACGCTGGGCCTGCGGGCGTACACGGAGTCGGGGGTGGTCGGCCGCCCGTCGCTGGCGACCGCGGCGAAGGGGCACGTCGTGCTCGACACGCTGGTCCAGCGCTTCGCCGGGGTCCTCGAGGCGCTAGGCGCCTGAGAAGACCTGGTCCAGGTGCGGGAGCAGGTGGGCCATCCGCTCGGCCTTCGTCCGCAGGTACCGCAGGTTCTCCGGGTTCGGCGGAACCAGCAGCGGCACCTGCTCGCTGATCCGGATTCCGTAGCGGGTGAGCTGCTCGACCTTCTGCGGGTTGTTCGACAGCAGCCGCACCGACCGGATGCCGAGGTCGGTCAGGATGCCCGCCGCCGCGTGGTAGTCGCGGGCGTCGACCGGGAGGCCCTGCGCCACGTTCGCGTCGACCGTGTCGAGTCCCTCGTCCTGCTGCAGCCGCATCGCCTCGAGCTTCGCGAGCAGGCCGATGCCGCGGCCCTCGTGGCCCTGGACGTACACCAGCACGCCCGAGCCCTCCTCGACGATCCGGTCCAGCGCCGCCGCCAGCTGGTCGCCGCATTCGCAGTGCGTCGAGCCGAAGACGTCGCCGGTCAGGCACTCGCTGTGCACCCGGGTGAGGGCGCCGAGCGGCGAGATCTCGCCGTACACCAGCGCGACCTGCTCGGTGCCGGCGCGGTCGAGGTAGCCGACCGCGCGGAACGTCCCGTGCCGGGTCGGCAGCCGGGTCTCGACGACCCGCTCGACCACGGCCCGGTGCGGCAGGTCCCCGATGCTTTCGCTTGCGGTCATGGTCTCCACCTCTCTATCCCCGAGCTTTCACGTGAAAGCTAAGGGGAGTTACTGCCTCCGGATCGCTTTCACGTGAAAGCTCCGTCCGGCGCACCCCAGCGACGCTCCGGACGAGCAGGACACCGGCGCCGGGCAGGCTCGCGACCAGCGTGAGCACGCCATAGACGACGGCGACGGTGACACCTTGGGCGGCGCCCAGACCGGCCGCGCCGAAGAGCAGGGCGCAGACGCCCTCGCGCGGGCCGAAGCCGCCGACGTTGAGCGGGAGGCCCATCGCGAGCAGCGCGAGGACCATCAGGGGCACGAGCTGCCCGACCGGCGCGTCGACCCCGGCGACGCGGGCGGCGACGACGAACAGCGCCAGGTGCCCGGCCAGCGTCGCGACCGACAGGAAGCCCACGCCGGGCCACGTCTCGCGGGTGAACAGGCCCAGCCGCAGGTCGGCGAGGGTGACGGCGAAGCCGCGGCGGACCTTCGACGGGCTGTGGATCCAGCGCCCGCCGAACACCCGGCCGGCGACGACCGCGGCGACGGCGGCCAGCACCACGACGATCCCGGCGCTGGTCACGACCTCGCGGAACGCGCCCGGGACGGCCTCCGGCGACACCAGCACGACGGCGACGGCGGACGCGATCAGCACGAGCTGGCCGGCCGTGCGCTCCAGGACGACGGCGCGCACGCCGCGCGGCACGTCACCCGAGTCGCGGCCGTGCTGCACCGCGCGGTGGACGTCGCCGAGGACGCCCGCGGGCAGCACGCCGTTGAGGAACAGCGCGCGGTAGTAGTCGGCGACCGCGGTGCGCACTGAAAGCCGCAGGCCGAGCCGGGTGGCGACGATCTGCCAGCGGCCCGCGCTGAACACCGTCGTCGCGAAGCCGATGACCAGCGCGGCCAGCACGCCGGGCGTGCTGATCCGGCCGAGGCCGTCGAGGAAGGCGTCGCTGCCGAGCTGCCAGACGAGGACGCCGAGGATGGCGAAAGCGCCGAGGATCCGCAGCCAGGCCAGCGCGCGCTTCACGCCGCCACCTCCAGGCTCGGCGGCAGGACCAGCAGGTCGCCGTGGTGGATCACCGCGCGCAGCTCGCCGGCCTGGGCCATCTCGAGCCGGCGCTGTAGGTAGACGTCGGCGACCGGGCGCAGTTCCGGCAGCTGCTCGACGGCGGCGCCGACCCAGCCTTCGAGCCACTGCCGCTGCAGTTCCGCCTGGTCGGGGCCGAGCCGCCAGGCGCTTTCAGCACGCCGCACGGTGGCGCCGAGCCGGTCGAACGCGGTCGCGGCGACGTCCACGGCGTTCGGGCCGAGCAGCCGGCGGCCACCGGCGATCCGGCGCTGGTGGGCGTTGAACGCGGCGGCGATCGCGGGGTCGAGCGGGTCGGCGGGCGAGAGCTCCACCCGGCCGGTCACCGAGAGCATCAGCAGCGCCGCGCAGCCGGCCTCGACGACCGCCTTGGCCAGGGCCGTGACCTCGTCCCGGGTCAGCAGGTCGAGCAGCGCGGACGCGGTGACCAGCGACGTCCCGGCGAGGTCGGCGGCCCGCAGCGCGGTGACGTCGCGCTGTTCGGCGACGACGTCGACGGGGCTGCCGTCGAGCGCGGCGGCCGGCAGGGCGGCGCGGGCGTGGTCGAGCAGCGCCGTGTCGTGGTCGTGCAGGATCCAGTGCTGGGTGCCGGGCAGCCGCGCGGCGAGCCAGCGGCCGAGCGAGCCGGTGCCGCAGCCGAGGTCGCGGACGGTGAAGTCGGCGGGCAGGAACTCCCGCAGGGGTTCGAGGAGCCGGCCGGCGCGGGCCGCGGCGTCGGCCGGTTCGCGCAGGTAGAGCCAGTCCGAAGAGAACTCACTCATGCCGCCGCCTCCTGCCGCTGCAGGACGTCGGCGATCCGGCGGGCCGTGTCGTCCCAGCCGGTCAGGGTCGCGCGGCGCAGCTTCGCCGAAGCGCGCAGCCGCGTCCGCAGGTCGGGTTCGGTGAGCCAGCGGCGCAGGGCGGCGCCGAGCGCCTCGACGTCGTCGCCGGGCACGAGCATGCCGGGCACCGACCCGTCCGGCGCGACGCCGACGGTGTCGGGCAGCGCGTCGACGTCGGTGGTCAGCACCGGGACGCCGCGGGCGAGGGCCTCGGTGACGACCATGCCGTAGGTCTCGGCGCGCGAAGGCAGCACGAGCAGGTCGGCGGTGTGGTAGGTCGCGGCCAAGGCCGCGCCGGTGCGCGGGCCGGTGAGCGTGAAGCGGGCGCCGAGCCGGTGCTCGCGCAGCCGCTCGACGTACTTCGTCTCGCGGCGGATCCCGCCGACGCATTCGCAGGTCCAGCGCAGGTCGGCGACGGTTTCCAGGGCCTGGGCGAGCACCCCCTGGCCCTTGCGCGGGGTCACGTTGGCCACGCAGACCAGCCGGGACATCCCGTCGGTGCCGATCGCGGGCGGCGCGGGGTCGACGCCCGGCGGCACGGCGTGCACGCGGTGCGGGGCGAGGCCGTGGTGCTCGACGAGCCGGCGCGCGGCCCACTCGCTGGTCGCGACGACCGAACTCGCGGCCTGCAGCGTCTCGCGCTCGAGCGCGTCGAGCTCGGCGGCGAGCGCGGGCGGCAGGCCGGTCTCGTCGGCCAGCGGCAGGTGCACCAGCACCGACAGCGAGAGCCGGCGGGCCTGCGGGACGATCACCTCGGGCACGCCGCAGGCGACCAGGCCGTCGAGCAGGACCGCGGTCCCGGTGGGCAGCGCGGACAGCAGGTGCCCGAGGACCGCGCGGGCCTCGGTGTCCGGGCGCGGCCAGCTGCCGGAGACGGCGATCTCGTGGACGTCGAAACCGGCCTCGACCAGCCGGTCGCACAGCCGGCGGTCGTAGGTGTTGCCGCCGGACGGGACGGACGCGTCGTCGACGTCCCCGGGGAGGACCACGTACAGGGCGTTCACAGCGCACGCTCGTAACTCGCCCAGGCGACGTGCGATTCCTTCAGCGAGACGGCGATGCCTTCGAGGCCGCGCGCGCCTTCGCCGAGGCGTCCGACGTGGACGGCGTCGGCGAGGCGGTCGGCGATGACCTTCGCGAGGAACTCGGTGGAGGTGTTGATGCCCTTGAACACCGGCTCGTCGTCGAGGTTGCGGTAGTTCAGGTCGCTCAGCACCGCCCCGAGCTCTTCCGTGGCCTTGCCGATGTCGACGACGATGTTGTCCTCGTCGAGCTCGGCGCGGCGGAAGGTCGCATCCACCACGAAGGTCGCGCCGTGCAGGCGTTGCGCGGGACCGAAGACTTCCCCGCGGAAGCTGTGGGCGACCATCACGTGGTCACGGACGGTGATGCTGAACACCAAGACCTCCGATGCGTTCGGGTGGACGTGGTCACTGCGGCTGATACACAACACGGAGGCAGAGGGCGGAAAGTTCATTCGCGGCCAACCGGGGTAACACGGTTGGAAGATCTTCAAACATGCACTCGTCGCTGACCAGCGCTTCGAACGCCGGATCGGCCAGCAGTTCGAGGGCGAGGCCGAGCCGCTGGGCGTAGTCGCGGTCGGGCCGCGCGACCGTCCCGACCTGGCTGCTGCGGATGGTGAGCCGTCGCGAATGGAAGTTCTCGCCGAGCGGCACGCTCACCCGGCGGTCGCCGTACCAGGACATTTCGACGACCACGCCTTCCGGCGCGAGCAGTTCCAGCGCGCGTCCGAGCCCGGCCTCGGACGCGCTCGCGTGCACGACCAGGTCGCAGCCGGCTTCAGCGGCTTCAGGCGTCGAGAAGTCGACGCCGAGCGCCTCGGCGATCTCCGCGCGTGCCGGGTCGACGTCGATCAGCTGCACGCGGGTGGCCGGGAAGCCCTGGAGCAGTTTCGCGACACTGCAGCCGACCATCCCGGCGCCGATGACGGCGATCCGGTCGCCGAGCTTCGGCTTCGCGTCCCAGACGGCGTTCACCGCCGTCTCGACGGTGCCGGCGAGGATCGCGCGGCCGGGCGGGACGGCGTCCGGCACGACGGTCACGGCGCTCACGGGGACGACGTACGCGGTCTGGTGCGGGTAGAGGCAGAAGACGGTCTTGCCCTTGAGCGCGGCCGGCCCCTCCTCGACGACGCCGACGTTGAGGTAGCCGTACTTGACCGGGCCGGGGAACTCGCCCTCCTGGAACGGCGCGCGCATGACGTCGTGCTGGCTCGCCGGGACACCGCCGCGGAAGACGAGCGTTTCGGTGCCGCGGCTGACGCCGGAACACAGCGTCCGGACGAGAACTTCGCCCTCTCCCGGCGTGGGCAGGGCCACCGGCCGGAGCGCGCCTTCGCCGGGGCTTTGAACCCAGAAAGCCTGTTCCACGTGTTCTCCCTTGCAGGCGACCGGAGGCTGTGTCGCCGCCACCTTATGAGCAGCCGTGCCGATTCGCGGAGTGAAAGATGATCAAGAACGACGTTCTCCTACGCTCGGTGGTACCCCTGTCGGTGCTCGCCGCCGGGGTCTTCGCGAGCGGTGTCCTCGCCGGGGCGACCGGGCTCGCGTACGGCGTGGCGCTGGTGCTGCTGACGGGCTGGGGCCTGCGGCGCAGCGGCCGGGGCGCGTTCGGCCCGGCGGACTGGATCACGTTCGCCCGCGCGGTCCTGGTGGGCTGTGCGGCCGAGCTGATCGCCGCCGGCGGTCACCCGCTGTGGTGGCTGGTCGGGCTGGTCGGGGTGGCCCTGGCGATGGACGGTTTCGACGGCCAGGTCGCCCGCCGCACGGGCACGGCGTCCGAGTTCGGCGCGCGGTTCGACATGGAGGTCGACGCCTTCCTGATCCTGCTGCTGTGCATCCAGGTGTCTCGGACGCTGGGGCTCTGGGTGCTCGCGATCGGCTTGATGCGCTACGCATTCGTTGCGGCGTCGTGGGCGCTGCCGTGGCTGACCGCGCCGCTGTACCCGAGCATGGCGCGCAAGACGGTCGCCGCGGTGCAGGGTGTCGTCCTGCTGGTGGCGGTTTCCGGTCTGCTTCCTTGGGCTTTCTCGTTCGCGTTGGTCGTGGCCGCCTTGGTGGCGCTGGTCTGGTCGTTCGGCCGCGACACCGTGTGGCTGGCCCGCCACCGCGTCGCCCAGCAGCGGCCGGTCGCGGTCATCCAGCTCCCGCGTCGCCTGCACGGTCCCGCCTGGCGCGGCCACAACCAGGCGGCTTAGCCCGACTCGCGAGCGGCCCGGGCCCGGCGCTTGCCCTCGTGCATCGCCACCACCCGGGCGATCGGGATCGTGTGCCCCTCCGCCACCAGGTCGTCCGGCAGCGTGAACGGCTCCGGCATCTCCGCCGTCCACGCGTCCACGGCGTCGCCGAGCAGCCCCGCGGCCGTGCGCACCGTGAAGTCCGCGGGCTTGACGCCGTCGAGATCGGCCCACGGGACCGGGAACGACACGGGCGCGCCCGGCCGGTGGCGGGGGCTGTAGACCGACACGACGGTCGCGCCGCCCGCACGCGTGGAATCCAGGAACACCTTGCCCGCACGGCGATCCTTGACGAACTCGGTCGTCCCGAGCGCCGGGTCGATGCGCTCGGCGCGGGCCGCGACCGCCCGTGTCGCGGCGGCGATGTCCTCGATCGCCTGGCCCGGTGCGAGCGGCACGAAGACGTGGACGCCCTTGGAACCACTCGTCTTCACGGCGCCGTCGAGACCGTCGTTGCGCAACGCTTCGCGCACCAGCTTCGCGGCACCGACGGCGAGGGAGAAGGGGCCGTCCTCGGGCGGGTCGAGGTCGAGGATCAGGTGCGTCGGGCCGTTGCCGGGTTCGCCGCGGTAGAGCGACGTGTGGAACTCGATCGCCCGCTGGTTGCCGAACCAGATCAGCGTGCGGAGGTCGTTGCAGAGTGCGTAGTGGACGTCCCGTTTGGACGTTTCGGCCCAGACGCTGACCCGCTCGACCCAGTCCGGCGTGTACTTCGGCAGGTTCTTCTGCATGAACGGGCCTTGGCCGCGCAGCACGCGCAGGACGGTCAGCAGCCGGTCGCGCAGTTCCGGCAGCATCCGCTCGGAGACGGCTTCGAGGTAGTCGAGCCACTCCCGCTTGGTCACCCCCGCGCCGGGGAAGACCTCCTGGTCGAGACTGCTCAGCTTGACGCCGTGGCGTACCTCGTCACTCATCAGCCCACCCTCGCGTCATCGCGCGAAGCGGTCAACTCTCAGAAGGGCAGCTGGCTCCGGAGCCGGTCGAGCCAGCGGTCGACGGTGGCCTCCGCCCGGTCCGGGTCGTTGACCTGCCGGGCGGCGTCGGCGCGCTGCCGGACGTGCTCGCCGACCGTCGACGCGTACTGCGGCAACGCGTAGACGTCCTGCCAGTACCCGGCCCGCATCTCGACCGCCGCCACCTTTTCGTAGCCCGCCGTCGCCTTGGCGAAGTCGAAGCCATAACGCGTGCCCGCCGGTTCGGGGCCGTTCGCGGTCACGACGATCACCGTCGGCCGCGCCTGCATGACGACCTGCGTCGGGTCGGCGCCGCGGGCGATCGCCGCGTCGTTGAGGCCGATGTAGTCGATCGAAGCCCAGCCGCTGTAGTACGGGATCGCGCCGGCGTCGGTGACGGCGAGGCTGCGGGCCGGCGCCGGGACGTCCGCTTCGGCGAGCCCCTTCCCGATCGCGATGTGCGCGCGCTGCAGGTCGGGCCCGTAGTTGGCGATCACGCCGAGGTCGGGCGCGGTCGCGCCGGCGACGGCCGACCAACCGACGGCGACCAGCCCCAGCACGGCTCCGACGAGGCGCTGGGTCAGCGTCCCGACGGCGATCCCGGCGCCGAGGCAGAGGACCGGGATCGCGTGGTCGGCGAAGCGGTCCAGGTAGTCCATGGTCGGACCCGACACCGCGTAGGTCAGGTAGGTGACCGCGACGGTGCCGACCAGGAGCCCGCCGGTCGCCCGCGTCGCCTTGCGGATCAGGAGCGAGAGGGTCAGCAGCAGGAGGGGCAGGAGCAGCAGCGTCGTGTGCTTCGTCCACAGCCAGCCGGAGTCGAGGTTGCCGAACTTGACGTAGAAGGTGTTCGGGAGCAGCTGGCCGTAGAACCGCCAGCGCCAGACGAAGTACGCGGCGCCGACGACGACCGCTGCACCGGTCCACACCCAGCGCTTGGTGCCGCGTTCCCGCACGAACCACACGACGAAGACCGGCAGCGCGGCCAGCACGCCTTCCGGCCGGAGCATGCCGAGCAGGAGCAGCAGCACCGGCGGCTCCCACGTCCGCACCGGCTCCCTCGCGAGCACGCGCAGGCCGAGCACGACCACGCGCAGCAGCACCGCGGCGAACGCGGCCGTCTCGAGACCGGCCGTGATGTGGAAGTAGGTCGGCAGGAAGACGACGTACGCGCCGGCCCCGACGAGCACACCGGTGAGCCCGGCGCGGCGATGGCCTTCGCGGACCAGCAAGTACAGCGTTCCCAGGCCGAGCACCAGCGACGTCACCTTGGTGAACAGCGGCAGCGCCAACCCGAGCCACGCGCCGAGCCCCGACCAGACGACCCAGGCGAAGTTCGTGAAGCCCTCGACGCGCGGCCCGTCGACGTTCCAGACCGGGCCGTGGCCGGCCGCGAGGTTCGCCGAGTAGCGGAAGCTGATGAACGCGTCGTCGATGGTCAGGAACCAGGCGGCCCAGGCACCGACGAGGAAGAGCGCCACGAGGACCAGCGACACGACGAGCAACGGCGTGCGGCGGGTGGTCCTGGTCTCTTCGGGCACGGTGCCGGTATCGATCGCCGTCATGGCATCCCCTCGGGTGGCTTCGCCGACCCGACACTTTAACGAGGTGCTTCAGACCAGCGGACGTCCGGTGCGCAGCCGGCGGCGCAGGTCCCAGAGGCAGACGTTGTACGGGAAGCGCCGCAGGGGTCCGGGCAGCACGCGCGTCACCCGGCCGACGTTCGCGAGGAACGCCTCGAAGCGACGCTGGTCGGCGGACGTCCAAGGCAGGCGCATCTCGTCGCGGAAGTGCTGCGGCAGGAAGCCCGTCGTCACGAAACGGCTGAACCGCCGGCCGACCGCGGCCGCCGGCGCAGGCAGATATCGCAGGTCGACGAGGTCGGTGAGGTATCGGCGGACGGTGTCGTCGATGCCGGTCGCGGCAACCCCGGCGGCCCAGTACTCCTCGAAGGCAGTGCGGTCGGCGGGCCACATCTCCGGGCGGACCTGCAGCGTGGTGCCGAGCCGGGCGGCGTCCCGGTAGAAGCCGGCCGGATCGCCGCCGACGAAGGCCAGGTAGACGTCCTCGAAGCCCTTGTACAAGCATGCGGCGACCCACAGCTGGAGGTCGGTGTCGAAGGCGTTGTAGGCGACGGGGCTTCCGTCGCTCGACCGCACCTGGGCGTGGGCGGCGTTGACCCCGCGGCGGTAGGCGGCGCGTTCGGCGTCGGTGCCCATCGAGGCGACGGCGAGGTAGGTCAGCGTGGTCCGCGTCCGCTTGAGCGGGTGCCGGAAGAGGTTCCCGCTGTCGACCTTGCTTTCGAGCACGCCGTACCCGACGGGCGCGCGGGCCAGCTGCATGATCACGTTGGCGGTGCCGGCCAGCAGCCCCGCCCCGACGACAGCGTCCCGGAGCTCGGTCACGCTCTTCAGGGAACGACACTGTTGACGACGTGTCAAGAGCGGTAGCTACCCCGGGCGAACGCGATCAACGCCCGAGCCGCCGGGCTCAGCGGCCCCTCCGTCCGCCAAGCCAACGCCAGCACACCCCGCAGCCCCGGCCCGCTGATCGTGACGACCCGCAGCTCGCCCTCGTGGAAGCGGCCCAGCGACTCCGGCACGATCGCCACCCCCAGGTCACGCATCGCCAGCTGGACCAGGACGTTCGGGTCCGCCGCCTCGAACGCGATCCGCGGCGTCAGCCCCTCCCGCGCGAACGCCGCGTCCAACGCCGTGCGCAGTCCCGTGCCCTTCGGCAACGCCATCAACGGCAGGCCTGCCAGGTCCGCGATCGTCACCTCGGCGCGGTCGGCCAGCACACCCGACGTCACCGCCACGAACGGCTCGTCGATCAGGACCTGCGTCGCGATGCCCGGCGGTGGGTCGGTCGACAAACCGACCACGGCCAGGTCGAGCCGGCCTTCGCGCAGGGCCGCCAGCATCGTGTCCGAGTTCGCCTCGGACAGCGTGATCTCGACCGCCGGGTAGCGCTCGTGGAAGCGGGCCAGCAGGTCCGGCAGCTTCACCGGCCCCGCCGACGTGACCGCGCCGATCGCGACCTGGCCGCGGACCAGCCCGGCCAGCTCGTCCACGGCTTCGCGTACTCCTTTGACCGCTGCCAGCGCCGCCCGGGCGTGGGGCAGTGCGGCGGCGCCGACGTCGGTCAGCCGGACCGTGCGGCCCGACCGGTCCAGCAGCTCCTGCCCCAGCTCGCGTTCGAGGCGCTTGACCTGCGCACTCACCCCCGGCTGGGCGACGTGCAGCCGTTCCGCCGCGCGCGTGAAGTTGCCTTCCTCCGCGACCGCGACGAAGTACGCGAGCTGGTGCAGTTCCATAAGTGTTGATTCTAGTCGTCAGACAATCCAGATCTTGGACTTCTGATCGTCGCCGTCCGAAGCTGGAGACATGCAGACATTCCGACCCGGCCAGGACGGTTACGCCGAAGAGATCGCCGGTTTCCAGACGTCCGTGGCCACGCAGCCCGCGGTGGTCGTCGCCGCCGAGAGCGCGGACGACGTCGTCGCCGCCGTGAAGTACGCCGCCGAGCACGAGCTGACCGTCGCCGTCCAGGCCACCGGACACGGCCTGACCGCCGGCACCGACGGGCTGCTCATCAGCACGCGCCGGATGACCGGCGTCGAGATCGACGCCGAGACCGCGCGGGTCGAAGCCGGAGTTCGCTGGGGTGCCGTGATCGAGGCCGCCGCGAAGCACGGCCTGGCCCCGCTGAGCGGCTCGTCACCGGACGTCGGCGTCGTCGGCTACACGCTCAGCGGCGGCTTCGGATTGATGGCCCGGCGCTTCGGCCGCGCGGCCGACCACGTCCGCGCGATCGACGTCGTCACCGCCGACGGCGAACTCCGCACGGTGACGCCGGGAGACGACCTCTTCTGGGCCCTGCTCGGCGGCCGCGCCGGCTTCGGGATCGTGACGGCGCTGGAGTTCGGCCTGGTCCCGATCACCGAGCTGTACGGCGGCGGGCTGTACTTCGACGCGGCGGACCTGCCCGAGGTGCTGCGCGCGTGGCGGACGTGGGCGGTGGCCGCGCCCGACGAGCTGACGACGTCGATCGCGCTGGTCGCCTTGCCCGACCTGCCGTTCCTGCCGGCACCGATCCGCGGGAAGCACGTCGCCAACGTCCGGATCGCCTACCTCGGCGAGGACGGCGACCGGCTCGTCGAGCCGCTGCGGACCGCCGCGCCGGTCCTGCTGGACACGCTGAAGCGGTTGCCGTACACGGATTCCGGGTCGATCGCGAGCGACCCGCCGCACCCGCACCCCTACCACGGGACGAACGCGACGGTGGAGGTGCTGAACGACGCGATGCTGGCGGCGGTCGTCGAACACGCGGTACCGGAGACGGTGCTGATCATCGACCGGCTGGGCGGCGAACTGGCCCGTCGCCCGGCGGCGGGCGCCGGTTGGGACTCGGCGGCGGAGTTCGTGGTGCGGGCGCTGTCGGTCGTCGAGGACGACGTCGACGCGATCCGCCGGGCGCACGCGAAGCTGTTCGACGCGCTGGCGCCGTGGTCGACCGGCCGGCTGCTGCCGTTCCTCTACGGCGAACACCCGGCCGCGGACCTGGCGGCGACCTTCCCGGCCGGGGACCGCGCCCGGCTGCAGCAGCTCAAGGCGAAGTACGACCCGGCCGGGCGGTTCGGCTGAGCGTCAGCGCTCGAAGACGACGATCGGGATGAGCCGCGTGGTCTTCGTCTCGTACTCGGCGAAGCCCTCGGCGTGCGCGACCATGCCCGCGTACAGGCGGTCGCGCTCGGCGCGGTCTTCGATCACGGTGGCGGTGGCCTCGAAGGTCTCGGTGCCGACCTCGATGGTGACCTTCGGGTTGGCGACGAGGTTGTGGAACCAGGCCGGGTTCTTCGGGGCGCCACCCATGGACGCGGCGACGACGTACTTGTCGCCGTCGCGGGTGTAGACGAGCGGCGACAGGCGCTCCTGGCCGCTCTTCGCGCCGATCGTCGTGAGGAGGAGCACGTTCTTGCCCTCGAAGTAGTTGCCGACCTTGCCTTCGTTGGCCCGGAACTCCTCGACGACCTGGGTGTTGAAGTCGTTCATGTCGGCTGGCGTAGTCATGGGATCCCCTGGTTGTGGCCGGTACGCTCGTTCGTGTCGCGAGGTAGGTTCGGGACTACGAGAAGCGTTTGCTTTGCAAACAAAGCTACCGACGGGAGACGGGCGGTGTCAACGGAGGCCGGATTGAGCCTGGAAGACGGCGTGCGCCGGCTCCTGCTGCTGATGCCGCGCCTGGTCGGCCGCGCGAAGCGAACACCGGTCCCGGCGGAGCTGAACGGCTGCGCGCTCGCGCCGCGGCACCTGTCGCTGCTGTCGTACCTGCTCTTCGACGGCCCGATGACGGTCACCGAGCTGGCGGGCCGCCTGGAGGTCGCGCCGACGACGGCGAGCCTGATGGTCGGCGACCTCAGCCGGCAGGGCGTGCTGAACCGCGACGAGGACCCGGCGGACCGCCGCCGCACGATCGTGAGCATCACGCCGGAACGACGTCCGGCGGTGGACGCGTGGCTCGCGCGCGGCGCGCAGGCGTGGAGCAACGCGCTGGCGCCGTTGACGCCGGCCGAGCGCCGGCTGGTGATCTCGACGTTGGAGGCCTACGAACACGGAACGTGCGAAGGCCCCAGCTGCTAGTCCTCCGCGCGCTTTTCGCGGGCCAGCTTGCGCTGCGCCTCCGCGCGTTCGCGGCACTTGCGGAGGAACTCCTCGTCGTCGTCCGGGTTCCCGGCCGCGAACCGGCCCGGGCGGTCGTACTCCGGGTACGCCGGCGCGTTCCGCTCGTACGGCCCGCGCGCCCGCGCCACGTGCTGCGGGCGGCCCGCCACCAGCCAGACGATCGACCCGACCAGCGGCACCACCAGCACGACCAGCAGCCACAACCCCTTCGGCAGGTTGCGGCAGGACGACTCGTCCGTCGTGATCACGTCGACCAGGCAGAAGATCCACAGCCCGAGCGTGACGAAGCCCAAGAGGCCATCGAAATACAGCATTTCCCGCGCCTTCCCCCAAGAAGATGAAGGCGTAATTAGTAGCAGAACCCGCCGCGGGGTCAGCCGCGGGTCGCCGCGAGCACGCCGGTCGCGAGCGCGATCGCGTGCGCCGGCCCCGGGCACTCGCGCGGGCCCGCACCGAACGGCGTCCCGGCCAGCGGCACCAAGACGTCCTCGCCGCGCACCCGGCGCCGGGTGTGCGACACCGGCGGGTCCGCGCGCAGCACTTCCGCCACCGCCTCCTCGGGCCGTTTTCCCGCCCGCACCAAGGGAATCGCCTTGCCGATCAGCCCGGCGGTGGCTTCGCAGGCCTGGATCAGCAGGCTGATCCGCGCGGCGGCGAGTTCGTCGGCGGTCCCACCGCACGCCGTCACCAGCCGGCTCAGCGCGGCTTCGGCTGCCGCGGACGACGGCACGTGCGGGTGGTAGACGGCCGCGACCGCCACGACGTCCGAAGGCACCACCGGCAGTCCCAGTTCCGCTGCCAGCACCCCGACGACGACCTCGCGAGCGTCGCCCGCCGTTTCGAAGGCCTTGCGCCGCAACACTTCCGGGTCCACCTCCGCCAGCAGTGAAACGCCGAGGGCGCGCCGACGGGTGTGGTCGGGACCATTGCTGAACCGGGAAACCGAAGCCCGCAGCCAAGCGACGCTCCCCAGCGGAACATCGACGGGAACGGGCGGAACGGGAGCGGAAAGCGAAGTCATGAGGCAAAACTAGCCACGGAAAACGTCGGCGACGGCCGAAGCGTCTACAGGAGCGACGCCGGGAACCACGTCGCCTGCGGGCCACCGCACCGCGTCACCCGCGGCACGGCGTGTTCGAACCACCAGGCCTCGGTGACGCGGCCGTCCGGCAGCCGGTACGTCGGCGGCCCGGCGACGCGCGCGAGCCCGGCGGCCTGCAGCGAGCGCGCGCTCGCGATGTTGCCGACCTCGGCGCCGGCGCGCACGCGCGACAGGCCGAGGTGGTCGTGCGCCAGCGTCAGGCCGGCCGCGAAGAGGATCCGGCCGTTGCCGCGGCCGCGGTAGTCGGGCGCGAGGTAGCCGCCGGTCTCCGGGCCGCCGTCCTCGCCGGTGTGCACGCTCACCAGCCCGACGCACCGGTTGGCCTCGACGTCGATCATCACGAGGTCGACCGACTGCGGATCGGGCGACACCCAGTCCGGCCCGGTCCCGGGCACGACGCGCAGCGCATCGGCCCGCGCGCGCCGCGCGACGATGGAGTCGGCCTGCCAGCCGAGCCACCGCTGAGCGGCGGGATCACTGCCGCAGGCAACGGCGGCGGCGTACTCCCACGCGGTCGGCGTCCGGAAGAGGAACCGTCCCTCGCGCAGGACGTGGCCCTGCCGGTCGCAGGTCCGTTTGGTCATCAGACGGCCCCGCCGGGTGAGCCGGTCGAAGATCCCCTTGGTGGCTGGCAGCATCGCGGCGAAATCGTAGCGGAGCGATCGGAGCGGGAGGCGTTATTGTGGCCCGATGACGGCCGTACCCGAGGCAACCGAACTGGACGGCTCCGGCCGTGCGGCCCAGCCTCGCCAGCTCATCGTGACGGTGTACGGCCTCTACTCGCGCACCGAGGGCGGCTGGCTCTCGGTCGCCTCGCTCATCGACCTGCTGGCCGCCGTCGGCGTCGACGAGCCCGCCGTGCGCTCCTCCATCTCGCGGCTGAAGCGGCGCGGCATCCTCGAAGCCGTGCGCCGCGGCGCGACCGCGGGCTACGAGCTGTCCGACGACGCCCGCGACATCCTGCGCGAGGGTGACGAACGGATCTTCCGCCGCGGGCGCGCGACCCCCGCCGACGGCTGGCTGCTCGCCGTGTTCTCGGTGCCCGAGACCGAGCGGCACAAGCGCCACCTGCTGCGCACCCAGCTCGCCCGGATGGGCTTCGGCACCGCCGCCTCCGGCGTCTGGATCGCCCCGGCCCACCTGCACGCGGCGACCGAGGAGGCGCTGACGCGGCTCGGCCTGGCCGGGTACGCCGACCTGTTCCGCGCCGACCACCTGGCCTTCGGCGACGTCCGGGCGAAGGTCCGCGACTGGTGGGACCTCGACCGGCTCGACGACCTCTACACGACGTTCCTCGACGAGCACGGCCCCGCGCTGCGGCGCGAGTCGGTGACCGACGAGCAGGCCTTCGCCGACTACGTCCGGGTGCTGACCGGCTGGCGGCGGATGCCCTACCTCGACCCCGGCCTGCCCGCGGAGTTCCTGCCCCGCGACTGGTCCGGCATCCGCGCGGCCGACCTGTTCTTCCAGCTGCACGCGCAACTGGAAGACCCGGCCCGCGCGTTCGTCGCGAAGTCGATCAGCTTCGGCTGACGACCGCGAAGCCCTGCACCTCGACCAACGCTTCCTCGTCCCACAGCCGCGAGACGCCGATGCCGGCCATCGCCGGGTACTCGGTGCCCGCGAGCCGCTTCCACACCGCGCCGATCTCGCGCGCGTGGGCCCGGTAGTCCGCCATGTCGACGATGTAGATCGTCACGCTGCACAGGTCTTCCGGGACGCCACCCGCCGCGCGCAACGACGTCAGCAGGTTCCCCAGCGCGCGCTCGAACTGCTCGACCACGCCGTCGCCGACGATCTTGTTCGACGCGTCCAGCGCCGTCTGGCCGGCGAGGAAGACGACCCGGCCCTCGGCCACCACCGCGTGCGAGAACCCGGACGGCTTGCCCAGCTCCGGCGGGTTGATGCGTTCCATGCGGCACACCGTACGCCATCTTTCGCGTTATTGACGGTCGTACCGGTGACGACATATCCTCGACGACGTGCGTATCGCGGTCATCGGTGGCGGCCCGGCGGGTCTGTACTTCGCCGCGCTGGCGAAGCAGCTCGGTCCCGGTAACGAAATCACCGTCTGGGAACGCAACGCGCCGGACGACACGTTCGGCTTCGGCGTCGTGTTCTCCGACGAGACGCTCGGCGGCATCGAGCACGCCGACGCGGTCGTCCACGAGGCCATGACGGCCGAGTTCGCCCGCTGGGACGACATCGACGTCCACTACCGCGGCACGGTCACCACCTCCGGCGGCCACGGCTTCGCCGCGATGAGCCGCAAGCGCCTGCTCGGCATCCTGCAGAGCCGCTGCGCCGAACTCGGTGTCGGTCTGCACTTCCGCGAGGAGGCGCCGGCCGACCTCTCGGGCTACGACCTCGTCATCGCGGCCGACGGCGTCAACTCCGCGATCCGGGCCCGGTACGCCGAGACGTTCCGGCCGAGCGTCGAGACCCGCCGCTGCCGCTACATCTGGCTCGGCACGGACCTCGTGTTCGACGCCTTCAAGTTCTACGTCCTCGAGACGCCGGCCGGGATCATGCAGATCCACGGCTACCCGTACGGCCGCGACGGCTCCACGTTCATCCTCGAGGTGCAGGAGGACGTCTGGCAGCGGACGTTCGGGCCGATCGCGGCGGCGTCGCTGCCGCCGGGCGAAAGCGACGAGAAGTCGATCGCGTTGATCCGCGAGCTGTGCGCCGACGTCCTGGGCGACCACAAGATCATGGCGAACAACTCGAAGTGGGTTTCGTTCGGCACGGTGCGCTGCGAGACGTGGGTGCACGGCAACGTCGTCCTGCTCGGGGACGCGGCGCACACCGCGCACTTCTCGATCGGCTCCGGCACGAAGCTGGCGATGGAAGACGCGCTCGCGCTGGCCGCGTGCCTGCACGAGAACGACGGCGTCGCTTCGGCGTTGAAAGCCTATGAGCTGGAACGGCGTCCGGTCGTCCAGTCGACGCAGCGGGCCGCGCAGGCGAGCCTGGAGTGGTTCGAGAACATCGCGCAGTACACCCACCAGGAACCGCCGCAGTTCGCGTTCAACATCCTCACGCGCAGCCGCCGCGTCACCCACGACAACCTCCGGCTGCGCGACCCCGAGTTCGCGGCCGAGCTGGACCACTGGTTCGCGCGGTCACTCGGGACGACGTCGCGGCCGCCGATGTTCCAGCCGTTCTCCCTGGGTGGCTTGGAGCTGCCCAACCGGATCATCGTGTCCCCGATGGACATGTACTCCGCTGCGGACGGTGTCCCGGGTGACTTCCACCTGGTGCACCTGGGCAGCAAGGCCCTCGGCGGCGCCGGGCTGGTGATGACGGAGATGGTCTGCGTCTCCCCCGAAGGCCGGATCACCCCGGGCTGCGGCGGGTTGTACACGGCCGAGCAGGAAGCAGCCTGGAAGCGCGTCGTCGATTTCGTGCACGCGCAGTCTCCCGCACGCATCGGTGTCCAATTGGGACACTCCGGGCGCAAGGGGTCGACCAAGCTGATGTGGGACGGCATCGACGAGCCGTTGCCGTCGGACAACTGGGAAGTCTGCGGCCCCTCGGCGCTGCCGTACTCCTCGCGGAACCAGGTCCCGCGTGAACTGTCCACATCGGACCTCGCCGAGATCCGGTCGCAGTTCGTCTCGTGCGCGGAGGCTGCCGCTCGCGCCGGGTTCGACGTCCTCGAACTCCACTGTGCACACGGCTACCTGCTGTCGTCGTTCCTCTCGCCGTTGACCAACCAGCGGACCGATTCCTACGGCGGCTCACTGGAAAATCGGCTGCGCTTCCCACTGGAAGTCTTCGACGCGGTGCGGGCCGTCTGGCCCGCCGAGCGGCCGATGACCGTCCGGATCTCGGCGACCGACTGGTGCGAAGGTGGCATCGACGCCGACGACGCCGTCGAGATCGCGCGCGCGTTCGCGTCTCACGGCGCCGCGGGCATCGACGTCTCGACCGGCCAGGTCGTCACTGAAGAACGTCCGCAGTACGGGCGCAGCTACCAGACGCCGTACGCCGACCGGATCCGCAACGAGGTCGGGCTCGAGTACGGGATCGCGGTGATCGCGGTCGGCGCGATTTCGTCGTACGACGACGTCAATTCGCTGATCCTGGCCGGCCGCGCGGACCTCTGCGCACTGGGCCGCACGCACCTCTACGATCCACAGTGGACGCTGCACGTGGCGGCCGAGCAGGGTTATCCGCTGCCGTGGCCGAAGCCGTTCGCCGCGGGCAGCCGCAAGCCGCAGACCGGCCGCAGCGACGGGCCGGAGCCGCGTCTCGACCTCGTCCGCTCCGGGCCGACGGGGACCGCCCATGCCCGCTGGCGACCGGGAGCTCCGTCATGACCTTCACCCTCGACCCCGACCAGCAGGCGTTCGCCGCGGAGGTGCGGCGGCTGGGTGCGGAGCAGCTGCGTCCGCTCGCCGAGTCCGGTGTGGAGGGTGCGGTGAACCGGCCTCTCCTGAAGGAGATGGGCGCGCTCGGCCTCCTCGCGCGGCTGTTCCCCGGCGTCTCTTCGGGGTCGCCGTCCCGCCAGGCCGCGGCGACCGACCTCTGCATCCTGCGCGAGAACCTGGCCACGGTGAACACCGAGGCCGAGACGGCACTCGCGTTGCAGGGCCTGGGGAGTTACCCGATCCTGCAGTCCGGACAGGACAGTCAGGTCGCGAAGTGGCTGCCCGCGGTGGCGGCCGGCGACGCGGTGGCGGCGTTCGCGCTGACCGAGCCGGACGCCGGTTCCGACGCGGCGGCGCTGTCGCTGGCCGCGGAACCCGACGGCGACGGCTGGCGTCTGACGGGCTCGAAGATGTGGATCTCGAACGCGCCCGAAGCCGACTTCTACACGGTGTTCGCGCGCACCACGCCGGACGCCGGTTCCCGGGGAGTGAGCGCGTTCGTCGTCCCGGCCGACCGCCCCGGCCTGGGCGGCGAGCACCTGGACCTGGTGAGCCCGCACCCGATCGGCACGGTCACGTTCGACGGCGTCGAGGTCCGGCGCGAGGAGCTGCTCGGCGAGGAGAACCGAGGGTTCGCGGTGGCGATGCGGACGCTGGACCTGTTCCGCCCGAGCGTCGGCGCGTTCGCCGTCGGAATGGCCCAGGCGGCGCTGGACGCTGCTGTTTCCCATACGAGTCAACGGGAAGCGTTCGGCGGTCCGCTGATCAAGCAGCAGGCGGTGGCGCACGCGCTGGCGGAGATGGCCACCCGCACGGAGGCGGCGCGTCTGCTGGTGTACGCGGCCGCGGGTGCGTATGACGCGGGCGAGCAGAACCTGGGCGGCCGCGCGGCGATGGCGAAGCTGTTCGCGACGGAGGCGGCCCAGTTCGTCGTCGATTCGGCGGTGCAGCTGCACGGTGCCCGCGCCTTGCGACGCGGGCACCTGCTCGAGCACCTCTACCGGGAAGTCCGCGCGCCACGCATTTACGAAGGGGCGTCGGAGATCCAGCGGACGATCATCGCACGCTGGCTGGCTTCTTCGCGGGCCGGCGCTCCAGGATCAGCTGGCTGACGATGACCGCGAAGGCCAGCCCGCCCCAGGCGGAGATGGCGCCGACGCTCTGGCTGTAGGCGAGCGTGCTGCCGCCGAAGGTGGTCGGGATCTGCGGTTCCAGGATGATCATCGCGATCGGCGAGATCACGCGGTTGACGATGATCGAGAAGGTCAGCGTGACGCTGCGGATCATCCACTTGCGGTGGTCGCCGAAGCGCCGCTCGCGCACCGCCCGCCAGCCGGCGATGGTGCACCCGATCCACAGCACGGCCCCGAGCACGTCGCTGACCCGGGTGACCGGGCCGAACGGGCTCTGCGACCCGATGGTGAGGGCCATCAGCCCGGAGGGCAGCACGCCGGCGAAGACGTAGGCGCGGCCGACGTTGCGGTGGATCACGGGGTGCGTCCGCCGCAGCCAGGGCCAGATCTGCAGGACGGCGCCACCCATGGCGATCGAGCCGAAGACGACGTGCCCGACGAGGAACCAGTAGTGCGCGGGGAAGCCATCGGGCTGCGGAACCCGCGACTGGGCGGGGTCGAGGGCCAGGTAAGGCGGCAGCGAGAAGGACAGGAAGGCAAGGACGAGCAGGGCCAGCGGACCGATCCACGGACGCCGCCACCAGGACTTTCGCGTCGTCTGAGGTACGGGCCGGGCCGCGGTTCGGACTGCCATGATTCCCCTCCGTCGTCGGGATCCGTCCCAGCCGACGTTAGGGGTGGCACGGCAGCGCGAACCATGGTGCGCACCACCGGCGCGGGGGTGGGGCGTACCCCACCCCCGATCAGGTGACCTTGCTCAGCTGCCCCGGACCCGGCGCACCGTGTCGCGGTAGAAGTAGCCGCTCTGCTTGATCGTGCGTTCCTGCGTCTCGTAGTCCACCCGGATCAGCCCGAACCGCTTCGCGTAGCCGTACGCCCACTCGAAGTTGTCCAAAAGGGACCAAGCGAAATACCCACGCACATCCGCCCCGGCCTCACGAGCCGCCGCCACCGCAGCGATGTGCGAAGCCAAGTAAGCCGTCCGCTGCTCGTCACGCACGAACCCCGACGAGTCCGGGTCGTCGTCGAACGCCGAGCCGTTCTCCGTGATGTACATCGGCAAGCCCGGGTAGTCGCGGCCCAAGCGGGTCAGCAGCTCCGTGAACTTGCCCGGCAGGATCTCCCAGCCCATCGCCGTCGTCGGCTCGCCGAACGGGACCACCCGCGATGCCGGTACCCCGTCCTCGTCCACCGAAGCGCCGCTCTCGTCCACGCCCGAGAACTGCTGGCCGAAGTAGTAGTTCACGCCGAGGAAGTCCAGCGGCGTCGAGATCACCGAGAGGTCGCCGTCCTGGATCGGGAGCTTTACGCCCCGCGAGGCCAAGTCGTCCACGACGTCGGTCGGGTAGCGGCCGTGCACCAGCGGGTCCAGGTAGACCCGGACGCCGAGGCCGTCCGCCTGCCGCGCCGCGCGGACGTCCTCTTCGGACTCCGTCGCCGGGTCCGCCGTGCACATGTTCAGCGTGATGCCGAACTCCGTGTCCGCCGGGGCCGCCTCGCGCATGCGCTGCACCGCGAGCCCGTGACCCAGCAGCAGGTGGTGCACCGCGTGCAGCCCCGCCGCGTAGTCGCGCCGCCCGGGCGCCATCACGCCGTGCACGTACCCGTGCATCGCCGAGCACCACGGCTCGTTCAACGTCGTCCAGTGCCGCACACGATCGGACAGCCGGTCGAACACGAGCATTGCGTAGTCCGCGAACCGGTACGCCGTGTCACGCGCCGGCCAGCCGCCCGCGTCCTCCAGCTCCTGCGGCAGGTCCCAGTGGTACAGCGTGAGCCACGGCGTGATCCCGCGGTTCAGCGTCTCGTCGACCAGCCGGTCGTAGAACCCGATCCCGGCCTCGTTGACGCCGCCGCGGCCACGCGGCTGGACTCGGGGCCACGCCACGGAAAACCGGTAGGTGTCCGCGCCGAGCTCGCGCACCAGCTCGATGTCCGACGGCATCCGGTGGTAGTGGTCGCAGGCGATGTCACCGTTGTCATTGTTGTCGATCGCCCAGGGGACCTGGCAGAAAGTGTCCCAAATGGACGGAGTGCGCCCGTCTTCCGCGACCGCGCCTTCGATCTGGTAGGCGGCGGTGGCGACGCCCCAGCGGAAGTCCGGCGGCAGCGTGTCGATCAGCGCCTGCTGTTCGGCGGTCGCGGCGGTGGTCTCGGTCAAGGCGGGTCTCCTCCAGGTGGGACCGGATAGGACAGACGGCGTTCAGGGGGTCGCGACCGGGTGCAGGAAGCAAGCCACTTCCCGCGACGGGTCGCCGCCGGGCAAGCCCAGCTCGGGCACCTTCGAGTCGCACGGCTCGAAGGCCTTGGGACACCGCGGGTGGAACGCGCAGCCGGCCGGCATGCCGCGCGTGTCCGGCGGTGATCCCGGGATCCCGGCCAGCTCGCGGCGCGGGCCGCGCAGCGCCGGGAACGAGTTCAGCAGGCCGAAGCTGTACGGGTGCAGCGCGTCCCGGTAGAGCGCCGACGCCGGTGCCTGCTCGACGATCCGGCCGCCGTACATGATCGCGATCCGGTCCGAAAACTCGACCAGCAGCGACAAGTCGTGCGTGATGAACAGGACCGAGAAGCCCAGCCGCTCACGCAGTTCCACGAGCTGGCCCAGGATCTGCCGCTGCATGACGACGTCGAGCGCCGTCGTCGGCTCGTCCATGATGACGACGCGCGGTTCGAGCGCCAGCGCCATCGCGATCATCACGCGCTGGCGCATGCCGCCTGAGAGCTGGTGCGGGTACGCCTCCAGCCGGTCGGCCGAAATCCCGACCAGCTTGAGCAGATCACGGGCCCGCGCCACCCGGCTCGCCCGGCTCGTGCGGGGCTCGTGCGCCTTGATGACGTCGACCAGCTGCGTCACGACCTTGTGCACCGGGTTCAGCGAGTTCATCGCACCCTGGAACACAATGGACGTTTCCGCCCACCGGAAGTCCCGCAGCTGCTTGTCCGTCAATCGAAGGACGTCGTAGGGCTCGCCGTCGGCGGGGTGGTAGATCACCTGGCCGCCGCGGATCACACCCGGCGGCGCGAGCAGCCGCGTCAGCCCGTAGGCCAAAGTGGACTTCCCGCTGCCGCTCTCCCCGGCCAGGCCGAGCACTTCGCCGCGGTGCAGCGTCAGGTGCACGTCCCGGACCGCGCGCACGGCCTCGTCGCCGACGCCGTAGTCGACGTCCAGGCCCTTGATCTCCAGGACCGGGTCCATCATGACTGTTCCTCCCGCCCGAGCACGGGCGTGAAGCCCACGCGCATGCGATGCGTCCGTCCGTCCGCGCCCTTGACGCGTGCCTTGCCGCTGCCGCGCAGCCGCGGGCTGACGAACTCGTCGATGCCGAAGTTGAGCAGGGACAACGCGGTGCCGAGGATCGCGATCGCCAGGCCGGCGGGCACGAACCACCACCACGCGCCCTGCGCGAGGGCCTGCTGGCTCTGCGCCCAGAACAGGATCGTGCCCCAGTTCCAGTTGGACAGTCCCGAGACGCCGACGAACGCGAGCGTGATCTCCGACATCACCGCGAAGATCACCGTGCCGACGAAGCTGGACGCGATCACCGCGGTCAGGTTCGGCAGGATCTCGAAGAAGATGATCCGCCACGTCGACTCGCCGGTCGCCCGGGCCGCTTCGACGTATTCCCGGCCGCGCAACGAAAGCGTCTGCGCCCTGAGCACTCGCGCGCCCCACGCCCACGACGTGAACCCGATGATGACGGCCACCAGGTAGTCGCCGCCGGTGGGCACCGCGCTGCCGATGATGATGATCAGCGGCAGCGCCGGGATCACCAGGAACACATTGGACAGTGCGGACAGCCCTTCGCCGGGCGTCCCGCCGAGGTAGCCGGACGTCACGCCGACGAGCACCGCGAGGATCGTCGCGACGATCCCGGCGGTCAGCCCGACCAGCATGACGCTGCGGGTGCCGACCACGACCTGGCTGAAGATGTCCTGGCCGAGGTGGGTCGTGCCGAACCAGTGCCGGCCCGACGGCGCTTCCATCAGGTCGTTGCTGCGCGCCGACGGGTCGAACGGCGCGATCCAGTCCCCGATGATCGCGATCACCACGAAGAAGACGATGACCGCGAGCCCGGTGGCGGTCTTGCCGCCGGTCAGGAAGCGGAACCGCTTCCGGCGCACGACGGCGTCGACGGGGAGGGCTTGGGCGGCTTTGACGTCCGCCGCGGGTACGGCCATGTCAGCCCTCCTTCCGGGTGCGCGGGTCGAGCGCGAGGTAGGCGACGTCGGCGAACAGGTTCGCCACCAGCACCGAGAGCGTGATGATCAGGAAGATGCCCTGCATCAGCGGGTAGTCCTGCGAGCCGACCGCCTGGAACAACTGGTAGCCGACGCCGGGGTAGGAGAACACGATCTCCACCAGCAGCGTGCCGCCGACGATGAACCCGAGGGCCAGCGCGAAACCGGACACGCTGGGCAGCAGCGCGTTGCGCGCCGCGTACCCGACCATCACCCGGCGTTCGGGCAGGCCCTTGGCGTGCGCGACCGTGACGTAGTCCTCCGACGCGACGGTGACCATCATGTTGCGCATGCCCAGGATCCAGCTGCCCATCGAGCTGATCAGGATGGTCAGCGCGGGCAGCAGGCTGTGCTGGATCGCGCTGCCGATGAACGTGCCGTCCCAGCCGGGCACCGTGCCCGGGTCGTAGCCGCCGGACGACGGGAAGAAGCTGCCCGGGCCGGCCAGCAGCGTCAGCGCGATCAGGCCGAGCCAGAAGTACGGGATCGACGAGAGGAACGTCGTCACCGGCAGCAGGCCGTCGACCCACGAGCCGCGCTTCCAGCCGGCGACCACGCCGAGCCCGGTGCCGAGCGCGAAGCCGACGATCGTGGTGATGCCGACCAGGATGATCGTCCACGGCAGACTGTCGCTCAGCAGGTCCGACACCGGCGACGGGAAGAACGTGAACGAGACCCCGAGGTCGCCCCGGAAGAGCTGCCCCCAGTAGTCGAAGTACTGGGAGATCAGGCTTTCGTTCTTGTCGAGCCCGAACAGGACGTACAGCGACTGGACCGCGTCCTGGCTGATCATGCCCTGGTTCTTGGCGATCAGCGACTGCACCGGGTCGCCCGGGATCATCCGCGGGATGAAGAAGTTGATGGTGACGGCGGCCCAGGCCGTGAAGACGTAGAAGGCCAGCCGTTGCAGCAGGTACCTCATCGGGCGGCCCCGTCGTACAGCCAGCACGCGGCCCAGTGGCCGGGTGCGTCGTCGACCTCGAACCGCGGCGGCAGGTCGGTCTTGCAGCGTTCCATCGCGACCGGGCAGCGCGGGTGGAACCGGCAGCCGGACGGCGGGTCGATCAGGCTCGGCGGTTCGCCGGCCCCGCGCTCGGCGGGCACTTCGCCGGGGTCGAGCTCGGCCGCGCCGCCGACCAGCCGGTCGGGATCGGGCGCGGAGTCGATGAGCAGCCGCGTGTACGGGTGCGCCGGGTTCTGCGTGATGGTCTCACTGTCGCCGCCTTCGACCATCCGGCCCGCGTACATCACCATCGTCTCGTCGGCGAAGTAACGCGCGGACGCGATGTCGTGCGTGATGTACAGGATCGCCAGGTGCAGGCGTTCCTTCAGGTCCCGCAACAGGTTCAGCACGCCGAGCCGGATGGAGACGTCCAACATGGACACCGGTTCGTCGGCCAGCAGGGCCTCCGGGTCGGCACCCAGCGCCCGCGCGATCGCGACCCGCTGGCGCTGCCCGCCGGACAGCTCGTGCGGGAACTTGTCGATGTACCGCTCGGGCGGCGTCATCTGGACGCGGGAAAGCAGGTCGTGCAACGACTTCTCGAGGTCGTCGCCCGCCCGGCCGTGGATCTTCAGCGCCCGCGTCAGGTGGTAGCGCACGGTGTGCACGGGGTTCAGCGACGCGAACGGGTCCTGGAAGATCATCTGGACCCGCCGGGCGTAGGCGCGGAACGCCTTGCCGTGCTTGATGTTCACGGTCTCGCCGTGCAGCTTGATGTCGCCGCCGGTGCGCGGGTAGAGCCCCGCGAGCAGGCGCGCGACCGTCGACTTGCCCGATCCGGACTCGCCGACCAGCGCGGTGACGCGGCCCCGCTGGAGCGTCAAGGTGACGTCGTCGACGGCCTGGACCGCGCGGCGCGGGCCGGTGAGGGCCGCGCGCCCGCGTCGCCGCACCGGGAAGTGTTTGGTGAGTCCCGCCGCCTCGAGAACGACGGGGAGGTCCCCCTCCGACCCGACGGCGATGGGGTCGGAGGGGGCGGGGGCGGCCGCGTCGCCGCGGCCGTCCCCGGTTTCCGTCATGACTGAATCCGCCATCAGGCCGCGGGCTTCAGGTGCAGGACGATGTCGAGCGCGTTGCGCAGCGTGGGCTGCGCCGGGCCGTACGGGTTGGCCTCGTCCGGCCAGCCGACCCAGTTCTTCGTGCTGTACTCGCCGCCGGAGTTGGCCGCCGAGGTCGGGACCATCGGCTGCTGGTCGATCATGATCTTCTGCAGCGTCGCCATCGCGGCGGTGCGGGCGGTGTCGTCCTCGGCGTTGGCGTAGGTCTCGAGCGCCTTGGTCGCCTCGTCGTTCTTGAAGCGGCCGTAGTTGCCGTTGATGCCACCCTGGCCGGTCGGCTTGTAGCGCGTGCCGTCCATGACGTCGCGGTACATGTCGTACGGCGTCGCACCGTCGTTGGTCCAGTGCATCAGACCCTCGAAGTCACCGGTGTCGACCGACTTGATCCACGCGTCCTGGTTCATCTTCTCGACCGTGGCGGTGATGCCGATCTGCGCCAGGTTGTCCTTGATGATCTCCAGGTCGGTGATGTAGTCCGACCAGCCCGACGGGACGGTGAGCTTGATCGTGACCGGCTTGCCGCTCGGGTCGGCCAGCTTGTCGTCGTTGAACTTGTAGCCCGCGCCGGTCAGCAGCGACTTCGCGCCCGGGACGTCGACCTGGACCGTCTGGCCCTTGTACTGCGGCGCGATGAACGAGTCGCCCGCCGGGGTCGGGATGCCGGTGACCTGGTCGTTCTTCGGGTAGAAGTAGCCGGCCTCGCCCTGGTTGAAGATGTCGTCGCGGTTGATCACCTTGCTGACCGCCTGACGCAGCTTCGCGTCGTTCCACGGCGCCTTCTCGGTGTTGAACCACAGGCCGTGCACGGCCAGCTGCGCCGGGAACCACAGCTTGTAGTGCTGCGGGTCCTTGTTCGTGTAGACGGCCTTGTAGTTCGGGATGAAGACGAAGCTCCACTCCGACGCCCCGCTGACCAGCGCCGCGACCTGCGCGTTGTTGTCGGTGTAGGAGGTGTAGCGGATCTCCTTGACCTTCGGCGCTTCCTGCCAGTAGCCGGCGTCGCGGCGGGTGACGATCATCGTCTGCGGCGTGAACGACTTGAGCGTGTACGGCCCGGTGCCGATCGGGTTCTTCACGGTGTCGAGCGCCGGGTCCTTGACCGACTGCCAGGCGTGCTTCGGCACGACGAGCGTCTGCAGGATCTTGAGCTGGTTGACGAACTGGGAGGTCTCGAAGCCCAGCGTCACCTGGTTGCCGGCCGCGGCGATGTCCTTGTACGGCACGGCGTCGACGTTCAGCGCCTTGTTGTCGCGCAGCAGCTGGAACGTGTAGGCGACGTCCTCGGCGGTCATCGGCTGGTTGTCCGAGAACTTGACGCCGTCACGGACGGTCAGGACCAGCTTCTTGTAGTTGTCCGACCAGTCCCACTTCGTCGCCAGCCACGGCTTGCCCGGCTCCTGCGGCTTGACGCGGTTGTGCATGACCAGGGGCTCGTAGATCATCCACCGGTAGCCCATGTTGGACAGGGCGGAGGTCTCCAGGAACGGGTTGTTGTTCTCCGACTGCGGGCCATCCGGCTTGCCCACGTTGAGCACCTGGTCCGGGTTGCTCTGCGCGGCGTTCGAGCTGCCGCCCGAACACGCTGTCAGGCCTCCGAGGGCCATGACGGCCACCAGCGCTGCGACGATGGAGCGCTTGACTCGCATCGTTCCTCCTAGTCATCGACGACGTGCGTAGGTGTCGACTGGTAGCGAGCCCCGACCGCCGGCGACCGAACGACGCCCAGAAGTCAACCCGGGTGACTCGGGTCACGTCAATAACACGGCGGTAACGTTTTGTACCTAAGTTTAAGTAATAAAAGAACTGGCGGTCCAGACCTGTGGCGGTGATTACTCCTTGCGACGCAAGGAAATCAGCCGGTCCGGCCACCGTTCGCGAGCAGCTGCGCGATGGGCAGGGTGGCCGCGCCGAGCGCGACCGCGTCCGGCCCGAGGCTGCCGAGGACGACCTCGGTGCGCCCGGCCAGGTAGTCGAGCGCGTGCCGGCCCACCGCGTCGCGCACGGCGGGCAGGATCGCCTCCCCCATGATCGCCCCCGCCGAACCGGAGAGCACCACCCGGTCCGGGCTGAGCAGGTTGATCAGGTTCGCGATGCCGATCCCCAGGTACTCGCCGGTCTCGGCGAGGACGTCGGCGGCGGGGCCGTCAGCACGGGCTTCCTCGACGATCCGCGCCAGCTCGTTGTCGCTCTCGTCCCCGATGACCGGTTGCTCGCCGACCCGGTCGGCGTAGTGCCGGACGACCGCCTCGGTGCCGACGTAGGCCTCCAGGCAACCGTGCGAGCCGCACCGGCAGGCCGCGCCGGCCGCCTTGACGACGGTGTGGCCCCACTCGCTGGTGGTGATGTCGGGGTGCGACGGCCCGGCGGTCGCGACGGCGGCCCCGACGCCGACGCCGAGCAGCGCGACGATGGCGCGTTCGGCACCCCGGCCGGCGCCGCGCCAGGCCTCGACCTGGCCGAGCGTGCGGGCGCGGTTGTCCAGGTGCAGCGGCGCGGCGATGTGGGGGTGGATGAGGTCGGCGAAGGCGACACCGCGCCAGCCGAGCGTGGGCGCGTGCACGATCCCGCCGTCACGCACCGCACCGGGCACGCCGATCCCGACGCCGAAAACCGCGTCCGGTTCGCCCCCTTCGAGCACTTCGGCGATGCCGGTTCGCACCAATCCGGCCACTTCGTCCGGGTCGAGCCGGGTGCCGACGAGCGGGTGCCGGACCGTGCCGAGCGTCCCGAGGGCGCAGTCGAACAGGCCGACCTCGACGTGCGTTTCCCCGACGTCGACACCGACGACGTGCCCGAACCCGGGCCGCACGGCGAGCAGCGTGCGCGGCCGCCCGCCGTCGGATTCGACCGAGCCGGCCTCGGCGACGACGCCGTCGGCGATGAGCTCGGAGACGACGTTGGTAACGGTGGCGGCCGAAAGTCCCGATTCAGCTACTAGTTCCAGCCTGCTGACGGGACCGCGGAGGTACAGGGAGGAGAGGAGTGCCGCGCGGTTGTGCCGACGGAGGTCACGAGTCGTTTGGCGTACCACCTGGGTCACCTGGGGGATTCTGCCAGACGCCGCCCATGTCACTATGGGTTCGGGACTTAGTTCACCACTTAATACATAGCCACAACTTACGGTGATCAGGCATCCTGGTCGCAGCCGGTAAGAGTTCCAGATGGGTTGCCCATGGCGAGCAAGCGCACCACCGTCCGTGATCTGCGGCGGCACAACCGTTCCCTGCTGCTGTCGAAACTGTACTTCGACGGCCCGCTGTCGCGGCACGAACTGAGCCAGCTCACCGGATTGAGTGCGGCGACGGTCAGCAACGTGACGGCCGAGCTGGGCGAAGAGCGGCTGATCACGGAGGCGGGCCAGGTCGAGTCGGACGGCGGCCGGCCGAGGGTGCTGCTGCGCGTCGACCCGGCGTACGGGCACGTCGCAGGCGTCGACATCGGCGAAACGGGCGTCAAGGTGGAGCTGTTCGACCTGGCGATGAACCGCCTGGCAACGGTCGACCACCCGCTCCCGAAGGCCCCGGACCCGGCAACGGCGGTCGAGCAGGTGACATCGGGGTTGCGCGAGGTGTTCGCGGGTTTCGAGGACGCGAGCGTGCTCGGAGTGGGAATAGGCGTCCCGGGCACGGTCGAGCAGGGCGAGCGGGTACTGGTCCACGCGCCGACAGTCGGCTGGGACGCGGTACCGCTGGTGTCCCTGCTGCAGGAGGCGGGAGTGTCCCTGCCGCTGTTCGTGGACAACGGAGCGAAGACCCAGGGCCAGGCGGAGATGTGGTTCGGCGCGGGCCGGGGAGCACGCCACGCGGTGATAGCACTGATCGGCTCGGGCGTGGGCGCGGCGGTGGTGACGGACGGGACAACGTACCGGGGATCAACGAGCAGCGCGGGCGAGTGGGGCCACACAACAATCGCGTACGGCGGCCAGCAGTGCCGCTGCGGAGCGTTGGGGTGCTTGGAGGCGTACATCGGCGCGGGCGGGGTGCTGGCGAGGTACCGGAAGGTCCGGGGCAAGGACGTCCCGGGCGAGGACGAGCAGGCCCAGTTCGCAGCGCTGCTGGAGGCGGCCCCCCGTTCCAAGACGGCGGCCAAGGTACTGGACGAGACGGCGGGCTACCTGGGGGCGGGGATAGCGAACTTGATCAACTTGTTCAACCCGGAGCGCATAGTGATCGGCGGCTGGGCGGGATCGGCACTGGGCGAGCAGCTGCTGCCGAGGATCCGTTCGGTGGCGGGCGAGCACGCACTGAGGCACCCGTTCAGCCAGACATCGATCCAGCTGGGATCGCTGGGACTGGACGCGGTGGCAACGGGAGCGGCGACATTGCCAGTGGCGGATTTACTGGCCCAGGGAGCAACTTCGAAGATCGCAAAGCCGGGAGCACCGAACTCAGACGCGGCTTGAGCAACCAGCACGCGCCAGCTCCAAACGCAAGGGGAACTCGAGAACAGGCACCGACGAGGACCCAGACCTCCCCCGCACCCCGATCCGAAGCCAGAACACGGCCGGCAGCACCGGGTCAAGGCATCTTTCCCGCCTTGACGCGGTGCTGCCGGCCGTAGTCACAATGGGGCTTCGGGGTGCCGGAGGAACAAGGGGACTTTCCGAAGCGCCGACAGGCGCGAGGGACTTACCGGGCGCGCCAACAGGCGCTAGGGAGTCATCAGGGCGCCGGTAGAGGCAACGGGCTTCGGAGTGCCGGAAGGGGCAACGGGCCACGCGACGCCCAAAGGGGCGCCAGCCCCTGCACCAGCCGCCGCCAAGCAGAGCCCACCCCTCCCAGGGGGACCACCCCGTTCCAGCGTATCGACACCCCCCGACAAAATCCCTGCACCACCCGCCCCGCCGACCCACCTGTCCACAACCAACCCAACCTGTGGACAACCCCGTGCCCCACTCACCGGGAACCACCCAACCCACCCGCCCCGCCACCAACCCACCCTTAATTCGGGTTGAAAAAAAATGACCGCCCGACGGTTGCCCGCCTTGTCTGGACCATGCATACTTTGTTGCCAGGCACAACAAAGGTCTGAACCACCTCACGGCCCACCCCGCCCCCGGGGTCGTGAAGCCGGTCGCGCCTGCCGCCGCCCCGGCATGCGAGGCCACCTCCCCTCCCGCGTTTCGTGCTGCGCGCGGAACGCCGGTCCCCCTGGTGAGAGAGGCGACAACGATGTCCACCTCGTTCCGCAAAACACGCAAGTTCCGAAGAGCAGCGGCACTCTTCGCCGCCGCGTCCCTGCTGTTCGTCGGGCAGCAAGCGCTGAGCGCCCCCGCCGCCGAAGCGGCCGCCACCTTCACCGACGACTTCAACGGGCCCGCCGGGTCCGCCGTCGACGGCTCGAAGTGGCAGCTCGAAACCGGCGACAACGTCAACAACCACGAGCGCCAGTACTACACCTCCGGCACCAACAACGCCCAGCTCGACGGCCAGGGCCACCTCGTCATCACCGCCAAGCGCGAAAACCCCGGCAACTACAACTGCTGGTACGGCCGCTGCGAGTACACCTCCGCGCGGATGAACACCGCCGGCAAGTTCAGCCAGGCCTACGGCCACTTCGAGACGCGCATGAAGCTCCCGCGCGGGCAGGGCATGTGGCCCGCGTTCTGGATGCTCGGCGGCGGCAACTGGCCGACCGACGGCGAGATCGACATCATGGAGAACGTCGGGTTCGAGCCGAACACCGTGCACGGCACCATCCACGGCCCCGGCTACTCCGGTTCCGGCGGCATCGGCGCGGCCTACAACGGCCCGAACTTCTCCGACGACTTCCACACCTACGCCGTCGACTGGTCGCCCAACCAGATCAAGTGGTACGTCGACGGCAACCTCTACCAGACGCGCACGCCGTCCGACCTGAACGGCAACCGCTGGGTCTACGACCACAACTTCTTCATCATCCTCAACCTCGCCGTCGGCGGGTACTGGCCGGGCGACCCCAACAGCAGCACGCAGTTCCCGCAGCAGTTGGTCGTCGACTACGTCCACGTCACCAACGACGTCGGCGGCGGCACCCCGCCGACCGGGCGCACCGGGCGGATCACCGGCATCGGCGGCAAGTGCGTCGACGTCGCCGGCGCGAACTCCGCCAACGGCACGCCGATCCAGATCACCGACTGCAACGGCAACGCGGCGCAGAACTGGACCATCGCGAGCGACGGCACGATCCGTGCCCTCGGGAAGTGCATGGACGTCAGCGCCGCGGGCACCGCGGACGGCACACCGGTGCAGCTCTACGACTGCAACGGGACCGTCGCCCAGAAGTGGGCGATCTCCGGCGCCAAGGACATCGTGAACCCCAACGCGAACAAGTGCCTCGACGCCACCGGCAACTCCAGTGCGAACGGCACCCGCCTGCAGATCTGGACCTGCGGTGGCGGCGCCAACCAGAAGTGGACCACTCCCTGATCCATCCCCTCGGGTAGGCGGACCCCGCCCGGTCCGCCTACCCGGCACTCTTTCCTTCCCCCACAAGGAGATTTCCAGTGCGACGATTTCTCGTCGCGCTAATGGGGTGTGCCCTGTTAGCGCTTTCTTTCCTGACCACCGGCTCCGCCCAAGCCGCCGTCGAGGCAGGACCGTCCGCGAGCCAGCTGCTCGCGAAGACGCAGAACTGCCAGCAGATCTCGAACGGCAAGTACTCCTTCGACGAAGGCGGCGCGGCCACCGTGCCCGTCTGCCAGGCCAACGGCGCGGTGTTCTTCACCGCCGACATGGACATCGACTGCGACGGCGTCCGCACGTCGCAGTGCAACGAGCAGACCGACTGCTGCTTCTACCCCGACACCGCGTTCCACACCTCGACCGACCAGCCGCTGAACGCGGCCCAGTTGCCGTACATCGTGCTGCCGCAGCCGACGTCCACTTGGGACTACCGCAACTACGGCATCGACGGTGGTTCGGTCGTGGCGGTGATCTACAACAACAAAGTCACCTACGCCGTCGTCGGCGACACCGGCCCGACGAGCATCATCGGTGAGGCGTCCTACGCGACCGCCGTCAACCTCGGCATCAACCCGGACCCGTCCAACGGCGGCACCGAGGGCCCGGTGACGTACATCGTGTTCCCGAACACGCACGTCAACCCGATCGAAAACCACGCCACCGCCACGAGCCTCGGCGAGCAGGTCGCGACGCAGTTCGCCGGCGGCACGACCACGCCGCCCACCGGTGGCGGCGGGCAGATCACCGGCATCGGCGGCAAGTGCGTCGACGTCGCCGGCGCGAACAACGCCAACGGCACCGCCGTCCAGCTCTACGACTGCAACGGCACGACCGCTCAACAGTGGACGGTCGGCAGCGACGGAACCGTGAAGTCGCTCGGCAAGTGCCTCGACGTCACCAGTGCCGGCACCACCAACGGCACGCCGATCCAGCTGTGGGACTGCAACGGGAGCAATGCCCAGAAGTGGTCGGCCAACGGATCGCAGAACCTCGTGAACGCGGGCTCGGGCAAGTGCCTCGACGCCACCGGCAACTCGAGCGCCAACGGTACCCGGCTCCAGATCTGGACCTGCGGCACCGGGGCGAACCAGAAGTGGACGCTGCCATGAAGAAACTGCTCACCCTGCTCGGCGTGACCGCGCTCGCCGCGGCCACCTTCGCCGCTCCCGCGCAGGCCGCGGGCGAGACCGTCAACGTCTGGCTCACGACCACCAGCGACTCCGGCGGCCGGACGGTCACCCGGGGACTCCAGCAGCAGACCCCGGTCACGTTCGCCGCGGGCACCGGTACCGGTGGCGTGACCATCAACGTCAACGAAGGCGCCACCTACCAACAGTTCGAAGGCGGCGGCGCGTCCTTTACGGACACCGCGGCTTGGCTGATGAACTCGAGCGGCGCGCTTTCCCAGGCCACCCGCGACGACACGATGCGCAAGCTGTTCGACCCGAACAACGGCATCGGGCTGAGCTTCATCCGCAACCCGCTCGGCGCGTCCGACCTGGCCCGCTACAGCTACACCTTCGACGACATGCCGGCCGGCCAGACCGACCCGAACCTGACGCACTTCTCGATCGCCCACGACCAGGCCGACGTGCTGCCGCTGACCAAGCAGGCCAAGCAGCTCAACCCGCAGGCCAAGGTGATGGCGTCGCCGTGGAGCGCGCCGCCGTGGATGAAGGACAACGACAGCTACCTGCTCGGCTGGGTCGAGTCGCAGTACTACCCGGCCTACGCGCAGTACTTCGTCAAGTACCTGCAGGCCTACCAGGCCGCGGGGGTGCCGATCGACTACGTCTCGATGCAGAACGAGCCGACGTGCTGCGCGAGCTACCCGTCGACCAACTGGAACGGCGCCGGTCTGGCGTACTTCGCGAAGAACAACCTGCTGCCCGCGCTGCAGGGTGCCGGACTGTCCACAAAGGTCCTCGCGCTCGACTGGAACTGGGACACCTACGCCTCCTACGGCGCGCCCACTCTGGACGACTCGGCGATCCGCAACCACCCGAACTTCGGCGGCGTCGCCTGGCACGGGTACGGCGGCAACATCGCGCAGCAGACGACCACGCACAACCAGTACCCGAACGTCAACGCCTACTCGACCGAGCACTCCGGGGGCACCTGGATCTCGAACCAGCAGGCCGAGGACATGAACAACATCGTCGACTACACGCGCAACTGGTCGAAGAGCGTCACCAAGTGGAGCCTCGCCGTCGACCAGAACATGGGCCCGCACAACGGCGGCTGCGGCACCTGCACCGGCCTGATCACCGTCCACAACGGAGACTCGCGCAGCGGGCAGGTCGACTACACCGTCGAGTACTACACGATGGGTCACCTGACGAAGTTCGTGAAGCCCGGCGCGTACCGGATCGACTCGAACGACAACTCGACCGTCCGCAACGTCGCCTGGAAGAACCCGGACGGCTCGAAGGCACTGATCGCGTACAACTCCAGCACCGGCAACCAGAGCGTGCGCGTGAACTGGGGCAACTCCTCGTTCACCTACAACCTGCCCGGCCACACGTCGGCGACATTCACCTGGAACGGCACCCAGGGCAACGGTGGCGGCGGCACCGGCAAGACCGGCCCGATCACCGGCCTCGGCGGCAAGTGCGTCGACGTCGCCGGCGCGAGCAGCGCCAACGGCACCGCGGTCCAGCTCTACGACTGCAACGGCTCCGGCGCCCAGCAGTGGACGGTCGGCACCGACGGAACCCTGAAAGCGCTCGGCAAGTGCCTCGACGTCACCGGACAGTCCACAGCGGACGGTGCGCAGTTGCAACTGTGGGACTGCGGCGGTACCGCGAACCAGAGGTGGGCGGCCACGGCGGCCAAGGACCTCGTCGGCGCCGGGTCGAACAAGTGCGTCGACGCGACCGGCAACTCCAGCGCCAACGGCACCCGGCTGCAGATCTGGACCTGCACCGGCGCCGCCAACCAGAAGTGGAACGTGCCCGCATGAAGAAACTGGCAGCATTCGGCGCCCTCATCGCCGCATCGGCTCTGATAGCCGTCCCGGGCGTCGCGCAGGCGGCGACCGGCCCGATCACCGGCATCGCCGGCAAGTGCGTCGACGTCAACGCGGCGAGCACCACCAACGGCACCGCGATCCAGCTCTACGACTGCAACGGCTCGGGCGCTCAACAGTGGACGGTCGGCTCCGACGGATCCCTGCAGGCACTGGGCAAGTGCCTGGACGTCACGAGCGCGGGCACCGCGAACGGCACGACGATCCAGCTCTGGGACTGCAACGGCAGCAATGCCCAGAAGTGGACGGCCAACGCGGCGAAGAACCTGGTCAACACCGGTTCGGGCAAGTGCCTCGACGCGACCGGCAACTCCAGCGCGAACGGCACGCGGCTGCAGATCTGGACGTGCGCGAGCACGGCCAACCAGCAGTGGACGCTCCCGTCCGGCGGCACCACCCCGCCGCCGAGCGGGCCGGGCGTGATGGCCGTGGCGCCGTACCTCTACAACGGCTGGGGCAACCCGCCGAGCCCGCAGACCATCCAGAACGCCACCGGCGTCAAGTGGTTCACGCTGGCGTTCATCCTGTCCAACGGCTACTGCAACCCGATGTGGGACGGCGGCCGGGCGCTCACCGGCGGCGTCGACCAGAACACGATCAACGCGGTGCGCGCGGGCGGCGGCGACGTCATCCCGTCGTTCGGCGGCTACTCCGGCAACAAGCTGGAGTCGTCGTGCGGCAGCGCGGGCGAGCTGGCGGCGGGCTACCAGAAGGTGATCAACGCCTACGGCCTCAAGGCGATCGACATCGACATCGAGGCCGACGCCTACAGCAACCCGACCGTGCAGCAGCGCACGGTCGACGCGCTGAAGACGGTGCGGGCGAACAACCCGGGCATCAAGCTGTACGTCACGTTCGGCACCGGACAGTCCGGTCCGGACAACAGCCTGGTGAACCGGGCGGCGCAGTCCGGGCTCACGGTCGACGGCTGGGTCATCATGCCGTTCGACTTCGGCGGCGCCGGCCAGAACATGGGCACGCTGACCCAGCGCGCGGCCGAGGGGCTCAAGAACGTCGTCAAGAGCGCCTACGGCTACGACGACGACACGGCCTACCGGCACATGGGCATCTCGTCGATGAACGGCATCACGGACAACAACGAGACGGTCACGCTGAACGACTTCACCACCATCCTGGCCTACGCGAACCAGCACCACCTGGCCCGGTTGACGTTCTGGTCGGCCAACCGCGACCGCCCGTGCCCAGGCGCCTACCCGAACGACGACACGTGTTCGGGCGTGTCCCAGCAGGCGTGGGACTTCACGAGGATCTTCGCCCGCTACGCCGGCTGACCCGGCTCGCGGAACAGCCGTGAATGGCACATTCACAGACGTAGCGTCCGTGAATGTGCCATTCACGGCTTTCGCGTTCGAGGGCTGCCGGGCCGTGACACTGGGGAGGCCGCGGCCCGGCAGCGGTGGGTTCCGCCTGCCGCTGGGGGTCTCCGGCGGCGAAACCGCTTTCGCAGGTTATCGAGCCGGAGCGCGATTGGGGACCGTCAAAATGCCGGGGTGCCCGAAGGGGCAGCCGTAGACTGGCCGCCGTGCCCGAATCGACAGTGGACGACGTGCTGGCCGAGCTGGCCGCCCTCGAGGACCCGAAGGCACGCGCGGTCAACGAGCGGCACGGCGACGACCACGGCGTCAACCTCGCCAAGCTGCGCGTGATCGCGAAGCGGCTGAAGACGCAGCAGGACCTCGCGCGCGAGCTCTGGGCCACCGGCGACACGGCGGCGAAGCTCCTGGCCACCTTGATCTGCCGGCCGAAGGCGTTCGAACTCGACGAGCTGGACGCCATGCTGCGATCCGCGCGCACGCCCAAGGTGCACGACTGGCTGGTGAATTACGTCGTGAAGAAGAGCCCGCACGCCGAAGATCTGCGCCGGACGTGGTTCGCCGATCCGGATCCGGTGGTCGCGAGCGCCGGCTGGGCGTTGACCACCGACCGCGTCGCGAAGCACCCCGAAGATCTCGACGACCTCCTCGACGTCATCGAGAAGGACATGAAGGACGCCCCGGACCGGCTGCAGTGGGCGATGAACAACTGCCTGGCCCAGATCGGGATCGAGCACGAGAGCCACCGCGCGCGGGCCATCGGAATCGGTGAACGCCTCGAAGTCCTCAAGGACTACCCGACGCCGCCGAACTGCACCTCGCCGTACGCGCCGGTCTGGATCACCGAGATCGTGCGCCGCCGCGGGTAGCTACTCCGCCGCGACGGCCGCCCGGGCCGCCTCGGCGCGGTCCGCGTACGCCTCGACCAGCTGCTCCTCGGCGTCCTCGAGGTACTTCATCAGCAGCTGTTCCGCGCCCGGCCCGTCGCCCGCCTCGATGCGGTCGAGGATCTCGTGGTTGCGCGGCAGGTAGCGCTCGTGGAAGCGCCGCGGCTCGGCCATGATGTGGAAGACCAGCCGCAGCTCGGCGGTCAGCCGGCCGACCAGCTCGTTGACGCGCTCGCTGCCGGACAGCGCGGCCAGCTCCTGGTGGAACCACACGTTCGCGGTGCCGAGGTCCTTCCAGTTGCCGGTGCGCGCGGCCTCGTCGCCGATCTCGACCTTCTCCTTGATCCGCTGGAAGGACGCCGGCTTCGCCGTCACCCCGCGGACCGCGGCGCACTCGATGATCTTGCGGACGCGGTAGATGTCGACGACGTCCTCGACGCTCGGGATGCGGACGAAGACCCCGCGGTTGAGCTCGTGGGCCAGCAGCCGCTCGTGCGTGAGCAGCCGGAACGCCTCGCGCAGCGTGTTGCGGGAGACGCCCAGCGCGTTGCCGATGTCCTGCTCCGAAAGCCGGCCGCCGGGCAGGAAGAAGCCCTCGGCGATGCGCTTGCGCAGGACGCCGGCGACCCGCTCGGCCGTGCTTTTGCGGCTGACCAGGCCGCGGTCGGCCTCCAGGCCTGGCAGCCCGCTGTCTTCGATGCCCACGCCGGAGATGGTACCCGTCACACTGAGGACGATGTAATTGCCGTCTTGTGGAATTGTTCAACAATCCCTACTGTGTGAGGCACGCCACGATGAGACACTGGCCAGGAGGTGCCCATGACTGCCACAACAGCTACCGAGGCCCGGCCGTTCGACTGGTTCCGCACGCTCGGCAAACGCGGCCGCCGCGCTTTCGTGGGCGCGTTCGGCGGCTACGGACTGGACTCGTTCGACTACCAGACCCTGCCGCTCGGCCTGGCCGCGATCACCGCGTACTTCGGGATTTCCAGCGGCGAAGCCGGCCTGCTCGGCACGACGACGCTGGTCGTCTCGGCCGTCGGCGGGGTCGGGGCCGGCATGCTCGCCGACCGGATCGGCCGCGTCCGCACGCTGCAGATCACCATCGCGATGTACACGATCTTCACCGTGCTCTGCGGGTTCGCGCCCAACTTCGAGACGCTGCTGGTCTTCCGCGCGCTGCAGGGCCTCGGTTTCGGCGGCGAGTGGGCGGCCGGCGCCGCGCTGGTCGCGGAGTACTCGCAGGCCAAGTACCGCGGCCGGACCGTGGCGTTCGTGCAGAGCGCGTGGGCGGTCGGCTGGGGCCTGTCGGTGATCGTCTACACGGTCGTGTTCAGCGTCGCGAGCGACGACGTCGCCTGGCGGATCATGTTCTGGACCGGCGTCATCCCGGCGCTGCTCGTGCTGTGGGTGCGCAAGAGCGTCAAGGACGCCCCGCGCGCGGAGGAACGGCTGAAGACCGAACGGCCGAAGGGCACGCTCGTCCAGATCTTCAAGGGTGACCTCGTGCGCACGACGTTCTTCGCCGCGCTGCTCGCGACCGGCGTCCAGGGCGGGTACTACACGATCTCGACGTGGCTGCCGTCCTACCTGAAGAAGACGCGCGAGCTGACCGTGATCGGCACCGGCGGCTACCTCGCGTTCCTCATCACCGGCGCGTTCGTCGGGTACGTCTGCGGCGGCTACCTCACGGACCTGATGGGGCGCAAGAAGACCTTTCTGACGTTCGCCGTGCTCTCGGCCGCGCTGATCGTCGCGTACACGCAGATCCCCAAGGGCGCCAACGGGCTCGTGCTCGTCCTCGGGTTCCCGCTCGGCTTCTCGATGTCCGCGATCTTCAGCGGCTTCGGCGCCTACCTCGCCGAGCTGTACCCGACGGCGCTGCGCGGGACGGGCCAGGGCTTCACGTACAACTTCGGCCGCGCGGTCGGCGCGATCTTCCCAACCGTCGTGGGCTTCCTCGGCGCGGGCGGCGCGATCGTGTTCGGCGCGCTGGGCTACGGCATCGCCGTGCTGGCGCTGCTCGGCCTGCCGGAGACCCGGGGCATCGAACTAGTCGACTGAGGGGGAACTCATGACGACCTTCGACGAACCCGCGACGTTCACCCCCGCGCAGGCGCGCGAGGCGTTCCGCCGCGGCACCGCCCGCCCCACCACGGGCTGGGCCAACGGATTCACCCAGACCAACCTGATCGCCGTGCCCGAGGACTGGGCCTACGACGTCCTGCTCTTCTGCACCCGCAACCCGCAGCCGTGCCCGCTGCTGGACGTCACCGACCCCGGCGACCCGGAAACCCGGCTCGCCGCGGGCGCGGACCTGCGCACCGACCTGCCGCGCTACCGGATCTGGCAGAACGGCGTGCTGGCCGGCGAGGTGTCCGACGCGACCGGCCTGTGGCGCAGCGACATGGTCGCCTTCTCCATCGGCTGCAGCTTCACGTTCGAGACGGCCCTGGCCGCCGAGGGCGTCCCGCTGCGGCACGTCGACCAGGGCCGCAACGTCGCGATGTACGTGACGAACCGGCCGTGCGAACCCGCCGGGCGGCTGTTCGGCCCGATGGTCGTGTCGATGCGGCAGTTCCCGGAGGACCGCGTCGACGACGCCGTCCGGATCACCCGGGCGATGCCGGCCGTGCACGGCGCGCCCGTGCACGTCGGCGACCCCCGCGCGCTGGGGATCGACGACCTCTCCCGGCCGGACTTCGGAGATCCGGTGGACGCGCAACCGGGGGACGTTCCAGTGTTCTGGGCCTGCGGGGTCACGCCGCAGGCGGCGCTGATGGCGTCGCGGCCCCCCTTTGCGATCACCCACGCACCGGGGTACATGTTCATCACCGACCGCCACGACAGTGAATACCGGGTGGGCTGAAAATGGACCTGAACAGCGATCTCGGCGAAGGCTTCGGCGCCTGGAAGATGGGCGACGACGAGGCCATGCTCGACATCGTGACCAGCGCGAACGTCGCGTGCGGCTTCCACGCCGGCGACCCGTCGGTGATGCGGCGGGTGTGCGACCTGGCGGCCGAGCGCGGCGTCGCGATCGGCGCGCACGTCGGCTACCACGACCTGGCCGGGTTCGGCCGGCGCGCGCTCGACATCGCGCCGGACGACCTGGCGAACGAGGTGCTTTACCAGATCGGCGCGCTGGACGCGTTCGCCCGCGCGGCCGGCAGCCGCGTGACGTACGTGAAGCCGCACGGCGCGCTGTACAACACCGCTGCGGCGGACGTCGAGCAGGCGGCGGCGATCGTCGACGGCCTGCGCCGGTACGACCCCGCGCTCGCGCTGCTCTGCCTGCCGAACTCGGAAATGCAGCGGCAGGCGGAAAAAGCGGGTGTGGTGGCGTACGCGGAGGCGTTCGCCGACCGGGCGTACACCGCCGACGGCAAGCTCGTCTCGCGCAAGAAACCGGGCGCGGTGCTGCACGACGTCGACGCCGTCGCCGAGCGCGCGGTCGGCATGGCGACCGGCGGCGTCGTCGCGGAGGACGGCACCAAGCTCGACGTGCGCCCGGATTCCCTGTGCGTGCACGGGGACACGCCGGGCGCCGTCGAGCTGGCCCGGCGGATCGAGGCGGCACTGTCGGGGGCGGGCATCGAGCTGGGGGCGTTCACCGGATGACGGTCCGGCTGCTGCCGTGCGGGCGAAGCGCGGTGCTGGTGGAACTCGAGGACGTGCTGGGCTTCCAGGCGGCACTGACCCGGTTGTCGTTGGACGGTGTCGAAGAACTGGTCCCGGCTGCCCGCACGCTGCTGGTCCGCTACGACCCCGCGGTGACGGACGCGGACCGGCTCGGTGCGCTGCTGCGCGAGGTGTCCCCTGTGGACAGTGCGGTGGCCGCGCCGGCCGAGGTGGTCGTCCCGGTGGTGTACGACGGGGAGGATCTCGCCGACGTCGCGGCCGAGGTGGACCTGTCCGTCGAGGCGCTGGTTTCCTTGCACAGTGCGGGTTCGTACGTCTCGGCGTTCTGCGGGTTCGCGCCCGGGTTCGCGTACCTGTCCGGTTTGGACCCGGCACTGCACGTGGCACGCCGGTCGTCGCCCCGGACGCGCATCCCGGCGGGCTCGGTGGCGATCGCGGGCGAGTACAGCGCGGTCTACCCGAGCGCGTCACCGGGCGGCTGGCGGCTGCTCGGCCGGACGGACGTGCCGGTGTGGGACGTCGAGCGCGACCCACCGAACCTGCTGCCGCCGGGCACGCGCGTGCGGTTCGAGGCGGTGCGGTCGTGAAGCTGGAAGTCGTGCGGCCCGGGTTTTCGACGACGGTGCAGGACCTCGGCCGCCCCGGGCACGCGGCGCTCGGCGTCTCCCGGTCCGGTGCCGCCGACCGCGCGTCGTTCGAGCTGGCCAACCGGCTCGTCGGCAACCCTTCGGGGGCGGCGGCGCTGGAAGTGACCCTAGGTGGGCTGGTTCTGCGCGCGTCGAGCGTCACGACGGTGGCGGTGACCGGGGCTTCGTGCCCGGTCTCGCCGGGCGGCATGAACGGCCCGGTCACGTTGTGGCCGGGCGACGAACTGGTGCTGGGCATGGCCTCCGCGGGCCTGCGTTGTTACGTCGCGGTGCGCGGCGGCATCGACGTCCCGCCGGTGCTCGGTTCGCGGTCGACGGACACCCTCGGCAAGCTCGGCCCGCCGCCGCTCACCGCCGGGATGCTGCTGCCGGTGGGCACTCCCGGTGCGGTCCCGGTGGTCGACCTGGCGCCACGCCCGGCTTTGCCGCCGTCGCCGGTCCTGCGGGTGACGCCGGGACCGCGTCGCGACTGGTTCGCGGATCCGGACGAGCTGCTGTCCACTGTGTACACGGTGTCGCCGGACTCCGACCGCGTCGGCATCCGGCTCACCGGGCCGCCCCTTGCCCGGGTGCGTCATGACGAGCTGCCGTCCGAGGCGTGCGTGCCGGGTTCGCTGCAGGTACCGCCGTCGGGCCGGCCGATCCTGTTCCACGCGGACTCCCCGACGACGGGCGGCTACCCGGTGATCGCGGTCGTCGAGGAGGCCGACCTCGACGTCGCCGCCCAGCTGCGCCCCGGCCAGACCGTCCGGTTCACCTGGTCGTGACCACCAGCCAGGCCACGTTGGTGAGGACGATCGCGAGCCACAACGGCCACGTGCGCACCCGCGGCAAGCGTCCCGGTTCCGCGAGGTAGGCGTCCAGGGTCTCCGCGACCTGGTCGTCGATCTCGTCGCGCAACCGCGGATCCAGCTCAGACATGCGCCGGCACCGCCGGGCGCGGCATCGCCACCGACAGGCACGCCAGCGCCAGCGGCACCTCCAGACCCGCCATGAGCAGCGAGAACACGACGTCATCGCCGGCCGTGACGACGTCGAACCAGGCGTCGGTGAGCAGCAGCGTCGCGGTGCCGATCGCCGCGAACGGCGTGCGCGGGCCGTTCTTCCCCAGTAGCCAGGCGGTGGCCAGCAGGCCGATCGCCTCGGCCGCGTCGAAGCCCGTCCAGGCCAGCCGCCAGTGCTGAGCCGCGTAGACGTCCGGCAGTGTCATCCCCAGTACCGCGATCCACGGCAGCAGGCACAGACCTGCCGCCCAGAAGAGTCTTTTCATCGAAAACCCCCGTTCGACGACCACGGTAGCGATTGCAGAGATTCTTTGCAAACAGTCTCTGTAGTACGCTGCGGCCATGGTCGACCGTCCCGAACGCCGCGTCCTCACGGGCGCTGACCTCAAGGCCTTCTACAAGGCACTCGCCAACCCCGTGCGCCGCGACATCCTGTCCTACCTGGGCAAACACGGCGAAGCGAACTCGACGAGCGTCGCGAAGGCCCTCGGCGAGAGCACCGGGACGACCTCCTACCACCTTCGCCGGCTCGCCGACCTCGACCTGATCGCGGAGATCGAAGAGCGCTCCACCGGCCGCGAGCGCTGGTGGAAGTCGCTGATGAAGGACATCTACACCCCGCCCGGCCTGGAGATGACGCCGGACGAGCGCGACGCCGCGCGCAAGCTCGGCGCGCTCAAGATGAGCCACGACCTCGGCCTGGTCACGCGCGCGTACGCGGGCTACGACGACGCGAAGGGGTGGAGCCAGATCTACCGCGGCGGCCTGACCCTGACGAAGGAGCAGATCGCGTCGTTCGTCGAGGAGTACCAGAACCTGCTCTGGAAGTACGTCACCGAGCCGGGCCACCACCCGCCGGGCTCGCGCGCGGTCGCCGTCCGGCTGATCGTCGTGCCCGAAGAAGAAGAGTCCACGGAGGACTAGAGGCCCGAGACGCGCAGCGTGATGTTGAGCCGTCCGGTCAGGCCGAGCGCCGGGTTCGCCGTGCCGGGCAGCGTCCTCGGCACCCCGTGGTAGGCGAGCCGGGACGGGCCGCCGAACACGAACACGTCACCCGAGCGCAGCTCGACGTCGGTGTACGGCCGGCCGCGTGTCTCGGTGTTGCCGAAGCGGAACACGCACGCGTCGCCGAGGCTGAACGAGACCACCGGCGCCAGGCTGCGCTCGTCCTTGTCCTGGTGCAGCCCCATTTTCGCCGCGGCGTCGTAGAAGTTGACCAGCGCGATGTCCGGCTCGTAGTCCTCCGAAGGCTCGCCGTACGCCGCCGCCAGCGCGCGGCGGCCGAGGTCGCCGAGCCAGTCCGGGAACGGCAATACCGGCGTTCCCTCGCCGGTCGTGCGCGAGTAGCCGTACGGGTACCAGTGCCAGCCGAGGCAGACGGACTTCACCGACATCACGCCGCCGTTGGGCAGCCGGGTGTGGCGGTAGCCGGCGAAGCCGCGGCAGGCCGCGACGAGCTCGCGCTGTTCGTCGAAACCCAGCCAGTCGGGTACGTGGACGGCACCGGGCGCGAGTTCGGCGCGCGGGCGCGGCAGGAGGGCGTCCATCACCTCGATTGTGCCGGAGACTCCCGCCGGGCACGCTGGGTGACCGTCGAAGGTACGACTCGGTGACCGCGGAACGTCACACCCGCGACAGCGAACAGCCGCAGGAGCCGCCCGAACGGACCAACCGGGCGCTCCTGCGGCCGAATCCCCTCGCTTTGGGCCACCATGTATTCGACGTTCCCACACCTGAATGTCACAACACCAGCGTGGATCAGCTACGAACCGGTCACTTGACCTGGGCGACGCGGATCAGTCACGAAACGTCACAACGGTGACGCCCGCGCGGGCCGGTACGGGGTCGTTCATCGCGGCCAGCGCGGCCGGGACGTCGTCGAGGCCGATCCGCTGCCCGATGAGCGCGGCGAGGTCGATGCCGGCCGTCTCGACGACACGCAGCAGCTCCGGGTACTCGTGGGCCTGGAGGCCGTGGATGCCGACGAGCTCCAGCTCGCCGCCGATGACCCGGTGCATCGGGATCGGCGCGACGCCCTGCGCGGGCGGCATCAGCCCGGCCTGGACGTGCCGGCCGCGCTTGCGGAGGCTGCCCACCGACGCCGCGCAGGTCGACGGCGCGCCGAGGCAGTCCAGCGACACGTGCGTGCCGCCGCCGGTCAGCTCGCGGACGTGCGCGGCGACGGCTTCCGGGCCGTCGAACGCCGAGGAGTCGACGGTGAGCGCGGCGCCCGACTTCGCGGCGAGCCGCAGGGCCGGCGGCGAGACGTCGACGGCGACGACCTTCGCCCCCGCCGCGACGGCCAGCAGCACCGCGGAGAGGCCGACGCCGCCGCAGCCGTACACCGAGACCCACTGCCCGGCGGTGACCCGGCCCTGCCGCAGCACCGCGCGGAACGCCGTCCCGAAGCGGCAGCCGAGCGCGGCGGCTTCGGCGGCGCCGAGGGAGTCCGGCAGCGCGACGAGGTTCGTCTCGGCGTGCCCGATGGCGACGCGCTCGGCGAAGGAACCCCAGTGCGTCGCGCCGGGCTGGAACTCGCGGTCGCAGATCTGCTGGTCGCCACGGGCGCACTGGGGGCAGCTGCCGCACGCGCAGACGAACGGCACGGTGACGCGCGCGCCGAGCTCCCACCCGCGCACGCCTTCGCCGAGCGCGACGAGCCGGCCGGCGAGCTCGTGCCCCGCGACGTGCGGCAGCGTGACGGCGGTGTCGTGGCCCTGCCACGTGTGCCAGTCGCTGCGGCAGACGCCGGTGGCGTCGACCTCGATCACCGCGCCACCGGGTGGCGCCACCGGCTCCGGCACGTCCCGCACGACCGGCGGGACGCAGAACTCCTCCATGACCACAGCTCGCATGCAGCCGAGCCTACGTGCTCACGTGAGCGGTTTTCCGTTGGTGCCGCTCAATTGAGCGTGGGCGGCTGCGCGTGGAATCTGGTCCTTCCCCGCGGTGGACCGAGGAGCTTGCTGAGCGAGCCGTCCGGCACGTTCAGGATGTCCTCGAGATTCCGCAACGCCTCCAACGATTCCGGCCGTTCGGGCCGGCACCGCCCGGACTGCCAGTGGCTGAGGGTGGCCAGGCTGACCGTGGTTCCCCTGCCGCGCAAGCGATAGCGGATCCGGTCGAGGCCGAGGCCGCGAGCCCTGATCGCCGCGCGCAACGCGACGTCGAACGGCCCGGCGGCCAGGAGGTGACCCAGTTCCGCCTGCTCCCCCCGGTCGATGGTGCGAATTCGCTGACCGGTCATCACAACGCTCCGAAGCACTCCCGAGTACGAAAATTGGAGCGTAGGCCCAGCTTCGCAAGATCGGAAGGGCCCTCACCCACCTGCGAGCCGCACCCGCGCGGCGATCTCGGCGAACGGTTCCGCGTAGCCCGAGTTGATCGTGACGTAGGAAATCCCCCACCGCTCCCGCCAGCCGAGAAGCCTTTCCGCCGCTTGGCCTGGATCAGCGGGCAGCACGGTGACGGCGTTGCCGGCAGCGAGTTCGGGCACGTCGACCCCGGCCCACCGCGCGATCCCGGGCGCCGGCGCGTCCCCGACGGCCATCAGGTTCAGCCCGAGCTCGATGTCCGGCAACCGTTCTTCAGCAAGCTTACGGAATCGATCCACAATGGACTCCGCTTCGGCTTCGGTGGTCCGGGGCGCCCAGGTGAAGGTGACGGTGTCGGCTTCTTGCGCGGCGAGCGCCAGCATTTTCGGTCCCCCGGCGGCCAGTGTCAGCCGCGGCCGGTCCGCGGTTTCCTTGAGGAGGGCGATGGTCTCCGCCATCCGTGTGATGCGCTCACCCGGTCCGCCGAACTCCCGGCCGAGGCGTTCGGTGTGCGCTTCGGCGCCGGGCCGTCCGACGCCGAGCCCGAGTTCGAAGCGACCGCCGGTCTGCTGGTGCAGGGTCTGGACCTGCCAGTCGAGGGCTCGCGCGTCCCGGAAGGGGTCGGCGAGCACGAAGGTCCCGACGGTGAGGTCGATGGTGACCGCGGCGGCGGCCCCGAGGAGGACGAAGGGGTCCGCGGTCCCGACGGGATCGGTGGCGAGGAGAGTGTCGAAGCCGAGCTTCTCGACCCGCTCGGCTTGAGCGGTCCAGGAACCGAGATCACGCGCGAACCCGGCGACGACGCCGAAGCGGAAGGGTTTCATGCGGCCATGGTCGCGGGCGCGGGTGCGTCACCACATCCGCTTCACGACGTCACTCGCGCGTACGCCCCTCAGCGTCATAACGCCTTGATCACCGATCGTAACAACGACGAAGGCCGGTCCGTCTGTAGGCACAACCCGGCGACGAGAGCGAGAGCGGACCGATGACCATCGAGGCGAACACCGAGCAGACACCCCCGCCCGAGCCCACTTCCCAACCCGTGCGACGGCGCCGCAGGCTGGTTTTCGTCGTTGCCGCCGCCGTTGCCGTCGCCGCGGTCGCAGCCGTTCTGACTATCGTTCTCACGACGTCGGGGACCACGTCGGTCAACGGCACGCTTTCGTTGCTGTGCGACATGCAGTGCACCAAGTCCGCCGCCGACGGCTACGACGGGTACTCCGACCTCAGCGACGGCTCGCAGGTCACCCTGGTGAACGAAAGCGGCCGAGTCGTGGCGGCCACCGAGCTGCACCGGACTCCCGGGGAGCAGACGAAGATCGTCGACGGCATGTGGGTGCGCACGTTCACCTTCACGTTCCCCGACGTGCCGAGCGCGGACCGCTACGGCGTGCACGTCGGTAACAACAACCGCGGCACGTTGTGGAAGGACGCCGACGAGGCCGAGCGCGTGGGGTTCCAGCTGACGCTGGGCGGCTAGCGCAGGGTGACCGACAGAGCCTGCGCGATCTCCTTGCCGATCGCGTGGGTAGCCGCATCGGGCGGCGACCCCACCTTCACCACCATCGGTCCCCCGAACGGCTGCCGCTCCATGACCTCGATGCGTTCGCCCAGGTTGATCGCGTGTTCCGTCAGATAGCGAAGCAGCTCCGGGTCCGTGTCCCACACCCGGACGATCTCGCCCACCGCGCCCGGCTGGAGGTCGTCCAGGATGCGGACCGGGAGCTCCTCCACGCTGCCGTCCGGGGCCGGGATCGGGTCGCCGTGCGGGTCTCGGACCGGGTTGCCCAGCTTCGCCGCGATGCGCTCGACCAGGCGGTCCGACACCGCGTGCTCCAGCGCGTCCGCCTCCGCGTGGACCTCGTCCCACGTGTAGCCGAGCTCGGACACCAGGTACGTCTCGATCAGCCGGTGGCGCCGCAGCACCGAGCGCGCCAGCAGGCGCCCGTCGGCCGTCAGCTCGATCCCGCGGTACGGCACGTGGGTGACCAGCCCGAGCTGGGACAGCTTCGTGACCATCCCCGACGCCGAGGACGGGCTGACCTCCAGCCGGCCGGCGAGCGAGGTGTTCGTGACCGCCTCACCCCGCTCGACCAGGCCGTAGATCACCCGGACGTAGTCCTCGACCGACGAGGACCTCCGGACCGAACCATCTCCCATGCCGCATACTTTACGGGGCTGCGTTCTTTCTCGTGAAAGCTCACGGCCGCCAGCGGTAGCGGATCCACCCCGGCACCGGCTCCGCGCCGAGCTGGGCGTAGAACGCCTCGCCTTTCTCGTTGCCCGCCTGCATGTCCCACTCGACGCGGCCGCTCGTGCGGTTGCGCAGCTCGTCGAGCAGTTCGCCGCCGAGCCCGAAGCGCCGGTGCGCCGGGCGGACGAACAGGTCGTCCAGCCAGATCCCCGGCCGGGCCTCCCAGGTGGAGAAGTTCCAGCTGCAGAAGGCGAAGCCGGCGACCGTGCCGGGCTCGCCGGGCGGGGTCGCGATCAGCACCCACGCCTTCGGGTCCGGCCCGAAGAGGTGGCCGCTCATCTCCGCGCGGTCGAGCTTCAGGTCGTGGTTGTCCTCGTAGACGGCGTGCTCTTCGATGAGCGCGCAGATTTCGTCGATGTCTTCGAAGACGGCATCGCGGACGGGCATCTCGCCTCCCGTTTTTGTCGGTGGTGGTCGTTACTGTCGGGCATGGAAGACGCGGAGGTGGTCGATGTCACCGGAGGAGAAGTTCGAGGACCTGGTCGACGAGTTCACCGGACGCGCGGGCATCACGCCACCCGGCGCGACCGGCGGGTTCGGGCGCACGGCGCTGCGGGCGCACGGCCGGATCTTCGCGATGTTCGTGCGCGGGCAGCTGGTGCTCAAGCTGCCCCGGGCGCGGGTCGACGCGCTGGTCGCGGAGGGCCACGGGGTGCGCTTCGACGCCAACAAGGGCACCCCAATGAAGGAGTGGCTGGCGCTGGACACGGGCTCGGCAAAGCCCTGGTCCGCGCTGGCCGAAGAAGCGCTCGAGTTCGTGGGAAGGAAGTGAGTCATCGCGCTTGATAATGCAGTTCGCCGCCGACGGCGGTGCCTTGCACGGCGAGGTCGTCCAAAGCGGACTCGTCCAGGGGTGAACCGGACAGCACGGCGAAGTCGGCGAGCTTCCCGGGTTCGAGCGTGCCCAGGTCACGCTCGGCGAAGGTCGCGTACGCCGAGCCGTACGTGTACGCGCGCAACGCCTGCTCCGGCGTCAGCGCCTCTTCGGGTGCGAAGGGCGCGCCTGACGCCGTGCGCCGACGCACCATGTCGGCCAGCGCGAGCAGTGGTGCGCCGTTCACGACGGGCCGGTCCGAAGACGCGGGAAGCACGCAACCCGCGTCGAGGACGCTTCGCAGCCGGTAGCACCACGGGACGCGCGCCTCGCCGAGCGCCGCGCGCATGCCGTCGCCGAGCTCGTTGACGAACCGCCCCTGCGGTGACGGGATGAGCCCGAGCGAAGCGAGCCGGGACAGCTCCGCGGGCTGAAGCACCGCGCAGTGCTCGATGCGGTGCCGGTGGTCCGTACGCGGCGAAGCGGCCAACGCGGCTTCGTAGGCGTCGAGGACGACGGTGATCGCGCGGTCGCCGATCGCGTGCGTCGCGATCTGCCAGCCCGCTTCGTGGGCGCGGCGGATCGTCTCCGTGAGCTCGTCCTCGGGCACCTGGAAGTAGCCGCGGTTGTCCGGCTCGCCGTCGAACGGGTCGTGCATCGCGCAGGTGCGCCCGACCAGGGAGCCGTCGGCGAACAACTTCATCGGGCCGACGCGCAGCCACTCGTCGCCGAGGCCGGTGCGCAGGCCGAGGTCGAGGCCGAAGCCGGCGTCGTCGGGCAGGTCGTGCAGCACGCTCGCGGCGACCATCACCGTGCTGCGCACGCGCAGCACGCCCGAGTCGCGCGCCTGCTGGTAGGCGGCCAGTTCGGCGGGTGTCTCGCCGACCAGGCCGCCACCGATCCCGGCCTCTTGGACGCTGGTGATGCCCTCGGACAGGTACCGCTCGGACGCCCGCTCGAGCCCGCGCACGACCCGCTCGACGGGGGTCGGGTACGTGAGCGGCCGCAGCAGCAGCTGGGCCTGCTCGCGCAGCAGCCCGGTCGGCGAGCCCTCGGCGTCGAGCACGACGTCGCCGCCGACCGGGACGTGGGCGAGGTCGAGCTGGTCGAGCACGGCCGAGTTGACCACGGTCATGTGCCCGGACGTGTGCTTGAGCCGGACGAGCATCCCCGGCGCGGCCCGGTCGAGGCCGTGCCGGTCCGGGTGCCCGCCGGCGAGCTTGTTCTGGTCGTACCCGCTGCCGACCACCCAGCTCCCGGCCGGCAGCGTCGCGGCGCGCGCGGCGACGGCGTCGTAGACCTCCTCGACGCTGCGGCAGCCACCCAGTGCGACGTCGTCGAGGCCCATCCCGAACCACGCCATGTGGTTGTGGGCGTCGTGGAACCCGGGGACGACGAACCCGCCGGCCAGGTCGACTCGCGAACGAGCCGAGAGCGAGCGGGCGTCGTCGCCGAGCGCGACCACCCGGCCGTGCAGGACGGCGAGGGCGCTGGTCATGCCCGCGCCCGTCCAGACCGTGGCGTTCTCGTAGACCGTGTCGACCTGCATGAGTTCCGAGGCTATCGATCGATCGATCGAACGTCTAGCATCGCCCTCATGCCCACCGTGGACTTCGCCGTCGAGGACGGCATCGCGCACATCCGGCTGAACCGGCCCGAGCGGCTGAACGCGGTCGCCGCCGTGCTGGTCGACGACTTCCTCACCGCCCTCGACGCCGCCGCGCGCAGTGATGCCCGCGTCGTCGTCCTGTCCGGGAACGGACGGGCCTTCTGCGCCGGCCACGACCTCAAGGAACCCACCCCCGCGGGTGACTCACGGACGCGGCTGGACCGGCTCCAGGACGTCACGCGGCGGCTGCGCGGGCTGCGCCAGCCGGTGATCGCGGCGGTGCACGGCTACGCGATCGGCGCCGGCGCGGAGTTCGCGCTCGGCTGCGACCTGATCCTGGCCGCCGAAGACGCCGTCTTCGCGTTCCCCGAGGTCTCGCTGGGCCTGAGCGTCACCGGCGCGGCTTCGCGGCTGCTGCCGCTACTCGTCGGACCGCTGAAGGCGAAGGAGCTCCTGCTGCTCGGCGAGCGCTTCGACGGCCGGAAAGCCGCGGAGCTGGGCATGGTCAACGCCGCCGTCCCCGCCGAGCAGCTCCGGGCCGAGGCGCTGAGCTGGGCCAAGCGGATCGCGGAACACCCGCCCGCGGCCGCGGCGATGGCCAAGCGCGTCCTCGACACTCCGATCGACGTCGAGCCGGCGCTCGAACTCGAAGTCAGCCACGCCCTGATCACCGAGACCTCGGCCGCCGTCGCCGCGTCGACGGAAGCCTTCCGGAGCCGGACGTGACCCCGCTCGCCGACATCGGGACCCTGGACCAGCTCGTCACGCGGGCCGCGCAGCTGTGGCCGGACCGCACGGCGTGGATCTTCGACGAACACGACCAGCGCTTCACCTTCGCCGAGGTCGACCGCGAAAGCTCCCGGATCGCCGCCGCGCTGACCGAACGCGGAATCGTGCCGGGTGACCGGGTCGCGGTGATGCTGCGCAACCAGCCGGAGTTCCCGCTGACGTGGCTGGCGCTGGCGAAGATCGGCGCGATGCTGGTCCCGGTCAACACGAACTACCAGGAGTTCGACGGCGCCCACGTCCTCCGTCACTCCGGCGCGAAACTGGTCGTCGCCGCCGAAGAGTTCACCGGCCTCCTGGGCCGCATCGGCGCGGCCGAGGTGATCACCCCCGCGGAGCTTTCACGTGAAAGCTCCGACCTGGGCGCCGAGCTTTCACGTGAAAGCTCGGGCTTCACGCCGGTGCCGGAACTGCCGGTCAACATCCAGTACACGTCCGGTACCACCGGCGCGCCCAAGGGCTGCGTCTTGCCGAACCGGTACTGGACGACCCTCGCCGTCGGCCTGGCGACCGACTTCCCCGCCGTCGGCGAAGACGACGTCATGCTAACCGCGCAGCCGTTCCACTACATCGATCCACAGTGGAACGTCGCGTTGGGACTCGCCGCCGGCGCCACCCTCGTCGTGCTGGACCGCTTCCACCCCAGCACTTTCTGGGCGAAGGTCCGCGAGCACCGTGTCACGTGGTTCTACTGCCTCGGCCTGATGCCGACGCTGCTGCTGCGCCAGAAACCGTCCGAAGCCGACCGTGACCACAAAGTGCGCGCGATCTGCGCGTCCGCGATCCCGCACGAGCTGCACGCCGAACTCGAACGACGCTGGGGCGTGCCGTGGTACGAGGCGTTCGGGATGACCGAAACCGGCGGCGACATCCGGATGACCGCCGCCGACCACGACGAGACCGTCGGCACCGGCTGCATCGGCCGGCCGAGCCGCGACCGCGAGGCGATGATCGCCGGCGCCGACGGGAAGCCGCTGCCGCGCGGGGAAACCGGCGAGCTGCTGATCCGCGGGATCGGCCTGATGCACGGCTACCACGAAGACCCGGCCGCGACGGCGAAAGCGTTCGAGAACGGCTGGTTCCACACCGGCGACCTCGCCCGCATGGACGACACCGGCCGCGTCTACTACGTCGGCCGCACCAAGGACATGATCCGCCGCAGCGGCGAGAACGTGTCCGCGGACGAGGTCGAGCGCGCCCTGCTGCTGCACCCCGCGGTCAAACTGGCCGCGGTCGTCGCGGTGCCGGACGAGCTGCGCGGCGAGGAGATCAAGGCGTACGTCGTGTGCGACGGCGAGCGCCCGGAACCCGCCGCGCTGGCGGAGTTCTGCGCGGAAAAGCTGGCGTACTTCAAGGTTCCGCGGTTCTGGGCCTTCGCCGGCGAACTGCCGATGACGCCGTCGGAGCGCGTCGCCAAGGGCGAGCTGCGCAAGGTGGCCGACCCGCGCGCCGGGTCGTGGGACGCGAAGGCGGCGGAATGGCTGTGACCAGCCGGGAACGCGTCCGCGCGGCAGCCGTGAAGCTGTTCGCCACCAAGGGTTTCCACGGCACCGGCATCCGGGATCTGGCGCAGGAGGCCGAACTCTCGTCGGCGAGCCTGTACCACTACATGGGCACCAAGGAAGATCTGCTCGCGGAGATCATGCACACGGCGCTGAACCGCCTGCTGGACGCCGCGCGCGAAGCGACGGCCGGCAGCGCGGACCCGGTGCACCGGCTGCGCACCCTGGTCGCGTTGCACGTGCTCGCGCACGCGGTCGGCCCGGCGGAAACCCGGGTGGTGGACAACGAAGTCGACGTGCTGTCGCCGGCCGCGCGCGAACCCGTGGTGGCGCTGCGGGACGCGTACGAGAACCTGTGGGCGGCGGCGATCGAAGAAGGCGTCGCGGCCGGGGTGTTCCACACCGAACACCCGGCGGTGACCCGGCTCGCGCTGCTGGAAATGTGCAGTGGGGTCGCCCGGTGGTATTCGCCGCGCGGACCGCTGGCGCTGGACCAGCTCGCCGAGCACTACGCGGAGCTGGTCTCGCGGGCGCTGGGCTGCACGTCGCAGCCCGGTGTAGCCGACTTGCGACGCTGCCGTGAAATCGTCGCGAAAGAGTGGGGCATGTCCGTTTAGCGGCGCTTTTACCTGTGTACGCCTTGCCCAGACGGCGTGCGTGGGGGACGCTCGAAGGGTGACTGAGGAAACGATCCAACTGGAACTGGACGACTCGGGTCTCGCGCCGGGCCTCCCGGCGCCGGCACACCCCCGCGATCAGGTGCAGGATGTCCCCTATCGCCCCGTCGAGTTCCGTGATGACGATCTCCCCACCGCTCTGGAGCGGTGCTCCGCGTGGCTACGGCAGGCTCAGGAGTGGCTCGGCGAGCCGCTCGACGTCCTGGCCATTCACCTCGACTACGACGACCGTCAGGGTTCGCCGTACTACGACGTGAAGCTCCTGTGCAACGAAGAGGACCTCGCGGGCGTCCCGATCGCCATTCGCAACAAGCAGTAAGCAGCACGCAGCCGAACAGCCGTCAAGGCCGCCGGAGAGGGCGGCCTTGACGGCTTCACGCGTTTCCGGGGGACTCAGCCCAGGACGCCGCCGACCTTCACGTGCCCCTTGAGCAGGTTGCGCGCGATGGTGCGGCGCTGGATCTCGTCGGTGCCTTCGTAGATGCGCAGCAGCCGCAGCTCGCGGTACCACCGCTCGACCGGCAGCTCCCGCGTGTACCCCATGCCACCGTGGATCTGCAGGACGCGATCGACGATTTCGTTGGCCTTCTGGCCGCCGTACAGCTTCGCCATCGACTGCGCGTGCCGCGAGTCGACGCCCTGGTCGACCTGCCACGCGGCGTTGAGCACGAGCCACCGCAGCGCTTCCAGCTCGACCCCGGAGTCGGCGATCATCCACTGGATGGCCTGGCGTTCGGCGATCTTCTGCCCGAACGTCTCGCGCGTGTTGGCGTGCTCGATGGCCATGGAGATCAGCCGTTCGCACGAACCGATCGCGCGCGCCGGCAGGAGGTAGCGGCCCTGCCCGATCCACTGCATGGCGAGTTCGAAGCCGCGGCCCTCTTCGCCGAGGATCTGCGTTTCCGGGACGCGGACGTCCTGGAAGATCAGCGACGCCGGGCCCCACTCGCCCATGGTGTCGATGTACTCGGACTTCCAGCCGGCCTCACGGTCGACGAGGAAGCACGTGACGCCGCCGTTCGCGCCCTTCTCCGGGTCGGTGATGGCGAAGACCATCGTGAAGTCGGCTTCGTTGCCACCGGTGATGAAGGTCTTCTCGCCGTTGATGATCCAGTCGGTGCCGTCCTTGCGGGCGGTGGTCCGGATGGCCTTGGCGTCCGACCCGGCGCCCGGCTCGGTGATCGCGAAGCACGACTTGCGCTCGCCCGAGATGGTCGGCAGCAGGTAGGTCTGCTTCTGCTCTTCGTTGGCGTGGAACAGGATGTTGTCCGCGGCGCCGCCGAAGCGGAACGGCACGAAGGTGCGGCCGAGCTCGGCTTCGAGCAGCGCGGCCATCACGGCGGACAGGCCCATGCCGCCGTACTCCTCGGGCGTGAAGACGCCCCAGAAGCCGGACTCCTTCGCCTTGAGCTGAAGGTCCTTCAGCTCCTCCCCGGTCAACCCCGGCTGGTGCGCGCGCTCGCGCCGGAGGACCTCCTGCTCGAGCGGGATCAGCTCCCGCTGGACGAACGTGCGGACCCAGTCGCGCACTTCCCGTTCTTCGGTGCTGAGAGAAAAGTCCATGGGTGAGCTGCTCCTCCGACCAACACTGCCACTGGCTAAGCGCTTGCTTAGTCTCAGGGTACCTCCTACCGACGTGATTACCCCAGACCTCTCCACGAAATCGTGACAACCGCTCCGGCGCCCGGGAGGATCGGAGGCGTGATGGAGATCGTGGTCCGCTGGTCGTCCCCGCTGCCCGCCGAAGAACGCTTCCTGCGCCTGCTGGACGACGTCGAGCAAGGCCGGTTCGAGGCGTACCGGCAGGACGCGGACAAGCGCCGGTTCCTGACCGGCCGCGTGCTGGCCAAGACGGTCGCGGCCGAGCGGCTGGGCCGGGCGGTCGAGGCGGTGAAGTTCGACGCGACCTGCGAAGACTGCGGCAAACAGCACGGCCGGCCACACGTCCCGGGCGCCGATCTGACGCTGTCGATCTCGCACTCGGGCGACCTGATCGGCGTCGCGGCGACCCCGGCGGTCCCGGTCGGCCTGGACGTCGAGACCGCGACCCGCAAAGCCGACGACGGCCTGATCGAGTACGCCCTGAGCCCGGCCGAGACGGCCCACCTGACCGGCTTGACCGACGCGGAGAAGGCGAACGCGTTCTTCATCTACTGGACGCGCAAGGAAGCGGTGATGAAGGCCACCGGCAAGGGCCTGCGCATCCCGCTGAAGAGCATCACGTTCTCCCGCTTCGACGAGCCGGCCCGGCTGGTGGAGTCGGGCGAGGCGGCCCTCGACCCGGCCCGCACGCGGCTGGTGGACCTGAAGGCCTCCGACGGCTACCGGGCGGCCATCGCCGTCCTGACCACCGACGAGCTGTCGGTGACCGAGGAACTCTGGGCCCCCTAGACGCTGTCCTCCAGGCCCATCGCCGCCAGGAGCGTCCGGAACTTCGCCGTCGTCTCGTCCAGCTCCACCTGCGGCTCGGACGCCGCCACGATGCCGCCGCCCGCGTACAGCCTCATCGACGTCGAGGCGATCTCGGCGCAGCGGATCGCCACTGCCCACTCGCCGTCGCCCGCCGCGTCGACCCAGCCGACCGCTCCCGCGTAGTAGTCGCGGTCGAACGGCTCCAGTTCCTGGACCAGCTCGCGCGCGCCCTCGGTCGGGGTGCCGCAGATCGCCGGCGTCGGGTGCAGGGCCGCCGCCAGGTCCAGCGCCGTGACGTCCGGGTCGGCCAGCTCGCCCGTGATCGGCGTGCGCAGGTGCCAGATCGCCGGGGTCGTCACCAGCTCCGGCTCGGCCGGGACTTCGAGGGTCCGGCAGAACGGCCGCAGCGCCTCGACCAGGTAGTCGATCACCACCGCGTGCTCCAGCTGGTCCTTGCGCGACGTCCGCAGCGCCTCGCCGTTGGCGCGGTCGGTGGCCGGGTCGGCCGAACGCGGCATCGAGCCCGCGTGCGGTGACGAGAACACCGTGCGGCCGGTCCGGCGCAGCAGCAGCTCGGGCGTGGCGCCGACGAGCGTGCGGCCGCCGGGCAGCTCGGCCGCGTACGTGAAGTGCCGGGGGTTGCCGACCGCCAGGTTGCGCACGACGCGCTCGGCGGGCACCGGCGAGGCGAACTCGAGGTCCAGCGCACGAGCCAGGACGGCTTTCCGCAGGTCACGCTCACCCAGCGCGTGCACGGCGGCTTGCACGGAGGCCATGTGCTGCGCGGGCGACGGAACCGCGCGCACCCCCACGGGCGCCGGCAGGACCTCACGGGTGAGCAGGGGCGCACCTTCGGAGCGGTGGACGGTCCGGGGCACGACGAGGTGGCCCGGCACCTTCGTGTCGGGCCCGGTGTCGAACGGGAGGACGCCGACGGCCAGCGGGGCTCCGGTCGAAGCCAGGACGCCGGGGATCGCCGCGGCGAGCTGCCGCGGGTCCGTGTCCGTGACGGTCCGGAGCGTGCCCTGCGCGAGGAGTGCGCGCTGGGCCGTCGTGAAGAGGAAGTCGCCTCGCTGGTAGCGGGCGGCGAGGTCGAGTGCCGGGGTCGCCGGGTCAGGAGAACTCACGACTCCAGCGTCCCAGGCTTCGGGAGATCCGCGAGGGGAGTGTCACGAGCGACACTCCCCTCGCGGGAGCTCCTGACGACGAGCTACTTGAGCGCGTCGATGAGCGCCTCGCGCTGGCGCTCGCCCAGGCCGGCGGCGCGCCGGTCCGGGTCGATGCCGGCCTGCTCGAGCAGGGCGGCGACCTTCACCGCGCCGAGGCCGGGGACGGCCTTCAGCAGCTGGGTGACCTTCGTCTTCCCGATGGTCTTGTTCTCCTTGGCCTGCTTGAGCACCTTCTCGATGCTCTCCTTGCCGGACTTGATCGACGCGAGCAGCTCCGAACGCGCCTTGCGAGCCTCGGCGGCCTTGGCCAGGGCCTCGGCGCGCTGCTCCGGAGTCAACGTAGGCAGAGCCAACGTAGTGTCCTTTCCTCTCAGGTCTCCGCTTTCGCGGCCGACAGCTTTTCTGAGTGCTTGCTCCTGCAAGCGCTGCTCAGCCGTCTCTTGCCACGGCCCCAGTAAACGCCACCGGCTTCGTGGCCGTGCAACCGACACGCACTTATTACCCCCGGAGGTGATACCGGGCAACCCGCTCCGGCCTGCGGAAACGCTCCCGAGAAGTGGTCGGAGTGGCCAGACTCACCCGGAAGTGAAGCCTCCGTTACGCCGCGCATTTCCTCGCGTATAAGGAAAAGCGTAAAAATTGATGATCTTGATCATCGTCCGGTCGTCCCCCGATCGCGCGACGACCGTGACCGAACGGAGCCGTTGTTGACCATGCCCGCTTCACCCGATCCGCACTAGAGTCGGCGCAACCCCAGTCCACCGGCGAACGACCCCCGGGAGCGACCATGTTGAGCACCATGCAGGACGGCCAGCTGTCGCTGGCGAACCTGCTCCGCCACGGCACGTCGGTGCACTCGGCGAGCGAAGTCATCACCTGGACCGGTTCAGAAGCCCGTCGCGAAAGCTACGGCGACCTCGGCCGCAACGCCGCCCGCCTCGCGAACGCGCTCCGCAGCCTCGGCGTGACGGGTGACCAGCGTGTCGGCACGTTCATGTGGAACAACGCCGAGCACATGGCCGCCTACCTGGCCGTCCCGGCGATGGGCGCCGTGCTGCACACCCTGAACATCCGCCTCTTCCCGGAGCAGCTGACGTTCGTCGCCAACCACGCCGAGGACCAGGTCGTCATCGTCGACGGCACGCTCGCCCCGCTGCTGGCGAAGCAGCTGCCGGAGTTCAAGACCGTCCGGCACGTCATCGTCGCCAACGGCGACGCCGCGGCCCTGCAAGCCCCGGACGGCATCCAGGTGCACGCCTACGACGCGCTGCTGGCCGAGCAGCCGGACACCTTCGACTGGCCGGACGTGGACGAGCGCTCGGCGGCCGCGATGTGCTACACGTCGGGCACGACGGGTGACCCCAAGGGCGTCGCCTATTCACACCGCTCGATCTGGCTGCACTCCATGCAGGTCTGCATGAGCGACAGCATGAACCTGGCGCAGAGCGACAAGGCACTGGCCATCGTGCCGATGTTCCACGCGATGGCGTGGGGCCTGCCGTACGCGGCGCTGATGGTCGGCGCGTCGCTGCTGATGCCGGACCGGTTCCTCCAGCCGGCGCCGATCGCGGCGATGCTGGCCGCCGAGAAGCCGACGTTCGCCGGCGCGGTCCCGACCGTCTGGCAGGGCCTGCTCGCCCACCTCGAGGCGAACCCGCAGGACATCTCCCAACTGCGTGAGGTCGTCGTCGGCGGGTCGGCGGTGCCGCCGTCGCTGATGCGCGCGTTCCAGGACAAGCACAACGTGTCGATCCTGCACGCCTGGGGCATGACCGAGACGTCGCCGCTGGGCAGCGTCGCCCGCCCGCCGGCGGCGGCGACCGGCGACGAGGCCTGGAAGTACCGCTACACGCAGGGCCGCTTCCCGGCGTCCGTGCGGGCCCGGCTGATCGACGACGACGGCGCGGTGCTGCCGTGGGACGACGAGGCCGTCGGCGAGCTCGAGGTCCAGGGCCCGTGGATCGCCGGCTCCTACTACGGCGGCTCGCAGGTCGACCCGGACAAGTTCCACGACGGCTGGCTGCGCACCGGCGACGTCGGCAGGGTCAGCGCGGACGGCTACCTGACCCTGACCGACCGCGCCAAGGACGTCATCAAGTCCGGCGGCGAGTGGATCTCCTCGGTCGACCTGGAGAACCAGGTCATGGGCCACCCGGCGGTGGCCGAGGCCGCGGTCGTCGGCATCCCCGACGAGAAGTGGGACGAGCGGCCGCTGGTCGCCGTCGTGCTCAAGGAGGGCCAGACGGCCACACCCGAGGAGCTGCGCGACTTCCTGAGCGACAAGGTCGCGAAGTGGCAGCTGCCGGAGAACTGGACGTTCGTGGACGAAGTGCCCAAGACGAGCGTCGGCAAGTTCGACAAGAAGCGCATCCGCGCGTCCTACTCCGAGGGAAAGCTCGACATCGCCCAGCTCTAACGGGTAAATCTCCGGCGTGCCTAAGGTTCCGTGAATGGCACATTGAGGGACGCTACGTCCCTCGATGTGCCATTCACGGACGTACGCGGAGGAGTACTGGGGATGCAGCGGAACAGGCGGAGCTTTCTCGCGCTCGCGGGTGTCGGCGCGCTGACCGCGGCTTGCGGGTCGAACACCGGACGGCAGGGCACCGCGCCGCCGTCGACGGCGTACTCGGCGGGCCCGCCGCCGTCGGACGCGCCGAAGGTCACGCTGCAGCAGTGGTACCACGCGTACGGCGAAGACGGCGTCCAGGAAGCCGTCAAGCGGTACGCGGCGAGCTACCCGGGCGCGACGGTGAACGTCCGGTGGAACCCGGGCGACTACGACTCCAAGATCGTCACCGCGCTGCAGAACAGCGCCGTGCCGGACGTCTTCGAGGCGCAGGTCAAGATCGACTGGGTGCGGCAGAACCAGGTGGTGTCGCTCGACGACGTCATCGCGCCGGTGCGCAACGACTTCAGCCCGGCCGTGCTGGCCGCGCAGACCGTCGAGGGCAAGGTCTACGGCATCCCGCAGGCCGTCGACACGCAGGTGCTCTTCTACCGCAAAAGCCTGCTGCAGGCCGCGGGCGTCCAGCCGCCGCAGACGGTCGACGAGCTGATCGACGCGGCCGCGAAGCTGTCCAAGGACGGCGTCAAGGGCTTCTTCGCCGGCAACGACGGCGGCGTCGGCGTCCTCACCGGGCCGCTGCTGTGGTCGGCGGGCCTCGACTACCTGAAGAACGGCAACCGCGAAGTCGGCTTCGACGACCCGCGCGCGGCGACCGCGCTGGCGAAGCTGCACACGTTGAACGCCAACGGGTCCCTGCTGCTCGGCGCGCCGGCGGACTGGTCGGACCCGGGCGCGTTCATCGACGGGCTCGCCGCGATGCAGTGGACCGGGCTGTGGAACGTGCCGAAGATCCGGCAGGCGTTCGACGACGACTTCGGCGTCCTGCCGTTCCCGCGGCTCGACGGCACGGGCGCGCCGTCGGTGCCGGTGGGCGCGTACGGCGCGATGGTCAACGCCAAGAGCGCGCACGTCGCCGAGGCCAAGGCGTTCGTGAAGTGGCTGTGGGTCGACAAGACCGACGACCAGCTGGAGTTCGCGACGAAGTTCGGCTTCCACGTGCCGGCGCGCCAGAGCCTGGTGGGCCAGGCGGGCAGCCTCGCTTCCGGCCCGGCCGCGGACGCCGCCCGGTTCGTCCGGGAGAACGGTCACCTGGTCGGCGGTCCGGTGTGGACACAGCAGGCGAACACGGCGCTGTCCGACGCGGTCGCGAAGATCGCGAAGGAGGGCGCGGACCCGGTCGCACAGACCAAGACAGCGGTCGAGGTGGCTCAGTCCGAGCTGAAGCGCCTCTTCGGGTGAAGCGGCGCGACGCGCGCGCGTTCTGGTTGTTCGTCGGGCCGTTCCTGCTGGGGCTGGCGGTGTTCGCGTACCTGCCGATCGGCTGGAGCGCGTACCTGTCCTTCTTCGACGCGCGCAACACGGTGACGCCGACCGAGTTCGTCGGGCTGGACAACTACGGGCACATGCTGACCGACGAGCCGTTCCTGTCGAGCCTGGGGACGTTCAGCGTGTTCGCGGTGTTCATCGTGCCGCTGACGTTCGCGCTGTCACTGGCTTTGGCGCTGGGCGTCAACCGGCTGAGGTTCGCGCGGGCGTTCTTCCGGTCGGTGTTCTTCCTGCCGTTCGCGTGCTCGTACGTCGTGGCGTCACTGATCTGGAAGACGTCGTTGTTCTCGGGTGTCCGGTATGGACTGGCGAACAGCGTGCTGTCACTGTTCGGCGTCGACCCGGTGGCCTGGACGGGCACGGTCGACCCACCGCTGTACTGGATCGTCCTGGTGACGGCGCGGCTGTGGCTGCAGCTCGGGTTCTACATGATCCTGTTCATCGCGGCGCTGCAACGGATTCCGAAGCACCTGTACGAAGCGGCGTGGCTCGACGGCGCGAAGCCGGGCTGGCAGGTCTTCCGCTACATCACGCTCCCCCAGCTGCGCGCGACGGCGGTGGCGGTGCTCCTGCTGAACCTGATCAACGCGTACCAGGCGTTCGACGAGTTCTACAACATCATGGGCGACTCACGGGGCTACCCGCCGTTCGCCCGGCCACCGCTGGTGTACCTGTACTACACGTCGCTGGGATCGGGCGGCCAGGACCTGGGCCGCGGCAGCGCGGGCGCGGTGATCCTGGCGCTGATCATCGCGTTGGTGACGTTGCTGCAGGGCCGCGTGTTCCGGTTCGGGCGGGTGTCATGAGGGCTTTCTTCCGGTGGCTGTGCCTGCTGGTCGCGGCGGTGCTGTTCCTGCTGCCGTTCTACCTGCTGGTGCGCAACGGCTTGGCGTCCCGGGCGGAGATCACCGCTCCCGAGTGGACATTCTTCCCGTCCACAGTGCACTGGGACAACTTTTCCCGATTGTTCTCGCTTTCGGACGTCCCGTTCGCGCGCAGCCTCCTGAACTCGGCGATCGTGGCGGTCCTGCAGACCCTGGGGTTGCTGGTCATCTGCTCCCTGGCGGGCTACGGCCTGGCGCGGATCCCGTACCGGCACTCGCGGTTCGTGTTCTACGCGGTGCTGGCGACGCTGATGATCCCGACGTCGGTGACGTTCGTGCCGAGCTTCGTGGTGGTCTCGTCGCTGGGCTGGCTGTCGGACTTCCGCGGGCTGGTGATCCCGGGGTTGTTCAGCGCGTTCAGCGTGTTCCTGTTCCGGCAGTATTTTCTGGACTTCCCGCGCGAGCTGGAGGAGGCCGGCCGGGTCGACGGGCTGAGCCGCTGGGGCGTGTTCTGGCGGATCGTGGTGCCGAACTCGAAGGGGTTCTTCGCGGCGATCGCGGTGATCACGGTGATCGGCAGCTGGAACGCGTTCCTGTGGCCGCTGATCATCGCGCAGTCGCCGGACTCGTGGACCGTCCAGGTGGCACTGTCGGGGTTGCTGACGTCGCAGAACCCGCAGCTGAACCTGCTGTTCCTCGCGGCGGCGGTGTCGATCCTGCCGATCGTGCTGCTGTTCGCGTTCCTGCAGCGGTACCTGGTGCGCGGGGTGACGGAGTCCGGCCTGACGGGCTGAGTAACGTGCGGCACCTTCCGGACGACTTCGCCGGGGACGAAGAGAAACAGGTGCGCCGTGACCGATTACAACCCTTACCAGCCGGATCAGCAGTACCCCGCCCCGGCCGAGCCGGTGTACCCGCCTTCGGCCCCGCAGTACGCGGTCCAGCCCTACGTGACCCAGCCCTACCCCGCCTACGGTCCCCAGCCGATGTACGGCGCCGCCTACCAGCCGCTGATCACCAGTGGCATGGCCGTGGCCGGGATGGTCGTCGGCATCATCGCCCTCGTCACGTTCTGGATCCCGTTCGTCGACCTGCTCCTCGGGTTCCTGGCGATCGGCCTGTCGTGGGGCGGGATGGTGCAGTCGGACCGGCCGGGCCACACCGGCAAGGGCATGGCCATCGCCGGCCTCGTCTGCGGGATCATCGCGGTCATCCCGGCGCTGATCGTGATGCTGTTCTTCTTCGGTCTGTTCGCCGCCGCCGGGACCGCGTGCGGTATCGCCTGCTGATCAGCACCAGCGTCAACACGAGCGCGCCGCCGTCGGTCACCACCGACGGCAGCAGCCCCACCCAGCCGTACAAGTCGAGCGTCGCGCGCCACACCGACGGCGGGATCGCGAACACGCCCGCGGCCTGCGTCGCGTTCACCGCCAGCACCAGCCAGAACACCCACGCGCGCCCGGTCAGGGCCAGCAGCCCCAGCAGGTTGCCCACCAGGTAGACGTCGCCGACCAGGCGCAGGCCCGTCAGGAAGCCGTCCGACACCGGCGTTCCCGCGATCGAGGCCGCCCGTGCGACCAGTTCGGCGTCGATCACCACGAAGTTCTGCAGTGCCGTGCCGATCGCGAAGACCAGCGAGCACCCTGCGATCCACCAGCGCATCACGTCCCCCTCTATCAGTGATAGAGACCAATCTATCACTGATAGAGTGCGCCGGGTGCCACTCGATCGCCGTCAGATCACCGACGCCGCCCTCGCCCTCCTCGACGAAGCCGGCCTGGCCGAGCTGAGCACGCGGCGGCTCGCCGCGCGGCTCGGGGTCAGCTCGCCGACGCTCTACTGGCACGTCAAGGACAAGGCCCAGCTGCTCGATCTCCTCGCCGAAGCCGTCTGCGAAGACGCGTTCGACATCGACGAGACGCAGGACTGGCGCCGCCAGCTCGAGCAGGGCCTCCACCAGTTCCGCGCGATCGTGCTCAAGCACCGCGACGCCGCGACGCTCCTGCGCGAGCGCCCGCCCGGCCCGAACCGGCTCGCCCACATCGAGCGGACCGCGAAGATCCTGCTGGAAGCCGGCTTCACCCCCGAAGACACCGCGGGCATCGCGCGGCTGCTGACCGCGCACGTCCTCGCGTCGGTCGAGCGCCCCGGCAAACCGGACCCCGAAGCCGCGAAAGCCTTCCGGGAAAACCTGAAGAACTACCCCCACGCACGCGCACTCGGGTTCACCGGGCTCACCGCCGACGACCTCTTCGCGCTCGGCACCGAAGTCATCCTCGACGGGCTCGCCCAGCGGCGGAAATGACCACGACCTTCGGCGGTACACCCCACCCCGAAGCCTGTGACAGGGTGGACTCAACTGTCACGGTGAATGTTTTTCACGTTCACCCCGCGTCCACCCACGTCCGGCACGGTGCTGGGCAACCGAGAAGACTGGGGAGCGAACAACCATGGCCGAACTCACCCGGCGCGCCGTCGCCACCGCGGGCGCCGCCGGTCTCGGACTGCTGCTGTGCACGCCCACCGCGAACGCCCTCGACCGCGCGCTGCGGCTGACGAGCACGCGCTCGGTCACGACGTCGGGCACCACGCTCGAGCAGGTCGCCACCGCCGTCACCGCCGGCCCGGCCTACACCCGGCTGCAGGGCGGCCCCGGCTGGCCGCTCGTCGTCCGCAGCGACCTCGCCACGCCGAAGACCGGTCGCGACGACCGGCGCCGCGCGCTCAGCGCGTTCGTGCAGTTCACCGACCTGCACATCACCGACACCGAAAGCCCCGCGCGCTTCGAATACCTGCACCCGTTCATCGGCTCCGCGCACCGGCCGCAGGAGGCGCTCGGCACCGTCGCGACCAGCGCGCTCGTCGAGCGCGTCAACAGCGTGCGGCAGGGCCCGTTCACCGGGCGGCCGTTCGACCTCATGGTCACCACCGGCGACAACACCGACAACCACGAGCTGATCGAGCTCGACTGGTTCCTCAAGGTCCTCAACGGCGGCACCGTCACCCCGAACTCCGGCGCCACGAACGCCTACGAAGGCGTGCAGAGCTCCGGCAACAAGGAGTTCTGGAACCCGTCGATCCCCGGCGTGGGCGACGACTACTCGGCCAAGGGCTTCCCGCAGCTGCCCGGCCTGCTCGAAGCCGGGATCAAGGCCTTCACCGCGCCCGGCCTCGACGTCCCGTGGTTCTGCACGTTCGGCAACCACGACGACAGCATCGTCGGCTCGCTGCCGGCGCAGATCCCCGGCATCGACGCCTGGTACACCGGGAAGTACAAGGTCATCGGCAAGGACGAGAGCACCGCGAAGAAGCTCGCCGACGCCATCAAGAAGCCCGGCTCCAGCGTCCCGATCGCCGAGCTGTTCGGCGGCAGCGGCACGATCCGCGAGGTGACGCCGGACGCGCGGCGCCGCCCGTTCGACACCGGCGAGTTCGTCCGCGCCCACCTCGACTCCGCCAACACCGGCCCCGGCCCGGTCGGGCACGGCTTCTCGAGCGCCAACGCCGACGGCAAGAACGTCTACTACACGTTCCGGATCGCGCCGGGCATCACCGGGATCAGCCTCGACACGACGACCGACGCCGGGTTCGCCGACGGCTCGATCGGCCTCGCGCAGTTCAACTGGGTCGAAGCGACGCTGAAGCGGGGCAGCTCGACGTACTACGACTTCTTCGGCCGCAAGGTCGTCCACGACGTCACCGACGAGCTGTTCCTGCTGTTCAGCCACCACACGAGCGGCACGATGACCAACCTGCTGCCGGACTCGCGCCACCTGCTCGACCCGCGCCTGAACGGCGACGCGTTCGTCGGGCTGCTCAAGCGGTTCCCGAACGTGCTGGCGTGGGTCAACGGCCACACGCACCTCAACAAGATCACGCCGCACGCGGGGAACACGCCGCAGCAGGGCTTCTGGGAGATCAACACGGCGTCGCACATCGACTTCCCGCAGCACGCGCGGATCGTCGAGGTCGCGGACAACGTCGACGGCACGTTGTCGCTGTTCACGACGTTGATCGAGGCGGAAGCGCCGTACGCCGCGGACTACGGTTCCCGGACGCCGCAAGCGCTTGCGTCGCTGTACCGCGAGCTGTCGTACAACGACATCCACACCGACCTCGGCCGCGTCGGCGATCCCGCGGACCACAACACCGAGCTGCTGCTCGTCAACCCGTTGAGCTGACCGCGTTACCCCGGAGGTAATCGCCCCGCGGCCGGTCTTCGGGCAGGCTGCGGGGCATGACCGATCCCGAGGGCACGCAGCTCTTCCACCGTTCCATGCCGTTCTCCGAGCGCCTCGGTGTCGAGGTCCTGGAGCACGGGCGCGAGCTCGTCCGCAGCCGGCTGAAGTGGGACGAGAGCCTCTGCACGCTCGGCGGCGCGCTGCACGGGGGCGCGCTCATGGCGCTGGCCGACTCGACCGGCGCCGTGTGCGCGTTCCTCAACCTGCCCGAGGGCGGCCAGGGCACGACGACCGTCGAATCGAAGACGAACTTCCTGCGCGCGGTGCGTTCGGGCTACGCCGTTGCGTCGTCCAGACCACTGCACGCCGGGCGCAAGTTCGTCGTGGTGGAGACGGAGGTCCACGACGACGACGGCAAGTTGGTCGCGAAAGTGACACAGACGCAGGCCGTCCTCTAGGTACCTGTTTACAGACCCGGCCGGACCGGCGAAAATCCCTGCCTACTGGGTGGGTCTATCAGGGAGCCGGGATGCGCGTACGCGAGTTGTTCACCTTATTGTCGGTAGTCGTGTTGACAGCCGTAACCGCGCAAGTCGCCGAGGCCGCGCCCGCCCGGCCCCACGACGACGAGGCGATCGACTACCACGAGTGGAACGGCGGGCGCTTCCACGACGGCGACTTCGCCGGGCTCGCGCTGACCCGCGACGGCCTGCGCATCACGCGCCCGGCCGGCACGGTTGAGCACACCGAGCCGGAACTGGGCACGACGAGAACGTACGAGTACGGCCGGTGGACGTCACCGGAGTACCGCGAGGGCTTCGGCGCGACGCAGCTGGTCGCGTCCTGGAACGCGCAGACGCCGGCCAAGACGTGGCTGCAGGTCGAGGCGCGCGGCCGGACGTCGGCCGGCGTCGAAACCGCGTGGTACGTGATGGGCCGCTGGGCCAGCGGTGACGCCGACATCCTGCGCACCAGCGTCGACGGCCAGGACGACGCGAACGCGGCGGTCGACGTCGACACGCTCGTCATGAAGACCGGGGTGACGCTGAAGTCGTACCAGCTGCGGATCGACCTGTACCGCGAAGCCGGGTCGCACGCGACGCCGTCGGTGACGTCGCTGGGCGCGATGACCTCGGCGGTGCCGGACCGCTTCGACGTGCAGACGACGAAGCCGGGCCGCGCCACCGGGATCGAGCTGAAGGTGCCGGCGTACGCGCAGAACCTCCACAAGGGACAGTTCCCGCAGTACGGCGGGGGCGGCGAAGCGTGGTGCAGCCCGACGTCGACCGAGATGGTGGCCGAGTACTGGGGCAAGAAGCCGTCGGCGGCGGAGATGTCCTGGATCCCGGCGGACTACGTCGACCCGTCGGTGGCGTTCGCGGCGCGCTACACCTACGACCACGCGTACGACGGCACGGGCAACTGGCCGTTCAACACGGCGTACGCGGCTTCGCGCGGCCTGCGCGGCCACATCACGCGGCTGCACTCGCTGAACGAGCTGGAGAACTACATCGCGCGCGGGATCCCGGTGATCACTTCCCAGTCGTTCCTGGCGTCGGAACTGGACGGCGCGGGCTACGGGACGTCGGGGCACATCATGGTGGTCGTCGGCTTCACGAAGGACGGCGACGTGATCGCGAACGACCCGGCGTCGAGCAGCAACGACCGGGTCCGCAACATCTACCAGCGCGACCAGTTCGAGAAGATCTGGCAGCGGACGAAGCGGTACCGCGCGGACGGGACCGTCGCGAGCGGCCCGGGCGGCATCGCGTACATCATCACCCCGGCCTAGAAGTCCGTGAATGGCACATTGAGGGACCAAGTGTCCGTGAATGTGCCATTCACGGCCTGTCACCAGGTCTTGCCCGCCTGCTCCCGGATCGCGCGGTTGATCCGGTTGAAGAAGCCGGTCAGCGCGATGTGCAGGACGATCGCCGACAGCTGCTTCTCGTCGAAGTGCTCGGCGGCGGCCGCCCAGATCTCGTCCGTCACGCCCGGCTGGCCGTCTTCGATGCGCGTCGCCGCTTCGGTCAGCTCCAGCGCGGCTCGCTCCGGCTCGGTGAAGAACGGCGTCTCGCGCCAGGTGACGACGCTGTGCAGCCGCTCGTCGGTCTCGCCGTGCTTCTTCGCCGAATGGACGCCCCCGTAGACGCACGGGGCGCAGCTGTTGATCTGGCTGGCCCGCAGGTGGACCAGCTCGAGCAGCAGCGGGTCGACGCCGGCGCCGTACACGACCTTGAACAGCTGCTGGACCGCTCCGGTCACCTCGGGGCTGCTGGTGCTCTTGAGCCGTGCTTCCATCGTTCCTCCTGGTGTTACCTGTGGTGGTTCGGATCCGTCATCCCCATGACGGAGCGGAACCGAGGAAGGTAACGACATGCCCGACACGATGACCGAGGTCTTCGAGGCGCAGCGCGACCGGCTGCGCGCGGTGGCCCACCGCGTCCTGGGGTCGCACGCCGACGCGGAGGACGTGGTGCAGGAGGCGTGGCTGCGGCTGTCCCGCCAGGACGCGGCGACGATCGACAACCTCGACGGCTGGCTGACGACGGTGGTGGGCCGGATCAGCCTGGACGTCCTGCGCTCGCGCCGGTCCCGGCCGGAAGCGCCGTACGACGAAATCGTGGTGGCGGTGGACGAAGGTCCCGAAGCGGACGTCGCGCTCGCGGACTCGGTCGGGCTGGCGTTGCTGGTGGTGTTGGAGTCGTTGGCGCCGGGCGAGCGGCTGGCGTTCGTGCTGCACGACCTGTTCGCGGTGCCGTTCGAGGAGATCGGCCGCATCCTCGGCAAGACGCCGGGAGCGACGAAGATGCTGGCGAGCCGCGCGCGCAAGAAGGTCCGCACCCCGGCGGGCACGCCGAGCGCGGGGAGGTCCCAGCGCGAGGTGGTGGACGCGTTCTTGAGGGCGGCCCGCGACGGGGACTTCGAAGAGTTGCTGCGGGTCCTGGACCCGGACGTCCGTTTGACGGTCGACACCCCGGACGGCGTGGTGGTGGTCCTGGGGGCGACGAACGTGGCGGCGGGAGCCCGCTTCGGCGCGGCGGGCGGCGGCCGGGCGGTGCTGGTCGGCGGCTTGCCGGGCGTGGTGGCGTGGCGCCCGGACGGGAGCCCGCTGTCAGTGGTGGCGTTCACGGTGGCGGGTGGGCGGATCACGGGCATCGCAGCGGTGTCCGACCCGGCCCGGCTGGCGTCGATGGAGCTGCCGGAGCCGCCCGGAACTGTCGGTACCGGCCGATAAGCTGGAAGACGGGGGCCGGTGGCCCGTGCCAGACTGCCGGAACCATGCGCCCGCTGCCGACCTGGGCAATCCCCTGCTGTCGCGAGTCGACCCGAGCCTCGGCCCGCGGCTGTTGGCGCTGGGGTGCGACCTGGTCTGGGCCACGACGTGGCTGGACCGAGCCGGGGTCGCACTGGAAGACCCGCCGGATCGTCGAGCGGGCGGCGGGCCGCCCGCTCGCCTGGGTCGACGACGAGACCACCGAATCCGACCGGATCTGGGTCGCGAGCCACCACCCGGCGCCGGCTTTGGTGCACACCGTCGCGGCGAGCACGGGCCTCACCGGCCACGACTTCGAAACCATCGGCCACTGGATCACCTCAGTTGCGTAGAACGCAACATGTTGCGCAAGAATCACCAAGACTCACTCATGCGGATGTCGCCATCTCCGCGTGATCCGTGATTAGCTGCCGTCGGAGCCAGCAAGAGCCGGAAGGTGGATTCGCATGCCGTACGAGGTCCAGGGGGTCGTTTCGCGGGCGAAGGGCGAGCCCGTCTCGCTGGAGACCGTCGTCGTTCCCGATCCCGGGCCCGGTGAGGCCGTCGTGAACGTTCAGGCCTGCGGGGTCTGCCACACCGACCTGCACTACCGCGAAGGCGGGATCAACGACGAGTTCCCCTTCCTGCTCGGCCACGAGGCCGCCGGGGTCGTCGAGGCCGTCGGCGAGGGCGTCACCGATCTCGCGCCCGGCGACTACGTCATCCTCAACTGGCGCGCCGTCTGCGGTACCTGCCGGGCCTGCAAGCGCGGCAAGCCGTGGTACTGCTTCTCGACCTTCAACGCCGCCCAGCCGATGACCCTCGCCGATGGCACCAAGCTGTCGCCCGCCCTCGGCATCGGGGCCTTCCTCGAGAAGACCCTCGTCCACAGCGGACAGTGCACGAAGGTGAACCGCGAGGCCGAACCCGCCGTCGCCGGGCTGCTCGGGTGCGGGGTCATGGCCGGGCTCGGCGCCGCCATCAACACCGGTGCCGTCACCCGCGGTGACTCCGTCGCCGTCATCGGGTGCGGTGGCGTCGGGGACGCCGCCATCGCCGGGGCCAAGCTCGCCGGCGCCACCACGATCGTCGCGATCGACATGGACGACCGGAAGCTCGCCTGGGCCAAGGACTTCGGCGCGACGCACACCGTCAACAGCAAGGGCCTTTCCGAAGAGGCCGTCGTCGAAGCCATGCAGGACGCCACGAACAGCTTCGGTCCGGACGTCGTCATCGACGCCGTCGGACGCCCCGAAACCTGGCGGCAGGCCTTCTACGGCCGCGACCTGGCCGGCACCGTCGTGCTCGTCGGCGTCCCGACGCCGGAGATGCGCCTCGATGACCTGCCGCTGATCGACTTCTTCTCGCGCGGCGGCTCACTCAAATCCTCCTGGTACGGCGACTGCCTGCCCAGCCGGGACTTCCCCATGCTCGTCGACCTCTACCTGCAGGGCCGGCTGCCGCTCGACAAGTTCGTCACCGAACGGATCGGCGTCGACGGCGTCGAGCAGGCCTTCGAGCGCATGCACCACGGCGACGTCCTGCGCAGCGTGGTGACCTTCTGACCCTCTTCACCGACGACGAATACCCGGCCGAGCCTTACCCGGGCACCCGGCCGGGCCGTTCGTTCGTGCACGTCGACGGCGTCGGGCACCCCCTGGAAACCGCGCCGCACGGCTGGCGCGACCGGATGGCCGTGCTCGCCTACGGCTCGAACGCCAACCCGTCGAAGATCACCTGGCTGCGCGCCCGGCTCGGCCTCGAAGGCCCGGTCGTGGTCGCGCACGCGCGCTGCGCCGGGCTCGCCGCCGTGTGGGCCGCCGGCTTCCGGGTGGTCGACGACCAGCGCCCGGCCACCCTCACCGCGCTCGACGGCGTCGAGGAGCACGCCATCTGGTTCGTGACACCGGACCAGCTGGCCGTGCTCGACCGCTGCGAAGGCCGCGGGACGCGCTACCACCTGGCCCGGCTGACCGAACCCGACATCACGCTCGAAGACGGCACCCGCCTGACCGAGGTTCACACGTACGTCGGCGCCGCGCCGATCCGCTACCCGCTGCTGGTCGACGGCACGCCGGTGCGCACCGCCGACCTCCCACAGGCCGAAGCCGCGAAGCTCGACGGCGTCGCCGCGGCCGGCCACGGCGTCCCCTGCGAAGTGCTCAGACCAGCTTTCCCGGGTTGAGGATCCCCGACGGGTCCACTGTGGACTTGGCCGCGCGCAACACTTCGACGCCCAGCGAGCCGATCTCCGCCTCGAGGTACGGCGCGTGGTCGACACCGACGGCGTGGTGGTGCGAAATCGTGCCCAGGCCGGTGATCGCCTCGCACGCCGCCGCTTTCGCACGCTGCCACTGGCCGACCGGGTCGGTCTCGTCACGGGCCGTCAGCACCGTGAAGTAGAGCGACGCGCCCGTCTCGTAGGCGTGCGAAATGTGACACATGACGATCGCGCGGCCCAGCGACGCCGTCAGCGCCGCCCGGACGTCGTCACGCAGTTCGTCCACATTGGACCAGTAGGCCGCGGTCTCCAGCGTCTCGACGCAGACCCCCTGATCCAGCAACGCATCCCGCTGCCGGGGACCGGCGAACCGGCCGTGACGCCACGACTCGCCGAGCGCCTTGCCGACGCGCACCGCACCCGACGCCTTCAGCCGCCGCGTCGTCTCGCGGCGGCGCAACGCGACATCGTGCGCGGTGCCTTCCCAGCCGACGATGAGGAAACACGGGTGCGACACCCCGCGCGCGGCGAGGTACCGGCGCAGCGCCGTCGTCTTGAGGCCGGCGTTCAGCGCCAGCGAAACTTCGGTTTCGTCCACATCGGACAGCCGCGTGACGTCGGCGAGCGCGTGGTGCTGCGCGAGATCGCGGACGGCTTCGCGGCCCGCTTCCCAGCCGGGCAGGGCATAACCCTCGTACCGGCGGACCGGCGGCGCCGGACGGACCCGCAGCGACACCTCCGTGATCACGCCGAGCGTGCCTTCACTGCCGATCGCGAGCTGACGCAGGTCCGGCCCGGCCGCCGACGCCGGCGCGACGCCGAGCTTCCACTCGCCGCGCGGGGTGGCCAGCCGCACGCCGGTGACCATGTCCTCGAACCGGCCGTAGCCCGACGACGCCTGCCCGGCCGAGCGCGTCGCCGCGAAACCGCCGATGGTGGCGCGCTCGAACGACTGCGGGATGTGCCCGAGCGTCAGGCCGTGCTCGCCGAGGAGGCGCTCGGCCTCGGGACCGCGGACGCCGGCCTGCAGCACGGCGATGCGCGACTCGGCGTCGACCGACACCAGCGCGTCGAGCCGGACCAGGTCGAGCGCGATCACCGACGACTTGTCCCCGCGCAGCGCCGCGACGCCGCCGACGACCGAGGTGCCGCCGCCGAAGGGCACGACACCGACGTCGTGCGTCACGCAGACGTCGAGCACCTCTTGGACCTCGTCGGGGCCGGCGGGCAGCACGACCGCGTCGGGCACCGGGAAATCCGCGCCGGCCGAACGACGGCGCAGCAGGTCGAGGTAGGACAGTCCGGTCGCGCGCGCCAGCCGCGCCGCGTCGTCGACCAGCACGTTTTCCGCACCGACCACTTTCGACAACGCGGCGGCAGCAGATTCGTCCAGTTTCGGTGACGGTATTTCCACCGGCAAATTCGCGGCTGGGGCAGCACCGGGAGCTGCCTGGCCTATACGCTGTTCAAGCCACTTGGCCGCCCGCGCGGGCAGCCGGGCGGCGTCGGCGGCTTCCGAGGTCCAGGACCGTCGAAGGCGGTGGTCAATGAGCGCGTTCACCGATACAGTGTGACACATGGACGTGAAACGTCACACCACTTCGACCGCGGGATCGTCCGCGCTCGCGGACACCCGCAACCGCCAGACGGCGACGCGTGTGGCCGATGACGTGCTGCTCGACGCCGCGCGCTCGTGCGTGCTGGCCGTGGGTGTGCGCCGCACCACACTCGCCGAAATCGCCCGGACCGCGCGCGTCAGCCGGATGACCGTCTACCGCCGGTTCCCCGACGTCCGCAGCGTGCTCGCGGCGCTGATGACCCGCGAGTTCAGCGGGCTGCTGCGCACGGCGAGCGAGCGCGGGGCCGACGCCGTGCACAGCCGTGAGCGGCTCGTGCTCATCGCGTCGGCCGGCGTCCGCGCGCTGTCGGCCGACCCGCTGTTCCGCACGCTGCTTGACGTCGACCCCGAGCTGGTCCTCCCGTACATCGTGGAGCGACTGGGCGCGACGCAGAAGTTCGCCGAGCAAGCGCTTCACCAGCTGCTGGAAGCCGGCCACCAGGACGGCTCGATCCGGCGGGCGCCGGTCGCGGTGCAGTCCCGGTCGGTGCTGCTGGTGGTCCAGTCCTTCGCGTTCTCGCTGCGACCGGCCACCGCGGACGTCGGCGAAGCCGCGCTGCTGGCCGAGTTCACGCACGTGCTCGACGCGGCACTGAAGCCATGACGTCCGGCTCGCTCAACGCGCGGCGCCGCGAACGTGAGCTCGCGGAGCTGGCGGCGGGCGAGCGCGTCGACGTCGTCGTGGTCGGCGGCGGCGTGACCGGAGCGGGCATCGCCCTGGACGCGGCGTCGCGCGGGTTGTCGGTGGCGCTGGTCGAGGCGCACGACCTCGCGTTCGGGACGTCCCGCTGGTCGTCGAAGCTCGTCCACGGTGGACTGCGCTACCTGGCGCACGGCGAGCTGGGCCTGGCCCACGAGAGCGCGGTCGAGCGCGGCATCATGATGACGCGCACGGCCCCGCACCTCACGCGCGCGATGCCGCAGCTGTTCCCGTTGTACCCCAGCACATCCCGTGCGCAGCAGGCGCTGGTGGCGGCGGGCTTGCGAGCCGGCGACGGCCTCCGCCGCGCGGCGCGGACGCCGTCGTCGGTGCTGCCGCGGCCGCGGTCGGTCCCGGCCGCCGAGGCGTTGGCGCTGGCACCCGGGCTCGCGGCACACGGTTTGCGCGGCGCATTGCTGGCGTACGACGGCGCTTTGGTCGACGACGCGCGGCTGGTGGTGTCGCTGGCCCGGACGGCGGCGTCGTTCGGCGCCCGGATTCTGACGCGGTTGTCGGCCACATCGCTGACGGCGGACCGGGTCTCGGTCGTCGACGGCGTCTCGGGTTCCACCGCGGACATCCACGCGCGCCAGGTGATCAACGCGACCGGGGTGTGGGCGGGAACGCTGACGGGAGCGGTCCGGCTGCGGCCGTCACTGGGGTCGCACCTGGTGCTGGCGCCGGGAACGGTCCCGATGGGCACGACGTCGGTGAACATCGGCGTGCCGGGTGAGACGAACCGGTTCGTGTTCCTGCTCCCCCAGCCGGACGGTCGCGTCTACTTGGGACTGACGGACGAGCCGGTTTCCGGCCCGATCCCCGACGTGCCGGTAGTTCCCGAGTCCGATGTGGACTTCCTGTTGTCGCTGGCTTCCTCGGTGCTGGCCCGGCCGTTGACCCGCGCCGACGTGGCCGGGTCGTACGCCGGGCTGCGGCCACTGGTCGAGGGCGGCGGGCGGTCGGCGGACCTGTCCCGGAAGCACGCGGTCTTGGCGGGGTCGGACGGGTTGCTGACCGTGGTCGGCGGCAAGCTGACGACGTACCGCCGGATGGCCGAGGACGCGGTCGACGCGGCGGTGAAGCTGGCCGGTCTCAGCACTTCGCCGTGCCGGACGGCGCGGTTGCCGCTGCTCGGGGCGGCCCCGCGATCAAGTCTGTCCCTTGTGGACGCCGCACCGCGGCTGGTGGCCCGGTACGGGACGGAGGCTCCGCGAGTGGCGGCATTGGGCGAGCTGGACGCGGAGTTCGCGGAGCCGGTGGCCCCCGGCTCGGACATCACGGCGGCCGAGGTGGTGTGGGCGGTCCGCAACGAAGGAGCCCTGGACGTGGCGGACGTGCTGGAGCGCCGGACGCGCCTGGCACTGATCCCGTCGGACGCGGAGGCCGCGCGAGCCCGGGTGGCAGAGCTGGTCGACAAGTCGCTGGCCGGCCTGACCTGAGCCGCCGACCGCCCGCCGACACGCCCCACCGCTCCCAGGGGGAGTGTCCCTATCTGGTTGTCAAGCCGCAGTGGGAGCTGGTTCGGGATGCCGGTAGTGGGTGCCGTTGCGGAGCATGGCGTAGAGGACGTCGCAGCGTCGGCGGGCCAGGCAGATCAGGGCGGCGTTGTGTTTCTTGCCCTCGGCCCTCTTCCTGTCGTAGTAGGTGCGGCTGGCCGGGTGGGACAGCGAGGCGAACGCGGCGAGGAAGAACGCGCGTTTGAGCTGGCGGTTGCCGGTCCGGGCGGGGTGCTCGTCCTTGATCGACGATCCGGAGCTGCGGGTGACCGGCGCGATCCCGGCGTAGGCGGCCAGGTGCCCGGAGGAGGCGAAGTGGGAGGCGTCGCCGACTTCGAGGAGGATGCGGGCTGCGGTCCTGATCCCGATGCCGGGCATCGAGGTCAGGACCCCGGCAAGAGGGTGCGCATCAAGTATCCCCTCCACCTGCTCAGCCACCTGTTTCCGCTGCTGCAGCACGGTTTTCAAGCTGTCCGCGAGCCGCGGGAGCACGGTGTCCGCGGCGGCGGTTCCCGGGACGGTGACGGTCTGCTCGCCGAGTGCGGTCATGATCGCCTTGACCAGCCGCTCACCCATGCGCGGCGCGTGGACCTTGGCGATGGCGGTGAGTTTGCGGCGGCCGGCCTTGGTGATGCCGGCCGGGCCGCCGCAGCGGGAGAGGATTTCCAGCACCGCCGGATGCGAGATCCGCGGGCCGATGGCGTGCTCGAGGGCGGGGTGGATGCCGGTGAGCAGGCCGCGGATGCGGGTGGCTTCGCCGGCCAGGTCGTCGTCGAACCCGACCAGCACCTCCAGCTCCGCCAAGGCTTCGTCGTCGACATCCACGGGGCGGAGGGTGTGGGGCAGGGAGCGGGCGGCGTCGGCGATGACGAATGCGTCCGGGCGTCGGTCTTCGCCCGGCCGGGATAGAGGTCGGCGATGCGGCGCATGGCCAGGCCGGGCAGGTAGGCGACCTGGTGTCCGGCGGCGCGGGCGACTGCGACCGGCAACGCCCCGATCGTGGCGGGCTGATCGACCACGACCAGCAGCGGCCCGTGCGTGGCGAGCTTGTCGAACAAGGCTCGCAGCTTCGGTTCGGCGTTGGGCAGCGGCCCGTCATGCAGCCGGTTGCCATCCGGGTCCAAGCCGACCGCGTGATGGGCTTCTTTGCCGACGTCCAAGCCGAGGAACACGCTGAAAGAGCTGCTCATCCACCATGCCGTTCGTCCGCCGCGAGTGGTCACCGGGTCGGGCATCGATGGCCGGCACCCACGTTACGACGAGACCTACCTTCCGGTGGCCGTGTCCCTATCAGCGGTCCCTCGATGCCACCAGACCCGGTGACACCACCCCCCGGATCATGGGTTCGACTGGGGGCGCAAGTCATGCCGGGCCTGGCGACCACAGCTCCTTGATCAGGAACCACGAAAAAGGTAACGGGGCGTGCCCACGTCCAGTTTATCGGCGACCACCGACAGCAAGCCGTCCCCAGCGCCGAGCCGCCCAGCCTGTCCACATCACGGCCACCCTGTGGATACCGCTTGATGTGCACTTAACTTGACGACCTGTTGGGTTTTTGCAACAGTATGTTCATGAGTCCGGTCAGACGCGGCCAGGAGCTGCCGATCTACAACCGGCTGCCCGTGCTCCGCGCCGAGCGCGGGCTGAGCCGGGCCGCGCTCGCCACCGCCGTCGACGTCAACCCGCAGACCATCGGCGCGCTCGAGCGGGGCGACCACTACCCGAGCCTGGACCTGGCGTTCCGGCTCTGCGCGGTATTCGACCTGCCGGTCGAAGCGGTGTTCAGCCGCGAACCGTTCACGCCGTTGTCCACCCAGGTCTACCGCGAGGGGGGAGCATGACCGAGCACCGGCTCGCCGCTTACTGGGAACGTCAGCTGGAAAAGATGGACCGACGGGAACTCCGGCACGCCAAGATGCTGCCCGGCTGGCGCACCCGGAAGCACCGCCGGGCCCTCGCCGTCGTCGTGGCGGCCGCCGACCTCGGCCTGGTCACCGGCGCGTCGATCTTCACGACCGGCGATGACTGGGTCTACGGCGCCGTGTGGCTGAGCAGCATGCTCGTCGGGGCCAGTGCGTTCGTGCTGCTGCGGATCCTCACCGGCCGGATGAGCGGCGGCTTCTCGCGGCTGCTGGACGAACGCGAGCGCGAATGGCGCCACCGCGTCACCTACATCGGCTTCCAGATCCTGAGCTACCTGATGATCGCCGCGATGATCTACAGCATCGTGGTCGCGGACACCCAGGACGGCGGCTTCCGCGGCGCGATGATGATGTCCGCGCTGCTGGTCACCGGCACCACCATCCCGACGATCATCCTGGGCTGGGCGCTGCCGGACGACGACCCCGAAGACTTCGACGAGGGGATGGGGAATGCCTGAGGGGACACTGGAGATCGACGGGATCTCCAAGCGCTACGGCGCCAAGGTCGCGCTGGACGGCGTCACGTTCGACGTCCGCGCCGGCGAGCTGTTCGGCTTCGTCGGCAGCAACGGCGCCGGCAAGACGACCACCATGCGGATCGCGCTCGGCGTGCTGGCCGCCGACGGCGGTGAGGTCCGGTTCGGCGGCGAGAAGATCACGCACGAAACCCGCACCCACATCGGTTACATGCCCGAGGAACGCGGGCTCTACCCGAAGATGAAGGTGCTGGAGCAGCTCGTCTACCTCGCCGAACTGCACGGCCTCACCGCGAACGAGGCCCACCGCAACGCCGAGACCTGGATCTCCCGGCTCGGGCTGGCCGACCGGCGCAAGGACGAGGTCCAGAAGCTCAGCCTCGGCAACCAGCAACGCGTCCAGCTGGCCGCCGCGCTCGTGCACGACCCGGCCGTGCTGGTGCTCGACGAGCCGTTCTCCGGCCTCGACCCGCTCGCCGTCGACGTCATGAGCGGTGTGCTGCGCGAGAAGGCCGCGGCCGGCGTGCCGGTCGTGTTCTCCAGCCACCAGCTCGACCTCGTCGAGCGGCTGTGTGACCGGGTCGGGATCATCCGCGGCGGCCGGATGGTCGCGGTCGGCACGGTCGACGAGCTGACGGCGGGCGCGAGCAGCAAGCTCGTCGTCACCGCGCCCGCCGCGCCCGAAGGCTGGGCTGCCGGCCTGCCCGGCGTGCGCGTGCTGGAAAACCACGGCGCCACCGCGGTCCTCGACCTCGACCCGAGCGCCGACGACCAGGCCGTGCTCGCCGCCGCGCTGGCGACCGGGCCGGTCACCGAGTTCAGCCGGCGTCGCCGGTCGTTGACCGAGCTTTTCCGCGACGCAGTGTCTCAAGAGGGGGTCCCGCGATGAGGAAGCTGAGCGGCCGACGGGCCGTCTGGCTCGTGATGAAGCGCGAGCTGAACACGCGCCTGCGCACGCGTTCGTTCGTCGTCGGCACCGTGGTGCTGCTCGTGCTGCTGCTGGGGTACGTCGGGTTCCAGACGTCGCTGGCCGGCTCGGCGGACAAGAGCACGGTCGGGCTCACCGGCCAGGCGACCGGGATCGCGCGGCAGCTGCAGGTCGCGGCGGCCCAGTCCGGGCGGCACGTCGACACGGTCACCGTCACCGATCCGGCCGAGGGCCGCAAGAAGGTCGAAGACGGCGATCTCGACGCGCTCGTCTCGGGCAGCGCGGCGAAGCTGACCGCCACCTACAAGTCCTCTTTGGACGACCAGCTCCGCAAGGTGCTGGACCAGGTGGCGCAGCAGCAGGTCCTCGACGGCGTGCTGTCGTCCGCGCAGCTCGAGCCGGCCGAGGTGATGGCGCAGGTCGGCGGAACCCACGTGCAGGACGACCCGATCTCGCCGGAACCCGCCGACCACACGCAACGGCTCGTCGTCGGCCTGATCGTCGCGTTCCTGCTCTACATCAGCATCATCACCTACGGGATGATGGTCGCCCAGGGCGTCGTCGAGGAGAAGTCGAGCCGGGTGGTCGAGATCCTGCTCGCCAGCGTGCGGCCGTGGCAGCTGTTGCTGGGCAAGGTGATCGGGCTCGGCCTGGTCGGGCTGACGCAGCTGGTGATCCTCGGCGCGGCCGGGCTCGCCGCCGCGTCGGCGACCGGGGTGTTCTCCCTGTCCGGCTTCGCGACCGGCACGCTGCTGTGGGGCCTGCTCTGGTACCTGCTCGGTTTCCTGTTGTACGCCACGATCTACGGCGCGTTGGGGTCGCTCGTCTCGCGGCAGGAGGACACGCAGTCGGTGGTCTCGCCGCTCAACATCATCCTCATCGTCGGGTTCATCGCCGGGATCAACCTGCTGCTGCGGGACCCGTCGGGCTCGGGGACGAAGGTGCTGTCGCTGATCCCGCTGCTCTCGCCGATCCTGATGCCGGCCCGGATCTCGACCGGCGCGGCCGCGGGGTGGGAGATCGCGCTTTCGCTAGGGCTGACCGTCGCGCTGGTCGCGTTGCTCACCTGGCTGGGCGGCAAGATCTACGGCAACAGCGTGCTGCGCATCGGCAGCCGCATCAAGCTGTCGGAGGCGCTGCGCGGCTGATCACGACGTGATCTTGCCGTACCGCTCCAAGGAAACCTGGCGCTCGTGGGCGTGGTCGACCATCGGCTCCGGGTACTCCTTGGGGCGGTCCTTCAGCTTGTGGACCGCCTTGCCCTCGACCGGACGCAGCTCCGGCACGTACTTGCGGACGTAGTCGCCGTTCGGATCGAACTTCTCCCCCTGCGTCGTCGGGTTGAAGATCCGGAAGTACGGCGCCGCGTCGGTGCCGCAGCCGGCGACCCACTGCCAGTTCAGCTGGTTCGACGCGAGGTCGCCGTCGACGAGGTGCTTCATGAAGTGCCGCGCGCCGAGCCACCACGGCAGGTGCAGGTCCTTCACCAGGAAGCTCGCGACGACCATCCGGACGCGGTTGTGCATCCAGCCCTCGGCCAGCAGCTGCCGCATCCCCGCGTCGACGATCGGGTAGCCCGTCTTGCCGGCGCACCACCGTTCGAAGGCCTCGGGGTCGTCGTCGTGCTTCATTCCGTCGAAGCGCTTGTCGTAGTTCTTCCGCGCGGTTTCCGGCCGGTTCCACAGGACGTCGGCGTGGAACTCGCGCCAGCAGATCTCGCTGCGCAACGACTTCGCGCCGACGCGGTCGTCGCCTTCGAGGTCCGCCAGGATGGTCCGCGGGTGGATGTTCCCCCAGCGCAGGTACGGCGAAAGCCGCGTCGTCCCCTCGCGGTCCGGCCGGTCGCGGTCGGCGTCGTAGGTCTCGATCGGGCCGTCGAGGAAGTCGTGCCAGACGTCCAGCGCGGCCTGCTCGCCCGGCTCGGGCAGGGTCGCGGAAACCTTGGGCGGCTTGGGGATCTTCAGCGACTTCGGCGGTTCCATCCAGTCCACAAGGGACGGTCCGGTGTCGGCGGGTGAGTGCCAGCCGCGGCCGGTCCACGCCCGGTAGAACGGCGTGAAGACGCGGTAGGGGTCGCCGTCCGGCTTGGTGACCTGCCCCGGCGTGACGGCGTACGGCGAGCCCGTCTCGACCCAGTCGATGTTGTTTTCCGCCAACGCTTTCGCCACGGAAGCGTCCCGCCGGCGGCCGTACGGGCCGGTGTCGGCGCTGACGTGCACCGCGGCCGCGCCGATCTTCTTCGCCGCGCGGACGACCTCCACCGCCGGCTCGCCGCGGACCAGCATCAGCCGTCCGCCCAGCTGCTCGTTCAGCTTCTCCAAGCAGCCGTACATGAAGGCTTCACGCGGTGCGCCACCCGGCTTCAGCAGGGCCTCGTCGAGGACGTACAGCGCGAGGACGTGCTTGCTGTGCTTCGACGCCTCGAGCAGGGCTGCGTGGTCGCCCAGCCGCAGGTCGCGGCGGAACCACAGGACGACGGGTGCTTCTTTGGTCACGCGGCCCAACGATAAGCGCCCCGCCGTGCGGGTGCACGACGGGGCGGTTACCTGGGTGACTGCGTCAGCGGTCGGACATCGGGATGTAGTCCCGCGACGCGTAGCCGGTGTAGATCTGCCGCGGGCGGCCGATCTTGGTGGCCGGGTCGTTGATCATCTCGCGCCAGTGCGCGATCCAGCCCGGGAGCCGGCCCAGCGCGAACAGCACCGTGAAGAACTTCGTCGGGAAGCCCAGCGCCCGGTAGATCAGGCCGGTGTAGAAGTCCACGTTCGGGTACAGCTTCCGCTCGACGAAGTAGTCGTCGGAAAGCGCCGTCTCCTCGAGCTTCTTGGCGATGTCGAGCAGCTGGTCGCCGCCCTTCAGCTTGCCGAGGATCTCGTCCGCGGTGTTCTTGATGATCTTCGCGCGCGGGTCGTAGTTCTTGTAGACCCGGTGCCCGAAGCCCATCAGCTTCACGCCCTTTTCCTTGTTCTTCACACGCTCGACGAACTTGGCGACGTCGCCGCCGTCGTTCTTGATGCCCTCGAGCATGTCGAGGACGGCCGCGTTCGCGCCGCCGTGCAGCGGGCCGAAGAGGGCGTTGATGCCGGCCGAGATCGACGCGAACAGGTTCGCCTCGGACGAGCCGACCAGGCGCACGGTCGAGGTCGAGCAGTTCTGCTCGTGGTCGGCGTGCAGGATGAACAGCAGGTCGAGCGCCTTCGCGACGTCCGGGTCGACCTCGTACGGCTCGGCCGGGAAGCCGAACGTCATGCGCAGGAAGTTCTCGACCAGGCCGAGCGAGTTGTCCGGGTACAGCAGCGGCTGCCCGACGGACTTCTTGTACGCGTACGCGGCCAGGGTCGGGACCTTGGCCAGCAGGCGGATGGTCGACAGCTCCACGTTCGGCTCGTCGAACGGGTCGAGCGAGTCCTGGTAGAAGGTCGACAGCGCCGACACCGCGCTGGACAGGACCGGCATCGGGTGCGCATCACGCGGGAAGCCGCTGAAGAACGCCTTGAGGTCCTCGTGCAGCAGCGTGTGGCGCTGGATCTTCTCGGTGAAGTCGGCCAGCTGGGCCTGGGTGGGCAACTCGCCGTAGATCAGCAGGTAGGAGACCTCGACGAAGGTCGACTTCTCGGCCAGCTGCTCGATCGGGTAACCCCGGTAGCGGAGGATCCCGGCGTCACCGTCGATGTAGGCGATGGCGGACGACGCGGCGCCGGTGTTGACGAACCCGGGGTCGTAGGTGATGTACCCCGTCTGCGCCAGCAGCTTCCCCAGTTCGATCCCGGGCGCGCCCTCGACCGGGTGGACGATCTTGAACTCGTGCTCGCCACTCGGCAGGGTCAGCTTCGCGGTTTCGCCGCCGGACTGCCCCGCAGTCGTCGCGTCGGACATGCAAGTCCCTCTCACGTTTCGGCACGGGCCGGCGGCGCCTGCGGGTTCCACAGGTAGCCACGTGTTCACGCGAGGAAACACTGGCGCCTCGCTGCACACCGCCCCGCTGGGGTATGAAGAATGCCCCTCAACGTTAGTCGAGAAACGTGCGTTCGCGCAGCGGTGGCGTTGCTCCTGGGTGCCCCTTTGGGACCAGGTTCACACGGCGGCCGCCAAATCGGCGGACGTGGGCGGCTCGGCACCGCTGCGCGAAACCGTGATGGACGCCGCTTTCGCCGCGAATTCGAGGGCGTCGCGCCACGCGCCCGCGTCGAGAGAGGCCAGGTCGGTGACCTTTCGGGTGTGCAACCAGGCCAGCAGCGCGCCCTGGACCGTGTCGCCGGCGCCGATGGTGTCGACCACGGTCACCTTCCGCGACGGGACGTGGGCCAGCTCACCTGCGGCGGTGATCACCGCGATGCCGTCGGCGCCCCGGGTGAGCACCACGGCGTCCACACCGGACTCGACCCACGTCTTCGCGGCGGCGACCGGGTCGGCGCCGCCGGTGAGCCACGCGGCGTCGTCGTCGGAGATCTTCAGCAGGCGAACGTCCGGCAGCCAGGAGGTGAACCGGGCGCGGTAGGCGGCCGGGTCGGTGATCAGCGCCTCGCGGATGTTCGGGTCGAGGACGGTCAGCACGCCACGCGCGGCCTCGCGCCGCAGCATGGCCTCGTACGCCGACGCGCCGGGCTCGAGGACCATCCCGAGGGTGCCGAGCGAGAGCGCGGTCACGTTCTCCGGAAGCGGTCCCGGGTCGGCGACGAGCCGGTCCGCGGTGCCTTCGACGTAGAACGTGTAGTGCGCGGCGCCCTTGGCGTCGAGCGCGACGACGGCGAGCGTCGTCGGTTCGTCACCGCGTTGCAGCAACGACGTGTCGACGGCGGAAGCGTGCAGGCGCTCCACCATCGCCTCGCCGAAGCGGTCGGTGGACACGCGCGAGAGGAAGGCCGCCGGCACGCCGAGGCGCCCGGCCGCCAGCGCGACGTTGTACGGCCCACCGCCCAGGCGCGGCAGCAGCGCGCGCAGCCCACCGTCCACAGTGGAATCCAGGGGGTCACCGGGGACCAGGTCGACCAGAGCTTCTCCGCCTACGACGATCACGCCGGGAGTTTAATGGAGTTCGGGCTGACAATTCCTGTCCGCTATTTGTTCAGCCCACCGAGCAGCAGTTCACCCAGGGCGGTGAACGCTTCGGCGTCGGAGACGTCGATCCGCCGGCCGAGCACCCCGGTCTGGATGCCTTCGATGATCAGGTTCGTCATCTCGGCGACGAGCCGGGCGTGGACGTCGCGGAAGACGCCGTCGGCGACGCCCTTGTCGATGAACTCGCGAAGGCGCTTCGCCGCGAACCGGCTGTTGACCTGGTAGGCCTCGCGGGCCGGCCCGAACTCGGCGAGGTCGCGCATGAACGCCGGCGACGCCCGGTTCAGGTGCTCGGCGACGCCGGCCAGGTACTCCCCGATGAGCTTGCGAGCGTCGTCGATCCCGGCGATCCGCTCCTCGATCCGCTCGCCGGCGCCCCGGAAGAAGTGCGTGACGACCTTGACGGCGAGCTGCTCCTTGCTGGGCGCGAGCGCGTAGAGCGTCGACTTCGAGCAGCGCAGACGGCCGGCGAGGTCGTCGAGCGTGAAATCGGCGAACCCCTCCGCGAGGAAGAGCGCCTCGAGGTCACCGAGCAGGGCGCGCTGGCGCGCGGTCGGCCGGCGGCGGGGTTCGGGAGGCATCGGATCACTATCTCCTACGTCGTCCGGCCACCCCAGGCCTGTCTTACTGTACTCTGAGCGGGCCCACAGTACTGTTTTCAGTACCGCTTTGGAGGACAAGGATGCCCGCCGAACGCCTGCTGCCTTCTTCGGACGCCGAGGACCTGGTCGCCCTGGCCAGGGAAATCGCGCGCGACGAGCTCGCGCCCCGAGCGGCGGCGGCCGAGGAGGCCGAGCAGTTCCCGCGGGAGCAGTTCCGCCTCCTGGGCAAGTCCGGCCTGCTGGGGCTGCCGTACGCGGAGCGCTGGGGCGGCGGCGAGGTGCCGTACGAGGTGTACCTGCAGGTCCTGGAGGAGATCGCGACCGCGTGGATGACGGTCGGCGTCGGCCTGTCGGTGCACACGATGTCCTGCTACGCGCTGGCGGAGTACGGCACGGACGCGCAGCGAGCGGAATGGCTGCCGGAGATGCTGGAGGGCTCGCTGCTGGGCGCGTACGCGCTGTCGGAGACGCACGCGGGTTCGGACGCGGCCGCTTTGTCGACACGCGCGCGTCTCGACGGCTCGGACTACGTCGTCAACGGGACGAAGGCGTGGATCACGCACGCGGGAGTCGCGGACTTCTACACGACGATGGTCCGGACGGGTTCTTCCGAGATCTCGTGCCTGCTGGTCGACTCGGCCACTTCGGGCCTGTCGGCGGCCCCGCGCGAGCGCAAGATGGGCCTGACGGGCTCCCCGACGGCCCAGATGGTCTTCTCCGACGCCCGGGTGCCTGCGTCGCGACTGCTGGGTTCCCCGGGCGACGGCCTCCGGATCGCGCTGTCGTCGTTGAGCTCGGGCCGGCTCGGCATCGCGGCGTGCGCGGTGGGCTTGGCGCAGGCGGCGCTGGACGAGGCGGTGGCGTACGCGAAGGGGCGGACGCAGTTCGGCCGGTCGATCATCGACTTCCAGGGGGTGGAGTTCCTGCTGGCCGACATGGCGGCGGTGGTCGAGTCGTCCCGGGCTTGCTATCTGGAGGCGGCGCGCCGGCGTGACCGCGGGTTGCCGTTCCAGCGCCAGGCGTCGATCGCGAAGCTGGTGGCGACCGATGGGGCGATGAAGGTGACGACGGACGCCGTGCAGGTTCTGGGTGGGGCCGGGTACACGCGGGACTTCCCGGTGGAGCGGTACATGCGGGAGGCGAAGGTGCCGCAGATCTTCGAGGGGACCAATCAGATCCAGCGGGTGGTCATCGCGCGGGAGCTGAAGAAGGCGTAGCCGGTTGAGGGAAGGGTGTCGCACGCTCGGTACAGATAGCGTTACTCACGGTCGGCTCGGGGGGCCGGTCACGTGAGGAGGCGCGATGACCGCAGTTCCGGTTCGGCTGTTGACCATCGAGGAGTATTCGTCGCTCGGCGAGACCGAAGTGGGCTTCACCGAACTCGTGGAGGGCCGGGTGGTGACGTCACCCAGCCCGGGCGCGGTGCACAACCGGGCTTCGTTTCAGCTGGCCAGCCGGCTCGATCCGCAGTTGCCACCCGAGCTGAGGATCATCCCCGGCATCGACATCGACCTGCGGCTGGCGCCTGCCGATCGTCCCGGCTTCTCGCGCCGGCCCGACCTGACGGTTTTCGACAGAGCCGTGCTTGCGCGGGGTGACGACGAGATGCTTCGCGCCGACGAGGTCGCGGTGGTGGTCGAGGTCGTGTCGCCGGAATCGACGCGCACCGACTACCGGGTCAAGCGCGACGAGTACGCCGACGCCGGCATCCCGCACTACTGGATCGTCGACCTCACCGAGCCGGTCTCGCTGATCGCCTGCCAGGGCTACCGGAGCGCCGCCGCGGTCACCGGGACCTTCGCCACCGACGTCCCCTTCCCGGTCAAGATCGACCTGGACGCCCTCCTCGACTGACCCGACCCGGTCGAGCGACCCCTGTCCCACTCATGCGACAGCTACCGTTTTCCCATGCCCGATCAGCTGCTGTCCACAGAGGAGTACCGAGCCCTCGGGGAGACCGACCGCGGCTTCACCGAACTGGTGGAAGGCCGCGTCGTGCCCTCGCCCGGCGCCGGCCGCGCTCACAACCTCGCCGCGTGCCGGCTGGCCGGGCAGCTGGAACGGCAGCTGCCGCACAGCCTCGCTTTCGTCCTCGGTACCGACCTGGACCTCGACCTGGCACCGAAAGGTGAGCCCGGCTTCTCCCGCCGTCCGGACCTGCTGATCCTCGATCGGGCAGCCGGTGACCCGATCCGTACCACCGACGTGACGGTCGTCGTCGAGATCGCGACCTCGCACTCCCGGCGCACCGACTACCGCGTGAAGCACGACGAATACGCCGATGCCGGGATCCCGCACTACTGGATCGTCGACCTCACCGAACCGGTCACCCTGGTCGCCTGCCAGGGCTACCAGGACGCCCCGCCGGTCGCCGGGACCTTCACCACCGACGTCCCGTTCCCGGTCAAGATCGACCTGGACGCCCTCCTCGACTGAACCTGATCGGACGGCACGCCGGAACCGCCCGGTTACCGGCGTGCCGTCCGAAGCTCAGCGGGTTTCGCGGTACCGGCGGTCCTTCGACACGCCTTCGCCCAGCGTCTCGTCGAAGTGGTACACCTCGTCGCCCCGCACGAAGACTCGCAGGGCGCGGTTCATCACGTCCAGCGGGTCACCGCTCCACAGCACCACATCGGCGTCCAGCCCCGGCGCGAGCGACCCGATCTGCTCGTCCAGCCCCAGCATCGACGCCGGGTTGATGGTCAGCGAACGCAGCGCCGTCACCGGGTCGAGGCCGTCCTTGACCGCCAGCGCGGCCTGGTAGACCAGGAAGTTGATCGGGATCACCGGGTGGTCCGTCGTGATCGCGATCTTCACACCCGCGCGGGCCAGGATGCCCGCCGACCGCAGCGTGCGGTTGCGCAGCTCCACCTTGGACTTCGTCGTGAACAGCGGCCCGAGGATGACCGGCACCTCTCGCGAAGCCAGCAGGTCCGCGATCAGGTGGCCCTCGGTGCCGTGGTTGATCACCAGCTTGTAGCCGAACTCGTCGGCCAGCCGCAGCGCCGTCACGATGTCGTCCGCGCGGTGGACGTGCTGGTCCCAGTACAGCTCGCCGTCGAGGACCTTCGACAGGGTCTCCATCGTCAGGTCGACCTCGTGCGGCTTGCCCTCGGACTCGGCGTGCGCGCGCTTCGCCTGGTAGTTGCGGGCCTTGGTGAAGGCCTCGCGCAGGATCGCCGCGACGCCCAGCCGCGTCGACGGCGTCTGCTTCTTGTCGCCGTACACGCGCTTCGGGTTCTCGCCGAGCGCGCTCTTCACGCTGACGTGCTCCGCGAAGATCATGTCGAGGATGCTGCGGCCCCAGGTCTTGACGCCGATCGTCTGGCCGCCGATCGGGTTGCCCGACCCGGGCTTGATGACGACGCTCGTGACGCCGCCGGCCAGGGCGTCGTCGAAGCCGGGCTCGTACGGGTCGATGCCGTCGATGGCGCGGAAGCGGGCGCCGTTCGGGTCGGTCATCTCGTTGGTGTCGTTGCCGGCCCAGCCCTCGCCGTCCTCGTGGACGCCGAGGTGGGCGTGGGCGTCGATGAAGCCGGGCAGCACCCAGGTGCCGGCCGCGTCGACCAGTTCGGCGTCTTCCGGGATGTCGACATCGGCCTCGGTACCGATGGCGACGATCTTGCCGCCGTCGATCAGGACCGTGCCGCCGTCGATGGGATCACCGTCGATGGGGACGACATAGCCCCCGACAATTGCCTTCGCCATAGTTCGCCACGCTAACGAACTCCGCCGGGCACCTCCACACGGGCCTTCTCCAAGTGCACCAGTTCGTGGTTGTTCTCCGGCGTCCGGTGCGTCTCCCGGTACCCGTTCTTGGCGTACAACGCCAGCGGCCCAACGCTCTTCGACCCGGTGAACAGCCGGAACACCGTCACCGCAGGCGGGGCCGCCGACTCCGCGAACCGCAGCAGCGTCCCGCCCAGCCCTGCCCCTTGCCGGTCCGGCGCGACGACCAGCCGCCCGATCACGCCCACCGAGCCGGTCACGGTCAACCGCACCGACGCGACCAGCCGGCCCGCCTCGCGGATGCCCCACGAGAGGCCCGCGAGCGCCGCCCGCGTCTCGTCCAACGTCTCCAGCAGCGGCGGCAGATCCCAGTCGTCGTGTGCCCGAGCCTCTGTCACGTACGCCGCCCGCTGCAGCGTCAGCACTTCGCCCGCGTCGGCGGGACCCAGCCGGTTCACCGGACGCGGATGCCCCAGCTGCCCGACCACGACGACGCCGGCTCCAGCTCGATCAGGTCCGTGCCCGTGTTGAGCGCGTCCGCCGGGCAGGTCATCGGCTCGATCGCCACCGCGCGGCCGCGGCCGACCAGGTCGTCCGGGGTGAACACCTGCGCCCAGCGGAAGTCCGGGCCGGTCCACACGACCAGCTGCTGCTCCTCGTGTGACAGCACGAAGTGGTGCTCGCCATCCGAGGCCGCCGACAGCGCGCCGAACGCCGTGTCCAGGTTGACGCCTGCCAGCACCCGCCCGGCGCGGAAGTCGTACTCCGTGCCCGCGACGTCCTGCTCCGGCGCGTACGGCATCTGCTCGTCACCGAGGTACGGGCGCACCCGGCTCGCCGGCAGCGTCAAGGTCAGCTCGTCGGTCGGGACGTCGCCGATCCGGAAGTACGGGTGCGTGCCGACGCCGACGCCGATCGGCTGCTCGCCCTCGTTGCGGATCTCGTGCGTGACGATCAGCTCGCGCGGCGCGACCTCGTACGTCACGGTCGCGCGCAGCGGCACCGGCCAGCCCGGCTGCACTTCGACGTCCACAGCCAGGGTGATCGACGACTCGGCGTGCTCCAGCAGCTCCCACTCGAGGTGGCGGGTCAGGCCGTGGATCGCGTTCCCGCGCGCCTCCTCGGTGATCTCGAGCTGCTGCTCCTCACCCTGGAACGTCCACTTGCCGGCCTTGGTCCGGTTCGGCCAGGGCAGCAGCACCTGCCCGGCGCCCTTCGGCGGCTTCGCGTCTTCGGGGAACTCCTCGACGTACGGCACTCCGCCGACTTCGAACGCGCGCAGGCCCGCACCGATTTCGGTGACGACGGCGCGCGCGTTGCCGCGGGTGATCTCGAACTGCTGACCGGTCGGGTTGCCCATGCGGACGACCTTACCGATCCAGAATCTAATTAGACCGGTCGTCATAGTTTGAGTTACAGTCGGCGCCATGGTCCGTCGCACCGACACGCGGCAGCGGATGCTCGACACCGCCGCCGACCTGTTCCAGACCCAGGGCTACCACGCCACCGGCCTCACCCAGCTGACGACGGCGGGCGGCGCGCCGAAGGGGTCGCTCTACTTCCACTTCCCCGGCGGCAAGGAGCAGCTCGCCGCCGAAGCCGTCCGGCTGTCGGGCGAACGCACCGGTGCACTGCTCGAAGCGGTCCTCCGGGATGCGCCCGACGCGCCGACCGCGATCGACCGGGCCGTCGAAGCACTGGCGACCTTCCTGTCCGAATCGGACTTCCAGCGCGGGTGTCCACTCGCGACGGTCGCGCTGGACGCCGCCGCGGAGAGCGAACCGATCCGCGAAGCCTGTGCCGACGGCTATTCGTCGTGGCACGAGATCCTGCGTGAATACCTTGCCGGGAAACAGATCTCGGCGGAGCGCGCGGACGAGCTGGCCACCGTCGTGCTCGCCGCGATCGAAGGCGGGCTGCTGCTGGCCCGCACCCGCCGCGACCTCGCACCGCTGCGGGCCGTCGCCACCCACCTGCACACGACCCTCGACCGGGAGTTCTCCTGATGCGCGTCCACCACCTGAACTGCGGCACGATGCGGCCGCTCGGCGGCAAGCTGATCGACGGCCGGCCGGGCCTGTTCCGGCGCGCCACCATGGTCTGCCACTGCCTGCTACTGGAGACCGGCGCCGGTCTCGTGCTCGTCGAGACCGGCATGGGCACGCCCGCCGCCGTCGACCGGACCGCCTGGCTGGGTGCGGGTTTCGTCCGCCAGTCCAACCCGGTCGCCGACCCGGCGCAGACGGCGATCGCCCAGATCCGCGCGCTCGGGTTCGACCCGGCGGACGTCCGCGACATCGTCCTGACCCACCTCGACCTCGACCACGCCGGCGGGCTGATCGACTTCCCGTGGGCCCGCGTGCACGTCTACGCCGAAGAGCTGCGGGCGTTCACCGAACCGCGTGACGCCGCCGAACGCGGCCGCTACCGCCGGATCCAGTTCGCGCACGGTCCACAGTGGACGTCCTATGCGGACACCGGCGAGCCGTGGTTCGGTTTCGAGGCCGTCCGCTCACTGCGGGGCCTGCCGGAGGACATCCTGCTGGTTCCGTTGTCCGGGCACACGCGCGGGCACGCCGGGGTCGCCGTCGACACCGGGGCCGGCTGGCTGCTCAACGCGGGTGACTCGTTCTTCTTCCACGGCCAGGTCGCGGCCGACCCGCACTGCCCGCCGGGCCTGAAGTGGTTCGAGGGCCACATGGAGACGGTCAAGCGCGCCAGGCTGGACAATCACCGCCGCCTCCGCCAGCTTGTTCAGGAGCACGGCGACGAGGTGTCCGTCTTCGCCGCGCACGACGAGACCGAGTTCGTCCGCCTAAGCGCCAGGAGCAGGGTATGAGGGTGCACCACCTGAACTGCGGATCGATGCGCCCGGTGGGTGGCAAGCTGCTCGACGGCGAGCCCGGCCTGCTGCGGCGCTCGGAGCTGGTGGCCCACTGCCTGCTGATCGAGACCGGCGACAGCCTGGTGCTGGTCGACACCGGGTTCGGCACGCAGGGCGTGGCCCGGCCGGGCGAGTGGCTCGGCCGGCCGTTCCTGGCGATGGTCGGCGCGAAGCCGGCGGCCGCCGAAACGGCCGTCGCACAGATCAAGGCGCTCGGCCTGGACCCGGCCGACGTCCGGCACATCGTGATGACGCACCTCGACGTCGACCACGCGGGCGGGCTGGCGGACTTCCCGAACGCCGTCGTGCACGTCCGTGCGGAGGAGCACCGCGGGGCGACGTCGCCGGCGAACGCGGCGGAGAAGAACCGCTACCGCGCGGCGCAGTTCGCGCACCGCCCGCTGTGGAGCACGTACGACGAGCTGGGCGAGCCGTGGTTCGGTTTCGAGTCGGTCCGCTCGCTCAAAGGCCTGCCGGAGGAGATCCTGCTGGTCCCGCTGACGGGCCACACGCGCGGCCACACGGGCGTGGCGGTCGACACGGGCGAGGGCTGGCTCCTGCACGCCGGCGACGCGTACTTCTTCCACGGCCAGCTGGACCCGATCGCGCCGCACTGCCCACCGGGGCTGACGGCGTTCCAGAACATCGTCCAGACACTGCGCGGGCCGAGGCTCGAGAACCTGGCGCGGCTGCACGAACTGGCGCGGGACCACCAGGACGAGGTCCGGGTGTTCTCCGCGCACAGCCCCGTCGAGCTGGCGGCGTTGCGGCGTTAGCTCGCTTCGAGGGCCGTCTTCAGCAGCGGCGCCATCTGCTCCGGCGTCATCTTGGCCGGGCCGGTGTAGTTGACCAGCACCGGCGTGCCCGACACCAGCTCGGCCGAGGCGAGCGTCGCCGTCTTCTGCTCGTCGACGTAGTAGACGGCGCCGTCCGGGAAGCCGGCGACGTCCTGCGCGCCGGCCTTCGCCTTCTTGATGGACGCGACCATGTCGGCCGGCTTCGCCTGGCGGCCCTCGTAGCGCGTCACCGCGAGCGCGCCCGCGGCCTTGCCGTTCAGCTGGTACTCGCAGCTGCGAGCCTTGCCTCCGTTGGCCGCGTTGTCCTGCACCGGGCCCGCGACCGCCTGGAGGTTGTCCAGGAACAGGGCCTTCGACACGGCGGCGGCGGGCAGCAGCTTGCACGGATCGAGCGAGGCCGCGGCCGCGTTGGAGCTCGGCTTCGGCGCTTCGCTCGGCTTCGAGGACGACGGCGCCTTCGACGGCTCGTCGCCCGAGGAGCAGGCGGTCAGCGCGGCACAAGCAACCAGGACGACGGCGAGAGTACGCATATCGGGCACCCTAGTCCGATCGGCCTACGCCGTGGGTGCCCGGTACCGCCAGAACGCCGGGAGCAGGAACATCGACGCGCACACGCACACGATCACCAGCACGCCGCCGACGGACGCGGCGGCCGCGGTGCCGAACGCGGCCGCGCCCCAGCCGTGCACGAGGTCGGCGACCCGCGGGCCGCCGGCGACCACGACCGTGAAGACGCCCTGGAGCCGGCCGCGCATCTCGTCGGTGGTCGCGACCTGCAGGATCGCCATCCGGTAGACGGCGCTGACCATGTCCGCGGCGCCGGCGAGCGCCATGAAGACGACGGCGAGCCACAGCGAGTGCGCGAGCCCGAACGCGGCCACCGCGGCACCCCACGCGCAGATCGCCACGACGACCGCGACACCCTGGCGCGGGATGCGCGTCAGCCAGCCGGAGAAGAGGCCGATCAGCATGGCGCCGGCGGGCAGGGCGGCGTAGAGCCAGCCGAGCGCGGGGCCGCCGCCGGGTGGGTCGCCGAAAGTGCGTTCGGCCATCTCGGGGATCAGCGCGCGCGGCATGCCGAAGACCATCGCGATGATGTCGGCGACGAACGAGGCCAGCAGCACCTTCTTGGTGGCGAGGTACTTGAAGCCGTCGATGACGTCGCTGACGCCGGCGCGGCGCGAGGGGCCGTTGAGCGGCGGGATGGCCGGCAGCCGCCAGACGGCGACGAGCGTGATGGTGAGGGCGACGACGTCGATCAGGTAGAGGGTGGAGAGGCCGAGGACGGGGATGAGAGCGCCGGCGAGCAGCGGCCCGAAGACGGCGCCGAAGGTGGACATCGTCGAGCTGAGCGCGTTGGCCGACGGCAGCAGTTCGTCCGGCACGAGCCGCGCGACGACGGCGCCGCGGGTGGGCATGTTGATCGCGAAGAGCGCCTGGTTGACGGCGAGCAGCCCGAGCACGAGCCAGACGGAGCCGAAGTTCAGGAAGGCCTGCAGCCAGAGCAGGGCGGAGGTGACGGCGACGAGGACGTTGGTGACGACGAGCAGCTTCCGCCGGTCGACGGCATCGGCGACGGCCCCGCCCCAGAGCCCGAAGATGAGCAGCGGAACGAGGGCGACGAGCCCGGTGAGGCCGACGTAGGCGGAGGACCCGGTGAGGTCGAAGACCTGCTTCGGCACGGCGACGGCGGTCAGCTGGGTCCCGACGGCGGTGACCACAGTGGACAGCCAGAGCCGCCGGAAGGCGGGGATCTTGAGTGGCCGGGTATCGACGATGATGCGGCCGAGGAGGCTACGCACGCGGCCCGACCGGGACGGCAGGGTCTCGGGCTCAGAGGTCACAACGGATGAGTTTAGCTCGGCTAACTATCTCGGGTCGCGTGATTTCCATCGCCTGGGGTTCCGGGGGTGGGCGGCCTGGGATTTTCGGGGAGCGCTTTCGGGCGAACGGTTCTCGGGGCGCGCTCCCCCGCCGGGCGGCTACTGGACTACGCGGTGCCGGGTGGGCGATTCCCGCGGTGGGGTTCTCGCCAGCCGGTCCCCGGTGTTGCGGCTCCCGCCGAGCGGTCCCCACCCCCGGGACTCCCATCAACCGGCTCCCGAGGTTGCGATCCCCGCCGAGCGATTCCCAGGGCGAGGTCCCACCAACCGGCTCCCCAGGACCATGAGCGACCCTGTGCGAGGTCTCGCCAACGGGCTCTCGTGCCCGCGATCCCGGCTGGGCGATCCCCACCGCAAGGTCCCCACCAAGCGGCTCCCGGGCCCGCGGCCACCGCCGAGCGGTCCCTCCGCCGCGCCGGCCGAGCGGCCGGTTGTGGCGCCCCGGCCGAGCAGTCCCGGCCGAGCAGAGCCGCCCAGGCCGAGCAGCCCCGCCAAGCAGAGCCCGCCCAGGCCGAGCAGTCCCGGCCGAGCAAAGCCCGCCCAGGCCGCGCAGCCCCACCGAGCAGCGCCCGCCCAGGCCGAGCAGCCCCGCCGAGCAGAGCCCGCCCTCCCTGGGGGAGCCCCCGCTTTCAGCGTATCCGCCCCACCCGACAGAAAGCCGGGAAAGCGCAGGTCAACCCACCATCCATCCACATCACGGACCACCTGTGGACAACCGCGCAGGCCCCCAGCCGAAGGCCCAAAAGAAGCCGCGGCCGTGACGTGGTCACCCACATCACGGCCGCGGCCACAAGCCAAACTCAAGGAGCGACGCGCTCGATGTTCCACCCGTCGTCGTTGCGCACGTAGCGCAGCCGGTCGTGCATCCGGTCCTCGCGGCCCTGCCAAAACTCGACCAAGTCCGGCCGGATCCGCCAGCCGCCCCAGTGCGGCGGGGCCGGGATCTGCTCGACGTCCGCGAACCGGCGCTCGATCCCGTTCAGCGCGTTGTCCAGCGCCCGCCGGCCGTCGACCACCCGGGACTGCGGCGATGCCCACGCCCCCAGCTGTGATCCGCGCGGCCGCTGGGCCCAGTACTCCGCCGTCTCCTTGACGCCGACCTTCTCGACCTCGCCGCGCACGTGGACCTGGCGGTGCAGCGCGTACCAGGGGAACGTCACCGACGCGTACCGCGTCGCCGTCAGGTCGTGGCTCTTCTCCGACGTGTAGTTCGTGTAGAACACCACGCCTCGCTGGTCGAGGCCCTTGCACAGCACCGTCCGGGACGACGGCCTGCCTTCGGCGTCCGCCGTCGCCAGCACCATCGCGTTCGGTTCGGCGATCCCGGCGCCGACGGCCTGGTTCAGCCAGCCCTGCAGCTGATCGGTCCACGTGGCCGCCAAGGCGGACTCGTCGAACGCCGCGCCGTCGTACGCGACCCGCATTCCGGGCAGGCGAACTACGGCGTCTTCCACGTGGTCCTCGATCCTCGGCGTCATCGCCAAACCTCCACGCCCGGTCGGGGCATCAGTCGACTTCGGCTCTAGGCACGTTAGGGCCTTCCGAGCTGCGGCGGAACCCACTGAACGGTGACACCCGCCACGACCTCGGCGTAACCGCTGGACAACAGGCCGTAACCCGCGCGTTACCCGCTGGACCAGGATCGATACAGGACACACCTACCTTCGGCCCGTTCCCCATCACCCCGGAGGCAGGCATGACCGAGACCCTGTCGAACGCCGAAGAAACCGCGAAGCGCCGCTACGCCCCACTCGCGGCCAACGAAAACCGCGAGGACTACTCACTGCGCTTCGCCGCTCATTCATTCCGGAAATGGTCACCGTTCGTGGTCGCGACGACGGCGCTGGGCGGCATCGCCTACCTCGCCGACTTCGCGATCGGCGCCAGCATCGTCCTCTCCTACGGCTTCACCTCGGGCGTCCTGGCGATCCTCGCCGCGGCCGTCGTCATCTTCGTGACCGGCGTGCCCATCGCCGCCGCCTGCGCGAAGTCCGGAGTGGACATGGACCTGCTGACCCGCGGAGCCGGCTTCGGCTACTTCGGGTCGACGCTGACGTCGCTCGTCTACGCGAGCTTCACCGTCATCTTCTTCTCGCTCGAAGGCTCGATCATGGGCCAGGCGTTCGAGCTCGCCCTCGGCATCCCGCTGCCGATCGGCTACCTGCTGGCGACGCTCATCGTGCTGCCCTTCGCGCTCTACGGCATGGGCGCGGTCGCGAAGATGCAGACCTGGACGCAGCCGCTGTGGATCGCCGGCCTGGTGCTGCCGTTCGTCGTCGTGCTGGTCCGCGAGCCCGGCAAGTTCGCCGAGTTCGCGCACTTCGGCGGCACCGAAGGCGCGGGCTCCGGGTTCTCCGCGATCGGGTTCGGCCTCGGCATGGGCGTCGCCCTGTCACTGATCGGGCAGATCGGCGAACAGGCGGACTACCTGCGGTTCATGCCCGAGAAGACGGCGGAGAACAAGCGGTCGTGGTGGGCCGCGGTGCTCGCCGCCGGCCCCGGGTGGGTGATCCTCGGCGCCGCGAAGCAGATCGGCGGCGCGCTGCTGGCGTTCCTCGCGCTCGGCGTCGTCGGGAAGACGCACGCGCTCGAGCCGATCGCGCCGTACCTGGAAGCGGTGAAGCCGGCACTGGGCCCGGTGGCGCTGACGTTCGCCGCGCTGTTCGTCGTCGTCTCGCAGATCAAGATCAACACGACGAACGCGTACTCGGGCTCGCTGTCGTTCGCGAACTTCTTCTCCCGCGTGCTGCACAAGCACCCCGGCCGCGTCTGGTACGTGCTGGTCAACTGCGGGATCGCGCTCGCGCTGATGGAGTTCGGCGCGTTCGGCTTCCTGAACAAGATCCTCGGCTTCTACTCGAACGTCGCGATCGCGTGGATCGGCGCCGTCTGCGCGGACCTGGTGATCGCGAAGCCGCTCGGCCTGTCGCCGCGCTACATCGAGTTCAAGCGGGCCTACCTGCACAAGATCAACCCGGTCGGGTTCGGCTCGATGCTGGTCGCGTCGGCGGTCTCGATCGTGGCGTACTTCGGGGCGTTCGGGGAGTTCCTGGCCGCGTTCAGCCCGTTGCTCGCGCTGGTCATCGCGATCGTGCTGGTGCCGACGCTGGCCGTCGCGACGAAGGGGAAGTACTACCTGGCGCGGGAGAACACGGTCATGACCACGGGAGCCGATCCGCGCGCGACGCACACCTGCTCGGTCTGCGGCGACCCGTACGAGCTGCCGGACGTCGCCGACTGCGCGAAGCAGGGCGGCCCGATCTGCTCGCTGTGCTGCACGCTCGACAACACCTGTCACGACGTGTGCCAGACGGTGGGCCCCGTGTCGCTCGGCTTGCCGGCGGTTCGCGCCACCTAGAGTCCGTGCGGGCCCTTTCCCGGCGTCCGCGGCCGGGAAAGGGCCCTCACGTGAGCCGGCTTCCCCCCGGGTCCCCCTCCCGGCTCGACTGGTTCACGTTCGAACCCCCGCCGGGGTTGCCCGGCAGTTCCAAGATTTTTTCCGGCCGCATGATGGCGGCCAGCATCAGCGCGCGCAGTTCCGCGCCGACGTCCTCCACCGGCAGCGGCGGCTCGTGCGCCTGCCACTCGCGCAGCAGCCCGGTGGCCGCGCCGACCAGCGCGATCGCCGTCAGCCGGTAGTCGCGGTCGGGGGCGACGCCGTGTTCGGCCGCGCGCCGCGCCTCCGTCTCGATGAACGTCGCCCAGCGGTCGACCCATACCTGGTGCTGCTCCTCGAGGTCCGCGCTGACGCCGACGGCTTCGACGTAGTTGAGGCGCGGCAGCCGCGGGTCGACGGTGACCGTGTCGATGAAGACGTCCAGCAGCGTCGCGATGCGGGTCATCGCGTCGGCGTCGGCGACCTTGTCGAGCGCGGCGGTGACGTGGTCGAGGGCGAGGCTGTTGATCCGGTCGTGGAGGGTGCGCAGCACGTCCTCCTTGCCGGTGAACTCCTCGTAGAAGTTCCGCGTCGAGACGCCGGCGCGGCCGCACACCTCGGTGATCTTGGTGTGCCGGAAACCGGCCGAGGTGAACAGCTCGAGGCCGGCCGTGAGCAGCCGCTCGCGGCGATCGGCGCGACGTTGCTCGGGTGCGACGCCGCCGTACGTGCGAGCCACCGGTTGTCTCCTCCTTCTGAGGGATTGCCAGATCCTACCGGGCTGGCTACTTTGTGAAAATCTCGATTACCAAAGAGCCGGAGGCAACGATGCTTCGTCGGTTGCTGGTCGCCGTCACCCTGTTTTTCGCGGTGCTCACCCCCGTCGCGCACGCGGATTCCGGTGTCCTGTTGTCCGCGCGGCCGGTGACCGTGTTCGTCGGCCCGCTCCCGGCGCCGGTCCGGGCGTGGCACCTGCTGTACCGCTCGACATCGGCGACCGGTGCGGCGAACGCCGTCTCCGGAACGCTACTGGTTCCGCCGGCACCGTGGCTGCGCGGCGGTCCGCGTCCGCTGATCACGTACGCGGTGGGGACGCACGGGCTCGGCGACCAGTGCGCGCCTTCCGCGTTGCTGGCGCGCGGCATCGAGAACGAAAGCGCGTTGCTGGCCCAGGCGTTGTCGCAGGGCTGGGCGGTGGTCGTGACGGACTACGAGGGACTCGGCACGCCGGGAACGCACACGTACGCGGTGGGCCAGTCGGAGGGCCGGGCGGTGCTGGACGCGGCGCGCGCGGCCGCTTCGGTGCCGGGCGCGGGGTTGTCGCCGTCCGGCCCGGTGGGCGTGTTCGGCTATTCGCAGGGTGGTCAGGCGGCGGCGTGGGCAGCGGAGCTGCAGCGGTCGTACGCGCCGTCGGTGAACGTGGTCGGGGTGGCGGCGGGCGGCGTCCCGGCGGACCTGAACGCGGTGTTCGCCGCGAACGACGGCGGCGCGGCATTCGGCTTGGTATTAGGCGCGGCAACGGGTTTCGCGGCGGCGTACCCGGACGTTCCGTTCACGTCGATCCTGAACGACCGCGGCCGCGAAGCGGTGGCGCGGGTGTCCCAGGCGTGCACGGTGGAACTGGGCGCGGCGGCGCCGTTCGCGCACTTGCAGGACTTCGTGACGGTGCCGGACCCGATCCACGATCCGCGCTGGCAGGCCCGGCTGGCCGAGAACTACCTGGGGACGACGGCGCCTTCGATGCCGGTGTTCCTGTACCACGCGACGTTGGACGAGCTGATCCCGTTCAGCGTGGGGACGGCGTTGCGCGACCGGTGGCGGTCGGCGGGAGCTGCCGTCACGTGGCAGGAGTTCCCGCTGCTGGAGCACATCGGCGGGGTGTCGGTGGGCGGTCCGGTGGCGATGACCTGGCTGGGCACGAAGTTCTAAAACTGTCGGTGGCCCCCGGTAGCGTGGAAAACGGGGGCTGCTCAGCACGATCCCGCGGCGTGGGGGCCGCGGGATCACCCTGCCAACGGCGCCAGGGCCATGACCGCGTCCGGGGCCAGTGAGGTCGTCAGCGTCCCGCCCGCCGCCAGCGGCGTCCGCGACCACCACTCGCCCGAGGCCGCCGGCAGTTCCGGGCCGCCGACCACCAGGTCCGATGCCAGAACCCGCCGGCCTGCCAGCACCGCCAGGCTCCCGTCCAGCCCCGAGCCGATCGACAACGTCTGACGCAGCACCGGCATCCCGGCTCGTACCACGTCCTGGGTGCTCGTCAGCGAGCCGGGATGCTCCCCGGCCCGCCCCAAGACCAGCACCTCCCGCGTGTGCAGGTACGCGTCCGCGGCCAGCGAAGCCCGGAACACTGCCTCATGACGAGCCCGGGACGTGATCACCGTCGGCTCCGGGAGGTACTCCAGCGATCCACCCTCGGCAACCTCGACGTCTACTGTGGACAATGAAGACTCACCGTGCAGACCGGGCAAAGCCAAAGTCGCTGCCACGCCGGACAGCCGGAGCGAAGCCCCTGGCCCCACCCGCACCGTCAGCAGCAGATCGTCTCCACCCAAGGGGGACGTCGCCGAGTTGACCAAGTGGACCACCGCCGTCGGACCCCGACCCCGGCGGGGGAACAACGTCAACGGTGCCATCGAACGCAGCTCGCGCAGAACCGTGCGCGTGCCGTCGAAGCACGCCGTCAGCCGAGCGTGGGCCTTCACAGCAGGGAACGGACCCAGGCCGCGACGTCGGGGGCGTCCGGCGTGTCCACAAGGGACTGGGTGATCACCGGTAGCGACCCCCGCATCCGGTGCGCGTCCGACGTCATCACCGTCATGTCCGCGTTCACCAGGTGCGCGATGTCGATCTTGTTGATCACCAGCAGGTCCGCCGTCGTGACGCCGGGGCCGCCCTTGCGCGGCACCTTGTCGCCGCCCGCCACGTCCACCACGAAGATCTGGCTGTCGGCCAGGCCGCGGCTGAACACCGCCGTCAGGTTGTCGCCGCCGCTTTCGATGATGACCAGGTCCAGGCCCGGGAACTTCTCCTCCAGGCGCTCGACGGCGTCCAGGTTCGCCGTGATGTCGTCGCGGATCGCCGTGTGCGGACACGCTCCCGTTTGGACCGCTTCGATCCGCGCCGGGTCCAGAACCCCCGCGCGACGCAGGAAGTCCGCGTCCTCGGTCGTGTAGATGTCGTTCGTGACGACCGCGAGGTTCACCTCGTCACCCAACGCGCGGCAGAGGGCGGCGGTCAGCGCCGTCTTGCCCGAACCCACCGGGCCGCCGATGCCGATCCGGTACGCGCGGCCGGCCGTCGGCGCCGCGTCGTAGTGGTCCGGCTCCGACGCCGTCGGGTCGAAGTTGACCTCGTGAAAATGTCCGTGACCGTGCTCAGCTGGCAAAGAGACGCACCTCTTCCTGGTGGTGCCGGGCGTGCGCCTCGGCGAACAAATCCAACGCAGGCGACCCCGGCGACGGCAGCGACGCCGGATCGTCTCCCGCCACCGCGGCCGCCTCCTCCGCCACCGAGCGGAGGTCGAGGCGCGCGACAACGGCGTTGACGGCAAAGGGATCCAGCCCGAGCAGCCGCACCACCGCGCTCGCCGGCCCGCTCACCGACAGGTACGCGACCGCCATAGCGGCGTCGTACGGCGAGCCGCCCGCGACGCCGACCAAAGCCCCCAATATCACCGGATGGTGCGGCCGCGGAGTCTCGGCGAGCAACGCGTCGAGCACCGGCGACGGCCACGAGATCCGGCCGGCCCGGGCGGCGCCGCGCCCCTGAGCCCGGGACGCCTCGCGCTGCGCGAGCGACGGCGTGCGCGCATCCAGCTCACCGTCCAAAAGCGACCAGCTACCGCCAGCGACAGCCGTATGAGCCGAGGCAGCGGCGAAAACGGCCGCCAGGAATCCCGCCGTCCGCAACCGTCCGGAAAGGAACCCCGGCAGATCGCGCACCGAAGTCACCAGCCGCCGCGCGACGACTTCCTCCATCCCGCCACTGTGGACGTGCCCGCCGCCGGGAAAGCGGGAGTCCGCGAGGATCAGCGCCGAGAGGTCCATCAGAACAGGAAGTACCGTTGGGCCATCGGCAGTTCCGTCACCGGCTGCGGCTCGATCAGCTCGCCGTCGACGTGCACCGCGAAGCTGTCCGGCTCGACGCGGACGTCCGGCGTCGCATCGTTGAGCACCATGTCGGCCTTCGTCCGCGCACGCATGTTGGACACGGCGACCAGTGGACGCGTGATACCGAACGTCTCACGCAACGAACTGTCCAAAGCGGACGGCGCGACGAAGTGCAGGCTCAGCGCCGCGCCGATCGACGCCCCGAACATCGGTCGCGCCAGCACCGGCTGCGGCGTCGGGATGGACGCGTTCGCGTCACCCATCGCCGCCCACGCCGGGAACCCGCCCTTCAGCACCACGTGTGGCCGGACGCCGAAGAACTTCGGCTCCCACAGCACCAGGTCCGCGAGCTTGCCGACCTCGACCGAGCCGATCTCGGTCTCCATGCCGTGCGCGATGGCCGGGTTGATCGTGTACTTGGCGACGTACCGCCGCGCGCGCAGGTTGTCGGCCGCGCCGTCGCCGGGCAGCGCGCCGCGGCGGCGCTTCATCACGTGCGCGGTCTGCCACGTCCGGATGATCACCTCGCCGATCCGGCCCATCGCCTGCGAATCCGAGCTCATCATCGAAATCGCGCCCAGGTCGTGCAGCACGTCTTCCGCGGCGATCGTCGACGGCCGGATCCGGCTCTCGGCGAACGCGAGGTCCTCCGGCACCGACGGGTTGAGGTGGTGGCAGACGACCAGCATGTCGAGGTGCTCGTCGAGCGTGTTGGCCGTGTGCGGCCGGGTCGGGTTGGTCGACGACGGCAGCACGTTCGGCAGCGAGACGACCTCGATGATGTCCGGCGCGTGCCCGCCGCCGGCGCCCTCGGTGTGGTACGCGTTGATCGAACGCCCGCCAATGGCATCCACAGTGGACTCCAGGAAGCCGGCCTCGTTCAGCGTGTCGGTGTGGATCGCGACCTGGACACCGGCTTCGTCGGCAACCGTAAGACACGCGTCGATCGCCGCCGGCGTCGTGCCCCAGTCCTCGTGCAGCTTGAACCCGCCCGCGCCGGCCGCGAGCTGCTCGCGCAGGGCCTCGTGCCGGACCGTGTTCCCCTTGCCCAGCAACAGGACGTTGACCGGGTAACCGTCCATCGCGGACAGCATCCGGCCGAGGTTCCACGCGCCGGGCGTGACGGTCGTGGCCTTGGTGCCTTCGTTGGGGCCGGTCCCGCCCCCGACCAAAGTGGTCAGTCCCGCGGCCAGCGCCGTGTCGACGAGCTGCGGGCAGATGAAGTGGACGTGGCAGTCGATGCCGCCCGCGGTGAGGATCTTGCCGTTGCCGGACAGGACTTCCGTCGACGGCCCGATGACCAGGGCCGGGTCGACGCCGTCCATCGTGTCCGGGTTGCCCGCCTTGCCGATGCCGACGATCCGCCCGTCGCGGACGCCGACGTCGGCCTTGACGACACCCCAGTGGTCGAGGATCACCGCGCCGGTGATGACCAGGTCCGGCGCGCCCTCGGCGCGGGTCGCCGTGCCCTGGCCCATCGACTCGCGGATGACCTTGCCGCCGCCGAAGAGCACCTCGTCGCCGGAGCCGCCGGGCCCCATCGAGCGGTCTTCGGTGACCTCGATCAGCAGGTCGGTGTCGGCGAGCCGGATCCGGTCGCCGGTGGTCGGGCCGAACAGCTCGGCGTAGCGCTCGCGGTCGATCTGCGGCATTTCAGAACTCTCCGGAAAATTCGGTCCGCAAGCCCGGAACGCGGCGGGCCCCGGCGAGCGGGACGAGATCGACTTCCCGTTCGACGCCGGGTTCGAACCGCACCGACGTCCCCGCCGGGACGTCCAGCCGGTGACCGCGGGCCAGGTCGCGGTCGAATTCGAGGCCGGGGTTCACCGCGGCGAAGTGGTAGTGCGAGCCGACCTGCACCGGCCGGTCGCCGAGGTTGCGCACGAGCAGCCGGACGCGCGGGCGGCCCGGGTTCAGCTCGGCCGGCTCGTCGCCGGGGATGATCTCGCCAGGGTGCATCCGGCCCTCCTCAGACGATCGGGTCGTGCACGGTGACGAGCTTCGTGCCGTCCGGGAAAGTGGCCTCCACCTGCACGGAGTCCACCATTTCGGGCACGCCGTCCAACACCTGCGCCCGGGAGAGCACGGTCCGGCCACTGGCCACGAGTTCGCTGACCGTGCGCCCGTCGCGGGCCCCTTCGAGGACGTGGTCGGTGATCAGCGCGACCGCTTCCGGGTAGTTCAGCCGGACACCGCGGTCCAGCCGCTTCCGCGCGACGTCGGCCGCCACGTGGACGAGCAGCTTGTCGCGCTCCTGCGGGCTGAGGTGCATCGCACAGGTCTATCACCCGGACCACGCCCTCGCCTGGTTCGGAAACATACCTTTAACCTGGGCTTCGTCACACAGTGTGGTGAAAATTCTCCTGCTGGACGGCCTCGGTGACTGAATCGTTCTCGTAATCGTGACCGAAACCACCGCATCTTTCGATTGCCCCCCGGCGATCGAGGGAGCAAGGTCTATCCATCCGTGCGATGGTGCGCGCTTTCCGTGCGCTATTCCGTCCGCGCGAGCACCACCACCAAGACGGGGAAAAAAGCGCACCGAAAGGTTCCGCGAAACAGTGACTACCTCCACGATCAGCAAGCCACAGCCGTCCGGCCAACCCGACGACGGCTTCCGACCGGGCCTGGAGGGCGTCGTCGCCTTCCACACCGAGATCGCCGAACCCGACCGGGACGGCGGTGCGCTGCGCTACCGCGGCGTCGACATCGAGGACCTCGCCGGCAAGGTGACCTTCGGTGACGTATGGGGCCTCCTCGTCGACGGCCGCTTCGGCCACGGCCTCCCGCCCGCCGAGCCGTTCCCGCTGCCGGTGCACACCGGCGACGTCCGGGTGGACGTCCAGGCCGCGCTGGCCATGCTCGCGCCGATCTGGGGCTACCGCCCGCTGCTCGACATCACCGACGAAGAGGCCCGCGAGCAGCTGGCCCGCGCCTCGGTGATGGCCCTGTCCTACGTCGCCCAGTCGGCGCGCGGCATCGGCCAGCCCGCCGTCCCGCAGACCCGCGTCGACGAGGCTCACTCGATCACCGAGCGGTTCCTGATCCGCTGGCGCGGCGAGCCCGACCCGGCGCACGTCAAGGCGCTCGACGCCTACTGGGTGTCGGCCGCCGAGCACGGCCTCAACGCGTCGACCTTCACCGCCCGCGTCATCGCCTCGACCGGCGCGGACGTCGCGGCGGCCATGTCCGGCGCCATCGGCGCGATGTCGGGCCCGCTGCACGGCGGCGCGCCGGCGCGGGTGCTGCCGATGATCGAAGAGGTGGAGCGCACCGGCGACCCGGCGGGCCTGGTCAAGGGCATCCTCGATCGCAAGGAGCGCCTGATGGGCTTCGGGCACCGCGTCTACCGGGCCGAGGACCCGCGGGCGCGCGTGCTGCGCCGGACGTGCCAGGAGCTGGGCGCGGCCCGCTACGAGGCGGCCGCGGCGCTGGAGCAGGCGGCGCTGAAGGAGCTGCGCGAGCGGCGTCCGGACCACCCGATCGAGACGAACGTCGAGTTCTGGGCCGCGGTCATCCTGGACTTCGCCCAGGTCCCGCCGCACATGATGCCCGCGATGTTCAGCTCGGCGCGCACCGCCGGCTGGGCCGCGCACATCCTGGAGCAGAAGCGCACCGGACGTCTGGTGCGGCCGTCGGCCAAGTACGTCGGCCCGGCGCCCCGCACCCCGGAAGACGTCGAGGGCTGGGAACTGGTCACCAAGCACTGACCGAAGTCCGTGAATGGCACATTGAGGGACGCTAAGTCCCTCAATGTGCCATTCACGGCTTTGGGGCGACCTCGTGGGCGGCGGTGGCGTCGAGCATCGCGGTGAGCTGGTCGACCAGCCACGTGTCCAGGTGCTCGCGCGGGACCGTGCGTTCTTGGAGCCAGGACAGAAGAGCGCCCTCGACTACCGCCGTCCAGCAGCGCAAGGTGAGCGACAACAGCGGCGAGGGATCTTCGACGGCGAGGGCGTCCAGGATCAGGGCCACCGCTCGGTTGCGGACCTCGTCGATCGCCGCGTCCGTTTCGGACGTCGCGATCACCGAACCGCTGCGCAGCAACGCGATGTAGCCCGCGCGGTAGTGGTCGGCGACGTCGATCAGGCCCCGGACAGCCGCGCGTAGACGCGCCTCGGGTGGTCCTTCCTCGAGTCCGGCCAGGCCGTCGATGAGCCCGACGGTGACCGTCCGCAGCGCCTCCACCTGCAGCTCGCGCAGGCTGGAGAAGTACCGGTAGAACAGCGGCCGCGACACCTCGGCGCGCCCGACTATGTCGTCCACCGTGACCAGCTCCGGCGCCCGCGAGCCGAACAGGTCGAGCGCGGCGCGGATCAGGTCGTCGCGGCGGGCCTGCGGCGACATCCGCCGCGGCCGGCTCACGGCGTCAGGTCCAGCTTCGCCGCCGCCCGCAGCAGCCCCGGCGTCAGTCGCGAAAGGACCAATGCGACCTTCGCCTCCGGTGTGGACGGTGCGATCGCGGTGTCCTTCTCCACAGCCCGAAGGATGTCCTTCGCGACACCCTCGGGGCCGAATCCGCGCCGGGCGTACAGCTTCGAGCTTTCCTTCTGACGCCGGCGTTGCTCCTCTTCGGACACCCCGACGAACGTCGTCGTGTTGGTGATGTTCGTCTTGACGATGCCCGGGCACACCGCCGTGACGCCGATGTGGTGCGCGGCCAGCTCCGCCCGCAGGCAGACGCTCAACGTCAGCACCGCGGACTTCGTCGTCGCGTACGCGGTCAGGATCTTCGACGGCAGGTAGGCGGCCGCCGAGGCGAGGTTGACGATCTGGCCGCCCTCGGCGCGTTCGGCGAGCATCGGCGCGAACGCGCGGCAGCCGTGGATGACACCCCAGAGGTTGACGTCGATGACGCGTTCCCAGTCTTCGACGGACGTGTCGAGGAACGGGCCGGACATCCCGATGCCCGCGTTGTTGACGACGATGTCCGGGACGCCGTGGTTCTCGCGCACATCGCGCGCGAAACGGTGCACGGCCTCGCCGTCCGACGAGTCCACTGTGTACTCGGCGACGCCGTGGTCTTCCAGCAGCTTCACGGTTTCCGCAGCGGCCGCAGGATCGATGTCGGTGATGACGACGTCGGCGCCTTCCGCCGCGAAGGCGAGCGCGGTGGCCCGGCCGATGCCGCTGCCGGCGCCGGTCACGACGACCAGCTTGTGCGCGAACCGCCCGGCACCCACCCGCGCCTGGCGCAGCGCCCGGCTCTCGATGCCGGTTTCGGCGTACTCGATCAGCTCGGCGGCGGCCCGCGCGACCACGTCCGGCTTGGCGCGGGTGATCCAGTGCGTCCCGACGACCCGGCGGATCCGCAGGTCGGGCACCCAGCGTGCGACCTCGGTCTGCAGCGGCGTGGTGACGTAGGCGTCGCCGGTCGGCGCGAGCACCTGCACCGGGATGTCGGCGGCGCGCGGGGCGGGCCGCGAGAGCCGGGTGAACATGTTGGCGCGGTACAGCTCGAGGCCGTGCCGGCCGTCGGACTTGTCCGGCGGTGCCGCGTCGGGCTCCATGCGCTGGATCTGCTTGCCCAGCAAACCGGTGCGCCACAACAGGTCCGGGATCAGCGGCACCTGGAACGCGAGGATGTACCACGAGTGCAGGAACTGGCTCAGGGCGTTCTTCAGCCGTTTCGGCGTCGGCCGGGTGAGCTGGGCGCGGAACCAGGCGCCGGCGTGGTCGAGGCTCGGCCCGGAGATCGACGTGTAGGACGCGACCCGGCCACGCAGCCCGTCACCGGTGACGGCGTGCCAGGTCTGGATCGAGCCCCAGTCGTGGGCGACCAGGTGCACCTTCCCGGCCGGCTGCACCGCCTCGACGACCGCGCGCAGGTCGTCGGCCAGCTGGTCCAGCCGGTAGGACGCGCGTCCCGGCGGCTTGTCCGACTGTCCGGCCCCGCGGACGTCGTAGGTGACGACGCGGTGGTCCGCCGTCAGCGACGCGGCCACCCCGCCCCACATCGAGCTGTTGTCGGGGTAGCCGTGCACGAGCACGACCGTGGGCCCGTCTTCCCGGCCGTCGATGGTGACGGAGAGGCGGACACCGTCGCTGGCGGTCACCCACTTGTGAGACATTCTGTCATGTTAGACAAGTTGTCAATAGCCGCGTTCACCCTCACGGCGGTTACGCGTGATCGGAAGTTCAGATTTTCCCTTGTATGACAGCGTTTTCGAGGTTTCCCGTGGAACCAAGCGGCCGCGGCTGACGACTCTGTCCACCGAACGGTGGACACCGGGATTCAGCTGAGCGTTGCTCCCGATCGAGCCGCCGCGCGAGCAGGCTGTGAGCCATGACCACAGCAGTGAGCGTGCGCGGCCTGCGCAAGCAGTACCCCGGTCACCTGGCGGTGGCCGGGCTCGAACTCGACATCGCCCCGGGCGAGGTCTTCTCCCTGCTCGGCCCGAACGGCGCCGGGAAGACCACGACCGTCGAGATCCTCGAAGGCCACCGGCAGCGGACGGCCGGCGAGGTCACCGTGCTCGGCGAGGACCCCGGCAAGGCCGGCCGCGCGTGGCGGTCGAAGATCGGCATCGTCCTGCAGACCGCCAACGACGCCGCCGAGCTGAGCGTCGCCGAGACCGTCCGGCACTTCGCCAAGTACTACCCCGACCCGCGTGACCCCGACGAGGTCATCGAGAAGGTCGGGCTCACCGAGAAGGCCAAGGCGCGGATCAAGTCGCTCTCGGGCGGGCAACGGCGCCGCGTCGACGTCGCGCTCGGCATCATCGGGCGGCCCGAGCTGCTCTTCCTCGACGAGCCGACCACCGGCTTCGACCCCGAGGCCCGCCGGCACTTCTGGACGCTGATCAGCGACCTCGCCGCCGAGGGCACCACCATCCTGCTGACGACCCACTACCTCGACGAGGCCGAGGCGCTCGCCGACCGCGTCGCGGTGATCGCGCGCGGCGAGATCGTCGCGCAGGACACGCCGCAGAACCTGGGCGGCCGGGCCGCGGCCGAGGCGACCGTGCGGTGGACCGACGAACGCGGCGCGCACGTCGAGCGCACCGCGTACCCGACCAAGCTCGTGAACGAGCTCTCTACTGGGGGTAGGGAGCTCGCGGGGCTGACGGTGACCAGGCCGAGCCTGGAGGACATCTACCTGGACCTGATCGGAGACAAGGCATGACCGCTGCGACATCCGGGGCTTCGCCCCAGGCCGGGGGCTCCGCCACCCGGAACCCCCGAAAAGCGGGGGGCGCCCTCCCCGGCCCGCTGTCGCTGGGGCTCGCCCGCGGCGGTACCGAACTGCGGCAGTTCTTCCGGCACAAGGAACAGGTGGTCTTCACCTTCTCCCTGCCCGCCGTCCTGATGATCCTGCTCGGGTCCATCCTGGACGGTCCGACCGCGCTCGCCGGCGTCACGTCCGGGCAGCTCCTCGCCGCCGGGATGATCGGTTCCGGCATCGTCTCGACGTCGTTCAACAGCATCGCGACCGGCGTCTCGGCCGACCGGGAAACCGGGGCGCTCAAACGCCTTCGCGGGACGCCGATGCCCTCGTCGTCCTACTTCATCGGCAAGATGGTGCTGGTCGCGGTGTCCAGCCTGGCGCAGACCGTGCTGATGGTCGCCGTCGCGACGCTGCTGTTCGGGCTGAAGCTGCCCACCGAGGCCGACAAGTGGCTGACGCTGCTCTGGGTGTTCGCGCTGGGGATCGTCTCGTGCACGCTGCTCGGGATCGCGCTCAGCTCGCTCGCCAAGTCCACCACCGGCGCGGTCGCCGTCGTGCAGATGCTGTACCTGGTGCTGCAGTTCATCTCCGGCGTGTTCGTCACGCCGATCACCAACCTGCCGAAGATCATGGTTGACATCGCGTCGTTCTTCCCGCTGAAGTGGATCTGCCAGGGGTTCCGGTCGGTGTTCCTGCCGGACGGCGCGGTCGGAATGGAGATGGCTGGGTCATGGGAACTCCCGCGGGTGGCACTGGTGCTGGGGATCTGGTGCGTGGTGGGCGCGGTGCTGGCGCGGCTGACGTTCCGGTGGACCGACGCGAAGTGAAGGACGCCTGGGACCGGTTCAACTGGCTCTGGGAGATCCTCTTCGCGGTCGCGTACCTGGCCACGACGACGCTGGTGGTACTGGACGAAGCCGATCCGGTGCGCACCGTCGTCGCGGTCGGGGCGCTCACCGCGCTCGCGCTGACCTACCTGCTGTGGGGACGGCGGGTGGTGCGCGACGACGGGCACCTGAAGCAGCGGTGGCTGCTGGCGGTGGTCGTCGTCGCGCTGGTCGCGGTCGCGATGTTCGCGAACACGACGTCCAGCTTCATCCTGTTCATGGTGTGCCCGCTGCTGTTCTCGACGCTCGAGTTCCGCCCGGCCGCGGTGCTCACGTCGGCGGTGATCGTGCTGAGCCCGGTGTCGGCGATCGCCGCGGACGGACTGCAGGGGCCGGCCCTGCACATCCTGCTGCCGATGACCGCGATCCTCGTCGTGTTCGGGATCCTGTCCGGCAAGTTCATCCTGCACGTCATCGAGGAGAGCCGGGCGCGGGCGGACCTGATCGCGAAGCTCGAGGAGAGCCAGGCGGAGGTCGCCCGGCTCTCCCGCGAGGCGGGCACGGCGGCCGAACGCGAGCGGCTCGCACGCGAAATCCACGACACGCTCGCGCAGGGCTTCACCAGCATCGTCACACTCGCCCAGGCGATCGAGTCCGAAGTGGACACCGATCCGGCGGCGGCCCGGCGGCACGCGGAGCTGGCCGCCCGCACGGCGCGGGACAACCTCACCGAGGCCCGGGCGATGGTCGCCGCGCTGGCCCCCGCCGACCTGGCTTCCGGGTCCCTTGTGGACGCCGTCCGCCGGCAGGCCGACCGGCTCGCGGACGAGACGAGCGTGGCCGTCCGGTACGAAGTGGACGATGCCATCCCGGCGATCGGCATGGCGGGCGAAGTGGTCCTGCTGCGGGGCGCGCAGGAAGCCCTGAACAACGTCCGGCGGCACGCGGCCGCGTCGTCGGTCTCGGTGCGGTTGTCCGTTGTGGACGATTCGGTCCGGCTGTCCGTCCGGGACGACGGCGCCGGCTTCGAGCCCGACGGCGTGACCGGCTTCGGCCTGCGCGGCATGCGGTCCCGGGCCGAGCAGGTGGGTGGCACACTGAGCGTCCGGAGTGGCCCGAGCGGCACCGAACTCACCCTGGAGGTGCCGGCTTGATCCGGATCATGCTCGTCGACGACCACCCGGTCGTCCGCGAAGGCCTGCGGGGCATGCTCGAAGCCGAACCCGACCTGACGGTGGTCGGCGAGGCGGGCTCGGGCGACGAAGCCGTCGCGCTCGACCGCGTCGAGCAGCCGGACGTCGTGCTGATGGACCTGCGGATGCCGGGCCTGGACGGCGTCGGCGCGACGAAACGCATCCTGCGTGACCAGCCCGGCCGCCGGATCGTCGTCCTGACGACGTACGAAACGGACGCCGACATCCTGCGCGCGGTCGAAGCGGGCGCGTCGGGCTACCTGCTGAAGGACGCGTCGCGCACGGAGCTGGCGAACGCGATCCGGGCGGCGTCGCGCGGGGAGACGGTGCTGGCGCCGTCGGTGGCCGGGAAGCTGGTCAACCGGGTGCGCAACCCGGAGCCGCAGTCGCTGTCGGCGCGCGAGGTCGAGGTGCTGCGGCTGGTCGCGAAGGGCGGGACGAACGCGGACATCGGCCGCGCCCTGCACATCAGCGAGGCGACGGTGAAGACGCACCTGCTGCGCGTGTTCGGCAAGCTGGGGGTGTCCGACCGGACGGCCGCGGTGACGACGGCGATGGCCCGGAACCTGCTCGGCTGAGCTCGGCGCGGCAGAATGCCTTCATGCTTGAGTCGACCGAACACGCCCTGCTCCGCCGGATCGCCCACGAGCAGGCCGCCTGCCGGGCTCCCTCGCTGGTCGCCGCCGTGGTGCGGGACGGGGAGATCGTCTGGTCCGGGGCCCGGGGCCGCGTCGGCGACCGGCCGCCCGGCACCGACACCCAGTACCGGCTGGGCTCGATCACCAAGACCCTCGTCGCGACCGCCGTCATGCGGCTGCGCGACGAAGGCCTGCTCGACCTCAACGACCCGCTCGAGAAGCACGTCCCGGGCACGCCGTTCGGCGCCGCGACCGTCGCGCAGCTGCTGTCGCACACCTCCGGCCTGACGTCCGAATCGCCCGGTCTGTGGTGGGAGCGCACGCCCGGCGGCGACTGGGACGCGCTCGTCGGGAGCCTGGCCGAGGGTGCGACCAAGCACCGGCCGGGCGCGCGGTTCCACTACTCGAACGTCGGCTACGGCGTGCTCGGCGAGCTGATCTCGCGCCACCGCGGCAAGGGCTGGCTTTCCGTGCTCGACGAGGAGGTCCTCGGCCCGCTCGGGATGACCCGCACGACGCCGCACCCGACCGGCGCGCACGCGGACGGCTTCGCCGTGCACCCCTTCGCCGACGTCCTCCTGCCGGAGCCCAGCCCGGACGCCGGCGCGATGGCGCCCGCCGGCCAGCTGTGGTCGACGGCGAAGGACCTCGGCCGCTGGACGGCGTTCCTCGGCGGCTACGGCGGCGGCGTGCTGTCCACCGAGACCCTCGAGCAGATGCGGACGATGGTCACCGTCGACGACACCGACGTCTGGACGACGGGATTCGGCCTCGGCCTGATGCTGGTGCGCTACCAGGGCCGCCGGCTGGCCGGCCACACCGGCTCGATGCCGGGCTTCCTGGCCGTGACGCTGGTGGACCCGGTCGCGCAGACGGGCGCGCTGGTGCTCACGAACTCGACGTCCGGCGTCGGCATCACCCAGCTCTGCCTGGACCTGATCACGATGACCGACGACCTGGAGCCGCGACTGCCGGCCGAGTGGCAGCCGGCGGCGGTCGACCCGGCGCTGCTGGCGCTGACCGGCCTCTGGCACTGGGGGCCGACGCCGTACCACCTGCGCATCCAGGGCGACGGGCTGCTGTTGCTGGCCCCGGCCGAGGGAGCGGGACGCAGTTCGCGGTTCCGCGCGACGGGGCGTGACACGTACGTCGGGCTCGACGGGTACTACGCGGGCGAGACGCTGGAGGTGGGCCGGGACGCGGAGGGGGTGGCAACGCACCTGGACCTGGCGACGTTCATCTTCACGCGCACGCCGTACGACCCGGCGGCGCCGGTGCCGGGCGGTGTCGACGGCTGGCACTGACTCGCCCGGACGTCATGAACGACTCTTTCAGGGCGCCGGACGCGGTGAACGACTCGTTCATGACGTCGCGGCCGGCATCCGCGCCGACCCGCCGGGCCCCGCTCACACCCCCAGGGTGGTGAGCGGGGCCCGCAAGCCAGTGCAGGAACCTACCGGCGCCCGGAACCGGCGGGAACCGTGTTTTTACCCCCACGGCCCGCGTGCCCGATGGTCCCGACGGCGTAGCTGTCCCCGTCCGGCAAACCGGCGACCAGGTGTTCCGACGGCCAGCCGGCCAGCCACAGCCGGCGCCGGCCGGCCAGCTCGGCCGCGATGTCCGGCGGCGTCACGGGCAGGTGGAACCGGATCCGGACGTCGTCCGGCAACACCGCCCAGCCGTCCACCGGCTCGCCCGGGCGCACGTCGAACGACGCGGCCGCGACCGGCGTCCACCGGTCGGTCGCGAGGCAGCGGGCCGGGCCCGCGAGGTCGGACCGCCACACCGCAAGCGCCACCACGGCCACCCCGCCGGCGATCGGGATGAACCACGGCAGCCAGCCGCCGGTCAGGACGATGGCACCGGCCTCGAGGGCGAGCAGCCCGGCGCCGGCCGACCACACCGCGGCGGTCGCCGCCCACAGGCGCCGCCGCAGGCTCGCGCGCCGGGTCGACGGCCGCCTCGGCACCAGCCGGGAAGCGGCGAACGCCGTCCCGCCCCCGAAGATCGCGACGACCACCCCGGCGTTGACCACGTCGGCGCCGTGGGGCGGGTGGGCGAACAGCGCGGCCACGATCACCGCGTCCAGCAGCGCCAAGCCTCCGAGACCGGCCAGGATCAGGCCCCGGCGCCGGGCGGGCAGCTCACCGGTGAGCCACCACGGCAGCCGCCGGACGAACACCAGCACGAGGGTCACGGCCAGCCCGATCGGCAGCCCGATGGTGGTCTCCGGCGTCCAGCCGCCGTTCGCCACCAGGTGCACGACGGTGATCCCGCCCAAGCTCCACAACAGCCACCACCGCGGCGCTCCCTCCCCGTTCACGGCCGTGAAGCTACCGAGCGTCCCCGGGTCGCGGACAGCGGTTTTACCCCCACGGCCCGCCGCGAGAAGCCGCCGGACGGGCTAGCCCCCTACAGTCGACGGCGGGCGTCCCGGTGCCCGGAACACCTCTTGTTTCACATATTGGACACCAAAGAACCACCTTCACCAGCCGCATCCCGACCTGAGAGACTGGCCACATGACCGACGCTGAGTTGACCATCCCCGCAGACCTCAAGCCGGCCGACGGCCGCTTCGGCTGCGGACCGTCGAAGGTCCGCGCCGAGCAGCTGAGCGCCCTGGCGGAGTCCGGCTCCACCTACCTCGGCACGTCGCACCGGCAGAAGCCGGTCAAGTCCCTCGTCGGGCGCGTGCGGGCGGGCCTGGCCGAGCTGTTCTCCCTGCCCGAGGGCTACGAAGTCGTCCTCGGCAACGGCGGCACCACGGCGTTCTGGGACGCGGCCGCCTTCGGCCTGGTCCGCGAGCGCGCCCAGCACTTCACCTACGGCGAGTTCTCCTCGAAGTTCGCCACCGTGACCAAGGGCGCGCCGTTCCTGGCCGACCCGATCGTCACCAAGGCCGAGCCGGGCAGCGCGCCCGAGATCGTCTACGAAGCCGGCGCCGACCTCGTCGGCTGGGCGCACAACGAGACGTCCACCGGTGTGGCCGTGCCGGTCCGCCGTCCCGAAGGCAGTGGCGACGCGCTCGTCGCGATCGACGCCACCTCGGGCGCCGGCGGGCTCCCGGTCAAGGCCGAGGACTTCGACGTCTACTACTTCGCGCCGCAGAAGTCCTTCGCCGCGGACGGCGGGCTCTGGATCGCGCTCGCCTCGCCCGCCGCGGTCGAGCGGATCGGCGAGATCGGCGGCGGCGACCGCTGGATCCCCGAGTTCCTGTCGCTGACCACCGCGCTGGACAACTCCCGCAAGGACCAGACGTACAACACCCCGGCCGTGGCCACGCTGTTCCTGCTCGCCGAGCAGATCGAGTGGATGAACGGCCAGGGCGGTCTCGCCTGGACGACCGCGCGCACGAAGGACTCGTCGTCGCGGCTGTACGAGTGGGCCGAGAAGACGAGCTACACCACGCCGTTCGTGAAGGACCCGGACCTGCGCTCGCAGGTCGTCGGCACCGTGGACTTCACCGACGACGTCGACGCCGCCGCGGTGGCGAAGGTGCTGCGCGCCAACGGGATCGTCGACACCGAGCCGTACCGCAAGCTGGGCCGCAACCAGCTGCGCGTCGGCCTGTTCCCGGCCATCGACCCGGACGACATCACGAAGCTCACGCAGAGCATCGAGTACGTCGTCGAGCGGCTCAGCTGACTTTGTCCGTGAATGGCACATTGACGGACTCAGCGTCCCTCGATGTGCCATTCACGGCTTTCAGACGGGGTGCGGCGAACGCGGCGAGGACCAGCAGGACCAGGCCGAACAGCTCGTAGGACTCCGTCGCGAGCCACCAGCCCACCGAGGGCGCCGGGCGCGGCGCGAACCACATCGGCCCGACGATGAACAACGCCAGTCCCGCCGCGACGACCGCGGCCGCCACCCACCGGATCGCCCGGTCGAAGCGCCACGCGTACCACCCGGCGAGCACCAGGATCGGCACGCACCACGTCCAGTGGTGGGTCCACGAGATCGGCGAGACCAGCAGCCCGCCGAGCGCGCACGCGGTGAGCCCGAGCACCGGTTCGGCGCGCGCGATGATCACCGCGACCAGGGCCATCACCACCAGCGCGGCCAGCACCCAAGCGAACTCCGGCCAGCCGGCACGCACGGTCAAGCCGTGCAGCGACTGGTTGCCCACGTAGTCGACGCCGCCGATGCGGCCCGCGTCGAAGACCAGCTTCGTCCAGTACGTGACGGACGCCGACGGCCGGATCAGCCACAGCAGCGCCCCGGCCGCGACGAACCCGGCGACCACGCGCGCGGCCGAGCGGAAGTCGCGGCGGAAGAGGAAGTAGACGACGAAGACGGCCGGCGTCAGCTTGATCGCCGCCGCCACGCCGATGAGCAGGCCCTTCGTCCGCTTGCGGTCACCGGGGAGCAGGACGTCGAGGACGGCCAGGACCATGAGCAGCGCGTTGATCTGGCCGAAGCCGAGCGTCGAGCGCACCGGCTCCAGCAGGGCCCCGGCGAGCTGCGCGCCGATCGCGACCAGGGCGGCGACCGCGCGGCCGTTGACCTTCGAGGCGTCGGTGAGCGAGCCGTTGAGCGTCGCGACGTAGAGGTAGGCGACGACGCCGGTCGCGACGATCGACGCGATGCTGACCAGCTTCATCGTGACGGCGAAGGGCAGCAGCGTGCCGGGCCAGAACGCGGCCGCGGCGAACGGCGTGTAGGTGAACGGCAGCAGGATCTGGTGCGTGGTCGGCACCCAGGCGTCGTACGGCGAGCCCTGCTCGGCCAGCGCCTTGGCCCCGCCGAGGTAGACCTCGAGGTCCAGGCCGTCGAACCGCTTGAGGACCAGGACCACCACGACGGCGGCGATTTCGAGTACCGCGAGCGACCACGCCAGCTTCCGCCCAGTCAACGCGCCCCCTCGAACCCAGGTCTTCGACCGGCCGAGATTACCGGGCGCTCAGCAGCAGCTGTGCACCGGCAAGCCCACTGACCTGGCGTTCGCCCCCGCGCTCGTCGACGCTTCGACGTCGGCCAGCAGGCGGTCCAGCGCCGCGCGGTCGTACACCCGCCCGGCCGCGACGACCGTGTCGATCCGCCGGATCGCGCGGATGTCGGCCAGGGGGTTCGCGTCGAGGAGCACCAGGTCGGCCACCTTGCCGGGGGCGATCGTGCCCGCCGTCGCGGACCGGCCGAGGAACGCCGCCGCGTCGCGGGTCGCCACCTGCAGCGCCCGCCGCGGGGACAGTCCGGCGTCGACCAGGTGCGCCAGCTCGTCGTGCAGGCTGAAGCCGGGGAAGACGTACGGGTTCAGGCAGTCCGTGCCGGCGAGGAGGGGGACGCCGGCCCGGTGCGCCGCGCCGACCAGCTCCACCTGCGCGTCGAAGTAGGCAGCCTGCTGCGCGATCTCCTCGGGGGTGACCGGCGTGCGGATCCGCGCCTGCTCGACCCAGGCGTCCCGCACGTCCCGCGGCACGTACTTCAGCCGCGGGTCGTGCGCGTAGGTGTCGAGCGGCGAACACAGCACCTTGTTGACGGCCATCGTCGGGCTCAGCCGGGTTTCGTTTCCCACGAGCCGGCCGAAGAACTCCTGGGCGCGCCACGGGCTGAACGCCTCGGTCGCGCGCCGGTCCAGCTCCCGGGCGAGGACGAAGAAGGACCGCCGGTCCGCCGGGTCGAACGGCGTCGCGGCCAGCGTCCGGAGGAACTCGTCCCGGTGCGCCGACGTGTAGAGCGGGACGCCGAAGAGGTGCTCGAAGCTGCGCTGGCCGGCGTCGCTCGCGACCGGTTGCGGGACGCGGTACGGCCAGTGCCCGGCGAACGGCAGCCCGGCCCGGCGGCACTCGTCGGCGACCGCCGCGAAAGCCTCCGCGCCCAGGTAGGAGTACACCTTGACGAAGTCGGCGCCCTCGGCCACCGCGGTCCGGACGGCCGCGCGCGCCTCGGCCGCCGTCGCCACTGTCGTCACGGGCGGCTGCAGCATGGAGACGGGACCGTCGATGATCGAGCTGCCCATGACGACCCGCGGACCGGCCAGCTCGCCGCGGACGATCTTGTCGCGGGTCGCGCGGTTTTCGGGGTAGCCCCACATCTCGCGGATCCCGGTGACGCCGTTGGCCAGGTGCAGCGGCGGGAAGATCGCCTCGAGGTCGAGGCCGTGGGTGTGCAGGTCCCAGAGGCCGGGCACGAGGTAGCGGCCCCGGCCGTCGACGGTCCGGACCCCGGTCGGCGACGGCAGGTGCGCGGCGGGACCGGTCCAGGCGATCCGGTCGCCGACCAGCACGACGGCCGAGTCCGGGAGGGGCGGGCCGTCGGTGCCGTCGACGAGGGTGGCCCCGAGGACGACGACGGGTTCCGAGCCGGCCGCGGCGGCCTCCTGGGCGAAGACGGCGGGGGCGATCCCCGCGGTGGCGAGCCCCGCGCCGGCGGCTGCCAGCCCACGGAGGAAGTCACGCCGGTTCGCCTCGACCCGCACCACAGCGGCCCCCTTCGCTCGGGTTCGCCGCTCATTCAACCCGCCGGGCGAGGGGCAGGAATCTCCCAGCGTGCGGTGTTCCGGATCCGCACGCTCGGAGGTAGCGGGCGCCGGGCCAGTGCACGCACCAGGGCGGAGCTTTCCCTACGAAAGCTCCGTCCCGGTCCCACTCGGGGGCGGCACTTTCACGTGAAAGTGCCGCCCCCGGCCGTCAGGCCAGGGCTTGGGTCGGCGCCAGCCGGGCCGCGCGGACCGCCGGGTACGCCCCCGCGATCGCCCCCACCAGGGCCGCCACGCCGACGCCGCCGGCCAGCGTGGCCCACGGCAGGACCGCCGGCCAGCCCTGGCTCAGCGCGTACCCCGCCGTCACCAGCACGCCGGCCAGCACCCCCGCCAGCCCGCCCAGCCCGGACAACAACACCGACTCCGCCAGGAACTGGCCGCGGATCTGCCTCTTCGTCGCCCCGAGCGCGCGCCGCAGGCCGATCTCACGTCTCCTCTCCAGCACCGAAATCACCATCGTGTTCGCCACCCCGACCCCGCCGACCAGCAGCGCGACGCCACCCAAGCCCAGGAACAGCGCGCTGTACGTCGTGTCCGTGAGCTTCTGCGCGGCGAGAGCGTCCGACGGGCGGCGGACCTCGACCTCGTTCGGCGCCTGCGGGTTCAGCGTCGCACCCAGCACCGAGCGCACACCGTCCACTTGCGACTGTTCCGCACGGACGTACACAGTGGACGGATGGCCGTCGAACCCGAGCAGCCGCTTCGCGACGTCCCAGCCGACCAGCACCGACCGCTCGACCTCCGGGGCCAGCGGCATCGGCGAAAGGATCCCGACCACCGTGAACCACTGCGTCCCGATCAGCACCTGCGGCGGCCGCGCCGGGTCGACGTGGTCGATGCCGAGGCGGGCCGCGGCCTGCGAGCCGAGCACGGTCACCGGGTAGTCCTGGTTGCCCGCCGCGAGAAAGGCACCGACGCGCACCTTCCCGCCGAGCACGGCCAGCAGGTCCGGCTTCGCCGCGTACACCGCGAGCCCGGACGTGTCGTCCGGCGCGATCTTGTCGCTGCGCCGCACGCTCGCCGACGTGTTCCCCGTGCCGCTGGCCGCCTGGACCGGCCCGATCCGCTTGGCCATCGGGACGGCGTCGTCGGGCAGCGTCGCGTCCTGCCCGAAGAGCGTCTGCCCCGGCCCGGCGGTGAGCAGGTTCGTGCCGAGCGCGGCCAGCCGGTCGTGCAGGGCCTGCGCGCCGGACGCCGGGATCGCGAGCACGGCGACCATCGCCGCGACGCCGATCGCGATGCCCAGCGCGGAAAGCACCGCGCGCACCGGCCGCGTCCGCATGCCGTGGGCCCCGAGCGCGACGACGTCCGGCGGCTTGAGCCGGGCCGGTTCCGGCAGCAGCACCGCGGTCACCGCGCACCCACCAGGCCGGTGTCGAGGCGCAGGTGCCCGTCGAGCAGCTCGATCCGGCGCGGCATGCCCGCCGCGATCTCGCGGTCGTGGGTGATCACGACGATCGTGGTCCCATCCGCGGACAACTCGCCCAACAACGAAAGCACGGACGCGCCGGTGCCGGTGTCGAGGTTGCCGGTCGGCTCGTCGGCCAGCAGGATCGACGGCTCGTTGACGACGGCCCGCGCGATCGCGACGCGCTGGCGTTCCCCACCGGACAGCTCCCCCGGCCGGTGCCACGCCCGGTGTCCCAGCTTGACGCGGTCGAGCGCGGCCAAGGCCCGGTCGCGCCGCCGTCGCCGCGGCACCCCCGCGTACAGCAGGCCGGTGCACACGTTGTCCACCGCACTCATCCCTTCGTCGAGGAAGAACTGCTGGAACACGAACCCGATCCAGCGCGAGCGCAGCGCCGAGACCTTCCGGTCCGGCAGCGCGGCGACGTCGTGACCGTGCAGTTCGACGCGCCCCGACGACGGCCGGTCCAGCGTGCCCATCAGGTGCAGCAGCGTGGACTTCCCGGACCCGGACGGCCCGACGATCGCCACCATCTCGCCGTTTTCCAGCGACAGCGAGACGCCGTCGAGCGCGGCCACCCCGCCGGGGTAGGTGCGCGTGACCTCGTGGACGCGCAGCACGGGCGTCACGACGTCGTCACCACCCGCAGGCCCGCGGTCAGCCCGTTCCCGGTGACCTCGACCTTGCCGCCGCTGAACAGTCCGGTTTGGACACCGATCAGCCGCCGCTGCCCGTTTTCGTCGACCTCGACGGCGTAACCGCCCTCGGCGAGCGCGAGCAGCGCGCCGACCGGAACCGCCAGCACGCCGGAGTGGACGTCCTTGGTGAACCGGACACTCGCCGGCGCCGAATCGAGCGTGCCCCCGGCCGCCGGGTCGTCCAGCTTGACGGTCACGGTGATCTTGGGCTTGCCGTCGTCCTGGCCGGCGGCGTCCTTGCCCTCGACGGCGGTCCGCCCGACGTCGGTGATCGTGCCCTGCGTCGTCTTCCCGTTGATCGTCACCGACGCCTTCGCGCCCTGCTGCGCGAGATCCTGCTTCGCCGCGTCCAGTTTCACCTGCACCGAACGGACGGTTCCGCTGGTCTTGAGCACCTCGCCCTGCGCGGGCGAGCCCGGCTTCGCCGACAGCGCCGACACGCGGACCTCGCCCGCCGCGAGCACGACGTCACCCTGGCCGAACGCGCCGGTCTGCTCCAGCCCCAGCGACTTCTGCCACTTCTTCAGCGCGGCCGCCGTCGCCGAGGTGAACTTCTTGTCCGGCGTGCCGAACCCGCCGAAGCCGCACGCCTTGAGGTTCTCCTCCAGCTGCTTGACGTCGGCGCCGTCGTCCGCGCCCGTGGCGAGGTCGCGGTAGAAGGGCAGCGTCCCGTAGAACAGCGGCACCGGCTTCGCGTCCACTCCGTACACCGCCTGGCAGCGGGTGATCTTGGCGCCGGCTTCGGGCAACGACGTGATCGTGCCCGGCTTGCGGCCCTGGACGCTCGACTCGTCGCCGTACCCGAGCGTGCCGTCGGCTTCCTCTTCCTCGCTGAGGTCGGTCTTGACGACCTCGGCCGTCTCGACCGGCGGCGGCGCGGCCTCCTTGACCGGTGTCGCGCTCGACACGCGCGTCAGGACCACGACGGAGCTGGTGCCCAGCACCACGACGAGGACCGCGCCGGCGACGAACCAACGCGTCCGGCCGCGGCGGCGGGGCTTGAGGTGGGTCACTTCGGTCACTTGCCCGCCGCCTCGGAGTGGACGGACATGCCCAAACCGCACGCCTTCGCGGCGGCTTCGAACTTCTTCGGGTCGTCGCCCGGTCCGCCGATCCGGGTCGCGCCCTTGCCGGTCGGGTCGGGGTCCGGCATGTCGATGCCGTGCTCACGCATGCACTTGGCCTGCTGGCGCATCTTGTCGAGCTCCTCGGCGCTCGGCGGCTTCATCTCGCCGCCGTTGGGCATGAGGTGCTTGCACGCGTTCTGCGCGGTGTCGATCTTCCCCTTGTCCGCGCCGTCGCCGCCCAGGGTGATCGCCATGCCGCCGCCGTCGCCCGCCGGTTTCGGGTCGGGCATGTCGACGCCGTGCTCGCGCATGCACTTGGCGAAGTCGCGCATCTTGTCCTCGTCGCTCTTGCCGCTGTTGTCGGCGGCGGTGGGGCCGCCCGACTTCGGCGGCGTCGAGATCGACGCGACCTTCGACCCGTCGTCGCCCTTCGCGCCGCAGCCCCCGAGCAGCAGCGCCGCCCCGAGCGCCGCGACGAAGATCCGTGTCCGCATGGCTCGCTCCTTTCGTCCGATGGGTGCCAGGTCTACGGATCGGGGGATTCGGGCGCGCTAAGCGACGTCGCTTATGCGCTCCTTATGGCCTCCCTGCGCAGACTGGGTGAGTGCGCGTGCTGGTGGTGGAGGACGAACGGCTGCTGGCCGACTCGGTCGCGGAGGGGCTGCGGCGGTTCTCGATGGCCGTCGACGTCTGCTACGACGGCGAGCAGGCCCTGGAACGCGTCGGCGTGCACGGCTACGACGTCGTGGTGCTGGACCGCGACCTGCCGAAGGTGCACGGCGACGCCGTCTGCGCCGCGGTCGTGCGGGCCGGTGGCGAGGCGCGGGTGCTGATGCTGACCGCGGCCGCCGACGTCACCGACCGCGTCGCCGGCCTGGGCCTCGGCGCCGACGACTACCTGACGAAGCCGTTCGCGTTCGCCGAGCTGGTCGCCCGCGTGCAGGCGCTGTCGCGGCGCGCGCGGCCGGCGTTGCCGCCGGTGCTGGAGCGCGGCGGCGTCGTGCTCGACCTGCCGCGGCACCAGGCCGCCCGCGACGGCCGGTTCCTGCTGCTCTCGCCGAAGGAGTTCGCCGTGCTGGAGGTGCTCATGCGGGCCGAGGGCGCGGTGGTCAGCGCCGAAGACCTGCTGGAGAAGGCGTGGGACGAGCACGCCGACCCGTTCACGAACGCGGTGCGCGTCGCGGTGATGACGTTGCGGCGCAAGCTCGGCGACCCGCCGGTGATCGAGACCGTGCCCGGCGCCGGCTACCGGTTCGGCACGCCGTGAACGCGCTGTCGGTCCGGACGAAGCTGACCGCCTGGTACGGCGGGCTCTTCCTGCTCGCCGGGCTGGTGCTGGTCGTCATCAACTACCTGCTGGTGCAGAGCACGCTGCCGGACCCGGCCCGGGTCGCCTCGACGACGATCGGCTCGGCCGACGCCACCTACGGCATCGCGGCCGGCACGCCCTTGCCGTCCGAAGGCGTGGCGGTGCGGCTGCTCAGCGGGTCGCTGGACGAGTACCGCTCCTCGACGCTGTCCACGCTGGTCGTCGGTTCGGCGATCGCGCTGGTGGTGACGGCGGCGCTGGCCGTGCTGTTCGGCTGGCTGATGGCGGGCCGCGCGCTGCGGCCGTTGCACGACATCACGTCGGCGGCGCGACGGTTGGAGGCGGGCAAGCTCGATCGGCGGATCAACCTGGAGGGCCCGCCGGACGAGCTGAAGGAGCTGGCGGACACCTTCGACGGCATGCTCGACCGGCTCGCGGAGTCGTTCGACAGCCAGAAGCGGTTCGTCGCCAACGCGTCCCACGAGCTGCGGACGCCCCTGGCCGTGCAGCGGACGCTGGTCGAGGTGGCGATGGCCGACCCGGACGCGGCGCCGGAGCTGCGGAAGCTCGGCACGCACCTGCTGCACACGAACGAGCGCAGCGAACGGATGATCGAGGGCCTGCTGGTGCTGGCCCGCAGCGACCGCGGCCTGCAGGCGCGGGCACCCGTCCGGCTCGACGAAGTGGTGCGGGCGGTGGTCCGGGCGACCGCGGCGTCGGCGGAGGCGGCCGGGGTGGCGGTCGAGACCCGCCTGCGGCCGCGCGTGGTGGCGGGCGACCCGGTGCTGCTCGAGCGGCTGGTGACGAACCTGGTGGTCAACGCGATCACGTACAACGCCTCGGGCGGCTGGGTGTACGTCGAAGTCCGCGGGGATCCGGCTCTGGAGGTCCGGAATTCGGGGCCGGTGGTGCCACCCGAGGCCGTGCCGACGCTGTTCGAGCCGTTCCGCCGGGTGGGGTCGGAGCGGACCGGCGACACGCGCAACGCGGGGCTGGGGCTGTCGATCGTGCGCTCGGTGACGTCGGCGCACGGGGGTTGGGCCGACGCCCAGCCCGGGCGGCGTGGCGGGCTCACCGTGACGGTCCGGCTGCCGCCTTCTTGATCCACTCGATCGTGACTGACCGTGTCCGGCGTGTCACACAGCAGCCGCTGACCTGGGTGACCCATGATGCGGGAGTCGCTAAGTGAACAGTGGGCAGTTCGATGCGGACTCGGCGCGCCTCGCACGTCAAGCCGACGCGCCGTTCTAACGTGGGCACCCACAACGGTGAAGAAGATCGGGGAGGCGAGAACAATGCGGGCGCTGCGAGTGGTCGGGCTGCACGAGGACGGCAAGTCCATCGTGCTCGAAGACCCGGCGAGCCGTACTCGTTTCCTGCTCCCGGCCGATGAGCGACTGCGCGCGGCGGCGCGAGGTGACATCACCCGCCTCGGCCAGATCGAAATCGAGTTGGAGAGCCAGATGCGCCCACGCGAGATCCAGCAGCGCATCCGCGCCGGCGAGTCCGTCGAGCAGGTCGCCGCGAGCGCGGGTGTGTCGACCCAGCGCGTCGAGCGCTACGCCTACCCCGTCCTGCTCGAGCGGTCCCGGACCGCCGAGCTCGCCCAGAGCGCCCACCCGGTCCGCGAAGACGGCCCCGACGTGCAGACGCTCGGCGAGGTCGTCGCGTACGGCTTCGGCGTCCGCGGGCACGACTACTCGCAGGCCACCTGGGACTCCTGGAAGGGCGACGACGGCCGCTGGGTCGTCGTGCTGCGGTGGAAGGCCGGGCGGTCGGACAACCGCGCGCACTGGGCGTTCTCGCCCGGGGCGCACGGCGGCACGGTCGTGGCGCTCGACGAGAACGCCGAGGTCCTGCTCGACCCGAACGCCTACCGCGCCCCCCGCACGGTCCGCGCCCTCGAGCCGGCCCGCGAAACGGAGTTCCAGCCGACGCTGGACTCGGTGGAGCCGGAACGCGCCGAGCTGCCGGCCGCCGAGCCGGACCCGGACGACGACACCCGCGAGATCCCCCGCGTCCCGGCGGATCCGGAAGAGGACCACGCCGACCAGCCGCGGCCGAAGGCCAAGAAGAACCACCCGATCGTGCCGTCCTGGGAGGACGTGCTGCTCGGGGTCCGCTCGCAGCGCGGCTAATCCAGCCGCGCGGCGAGCGTCTTCGGCGCCACCTGCCGGTAGGCCTCACGCACGATCCGTTCGATCTCGCCCCAGTCGACGTCGACGTCCAGCCGCACGCCCAGCCACCCGTGGTGCCCGACGTAGGCCGGCCGGAAGAACCGTTCGGGCTCGGTCCGCACGAGCTCTTCCTGCACCCCGGGCGGCGCCGGGCACCAGAAGGCGAGCCGGCCGTCGCCGTGGTGGTCGTTCTGGAACATGACGAAGGTCTTCTTGCCGCGCACGAACCAGGCGGGCGTGCCGTGGCTGAGCCGCTCGGTCGCTTCGGGCAGGGCCAGGCACAACGTCCGCAAGGCGTCCAGCTGCCGCATGGGAACAGGCTAAACGCGTCAGAAAGCGATCACCAGCACGCCGACCCACGCGATCACGACGCCGCCCGCCGCACCATACGCGGCCCACCGCAGGATCGGCGTCCGGCGGATCAGCCACAGCGACGGCGTGATCCCGGCCGTCACGACGACCGACGCCACCAAGGCCAGCCACCCGCTCGTCTCCCGCGCCAGCGTCGACGCCAGCGCCAGCATCGCCACCACGACCACGGCCGCGATGAACGCCGACACCGTCAACCCGGTCAGCCACGGCGTCGGCTCCCCCGGCGGACCGATCGGCCCGAGCACGGTCCGCACGAACTTCCGGCCGGTCGCGCCCTCGCGCGGGGGCGGCTCGACGACCGTGTCGGCGCCCGTCACCGGGTCCACGAACCGGACCGTCGTGCCCATCACCGAGGCGAGCCGGCCGGCCAGCTGCCGGCCGCGCTGCGAAACGACCGCGCCCGCTTCCGCCCCGGAACCCGCCGAAACCGCGGACGCCACGCGCGCCCACTCGTGCAGCGCCTGCGCCAGGTCGGCGCCGATCGCGAGCTTGTGCGGGTCGACCTCGCGCGCCTGTTCCCCGCCCGGTCCGGCCAGCACGGCGCGCTCACCGCGGATCCGCAGCTCCATGAACCGGAACCTTAGTCGGCCCGCGCCAGTTCGTAGAAGGCCACGGCGGCGGCCGTCGCGATGTTGAGGGAGTCGACTCCGGCCGGCATGGGTATCCGGACGGCGTGATCAGCCGCCGCCAGCGCCGTTTCCGTCAGCCCGGGACCTTCGGCGCCGAACAGCAGGGCCACCCGGCCGGGCGCGTGCGTCCGCAGGTCGCGCAGCGGGATCGAACCCGGCCGCGGCGTGAACGCGGCGACGGCGAACCCGCGCGCCCGCAGGTCGTCGAGCCCGCCCGGCCAGTCCGCGAGGTGCCCGAACGGCACGCGCAGGACGTGTCCCATCGACACGCGCACGCTGCGCCGGTACAGCGGGTCGGAGCAGCCGGGGCCGAGCAGGACGCCGCCGACGCCGAGCGCGGCCGCGTTGCGGAAGAGCGCGCCGAGGTTTTCGTGGTCACCGACGCCTTCCAGCACGGCGATCGTGCCCGCGCCGGCGACGACGTCGGAAACCGTCAGCGGCGCCGGCCGGTCCGCGACGGCGAGGACCCCGCGGTTGAGGTGGAAGCCGACGATCCCGGCCATCGTGCCGGCCGAGGCGGCGTACTGGGGCACGTCGAGGCCGACGAGGTCGTCCGCCAGTTCGGCGAACCGCCGTTCGACGCCGAGCAGCGCCCGTACCGGGTACCGGGACGCCAGCAGCCGGGACACCACGACGGTGCCCTCGGCGATGACGAGTCCCTTGCCACCCGGGCGGTCCGGGCGGCGGTCCGCTGTGGACAGGTCGCGGAAATCGTCGACGCGCGGGTCGTCGATTTCGTCGATGTGGATCACGCCCATCCGCCCAGTGTGTCACCCGCTTGCCGGGCGCTTCACTGGTCCGAACGTCGAGCCGCGAGTGGTACGAACGGGGTCATTTTGCTGTCAGTTAACTCGTCGTGACGGAGAGCACCAGTTTGGCCGCTAGCACGGGTGCATCGCCTGTGTAACGGTTGTCCGCCAGGACTTGAAACACGTCCTAGTTCACGCCGACGCACGAAGCAGGGATGGTCATGGGGATGGACCTCGCGGCTCAATCGTTCAACACACTGGACCGCGGGCGGTACCGCCGCAAGGTGCAGCGTTGCCTGGACACGTTGGCCCGCATGCTCACCGATGGCAGTTTTTCGTTCCCCCGCAAGAACATCGGCCTCGAAGTCGAGCTGAACCTCGTCGACCGCGAGCTGCGCCCGTCGATGACGAACACCGCCGTGCTGGAAGCGCTGGACGACCCGTCGTTCACCACCGAACTGGGCCAGCACAACATCGAGCTGAACGTGCCGCCGCGGCCGCTGGCCGGGGATTCCGCGCTCCAGCTCGAAGACGACCTGCGCGCGTACCTCGCGACGGCGGCGTCGAAGGCCCGCGACACCGGGTCGCAGCTGGCCATGATCGGCGTCCTGCCGACGTTGAAGCACGAGCACTTCGACCAGAAGTGGCTCACCAACAAGGCCCGGTACTCCACGCTGAACGACCAGATCTTCGCCGCGCGCGGCGAACGCACGGTGCTGGCGATGGAAGGCGCGGCCCTGCCGGGCCAGCAGCCCGAACGCCTGCGCAGCTACGCGGAGTCGATCCTGCCGGAGGCCGCGTGCACCAGCGTGCAGCTGCACCTGCAGGTCGCGCCCGAGGAGTTCGCGGCGCACTGGAACGCGGCGCAGTGCCTGGCGGGGCCGCAGATCGCGCTCGCGACGAACTCGCCGTTCCTGCTGGGGAAAGCACTCTGGCACGAGACGCGGATCCCGCTGTTCCTGCAGGCGACCGACACCCGGCCCGAGGAGCTGAAGAACCAGGGCGTGCGCCCCCGCGTGTGGTTCGGCGAGCGCTGGATCACGTCGATCTTCGACCTGTTCGAGGAGAACGTCCGCTACTTCCCCGGCCTGCTCCCGGAAACCGACGCCGAAGACCCGATCGAGGCGCTCGACGCGGGACAGGCGCCGAAGCTGACCGAGCTGCGCATGCACAACGGGACGATCTGGCGCTGGAACCGTCCGGTGTACGACGTCGTGGACGGCCTGCCGCACCTGCGCGTGGAAAACCGCGTGCTGCCCGCCGGGCCGACGGTGGTCGACACGGTCGCGAACGCGGCGTTCTTCTACGGCGCCCAGCGCGCGCTCGCCGAGGCGGAACGCCCGGTGTGGAGCCAGATGTCCTTCCAGGCGGCGGAGGAAAACCTCTACGCCGGGGCCCGCCGCGGGTTCGAGGCGCAGCTGTACTGGCCGGGCATCGGCTGGATCCCGCCGGACGAGCTGGCGCTGCGCGTGCTGCTCCCGCTCGCCCACGAGGGCCTGCGCCGCTCCGACGTCTCCGACGAAGCCCGCGAGCGCTACCTGGGCATCATCGAGCGGCGGTGCCTCGCGCGGCGGACGGGGGCGACCTGGCAGCGCGACTACGTCCTGCGCGCGCAGGAACGCGGGCTCGACCGGGAAGAGGCGCTGACCCGCATGCTGGGCCGCTATCTGGAGCTGTCGGAGTCCGGCGAGCCGGTGCACACCTGGCAGTTGTCGGACTGACAACAGCGTAGCTTTCACGTGAAAGCTACGCTCCCGCTAGCCTGGGTCGATGCCGAAGATTCTCGGTGAGTCGCTGGAGGCGCACCGGCGCGAAGTCCGCACGCGGGTCTTCGAAGTCCTGCGCGCCCAGCTGTACGAACGCGGCTTCGACGCGATCACGCTCGCCGGCGTCGCGTCGGCGGCCGGAGTGGGCCGGACCGCGCTCTACAACCACTTCCCCGACAAGGAAAGCCTGCTGGTCGCCTTCGTCGAGGACGAGGCCGCCCGGTACGTCACGCGGCTGACCGAAGCCGTCGAAGCCCAAGCCGATCCGGTCGGCCAGCTCGCGACGTTCGTCCGGCTGCAGCTGCGCGTGCTGGCCGAGTACCACATGCCGCCGGGCACGGCGCTCGCGTCGGCGCTGGCCCCCGCGGCCTACCGCCGGATCAGCGCGCACGCCGACCCGATCACCGACCGGCTGCGCGCGATCCTGGCCGGCGGCGTCGACCTCGGGCGCTGGCCCGCCGAGGACCCGGACGTCCTGATCCCGATGATCACCGCGGCGCTGGGCAACCGGACGCTCGTCGACGGGCCCTCCGAGCAGCTGGAAGAGGTGATCGAAGCCGCGGTCCGGTTCGTGCTGCGGGCGGTCGGCGCGACGATTTAGGGTAGCCTAACCCGGAAATATGCCCTACGATCTTTCTGACAGCGTGTCAGATCGATCGCCGGGAGGCTGCCCCCATGACGGTGACCACGGACGCTCGCCCGTTCTCGGCGACCCTGCGCGCGTCGACGCTCGAGGTGCACGAGAAGGCGAACTACTCGACGTACATGCGGGCCCTGCTCGGCGGCGAGCTGACGCAGGAGGGCTACACCCAGCTGGCGATCCAGTACTACTTCGTCTACGGCGCCATCGAGGCGGCGAGCGACCGCATGGCGGGCGACGCGGTCGGCGGCGAGTTCGTCTTCGACGAGCTGCGGCGGTTGCCGAACCTGGAGCGCGACCTGGCCCACCTGGTCGGCCCGGACTGGCGCTCGACGATCTCACCGCTCGCTTCCACCCAGGCATACGTCGCACGGGTCGAGGAGGCGTCGTCGTGGGCCGGCGGGTACGTCGCCCACCACTACACGCGCTACCTCGGCGACATCGCCGGCGGCCAGGCCATCCGGCGGCTGCTGGAGCGCCAGTACGACGTCGCCGAAGCGGGCACGCTCTTCTACCACTTCGAGGGGATCGGCAGCGCCCCGCGTTTCCGGGACGCCTACCGCGCGAAGCTGGACAACGCGCCCTGGGACGAGGCCGAGCGCGCACGGGTGATCGACGAGACGCTGGTGGCGTTCGAGTGCAACGTCGCCGTCTTCGAGGAGCTGGCTTCGCGCCTCGAAGACTTCCGTGCCTGATCTCACAGCTCGTTGACCTCTAGTTAGGTCCAGGTAGCAGGCTCGGTTTCGGGTGCCGGACCCTCGGGTACGCCACTTGCAGAGCCGCCGTCCCGGATGGTGACGGCCACGTGCCCCCGCTCGCCGCGGAGAGGCGTGTGCTACTAGGTTCGATACCGGAAACTTGTGTCGAAGACAGAAGGAGGGCCAATGGCCCGCTACGAGCTCCCCGATCTCGACTACGACTACAGCGCCCTCGCGCCGCACATCTCCGGCGAGATCAACGAGCTGCACCACAGCAAGCACCACGCGACCTACGTCAAGGGCGCGAACGACACGCTGGACAAGCTCGAAGCCGCTCGCGAAGCGAACGACTTCGGCTCGATCGTCGGCCTGGAGACCACGCTGGCCTTCAACCTGGCCGGCCACGCCAACCACGTCGTGTGGTGGAAGATCCTGTCGCCGGAAGGTGGCGACAAGCCGACCGGCGAGCTGGCCGCGGCGATCGACGAGGCGTTCGGCTCCTTCGACAAGTTCAAGGCGCAGTTCACCGCCGTCTCGACCACGATCCAGGGCAACGGCTGGGGCGCGCTCTCCTGGGACCCGATCGGCAAGACGCTGATCACCCAGCAGCTGCGCGACCACCACAACAACCTGATCCTGCCGACCGTGCCGATCCTGCTGGTCGACGTCTGGGAGCACGCGTTCTACCTGGACTACAAGAACGTGAAGCCGGACTACGTCAAGGCCCTGTGGAACATCTTCAACTGGGCCGAGATCTCCAAGCGGTTCGACAACGCCGTCGCGGGCGGCAACGGCCTGCTGCTCGGCTGAGTTCTTCGCGCTGACGGGGTCCTCCTTCGCGGGAGGGCCCCGTTTTTCGTCGTTGAGTGAATTCGCTTGACCTCGAGTGCGGTCGAGGTGTTTGAGTTGTCCCATGGACGTCGACGCGTATCTGGACCGCCTCGGCGTCGCGTGGCCGGCGGCGCCCGACCTCGCGACGCTGCGCCACCTGCAGGAACGGCACCTGGCCGCGGTGCCGTTCGAGAACCTGAGCATCCACCTGGGCGAGCCGGTCGAGCTGACCGAAGACGCGTTGTTCGGCAAGATCGTGCGCCGCCGCCGGGGTGGGTTCTGCTACGAGCTCAACGGCCTCTTCGCGGCACTGCTGCGCTCCTTGGGGTACGACGCGGCGCTGCACGCGGCCCAGGTGTTCCGCCCGGACGGCACGCTCGGCCCGCCCCTGGACCACGCGGCGATCGTCGTGTCCCTGGACGAGGAAGACTGGCTGGTCGACGTCGGCTTCGGCCGTTTCTCCCGTCACCCGCTGCGCCTGTCCGGTGTGGACGCGCAGTCCGATCCGGACGGCGAGTTCCTCCTGCTGGACGCGCCCCACGGCGACGTCGACGTGCTGCTGGACGGCAAGCCGCAGTACCGCCTGGAACGTCGTCCACGACCGCTGTCGGACTTCGTCCCGATGGCGTGGTGGCAGGCGACTTCCCCGTCGTCGCACTTCACGAAGTCGCTGACGTGTTCGCGCCCGACGTCCCAGGGCCGCGTGACGCTCTCGGGCGACCGGCTGATCGAGACGGTCGACGGCGTCCGGCACGAGGTGGTCCTGGAGTCCGAAGCGGCGATCCGGCTGGCCTACCGGGTCTACTTCGGCATCGCGCTGAGCCGGCTGCCCACGCCACCGGGTGAGAGTCCCTTGACGAGAGGCGAACTCAGCCCGACACTGCCGTGAAGTGAACGAAGCCCCGGCCTGGGGTTCCCAGGGCCGGGGCTCCGTCCGTTCCCGAACTGACTGCCGCTCCCACCACGAAGCGGACATGTATGAGGTTAGCCTAACCTCATCTTTCTCGGCAAGGGGTCATTCAGGGAGACTCGGATCTCACTCGTTCGAGTGACACCGGGGTCCTGGAGGCCCATTTTTTGTCGGTGCGTGCCGATACGGTTACGCCGTGAACATGAGGGGGATGCGGAAGGACCGCACCGTGCTGATCGCCGTCTCGTTGACGGCGGTCCTCGTGCTGGCGGCCGGGCTGGCCTGGTGGTCGTCCCGCGACTCACCAAATCCACCGAGGGCACTGCCGTCGCCGTGGCCGTCCGCGGACGGCGAGGTGCTCCGCCCGGTCCCGATGCCGACCGGGGAGATGGCCGCGGCGCTGCCGTTCACGACTCCGTTTTCGGCGACAGCTCCGCCGGCCGGCCGGCGGACGTCAGCGAGCCGGGCGGGGTCGTCGAAGTCCAGCTCGTCGACGGTTCCTCGCAGACCCTCACCGTCTGGCTGTTCGACCTGGACCGCACTTTGCCGGGGATCCGTGAGCTGGCCGGGAAGGTGGTGCCACCGCTACTGGGCCGCTAGACCTTGGCCCGCTTCAGAATCCGCAGCCCGAACCCCCGCTGAACCGGCCAGGAAACCCCACCCCGACGGATCAACACCACCGCACAGACAACCGCGGCCAAAGCCGAAACCGCCCCACCGATGTAGAACGGAGACCGCCCGCCGAACGCCTGAGCCATCCACCCCACCATCGGCCCGCCGATCGGGTTGCCACCGATGAGCACCAGCACGTACAGCCCCATCACGCGGCCGCGCATCTCCGGGCTGACCGACGTCTGCACCAGCGCGTTCGCCGTGTTGAGGAACGTCATCGTGGCGAAGCCGAGCGGGATCAGGCCGAGGCCGAACGTCAGGTACGTCGGCATGAACGCCGTGATCAGCTCGAACACGCCCAGGAAGAACGCGGACACGAGCATCAGCCGCACCCGCGGCCGGCCCTTCGTGCCGCGGCGGGCCGACATGATCGCGCCCGTGAACGTGCCGACCGCGACCAGCGTCGACAGCAAGCCGTAGCCGTCGGCCGCGGTGTGGAAGACGTTCGCCGCCACGATCGGGAGGGAGCTGAAGTAGGTGATGCCGAACGTGCTGACGAACAGGACCAGCACCATGACCGTCATCAGGTCCGAGCGCCGCCGGACGTAGCGGAGGCCTTCGGCGAGCTGGCCCTTCTCGCGCGGCACCGCCGCGACGCGGAAGAGCTTGTCCGGGTTCATCAGGATGAGCCCGGTGATCACCGCGACCGTGCTGAGCGCGTTCGCGATGAACAGCCAGCCGGTGCCGATCCACGTGATCGCGAACCCGGCGATCGCCGGGCCGACGATCCGCGCCATGTTGAAGATCGACGAGTTCAGCGCGACCGCGTTCGCGATCTGGTCCCGGCCGACCATTTCGGCGACGAACGACTGCCGCGTCGGCACTTCGAGCGACGCCGTGATGCCGAGCGTGAAGCATAGGACGTAGACCTGCCACAGCGCCACGAGCCCGGTGATGTCGAGGACGCCGAGCACCACGGCCTGCGAACACGCCGCCGCCTGGATCCAGGTGAGCAGCCGCCGCTTGTCGACGCGGTCGGCGAGGACGCCGGCCCACAGCGAGAGGAACAGCGTCGGCGCGAACTGCAGCGCGACGGCGATGCCGAGGGCGATCGGGTTGTTGCCGCTGAGGGTGAACACCAGCCAGTCCTGGGCGATGCGCTGCATCCAGGTGCCGATGTTCGAGATGACCTGGCCGGTGAAGAACAGCCGGTAGTTGCGGACGCGCAGCGAGGCGAACATGCTGCCGCGCTTCGAAGGGGATGGTGGCGAAGCGGACGGCGGTGGTGCCGTGTCCCGGGTAGCAGTGGTCTCGATCGAACGCTTCGTTTCGCTACCCGTGGCCGTCACCGTGGTTAGTTCCCCGCCATCCTGTCTATGATTTCGGCGGCTTTCGAGAGCACTTCGCGCTCTTCGTCGCCGAGTTCCGCCAACTGCCGGTCCAGCCACGCCTCCCGCACGGAGATGGCCTTCTGCACGTAGGCCAGCCCGCTTTCGGACAGCTCGACGATGGCCTGCCGACCATCGGTCGGGTGCGGGCGCCGCTCGACGAACTTCATCTCTTCGAGCGCGGCGATCACCCTCGTCATCGAGGGCGGCTGGACGCCTTCCTTCGCGGCGAGCTGACCCGGGGTCAGCGCACCGCACTTGTGCAAGGTGGACAGCGCGGCGACCTGAGTCAGCGTGAGGTCGTCCCCGACGCGCTGTGCCCGCAGCCGGCGGTTGAGCCGGACCACCGCGAGACGCAGACGGCTCGCCAAGGAGCGTTCGTGCGTGTCGCCGGACATATAGTTAGCATACCTTACGAAACTTCGGGCGAACGGGTGATCTCCACCGCAACCCCCGCGAACCCCGTGCGTCCTCCTCAGGACGAGACCTGGGGGTCGGATGAACAAGAAGCTGGCGGGCTCGGCCGTGGTGGGCGCGGCGGTCCTGGCGATCGTGGCGGCGCTGATCTGGGGCGGCGAAGAGGCACCGGCGGCCGCACCACCGCCGCCGCCCACGCCGACGACCACGACGCTGCCGTACCAGGCGACCAAGGAGATCTACGACTTCCCCGCCGAGCCCGGCAGCGAGAGCGGCGGCTTCGACTTCGAGATCCCGGTCCCGACCGGCTGGGCCGTCACGCACGACAAGGACCGCGCGACCTACCGCAGCGGCGAGCTGGTCCTGGAGACCGACCGCGTGCCGATCACGCAGGAGGATGCGCTCGGCGGCCTGCAGGCCATCGCGAAGGCGAGCCCGTACGGCGGCACCGTCGCGAAGCACGCCGATGTCGCCTACGACGAAGCCGCCGAATGGGACTACTCCTACGTCCGCGACGGCGTGCTCCGGCAGGTGAACCTCGTCGGCGTCGGTGTCGGCGACGTGCTGATCACCATCCGCTACGAGGCTCCCCAGCCGGAGTTCCTCGGCCACCTGAACGTCCTGGCCGATGCTCTCGAGGTCAGCGGCGCGGGCTGATCACTTGAACGCCGCCTGCAGCGGCCCGACCGCGAAGTACGCCACGAACGCCAGCGCGATCACCCACATCAGCGGGTGGACCTGGCGCGCCTTGCCGGTCGCCGCGCGGATGACGGCGTAGCTGACGAAGCCGGCGCCGATGCCGTTGGCGATCGAGTACGTGAACGGCATGACGACGATGGTCAGGAACGCCGGCAGCGCGATCGAGTAGTCGGTGAAGTCGATGTCGCGCACTTGCGCCATCAGCATCGCGCCGACCACGACCAGCGCCGGCGCGGCCGCCTCGACCGGCACGACCTGGTAGAGCGGCGTCAGGAACATCGCGGCGATGAACAGCAGACCGGTGACGACGTTCGCCAGGCCCGTCCGCGCGCCCTCGGCGATGCCCGACGCCGACTCGACGAACACCGTGTTCGAGCTGGCCGAGCCGAAACCGCCGGCCGCGCCCGCGAGGCCCTCGACGAACAGCGCCTTGCCGACGTTGGGCAGCTGGCCGTCCTTGGGCAGCAGGTCGGCCTCCTTGGCGAGGCCGGTCATCGTGCCCATCGCGTCGAAGAAGTCGGCGAGCACCAGCGTGAACACCAGCAGGACGACGGTGATGATCGGCAGCCGCGTCCAGGCGCCGAACGAGACGTCGCCGACCAGGGAGAGGTTCGGCAGGCCGACGACCTGGTCCGGCAGCGCCGGGTAGCCGAGGTTCCAGCCCTTCGGGTTCGTGCCCTGCGACGGCCCGGCCTTGACGATCGCCTCCACGACGATCGCGAGCACCGTCGAAGACAGCACGCCGATCAGGATCGCGCCCTTGACCTTGCGCACGACGAGGACGCCGGTGATCAGCAGGCCGACGACGAACACGGCGGTCGGCCAGGACGCGATCGAGCCGTTGATGCCCAGGCCCACCGGGACGGTCGTGTGCGCGTCGTCCGGCAGCCGCCGCACGAACCCGGCGTCGACCAGGCCGATCAGGCAGATGAACACGCCGATGCCGACGGCGATCGCGGACTTGAGCGCGGGCGGCACGGCCCGGAACACCGCGGTGCGGAACCCGGTGAGCACGAGCAGGACGATGATCACGCCCTCGATGACGACCAGGCCCATCGCCTCGGGCCAGGTCATCTGCGGGGCGATGGTGACCGCGACCAGGCTGTTGATGCCCAGGCCGGTCGCGATGGCGAACGGGTAGTTCGCGACCAGGCCCATCAGGATGGTCATGACGCCGGCGACGAGCGCGGTGACCGCGGCGACGTTCGACACCGGCAGGATGCCGCCGAGGAGGTCCTTGTGCGCGCCTACGTCGTCGGCCGAGAAACTGCCGATGATCAGCGGGTTCAGCACCACGATGTAGGCCATCGTGACGAAGGTGACCAGGCCGCCGCGCAGTTCGCGCGGCACGGTCGAGCCCCGTTCGGTGATCTTGAAGAACCGGTCCAGTGTGGACGTCCCGGCGCGGGTCGTCTCCTGCTCCGCCATTGGCCTGCCCATTCTGTCGCTGCTGCGGAGTACCCTGCACCTCGTGAGTGAACCGATCAATCCACCGGAGGTTACGGGCTCGTTGCGGCACACGCCGGAGCTGCCCAAGAAGCTGACCGACCTGACGCCGGTGGTGATCGTAGGCACCTCGATCTGGGCTGTCGCGCTGGTGGTGCTCTTCTTCACGACTTCGGGGCTGTGGGTGCAGACGGCGCTGTCCGGGTTCGTGCTCGGGTTCGTCGGCCTGGCGATCATCGGCTGGCAGCGTGCCGCCGCCCGCCGGGGGTCGAAGTCGGCCCAGCGGCTCTGACGCTTACGCCAGCAGTGTCCGCGGCGAGGGGTCGTCGAGCAGCGCCGTGATGAGGTGCCGGTCGGGCCAGCGGCCGGCCGCCCAGGCGAACGCGCGCGCGAGGCCCTCGGAGGTGTCGGCCGCGTGCAGCCGGCCGTCGGACCACCACTGGACGTCGTGCTCGGCGTCCTGGATCCGCACGGTGAGCGGATCGTGCACCAGGACACCGCCGTCGGGCAGCCGCAGGCCGAGCTGATCGGCGACGAGCTTGAGCGCGGGCAGGTCGGCCCAGGGCGCGTACTCGCCCTCGCTGGTCACCGTGGCGTCTTCGGTGCTCGCGAGCGGCAGGTCGAGCAGGTCGGCCAGCCGCTCCGGCTCCTCGGGCGCGACGACGTACCGACCGGGCTCCAGCGCCCCGGCCACCCACGGCACGTCGAGCACGAGTGCACCGTCCACAACGGACCCATCGGCAGCCCGCACCGCTTGCGGCGGCCGGGGTTCGAACCCGGACTCGACGACGGCGTCGTAAGCGCGGGTCACCAGTCCCGGTGAAATGGTCCGTTCGGGGTCGGCAAGGCGCTCGAGGACGTCTTCCGCCTCGTCCACAGTGGACAGTCGCAGATCGGTCCGGACACCGGCCGTCGTCAGAAGATCTTCACCCAGACCGAGATCCGGGACCTCGTCGTAGAGCCCGGCCAGGTCGGCACCGGGCATCCGCCATTCGGCGGGTGCGGCGTCGCCGAGGACCGCGTACTGCGCGATCCACCACGCCGCGTGCCCCCGGGGCGCACGCAGGGCGTGCAGCGTTTCCGGCCGCGCGGCGAGCAGCCGGAGAGCGGCGGGCCAGGCGTCATCGCCGACGAGATCGAGGTCCCGGATCGCGACGAGCGTCGACGGCGGCTCGGGCAGCGAGTCCCACCAGGCTTCCTCGTCGGGCAGGTCGTGATCGGGTTCGTGCGGCTCGTCGTCGACGACGACCGCGAACGAGTCGAGCACACCGGCGGCTTTGAGCGTGTCGGCGGGCCAGTCTTCGGCGAAGTCCTCGTCGAGAACGTCGAGGGCGCCATCTTCTTCGAAGACTTCTTCGTCGAAGACGTCCAGCAGCGGCGAATTCGGAAGCACCAGCTCATCGGCGCGTCGCCAGGTATCGGTGGCGGGCAGGGCGAGGGCACCGACCCAGCTTGGCGCGTCGTCCCCGCAGTCGGCGATCAACCGGAGGACGGCACCGGCGAGCGTCGTACCGTCCAAACCGGACCGGACGTCTTCGACACTGCGCTCGACGGCATCGCGCAGCTGGTCGGCGTTGAGCAGCTCGCGGGCGTCGGCTTGCTTGGCGCCCAACCGTTCCAGCAGCGGGTGTGACGCGGCGGGGTGCACGAGCCGCAGTCCCGGAATGTCCACATCGGACAGCAGTTCGAGCAGCTCGGCCGAGCCCTCGACGAGCAGGCACCCGCGCGCTCCCGGCAACGTCCGGCCGTCGGAGAGCGGGACGGGAAGCCCATCCAGCCGTTCACTCGCGAGTGCGTGCGACTCGACGGCCCGGGCGAGCGCCGCGTAGACGTCGTGCCACCAGCTCGGTTCCCGGGAGGTGCCGGTAAGCGTTTCCAACACTTCTTCAATGCTGACAACCTGAACGGAAACGGCTTTCAGCACACTGGCGGGCGCGGCGCCCTTGAGCAGCCCCGGAACGACGTCGGCGATCAGCTCGGGCAGTCCGTCGACCTCGACGTCGAGGACTTTCGCCTGCCTCCCGGCGACGTCGCGACCATCCTGAGTGGACAGCCACGGTTCGGCGCTGAGATTGGCGATCACTTCGTCGCGCAACTGCGCGTCCACAGTGGACTTCGGGAACCTGGGTCGAGGAACCAGCGCGAACCGCTGTTCGGCGGGCAGCAGCCGCACCAATTGCACGTACTCGGCGGCGGCACTCTTGAGCGCTGTGCTCAGTTCAGCCCCCGGCAGTGCGCGGCGCCGCGAGGGTTCGACTGGCACAGTCGCGAGAAGTCGCGCGGGCAGCGAGAGCCCGTCGTCGGTCGGGGTGGGGGCGTGCAGAACGTCTTCTTCGAGGGGTTGCGGGAGACCGTGTTCGTCGACCGGGATGGCCCAGACGACGTCACCGCGATGAGTCAGCCACCGGGTTTCCTTTTGCGGTCCCCGAATCTCGACGACATCGTCCTGACTTTGACGAGTCCAAACGCGACCGTCCACATTGGCTTCAGCGAGCCAGGGCAGAGCGAGGAGAAGGTCGCCGATGTCTTCGGCAAGCTGATCGAGAAGAGCCCGTCCGTCGACATCTTCCCTGAGCGGGAGCCGAACTTCGGTGTCAAAGCCGTCCGGAACATCAGCCGCTACAGGCCAGGGAAGCCTGAGAACGGGAACATCCCCTTGGATGCCCGCGACCTCACGGGTCTTCTCAGCGGAGAAGAGGACACCACCACTGGTCGAGACGACGCTGGGGGCATCGGAGACGGTACGAACAGCGGCAAAGCCGACGCCGAATCGTCCAACGGTGTCACCGGTCTTACCGGAGGCCCGCAGCGAGGCAAGTGAGGCAACACCCCTCGCGTCGAGGGGCGCACCGGTGTTGGCGAAGCGAAGCTCCCGGTCCACAAGGGACACCCGAATCTTCCCGGGCGTCCCCTGAGCCATGGCGGCATCGGCGGCGTTCTGGGCAAGCTCGACGAAGAGCCGATCCCGATAGGCGCCAACGCGCAGATCGCGCTCGACATTGGTGTCCTCGATCAGCCGCGTGGGCGAGTCCCGCCAGGCGCGCAGGGTGGAGTCACGGAGCTGCGCGGTGCCGTAGGGGTCGGTCCCGTGGGCCTCAGAGGTCCCGCTGCTCACGGGCGGCTTCACCACCGGGGGTATCGATCCGAGCCTGAGCCTCATCGGCCGGCGCCAGAGCCGATTCACCGGTTCCCGGGGCAGCCTCCGGCTCGGCAACCGCATCGGTCACCTCAGCCTGGGTCGGCTCAGCCTCGGGAACGTCAGCCTCGACGACCGCATCGGCCTGCGCGGGCTCAGCAACCTCGGCCGCTTCCGGCTGGTCGCCTGCACCGGTCGGCGCCGGCTCAGCCTCGGCCACAGCGACATCGCCCTGCACCGACGGCTCCTCAACCGCATCGGTCGCCTGAGCCTCAGCCGGCTCGCTCACCGCAACATGACCCTGCGCCGACTCATCCGCAGTGGGCTCTACAACCGCATCGGTCACCTCGGCCTGGGTCGGCTCCGCCTCGGCAGGTTCGGGAACATCAGCCTCGACAACAGCCGCCTCGGCCGCTTCCGGCTCGGCGACTGCATCGGCCTGCGCCGACTCCGCCGGCGAAGCAACCTCGGCCGCTTCCGGCTCAGCATTGGGCGCGGCCACCTCCGCCTGCGGCTCGGCAACCGCATCGACCGGCTCGACATCGGCCGTGGCAATGCGCTCGACCTCGGACTCCGCCACCGCTGCCTGCGGCTCGGCAACCTCGTCGGCCGCAGCCGTGGGCTCGACCTCGGGCTGCGCCACCGCTGCCTGCGGCTCGATAACAGCATCGGTCGGCTCCGCGACCGGCTCGGAGCCAGGAGCTGCCGCCTCCACCGGCGCGGAATCCGCCGCACCCGCAGAAGCAACCACCTCGGCCTCCACTGGCGAAGCAACCTCGGCTGCTTCCGGCTCAGCATCGGGCGCGGCCGTGGGCTCGACCGCCGCAGCCTTCGGCTCGGCAACCTCGTCGGCCGCAGCCGTGGGCTCAACCTCGCGCTCCACCACCGCTGCCTGCGGCTCGGCAGCCACCTCGGCCGGCTCGGCTGTCACGGATTCGGCCACGGGAGTTGCCGCCTCGACCTGCGCGGAACCGGCCGCTTCCGCGGAAGCAGCCGTCTCGAGCTGCGCCGTCCCGGTGCTCTCGGCCTCGGCTGCAGCCGGCGCTTCCACCTCGGCCGATTCGGGCTGGGCGGTCGCCTCGGCCGGCTCCGCGACCACGTCAGTCGCCGCCGGCTCCGCGACCACAGCAGCCGGCTCGTCGACCGCGTCCGACTCCGCCGCCTCCGTGGCGAGCTCCGGCTCCACCTCCGCCGGCGATACATCCGCCTCCGCGATCGCCGTCTCCGGCTCGGCCGCCGGTGACTCCACCAGCGATGGCGCCGGTGTGAAGTCCAGCAACGAATCGTCGTACACCAGCTCCGCCACCGGGACCGATGACGTCACCTCGACCTCTACCTCCGAGTGCGCTCCGCAGCCGTACTCCACGTCCACCACGTGGCCGTCCGCCGGGGCGATGTCGTTGCTGCACACCCCGAACACCCCGCGCAGCGAACCCGCCAGCGGCACGAAGAACCCGCACGTCCCGCACACGTCCGGGGCGCTGCGGGCCATGTCCGAACGAGGCCCGAACTCGCCTCCGTGCCAGCGGGCCGCCGCGTCCGTGCGGCCGAAACGGGACAGCACGTGGACGCGTCCCAAGCCCGCGTCGAGTGCTGCCTCCTCCACCGCCGGGTCGTCCGACTGCACGTACGCCGGGGCCAGGCGGGGGTCGTTCTCGTCCGTCGGGAAGATGTCGCCGACGCCCAGGTCGCCCGCTCGAACCCGGCGCTCCCACGGCACCCACGCCGGGGCGATCAGCGCCGACGGGCCCGGCACCAGGACGACCTCGCTGACCGTCACCGGCTCGTCGTCGCCCGCCAGGGCGACCGTCACGCACCAGCGCCAGCCGCGGTAGCCCGGGACCTGGGCCTCGAACAGGTGACTCGCCGTGACCGCGTCCTCGCGTGAGACACCCACGTGGGTGCCGATCTGCTCCTCGGGCGTTTCTTCGAGCACCGCCGCGCGCGCGAACTCCACCGCATCGGCGAGCTTGCGCTGCACGGAACCGTCGTCGAGGGTCAGCAGCAGCGTCATGCGGCCAATTGTGCCGCACGCCTCCCCGGCGCCCGTGCCAGGCTGTTCATCGTGCGCACGCCGATCGTCACCACCCTGCTGGCAGCCGCCGCGCTCAGCGGCTGTGCCGCCGCCCCCGGCCAGGAACCCGGCCGGGAAACCGCCCCCGAACAGCTCACCGTCCAGGTCGTCTCGACCCTGCCGCACGACCCCGCCGCCTTCACCGAAGGCCTCGAGTTCGCCGGCGACCTCCTCTACGAAAGCACCGGCCTCGCCGGGCAGTCGACGCTCACCGCCGGCCCCGCCGGCGGCCCGCCCGCCACGACGGCCATCCTCCCCGCGCCTCTCTTCGGCGAAGGCGTCACCGTCCTCGGGCCGAAGCTGTGGCAGCTCACCTGGCAGGACGGCGTCGCCATCGAACGCGACTCGAAGACCCTCGCCGAGCTGCGCCGCGTCAAGTATGACGGCGAAGGCTGGGGCCTCTGCCACCAAGCCGACGGCCGGCTCGTGATGAGCAACGGCTCGTCCAAGCTGACCTTCCGCGACCCGGCGACCTTCGCCGTCACCGGAAGCGTCGACGTCGGGCGCGACCAGCTCAACGAGCTCGAATGCGTCGGCGGCGACGTCTACGCAAACGTTTGGCACACCGACACCGTCCTGCGGATCGACGCCGCCACCGGGCACGTCACCGCGACGATCGACGCAGGCCGGCTGCGCTCCCAGGTGAACACGACCGACTCCGAAGCCGTGCTCAACGGCATAGCGGCCGTCCCGGGCACCGATGAATATTTGCTCACGGGGAAGCAGTGGCCGGTCACGTTCCGGGTGAGGTTCGTCCCGAAGAACGCGTAAAGCACGGATGAGCAGGCGGAACCGGCCCCCGGTAAGGCAGGATTGAGACGTGGCACTCTTCGGCTCCCGCTCCGACGGCTCCGGCTCGCAGCCGCGCGGCCGGAAGTCGAAGCGACGCTGGACGCCGGAACCGGGCGCCGGGCAGGCCAAGCCGTGGCGGGAAGCGGTCGCGCCGCCGCGGGCGGAGCACACCCGCGTCGAACACCGCAGCGCGCCGCCGCCCACCCGCGTCGAACGACCCGTTCAGCGTGGCGGCTACTACGACGCGAACGAGGCCCCGACCGCCGCCGCGCCCACCGGGCACCGGCCCCCGCCACCACAGCCACCGCGTGGCGCGCGGCCGTACCCGCCGCACGACCCGAACCGCACCGACCGGATCCACCGCGAGCCGCCCGGCTTCTACCAGGGTGAGCGCCGGCCCGGCAGCGGTGAGTACGAGCACTACGACACCGGCGGGTACAACGGCGAGCCGCGGCCGCCAGAGCCGGAGCCCCTGCCGCCGCGGGAAGAACCGCGGACGCCGGGTGGCACGCCGAAGCTGCCGAAGAAGATCACCGTCACGCGGGTCGCGGCGATGCGCAGCCGGCAGCTGACCGGCCAGGCCGTCGGCGCCTTCCAGCGCGCGACGAAGGCCGACGGCGCCGAAAAGTCCGGCCTCACCTCGCTGACCTACGCCGTGATGCTGAACTACGCCAGCGACGCGGCGATGGCGATCGCGCTGGCCAACACCCTCTTCTTCGCCGCGACCAGCGGCGAGAGCAAGGGCAAGGTCGCGCTCTACCTGCTCATCACGATCGCGCCGTTCGCGCTGGTCGCGCCGGTGATCGGGCCCGCGCTCGACCGCGTGCAACGCGGGCGGCGGCTGGCGATGTGCGCGTCGTCGATCGGCCAGGGGCTGATGGCCGTCGTCATGGCGCTGCACTTCGACGACTGGCTGCTCTACCCCGCCGCGCTCGGGATGATGGTGCTGTCCAAGTCGTTCACCGTGCTCAAGGCCGCGGTGACGCCCCGGGTGCTGCCGTCGGAGATCACGCTCTCCAAGACCAACGCCCGGCTGACGACGTTCGGCCTGGTCGCCGCGGGTGTCTTCGGCGCGCTGGCCAGCGGCGTCAACGCGATCACCGGCTCGGCCGGCGCGCTGTGGTTCACGGCGCTGATCTGCGTCGCCGCCGCCGTGCAGTCGATGCGGATCCCGGCCTGGGTGGAGGCGACCGAGGGCGAGGTCCCGACGTCGCTTTCGGCGCACCCGACCGAGAAGAAACGCCGCCAGCCGATGGGGCGCCACATCGTCGTCGCGCTGTGGGGCAACGGCTCGGTGCGCGTGCTCACCGGCTTCCTCATGATGTTCGCCGCGTTCGCGGTCAAGGCCCAGACCGAAGGCACCGGCCAGACGCCGTTCATGCAGCTGCTGCTGCTCGGCGTGATCGGCGCCGCGGCGGGCGCCGGCGGCTTCCTCGGCAACGCGCTGGGCTCGCGGCTGCACTTCGGCAGCCCGGACCAGGTGATCGTCGGGTGCGTGGCGGGCTGCGTGCTCGCCGCGCTGGTCGCGACGATCCTGCCCGGCCTGGCCACGGCCGCGATCGTCGGCCTGGTCGGCGCGACGGCCAGCGCGCTGGCGAAGATCAGCCTCGACGCCGTCATCCAGGAGGACCTGCCCGAGGAGTCGCGCGCGTCGGCGTTCGGCCGCTCGGAAACCGTGCTGCAGCTGGCCTGGTGCCTCGGCGGTGGCGCGGGCCTGCTGCTGCCGCCGACGTACTGGATCGGCTTCCTGGTCATCACGGTCGTGCTCGCGGTCGGCCTCACGCAGACGTACCTGGTGCGCCGCGGCGGTTCGCTCGTGCCGGGCCTCGGCGGCGACCGGCCGCTGCGCCCCGAGCCGACCGGCAGCTTCCCGGCCCAGGGCCTGCCCAGGGACCCGGCGCCCCGCCGGTAGGGTCTGAACCCATGCGACGTTCCCGGGTGGTGGCCCTGCTTGCGGCCGGTGGGTTCGCGGTGGCCGGCTGTTCGGCACCCGGCCCGGCCGAGGTCACGTTCTACGCCGACGGCCACACGATCAACACCACGCCGGTGCTCACGTGCGACTACTCCCAGCAGCTCGCGCAGCCGTGCAGCGCCAAGGGCGACACGCGCACGCTGAAGGTCCGCCCGGGCAAGCCCGTGCAGATCTCCGTGCCCGGCGAGGTCGCCGAAGCGCCGTGGCAGATCGTCTACGAGTACGTCACCCCGCAGGGCGAGTACAAGCAGAGCGACCCGATCCCGTTCACGTCACTGGACCGCTACGCCTACACCGTCACGCCGCCGACGCCCGCCGACCGCATTTCCGCGGTGGACGTGCAGAAGTACACGGCCGTGCTCAACGCGGGCACCGGCGAGTCGGGCCTGCTGCCCAGCGACGTGTGGGGTCTCCGGCTGGAGGCGTAGGGATCGCTCTTTAAGGATCGATGTCCCGGGCGACCGCGCGCATGATCTCGGCGATCTGCTTGGTGTGCTTGCGGTCCGGGTAGCGATTGCGCCGCAGGTCCGGCTGCACCTTCAGCTCGAGGAGCTTGATCATGTCCTCGATCAGGCCGTGCAGCTCTTCCGCGGGGCGGCGGCGCGCCTCGGCGACGGACGGCGGCGGGTCGAGCAGCCGGACGGAGAGCGCCTGCGGACCGCGACGGCCGTCGGCGACGCCGAACTCGAGCCGCTGCCCGGCTTTGAGCCCCTCGACGCCCTGCGGCAGCGCGGCCTTGCGGATGTAGACGTCGGCGCCACCGTCCTGCGTGACGAACCCGAACCCCTTCTCCGCGTCGTACCACTTGACCTTGCCGGTCGGCACTTCCCTCACCAATCCTTCTGCTGTCCCGCTCATGACGAACGCGCCCGGGGGCGTACCCAGGGCGCGCTGGGTAAAGGGTATCTCGCCACATGCCCTGGGGAGAAGTCGATACCGGCGGATACCCTCTCCGTCATGAGTAAGGCGACGAAGGAGGCCGCCGTGGCCGCCACCGGCAAACCGTTCCTGATGCGCATCGGCATCGGGCTGTTCGGCATCGGCATGCTGGCCGTGCTCACCGTGTTCATCCTGTTCGCCGCCGGCCTCGAGAACCTGCCGATCTGGCTGTCCGTCGGTGCCGGTGTCGTCACCCCGCTGGGCCTGCTCCTGGGCCTGATCGCGCTGGTCCGCGAGGCACGCGCCAAGAACTAAGGCACGGCCGCAAAGGTCTTCTCGAACCACTCCGGGAACTCCGTCAGCGACTCGAACACCACCTCCGCTCCTTCGCTCAGCAGGAGCGCGCGGTCGCACGGCCCGGTCGTGACGCCGACGGCGATCGCGCCGGCCGCCAAAGCGCCCCGGATGTCGCCCGCGTGATCTCCGACATACACGCGCGCGTCGTGTGCCACGAGCGCCTCGGCCTTGCGCGTCGACCACAGCTCGCCGACGACCTCGTCGACGTCCAACCCGAGCGCGTCGACGTGCAGCTGCGCGTTGGGCCCGTACTTGCCGGTGACGACGAGCGTGCGCCCGCCGGCCTCCCGGACCGCGCGCAGCGACTCGACCGCGCCCGGCAGCGCGACCGTGCTCGGCACGACCACTTCGGGGTAGATCGCGCGGAACCGGTCGACGAGGCCGGGGATGCGCTCCTCCGGCGCTTCGAAGCCGCGCAGGATGTCGTCGAGCGGCGGGCCGAGGTTGGCCGCGAACGCCTCGCCGTCCAGCGGCAGGCCGGATTCGGCGCCGAGCGCGTTCATCGCCGCGGCCATGCCCGGCCGCGCGTCGATCAGTGTCATGTCGAGGTCGAACCCCACCGTTATGCCCACAACCGACACGGTAGCCGCAGGGTCCGACAGTTTTACACGTCAGCTGATCATGTACACCGTCTTGACAGCACGCCCATCTGTGTCAAGGTGAGGATGTGACCAGCTTCACTGACCGGACGAAGGCGTCCCTGCGGGAAGCGCTCCTCGACGCCGCGGCCGACCTGCTGCCGGACCGCGGGCACGCGGGCCTGCGGATGGCCGACGTCGCGGCGAAAGCGGGCGTGAGCAGGCAAACCGTCTACAACGAGTTCGGCAACAAGGCGGCGCTGACCCAGGCGGTGGCGCTGCGGACCGCGGCGGAGTTCCTCGACGGGATCCGGCAGCGGTTCGAAACGGCGGACGGGCTGCTCGCGGGCATCCACCACGCCGTCGTCTACACGATCGAGCACGCGCGGGAGAACCGCCTGGTCGCGGCGGCGCTCGGCACCGAAGCGGGTGAGGACCTGCTGCCGCTGCTCACGAGCCGGGGCGAGCCGATCCTCACCGCGGCCGCGGACCTCGCCGCCGAGCAGTACCGCGAATTCGAACCGGGGCTCTCGGCCGAAGCCGCCGCCCTGCTCGCGGAGACCGTCGTGCGGCTTTCCCTGTCACACCTGGTGCTCCCGACGCACTCGGCGACGGAGGCCGCCGACTCCGTCACCACCGTGCTCGAACCCGTCATCCGCCAATTCGTCCACAATGGAGTGAAACGATGACCGACACGCTCTCCGAACTGCGGACCGGCTTCTCCTCCCTGCGCAAGGGCGGGCTGAACTGGGATTCGTTCCCGCTGCGCCTGTTCGTCAAGGGCAACAAGAAGTTCTGGAACCCGGCCGACATCGACTTCAGCCGCGAGCGCGCCGGCTGGGACACGCTGAACGACGAGCAGAAGCGTTCGACGACGTACCTGGTCGCGCAGTTCATCGCCGGCGAAGAGGCCGTCACGGAGGACATCCAGCCGTTCATGCGGGCGATGTCGGCGACCGGCCGCTTCGGCGACGAGATGTACCTGACGCAGTTCTGCTTCGAGGAGGCCAAGCACACGGAAGTGTTCCGGCGCTGGATGGACGCGGTCGGGCTGACGGCGGACCTCCACCCGTATGTCGCCGAAAACCCGCACTACCGCAAGCTCTTCTACGAAGAACTACCGCAGTCGCTGCGGGCGCTGGAGGACGATCCGAGTCCCCTCAACCAGATCCGCGCGAGCGTGACGTACAACCACGTGATCGAGGGCAGCCTCGCGCTGACGGGGTACTACTCCTGGCAGCTGATCTGCACGCAGAACGACATCCTGCCGGGCATGCAGGAACTGGTCCGCCGCATCGGCGACGACGAGCGCCGCCACATGGCGTGGGGGACGTTCACGTGCCGCCGCCACGTCGCCGCGGACGACGCGCTGTGGGACGCGGTACAGCAGCGGATGGGTGAGCTGCTGCCGCACGCGCTGAACATGATCCAGTGGGTGCAGGACCAGTTCGAGGAGGTCCCGTTCGACAACGATCCGGAAGAGATCATCCAGTACGCGGCGGACCGCGCCCAGCGCCGCCTGGGCGCGATCGAGTCGGCGCGCGGGATGCCGGTGGGGCAGATCGATCTGGACTATTCGCCGGAGCAACTTGAAGAAACCTTCGGCGAGGAAGACGCGAAGGCGATCGCGGAAGCGGCCGCGTCGGTTTCCTGAGCCGTGCCACGAGGGGCACCTGCCCAGGTGCCCCTCGTGGATTTCAGCCGGCCGGCCAGTAGACCGCGTGCCAGCCGTAGTCCAGGTCGGAATACCCGATGATCGTCCCGTCGGGGGCGATCCCGGTCGCCCAGCTGTGCTCACCGCCGGGCAGGGCGCCGAGGTTCGTCTCCGTGCCGTCGGCGTCCCAGCGGGCCGCCACCGATTCGACGTTGCCGACAACCGTGCCCGACGCATTGAGCGCCACCGCTTCCGAACGCCGCTCGCTCTCCAGCACGGTCACGCCGCCGGCGGTCCAGCGCAGGGCCCGGTACTGGGCGAAGTCGACGTACCCGCTGCCGACGACCACCCCGGCGCGGTTGATCGCCCGCGGCGTCGCGGAGGCCGGTGACGCCGGCCAGCCGAGCCGCACCTGCCGGCCGTCCCGCGTCCAGGCCACCGGGGCCGGCCAGCCGGCCTCGGTGACGGTCCCGGCGATCACCCCGAAGTCGTTGATCGCGACCGCCGTGGCGCCGGGGTTGCCCTGGTTGCCCGGCGAGAGGTCGGTGATCGCGCCGGTGGCGGTCCAGCGGACCGCGTGCTGGTTGCCGGCGGCGTCCACGGCGTTGCCGCTGATCAGCGCCCCGTCCCCGGTGATCCCGGTGACGATGGCCTGCCCGCCGCCGGGCAGCGACGCGAGCCGGGTGACCGAGCCGTCCGGAGCCCAGCGGACCGAGACGTACGTCCCCTGCGAGTCGCTTCCGCCGCCGGCGACCACGCCGGTCCGGCTGATGACGACCGCGTCGGACGACCCCGCCCACGGCAGCGCGGTGACCGAGCCGTCCGGGGCCCAGCGGACCGCGTGCTGGTCGCCGTTCGCGTCGTCGGCCCAGCCCACGGCGACCCCGGCGTCGTTCACGGCGACCGCGCTGCCCAGCTCGCCGCCCAGCGTCGGCAGGGCGCTGATCCGGCCCTGCCGGTCCCACTTCACCGGGTGGTACCGCAGGCGCGCGTCCTGCGGGTACGACTCGCCGACCATGGTGCCGCCGGCGTTGATCGCGGCCACGGAGCTGAACCGGTCACCCGGCAGGGTGCCCAGGTCGACCGGCGCGACGGCGGCCGCGGCCGCCACCCCCGGCAGGCCGACCGCGGCCGCCACGAGCAGCGTCCCCACGGTGAGCGGCTTCTTCAGGCAGGACAGCATGACTCCCCCTCCGGCGGCTTCCGTCGCTTCCGGGTGGAAGCGCCCCCTCCGCCGCGAAGGGTCAACGCACGGCCGCCCCGGCCGGTTTAGGCGTGCTTGGCCGCCGCCGCCTTTTCCAAGCCCAGCAAGCTGATCGACTTCTCGCGCATCTCGACCTTGCGGACCTTGCCCGTCACCGTCATCGGGAACTCCTCGACGACGTGCACGTACCGCGGAACCTTGTAGCGCGCCAGCTTGCCTTCGCAGAACTCGCGCACCTTCTCCGCCGTCAACGGCTCCGCGCCTTCGCGCATGCGGACCCACGCCATCAGCTCTTCGCCGTACTTCTCGTCCGGGACGCCGATGACCTGCGCGTCCAGGATGTCCGGGTGCGTGTAGAGGAATTCCTCGATCTCGCGCGGGTACAGGTTTTCCCCGCCGCGGATGACCATGTCCTTGATGCGGCCGGTGATGTTGAGGTAGCCGTCGCCGTCCATGATCGCCAGGTCGCCCGTGTGCATCCAGCGCGCCTTATCGATCGCTTCCGCCGTCTTGTCCGGCTGCTCCCAGTACCCGAGCATCACCGAATACCCGCGCGTGCACAGCTCGCCCGGCTCGCCGCGCGGCACCGTCAGACCCGTCTCCGGGTCGACGACCTTGACCTCCAGGTGCGGCCCGACGCGCCCGACCGTCGACACGCGGCGCTCGATCGAGTCGTCCGCGCGGGTTTGCGTCGACACCGGAGACGTCTCGGTCATGCCGTAGCAGATCGACACCTCGCCCATGCCCATCCGGTCGATGACCTGCTTCATCACCTCGACCGGGCACGGCGAGCCCGCCATGATGCCGGTGCGCAGCGACGACAGGTCGAAGCTCGCGAAGTCCGGGTGGTTCAGCTCGGCGATGAACATCGTCGGCACGCCGTAGAGCGACGTGCACTGCTCGGCCGACACCGCTTCCAGCGTCGCTTTCGGATCGAACGCGGGTGCCGGGATCACCATGCACGAGCCGTGGCTGGTGCACGCGAGGTTGCCCATCACCATGCCGAAGCAGTGGTAGAAGGGCACCGGGATGCAGACCTTGTCCTGTTCGGTGTAGTTGCAGAGCTCGCCGACGAAGTAGCCGTTGTTCAGGATGTTGTGGTGGGACAGCGTGGCGCCCTTGGGGAAGCCGGTGGTCCCGGAGGTGTACTGGATGTTGATCGGGTCGTCGGCCGACAGCCCGGCCTGCAGGTGCGTCAACTGCCCCGGGTCGCCCTGCCAGCCCGCGTCCATCAGCGCCTGCCAGCTGTCGCCGCCCAGGATGACGACGTGTTCGAGCGCGGCGCACTTCTCGCGCACCTCGTCGACCATCGCCGGGTAGTCGGACGTCTTGAACTTGTCGGAGGCGACCAGCAGCCGGATGCCGGCCTGGTTGAGCACGTACTCCAGTTCGTGCGACCGGTAGGCGGGGTTGATGTTGACCAGGATCGCGCCGATCTTGGCCGTCGCGTACTGCAGGAACGTCCACTCGGCCCGGTTCGGCGACCAGATCCCGACCCGGTCGCCCTTGCCGATCCCCTGCGCCACCAGCCCGAGGGCGAGGGCGTTCACCTCGGCGGCGAGCTCCCGGTACGTCCACCGGCGGCCGGCGGTCCGGTCGACGAGGGCGTCCCGGTCCCCGAAGGCGGCCACCGTCCGGTCGAAGTTGTCCCCGATGGTGTCCCCGAGCAGCGGGACCTCGGAGATTCCCGAGGCGTAGCTCGGCAGGGCGGGCGCGTCAGGCATGGTGCCTCCCAGTGACGTCTTCGTCGGGCGACCCGAGTCTAGGAAGCGAACCCGCTCGCAGCCAGCTCAGCGGGGTACGGGTGATCGGGACGGCAGACCCAGCCGGTCGTCACCGTTTCCTTCACCTCGACCGCCACGGGCCGGAACGTGGCGGGGTCGATCGCGCAGCTGTGCCGCACCACCTCGTCGAAGAACCATTCGGAGGTGACCACGACGAGCACGCCGGGCGACGTGCGCAGCTCCCTTTTGACCGGTTGCGCCTCGAGCAGCCGGAAGGCCTTGTTGATCGCCGGCGCGGTGACGCCCCGGTCGTCGAAGGCGACTTCCCCGGCGTGCAGCGCCATCCGCAGCCGGATGCGCTCCTCGGCCGGGTGGCTCTTGTTGTGCTGCCGCAACGCATCGGCCAACGCGTAGGGCAGCGACTCGACCAGCGGGCCCTTCGGGATCTGGGCGGGAACGAGGATGAACGCGCCGTCTCCGCAGTCCTCCACCCGGCAGTCGGCCAGCGCGACGCCGGTGTCGTCGAACGCCCGGCGCAGGGCCCGGTCCAAGCCCTCCCGCAGCGCGAGCCGGTGCGGCGTCGTCCGCCACGCCTGCCCGTACTCCTCGACGTCGACGACGAGCACGGTCCGGTGGACCGCGGCCCGCGCGTGCGTCCTCCGGCCCCGGCCGTCGTCACACATCGGACCACGGGGTGATCAGCCCGGCCAGGCGGGACATGGCCGTGCTCCTCGCCCGCGGCGCCTGGGGTTCGGTGGCGCGCAACGCGAACCTCAACGCCGGGGTGCGCGCCAGCAGCCGCAGCGCGTGCCAGAGCTGGGCCCGCCGGGACAGGTTCTCGGTCTGCGCCAGCTCGTCGAGTTCGCTGACGTACTCGTCGAGGTAGCGCTGGCGTTCCTCCCAGGGCAGGAGCCGGACGGCGAAACCGGCCACGCGCTGCGACACCCACAGGGGCGCGCGACGCGCCGACGCCGCGGGCTCGGGCGATTGCGCGCAGACGCCCGTCAGCGCCGCGACCGCGGCCACGGAGTCGTCGAGGGCGTGCGCCACGGCCACGAGAACGGCCGAAGCGGGCCGTTGGTCGAGGTCGAGGAGGCCGCCCAGTTCCAGCGTCCGCCCGAAGGACACGGCGAGCTCCTGAGCGCGGCCGAGGCTCCGTTCGACGCCGGCCGCGAGCTCACCGGCTCGCGGGCCGACGGCGTGGACGTCGACGCCGTCCAGCAGCGCCCGCTCGCGATCGAGGTTGCCCACGAGCTGGTGGACCCGCTGCCGCAGCCGGAGGCGGGCGGTTCCGCGGAAGTCGATGTTGAGCGCCTGGGCCCGGCTGAAGATCGAGTCCAGCTCTCCGACCAGATCGCGGTCCTGCGCGAGCGCGCGGGCGACGACCCGGAGGTGGTCGGCACTGCTCATGAGGCACCGTCGGCCAGGTGCGGCCGCAGGCGGCCCAGCCCCTGCGCGGACGCCTCGGCCCGCAGCAGGGCCGCGTGCACGAGCCCCATCGCGGCCGGGTCGATGCGGTAGTACCGGCGCCGGGGCCGGCCCTCTTCGCGCGTGTCGACCGTCTCCCAGCGGCTGGACAGCCAGCCGACCCGCTCGAGCCGGGCCAGGATCGGGTGGATCGTGCCGCTGGGCAGCCCCGCTTCGCCGCAGATCTGCAACCCGTACAGCTCCCTCGCCGGATCGGCCATCAGCACCCGCAGGACGAGCTGCGTCGGCAGCGTCATCCTGGGCTCCCGGGATCGAGTCATGATCGTACTCTACCTAGCCCCTAGGTAGAGGACAACCTACGAGCGCGCGGAGCCGTTCCGCGATCGCGGCGCTGGTAAGGTCCGGACGGACTTCGAGGGGGCGATCGATGGCCGGCCAGGGGTTTCGCGACGAGCTGACCCAGCTGCTGCAGGCGCGCTACCCGCTGCTGGTCGTCGAGACGCACGAAGAGCAGCGGGTGCTGCGGGAGATCCGCGCGGTCGCCGAAGACCAGCAGCGGCTCCGCACGCCGCGGCGCGTGTACGTCTGGTCGTCGACCACCGGGCTGGCCCCCGCGGGTGGCCCGCCGATCAGCGAGACCCGCAGCGCGGCCGCCGCGCTCGAACGGATCTACGGCTGGGGCGAACCGGCCGTGTTCGTGTTCGCCGACCTGCACCCGTCGCTGGTCTCCGAAGGCGGGCACCGCCCCGATCCCGACGTCGTGCGCCGGCTGCGCGAGCTCGCCGCCGCGTTCAAGAACCGGCCGGTGCCGCTCAGCCTCATCCTCGTGTCGCCGTCGCTGCCCGTGCCGCCGGAGCTGGAACACGACGCGACCGTCGTCGACTTCCCGCTGCCCGACCAGCGCCAGATCGGCGAACTGCTGGACGGCATGGTCGCCGCGCACCGGCAGAACGTCCGGATCAGCATCGACCGCGACGACCGGGACATGATCGTCGCCGCCGCGAGGGGTCTCACGCTGCCCGAGGCCGAGAACGCGTTCGCCCGGGCGCTCGTCGAGGGTGGCGGGCTCGACCCCAGCGACCTCGAGCTGATCCTCGCCGAGAAGCGCCAGGCCGTCCGGCGGTCCGGGATGCTCGACATCGTGCCGGCGGAAACGAGCTTCGACGCCGTCGGTGGCCTCGACCGGCTCAAGCGGTGGCTCACCAAGCGCACCGGCACCTGGACCCCGGCCGCGTCGGCGTACAACCTCGCCGCGCCGAAGGGCCTGCTGCTCACCGGCGTGCCCGGCTGCGGCAAGAGCCTGTCCGCGGTGTGCGTCGCGAACATGTGGCGGCTGCCGCTGCTGCGCCTGGACCTGGGCCGCGTCTTCGCCGGGCTGGTCGGCTCCAGCGAGAAGAACATCCGCACGGTCATCCGCACCGCGGAGGGCATCGCGCCGTGCGTGCTGTGGGTCGACGAGATCGAGAAGGGCCTCGCCGGCGCGGGCGGCGGTGGCGACGGCGGCACCGCGCGGCGCGTGTTCGGCACGTTCCTGTCGTGGATGCAGGAGAAGTCGGCGCCGGTGTTCGTGATGGCCACCGCGAACCAGGTCGATTCACTGCCGCCGGAGTTCCTGCGCAAGGGCCGGTTCGACGAGATCTTCTTCGTCGACCTGCCCTCGGGCCCCGAGCGCGCCGCGATCTGGCGGATCCACTTGCGCCGGCGCGTCACCGACACCTTCGTGGCGAGCGAGCTGCGTCTCGAAGACGCGCTGTTCGCCGAGCTCGCCGACGTCAGCGCGGGCTACAGCGGCGCCGAGATCGAGCAGGCCGTGCTGGCCGCCCTGGTCGACGCGTTCGCCGAGAAACGGCCGCTGCGCCGCGACGACCTCGTGCGCGCGGTGAAGTCGACCGTGCCGCTGTCGGTCACCCAGGCCGACGAAATCCTGGCCATCCGGAACTGGGCGCAGACCCGGGCCGTCGCGGCGACGGACACTTCCGACGACGTCGAGGCGCCCGTCGCACCACCGCCGCCGCAGCCGGAATCCCCGAGGGGAAGGACGATCGACGTATGACGCACCGCGTGACCGTCACCATCGGCAAGGACGGCTCGATCAGCGCCGAAACGCACGGCGTGACCGGGTCCAAGTGCCTCGACTACATCCCGCTGCTGGAGGACCTGCTCGGCGCGGAGACCGTGACGTCGGAGTTCACCGAGGACTACCGGCGGACGTCTTCCGAAGCCGGGAACACGGCGTCGCAGCAGCAGTCGCAATGGAACTCCTGAACCTCCACCGGATCGTCGACGTCACCGCGGCCGAAGGCCCCGGCCTGCGGTGCGCGGTGTGGACGCAGGGCTGCTCGGTGCGCTGCCCCGGCTGCTTCAACCCGCAGACGTGGACGACCCGCGGCGGCACCCTCACGCCTTGGCAGGACCTGGTTTCCCGGGTGCTGGCGATCTCCGGGATCGAAGGCGTCACGCTGCTCGGCGGCGAGCCGTTCGACCAGCCGGGGCCGCTGGGACTCTTCGCCTCCGCGGTGCGGTCGGCGGGTCTTTCGGTGATGACGTTCACCGGGCACGTCCGGGAGGACCTGCCGCCGTCGAAGCTCCTGGAGTCGACGGATCTGCTGGTGGACGGGCCTTTCCTGGCCGATCGGCCGGAGCCGTCGCGGCCGTGGGTCGGTTCGGAGAACCAGCGGTTCCACTTCCTCACCGACCGCTACGACGAGTCGATCTTCACGACCCCGAACCGCCTCGAACTGACGATCGCCCCGGACGGCGCGATCGAGCTGAACGGGTTCGCCACCACCGAAGTGCTCGAAGCGCTGCTCGAAAGGGATCACCGATGAGTGTCACGCTCAAGCTGCGCAGCGAGGCGCTGGCCCAGCTCAACGCCGCGACGATCGCGGCGCACCTGCAGGCCGGTGTGGTCACCGTCCGGACCCGGATGCGCCACCGCGACCTCCTTTCCCGCGCTCTCACCGGGTTGCGGGCGCAGGTGACCGACGACGGCAACTCCGTCGTCGCCGCGTGGGAGGGGCGCCGGATCACGTTCGTCTACGGCCCCGAGGGCGTTCAGCTGGCGCACGTCGACGGCCCCGGCCTGGCCGAAGCCGAGGCGCAGCGGCTGGTGCTGTCGGTCGACGAGGCGTACGCGGCGGAGGTGCAGCGTTCGGTGCTCGCGCGGCTGAAGGAGCGCGCGGCGCGGTCCGGGATGGTCATCGAGTCCGAGCGCGTCAACGCCGACCAGTCGATCAGCGTCACCCTGGCCGCCACGTCGTGACCGAGGTCAGGGTCGGGCTGATCGAGTTCGGCAAGGCGCTCAACGACTCGGTCGCCCTCCCCGGCCTCGGGGAGCTGCCCGGCGGGCAGGTGAGCATCGGGCGCGCGGTCCGCGGCGCCCGCGCGCGGCTGCTGCGGGGCGACCGGATCCTGGCCGACAACCTGCGCCTCGGGATCATGGTGCGGAAGAAGTTCTTCTCCAGCGACGTCGAGCCGGTGACCGACGCGGGGTTCCTCAAGGACGTCTTCGTCGCGGTCGGGCGGCACGACCTCGTCAAGGGCGATGCGCTGGAGCTGTACACCGACGACGTGGTGGGCCCGGACTTGAGCCGTCGGGAGTCGGTTTCCCAGGTCGTCGCGCCGGGCTACGACCAGGTGACCGGGTTCCACGCCCAGGTGGTCGTCCGGGACGGTGTCCTGCGGTTCGGTTCGTTGGTTTCGCTGTCGCGCGGAGGCCAGCCGATGCGGGTGCTCGGGCTGTTCGGACCCGCCGGCGTTCTCGAGGAGCTGCCGGCCGGACAGCAGGGCACGGTGCTGCTGGGCTTCCAGTGCGATGTGGCGCCGATGGCGGGTGACGGGCTGACCGCCTTCGAGGAGCCGTCGCACGACCACTTGGAGCGGCGCGAGGGCGTCGCCGTCGTGCACGGGCTGAACGACCTGGGCAACGGCACGGTGGTGGCGGCGGTCGAGGTGCCGGAGGGGCGCGGGTCGCTGTTCACCGTCGGCACGCGGGCGCGGGTGCTGCGGCCGAACGGGACGACGTTCAACGAGCGGAGCACGGTCGTGGGGTCGGACCTGCGGATCCTCTCGCTGGCCCGGGACGGGGTCGCGGTGCGGACGAACGGCGGGACGCGGACGTTCACGGTCGGGTTGGCGTTTCGGGACCTGCGACAGAACGACACGATCGAGGCGTACGTGCCGGCGGACTTGGTTCCGCTGGCTCCGCCACCTTTGCCGGCGCCCGCTGCTGTGCTTTTGGACGTCAACTCGGCTTCCGGACCGGAGCTGGCGCGGGTGCTGTCGCCGGAGCAGGTGACGAAGGCGCTGGAGCTGCGTCAGCGGCAGGGCGGGTTCCCGGACGTGGAGGCGTTCGGCGTCGCGATCGGGTTACAGCCACACGAAATCGTCCGCTTGCGCAAACAGGCGACGGCCGGCCGGGTGACGTTCCGCGAGACGGGCGTGCGGCAGCTCGACATCTGAGCGCGGGGTGGCCGTTCCGCTACGCTCGGGGACGTGCCGGAGGAATTCTCACTGGGCCTGGCTGAGGTCGACACGGCGGTCCGGCGTACCGGTCTTCCGGCGAACTGGCACCCGTTCGAGATCCGCAGCCCGGGCCGCACGCTGGTGGAGAACGAGCGCATCGCGGCCGCTTCCTGGGAGTCCATGCGGGCGCGGGGTCTCGCGGGTCCGGACAAGCTGGACATCGAGGTGGAGCAGACGCTGCGGGCGTGGACGGAGCCGGACGTGCTGGTCGTCGTCCGCGCGGCGGAGGAGGGCCGCCAGGTGTTCTACCGCGCGGCGATCGGCCACGGGCTGGGGGTGTTCTCGGAGCTGGCGGGCGAGGAGGTCCTGTTCGCGCAGACCCGTCCCGACCGGCTGGTCGACCTGGTGGTCGGCATGCTCCCGGCGTACCGCCCGGTCCCGCTGGCCGAGCTGACGTTCATCGAGCCGGGCACCCGCCGCGACACCGACGCGGCGACGGAGTTCTCGTCGTGGCCGCTGCACCGGTACGGGACGTTCGAGCTGTCGGTGCGGTCTTCCGGGGCGCTGAAGCCGGCGGGAACGGTGACGTTCGTGGACAACGAGGGCGGCCGGTTCTTGATGTTCAGCGAGCCGTTACCGGGCGGCGAGACCCGGGTGACGTTCACCCCATCGGACGGTTCTCACCTGCGGACGTGGCTATCGGAGCGTGGCCGGAACCACTGACGCGGGAGGTTCGTCACTAGTACAGTGCGAGGGACCACGCAGGGTGGTGAGCGACGGCTGGGAGGGCGTCATGAGCGGTTCGCAGTTCGGCGCACCGGGATCGTTCACACCCCCACCCGGCGAGGGGGACGCGGGGTCCAACTTCCTCTCGGGACTGCTTGACGGGCCCACCGACTCCGAGGCCGCGAAGCGGGTCAGCGAGGGTGGGCACCACTTGAAGTCGCTGGCCGAGGGTGGGCAGTTCGCGGTGAACGAAGAGGGATTCCAGGCGTACATCAAGGCCTGCGACTTCTTCCTCGACGGCTACAACCGGATGATCGTCGACGTTCGCGAACTGTCGGCTCAAGCCAAGATGGGCGGCAGCGAGTACGCCAAGGCCGTCGCCGCTTTCAATGTGAAGGTCGCCGACGGCGACGAACAATCGTTGATCCCCAATCTGCTCCGCATGCGCGATGGGATTCAGCAAGCGCGCGAAGCGATGGTGATCGCGCGCAAGAACTACCGCGAGACAGAGGATGCTCACAGCATGACTTTCAGCCAGCTCGGCAAGGGGCTGCAGGAGCAGTGACCGCACGACGCGCTGCGGCCGCGCTCGCCGTGTCAGTACTCGCCTTGACCGCCTGCACGAGTCAAGTGGGTGGGCAAGCCACGCCCAGCTCGCAAGCGGACGAATCGACCACTTCGGCTCCTAGCAGCACAAGCACTGACCCGAACAACCCCTTCGCCGGCGTGAGTCCGTGCTCGATCATCGACCAAGCGCTCGCCGGCCAGGGCTATCCCAAAGCCGAGCCGCTGGTCGCGAATCCGAAGACCGGTTGCCGGACCACCAAGCCGACGGCCGGCGATTCTCCGGGCGTGGACATCGGCCTTTCCCTGGACTCGGGGCGGGGATACAAGGAAAACGTCGGTAACCCCAGCCAAGCGAGTGACGGCAACGTCAACGGGCGGCCCGCGGTCATCGAGCGCGAACCGATGAACTCCCCCGGCCAGTGCGATGTGTGGCTGGAAGTGAAACCCGACTCTCGCGCCTTCGTGCTGCTGGCTTCCGGCTCGGATACCGCCAAGGCCTGTCAGCTGGTCGAAGACGTCGCCGCGAAAATCGAGCCGCTACTGCCGAAGAACTGAGACGGAGTTCTGCCATGAGTCAGCCGCACCGGGCGCAGCATCGCCAGTCCGAGGGTGACTACTACGCTGAAACTTCCCAAAAACTCCAAGGTCACGGCTCGGACGGCCAGCGGGCCACCCAGCAAGCGGCCTCGGATTACTCGGTCGCGCAAGGGAAACTCCTGCAGCAGGGGCAAAGCCTTCGCGGTGACTCGCCCGCGCCCGGTGAGAACTACGCCAACAGCCCGCACGAAGTGCTGTACGACATGGTGCACAAAGACCTCGACATCGAGGGCATCAACGATCGCAGCCGGGTCGCGAACGTCTACGGCAACTGGCTCGCCGATGCCTCCAACCAATTCCGCGACGCCGCCACCGCGGCCGGTGGCTCGTGGCAAGGACCCGCGGCCGAGCAGGCGAACGGCTTCTTCCAGAACACCGCCAGCCACACCGAGCAAACCGGCGACGCGATGCAGCTGGTCAGCAACCACTACTCCCAGCAGTCCGCCGCGGCCCACTATGCCAAGACCAACATGCCCGAGCCCACCGGGTTCGACCAGCAAGCCGAGCTCGACAAGGCCAAGCAGCAGTACAACTCCGGCAACCTCATCGGCATGAGCAGCACCATGGCCGGCATCCAAGCCAAGCAGCAACAAGCCGACGCCGCGCACCAGCAAGCCGTTCAGGTGCTGCAAAACCTCGATGGCACCTACCACGAAACCGCCAGCTCCCAACCCACCTACGCCCCACCCCCGCAGCTCGGGAACGGCGATTCCACCTCCGTCTCCGGCTTCCACGGCACCAGCAGCACCAGCTTCACCGGCACCCCCACCATCGGCGGCACCGGGCCGGGCGGAACCAGCGGTACCTACATCCCAGGCGGCACCACCCCGCCGGGTGTGGCACCCCCGGGCACGACGCCGCCCAGCTTCGTCCAACCCGGAACCACCAGCGGCGTCGGCGGCACCAACTTCACCGGTGGCAACACGAACTTCCGCGCCACCCCCGCCGCGAGCGGCTTCCCGCGCATGACTCCCGATGGCCTCGCCATTCCCCCTGGCACGCCGGGGGGAAGCACCGGCGGGGACACCGTCCGTGGCAAGTCCGGCGTCGGACGCGCCGGGAGCGGGTTCGCCGGCTCGCGCGTCTCCGGGGGCGGCCTCACCGGTGCCCCGAAAGAGGCCGCTGGTGAAGGCAAGGCTGCTGGGGCGGGCAAGACCGGCGGGAAGGCGCCCGGCGAACGGCTCGAACGCGGGGCCACCGCCGCCGCGGCCGCCAAGGGCAAAGGCGCGACTGCCGGAGCCGCCGGAGCCGGTGCCGGCAAGAAGAAAGAAGACGACAAAGAACACAAGAACAAGTTCGCCGTCGACGAGGACGTTTTCGACCTCAAGCCCGAACGCGGCCCCGACGGCGAAAAGATCGTCAAGCCCACCATCGGGGAGGCGTAGGGGACAACCCCTGAATCTCCCTGATAAATGATCAACACGCCGGCATCCCGGGCTACATTGGGAGCATGCGCTTCTTCGTCGTCGACGCCTTCACCGACCGGGCCTTCGCCGGGAACTCCGCCGGGGTCGTCCTGCTCGACGAGCCTGCCGATCCGACCTGGATGCAGGCCGTCGCTACCGAAATGAAGCACGCCGAGACCGCCTTCGTCGTCACCACACCCGAAGGCCCCAAATCGCTCCGGTGGTTCACGCCCGCCGTCGAAGTCGCGCTGTGCGGGCACGCCACCGTCGCCGCCACGCACGTTCTCGGCGGCGAGCAGGTCTACACCACCAAGAGCGGCGAACTGCGCGCCAAAGCACAAGACGGCTGGGTCGAGCTGGACTTCCCCTCCGACCCGCCGACCCCGACCGACGACGACCTCTCCGAGATCCTCCCCGGCGTCGAAATCGAGTACGTCGGACGCGGGGTCGAGAACCTCTTCGCCGTCCTCGAAGACGCCGAAACGGTCAAAAACCTCGAGCCCGACCTCGCCAAGCTCAAGGACACCTGGACCGGACGGCTGCTGGTCACCGCGAAGGGCGACGACTACGTCAGCCGCTTCTTCGCGCCGGGCGTCGGCATCGACGAAGACCCCGTCACCGGCTCGGCGCACTGCATCCTGTCGCCGTACTGGTCCGAAGAACTCCAGAACAAGGACCTGACCGGTCACCAGATCTCCGCGCGCGGCGGGGTCGTCCGGACCCGTCAGGACGGCGACCGCGTCCACCTCGCCGGCCAGGCCGTCACGATCGTGAGTGGGGAGCTGCACGTCTGATGCGCACGCTGCTGAACATCATCTGGCTCGTCCTGTGCGGCTTCTGGATGGCCCTGGGCTACCTGGTCGCCGGCGTCATCTGCTGCATCCTGATCGTCACCATCCCGTTCGGGCTGGCGTCGTTCCGGATCGCGAACTACGCGTTGTGGCCGTTCGGCCGCACGGTCGTCGACCGGCGGGACGCCGGTGCCGCGTCCTGCCTCGGCAACGTCATCTGGTTCGTCTTCGCCGGGCTGTGGCTGGCGATCGGGCACATCTTCACGGGCATCGCGCTGTGCGTCACGATCATCGGCATCCCGCTGGGCGTGGCGAACTTCAAGATGATCCCGGTGTCCCTCATGCCGCTCGGCAAGGAGATCGTCGAGATCCCCTGATCACGACTCCGGCTCGTACGGCAGCTGCACCACCAGGCAGGGGCCGCCGACGAACAACCCGCCGTCGACGCCCAGCGCCTTGCCGCCCGCGTAGAGGAACGGTCCCTCGATCTGCGTCGGGTGGATGCCCAGCTGGTCGGCGATGACGCTGTGCCCGTGCACGATCCGGGTCCCGCCGAGGGCGTCCATCAGCTTCTGCGCGTTCTCCTCGCCGTCCGGGCCGCGGAACGCGTACCGCGTCGTCATCCGGCGCCAGACGTCCCACCACGCCTCGATGTCCGAGCCGGCGAGGATGTCGGCCGCCGCCTCGTTGATCTCCGGGACCGTCGACCCCCAGTCGAGGTACTCCAGCGTGTCGGAGTGCAGGAGCAGGTGGTCGGCCGCCAGGGCCGCCAGCGGACGCCGGGAAAGCCATTCGATGTGCTCGGGGGTCAGCCGGTCCTGGTCCGACAGGAGGCCGCCGTTGATCTCCCAGCTGCGGGCGAAGCTGCGCGGGCCGAAGTCGGACGGCACCGGCTCGTCGCCGAAGTGGTACATCCCCAGCGCCAGGATCTCGTGGTTGCCCAGCAGCGTCTGCACCTGGCCGCCCGCCTCGGCCGCCTGCTCTTCGAGCCGCATGACCAGGTCGATCGCGCCGACGCCGTCCGGGCCGCGGTCGACGAAGTCCCCCAGGAACCACAGCTGGTCCGCCGCCCCCGACCAGTTGTCTTCGTCGTCCACCAACCCCTCGGCGCGCAGTGCGTCGGCCAGCTCGTCGCGGTGGCCGTGCACGTCGCCGACAACGTACGTGGAGTTGCTCATCCGGTGACGATAAGCCCTTCGCCCACCCGGCCGGTGGTCAGCCTTCGCCGAACGGGTCCACGGTCCGCCCGATCAGGTCAGCGACCGAGTCGATCACCAGTGTGGGCCGATACGGATAGCGTTCGGCCGACTCCCGGGTGGATATGCCGGTGAGCACCAGGATCGTCTGCAACCCGGCCTCGATGCCCGAGTGCACGTCGGTGTCCATCCGGTCGCCGATCATCAGCGTCGACTCCGAATGCGCACCCAATCGGCGCAACGCCGAGCGCATCATCAGCGGGTTCGGCTTGCCGACGTAGTACGGCGACCGCCCGGTGGCCTTCTCGATCAGCGCCGCGACGGACCCGGTGGCCGGCATCGAGCCCTCGACGCTCGGGCCGGTCGCGTCCGGGTTGGTCGCGATGAACTTGGCGCCGCCCTCGATCAGCCGGATCGCGCGCGTGATGGCGCTGAAGCTGTACGTGCGGGTCTCGCCGAGCACGACGTAGTCCGGGTCGCGCTCGGTCAGGACGTAGCCGACCTCGTGCAGCGCCGTCGTGAGGCCCGCTTCGCCGATGACGTACGCCGAGCCGTTCGGCCGCTGCGACGAGAGGAACTTCGCGGTCGCCAGCGCCGAGGTCCAGATCGACTCCTCCGGGATGTCGAGCCCGGTGCGCTCCAGCCGGGCCCGCAGGTCGCGCGGGGTGTAGATCGAGTTGTTCGTCAGCACCAGGAAGTCGATGCCGTTCGACTTCAGCTCGGCGAGGAACTCGTCGGCCCCGGGGACGAGGTGCTCCTCCTTGACCAGGACGCCGTCCATGTCGGAGAGATACGTCCACCGGCGATCGTTCATGCGCGGAACCTATCACGCGCGCGAGGCACCTGCGGGCAGGCGCGAAAACGGCTACAGTGGGAATTGCCGGTACCGCGAGGGGAGTCGCGTTCCCGGTCACCGAGGGGGTTCGGGGGAATACATTTCGAGGTCGTCGGCGCACGTCGTCGTCGCGCAATTCTTCCTGCCCCCGAACGCGAAGGGGGAGATCAAATGACCGAAATCATCGAGCGCCCGGCGGCGGCCGCGCCGATCACCGGGCCGAACTGGGGACTCACCAAGTTCCTGGACCCGCTGCCGGTTCCGCCGCTCTTCCGGGCCCGCGGCCGGGAAACGATCACCATTCCGATGGTGACCAAGCGGCAGCGGCTGCACTCGCAATTGCCCGAAACCACGCTGTGGACGTACGCGGGGCATTTCCCGGGTCCGACGATCGAAGTGCGCAGCGGCAAACAGCTGCGGATTTCGTGGTCGAACGAAATCGACGGCGAGTTCCCGCTGGTCGCCGTTCAGGGGCCGGTGACGGACGCGCCGACGAGCCGCCCGGGCCGCGAGCTCGGCAAGAAGGACTACTCGATCGTCGAGGGCGTCGCCGACCTGCCGGCGTGGACCGTCGTCCACCTGCACGGCGCGCGCACCAACGCGGGCAACGACGGCTGGGCGCACAACGCGGGCCTCAAGGGCACGTCGCAGCTGACCGAGTACCAGAACCGGCAGCCGGCGATGCCCCTCTGGTACCACGACCACGCCATGGCGATCACGCGCTTCAACGTCCACACCGGCCTGGCCGGGATGTACCTGATCCGCGACGACGAGGAGGACGCGCTCGCCCTGCCGCACGGCGACCGCGAGATCCCGCTGATCCTCACCGACCGCAACCTCGACACCGACGCGACCGGCGCGCTCACCGGGCAGCTGCTGTTCAAGTTCCCGTTCGTCCCGAACGGCCCGATGATCCCGTTCTCCGGCCCGTTCAACCTGGTGAACGGCGTGATCTGGCCGCACCTGGACGTCGACGCGAAGTGGTACCGCTTCCGGCTGCTCAACGCGGCCAACTCGCGGTTCTACACGCTCAACCTGGTCGACGAGAACAACAACCCGGTGAACGACGCCGTCCGCCTGATCGGCACCGACGGCGGCCTGCTGCCGGTTCCGACCGAGCTGCCCCGCACCGGCCTGACAGTCGCCCCGGCCGAGCGCTTCGACGTGCTGATCGACTTCAGCCGCTTCAAGGGGCAGAAGCTGAAGCTGCGCAACGCCGACCCGCGGCTCGGCGGGGTCGAGCCGGACCTCATGGAGTTCCGGGTGGACGGCCGCGCGAAGCACGACTCCTTCACGCTGCCCGAAAAGGTGTCGACGTCCTACGTGCGGCTGCAGCACGGCACGACGCTGCCGGAGGACCACGACCACGTCTGGGTCGCGCTGCTGCTCAACAAGGACGGCCACCCGGAGATGTGGGACCTCGAGCAGGTCGACGCCGACCCGGGTGGCGAGGGCGTCATCCAGGTCCAGGACCCCGCGGGCGGGCTGAAGACGTTCCGGATGACCGGGCGGCTCTTCGACGACACCACGGGCATCTTCATCGACCACGACCGGTGGGCGGTGTGGAACATCCTGCACGTCGCGAACGGCGGTCCCGCGCACCCGATCCACATCCACCTGACCGAGTTCCAGGCGCTGTTCCGGCGGAGCTTCACCACGACGTTCGACCAGCCTTCGGAGCGGACGACGGCGCCGATCAGCGGGTTCACCGACGTCCCGCTGGAGAAGTACGAGGAGGGCTGGAAGGACACGATCATCGTGAACCCCGGCCAGTGGGTGAGCGTCGCCGGCCGGTTCGGCGGGGGCACCGGCGAGTTCATGTTCCACTGCCACATCCTCGACCACGAGGACGAGGGCATGATGCGGCCGTTCGTCGTGCACCCGCCGGAGGTGGCGAAGTTCCACGTCCACCCGGGCGGCGGCCACCACCACGAGGGCTGAGGTCAGGAGGCCGCGGCCGGGTGCACCGCCACGGTCGCGGCCTTCACCGAGAGCGTCACCGCCGAGCCGGGCTCCAGCGCGAGCTCGGCCACGGCGGCCGGCGTCAGGTCGGCGGTCAGGCCGTGCGCCCAGCCGTCGCCCTCGGCCCGGACGCGGATCACCGGCCCGTGCGGTTCCAGGGCCGCCACGACGGCGTCGGTCGTGTTGCGCGGGCTGCCGCGGTGGTCGCCGTCGTGCGGGTAGACCGCGACCGCGTTCGGCGGGAACACCGCCACCGCGGGCTCCCCCAGCACCACGTCCGCGGCGGGGATCCCGCTCACGATCGAGCCCGACTCCGTTCGCAGGCCGTCGGCGACCGCCGTCCCGGCGACGAGGTTGAGCCCCGCGATCCGCGCGGTGAACGCCGTTCGCGGCGCGGAAAGCACTTCACGGGTCGGGCCGCGTTCGACGATCCGGCCACCGTTCAGCACCGCGACGTGGTCGGCGAGCGCGAGCGCGTCCAGCGGGTCGTGCGTGACGAGCACCGTCGTCGGGCCCGTCTTGAGCACCCGCCGCAGCAGGCCGCGGATCGCGGGCGCGGCGTCGACGTCGAGGGCGGCGAACGGCTCGTCGAGCAGCAGCAGGTCCGGCTCGGCGGCCAAGGCCCGGGCGATCGCGACGCGCTGGGCCTGGCCGCCCGACAGCTGCCCCGGCCGCCGGTCCGCGAGCGCGACGGCGTCCACTTCGGCCAGCCAGTAGAAGGCCCGCTCGCGCGCGGCACGGCGGCCGGCGCCGGTCGAACGCGGCGAGAAAGCGACGTTGTCGGCCGCGGACAGGTGCGGGAAGAGCAGCGCGTCCTGGGACAGCAGGCCGATCCCCCGCCGGTGCGGCGCGACGCCGGCCAGCGCGCGCCCGGCCACGGTGATCTCCGCCGCCGTCGGCGTGATCAACCCGGACAGGCAGCCCAGCACGGTCGACTTCCCGGAGCCGTTGGGCCCGAGCAGCGCCAGCACCGTGCCGGTGGGGACGTCGAGGTCGACGTCCAGCGAGAACGAGCCGCGGACGGCCTCGATCCGGGCGGTCAGGCTCACCGGAGGCCGCCTTCCCACGAGCGCGGCCGAGCGACGGCGATCACGATGACCGCCACGACGATGAGCAGCAGCGAGAGCGCGACGGCGCTGTCGATGTCCACTTCGGCCTGCGTGTAGACCTCGAGCGGCAGCGTGCGCGTGACGTCTTCGAGGCTGCCGGCGAAGGTGATCGTCGCGCCGAACTCGCCGAGCGCGCGGGCGAAGCTCAGCACCACACCGGACCCGAGCGCGGGCAGCAGCAGCGGCAGCGTGACGCGCCGGAAGACCGTCCACGGGCGCGCGCCGAGCGTCGCGGCGACCTGCTCGTAACGGTCGCCGGAACCGCGCAGCGCGCCTTCGAGGCTGACCACGAGGAACGGCATCGCGACGAACGTCTGCGCGATGACCACGGCGGTCGTCGTGAACGGCACCGACTCCCCGGTCAGCGTGGTGATCAGCATGCCGAGGAAGCCCTTGCGGCCGAGCAGGTAGAGCAGCGCGAGACCGCCGACGACCGGCGGCAGCACCAGGGGCAGCAGCACGATCGAGCGCAGCAGCCGGACGCCCCGGAACCGGGCGCGCGCGAGGACGACGGCCAGCGGCACACCGAGCACCACGCAGGCCGAAGTGGACAAAGCGGCCGTGATCAGCGACAGCCGCAGCGCGTGCCACGACGACGGCGTGGCGACCAGCGACGGCAGCCGCGTCAGGTCCGAGCGCACCAGCAGCCCGACGACCGGCAGGACGACGAGGGCCAGCGCGAGCGTGGCGGGGATCGCCAGCACCCACGGGACGCGCGAGCGGCCGGCCGGGACGGATCCCGGCCGGCCGCTCGCGGAACGCTTACTGCGCAGGACCGAACCCGACCTTGCCCAGCTCGGTCTTGCCCTCGTTGCCGAGGACGAAGTCGTCGAACTCCTTGGCCAGCGCGGCCTGCCCGCCCTTGACCACGGCGATCGGGTAGTTGTTGATCGCGCCGGACGCCTCGGGGAAGTCGACCTTCTCGACCTTGCCCGCGGCCGAGGTGGCGTCGGTGACGTAGACCAGGCCCGCGTCGGCGTCACCGGAAGCGACCTTGTTCAGCACCTGCTTGACGTCCTGCTCTTCGCTCTTCGGCTTGAGCGTGACGCCGGTGGCGGTCTCCACCTTCTTGGTCGCCGAGCCGCACGGCACCTGCGGCGCGCACGTGACGACGGTCAGGCCGGCCTTGTCGAGGTCCGCGAAGGACTTGATCCCCTTGGGGTTGCCCGGCGCGACGGCGATGGCGAGCTTGTTGGTCGCGAAGACCGTCGGCTGGCCGTCGATCACGCCACCCTGGACCGCTTTGTCCATGTTGGCCTGGTCGGCCGAGGCGAAGACGTCCGCCTTCGCGCCGTTGGTCAGCTGCTGGACCAGGCCGGACGAGCCCGCGAAGCTGAACTTCACGGTGACGCCGGGGTGCGCGGCCTCGAACTCCTTGCCGAGCGCGGTGAACGACTCGGTGAGGGACGCGGCGGCGAACACGGTGAGCGTCCCGGTGCCGGCGTCGCCGCTGCCCTTGGGCGCGGGGGCGCTGGCCGACGACCCGCCGGACTGCGTGCTGGGCTCGTCCGAGCTGCTGCACGCGCCCGCGAACAGGGCCACGGCCGCGACAGCAAGAGCAAGCTTCTTCATCGACTTCCTTCCGGTGTTTCCACCACGACAGTGGTCGCCTTGACCACCGCGACCGCGAGCACCCCGGGGCGCAGGCCCAGCTCGCGGACGGCTTCCGTACTCATCAGGGACACCACGCGGTGTGCCCCGCACTGCAGTTCCACCTGCGCCATCACCTTGTCGGCGATGACCTCGGTGACCAGCCCGACGAACCTGTTGCGGGCGGAGCGGCCGACGGTGGAGGGGTCCTCGGGGCCGGAGGCCTGGGCCCGGGCGAAGCCCGCGAGCTGGGCGCCGTCGACGACCTTGCGGCCGGCGGCGTCGTCGGTCGCGGTCAGCTGCCCCGCGCGCACCCACCTCCGGACGGTGTCGTCGCTGACGCCGAGCAGGCGCGCGGCCTCGGACAACCGAAATTGCGGCATGGCGCAGACATTATCTCCGCAGTTGAGGAAAAGCTACGCGGGGCGCGAATTGTGCATGACTTCGGCACGCAGCTGTTCCAGGATGACATTCTGATAACGCTCGATCGCTTTTCGCTCGGCCGGGGAGAACTGCGCCAGCGTCTCGCGGAGGGCGTCGAAGGCCGACTCGAAGAGGGGCGCGAACCGCTCGGCGGCCCCTGGCACGACCTCGACGAGGACCTTGCGCCGGTCTTCGGGATCGCGCACGCGGCGGACCAGCCCGACCTTCTCCAGGCGGTCGATGACGCCGGTCACAGCGCCGGTCGACAGGCCGGTCAGCTCGGCGATCCGCCCCGCGGTCAACGGTCCGCCCGATTGGATGACCAGGTCGAACGTCTTGTGGTCGGTGCCGGACAAGCCCATGCGTTCGGCGATCCGCGCGTGGCGCAGGACCGTGAACGTGCTGCCCGCGCGGCCCAATTCCGCGAAGCGGAAGAGTTCCTCTTCGGTGACCGGGTAAGTCTTTTCCGTCACAGGCCCTCGTTAGTTCGGCAACTGAACCACTCACTCGGCAAAGGATCCTACTTGGGCCGGTTGGATCGCGCGTTCCGGAGCTACTCTGTGCGTAATGACAGCAGTGGATCTCGGGTTTCCTCGCGTCCCCGGTACACGAGGGTCATCTCGCGTGCCCAGGCCCGAGAACCCGCACCTCATAGACACCTTCGGCCGGGTGGCCACCGATCTGCGGGTTTCCCTGACGGATCGGTGCAACCTGCGCTGCACCTACTGCATGCCCGCGGAGGGCCTCGACTGGATGCCGGGCGAGCAGGTGCTGAGCGACGACGAACTGGTCCGCCTGATGCGGATCGCCGTCGAGCGGCTCGGCGTCACCGACATCCGGCTCACCGGCGGCGAACCGCTGCTGCGGCCGGGCCTCGAGGACATCATCGGGCGGGTCACGGCGTTGTCGCCGCGGCCGCGGCTGTCCATGACCACCAACGGGATCGGCCTGGCGCGCCGCGCCGCGGGCCTCGCCGAGGCGGGGCTGAACCGGATCAACGTCTCGCTCGACACCATCGACCCGAAGACGTTCCTCGAGATCACCCGCCGCGACCGGCTCTCGCACGTGCTGGCCGGCATGGCGGCCGCGCGCGACGCCGGGATGTCGCCGGTGAAGGTCAACGCCGTGCTCATGCGGGGCGTCAACGAGACCGAGGCCGTGCCGCTGCTGAAGTTCTGCCTCGCCGAGGGCTACCACCTGCGGTTCATCGAGCAGATGCCGCTGGACGCCCAGCACGGCTGGAACCGCGGCGAGATGATCACCGCGGCGGAGATCCTCTCGATGCTGGGGGGTTCGTTCGAGCTGACGCCGTTCCCCGCGGCGCGGGGCGGCGCGCCGGCCGAACGCTGGCTGGTCGACGGCGGACCGGGCGACGTCGGCGTGATCGCGTCGGTGACCCGCCCGTTCTGCGCGGCGTGCGAGCGAACGCGCCTGACGGCCGACGGCGCGGTGCGGTCGTGTCTGTTCAGCAACGACGAGACGGACCTGCGCGCCCTCGCGCGCGCGGGCGCGCGCGATGAAGAGATTGCCGACGCCTGGCGCGCGACGATGTGGGGCAAGCTCGCGGGACACGAGATCAACGACGCCGGATTCGCCCAGCCGATCCGGCCGATGAGCGCGATCGGCGGCTGAGATGACCACCTTGACCATCGTGGTGCGGTACTTCGCCTCGGCGCGGGCCGCGGCGGGGGAAGAAGAGGAGAAGGTCCAGCTGCCGGCGGGGGCTTCGGTGGGCGACGCGGTCGCCGAGCTGCGGCGGTTGCACCCGGTGGGGTTGCCGCGGGTCTTGGACGCCGCCAGTTATCTGGTGGACGGGGTCGCAGTGCGGGATCCGGGGCGTTCGCTGCGGGATGGCGCCGAGCTGGACGTGCTGCCGCCCTTCGCGGGCGGCTGAGGCCGGCTTCGACGCTGGTCGGCCGCGGAGCCCTGCTGAGCCGACGCCCCGGAAAGCAGACCCCACCCATCCCGGGGGACGAGCCCCGCTTCAGCGTATCGGGCAGGTCCGTCGAAAAAGCCGAAAAGCGAGGGTGACGGCCCGGATCATCCACATCACGGTCGGCCTGTGGACACCTCGGCGGCCTCGCTCGGCCCGCGGGCCCGTGCCGAGCCACCGGCCTGCCGCACCGCCACGCCCCTGCCCGCGCAGCCGGGCCCCGGAAGCTGCTGGCGTTCGCCCGGCCGACGCGCCGCCCCGAAGCTTCACCCTTCCTATAAACAGGCGACCGCTCGCGCCCCGCCGCCGACCGCTCGGCGAACCCCCTTTCGGCCCCGGCGTGGCGCGTCACCAATTACGGCTGTTCGCGAGAAGCTGATCCCGCTTCGCCACCACGCCTTCCGGTGACACGTTTCGCCTGGTCCGTCGCGGTGCGTCGCCTCCACCAGGCGTCCGCACGAGCCCGCACGGTTCCGGCGGTGGCATCAAACCCCACGAACAGGTGGGGCTGTTGTGACTCACGGGGTACATGAGGCACAGTTGTCAAGTCTGGCGCCGTCCGGCGGGCAGTCATAAGATGCGCGCTTCAATCGCCGACCGGGCGCCGCGAATGGTCCATTCGCTGCGCAAAACACGTGATGCAAGCCTCACGATCCGTGTTTTATCTCGGCAAGGAAACGGGCAGATAACGGCCCGCTGACCTGCGCAAACATCCGTATCGACACGGGTTGCGTGCTGTTACTGTGACGTAGGTCACGCCCCGAATAATTTCCGATCACGGCCATCGTTACGTACCGTCGCTTTTCGGTTGGCCCCGACCAACCAGCACGACCGGGAATCCGTAGCGCCTAGCCCTGTCCAACGGATCCCGGACCCATACCCCGAGCGAAAGCATTTCCGGACAGGGACGAGGGGACGAGGAAGACGCGCCGTGCGTCGGACTCGCCCGCCGGTCTGAGACGGCCGGCGCCAGGACCCCGATCCTGACCCTCAGCACAGGTTCGTAGGCGCTGGGAAACCGAGAAGCATCCAAATGTCTTACCGAGGCAAGCACCGCAAGATGTCCGCTGCCACCCGCACCGTCGCTCGCGTCGCCATCGCGGGCATTGCGGTCGGCGCGCCCCTCGCCATCGCCGCGACCCCCGCGTCGGCGACCAACTGGGACGCCATCGCGCAGTGTGAGAGCAGCGGCAACTGGAACACCAACACCGGCAACGGCTACTACGGCGGCCTGCAGTTCTCGCAGAGCACGTGGAAGGCCTACGGCGGCACCGGCAGCGCGGCGAACGCTTCCCGCGAGCAGCAGATCGCCGTGGCCGAGCGCGTCCTGCAGGGTCAGGGCATCGGTGCGTGGCCCGTGTGTGGCAAGAAGGGCGGCGGCTCGTCGGCCCCCAAGGCCACCCACAAGACCACCCCGAAGCAGTCGACCACGCCGAAGAAGACCACGACCGCCCCGAAGAAGGCGGCGGCCCCGGCTCCGGCGGCGACCGGCGTGGCGAGCTCCAACCCGGCCGGTGACTACACCGTCGTGGCGGGCGACACCCTGTCGAAGATCGCCAAGCAGTTCAACGTCCAGGGCGGCTACCAGAAGCTGCAGGACCTGAACGCGAAGTACATCCCGAACGCGGACCTCATCCTCGTCGGCCAGAAGATCGCCACCAAGTGACGATCGCGCGCAGCGATGCGTGAGTCCGGCCTCGAGCCGTGACCGTCAAGCCCTCCACCGCCGATCCCCCGGGCGGTGGAGGGCTTGCGCGTTTCCCGGGTGCGGATGAGTGCGGTCGAGGTGACCGGTCACGCCTGATCCGGCGAACGGGTTGCGGCCCCGCCGCCCGCCTCAGTGCGAGCCGGCACCCGGCTCAACCCGGCGCGAGCGGGCGATCGCCGGCCGACTGCGCGAGCCACCGCGCCAATCGCCGCGCAAGCGAGCGTGCTGCGGCCTCAGCGCCGCACCTAGCCTCCGCCATGCCAACCGGCGGCTCAACGCCCGCCTGAGTGGCTCTCAGCGCCCGTCTCGCCCTCGGATGCCCGGTTTGTGTCGCCGTGCCGGCAGCGCCTCAGAGCCCGCGGATCCGCTCCGCCTCTCCCAGCTGCATCTCCGCACCCCGCCGCAGCACCTCCACCACCAGCTCCAGCTGCTCGGCCGAGTAGTCCTCCAGGATCGCCCGCCCCGCGCGCTCGATCGGGGCGTAGATCTCCTCCAGCAGCCTCGCCGCCGCCTGCGTCAGCTCCACCACCGCCCGGCGCCGGTCCTCCGTGGCCGTTCGGCGGGTCAGGTGGCCCGCGTGCGTCAAGCGCTGGATCGCCGTTGTCGTCGCCGCCGGGCTCAACCTGGCCCGCGTCGCCAGCTCGCCCGCCGTCAGCGTCTCCGCCGCCGCGACCAGGCCGATGATGCGCAGGTCCGTCCGGTTCACCCCGAACGCCGCCGCCGCGGCTTCGTCGACCACGTCGCTCGCCGCGCCCGAGGCCGCCGCTGCCAGCGTTGCCTCCGTGACCAGAGATTGCTTCGACACTCGAAAGAGTCTACCGTCACCACCAATACTTCGATAATCGAAAGGATTGTGGTGACACCTCGACCCCTGCCCGGCTGGCTGCGCCCGGCCAACCGGTTCGTCCGGCTGCTGACCCGCCTCGGCCTGCGGCTCGGCACGATCCACGTCCTGACCGTCCCGGGCCGGAAGTCCGGCGCGCCGCGGCCCACCCCCGTCTCGCCGCTGACCGTCGACGGCCGGCGGTACGTCATCGCCGGCCTTCCGCAGGGCGATTGGGCGCGCAACGTCCGCGCCGCCGGCCGGGGCGTACTCGCCCACGGTCGGCGGAAACAAGCCGTGACGCTCGAGGAGGTCGGCGACCACGACGTCCGTGCGCGGGTCATGCGTGCCTTCCCGCGCGAAGTGCCGCACGGGGTTCCGATGTTCGTCAAGCTGGGCCTCGTCGCCGAGGCCGACCCGGACGAGTTCGCCGCGGCCGCCGACCGCGTCGCCGTCTTCCGGGTTACGGCGAGTTGACCCACTCGTCCGAGCCGTCGGTGAAGTGCTGGTGCTTCCAGATCGGCAGGCGCGCCTTGACCTCGTCCACCAGGTCCGAGCACGCCGAGAACGCCTGGCCGCGGTGCTCGGCCGCCACCGCGCACGCCAGCGCCACGTCGCCGATCGCCAGGTGACCGACGCGGTGGCTCACCGCCACCGCCCGGACGCCGATCCAGCGGGCCGACAGGTCGGCCACGACCTCGGCGATCACGTCACCCGCGCTCGGGTGGCCCTCGTACGTCAGGTCGCGCACGCCCTTGCCGCCGTCGTGGTCGCGGACCACGCCGGCGAACGTCACCACCGCGCCCGCCGCGTCGTCCTCGACGAGCCGCGCGTGCTCCTCGACCGACAGCGTCTCCTCGGTCACGAGGGCCCGCGCCACGCGCACCGGCGCCGCCGCGACGGCGGGACGCGGGTGGTCGCCGCCGGCCAGCTGGTCGACCGCGTGGTCCAGGATGCCGTCCAGCACGCCCAGCCCGTCCTTCACGCCGCCGCTGGAGCCCGGCAGGTTCACGACCAGCGTCCGCCCCGACACGCCCGCGACGCCGCGCGAGAGCACCGCCGTCGGCACCTTCGGCAGCCCCGCCGCGCGGATCGCGTCCGCGACGCCCGGCAGCTCGTGGTCGAGGACCGCGCGCGTGACGTCGGGGGTGCGGTCGGTCGGCGAGATGCCGGTGCCGCCGGTGGTGAGCACGACGGCGACGTCGTCGGCCAGCGCGGCCCGCAGGGCGACGCCCACGGGGTCGCCGTCCTCGACGACGACCGGCGCCGGCACGTCGTAGCCGCGTCCGGCCAGCCAGGCGACGATCACCGGGCCCGTTTTGTCCTCGTAGACGCCCTTCGCGGCGCGGTTGGACGCCACGATGACGCGTGCGGTGCGCTTCACGGCCGCTCCCAGGTCCCGGTCTTGCCGCCGTCCTTGCGGAGCAGGCGGACGTCGTCGAGCGTCGCCGCCGGGTCGACGGCCTTGATCATGTCGTGCAGGGTCAGCCCGGCCACCGCGACCGCGGTCAGCGCTTCCATCTCGACGCCGGTGACGTCGGTGGTCTTCGCCGTCGCGCGGATGCCGACCTCGGCCTCGCCGAGGGTGAACTCGACCTTGACCCCGGACAGCGCGATCTGGTGGCAGAGCGGGATCAGCTCGGGGACGCGCTTGGCGCCCATGATCCCGGCGATGCGCGCGGTGGCGAGGGCATCCCCCTTGGGGAGGCCATCGGTGGCGAGCAGCCGAAGCACCTCGGCGGTGGTCCGCACGGTCCCGGCGGCGAGCGCGGTGCGCGCGGAGGCGGTCTTGCCGGAGACGTCGACCATCCGGGCGGCGCCGGTCTCGTCGACGTGGCTGAGTTCACTCACATGGCGAGGCTACTTCCGTAGCCGCCGGCGGGTGTCGGCACCACGGTCATCAACGGCGGTCCGGGGATGCCGAACCTCGACGATGGTCGCGGTCCCGGCGACCGGCGGTCGTTCGTGCATGGTGATCGAGTCCCCGGGGGTGAGGTGGCGCCAGTTCGGCGGCGTGAGCGGGGCGAGCCGGACGGAGCCTCGGCCGCCGGGCTCGATCTCGGGAGCGGACTCGACCCAGATCTTCGCGATGTGCAACTCACCGGGCCCGCCGAAGCCCCACATCGGCCGCAGAACCCCTGCGCCCGGAATCGGTTGGAGACGGCCGCCTGCTTCGGGGGCGACCAGCTGGAGGTCGGCTCGGATGATGCCGTGGCGGGTTTCCCATCCTCGCCACTGGCACCAGGCGGTCCTGCGGGCGAGGAACATCCGCTTGGCGGCCTGGGCGAGGAAGTCCCAGTATTCGACGGTCTGCCATTCGATGCCGTCGAAGTCCTCGAGAATGCTGAGTGCGACGTCCCATTCGTCTTCGCGGAGGTAGTCGCGGACGTCGGCGGCGGTGAGACCAGCGTCGCTTCTGGCGTCGTCCGGGATCAGGTCGGTGGCGCGCCGGAGAAGCTCGGTGGTGTCCATGGGGGTGATTCTCGTGGCTGGGCCGCCGGGGCAGCGGTCGCCGGGCCGGGCCGACGGCGGCCGATGGACCGGCGACAGCTTGGCGGCGACTGCCTGGCCGACGGCGAGCGACGCGCCGCGCCGCAGCCGGCAGCACCGAAACGAGCCCGGCGACAACGGCCGCAGGCCGGGCAGCCATCGACAGCAGGCCAGGCAGCGGCCGGCGAGCCCGGCAGCCGGTAGCCCGAGCGGCGGGCGGCGCTCCCGTTGAGCGCCGGGCTCAGAACAGCCGGACCGGCAACACCTCCGCCGCCACTGCCGCCGGCGCCTGGTCAGCCGGCTCCGCGGCGCACGCCAGGTCCCGCGCGGGCCGGACCCCGGTGGTCAGGAAGGCCGTCGCCGCGTTGTTCGCGCACGTGTTGCCGTTGAACAGGTACGTGCCGTGGCCGCCCTGGTCGGCCGTCACGATCCGCGTGCGGTCGCCGAGCGCCCTGCGCAGCCTCAGTGCTCCCGTCAACGGTGTCGCCGGGTCACGCAGGTTCTGCACCATCAGCACGTCCGATGGGCCCCGGTCACCGATCCGCACCGGCGGCTCCAGCGGCTCCGACGGCCAGTACGCGCACGCCCAGACGTTGGCCGCCGCCGCTCCGAACATCGGGTGCCGCGCCCGGTCGATCGCCACGTTCTTCTGGTACGTCCACACCGACTCCGGCCAGTCGGAATCGCCGCACACCACGTACAGCTGGCTCGAAAGCAGGTTCTCCACGTCCGGGATCGAACCGCCGGGAGGCTGGGTGATCGGCTGCCCGGTGTCGAGCGCGTGCCACGCCGAAGCCAGGTACGGCAGGGTGGCGTCGTAGTAGAACATCCCGAACGTGATCTGCCGGAACAGCTTGCCGTCGACGCCTTGCGAGTTCGGCCGCGCGTCCAGCCGCGCCGCGATGTCGAAGTACTTCGCCTTCACCTGCGCCGGAGTCGCGCCCAGCGCGTACTCGGGGTGCGCGACGGCGAACGCCGCGAAGTCCGGGAAGCGGTCGTCGAAGCCCTGGGCGAACATCCGCGAGCCGGTGACGTCCAGGCCGCCCGGCCCGACGTTGCTGTCGAGCAGGATCCGGTCACTGCGCTGCGGGAACAGCGTCGTGTACACCGCGCCGAGGTACGAACCGTACGAAACCCCGTAGTACGACAGCTTCGGCTCGCCCAGCGCCGCGCGGATGCGGTCCATGTCGCGGGCCGTGTTCGCCGTCGTCACGTACGGCAGCATCGACGCCGTCCGCGAGGCGCCGCACTGGTGCGCGATGCCCTTCACGTACTCGGCGCGTGCCGTGACGTCGGCCGGGTTCAGCGCGTACGGCGGCACGTTGCTCGTCTGCTGCGCCAGTGCCAGGTCGCACGTCACCGGCGTGCTGTGGCCTACCCCGCGCGGGTCGAACCCGATGACGTCGTAGGTGTCCAGCACGCTCTGCGGCCACCCCAGCAGCTTCAGCTGCGCGGGCAGCTCCAGGCCCGGGCCGCCGGGACCACCCGGGTTGGTCAGCAGGATCCCGCGCCGCTGCGCCGGGTTCGCGCTCTTCAGGCGCGAGACGGCGACCTCGATCTGCCGTCCGTCCGGTTTCCGGTAGTCCAGCGGGACCTCGAGCGTCGTGCACTCCAGGCCGGGCGCGGTGACGTCCGCCGGGCACGCACCCCACTGTGGCGCGCTCGACGCCGAAGCCACGCCCGGCACCACCGACACCGCGATGGCCACCACAGCGGCCGAAAAGCTCTTCCGCATCACGAACTCCCCCCACGCGAGCCGAAAGCTCAGCGTAGGGCGATCGCGGTGCTCGTGGTGTCCGCCGGACGGACGACTCAGCCCTGTTCGGCCCGCACGGCCTTCCGGACGGCCTCGGCGACCGCCGGCGCCACCGCGCTGTCGAACACGCTCGGCACGATGAACGACGCGTTGAGCTTGCCGTTGTCGACGACGTCGGCGATCGCGTCGGCCGCGGCGAGCAGCATCGAGTCGTCGATGTTGTGCGCGTGCGCGTCCAGCAGGCCGCGGAAGACGCCCGGGAAGGCCAGGACGTTGTTGATCTGGTTCGGGAAGTCGCTGCGGCCGGTCGCGACGACGGCCGCGTGCTTCTGCGCCTCGAGCGGGTCGATCTCCGGGTCCGGGTTGGCCAGCGCGAAGACGACCGCGTCGGACTTCATCGTGGCGACCTGCTCGGCCCCGAAGAGGTTGGGCGCCGAGACGCCGATGAAGACGTCCGCGCCGGCCAGTGCCTCGTGCAGGGTGCCGCTGACCTGCTCCTTGTTCGTGTGCGACGCGATCCACGTGAGGTTGTCGTCGAGGTTGCCGCGCGCGGAGTGGACGACGCCGTCGATGTCCGCGGCGACGATGTCGCCCGGGTTCTTGTGCAGCAGCAGGCGGATGATCGCTGAGCCGGCCGCGCCGACGCCGCTGACCACGATCTTGCAGTCCTCGATGTTCTTCCCGACCACGCGCAGGGCGTTGCGCAGCGCGGCGACGACGACGATCGCCGTGCCGTGCTGGTCGTCGTGGAACACCGGGATGTCCAGCTGCTCGCGCAGGCGCTTCTCGATCTCGAAGCAGCGCGGCGCGGCGATGTCCTCGAGGTTGATGCCCGCGTACACCGGCGCGAGCGCCTTCGCGATCAGGATGATCTCTTCGGTGTCCTGGGTGTCCAGGCAGACCGGCCACGCGTCGACGTCGGCGAACTTCTTGAACAGCGCCGCCTTGCCCTCCATCACCGGCAGCGCGGCGGCCGGGCCGATGTTGCCGAGACCGAGCACCGCGGAGCCGTCGGTGAGCACCGCGACGGTGTTGCGCTTGATGGTCAGCCGGCGCGCGTCCTCGGGGTTGTTCGCGATCGCCTGGCAGACGCGGGCGACCCCCGGCGTGTAGGCGCGGGAGAGGTCGTCACGGTTGCGGAGCGCGACCTTGGGGGTGACCTCGATCTTGCCGCCGAGGTGGATCAGGAACGTCCGGTCGGAGACCTTGCGGACCTTGACGCCGGGCAGCGAGTCCAGCGTCTGGGTGATGTCGTTCGCGTGGTTCTCCGACAGCGCGTTGGCGCTGATGTCGACCACGATCGAGTCGGAGTGGGACTCGACGACGTCGAACGCGGTCAGGACGCCGCCGACGCGCCCGACGGCCGTGGTGAGGTCACCGGCCGCGCTGGACGAGGCCGGGGCCTCGACCCGGACGGTGATCGAGTATCCGGGACCGGGAACCGGCATGGCACTTACCCCCGCATGGGAAAGGTGGGCTGGGACGGGAGCGAACCTACTCCCGTGACCGCCCTCACCAGGGCCCCGTACCGGTACTGACCAGTAACTATGCGATCAGCGGTTGATCTCGGTCTCGGGGTGCACGTAGGGCACCGAGTCGAGCGGGAACGTGATGTCACCGAACGGCGACAGCGAGCCCTGGCGGTCGGACGCGAGTTCCGTCACGGGGTGCTCGCCGGCTTCGCCCGGCCAGGTCGGGTCGACACCGTTGTTCTTCTTCTCACCCTTGGCCACAACGTCCTCCACAGCCGTTCTCGGTCCCTCTGTAACACTCGGGGCTTCGCCCCGGCCGGGGGCTCCGCCACCCGGACCCCCGAAAAGCTCTCCGGGCACAGTCTGCCTGAGCCGGAGCGAGCTGTCGCAACCGCCCGGTATCCTGGCCTTCTATGCCCGCGACCTCTCTGGCGGACTGGCTGCGCGCGGAGTCCGACACCGCACTCGAAGACCTGCTCCGCACGCGGCGCGACCTGTCCACGCCGCCGCCCTCCGACAGCACCGTGCTGGCCACCCGCGCCGGCACGCCCGGCTCGGTCGCGCGCGCCTGCGAAGACCTCGACACGGTCACCATCGCCGTGCTCGAAGCGTGCCTGCTGGCCGGCGCGGACCGCGACCCGGTGCCGGTCGCCGAGGTCGCCGGCCTCGTCGGGGCCGACATCGCCGCGCCGCTCGCCCGGCTGCGCGCGCGGGCGCTGGCCTGGGGCCCGGACGACGCGCTGCGCGTGCCGCCCGCGGTCCGGGAGGCGCTCGGGCCGTTCCCGGCCGGGCTCGGCGCGTCGTCGCCGTCGCTGGCCGGCGAGGACCTCGCGGCCCGGCTCGCGGACCTGCCCGACGACGAACGCGCCGTGCTGAACGCCCTCGCCGCCGGCCCGCCGATCGGCCGCACCCGCGACGCCGGGCTCGACCTGACGCTCGAGAAGGCCGCGACACCGGTGCAGAAACTGCTGGCGCGCGGACTGCTGCTGCGGCGTGACGACCAGACCGTCGAACTGCCGCGCGAGCTCGGGGTCGCGGTGCGCGGCGGCGTCTTCGCGCCGGGCGCGCTCACCGAACCCGAACTGCCCGTGCACCCGCACCGGACGTCCACTTTGGACGAAGCAGCGGCCGGCGAGGCGATGGAGTTCCTGCGCCACACAGAATCCCTGCTGCGCTCATGGTCCGCGGCGCCGCCGCCGGTGCTCAAGTCGGGCGGCCTCGGCGTGCGCGAGCTGAAGAAGCTCGCCAAGGACCTCGAGATCGACGAGACGCAGGCGGTGCTGCTCGCCGAGCTGGCCGTCGGCGCCGGGCTCGTCGCGGACAGCGAGTCGACCGCGCCCGAGTGGGTGCCGACGACGCTGACCGACTCGTGGCTCGCGTCGCCGACCGCCCAGCGCTGGATGACGCTCGCGCAGGCGTGGCTGGAGCTGCCGCGGCTGCCCGGGATGGCCGGCGGGCGCGACGCCAAGGACAAGCCGATCGCGCCGCTGTCGGAGGACCTGCGCCGGCCGCTGGCGCCGGTCACGCGGCGGCGGGTGCTCGCCGCGCTGGCCGACCTGCCCGAGGGCGCCGGCGTGAAGAGCGTCGACGAGCTCGTCGCGGTGCTGGCCTGGCGGGCCCCGCGGCGCGGCGGGCGGCTGCGGGACGAGACCGTCCGCTGGACGATGGCCGAGGCGTCCGCCCTGGGGATCGTCGGGCTCGGCGGCCTCACGACGGCGACGCGCGCGCTGCTGGCCGACGACCGGCCGGGCGCCGTCGAGGCGATCCTGGACGCGCTGCCCGCGCCGGTGGACCACGTGCTGCTGCAGGCCGACCTGACGGTCGTCGCGCCGGGGCCGCTGGAGCCGGAGCTGGCCGCCGAGATGGACGCCGTCGCCGACGTCGAATCGGCCGGGCACGCGACGGTCTACCGGATCACCGAGGCGTCCGTGCGGCGGGCGCTGGACACCGGGCGCACGGCTGACGAGCTGCACGCGCTGTTCAAGAAGAAGTCCGCGACGCCGGTCCCGCAGTCCCTGAGCTACCTGGTCGACGACGTCGCCCGGCGCCACGGCCGGCTGCGTGGCGGCGCGGCGGCGTCGTTCCTGCGGTGCGACGACGAGGCGCTGCTGGCGGAGGTGCTGGCCAACCCGGTCGCGGCGGAGCACGACCTGCGGCTGATCGCGCCGACGGTCGTGGTCAGCCCGGACCCGCTGCACGAGGTCCTGGCCGGCCTGCGCGCGGCGGGGTTCGCCCCGGCGGCCGAGGGTCCCGACGGCCGGGTCGTCGACATCCGCCCGGGCGGGCGCCGGCTGCCGGCCAAGGCACGCGGACCCAAGCGCAGCCCGGGTGAGCAGGCGGTGCTGACGCCGGACCAGGCGACGCGGATCGTCTCGAACCTGCGAGCGGGCGACGCGGCATCCGCTCGACGCCGCGGCTCGGCGGTGCGGGCCCCGGTGGGCGGCGGCGCGGACACGTCGGCGACGCTGGAGCTGCTGTCGCGGGCAACACTGGAACGCCGTGAGGTCTGGATCGGCTTCGTCGACTCACGCGGAACGGCGAGCCAGCGGGTGATCCGGCCGATCCGCGTCGGCGGCGGCATCCTCGAAGGCGACAACAACGAGCGGTACTCCCTGCACCGCATCACATCCGCGGCGCTGGTCGAGGACTAGAGCGCGCGCAGGCCGGCCAGGACGCGCTCCATGAACTCGCGGGACGAGCGGTCGCCGAGGATCAGCTCCGTCTGGTGGATCAGCACCAGCCCGATGTCGGACATGTCGCCGACCAGCACCTTCACCACGCCCAGCGGCAGCCTCAGGTGCGCCGCGATCTCGGCCACCGAGCGCGTGTCCAGGCACAGGTCGCAGATGCGGCGGTGCTCGACCGACCGCACGCCGCGGTAGCGGCGGCCGTCGTCGGACGTCGAGACCAGGGCCTCCAGGGCCAGGTTGTGGTCGGACCTCGTGCGCCCGCCCGTGCGCGTGTACGGGCGCACGCGTGAACCCGAGGGGGCGACGGGCGCCGCGACGCGGGCCGGCTCCTCCCACGGCTCGGGCTGCGGGATCCAGCGGGTCTCCGGGTCCGGCGGGGGCGTCCAGCCGGTGCGCGGGTCGATCGGCGGGGCCCACGACGGCGGGGGCGCCGCCGGGGTTCTGGACACCGGGGGTCTCGGCGCCGGCGGCCGGGGGGCCGGCGGGGCCGGGGGCCGGGGCGGCGCGGGCGGCCGGGCGCCGCGCGGGGGCGTCCACGCCGGCTCGAGCGGCGGGGGCTCCGGCTCGTAGCGCTCTTCGTCCTGCCACTCCGGCTCGCCGGGCTCGTACCCGTCGTCGTACTCGTCGGAAGACGACGAGGAACCCCACTCGCGGGTGTCTTCGTCGGTGTAACCCTGCGGATCCGGCTGCGGTCGCGCCGGCTTGCGCTTGGGCATGATCATCGACAGCGTCGACATGTCGAACTTGCTGGGCGAATCGAAACCCTCGCGCTCGGTGCCGCGGTGCAGCGCGTCCCAGCCGCTGGAGTCCGGATCGTCGAATCCCGAAATCCTCATCTCGCCCTACCCACGCACGCCACCCTGCAGCTGGGCGCGCAGCTCGGGGGTGATCTGCTGGCCCACGCGCTCGACGAGCAACGTCATCTCGTACGCGACCGTGCCGATGTCGCACGTCGGCGCGGCCAGCACCGCCAGCGACGAACCGTCCGAAACGGACATCAGGAACAAGTAGCCGCGCTCCATCTCCACCACGGTCTGGTTGACGCCGCCCGCTTCGAAGCAGCGCGCGGCGCCGAAAGTCAGGCTGATCAGCCCGGACGCCACCGCGGACAGCTGCTCGGCGCGCTCCTGCGGCAGCCCTTCCGACGGCGCGAGCAGCAGGCCGTCCGCGGACACCAGAACGGCGTGCGCGGCGCCGGGTACCCGGCGCACGAAGTCCGTGATGAGCCAGCCGAACGAACCCTGGCCGGAAGCCGTCACTACTGCCCCTCCTTGCTCCTGCGACGCCGCGCGCCGCACTCCGGAGTGGCCGGCACGGCCCACGCTCAAGCGTATTCGCCCCGCCGGAAGTGTCGAGTCGACCACCGGCCGGCCGCTGCGCACCCTACGTGTGCGCCCGGCCGCGCTCCGCGCCGGCCCGGTCCGGGCGGCGCGGGCGGAACTCACCCCGCGATCCACCCCGGCCGGGTGTCCGCGCAGGTCAGACCGGCGGAGGGCAGGCCGAGCCGGCACCGGTACCGGACGGCGGCAGCCGTCATGTCCTCCGGACGGCGGCAAGGCTCCCCGAAGTGGGTGAAGCCCGTGGAGTTCACTCCAACGGCCGCATCCGGTTCGGGGCGACATACCCTCAGCCCGCGCGCAGCGCCGTATCGTGCGCGATCGCGTGCTGGACGACGGAGATCAGCACCTGCTTGGCGGAGTCGCGCTCACGCGCGTCGCACGCCATGATCGGGACCGACGGCGCGATGGTGAGCGCGTGCCGCACGTCCTCGATCTGGTGGTGCAGGAGCCGGTCGAAGCAGTTGATCGCGACGACGTAGGGCAGCTTCCGGTTCTCGAAGAAGTCGATCGAGGGGAACGCGTCGGCGAGCCGCCGCGTGTCCACCAGCACGACCGCCCCGATGGCACCGACCGCGAGGTCGTCCCACATGAACCAGAACCGGTGCTGACCCGGCGTACCGAAGACGTACAGCACCAGGTCCGAGTCCAGCGAGATGCGCCCGAAGTCCATCGCCACGGTCGTGGTGGTCTTGTTGGGCGTGGCCGAGGTGTCGTCGTGTCCGACGCTCGCCTCGGTCATCATGGCCTCGGTGGTCAGCGGGTCGATCTCGGAGATCGCCCCGACCAGCGTTGTCTTCCCCGAACCGAACCCGCCGGCGACCACGATCTTGGCCGACGAGGTCGGACCCGTCACCTGCGGCGCGTTCGCGTCGGAGTCAAATTCTCCGAAGCCCACTGAGCACCCTTTCCATGAACTCGATACTCGGGCGGTCGCCCACGGTCGGGCTGCTGGAGTGCACCAGCACCAGCCCGAGGCCCGCCACGTCACCAATCAACACCCGCACCACGCCGAGCGGCAGGCGCAGCAGCGCCGCCACTTCGGCCACCGACCGGGTGTCGAGGCACAGGTCGCAGATCGACCGGTGCTCGGGCACCCGGACCCGGTCGAGCATCCGGCCTTGTTCGCTGGTCGAAATCAGCGCCTCGATCGCCAGGTCGAGCGTCGCCTTCGTCCGGCCCCGGGTCCGGAAGTACGGCCGGACGAGTCCGGACGTCTCCATCTCCGTCGGCGCCGGCGCGTCGACGTACTCCTGGTGGGCCTGCTGCGGCAGCGCCGCGGCGAGCTCACCGGAGTCCGGGCCCGACGAGAAGTCGCGCTCGGTGCTGTACGCGGCGAAGTCCCGCGCGTCGTACAGCGGCCCGCTCGACCCGCCGAACAGCTCCGCACCGGGCCCGCCGAGCAGCCGGTCGCGGTACTCACCGCTCCCGGCGATCGGCCGGATCGGCTCCTGACCGGCATTGCTGTCGGTCAGCCAGTTCGGCGGCTCCCGCACGGGGTCGCTGTCGGACGCCTGCACCCGGCGCGACCGCCACTCGCGGTCGACCCGGTCCCGGAACGACTGCCAGTCTTCCCGGCCGTCGTCCGAGTGCTCGGACCACCCGCCGGAGAAGTCGTCACCGAGCCGGCCATCGCCCCTCAAGCGCCCGTCGTCCACGGCTCTCTCCTCGGTTCCCGGGTCCTCAGCGGCGGATCGCCGCACCCTGCAGTTGCGCCCGCATCTCCGGAGTCAGCTGCTGGCCGACCCGCTCCACCAGCAGGGTCATCTCGTAGACGACCAAGCCGATGTCACTCTCCGGCGAACCGAGGACCGCCAGGCACGAACCGTCGGAAACCGACATGAGGAAGAGGAAGCCGTTGGCCATCTCGACGACGGTCTGCGCGACCGTCCCGCCTTCGAACACCTTGGCCGCGCCGCGCGCGAGGCTGGTGAGCCCCGACGCCACCGCGGCCAGCTGGTCCGCCCGGTCCTTCGGCAGGCCACGCGAAGCCGCCAGGAGCAGGCCGTCGGCCGACACCACGACCGCGTGGGCCGCGCCGGGCACCCGGTGCACGAAATCCGTGATCAGCCAAGCGAAGCTGCCGGCATTGTTCGCCTTGGCATGCGCCTGGCCGTTCGGCTGCGCGGAGCCACCCGGCTGCATTGCACCCGCCCGTGTCACTTTCACTCCTCACTGCTGTCTGTGGTGTTGCCACGTCCCGGAACCCTGCTGCTTTCCAGCTGTTCCTCGCCCGGGAGTTCCTTCAACGCATGTCGTCCCGAGGTGTAGCCCCGCTGGAAGCTTGCCATCCGGCTCCGCGCCGCGGACGCCGAGCGGGTGATCGCACCCGTTCCGGGCATCCCCGCGGTGTTGTCCGCGAAGCTGTTCTGCGCCGGCGCTTCGGCCGAAGGACCGTTGATCGACCCCGGCACCAGGTACTGGTTCGGGACGCGCTTGGGCAGCCCGGCCGGGGTGATCTCCTCGTTCTTGGACTCCAGCAGCGACTGCGCCGCCTGCCAGCCGTCGTCGGAGGCGCTGTGCCAGCCGTCGTCGGCGGGGAGGAGCGGGTGCCGGGTCGCGGCGGTCGGCTGCAGCTCGTCGGCGACGGGCTCCTGGCGCCGGGCGACGACCGGTTCGGGCGCCGCCGGCTCCGGGGTGCCGGTGAGCGGCGGCAGGTTCGGGTCTTCACCCTCGCTCTGCGGCTGCACCGGGTCGGCAGCCGAGTCGTCGCCCTCACTGAACCAGCGTGACAGCACCGACTGGTAGATGGGCAGCCGCCGGGTGGGTACATCGTCCTCGAGGGCCGACGACCCGACCTCCACCGCGGGCGGCGGGGGTGGTGGCGGCTCCTCCGGGGGGACGTACTTCGGCTCGCGCTTCGGCAGGACCAGGGGCGCGAACTGCGTGTCACCGGCCCGGGAGCTGGCGCCTTCGCCGTTCGACCGCGGGGTCAGCGGCGCGAGGTCCTCGGCGGTCGGCCAGGCCGGCGTCTCGGGCTTCGGCAGCTCGGGCGACAGGAACGGGCCCGCCGCGCGGCCGCCGCTGACCAGGTCGTCCAGGCTGATCGGCTGGTCGAGTGGCACCAGCCCGCCCTGGTTCGCCACCGGCTCGGGAGCCGGCGGAGGCGGTGGGGGCGGCGGTGCCGAAGGCGGCACCGGCGTGTGCGACTGCGTCTGGTCGAAGTCGGAGCGCGCGGCCGGGATCGGGATGCTCGGCATCGACATCGACGTCTCGGACCGGTTCGCCGGCGGCGGGGACTGCCGCGCCATGCCCGGGCGCAGCGGCGTGAGCAGCTCCGCCGGGACGACGACGCGGGCGATCACGCCACCCTCGATGTCCTCGTTCTCACGCAGGCGGACCTCGATGCCGTGGCGCTTGGCCAGGCGCGAGACCACGTACAGACCCATCCGGCGGGTCACCGACACGTCCAGGTCCGGCGGCTCGGCCAGGCGCGCGTTGACCTCGGCCAGCCGGTCCTCGGTCATGCCGACACCGTGGTCGGTGACCTGGATGGCGAGCGCCTTGCGGCGGGTCACCACGGCCCGGACGATGACCTTCGTCTCCGGTTCGGAGAAGTAGGTCGCGTTGTCGAGCAGCTCGGCGAGGACGTGCACGAGGTCGTGGATCGCGAGGCCCTGGACCGCGACGTCGGGCACGATGCCGACCTCGATCCGGGCGTACTGCTCGATCTCGGACACCGCGGCGCCGATGACGTCGGCGGCGGGCACCGGCTTGGGCACGGACTTCGCCAGGCCGGCACCGGAGAGCACCAGCAGGGACTCACCGTTGCGCCGCAGCCGCGTCGCGAGGTGGTCGAGCTCGAACAGGCTCGCCAAGTGGTCCGGGTCCTGCTCGTCGGCCTCGAGCCGGTCGATGACGCCGAGCTGGCGTTCCACCAGCCGCTGCGACCGCCGGGACAGGTTCACGAAGATGCCGTTGACGTTCTCGCGCAGGAGGGCCTGCTCGGCGGCCATCTTGACGGCTTGTTCGTGGACGATGTCGAACGACCGCGCGACCTCGCCGATCTCGTCGCGGGAGGTGACGGGCACCGGCTGGACGGCCTTCTTCGAGGCGCCGACCGGGTCCGGGTCGTCGAGGATCGCCTGCACCGTTTCGGGCAGCCGGGTGTAAGCCACGTCGAGCGCGCTCTTCCGCAGCACCCGCAGCGGGCGCAGCATCAGGCGGGCGACGACGAGCATCAGCGCGATCGCGGCCGCCAGCGCGGCGAGCACGATGGCACCGCCGACCCAGGCCGAGTTGACCGCCGCCGTGGCGAGGTCGTCGGCGCGGGTCTTGAGCTGGGCCAGCAGGTTCGACTCGACCGCGTGCAGCTTGTCCGCCGACACGGTGCTGTCCTTGCCCAGGGCCGTCGTGTCGATGCTCGGGGCCTCACCCAGCTGGGCGAAGGCGAACGCGGCGGTCTGGATCCGGCGGCGGTCGTCGACCTCCGGGCCGGAGTAGGTGTCGTTGTAGAGCTGGCGCTGGTCGTCGTCGGCGTTCGCGAGGAAGGCCTGGACGGAGGCGTCGGCACTGGACGCCGACGCGCGCGTCTGGTCCAGGAGGTCGCCGGGGAAGTTGCCGCGGAACGCGGCGATCTGCAGCTCGGCGTCGGAGCGGGTGGTGAACTCCTTGGCCTCGCTGACCGCCTGCGTGCTCGTACCCAGCCGCAGCACGTCCCGGTCGGTGACCGCGGTGGTCACCTCGCGGCCGAGCTCGATGAGCGAGTCGAGGATGCCCGAGTAGGCGGTCATCACCGTGATGTCGGGCAGGCCGCTCGAGGTGTTGAACGCCGCCCGCAGCGGGCGCAGGGCGTCGAGGCGCTGGAGACCGCGGGTGTAGCGGTCCTTGGTCGCCTGGTCGTCGTAGTTGAGGGTCGCGGCCGCCGAGCGCAGGTTGGTGACCTCGCGGTCGACCTTGGCGATCTGCGCGTCCAGCCCGGTCTGCAGCAGCTGGTTGTTGGACGAGATCCGCGCGACGGCCAGCGAGCGCTCGTTCTGCAGCTCGTGGACCACCGTGGTGACCTTGACGGCGAAGGCGACCTGGTCGGCCGTCCGCTGGAACTCGGCCGCCTGCTGGGCGTCGTCGACGACGCGCAGCGTGCCCAGCACGAGCGCGGTCAGCGTCGGGATCAGGAGGATGGCGGCCAGCTTCGAGCGCAGCCGCCAGTCGCGCATGCCGGAGAACAGCCCGGCCTTCCTGCCCGGAGCATCTCCGGGCGACTGCGCGGGGGTCCCTCCCACCCCCGCGGCGTCTTCGTTCGGCACCGCCGCACCACCATCATCGTTCGTGCTCGTGAAGCTCTGCTCGGTCCAGCGCCCGCCAGGGCGCATCTGGTTCTCCTCAGCCACTCGTCAGCACGCTCCCGGCGTTCCGGCTCGGTGGCCGATCGGCAGGAACCAGCGCGAGACGCTACCCGTACGGGTGAAAAGATCGTCTTCAGTGTCGGCTTTGCGGGTTCCTGAACCCCGTCCGGCCGGACGGAATCGGTTCAGCTCGAGCATCACGGTCGGGTCCCTGCGCTGGTCTGCATCGGTCTGTTTGGTCGGTCAGCCCACCGGCACGGCGGCTGAGCACGGCCAGGCAGTGGTCTCTGCGGGGGAGAATCTCTCAGGAAAAGCACAGTGAGCCCTGGTACACCGAAGTGGTCCGTCTTGATCGGCCATCCAGGCACTCTCTCTCACTACATCGGAGGTTGATACCTCCCCGCAGGTGCAGAGGGTAGCGAACGGCCGGGGAAGATGTAACCCTCCCGACGCTTCGTGCCCGATGTTGCACAGCGTTCGCTCAGCCGGCCCACAGCTGGCCATCCGGAATTCGCGATCTAGGCCCTACGCTGGGTGAACGGCTACGGCGAGTGGAGCAGTGGGTCTAGACCAGAGGCCAAAAGAGTGACGTGTGCCACCCTCTTAGGTATTGATCCCACCCGTTGTGAGCGAGCTGTCACCGCCTCTACAGTGGCCCGCGGGCCGTCCCGAGAATGAGTTACGTACTTCCCCGGGATTCGGTCCGCCAACCGTCAATTTTTTCACCCAAGGAGCAGGCCTTGCTTGGAAACGCCATGAGCAGTGGCCGGGTTCGCACTCGCCGCGCCGCGCTCGGGCTCGCCCTCACCGTCGCAGCCGCCACAGCCCTCACCGGCTGCAGTGCGCTCGGCTCGGACGACTCGAGCGCCTCGTCGAACGGGGGCGGCCTGGAGAAGTCGAAGATCAAGGTCTCGATCATGCCGACGACCGACCTGGGCCCGTTCTGGCTGGCCCTGGACGGCGGTTACTTCAAGGCCGAAGGCCTCGAGGTCGAGCAGATCGTCGCCAACAGCGGTCAAGCGTCGATGACGAAGGCGATCTCCGGTGAAGCGGACATCGCGCTGTCGACCTACACGCCGTTCTTCATCGCCAAGAGCACCGGCGCCGCGGACGTGCAGCTGGTCGCCGACGGCACGTCGGTCAACGCCAAGAGCAACGCGATCGTCACGGTGCCGAACTCCACGGTGAAGACGGTCCAGGACCTCAAGGACAAGCGGATCGCGATCACGGCGAAGAACACCGCGTCCGACATCCTGACGAAGTCCGTCATGAAGGACCACGGCGTCGACTTCTCCAAGGTCAACTGGGTGCTGATGCCACTGCCGAACATGGCCGCGGCGCTGCAGCAGGGCCAGGTGGACGCGGCTTACATGCCGGAGCCGATGCTCTCGCAGGCGGCGAAGATCGCCGGGGCCACCCCGGTGATCGACATCAACACCGGCGCCAGCCAGGACTTCCCGCTGACCGGCTACGGCGCGGCGACGAAGTGGGTCCAGGCGAACCCGAAGACCCTCGCGGCCTTCCAGCGCGCGATGAAGAAGGCCACCAGCGACGCGCTCAACGACCGCTCGAAGGTGGAGCCGCTGCTGGTCAAGTACGCGAAGATCGACGAGGACACGGCCAAGCTGCTCACCCTGCCCGGGTACGGCTCCACTCTGGACGCCCGGCGCCTGCAGCGGGTGCCCGACCTGCTGCTGCAGATGGGCGTCATCAACACCAAGGTCGACGCCGCGGCGATGATCGCCCCGCAGGCAGCCAGCTGACAACCGTGAAGAAACTGCTTCGCGGCCTGGCCGGCCTGGTCGGCTTCCTCCTGCTCTGGGAGGTCGTGGTCCAGGTCGGCCTGGTCAGTAAGACGTTCACCCCGCCGCCGAGCGTCGTCCTGGTCACCGTCGGGGACCTGCTGGGCGACCCCACCTTCCTCCGCGACATCGTCGCGACCATGCTGGCCTGGCTGATCGCCATCGCCATCGCGATCGCCGTCGGCGTACCCGCCGGGCTGCTGCTGGGCAGCGTCCCGGCGCTGCGCACCGCCACCGCCGCGATCGTCGAATTCCTCCGCCCGATCCCGGTCACCGCGCTCGTGCCGCTGGTGCTGCTGGTGATCGGCTCCGGTCCCGACGCGAAGATCACCCTCGCGGTCTACGCATCGCTGTGGCCGATCATGTTCAACACCATCTACGGCATGGGTGAAATCGACCCGGTCCTGATGGAGACCGCGCGCGCCTGCGGGACCAGCCGGTTCCGCATGCTCTCGTCGGTCGCGCTGCCGCAGACCGCGCCGTTCGTCTTCACGGGCATCCGGCTGTCGGCGATCATCTCGCTGATCGCCGTCGTCAGCGTCGAGTTCCTGGCCGGTTCCGAAGTCGGCCTGGGCAGCTTCATCCTGGTGGCCAGTACCGGCTCGATCCGGTTCGACCTGGTCCTGGCCGGTACCGTGGTCGCCGGGGTCCTGGGCTACCTGATCAACGAAGGACTCGAGCAACTGGGCAAGCGGCTGTTCAAGTGGAGCACCGTCGACCGGGAGGCGATCGCATGAGCACGGCGACACTTTCCGGGCGGGTGGGCCGACGCGCCGCCCGCGGTGCCGCGACCGTCGCCCGCAACTGGCTGCTCTTCGCGATCCTCGTGGTCGTCTGGGAGTTCGCCGCCCGCGCCGGCGGCAGCAAGTTCTTCCCGCCACCGACCGAAATCGCCGTCGCCGCCGCGAAGCTGTGGTTCACCGGGCCCGCGTCGCACCTGTTCCTCACCGACGCGGTGTTCGACAACGTGTTCCCCAGCCTCGGCCGGACGCTCGGCGGCTGGGCGCTGGCCGCGATCGTCGGCGTCTTCCTCGGCGTGCTGCTGGGCCGTTCCAAGACCGCGATGGACTACGTCGGGCCGTTGTTCGCGTTCTTCCGCGCGATCCCGCCGCCCGCGCTGATCCCGGTGTTCGCGGTGCTGTTCGGGCTGAGCTCGGGCATGCAGATCGGGTCGATCATCTTCGGCGCGATCTGGCCGGTGCTGCTCAACGCGGTCGACGGCGTCCGGTCGGTCGACCAGGTGAAGGTGGAGACCTCGCGGTCCTTCCGCACGCCCAAGCGGTACTGGATCACGATGGTGGTGCTGCCCGCGGCGGCGCCGAAGATCTTCGCCGGGCTGCGGGTGAGCCTGTCCATCTCGCTGCTGCTGATGGTGGTCTCCGAGCTGGTCGGCGCGTACAACGGCATCGGGCGGTCGCTGCTGAACGCCCAGCAGGACTTCGACTTCCCGACCATGTGGTCGTGGCTGGTGCTGCTGGGCATCCTCGGCTACGTCTTCAACACGATCTTCCTGGCCGCGGAGCGGCGGGTGCTCGCCTGGCAGCCCACCCGCCTCGGCCGCGACTGACGCTGGAAAGGCCTCTCCCATGTCAACCATGCTCGAAGTGTCCGGCCTCAGCCACCGCTACGGCTCGGGCCCGAAGGCGCACACCGCGGTCAACGACCTCTCGTTCACCGTCGAGGCCGGGCAGCTGGCCAGCATCGTCGGCCCGTCGGGCTGCGGGAAGTCGACGCTGCTGCGCTGCGTCGCCGGGCTGACCCCGCCGACCGAGGGCACGGTGAGCCTGCACGGCGACCGCGTCAACGGCGTGCCGGACGACCTCGCCGTCGTGTTCCAGGACTACAGCCGGTCGTTGTTCCCGTGGCTTTCGGTGCAGAAGAACGTCGAGTTCCCGTTGCGCTGGCGGCAGATCTCGCGGGCCGAGCGGCGTTCGCGGGCCGCGGAGGCCCTGGAGCAGGTCGGGCTGTCGGGCGTCGGCGGCAAGTTCCCGTGGCAGCTGTCGGGCGGCATGCAGCAGCGGGTGTCGATCGCCCGCGCGCTGGCCAGCCGGCCGGCGCTGCTGCTGATGGACGAGCCGTTCGCGTCGGTCGACGCCCAGACGCGGTTCGAGCTCGAGGACCTCACCCGGCGCGTGCAGCGCGAGCAGGGCAGCACGATCCTGGTCGTCACGCACGACATCGACGAGAGCGTGTACCTGTCCGACCGGGTGCTGGTGCTGTCGAAGTCCCCGGCGTCGATCGTGGCGGACCTGCCGGTCGGGCTGCCGACCGCGCGGGACCAGATCACGACGCGCGAGTCGGCGGAGTTCGTGACGTTGCGCAGCGAAGTGGCGCGGCTGCTGCACGGCGGTGGCACGCCGGAGGCTGCTACGGCCGCTTCCGATGCTGCTGAGTGGGAGCTGGCGGAGCGAGGTTCGAACGTGCCCGAGGGCAGCAAGACCCGCAGCTGAGTCCACTTAGGACTTGTAGAGCCGCGGCGGACCGTTCCGGTCCGCCGCGGCTTTTACTTGCCCGCCGAGTCCGGGTAGACGAAGTGCCGGCTCGTGTCGTGCCAGTCGAACAGCCGCCACTGCTCGACGTTGCGGCCCCCACACGCCGGGAAGACTTCGACCACGACGTTGCCGCTGAGCCGCGCCGACAGCAACCCGACCGGGCCGAGCGCCGCCGACTCGACGAAGCACTCGTGCTCGGTGACCATCCCGGTCAGCTGCCGGGCCTGGCGGTCGAACTTCGTCCGGTACTCGTCGAACGCCGTCTCGGCGTCACCGGTGTCCCGGTAGAGCATGTCGACCGAGCCGAACAGCAGCTGCTCGCGGTGCGTCACCCGGAACGGGCACTGCGCGTGCAGCCGCTTTTCGACGCCGTCGCCCTGGAAGCCGACGATCGCGATGTTCACCGTCCGGCTGAACTCGACGACCCGGCAGCCGACGAGTTCGGCCACCGCCGCTTCGAGCTCTTCCGTTGTCGACAAGTCAGTACAGCGTCCGCTCCGAAGGGGCCACCTTGACGTGCACCAGGGTCGGGCGCGGGTCGGCCAGTGCCGCCGTCAGGCCTGGGACCAGGCCGGCCGGCTCGGTGATCGTCACGCCCTGGCAGCCCATGCTCGACGCCAGCGCCGCGAAGTCGATGCCGCCCAGCTCGGTTCCCGGGAGCTTCGCGCCGCCGATCGTCTCGCCGAGGATGCGGACCGCCGCGTACTCCGTGTTGTCCATGATCAGGATTGTCACCGGGAGCTCCTGGCGCGCGGCCGTCCACAGTGCCTGGATGCCGTACATGCTGGAGCCGTCGCCGATCACGCCGACGACCGGGCGGTCCGGGCGGGCGAGCGCCGCGCCGACCGCGCCCGGGACGCCGTAGCCGAGCGAGCCGCTGGCCATCGTCAGGAAGCCCATGTCGGTCGCCGTGATCGGCAGGTGGTCGTGCAGGATGCCGCGGTGGCTCGGCGTCTCCTCGACGACGATCGCGTTGTCCGGCAACAGGTCCGCGAGCGTCGAGTAGACGTATTCGGCGGTCAGCTTCTCGTCGCTTGGCTTCGCGGGGCGCTCCAGCGGGGCCGGCGCCGGGCGGGCGCTGCGGTCGACGACGTTCAGCAGCGCGCGGATGCCCAGCTTCGGCGTCGCGCGGATGCCGGTGCCCTCGAAGGCGCGGGCGAGGATCTGTTCGTCGTCGCTGAGGATGAACAGCGGCGGCAGCGGAGCTTCCCCGCGCCCGCGGTCGACGTGGTAGGTGAAGGCGGGCGCCCCGAGCACGAGGACGAGGTCGTGCCCGGCGAGCTTGTCCGAGACGGCGCCGCGTTCGGGGTCGAGGAAGCCCTGGAACAGCGGGTGGTCCTCGGGGAACGAGCACCGGAACGACATCGGCGCGACGTACACGGCGGCGTTCAGCCGTTCGGCGAGCGCGACGGTTTCGACGACGGCACCGTCCTGGTCGACGGCTCCCCCGACGACGACGGCCGGCCGTTCACTGGCTTCGAGCGCGGCGACGAGTTCGTCGATCGCCTCGGGATCGGGCGCGAACCCCCGGATCCGCGGCCGGCTGATGATCGGGCGTTCGGTGGCGGCGGTCCAGTCGTCGGCGGGGACGGACACGAAGACGGGACCGGACGGCGCCTGCGTCGCGACGTGGTAGGCCCGGGCGAGCGCGGCGGGGACGTCTTCGGCGGTGGCGGGCTCGATGGACCACTTGACGTAGGGCTTCGGGAACTCGGGCGCGTCCATGGCCCCGAGGAAGGGATCGTGCGGCAGCAGGTTCCGCGTCTGCTGTCCGGCGACGATGATCAAGGGCGTCCGGTTGCGGTAGGCGCTGAAGAGGCTCCCGAGCCCGTGGCCGACACCGCCGGCGGAGTGCAGGTTGACGAGCACGGCCTGCCGCGTGGCCTGGGAGTAGGCATCGGCCATCGCGACGACGGCGGACTCCTGCAGGCCGAGGACGTAGTCGAAGTCGTCCGGCCAGTCGGTGAGGAAGGGCACCTCGGTGGTGCCGGGGTTGCCGAACACCGTCGTGAGGCCGAGGTCGCGGAGGAGTTCCCGGGTGGCGTCCAGCACCGTGCGCTTGATCATGCCAACAGACTAATGCTTAGTCTTGCGAAGGAAAGCCCTCCAAGTGGCCGCAGTGACGGTCAGCGTGCCCCCGGAGCGGTCCTTGGTGTCACGGATCTGCGACACCGGGCCGAGGCGCACCTCGACGCAGTTGGTTTCGTCGGTGTAGCTCGACTTGCGCCACTCGCGCATTCTCACTCCAGTCCGGTGATCACCCCCTGGATGAGTGCGAGCGATTCCCGCTCACTCAGCGCCAGGTCCGCCAGGGTTTCCGCGGCCGCCCGGAAAGCGGCCACGTGATCCCCATCGTAGAGGTGGGCACTGCCCCGGAGGTGCTCGATGTGAACCACCGAAGGGAGGTGGGCGAAGTCGAAGATGACGAAGTGCCCGGCCAGCCCGGGGTGGTAGCCCGCATCCGCGGGCACCACGCGGATGCTGCTGGTGCGCGGCTGCGCCGCGCGCACCAGCAGCAGCAACTGCTCGGTCATCACGGCGGGCTCGGCGATGGGCCGGCGAAGGGCTTCTTCGCCGAGAAAGAGCTTGAGCACCAGCGGTTCGCGACGGGTGAGCACCTCTCGCCGCCGGAGGCGGACCGCCACTTCCCGCTCGATCAGCCGAGGCGGGAGCCGGTGGGCGCTCAGGATGGCTTCGGCATAGCCGGGGGCTTGGAGGAAACCGGGCACCAGGAAGGGTTCCCAGTCGACCATTCCCGTGGCGGCGCGCTCGTACTCCACGTAAGTCGCCGTAGCCGAGGAGACACCCGGCACCGTGCGTTCGAGCCAGTTGGGCTCCCGCGCGTTCCGCGCCAGCTCCACCAGCCGTTCCCGCTCCACCGGCGCCACCCGCAGCGCCCCGAGCAGCACGCCCAGCTGCTCCATCCTGGGTACCCGCAGCCCGCTCTCCCAGCTCGACACATCCTGCGCCACCACCTGCGCCAGCCGGGCGAGTTCGCGCACGCCCAAGCCCCGCGCCTCCCGCGCGTGGCGGAGCCCGAAACCCAGCGCGCGGGTTCTCGGTGTCGCTACCAGTGTCGCCATGTGCACAGTGTGTCAGCGACCACCGACAAAAACGGGAACCGGGGCTGTCGCACAGTTGCGACAGCCCCGGCCTCCACAAACCTCAGCCGATCAGGCCCGACAAGCCGCTCCCCTTGAACGACCCCCAGCCCGTCACCTGGTCATACCCGGTCCCCGCACTGAACCCGGTCGTCCCGTGCAGGGTGTTGTTGCCCGTCGTCACGTCGTGGAAACCAGTCCCGTACGACGACCCGTTCCCGATCGAATAGAACTTCGGGTTCAGGTTGCCCAGCCCACCGCCGTGGACCTGGTTCTGCAGCGTCGCGAACGCCGCCCACAGCGGGGCCGCTCCCGACGTTCCCCACACCGTCTCCCACGCGCCCGCCGTGTAGATGTAGTAGCCCGAGCCGCTCGCCGCGTCGGCGGACACGTCCGGGACCTTGCGGTTCGTCGTGCTCTGGGAGGACTGCCACGACGGGGCCGTGAACACCGTCGAGATGCCGCCGCCCGTCGAACCGTTGGACGCGCCGTCGTTCCACGCCTTCTCGCTGCTGTACGCGTTCGACGACGTCACCGTCAGCTGCGTGCCACCCACGCCCGTCACGTTCGGGCTGGACGCCGGGAAGTCGACCGCCTTGGCCGTCGAGCCCGTCTGGCGGTAGCAGTCGGTTGTTCCGTCGTCGCCCGCGGCCGCGAAGTACGAGATGCCCTCCGCCGTGCCCGTCGCGATCGCGTTGCTGACGCTCTTCGCCGCGCTCGAACCCTCCGCGGATTCGCAAGCGCCCCAAGAGATCGAGACGACGTTGACCGTGTGGTCCGACGCGATCTTCTGGTACATCGCCAGTTCGCCGGCGCCGCTGTTCGGGGCCTCGTACACGTAGTCGTTCGCCGCGGCCGCCAGCGCGTGCACGACCTCGATGTCGAGTTCGACCTCGATCTGGCCGTCGCCCGGCGACGAGTCGTAGTTCGCGCCGCTCACCGGGACCGTCGTGACCGAGCCCGCCGAAAGGCCGTACGTGCTGTCGTACTTGGTGATGTTGGACTTCTGGTAGCCGTCGAACTCGACGAAACCGACCTTCACGCCACTGCCCGTCGCCGACAGACCACTGGTGCCGTAAGCGGTCTTGAGCACCGGCGGGGTCACCGCCTTGACGACGTTGGGCTTCGCGACGGCCTGGGCGTGCGTCCGCAGCGCGTGGTTGTCGAGGCCGACCACGTTGGCCACGACGCTCGAGACGTCGGCCGGCACGGCGGGAACCGCGTCGTTGGCGAAGAAGTCACGGCCGGACGCCTGGTCGTGGTAGTTCCCGATCCGGGTGTGGAACGCCGATTCCAGTTGCGCCGCCGAACCCGTGAACGTGATGGCCTGACGGTTACCGGAAACCTCGATCCCGGTCGCGCCCGATTTCCCGAGGAATGAGACGGCCTTGCTCACATCGGCCTGCGTCGGACCGAACTCGGCATTGAACTGCGCCGGGGTCAGAAAGTGGTGGTATTGCGGCGACGCGGGGTTCTGGACATCGGCGAGGAACTTTTCCAGCGCCTGCTGGTTGTGCAGTTTCAACGACAGCGCGGCGGTGATCTGCTGCCCGCCCGCGACGTCGCCGATGCGGGCGCTGTTGACCAGCGGGGCGGCACTGTCGACCAGGGTGACCAGGGGTTCCGTCGCCGCGGCGGCCGGGACGGCCACGGCGAGGCCGAGCAACGCCGGCAACGGCACGGCGGCCGCGACGAGCTTGCGCAAGCGCATGGGGGATTTCCTCTCGGCGGTGGGGACCGGGCCTGCGCTCCAATACTCACCGCAGGTTGCCGAGAAGCATAAGAAGCCATCCGGCCGCCCAGGAACCTACTTTTGGCTGCCGTTTCGCGGATCTCCTTTTCACTTTCCGGGACGTTTACCTTTCCATGGCCATTCGATTATCGTCCGGAATGCCCGAGATCGTCGACGCGGTCGACTATCTCCTGTGCGTCCGCGTTGCCGGAGAACCGCCGCGCGGCCGCCGACAGCGAGTGCAGCCGCTGGCGCGTGCGCGGCGACCGCAGCGCACCCGCGAGCTCGATCGCCTCCTCGCCGACGGCGATGGCGACGTCGAGGTCGCCGTCGAGCGCGTGCACGGTGGCCAGCCAGATCAACGTCAGTGACCGGCTGCGCGTCATCCCGCCCTGGTACCCGGCGATCGCCTCGGTGAGCGCGGGGATGCCGTCGCGGCCGTGCCGGACGTCGACCACCTGGGCCAGTTCGCCGTGCACCGTGCCGACCATGGCGGCCATGTCGGCGGGGCCGAAGAACGCGGCCCACGGCGACGTTTCGCGCCCCTCGGCCTCCGCGAACTCCTGGCGGGCGCGGCGCAGGTGGGTCAGCGCTTCGGTGACGTCGGCCTTCTTGGCGTGCGCCCACGCCTGGCTGGCCGACAGGATCGCCTGCGCGAGCTTGGAGTGCGCCTGCAGCGCCGCTTCCCGGCCGCGCGCGAACTCGCCGAGCGCCGCGTCGACGGCGCCGTAGTGCAGGTGCAGCCGCCCGATGCGGTAGCGGATGTTGGCCTGCAGGTCGTCGTTCCCGGCTTCGACGGCCAGCTCCAGCGCCCGCGCGAACGCCTCCAGCGCGGCGGCCGGGCGGTCCTGGTCGAAGTTCGTCCAGCCGGCCAGGTTGCAGAGGTCGGCGACGGCGGTGCAGAGCCGCGCCAGCACGACGGTCTTGGCCACGCCGTCCAGCAGTGCCGCGGCGGCGGGCAGCCGCGCCTCGACGGCCGCCCGGCAGGCACCACCGCCGTAGCGGTAGTCCAGGGCCCTGAGCTCCGCGACGACGTCTTCGAGCCGGCGCACGTCGGCGAGACCCACGCGCGTGCCGCGCACGTCGCCCCGCCCTTCACTGCCCGTCATGGCAGCCCTCCGTCCGTAGAGAGCTGCCGGTGCCGGGCAGCTCCCGTTCATTCCCCGCCGGGCCAGGCCGGAGCCCGTTCCTTCGAGGGACTGGCACCGGGCAGGACCCCGGTGGCGGTGAGCACCACTCCCGTGGCGGTTTCCGCGATCTTGACGGCGGCCAGCAGGCCGGTGAGGGCGAGCGAGCCGCCGAGCCCCAGCTTCGCGAACTCGTCTTCGGAGGTTTCGGTTCCGCGCTGCCGCGGTATCGCGCCGGTCACGATTCAACCTTTCGGGTGGTTCCGGACGCACTCGGGCGATCGCCGCGGGGAATCAACCGATCCCGCGCGGCGAAAATCCACCGGATGGTCGACATCCTGGTTTCTTGATGGCTCCTCATCGAATTGATCGCGATCCGAATACGCGCGCCCACAGCGACGCCTCCCGCGCTAGCCGAACAATTCTTGACACCATCCGGGTGAACGGCGACACGCCCGTCGCAGATCACCTCGCCCCGCCGCACCAGCCGGCGTTTCGCGACTTCAGCCCACGATAGCCAGCACCTGCCGGGCCATCAGCCCCCAAGCAGCCCAACCGCGGTATCGCACGTGCACCTGCACGACCGCCGGGCGAGCGGCGTCCGCACGAACCGAATGCAATTTCAAAGTAACGATTCAAAAGCCGAAGAATACTGGTACAACCGGCCGGCGGATCACGCAATTGTCCGCCGGCCAGCTGCGGATCGGATACGGAGGTCCGCTATTGCTTGCGGGTTCCGCAGTCGATCAGTTTTTGACGTGTTCCACCCAGATCCGGACGGTTTCGGCGTCGACGGGCGACTGCCACCCGCCGGGCCGGACCGCGCTCCCGACATGGAACCCGCGCACCCCGCCCGCGCGCAAGAGGTGCACCTGCTGCGCGCGCAGGCCGCCGCCGACGAGCAGCTCCGGACCGCCGTCGCGCTGCGCGAGCCGCTGCAGCACGGAAAGCCCACTGGCTACCCCGTTGGGGTGGCCGGCCGCGAGCACGGTGTCACAGCCGAGCTCGGCCAGCTGCTCGTAGGCGCGCAAGGGATCCCGGGTGCGGTCGATGGCGCGGTGGAACGTCCACGGCAGACCGTCGACCTCCTTGATCAGCGCTTCGCAGGCGTCCAGGTCGATCTCGCTGTCGATGTTCAGGAAGCCGAAGACGAACTCGCGCGCGCCCGCGTCGATCAGCCGGGCGGTGTCCGCGCGCAGCCCTTCGAGATCACCGACGGCGAAGGAACCGTTGTCCCGCAACATGACCCGCACCGGGAGGTCGGTCGCCGAAAGCACGTCGCGCAGGGTTTCCACCGACGGGGTCAGGCCGTCCTGCGCCATGTCCGTCACCAGTTCGAGGCGGTCCGCCCCGCCCGCCTGCGCGCCTTCGGCGTCCGCCGCGTCCAGCGCGATCACTTCCAGCAGGGGCGTCTTCGAGCTCATGCCTCAATCCGTTTCACTGGTTCCGGGTGTCGTCCCCCCTGGCATGACGCCCTCGCCGGAAGCCGCCTTGAAGGCTCGTCATCCGCTCGCGCACCGCTTCCGGGGAAAGAGAGAGTATCGGCCGCTGCTCCGGCACCGCTCCCGGCCCGGCGGCGACGTCGTCGGTCTGCAGGAACGGCCAGGTGTCCTCGGCGCCGTCCTCCTGCTCCAGCTCGGCCGGGGTCGGCCACTCGTAGGCGGGCTCGATCGCGGCCGGCGGGGCGACGGGCGGGAACTGCGGGTCGGTGTCCTCGTCGTCCGGGTTCGACGCGGAGCTTTCACGTGAAAGCTCCGCCCCTAGGTCGCCGCTTTCACGTGAAAGCGGCGGCGGGGGCGGCGGCGGCGGCGGGGGCGGCGGGGGTGCGGCGGGCAGCGCGTGGCGCGGCTGCGGTTCGGCGGGCCGGGGCTCCTGCGCCACCGGGAGCGGCTCGGCGGCCGGCCGCTCGGGTGCCGCCGCGGGCGCGGCCGCCGCGTCGAACCAGCGCGACAGGACGTCCCGGTAGGCGGGCATCCGCTCGGTCGGGGCGTCGAAGTCCAGGTGCGAGTCGTCGTCCGCGGTCGGCCACTCCGGGCTGTGCTCGCGGGCCACCACGGGCGCCCGGCGCGGCGGGCCGGCCTCGATCGACGGCGGGGTCAGCTCCTCCGGCTCCGGCTCCGGTTCGGGCTCCGGTTCCGGCTCGGCCGGCGTGAGCGGGGCCAGCGGCGCCAGCAGCTCCGGCTCGGGCGCGGCGGCGGGCTCGGCGGGCGGGGGCGGGCCGGGCATCGGCGGCAGCTCGACGATCAGGGCGGTGGGCACCAGGACCGTCGCGACGAGCCCGCCGTCCGCGCCCGGGCTCAGGCTGACGTCGATGCGGTGGCGCGTGGCCAGCGTCGCGACGACGAACAGGCCCATCCGGCGGGAGACCTCGACGTCGACGTCCGGCGGGTGCGCGAGCCGCACGTTGGTGCGGTCGATCTCGGCCTGCGGCATGCCGGCGCCGTGGTCGATGATCTCGATCTGCCAGTCGCCGTCGTGGGTCTCGGCGCTCGCGACGGTGACCGTCGTCTTGCCCGAGTAGCGCGTCGCGTTCTCCAGCAGCTCCGAAACGACGTGCACGAGGTCGTTGACGGCTTCCCCGCGCACGGCGACCTGCGGCGCCGGCCCGAGCTCGATCCGCTGGTAGTGCTCGACCTCCGAGAGCGCGGCGCCGATGATCTCGTCGGCCGAGACGGCGCCGGCGTCCTCGCGCGCCGAGTCGTGCCCGGAGAGGACCAGCAGGTTCTCGCTGTTGCGCCGCATCCGCGTCGCGAGGTGGTCGAGTTCGAAGAGCCCGGCGAGGGTGTCCGGGTCCTGCTCGTCGGCCTCCATCCGGTCGAGCACCGAAAGCTGCCGCTCGACGAGGTCCTGGCTGCGCTGCGAGAGGTTGACGAACATCGCGTTGACGTTCTCGCGCAGCATCGCCTGCTCGCCCGCCAGCCGGACGGCTTCGCCGTGCACCGCGTCGAACGCCCGCGCGACCTGGCCGAGCTCCTCGCGCGTGAACACCGGGACCGGCGCGACGGCCAGCCGTTTCCGCAGGTTCTCCGGGGCGGGCTCGGGGTCGGTGAGCAGGTTCTGCACGGCCGCGGGCAGCCGGTGCTCGGCGACCTCCAGCGCCGTCCGGCGCAGGATCCGCAGCGGGCGCAACAGGGACCGCGCGATGACCACCGACAGCACGCCCGCGACGAGCAGGACGCCGAGCACGACACCGCCGTCCCAGATCGCCGCCGTGCGCGCCTGCGCCGCCAGGGAGTCCGTGCGTTCCTGCAACTGGACCAAGAGGGCCTGCTGCACCTGGTGGGCGAGGTTGACCGTGTGCGTCGCCGAGACGTCCCACTGGTTCGCGTCGAGGCCGTTGAGGTTCTGGCCGTTTTCGGTGCGGGTCAGCGCGGACTCGACCATGTCGTTGCCGATGTCGACGACCAGCCCGATCACGGTGTCGTCGAACATCCGCTGCTGCTCGGGCGTCGCGAAGGTGCGGTAGTCGTTGCGCGCGGCGGCGAGCTCGGCTTCGGCGCCGAGCAGCGCGCGCGTGCGGTCGCGGTTGAGGCTGCCCGCGGCGAGCGCCTCGGCCAGCACCGCGCGCTTGACCGACATCTGGTCCTTGATCCGGGCCAGCGCGTTGCCGGCCAGGCGCAGCCGCGCGAGTTCGGGGTCCGAGACGTCGGCGGCGGCCGAGTCGCTGATGTCGAGCAGGCCGGAGATCAGCTCGCTGTAGGAGCGCAGCACGGCGTCGGCGGGGAACGCGGAGTGCTCCGCGGAGAAGCGGAGGCCGCCGAGCACGCGCAGCCGGTCGTCGGTCTGCTGCAGGCTTTCCGCCGCCTTGGCGTCGAGCCGGGGTTTACTGTCGGCGAGGGTCCGTTCGAACGTGCCGATCGCCTGGTCGACGCGTTTGCGCTGGCCGGTCAGGTCGGCGGTGTCGCCCTGGCGGTCCTTGGCGACGAACCGGACGGTGAGGTCGCGCTCGCGTTGCAGCTCGTGGATGGCTTCGGCGACCGTGCTGTCGACGCGGCCGCGGGTGGCGAACTCCGCGAGCTGCCGGGCGTCCCGCAGGTCCGAGCTGATCCGCAGGCCGACGAGCGCGATGACCGCCAGCGCGGGGATGAGGAGGACGGCGAAGAGCTTCGTGCCGAGACGCCAGTTGCGGAGCCGCCAGCGGCCGCCGGCCGGACGTGGATCCGCCGCGTCGCCGCCCTTGCGGGGACGCTTGTCGCGACGGGTCACCTGGTTTCCTTTTCCGCCGCGGGCGGGAACCCGCGGATCTGACAGCACCTCGAACCTACTGAACGGTAGCCCGCCCCATGAAGATCCGAAAGCCGCGCTGGCGCGATACGGCCCTGCCCGCGATCGTATGGGGCGCGGACCATACGATCCAGCACGAGAACCAGATTCTCGCGGTAGGTGAAGGTTCATGATCAGACGCGGAATGCTGATTCCGCTGGTAGCGGCGTTTCTGGCGACCGCGGGCTGTGGCGTGTTCGAATCCGGTTCGGCCGCCCCGCCACCGCCGTTGGAACGGACCACGCTGCGCGTCGGTGTGGGCAACGCCATCGACACGGCCCCGCTGCGGATCGCCGTCGCGGCCGGGAAGTTCGGCGCCGCGGGCCTGAACGTGCAGCTCGTCGAGCTCGGCGGGGAGGACGGGCTGGCCAAGCTGACCGCGGGTGACCTCGACGTCACGTTCGGGTCCGACATCGCGTTGTTCCGCGCCGCGGCCGGCGGGACGGCCCTGCAGCTGCAGGGCGAGGCCTACACGTCCGGGCCGAACACGATGGCCCTGGTCACCCTGCCCGGCTCCGACTACACCGTGCCGACGTCGAAGAAGTCGCCCCGGATCGCGGTGAACATGCTCGACGACGTCGGCGCGCTCGCCGCGCGGTCGGTACTCGGGACGGCGGGCGTCGACGTGACGAAGATCAAGTTCCGGCAGGTCGCGTTCGACCAGATGCCGCAGTCCCTGCAGGCCGGCGACGTCGACGCGGCGCTGATGATCGAGCCGTACATCACCCGCGCCGAGAAGGACCTCGGCGCCCACATCCTCGCCGACGGCGCACGCGGGGCGACGCTCGACTTCCCGCTGTCGGCGTACGCGTCGGCCAAGCCGTTCGCGCAGGCCAACCCGCGCACGCTGGCGGCGTTCCGCACGGCCCTGGGCGCGGCCCAGCAGACCGCGACCGACCCGGCCACCGTCCGCGACGCGCTCCCGAAGTTCTCCGACATCGACACGACCACGGCGGCCCTGATCTCGCTCGGCTCGTACCCGGCGTCGCTCAACGGCATCCGGCTGCAGCGCGTCGCCGACCTCATGCACAACTCGGGACTGCTGGCGAACCGCCTCGACGTCCAGAGCCTGCTCCCCGGCCAGAGCGGTATTTAGCTGTCGCCAAACTTGCACTTGGTCTACTTTTGCACTCAGTCTACTTGAGGAGTGCGTGATGACCGAGGTCCTGATCGCCGGAGCCGGACCGACCGGCCTGATGCTCGCCGCCGAACTCGCCTTGGCCGGGGTCGAGGTGACCGTCCTCGACCGCCGGGACGGCCCCGGACTGCCGCGGCCGGTCGGCCTGCAGCCCCGCACCGCGGAGCTGTTCGACCTGCGCGGACTGGACACCAGCCCGGAGGCGGACGGCCCGAGCGGGCACTTCGCCGGGCTGCCGGTGGCCCTGGACCACAGCGTCTGGCGGACCCGGCACCCGCGGGTGCTCAACCGCACGCAGGACGACGTCGAGGCGATGCTCGCCGAACACGCGCTCGCACACGGCGCGGTCGTCGAACGCGGCCACGAGGTCACCACCGTGGACGTCGACGCGGACGGCGTCACCGTCGACGGCCTCCGCGCCCGCTGGCTGGTGGCCTGCGACGGGGCGCACAGCACCGTCCGACGGCTGCTCGGGCTGGCGTTCCCCGGCCGCACCGAGACCTACGTCGCCACACTCGCGCACGTCCGGCTCGCCGCCGCGTCCGACCTCGTCCCGGCCCGCGCCGCGCACTTCAGCCAGGTGACGCGGCAGGCGAACGGCTACTGGTCGATGCTCACCCCGCTCGGCGACGGCGGCCACCGGTTCGTCTTCGGCTCCACGACGACGCAGCCGGGCCGCGACGCGCCTGTGTCGGACACTGAAGTCACCGAAGCCCTGACGGCCCTTTACGGCGCCGAGACGCGGCTGGGCGAGCTGTACGGCGCTTCGCGGTTCAACGACGCCACGCGGCAGCTGGAGCACTACCGGCACGGCCGGGTCCTCTTCGCCGGCGACGCCGCGCACATCCACCCGCCGCTCGGCGGACAAGGACTCAACCTCGGCGTCCAGGACGCCGTCAACCTCGGCTGGAAGCTGGCCGCGACGGTCCGCGGCACGGCGCCGGCCGGGCTGCTCGACAGCTACCACGACGAACGCCACCCGGCCGCCGCGCGCGTACTTCGGCACACAGCGGCCCAGCGCGTGTTCACGACGCCGGAGCGCACCGAAAACGTCGAGGCGCTGCGCGAGATCGTCGTCGACCTGATGCGGACGTCGGACGGCAACCGCTACTTCAGCGGGCTGCTGTCCGGGCTCGCGCTGAGCTACCCCGGCGCCCAGCGCATCCCGGACCTCGACTTGACGACGGCGGGCGGCCCGACACGGCTCTCGGCGCTGCTGCACGACGGCCGTGGCCTGCTCCTCGACCTGGGCGACCACCCCGAGCCGCCGGGCTTCCGCGGGCAGGTCCGCCTGGTTCGCGCGGCCACCGCGGACGAGGAGTTCCGCGGCCGGCTCCTGCTGCTGCGCCCGGACGGGTACGCGGTCGACCCCGCCGACCTCACCCGCTGGTTCGGCTGGTGAGGCCGTCGAGCAGGAGATCGCACAGGCGGGCGGCCTTGGCATCGCGGGCGGGCCGGGGTGCCACGGTGAAGATGCCGATGAGGGAGGCGGCGATGTCGTCGGCGGTGACGTCGGGGCGGAGGTCGCCCGCCGCGCGGCCGGCGTCGAGGATCGTGGTGATCGCCGCCAGCAGCTCGGTCCGCGTCCGCGCGTGGGCGATCTCGCCCGCCTCGATCATCGCGAGCAACGTGTCCAACATGCCGTTCTTGGTCGCGATCCAGTCGCCGAACAGGTCCATCCAGCGCCGCATCGCCGCGGCCGGGGGCAGCTCTCCGAGCAGCTCGCGGGCGCCGGTCGTCAGCCGCGCAACCTGGTCGCGGTAGACGGCGTCGACCAGCGACTCGCGGGTCGGGAAGTGCCGGTAGAGCGTGGCGATGCCGACCCCGGCCTCGCGGGCGATCGCGCGCATCGACGGCTCGGCGTCCGCCGCGACGAACATGCGCGTCGCCACCGCGAGCAGCTGGTCGCGGTTGCGGGTCGCGTCCGCGCGCATCGGCACCTCGGTCAAAACGGATCACGCTCCGGTTGTTGTGTTAGGCTCGAAAACAGAAACGGAGCATAGTCCGTTTCGGTGCGTCCGGAGGAGACCCATGCAGAAATCCAGGGCGGTCCGGCTCGAGGCGTTCGGCGGCCCCGAGGTGCTCGACGTCCGGGACGTCCCCGTGCCGCGGCCCGGCCCGGGGCAGCTCCGGGTGCGGGTCACCGCGGCCGGGCTGAACCCGATGGACTGGATCATGACCGCCGACGCGGACACCGCCGCCCGGTTCGGCTTGAGCCTTCCGGCGGGGTTCGGGACCGACTACGCGGGCGTGGTCGACCAGGTCGGCGAGGGCGTGACCGGCTTCGCGCCGGGCGACCGCGTGTTCGGGAGCGCGCTGTCCCGCGCAATCGCCGACTTCGTAGTGGTCGACGCGACCGGCGAAGTCGCGGCGAACGAGGCTCACCGCACGCCCGAGGGCGTCGACGACCGCACCGCCGCCACCCTCGCGATCGCCGGCCGCACGGCGTCGGCCGCCCTCGCCGCGGCCGCCCCCGGCCCGGACGACACCGTGCTGGTCGGCGGCGCGGCGGGCGGGGTCGGGGTGTTCGCGGTCCAGCTGGCCCGGCTCGCCGGCGCGCGCGTGCTCGGCACGGGATCGGCGTCTTCGGCCGATTTCCTGCGCGACCTCGGCGCCGAGCCGGTGGCCTACGGCGACGGCCTGGCCGACCGGGTCCGGGCCCTCGCGCCCGGCGGGATCACCGCCGCCGTCGACCTGCACGGGACGGAGACGGTGCACGCCGCGCGCGAACTCGGCGTCCCGGACGGCCGCATCTGCACCATCGCCACGCAGGTCGACGGCGTGCCGGCGGCCAACGGCGCGAACGCCGCCCCCGGCGCCCTGGCCGAAATCGCCCGCCTGGTCGCGGCGGGCCGGCTCCGGGTGCCGATCGCGGCGAGCTTCCCGATCGAGCGGATCCGCCACGCGGCCGAGCTGCAGGCCGGCCGGCACGTGCACGGCAAGATCGTCGTCGACCTCGGGAGCTAGATGTTCTCCCCCGGCGGGGCCAGGCACACCGTGCGCGACGGCGAGCCGGCGTAGGAGAGCACCTTGTCGGCGCGGTCGCACTCGTCTTCGCGTCCGTACCCGGACAGGATCTGGGCGCGCTCCTGCACCGCCGGGTCGGAGCAGCTCACCTTGGCGACCGTCGTCTCGTCGTCCAGGCCGCGCAGGCAGTCGCCGGTCCGGACGTTGAGGGCCAGGCAGAGCAGCTCGCCGCTGCCGAGCCGGAACCGCACGTAGTCGCCGGCGGCGCACGAGCCGGACGCGCGGCGGCTGCTCTCGACCTTGTACGTCGCGCGGTCGGAGCTGCAGCCGGCGTTGTGGTAGGCGATCCGGTCGCCGCTCTCCCGCGTCAGGTACAGGCAGTCGCCGTCCGACGGGGTGCCGTAGCGGCCGGCCTGGCTGATGCCCCACGCGGCCAGCGACCCCAGGGCCAGCGCCAGGACGACGCACACGATGAGCGTGGTCCGCACCTTCGGGGTGAACCAGTGCGGGATGGGCCGGTGCCCCGGTGCCAGGGGCATCGGGGCAGGTGCCGCGGCGTAGCTCGGCGTCCGGAACGGGTTGTCGTCGGACGGTGGTGTGGTCAAAGTGCCCTCCCGTGATCCCCTCGGCACCTCGTCCCACCGGCGGCGCCGCGAGCGAGGCACGTATAACAGTAGTTGTGACTGATGGCCCCCTGATCGTCCAGTCCGACAAGACCGTGCTCCTGGAGGTCGACCACCCCCAGGCCGATGACGCGCGGATCGCGATCGCGCCGTTCGCCGAGCTCGAACGGGCGCCCGAGCACGTCCACACCTACCGGATCACGCCGCTGGCCTTGTGGAACGCGCGCGCCGCCGGCCACGACGCCGAACAGGTCGTCGACGCCCTGACGACGTACTCGCGCTTCCCGGTGCCGCAGCCGCTGCTGATCGACGTCGTCGACGTCATGGGCCGGTTCGGGCGGCTGCAGATCGCCAACCACCCGGCGCACGGCCTCGTGATGTCGACCACCGACCGCGCGGTGCTGACCGAGGTCGTCCGGAACAAGAAGATCAGCCCGATGCTCGGCGCCCGGATCGACGAGGACACGGTCATCGTGCACCCGTCCGAGCGCGGGCGGCTGAAGCAGGCGCTGCTGAAGGTCGGCTGGCCGGCCGAGGACCTCGCCGGGTACGTCGACGGCGAAGCGCACCCGATCGCCCTCGACGAGACGGACTGGCAGCTGCGCGACTACCAGCGTCAGGCCGCGGAGGCGTTCTGGGCGGGCGGCTCCGGCGTCGTCGTGCTGCCGTGCGGCGCGGGCAAGACGATGGTCGGCGCGGCGGCCATGGCGAAGGCCGAGGCGACGACGCTGATCCTGGTGACCAACACGGTCGCCGGGCGCCAGTGGAAGCGCGAGCTGATCGCGCGGACGTCGCTGACCGAGGAGGAGATCGGCGAGTACTCCGGCGAGAAGAAGGAGATCCGGCCGGTCACCATCGCGACCTACCAGGTCGTCACCCGCAAGACCAAGGGCGAGTACCGGCACCTGGAGCTGTTCGACTCGCGCGACTGGGGCCTGGTCGTCTACGACGAGGTCCACCTGCTGCCCGCACCGGTGTTCCGGATGACGGCGGACCTGCAGTCCCGGCGGCGCCTCGGCCTGACCGCGACGCTGGTGCGCGAGGACGGCCGCGAGGGCGACGTCTTCTCGCTGATCGGGCCGAAGCGCTACGACGTCCCGTGGCGCGACATCGAGGCGCAGGGCTGGATCGCGCCGGCCAAGTGCACCGAGGTTCGCGTGACGCTGACCGACGCCGAACGCCTGGAATACGCGACGGCCGAGGCCGACGAGCGGTACAAGCTCGCGGCGACGGCGTTGACGAAGACCCCCGTGATCAAGTCCATTGTGGAGAGTCACGCGGGCGAGCCGACGCTGGTGATCGGCGCGTACCTCGACCAGCTGGAGATGCTGGGCGACGAGCTCGACGCCCCGGTGATCCAGGGCGCGACCCGCAACAAGGAGCGCGAGGAGCTGTTCGACAAGTTCCGCCGCGGCGAGATCCGGACGCTCGTGGTGTCGAAGGTGGCGAACTTCTCGATCGACCTGCCCGAGGCATCGGTGGCGATCCAGATCTCCGGGACGTTCGGCTCCCGCCAGGAGGAAGCCCAGCGGCTGGGCAGGTTGCTGCGTCCGAAGGGCGACGGCCGCCAGGCGCACTTCTATTCGATCGTCTCGCGCGACACGGTCGACACGGAGTACGCGGCGCACCGGCAGCGGTTCCTGGCGGAGCAGGGGTACGCGTACCACATCGTCGACGCGGACGACCTGCTCCGGCCGCTCTAGCGCGCCGCTCGCGCGGGACAGACGCCCGCGGCGAGCCACTTCTCCCGCAGCTCGGCCGGGATGGTCAGGGCGGTCGGCTGACCGTTGGTGAGCGTGCGGACGCTGCCGCCGAGCAGGAGGCTGCCCGCCTTGTCGAGCACCGCCGTGGCGGTCCGGCTGCGGTCCTCGGCCCGTTCCAGCAGCCGCATCAGCCGCACGCCGGTGCCGACCGCGCGGCCCCAGACTCGCGAGCGCGGCACCTCGAGCCAGTCGGCGACCTCCGGGTCGACGACCTGGCGCACGACCGCGGCGGCCACCCCGTCGAACGCCTTGCCGGGGATCATGTCCTCGTAGAGGCGCAGGAGGTTGCGGGTCAGCTCGATGCCTTCGGGTGACGGGCCGTAGGACGCCTCGACGAGTTCGGCGTTCAGCACTTGGGCCTCGGCGAGGGTTTCGGGCATCGCCTCGGCCGGGATGCCGAGCATCGCGCCGGTGACGCGCCAGACGTAGTAGTAGTCCTCCGCTTCCCGCTCGGTCACCGAAATCCCGATCCGGCGCATGCCGTCGATGACCTGGACCGAGAAGATGAGCAGGGCGCCGAGCATGTCCTGCTGGCACAGCGGCACGCCGTCCGCTGCCACGTCCCAGCGGCCGGACCGGGTGATGAAGTGGCGCACGGCGGCGTGGATCAGCCGCGTCTTCTGGATCGTCGGCACGAAGCTGCCGCCGGAGCCGAACGGGCTGGGCGCCATCATGTTCAGCACGAACTGCGACGTCTCCGACAGCCGGCGGTGCGGCTGGTTGAGCCGGTGGGTCAGCGACAGCACGCGCGATGGCCGCGGCTGGGCGTAGCAGTTCACCATGGCCCCGAACGACAGCACCGAAGCGACGTGCACGCCGTCGTCGACGAAGAACTCGTACGCGTTCGCTACCCGTTCGAGGTCCGCCCAGCCCGGCGGGTCATCGGTGACGACGAGGTAGCGGCGCACCGGCTCCGGCAGATTTTCGGGGATCGGCTGGTCGTTGTCCCGGAAGTGCGCGAGTACCTCGTTGACCACCTCGGTCGCCCCGCTCGAGACCAGCTCCGCGACCACGGCGTCGGCGAGCGGGTCACCCTGGAACTTCAGCTCTTCGAGAGCATTGTGGATTTCGGACACCTGGATGATTGTCGATCGCACCTGATTCCGAAGTCAGTAGCGTGCGGACAGAACCACTCGACCGTGCAAAAACCGGCTACCCAGAGGCACTTTTCCACCTTTTCCTCCCTCGAACGAGGAGTTGCTCGTCGAGCGTTCGGTCGATCGACGACCCGGCCGAACGCGGCTATACCTGATGAGCTCAGTTCGGAGAAGGGAAATCCACCGTGGCCGATTCGGCGATTCTGCTGGCGCTCAACGACATCGCGCCGGGTTCGGTGCTCGATGACCAGCTGAAGCGGATCTGCGAGCACCTCGCAGGCGACGGCCACGACGTCGTGCGCGCCGGCACCGACGACGACGCGCTCGCCCTCGTGCAGAGCCGCGCGGACCTCACCGCCGCGCTGGTCAGCTGGAACGACGGCGACGGTGACGCCGCCGAAGCCGTGCTGAAGGCACTGGTCGGCCGGTTCACCAAGCTCCCGGTGTTCCTCGTGACCTCCTCGACGGCCGTGGACGACCTGCCGCTCTGGGTGTCCGAAGTGATCTGCGGGTACGTGTGGCTGCTGGAGGACACGCCGGGATTCATCGCCGGGCGGATCGGCGTGGCGGCGCGGCGCTACCGGGACGAAATCCTGCCGCCGTTCTTCCGGGAACTGCGCCGGTTCGACGACACCCACGAATACTCGTGGCACACCCCCGCCCACGCCGGCGGCGTCGCCTTTCTGAAGTCACCGGTCGGCCGGGCGTTGTTCGACTACTACGGGGAACGGTTGTTCCGCACCGACCTGTCCATTTCCGTGGCGGAACTCGGCTCGTTGTTCGAGCACACCGGCCCGATCGGCGACGCCGAGCGCAACGCCGCCCGAATTTTCGGTGCCGACCTGACGTACTTCGTGCTGCACGGCGATTCCACGGGTGACCGCATCGCCCTGCACGCGAGCATCGCCACCGACGAGCTGGTGCTCGTGGACCGCAACTGCCACAAGGCGATCTACCACGGCCTGACGCTGACCGGCGGCCGTCCGGTCTACCTGGTGCCCACGCGCAACGGCTACGGCCTGATGGGCCCGATCCCGCCCGCCGCACTCACGCCCGAAGCCGTCGCCGGGCTGGCGCCGGCGAGCCCGCTCGCGGCGGACGCCGCCGCGCCGGACCCGGTGTACGCGGTGATCACCAACTCGACCTACGACGGCCTCTGCTACGACGCCGTGCGCGTCGCCGGGCTGCTCGGGGCCACCGTGCCGCGGCTGCACCTGGACGAGGCGTGGTTCGCCTACGCCCGCTTCCACCCGCTCTACGCCCGGCGCTACGGGATGTCCGTCGACGCCGAAGCGGTGCCCGACACGGTCCGGCCCACGGTGTTCAGCACGCAGTCGACGCACAAGCTGCTCGCCGCGATGTCGCAGAGCGCGATGCTGCACGTGAAGAACTCGCCGCGCTCACCTGTCGAACACCGGCAGTTCAACGAGACGTTCATGATGCACGCGACGACGTCTCCGCTGTACCCGATGATCGCCGGGCTCGACGTCGCCGCCGGCATGATGGACGGCCCGGGCGGCCGGTGGCTGGTCGACGAGGCCGTCACCGAGGCCATCCGGTTCCGCCAGGCGGTGGCCCGCATCGGCCGCCGCATCGCCGCCGCGGGCGACCGGCCCGCCTGGTTCTTCGGCACCTGGCAGCCGGACGAGGTCGGCGACCCGGAGACCGGGCAGCGCTACCCGTTCGCGGACGCCCCGCTGGACCTGCTGCGCCGCGAACCGTCGTGTTGGACCCTCGAACCCGGCGCGGACTGGCACGGCTTCCCCGGCCTGGAGGAGGGCTACTGCCTGCTCGACCCGGTCAAGGTGAGCGTGACGTGCCCGGGCACCGACGCCCGCGGCACCGCGGCGGAGCAGGGCATCCCGGCGCGCATCCTCACGGCTTACCTCGAGACGCGGCGCATCGTCGTCGAGAAGACCGACGCGTACACCTGCCTGATCCTCTTCTCGATGGGCATCACGAAGGGCAAGTGGGGCACGCTGATCGACGGGCTCCTCGACTTCAAGACGCTCTACGACACCGGCGCGCGGCTCGCCGAGGTCCTGCCGGCGCTGGTCGAGGCGTACCCCGACCGCTACGCCGGCCTCACGCTGCGGGACCTGTGCGACCAGATGCACGCTCACCTGCGCCGGAGCGACCTGATCCCGCTCCTCGACGCGGCGTTCACGCACCCGCCCCGCCCCGAGCTGACCCCGGCCCACACCTACCAGCGGCTGCTGCGCGGCGGCACCGAGCCGGTCCGCCTCGCCGAGCTCGCCGGCCGCACGGTCGCGACCCAGGTCGTGACGACCCCGCCGGGCATCCCGGTGCTGATGCCGGGCGAGAACGCGGGCGGCCACGACGAGCCGACCCTGCGCTACCTGCGCGCGCTCGAGGACTTCGACCGCCACTTCCCGGGGTTCCCCAGCGAGACCCACGGCGTCACGCGCGACACGGCGGGCGATTACTGGATCACCTGCCTGCGCACTCCTTCGGCCTAGCGAATCGTCACAGGAGCAACTTCCGCAACTTTGCCCCCGCTCAACGCCCTGACCTGCAGTTTTTGTGATTCACTCGAACGGATGAGCGGGCGGTACGCTGGAAATTGTCGGACGTTCGAACTACTGTTCGAGGTGCAGTAGCCGAACACAAGTTCGAGGGGACGTCCATGACGATCGCACCGCTCCGCCCCGGTACGCCAGCACCGCCGGTCCAGACCCTGCCACCGGGCGCGTGGCACGGCCGGCTGTGGGTGTCCGACCTGCCGCTGACCCGGCCCGAGCGGTACCTGGGCTGCGTGGCGGAGTTCGACCGCTCCGGTCTGTGGCCGGTGCTGATCCCCCACGACCAGCGGTTCGCGGCGAACGGAGAGGACTGGATCGACGACCGGGGCCGCCTGGCGCCCGCGGGCCACCGGGTGGCGACGGCGGACCCGGCGGGAGCCCTGGACCGCTGGTGGGACGGGTCATGCTGCGACGGAGCATGCCTCCGCCCCTTCGGAGCGCGCTTCCCGGGACTGGCCAAGAAGAGCGCGCGCAAGTCGGACCCGCTGGCGGAGGCGGGCAACACGGGATCGATCTTGGCGAACCGTGCCCCGCACCGGCTGGGGCTGGTCCAGACGGAGCGCCCGGCGGACATCCCGGCCCTGCTGGGCTGGACGGGGATGATCAAGTGCACGGACCAGGTGGCAGAGCTGTCGGCGGTGTTGAGGAGCTGGGAGGACCGCTTCGGGGCAACGTTGGTGGTACTGGGGTTCGATTCGATAGAGCTATCGGTGGCGGCACCGCCGAGGAACCAGGCACGGGCATTGACGGTGGCGGCGGAGCACCGGGCGTTCAGCTTGCCGACGTTCGCGGGCCAGCCGGGGAATTTGCGGGAGTACGCATCGGGGTTGGTGCAGTCGAGGCTGTGGAGGTTTTCCTGGGCGTAGACGGTGGGACCGGGCTGGCGGCTGAGGCCGGGCCGTGGAGCCGGAGCGAGCCGGGCCGAGGCTGGCGGCGGGGCCGGAGCCGGGGTGCCGGAGGCGCCGGGGTGCCGGAGGCGCCGGGGTGCCGGAGGCGCCGGGCGGGGTGCCGGAGCGAGCCGGGCCGAGGCCGGCGGCCGGGCCGGAGCCGGGGTGCCGGAGGCGCCGGCCCAGGAGCCGGGTGCCGGAGGCGCCGGCCCAGGAGCCGGGTGCCGGAGGCGCCGGCGGGGCGCCGGTGGCACCCGGCCAGGAGCGAGGTGCCGGAGGCACCGGCCCACGCCGATGCCGAAGGCGAGGCGACCCCAAGAGAGCTGGGTGGTCATCCCGTCGCCTGAGGCCGTAAAAGCACTTTGAGCAAGGCCCGCAACCCACAGCCCAAGGCGAGAGAACAACGCAACCTTGCGGGCCTGGCTCAAAGTGCTAGGCCTCGTTCAGGCGACGGGATGACCACCCAGCGACCACAGACCAAGGCGAGACGAAAGCAAAACCCAAGGTCATCCCAGAGCCTGCCCGTCCGGCGAGGACAGTCTTCGAAACGGGACCAACAACCATGACCAAACACCACAAGGGCCCCCTGAGACGCCCGTCCCCAAGATCAGGCCACCCGTCCCAACCCCCAGCCCACAAGTCCCACCCAAACCGAGTTTGGCCCCACCCGACACCGGGAATCACCCACCGCGGAAAGGCGGTGAGAGCAATCGCCGAGATCCGGATCGGCACCTCGGGCTGGCGCTACCCCCCATGGCGCGGAGTGTTCTACCCACCAGGCCTGCCCCAGCGCCGCGAACTGGAACACCTGTCGCGCAGGATGAACGCCGTAGAGATCAACGGCTCGTTCTACTCCCTGCAACGCCCGGAGCGCTACCGAGCCTGGTTCGAAGAGACCCCGGAGAACTTCCTCTTCGCGGTCAAGGGCGGCCGCTTCATCACCCACATGAAGCAACTAAGAGACGTAGAAACCGCATTGGCCAACTTCTACGCCTCCGGAGTCCTCGCCCTGGGCGCAAAACTGGGCCCGTTCCTCTGGCAACTACCCCCGAGACTGACCTTCGACCCCGACCGCCTGACGAACTTCTTCACCCTCCTACCCCGCACGACAACAGAAGCGGCCCAGCTGGCGACGAAGCACGACGACAAGCTCAAAGGCACCCCGCACCTCGAACCCGGCCCGCGAAAACCCCTGAAGCACGCCCTGGAAGTCCGCCACCCCAGCTTCGCCGACCCAGCAGCCAAAGCCCTGCTCCGAGAACACGGGATCGCCCTGGTCACCGCCGACACGGCCGGCAAGTGGCCATTCCTGGAGGACCAGACGGCCGACTTCGCGTACGTCCGCCTCCACGGCGACGAGGAGCTGTACGTAAGCGGTTACTCCGACAAGGCACTGCGCACCTGGGCCGACCGGATCCGGACCTGGCACGACGGCGGGAAGCGTGACGTCCACGTCTACTTCGACAACGACGTCAAAGTCGAGGCTCCCCGCAACGCCGAGGCCCTGGCGGACCTGCTCGGCGTCGCCCCGAAGACGAGACAGTGAGTGGACAGTGAGCGCGATCGGCTTGAGTGGACACGCGGGCCGGACCGGCTCGCGTGCTGTCGCTGGGGGTCGGCACGCGGACGGTCCGCCCAGCCCTCAACCCCCCGCGGCCACCAACGCCGCCAGCTTCGCGCGCACGTCATCGGCGTCGGGATGTCCCAGCTCGGTCAGCAACCGCACCGACCGGACCCAGCACTCCCTGGCCGGCCCCCGGTCGCCGTAGCGCAGGTGGATCGTCCCCAGCTGGGCCAGCACGTCCGCCGCCTCGTACTGCTCGCCCATCTCGAAGAACATCGAGACCGACTCCCGGATGCCCGCGATCCCCTCGGCGACCCGGCCCAACCCGACCAGCGCCAGCCCCCTCGTGTGCAGGGTGAACCGCGTGTCCACCGGCTCGCCGTCCGGCCCCAGCACGGCCAGCGCGGCGTCGGCCAGCCGCAACGCCTGATCGTGGTCGCCCATCGACGTGCAGATGTCGCCGAGCGCCCGCAGCACGCTCGCTTCGAACGCCCCCATCCCCAGCGACCGGACGATCTCCAGCGCCTGCATCCCGTGTTCGTACGCCCAGGCGTAGTCGTCGAGGTTGTGCGCCGCCAGCGCCAGGTTGTACTGCGCCCGCGCCTCGCCCTCCCGCGCGCCGAGCTCGCGCTGGATCGCGAGGACCTGCTCCAGGTAGCGGCGCGCCTCGTCGTACTCGCGCGCGACGCCGTTGACGACGCCGAGCCCGCTCAGGATGCCCGCCTCCCCCGGCCGGTGGCCGCTCGCCCGCGCGGCTTCGAGCGCCACCACGAACACCGAACGCCAGTCGTCGAGCCGCGAGCGCGTCGCGAAGTAACTTTGCAGCAGCCACGCGAGCTTCCAGCAGACGTCGGGCCGCCGGCGCCGCGCCAGGTGCACCGCGGCGATCAGGTTGCCCGCCTCTTCGCCGAACCAGTTCAAGGCGTCGTGGTATCCGGCGAAGGACAGGCCGCCGGCGAGGTCGTCCAGCTCCAGCAGCCGGTAGTAGCGCTCGGGCCGCATCCACCGCGACGCGCACAGCGCCGACGCCAGGTACCAGTCCAGCAGCCGGTCCAACGCCGCGTCACGCTGCGACGCCGTGTCGACCTGCGAAGCGACTTCGCCCGCGTACGCGCGGATGAGGTCGTGGAACTGGTAGCGCCCGGGCCGGGGCTGGGCGAGCAGGTGCGCGGCGGCCAGCGTGTCCAGCATCGGCCGGGTCGCCCCGGGGTCCAGACCGGCGACCGCGGCCGCCGCCGGCGCGGTGAAGTCGACACCGGTCGGCAGCCCGAGCAGCCGCAGCAACCGGGCCGTCGACGGCTCCAGCGCCTGGTAGGAGTACGAAAACACCGACCGGATGTTGGTGCCTTCGCCGTCGGCCAGGTCGAACGAGCCGAGCAGGTCGGCCGCCAACGAGTCGACGAACTCGTCGAGCGCCAGGTCGGGGAACTGCGCCGCCCGCACGGCGAGGATCCGGATCGCCAGCGGCAGCCCGCCGCAGTAGCGCACCAGCCGCTCGGTCGCGGCGGGATCGCGCGCGACGCGGTCGTGGCCGATCGTGGACGCGAGCAGCTCGACGGCGTCCTCTTCGCCCAGCTCTTCCAGGGCGAGCCGCCGCGCGCCGTGCGTCGCGACCAGCCCGCGCAGCTGCCAGCGGCTCGTGATGACGACCAGGCAGCCCGGCCCCGGCAGCAGCGGGCGCACCTGCTCGGTGCGGTTGGCGTTGTCGAGCAGGACGAGCAGCCGGCGCCCCGCGCTGTGCGTCCGCCAGCTCGCCGCGCGGCCGTCGAGGTCGGCGGGGATGGCCTCGCACGGCACGCCGAGCGCGGTCAGCATCGCTTCCAGCGCCGCCGACGGCTCCACCGGCTCGCCGGGCCCGTAGCCGCGCAGGTTGAGGTGGACCTGCCCGCCGGGGAACCGGTCGGCGATGTCGTGCGCGAAGTGCACGGCCAGGGTCGTCTTGCCGATGCCGCCCATGCCTTCGACGGACGCGATGGGCGTCGACGTGTCGGCGTCGGCCCCCTCCGGCAGCAGCGCGTGCAACGCCTTGAGGTCGCCCTCGCGGCCGGAGAACGTCGGCAGGTCGGCGGGCAGCTGGTGCGGCACCTGCGGCTCGGCGCCCAGCCGGTAGCGCCCCGGGGCGGTGTGCCCGTCGTCGGTCCCGGTCAGGATCGCCTGGCGGGTGCGCTGCAGCGCGGGCCCCGGGTCGAGCCCGAGCTCTTCGGCCAGCACGGCGCTGATCCGGCGGTGGACGTCGAGCGCCTCGGCCTGGCGGCCCGAGCGGTACAGCGCGACCATCAGCTGCTCGTGCAGCCGCTCCCGCAGCGGGTTTTCCCTGGTCAGCCGGGTCAGTTCGGGCACGACCGTGCCGTACTCGCCGACGTCGAGCAGGGCGTCGGCCCACTGTTCGCGCACGCGCAGGCGTTCTTCGGCGAGCTGGCCGACCTCGTCGCGGTGCAGCGCGTCCGACTCGACGTTCAGCAGCGCCGGGCCGCGCCACTGCGCGAGCGCGTCGGCGAAGTGCGCGGCCGCCTGACGGCTTTCGCCGCGGTCCATCGCGGCCTTGCCCCGGGTGGCGAGGGCACGGAACCGGGAGAGGTCGAGGAGGTCGTCGTCGAGCTCGATCAGGTAGCCGCCGCTCTCGGTGCGGATCGCGACCTGGTCGCCCAGCGCCCGGCGCAGGCGCAGCACGTACGTCTGGAGCGCGCCTTTCGAGCGGCGGCGGTCGTCGTTCCAGAGCCAGCGGCCGAGCTCCTCGACCGGCACGACCCGGTTCGCGCGCAGCAAAAGCCCGGCCAGCACGATCAGCGGCCGGCTGCCCCCGAGCCGCACCGGGTGCCCGTCGGCCGTGACCTCGGCCGGACCCAGCACGCGGAAGTCGAGGACCACGGGAACATTCTCGCCGCAACCGCGCTGTTCGGCAGCCGTTCGGCGCAACTCGGATGGCATGATCGGCGGTGATGAAGGTCTACGCGATCCCCCTGCGCAACCGTTTCCGCGGCATCACCGTCCGGGAAGGCGTGCTGCTGCCCGGCCCGGCGGGCTGGGGCGAGTTCTGCCCGTTCGCCGACTATTCGGACGCCGAGAGCGTGCCGTGGCTGCACGCGGCGCTGGAAGCGAGCGAGTCGGGCTGGCCGGCGCCGGTCCGCGACCGGGTCGAGGTGAACACGACGGTGCCGGTCGTCGGCGCGGAGAAGGCGTACGAACTGGTCCGCGCGTCCGGCTGCCGAACGGCCAAGGTGAAGGTCGCGGACCCGCGGTCGTCCCTGGCCGACGACTGCGACCGGGTGGCGGCGGTCCGCGACGCGCTCGGCCCGTCGGGCGCGGTCCGCATCGACGCGAACACGGCGTGGGACGTCGACACGGCGGTCCGCGCGATCACCGACCTCGACAAGGCGGCGGGCGGACTGGAGTACGCGGAGCAGCCGTGCCCGACGATCGAGGACCTGGCGGCCGTCCGCCGCCGGGTATCGGTCCGCATCGCGGCCGACGAGTCGATCCGCCGCGCGGAGGACCCGCTCAAGGTGGCGGTCGCGGGAGCGGCGGACATCGCGGTGCTGAAGGTGTCCCCGCTGGGCGGCGTGCGGCGGGCGCTGGAGGTCGCGGAGGCGTGCGGGCTGCCGTGCGTGGTGTCGTCGGCGGTGGAGACGAGTGTGGGTTTGGCGGCGGGGCTGGCGCTGGCGGGCGCGCTGCCGTCGTTGGAGTTCGCGTGTGGACTGGGGACGATTTCGTTGCTGGAGGGGGACGTCTGCGCGTCACCACTGTCCCCTGTGGACGGATACCTGCCGGTGCCACCGCGGGCCCCGGAACCGGCGGACGCGTACCCGGCGTCCCCCGAGGTGCAGGCGGCGTGGGAAGCCCGGCTCGAGCGGGTGCGCGGGTTGTCGTGAGTCCTCGGGGTGCGTCCCCGAGGTCAAGTTCAGGGTCGGGGTCCGGGCCGTTCCCGATGTGGGCCGGGGCCCCGGCGAGCGAACATTGCTGCATGACGAACAGCGTGTACACCCCGGAAACCACCAAGAAGCTCCGCCGCAGCAAGAGCGACAAGATGCTCACCGGTGTCTGCGGTGGCTGGGCCACCTACCTCGGCGTCGACGCCGGCGTGCTCCGCATCGGCATGGTCGCCGCCGTCTTCCTCTCGGTCGGCATCGCGATCCCGGTCTACGTCGCCGCCGCGATCCTGACGCCCGAAGAGGACTCCTGACGCGGGCGGGCGCCGGCTCGCAGGGGGAGCCGGTGCCCGCGGGGGTGCGCTGACACGAACGGCCCGGACGCCAAGGGGACGTCCGGGCCGTTCGGCGTACCCCGCTGCTCCGACCAGCCCAAAAGCCCGACGCGAACCCCGCACGAGGGGTTAGGGTTCGCGGTCGTGGATCAAGGCAGCAGAACGGCGGCGAAGATCGTCGTCGGGATTCTGGGTGGGCTCTACCTGATCGCCGGACTGGGGCTGACCGCCTTCTCCGCCTTCTTCGTGCTCGCCTTCAACGACACCGGCAGCACCAGCGTCACCAAGACCGTCCTCTACACCGCCGCCGCGCTCGCGATCTGGATCCTGCTCACCGGGATCGGCGCCATCGTCGTCGCGCTCGAAGCGGAAGAAGCGAGCACCGCCTGGCTCGGGGGCCTCGGCGTGCTCGCGCTCGGCGTCGTCATCCTCGGCGCCTACGCCGTCTGGTTCTTCACCAAGCCATAAGAAAAGCCCGGCCCGCCGAAGCGGACCGGGCTTCCCGGTGAAGCAGCGAACTCAGAAGTCCATGCCGCCCATGCCACCGGACGGGTCGGCGGGAGCGGCCGAAGCCTTCTCCGGCTTGTCCGCCACGACGGCCTCGGTGGTCAGGAACAGCGCCGCGATGGACGCGGCGTTCTGCAGCGCGGAGCGGGTGACCTTCGTCGGGTCCGGCACGCCGGCGGCGAGCAGGTCCTCGTAGACACCCGTGGCGGCGTTGAGGCCGTGACCCTGCGGCAGGCCCTTGACCTTCTCCACCACGACGCCGCCTTCGAGGCCGGCGTTGATCGCGATCTGCTTGAGCGGGGCCTCGACGGCCACCTTGACGATGTTGGCGCCAGTGGCCTCGTCGCCCTCGAGCTTCAGGCCCGCGAAGGCAGCCTCGGCAGCCTGGATGAGAGCGACGCCACCACCGGCGACGATGCCCTCTTCGACGGCGGCCTTGGCGTTGCGCACCGCGTCCTCGATGCGGTGCTTGCGCTCCTTGAGCTCGACCTCGGTCGCGGCGCCGGCCTTGATGACGGCCACTCCGCCGGCCAGCTTCGCGAGCCGCTCCTGCAGCTTCTCGCGGTCGTAGTCCGAGTCCGAGTTGTCGATCTCGGCGCGGATCTGGTTGACGCGACCCTGGATCTGGTCGGCGTCGCCCGCACCCTCGACGATGGTCGTCTCGTCCTTGGTGATGACGGCCTTGCGGGCCTTGCCCAGCAGGGACAGGTCCGCGTTCTCCAGCTTGAGGCCGACGTCCTCGGAGATGACCTGGCCACCGGTCAGGATCGCGATGTCCTGCAGGATCGCCTTGCGGCGGTCACCGAAGCCCGGGGCCTTGACGGCGACGGACTTGAAGGTGCCGCGCATCTTGTTGACGATGAGGGTGGCCAGGGCCTCGCCCTCGACGTCCTCGGCGATGATCAGCAGCGGCTTGCCGGACTGGATGACCTTCTCCAGCAGCGGCAGGACGTCCTTGACGGTGGAGATCTTGGAGCCGAAGAGGAGGATGTACGGGTCCTCGAGCTCGGCTTCCTGACGCTCCGGGTCGGTCACGAAGTAACCGGAGATGTAGCCCTTGTCGAAGCGCATGCCCTCGGTGAGCTCGAGCTCGAGGCCGAAGGTGTTGCTCTCCTCGACGGTGACGACGCCTTCCTTGCCGACCTTGTCCAGCGCCTCGGCGATCAGCTCGCCGATGGTGCGGTCAGCGGCCGAGATCGAGGCGGTAGCAGCGATCTGCTCCTTGGTCTCGATCTGGACGGCGGCCTTGTGCAGCTGCTCGGTGACGGCCTCGACGGCCGCCTCGATGCCACGCTTGAGGGAGATGGGGTCGGCGCCGGCGGCGACGTTGCGCAGCCCCTCGCGGACGAGGGCCTGGGCGAGCACGGTGGCGGTGGTGGTGCCGTCACCCGCGACGTCGTCGGTCTTCTTGGCGACCTCCTTGACGAGCTCGGCCCCGATCTTCTCCCACGGGTCCTCGAGCTCGATCTCCTTGGCGATGGAGACACCGTCGTTGGTGATGGTCGGCGCGCCCCACTTCTTTTCGAGCACGACGTTCCGGCCCCGCGGGCCGAGGGTCACCTTGACGGCTTCGGCGAGGGTGTTCAAGCCGCGCTCGAGACCGCGGCGGGCGTCCTCGTCGAACGCGATCAGTTTGGCCATTGCGGTGTGGTCCTCCGGTATTGGGCGCCACCGCCGCGCTGTACTGCTTTGCAGCGGCGGCAGCAGGACTCTTTCCTCGGCCAGGCTCGGTGCCCGCGACGGACGACTGGACCCGGGTGGGGGTCAGCCTCACCGTCCCGACCTTTGGCACTCGACGGCGTCGAGTGCCAACACCGTGTTTAGCACTCTCGGGTGGAGAGTGCAAGAAGACCAGCTCAGCGTGGCACGGTTCAGTTGCCCGGCTTGATGGAGATCGACGTCGGGGGCGCGTTCAGCGACGAGGTCGGGTTGCCCTGCGAGTCGCCGCCGGGACCGACCGGGATGTTCGGCGCGGTCGTCGTGCCGCCGCCCCCGCCGCCACCGTCGCTGAACAGGAAGATCGCGCCCACGATCAGCCCCGCCACGACGATCAGCCCGAGGACGAGGAAGATCCACTTCTTGCCGCCGCTGCTCTTCGGCTGGTGGAACGCGCCCGCGCCGCCCGCGGGCATCGGGGGACGCAGCCGCATCGGGTCCTGGCCGTAGCCCTGCGGGGGCATGCCCTGCGGCGGCATCCCCGGCTGCTGCGGGTAGCCGTAACCGGGAGGCGGGCCCTGCGGCGGCATGCCCTGCTGCTGCGGGTAGCCGTACCCCGGCGGCGGGCCCTGGGGCGGCATCCCCGGGGGCGGCCCCTGCGGCCCGGGCTGCTGGCCGTAGCCGGGCTGCTGCTGTCCTCCGTACGGGTGCACGGGGGCCCCCTCTCCCTGCGGTGCGCTGTTCTGGTGCGGCCCCTGTTGTACCTGACCAAGGCGCTGCGGCGCGGGGATTCCACCCGAATTGGACCCGGGCGGGCCCGGGGGGGTGTCCGACGCCGCCTGGGCGCCGAGCGCGCGGCGGGCGGCCGCGATCATCTCGACGCAGCTGGGGTAGCGGTCGGCGGGGTTCTTGGCCATGCCGCGGCGGACCACCTCGTCGATCGCCGGCGGCAGCGCGACCATCCGGGAGATCGACGGCGGGTCGCCGTTGAGGTGGCCCTTGATCACCGTCGGGACGTCGCCCTTGAACGGCGGGCTGCCCGTCAGGCACGCGAAGAGGACGCACGTGAGCGCGTACTGGTCGGTCCGCCCGTCCAGCGGCTCGCCGCGCAGGTGCTCGGGCGCCGCGTACGTCGGGGAGCCGAGGAAGTCGCCGCCGCGCGTGCGGTGCCCCGTCGCGCCGCGGCGCGTCAGCCCGAAGTCGGCGACGTACACGTGCTCGCGCGACGTCTCCTTCTTCGTCACGAGCACGTTCGCCGGTTTGACGTCCAAGTGGACCAGACCACGGTTGTGCAGCGTGTCGAGGGCGTCCGCGACCTGGTCGAGCATCGTCAACGCGCGCGCCGGGGCGATCGGGCCGCCGGAGATCAACCCGGCGAGATCGCCGCCGTCGACCATGCGCATGGCGATGTAGAGCATGCCGTCGAGCTCGCCGAAGTCGTACAACGGCACGACGTTGGCGTGGTCGATCGCGGACGTGTTGCGCGCCTCGTCGACGAACCGCTCGCGGAACTCGGCGTCGGCCCCGAGGTGGTCACCGATGACCTTCAGCGCCACCTTGCGGCCGAGACGCACGTCCGTGGCCTTGTAGGTCACGCTCATGCCGCCTTTGCCGAGCACCCCGTCGATGCGGTAGTTGCCCAGCCGGCGACCGGTGAGGTCCCCCGACACATCGCCTGTCACGCCCGGCAGCCTAACGTCCCAGGTTCGCAGGCTGCCGGGGGTTCGCCAATCGGGTGATCAGTGTCCTTACGACACCTTGCGCACGTCGGCTGCCTGACTACGGCCGTCACGCCCGGACTGGACTTCGAACTCGACGCGGTCGCCTTCGTCCAAAGTGCGGAATCCTTCGGCCTGGATGGCCGAATAGTGGACGAACACGTCCGGACCTTCGGTGGATTCGATGAACCCGTAGCCCTTTTCCGAGTTGAACCATTTGACGGTGCCGACAGCCACGGCGCCCTCCCTCAGCACAAAGGATCCGCTGGCCCGAGCGGATGCCAGCGGCGGAAGTGCCAATCACGCTACCGGAATTATTGCCCTCGGCAATGGGCAATTCGTTTGAAGATCACGCCGAAGAAAGGCGCCTGTTCCGCGCTTGCACGAGCACCGTCCCGGGCCCGGCGAAGTCGACCGCGAGTCCTTCGCCCGTGCGCAGCGACTGCGACCCGCCGGGATCGAGCGCCCGCAGGCGGCACTGGACGCTGTCCGGGTAGGCCAGCAGGTAGTCCGGCCGGACGGTGACCAGCTCGCCCTGGCCGAGCTCGAACGCGTCCACCGGGCCGGGCGCGGCCAGCACGAGCGGCCCGGTTCCGCTGTAGTGCTCGAGGAACCCGGAGTCGGCGCCGAAGAGCTGCTGCAGCGGCGCCCAGCCCGCGTCGTGGCGGACCGACGACGGCCGGACCAGCACGGCGTCGCGGTGGACCGACCAGCCCGTGCCGCCGCCGAGGTCGAGCGGGTAGACGTCACCGGGGCGCAGCGGCGCGAAGTCGAGCCAGCCGCCGTCGGCGGGAGCGGTGTAGACGGTCGCCGCGACCTTGCCCGCGCGGACGCCGCCCCGGCCGGCCGGGGCCTCGGTGACGCCGAAGCGGCTGGCGAGCAGCGTGTCGGGCGCGGCCTGGACCGACTCGCCCGGGTCGAGCAGGACGCGGGCGACGCCGAAGGCGGGCGTGTGTCGGGTCTGGACGCGCATCAGCGGGACGGGACGTGGGAGACGATCCAGCTGACCAGCGCGGACGGGTTGCGCGTCTGCGTCATGATCTGGCCGGGACCGACGAAGTCGAAGACGAGGCCTTCACCGCTCTTCATGGACTGGATGATGCCCGTCGCGACCTTCCGGATCTGGTACTGCACGGTGTCGGCGTACGCGACGACGTGCCCGGTGTCGACGGTCACCATCTCGCCCTGCTGCAGCGTGATCGTCTCGACGGCGCCGTAGCAGGCGACGAGCAGCTGGCCCTGGCCGGTGGCGTGGGTCAGGAACCCGCCTTCACCGCCCATCAGGTTCTTCATCCCGCCCCACTTGGTCTCCGTCTGCACGCCGTGCGACGACGCGAGCCAGCAGCCGCGGGTGACGGCCCAGCCGGTGCGGCCGTCGAGGGTGATCACCTGGATGTCGCCGGGCAGGTTGGCCGCGACGTCGACCCAGCCGCCGTTCTGCGGCGCGGTGAAGGTGGAGATGAAGAAGGACTCGCCGGAGAGGAACGCGCGCCCGAGGCCCTTCATGATCCCGCCCTGGGCCTGCGACTGGACCTGCACGCCGTAGCTGGTGGCCATCATGGCGCCGGACTCGACCTGGCACGGCTCACCGGGCGCCAGCATCAGCCGGGCGACGGCGAACGAGGGCTGTTGACGGACTCCGACCTGCATGCGTGCTCCCCTGTGGCGTGCTCTCGACGGGGCAGAGTCTTGCACGCCCCCGAATCCCGGGGAGGATGGTCCGGTGATCTCCGTCGACGACTACCGCGACAAGGTGGCCGCGCTCCTGGGCGCCTCCCCCGCGACCGCCCTGCCCCTCGCCGCCGCGGCCGGCCTCGTGCTCGCCGAGGACGTGCGGGCCGGCGTGTCCCTCCCGCCCTTCGACAACTCCGCGATGGACGGTTACGCGGTCCGCGCCGCCGACGTCGTGCGGGCGCCGGTGACCCTGCCGGTCGCCGACGACATCCCCGCGGGCCGGGTCGACGTCCGGCCGCTCGAACCCGGCACCGCGCACCGGATCATGACCGGCGCGCCGCTCCCGCCCGGCGCGGACGCCGTCGTGATGGTCGAGGACACCGACGGCGGCACGGAGACCGTGACGATCTCCACCACGGCCACCGAAGGCGCGCACATCCGGCGCTCCGGGGAAGACGTCCTCCAAGGCGCCCTCGCCCTGCACGCCGGGACCGTCCTCGGCCACTCCCAGCTCGGCCTGGCGGCCGCCGTCGGGCTCGCCGAGGTGCGGGTGCACCGGCCGCTGCGGGTGCTGATCGCCTCCACCGGCACCGAGCTGATCGACGCGCCCGCGCCGCTGCGGCACGGCCAGATCTACGAGTCGAACAGCGTGATGCTCGCCGCCGCGGTCCGCGGCCTCGGCTGCGAGGTCGAGGTGGTCCGCAGCGTCGTCGACGACGTCGAGGAGTTCCGCAAGGTCATCGAGCCGAAGCTCGCCGACGCCGACCTGCTGGTCACCTCCGGCGGCGTCAGCGCAGGCGCCTATGAAGTGGTGAAGGACGCGCTGTCGGGCCAGGGGGTCGAGTTCGCGAAGATCGCGATGCAGCCGGGCGGGCCGCAGGGCTGCGGGCGCTGGCAGGGCGTGCCGGTCGTGACCCTGCCCGGCAACCCCGTCAGCGTGCTCGTGTCGTTCGAAGCGTTCCTGCGCCCGGCGCTGCTGACGGCCATGGGCCACACCGACGTTTCGCGGCAGCGCGTGCGGGCCCGGCTGACCGAAGCGATGTCCTCGCCCGCCGGCCGCCGTCAGTACCGCCGGGGCGTGTTCACGCCGTCCGACCGGGAAGTCACCGGCGTCGTCGGGCCGCGCGGCGGGCCGGGCTCGCACCTGCTGGCCGCGTTCACGCAGGCCAACTGCCTGATCGTGCTGCCCGAAGACGTCACGTCGGCAGCGGTTGGCGACGAGGTGGACGTCCTGCTGCTGTGACCGGGAAGTCGCGCAGCTTCCGGAACGGCGCGAGGATCGGCAGCGCGGCGACCAGCACGACGGAGGCCACCCACAGCGTCTCGCGGACGCCGATCGCCTCGCCGAGCACGCCGCCGAGGACCCCGGCCAGCGGGATCGTGCCGTAGGCGGTGAGCGACGCGCTCGACGTGATCCGGCTGAACAGCTCCGGTGGGCAGTAGCTCTGCCGGAACGTCGTGGTCAGCACGTTCGACGCGACGACCCCCGCGCAGACGCCGAACACGCCGAGGACGAACAGCGACAGCCGCCAGCCCGGTCCGCTCAGCGGGCCGAGCACCATCATCGGCGCCGCGGCGACCTCGCACAGCAGGAACGCGCGGGCGGTGCCGAAGCGCGCGCCGAGCCGTCCGGCCAGCGCCGCGCCGAGGACCCCACCGGTCGCGGCCAGCGCGAGCACCAGGCCGACGACGCCGGGGCTCGCGCCGAGCGTGCGCGACAGGAAGACGATCTGGATGGAGCTGTAGCCGGTCAGCGCGAGGTTCGACACCGCGCCGAACACCATCAGCGACCGCAGGTACCGGTCGCCCACGACGAACCGCAGGCCCTCGCCGATCTGGCTGCGCAACGGCGTCCGCGGCACCGGCGCGACGGTCTCGCGCACCCGGATCGCCCGCACGCACAGCACGGAGACGCCGAAGCTGACCGCGTCGGCGAGGATCCCGCTGACCGGGCCGAACGCCTGCGCGAGCAGCCCGGCCAGGCCGGGCCCGCCGACCTGGGTCGCGGACTCGCTGCCCTGCAGCTTCGCGTTGGCTTCCAGGAGGTCGTCCTGGCAGAGCAGCGCGGGCAGGTAGGCCCGGTAGGCGAGGGTGAAGAAGACCTTCGCGACGCCGCCGAGCAGCGCGGCGGCCAGCAGCAGCGGCATGGTCAGCGCCCCGAACGCGGCCGCGAGCGGGACGCCACCGAACACCACCATCGACACGGTGTTGCAGATCAGCATGACCGGGCGCTTCGGCAGCCGGTCGACCCACGCGCCGGCGGGCAGGCCGACGACGAGCCAGGGCAGCCAGGCGACCGCCGTCAGCAGCGCGACCTCGAACGTGCTCGCCCGCAGTGTGACCACCGCGACCAGCGGCAACGCCGTGGTCGCGACCATGCTGCCGAGCATGCTCGTGGTCTCGCCGGTCCAGAGCAGCCGGAAGTCCCTGTTCCCCCAGAGCCCCTTCACGGCTTGCCCAGCGAAGCCCGCGCGGCGAAGAAGACCGCGTGCCGCTCGACGCCGTCACCGGGCTCGGTGCGGTTCTCGAAGTCGGCCAGCAGGAGCAGGACCCGTTCGTTCAGCTCTTCCAGTTCGGCGGCGGACAAGCGCATCCAGGTGTCCGTGCTGAACGCGACGCCCCGCCACTGCGGGGGGTAGTTTTCGCGGTTCGCGATCCACTCGCGCGCGATCGCCGTCTGGTGGTCGAGGGTCAGCACCTCGGCCGCCTCGGCGATCGGGTCGTCGGGAAAGTCCGCGGAGGCCCACCGCAAGGTCTTCACGCTGCGCTTCCACCAGCGTTCCCGCTGGTCGCGGGCCAGTTCGGGAGCCTCCTCGACCAGCTTGGCCGCGGCCAGCACCTTCATGTGGTGGCTGATGTTGCCGACGGCCTGGTCGGTCTTGCCCGCCAGCATCGACGCCGTGGCCGGGCCGTCCAGGTGGAGCAGTTCCATCAGCCGCCGCCGCAGCGGGTGGGAAACCGCCGCCAGCACCTTCGAATCCCGGATGTCCCGGACCTCGTCACTCATGACGCACAAGAGTAGTTGTACAACAACTCTTGTGCAATAGCTCTTGTGCAAGCGCTCGCGTAAGCTCCCGCCATGGGTTTCGTCGCATGGGTGATCTTCGGCGCGATCGTCGGCTGGGCCGCGAACCTGGTCGTCGGCGGCCGGGACCGGCACCGGCAGGGCTGCCTGGTCAGCGTGCTCGTCGGCGTGGTCGGCGCGGCACTGGGCGGGCTGCTCTACCGGCTCGCGACCGGCCAGTCGAAGACGTTCGACTTCGACTTCCCGAGCTTCGGCGTGGCCATCCTCGGCGCCGTCGTGCTGCTGGCGATCCTGCGGCTCGTAACCGATGTCGGCCGCCGCCCGGGTGACCGCTCGTAACTTTTGCTCGGACATTCGGTGATCAACCGGCGATCAGCCGCTAAACTGTTTCCTCACGCGCGTCTCCCGGTGGCCGGGTGCATGCGCCGTCGGGGGGCCGATGCACCCGGCCCCGGTTCCCTCTCTTCGCCTCGATCACCACGTCGACGGCGCGCAGCGGGTCCACCAGGGCCGGCAGCGGTACCTCGTCGATCTCCGCCCGCCACGCCCCGAACAGCTCGTCGAGGCGGGCGTCGGCTGGATCGCGGTGATCGGTCATCGTCCCCTCCCAAGGCTCGCGCGGCAGCGCCCCGAACGGCGTCAACTACTGAGAGTTGTCGCTGAATTCGACCAAGCGTTACCGGGATGTGGCCCCTCCCACCCGCTGCGGGGACACCCTCGCGAGGGAGCCGACCAGGGGCACGCGGCGAGCCCTGCCTGGGGCAGCGGTAGCGTGGGCGCCCGTACGCGGCGGCCGGACCCCGGCGCCGACACCTCCTTCCGACACGAAACCAGGGGACCCGACCATGAGCGGCACCCGGCCGGAGCCCGGCGCCAACCCCGTCGCACACGCCCTGCAGCTCGCCCGCGAGACGCTGCCGCCGATGCACCCGGCGGGCCGCCCGTTCGTGGCGGGCGGCGCGGTCGCGACGCTGCTCGCGCGCCGGTTCTCCAAGCGCCTGGGCGTCCTCGGCGCGCTGACGACCGTGGCGATGGCCGCGTTCTTCCGCGAGCCGAAGCGGGTCCCGCCGCCGCGTGACGGCGTCGCGCTCGCGTCGGCCGACGGGCTCGTGTCGCTGATCGAGGAAGCCGTCCCGCCCGCCGAGCTGGGCCTGCCGGCCGAGCCGCGGATGCGCGTGTCGGTGTTCCTCTCGGTGTTCGACGTGCACGTCCAGCGCGTGCCGGCGAACGGCGTGATCGAGCGCGTCGCCTACCGGCCGGGCAAGTTCCTGTCCGCCGACCTGGACAAGGCCAGCGACGACAACGAACGCAACTCCGTGCTGATGCGCACCGAAGACGGCCACGAGCTCGTCGTCGTGCAGATCGCCGGGCTGGTCGCGCGCCGCATCCTCTGCGAGATCCGCGAGGGCGACAAGGTCGGCGCCGCTTCGACGTACGGCATCATCCGGTTCGGCTCGCGCGTCGACCTCTACCTTCCGCCGGGCTCGACGGTGCTGGTCTCCAAGGGCCAGCGCACGATCGGCGGCGAGACCGTGATCGCCGAACTCCCTGCCGCGCCTGCGAAAGGCTGATCGATGGTCCGCGTGACCACCCCGGGCGTCCGGCTGCTGCCGAACGCCATCACCGTGCTCGCGCTGTGCGCCGGGCTGTCGGCCGTGCAGTTCGCGCTGACGAAGAACTACGCGATGGCGATCGCCTCGATCGGCATCGCGGCGGTGCTCGACAGCCTGGACGGCCGGATCGCCCGCCTCCTCGACGCGACGTCGAAGATGGGCGCGGAGCTGGACTCGCTGTCCGACGGCATCTCGTTCGGCGTCGCCCCGGCGCTGGTCATCTACGTGTGGCAGACGGGTGCGGACCGGATCGGCTGGGTGGCGTCGCTGATCTTCGCCGTCTGCATGATCCTGCGGCTGGCGCGCTTCAACACGCTGCTGGACGACACCGAGCAGCCCCCGTACGCGAGCGAGTTCTTCGTCGGCGTCCCGGCCCCGGCCGGCGGCCTGCTGGCGATGCTGCCGCTGGTGGCCTACCTGCAGTGGGGTTCCGGCTGGTGGTCGTCGCAGTACGTCGTGTGGGCGTGGACGATCGCGATCGCGGCCCTGCTGATCAGCCGCATCCCGACGCTGTCGCTGAAGACGGTCAAGGCCCCGGCCAAGGCGATCGCGCCCCTGCTGATCGGCGTGGCCCTGCTGGCCGCGGCGATCATCCAGTTCCCGCTGGTCGCGCTGATCGCGGCGATGATCCTGTACCTGGCGCACATCCCGTATTCGGTCTACCGCCACCGCTGGCTGGCGGCGCACCCGGAGGCGTGGACGGTCCCGCCGCGCGAGCGCCGCGCGATCCGCCGCGCCTCCCCGCGCCGCCTCGGCCTGCGACGCCCGCTGCGTCGCCGGGTCGCCGGCGCGGCGATGCGCGCGGTCCGCCTCCCCCGCAACGGCGAGGCGGTCCGCACCCCGCGCGGCAACTCCCAGAACACCAACGGGCAGCGCCGCCGCTCGTGGCGTCAGATCGGCTTGCGCCGCAAGTAGCCCCGCATCGCTAGGGTGAACGGCGTGAGCCACCCGCAGATCACGCTGACCGTCCGGCACACCCCCTCCGCGCTGGACACCCGCCGCGGCGTCGTCCGGCTGCACCCCGAAGTCCTCGACGCGCTCGGCCTGCGGGCCTGGGACGCCGTGCACCTCACCGGGGCCCGGGTCAGCGCCGCCCTCGCCGCGCCCACCGACGAGGCCGATGTGCCCGGGATCGTCCTCACCGACGACGTCACCATGTCGAACCTCGGCGTCACCGAAGGCGCCGAGATCGTGGTCGCGCCCGCGGACGTCGCCGCGGCCAAGACCGTCACCGTCGCCGGGTCGCGGCTGGCCAGCGTCTCGGTCAGCCCGCACATGCTGCGGCTCGCCCTCATCGGCAAGGTGCTCACCGTCGGCGACGCCGTTTCCCTGCTGCCGCAGGACCTCGCGCCGACGCCGGGGTCCGATCCGGCCGGCCTGCGCGGTCAGCTGTCGCGGGCGATCGGGGCGACCTGGACCAACGAGCTGCTCACCGTCACCGCGACCGAGCCCGCGGGCACCGTCGCGGTCGGACCGTCCACTGTGGTCGTCTGGCGCGACGGCGCCCGGCCCGCCCCCGAGCCCGCCGCGCCCCGGACGGCGACCGCGCTCGTGCGCACCTCCGCCGTCACCGCGGCCGAAGAGTGGATCGACGCCGAGATCGTCGAGGACGAAGTCGTCGTCGTGGAGACGCTCGAACCCGCCGTCCCGCTGGCCGACCTGATCGGCGCCGAGGCGGCCGCGCGCAAGCTCGCCGAGTGGTTCGACCTGGCCTTCCACCGCCCCGAGCTGCTGGCCCGGCTGGGCGCGCCCGCCCACCTCGGCGTGCTGCTGTCCGGCCCCGAGGGCGTCGGCAAGGCGACGCTCGTGCGGTCGGTCGCCACCGAGGCCGACATCCGCGTCGTGCCGGTGGCCGCGCCGAACCTCGCCGTGCTGGACCCGAACGTCGCGGTCGCGCGCCTGCGCGAGGCCGTCGGCTCGGCCGGCGGGCCCACGGTGCTGCTGCTCACCGACGTCGACGCGCTGCTGCCCGCGGCCACGCCGCCGCCGGTCGCGACCGTCGTCCTCGAAGAGCTGCGGACGGCGCTGCGGCGCGAGCGCTTCGCCGTCGTCGCGACGACGGCCCGCGCGGAGTCCGCCGACCCGCGGCTGCGCGCCGCCGACCTGCTGGACCGCGAGCTCTCCCTCGCGCTGCCGGACGCGAAGACCCGCCGCGAACTGCTGAACGTCCTGCTCCGCGACGTCCCGCTCGACACCGGCATCGACTGCGGCGTCCTCGCCGAGCGGACGCCCGGGTTCGTCGCCGCGGACCTCATCGCGTTGCGCCGCGACGCCGCGTTGCGGGCCGCACTGCGCCAGCGTGACACCGACGAGCCGCGCATCTCGCAGCAGGACCTGCTGGACGCGCTGGCCACCGTCCGGCCGGTGTCGATGTCCACTTCGGACAACCTGGCCACCGGCGGCCTGACCCTCGACGACGTCGGCAACATGGTCGACGTCAAGCAGTCGCTCACCGAGGCCGTGCTGTGGCCGCTGCGGTACCCGGACTCGTTCGCGCGCCTCGGCGTCGAACCGCCGCGTGGCGTGCTGCTCTACGGCCCGCCCGGCGGCGGCAAGACGTTCCTCGTGCGGGCGCTGGCCGGCACCGGCGCGCTGAACGTCTTCGCGGTCAAGGGCGCCGAGCTGATGGACAAGTGGGTCGGCGAGTCCGAACGCGCGGTGCGGGAGCTGTTCCGCCGGGCCGCCGAGGCCGCGCCGTCGCTGATCTTCCTGGACGAGATCGACGCGCTGGCCCCGCGCCGCGGCCAGTCGTCGGACTCCGGCGTCGCCGACCGCGTGGTCGCGGCGCTGCTGACCGAACTGGACGGTGTCGAGCCGATGCGCGAGGTCGTCGTGCTGGGCGCGACGAACCGGCCGGAACTGGTCGACCCGGCGCTGCTGCGGCCCGGCCGGCTCGAGCGCCGCGTCTACGTGCCGCCGCCGGACGCCGAGGCCCGCGCCGCGATCCTCGCGGCCAGCTCGAAGAACACGCCGCTGGCGTCCGATGTGGACCTCACCGAGGTGGCGTCCACTCTGGACGGCTACTCGGCGGCCGACTGCGCGGCGCTGATCCGCGAGGCGGCGCTGACGGCGATGCGCGAGTCCCTGGAAGCCCGCGAGGTCACCGCGGCGCACCTGGAGACGGCCCGCAAGACGGTCCGGCCGAGCCTCGACCCGGCGCAGCTCGCGGCGCTGGAGGCGTACGCGAAAACGCAGGCCGGCGACTGACCTCCCGCTTTGCAGCACAAAGTAGGTGCGTCAGCTGCCCTTGTGGCCGGACTGGTATTCCTTCGTCACGATGACGATCACGCCGGGACTCGCGCTCTCGATGCCCGGGAACCGGGGCTCGGCCTTGATGCCGAACTCCTGCGCGAGCTGCTTGGCCGCGGCTTCCTCGTCGGTGCCCGGGCGGTAGAACGCCGTCGTCGTCGGGATGACGCCCTGGGAGTAGTTGCTGACCTCGTTGATCGTCCAGCCGCCACCGCGGAAGTCCTCCGCCGCGCGGTCGGCCAAGCCCTTGATCGTCGAGTTGTTGAACACCCGGACGGTCACCCACTTGTTGCCCGCCTGCTGGTCACCGGGCTGCCCCGGCTGGCCGGGCTGCCCCGGCGTGGGCTGGCCGGGCGCCGGAGTGGTCGACACGGGCGGGGTGGGCGAAGCCGGAGTCGACGTCGAGGGCGGGGTGGCCGTCGACGACGTGGCCGGCGGCGCCGACGTCCCGCCGGACGTGCCCGGCTGCGTCGCCGTGCCGCTCGGCCCGGCCTCGTTGGACCCGTTGCCCCCGCTCAGCGCGGAGATCCCGCCGATGACCGCGGCGATGATCGCCACGCCGACCAGGGCGACGCCCGCGGCCTTCATCGGCCGGGACATTCCCGAAAACACGCTCATTTCAGCTCGATCCCCAGTCGCCGGGCACCTCGTTTGCGCTGGCGGGCGGCGCGGGTCTTGCGCAGCCGCTTCACCAGCATCGGGTCGGCTTCGATCGCCTCCGGCTTCTCCAGCAGCTTGTTGAGCAGCTGGTAGTAGCGCGTGGCGGACAGATCGAAGCGTTCGCGGATGGCGTTCTCCTTCGCCCCGGCGTGTCGCCACCACTGGCGCTCGAAGGCGAGGATCTCGACCTCGCGTTCGGTCAGGCCGGGCACGGGCTTCGGCGGCGACGGCTGCGGCTCAGCCATCGACTCCGCGGCGTCCATCCGAGTCCCTCTCAATCGGGCGTCATGGCGAATCAGACCTAGCTCTTCCGCGGGCGCCATTCAACCACGGAAGCCGCCGCCGACGTGGGCATCGACGTCGGCGCGTCACGGTCTGATGCAGGTCTACCAGAAGGGTCCGACTAAACTGGCTCGCCGTGACCATCCACCCCATCGTTATCGCCGGCGAACCCGTGCTGCACCAGCCGACCCGGGAGATCACCGAGTTCGACGAGAAGCTTGGCACGCTCGTCGACGACATGTTCGAGACGATGTACGCGGCCGAGGGCGTCGGCCTCGCGGCCAATCAGATCGGTCTCGACCTGCGGGTGTTCGTCTACGACTGCCCGGACGACGAAGGCGTGCGGCACAAGGGCGTCGTGGTCAACCCGAAGCTGGAGACGTCGGAGATCCCGGAGACCATGCCGGACCCGGACGACGACTGGGAGGGCTGCCTCTCGGCGCCCGGCGAGTCGTACCCGACGGGCCGCGCGAAGTGGGCGAAGGTGACCGGCTCCGACATCGAGGGCAACCCCATCGAGGTCGAGGGCACCGGCTACTTCGCGCGCTGCCTGCAGCACGAGACCGACCACCTGGACGGGTACATCTACCTGGACCGCCTGGTCGGCCGCCACGCGCGCGCGGCGAAGAAGATGTTGAAGCACAACAAGTGGGGCGTCCCGGGCAACTCGTGGCTCCCCCCGAAGACCCCCGAGGACGACGGCGCCGTCATCTGACCCGAAGGTCCGTGAATGGCACATTGAGGGACGCTAAGTCCCTCAATGTGCCATTCACGGCTTTCAGCAGCCGAGGAAGTGGCAGCTGACCACCTTCGGCGTCTCCAGCACCGAACCCGCCTTGACGTCCTGCGCGAGCCGGACGTACTGGGCGTGCGTCCAGGCCAGCGGGGTCGCCGACGTGTTCGGCGTGCCCGTCGGGAACCCGGTCTGCCCGGACGGCGGGTTCTCGTCCCACACCTGCTCCGGCATGGTCTCCGCCGAGCTGCTCACCCGGCCGAGGTCACGCAGCCGCCGCGCCGCCGACGACGGGTCGCCCAGCGTCAGCTCGTACTCGCCGCGCTCGCCGGCCAGCAGCGGCCACAGCCGGCCGAACGTCGTGCGGCTCTCGGCCGGGAACGTGTAGTCCCACGGCGAACCGTCGGCCTGCTCGCCGTAGCCGTCCTTCGTGTACCGGTGCCAGAACTGCCCGGTCGGCGTCGTGAAGGCGATGTCCTTGTCCGTCACCCGGATGCTGTTGCGGATCACCGGGTCGTCGGCGCGGTAGATGCCGAGCCGGACGAGGTCGAGGAAGCCCGCGTCGGTGACCGCGCGCTGGTCCATCGTCACGCTCGAGTTGCCGAGGTTGTACGTCGTCCCGGCGTTCGCGTTGGCGTCCTTCGTGAGGCGGACGAAGTACGGGGCCTTCGACAGCGGCCCGTTCGTGGTGATCGTCTGCTTCGGCAGGTCGGCCTTCATCTTGTCGGCCGCGGCGAGGTACCGGGCGGCGTCGGCGGCCGCGCCGTTGTGGGACGCGATGTCCGCCGCGCAGACGAGCCCGGCGATCACCGACGCGATCGTCGACGGGGACCAGCCGTCCTGCTCTTCCCACCGTTCCTGCTGCGTGTACGGCGAAGGCTGCCCGTTCGGACCCTGGTAACCGAGGATGAAGTCCGCGGCCTTCCGGACGCCGGGCCACAGGTCGTTCCGGCCCAGCTGCTGGGCCAGCACGATCGGGAAAGCGGTTTCGTCGAGCTGGATCGACGTCCAGTACGGGACGCCGTCGACGCGGCTGTTCTGCGGCATGTGCCCGTCGGGCTGCTGCTGCGTGCCGAACATGTAGGTCACCGCGCGGTTCGCGGCGCCGGTGTCGCCGCCGGCCGCCAGACCCGTCGCGATCTGGTAGAGGTCACGCGGCCAGACCAGGTGGTACGTGCCGGACGGCGACCACTCCGGGTCGTTGTTCCCGAACCGCCACGGCATGCTCGGCGACGCGATGAACGCGCCCGGGTGGTGCTTGTCCTCGCTCGCGGCCAGCGTCAGCATCGACGCCTTGTAGAGGTCGCGCTCGGCGTCGGTCTTCAGCGACGACGGCGGCTTGCTCACGCCGCGGAGGTACTGCTCCCACCCGCGGTCGTAGGCGCGCGTGATGTCGCGGACGCCGCGTCGCTGCGACGCCTGCGCGCTGCGGAGCGCGTCGGCAGCCTTCGCGCCCATGCCGAGCGCGAGGGTGACGTGCCGGTTGCGCAGGCCGTCGGCGCTCGTCTGCCCGGTCAGCAGGACGTTGCCCTTGGCGGCCGTGTCGTACTGCGCCAGCTTGAAGGTCTTCGTGAGCTGCGTGTTCCCGTCGGACGCGCCCGCGTAGCCGACGCTCGTCTTCGTGAAGGCGGGCTTGGCGGTCAGCGCGGCGGCGTTCGTGGCGTCCTGCGCGGTGACGGCGTCACCCTTGCGCGCGGCGGAGTCGTCGGAACCGTCGTTGGTCAGGTCCGGGTCGGCGACCGCGTAGAGCTGGTAGGGCCGCCCGGTGAGCGACTGGAAGTCGACGTCCACCAGCACCGTCGTGGCGGCCGGGTCGGTGACGTAGGTCTTGCGGAGGCGCCAGCGGTGCTGGTCGTCGGTGATGGTCTGCTCGTAGGTCAGGCTGTCGTCGTCGGTGCGCCGGACCTGCTGGGACTTCGCGGTGTAGTCCGCGACGGCGAAGCTGCGGCCGTCGGTGACGACGAAGTTCATCGAGCGGACGCTCGGCGTCGAGAGGTCCGGGTAGTAGACCTCGGACATCTGCCCGCCTTGGAGGGTGAACCAGACGTTGCTGGACCGGTCGTGGGCGGTCCCGAAGCCGGTCTTGTTCGCCGGCAGCCAGCTGGGATGGGCGCCCGGGGCGCCGGGCGCCTCGCCCTGGGCCACCGCGGTCGCCGGGATCAGGCCGGTGACCAGCAGCCCGGCGAGGGCGCCGAACATGAGTTTGCGCATATCAACCCCACAGAAGATCGCCTCTGCACCGTTACAGAAGCGCCTTGGGAGTCTGCCCGCCGGATCTTCACGGGCGCGTGGTCCGATCCGGTGAACCACTGACGGTCACTGGTCCGGTAAACCGCTTGCCCACCGTGTCCGGCGCCGACGACGATCGGGTGATGCCGAACCTGCTCGCCTTCATCCCCGCCGCCTTCCTCATCGCGATGGTTCCCGGCCCGGCGACGGTGATGCTGATCAAGCAGGCTTCCCGCGGGTCGAAGCGCAACGCCTTCGCGACCATCGGCGGGATCGAGGCCGGGGTGGCGTTCTGGGGCCTCGCCGCCGTGTTCGGCCTGACCGCGCTCCTCGCCGCTTCGCAGACCGCGTACGACGTTCTGCGGTTCGCGGGCGCGCTCTTCCTGATCTACCTCGGAGCCAAGGCCCTGTTCTTCCGGAATTCGGCCGATGAGAGGGAGGTCCGAGCCGGCGCGGGCTTCCGGGCCGGCCTGATCACGAACGTCAGCAACCCGAAGGCGGGCGTGTTCGCGCTGTCGTTCCTGCCGCAGTTCGTCCCGGCGCACGCGGGCGCCGGCGCGCTGCTGGTCTGCGTCGCGGCCTGGATCGCCGTCGACGTCGTCTGGTACTCGGCGCTGGCGCTGCTCGTCACCCGGCTCGGGCGCTGGCTGCGGCGCGAGAACGTGAAGCGGTGGCTCGAGCGGACGTCGGGCGGACTGCTGATCGGCTTCGGCGTCACCGTGGCGCTCGAGAGCTGAGTTCACCAGCAGCGAACGGACTTCCCGCCCACCCAGGCGCACACTTGAAGTACCTGCAACGGTGTAATCGAGGTGCCCTCATGGAAGATGCGATGGACGCCTACTCGCGCGCGGTCAGCACCGTCGCCAAGACCGTCACCCCGCACGTCGCCGGGGTGCAGCTCGCGCGCGGCAGCGGGTCGGCCGTCGTCTTCGCCGAGGACGGCCACCTGCTCACCAACGCCCACGTCGTCGCCGATCACCGCCGCGGCGTCGCGACCTTCGCCGACGGCAGCGAAGTGCCCTTCGACGTCGTCGGTGCCGATCCGCTGTCCGACCTCGCCGTGCTGCGGGCGCGCGGTGAAACTCCGTCGGCGGCCGTGCTCGGCGACGCGGACCGGCTCGTCGTCGGGCAGCTGGTCGTGGCCATCGGGAGCCCGCTCGGGTTCTCCGGCACCGTCACCGCCGGGGTCGTCAGCGCGCTCGGCCGGGCGCTGCCGGTGCGCCACGGCCGCGCCGGGCGGGTGATCGAGGACGTCATCCAGACCGACGCCGCCCTCAACCCGGGCAACTCCGGTGGCGCGCTCGCCGACTCCGCCGGCCGGGTCGTCGGCGTCAACACCGCCGTCGCCGGCGTCGGGCTCGGCCTCGCCGTGCCGATCAACGCGACCACCCGGCGGATCATCGACACGCTCGTCGTCGAGGGCCGGGTGCGGCGCGCGTACCTCGGCGTCGTCGGCGTGCCCGCGCCGCTGCCGGACGACGTCGCCGAGCGCACCGGGCAGCGCGCCGGGCTGCGGGTGCGCGAAGTCGTCTCCGGCGGCCCGGCCGACCGGGCGGGCCTGCGCGCCGGCGATCTCGTGCTGACGGTCGGGCGCACCCGCGTCTCGGACGCCCAGGGCATCCAGCGCCAGCTGTTCGCGGAGGTGATCGGCACCGCACTGCCGATCACCGTGCTGCGCAACGGAGCGATGGTCGACGTCTACGCCACACCGGCAGAGTTGGTCGGGTGACTTGAGTATCGCGCTCCGGCGTGGCATGGTCGGTGGCACAACACCAACGCGGGAGCTCGCGCCATGGCGGGCTGAGAGGGTGACTTGCGTTTCGCAGGCGTCACCGACCGCATGAACCTGACCGGGTAATGCCGGCGTAGGGAGTGAAAGTCGTTGACGACTTTGGAGAACAAGCACGTCTCCGTCACCACGGGTCCGATCACCGGTTCTCACAAGGTTTACCACCAGACCGAATCCGGACTGCGGGTTCCCGCGCGCCGGATCGACCTCTCGAACGGCGAACACTTCGACGTCTACGACACTTCGGGCCCGTACACGGATCCTGACGTGTCCATCGACGTCCACAGTGGACTCCACCGGCTGCGGGCCGGCTGGGCCGACGGGCGGGAGCACAACACCCAGCTCGGCTGGGCCAAACAGGGCGTCATCACGCGCGAAATGGAGTACATCGCGGCCCGCGAACGGGTTTCTCCCGCGTTCGTGCGCGACGAGGTGGCCCGTGGCCGCGCGGTGATCCCGGTCAACCGCAAGCACCCCGAGACCGAACCGATGATCATCGGCAAGAACTTCCTGGTGAAGATCAACGCCAACATGGGCAACTCGGCCGTCTGGTCGTCGGTCGAGGAAGAGGTCGACAAGATGGTCTGGGCGACCCGCTGGGGCGCCGACACGATCATGGACCTCTCCACCGGCAAGCGGATCCACGAGACGCGCGAGTGGATCATCCGCAACTCGCCGGTCCCGGTCGGCACCGTGCCGATCTACCAGGCACTGGAAAAGGTCGACGGCGAACCGGAAAAGCTGTCCTGGGAGATCTACCGCGACACGATCATCGAGCAGTGCGAGCAGGGCGTCGACTACGTCACCGTGCACGCCGGCGTGCTGCTGCGCTACATCCCGCTGACCGCGCGGCGCGTCACCGGGATCGTCAGCCGCGGCGGGTCGATCATGGCCGCGTGGTGCCTGGCGCACCACCAGGAGTCCTTTTTGTACACGCACTTCGAGGAGCTCTGCGAGATCCTCCGGCAGTACGACGTCACGTTCTCCCTGGGCGACGGCCTGCGCCCGGGGTCCATTGCGGACGCCAACGACCGCGCCCAGTTCGCCGAGCTGGAAACCCTGGGCGAGCTGACGCACATCGCGCGTTCGCACGACGTCCAGGTGATGATCGAAGGCCCCGGCCACGTGCCGATGCACAAGATCAAGGAAAACGTCGAGCTGGAAGAAAAGCTCTGCGGCGAGGCGCCGTTCTACACGCTCGGTCCACTCGCGACGGACATCGCCCCGGCGTACGACCACATCACGTCGGCCATCGGCGCGGCGCAGATCGGCTGGTACGGCACGGCGATGCTGTGTTACGTCACGCCGAAGGAGCACCTCGGCCTGCCGAACCGCGACGACGTCAAGACGGGCGTGATCACGTACAAGATCGCCGCGCATGCCGCCGACCTGGCCAAGGGGCACCAGTACGCCCAGGAGTGGGACGACGAGCTGTCGAAGGCCCGCTTCGAGTTCCGCTGGAACGACCAGTTCAACCTGTCCCTGGACCCCGACACCGCGCGGTCGTTCCACGACGAGACGCTGCCCGCCGAGCCGGCCAAGACGGCGCACTTCTGCTCGATGTGCGGCCCGAAGTTCTGCTCGATGCGGATCACGCAGGACGTCCGCAAGTACGCCGAGGAGCACGGTCTGTCCACTGTGGAGGCCATCGAGGCCGGCATGGCTTCGAAGTCCGCTGAGTTCACCGAGGCCGGCGGCAAGGTCTACCTTCCGGTGGTCCAGCCGTGACACCACCCACCGCCCTCACCATCGCCGGCTCGGACTCCGGCGGTGGTGCGGGCATCCAGGCGGACCTGCGGACGTTCTTCGCGCACGGGGTGCACGGGCTCGTCGCGCTGACCGCGGTGACCGTGCAGAATTCCCTTGGCGTGCAAGGCTTCACGGAGATCCCGGCGGACGTCGTCACCGCGCAGATCAAGGCGGTGGCGTCCGACATGGGCGTCAACGCGGCGAAGACCGGGATGCTGGCGACGGCCGAGATCATCCGCGCGGTGGCGAAGACCCTGGACGAGGTCGAGGTCGGCCCGCTGGTGGTCGACCCGGTGGCGGCGTCGATGACCGGGCACGCGCTGCTGCGGGAGGACGCCCTCGAGGCGATCCGCACGGAGCTGTTCCCGCGCGCGACGCTGATCACACCGAACCTGGACGAAGTCGGCCTGCTGACGGGGATTTCGGTGTCCGACCCGGCGTCCCAGCGCGCGGCGGCCGAGGCGCTGCTGGAGTTCGGGTCGCGGTGGGTCCTCGTCAAGGGCGGCCACATGACCGGCAGCACCTGCGTCGACCTCCTCACCGACGGCCGCGAGTACGTTTCGTTGAGCGGCCCGAGGTTCGAGACGGACAACACCCACGGCGGCGGCGACACGATGGCCTCGGCGATCACGTCGTCGCTGGCGAAGGGCGCCTCGGTGCCGGACGCGGTGGCGGCGGGCAAGAAGTTCATCGAGCGCTGCGTGGCGGAGTCCTACCCGCTCGGTGCGGGCGTCGGGCCCGTCTCGCCGTTCTGGGTGCTACCGGACCGGCGCTAGCTCCCGGCCGTCGTACTCCTCGCGTGACGAGCGGATCCGGTCGAAGTTCGCCTGGCTCCACGCGCTCAGCGCGATCAAGTGCGCCCCCACCTCCGTGCCCATCTCCGTCAGCGCGTACTCCACCGTCGGGGGCGTCGTCGGGTACACCGTGCGCGTCAAGAAGCCGTCGCGCTCCAGCTGGCGCAAGTTCTGCGTCAGCATCTTCTGGCTGATGCCGTCGACCGCCCGGCGCAGCTCGCCGAAGCGGTGCGGGCCGCGGGCCAGCGCGCCCAGCATCAGGGCCGTCCACTTGTTGGCCAAGAGGTCCAGAACGTCCCGGCACGGGCAGCTCCGGAGGTACACGTCCCAGGGTCCGTCCTGGTCACAGCTGGTTTCCACGAGGTACCTACTTTACGAACAAGTGCCTTCTGGCGAAAAGTGACGAACGCTCCGAGTATAGGAGGCGACCCCAGGAAGAAGGAGAGCAGAGATGCGCATCGTGACCCAGCAGGCACTCGGCGGACCGGAGGTGCTCCGCGTCACCGAGGCACCGCGGCCGGAACCCGGGCCGACGGAGGTCCTGGTGCGGGTGCGGGCCGCCGGCGTCAACCCCGTCGACTGGAAGGTGCGCGCGGGCGGCGGGTTCCTCGGCGAGCCGCCGTTCACCGTCGGGTGGGACGTCGCCGGTGTCGTCGAAGAGGCCGGCTTCGGCGCGACCGGCGTCCGGGAAGGCGACGAAGTCCTCGGCATGCCGTGGTTCCCGCGCCCGGCCAACGCCTACGCGGAATACGTCACCGCGCCCTCGCGGCACTTCGTGCGCAAGCCGGCCGGGCTGTCGTTCGCCGAGGCCGCCGCACTCCCCCTCGCCGGGCTCACCGCGTGGCAAGGACTTGTCGACGTCGCGAACGTCCAAAGCGGACAGCGAGTGTTCATCGACGCCGCCGCGGGCGGGGTCGGGCACCTGGCCGTGCAGATCGCCAAGGCGCGCGGCGCGCACGTCATCGGCACGGCCAGCGCCGGCAAGCACGACCTGCTGCGCGAACTCGGCGTCGACGAACCCATCGACTACCACGACCCGGAAGCACACACGTCCGATGTGGACGTCTACTTCGGACTGGTCGGCGAGGACAGCGACCTGCGCTGGCTCCCCGCCATCAAGGAGGGCGGCCTGCTGATCGGCGTGCCCAGTGGCGTCGCGGACCGCGTCGCACGAGAAGCCGCCGAACGCGATGTCCGCACCGAGCGGATCCTGGTCGAGCCGGACCGCGGCGGGCTGACCGGCCTCGTCGAACTGATCGAGGCCGGTCAGCTGAAGGTCCGCGTCGAGCAGACCTTCCCGCTGGAGGACGCCGCCAAGGCGCACGAACTGGGTGAATCCGGCCGGGTGTCCGGCAAGCTCGTGCTGACGGTCTAACCCCGCGCGAGCACCTGGGGCAGCACCGTCGTGAGCCCGGTCCAGTCCGAGGTGATCACCGACGCGTGCTGCTTCGCCAGGTCGGCGACGCGCTGGTTGGCCTGGTCGACCGTCGGGTTGTGGGCGTCGATGGCCGGCGCGACGTTCTGCCCGTCGGTCATCACGACGTAGTAGTGGTTGGCGTCGTACCACCACGGCCCGGTCTGCGTGACCCACGCGTTCGCGTCGCCGTCGAACACCACGAACCACGGCTTGAGGTCGGCGGTGTACTTGTCCCGCGGGTCACCGCCGGCCGCGCCGTGCACGGTCGGGAAGATGTTCGCGTCGCCCAGCTTGCCCGCGTTCTTGAGCCCGACCAGGTAGCGCGCGTACTCGACGTCGGTCTTCAGCGTGTCGGTCGGGTTCCCCTCCTCGACCGTGCCCGGGATGATCTCGGTGATCACCCGGCCCCGCAACGCGTCCACCGACGGCCAGTTGTCCGCTTTGGACGCGTCGTCGAGCGTGGCGTAGGTCCCGAGCAGCTCGGCCGGGCGGAACGCGACGCTGCCGAGGTGCGAGCGGAACGTGGCGTCCAGCTCGTCCGGGCCCATGCCGGTGTTGTCCGAGAAGCCGGTCTTCATCTCCAGCTTGAGCGTGATCGGCGTGTGCCCCGGGTGGGCGGCCAGCCAGATCCGGATGTCGTCGAGGCAGTACTCGAGGTTCTTGTTCTTGCCACCGGTGTACAGCTGCGACGCCGAGGTGGCCGCGACGCAGTTGTTGTTGTTCCCCAACGGGTTCGAGTGGCTGACCTTCCACTCGTGGGTGATGAAGTCCGGCCAGACGTCCAGCTCGATCAGCGACGACCCGGCGTCGAGCGCCTGGGCCAGGTAACCGTAGGCCGCCGGGTCGTACGTGTTGTGCACGCCGACCGTCGTGACGTGGGAGAGCTTCGGGCTGTCCGCGTGGGCGGCAGTCGCCCCCGAGAACGTGAGAGCTGCCGTGAGGAGGGCCACCGAGAAGAGCTTCATCCAGGCTCCTTCGAACGTGAGTAACGTTCACAATGTCTCACCGTGGTTGACTCTTGATGAAGGAAAAGCGGCCGATTGGCCTAGACCAGAAGTCGGGAAAAGTATGACGACGAGCCCGCCCACCGCGTTGACCATCGCCGGATCGGACTCCGGCGGCGCCGCCGGTCTCCAGGCGGACCTGCGCACGTTCCTGACCTGCGGTGTGCACGGCCTGGTCGCGGTCACCGCCGTCACGGTGCAGAACACCCTGGGTGTGCACGACCGCGCGGACCTGCCGCCGCACATCGTGGCCGGGCAGATCGAGGCCGTCGCGGCGGACATGGGTGTCGGCGCGGCGAAGACCGGCATGCTGGCGTCGGCCGAGATCATCAACGCCGTCGCCGCCGCGTGTGACAAGGCGGAGATCGGCCGCGACGAGAAGATCCCGTTCGTCGTCGACCCGGTGGCGGCGTCGATGCACGGCCACCCGCTGTTCGACGAGGCGGGCCTGCACGCCCTGCGCGACGAGCTGCTCCCGCGTGCGACGGTCTTGACGCCGAACCTCGACGAGGTCCGCCTGCTCACCGGCATGACGGTCAAGGACCGCGAGGGCATGCACACCGCGGCGGTGGTCCTGCAGCGGATGGGCCCGCGGTACGTCCTGGTCAAGAGCGGTCACCTGCAGGCCGACCCCGAGTGCGTCGACCTGCTCTTCGACGGCTCGACGTTCGTGGAGCTGCCGGGCGAGCGGTACCCGACCCAGCACACGCACGGCGCGGGCGACACCATGGCGTCGGCCCTCACCGCGGGCCTGGCCAAGGGCATGTCGGTGGTCGAGGCCGCCCGCTACGGCAAGTGGTTCGTCTCGCACGCGGTCGAGCACGCCTACCCGATGGGCGCCAAGGTCGGCCCGGTCTCGGCCTTCTGGCGGCTGGCACCCGAGGAGCGCTGAGTACCCGCCCGGCTACCATCCCTGCGTTTACTGATCCTTGAACCAAGCAGGGGGCGGCCTTGACCGGACGCGAGCGCGTGGCGAAGGTCCTCGAAGACCGCCGCTTCCAGAACTTCATCATCGCCGTGATCGTCTTCAACGCGGTCACGCTGGGCATGGAGACGTCGACGTCGCTCATGTCCGGCTACGGCGACCTCCTGCACGTCCTCGACCACATCGCGCTCGGGATCTTCGTCGCCGAGCTGCTGGCGAAGTTCTACGCCTACCGCGGCGCCTTCTTCCGCGACAACTGGAACGTCTTCGACCTGCTCGTCGTCGGCATCGCGGTGATCCCGGCGACCGGGCCGTTCGCCGTCCTTCGGTCGTTGCGCGTGCTCCGGGTGCTGCGGCTGATCTCGGTCGTGCCGTCGATGCGCAAGGTCGTCTCCGGGCTGCTCGCCGCGATCCCCGGCATGGCCTCGATCGCCGCCCTGCTCGCGCTGATCATCTTCGTGGCCGGGGTGATGGCGACGAAGCTGTTCGGCGCCATCGACCCGGGCGACTTCGGCGACCTCGGCACGTCGCTGTTCACGCTGTTCCAGGTGATGACCGGCGAAGCGTGGCCGGACATCGCGAAGACGATCATGGAACAGGCGCCGATGGCCTGGATCTTCTTCGTCGTCTACATCCTGGTGTCGAGCTTCGCGGTGCTGAACCTCTTCATCGCCGTGGTGGTCAGCGGCATGGAAGACGAGCTGCGCCAGGACATCCGCGAGGAAGAGGCGAAGCAGGCCGAAGCCCAGGCCGCGGCGAACCAGGAGATCCTCGACGAGCTCCGGGCCCTGCGCGCCGAGCTCGCCGAGCTGCGCCGGACCGCCGCTTAGCGGAACGCGGCGACGTTGCGCGCGACCCACTCGGCGAAGGGGCGCGCCGGCCGGCCGAGGACCCGCTCGACGTCGGGGCGGACGCGCACTTCGGCCGGGCTCGGCGAGCCGAGGATGTCCAGGGTGTCGTCGGCTAGCTCGGCCGGCATGCTCCGCGTCATGCCCGCCTTGGCTTCGGCGCGGGTGATCTCGTGGAACCGCACCGGCGAGCCCAGCGCGGCGGCGATGGCCGCCGCCTGCGCGCGCTGGTGGCGGACGGCCTGATCCGGCGCCGGGTCGAGCCGACGACCCCGCCGCAGGTCACCTACGGGCTGACCGAGTTCGGCCGGGACGTCGGCGAACCGCTGACGGAGCTGTTCGACCGGATCACCCGGCGGCTCGCGGACTAGCTCAGTCGTCCGCGATCAGGGCTTCGAGCGCCGGCAACGCGGCCGTGAGCGCTTCGCGGTGCTCGGGCGTCAAGCGGTCCAGGCGCCGGTTCAGCTCCTGCACCCGCGTCGACCGGACGCCGGACACCAGCCGCTCACCTTCTTCGGTCGCCTTCGCCAGCCACGCCCGGCGGTCGACCGGGTCGGACTCCCGGCTGACGTACCCGGCCTCGACCAGGGACGCGATGATCCGCGACATCGTCGCCGCCGCGACCCCCTCCTTCGCGGCGAGGTCGCCCAGCCGCAGCTGCCCGGAGATCACCAGCGTCGCGAGGGCCGAGATGGCGCCGTGGCCGGGGCCGGGCACACCGGCCTGGCGCAGCGACCGGGACAGCCTGCCGACGGCGAGGTACAACCTGCCGGAGGTGTCCTGAACCGATGTGGTCACGGCTGGCTCCTTCTGCCTCGCCCCGCCGCCGGTGCGCCGGAAAGTGCCGTCCACCTTACGGGTCCGGGGTGCGCGTTCGACGTGAAGCCACCCCGGTTCACCGGGGTGGACTTGACGCCTTCGCCCAGAAGCGCTGCGGCACTCGCCCGGCCCCGCGGGCCAGGTGACCGGCGACGACGGCCGAACGCATCGCGGCGGCCATCCGCTCCGGATCGGCCGCCCGGGTGACGGCCGTGGACAGCAGGACGGCGTCGCAGCCGAGCTCCATCGCCAGCGTCGCGTCCGACGCCGTGCCGATTCCGGCGTCCAGGATCACCGGGACGCCCGCTCGCGAAACGATGAGCTCGATGTTGTGCGGATTCCGGATCCCGAGGCCGGTGCCGATCGGCGCGCCCAGCGGCATCACCGCGGCGCAGCCGGCCTCCTCCAGGCGCAGCGCGAGCACCGGGTCGTCGTTCGTGTAGGCGAACACCGTGAACCCGTCGGCGGCCAGCCGTTCGGCGGCGTCGAGGGTTTCCAGGGGGTCCGGCAGCAGCGTCCGGTCGTCGGCGTGCACCTCGAGCTTGATCAGATCGGTACCGAGAGCTTCCCGCGCGAGCTGCGCGGTGAGGACGGCTTCGGCGGCCGTGCGGCAGCCCGCGGTGTTCGGCAGCAGCTCGATCCCGAGCCGGTTCAGCAGCTCGAGGACGCCGGAGCCGCCTTCGGCGTCCGCGCGGCGCATGGCGACGGTGGTCAGCTCGGTGCCGGACGCGACCAGCGCTCGTTCGAGCACGGCGAGGTTGGCCGCGCCGCCGGTGCCGATGATCAGCCGGGACGACAGCTTGGCGGTGCCGATGACCAGCGGTTCTTCGTCCATCTCAGCCTCCTTGGACCGCGGTGAGCACGTCGACGCCCGCGCCCTTGGGCACGGTGGTGGCCGCCCAGTCGCTCCGGCGGACGACGACGCCGTCGACCGCGACGGCGATGCCGGGCCGCTGCCCGCCGGCCGCGTCGAGGACGTCGGCGACGGTGGCGTCGTCCGGGAACTCCGTCCACTTCCCGTTGAGCTTGATCTCCATCACACGTGCTCCTTCTGGTGCAGGCGGGCGGGTGAAGCCGCTTCGACGCCTTCGGGCGGCTTCTCACCCTCGAGCCAGGCGACCACGGCGTCCGCGGTCACGGGGGCCATGAGCAGGCCGTTGCGGTGGTGTCCGGTGGCGGCGAAGACGCCGTCGTCCAGGAGGCCGACGTACGGCAGGACGTCCCGGCTGCCGGCCCGCAGGCCCGCGGCGGTCTCGGCCAGCTCGTACTCGGTGATCGCGGGGAAGACGCGTTCGGCGCCCTCGATCAGCTCGCGCACGCCGCGCGCGGTGACGGCCCGGTCGAAGCCCGCTTCGTACTGCGTCGCGCCGAGGACGAGCTCCTCGTCGCCGCGCGGGACGAGGTAGATCGGTTTGCCTTCGACGACGGCCCGGATGGTCCGCGTCGGCGGCGGCAGGCAGCCGCGGCGGGGCTTGAGCCGCAGGATCTCGCCCTTGAGCGGCCGGACGGCGCCGGCCAGCTGCGGGTGCAGCCGCCCGGTCCAGGCGCCGGCGGCGAGCACGACGGCTTCGGCGTCCGGGATCCGTTCCACGCGTTCGCGGACGAACCGGACTTTGTGGTTGACGCCGGCCGCGTACAGGGCGTGGAGGAGTTTCCGGTTGTCCACGGCCAGGTCACCGGGCACGTGGAGTCCACTTCGGACAGAGCCGACGCCGGGTTCGAGGCGCTTGGCCTCCCGGCCGGTGAGCCGGTCCGCCGCGCGGCCGATCCCGTGCAAGTGATCGGCGAGGATGTCCAGGTAGCCGGCGTCGGCGCTGTCGAAGGCGACGACGAGCGTGCCGTGCTCGGCGAGGCCGGGGTCGACGCCTTCTTTTGCCAGCTCATCCGCGAAGCCGGGCCACCTCCGCAGCGATTCCTCGCCCAGGGCGAGGACGTCTTCCTCGCCCGGCCAGGCCTCGGTGACCGGGGCGAGCATGCCACCGGCCAGCCAGGACGCGCCGCCACGGACGGGTTCGGGGTCGTAGAGGGTGACGTCGTGGCCGTTCGCGGCCGCGCGCCAGGCCGTGGACAGGCCGATCACGCCGCCGCCCACCACTGCCAGGTTCGTCATGGGAAATCACGCTCCCTGCGCCGGCATGACCCGGATCAGGTTCCACGGTCGGAGCGGCAGCTCCCTCTCAGCCCGTCCCTCGGGCTCCCGTGCGGACTGGTCCACCCTAGCTGGCGAGGTACGGTCGCCGCTATGCCCGCCCTCTCCGGTGACAAGATCCGCGCCCGCCTCGACAGCGCGCGCCTGTACCTCTGCACGGACGCCCGCACGTCCCGCGGCGACCTGGCGTCCTTCGCCGACGCGGCCCTGGCCGGCGGCGTCGACATCATCCAGCTGCGCGACAAGACCGGCGCCTTGGAAGCCGCCGGCGAGATCGCGGCGCTGGAGGTGCTGGCCGAGGCGTGCGCACGGCACGGAGCGCTGCTGTCGGTGAACGATCGCGCGGACGTCGCGCTGGCGGTCGGCGCGGACGTGCTGCACCTGGGCCAGGACGACATCCCGGTACCGCTGGCCCGCCGCATCCTCGGGGACGACGTGGTCATCGGCCGCTCGACGCACTCGGTCCCGCAGGCTTCGGCCGCGGCTGCGGAGCCGGGCGTGGACTACTTCTGCACGGGCCCGTGCTGGCCGACGCCGACGAAGCCGGGCCGGTCGGCGCCGGGTCTGGACTTGGTGCGTGCGGTGGCCGCGACCGCGCCTTCACGGCCGTGGTTCGCGATCGGCGGCATCGACGGCGACCGGCTGCCCTCGGTGCTGGAGGCGGGCGCGTCCCGGATCGTGGTTGTCCGGGCGATCACGGAAGCCGAGGACCCCGAAGCTGCGGCCCGGGAGCTGCGCGCGCGCCTGAGCTGAAAGAACAGGTTCGGTCGAACCCGCACATTTGTTACATCTGAAATCAGATCTTCATCCCGCCCGCATCGGATTTACCCGATCGGGCCATTTGAAGACAGCACGGAGTAACGGCGTTCGGTCGAACACCGACCTCCCTGCGGAACCCCGACGCAAGGGCAATGGGGCCGCACGGAGGATTCGTGAAAACCTACGACCCCGAGATCAGCGCTTCGCGGAAACGCCCGATCTCCAAAGGCACTCGCATCATGGCGGCCTTCGCCGGCGCAGTGGTGTTTTTCGTCGCGATCGTGGTCGTGCTGAACCAGCTCGAAGAACCGGCGAAGAGCACGAACCTGGTGTGGCTGGCGGAAAAGACCACGCATTCCCCCGGCACCCTTCCGCGTGCGTTGCGCGATCGGCTCCGGCAGGCCGGAAAGGACGGTGGAGCCGAGCTCACCGCTTACGCAGTCGGCGAGCAGGCGGTAAACGTAGCGAACGACGTCGGACTGGACCTTGACCGCGGGAACGGGAAAGTCGACGACAGCCGACAGCAGGCATCCAATGTCGACAAGATCCTCAAGGACGTCGCCGCGCGCATGGGAAAAGCCGTGGTCAGCCCGAAGGGCTTTTCCTTGTACGCCGCATTGCACGCCGCCGCCGACGAAGCCGCGCGGACGGGGCAGGCAGAGGTCTGGCTGTCGAGCACCGTATTGACCGGCACCCTCGATCCGTTCACCATCTCGTCGCTGAGCACCGGCGCGGATCCCGAACAGGCCGTCAACGAGGTGCTGAAGACCCCGTTGAAAGATCTGAATCTACAGGGCGTCGATCTGCACGTCATCTTTCTGACCCCGGTGGGCGCGGAACAGCGTCCGCTCGACCCCGGATCAGAATCCTGGCGCGAGAAGTTCACCACGACTCTCGCCGATCACCTTGGTGCGCAAATCGCCGACCCGATCCACGACAACGGGATGACGGACGCCTGGCCGAACGCCTCGGACGTGCCGCCGATCCTGCCGTTCGCCCCACCGCAGCCGCCGACCCGAACGGACGACCCTCGCATCGACGAAGCGGCCTTCGCGCCCGACAGCGCCGAGCTGGTCGATCGCCCGGCCGCGACCGCGGTGGCCGCGCAAGCCGCCGAGCTGTACCGGAGCAAGAACGGGAAGTCCCGGATCAGCGTCATCGGCTACTGCGCCCGGTACGGCGACCCGGCCGGCGCGCGCGCCACCTCGGCGAAGCGCGCGGACGCCGTCGCACACCTGCTCCAGGACCAGGGGATATCCGCCGGCGACATCTCGGCGTCCGGCGTCGGGTTCGACGAACTCGCCGCCCCCGGCCAGGACGCCCGGTCACCCGCCCAGCGAGTGGTCGTCATCAAGCTCGTCGCCCGCTCTTGAGAAACGGAGTAACTCGTGACCGACCTGCCCGATGTGCCTCTGGCGGCTTACCCCGGCCTGCCGAAGGGCACCTTCCACGTTGCAGACCTGCCGAGGCCGGCCGCCATGGCGCTCGGCACCACCGATGAAGGTGTCTGGACAGCGGCTGCCGCCACTTACCTCACTGTGATCGACCCGGCGACCGGCAAGCCCGACAACGACCGGCCGCTGGCGGACGCCGCGGCCGGGGCCGCGCGCACCGCCGCAGCGGCCTGCCACGCGCAGGCGCTGGAGTACTCGGCCCCCACCGACGACCGCGCGGCCGAGCAGGACCTCGAAGCGGCGAAGCACCTCGCCGAAGCGGTCGACACGATCGAACACGCCAGCGGGCTCCTCAACGATCCCGTAACCGGCCCGGACGGCGAAAAGATCGACGGACGGCAGATCCAGGTCATCCACCACCAGGACCAACAGCTGGCCCGCCAGCGCAGCGCCGAGGGCGACTCGCGGCACACCCAGCGCAGCTGGGAGAAAGCCTGGCGGATCCTCGCCTCGACGCTGCTGGGCGTGATGGACGCGATCCTCCTGTGGAAGCCGCTGCTGAACTTGTCGTTCACCAGCGGCTCGGAGAACGCTCTCCGCTGGGCGATCGGGCTCGGCATGGTCAGCCTGCAGGTGCTGGCCATCGAGTGGGCGGCACGCACGTTCGTCAGCGCCGAACGGGCCAGTGTCGACCGCCGCGGCGCGGCCGCGGACTACAACCGCCCGTTCCAGCGCGGCCGGATGGGGCCCGAACGCCCGGCGCCGACCACGGACGAGATCGCCGAAGCCGACCGGCAGTACTCGCACGCCTACCACTGGCTGGTCGGGGTGGCCGCGGCCGTCGCGATGATCGGCGGCGTCCGCGTCGCCTGGCTGGCCCGGCAGGCGGACTTGCCGATCTACGAAGCCGTCCTGTTCGGCATCGTGATCGGCCCGATCCTCGGCTGCGTCGTCGTCCAGATGGCCCGTCTGTACTGCCGCGGGAACCTGCTGGGCGACCGGCTGGAGATCGAGCGGGCGGCGATCGACGAGATCACCGGTCGCATCAAACGGGCCCAGGGCCGCGTGGCCGCCGAACGGGAGGCCGCGCACAACGCCCTCATCGCGGCGGAGAAGCTGACCAACCACGCCGACACGCTCCGGCAACGCACCTTCACCGACTCTCTGCGCGCCGTCGAACTGGCCTGGACCTGGTTCGGCCTGCCTCCGGCCGATCTCGACCACGCGGAGTTCGAGCGCCGCGCCGTCCCCGAGGTAGAAGACACCGGCGTGCGGCGCGTCGATCTCCGCTCGCGGCTCGATCTCGTCAACAACTGGCTCGCCAACCGCGATTCGATCTTCACAGTGCCTGCTCCGCCGGGCGAAAGGACCGCGGTCGCCGAGCTGTCCGCCGGAGAGAGTGGCCGCGAAACCGCGCTGCCGGGCCGGCAAAAGAAGGACGAGCTGATCATCCTGGGTCCCGCGCCGGTGGACATTCCCGACCGGCCGAAGCCACCGCACCGGCTGATGCTGATCGGCGCGGTCATGACTGCCGTGGTGACTCTGACCACGGCGTGGCTGGCCCCGGTCGCCGACAGCGGCTCCCAGGAAGCCACTTCAGGTGTCGTAGCCTGGTCTTATCCGGCTTGATCCGAAGTCAGTGGAGGCCTCCGCCCCGGCATTTCGACCGGTACGGAGGCCTTCACGGCTTTAGGGCGTCGGCGTCGTCGCCGCGCCCTTGCTGGTCGGTGCCGTCGTCGTCGCCGGGGCTGACGTCGACGGCTGCTGCGCCGTCGTGCTCGGTGTCGTCGTCGGCGTCTCCGAGGTCGTTGTCGGGGCTGTCGACGTGTCCGAGGGCGTCGTGGTCGATTCCGTCGGCGACACCTGGGTGTCCGTCGAAGTCGACGGCGTCGTCGACGGGGTCTTGTCGGTCTGGCCACCGCCGTTGCCGAAGATTTTGCCGATGCCCGTGCCCGTGCCGCCGCCGATCTGGGTGCCCGTCGCCGACTCGAAGCCGACGATCGCCAGGATCGCCACGGCGAACGCCGCCACGCTCGTGCCGATGATCAACGGCCAGCGCAGTTTCCGCAGCCGCGAGGGCTCGGGCTTCGCCAGCTGCACCGTCGGCTGGTCGGTGATCGGGATTTCCCCCGGCTCGGCGGGACCCCGCCGCCGGATCCCCGACGTCGCCAGCTGCCGCGCCTTGAGCGCCGCCTCGCGGGTGCGCTGCAGCGAGCGCAGGTACAGCTCGCTGCCGACCGTCGACACCACGCTCGCCACACCCGCGCCGACCACTGTGCCGGCTACACCGAGCGTCGATCCCAGCAACGCCGCGGTCACCGCCGCGAGCGCCGCCGCCAGTACCTGCGCGATCCGCAGGCCGGACTTTTCTTCCTTCGCCGTGTCCAACTCGGAAGCCGCTGCGTTCTCCTTGCTCATGATCCCGATCCGCTAGAAAGTCTTCTCCCCGTTCCCAACGTGTAAGGCGCGCGAGGAACTCCCCACGTTGCCGGAGCGTGAGGAGCACCACTCCCACTGTCCACAATAGACACTTCATGCCGAACACTTTCTTGACATACTCGGCACATGGAACTGGTGACGATCTCTGACATCGAGGCCGCGGCGAAGCGCGTCCAGGATGTCGCCGTGCGCACGCCCCTGCTGCTCCAGACGTGGGATCCCCGCGAAACCCTGTGGCTCAAACCCGAAAGCCTCCAACCGGTCGGCGCGTTCAAGGTGCGCGGGGCGTTCAACGCGATCGCCACCCTCGACGACGAACGGCGTACCCGCGGCGTCATCGCCTACTCCAGCGGCAACCACGCGCAAGCGGTCGCGTACGCCGCGCAGCGGTACGGCGTGCCCGCGGTGATCGTCGTGCCGGACATCGCGCCGCGGATCAAGGTCGAGGCCACCCGCGGCTACGGCGCCGAGGTGATCGAGGTGCCGATCGGCGAGCACGAGGGCAAAGCGCGCGAACTGGCCGCCGAACGCGGGCTGACCCTCATCCCGCCCTACGACGACGCGGCCATCATCGCCGGGCAGGGCACGGCGGGGCTCGAGATCGCCGAGGACCTCCCCGACGTCGACGTCGTGCTGGTGCCGGTCAGCGGCGGCGGGCTGGCCTCCGGCGTCGGCACCGCGCTCAAGGCCCGCGCGCCGCACGCTCGGGTGATCGGCGTCGAGCCGGCGCTGGCCGGCGACGCGACCGAGGGGCACCGCCTGGGCCGCCAGGTCGACTGGCCGCAGGCCGACCGCGCCCGCACGATCGCCGACGGCCTGCGCGCGCAGCCGTCCGACCTGACGTTCGCCCACCTGCGCGCGGTCGTCGACGAGATGGTCACGGTCACCGAGGACGAGATCCGCGAGGCGATGCGCACGCTCGCCCGCAAGGCCCGGCTGGTGGCCGAGCCCAGCGGCGCGGTGACGACGGCGGCGTACCTGTTCCACGAGGCCGAGCTCCCGGCGGGCAAGACGGTGGCGATCGTCTCGGGCGGCAACGCAGACCCGGCACTGTTCGCCGAGATCCTCGCGGGCTAGGAGCCGGTCCCGAAGCGCCCCAATGTGGCCTTCGGTGCGTCTGACGCACCGAAGGCCACATTGGGTGCGTCAGACGCAACCAAGGCCACATTGAGGTTTTCTCAGTAAGGCTCGGGCAAGTAGGCGTGTTGGCCTGCGATGAGGCATGGGGCCCCTGGTAGGACTGGATTTGCGAAGATCAAGTCCGAGGTTCCAGAGGCCCCACGTGATCAAT
>NZ_FNUJ01000012.1 GCF_900107925.1 Amycolatopsis pretoriensis | reverse complement strand
GACCCCGAGGGCTTCGTCGAGAACGTGGCCGACAAGCTCGGCGTCCTCGACCGCCGGGTCAAGGGCGACCTGGGCCGCTTCAAGACCTTCATCGAAGAGCGCGGCGGCCGCGAAACCGGCGCGTGGCGCGGCGATGTCGAGCGGCCCGGGACCTGACGATTCGGCGAACAAGGTTCACAATGGGCCGATGAGCACTACTGCCGCCCCCGCCGTCACCTGGACGGCGGGGGCGGTCGCGCGCATGCTCGGCCTGCCGCCGTCGACGCTGCGCGCCTGGCACCGCCGCTACGACCTGCCGCTGTCGACTCCCCAGACGGGCAGCCACCGCCGGTACGGCCGCGCCGACGTCGACGCCCTGCTCCGCATGAAGCACCTGATCGACCAGGGGTGCAGCGCGGACAGCGCGGCGAAGCGAGCATTCCACGACGGCGGTTCGACGGACGTCGCCACCCTCCTGGCGGCTGTTCGCCGGTTGAAAATGGATACGGCGACCGCGCTTCTCGACGCGCACCTGACCGCGCACGACGTCATCACGACGTGGGACCAGCTCTGCCGGCCGGCGCTCACGGCTCTCAGCGACACCGAGGCCGACCGGTGCATCGATCTCGTGCACGCGCTGTCCTGGGTGATCGCCGCCGCGCTGCACCGGATCCCGCCGCCCGCCGACGCCGCACCCCCGGTGCTGCTCGCCTGCGCCGACGGCGAACGCCACACGCTGCCGCTGGAGGCCCTGCGCGCGGCCTTGGCCGAACGCGGCCGAGCAGCACTCTTCCTCGGAGCGTCGCTTCCGGTGGTCGCGCTGGAAGACGCGGTCACCCGCACGAAGACCGCAGCGGTGGCCGTGTGGGCCAGCCGGCCGCGCGAGCTGGTTCCGGAGATCAACGGCGCCCGGGTGCTGCTGCTGGGGCCGGGCTGGCCACCGGCCAGGGGTTCCGCCGCCCGTCCGGCCACCTTGCCGGAAGCGCTGGACGAACTGACCGCGAAGCCGTCCCGGCTCGGCAGCCGCGCACGTTCGCTCTCGAACAGGTAGCCACGGCAGGCACCGGATACGCGGACGGTGCGCGAGCCATCGGCGAAATCGTCGCGCCGGCTTTCCACTGATCGGTGGCGCCACCTCGGTGCCAAGCAGGTGCCCCAGCGCGCCGGCCAGTCGGCGGTGGCGGAACTCGTGCTCGGCTCGGATCAACCGTCCCGGTTCGACGCTGACGGGCCAACGCGAGCTCGAGGCTCCCGTTGGCGCCGAGGAGCCACCGGCAACGCGGGCAACGCCTCTCGCCCGAGAACGCTCGCCAGGACGCGGGTGGATGCGGCGTTGCGCACCGGTTCCGAACCCACCGCATTGACCGCTCCGCGCCGAGCGGGGCGCCCAGCCCGGCGGCGAACAGCGGATACTGCAGTAGCGCGGCGTGACCGGCTGGCTGATTCAGTCAGTTCCCGGCAGCTTTGCCAAGCGCACCGACGTCCACGGGATCTCGCGGACGTCGCGGTGGAGCCACCGCGCGATCCGATCGATGAGCCACGGGCGCCGCAGCTCGTCACGTTCGTAGCCGAGCAGCCGGACGCGACGTCTCGGCGCGACCAAGGCGGCGCGGACTACCGGTGTGCCGTCCGGGCCCGGCTCGGTGAGCAGGTCGGCGATGCGGCCCAGGTAGCGGCCGTCCACGTCGTAGGCGTCGGTGCCCAGGAGATCACTGGCGCGCATCGCGGGCTCCCGGGATCCGGCCGATCACGTGCTCCCGCAGCCAGGTCTCCAGCGGCGGCTCGTCCAGCACCTCGACCCGCAGGGACAGGGTGATGTGACTGCTGACGTCGGCGACGTGGTCGAACGGGATCCGCAACGGCGCCGGTGTCTCCTCGGTCCGCAACCGCCCGGCCACGGCGGCGAGCCACCGACCGAAGCCACCGCCGATCCGCCGCCCGAGCGCGATCTGGCCGGCCAGCAAGGCGGTCACCCGCAACTGCCCGTCGTCCCCGGTCTCCAGTTCGACGTCGTCGACCTTGCCGACCTTGCGGCCGGCCAGGTCGACGATCTGCCGGTCCAACAGGTGGAAGTCGACACGCAACGGGGTCATTGGCCGGCTCCGGTGATGATCATCAAGGGGATCGCGGCGATCGCCGCGATCAGGATGACAACGAGGTAAATGATGCCCAGCGCGTTGCGGATCTTGCCGTTGATTTGGTCGCCGAGGTAGGCACGGTCGTTGGCGACGACGAGGATCGGCAGGTACGTCAACGGCAGCACGACCGCCGACAGCAGCAGCGTGTACTCGGTGAGCTGCACCGGGTCGATGGTCGTAAGCAGCAGCGCCGCACCGAGGGCGACGCTGACGAGGACGACGGTGTGGAACCGGGCGGCCCGGCGCGGGGCGACCCGCTTGCCCCATTCCCACCCGAAGTACTGCGCGACGGTGTATCCCGAGGACAGGCCGGTCTCCAGCGCGGCGCCGAACGTCGCGGCGAACACCCCGAGGATCACCACCGCCAGCCCGAGCTTGCCCAACGCCATCCCCACCGGCAACGTCGTCTGCGTGATGGCGTCGACCTTCACCGACGCCGGCTCGAACACCACCGCAGCGCACGCCATGATCGCCAGCGACAGCAGCCCGCCGAGCGGGAACCCGACGAAGACGTTGACGCGTTCGGTACCGAGGTCCTTGCGGGTCCACTTCTCCTCGACACCGCCGGAAGAGAAGAAGAACACCTCATACGGCGTCATCGCCGCGGCGAAGAGCGCGACCGCGAAATAGCCGTAGGTCGCCCAGTTCTCCGTCGACGGCGGCCCGGAGCCGATCTGCCCGAGCAGGTCCGGCCACGGCACCGACAACGTGAACAAGGCGACGACGAACACGATCAGTGCCAGCCCGAGCAGCCCGAACACACGCTCGAGCGTCTCGAACTTGGTCCGCCACAGCACCACCCACAGCACGACGGCCACCACCGGCACCCACAGCAGGTAGTGCACGCTCGTCGCCAGGTGCAGGGCGAGCGCGACACCGCCGATCTCCGCGCCCAGCGTCAGCATCGTGACCAGGTAGGACCCGGCGAGGTTCACCAACGCGATCCGCGGGCCGAGGCGCTCGCGGATCAGGTCGAACACCGGACGGCCGCTCACCGCGGCGATCCGCCCGGCCATGTCGGCGTACACGCAGATGCCGACGATGCCGACGACCACGACCCACGCCAGCCGCATCCCGAACCGGGCGCCGGTCTGGGAGTTCGCGACCAGATCACCGATGTCGACGAACCCGCCGATCGCGGTCAGGATCCCGAGGGTGACAGCGAGGAATTTCTTCACCGGTGCCGCTCCAGGAATTCGGCCAGCAGGTCACCGGTATGGCGCATCCGCTCGGAGAGACCGGTTTCGACGCTGCGGCCCGCGTCCACGGCCGCACCCACCGCGGCGATTTCCCCGCCGGCGTCGGCCAGCAACGGTGCCAGTTCGTTGTGGACGGTCTCGGCGGCTGCGTCCGGGATTTCTTCGCCGGTGAAGTCACTTTGCGCCGTGGCCAAGCTGTCGCGCGCCTGCCACACGACGGCCGCCCGGTACGGGGACAGCATCTTCCCGTCGATGTCGGCGTCGACCATGAACTGCGTGGTGCGCACCTGCGCCAGAGCCTCGTCCGCCGCCGAGAGCGCGGTATCGGTGTACCCACTGTCCGATGTGGGCAGTATGACCGGTATCGCAATGCCGGCAAGGACGACTAGGGCCGCGCCACACCACAGCGTGATCTTCGCACCCCGGCCGATCATCGGCTTACCGTAGTACCGCCGGGACTGTACCGCTCAGCAACGCCGCCGAATCGTGGTTCCCGGTGTCATCGGTTCGCAGATCCGGCTGGAGCGGCCGACCTCGCCGTGCGCCGCTGGCTCGGGAGGCTGACAAGCACTGGGATTGCGGTCAAGCTGCTGGGCGGCAGCGTCACAGTCGACGTCGGGCAGTAGAGGCTCTGAAAACGTAATTACCTCTGTGCACGGATTCGTTTCGCGGGTGTTCAAACGCCAAACCGGCACGGCGAAGGCCGCTACGCCGAGGTGTCGTCGGGCCGAGCGAGCACGTCCGGATCGTCGGGGTCGTCGAACCAGTAGCCGTTTTCCGCCAGGTAGCGGAATTGCACCGTGATGCCGGCGGCGACCTCCACGGTGGCAGACCGGCGCCCGGTGGTGTGGGGTTGCAGGCGATGCTGGCCCGGTGTCCAGTTGTTGAACGATCCGACCACGCTGACGCGGCCGGGGGGCTCGTGGGCGGGCAGGCTGAAGACGATGCGTTTCGCGCCGTTTCCGTCGCGGCCTTGGCAAATCTTGATCACTCGGCGATAGCCTCTCGCTGGTTTCCTTGGGAGACCGGGCGCTCGACGCTGAGCGCGTCCATGATGCCATTCCCGCACCGCGATTCGTTCCCGTGCCGCCGCGGTGGTCACCTGGTCGAGGGGTCGCCGGCCCGACCGCAGGCGGTGCGGATGCAGGCTTGAGCACGGTGGGCAACGGTCTACAGGGGTAAGCCGGTGCTCTTGGGGTAGCCCGGATCGAGTGGCGGTGCCGAGGTGGGCTCGATCGACACGTCGGAAGGAGTCACGCGTGCGCGTGAGCTGGGTCGAAAGCGCCCCGCAGAACTGGCACGTCCTCGACATGTCCGGTGCCGACGTCTCCTGCCTGGCGGTCGCCCGACAATGGGCCGCAGCGCAACTGGACACGCTCGGTGAAACCGTCAAGGTCGACGCGGTGCTGGTCGTCGGCGAGTTGCTCCGTCGCCACGGGGATCCTGACGAGGTGATGGTGGCCGTCGCCGATCGCGGGACTGGCGAACCTCTGCTGCGGGTCCCCGACTGTGCAGGTGGCCGTGGCCTGCCGCTGGTCGACGCAGTGTGCGCCGAGTGGGGTGTCAGCCACCATGATGACGGCAAGGTCGTATGGGGACGTTTCGCCGGCGAGGACGCAGCGCCATGACCGCCGGTCCAGGCAGGGAGTTACCGCGGAGAATCCAGGCTCGAAGGATCAGCTGACAGCGTCATCCGGTTCAGAGCTTCGGCGACACTGTTGTGCACAGGGAGAACGCGCTCCAAGTCGAGCGCGGTGATCGGCCGCAGTAGTGCACGTGAGCGGCCGGCTACGGCGAACGGCACCCACGCCACGGCCGAGTCAGTGATGGTGTCGATCAGGATGGTCAAGATTCGAGCGGCGCAGAACTCGACCGCCGAGGTGTCGCAAATCAGCGCCGGTGGTCGCCGGTGCAGCTCCGTGGCGAGCAGGGCGGCGAACTGAGCGGTGACGGTCAAATCCAGCTCGCCGGACGCGGCGACCACGCTCGCCTGCGATGTCCGGGCCACCGCGAACGACGCCGGTGGCCGGCGCCGCGGATCGCGCGGCCGGGGCACGGGCGACGACATGTGCATGGCCTCCTCGAACCAACTGTGAGACCCCACTGCCGCCGCTCCAGTTCAGGGCCCCACGCCACCCGGGTCACCGGGCTGACGAGGTGCGATGCGGCTACTGGACTGAACCGCTGCCCCTGACCCTACAACCGTCGAGCAAGCGATGCAGCACCCTCGCGTTCCGAAGCGAAGCCGGATCGGACAAACCGCCACATGCTGCGGCATGGTCTGCGGCAGTCGCCCGCTTTCGCGTCCCGGCGTGTCCTATCGGTTGGCCGATGGCGAAGCCGGTTTCGGCGGCAAACGTACTCAACTTTCCTTTTAGAGCAGAAATCCTGCGCGAAGGTCTAGCCGTTCGTGTGATTCTGACAGCTGTTGGGTATCCGGCGCGCATGGTTGTCCAAGCGCCCGAACGAAATCCGCCCGCCGCGACACCCGCCCTGCCGTCCCAGCGTCGTTTCGACGAGTACGCCCACTGCGCTCCCCTGTTCGCCGAACGGAGCCGGCTCGACGACGCGGACACCAGGACCGGCGAACTGCGGGCGCGGTTGATCATCGAGCACCTCCCGGTGGCCGAACACATCGCCCGGCGCTTCAGCGGCCGCGGCGAACCGTTCGACGACCTGCTGCAAGTCGCGAGAACCGGCCTGATCCGCGCCGTCGACCGTTACGACCCCGAGCAGGGCACCGACTTCCTGTCCTTCGCCGTGCCGACCATCATGGGCGAAGTTCGCCGCCACTTCCGAGACACCGGCTGGTCGATGCGCGTCCCTCGCTCCTTGAAGGACCTGCAGCAGAAACTCAGCAAAGCGACCGACACGCTCGCGCGCGACCTGGATCGAGCACCCACGCCGAGCGAGCTGGCGGCGCACCTGGAGATGGACATCGACACCGTGCGCGAAGGGCTGCTCGCCGCCGAGGCTTACCGCGCGCATTCGATCGACGCGCCCGTGCGCGGTGCCGAGGATACGGTCACGGTCGCCGACCAGCTCGCGGTCGAGGAATCCGGGTTCGCTCGGTTCGACAACCACGTCGCGCTGCAGGCTGCGTTGGCGACGTTGCCGGCCCGGGAACGCGCGATCGTCACGATGCGGTTCGTCGACGAACTCACCCAAGGTCAGATCGCCCGGCGGATCGGGGTGTCTCAGATGCATGTCTCCCGGCTGCTGGCCAAGACCCTCGAACAGCTCCGCGCCCACATCGTCGCCGACTAGCTTGGCGGCCTACCCAGATGCAGACTCGGTAGCGGGCGTTGCAGGCAGGCTGCCGCACGTCCAGGTCATGGTGACGGTGGTGCCGGCGATGCTCGTCTCGACCAGGGCTTGGTCGGCCAGGGTGTGGATCAGCGGCAACCCGCGGCCGCCCAGGAGGGTGGAGCGGGGAACCGGTTGCCACTGGCCGGTATCGCGGATGGTGACGGTCACGGCGTCGCCGACGTGGCGGGCGTGCAGGGTGAAGGTGCCGAGGCGACTTGGATAGGCGTGGACGACGACGTTGGCCATCGCTTCGTAGACCGCGAGCAGCAGATCTTGCACTCGTTCCGGAAGCAGGCCGGTGCCGGCGGCCCAGCCGGCGAGCAGGTCGCGCAGCGGGCTGATCTGAGCCGGTTCGGCAGGCACTTCCTCGTGTAGCAGGTCCGGTGCGGTGGCGGTGTCGCCGGCTGGGCTGTCGGCGGAGCAGGTCATCGCATGGGATCTGCGGCGAGCGCGTCCGCGCGTTTGGTGAAGATCGGGACGAGGTTGTCCATCCCGGTCAGGGTGATGGCGCGGTGGGCGAGGCTGTCGGGGATCGTGACGACCCGCACCGTGGTGTTCTGCCCGCCGGCGGCGTGGGCTTGGGCCAGCACCGACAGGCCGGAGGAGTCGAGAAAGGTCACTGCGGTTAGGTCGATCACGAGCACGGCGGGCCGCTGCGCGAGTGCGGCGGTGACTCCGTCGGTCAGCTGATCGGCGGTGAGCAGATCGACTTCGCCCGCCACGGCCAGCGCCAGCGCTCCCGAGGATGTTTCCTGGCTCAGGGTCAGCTGCGGGGCGTCGTCGTTTGGATGGCGTCGGCGACGTCGTCGTTCACCGGCTCGTTCCCGCTCTCCTGGACATCAGCCGTTCCCTTCTCCGGGCACACCCACCAGGGCGGCACCACGTCGGTGCGGATGCCGCGTGTACCCGAAGTACGGACGAGCTAAACCATGATCTCTGCTGCTTACGGAGCAACTTCGTAAGCGGGTAAGCCGTCGCGCCGCTGCTGCGGCGCACGGTGCTTCGCTCAGCGCAGCCGCGCGACCAGCGACAACCACTCCTCGGCGTCGGCCCGGTCGGGGTGGACCGGCAGGACGCGATCGAGGAGCAGGAGCTTGATGGGGCGGACCACGGCGCGCTGACTGGCGATGACCGCGCAGGCGATCCCGCCGGCATGAGCGTTCGTGACGGCGGTGACCAGGACCGAGAGGCCGCCGGAGGAGCAGAACCCGACCGCGGTGAGGTCGATGATCAGGGCGGCGGGCCGCAGCGAAATTTCCTCGTCGAGGCGTTCCTGCAGGCGAGCCGTGCTCGACAGGTCGAGGTCGCCGGTGACCGCGACCGTGGCCGCGTCGGCCGTCGTGGTCACGGTGAAACGGGTACGCGCCACGGGGAGAGTGTCGATGTCGCGGCGGCTGCCGGGGGTGGCGGTGGCGGGCATGTGGTGGCCTCTCGTCGACGCGGGAAGCCGGCGGCACCGTGCCTCCCCGCGGTGCCGGGCTGCCGGTGGGCAGGCCGAACGCCGGTTCGGTGGCGGCTGGTGGTCTCAACCGCGACGTCGCACCGCGTACGCCCGGCCGAAGCCGGATGCGGCGGTGAAGCGCCGCGGCCCGAACGGCGCGCAGGACACCGACCGGGCCAGACACCTACTGCCCAGCCGGCCGCCTGCTCAACCGGCGTCGGGCTCACTGTCCTGTACGGGGGTGTCGAAGGCCGACCCGAGCACGTGCTGCCGCAGCTGGTCGAGGACCACGACGGAGGTCTCCGTGCCCCCGGTGGCGGCTTCGGTGTGGCTGCCGGCGGCGACCACGACCGCGGCGACGTCGTGCAGTTTGACGTTGGTGCGCTGGGAGATGGTGCGCAGCGCGGCGAACGCGGTCTCGGCGGTCCAGCCGCGCACCAGCATCAGCATCCCTTTGGCTTGCTCGATGACCGGCTGCGTATCCAGGGCGTCCCGCAGCTGGGCCATCTCGTCGGCCGGGTTGTCCGGGGATCTCCACGACGTCATGTGCTCATTCCAGCGCACTTGATCGCGCCCGGCACCGCGACTCGACACTTCGTCAGGCGAGTGTATCTCCTCCGCGCCGAGCGTATCTGCATCGTTCTGAAGGCACCCAGGCCAACGTTGACCACAGGTAACGATGCGTGACCGATACGGTGGTTGAACGATTCGTCGACGGGTAGAGCACTCTCTGTGGCCGGTTAGTTGAGCATCCAGCTGTCCGGCCACCCTCAAGTTCTCAGTGACCACCGTCCCGACATCGCGGGATGCACGGGCGAGGCAGGTGTGACGACACCTCAAACGGAACGCTGCTCAGCTCGAGGGTCAGGACTCGGCGCGTGGTTGTTTCAGCGCGAAGGCGGAGTGCAGGCCGAGACTCGTCAGCTTGCGCCGGACCGGCTCGGAAGCCAGGACACGCAGCGACGTTCCCCGGGCAGCGCACCGGCGGGCCAGGGTGACGAACGGGATGACCGCTTCCATGGTCAGGTAAGTCACCGTGGTCAGGTCCAGGACGAGGGCGGTGGCGGGATCTGCCGCGTACGCCGGGGCGACGATCTCCTTTGCGGCGTGGGTGTCGGTGAGGTCTCCCGCGCCGCGCAGGTTCAGCACATCGGTGGCCGGTACCGGTCGGGGATCGATGGTGGTGGGATCCTCATGGGGATCGGCAACCTTGCTCATGTGCCCGTCCTGTTCCGCCGAGCATCCCTCTGCGTCTCTGAGCGAGACGCAGAGGGTCGCGAGCTGCGCAGCTGTCTTCTCGGGTATCTCGGGGGATTCGTCGCGCGTTACCGCCCGGATGGGTGGAGTCCCGAGCGCGCACAAGATCGCTTCAAGGGTGCCCGGCGACCAACGGCAATCCGCCTTCTTCTCCAGTAGGAGCGTTGAACGGCGGGCCGACATCGAGCTGGAACAGCTCCGAGATCACTTTCGGTTGGTAGATGGATCGGCGGGTAACCCGTTGCCGCGTGCTCGATGGGCTGGGCGGGCGAGCCTGCAGGGGTCGCCTCGGTGACGTGGTGGAGGTCAGTGAGTGTCATCTTTGCCGCTGGCGGTGCTGATCCTGATCTTCGTGGTGGCGGCCGCGGCGATCTGGGTCGCCGGCATTTCGCTGTCCAACCAGACCGACGTGCTGGCCACCCGGCTGCATCTGGGCTCGGCGCTCGGCGGCTTGGTCCTGCTGGCCGTGGCGACGAACCTGCCGGAGATCGCGATCGTCGTCTCCGCGTCGGCAGCGGGCAACGTCGGCGTCGCCGTGGGCAACATCCTCGGCGGCATCGCCATCCAGACCGTCGTCCTGGTCGTGCTCGACGGTTTCGGCGTCCGCGGCGGTAAGCCGCTGACCTACCGGGCCGCCTCGCTCGTGCTGGTGCTCGAAGGGGCGCTGGTCGTGGCCGTGCTCGCCGTCGTCATCGCCGGCACCCAACTGCCCGCGTCCCTCATCGTGTGGCGGCTGACACCCGCGCCCGTGCTGATCGCCGTGCTGTGGGTGGTCGGGTTGCTGTTGCTGCAGCGAGCCGGGCGGTCACTGCCGTGGCACGAAGACGGCGACGCCCCCGACGGGCAGGAGCGGCCCCGCGGCCATCGCCGTCACCACGTCGAACAGCAGGCAACCCGTAAGGGCACCAGCACGGCCAAGTCCGCGGTGTTCTTCGGCGTCGCCGCGTTGGTCACGCTGGTCGCCGGGGTGTTCCTTGAGCGCAGCGGCGACGTGATCGCCGACCACATCGGCCTGTCCGGGGTGCTGTTCGGCGCCACCGTCCTCGCCGCCGCCACGTCTCTGCCGGAGGTCTCGACCGGGATCAACTCGGTCCGCAACGGGGACTACCAGCTCGCGGTGAGCGACATCTTCGGTGGCAACGCCTTCCTTCCGGTGCTGTTCCTGGTGGGGACCCTGGTGTCGGGTCAGGCGATCCTGCCGCACGCGGAGAACACCGATATCTACCTCACCGCGCTGGCCGCGCTGCTCACCCTCGTCTACGCCGCAGGGCTGTTGTTCCGCCCCCACCGTCGCATCGCAGGCGTCGGCGTCGACTCGCTGATCGTCCTCGTGCTCTACGCGGCAGGCATCGGCGGCCTGATCGCCATCGCCACATCCTGAACAGCCGACGCGACCGGGGCAAAAGCCGGTGGCCAAGTTCGCGGGACGGACTAGGCGGGGTACGACTACGCCGGTCGGCCACGGCCCGGCGGTCACGTCCGTGGCTGCGGATGTGCTTCCTCGGCGGGCGACAGGGTAGGTCGCCGAGTGATCACCTCGGAGCGAGGAGTAAAACCGCGGGGTCCGCGCGTAGTTCGGTGCGGCGGCTGCGTCAGTGGGCCGGCAAGTCGACTTCGGTGTGCCGGGTGGCGAGCGCCGAAGCGACCTCGGCGAGCTTGACGTTCAGGTCCTGAGATGTGCGCCGCAGCACGTCGAACGCTTCCTCGGCCGAAACGCCGCGGCGGGCCATGATGATGCCCTTGGCCTGGCCGATCACATCCCGACTCTCGATCGCCTTGAGCAGATGCGCAGCTTGAAGTTCGGCACGCGTCACGGCGTCGGTCGTGGCCAAGGCCAGCGACGCGTGAGTCGCCAGCAGCAGCAAGACGTCACGATCGGCCTGGTCCAGCCCGTTGGCGGAGCGGGAGAAGACGTTGAGGGCGCCGATGGAGCGTCCGGCCGGCGACCCGGGGATCAGGGCGGTGGCGAGAACGGACCGGACACCGAGGTCCACCGCGGCCGGCGCCCAATGCGGCCAGCGTGGCTCGTCGGCCAAGTCGGGGCACAGGGCTACGGCGGGGCCGCTGGGGACGGCGGCTTCGACGCACGGGCCTTCGCGGAACCGATACTGCAGCAGGTCCAGATCGGTGGCGATGTCGCCGGTTGCCGCCGGCGTATGGAAGCCGCCGTCGTCGTCGAGCAAGGTGAAGCTTGCCAGATCGGCAGCCGGAACCATCACGGTCGCGGCATCGAGCACGCGCTGAAGTACGTCCTCGACCGACGGAGCGGCCAGCAACGTGGCCGTCAGCTGGCCGAACTGCTCGGCCAGCAGTCCCGGCCCAGGCTGGGCCCGGTTGGCATCCGAGGTGAACGCTCGTCTGTCAAGCTGCCAATCGTGCTCATCGGTCATGCCGTTCTCCCTGATGTTGCGCGGAGGACGGCTGCCTGCTCAACCATCGCCGAAAACAACTTAGCCGCCCGCACCGCTGCTCGACGAGAGCGGAAGGTTTCGACGCGCCCCGACCGGGTAACGGTGGGCTAGGTCTGATCGACTCGTACGAGATCCGCGCGGACCTAGACCCCGCCGGCTCTAAAACCTGGGCCGGCGGGGTCGCACCGGCTGGCCTTGCGCCGCCGCCAGACTCCCTGGCCGCGCCGTTCACAGTCCTCCGGTGAGTTCGGTCGCCATGCCGATCAGGATCCGATCGGCCTGTTGTGTCCGATGTGGCCGCTGTACTCCCAGCTGATCACCGCCGCAGGTTTGCCACGAAATCGACCGGTGAACGAGCGATTGCGCGTGCGAGCCGCGCCACACCCCACGTCCGACGCCCTCCGGATCGGGCATCTCGGGTCATCCAGCAACCGCCCCACTCGACCACTCAGCAGAATCAGCACAGGCCGTCAGTCGTCGCCCCACACTGGGAACTGACAACGCCCGCCGCAGGCTCTCGACCTCGAGACCCTGCCGGTGACCATCGAATTCCGGTTCACCACCAGGACCGGGGGCGCATTCGGTGAATGGCGAAGTCGTTTGACGGCAAAACGCGATGCGCCAGCAGACGCGGCGCCCACCGCGCCGCACGAGTCGTGGCCGCGGACCACCACCAGTCCAGCACCGCCACCCCGTACGCGATGCTGCCCAGCACCTCGGCGCCGGCCACGTGCTGCTGGCATGCACGTAAGCGTTCTCGAGCAGGTCATGCCCCCGGACACGAGGGCGGCCTTGTTCGCCGAGAACTACCCGGGACGCAGGCGCCTAACCGAAGATGGTTGCGTTCAGAGACCGCCGGTCTTCGACCGTGTGTTACGGGAGAACGGTCTGGGCGAGAGATCCTCTGCGAGGCGGCCCCTGACCATGTCCGGAGCGCTACCGGCTGAATGCGTCGGCGCGGAGGGGGACGACGGCCAGCACCTCCCGCAGCCCGGTCAGCTCAAGAGCGCGGGCCACCACACTGCGGTCGGGGGTCACCACCCGGACACTCGTACCGAAACTCGCGGTGCGCCTCGCGTTGATCAAAGCCGTGATCCCGATGGAAGCCAAGAAGGTCACCGCGGTCAAATCGATGATCAGCAGCGCCGGATCATCGGCGAGCGCTCCGGAGATCGCGTCATCCAGCACTGAAGCGCTGTGCAGGTCGACCTCTCCGGAGACTTCCAGCACCGTCGAGCCGGCCAGGTCGGCGGGTCGAAGAACGGTGACGCGTAACAAGTCCTGCGGCCGCACTGGATTGCCGTCCGCCACCGCTACCTCCGGGTCCTCGGCTGGGCAGAATCCCCGGCCTCAGAAGGCGACCCAGTGCTCACCAAACCAAACGTCCAAAGCTGTGATTCGCATCACCGCGACGGTCGGCGGTTACTCACAACTCGACGTCGACCGCCGGTAACCGGGCGTTGGAACATCCTCACGCGACGTTCGCCCACCGCGCCGAAAGCCGACGTGCCCAGGGAAACATTTGCGTTCAGCAAATGTCAGTGTTTGCACCGGGTTCTGCCGGGTAAGCCGAACCGAGTGATCGATCGGGAGGCTGGCTATGGCGTACCGGGACGGCATCGACCAACCTTGGGGCACCCGGACGCCCTACGGACCGGGCGAGCCGTGGCCGGTGCGCGTGGACAGCCACCTCGCCAACGGGTTGACGGCCGCCGATGTCGACCGCTGGGTGCGCACCGCCGCCGTGCTGCACTCCAACGGCGACGGTCTCGACCTCGCGGTCAAGGACGGATCGATCGTCGGCGTGCGCGGCCGCGCCGACGACCGCGTCAACCGCGGCCGCCTGGACCCCAAGGACCTCTTCGGCTGGCAGGCCAACGCTTCACCCGACCGGTTGACCACGCCGCTGATCCGGCGGGACGGGGAACTCGTCGAGGCGAGCTGGGATGAGGCGATGGCCCTGGTCGTGAAGCACAGCAAGGACCTCCTCGACGCGCAGGGCCCCAGCGCGCTCGGCTTCTACACGAGCGGGCAGCTGTTCGCCGAGGAGTACTACACCCTCGCGACGATCGCCCACGCCGGGATCGGCACGAACCACCTCGACGGCAACACCCGGCTCTGTACGGCGACCGCGGCCGCCGCGCTGAAGGAGTCCTTCGGCTGCGACGGCCAGCCGGGGTCCTATTCGGACATCGATCACGCCGACGTCATCGCTCTCTTCGGGCACAACGTCGCGGAAACGCAGTCGGTGCTCTGGGCCCGCATGCTCGACCGGCTCGCCGGCCCCAACCCGCCGGCGATCCTGTGCGTCGACCCGCGTGACACCCCGGTCGCCCGCGCGGCCACCGTCCACCTCGCGCCGCTGCCCGGCACGAACCTCGCGCTGATGAACGGCCTCCTGCACGAGGTCATCGCCCACGACCGGGTCGACCACGACTACGTCGACCGCCACACCGTCGGCTTCGCGGAGCTGGAAAAACTGGTCGCCGGCTTCCCACCGGACCGGGTCGCCGGGATCTGCGGGCTCGAACCACGCGAAATCACCGAGGCCGCCGAGCTTCTCGGATCCGCCGAACGGCTGCTGTGCACCGTCTTGCAGGGCTTCTACCAGTCCCACCAGGCCGGTGCGGCGTCCGTGCAGGTCAACAACCTCGTTCTGCTGCGCGGCATGCTGGGCAAGCCGGGCGCCGGCGTCCTGCAGATGAACGGCCAGCCGACCGCGGAGAACACCCGGGAGTGCGGAGCCGACGGTGACCTCACGGGATTCCGCAACTGGGCGAACGACGCGCACGTCGCCGAGCTGGCCGAGCTGTGGAACGTCGAGCAGAGCGAGATCCCGCACTACGGGCCGCCGACGCACTTGATGCAGATGCTGCGCTACGCCGAAAACGGCACGCTGCGATTCCTGTGGGTGTCGGCCACCAACCCCGCGGTCTCACTGCCGGAGCTCCGGCGGATCCGCTCGATCCTGACGCAGGAGCGGCTGTTCCTCGTTGTGCAGGACGCTTTCCGCACCGAAACCGCCGAACTCGCCGACGTCGTGCTGCCGGCGGCGATCTGGGGCGAGAAGATCGGCACCTTCACCAACGCCGACCGCACGGTGCACCTGTCGGAGAAGGCCGTCGAACCGCCCGGGCAAGCACGGTCTGACCTGGACATCCTGCTCGACTACGCCCGCCGCATGAACTTCCGCGACAAGGACGGCGCGCCGCTTCCGCAGTGGCACGACGCCGAGTCGGCGTTCGAGGCGTGGAAGCGTGCGTCGGCGGGACGGCCGTGCGACTACACCGGGCTCAGCTACGCGAAGCTTCGAGCTGTCAGCGGGATCCAGTGGCCGTGCAACGAGGAGAACCCCGATGGCACCGAACGGCTCTACGCCGACGGGAAGTTCTTCGCGCAGCCGGAGTATTGCGAAAGCTACGGCCGCGACTTGGTCACCGGCGCACCGATGGAGCCGACCGAGTACCAGGCGCTGAATCCGGATGGCAAGGCGATGATCAAGGCGGCCGAATATCTGCCGCCGCACGAGCCGCCCGGCGCCGAATACCCGTTCGCGTTGATCACCGGCCGGACCGTCTACCACTTCCACACCCGGACCAAGACCGCCCGCGCACCCCAGCTGCAAGCCGCAGCCCCGGAATCCTGGGTCGAGGTGTCCGACGTCGACGCGAAGCGGCTCGATCTGCACGAGGGTGACTGGGCGGCGATCACCACCCCGCGAGGTGAGGTCCGCGCCCGGGTCCGGGTCGGCGGAATCCGGCAAGGTGTCCTGTTCATCCCGTTCCATTACGGCTACTTCGACACGGACGACCCCAGCGGCCGCCGCGGGGACCGAGCCGCGAACGAGCTCACCCCGACCGACTGGGACCCGGTGTCCAAGCAGCCGCTGTTCAAGACCGCCGCGGCCGCGATCCGCCGCGCCGATCCCGGCCCCGGCAGCGCGGAGCCGGCGCCCGGCGGTGACACCCGCGTCGCCGAAAACCTCGAGACGGGAGCGGCCCGATGAAGCTCGGCCTGGCGATCCGCGAACTGCACCGGTCGGAGACGTCGCTGGCGAAAGACCTGGTCAAAGTCGCCGACCGGCACGCTGTCGAGCACGAGGTGCACCACGTCGCCCACGATCTGGCCCGATGGTCGCAGGACCACGTCCGCGCGCTGGCCGACGCCGCCCGCTCGTACGACGTACACCTTTCCGGGGACGTCCCGGCGCCGTCGAAGCCGGTGGAGGCGATCCGCGCGACGGTCGCGGAGCTGAGCGGACGCCGTCCGGAGCCCGGCGTGCTGCTGCTCGCCGACCTCCGGCGGTTGCACCGCCAGGCCGCCGGAGTCTCGCTCGATTGGGAGCTGCTGGCCCAGGGCGCGCAGGCCGTCAAGGACCCGGATCTGCTGGACCTCGCCGGCCGCTGCCACCCGCAGACGCTGAGGCAGCTGAAGTGGGCGAACGCCATGCTGAAGATCCTGTCCCCGCAGGTGCTGGCCAGCTGACGATGAAGTGAACGCGAACCTCGTCCTGCAAGCGGTGCGTCGCCGTCAACGGCGTCGCCAAGGCCTACGCGATGACCGGCTGGCGGGTGGGCTGGACTCTCGCTCCCGCCGACGTGACCGCGGCGATGACGAAACTGCAATCCCCACCTCACGTCCAACGTCGGCAACGTCGCTCAGATCGCCGCGTTGGCGGCGCTGTCCGGCGGAACGAAGGAGATCCGGCGCATGCGTGCGGCTTTCGACCGGCGCCGCCGCACGATGATCCGGATGCTCGGCGAAATCGACGGCCTCCGGTGCGCCGAGCCGGACGGCGCCTTCTACGTCGACGTGTCGGCGAAGGACGTCTTGGGCCGACAAATCGACGGCAGGCGCCCGGGTACCACCGCCGAGCTGGCGGCCGTGTTGCTGGAGGCCGCGGAGGTGGCCGTGGTCCCCGGTGAGGCTTTCGGGGGTCCTGGCTACCTCCGCCTGTCCTATGCCCCTGGGCGACGACGACCTGGCGGAAGGCATCAACGCGGATCGGCAAGCTGCTCGCCGGCAGCTGATCCGCTCGTCACGGGCCAGGTCAGCGTGAGCTCACAACTTCCGAGGCCGCCCGCCACCAGCTCCTGGGCCGGGGCGGCCGGCCGCCCACGTCTCGATCTCGGACTTGCGTTCCTGCGACCAGCCTGGGGTGCGGCCGACGATGACGTCGGGCTCGGGAAAAGGGTGGGTGTCGGCGTACCGAGAGCGCCAGTTGGCGACCGCGCGGTGGGTGATGCCGAACCAGCCGGCGATTTCGACCATGTCGACGTAGCGGTAGGTCGTGTCCGGGTCCGCCGGAGGACCGTCCGTGATCTTGCGCTGGCCGTCGCCCACCCGGCGAACCTAGCAGGGACTGCCGCCGTGACCTGGGCACTTACCTCGGCGTGTTCTCCAAGTCCAGCGCCGCCAGCACGCCCCGCAAAGCGTGGACCTCCCGCTGGAACTGCACCTTCTGCTGCGCGGCGGCTTCCGACCAGTCCGGTTCGGCAAGCGGGTCGCCGACGTAGAGAACGACGTTCGTGCCAAGCTGCCAGAGCACGCTGTTGACCGCGGCGGCCGCGACCGCCAGCTCGTCGACGTCGGCGCCGTACCAAGTCAAGGCCGTCGGGTCCAAGCCACGATCGCGGACCACCTGCGCTGCCGCACGGAAAAGGCCGCCGGTGCCGACCGTGTCGTCGACGAAGACCTGGCCCTGCTTGACGTCACCGAGCATGACCGAGGTCAGGGCGAGGGCGACGTCTCCTGGGGTGTACATCTGGGCGTCGACTTTCGTGGCCGCCGGGGACCGCAGTGCGCCGAGCACCGGCCCGAGCAGATCGGCGTCGAACCGGCGGTCGCCACCGGTCAGGTCGAGTTGTCCTGCCGCGAGGGCGGCGTCGGCGGTGCTTTTGATGCGGCCGGCCAGCTGCTCGCCCTCCCCGTGGAGCCAGCCCACGATGGGCGCGGCCATGCGCAGAACGTCCGGTCGCTGCGCCAGCACCGCTCGCCACACCCAGCGGGCCAAGCGGAGGAAATCGGCTGGCGACCGGCCTCGAACCCAGTCTGCGACGTCCGCTTTCCGGTGTGCGGTCAGGCCTGCGAGCGCCAGTGTGGCGACAACCCCCAGCGGCACCTCCGGCCGGTCGGGGCCGCCGCCCTTGTGCCATGCCCGCGCTACCTCGACGGCGATCTTCAAGGCGTGACACTCGGCGTTGATCGGGTTTCCCGCTCCGGTCGCGCCGGCTCGGTGGTTCATCGCGTCCTCCAACAAATCCCTGTTGACTTAGTGCTCACGGTTTATCTACCGTAAACCTCGAACACTGAGTGCACAAGGTTTTTGACGGAGGCTGCGATGACACCGAATCCCGAGCCGCGCCGGTGGCGCCCACCCGCGCCGCGGGAGCTGCCCGCTCTGCGCGAGCACCTCGCCGACTATCTGCAAACCGAATACGCCCACCTGTTCACCGCGAAAGCGCTACGACAGGGGCGAGGCACCCTCCGACCGGACGCCGATCCGGAAACCGGAGCCGTGCTCCTGCTGGCCGATGAGCATCGGCGGCTCCGCGACGCGCAACTGTTCTACGTGACCGCCGACATCACGAAGCTCGTCCGCCAAGCGGCGCCGAGCCTGCAGGACAAGTGGGAGATCCAGCCGCACGACCTTCCCGCGCAGACCGGCTTCATGCTGTTCGCTGAGCCGATGGCCGAGTACATCCGGGAAACGGACGGCAAGCGGATCGACATCGTCGGGGTGTCCTGGGGCGGAACCGAACTGCTGACCAGCGAGACCGGCGGGCTGTGGTTGAGCTTCTGGAGTGTCACGGACTTCGCGGCGAACAAGAGGCTGGCCCGCGAAGCCGGCGCCACCGAGCGCGAGGCCGAGATCTCGGCCCGGCGTCAACACGCCGAACTGACGTGGGACAACGAAATCTACCTGCCGTGGGGCGCGACCGCGCCGACGATCGACACGTCGCTGCCACGCGTCCGATCGATCGACCCGAGCAAGATCGCGGCCGCCGAAACTACGCTCACCTGGCTGCAAACCGTCCATGCGGGTTGGATCTTCTGCAGTCCCAACACGTTGACCGACACGACGGAAGAACACCTGCCCCGCACCCAGCGCGTTCGCGCCGAACGTGCGGGGCACACGACGTCGCCGGTGCGCGTCGTGTCGGTGCGGCACCGGACGTCGTCGAAGTCCGAGCGAAGGAATGAACCGTCGGGCCGCACTGTGAGCGTGCGGTTCCCGGTCGCTCCGTTTTTCCGGCGGCAGGCTTACGGACCGGGTCGGCAGCTGCGGAAGCTCACGCCCGTGGCCGGGCACTGGCGGGGGCCTGCCGACGCGCCGGTCCAGATCTCCAAGAAGGTCAACCTCGTCGACACGCCACTCAAGCGCTGACGCGATTGAACAGGCAAGTCCACAATCGTCACATCGCTAACGGATCACTGAGCGCTGATCGCCAACGGCCCTCGATGCGCAGATCGGCACGTGCGATGGTCACGAAGCCTTCGATCGTGTTCTGGAGCTTCCGCCGGGCCGCGTCGTCGTCACCACGGTGAGGTTCCTGCACGGTATCCCCGAAACCCGGGCGGCTGGAGACCTGAATCACCCGGACCGCATCCACAAAGGACTTGGCTGTCGTGAGCAGGTTTTCGAGCATGACGTTGAGCTTCTCGTCGCCGAAGAAGGTGGCCTGGACGACGACGTCCTCCAGTGCGTTCAGTGCCATGGTCGGATCGACCGCGGCCCGGTCACGCCAGACAGCGTGGCGATGCAGCCGATAGGCGGCTAGTGTGACCGCGGGAAACAGCTGTCCCTTCCGTTGCAGCACCAGGTAGTTCTCGGCGCCGTCGTCCAAGCTCGCAGTCACGGGAAGTCGTAGCCGAGGTTCGTCGCGACGTCCTCGACGAAGTCCTGGCCGTCGATGCGCGCGTCGCGGTCCTGCACGTCCCACGCGGCGTCGTCGATCGCGTCGCCGCCGTCCGCGAGCGCTCCGGCGACCAGGTCGACCAGGCTGCGTGCCTCGTCCTGGTCGAGGTCGTAGCTTTGGGCCGCGCAGGTAGCGGCGTTGCCGAGGTCGTCCTCGGTGTACTCGTTCACGCTTGCCTCCCACTGGTGGACCGTCGATGCGACGAAGACAGGGCTGGGGTCGAGGCCCGCTGATTCAGGCTCGTCCGGGGCAAGAGAGAACCAGCCGGACTTCGGCACCGCGCCACGCACCGTCAGCCGCGGCCGTTGCCGGCTGGTAGTGCCAGGCTGGGTGGTTCGAGCTGGCCAGGGTCTGCCGACACCGGCAGCGTTCGATGCGCCACCAACCCGGATGAATCTTCAGGCGCGCCTGCCCGGTACCCGGTGTGGCCTGGGCGCGGCGGATGATCTCGTTGAGGGTCCCGGCCCGGATGAGCAAGTGGCCGTGGGCCTCGTCGTGATGGGTTACCCACTCGACAGCCCTGAGTGTCTCCGTGACTTCTCGCATCGGCCTCACCGCCTCGTTCGGTGAAGACACGTCGCCGCCGCAGCGCCAGAATTCAGTCGTGCTCGAGCTCCTCCAGGTCGGTGCGCTGCTCGACGGCGAGGGTGGTCATCCAGGTGTCGAAGTCCTGCAGCCGAGCGAGGCAGTCGTCACGTGCGGGTTCGATCCGCGCGTGCTGGCCGCTGGCCAGATCGAGCGCGAGACTGCCTCCCTCGATCCGAGCATCGGCGACGTGAAGCGCGCGGCGGCGCAGGACCGCCGGGTCAAAGGCCGGCAGCCCGTCGCGCGAGGCCGCAGGTGCGATAAGCGGGCGGATCCAGATGACCGCTGGATCACCGTGGTCACGCCGAGCATGCCGCGCGAGCGCGGCGCGGAAAACCTCGCGCTCATCGTCTAGGACGACGAGTTCGGCGCCGGGCAGATCATCGTCGGCGTTTTGCCCGCGGCCGGCGAGAAGGCCGGTGAGCGTGGTCCAGAACTCGTCGTCAGTCAGGTACTTCATGTCGTAACGACCTCCTCGATCGGTTTCCCGGCGATATTTGTGACGCCTTTGGCGTGCAGGAGCGCCGTGATCTCGTTGCGCTGATCGGAGTTCTTGCACAGGATGCGGCTGGGGCCTTCGGCACCGAGCAAGTCGATGCCGTCGGCGAACATGACCTCGTTGCTGGCGTTGCTGAACTTCGCGATTTTGAACGGATTCCGGGTCATCGGCGCTTTGGCGTATTCGCTGGCCTTGGCCGGGTTGATCACGCCGAAGGTGTCGGCGTTGGCGCCGTAGTAGTCGGCGCGGCTCAGGAGCCGCCCTGGCTCGTCCCAGACCAGCGTAGGCGAGTTCTCGAGCGAGGAGCTCTGCCGCATACGCAGAAACACCGAGCTGGCGCCGCCGGTGAGCTTGTCCGCACTCTCGCTCTTCCCGATGCCCGTGCCGGTTCCCATCGTCGCCCGGCGCTCGGTGGAGGCCAGGACTCCGGTGGCGAGCATCGCCTTCAAGCCGGTAAAGGATGTCGAATGGGTCAGCGACCGGCCGGCAGTCGCGGCTTTGAGCTTGTCCGTGGCGTTGCCGACGTCGAAACGCGTCCAGGAGAGCCAGCCGGCCGAGCGCCGTGGCGCCGGGTCGTAGCCCGGACTCGACGCGAGCGCGGCGCCGTCGGCGAACCCGGTGGCCGTGGCGACCGCGTCGCGCAGAACCTGCACCTTCGCCGGCAACGCGCGAGTGTGCGCCTCGAGCTGAATGTCCTTGGCGAACTTGGCCAGCTGAACGTCGCTTATGCCAACCGCCTGGTGAGCGCGTTCGTGGAAGATCTCCTGCCGGACCATCTCCTCCAGGTGGTCTCCGGTGACCTGCGCGGCCGCAACCTCGGCACGCGCGCCAAGGTCTTGCGCGGTGACATTGGCAGCGAGGTAGCTGTACTCGCCTTCATCGCGCGTCATCGGCCGGTTGGCGAGGTTCAGCTGACCGAGCCGGCGGACGACGTCAGGCCCATGGCCCTCCCCCGCCGGCGCGATGATCTCGAGACGGCCGCGCAGGCTGTACTCGGTCTTCGCCGGATCGTTGACACCGTAGGGGCGGTACACGGCCTGGTAGCCGTCGCCGAGGTCGATCGCGTACTCCTTGCCCAGCACGCCGGTCGTGCGCCCGCCGCCCCAGCTGGCCTGTCCCGTGTCGGCGTCCAGCGTCGGCTTGATCCGCGTCGCATCGCGCAGCACCGCGACCGCGGCGCCGCCGAACGCCTCCGACGGCAGAGCCGGGACCATGACAGTCACCACCGCAGTGCCGTCGTGCAGGAACGGCGTGACGTGGTCGAGCGGTGCGCCAGAGGCCACGGCGTGCTGGATCGCCTGGAACTGAGCCACGTAGTGGTCGAGCATCGCCTGCTCGACGGGCGAGGCGTCGCCGAGGTCCTCGGCGAGTCCTTCGATGGCGGTCTCGGCAGCGTCGATCTTCGCCGCCGTCGTCCCCGGTGTTGCGCCGGCGGCAGTGAGGGAGCCGTTGGCGATGTGGTGGTTGACGCTCTTGGCCGCGGTGATGATCTTCTCCGCGACGTTGTGCTGCTCATCGATCGGCAGCCGGCCGGTGACCTCCTGCTCGACCTGCGTCGGAACCATCTCCGGGCTGATGTTCAGCGCGTCCAGCAGCTTGGCCTCGGCCTCCTCGTCGACGCGGGCGTGCAGCACCGTGCGGGGGCCGTGATCGCTGACGTAGCTGACCAGCGTGGCGGTCGAGGCGAGCAAGTCGGTGCCGCCCACGAGGACGGGTTCGCCGTAGGCGTGCCCGACGTCCGGTGTCAGCGGAATCGGCGTCACCGGGAGCTGGCCCGGCTCGAGCGGCAGTTCCTCGACGACCGGCGGTGAGGGTTCGCCGATGTCGACGTCGGTCTGGATGGGCGCGTTGACGTCGCCCTGTTCGCTGCCGGCGGGCGCGAGGGCGTAGGGGGTGTGCGTGGTCTTGGCGTTGGTGCCCATCAGCCTTTGCCGAGGTGCTGCAGGGCCGCGGCGGAGGCGATCTTCAGGTCGCCGGTGAAGAACTCGACGAAGTCGCGCCGCAGGTTGTTCTTCCGCTCGACGGCATGGTCGAGGAAGGCTTCGGCGATCTGGCTCGTCGTCACGGCGGTTTCGGCGATGCCGTGGGTCTTCGCCGCGCGGGCCCGCATCGGTGCGACCCAGGTCAGGTTCTGCGCGGCGCCGGCGTGGGCGACGGTGTGCAGGGTGGCGCGCCATTCGGCGTCGGGGACGGCTTCGAGCCGGCGGATCACCGAGTGCGCCGCGGCCGGGTTCACCTGCACGCCCTTGCCGAGCTGGCCGGCGAGGTGGGCGTCGTAGACCTGGTGGTAGACGGCTGTGGTGCTGGGGCGGTAGCCGAGCGTCAGCTTGTCGTGGCCGAAGTTCTTGAAGGCCTGGCCCTGGTCGATGGGGACGAGGCCGCCGGTGCTGGTGCGCAGGACGTTGTCGTGATGGGCGTCGTGGTTGCCCAGCGCCCAGCTGGTGACGTGCAGCCGGACGATCTCGTCGACGTCGGCCTGCGACCAGCTCGACGCGCTGCCCGCCATCGGCTTCGCGCCAACCAGCAAGGGCTGGACGCTGACGGGGTGGCCGTCGACCTTCGTGGCATAGACCGGAACGACGGGAAGCCCGGCCCGCGCGGCGAGCCGAGACGCGGCGGCCTCGGTGTGCGTGATGGCTCCGGCGTGCGGCTTGCCTTCGCGTTTCGCGATCCAGGTGCTGCCGTCGGGTCCGGTGTGGAGGGTCTTGGGGTGCGTGCCGCCGAGGTTCGCCGGCGTGCCCGATCCGAAGTCCCACGCCGCGACCGCGGCGGCGTCCATCGGCTTCGGGACGGCGGCGTGGGCGGCCTGGGCCTGCTGCAGCGCGGCGACCAGCTGGGCGTGCTGCATCCCGAATCGGCTGCTCGGCTTAGCGCTCGGCGCCGCCTCCGGAGCCGGCGCTTTGACCGGCTTGACCGCCGGTTTTGGCGGCGGCAGCTCGTTCTTGACCGCGGTGACGACCGCGCTCGAGTTGCTCAGGTGGCCATGCAGCAGCTTGCCGAGCTGGGACTTGGTCGCCGTGCCGGCTTGCGCTGCGGTCGTGACGCCCGTGTCGCTGAGGAACTTCCGCAGAGGCCCGACCTTCAGCTCGTCGGCCCACGCGAGCACCTTCGCCTGGCCGGCCTGCATCACCGCCTGGTTCAGCGGAGCCGCGGTGAAGGTGTCCCACGAGGCCGCTGCCGTGTGGATTTCGGCGATCGCCCGCAGCTCCTGCACCAGAGCTCCGGCGTTCGACGCGTCGACCGGGCCGGCGTCGAGCGCGGCGCTGACGTTGGCGGCGCAGGTGGCGGAGTTGGTCAGCAGCGCCGTTCGTTCGGCGACGGTGTCGGCGATGTCCTGGCGTTCGACGGCCGGCGTCGACGCGCGCATCAGCTGCAGGACCTGATGCGCGTCGAGCGTCTGCAGCTGAACGTCGGTGATCTGGCCGTGGTCCTTGGCAATTGCCACGGCACCGCTGAGCTGGGAGACGGTGACGGCGCCGAGCAGTTCGTCGACGTGGTGGCGGGCCGCAGCGGTGGCGGTGCCGTAGTCGACGCCCGATTCGACGTTCTGTGCGGTGGCGATCCGGTTTTCCAGGCGCAGCAGCTGGGCGATCTGCTCGGGTTTCGCGTCCGCGCCGAAGTGGGCGACCACGGTCGCGGCGGTGTCGAAGTCGTACTGGACCTCGGCGAGGTCGGCTTCGGTCGCCGGCCAGCTGTCGAACCCCGCCGGCAGCGCAGATGACGCCGCCGCAAGGTCCCACTGGCCGAGTGCCTTGCCGTTGATTTCCTGGCCGGCGCACAAGGCGTCGTGACGAGCCTGCGCGAGGGCCTGAATCTTCTTCTTGGCCTCGGCGTCGGCAGGCATGGACGGGTCCAGCCACACCGCGAGCGGGTGGGGCGCGTGCCCGGTGAACCCGACGAGCTCCGGGTTCTCGAACCCGGCCGTCGCAGCGGCCGCCTCGAGCTCCTCGGGGGTGAGGCCGGCCAGGTACTCGGCTGTGAGTACCTGCAACTGCTGGTGGTACGGACCGGCCGCGGTGTCAGAGAGCTGGCTCTCGGCGGCGAGCGCGCTGGCGACGGCGGCGGAGAACACACCGTAGCCCTCGACCGGGTCGTCCGGCAGGTCGATCGCAGGTGGGCCGAGCGGGTCGTCCGGGTCGATGCCGCCGGCGACGATGCCCGCGACGAACTTGAGGTTCTCCTCCGCGGCGTTCGCCGGCTCCACGGCGTGGGCGCACACCGCGGCGAGGTGCTGCAGAACAGCGTCGTCCACCGGCGCCGGCCCCTCGCCGGACGCACCGGTGGGTGCGATGGCGTAGGCGGCGTGGCCAGCTTTCGCGTTCGTTCCCATACCCGCCGCCGGTCAGCGTGCCGATCCGAGAACGTCGTCCAGCTGCGCACGCACCACGTCCGCGAGTGCACCGTCCAGAAGCGGTTCCACTCGCACCGCCGGTGCGATCGGCGTATCGGCCCACCCGGCGATCCGCTCCGCAATCTCGGCGGGACCTGCGCCGGCCAGCCGTTCACGCCAAATCCGGCCAGCGACGTGCTCGCGCGGGGTCCATTCGACAAACACCTCGGGCGCGTCGAGGCCAAGGACGCCGACCGGCGTGCTCGCCATTCCGTGCTCGGATGACCAGCCCAGGAGGACCCAGATCTGCCGCGCCATCACGCACCTGCCCTGGTGGCGACGGTGCCGTGCGGCAGCAGCGAGGCCATGAACCGGACGGAGCGGGCGAAGGCATCGGGGATGCGGGCACGGACGTCTTGGCGGCCGGTCTCGGTCATCACGGCGCCGTGCAGCGCGTACTGCGCCGGGTTCTGGCTGATCACGACGAGCCGGTCGCCGAACAGCTCGAGGGCGGTTTCGATCCGGTCGCGCCGGGACAGCCCGGTCAGGACCACGACGACCTCCGCGGGAAGGTTCTCGGCCAGCCAGGAGAGTCCGGGCAGCGCCCAGGTCTGCCAGTTCGCGTTCTCCCGCACGGTCTGGACGTTGACCGCGATCGCCGCCGGCCCGGTCTCGGCGATCCAGTCCGCCTGCCGGCGCAGGTCCTCCAGCCGGTACCAGTACAGGTTCGGCACGGCCGGAATTCCCGCCGCGGCGAACTCGGCGGCGATCATCAGCGAACGGCGCATGTTGATCAGGTGCTCGGCGCGTGGCCAGTTGCCGTAGATCGAGTAGTTCGGCGCCAGCACCAGCCCAAACCGCAGAGCGGCGATCCGGGTGATGAGGTCGTCGCGGTGGCGGGCGGTCCAGAACGCTTCGACGAGCGGGTCTTCGCCGTATCCACTCAGGACAGTCAGCGTGGAGTCGGGTACCTCGAGGATCTCTGCGGCGGTCCGGCCGTCGGTCCAGCGCGGGTAGAGCGTGTGGGTGCGGGGAGAAAACACCCGCCGCAGACCGACCGCGTACGCCGGCCACCGCACGACCGCGTCCAGCTCGGCGACGCTGGAGCCGTCGACCTGCGGGACGAAGGCCGGGATCGACGCCGGCAGCGGCGCAGCGACGGTGAGATCGTCGAACTCGAGCGTACCGCCGACGTCGCGCATCCACGCGTCGATGTCGGTGCGGGAGCCGCAGCGGATCGGGCAGGCCCGGCAGTCCGAGCGGGCGCAGCCGCAGTAGGCGCAGTCGGAGTTGCAGCCGGAGCACAACGGGGCGATCGCGACCGCCGGATCCGCCTCCGAGTACCACGGGCAGCGCCGGCAGTCACACCGCGCGGCCGGCGCGGTGGGCATGCCGAGGAAAGTGCTCATGCGGCTGCTCCCTTATGGATGACATCGAGAAGCTGATCCAGCAGCAGCGCGAGCGAGCCCCTGTCGTGCTCGCCCAGCTCGGCGCCCTGGACGAGTGCGAGAAGCAGCTGGCGCAGGGCGGCGAGAGCGCGCTCGACGAGACGAGCGTCGACGCCAGCGGCCGGCGCGTCGGGCTTCGCACGGAGCTTGTCCGCGCGAGCGGCGTCGGCTTGCTCCTGGACGCGTTCGGCTTCGCCCAGGGCTTGCTCTGCGCTCAACTCGTTGTCGGCCGTGGCGGCGGCGAGCGCGGTGGGCAGAAGCCTTGTACGGCCGGTGTTCTTGACCGCGGCCCAGATGTCGGCGGCGGCTTGCTCCCGGCCGCGGCGCAGCTCGATAAACCGGATGCGGGTGTGCAGCGACACCTTCGCCTCGTCCATCTCCTCGGCGACCTCGCGGGGCATCTCGGCGAAGGCACGTACCAGCTCGCGGGCCTTGCGCGGGCTCAGCTGCAGGCCGAGCCGGGTCAGCACCTCCGCCCACGGCGCGGCACAGCGCTTGTCGCTGCCGCGGATGCGCTCCATCGCGGCGAAGCGGGCGATCGGGTCGTCGATCGCGTAGACCTCGGCCGGAACCGCATGGCCGCCGGCCAGAAGCTTGCCCAGCAGGACGGCACAGCGGTCGAGCACCAGCGCGGCCGCAAGCTCGCCGGGCCGCAGACTCTCCCGGGCGAGGTTCTCGACCAGCTGCCAGATCCGCCGTTCCTCATCCGACAACGGCCCTGGGCAGACCACCGCGGGCAGCGCGGCGAAGTGCGGGTTGTCCGGCCGGTTCGCCGCACCCCACCGGCAGGCGCGCAGCCGTCGCTCTCCGGCAGCCAGCTTCATCGCCGGGTGCGTCCCGTCGCCACCGTCGATCTCCTCGACCAGGACCGGCTGCAGCACTCCGACGTTGGCGATGGAGGAGATCAGGTCAGCGAGGTCGGCCGGCGTGGTGGCGTCCCCGGGTAACCTGCCCTGCAACTCGGTGAACGGCGTGCCCTCGCCGCGCAGCGGCAGCAGCGCGAACCGGCGTTGCCGCAGCCGCGGCGACAACCCGAACTGCTGCACAACTTCAGCTGGTGCCTCGGTCATGACAGCCTGCCGAACACGCTCACCCATCGCGGGTCGCCGAGCAGCGGCATCGCCACCGGTGCCAGCGGACCGTGCTCCCGAAGCTGGGGCAAGGTCGTCACGACCATGTCGACCCGCCCGGCGGCCGTGCTCACCGCGGGCATGGCCTGCGCGTGAGCGCGCAGGTCCGCGAGCCGGCGCTCGAGCACCGGCTGCTCGGCGCCCGACAGGACGATCAGCACCCGCGGGAAGCGCGGGTAGCGCTCCCGCCATGCCGGCCTTCGGCTTGCCCCGGCTGGGGTGTGGTCGTGGTAGCGGATGTAGCCGACGAGCTTGCGAGCCAGGCGGGCGACCGGCATGGTCGCGCGGTCCAGCTCGACGAACAGCGTCCGCTGCGTCCGGCGGCCAGCCTCCTCGAGCACGTAGTGCAGGACAGCGTCGGCGATCACGACCCCGCGCCGGTCCCCCGCGCGATCGCGGAACTGGTGGGCGACCTCGGGGGTCCACGACAGCGGCCCGCACTCGTGGCCGCGGACTCGTGCTGTCTCGACGAACGCGAGACCCGTCTCGATGACGTCGAGGGTGTGTTCCTGCAGCACGTGCGCGACCGCGGTGCCCGGTAGCCGGTAGGCGCGGGCATCGACCGTCCCGGCAGCTTCGATGGTCTCGGCTCCGGCCGGGGTGACGTGCCAGGTGCGGGGCCGGTGTTCCCGGGTGATCCGGTCGGCCAGCCCGGCGCGGCGAAGGCCGGCGAGCTTCGCGCGGACGGTGACCGGGGACAGCGTCGGAGCCACCAGGCGCCGGACCTGCTCCGTGGACGCCAGCCGGTGCCAGTAGAGGACCGTCAGGGCTTCGCGTTGAAAGACGTCCACGGGAATCACTCCACGGATGAGGTCAGGTCGACGCCGGCGCCGCTGCCTCGCGTTGGCGGACGTCCACGTCGGGGCTGCGGAGTCGGCCGCTCGGTCTGCAGGGCGGCGAGGATCCGGTCGTCCAGGTCCTCGAGCTCGTCGAGAACCTCGCCGATCGGGCGGCGGGCGAGGTTGGCGTCGAGGGCCTGGTCGACGGCGTCGTTCCACTCGGGGTGGAAGTGCTCGGCGAACTCGTCGTCGACGTGCAGGCCGCGGATCTTGAACGGGGTCGTGCGCTGGCCGCCGAGGGTGACGGTGACGACGTGGTGGAACTGCTCCAGCTCGGTCACGGTTGCCGGCTGGACCAGGCCACCGAACTCGCGTGCGACCGTGCGGGCGCCGTCGATCGCCGCGGCCGAGGTCATGAGCAGCGACTGGTTCTGCAGCAGCGCCCTGCGCGTCTCGGCGGCAAGGCGGTCGGGCATCTGGTTCATCGCGTGCAGCGCGACGCCGTACTTGCGCAGCTGCTCGAGGATGGCGGCGAGGTAGCCGCGGGAGGCGCCGTCGACCGCGGCGAGCTCGTCGACGAAGGCGTCGCACCTGCGCCGTTTGTCCGCCGCGGTGTCGGCGCGGGAGCGGCCGGCGCGGAACAGGTCGTAGATCATGAACGAGGTGATCAGCTTGTTCGTCTCGCCGGTGCCGGTGGTGCAGACGAACACGATCCGCCCGGTGTCCATCGCGCGGCGGACGTCGTAGGTCGTGACCGAGGAGCCGAGGAACGCCGAGAGGGTCGGGCTGGTCCGCAGTCGGTTGATGATGTTGGTGACGACGGTGGTGGCGTCTGGGGCGAGCTTGGGGAAGGAGTCCGTCCAGTACCTGCGCACGGATGGCTTCAGCGCCGGCAGGACGGATTCGCGCCAGGTCTCGTCGTCCAGCAGCGTCGGGATCTGGAAGATCGTCGGCGCGCAGTCGGCCGGGAGCCGCATAGCGAGATAGCAGAGAGCCTCGCAGGCCTTGGTGAGGATCGACTTCGCCCGCGGTGCCGCGTCGCCCCAGCCGAGCGCTGCGGCGAACGAGGTCACGACGGCGTCGACGCGGTCCTCGATGTCGGACTCGGTGAAACCCTGCATACTTAACGGGTTCCAACCAGGCAGACGCTTGCCCCGGCCGCGGACGTCGAGGTTGACCTCCCACAGCCGCGCCCGCAGCGCCGGGTCGGACAGGTACGGCTTGGCGCGTTTCCAGCCGTCGGCGTGCGGGTCGAGAAACCAGACGCCACCGCCGAGCCGGGCAATCTCGATCGCCTGCGCCAGGGCTTCCTCGGTCTTGCCGAACCCGGCTTTGCCGAAGCGCGCGGAAAACAGCAGCTCGCGCAGGGGCACGCCGACCAAGCGCTCGTCGCCGTTGACGTCGGTGACGTAGCCGAGCCGGACCAGCCCGGTGCCCGGCCGGTAGGTCGGAACCTCGCGGGGCGCCGGGAGGACCCAGCCGCGGCTGCGGGCGATCGCCGGCGATTGACAGCGTCCGGATGGCGGCTTGAGCAGGCCGGCGATCTCGCTGGTCGTCACCAGGGACCCCCGCCGGGGCTTCGCCAGCCCGGTCCGGAAGCGCCGGTCGAACCGCCGGCGAACCAGCACCGTGTCCGCGCCGAAGTGCCAGCCGAAGACCCGCGGGCCACGGACTCGCCAGTAGTTCTCACCGCGGTAGACGTCGAACGCCCCGATGACGCTGCGCAGGTGCGCCTGCGCCCGCCCCGGGATTTCCGAGACGCAGCGGATCAGGACCTGGATGGCGAACGCCGGCTCATCGGTCACGAACTTGTTCGTCACCCGTTGAGCGGGAGGTGTCACATTTCGCGAACGCCCGCCGACCTGGGCACGCGCGATCGGCAAAAACTCCCCAAGCACTTCCGACACGACCTCGGCAACTACGCCGAACGGCCCCACACCGTTTCCGCTGGAATTCGACGCGACACGGCGAGCCAAGTATCGGATGCGCGCCGGCGTCAGCGGAATGAGATCAACGCAGACCTGCACCGACTCACCGAGATCCACACGAACATCACTCAGCGCGTTCGCAAGTGTCTGGAGTGGATCGTCCGGCCGGATTGGCAAGGCACGCAACGGAAGATGACCACGCCTCGCCAACACCAGCTCAGCACGTGCGACATGCAGGTCCGGTTGCGACAGCTGACGGTGCACGGCGGCTTCTCCTCCCGTGAACGGCGAGATTGGTGGGTTCGCACCATCAGTCACGGCAGCGTCGGCGGGTTTTGATGCAGTCGACGAAGGGGGTAAATTTTCCTTTCTGGCGACGTTGTGGATACACTCAGCCGAAGAACGTCGCGCATTGTGCAACCCGTCACAGTCTGCGTTCTTGTCGCACACCACCCCGAGGAGCATCAATGGCCCAGAAGGTCCTCGTCGAGATCCTCGACGACATCGATGGCAGCCCTGCCGCCCAGACCGTGCAGTTCGGCCTGGACGGCGTGACCTACGAGATCGACCTCTCCGACGACAACGCCGCCGCCCTGCGCGACGAGCTCGCCCGGTTCATCGGCGCCGGACGCCGCATCGGCGGCCGCAAGGTCCGCGTCGCGACCGGCCAGTCGACTGCGCCCACCGCGTCCGATCGCCAGCGCAACCAGCAGATCCGCGCGTGGGCCAACGCGAACGGCTACGAGGTCTCCGAACGGGGACGTCTGTCCTCCGAGGTGGTCGCCGCCTATGAGGCGGCGCAGAACGCGGGGGCGGAAACACCGGCACCGAGGAAGCGCACTCCGCGCAAGAAAGCAGCCGCCTGACGCTGTCGCGGTGCGTCGCACACTCTAAAAGAGCAGTTCACCGCTGCCCTCGCGATCTTTGGTTCAAGTCACCGGATTGAATCGGTTCAGCGCTGTCCAGCCATCGGAACACATGACGCGAATTACTTGCGGTGCGTAATTGATCAGCTATGGTGAGTTGACATGACCTGTACGAGGGTGGGGAGGCCCCGTGGGGAATGGCTTCAAGGTCGCGCTCGACGAGTTGCAACGTGTCGGCGACAGCGCACTTCCCGCGTTACGCGACATCATGGGCTCTCAGCTCCCGGTGTTGAACGCGCACGAGGGTCTCGCCGGATCTGGCTCGTTCGGCGCGGTCAACGATTTTCAACTGGCCTACGCCCGATTTACCGATGAAATCGCCGCCCGGCAGAAACACGGAGCCGAAGTCGTCGATGCCACCGCAGAAGCCGCCAAAGCCATCGTCGCGCTTTACCGCCGCGCCGACGGGCAGGGGTAACCGTGGCCGACTGGAAAACCGACGACGAGGTCCGTTCCGCCGCCGACCGAGCCGCCCGCCGACTCATCGACCTCTTTGATGACGAACAGCCCGACGGCAAGTGGCTCGGCTCACCGGAGACCTACCCCAACGGCGGTGGCGCCGTCCTCCTACGCGGGCTGCTCGACGACGCCGGCAAGGTCATCAGCCTCGATCCGCAGAAGATCATCGACGAGTTCGAGCGGATGAAGAAGGTCGGCCGCGCCCTGGACCAGGACACCTCGACCGACATCATCGACGCCTTCCGCACGATCGACTACTCGGTCCAGGACTGGGAGGGCGGCGGCGCCGACGCCTTCCGGCACCAGATCTCGATGATCCAGGCCTTCCTCGGCCAGCAAGCCAGCTACCTCGTCAAAACCGTCGAGTCGCTCGCGATCCTGCTGGCCGCGTCGGTGCAGGCACGGCGGGACTACATCGCCGCCGCCGACGCCACCAGCGCCGCTGTCGCCAAGGCGCTGCAACAGCACGCCGACGCCGACACGAAGATCGCGATCTCCGTTAGCGCGAGCGTCGTCTCGGCCGTTCTGGGCGTCGCCACCGGTGGTGCCTGGTTCACCGCCAGCGCCGGCGTGGTCATCGGCGCCTCCTCCGCAGGGCTGCAGCTGGCGGTCGATGGCGACAAGTTCGCCGAGGTCGCCGCCGGCTACAAAACCGCCAAAGACCAGGTTCTGACCACTTACCAGGACGTCATCGAGACGGCGCTGGGCAGGGTGCAGGACGCCGAACGAGATCTGCTCGGCGAGAAGAACGAGCTGTTCGCCCCGATGCCGCCGAGCATCACCGTGGCCTCACCGAGCTTCCACTACGGAGACTTCTCCTCCGGCGACCGGCCGGTAGTGGAGTTCGACCCCAAAGTGGACCAGGAACACCGAAAGCTGATCGACCAGCACGGCCCCGCAGGGCTCACCGACCCGGCCACGCCGATTCAAAGGCGCCTCGATGGCTGACACGGTCCGCCGCCGAGCCGTAGTGTGCGCCGTCGCGATCGCCGTGACCGCTACCTCCTGCACCGGACCCAGCACGTCACCGACGACGACCACGCCGTCGGCGACCGCACCTCCGATCACCGCCACCCCGCTGGACGTCGCTGCCCATCTGGCGGAACCATGCGCGGGAGTGCCCACCGACCTCACTGCGCAGCTCGGCCTCCCCCAGCGCAAGGACGCCCACGACACCGTCCTCGTCGGCGCAGGCGACCAGTCGGAATGCCGGCTGTCGAGTGGACCACCGCTTTCGGCCGCAGCCGAAGTCCGCTTCTACGCCAAAGCACGCCCATTGCCCCTCGTCACCGGCCCCGGCAGCCAGATCAAACCCACTACCGTGGCCGGCTACCCGGCCGGGGAATGGGTGCTCAGCAAGGGAGAGGACGGCAGCTTCACCTCGTGCCAGGTGATCGTCGACGTCGCGCCCAGCCAGGGCCTGGCGACGCTCTACAACGGCCCGAGCAGCGAACCGGTCACCGCTTCCTGCGCCAAAGCGACGCAGCTCGTCGAAGGAGTGCTCACCGCCCTGCGCCGCTGACGGCGTCATAGGCCCGCAAACGTCTTGTTCAGCGCCGAGACGAATTCTCTGGCGCCCGCCGGGATCAAGACCACGTTGTCTTCGGAGTCAGCGTAGACGAGTACTCGGCCTGGCTCCTCGAGATCGATCGCGGTGATCGGCATGCTGCGGTGTCGTTCGCCGGCGGAGTCACGGCGGGCGACATAAATCTGGTGGACTGCGCGCCGCGGCTGCTGCATCACCTCGTCGAGGTAGCCGGCTTCCTTGCTGTTCGGGTGCTGCGGCAACGCGCCATCGCCGTTCTGCGCGGACTTCGTCACGACCGTGGGCACGATCTTCGCTGCGGGCACATCGGGCAACGTGTCCAGCAGCGCCGTCGCGAGCCACTTGTTTCGCACCGGCTCGAGGGAAACGACGTTGTCGTCGATGATTGCCCGGACGGCGTCATCATCCCGCGCCGCCAGGAGAACCGCGCAAGAACGACCGTCGGCGAAGTTGCTGAACGCGTAGTACTCGCGGCCGGCACCGGCGAGCACAGCCGCCGTCGACCGCCACAGCCCATTCAGCCGGTTGTTGCGGGCCAAGCCTAGATCGGTCAACGCCGCCATCGCCCGGATTTCAAGCTCACGGCGACCGTCCGCGGTGACCCAGTTGTGCAGACTGGTACCGAACGCGGGCGGCAGCTCACTCGTCTCGACCATGCTCCACGCGGTCAAGAAGGCGAGCTTGGGCAGGACGATGGGTCGGTCGATGACGGCCACGACACACTCCGTGATGCAGGACGACAGGCGGGGAAGGCCAATGCCGATACACCCGAGGTGCGTCAGGTTCCGATGGTCGGCGGGACCGGCACGAAACCGGTGCGCGGATCGACCAGCCCGTCCTCGACGTCGGCGAACACGCTGTCGTCGTCTCGAACGTACTTGCGCTGGTGTTCCGCATCTTCCTCAGCCGGACGTGCTTGACCCGCAGGGCCGACACTGGCCGATCCGATCCGCGCTCGCCCGGCGCCACGGCCAACGGCAGTGACCCGCCCGCCGGCACTCGGCGACCTGCGAGGCGGCGCACTGCCCACCTCGCCTGTGCCGGCTCGCAGCGGCGTCCCCGCGTTCGGTGCCGAGGAGAGCGGCGAGTACGAGACCCCGGCGAGCTTCCGGCCGTCCGAGTCAGAAAGCGGATTGCCGACGGCCTGTTCCAGCTGAGACATCAACGGCAGGCCGCTGAGCGTCCGCCCATCCAGCACCCCGGCCGTCCTGGTCACGCCTGCGGGTTCGAAAGCTTCAGGGTGCACCCCAGGCCCCGACGTTCCGACGGGTACGTGCGCATCGTTTCGACGGCCGTCTTCAGTAGATCCCGGACCTACATCGAGAAGCAGTTGCCGGTCCGACGAGGTGGCATCGCCGTCGTCCCGCCGCAGCTCGGTCGGGCGTTCGTCCCGAGTAGCGGTCACGCGGTGCGCGTCGGCCGGTTTTGTGTCCTCCGGAACGGCGGACGTTGCCGGGTTGAGCTGGCCGTAATCGCCGGACAAGCCTTGCCCTTGCCCTTCCAGGTGTGCGACGTAGGCGTCGTAGATCTCAAGGTTCTTCTGCGCCTTCGCGTTGTAGGCCGCGATGGCGTCTTCGGTGTCGGTGTCCCAGGGAGTCGCGACGTCGAAGAACGACTTGTCCGGGCGCTCGCCCATGGGTTCCATCGAGCGTTTCGCCAACTCGAAGCCGTAGGCGGCGTCGGTGACGTTGCTACCGTTGGAGCCCAGCGTCTTCGCCGCGCGCTCGACCAGATCGCTGAACGCCTTGGTCCGCTGCTTCGCGCTTTCGGCTCCCTTGCCGGTCCAGGTCGGCTCGAGGTTGTTCAGCATCGTGGTCAGTTCCGCGGCGATCTGGTGGTGTGCCGCGGCGACGTCGCCGGACCCGATGCCGCTCGTGGTCCAACTGGAACTGTCCCCGGCCATGACATGGCTGACGACGGCGGGGACCGGCATCGCCTGGACGCCGACGTTGCCGGCGAAGAGGTCGCCGGCCCATCCGACGGCATCCTGCGCGGTGCGCACGAGCGCGGAGCCCGCTTCCTCGGCCTCGCGAAGTGCGTGGTGCGCGGCCGTCCCCAGTTGATCGAAGGGAAACATCAGGAACCTGCCTTCGCTCTCAGCGTCGTGACTGTCATGTCAGCGATCTGAGGGATCAGGCTGCATGCGTCTTCGGTGTTGCGCTTGCTCGCGCCCAAGGTCAGGCTCACGTCGATCGAGATGCTGTCGGCGAGACCGATGCTCGCCTGGCAGAACCCGACGGGTATTTCGCCGCCTTTGGTTCCTGCGTGCGCGACCGCTGGGAAGCCTTGGATGTCCGGGAGGATGCGCCACACGGCGGATTGGGGTTGTGTGTTGGCGTAGACCCCACTGAGTCCGACGTGGGTGTTGACGGTGTAGGAGACTCCGACGGCGCCTCCGGTCCCGTGATTTGACCACGCACATGCCGGACCGGTCTGAGCCAGATCTTCGCGTTTTCCCGCGACGCTGACCCCGACGGCCGCGACGACTTGCTGCGGGGTGAGAGCGTCTGCGCACGGATCGCCGGACAGCACTGACACCGGCAAAGGATCGCTGACTCTGGGCGCACCGGCAAAAGGCAGACCGGGCGCAGACGCGTTCTGGCCGGCCGGCGCCGGAAGGGCGTTCCCTGCGACTTCGGTGCTGTCCGGCACTGAACAACTACTCGCCAAACCGACGACGCCAAACGCGACGACAACGTATTGCCAGCGATTCATCCCGCGACACCCCCGTTCGGCGAACCGAGTTCACGAGCGGCCTCGCCGTCGCGATCACCGATCTGGCGTAGGGCAACCTGGATCTTCGCGATCAGCTCATGCAGATACTTGGCCTCGGCGTTGACGTGGTCGCCAGCCGCGTCGAAAACGCCGTGCCCGCTCACCAGTCGAGCGTTGTAGGCGATGCTGGCCGGGTCGTGTGCAGCGGGGCTGACCTGCTTCAGAATTTCGGTCTGCCGCTGGAGTTGCTGAAGCTGGTCCAGCGCGTTGAGTGCTTGCGCAAGAATCGTCTTCGCCTCACCTGGCGACAAGCTGAAACCTGCTCCCGACGCAGTCGCGCCGGTGTTGTCCTGGACTTGTACGTCGACACCCGCCAGCCACGGATCGACATCTGTGTGTGGTTGTGCCACGGCCGCGTGAACCCCTCCTGCTCAGCGCTGCGTGTCCTTCGATCCCCCGCTCCCGACAGCTGGTGATCGGCCGAGCTGACCCCTCCGACCGGTCATGAATGACCAGCTCGACGGGTCAGCCGCACGAGTCACCGTAACTGATCAACTACAAACCGTGCGCGAGAAACAGTGTTTCTGCCGCTTGCATCATGCATTCGTGATCACCCAGATGAGGGCTGGACAAATTCACGGAACGGAAGTTCCCAGGTCGACGGCCGATTCAACAGCTATGCACGCGCGGATCTTCGAGACTAGACAGTTCATTGACATCTTCGCCGAACAATCGTTCGCCAAGGGCCTTCCAGGACTAGAAACCGACTACGCACACGCAACCGCATGTGCATTGAACGGCTAGCTCTGACTTGCAGAGGGCAGAACCGGTAGCGCTGCCGCGCCTACGAGGAGGCGTCTCCCTCGTCAGCGCCGAAGGGGGACGTTTCGCCGTCGGAGGTCGCTCGCCGGACCTCGACGTCAGGGTAGACGAGCTTGTTCAGCACGCCGGTCACCGACTCGCGCCCCTCCACGCTCATCACCATCTTCCCGAACTTCGGGTCCGTGCTGAACCGGATCCGCACGCCCACCACGGACTGCGGTACCCACCCGCGCACCGGCCGGACGCGCCCGAGCTGGTGCGCGAACCCGACGACGGCTTGGGGCGAGGGATCGAAGCCGGCGGTCGGCAGGAGGTCGAACCGGACACGGGAGCGGAGGTGGTGGGAACGAAGGTGTCGGCGGAGGACGAAGACCGCGATCAGGATCGCGACCGCGGCGGTGGTCACCCACCAGAACGCGCCGCTCGTGAGGACGTCGCCCAGACGGAGCGCCTTCGGCGCGCTGTTTCCCAGCATGGCCTGGCGGCCATGCGTGCCGGGGAACATGTCGGCATTCGGAGCGAGGCTGAAAAGTGCCGTCCGAGCAGCGGATGGCTCGTTTTCGCGAACAATCGCCAACGCTCGCCCAACGTCAAGGCCAACGACAGCATGCTGGGCAAGGTCGAAAGTCTCCGACACGACGCCTCCTCGATCAGTGGTTCATCAGGAGCAGTCAAGTCAGCTCCCACCTGATTTCCATTCGGCGTTGGTCCGACACTCTGAGAAGGTCAGTAACAGGTTCATGTCCGTCGCGTCCTTGAGTGCCGGGGCGAAAGCCGGGCCCAACGAGTGCGCAGGCACGATCACGCGGAGCCGCAATGGCGCAGGTTCGTGGCAGGTCCACGGCATGGCCGGTTCCTACGTACCGCTCGGGATCAACCTCCCGACGTGAGCCACGAGAGGCCCGCTCGGGTTCGCCATCCAACGATTCGAACCGTCCAAGCGGAACCCTACTGGCTCCGCAGCATGAAAGTCTTCAAGGAAACCTCGGCTACCCGCCAGTCCTCGCCGTACTGAACGCGGCCGCGAACCGCGGGGCCGACATCAAGATCGGCTCCGACCGTCGCGGACGAGCCGCCACCGATCCGAGACGCGCAAGATCTGGCAGCAGATGGAGCCGGCCATCGCCACAGCTGGCCCCGACTCGTGCATGATTCTCCGGAAGATCAACGATGCCACCTCTTACGACATCCCGCCCTGCGCTGGAGCTGTCACCGTTCTAAGCCAGTGGCTGGTAGCCAGTTCGCCGTCAGGCGCCATGCCGAGCGGTGGGTTCGGCGAGACCTCCGACTGCGATGTGCGCGTTGTCGAGGTAGTTACCGAGATTGATGCAGGTGTCCACGGCGCGGGTGAGCCACAGCCCCGCGGTCTGCACGGCCTCCGTGGTGTCGCCGCTGAACGGCCCGTCGACCGAGGCGAACGCGATCCGGGAGTCTGGTGCGAGGAGCTTGATGCCGAGGTCTGCGAGCACCCGGTTCATCGCGGCGGTGGCTGCGGACAGGTTGGCCAGCGTAGTGCCGATGTCGGCGGGCTGGGACCAGGTGCCGCCGACCGCCCGGCGGAGGTTGTCGCGGGCGGCTGCGGTGGCGTGGGTCAGGTCCGAAGGGGGCACGGCGCTCCTCAGGTCGTGGGCGGTCATAAGGTCATGGAGCGGTCGAGGGTGCGCGGGCTGATCCCCGCGAGTTCGCGGTGCCAGATCCGGTGGTAGGCGAGCTCTTCGCGGTTGCGGATGCCTTCCGCGTGAACCGTCTTCCGGAAGTCCGCTTCGGTGACCAGGCCGCTCATCGCGTCGCGCAGGACGCCGGACATGCCCGAGCCGTCGCCGAACTGCTCCTTGGCTCGCCACAACAGATCATCAGGCAGCCAGCCGACAAACGCTTCGCGCAGAAGATGCTTCTCCCGCCTGCCGTGGTCCGGACGCCGGAGCCGGACGGGTACCGACATGGCTGTAGCGATGAAGTCGGTGTCGAGGAACGGCACGCGCGCTTCGAGCCCGAAGGCCATGGTCGTGCGGTCGCAGCGTTGCAAGTTCAGGGTGTGCAGCGTGGAGACCGTCCGGCGGAGTTCGGTGTCGAGTGCGTCGTCGTCGCGAAACTCGCGCAGGTAGCGGTAGCCGGCGAACAGTTCGTCGGCACCTTCGCCGGTGAGGACGGCTTTGGTGTGCTGCGCTGCCAGTTCGGCGAGGAAGTGGTTGGCGACGGAGCTGTGGAGCAGCGCGGGGTCGTAGTGCTCGACGGCGCGGACCACGTCGGGTACCCGGTCCACGGCGGCTTCGGCGGTGTAAGTGCGTTCGAAGTGCTCGGTGCCCAAATGGGCGGCGACTCGTCGCGCTGCGGCGAGGTCCGCGGATTCGGCGGTGCCGACGGAGAAGGTGCGCAGCCGGTAGCCGCGCTCGCGGCACCACCGGGCGGCGATGGCCGCGACGATGCTGGAATCCAGGCCGCCCGACAGCAGCACCCCGGGTGGCTCGTCGCCCATCATCTGCAGGTGCACGCTGGTGATCAAGCCGGCACGGACCGCCGCTTCATGCTCTGCCGGCGCGTCGAGTGCGTTGGGGTGCTGCGGCATCGCGTGCGCGAAGCGCCGAAGACCCTCGTGCGGGGTCCAGAAGCATCCCGGCGGGAACGGCCGCACGCGGCTGCGGTGTTCGCGATCGAACGCCTTCATTTCGGAGGCGAACACCACCGAATGGGGCGTGCGCGCCCAGTACAGCGGTTTGACGCCGACCGGGTCCCGCGCGGCGAGGAACGGCAGCCCCGGGCCGGCGATCGCCAGCGCGAACATCCCGCGAAGGTCGGCGAGGGCAGCTCCGCCACCGGCGATGGCCAGGCGCAACGCGACCTCGTTGTCCGATCCGGTCGACCAGCGGTGGCCGGTGAACCGGGCACGGAGGTCAGAGTGGTTGTAGATTTCGCCGTTGCCGACCAGGTGGTTGCCCGCAGCATCCGTCAACGGCTGGTGCCCGCCGCCAGTGTCCACGATGGATAGACGTCGATGACCCAGCCATGTGCCGGGAAGGACGGCGGTGCCCTGATCGTCCGGGCCCCGGTGGGTGAGACGGTCGAGCATACGCGCGCCGAGCAGCGGGTCGGGGCTTCCGTGAATGGCGACGATGCCGCACACGGCTCAGCCCTTCCTTGCCGTGGTGGCGCGCTTGCTGCTCTTCTCCCAGGTACCGCAGGCGCTCATGCTGCACCACCGGCGTAGCCCGTTCTTGCTGGTGTCGTAGAACAGCCATCCGCAGCTGCCGTCGTGACCGAGGCACTCCTTGATCCGGCCGAAGTCGGCGCTGACGGCGACTTCCGCCGCGGAGCGGGCGATCGGCCAGAGCACGCAGTCGAGTTCGCCTTGCGGTGACCAGCTCCAGTCCAAGCCTGCCGAGGTGGAGACCAGTTTCGCTTGCCGCATCGCGTCGGCGTATGCCTGCTGGAGGTGGTGCAGTGCCGGGCCGGATGGTTCGTCTCCCCGGGCGATGGCGGCGAAGACGGCGTACACCGTCTCGCGCAGCCGCTTGGCGCGGGCGAGCGCGTCCTGAGCAGCTCTCGGATCGCGCTGGATGCGTTTGCGCAGCAAGCCCGCTCGGTTCGCGCCGATGGTGCCGGCGTTCACCGACCACTCGACCAAGCTCGAGAAGTCGGTGAGGTAGTCGTGGGGATCTTTGTCGGCGCGAGCCCGGCGAGGTCCCACGGTATTGGCGAAGTCGAGGCAGACCAGGCCGCCGATGTGCTCAAGCGGGTCAGGCATCGCTGTCCTCCCGGGCCGAAGCGGTGGTGGCGCGCAGCGAAGGCAGCTGCCTGCCCCGCACGTCGCTGACGTAGGGGTCGAGCCAGCCGAAGTCCGGGCTCTCGGCGGCCAGGTGGCTCAGCCGCTGGTCGTCGATGTGCGGCTGAGTCGCGGACCGGAGGTTGAGGTTCAACGTCACCCGCGTACCCGACGTCATCGGGGCGGTGCGGTGCAGGACCCCCATCAGCTGCCCGAAGATGCTGTGGCCGACGCGGTGGGTGACCCGGACGACCCGGTCGTCGGGCACTTTCCCCTCCGACGCCAGCCGGGCCAGGCCTTCGTCCAGTTCGCCGCGGTAGATCGCGAGTTCGCCACCGGCGACGTCGTCGGCCGACAGCGCGACGAGTTCGGTGACCGGCACGCTGTCCCCGTGCCAGTCGACGGTGCCGTCTTCCGGTCCCATGAACGTGATCATGGAGCCGAGGAAGTCCACCGGGTAAGGCTCGAGGGGAACGCCCGCCAGCTCGCTCAAGCGCGCCAGTCTCACCGGGTCGTGCATCAGCTGGGCGACTTCGGGGATGTGGTGGTGAGCGTCGCGCAGGTACTTCAGGTTGAGGTTGGTTTTCGCCGCGGTCGTCCGCATCCGCAGGGCCTTCACGAGGATGGTGTCCAGCAGTTCCGGCGGGTAACCGTGTTCGAACTGCCGGATGCCGAGTTCGGAGACCTTCCAGAAGCTGGGGCGGCCGAGGATGTCGCTGCGGGTCAGGGTGATGGCTGCGGTCACCGTGTTCCTTCCGATCGGGTGCGCGGGTGCGGGGGCAACGCCGCCAAGGTGCCGACGGCGAGGAATGTGGCGACGGCGAAGGCGGTACCGAGTCCGGCGTGGTCGACCACGAGACCGAGCAGCGCCGGGCCCGTGACCGCGCCGAGGGTGATGAAGACGACCACCACGCTGAAGCCCCGGGTGGGGTGGTCGTCGAACACTGTCGAGCTCCACACCGACAGGAGCGTGCCCCCGACCATGAACCCGGCACCGTAGAGCACGGCGGAAGTCAGCGCGAAACCCCAGCCCGCCGGCGCCAGCCACAGCACCGCCAACGAGGCGGAAAGGACGATCTGGGCGGACACGAAGATCACCCGGAGGCCGAGCTGTCGCACGAGCCGGCCCGTGAACACACCGGTGATCCCGGTGACGCCGATGACCGTCCACAGCGCCGGCGCCACGCGCTCGTCGCCGGCGTTGGCCGTCGCGACCGCGACACCGGCGAACGACCAGTAGGCTGCGCCGACCAGACCGGACGAGGCGGCGGCAGCGAACAGCGGCCACGCGCCGCGCCGGCGGACCAGCTCACGCCACCGAAACTCCGAATGGGAGCGGGCTCGTCTCGTCGGCGCGCCCGGCAGTACGCGCACGTTCCACACCAGTACGGCGAACGCGGCCACGGCCGCACCGAGCCAGACCAGCCGCCACCGGGAGTCGGCCGCGAACAACGCCGCCGGGCCGGCGAGGACGACCCCGAAGGTGGTGCCGGTGCTGATCATCGACAACGCGTGCGCCCGGCCACCAGGGCGGACCGTGTCCTGGACAACGTCGGAGTACGGCGTCCAGACCCAGCCCGGAGACATGCCGGACACCGCGACTCCCAGGACCAGCACTCCCGTGTTCGGGGCCACGGCGATGAGCAGCATCCCCGTGCCGGCGCATCCCAGCCCCACGCCGATCGGCAGCCGCGGTGACATCCGGCCGGCCCACCAGCTCACCATGCCGAGCGCGAGCAGCTCGCCCAGGTAGCCGATGCTGGTGACCGCTCCGAGCGCGCCGGCGGACCCGCCGAAATCGGACTGGAAGCGGGAAAGGAACAAGCCGTACCCGTAGCGGGCGAACCCGTAAGTGATCGCGAGCGTCGCCAATCCCGCCAGGCCAGGGCGCCACGGGCCGGCCAGGCCGCCGGTCGCCTCCCGCGACGCGGCGCTTGCCGCTCCGGTGTTCATGGCTCCCAGGTACCCGAGACGAAACCGATCACTCACCGGCTATCAAAGCTTCACCGGATTGGAGCAACGAGCGTCGGGAATTCGTCGCAAAACCGCTGCACTCAACGCTTACACGGCTTCCGACCTGCACGCACTGATCCGGTCCTCGACCGTTACACCACTGAACGGCGTGACACCGGTGCAGCGGGCGCGTCACTCTCTTGGCCGCAGGGTTCCCAGCAGGGCGATTTCGCGCGTTACCCCCGTCGCCGGACGGCCAAACCCGTTGTTCCCGCGCCGGGGGCCACTCTATTGGCCGCTTGCCGTCACCCGGACGTCGGCACGCGGAAATTGTCGATGGTCGCGCTGCGTGGTTCATTGCGTCGAATCTGACCCCGATGCTACTTTCACAGTGATCGTTTTCCGATCACTCCCCCGCCATTGAAACAGTCCGATGGCCCACTTCTTCCACTCTCCGTTATGGGGTATCCGTGACCAATGCACCCATTGCGCCCGTGGCATTCACCCTCGAAGAAAACGGCATCAGCTTCGCCGGCACGCACATCACCATCGACATCTGGGACGCCGACCACCTTGATGACGAACCCGTCGTCGAGGAAGCGCTGCGCCGGGCAGCAAAAGACTGCGGTGCAACGCTTCTGGACTTCTTCCTGCACAAGTTCCGCCCGCAAGGGATCACGGCGGTGGCCGTCCTCGGCGAGTCACACATCTCGATCCACGCGTGGCCGGAGATCCGGTACGCCGCACTCGACGTATTCACCTGCGGGTCATGCAACCCGTACGACGCCATCCCCGCCTTGCAGGACGCCTTCGCACCCGGCCGAATTCAGATCGTCGAACAAAAACGTGGCATCTGCTGCAACTGAGTCACCACAACCGTAGGGGGACAGTAATTTGACTGACGAAATCGAATCGACAGCGATCGGGTTTCCTTCCGAGCCGATCGGCTCCGACCGTCCCGTCATCCTCACTCCGGAGCTGGCGCACGTGCTCCGCGCGGGCGGTTTCGTTCCGGTTGCCGAGAACGGGATCGGTGAACGGATCGGCGTGGCGGACGAGGACCTCGACCACGCCGGCGTCCGTTTCGCGCGGCGGAACGAGGTGAACGCCGCCCGCTTGCTGTTGAAGTACAAGCCGTTCAGCGCGGACGAGATCACCGCGTGCGCGCCGGAGCAGACCCTCGGCGCGGTCTTCCACGCCGAAGGACGTCCCGACCTGCTCGCGCCGCTGCTACGCAGCGGCGTCCGCGCCTACAGCTACGAGTTCCTCACCGAGGACGGCCGGTTCCCCTTGATGCGCGCGGGCGGCACGATCGCCGGGATCCAGGCGGTGTTCCACGCCGCGCACGCGCTGCAGACTTACCGCGGTGGACGCGGTGTGCTCCTCGCCGCCGTCGACGGCTGTCCTCCGCCCAAGGTCGTCGTGATCGGCTCGGGCAACGTCGGGCTGGCCGCCGCGGACACGGCCGCTGGGCTCGGCGCCGACGTGCTCGTCCTCTGCCGCACCGCGGAAGCTCGCGACCACCTTCTGCGCAGAGCCGGGAATCGGTGCCGCGCGCAAGTGAACTCGCCGGAGGCCCTCGCCCGTGAGCTGCCGGACACCGATGTGCTCATCGGGGCCATCCTGATCTCGACCTACACCACTCCGGCGATGATCACTCCCGAGCTGGTGCGGACCATGCGGCCGGGGTCGGTGATCGTCGATGCGACCGCCGGTTACGGGCCGGGGTACCTCCCGAGCGCCGGACCGGTCCAGCAGCCGGGAGAGCCACCTCGGGAGGTGCAGGGGGTCCTGCACGTCAAGATCGACGTGCTCCCGTCGGTCGTCCCGGTGACGTCGTCTCGCGCCTACACGGCGGCGGCGGCGCCCTACCTCGTCCGGCTGGCCGAGCGGGTCCTGCGGGCTACGCCCGACCCGGTCGTCGATACCGCGCTCATCGTGGCCGGCGGTGAAATCCGACATCCCGTACTGGCCGAGCACGCCGGCTTCTACGACCTGGTCCCCGGCTGATGACCACCGGCTACGCCGAGCGCGCCGCCTTGTACGCGATCGAGACCCGCGGACTGCGCGCACCCGCTGTCCTCGACGCTCACGTCCGCCCCGGCACCGTTGTCGCCGAAGCCCCCTCCGGCGCCGGACACCACCTCACCGACTACGCGCGTCTCGGAGCTGTGGCCGTGTTGTTCGACGCCGAGGCCGCCATGGTCACGGCCGCTCGAGAGAGCCTGGCCGCCGCCGGTCTCCACGGCGAGGCCCACCCGTACCGGATCGGCACCGATCCCCCGGCACGGCGGTTCCCGGTGGTTGTGTGCCCGAACGGTGCCCTCAACCAGCTGACCGCCTCCCTCGGCCTGCACGCCGCCCTGCACGGCCTCATGAATCTGCTGCAACCAGGTGGCGTGCTGATCGCGCACGTCCTGCTGCGCCACGACGACGGCACGCTCGACAGCGCACCGTGCTACGACGCCGCCGGGACGCACGACACGTGGCTCCACGACTGGAGCAGACCCGACGGCCACGGCGGAACACTCACCCGCCTCCGCCGGCAGCACCGAGACCACGACGAACTGCGCATCGACCTCCGGCGCCTGCACAACGGCGCCGACCTCGGCTGCTCCACCGTCCATCTGTCGCTGCTCACCGCCCGCGCGCTCGAGCACGGGCCCTGGCAGCTGCTCACTGCCACACGTCACTGCCGCAGCATGACCGAAATAGCGCTCCGGAAGGAGGCTTCCGCATGACCACGCTGGACGCCCACGAGTACCGGGACACCTACTACGCACGCCAGTTCGTCTATGGCATGGGCACCGAGGAGATCCTCACCATGCTCCGTTCCGTGCCGGCGATCGACACCTGGCTGGACCTCGGTTGCGGTTCCGAGTCACTGCTGTGGGCCTGTGCCCTGCGCGCCGGCCGGCTGACCGCCGTCGACGTCGACCCCGACCGCCTCGACCTGCTGCGGCTCAACGCCACCAGCACCGAACCCCGCGGAGCGTACGAAACCGCCCTGCAGCTGGGAGGTCGCACCCCGGCCGAGTGGAACTCGCTGTGCGCACTCGTGTCCGATGTCCGGGTCGCGGACTGCCTCGACGGCGCCGCCGGCAACCTGCCGCGATCGGAGCTGGTCACCCAGTTCGGGCTCCTCGGCCTCTGCCGCGACGAGCAGCACTTCGGCGAGCGGGTGACGTGGATGACCGATCTGGTCGTTCCCGGCGGCCTGGTTGCCGGTGCCAACTGGATGTCGGCGGTGCACCCGGACCGCCTGGGGCTCCACGAGGAGCTCTACCGGACCGCCTTCGCCGACGCCGGCGTGGAACTGGACAACCTGCTCCGGATATCCAGTTCGGACACCGACTACCCCGAGATCTGGGCCTACACGGGCAGCCGCCGATGACCGCCGAAACCGCTTTGCACTGGGACGGCACCGCCCTGCTGGCGCTCGACCAACGGCGTCTCCCCCACGCGCACACCACCTTGCGGCTGACCAGCGCCGGTCAGATCGCCGAAGCGATCGCCGGCCTCGCGATCCGCGGCGCACCTGCCATCGGCGTCGCGGCAGCCTTCGGCATCGTGCTCTCGGCCCGCGAGCACGGCGCCGACACCGCCCGCGTCCGGACCGACGCCGAACTGCTCATCCGGACCAGGCCGACCGCGATCGCGCTGCGCCGGGCGGTGCACCGCACCACCAGCCACCTGCACGAGGGAGCCGATGCAGTTCTCGCCGCGGCGCAGGAGGTGCAAGCTGCGGACGTCCGGACGTGCGACGCGATCGGAGAGCGCGGCGCGCACCACATCCTGGCAACGCTACGACGGCGGCCGCTGCGCATCCTCACGCACTGCAACACCGGCATGCTCGCGACCACCGGGCAAGGCACCGCACTGGCCGTGATCAAGCGTCTGGCCGGCCACGGCGCCGTCGAGACCGTACTCGTCGGGGAGACCCGGCCCCTGCTGCAGGGCGCCCGGTTGACCACCTGGGAGCTGCGCCGAGCCGGGATCCCGCACCGGCTGTGCGTCGACGCGGCCGGTCCGGCGCTGATGGCAAGCGGCGAGGTCGACCTCGTCCTCGTCGGCGCGGACCGGATCACCGCCGCGGGCGACGTCGCCAACAAGATCGGCACCTACGCCCTCGCCGTCGCCGCGGAGCGGCACGGCATCCCGTTCCTCGTGGCAGCGCCTGAAGAAACCATCGACCAGGACCTCATTGAGCCCGGCGACGTCCACGTCGAAGAACGGCCGGCCGACGAGCTGACCACCATCGCCGGGCAGCCCGTGGCACCCCGGGACACCGAGGTGCGCAACCCGGCGTTCGACGTCACACCCGCGGACCTGGTCACCGCGGTGATCACCGAAACCCGCGTGTGGGTGCCGTGGCCCGCGACGGAGCTGTGCCGGGTCGCCGCCGGCCTCTACCGCCGCGGCTGGCTCGACGGCACCGCCGGCAACCTTTCGGTACGCGCCGACGACCACGCGCTCATCACCGCCAGCGGCCGCAGCAAAGGCTCGCTTCGCCCGGAAGACCTCGTGCTCGTCGACGCGGTCACCGGCACACACCGACGAGGACCGAAGCCCTCGGCCGAAACCGCCATCCACGCCGCGGTGTACGCCGCGTTCCCCGACGTCGGTGCGGTGGTCCACGCCCACCCACCGTTCGCCACCACGATCGCGGCCCGGGCCGCGGAAGCCGGCGACACCCAGGTACGCTTCACCGATTTCGAGATCATCAAGGGGCTGACCGCGGGAGTCCCCGCGACCTGTGTGGACGTCCCGCTCTTCCGCAACTGGCCGCACGTCCCCGACATCGCGCGCGACGTCACCGACCGGGTCACGGCCGACCCGCCGGCCTTGCTGATCGCCCACCACGGCGTGACCACCTGGGGACCGACGCTCGAAACCGCGTGCAACCGACTCGAAGCCCTGGAGAGCCTCTGCCGCCTCCAGGTCATGACCACCATGCGGAGCTGAGGCCACGATGACCCTCCTGCACGTCATGTCCGACACCGACCGCAACGACGTCCGGCTCAGCACCCACGATCGCGCCGCGATCGCCGAGCACCTCCGACCCCACGACATCACGCTGTCCACTTGGCGCGCCGTGCCGCTGCCGGGCGAGCCTTCCGAGGTAGACATCATCACCCGGTACGAGCAACCGGCCCGCCAGCTCACGCGAGAAGCGGGATACGAGGTCGTCGACGTCGTGTCCTTGCGGCCGGGCAGCGACGCCGAAACCCGGAAACGGGCGGCCGAGGCCCGCGCGAAGTTCCTCGCCGAGCACAGCCACGACGAGGACGAAGTCCGGTTCTTCGCACACGGATTCGGCTGCTTCTACCTCCACCTGGACGACCGAGTCCACGCCGTGGTCTGCGGCCCCGGCGACCTGCTCGCCGTGCCCGCCGGAATCCCGCACTGGTTCGACATGGGCGAGAACCCGAACTTCAGCGCCATCCGCTTCTTCCGCACCGCCGGGGGCTGGGTCGGCAACTTCACCGGAGACGACATCGCCAGCCGCATGCCCTCGCTCGACGAACTGCTGGATATCCCGTGATCTTGGCCGACATCGAAGGGACGACGAGCCGCGCCTCCCACGTCCGCGAAAAGCTGTTCCCCTATGCGCGGCAACGACTCGCCCAGTGGGTCCGATTGCCCGAAGCGCACGAAGTGGTGGCCGAGGTCCGCGCACACCTGGGCGACCCCGATGCCGGCGCGGACGAGGTGACCCAAGTCTTGCTCGCCTGGCACGACGCGGACGAGAAGGTGCCCCCGTTGAAAACCCTGCAGGGCATGATCTGGGCGGCAGGTTACGAACGCGGAGAACTGACGGCCCACGTCTACGACGACGTCCCGCCGGCCTTCCGACGGTGGAGCACGAACGGCGAACCGGTCTACATCTACTCATCCGGCTCCGTCGCGGCCCAGCAGGCGTGGTTCGCCCACACCCAGCACGGCGACCTGACCGGGCACGTCAGCGGCTACTTCGACACTGTGAACGGCGGGCCGAAGAAGAAGGCCGGCTCGTACCTGCGCATCGCAGGATCGCTCGGGGTGCCGCCATCCGAGATTCTATTCCTCAGCGACGATACCGCCGAAGTTGCCGCCGCCCGCCGAGCAGGGCTACGGCCGGTACACATTGCGAGAGAAGATTCGCCCGTTGGCCCTGATTCCTTGAACTCTTTCGACTCGATCCTGGCCCTCCGCGTCTGAGCAGAGTGCTGACGTTATCGTGCACAGGTCCTGCTGCGCGGCAAGGACTCGCGGCAGCCGGCGTCGCCGTCTTCGGGTTCGTCCCGCGTGAAGACAGCGGCTTACGAGGGAGCTCAGGCCACCGAAGTCTGGCAAGTTCAGACCTAGCCTCGTTACTGAACAAATCGCACTCAGCCCGCTGGGCGCGTGACGCCGACCAGATTGCGACCGAGCGGGTCGATGCGCACCGGCTTGCCGAAGTCGGGCGCGTTGATCATCTTGGCGGAGGATAGGGCAAGCCCGACGTGAGTGACGTGAGCGGGTCCGGTTCCGAAGAACACGAGATCGCCTGGCTTCACATCTCCGGCCGGGACTCGCGGCCCGGCTCCATACTGGGTTTGGGCGGTCCGCGGTAGATCGATCCCGATCGCGGCGAACGCGGCTTTGGTCAAGCCGGAGCAGTCGAAGCCGGAGTCACCGCCGGAGGGACCGTTGCCACCCCAGACGTACGGCAAACCGAGCTGGTCGCACGCGAAAGAGACCGCCAGTTGAGCCGACTTGTTCGGTGCCCGCACTGCTCCGCAGCTGTAGCGCTGCGCTTGGTCGAGCACCTTCCGGACGTACCACTCAGCGTGGTTATAAGCGAAGATCGCGGCGTGCAGGTCCCGGCCGTCGCGGGCGCCGGAGTCGCAGAGGTAGGCCGCGGCGGCATAGATCGCGTCGTGCGGGTTGTACCGCGACGGCGGGTGCGCGCCGCCGGGCGGGATCGGGTGGCGGGCGACGACGCTGTCGAAGGTCGGTTGCAGGAACTGCATCGGGCCGCCGGCTTTGGCGCTGTTCTCCCCGCTGTGGACGCCGGGCAGCGTGGAGCGGCCGTGGTCGGTTTCGATCTTGCCGATGGCGGCGAGGATCGACCAGTCGAGCCCGGGGCAGGTCTGGGCGGCCTGGCGGTAGAGGGCGAGGTAGTCGGGCGGGATGTCGGCCACCGCACCGTCGCCGGGAGCAGACGCCGAGCTGGTGTCGCCGGCTCCGGTGAGCGTGGTGAGCAGAACGACGACGATCAGCACGCAGATCGCGGGCGGCCCGAAAAGCAGCACCACGGCCAGGCAGCCCCAGCGCCCAGGATGTTCACGGACCTGCTCTCGCGCGATCTCGGCGGCGCGCAGGGCGAGCAGCGGGTTCATCGCCGGTCCGCGAAGGTGCCGAGCCGATCCCGCAACCGCTGCGCCCACGGAACGGGGGTCGGCAGCATCGCCGGCGGCAGGGGCGACTCTGGCGGCTGCGCCGATGGCTTCGGGAGAAACCCGCGGCCACGTGCTGCAACGGCGAGATCGGTGCCGGTGAACTCCGGCGTCCGGCCGGCTGCCAGTGGCGTCGCCCCGGTGAGCTCGGGCTCCCGGTAAGTCGAGGGGCTCGGCTTCGGCCGGTCCGGTCGGTCACCAAGTGCGGTGAGCACGGTGCTCGCCGCCTGCCACACCGGTATGGCGCCGGCCGCCGTGCCGAGGTTGCCGGCGTAGGCGGTCGTGTACGTCTTCGCGGCGGCAGCGTGGCGGGCCAATGCGGCTTTGGCGACGCCGCCCTTCGCGGTGAGCGCCGTCTGCGCGCGTTGCGCGGCTTGCGGCCACGAGACCGGCGCCCCGACGGTGTACTTGAGCGCCGTCCCACCGACCTTCCCACCGGTGCGGCCCGCGGTGACCAGGCGCTCCTTCAGCCGTCCGACCGGAGCCACCGTCTCCGCGAACGCTGCCGTCCCGGCCTTGACGGTCCTGGCCACCCGATCCGGGCCGGCCGGGACGATCGGTGTCGGCAGCGCCTTCGGAGCGCGTCGGGGTCGGCCCAGGCGCTGCAGCCGCGAGCTGACTTGGCCGCGGACGCGCTGAAGGTTCGCGGCGAGCCGTTTGCGGAAGACGAAGCCGGAGAAGACGACGAGGTCGATGACGGCGAACCGAACGAGCTGCGGGCCGAGGTCGGCCAGCATGAGGGTGCGCAGCAGCACGGTCATGACGGCGAGGAACGCCATACCGGCCAGAAGCTTGGCGATGGTGGCGGCGATGGAGCTGACCCGGTAGGCGAGCTGGTGCTGCATCGAGGGCACCAGCGCGGCCACCAGCGCGAGCGCCAGCAGCAACCCTTCGAACAGCAGCAGGTACGGAGCGAGGACTTGGACGGTGTTGAGGCAGATCACAAGGATCGCGAATAGGAGCATCGCGATGGCGTAGAGCCAGGCGCCGAGGGCGCGGTCGCCGTCTGCGACCTCGTTGTACTTGCCGTAGTCGCCGGGGCAGCCGTCGAGTTCGCGGGCCTTGGTGCTGTCATCCTTGCTGGACCACGGCCCGTCGTCGAGGACCTTCTTGACCGAGTACTGACAGGCACCGGCGATGCCTTTGACGCGGCTGATCGGCGTGCCGTAGTTGAGCGTCTCCCAGGGCGTGACGAGCAGGTTGTCGATGAACGCCTGGCCGATCGGCGCCGCCGGGTTTCCGGTACCGCCGGGCTCTTGGCCCATGACCACGCTCGAGACGTCGGCGCCCAGGTCGCGGGACAGCGACAGCACCCCGTCGTCGCCGATGAGGAAGTCGACGGGGTGGGTGAGGATCGCGATGGCGAGGACGTTGACCGCGATGGTGGACGCGGTCTCCCGCCATGCCCGGGTGGTCAGGCCGCGGGCGAACAGCAGCCCGAGGTAGCAGGTGGCAGTGAGCATCGCGATCTCGCGGAGCTTCAGCTCACCGATGACGGAGGTCTGCCAGATGCTTTCGAGGTCGCGGGCCGGGGCTTTAATCCAGTCGAAGACCTGGGTGGAGGCGGCCCATTCGGTGAACCAGACCGAGAACCCGACCGCGTACTTGCCGACGGCGAAGCCGATGTTGCCCAGCCACAGCCAGATTGCCGGCATCGGGTTGTCCAGCAGCGAGGGTAGGTTGGCGAAGAGGTCGTAGTTGTGGAGGTCGCGGCCGTAGCCGTCGTCGATGCTGAAGATCCCGCCGAGGTGTACGTGGTGTCCGGGGTCGTCCTGCAGCGGCAGTGGCGGCGCGTCTGGGTCCGGCGTCGGCGGGACCGGCTGGTTTCCGGGGATCCACAAGCAGGTCGGGTACGGCTCGCACGGGTTCGTTGTGGTCTGCGCTGTGGCCACGACGGGATTCAGCAGCGCGATCAAGATGGCGATCGTCAGCGCCAATGCCAGCCTCATCGACCCTCCCCGTCGCACCGTCGTGCTTCAGACAGGGCTCCTGTGGGGCGGTTTCATGCAGGTCAGCGCGCGTGGCGCAGCGTTCCGGAGATTCGTTGGGGCGATCATGCAACGGTCTGCCGGTGTGGTCTCGTATGTACCGGTGAGAGAGGGGTGATCGTGGCCGATCGATGGGAGTTCAGCCAGGTCGCACAGGACCGCGCCGTCATCTGGCGGCGCGAAGCGTTCCTGATGTGCGGCGACTGGGCGCTGGCCGAAGACCTCGTGCAGACGGCGTTGCTACGCCTCTACACCCGCTGGCAACGCATCGACACCGACGGCGTCGACGCCTACGCCCGCCGGGTCATCGCCCGGCTGGCGATCGACAAGTCCCGCCGCCCGTATCGCCGCGCCGAGCTGCGTCACGAACTACCGGACACACCGGCTGCGAGCGCGGAGCACGCGGACGCACTCGACGTCCGCACCGCCCTGCAGCAGGTGCCGCCACGGCAGCGTGCGGTCCTGGTGCTGCGGTACTTCAGCGACCTCACGAGCACTGAAGTCGCGAAGGTGCTGCGCATCTCCGAAGGCACCGTGCGATCGCAGACCGCGCGCGGTCTCACCGCACTCCGGCAACTGCTCGGCGAACCCGCCGCGGCGACCGGTCCGGCCGAGGGGAGCACCCAATGACCACCGACGAGAAGGACCTGCTGGTCCGGGCACTCGGCGCCGACGAACCTCCGCTGCAGCTGGACCTCGACGCTCTCGAGTCCCGAGGCCGGGCTCGCCGGCGGCGTCAGGCACTGCTCGGCGTCGCTGCCGCCGTGGTCGGCGTCGCCGGAATTTCCGTTGGCGTGATGCTCGCCGCCGGCGGACACAGCGCCGTCGACACCGCCGCCCCGGGCACTCCGCTCGCTCCGACCGAGCGGGAGGTCGGCTACTGCTACCGCACCGCCGACATCGGCAGCACCGCACCGAACCAGCACATCGCGATCGGCGTCGGCGGCCGGGACGGTCGCGTCGACCTCACCGCCGACATCATGCAGATCTGCGTCGACAGCTGGCAGTCGAACGTCTACGACTTCCAACCGCGGCAACCAGGTGCCACCTCCTACCGGATCCCGCAGCTCGTCGCGTGCGTCCTCACCTCCAAGGCCGCCGGCGCCACCGAAGGCGCCGTGGGAGTGTTCCCGGGCACCGCGAACACGTGCGCGGAGCTCGGCCTGCCGGTCGCCCAGCTGTGATCCGCTGAATCGGGACGGGCGCCTAGCGCTGCGCGGTCCTAGCCGCCGTGCCCGCGGGCAACGGTGGGCGTGGTGAGCACGGCGTCCGGCAAGGTCCGGTACGGCTGGGTCATCACTTTCACCTTGCCGATTCGTCCACTGTGGTCACGTACGAGAAACTCCCCCGCTCGGGTTCGTCGTTCCTCTTCGCCACCAGCCGGATTCATCGGCGAAAGGTCCTTTGTGACAACCTCCTGGTAGTGGGTGTCGGCGGGGTCGACGCCGAGCCATGCCAGGCCGCTGCGGGCGAGGCCGTCGTCGCGGTGGCGTCCGAGAAACCGAACCGCGATCAGTCCACGTAGGACCTCGTCGCCGAGGTCTTTCGGTGCGTGGGAACCGAAGGCGGCGTCGGCGCCGTGTTTGCGCCCGTCGCGAACGAACTCCAGAGCGATCTGCTGTCCTTCGGGGGTGCCGGTGACGTTGTAGGCCTCGTCGCAGATGAACTCGCCCCACCGGCCTGGGGTGAAACAGATTTCCTTGGCGATCGCGGCGATGAGCAGGTGGAAGGCGCGGCCGAAGAGCTTGCGCGGCGGGATGCGGGCGGCCATCCGCTCGTTGCTCATCTCCAGCGCGCTCGGTAGCGGGATCTCGTTGGTGCAGAACACCACCATGTCCGCGCCGAACAGATCAACCGGAGCAAGGTCGGAGTCGAAGATCGGGCGGGTGATCGGGTCGCGCCGCAACCGGTCGAGCCGATCGGCCAACGCACGAGCAGCGGGATCTCGGGCGCCGTGCTCGCGGAGGATGTCGACAAGTCGGTTACTGGAGGCGTCCGGGTGTCCGCTGATGGCGTCGAGGCCGGCGCCGAGGGCGTCGCGCTCGGCGGAGTTGGACTCCAGGTCGAGCCAGGACGCGAAGAAGGTCTCGGCGATGCCGGTGCTGGACTTGCCGGCGGTGCGGAAGACCCGCAGCGGGTCGCACGAATGGCGCAGCTCGGCCGCGCCGGGGCGGTCGTCGAGGCTGGGGTCGATGATGTCGACGATCTGAGCGTTCCCCGGCAGCGCGGCGGCGACGGGCGCCCATTCGCGGCTGCGAGTCCGGTCGATGACGATGACGCGGCCGTCGAGCATCAGCCGTACGACCGCGGCGACATTCTTCAGCACGACCGACTTACCGGCGCCGAGCTCGCCGATGACCGCTATGCCGCCGGACGAGTCGTGTGTCGGCCCGTACGTCGGGTCGAGCAGGAAAGGCGCGATGGCGCCGCCGTCGACGGTCAAGCCGAACAGGGCGCCGGCGGGATCTCCGAAGTCGGTCGCCGATACAGGTAGGAGCATGGCCGCGTCCGTGGAGAGGAGGTTCTGGCTGCATTCGCGGACCACCATCGGCGTCCGGCTACCCGGGAGCATCGCCTGGTAGAGCTGCCGCTGGCCGCCGAGCGGTCGTTCCCACCGGTATTCGCCGCCGAGGAACGCCTGCCGGAGCACCTTGGCGCGAGCGTCCGCGTCGCGGGCGGTGGCGCCCCAAACGCAGGCGATGACGCCGACTTCGAGGTCGATCTCAGTGGAGCTGGCGCCGAGCCGGGCGTTCTTGTGCTGGATCTCCTCCTGCGCAGACACAACGTCCGCCGGGACACCCGCGGTGTCGCCGGCATGCTCCTCGTCCTGGCTCATGAGGTCGCGGGTGCGGCGCCGGTTGGTGGCGCGAGCGTCCTCGTTCGACCGGGCGGTGATCCGCAGCGCGTAGTCGACACCGAAACCGATGTCCGAGAGCCGGGCAAGGATTTCGTGACCGGGGAAGGTGAACACGCGCGGCATCTCCGCCAGCACGAGGTATGCCTGGTAGCTGGCGATGGCGCCGTCGTCGTGCGGTGTCACGCACTTGACGAACCGGCGGTTCAGCAGCCCGAACGGCCCCCAACCTCGGCGATCTTCGACCGGATCAGTCCGGCCGCCCTCGTCGAAGACGCAGCCGCGGAGGAGCGTCAACCGGGATCGCCCGCTCCCCCGACGCACCGCGGCGCCGGTGTTGTGCACTGAAGAGGTACGGTCGAGCTGAGGTTCGTTCACACCGCGGACCGGAGCGCGGCTGAGCCACCACAGCAACTCCGCCTCCGAAGCCGGCCGCAGCGGGATGACACCGCCGAGTTCCTGCGCCACCACCCGGGACCGCTCCCGGCCTGCAGCCACCGCCGCGGCGGAAGCCGGTCGCGCTGGGAGGCCGATTTGCTCACCAAGGGCCGCGCTCGTCGCGCGCAGCATCGCCTGAGCGGATTCCTTCCAACCGTGCCCGGACAGGGGCTTGGCGAGCCAGTAGCTGCGGCCGAGGACGTCGAGGGTGTCGAGCTGATCCCACGCGTTGTGGACGGTCTCCGCCCACTGCGGGTTGGCGTCGAGGTCGATGCCCTCGACACACCGCTGGACGATCGCGTGGGCCGGCACCTGCTCGCACAGGGAAGCGATCATCACCTCGCCGCGCAGCGACTTCATCAGCGTCACGGTGCGGTCGTAGAGGTCCCGCAACCGCCGACCGCTGGCGCGCGCGCTCTCGTGCGGAAGGACCCGCCACACCGCCCAGGTCGAGCCGTCGGCGCAGAACAGCAGATTGCCCGCCAGATCGGTCACCGGACTATCCATCACCGCTCCTGGTTGCGCGCCAGCACCAGCTGCAGCGGCGACGCCGCTCCAGCGGTTTTGGTTTCGCTTTCATCGACAAGGTGCACGTACAGCCCGGCGCGGTGCCACTCCGGCCGCGCGGGTCGATACGAGCGACGGCCGACCGTGCCGGCCGCCGGAGCGCAAAGATGCGTACCGAGCCCCGCGAGCCAGCCGAGCGGCGTCCGGGACTCGATCCGAGCGCGCCGCACGAACACTGCCGACAGCGGCAGCCCCCAGCGAGCCGGACCGAGCCAGTCCAGCAGCGGCAGCTTCCACACCACGACGAGCAGGACCAGGAACAACGCCCCTTGAGTCACCGTGTACGGACCGCCGGGAAGGTAGCCGCCGTCGCGACCGGGCATCCGCCCGAACATCCGCGGGAACCGCCGCGAGCGGGTGTAGGAGCGGCCGACCAGGATGTCCCCGCGGCCCTTCGGCGCGGTCAATGCGTGAACCAGGCGCCGAACATGCCCGCGACGCCGTCGAGGTTGAGCAGGATGCCGAGGAAGATCGCGGCGATCACCCCGTACTTGATCGCCCGGGTGAAGTTCCCGCGCGTACCGATCAGCAGCCCGATGCCGCCGACAATGGCAGCCAACAGGATCAGCCGACGTACGGACTGGTCACCCCAGGCGAGGTTGGTGTCGATCCAGGACTTCACATCCGCGGCGAGCACGATCATTGAGACTCCCTCGGTCGGACGGCTCGCCTCGCGGCAATGCCGGGCCGATGCGCTGTTCGTCGGGAGACACGCGAGTGCCAGATCCGCGCGATGCAGGTTAGGCTCGGCGACTGTGAGTGCTGACGCTCCGATCGCGGTCGCCCGCACTGAACTCTGCCCCGAGTTCAACCAGTTCCTCATCGGCACCGGCGACGTGCTGGGGGCCGCTGTGGAGCTGGCTTGCCAATCCGACGCGAATCCGGCCCACGCCGTCATCGGCGACAACGCCGTGCTGTTCCGGCTCGGCGCGGGCATTCACAAGCTCGACGTCAGCGTGGAAGTCTGGCTCGACCGTCCGCGGACCAGCCCGGACGAGTTCTTCGACTCGTTGGAGACAACGATCACGGCGGTCGACGTTCAGCTGTATCTGGTGTCGACGACACCATCTCCGCGAGACCTCACCGTCAGCTTGCCCACCGAGGGCAAGCTGACGCTCCAGGCTTTCGTCCTCGACCGCCGGCAGCAAGAAGACGCGGAGTTCGGGATCGAGGTGTCCGCCTCGCGCTGGCTCATCCGGGTCTGGTGATCACCGACCAGCCAGCTGAGGACCCGGGTCGATTTCCTTGACCTCCCAGCGACCGGCCCGCGCGAGGAGGGTCAGCGCGTAGTCGACTGGCGTGCTCTGCGCGATGACGTCGAACGCCAAGGCGTGCGCGAAGACGCTCACAGCGGTCCCGTCGGGTGGGCGAGCGGCTTGGCCCGGTTCGAACCTTTCGCGCGTCCTCAGCTCGACGACCCGGACGTCCGTGAAAGGAGCGGGGTGCGGCGGGGCAAGCCTTGCCCCGGGACTGATCAACCGGTCGAGCTGGCCTTGCCCCGTGAGGTACGCGCCCAAAAATCCGGCGACAGACTGACTGATCGGTCCTCCGGGGTCGGCCACCTCGTTGTACCCGAGCGCCACAGCCGGCCCGGTGCCCGGGCAAGCAACGGGTGAAGGCAGCGCAGCGGCGACGTACGCGTCTTCCGCACCCACCATCGTGACCTGGGCGCACATCGTCGTCGCCCTGCGCTTGCCGTCCGGCTGCAACTGCAACACGTCGGCGACGACGACCACGGACCACTGTCCGCCGACCGGCGAGACCGCCGAGACCGTCGCGGTGTCGACCGGCACCTGGGTTCCCGGAGCGCGCTGCGACTTCGTCGCAGCCGGGTAGAACACTTCGAGACCTGCGGAGTCGTCTCGGGTCGCCGAGAGCCAGGCCCGTACGTACATCTCGGCCCAGCCCGCCGGCATCGCCGAGGGCGCGGGCGCGCCGCCGTCCCGCGTCGGCGGCGCGCCCGCTGGCTGGAAGACAGCGAGACCGCCGACCGTCAGCAGGGGGCTGGCGAGTACGGCGAGCCAAGCCAGCAGCCGGCTGCCGCGGCGGGTGGCTCCTCGCACCGCCGTTTCGACGTCCGCGTCCGGCAGCAGTCTGGCCAGGGGGTTTCGACCGGTTCCGGGCATCAGACGCTCCAATTCGTCGGCGGACCTGCTGTGGAGGCAGGCGGAGCGCCGCCTCGTGGTGATTCAGCCGGCCCAGGGCAGGTCGCGACCTGGGAACTCCGAGGCGGCCTCGACCAGCTGCTCCACCGCCCGCTGACGATGCCGGGTGATCGTCGGCTGGCTCAGGCCGATCAGCGCCCCGACCTGCCGATCCGTAGCCACCCCGTCGCGGCCGACCGGGCCGCGGAAGTACCGCGTGGTCAGGATCGTGGCGGAGTGCTCGTCGAGCCGCTCCTTCTCGACCGCCCACGACAGCAGCTCGAGCAGCTCCTCCGAGGCGTCCGGCTCGACAGGTGCCGCGGCCAGCGGTCGGTGTTCTTCGTCGTCGTCCATGCTGACGACGTCCGCGGCGGCTTGGCCGTGGTCGATGCCGAAGTCTCGCTGGGCCGCTCGCTGGGTCTCGCGCATCAGGTTCGCCGCGACGTGCTGCCGTCGGCGCAGCGGGTAGCAGCGAGACTGTTCCCAGAGGTGCCCGATCACCGAAGCCTGGATGTCTCGGCTGTCCTCCGACGCCGAGACGCCCCCACCGGTCACGCCGCGCCGGGCCCCGACTCCCCCGGCCGCTGCACGCGCGGCCCGGACCACCCGCGCGACGATGCCCGGGACAGCGGGCAGCATCGCGTTCACCACGATCTCGGTGGCGACCACGCCGAAATCGCTGTCCGATGCCGCTCGCACGAGAAGCGCGTGAAGCACCTCGTCGTGCCGGCCGTATTCCCGGGTGGACAGAACCGCGACCAGGTCGCTGTGCTCGGAGATCCCCGACAACGCCGACTCCTCCGTCGACCACGTACGCAGCGCCTGGTCGAACTTGGCGACGGTGCGCGGCTGCGCGAACTGGTTCTGCAGCATCGTCAGCGGACTGTTCGCGGTGGATCGGCTGCTCGAAGCGGACATGACACCGACTCCTCGGCTCGGATGGCAAGATCCGGGCCAGCGTCGGAACCACCCCTCACCCCCTTGCTCGGCCGAATCCTTGCCCCAACCCAGGAGCAAGCCGGCATTCACTCGGACGAGTGGTCGTTCCTGAGCGGCCGACCTCCGATGAGCGCGCCCCGAGACCGCGGTGGAGCAGGTCTCGACGAACTCTCGAAACCACGACGCGATCGGACGGAGCATCGCGCGAGCACGCCGCGACCATGTCTTCCGCACGGAGGTCGAAGTCTCGGTCGCGCGCGTAGGGGGTTCTCATGGAGCATCAATCCGTCGGCGAAACCAGTTGTCCACTGGCAATCGGCGCGGAGGACACAGTGCTTGCAGCCGACTACGAACCCACGCTAGCGTCGAGTTCCGACAGCGTCTGGCGACTCGACACCCCTTGCGGCCGAACGTATTCCGGTCGGGTCGACGGCATCTCCGGCGCAGAAGGCGCGCGGGTCCGCATCCGCATCGCGGCCATCACCCACGAGCTCCTCGGCTGGGCCCAGGCGCGCCTCTGCGAAGAGTCCGAGAAGGACGATCATCTCGCATGACCACACATGACTGGGCACCGCCGTCGGCGGGCTTGTCCGACTACGCCGTGTCCCCGCTGGGGATGCCGCGTGCCCTGCTGAACGACGAGGTCCGCGTCGCCTTCCTCGCTCGCACCTCGACCGAAGACCAGCAGGACCCGCGCCAGTCCATCATCCGGCAACTGACGAACAGCAAGAACGCGTTGCCCGCGTCCTGGGTCATCACGACCCACTTCTTCGACGTCGAGTCCGGCCGTCTCGAACTCGACGAACGCGGACAGGGGCAAGGCTACGAGCGGTTCGACATCCCGGTCCCCCGCGCCGGCGGCATCATCGACTTGCTCGACGAGGCGTCTCGGCACGACCGCCGCTTCGACGTGGTGATTTGCGAGAGCATCTCGCGGGTGGCTCGTCGAGCCTTCGAGGGGCTCTCGGTCGAACGAGAACTCGAGCACGCCGACGTCCCGCTGTTCGCGTCCAACGAGCCGATAACGCTCTCGGGCAGCCGGGCGCAGCGCGTGCTGCAACGCAGGATCAACCAGTCGATCGCCGAGTACGAGGTCCTCAACACCCTCGAACAGTCGTGGGGCGGCCTCTGCACCCACGTCCGCGACGGCTGGAACATCGGTCAGCCGCCCTACGGCTACACCGCGAAGATCGTCCCGCACCCGAGCCCGGTCAAGGCCGAGAAGGGCAAGACCAAGTCCCGGCTCGAACCCGACGCCGTCCGAGGCCAGGCGGTCACGCAGATGGCTCTCTGGAGGCACTACGACGGCCTCGGATGCACGGCGATCGCCGACCGGCTCAACGCCGATCCTGACAAGTACCCGCCGCCTGAAGCGCCGTGCAAGGCGCGTACCCGGGGCGCTTGGACGCGGAGCGCCGTCTACCACATCCTCGGCAATCCGAAGTACACCGGCTACCAGGTCTTCAACCGGCGCGCGACGACCTCGAAACGTGGCCGGGTCAACGAACCGTACAAGTGGGTGTGGTCGCCGAAGCCCGTCCACGAGCCGTTGATCGAGAAGTGGATGTTCGACGCGATCAACGGTAACCGTGGCACCAAGCGCGGTTCACGCGACAGCGACACGTACAACCGCCATCCGCTCACCAAACGGAAGTACCTCCTCCGCGGGCGCGTGGTCCACAGCTGCGGGCGACGCATGACGGGCGACACCAAACCGAGGGGCGCGGCCTATTACCTCTGTTGGCCGCGGAAGAACAACTTGGCCACACCGCACCTCCACCCAGGACTGCCGGCTTCGGTGCGAGTGCGCGAGGACGAACTCCTCGAAGCCGTCTGCCGGTTCTACGCCGACCGGCTCTTCGGACCGGAGCGGCGAGCGATTCTGGAAACCGAGCTGGGCGGCGTCGATGGAACCGCGGCGCGGGAACGTGCGGCCGAGCGAACCCGCCAGCAGAAGCTCCTGGCCACGCTCGCGCGCCAGCAGGACTCCGTCCTGAAGCAGGCGTGCGAAGGCGATCCCGACGATCCGTTCACCCGCGGGCTGCGCCAGAGTTACAACGACCTCGAAAGCCGGAAAACCGCTTCGCTGGCCATCATCGAACAACTGGATGCTGCCGACCTGCCCGCTGAGCAGACTGCGACAGACCTCAGTCGGCTGGAAGCTCTTCCCTACCTCGCACTGAACCTGGCAAAGGCACCGCGAGAGCTGCTGTACGAGTTGTTCGAGGTCACCCGACTCGGCGTTCAGGTCCACGGGCGCGGGGATGAGGTGACGATCACGGTTAAACTACCTGGTGATCAGCTGCCCAAGACGGCGCAAGCCGCGGAAAGGATCTCCGACGCCATGGCATCCACAAACCAAAAAGCTGGACTGACCTGCGTCAGTCCAGCTTCGGTGGATGCTGCTTGTACCCCCGATGGGATTCGAACCCACGCTACCGGCGTGAGAGGCCGGCGTCCTAGGCCGCTAGACGACGGGGGCTTAGGATCTTTCCCTGGTTTCCCAGGGGCTTTTCTGTTTTTCTTGCTGGAGAGAACTTACCAGAGGCGATTTCTCGCTCTGCAAGGGGGTCACTCTCCGCAGCTGGGGTACCAGGACTCGAACCTAGACTAACTGGACCAGAACCAGTCGTGCTGCCAATTACACCATACCCCAGTGAGGTACCGCTCCGGCTTGGCCGGTTCAGCACCGCACGAGGAGAAATACTAGAGCACGCCGTTCCGCACCGTGAAAGCGGGGGTCCCACTCACCCGCTGGGCGGGGACGCCGATCGTCGCGTACTCCGAAACCAGCAGCTCAGGCAGCTCGGCCAGCCCCGTGACGCGGTGGACGCCCTCGGGGGCGCGCTCGCCGATCGAGTCGCGGTCGAGCCAGACCGCGCCGAGGCCCGCGTCGCGCGCGCCGATCGCGTCGGTGTCCAGTTTGTCGCCGACGTGGACCGCCTGGCTCGGTGCGCAGTCCAGGCCCAGGCAGACCGTGTGGAACATCACCGGATCGGGTTTCGCGACCCCGAGCTCGCCCGCGATGGCGACGTGGTCGAAGAACGGCGCCAGCCCCAGGTCGGCGATCTTCTTGCGCTGGTGGACACCGGAGGCGTTCGTCACGGCGGCCAGCATCAGGCCGGCCGCGCGCAGCCACTCCAGGCAGTCGAGGACGTCGTCGAACAGCTGCCACGAGTGGTCGAGCAGTTCTCTTCGGCGACGCTCGAACGAACTCACCTGCTCGGCGTCGGCGAGGATGCCGATCTCGGCGAGGAAGCAGTCGGTGCGCCGCTGGTGCATCGTCGCGTAGTCGATTTCGCCGGCGACGACGAGCGCGACGTGCTCTTCGGTGATCAGGTCCCACAGCGGCCACAGGTCGCCCCGGCCGGTCAGGATGTGGAGGCTGCGGCGGATCGCGGCCGTGCAGTCGATCAGCGTGTCATCGATGTCCAGGCACACCAAACGCAGCTGAGGCGGCGCCCAGGGCTCGGGCGCCGCCTCTGCGGGGGCGGTTCGCGACGGGGTCCGGGGTGCCAGGGCGAAATCCACCCAGTGAGGCTAGGGCAACCGCAGCGTTCGCGACGCTGCCAAAGAGGTGATTGCCGATCCCCTGTTCCGGCGCACCGGCTCTACTCCCAGTTGGCGAACCGTCTTCTTTCGGTTATCCGGCCAGTGCGCGACGAAGGCGTCCCAGTGAGACGTCGCGGCCGAGCAGCTCCATCGATTCGTACAGCGGAGGGGAAACCGTCCGTCCGGTCACGGCGACGCGAACCGGGGCGAAAGCCTTGCGGGGCTTGAGACCCAGACCGTCCACAAGGGCGTCTTTGAGCGCCTGCTCGATGGCCTCGGTCTCCCACGACGGCAGCGCTTCGAGGGCTTCGACCGCCGCGGTGAGCACCGGCTGTGCGGCCTCGCCGAGGTTCTTCGCCGCCGCGTCTTCTTCCGGCGCGAAAGCGTCCTCGTCGGTGAACAGGAAACGCACCATGGGCGCCGCGTCCGAAAGCACCGTGACGCGCTCCTGCACCAGCGGCGCGATCGCGTCCAACCGGGCCAGCTGCTGCTCGTTCGGCGATTCCGGAAGGACACCGGCGGTGACGAGGTACGGCGTGACGCGCGTGACGAACTCGGCCGCCGGCAGCGCCCGCACGTGCGTGCCGTTGATCGCTTCGGCCTTCTTGAGGTCGAAGCGCGCCGGGTTGGCGCTGACCTTGGTGACGTCGAAGGCGGCGATCATCTCCTCGACGCTGAAGACGTCGCGGTCGTCGGCGATCGACCAGCCGAGCAGGGCCAGGTAGTTGAGCAGGCCCTCGCGGATGAAGCCGCGGTCGCGGTAGTTGAAGAGGTTCGAGGAAGGGTCGCGTTTGGACAGTTTCTTGTTGCCCTCGCCCATGACGTACGGCAGGTGGCCGAACCGCGGCGTGAACTCCGCGACGCCGACGCGCTCCAGCGCGGCGTAGAGCGCCAGCTGGCGGGGCGTCGAGGGCAGCAGGTCCTCGCCGCGCAGCACGTGCGTGATCTTCATCAGCGCGTCGTCGACCGGGTTGGTCAGCGTGTACAGCGGCTCGCCGTTGGCGCGCACGAGCACCGGGTCCGGGATCGTGTTCGCCGGGAAGTTGATGTCCCCGCGGACCAGGTCGGTCCAGCCGAGGTCGGTGTCCGGCATGCGCAGCCGCAGCACCGGCGCGCGGCCCTCGGCGCGGAACGCGGCGATCTGCTCGCCGGTGAGGTCGCGGTCGAAGTTGTCGTAGCCCAGCTTCGGGTCCAGGCCGGCCGCCTTGCGCCGCGCCTCGACCTCCTCGTTGGTCGAGAACGCTTCGTACAGCTCCCCCGCTTCGAGGAGCTTCGCGGCGACGTCGGCGTAGATCGCGCGCCGCTCGCTCTGGCGGTACGGCCCGTACTCGCCGCCCGCTTCGGGGCCCTCGTCCCAGTCGATGCCGAGCCAGCGGAGGCCGTCGAGCAGCTGCTCGTAGGACTCCTGCGAGTCGCGCGCGGCGTCGGTGTCTTCGATCCGGAACACCAGTTGACCCTGGTTGTGCCGGGCGAAGGCCCAGTTGAACAGCGCCGTGCGGATCAGCCCGACGTGCGGGGTGCCGGTCGGCGAAGGACAGAAGCGCGCGCGAACCACCGATGTCTCACTCATAGCCCGATCAGCGTATCCGTCGCCACATCGCTTGACGCCGGGGACCGGCCGGGTGCATCCTCGGTTTATTCAACAAGCGATGAATAGATGGGGAGATGGTGGAGATGACCGAGCGCACGGGCTGCGTCGTCATCGGTGGCGGGCCCGCCGGGATGGTCACGGGACTCCTGCTGGCGCGGGCCGGCGTCGAGGTGACGGTGCTGGAGAAGCACGCGGATTTCCTGCGTGACTTCCGCGGGGACACGGTCCACCCGTCGACGCTCACGCTGCTCGACGAGCTGGGCCTCGGCGAAAAGTTCCACGCGCTGCCGCACAGCGAGCTGACCGCGGCGGGCTTCCCGGAGGAGGACGGCACGCTGATGAAGCTGGCCGACTTCACCCGGCTGAAGGTCCCCCACCCGTACATCGCGATGGTGCCGCAGTGGGACTTCCTCGACCTGCTCGCCGAAAGCGCGCGCAAGGAGCCGACGTTCGTCCAGCGCATGGAGACCGAGTGCACCGGCCTGGTCCGCGAACACGGCCGCGTCGCCGGCATCACCTACCGCACGGCGACCGGCGAGACCGGCGAAATCCGTGCCGACCTGGTGATCGCGGCCGACGGACGCTGGTCGCTGGCGCGTCGCGAAGCCGGCCTGGTGCCGCGCGAGTACGACTGCCCGTTCGACGTCTGGTGGTTCCGGCTCTCCCGTGGCGAAGACGAGGCCGGGAACATGCTGCTGCCGAAGATGCGGGACCGCCGGTTCGCGGTGCCGCTCCCCCGGCCCGACTTCTACCAGGTCGCCTACCTCGCGCCGAAGGGCGAAGACCTGCGCAAGCAAGGCATCGAAGCGTTCCGCGAGAACGTCACGCAGATCTGCCCCGAGTTCCACGACCGCGTGCACGAACTCGAGACGATGGACGACGTCAAGTTCCTCGACGTGCGGCTCAACCTGCTGCGCGAGTGGCACGTCGACGGGCTGCTCTGCATCGGCGACGCGGCGCACGCGATGTCGCCGATCGGCGGGGTCGGCATCAACCTGGCGGTGCAGGACGCGGTCGCGGCGGCGACGCTGCTGGCCGAGCCGCTGCGCCGGGGCCGGCCCACACCGGCCGAGCTGGCGAGGGTGCGCTCGCGGCGGCTCGCGCCGACGTTGCTGGTGCAGGGGCTGCAGCGCCTGATGCACCGGACCGTCGTGCGCGGGGTGATGAGCGGCAAGCGCAACGGCCCGCCGCTGCCGATGATCAAGGCGTTCGCGCGCTTCCCGCGGCTGTCGTACTTCCCGGCCCGGCTCCTCGGCCTCGGGCTGCGGCCGGAGCACGCTCCGGCGTTCGCCCGGCGGCCGATGGAGCCGGCGCTGAAGAACTAGACGTTCTCGACCGGGTTGGTCAGGGTGCCGATGCCTTCGATGGTGATCGAGACGCTCTGGCCGCCCTCGATCGGGCCGACACCTTCGGGGGTACCGGTGAGGATGACGTCGCCGGGCAGCAGCGTCATCACGCCGGAGACGAACTCGACCAGCTCGGGGATCTTGTGGACGAGGTCGGACGTGCGGCCGTCCTGCTTGAGCTCGCCGTCGACCTCGGCCTTGAGCGCGAGGTCGGAGGCGTCGAGCGACGTCTCGATCCACGGGCCGAGCGGGCAGAACGTGTCGAAGCCCTTGGCGCGGCCCCACTGGCCGTCGGACTTCTGCAGGTCGCGCGCGCTGACGTCGTTGGCGACCGTGTAGCCGAGGATCGCGCTCGCGGCGCGCGCGGCGGGCACGTTCTTCACCGGCTGGCCGATGACGATGGCCAGCTCGCCCTCGAAGTCCACCCGGCCGACGCCCGACGGACGCCGGATGGGCGCGTTGGGGCCGACGACCGTGGTGGACGGCTTGAGGAACAGCATCGGGGCGCTGGGCACCTCGTTGCCGAACTCGGCCGCGTGCTTGGCGTAGTTGCGGCCGACGGCGATCACCTTGGACGGCAGGATCGGCGCGAGCAACCGGACGTCGGCCAGCGGCCACCGCTTGCCGGTGAAGTTGGGGTTGCCGAACGGGTGCTCGGCGATTTCCAGGACCTGGGCGTCGTCACCGTCCCCTTCGACCGAAGCGAACGCGACTCCACCGGGATGAGCAATACGGGCTAGGCGCACGGCGTCAGTCTACGTCCGCCTGAGCCGTGACCGGGGCCACGGTGGTGCTCTTGTGGACGAGTGCGTCACAGAGGGCGAGCCAGCTGGCCTCGACGATGTTGCCGTGCACGCCGACGGTGGTCCACTCGCGTTCGCCGTCGGTGCTCTCGACCAGCACGCGCGTGACGGCGTCGGTGCCCGGGTGGCCCTGCAGGATGCGGACCTTGTAGTCGGCGAGCTCCACACTGTCCAACCAGGACAGGTGCGGGCTCAGCGCCTTCCGGAGGGCAGCGTCGAGGGCGTGCACCGGGCCGATGCCCTCGGCGGTCGCGATGACGCGCTGGCCGCCGACGTGCACCTTGACCGTGGCTTCGGACACGACCTCGGCGTCGGCGCGGTGGTCGAGGACCACGCGGTAGGACTCGAGCTCGAACGGCGCTTCGGTGGGCACGTCGGCCTCGTGGCGCAGCAGGAGTTCTAGGGAGGCGTCGGCGGCCTCGAAGGACCAGCCTTCGGATTCGAGGCGCTTGACCTTGGTGATGGCGCTCGTCAGCGCTTCGGGCCGGCCGGCAAGGTCGACCCCGAGCTCACGTCCCTTGAGCTCGAGGCTGGCCCTGCCGGCCATCTCCGTGACCAGTACCCGCATGTCGTTGCCGACGGATGACGGATCGATGTGGTTGTACAGCAACGGATCCACCTTGATCGCGCTCGCGTGCAGTCCCGCCTTGTGGGCGAAGGCCGACGCCCCTACGTAAGCCTGGTGGGTGTAGGGGGCGAGGTTGGCGATTTCGGCAAGGGCATGGGAGACCCGGGTGAGCTCGGCGGCGCCTCCGGTCGGGAGGACGTCCATGCCGAGCTTGGTCACGAGGTTCCCTGTCACGGCGAAGAGGTCGGCGTTGCCGGCCCGTTCGCCGTAACCGTTGGCGGTGCACTGGACGTGCGTCACGCCGGCCTGCACCGCGGCGACGGAGTTCGCCACGGCGCAGGAAGTGTCGTCTTGGCAGTGGATTCCGAGCCGGAATCCGGTTTTCTCCTTGATGGTCCGGACGGTTTCGGCGAGGCCCAGCGGGAGCTGGCCACCGTTGGTGTCGCACAGGACGAGGACGTCGGCACCCGCGTGCGCGGCGGCGTCGAGGACCTTGAGGGAAGTTTCGGGAGAGAAGGCGTAGCCGTCGAAGAAGTGCTCGGCGTCGAGGAAGACGCGCCGGCCTTCCTTGACGAGGAAGGCGACGGTGTCGCGGACCATGGCACAGGCTTCGTCGACGTCGACGCGGAGGGCGCGTTCGATGTGCCGCAGATCGGACTTCGCGACGAGCGTGACGACGGGGGCTTCGCTGGCGAGCAGGGCCCGGACCTGCGGATCGGCTTCGGCGGTGGTGCCGGCCTTGCGCGTCGCCCCGAAGGCGACGAGGGCGGCGTGGGCGAGTTTCAGTTCGCCTTTCGCGGCGCGGGCGAAGAATTCCGTGTCCTTGGGGAGAGCCCCGGGCCAGCCGCCCTCGATGAACCCGACGCCGAGCTCGTCCAGCAGCCGCGCGACGGCGAGCTTGTCCTGGACGGAGTAGGAGATGCCCTCGCGCTGAGCACCGTCGCGCAGCGTCGTGTCGTAGAGGTGGAAGGCATCGCCGAGCGGGGTATCGGCGGGCTCCTGGCGGGTCACGGTCTTCTCCCAATCGTTTCGTGGCAACAAAAAAACCTCCCGCATGGGTGCGAGAGGTTGCGCGCCGGGGGCTCTTGTGGAGCTATCGTCCGGCGCGCTCGATGATAATGATCGCGAAGCTGGTCACGGTCGCATCATGCCACAGGGGTTCGGAGGAAGTCCACAAGATGGGTCAAGCTCCCACCATCCGGGAACACCGCGCACACGAAAAAGCCCCGCACCACCGGGGTGCGAGGCTCTTCCGAAAGCGAAACCTCAGCCGGCCGTCCGAACATTGGACGAGACCAAAGCCGCCAACCGATCCCCGATAGCGGTCGTAGCCCCCGGCGAAGCCTGATCCCGGGTAGCCAGATCGAAAGCCACGGAGGCCTCGATCCGCCGAGCCGACTCCTTCTGACCCAAGTGGTCCAGCAGCAGCGAAACCGACAACACCGCGGCCGTCGGGTCAGCCAGCCCCTGCCCGGCGATGTCCGGAGCCGACCCGTGCACCGGCTCGAACATGCTCGGGTTCCGCCGGGTGATGTCCAGGTTCCCGCTCGCCGCCAACCCGATCCCACCGGTCACCGCGGCCGCCAGGTCCGTGATGATGTCGCCGAACAGGTTGTCCGTCACGATCACGTCGAACCGGGACGGGTCGGTCACCAGGTGGATCGTCGCCGCGTCCACGTGCGAGTAGGCGACCGTCACCTCCGGGTGCTCCAGCGAGACCTCTTCGACGATCCGAGACCACAGCGAACCCGCGTACTCGAGCACGTTGGTCTTGTGCACCAGCGTCAGGTGCTTGCGGGGCCGGCCCTCGGCGCGGTTGAACGCGTCCGCGACCACGCGGCGGATGCCGAACGCCGTGTTGACGCTGACCTCCGTCGCGATCTCGTGCTCCGTGTCCTTGCGCAGCAGGCCACCAGTACCCGCGTACGGGCCTTCGGTCCCTTCGCGCACCACGACCATGTCGACGTCGCCGGCGTCGGCCAGCGGGCCCCGGACACCCGGGTACAGCCGCGCCGGGCGCAGGTTGACGTGGTGGTCCATCTCGAACCGCAGGCGCAGCAGCAGGCCGCGCTCGAGGATGCCGCTCGGCACCGACGGGTCGCCCACCGCGCCCAGCAGGATCGCGTCGTGCTGGCGGAGTTCGCCGAGCACCGACTCCGGGAGCAACTCACCGGTCGCGTGCCACCGCGCGGCGCCGAGGTCGTAGTTCGTGATCTCCGCCGTCGGTACTACCTCGCCGAGCACCTTCAGCGCCTCGGAGACCACCTCGGGCCCGATCCCGTCTCCTGGGATCACCGCGAGCCGCATCCACACACCTCCGTCGACGAGGCCACCGGATGCACCGATGGCCCACCGCAACAAAACGCCAGCAGCCGGAAGGTTACCGGCCGTAGACAAACGGCCGTAGCCGCACCACCCTTATGCCGCATCCTCCCGCAGGGTGAGACACCCAATCGGGTGAATACGAGCAGGGGCGCCCCCGGTGGATACCCACCGGAGACGCCCCTGATGCTGCATGGATCGATCTTGTCACGACCTAGCGACGACCGGCCCCGATCGGCTGACGGTCGTTCCCCGGCCGGGCGCCCTGGGCGGAATCCACCTTGACCACGTTCGCCCGGTTGCCCGCGGCGTTGTGGTGCTCGATGGCGAGCAGCCCGAGTGCGTTGTCGGCCGCGGCCGAGGCCGCGTTCCGGTTGACGACCAGCGCCGTGCCCGGCTTCGCGACGTAGCCCAGCGCGGCGTCGCCGCCACCCTGCACCGAGTAGCCCGGCGCGAGCGCGTCGAACGAAAGCGGCGTGCCGACGTAGTCGATCAGCCCGTTCGTCGTGCCCGGCGCGACGTAGAAACCGCTCACGCCCACCGTGTAGGCGATGCGGTGGCTGTCGGCGCTCGCGTCGATGCCCAGCGCGGCCAGCGAAACCGGCAGCGTGATCACGTTCGTGTCGAACACGTTGGTGTCCACGTCGCCGAGCTGCCCGTTGACGGCCTGGACGTCCACCTGCGGGAAGCCCGGGGTCAGCGCGACCGTGACGGCCAGCAGCACGTCCGTGGACGTCGCCTTGGTCACGTAGGTCTCGAAGTCCGGCGTCCCGTCCCCGGTGGTGTCGATGTCGACGAACGGCGAGGTGTTGCTGCCGATGTTCGCCCAGTCGCCCCAGGTGGACAGGCCGAACGCGAGGACCGCGTTCTCCGGCTCACCCTGCTCCTTCGCCAGCGGCGCGGTGGACGCCGCACCGATGTAGCGGAGGTCGCCGCCCTTGGCCGTCTTGTTCACCGTGCAGTCGGTGACCACGTCCGCGTCGCACTCGGGCAGCTGCGGGGACTCCGCCTGCAGCTCGAGCACGCTGATCAGCGAGCGGTACCGCTGCGCGCCACTGCCCTGGTCGACGCCCTTGCCGCTCAGGTTCAGCACGGCCTGCGTGGCGTCCGGCGCGAACTTCACCGACTGCGGCGTCGAAATCGTCGACACCGGCTTCGGCGCCGAGTAGACCGACACGCGCAGCGGCACCTTCGCCCCGCTCACCGGCGTGAAGGCGACCCGGCCGGACGCGTCCGCGACGAACTGCCGCGCCAGGCCGGCCTGGGTGGCCTGCATGGTCGGGTCCATGACCTTGCGCAGCGCCTTGGGGTCGGTGATCTTCAGCGTCACCTTGACCTTGGCGGTGCCGCGCGGGGTCAGCTTCACCGTCGGCTTGTCCACTGTGTACTCGACGCCGGGCAGCGCGTTGACCGCCTGGTAGGCCACCGAATACTCGGCCGCCGTGACGCCCTTGTTGACGAGCTTGATCGTCTTCGACAGCGTCACCGGCCCGGACGCCTCGACCGTGCCGAAGCTGACGCTCACCGCGCCCGGGTCGTCGACGACGTAGGCGAGCACCTGGTTGTCCAGCGCCGCCTTGGCGTCGATCCGGCCGCTGCCGACGCGCTGCGGCGCGTAGGTGTGGCCCGCGCCGTCGGAGACGTCGTGGCCGGCGGTGTCGATGACCGACGCCTTGACCTCCTCGACCGACCAGTCCGGGTGGGACTGGCGGACCAGCGCCGTGATGCCCGCGGTGTGCGGAGCCGCCATCGAGGTGCCGCTCAGGACCGTCCGGCCGTTGCCGCTGCCGCGGAACGCCGAGGTGATCGTGTCACCCGGCGCGGCGACGTCCGGCTTGAGCGCCGGGCCGCGGGTGCCGCGCGAGGTGAACGAGCTCGGGGTGTCCACGATCGTCTTGTCGTAGGTCTGGATCGACGCGCGCCCGGTGCCGTAGAGCCGGACCTGCAGCGTGCCCGCGGTCAGCGCCGCGCGCAGCGTCTTGGTCGCCGAACCGGTGAACTGGAACATCGGGATCGCCGCGTTGCCCGCGATGCCCGCGCTGAAGTGCTCCAAAGTGGACGAAAGCAGCGCACCCTTGGCCCCGGCCGCCTGCGCGTTGTTGGCGCGGGCCGCCGAACCGCAGGCGCGGGTCGAGTCGTTGTCGTCCCACTCCAGCCAGACGAACTTGCCGGCGGCCTTCGCCTTGTCCTCGGCGGAGTACGGCGCGCAGCCCGCGCTGTTCGACGCCGACAGCGTGACGACCGGCGCGGTCAGGTTCAGCGTGTCGTAGCCGGTGTAGTTCTGGCTGTACTGCCCGGTCTTCTGGCCCGCGGCCGTCGTGGGCGCCTTGACCTCGGCGGCGTCGCGCAGGATGCCCGCGTCGCGCGTGCTGGCGACGGTGAGCGCCTCGGGGGTGTTGCCCGGAGAACCGGCGATGTCGTTGATGTCGCCGCCGTTGCCCGCTGAGATCACCGGCAGCACGTTGTTCGCGGCGAGCTTGCGCACGAACAGCGAGTCCGGGTCGTCCGGCGCGCCGAAGTCGGAGCCGAGCGAGAGGTTGACGATGTCGAGGTGGTCGGTGAAGTCGCCGTCGCCGTCCGGGTCGAGCGCCCAGTCCAGCGCCTGCGAGGTGACGTTCGTCGAACCGGCGCAGCCGAACACCTTGATGGCGTAGAGGAGCGACTTCGGCGCCGTGCCCGGGCCGATCTGCATCGCGTCGACCTTCTTGGCGTCCAGCTTCTTGTAGTCGCCCTTGAAGGTCTTGCCGTCCGCGGTGACGCCGAAGCCGCCGATGGTGCCGGCGACGTGCGTGCCGTGCTCACCGCAGGCCAGCGGGTTCGGGTCCGGCTTCGGGGTGGTCTTGCCGGCCGTCGCGGCGTCGTAGTCGTCACCGACGAGGTCGGTGCCGCCGACGACCTTGGCGCTCGGGAAGAGGGGGGTCGGCTTGGTGCTGTCGACGCTCTTGTAGGCGGCCTGCGTGCCGGGGCCGCCGAAGTCGGCGTGGGTGTAGTCGATGCCGTCGTCGATGACGCCGACGCGGACGCCGTCGCCGAACTTGCCGGTCTGCTGCCACGCGGCGAGCGTGTTGGTCAGCTGCTCGGCGCTGGCGTTGGTGCGGGTCTTCGGCACGACCGTGCGCACCGAAACGACGTCCGCGCGCTTCGCGACTTCGCGCAGCTTCGCGGCGTCGGCCGTGACGACCACGCCGGGGACGGCGTTGGCGGTCTGGGTGACGACCTGCGGCTTGGCGTCGGCCGAACGCAGCTGGCCCAGCACCGAGTTCACCGCGGCCGCGGTGTCGTCCTTCGCGACCCGGGCGGCGCGCTTGGCGGCCTCCTTGCCCTGCGGCTGCGCGGACGTGAACGCGTCGACGGCGGGCTTCTTCGCCAGCTCGACGAACGCGGTGACGCGGCCCTGCGCGGCACCGAGCCGGGGCGAAACCTTGCCCTGCAGCTTGGCGTCGTCGATCTTCGCCGGCGCCACTGGATCGGCGAGCGGGGCATCAGCCGCGCTCGCGACCGGCGCTCCCAGCGCGGCGGCGAGCACCACGGCGAAGGCCGCCGTGGTCGCGCGCGCGGGTAGGCGGGATCTGCTCATCAGTCGGCCCCTTACCCGAGGTCTGGACCCGAACCTGCCTGCCGCTCCTGGCACCCCCGACGGTGAAGCGCGGCACAGCGCCGTGCCCTCGACGGCGCGTGGTTCAACCTCGCGGGGAGAACTTAATGCCCCAAAACACCTACTTACGTAGGCAAAGGACTCCGTTACGTGAATGTGATTGCACAAGAAGGCCCCCTGCCGAGTGACAGGGGGCCTTCGAAAGTGTTACGTCAGTTGAAGTCGACCGCACGGATCGTGTGCGCCCCGACCGAGGCGCCGATCGGCTCCAGCAGGTGCGCGTCGATGTGGCGGTCGACGCGCAGCAGCATCACCGCGTCCGACCCGTCGGTCGTCTGGCTGATCTGCGCGGCCTCGATGTTGATGCCCGCCTCGCCGAGCAGCGTGCCGACGCGGCCCATGACGCCCGGCCGGTCGCCGTACTCGACCAGCAGGACCGTGCCCTCGGCACGCAGGTCGAACCCGCGGCCGTTGACCTCGACCAGCTTCTCGGTCTCGTCCTTGCCGGTGACCGAACCGGACACCGTCAGCACCTGGCCGTCCGCGTGCACCGCGCGCACCGTGACCAGGCTGCGGAACTTGGGGCTCTCCGACTCGGTCTCCAGCTCGACCTGCACGCCCAGCTTCTCCGCCAGCTGCGGCGCGTTGACGAACGTGACCTGGTCCTCGACCACGCCGGTGAACACCCCGCGCAGCGCCGCCAGCTGCAGCACGCCGGTGTCCTCGCTGGTCAGCTCGCCCTTGACCTGCACGGTCACCGACGTCGGCGCCTTCGGGTTCAGGGCGGTGAGCAGCTGGCCGAGCTTCTGGGTCAGCAGCAGGTACGGGCGGACGTGCTCGCCGACCGCGCCGCCGCCGGAGACGTTCACCGCGTCCGGCACGAAGTCGCCGCGCAGGGCCAGCAGCACCGACCGGGCGACGTCCGTGCCCGCGCGGTCCTGCGCCTCGGCCGTCGACGCGCCCAGGTGCGGCGTCACGACGACGTTCTCCAGCTCGAACAGCGGGCTGGACGTGGTCGGCTCGGTGACGAAGACGTCGATGCCGGCACCGCCGACGTGACCCGAGCGCAGCGCGTCGGCCAGGTCCTCTTCGACGATCAGCCCGCCGCGGGCGGCGTTCACGATGATGACGCCCGGCTTGGTCTTCTTCAGCGCCTCGGCGTCGATGAGGCCCTTGGTCTCCGGCGTCTTCGGCAGGTGGATGGAAATGGCGTCGGCCCGCGAAAGCAGCTCGTCGAGGGTGACGAGCTCGATGCCGAGCTGGCCCGCGCGCGCGGCCGAGACGTAGGGGTCGTAGGCGATGATCTTGGTGTCGAACGCGGCGAGGCGCTGGGCGAACAGCTGGCCGATCTTGCCGAGGCCGACCACGCCGATCGTCTTGCCCTGCAGTTCGACGCCGGAGAACGAGCTGCGCTTCCACTCGCCACCGCGCAGGCTCTGGCTGGCGGCCGGGACGCGGCGCGCGACGGCCAGCAGCAGCGCGACGGCGTGCTCGGCGGCGGAAACGATGTTCGACGTCGGCGCGTTGACGACCAGGACCCCGCGCTCGGTGGCGGCGGGCACCTCGACGTTGTCGAGGCCGACGCCGGCGCGGGCGACGACCTTCAGCTGGGTCGTGGCGCCGAGGACCTCGGCGTCGACCTGGGTGGCGGAGCGGACCAGCAGCGCGTCGGCGCTCTTCACCGCCTCGAGCAGCGCGGACCGGTCCGTGCCGTCGACGTGCCGGACCTCCACCTCGTCACCGAAGACGCTCAGCACGGAGGGGGCGAGCTTCTCCGCGATGAGGACGACGGGCTTATTGGGCTTGCTCACGATGCGGCTCCCACTATCTGGTCAAATTCCAGGACGCTCTGTGTCGACAAAGGGTCTCAGCACGCCGTTGTGCCCCGGTCGAGGCGGAGTTTAACCCGCAGGGCGGCCCGCTGGCTTCTCCCGGTGTTAACTCACCCGTAATCCCTCGAAAACAAGAGCCAGGAGGCGTTGCATGCCCCCCGGGCCGGGCAGGTGCCCACCCGCCCAGGATGCCGCGTGCAGCAAGAGAAGGAGCTCGTGCGTGGTGACGTCGGGGCGCAGTTCGCCGGCACGCTTCGCGCGTTCCACCAGATGGGAACCGGCCTCGCGCATCGCATGGCACGATTCGTACAACCGGGACGTTTCGTCGCTGAGCGCGTCGGCGGTGAGTTCGACCAGGCCGCGGAACGTGCCGGTGGCGTCGCCGAGCCCGGCCAGCCAGGTCTGCAGCGCGTTCAGCGGTTCCGGGTGGGTCAGCAGTTCGCGCGCCCGCTCGGCCTGACCGTCGAACCGGGCCCGCAGCAGCGTTTCGAGCAAAGCCTCCCGCGTCGGGAAGTGCCGGTAGAGCGTGCCGATGCCGACCCCCGCACGGCGCGCGATGTCTTCCAGCGACGCGTCGACGCCGTGCTCGGCGAAGGCACGCTGCGCCTCCGCGAGCAGGCGCTCGTAGTTGCGGCGGGCGTCCGCGCGCATCGGCTTGACTTCGGTCATCGCCCTTCCGACCCTACCGGGTAGCCAATCGGAGGCTGCCTCCGTATATTAACCGGAGGCGGCCTCACATTACTGGAGGGAACTGAGGATGACCTTGATCGAAGACACGCGAGCCCGGCTCGGCGCGCTCGGCGCCTGGCTGCCGAGCGCGCCCCTGGCCCCACCCCCGGACGTCGAGCGCGCGGCCACCCGGCGGCTCGCCGAAGCCGGCTACGGCTCGGTGTGGAGCGGCGAAGGCCCCGGCACCCGCGAAGTGTTCGCCCACTTCGGCGACCTCCTGGCGACGGTGCCGGACGTCGTGCTCGGCACCGGCATCGGGCACGCGATCCAGGCGGCGAAGCTCGGCGAGGACTACCGGCCGCTCGACCGTCTATCCGAAGTGGACAGTGCGGCGACCGAAACCGATTCGCCAGTCACGTTTCCGCGTGCGCCGGCCACCGCCAGGCCGCGGCCGCAGTCGCGCGACCATGCCGACGCCGTCCACCCGCACGCTCGGCCCATCTCGCACCCGCCGTACGCGGGTGAAATCCCTGAGCCGGACTAGCTGCTGGTCCCACAGCGGATCGGGCTGCCCGGCATCCGCGAGGACACCCCAGAGAGCATCCGGCTCCGAGTGTCACGGTCGTGGTCGGCGGCACGTCGTCAGCGCTCGCATCGAGCAGATCGTCCAGGCGCTCGGCGATCGTCGAGGCATGGCCCCGCCGGACGATTTCCTCGACGAACCGATCGCGTGCCGTCCGCGGCCACGTTCGAGTCCACTGTGGACGCCCTGCTCGACCTGGCCCCGGAGGTGCTCCGATGAGCGTGGGAATCTGGCGGTTCTTCGACGGCGCCCCGATCACCGAACTGCGGGAAACGGCCGCCGAGGTGGAAGAACTCGGCTTCGACGCGATCTGGTTCGGCGAGTACGCCGGCCGGGAAGCGTTCACCCAGGCCGCACTGCTGCTCGCGGCGACGGCGAAGCTGACCGTCGCCACCGGGGTCGCGCGGTTCGACCAGCGCTCCCCGCTCGCGGCGGAAAGCGCCGTCCGCGCGCTGGGCGAGGCCTACCCGGGCCGGTTCATCGCGGGCCTCGGCGGGCACCGGCCGGGCGCGCGGCCGCTGACGGCGTTGCGCGACTACCTCGACGGGATGGCCGCGGCCGACCTGCCGGGCCTGCCCCAGCCGTCGCCCCGCCCGCGCCGGGTGCTCGCGGCGCTGGGCCCGAACCTGCTGGACCTGGCGGCCGAACGCGCCGACGGCGCCCACCCGTACTTCGTCCCGCCGGAGCACACGGCGATGGCGCGCGAACGGCTCGGGCCGGGCAAGTACCTCGCCGTCGAGCAGGCGGTGGTGCTCGACGCGGCACCCGAAACCGCGCGGGAGCACGTGGACCTCTACGTCCGGCAGGCCCCGCACCACCAGGCGAACCTGCGCCGGCTCGGCTTCACCGACGACGACCTGGCCGACGGCGGCAGCGACCGCCTGGTCGACGCCATCGTCGCGACCGGGGAACAGGCGGCGGCCGACCGGATCCAGGCTCACCTCGACGCGGGCGCCGACCACGTCTGCGTCCAGATCCTGGCGCGCACGGCGAAGTCCTACCGCAGGCTGGCCGATCTCCTGCCCTGACGGGGGTACGCTGGCGGGGCGCGGCCGGGGCCGCGTCCCGTCCGCGGAAAGGGCCGAGCCCACCCCCGCAGCACCGCACCACCAGCTACGCACCTTCTTTCCTGCCCGGTGCCGGCGGACCACGGGCGATGAGGAAAGGAGGCACGACCGTGCCCGGTGGACTCAACCTCGAACAACTCCGCAAGCGCGCGAAGGAACGCTCGCGTGCCGAAGGCGTCCAGCTCGCCGAAGCGCAGTTCCGGATCGCCCGCGACCACGGTTTCCCGAGCTGGCCGAAACTCCGGGCGTACGTCCGGCGCGTCACCGAACACGGCGAAACCCTGCAGCACCCGTACCACCAGGACGTCGAGTACTACGCCGAGCGCGCGCTCGGCCTGCTCGCCTCGGCCGAAGACGAGACACCCGGCGCGCGCGAGCCGTTCGACCGCTGGAGTCAGCCGCTCACCCGCGACGGCGCCCGCGCGGTCGTCGCCCGGGAGCACGGATTCGTTTCCTGGAAAGCACTTCGCGCCCACGTCAAGTCTCTTGCGGACAGTGGTGAGCCGTTCGCCCGCGCATACCGCGCCGTCGAAGCGCGGGACCTCGACGGGCTCGGTACGCTCCTGGCGGAGTTCCCCGGTCTCGTCTCCGCGCGCGGCACCAACGGCAACGACCTGCTCGGCATGGCCGGCGCGACGTGCGACGAGCGGCTCAGCCGGCTCCTGCTCGACCACGGCGCCGACCCCGCGCGCGGCAACGTCCACGGCTGGACGCCGTTGCACCAAGCCGCCTACAGCAACCTGCCGCACCTGCTCGCCCTGCTGCTGGACCGCGGCGCGCCGGTCGACGTCGCGGCCCGCGGCGACGGCGGCACTCCTCTGGTCGTCGCCCTCTTCTGGGGCCACCGCGAAGCCACGGAGACGCTCGCGGAGCACAGTCGAGCGCCGGGCAACCTGCGCGTCGCGGCCGGGCTCGGCGACACCGCCTTCATCGACGAACTGCTGACCTCGGGCGAGCCCGGCGCCCACCGGGGCTTTTACCGTCCCCACAGCGGCTTCCCGGCCTGGCAGCCGACGGACGACCCCGCCGAGGTCAAGAACGAAGCTCTCTCCTGGGCCGCGCGCAACGACCGCGTCGAAGCCCTGCGGAAGCTCGTCGCTCGCGGTGCCGACGTGAACGCCGACGTCTACCGCGGCACGGCCCTGACGTGGGCGGCGGCGCAGGGCAAGCTCGCCGCCGTCCGGACGCTGCTGGACCTCGGCGCCGACGTGAACCACCGCGGCACGTTCGGCGGGCCGGGACACGGCGAGGGCGTCACGGCCCTGCACCTGGCCGCGCAGTCCGGGCACCTCGACGTCATCCGCTTCCTGGTCGAAAACGGCGCGGACGCCGGCGCGCGGGACGCGCTCTTCGACAGCACTCCCGAGACGTGGGCGGAGGTGTGCGGACAGCCGGCCGCCCGGGACCTCCTTCGCTAGACAACCGGAGTCTGTAGTCCGTATCGTACTAGGCGGACTACGGACTCCGTTTTGCCCACTGGGAGGATTCATGACCACACCTCGCGACGTCTTCGCTGCGTTGTCCGACGGCATCAGCGAAGGGCGCTTCGCCGACCTGTCCGCGCTTTACGCCGAAGACACGGTCGTCGAACACCCCCAAGCCGTGCCGCGGCCGACGCGCCTCACCGGCCGCGCCGCCGTCCACGAGCGCTTCACCGGCGCCCTGGCCACGACGCTGCGGCTCACGCGCAAGAACGTCGTCGTCCACGAGACGACCGACCCCGAGGTGATCGTCGCCGAATACGACTACGACGCCGAGTCGCTCGAAACCGGCAAGACCACACCGACGGCCAACATCCAGGTGCTGCGCGTGCGCGACGGCCTGATCGTCCACTCCCGCGACTACCACGACTACCTGCGCCTCGCGGCGATCCGCGACGGCGTCGACCAGCTCGTGCAGGCCTACGAACAGGCACCGCCGCGCGAGTTGTCGCCGATCGGACCACGGACGTCGAGCGACCCGGCGAGCCGCCGCGAAGTCTTCGAGCGGCTCGTCTACGGCGTCTCGGACAAGCGCGGCGAAGAGCTGGCGGAGCTGTACGCCGGGGAAACGCACGTCACGCACCCGTTCCAGCCGGGCTCGGCCGTGGTGCGCACGCGCGAGGAACTGCGGGCGCACTTCAAGCAGGCCGAGGGGATGAGCGTCGACCTCGAGGCGACCGACCTGGTCACCTACGAGGGCACCGATCCCGAGGTGCTGATCGCCGAGTTCGCCTACCAGGGCGAGTACGCCGGGCGCCCGGTGCGGATCGCCAACATCTTCGCCATGCGCATTCGCGACGGCTTGGTCGTCGAGTCCCGCGACTACGGCGACCACCTCGGCATCGCCGGCGACCTCGGCGCGATCCCCGAGCTGGCCGCGAAGCTTTAAGCCTCCGCGAGGTCCTCGGGCAGGTCGAACTCGCCGTCGCGGACGCCCTTGACGAACGCGTCCCACTCCGACGGCGTGAAGACGAGGATGACGCCGTCCGGCTTCGCCGACTGCCGCATGGCGGTGTAGGTGACGCCGTCGGTGTGCTCGATGAAGGCGTACTCGACGCAGTCGTCGAGGGTGACGCCCTCGGGCTCCGCCCGGATCCACTCCGCCTTCGTGAAGTCGAGGTGGTGCCGGATGTGCGCCTTGTCGTCGACCGGCTGCTCACTCATGTCGCCAGCGTAGCGAAACGACCACCGAACGCACCGAAGGGGACGCCCGCAGGCGGGCGTCCCCTTCGGCGTCAGGGAGAAAAGACTCAGGCGGTCTCGGTGATCGGCCGGTCCACCCACGACATCAGGTCGCGCAGCTTCTTGCCGGTCGCCTCGATCGGGTGCTGGTTGCCCTGCTCCTCGAGCTTGGTGAAGTTCGGCCGGCCGGCCTCGTCCTCGGCGACCCACTCGCGGGCGAACGTGCCGTCCTGGATCTCGCCGAGGATCTTCTTCATCTCTTCCTTGACCGCCGGCGAGATGACGCGCGGGCCGCGGGTCAGGTCGCCGTACTCGGCGGTGTCGGAGATCGAGTAGCGCTGGCGCGCGATGCCGCCCTCGTACATGAGGTCGACGATCAGCTTCAGCTCGTGCAGCACCTCGAAGTAGGCGATCTCCGGGGCGTAGCCGGCCTCGGTGAGCACCTCGAAACCGGTCTGCACCAGCGCGGACGCGCCACCGCAGAGCACGGCCTGCTCGCCGAAGAGGTCGGTCTCGGTCTCCTCGGTGAACGTCGTCTTGATGACGCCGGCGCGGGCGCCACCGATGGCGGCCGCGTAGGAGAGCGCGAGCGCCTGGGCGTTGCCGGACGCGTCCTGCTCGACCGCGATGAGCGCCGGGACGCCCTTGCCGTCGACGAACTGGCGGCGGACCAGGTGGCCCGGGCCCTTCGGGGCGACCATGGCGACGTCGACGTTGGCCGGCGGCTTGATCAGGTCGTAGCGGATGTTGAAGCCGTGCCCGAAGAAGATCGCGTCGCCGTCCTTGAGGTTCGGCGCGATGTCCTGCTCGTAGATGAAGCGCTGCTTCGTGTCCGGCGCCAGGATCATGATCAGGTCGGCTTCGGCCGACGCCTCGGCCGGGGTGAGCACGCGCAGGCCCTGCTCCTCGGCCTTCGCCCGCGACTTGGACCCCTCGGGCAGGCCGATGCGGACGTCGACGCCGGAGTCGCGCAGGCTCAGCGAGTGGGCGTGGCCCTGGCTGCCGTAGCCGATGACAGCGACCTTGCGCCCCTGGATGATCGAGAGGTCGGCGTCGTCGTCGTAGAAGATTTCCACTGCCATGGGGGTTACTGCTTCCTTTCCTGACTTACTTCTTTTAGCGCGGGGATGTCGCGGTGATCGAACGGGCGCCGCGACCCACCGCGACCATGCCGGACTGCACGAGCTCGCGGATGCCATACGGCTCCAGCATCCGCAGCAACGCACCGATCTTGTCGGACGTCCCGGTGGCCTCGACGGTGAGTGCCTCGGGAGAGACGTCCACCACCTTGGCCCGGAAGAGCTGGACGGTCTCGAGGACCTGGCTGCGCACGGTGTTGTCGGCGCGCACCTTCACCAGCAGCAGTTCGCGCTGCACGGCGGTCGACTGCTCCAGCTCGACGATCTTGATCACGTTGACCAGCTTGTTGAGCTGCTTCGTCACCTGTTCGAGCGGTAGCTCTTCCACGGCGACCACGATCGTCATGCGGGACACCTCGGGGTTTTCCGTGGGCCCGACGGCGAGGGACTCGATGTTGAACCCGCGGCGGGAGAACAGGCCCGAGACGCGCGCGAGCACACCCGGCTTGTTCTCGACCAGCACACTCAGCGTGTGGACGCTCATCTCAGCGCTCACCTTCCCCGGCGGCTTCCGCGGCGGCCTCGGTCGTCTCGACCGAAACCTCGTCGTCGTCGAACAGCGGCCGGATGCCCCGGACCGCCATGATCTCGTCGTTGCCGGTGCCCGCGGCGACCATCGGCCACACCTGGGCATCCTTCCCCACGACGAAGTCGATCACGACGGGGCGGTCGTTGATCTCCATCGCGCGGCGGATGGTGGCGTCGACGTCTTCCTTGGTCTCGCAGCGCAGGCCGGCGCAGCCCAGCGCTTCGGCCAGCAGCACGAAGTCCGGGATGCGGTGCTTGTGCGTGCCGAGGTCGGTGTTGGAGTACCGCTCCGAGTAGAAGAGGTTCTGCCACTGCCGGACCATGCCCAGGTTGCCGTTGTTGATGACGGCGACCTTGATCGGCGCCCCCTCGATGGCGCAGGTGGCGAGTTCCTGGTTGGTCATCTGGAAGCAGCCGTCGCCGTCGATCGCCCACACCGGGGTGTCCGGGACGCCGAACTGCGCGCCCATCGCGGCCGGCACGGCGAAGCCCATGGTGCCGAGCCCGCCGGAGTTGATCCAGGTGCGCGGGTTCTCGTACTTGACGAACTGCGCGGCCCACATCTGGTGCTGGCCGACGCCGGCGGCGTAGACGGCGTCCGGGCCGACGAGCTCGCCGATCCGCTCGATGACGTACTGCGGCGACAGCGAACCGTCGTCCGGCCACTCGTACCCGGCCGGGTAGGTCTTGCGCCAGTCGTCGGCCAGCGTCCACCACGCGGCCAGGTCCGGCTTGCCGCCGTGCTCGAACTCCGTGGTGACCGCGGCGATCAGCTCGCCGATGATCTCCTTGCAGTCGCCCACGATCGGGACGTCGGCCTTGCGGTTCTTGGAGATCTCGGCCGGGTCGATGTCGGCGTGCACGATCGCGGCGTCCGGCGCGAAGGACGACAGCTGCCCGGTGACGCGGTCGTCGAACCGGGCGCCGAGCGCGATCAGCAGGTCGGCGCGCTGCATCGCGGCGACGGCGGCGACCGAGCCGTGCATGCCCGGCATGCCGAGGTGCTGCGGGTGCGAGTCGGGGAACGCGCCGCGTGCCATCAGCGTGGTGACGACCGGGATGTTCGTCAGCTCGGCGAGCTGCTTCAGCTGCTCGTGCGCTTCGGCCTTGATGACACCGCCGCCGACGTACAGCACCGGGCGGCGCGCCTTCGAGATGAGCTTCGCGGCTTCGCGGACCTGCTTGCCGTGCGGGCGCAGCGTCGGGCGGTAACCCGGGAGGCGCAGCTCGGTCGGCCAGGAGAACGAGGTCATCTCCTGGAGCACGTCCTTGGGGATGTCCACCAGGACCGGGCCGGGTCGGCCCGTGGACGCCAGGTGGAACGCCTCGGCGATGGTCCGCGGGATGTCCGCGGGGTCGGTGACGAGGAAGTTGTGCTTGGTGATCGGCATGGTGATGCCGCAGATGTCGGCTTCCTGGAACGCGTCGGTGCCGATCAGCGAGCGCGACTGCTGCCCGGTGATGGCGACGACCGGGACGGAGTCCATGTTCGCGTCGGCCAGCGGCGTCACCAGGTTGGTCGCGCCCGGGCCCGACGTCGCCATGCAGACGCCGACCTTGCCGGTGGCCTGCGCGTAGCCGGTGGCGGCGTGCCCCGCGCCCTGCTCGTGGCGGACCAGGACGTGGCGGACCTTCGTGGAGTCCAGCAACGGGTCGTAGGCGGGCAGGATGGTGCCGCCCGGAATGCCGAAGACCACCTCGGCGCCGACCGCCTCGAGCGAGCGCACGAGGGACTGCGCACCGGTGACGCGCACCGGGGTTCCCGCCGGTGGCGCCGGCTTCGGACGTGCTCCGGGCGTTCCGGGCGTCGGCCCGGGTTTCGCGTCGCTGCGCGACGTGGCACTGGTCATCGGATCTGCCTCGTGGGTCTCGGTGTCACTCGTTCGGGTCTTTTTTGAGCTCTATCGGTGCGGTGGGGCGGGGAATCTCTTCCCTAGGGCAACAAAAAACCCTCGCCGACCGTAAGGTCGCACGAGGGTTCGCGCGTCGACGCAGCGGAAAGTCTTCCCTAAGCGTCGACGCGCTTGGGAAGTACGAGGCCGGTCAGCGGTGTCACGACGCTGACGCTAGTCCGCCCGCCGCGCGGGTGTCAACTCTGCGGGATGACGTGTCCGCATGGTGGACGCGGGTCACACCCGGCCCGACCCGGGTTCGGGCCGGTCGTGCGCGCGGTGCACCATTTCCGGGTGGCCGAAAAAGAGCAGGACGAAGGCCGGAAGGCCGTCTTCCGCATCCCCCGCACGTCGTTCATGGCGATCGCCCTCCTGACGATCTGCGTGACGCCGGTCGCGCTCGGGGACATCCCGTACTTGCAGTGGCTCTACATCTTCCCCGTCGCGCTGGCGGTGTTCGTGATCCGGACGCGCACGGTCGCGACCCGCGAAGGCCTGGCGACCCGCACGATGTTCGGCCACCGCGACGTCCCGTGGTCGGCGTTGAAGGGCCTGGCGATCACCAAGAAGTCGCGCGTGCAGGCGGTGCTGAAGGACGACACGAAGGTGCCGCTGCCGACCGTGCGGACCCGGCACCTGCCGGTGCTGTCGCTGGTCAGCGAAGGTCTGGTGGCGGATCCGAGCGGGCTCCTGGACGCCGACGACATCAAGCCCGGCCGATCGGAAGCTTCCGCGTCGGAGTAAATTGGTAGAACCAGTTTGCCCCACCACGCTTTGACCTGGGAGTTTACGTGCCGCCTCTTCGTTCCAGGACCACCACCCACGGACGCAACGCGGCGGGCGCGCGCTCGCTCTGGCGCGCCACCGGCATGACCGACAGCGACTTCGGCAAGCCGATCGTGGCGATCGCCAACTCCTACACGCAGTTCGTGCCCGGCCACGTGCACCTCAAGGACCTCGGCGAGATCGTCGCGGGCGCGGTCAAGGAGGCGGGCGGCGTCGCGCGCGAGTTCCACACGATCGCCGTCGACGACGGCATCGCCATGGGCCACTCCGGCATGCTCTACTCGCTGCCCTCGCGCGAGATCATCGCCGACTCGGTCGAGTACATGGTCAACGCGCACCAGGCCGACGCGCTCGTCTGCATCTCCAACTGCGACAAGATCACGCCGGGCATGCTCAACGCGGCCATGCGGCTCAACATCCCGGTGGTGTTCGTCTCCGGCGGCCCGATGGAGGCCGGCAAGGCCGTCGTCGTGGGCGGTGTCGCGCAGGCCCCGACCGACCTGATCACGGCGATCGCCGCGTCGGCCAGCCCCGAGGTCGACGAAGACGGCCTGTCGATCGTCGAGCGTTCGGCGTGCCCGACGTGCGGGTCGTGCTCCGGCATGTTCACCGCGAATTCGATGAACTGTCTCACCGAGGCCCTCGGTTTGTCGCTGCCCGGCAACGGCTCGACGCTGGCGACCCACGCCGCGCGTCGCGCGCTGTTCGAGGAGGCCGGCCGCACGGTCGTCGAGCTGTGCCGCCGCTGGTACGAAAACGACGACGACTCGGTCCTGCCGCGCTCGATCGCGTCGAAGGCGGCGTTCGAGAACGCGATGGCCCTGGACATGGCGATGGGCGGCTCGACGAACACGGTGCTGCACATCCTCGCCGCCGCGCAGGAGGGCGAGGTCGACTTCACGATCGCCGACATCGACGCGATCGGCCGCCGCGTGCCGTGCCTGTCGAAGGTGGCGCCGAACTCGGACTACCACATGGAGGACGTCCACCGCGCGGGCGGAATCCCGGCGATCCTGGGCGAGCTGTACCGCGGCGGCCTGCTGAACACCGACGTCCGCTCGGTCCACTCCGACGATCTGGATTCCTGGCTTTCCGCCTGGGACATCCGGGCTTCGTCGCCGTCTTCCGTCGCCGTCGAACTGTTCCACGCGGCGCCGGGCGGGGTCCGCACGACGCAGGCGTTCTCGACCGAGAACCGCTGGTCGTCGCTCGACACCGACGCTTCCGGGGGTTGCATCCGCGACGTCGAGCACGCGTACACGAAGGACGGCGGCCTGGCGATCCTCCGCGGCAACCTGGCGGAGAACGGCGCGGTGATCAAGGCCGCGGGCATCGACGAGGACCTGTGGCACTTCGAGGGCCCGGCGCGGGTGCTGGAGAGCCAGGAGGAAGCGGTCTCGGCGATCCTCAAGAAGGAGATCCAGCCGGGCGAGGTCCTGGTGATCCGCTACGAGGGCCCCGCGGGCGGCCCGGGCATGCAGGAAATGCTGCACCCGACGGCGTTCCTGAAGGGATCGGGCCTGGGCAAGAAGTGCGCCCTGATCACGGACGGCCGCTTCTCGGGCGGTTCGTCGGGCATCTCGGTGGGCCACATTTCCCCGGAGGCCGCGGCGGGCGGCTTGATCGCCCTGGTGGAGAACGGCGACCGCATCCTGCTGGACATCCACGAGCGCCGCCTGGAGCTGCTGGTGGACCCGGAGGTCCTGGCCGAGCGCCGGTCGAAGATGGAGGCATCGGAGAGGCCGTGGCAGCCGAAGGAGCGCCAGCGCCCGGTGACGGCGGCTCTGCGCGCGTACGCACGGATGGCGACTTCGGCGGACACCGGCGCGGTCCGCGACGTGAACAAGTAAGTCCGGCTCAAGCCGACGAAGGCCGTCCCGCTCCGCGGGGCGGCCTTCGTCGTTCCACCGCCTGCTTCGGGGACAACCTCGCCGTCCTACCCGCCTGCTTCGCGGACTGCGTTCGCCGACCTACCACCTGCTTCGCGGACTGCGTTCACCGACCCACCGCCTGCTTCGCAGACTGCGTTCACCGACCCACCGCCTGCTCCCGGGACAGCCTCGCCGTCCCACCACCCTGTTCCCGAGGCGGCCTTCGCCGTACCTGCTCCCGGGGTCGCCTCGCCGTCCACCGCCCCGGTTCGTGCCACCTTCCGGGCCCCAGCCGCCAGGGGGACCCCCGATTTCAACGCTACCGGCAGCCACCGACAATCCCGGGCGCCCGCAGCGAAGTTGTCCACAACCCCAGCCGCACCGCCCGGGTAGTCCACAGGCTCCGCACGCGAAGCCGACCTGTCCACACCCCGGCCGTCGCGGTGCCCCTACCGCGTCAAAACGATGACCACCACCGCGGCCGCCGCGGCCAGCAGCAGCGAAACCAGCCCCAGCGGCAACGGCCGCTTCCGCCACGGCGTGTTCCGCTCCAGCGAAATCGGCCCCGACCCGGTGAACAGCAGGCTCAGCGCGGACAGCCCCAGCAGCAGCTCGAACTCGAAGCCCTGCCCCTGCCCCTCGAAGAACCCACCGTGGGCCTTCGCGTAGACCGCGTTCGCCGCGACCCCGAGCAGCCCCGCCGCGGCCAGCGGCGTGAACAGCCCGACGACCACCAGCACCCCGCCGCCCAGCTCGACGATGCCGGTGATCCACGACAGCAGCGTCGTCTGCTTGTGGTACCCGAACGTCTCCAGCATCCGCGCGAACCCGCCGATGCCCGGCCCGCCGAACAGGCCGAACAGGTGCTGCAGCCCGTGCGCGCCCATCGTCGCGCCGAGCCCCACCCGCAGGATCAGCAGGCCGAGGCCCAGCCCGCCCTGGCGTGGGGTGTCGTCGGCGCCGTTGTCCTCGACGTCCGACAGGAGGCTGGTGGGCTGCTGCGAAAAGTCGTCTCCACTGCTCACGCGCGAAGGGTAGGGGATCCGCGGCGGCCTGGCGACCTCAGTACTCGCCGTGGACGAGGTTGTCAGGCAGCTCGCCGCCGGCGTACCGCGCGATTTCCGCCGCCGCGACGGCGTACGACCGCCCCCGCACCCCGCGCACGGCCCCGCCGACGTGCGGCGTCAGCAGCAGACCCGGCGCGGTCCACAGCGGGTGCCCCGGAGGGGGCGGCTCGGGATCGGTGACGTCGAGCGCGGCGCGCAACCGGCCCGTGGTCAGTTCGGCGACCAAGGCGTCGGTGCCGACGACGGCGCCGCGCGCCACGTTGACCAGCACCGCGCCGTCGCGCATCTCGGCAAGGAAAGCTGCGTCGACCATCCCCCGCGTCCGCGAAGTCAGCGGCACCATCAGCACGACGACGTCGTGCAGCCCGAGCAGCGACGGCAGCTCCTTCACGCCGTGCACGCCCTCCCGCGCGGTCATCCCGACCATCGTGCACCGCGCGTCGAACGGCTCGAGCCGGCGCCGCAGGTGCTGCCCGAGGTCGCCGGCGCCGATGATGAGCACGCGCTTGCCCTGCAACGTGTCGGTGCTCTGCCGCTCCCACCGGCCCTCGCGCTGCGCCGCGCCGAAGACGTCCAGCTTCCGGTAGATCGAGAGCAACGCGGCCACGACCCACTCGGCGGTGCTCCCGCCGTGCGCGCCCCGGCATGTCGAGAGCAGGACGCCGTCGGGCACCTTGCCGACCCAGTCCTCGGCGCCGGCTGACAGCAGCTGGATCAGCTTCAGGTTCGGCAGCGTGCGCCACAGTTCCTCGCCCGGCGGGTGCTTGCCCGGGATCAGCACCTCGGCCTTCGCGGCTTCCTGGGGCGCCGGTTCGCCCCACTGGTAGCGCACGGGCAGGACCCGCGGCACCTCGGCGAGCACGGTCATGCCCTCGTCGTCGGGGACCAGCACGGTCAGCGTCATGATCCCCAACGTAATCCAGGAGTACTCACCCATGGTTCACGCGGCGGCCCTTAGGCTGGGCGATCATGCGCACTAGGTACCGGTCGGCCCTGCTGGCGATCCTGGCCTGCGGCGTCCTGCTGCCCGCCGGGTGCGCCCGGTTCGACGACACCGCCGCGGGCCAGACGTTCAGCCCGGCACCCGTGCCCAGCCCGGAGTCGCCGCCCGAGGTCCAGGGCCCCGGCGCGGACTCCGGCGGCGACGGCAAGCAGGTGCGTCCCGGCCAGTCGGCCACCCCCGTCCCGCCGCCGCAGGGCTGCAAGGACTTCGACCCCGCGGTCATCGCGACCTGCCTGGACACCGTCGCGGCGGTGGCCGGCCTGCCGGGTGACGGCTCCACGCCGAGCGCGCTGGCGGGCGAGCGCAAGAGCGGCCGCGTGCTGCTCGCGACGGCGGGCAAGGACGCCACGGACTTCGCGAAGCTCGACGTCCAGGCGGCCGGCGACGGCGGTTTGACCGGCCTCGCGCTGTCGCCGTCGTACGTCGAGGACCAGCTCGTGTTCGCTTACGTGACCACGGCGACCGACAACCGCGTCGTGCGCTTCGCCAAGGGCCAGGCGGCCAAGCCCGTGCTCACCGGCATCCCGAAGGGCGCGACCGGCAACCGCGGCACGATCAGCGCCGACAACCGCGGCGCCCTGCTCGTCGCGACCGGCGACGGCGGCAACCCGAACGCCGCCGCCGACCCGAACTCGCTCGCCGGGAAGGTGCTGCGGATCGACACGTCCGGCAAGGCCGCGGCGGGCAACCCGAACGGGTCCCTGGTCGTGGCCGCCGGGCTGCATGCCCCGGGCGGCGTGTGCGCTTCCGCCGACGGCGGCCGCGTCTGGGTCACCGACCGCCTCGCCGACAAGGACGCCCTCTACCGCGTTCAGGCCGGGCAGCCGCTGACGACACCGGCGTGGACGTGGACGGACAAGCCCGGCGTCGCCGGTTGCGCGGATTTCGTCGACGCGAACGGCCTCCTCGGCGTCGCGACCTCGCTGGCCGGGAACCTGCAGAACCTGCCGGTGACGCCGGACGGCGCGATCAGCGGCAAGCCGTCGGTGAGCCTCGACGGCAAGACCGGCAAGCCGCCGGAGACGTTCGGCCGGCTCGCCGGCATGAGCATGATCAACCCGCAGCTCGCGGTGGCCGGCACGGTCAACAAGGACGGCGGCACCCCGGTGTCGAGCGACGACCGCGTCGTGCTGATCACCCCGGCGACCTCCGGCGGTGGCAACGGCAAGGACTGACAACCCGGCGTCGTCGATTCGCGACCACCAACCCGGCGGCTCAGCTCAGCGGCTTGAGCTCCACGCGGCGCCCTTCCGCCGACGACGCCAGCCCGGCCTCGGCGAGCTGCAGCCCGCGCGCGGCCGAGAAGAAGTCGTAGCGGTGTTGCCGTCCGGCGACCACGTCCCGGACGAACTCCTCCCACTGGGCCTTGAAGCCGTTGTCGAACTCGGCGTTGTCCGGCACTTCCTGCCACTGGTCGCGGAAGGGTTCGGTGGCCGGCAGGTCCGGGTTCCAGACGGGCTTCGGCGTCGCCGAGCGGTGCTGGACGCGGCATCGTCGCAAACCGGCCACGGCGCTGCCCTCGGTGCCGTCGACCTGGAACTCGACGAGCTCGTCGCGGAACACCCGCGTCGACCACGACGAGTTGATCTGCGCGATGGCGCCCGACTCGAGCTCGAAGATGCCGTACGCGGCGTCGTCGGCCGTCGCCGCGTACGCGTCGCCCTTTTCGTCCCAACGGCGCGGGATGTGCGTGGTCGCTTTCGCGGTCACGGCCTCGACGCGGCCGAAGAGGTTCTCGAGGACGTAGTTCCAGTGGCAGAACATGTCGAGGACGATCCCGCCGCCGTCCTCGGCGCGGTAGTTCCAGCTCGGCCGCTGCGCCTCCTGCCAGTCGCCCTCGAAGACCCAGTACCCGAACTCGCCGCGGACCGACAGGATGCGGCCGAAGAACCCGCCGTCGACCAGCCGCCGCAGCTTCCGCAGGCCGGGCAGGAACAGCTTGTCGTGGACGACTCCGTGACAAATCCCGGCGTCTCGCGCGAGACCGGCCAGTTCCAACGCCGCCGGCAGCGTCTCGGACAGGGGCTTCTCGGCGTAGACGTGCTTGCCCGCGGCGATCGCCGCCCGCACCGACGGCTCGCGCGCCGACGTCAGCTGCGCGTCGAAGTAGATCCCGACGTCACCGAGTGCCGTTTGGACGTCGGTCGTCCACGCGGTCAGACCGTGTCGTTCGGCGAGCTCCCGGAGTTTCGCCGCGTTCCGACCGGCGAGGATCGGCTCGAGCTGGACGCGGCTGCCGTCGGCCAGCTCAACACCGCCTTGTTCACGGATGGCCAGCACCGACCGGAGCAGGTGCTGCCGGTAGCCCATCCGGCCAGTGACCCCGTTGAGCAGCACTCCGATGCTCTTCTGGTTCATCCCTGACGACCTTCCTGGTCGATGTCGTATTCCGCGCGACGCCCGCACATGCCGTAGCCGTCCGGGTTCGACGGCGTGGCGACCCGGACACCCGACTGTTCGAGGTGGCTCCCGTCGCCGTCGGCGAGGGCCTTGAGGTGCGCGCCGGTCAGTTCGGCGGCCTTCAAGGCCCCGGCCTGCCAGCGCGGTACCCAGTCTCCGATTTTCGGCGACACGAGCGCGACGGCCGCCCGGTGGAACGCCCGCAGCGGCGCCGGATCGCCGTCCAGCAGTGCTTCGCGCAGCGGCAGGTAGCCGCTGACCGCCAGGTCACGGCGCCTTTTGGCGGCGTCGTCGGTTTTCGGCAACGCCGCGGCCTCGGCGTACGCGGCCGGGTCGCCGAGCACGTCGGACGGGAACGTGAACACGGCGTCGCCGGCCTCGGGCAGGCCGCTGTTCTGCATGAGGACGGTGACACGCAGACCGCCGCCCTGGACCATCCGGTGGACGGTCCCGGGCGCGAACCACGCGATCACGCCGGCTTCGAGCGGCGTCTGCGCGTAGCCGCAGATGCTCAGCGTTTGGACGGCGCCACGACCGGCCGTGACGACGTAGGCCTCGGTGCAGGCGAGGTGGACGTGCGGGCTGCCGCCGAGAACACCATCTTCGGCTTCCCACTCGTAGGCGCGTAAGTGCGAAATACCGATTCCACCTGGAAGCGTGAATTCGTTCATGACCATCCGTGCCTGTCGAGGTAGTCGGTCACCCGATCGCGGTCCCACGCCCCATCGGCGACGACGACCCGGTAGCGGTACGTGAAGCTCTCCCCCGGCGGCAGGGCGAACTCTTCGAAGAACGCCCACGAGAAGGCCACCATGGGCGTGTCCTGGACCCGGACGAACCAGTGCGACTCGTGGATCGCGTGGTCGTTTTCCGGCGAATGCGCGAAGACGAGCGTCGAGTGGGCATCGACGTCGTCGTGCTCGCCGACGAAGGCGAGCCACGGCGCCTGGGCGCCCATCATGTCGTCGCCCCCGAGGTCACCGGGCCCGAGGACGCGCCCGCCGCTGAAGTCGCGCGGCCCCCGCCAGTGCAGTCCGGTGTACCCGGCCCGCTCCCGGCCGGCGGTGGTCGGGCTGCCGAAGTCCAGGGGCTCGTCGCGGATGTTGGTCAGCTCGATGCCCCAGTCGATGGCCCAGGCGCCTTCGTCGGGCTCGACGGAGTGGACGACGATGTCGCGTCGCTCCCGCGCCCATTCGTCGCCGCGGTGGGTCACCCAGGTGAGCCGTTCGGTGAAGGTGAGCCGGTCGCCGCCGACGGTGAAGCCGGTGAACCCGTCGTGGCGCATCGAGCCGATGCGGTCGGGCAGGTCCTGGTACCAATGGCCGGGGACGTAGGTGTGGCCGCCCCAGAAGTTCTCGCCGGAGAGGTGGCTCGATGTCATCTGCAGTCCCTTGTGCCACCGGTGGTCGGCGGGCCGGTACCCGCTGACACGCCGGCCGCGCAGGGTCCGCAGCGGGTGGGTGTAGGGCTTGCGGGACTCGTAGGCGACGGGGTCGGGCTTGTACACATAGGACATGAGCGGGACCCCGGCCGCCTCGACGACCACGCGGTCCCCGTGCCGGTGCGTGACGGTGATGTCCGCGGTCATCCGGCCATCCCCGCGTAGAAGGGATCCCCGGGCCCGATCTCGCCCCGGCGCACGGCCCGCCCGGTGGCGGCGGCCTTGTAGAGAGCGGCGACGAACTCCAGCACCCGCCGTCCGTCGGCCCCGCCGCACGGAGGCCGCTGCCCGGCCCGGAAGGCCTCGATGACGGGTGCGAGGGCGGCGGCGTGCGAGCTGCCGACGTCGTCTTCCGGTGCGGTCTCGACGGGCCCGGCCTGCGGCGCGAGCGTGTATCGCCAGTTTTCGGCAACGTGGCCGTAGAGGTGCGTGAGCTCGACGGTGGCGCGTTCGCAGTCGATCCGGATCCGGCTCACTTCGTCGGGCGAGAGAACGCTGTTGACGACGGTGGCCAGCGCCCCGGACCCGAACCGGACGAGGGCGGTGGAGACGTCCTCGGTCTCGACGTCGTGCACGAGCCGCGCGGTCATGGCCTGGACTTCGGCCCACTCGTCCCCGTCGCCGGCCAGGAGGTGGAGCAGCAGATCCATCTGGTGGATGCCGTGGCCCATTGCGGGGCCGCCGCCTTCGGTCGCCCATCGCCCACGCCAAGGGACCGCGTAATAGGCGTGGTCGCGGTACCAGGTGGTTTGACAATGCGCGACCAGAGGACGGCCGAGCTCGCCCTTGCCGAGCAGCTCCCGGAAGTGGGCGGCGGCCGAGCCGGACCGCTGCTGGTAGACGAAGGAGACGTACGGTCCCCCGTCCCGTTCGGCGGAGGTCAGATCGTCGTATTCGGCGAGCGAACGGCAAGGAGGCTTTTCGCACCAGACCCAGGCGCCGCTCGCCAGGGCGAGCTTGGTCTGTTCGACGTGCAGGCCAGGAGGCGTGCAGATCGAGACGAGATCGGGTTCCTGCTCGGCGAGCAGGGTGCCGAGATCGCGGTAGGGCTTGGCGTGTTCCGTCGCGGAACAGAAGGCGACAGCCCGAGCCTCATCGACATCGGCGACGGCCACGAGATCGACGTCGTCACCATGGGCCTGAAAGGCGGTTCGATGGCTGTCGGCAATAGCCCCAGCCCCGACGACGGCGACCCGCAAGCGCTTTCCCCAAGCCAATCGGAACCTCCTCGACCGCCCCCGCGAACACCCGCGACACGCCTGAGTTTCGCGGTCACCGGTGCCTCCCACCGGCCGCCCGCAGCCCTGGCGACCTCCGTCTCGACCGTCTCAGAAAGCGCTTTCTCGCGCAACGGCCACCGCCGATGTCAACGTTGTCACCACGAGCCCGCAACCGGAACGGACGACTCGACATCCCGAGCGGCCACCCGCCCAGGCCGAGCCAGTTCAGCGAGAACCGGTCAGCGGCTCTTGCTCCGAGGCTGACGCTTCCGCGGTTGCCGGCTTTCGGCCCGCGCCGAGCGCATGTCGAAGAAAGCGGCAACGCCTGACACGACCGCGGCCAGCACCCCGAGGAACCGGCCGAACCCGGCACTGATGGCGATCCCGGCGGCGTCGAAGATGCCGCGCTGGTCGGCGTCGAATTCCCAGTCCAGCGTGAACCAGCCGATCACCATCAGCAGCAACGCCGCCGCGGCGACCACCAGCCACAGGTGCGGCAGGCCGCTGACCCGCGCCTTGCGGATTCGTCCGAAGACGGCCACGACCACTCCGGCCAGCACCAACGCCAGCGGCGGGCACCACGCGAAGAAGCTCGAATTCCACGCGTCCCGGACGACGTCGCTCTGCGGCAACGACGACAGCACGACCTCGATGTCCGGCTTGTTCGTGCTCAGCGTCGTCCACGGGAGGAACGTCGAGCCCAGCGCGAGCAGCCCGGCCGCCAGGCCGAGCCACTCACGCCAGGTGACGCTCTTGACGGAAAACGACGACAACGTCAAGAACCGACGCGTTCGATGATCAGCTCGCGAACCCGCTTGGCGTCCGCCTGCCCCTTGGTCGCCTTCATGACCGCGCCGACGATCGCGCCCGCCGCGGCCACCTTGCCGCCGCGGATCTTTTCCGCGACGTCCGGCTGCGCCGCCAAGGCGTCGTCGATCGCCGACAACAGCGCCGAGTCGTCCGAGACGACCTTCAGCCCGCGCTTCTCGACGACCTCGCGCGGCTCGCCCTCACCGGCGAGCACGCCCTGGACGACCTCCTTGGCCAGCTTGTTCGTCAGCTCACCCGACGAAACCAGCCCGATGACCTCGGCCACCTGCTTCGGCGTGATCGCCAGATCGGCCAGCTCGACCTCGCGCGTGTTCGCCTCCTGGGCCAGCGTGTTGACCCACCAGCCACGCGCCTCGTCCGGCGACGCGCCGGCTTCGACCGTGGCCGCGACGAGGTCGACGGCACCGACGTTCAGCAGGTCACGCAGGGCTTCGTCGGAAAGCGACCACTCCTGCTGGATCCGCTTCCGCCGCTCGGACGGCATCTCCGGCAGCGTGCCGCGCAACTCTTCGACCCACTCGCGCGACGGCGCGATCGGGACCAGGTCGGGCTCCGGGAAGTACCGGTAGTCCTCGGCGGTCTCCTTGGTCCGGCCCGACGACGTGGAGCCGTCGGTCTCCTGGAAGTGCCGCGTCTCCTGCTTGATCGAACCGCCCTCGGCGAGGATCGCCGCCTGCCGCGTCATCTCGTAGCGAACGGCCCGTTCGACACTGCGCAGCGAGTTGACGTTTTTCGTCTCCGTGCGGGTGCCGAACTCGGTCGCGTCCTTCGCCATCAGCGAGACGTTCGCGTCGCACCGCAGCGAGCCCTGGTCCATGCGGACGTCGGACACGTCGAGCGCGCGAAGCAGGTCACGCAACGCCGTCACGTACGCGCGCGCGACTTCGGGGGCGCGCTCGCCGGTGCCCTCGATCGGCTTCGTCACGATTTCGATCAACGGCACGCCGGCCCGGTTGTAGTCGAGCAGCGAGTGCTCGGCACCGTGGATCCGGCCGGTGGCGCCACCGACGTGCAGCGACTTGCCGGTGTCCTCCTCCATGTGCGCGCGCTCGATCTCCACGCGCACGACCTCGCCGTCGTCGAGCGTGACATCGAGGTAGCCGTTGAAGGCGATCGGCTCGTCGTACTGCGACGTCTGGAAGTTCTTCGGCATGTCCGGGTAGAAGTAGTTCTTCCGGGCGAAGCGGCACCACTCGGCGATCTCGCAGTTCAGCGCCAGGCCGATGCGGATCGCGCCCTCGACGGCCTTGCCGTTGACGACCGGCAGCGCGCCCGGCAGGCCGAGGCAGGTCGGGCAGACCTTCGTGTTCGGCTCGCCGCCGAACTCGTTCGGGCAGCCGCAGAACATCTTCGTGTTCGTGTTCAGCTCGACGTGCACTTCGAGCCCGAGAACGGGGTTGAAGCGTTCGATGACGTCGGCGTAGTCCATCAACTCGGCCACGGCAGTCACTTCGTTCCTCCCAGCTCCGGGACCTTGTGGATGAGCGCCCCGCCGGCGGCGGCGTCGCGGGCGGCCTCGTAGGCGGCGCCGACCCGGTAGAGCCGGTCGTCGGCGAGCGCCGGGGCCATGATCTGCAGGCCGACCGGCAGGCCGTCCTCGTCGGACAGCCCGCTCGGCACGCTCATCGCGGCGTTGCCGGCCAGGTTCGACGGGATCGTGCACAGGTCGGCGAGGTACATCGCCATCGGGTCGTCCACGCGCTCGCCGATCTTGAACGCCGTGGTCGGCGTCGTGGGCGAAACGAGGACATCGACCTTTTCGAACGCGGCCGCGAAGTCACGCGTGATCAGCGTGCGCACCTTCTGCGCCGAGCCGTAGTAGGCGTCGTAGTAGCCGGACGACAACGCGTACGTGCCCAGCATGATGCGCCGCTTGACCTCGGCGCCGAAGCCCTTCTCGCGGGTGAGCGACATGACCTCTTCGGCGCTGTGCGTGCCGTCGTCGGCGACGCGCAGGCCGTAGCGCATGGCGTCGAACCGGGCGAGGTTCGACGAGCACTCGCTCGGCGCGATCAGGTAGTACGCGGGCAGCGCGTAGACGAAATGCGGACACGAGACCTCGACGACCTCGGCCCCGAGCGCGCGCAGCTGCTCGACCGCGGCGTGGAACGACCGCTCGACGCCCGGCTGGTAGCCGTCGCCGGCGAACTCCTTCACGACGCCGACCTTGACGCCCTTGAGGTCACCGGTCATGCCTTGGCGGGCGGCGGCGACCACCGGCGGCACCGGCGCGTCGATGGAGGTCGCGTCGAGCGGGTCGTGCCCGGCGATGACCTCGTGCAGCAGGGCGGCGTCGAGCACCGTCCGTGCGCAGGGACCGGCCTGGTCGAGCGACGACGAAAAAGCGACGAGGCCGTAGCGCGAGACGCCGCCGTAGGTCGGCTTGACCCCGACGGTGCCGGTGACGGACCCGGGCTGCCGGATCGACCCACCGGTGTCGGTGCCGATGGCGATGGCGGCTTCGAACGCCGCGATCGACGCGGACGAACCACCGCCGGACCCGCCGGGGATGCGGGCGTGGTCCCACGGGTTGTGCGTCGGGCCGTACGCCGAGTTCTCCGTCGACGAGCCCATGGCGAACTCGTCCATGTTCGTCTTGCCGAGGATGACGACGCCGGCCTCGCGCAGCTTGCGCGTCACGGTCGCGTCGTACGGCGGGATCCAGCCTTCGAGCGTTTTCGAACCACAGGTCGTCGGGATGCCCTCGGTGGTGAGGACGTCCTTCAGCGCGAGCGGCACACCGGCCAGCGCCGACGCGGGCGTGCCGCCTCCGGCGATGCCCTCGTCGACGGCCTTGGCCGCGGCGAGCGCACCCTCGGTGTCGACGTGCAGGAACGCGTGGATGTGGTCGTCGACCTCGGCGATCCGGTCCAGGTGGGCCTGCGTGACCTCGACCGCGGACACCTCGCGGGCGTGGATCTTCTCCGCCAGCTCCGCGGCGGTCAGCTTGATGAGCTCGGTCACTGCTCTTCCCCCAGAATCCGCGGCACCCGGAAGCGGCCGTCTTCGGCGGCCGGCGCACCGGCCAGCGCCTGCTGCTGCGTCAGCCCGGGACGGACGACGTCCTGCCGGAAGACATTCGTCAGCGGCACGGCGTGCGACGTCGGCGGCACGTCCTCGGCGGCGACCTCGCTCACCTTGGCCACCGAGTCCAGGATCTGGTCGAGCTGGCCGGCGAAGACGTCGATTTCGTCGTCGGTCACGGCCAGCCTGGCCAGCTTCGCGAGGTGCGCGACCTCGTCTCGGGAAATGTTGGGCACGCGGGTGACTCCCGGGTTGTGCTGTGCGGGTTGTCTCGGAAGCTGCAAGTCTATGGTGACGGCGCGGGCGGACTCGACTGGGTTACGCCCGGCGCAGGCCGGGTGCCGTCCGGCGACGCTCGACTCCCGCCCGGCGGACAGCAGGCCCGCGGACCGGGTGGGTCTGTCACAATCGGCGACCGGCATCGAGCGTCCCACGGCAAGGCTGGGACGCCAGAGGCGAGAGGGGCGCGTGGTGTCGTTCCTGATCCGGGTCATCCTTCCGGACAGCCCGGGGACCCTCGGCGCGGTCGCCACGGCGCTCGGCACGGTGGGCGCCGACATCCTCAGCGTGGACGTCGTCGAGCGCGGCACCGGAGTCGCGGTCGACGACCTGGTCGTCGAGCTGCCGTCCGGCCGTCTGCCCGACGCGCTCATCACGGCGGCGGAGAGCGTCGAAGGTGTCGAAGTCGACGCGGTCCGCCCGTACGCGGGCGTGCTGGACACGCACCGCGAGCTCGAACTCGTCGAAGAGATCGCCGCGCAGCCGAAATCCGGGCTCGACATCCTCGCCGAGGGTGTGCCCCGCATCGTGCGCGCCGGCTGGGCGATGATCGTCGAGCACTCGGAGACCGGCGCGCTGCGGCTGGCGTCGTCGAGCGCCGCCCCCGAGACCCCCATCACCGACCTCCCGTGGCTGCCACTCGAGCGCGCGACGGTGCTCGACGGCGAAGAAGCCTGGATCCCGGAGACCTGGAAGGAACTCGGGACCGAGCTGGCGGCGACCCCGCTCGGCAAGCCGGGCAAGGCGCTCCTGGTCGCGCGGCCGGGCGGACCGGCTTTCCGCGCCGCCGAGGTCGCCCGGCTCGCCCACCTCGCCGGGATCGTCGCGGTCGTCCTCGACGGCTGACGCGCGTTGCCGAACATCGGCAACGCGCAGGTCAGACGTCGATCCGGTAGGCGATCAGGCTGATGTGCGGGTACGGCCGCCAGTCTCGTTCGGCCAGCCGCGCGAAGCCGAGACGCTCGTAGAGCCGGTGCGCGCTGCGCATCCCGTCGAGGCTGCTCAGCACGACCTGGCGGATGCCGAGCCCCCGCGCGCGGTCCAGAACGGCTTTGGTGAGCGCCTCGCCGATGCCCCGACCGCGCGCCGACGGCGCCACGGCGAGCATCCGGAACTCCAGTTCGCCGGGCCGCGAGATTTCGGCGTAGGGCGACCCCGGCCGCACGACGGTCACCGTGCCGAGCACCTCCCCCGCCGCGTCGACGGCGACGAGCACCTCGGCCAGCTCGACCCGCCGCGCGATGTCCCTCAGCTCGGCGTCGTACCCGACGTCGCCGGCCAGGTGACCATCGACGTCGTACGCCTGGACCGTGACCGCGCCGGCCGCGGCGTACTCCTCCGGCCGTGGTGGTCGGATTTCGACATCACCCATCCGTCTCCCCGGGCTCGTCTTCCGCGGTCGCGTCGCCGGCCGGCAGCGCCACCTCCTGCGCCGCCTCGGGCCCCTGCTCCAGCAGGACGCGGAAACCGCCTTCGTCCAGCACCGGCACCTTCAGCTGCACGGCCTTGTCGTATTTCGAACCAGGCGAATCCCCGACGACGACGAAGGCGGTCTTCTTCGAGACCGACCCGGCCGCCTTGCCGCCGCGGGCCATGATGACCTCCTTGGCCTCGTCGCGGGAGAAGCCGTCGAGCGACCCCGTCACCACGATCGACATGCCTTCGAGGTTGCGCGGGATCGACTCGTCGCGCTCCTCCTCCATCCGCACGCCGGCGCGTCGCCACTTTTCGACGATCTCCCGGTGCCAGCCGACCTCGAACCACTCCTGCGTGGCACGCGCGATGGTCGGGCCGACGCCGTCGACGTCCGCCAGGTCTTCCTCGGTGGCCTGCTCGATGCGTTCGATCGAGCCGAATTCGCGAGCAAGCGCTTGCGCCGCGGTCGGGCCGACGTGCCGGATCGACAAAGCGACCAGCACCTTCCAGAGCGGTCGATCTTTGGCGACGTCGAGGTTGGCGAGCAGCTTTCGCGCGTTCGCCGACAATTCGCCGGCCTTCGTCCGGAACAGCTCGACCTCGGCGAGGCTGTCTTCGTCGAGGTCGAAGATGTCACCCTCGTCGGCGACCACACGGGCGTCGAGCAGCGCGTTCGCGGCCTCGTACCCAAGCACCTCGATGTCGAACGCGCCGCGCCCGGCCAGGCTGAAGAGCCGCTCCCTCAGCTGCGCGGGGCAGAAGCGGCTGTTCGGACAGCGGATGTCCTTGTCGCCTTCCTTCTGGTACGCGAGCTCGGTACCGCAGGCCGGGCAGTGCGTGGGCATGACGAACTCGCGCTCGTCACCGGTTCGCGCGTCGACCACCGGCCCGAGGACCTCGGGGATGACGTCGCCGGCCTTGCGGATGACGATCCGGTCGCCGATCAGCACGCCCTTGCGCTTGACCTCCTCCTGGTTGTGGAGGGTGGCTCGCGCGACCGTCGACCCCGCGACCTTGACCGGCTCGGTGACCGCGAACGGGGTCACCCGTCCGGTCCGCCCGACGTTGACCTGGATGTCCAGCAACGTCGTGATGGCCTCTTCCGGCGGATACTTGTACGCGATCGCCCACCGCGGCGCCCGCGACGTCGTACCCAGCCGCCTCTGCAGCGCCACCCGGTCGACCTTGATGACGACGCCGTCGATCTCGTGCTCGGCGTCGTGCCGGTGTTCACCCCAGTAGGTGATGTGTTCGGTGAGTTCCTCGGCCGTCGTCAGGACCTTGCTGTGCGGCGACACCGGCAGGCCCCACGCGGCCAGCGCGTCGTACGCCTCCGATTGACGCTGCGGTTCGAAGCCCTCGCGTTTGCCGAGTCCGTGACAAATCAGCCGCAGCCGGCGTTCGCGAGTGATCTTCGGGTCTTTCTGCCGCAAAGAACCGGCCGCGGTGTTACGCGGGTTCGCGTACGGCGGCTTACCCGCCTCGACCATCTTCGCGTTCAGCTCGAGGAAGTCCTCGACGCGGAAGTAGACCTCGCCGCGGACCTCGACCAGGGCCGGCACCGGGAACTCGTCGGTGCCGGTGAGTGTCTCGGGCACCTGCTCGAGCGTGCGCATGTTCAGCGTGACGTCTTCGCCCGTGCGGCCGTCACCCCGGGTGAGCGCGCGGGTCAGATGGCCGTTTTCGTACAACAGGTTGATCGCCAGGCCGTCGATCTTCAGCTCGGCCAGGAACTCGGTGCGCCCGACCTCCTTCTCGACGCGCTCGCACCACGCCAGGAACTCGTCCTTGTCGAAGACGTTGTCCAGGCTGAGCATGCGTTCGAGGTGGTCGTACGCGGTGAATTCGGTCGAGAACGTGCCACCGACGCGCTGAGTCGGCGATTCCGGCGTGACCAGCCCCGGGTACTCGTCTTCGATCCCCTGCAGCTCGCCCAGGAGTTCGTCGAACTGCCCGTCGGAGACGATCGGCGAGTCCAGGACGTAGTAGCGGAACTGGTGGTTGCGCAGTTCCTCCGCGAGGGCGCCATGCCGCTCGCGCACGTCGGCCGGGACGTCGGTGACGTCCTCGGCGGCCACCGGCGCGGTGGCCGGGTCCTGGGGAAGTTCGGTGCTGCTCACGGGTGGTAACCCTAGTCGGGGGGACCGACATTTTCGTGCTCGCCGGCGTCCAGCGCCCGGACCAGTTCACGGAACTCCAGAAGGGTGATCGCACCCTCCGGCTCGGTCGCCGCGGTCTCCACGCGCCGTAGTCGTTCGGCGGCGAGCCGTTCACCCAATGCGGCGTCGAGCGGCAGGAACGTCATGGTCCGGCGAGCGGCCTCGTCGAGGTCGCCGAAGCCCGGGTGGAAGACGGCGACGTCGACGACGCGCTCGTCCTCGTCGACCTGCACGACGACCCGGACGTCGGCCAGCGCGATCCGGTGTTCGCCGAGGTTGACGGTGACCTCGGTCGGGTCGGGCACGGGCGGCACCGAGTCGTGGTACTCCCAGATCGCGTCGTCCGGCGGCGCCGCGGCGCGCCACGCGTCGGTGAACGGCCGCAGCTCCGGGTCCTCCTGACCGGTCACGACCAGGGCGTAGATCGATCGACGACCACGTTCGAGCGAGAAGTGCAGCCGCGGGTGCAGCGCCTCGACCAGCTGGCAGAGCTCGTGCTCGACCCGGTGCGGCTCGCCCTCACCGAGCGCCGCGCTGACCATCGGCAGGAGGTCATACCAGCCCTGCCAGAAGGTCTCCGCCGCGGCCGCCGGGTCGTCCGGCACGTGCTGCTCGGGCCACGCGGTGCGCGGGTCGGGCGGATCATCGGAGGCGGCGTTCTTGCGGCGGAACAGGCGCATGGTCAGGAGTGGTCCTCGTTCGATCGGCTACGCCGCCACGCTACTTGTCCGACGAGGCGGACGTCGGCGAGTTGCCGGATTCCGGTCACCAGCCTTCCGGCGGCTCGACGAAGGCCTTGCCGAGGTCACGCGTCAGAGCGAGGGCGCGGCGCATCCATTCCGGCGTCGCACTGGCGAGGCCGCAGGAGGGGGTCGGCACCGCGCGTTCGGCGAGGACGCTGCGGTTGAAGCCGAGCCTGTCCGCCAACCGGAACGCCGGCTCGCCGACGTCCTTCAGAGTCGGCGGCGACGCGGGCGCCGTCGACGGGACCGCGCCGAGGAACAAGGTCGCCCCGCCGTCCCAGACTTCGCCGATCTCGTCGAGAAACTCGGCAGACGCGCCGCCGAGCGCGGCAAGGTCGAAGGCCAGGGCGTCCGCGCCGGCTTCGCGCAGCAGGCCGAGCGGCGGTTTCGCGGCGCAGCAGTGCAAGATCACCGGTCGGCCGGTGATCGCCTTCGCACCTTCGATCACCGTCGAAAGCAGGTCACGTGCTTCGGGCTCCGGCACCGCGGCGACGTTCCCGTAGCCGGACGGCGTCGGCAGGCCACCGGCCAGCACGGTGGGCAGCGACGGCTCGTCGAACTGGACGACCACGGGCGCGCCGGTCCGGGCGTGCACCTCGGCGACGTGGCCGGCGAGGCCGTCCAGCAGGGACGACGTGAAGTCCCGCAGGGCACCGCGGTCGGTGAGGACCCGGTGGCCGCGGGGCAGCTCGATCCCGGCACCGAGCGTCCACGGCCCGGCCAGCTGGACCTTGAAGACGGGTGGAGTGGCTCCCGCTTTCTCCCGCGCCTCCTGGACGGCGTCGAGGTCCCAGCGCAGCAGGTCGACGGCCCGGCGGTGCTCGTGCCCCGGCCGCGCCACCACGCGGTAGCCGCTCGGCACGACGTCGACGGCCAGGTCCACCAGCAGCGCTGCGGTCCGGCCGAGCATGTCCGCGCCGACGCCACGGCCGGGCAGTTCCGGCAGGTGCGGGAAGTCCGGCAGCTCGCCGAACACGATCGCCGCAGCTTCCGCCGGGTCGGTGCCCGGCATCGAGCCGATCGCGGTCGCGGCACCGCTGGGCCAAACTCGCTCATTCACGACACCCGATTCTGGTCGACCACCTGCCGGCGGCGCCGACCGGGCCGTCCCGAGGCAGACATACGCCGCATTTGCCTTTCCCGGCACCGTGAAGCGGTCCGCGCGGATAGGCTCACCCGCCATGACGAGTTCGCCACCGCAACCGGGTTGGTATCCCGACGCGCGGGACCCCCGTCTGCACCGTTGGTGGGACGGCCAGGCCTGGACGGCTGACACCCGACCGGCCTACCAGACGCCGCCACCGAGCGACTCCGAGCCGATCGAGCTGGACATCGAGCGGGCGCACGACCCGGCCCGGATCCAGAACCAGGTCAACCGCGCGACGCGCGGCCGAGGCGCCGCACGCACCGGCGGCGGGACGCTGTTCACCGAACCGGTCCTGGTGGTCAACCAGCGCGCCAAGCTGATCGAGATGGCCAACGAGTTCGGCGTCTTCGACCAGAACGGCAACCGGCTCGGCGGAGTCGTCGAGGTCGGCCAGAGCACGCTGAAGAAGGCCATCCGGCTGCTGACGAACTACGACCAGTTCCTGACCCACAAGTTCGAGGTCCGGGACGCCAACCACAGCACGGTGCTCAAGGTGACCCGGCCTGCCAAGGTCTTCAAGTCACGATTCCTCGTCACGCGGGCCGACGAGACCCCGATCGGCGAGATCGTCCAGGAGAACGTCTTCGGGAAGATCCGGTTCGGCTTCGTCGTCGACGGCCACTCGGTCGGCGGGATCTTCGCCGAGAACTGGCGCGCCTGGAACTTCTCGATCCGCGACCACGCCGGCACCGAGGTCGCCCGGGTGACCAAGACGTGGGGCGGGTTCCTGAAAGCCGCCTTCACGACCGCCGACAACTACGTCGTGGAGATCCCCCAGCCGCTACCGGATCCGCTTGCCAGCATGGTGGTCGCCGCCGCCCTCACGATCGACACCGCTTTGAAGCAGGACACCGACTGAGCGAGTGACCGGCGTCTCAGCTTCTCCAGGTGGACAGCGGGCCCGGCACGGCTCAGGGTGAATGGAGGCCGGGACACCGCAGTCTCGCCGGGACGGAGGTCGCCGTGGAACCGTTGCCGGAAAGCAGCGACAGGAACTGGACCGAGCCCGGAATCTACGAGGTCTCGGCTGGCATCTACCGGATCCCGTTGCCCCTGCCCAACGACGCTTTGCGCGCGGTCAACGTCTACGCGGTCACCGATGGCGAGAAGCTGGTCCTGGTCGACTCCGGCTGGGCGTTGACGGTCGCGCGAGAACAACTCGCGAACGCACTCGGTGGGATCGGCGCAGAGCTGGCTGACGTCAGCGAGTTCCTGGTGACCCACGTTCATCGTGACCACTATTCGCAGGCGGTCGTCCTTCGCCGCGAATTCGGCTCCAAGATCGCGCTGGGGCAGAACGAAGAGCCCTCGCTCAAGGCGTCCGGCAACCCCGACCGGCTGCCGATGGAAGCTCAGGTCGACCTGCTGGTCCAGGCGGGCGCCCGCGAAGTCGTCGAAGCCCTGGCCCGCGATTTCGGCACGGACCGCCGCCACACGGAGGCCGATCTCTGGGAAGCGCCCGACGAGTGGCTGACACCGGGACCACGCTCGATCCTGCCCGGGCGCGAGTTCGACGTCGTCGCCACACCCGGGCACACGGCCGGTCACGTCGTGTTCGTCGACGACACTGCCGACCTGTTGTTTTCGGGCGATCACGTGCTGCCGCACATCACACCCTCGATCGGCTTCCAGCCCGTGCCGGTCGAGTTGCCGCTCAACGACTTCATCGACTCGTTGCGTCTGGTGCGGGCGATGCCGGACCGGCGCATGCTTCCCGCACACGGCCCGGTTTCCGAAAGCGTCCACACGCGGGTCGACGAACTGTTGGATCACCATCGACAACGCCTGGAGACCATCGGCTCCCAGATCACGGCCGGTGCGAGCACGGCCCACGAGGCCGCGCATCGGATCGGCTGGACCCGCCGCAACCGCAAACTGTCCGAAATGGACTCGTTCAACCAGATGCTCGCCGTTCTCGAGACAGCGGCTCATCTCGATCTCCTGGCCTCTCAAGGCAAGCTGGCCGCTCAGGTCGTCGACGGCGTTCGCCACTACACGACGACCTGACCGCCACCGCGGGTAGTCGTGTCGTGGCTACTTACGGCCCGCGGCCGGCCTCCTGCATACTGGATGTAATGGATGTCATCAGACGCGCCAGGGCTTCGGACATCGAGGCGCTCGGGCGCTTGTTCGGCGCACCGGGCGAGCCGCTGGCAACCGCGCTTCGCCAGCTCATGAGCACCTCCCACGTCACGCTGGTGGTCGCCGAAGACGACAACGGCGTCGTCGGCACCGCGCAACTGACGGTGCTACGAGGGCTCATGTGGGAAGGCGCCACCCGCGGCCTGCTCGAAGGCGTCCGCGCCGCTCGGCGTGGGGTGACCAGCGCACTTCTGACCTGGGGCATCGACGAAGCCCGTCGGCGGGGTTGCAGCCGCGTCCACCTCGATTCCGGTCTCGCACGCGCCGACTTGCGAGACTTCTACGCGCGCTTCGGGTTCGAGCACAGCCATCAAGGATTCACCCGCGTCCTGTGATACTGGCGCCGTGACCGACTACAGCATTCGCAGGGCAACGCGTGACGACATCGGCGCGATCGTGCGCATGCTCGCGGACGACCAACTCGGTGCGACCCGGGACAACCCTGACGACCTCGAGCCCTACCAGCGGGCTTTCGAAGACATCGACGCCGACCCGAACCAGCTCCTCGTCGTCGTGACGTCCGACGACGAACCCGTTGGGACGCTGCAGTTGACGATCATTCCCGGTCTCGCCAGGCGCGGCGCGCTTCGCGGGCAAGTCGAGGCCGTCAGGATTCACGCCGGCCACCGCGGGTCCGGACTTGGTGCGGATCTCATGCGCTGGGCCATCGACGAGTCTCGACGACGTGGGTGCGCTCTCGTCCAGCTCACTTCGGACGTCTCGAGAGCCGACGCGCACCGGTTCTACGAGCGTCTCGGTTTCGTGGCAAGCCACACCGGTTTCAAACTCAAGCTCTGACTCCCAACCTCCTTGGTGTCAAACAATATTCTATCCGTCCACTTCAGACATTAACTTGCCGGAGCCTCCCCCGGTTCCGGTGACGCATACGTCCGCGCACGCGAACCATCTCTGAACAATCCGAACAAGTCAAGTCACGAAGGGCGCGAAAGGACCGTTCGCTCCCTTCCGCCACCCATTCCTCTGAACTTCGGTGACATTTCTTGCGTCGCGCCGTACGGTCGCGCTCATGACACCTTCACAACCACTCCGCAAACTCGCTCCGACGAGCGTCCCCCAGAACACCCACGACAAGCTCCCGTTCGTACTGAGGACGGCCCGCACCGACCCGAAGATGTTGCAACGCATGAAAGATGAGCAAGTCGTCGACCTGATCCGTCATACCGACGCCGAGATCTCCAAGCTGCAAGCCCTTCAGCTACGGGCGATCGCGAATCTCAGCGTGCGCCGGAGACGGGCGCCCAGCGCCGCTTCGGAAGTGGCTTTGGCGCTCTCCATCACGGAACACCGCGCCAGCACCATGGTTTCGGCGGCGAACGCGCTGATCGCCCGGCTTCCCCGCATGCTCAACCTCATGGACGACGGCAGGCTCGACCTATATCGCGCCATGAAAGTCACGGATGCGACGGCTTGGTTGTCCAGAGACCACGTCCGCCTCGTCGATGCGACGCTCGTAGAACGCGTACCAGGGCGCAACGCAACCCAGGTTCGCCGCGCCGCGGCCTACGCGGCCGCGAAGGTAGATCCCGAAGGCGCGGCGCAGCGCACCGACCGAAGTCTCGTCGAACGACGGCTCGCCGTGCACCACCAGGACGCCGGTGGCGTGACTAGTCTGTCCGTCAACAACGTACCCACCGAGAAGGCGACTGCGGCTTACACCCGTATCGACCGCGCCGCCCGAGCGTTGAAGACGCCCGAGGAGGCTCGAACGCTGGACCAGCTCCGCGCGGACGTGGCCGTGGACCTGCTGCTCAGCGGAACAGGCGGCCAGAGTGGGCGCGCCGAGGTGTTCCTGCACGTCGACCTCGCGACCTACCTCGGCATGAACGATCTCCCGGCGGCGCTGGCCGGGCGTGGCCCCATCGCGGCGTCGATGGCCCGTCGCATCATCAGCGGCTCCGATACGACGATCCGGCGAGTCCTGACCGATCCCCGTAGCGGCAAGGTGATCGAGCTTTCGCCGACGCGGTATCCCCTGGATCCCGCCCACGACGAGTTCATCCGGGTCCGGGACCGCGAATGCCGGCAGCCCGGGTGCACACGCCCCGCGCAGAACTGCGGGGTAGAGCCGACTCGGGCGCACGGCGAAGCCGAGGAAGCTGCGGATCAGCCGGTCACGTACTGCACGCGGCACCGCAGGCTGAAGAGCCAGCCTGGTTGGGACTACGAGGTCACGCCCAACGGCACGGTGAACGTCGCGACACCAGCCGGCCGGGTGCACTCGACCGAGCCGCCATCGATTCACTCAGGCCGGAGGCGAGCGAACCGGAGCCGCAAGAACCCACGGTGATGAACGACGGTCAGCGCGTGCCGGAGATCTTTGCGCTGCCCAGGACGACGTCCCCACCATCGGCATCCGGCCGGTAGAGCACGACGACCTGGCCCGGGGCCACCCCACGCAGCGGTTCGCGCAGATGCAGCGTCATCGCGTCGGAGTTCACGTCGGCGACGGCGTCGACGATGCCTCCATGAGCCCTGACCTGCACCACGCATTCGGTCGGTTCGGTCAGCGGTTCGCCGCTGGGCCAGATGGCGCGATCGGCCTCGATCTCCTTGACCCCGAGCCCCGCGACGGAACCGACCTTGACGGAGCCGGAAACCGGCTCGAGAGAAAGGACGTATCGAGGACGACCGTCAGGTGCGGGGGCATCGATCCCCAGGCCCTTGCGCTGACCGACCGTGAATCCGTGAACTCCGGTGTGCCGGCCGAGGATGGCGCCGGTCTCGGCGTCCACGAGCTCGCCCGGACGCTGCCCCAGCCGGCCTTCCAAGAACTTCTTGGTGTCACCGTCCGGAATGAAGCAGATGTCGTGGCTGTCAGGCTTGTTGGCGACGGACAGACCGCGTCGCTCGGCTTCCGCCCGGACCTCGGTCTTCCACGAACCGCCCAACGGGAACATGGCATGGCTGAGCTGCTCCGCCGTGAGAGAGGCGAGCACGTAGGACTGGTCCTTGCCGCTGTCCGCACTGCGGCGCAGCTCCGGCACGCCGTCGACGACGGAGAGGCGCGCGTAGTGGCCTGTCGCGACCGCGTCGAAGCCGAGCGCCATGGCCTTTTCGAGGAGTGCTTCGAACTTGATCTTCTCGTTGCAGGTGACGCAGGGATTCGGCGTGCGTCCGGCGGCGTATTCGCCGACGAAGGTCTCAACGACCTCTTCGGTGAAGCGCTCTGCGAAATCCCAGATGTAGAAGGGAATTCCGAGGATGTCGGCGGCGCGCCGGGCATCGTGCGAGTCTTCGATCGTGCAGCAGCCGCGCGAGCCGGTCCGCAAGGTGCCCGGTTTCGCCGACAGTGCCAGGTGCACGCCGACGACGTCGTGCCCGGCATCGACCGCACGTGCGGCGGCGACCGCCGAATCCACTCCTCCGCTCATCGCGGCCAAAACCCGCATTGCCTTACACCTCTTGCTTCTGGGTCTGCTTGCGCATTCCGGCCAAGCCGGCCTGGCGCGCGCGCGTGACGACTCCGCCGATCTCAGTGGCGACCGCCTCGACATCCGCGGCAGTCGATGTGTGACCGAGGGAGAATCGGAGAGAGCCCCGAGCCGCCGCTGGATCAGCGCCCATTGCGAGCAGCACATGGCTCGGCTGGGCGACGCCAGCCGTGCACGCGGAGCCGGTCGAGCATTCGATGCCCTTGGCGTCGAGCAGCATCAGGAGGCTGTCGCCGGCGCAGCCGGGGAACGTGAAGTGCGCATGGCCGGGCAGCCGCTCGCCGTCGCCGCCGTTGAGGATCGCGTCGGGTACCTCGCGCTGGACGACCTCGATGAGTCCGTCTCGGAGCTCCTCGACACGCTTGGCGTACTCGGCTCGGGTCGCGATGCTGGCTCGGACCGCCGCCGCGAAACCGATGATCGCCGGGACGTCGAGGGTGCCGGAGCGAACGCTGCGCTCTTGGCCTCCGCCGTGCAGCAGCGGCATGCAGGCCACGTCGCGGCCGAGCAAGAGCGCGCCCACGCCGAACGGGCCACCGAGCTTGTGGCCGGTCAACGTGAGTGCGGCGGCGCCGCTGGCCGCGAAGTCGACCGGTACGGCACCGACGGCCTGGACGGCGTCGGTGTGCAGCGGGATGTCGAACTCCGCGCAGACCGCTGCCAGGTCGGCGATCGGATTGATGGTGCCGACCTCGTTGTTGGCCCACATCACCGTCACCAGTGCGACGGTGTCGGGGTCTGCGGTGATGGCGGTGCGAAGAACGTCCGGGGAGACCCGGCCCTGGCTGTCGACCTCCAGCAGGGTTATTTCAGCGCCGCAATGAGCTTCGAGCCATTCGACGGTGTCCAGCACGGCGTGGTGCTCCGCAGCGCCGCACAGGATGCGGCGGCGCTGCTCCTGCTCGTCGTGGCGGGCCCAGTAGATGCCCTTGAGCGCGAGATTGTCGCTCTCGGTGCCGCCGCCGGTGAAGATCACCTCGGAAGGGCGGGCGCCCAGGGCGTCGGCGATGGTTTCGCGGGCTTCCTCGACCATCCGACGGGCGCGGCGGCCCGAAGAGTGCAGCGCGGAGGCGTTGCCCACGTTGGACAGCGCCTCGGTCATCGCCGCTACGGCTTCGGGCAACATCGGAGTGGTCGCCGCGTGGTCGAGATAGGTCATCGCTTCTTCAGGGTAGTCCGCTCCACCGGGTGACGAAGCCCACCCTGGCCCTCGAAGTGGGCTGTCACACCTTCGACGGCCAGCGTCCGGTCAGCCGGGCGCCCAGCAGCGCCAGGGCCACCAAGGCCACCGTGAGCAGAGCCATCGCGGGCGATGGGGCGAGCACCGAGCCGACCACGCTGAGCAGGACACCGCCCAGGCCGATGAGCAGTGCCGACCCCACCCAGTCGGCCAGCTGCATCGCCGACGTGTTGAAGCCCCGCTCGCCCGCGGGTGAGTACCGGAGCAGGAGGACCGAGATCGCGGGCATCGCGATCCCCATGCCGGCGCCGCCGACCGCGCAGGCCACGAACGCCGGCCAGGCGGGGAACCAGGGTTGGGAGACCAAGCCGAAGACGACCAGTCCGGCCGCGACCAGCCAGAACCCCGTACGCAGCGATGCCTCCCGGGACCAGTTCAGAAACCGGCCTTGCGCTGCCGACGCGGCGGACCAGCCCAGCGCCGTGATGGTCAGCGGCAGGCCCGCGAGAGCCGGGCTGTAGCCGTGGACCGCGGTCATCGTCAGGGGCAGGTACGCCTCCATTCCGGCGTACGCGCCGGCGATCAGGGCGCGGGACGCGACCACCGTCGGGAGGCCGGGACGGGACGTCAGCGTCCCCGTCGGAAGCAGTGTCCGGAGGGCGTACCCCAAGGCCACGAGACCGGCCGTGCCGTAGGCGAGGGCCAACAGCGATTGGTGCTGGACCGCCCACGTCAACGCGGCGACGCCCAGAGCCGCGATGATCGCCTGGACGACGCCCGCACGTCGGCCGCCGGTCGACGGCGCGTGGGTGGGGAGACGGCGGACGACCACCACCAACATCACCACGCCGATGACCACCAACGGGACCAACCCGAGGAAGACCCAGCGCCAGCCGACGCTGACCGTCAGCACGCCTGCCAAGGACGGGCCGATCACCGCCGGCAGGACCCACGCCGCCGCGTTGGCCGCGTAGATCACCGGGCGTTCCTGGTCGGTGAACGTCAACGCGATCAGCAGCGACACCGAAACCAGCAGGAGCCCCGAGCCGAAGCCCTGCAGCGCGCGGCCGAGGAGGAACGTCGGCATCGCCGTCGCCGTCCCCGCGACGACCAGGCCCGCCGCGAACAGCACCGGTCCCGCGAGCAACGCCGGCGCCGGACCGCGGCGGTCGCCGATCCGGCCCGACAGCACCGTCGCGACCACGCTCGAGATCAGGAAGATCGTGAACGGCCACGAGTACAGCGACAGCCCGTGGAGGTCGGCGACCAGCGTCGGCATCGCCGTCGCGACGCCCATGTTCTCGAACGCGACCAACGTCACCACCAGCAGCAGCGCGATCGTGGTCAGGCGGTGTTCCGCGGTCCACAGCACGCTGCGGCGACGAGGTGCGGAGTCGAGCGTCGAGGCCATGATCAGCAGCGTGCAACCTCCAGTCCGGTGGAGGTCAAGCCGTGCGGTGGGCCACCGGCTCCAGGCGCAGGTCGTGGGCCAGGGCGGCGGCCTCGCCGCGGGAGCTCACGTCCAGCTTGTCGAGGATGTTGCGGACGTGGAACTTGACCGTGTGCTCGCTGAGCTGCAGCTGTTCGGCGATCTGCCGGTTGCGCAGGCCCTGCGAGATCCCCGTCAGGACCTCGACCTCGCGCGGGTTGAGCCGGTCGAGCGGACGCAGCTGCGGCGGTTCGGCGACGCCGAGCGGGAGAACCGCGGTGACCGTCGTCCCCCAGCCGGGGACCGCGTCGACCTCCCAATGGCCACCCAACGCAGTAAGCCGCTCGGTCAGGCCGCGGGCCGGGACCGCGGCGGTGACTTCGGGGCTGTCGTCGCGGACCGTGATCCGCAGCACCGCGCCCTCCAGCCGCCACGATGCCCGCAGCCGCGTGGTCGCCGGGCGGTCCAAGGCCGCCAGGACCAGGCCCCGGGTCATCGTCCGCGCCGTGTGGGCGATGTCCTGCGGCAGCGAGGCGTCGCCGACCGGGTCGACCAGGTCGACGTCGACCTCGGTGTGGCGGACCAGGTCGGCGAGCTGGGTCCGGAGCAGGGCGAACGCCGCGGCGGCTCGTTCCTCGGAAAGGGCTTGGTCGCGATCGACGACACCTTTCAACTCGAGCAGCGCATCGGTCGCCAGGTCGGCCGCGGTGCGGCGGGCGACGACGTCGGAGAGACGTCCGGAGCGCAGCACCGCCAGGAGCGTGGTCAACGTCGCCGCGTGGGTCTGGCCGAGGTCGGTGATCGCCTGGGCCCGCGCGGTCGCGGCCGCGAGGTTGCCAGCCAGGACGTTCGGGCCCGGGTCGAGTGCGCGCTGACCCGCGTCCGTGCCGAGGATGTGCCACAGCTGCGCCGCCAGCTCCAGCTCGGGCGTCAGCAGTTCCCCGTCCTCCGGCACCACGACCAGCACGGCACCCTTGCCGACCGCCGGCATCGACGAAAAGAGGACGAGACGGCGCTCGACGCCGCCCAGCACGCCGTCGACCACCAGGGCTTTGCCCGGCTCGCTGAGGTCGACCAGCCGTTGCACCTCGACGCTCGTCACGGCCTGGGCGATCGTCTGGTCGCCGACGACCTTCAACGGGCTGCGCGGGCAGTCGCCGGTCTGCATGGCGGCCGCGCGGTGCGGGATCAGCTTGCCCAGTTCGTCGGAAAACCGGCCGAGCAGGTGCGGCCGCAGCGCCGACAGGAGCCGTTCGACGACGTCCAGCACGTGTCGTGGATCCGACCACCAAGCATCCATGCCGTCCAAGGTAGGCGCGAGCGCGGGAGCGGCGGCCTGCTCGTCCGGCTGGTGAACACTGCTCGTCCGGGTGGTTCGGAAGGAATACCCCGCGCGTTGACTCGTTGGGGAGGACATTCGAAGTCACAACTCGAGGAGCGCAGAAAACCCATGCGAGCGATCACCTTCTCCGCCTACGGCGGGCCGGACGTCCTGCGGCTGTCCGAGGTCCCGGTGCCGGAGCCCGGTCCGGGGCAGGTGCGGCTGGCCGTCCGGACCGCCGGGATCAACCCGATCGACTGGAAGATCCGCAACGGCTTCATGCAGCAGAATTTCCAGGTCCCCTTCCCGCACACGCCGGGTCTCGAGGTGGCCGGTGTCGTCGACGCCGTCGGCGAGGGCGCGGAGTTCGCCGTCGGTGACGAGGTGTTCGGCTGGTCCGACACCGGCGCGTACGCCGAGTACGCGCTGGCGAAGACGCTCGCACCCAAGCCCGCCGGCCTTTCGTGGGCGGACGCGGCGGCGTTGCCGGTCGCGGGCGAGACCGCGCTGCGCGTTCTCGGGCTGCTCAAGGTCCGCGAAGGCGAGACGCTGCTGGTGCACGGCGCCAGCGGCACCGTCGGGCGCTTCGCCGCGCAGGTGGCCGTCGCGCAGGGCGCGACCGTCATCGGGACCGCCGGCAGCCGCAACCTCGACGACCTGAAGTCGCTGGGCGTGGTGCCGGTGCTCTACGGCGATGGCTGGGAGGCGCGGGTCCGCGAGGCCGCGCCGGGACCGATCGACGCCGTCTTCGACGCCGCAGGGCACGGGGTGCTGCCCGGGTCGGTCGAGCTGCACGGCACGAAGGACCGGGTCATCACCATCGCCGACGGGGCCGCGTTCGAGCTGGACATCCCGTTCTCGAGTGGGGGCGAGCAGTCGCGGGAGGTCCTGACCGGGATCGCCGGCTGGGTGACCGACCGCGGGGTCCGGATCGCGCAGAGCAAGAGCTACCCGCTCGAGGACGCGGCCGCCGCGCAGGTCGAGAGCGAAGACGGCCACCCCGGCGGGAAGCTCACGCTGGCCGTCAGCTGAACGCGAACGGGCCTGTCGCCGGATTTCGACGACAGGGACCTCGAACCAATCCGGGCCTGTCGCCGGATCGCGGCGACAGGGCCCGGATCACTTCGCGGGAGGCGAAGCCAGGGGGACCCGTGGGGCGGCGCTGCGGCGCCGCTGCTGGGCCGGGATCTTGACCGTCCCCAGTGCCGAGTGCACGGCCGCCTCGGCGAGCGCCGCCAGTTCACGGCGGTTCTCCGCGCGGCCCGGGGCGATCTCCGGGCAGATGTGGACCTCGAGCACCAGCCCGCGCAACGCCGCGACCCGGCGCAGGGACGCGATCAGCGACTCCGGGCCGATGAACGCGGGACGGCTCGTCTCGCGGCCGTCGGACAGGCGGTACCGCAGCGCGATCGGACGCACCGGGACGCCGCCGTCGATGGCCGCCTGGAACGTCGCGGTCGTGAAACGACCGGACGCCAGACCGCACCACGTCGTGCCCTCCGGGGTCACGCTCACCAGCGAGCCCGTCCTCAGCGCGTCGGCCAGGGACGCCATCGTGGCCGGCAGCGTCGTCAGGCGTTCGCGGTCGAGGAAGATGCTGCCGCCGCGGCGGACCAGGCCGCCGAGCACCGGCCAGCCCGCGATCTCCTTCTTGGCCAGCGCGCGCATCGGCCGCAGGGCGTTGATCGCGACGATGTCGAGCCACGAGATGTGGTTGTTGACCACCAGCGCGCCACGACCGGCCGCCGCGGTCAGGAAGTCGCCACCGCCCCGGATGTCCAGCCGGACGCCGAACGCCCGCAGCACGCTGCGGAAGATCAGCCGGAGCCGGTACTCGCGGCCCCACGAGACCAGCAGCAGGGGCGCCGTCAGCATGGCCGAAAAAACGACCAGGACGGCCGCGGTGACGCGCAGGACGCGGCGTGGGAAGGCGACCACCGGGTCGGCTTCGGTCAGGCAGCCGTCGCCGCACGGCGACGTCGGCATGTACGCGTGGCTCATACCTGGGCCCCGAGAAAGAACTTGAGGTAGCGCTCGTCGACGTTGTGCAGGTCCAGCACGACGAAGAAGTCCGCGACACCGAAGTCGGCGTCGAGCGCGGGCGGGCCGTAAGCCTTGGCGCCGAGCCGGACGTAGCCCTTGATCAGCGGTGGCAGGATCGAGCGGTCGGGACGGTCGACCCCCGACGCGTCCCACGGGATCAGCGGCGAGACCCGCGTGGCCTCGTCCGAGTAGTGCTTGGTGCGCAGGACGTCCCAGACGCCGGCGGCGAAGGAGCCGCCGTCCACCAGCGGGACCGACGCGCAGCCGGCGAGGTAGCGGTGGCCGGACAACAGCATGTAGCGGGCGATCCCGGCCCAGACCAGGCTGACGACGGCGCCGCTGCGGTGGTCCGGGTGCACGCACGACCGGCCGGTTTCGACCAGGGACGGCCGAAGCGCGTCGAGGGCGCTCAGGTCGAACTCGCTGTCGGCGTAGAGCTTGCCGGCCTTCGCGGCGCGGTCCGGCGGCAGCATCCGGTAGGTGCCGACGATTTCGCCCGTGTTGTCGTCGCGGACCACGAGGTGGTCGCAGAACTCGTCGAACTCGTCGACGTCGAGACCGGCGACCGGCGAGTGCAGCCGCGCGCCCATCTCCTCGGCGAAGACCCGGTGCCGCAACTTCTGCGCGGCGACCACTTCTTCGTTCGCGTGGGCGACGAGAAGGGAGTACCGGGGAGCGTCCGCGGGGAGGTCGGCACCCGCCTGATCAGTGCTGACGAGGAGCTGTGACGTCGTCATGGTCAAGGTGTACCTGCGCGTTGGAAGCCGCGGAGAGTGCCATCCGATGACCGATTAGTGCACGTTCAGTTAATGGCGGGTTCTCAGGCTTCTCTCAGGTCCCGAAAACGCGCGAAGGGCCTTCCGGGTGATCCCGGAAGGCCCTTCGGAGCAACCGATCAGCCCTTGCGCTTCTCGACCGCTTCGGTCAGCTGGGGCGCGACGTTGAACAGGTCGCCGACGATGCCGAAGTCGGCGATCTCGAAGATCGGCGCCTCCGGGTCCTTGTTGACGGCGATGATCGTCTTCGACGTCTGCATGCCGGCGCGGTGCTGGATCGCGCCGGAGATGCCGAGCGCGATGTACAGCTGCGGCGACACGGTCTTGCCGGTCTGGCCCACCTGGAACTGCGCCGGGTAGTAGCCGGAGTCAACGGCGGCACGCGACGCGCCGACAGCCGCGCCGAGCGAGTCGGCCAGCTTCTCGACGACGTCGAACTTCTCCGCCGAACCGACACCGCGGCCACCGGAGACCACGATCGAGGCCTCGGTCAGCTCCGGACGGTCACCGCCGGTCACCGGCTCGACGCCGGTGATCTTGGTGGCCTTCGCCGCGTCGACGGCGGGGATCCCGACGGTCTCCTCGGCCGCCGCGCCCTCGGCCGGCTCGGCCTCGACCGCGCCCGGGCGGATGGAGACGACCGGCGCGCCCTTCGCGGACTTCGACTTCACCGAGAACGCGCCACCGAAGATGGACTGATCGATGACGCCGTCGCCGTTGACGCCCACGGCGTCGTAGATCAGGCCCGAGCCCAGGCGCACGGCCAGGCGGGCGGCGACCTCCTTGCCCTCACCGCTGGCGGTGACGAGCACGGCGGCCGGGGACGCCTGCTGCGCGAGCGCGGCGAGCACGTCCACCTTGGGCGTGACCAGGTAGTTCGCGGCGTCGTCGCCTTCCGCGACATACACCTTGGCGGCGCCGTGCGACGCCAGCGACTGCTTCGCCTTGGCGGTGGTCCCGGTCGGGCCGACGACGACGGCCGACGGCTCACCGAGCGCGCGGGCGGCGGTCAGCAGCTCGAGCGTGACCTTCTTGACCTCACCGTCGACGTGGTCGACGAGGACGAGTACTTCAGCCATGTTCTTGTTCCTCCTCGAAGAGCCGTTGTCAGATGAGCTTCTGGCCGACCAGGTACTCGGCGACCTTGGTGCCGCCGTCGCCCTCGTCTTCGACCTTCTCGCCGGCGGTGCGCGGCGGCTTCGGCGCGGATTCGGTCACGGTGGACCACGCGTTGCCGAGGCCGACCTCGCCCGCGTCGACGCCCAGGTCGGCGATGGTGAACGTCTCGACCGGCTTCTTCTTCGCGGCCATGATGCCCTTGAAGGACGGGTAGCGCGGCTCGTTGATCTTCTCGCCGACGCTCACCACCGCGGGCAGGGTCGCCTCGAGGCGGGTGAGCCCGTCCTCGGTCTCGCGGACGGCCTTGATGGTCGTGCCGTCGACCGTGACCTCGCGGGCGTAGGTGACCTGCGGCAGGCCGAGCAGCTCGGCGAGGATCGCGGGGACGGCGCCGCCGCGGCCGTCGGAGGACTCGTTGCCGGCGATGATCAGGTCGAAGCCTTCGACCTTCGAGATCGCGGCGGCGAGCACCTTGGCGGTGGCGATCGCGTCGGAGCCGTGCAGGGCCTCGTCGGAGACGTGGATGGCCTTGTCGGCACCCATCGACAGCGCCTTGCGGATGGCGTCGGTCGCGCGGTCCGGGCCCACCGAGATCACGGTGACCTCGCCCTCGCCGGCTTCCTTGATCTTCAGCGCCTCTTCGACGGCCTTCTCGTTGATCTCGTCGAGCACGGCGTCGGCGGATTCGCGGTCAAGGGTGTGGTCGGACCCGTTGAGCTTCCGCTCCGAGTAGGTGTCCGGTACCTGCTTGACCAGGACGACGATGTTGGTCATGGGTCTGCTTCGACCTCCCGGTTCGTGGCCCGCGGGCGACCACGGGTCAGTGCTCTACTGGCCGGTAGATTAGGGCGGATCGGCGCGCAGCACCCGCCGAGGTGACGCCTTTCACCTGGATGCGCAATCTAATGGGACCATCGTCCCGGTAGTCGACCGGTTACCCCACCTGAACTGCCGTTCGTCCGATCGGACCAACCACGGCCTACTCGCAGTGGGTGTAAGGCATTAACCTCCCCCACCATGCCCGCGCGCATCGCCGTCATCACCGACTCGAGCTCCTGCCTGCCCGACCTCGTCGCGTCCCGCTGGGCCATCGGAGTCGTCCAGATCCAGCTGAACCTGGGTGGTCACTTCGACGACGAAAACCGCTTCGACCGCGGCGCCGTGATCGACGCGCTGAGAGCCGGGCAGGTCCTGACCACTTCGCCCCCGGATCCGGGGGCGTTCTTCTGGACCTACCAGGAAGCGGCCGCGTCCGGCGCGACCGCCATCGTCAGCGTCCACATCTCCGGCCGCATGTCCGACACCGTCCGCGCGGCCCGGGAGGCGGCCCAGCAGGTCCGCATCCCGGTGCACGTCCTGGACAGCCGCACCACCGGGATGAGCCTCGGCTTCGCCGCGGTGTCGGCGGCCCGGGCGGCCGCGGCGGGCGCGGACGCCGCCCGGGTCATCGAAGCCGCCGAACGCCGCTGTTTCACGAGCACCGAGTTCATCTACGTCGACACGCTGGAGTACCTCCGCCGGGGCGGGCGGATCGGCGCCGCGCAGGCGATGCTCGGCACGGCGTTTTCGATCAAACCGCTGCTCACGGTGAAGGACGGTGAGGTCGCGCCGCTGGCCCGCGTCCCCGGCACGCGGCGCGCGCTGGCCAAGATGGTCGACCTCGCGGTCAAGAAGTCCGGCGGTTTCCGCGCCGACATCGCCGTGACCCGGTTCGGCGCCAGCGACCACGAACTCGAGATCGGCCGGCAGATCGAACGGCGGGTGCCGGCGATGGCCGAGAGCATGGTCGTCGAGGCGAGCACGGTCATCGGCGCGCACCTCGGCCCCGGCGCGCTCGGCATCACGGTGTCGCCGGTGTACTGACCCGCCGCCCCGGGATCGCCAGCAGGACGAGCGGCACCAGGACGGTCGCGCCGGTCAGCGCGATGATGAGCACCTGGTCGATCGCTTCGAAGTGCGAGACGTGGCCGAGGTGGTAGGCGAAGTGCGGGACGCTGTAGAGCAGCCCCACGACCGAAGCCAGCCGAGCCGCTGCTGTGGTACCGATCACGGCGGCGCCGATCAGTGTCGCCGCGAGCGCCAGGGTGAGGCTGCCGAAGTCCCGCAGCAGGTGCTCGTTGAAGGGCCCGTCCATCGACACCCAGCCCGTGCGGAAGCCGGGAAAGTCCAGGTAGAAGCCGTTGGGTGAGATCAGCGGCCACAGGCCGATCGGGGCTTCGACCAAGCCGAAGACGACGAGCAGAACGCGGGTGATTGTCCGTTGCATGACCACGGAACGAGACGGCCGGGCCGGACGTGACACCCGCTAGGGTCGCGGAGGTGACCACCCCAGCCACCCGGGCCGAGGCGCTGCACCTGACCGGCGAACGGACCGTCCCCGGCATCGCCGAGGAAAATTATTGGTTCCGCCGACACGAGGCCGCGTACCTCGCCCTGCTCCCCCACTGCGCGGACGCGACGGTGCTCGAGGCCGGGTGCGGCGAGGGCTACGGCGCGAGCCTCCTCGCGACGACGGCCCGCCGGGTGCTCGCGCTGGACTACGACGTGCCGACCACCGAGCACGTCGCCCGCCGCTACCCCGACGTCGCCGTCGCGCGGGCGAACCTGGCGTTCCTGCCGGTGCGTGACGGCGCGGTCGACGTCGTGGCCAATTTTCAGGTCATCGAGCACCTGTGGGACCAGGCCGGGTTCCTCGCCGAGTGCCGGCGGGTGTTGTCGCCGGGCGGCAAACTGCTGGTCACGACCCCCAACCGGCTCACTTTCACCCCGGACAGCGACACGCCGCTGAACCCGTTCCACACGCGTGAGCTGGCCCCGGCCGAGCTGGCCGGGCTGCTCACCGACGCCGGTTTCGCCGTCGAATCGCTGCAGGGCCTGCACCACGGCGACGCCGTGCGCGCCCTGGACGAGCGGTACGGCGGCTCGATCATCGACGCCCAGCTCGACGTGGTCATGGGTTCGCTGCCCGGCCAGGCCGTGTGGCCGCCCGCGTTGCTGGCCGACGTCGCCGCGATCGAGGCCACCGGCTTCGCCCTCCACGGCGACGACCTCGACGCGAGCCTCGACCTGGTCGCCGTGGCGGTGCGCCGATGAACGAAGGCACCTTCTGCCTGGTTCTGCACAGCCACCTGCCGTGGCTGCCGCACCACGGGAGCTGGCCGGTCGGCGAGGAATGGCTGTACCAGGCGTGGGCGCATTCGTACCTGCCCATGGTCGACTTGCTCGAACGCTTCGCCGACGAAGGCCGCCAGGACGTGCTGACGCTGGGCGTGACGCCGGTGCTCGCCGCGCAGCTCGACGACCCGTACAGCATCCGCGCGTTCCACGACTGGCTCGGCCACTGGCAGCTGCGCGCCCAGCACGCGTCGACGCTGTGGCGCGGCGACCCGACCCTGCGCGAGCTGGCCGCGGCCGAGCACCGGACCGCGGTCCGCGCGGCCGAGGAGCTGGGGACGCGCTGGCGGCACGGCTTCTCCCCCATCCTTCGTTCGCTGGTCGACAATTCGACGATCGAGCTGCTCGGCGGGCCGCTGGCCCACCCGTTCCAGCCGCTGCTGGACCCGCGGGTGCGCGAGTTCGCGCTGACCGCGGGCCTCGCCGACACGGCGCTGCGGATCGGGTCCCGGCCCGAGGGCATCTGGGCGCCGGAGTGCGGCTACGCGCCTGGCATGGAAAACGGCTACGCGGCGGCCGGCGTGCGGCGGTTCATGGTCGACGGGCCGTCGCTGCGCGGCGAGACGTGGGCGGCGCGCCCGGTCGGCGACAGCGACGTGGTCGCTTTCGGACGAGACCTCGAAGTCACCTACCGCGTCTGGTCACCGAAGGCCGGCTACCCCGGCCACGCGGCCTACCGCGACTTCCACACCTGGGCGCACGAGGTCGGGCTCAAGGCGTCGCGCGTCACCGGCAAGACGGTCGAGCCGGTGGACAAGGCGCCGTACGACCCGTCGCTGGCCGCGGACGTGCTCGGGCTGCACGTCAAGGACTTCGTCGACACGGTGGTCACGCGGCTGCGTTCGCTGAAGGCGCACCACGGCCGTGAGGCGCTCGTGGTCGCCGCGTACGACACGGAGCTGTTCGGCCACTGGTGGCACGAAGGCCCGGCGTGGCTCGAAGGCGTGCTGCGCGCGCTGCCCGAGGCCGGCGTCCGGGTGACGACGCTCAAGGGCGCGCTCGACGCCGGGCTCGTCGGCGAGCCGATCGACCTGCCCGTGTCGTCGTGGGGGTCGGGCAAGGACTGGCGCGTCTGGGACGGCGAGCAGGTCAAGGACATGGTCGACGCCAACACGGCGTTGCAGCGGCGGCTGCTGGACCTCGTTGCCGGTTTGCCGACCACGTCCCGCGACACCGCCGCCGACCAGGCCGTGGCCGAGGCGATGCTGGCGCTGGAGAGCGACTGGGCGTTCATGGTCACGAAGGACTCGGCGGCGGACTACGCGCGTCGTCGCGCGACGGTCCACACCGAGCGCTTCGACGCTTTGGCCGATTTGCTGCGACGCGGCGACCGTGCGCGAGCCGAGGAGCTCGCGGCGGCCTACCGCGCCGAAGACGGACCGTTCGGGCACCTCGACGCCCGGGCGCTGAAGCACGACTGAAGGGACCTTCATGGGGATCCACGAAATTCCGGTCAAGACCCTCGACGGGCAGGACGGCTCGCTGGGCTCGCTCGCGGGCAAGGCGCTGCTCGTGGTCAACGTCGCGTCGAAGTGCGGCCTGACCCCGCAGTACTCCGGCTTGGAGCGGCTCCAAGAGCGCTTCGGCGGTCAGGGCTTTTCCGTGGTCGGTTTTCCGTGCAACCAGTTCGCGGGCCAGGAGCCGGGCAGCGCGGAGGAGATCCAGACGTTCTGCTCGACGACCTACGGCGTCACGTTCCCGCTGTTCGAGAAGATCGACGTCAACGGCGAGGGCCGGCACCCGTTGTACGCGGAACTGACCAAGACCGCCGACGCCGACGGCGAGACCGGAGACGTCCAGTGGAACTTCGAGAAGTTCCTGGTCAGCGCCGATGGTGAGGTCCTCGCGCGGTTCCGGCCGCGGACCGAGCCCGAAGACGAGAACGTCGTCAAGGCCATCGAGGCCGCTCTCCCGGCGTGAGCCGGCCGCGCCGGGCTTGCGGGCCCGGCGCGGTGCTGTTCACAGGCCGAGCTGCTCGCGGCCGACGGCGGTGAGGTCGTCGATCGTGGCGCGGCCGGTCCAGTTCACTTCGTAGTCTTCGGGCGCGAAGTCGCCCGGGCTCGCGCCGGCGAGGAACGCGCGGCCGCACTTCTCGGCGTAGGCCGCGTTCTTCGGGCAGTGCGGGCTCGCCGGGATGTACATGACGTTGCCCCAGCGTTCCGGGTTGGTGCCGTCGGCGACCGCGTGGATGACGTCGCCGTGCCACCAGACCGTGTCGCCGGGCTCGATGTCGGGGATCGAGGTCAGCGCCGGCAGCAGGTCGTCGTGGTATTTGTCGTTCACCGGCAACGCCTGGCCGTTGGCCGCGCCGCAGAGGTCGTCGTCGGGGATGTCGTCCTGAAGCGCGCGAAGCAGGACGTACGCCATCGCCGACGGGATCGGCACCACGTGCAGCACGCCGTCGCCCTGGCGCATTTCCGACAACGCCGTCCAGCCCTGGAAGGTGCGGAAGGCCGAGCACATGACCGTCGACGGATATTCGTCGACTTCGGTGCGGTATGCGCCGTCCCATGGGTCGTACTGTTGCCAGTTTCCGGCGAAGACGTGGCGGAAGACCTGCTGGTAGGCGGGCAGCAGCCAGCGTTCGACCGAGCCGGAGTCGGTGTGCGCGGACAGCCCGAGCGACGCCGAGCCGGGCGGCCGCCGCCGGATGCGGTCGGGGTAGGCCGTGTCGCGATCGGGGTCGAACCAGACGCGGCCCTCGGACTCGAGCCGCCAGAACGAGTTGAGGAACCGCCGGACGGCGACCATGTGCTCGTGCTGGCGGGCCTGGATCTGCGGCTTCGACCAGTAGACCGGGTAGATCTGCGGCTGGCTCGACGCGAGACCGGCGAAGACGTCGTCGGCCGGGCCTTGGTAGGTGCCGGCGAAGTCGTTGCCGTCGAGGTATGCGGCCAGTTCGGCGTCCCAGGTCTCGGCCGTTTCGCGCGCGAAGGTGCCTTTGACGACGGCGCAGCCGCGGCGCCGGACGGCGTCGAGCGTGCGCTGCGGCACCTTGTCGTCGGCGATGTCCCGATAACGGACGACGGGGAAGGCGTCCGGGTCAGCGGCGACGGCGTCGACCTCGCGCCGCATCCGGCCGCGGACCCCGGCGAACGCGCCGGCGACGTCGCCGATCCTGGCGCGCAGCTCGTGCTTGGTCCGCGAGACGGCCTCGGACATGTTCGCGGGCAGCTCTGTGGTCGTCATCGGTGTCCCTCGCGATCTTTTGGTTAGGACTCCTTACTAGAATGTCCCGGCTACGGTAACCCCTGTCCGTCTCCCGCCACAAGAGGTGCGATGTCCGACCCCGACCGGCCGCTTCCGCGCCTGGCGATGCTGCGGGCCATGACCGACCGCGCGGTGCTCGACCACGTTTTCGTCCACGGCCGGACCACGCGCGCGGAGCTCGCCGCGACCACCGGGATCTCGAAGCCGACGATCTCCGAGTCGGTCCGCCGCCTGGAGACGGCGGGCGCACTGCGGGCCACCGGCACCGACCAGACGGGTCGCCGTGGCCGCATCGCGACCTTTTACGAGCTGGCCGCCGACGCCGGCCGCGTCGTCGCCGCGGAGGTCAACCAGCAGGGCATCCGCACGGTGACGACCGATCTGACCGGGACGGTCCTGACCACCGGCCAGGTCTCCCCGGACGACCGGCCGATGACCGCCGCGGTCCGGGACGCCGTCGCCGCGGCGAGCGGCACCGGGCCGGGGCCGGTGCGGGCGACCGCGATCTCGGTGGCCAACCCGGTCGACCCGGTCACGCACGAGGTCGTCGCCCTGCCGGGTTCGCCGTTCCCCGAGGGGCGGCTCCGAGCCGGGGAAATCGGGCCTGACGTTTTGTTGGACAACGACGTCAACTTCTCCGCGCTCGCCGAACGGCGCGAGGGCGCCGCGCGGGAGGCGAAGAGCTTCGCTTACATCTACGTCGGCGCCGGGCTCGGCGTGAGTCTGTATGTCGGTGACCAGCTCGTGCGGGGCACGCACGGGTTGGCGGGCGAGATCGGGTACCTGGACAGTTCGGGGGCGACGCTCGCCTCGGCGCTCGCCGACCAGGGTTTCGGCAGGTCGGACGCTCCTTCGCTGGACGTCGACGCCATTTTGACCACGCTCGACCGGGCGGCGGACGACGCCGTGGCCGCCGAACGGCTACGGCTGCTCGGCGCGACGCTCGGGCGGGCCGTGGCCGCGATCTGCACGATCGTCGACCCGGATCTGGTGCTGCTGGGTGGCCCGGCGGGGAGCCGTCCGGCCTTGGTGGCCGAAATCCGGCGAACGGTCCGCGCGGCGGCGCCCGGGCCGGTCCGCGTGGAGGCCGGCGCCGTGACGGATTCGGCCGCCCTGCGCGGTGCGCTGTTGTCGGCTCTCGACCACGGGCGGGAGGCCCTGGTCAGGGCGGTGGCCGAAAGCTGACCAAGGCCGTGCGGTCGCCCACTCGTAGCCGTCGCCCGAAGTCGACCAGACGCCGAGATGGGCGGCTCAGGGCAGTTGCCGAGCGCCGACCAGACCCCGGGATCGCCTGGTCAGAGCCGTTGCCGAAAGCCGACCAGACCCCGGGATCGCCTGGTCAGAGCCGTTGCCGAAAGCCGACCAGGCCGTGGGTCGCGCCTCAAGCCGAGCCGGTGTCGATCACCGCTCGGGCGCACTTCGCGACCACCTCCGCGTCGACCTTGACCACCCGGCGGTCGTACGTCAGGAGGCCGTTGACCTCGTTCTCGACGTCGGTCGTCTGCGTGTAGACCGCGCCGGACAGACCGCGCTCCGCCACCACTCGCTCGAGAGCGGTGCTCACCTCCGCGTAGCGCTCGGTCAGCCGCTCCCGCGTCGGCGTCATTTCGTACGCGTTCGGCGGGCCGGGCCAGCGGTGGTCGTCCAGGACCAGACCGAGGCCGCCGTACTCGCCGTCGACGATCGCCCGGCCGTCCGTCACCGCCGGCTCCCCCGGGCCCACGTACGTGTGGTCGTCGTAGACGTCGCCCGCGCCGGTGTCCGGGCGGGAGAAGCAGCAGTTGACCCCGCTGTTCGCGATCACCAGCCGGGTCGGGTCGAGTGCTTTGACCAGTTCCGCGACACGGGCCGTGTCGTACTCGCCCCAGCCCTCGTTGAACGGCACCCAGCCGACGATCGACGGGACCGCCTTCAGCTGGTTGATCATTTTGATCAATTCCGCTTCGAACAGCTCGCGAGCCCGCGGGACGGGGTCCGGCGCGATGCCGGGCGGGCCGTCGAACGACACGGTCAGCGAGGGCATGTCCTGCCAGACGACCAGGCCCAGCTTGTCGGCCCAGTGGTACCAGTGCGCCGGCTCGACCTTGACGTGTTTGCGGACGAAGTTGAAGCCCAGCTCTTTCGTCTTCTCGAGGTCGAATCGCAGGGCGTCGTCGGTGGGCGCGGTCGAGATGCCGTCCGGCCAGTAGCCCTGGTCGAGCGGGCCGTGGAGGAACGTCGGCCGGCCGTTGAGCGCGATCCGCGGGCGGCCTTCGGAGTCCGGGAGCAAGCCGATCGTGCGGAGACCGGCGTAGCTGCCGACCTCATCCAAAACCGAACCACGACGGTCGAGCAGCTGGACGCGCAGTGTGTAGAGGTGCGGGTCGTCGGGACTCCAGAGGCGTGGTTCGGGAACGTCCACGCGCACCGACGTCCCCGCCGCACCCGAGCCCCGAGCGACCTCGCCGTCCGTGGTCGAAACGACGACCACGACCTCCGAGCCACCCGTTACCTGCGGGAACACTGTCACGCCGGTGAGGTCTGGGGTAAGATCAAGTCGTTCAACACGAGCCTGCGGTACCGGCTCGAGCCACACCGTCTGCCAGATTCCGGACGACGCCGTGTAGCAGATCCCGCCCGGCGCGTTGCGTTGTTTGCCGACCGGGAAGGGCTCGATGTCGGTGCGGTCCTCGGCGCGGACCGTCAGCTCCTGCGGCCCCGACGCGCGCAGGACGTCGGTGATGTCCGCGCTGAAGGCCGTGTAGCCGCCTTCGTGCGTCGCGACGAGCTGGTTGTTGACCCAGACCTTCGCGTCTGGTCGACCGCGCCGAAGTGCAGGAGGATCCGCTGGTCACGCCAGTCCGGCGGAATTTCGACCAGGCGCCGGTACCAGAGGACCTCGTCGCGTCGTCCGATTCCGGACAACGCCGACTCCGGCGGGAACGGGACCAGGATCCGCTCGGCGTAGCCGGACGGCCGTGGTTCATCCGGCGACGACGGCCGGCCCGCGTACTCCCAGACGCCGTTGAGGTTCAGCCAGCGCGGCCGGGTCAGCTGGGGCCGCGGGTACTCGGGCAGCGCGTTGGCCGGGCCGACCTCGCCGGTCCACGGGGTGGTCAGGGGCGGGTCGAGCCGGCGCCAGCCGGTGTCCTCCGGTGCAGTCATCCCCGCCGATGGTGGCAGAGATCGGCAAGGTCGCCAGTGAGGCTGATCACAGCCCAGCCGGTCGGCTTGCACCGGGCGGCGCCGACCCCTTGCGACTCGCGAGTAACCTCTGCCCATGCGTGTGCTGATGCTGTCCTGGGAGTACCCGCCAGTGGCCATCGGTGGCCTGGCGCGGCACGTGCACGCGCTCGCCACGCACCTGGCCGGCCAGGGTCACGAGGTCGTCGTCCTGTGCCGGCACGCCGCGGGCACCGACGCCGGGACGCACCCGCGCACCGACCGCGTCGTCGAGGGCGTGCGGGTCATCCGGGTCGCCGAGGACCCGATGCACGTGACGTTCGAACGCGACCTCGTCGCCTGGACGCTGGCCATGGGGCACGCCATGATCCGCGCCGCCCACGACCTGCTGCGCGGCTGGCAGCCCGATGTCGTGCACGCGCACGACTGGCTGGTCGCGCACCCCGCCATCGCGATCGCCGAGGCCGCGCGGGTGCCGCTGGTCGGCACGATCCACGCGACCGAGGCCGGGCGGCACTCCGGCTGGCTGTCGCACCCGTTGAACCAGCAAGTTCACTCGGTCGAGTGGTGGCTGGCGAATCGGGCCGACGCGCTGATCACCTGTTCGCAGGCCATGCGCCGCGAGGTCGCGCACCTCTTCGAGGTCGAGGCCGCGGACGTCACGGTGATCCACAACGGCATCGAGGAGCGCGGCTGGCAGGTGCCGGCGGACGAGATCGCGCGCGCCCGCGAGGTCTACAGCCCGGCCGGTGCGCCGCTGTTGCTCTATTTCGGACGACTCGAGTGGGAGAAGGGCGTGCAGGACCTGCTCGCCGCGCTCCCCCGGATCCGGCGTCGTCATCCGGGGACGCGTGTGGTCGTCGCCGGAAAAGGACGACACTTCGACGAGCTGGTCGAACAGTCGCGGAAGCTGCGGGTGCGGCGGGCGGTCGACTTCGTCGGGCACCTGTCCGACCGCGACCTGCGGGCGGCGCTGGCGGCGGCCGACGCGGTCGTGCTGCCCAGCCGGTACGAGCCGTTCGGGATCGTCGCGCTGGAGGCCGCGGCCGCGAAGGCGCCGCTGGTGGCGTCGACGGCCGGCGGGCTCGGGGAGGTCGTCGTGCACGGCGAGACCGGGCTCGCGTTCAGTCCGGGCGATGTCGCGGAACTGGCCAACGCGGTGACGGCCGTGCTCGGTGACGCCGACGCGGCGGCCGAGCGGGCGCGGGCGGCGCAGTCCCGGCTGGCCGCGGACTTCGACTGGGGCCGGATCGCGGAAGCGACCGTCGCGGTCTACCGGCGGGCGAAACCGGGCGAGCCGGTGGAGCTGCCGCGGCCGAAGATCGCGACCGGCAACGCCTTCGAGCCCGTCGCCGCCGGGGTGCCCGAACTGTAGGTAGCGGCCCGCTCAGAAGTGGCAGGGCCGGACGCAGTCCGGGCGGGCCGCGGTGGGCGCGGCCGTCGTGACCACGGCACCGAACGAAAACGACAACGCCACGAAAACGACGGCGGCGACGGCTCTCAACCTGCTGGTCATGGGGACTCCTCGGGGTGGCCGGCGCAGGGGCGCGCCTGGCAGCGAGCATCCGCGCCGGTTCCCGGAGAAACAATAAGCGGAACAGTACGGACCGGTACCCATTCGCCTTGCGTGATCGGTCAGCGGGTGCCCGTCAAGACGCGGACCCGGACCTGTTCCCGCAGTGGTCCGAACGGCGACAACGCCTCCCGGACGCGCTCGGTGAACGCCGGCCGCTCCTCGGCCGCGGGCAGCTGCGCCGGGCTCATGGCCGAAAAAACGCCACCGGCGATCTCGTCGATGCTCAACGCGGCGTCGTACGAAATGACCTGGGATTCGACCACGTACCCCGCGGCCGAGAGGGCGTCCGCGTACCGCTCTTGGCTCGCCGAGTCCGTGCCGCACGTCCGGTGCAGCGGTGTCCCCAGAAACGACGACAGCACCTCTCGCAGCGCCGCCGACCACGCCGTGTCCTGGAGCCAAAGCGGCTCGCCGTTCGTCACCACCGCGATGCCGCCGCCCGGGCGCAGCAGCGAACGCACCGTCGTGAACAGCCGCTCGTGGTCCATCCAGTGCAACGCCTGCGCCACCGTCACCGCGGCCAGCCGGCCCGGGCCGACGACCGGCGTCAACGCTTCGAGGTCGCCGTCCGCGCCCAGGAGCCAGCTCACGTTCGGCGCCGGCGTCGCCGCGCGGGCCTGCGCGAGCATCGCCGGTTCCGGATCCATGCCGAGCACCGCGCCCACCCGGGGCGCCAGGACCCGGGTGAGCTGGCCGGTGCCGCAGCCGAGGTCGAGCACGACGTCCTCGCGCGTCAACGCGAACGACGTCGTCAGCGCGTCCGCCACCGCGTCCGGGTAGCCGCGGCGGAACCGCTGGTAGTACTCGCTCACTTCGCCGCCGAACGCCGATTCCGTCATGGCCCCGAGCATGCCCGCGCGCCGACGCCGGCGGGCGCGGTTACGCGGCGAGCGGACTCGAGCGTCACAGTCGGATCTCGACCGGCAACCCCCTGGCCTGCGCAAACGCCCTGTCTGCACGAACCGGACTCCGGAGGTCAACCATGAAGATCGTCGCCCTCACCGCCGCGTGCCTGCTCGTGCTCACGCCGGCGGCCGCCGCGCAGACCACGTCACCACCGCTGCCCACCTGGCTGCGGTTGTCCGTCCACAGCGGACATCCCGGCGAGAAGGTCTCCCTCACCGTCGCCTGCGATGGTGAAGCGGGCCCGGTCACGACCCAGGCGCTGCGCATCACGACACCCCCGGCCCCCGACGCCGAAGGACATCAGCCGTGGGCGTTGTTCGGCGAAAGCGTCGTCGCCGCCGTCGCGCCCGGCACCTACCCGGTTTCCTTCCGCTGCGCGGGAAAACCCGTCACCGTGCGCTTCACGGTCTTGGCGGCGAAGTCGGGGCCCGGCCAGGTGAAGGTCGTTCCGCAGGGTGCGCCCCGGACCGAGGACGGCTCGGCCGCCTAGAAGACCGGCAGCAGGACGCCGTGCTCGGACTCCGGGCGCGGGCCGAAGATCCGCCGGTCCGACGCGTCGATCGGCACGTCGTTGATGCTCGCCTCGCGCCGGCGCATCAGGCCTTCGTCGCTGAACTCCCACAGCTCGTTGCCGTAGCTGCGGAACCACTGCCCGTCGGCGTTGCGGGACTCGTACTGGAACCGGACGCCGATGCGGTTGCCGCGGAAGCCCCACAGCTCCTTGCGCAACGCGTAGTCCAGTTCGCGCTCCCACTTCGCTGTCAGGAACCTGACGATCTCCGCACGTCCGACGACGTGCCGGTCGCGGTTGCGCCACACCGAATCCTCCGTGTAGGCCAGCGAGACCTTCTCGGGGTCGCGGGTGTTCCACGCGTCCTCGGCGGCTTGGACCTTCTGGCGGGCGGTGTCCTCGTCGAACGGCGGGAACGGTGGACGCGGGCTCATGAGCACTCCCTTGAAGACGTAGAGAACGTGCGTTCTCCAGTAGTCTAGAGAACGCCCATTCTCCGCACCAGAGGTAGGTGACATGACCCCTACGGAGGCGACCGACCGGCTGCTCGAAGCCGCCGAGGAGCTGTTCTACGCCCACGGCGTCCAAGCGGTCGGGATGGACGCCGTCCGCGCGCGCTCGGGCGTCTCGCTCAAACGGCTCTACCAAACCTTCCCGGCGAAGAACGACCTGGTCGAGGCCTACCTCCGGCGTCGCGACGAGCGCTGGCGGGCGTCGTTGCGCGAATTCGTCCACACGCGCGGTGACGATCCGCTCGCCGTGTTCGACTGGCTGCACGCCTGGTTTTCCGAGCCCGGCTTCCGCGGCTGCGCGTTCATCAACTCCTTCGGCGAGTTCGGCGAGCCGGCCCCGGGCGTCGCGGCGGCGATCCGCGAGCACAAGGACGACGTCCGGGCCTACCTGCGTGGTCTCGTTTCCGGCGAAACGCTCGCCGACCAGCTGTTCGCGCTGGTCGAAGGCGCGACCGTGCTCGCCGCGATCACCGGCAACCCGGGCGAAGCGAGCACGGCCCGCGAAGCCGCGAAGGCCCTCTTGGCTCAGGGGTAGAGCGTCAGCCCCGGATCGAGGGCGATGTCGGTCAGCTGGGCGAGGCTCAGCGGCGGCGACGGCATGTCCGGCCCGTCCGGGTGATTCTTCTTGGCGTCGTCGGCGACGTTCTGCGCCTCCACCATGACGCCCGTGCCGTCGAGTTTGGTGACGTTCGTCCGGTTGAACGTCGCCTGCCCCGGAGAGCTGAGCGTTTCCTCGACGACAATCTCGCCGTGCGGCCCGGCCTTCCGCTCGCACGACTGCTGCATGTTCTCGGGCGGATCGCCGCACTCGGTGGCCGGCGTGGCGTGGCCGCCGAGCCGGGTGACGATCGCCCAGATGTTGCCCTTGCGCGGGCCTTCGGCCGTCGTCGCCGCGGCCAGGAAGTAGTCCTCGCCGCCGCTGCAGTAACCGTCGTGCGCCACTTGCGCGGAAAACACGTGGAAGAAGGTCAGTGGCCCGTGCTGCTTCCCCTTCGGGTATTCGCCTTCGGCGTGCGGCTGCAGCTTCGTCCCGTACGCGACCTTCTGCTGGACGGCCGCGGTCAACACCCCGGTGAGCCGGTTCGCCGCGACGTCGGTCTTCTCCGGGATCGGCGGCCCGGTCTGCGGCGGAAACGGACTGACCGCGCACGGATCCGGCGAGGCCGGAGGCGGGTTGGCCGGCACCAGAACCGTGCCCCGTTCACCGGGCGCGAACACGAAAGCCGCGCCGACGACCACCGCCGCCACGCCCGCCCCCGCGGCCGTCCACGGGATCGCCACCCGCCGCACCCGCGCACGCCGGCGTTCGCGGTCCAGCACCGCTTCGACGTCCACTGTGGACACCGGGACGGCGCCGATCGCCGCGTCGAACTGTTCCCTGCTCACGGCTCCTCCTTCAGCTCTGGCTCGCGGCGACGAGCGCGCGCAGCGCGTCGAGCCCCCGCGCGGTCTGGCTCTTGACGGTTCCGGGCGAACACTCGAGGACCTCGGCGGTTTCTTCGACCGACAGGTCGCAGTAGTAGCGCAGCACCACCGCGGCCCGGCGCCGCGGCGGCAGCGCGTCGAGCAGTTCGAGCAGGCCGAGCCGTTCGACGACGTCGTCGCCGGGCGGCACCGCGGGTTCCGGCAGCGTCTCGGCCGGTTCTTCCCGCCGCCACGCCCGGGCCTTCTCGTCCAGCCACGTCCGCACCAGGATCCGGCGCACGTACGCGTCGACGTGCGCCATCCGCCGCGCCCGCGGCCAGTGCCGGTACAGCTTGCCGATCGTGATCGACACCAGGTCGTCGGCGAGGTGCCAGTCCCGGCACAGCAGGAAGCCCGTCCGGCGCAGGACGTCCATCCGGGCCGTGACGTAGTCGCGGAACCCCGCCTCTTCCGACCGCTTCACGCGTTCCTCCTCGTCGCCCCCACACCCGCTTCAACGGGGCAGGCGAACGCGGAGGTTGCCCGGAACGCGAAAAAACCGGTCCGGCGACGGGGAGCCACCGTCGCCGGACCGGTTTCGAACCACACCATCCCAACCAGTGTGGTGTCCGGGAACCCCTCGTCAGGTAGGGGTTCCCGGAGCCCCTGCTACCGGGCGTCTGTGAGGTACCGCGCGTAGGCACCCGTGGTGAGGAAGCTCGGCAGCTTCTCCCCCAGCGCGGTTTCGGTGAAGATTTCGTAGGCGTCGTCGAGGCGGTTGCCGGTGCCCAGTTCAGTGCGGACCGACGCGAGCTCCTCGTCCAGGAACTCGACCGCCAGCTCGCGGGTAAGCGCCGTGCCGTCCTCGAGCTTCGTGCCGTTGCGGATCCACTGCCAGACTTGGCACCGCGCGATTTCCGCGGTGGCCGCGTCCTCCATCAAGTTGTGGATCGCCGCCGCGCCGGTGCCGCGCAGCCACGCGTCGACGTACCGCAGCGCGACGTTGATGTTCGCGCGCACGCCCGCTTCGGTGACCTCGCCGCCGGCGCTCGCCACGTCGAGGAGGTCCTCGGCGGTGACGTGGACGTCCTCGCGCAGCTTGCCGAGCTGGTTGGGCCAGCCGCCGAGCACGCCGTCGAAGACCTCGCGGCAGATCGGGACCAGGCCCGGGTGCGCGACCCAGGAGCCGTCGAAACCGTCGCCGGCCTCGCGTTCCTTGTCGGCGCGGACCTTCTCGGCGGCGATCTCGTTGACCGAAGGGTCCTTGCTCGGGATGAACGCGGCCATGCCGCCGATGGCGTGCGCGCCGCGCTGGTGGCAGGTGCTGACCAGCAGCTCGGTGTAGGCCCGCATGAACGGCACGGTCATCGTGACCTGCGCGCGGTCCGGCAGCACGAAGTCGGCGCCGTGCGCGGCGAAGTTCTTGATGAGGCTGAAGATGTAGTCCCACCGGCCGGCGTTCAGGCCTGCGGCGTGCTCGCGCAGCTCGTAGAGGATCTCGTCCATCTCGAACGCAGCGGTGATCGTCTCGATCAGCACGGTCGCGCGGATCGTGCCGCGCGGGATGCCGAGCTCGCGCTGTGCCATCAGGAAGACGTCGTTCCACAGCCGCGCTTCGAGGTGGTTCTCCAGCTTCGGCAGGTAGAAGTACGGGCCGACGCCGCGGGCGAGCAGCTGGCGCGCGTTGTGGAAGAAGTACAGGCCGAAGTCGACCAGGCTCGCCGACACCGGACGGCCGTCGATGCGGATGTGCTTCTCCACGAGGTGCCAGCCGCGGGGGCGCGCGACGATCGTCGCGGGCTCGTCGCCGATCGTGTATCGCTTGCCGGCCTCGGTGGTGAAGTCGATGTTGCGGCGGATGGCGTCGTGGAGGTTGAGCTGGCCGTCGATGACGTTGTGCCACGTCGGCGACGTCGCGTCCTCGAAGTCCGCCAGCCAGACCTTGGCGCCGGAGTTCAGCGCGTTAACGGTCATCTTGCGGTCGGTCGGGCCGGTGATCTCGACGCGGCGGTCTTCCAGGCCGGGCGCGGTCGGGGCGACGTGCCACGACTTGTCCTCGCGCACCCGGCGCGTCTCGGGCAGGAAGCCGAGCGGCTTCTCGCCGGACTGCAGTTCCTCGCGCCGCACGCGGCGGGCGTCGAGCAGCTCGCGCCGGCGGCCGGCGAACGTGTTGTCCAGCTTGGCCAGGAAGTCGAGTGCCGCCGGGGTCAGGATCTCCGCGAACCGGCCCTCGACCGGCCCGGTGACCTCGATGCGGTAGTTCAGCCGATCAACCATGGGGTGCCTCCACGAGCTGTGCAGGGAAGGGAAGAAGGGAGGGACGCGGCCTGACGACGGGAGGGGGTGCCGCCGTCAGGCCGCGGCCGGGATCAGTGGAACTGGGCCTCTTCGGTGGAGCCCTTGAGCGCGGTGGTCGAGCTCTCCGGGTTCAGCGCCGTCGCGACGTTGTCGAAGTAGCCGGTGCCGACCTCGCGCTGGTGCTTGGTCGCGGTGTAGCCACGGCTCTCCGAGGAGAACTCGCGCTCCTGCAGGTCGACGTAGGCGGTCATGCCTTCACGGGCGTAGCCGTGCGCCAGGTCGAACATCGAGTAGTTCAGCGCGTGGAAGCCGGCGAGGGTGATGAACTGGAACTTGTAGCCCATGTGGCCGAGCTCGCGCTGGAACTTCGCGATCGTCGCGTCGTCCAGGTGCTTCTTCCAGTTGAACGACGGCGAGCAGTTGTAGGCCAGCATCTGGTCCGGGAACTTCGCCTTGATGGCCTCGGCGTACTTGCGCGCCACCTCGAGGTCCGGCTCCGAGGTCTCCATCCAGAGCAGGTCGGCGTACTGGCTGTAGGCCAGGCCGCGCTCGATGCAGGGCTCGATGCCGTTGCGGACCTCGTAGAAGCCCTCGGCGGTGCGGCCGCCGGTGAGGAACTGCTGGTCGCGCTCGTCGACGTCGCTGGTCAGCAGCGTCGCGGCCTGCGCGTCGGTGCGGGCGACGACCAGGGTCGGCACGTTCAGCACGTCGGACGCGAGCCGCGCGGCGTTCAGCGTGCGCTCGTGCTGCTTGGTCGGGATGAGGACCTTGCCGCCGAGGTGGCCGCACTTCTTCTCCGACGCGAGCTGGTCTTCCCAGTGCACGCCCGCGGCGCCGGCGGCGATCATGCCCTTCATCAGCTCGAACGCGTTGAGGGGACCGCCGAAGCCGGCCTCGGCGTCGGCGACGATCGGGGCGAACCAGTCGATGTCCGTGTTGCCCTCGGCCCAGTTGATCTGGTCCGCGCGGCCCAGCGCGTTGTTGATGCGGCGGACCACGGCCGGCACCGAGTTGGCCGGGTAGAGGCTCTGGTCCGGGTAGGTCTGGCCGGACAGGTTGGCGTCGGCCGCGACCTGCCAGCCGGACAGGTAGATCGCCTGCAGGCCGGCGCGCACCTGCTGGACGGCCTGGTTACCGGTCAGCGCACCCAGCGCGTGGATGTAGTCCTCGGTGTGCAGGAGGTCCCACAGCTTCTCCGCGCCGCGGCGGGCCAGGGTGTGCTCCTCGACGACGCTGCCGCGCAGCTTGATCACGTCTTCGGCCGAGTAGGAGCGCTGCACGCCCGCCCAGCGGGAGTCGTTCGCCCACTGCGCCGCCAGCTCCGCGGCCGCCTGCTTGGCCTGTTCCGTCATCGGTTCTCCCGGTGTTGCGAAGTTTGCGATTGCTCGCCTTGCTTGATCCGACCCTGACATGCCAGCGAAAACGGGGTCCAGTTGTCCAAGTTGCCAATTTGTGCGAAGGTACGTACGCTCTTTGCAAAGGTTGCGAATCGCCTGGTTCGCAGCGAGGCGAAAATCCGCGTTCTTGACCGTTCACGTAACCGTTCAGGACCGGAAACCTTCCGGAGAGGTGGGCAAGAATGGAGAAGACTTTCGCCGGAGCGCGGTTGCGCCATCTGCGCGAAAGCCGGGCGATGAGCCAGGCCGACCTCGCTCGTGTGCTGGAGATCTCACCCAGCTACCTCAACCAGATCGAGCACAACTCGCGCCCGCTGACCGTCCCGGTGCTGCTGCGGATCACGCAGGCGTTCGGCGTCGACACGGAGTTCTTCGCCAACAACGACACGTCCCGGCTGGTCGCCGACGTCAAGGAAGCCCTGCTCGACGAGGTCCTGGGCATCGACGTCACCACCAGCGAACTCAGCGAGCTGGCGACGAACCTCCCGGCGATCGCGCAGGCACTGGTCAAGCTGCACCGCAGCTACCGCAACGCCGTCGAGAGCACGGCCGCGCTGACCACCGAAAACGGCCTGGGCCTGCACGGCAGCGCGGCGGCGCCACTGCCCCACGAGGAGGTTCGCGACTTCTTCTACGAGCGCGAGAACTACGTCGCCGAGCTGGACGAACGCGCCGAGAAGATGGCCAACGACATCCCGCTGCAGCGCGGTCAGGTGCTCGGCGCGTTGAAGGAACGGCTGTGGCAGCGCTACGGCGTCGAGGTGACCAGCGACGGGATCGACGAATCCGCCGGTCAGCAGCACCGCTACGAGCCGGTGACGCGGGTGCTGCGGCTGGCGCCCAGCCTGCGGGTCGGCCAGCAGGCGTTTCGCATGGCTTCGCAGATCGCGCTGCTCGAGTACGACGACCTGATCACCGAGCTGGCCGACTCGTGGGCGTTCTCCGGCCCGGCCGCGCGGTCGCTGGCCCGCGTCGGCCTGGCGAACTACTTCGCCGGGGCGCTGATCCTCCCCTATGGACCGTTCCTGGCCGCGGCCGAGCGGTTCCGCTACGACATCGAGCGGCTGTGCGACCACTACGGCGTCGGCTTCGAGACCGTGTGCCACCGGCTGTCCACTTTGCAACGGCCGAAGCAGCGCGGGGTGCCGTTCTCGTTCGTGCGGGTGGACCGGGCGGGGAACATGTCGAAGCGCCAGTCCGCGGCGGGCTTCCACTTCTCGCGGGTCGGCGGCGCCTGTCCCCTGTGGAACATCTACGAGGCGTTCACCCAGCCGGGGAAGATCCTGACGCAGATCGCGACGCTGCCGGACGGCAAGAGCTACTTCTGGATCGCGCGCACGGTGTCACGCAACATCGGCGGGTACGGCAGCCCGGGCAAGACGTTCACCGTGGGCCTGGGCTGCGAACTCCGCCACGCGGGCCGGCTCGTCTACTCGACCGGGCTCGACCTGGACGAGCCGGCCGCCGCGACGCCCATCGGGATGGGCTGCAAAGTCTGCGAACGGCCGGCTTGCTCCCAGCGCGCGTTCCCGACGATCGGCAAGCAGCTCACCGTCGACGAGAACACGAGCACCTTCGTCCCCTACCCGGCGGTGCCTAAGGGCTGAGCACGTGCGTCGTCCACTTCGACTCGTCCGGGCCGAGCAGCGTGATCCGGCTCAGCAGTTCCTGCTCGGTGACGCCCGCCGCCTGCGGCTTGTCGATCCCGACGCAGGCCTCGAGCCCGTTCTTCTTCACGCACCGCGGCACGCCGAGGCCGTCCTTGCGGCTGGACCCGGGCGGAGCGACGTTGATCGTCACCAGCGCCCCGTTCGCCGAGTACTGGAGCACCAGCTTCCAGGGGACGCCGTCCTGGTCCGGCCGCCGGGACGTGTAGGCGTCGGACAGGTGGAACGCCGGCGGGAGGCTGCTGATGTGCAGCGGCAGGGGTACGGCCCGGGGACCGAAAGTCACCTCGCCGGCCACTCGCACCAGCGCCTGCTGCAGGTCGGGCCGGGCGAGGTAGTACGTGTGCAGCTCGGCCCAGCGCCCGTCCGGGGTCGGCCAGCGCAGGTAGCTGTCGCCGTGGTTGAGGGGGTCGTTCGCGTCGGCCGTGATCCAGTGGCCGGCGCGGCCGCCGACCTGCTGCGGGACCTGCTTCGGCGTGCCGCTCAGGTCGCGCGGCGCGGCCGGTTCGCGGTCGTACACCGACAGCCACAGCATCGGCGGCAGGTCACCGCGGCCGATGGCCAAGACCGTGTCGCCGTGTCCGCCCGCGGCGTACTCGATGCCCGTGACCTCCTCCGGCAGCCAGCCGAAGCTCGCCTTCGCGACCAGCGGGTTGTCGGTGGGCGACGGCGCGACGGGGGCCGGTGTGGGCAGGACGGCGGGCGGCGCGGGCGGAGGCGTGGGCCGGAACACCGACACGGCCGTCAGGCCCGCGGCCGTCACCACCGCGGCACACCCGACCACCAGCGCCGTGGTTCGCGCGCGGCGACGGCGTCCCCCGTTGCGGCGAGCGCGGTCGATGTCGATCCGGGCCGGCGGCGCGGGCGCGTCGGCGAGTTCCTTCAGCTGGGTGGCCAGCTCGTGGTCGGTCATGCTCGTCCCTCCCGGATGGGGTCGCCCAGCAGCTCGCGCAGTGTTTCCACGGCCTTCGCGGTCTGGCTCTTGACGGTGCCTTCGGAGCAGCCCAGCGCCCGCGCGGTGTCCGCGACCGAAAGGTCGCCGAAGTAGCGGAGGACGACGGTCGCGCGCTGGCGGGCGGGCAACCGGTCCAGCGCGGCCCGCAGGTCGAGCGCCGCGTCGACGTCCGAACCGGGCGCGGGCCGCTCGTGGTCGGTGCCCCGCAGGTCGACCCGGCGCCACCACGACGTCCGTTGTTCGGCGATGAACGCGTTGACCAGCGTTCGGCGCGCGTAGCCGTCGAGGTTGTCCGCCCGGGCGGCCCGCGGCCAGTTCGCGTAGAGCCGGGTGATCGCCGTCTGGACCAGGTCGTCGGCCCGGTGCCAGTCGCCGCAGAGCAGGTACGCGACCTTGCGGAACCAGCCCGACCGTGCGGTCACGTACTCGGTGAAGTCGTGCACCGGCACCCTCCTCGTCCTGTTCGTCACCCCTTTGATGTGCCCGGAGGCCCGGACGGTTGCCCGGCGCGCGCGAGTCGTAGATTCATCGGGGTGCACGACATCGACACGGTGACCGCGGCGACCATCGAGAAGGCCGCCGAGCGGCTGGCCGGGGTGGTGACCCGCACGCCGCTGGAGCCGAGCGCGCGGCTGTCGTCCCGGGTGGACGCCCAGGTCTGGGTGAAGCGCGAGGACCTGCAGACCGTCCGGTCGTACAAGATCCGCGGCGCGTACAACTTCATCGTCCAGCTCGACGAGCCGACCCGCGCGCTCGGCGTCGTGTGCGCCAGCGCGGGCAACCACGCCCAGGGCGTCGCGTACGCGTGTCGCCGCCTGGGCGCCGACGGACGCGTGTACGTCCCGGGCACCACGCCGCGGCAGAAGCGCGAGCGCATCGCGACGCTCGGCGGCGCGCACATCGAGGTCATCGTCGTCGGCGAGACGTACGAAGACGCCTTCGCCGCGGCCAACGAAGACGCCCAGCGCACCGGCGCGACGCTTGTGCCCGCGTTCGACGACGTCCGCACGGTCGCCGGCCAGGGCACGGTCGCTTTGGAAGTCATCGAGCAGCTCGGCTTCGTGCCGGACGTCGTGGTCGTCCCGGTCGGCGGCGGCGGGCTGCTCGCCGGGGTCGGCAGCTGGCTGCGCGAACGGCATCCGGACGTCCGGGTCGTCGGCGTCGAACCGGCGGGCGCGGCGTGCATGGCGGCCGCTCTTTCGGCCGGGCACCCGGTGCGGCTGCCCGAGCTCGACTCGTTCGTCGACGGCGCCGCGGTGCGCGAGGCGGGCGCGGTCACCTACCCGCTGATCCGCGAGAGCGGCGCCGAGCTGACCTCGGTCGCCGAGGGCGCGATCTGCACCGAGATGCTCGCGATGTACCAGTCCGACGGGATCATCGCCGAGCCCGCGGGCGCGCTCGCGGCGGCGTCGCTCGGCTCGGTGGTCGAGGTCGAGCCGGGGCAGACCGTCGTCGTGGTGGTCTCCGGCGGCAACAACGACGTCAGCCGCTACGGCGAGATCCTCGAACGCTCGCTGATGCACGAAGGGCTGAAGCACTACTTCCTCGTCGGGTTCCCGCAGGAGCCGGGCGCGCTGCGGCGGTTCCTCGAGCAGGTGCTCGGGCCGGAGGACGACATCACGCGCTTCGAGTACGTCAAGCGCACCAACCGGGAGATGGGCCCGGCGCTGGTCGGCATCGAAATCGCCCGGTCATCCGACCTTCCGGGACTGCTGGCCCGGATGGACGCGAGCCCGTTGCAGGTGGAGCGGATCGAGCCGGGCAGCCCCCTGTTCCACTTCCTGCTCTGACCGCGTGGTCCACTAGGCGGATGGTGAAGGTCGACGGGGTCCGCAGTGTCGAGGCATTGCGCGAAAAGGTCCACGAGGGTGCGGAGCCCGAATACCTGCTGTTCTACGGGCACGCGCCCTCGAAGGCCGGCCGGGTGACGGCGAGCTGCCTGAGCCAGTGGTGGGTGGACCCGTTCGAGGCCGACGGCGTCGAGTACCCGACCGCCGAGCACTACATGATGGCGGGCAAGGCGCTGTTGTTCGGCGACGTCGAGAAGGCCGAGCTGATCCGGTCGACGCCCGACCCGAAGACGGCGAAGGTGCTCGGCCGCGAGGTCGCCGGGTTCGACGCGGCGACCTGGGAGCGGCACCGGTTCGACATCGTCGTCGACGGCAACCTGGCCAAGTTCAAGGCCCACCGCGACCTGCGCCGGTTTCTGCTCGGAACCGGCGACGCCGTGCTCGTCGAGGCGTCCAAGAAGGACCTCGTGTGGGGCTCCGGCCTCGCGCGCGAAGAGAAGAACGCGACCAAGCCGGACTACTGGCGCGGGCTGAACCTGCTCGGCTTCGCGCTGATGGAGGTCCGCGAGCAGCTGCGGGTCCGCTGAGTCACACCGGTGCTCCCGGGCAGGACTTCGCCGTCGCTTGGCCCGTGTCGAAGAAAGTGACAGCGGCCTCGGCGCAGGGCAGCGAGGCCAGGGAGCCGTGGACGTCGTCCTCGACGGTCATGAGGGTGCCGCCGATCCTGTCGCGCATCCGGAGCGCCCAGCCGATGGGCGTCACCGGCTCGTAGAGGTGGCCGACGAGCTGCAGCGGGCTTGTCCCTTTTTCGAACGTCCACGGCCGGGCGGCCAGGGGCCAGCCGACGCAGAGCTGTTCGTAGAGGCCGTAGCCACCCGCGACGGGGAGCCGTTCCATCCGGTCGAGGCGGTGCTGCCAGACGGTGTCGAAGTCGCGCGGGCTCGGTGACTCGTTGCAGAGCAGGGCCGTCTGCTGGAAGTGGTTGAACGCTTGCGGCTCGCCGTCCCAGCTTTCCGTGGTCATTTTCCGACTCTCGGCCGTACCACCGTCGCGGAGGGCGGCGAGCTGCGCCGCCAGGCCGGCCCACTCGCGGCGCGGGTTGGCGAGCATGCCGTTGACGGTGGCGCCGTGCTGGTCGCGCAGGTCGAGCAACGCTTTCGCGACGACGGGCTCGGTGGTCCCGAAGTGGTAGACGGCGTCGTAGCGGGCGATCCAGGACGCGAAGTCGTGGAAGGTGTTCTCGCCGGCGGTCGCCTGGTCGTCGTCCATTTCGGTGACACTCAGCTCGGGCGGCATGACCGAGTCGAGCAGCATCTTGTCGACGTGGTCGTCGAAGAGCGACCGGTACTGCGCGCCGAGGGCCGTGCCCCAGGAGACGCCGTAGTAGCCGATCTTGTCCTCGCCGAGGGCCTGCCGGATCCGGTCCATGTCCCGGGCGATGGTCGGCGTGGTCAGGTTCCGGACGAAGTCGCGGTGGGCGTCGACGCAGGCCTGGTTCGCCGCGGCCGCGCGCTCGGCGGCTTCGCGGGCTTTGTCCTTGTCGGTCTCGGGCTCCGGGAAGTCGACGTCGCACGGCAGGTCGGCGCTGTAGCCGACCCCGCGCGGATCGAACCCGACGAGGTCGTGGTGCACGCCGATGCCACCGGCACGACTGGCGGCGATGGTGCGCGGCATGGTCGTGCCGGACTGGCCGGGGCCGCCGGGGTTCAGCAGGACGGCACCGGTTTTCGCACCGGTCGCCTTGACCCGGCTGACGGCGATGTCGATTTTCGGACCACCGGGATCGGCGTAGTCGAGCGGAACGGGCACGAGGGCGCACTCGGTGCGCTGATCATCGGAGTCCCAGCCCTTCGCGACGGCGGAGCAGGGTTGCCAGGAGAGCCCGCCCGCGGCGGCGACCGCGGGCGCGACGGGAACGAGCGCCACGACGGCGAGCAGCGGGACGGCGAACCGGGTGATCGACATGGGCTCAGGCTGCCGGGGTGAGGGTGGCCGGAGATCGGCCGATCAGCCGAGGGTGACGGCCGAGTGGCCATCGATCTCGGACGGGGTGGTCGGATGTCGACCATCACCTGGTCGACCCGACCGCGCCCGCGCGACCGAGCTGCGGTCGACGACCGACCAGCCCCTGGCCGAACCGGCCACGACCGGGCTGCGGAAGGTTCTCGACCATCAGCCGGCCGAGCTGACCAAGCGTGGCCAACCGATGCAGCCGTGGTCGACTTTCGGCCAGCGCCACGTCGACCCTGCCGACCAAGGCGGTGGTCGACTTTCAGCCAACCACGCCGGCCCTGCCGACCAGGGCGTGGACGATCTTCGGCCACCGCTCAACCGAGGCCGACGAACATCGTCTGGTGCAGACCGCGCACGTGCTTTCTCGTCACCCGGGCCGCCGCGTCCGGGTCGCCCGCCGCCAGTGCCTTCACCAGCTTCGCGTGGTCGCGGTTCGACTCGTGCAGCTTCTCCATCGGGTACGGCAAGTAGAACCGGTACAGCTCCGCCAGCACCACCTCGTACTGCGCGACCGCCGGGGCCGGGCCGGGCGCCGCCACCGTTCGGTGGAACTGCGCGTCCAGCTCGTGGAACTCCGCCCAGCCCTTCGCCGAGTCCATGCGCGCGACCAACGTCCGAAGGTGGGGCAGGTCCGGGGACCGTTTCGCCACCAATTGGACCAAGCCCGACTCCAGGACCAGGCGGTGGTCGATCAGGTCACGAACCTCGGCCGCCGACTCGCGGTAGGCGCCGACCTCGCGGACCCGCTCCGCCGGTGGGTCCGCGGCCACCGACGTTCCGCCGCCCCGGCCGCGGCGGCGTTCGATCAAGCCGTCGCCGACCAGGGACTCCAAGGCCCTTCGCACCGTGATCTCCGCGACGCCCAGCGCCCGCGCGATCTCGGCGTTCGCCGGCAGGCGCTCGCCCGGCTTCAGCAAGCCGAGCTCCACCGCGAGCGCGATGCGCGCGCGGACCGTGTCCAACGCGGACAACCGCCGGATGCCGGTCAGGGCCGGGGCGCTCAGGTCTGCCGTCGCCATGAAACGACCGTACCGCACAAACTGCTCATCTTGAGCACTCTTGTTTAAGTGTTCAAGATGGACTATTTTTCGTCCATGCCGCGACCACTGCCGATCGCCCTCGTGCAAGCGCCGCCCCGGCCCGTCGGGGACGGCGGGTTCGCGGGCGAGGTCGAAGCCGTCCTTCGCCGGTTTCCGGACACGCGGCTGGCCGCCTTCCCCGAGCTGCACCTCTGCGGCGTCGACGGCGAAGGCGACGAGCGCACCCGCCGGCTGCGCGAAGCCGCCGAGCCGTTGCACGGAAAACGGACCACGGAACTCGCCGAACTGGCCGGCGACCTCGGGATCTGGCTCGCGCCCGGCACCGTTTGCGAAGCAGGCGACCACGGCGAGCTGTTCAACACCGCCCTGGTCTTTTCCCCGCGAGGCGAGCTGGCCGGCTGGTACCGCAAGGTCTTCCCCTGGCGGCCGCACGAGCCGTACGACCCCGGCGACCGGTTCGTCGTCGCCGACCTGGCCGACGCAGGCCGCGTCGGGTTCTCCATCTGCTACGACGCCTGGTTCCCCGAGGTGACCCGGCACCTCGCCTGGATGGGGGCCGAGCTCGTGCTCAACCCCGTCCAGACCACGACCCCCGACCGCGCGCAGGAGCTCGTCCTGGCCCGGGCGAACGCCATCGTCAACCAGGTGTTCGTCGCCAGCGTGAACACGGCCGGCCCGTTCGGCAGGGGCGACAGCCTGCTCGTCGGGCCCGAAGGCGACGTCCTCGGCGCGTTGCCGGGAACCGGCCACGACGTCCTCGCGCACACCATCGACCTCGACGAGGTCGCCCGCGTCCGCCGCGACGGGACCGCGGGCACCAACCGCGTCTGGGCGCAGTTCACCCCCGGCGACGCGCCGCTACGGCTACCGCTCTACCAGGGCCGGATCGACCCGGACCGCTGGAGCCCACGAGAAGGAGACGACCGATGACCACCACGGGCGCGGCCCCGGCCACCCTGCAGCGCCGGCTCGGCCTGCCCGGCGTCGTCCTGTTCGGGCTCGCCTACATGGCTCCGCTGATCGTGCTCGGCACCTTCGGCATCGTCGCGACGACGACCGACGGCACCGTGCCCTCGGCGTACCTGCTCGCCCTGGTCGCGATGCTGTTCACCGCCGCGAGCTACGGGAAGATGGCCGCCACCCACCCCGTCGCCGGGTCGGCCTACACCTATGTCCGGAAAGCGGTCGACGCCCGCGCCGGGTTCCTCGTCGGGTGGGCGGTGCTGCTCGACTACTTCTTCCTGCCGATGGTGATCTGGCTGATCGGCGGCGCCTACCTCTCCGCCGAGTTCCCGTCGGTGCCCAATTGGATCTGGTTGATCACTTTCATCGCGGTGACGACGATCCTCAACGTCCTCGGCATCAAGATCGCCGAAAAGGCCAACTTCGTCCTGATGGCCTTCCAGATCCTGGTCATCGGCTTCTTCGTCGTTCTTTCGGTCAAGCAGGTCCTGCACGTCGGCGGTTCGCTGGCCAGCGCGCAGCCGTTCTTCCACCCGGGCAGCACGCTGGGCACGATCTCCGGCGGCGCCGCGCTCGCGACCTATTCGTTCCTCGGCTTCGACGCCGTCACGACGTTGACCGAAGAGACGACCGAGCCGCGCCGGACCATCCCGCGCGCCATCCTGCTGACCGCGCTGATCGGGGGCGGCATCTTCGTCGTGCTCGCCTACTTCACCCAGCTCGCGCACCCGGGCAGCGCGTTCACCGACGAGTCGTCCGCCGCGTTCGAAATCGCGACGACGATCGGCGGCAACCTCTTCGCGTCCTTCTTCCTCGCCGGTCTGGTGGTCGCGCAGTTCGCGTCGGGGATCGCCGCGCAGGCGAGCGCGTCGCGGCTGATGTTCGCCATGGGCCGTGACGGCGTGCTGCCGCGGATTTTCGGCAAACTGCAGCCGCGGTTCGCGACGCCGGTGTTCGGCATCGTCCTGACCGGGCTCGTCGGGCTGGTCGCGCTGGCGCTGGACGTCAGCACGTCGACGTCGTTCATCAACTTCGGCGCGTTCACCGCGTTCACGTTCGTCAACGTCAGCGTGCTGGCGACGTGGCTGCGCGACCGGACCGGGAAACGCGTGCTGACCTGGGTGGTCTTCCCGGTGATCGGCGCCGTGGTCGATTTGTGGCTGCTGGTCAACCTCGACGGCATCGCGCTGGTCTTCGGGCTGGTGTGGCTGGCGATCGGCATCGTCGTCCTGGCGGCGATCACCCGCGGCTTCCGGCGGCCGCCGCCGGAGATGACGTTCGAGGAGTAGGTCAGGGGCAGTCGCTCTCGCCGCCGCTGCGCTCGACGCAATGGTTGGGCTCCGGCGGCGGGGGCGGCGCGTGGTGGGTCTGGGCCCAGCGCACCGCCACCACGACGGCGACCACGACGACGCAGCCGCCGTAGAACCAGATCCAGCCCCGCCGGCGCGTGGTCGCCGAAACGACCACGCCCGCCACCGGGATGCCCACACCGAGCCAGGACGCCCAGGTGAAGATCACGCTCGCCGCGACGGGGTCGCCGGAACCAGCCCACAGACCGGACGCCGTCAACGCGCCCTGGAAGAACATCAACGGGACCACGACCAGCAGGACCACGGCGCCGAGCGCGAGGAAGGCCGACGCGGCGACGTCGCGGAAATCGCGCCACACGGTCAGCCGCCCGGGCACTCGTTGCCGCCGCCGCTGCGCTCGACGCAGTGGCGCGGGCCCGGCGGTGGCGGCGGCGCGTGGCGGGCTTCGGAGGCCAGCTCGGCCGCGGTCACCGCGGCGGCCACGGCCAGGCAGATCCCGAAGAACCAGGTCCAGCCCCGCCGGCGCGTGGTCGCCGAGACGACCAGGCCGACCAGCGGCAGTCCCGCGCCGAGCCAGGACGCCCAGGTCAGGTAGCCGCGGGCGCCGTCGCCGACCTCGCCGAACACCGGGATGCTCGCCAGGAAACCCTGCAGGAACAAGAACGGCACGACGAGCAGCAAGCCCACGGCGCACAGCGCCACGACGACCGAAGACCACGCGGTCCGGAGATCCCCCACCCGGCCAGTTTGCCCGGAAAAGGACCACGCGTCCTGAGTAGATCTACTGCTCGAGGGTCTTCTGCAGCGCCTTATTCGCCTTTCGCGCCATGTCGGCGACGGCCTCGCGACGAGCCGCGTCGGCCGCGTAGTCCTCTTCGCGGTTACGCACGACTCGCGCCGGCGCGCCGACCGCGATCGAGTAGTCCGGGATGTCACCACGGACGACCGCGTGCGCGCCCAGCACCGAGCCGCGGCCGATGCGGGTGCCCTTCAGGACGCTGACCTTGGTGCCGAGCCACGTGTCCGGGCCGATGCGGACCGGCGACTTCACGATGCCCTGGTCCTTGATCGGCACGTGGATGTCCGCGATGACGTGGTCGAAGTCACAGATGTACACCCAGTCGGCGACCAGCGTGGCCGCGCCGAGCTCGATGTCGAGGTAGCAGTTGATGACGTTCTGGCGGCCGAACACCGACTTGTCGCCGATCCGCAGCGAACCCTCGTGGCAGCGGATCGCGTTGCCGTCGCCGATGTGGACCCAGCGGCCGATCTCCAGCCGTCCGTAGCCCGGGCGGCAGTGGATCTCGACGTCCTTCCCGAGGAACAGCATCCCGCGCAGGATGATGTGCGGGTTGGCGAGCCGGAACTTGAGCAGCCGGTAGTACCGGACCAGGTACCAGGGCGTGTATGCACGGTTGCGCAGCACCCAGCGCAGCGAGTCGGCGGTCAGGAACTTCGCCTGCCGCGGGTCCTGCCGGGCACGGCGCCAGGCCCGCACCCGCGACAGCGCGGGCGCACCCCACATCGACGTCATGCGAGTGACCGTAACCTGTGTCCGGGACGGGTTCACAGGCAAGGGGAGCGTGGATGGGCACGAAGCTGATCATCGACACCGACCCGGGCGTCGACGACGCGCTGGCGATCGCGCTGGCGGCGCTGTCCCCGGACGTCGACCTGCTCGGTGTGACGTCGGTTTTCGGCAACGTCCCCCTCGACCGCACGACGGCCAACGCGCGCCGGCTGCTGGAGCTGTTCGGCCGCACCGACGTGCCGGTGGCCGCCGGGGCGAGCCGGCCGCTGGTCTATTCGAAGCCACGCGACGCCAAGGAGGTCCACGGCGGCGACGGCCTCTCGGGCCACTCCTACACGCTGCCCGAGGCGACGCGTCCGCTCGAAGAGCGCGACGCCGTCCGCCTGATGGTCGATATTTTGGACGCGGCGGACGAGCCGGTGACCATCGCCCCGATCGGACCGCTGACGAACATCGCCGCCCTCTTCGCGGCCCACCCGGGCGCCGCCGCGAAGATCGCGCGGCTGGTGATCATGGGCGGCGGGGTGACGTTCGGCAACAGCACCACCGCCGCCGAGTTCAACATCTGGAGCGACCCCGAGTCGGCCCGCCGGGTGCTCGTCGAAGAGGACGTCCCGGTCGTGCTCGTGCCGCTCGACCTCACGCACCGCTGCGCCGTCGACGCCGAGTGGCTGGCCAAGCTCGCCGCGTCCGGACCGGTCGGGGCCACCCTCGAAGGCCTCACCTCCACCTACCGGCAGCACTACACGCGCGTGTTCGGCGAAGACCGGATGGTCATGCACGACGCCGTCGCCGTCGCCGAGGCGATTTCGCCGGGAATCCTGCACACCGAGACCTACCGCGTCGACGTCGACTGCGGGCTGGGGCCGGCGCGTGGGCAGACACTCGTCGACCGGCGGAAGCTCGGCGAGGACGATCCGCAGTTCAGTCCCGGGCGGCCGATCGAGGTCGCGATGGACACCGACCTCGACGGCCTGCGCGGCTTCGTCCTCGACCGGCTGACCGGAGCCGCGCGGTGAGCGACGAGCCCGAGATCGTGCCGGAAGAGGCGCCGGTGAAGGAGCCGCGCCGCCGGAGAACCGCCGTGGTGGTGGCCGCGGTGGTCGTGGTCGCCGCCGCGCTCGTGATCGGCGTCCAGTTCGCGCCGAAGCAGCAGGAGACGACGAACGCCGCCGCGACGGTCACGTCGACGCCGGCGCCGACGTCGTCTGTCCCGAAAACGACCACGCCCCCGCAGACCTCGGCGCCGCCGAAGGTGCCGGAGGCGAGCGAGTTCGACGCCTGGGCGTCCAAGACCAGCCAGTGGCTCGACGTCCCGCTGCGCGCGATGGTCGGCTACGCGAAGGCGACGACGAAAATCGGCAAGGACATCCCAGGCTGTCACCTCTCCTGGGTGACGCTCGCCGCGGTCGGAAAAGTGACGTCCGACCACGGCCGCGCGCAGGGTGGGCAGATCGGGACGACCGGCGTGCTCGGCAAGCCGCTCGGGACGGTCGAGGTGCGCGACTTCTACAACAAGGTCGTCTCGACGGCGAACGCCGCCGGGCCGATGCAGCTCTCCCCCGCGCTCTGGACGAAGTACCAGGCGAGCTACGCGGGCGGGAAGCCCGATGTCCAGAACATCGACGACGCCGCGCTGACCACCGGCCGCGCGCTGTGCGACGGCGGGACCGACCTGTCCCAGGGCCAGCCGTGGTGGGACGCGGTCGCGAAGCTGCAGTCGGCGCCGCTGTTCCTGCACCGGACGCTGGCGACGGTCAACGTCTACGGCACGGTCGGCCAGGGCTCGGCGGCGCCGAACGCGGCGGTGCTGAGCGCGGTCAACTTCGCCATCGACAAGATCGGCCTCCCCTACATCTGGGGCGGCAACGGCACCGGCGGCAACGACCCGGGCTTCGACTGCTCCGGCCTGACGACGGCGGCGTACGGCAGCGCCGGCGTCAAGCTGATGCGCACGGCCGACACGCAGTTCCGCAGCGTCCCGCACGTGACCGATCCGCAGCTGGGCGACCTGATCTTCTACGGCGAGCCGGCGACGAAGATCCACCACGTCGGTCTCTACATCGGCAACCAGCAGATGATCGACGCGCCGCAGACTGGTCAGGCGGTGCAGGTCCACTCCTACCGCCGGGACGGCGACGACTACGCCGGCGCGGGCCGCCCGACCGCCTGAAAACTTTCTCCGGCGGCGATGTCGAGAACGCGCCATCGGCTGCGTCCCCGGTGCGAACGCGGCCAAGATGGGCCGCACCCGCACCGAGGAGAACGACGATGGCCAAGTACCTGCTGCTGAAGCACTACCGAGGCGCCCCGGCTTCGGTCAACGACGTGCCCATGGACCAGTGGACGCCGGAGGAGGTCTCCGCGCACATCAAGTACATGGAGGACTTCGGGAAGCGGCTGGAGGAGACCGGCGAGTTCGTCGAGCACCAGGTGCTCACCCCCGGCGGGACGTTCGTCCGGTTCGACGGTGAGGGCCGCCCGCCGGTCACCGACGGCCCGTTCGCCGAGACGAAGGACCTCATCGCCGGCTGGACGGTCATCGACGTCGACAGCTACGAGCGTGCCCTCGAGCTGGCCGCGGAGCTGTCGGCCGCGCCGGGCGCGGGCGGGAAACCGGTCGCGGAGTGGCTCGAACTGCGGCCGTTCTGGGCCCCGTCGGCCACGATCACGGAGTGACGTCGTGGACCAGAACGTCATCGACGAAGTCCTGGACCGCCCGCTGAGCCGCGAGCTGCTGGCCCGCGACCTGACCCGGCTCGCCTACACCGCCCTCGACGGCACCCCGCGCTCGATCCCGATCGGGTTCACCTGGAACGGCTCGCAGCTGGTGCTGTGCACGTCGACGAACGCGCCGAAGCTGCCGGCGCTGCGTCGCAACCCGGCGGTCGCGCTGACGATCGACACCGAGGTGCACCCGCCGAAGATCCTGCTGATCCGCGGCACGGCCGAACTGGACGTCGTCGACGGCATCCCGGACGAGTACCTGCGGTTCAACGGCACCTACGAGATGACGCCCGAGCAGCGCGTGGAGTGGGAAGCGGGCGTGCGGTCGCTCTACGACGGCATGGTCCGGATCGTGGTCACGCCGACGTGGGCGAAATTGATCGACTTCGAGACGACGCTGCCGTCGGCCGTCGAAGAGCTCGTCCGCCGGCGCGACGAGCGCAAGGTGGGGTGAGCGTGGACGAGGTTCTGCTCCGCGGCCTGACGCCGCACGTGCTCGGGATCGTCGTCCGGCGCGGAGCCGACTTCGCCTCGGCCGAGGACGCCGTGCAGGAGGCGCTGATCGAAGCGTTGCGCGTCTGGCCGGACGACCCGCCGCGCGACCCGAAGGGCTGGCTGGTCACCGCGGCGTGGCGAAAATTCCTCGACGCGGCCCGGTCGGACAGCGCGCGACGGCGACGTGAGGACGTCGTCGACGTCGAGCCGGCGCCCGGCCCGGCGGCCACGGTGGACGACACGCTCCAGCTGTACTTCCTGTGCGCGCACCCGTCGCTTTCGCCGTCTTCGGCGGTCGCGCTGACGCTGCGCGCGGTCGGCGGGCTGACCACGCGGCAGATCGCGCAGGCGTACCTGGTCCCCGAAGCGACCATGGCGCAGCGGATCAGCCGGGCCAAGCGGACGGTCGGGACCGTGCGGTTCGACCAGCCCGGCGACGTGGCGACCGTGCTGCGGGTGCTCTACCTCGTCTTCAACGAGGGCTACTCCGGCGACGTCGACTTGGCCGCCGAGGCCATCCGGCTGACCCGGCAGCTCGCGGCCGCGATCGACCACCCGGAGGTCGCCGGGCTGCTCGCGCTCATGCTGCTGCACCACGCGCGGCGCGTGAGCCGGACCGCGGCGGACGGCAGCCTGGTGCCGCTCGCCGAGCAGGACCGCGGCCGGTGGGACACCGCGCTGATCGCGGAGGGCGTCGAGATCCTGCAGGCGGCGCTCGCCCAGGACCGGCTGGGCGAGTTCCAGGCCCAGGCGGCCATCGCGGCCCTGCACGCGGACGCGCCGACGGCCGGCGAGACCGACTGGGTGCAGATCGTCGAGTGGTACGACGAGCTGGCGAAGCTGACCGACAGCCCGGTCGTGCGGCTGAACCGCGCGGTGGCGGTGGGAGAGGCGGACGGCCCGCGCGCGGGGCTCGCGGCGCTCGCGGAGGTGGACGCTGCGCTGCCTCGGCACACGGCGGTGGCGGCGTATCTGCACGAGCGCGACGGCGACCTGGTGACGGCGGCGCGGCTGTATTCGGAGGCAGCGGGGAAGGCGCCGAACCTGGCCGAGCGCGACCATTTGACCCGGCAGGCCGCACGGCTCAACACCCGGCTGCGCGGCTGACGCGGGTGGGATCGCCGGCCGGGTTCGCGGTTGTGGCCGGTCAGGCCGGCGGCTCGTATCGGCGGCCGGGCCGCGATGCTCAGCCGCCCCGACCGCCACTCACCGCCGGCCAGCCACGCCGCCCGCCGCCCCGACCGCCGCCACCACCAAGCCGGCCACACCGCTCGGCCACCTCAACCGCTGCCCACCACCAGCCAAGCCACACCGCTCGGCCACACTGCTTCCCTGAGTCCGAACCTTCACGACGCCAGTGTCGTTTTTTCGGCAAGGAACGGTTCCAGCAGCTCGGCCAGGGCGTCCGGCCGGTCGAGCGGGATGATGTGGCCGCAGTCCTCCACCAAGTGGGTCACCAGGTCGTCGGCGATCGGCCGCAGCTGGCGGGCGAGCGCGTCGCCGACCGGGTGGGCTCCGATCGCCATCGTGGGCACCGCCAGCCGTCCCGACGTGACCGCGTCCGCGATCTGTCCGGCGCTGACCGGCATCGCCCGGTAGTGCGCGAACGCGGCACGCAACGCGTCGCGGCCGGTGTACGCGGCGACGAAGTGGTCGCGGATCTCCCGCGGCAGCCCACGGCCCCGCGTACCCGCGTCGAGGAACCAGTCGACGTACTCCGCTTCGTGTCCCGTCAGGACCGTCTCCGCCAGTCCCGGGATGGCGTGGAACCCGAACCACCACGGCGGCCCGCCCGCGAGGAACTCCTCCGCGCCCGGGAGGCGGCCCAGCAGCGACTCCATCAGAACCAGCCGGCGGACGCGCCCCGGACGTCGCATGGCCAGCAGGAACGCGGGCGGCGCACCCGCGTCGATGCCGACGACGGACGCCGTCGGCTCGCCCAGGGCGTCGAGGAGCGCTTCGGCGTCGGCCGCGAGAGTTCCCGCGTCGTAGCCATCCGGTGGGCGTTCCGACTCGCCGAGCCCGCGCAGGTCCGGTGCGATGACGCGGTGGCGCCGCGCCAGACGTGGGACGATTTCGGCCCACAACCGCCGGGTGTGCGGGAAGCCGTGCAGCAGTAAAACAGCCGGCCCTTCCCCGGTGATCGTGACGCCGACTTCGATGCCGTTCACGCGCAGCATGACTCTCCCGAGGCAGTTACCATTGGTTACCAGAAAACCGTAGGTAACTTCGGCGCGCCGGCCAAGACGGCACTTCTCCGACAGGTGGTGAGCTCCAGGTGACCCCCTCCCTGCGCGGCGACCTGTTCGACCCGGCGTGCCCGACGCGCCGGCTGCTCGACCGGATCGGTACGAAATGGACGTCGATGGCGGTCAAAGTGCTGGCCGAGGCGGATCCGCGCGAGGTGCGGTTCGCCGAGCTGCAACGGCGGATGCCGGGGGTCTCGAAGAAGATGCTGTCGGTGACGTTGCGGTCGCTGACGAACGACGGCCTGGTCTCCCGCCGCGTCGAGCCGACCGTGCCGCCGAAGGTCCACTACCGGCTCACGGACCTGGGCCGGTCGCTGGAGGTTCCCCTGGCGGCGCTGCGGAACTGGGCCGAGGAGCACATGGCGGAGATCGACCGGGCCAACGCGGCGGACTGACCTCTCAAGCCGGGCCGGCGAGCCCGATCAGGTTGCCCTCCGGGTCGGTGAACTGGGCGACCACCAGGTCGCGCCCGGGTGCGCGGTCCGGGCCCAGCCGGCGGGTGCCGCCGAGGCGTTCGGCTTCGGCCAACGCTGCCGCGACGTCCGGGACACCCACGTAGAACACGACGTGGCTCTCGTGCTCCGCGCCGCCGCCGACGCCGCCCGGGATGCCGTCCGTTTCCACGAAGCCGTAGTTGCCCGCCTCCGACACCTGGGCCGACACCGGCCCCGACGTGTCGTACTCCCAGCCGAACAGCTCGCCGTAGTACGCGCGCAGCCGCGCCGGGTCCGTACCGATGATTTCGAAGTGCACGACCGGATTTCCCATGGCGGCCACCGTACGCCGCTGTAGTTGTTAAAAACAACCACCAAGTAGTAGATTACAACCATGCCGACGAGCCGGAGCTACGGAGACGCCTGCACGATCGCCCGCGCGCTGGACGTCGTCGGGGAACGCTGGGCGCTGCTCGTCGTGCGCGAGCTGCTGCTGGGGCCGCAGCGCTTCTCCGACGTCCGCCGTGCGCTGCCGGGTGCCAGCTCGAACCTGGTCACCGACCGCCTCCGCGAGCTGGCGGGCCACGGCGTCGTCGCACGGCGGAAACTGCCTCCCCCGGCGGCCTCGACGGTCTACGAACTGACGGACTGGGGCCGCGAACTCGAACCGATCGTGCTGGCCCTCGGCGCGTGGGGCGGCCGGCTCTCCCTTCCCCCGGCGGCACACCTGGGCACGACGTCCGTGCTGCTGTTCCTCCGCGGTTTCGCCCGCCCGCGCTCGACCGCGTGCCACCGCGTCGAGCTGGACAGTCGCGTGTGGACGGTCCGCACCGAACCGGGCCGGCTGACGGTCGAGCCCGGCGAGCCCGAAGCACCGGACACCACGATCCGGACCGACTCGCCGACGTTGAACGCGCTGCTCGAAGTCCCGTCCGACCTGGACGCGGCGATCGCCGACGGCCGCGTGACGGTCGACGGCGATCGCAAAGCCGTCCGGCGGCTGCTGCGCGAAACGCTCAGCGCGTGAAGTCCCCGGCGTGGTCGGCGGCCCATTCGGCGAAGCCCCGGGCCGGGCGGCCGGTGACCGCCAGGGCCGTCTCCGTCGTCGCCTGCGGCCGGTCCACCAGCGCGGCCAGCCGCCGGATCCGGGCTTCGACCACCTCGGCCGAGCCCACCCGGCCGAGGCCGCGAGCCTCGAAAGTCGCGGTGAGCTCGCGGCGGTAGTCGTCGAGGTCCTGGGTTTCGACGCGGACGGGCCGGCCGGTCACCTCGCCGAGCACCGATGCCTGCTGCCGCACCGTGAGCGACTCGGGCCCGGTCAGCGAATACGCCGCACCGAGGTGGCCGGACGACGTCAGCGCACGAACGGCGACGGCGGCGATGTCCGCCTCGTGGATCAATGCCGAATGCGACTCCGGGAACGGGTCGCGCACGACACCGGCGCGGACGGAGTCCGCCCACACCAGCCGGTTGGCCGCGAAGCCGCCGGGCCGCAGGAACGTCCACGGCAGCCCCGAATCCCGCACGGCCTGCTCGGCTTCGCCGTGAGCCCGCGTGATGGCGTCCGCCGACGCCGGATCCGCGCCCAAGGCCGACAACACCACCACCTGCGCGAGGCCGCTCGCCCGGGACAGGAACCCGTCCAACCCGGCAGTGCCCGCGTAGAGGAACGCCTTCGTGACGCCGGCCAGTGCCGCGTCCCAGCTTTCCGGCCGGGCGAGGTCGGCCGCGACCACCTCGACCCCGGTGGGCAGCCGAGCGCGGCCCGGGTCGCGGCCGGCCGCGCGGACGTCGTGTCCGGCTTCGAGCAGTTTTCTCACCAGCGCACGAGCGATGTTCCCGCGCGCGCCGGTCACCAGGATCGTCATGCGTCCAGGCTCACCGCCGGAGCGCGGACCGGGGTAGGCACTGGCGGTACCACCCCGGCGCGGGGTGATGATGGAACCGTGGACAGGGTGGAGCTGAGCGGGTTCCTGCGCAGTCGCCGGGCCCGGGTGCAGCCGGCCGAGGTCGGCCTGGTGCCCGGCGCGCGGCGGCAGACGCCGGGGTTGCGGCGCACGGAGGTCGCATTGCTGGCCGGGATTTCCGTCGACTACTACGTGCGGCTCGAACAGGGCCGCGGTCCCCGGCCGTCCGAGCAGGTCCTCGCCTCGCTCGGGCGCGCGCTGCGGCTGTCCGGCGACGAGCACGCGTACCTGCTGCGGCTGGCGCGACCGGCTCCCGCGGCCGCGCCGCGGCCGGTGCCCGAAAACGTCCTACGGCTGCTCGATCGCCTCGGCGACGTGCCGGCGATGGTGATCGACGCAGGCTACGACCTGGTGGCCTGGAACCGGATGCTGGTCGCGCTGATCGGCGACCCGGCCACGTGGCCGCCGCGGCGGCGCAACCGGCTGCGGCGGCTGTTCGACACCGGCGACGCGATCACCGGCAACCGCCTCGAACTGGCCCGGCTGTGCGTCGCGGACCTGCGGGCGAGCGGGCGCTACCCGGGCGATCCCGCCGTTCGCGCGCTCGTCGACGACCTCCTGGCCGAGAGCCCGGAGTTCGCCTCGCTGTGGGCGGAACGGGAGGTCGTCGTGCAGCGGACGCTGACCAAGCGGACCGTGCACCCGGTCGCCGGTCCGCTGGAACTCGACTGCGAGATCCTCGCCGTCCCCGGCCACGAGCACCGGCTCCTCGTCTACACGGCGGCGCCCGGCACGCCGTCCGCCGCCGGGCTGAAGCGGCTGCTCAGCGTGTGAGCGCCGCCTCGCGCACCCGCAGCGACGGCGCGAAGAACAGGATCCCGAACGTCACCACGACCGCCGACGACAACGCCCAATGCAGCCCGATCCGCGTCGCCAGCGCACCCACCAGCGCCGGCTCCACCAGGAACCCGACGTACCCGCACGCGGCGACCGCTGCCACCGCGCGACCCGGCGCGTCCGCCTGCTTGCGGCTCGCCACGCTCCACGCGATCGGCACGATCCCGGCCACGCCGAGCCCGACCACCGCGAAGCCGAACACCACCGCCACCGGCCACGGCGCCGCGAGGACCACGGCGAACCCCAGCACCGCGACCGTGGTCGCCGCGCGGACGAACCGCACCGCGCCCACGCGGCCCACGATCCGGTCGGCGACCAGGCGGACCGCGATCATCGTCCCGGAGAACGCGAAGTAGCCGAGGGAGGCGAGCGCGGGCGTCGCGCCCGTGACGTCCGCGAGGTAGACCGCGCTCCAGCTGTTGACCGCACCCTCGGCGACGAACCCGCAGAACGCGATCACGCCCAGCGGCACCAGCGCCCGGCTCGGCCACGCGAACGCCGCGTCGCCCTGGCCGCGGTCGGCGCCGGTCAGGAAGAGCGCCCGGCCCCACAGCGCGAGGGCCAGCAGCGCCGCGCCGGCGATCGGAAAGTGGACCGACACCGGGACGTGCAGGGCCTCCATCAGCGCGTCGACGCCGGAGCCCGCGAGGCCGCCGATGTTCCAGAACGCGTGGAAGCCGGCGAAGATCGGCCGGCCGTAGCCGTCCTCGACGCGGGCCGCGTGCGCGTTCATCGCGACGTCGAGCAGGCTGTTGCCCACGCCGAGCACGACCAGCGCGGCGACGAACACCGGCGCCGACCGGGCGAACGCCACCAGCGGCAGCCCGCCGCACAGCACGGCCGCGCCGAGCACGACCGCCGCGCGGCTGCCGATCCGGGTGAGCAGCGCCCCCGCGCCCAGCAGCGCGACCACCGAGCCGAAGGCGAGGCCGAACAGGCCCGTGGCCAGCTGTCCCGTGGTCAGCCCCAGCTGCTCCTGCACCGCCGGCACCCGCGCCAGCCAGGTGGCGAACGCCGCCCCGCAGACGGCGAAGACGATCGAAACTCCCAGGCGCGCGCGTCTCAGTTCCCCAGTCACGTTCCGCGATTATCCTGATCTTCCGAAAATCGGCGAACTGTGTAGAGACCGCGGGCCGGGCTCCGTCCTTACCCGTGAACGCGCCACCGGGGCGCGGGAAGGAGCCGATCATGGCCAAGTACATGCTGCTGATGAGCTACACCGCGGGCGAGGGCTGCGACCTGCCGATGGGCGAATGGCCGCCGGAGGACATCCGCGCGCACATCGACTTCCAGCACGCGCTCGACGCCGAACTGCGCGACAAGGGCGAGCTCGTCGACGCCCAGGGCCTGGCCGGGCCCGACCTGGCGAAGACGGTCGTCTCCGACGGCCGGACCAGCCCCGTGGTCACCGACGGGCCGTACCCGGAGGGCAAGGAGCTGCTCGCCGGCTACTGGGTCGTCGACGTCGAGAGCGAGGAGCGCGCGCTGGAGATCGCCGCGAAGGCGTCGGCCGCGCCCGGGCCGGGTGGGGTGCCGATCCAGCAGCCGATCGAGGTCCGCCAGGTGATGAGCGCGCCCGCCTGATGGCCGCCGAGGAGGTCGAGGACCTGCTGCGGACGCTCGCGCCGCAGGTCCTCGGCGTCGTCGCGCGGCGCTTTCGCGACTTCGACGCCGCGGAGGACGCCGTGCAGGAGGCGCTGCTCGCGGCCGCGCGGCACTGGCCGGCCGACGGTCTGCCGGACAACCCGCGCGGGTGGCTGATCCAGGCCGCCGTCAACCGGCTGACCGATCAGCTCCGCAGCGACCAGGCCCGGCGCCGCCGGGAGGACGCGGCCGCGCTCGAGCCACCACCGGCCGATGTCCCGGATCGCGACGACACCCTGGTCCTGCTGTTCCTGTGCTGCCACCCGGCGCTGACACCGGCGTCGGCGATCGCGTTGACGCTGCGCGCGGTCGGCGGCCTGACCACGGCCGAGATCGCCGGAGCCTTCCTGGTCCCGGAAGCGACGATGGCCCAGCGGATCACCCGGGCGAAGGCGCGGATCAAGGCGTCGGACGTCCCGTTCCGGCTGCCCGCCGCCGACGAGCGCGACGCCCGGCTGCGGTCCGTGCTGCACGTGCTCTACCTGGTGTTCAACGAGGGCTACACGAGCAGCGCGGGCGGGCGATTGCACCGCACCGAGCTGTCCGGCGAGGCGATCCGGCTGACGCGGCTGCTGCACGCAATGCTGCCCGGCGACGGCGAGGTCACCGGGCTGCTCGCGCTGATGCTGCTCACCGACGCGCGGCGCCCGGCGCGGACCGGGCCGTCCGGCGAGCTGGTGCCGCTGGCCGAGCAGGACCGGGCGAAGTGGGACCGCGGGCAGATCCGCGAGGGCGTCGCGCTGGTCACCGAGGCGCTCGCGCTCGGCGACGCGGGCGAGTACCGGCTGCAGGCCGCGATCGCCGCCGCGCACGACGTCGCGCCACGCGTCGAGGACACCGACTGGGGCCGCATCCTTTCGACGTACCGGCTGCTGGAGCGGCTGACGGACAACCCGGTGGTGACGCTCAACCGCGCGATCGCGACGGCGATGGTCCACGGTCCCGCCGCCGGGCTCGCGCTGCTGGAGACGCTGGAACTGACCGGGCACCGGCTCGACGCCGTCCGCGCGCACCTGCTGGAGCTGGCCGGGGACGTCGCCGCCGCCGTCCGGCACTACGACGCCGCGGCCGCGCGGACGACGAACACGCCGGAACAGCGGTACCTGCTGACGCGGGCCGCCCGACTGCGGGAAAAGTCGCGATTTTGAACCGCTCTTCCGGTTAGAATCCGTCGTTCGCACCGCAACCGCGGATTCGAGGAGGCCGGATGCTGCTCCGCGTGCTCGCCCTGTCCGCCGCGTTGCTGGCGGGGACCGTCGCCCCGGCGGACGCGTCGACCCGGACGGTCTCGGTCGACGGCGCCGTCGCTACCCCGGCGTCGTACACCGCTTCACAGCTGAAGGCGCTCGGCGGTGACTTGAACACGCTCGTCGGCGCCGCGGCGCCGGTGCTGCCGCCGGGGAAGAACACCGCCCTGCGTGTGACGGTGACCGTGACTGGTTCGGCGCACCGGGCGGTGACGTTCGCGCTGGCGGAGCTGGATCCGGCGTTCGGGAACCACCCCGCGGTGCTGACCACCGACCACGGGATCGACCTGGTCGTCCGGGGTGATCGGGACCGCAGCCGCAGTGTCCGGGACGTCCGGGAGATGCGCGTCGCCGTTTCCGCCGCGACGGCCGCCGAGCGCGCGCTGCGGATCACGACCGCGCACCGGTCGGTCACGCTGCCGCCGTGGTTGCTCACGCACCTGCCGTCCCGGGCGGTGACGGCGTCCTTCGGGTTGGGGACCGGTCAGCAGACGCACACGGAGACCGGGCCGTCGCTGGCGCTCGTGCTGCGGATCGCCGGCGTGGTGCCGCGCGCGGACACGGCCGTGGTCGCCGTCGGCTCGGACGGCTACGGCGCCGCCGTCACCCTCGCCGAAGAACGGACCGGCGGCCGTCCACTCCTGTTGTCCACTGTGGAGGACGGGGTGCCGCTCGACCTGCCGCGGCTCGTCCCGCTGGGCGACGTCAAGGGCGGCCGGTACGTCTCCGGGGTGACCGCGCTCGACGTGCACTGACTGTCAGGGTCCTTACACCGCCGTAAGGTTCCTGCCATGACCGAAGTCCCGACCGGCGACCGGCCCGGCTACTTGCTCAAACGCGCCCAGCAGGCACTGAACCAGGCCTGTACCGACCGCCTGCGGCCGCTGGAGCTGTCGATGTCGCAGTACGCCGTGCTGCGCGCGCTCGACGAGCACCCCGGCGCGTCGTCGGCCGACCTCGCACGGATCACGTTCGTCACGCGGCAGTCGCTGCGGGACGTGCTGGGCGGGCTGCGGTCGGCCGGCCTGGTCACCGTCGCCGAGCAGGCGACCACGGGCCGGGCGCGACCGGTGACCCTGACCGGGTCCGGACGCGCGAAGCTGCACGCCGCCGACGAGCTGGTCGCGCGGGTCGAGGAGGACATGCTCGGCACCTTGTCGGGCGATCAGCGGCGCTACCTGGCGGACCTGCTGCACACCTGCGTGGCCAACCTGACTTGACGAGCGTCGTATAGTCGGTTCCGAGTAATAGGGAGCGACTAGTGCCATCACGCAAGATTCGCAACACGCTCGCGCTGGCCCTGCTGGGCCTGCTGCTGGAACGTCCGATGCACCCGTACGAAATGGCGTCCACGCTGCGCGAGCGCTACAAGGACAGCAGCTTCAAGATCAACCCCGGTTCGCTCTACGACACCGTGGAGTCGCTGGCGAAGCACCGCTGGATCGAACCCGTCGAGACGGTCCGGGAGGGCAACCGGCCGGAGCGGACCGTCTACGCCCACACCGAACTCGGCCGCCAGGAGTTCGTCGCCTGGCTGGACGAACTGGTCCGCGAGCCGGTAACGGAGTACCCGAAGTTCGTCGCGGCGGTCAGCTACCTCGGCGCGCTCGGACCGGAGCGCGCGGCCGACGCGCTGGAGGAACGCGCTCGCCACCTCGCCGCCCGCATCGACGGCGCGAACACCGCCCTCGACGACACCGTCGGCAAGGGGGCGCCGCGGCTGTTCATGATCGAGGTCGAGTTCGTCCGGCACGCGTGGCAGGCGGAGCTCGACTGGGCCCGCGCCACCGCCGCGGAAATCCGCTCCGGCTCGCTGCCGTGGCCCGACCACTTCTGAGGGGAACACCATGCTGGAAACCGACGTCCTCGTCGCCGGGGCCGGGCCCGCCGGCCTGCTGCTCGCGGCGGAGCTCGCACTGGCGGGCGTCCGCACCACGGTCGTCGAACGCCATCCCGCGCGACCGCCGTACTGCCGCGGCTTCAACCTCAACGCGCGATCACTGGACCTGCTGGCGCGCCGCGGGCTGGCCGAGGGCCTGGTCGCCGAGGGACACCGGGTGCCGCACGCGCCGGTGACCGGCCTGCCCGGGCCGTTGCTGCTCGCCGACGCGGCCACCGATCACCCGTTCTCGCTGGGGATCCCGCAGACCCGCGTCGAGGAGGTGCTGGAGGGGTGGGCCGCCGACCTCGGTGTCGAAATCCTGCGGGGGCACGAGCTGCGGTCGTTCACGCAGTCGCCGGAAAGCGTTTCCAGCGTCGTCCACAATGGACAATTCGGCCGCACGATCACGGCGCGTTTCCTCGTGGGGTGCGACGGCGGGCGCAGCACGGTGCGCAAGCAGGCCGGCATCGGCTTCCCCGGCGTCGACGCGCGCTGGTACGCACTGCTCGGCGACGTCGAATGCGAGCTGCCGTACGGGGTTTCGGCCGGTCCGGACGGCCGCACGCTGTTCGTGATCCCGCGGCCGGGGTACGTGCGGATCGTGGTCCGCGAGGACGACCCGCCGGCCGACAAGTACGCCCCCGTCACGCTCGAGCGGCTCCAGGCGCAGGTGGACGCGGTCCTGGGGCGGCACGTCGAGCTGCGGTCGCCGCGCTGGCTGACCCGTTTCGGCGACGCGGCGCGCTTGGCGTCGAGGTACCGCGAAGGCCGGGTGCTGCTGGCGGGCGACGCGGCGCACATCCACCCGCCGGCCGGGGCGATCGGGGTGAACGTGGCGCTCGACGACGCGTTCAACTTGGGCTGGAAGCTCGCGGCGACGGTGCTGGGGACCGCCCCGTCCGGGCTGTTGGACACCTACCACGCCGAGCGGCACGCGGCGGGCGAACGGATCCTCGCCAACACCCGCGCGCAGGTGGCGGTGGCGGAGTGCTCGTCGGAACCGTGGGCCGACTTGCTGCGCCGGGTCGCCGCGCACCCGGCGGGGAACCGGGCGCTGGCGGAGATCATCACCGGGTTGGACGCGTGTTACGAGCCGGGTGGGCACCCGTGGTCGGGGCGGTTGGCGCCGGACGTGCCGTTGGTGGTGGGTGGTCGCGAGACGCGGCTGGCCGCGTTGCTGCACCCGGGCCGGCCGGTGCTGGTGGACTTGACCGGGGCTTTCGCGGCCTGGTCGGCGGCGGTGGAGGTGGTGGCCGCGGAAGCTCCGTCCACTTCGGACGTCGGGGCGGTGTTGCTGCGGCCGGACGGTCATGTGGCTTGGGTGACGTCCGGCTCGGACGAGGAGGGGCTGGCGGAGGCGGTGCACCGCTGGGTCGGCGACGTGCCGGTTCCGGCGCCGGCCTGATCCGGGCTGTCCTCCGGCGGGTGCGCTACTGGTGGTGTACGTCCTGGTGGCGGGCGGGCACGTCAACGTCGAGATCACGATGACCGAGGGGTGAGCCGGTGCGGGCGGTCCAGGACCGCCCGCTGCTCGACCCGCCCGTTCAACGTGAACCGGCTGTGCGGCACGAATCCCAGCTTCTCCACCACTCGCGCCGAAGCCTTGTTGACCGGCTCGTACACCGCCAGCAGCCGGTCCGCGAAACCGGACGAAAACACGTGGTCGCGCACCGCTGTCGTCGCTTCCGTCGCGTAACCGCGGCCCCAGCCCGATGAGGCGATCCACCAGCCCATCTCCACCGCCGGCGTTCCCAGGCCGGACTCCGTTGCGTCGCGGCCGACCAGGGACACCACGCCGTCGAACGAGCCCGGTTGCGCCGATACCGCGAACCAGCCGAACCCGTGGGCGGCCCAGTGCGCCAGCGTCGACCGGTGCCTGGTGAGCGCGTACTCGCGCGTCCACGGCTCGCCCGTGCCCACGTACCGGACCGTCTCCGGGTTCTGGGCCAGCGCGAACAAGTCGTCGAAGTACTCCTCGGCCCACTCGTGCAGCGTGAGCCGTTCCGTGGTGATCAGCACCGGCGACAGTCTAGGCGTGCGCGGTCTGTGTTCACCGCCGGTGACAGGGGTAGCCCGTTCGGCCTATGGTCTACACCAAGGTTAATGGTCTATACCAATCATGTCAGGAAGTCCCCGCCGCCGCGCTCGTCGTCGTGGAGGTTCCACCATGCGTCTCCGTTCCCTGCTGGCCGGGCTGGCCGGCCTCGCGCTCGTGAGCACCGGGCTCGGCACCCCCGCCGAGGCTGCCGCCGGGTCGCCGATCCCCGTCGGGCCCTACGTCGACATGGGCGCGTGGCCCTCGCCCAGCCTGTCCGGGATGTCCGCCGCGAGCGGCATCAAGGGCTTCACCCTCGCGTTCGTCAACTCCTACGGCTGCAAGGCCAGCTGGTTCGGCGCGTACGACCCGCGCACGGCCTGGCAGAAAGACGAGATCACCAAGATCCGCAACGCCGGCGGCGACGTCAAGATCTCCTTCGGCGGCGCGTCCGGCATCGAGCTGGCCCAGGCGTGCAGCACGTCCGCGCAGGTCGCGGCCGAGTACGACGCCGTCGTCAAGGCGTACGGCCTGAAGTACGCCGACTTCGACATCGAGGGCGCGGCCATCGCCGACCCGACGACGATCAACCGCCGGTCGCAGGCCCTGAAGACGTTGCAGAACAACAACCCGGGCCTGAAGATCTCGCTGACGCTGCCGGTGCTGCCGAACGGGCTCACCGCCGACGGCCTCAACGTCGTCAAGTCGGCCAGGGACGCCGGGGTGAACCTGGACCTCGTCAACATCATGGCGATGGACTACTACCAGGGCGCCGGCGACCAGGGCGCGAAAGCGATTTCCGCGGCCAAGGCCACGCAGGCGCAGCTGAAGTCGCTGTACGGCCTGAGCGACGCGGCGGCGTGGAAGAAGGTCGGCGTGACCCCGATGATCGGCGTCAACGACTCGCAGAACGAGATCTTCTACCAGAAGGACGCGAAGGCGCTGGTGGCGTTCGCGAAAACGGTCCACGTGGGCATGCTGTCGTTCTGGGAGGCCGGCCGCGACGCGAACGCGTGCACGGGCGCGCTGTACAAGTGCACGAACGTGCCGCAGTCGAAGTACGAGTTCGCGAAGATCTTCGCCGGGTACACCGGCTGAGTCACCAGCGGGCGGCGTCCGCGAGCAGTGCGTCCCTTACTGCCGCGGGCCCCGCCCGGCTGGGTTCCATCAGGCCTGAGGCAGCACTCCTTCTCGTCCATAGTCGGATTTCCACTCCGGCTCCGCGGTAAGCCGCTCGATCTCGCGAAGCTCCCGGCCGAACCAGTACAGCGCCTCGTGGTGGTGACCCCGATCGAGATCGGCGACGGACCGGTACATCCCCGCGTTCGCTCGCCGGAACTCCACCCACACGCGCACCGGCGCCTCCTGGGCGGGCATCCGCGCACAGGAATCGTCGTGGGCCTCACGCAGCGTCCGCGGCCGCTGCTGGTCAGCGGCACTCATCACGCCCACCCGGATCAGCCACCCGGCCTGCCAGCATCTCCGCCAGTTCTCCGGCTCCGTCGCGAAGCCGGAGGAGGAACGTCACGCAAGCCGACCACTCCTCCGGCCCAGCCGGCACCGCCAACAACACCGCGGATCTCCTGCCGGCCACCACCAGTACCGGCGGGTCCTTCCACTCGGGACCGGTTTCCTCCACCGACACCGAATCCTCGGCACCAACAGTCCACGTCACGCCCGCGACCCGGGACGTCTCGGTTGCCGCCAGCATCCTCACCCCTTACCTTGTGTCCGATAGAGATAGTTCTATCTAGGCATCCGGCGGGCAAGCAGTCAACAGAAGTAGCTTTAATGCGTCACCTGGACCTCGCTACGCCGCTAGAGATAGCGTTATTCGCGTCGGTCAGGTGAAGGAGAGGCGCGTGAGTACCGGTTACCGCGAACTGGCGGCAATCCTGCGGGATGCCATCCAGCGCGGTGACTACGCGCCGGACACGACCTTGCCCAAGCAACAAGTGCTGGCGGCCGAGTTCGGCGTGAACGTCAACACCGTCCGGAAGGCGATCGGTGTCCTCGATGCCGAGGGACTGGTAACCCCGATCCGCCGGCGCGGCACCGTCGTTCGCGCCCGGCCACCGCTGCAGCGGCTGGGCACGGACCGCTATGCCAAAAGCAAGTGGAAGCACGGCGATGTCGTCGCCTTCGCCGCCGATCGTGAAGCTTCCGGTCGGGACTGGAAGCCGGCGGACCAGACTCAGACGGTCGCGAGGGTCGAAGCCGACCCGGAAGTCGCCGAGGCACTCGGGGTGGCTGCCGGCTCGCCGGTGTACGAGCGGGCTCGGCTGGTGACCGACGCCGGTCAGCCGACTCACACACTGACCAGCTACTACCGGCCCGCCGACGTCGAGGGCACTCGCCTCGTCGATCCGGCGCCCGGCCCCGCCGGTCGCGGCGGCGGGTTCCAGGTCCTCACCGCTCAGGGACTCGAACCCGACACCATGACCGAGACCGTTCACGCCCGCATGCCCACTCCGGACGAAGTCGATCGGCTGCGGCTCCCGGCCGGAGAACCGGTCATGATCCTGCGGCGGCTCACCTTCGCGAGTGATGGACGTGTGGTCGAGTTCGCCCGCGGAGTGCACGCCGCCAGCCGGTTTTCGTGGACGTACACCTTCAAGATCCCCGACTGACGGAGAGCCGATGCCCGCGCGCACCGCGACCCTGCCCGACTCGCTTCGCGCGGACGTCGAAACGCTTTGGGACTACCACGACATGCACCACGAACCGCGGCCCGCGGACGTCGGCATCGGACTCGGAAGTCACGACCTCGGAGTCGCCAGCTGCGCGATCGAGCTCTTCGGAAACGGTTTCTTCCCCCTCGTCGTGTTCACCGGCGCCAACGCCCCGACGACGGTCGACCGGTTCCCCCGCGGCGAAGCCGTGCACTACCGCGAACACGCCATCGAAGCGGGCGTGCCGCCGGAAGCGATCCTCGTCGAACCCCACGCACGGAACACCGGCGAGAACATCACGTTCACGCGGCAGGTGCTCGCCGAGCGCGGCATCGAAGTCGGCTCGATCGTCCTGATTTCCCGGCCGTACCAACAGCGGCGCGCCTACGCGACCTGCCGGAAGCTCTGGCCGGAGGTCACCGTCACCTGCGCGTCACTCGCCCTGCCGCTCGACGAGTACGTCGCGGCGATCGGGGACGCCGACCGGGTCATCACCATGCTCGTCGGCGACACCCAGCGGATCGACGTCTATGCCCGGAAGGGGTTCGCGATCCCGCAGGAAATGCCGGATCGCGTGCGCGAGGCCTACGATCGGCTGGTTTCGGCGGGATACACGGCACGGCTCATCTGAGTCACCAGCGGGCGGCGTCCGCGAGCAGTGCTTCCCGTACTGCCGCGGGCCCCGCCCGGCTGGGTTCCGCGCGGGTCACCACAAACAGCGTGTTGATCGGTGGCTCCTCCGGTTCGAGCAACGCGACCAGCGCACCCGAAGCCAGTTCCGCCGCGCACAGGTACCTCGGCAGCACGCTCACCCCGAACCCCGCCAGCACGCTCGCCAAGACGCCCCGCAGGTCCGGGACCACCACCGCGGGCCCGGACGGTGGCCGCACGCCCAGCACCGAGCGCCAGTAGCGGCGGATGATCGGCAAGTCCTCCGCGTACGCCACCAGCGGCGCCGAACGCGGGTCGCCCGTGAAACCGCGGGGGCCGACCAGGACGAACTCCTCGTCCGTCAGCGGGTTTGCCACCAACGAGCGGCCGCGGGGGCGGATCGTCGAGACGACCAGGTCGAACCGGCGTTGCGAAAGGCCCGTCAGCAGGTCCTCGGCCAAGCCGAACGTCACTCGCAGCCGCAGACCCGCCGCAACCAGGCCCGACAGTGCCGGCAGCACCCGCAACGTTGTCAGCTCGGCCGGCCCCGCCAGGTGCACCGGTGCCGCGAACGGGTCGGCTTCACCGAAGGTCAACGACGTCAGCGCGTCGACGTGCGGGGCGATGCGGGTCGCCAGCTCGTCCGCCGCCGATGTCGGGGTCACGCCGCGGGCACGTCTCACGAACAGTTGCTGCCCGAGTTCCTCCTCCAGGGCTCTGACCTGCGCGGTCACCGTCGGCTGGGACAGTCCCAGCGACGGCGCCGCGCCGGTCAGCGAACCCGCCCGGTGGACGGCCAGGAACGTGCGCAGCAGATCGAGGTCCAGCTCAGTCCTCGACGAGCTCGATCGAGTCCACGACGTTCGGGTAGAACGCGACGTGGTCCTTGATCCGCGCGACCGGGTCGTACGGCTTCTCGTACGTCCAGACCGCGTTCTCGCCCTTCACCTCGCCCGCGTTGAGCGTGTAGTAGCTCGCGTCACCCTTGTACGGGCAGTACGTCTCGTGGTCGGTCCGCTCCAGCACGCCCGCGTCGACGTCGGCCAGCGGGATGTACTGGACCGCCGGGTACGTGGACTCCTGCAGGGTGAAAGCGTTGCGGCTGTCCGCGATGACGCGCCCGCCCGCCTTGACCACCACGCGCGCCTGGGTCGGCTCGACGGTGATCGGGTGGTCCGGGCCCGGGACCAGCACCTTCTTCTCCGGCATGTCAGCTCCTCGAGAGAATCGTGTACCAGGAGCAGCACCCCGGGCCCGGCCGTTATTCCGGCTCAGGGCAGGTAGTACATCGGGTTCGGCAGCTTGGTCGGGCGCAGCGCGTAGCCGCCCTCGAGGTCGCTGAACTGGTCGCCGACGTTGAGGACGATCTTCGCGCCGGTCGCCTCGATGTGCGCCCGCGTGCCCGACTTGTACTGGACGGTGGTGCAGGTCAGCCCGCACGGCAGGTAGTCCGGCGCGGTCACCTTCGGCTTGAAGAACGCGCCGGCCGGGGCCGGGTAGCCCTCGTTCGCGAGGTTCTTGAGCGACTGCGGGCCCTGCAGCTCGTTGCGGCCGGTCAGGAAGTACAGCTTGACGCCGTGCTGCACGGCCCAGTTGGCCAGCTCCAGCACCGGCTTGTTGGCGACGAAGGTGCCGTTGTCGATCGCCTGCTGCTGCTTGACCGGGTCGAAGCCGAAGTCGTTGTCGGCCTCCCAGCCGTAGGTGACCTCGGCGGTGTCGTCGACGTCGAGCACGATCGCCGGGTTCTTGACGCGGCCGAGCTGCTGCTGCAGGTAGTGCTTCGCGTCGGAGACGACGCGGTTGCTGTCCTTCGCGAACCGGCTCGTCTCGGAGTAGTGGTGCTTGCCGGCGGCGTCGAGGTAGTCGCCGTAGTAGGCCTTGACGTCGTTCTTGACCTGGCCGATGTTGGCCGGCTCCTTCGAGCGGGCGGCCGTCGCGTCGTCCGACCCGGCGAGCGCGGTCGCCCCCGAGGCGACGGTGGCGCCGATGGCCGCGGCGGCGGCGAGCTTGACGAGACTTGACCATTTTCCGGACACGGCGAACCCTCCAGTGGAACTTTGACGACCCGGGGAACCTACGTCACGTTCACCTGGAGTTCCACCCCTCGAAAGTTTCCGTTCACTTTCCGGCGCGACACAGAAACGCCACTGGTGATCGCCCGATCCGCGTCAGCACGACCGACGCTTCGGCGCCGCCCCGAGGTTTCAGCCGTCGCCGCAGCGCATCCGGATCGACGTCCAGGCCCCGCACCAGGATCTCCAGCCGGCCGACGTCGTGTCGCTTGAGGACGGCCTTCAGTGTCTTTTCACTGTAGGGTCCCTGCTCCAGGACGCGGAACGCCCGCACACCGGGTGGCGGGGTGTCACCGGTCAGGTACGCGATCCGTTCGTCCAGTTGCCACAACCCGTGCCGTGCCGCGTAGTGCCGGACCAGTCCCGCGCGCACGACGGCGCCGTCGGGGTCGACGATCCACTCCCCCGGCTCCCGCACCGGCAGTTCGTCCGGTTCCGCATCAGTGACCGTCCACTGCGTCCCGTCCGAACGCAGCACGGTCGCCCGCCGCGTGACGCCGGTGCCCAGACCCCGCCAGAGGCAGGATTCGCGCACTTGACCGTCCAGGGACACCAGTTCGACTTCGTCCGCCCACGGCGTGAGCGCGAAGTCGAGGCCGGGCGCGCACTTCACGGACAGTTCTCGTCCCGGGAAGGCCTCGACCAGGCCATCCAGCGGCGGGGCGAAGTCCGCGGGTTTCCACGCCCGGCGCCCGGCGGAGTCACGGCGGGCGGGGTCGGCGACGACCACACCGGACCGGCTCACCGGGCGCAGCGCGTCGGCGCGGACGAGCCCGAACGCGACATTCGCCGAAAGACCGTTGTGCCGCGCCATTTCCAGCCGCACCGGATCCAGATCGGACCCGAGCACGCGCCGCGCCACCCGCGCGATTTCGACCAGGTCGGCACCGACCGAGCACGTGACGTCGTGGACGTCGAGGCCGGCCAGGCGCGAAGCCCGGTGCCGCGCCACGATCGACGCACTCGCCTGCTGGAGCGCGTCCGAGGTGAACAGCCAGTCCACACCGGACAGTTTGCCGACGGCTTTCCGGCGCAGCAGCACGGTTTCCAGCACCGCGGCCGCGTGCTCCTCGCCCACGAGACGACGAACGGCCGCGACCGAAGCGATGTGGTCGGTCAGCGGCAGGGCCGAAACCTCGGCGACCGCCGCCGCACCCGCGTCGGAACGCAGGTAGGCGACGTCGCCGAGGCTGAACGAATACGCCAATTCAGGACGGCCGCTTGGTCCCGGTGATCATCACGTTGTAGAACAGCTCGCGCGGCAGGATCTTCGACAGCACCTTCTTGTCCACAGCGGACAGCCGCAGCCACAGGCGGTAGGCGAACAGCCGCCAGCGCACGGTCAGCTTCTCCTGCGGCACGGCGGCTTCGAACGTCCGGATCGGCCAGCCGGCCAGGGCCGCGGCGAACTCCTCGGTGACCGCGTGGACGTCCTGGGCACCCGCACCGCGGGCCCACGACTCCAGCTCCGACGGGTCGAAGGTGTGGATGTCGACCACGGCTTCCAGCGCGGCGGCGCGGGAGGACTCGTCGAGCTCCTCCTGCGGACGGCGCCAGCCGCTCAGCGCGGGCAGCTTCGTCACACGCGTGGTCAGGAACCACGTGAACTGGCCGAGCTTGCGGGCGTAGAAGTCGCCGACCTTGGTCGGCTCGCCCGCGAACACGAACCGGCCACCCGGCTTGAGCACGCGCAGCACCTCGCGGAACGCCGCCTGGACGTCCGGGATGTGGTGCAGCACCGCGTGCCCGACGACGAGGTCGAACGTGTTGTCGTCGTACGGGATGCGCTCGGCGTCGGCGACCCGGCCGTCGACGTCGAGGCCGAGCTTCTCGGCGTTGCGCAGCGCGACCTGGACCATGCCGGGAGAGAGGTCGGTGACCGACCCCTTCTTGGCGACGCCGCCCTGCATGAGGTTCAGCAGGAAGAAGCCCGTGCCGCTGCCCAGCTCCATCGCGTGCTGGTAGGGCTGGCCGTCCTCGCCCGCGACGGCGTTGAACACGTCGGTGGCGTAGGAGATGCAGCGCTCGTCGTACGAGATCGACCACTTCTCGTCGTAGGTGCCGGCTTCCCAGTCGTGGTACAGCACGTTCGCCAGCTTGGGGTCGGCGTAGGCCGCCTGGACCTCTTCGGCGGTGGCGTGCGGGTTCGGGGCCGGGTCGTTCACGTCGGTCAAGGCGTCATTTCCCTTCGAAAGTGGCCTTGCCGGGCCCGTTTTCGATGAACGACTTCATGCCGTTCCGCTGGTCTTCGGTCGCCCACAGCGCGGCGAACAGGTGCGATTCGAGCTTGAGCGCGTTCGGCAGGTCCATGTCGAGGCCGCCGTCGATGGCCGCCTTCGCCGCGCGCAGCGCCACCGCGGGGCCGTTCGCGAATTGGGACGCCCATTTGTGCGCCGCCGCGTAGACGTCGTCCGGGGCGACGACCTGGTCGACGATCCCCAGCCGCAGCGCCTCTTCGGCCTTGACGAACCGTCCGGTGTAGACGATGTCCTTGGTCTTGCTCGGCCCGATCAGCCGGGCGAGGCGCTGGGTGCCGCCCGCGCCGGGGATGACGCCGAGCTGGATCTCGGGCTGGCCGACCTTGACGTTGTCGCCGGCGACGCGCCAGTCCGCGGTCAGCGCCAGTTCCAGGCCGCCGCCGAGGGCGTATCCGGTGACGGCCGCGACGACCGGCTTCGGGATGTTCGCGATGGCCGCGAGCGTGCCGGTGAGGTTCGCGCCGAACTTGGCGATCTCCGGGTAGGTGCGGGTGGCCATCTCCTTGATGTCCGCACCGCCCGCGAAGGTCTTCTCGCCGCCGTAGAGGATCACCGCGCGGACGTCGTCGCGCTCGGTGGCTTCCTTCGCCAGCTCGGCGAGTTCGGCGGTGACCTGGGCGTTCAGGGCGTTGACCGGCGGGCGGTCGAGCCGGATCGTGCCGACCCCGTCCTTGACCTCGAGGGTTACGAACTCTCCCACGTCACTCCTCCTCGTTGACGGACTGCCAGCAGGCTACCGGTCGGTAAGCGACAGCTTAGCGACGGCGGGCGAAGAAGCGATCCCCGGAGCGCTCCAGCACGAGGTCCTGGTCGAACGTCTTCGACAGGTTTTCGCTGGTGATGACGTCGTCGACCAGGCCGGACACCACCGCCTGGCCGTCGCGCAGGAGCAGCGCGTGGGTGAACCCGGGCGGGATCTCCTCGACGTGGTGGGTGACCAGGACCAGGGCCGGCGCGTCGGGGTCCATCGCCAGGTCGGACAGCCGCGCGACCAGGTCCTCGCGGCCGCCCAGGTCGAGCCCGGCGGCGGGCTCGTCGAGCAGCAGCATCTCCGGGTCGGTCATCAGCGATCGGGCGATCAGCGCGCGCTTGCGCTCACCCTCGGACAGCGTGCCGAACGTGCGCTCGGCCAGGTTGCCGATGCCCATCGCTTCGAGCAGCTCGGTCGCGCGGGCGGTGTCGAGGGTGTCGTATTCCTCACGCCAGCGGCCGAGCACCGCGTAGCCGGCGCTGACCACGACGTCCTTGACCAGCTCGTCACCCGGCACGCGCTGGGCGATGGCCGCCGACGTGAAGCCGATGCGCGGACGCAGGTCGAAGATGTTGACCCGGCCGATCCGCTCGCCGAGCAGGTCGACCTCGCCGGTCGTCGGGTGCAGCTCGGCCGCGGCGAGGCGCAGCAGGGTGGTCTTGCCCGCGCCGTTCGGCCCGAGCACCACCCAGCGCTCGTCCAGTTCCACGGTCCAGTCGAGGCCGGCGAGGAGGTCGTTGGTCCCCCGGCGGACGCCGACACCGGCCATCCGGACCACGAGGTCGTCAAGTTCGCTGGGCTGGATCGGCTCGCTCACGAGGCCCATTCTGTCTGCCGACGTGCGCGCGTGCGCACCCGCCCGGGTGAGACGGCGAACCGGCAGGTCGGAGCGTGTCCACGAAGTGGAACGCCGCACGCGGGAAGTGCCTCACGCCACGCCGGTGTGGCAGGATCACGACCATGTCAGCCGACGTGCACGCGACCCCGGTCACCCGGGGCTCGTTCTGGCGCCGTCGTGCGATCGACCTGCTCCTCGTCGCTTCGGCCGGGTGTACGCGGGCGCGGCTTCGCTGATCTTCTCCTGCGGTGCCGCGCTGCCTCGCGTCCTGATCACCTTCGCGTCCGAGGAGCACCCGCGTTGACCACTTCCCTCGTCCGTCCCGCCGTCGAGATCCACCCGCGGCTGACCGACCCGCTGCTGCCCCAGCTGCTGCACCCCTCGCGGCTGCTGTGGACGCCGCGCGAGCTGGCGGACCTGACGGCCACCGTCACGACCGAGCTGACCACGAGCGTCAAGGACATCCTGCGCTTCGACGAAGACCGGCGGTGGTGGGCCCGGCTGGCCCTGACCGACGGCGTCGAGCTGTGGCTGCTGTCGTGGCTGCCCGGCCAGCACACCAAGCCGCACGACCACGGCGGCGCGTCCGGCTCGTTCACCGTGCTGCAGGGCGAGCTGGGTGAGGAGTACCGCTACCCCGGCGGCCCGATCCGGCGGCGCACGCACGTCGCCGGTGAAGGCATCGGCTTCGGCGCCGGCCGCGCGCACCAGGTCACCGGCATCGGTGACGCGCCCGCGGCGAGCGTCCACGCGTACTCGCCGCCGCTGGTCCCGACGCGCGAGTACACGACGCTCGCCGACGTCCCGGCCGAAATCCCGCCGCTGCCCGCTATCGTCCACGGATGAGCGCCATCGATTCGTTCCTGGCCGACGCGCGGTCCGGATTGGACCGCGTCGGCCCGGAAAAGGCCCGCGAGCTGCAGGAGGCGGGCGCGCTGCTCGTCGACATCCGGCCGCTGGCGAACCGGGAGGCCGAGGGCGAGATCCCGGGCTCGGTGGTCGTCGAGCGGATCCACCTGGAGTGGCGGCTGGCGCCGGACAGCGAGTGGAAGCTGCCCGGCGTGACGGCCGACTCGACGGTCGTCGTGCTGTGCAACGAGGGTTACTCGTCGAGCCTGGCGGCCGCCGACCTGCAGCGGCTGGGACTTCCCCGCGCGACCGACCTCGAAGGCGGCTTCCGCGCGTGGGCTGCCGCCGGCCTCCCGGTGGAGACCGGCGGCAGCCCCGCGGTGCCCTAGGCGAGCGCCGGAGCGACCTTCTCGGTGAACAGGTCGATGCCGGAGCGGTCGTACGCGGCTTCCGGGAAGTTGAAGATCGCGTAGGACATGCCCAGCTCGCCCAAGGCGGCGAGCTTTTCGGTGACCTGCTCGGGCGTGCCGGTGGTGGGGCTGTTCACGAAGACGCCGTGCCAGCGCTCCGCCGCGTCCGCCGGCGCGTACTTGTCGAGGTGGGACTTCAGCCAGGCCAGCTTGTCCTGGACGTCCTTCTCCGTCTCCCCGATGACCACGTTGTGGTTGACCGAGCGGACGATCGCGTCGAAGTCGGTCCCGACGTCCTTGCAGTGCTGCGCGAGGATCTCCGACTTGCGGGTGAACGTCTCGGGGTCGCCGGCGAAGTTCGTGTACTTCGCGTACTTCGCGGCGATCTTGAGCGTCTTCTTCTCGCCGCCACCGGCGATCCACAGCGGGATGCCGCCTTCCTGCGGCGGCAGCGGACGCAGGATGGCACCGTCCGTCTGGTAGTGCTTCCCGTCCAGTGTGGACTTCCCGGTCGTCCAGAGGTCGCGCATGATCCGCACGCCCTCGTCGAGCTGGCCGAGCCGCTCACCGGCGCCCGGGAAGCCGTAGCCGTAGGCCCGCCACTCGTGCTCGTACCAGCCGGCACCGATGCCCATCTCGACGCGGCCGCCGGAGATCGTGTCGGCGGTGGCGGCGACCTTCGCGAGGTAGGCCGGGTTGCGGTACCCCATGCAGGTGCACATCTGCCCGAGCCGCACGGCGTCCGTCGCGGCGGCGAACGCCGAGATCAGCGACCAGGCCTCGTGCGTGGCCTCTTCGGTCGGGACGGGCACGGTGTGGAAGTGGTCGTAGACCCAGATCGATTCGAACGGCCCGGCCTCCGCGTGCTTCGCGAGGCCGAGCATGGTCTTCCAGTGGTCCGCGGGATCGATGCCGGCGAGGTCGAGCCGCCAGCCCTGCGGGACGAACATTCCGAAGCGCATGCGTCCAACCTAACGCCGCGCACGCCCTGCTGCGCAGCGATTTCGAGGTGGAGCGACTCCAGGTCAGGCCAGGACGACCCGCGCCAGTTCGGCCGGCGCGGCCAGCAGCCCGTGCTTCGGCAGCACCCGGACCGTGTACCCGATCGACCCCGGCCGCGGCAGCTTCAACCGCGCCGCGAACGCGCCGATGCCGTCCGCCGTCATCGGGACCGTCACCGCGTCGCGCAGCTCGTCGTCGTCGCCGACCCGGCCGACCACCGCCTGGATGTCCACTTCGGACGGATCGAGGCCGGCCAGGTCGATGCGGGCCCGGATCGTCACCTCCGTGCCCACCACCAGGGGCTCGGCCGCCTCGATCAGCAGCTCCGAGTCGAAGATGCGCAGCCGTGGCCACGACACCTCCAGCTTGGTGCGGTAGTCCGCCAGCGACAGCGCGCCGCGGTAGCCGTCGCCCGTGGCCGCCGCCACCATGCGGGACGCCGGCAGGTAGCCGTTGTCCACGTACTCGCGGACCATCCGGGACGCCTGGACCCGCGGCCCGAGCGTTTCCAGGGTGTGCCACACCATCGACAGCCAGCCGGTCGGGACGCCGCCGTCCGAGCGGTCGTAGAACAGCGGCGCGATCTGCTGGCCGAGCAGCTCGTACAGCGCCGCCGCCTCGAGGTCGTCGCGGCGCAGCGGGTCGGCGACGCCGTCCGCGGTCGGGATCGCCCAGCCGTTGCTGCCGTCGTAGCACTCGTCCCACCAGCCGTCGCGGATGGACAGGTTGAGCCCGCCGTTCAGCGCCGACTTCATGCCCGACGTCCCGCACGCTTCCAGGGGCCGCACCGGGTTGTTCAGCCAGACGTCGCAGCCGCGGTAGAGGTACCGGGCCATCGACATGTCGTAGTCCGGCAGGAAGACGATCCGGTGCCGGACGTCCGCGCCGTCGACGAACCGGACGATCTGCTGGATCAGCTGCTTGCCGTTCTCGTCGGCCGGGTGCGACTTGCCCGCGACGACGACCTGGATCGGCCGGTCCTCGTGCAGCAGCAGCGTGCGCAGCCGCTCGGGGTCGCGCAGCATCAGCGTCAGCCGCTTGTACGTCGGGACGCGGCGGGCGAACCCGACCGTCAGCACGTCCGGGTCGAACACCGAGTCGACCCAGCCCAGCTCCAGCGGTGAGGCGCCGCGCTGCAGCCACGCCGCCCGCACCCGCCGCCGGACCTCGTGCACCAGCTTCTCGCGCAGGTCGCGCCGCAGGCCCCACAGCTGCGCGTCGGACACTCCGTCGCGCAGCGGTCCCTCGCCGACGTCGAGGCCCCACTCGCGGCCGAGCAGCGTGCTCAGCTCGCGTGCCACCCACGTCGGGCCGTGGACGCCGTTGGTCACCGACGAGATCGGCACCTCGTCGTGGTCGAACCCGGGCCACAGCCGCGAGAACATCTTCCGCGTGACGCGCCCGTGCAGCTGCGAGACGCCGTTCGCGCGCTGCGCCAGCCGCAGGCCCATGTGCGCCATGTTGAACAGCCCGGGGTTGTCCTCGGCGCCGAGCGCGAGCACGCGTCGCGGGTCGATGTCCGGGACGAGCCTGCCGTCGGTGAAGTAGCGCTGGACCAGGTCCACCGGGAACCGGTCGATGCCCGCGCTGACCGGCGTGTGCGTGGTGAACAGCGTCCCGGCGCGGACGGCGGGCATGGCCTCGTCGAACGCGAGCCCGTCGGCCTGGACGATCTCGCGGGCGCGCTCCAGCCCGAGAAAGCCCGCGTGTCCCTCGTTCGTGTGAAACACCATGGGTTGCGGGTGGCCGGTCAGCTCGCAGTACTTGCGGACCGCGCGGAAGCCGCCGATGCCGGCCAGGATCTCCTGCCGCAGCCGGTGGTCGGCGTCGCCGCCGTAGAGCCGGTCGGTGACGCCGCGCAGGTCCTCGTCGTTGGCCTCGGTGTCGGTGTCGAGCAGCAGCAGCGGCACCCGCCCGACGCGCGCCTGCCAGATCTGCGCGCACAGCTCGCGCCCGCCGGGCATGGCGACGCCGATCAGCACCGGGCGGCCGCCCGCGGTCAGCAGTTCCAGGGGGAACGCGTTCGGGTCGATCACCGGGTAGTGCTCGACCTGCCAGCCGTCGAGCGAGAGCGACTGGCGGAAGTAGCCGTTGCGGTAGAGCAGCCCGACGCCGACCATCGGCACGCCCAGGTCGGACGCGGCCTTGAGGTGGTCGCCGGCCAGGACGCCGAGGCCGCCGGAGTAGTTCGGCAGGGCTTCGGTGACGCCGAACTCCATCGAGAAGTAGGCGACCGCGGGCGGCAGGTCGGAGTCGTCGCGCTGCTGGTACCAGCGCGGTTCCGAGAGGTACTTCTCCAGGTCCGCGGCCGCTTCGCGCGCCCGGGCGAGGAAGTCGTCGTCGACGGCGAGCTCGTCCAGCCGGGCGGGCGGCAGCGCGGTGAGCATCCGCAGCGGGTCGCGCACGGCGTTGAACAGCTCGGCGTCCATCGACGCGAACAGGTCGCGCGTCGGCGGGTGCCACGTCCAGCGCAGGTTGGTGGCGAGCGCGCCCAGGCCGGACAGCGACTCGGGCAGGCTGGCGCGAACGGTGAACCGGCGGACTGCACGCATGGGAAGCGACGATATCGGGCCGCGCCCCGCGATGCGCAGGGAGTAGTTCGGGGATAACGCGCACACGTCCCGTAAGCGCTGGGTATGGTCCTGCGCGTCGGGTACGCGCAGGTCGGGAGTGGAGCAAGTGAAGATGATCCCAGGGGGAGGACGGCGCGCACTGGTGGCGTTGCTGGCCGTCGCGGCGGTGGCCGTGAGCGGGTGCGACGACAAGGGCGGCGCGAGCGGGGACCCGAGCAAGGACACCGGCGCCGGATCGGTCGCCGGGCTGCCGGTGACGCACTTCGAGAGCGGCCTCAAGCCGGACGCGCCGACACCGGGCATCGACGTCAAGAACGCCGACGGCGGCGAGGACGACAAGCTCGCGACCGCCGCGATCGACGACGTCCAGACGTACTGGAACGAGCGCCTGCCCGCCGACTTCGGCCAGCAGTTCGAGCCGGTGAAGTCGCTGCTGTCCTACGACTCGCAGACCGACACCGAGAAGACCGGCTGCGGCAGCGTCAAGAAGCTCGTCAACGCGTTCTACTGCTCGGTCGACGACTCGGTGGCGTGGGACCGCGGGGTGCTGCTGCCGATGCTGCGCCAGCGGTTCGGGCCGATGTCCGTGGTCGTCGTGCTGGCGCACGAGTTCGGCCACGCCGTGCAGTACCGGCTCGGCGACAAGGCCAACATGACCAAGAGCACCCCGACCGTGGTGAAGGAGCAGCAGGCCGACTGCTTCGCCGGCGGGTACTTCCGGTGGGTCGCCGAGAACAAGAGCAAGTACTACCAGGTGTCGACGTCCGAGGGCCTGAACCAGGTCATGGCGGCGATGTTCCTGATCCGCGACCAGGCGGGCACCAGCGGCGCCGACCGCGGCGCGCACGGCACGGCGTTCGACCGCACCTTCGCGTTCCAGACCGGGTTCGAGAAGGGCCCGAAGGAGTGCGCGGCGATGAACACCGAGAACGTCAAGGCCCGGCTCACCGAGCGCCCGTTCGACAAGGGCGACACCGGCAAGGGCGACGCGAAGTTCAACGACCAGGCCGTCGAACTGCTGAAGAAGAGCCTCGACGAGGCCTTCAAGGGCGCCGGGGTGGCCGCGCCGGAGATCAGCGACGGCGGCAGCTGCCAGACCACACCGCCGGCGTCGTACTGCCCGAACGACAACACGGTGGCCATCGACCTCTCCAAGCTCTCGCAGCTGGCCCAGCCGATCGACCGCGAGGCCGAGATGAAGGGCGAGGACCCGGGCGGCATGGGTGACTTCGCGGCGTTCTCGGAGGTCGCGTCGCGGTACGCGCTGGGCATCCAGAAGGGCGTCGGCGCGTCGATCGACAACGCGAACGCAGGCCTGCGGACCGCCTGCCTGGTGGGGGCGTGGGCGGCGTTCACGAACCGGCCCGGCGACCTGCGGCTCTCGGCGGGGGACCTCGACGAGGCCATCGCGGACCTGCTGCAGCCGGAGAGCCTGATCTCGGCGGACGTCAACGGGAAGCGCCCGGACAGCGGTTTCGACCGCGTCGAGTCCCTGCGGCGCGGCTATCTCGAGGGTTCGTCGGTCTGCTCGAAGCAGTACGCCTGAATGAGGTGATGTCGCCCGTGCCCGACTCCTGGCTGTCCGACACCCGGTCCTCGTACGACACCGACGCCCCCGGCTACCTCGAGAAGGTGCGTGGGCTGCTCGACGAGCGGCCTTACCTGCGCGCGAGCCTGGCGCTGTTCGCCGAGTCGGTGCACAGCGCCGGAGGCGGGCCGGTCGCCGACGTCGGCTGCGGGCCGGGCTACGTCACCGGCCACCTCCGAGAGCTCGGCGTGGACGCGTTCGGCATCGACCTCTCGCCCGAGATGATCGCCATCGCGCGACGCGACCACCCCGGCCTGCGCTTCGAGGTCGGGTCGATGACCGACCTCGACCTGGCGGAAGGTTCGGTCGCCGGCGTGCTCGCGTTCTGGTCCGTGATCCACGTGCCCGACCACGCCGTGCCCGGCGTGTTCGAGCAGTTCCGCCGGGTGTTGCGGCCGGGTGGCCCGCTGCTGGTCGGCTTCCACGTCGGTGACGGGACACAGCACACGGCCGAGGGCTACACGGGCCGCCCGGTCAACGTGGACAGTCACCACCGCCCGCCCGGCAGGATCGCGGGCTGGCTGCGTGCCGCGGGGTTCACGATCGAGGCCGAACTGGTCATGGGTCCCGACGAGGACGTCCCGGGAGCCGTCATCTTCGCGCGCAACCACGCCTGAGCATGGGAAAGGCCCCCACCGCGGTGGGGGCCTTTCCCATGCGGTCTAGAAGAGGGCGGACGCCAGGTCGCGGCGGGCCTTCATGACGCGGTCGTCGGCCGGGTCGAAGAGGTCGAACAGCGCCACCAGGTGCTCGCGGACCTTGTTGCGGTCCTCGCCCGCCGTCCGGCGGACCGCGTCGATCAGGCGCTTGAAGCCCGCCTCGACGTCGTTCGACGCGATCTCCAAGTCGGCCGCGTCGAGCTGGGCCGCGAGGTCGGACGGGTCGGCGTCGGCCTTCGCGCGGGCGTCGGGGTCCGCGTTCTCCGCGCGGGCGGTGAACTTGACCTGGGCCAGCGCGTTCTTCGCCAGCTCGTTGGCCGGTTCGACGTCGAGGATGCGCTCGTAGGCGGCCTGCGCGGCGGCGAAGTCACCGCGTTCGAAGGCTTCCTCCGCCTCGGTGAAGCGCGGGTCTTCGGGCTCCTCGATCGGCCCGGCGCCGCCCGCTTCGGCCTCGGCGATCGCCGGGAGCTTGTCGCGCAGCGCGTCGAGCAGGGCGTTGATCCACTTGCGGATCTCCGGCTCGGGCAGCGCGCCGGAGAAGGCGTCGACGGGCTGGCCGCCCGCGATGGCGACGATCGTCGGGATGGACTGCGCGCCGAACAGCTGCGCGATGCGCGGGTTCGCGTCGACGTCGACCTTCGCGACGACCCACGCGCCGCCGGACTCGCCGGCCATCCGCTCCAGCACCGGGGACAGCTGTTTGCACGGGCCGCACCACTCGGCCCACAGGTCGACGACCACGAGCTGGCGCAGGGACCGTTCCACGACCTCGGCCTGGAAGGTGGCCTCGGTGACATCGATCACGGCCCCCGACGAGGACGGCGGCGGCCCGTCACCGGCGGGGCCGGCCGGGCCGGCCGACGGGGCCGGCTGCCTCTGCGCCGATTCGGCGCGGGCCTTGAGCGCGGACAGGTCGACCGCGCCGGAGAGGGCGGCGGACAGGGCCGCTGACTTCGCTGCAGATCCGCGTGGCTGTGTCACGCCCTCCATCCTGGCACGCGCGCCGGCGGAGTTTCACCGGGTGCCCCGGCCGGTCCGCTTGGCAGGACGGCGCCGCGTGGGGCAGGCTCGGCCGGTGCACATCCGGCGTGACGTGAAGGTGGGCCTGTCCATCGCGGCCGCCGTCGTCTGGATCGGCGCGGTGACGCTGCTCATCGTCCACGAACCGGACCCGGGCGCGGCCTCGCCCGCCGAGCTGCGCGACCGGCTCGCCACCGCGCTCGGCAGCCACGACCCGGACGCGCTCGGCGGGCTGCTCGACTACCCGGGCTCCGGCGGCGACGACTTCGCGAAGGACTACGTCGCGGTGCTGGCCGACCACGGCGTCCACGACGTGCGGGTGGAGCTGGGCCCCGACGCGGCGGCCCCGGCCCGCGCGACGATCACCGGCGCGCTCGGCGACGGGAGGCCGTTCAGCTACCCGCTGACGGTGACGAGCGAAGACGGCCGCTGGACGGTCGCCTTCACCCCGCCCCTCCCTTGACTCAGGACTCGCGCAGGTGGGCTTCCACGCGGTCCACCTTGGCCTCGAGCTGGTCTTCGAAGCCGGGCCGGATGTCCGCTTTCAGGACCAGGCCGACGCGAGCCGAGCCCTCCCCCGCGGCCTCGACCGCGCGCTTGACGACGTCCATCACTTCGTCCCACTCGCCTTCGATGTTCGTGAACATCGCGTTGGTCGAGTTGGGCAGGCCCGAGTCCCGGACCACCTTGACGGCGCGGGCGACGGCCTCGCTCACCCCGCCGTCGGGCTCTCCCCCGGACGGGCTCACGCTGAACGCGACGATCATGTTCGGAAGTCCCTTCTTCGGTGTTCTTTCCGCCGGTCGGGCGACACCCGCCGGTACCCGCTGGTAACTTCGCGTGTCATGAACCGTCCGCTGCCGTTCGACCCGATCGCCCGCGCGGCACAGCTCTGGGAGGACCGGATCGGGCCCTCCGGCACCATGGCCGCGGTGACCGGCGTGATGCGCGTCCAGCAGATCATCCAGTCCGCGGTGGACGGCGCGCTCAAGCCGCACGGCCTGACCTTCGCCCGGTACGAAGCCCTGGTGCTGCTCACCTTCGCCCGCAGCGCCAGCCTGCCGATGCGGGTGATGGGCGAGCGGCTCCAGCTGCACCCCACCAGTGTCACCAACATAGTCGACCGGCTGGAGCGCGACGGGCTCGTCAAGCGCGTCCCGCACCCGACGGACCGGCGCACGACGCTCGTCGAGATCACCGACGAAGGCCGCAAGCGCCGCGAGACGGCGACGGCCGCGGTGACGGAAATCGACTTCGGCCTCGACGGGCTGACCGATCGGCAGACCGAGCAGCTCACCGACCTGCTGACGAAGGTCCGCCGGGCCGCCGGGGACTTCACGGAATAGCGGAAAGGCCCGCACCGAGGTGCGGGCCTTTCTCACATCCCGGGATCAGGCGGCGACGGGTTCCCGCACCTGGAACAGGCCGACACCGCCGTGGGACAGCCGCTGCGGGCCGTCGAGCTTGCCGTTGCGCAGCGCCCACTTCTCGAACAGCCACGTGAAGAGCGGCGGGATGCTCGCGAGCAGCGCGAGGACCAGCGTCTTCGGGCGCCAGCCGAGCGGCTTCGCCACGGACAGGGAGACGACCACGTAGAGGACGAAGATCACGCCGTGCACCATGCCGATGACGGGCACGCCGCCCTCACCGGAGGAGTGGACGACGTACTTGAGGAACATCCCGACAAGCAGCGCCGCCCAGGAAAGGGCTTCGGCGACTGCGGCCACGCGGAAAACTAGAGCGGCCTTGCTGGACACTTCTTCCTCCTGTGGGGTCTCACCACGTTTTGGTACTGACACAACAAACGCCCGACGCACCGTCCAAGGCGGACTGCCTGTGGACGTCAACGGCGCTGTCGGACGTGCTGATACCCAGTGTGAGGCGTGACGGCCCTCACGGGAACACCGGGGCCCGTGACCCTGCTCACGGCCGTGGTCCAATGTGGTCTGGACCACGGCCGCGAACGTCCTTTGTCTACTCCGCGCAGGGCGAAGCCGGGGCGGACGCGGGTGACGTCCCCCACGTCGCCGCGGCGGCGTCGGCGGTCAGGCGGAAGTCGAGCGTCGTGCCCCGCTCCAGCTGGTCCACGTTGACGTACACGCGGTCACTGGCGCGCGACCCGACCTTCAGGCCCGAGACGTACTGCAGCTTCGAGCCGTCCGCGCCGGACGCCTTGACCGTGATGTCGCGCCCGTTCTCCAGGTGCAGCACCGACTTCTCGAACCGCGGCGCGTTCAGCACGAAGTTCCCAGTCCCTGGGACAGCGGGGTAGAGACCGAGCGCACTGAAGACGTACCAGGCCGACATGGTGCCGAGGTCGTCGTTCCCGGTGACGCCGTTGGGCGCGTTGGTGAACAGCGTGTGCGCCGCCCGCACGACCGTCGACGTCTTCGCCGGCTGTCCGGTGAGCGCGTACATCCACGGCGAGTGGAGGTCCGGCTCGTTGTTCGGGTTGTAGCGGAACTGGTCGTAGTAGTCGTACGGGCCGACGACCCAGTTCTCGCGCACCGCCGTCGCCGGGTTCTTCACCAGCTCGTCGTAGGCGAAGAAGTCGTCGAGGCGCTTGCCGGTGGCCGCCGGGCCGCCCATGCGCTGCTCCAGGCCGGGGACGTCCTGCTGGACGAGCCACTGGTACTGCCAGGCCGTGCCCTCGTGGAAGCCGTCCTGGCTCTGCGGGCTGTACGGCTCGTCGGCGGGGCTGAACCAGTCGCCGCCCGCGACCTTAGGCCGGAAGAAGCCGGTGAAACCGCGGTCGGTCTGCGTTTCGTCCCAGAGCGTCCGGTACGTCCGGCCCTTTTCCTTGAGCGCGGCCGCGTCGGCCTTCTTCCCGAGCGCGGCGGCCATGACCGACAGCGAACAGTCACCGAGCGCGTACTCCAGCGTCGCCGAAGCGCCGTGGTTCGGGTCGGTGTCCTGCCCCTTCTTCGGGAAGTCCGGGTCGTACTGGACGAACCCGTCCGCCTGGTAGCTCGCGTTGCCCGAACGGCCCTGGAACGGCGACGACGCCGGCGGGATCTGCGTCGAATTCTGCAGCAGTGCCTGGTAGGCGTGCGCTTCCTCGCCCGACAGCGCGCCGAACCGCCAGAGGTCCACCAGGAACGGCGTGACCGGGTCGCCGGTCATCGTGTTCGTCTCCTGGCTCGCGTACGCCCACCGCGGGAGCCAGCCGCCCTGGTCGTGGATGGCGAGGATGCTCTTGGCGATGTCCTTCGCGCGGCTGGGCCGCAGCAGCGCCAGGAGCTGGTTCTGGGAGCGGTAGGTGTCCCACAGGGAGAAGAAGTCGTAGTAGGTCCAGCCGACCGCCCGGTGGATCTTCTTGTCGAAGCCGTAGTAGCGGCCGTCGGCGTCGTTCGCCGTCAGCGGCTGCAGCAACGCGTGGTAGAGCGAGGTGTAGAAGACCGTGCGGTCGTCGGTCGAGCCGCCCTTGATGTCCACAGTGGACAGCTCGTGGCGCCAGGTGCGCTGCACCGCGTCCTTGGCCGCGTCGAACGACCGGATCTTCTCCGACGCCAGGTTGAGCCGCGCGCCCTGCGCGTCCACCTGGGAGATCGCGGTGGTCGCGGTGACCTGGCCCTGCCCGCCGAACGTCAGCCAGGCGCCACGCAGGCCCGCGCCGCCCTTCGACTCGCGGCTGCCCGGGGTACCGCCGTCCGGCGACCAGGTGCCGGAGGACTTGAACGGCTTGTCGAACTTCGTCGTGAAGTACGTCGTGTAGGCCTTGCCGCCGCAGAACGCCTGCGACTCCACGGTTCCCTCGACGGTCCGGTCGTCGACGACCCGGATGCTGCTGCCGGTGACCGGTTCCTTGTCGTTGGCCTGCCCGACGTTGACGAAGACGTTGGCGTCACCGGGCTTGCTGAAGGTGTACCGCTCGACGCCGGCGCGCGTGGCCGCGGTCGTCTCGACGTCGACGCCGCCGTAGCCGGTCAGGTGGACCTTGTAGTAGCCGGGTTCGCCGACCTCGCCGTCGTGGGTGAACGGCGCCGCGTAGAGCTTCTGGTCGAAGGTGGCCGCTTTCGTGGTGTCGAAAGCCTTGCCGGGCCCCACTTCGCCGGTGGTCGGCAGCGTCGAGACGAGGCCGCCCTGCTCCCAGCAGCCCGCGCCGGACAGGAAGAAGTGCCCGAACCCGCGGATCGCGGTGTCGGTGTAGCGGTAGCCGGCGTAGTGCGAGGTGATCGGGCTGACCTGCGTCATCCCGAACGGCGCCGAGGCGCCGGGGAAGGTGTTGCCTTCGTCCTGCGTGCCGATGAACGTGTTGACGGCGTCGAGGGCGTCACCCCCGGCCGCTTCCGCGACGACGGGACTCACCCCCGTCGCCACCACGGCGAGCGCCAACGCGCCCGCCAGGACCCTGCTCTTCACTGAGCTTCCTCCTGCCAACGATGTCATCTCCCCGAGGACACCTTCGGCAACACCCGACGAACCGGTCAAGGGGGCGGTGAATACCTGTCTCGTTCCGGACAGCGCTCAACCCGCGAGCGCGAAGGCCGACACCCGCACCGATCCCGTGGCCCCGGTCCGCCGCGCTTCGACCGTCAGCTCCGCGACCGCGGCACTCGCGGTGACGGTGACCTCGTGCCGGCCTGCCTCGACGGTGGCGGCCACGTCGCCGTCCACCAGTACCCGGGCTTCGCCCGCGGTGTCCGCCACGACGTCCAGGACGATGAGGACTTCGCCGGGCCGAGTGATCAGCCGGACCACTGGCGTCCACTCGGCGGAGTCCGTCCCGGGCCACTCCGGCGACCGCGCGGGCTGGAACGCCGCCACCGGAGCGCGGGCAGCGGGTCGGCCGGTGCTTTCGAGCAAGCGGAGGCGCCGCTGGATCTCCCGCAGCAGCGTGACGAGCGTGTCCGGCTGGTTGACGCGGCTCACGAGGGCTCCAGCAGGGGCGCGACGGTCAGCACGACCTCTTCCTGCCCGGCGTCGTCGCCGGGGGTCACGGCCAGGCCGAGCAGCCGGACGGTCACGTCGAGCTGGTCGCCGGCGAAGAACGGGTCGTCGACGACCACCCGGACGTCGTCGCCGACCGAATACGAGCCCACAACGGGGTCGAGGTCGGCGCGCACGGTCAGCTCGGGCAGCACGACGGGCCGCCGCCGCGCGGCGAGCTCCCCGGCGACGTGCGCGGCCAGCATCGCCGCGTCCGCCGTGTCCACGGGCGCGGCGGCCGCGTCCAGCAACGGCCAGCCGGCGTCGTGCGCGGCCGGATCGGCCCGCACGACCACGCCGCTGCCGCCGGTGCCCAGCACGCGCGTGGCCATGTTCGCCGCGTCGCTCGGCCAGACGAAGTCCACCAGGTTCGCGCCGTACTCCCAGACGTAGGCGTCCGCCCCGGCCGCGGACCCGAGCCGCGGGTAGCCGAGGTTCAGCAGGCGTTCGGGGACGCCGCCGGCGTCGTAGCGGACGTCGAAGGCGAAGTCGAGGCCGTCGTCGGTGGCGGCCAGATCACGCAGGACTTCACCGGCCACCTTGAGATCGGCGGGCGCGTAGCTCAGGGCGCGGGTCACCCCGGAGACGTCCGGCCCGGTCACCCGCACGGCCAGATCACCGTCCACATGGGACTGCACGAGACCGATCAGCTGCCGGGCGACGTCGAGCTGGTCACCGCGCAGGGGAACGGTCGCGGTGAGATCCGCGGGGTCGAGCACGAGCCGGTGGTCGAAGTAGGACAGGAAGTCGGCGGCGCCCAGCTCCAACACCCCACCGGCCGCGCTGTAGCGGCTGGTCCAGACGATGCCGCCCCACAGGAGGTCGCCGTCCCGGTCGACGTAGACGGCACAGCGCCCGGGCTCGGCGAGCACGCGGGGTTCGCGGACGCGGATTTCGGGGTCGTCGACGCGGAGCCGGCCGCGGAACGAACCGGCGTCGTTGAGCTTCTTGTCGAAGGAGACGCCGGAGAGGGGGAGCTCGTCGAGGATGGTGCCGGTCCGGAGATCGGCGATGAGGTAGGTGTAGGTCGCGCCCATCTTGCCCGCCTAGTAGGTGGCGAAGGTCAGGCCGTCGAGCGAGATCCAGGCGGGGTTGCCCTTGGTCGCCTTGATCGCGCCGGTCGGCAGGACGTTGACCAGGCCGTGCGCGTCGGGACTCGTGCTGACCCCGAGCAGCCACTGCACCGGAGGCTTGCAGTTGTTCGGGAGCGTGAAGATCGTCTCGCCGATCACACCGTTGCAGACCACGCCGCGCAGCCGTACCCAGCCATCGTCCATCAAAGTGTAGGCGGGGGTGTTGTAACCGCTCACGAAGTTCTTCCAGCCGCCATCGAGGGGCGTCATGGGATGCCAGGTGTCCCCGCGGGGCGGCCGGTAGGGCACCCAGGCCGAATTCCGCTTGCACAGAAGGACACCGGTGTCCACGCGGTACACGAACTGGCTGCTGTGCGCGGTGGCAACAGGCGGCAGATCGGTGTCGCCGCGTACCGGCAGGATCCCGCTCATCCCCGCGGTGAACTGCCGCCGGTCGGTGACCGTCGGCGGGGTGCCCTCCTTCGGCACCTGAATCTCCGCGAGGACGAGGCTCGGCCCCGGATTCGGCGTGGGCCGCACGGGACTGGCCGAGCTCTCCCCCGTGTAGACGTTCACGACGAAACCGCTGCCGGCCAGCTCGGCCACCACCAGATCCCACCGGGCCAAGGACGCGTGCGCCGCGGCGATCGGCAGCTCCTTCACCGCGTCCAGGGTCACGATGTACGGGCCGTCAGCCGGCTTGGTCCGGTCACTGAGCACCGCCTGGAACGGGTTGACCCGCAGCTTGTTCGAGACGAGTGCCACCTTGCCGGGGTCACCGGGGCTGTCGCGCACCCCCGATCGCGCCCGCAGCGGATCGAGTGCGTCGCCGATGCCCTCGGCCTGCACCAGCGCGCCGGTGATGAGCCTGGCTTCGGCGGCGTCGACGCCGTCCACCCAGCCCGGGTCCCGCTCCACCATCGTCGTTCCCCCTTCTGTTCCTTCAGATCCACGCGTCGTACCACCGGACGGTCAACCGGCCGGCCGCGGTGTTGTCGGCGGCTTCGAACCCGATCGCCGTGCTACCGGGCGGCAGGCCGAACCACGCCGACCGCGGCAGCAGCGTGGCACGGCGAGACGCCTCACCCAGGAACACGGTCCGGGCGGCGGAGTCGACGGTCAGCACGTCTCCTTCGGCGAGGCTCAGCGAAAACGCCATCCGCTCACCGGTGGAGTCGTTGCGGATCACCGGCTGGGCGCACGGGCCGGTGATCGTCCACACCGGATGCACGGTCGCGGTCCCCGAGTTCGCCAAAGCGAGGGCTCCGCCTTCGCCACGGCCGAAGACCAGCGGGAACCGCACGGGGAACGTCACGCCCGGAGCGGGCCGGGGCAGTACGCAGCTCTCACTGTGGGGATCCGCGCCGTAGCGGAGCGGGTCCGGGGCGGTGACCTGCACCGACCAGTCGAAACTCACCGGCGTCGTGTCCACGATCTTGATCGCCGACGACAGCCGCACCTGGGCGCTCCGGCGTACCGTGCGCTCGGCGACCACGAGTGGTGTCAACCGGGAGCCGTCCGCGAGCAGGGCGGCCATGCGGTCCTTGGCCCGCTCACGGGCAGCGCCGTCCGGGGCGATCGCCGTGCCCTCCAACGTGATCACCCGGGCCGAGCGGAACGACGGCGCGTCGAAACTGCCGTCGCGCTGCGGGCGGTCGGACAGTTCCAGCCGCACCCCCGGGCCGCCGGACCAGCCGTCCTCTTTGGTCACCCACCACTCGACGCCGTCCGCGTCGATCGTGTTGCCCGCCCAGCCGTCCACTTCGTACACCGGCAGCACCAGGGTCACCGCTTCGCCGCCCATGCCACCTCCCTGGCCGCGATGCGCCCGATCTCGTACTCCGACTGCCCGGCCCGCGGGTGCACGTTCACCGTGACGGCGCCGGCGGCCACGGCCGGTGCCACGCGGGCGAGCGGGCCGGTCACGTGGGCGGCGAGGGTCGTGCGCAGGGTGGCCAGCGCGGGCGCGATCGTCGCCGACTTCGGCACCGGCACCAGTTTGGTCATCGCCTCGGCCACCCGGTCGCGCGTCGAATCGATGCCGGTGGTGAGCCCGGCGCCGATGTCGGTGCCGATCTGCGCCATCACGCGGGACGGCGATCTGATCCCGAGCGCCTTCCGGATCGGGCCCGGAATCTTGTCGATCACGGAGTTCTGCAGGGTCGAAACGATGCTGCCCGCCATGTCGCGGATGCCGTTGAGGAAACCCTCGATCAACGACTTGCCCGTGTCGTAGAGCGTCCGGCCCAGGTTGCCGAGCGCCTTGACGATCTGGCCCGGCAGTCCCTTCACGAACCCGACGATGCCGGACAGCGCGCCGCTCACCGCCGTCTTCGCCTGGTCGAACGCGCCCTTGACGATGCCGGCCACCTTGCCGACGCCCTTGACCGTGGCGACCACCGTGTTCACCGCGCCGGTGACGACCGTCTTCACCGCGCTCCAGACCGTCTCGACGACCTTGCGAAGCGCGCCGAAGTAGGTGCTCACGTAGCCGTGGATCAGCTTCGCCGCGATCTGGACCACTTTGGACACCGCGGGCCAGACGGCGTGGATGATCTCGCGGACCTTGCCCATCGCGGCGGTCACGACCGACCGAACCGCGGCGAAGGCCGCGTTGACGATGTTCCGGAACGTCGTACTTCGCTGGTAGGCGAAGATCAGCGCGCCGATGAGCAAGGTCAGCACGGTGACCGCGAACCCGATGGGATTCGCCTTGATCGCGTTGCCGAGCCCTTTCACGGCGTTCTTGAAAAGCACGGTGACGGCCGTGGCGGCATTCTGGATGTTCGAGAACGTGAACGTCGACTTGGCGAAGTCGAGCACGGCCTTCGCGCCCTGCACCGCCCCCTGGCGCACGGCGTTGAAGCCCTGGATCAGGTTCGTCTTCATGGCGGTCGCGAGGTCCCGCACCATGCCGGGCACGCCGGCGACCATCTGCTTCAGGTCGCGGCCGAGCTTCGCCGCCTCCGTCGCGCTGTCGCGCAGGCCGGTCTGGACGTCCCGGATGGACGCCGGCAGCTGCTTGACCGCGGCGCTCGTCTCCTTGAGCTGCTTGGCGCTGTCCCGGATCGCGACCGACGTGGTCTTGACCGCGTCCGTGTAGCCGACGACGTCGGTGACGGCCTGGGTGACGGCCGGGTGCGTCGCCTTGAAGCTCGTCGTCATCTCGGCGAGCTCTTCGTCGACACGCTCGGCGAACTTCGTGGATATCTTGTTCGCGGCGTCGGTGATCGACTTCTGGATGCCGGCCACCAAGGCGTTCGTCTGCGCCTGCGCGCCCGCGACGGCGGAAGTCGCTTCGGGCATCAGTCACCTCCTCGTGCGGGTGCGCCGAAGAACGCGGCGATCTCGGCCGGGGTGGCCGCGGGGTCCGGCTCCGGTTCGACGCCGGGCCGGGGCACCGGCCGCGGGCGCGGCGGCGGATCGGCCTGCTCGCCGGAGTTGGCCGTGACGAACAACCAGTTGCCGACCGCCAGCTCGTCGACGGCGCCGGCGAGCAGGTGCTCGGTCAGGCCCCACTCGGCCGCCTCCCCGTGCAGCGCGCGCACCAGCGCGGACTCGCGGGGCAGGTGCCGGATGAGCACCCGCAGCCGCCGCGGCGAGAGCCGGCCGCGGTGGTAGTCGAGCAGGTCCACCCGGTAGAACCGGAGCAGGTCGGCTTCGACGGCCTCGCCGTGCTCGCTCAGGAGCGCGTCGAGGCCGAGGATTCCCCCAGTGCCATACCGGTGTCGCGACCGTAGGCCTCCAGCAGCGCCTGGACGTCCTGGACGCTGAGCGAGTGGTCGTCGAGGCGCTTGAACTGCTCGTCGCCGAGCAGGACCTGCAGCAGACCGTCCAAATCGGACGGGTCCAGCGCGGCCAGCCTGCTCACCGCGTCCCGGGGCAGCTCGGTGGGCAGGCTGAAGGTGTCGCCGTCGAGCTCGAACTCCCAGCGCTCCCCCAGCGCTTCCAGGCGTTGCGCCCGCGCGGCGTTGACGTCGTACTTCGCCATGTGGTGCGTTCCCCCGCTACTCGGACGTCCCGGCGGCCGCAGCGGCCGCCTCGCTGATCGACCACTGCGCCAGTGTTTCCGGATCACCGATGATCGGCGTCATCGCCGTGAAGGTGACGCCGAGCTTGATCGCCGAGGTCCGCGTGATCGCGGTTTCGTCGGTCTCGGTGACCACCCCGCGCGGGATGTAGAACCGGTTCTTCACCGCGCCGTCGGTGAATTCGATGCCGAGGGCGCGCTCTTCCACCTTCGGCGCGGCGGCGATGTTGTACACGCCGGCCGCCGTCGGCGGCGGCGAGCTGAAGAAGAACTGCAGGGTGTCGCTGTTCAGCTGCAGCAGCGAGAACTTCACCGAGAAGTCGCGGTCGCTGAAGACGTACCGGATCGCGGCCACCGACTGCCACGTGTCGACCGGGTCGAGCTTGTCCTTCTTGACGAACTTGACCCCGTCCGCGCTGGTGTAGCCGAGGTCGGTCCACGGCGACGCCCACTCCCCGGTGAAGTTCATCGGGGTGTGCGCCGGGGCCACGTAGACGGCTCCGGTTCCGGCCACCCGGATCTCGCTGGCGTTCAGTCCTGGCATGAGCAGCCCTCCCACTGCGCCGCCGGCCCGTTCAGGCCGATCTGGATACGACTTGCGCGGCGAACCGGTACCGCATGACGTACCGGTTCGCGTCGGAATGCCTCCGGTCGAGCACGAAGCACGGCCCTTGGAGTTCGGTCACGTCGGGGAACACCGTCCCGCCGGAAACCCCCAGCAGCGGCAGCACGCCCCGCACGGCCAGCGCGACCGCGTGCGCGGCGGTCTTGTCCGGACCGTAGGAGTCCAGCCGCACCTCCGCGTTGTCGAGCCGGTCGTCGTCGAGGTAGACGCCGCCGAGCCGGGTGAGCACGACGGCGCGCTGCGTCCCGTCGAAGCCCGGCGGGACCGACGACCCCACCGGGACGCCGGACAGCTCGGGCCGGGCGCGGAGGAACTCCGCGACCGCCTGCTCGACATCCGGGAATACCAACGGTTCCAGCGAAACCGGCACGATCGACCCCCACCTCCCCACTCCCCTTGGGGTGGCCTCAACCTAACCCAGAGATCATCGTGCGTAAGCGTCCGAACGGGCGATGACGATGGCCGGATCCGGACATGGGAACGGCCCCCTCCCGCGCGGGGAGGGGGCCGCCGTTTTCGGTCGGCTACGCGCCGACGCCGATGGCGAACACGTGCAACGCACCACCGCTGACGTTGTCCGGCAGCGTCACGCTGGCAAGGGTCTTGCCCGCGGCCAGGGTGATCGGGTTGGTGCCGAACACCATCGTGCGGATTTGCTGCGGGTCGCCGCCCGAAGCGTTGCGGTACGGCGTGGACAGCACGATCCGGTTGCCGAACGCCGGCTGGGCGCCGCCGCCGCCGAGGGTCCAGTCGGAGAACCCGATGGTCGCGGTGGACGTCGTGCCGTCGGTGTAGGTCAGCGTCAGCGTGCCGGACGCGTTGCCGTTGGACGCCGAGCCGAGCAGCGCGAGCCGGCCCGAACCGGTCACGTTCACCGTCTGGCCGCCGGCGACGACGTTGTCCGGGTCGCCCGCCGGGAACGCCGGCCAGGTGAACTTGATGCCGTCACTGGTGACCGTGCCGCCCGGGGTGGCGCCGGCCGCGGCGAGGGCGTCGGCCGAGTAGCTCCAGCCGCCGCCGTCGAAGTTGGCCGCGCCCGAGTTCGAGTCCGGGGAGATGCCGGCGTTGTTCACCGTGGCCAGCCAGCTGTTCGGCTGCGCCACCAACACCGTCAGGACGGCCTGCGAGGACGCGACTCCCGGCGCGGAGAACGTCACCGGGATGCGCCGCGCGCCGTCGGCCAGCCCGGCCGGGACGCTGACCGTCAACTCGGCCTGGGCCTTGCCCGCGGCGGGCACCGCGATGCTGCCCGTCGCCGGGGTCAGCGTGATCCCGTCGACGCTGCCCGCGCTGTAGGTCCAGGTCCGGGCGACGCCCGAAAGGTCCTGGACCCCGACCGACGCCTTGGACGTCGACCCCGCGGGCGTCACCGCGCGGGCCGGGTCCACGAAGGACAGGCTCGGCTTCTCCTGCTCGCGGAACGACGGCGGGGCGTCGGCCGTCGCGCTGCCCCACGAGGTCGCCGTGGCGGACCGCGTGTAGTCGAGCGTGCCGCCGCTGGAGATCAGCGCCTCCGGCAGCCACGCCTTCGCCGCCGCGCCGCCGTTGACCTTCAAGCTGCCCACGTAGTCGCCGGTGCCCGGCGCGTTGATCGTGATCTTCTTGCCCGCGCCGGTGGTGAGCACGGCGTGCTCGAAGCGCGGGGTGACGAGCAGCGTCTCGGCGCGGCCTGGGATCTCCGGGTAGATGCCGAGCGCCGACCAGACGTACCACGCCGACATCTGGCCGAGGTCGTCGTTGCCGATCAGGCCTTCGGGACGCGGGTTGTACAGCTCGTCCATCGAGCGGTGCACGATCCCCTGGGTCTTGGCCGGCGCGCCCGCGTACGAATACACGTAGGGCGCGTTGGAGTTCGGCTCGTTGCCCATGAAGGCGTACGGCTCCTGCGTGCCCGCGTTCAGCTGGGTGAAGAAGGTGTCCAGCCGCGACTGGGTCGCGGTGTTCCCGCCGAACGCCGTCACGACGCCGCCGAGGTCGTAGGGCACCATCCACTCGTACTGCGCGCCGTTGCCCTCGACCCAGCCCTGTGAGCTGGCGGGGTCGTAGGTGCCGGCGAACGAGCCGTCCGCGTTGCGCGGCTGCAGGTGCCCGGTCCCCGGGTTGTAGAGGTTCTGCCAGTTCTGCGCGCGCTTCATGAACGTCGTGTACGTCGCGCTGTCGCCGAGCCGCTTGGCGAACTGGGCGATGGAGAAGTCGGCGCTGGTGTACTCGAGCGTGTCCGCGCCGGCGCCGGGCACGTAACCCAGCTTCTGGTAGTCGTCCAGGCCCGGCCGCTCGGTGTAGCCCTGGGTCGGCTGGGTGGCGCCCTTGATCATGAGCAGCAACGCCTTCTGGGCGTCGAAGTCACGGGCGCCGAACGCGTACGCGCTGGAGACGATGATGTGGTACGGGTCGCCGTTCATGACGCCGGTGTAGTCGTTGGCGACCGTCCAGCGGTCCCACGAGCCGCCCTGCTCGGCGTAGGCCATCATCGACCGGACGATGTCCGAGGTCTGCTTCGGGTCGATCGTCGCCAGGAGCGGGATCTCCGAACGGTAGATGTCCCAGCCGGAGAAGTTGGTGTACATCGCGTGGCCCTTGTCGGCCTTGTGCACCCGCCCGTCGAAGCCGATGTACTGACCGTCCACATCGGAGAAGACGTTCGGCTGGATCAGCGAGTGGTACAGCGACGTGTAGAACGTCGTCATGTCCGCGTCGGAGCCGCCGGTGACGGCGATCTTGCCGAGCTGGTCGTTCCAGGCCTTCCGCGCTCCCGCGGCCACCTTGTCGAACGACTTGCCGGTGTTCTCGGCCTTGAGGTTAGCCTTCGCGCCGTCGACGGACACAAAGGACAGTCCGACCTGGACGTTCACCTGGGCGCCGTTGAGGTTGGCGAAGGTGACGTACCCGCCGCTGCCCGGACCGCTCACGGTGGTGTTCTGCTGCTTGGCCGTGGCGGTGCGCGCGATCGACGCGTTCACGCCGTTGGGCTGCGCGACCTTCGCCTTGGCACCACCGGTTTCCGCGGCCTTGTTCGGCGTCACGGCGCCGTTCTTCCACGTGCCGATGGACGCGAACGGCGTGTCGAACTTGGCCGAGAAGTAGACGCGGTAGCTGTTCTGCGCGCCGCAGAAGCGGCCGCTCGTGGCCCAGCCGCTGATGGTGTCCTTGCCGATGGTGATCGACGCGTCGTCGGTGCCGTTGACCGAGCCGGAGGTGTTGACCAGCAACGTCGAGGACGCACCGGCCGGGTAGGTCAGCCGCGCGGAGCCGGTGCGCTGGGTCGCGCTCAGCTCGACCTTCGCCCCACTGTCGAGGGTGACGTCGTAGGCGCCCGCGGTCGCGTGTTCGTTGGCGTGCGAGAACTTCGACGTGTAGTGCGAGGGGTCGGTCGCCGGGGAAGTCGTCACTTCGCCGACATAAGGGATGAACGGGATGTCCTCATAGGTCGAACAGCCGGCACCCGAAAGGTGCGTCAGGCTGAACCCGGTGAGGGCGTTGTCGTCGTAGAAGTACCCGCCCGGCTGGGACTTCACCGTGTCCGGGCTCCACTGGACCATGCCGAACGGCGCGACCGCGCCCGGGAACGTGTTGCCGGCACCGCCCCCGGTGCCGTGGTCGGCGCCACCGGGACGGGTGCCCACGAAGGGGTTGACCCACTTCGCGAAATCCGTGCTCTGAGCGGCCATCGCGGGGACAGCGGGAGCCACCGCTGCCGTCACCGCCAGGGTCAAAAAGGTCAAACCGGCTCTGAAGCGCAATCGCGCCATGGCCATCGCCTTTCACCTCGTCAGCGCGACCAGAAACGGTGTGATGACAACCTTGTCGCGCAGTCGGTCGAACCGGGTCACCTTGGGCAGCGGCTCACCGGATCGTCAAGAGGTCTCGTCAAGACCTGTCCACTTCAAGACAGTGTGATCAGCCGTCTGTCCTACGACGTCGGTAGCCGAATCGGCACAATCCTCGCACCAGGCGTTGACAAGCCACCGGGTCTTGGCGTTCAATCCCGGTCACTATGACAACGTTGTCTCCCCCCGGCCGGGACCGGGACGGTGCCCCGCGCACCGCGAGCAGACGCGCCACCATGAGCGACGTGGCACGGCTGGCGGGCGTGAGCATCAAGACCGTCTCGCGCGTGGTCAACGACGAACCGGCGGTGCACCCGGACACCGCCGAGCGGGTCATGGCGGCCATCGAGCAGCTGGGGTTCCGGCGCAACCTGGGCGCGCGCAACCTGCGCCGCGGGTCGACGACCGGCACCATCGGGCTGATCGTCGAGGACGTCGGCAACCCCTTCTACTCCGAGCTGAACCGCGCGGTCGAGCGCATCGCGACGTCGTTCGGGCGCCAGGTGCTCACCGGCTCGTCCGAGGAGAACTCCGACCGCGAGCGCGAGCTCGTGCTCGAGTTCTGCGCGCGGCGGGTGGACGGCATCCTCGTCGTCCCGGCCGGCCTGCAGCACGGCTACCTGGTGCCGGAGATGCGCGCGGGCACCCCGGTGGTGTTCATCGACCGCCCGGCCGGCGACATCGTGGCCGACACCGTGCTGGTCGACAACCTCGGCGGCACCATCGAAGCGGTCACGCACCTGGCGAAGCACGGTCACCGCCGGATCGCGTTCCTGGGCGACAGCCCCGACATCTTCACCGCGGCCGAGCGCCTGCGGGGGTTCCGCGAGGGCTGCGTCCGCAACGGCATCTCCTACGACGAGTCCCTGGTCTCGATGCGGACGCCGACGCAGGAGGGCATCGGCGACGCGGTGAAGCGGCTGCTGCACGGCCCGGACGCGGCGACCGCCGTGATCGCGGGCAACAACCGGGTCGCCGTGCACCTGCTGCGCGCGCTGGCCCACGCCGAGTACCGCCCGGCGATGGTCGGCTTCGACGACTTCGAGCTGGCGGACCTGCTCGACCCGCCGGTCACCGTCGTCGCGCACGACGTGAGCGCGCTCGGCCACGCCGCGGCCGAGCTGCTCTTCGCGCGCGTCCAAGGAGATCAGTCCCCGCCCAGAAAGGTAGTCCTGCCCGTGCATCTCGTCGCCCGCGGTTCCGGTGAGGTCGCCCCGTGACCCTCGAACCCATCCGGCTCCCGGCCAACCAGCCGCCGCAGTTCTACCGCGGCGGCGACGCCATCGCCACTCTGCGCGGGGCCTCGTCGGACAAGAAGTTCGGCCCGGAGGACTGGGTCGCGTCGGTGAGCACCATGTTCGGCCAGGACACGAACGGCCTGACCCGGCTGCCCGACGGCGCGTGGCTGCGTGACGCCGTCGTGGCGAACCCGAACGCCTGGCTCGGCGCCAAGCACATGGAGGCGCTCGGGACGTCGACCGGGCTGCTGGTCAAGCTGCTCGACGCGGGCCAGCGGCTGCCCGTGCACTTCCACCCGGACGACACGTTCGCGAAACAGCACTTCGACTCCCACTTCGGCAAGACCGAGGCGTGGATCGTGGTCGGCACCTACGGCGACGACCCGCGCGTCTACCCCGGCTTCAAGGAGACGCTGTCCAAGGCGACCGTGTCCGAGTGGACGCGGGAGCAGGACGTGCCCTCGATGCTGGGCGCGCTGAACAGCGTCCCGGTGACCGCCGGCGACACCGTCTACATCCCGGCCGGCCTGCCGCACGCGATCGGCGAAGGCGTCTTCGTCGTCGAGCTGCAGCAGCCGACGGACTTCTCGCTGACGATCGAGTGGCGGGACTTCCTCGCGTCCCCGGAGAAGGGCCACCTCGGCCTCGGCTTCGACACCGCGATCGAGGCACTGGACACGTCCGGCTGGGACACCGAGCGGCTCGGCACCATCATCAAGCGCACGGCGGGCGATCACGCGTCCACAGTGGACCTGCTGGCCGGCGGCTCGGAGCGGTTCTTCCGAGCCGAGCAGCTGCGGACGGACAAGGTGACAACGTTGTCACTCGATCCGTCGTTCGCGGTGCTCGTCGTCCTCGACGGCGAAGGCACCCTGCGCACCGAGCACGGCGGCGAGCACGCGCTGACGAAGGGCGACACCTACGTCGTCCCGTTCGACGCCGGCCAGACCGAGCTGTCCGGCACGGCGACGGTGATCCGCTGCCGACCGCCGGCGCCGGAAGAGAGGCACGGATGAGCGAAATCCTCCTGGACGCGGTCGACCTGACCAAGCACTACGGATCCGTCGAAGCCCTGCGCGGCGCGTCCTTCCAGGCACGCGCCGGCGAGGTGACGGCGTTGATCGGCGACAACGGCGCCGGCAAGTCCACCCTGGTCAAGTGCCTCTCCGGCGCGGAGCAGCCGACGTCGGGCAAGATCCTGCTCGACGGCAAGGACGTGCGCTTCGACTCGCCGACCACGGCGCGGCGGATGGGCATCGAGACCGTGTACCAGGACCTGGCCGTCGCCCCCGAACTGGACCCGGCAGCCAACCTCTTCCTCGGCCGCGAGATCCACCGCAAGGGCATCCTCGGCAAGCTCGGCATGCTCGACAAGGCCGAGATGCGGCGCCAGGCGATCGAGGAGTTCCAGCGCCTCGGCGTGACGCTGCAGAGCACCGACGTCCCGATCGGCTCGCTGTCCGGCGGGCAGCGCCAGAGCGTCGCGGTCGCGCGCTCGGTCGTCTGGGCGTCGAAGGTCGTGTTCATGGACGAGCCGACCGCGGCGCTGGGCGTCGTGCAGCGCGAGCGCGTGCTCGACGTCATCAAGAAGGTGCGCGACAAGGGCATCGCCGTCGTGCTGATCAGCCACAACATGCCCGAGGTGCTGTCGGTCGCCGACCGCGTCGAGGTGCTGCGGCTCGGCAAGCGCGTGGCCCGGTTCACCGGGTCGGACACGAAGCTCGAAGACCTCGTCGCCGCGATGACCGGGGCACTCGTGCAGGAGGAGGCCGCGTGACCGCGCCCGCGAAGGACATCCAGCAAGCACCGGACGCCGGCTTCGGCAAGCGGCCGCTCGGCAAGCGCCTGGTCGGCGCCAACACGTTCTGGATCGCGCTGGTGCTCGTCGCGCTGATCATCGTGTTCAGCGCGATCGCCCCCGGCGAGTTCGCGACGCTGTTCACCTTCCAGACGCTGCTCATCGAGACCGCGGTGCTGCTGGTGCTGTCGGTCGGGATGACGTTCGTGATCATCACCTCCGGCATCGACCTGTCCGTCGGGTCCGTGCTGATCTTCTCCGGCATGGTCGCCGGCAAGGTGATGGAGGCGATGTCCGGCGGCAACGCGTCGAACGCGGGCTGGGGCGTCATCACCGTCGGCCTGCTCGCGGCGGTCGTCGCCGGGACGGTGTGGGGGCTGGTCAACGGCTTCCTCATCGCGGTGGCGGGGATCCCGCCGCTGATCGTCACCCTTGGCACCATGGGCGCCGCGCTCGGCTCGGCCTACCTGCTCAACAACGGCTCGGACGTGCGCAGCATCCCCCTGGTCCTCAACAAGACCCTCGGCTACGGCACCTCGTTCGGCGTGGTGCCGAACCTGGTCATCGTCGCCGTGGTGATCACCTTGATCGGCGCGTGGCTGCTGCACACCACGAAGTTCGGCCGCTACACCTACGCGGTCGGCTCCAACGCCGAAGGCGCTCGACGCGCGGGCATCGGCGTCACCGCGCACCTGCTGAAGGTGTACACGCTGACGGGCTTCCTGGCCGGGATCGCCGGGTTCCTCTCGCTGGCGTACTACGCGTCGACCACGATTTCGGCGCACACCACCGACAACCTCAACGCGATCGCCGCGGTCGTGATGGGCGGGACGAGCCTCTTCGGCGGCGTCGGCACGGTACTGGGCACGGTGATCGGCGTGTTCATCCCGGCGGTGCTGAAGAAGGGCTTCAACATCACCCACGTCCAGGACTTCTGGCAGATGATCGCCGTCGGCGCCGTGCTGATCGCCGCCGTCTGGTTCGACCAGCGGCGCCGCCGTCGCCGCAACTCCCGCTGAGTTCCCCACAAGTACAAAGAGGTGCTTATGAAGCTGACCAAGACTCTCACCGCCATGGGTGCCGTGGTCTCCGCGGCGGCACTGCTCACCGCCTGCGGGTCCGGCACGGTCGGGCAGACCGGGTCCGGCGACAGCCAGGCCAACTCGGCCGGCTCGAAGAAGCTGGCGCTCATCCCGGGCGTGCAGGCCGAGCCGTTCTACATCTCACTGCAGTGCGGCGCGCAGGCCGAGGCCAAGAAGCTCGGCTACGAGCTGACCACGCAGGCACCGCAGAAGTTCGACGCGGCGATGCAGACCCAGCTCGTCAACGCCCTCGGCTCCAACCCGCCGGCGGCGCTGCTCATCGCCCCGACCGACGACACGGCGATGCTCGCGCCGATCCAGCAGGTCAAGGCGCGCGGCGCGAAGATCGTCGAGGTCGACACGTCGCTGAAGGACACGAGCGTCGCCGCGTCGTCCGTCTCCTCGGACAACGCGTCGGGTGGCAAGCTCGCGGCCCAGACGATGGCGAAGCTGGCCGCCGGCAAGAGCGGCTCGGTGCTGGTGCTCGACACGATCGCGGGCACGTCCACGACCGCCGCGCGCGCCAAGGGCTTCGAGGACGAGCTGAAGAACACCCCGAACCTGAAGTCGATCGGCGTCCAGTTCACCCAAAACGAGCCGGAGCAGGCCGCGGCCAAGGTGACGGCGGCCCTCTCGTCGACGCCGGACCTCATCGGCGTCTTCGCCACCAACCTCAACACCGGCGAGGGCGCGGCGACCGGCCTGCGCAACGCGGGCAAGGTCGGCGCGGTCAACCTGATCGGCTTCGACGCCAGCCCGTCGGAGGTCGAGGGCCTGAAGAACGGCCAGTACCAGGCGCTCATCGCCCAGGACCCGGCCTCGATCGGCACCCAGGGCGTGCAGCAGGCCGTGGCCGCCATCGAGGGCAAGCCGGTGACGCGGAACCTGACCGCGGAGCTGCACTCGATCACCAAGGCGGACATGGACGCCAACTCGCAGTACTTCTACAAGCAGTCCTGCTGACCCGTCCGTCAGATCCCTGTGGGTGGTGTGCGCACCGCCCGCAGGGGTTCTGACCAGGTGTTTCGCCGCGGCGATCGGTCACCGCCGGTCACCGCGGCGGGGGCACCGCTCACCGCAGGAGCCGTTCCCCCGCGCGGGTGTCACCCGTCACACTCATCTGCACATGCATTTACACATGCATGATCGCAGGGAGGGTGCGATGAACTACGAGCGGCCGGCCAGGCACCGGACGATCTTCGCCGTGGACGTCGAGGGCTACGGCGACCGGCGCAGGACCACACCACACCGCTTGGCGTTGCGCGACGGGCTGTACCGCGCGCTCTGCCGGGCGTTCGACGACGCCGGCGTCCCGTGGGGGCAGTGCCGGCGCGAAGACTGCGGGGACGGCGTCTTCGTCCTCGCCCCGGCGGAGATCCCGAAAGGGCCCTTCGTCGATTTCCTGCCCACGGCGCTCGCCGTGGCGCTGCACCGGCACAACCGGACGCACCACGCCGAAGCCCGGATCCGGCTCCGGATGGCGCTGCACGCGGGCGAAGTCGCCTTCGACGACCACGGGGTCACCGCGCCGGCGATCAACCAGACGTTCCGGCTCCTGGAGGCCGCGCCGCTGAAGGACGCGCTCAAGTCCTCGCGCGGGGTGCTGGCGCTGATCACGTCGGCGTGGTTCTACGACGAGGTCGTCCGGCACAGCGACGGCCTCGACCCGACGACGTTCCGGCCGGTGCCGGTCGCGGTAAAGGAGACCCGGACGACCGGCTGGATCGCGCTGCCCGACCGGCCGTACCCGGCGAACACGAGCCTGCTCGGCGACGTCACGGCGCTCGACGACTACCGGACCTGGCGCCGCTTCCGCCGCCACGCCCAGGTGCTGGCCGACCGGGACGGCCCCGCGTAGCCGTAGGATCTACTGCCCTGGACACCGTCGCCGAGGGGAGGCCCGTTGACCGTGCACCTGCGGGCGGCGTCCCGCGCCGACCCGCTGCCGGTGCTCGCCGCCGCCCGCCGGATCACCGACGACCTGCGCGACGGCCTCTCGGGCACCCGCGCGCGCCGCGCGGCCCACGGCCTGCGGCGCCTGTTCGGCTTCCCCGGGCTCGGGCTGACCGACCTGTCCGGCTCGCTGCTGTGGTCGGGGCGGCCCGGGCCGGACGCCGTCGTCGCGTCGGTGCTCGACGGCGTGCTCCACACCGAGGAACCCGGCTCCGCGCCCGACGTCATGGTGCTGCCGCTGCACGTCCGCGACGAGCTGGCCGGGGCGCTGCTGGTCGTCGGCGACGTCCGGGACGCGGTCGCGGCCGAGGCCGCCGACCTCGTCGTGCGGGCCCTCGAGCGCGGGCGGCTCGAGGCGTCGGCGGACCAGGCGGCGCAGGCCGAGCTGCGGGCGCTGCGGGCCGAAATGTCCCCGCACTTCGTCTACAACGCGCTGACCGTCATCGCGTCGCTGGTGCGGTCGGACCCCGACCGGGCCCGCGACCTGATGCTGGACTTCGCCGACTACACGCGTTACAGCCTCGCGCGCCACGGCGAGTACACGGTGGTCGCCGAGGAGTTCCGCGCCATCGAGACGTACCTGGCGCTGCAACGGGCGGTGCTCGGCGAGCGGCTGCGCGTCCAGGTGCGGGTCGCGCCGGAGATCCTCGCCGTCGCGGTGCCGTACCTGGTGCTGGAGCCGTTGGTGGAGAACGCGATCCGGCACGGCATCGAGCCGCGCTCGGGCACCGGCCTGGTCCAGGTGCACGGCCAGGCGGAAGGGAACGACTGCGTGATCTTCGTCGAGGACGACGGGGTCGGCATGGACCCGAAGCGCGCGGCGGACATCCTGGCCGGGCGCACCGGCGAGGACGACCCCGCCGGGCTCGGACTGGCCAATGTGGACAGACGCCTGCGGGACGTCTACGGCGCCTGGTACGGCCTGACCGTCGAGACCGAGGTCGGCGCGGGGACCCGGGTGATCGTGCGGGTGCCGCGGTTCCAGCCGGGGGTGCTGCCGTGACCCTGCGCGTCCTCGCCGTCGACGACCTGGCGCCCGCTCTCGACGAGTTGTGCACCATGCTGCGCGAAGCACCCGAAGTCGGCGAAGTCGTCGGCGCGGGTGACGCGCTGAAGGCGTTGAAGCTGCTTCAGGCGGACCGCTTCGACGCGGTGTTCCTGGACATCTCGATGCCGGGTCTCGACGGGCTCGAACTCGCGTCGCTGCTGGCGAAGCTGAGCGAGCCGCCGGTGATCGTGTTCGTGACCGCGCACGACGGCCACGCGGTGGCGGCGTACGGCATCGGCGCGGTCGACTACCTGCTCAAGCCGGTCCGCGCCGAACGGCTGTCGGCGGCGCTGGCGAAGGTGCTGCGGATGGCGACCCCGGCGTCGCGCCCGACCCCGGACGCGATGGCGGCGCTGCCGGTGGAGTCGGGTGGCCGGACGCGGTACGTCCGCCGCGACGACGTGCTGTTCGTGGAGGCCCACGGCGACTACGTCCGGCTGCACACGCGCGGCGGCGTCCACTTGGTGCGGATGCCGATCTCGCGGCTCGAGGAGTACTGGGAGGGCACCGGGTTCAGCCGGGTCCACCGCGGGTTCCTGGTGTCGGTGGGCGCGGTGCTGGAGCTGCGCAGCGACAGCGCGGGCGGGCTGCTGGCGCACACGGAGGCCGGCGACGTCCCGGTCAGCCGCCGGCACGCGCGGGACCTGCGCGACCGGCTGCTGGAAGCGGCGCAACGCGGCCAGCTCGGGCCGGGCGCGCGATGAGCAAGATCCGCCGGGTCGCGGTCACGAGCCCGCAGACCCGCCTCGCCCACGCGCGTCGCCGGTCGCGCCACCGCTGGCGCCAGCCCCGGCTCCCCGCGAGCGACACCCAGCGCGCCACGGTGCTGTACCGCGCGCAACGCCGTCGCGGTGTCCCGGCGTTGGTTCTGATGTTCGCGCTCCTGCTCGGCCTGCCGGGCGTCTTCGCGATCTTCCCCGGCCTGGACACCGTGCGGCTGCTGGGAATCCCGGTGTCGTGGCTGATGATCGCGGTCCTGCCGTACCCGGCGATGGCCGTCCTGGCGCGCTGGCAGCTGCGCCGCGCCGAACGCCTCGAGGACGACGACTAGTGGGTGTCGCGCTCGCCGTCGCCCCCGTCGTCCTCGTGACGCTGCTCATCGGCGTCCGCGGGGTCGCCGCCATGCGCACGACGTCGGACTTCCTCGTCGCGTCCCGGCGGATCTCGCCGCTGGTCAACTCCGCCGCCGTCTCGGGCGAATACCTGTCCGCGGCGTCCTTCCTCGGTGTCGCCGGGCTCGTCGTCAAGGACGGCATCGGCGCTCTCTGGTACCCGGTCGGCTTCACCGCCGGCTACATCGCGATGCTCGTCCTGGTGGCCGCGCCGATGCGCCGCTCGGGCGCGCTGACCGTCCCCGACTTCGCCGAAGCCCGGCTCAACTCCCCCGCGCTGCGCCGCCTGGCCGCGGTGGTCGTCCTCGTGATCGGCACGATCTACGTCGTCCCGCAGTTCCGCACCGCCGGCCTGGTGCTCGCCGCGGTCGGCGGCACGCCGTACTGGGTCGGCGTCGTCCTGGCCGGCGCGGCGGTCAGCGTCACCCTGGCCCTGGGCGGGATGCGCGCGGCGACGTACGTGCAGGCGTTCCAGTTCGTGCTGAAGCTCCTGCTGTTCCTCATCCCCGCGATCTGGCTGGTGCTGCAGGCCGGCGCGGTCAACCGGGCCGACGCCCTGCACCCCGTCGAGTTCACGCACTTCGCCCGCGAGACGCCGGTGCGGTTCGAAGTCGACGTCACCATGGAGATCCGCGAGCCGACCGCGGTGCGCGTCAACGGCGTCCCCCGGACCCTGGCCCCGGGCGAGTTCACCGCGCACAGCCAGGACGACGTCGTGTTCGGCTCGGGGGCGGCAGTTCCGGCGGTCCGCGGCGGCGCCCCGCTCGGCGGGCACGACTGGCAGCGGCCCCTGCTCGACCTCGGCGACGAGGGCTACCCGCTGCTCGGCACGTGGGCCGTGCTCATCGCGACCATGCTCGGCACGATGGGCCTGCCGCACGTGCTCATGCGCTTCCACACCAGCCCGGACGGCCGCGCCGCGCGCCGCACGGCCGCGATCACCGTCGCGCTGCTCGGCGTCTTCTACCTCTTCCCCGGCGTCTACGGCGTCCTCGGCCGGGTTCTCGTGCCCGGGCTCTACCTTTCGGGCGCGACGGACACCGTCGTCGTCGCGCTGCCGTACCAAGTGGACAGTGGCTGGGCCGGCGGTCTCTTCACGGCGCTGCTGACGGCGGGCGCGTTCGCCGCGTTCCTGGCGACGTCGCTCGGGCTGCTGCTGGTGATGTCCGGCGCGATCGCGCACGACCTCGTCCCCGGCGGGCTGCGCCGGCTGCGGATGGCGGTGTTCGGCGTCGCCGCGATCATGGTGCTGCTCGCGCTGCGCTCGGCCGAACTCGACGCCGGGGTGCTCGTCACGTGGGGCTTCACCGTCGCCGCGTCGACGTTCTGCCCGCTGCTCGTGCTCGGCATCTGGTGGCCGCGGCTGACGGCGGCCGGCGGGATCGCCGGGGTGCTGACCGGGCTCGTCGCGTCGTCCGGCTCGATCCTGTTCGCCCTCGCCGGCCCGGACCTGCACGGCTGGGTGGCGATCTTGGTGCAGCAACCGGCACCCTGGTCGGTACCGCTGGCATTCGGCGTAATGGCGTTGGTCTCCTTGCGCGGCAGGCCGCCCGCGTGGTCGACGGCGGCGATGCTCCGCCTGCACCTGGACGAACCCCGTTCGACGGGACCCCGCGACCGTTCGTCAACCGTTCGTCGTCTGGCCCGGCTGTTGAGCCGCTGAATCTTCACGCGAGACTCACACGTCCCTACGGTGTCGCACGTCACTTTCCGCAGCGTCGCGAGGAGCAGCGATGAGCACGACGGACACCGGCGGCGGGCCCCCGGACACGTCAGAGACCATCTGGGAGAAGGCGCACGAAAGCACCGAGTTCCGTGAGCTGCGCAGCCGCCTGCGCCGGTTCGTCTTCCCGATGACGGCGGTGTTCCTCCTCTGGTACCTGCTGTACGTGCTCCTCGCGGACTACGCGCACGGCTTCATGAGCACGAAGGTCTTCGGCAACATCAACGTCGGCCTGATCTTCGGCCTGCTGCAGTTCGTCTCGACGTTCGTCATCACCGGCCTCTACGTCCGGTACGCGAACCGGAAGCTGGACCCGGTGGCGGAGAAGATCCGTGAAGACATCGAGAAGGAGCAGGCGTGAACTTCGACATCGCCGCCGGCGTGGAAGGCAGCAACCCGCTCCTCAACATCCTGATCTTCGCCGCGTTCGTGGTCATCACGCTGGTGATCGTGTTCCGCGCGAGCCGCAACACGAAGACCGCGTCGGACTACTACGCCGCCGGCCGCGCCTTCACCGGTCCGCAGAACGGCATCGCGATCTCGGGTGACTACCTGTCGGCCGCGTCGTTCCTCGGCATCGCGGGCGCGATCGCCATCAACGGCTACGACGGCTTCCTCTACTCCATCGGCTTCCTGGTGGCGTGGCTCGTCGCGCTGCTGCTGGTCGCGGAGCTGCTGCGCAACACCGGCAAGTTCACGATGGGCGACGTGCTGGCGTTCCGGATGAAGCAGCGCCCGGTGCGGGCCGCGGCCGCGACGTCGACGCTGGCCGTGTCGTTCTTCTACCTGCTCGCCCAGATGGCCGGCGCCGGCGGTCTCGTCGCACTGCTGCTCGGCGTCGAAGGCGGGGGCGCGCAGGCCGTCGTCATCGCGGTGGTCGGCATCATCATGATCGCCTACGTCCTGATCGGCGGCATGAAGGGCACCACCTGGGTGCAGATCATCAAGGCCGCGCTGCTGATCGTCGGCGCGCTCGTGATCACCCTGTGGGTGCTCGGCAAGTACAACTTCAACTTCTCCAGCCTGCTGCAGGCCGCCGTCGACAAGGCGGGCAAGGCCGGGGAGACGCTGCTCGGCCCGGGCAAGCAGTACGGCGCCACCGGAACGTCCAAACTGGACTTCTTCTCCCTCGGCATCGCGCTGGTGCTGGGCACCGCCGGTCTCCCGCACGTCCTGATGCGCTTCTACACGGTGCCGACGGCTCGCGACGCGCGGCGCTCGGTGGTCTGGGCGATCGTGCTGATCGGCGTGTTCTACCTGTTCACGCTGGTGCTGGGCTACGGCGCCGGTGCGCTGGTCGGGCCGGACACGATCAAGAAGGCACCGGGCGGGGTCAACTCCGCGGCTCCGCTGCTCGCTTTGGAGCTGGGCGGGCCGGTGCTGCTGGGCCTGATCTCCGCGGTCGCCTTCGCGACGATCCTCGCGGTGGTCGCCGGCCTGACGATCACGGCGTCGGCGTCCTTCGCCCACGACGTCTACGCGAACGTCATCAAGCGGGGCAAGACGTCGCCGAACTCGGAGGTCAAGGTCGCCCGGATCACCGCGGTGGTCATCGGCGCCCTGGCCATCGGCGGCGGCATCCTGGCCAACGGGCAGAACGTCGCCTTCCTGGTGGCGCTGGCGTTCGCGGTGGCGGCGTCGGCGAACCTGCCGACGATCCTCTACTCGCTGTTCTGGAAGCGATTCAACACCCAGGGCGCGCTGTGGTCGATCTACGGCGGCCTGGCCATCACGATCGTGCTGATCGTGTTCTCGCCGGCGGTGTCCGGCAAGAGCACGTCGATGATCAAGACCGCGGACTTCGCCTGGTTCCCGCTGAGCAACCCGGGCATCGTCTCGATCCCGGCCGCGTTCATCCTGGGCTGGCTGGGCACGGTCCTGTCCAAGGAGCACGACGAGAAGAAGTACGCCGAGATGGAGGTCCGCTCCCTGACCGGTGCGGGCGCCGAAAAGGCTGTCGTGCACTGACACCCCGAGACACCGAAGGCCGTCGTGAGTCATCCTCGCGGCGGCCTTCGGCCATTCTCAGTAGGGCAGTTTTCCGTCGGCGACGCCCGCGAGCGTCGTTTCCAGGTGCTTGCGGACGTACTGCCAGAGCCCGCCGCCGAGCGAAATCCTGGCCACGCCCAGTTCGGCGAGGCCGCCGAGGCCCGGGCTGCCCGGCCACGCCGGCGCGTTGACGGCGCCCCCGACGCCCTGCACGAACGCCGCGAGCACCTCGGGGGTGCGCAGGTGGATCGGGTAGACGCAGTCCGCGCCCGCCTCGAGGTAGGCCCTCGCCCGGGCGATGCCGTCGACCAGGTGGTCCTTCGGGTCGACGCCGCGGAAGGAGTCGACGCGGGCGTTGATCACCAGGCCGTCACCGGCCGCTTCGCGCAGGGCGGCGATCCGCTCCGCCTGCTCGGCGACCGGACGGACCCCGCCGGTGGCGTGGTCGGTGTCCTCGAAGTTGCAGCCGACGGCGCCGGCGTCGGACAGCCGCCCGGCCAGTTCGGCGCCGGAGAGTCCGTAGCCCGACTCGGCGTCGACGGTCACCGGCACGCTCACGGCGTTCGCGATGCGGCTCGCCGCGGCGAACATTTCGTCCGCGGGCGCCTGCTCGCCGTCGGCGAACCCGAGCGCGGCGGCCACGGCGACCGAGCTGGTCGCGACGGCCGCGAACCCGGCGGCCTCGACGAGCTTGGCCGTGTCGGCGTCCCAGGCGTTCGGCAGGACCAGGGGCTTGCCGGGGACGTGCAGCGCCTTGAGCGCGGCGGCGGTCACGAGTCGCGCTTCGGGAGCGGCGTGTGGCTGGTGATCGTCATCCGGTTCCAGCTGTTGATCGCGATGACCTCCCACGCGACCGCGCGGTATTGCTCTTCGGTGAAGACCCGGGCGGCCTCTTCGTAGACGTCGTCGGGGACGGTCTGGGTGGCCGACAGCTTGGTCATCGCCTCGGTGAGGGCGAGGGCGGCCTGCTCCTGCTCGGTGAAGAGGTCGGTCTCGCGCCAGCCGTCGAGCACGAACAGCCGCCGCGGCGACTCGCCCAGCTCCAGGGCGTCGCGGGAGTGCATGTCGAGGCAGTACGCGCAGCCGTTGATCTGGGACGCGCGGGTCTTCACCAGTTCGAGGAGCTTGGGGTCGAGGCCGGCGTTCGCCCCGGCCTTGTTGACCTCGGCCTGCAGGTTCGCCATCGCCTGGTAGAGCTCGGGCGCGTGCCCGAGTCCGATTCGCTTCGTCATGGTGTCCACGCTAGCCCCAACTGGTCCACGAGTATGGTCCAGTGACATGGCAGATTCGTGGTCCAGTTCCGGCCTCGACGTCCACCTCGGCTGGGAGCCGTCGACGGGCCGGAGCGGCCTGGCCGACGCGATCCGGACGGCGATCCGGGAGGGCCGCTGGCAGCCGGACGCGACGGTCCCGTCGACCCGCGCGCTGGCCTCCGACCTGGGCGTCGCGCGAGGCACGGTCACGCGCGTGTACGCCGACCTGGCCGCCGAGGGCTACCTGCGCACGGCCCAGGGCGCGCCGACCCGCGTGGCGACGGCGGGTTCGCTGCCCCAGTCGGCGCCCCGGCAGGCGCCCCGCGACCCGGCACCGCGCTGGGACCTGCGCCCGGGGCGGCCGGACCTGACGGCGTTCCCGCGCCAGGCGTGGATCACCGCGACCCGGCGGGCGTTGCTGCGGACACCGGCATCGGCGTTCGGCTACGAGTCGGAGCTGGGCGCGCCCGAGCTGCGGGACACCCTCGCGGGGTACCTCGCCCGGGCCAGAGGAGTGGTCGCCGACCCGGCGCGGATCGTGGTGTGCCACGGCTATTCGCACGCGATAGCGGTGCTGTCCCGGGCGCTGTTCTCACTGGGGGTCGGCGAAATGGCGTTCGAGAACCCGTCGCTGGGCATGTACCGCTCGATCGCGGCGGCGCAGGGCCCGCGGGTGGTGGGGGTACCGGTGGACGAGCACGGCCTCGATGTGTCCGCATTGGACAGTCCGGCGGCGGTGGTGACGGCGGCCCACCAGTACCCGACGGGCGTGACGCTGGCCCCGCACCGCCGCGCGGCCCTGACCCGTTCGGGAGCAACGGTGGTGGAGGACGACTACGACGGCGAGTTCCGTTTCGACCGCCAGCAGGTGGGGGCGCTGCAGGCGCTGGCCCCGGAGAAGGTGGTGTACGCGGGAACGGCGAGCAAGACGCTGGCCCCGGCGTTGCGGCTGGCGTGGCTGGTGCTGCCCAGGTCATTGGTGGAGCCGGTCCGCGCGGCAATGGCGGACAGCGGTTCACGCCCGGCGTTGCTGAACCAGCTGGCGCTGGCGGAGCTGATCGACTCGGGGGCGTACGACCAGCACGTCCGCCGCAGCCGGGCGGAGTACCGGTCGCGTCGAGCCCGGTTGCTGGCGGCGTTGCCGGAGACGGTCCGCCCCCAGGGCATCGCGGCGGGGTTGCACTTGCTGTTGATGCTTCCCCCGGAAGGTCCATCGGAGGCAACGGCGTTGGCGGCCTGCCGCCGGAGGGCGATCGGCATCGAGGGGCTGGGCGGGTATTGGATGGACGAGGGGCGCCCGGGAGGGTTGATCGTCGGCTACGCGGCAACACCGAAGCACGCGTTCGCGGGCGCGACCCAGACGCTGGTGGAGGCGCTGTGGGAGATCACCGCCTGACTGAGGGCCACCTGCGCAGCTCCCCTTTCCGCGCCGCGCTTGCCACTTCCGCCGCCAACTGCCTCCCACAGCCTTCCCGCGCTCGCCACTCGGCCGCAGGCCACTGCCGCCGCTGAAAACCTCCCGGCCCACGCCGCTTCCGCTACCCACAACCTGACCGCCGACCACTTCGCCACCAGCCGGCCTTCACACCCGCCTGCCCTCTCCCGCGCGGGCCACTTTCGCTGCCTGCCTGCCGTTCACACCGCCTGCCACCTCCTGCAGGCCACTTTCGCCGCCCGCCGCCCCCTCCAGCGGCCTGCTACCTCCCGCGCGACCTCTTCCGCCGACTCCCTCGACCCGTCTCCTCAAGACCGCCGCCCGCCGGCCCGCGGGCCACCCCATCCGGAGCGGCCCGCGGCGACCATCAGAACCAGCAGCCGGGCCGAACCCGGATCAGTTCCGTCCGCAGCACCGGCGTCCCATCGACCGGCGCGGGATCCTCGGCAGTCGGCTGAATCCCGCCGGCAGCCACCTTGTCCAGCGTCTTCAACCCTTCGGCCCCGACCGTCCCGAACACCGTGTAGTTCGGCCGCAGCGCGGAATCGCCGTACACGACGAAGAACTGCGAACCGTTCGTGTCCGGTCCCGCGTTGGCCATCGCCAGCAACCCGCGCGCGTATACCCGGCGCGCGCCGGTCGGGTCGGTCGGCGCGGGCGGCAGGTCCACCGGCAGCTCGTCCTTGTACTTGTAGCCCGGCCCGCCCTCGCCGGTCGCGCTCGGGTCGCCGCACTGCAGGACCTTCAGCGTCGGGTACGCGGTCAGCCGGTGGCACACCGTGTGGTCGTAGAACCGGTGCCGAGCCAGGTGCAGGAAGCTCTGCACGGTGCACGGCGCCTTCGCGCGGTCGAGGGTCAGCGGCAGCGCGCCCTGGCTGGTCGGGACCGCGACGTCCACCTTCCCCCGGCTCGGCGTGTGCCGCGGATCGGGCGGCAACGGCACCGGCCGCGCGGCCGGCTCATCCGGCGTCTCGGTGTACTGACAAGGCCCGTGCGTCGTCTTCGGCGGCGGCGCATCGGCCGCGGCGGCGACGCCGTTGCCCGCCACGAACAACGCACCGGCCGCCAGCGCGGTGACGAGTGTCTTCTTCATCCTGCAAGCCCTCCCAGTGATCGCCCGGTTCCGGAGCGTCCCGCAGTCTAGAGCCCGCCACCGACAGGAATAACCGGCGAAAGTCGCCCCTGTCAGCCCATCGGGTGAATCGGAAGCGCGACACCCCGAAATTGTCGGACCCCCGGCGCACGATGTGGATCACGCGGCGAACCCGCCGCACCGAGAAGGGGGAAGTCATGGCACATGACCGAAGAACCGTTGCGGCGGCTGCGTTTTCGCTGTTGGCAGTGATCGCACTGACGCTCCGAAGGCGGCGACAGCCTGCCCGGCAGCCAGGGCCGCAAATCCGCGACCGCCCCACCCGCCGGCTCCGGCGCGGCGAACCCTCAGCCCCGCAGATCCGCGATCAGCTCGTCCGCGGCAGCGAACGGATCAAGCTCCCTCGCCACCACCCGCTCGGCGACCCCGGCCAGCCGTCCCCCACCCCGCAAATCCGTCAGCTCGGCCCGCAGCCGCCGCATCGCGATGGCCTCCACCTCGTCACGCGCTCGGGCGATCCGGCGGCGGGCCAGCTCGTCGTGCGCCACCAGCCAGTCGTGGTGCGCGGCCAGCGCCGCCACCACCTCGTCGATCCCCTCGCCCTTCGCCGCGACGGTCCGCACGATCGGCTGGCGCCAGCTCGCGCCCCGGATCTCCCGGCGCGCCAGCGAAATCATCTGCTTGAGGTCGTGCACCGTCGCGTCGGCGCCCTCGCGGTCGGCCTTGTTCACCACGAAGACGTCGGCGATCTCCAGCACCCCGGCCTTCGCGGCCTGGATCCCGTCGCCCATCCCCGGCGCGAGCAGCACCACCGTGGTGTCGGCCAGCTTCACGACGTCCACTTCGGACTGTCCGACGCCGACGGTCTCGATCAGTACCACGTCGAAGCCGGCGGCGTCGAGCACGCGCACCGCCTGCGGGGTCGCCCAAGAAAGCCCGCCGAGGTGCCCGCGCGTGGCCATCGAGCGGATGAACACGCCGGGGTCGGTGGCGTGCTCGGTCATCCGGATCCGGTCGCCGAGCAGCGCCCCGCCCGAAAACGGCGAAGACGGGTCGATCGCGAGCACCCCGACCCGCTTGCCCTCCGCGCGCAACGCGGTGAGCAGCGCCGACGTCGAAGTCGACTTGCCGACGCCCGGCGGACCGGTGAGCCCGACCACCCGGGCCCGCCCGGTGTGCGGCGTCAGCGCCCGCGCGATCTCGGCGACGCGGGGGTGGGCGTCCTCGACGAGCGACAGCAGCCGCGCGACGGCACGGGGCTGCCCGTCCCGCGCGCGGCCGACCAGGTCGTCGAGGTCGAGTGCACCGGCCACTTACGCGGACGGCACCCGCAGCAGGAGGGCGTCGCCCTGGCCGCCGCCACCGCACAGCGCGGCCGCGCCGAGCCCGCCACCGCGGCGGCGCAGCTCGTGGATGAGGTGCACCGCGAGCCGGGCGCCGGAAGCGCCGATCGGGTGCCCGAGGGCGATGGCACCGCCGTTGACGTTGACCTTCTCCGGGTCGAGGCCGAGCTTCTCGGTCGAGACCAGCCCGACGGCGGCGAAGGCCTCGTTGATCTCGACGAGGTCGAGCGCGTCGGGGCCGAGCTTCGCCTTCGCCAGCGCGGCGAGGATGGCGTTCGACGGCTGCTCGTGCAGGCTCGCGTCCGGCCCGGAAACGACGCCGTGCGCGCCGATCTCGGCGATCGCGGTGAGGCCGAGCTCCTCCGCCTTCGCCTTGCTGGCCACGACGACCGCGGCGGCGCCGTCGGAGATCTGCGACGCCGAGCCCGCGGTGATGGTGCCGTCGGAGGCGAAGGCGGGACGCAGCTTCGCGAGGCCTTCGGCGGTGGTGTCGGCGCGGACGCCCTCGTCGGTGTCGAAGACGACCGGGTCACCCTTGCGCTGCGGGATGGAGACCGGCGCGATCTCGTCGGCGAAGTAGCCGTTCTTGATCGCCTCGGCGGCGCGCTGGTGGGAGCGGGCGGAGAACGCGTCCTGCTGTTCGCGGGTGACCCCGTAGCGGGAGTTGTACTTCTCCGTCGACGCACCCATGGCGACCTGGTCGAAGGCGCAGAAGAGGCCGTCGTAGGCCATGTGGTCGACGAGCGTGGTGTCGCCGTACTTGAAGCCGGAGCGGGACTTCGGCAGCAGGTGCGGCGCCTGGGTCATCGACTCCTGGCCGCCGGCGACGACGATGTCGAACTCGCCGGCCCGGATGAGCTGGTCGGCGAGCGCGATGGCGTCGAGGCCGGAGAGGCAGACCTTGTTGATCGTCAGCGCGGGCACGCTCATCGGGATGCCCGCGGCGACCGCGGCCTGGCGGGCCGGGATCTGGCCGGCGCCGGCGGTCAGCACCTGGCCCATGATCGTGTACTGCACCGCGTCCGGGGCGACCCCGGCGCGTTCGAGGGCCGCCTTGATCGCGACCCCGCCCAGCTGTGCCCCCGTGAAGTCCTTGAGGGATCCGAGCAAGCGCCCGATCGGCGTACGGGCGGCACCCAGGATCACGGAACCGGACACGGCGTCCTCCAAGCTTCGGCGCATGGGCAGTTTTTCCGACCATACCCGGAGGGTGGGCTTCTTGATGGAGCCAGTGTGAGGCGGGGCACGCGACGATTCTGGGGGAACGCCGCGCGGGCGCCGCCTATCCTGCCCCCATGGATGACGCCCTGCGGCCGTTCGTGACGGCCATCGACCACGTCGGCATCGCGGTCCCGGACCTGGACGCGGCCATCGAGTTCCACCGCACCCACTTCGGCCTGGAAGTGGCGCACGAGGAGGTGAACGAAGAGCAGGGGGTGCGCGAGGCGATGCTGCGCGCGCCCGGCACGGCGGGCACGGAGACGCAGATCCAGCTGCTGGCCCCGCTGCGCGACGACTCGGCGATCGGCAAGTTCCTGGCCAAGAGCGGCCCGGGCCTGCAGCAGCTGGCGTACCGCGTGTCCGATGTGGACGCGGCGGCGGCCGCCCTGCGCGACCAGGGTCTGCGCCTGCTGTACGACGCGGCGAAGCGCGGCACGTCCAACAGCCGGGTGAACTTCGTCCACCCGAAGGACGCGGGCGGAGTACTGGTGGAGCTGGTGGAGCCGGCGAAGGACGGCGCCGCGCACTGAGGCGAACCCGTTCAGGCGCAACAACTCCGGCGCGGGCAAGGCGCACGCAGGTGACAACCAGGAGGCGGAGGGGGGTGGGCGGGGGGCGGGGCGGGGCGGGGCCAAGAAGCAAGCCGGCCGAAGCCCTCCCCAGCCGCGCGCGCCCCGCAAGTGCGAACCGCACTGCGTGCAACCGGCCGAGCGCCGCGCCCAGGGCGAGGCCGAACCACACCTGCCCCACTCCGCGCAGCGCGCTGAGCGCCGCGGCTCGGCGAGCCCGCACCACATCTGCCCCGCTCCGCCCAGCGCGCCGAGCACCGTGGCTCGGCGAGCCCGCACCACGTCTGCCCCGGTCCCACGCAGCCCGCCGAGCACCGTGCCCCGGCGAGCCCGCACCACGTCTGCCCCCTTCCCGCGCAGCCCGCCGAGCACCGCGCCCAGGGCGAGCCCGAACCACACCTGCCCCACTCCACACAGCCCCCCGAGCACCGTGGCTCGGCGAGCGCGCACCGCACCTGCCCGCTCCACGCAACCGGCCAGCGCCACGCCCCAGCGCCGAAGTCGTCCCCCGGCGCCGCGCGGGCCAGGACCGACCTAAGCCGGCGCGGTCTTCGCCGCCAGAGCGTCGGCGATGAACGTCAACTCGCCGTCGAACTCGGCGGGGAGGTCATCGTCCGAATGGCGGGCCGTCGCGTGCCGGTGGCTGACCGCGCGGGCCAGCAGGCCCGACGCGCGGTCGACGTCGGCCGGGGGCAGGACGCCGCCCGTTGCCGCCAGGATCACCGCGCGAACCTGGCGGACGAGCACCTGGAAGCGTTCGTGGAGGGCGTCGCGGACGACGTGGTGGGTGTCGGCTTCGCGCCACAGCAGGTGCGAGAGCCCGAGCGACCGGCTGAAGCGGTGGTCGAGTTCGCGGACGAGCCGCCGCAGGCTGCCCGCCAGGTCGCCCGGGACGACGACCACGGCCGGCTCGATGCGCTCGTCGGGCAGCCGCTCGACGAGCGCCGTGAGCAGGTCCGCCTTGTGCCGGAAGTAGTAGTGCACCAGCCCCTTCGGCACCCCGGCCTGCTCCGCGATGCGGGAAGTCGGGGTGGCGTCGAAGCCGGACTCGGCGAAGAGCGCCTCGGCGGCGCAGAGGATGCGCTCCTTCGCCGAATCCTCGGTCATGCGTGCCTCCTGCGGCTTCAGTGCTGGCCGGCGGTGCGGTGCGCGGCGTTCGCGACCGGCATGGCTGCCGCGCCGGCGATGACCGTCAGCACCCCGGCGATCCAGGACGTCCAGGAAGCGCCGTTGAACTCGGTGTAGCTCATCACCCACGGCGCGATGAACAGCAACACGCCGAGCGCGATCTGGATGCCTTCGCCGTAGACCATGCCCGGCCTCGCCAGCGAGACCAGGCCGTCGAGTGCGATCAAGGCACCCAGGACGACCATCGTCCACATCGCGGTCGTGTCCGTGCTCAGCCAAAGGGGTGAAAGAGCGGCGACCACCCCGATGACGACCTCGACCCAATCGTGCGGCCGGGCCCAGGCGCGCGTAGAGACTTCACTCATTCGTGCTCACCTCCGTCGGTGAAACTGCTGGTCGGGTGGGTGTTCCCACCGCCGATGATCCGCTTGACTGGCCAGCCGGTCAAGACTGATCGGTCACAGTTCGACGTGTAATCGTGCCCTCCGTCTCGTACAGTTGTGCCCGCGAGTTACCGGCGAGTAATTTCTGCCGCCAACGCCGTTGACCCCCATCTCCGCGGAGGAACCGATGACGCAGCTCGGCGAGATCCAGCAAGCCATCCTGAACGGCGATTCCGGCGCGGTCGGGTCCTTGCCCGTGCCCGAGAGCTACCGCGGGGTGACCGTCCACGCCGACGAGGTCGACATGTTCGAAGGCCTCGAAAGCCGGGACAAGGACCCCCGCAAGTCGCTGCACGTCGACGACGTCCCCGTCCCCGAACTGGGCCCGGGCGAGGCGCTGGTCGCCGTGATGGCCAGCGCCATCAACTACAACACCGTGTGGACCTCGATCTTCGAACCGATCCCCACCTTCAAGTTCCTCAAGAAGTACGGCAAGCTCTCGCCGCTGGCCAAGCGGCACGACCTGCCCTACCACGTCGTCGGCTCGGACCTCTCCGGCGTCGTGCTGCGCACCGGTGTCGGCGTGCACAACTGGAAGCCGGGCGACGAGGTCGTCGCGCACTGCCTCAACGTCGAGCTCGAAGGCCCGGACGGGCACAACGACACGATGCTCGACACCGAGCAGCGGATCTGGGGCTTCGAAACGAACTTCGGCGGCCTCGCCGAGGTCGCACTGGTCAAGGCCAACCAGCTGATGCCCAAACCCGACCACCTCACCTGGGAGGAGGCCGCCTCCCCCGGGCTGGTCAACTCCACCGCCTACCGCCAGCTCGTCTCGCGCAACGGCGCGGACATGAAGCAAGGTGACGTCGTCCTGATCTGGGGCGCCTCCGGCGGCCTCGGCTCCTACGCCACGCAGTACGCGCTCAACGGCGGCGCGATCCCCGTCTGCGTCGTCTCCAGCCCGGAGAAGGCCGCGATCTGCCGCAAGCTCGGCGCCGAACTGATCATCGACCGCAGCGCCGAGGACTACAAGTTCTGGAAGTCCGAGACCGAGCAAGACCCGAAGGAGTGGCAGCGCTTCGGCGCGAAGATCCGCGAGCTGACCGGCGGCGACGACCCGGACATCGTCTTCGAGCACCCGGGCCGCGAAACCTTCGGCGCGTCCGTCTACGCCGCGCGCAAGGGCGGCACGATCGTCACCTGCGCGTCCACCTCCGGGTACATGCACCAGTACGACAACCGCTACCTGTGGATGAACCTCAAGCGGATCATCGGCTCCCACTTCGCGAACTACCGCGAGTCCTGGGAGGCCAACCGGCTGATCGCCAAGGGCCTGATCCACCCGACGCTGTCGAAGACGTACTCGCTCGAAGAGACCGGGCAGGCCGCCCTCGACGTTCACCGCAACGCCCACCAGGGCAAGGTCGGCGTGCTCGCGCTCGCCCCGCAGGAAGGCCTCGGCGTCCGCGACGAAGAGAAGCGCGCGAAGCACATCGAGGGGATCAACGCCTTCCGCGGCGCCTGAGCCGACGGCCGGACCCCCGCGTCGAAAAGCGCCGGGGTCCGGCCCGATCGGGCCAGTTCCTCCCGCCGCACCACACGGCACGTTCGGCGCACCGCACGGGTGCTCACCCTTCCGTGACCCGGCTGCGACTACGGTGGGCCCATGAGCCTTGGCGATGAACGGGAGCTGGTGCCGCTGGGAGCCGGCTTCGACGTGGCGAAGCGCGGCTACAGCCGAGCGCAGGTCGACGAGCACCTCGAGCGGCTCGACGGCGACCTCAAGATGCTCACCGCCGATCGGGACGCGGCCATCGCGCAGGCCGGCGACCTGGCCCGGCAGCTGGAGATCGCGCGCGGCGAGATCGCGGACCTGCGCGGACAGGTCGACCGGCTCGCCCAGCCGCCGACGAGCGTCGAAGGCCTGTCCGAACGGTTGCAGCGCATGCTGCGCCTCGCGCAGGACGAGTCCGCCGACACGCGCGCTCGCGCCGAAGCCGAGGCCGGCCACATCCGAGCCAAGGCCGAGACGGACGCGAGCGCCATGCGCGCCCGCTACGAGCAGCTGCTCACCGAGCTCGACCTGCGCCGCAAGGAGATGGAGGCGGAGCACCGCAAGGTGCTCGAAGACGCCCGCGCGGAGGCCAAGAAGATCACCGACGAAGCCGACGCCGAGCGCAAGCGGCTCGACACCGAGTCGTCGGACCGCCGCACCAAGGTCGAAGAGGACTTCGAGATCGCGATGGCCTCGCGCCGCACCGAGGCGATGCGCGTGCTGGCCGAGCAGGAGGCCGCGAGCAAGGCCGAGGCCGCCCGCCGCGTCCAGGAGGCGACGCAGGACGCCGCCGACATCCGCGCGAAGGTCCTCGAAGAGGAGAAGGCCGCGAAGGCGGACATCGAACGCCGTCAGCGCGAGTCCGTCGCGGAGGCGAACAAGCGCCGTCAGGACTCGATCACCGAGGCGAACGCCCGGCTCGCGGAGGCCGCCGACGAGGCGCGGCGCCGCGTGACGACGGCGACCGAGGAGTCGAACCGGCGGATCACCCAGGCCAACGAGCGCGTCGACAGCCTGCGCAAGGTTCGCGGCGGGCTCGCCGAGCAGGTCCGCGCGGCGCGGGCGGTGCTGGCCGAGGCGCACACCGTCCTCGGCGACGAGGTCAAGGTCCCCGCGGACGTCACGGCCGACCTGAAGGCCGAGGACCTGAAGCCGGCCGACACGGGGAAGACGGCGCCGGTGGGCGACGTCGAGGAGACGATCCGGATCAAGGCGTCCGACGTCCCGAAGCCGAAGCAGGCCCCCAAACCGGCTCCCAAGCCCACGCCGAAGCCGGCTCCCCGGGCGAGCGGAGCGCAGAAAGCGACTGGCGAGTAACCTTCCACCCGACACGGGCGCGGACGAGCCTGCGCGGTCGCTGCCGACCGGTTATCGTCCCTGCTCACGCGGGATCACGTGGAGGTTTTGCGCATGGGTGCGGCATATCGGACCGTGGTGGTGGGCACGGACGGCTCGGAGTCCTCGTTCGCGGCGGTGGACCGCGCGGCGGCGGTGGCCGGCGACGCGGGCGCCACGCTCGTCATCGCGTGTGCGTTCTACCCGGCCAGCAAGTCCGACGTCGACAAGGCCCAGGACGTCCTCGGCGAGGAGGCGTACCAGGTCGTCGGCTCGGCGCCGGCCGAGGACACGCTGCAGTCGGCGCGCGACCGGGCGACCAAGGCCGGCGCGGAGAAGATCGACACGATCGCCGTGAAGGGCGACCCGGTCGACTCGCTGCGCAAGGTCGTGCACGAGCGCGAGGCCGACCTGCTGGTGGTCGGCAACCGCGGGCTGAACACGATCGCCGGCCGGATCCTGGGCTCGGTGCCGTCGGAGGTGGCGCGCAAGTCCGGCGTGGACGTGCTGATCGTCCACACGACCTGACGTGACGGATCCGAGCGAGGAGCTTCAGCAGCGGCTCGAACGCGTCCTGCTCGGCGGCAGGCGGAAGTACACCCGGCTCGAAGTGGCCGAGAAGGCCGGCGTGCCCGACGAACGGTCACGCCGGCTCTGGCGCGCGCTGGGGTTCGCGACGGTCCGCGACGACGAGGTCGTCTTCACCGACGCCGACGTCGAGGCGATGCGGACGGCCGACCAGCTGGTCCAGTCGGGCCTGATCGACCCGAGCATCGAGGTCTCGGTGACGCGCGCGCTCGGCCAGCACCTGTCGCGGCTGGCCGAGTGGCAGGTCGACATGCTGTGGGAGCTGATCCGCGAGCAGCCGGAGCTGGGCCGCAACGAGCGCCAGGTGGCGCGCTTGGTCGACCGGCTGCTGCCGGAGCTGGAGCGAGTCCAGAACTTCGTGTGGCGCCGCCACCTGGCGGCGTACGCGGGCCGGGCGTTCGCGGCCGCGGGTGACAACGTCGAGACGCGCACCGAAGTGGTCGGGTTCGTCGACATGGTGGGCTACACGCGCCTGACGCGCCAGATCGACGAGGAAGAGCTGAGCCGGGTCCTGGACGCGTTCGAGACGCTGGCGACGGAGGTGATCGCCGAGCACCACGGCCGCGTGGTGAAGATGATCGGCGACGAGGTCCTGTTCGTCGCGGACGCGGCGGTGGACGCGGCGGAGATAGCGTTGACGCTGACCGAGCGCACATCGGCGGACGAGAGCCTGCCGGCGGTCCGGGCGGGAATGGCATCGGGCCGCATCTTGGCCCGCTTCGGCGACGTGTACGGGTCGGTGGTCAACCTGGCGGCCCGCCTGACGTCGGTGGCCCGCCCGGGGACGATCCTGGTGGACCGGGAGCTGGCCGGGGAGCTGGCGGAGGAGAAGGCGTACGAGCTGCGGATGCGCCGGCCGGTGACGGTCCGGGGTTACAACCGGTTGCGCCCGGCGGCCCTGCGGCGGGCGAGTGAGGCGCCGAGCGGGATGTTCGCGAGTTCGCAGCAGCTGGCGGCGGAGATGCTGGGCCTCACCGAACCGGAAGAACCTCGCCGCCGACGGCGGCGAGGCCGCTAAGGGCCGACAGGGGCCGACGCGGCCCCCGCCACTCCCCAGGGGGCGTCCCCATGTCCATTCTATCGGCGGCCACCGACCGCCCCCGGCGGAAAGCCGGTGGCGGGCCTGGTTGTCCACAAGGCGACCGGCCTGTGGACAACCCCCGCCTCAGGCGTCGAAGTCGACCGTTATTTCCTCTGAGACCGGGTAGGACTGACATGTCAGTACGAACCCCGCCTCCACCTCCGACTCCTCCAACGCGAAGTTCCGGCGCAAGTCCACCTTGCCATCGGTGACCCGAGCCCGGCACGTCCCACACACCCCGCCCTTGCACGCGAACGGCAAGTCCGGGCGGAACTTCTGAGCCCCGTCCAGCACCGAAGACGAGCGAGGCAACGTCATCGTCGACGAACGGCCGTCCAGGACGACGCGGACCTCCGACGACTCCCCCGCCACCGATGGGTCGAGGTGCGTAACTGGCGCCGGGGGCGTGTCCACGTAGAACAGCTCCTGGTGGATTCGTGACCGCGGCACGGAAAGCGATGTCAACAGCTCCTGGGCGCCGGACACCATCTCGAACGGGCCGCACAGCCACCAATGGTCCACTGAGGACACCGGTACCAGCGACGAGAACAACGCACGCAGCTTCGGCACGTCCAAGCGCCCCGTGAACAGCTCTGCCTCGCGCGGCTCGCGCGACAGCACGTGGACCAGCTCCAAACGCGAAGGCGCGCGGTCCTTCAAATCCGCCAGCTCGTCCGCGAACATCACCGTGTCCGTGCGGCGGTTTCCGTACAAAACCGTAACCGTGGCTTCAGAAAAGGCCAGCAGCGACGACACGATCGACAGCACCGGCGTGATGCCCGAACCCGCTGCGATCAGCACGTGGTGACCACCCGCGGACAAGTCCGGCGTGAACGACCCCGTCGGCGTCGCCACCTCGATCGTGTCGCCCGGGCGGACCTCGTTCACCAGCCACGACGAGAACAACCCGTCCGGGACCAAGCGGACGCCCACCCGAGGGGCCGCTCCCGCCGGTGCGCAGATCGAATACGAGCGGCGCTCGTCGCGTCCTTCGATCGAGCGGCGCAACGTCAGCGACTGGCCCGGTTTGAACGCGAACTCGGACGCCAAGGACAAAGGCACGTCGAACGTCACCGCGACCGCGTCGTCGCACAAGCGCGTGACGCCCGCGACCTTCAGGGGATGGAACGCCACCTCAGATCTCCTTGACGTGTTCGAACGGCTCGAAGCACGAACGGCAGCGCCGCAGCGCCTTGCACGCCGTCGCACCGAAACGGGACTGCTCCTCCGTGTCGAAAGAGCCGCACAACGGACAAGAAACCCGCGAGACCGGCGCCGACAGCGTCAGCGGGATGGGACCCGACCGCCGCGGCGCCGCACCCGGGGGTGCGATGCCGGCTGCGGCCAACTTGAGACGTCCCGAGGGTGAGATCCAGTCCGACGTCCACGCCGGCGTCAGCTGCGTCCGGATTTCGACGTCCGCGTAACCCGCCGTCACCAGCGCGTGCTCCAGGTCGTCGCGCATGGTGTCCATTGCCGGGCAGCCCGTGTACGTCGGCGTGATCGCCACGATCACGCGGCCGTCCTGTTCGGACACCGAGCGCAGCACGCCCAGGTCGGCCAGCGTCAGCATCGGCAGCTCCGGATCGGTGACCGTGGCCGCGACCGCCGCCGCCGTCACCATTTCGCGTCCGGCATCGCGCGGGCGACACTCTGCAGCTCCGCCAGCAGGAACCCCATCTGTTCCGTGTGGACGCCGTCTCGGCCCGTGCGGCCCGAGACGCCGGCCAGCTCACCCGAAGACGGACGAGACAGCGCTGCCGCGGAAAGCGCCTGGTCCAGCACCGCGTCGAACTCCGGCCGCAGCGAGGCCGCGTCCACGAGTTCCAAAGCGTGCGTGCGGAACAGCTCGCCGACGTACGGCCAGACCGCGTCCAGTCCCTCCTGCATGCGCGAGTGCGACAACTCGGTCCCGTCGCCGAGGCGGACCAGCCACTGCGCCGCGTAGTCGCGGTGGTAGGTCACCTCCTTGACGCCCTTGTCCGCGATGGCCGCCAGCACCGGGTCCACAGAGGACACCAGCCGCTGCAGCAGCGCCAGCCGCCACGTCGAGAACACGAACAACCGCGCGATCAGGTGCCCGAAGTGCCCGCCGCCCAGCTCCGCGAGCCGGACGTTGCGGAACTCGTTCTCCACACGCGAGAACGCGAACGAGTCCTCCGAACGACCGGAACCGTCGGCCTTGCCAGCGCGCGCGAGCAGCAACCGCGCCTGGCCGAGCAGGTCGAGGGCGATGTTCGCGATCGCGACCTCGTCCTCCAGCTCGGGCGCGTTCGTGCACCACTCCTGCAGCCGGTGGGAGAAGATCAGCGCGTCGTCGCCCAGCATCAGGCAGTACGCGGCCAGCGCCGCACCATCCACACCGGACGGTACCGACGTGTCCACTCCGGACAGCGGGTCCTCGAAGCCGGTGCCGAACGCCCAGCGGGCGTCGTTCTCCTCGGTCAGCGACTCGTAGACGTTGTCGAAACTCATATGTGCGGCACCTCCTCGGGGATGTCGTAGAACGTCGGGTGCCGGTAGATCTTGTCGCCGCTCGGCGCGAAGAACGGGTCCTTCTCGTCCGGCGACGACGCCGTGATGTCCGACGCCCGCACGACCCAGATCGACACGCCCTCGTTGCGGCGCGTGTAGAGGTCACGCGCGTGGTGCAGCGCCATTTGGTCGTCGGCCGCGTGCAGCGATCCGACGTGCACGTGGTTCAGCCCGCGCTTGCCGCGGACGAACACCTCGTACAGCGGCCAGTCGTGCTTGACCGGGCCCGGCTCGGCGGGGACGCCCTCGAGCGGGACGGCGCCGTGGCCGCCTTCGGCAGTCAGGTCGCTCACTTGCGCTCCTCGTTCTTGGCGGCGTGCGCCACCGCGGCTTCGCGGACCCACGCGCCGTCGTCGTGCGCGCGGCGCCGGTGCGCGATGCGCGATGCGTTGCACGGGCCGTTGCCCTTCAGCACGTTCTTGAACTCGCCCCAGTCGACCGCGCCGAAGTCGTAGTGCTCGCGCGACGCGTTCCACTTCAAGTCGGGGTCCGGGAAGGTGACGCCCAGCGCCGCCGCCTGTGGCACCGACATGTCGACGAACCGCTGCCGCAGCTCGTCGTTGGTGTGCCGCTTGACCTTCCAGGCCATTGACTGCGCAGTGTTCGGCGAGTCGGCATCCGGCGGCCCGAACATCATCAGCGACGGCCACCACCAGCGGTTGACGGCCTCCTGGACCATGTCCCGCTGCTGCTGAGTCCCGCGCATCATCGTCATCAGCAGCTCGTAGCCCTGCCGCTGGTGGAACGACTCTTCCTTGCAGATCCGGATCATCGCCCGCGCGTACGGCCCGTACGACGACCGGCACAGCGGCACCTGGTTGCAGATCGCCGCGCCGTCGACCAGCCAGCCGATCACGCCGACGTCGGCGAAGGTCAGTGTCGGGTAGTTGAAGATCGACGAGTACTTCTGCTTGCCCGTGATCAGCTTGTCGGTCAGGTCCGCGCGGTCCGCGCCCAGTGTCGCCGCCGCCGAGTACAGGTAGAGGCCGTGGCCGGCTTCGTCCTGGACCTTCGCCAGCAGGATCGCCTTGCGCCGCAGTGACGGCGCACGTGTGATCCAGTTGCCCTCCGGTTGCATGCCGATGATCTCCGAGTGCGCGTGCTGCGCGATCTGCCGGATCATCGTCTTGCGGTAACCCTCGGGCACCCAGTCGCGCGGCTCGATGCGCTGGTCGCGCTCGATAGTGTGCTCGAAGTGTTCCTGACGCTGTGTCTCATCCAACGTCACGGCTGCTCCTTCGAAACCAGGGTCAGGACGTCGTACTTGGCGACGGACTCGCCCTCGGCGTTGGTGACGTCGGCGTCCCAGCGGACCTCGCCGTACTCCTGGTCGATCCGCGGGGTGATCTGCTTGGCGGTCAACGTCACCGTCAGCGAGTCACCGACCTTGACCGGGGTCAGGAACCGCAGGTTCTCCAGGCCGTAGTTGGCCAGCACCGGACCCGGCTCGGGCGAGACGAACAGGCCCGCCGCGAACGAGACGACCAGGTAGCCGTGCGCGACGATCCCGCCGAACAGCGGGTTCGCGGCCGCGGCCTCGGGGTCGGTGTGGGCGTAGAACGTGTCGCCGGTGAACTCGGCGAAGTGGTCGACGTCGGACTGCGAAACCGTGCGCGGCCCGGCGGTCACCGAGTCGCCGATGCGCAGCTCGGCCAGGGACTTCCGGAACGGGTGGACGTCGCCTTCGGCACGCGGCGCGCCGGTCACCCACCGGCCGGTGACCGCACTCAAAACAGCGGGCGAACCCTGGACCGCCGTGCGCTGCAGGTGGTGCAGCACGCCGCGGACGCCGCCCATCTCCTCGCCGCCGCCGGCGCGCCCGGGGCCGCCGTGGACCAGCTGCGGCATCGGCGAGCCGTGGCCGGTGGACTCCTTCGCGTCCTCGGCGTCCAGGACGAGCAGACGGCCGTGGAACGGCGCCGCGCCCAGGACGACGTCGCGGACGAACTCCTTATCGGCACTGACCACGGACCCGGCGAGGCTGCCGCCGCCGCGCGCGGCGAAGTCGACGACCTGTTCGGTGGACGTGTAGGGCATCAGCGTCGAGACCGGGCCGAACGCCTCGACCTCGTGCGGCTCGGTGCGCTCGGGGTCGGCCTTGAGCAGCACCGGGGAGATGAACGCGCCGCGCTCGGCGTCGGCGTCGACCACGTCGACCTGCTCGGGGTCGCCGAAGACGACACTGCCGGCGTCCAGCAGCGCCTTGAGCGACCGCCGGACCTCCTCGCGCTGCTCCAGGCTGGCCAGCGCGCCCATCCGGACGCCTTCGGCCGCCGGGTTGCCGACCGTCACCTTCGCGAGCCGCGCGGAAGCGGCCGCGGCGACGTCGTCCAGCAGCGCGGCCGGGACGAACGCGCGGCGGATGGCGGTGCACTTCTGGCCCGCCTTCACTGTCATTTCAGTGGTCAGCTGCTTGACGAACAGGTCGAACTCGGTGGTCCCCGGCACCGCGTCCGGGCCGAGGATCGAGCAGTTCAGCGAGTCGGCCTCGGCGTTGAAGCGGACGGCGTTGCGGATGATCGCCGGGTGCGCGCGCAGCTTCTGCGCCGTCGACGCCGAGCCGGTGAAGGACACCAGGTCCTGCGCGGTCACGTGGTCGAGGAGGTCGCCGACGCTGCCGGCGACGAACTGCAGCGAGCCCTCGGGCAGGATCCCGGACTCGACGATCAGCTCGACCAGCCGCGCGGTCAGGTAGGCCGTCGAGCTGGCCGGCTTGACCAGGCTCGGGACCCCGGCCAGGAACGCCGGCGCGAACTTCTCCAGCGGACCCCACACCGGGAAGTTGAACGCGTTGATCTGGACGGCGACACCGCGCAGCGGGGTAGCGATGTGCTGGGCGACGAACGTGCCCCCGCGCGACAGCGGCTCGACGTTGCCTTCGACGTAGACGGTGTCGTTCGGCAGCTCGCGCTTGCCCTTCGAGGCGTAGCTGAACAGGACGCCGATGCCGCCGTCGATGTCGAACTTCGAGTCACCCAGCGTCGCACCGGTGCGCGCGGAGAGTGCGTACAGCTCCTCACGGTGTTCGCGCAGGTGCGAGGCCAGGGCCTTCAGCAGCGCCGCGCGCTGGTGGAACGTCAGCTCGCGCAGCGCCGGGCCGCCGACCCGGCGGCCGTACTCCAGCGCTCCCGCGAAGTCGACGCCCTTCGACGAGATGCGGGCGACCTCCTCACCGGTGGCCGCGTCGTGCAGCGGGACGCCCTCGTCCGCCGCCGTGTGCCAGCTCCCGGAGACGTAGCTGCGCAGCAGTGCCATCAGGTCCCTCTCGCCGAATTACCTACCGGACGTTCAGTTAATCGCATGGTAGCCGCCGGACCCGAAGATCGGAAGGGGCGACGCTTGACACGGCCCCGAGCGCTGCCTTTACTGAGCGACACCGCCAGGTGACCGTCCATTCGGTCAGTCCGTTCGGAGGCTCGATGACCAACGCCGCGCACACCATGTTCGCCGCCGACGAGGCGTCGCGCGCGCTGGGCATCGAGCTGGCGGAGGCGAGCGACGGCCGGGCCGTCGCGACCATGACGATCACCAGCGCGATGGTCAACGGCCACGACATCGCGCACGGCGGGTACGTCTTCCTGCTCGCCGACACCGCGTTCGCCTGCGCCTGCAACACCCACGGGCCGGTGACGGTCGCCGCGGGCGCCGAAATCTCCTTCGTCGCGGCCGGCCGGCTCGGCGACCACCTGGTCGCCACGGCCACCGAGCGCACCCGCTACGGCCGCAACGGCATCTACGACGTCACCGTGCACCGGGAGACCCCCGGCGGCCCCGAGGTCGTCGCCGAATTCCGCGGCCGCAGCCGCGCCATCTCCGCGAAACGGGACTGACCATGATCGAGGCGAACATCGGCGCGGACGAGCTGGCCGCCCGCCAGCTGGAACGTCTGCAGTGGACGCTCCGGCACGCGTACGCGAACGTGCCCGCCTACACGCGCAAGTTCGACGACGCCGGCGTCCACCCGGACGACTGCAAGGAGCTCGCCGACCTGGCGAAGTTCCCCTTCACGACCAAGCAGGACCTGCGCGAGAACTACCCGTTCGGGATGTTCGCCGTGCCGCAGGACCAGGTGCGCCGCATCCACGCCTCCAGCGGCACGACCGGCAAGGCCACCGTCGTCGGGTACACCGAGCGGGACATCGACACGTGGGCGACGGTGATGGCCCGGTCGATCCACGCGGCGGGCGGGCGGCCGGGGCACAAGGTGCACGTCGCCTACGGGTACGGCCTGTTCACCGGCGGGCTCGGCGCGCACTACGGCGCCGAGAAGCTGGGCTGCACGGTCATCCCCGCGTCCGGCGGCATGACCGCGCGGCAGGTCCAGCTGATCACGGACTTCAAGCCCGAGATCATCATGGTCACGCCGTCGTACATGCTGACGCTGCTCGACGAGTTCGAGCGCCAGGGCGTCGACCCGAAGGCCAGTTCGCTCAAGGTCGGCATCTTCGGCGCCGAGCCGTGGACCGAGCAAATGCGCGCCGAGATCGAGGAGCGGTTCGCGCTCGACGCCGTCGACATCTACGGGCTGTCGGAGGTGATGGGGCCGGGCGTCGCGCAGGAGTGCGTCGAGACGAAGGACGGCCTGCACATCTGGGAGGACCACTTCTACCCCGAGGTGATCGACCCGTACTCCGAGGAGGTGCTGGGGTCCGGCGAGACCGGTGAGCTGCTGTTCACGTCGCTGACGAAGGAGGCGCTGCCGATCATCCGCTACCGCACCCGCGACCTGACGGCGTTGCGCCCGGGCACCGCGCGGCCGGCGTTCCGGCGGATGGACAAGGTCACCGGCCGCACCGACGACCTGATCATCCTGCGCGGGGTCAACGTCTTCCCGACGCAGATCGAGGAGATCGTGCTGCGGACGCCGGCGTTGAGCCCGCACTTCCAGCTCGTCCGGTCGACGCGCGGGCGGCTCGACCACCTGACCGTGCGGGTGGAGGCGCGTCACGACGCTTCTTCCGCCGCTCGTGAGGAGGCCATCGCCACGCTGGTCAGCGGCGTCAAGGACGGTGTCGGCGTGACGGTGTCGGTGGAGGTCGTCGAGCCGGACACGCTGGAGCGGTCCATGGGCAAGATGCGCCGGATCATCGACCAGCGGGAGCGGCCGTGACGGCCCCGCGCCGCGGCCGCCCGGGCTACGACCTGGAATCGCTGCTGCAGGTGGCGGTGAAGCTGTTCAACGAGCGCGGCTACGACGGCACGAGCATGGAGGACCTCTCCCGCAAGCTCGGCATCACGAAGTCCGCGATCTACCACCACGTGCCCAGCAAGGAAGAACTGCTGCGGCTGTCGGTGGACCGGGCACTGGACGGGTTGTTCGAGGTCGCCGCGTCGACCGACCAGCTGGACGGGCGCGCGATCGACCGGCTCGAGCACCTGGTGCGCGGCAGTGTGCTGGTACTGGCCGACCGGTTGCCGTTCGTGACGCTGCTGCTGCGCGTGCGCGGCAACACGAAGGTGGAACGGGCGGCGCTGGCCCGCCGGCGTGAGTTCGACCGGCTGGTGACGGACCTGGTGAAGCAGGCGGAGGCGGAGGGCGACATCCGGCCGGACGTCGACCCGTCGGTGACCGCGCGGCTGATCTTCGGCATGGTGAACTCGCTGATCGAGTGGTACAAGCCCAGGCGCGGTTCGGCGGCGACCGAGGTGGCGGACGCGGTGTGCAAAGTGGCCTTCGAGGGGCTGCGCACGACCTCGTGAGTGACCGGTCAGTCGTCGGCCACCTGGGGCGGTCGCCCCGCTTGCCAAAGCAAGGCGTCGCGCAACTGTCCGATCAACCGCTCGTCGTCCGCTTCGGACGGGTCCACGCCCAGCGGGATCCAGCGCTCGGAAACCTTCGACCCTTCGTCGTAACCCGTGATCACGATTCCGGAGTACGACAGCGATCCCTCGTCCGCGCAGTCGCCGTCCGGGAGGGGCTCGTCCGGCTCGAAGCCCTCGTCGAAGCTGACGTGGCGATGCTGCAGGCGGACGCTCACCCAGCGTCCGGCCGGCCGGATCGGCGCGTCTTCTTCGGTCATCTGCTCCTGCCCCGGTCGCGGGTCCCTGCCGTCTCGTCGCATCCGGACGCCGGGGAGTTACCGGCGGGTTGTTCCGGTTGCGTAACGACGGCGCCGCACGCGAAACAGACCTTTTGACAAAGGGTCAACTACTTGTTGACAGCGTGCCGATCCCCGGCGAGGCTGAGCGGATGACCAGTGGGACCCGGCCGCGGCGCCGCCGCCTCGAACCGGCCGAACGGCGGGCGGAGATCCTCGCCGCCGCGCGGCACCTGTTCGGCGCCGGCAGCTACGCGTCGGTGTCCACTTCGGACATCGCCGAGGCTGCCGGGGTCGCGCGCCCGCTCATCAACCACTACTTCGGCGGCAAGCGCGAGCTGTACCTGGAAGTGGTGCGGCAGCTGATGATCGTGCCGGCACCGGTCACCGAAGCGCTGCCGGACACCACGATGGAGGACCGGCTGACGATCGGCGTCGAACGCTGGATCGACGTCGTGGACCGCAACCGCGACGCCTGGCTGACCGTCATCGGCCCGGAGTCGGCGGGCCGCGACCCCGAGATCGAGCGGATCATGCTGGAGGCCGACGAGGTCGCCGCCGACCGCGTCCTGGAAGCCGCGCTGATGACCGACGTCACCGAAGGCCGCGACGAGCTGCGCGCGATGATCCGCTCGTTCGGCGGCATGTTGCGGGCCGCGTCGCGCGAGTGGCTGATCCGCGGCACGCTCGACCGCGCGGCGCTGCGCACCTTTCTCACCGATTCGATCCTCAACCTGCTGAAGCTCACCTACCCGGCGGTGCTTGCCGAGCGGCCCGGAACCGCCGGGCGAACGCCGCCGGGGTCATCCCGGTCCAGCGCTTGAACGCGTAGATGAAGCTCGACGCCTCCGCGTACCCGAGCCGGTACGCGACGTCCTCGACGGACAGGACGCCGGTGTCGAGCAGCTCCTCGGCCAGCGTCTGGCGGACCTCGTCGACCAGTGCGCGGTAACTCGTGCCCGCTTCGGTCAGCCGGCGCCGCAGTGTGCGGGTACTGAGCGTCAACTGGCGGGCGATCTCGTCCATGCCCGCGTCGACGCCGCCGAGCCGGACCAGGCGCTCCCGGACCTGCTGCGAGATGCCCGACCGCCGGCGTTTGCGCGCGACGAGCGCTTCGCACTGCGCGGCGCACAGGGCGACGGTCTGGTCGTTGGCCTGCGGCAGCGGGAGGGCCAGCAGCGCCGGGTCGAGCGTCGCGCGGCAGGCGTCGGCGCCGAACCGCGGCAGCAGGCCGAACGCCCGCTCGTAGCCGTCCACTGTGGACGGCTCGTGCCGGAAGCTCAGGTCCTCCAGGGTGATCTCCGGCAGCAGGTCGTGCATGACCGAGAAGATCGCGGCCAGGTCGCGCAGCACGAGGAACCGGGCGACGTCGGCGGGCACGCGGCTGTCGTCGAGCTCCAGCGTCAGGCGGTCGCTCTCCAGCTCGACGTGCGGGATGCAGAACGCGAAGCTGAGGTCGAAGTAGCGCAGGGAGAACAGCATCGCGTCGCGCAGCGTCGGGCTGCTGATGCAGGCGAACCCGAAGATGCCGAACGTGCTGACGCGGTAGCGGCGCCCGAGCTCCAGCGCCGTCGCGTCGGAGCCGTCCAGTTCGGCCAGCGCGCGGACGACGGCCAGCTCCTGACGTGCGTCCACCTGCACCGACGGGTCGGCGAGCAGTTCCGCGGAGAGCGTCGTCGCGGCCAGGAGCTTCTCCGCGGGCAGGCCGCGGTCGGCGGCGAACCGGGTCATCAGCTCGATGCTGGCGGTGCCGCGCGGGAAGTCCCAGTCCCCCACAGCGGGCGCGGCGAGCTCGGCCATGGCGGGATTATGGACCCGGAACTGTCGGTGCCGCTCGCTAGGGTGGCGCGGTGACCACGACGGTGAGCCGACGGGCCCTCAACCGGGCGACGCTGGAGCGTCAGCTGCTGCTGCGCCGCGCGAAGATGTCCGCGTTCGACGCCGTCGAACACCTCGCGGGCCTGCAGGCGCAAGCGCCGTTCCCGCCGTACTACGCGCTGTGGGCGCGGCTGCACGGCTTCCGCCCCCAGGAACTGGCGGAGCTGCTGGAGAGCCGGCGGGTGGTCCGGATCGCGCTGATGCGTGGCACGGTCCACCTGGTGACGGCGGCGGACGCCCTGGCGTGGCGGCCGGTGGTGCAGGTGCTGTACGACCGCGACCTCAGGACGAACACCTTGCACGCGAAGGCGCTGGCCGGCCTGGACCACGATGTCGTCGCCGGCGCGGCGCGGGACCTCCTGGCCGGGGCCCCGCTGGCCGGGACCGCACTGGGCGCCGAGCTGGCGCGGCACTGGCCGGAGGTCCCCACGGCGTCGCTCACCCACCTGGCCAGGGGCCGGCTGCCGCTGGTCCAGACGCCGCCGCGCGCGATCTGGGGCAAGGCAGGACAGACGACGTACGCGTGCCTCGACGAGTGGGTCGGTGAGCCGCTTCCGCCGCCTTCGCCCGCTTCGCTGATCGCGCGGTACCTGCGTGCGTTCGGGCCGGCGACCGTCGCGGACGTGCAGGCGTGGGCGGGTATCACCCGGCTGGGCGAGATCGCGGCGGAAATGGACCTCCGGCGGTATCGCGACGACGACGGCCGCGAGCTGCTGGACCTGCCGGAGCTTTCCGTGCCGGACGAGGACGTCCCGGCACCGCCGCGGCTCCTGGGCCCGTTCGACCAGACGATCCTGTCGTACGCGAACCGCACCCGGGTGATCTCCGACGCGTACCGCAAGCGGGTGATCACGCAGAACGGCCTGGTGAAGGGCTTGCTCCTGGTCGGCGGGTACGTCCGCGGCTTCTGGGAGCGCAAGGCCGCGGTGCTGGAGCTGTCGCCGTTCGAGAAGCTGCCGAAGCGGGACCTGGGGGCGTTGGAGAGCGCGGCCGGACAGCTCGTGGCCTGGGCGGAGCCCGCCGCCGAGACACGGGAGGTGCGGATCCTGGCCGTTACGTGAGGCTGGCCGGAATTCTCGATCGGGTGACCGTTCGTGGCCTGTTGTCACAGGCTCCCGCTGCGTAGCTTTTTCTCCATGAGTAGTTCGGCGAAGGGGCCGTCGGTGCTGATCGTGGGCACCGGGTTCGGCGGCATCGGGACGGCGGTCGAGCTCAAGCGCGCCGGGTTCACCGACTTCACGATCCTGGAGAGCGCGGCCGAGCCCGGCGGCGTCTGGCGGGACAACACCTACCCCGGCGCCGCGTGCGACATCCCGTCGCCGCTGTACTCGTACTCCTTCGAACCGAACCCGCGCTGGCCGAAGCGGTTCTCCTACCAGCCCGACATCCTGGCCTACCTGCGCCGCGTCATCGCCAAGTACGGCCTCGAGCCGCACATCCGGTACCGCACCGAGGTCACCGGGGCCGCGTTCGACGCCGGACGCGGCGTCTGGCGCGTCGAAACCACGGGCGAAACGTACGAAGCAAACGTTTTCGTCCCGGCCGTCGGCCAGCTGTCCCGGCCGGTGCTGCCGGACCTCCCGAACCGCGAGAGCTTCGCCGGCGACGCCTTCCACTCCGCGCGCTGGGACCACGGCGTCGAGCTGACCGGCAAGCGCGTGGCGGTGATCGGGACCGGCGCCAGCGCCGTCCAGTTCGTGCCCGAGCTGCGCAAGCACGCGAAGCACGTCACCGTCTTCCAACGCACGCCGCCGTACGTCATGGCGAAGTCCGACCCGAGCTACCGGCGCTGGCAGCACTGGCTGTTCGAGCACCTGCCGCCCACGCAGCTGCTCGGCCGGCTGCGGATCTTCCTGCTCGCCGAGTACGCGACGTACGCGATGACCAAGCACCCCATGCTGGCGAAGATGTTCGAGCTGCGGACCGCGCAGCTGCGGCGCCGCCACATCAAGGACCCCGAGCTGCGGGCGAAGCTGAAGCCGGCCTATCCCCTGGGCTGCAAGCGGATCCTGTTCACCAACGAGTACCTGCCCGCGCTGGCGCAGCCGAACGTCGACGTCGAGACGCGGCGGATCTCGTCGATCACCCCGCGCGGCGTGCTCGTCGAGGACGGGACTGAGCTCGAGGCGGACGTCGTGGTGTACGGCACCGGGTTCGCCGCGACGGAGTTCCTCGGCCGGATGAAGGTGACCGGGCTCGACGGCCGGTCGCTGCGGGACGAGTGGGCCGGCGGCGCGCGGGCGTACCTGGGCATGGCCGTGCCCGGCTTCCCGAACATGTTCTGCGTCTACGGGCCCAACACCAACCTCGGCGCCGGGTCCATCATCTACATGATCGAGCGCCAGGCGCGCTACATCCGCCAGGCGGTGGAGCAGCTTTCCCGGCCGGGTGTGTCCTATGTGGACGTCCGAGCGGACGTCGAAGAACGCTACGACCGCGAGGTTCAGAAGCGGCTGGGCCACAGCGTCTGGAGCGCGTGCACCAGCTGGTACCGCCAGGCCGACGGCCGGGTGACGACCAACTGGCCGGGCCTGGTCACCGAGTACGACCGCCGGACCCGGCGGCTCGAGGTGGCCGATTACCGGGTGGTGGCGTGATGGACTACGACGTCCTGGTGATCGGGTCCGGGTTCGGCGGCAGCGTCACGGCGTTGCGGCTGACCGAGAAGGGCTACCGCGTCGGCGTGCTGGAGACCGGCCGCCGGTTCGCCGACGACGAGTTCGCCAAGACGTCGTGGCGGCTGCGGAAGTACCTGTGGGCGCCGGCGCTGCGCTGCTTCGGCATCCAGCGGCTCACGCTGCTGAAGAACACGTTCGTGATGAGCGGCTCCGGCGTCGGCGGCGGTTCGCTGGTGTACGCGAACACGTTGTACGAGCCGCCGGACAAGTTCTACGAAGACCCGCAGTGGGCGCACATCACGGACTGGAAGGACGAGCTGGCGCCGTACTACGACCAGGCGAAGCGGATGCTGGGCGTGGTCGAGAACCCGGCGACGACGGCCGCCGACCGGGTGCTCCGGGACGTCGCCGCGGACATGGGCATCGGGCACACCTACCGCCGCACGCCGGTCGGCGTCTACTTCGGACAGTCCGGGGTGGACCCGTTCTTCGGCGGCGCCGGTCCCCTGCGCTCCTCCTGCACGCTGTGCGGCGAGTGCATGACCGGGTGCCGGGTCGGGGCGAAGAACACGACCGTCAAGAACTACCTGTACCTGGCCGAGCAGGCGGGCGCGGTGGTTCATCCCTTGACCACCGCCGTTTCCGTCCGGCCGATCGACGGCGGGTACGCGGTCGGCACGCGGCGAACCGGCGGTGTTTCCCGCCGGACGTTCACCGCGTCGCAGGTCGTCTTCTCGGCGGCGGCTCTGGGGACGCAGCGGTTGCTGCACCGGATGCGCGACACGGGGACGTTGCCCGCGTTGTCGCCTCGGCTGGGGCTCCTGGCCCGGACGAACTCCGAAGCCGTGCTGGCGGCGCGGTCGCTGCGGTCGGATACGGACTACTCGCGCGGGGTCGCGATCACGTCATCGATCCACCCGGACGACGTCACGCACGTGGAGCCGGTGCGGTACGGGCGCGGCAGCAACGTGATGGGCTTGATGGCGACGGTGCTGGTGGACGGCGAACCGGGCCGCCGCCGGTGGGTACTGGGGTTGCGCGAGCTGTGGCGTTCCCGCAAGAACCTGCTGCGGATCCACAACCCGCGCCGGTGGTCGGAGCGGATGATCGGGCTGCTGGTGATGCAAACGCTCGACAACTCCGTGACGACGTACACGAAACGCGGGCTGTTCGGCCGCCGGATGACGACCCGCCAGGGAGCGGGACAGCCGTCACCATCGTGGATCCCACCGGGCCACGAGGTGACCCGCCGGGTGGCCGAGAAGATCGGCGGGCTCCCGCAGGGGGCCTGGACGGACATGGCGAACATCCCCATCACCGGCCACTTCATCGGCGGCTGCGCGATCGGCGACTCCCCCGACACCGGCGTCGTCGATCCCTACCAGCGGCTGTACGGGTACCCGGGCCTGCACGTCGTCGACGGCTCGGCGATCTCGGCGAACCTGGGCGTGAACCCGTCGCTGACGATCACCGCGCAGGCCGAGCGGGCGATGGCGTTCTGGCCGAATCACGGTGAGCCGGATCCGCGCCCCGACCTGGGCTCCGCTTACCGGCGGGTGGCGGCGGTGGCGCCGAAGAACCCGGCCGTGCCTTCGGAGGCGCCGGGCGCGCTGCGGCTTCCGATCACGCCGGTGTAGCCGGACGGCGGCGGTAGGCGCGCGTCTTCGCCCGGTTGCCGCACGTCTCCATCCCGCACCAGCGGCCGCCGCCGTTGCGGGACGTGTCGTGGAAGGCCCACCGGCAGTCCTCCGCCGCGCACAGCTTCAGCCGGTGGAAGCCGCCGCCGGCCACGCTCACCGCCACCGCCTCGACGATCGCGTCGAGGCCCGGCACGCCGCTGTCCGCGGCGACGCGCAAGCGGCCGTCCGGGTCCGGCGCCAGCCGCAGCGGGAAATCGCCGAGAGCTTCGCCGCCCCCGCCGCCGAGCGTCTCCCGCAGCGCGGCGCGCAGGGCGCGCGCGGCGGCCAAGCCGGCCTCGCCCCCATGCCCGGGAAAACCGTGGTCCGCGAGCCAGCTCGCCAGCTCGTCGACCGAAGTCAGGTGGTCGGCGGGCACGTGCTGCTTGCCGTGCTTGCGGAAGCTCCGCTCGTCGAGCGTGTTGAGGAACTGCTCGACCAAGGTCAGATCGCCCACCATGACACCACTGTAACTCGATACCGGTGTTGACGAATTGCGACACCGGCTATACGTTTCAGTGGTGTCGATGACTGAGCACCCCACCGCCGAGCGGTTCAGCCCGCAGACCCCTCCGGCGACGATCGAAGACCTGCGAGCACGACTGCGGGCCACGCGCTGGCCGGAGTCCCCCGAGGACGCCGGCTGGTCGCTCGGCACCGACGTCGCCTACCTCCGCGAGCTGGTCACCTACTGGGCCGAGGAGTTCGACTGGGCGGCGCAGGAGGCCGCGCTGAACCGGCTCCCCCGCTTCCGCACTTCGGTGGGAGGGCACGGGATCCATTACGTGCACGCGAAGGCGCCGTCCGGGATCGCGCTGCCGCTGGTCCTCGCGCACGGCTGGCCGGACTCGTTCTGGCGCTATTCGAAGGTGATCCCGCTCTTGACCGACCCCGGCGCGCACGGCGCCGACCCCGCCGACGCGTTCGACATCGTCGTGCCGGACATGCCGGGCTTCGGGTACTCCGGCCACGCGGCCGTCGACTCGGTCGCCGTCGCCGGGCTGTGGGCCGAGCTGATGAGCACGCTCGGCTACGAGCGGTTCGGCGCGGCGGGCGGGGACATCGGCAGCCACGTCGGCCGCTTCCTCGCGCTCGACCACCCCGAGCGGGTGGTGGCGCTGCACCGGACGGACGCGGTCGCACCGGTGTTCACCGGCGACCCGGCGGACCTCACGCCGGAAGAACGCGACTGGCTGGCCGCGTGGCCGGCCTGGCGCGCGACCGAAGGGGCCTATGCGGCGATGCACAGCACGAAGCCGCAGACCGCCGCCTTCGGGCTGACCGACTCGCCGGTCGGGCTGGCCGCGTGGATCGTCGAGAAGATGCGGGCGTGGAGCGACTGCGGCGGTGACGTCGAGCGGAGCTTCACGAAGGACGAGATCCTCACCAATGTGACGCTCTACTGGCTCACCGGGACGATCGGCTCGTCGATGCGGATGTACCACGCGAACGCCGGGATCCCACCGGCGCGCAGAGCCGAGCGCGTCGAGGTGCCGTCCGGCTTTTCGCTGTTCCCCGGCGACATCCTGCCGCCGCCGCGGGCCTGGCTCGAGCGGGCGGCGAACGTCGCGCGGGTCACCGAACCCGAGCGGGGTGGGCACTTCGCGCCGTTCGAGGAGCCCGAGCTGTACGCGGCGGAGCTGCGCGAGTTCTTCCGCCCTTACCGCTGAACGTGAAGAGGCCCTCCCGGCCGCGCCTCCGGGAGGGCCTACTTCAGCGCACGGTCACGGCAGGCCCGCGAGACCCGCCGAAACCGTATTGGCGAACGCGTACCCGTTCGACGCGTCCCAGTTGATCGACCACGTCATCGCGCCGCGGATCGACGGGTACGTCGCCGACGGCTTGAAGCTGCCGCACGACGTCCCCTTCGCCAGGCAGTTCAGCGCCGACACCGTGTTCGACGGCGCCTGGTAGCCGCCGCCCGCCGCCTGCGAGGACGCCGGGAGGCCCAGGCCCACCTGGTCCGCGCGCAGGCCGCCCTGGAGCTGGATGCACGCCAGCGCGGTCAGGAAGTCGACCGTGCCCTGGGAGTAGACGTTGCCGTTGCAGCCCAGCATCGAGCCGGAGTTGTAGTACTGCATGTTGACGACCGTCAGGATGTCCTTGATGCCCAGCGCCAGCTGGAAGTAGCCACCCTGCGTCGACTGCATGTCGATCGTCTGCGGCGCCATCGTGATGACCTTGCCGCCGCCGTTGTAGATGCTGCGCAGCGCCTGGCCCATGTACGTGGCGTTGATGCCGTTCTCGAGGTCGATGTCGACGCCGTCGAACCCGTAGTTGGAGATCAGTGACTTGACACTGTTCGCGAAGTTGTTCGCCGAGTTCGAGTCGCTGACACTGATCGTGCCGTTCTGGCCGCCGACCGAGATGATGACCTTCTGGCCGCGCGCCTGGACCGTCCGGACGTCCGCCTTGAACTGCGCGTCCGTGTAGCCACCGAGCTGCGAGGACAGGCCGGAGTCGAGCGTGAAGCTCACCGCGCCCGGCGTGCCCGTGGCGTCGGCGAACGACACCGCGATGATGTTGTACTTCGTCGGCACGTCGGCCAGCTTCAGTGCCTTGGCGCCGTTGTAGAAGTTCTGCCAGTAACCGGTCAGCACGTGCTTCGGCAGGTCACCCTGGGTGGGCGGCGGCGTGGTCGTCGTCGGCGGAGTGGTGGTGGTCGGGGGCGTCGTCGGGGTGGTCGGCGTGGTCGGCGTCGTCGGCGTCGTCGGCGGCGGGGTGCCCGGGCCGTCGAGGCTGACGTCGTCGGCGTAGTACGTCGGCTGGCCGTACCAGCCGTGCAGGTACACCGTCAGCGACGTGCTCGAGCCGGTCGTGAAGCTCAGCGACAGCTGCTGGTAGCCGCTCGCGCCCGGCGTCCACGTGCTGGTCGTCGCCGAGCCGGAAACGCCCAGGTAGACGTAGCTGCCCTGGACCCACGCCGACAGCTTGTACGCCGTGTTCGCCGAGACGGTGAGCGTCTGCGAGCACTGCGCGTTGTCCGACGACGTCGGCGTCGCGCTCAGCGCGCGGCTGCCGCTGTGCACCGGCGTGCTCACCGCGGTCGGGGTGGCGGTGCACGTCCAGCCCGAGGTGCCGGACTCGAAGCCCGGGTTGGCCAGGATGTTCGCCGCGGCGGCGTTGCCGGCGAGGACGAACGTCACGCCGAGACTGAGCGCGACCACGGAAAGTAGGGAAAGCAGGGCTAGCCGGACCTTGGGGACCACGGGCGACCTCCACGACGGTGGTGAGGCAGGTCACCACAAAATGGACTAGACCAATCTGATTGTCAAGGAGCCCCATCCGAAAGTCGGGGTGGCGGAAACGGCAGAATGAGACGATCGGAACCAGGCGAAGCAGGAGCGTGTTGCAGTGAGCGTGTCGGTCGAGCAGAAGATCGCCGAAGAACTGGGCGTGCGCGAAGGGCAGGTCAAGGCCGCCGTCGACCTGCTCGACGGCGGGTCGACCGTGCCGTTCATCGCGCGCTACCGCAAGGAAGTCACCGGCATGCTCGACGACGCGCAGCTGCGCACGCTCGAGGAGCGGCTGCGCTACCTGCGGGAACTCGACGAGCGCCGGCTCGCCGTCCTCGAGTCGATCCGGAGCCAGGGCAAGCTCGACGACGCCCTCGAGGCGTCGATCCTCGCCGCGGACACCAAGTCGCGACTGGAGGACATCTACCTCCCCTACAAGCCGAAGCGCCGCACGAAGGCCATGATCGCGCGCGAAGCGGGTCTCGAGCCGCTGGCCGACGGCCTCCTGAACGACCCGACCACGGACCCGCAGGCGGCGGCCGCGGTGTTCGTCGACGCGGACAAGGGCGTCGCGGACGCGCAGGCGGCCCTCGACGGCGCCCGCGCGATCCTCGTCGAGCGCTTCGCCGAGGACGCCGACCTGATCGGCGACCTGCGGGAGAAGATGTGGGGCCAGGGGCACCTGGTCGCCAAGGTCCGCTCGGGCAAGGAGGACGAGGGCGCCAAGTTCTCCGACTACTTCGACTTCTCCGAGCCGTACACCAAGCTCCCCTCCCACCGGATCCTCGCGATGCTGCGCGGCGAGAAGGAGGAGGTCCTCGACCTCACGATGTCGCCCGACGAGCCCACCGACGAGCCGCAGGTCGGGCCGACCGAGTACGAGGCGCGCATCGCCGCGAAGTTCGGCATCACCCAGCAGGGGCGCCCGGGCGACAAGTGGCTCGGCGACACCGTGCGCTGGGCGTGGCGCACCAAGATCCTCCTGCACCTGGGCATCGACCTGCGGATGCGGCTGCGCCAGGCGGCCGAGGACGACGCCGTGCGCGTGTTCGCGTCCAACCTGCGCGACCTGCTGCTCGCCGCGCCGGCCGGCACCCGCGCGACGATGGGCCTCGACCCGGGCTTCCGCACCGGGGTCAAGGTGGCCGTCGTGGACGCGACCGGCAAGGTCGTCGACACCCACGTCATCTACCCGCACCAGCCGGCGAACAAGTGGGACCAGTCGATCGCCGAGCTCGCGGCGCTGTGCGCGCGGCACAAGGTGGACCTGATCTCGATCGGCAACGGGACGGCGTCGCGCGAGACGGACAAGCTCGCGCAGGAGCTGATCAAGAAGCACCCGGCGTTGAACCTGACGAAGGCCGTCGTATCGGAAGCGGGTGCGTCGGTGTACTCGGCGTCGGCGTTCGCTTCGGCCGAGCTGCCCGGCATGGACGTCTCGCTGCGCGGCGCGGTCTCGATCGCGCGGCGGCTGCAGGACCCGCTGGCGGAGCTGGTGAAGATCGACCCGAAGTCGATCGGCGTCGGGCAGTACCAGCACGACCTGTCCGAGGTGTCGCTGTCGCGCTCGCTGGACGCGGTGGTCGAGGACTGCGTGAACGCGGTCGGCGTGGACGTGAATACGGCTTCGGCGCCGCTGCTGACCCGCGTCTCGGGCATCACGACGGGGCTGGCGGAGAACATCGTGTCCCACCGCGACACGAACGGGCCGTTCCGGTCCCGGACGGCGCTGAAGGAGGTCGCGCGGCTGGGCCCGAAGGCGTTCGAGCAGTGCGCGGGCTTCTTGCGCATCCCGGACGGCGACGACCCGCTGGACTCGTCGTCGGTGCACCCGGAGGCGTACCCGGTGGTCCGGCGGATCCTGTCGTCGACGGGCTCGGACCTGCGGTCACTGATCGGCAACACGCGCACGCTGTCGTCGCTTCGGCCCGGTGACTTCGTGGACGAGACGTTCGGTCTCCCGACGGTGACGGACATCCTGGCCGAGCTGGACAAGCCGGGCCGCGACCCGCGTCCCGCCTTCAAGACGGCGACGTTCGCCGAGGGCGTCGACAAGATCGGCGACCTGAAGCCGGGGATGCGGCTCGAGGGTGTCGTGACGAACGTGGCCGCGTTCGGGGCGTTCATCGACGTCGGGGTGCACCAGGACGGGCTGGCGCACGTTTCGGCACTGTCGAAGAACTTCGTGAAGGATCCGCGGGAGGTCGTGAAGCCCGGGGACATCGTGAAGGTCAAGGTTCTCGACGTCGATGTGCCGCGGAAGCGGATTTCGCTGACGCTGCGGTTGGACGACGAGCCGGGCGCCTCCTCGTCGCGTGGCGGCGGTGGTGGCGGCGGCGGTCGTGATCGCGGTCAGCAGGGTGGCGGCGGTGGCGGTCAGCGTCGCGGCGGTTCCGGTGGCGGCGGTCAGCGTGGCGGCGGTGGCCGGGACCGCGGGGGCAACTCCGCTGCCAGTGGGTCGATGGCGGATGCCTTGCGGCGGGCCGGGTTCGGCAAGTAGGACGTTTCCGTGAAGGCCTCCTTACCGGGTTTTGCCCGGCGAGGAGGCCTTCACGGCTTTTCGGACCGCTACGCCGAACGCCGGCTGTGCTGGGGGACGTGCGCCAGGCAGCGGACGCAGGGCATCCCCGCGATGTGGTCGAGCAACTCCGTTTGTTCCCGGGCCAATGGATCACCGCAGAGGGTTCTCAGCACGAGCGGGGTCGGCTGGTCCGAGCGCAGGGCAACGAAATGAACCTGCCGGTCGCGCTCCCCCGCCCGGCGCCCATCGGCACGAGGAACGCCGAGCCGGATCCGGGCGGCGACGACGCGGCGGTTCGAGGTGCGGCGTTCGTCAGTCATGAACTGTTCCATTCATCGAGGTGGGCTACCCCAAGTGGGAGTGCGACGGTTCCCAGGTGGCGACGAAGATGCGATACTTGGCGGCGCGGGACCGGCCTGGTGCCGACCGGTTGCTCCGGCCCCGCGCCGCGGTTCTTCGGGAGAGGGACCGGGTCAGCCGATCAGGTGTGGAGCCTGGTCAGCGAGGGTGGTCAGCAGGATCAGCAGGGGCATCGTGAAAACGACGATGACCACGCAACCGGCCCTGCTGGCCTCCCTTTTCCGGTGTTTTCCGGACACACGATCTCCTAATTTTGTTGCGGCGGCGTAGGCCGCACTGCGGCTCCTCCCAACGGCAGGAGCCTCGACGCGGGGTGCGCCGAGGTCTTCGGGATGTGGCTGCACAGAAGGCTTTCGGGCTCAGCGGCCACACGAGACCCGAGGCTGCACTCGGCTGCTCTTCCTGGATTTTCGCGCAAGGCACACCTCCGGCGTTCGTTATTTGCGGCGAAGCTCAGCGTCGCTTTCGAGGTTAGTCAGGGGGCGGTTGACCATGGAAGCGATTTCGACCAACGGTTGGACGTGCGCGCCAACCGGTCAACGCGTCGACCAGTGGAACGTATGTCCCTGTTCAGTTTCCACGGGAACAGAATTGCCAAGTAATCGGACAGTATTCGCCAACCAACCCGGAAGCTGAACTTCAACTGAATCACAACTGAAAGGACACTGTTCTTCTGGCGTCGCGAAAACTGAACGGCAACTAATCGGGAACCGAGCGGCACTGAACGGGCACTGAACGCGTCATCGCACGCTCATCAGTGGCCCATCAGTTGCCCGGCAGGCCAGGGGCCTACTCGGCCGACTTGCCACAGCCGGGGGTCGATGCAACCGGACGAGAAGAGCCCCGGGGCGGTGCTGTGTCAGATTGGCGGACAAAGTCGAGAGGCGGGGCCGCGCCGCCGGGGCGAGCAGCGCAGCGCTTGAGAGAGGTGGCCGCTCCGCCGGGTCAGCAGCGCAGCGCCCGGGAGAGCCTCGTCGTAGCGGGGTGCCGGCGCGCAGAACTGCCGCGCGGACCAGTCAGCCGTGTAGTGGCCGGGGACTCGGCGGGTCCGGCGTGATGATCGAACGCAACTGCTCGGTGATCAGTTGTCGAATAGTGTCTGTGGACACTCCCGGGCACTTCTCGCGCAGCAACTGCTCGAGCAGGCTCCGCTGCCGCTGGTTCTCCGACCGCAGCTTCCAGTTCGCGACCTGGTGCGACTTGAGCGACTCCCGCAACGCCTCGACCTGCTGGTCGAGCAACCGAGTCGTCTCGGCCATCGCCAGCATCACCTGCCGCAGGGCGCCCGGGTCATCAATCGGGTGCGCTGCCGTGGCGACCGACAGCGGCCGCTCTCCCCTGGCCTTCGCACCCGGCACGCGCGGGGCCGGGACCGAGGGTCCGGGGCCGGCCCGCAACGGTGCCTCAACCGGCTCCTCCGGCTCGACCCCTTCCCCGACGATCATCTCGACCGTGACACACGGCTCGTCGATCCAGGCGGGTGGCGAAAACGGGCCGTCGTAGCCGCGGGCCGGGCGGTCCCACCCGACGCTCCGCGCGAACAGTGCCGCGGCCTGGCCCAGCACCGCACTCCGGCGCGCACGCGGGACCGCGGCGTTGACGATGTCGACGATCCGCTCCCACGGCGGCGGGCTCGTCGCCCCCTGGCCGATCGACTTGGCGAGCAGGTGCAGCAGCGAGTCCGTCGTCTTGCCCGCGCACCAGTGGCCCTCCCGGCTCCCGTAGGCGTCGATGAGCCGCCGGCGCGTCAGCGCGAGGCTTCCCCGGTCGTCGGCCAGGGTGACCAGCAAGAAGAGCACCAGTTTGCGCTCGTCCGGGTTCAGCGGAGACGGCTTCCCGGGCTTGTCGAACGCCGCCGTCGAGGGCAGCCGGCCCAAGGCCGTCCGCCCGCGGGTGCGCGGTCCTCTTCGCCGGGCGGCGCTCACCCCGTCGGCCGGGGCGTCGGACGCGCCGACGCCGGGCGTCGTAGAGCGCATAGCGGTTCACCTTTGCTCTGGTGGTCGGTCCACCCGGATCTGTCCGGAAGAACGAAGGCGCGGGCGGCGCCTCCACGGGAATCCCAACCTAGTTGTCCCAACACGACGGTGCGCACAGTTGCGCGGAAGCGGCCGGCCACCTTTCCCGACCGTCGAAATCACCCCAATGCCGCAAGGTGTCACACTTTGGCGACACTTGACGGCAAGCCTCGGCGACGTGTTTCACCGTGCGTACCACCGCCGGACGGCCGCACTCAACCCAACGGCCTAATCGAAGTTGCTCCTCGGGCGTCGCATGGAAGCGGAGGCGACGTATTCAAAATCGGTGCTGGAATACGTGGAGGCCCTCAGCGAACTCCGCCGACGGCGCTCGAAGCAGCATTGGTCGTCCGTCAACAAGAACGGAATCGCGATATCCCAAGCAAAGCGGCGACGGCCACCGCAGCCCCGGAGCCCCACCGATCGGGTGAATGTTTCACCCGGGTGGCGCCCTCTCGTCCGCCACCCTTGCCATCGGAATATTCAAGATCTAAGCCTGAATAAGCCAGATATTCCAACTTGCGACAAACGCTTGACACAGGGGGAGCCATGGACTGCACGAAATACGACCCGATGGAAGCCGAAAAGTCGTTCGCCCCGGACCGCTGGCAGCGGACCCCGCTGTGCGGCCCCGACAAGGGCGACTGCGTGGAGATCAACGTCGACCGGCCGGGCCTGGTCGCGATCAGGGACTCGAAGCTCGCGGACAGCCCCGTCCTCGTGTTCTCGACGGCCGAATGGGAGACGTTCGCCCGCGCCCTGGCGGGCGGCACCTTCCACCGGGGATGACCGGTGCGCCCGGGAACCGCCACCGGGCCGACTGAGCGTACGTGTGCGGCTGCCGCGCCTACTATCATCGGGGCACCAAGCCTCCCGATTGGACGACCCACGTGGCGCGGCCGCCCTCCACACCAGACGACAGCCAGTTGCGACGGCAGCTCGGGCTGATGGTGCGCGACCTCCGCGACCGGGCCGGCCTGACCCAGGGAAACCTCGCCAAGCTGGTCAACTACCACCAGACCGTGATCAGCCGCTTGGAGAAGGGGTACAAGCTCAGCCCGGGCGTCCTCGAAAAGGTCCTGACGGCCCTCGGGGCGACGACCGAGGAGAGGTCCGAACTCCGGCGGTTGAACAGCGCCAACGAGCTCGGCCGGCAGAAGCGTGACCACGACCTGCTCGAAACCGGCGCGTCGTGGTTCCGCCGGATCCTGGAAAGCGAACCGTCCGCGAGCCGGATCCTGAGCTGGACCGGCGAGCGCCTCAAGGGTCTCCTGCAGGCCGAAAGCTACATGATCGCGCAATTTCGCGAACACGACGTCGACGACATCGCCGACGCGGTGAGCAGCCGGGCGGCACGCACGGTCCGGGCCTTCACGGAGAACCCCGGTTGCCGCTATGAGTTCCTCATCAGTGAAAGCGCGGTGGAACGAGTCGTCCGGTGCGCGACCGTGAACGAGTACGTCGCGGTCGACCAGTTGAAACACCTCATCGACCTCATCGACCGGAACGCGAACATCGACATCCGGGTCGTTCCCTTCTCGAACCGGCTGCACGTCAACCCCGACTTCACGATCATGGAGTTCGCCGATCCGCGACCCACTCTCGGTTACAGCGATCTGCTGCGCACTTTGGTGACAACGGACCCGGGCGGGCTCGATCTCGGCCACCTCTACAAAAGCTGGGACGAGTTGTCCGAGTCCGCCCTCGATACCGAACAGACACGCGCCGTTTTCGAAAAAGCCCTCGACCGGCACCCGTCGTCACCCTGATGCCGCCTGCGACGGAGCACACCGCCCAATACGCTGATCCGACAGTTGCCGCAACGGGGAGCAGTCAGTGGAAAAAACCGGAGAAGAGCCGTTTCCGCCGGACGGGGTGGATCTCAGCCACCCCAGTGTCGCCCGCATGTACGACTACTTCCTCGGGGGCGACGCCAACTGGGAAATAGATCGCCAAGTCGCCGGCAAACTGCTCGACGAGTTCCCGATCATGCGGATGATCGCCCGGTCGAACCGGCTGTTCCTGCACCGGCTCGTCCGGCACCTGACGAAGCAGGGGATCCGGCAGTTCGTCGACCTCGGGTCCGGCGTCCCGACGATGGGCCACGCCCACGAAGTCGCCGACCAGGTCGCCCCCGGCGAAGTCCGGGTCGCCTACGTCGACCACGACGCCGTCGCCGTCGCCCACTCGCGAAGCCTCCTGCGCCAGTACGGCGACGAAGACCGGCACACCGTCATCCACGCCGACCTCCGCGACCCGACGGCCCTGTGGGAACAGATCGCGGCGACCGGCGTGATCGACCTGGAGCAGCCGGTCGGCCTCCTGATGATCGCCGTCCTCCACATCCGGCAACTGCCGGCGCCGGACAGCCCCGCGGCCGACGACCTCGGGCCGCAGGTCGTCCGCACCTACCGCGAGCTGCTCGCCCGCGGCTCCTACCTCGGCATCTCCCACGTCACCGGCGAAGGCGTCCCGGACGGGACCGCCGAAATGCTGGGCCGGATCAAGGCGATGTACGACACCGCCGGCAGCCCCGTCCTCTGGCGGCCGAAGCGGGAGATCCAGGACTTATTCGGCGACTTCCGGATGATCGAGCCGGGCCTGGTGTGGACGCCGCAATGGCACCCCGAAGAAGCGATGATCACGGACGAGACGACGCAGCTCGAGGAGGCCAACCAGTCCATCGCCTTGGCCGGCGCGGCCGTGAAGGAGTGAACTTCAACGCAGGAACGCCAGCCCCGCCGCGAACAGGAACGCCGGCACCACCGCCGCCGACGCGCTGATCAGCCACGTCCCGCCGCGCCACCCGCGGGGTGACGAGTCCAGCACCAGCCGTCGCACGAGGGCCGCGCCGACCACCGCGGCCAGCAGGAACCCGATGCCGACGGAGAAGATCGCCGCCGCGCCGACGAAGAACAGGCCCGACGTCGACGCCGCGGCCCGCGGGGCGGCGACTTCCCACCGCACCAGCCCCGCGGCCGCCGCGAGCAGCGCCAGCAGCAGCACGAACGCCACCAGGAAGCCGATCCGCGCGGTCGTCCGGTGCTGGGTGTGCGCGAACCACCAGAAACCCCCGTCGAGCAGCAGGACGACCGCGGCGAGCACGAGGAACCCGGCACGGAACGTCAGCACCCGATCACCCTAGCGAGACCTGGCTCATGAGCGCGGTGGCGTGGCCGTCAGGGTCGGTGAAGAAGGCCATCCACTCCTCCACCCCGGACTCGTGCCGGAAGATCAGGTGCGGCGCGCCCAGGAACTCGACACCGCGGGCCCGCAACGCGTCATAAGCCCCTTCGATGTCCGGGACGCGGAAGTAGAGCACCGATTCGGCGCCCTTCGGCTCGCCGGCGGTCAGGAACAACCGGACGCCGTCGCAGTCGAAGAACGCCAAGTCGCCGAACGTGTACAGGTGCGGGAGGCCGAGGACGTCGCCGTAGAACTCCTTCGCGCGCTCGAGGTCGGAGACGGTCCGCGAAACCTGCCCGATCGGTCCCAGCATCGGTTCCTCCTCGCCGGCCCGGCCGAGCGCGCTGTCCGCCGGGGCGCCGCGCCACGCGCGCAGCTCGGCCCGCCCGGCCAGGCCGAGCTTGCGGACCGCGTTGCCGACGTGAAACTTGACCGCGTCCCGGCTGGTGCCGCGCCGCCGGGCGATCTCACCATTGCTCAGGCCGTGGCGGACCGCGTCGACCACCCGCCACTCGGCGGGGGTCAGCCGGTCGGGGTGCCGTGGCCTGCCGCGCTCGCCCACGCGCCGACGATAGCTCCGCGACCGCCGGATTACCCTCCCCCGGCGAACCGCACCTCCACGCTGCCCAGCTCGCCGAAGTCGGCGACGACGTGGCCGCCCGCGTGGATCGGGCACGGCGGGGTCGCCGTCCCGGTCGTCACGACGTCGCCCGGGCGCAGGGACCGGCCGTGGCGGCTCAGTTCCATCGCCAGCCAGTGCAGCGCCAGCCTCGGGTCGCCCAGCACCAGGCTGCCGCTGCCGCGCGAGAACTCTTCGCCGTCGGCGTGCAGGACGACCTGCCGGCGCGGCAGGTCGAGGTCGCGCCAGCCCGGCACCGGCCGGCCCTCGACGAACCGGCCCGCGCACGCGACGTCGGCCAGCAGCTGCGGCCCGCCCGCGTGCTGGTGGTCGGTGTAGCGGCTGTCCGGCATTTCGAGCGCCAGGAACATCGTGTCGACGGCGTCGAGCACCGCGGTCAGCGACGGCGACAACCCCGGGTCGGCCTTGAGCCGGAAAGCGAACTCGGGTTCGGCGACGCCCATGGTCATCGTGTCGGCCGGCACGAGCGAGCCCTCGGCGTGCCGGAAGCGCTCGAACATCACCCCGGGCAGCGGGCCCGGGACGTCGAGGTACTGTCGCGCGTACGCGGTGGTCGCGGCGATCTTCCAGCCGGACACCGGCCCGGCCAGCTCGGCGAGCGCGGCCTGCGCGGCCATGCCCTCGGCCGCGTCGCGCGGACGGGCATCCCCGGGCAGTCCGTCGAGGCGCTTGCCGGTCTGCCACGCGTCCCAGATCAGCTCCGCCGCCCGCTCTCGGTTCACGTCCGTGATCTTGCCAACCGGAAGACCGGGTGTCGATCGGCTTCCGCCACGAAAGCATCGACGGAGGCGGTGAGCTTCGCGTCGAAGAACGGCGCTGTGACGGGGATCTTGCGGACGTACGCGCGCAGCACCGGACCGGCCGTCGCGGCGTCGGCCTCCTCGACCGTCCACGTCTCGCGACGGCGGCCGCGCCACAGCCGGGCGGTCGGGTCGGCGCGCAGGTTGTGCACCCAGCCGACCTGCCCGTACGGCGAGACGAGCCACCGGTCGCCGCCGGCCTCGAGGACGTTGACCGGTGTGGTCCGGTCGGCGCCGCTGCGGCGCCCGCGCGTGGTCAGCAGGAACCCGGTGCCCCCGGTGACCGGCAGCCCGCGCGCCAGCAACGCCTTCACGACGACGTTCGCGGCCTTCCGCGTCACGCCGAGCCGGTAGTCCCTGGCCATCACGGCTGCATGGCGTAGACCCCGGAAAGCGCCCGCACGCGCGCCCAGACGTTCTCGAAGCGCTCGGCGTCCACCACCGGCTTGCGCAGCGCGGCCAGCGCGATCGCCTGCTGCGCGTCGGTGGAGCTCGCCTTGCCGTTGAGGTCCACCGCCGCCGCGCTGAAGTCCTGGACCAGCACCGCGAAGATCTGGTCGACGACCTCGTCGTCCAGGCCGGTGATCCGCGCCTGCTCCAGCACCAGCTGGCCGTACACGATCAGCGTGAACAGCTCGGTCAGCGCGAGCCCGAAGTCGAGGTCCTTCTGCTGCGCCTCGTCCGGCGCCGCCTCGGTGAGCAGCTTGACCAGGTAGCCCGCCTGCTCGGTGAACAGCGCGACGTTCGGGATGTGCGCGGCTTCGGCGTAGGCCGTCTTCCAGTCGTGGAACCGGATCTTCGACAGCCCGCGCGCGGGGCCCTGGCGGAAGAGGAACTCGTCGTCCGCGGCGTCGGTGCGCGTGCCGACCGGGGCGTACTCCTGCGGCGCGAACAGGTACGCGGGCATGAACTTCGCGATCAGCGCGAGGTTCACCGCCACCGTGCCTTCGAGCTTCGGCAGGCCGTCGATGTCGTTCTTCGACATCGCCAGGTAGGTGTCGGCTTCGAAGCCCTTCGCCGCGACGACGTCGGCGACCAGGCCGATCACCTTCTGCGCCTCGGTCGTCACCTTCATCTTGGTGATCGGGTTGAACAGCAGGTAGCGGCGGTCGTCCGGGTTCGCGCTGCGGAAGTAGTCGACGGCCCGGTCGGAGAACAGCTTCATCGCCGTCAGCCGCGCGTAGGCCTCGACGAACTCGCGGCGCACGTGCGGGAAGTCGGTGACCGGGTTGCCGTAGAGGACGCGGTTGTGCGCGTGGGTGATGGCTTCGTACAGCGAGTGCGTCGCCATGCCGATGCCGCCGAAGCAGAGGTTGAACTTGCCGATGTTGACGGTGTTCAGCGCGGCGCTGAAGGCTTCCGCGCCGACGTGCAGGATGTCGCCGGCTTGCACCGGGTAGTCCTCGAGCCGGAACTCGGCGACGTACATCTGCGACGGCACCACGTTCTTCACGACGTGGTAGTTCGGGTGCTCGGAGTCGGCGTAGAAGAAGACGTACTGGTCCGGGCCCTCGACGCCGTCGATGCGGCCGAAGACGGACACAGTGCGCGCACAGTTGCCGTTGCCGATGTAGTACTTCGAGCCGGTGGCGCGGTAGCCGTCGCCGTCCTTCGTGAGCACCAGGTCGGACGAGTAGATGTCGGCGCCGTGGTCCTTTTCGGACAGTCCGAACGCGCCGACGCCGCCGGCGTCGAGGGCGGCCGCCGCGCGCTCCCGTGCTTCCGCGTTGGCGCTCTGCCACACCGGGCCGAGGCCGAGGATCGTGACCTGCCAGGGGTACCAGTAATTCAGGCCGTAGAAGCCGAGGATTTCCGACAGCGCGGCGACGCGGCTGGTGTCCCAGCGCTTGTCCGGGTTGCCACCTGCGTTCGCGGACGGCGTCAGGAACGTCGAGAACAGGCCTTCCTTGCCCGCGAACTCCAGGAAGTCCGCGTAGAAGGTGCGGGCGTGGTAGTCCTCGGTCAGCTTCGCTTTGCCGCGCTGCTCGAACCAGTCGATGGTGGCGCGCAGCAGGCGCCGCGTCTCGGCGTCGAAGTGCGCCGGGTCGTACTCGCGCGGGTTCAGCAGCATGGTCGTCCTCCTCGATTACTGACCGGTAACTTAGCAAGACCCCTAGGTGCGGGCAATCTCACTGGGGGTATGTCACCTTCGTTCGGTACACTGATCATGCGGGCCGCTCAGTTCTGCCTCGGCCCGCTGCTGTTGTCGACTACCACGCGCCGCGGCCGTTGACCGGTCTGCGCCGGGCAGGACAACCCTTCTCAGGTTATGGAGACCAGGGCGTTTAGCGCGCCCACAAGCTTATGAGCACTTTTGCTGAACTCGGCCTGCCCGCCACCCTGGTGGACGCGCTGGCCGCCCAGGGCGTCACCGCGCCCTTCCCGATCCAGGCGGCGACCCTGCCGCACACCCTCGCCGGGCGTGACGTGCTCGGCCGCGGCCGGACCGGCTCCGGCAAGACCTACGGCTTCGTGCTGCCCGTGCTGGCCCGCCTCGCCGCGGGCCCGACGCGGCGCAGGCCCGGGCGCCCCCGCGCGCTGATCCTGGCGCCGACCCGCGAGCTCGCGACGCAGATCGAGGCGTCGATCCTGCCGCTGGCCAAGCCGCTGGGTCTCAAGACCACGACGATCTTCGGCGGCGTCAGCGCGAACCCGCAGATCACGAAGCTGCGTGACGGCGTCGACATCGTCGTCGCCTGCCCCGGCCGGCTCGCCGACCACATGCGCTCCGGGCACGTGAAGCTCGACGCCGTCGAGATCACCGTGCTGGACGAGGCCGACCACATGGCCGACCTGGGCTTCCTGCCCGAGGTGCGGCGGATCATGGACGCGACGCCCTCGCGCGGGCAGCGGCTGCTGTTCTCGGCGACGCTGGACAACGGCGTGGACGTGCTGGTCAAGCGCTTCATGAGCGACCCGGTCACGCACAGCGTCGACTCGGCGCAGTCGCCGGTGTCGACGATGGAGCACCACGTCCTGCACCTGGAGGAGACCCACCGGCTGCCGGTGCTGGTCGACCTGACGGCGGCGCCGGGCCGCACGCTCGTGTTCACGCGGACGAAGAGCCGCGCGAAGGCACTGACGCGCAAATTGGTGGCGTCGGGCGTGCCGGCGGTGGAACTGCACGGCAACCTGGGCCAGAACGCGCGCACGCGCAACCTCGAGGCGTTCTCTTCGGGGACGGCTCGCACTCTCGTGGCCACGGACATCGCGGCGCGGGGCATCCACGTCGACGACGTCCGGCTGGTCATCCACGCGGACCCGCCGGTGGAGCACAAGGCGTACCTGCACCGCTCGGGCCGCACGGCGCGCGCGGGGGCGTCGGGCACTGTGGTGACACTGATGACGGACGCGCAGGTCCGCGACGTGCGGGACCTGACGCGCAAGGCGGGCATCAAGCCGACGACGACCCAGCTCGGCCCGGGTCACCCGCTTCTCGCGGAGCTGGCTCCGGGCGAGCGCACGTTCTCGAAGGCGCCGGCGGTGGACAACCGGCCGAAGAAGGTGACGGCTTCGGGCGCGGCCCCGGGTGCGGGTCGTGGCCGCCGGGGTGGCGCGCCGAAGGAGAACCGCGGCGGCCAGCAGGCCCGGACGCGGCGCGAGGAGCAGCCGCGCTCCGGCCGTTCCGGCGGCGCTTCGGGTGGCCCGCGGCGGTCGGACGGTGCGGCCGCTTCGGGTGGCTCGCGACGCTCGGGTGCCCCGGCTTCGGGTGGATCTCGCCGGTCCGACGCTCCGGCTTCGGGTGGGTCCCGGCGGTCGGGTGGTGCCGCAGGCGGCGCTTCGCGGCGCTCGGGTGCCCCGGCGACGGGCAACCGCTCGGGCGGCGCGGCGGCGTTCTCGTCAGGCACCCGGGCGGGCTCCCGACGCACCGGCCGCTGAAACTCACTTCCGCCAGACAGCCGACCAAGGCCGTGAATGGCACATTCAGGGACGCCAAGTCCCTCAATGTGCCATTCACGGCCTTATTCGTGGTCAGACTGCCGGGAGCCCCCGCGCGGCAGCCCGTGCGGCTGCGGCGTCCCGGCGCTCCTCGAACCGCGCCGCCTGGGTGTTCAGCCCCTTGAGGAACGCCGCCAGCTCCTCGCGGGCCGTCTCGCCGACCTCGCCGAAGCCCGTCCGGTCGAACACCTTCCAGTACCGCAGCAGCGGCTGCACGACGTCGTCGTGGTGGATGCGCAGGTCGTAGATGCCGGCCTTGGCGATCAGCGCCGCCTTTCGGGCGAAGCTCGGGATCACCGCGCCCGGCATCGCGAAGTCCAGTACCTCGTCCGTGATCGCGCGCATCGTCGCGTCCGGGGCGATCTCGAACGCCGCCTTCACCAGGTTGCGGTAGAACACCATGTGCAGGTTCTCGTCCGTGGACACGCGGGTCAGCAGCTTCTCCGCCAGCGGGTCCTGCGTGTAGCGGCCGGTGTTGCGGTGCGAAAGCCTCGTCGCGAGCTCCTGGAACGAGACGTACGCGCAGACCCGCAGCAGCGGCTTGTCCTCGGTCTCGTAGCCGGCCTGCATGGTCGCCATCCGCATCCGCTCGAGCTCGACCGGGTCGACCGCCCGCGTCACGAGCAGGTAGTCGCGGATGCAGATGCCGTGCCGGCCCTCCTCGGCCGTCCAGCGGTGCACCCACGTGCCCCAGGCGCCGTCGCGGCCGAAGGCGCGCTCGATCTCGCGGTGGTAGCTCGGCAGGTTGTCCTCGGTCAGCAGGTTGACCTCGAGCGCCGTGCGCGCGATCGGTGTCACCCGCGACTGCTCCGGGTCCCACGCCTCGCCGCCGAGGTCGGCGAAGTTCCGGCCTTCGCTCCACGGCACGAACTCGTGCGGCATCCACTCCTGCGCGGCGGCGAGGTGGCGGTTGAGGTTCTCCTCGACCGTCCCCTCGAGCTCGTACATGAGCGCGGTGCTCTCGGAGACGGTCATGCGCACGTCCTTCCGGGGATCGGGGCTACGCGACCGTAAGTTACGGTGCCGTAGGTACCGTCAACGAACACCGGCGGGGCATCGTTCCGTGAGCGAGGTCACCGGGCCCGGCCGACCTCGACCGGGTGCGCCAGGACGCGTCCGGTCCGCTCTCCGCCGACGCCGTCGAGGCCGCGCCACTCCTGCGTGACCAGGTACAACGTGTCGTCGCTCAGGGCGCAGGCGAAGCAGCCGTGGTCGAATTCGAGCCGGTCGAGGACCTCTCCCCCGGCGCGGACGCGCGTGCACGACCGGTGGGGCACGTCCGACACCCAGACCGCACCCGAGGCGTCGAGCGCGATGCCGTCGGGGGCGCCGTCGCCGAGGTCGGCCCACACGCGGCGGTCCGCGAGGCCGCCGTCCGGGAGCACGGTGAACGCCGTGAGCCGGTGCGCGTAGGACTCGGCCACGATCAGCGTCGCGCCGTCCGGGGTCAGGGCCATGCCGTTGCCGAAGGCGATGCCGCCGGCCACGCGACGCGTTTCCCCGGACGGCGTGACGTGCAGGATCGAACCCGGCCGGTACTCCTCGCCGGCCATCAGGTCGAAGCCGCCGCCGTTGACGTAGCAGCCGCCGTCGGGCGCGACCACGATCTCGTTGAACCCACGTCCGCCCAGGTCGGCGTGCGTTTTCACACCGGACTCCGTGAGCCGCAGCAGCAAGCCGTCTTCGGAGGAGACGACGAGCGGCTCGCCGTCGAGGAAGTCGAAGCACATCGGCATCGTCGGGAAGTCCGCGCGGAAGACGACCTCGCGCTGTCCGGCCGGCGTGACGGCCACGATTTCGTGCGCGAGCCAGTCGGCGAACCACAGCCGGCCGCCGTGCCAGCGCGGGGACTCACCGAAGGCAATGCCCTCGAGCAGAACGGACGTCATCGCCAATCTCCCTTCGTCGGCTTTCGAAGGGACATCGGCGCCGCGAGCCCGGCTTCGACATCCGGCGGCGAAGAATTTCTACAGCGACGAAGTCAGCCCGCGCGCCCGGAGCACCGCCCGCTCCAGCGGACGGAACACCAGCAGCTCGATCCCGATCCCCACCAGCAGGATCAGGAAGATCGCCGCGATCACCGTCTCGATGCTGTTCAGCGAGGACCCCTGGTTCAGGTACGCCCCGAGCCCCACCCCCAGCTGCGGCGACAACGCGATCAGCTCCGCGGCCATCAGCGAGCGCCACGAGAACGCCCAGCCCTGCTTCAACCCCGCCAAGAACCCCGGCAGTGCCGCCGGGAGGAGGATGTGGCGCGCCGAGGACAGGCGGTTCGCGCCCATCACCTGGCCCACCCTCGGCAGGATCGGCGGGATCTGGTCGATGCCGGACACCAGGCCGTTCGCGATCGACGGCACCGAGCCGAGCAGCACGACGAAGTAGATCGCGCCGTCGTTGATGCCGAACCACAGGATCGCCGCCGGCACCCACGCCACCGACGGCAGGCTCTGCAGCCCGGTCAGCAGCGGCCCGATCGCCGCCCGGACCACGCGGACCTTCGCCACGACCAGGCCGAGCGGGGTGCCGATCAGCACTCCGGCGACGAAGCCGAGCGCGGCGCGGTGGACCGACGTCCAGACGAAGCCGAACACCTGGCCGTCGACGACCCGGCTCCAGAACTCGTCCCACACCGCGAGGGGCGCGGGCAGCTGGGCTTCCGACCAGAACGCGGCGGCCCACAGCACCTGCCAGACGACGATCAGCAGGACGAGCGCGCCCACCGGGGGCAGGAACCCCCAGGCGAAGCGCTTCCAGAAGCTCGGACGGCGCTCGCCGACCGGGGCGTCGAGCGAGTCCAGTCCGGCGCCGACCGCGTCCAGGTCGTCTGCTGCGTCCACTTCGGACTGGTCAAGCTGCGGCATGGGTGCTGATCACCTCTCGCAGGTGCCCGGTGATCTCCTCGGTGAGCTCCTCGGCGTCGGCCAGCGGCACGTCCGTCCACTCGCGCACGACCTTGCCCGGGCGAGACGACAGCAGCACGACGCGCTGCCCGAGCCGGACGGCCTCACGCACGTCGTGGGTCACGAACAGCACCGACGTGCCGGTGCTGCGGTAGACGCGCAGCAGTTCGCCCTGCAGGACGTCGCGCGTGATGGCGTCGAGCGCGGCGAACGGCTCGTCCATCAGCAGCAGCGCCTGCTCCGGATCGCCACCGACGCGCAGGGTCGCGGCCAGCGCGCGGGCCAGCGCGACGCGCTGGCGCATCCCGCCGGACAGCTCGTGCGGTCGCTTGCCGCCCGCGTCGGTCAGCCGGACCAGTTCCAGCAGCTCGGCGGCCTTTTCGCGGCGCTCGGCGCGCCCGAAACCGGCCAGCCTCAGCGGCAGTTCCACGTTGCGGGCCGCGGTCAGCCACGGCATCAGCGCGGCTTCCTGGAACATGACCGCGGGCCGCGACGTGTTCAGCGTGATCTCCCCCGCCGACGGCGCGTCGAGCCCCGCGACCAGGTTCAGCAGCGTGCTCTTGCCGCAGCCGGACGCGCCGAGGAGGCAGACGAACTCGCCGGGCGCGACCGTGAGGTCGACGCCGTCGAGCGCGACGACCGCCCGGCCGGCCGGGCCGAACGTCTTGCGGACGCCGTCGAGCCGGACCGCGGTCGCGCCGGTGAAGCTGCTCCGGCCGGTCGGGAGGGTCGTGGTCATCGCTGGCTGCCTCTCGGAGTTCACTTGGTCAGTTCGGGGGCCTCGACGGCCGGCAGGTTCTTGGCCTTGAGCACCTCGTTGAGCGGGCCGAAGTCGGCGAAGCCCTTCAGCGCGACGGCCGACTTCACCACTCCGGCGGTCACCGAGTCCTGCGCGAGCTGCGGAAACTCCTTGGCGACGGGGTCCGTGGTCAGCTCGATGCCGGAGAACGCGCGGTCGAGGACCGCCTGGCTGAGCGTACTGCCGGCGAGCTCCTTCAGAGCGCCGTTGACCACGGTCTTCGCGTCCGCCGGGTTGGCCTTCGCCCAGTCGATCGCGGCCAGCTGGCCCTGCAGGACCGCCTTGACGGTGTCCGGGTGCTGCTGCAGGAACTCACTGCGCACTATTACGACAGTGGTCGGGAACCTGCCGTCCGGCCACAGTGTCTTCTCGTCGACCAGGACCTTCGCGCCGGCGTCGAGCACCAGCCGCGACGACCACGGCTCCGGCAGCCAGCCGCCGTCGAGCTCGCCCTTCTTGAAGGCGTCGAGCGTCTTGGAGTTGTCCAGGTTGGTGATCTTGACCTGGTCCGTCAGCTGCTTGCCGGCCAGGAACTTCTTGAGCGCGACGTCCTGGGTGTTGGCCAGCTGCGGGGTGGCGATGGTCTTGCCCTTGAGCTGGTCGAGGCTCGTGATGTCCGGCTTGACGACGAGCTGCGCGCCGCCCGAGACGGCGCCGGAGACCAGCTGGATGGCGCCCTTGGACTTGGTGAAGGCGTTGATCGCCGGGCCGGAGCCGATGAAGGCGATGTCGAGCGAGCCGCCGAGCAGCGCGTTGACCTCTTCGGGGCCCGCGTTGAAGGTCTGGGTGGTGAGCTTGGTCGAGCCGAGCTCTTGCTTGAAGAAGTCCTTCTTGACGCCGATCAGCGCGGGCGCGTGCGTGACGTTCGGGAAGAAGCCGAGCCGCACCTCGGCGGCGGTCCCCTGGTTCGCGGCGGGGGCGGTGGTGCTGTCGGCCCGCGAACAGCCCGCGAGGACGCCCACGACGGTCAGGGCGGCCAGCGCCGAGGCCAGGAAGCGGGTTCTGCGGTGGGTGCGCACGTCGGCGTCGCCTTTCGGGTCGGTGTCGGGGCGAGGTTCGCACGGTCACCCACTCAGGCGCATAGCCATCCGCATCCCGGGAAATCGGCTGAGATTCCTTGACATCGGTCTCGGGGTGCGCTTAAAGCAACCATCCGGCCCGCTCGCGCGTGGTGCTCTCGACGACTTCAAGAGGGGGAACGGATGAAGACGGTCGCCGAGATCCGGCTCGTGGTCCTGGTGTCGTTCGCGGTGTGGGCGGGCTGCGCGCTCGGGCCGATCGGAGCCGACTGGCTGAGCACGCTCGGTGTGGGCGAGTGGCCGGCTGTGGTGCTGGTCACCGGCCTGACCTTGCTCGGCCTGGCAGGCGGATTCCTGCATTGGTGGCGGACGGGGAAGCGCCCGGCCCGCCTGGCGGTCCCGCTGCTCGGCCTGGCGGCCCCGGCCACCGTCCTCGGGCTGTGCGGCCTGGTCACCGGGTCGGCCTCCAGGGGTCACACTTTCGTGCTCGTCTTCACGGCCGTCCCGCTGGTGATCTTCCTGCTGCTCGCGGCGGCGCGGTGGCGAACCGTCCGGCGCACGGAGGCAACCTCCCCTGTCACCCGAACGTGGTAGGAGTGACGACGAATCCGGGAGGGGAACATGACGAGCCGACGGGGCCAGGGAGCCACCGGCGTCCGCGTGGCGCTGGTCGTGCTGTTCATCGGGATGGGCCAGGCGACGTTCGAGTGGTTCAGGTCACTCGGCATGGACGCGGTGACGAGCCTGGTGGTGTGGGCGATCCCGGTGCTGACCGGGGCGGCGGTGACGCTGGTGCTGTGGCTGGCGTCGGACCGCGCCTTCGCACTGCGGAACTGGCTGCCGGTGGCGGTGAGCATCCCGGTTTACCTGGGTGGGGCTTTCGGGTTGGCCACGGCTACCGCGAGTTTGGTGGCTTCGGTGGTGACCGGGGTCGGGTTCGGGATCGCGGTGGTGGCCGGGTTCGGGCTGCTGCGCTCGCGGCGACGGGAAGAGGCGCGGAACTAGGGCGGCTTCCGGCGGCCGTTCGCGGAACTCGGAGGCGGCCTCCAGCAGCCGTTCGCGGAACCCGGGGCGGCCTCCAGCGGCCCTTCGCGGAACCCGGGGCGGCCTCCAGCAGCCCTTCGCGCAACCGGAAGCGGCTTCCAGCAGCCGTTCACGGAACCGGCGGCGGCCTCCAGCAGCCGTTCGCGCAACCCGGGGCGGCCTCCAGCAGCCGTTCCCGAAACCGGCGGCGGCCTCCAGCGGCCCTTCGCGGAACCCGGGGGCGGCCTCCGGCAGCCGTTCCCGGAACCGGGGCGGCTTCCAGCGGCCATTCGCGCAACCGGGAGCGGCTCCAGCAGCCCTTCGGGGAACCGGGGGCGGCCTCCAGCGGCTGTCCACAGCCCGGGCGTGATGTGGACAAGTACGCCCGGGCAGTGGCTTCAGCCGGCTTTTCGTCGGACCCGCCCGATACGCTGGAAGCGGGCAGGCCCCCAGGGAGGGCGGGGTCTTGGTGTCGGGGCGGCGGCGGTCAGCGGCGGCCAGCGACGTGGTCAGCGGCGCAGCAGCAGTGACACGTCGCCGAACTCGTGCCACAGGTACTTCCGCTCCACCGCCGCGTCGTACGCGCGCTGGACCAGCTCGCGGCCGGCCACCGCCTCCAGCAGCAGCAAGTGGGATGCGTCCGGGGCGTGCAGGCCCGTCACGATTCCGTCCACCACCCGGGCCGGCCTCTCCGGCCCCAGCACCAAGTTCGTCCAGCCGGACGCCGTGCCGAGCTGAGCCGCCGACTCCAGGGCCCGGGCCGCCGTCGTGCCCACCGCGATCACGCGGCCTCCTTGCGAACGGACCCACGACACCAGCGCCGCCGTCGTCGGTGGGACCCGGTAGCGCTCCGCCTGCGGTGGCTCGCCCGCCTCCGGTGACGACACCCCCGTGTGCAGCACCAGCGGCGCGAACAGCACCCCGTCCGAGACCAGCCGCGTCACCAGTGACGCGGTGAACGGCCGCGCCGCCGAGGGCATCTCCGCGCTTCCCGGCTCGCGCGCGAACACCGTCTGGTAGTCCGAAAGCGGCCACTCGCCCGGCACGTACCCATAGCGGATCGGCCGGCCGGCCGAGGCCAGGAAGCCCTGGACCGGCACCGACACCGTCGCCCGCCACAACCGCCGGGACCCCGGGGCGAACGGCGCCTGCAGCGTCAGTGACGCTCCGCCGGGCAATGACACCAGTTCTCCCGCGCGGCCGTCGAGCAACGGACCTCCGGGAGCGCGCAGTTCCACGATCCACGAACCGTCGTCGAGCGCGGTCGAAAAGTGGACCGCGATCGGGCGCCCGTCGCGGACCGCGTCCACCGCTGCCGGCAATGTTCCCGATGTGTTGACCACCAGTAGGTCACCGGCGGACAGGAACGAGCCCAGTGACGAGAACACCGAATGGTGGACTCCCGCGGGCGACGCGACCAGCAGGCGGACCCCGTCGCGCGCCACCCCCCGGGCCTCCGGTGGGGCCGACGCCGACAGCTCCGCGGGCAGGTCGAAGCGGATGTTCATGCCGCCACCAGGAGGTCCGCTGCGCGGTAGCGGCCGCTCGGCGGGCGTTCGTCCAGCAGCCGCAGGAACGCCGGGACCGCCGACGACGGCAGCGGCCGGTCCGAGATGTCCTCGCCCGGGAACGCGCGCTGGTGCATCGCCGTGCGCAGGTCGCCCGGGTCGACCGCGTACACCGCCAGCTCCGGGTTCTCCGCGCCCAGCACCGCCGTGACCTGGTCGAGCGCGGCCTTCGACGAGCCGTAGCCGCCCCAGCCCTCGTACGGTTCGACCGCCGCGTCCGAGCTGATGTCGATGATCGTGCCCCGCGCGGACGTCAACGCGGGCAGCAGCAGCTGCGTCAACGCGAGCGGCGCGAAAACGTTGACGCGGTAGACGTTTTCCAGTTCCGCCGGCGGATAGCCACCCAGCGGCGGCAGCGGGCTCACGCCCAGGGAACTGGCGTTGTTGACGAGCAGTTCCAGCGATGGACACGCTTCGGCCAGTGACGCGCGGTGGCCGGGGTCGGCGACGTCGCCGGGAATCGCCGTGAAGCCGATTTCCGCGGCGGCGGCCGAAAGCGCGGCCGCGTCCCGGCCGTCGCCGACGACCGTCCACTTGCGACTCACCAGGGCGGCGGCCAGGGCGCGGCCCAGGCCCGCGGAAGCTCCGGTGACGAGTGCGGTTGGCATGGTTCCTCCTTCGAGGGGTACCACACCATCGTTAAACCTCTACGTTACTTGAGGTCAACTCGGCGCCGGAGCAGGAAATACGCTGCCAGCGAAACGACGAGCCCGACGTAGTACGCGAGGTCCGCGCCGTGCAGCGCCGCCGCGACCGGTCCAGTGTAGAGGGACGTGTTCATGAACGGCACCGCCGCACCGAATCCCACCACGAACGCCACGAGCGCCGCCCACGGCCGCACGGACGTCGACGCCAGGACGTCCACGCGCCGCCCGCCGCGGGTGCGCGCGAGCCAGTCCGGGACGACCACGCCGAGGAATGGCGGGATCCAGTAGCTCACGAACAGCAGGACGTTCTCGAACTTCGCCGACAGGTCGCCGCTGTGCATCCAGAGGATCAGCGCGAACGCCAGCACCGTGACGACCACCGCCGACACCGGGCGCCGCAGGCGGACACCGACGGTCTGCAGGGCGAGCGAGCCGCTGTAGTCGTTCATCGCGTTCGACGACACCGCCGCGAGCGCGATCACCGCCAGCGCGAGCGCGCCCAGGAAACCGCCGCCGAGCAGGTGCGCGACACCCGCCGCCGTCTGGTCGCCCAGCGACGACCCCAGCGCGAGCCCGAGGCCCTCGCCGATGGCGTAGGAAGCGACGAGGCCGAGCAACGTCGCCCAGAACACCGACCTCGACGACGTCGAAACGGGCAGGTAGCGGCTGAAGTCCGACGCGTACGGCGCCCAGGAGATCGCCAGCGACAGGGTGATCGTCGTGAACAGCACGATCCCGCCGGCGAGGTCGGCATCCGAAGCCGTGTTCGCGGCGGCGATCGGGTGTCCGGAAAGGACCTTCACGGCCAGCGCGGCGAACGCGAGCACCAGCAGCACGCTCATCACCGCCTGCACGCGGTGGATCAGCGCGTAGCCGAACACACCGAGCGCGCACTGCAGCACCAGCACGATCAGCACGGCGGCCCAGAACGGCAGCCCGGTCAGCTCGGCCAGTGCCTCGCCGCCGAACAGGCCGACCAGCGCGTCCCAGGCGATCGAGCCGAGCCACTGGACGAGCCCGGGCAGCACCACCCCGCCGCCGAAGGGCAGGCGGGCCAGGGGCAGCTGGCCGGTGCCCGTGCGCGGCCCCCACGTCGAGAGGTAGGCCACCGGCAGCGACCCCAGCACGGTCCCGGCGAGCATCGCGGCCAGACCCGTCCAGAACCCGAGGCCGAGCGACGCCGCGAGCGTGCCGGTGAACACCGCCGTCATGGTCAGGTTCGGCGCGAACCAGACGCTGAACAGCCGCCACGGGCGCCCGAACCGGTTGCCCTCCGGAACCGGCTTGATGCCGTGGGTCTCGATCGCCAGGTCACGTCCGCCGGTGGGCATCCGCCCGCCGAAGACCTCGGCACCCAGTCCGCTCATGTGCGCACCTCCTGTCCGCAGATCACCCTAAAGCGCGCCCGCGTGGTGTAACGCGACGGCCCGAACGGGCGAATCACGGTTAGCCGCTGCCGGACCGCTCCACACACCCGCCAGAATTGCCCGGCGAGCGGACACCGGGAGGCTTGCGTGGTGCAGCACCCGCGGACGCTCGCGATGACCGGCCTGCTGGCCGCCGGTTTCGCGCTCGGCGTCACCGCGTTGACCCTGAAGGCGGGCGAAGGCAGCCACTCCGCGCTCGACACGGCGCTCAGCACCGCGACCGGGTTCCTGTTCCTGCTGGCCGGCGCGGTCGCGCACGTGCGACGCCCGGCCAACCCGATCGGCGTGCTCATCGCGCTCGCCGGGATCGCCGTGTTCCTCGAAGACCTGCAGTTCACGCGCAGCCCGGTGCTGTACACGATCGCCGTGCCGCTGCGCGCCGCGTCCAGCCCGGTGATCGCGCACCTCGTGCTCGCGTTCCCGCACGGCCGGCTGCGGTCGCGGTGGGAACGGCTGCTCGTCACCGGGGCCTACCTGGTCGTGTTCGCGCTGGGCGTGCTCGGGCTGCTGGTCAGCGACGACCCGCGCGACCTCCTGGCGATCTCGACGAACCCGGCGAGCGGCGTGTTCGCCGACCGCGTGCTGGAGCTCGCGGCCACGGCGATCAGCGCCGGCGTGATCGTCGTGCTCCTCTACCGGTGGCTGACCGGGCAGCTGCCGCAGCGGCGGCTGTTGTCCCCGGTGATCGCGATCGCGTTGTTCGGCGCGCTCGCGTCCGGCGCCGGCACCGCGCTCGGCGACGGCCACCCGCTGGCGGAGCCGCTGCTGCAGGTCTACCGCGTCCTGTTCTGCCTGTGGCCGCTGGCGTTCCTGGCCGGCGTACTGCGCGCCCGCGTCGGCAACGCCGAGATGATCCGGCTGCTGCTGGAGCGCGACGGCACCGGCCTGGCGGCGCTGGTGCAGGACGACGAGGTGTGGAAGGACAGCCGCTCGATCGACGCGCTCAACGCGGCCGCCGGGCTGGTGCTCGACAACCAGCGGCTCACCGCGGAGCTGGAGCAGCGGCTGGCCGAGGTCCGCGCGTCGCGCGCCCGGCTCGTCGCCGCCGGCGACGAGGAGCGCCGCCGCCTGGAACGCGACCTGCACGACGGCGCCCAGCAGCGGCTGGTCAGTGTCGTGCTGCTGCTGCGGATGGCCGGCCGCCGGTACGGCCCGGCGCTGCCCACCGAGGTCCGGGCGCTGCTGTCCGGCACGGTCGACGAGCTGCAGACGGCGATCACCGAGCTGCGCGAGCTCGCCCGCGGCATCCGCCCGGCGATCCTGACGGAGGCGGGGCTCGTCGCGGCGGTCCGGTCGCTGGCCGACCGGATCCCGATGGAAGTGGCCCTGACTGTCGGTACAGTGCCCCGGCTCGACTCGGCGGTCGAGGCGACGGCGTACTTCGTGACGTCGGAGGCACTGACCAACGCGTTGAAGCACGCGCAGACCGACCACGTGAACGTCCGGATCGCGGTCGAGGGCACCGAGCTGCGGGTCGCGGTCACCGACACCGGCGTCGGCGGCGCCGACATCGAGGGCGGCACGGGCCTGGCGGGCCTGCGCGACCGCGTCCAGGCGCTCGGCGGCGAACTCGCCGTGGTCAGCGGCGACGGCGGCACCGCGGTCAGCGCGGTCATCCCGCTCGGGGCCTGAACGCCGTGAAGGGCACCCCCAAGGCTCTGGGGGTGCCCTTCACGGACTTGGCCTAGACGAGCAGCAGGAACAGCAGCCCGTTGGGCGTGCCGAGACCCGTCACGTCGTCGTAACCGGGGGTGGTGTGGATGGTCAGGCCCTGGTAGTCGAGGGTGCGCACCGAGGTGAGCAGACCGTCCGAAGCGTCGACCGAGTTCGCGTAGTCGACCCGCTCCACCGCGGCGTCCACGTGCTTCACGTCGCTGATCGCCGGGGTCCGGGAGGTCAGCTTGTAGATCACGGGGTTGATGAAGCCGTGGTGGAAGTGGTCGAAGCTGTCGGCCACCGCCATGATGCCGGCGAACACCGGCGACGCGAGGCTCGTGCCGCCGATCCGGTACTGGTCGTAGTAGGCGCCGTCCGGGAAGGTCTGCGTCTGGCCGACCAGGAAGCCGGTGTTGGGGTCACCGACCGCGGAGATGTCGGGGACGACCCGGCCCTTGTTGTTGCCGGTCTGGTTCTTCTTCGCCAGCGCGTCCGGCACGACACCCTTCTGGTAGAAGGGCTGCGCGAACAGCCGGCTCGTGCCGCCACCGGAACCGCTGGTGTAGGCCGCCGGGCCGTAGACGCCGTTGGTCAGCGTCGACTTGCTGGTCTCCCAGCCGGTCTCGAAGATCCGCTTGCCGTCCTTGCCGATCGCGATGGACGTGCCGCCGACCGCGGTGATCCACGGCGCCGAGGCGGAGAAGTCCGGCGACGGCGTGCCGAGGCGCGCGACCTCGTCACCGTTGTCGCCCGAGGAGAAGTAGACGCCGATGCCCTCGAGCACCGCCTGCAGCGAGATCTGGTTGAAGACCTTGACCTCGTCGGCCGGGATGTCTTCGCCGGTGTCGCCGTAGGAGTTCGACACGATGTCGGCCTTGTGGCCGGCGATCACGTAGTTCAGCGCCACGTCGAGAGCGTTGTCCTCGCAGGACTCGCCGCCGACGTACAGGATGTCGGCGCCCGGCGCGAGACCGTGGGCGGCCTCGACGTCGAGGGTCTCCTCGCCGTACCAGCCCGCCGCGTCGCACTGGTCCGGCGGCTCGAGAACCGGGTTCGCCGGGAACACGTGCTGCTTGAACTGGCTCTGCTTCAGCGGGTGCTGCGGGTCGTTCTTCTTCGCGTAGGTGCTCGCGTCGGAGTAGATCGTCGGCGAGGCGAACGCGTCCACGATGGCGATCGTGGTGCCCTTGCCGTCCGCGCCGACCTTGTCGACGCCGTAGGCCGACCGCAGCTGCGCCGGGGTGTAGCCGCAGGGGGCGTAGGGCAGGTGCTTGCCGTTGTAGGCGGGATCGGTGGTGTCGATCTTCTCGCCGTAGTAGGCACTGCACGGCCGCGCGTTGCGGAAACCGGGGCCGGGCGGGACGTCGGCCGGCGTCGCGGAGCCGGTCGCGTGGTCGGGCTTGAACAGGTTGGTCGCCTGGTCGACACCGACGACGCCGAGGACGTCGTTGGCCAGGTTCGCGGGCACCGACAGGTTCTTGTCGGTGGCGCGGAGGGTCTGGCCCTTGACCTTGTACTTGGCCAGCTTGACGTCGAACGCCTTCTGCGTCTGGTCGGCGGTGCCGGTGGCCTCGACGTAGGCGCGGTTCGACGGGACGTCGCCGATGCTGAACCCGCTGCCGGTCAGCCACGCCTTGACGGCGTTCACGGTCGCGTCGCTGGCGGCGAAGCGGTCACGCACCTGGTCGGGGCTGAGGTACTGGCGGTAGGTCTTGCTGTCCGGATCGGACACGGCCTGGGCCAGCGCTTCGGCACCGGCGTTGTCGCGCTGGTTCAGGTAGACCCGGAAACTCAGCTTGGACGCGGGCGCCGTGTCGGCGACCTTCGCCTGCGCGTTCGCCCACAACGGGTGCGACTGCGGAATGTCCTGACGCCCCTGCGCGGACGCCGTCGCCGGCAGGGCGCCGGTCAGGCCACCCACCACCGCGAGCGAAAGGAGCAGGGTGGAGCTTCTTCGCACAGAAATCTCCCTCTTCGAAAGCGGCCCCCAGGAAATGGGCCTGGAACACCGGACGAGACTAGATCGGTGTTCCGCTCGTGGGGAAGTGCTTGCGGAACCGTTATCTGGTCGCGAATTCACACGTATTGACGCGTGGTACGGAAATCCGATTTGTCGCACGAAAAACGCGAGGAATGAGTTTGTATGCGAAGTTGGTCCGGTTTGTGTTCGTACCGCGGAACACGCGGCCGGGGGTCCTGCCACCTACCAAAGTAGGGTGCTCCGTCCACACCGGACAGTCCGGGGGTGGCGGTAGTTCGGCCGTCAGAGGCGCTTGTCCACGGCCGCCGCGGAGAACTCCGCCTCCACGACCATCGCCACGGCGCCGTCGATCGCCTGACCGCGTCCCCCGATCTCGACGCGCAGGTTCCGCGTCGACCGCGGCAGCGCCCGCCGGTAGAGCACCTCCCGCACCCCGGCGACGAAATGCGGTTCGGCCAGGTCCCCGGCGACCACCAGTACGCCCGGGTTGACCACGCAGACCAGTGTCGCCAGCACTTCGCCCACCTGCCGGCCGGCTTCTTCGGCCAGGCGGACCGCGGCGGGTTCGCCGGCGTCGGTCCGCCGGCGAACGCCGGACCCGGACGTCGTGGGCAGGCCCATTCCGGTCAGTTTCGCGGCGAGCGCACCCCCGCCGGCGACCGCGGCCAGGCAGCCGGTCGAGCCGCACAGGCAGCGCGCGTCCGGGTGGTCCGGCAGGCGGACGTGCCCGATGTCGCCGGCGCCGCCGTCGCTGCCGCGGTAGACGTCGCCGCCGATCACCAGGCCCGCGCCGATGCCGGTGGAGGCTTTGACGACCACCAGGGCTTTGGAGTCCGGGTAGCGGGCGCGGTGTTCGCCGAGGGCCATGAGGTTGGCGTCGTTGTCGACCAGTACCGGGGCGTTGAAGCGCGGGCCGAGGTGGGTGTCGATGGGGAAGGCGTCCCAGCCGGGCATGATCGGCGGCTGGGTGACGTAGGCACGGCCGGGTTCGACCGGGCCGGGGACGGAAATGCCGATGCCGCAAACCGGTCGTCCGGCCTCGGGCAGCATCGCTTCGAACCACTCCGCGATCCGCCCGAGCACCACCTCCGGCCCATCGGCGACGCGCAGCTCACCCGCGCGATGGGCCAACCGCCGGCCGGCCAGATCCGTCACCGCCGCCTCTGCGTGCATCGTGTCGATGCTCGCGACCAGAACCACCGCGTGCCGGTCGTCGAACCGCAACTGCCGAGCCGGCCGACCGCCCGTCGAGTCCTCGTGGCCACCTTCCGTCAACAATCCCGCGCCGAGGAGCCGGTCCAGCCGGGCGGTGAGCGTCGTGCGCGACAACCCCGTGCTGGTCAGGAGCGCTTTCCGGGTTGTTGCCCGACCGTTCCGGACCAGTTGCAGCAACTCCCCCGCGCTCGCCGGCATCCCAGTCCTCCCGCCACTTTTGTCCATTGACAATACACAAGTCGGAGATAGATTGGACATATGGACGTAACACGAGCCACCGCAGTCCTCGACGGCAACTGGCTCGGCTCGTCGACCGTGCCGTCGCGCTCGCTCTACCCGCACCAGTGGAGCTGGGACTCGGCGTTCATCGCGATCGGCCTGCGCCACCGCGCACCCGCGCGGGCCCGGCGCGAACTGCTGACTTTGTTCTCCGCGCAGTGGCGCGACGGCCGCGTCCCGCACATCCTCTTCGACCCCGGCACCCCCGCCGACGCGTACTTCCCCGGCCCGTCGTTCTGGCGGGCCGGGCGCACGTCGGGGCTCGTCCAGCCGCCGGTGCACGCGCGGGCCGTGCTGGCGGTGCACCGGACCGAACCCGACCGCACCTTCCTCGCCACGCTGTACCCGAAGCTGCGGGCCTGGCACGAGTACCTGCGGACGCACCGGGACGCCGGCGGGCGCGGGCTGGTGGCGATCGTGCACCCGTGGGAATCCGGGATGGACAACAGCCCGGCCTGGGACGGCCCGCTCGCGCGCGTCACGCCGTCGACCGGGTTCGTCCGCCGCGACCTCGACCACGGCGCCGCCGCCGACCGGCCGAGCGACGACGACTACGGCCGGTACGTCCGGCTCGCGTCCGACTACCGCGACCGCGGTTACACCGGCTTCGGCGAGTTCGTCGTCGAGGACCCGGGGTTCAACGCGCTGCTGGCCGACGCCGAGCTGGCGCTGGCCGGCATCGCCGACGAGCTGGGCCTGCCCGCGGCCGCCGCCACGCACCGCGAATCCGCCGCCCGCGTCGCGAAGGCGATGCAGGAAACGCTGTGGGACGACGGCTTCTTCTTCGCCCGCGACGTCCGCACCGGCAGGCGGGTGCCGGAGTACACGTGTGCGGGCCTGCTGCCGCTGCTGCTGCCGGACCTGGCCGTCGCCCCGGCGCTGCTGGCGACGGCCACCGGCCCGCGGTTCCGGCTCGGGCACGTCCACGGCGTCCCGAGCCACGACCTGACCGCGCCGGCGTTCGACCCGGGCCGCTACTGGCGCGGCCCGTCGTGGGCGAACGTCGGCTGGCTGGTCCGCCAGGGCCTGCTGCACCACGGCGAGCACACCCTGGCCGAACACCTGCGGGCCGACCTCGTCGAAACCGCGCTGCGGACGGACTTCGCCGAGTACGTCGACCCGCTGACCGGCGCCGGGCACGGGGCCCGGTCGTTCGGCTGGACCGCCGCGCTGACCCTGGACCTGCTGGCTCAGCCCGCCGCGGTCGCGTAGTCCGAACCCACCCACGTCTCGTCGATCCGCAGGCGCTTGTAGCGCGTGCTGTCGCTCGACGCCGCGTACGTGCTCGTCACCTGCAGGCGGACGTACCGCGCCGTCACCGCGGTCAGGTCGACGAACTGGACGCCGCGGTGGCTCGGGAGCGTTCCGGACTTCACCGCGCTGCCCCAGTTCTTGCCGTCGTCCGACACGTAGACCTTGTACGCCTTGATCCGCGCCGACTGTTCAGTGTCGGACCGGGCGTAACTGACCGAGTCTTCGCGCTGGTTGAGGCCCAGGTACTGGATCTTCTTCGCCGATCCGAGGTCGTAGTCCAAGTTGACCGGCAGGGTCTTGTTGTTGTCGAAGTACGTCAGGTAGTCGCCGTCGCTCGCGGACTGTCCACTGTGTCCACTTGCCGACGCACTCGCCTTGAGCGTGACGGTCTTCGGGTCGTACGTGCCGGTGCGGCCGGCCGTCTCGACCTTGAAGACCGTGTCGTAGGTGTCCCATCCGGACAGTCCCGTCAACGTCAGGCTGCCCCCGCCCTGACCGAAGGAGATCGCGGCGCCGGTGCGCAGGTTCGTCACCTTCGAGACGCGGTAACCGTTGTCGCGGATCTTCAGCGTGCTGCCCGACGGCTTGGTCAGGACGTGCACGTACTGCGTCGCGCCCTTGATGGTGATGACGCCGTGCGCGCCGTCGTTCCAGAAGCCGGGTTGCATGCCGCCGTACATGTATCCGGCGCCTTCGGTTCCGCCGAGCGACTCCCAGATCCCGTCGAGGTAGCCGGCCGCGAAGTTGTTGAACGCCTCCTGGTTCGACGGGAACTTCCCGTTCACCATCGCCGTCTCGGCCATCAGGGACTTGATCGACGACCCCGAGTTCGTCACCAGACGTCCGATGTTCAACGCCTTGTTCACCGCCGAGTTGGAGCCGCCGTACCACCACGAACCGGTGTCGGGCAGCTTGAAGCACGCCTCGGTGAGCCGCGGCATCGCCGTGTACGTCGCCTGCGGGTAGTCGTACGCCGGGGTCATGCCGGTCTTCTGCTCGTTGCTGATCGTGTCCATGATCGGCGTGTCTTCGTTGTTGTTGCTCAGCAGGTAGTCCGGTCGCTGCTGGTAGATCTGCCGGTACAAGTCGTGCGACTCCCAGTAGGCGTTGTCGTTGTCGATCCAGAACCCGCCGAGGTCCGGGTAGTTCTTCATGACCTCGAAGAAGTTGTCATAACTGAACTGACCGAAACCGTCCTGGCTGTCGAGGTTCACGGTCTTGCCCTTGTACTTCGAGTAGCCGGCCGAGTCGAGCCACTCGTGGCCGCCCTCGTCGTGCCACTGGGCGTCGTTGGTCATGTACAGGATGACCTTGAGCCCCTGGGGTTTCGCCGCCGCGATCAGCTCGCCGAGGAAGTCCCGCTTGGTGGTGCAGCTGCCCGGGATCTTCGACGGCCACGCCCGCGAGTAGCCGAGCCGGCTGTGGAACGACGCCAGCACGAGGTAGGAGGCGTGCAGTTTCTTGGCTTCGGTGACCCAGTAGCCGGGACTCCACCCGCCGTCGGTGATCGCCTTTTCCCAGGCGCTGCAACTGGTGTAGCCGGGTGACGTGCGCATGCCCCAGTGCAGGAAGAGGCCCGCCTGGCTGTCGCGCAGCCACTGCTGGGACGGCTTCTGCAGGTCGGCCGACGCGGGTGCCGCGACGAGCCCGGCCACCACCAGCATCGAAGCGCACGCGGCGAGGAGCCGGCGCAGGAACTTGGCTGACATGAACGACCTCCCAGTGGTCTGGTCCACCCGGTGGTGTACTCCTGTTTTCGACGGGCGGTCAAGACTGAGATCCGACCTTTTGGCGACGTCCCAGCGGCCGGTACACCGTGACTACGGCCGATCGGGTTAAATATCTGATATATGACACGAGAGATCTGATCTCTCTTGACTCCGCGTCCCGGAGGCGAGTAGATATTTCCCGGAGAGCGCTTTCGCTCTCCCCCACCGCTCCGGCGACCAGGGCAGCACGCCGCGCCCCCAGAGCTGGTCGGGATGCCGACGGACGGCGGATCGGCATCCCGGCCACCTTTTCCCGTGAGGGGCACCTCCACGGCTTCACCGCCACGGGGTGCCCCTCACGGGTTGCCCGTTCCACCGGGGCCCGTGCACGAAAGGACGTCGAATGTCCGAGCACCCCCTTCGCCCGACCCGGCGCGCGGTCCTGGCCGGCACCCTGGGCGCGCTGGGCGCCCTCGCCGCGGCGGGACCCGTCGCGCGGGCGGCGGACCGGCTTCCCCCCATCGGCGGGGCGGCACCGCCGCCGGACTGGTCCCGCGCCGTCATCGATTCGACGATGAAGCGCTACACGCCGGACAAGATCGGCGGCTGGGGCTACACCCTCGGGTTGTACCTCTACGGCCAGTACCTCTTCTACAAGCGCACCGGCGAGAAGAAGTACCTCGACTACATCGTGGCGTGGTACGACCGCTTCATCACCGACAGCGGGATCTCGAACAGCTTCACCAACCTCGACTCGATGCGCTCGTGCCAGATGCTGCCGCTGCTGTTCGCCGAAACCGGCCGCAAGAAGTACAAGACGGCGGCCGACCAGTTGCGCAAACGTTTCCCGGCCTACCCGCGCACGTCCGACGGCGGCATGTTCCACGCCACCAGCAAGGTCGGCCAGCTGTGGGGCGACGGCGTCTACATGGCCCAGCCGTTCCTCGCGCTGTACGGTGCGGCGTTCGGCGACGGCGGCTACTGCTTCGAGGAGTCGGCGAAGAACCTCGTCGTCTACTTCGGCCACCTGCGCGAGCCGGCGAAGGGCCTGCTGTACCACGCCTACGACGAGGACGGCTCCGAGTCGTGGGCGTCGGGTGCCGGCCACCACTCGAAGTACCACTGGGCGCGCGCGATCGGCTGGTTCGGGATGGCGGCGATCGACATCCTCGAGGTGCTCCCGGCGAACCACCCGCGGCGGCCCGCGCTCATCGAGATCGTCCAGTTCCTGGCCGCGGGCTACCAGCGTTACCAGGACGCGTCGACCGGCCGCTGGTACCAGGTCGTCGACCGCGGTGGCGACTCGAAGAACTGGCTGGAAACCTCGGCGTCGTCGATGTACACGTTCACGATGGCCCGCGGCGTCCAGCGCGGCTACCTGCCGGCGTCGTACCAGGCGGTGGCGGACAGGGGGTACGCCGGCGTGCTGAAGAAGGTGTCCGTCGGCTCGGACGGGCTGACGAACATCACCGACATCTGCGAAGGCACCAACGTCGGCGACCTGTCCTACTACTACGCCCGGGCTCGCAAGACGAACGACTTCCACGGCCTGGGCGCGTTCCTGATCATGAACGAGCAGTACTCGCACTGACCACGCAGGCGCGCCGCAGGAGGGGCCCCGGCTCACGAGCCGGGGCCCCTTCGTGTCAGCAGTTCGAACTGGACCCCGAGGTGTTCACCCGAAGGGCCGAACCCGACGTGGTCGCCGAGTCCTTGACGCAGTAACCCGCCACTGTCTGGAAACCGACGTCGAACGGGCTCTTGCTCCCCTTCTCCGCCGTGAAGTGGTCGAACGTCACGTCGGAACTGTTGTTCACGATGCTCGCCGGGCGGCCGTCGTCCTTGCCGAACCCGACCGAGCTGTCCACGAACCTGACGCCGGCCGCGTAGTGCAGGTACCAGCCGTACGACGGCCGCGTCCCGATCGACTTCGGGTTGTAGTCGGTCGCGTCGTTGCTCGGCACTCCCGTGCCCGCCGTGCCGTTGCCGCCCGGGACGGTCAGGTGGACGCCGGTGAACGTCACGTCGGAGACGCGGTGACCACTGTCCGCGCCCCAGATCGTCGGGCTGAAGTTCGTGCCCGTGTGCGTGCCGGTGACATTGTCGAAGGTGATGCCGCTGATCGAGCCGACGCCGGGCTTGTTCCCGCACCGCTTGCGCGTGCCGATCTTCATCATGATCGGCGAATACGTGCCGGACATCGTGATGTTGCGGTAGTGCACGTCGGAAATCTTCGCGCCGTCCATCGAAACGATGCCGAGACCCGATTTGTGCGCGCCGGTGATCGTGATGTCCGAGAACTGGTAGCCGGTGAAGTCACCGCACGTCTCGGACCCGAACATCAGCGCGTTGCAGCACACGGCCGAAAGTTTCGCGTTGTTCACCGTCACGTTGCCGTTCGGCAGTTTCGCGCCGAGCGCGTAATCGCTCTTGAACACGAGGGCGTCGTCGTTCGCCGCGATGGTCGCGTTGGTGATCGTGACGTTCGTCGTGCTGATGATGTTCCAGCCGTCGCGGTCGCTCGCCGTGTCGATCGTCAGGTGGTCGGAGACGACGTTCGTGCAGCCGTTGATCAGCGCCGCGAAGTGCCCGCCGCGACGCAGTTTGATCCCGGACAGTGTGAGCCCGTCACAGCGGGTGAGCGACAGGATCTTGTCGGCCTCGCCGGACTTCGGGTTGCCGGTGATGAGGTTGCCGCCGCCGTCGATCGTGCCGGCGCCGGTGAACCCGATGTTCGTCAGCTTGTCGCCGAAGAACATGGCGTTGTGGAAGTGGCTGTGGCCGTAGTCCTGGTAGTCGTCGTTCGGGTTGGACTCGGGCTTGTCGTAACTGTCCGCGCTCGACCCGGTGATCGTCGCGCCGGCGTCGAGCTGGATCGTCACGTTGCTCTTCAGGTGCACGGTGTTGGCCGACTTGTAGGTGCCGGAGGTGAACCGGACCGTGCCGCCGCCCGCGGTGTTCGCGGCCGTGATCGCCTTGTCGATGGCACCGGAATCGTTCGTCGACCCGTTTCCCTTGGCGCCGTAGTCCTTGACGTCGTAAACGCCGCCGGGCGCGGCGGTGGTGACGCCGGCACCGGCCACCACCAGTCCCGCCACCGCGCACGAAATCAGCAGGAATCTTTTCACGGGGAACCGCCTTGTCATGGATGCGAAAAAGCTCGGCATGACGGCGGAGCACTCAGCCTACGAGCGCCGCGAGCGGGGTGTCAAGATCGCCGGGAAAGCGGCGGAGCACCATTCCTCTTGCGGTCCGGAGAGACCCGCGCCACCCCCAGTCGGACGCGGGTCCCCCCGGTGTTCGTGAGGCCGGAAACCGCGGTACCGCCGCGGCGGGGACACCGGGCCGGCGCCGGCGTCCTTTCAGGATTCCCGCAGTCTACCTTCGCCGGGCCCGCCGATACCGTGCATTCGTCATGGTCCGGACCATGAATCCGGCATGATCCGGGCGGCTCAGGCGAACCCTAGCCCGGACGTCAGCAGGTGGAACGCCCGTTCGGCCGCCTCGACGGCCTCCGGGTGCCGCCGGGCCGCGGGGACCCCGGCGGCGACCGCGTCCATGTTGGCCGTCGCGAGGGTCCGGCGGACCGCCGCGATCTGCGCCGCGGCGAGCGTGGAATCGAGCGGCGGGACGTCGGCGCCGGCGAGCGCGGCGGCCAGCGCCGCCTCCCCCGCGGAGGTGAACGCCGCCAGCCGCGCCACCAGCGCCGGCGTGCCGGTGACCAGCCGGAACACCGCGAGCACCGCGGGCTCGTCGCAGAGGCCCGTGACCGGCGAACGCTCTTCGAGCCCTCGCAGGAACGCCTCCCGCAGGGCCGACAGCGCGCCCTGCCCCGGCCGGCGCGCGCGGACGACGTCCGCCGCGTCGGTCTCGTGGTCGGCGAACCGGTGCAGCACCAGGTCCTCCTTGGACGGGAAGTAGGCGAAGAGGGTCCGCTTGGACACCTCGGCCACCCGCGCCACCTCGGCGACCCCGACGGCGTCGAACCCGCGCTCGAGGAAGAGCCCGATCGCCGCCGCCGAGATCGCCGCCCGTGTGCGGAGCTTCTTGCGCTCCCGCAGGCCCAGTTCTTCGGTCACGTCACGCAGCGTAGCGTCCCCGCCTCAGACCTGCTGGAGTCCGGGCTTGCCCGCTTGCACTACGTAGCTGCGGTCGTTCTTGATCACCACCGACGCCGGGTCGTAGACGCTGGTGTCCGACGTCGTCATGAAGTCCGCCCGCGTCTGCGCCGGCGTCGTCGTGACGCGGACGTAGCCGCGCTCGCCCTTGCAGTACTTGACGTGCGGGTTGTTCGCGTACCAGGTCGAGCTCGGCGCGGTCGCGGTGTCGCTGTTGCTCGTCACCGACGTCGTGACCAGCTCGGAGCCGATGACGGGGTCGCTGTGGTCGAAGTAGTCCAGCCGCAGGTCGGCCGCCCAGTGCCGGTGGACGTCGCCGGTGAGCACGACCGGGTTGGCGACCTTGCGGTCGACCCAGCCCTGCTGGATCCGGTTCCGGGAAGCCTCGTAGCCCTGCCAGGAGTCAGGGCTTTCGCAGGTGGCCTTGTTGCCGTCGCCGTCCCGCGTGGCGAAGAAGACCTGCTGGCCGAGGAAGTCCCACGTCGTCGGGTGCGATTCGAACTGCTTGAGCAGCCAGGCTTCTTCGGTGCTGCCGAGGATGCTGCGCGAGGTGCTGCGCATGTCCGTGCAGGCGGGACCGGCCGAACCGGACGGGTCGGCGACCTGGGCGCTGCGGTACTGGCGCGTGTCGAGCATGTGGAAGCGGGCCAGGTTGCCCCAGACGAACTGGCGGTACAGCTGGATCGACGAGCCGTTCGGCTTGGCCGTCGAGCGGATCGGGGTGTTCTCGTAGAAGGCCTGGAACCCGGCCGCCTTGCGCGCGGCCGTGGCCGGCGAAGTGGTGCCGTTCCAGTTGTTCATCACTTCGTGGTCGTCGAACACCACGATCCACGGCGCGATCGCGTGCGCGGCCTGCAGGTCGGCGTCGGTCTTGTGCTGGGCGTGGCGGGCGCGGTACTGCGCGAGCGTCGTCACGTCCTCGGTGAACGCGAGGCTGCGCGGGTTGCGTTCCGCGGCGGCACGGCCCGACTTCTTCTCGTAGATGTAGTCGCCGAGGAACAGCACCAGGTCCGGGTCGTCGGCCACGATGCCCTTGTACGCGTGGTAGTAGCCCTCCTCCCAGTGCTGGCAGGAACTGAAGCAGTACTTGAGCTGGTTGACCGCGGCCCCGGCGGCGGGCGCGGTGCGCGTCCGGCCGACCGGCGAGATGTAGCCGCCGGTCTTGAAGCGGTAGAAGTACTCCCGCGCGGGCTGCAAGCCCGCGGGTTCGATGTGGACACTGTGCGCGGCCGCGCGGACCGCGCTCGCCTGGCCACTCTGCACGATCGAGGTGAACGCCTCGTCGTTCGCGATCTCCCAGTCGACCGCGTACGTGGCGTCCGGCATGCCGCCGAAGCCGTCCGGGTTGAGCGGCGCCGGGGCGAGTCTCGTCCACAGCACCACGCTGTCGGGGAGCGGATCGCCGGAGGCGACGCCGAGCTGGAAGGGGTCGTGGATCGTGGGGGCGGCCGCGGCGGTGCGGGCGTTCGCCCAGGACGGCAGCGCGGCCGACGCCGCGGTGGCGGTGACCGCGGCGAGCCCGCCGAGCAGCACCTTGCGCCGGGTGAGGTCAACCATGTCGGAAAGCCTTTCGGGGAGGGGAGACGCGGTCAGGCCGCGAAGTCGGTGAGCCCGTCGCTGCAGGACTTGAGGTCGGGCTTGCCCGTCGTGTAGTTGGCGACGCAGACCTTGTAGAAGACCCAGCCGCCGTGCGGGACGCTCACGGCCTTGTCGACCTTCGTGCCCTCGCCACCGGAGTTCCAGACGTAGAACGGCCCGGCGCCGCCCTTGAGCCAGTACGCGACGACGGCCGAATAGCCGTCCGCGTTCGTGTCGTAGACCAGGAAGTGCGAGTCGGACGAGCGGTACTGCCCCTCCCCCGCGCAACTGCCGGCGCACTGACCGCTACCCGAGCCGACCCCGCAGTCGGGCGCGATCCGCAGGTCGGAACCGGTGTAGACGTAGGTGTCCGAGATGTACCCGCCGAGTGCCGGCACGTAGTCCCACAACGTGCTCGTGCCGTAGGTCCCGGTCACTGAAGAACCACTGATCTGACAGTCGATGGTCACTGACGCGCCATTGGCGACGGTCTTGACGGCCGTGGCGCTCGCGGTGGGCGCCCGGCGGACGTTGAGGGGGTCGCCCGCGGTCTTGACGGTGCCGGTCGCGGCCGCCGACGCTTCGAGCGCGCCGCCCACCGCGAGCGCGCCGACCGTCGCGAGCACGACCACTGAGCCGGCCAAACGCCGGAGGTTCGAACGCTTCATGGCGGGAGCGTGACCGGGGCTCGTACACGACTCGTACAAAGCGCCCGCGGCGTGCGCAGACACTCCGAATGGATCTAGCCCGGCCGGCGATCGGGCCATAGCATCCGGTTATGGGGGAACTCATCGGGCAGGTTGAGGCCACCTCGTTTACCATCCGCGTCCTCGGACCGCTGGAGGTCACCGCTTCCGGGCGGGTGATCCCGCTCGGCGGGCCGAAGCCCCGGCTGCTGCTGGCCGCGCTGGCGCTGCAGCCGAACGTCGTCGTGTCCGCCGACGTGCTGGTCGAGGTGCTGTGGCCGGAATCGGCGCCGCGGTCGGCCGCGGCGAACATCCGCACGTACGTCCACTCCCTGCGAAGACGGTTCGCCGAGATCGACCCCGACCTGGGCGAACGGATCAGCAGCCGGGCCTCCGGCTACCTGCTGACCGCGTCGCCGGAGGAACTGGACCACCTCGCCTTCACGGCCTTGGCGGGCGAAGCCCGGGAAGCGCTCGACCGCGCCGACACCGAGAGCGCTCTCGGATTCCTCGACCGGGCCGACGCGCTGTGGCGCGGCGAAGTCCTCGAAGGACTGCCGCACGACCACAGCTGGGGCGCGACCGTCGCCCGGCTCACCGAACTCCGCCTGTCCGTCCAGGAACAACGCCTGCGCGCGCGGATCGACCTCGGCCGCAGCGGCGAGGCCGTCGCCGAGCTGCGCGGACTGGTCACCGAACACCCGCTGCGCGAAGAACTGTGGGCGCAACTGATCGTCGCGTTGCGCGCGGCCGGGCGGACCGCGGACGCCGTCGAGGCCTACGAATCCGCCGAGCGCGTCCTGCGCGACGAGCTCGCCGCCGAACCCGGCGCGCGGCTGCGCGAACTGCGCGCGACCCTGGTCTCCGAAACCGCACCCGCCGTGCGCGCGGCGGAGTTCGTCCCGGTCTGCCAGCTGCCGCTGGACCTGCCCGACTTCACCGGCCGCGACGACGTGCTCCGCGAGGTCGTCGGCCTGCTGCGCGAGCGCGCGGACTCGGGCACGCCCGCCGTCGTCGTGCTCTCCGGCGCCCCCGGCGTCGGGAAGTCGGCGGTCGCGGTCCGGGTCGCGCACGCGGTCCGCGACGACTTCCCCGACGGGCAGCTGCACGTCGACCTGGCCGGCACGTCGTCGTCGCCGCGGGCGCCGATGGGCGTGCTCGCCGAACTGCTGCGCGCGCTGGGCATCCCGGACGCGGGCCTGCCGCGCGAACCGGCGGAACGCTCGGCGCTGCTGCGGTCGCGGCTGGCCGGGCGGCGGATGTGCATCGTGCTCGACGACGCCGGCAGCGCCGCCCAGGTGCGTCCGCTGCTGCCGGGCGCCGGGGCGTGCGCGGTGCTGGTGACCAGCCGGATCCGGCTGCCCGGGCTCGCCGGGGCGAAGCCGGTCGACGTCGACCTGCTGCCCGAGGACGAGGGTGCCCGGCTGCTGGAGGGCATCGTCGGCGCCGAGCGCGTGGCCGCCGAACCCGAGAGCGCGGCGGCGATCCTGCGCCAGTGCGGGCACCTGCCGCTGGCGATCCGGGTGGCCGGCGCCAAGCTGACGCACCGGCCGGGCTGGACGCTGCGGCTGCTGGCCGACCGCCTGCGCGACGAGCACCGGCGGCTCGACGAGCTGCGCGTCGGCGACCTGGCCGTCCGCGCGAGCGTGACACTGTCGTACGACCTGCTGCCGATGTCGGCGGCGACGGCGTTCCGCGGGCTGGGCCTGCTGGGGCCGGTCCAGTTCCCGGCGTGGGCGGTCGCGGCGGTGCTGGGCCGCCGGGAGGCCGACGACGTTCTGGACGTGCTGGTCGACGGCCACCTCGTCGAGCTCGTCGGCTCGGATTCGGCCGGGCAGCCGCGGTACCGGCTGCACGACTTGCTGCGCGTGTACGCCGTGGAGCTGGCTGAGCAGAGTGACGCGGCGAAGACGCGTGCGGCACTTCGGCGGGTACTGACCAAGTACTTGGCGCTGGCTTTGGAGGCCGCGCGGCGGATGCCGTTGCACTTCTTCGGCATGTACTGCGACGACGAGCTGCCGCGGCCGGAGGTGCCGGCGGACGTGCTGCCGGACGACGCGGCGGAGTGGTTCGCGGCGGAGCGGCACACGAGTGTCGCGGCGGTTTCGCTGGCCGCTTCGCACGGTTTCGACGACCTCGCGTGGCAACTGGCGTCGGCGTTGACGCCGTACTTCGACCTGCGCGGCCACCAGGACGACTGGCACAGCACGCACACGATCGCGCTGGAGGCGGCCCGCCGGACGGGTTCACTGCGCGCGGAGGCGATCGTGCAGCGCAACCTCGGGCAGTACTTGCTCTACCAGGACGAGTACGCCGGTTCGCGGGTGGCGTTCGCGGAGTCGAAGGCACTGTTCGAGCGGATCGGCGACGCCCAGGGCGTGGCGATCGCGTTGACGGGACTCGCGACGATCCTGCGCATCGACGGCGAAGACGGCTTGGCGCTGGACCACTGCCACGAGGCACTGAAGCTGTTCGCGGAGGAAGGCGACCCGAACGGCGAAGCGGTGGCGAGACTGGGCGCGGGCGCGGTCTGGATGTCGCGAGGCTGCTACGCGGCGGCGAAGCGCTGGTTCACGGACGCCCTGGAGCTGTCGGCGGCGATCGGCGACCGCCACCGCGAAGCCCACGCGTACAAGAGGCTGGGGCTGCTGTTCCAGCACCAGGGCAACCTGGCGGCCGCCCGCGAGCACGTCGACCAGGCGATCGCGATCTTCACCGACCTGGGTGACGACCATTGCGTGGGGTACGCCAACCAGAACCTCGGCGAGCTGTGCCTCCACAGCGGGGACTTCGCGCACGCGCAGCTGCTGCTGGTGAACTCGTTGTCCGTGCACCGGCGCAACGGGGACCGGCGGTCGGAGGCCGAGGTTTCGCAGTTGCTCGGTGAGTTGCACCGGGCGCTTTCGCAGCCCGAGCGATCTCGGGACTATTCGGAGCGGGCTTTGGCGATTTGGCGGGAGCTGTCGTCTCGGCCGCCGGAGGCCGTGGGGTCGGGCTCGGTGGCGGAGTCGCCGCACATCGTTTCGGCCTGACGCACCTCCCGCTTGTACGGATCATGTACGCCGCCCGGCCAACCTTTCGCCACGTTCGAGTGAACGAGTGCGAGAGGAGAACCGGGGATGATCCGGATCATGAAGGCCGGCCGCGTGACCGCGGCGGTCCTGGCCGCCGGGGCGGTGACGGCGCTGGCCGGAGCCCCCGCCCAGGCCGCCACCACCGCGACCACCGCCACTGCCACCTGGCAGGAAAACGTGTCCACTGTGGACTACGACGACGTCAACGTGAGCGCCGCGAACGGAACCCTGACCCTGGCCGACGCCGCGTGGCACAGAACCGCGCAGGTCTTCGCCGGCAGTGAAGGCAGCTTCGTCACCGCCGAACACACCCTCGGCGCCGCGGCGAACCGCGTCAGCGCACAGCTCTCCGCCGACGCCCCCAAGGGCACCACCGTCGACGTCGAGGTGCGCGGCCGCACCGGCGTGAACGCCTGGACCGAGTGGACGCCCGCCGGCACCGCGTTCAAGACCGCCGTCAGCTCCGTTCAAGCGCGGATCAGCCTGCACAGCGACACCGACGGCCTCCGCCCGGCCGTCCGGGGTCTCGCCCTGAGCGCCGACACTGCCCCGCAAGTCAACGCGCTCGCCGCGGCCACCGCGCTGACCTACAAGGTCTACGGCACCCGCGAAGGCCTGATCGGCGGCAAGACCGCCAACGGCCACATCATCACCAGCCGCGACCACTTCGTCGCGCTGCCGTCCGGGCGGGGCCTGGCCCCCAAGGGCACCGGCGACTACAGCGTCCGCGTCTGCAAGACCGACAACAGCCGCTGCGAGTACGCCCCGGTGTGGGACGTCGGCCCGTGGAACACCAAGGACGACTACTGGAACCCGGCTTCGGTGCGCTACGAGTACAAGGACCTCCCGCAGGGCACGCCCGAGGCGTACGCGGCCTACCACAACGGCTACAACGGCGGTAAGGACGACCTCGGCTACAAGGTCGGCAACCCGGCCGGCATCGACCTCGCCGACGGCGTCTTCTGGGACGGCCTCGGCATGTCCGACAACGGGAACGTCAACGTCAGCTACCTGTGGACCGGCTCCGGCCCGACCGGCCTGGTGAAGACCGCCGGCGACCCGATGAACGTCCGGGCGAGCGCCAGCACCTCGGCCGCCATCAAGGGCCTCGCCGCGAACTACGCCCGGGTCAACATCGAGTGCTACGTCGAGGGTGACAGCGTCACCGGCACCTTCGGCACCAGCACCATCTGGGACCGGATCGGCGCCGGCCACTACGTGTCGGACACCTACCTGCAGACGGGCTCCGACCTCCCGGTCGCGCCCCACTGCTGATCCACGGCTCGAGCGAGCCCCGAGCGTCGCGTGGTCGACTGCCCTCACCCCGCGATGACGCGAAGGCCCGGCATTCCCCCGCCGGGCCTTCGCCCTTTTCTGGCGCGGGACGCGTTCTCGCACTGCGAATATCCCGCCCACCGGAACACCAATTCACAACCTTGAACGACTATCCGCCGGGTGTACAAGCGCCAGTCCGTTGTGGAAAACTTCCGGGAACCTGGAGCATTTCCCCACACGGAATGGCGGGCACCTGTGAGCGTTACCCGGAGAACCCTGCTGACCACCGCGGCCGGCGCCGCGGTGGCGGCGAGCGCCAGCACTTCGACGGCCGCCTCGGCGGCCCCTCTCGATGCCTCCGACCAGGCATCGGCCACCCGGACGCTCCGCCAAGCGGCCGATTACGCGGTGGCCAAGCTCCGCGCGGTGGCGCCCGGCGTCACCGCGTTTCCGGTCGGCACGAAGTTCGAGAAATGGACCTATTCGCAGAATGGCGACTGGGTCGGCGGATTCTGGCCTGGCCAGTTGTGGCTGGCCTGGCTGCACAGCGGTGACGAACAATTCAAGACCCTCGCGCTGGCGTCCGCGGAGAAACTGGCGCCGCGCCAGAACGACACCAGTACGCACGACCTCGGTTTCCTCTTCTACCCGTCGTGGGTGACCGCGTACCGGCTCACCGGCGACGAGAAGTGGAAGACGGGCGCGGTGCAGGCCGCGTCGTCGCTGATCAAGCGGTACAACCCGGCCGGGAAGTTCATCCGCGCCTGGGGTGCGCTGAACGACCCGAACAACGCGGGCCGCGTCATCATGGACACGATGATGAACCTCGATCTGCTGGCGTTCGCGAGCAAGCAGACCGGAGATCCGCAGTACCTCGAAATCGCCGTCGCGCACGCCAAGACCGCGCAGCGCAACTTCGTCCGCCCGGACGGGTCGACCCCGCACGTCTTCGACTTCGACCCGGTCACCGGCGCGCCGATCGGGCCGAACACCGTGCAGGGCTACAGCCCGGCGTCGTGCTGGTCGCGCGGGCAGGCGTGGGGGGTCTACGGGTTCACGACCATCCACCGCCGCACCGGTGACAAGGAGTTCCTGACCACTGCCCGGCGACTGGCGGACTTCGCGCTGTCGCACCTGACGTCGGACCACGTGCCGGTGTGGGACTACCTCGCCCCCCAGGCACCGAACGACATCAAAGACGCCTCCGCCGGGGTCATCATGGCCTGCGGCCTGCTCGACCTCGCCGAGATCACGCACCGCGCGCAGTACCGCGACGCCGCGCTGCGGATCCTCTCGGCGATCTCGCAGACGTGCCTGACGACGAAGTCGGCGCGGGCCGAGGCGAGCGTCGCGCGCTGCACCCGCAACCGGCCGGCCGAGGACGGCATCGAGGTGTCACTCCCCTACGCCGACTACTACCTGTTGGAAGGCATCTTGCGGGTGCTCGACCGGGCGAAGGTCGACCGGGCCGTCGACCTGTCGCGCGTCTGACCCGCCGACCGGGGAGGCCGCCACCTCCCCGGCCCGTCAGTGCTGGTGGTGCGCGTGCACCTTCGCGTGGCCGAGGCCGCGCCCGATCATCCACTTGTTCACCGGCACGGTGACGACGAACGCGATCGCCAGCGAGAGCACCAGTGCCAGCCAGAAGAGGAAACTGGCCAGGCCGGCGTCCATCGCCCCGGGGATCGCCACGACGACCGTGTTGTCGATCAGTTCCATGACGGCGATCGAGACGGTGTCCGCGGCCAGCGCGACCTTGAACGCGGCCGCCGCCGGCAGCCCCGACTTCAGCACGCCGCACATGGTCAGGCCGTAGCCGAAGACGAACGCGAGCACGATCGACAGGACGACGGTCGTCGCGTTGTGCAGGCCGAACGCCGTGCCGAGGACCATGCCGAGCACCTCACCGATCGCACAGCCGGTCAGGCAGTGCAGGGTCGCCTGGATCGCTGTCGCCCACGAAGCGCCGTGCTGTTCGTTCATGCGGGCGACTATACCCCTGCGGGGTATTGAAGCGTGTGTCTCGCGCGCCACAACGGACACGGATCGCCCGATCGTCGTCACCGACCGTGACCAACACCGCCGGACCGGCGAATATCCGCCAGAAACCCACGAGGTAGAACTCACTTCCGTAACCCTTTGCGCACATCCCGTTGACCACCGTTACACATGGCCCTACCTTCCCCCTTGGTCTCCACCGTGCGCAGACCGATCGAAAGTCCCGAGGAATGGGTGGGGATGCGAGGGCCGACGAAGACGTTCCGGCTGGTCGCGACGCTGCTGCTGGGTGCGGCGCTCGCGCTCGGGGGCTGCTCGGAACAGCTGGACGCGCCCGCGCCGACGCGGATCGCGTTCGTGCCGAAGGTCGACGGCATCCCGTACTTCCAGGCCATGAACACCGGCGGCCTCGAGGCGGCGAAGCAACTCGGCGTGCAGTGGTCGACCGTCGGCCCGAAGACCGTCGATCCCGATGCCCAGGTGAGCATCGTGCGCGATCTGATCGCCAAGAAGGTCGACGTCATCGTCGTCGCGCCGAACGACCCGGCCGCGCTCGCGCCGGTGATCGCCGAAGCCCGCACCAAGGGCATCCACGTGCTCACCTCGGACACCGACGCGCCGGGCACGCAGCGCGAGGTGTTCGTCAACCAGGCCAGCGCCCAGGGGATCGGCACCGCGCTCACCGAAGCGCTGATGAAGCGGACCGGCGGCACCGGCGAGTGGGGGATCGTCTCGTGTGGACCGGCCGCGGCGAACCTCAACGCCTGGATCTCCGTCCAGCAGGAGTACGCGGCCGAGCACTACCCGGCGGCCCGGCTCGTCGAGACGCTGTACGCGGGCGAGGACCAGGACAACGCGACGAACCTCGCCAAGGAACTGATGGCCCGCCACCCGGCGCTCACCGGCCTGGTCGGCGAGTGCACGACGTCGGCACCCGGCGTCGCGAAGGCCGTGCGCGAGGAGCAGAAGATCGGGCAGGTGTTCACCGTCGGCGTCGGGACGCCGCAGGCGATCAAGCCCTACCTGCTCGACGGTTCCTGCTCGCAGTCGGTGCTGTGGAACGTCGAGTCGCTGGGCTACCTGACCGCGTGGACGGCGAAGCAGGTCGCCGACGGCAAGCCGCTCCAGCCGGTCAACAAGGTGAGCCTGGAGTTGCCGGCGGTGAAGTACGACTCCGCGTCGAAGACCGTCCTGCTGGGCGATCCGCTGCTCATCACCGCCGACAACGTCGACCAGTTCAAGTACTAGCTACCGCACGTCGATCGTGACCGTCGCGGTGCTCGTCGCCGCGGGGAGCTTGGTCGTGTCGACCGCGAGGTACTCGCCGTCGTCCTGGCGGCCGTCCGGCAGCGTCTTCGGGTGCAGCGCGTACGGCGGGGCCGCGTTCGTGACGCCGTCGATGCCGAAGTCGTTGTCGTTGCTGATGACGAGCGTGCGGCCGCCGTCGGTAGTCGCGACGCCCTCGACCTTGTCGTGCCCGAAGAAGCCGCCGCTCGGGTCCAGGCCGGTGACCAGGGCGCCGAGGTCGAGGTACAGCTTCTTGCTCACCGGCGTGATCCCGGCGGCGGCGAGGTCCTTCGTCGCCTGGACGGTGGTGTCCTTGCCGACGTAGGCGTCGATGCTCTTGCCGCTGACCAGGACGCCGCCCTTGACGGCGTCGTAGCCCGCGGCGCGCGGGCCGACGTCGGTGGCGCCGGTCAGGTCGATTTCGTACAGCTTCTTGTACGCGCCCGGTTCCGGCTTGCCGTCGCGCTCGTCGACGAGGAAGCGCGTGGCCGAGAGCGCGGTGATCTCGCTGACCGCGGTGCCCGTGGTGTCCGGGTCGTCGAGCAGGTAGAGGTACTCGTGGGTGGCGCGCGTGCGCAGGTCGACGGTGACGATCCGCAGCGTGGTGACGTTGCCCGGCTTCTTCGTCAGGTCGGGCTGCTGCAGCGCGGACTGCATGACGCCGACGAGCGTCCGGCCGTCCGGGGTCAGCGCGAGGCCTTCCATGCCCTTGTTGGGGACGCGGTACTTCAGTTCGGCCGGCAGCGAGCCGTCGTACGGTGAGAGCCGCTCGATCGCGCGGCCGTCGCGGCCGAAGTGGGTGATGAAGGGGCCGTACTCGTCGGAGACCCAGAAGGTGCCGTCCTTCTGCGCGACGAGGCCTTCGGAGTCGTAGCCGTTCGCGGACTTCGGCAGGACGTTCCCGTTCAGGTCGACGATCTTCTCGCCGGTGTCGGCGAGCGGGCTGACCTGGCCGTTGTACGGGGTGCCGTCCGCGGCGCGCAGCGGGATGGCGCGCTCCAGCACGGCTTTCCCGTCGCGGAGCCGGAACTTCCCGATGGCCGGGGTGAAGGCGGGCAGCGGTTCGATCTTGCCGCCGTCGGGCGCGTCGACGTTGGGACCGCGGTCGGTGAGGCCGTAGAACTCGTCCCGCTCGCCGGGGACCGGGGTGAGCGCGGAGCCGTACGCGCCGCCCTTGATCGCCACGCCGCCGATCGTGGCGAGCGGCTTGAGGTTCGTCGGGTAGAGCTTCACCGCGTCGGAAACGGTGTAGGTGAAGGAATCCCGGCCGGTGAAGCCCGGGGCCGGGGTGTAGCGGAGGTGGCCGGCGGCGTCGAGGTCGACGGTCCCGTGCGCGGCGGCGGTGTGCCGGACGACGGCGGTGCCGCGGTCGTTGCGGAGCACGTCCGCGGTCAGGGCCCGCCCGGCGTGGGTCCGGAGGTGGTCGTCCTTCGCCCGCGGCCCGGGGTCGTGCGCTTCGGCCGGCCCGGCGGCCAGTGGCAGCGCCAGCACCCCGGCGACCAGGGCGATCGTTACCCGCTTCATCCCGTTTCTCCTCCTCCGGCGCGTGGACCCGCACCGGAGGAGGAGTCTCCGTGCCCGAAGTGGACGGTGGACGGCTTCGAGGAGGCCGGGGCGTTAACGGTCCCGCGGCAAGGTGTGGTGGTCACCTCAGCCCGGCCGCGGCGTGGCGGCCCCGGCGGCCGCGAGCGCCGGGCACCACGCCGGCACAACTCCGCGACGCACCCTCCGGAAGCCGGTCTGCCGCGGCTCGTCGTGAGTGGCAATTAGGGTTCTAACCCGAATTGCCACTCACGACGGGTCTGGGTCAGCGGTGCCGGCGGACGTGGCCCACTGCCGCGCCGGTGCCCAGGACCAGGATCAGGGCCGTCAGGCCCCAGCGGCGTTTCTCCTGCGTCCGCGCTCCCGTGTCCTCGACCACCGGCTGCGGTTTCTCCGTCGGCTGCACGCGCCGCTTCGACGGTGGCGGGGCCGGAGGGGGCTCCACCGCCTTCGGCTCCGGAGTGGCCTCCGGGGTCGGAGTCGGGGTGGGCGTCGGGGCCACCACGGCCGCCGGTTGCTCCACCGGCGGCGGCTGCGACGGCGGTGGCGGCTCCGGCGTGCTCGACGAAGACGGCGGCGGAGAAGGCGTAGTGGTCGGAGCCGGTGACTCCGAACTGGTCGTGGGAGGCGGAGGCGGAGGTGGCGGTGGCGGCGGCGGAGCCTCGGCGAAGCACCCCGCGGCGTCCCCGCTCACCAACGCGGGCCCGGTCGACACCTCGACCGCCGGGCCCGAACCGTCCCGGGGCAGTCGGTAGGTCACGCTCCGGCGCCCGGCCCGGTTGGCCGTCCCGTAGATCGCGTCCGGTGCCAGCACCACCGACCCGTACGCTCCCCCGCGCGGGAAACGCAGTCCCGGCACCACCACGACCTTCCCCGTCGCCGGGTCCAAGGTCACCACCGAACTGTCGCCGCGCGAAGTCGTCGACACCCCGTACAGCAGGCCGGACGCCGAGTCGTACGCGAAGTCGTCCACGCCCACCGCGAGCGACACCGGCCGCAGCGCCGTCCGGTGGACCACCCGCACGTAGTCCGCCGACGCCGGGTCGACGTCCACTGTGTACAGATCGCTGTCCTGCCTCACGTACCAGCGGTTCCCGGCGATCGCGCCTGCCGTCGCGCCGGTGACCTGGCTCCACACCGGACGTTGCGCGCCCGCGCGGCCGACCACCCCGAGGTCCGTCACCGCCCCCGACGCGTCGATCCGCACCGCGTGCGCGCCGTGGTCGTAGCGGCCTCGGCGCGTGCCGTCCGCGACGCCGTAGACGACGTCTTGCGAAGCCGAGTACCCCATCGCGTTGATCCAGTACCCGGCCTGGGTCAGGCGTTTCGTGGTCCCGTCGGGCAGGGACAGCAGCCGCAACGTCGTCGGCGCGCCGTCGCGTTCGTTCTCCGCCTGCAGGATCGTGCAGGTGCCCGGGTCCTGGGCCGCCGGCCGCTTCGAGGACGACGCCGGTGCGAGCCAGCCCGTCGCCGCCAGCACCGCCGAGACCGCCGCCGCCACGCCGAGCATCGCCGCCCAGCGGGCCCGCGTGCCGGTCAAGCCAGCCGGTCCAGCGCGTTGGTGAACGCCTCCGCCGACACCTTCGCGCCCCCGCTGAACGGGTTCTGCAGCTGGTAGATCGCGAAGAGCAGCAAGGTGATCGTGCCGGCCAGCGTCGAGACGATGATGACGTGCGCCGCCAGCCGCGTGCCGCCGAACAGGTTGGGCAGCAGGATCGCGGTGATCAGGCTGCCGAGGATCAGCGCGAACCAGACGACCGCGCCGACCCCGCCGCCGCCCGCGTTGTTCAGCCGCTGCGTGCGGGCCTGGTACACCGACCAGAGCTGGTTGCTCGCCTCGGTCTTGCGGTCGATCGCCCAGTCGCCGTCGACGTCGGCGGCCGCGACGGCCTGGCGCATCTGGTCCAGCTGCGTCCAGCCCGTGGCGGCGATCTCGCCGCCGTCGGCCAGCCGCGGCCACTCCTGCTGCTCGACGGTCCGGGCGTAGGCGACGGCGAGCTGGTGCACGCGGTCCTTCGTCTCGGCCGGCAGCGCGTCGGCCGCCCACGTCGCCGCGACCAGGCTGTCCGCTTCGGTCTGCGCGTCCTGGCTAGCCGAGCCGACCGAGTCGAACAGCGAGATCAGGATGAAGGCGACCAGCACCGCGTGCAGCCCGCCGACGATGGTGAACACCTGGCCCGCCGCGTCGTTGTTGTCGGGCCGCCCCTCGTCCCAGCCGAACCGGCGGACCAGGTACGCGATCACGCCCCCGACGAGGGCCGCGCCGGCCACCCAGAGCCCGCCGGCCACGAAGATGTTCATCCACGTCCTTTCCGCGCCGGCGCATTCACGCCGGGAAGGTCAAGTTAGTCCACGCATTTCCGGCCGGACAACCGGGTATTGTTCGATTCATCCGAGTGGCCTCACCCACGGCGTGATTGTCGCCGGTTCGGCCCAGTTCGACGGCGCCCCGACGGCCCGTGCCGCTCCCCGCAGCGACCACTGATTCCCCTTACGAGCAGGGCGTCTTCTCGACCGGGTGACGCTTGCGAACCGCGGGTGACGATCGGGCCGAACGCCGTGTCCGAAATGGTCGGGTGTCGAACAGGTGATTCCCGCGTGGGACCCGATCGTGTCATTGTGCGCGTGGACGCCGTTGCTATGTTGATTCTTCGTTGCCAGTCCCGGGCAATCTCGGCTTCCGAATGATGGGGTGGTTTTCGCTGTGACCGTCACCGACCCGGTGGACACCGACCAGGCACCACTGAGCCTCGGCCGGGCCGCCGCCCGCACCCTGGCGACCACG
>NZ_FNUJ01000002.1 GCF_900107925.1 Amycolatopsis pretoriensis | reverse complement strand
CGCCCGGTCCCATTCCGAACCCGGAAGCTAAGCCTGACAGCGCCGATGGTACTGCAACCGAAGGGTTGTGGGAGAGTAGGACACCGCCGAACTTACCTTCCGTACGGCCCGTTAGGATAGCCAGTTGGCTGCCCTAGCGGGCCGTACGCGTATGTTCGGAGCAAGATTTTTTCATGGCAGGAGGCCAGGTGTCCGAGTTCGGTCGACGAGACTCAGCGGATGATGGGTCCGGCCGGCCGGCACGGCGGGACGAAGGCTCCCGCGACCGGTCGGACGCACCCCGGAAGAATCAGGGCGGCGCGCGGCAGGACCGCGGCGGCCGCGACGGTGGTCACCAGGGCCGGCCGCGCCGCGACGACCGCGGGGTCCGCGGCGGCGGCAAGCCCTTCCGCGGCGGCGACGGTCCCCGTGACCGCGATCAGCGCGGAGGATACGCAGGTCAGGACCGCGACGACCGGCGCGGCGGCTTCCGCGACGGTGGCCGCGACTCCGGCGGCCGGCCGGGTGGCAGCCGGTATTCGGGTGGCCCGGGCCGGTCCGGAGACCGCGACACCACCCGCTCCGGCGGCCGCTACGAGAACTCGGGCCGCGGCCAGGACGACCGTGCCGGCCGCCCCCAGGGCAAATCCTCGTACGGAGACCGCAAGCCGCGCTGGGAGGACCGCAGCGGCGGCTCCCGCACCGGCTCCGACTCCCGCGGCGGCTACCAGCGCCGCGACGACGACCGCGGCCGCGGCAGTTCGGACTCGCGCGGCGGTTACCAGGGCCGCGACGACCGCGGCGGCTCCGACTCCCGCGGCAGCTACCAGCGCCGTGACGACGACCGGGGCCGCGGCAGCTCCGATTCGCGTGGCAGCTACCAGCGCCGTGACGACGACCGGAGCCGTGGTGGCTCCGACTCGCGTGGCAGTTACCAGCGCCGGGATGACGATCGTCGCAGCGGTTCGGACTCTCGCGGTAGTTACCAGCGCCGCGACGATGACCGTCGTAGTGGTTCGGACTCCCGTGGCGGTTACCAGCGCCGCGATGACGACCGCAGCCGTAGTGGTTCGGACTCCCGTGGCGGTTACCAGCGCCGAGACGACAACCGCGGCGGGTTCAAGCGGGACGACGACCGGAGCCGTGGTGGCTCCGAGTCCCGCGGTGGTTACCAGCGCCGCGACGACCGCGGCGGCTCCGATTCGCGCGGCAGCTACCAGCGGCGCGCCGACGACCGCCGTGGCGGCTCGGACTCCCGAGGCAGCTACCAGCGGCGCGACGATGACCGCGGCCGTGGCGGCTCGGACTCCCGCGGTAGCTACCAGCGCCGCGACGATGACCGCGGCGGCTTCAAGAAAGACGACCGCGGCGGCCAGACCGGCGGCTTCAAGCGCGAAGACCGCGCCCCCCGCACCGGCGGCTACAAGCGTGACGACAAGCGCGACGACACCCGTCGTGACCGGCCCCGTCGCGACCCGCAGCCGCGCGTCGGTGCTCCGCTCGACGACGAGGCCCTCGCCCGGGAACTCCTCGAAGCGCCCGAGCTGCCCGAGGACATCGAGTTCTCCGACCTCGACGAGGACGCCCGCCGCGAGCTGCGGACCCTGCCCAAGGGCTTGGCCGAGACCGTGGGGAAGCACCTCGTCGCCGCCGGGGGCCTGATCGACTCCGATCCCGAAGCCGCGCTCGAGCACGCCAAGTACGCCAAGGCCAAGGCCTCGCGCGTGCCGATCGTGCGGGAAGCGCTCGGCCTGGTCGCCTACCACGTCGGGAACTGGTCGGAAGCCCTCTCCGAACTGCGGGCCGTCCGGCGGATGACCCGCAGCGACGACCACATCGCCATCATCGCCGACGCCGAACGTGCGCTGGGCCGCCCCGAGCGCGCTCTCGACCTCGCGAAGGAGACCGACACCGCGAAGCTGGCGAAGGCCGTCCAGGTCGAGCTCGCCATCGTCGCGGCCGGGGCGCGGCGGGACCTCGGGCAGCTCGACGCCGCCGTCGTCTCGCTGCAGGGTGACGACCTCAAGGCCGGCAAGCGCGACCCGTGGAGCGCTCGCCTCTTCTACGCCTACGCCGACAACCTCGTGGCCGCCGGGCGCACGGACGACGCCATCCAGTGGTTCCTCAACGCCGCCGAGGCCGACGCGGAAGACGAGACCGACGCCGCCGAACGCGCGGCGGACCTGGCGAACGAAAAGAACGAGAAGAACGAGAAGAAGGACACCGAAGACTCGGATGAGTGACGCCCTGCTCGCGGCCTACGACGCGGTCCTGTTCGACCTCGACGGCACCGTCTACCACGGCACCCGGGTGATCCCGGGCGCCCCGGAGACGGTGCGGGCCGCGCGCGAGCACGGCACGCCCGTCCGGTTCGTCACGAACAACGCGTCCAAGGCCCCGGCCGAGGTCGTCGACCACCTCACCGGCCTCGGCATGCCCGCCGACGCCGGTGAGGTGCACACCAGCGCCCAAGCCGGCGTGCAGCTGCTGAAGGAACGCCTGGAGGCCGGTGCCGAGGTCCTCGTCGTCGGCACCGAGTCGCTCGCCGCCGAAGTCACGGGCGCCGGCCTCAAGGCGGTCCGCGAGAACGCCCGGAGCGTTCAGGCCGTCGTCCAGGGCCACTCGCCCGACAACACCTGGGCCGCCCTCGCCGAGGCCTGCCTGGCCATCCGCGCCGGCGCGCTCTGGGTGGCCTGCAACGTCGACGCCACCCTGCCCAGCGAGCGCGGGCTGCTGCCCGGCAACGGCTCGATGGTCGCCGCGCTGCGGACCGCCACCGACGTCGAACCGCTCGTCGCCGGGAAGCCGGAGCCGCTGCTGTTCGAGACCGCCGCGCGGTCCGCGGGGGCCGAAAAGCCGCTCGTCGTCGGCGACCGGCTCGACACCGACATCGCCGGCGCGGTCGCCGCGGGCATCGACTCGCTGGTCGTCCTCTCCGGCGTCGCGACCCCGGAGCAGCTCATCAAGGCCAGCCCGGCCGAACGCGGCACCTACCTCGCGAAGGACCTGACCGCGATGACCAGCCCGGCCGACGACCTGAGGATCGGGCCGCGCCCGGGCTGGACCGTGACCGTCGAAAACGGCACCCTGACGGCGAAGGGCGACGGCGACGACCTGGACCTCCTCCGCGCGCTCTGCCACGTGGCCTGGGAGACCGGTGTCACCGAACTCGGCGAGGACGCGAAGGCCCGGCTGGCCTGACTGCTACCGTTCGTAACGTGCATCCCTACCCCGTCCCGGGCCCGCCGCCCGGTTCGTTCTCGCAAGCGACCGACCCGCGGGCCGGCATCGACGAAGCCGTCGCCGGGCTGGACGACCTCGACGCGCTGCCGCTCGCGGAGCACGTCGAGCGGTTCGACGCCGTGCACACCGAGCTGACGGTCGCCCTCTCCAGCATCGACAAGGTCTGACCACGGTGCCCAAGCGGGCGCGCCTCGACGCGGAACTGGTTCGGCGCGGCCTCGCCCGGTCGCGCGAGCAGGCCTCGGCGCTGATCACCGGCGGCAAGGTCACCGTGCGCGGCATGGTGGCGAGCAAACCCGCCACCGGCGTCGAGACCGACGCCCCCATCGTCGTCAAGGACGAGGACGACCCCGGCTGGGCCTCCCGCGGCGCGCACAAGCTGCTCGGTGCCTTGGAAGCGTTCGACGGCCTCAGCGTCGAGGGCAAGCGCTGCCTCGACGCCGGCGCGTCCACCGGCGGCTTCACCGACGTCCTGCTGAGGAACGGCGCCGCGACCGTGATCGCCGCCGACGTAGGCCGCGGCCTGCTCGACTGGCGGATCCGCACCGACGAACGTGTGGTGGTCATGGACCGCACCAATGTTCGCAACCTCTCTCCCGACGACCTCGGCGGCCAGGTCGACGTCGTCGTCGGGGACCTCTCGTTCATCTCCCTCAAGCTCGTGCTGCCCGCGCTCGCCGCCTGCGCGCGCGAAGGCGCCGACCTGGTGCCGATGGTGAAACCGCAGTTCGAGGTGGGCAAGGACCGGCTCGGCAGCGGTGGCGTCGTCCGCGACCCGGAACTGCGCGCCGAATCCGTGCTCACCGTCATCGACGAGGCCGCGAAGCTCGGGCTCGCGCTGCGCGGTGTCACGGCCAGTCCGCTGCCCGGGCCGTCCGGGAACGTCGAGTACTTCGTGTGGCTGAAGAAAGAACACGTGGCCGAGTCCACTGTGGACGCGGTAGACAGGTCTGAGGCCGAGCGGCTCGTCCGAACCGCCGTCGAGGAAGGGCCCGCATGACCACCGAACGTGAAGTGCTCCTGATGGTGCACCCCGATCGCGAAGCGACGGGCGAAGCGGCGCGCGAGGTTTCCGCGCGCTTCGCCAAGGCCGGCATCCGGATCCGGGTGATCGAGCACGACGTCTGCGCGCTGATCAACCCCGACGAGCACGGCGTCGGCGCGACCTGCACCGTCGTGGACCCGGACGACAACCCCGCCGAAGGGGTCGAGCTGGTCTTCGTCCTCGGCGGCGACGGCACCCTGCTGCGCGCGGCCGAGCTGGCGCGCCCGGCCGGGGTGCCGGTGCTCGGCGTCAACCTCGGCCGCGTCGGCTTCCTCGCCGAGGCCGACTCGGACGCGCTGGCCGACACCGTGCAGCGCGTGGTCGACGGCGACTACCAGGTCGAACCGCGGATGACCATCGACGTCACAGTCACCCACGACGGCGAAGAGCTCGCCCGCGAGTGGGCGCTAAACGAGGCCAGCGTCGAGAAGAGCACCCGCGAGCGGGTCCTGGACGCGCTGATCGAGGTCGACGGCCGCCCGGTGTCCGCGTTCGGCTGCGACGGTGTGCTGTGCGCCACACCGACCGGTTCGACGGCGTACGCGTTCTCGGCGGGCGGCCCGATCATCTGGCCGGACGTCCAGGCGCTGCTGGTCGTGCCGAGCAACGCGCACGCGATGTTCGCGCGGCCCCTCGTCGTCTCGCGGAACTCGGTGATCACCGTCGGGATCGACCCCGACGGCTCGCCAGCCGTCCTGACCTGCGACGGCGGCCGGCTCATCGAGCTGCCGCCGGGCGCCCGCGTGCGGGTGACGTGCGGCAAGACGCCGGTCCGGCTGGTCCGCCTGTGGGACGGCCCGTTCACCGATCGGCTCGTGCAGAAGTTCTCGCTGCCGGTGAAGAGCTGGCGCGAGCGCCACGCGCGTCCCTGCGAATAGGACCGCTCGGCGATCCGTTCGAACATATCGGCGACTCGCCGGGTGCCCGCGCGCGCAGAGTGTCGGTGGGGGCCGCTACCGTAGGCGGCGTGCTGGCCGAGATGCGCATCCAGGGCCTCGGAGTCATCGAGGACGCCCTGCTGGAACTGCACGCGGGCTTCACCGTTGTCACCGGTGAGACGGGTGCGGGAAAGACCATGGTCGTCACCGGGCTGCACCTGCTGTCCGGGGGCCGCGCCGAGGTGTCCAAGGTCCGGACGGGGATGCTGAAGGCGTTCGTGGAAGGGCGGTTCACCTACTCCGGGGTCGAAGGCGCCGAGCGGATCGTCACCGAGTCGGGTGCCGACGTCGACGAGGACGGCAGCGTCATCGCGCTGCGGGCCGTCGCGGTCGACGGGCGCTCGCGTGCCCACCTGGGCGGCCGGTCGGTGCCGGTCGGCGTGCTCGCGGAGCTGTCCGAACAGCTGATCGCGGTACACGGGCAGAACGACCAGCTGCGGCTGCTGCGCCCGAGCGAGCAGCGTGACGTCATCGACCGGTTCGCCGGCGACGCCGTGGCGAAGCCGCTGACCGCGTACCGCGAGGTCCGGTCCGAGTGGCTGGCGGTGATCGCGGAGCTGACCGAGCGGTCGACGCGCTCGCGGGAGATGGCCCAGCAGGCCGACCTGCTCAAGCACGGGCTGACCGAGATCGACGCCGTCGCGCCGGAGCCGGGCGAGGACGTCGAGCTCACCGCGCAGATCAAGCGGCTCGCCGCGGCCGACGAGCTGCGCGCGGCCGCGACCGAGGCGCACATCGCGCTGTCGGGCTCGCCGGACGGCGACCCGGACGCGCCGAGTGCGATGGGCCTGCTTTCCGAGGCGCTGCGGCGGCTTTCGACGTCCGAAGACGCGGTGCTGCGCGAGCTGGCGCCGCGGCTGGAGGAGGCGTCGACGCTGCTGACCGACGTCGGGTCGGAGCTGGGGAACTACGTCGAGACGCTGGACGCCGACCCGGCGCTGCTGGAGAAGGTCCTGGCCCGCCAGGCCGACCTGAAGCGGCTGACCCGCAAGTACGCGGCGGACGTCGACGGCGTGCTGGCCTGGGCGGACGACGCCCGCCGCCGCCTGGAGTCGATGGACACGTCGGAGGAGGCGCTGTCCGAGCTGGCGCTGCGGCGCGACCAGCTCGCGGTGCAGCTGGCCGCGCACGCGGTCGAGGTGTCCGCGGCGCGCGTCGAGGCCGCGGCGGCGCTGGCGGAGGAGATCACGCGCGAGCTGTCCGGGCTGGCGATGGGGCAGGCGGCGATCGAGGTGACGGTGGAGCAGCGCCCGGCCGAGCACGGCGACACGCACGCGCTGACCCTCGACGGCCGCGCGGTGCACGCGGGCGCGGACGGCGTCGACGACGTCGAGCTGCTGCTGCGCGCCCACGACGGCGCGCCGCCGCTGCCGGTGCACAAGGCCGCGTCGGGCGGTGAGCTGTCGCGGGTGATGCTGGCGATCGAGGTGGTGCTGGCGCATGCGGACACGGTCCAGACGCTGGTGTTCGACGAGGTCGACGCCGGGGTAGGCGGCCGCGCGGCGGTCGAGATCGGCAGGCGGCTGGCCCGGTTGGCGCGGACCCACCAGGTCCTGGTGGTGACGCACCTGCCGCAGGTGGCGGCGTTCGCGGACCAGCACCTGGTGGTGGACAAGGGCCACAGCGGCGGCGTGACGCGCAGTGGTGTGAAGAACCTGAGCCAGACCGAGCGGGTCAACGAGCTGGCCCGGATGCTCGCCGGGATGGACGACACGGAGACGGGCCGCGCGCACGCCGAGGAGCTGCTGGCGACCGCGGAGAAGGCCAAGGCCGAGCCGGCCCCGAAGCCCAAGCGGGGCAAGAAGAAGTAGGCGGCTCTCCGACCTGGCCCCTGGGGTGGGTCCGGAGAGAGCCATCGGGCCGGGGTCAGACTTCGTCGAGGTCGGCGTTGATCGCGCCGAACACCTCCGCGAGCACCCGTGCCTGCTCGCGGCTCACCTGGTCCGCGAAGTGCCGCTTCACGCCCCGCACGTGGGTGGGCCACGCCGCCTCCAGCGCCGCGAGGCCCGCGGGCGTCAGCACCACCAGCGTTGCCCGTCGGTTCGCTGGGTCCACCTCGCGGCGCGCGTACCCCGAGGACTCGAGGCCGTCCACCACCCGTGTCAACCCGCTCGGGCTGTGCACCAGCGCCTCCGCCAGCTCCTTCATGCGCAGCCGCCGGTCCGGTGCCTCCGAAAGCTGGACCAGCGCGTCGTACGTCCGGTGCGTCATCCCGTGCTCGGCTCGCAACTCCGCGTCCAGCACCCGCAGCAGCAGCGCCGACGAGCGCAGGAATCCTCGCCAGGCGGCGTCGTGGTCGGGGGACAGGCTCACTCCGGGAATACTACTCGTGCGGACAGTTGTTGTGCGAACTGTTCGCATGCGAAGAAAGGACCCAGGATGCGCGCGGTGGTACTCCGGGAACCCGGTCCCGTCGAAAACCTCGAACTCGAAGAGCTTCCGGTGCCCGACGTGAAACCCGGCTGGGTGCGGATCGCCGTCAAGGCGTTCGGGCTCAACCGGTCCGAGCTGCACACGCGGCTCGGGTTCGCCGAAGGCGTCACGTTCCCGCGCGTCCCCGGGATCGAGGCCGTCGGGATCGTCGACGCCGGCGAGGGTTTCGAACGCGGACAGCAAGTCGCGACCATGATGGGCGGGATGGGCCGCACCTTCGACGGCGGCTACGCCGAATACACCGTCGTGCCGAAGAGCCAGGTCATCCCCTTCGAAAGCGCGCTGCCGTGGGAGGTGCTCGGCCAGGTCCCCGAGACGCTGCAGACCGCGTACGGCTCTCTCACCACCGGTCTGGACCTGCGAAAAGGCCAGACCCTGCTGATCCGCGGCGGGACGTCCGCGCTCGGGTTCGCCACTGCGGCCCTGGCGAACGACCTCGGCGCCACCGTTTTCGCGACCACCCGCCAGGAAGAACGCCTCGAAACCCTGCGCGACCACGGCGTCGACCACCCGCTCCTCGACGACGGCGACGTCGCCGCCCAGGTCCGGAAGATCGTCCCCGAAGGCGTCGACGCGGCCCTCGAACTCGTCGGGACGCCGACCCTGCCGGACACTCTGAACGCCACCCGCGTGCACGGCACCGTCTGCTTCACCGGCATGTTGTCCAACCAGTGGACGATCTCGAACTTCTATCCGATCGGATACCTTCCCGCCGGGGTGCGGTTGACCGCTTATGGTGGTGAGGCGGACGACCTGCCCGCCTCCGTCCTCCAGCGCCACCTCGACCGGATCGCCGCCGGCGAAACGAGCCTCGGCCCGGCCAAGGTGTACGCGATGGACGAGATCCGGCAGGCGCACGACGACTTGGAGCACAACCGGACGGCGGGCAAGCTCGTCGTGCTGACCGGCCGAGCGGAGGGAGCCGCCCCGTGATCCTGCCGCCGCCCGCCGACGTCGAGGCGCAGCTGGCCGCCGCCCGCCGTGACGGCGACCTCGACCGCTACCTCGGCCTGCTCGCCGGCGAAGAGCTCTTCGTCCCGATCCGGCGGGTGGACGCCCACAGCATCCTCGACGAGCGGGCGGAGACGTTCCCCAACGTCTACTTCGAGACCGGCGGCGACGAGTTCCTGCAGGTCTTCACCCGCGGCGCGCTGCCCGACCTCGGTCCGGACGTCGTCGCCATGAGCGGGGCGCTGGACTGGGCGGTCGACGGCGTCGGGCGGCACGAGCGGGTCGTGTTCAACCGCGGCACGCGCGGCGAGTGGCGGCTGCCCGGCGCGACCCTGCAGCCGTGGCTCGACGCGCACCACGACGACGTCGTCCCGCTGGAAGAGCAGGTCGAGCGGCTGATCACCGCGCCGTACGGGCACCTCGAGGGCCCGATCGCGCACGCGCTGGCGTGCGGCGCGCACCTGGCCGTGCTCAACGCGGCGCCGTGGAACGTCCTCGACGCGCGCCGCCACGACTACGTCGCCGAAGTGCGCGGCCTGCGGGACTGGTGGGGCGTGCCGGACCCGCCGGCCTGGCGCGCGACCATGGCCGACCTGATCGGCGACGGCTACGCGCTGACGCCGGGCAACCTCGTGCTCATGCTGCGCCTGCGGTTCGCCGCCGAGTACGGGCTGACCAGCGGCGAGTTCGACCCCATGACCTGGGCCGAGCTCGTGGACCGGTGGTGCGCGGAGAACGACGCCGCCGAGCAGGCCGGCGAACTGCGGGACACGGTTCGCCGGGTGTCGCGGTGCGAGCAGCGGTTCCGGGCCGACGGCCTGGTCGACGCGGACGGTTTCGTCACGACGGCGCTTTCGTGGGACGTCGGCCGCGCGGTCAACATCGCGCGGTGGGGGCTCGCGGCCGGGTACTGCGACGCGTTGACCGCCGAGCTGATGGTGCTCGAAGCGGGATCGCTGGCGCGTCGCTACCACCAGTCATGGGCGGACCTGTCGGCCGGGTACCTCATGGGCCGCGTCCTGCACGCCGAGGACGACGAGTTCGGTGAGTGGTACCCGGCGGCCGTGCGGGTCCACCACCAGCTCCTTCAGGACCCGGGCAGCCCCTGGGTGAACCTCGATTTCGGGTCTCTTTCGGAGGAGTCGGACGCCTGACCCGTGCGGGGGAGGTCACCACAACGAGTCACCCGGGCTACGGCGTGGCGTGCATCGTCCCACGAGCAAATTTGTCACCATCGGCCACATGAAGCTCACCGGCTTGCTCACGCGGAACCAAGAACCCCTTCCGGGGATCACCGGCGTCGCCCGCGTGGACCGCCGGACCCGCGAGCTGCTGCGCCGGATCAGTCCCGGCGACATCGTCGTGCTCGACCAGCTGGACCTCGACCGCCAGACGGCCGACGCCCTGGTCGACGCCGAGGTCGCGGGCGTGGTCAACGCGTCGCCGTCGATCTCCGGCCGGTTTCCCAACCTGGGCCCGGAGATCCTGATCGGCGCCGGCATCCCGCTCGTCGACTCGGTCGGCGGGGAGCTGCTGCGCTCGATCAAGGACGGCACGAAGCTGCGGCTGCACGACGGCGTCGTGTACGTCGGCGAGCGCCAGGTCGCCTCCGGGATCGAGCAGACCGCCGACAGCGTCGCCGACCAGATGATCGAGGCCAAGGCCGGGATGTCGACGCAGCTGGAAGCGTTTTCGGCCAACACCATCGAGTTCCTGCGCCGCGAGCGCACGCTGATCCTCGACGGCGTCGGCGTGCCGGAGCTGAAGGTCGCCATCCGCGACCGGCACGTGCTGGTCGTCGCGGGGGGCAACGGGCACGCCGAGGACCTCAAGAAGCTCAAGAAGTACATCGCCGAGCACCGGCCGGTCATGGTCGGCGTCGACGCCGGCGCCGACACGCTGCGGGTGCAGGGCTACCGGCCGGACGTCATCGTCGGCGACCCCACCGGCATCGGCACCGCGACCCTGCGCGGCGGCGGCGAGGTCGTGGTGCCCGCGCAGCCCGACGGGCACGCGCCCGGGGTCGAGCGGATCCAGGACCTCGGCATCGGCGCGGTGACGTTCCCGGCGTCGGGCAACGCCGAAGACCTCGCGCTGCTGCTGGCCGACGCGCACGGCGCCAGCCTGGTCGTCACGGTCGGCTTCCAGGCCACCCTGCGCGAATTCCTCGACCACGGCCGGTCCGGCTCGAACCCGTCGACGTTCCTGACCCGGCTGAAGCTCGGCACGAAGCTCGTCGACGGCAAGGCGGTGGCGACGCTGCACCGCAGCCGGGTGTCGATCGGCGCGGTCGTGCTGCTCGTGCTCGCCGCGGTCGTGGTGGTCGCCGCGGCCCTGCTGGTGTCCGACGTGGGCTCGGTCTACCTGGACTGGCTCCGGCACACCTGGAATTCGTTCGCCGCCTGGGTCAAGGGATTGTTCACGTGATTTCGCTGCGTTACCACGTCGTTTCCATCGCCGCCTGCTTCCTCGCCTTGGCCGTCGGGGTCGTGCTCGGCTCGACGGCGCTGAACGGCACGCTGCTGTCGGGGCTCGCGGGGGAGAAGAAGGACCTCGGCAGCCAGGTCTCCGACCTCGAGGCGCAGCGCAACGCGCTCAACGCGCGGCTGGCCGACGCGGACGCGTTCGCCGGCTCGATGGGGCCGAAGGTCGTCGCGGGCGCGCTGGACAAGCGGTCGGTGGTGCTGGTGACGACCGAGGACGCGCGCCCGGCCGACCGGGACGCGCTCAAGCAGCTGATCGGCCAGGCCGGCGCGTCGCTGACCGGCGAGGTGCAGCTGACGTCCGCGTTCGCCGACCCGGAGAAGGCCGACCAGCTGCGCGACGTCGTCACGCGGCTGCAGCCCGCGGGTTCGAAGTTCCCGACCGCGGGTGACTCCGGCACGCTCGCCGGGGCCCTGCTCGGTTCGGTGCTGCTGCTGGACAAGACCACTGCGAAGCCGCAGTCCTCGGGCGAGGAGCTGGCGGCCGCGATCGGCGGGCTCACCGACGGCGGGTTCGTCAAGGCGGGCGGGGACGTCAAGCCGGGTCAGCTGGCGATCGTGCTGACCGGCGCCCAGGCGACCGGCGACGGCGCGGGTGACCGCGCGGCGACGATCGCCCGGTTCGCCACGCAGCTCGACCGCTCCGGCGCGGGCACGGTCCTCGCGGGTGACGCCGGTTCCGCGGACGGCACCGGCGCGCTGGGCGTGGTCCGCGCGGACACGTCGGCGACGTCGATCCTGTCCACTGTGGACAACGTGGACAGCTCGGCCGGCCGGGTGAGCACCGTGCTGGCGCTGAAGGAACAGCTCGACGGCGCCGCCGGGCGCTACGGCATCGCGGGCAACGCGACCGCCCCGGCCCCCGGAGTCGGCGCCCCCACCGGAAACTGACGCGCTGAAGGGCACCTTTGTCGCACCAGATGCGACAAAGGTGCCCTTCAGCTCGCTTCAGCCGGCCAGCCAGAGGGCCGGGACGTTCGGCGGTTCCCAGCCCACCAGTGAGGTGTGGCCCTGGCGGCACGTGTACGTGACGCCGTTGTAGGTCACCTTCGCGCCCGTCGCGTACGCCGTGTTCGGGGCCCACGCGGGGATCGACGGCGGCGTGGTGGTGGTCGTCGGCGGAGTGGTGGGGGTGGTCGGGGTCGTGGGTGTGGTCGGGGTGGTGGGGGTCGTCGGAGTGGTCGGCGTGGTGGTCGGCGGTGGCGTCGAGCAGTTCGGCGTCGAAGCCGCCAATCCGTTGACCACCGCGTGGAACAACGTCGAACCCGGGTCGAGGTCGTAGAGCGAGAACATCATCGCGCCGCCGAGACCCGTGCAGTGGATGTAGTCCGTGCGTGCCTTCACCGACTGCGCCGACGAACCGCCGTAGAAGTTCGTCCCGTCGTAGAACCACGCCGACTGCGTGACCGGGTCCCAGTACGTGTCCGCCGGGTTGTCGACGACACCCGACAGTTCCTTGTACATCGCCACCCCCGGCACGTTGCCGCTCAGCGCGTGCCCGGGTGACGGACCCGAAGCCGACTGGTACAGGCCGTGGTTCGACCCGGCGGGCACGCCGGTCCAGCCGCGGTAGTAGAACGGGATGCCCAGCGTCAGCTTGTTCGCCGGGAACCCGCCCGCGATGCCGTACGCGCTGTTGCCGTGCAGGTAGTCCTTGACCACCGAGTCGATCGTGTACTTCTCGGTGCCCGGCGGGATCGTGCCGGACGGGTCGTTCGGCGACGAGTACAGCGGGTCCTGGAAGTTCGTCGGCCCGGTCGCGTCCCACGCGCCGTGCATGTCGTACGTCATCGCGTTGCCGAAGTCGAGGTACTGCCCGATCCGGTCGGTCTGGATCTTCGCGATCTTGTCCTGACCGCCGGGCAACGCCGCCGAGAGCGCGTAGTGCTTGCCGCCCAACGCGTCCAGCTCACTGCGGAACTCCGCCATCAGCGCGGTGTAGTTCGCCGTATCGGCGGCGCTGTAGTGGTTGCCGACGTGCCCGGTCGGCGAACCCGGGTACTCCCAGTCGATGTCGATGCCGTCGAAGATCCCCGCCGCGGTGCCCGGACCGCCGTAGCCGCCGGACGCCGGGATGTTGCCCTTGATGAACATGTCGAGGCACGAGCTGACGAACTTCTTGCGCGAGGCGTCGGTCGCGGCGGCGTCGGAGAAGTACTTCGAGTACGTCCAGCCGCCGATCGACAGCAGCACCTTGAGGTTGGGGTGCCGGGCCTTGAGCTCCTGCAATTGGTGGAAGTTGCCGACGATCGGCTGGTTCCAGGTGTCGGCGGTGCCGTCGACGCTGATGTCGGAGCCGAACGACTTCTGGTAGTCGGCGAACTGGTCACCGCCGCCGTCGCCGGCGTTCGGGTCGCTTTCGCCGCCCGGGTCCGGCGTGGTCGCTTTCGTGTTTTCGAAGCACGTCAGGTTGTTCGGGTCGATGTTCTCGAAGTCGTAGAGCAGGTAGTCGAGGTTGCCGGCGATCGTGTCGACGTTCTTGAGGTAGTAGGCGTTCTGGTAGATGGACCACTGGTCGAAGTAGGCGATCCGGACCCCGCCGGAGGTCGCGGCGGCCGCGTTCTGGGTCGCCGGACCGGCGACGGTCAGCCCGCCGATCACGACGGCGGCGGCCGCGGCGGCGACCAGGGCGAATCTTCGCTGCATGGGCGTCTCCTCGCGCAGGCGGACGGCCCTCTCCCGGCCGCGACGGCGCGGGAGAGGGCGTACGCGATGGTCTTCACGAGCGGGCCCGATCCGAATGTGCGCGCGTGCGCACCGAGTGTCAATACTTTGGACTAGACCAATCTGTGAAGGCGTGCGCTATGGGACGTGGTGTCCGGATTTCCCCTACTTCAGTGGCGGGTCCAGCGGGAAGCACGAGACGCGCACCGGCCACGTGTCGCCACCGGCCGGCAGCGGCATCTTCTTGAGCGCTGCCGCCGCGTCGGAGTCGTGCGCTTCCTCGGCCGCCGCGTGGAAGATGTCCGCCGCGATCGACTGGTCGAACACGCCGATCTGCTGGTGCGGCCAGCCCGCCGCGCCCTGCAGCGCACCCGGGATCAGCTGGTCGACGACCTTCCGCAGCGTCACGCCGTTCGGCGCCTTGAACTTCCAGACGTCGACGCCGAGGTTCTTCCCGACCTCCGCCATCCGGCCCCACGCGGTGAGGTTGAAGTTGACGTAGTGCCACGACATCGTCCGCGACAGCTCGAGGGGCTGGCTGCCGTCGGCGGCGAACTGCACCGGGAACCGCTTCCGCTCCGCGTCGAGGACGATCTTCCGGGCGGCGTCGCGGTGCCCCAGGTACGCCGAGATCGTCGCGTTCTGCATGTCGAGGAACGTGCCGTGGTTGTTGGTGGCGGCCAGTTCCAGCTTCGCCTGCGGGCTCGCCTGCATCCAGTTCAGGTACTGCGTCAGCCACGCCTTGATGCCGGCGCGGTCCTGGCCGGTCCAGCCCGGCGCGCCGCCGTCGAGCAGCGCGAACGCGTCCATCAGCTGGCTGAACGACTGGGTCGAGTCGATGATCCCGGTACCGCTGATCGTGTTCTTGCACGGGATGATCTGCGAGTACGTCATGTTCGGGTTCATCTTGGTGGCCGGGTCGAGGAACCACGTCCGGATGTCCAGTGCCGCCCGCTTCGCGTACTTCGCGTCGCCGGTGTAGTACCAGGCCAGCGAGAGGTAGTACATCGCGTCCCACGCCCACATCCGGTAGGTGTGGTCGGTGATCGCGTCGGCCTCCGGGTTGCGCTGGCCGTCCCGGTTGACGTACGGGCAGCCCTGCGGGTTCTCCGGCGTCTTCTCGCTCGCCCACCAGTACGGCGCCTGGCTCATGTAGTCGTGCTTGTCACCGCTCGGTGGCGCGGTGGGCTTGTCCATGACCGACCACGGTCCGGTGGTCAGCGCGGTGTCCGCCTTGGCCAGCACGGCTTTCAGCGCGTCCCGCTGGGCTTTGGACGCGTGGCCGCCGCGGATCGCCTGCTTTACCTTCGCGAGCTTGGCGCCGTCGGTGACGACCGTGTGCGGTGGGGACGCGGCGATCGCCGTCCCGCTGATCGGGACCAGGAGCACGCTGACGGAAACCGCCAGCGCACCGAGAGCTCTGCGCACGTCGACCGCCTTCCGGGGACGGCAAAATCCCCACGTCGTCACCGGGCGGCGGTACGGCTGCAGGGATTCTGACGTCCTCGTGCGGCAGGTGTCAATCGGTCGGCCAGGTGCGGTGCTTGTCGATCGGCCGCGCGTACGAACCCGCGCGGCTGGTGTTCAACCCCAAGGCCACCAGCGACTCCGCGAGCCGGACCGCCGCGGCCACGCCGTCGATGACCGGGATGTCCAGCATCGTCGCGATCTTCCGGTCCAGGCCGGTCATCCCGGCGCAGCCGAGGACCAGCACCTCCGCCCCGGCGTCCCGCGCGCGGCGGCCGGCGGTGAGCAACGCCGATTCCGTGCGCCGCTCGTCCGTCAGCTCCAGCACACCGAGCCCGGCGCCGGTGACCGTGACGCAGTTCCGCGCGACGCCGGCGGCGTGCAGGCTGTCCTCGATCAGCCCGCACGTCCGGTCCAATGTGGTCACGACGCCGTAGCGGCGGCCGAGCAGGCAGGCCAGGTGCGCGGCGGCTTCGGTGATGTCGACGACCGGGACGTCCAGCAGTTCGCGCGCGCCTTCGCGGCCGTGCTCGCCGAACCCGGCGAGCACCACGGCGTCGAACGGTTCTTCCAGGCCCCGCAACAGATCCAGCACCGCCGCGGCGGAGAGGAAGCTGTCCAGCCAGCCTTCGGCGGACTCCGGGCCCCACTTCGGCGTTCTCGCCAGGATCTCGGTGCCGGGGCTCGCGGCCGCGCGGGCCCCGGCTTCGATCTCCTTCGTCATCGCCTCGGTGGTGTTGCAGTTGGTGACGACGATCCTCATCGGTGCTTCCTCGAGACCGCGAAGTAGAGCAGACCCGACGACGCCGTGCCGATGAACCACGAGTACGGCGCGGCCGGGGCGAAGAACGGCACCAGCGCGATCACCGCGGCCAGCGCGGCGGTCGGGAAGAACGTCACGAGCGCGCGCGGGTTCACCCGCGGGTAGGTCCCGCCGTCGACGAACAGCTGGGCGACGTCGACCTTGCCGCGCCGGATCAGGTAGTAGTCGACGATCATGATCCCGAACAGCGGCCCGAGGAACGCGCCGAGCCCGCCGAGGAAGTAGTTGACCACCGCCGGCGAGGAGTACAGCTTCCACGGCAGTACGCACAAGGCGGCGACGGCGCTGATCATCCCGCCGATGGTGAAGGTGATCCGCTTCGGCCAGATGTTGGCCAGGTCGTAGGCGGGGGAGACGAAGTTCGCGACGATGTTGACGCCCATGGTGGCGATCGCGAACGTCAGCGCGCCGATGATGAGCACCGGCGTGTTGTGCACCTTGGCCAGGAGCTCGGCCGGGTCGGTGATGGCCTCGCCGAACACCTGCATGCTGCCCGCGGTCACGATCACCGACAGCAGCGCGAACGCCGTCGAGTTGATCGGCAGGCCCCAGAAGTTGCCGCGCTTCACCGTTTTCTGGTCCGGGGCGTTGCGGGAGAAGTCGCAGAAGTTGAGCATCAGCGTGCCGTAGGTGGCGAGGATCAGCCCGGCCGCGCCGAACCACTGGCGGATCTGCTCACCGGTCGAGAGCTGTTTCGGGCTGCTGGTGAAGGAGATGTTCCAGTGTCCGGCGGCGAGGATCCACACCGCGAGGGCGATCATCACGACCCAGATCGCCGGTCCGCACCAGTCCTGGAACTTGCGGATCGACTCCATGCCGCGGGTGAGGATGAGCGCCTGGACCGCCCACAGCGCGATGAAGCAGATCCAGCCGAGCGCGTGCAGGCCGAGGAAACCGTGTTCGGTCAACGGTTTCAGGCCCGGATCGATGGTGAGCACGAGCAGCGTGATGGCCACGCTCGCGAGGTAGGTCTGGATGCCGTACCAGAAGATCGCGATGATCGCGCGGATGAGCGCGGGCAGGTTGGCGCCGAACGTGCCGAAGCTGATCCGCGCGACGACCGGGAACGGGACGCCGGTGCGCTGGCCGATCCGGCCCATCAGGTTCATGCCGACGTAGATGATCACGAAGCCGAACAGCAGGGCGGTGAACACCTGCCAGGCGGACAGGCCGAGCACGAAGAGCCCGGCCGCGAAGGTGTAGTTGCCGAGGTTGTGCACGTCCGACATCCACAGCGCGAAGATGTCGTAGACCTTCCAGCGGCGTTCCTTCGCCGGCGCGAGGTCTTCGTTCCAGAGCCGGGGATCCGGCGGTGGGCTCGTCTCTTGCTGGTTTTCGGTGAGCGGGGCTGCGGTCATGCTGGCCTCCGGTCGACGTGCAGCGACGGCGATTTGGGATACCAAAATTTGGCATCCCAAATATCACCCTCAGGTCCGCCGCCGTCAACCCTCCGGCCCGTAAACTCGTGTTACGAGCTTGTTGAGGAGAGGGGACCGGTGACCACGGCGAGCGAACGGCAGCCCCTCGCGGCCACCCGGCAGCGGGTGCGCGACGAGCTGCGCGAACGGATCTTGACCGGCCGTCTCCGCCCGGGCGACCGGCTGGTCGAGCGCGAGCTGGCCGAGGACCTCGGTGTCTCCCGGGTGCCGGTCCGCGAAGCGATCCGCAGTCTCGAAGCCGAGGGGTTCCTCGTCGAGCAGTCGGCGCGCCGGATCGTCGTCCGGCAGCTCGCGCGGGTCGACGTCGAGGAGCTGTTCGACGTCCGGGAAGCCCTCGAAGGACTCGCGGCCGGGCGAGCCGCCGAGCGGGCGGGCGCGGCGGAGCTGAAGGGGCTCGAGCGGCTGCTCGCCGACGCCGCCCGCGCGACCGCCCGCGGCGACGCCGCCAAGATCACCGTGCTCAACTCGCGCTTCCACGACGAGATCGTGGCCATCGCCGGCAACGCGCTGCTGACCACGATGCTGCAGCCCCTGCAGGGCCGGCTCCGCTGGCTCACCAGCCAGAACGAGCACTGGGCCGAACTGCTCGACGAGCACCGCCGGCTCCACGAGGCCATCGCGTCGGGCGACGCCGACCGCGCGCACGCCGAAGCCGTCGAGCACGTGCGAGTCAACCGCGAGGTGACGCTGAAGTCCCTCTTCGGGGCCGATCAGGCGGAGATCGCCGCCGGCTCGGGGTAGGCCGAGGCGGGACGGTCGCCGACTCGGGTGGGACACGCCGGACCGCGCGCCGGGCCCGAAGACGTCCCGCAGGAGGTCGAGCGGGGTGTTTTCCGCTGATCACGGCCGGATGACGAAGGTCACGCTCGGTACCGGAGCACTCACGTATTAACATGATCCACGGGTCCGCGCCCCATGAGCGGGAGTGGCATATCCAACAGCCCGCGAGCCCGCTGCCAACAGGCGCTTCCCAGTGCCTTCATGGGAAATTCACAGAATGGGTGGCAAGTCTGACAACGTGAACCACGCCGACGACGGTGCCGGAACGGCGGCACGATGACGACTGCCCAGGCCACTCTCGAAGCTCCCTCCCGGATCGCGAGACCGGGTGGGAAAGCGCCGTACCTGCACCAGATCGACCTGTTCCGCCTGGTCACGTTCGCCTGCGTGATCCTCATCCACGTGGTGGGCGCGACGAACTTCCCGCAGGACGTCGGCGCCAACGCCGTGGAGACACCGCTGCACTTCACGCGGGAGGCGTTCTTCGCGCTCACCGGGTTCGTGCTGGTGTTCCAGAACCGCGGCCGGGAGATCACCCCGGGCGACTTCTGGCGCAAGCGGCTGCCGCTGGTCGCGACGCCGTACCTGGCGTGGACGATGTTCTTCTGGGCGTTCTCGCTGGTGACCGGCACGCAGCAGCCGGACTCGCTCGAGGCGTCGATGCGCCTGCTGGTCAAGGACCTCGTCACCGGCGGTGCCTGGTACCACCTGTACTTCCTGCTCGTGACGATGCAGGTCTACCTGCTGTTCCCGTGGATCATGAAGCTGCTGCGGGCGACCGAGGGCAAGCACAAGTGGCTGCTGCTCGGCAGCGGCGTGCTGCAGGCCGGCGTGACGCTCTTCATGACGTACCAGCCGTTCGGCGTCGGCTACGAGACGATCACCCACCTGTACGCCACCGTGCTGCCGTACCAGTTCTACACACTGTTCGGCGCCGTCGTGGCCATGCACTTCGAGACCGTGCACGCCTGGGTCGGCCGGCACCGGCTGCTGCTCGGCGGCGCCCTCGTGGCCGTGCTGGCCGGCACCGAGTGGGCCTACCTGCACACCGTCCACAGTGGAACGCTCCCGCAGGTGGCCAGCGACCCGTTCCAGCCGTACCTGATCCCGTGGTGCGTCACCGTCATCGCCGCGATCTACGCGTTCGCCACGTGGTGGTCGGGGCGCCGCCGGGAAGGCAGCCGGGGCGCCCGGCTGGTGTCCTGGGCGGCCAACCGCTCGTTCAGCGTCTTCCTCGTCCACCCCCTCGCCCTGGCCCTGCTCGGCCCGGTGATCCCGGTCGTGGCCGACCACTTCGGCGCGCCGTGGCTCAGCGTCGTCATCTACCTGGCGACGATCGTGTCGACGGTCCTGATCGTCGAGGCCCTCCGGCGCCTGCCCGGCAGCCGCGCGCTCACCGGCCGGCCGCGGCTGCGGCGGGCGGCGGCCACCGCCTGATCCGCCCCCGAAAGGGTGGTCAGGAGCACAAAAGGCGGTTCGGGCATGTCACAGCGCGCGGATCCGCGGGCTTGGGATATGCTGGCGGCCCGTGGGACTTCAGTCACGGGCTACCAAGTACGTCTTTGTCACCGGAGGCGTCGCCTCCTCTCTGGGTAAGGGATTGACGGCCTCGAGCCTCGGTCAGCTCCTTACCGCGCGCGGGCTTCGCGTCACGATGCAGAAGCTCGATCCGTACCTCAACGTCGACCCCGGGACGATGAACCCGTTCCAGCACGGTGAGGTGTTCGTCACCGACGACGGCGCCGAGACCGACCTCGACATCGGGCACTACGAGCGCTTCCTCGACCGCGACCTCGACGGCAAGGCCAACGTCACGACCGGTCAGGTCTACTCCGAGGTGATCGCCAAGGAGCGCCGCGGCGAGTACCTCGGCGACACCGTGCAGGTCATCCCGCACATCACCGACGAGATCAAGTCCCGGATCACCGCCGCGGCCGAGCCCGACGAGGCCGGCCAGACGCCGGACGTCGTCATCACCGAGGTCGGCGGCACGGTCGGCGACATCGAGTCGCTGCCGTTCCTGGAGGCCTGCCGCCAGGTCCGCCACGACGTCGGCCGCGACCACTGCTTCTTCCTGCACGTCTCGCTGGTGCCGTACCTGGCGCCCTCGGGCGAGCTGAAGACGAAGCCGACCCAGCACTCGGTCGCCGCGCTGCGCAACATCGGCATCCAGCCCGACGCGCTGGTCTGCCGGGCCGACCGGGAGCTCCCCGAGGACCTCAAGCGCAAGATCGGCCTGATGTGCGACGTCGACAACGAGGCCGTCATCGCCTGCCCCGACGCGCGGTCGATCTACGACATCCCGAAGGTGCTGCACCGCGAGGCGCTCGACGCCTACGTCGTCCGCCGCCTCGGGCTGCCGTTCCGCGACGTCGACTGGACGGTGTGGGGCGACCTGCTCGACCGGGTGCACAACCCGAACGAGGTCGTGCGGATCGCGGTCGTCGGCAAGTACATCGACCTGCCGGACGCCTACCTGTCGGTCACCGAGGCCCTGCGCGCGGGCGGGTTCGCCCACCGCGCCAAGGTCGAGATCGTCTGGGTCGCCTCCGACGACGCGCAGACCGCGTCCGGCGCGGCGTCTGTCCTGTCCGATGTGGACGGTGTGCTGATCCCGGGCGGGTTCGGCATCCGCGGCATCGAGGGCAAGGTCGGCGCGATCGAGTACGCCCGCACCCGCGGCGTGCCGCTGCTCGGCCTGTGCCTCGGCCTGCAGTGCATGGTCATCGAGGGCGCCCGGCACCTGGCGGGCATCAAGGACGCCGGGTCGTCGGAGTTCGACGAGAACACCCAGCACCCGGTGATCTCGACGATGGCCGACCAGCGCGACGTCGTCGCGGGCGAGCGGGACATGGGCGGCACCATGCGCCTGGGCGCGTACCCGGCGAAGCTCAAGCCGGGCTCGCAGGTCGCCAAGGCGTACGGCACCACCGAGGTGTCCGAGCGCCACCGCCACCGCTACGAGGTGAACAACGCCTACCGCAAGCAGCTCTCGGACGCGGGCCTGGTGTTCTCCGGTACCTCGCCGGACGACCGCCTGGTCGAGTTCGTCGAACTGCCCGCCGACAAGCACCCGTTCTTCGTCGGCACCCAGGCGCACCCCGAGCTCAAGAGCCGCCCGACCCGGCCGCACCCGCTGTTCAGCGCGTTCGTCAAGGCCGTCGTGGACCGCAAGGTCGCCGAGCGGCTGCCGGTCGAGCTGCCCGAGGCGCCGGTGGCGGCCCGATGACCGCCCCGGGCGAGCACGAGTTCAGCGTCGCCTCCAGCCGGGACGTCCACATCGGACGCGTCGTCGGCCTGCGCATCGACGACGTCGTGATGCCGGGTGGCGAGACCGCGGTCCGCGAGGTGATCGAGCACCTCGGCGCGGTGGCGATCGTCGCCCTGGACGACGATCAGCAGGTCACGCTCATCCACCAGTACCGGCACCCGATCGGGCACCGGCTGTGGGAGCTGCCGGCGGGCCTGATCGACCACCTCGGCGAGGACCCGGTCGGCACGGCCGAGCGCGAGCTGGTCGAGGAGGTCGGGCTGGCCGCGTCGGACTGGGTGACCCTGGTCGACGTCGCGGCGTCGCCCGGCTTCACCGACGAGGTCGTGCGGGTCTTCCTGGCTCGCGGACTGTCCGATGTGGACCGTGAGGTGCTCGGCGAGGAGGAGGCCGACCTGGTCATCCGCAAGTTCCCGCTCGCCGAGGCGGTCCGGATGGCGCTGGCCGGCGAACTGCTGAACGGCGCCACGGTGTCGGGGGTGCTGGCGACGCACGCGGTGCTCACCGGCGCGGGCACAGCGCGTCCGGCGGACGCTCCGTGGGCCGACCGCCCGACGGCGTTCGCCAAGCGCAAGGAAGCCTGAGGAGTCCGCTGCGCCCCGGGTCAGGGGCGCAGCGGACGGCCCTGGGCGTCCAGGCCGCCGTCCTTCAGCAGCATGACGCCGTCGATGATCGGCCAGAGGATGCCGACCCCGGTCATCAGCACGACGAACAGCTGGAGCAGGCCGAGCCCGACCTGGCCGGTGTAGAACCGCCCCACCCCGAACGGCAGCACGATCTGCAGCACCCCGGCCACGGTCCTGGAGCGGTAGGAGTACGGGACCGGCGCGTACGGCATCGGGGCCGGCGGAGGCGCGTACGGGTCCGGCGCGTACATCGGCATCCTCACCGTCGCTTGCGCGTACACCGGCGGCGGCCCGAAGAACCCCGGGTGCGGTGGCGGCAGGTCGCGGAACAGCGGCCGCAGGTCGCCGAGCGTCGTCGCCGCGTAGGCGTCCGTCACGCGCGTCTCGTACTCGTCCGGCGTGATGCGGCCCATGCCGAAGTGGTCGGCGAGCAGCCGCGCCGCTTCTTCGCGCTCGGCCGTGCCGACGCGGAGCTGGTCCGACTCCATGAATCCAAGGTAACCGCGCGAACCTGAGAACGGGGTTTCTGCCGGGTCACGAGCCCCGGGCGGCCTAAGGTGTCCGGCGTGGCAGACGCGGGCAGCACGGTCGACGTGATCGCCGCGTACCTCGACCACCTGGTCGTCGAACGCGGGACCGCACGCAACACCCTGGACAGCTACGCCCGTGACCTCCGCCGGTACGCCGCGCACCTCGACGGCGCCGGCGTCGCCAAGGTCGCCGACGTCACTTCGGCGCACGTCACGTCCTTCGGTGCCGCTCTGCGCGAAGGCGACGACGAACACCGGCCCCTGGCGGCGTCTTCGGCCGCGCGGGCGCTCGTCGCCGTGCGGGGCCTGCACAAGTTCGCCCACGCCGAGGGCCTCACCGAGCACAACCCCGCCCGCGAGGTCCGGCCGCCGACGCCGGCCAAGCGGCTGCCCAAGGCGTTGCCGGTCGACGACGTCCTGCGGCTGCTCGAGACCCCGCCGCCGGACGGCGAACGCCCGCTGCGCGACCGGGCGCTACTGGAACTGCTCTACTCGACCGGCGCGCGGATCTCCGAGGCGGTCGGGCTGGACGTCGACGACGTCGACGACACCGAACGCACGGTCCTGCTCGACGGCAAGGGCGGCAAGCAGCGGCTCGTCCCGATCGGGCGGCCCGCGCTCGCCGCGGTGCACGCCTACACCGTCCGCGCCCGCCCGGCGCTCGCCGCGCACGGCCGCGGCACGTCGGCGCTGTTCCTCAACGCCCGCGGCAGCCGGCTTTCGCGGCAGAGCGCGTGGCAGGTCCTCAAGGACACCGCCGAACGGGCCGGGATCGCGGCCGCGGTGTCGCCGCACACGCTCCGCCACTCCTTCGCCACGCACCTGCTCGAAGGCGGCGCGGACGTCCGGGTCGTCCAGGAGCTCCTCGGCCACGCGTCGGTCACGACGACCCAGGTGTACACGCTGGTCACGGTCAACACCCTGCGCGAGGTGTACGCGACGGCGCACCCGCGAGCACTGGGCTAGATGGCCCTATAGAGGGCGAAGGGCCTTCCTACGCTGCACCGACGGTCGAGTGACATTGCCCCGTCGAGTCCGGCGCGTTGCTTTGCCGGGGCTCCGGCTCCGCGCATAGGCTGCGTCGGACGCGACGAACAAGGAGTCTTCTCGCCATGTCGACACCGAACCAGCCGGCCGTACCGGCCGAGTCCGCCGGGTCGGCGGCGGCGAACCTCAACGACGTCAAGATCGCGACGCCGGCGGTCCACGACGGCGACGAGCCGCAGGAGCGCAACGGCAAGAAGGTCAAGCTCGAGGGCATCGGGCCGACCGGCCGCCCGATCCGCGAGCACCCCGATCCGGCCCCGCTGGACAAGCACGGCCCGGCCAAGATCATGGCGATGTGCAACCAGAAGGGCGGCGTCGGCAAGACGACGTCGACCATCAACCTGGGCGCCGCGCTCGCCGAGTACGGCCGCAAGGTGCTGCTCGTCGACTTCGACCCGCAGGGCGCGCTCGCCGTCGGCCTCGGCATCCAGCCGCACGAACTGGACCACACGGTCTACAACGCCATCATGGAGCGGTCGGTCAGTGCCACCGACGTGCTGATGAAAACCCGCGTCGACGGCGTTGACCTGCTGCCGAGCAACATCGACCTGTCCGCGGCGGAGGTCCAGCTCGTCGCTGAGGTAGGGCGCGAGCACACGTTGTTACGGGTCCTGCGTCCGGTCATGAACGACTACGACTATGTTCTTGTCGACTGCCAGCCCTCACTCGGCTTGCTCACGGTGAACGCGCTGACCGCCGCGGACGGCGTGATCATCCCGCTCGAGTGCGAGTTCTTCAGTCTCCGAGGCGTCGCGCTCCTGATCGACACGATCGAGAAGGTGCAGGAACGCCTCAACCCCAAACTGGACATAGTCGGGATTCTCGCCACCATGTACGACCCGAGAACCCTGCACTCGAAGGAGGTCATGGCTCGCGTGGTGGAGGCATTCGGCGAGACCGTGTTCGACACGGTCATCAACCGCACCGTGCGGTTCCCCGAGACGACGGTCGCGGGTGAGCCGATCACGACCTGGGCGCCCAAGTCGGCCGGCGCAGCGGCGTACCGCCAGCTGGCCCGCGAGGTGATCGCTCGGTGAGCAGGCGCGCTTCCCTGCCCGGAGCGTCGGAACTCTTCAGGATCACGACCAGCACCGCCAGCCCCGCCCTCGACCTGCCGCCCCAGGCGCCGCCCGAGCCCGCCGAAAAGCCGAAGCCCGCGGGCAACGGCCGTACCGAGCAGCTCTCCCGCAGCGCGGCCCCGCACGGGTCGGGCCGGACCAAGCACGACGCGAAGATCACCGTCTACGTCTCCGGCGACGAGCTCCTGGCCATGGAGCAGGCCCGGCTGACCCTGCGCGCGAAGCACGACCTGGTCGTCGACCGCGGCCGGCTGGTCCGCGAGGCGGTCGCCGTGCTGCTGGCCGACTTCGACCAGAACGGCGACGAGTCGGTGCTGGTGCAGCGGCTGCGGGTGGTCGGCTCAGACGGCGGCGAAACCGAGGGCTGATGGACGAGCCGGCACCGGCTCCGGAGGTCCCCGAAGAGCACCAGACGGTGCACGGCGGGATGATCCCCGAAGGCGTCGACACCGAAGAACTGAGCACGTCGAAGTTCAAGGTGCGGCTGGCCAACTTCGAGGGACCGTTCGACCTGCTGCTGCAGCTGATCTCGCAGCACCAGCTCGACGTCACCGAGGTGGCCCTGCACCGGGTCACCGACGACTTCATCGCGTACACGCGCGCGCTGGGCACCGACTGGAACCTCGACGAGACGACGGAGTTCCTGGTCATCGCGGCGACGCTGCTGGACCTGAAGGCGGCGCGGCTGCTGCCCGCGGCGGAGGTCGAGAGCGAAGACGACCTGGCGTTGCTGGAGGCCCGTGACCTGCTGTTCGCGCGCGTGCTGCAGTACCGCGCGTACAAGCAGGTGGCGGCCCTGTTCGGCGAGCTGGAACAGGGCGCGCTGCGGCGCTACCCGCGGTCGGTGGCGCTGGAGGAGCGGTTCATCGGGCTGCTGCCCGAGGTGATGCTGGGCGTGACGCCGCAGAAGTTCGCGGAGATCGCGGTGGCGGTCTTCCGGCCGAAGCCGCCGCCGACGGTGTCGATCGCGCACATCCACATGGGCCGCGTGTCGGTCCGCGAGCACGCGGCGCTGCTGCGGGTGAAGCTGGCCGAGCGCGGCCAGGCCACGTTCAGCGAGCTGGTCGACGACTGCGAGCACACGGTCGAGATCGTGGCGCGCTTCCTGGCGCTGCTGGAGCTCTACCGCGAGGCGACGGTCCAGTTCGAGCAGACGGAGGCCCTGGCGGAGCTGCACGTCCGCTGGACGGGCGGCTCGATGGCGGACGCCTCCGCGGCGGCCGAGCTGGACCGGTCCGCCGGAGACGAAGAGGAGTACGGGTGAGCCCCGAAGACGAGACGCCGGAGCTTTCACGTGAAAGCTCCGCACCTACGGAGCCCGAAGCCGAGGCGGCCGAGCCCGAGCCGGCTGAGGAGACCGCCGCCGCGGAACCCGAGCCCGAAGCCGAGGCGGCACTTTCACGTGAAAGTGCCGCGCCGGCCGAAGCCGCGGCCGAGATGGTGCTGGAGGAGGCGCTGTCCGGCGAGCCGGTCACCGAGGAAGGCGCGCCGGAAGAGCCGCTGCCGGCGTCGGCCGAGCCCGAGGCGGAGCTTTCACGTGAAAGCTCCGCGCCGGCCGAGGAGAGCGCCGTTGAGGAGTCCGCGCCCGCGCTCGATGCCGATGATCCCGAGTCGGACCTCGTCGCCACCGGGGACATCAGCCTGCTCCCCGACGTCACCTCCGACGAGGCCCTCGAAGCCGCCCTCGAGGCCCTCCTCCTCGTCGTCGACTCGCCCGCCAGCGAAGAACTCCTCGCCGACACCCTCGAACAACCCAAGGCCCGGATCGTCGTCGCCCTGCGCACCATGGCGCAGAAGTTCACCGACCGGACCTCCGGGATCGACCTGCGCCGCGTCGGTGAAGGGTGGCGGTTCTACACTAGGGACGTCCATGCCCCGTTCGTGGAGAAGCTCCTGCTGGACGGCCAGCGGTCGAAGCTGACCCGGGCCGCGCTGGAGAGCCTCGCCGTGATCGCGTACCGGCAGCCGGTGACCCGGGCCAGGGTCGCCGCGGTGCGGGGTGTGAACGTGGACGGCGTGATCCGGACGCTGCTCGCGCGCGGCCTCATCGAAGAGATGGGGACCGACCCCGAGACGACCGGCACGCTGTACGTGACGACCGAGCTGTTCCTGGAGCGACTGGGGCTGTCGTCACTGAACGACCTGCCCCCGATCGCTCCGCTGCTACCCGAAGTGGACACCATCGATGACATCCAGTGAACACCCCGACGGCATCCGCCTGCAGAAGGTGCTGTCGCAGGCCGGGGTCGCCTCCCGGCGTGCGGCGGAGGACCTGATCGCGGCCGGCCGGGTCGAGGTGGACGGCGAGGTCGTCACCGAGCTGGGCCGCCGCGTCCACCCCGACGAGGCGATCATCCACGTCGACGGCACCCGCGTGAACCTGCGCGACGACCTGATCTACCTCGCCCTGAACAAGCCCAAGGGTGTGCACTCGACCATGTCGGACGACCGCGGCCGCCCGTGCGTCGGCGACTACCTCGCCGGCCGCTACGAGGAGACGCCCGGCGTCGTGCACGTCGGCCGGCTCGACGAGAACACCGAGGGCCTGCTGCTGCTCACCAACGACGGCGACCTCGGTCACCGGCTGATGCACCCGTCCTTCCGGGTGCTCAAGACCTACCTCGCCGAGGTCGACGGCCTGGTGCCGCGCGGGCTGGGCAAGGAACTGCGCAACGGCTGGGAGCTGCCGGACGGCATCGTCAAGGTCGACCAGTTCCGGGTCAAGGACATGCACTCCGGCAAGTCGCTGGTCGAGCTGGTCATCCACGAGGGCAAGAAGCACATCGTGCGCCGCCTGCTCAAGGACACCGGGCACCCGGTGCTCAAGCTGGTCCGCACGGCGGTCGGCGACGTCCAGCTGGGCAACCAGCGCGTCGGCTCGATCCGGCGGCTGACGAAGGGTGAAGTCGGGGCGCTTTACCGCAACGTGGAGCTCTGACGCACGGCGGTGACGAACCCGTCGAGTGTCTCGTCGCCGGGACGGTCGTACTTCACGGCCAGCTCGGCGTGGGACACGACGGTGGGGGCCCAGCCGTGGCCGCGCAGCCACTCCGGCGCCTCGCCGCCGAGACCGCCCTGCCAGAGCCGGGTGACGCGCTCGGCACCCGGGGTGGCCTTGGCGCGGGCGAGCAGGCCGTCCCGGGTTTCGGCCGACCGGTGTTCGAACGACACCCGGCTACCCGGCGCCGACAGGTCGGTCACGGTCGAAAGCAGCTTTCCGGCGTCTTCGCGGGACAGGTAGACCAGCAGTCCCTCGGCCAGCCACGCGGCTGGGACGGCGGGATCGAACCCGCCCGCCCGCAGGGCACCCGCCCAGTCGCCGCGAAGATCGGCTGGGACCACGACGCGCTCGCACGACGGTACGGCACGCTGGGCGGCCAGCACCTCGTCCTTGAAAGCGAGGACCTCGGGCAGGTCGAGTTCGAACAACCGCACCCCGGGAGGCCAGCCGAGCCGGAACGCGCGTGCGTCGAGCCCCGCAGCGAGCACCACGACCTGCGAGCACCCGGCGGCCAGCAGGTAGTCGTCGTAGAACCGGGTACGGATCGCCACCTGCCGGGCGAAGAGCGCGCCCAGGCCACCCTGCGGGGTCTCGCCCGGCGCGACGGGCAGCAGGGAGCTGCCCGCGGCGTGGAACGCGGCGGCGTACGGATCGTCGAACAGCCGGTCCGGGCGGCGGCTTTCGTGCGCGCGCAGCGCGGCGACACCGACGGCGGTGATGCTCACGGCGGGCAAGGACTGCGTCATGATCTCCAACGTACGCCCGACTTTCCGCCGTGGTGGGCGACCTCGCCGGCTCGCTAGCGTGACGGGCATGCGACTCGGGGTGGTGTGCGGGGTCCTGGCGGTGCTCCTGTCCGGTGCGGTGGCCCCGGCGGCCGCGGCTCCCGCGGCGAGCGAACCGGTCTACGACTACGCGAAAGCGATCCGCGAAACCGTCTGGGTCGACATCGGCCACGACGGGGACGGCGACGGCCGCTCCGACCGCGTCGCCGCCGACATCGTCCGGCCGGGCGAAACCACTTCGCGGGTGCCGGTGATCATGGACGCGAGCCCGTACTACTCGTGCTGCGGGCGCGGCAACGAGAGCGAGCTGAAGTCCTACGACAGCGCCGGGAAGCCGGTGAAGTTCCCGCTGTTCTACGACAACTACTTCGTGCCGCGCGGGTACGCCGTGGTGCTCGTCGACCTGGCCGGGACGAACCGTTCGGCCGGCTGCGCGGACGTCGGCGGCACCTCGGACGTCGACTCGGCGCGCAAGGTCGTCGACTGGCTGAACGGCCGCGCGACCGGCTACAGCGCCAAGACCGGCGGCAGCGCGGTGCCGGCGAGCTGGAGCACCGGGAACGTCGGCATGATCGGCAAGTCCTACGACGGCACGATCGCCAACGGCGTCGCGGCGACCGGCGTCGCCGGGCTGAAGACGATCGTGCCGATTTCGGCGATCAGCTCCTGGTACGACTACTACCGTTCCGACGGCGCGACGTTCGGCTTCAACCCGGACGGGCTGGCGCAGACCGTCGAGGCGCGCAACAGCGGCCAGAACTGCGCGGCGCAGAACCAGGTCCTCCGGCAGGGCGCGACGGCCAACGGCGACTACGGGCCGCTGTGGGCGGACCGCGACTACGTCACGCACGCGGGCAACGTGAAGGCGAGCGTGCTGCTTTCCCACGGCGTCAACGACCTCAACGTCAAGACCATCCACTTCGGACAGTGGTGGGCCGGGCTGAACGTCGAGAAGAAGATCTGGCTGTCGCAGACCGGGCACGTCGACCCGTTCGACTACCGGCGCGCGGACTGGGTCGACCTGCTGCACCGGTGGTTCGACCACTACCTGCTCGGCATCGACAACGGCGTCCAGAACGGGCCGCGGGCCAGCGTCGAGCGGCAGCCGGACCAGTGGGTCGACCAAAGCGCGTACCCGGCGGCGAACGCGGTGGCGACGACGTTGCGGCCTCATGTGGGTGGCACGCTCGGCACCTCTCCGGCGTCCGGCACGGCGTCCTTCACCGACAACCCGAACCTGGGCGAGGACACCTGGGTGACGAACCCGGGCAGCGCGGCGTTGACGTACTCGACCGGGACGCTGGCCTCGGACCTGCAGGTTTCCGGCACGACGTCGGTGACCGTGACGGCGGCGCCGAGCACGTCGTCGGCCCGGGTGTCGGCGCTGCTGGTGGACTTGGGCGCGGCGACGATCCGCAACTTCGCGGGCAGCGGCGAGGGCATCAAGACGAGCACGGCGGAGAACTGCTGGGGCTCGTCGACGTCGGGCGACGACGCTTGCTACCGGATCGCGTCGGCGGACGTGAAGAAGGTGAACTACACGATCCTCAGCCGTGGGTGGGCGGACCTGGCGAACTACGCGTCGCTGTCGCAGGAGCGGCCGCTGACCCCGGGAGCGGCGTACACGATGACGTTCCGGCTGGCGTCGACCGACCACGTCGTCCCGAAGGGGCACGCGCTGGCGCTGATCATCGGCGGCACGGACGGCAGCTTCATCCGCGGACCGGCCCAGCCGGGCCGGGTGACGCTGGACCTGGCGCGGACATCGGCCTCGGTCCCGCTGTCAGGGGTCATCCCGGCGGCGACCACCCACCCGACCGCCGTCGGCGGTGACCACGTGCCGTCGGCGGGCCGGGCCGACCTGCGCTAGCCCCAAGCGCCCCAATGTGGCCTTCGGTGCGTCTGACGCACCGAAGGCCACATTGGGTGCGTGAGACGCAACCAAGGCCACATTGGGGCGCTGGGGACCTGCGCTAGTTCGCCTCGGCGGGAGCCGTCTTCGTGGCCGTTTTCCGTTGCAGGGCACGGACGATCGGCTCGACGACCCGGGCCGCCGTCGGGCCGAGGATCGCCATCAGCAACACGTACGCCGTCGCCAGGGCCGCCAGTTCGCCGTCCACCGCGTCCGCCGTCACCGCCAGCCCCGCGATCACGATCGAGAACTCACCCCGGGCCACCAGCGCCGCCCCCGCGCGGGCGCGGCCCATCTTCCCGATGCCCTGCCGGCGCGCCGCCCACCAGCCCGTGCCGACCTTCGTCAGGGTCGTCACCACCGCCAGCACCACCGCCCAGCCCAGCACCGGCGGGATCGACGCCGGGTTCGTGTTGAGGCCGAAGACCACGAAGAACACCGCCGCGAACAAGTCCCGCAACGGCTCGAGCAGGTGCGTCGCGTTCTCCGCCGTCGACCCCGAGATCGCGATGCCGAGCAGGAACGCGCCGACCGCCGCCGACACCTGCATCGCCGACGCCACGCCCGCCACCAGCAGGGCCGCGCCGAGGACCTTGAGCAGGAACACCTCGCGGTCGGGGCTGTCGACCGCCGCCGAGACGTAGCGGCCGAACTTCAGCGCGATCACCAGCACCACCGTGATCACCAGCAGCGAGATCCCGACGGCTTCCATGCCGCCCAGGAATGACACCCCGCCGAGGACCGCGGTCAGGATCGGCAGGTAGAGCGCCATCACCAGGTCCTCGAACACGAGGATCGACAGCACCACCGGCGTCTCGCGGTTGCCGAGCCGGCCCAGGTCGCCGAGGACCTTCGCGACGATCCCGGACGACGAGATGTACGTGACGCCCGCCATCACCATCGCGCCGACCGGGCCCCAGCCCAGCAGCAGCGCGACCGCCGCGCCGGGGGCGGCGTTGAGGACGATGTCGAGCAGGCCCGCCGTCCAGGACCGGCGCAGGCCGGTGAACAGCTCGGCCGCGGAGTACTCCAGGCCCAGCAGCAACAGCAGCAGCACGACGCCGATTTCGCTGGCCAGGTGCGTGAAGCCGCCGATGTCGGTCAGCGGGATCAGCCCGCCGGAGCCGAAGCAGAGGCCGCCGAGCAGGTAGAGCGGGATGGGGGAGAGGCCGATCTTGCCCGCCAGGCGCCCGAGCGCGCCCAGCACGAAGAAGACCGCCCCCAGTTCGATCAGGGACAGCGCGGTGTGGTCCATCGTGGGATCAGCCGTACTTCAAGATCTTGAGAGCGGCTTCGAGCCCCTCGCTCGTGCCGACCGTGACCAGCAGATCGCCGCCGGTGAGCGCGAAGTCGGGCGTCGGCGACGGGTGCACCTGGCCGGCCCGCGCCACCGCGACCACCGAGACGCCGGTGCGCGTGCGCATCGCCGTGTCGCCGAGCGTCCGCCCGTCGAACGGGCTGGAGGGCTTGATCGGCAGCTGCTTGGTGCTGATGCCGGGCAGGTCCTGGTGCTCCTCGGTGAGCTGCGCGACCAGCTGCGGCGCGCCGAGGAGGTTGGCCAGCGTGCCCGCCTCGTCCGCGGTCAGCGGGATCGAGGCGGCGCAGGCGTCCGGGTCGTCCGACTTCGACACGATGAGCTCGGTGTGCCCGTCCCGCTGAGACACGACGCCGATGCGGCGGCCGGTACGGGTGCTGAAGTCCTTGCGGACCCCGATGCCGGGCAGGGGAGTTACTTCGACGTTCACCCAACCACCGTAACCCACGTGTCCGATTCGCGACGTTCAGCCGAGCAGGAGCAGGCCGGCCGCGATGACCATCACGAGGGAGGTCAAGCCGTGGACGCTGTACGCGACGACCTTCTTCCCGCCGTGACGCAGGATGATCAGCATGTCGAAGAGGGGCCAGACCGCCGCGACGAGGAAGGCCCAGCCCAGCGCTTTCGGGTCGCCGTAGACCATCAGGGCCAGGGGCACCAGGCCGGCGCCGATGTCCCGGCCGCCCTTGACGTTGAGGAAGCTCTCGGCGTTCTCGGGGACCTCGGTGAAGCCGAACCCTGCGGCGGTCTTGGCCGGCGCGAAGAGGTAGTTGAGGCCGACGTAGATGATGCCGAGCGAGACGAGCCCGACGAGGACGTAACCGGCGACGATCATGGTGTTCCCTCCAGTTTTCTAGCATCGCTAGGATTTCTAGCAACGCTAATCTAGCGGCGCTAGTTTGTCTAGCAGTGCTAGCATGTGACGTATGACCCAGCGACAGCGGCGTGTGCGCGACCGGACCGAGCGCGGGCAGCGGATCGTCACCGCGGCCCGGGAGCTGGCCGAGGCGGAGGGCTGGGACGCCGTCACGACCCGGCGGCTGGCGGCGCTGATCGAGTACAGCCAGCCGGTGCTCTACAGCCACTTCCCCGGCGGCAAAGAAGCGATCATGGCGGCGGCCGCGCTGGAGGGCTTCGCCGAGCTGGCGGCGACGCTGGTGGCGGCCCGCCCCGGCGGCCTCGGCGGGGTGGCGGAGGCGTACGTGGCCTTCGCCGAGGTGAAACCGGGCCTCTACGACGCGATGTTCACGCACGCGTCGGAACTGAGGTTCGCCCAGGACGACACCCCGGACGTGATGAAGGCGTGCTTCGAGGAGCTCTTCGCGGTCATCCAGCCGACGGCGGACGAGCGGAACGCGGGCGCGTTGACCGAGGTGTTCTGGAGCACGCTGCACGGGCTGGTGATGCTGGACCGGGGCCATCGGCTGTCCCCGGTCCACCGCGGCGAGCGCCTCGCCCTCGTGGTGGAGCGCTTCGGCGCGCGGGGCGACTGATCTCCCCCGCGGCCCGACCGGCAGAATGGGAGGCGGCCCAGCCATGACGAGAACGCGAGGAGAGTGCCGGTGACGGGAGCCCTACGAGGTGTGGTCGCGCTGGACGGCCCGTCGGGGACCGGGAAGACCACCGTCGCCCGCAAGCTCGCCCAGCGGCTCGGGGCCGGCTACCTCGACACCGGCGCCATGTACCGGATGGTCACCCTCGCCGTGCTGCGGGCCGGGGTCGACCCGGCCGACGCGGACGCCGTCGCCCGGCTCGCCGACAACGCCGACTTCGCGATCGGCACCAGCCCCGACCGGCCCGAGATCCGGCTGGCCGGCGAGGACGTCGCCGCCGACATCCGCGGGCCCGAGGTCACCAAGGCCGTCTCGCCCGTCTCCGCCGTGCCGCACGTGCGCGAGCTGCTGGTCGCCCGGCAGCGGCAGATCATCGACGACGTCGTCGGGCACCGCGGCGGGATCGTCGTCGAGGGCCGGGACATCGGCACGGTCGTCACGCCGGATTCGCCGCTGAAGGTCTTCCTCACCGCCTCCGCCGACGTCCGCGCGTCGCGCCGCAGCACCCAGGACACCGCCGCCGGCCGGAAGTCGTCGGTCGCCGACGCGCTCGCGAGCGTCGAACGCCGTGACCACCTCGACTCGACCCGCACCGCCTCGCCGCTGCGCGCGGCCGACGACGCCGTGCACGTCGACACCTCGGAGCTGTCGATCGACCAGGTGATCGTCGCCCTCAGCGAGCTGGCCAGCCACCGCGGGCTGCTGGCGGGTTGCAAAGAAGAAGTCGTTCGATGAGCGCTGACGGACTCCCCGCGGGATCCGTCGGCGCACTCCACGACGCCGGGCGGATTTTCGCCCGGTACCATCTGCGGTCGGCCTTCCGCATCCGGGTGCACGGTCGCGAGCGCATGCCCGCCACCGGGCCGGTGCTGGTGATCGCCAACCACAGCTCCATGATCGAACCGCAGCTGATCTTCGGAATGCTTCCCCGGCGTTCGGCGTTCCTGGTCAAGGCGGAGATGTTCACCGGGATCGTCGGGAAGTTCTTCCTGGCGATCGGGCAGATCCCGCTCAAGCGCGGCGAGATCGACCGCAAGCCGCTGCTGACCGCGGTCGGCGTGCTGAAGGACGGCGGCGTCGTGGGCATCTTCCCCGAGGGGACCCGCGGGGCCGGCGACGTCGGCGCGGCCGAACGCGGCGCTGCCTGGCTCGTCCGGGCCTCCGGCGCGACCGTGCTCCCGGTCGCGACGCGGGGCACGCGCAAGCCGGCCGACGGCAAGCGGCGGTTCCGGCCACGGGTGGACATCCTCGTGGGCGAGCCGTTCACGCCGAAGGTCGGTCCCGGGAAGACCGGGCTCGACCAGGGCACCGAAGAGCTCCGCGGTGAGCTCGCGGCGCTCGTGAAGACTTTGGACGATTGGCGTTCCGAAAACGGATTCGGCTCGCCATAAGGGAAATTGGGTTCTGATGGCAGTGTATGATTCCGCCTCCGCGGGAAAGAGTGCGTCGGCGGAGCTAGACAGCGTCGGCGAGATCGACGGCACCTGGTCCGACGAGACCGAGTTCGCCGCGCTCGACGCGCAGATCGAGGCGGCGGAAGCGGCCGAGGAGGCCGCCCTCGGGCAGCCGGTGCTCGCCGTCGTCGGCCGCCCCAACGTGGGCAAGTCGACGCTGGTCAACCGCATCCTCGGCCGCCGCGAAGCCGTCGTGCAGGACGTGCCGGGCGTGACCCGCGACCGCGTCGCCTACGACGCCTACTGGGGCGGGCGCAAGTTCACCCTGGTCGACACCGGGGGCTGGGAGCCGGACGCGACCGGGCTGCAGGCCTCGGTCGCCGCGCAGGCCGAGCTGGCCATGCAGACCGCGGACGCCGTGCTGCTGGTGATCGACGCGACCGTCGGCGCCACCGCCACCGACGAGGCCGTCTCGAAGGTCCTGCGCCGCTCGAAGAAGCCGGTGCTGCTGGCCGCGAACAAGGTCGACGACGACCGGCTGCTCGCCGACACCGCGTCGCTGTGGTCGCTCGGCCTCGGCGAGCCGCACCCGGTCAGCGCGCTGCACGGCCGCAGCTCCGGCGACCTGCTCGACGCCATCCTCAAGGCCCTGCCCGAGGCCCCGCGCGAGGGCGGCGGCGTCTCCACCGGCCCGCGCCGCGTCGCGCTGGTCGGCAAGCCGAACGTCGGCAAGTCGAGCCTGCTGAACAAGCTCTCCGGCGAGGAGCGCTCGGTCGTCGACTCGGTCGCCGGCACCACCGTCGACCCGGTCGACTCGCTGGTCGAGCTGGACGGCGAGACCTGGCGGTTCGTCGACACCGCCGGCCTGCGCAAGCGCGTGAACTTCGCCGCCGGCGCCGAGTACTACGCCTCGCTGCGCACCAAGACCGCGATCGACGCGGCCGAGGTCGCGATCGTGCTGCTCGACGCGGCCGAGCCGATCTCGGAGCAGGACCTGCGGGTGCTGACCATGGTCGTCGAGGCCGGCCGCGCCTGCGTGCTCGCGTTCAACAAGTGGGACCTCGTCGACGAGGACCGCCGGCACGCGATGGTCCGCGAGCTGGAGCGCGGCCTGGTCCGCGTGCCGTGGGCGGAGAAGGTCAATGTCTCGGCGCTGACCGGCCGCTCGGTGCGCAAGATCGCCCCGGCGCTGCGGACGGCGCTGGCGTCGTGGGACCAGCGGGTGCCGACCGGCCAGCTCAACGCGTGGCTGTCCGACCTCATCGCGGCCACCCCGCCGCCGGTGCGCGGCGGCAAGCAGCCGAAGGTGCTGTTCGCGACGCAGGCCGGCATCCGGCCGCCGACGCTGGTGCTGTTCACCACCGGTTTCCTCGAGGCGGGCTACCGCCGGTTCATCGAGCGCAAGTTCCGCGAACAGTTCGGTTTCGCGGGCAGCCCCGTTCGGGTGAATGTGCGGGTTCGCGAAAAGAAGGCGAAACCGAAGGTCGGCGGAAAAGCCGCGCGCACGCGGTGATTTCCTGACGTGGCGGCCAGCGTGATCCGTCAATTGCGACCTGGATCACGCTGGTCAGGGCGGTGATCGTGAGGTCCGACACTCCGTCGTGACCGGGAAGATATATTTCCTTCACCAGCGAGTATGGTGGAAGGTCGTTGCGGGCGCCTCATTCAGGAGAGCAAGCCCGGTGAGGCTCGCGGAAGGTGAGTGATGGGCTTGCGCGCCCATAGTCCGTCCCTGCACGTCTTCGTTCTCCTCCAGGAGAACGGCCGATGACCGTCACGATCGAACCCACGGGACCCGCCGCCGAGGTGACGCTCGCCCCGGTCGCCGACCGGGCGCTGTTCTGGTCCGGCCTCGGCGCCAGTGAGCGCACCCTGCTCGACATCGTCGCCGAGACCGCCGAGCGGTACCCGACCGCCGCCGCGATCGACGACGGCACCACCGTCCTGACCTACCGCCGGCTGCTCGAGGAGATCGACGCCTACGGCCGCCGCCTGCGCGGGTACGGCGTCGGCCTCGGCGACCGCGTCGGCATCCGGATCTCCTCCGGCACCGCCGAGCTGTACGTCGCGATCCTCGCCACCCTGTCCGTCGGCGCCGCCTACGTGCCGGTCGACGCGGACGACCCGGACGAGCGCGCCGAGCTGGTCTTCGAAGAGGCGCAGGTCGCGGCGGTCGCCACCGACGGCAAGATCGAGGTCCACTCGACCCCGGGTGGTCGTGACGGCGTTCCCGGCCCCGCCGACGACGCCTGGATCATCTTCACCTCCGGCTCGACCGGCAAGCCCAAGGGCGTCGCGGTCACCCACGCGAGTGCCGCCGCGTTCGTCGACGCCGAGGCCGAGCTCTTCCTCACCGACGAGCCGATCGGTCCCGGCGACCGCGTCCTGGCCGGCCTGAGCGTGGCCTTCGACGCATCCTGCGAAGAGATGTGGCTGGCCTGGCGCCACGGCGCCTGCCTGGTCCCGGCGCCGCGCGCGCTGGTCCGTACCGGCGTCGACCTGGGCCCGTGGCTGGTCGCGCAGCGGATCACCGTCGTCTCGACCGTGCCGACGCTGGCCGCGCTGTGGCCCGCCGACGCCCTCGAAGACGTCCGGCTGCTCATCTTCGGCGGCGAAGCGTGCCCGCCGGAGCTGGCCGAGCGCGTCGCCGTCGAAGGCCGCGAAGTCTGGAACACCTACGGTCCCACCGAGGCCACCGTCGTCGCCTGCGCCGCGCAGCTGACCGGCGAGGGCCCGGTCCGGATCGGCCTGCCGCTGGCCGGCTGGCAGCTCGCCGTCGTCAACGACGAGGGCGAGCCGGTCGCGATGGGTGACACCGGCGAGCTGGTCATCGGCGGCGTCGGCCTGGCCCGCTACCTCGACGAGCAGAAGGACGCCGAGAAGTTCGCGGCCCTGCCGTCGCTGGGCTGGCAGCGCGCCTACCGCTCGGGCGACATGGTCCGCGCCGAAGAAGAGGGCCTGCTGTTCCTCGGCCGCCTCGACGAGCAGGTCAAGCTCGGCGGCCGCCGCATCGAGCTGGGCGAGGTCGACGCCGCGCTGCAGGCTCTGCCGGGTGTGCAGGGCGCGGCCGCCGCGATCCGCCGCACGAAGGCCGGCAACCAGGTCCTCGTCGGGTACGTCGTGCCCACGGGGGAGAGCTTCGACCACGACGAAGCCGCGACCCGGCTGCGCGAGCACCTGCCCGCCGCGCTGGTGCCGCTGCTGGCCGTCGTCGACGACCTGCCGACCCGCACGTCCGGCAAGGTCGACCGCACCGCCCTGCCGTGGCCGTTGTCCACTGTGGACGCCGCCGGGCTGTCGCCGACCGAGACGTGGCTCGCCGAAGGCTGGGCCGAGATCCTCGGCGTGTCGGTCGACGACCCGAAGTCCGACTTCTTCACCCACGGCGGTGGCAGCCTGACCGCCGCGCAGGTGGTCGCGCGCATCCGCACCCGGCACCCGCAGGTGTCGGTCGCCGACATCTACGCCCACCCGAAGCTGGGCGCGCTGGCCGCGATGCTGGACGCGCTCGACGGGCAGGCCACCGAGCGCCGCGACATCGCGCCGACCCCGCGCCGCGCGGGCGTCGTCCAGACGCTGCTGACGGTTCCGCTGATGGGCCTGGTCGGGCTGCGCTGGGCGACGCTCGCCGCCGCGCTGTCGAACGTCCTGGCCCTGCTCGGGTTCGCCTGGGCGCCGACGCTGGGCTGGGCCTGGATCGGCCTGGCCTGGGTGGTGCTGTTCAGCCCGGCGGGCCGCATCGCGATCGCCGCGGGCGGCGCGCGCGTGCTGCTCTCCGGCGTCCGCCCCGGCACCTACCCGCGCGGCGGCAGTGTCCACTTGCGACTGTGGACAGCCGAGAAGCTCGCCGAGTTCTCCGGCGCGGACAGCGTCGCCGGCGCGTCCTGGATGACGACGTACGCGAAGGCACTCGGCGCGCGGATCGGCAAGGACGTCGACCTGCACTCGCCGCCGCCGGTCACCGGCTTCCTCAAGCTGGGCCGCGGCGCCGCGATCGAGCCCGAGGTCGACCTGACCGGCCACTGGGTCGACGGCGACGTCGTGCACATCGGCAAGGTCCGCGTCGGCGCGGAAGCCCGCATCGGCGCGCGCAGCACCCTGTTCCCGGGCGTCCGCGTCGGCAAGGGCGCGGAGATCGCGGCCGGCTCGACCGTCCGCGGTGCCGTCCCGGCCGGGCAGCGCTGGGCCGGATCGCCCGCCGCCCGCGTCGCCAAGGACGAGCGTGACGCGCTGAAGTGGCCGTCGAGCCGCCCGCCGCGGTCGCACTTCTGGGCCGCCGTCTACGGCGCGACCTCCCTGGCGCTCGGCTTCCTGCCCGGGGTGGCCGCGCTGGCCGGGGTCGCCGTGCTCGGCTACGCGATCGCGGGCGCCCCGACGCTGCTCGACGCGTTCACCCGCGCGCTGGTCTTCGTCCCGGCCGCGACAGCCGCGTACTTCCTGGCGTACATGCTGCTCGTGCTGGTCGGCGTCCGGTGCTTGAGCATCGGCATGGTCGAGGGCTACCACCCGGTGCACGGCCGCATCGCCTGGCAGGTCTGGGCCACCGAACGGCTGATGAACATGGCCCGCGAAGGCCTGTTCCCGTTGTACGCCAGCCTGTTCACGCCGGTGTGGCTGCGGCTGCTCGGCGCGAAGGTGGGCCGCAACGTCGAGGCGTCGACGGTCCTGGCGCTGCCGAAGATGACCAAGGTCGACAGCGGCGCGTTCCTCGCCGACGACACGATGGTCGCCACCTACGAGCTCGGCCACGGCTGGCTGCACGTCGCCCCGGCCCGGATCGGCAAGCAGGCCTTCCTCGGCAACTCGGGGATGACCGCGCCCGGCCGGTCGGTGCCGAAGCGCGGACTCGTGGGTGTGCTGTCCTCGACGCCGTTGAAGGCGAAGAAGGGCTCGTCGTACCTCGGGATGCCGCCGCTGCCCGTGCGTCGCGCGATCGGCGAGGCCGACACCAGCCGCACCTACACCCCGGCGCTGCACCTCAAGGCGGCGCGGGCGCTGGTCGAGCTGTGCCGGATCATCCCGGTCATGTGCGGGGTCGCGCTGACCGTCTCGGTCGCCTTCGGCCTGCTGTGGGTCGCTTCCGCGTTCGGCTTCGGCGTCGCCTTGGTGCTCGCCGGGCCCGCCCTGCTCGCCGCCGGGATCGTCGCGGCGCTGACCGCGACCGCGATGAAGTGGCTGCTGGTCGGCAAATTCCGCGAGATCGACCACCCGCTGTGGAGCTCGTTCGTCTGGCGCAACGAGCTGGCCGACACCTTCGTCGAGGCCCTGGCCGTGCCGTGGCTGATCGGCTCGGTCGGCGGCACCCCGCTGCTGTCGGCGTGGCTGCGCACGATGGGCGTCAAGATCGGCCGCGGCGTCTGGCTGGAGACGTACTGGCTGCCCGAGGCCGACCTCGTCGAGCTGGGCGACGGCGCGACGATCAACCGCGGCTGCGTCGTCCAGACGCACCTGTTCCACGACCGGATCATGAGCATGTCGCGGGTCGCACTCGGCGAAGGCGCGACGCTCGGCCCGCACGGCATCGTGCTGCCGGGCGCCGGCATCGGCGCGCGCACCACGGTCGGCCCGGGCTCGCTGGTGACCCGCGGCGACGAGGTGCCGGCCGACACGCGCTGGCTCGGCAACCCCATCTCCGCGTGGACGGGTAAGTAGAAGGTCACGAAGTACCTGCCTGGCTCGCCGGACTCACCCGTGGCGTGCGAGCCTGGTTTGGTACGTCGGCACGAGGAAAGGTTCGGCACGGGTGATTTCGAAGGCTCCGGCACCCGGCGCGGATACTTCCGGTGACCCCTACCTGCCCGCCCACGGCAACGGCGGCTACCGCGTCCGGCACTACGAGCTGAACCTCGACTACAAGGTCGGGCCGAACCGGCTCTCGGCGTCGGCGGTGCTCACCGCCGAGGCGACGCAGGCGCTTTCCCGCGTCAGCCTGGACTTCGGCGAGTTCCGGATCAACCGCGTGCTGGTCGACGGCAAGCCCGCGAAGTACCTCAAGCGCGGCGCGAAGCTGCACGTCCGGCCGGCCAAGTCGATCGCCTCGGGGGCCGTGTTCCTCATCGAGGTGCACTACGTCGGCAACCCGCGTCCGGTGCGCAGCCGCTGGGGCGACGTCGGCTGGGACGAGCTGACCGACGGCGCGCTGGTGGCGAGCCAGCCTGTCGGGGCGCCGTCGTGGTTCCCGTGCAACGACCACCCGGCGGACAAGGCGTCCTACCGGGTGACCCTGACGACCGCGTCGTCGTACCTGGTCGCGATCACCGGCAACCTGGTCGAGCGGGTGATCGGCGGCAGCACCACGCGGTGGGTGTTCGAGCGGCCCGAGCCGACGGCGACGTACCTGATGAGCGTCCAGCTCGGGCGCTACGACGAACTGGAGCTGACCGGCCGCGGCTGGTTCCCGCACACCGGAGTCGGCACGCGCCGGTTCACGCTCGGCTTCGGCCGCGGGCACGTCGATTCGGTCCTGCAGACGGTGCCGCAGCGGGCGGCCGTGCCGCCGCGGCTGCGCCGCGCGTTCGAGCGCGACTTCGGGCGGCAGGGCCGGATGATCGAGATGCTGCAGCGGCTGTTCGGGCCGTACCCGTTCGACGAGTACGTCATCGTCGTCACCGACGACGACCTCGACGACCCGATCGAGGCCCAGGGCATGGCGATCTTCGGCGCCAACCACGTCGACGGCCGCCGCACGTACGAGCGGCTGGTGGTGCACGAGCTGGCCCACCAGTGGTTCGGCAACAGCCTGACGGTGGCGGATTGGCGGCACATCTGGCTGAACGAGGGCTTCGCGACGTACGCGGAGTGGCTGTGGTCGGAGGAGTCGGGCGGCCAGCCGGCTTCGGCATTGGCCCGCAGCTGGCACACGCGCATCAAGGCCAAGCCGGCGGACGTCCGGATCGCGGACCCGGGCGTGGCGAGGATGTTCGACGAGCGCGTGTACAAGCGCGGCGGGTTGACGCTGCACGCGCTGCGGGCGGAGATCGGGGACCCGGCGTTCTTCGCGTTGCTGAAGGCGTGGACGGGGGATCACCGGCACGGGCTGGTGACCACGGAGCAGTTCGTGGCGATGGCCGAGGCGTACGCGGCCCGGTCGTTGGACGCGTTCTTCGAGCGCTGGCTGTGGACGCCGGCGCTCCCCCCGCTGCCCGGCGCCTGAGCCGCTTGCGGTACTCGAACCCGAGACATCGGATGTCTCTGCCGCTTTCCGGGTGAATCCTCCTGGTGTTTCGGCGCCCCCTCTGCGAGTATGGCCGCACGCCGCCGCATGATCTCGCCGAAACGTAGTATGAATTCGGAGGACGCTTCATGGATGCAGTGTCGCGGCGTACGGTGCTTCGCTCGGCATCGGTCGCGGTGGGGGCCGCCGCGTTCGGGGGGCTCTGGGCCCGGGCCGCCCCGCCCGCAATCGGACACCCCGGGAACCCGCACCGGGAGGTCGCCGCCGATGCGCGCATGGTCTGGCAGCGGCTGCCCGAGAACTGGCAGGAAGGTCCCTTCCTCGCCAACGGCTACTTCGGCGCCCAGGTCTACGCCGGCCGGACCCCCGAAACCCTCAAGGTCATGCTGAGCCACACCCAGGTGCAGGACCAGCGCATCCAGTGGGAAGCCGGCATCGGCCTGTCCCGCCTGCCGATCGGCTACCTCACGCTCGCCTTCGCCGGCGCGGTCACCGCCGTAGACTGGACGCTCGACCTCTACAACGCCGAGCTCGGCGGCACCATCACCACCACCCGCGGCTCGGTCGCGTTCTCCGCCGTCGTGCACAACGACCTCGGCGTGCTGCTCTTCTCGATGACCCCCAGCGCCGGTGAAAAGAGCGCCGCGTGGGCGTTCCAGCCGCTGGAGTCGGCGACCACCCGGACCGTCCGCAAGCCGCCCGAGTACGTCGCCAACCCCGCCCCCGAGGTCGCCGACGGGTACTGCGCGCAGCCGATGCTCGCCGGCGGCGGGTACACGACCGCGTGGCGGGAACGCTCGATCGGGTCGCGACGGTTGCTCGCCGCGACCGTCGCCTACAGCTTCCCCGGCACGACGCACACCGCGGACGCCCTCGAGAGCGTCGAGAAAGCGCTTGCCGCCAACCCGGACGCGCTGCTGGCCCGGCACCGCCGCTGGTGGAACGACTACCACCGCCGCAGCTTCGTTTCGGTGCCGGACAAGCAGGTCCAGCGGTTCTACTGGATCCAGCTGTACAAGATCGCCGCCGCCACGCGCGCGGACGGGCCGGTCGTGTCCGAGTGGGGACCGTGGTTCCCCGAGGTCGGCAACAGCTGGACCGCGGTCTGGTGGAACCTCAACGTCCAGGTCACCTACCCGATCGTGAACAGCAGCAACCACCCCGAACTCGACGCCGTCACCGAAACGTTCCGGCGCGACCACGCGAACCTCGAGACGTCCGTGCCGCCCGCCTACCGCGACGGCGACACCTACGCGCTCTCGCACCCGGGGGACTGGCGGCTGCGGCCCGGCGGCACACGCTCGGTCGGCGTCCCCGGCACGACGTCCAAGACCGACCAGACCGGAAACCTGTTGTGGGGCCTGCACAACGTCTGGCTCGCCTACCGCCACCACCTCGACCGGCGCGTGCTGCGCGACGTCCTCTACCCGACGCTGGCCAAGGCGCTCAACTTCTACCGCCACTTCCTGGTCACCGGCCCGGACGGCTTGCTCCACCTGCCGCTGACCCGCTCGCCGGAGTACGCCGACGCACCCGACTGCACGTACGACCTGTCGCTGATCCGGTGGGCCGCCCGGACGCTCGTCGACACCGCGCGGATCCTGCGCCTCGACGAACCGCGCGTGCCGATCTGGCAGGAGATCGGCACGAAACTCGTGCCCTACCACGAAGATCCGGTGAACGGCGTGCTCATCGGCGACGGCGTCCCGCTCGCCGCGTCGCACCGGCACTTCTCCCACCTGCTGTGGCTCTACCCGCTACGGGAGCGGGTCTGGGACCGGCCGGCGGACCGCGACGTCATGACCCGGACGTTCGACCACTGGGCCGCCGACCAGTCCGCTTGGCACGGCTACAGCTACGCGGCCGCGTCCTCGATGAAGTCCGTGATGGACGCGCCCGAGGAAGCGTTGCGCTACCTGAAGTTCTTCCTCGACCGCAACGTCGTCGCCGACACCGAGCTGACGGCGAACACCATGTACCGCGAGGGATCCAACTTCGCCATCGAGAGCCCGATCACCGCCGCTCAGTCCGTTGTGGACATGCTGATGCAGGGTTCCGGTGGTGTGCTCAAGATCTTCCCGTCGGTCTCGGCGACCTGGCGCGACGCCTCGATCGCCGGGCTGCGCGCGGAAGGCGCGTTCCTCGTGGACGCCTCCCGGCGCGACGGCCGCACGGAGTTCGTCCGCGTGCACAGCGAAGCCGGCGAGCCGCTGGTCCTCCAGCACGGCGTCACCGGTGACGTCGACGTCCGCGACGAGCACGGCCGCCGCCTGCCGTGGCGCCCGGCCGGACCCGGGCGGATCGCGATCGGGCTGCGCCGCGGCGGCACCGCCGTCGTCACCCCGCGCGGCGGGCGGCCGGACTGCGCACCGCGGGACGTTCCCGCCCTCGGCCTCGCTCCGGCGTGGGGTCTGCCGAGCTGAGTTCCGCTTTCGACGAGGAGGTCGGATGGACATCACCCGCAGGACCGTGCTCGGTGGCGCGCTCGCCGGGATCGCCGCCGGCGCGGCCGGTATCACGCCCGCGTTCGCCGCCGAGCCCGGTGGCGACGACTTCGGCTGGGCCGGGTTCCTCGGCACCGCCGACCTGCACTGGCGGCGAATGCCGAAGACCTGGTACGAGGGACCGTTCCTGGGCAACGGTTTCCTCGGCTCCGGAATCTACGCCGAACCGGGGCGCAACGCGATCCGCTTCAACGTCCAGCACAGCCAGGTGCAGGACCACCGGCCCGAGTTCGGCTCGCTGTTCGGCCTGGCGCGGCTGCCGATCGGGTACTTCACCCTGGAACCGGTCGGCGCGATCACCGCGATCGACTGGCGGATGGACCTGTGGAACGCCGAGCTGACCGGCACGATCACCACGGCCGCGGGCAGCCTGAGCCTCCGTGCGATCGTCCACACCGGACAGTCGCTGCTCGCTGTCGAAATCCGGCCCAGCGAGGGGGAACGCGGGTTCCAGTGGGTTTTCCACCCGGCGGTCGCGGTCAGCCCGCGCGCCGATCCCGTGTGGAACAAACCGCCGCCGGACGGCTACACCGCAAACCCGCCGGTGCGGCTGAGCGGCAGCGGCGACGCGCGGCTGGCCGTCCAGCCGCTGCTGGCCGGCGGCGAGCACGTGACGGCGTGGCGCGAGGTCACCCGCGGTGGCGCGCGCACGCTGTACACGTCGGTGGCGTGGTCGCACCCGGCGAAGACTGCGGTGGCGCGGGCGCTCTCGACGGTCCGCCGGGCACCGGCTTTCTCGGCGCTCACGCAAGATCACCGCCGTTGGTGGCACGACTACTACCGGCGCAGTTTCGTGTCCATTCCGGACACCCGGCTGCAGGGCTTCTACTGGATCCAGCTGTACAAGGTCGCGTCGGCGGCCCGGCGCGAGGCCCCGGTGATGGCGACGTCGGGGCCGTGGCTGGAGAACACGCCGTGGCCGGCGACGTGGTGGAACCTCAACGTCCAGCTCGAATACTGGCTGATCCACGGCTCGAACCACCTGGAACTGGACGCCGTCAGCTGCGCGCTCGACAAGTACCGGGGCAACCTGACCGGCCAGGTGGCGTCGCCGTACCAAAGTGATTCGGCGGGCATCCCGCGCACGACCGACATGACGCTGCTCAACGGCGTCTCGAACGCCACCAGCGGGTTCCCGGTCGGCATCCCCGGGCGGGACACGCCGACGCCGGAGGTCGGCAACCTGACGTGGGCGCTGCACAACGTGTGGCTGTCCTATCGGCACACCATGGATCGATCGCTGCTCCGGAACACCTTGGTTCCGTTGCTGCGCAAGGCGGTCAACTACTACCTGCACTTCCTCGCCCCGGGCCCGGACGGCAAGCTCCACCTGCCGCCGACGTTCTCACCCGAGTACGGCGTCAACGCGCCCGACTGCAACTACGACCTTTCGCTGATCCGCTGGGGTTGCAAGACGCTGCTGCAGAACGCACCCGGCGACCCGCTGGCACCCCGCTGGCGAAACGTCCTGGCGACCTTGGTGGACTACCCCGCCGACGTCAACGGGTACATGATCGGCGCCGGGGTGCCGTTCGCGAAGTCGCACCGCCACTACTCGCACCTGCTGCAGATCTACCCGCTCTACGACGTCACGTGGGAGCAGCCGGAGCACCGGCAGATCATCGAGACGTCGCTGAACCACTGGGTCGGCTTCGAAGGCGCGCTGCAGGGCTACACGTTCACCGGGGCGGCGTCGATCTCGGCGCAGATGCTGCGCGGCGAGCAGGCGGCGTTCTACCTGGGCGAGCTGCAGCAGCGGTTCATCCAGCCGAACACGATGTACAAGGAGTCCGGGCCTGTCATCGAGACACCGCTGTCGGCGGCGAAGTCGATGCAGGACATGCTGGTCCAGAGCTGGGGCGGGGTGGTCCGCCTGTTCCCGGCGGTACCGGCGGCCTGGGGCGACATCGCGCTGCGCGACTTCCGCACCGAGGGGGCGTTCCTGCTCAGCGCCTCCCGGGCGGCGGGGAAGACGCGCTGGCTGAAGGTGCACAGCGAGGCGGGCGCGCCGTGCGTCCTGCGGCCGGGCATCGAGGGCGAGCTGGCGGTGACGGACGCGCGGGGTCGGTCGAGGCGCTGGCGCCGGTTGGCCAACGGGGACGTCCAGGTCGAACTGGGGCGGGGCGAGGACGCCTTCGTGTTTCGGAAGGGGGATCGGCCGGACTTCGCGGTGCGGCCGGTCGCGCCCGGCGGGGCGAGCACGCCGTGGGGGCTGCCGTGAGGTGGTGAGCGCACCCTTCCGCGTGCCCCGATGACCCTCCTTTCCGGATTCCCTCACGGCGAGCGGGCCCGCGCGGCACAATGGGCGGCTGACGAGGGGAGCGCGGATGAGCGAGCCGGGGGATCGGCCGGGCGGCGACGGCCCGAACGGGGCACCGCCGCCGGGTCCGGGGTACGGCGGCGCCCCGCACTACCCGCAGCAGCCCCACCAGCAGGGATTCCAGTACCCGCGGTGGCAGCCGCCGGTGCCGCCGAAGAAGACCTCGCCCGCCGCCGTCGTGCTGATCAGCGGCTCGGTCGTGGTCGTCGTCGTCATGGCGCTCGCCTTCCTGGCGTGGGGTTATCCCGGGTTCCTGCGCGACGACGACGTCAAGAGCGCGATCGGGACCGGGCCCCCGCCTTCGCCGCCCTCGACGACCACCACCGCCCCGAGCGCCGCGTACACGCTGCCCAGCAACGGCCGGGCCCGGATGCCGCAGCGGCCGAAGCCCCTCGCCGACCCGGTGACCTGCGCCTTCACCCCGGATCCGGCCTCGCCCGCGCCGAAGAAGGTCGCGCCGCCGCCCGATGGTCCGGCGCCGTCGTCCGGCACCGTCCCCGTGCGGCTCGCGACGAGCGCCGGCGCCATCGGCCTCACGCTCGACCGCGCGCTCGCCCCGTGCACCGTCGTCAACTTCCTGAGCCTGGTGAAGCAGGGGTTCTACGACGGCACGTCCTGCCACCGGCTGTCCGTGACATCCGGGCTGCAGATGCTCCAGTGCGGCGACCCGGTCGGCGACGGCACCGGCGGCCCCGGCTACACGATCCGCGACGAGGTGTTCCCCGAGCTGACGTACGGCCGCGGGATCCTCGCGATGGCGAAGTCGGCCGAGCCCGACTCGGGTGGCTCCCAGTTCTTCCTCGTCTTCGGCGACACGCGGATCTCGCCGGAGTACACGGTGTTCGGCAGCATCGACGACGCCGGCCTCGGCGTCCTGGACGACGTCGCCCGCGGCGGCATCGACCCGGCGAAGCCCGGCATCGGCGACGGCAGCGGACCCCCGAAGGTCCCGGTCACCTGCACCCAGGTCACCACGCCCTGATTAGCGCCGGTCGAGCAGCGTCCGCAACGCCGTGAGCAGTGACTTCGCCGCTTCGGGCGATGCCGTGCGGTGGCGCCAGGCGACGTAGCCGTCCGGGCGGACCAGCAGGCAGCCGTCCTCGTCGATGCCGCTGAGGCGCGACCAGTCGCCGTACGCGTCGCGGCCTTCCGGGTCGCCGACGCGCACCGCGCGCAGGTCGAGCCCCAGTTCGGCGCCCACTTTGGCCGCCGCGTCGCGCCACGCCGTGCCGGTCAGCCCGGTCAGCACCGTCCAGCGGCCGCCGCCGAGGAGGTCCAAAGTGGACACCCGGCGGCCGTGCGGCCCGACCAGCCACGCGTGCGGCAGCTTCGCGCCCGGCTCGGTGCTCGGCCGGTGGAACAGCTCGGGGTCGCGGTCCGCTCCGGCGACGACCCCGTCGGGCAGCACCGCGGCCGAGGCGTACCGCTGGTCCATTTCGACGCCGTGGGCGTTGAACTCGTAGTGCTTGAGCTCGATCGCCCGCTCCAGCTCACGCCGTTTTCGCGCACCCTCGGCCGTCGGCGCCAGGCAGGTTTCGAGCCCGGCCGTGATGCCGTCGGCGTCGGTGTCGCCGGTGATGCCCAGCGCGGCGAAGATCGGCCCGAACTGGTCGCGGCTCAGGTTCGCGCGGTCGACGATCTGCTTGCCGACCGGCGCCCGTTCGGCGGTGTAGCTGTCGAGCAGCCCTTCGCCCGCTTCGCCGCGCAGCACCATCGCGAGCTTCCACGCGAGGTTGTAGGAGTCCTGGATCGAGGTGTTCGAGCCGAGCCCGTTGGACGGCGGGTGCCGGTGCACGGCGTCGCCGGCGCAGAACACCCGGCCGCGGCGGTACTCGGTCGCGTAGTTGTGGTTGACCGTCCACAGCGACGTCGAGGTGATCTCGACGTCAAGGTCCGGGTCGCCGACGAGGTCGCGCACCAGCCGGGTCGCCTCTTCGACGTCGACTTCCGGCGGCGCCTGCTCGATGTCGTAACCCCAGGTCAGCAGCCACTCGTTCCACGGCCGGACCATCCGGACCAGACCCATCCCGATACCGCCGAGGTGCGCGCCCGGCCGCATCACCCAGTAGAGGACGCTCGGGCGGTGGGCCACGTACGGCGCGAGGTCGGCGGTGAACGTGATGTTCATGCTGCCCGCCTTGCCGGTCTGCCCGGCGATCGGCAGGCCGGCCTGCTCGGCGACGCGGCTGCGTGCGCCGTCCGCGCCGACGAGGTACTTGGCGCGCAACGTGAACTCGTCGCCGCGGACGCGGTCGCGGAACCGGGCGGTGACGCCGTCGTCGTCCTGGGTGAAGTCGAGGAACTCGGTGTCCAGCCGCAGTTTCGCGCCGCGCGCGGCGGCTTCGCTCGCCAGGATCGGCTCGAGGTAGGTCTGCGGGAGGTCGATCATGTGGCACGGGCTCGCGGCGGCGTATTCGGCCGCCGAGGAGTCGCCGGTGCCCCAGCTCGCGATGCGGCCGATCTCGGGCCCGGTCAGCGACGTGCACAGGACGGTGTCGCCCATCAGCTCCGGCGGGGTGCCGACGGCGAGGGCCTTGTCTTCGACGCCGAGGTCGCGCAGCACCTCCATGGTGCGCTGGTTGGTGATGTGCGCGCGGGGCGTGTTGGCCGTCCAGCCGTACTTGGTGGCCAGCACGGTGGGTACGCCGTAGGTGGCGAGCAGCAGGGCCGCGGAGCCGCCGGCCGGGCCGCTGCCGACCACGATGACGTCGGTGTCGTAGGTCATTCGCTGCTCCCTGAGATGCGGAAGGTGAACTCGAGGCGCTGGTCGGAGAAGTCGGCGATCAGGCCGTCCTTGACGCCGAAGACGGTGTCGGAGTCGAGGTAGTCGCCGCCGGCGACGAACAGCTGGGTGATCAGCGTCCGGTAGCCGGGCTTGGCGATCATGAAGTGCACGTGCGGCGCGCGATAGGGGTGCCGGCCGACGGCGTCGAGCAGCTGCCCGACGGGACCGTCGGCGGGGATCGGGTAGGCGCTCGGGACGATGGTCCGGAACCGCAGCCGGCCGTTCTCGTCGGTGCGGAAGCGGGCGCGCAGCACCGGACCGTCCACATCGGGCAGCTGGACGTCGTAGAAACCGTCCTCATTGGACTGCCAGACGTCGACGATCGCCTCAGGGACAGGTTGGTCGTCGGTGTCCGTGACTGTGATGTCCGTCCACAAGGGAGTTCCCGGTAGGCCTTCGGCGAGGTTCGCCCCCTGCGGGGTCTCCGGCGGACCGTCCACGTAGAACGGTCCGAGCACGGCCGACGGGGTCGTGTCCGGTGTGCGCGAGTTGGTCAGGACGTCCACGACGCTCGACAGGCCGAGGGTGTCCGACAGCAGGATGAACTCCTGGCGCGTGTCGGTGGTGATGTGCCCGGCGCGGGTGAGGAAGCCGATGGCGTATTCCCACTCGTCCTGGGTGAGGTCGGTGCGGATGGCGTAGGCGTGCAACGTCTCGACGAGGTCGGTGAGCAGGGTGCGGACGCGGTCGGGCGCGGCGGCGAAGCTGTCGACGACCTGCTTGGTGAGTGCCTTGAGGCTGGGCGGCGTGGCGGGCCGGGCGCCGGTGAGGGCCTCGCGGAGCAGGTCGGCTTCCGGCTCGTCGGCGATGTCGGCTTCGGTGAGGCCCAGCTCGGCCAGCGAGTGCGGGATCGGGAGGCTTTCGGTGAGCGCGAAGACGTCACCGGCGTCGGCGAGGCCCTGGTGCGCCATGACGTACGGGAGGAGGACGGCGTGCGTTTCGGCGTGGGGCAGGCCGAACTTGCCGCCGAGGAGGTGGCAGAGCCGGTGGTGCAGGCCCATCTGCACGGCGTCGAGGCAGGTGCCGGCGAGGTAGGCGCCGCGGAGGGCGTCGGTGCGGGCGTCCACATCGGACGGATCGTCGGCGATGCGGGGGAGGGCGCTGGTGAGCAGCTCGACGGCTTCGTTCGCCAGCAGGTCGGTCATCGGGTTGGCGTCGGGGGCGTAGCGGGCCTCGACGGCGTGGGCGAGGGCGTTGAGCCCGCTGGCCGCCGAGAGGGGGACGGGCAGGCCGAGCGTGAGGTCGACGTCGTAGAGGACGGTTTCCGGCCGGACTTTCGGGTTCTTCCGGGTGGTTTTGCGGCCGTCGGCGGTCTGGCCGAGGACGGCGGTGAGTTCGGAGCCGGCGTAGGTCGTCGGGACGATGAGCTGCGGCAAGTCGGTGTGCAAGGCGATGACCTTGGCGAGGCCGGTGGCCGAGCCCCCGCCGACGGCGACCACGCCATCGACGTCGTGCTCGGCGACGACCTTGAGGGCGCGCTCGGTGACGTCGACGGGGGTGTGCATGGCGGGGTCTTCGAACCGGGCGGCGAGGAGGTGGCCGAGGTTTTCGGCGGCTCGGTCGGCGTGCCGAGGGGTACCGACGAGGAGAACGCGGCTCATCCCGAGGCGGCGGGCCTCGTCCCCGAGGGCGCCGAGGGTGCCGCGGCCGAAGACCACCCGGACGGGGTTGGCGGCGTAGGTGAACGAGGTCATGGGGGCGAGTATCCGGGCGCGGAGGGCAGCGGTCCTGCACGTTCCTGCTGCGGGGTGGCACGAAAAGCGCGAGCTGAAGGGCACCTTCCGTACGTCACGTGCGCCGAAGGTGCCCTTCAGCGCGTCTCATGCATCGAGGGTGCCCTTCAGCCCGTCCGGCGCAGGGCCGCCGGTGTCGTACCCAGCTGCGCCCGCAGCACCCGCGTCAAGTGCTCCTGGTGCGAGAAGCCGCACCGAGCCGCGATCTCCGCGATCGGCTCATCCCCCGTGCGCAGCAGCAACCCCGCCCGCTCCACCCGCAACCTCAGCAGGTACCGGTGCGGTGGCACCCCCGTGCGCGCCTTGAACTGGCGGGAAAACTGGCTCACGCTCAACCCCGCCAGCGTCGCCAGCTCGGCCAGCGGCACCGCCTCGGCCAGGCGTTCGGCCATGAAGTCCCGGACCCGGGTGAACTGCCGGTCGGACAACCCCCGCGCCGCCGCCGGCTCCGGGACCGGCCCCGCGTGGTGGCGGCGGACCAGTTGCGCCGCCACCAGCGCGCCCAGCTGGTCCGCGTACGTTCGCGCGCTCGGTTCCCAGTCGCGGACCACTCCGTCCAAGCTGAGCACCAGCTGCTCCAGCAGGGGGTCCGTGCTGCCGAGCTCCTCCGCGAGCCGGATCGGGGCGTGCTCGCCCGCCGCCTCCTGCACGGCGTCGTCCGCGACGTACACGTGGACCGTCTCGAGCTCGCCGCCCAGCTCCACCGACAGGTCCGCGTGCGACGGCTGCAGGAACAGCCCGCCCACCGGCATCCGGCGGCTGCGCTCGCGCGGGGTTCCGACGGCGCGCCGGACCGTCACGGGGCCGTCGAGGTGCAGGATCAGCTGGTGGCTGCCGGCGGCCGCGAACTCGGCCCGGTACGGACGTTCCCGCTGCTTGGAGACGTAGACCCGGTCCCAGCCGAGCCCGGCGCTGGTGCGTTCGGGCCGGACCCAGGGCAGCGCGAGGATGCCGTTCGTGTCGGCCAGCCCGAGTTCGCCCACGCCTGCCTCCTCGACGTCGAGGCTAGCGTCACTTTCACGTGAAAGTGACCCGGAGTGCGCGCTCCGGGTAGCTTTCACGTGAAAGCTCCGCGGCGCTCAGCCCGGGGCCGCGCGGCCGTGGCGCCAGTAGCCGAGGAACGCGATGTCCGCCTTCGGCCGGCCGCGCTCACGGACCAGGTGCCGCCGGACGCCCGTGGCCAGCGCGCTCTCCCCGGCCACCCACGTGTACGCGCGCCCCTCCGGGAGCTCCGCGGCCTCGATCGCCTTGAGCGCCAGCGTGCCCGGACGGCGGCCCGGCTCGTCCCGGGGCAGCCAGTGCACGCGCACTCCCGCCGGCGCCTCGACCGCCCGGACGTCCGCCGTCGACGGCACCTCCAGGAACACCTCCGCCACCAGGTCGGACGCCGCGCCTTCGAGGATCGCCAGGATCGCCGGCAGCGCGCTCTCGTCCCCGGCCAGCAGCTGCCACGCCACTCCGGACGGCGGCAGGTAGCTGCCCCCCAGGTCGAACACACCCGCCGGATCACCGGGACGCGCCCGCCGGGCCCAGGAGGCCGCCGGGGCGTCGCCGTCGTGCAGGGCGAACTCGATGTCGATCTCGCCCGGACGGGCTCGCCGGATCGTGTAGTTGCGCACCCACGGCCGGCGCGACTTCGGCATCATCAGCACCTCGGCCATCCAGCCCTCGTGGTTCCGGGTCGGCATCCGCAGCGCCTCCTGGCCCTCCCGGGGGAAGAAGAGCCGCACGGCCTGGTCGTCACCCACGACGTCGAGGTCCTCGAGCGCCGCGCCGCCGAGCGTGACCGTCCGGAACGCCGGGCTGGGCGCGGTGTTCGACAGGACCTGGAGCGTGATCATCCGCCGCGAAGCCGGGCGGCGCACCTTCGGGATCATCAGACGTCCAGGACGAGCCGGGGCGACAACGCACGCGACACGCACGGGTACATCCGCCCGTCCGGTGCGCCGATGTCGTCGCGGTGCTCGGGATCGCCGTCGAGGACGGACAGTTCGCAGCTCCCGCAGACGCCTTCACGGCAGCCCGAGGGCACCGGCTTGCCGGCGTGGTTCAGCACGTCGAGCAGGGATTCGCCGGCCGGGACCGGAACGGTTTCCCCGGAGCGGGCGCACACGACCTCGAACGGCGTGTCCGGCCCGAAGACGCGCTCGGTGGGCTGGAAGCGTTCGGTGTGCACCCGGGGGAACAGCGCTTCGGCCGCGTCCACCATGGACCCCGGGCCGCAGCAGTACACCTCCGCCGCCGGGAACTCCGCCGCCAGCGCCGCGAGATCCGGGCGGCCGCGGTCGAACAGCCGCACGCGATCGCCGTACTCGGCCCGCAGTTGCGCCGCGAACGGCATGGCCGAGGCCGAGCGGCCCGCGTACACCAGCGTCGCCCCGGTCCCGGCGGCCCGCAGCATCGGGAGGATCGGCGTGATCCCGATCCCGCCCGCCACGAACAGGTACTCCGACGCCGGCACCAGCGCGAAGTGGTTGCGCGGCAACGAAACTTCGAGCGTCCGGCCGGGACGCAGGTACAGGTGGACGTACTCGGAGCCGCCGCGGCTCAGCGGGTCGTGCCGGACGGCGATGCGGTAGGCGGAAAGGTCGGCGGGATCGCCGCACAGCGAGTACTGCCGGGTCAGCCAGTTCGGCAGCGCGAGGTCGATGTGCGCGCCGGGCTCCCACGGCGCCAGGTCGCCTTCGTCGCCGCGCAGCACGAGGGAGACGACGTCGTCGGCGACGTGCTCGACGCGGTCCAGGATCGTCTTCTGCATGGTCAGTACAGCTTCCGGTAGCTCTCTTCGAGGATCTGCTCGAACACCGCCGGGTCGACGGCCACGCCGAGCTGGTCGGTGACGATCTCGCCGGCCGACGGCATTTCCGCGGCCAGCGCCTGGCTGGCGGGGTCCCACAGCCGCGACCGCAGCAGCGCGCGGCCGCAGTGGAAGTACGCCTCGGCGACCTCGACGATGATGGCCAGCATCGGCGCCTTCGCTTCGGTGCGCATCCGGGCGAGCACGTCCTCGTCGTCGGTGACGTACGCGCTTCCGTTGACGCGCAGCACTTCGCGCATGCCGGGGATGAGGAACATCAGGCCGACGCCGTCGTTCTCGGCGATGTTGCGGAACGAGTCGGCGATCTTGTTGCCGGGCCGGTCGGGCAGGGCGAGCGTGTGCTCGTCGAGCACCTTGGCGAAGCCGGGGTAGTCGCCGCGGGGCGAGCAGTCCCCGCGGCCCGAGGCGTCGGAGGTGGCCAGCGCGAGGAACGGCGAGTGGGCGATGAAGCGCCGGGCGTGCTTGTCGACGTGGTCGAGCTTCTTGCCTTCGAGCATCTCCTCGGGCGCGCCCAGCCGGCTCCTGACCTCGGCCATGGAGACCCGCCGGTACCGGGTGCTCAGCGTGTTTGTGCTGGTCATGGCACAATTATGAGCAAACATTCAGATCTCGCGCTACTCGCTTTTGACCACCGGAGAAGGGAGCCCCGTGACGCCGGACCAGCGCCGCATCCAGCCACGTAAACAGCCGCGTCAGGTCCGCGCCGAGCTGACCCGGCAGCGGATCCTGACCGCGGCTGCTCACGTTTTCGGCGACCACGGCTACGCCGCCGGCACCACCAACCGCATCGCCGAGCGGGCCGGGATCTCGATCGGCTCGCTGTACCAGTACTTCCCGAACAAGGACGCGATCCTGGCCGAGCTGCTGGTCCGCCACCTCGACGACGGCGCGGCGATCGCCGAGCGGGTCCAGCGCGAAGAGCTGCCCGGCCCGATCGAGGAGATCTTCCGGCTCTTCGTCCGCGGCGCGATCGAAAGCCACCTCGACGAGCCCCGGCTGCTGCGGGTGCTGCTGGAGCAGGCCCCGAAGTCGACCGACGTCCTCGAGCGGGTCGAGCTGCTCAAGAAGAACCTGGTCGCCTACATGCGGGAGCTGCTGGACGAGCACCCCGAGGTCCGGGTCGCCGACACGGAGACGGCGGCCCGGCTGATCGTCACGACGGTCGAGCTGGTGATCCACCAGCTTGTGGCCGACCACGAGCCGGTGGAGCTCGGGAAGCTGGAGGACGAGCTGGTCGCGATGCTGACCCGGTACGTCAGGGGGTGACCGTCACGCGCCCGCGCGGCGAAGCCGTTCGGCCGCCTGCGTCCGCACCGCCTCGCCGCACACCGGGGGATCGCCGTGCAGTGCCTCCCACCGCGCGTTGTGCGCAGCCGTCCACAGGCTCGCCGCCCACGCGGCTTCCTCTTCCTCCGCGGTGAACCGGCGGCCGCGCAAGCCCTGGTACGTCGCCAAGAACGCGGCGGAACTCGCGATGGGGGCCAAGGTCGGCGGCGAAGCGTTGGCGAACGTCCCGGAAGCCGCTCCCGCCAGCGCGGCTTCCGGTTGCCAGGCCAAGCTGTCCCAGTCGTGCACGGCCCAGATCTCGCCGTCGTGCCAGCGGAGGTTCTGGGCTTCGAAGTCGGCGTGGCCCAGTACGCACGGCAGATCCGTGGCCAGCAACCTCTTCCGGGCCCGCGTCGCCGTCTCGACGACGTGCGCGGGCACGGCGCTCTGGTCCCGCTCGTCGAGGAACCCGATCGCCGGCCACAGCCCCGGATCCCGGTGGTCCCAACGCGCCCAGCGCGGGTTCGGCAACGGCGGCGGGACGATGACACCGGCCAGCTCCCGCATCAGCCACGCGAACACCGCCGCGTAGCGCCGGGCGACGTCCGGGGTGTCGCCGAGCAGCATCTCGCCCCCGGGCCGCGACTCCTCCGCGTGGACGGCCAGCGAGCCGGCGGGGACGACGTCCGTGATCGGTCGCGCACAAGGAAATCCGCGCTCCGCCAGCCACACCTGGGCGGCGACGCAGGACGCCTCCCGGCCTTCGGCTTCACGAGCCTTCACGACCACTTCGCGGCCGTCGGCCAGCCGCAGCCCGACCACCTCGGACAGCGACTCGCGTGCGAAGAGCACCTCGATCGGGGCGCTCCCGAGGTGCTCCGCGCACCACGACGGGATCACCGGTCCCTGGCCACGAGCGCCGCCTGGGTGCGGCTCGTGACGCCCAGCTTGGCCAGCACGTTCCCGACGTGCGCCTTGACCGTCCGCTCGGCCAGCCGCAGCCGCGTCGCGATGTCCCGATTGGACAGTCCTTCACCCAGCAGTTCCAGGACGTCCCGTTCACGTGGGGTCAGGGCGCCACCCGCGCTCAACGCGCTCGCCACGGCCGGGCTCATAGCCGTCACGCCGTGGTGGGCGGCCCGGACCGCGGCCGCGAGCTCGTCGCCGGAGGAGTCCTTCAGCACGAACCCGGCCGCGCCCGCGGCCAGGGCTTCACGGATCTCGCGGGGCCGGCCGACCGTCGTCAGCATCAGCACCCGCGGTGCCGTGGGCGGCAGGCGGCGCAGGACTTCGAGGCCGTCCATGCCGGGCAGGTAGAGGTCCAGCAGCACGACGTCCGCCGCGACGGACGAGCCGAGCAGCTCGGGACCGCTCGCGTACCGCCCGACGACGTCGAGGTCCGGCTGCGCGGCCAGGATCAGGGCGATGCCTTCGCGCACCAGCGCGTGGTCGTCGACGACCTGAACCCGGATCATGCCCGCACTCTACTGTCGGCGGCATGCGCCAGAGTTCCGTCACGACGGCCGCGGCCGCCGCGGTGTTCTTCGCCAGCGGCGCCTGGACCCCGCACCAGGGCTGGGTCGCGGCGCTGCTCAGCGCGGTCCAGCTGGTCCCGCTGCTGTGGTCGCGGCGCGCGCCCGCCGTCGTGCTCGTGGTCGTCACGCTCGCCACCGCCGGGCACCTCCTGCTCGACCAGCCGCGCAACACGATGTACGTGCCGGTGCTGCTCGCGCTGTACAGCACGCCGCGGCGGTGGCTCGCCGCCGCGGCCGCGCTGGCGGTCGGGATCACCGTGTACCCGGCGAAAGGCCCGTTCGACGGCACGCTCCTGGCCGTCACGATCTGCGCGGTCGCGTGGCTGCTCGGTGCCGAACGCCGGCGGGCCCTCGCCGACCGGGCCGAGCGCGCCGCCCGGCGCCTGCACGACACGCTCGCCCAGACCACGGCCGTGATGCTGGTGCAGGCCGAGACGCTGCGCGCGGTCGGCGACCTGACCGACGCCGACCGCGAGCGCCTCGACACGCTGCTGGCCGCCGGCCGCGGCGCGCTCACGCTGGTCCGCCGCACGCTCGACGACCTGCGCGACGACGCCGACCGGCCGCCGGACCTCGCGGAGGTGCTGGCCCGGCTGCGCACCGCGGGCCTGGTCCTCGACCGCGACCCGGTGCTGCCCGTCCTGCCGCGTCCGGTGCGCGAGCTGGCCGAGCGGTTCGTCGCGGAGACGGCGGTGAACGCGGTGCGGCACAACGGTCCCGGCGTCCGGCTGCGGGTGGACGTCGAAACCGGGGAGCCGTTGACGATCACCGCGCGCAACACCCTGAAGGGGACTCCGCGAACCGGTGCGGGGTACGGCTTGGCGGGCCTTGCGGAGCAGGCCGCGGCGGCCGGGGGAGTGGTGACGCACGGGCCGCACGAGGGCGAGTGGGTGGTCAGTCTCGAGGTGCCGGCCCTGCGGGTCGCGCACTGATCGCGGCTTCGATGTCGGCGAGCTGGGTGGGGAAGGGCTACGGCTGGCCTTGCGGAGCAGGCCGCGGCGGCCGGCGGAGTGGTGACGCACGGGCCGTGCGAGGGCGAGTGGGTGGTCGGCCTCGAGGTGCCCGCCGGTCAGGGGAGCGCGGCTTCGATGTCGGCGAGCTGGGCGGCGACGAGCTCTTCGAACGCCGCGCGGCGGTCGGCGCCGAGCGGGCGGACCTCGCGGGCGAAGTGGGCCAAAGCGGGGAAGCGGTCGGGGTCGGCGCCCAGCACCGCGACGCGGAACAGCTCCATGCCCTGCTCGTGTTCCTCGGGCGTGACGGTGCTGACGCCGGCCTCGGACGCGATCAGCGCGGCGAACAGGATCGCGATCCGGTGGTAGCGCGCGGGGATCTGCTCGTCGGGCAGGCCTGACGCGCGCAAGGCCTGCAGCACCTCTTCCATCACCAGCCGCGACCCGGCGCCGCTGGAGGCGTAGCGGCCCCAGACCACCGCGATCTGCGGCTGCTCGCCGAACGCCTCGCGCAGGCGCAGGGCCAGCGCGGTCAGGCGCTGCTTCCAGTCGCCCTCGGGGCGGTACCCGGCCATGGCGCCCACGAGGATCCGGTCCGCGAGCGCGCGCAGCAGCTCGGTCTTCGTGCGGAAGTGCCGGTAGAGGCTCGACGAGTCGGTCCCCAGCTCCGCGGCGAGCTTGCGCACGCTGAACGACTCGGCGTCGCCGCGGCGCAGCAGCTCCGCCGCCGTGTCCAGGATTTCCTCGGTCGTCCAACGCCTGCGGTTCGCCATGTCGTCCTTTCGCCGACCGTCAGCATAGCTTATGCACTTGCTGTTGCACGCGGTGCGTGCATAATGAGGACACTTCCGCTTCCCGAAAGGAGTCCCCATGGATCACGCGAAGCTGGACGCCGCTCTGCACGCGGTCCACCGCGCCGGCGTGCCGGGCGTGTTCGCCGAGGTACGGGCCGGTGACCAGGTCTGGTGCGGCGCCGCGGGCGTCGCCGACGTCGAGACCGGCCACCCGGTCTCCGCCGGCCTGCGCCACCGCGTCGGCAGCGTCACGAAGACGTTCACCGCCGCGGCGGTGCTGCGCCAGGTCGAGGCCGGCCGGATCGGGCTCGACACCCCGATCGGCCATTACCTGCCCTCGCTCGTCCCCGGTGATCGCGGGCGGGCGATCACCGTCCGGATGCTGATCGACCACACCAGCGGGCTCGCCGAGTACCTCCCGTACGCCTACCCGAGCCTCAAGGCGTTCCCCGACCTGGCGGCCACCCGGCCGGACAGCTTCGACGACCACCGGTTCACGCGGTTCGACCCGGTCGAGCTGATCGGGCTGGGCGTCGGCGCGCCGCCGGTCGGCACGCCGGGCGGCGGTCCCGGGGTGTACTCGAACACGAACTACCTGCTGCTGGGCCGGTTGCTGGCGCACGTGACCGGCGGCAGCGCGGAGGAGTGCATCACCCGCGACGTCATCGACCGCGCCGGGCTGCGGCACACCGGGTTCCCCACCGGAACGCACGTCGAGGGACCGCACTCGAAGCTGTACGAGTCGTGGTTCGGCATGATCGACCCGCCGCGCGACTACAGCGTCTTCGACATGTCGTGGGTGGGGCCGGCGGCTTCGCTGATCTCGACGGTCGCGGACCTCAACCGCTTCTTCGCGTTGTTGCTGGCGGGCGAGATCGTCGCCCCGGCATCGCTGGCGGAGATGCGGCGGACGGTCCGCGTGATTTCCCAGGAGGGCAAGCTGATCGACTACGGCCTGGGCCTGCACCCGGTGGAGTCGACGGAGTTCTGGGGCCACGGCGGCACGGTCTGGGGCGGCGGAACGCTCGCGGCGGCGCGCGCGGACGGCCGGCGGCAGTTCGCGATCGCGGTGAACACGCAACGCTGGAACCGGCTCGACGAGCAGGGCCGCCCCCCAGCCCCACCCGATCGACGGCGCGCTGGCCGCGTTCACCCGGCTGGCGATGGGCGGGGAGCCGGAGTGACCGCACGACGCGTTCCGGCGGTCGCCGGGGCCGGGCTCCTCCTGACCGTCGCCGCCACGGTGGTCCCGTTCGCAGACCGGTCCGTGCCGGCCGACCACGTCCGCGCCGGCTACCCGGCCTACACCCCGGCGCAGATCGGCTCGGCCGTCGGCACCTACCTCGTCCTGCTGGCGAGCGTCGGGGCGCTGGGCGTGCTCGGCTGGCTCGGCACGGCCTGGGCCGTCCGGGCGGGCAAGCGGTGGGCCCACGCCGCCGCGACCGTGCTGCTCGTGCTCGGCGTGGCGACCGGGCTGGCCGGCCTGCTCGTCGAGGACACCTCGGGCGAGCCGGCGCTGCCACCCGCGCTGGGGTGGGCGGGGTTGGTCCCGTGCCTGGCCGGTGTCCTGGTGGTCGGGCTGCTGCTCAGCCGATCAACCCGGACACGGTCACGAACCGGTAGCCCCGCTCCTCGAGCCGGTCGATGATCGGCCCGATCGCCAGCCGGGTCTGCTCGCGGGACGCGTACATCCCGTGCAGCAGCACGATCGAGCCCGGCCGGACCTGGTCCACTGTCGTCGAAACGACGGTCGCCGCGTCGGGGGTCCCGTCGGAGTCCGGCTCGACGTCCCACGTGATCGTCGTCCGGTTGTGCGACGCCAGGTAGTGCGGCAGGGCGAAGAGCTTCTTGCCGTTCGGCGGCCGGAACAGGATCTCGCCGGAGTAGCCCGCCGCACGGATGAGGGCGTCGGTCGCCTCGACCTCGTCCGCGACCCACGCCGGCGTCACGCCGATCATCCGCTCGTGGCTGAAGCTGTGGTTGCCGAGTTCGTGGCCCGCCGCGGCGATGTCGTGCGCGAGATCGGGGTGCGCGGCGATGTCCCGGCCGATGAGGAAGAACGTCGCCGGGACCTGACGGCTCCGCAGGGTGTCCAGGATGGCGTGCGCGCCGGCCGGGTCGGGGCCGTCGTCGAAGGTGAGCGCGACGACCTTCTCCGTCGTCTCGACGCGGTTCACGAGCGTGCCGAAGAACTGGAACGTCCGCGACCTCGACACTTCGAACAGCGTGACCGCGCCGCCGAGCACGACGACCAGCACGCACGCCACCACGATGGTCCACTTCCGCGCGCGGCGGGACTTCAAGATCATGCGGCCACCCTGGCGAGAACCGGGGAACGCGGGAAGCCGCGAAGGTACTAGTACCAAGGCCGTGAATGGCACATTGAGGGCCTAAGTGTCCGTCAATGTGCCATTCACGGACAACGTCAGAGCGGGTTGAACGCGCCCAGGGGAGCGGTGCAGAACGGGCCGCCGACGTACTCGGCCGCGATCCCCGTCGGCGCGGGCTTCGACGCCAGCTGCTCCGCGTACACCTCGGCGTCGTCCAGGGACTTGTACCCCAGCGCTTCCGCCTCGGCCAGCGAATAGATCCGGCGCGTGTTGTCCGAGACGCCCCAGATCAGCCGGTACCCCGGCGACGGCGCCGCGAGGCACGCCTCGAACAGCCGGGCGCCGTCGTCCGGCGACAGCCACGTCGTCAACCCGCGCGGCCCGAGCGGCAACGGCGTCTCGAAGCACGAGCCGATCCGGATCACGATCACGTCCATGCCGAACCGCGAGTGGTACAGGCTCCCGAGCGCCTCGATCGCCGCCTTGGAGACGCCGTAGTAGGTGTCCGGGCGCGGGGACGAGTCGGCCGGCAGGTCGGAGTCGTTGCGCCGGAAGCCGACCGCGTGGTTGCTCGACGCCAGGACGACCTGGGAAACACCCGCCGCGCGTGCGGCCTCCAGCACGGTGTGCGTGCCGTTGATGTTGACGTCGAGGGTCGCTTCCCACGAGTTCTCGCGGCTGTGCCCGCCCAGGTGGATCAGCGCGTCGACGCCTTCGCACGCCGCCGCCATCGCCGCCGCGTCGGTCACCGACGCCGTCACGATCTCTTCGGAGGCGTCCGACGCCGTCTGCGGGGCGACGTCGAGCAGGCGCAGCACCCGGCCGTCGCGCTTCAAGCGGGGCCGCATCAGGGTGCCGACGACACCCGCCGACCCGGTGATGAGCACGCGCTGGTCCGTCATGGATTTCCTCTCCTAACAGGAAGTGGCGGCGGACTGAGGTGTTATCGGATACCGGCCCGGCGCAGCTGCTGCCCGAGCTCGGCGGTGGTTTCGGCGAGCAGCTCGCCGACGCGCTGCGCGTCGGCGTCGGTCACCTGGGAAATCGGCATCGAGCAGCTGATCGCGTCCGTGCCCGGGATCCGGTAGGGGATCACCGCGGCGACGCAGCGGACGCCCAGCGTGCCCTCCTCGACCTCGGCGGCGTACCCGCGCTCGCGGGTCGCGGCGCACTCGGCGTGCAGGCCTTCGAGCGTGGTGATGGTGTTCGGCGTCAGCGCGGTCATCGACGCCGGCAGCACCAGCGCCTCGATCTCGTCGTGCGTCAGCTCGGCCAGCAGCGCCTTGCCCAGCGCGGTCGCGTGCGCGGGCAGCGTACGCCCGACGCGGGAGACGAGGTGCGTCGAGCGCTGCGACTCCCGCGTCTCCAGGTAGACGACCTCGGTGCCGTTGCGCCGCGCGAAGTGCGCGGTGAAGCCGGTCTTCTCCCGGATCCGCTCCAGGGCTTCGGTGGCGAACGGGACGACGGCGTCGCGGTCCAGGTACGCCGTGCCGCAGATCAGCGCGCGGACGCCGAGGCGGTAGCGGGCGGTGTTCGTGTCGGCTTCCAGCCAGCCGGCTTCCAGGAGCGTCCGGAGCAGGCCGTGCAGCGACGAGCGCGGGAAGCCCGTGCGCGCGTGCAGGTCGGACAGCGACAGCCAGACGTCGTTCGCCGCGAACGTCTCGATGAGGTCGACGGCCCGGCGCGCGGATTTCACACCGGACGACTCGGCGGGGGCGCCGTCGGCCGCTGCCGGGTTGTCCACCTTTTGCGGCATTTGTGCTCCTCCGTCCGGCCGTTGACTTGTGACTCCGGCCATATTAGCGTCCCGAACAACGTTCTTATGGATGAACATAATCACTATAACAGACTCCGTTCATAGATGTGAACAGCTCGACCACATCGAAGTGGACGCGGAAGGGAGCCTGCGGTGCACGCACTCGACTGGACGATGGTCTGCGCGTACTTCGCGCTGATGATCGTGATCGGCTGGTGGTCGCACAAACGGGTCAGCGACGTGAAGGACTTCTTCACGGCCGGCGGCAAGATGCCGTGGTGGCTGGCCGGCATCTCGCACCACATGTCCGGCTACAGCGCCGTGCTCTTCGTCGCGTACGCGGGCGTCGCGTACACCAGCGGCGTCACCGTGTACTTCTGGGGCTTCGCCAGCATCGGCATCGGCGTGGGCATCGGCAGCTGGCTGTTCGCCGCGCGCTGGAACCGGTTGCGCTCGAAGCTCGGCGTCGCCTCGCCGCTGGAGTACCTGGCCAAGCGGTACAACGTGCCGACGCAGCAGGCGCTCGCCTGGAGCGGCAGCCTGCTGAAGATCTTCGACATCGCGGCCAAGTGGTTCGCCGTCGCGACGCTGCTGCACGTGTTCGCCGGGCTCGACTACAACCTCGGCATCCTCATCACCGGCGCGGTCACCCTCGTCTACTGCACCATCGGCGGCCTGTGGGCCGACGCGCTCACCGACTTCGGCCAGTTCGTCATCCAGGGCATCGCGGCGATCGTGATGATCGTCGTCGTGCTGGGCAAGCTCGGCGGGATCTCCGCGCTCTGGACGATGTGGGACAAGCTGCCCGAAAACCACCTCGACCCGGTGACGTCCAAGTACACCACCATCTTCTTGCTCGTTTACGTGCTCGTGAAGACGCTGGAGTACAACGGAGGCATGTGGAACCTGGCGCAGCGCTACATGGCGGCGCCGAACACCCACGAAGCCCGGCGCGGTGCGCGGCTTTCCTCCGCGCTGTACCTCGTGTGGCCGCTGGTGCTGATGTTCCCGATGTTCGCGGCGCCGCTGCTCATCCCGGGCGTCAAGGACCCCACCCAGTCCTACGCGATCATGACGACGACGTTCCTGCCGCCGGGCCTGATCGGCCTGGTGCTGGCCGGGATCTTCTCGCACACCATGGCGATGGTCTCCTCCGACGCCAACGCGATCTCCGCGGTGATCACCCGCGACATGATCCCGGCGATGTTCCGCCGCACCCGGCAGTGGACCGACGTGCAGGGCCTCAAGGCGGCCCGGATCACCACGGTGATCTTCGTCGCGCTGACGATGCTCGTGGCCACGCAGGCGCAGAACCTCGGTGGCGTGCTGCAGATCGTCGTCAACTGGGTCGCCGCGCTGATGGGCCCGATCTCGATCCCGCTGCTGCTGGGCATGCTGCCGTGGTTCCGCAAGTGCGGCCCGCGCGCGGCGCTGATCTCCTGGGCGGGCGGCCTGATCGACTACGCGCTCGTCTACTACGTCTTCAACGCGAACCAGACGGTGCTCGTCGCGACGCCGATCCTGGTCTCGCTCGCCCTCTACGTCGGCCTCGGGCTGATCGCGCCCGAGCGCAGCGCGGTCACCGATGAGATCGTCGACACCGTGAACACCGACGACGACGTCGACCGCACGAAGGAAGGCACGACCGTGCCCGCCTGACGCTGGCCACACCCGGCCGAAACCGAAAAAGGACGAGAGAGCGGAAACTGATGGCACAGAACGAGATCGAGCTGGACGGCCTGCTGGCGTTCCCCCTCACCCCGTTCACCGAGGACCTCGAGGTCAACCTCGACGCGCTCGCGGAGAACGTGGAGAGCCACATCGCGGCGGGCGCCGGTGCGCTGTTCGTCGCGTGCGGCACCGGCGAGTTCAGCTCGCTCTCTCCTGCCGAGCAGGCCTCGGTGCTCACCCGTTCGCGGGAGGTGGCCGCCGGCCGCGTCCCGGTCTGGGTGGGCGCCGGGGGCGGCGCGGCGTCGGCGCGGGCCGGCGTCGCGGCGGCCCAGGCGGGGGGTGCGGACGGCGTCCTGCTGCTGCCGCCGTACCTCGTCTCGGGGCCGCAGGCGGGTCTGGTCGACTTCGTCCGCTACGCCGTCGGTGACTCTTCGGTGCCGGTGATCGTCTACCACCGCGGCACCGGCGTGTTCGGCGCGCCGGCCGCGGCGTCGCTGCTCGACATCCCCTCGGTCGTGGGCCTCAAGGACGGCTACGGCGACGTCGAGGTGATGACCCGGATCGTGACCACCATCCGGTCGCTGGACACCGAGCGCGCGCGGAAGTTCCTGTTCTTCAACGGGTTGCCGACCGCGGAGGTCTCGGCGAAGGCGTACGCCTCGATCGGCGTCGCCCGCTACTCCTCGGCCGTGCACTGCTTCGCGCCGGAGATCGCGCACCGCTTCCACCGCGCGCTCGGCGAGGGCGACACGCGTGTCATGGACGCGCTGCTGACCGGTTTCTACCTGCCGCTGGTGGCGCTGCGGGACGAGACGCCCGGCTTCGCCGTCTCGCTGGTGAAGGCGGCCGCGCGGTTGCGCGGCGACAAGGTCGGCCCGGTCCGGCCGCCGCTGGTCGAGCCGACGCCGGAGCAGATCCACCGGCTCGAGAAGATCGTGGAGGACGGCTTCGTCACGCTGAAGGCGCTGGGCTGATGAAGATCCTCGATGTGGTGCTGACGCCGGTCGCGTTCGCCGACCCGCCGCTGCTCAACGTCATGGGCGTGCACGAGCCGTTCGCGCTGCGCAGCGTCGTGCAGGTGAAGTGCGAGGACGGCATCGTCGGGCTCGGCGAGTCCTATGGGGACTCGGCGTTCCTCGGCGAGGTGCGCAAGGTGCTGCCGCAGTTGCGCGGCCACGACGTCTTCGACCTGCCGGGGCTGCAGCGGCTGGTCGCGCGGGCGTTGTCGGACACGGTCCTGACCGACGCGCACGGGCTGATCGGCGGGTTCTCCATCCGCAAGACCGTGGCCAGCGTGTACTCGCTGTTCGAGGTCGCGTGCCTGGACGCCCAGGGGCAGTACCTCGGCCGGCCGATCACCGACCTGCTCGGCGGCAAGGCGCGTGACACCGTCGAGTTCTCCGCCTACCTGTTCTACAAGTACGGCAAGCACGTCGACGGCCGCGAGGACTCGTGGGGCGAGATCACCACGCCGGAAACCCTGGTGGGCTCGGCGAAGCGGATGATCGACGAGTACGGCTTCCGCTCGATCAAGCTCAAGGGCGGGGTCTACGAGCCGGCCCAGGAGGTCGACGGGATCCGCGCGCTGGCCGAGGCGTTCCCCGGGCACCCGCTGCGGATCGACCCGAACGGCGCGTGGACTCCGCAGACCGGCATCCGGGTGGCCGGTGAGCTCGACGGCGTCCTGGAGTACCTCGAAGACCCGACGCCGGGGATCGAGGGCATGGCGCAGGTGGCCGCCGAGGCGTCGATGCCCTTGGCCACCAACATGTGCGTGGTGAACTTCGGCGACATCGACCCGGGCTTCCGGGCGCGCGCGATCGGCGTCCTGCTGTCGGACCACCACTTCTGGGGTGGTTTGCGGGCGACGCAGTCGCTGTCGACGACGTGCGAGAGCTTCGGCGTCGGGTTGTCGATGCACTCCAACAGCCACCTCGGGATCAGCCTGGCCGCGATGGTCCAGGTCGCCGCGGCGACCCCGCACCTGACCTACGCGTGCGACACGCACTGGCCGTGGAAGGTCGAGGACGTCATCGAACCGGGGGTGCTTTCCTTCCGGGAAGGGGCCGTGGCGGTGCCTTCGACGCCGGGGCTGGGTGTCAAGCTGGACGAGGACGCGCTGGCCCGGTTGCACGAGAACTACGTCCGATGTGGACTGACCAAACGGGACGACGTGACCTACATGCGCGAGTACGTGGCCGGGTTCGAGCCCAACACGGCGAGGTGGTGACCCGGTGAAGGTGACCGGATACGCCTACCCCTGGGACGTCCTGGAGCCCGGGTTCGTCTCGCGGGTCCAGGACCTCGGCGTCGACGAGGTGGCCGTGGCGCTGTCGTACCACAGCGCTCGCGCGGCGACGCCGTGGTCGGCTTCGCGGACTTCGGTCGTCGCGCGGCACGCGGCGTTCTACCGGCCGGTTTCGGACGGGTGGGGCGAGCTGCGTCCGTCCACTCCGGACTGGGTGGCTTCGGACGACTCGGGGGGTGACGCCGTGCGGCTGCTCAACAAGGCCGGCGTCCCGGCGGCCGCGTGGATCGTGCTGACCCACAACTCCCGGCTCGGCTACGAGCACCCGGACGTCGTGGTGCGCAACTGCTTCGGCGAGCCGTACCCGTGGGCGCTGTGCCCGTCGCAGCCCGCCGTGCGCGAGTACGCGGCGAAGCTGACCGCGGCGGCGGTCGCCGGGCTGGAGCTGTCGTCGGTGATCCTCGAAGCCTGCGGCCCGCTCGGCGCGGTGCACCAGCACCAGCACGAGAAGACCGACGGCGTGTGGGCGCCCGCGGTGGCCCGGCTGCTGTCGATCTGCTGCTGCGACGCCTGCGCTTCTTCGTGGGACCTCGACGCGGACACCGTCCGCGCCCAGCTCGTCGAGGAGGTCCGGCGGCTGGTCGCGACCGGCGACCTGGGCGTCACCGGGGACCGGCTGCCGCCGGAGCTGACCCAGATGCTGCTGCGCGTGCGGCAGCGGGCGACCGACGAGCTGCGGGCCGCGGTTTTGGCGGTGCTGCCTTCGGGGATGCGGATCGTGCTGCACGGTGCGCTCGACCCGTGGGTCACCGGCGCGCTGCCGGGTCTCACGCCGTCCGCTGCGGACGACGTCGACGCGGTCGTATTGTTCGGCTGGGCGCCCGCCACGGGTGCCGAAGCCGTCGCGGCGGCCCGGGAGGCCTTGCCCGAGCGGGTCGCGATCGGCAGCTACATCACCGCGGTCGCCGCCGCCCCGGTGCCGGACATCGCCGCCTACGCCGGCGAGCTGGCCAAGGCGGGTGCCGCGGAGCTGCACCTGTACCACCTCGGACTGGCCGGTCCGGGTCGCTGGAGCGACCTGGCCACGGCCACCGCCGCCGCCCGTGAAAACTGAGGAGCTGTTCCACTCATGAGCCAGGCCACCGACGCCGCCACGCTCGAGAAGATCCTGGCGGGGGCCGCCGCGGCCGCCCGCCCCGCCGCCGCGGCCACCCCGGCCGAGCGCGCCCGCTGGCTGGTCGCGGCCGCCGACGCGCTCGACGCCGCCGCGGACGACCTCGTCCCGCTGGCGCACAGCGAGACCCACCTGCCCGCGACCCCGCGGCTGGCCGGCGAGCTGAAGCGCACGACGTTCCAGCTGCGCCTGTTCGGCGAGGTGCTCACCGACGGCGAGTTCCTCGGCGCGACCGTCGACCACGCCGACGCGGACTGGCCGATGGGGCCGCGTCCGGACATCCGCCGCGTCAAGACCGCGATCGGCCCGGTGCTGGTGTTCGCGGCCAGCAACTTCCCGTTCGCGTTCAGCGTCGCCGGCGGCGACACGGCTTCGGCGCTCGCCGCGGGCTGCCCGGTGATCCTCAAGGCGCACCCGGGCCACCCGGAGCTGTCCGCGCTGACCGGCCGGATCGTGCGCGAAGCCCTGATCGGCGCGGGCGCGCCCGAAGGCATCTTCGACGTGATCTTCGGCCAGGAGGAAGGCGTCACGGCGCTGAAGGACCCGCGGATCGCGGCGGCGGCGTTCACCGGATCCATCCCCGGCGGGCGGGCGCTGTTCGACATCGCGAACGCGCGGCCGCGGCCGATCCCGTTCTACGGCGAGCTGGGCAGCGTCAACCCGGTCGTCGTCACCGAGGCCGCCATCGCCGCGCGCGGAGAGGCCGTCGCGAAGGGGTACGCGGGGTCGTTCACCCTGGGCGCCGGACAGTTCTGCACCAAGCCGGGGCTGCTTTTCCTGCCCGAGGACCACAACCTGACCGACGTGCTTCGCTCGGCGTTGGACGGTGCCGCGGCCCAGCCGATGCTCAACGACCGCATCGCCGCCGGGTATGCCTCCCAGTTGTCGGCCTTGCAGGAGGTCCCGGGCGTCGAGGTCGTGTCGTCGTCGGATTCCTCGTCGCCCGCGTTCACCCCGACGCTGCTGGCCACGACCGGCAAGCAGTTCCTCGAAGGCGGCGACACGGTGCACGAAGAGTGCTTCGGGCCGGCGTCGCTGATCGTCACGTACGCCGACCAGGCCGAGCTGCTGAGCCTGCTCGACGTCATCGAACCGGGGCTCACCGCCACGATCCACGGCGAGGAGTCCGATGTGGACTGGATCCGGCCGGTGCTGCCGGCGCTGAGCCGCATCGCCGGGCGGCTGCTGTGGAACGACTGGCCCACCGGAGTGACGGTGAGCTGGGCCCAGGAACACGGCGGCCCGTACCCGGCCACGACCGCCCCGACCACGACGTCCGTCGGCACCGCGGCGATCGAGCGCTTCCTGCGCCCGCTCGCGTGGCAGGGCTTCCCGGACGCGCTGCTGCCCGAACCCTTGCAGGAGGCCAATCCCTGGCAGCTGCCCCGCCGCACCGACGGCTCCCGCTGACCCGGCGGGGCGCCTCCCGCGGGGGCGCCCCCCGGTTCCACTTTACCGCCCGGCACCGACAGTTTCCGGCGCCGTCAGCCCGATTCCCCGCCCGCAGTCCCCGATCCGCGGGGGCGCCCCCCCAGTTTCCACTCTACCGTTTGGCACCGACAGTTTTGGGCGCCGCTGACCCGGTCCCCCGACCCGAAGCCCCTGGTCCCGCGGGGGCGCCCCCCGTTTCCAGTCTATCGCCCGGCACCGACAGTTTCCGGTGCCGAAAACCGCCGCCGCACAACTGAATCCCCTTTCCCCTGTAAGCCGAGGATGTCTTCCTGGGAGGCATTGCCATGCCCGTGAACCGGAGAAACGCTCTGCGCGGCGGCGCGCTGGCGGCCGCTTCGACCGTGTTGCTCACACGTCCCGCGTTCGCTTCCGCAGCAACCGCGTCCACCCCGGCCACGAGCGGGGTGCCCGCCGCGACCACGCCGATCGTCGCCGCCTATCGGCAGCTGCAGACCGGCATCAACCGGCCGTCGCCCGAACGCACCGAAGCCCTCGCGAACCTGGGCCGCGTCGCCAAGGCCTACAACGCGAGCCTGTCCGTCGCCGGTGGCGGCGCTCCACTGTGGACGGACCTGCCGCTCGGCCCCGGCAGCGACTACACCACGTCGATGTACGCCCGGCTGCGCGCGATCGCCGTCGACTGGGGCACCCCCGGCGGCGCGCTCGCCGGCGACCCGGTCGTGCTCGACCGGATCAAAGCGGCGCTCGAGCTGATCTACACGAGCCAGTACAACGAAAACGTCGGCGAGATCGGCAACTGGTATACCTACGAGATCGGCATCCCGTACTACCTGCTGCACACGCTGTCGGTGGTCGCCGACCAGCTCACCGCGGAGCAGCTGACCCGCTATCTCGCGCCAGTGAAGCGGTTCGTCGGCAACCCGAACCTGCGCGCCAACAACGCGTCGGTGATCGAGACCGGCGCGAACCGTGCGGACAAGGCGCTCATCTCGATCGTTTCCGGCGCGATGCTCGGCGATGCCGCCTGGATCAAGACCGGCATCGACGCGCTCACCGACGTCGCGGGCGGGGGAGCGGCGAGCGTCGTCGCCAAGCTGGATCGCGCGGCCGGCGACGGCTTCCACGTCGACGGCTCGTTCATCCAGCACGACACCATCCCGTACCCCGGGCACTACGGCATCGTCCTGCTCACCGCGCTCGCCGGCGCCATCCACGTCACGGCGGGCACCGGGTACGCGCTGCCGCAGCCGTTGAAGGACAAGATCTACGCGCTCGTCGCGGACAGCTTCGCCCCGTTCGTCTACGCGGGCGCGTTGATGGAGCCGGTGCGCGGCCGGATGCTTTCGCGTCAGGGCGAGACCGGGCACGACATCGGCCACCAGCTCACGGTCGCGACGCTCGTGCTGGCCCGCACGGCGTCCGGCAAGACCAAGACCGACCTCAACGCCCTCGCCGCGAAGTGGATCAAGGAAGGGACGTATGCGCCGTTCCTCAAGATCCCCGACCCGGAGCGGTTCGCGCCGGGCCCGGACCTCGTGGCGACGCCGGGCATCGAGTTCGCGCAGGACATGCTGGCCTCGGGCGCGCGCCCGGCGCGGATCACCGCGACGCACCGCGTGTTCGGCCAGCAGGACCGGATGGTGCACGTCACCGACGACTGGTCGGCGTCCCTCGGCGTCAGCTCGACGCGCATCTCGCGCTACGAGTCCATCAACGGCCAGAACCTCAAGGGCTTCTACGTCGGCGACGGCGTGCTCTACACCTTCCTGCCGAACGCCAAGGGCCACTACACCGACGCCTACTGGCCGACGGTCGATCCGCTGCTGCTGCCGGGCACGACCGAGAACGACGGCCCGGTCGACCCGAAGTTCGGCGGCGTGCCGGTCGGCCCGAACCCGCACACCGGCGGCGTCCGCTGGGACGCGCGCACCGGCGCCTTCGCGCTCGACTTCAAGTCCTGGGACGGCTCGCTCGTCGCGAAGAAGTCGTGGTTCTTCACGCCGTCCGGGATCGTGTGCCTGGGGGCGGGCATCACCAGCACGTCCGGCAGCGCGGTGCGTACGACGATCGAGAACCGCAACCTCGGCGAAGGCGGCTGCGGTGCACTGCTCGCGGACGGCCGGCGCGTTTCGACCGACCTCGGCAAGGCTTCGGCGCTGCGCCGGTCGCGCTGGCTGCACTTGGAGAACGTTGGCGGGTACGTGCTCTTGGACGACGCGTCGGTGACGGCGCTGCGCGAGGACCGCACGGGCGCGTGGCGCGACATCGACACCGGCGCCAACACCAAGGGCACGACGACGCCGAACACGCGCCGGTACCAGAAGCTGGTGCTGGAGCACGGCGTCAAGCCGGTCGACGCGACCTACGCGTACGCGGTGCTGCCGGGCACGTCCGTGATCGGCACGCTGACGGCGTCGTGGGCATGGCGCGTTCTCGCGAACACTTCGGTGGTGCAGGCGGTGCGCGTCGCCGACGGCACGGTGCTGGCGAACTTCTTCGCCGCCGGCTCGGCCGGTGACGTGCGGGTGTCGGGGCCGGCGTCGGTGGCGGTCGGACGGCGTCAGCTGGCGGTGTCGGACCCGACGCAGACGCAGGACAGCGTGACGGTGACCGTGCGCGGCAAGGCCGTGACGGTGCCGCTCAAGGGCACCTTCGGCGCGACGACGGTGGTGCGGCTGTAGTGGTCTTCCCCGCCGGACCGGTGCCCCGACCCGGTCCGGCGGGGTCCCCACCTCGGTTAGGCTGGAATCCATGACCGAACACGTCGACGTCCTGATCGTGGGGGCCGGGCTGTCCGGCGTCGGCGCGGCCTGCCGGCTGCAGGAGCGGCTGCCGGGCAAGACGTACGCGGTGCTCGAGGCGCGTGACACGATCGGCGGAACCTGGGACCTGTTCCGGTACCCGGGCATCCGCTCCGATTCGGACATGTTCACGCTCGGCTACCCGTTCCGGCCGTGGAAGGACCCGAAAGCGATCGCGGACGGCCCGTCGATCCTGTCGTACATCCGCTCGACGGCCGCGTCGCACGGGATCGTCGACCGGATCCGCTTCGGCCACCGCGTGGTGCGGGCGTCGTGGTCGTCTTCGTCGGCGCTGTGGACGGTTTCGACCGAGCACGGGGCGACGTTCACGTGCCGGTTCCTGTACCTGTGCAGTGGTTATTACTCGTACGAGTCCGGGCACGTCGTCGACTTCCCGGGGCGCGCGGAGTTCGCGGGCGAGATCGTGCACCCGCAGCACTGGCCCGCGGCGCTGGACTACACGGACAAGCGGGTCGTGGTGATCGGCAGCGGCGCGACGGCGGTGACGCTCGTTCCGGCGCTCGCTTCGACCGCGGCGCACGTGACGATGCTGCAGCGCTCGCCGTCGTACATCGTGGCCCGGCCGGGCCGGGACGCGCTGGCCGACCGGCTCCGGGCGCTGCTGCCGGAGAAGCTCGCGCACCGGGTGGTGCGCGGCAAGAACGTCGTGATGGGGACGCTGTTCTTCCAGCTGATGCGCCGGCTGCCGAAGCGGGCGTCGCTGGCGTTGCGCAAGCGCGTGGCGGCGCAGCTGCCGGCGTCGATCCCGGTGGACCCGCACTTCGTGCCGTCGTACGACCCGTGGGACCAGCGGCTGTGCCTGGTGCCGGACGCGGACTTGTTCCGGGCGCTGCGGTCGGGCAAAGCGGACATCGTGACGGACGGGATCTCGCGCTTCACTTCGTCCGGAGTTCTGCTGAAGTCCGGCCATTCGCTGGAGGCGGACATCATCGTGACGGCGACGGGACTGCGGCTGGTGGCGTTCGGCGGGATCGCGCTGACGGTCGACGGCCGCGCGATCGAGCCGGGCGACCAGCGGGCGTACAAGGGGATGATGTTCGGCGGGGTGCCGAACTTGGCGTGGTGCGTGGGGTACACGAACAATTCGTGGACGCTGCGGGCGGATTTGACGTCGCAGTACGTGTGCCGGCTGCTGGCGTACCTGGATCGGCGCGGGTTCGCGTTCTGCATGCCGGACGCGGAGTCGGCATCGACGGCGGGCCGGCCGCGGCCGATCGTGGACCTGGCGTCGGGGTACATCAAGAGGGCCGCCCCCGGGCTGCCGAAGCAGGGCGAGAAGCGGCCTTGGATGATGCGGCAGAACTATTTGCTGGATTTCGCGGACATGCGGCTCGGCCGGGTCGACGACGGAGTGCTGCGCTTCGGCCGCGCAGAGGACCGAGCGACCGCGGCGCGGTAACCGGCGGGGCCGGCGCTGCGGTGTTCCCGCGAGCGGCCGGCGCCGGCCGCTCGCGAGGTGCGGCAGTCGGGCGGGCCGCCCCTTCGTCGTCGGGCCAGTTGCCGGGATTGCCGCGCGGCCGAGCCGGGTCGGGCCACCCGGCTCGGCCGCGCATCCCCCTCCGGGCCTCAGCCCTGGCGGGCCTTGTTGCGCGGGTTGTCCTTGTTGATCACCAGCACCTTCGTCCCCCGGCGGATGACCTGGGCACCCGGCTGGCGGGCGAGCGAGCGGATCGAGCTGCGGACCTTCATGGCGAGCCGTCCTTCCCGTGGGCACCCCGGCCCACATCCGCTTCAACCACCCACCCATCAGTTTCATTCCGCAACTCAGCTGGTCTCCCGCGCCACCCAGGACTGCAGGTCGTCACCCCGCACCGCCGCCGCCATCAGCTCCGGGAACTGGTCCGGCGTGCACGCGAACGCCGGTACTCCCAGCTCGGCCAGCGCTGCCGCGGTTTCGTGGTCGTACGACGGCGCTCCCGAGTCCGACAGCGCCAGCAGCGTCACCACCTGGACTCCCGCGCCCACCAGCTCGCCGATGCGGTGCAGGAGCTCTTCCTCGTCGCCGCCCTCGTACAGGTCGCTGATCAGTACCAGCAGCGTCTGCTCGGGGCGGCCGACCAGGCCCTGGCAGTACGCGATCGCGCGGTTGATGTCCGTGCCGCCGCCCAGCTGGGTGCCGAACAGGACGTCGACCGGGTCGGCGAGGTGCTCGGTCAGGTCCGCGACCTCCGTGTCGAACGCCACGAACGACGTCCGCAACGACCGCATCGACGCCAGCACCGCGCCGAACAGCCCCGAGTACACCACCGACTCCGCCATCGACCCCGACTGGTCGACCGCCAGGATCACGTCCCGCTGCACCGCCTGCTGACGCCGCCCGTAGCCGATCAGCTGCTCCGGCACGATCGTGCCCAGCTCGGGGGAGTAGTGCTTGAGGTTGCGGTGGATCGTGCGCGCCCAGTCGACGTCGCCCGGGCGGGGCCGGTGCGTGCGCGACGCCTTGTCCAGCGCGCCCTTGATCGCCGCGCGCGTGCGCTCGGCCAGCCGCTCCTCCAGCTCCTCGACCACCTTGCGGACGACCTCGCGCGCGGTCTCCTTCGTCTCCTCCGGCAGCACGCTGTTGAGCGACAGCAGCGTGCCGACGAGGTGCACGTCCGGCTCGACCGCCGACAGCAGCTCCTTCTCCAGCAGCATCCGGGTCAGGCCCAGCCGGTCGACCGCGTCGCGCTGCATCACCTGCACCACGGTGCTCGGGAAGTACCGCCGGATGTCACCCAGCCAGCGCGCGACCCGCGGTGCCGACGCACCCAGGTTCGCGCTGCGCGGGCCGCCCGCGGCCTCTTCGTCCGGCTTGTCGTAGAGGGCGGCCAGCACCGCGTCGACCCCACTGTCCTCATCGGACAGCTGGGTGTCGGACAGCCCCGACCCCTCGCCCGCGCCCTCGGCGCCCAGCACCAGCCGCCAGCGCCGCGCCCGCTCGGTGTCCGCGCTCACGCTCCCACCCCCAACAGCGTCGCCAGCACGGGCAGCACGCGTTCCGCCCGGTCCTCGTCCAGTTCCTCGGCCACCGCGACGACCGCCGCGGTGCCGTCGAGCCCCGCCGCCCGGTGGCCGATGGCCCGTTTCTCGGGTCCGCTGAACGCGCCGAACGTCCGGCGCAGCAACGGGAGCACCTCGGTGAAGACGTCGGCGGGGATCGCCGCGAGCCACGCGTCGATCACCCGCAGCAGGCCTTCGTCGTGCACCAGCAGCAGCGCGCCGCCGTCGAAGAAGCCTTCGACGTACGCCGCTCCCGCCGATGGCGCGATGCCCGGCGTGAGCGCGCGGCCCAGCCGCAGTTCGATGTCGAGCGCGTCGAGCAGCCCGGCGTCGTGCAGGATCCGGGTGAGCCGCCCGGCCAGCAGCGGCGGCAGCGACGGTCGTTCGGCCAGCCGCGCCAGCGCCGCGAGCCAGCGCTCCTTGGGCTCCTCACCCAGCAGCGACGTCGCGTCGTGCACCCCGTCGACCAGCTGCGCCATCCGGGCCGCGGCGTCGTCGTCGATCCCGTGCGTCGCCGGTGGCAGGCCGGCGCAGATCCGGTCGAGCATGCGGTCGGCGACCGCGCGCAGCGCGCCCGTGTCGGTGCCGCGCACGTTCCCGTAGCGCGTCGCCCGGGCCAGCGCGGGCAACGCCGACATGAGCCGCGCGACATCCGCGTCCGCCGCCGCCCGGGCGTCGAGTGCCGCGAGTGCCTCGGGCAGCGCCTCCGGCAGGTCGGCGAGCAGGCAGTTCTCGACGGCCGTGGTCACCTCGTCGAGCGGGGGCGTGCCCTCGACGGTGCCGCGGACCGCGGCGGTGGCCGCCGACGGCACTGTCGTGCCGTACACCGCCGCCGCGACCAGGTCGACCTCGAACGACGGTTCCCAGGCCAGCGCCCAGGTTTCCCGGAACGTGCCCTTGTTCCGCCGCGCCGACGCCTCCCGGCTGCCCCACTCGATGCCCAGGATCCGCAGCCGGTGCAGCAGCTTCGAGCGGTCGAGCCCGCCGGGGGTGCGCAGGTCGAGGTCGAGCTCCTTGACGATCGGATCCTTCTTGAGCCGCAAGCGTTTCGCCGTCGCGGTGAGATCTGCGGCCAGCGGTGGCTGCGGCACCCGGTCGGGCACCTCGCCGAGCCGTTCCCCGACGACCAGCCGCCGCGTGACCAGCTCGACCTGCACCTCGTCGCCGCCGCACAGCACCGATCGGGTGGCTTCGGTGACCTCGGCCAGCCCGGCCGAGGACCGCCCGCGCAGCGTGGCCAGGGTTTCGGCCAGCCGGACCGCCTCGATGACGTGCGCGGTCGAGACGGGCAGGTCTTCCTCGCGCAGCACCGCCGCGACGCCGGCCAGCCAGCGCGTGGTGACGTCGTCCGGCGTGGTGAACAGGTGGTGGTACCAGCCGGGGGAGCGCACGCCCGCGCCGTAGCCGCTGGCCGTGGCGAGGCGGCCGTGGGTCCACGGCACCCACGTGCACGCGACCTTCCGCTTCGGCAGTCCTTTGAGGACGGACTGGTCGTGCGACGCCGGCGGCAGCGGATCGGCCAGTGCGGGCACGTGCCAGGCGCCGCAGACGACTGCGATGTTCTCGAAGCCGTCCTTGCGGGTGCGGCGCAGCACCGAGCGCATGTACGCCTCGCGCCGCGCTTCGCTGCCCTGGGGCGGGTCTTCGTCTTCGCGCACCGCCGTCATCGCGTCCGCGATCACGTCGAACGGGTTTTCGCTGTCCCGCCGGGACTCGACGACGTCGTCCCACCAGCGCTCCGGGTCGTCGTAGCCGCCGGCCGAGGCCAGCAGCGCCAGCGGGTCGACCGGCGGGCCCGCGTGCTCGTCCGGACCGGCGGCGAACGTGTGCGCGGCCGGGAGATCGCAGAACCGCACGGGAATCCCGGCTTCCCGCGCGTACGTCAGCGCTTGCCACTCGGGGCTGAAGACGGCGAACGGCCAGAACGCGGCCCGCGAGACGTCGTCGGTCGCGTATGCCAGCAGCGCGACCGGCGGCTGCATCGCCGGGTCCTCGGTCAGCTCGACCAGGGCGTCGGCTTCCGGGGGACCCTCGATCAGCACGACGTCGGGCTCCAGTTCGGCGAGCCGCGTCGCCACGGCCCGGGCGGATCCCGGGCCGTGGTGGCGGATGCCGAGCAGGTGGGTCTCGGTCACGAGATCTCCTGGCCCGCCCGGTAGAAGTCGGCCCAGCCGTCGCGCTCGCGGACGACCGTCTCGAGGTACTCGATCCAGATCGCGCGGTCGGCCACCGGGTCCTTGACGACCGCGCCGTGGATGCCGGCCGCGATGTCGTGCGGGCGCAGCACGCCGTCGCCGAAGTGGGCGGCCAGCGCGAGGCCGCCGGTCAGCACGCTGATCGCCTCGGCCGTCGACAGCGTGCCGGACGGCGACTTCACCGCCGTGCGCCCGTCTTCGGTGCGGCCCGAGCGCAGCTCGCGGAACACGGTGACCACCCGGCGGATCTCGGCCAGCTCGGCGGCCTCGGCGGGCAGCTGCAGCGACGTGCCCAGCTCGGCGACGCGGCGGCTGACGATCTCGACCTCCGCCTCGGCGCTGTCCGGCAGCGGCAGCACGACGGTGTTGAACCGCCGCCGCAGCGCGCTCGACAGCTCGTTGACGCCCTTGTCGCGGTTGTTCGCCGTCGCGATCAGGTTGAAGCCCGGGCGCGCCTGCACCTCGGTGCCCAGCTCCGGGATCGGCAGGGTCTTCTCCGACAGGATCGTGATGAGCGAGTCCTGGACGTCGGCCGGGATGCGGGTCAGCTCCTCGAGGCGGGCGAGCTTGCCGTCCCGCATCGCGCGCAGCACCGGGCTTTCGACCAGCGCGGCGGCACTCGGGCCCTCGGCGATCAGCCGGGCGTAGTTCCAGCCGTAGCGGATCGACTCCTCGGACGTGCCCGCGGTGCCCTGCACCAGCAGCGTCGAGTCGCCGCTGATCGCGGCGGAGAGGTGTTCGGACACCCACGTCTTCGCCGTGCCGGGCACGCCGAGCAGCAGCAGCGCGCGGTCGGTGGCCAGGGTGGCGACCGCGACCTCGATCAGCCGCCGCGGGCCGACGTACTTCGGGGTGATCACCGTGCCGTCCGGCAGGGTGCCGCCGAGCAGGTACTCGACGACGGCCCACGGGGACAGGTTCCAGTTCGGCGGCTTGGCCCGCTCGTCGGCGGCGGCCAGCGCGGCCAGCTCGGCGGCGTGGTCCTGTTCGGCGTGCGGCCGGAGGACGGTGGGGGCGGTCATGCGAGCTCCTCGTACATTTCGCGGCGGAAGTTCAGCGTTTCGGTGAGCGCCCGGCGCCACGGCCCGGCGTCCATGGTCAGGCGGGTGGTGGCCAGCGGGTGGCGCAGGCACCGCGGCGGGACCGCGCGGGCGATCACGACGGCGGCGTGCGAGACCAGGCGGTGGTCGTCCTGGCGGGCGATCCAGTCGAGCAGGGCGGTGCCGAGCTCCTTCGTCCACGGCCGGGGTAGTTCGTGCACCAGCCGGGCGAACGATTCGACCGGTAGCCGGCCGATCAGGTGCCCGACGGTGGCGGCCTGGCTCGCCGGGCCGAGCACGCCGAGCAGCGGCGGCGTCGTGCGCCCGCCGGGGTCGGCGCCGATCAGCGCTTGGGCCCAGGTTTCGTCGCGCTGACGCAGGGCGGCGGTGGCCCAGGAGTCGCGCAGGACACCGGCCGGGCAGCCTTCGACGGTCATCCGGACGACCTCGGCGGGCGGCCCGAATTCGGTCCAGAAGGCGAGCGGCGCGGCGGCGACGAGGGTGCGCAGCCGGACGGTGCCGTCGCCGCGTTCGCCTTGCGGCACGGTGACTTCCAGGATGCGGCCCCGGCGGCGGACGAGCGGCCGGAGGCGTTCGGCCATGCTTTCGCCGTACCGGGTGCCGGGCAGCCGGCCGAGCAGTTCGGCGGCGCGTTCGCGCACGGCCGCCGCGCGGTCGGTGAGGGCGGCTTCGAGGAAGTCTTCGTCTTGGGCTTCGAGGTGGCCGGCGAGCACGCCGAGGAAGTCCGAGCGGACGTCGGCGGGTTCGGTCTTCCAGGAGGTGTGCAGGGCTTCGCGGGCCGCGGCGGGGTCTTGGGTGAGTTTGGCGGCGAGCCAGCGGCGGCGCTGGGTGAGGCTGCCGTACTGCCAGACGTCGGCCTGTTCTTCCGCGGGCGCGCAGAGGTAGGACCAGTCGGGGTTCCGCTGCCCGAGCCACGCCCCGACGGGCCCGGCGACGGCGACGAGGGGCCCCCGCAGGGCGGCTTTGCTCCGGGCGGCTTCGGCGAGGAGGGGGAGGGTTTCGGGCGGGACGCGGTAGTCCGTGCCGGCGACGATGCCGAGCCATTCGAGGAGGAGGTCGGGGTGGCTGGCGGCGAGCAGGCGGGCCAGGCGTTCGCGCGCCAGCGGCGGGACGAAGGGGCGGTCGTCGTGGGACGCGACGGGGAGGGGACGGACGTCGTGGAGCGGCTGCCGCCCGGCGCGGCGGTAGGTGGTGAGGACGGCCGCCGCGGTGAGGAGCTGTTCGGCGGGGTCGGGGCGGTCCTCGATGAGGTTCTGGACGGCGGCCGGCTGGGTGGCGGGGTCCAGCGTGCGACGGCGGGTGCCGAGGAGCGCGGTGCCGACGAGGTCTTCCCAGGCTTTCACGGTCGCACCTCCTGTTCGTGGGTAAGGGAAAAGCTCACAGCCGCACCGCCCGGTTCTCGTGCCAGCAGGTCAGCGGCCTCAGTCCGGCCGGGCTCCACTCGCCTGCCACCGTCAATGGCCGGCCCGCCGACATCGCCAGCAACGACCACGGCCACGCGTACGGCACCAGCGGCAACGCCGTTCCGTCCTTTTCGGACAGACACCAGCCGCCACCGTGTTCCGCCGGCGTCACTCCCGACAACAACACCGGCCAGCGCTCCAGCCAGGGGTCCGCCGCCATCGCTCGCGCGTACGCTGCCAGCGCCTCGGAAATCGATCCGCCGGACGCCGCCGAGGCCGCCGAGGGCACCTCGCGCTCCACCACCAACGCCCGCAACGGGGCCGCGCCCGGGTAGAACGCCAGCTCCGCCGTCAGGAAATGCCCTGGTGGCAACGAAGAATCCAGTGGACGCCCCGGCGGCGCGAACGACAGCACCAACGCGTCCCGGCCGGTAAGACGCCCGCGCAACCACGTTCGGCGCGTCAGCAGGCGGTCGTTCTCCTCGTCCGCCGCGCCCGTGATCAGCCACTCGTCCGAGACTCGCTCGCCCTGCTCGAGCACCCGGGCCGTCTCGACCGAAAACCCCAGCCGGGTGCGGACCGTTTCCGCCAAGGGCAACGGCAAAGCGTCCAATCGGGTCGCCGAATCCGCCAGCAGGTACACCAGCGACAGCTCGCCCAGCAACGCCTCCGGCCAGTCGCGGCGGCCGACGATCCCCGCCGCCCGGCGCAAGCCGCCCGCGAGGCCGGACGCCTGTGCGTCCACCATCCGCGCGGCCACCGTGCGCAGCTCTTCACCGCCGCTGCGCTCGAAACCCGCGAAGCCCGCGCCGATCCGGTCGGTCAGCCACACCTTCAGCTCCGCGACACCACCTTCGACGCGCGCCGCCCGCTCCGATGCCCGGCGAGCGGCCGCTTCCTCGTCCTTCGGGCCGGCCGCTTCCGCGCGTTTCTCCGCGCGGCGGGCCCGGTCGGCGCGTTCGGCCAGCCACGTGTGCACCCACTCGGGCGGTTCCGCCGTGTCGATCCGACCAGCGGCCCACAACAGCAACAGCCCGAGCGCGTGCTTGCACGGGAACTTCCGGCTGGGACAGGAACACCGGAACGCGGGCTCGGCGAGCTCGACGCACGTCTGGTACGGCTTCTTGCCACTGCCCTGGCAGAAGCCCCACACGGCGTCTTCGGACGCACCCGCACCCGACCACTTCGCCGGCGCGGCCAGCGCCCGGCCCGCCTTCTCCGAAGCGGGATCCGGCGCCAGCCCGGCCACGCGTTCCGCGGTCCACGGCACCGCCGTCACCACCTGTCCCCCCACTGTTCCGACCTCGCTTTCCGGTACTCGCTGAAGCATGCCAGCACCCACCGACAATTTCCGGCAGCCTTGACGAACCGGGCTATTCCAGCACTAGAATACTGACGTGCTGACCGACGCGGAACTGACCGTCCTCGGCCTCGTCGTCGAGCGGCCGAGGCACGGCTACGAGCTGGACGAAGTCGTGTCCGAACGCGGCATGCGCGAGTGGACCGCCCTCGGGTTCAGCTCGATCTACTACGTCCTCGGCAAACTCCGCGACCGCGGCCTGGTCGCCGAAGTCGCCGAAGAACGCGCGCACGCCAAGGCCAAGAAGACGTACACGGCCACCGACGCCGGCCGGCGAGCCTGCGCGGCGGCCGCGGAAGCGGCCATCGCCGAACTGCGCCCGGTGCACCCGCCGGTGCTGGTCGGGCTGGCCAACAGCCCGGCGATCCCACCCGGCCGGCTCGCCGCCGCCCTGGCCCGGCGCGCCGAAGCCGTCGAGGAACGCCTGGACGAAGTGCGCCGGGCCGCGCGAGCCGACGCCCCGCCCTTCGTCCGCGCGATCTTCGACTACTCCCTCAAGCAGCTCGAGGCGGAAGCCGCGTGGCTGAAAGGACTGGCCTGATGCCCTACGACGTCAAGAAGGACCTGAAGCAGCTGTACGCGCCGAAGAACACCGACTGGGCCCTGCTCGACGTGCCCGAGCAGCAGTTCCTCGCCATCGACGGCCGCGGCAACCCCAACACCGCCGACAGCTATAAGAAAGCCGTCGAAGCCCTCTACTCCTTCGCCTACACGATCAAGATGACGGCCAAGCGCACCGGCGAGGACTTCGTCGTCGGACCGCTCGAAGGCCTGTGGTGGGCCGAGGACTACGCCGCGTTCACCGTGCGCGCCAAGGACTCCTGGCAGTGGACGATGCTGATCTCCCTGCCCGGACACCTCGGTGAGGACGCCGTCGAAGAAGTCCGGGAAGCCGTGCTGCGCAAGAAGAAGATCGACGCGCCGGTCCGGCTCGAGAAGCTGCACGAAGGCCGCTGCGCGCAGGTGCTGCACATCGGCTCCTACGACGACGAAGCCCCGCTGCTCGCCCGCCTGCACGACGAGTTCCTCGAGCGCGAAGGACTCAAGCCGACCGGCCTGCACCACGAGGTCTACCTCGGCGACCCGCGCCGGACCGAGCCCGCGAAGCTCAAGACCGTACTGCGTCAGCCCGTCGGCTGATCCAGCTCGGCGAGGCCGCTTTCCCAGCGCTCACGCCGTTGCTCGGACGTCTGCTCCCACCACGGCTCACCGCGCTCGCCCAGCGCCACCTTCGCCGTCTGGGTACGCGCGCGGTCCTGGACGCGCCGCGCCGCCATCAGGTGCTTCTGCAGGCGGTCGCGGACGTCGTCCGGGATTTCGGGGTCCGTCGCGCGCCACCGGCGGCCGTTCACGACGATGTACCGGCCGTCCGGCGTGTGCTCGGGCATCAGTACTCGCTGGTGACCGGCCAGGTGTCGTCGTGCAGCAGGCGCTTGAGGATCTTGCCCGTCGCGTTGCGGGGCAGGTCCGGCACGAAGTACACGTCGCGCGGCACGGCGAACCGGGCCAGCCGCTGGTGGATGTAGGCCCGGATGTCCTCCGCGTGCAGCGAGGCGCCGCGCCGCGGGACGACGTACGCCGCCAGCCGCTGGCCCCACTCCGCGTCCGCCACGCCGACCACCGCCGCGTCGTGCACACCGGGCAGCGCCACCAGCGCTTCTTCCACCGGACGGGGGAAGACGTTCTCGCCGCCGGACACGATCATCTCGTCGGCCCGGCCGGTGACGAACAGGCGGCCCGCCGCGTCCAGGTAGCCGACGTCGCCGGTGGCCATCAGGTCCGCCGCGCGCGCCGGGTCCGTCCCGTTCGTGTAGCCGTCGAACAGCATGTCGTTGCCCACGAAGATCTGGCCTTCGCCGCCGGGCGGGACCTGCTTGCGGTCCTCGTCGAGGATCGCGACGCGCGTGCCGAGCGGGCAGCGCCCGGCCGTGGTCGGCGCCGCGCGCAGGTCGGCCGGGGCGGCGATGCTCGCCCACGACACCTCGGTCGAGCCGTAGAAGTTGTAGAGGACGTCGCCGAAGGTGTCCATGAACTGCGTGACGAACGCCCCGGACATCGCCGACCCGCTGCTCGCGACGATCCGCAGCGACGACAGGTCGTAGCGCGCGCGGACCCGCTCGGGCAGATCCATGATGCGCTGCAGCATGATCGGCACGGCGAACAGCGCGTCGCACTTCTGTTCCGCGATCGCCCGCAGCGTCTCTTCGGCGTCGAACTTGCGGATCAGCGCGAGCGACGCCCGCAGCGCCATGCCGAGCTGCATCGCGGCCAGGCCCCAGCTGTGGAACAGCGGCGCCGCGACCATGATCCGGTCACCGGCGCGCAGCGGGATGCGGTCGAGGATCGCCGCGGCCGTCCCCATGCCCTTCGGCGTGGGTCGCCGCGCGCCCTTCGGCGTCCCGGAGGTCCCGGACGTCAGCACGACGACGCGGCCCGGCCGGTCGACCGGCTTGGGCGGGTCGGCGGGCGCGGCGTGGATCAGCTCGTCGACGGTCGGGTAGCCGGTCTCGGCGTCCGGCCAGGTGCTGATCCGGGCGAAGTCGCCCGGGACGTTCGCGATGGTCTGCGCGAACTCGTCGTCGGCCAGCACGGCGGCCGGCTGGTGCTCGGCGAGCACGTCCTTGACCGAGGCCGCGGACAGGCCGGTGTTGAGCAGGATCAGGTCGGCGCCGAGCTTGCTGGCGGCGACGAACGACTCGACCATCGCGGCGTGGTTGCGGCACATCAGCGCGATCCGGTCGCGTTCGCCGACGCCGAGCTCGCTCAGCCCGTTCGCGAGCCGGTCGCTGCGCTCCTGGACCTGCTTGAAGGTGCGGAGGCTGCGCTCGTCGTGCAGGGCGGGCTCGTCGGGGACGCGGGCCGCGGCGGCCTGGTAGCCGCCGGCGATGGTGGCGCCCCACTGGGCGAGGGAGCTGAGCTGGCGGGCGATCTTGTCCGGGCGGCCCGCGGACAGGACGCCGGCGCGCACCAGGACGCTCGTGGTGCGCAGCTTCGTGGCCTTGTTGCCGTCGCGGTCGGCGTCGGGGTCGGCCTGGCCGGCGAGGTGCAGATCGAGGCGCCGGGCGAGCGCGCGGACGTCCTTCTTCACCGAAGACACCAGATCGGCGTGCGACGGCGGCAGCATCATCCGGACGAACAGCTCGGTCTTGCCGCCGGCCAGCGGTCTCAGCTCGAGCGACACCCACGTGCCTTCGTCGGGGACGCCGCACCACACGACGTGTTCGCCCGGCCGGTACACGACGGCCTGGACCTGCGCCTCCATCAACGGCCCGCGCTCGGGGGCGATCCGGATGACGCCCTTGGGCCCCCGGCCGCGCGCGGCGTGTTCGACGATCTCGCACCCGGCGATCTCGGGAACGAACCGCGAATACCACTCCGGCGAACCGACGATCTGCCACACCACATCCGGCGTGTGCCCGACCACGGCGCTCGCCTCGACTACATCGTCACGCATCGTCTGCCCTCACCGCAGGGGATCACCGAACACACGTTCAGGTCACGGAGACGTCACAGTAACAGCAAACGGGTGATCCCGGATACTCCGAACGGCCAGATACCGGAGAGTAACGGACACTCGTAGTAGGTCCTCCTAGTGTCCACTGTGGAGTGATTAACGCCGTTCACCGAGGATAACGGCCACGGGGAGTATGCGCAGGCCGCCGTCGGCGTCTTGAATGAGTCATTCAGGACCGCTGGCGCCCTGAATGACTCATTCAAGACATCCGGGGGCATAGCGGGTAATCAGTTCACGGCCGAGGCGGGCCAGCTCAGCTTTGACGGACTCCGGGGACTCCACCTCGACGAGCGCGCCCCACCCCGCCAGCTCCTGCGCGATCATGATCGGCGCCGGCGCGGCGACCCGGGCGCGGACCCGGTCGCCGGGCAGCTCCGCGACCAGCTCGCAGTGCCGGCCGAACCGGTCGCGCAGCACGCCGAAGTGGCGGCGGGCGAGCACCACGTCCGAGGTGAGCAGTGACCGGCGTTTCTCGATCTCCTCGACGACCTCGTCCCACACCTTCGCCAGTTCGAGGTCGGCCGGGCGATCCGCGGCCTCCTCGGTCGGGACGGGCTCGGCGATCCGGTCGACCCGGAACGTCCGGCGCCCGGCGGGCGTCCCGGCGACGAGGTACCAGACGTCGTCCTTGTCGACCAGGCCCCACGGGTCGACGAGCCGCTCGCGCCCGCTGTAGGTGAACCGGACGCGCCGGCGCGCGATGACGGCGTCCCGCAGCAGCTCGACCACCGGCGGCCGGTCCTTGACGCGTTCGCCCCAGCCGGCCGGGTCGACGACGACCGCGTCCGCGGCCGCCTCGGCGCCGGAGCGGAACGTGCCCGGCAGCGCGCCCATCAGCTTGCGCAGGGCCGACTTGACCTCCGGTGACGCGGCCGCCGCGGGACCGGCCAGGAGGAAGAGGGCTTGGGACTCGCGCGCGGTCAGGCCGGAGAGGTCGGTGCGCGCGCCGCCGACCAGTTGCCACCCGCCGCCGCGGCCCGGCTGCGGGTAGACGGGTACGCCCGCCGTCGAGAGCGCTTCGAGGTCACGGCGGGCCGTCGCGACCGAGATTTCCAGCTCCGCGGCCAGTTCGGCGGCCGTGACGCGCCCGCGCGTCTGCATCAGCAGCAAAGTGGCGACAAGACGGTCGGCGCGCATGGAAGGAGTGTCGCAAACAAAGTGCTCAGTTGATGAGCACTTTGACTCCGCATGATGGCTCCAGACCGCTTGAGAGGAGCAGAACATGCTGCGAGGAATGGCCACCGTTTCCTACTTCGCCGACGACCACACCGCCGCGCGGGCCTGGTACACGGAGTTCCTGGGGATCGAGCCGTACTTCGAACGGCCCGGGTACGCCGAGTTCCGGATCGGCGACCACCAGCACGAACTCGGGGTGATCGACCGCAAGTACGTCCCGGCGAGCATGGGCGGGCCGAGCGGGGAGATCGTCTACTGGCACGTCGACGACCTCGACGCGACCGTCGCCCGCTTGAAGGAGCTGGGCGCGAAGGAGTACGAGCCGATCACCGAACGGGGGCCCGGGTTCGTGACGGCGTCGGTCGTCGATCCCTTCGGGAACGTCCTCGGCGTCATGACGAACGCGCACTACCTCGCTGTGCTGGCGGAACGCTCATGAGGCGGTAGGCCTCCTTCACGCACTTGTCGCACCGCTCGTGCCGGACCGTCTTCTCCGCCGGATCCGTGCCGTAGAAGGGGAAACAGCCGGCGCCGCAGCTCGCGAAGTAGATGAGGCCGAGCCGGACCTCGCCGCGGCCGACGTAGTGCGCGAGACGGCGGCGCGGATCCGGCCCGCACTCCGGGATCCAGCCGTGGGCGGGCAGGCGGGCGGCGGCGATGTCGTCGAGGACGCCCGCGCGGCCGATCAGGTCCGAGCCGAGGCAGGTGAGGCGCTCGCCGAGGTCGCGCATGCCGTCCGCGCGCAGGGGCGGGCCGGCGAGCCAGGCGACGTCGCCGGGGAGGGTCGCGGCCAGGTCGCGCAGACGGGTCAGGAGGGCGTGGTCCGGGTCCATGACCTGCAGGAAACCTGACGCGGATTTGTGACACCAGCCGACGAGCGGCCGCGGGAACTGTCGGACCGCGGTGACAGAATGCGCTCATGGCGACACCCTTCGCGACACCCCGGGCGAGAGCGCTCGGCTTCGGGCTGCGTGAGTCACGGATGGCCCGCAACCTCGGCGTGCGTGAGCTGGCGAGGTTGATCGGGGTGCTTCCGCAGGAGCTGAGCAATTGGGAGTACGGGAAGCGGATTCCCAAGGTGGAGCAGGTGGGGCTGCTCATGGGGGTGTTGGTGGTGGAGCCGGGGGAGCGGGCCCGGCTCCTCGACCTCGCCAAGAACGCGCGGGAGCCGAGCTGGCTGGAGAAGCGGGTTCCGGGCGTTGCGACGAATGTTTCGAACTACGCCGAGCACGAGCGCGCGGCGGACGCGATCTTCGACTGGGAGCCGGCGGTGATCCCCGGACTCTTCCAGACTCCGGCCTACGTGCGTGCCTTGATGAGGGCGCGAGGCCTGCAGCCGGAGCAAGTCGAGCGGGTGGCGCAGTCGAGGTTGGAGCGGCGCAAGGCGCTGACGAGGCACGACCCGCTTGACTACCACGTGTTGGTAGGGGAAGTCGCCATGCGAGCTGAAGTCGGCGATGCGCAGGTGATGGCCGAGCAGCTTCGGTACCTGCTCAAAGCGAGCCAGCGCCGGCACATCAGGCTTCAGGTGATGCCGGTGCCGGTCGGGCCAGCAGATGGCCCGTCCCACAACTTCGCTGTGCTCGACTTCCCGGCCCTGCCATCGATCGTTTTCGTCGAGCTCCATCACGCGAGCGCCTACCTCTACGATGACGATCAGGTGGCCAGTTATCGCGCGGCGGCGAAATCGATGGCGGCATCCGCGATGGGCGAGGGCGAGAGCGCTCAGTTCATCGAGGAGGTGATCGCCGAACTCGGAGGCTCAGATGGGTGAGTGGCGGACTTCCCGCTATTCGGAGCGGGAGAACTGCGTCGAAGTGGCGCTCGGACCTGCGGCAAAAATCCGCGACACCAAGGACCGCACCGGCGGCATCCTCGAAATCTCCACCCGATCGTGGGATGCCTTCGTGATCGACCTATGTAGCTCCAACCCACGGGATCTTCGCGAGGTGTAGCTCTCGCACACATAGCCCGCGACCCGGGTCACGCTTACCGTTCCCGTCCATGACCAGCGATCTGGACGGGCGCACCGCTCTCGTCACCGGCGGGGCCTCGGGCATCGGCCTGGCCTGCGTCCGCGCGCTCGCCGCGGCCGGGGCGAAGGTGCACGTCGTCGACTTGGACGCCGCCAAAGCCGAAGCCGCCGCCACCGAGGTCGGCGGCTGGGCGCACGCCGCCGATCTCACCGATCCCTCGACGATCGATGCCCTCCCCGCCGAAGCCGACATCCTCGTCAACAACGCCGGGATCCAGCACGTCGCTCCGCTCGAAGACTTCCCGCCGGACGTCTTCACGCGCATCCAGTCCCTCATGGTCACCGCTCCTTTCCTGCTGATCCGGCACGTCCTGCCGTCGATGTACGCGCGGGGATGGGGCCGGATCGTCAACATGTCGAGCGTCCACGGGTTGCGGGCTTCTCCTTACAAAGCCGCTTACGTCGCCGCCAAGCACGGGCTCGAAGGCCTCTCGAAGGTCGCCGCCCTCGAAGGGGCGGCACACGGTGTCACCAGCAACTGCGTGAACCCCGGGTACGTCCGCACGCCGCTGGTCGACAACCAGATCGACGCGCAGGCCATCGAGCACGACATCCCGCGCGAGGACGTCGTCTCCGAGGTCCTCCTCAAACGCGCCGCGATCAAGAAGCTCATCGAAACCGACGACGTCGCTTCCCTGGTGACGTGGCTGTGCTCGCCGCACGCCGGCCACGTCACCGGGGCGTCCATCCCGCTCGACGGCGGCTGGACCGCCGCGTAACAGCCGCCCGAAAACCCACAAGGAAGTGGAGCCCGCAGTGAGCCAACCCCACCGGTCGGCGATCGCCAAGATCGTCGGCGCGAGCCTGATCGGCACCACCATCGAGTGGTACGACTTCTTCCTCTACACCTCGGCCGCCGCCCTCGTCTTCAACAAGCTGTTCTTCCCGACGGCGAACCCGCTGACCGGCACGTTGCTGGCGTTCCTGACCTACGCCGTCGGGTTCCTGGCCCGTCCGATCGGCGGCCTGGTCTTCGGCCACTACGGCGACCGGCTCGGCCGCAAGAAGCTCCTGATCGTCAGCCTGGTGCTGATGGGCGGGTCGACGTGCCTGATGGGCGTCCTGCCGACGTACGCGAGCGCCGGCGTCGCGGCTCCTCTTCTCCTCACGCTGCTCCGGCTGATCCAGGGTTTCGCGCTGGGTGGCGAGTGGGGCGGGGCCGTCCTGATCGTCTCCGAGCACGGCGACGACCGCCGCCGCGGCTTCTGGGCGAGCTGGCCGCAGTGCGGCGCGCCCGGCGGCAACCTCCTCGCGACCGCCGTCCTGGCGATCCTTTCGGCCACGCAGTCGGATGCGACGTTCATGTCGTGGGGCTGGCGCGTTCCGTTCCTGCTCTCCGGCGTGCTGCTGCTGATCGGGCTGTGGATCCGGCTGGCCGTCTCGGAGTCGCCGGTGTTCCTGGCCGCGCAGAAGCAGGCCGAGAGCCACACCGAAAAGCACGTGCCCGTCGTCGAGGTCTTCCGCGACAGCTGGCGCCAGGTGCTGATCACGATCGGCGCGCGGATGGCCGAAAACGTGTCGTACTACGTGATCACCGCGTTCATCCTCGTGTACGTCACGACCGGGCTGCACCTGCCCAAGGGCGTCGGCCTGACCGCGGTGCTCATCGGCTCGGCCGTGCACTTCGTGACGATCCCGCTGTGGGGGGCGCTGTCCGACCGCGTCGGGCGGCGTCCGGTGTACCTGTTCGGCGCGATCGGGATGGCGTTGTGGGGCTTCGCGTTCTTCGCGCTGCTGGACACGAAGTCGTCGCCGGTGATCGTGCTGGCCGCGACCGTCGGGCTGGTGCTGCACGGCGCGATGTACGGCCCGCAGGCCGCGTTCTTCGCCGAGCAGTTCCCGACGCGGGTGCGCTACACCGGGCTTTCGGTCGGCGGGCAGCTGTCGTCGATCGCCGCGGGCGCCGTCGCTCCGCTGATCGCCGTCGCGCTGTTCTCCGCATGGGGCAGCACGGTGCCGGTGTCGCTGTACGTCGCCGCGATGTGCGTGCTCACGGTGATCGCACTGCTCTCGGCCCGCGAGACGCGCGGCGAATCGCTGCACGACGACGACGTCCGGGCGGAGACGGCGGCCGTTTCGCCCTAGCATGACGGCCGTGACCGGATCGACCGACGCCGTGCGCCGGCTGCTCGACCTGCTCGCCTCCGGGGCGAGCAGCGAGCAGCTGGCGCACGTCGTCGTGGCCGCCCGCGCCGAAGGCGTGCTCGGCGCAGCCGACCTGGCCGCGCTGGCCAGCGCGGGGGAGCTGGCGCTGCGGATCCGCGAGACGCTCGCCGAGCACCGGCGGCGAGAGGCCCAGCTCGGCGCGTTGTTCGACACCGCGAGCGAGCTGGCCGCACTGTCCGATCCGGACACCGTGCTGCGGTCGATCGTCCGGCGGGCGCGGGCGCTGCTGAACGTCGACGTGTCGTACCTGTCGCTGAACCGCGAGGCCGAGAACAAGACGTACGTGCGGGTCAGCGACGGGTCCGTGTCGGCGGAGTTCCAGCAGATCGTGCTCGGCATGGGCGAGGGGCTCGGCGGGCTCGTCGCGCAGACCGCGCGGCCGTACGCGACGGCGGACTACTTCAACGACGAGCGGTTCAAGCACACCCGGCACATCGACTCCGGCGTCAAGGACGAGGGCCTGACCGCGATCCTCGGCGTCCCGCTCGCGATCGGGCCGAAGGTGCTGGGCGTGCTGTTCGCGTCCGACCGCGCGACGCGGGAGTTCAGCCCCGACGAGGTGGCTTTGCTGTCGTCGCTGGCCGACCACGCGGCGATCGCCCTGGACAGCGCGAACCTGCTCGACCAGACGCGCAGGGCCGTCGCGGAGCTGAACGAAGCCAACGCGACGATCCGCGCCCACACCGAGGCGATGGAACGCGCCCAGGACGCCCACGACCGGCTGACCGACCTGGTGCTGCGCGGCGGCGACCTGCCGGACGTCGCGGCGGCGGTCGCCGGGGTGCTGCACGGCGACCTCACGGTGTACGACGCCGACGGCACGCTCCTGGCCGCCTCGGCGGCCCCGGCCCCGCTGGACCCGGAGGCGCTGTTCGCGGCCCGCGCCGCCGGCCGCGCGGTGTCCACAAAGGACAGCTGGGTGTGCGGTGTCCAGGCCGGTCCCGAACTGCTCGGCAGCCTGGTGCTGACGGGTCCCGACGGCCTGTCCGACCCCGACCGGCGGCTGTTCGAACGCGCCGGCGTCGTGACGGCGTTGCTGCTGATGCTGCGGCGATCGGTCGTCCGGGCGGAGGACGAGGTCCGCGGCGAGCTGCTGACCGACCTGCTCACCGCACCGGACCGCAACCCGCGGGCGCTGCTCGCGCGCGGCCGCCGGCTGGGGATCGACCTGTCGGCACCGCACGCGGTCCTGGTCGCGCACGCGGACGGCGGCTCGCGACGGCGGCTGGCGAGCGCGGCCGCGCGGCACGCGACGCTGGTGGGCGTGCACGCGGAGGAGGTCGTCCTGCTGGGCGCGGGCGACCCGGACGAGCTGGCCCGCCGCGTGGCGGCCGACCTCGGCGCGGCGACCGGCCGCCCGGTGACGGTCGGGGCGGCGGGCCCGGCGAGCGGCCCGGCCGCGATCGCGTCGGCGCACGGAGAGGCGGCGCGGTGCGTCCGGGCGTTGCTGGCGCTGGGCCGGACCGGTGAGGGCGCGGCGATGGCGGGGCTGGGGTTTCTCGGGCAGCTGCTGGGTGATCACGCGGATTTGGACGGGTTCGTGCGGCAGACGCTGGGACCGGTTCTGGACTACGACGCGCGGCGCGGGACCGAGCTGGTGGCGACGCTGCGGGCGTACTTCGCGAGCGGGTCGCAGCTGGCGCGGACGAAGGATGTGTTGCACGTCCACGTGAACACGGTGGTGCAGCGGCTGGAGCGGGTGGCGTCGCTGCTGGGGGAGGACTGGCAGGCCCCGGACCGGGCCCTGGAAATCCAGCTGGCCCTGCGGGTGCACCGGTTAGGTGGCTGAAGGGCACCTTCCTCGCGTCAGATGAGACGAAGGTGCCCTTCAGCGCGCCACATGCGAGGAAGGTGCCCTTCAGCTCGCGAACGCCCTCGAGCGCCACACCACGAGTGCTGACGTGAGGCCGCCCGTCGCCGCGATGAGCACCGCCGCCGGCAGCATCCCGTGGTCCAAGCCCAGCCCGCCCAGCGCGGCACCCAGCGCGATGCCGATCTGGAACGCCACGATGTACACCGCCGACGCCAGGTCCGGCCGGTCCTTCGCCACCCGCAGGACCGCCGCCTGCAGCACCACCCCGATCCCCGCCGCCGGGCCGGCCCACGCCACGATCGCCGTCCCCGAGACCACCGGGCCCGGAGACACGAGCAGGCCCAGCATGCAGACCGCCAGGCCGGCCGTCGTGACCAGCGCCGTCGCGCGCGGGTGGTGGTCGATGTGGCGGCCGATCAGCACCAGGCCGAGCAAGCCCGCCAAGCCGTGGGCGAACAGCAGCAGCGACGTCGACGGCCCGGTCAGGTGGACGTACCGCGCGATGATCGCCGTGATGTAGGTGAACGCGGCGAAGTGCCCGGTCACGACCAGCAACGTCGTCACGTTGACCGGGAACTGCGCGCGGTCGACGGCGATCCGGGAGCCGGAAGCGGGGGCGAGGGCGGGCATCGGGGCGACCGTCACGCGGATGACCAGCGCCGTCACCGCCGCGACCGCCGCCACCACCAGGACCGCGAACCGCCAGCCGAACGTCGTGCCGAGCCACGAACTCACCGACAGCCCGAACAGGAACGCCAGCGAATTGCCCGCGAACACGACCGCCGTCGCGCGGCCGCCCCGGCCGGGGCCGAGCAGCCGGGCGGCCATCGACGCCACGACCGACCAGAAGACGCCGTGGCCCGCGGCCGCCACCAGCCGGGCCGCGATCGCGACGCCGTAGTTCGGCGCGAGGGCCAGCACCACGTTGGACACCACGACCATCCCGAGCGTGACCAGCGCCGTCGTCCGGCGGTCCCAGCGGGACGTCAGCGCGACCAGCGGCACCACCGAGACCGCCACGACCAGCGCGTACCCGGTCATCAGCAGCCCGATCGACGAGTCCGCGACGCCGAGCCCGGACGCGAGCTGCGGCAGCAGCGCCACGGGCAGGTTCTCCGAGGTCACGGACACGAAGCAGGCGGCGCTGAGCGCTCCCAGGGCCAGTCGCGTCCGGGATTCGACGAGCATTGTTTAACGATACACAGCTAGGGTGGGCCCATGTCCAGACCGACGATGGCCGACGTCGCGCGCCGGTGCGGGGTCTCGGCGATGACCGTGTCGTACTGCTACAACCAGCCCGACCGCGTCGCGCCCGAGACACTGCGCCGCGTCCGCGAGGTCGCCGCCGAGCTGGGCTACCGCGGGCCGGACCCGACCGCGCGGTCGCTGCGGCGGCGGCACAACGGCGCCATCGGCGTCGTGCTCGGCGAACACCTCGCGTACGCCTTCGAAGACCCGCAGGCCCGCCGGTTCCTCGCCGGCGTCGCCGAGGTCTGCCGCGAGCGCGGCAGCGGGCTCAACCTTATCCCGACGACCGGCGCGGCGGACGACGTCGAGCGCGTCCGGTCGGCGTCGGTCGACGGCTACATCGTGTGGACGACCGTCGACGACGACCCCGTGCTCGACGTCGTGAGCGGGCTCGGCAAGCCGGTCGCGATCCACGGCGGCCCCGCGTTCGCCGGGGCGCGCGTGGTGACCATCGACAACCGGGCGTCCGCGCGAGAACTCGCCGCACGCGCCTTCGCCGGGGCGCGCCGGCCGGCCGTGCTCAGCTTCCCCTTCGACCGCGACCGCCGGCCCCGGCTGGAAACCGCGCCGGAGCCGGAATCCATCGCGTTCCCGGTCACGCGGGAGCGGCTCCTCGGCATCTACGACCACCTCGGCGACCCCGGTGGCCTGCCGGTCGCGGTCGTCGCCCGCAACGACCGCGACGAAGCCGCGAAGCAGGCCGAGGCGCTCCTAGACACCGAGCCCGACGCGGTGATCGCCATGAGCGACCAGCTGGCGTTCGCCGTCCTCGACGCCGCCGGCCGCCGCGGCCTGCGCGTGCCGGACGACCTCGCGGTCGCCGGCTGGGACGACGACCCGGACGCCGGGCGCGCCGGGCTCACGACCGTCGCGCAGTCGCTGTTCGAGCAGGGCCGGGACTGCGCCTTGATCGCGTTGGGCGCGCGCGAACCCGGCCGGCCGGCCGAGTGGACGACGAAGGTCCGGGCGTCTACCCGCTGACCCGCACGACGAGCTTTCCCCGCCGCGGCCCGCGTTCGGCGGCGGCGTGCGCGGCGGCCGCGTCGGTGAAGACCGCCTCGACCGGCACGCGGAACCGGCCCTCCTCGACCAGCTTCGCCGCGTGAGCCAGGCCGTGGCGTCCGTCCGGTTCACCGCCCAGCGCACCGGTCGACACGCGAACGCCGTGGGACGGCCCGCTGAAGTCGGCGAGCGTGACGACCGACGACGGCGTCCCGGTCAGTTCGATCAGCTCCGGCAGCGAACCCTTCCCGGCGACGTCGAGGGCCGCGTCGACCCGCCCGGGAACCCGCGCCGGCAGGCCGGGTCCGTACGGAACCGGCGTCGCACCCAGGCTTTCGACGAACTCCAGGTCGCCGCCCGTCCCGAGCACCCGCGCGCCCCGCGCGAGCGCCAGGCCCACGACGAGACTGCCGACGCCGCCGGACGCGCCGTCGACCAGCAGCGTCATGCCGTCGCGGACGTCGAGGAGGTCGAGCGCGCGGGTGGCCGTTTCGATCCCGGACGCGGCCGCTCCCGCCTGTTCCCACGGCATCGACGGCGGTTTGGGCGCCCAGAACGCGAGCACGGCGAACTCGGCGGTCGCCCCGCCGAGCCGGGCGACGTCGACCGCGCCGAAGACCTCGTCGCCGACCGCCGCGCCGGGACCTGCCTCGTCCACGACGCCCGCCGCGTCGACGCCGGGGATGTGCGGCAGGGCGATCGGCGCCCGCGACTTCCCGGCGCGGATCGCCAGGTCCACCGGCGACACCCCGGCCGCCCGCACGCGGATCCGCACCTCGCCGGGACCGGCGTGCGGCTCCGGGAGCTCGCCCGCCGACAGGACTTCCGGCGGACCGAACCGCTCGAACCGGGTTGCGAACATGGCGCCTAGGCTAGGAAAGATCAGCGGCGCCGAACGGGAAGTGAGAACCGTGGCCGACGAACCGACTCGGAAACGGCGGGTGGACGCCGAACACAACCGCCGTCACCTCGTGGCGGTCGCGCACACGGCCTTCGCGCGCCACGGCCCGGACCTGCCGGTGCGCGAGATCGCGCGGCGCGCGGGCCTGGCCACCGCGACCGTCCACCGGCACTTCCCCTCGCGGGCCGACCTCGTCGCGGCGGTAGCCGCCGGCCAGGTCGACCGGTGCGAGCGGCAGCTGCGGGCCGCGGTGGCCGACCCGGACAGCCGCCGCGCGCTGACCCGCACGTTCCACCGCTTCGGTGAGTGGCAGGCCGAAGAACCGGGGCTCACGAGTGTCCTTTCCGGACCGGAGTTCGCCGGCCGGCGCCGCGCGCACGCCGAAGCGTTCGCGCGGCTGGTCGAGCGGGCCCGCGCGGACCGCGTCCTGCGGCCCCGGGTGACGATCGACGACGTCCGGCTCGCGTTGACGGCCCTGACGTCGGCGCGGACGGGCGAGTCGGCGCGGCGGCTGACCAGGGTGCTGCTGACCGGGCTGCTGCGCTGATTGCCCCCATCCGGCCCTGGTGGACCCCCGGAACACCAGGGCACGATGGAAGTTGCCGGGAACGACATCGAGGGGGATTTCGTGGACGAGTTCACACACGCGCTCGAGACGGCCTTCGGGGCCGGGCCGGCCGGGTCGGCGGAGCTGACGGTCGACCGGCTGGACGGCCGGGCGGCGACGGGCGTCGGCGGGAACGACCCGGTGCGGCCGTCGGTCAGCCCCTGCCGGCTGGAACACCCGGGCACCTATTGCCTGTGCCAGGCCGGGACGCCGGTGGCCGCGATCCGCGGGTGACCGAACCGCGCCGGCCGCTCGTCGGGTTCAAGCGCCACCTGAGCGTCGCGGTGGTGCCCGGCGACGCCGTGTACGTGCTTTCCGAAGACGAGGCCGCGGCCCTGCGCGGTCCGCACCTGGAGTCCCTGGTCCCGTTGCTGGACGGCACCCGGGACTTCACCGCGGTGCGCCGCGAGTTGCCCGGGGACATCCCCGCCGAGCAGGCGGCCGGCCTGCTGACCCGGCTCGCGGAGACGCAGGTGGTCGGTCTGCGCGCCGCGGCCGGTTCCGCGGCGGACCCGGCCGCCCTGGCCTACTGGGACGCCATGGGCGGCGACGGCGAAGCCGCGACGGCCGCGGTCGCGCGCGGCCGGGTCGCACTGGCCGGCGCGGCTGCCACGCCGGCCGCGGCGGAAGCCTTGCGCGCGTCGGGACTCACCGTGGTCGAGCGAGCCGGGGAAGCGGACCTCTCCGTCGTGCTGTGCCGGGACTACCTCGAGGCCGGTCTGTCCGAAGTGGACGCACGGCAGCGGGCGGCCGGGCGGCCCTGGCTGCTCGCCAAGCCGGCCGGGGCGTGGCTGTCGATCGGCCCGTTCTTCACCCCCGGCGACGGCCCCTGCTGGCACTGCCTGGCCACGCGGCTGTGGGGCAACCGCCCCGCCGAAGCGCACGTCCGGGACAGCCTCGGCCTGCCGGGGCCGCTACCGCGCCCGGAGGCCACGCTCACCCCGCTCACCGCCGTCGCGGTGAACCTCGTCGCCCTGGAAGCGGTCAAATGGCTGGCCGGACAGCGAACTCCCGCCCAACGTGCACTGTGGACGTTCGACAGCAGCGACCTGACCGGGGAACGGCACGAGGTCCGCGCCCGTCCGCAGTGCGCCTCCTGCGGGAACCCGGAGCTGGTGCGCGAGCGGACCCGCCGGCCCGTGTGCCTGGCACCCAGGGCGAAGGCCGACACCGCGGGCGGCGGGCACCGCGCGGTACCGCCGGAGCAGGTGCTCGGGACCTACCGGCACCTCGTCAGCCCGCTGACCGGCGTCGTCAAGGAGCTGCGGCGCGACACGCGCGGCCCCGCCCTGTTCGCCACCTACCGCTCCGGTCCCAACATCGCGCTGGGCCGGCGCGGCGCCGACCGGTTGCGCACGGCCCTGCGGAGCCAGAACGGCGGCAAAGGCGTCACCCCGGTCCAGGCCGAGGTGGGAGCGCTGTGCGAGGCCCTCGAGCGGCACAGCGGCCACTACGACGGCGACGAAGAACGGGTGCGGGGCAGTTTCCGTTCACTGGGCGACGCGGCGGTGCACCCCGACACCTGCCAGCTGTTCCACGAGCGCCAGTACCCCGACCGGGTGCGGGCCCGCGAGCGCCACGGCCCGTTCCAGTTCGTCTGCGACCCGTTCGACGACGACGCCGAGCAGGACTGGACGCCGGTGTGGTCGCTCACCCGCGGCGAGCACCGGTTGTTCCCGACCGCGATGCTGTACTTCGGCGTGCCCGCCGAACCGGGGCCGGTGTCCGTGTTCGCGGACTCCAACGGCAACGCGGCGGGGAGCACGCTCGAAGACGCCGTGCTGCAGGGGCTGCTCGAGGTCGTGGAGCGCGACGCCGTCGCGCTGTGGTGGTACAACCGCACCCGCCGGCCGGGCGTCGACCTCGACGCGTTCGGTGATCCGTGGCTCGGCGAGCTTCGCCGGGTGTACGCCGGGGTGGGCCGGGACGTCTGGGTGCTGGACGTGACCTCCGACATCGGGGTACCCGTCTTCGTCGCGCTGTCCCGGTGCGTCGCCGGACCGTCCGAGAAGATCATGCTGGGCTTCGGCGCGCACCCCGACCCGGCCGTCGCTCTGCGGCGCGCGCTGACCGAGCTGAACCAGATGATGCCCGCCGTCCTCGACGGGTGGGACGGCGGCGACGACCCGGACGCGGCCCGGTGGCTGCGCGAAGCCACGGTGGCCGAGCAGCGGTACCTCCTGCCCGATCCGGCGCGACGGGCGGTCGGACCGGCCGACCACGGCTACGCGTACTCGGCCGACCTGCTGACGGATCTGCGGCTGGTACGGGCGAAGGTGGAGCGCGCCGGGCTGGAGGTGTTCGTGCTCGACCAGACGCGCCCGGACATCGGCCTGCCGGTGGTGAAGGTGCTCGTCCCGGGGATGCGCGGGCTCTGGGCGCGGTTCGCGCCGGGCCGGCTCTACGACGTGCCGGTGCGGCTCGGCCGGCTGGCCGAGCCGCACGGCTACGACGACCTCAACCCCTTCCCGATCTTCCTCTAGCACTGCCCGTCGGCGAGGACCCAGTAACCCGGGGACGTTTCGCGCAGGGCGTGCGTGGTGAACGTGTTCCACAGGCCCATGGCCTGGTTGGAGCCGTTCGCATACGTCTGGCCGGCGCTCTGGTGCGCGCGACCCGCCTGAGTGTGGGCGTAGTTGCTGGCGTTCACGCAGGCGCCCGCCGGCGGGGTGGACGTCGTCGTCGTGGTCGTCGGCGGCGGGGTGGCGGTCGTCGTCGTGCCGCCGGATCCCTTGTCCAGGCCCCAGAACACGCCCGTGTAGTAGCTGGAGCAGATGCCCGCGAGGAAGTACGCGCCGGTGCTGCCGCACTGCGTCGCGCCGGTGCCGGGGTCGACGGCCGTGCCGTGGCCCATGCCCGCGATCGAGTACAGCTGGACCTTGTCGGCGTAGTTCGTCAACGTGGTGCTCCCGGGCAGGGACTGGGTGCTCGTCGGGGTCTGGGAGACGCCGTGCACCGCGGTCCACTGGTCACGCAGCTCGGTACCGTTGACCGGGTAGACCGTGTAGTCGCCGGTGCCCTGCCAGATCGCGACGCGCGGCCACGGGCCGCTGTAGCCGGGGTACTGGGCCTTCGCGCGGGACGCCCACTGCGCCGGCGTCAGGTTCTGGTTGTTCTGCTGGCAGTTCGTCGCCTCGGTGACGCTCGTGGCGCACTGCGCGGGCAGCCCGGCGTTGATGCCACCGCCGGCGAAGACGTCCGGGTAGGCCGCGAGCAGGTCCGCCGTCATGCCGCCGCCCGCCGACAGGCCGGTGACGAAGACGCGCGAACGGTCCGAGCCGTGGTCGGCGATCGCTTTGTCCACCATGGACTTGACGGACGCGGCCTCGCCGTTGCCCCGGGTGTCGTCGGCGGTGCCGAACCAGTTGAAGCACTTGAGCGAGTTGTTCGCGGTCGACTGCTGCGGGAACACGACCTCGAAACGCCACTTGTCGGCGAGCTGGGGCCAGCCGGAGTGGGCGTAGTAGTCCGACGCGCTCTGCGTGCAGCCGTGCAGGGCGACGACGACCGGGCGGCCGCTCTCGAGCCCGGACGGCGTGTAGGTGTACATCGCGAGGGCGCCCGGGTTGGCGCCGAAGTTCGAGACCTGGACCAGGGACGACGCCGGCGGGTCGGCGCTCGCCACCCCGACGGTGGTGAGCACGGCGGCGGTGATCGCGGCCAGTCCGGCGAGGGCGAGTTTGCGCATGGGGAGTCCTTCTCGTCGTTGAGAGGGTTTCCAGCGACGCTAGGTCGGTCCGGTGGCCTGGACCATGTGGCCGTCCACCACATCCCCGCGGCGATTCATGGTGACCGCCGGGGTGGCTCTCGGCGGGCGCACGCGCTTGGGTTCTGTTCCATCGAGACCGGAGGTGAGCCGTGCGCAGATGGCTGGTTGTGGTTCTGGCGGGGGCGCTCGCGGCGGGGTTGCCCGCTTCGGCGTCGGCTTCGGCCGGGGGCTGCCGGGTGAGCGTGCCCGGGGCTTCGAAGGCCGTTTCCGTGTGCCTGGACGACCTGACGACGACCGGGACGCTCGCGTCCGGGCACACGGTCGAGGCCGACTGGGCCGGGCTGACGTCGGCCGGGCTGCCGACGTACGGGCGCGTCCCCGGCGTCCAGGTCGACGGGTACTTCCCGGACACGTCGACGGCCAACACGAACAACGGCTGGAACCACGACTCGCAGTTCGTGCTGCGCCTGCCGGCGCACTGGAACGGCGGCCTCGTCGTCTCCGGCTCGCCGGGTGTGCGGCGCCAGTACGCGAACGACCGCGCGATCGGCGACCAGGCGCTGGCCGAGGGGTACGCGTTCGCGGCGACCGACAAGGGCAACACCGGCGCGGCCTTCTACGACGACGGCGTCCGGCCGGGTGACGCGCTGGCCGAGTGGAACACGCGCGTCACGCAGCTGACGCTGGCGGCTCGCGCGGCCGCGGTCGCGCACTACCGCCGTCCGGTGACGCGGACGCTCGCGGCGGGGTTGTCCAACGGCGGCTACCTCGTGCGGTGGCAGCTGGAGAACCGGCCGTGGCTCTACGACGGGGGCGTCGACTGGGAGGGGACGCTGTGGCGTGCCGATGGACCGAACTTGCTGACGTTCCTGCCGCCGGCACTCCGCGCGTACCCGGCTTACGCGGCGGGATCTCCCGCTGCCCACCAGTCCATTTTGGACGCCGGGTTCGCGCCGGGGTCGGAGTTCCTGTGGGACTACCACTACCGCGTCTACTGGGACCTGACCCAGCGGATCTACCGGGAGGAGGTGGACCCGTCGTTCGACGGGTCGACGTCGGCCGGAACTCCGTTCTGCGCCTCGGGAACGCCGTCGTGTGACGCGGATTACGCGTACGCGTCCCGGCCGGCGTCGGTGGCGCGGGCGGTGGAGCGGATTTCGTTGAGCGGGCGGATCGGCAAGCCGCTGCTCACCCTGCACGGCACGTTGGACACGTTGCTGCCGATCACTCGCGATTCGGACGTGTACGACCGGATGATCACCTCGGCAGGGCGCGGGTCGCTGCACCGGTACTACCGGGTGGAGGGCGGCAACCACGTGGACGGGCTGGTCGACGCGTACCCGGACCGGCTCCGGCCGTTGGGGCCGTGTTTCCGCACGGCGTTCGACGCTTTGGGCGGCTGGCTGCGCGGGGCGCGACCCCCGGCTTCGGCCACGATCGCCCGCCCTGCGGACGCGACCCCGGCCGACCTGGCTCGCAGCTGCTCGCTGGGCTGAGTCCCAAGCCGAAGGCCGTGAATGGCACATCGAGGGACGTAGTGTCCGTGAATGTGCCATTCACGGCCTTGCGCTGGGTCAGTCGCCCTGGATGAGGTGGGTGGCCAGCGCCGGGCTGAACGTGCCTGCCTGGGTGCCCGTTCCGTAGCCGCAGTCGCCGTCCGAATCGCCTGGGACCTTGACCCACAGCTGCATCTCCGGGCCGCCGCCCAGCTGGGACTCCGTGCCCAGTTTGCGCTTCGGCGGGTTGCACCACTCGGTGTCCGTTCCGTGGCCCTTGCCGTTGCGGCTCGTGTCCACCACGAACGGCGCCGCGTACTCCAGCGCCGCGTCCACCGCCTTGCCGTACGTCGTCGAGTCCGCCGTCGTGTCGAAGTTGGACACGTTGAGCACGAACCCGTGGATCGACCGCACGCCCGCCGACTTCAGCCGGGTGGCCATCGTCGCCGCCGGGATCCACGTCGCGTTGCCGCCATCGAGATACGTCCACGTGTTCGGTGCCTTCGCCGCGAACTGCGCCGCCGCGTAGTTCAGCAGGTCGAGGCGGGTCTGGCGGGCGTCGCCGGGCAGGCAGTCGAGCTGGGCGAGCGCGTCCGGCTCGATGATCACCAGCGCCGGCTTGCCGCCGATGCCGTCGGCGAACGCCGAGATCCAGTCGCGGTAGGCCTGCGGGCTGCCCGCGCCGCCGGTCGACTCGCCGCCGCAGTCGCGGCCCGGGATGCTGTACGCGACCAGCACCGGCAGCCTGTCCGCGACGTCGGCCGCGTAGGTGAACCCGGCCACCGACGTGCGGATGTCGCCGCTCCAGTTGCCGAACCAGCGGGCGCCGGGCTTGCTCGCGATCGACGTCCTGATCGGGCCGGCCAGGCGGTCGCCGGGGTGGTCGCGGACCCAGACCGCCGGGTCGTTGTGCGCATTCGGCGAGTTTGCCGGGGCGGCGTACAGGGGACGTACAAAAAGAAACTGAACCGGATCCCGCCGGGGCCCGTACTACCAGGTGAGGGGCCTTGTTCCGGCTACCCGAAAACCGGCCTTGACCTGCTGTTCCACCGCCCGGACGGGGCACCCCGTTCGGCCGCTTGCGGGATCGTTGCCCGTCGTTCAGGATGGGCCTCCGGGGTCCGCGAAAACATTCGTTCACGTCGAATATCCAGGTGTCGGCCATGCTTCGGAAGAACCGCAAGTCCGGAAGTGAACGCCATGCTGCTACCCGTCGCCGGGGCCTCCTGATGGCCGCGGACCTGCCAGGCTTCGCCATCGTCGCCGGCCTGCTGCTGCCGGTGCTCGCCGCGGCGGCGTGGGCCGTCGCGCTCGAACGCCGGCCGCGCCGGGCCGACCCCGGCCCCGACACCGAGCCCGACTGGACGGTGGCCGGCATCCAGGCCCGCCTGCGCTTCGAACAGGCGGCGGTCCGGGTGGCCGAAGCGGGCACGATCGCGCTGCCGACCCTGCCGATCCCGGAGCAGACGCGCCGCGACTCGTCCCCGGACCGGCTGCCGTGGCGGACCCCGCGCACGCTCCCGCCACCGCGTCCGCCGTCGGGCCGCTTCCTCGTGCCGCAGCTGGCGTTCGCGGCCCCGGACAACGAGCTGATGCGGCGCATCCTCGACGGTCTGCGCAAAATGGACTGACCGCGCTGTCGATCCCGGCGTCCGCCGTTCGTGTGGGAGGTGACCACGAACGGAAGGACCCCCCCATGCGCTCGATCCACGTCACCATGAACGTCACCCTCGACGGCGTCGTGCAGGGCCTCGGCCGGCCCGACGAAGACACCCGCGGCGGCTTCGCCCACGGCGGCTGGGGCACCCGCTACCAGGACGACGTCCTGGCCGAGGAGATGGCCGCGGGCATGAACCGCCCCGGCGACCTGCTCTTCGGCCGCCGGACCTGGCAAGACTTCATCGGCGCCTGGGCCCACCGCGAAGACGGCAACCCCTTCACCAGCCACCTGAACGCCGTCACCAAGTACGTCGCCTCGACCACCCTCGACGACGTCGCCGCGTGGCAGAACTCGATCCTCCTGCCGGGTGACGCCGAGAAGACCGTCGCCGAGCTGAAGACCGAGCCCGGCCGGGACCTGTCCGTCATCGGCAGCGCCTCGCTCGTGCACACCCTGCACGCCGCCGGCCTGGTCGACCGCTACACGCTGCTGATCTTCCCGCTGACCCTGGGCTCCGGGCACCGCCTCTTCGACGGGCCGGCGCCGCTCACCGAGTTCGAGCTCACCCGCAGCGTCACGACCACGAAGGGCGTCATCATCGCCCACTACCGGCGTCGCTGAGCGCCGCCGGAGACTCGGCCTCCGGGATCAGCAGCCGCGGCGCGCCCGAGCCGTCGGCCGGGACCGACCACACGTCCGCGTGACCCGGGCCGCGTGGCACGCCGTAGCCGATCGTGTGGTCGCCGAGCCACGCCGGCTGGTCGTCGACGCTGCGGGTCTCGGCCAGCGGCGTCACCTTCGACGTCGCCAGGTCGAGCACCGACAGCCGCCACCCGCGCGCCGGGTCACCGTCCACAGCGGACTTGAACGCCACCCGCTTCTGGTCCGGCGACAGGGACGGGCACTCGACGTTCTCCCGCAGCGTCCGGACCGTGTGCGCAGCGAAGTCGCCCGCGACGAGGTAGCGGTGGCCCGCAGTCGACATCGTCGCGTAGAAGTGGCGGTCGTCGCGGGTGAACGTGACGCCCCAGAAGTTGAGGTCCGCCGCCTGGTAGGGCTTGCCGTCGAGGGTCACGGCGTAGTCCTCCAGCGTGCCGGCCAGGTCGCCGGTCGCCGTGTCGAGGATGCCGGCGCGGGTGGAGAACATGCCGCCGTTGTAGGAGTCGCCGGTGACGAACACCGTCCACGCGAGCATCCGGCCGCTCGCCGACACCCGCGCCCGGTTCGGCAGCCCGACCAGCGGGATCTCGCGCTTCGACGTCAGCCCCGCGTCGAGCACCACCAGCTGGTAGGTGGTCAGGTCGCCGTCCGGGCGCAGGCAGAGCCCGGTGCCGCCGGCGGCGTAGACGCGGCTGCAGGACAGCGGCGACACCGTCCGCGCGCCGCCCGGGTCGGCGGCGGACACCGTGGCGACGTGCCCGCGGTCGGCGTCGGCGGTGCTGCGGAACAGCAGCCGCGGGCCGGGGGCGAGGCTGACCACGCCGGTCGCGGCGACGTCGTGACTGCGCGCGCTCGCCAGCCCGACGTACGCCACCGCCGCCCCGGCCAGCACGAGCACGCCGGCGACCGCGATCAGGATCCGGGCTTTCACGCGGCCACCTTCCTGGGCGAAAGGACTACGAACGTGACGGCGATCGCGACCACGGCCGCCCCGGCGGCGACGCCGATCGCGAGCCCCGGGCCCCAGAACTGCCACGCCAGTCCGAAGAGGACGGACGAGACGAAGTACGCAAGCGCTTGCGCCGTCTGCACCAGGGAAATCCCCGTGGTGCGCAACGACTCCGGGAGCAGCGGACCGGCCAGCGCCATCAGGACGCCGTCGGTCGCCGCGTAGAACGCGCCGTACAACGCCAGCGCCAGGACGAACAGCGGCCAGCCGGAGACCGGGCCGGCCAGCAGCAGGTAGACGACCGCGAGCGCGCCGTAGCCGCCGAGCACCACCGGCAGGCGTCCGACCCGGTCGGCCAGCGCGCCCAGCGGCGCGGCCAGCAGGAGGTAGCTCAGGTTGGTGCCCACCGCGAGCAGCGGGAACCAGCCCGTCGCGATGTCCTCCTTGTGCTGCAGCAGCAGGTAGACGAACCCGTCGCCGACGGTCGCCAGCCCGAGCACGCTCGCGGCGACGAGCAGGCGACGCACGCCCTTGCCGCGCAGCAGGGCCGCCGCGGCGCGGGGCGAGACCGGGTTCGCCGCGGCTTTCGGTGTCCGGTGGTCGCGGACGAACAGCACCAGCAGCAGCACGCCGATCGCGGCGACGCAGAAGCTGACGACGAACACGGCGTCGAACGCTTCGGGGTTCGTCGCGCCGACCGCGGCCAGCACGGCGAGCGCGACCAGCGGCCCGGCGAACGCGCCCATGCTGTCCATCGCCCGGTGCACGCCGAAGGCGCGCCCGAGCAGCGGCTCCGGTGCCGAGAGCGTGATCAGCGCGTCGCGCGGCGCCGTCCGAAGGCCCTTGCCGGTGCGGTCGAGCGTGATGACGGCGCCGATCGCGGCCGCCGACGACCCGGCGGCGAGCAGGCCGAGCTTCATCACCGCGGACAGCGCGTAGCCCGTGCCGGCGACGACCTTGCGGCGGCGGACCCGGTCGGCAATGTACCCGCCGACGATCCGCAGGAGGGCCGTCGCGCCGGTGTAGAGGCCGTCGACCAGGCCGTACGCTGCCGGGCTGAGGTGCAGCCCGAGCACGAGGTACACCGGGAGGACCGCGGTGACCATCTCGGAAGAGACGTCGGTGACCAGACTGACGGCGCCGAGCGCGAAGACGTTCGCGCCGACCGCCGAGAGCTTCCCCTTCGCGGAGTGCTCTCGGCGGCCGATGGTGGCGAGGTACACGCGGTTACTGCCAGACGTCGAGGATCGGCGACTTGCTCGCGGCGCCGCCGATGCCCGGCAGGCCGTAGGACGCCTCGATCGTGCGCAGCACGGTGTAGTGGTTGATCGATTCGCTGTAGCTGCCGACCTTGACGTGCGCGCCGGTGAAGCTGGTGAAGATCTGGTTGACCGACGTGCCGCTGTCCTCGTCGAAGGTGGTGATCAGCAGGCTGTTGTGCGTCTTGGCCCACTGGGCGTAGGCGTCGAGGTGATTCTTCAGCCAGGTGTCGCCGGTGCCGACGCTGCAGTCGTGCATGTCGTTGCACATGTCCGGCGTGACGAAGGCGACGGTCGGCAGCTGGGTGAAGTCGGACGGGAAGGCGGAGTAGCGGACGTTGCTCGCGGCCGGGACGTTCGAGAAGTCGACCCAGCTGTTGTGCTTGCGCCGGTAGGTGCCGCTGGAGCAGCCGGTGTAGCCGTCCGACGGCATGGCCTCGGAGTAGCCCTTGAAGGACTTGCCGGCGCCGATCAGCTGCTGGCCGAGGTTCGCCTTCGCGCCGAGGTTGGCCGGGCAGCTGTCGTCGGTGACGCCCTGCGTCGCGCCGGAGAAGAGGGCGACGTAGTTGGGCTGGCTCGGGTGGGTGATCGCGAAGGAGTTGGTGAACTTCGCGCTCTGCGAGGCGAGGGTGTTGAAGTAGGGCGCGCTGGAACTGCCGTTGATCGAGGAGTACTTCTTGTTCTCGAACATCACGAGGACGATGTGGTCGAACGCCGGCACGGTGGCCGCCGTCGGCTGCACGGCGGGCTCCTCCGTCCGGGTGACGACCGTGGTCGTGACCGCCCCGGCCGTGACGAGCGCGGCGGCGGCGAACACGGCGAAGATCCGCTTGCGGATCATGGGTCCTCCAGCTGTGGTGGGTGAGGGCGCCTCATGATGCCCGGACCGGAGGGCCGGTGCGTGCCGTGTCGTGGTCCGGTTCGTGAACACCAGGGAACCTCCGGCGGACTAGGAAAAGAGTGGGTTAACGGTTTTCCGGTGTCAACCTCCTTTGGTAGGTGTCCACTGTGGACGGCCAGGGAGTTGACAGGTCGCTCCCAGGCCGTTCAAAGGAACGGTGTCGAGACTCAGGTCCATGGACCCCTACACGACAAGCGGCGCGGCCCGCCGCGAGCGCGGCCGCCGCAAGGCCGCGCTGGTCACGGCCACGGTGGCGGTGCTGGGCGCGGCCACGGCGGGCGCGATCGGCTTCGGCCTCTCGACGGCTTCCGTTTCGACCAGCACCTCGACCGGCTCCCAGGACCAGCTGCAGTCTTCGGACAGCGGGCTGAGCTCGGGAACGGGCAGCGCGCACACGGGCTCGGGTGCGTCGTGACGACGGCGGCGCGCGCGTTCCCGGGACTCGGCACGACGGCGGAGGTGGTGGTCACCGTCCCCGGCCTGCTCGGCGCGGCGGTGGATCTGCTTTCGGCGGAGCTGGCCGCGATCGATTTGGCGTGCAGCCGGTTCCGGGAGGATTCGGAGATCTCGCGGCTGCACGAGACGGCGGGGCGGCAGGTCCGGGTGGGGGCGTTGCTGGCGGAGGCGCTGGGAGCGGCGCTGCGCGCGGCCCGGCTGACGGATGGGTTGGTGGACCCGACGGTCGGAGCGGCGATCCGGGCGCTGGGTTACGACCGCGACTTCGCCCAGCTCGCGGGCGCGCCGGTCTTGAATGAGTCATTCGCGACCTCGGCGGAACCGATTCCCGCGCCCGGGTGGCACCGCGTGCTCTTCGACCCCGCCCAACGCCTCGTCGTCCTCCCGCGCGGTGTCCACCTCGACCTCGGCGCCACCGCGAAAGCCCTCGCCGCCGATCGCGCGGCCCGGCGGATCCACTCCGAGCTCGGCTGCGGGGTCCTCGTCAACCTCGGCGGTGACCTGCGCGCCGCCGGTCCGGAACCCGCCGGCGGCTGGCAGATCGCGCTCGGCGACGACCACGCCGAGGCCGTCGTCCGGCCCGACACCACCGTCGCCCTGCACCGGGATTTCGCCCTCGCCAGCTCCGGGACCACCCGGCGGCGGTGGCGGTACGGCGGCCGGACCGTGCACCACATCGTCGACCCGCGCACCGGGGACGCCGCCGAATCCCGGTGGCGCACCGTCACCGTCGCCGCGAAGTCCACTGTGGACGCCAATACCGCGAGCACCGCGGCCGTCGTCCTCGGCGCCGAAGCTCCAGGCTGGCTCGAAGAACGCCGGCTGCCCGCGCGGCTCGTCGGCGTCGGCGGCGACGTCGTCACGACACCCGGCTGGCCCCGCGAAAGGAAGGCCGCCTGATGTGGTACTTCAGCCGCGCGACCGGGCTCGTCTCGCTCGTCCTCTTCACCGCCGTCGTCGTCCTCGGTGCGCTCGGCGCCGGCCGGTTCGGGACGCGGGCGTGGCCGCGCTTCACCGTTGCCGCCGTGCACCGGAACCTCGCGCTGACCAGCGTCGCATTCCTCGTCGCGCACATCGCGACGGCGATCCTCGACGGCTACGTCCCGCTGGGCTGGCTCGACGTGCTCGTCCCGTTCGGCTCGGCCTACCGGCCGGTGTGGGTCGGCCTCGGCGCCGTCGCCGTCGACCTGCTGCTCGCGATCGTCGTCACCAGCCTGCTGCGCACGCGCATCCCGGCGCGGGCCTGGCGCGCCGTGCACTGGCTGGCCTACCTCTGCTGGCCCGTCGCGCTGGCGCACGGCTTCGGCATGGCCGAAGACGACGCCGCGTACGGCTGGATCGTCGCGCTCGACGTGGTGTGCGTGCTGGCCGTGCTCGGCGCCGTCGCCTACCGCGCCACCCGGCACGACGCCGACACCGCGACCCGCAAGCTCTCGCCGCTCGGAGGCACCCGATGACCATCCTCCCGCCCCACCGCCTCGACCTGGCCGGTCACCGGCGCCGCAACGGCGTCGTGCCGTGGGTCGCCTACCACGGCGAGGACGGCCGCGACCGGCTGATCGAAGCCGTCGCCGCGGCGGACCTGCGCGGCCGCGGCGGCGCGGGCTTCCCGACCGCGCGCAAGCTGCGGGCCGCCCGCGAACCGCGTTCGATCGTCGTCGCGAACGGGTGCGAAGGCGACCCGCTCAGCCACAAGGACGCCGCGCTGCTCACGTTGTCGCCGCACCTGGTGCTGGACGGCCTGCAGCTCGCCGCGCACGCCACCGGCGCCACGGAGACCATCCTTTGTGTACACCAGGGAAGTCCGGTGCGGTCAAGCGTTCGGGCGGCACTCGCCGAACGCGACGACCGGGTCCCGGTGCGCGTCGAGGAGATCCCGCGCCGGTACGTCGCCAGCGAGGAGAGCGCGCTGGTCCACCACCTGACGTCGGGGGACGCGCGGCCGCTCGGCAAGTCGCCGCGCCCCGACGAACGCGGGGTGCGCGGCCGGCCGACGCTCGTGGACAACGTGGACACGTTGGCGCAGCTGGCATTGGTGATCCTCCAGGGCCCGCAGCACTACCGCGCGGCGCGGGCCGACCTGGTCACGGTGACCGGCGCGGTCCGGCGGCCGGGAGTGGTCGAGGTGGCGCCGGGCGTGTCGCTGTCGGCGGTGCTGGCCGCGGCGGGCGGCGAGGCCGAGCCGGTGCGGGCGGTGCTCGTCGGCGGCTACGGCGGGACGTGGACGTCGGACTTCCGCTCCGGCGTCACGGGAATCTCGGCGGTGTACGCGCTGCCGGCGCGGGCGTGCGGGCTCGAGTACACGGCGAAGGTGCTGGCGTTCCTGGCGGCGGAGTCGGCCCGGCAGTGCGGGCCGTGCATGTTCGGCCTCCCGGCGATCGCGGCGGACTTCGCGGAGCTGCTCCGCGGCGGTCCCGCGACGGACCGGCTGGCCCGCAGGTTGCCGTTGCTGAGCGGTCGCGGGGCGTGCGCCCACCCGGACGGCGCGGCCCGCCTCGCGTCGAGCGCGTTGCGGGTGTTCGAGGCCGACGTCGTCGCGCACACGGCCGGCGGCCGGTGCCGGATCCTGGAGAGTGTCGCGTGAGGGTGACAGTGGACCCGATCGGGTGCCGTGGGCACGGGTTGTGCGCGGACCTGCTGCCGGAGGCCGTCCGGTTGGACGAGTGGGGGTATCCGGTGGTGGCGTCGGGCCCGGTGCCGGCGGAGCTGGTGGCGGAGGCCCGGCGAGCGGCGGCGGCTTGTCCGGCGTTGGCGTTGCGGTTGCGGAAGGACTGAGTTCAGACGGCGGTCGCCAGGCTGGAAGCCGGGTCCACTTGTTCGCAGGCGTGTGCCCACGAGCACAGCTTCTTGCACCGGTCGTCGACCATGCGGTCGAGATAGCCGTCCGGGTTGTGAGTCCCACTCGCGGCGGCCTTTTCCAGCTCGCACAGGAGCACTGTCTCCTTGCCCTGCATGAAGTCGAGATATCCGAGCTTTCGCAGGGCCGGGACCACCGAGCCGATCAGCCGGCCGACACATCCCCGGACGCGCGGATTCTTGTCGTGGCTCCACACGCCGTAGAGGCGGACCGCGACGGACCGCAAGGCGTCCTCGGTGCTCGGGTGCGCGAGAGTCATGCCGATGAGCGCGTCGATCAAGAGAAGTTTCGTCTTGGGACAGAAATCCGGGTCCCAGTCGCCGTCCACGGCGCTTGGCCAATGCAGCGAATGGCAGGAATTCAGCCGATGCGCGTTGCGGCACAGCAGTTCTGCGGCGACCAACTGGGCGTTGCCGGTCGACCGCAAGGCGGCATCGATGACCAGCACAGCCGTCTCGGGTGCCACTTGCGGTTCTTTTTCCGACCACAGATCGACCAGAAGCGCGACCGCGAGTTCGGCGTTGTCCAGCTTCGTGAGGGCGAGAAGACCGGATACCACTGCGGCGGGATCGGCCGGATTGTCGTCTTTCGCCGAGAACAATTCTCCGGCTCGCATCGCCGCATCCAGCCGCAACCGTGCTTCCTCATCGGCGTGCTCCTGACGGAGCCGGCGATTCGCCTGCCGGGTGGTGAGCACGCTGACCAGCACTCCGGACAGAGAGACCAGCGCCGTCAGCACGCCGACCGATACCGCGTTCACAGAGTTCCTCCTCGGCTTTCCCAGTGAGTCGCCGGAAGCGGGCCCGGTGTGACATCGGCCGGAAAACCGCTCGTCGGAGTGCCCGATCGGTCGTTAACCTCCGGTCCATGAAGCTCACCGACCGGATCCGTGGTGCCCGGCTCGTCGGCGTGCTCACCGGGGCCGGGATCTCCACCGCCTCCGGCATCCCCGACTACCGCGGCCCCGACGGCGTCTGGACGCGCGAGCCGAGTGCCGTCGACGCCTTCACCCTCGACAACTTCATGGCCCACGCCGAAACGCGCCGGGCGTTCTGGCGCAGCTACCGCGGTCACGCCGCCTGGCGCGCCGAGCCGAACGCCGCCCATCGCGCCCTCGCCGAGCTGGATGGCGACGGTTCCGCCGTGCGCGTGCTCACCCAGAACGTCGATGGCCTGCACCAGAAAGCCGGTCTCGCCGCGCGCAAGGTCCTCGAACTGCACGGCAGCATGCACACCACGCGCTGCACCGGCTGTGCGGCCCGGTTCCCGACCACCGAAGTCCTGGAGCGCGACGACGACGATCCGCATTGCCCGCACTGCGCGGGCATCCTGCAGCCCGACATCGTCCTCTTCGGACAGAAGCTGGACAGCGAGGTCCTCGATCGCGCGCGGAACGTCGCCGCGGCGAGTGAGGTCTTCCTGGCCGTCGGGAGCTCGCTGCAGGTGGAGCCGGCCGCGTCCCTGTGCACCGTCGCCGTGCGGTCGAGGGCGACGTTCGTCATCGTCAACCGCCAGCCCACGCCGTACGACGAGGACGCCGACTTCGTGCTGCGTGACGACATCGAGACGGTCGTCCCGGAACTCTGCGCGGCGGTCCGCGCGTGATCCGCGAGGCCCGTGACGGCGACTGGCCGGGCATCTGGCCGATCGTCCACGACGTCGTCACCGAGCAGCGGACCTTCGCCTACGACCCCGCCCTGACCGAACCCGAGGCCCGGCGGCTCTGGCTGCTGGAACCGCCGGCCCGGGTGGTCGTCGCCGTCGAGGGGGAGCGGGTGACGGGTTCCGCGAACATGTACGCCAACCGGCCGGGACCCGGGAGCCACGTCGCGTCCGGCAGCCTGATGGTCGCCAAGGAGGCGCGCGGCACGGGGGTCGGCCGCGCGCTCGCCACCGATCTGGTCGCCTGGGCGCGGCGGAGCGGGTTCGCGGCCATCCAGTTCAACGCCGTCGTCGAGGTGAACACCGCGGCGATCCGGCTGTACGAAAGCCTCGGGTTCGGCACGCTCGGCACGGCGCCGGGCGCGTTCCGCCACCCGGACCACGGCGACGTCGGCCTGCGCATCATGTGGCTGGACCTGCGCTGAGTCACGCGTCGCCGACCAGGCGGCAGCAGCCCGCCCGGCAGTCTTCGAGGCAGTCCGCCGCGTTGCGCCGGACCCGTTGCAGCCGGGCGATCCGCTCGTCCAGCCGCGCCACGACCGCCTCCAGGCGCCAGCGTTCCGTCTCGCACGTCGCGTCGCCCGTGTCGTGCGCGTGCATCGCGTCGACGACCTCGTCGAGCGTGAAACCCAAGTCCTGCAACGACTTCGCCGAGCGGATCCGGTCGGCCGCCGATGCCGGGAACTCCCGGTAGCCCGACGGGCGGCGCGCCGCGGCGGGCAGCACACCGCGGCGCTCGTAGAAGCGGACCGTGTCCACGCTGACCCCCGCCTCGCGGGCGACCTCGCCGATCTTCATACCGGTTCTCCCTTGACTCTGGAGTCGAGTCCAGACTCTAGGGTCGGCTCTCCGAGACCACAAGGAGGCCGTCATGCAGATCCCGCCCGCGTCGACCCCGATCGCCTGCGACATGTCGAACGCCCGCGACACGCCCGAAGAACGGCTGGCCGAGTACCGCCGGCTGTTCGCCGAGGCGCTCGTCGCGCGGGAGCGGACCGAGATCGGCATCCGGTTCCGGTTCCGCGCGGACCTGGGCGTCGAGGACTGGGTCCGTGACCTCGCCGCCCGTGAGAAGGCGTGCTGCCCGTTCTTCGGCTTCGACATCGCTGCCGAGGCTGGGGAAGTCCGGTGGGACGCCGCGGTTCCCGACACCGACGAGGCCCGTGCCGTGCTCGAAGACTTCTACGCGCTCACCTAGTCGAACGGGCCGCTCGTCCGCGCGACGACGTGCTTGCGGACCCCGCCGTCCTCGAACGGCAGCCGCACCTGCGGCCGTGGCGCCTTCGCGCGCCACGCGTCGAGCACCTCCGCCGACTCCCAGTACTCGAAGATGTTCACCCGGCCCGGCTCGACCGGGTCGGGTGAGATCGACACGTCGAGGCAGCCCGGGTGCCGCCGGGCCTCTTCGACGACGATCCGGTGGCCGGCGACGAACCGGTCGCGGTCGGCCGGCTCGACGTACACCGGTCCGGCGATGATCACGGTCATGCGGAAGTCCTTTCCCGGGGTGCTGGTCACCCCACCGACGAACGGCACCCCGGGAAACCGACAACTCAGGCGGACGCGAGCGGCACCGTCGTCAGCAGGTGGCGAGCCGCGACGCTCGCGCCGTCCCCGCGCACCCGGCCCGAGAACGCCTTCGCCCGCGAAGCCACCTCGGGTCGCAACGCCACTTCGAGCGCCGAAGTCAGCGACGACACGGTCGGTACGCCCGGGTCGGTCGCCGCGCCGAGGCCGAGCGACCGGATCCGGCCGGCGAAGTAGTGCTGGTCGTACATCTGCGGCACGACCACCTGGGGCGCGCCCGCGCGGGCGGCCGCCGTCGTCGTGCCCGCGCCGCCGTGGTGGACGACCGCGGCCACGCGCTTGAACAGCGCCTGCTGGTTGACCTCGCCGACGCCGAGGCAGTCCGGCGCGTCGGCGGCGACGAGGTCCGCCCACCCGCGGGCGACGACCGCCTGGCGGCCGTGCGCCCGGGCCGCCGCGAGCGCGGCCTCGGCGACCGCGCCCGGCGCGCGCATGCTGCCGAACCCGAAGTACACCGGCGGCTCGCCCGCGTCGAGGAACTCCCGCAGCTCGTCCGGCAGCGGCCGCTCGTCCGGCCAGATCCAGGCCCCCGTCTGGACGATCCGCGGGTCGCCCGGCTCGGGCCACGGCGCCAGCGCGGCGTCGGCGGCGAGCCACGGCCGGTCGCCGAACACGTGGCCCGGCAGGTCGTCGACCGGAGCCTGGCCGGCGGCCGCCCGGAATTCGTTGACCTTGCCGCCGAAGAAACTGTTCCAGCGCTGCGCGTCTTCGGCCCAGAGGGCGCGGTTTTCCTTTTCCCCGGGTGACCGCCACGGCATCGGCGGCGGCGCGTGGAGGTCGGACGGCAAGGTGATGGGGCAGAAGCTCGCGTAGACGTAGGCGGCGCCCGACCGCTGCGCGATCGAACGCGTCGCGAACTGCAGGGCACCGCCGGCGACGAGGACGTCACAGCCCTCGGCGGCCACGGAGATCGTCTCGAACTGGGTCGTGACCGTGTCCTCAGTGGACTTCCGGATCTGTTCGGGTGTCGGCTTGCCGTGGTGCGAAGACCCGGTCGCGCGCAGTTCGGGGCCGATCGGCACGACGTCGAAGCCCAGCTCGTCGAGCCAGTCCCGGAAGTCGGGCGGCACGCACAGGCGGACGTCCTGCCCGAGCGCTCTCAGCTCCGAGGCCAGCGCCAGCACCGGCTGCACCTCGCCCCGCGAGCCGATCGTGGACAGCAGCACACGCATGACGGAATCCCCTCGGCAGAAAATGGTGAGCCCGAATTGTGGACCCGCACCGGGGTCTTGCCACAAGTCCCGGGGTCGGCTATAAATTTGAATGGGGAGAGGGAAATCCTTCGTCGATGAGCGCCAGGCGGAAGCCGGTGACGTCCCGGAACCAGTGCGTGCGGAACCCCAGCGCGGCCGCCGCGTCGACGTTCACCGGGTGTCGTCGACGAACAGGCATCGAGGCGGTGGCGCCCCGGCCGCCTCGCCGGCCCGGCGGAAGATCTCCGGGTCGGGTTTGGCCAGGCCGAGGTCGCAGGAGAGCAGCACGTCGTCGAACAGGCCCAGCTCCGGTTGCATCGCCCGGACGACCCGCCAGTAGTAGGCATCCACATTGGACAGCAGCACCAGCCGGTATCGCGTGGCGAGCGGCGCGACCAGCTCGGCCATGCCCGGCATCGGGTCGGAGTAGGGCGTCAGCCACGCCTCTTCGAAATCCGCGTAAGGCCGGGCGTAGCCGTGCTCGGCCACGATCCGTTCGTGGAGGTCCGCCAGCGTGACGCGCCCGGTGATGACCTCGCGCCGCGCCATCAGCCCCGCGAGGTCCCCGGCGGCGGCGTCGGGGTCCGCGCAGTGCTTCGCGAGCCGAGCGGGCACCAAGCCGTTGTCGAACCGGGTGAAGACCCCGAAGAGGTCCATGATGAGCGCGTCCGGCATCAGCCAAGGGTAAACGGGTCCCGCGTGCCGCCGGTCAGCTCCACCCACACCGCCCCGAGTTCTTCACCCCGCCGAACGGCACCGACGGTGCCACCACCCGGTACGCGTTGATCCACACCGTCCCGGCCTTGAGCTTCGCCGCGACCCGGCCATGCACGTATGGCCTGTCGCGGCGAGCACGCCGGCGACGACGCCGTTGGCCGCCGCGGCCGCCAGCGCGACCGCGCGGCCGGTGGCGGTCGAGCCGGTGAACGCGACCTTGATCAGCTCGGCCAGCCCGAGCGTCGAGACGGGGGAGTGCTCGGACGGCTTGACCACGACCGTGCACCCGGCGGCCGGCGCGGACGCGAGCTTCCAGGTCAGCAGGAGCAGCGGCGAGTTCCACGGCGTGATGGCCGCGACGACGCCCACCGGCTCGTGGCGGGCGTGGACGAGGTAGTCCGGGTTCGGGCCGGGATCCGGCGGCCCTCGATCTTGTCGGCGAGGCCCGCGAAGTAGTGGTACCAGCCGCCGAGCCCGGTGAGCTGGCCGATCAGCTCGCGGTAGAGCTTGCCGGAGTCGTTCACCAAGAGCCGCGCGAGCCGCCGCGACGGCGTCGTCGACGTCTTCAGGACTGCCGTCCGGGACGAGCGCCCACGGTTCGCCGGTGTACGGGTTCTGCGACGCGAATTGCGCGGGCGCGCCGGCACCGGATACGGCGCTCGCGCGGCCGGCTTCCCCGGCGGCGAGCGATTTCGCCTGCGATTCCAGGTCGTGCCGGTCGACGCGGGGGTTGCGGGATCGGCCATGATGACTCCCCGAAGTCGGTGGCGCTGTGCCCGACCCGTTGCCGGGGCCGGGCGCGGTCACCAGGGCTGTCATCCCTTTACCGAGGAGCAATTTTGGGGCGCGAAAGTCAGGAGATCTCGATGCCTTCGCCGGTTTCGGGAACCGTTTCCCGTGACAGTTCTTCGGCGAAGATCGTGTCGATCTTCCGGGCCGCGGTCCGCAGTTTCGTGACGCTCGCGACGAGCAGCAGCAGGACGGCGGCGGGGACGACGAGCAGCACGGGCGGCCAGCCGGCGAGCACGACCACACCGGCGGAGGTCAGGGCGATCACGAGGAAGAACGTCCTGGCGACGACGCGCGGCCACGCGGGGAGCGGCTTGGCGTGCCGCCCGCGGGGTGTTCCGGAAACCGGCCGCGCGAGGGCAGCGTGGACGCTCATCAAGGACCTCCGAGGAGTCGGGTACGGGGTTTCCCGGCGGGAGTGCCGAGCCGGAGCGCAGCCGGTCGGACACGTGGTGTTTGTCGGGGATCGGCCGGTTCCGGTTACGGCTCGTTATTGGTTCGAGTCCGAATTCGGGAAAACAATTCCGCGCTATTCCGGATCGGTTTCGCGCACTAGGGCCATTGGGCCCGGATCAGGCCCGGCCGGAGGTCCCGGGGCCCTTGCCCTTGCCGTGGTTGCGGGTGCGCTGGGGGTTGGCGGGCTTGCCGGGCTTCGGCTTGTCGTCGTGGGTTACGGCGGCGGGTTCGAGCTCGGCGGACTCGGTGGCGCGGGGACCCGGATCGGGGGTCCCGGGGGCGGCGAGGGGCGCGGAGGACGGCGGCGCGGACGAGCTGGGCGCCGGACGCTGGGCCGGGGTGGTGGTGCCGGAGTCCGGAGCGGAGAGAACGAGAGTGGAAACGGCGACGACAGCGGCGGCGGTCAACCCGGCGGCCGCGGTGAACCGGCGGCGGTTCGCGGGGGCGCTTGTCGGCGAAAGGCCGATTGCGGCGAGGATCTTCCGCGGGCCGGCCGGGGAAGGCACGCTGGTATCGCTCACGGTGGGAGCGGGGAAGGGGCGGCCGGAGACGGTCGCTCCAGGATCGAGGTGGTCGCCGGGCGCGTGGCCGTAGTTGCCCGTTGTGGAGGCGAGCAAACCGGCCATGTCGGGGCCGCTCGTCGTAGGGGCGTGCTCGCCGAAATCACCCGCCGCAGAGGCGAACTGACCCGTATCGCCCCTGGCACCACTCACCGCGGCGAGGCGCTCGCCCTTCCCACCGCCCACCGGTGCCGCGCGGTGGCGTCTCAACGCCTCACCGAGCCGCCCCGCGGGCCACGGCCGCGCCGGCACCGGGGCGTGCAGCAGCTCCCGGACCTCCGCCGCCGTCGGGCGGTCGGCCGGGTCGCGGCGCGTCATCCGGCGCAGCGTGTGCGCCAGCGACGGCGGCAGTCCCTCCGGGATCCGAGGGGCCCGGGTCAACCGGGCCATCGCCGCCTCGACCATCGTGCCCGGGTACTCGCGGCGGCCCGTCACGCACTCCAGCAGGATCAGCCCCAGCGCGTACACGTCCGCCGGTGGGCCCGCCCGCTCGCCGCCGACCTGCTCCGGCGCGAGGTACGCCGCCGTGCCGGGGACCACGCCCGTGCCCGTGATGTGCGTCGTGTCGAGGGCGTGCGCGATGCCGAAGTCGCCGATCAACGGGCCGTCCGCGGACAGGAACACGTTGGCGGGCTTGAGGTCCCGGTGGACGACGCGCCGCGCGTGCACGTGGGCCAGCGCCTCCGCCAGCCCGTCCGCCAGCGCCGTCGCCTCCGCCACCGGCATCGGGCCACCCAGCAGCCGCTCCGCCAGGTTCTCGCCCTCGACGAGCTGCATCACCAGGTACGTCCGGCCGTGGTCGGTGCCGCTGTCGAGCAGCGCCACGACGCCCGGGTGGGTGATGCTGCCCTGGATGCTCATCTCCCGCAGCCGGCGCCGCTGGTCGAGCGCGACGGCGTCCCGGTCGTAGATCTTGACCGCGACCTCACGCTGCAACCGCAGGTCGTAGGCGCGGTACACCCGCGCCGTCCCGCCGCTGCCGACCAGCCGGCCGACCTCGTACCGCCCGGCCAGCAGGCCGGGCGGGGCGTCGTCGAGGGATCGCGGGGCGGCGGTGAACTCGCCGAGGGCGAAGCGCGCGTACGTGACGTCGTCCGCGTCGCCCATCGGCGCGTTTTCCGTTCTGCCGGCTTCGTCGGCCACGGCCGCGATGTACCCCGATCACGTGCCGGGCAAACGTCAAAAGATCACGCGAAAGCGTCCACGCCGGTCAGCTCCGCCGACAGCGTCCACAGTCGACGGGCCTCGTCGCGGTCCACGGCGTACCGGCGGACGCCCGACTCGGCCAGGCCTTCGGCGTCCTCGGCGGCGAGCTCGGCGACGTCGCAGTCTTCGAGGTACAGCCCACCCAGCCCGGCGAGCTGCGGCGACGTCGCCGCCCAGACCGTCGTCGCCGCGCCCTGCTCCGGCGTCTTGAACTTCACCAGGTAGTTGCCGGCCTCGTCGATCCAGCCGCGGGCGATGTGCTCCTCCCGGGACAGGTGCCGCTGCAACGGCGTCATGATGCCGCCGGGGTGCAGCGCGAAGGCGCGGACGCCCTTCTCCGCGCCCAGCTCGTCCAGCCGGACGGCGAAGAGCGCGTTGGCCGTCTTGGCCTGCCCGTAGGCGGCCCACTTGTCGTAACCGCGCTCGAACTGGACGTCGTCCCAGCGGATCGGCGAGTAGTGGTGACCGCGCGAGGACAGGGAGACGACCCGGGCACCGTCGGCGACGGCCGGCCACAGGCGGTTGACCAGGGCGAAGTGGCCGAGGTGGTTGGTGGCGAACTGGGCTTCCCAGCCGGGACCGACGCGGGTCTCGGGGCAGGCCATCACGCCCGCGTTGTTGATCAGGAGGTCGATCCGCCGTCCGGAGGCGAGGAAGCGCTCCGCGAAGGCGCGGACGCTGTCGAGGTCGCCCAGGTCCAGCTCGTCGACCTCGACGTTCTCCAGGTCGGCGAGGGCTTCTTCGGCGGTCTCGCGGCGGCGGGCCGGGACGACGACGTGCGCACCCGCGCCGGTCAGCGCGCGGGTGGTCTCGAGGCCGATCCCGGAGTACCCGCCGGTGACGACGGCGAGCTTGCCCGTGAGGTCGACGCCTGCGACGGCTTCGGCGGCCGTGGTGGTGGCGCCGAAACCCGAACCGATCTTGTGCTGTGCGGTGGTCATGCCCCGACGCTACGAGCTGGAGTGCGCTCCAGCGCAAGTCGCGCGGACGCGGCCGAAAGAGGGGACAATCGCGGGGGAGAGGCAGCCGACCCAGGAAGGCTCTGATGTCCGACTACTACGGGAACCAGCCCCAGGACGTCCGCCCGGGGATCGACGCGCGCCGGCTGTGGGCCGGCGGAGTGGCGACGGCGGTGATCGCGGCCCTGCTCGCCGTGGTCGGGCTGCTGATCGCGCGCGGCGTCTTCGAGGTCGAAGTGCTGGCCCCAAAAGGCGAGGGCGTCTGGGGCAACGCGAGCACCACGACGTACGCGCTGGTCGCCGCCGCGGTGGCCCTGCTCGCCACCGGGCTGATGCACCTGCTGAGCGTCGCGACGCCGGCGCCGTCCCAGTTCTTCGGCTGGATCATGGTGCTGGTGACGCTGATCGCGGTGGTCCTGCCGCTGACGTTGACGGTCGCCCCGAGCGCGAAGATCGCCACGGCCGCGATCAACCTCGTCATCGGGCTCGTCATCGCCGCGGTCGTGAACAGCATGGCGGCCAGCGCCCGGACCCTGCACCGGCGCCGGCAGAGCGCGGCGCCGCCGCCGGCGACCCGGCAGTACCCGCAGCAGCAGCCCCCGCCGACCCGCTACTACGACCAGTGACCGCCGTGGACACCGTGGACGTCCGGGAGACGAACCGCCGCGTGATCGAGCAGTTCCGCGCGGGCGGCGAGGTCGAGGGCATGCACCGCGAGCGCCTGGTGCTGCTCACGACGACGGGCCGGAACTCCGGGAAACCGCGCACGGTCCCGATGATGTACCACCGCGACGGCGACCGGCTGCTGGTCGTGGCGTCCAACATCGGGGCGCCGAAGCACCCGGGCTGGTACCTGAACCTGATCGCCGACTCCCGGGTCAAGGTGGAGGTGGACGGCCACGAGTTCGACGGGGAGGCGCTGCCGCTGCTGGGGGCGGACTACGTGCGGACGTGGATCGAGCTGGAGAAGCAGTACCCGTTCCTGGTGGACCACCAGGCCAAGGCCCGGAAGGCCAAGCGGGTGATCCCGATCGTGGAGCTGTCCGAAGAGGACTGACCAGATCAGTCCTCTTCGGACGGTATTACTTGCTCGCCACCCGGCGGTACTTGGCCGTCGCCAGGGGAGCGAACACCGCGATGATCGCCACGCAGCACAGGATCGCGTACAGCGCCGCGTGCTCCGCCGGCCAGCCCGTCTGCGCCGGGCCGAAGCGGTTGCCGAACAGGTCCCTCGTCGCGTTGATCACCGCCGTGAACGGGTTCCAGTCCGCGATCGCCTTGAGGAACGGCGGCAGCGTCCCCGTCGGGACGAACGCCGAGGAGATGAAGCTCAGCGGGAACATCCAGATCAGCCCGAGGCTCTGCGCCACCTCGACACTGCGCGCCGCCAGGCCGATCAGCGCGCCCACCCAGGACAAGGCCCACGCAAACATCAGCATCACCAGGTAGCCCAGCAGCGCGTCCCAGAAACTGCCGCGGATGCGCCAGCCCACGATCAGCCCGCACGCCGACATCACGACCAGCGCCACCACGCTGACCACCAGGTCCGACGTCGTCCGGCCGAGGACCACCGCGATGCGGGACATCGGCAGCGAGCGGAACCGGTCGATGATGCCCTTCTGCAGGTCGTTGGCGAAGCCGATCACCGTGAACGCCGAGTTGAACGCCACCGTCTGCGCGAAGATCCCCGCGATGAGGAACTCCCGGTAGGCCGCGCCGCCCGCTTCGCCGCCGATCGCGTTGCCGAAGACGTACGCGAACAGCAGCACGAACATGATCGGCTGCAGCGTCGCCGCCATCAGCCAGTCGGGGTTGCGGCGGACGTTCATCAGGTTGCGCCACGTGATGATGCCGCCGTCGGAAATGCCCTTCGCGAGCGCGTTCACTTGGCCACCTCCTCGGCGGACTCGGCGCCGTGGCCGGTCAGGGACAGGAAGACGTCGTCGAGGGTCGGCCGGTGCAGGGCGACGTCCTGGACGGCGATGCCCTGCGCGTCCAGCCGCCGCAGGGCCTCGATGAGCGCCTTCGGGCCGGTGTCGACGAGGATCTCCGCGCGCCGCGTGTGGTCGTCGCCGGACGGCTCGCCCGTCCCCACTTCGCGCAGCACCTCCAGCGTCGCCGGCAGGTCCGCGGGGGAGGCGACGACCAGCTCCAGCCGTTCGCCGCCGATCTGGGCCTTGAGCTCGTCGGCCGTGCCGCGCGCGATCACCCGGCCGTGGTCGATCACCACGATCGAGTCGGCCAGCTGGTCGGCCTCTTCGAGGTACTGCGTGGTCAGCAGCACGGTCGTGCCGTCCGCGACCAGCTCCTTGATGACGCCCCACGTGTCGAGCCGCCCACCCGGGTCGAGACCGGTGGTCGGCTCGTCGAGGACGACGACGGTCGGCTCCGCGACCAGCGCGCCGGCCAGGTCGAGCCGCCGGCGCATGCCGCCCGAGTAGCCCTTCGCCGGCCGGTCGGCGGCCTCTTCGAGCGCGAACCGCGCCAGCAGCTCCCGGGCGCGCGAGCGGGCCGCGGACTTCGGCCGGCCGTAGAGCCGCCCGACCATGTAGAGGTTCTCGAACCCGGTGAGGTTCTCGTCGACGGCCGCGTACTGCCCGGACAGCCCGATCCGCTGCCGCACCTCGTCGGGCTGGGCCAGGACGTCGTAGCCGGCCACGTGCGCCGACCCGGAGTCCGGCCGCAGCAGCGTCGTCAGGATGCGGACCGTGGTGGTCTTGCCGGCGCCGTTCGGGCCGAGCAGGCCGAGCACGCGCCCGGCCGGGATGTCGAGGTCGACGCCGTCGAGCGCGCGGGTCGACCCGTAGGTTTTGACGAGCCCGCGCACCTGGACGGCGTTGTCCGGTTCCGGCATGACGGTTTCCCCTCTCGGTGACCCCGCCAAGCTAGGCCAAGTGCGTCCGGTTTGTCCTCCGGGTTTATCCCTGAGCCGCCGACAGGCTGACGGCGAACTCCGGCGGCGTCCGCAGCGTCTGGAAAACGACGCAGTACCGCTCGGTCAGCTTCTTCAGCGTGGCGAGCTGCTCCTCGGAGGCGTCGGTGTCCAACGCGAACGACAGCCGGATCGCGCGGAAGCCCACCGGGGTGTCCTTGGCGACGGCGAGGGTGCCGCGGAAGTCGAGGTCGCCTTCGGCCCGCACGCGCCCGCCGCGCACCTCGAGCCCCAACGACGTCGCGACCGCCCGCAGCGTCACCCCGGCACACGCGGCGAGCGCTTCCAGCAGCATGTCGCCCGAACAGGCGAGGCTGCCGTCGCCACCCGTGGCCGGGTGTAGCCCGGCTTCGACGACCGCGCGGGCGGTCTCGACCTTGCAGGAGATGCCGAGGCCGTCCAGTTCGGCGTCGGCGTGCAGCGTGACGAGCGCGCTCTCGGGCTGCTCGCGGTACTTGTCCTTCAGCGGGGCCTGGGTCGCGCGCAGCTCTTCGGTGTCCATGCGCCGATTCTGCCCCCGGGACACGAAAACGGGGAGGCCGGAATCCCGGCCTCCCCGCTTCAGTGGTTCAGCTTCAGCTCAGGGTGACAGCCACGTCGTCGATGACGAACGAGGTCTGCAGCGAGCTGTCCTCGGTGCCGGTGAACTTCAGCGCCAGGGTGCCGCCGGCGGCCGACGAGACGTCGACCGTCTTGAGCGCGTACCCGGAAGCCTTGTTCAGGTTGGAGTAGCTGCCCAGCGTCGCGCTGCCGTTGGTGACGGTCAGCTTGTCGTAGGCGGTGGTGGTGGTCGTCTCCGCGGAGTCGATGTGCAGGTAGAACGTCAGGCTGGCGTGGCAGCCGGCCGGGATGCTCACCGACTGCGCGAGCGTGTCGGTGTGCGTCGTGCCGTACCCGTCGAGCCACGCGTTGTAGGTGCCGCCGTGCGCGGGCTCGCTGGAGCCGTTCTGCCCGATCACGCCGCTGGTCTGCGTCCAGCTCGCCGCGCCCGACTCGAAGCCGCCGTTGACGATCTTCTGGCCGGAGCAGCCGCCGGTGGTGCCGACGGTCCAGGAGAACGACGCCGTGCCGGTCTTGTTGGCCGCGTCCTTGGCCGTCACCGTGACGTTCGAGGTGCCCGCGGTGGTCGCGGTGCCCGAGATCGTGCCGGTGGAGGCGTTGATGGACAGGCCGGCCGGGAGGCCGGTGGCCGACCAGGTGTACGGCGCGGTGCCGCCCGAAGCCGACAGCGGCAGGTTGACCGAAGCGCCGGTCACGGTGGACTGGTTGCCCGGGTTCGAAACCGTGACGGTGCCGGTCGCCGAGCAGGTCGGGTCGGCCGACTGCGCCGGGACGGAGATCGCGTCCCACGCCGCCTTGACGGTGTTGAACTCGGTGCAGCTGCCCGGGAACAGGTTCTTCGCCGCGGTCAGCGTCCAGGTGCGGTACTTCAGGTACGAGCTGCTGGAGGTCTTGAGCAGCATCGCGTTGTAGAAGATCTTCACCGCGTTCTGGACACCGATGCCGGTGACCGACGAGCTGTTGCACGTGGTGCTGGTCGGCTGGCCGTTGGTCGGGTTGGTGCCTTCGGCCAGCAGGTAGAACCAGTGGTTGCCGGGGCCGGCGGCCGCGTGCACCTCACCGTTGGGGACGGAGCTGTCGTAGCAGTTCTTGTCGCCCAGCGCCGACGGGTTGTACATGTTGCGGATCGGGCCGGAGCCGACGAGGTTCACCGACTCGCCGACGAGGAAGTCCGGCACGTCGCCGCCCGCGGGCTCGTTCGCGAACCACTCGGTGGAGGCGCCGAAGACGTCCGCGACGAACTCCTGCGTGCCCGCGCCCGAGATGCCGCCCGGGGTGTGGTCGTCGATGCCGTGGCCGTGCTCGTGCGCGACGACGTCGATCGAGCCGATCCACTGGTTCTGCGTGTTGTGGCCGATCTGGACCTGGGTGCCGTCGTAGTAGGCGTTCTCGTCGTTCAGGCCGACGCGGATCGGCCAGCCACCGCCGTTGCCGTCGAAGCCGTTGCGGCCCAGCCACTGCGAGAGCATCTTGTTCTCGGTCTGGGCGGCGAACAGCGCGTCGACGCAGCCGGTTTCGCGGCTGGTGGCGTTGCCGTTGCCCCAGGCGTCGTCCGGGCCGCTGAAGGTGGTGTTGTTGGCCGCGTCCTGGCAGGACGTGTTGGTGATGGCCGGGTCCTTCATCGTGTACGTGCTGCCCGAGTGGGTGGTGTCGAGGTGCACCGGGTTCGGGCGGTTGTAGGCGCTGGTGCCGTCACCGTTCATGACGTGCTCTTGGGTCTTGAGCACCTTGCCGGTGGCGGCGTCGACGATGACGTCGAGCCGGCTCGGGCCCTCGGCGTCACGGCCGACGACCGTGCTCTTCCAGGCCAGCGTCGGCGCGCCGAGCGCGTAGACGACCTGCTGCGCGGGGCTCACGCTGTCCACGGCGGACAGCTGCTGCCGCGCGGTCGCCTCGGCGGCGGCCTTCGTCACCTTGGCGCCGGTGGTGGCGAGGTTGATGGTCTGGTCCTGCGCGACGGAGGTGCCGAGCACCTGGCCCGTCGAGTTCGTCGCGACGACGAAGTCGCCGCCGACCACCGGCAGGCCCTTGTAGCTGCGCTCGTACGGGATGTACTGCAGCCCGTTGGTGGCGGAAATCGCTTTCTGGGCCAGGAAGACGTCGTCCGCGCTGGCGTGCAGCGCGGCCGGCCGGCTCGCCACCAGACCGGCGGCCGCGGTCGCGGCCTGGGCCACGGCGCTCGGCGCCGCCGCGGGGGTGGCGTTCGGGGTGGGTTGTGCCTGTGCGGTGCCGGTGATGCACAGCGCGCCGACGAGCACGCCGGTTGCTGCCAAGACGACAGGACGTCTCAGATCCATCGAGGTATTCCCTCCGGGCAGGGTGAAGCAGGCCCGGGGTCGAGGCCGGGCCGGCTCAAGGGGACGAGAGGTGGTGCTGTGGAACGGAAATCAGAATCCGGTGCCGGAGCCTCGTGAACAAGCGACTAACGTACGGTCTTATCTACCGAACGCAATACTTCCCAAAAAGGACATTTCCCACCATTGGGATTCCCGGGTTGCCAGTCCACTTAGGACTGAACGGGGATCACCGCCGTTCGGGTGATCTTTCCCGCGTCCGAAACGGCGAAGGCCCCTTCACCGGGAATCGGTGAAGGGGCCTTCTTGGTACGACTGTGTCAGGCGGTCGTCTCGCGCTTCGGGAGCTTCCAGCCCGGGCGCACGAAGTGGCAGGTGTACCCGTTCGGAATGCGCTGCAGGTAGTCCTGGTGCTCTGGCTCGGCCTCCCAGAAGTCGCCGACGGGGCTGACTTCGGTGACGACCTTGCCCGGCCACAACCCGGACGCCTCGACATCGGCGATCGTGTCTTCGGCGACGCGCTTCTGCTCGTCGTTTTCGAAGAAGATCGCCGACCGGTAGCTCAGGCCGATGTCGTTGCCCTGGCGGTTCTTCGTCGTCGGGTCGTGCACCTGGAAGAAGAACTCGAGCAGGTCGCGGAACGTCGTCTGGGTGGGGTCGTAGACCACCTCGATGGCCTCGGCGTGCGTGCCGTGGTTGCGGTAGGTGGCGTTCGGGACGTCGCCGCCGCTGTAACCGACCCGGGTCGAGATCACCCCGGGCTGACGGCGGAACAGCTCCTGCATGCCCCAGAAGCAGCCGCCGGCCAGGACGGCCCTTTCGGTTGACGTGGTCACGGCGTCACTCCTTCTCCTCGTGTGGTGCTGCCACCTGTACAACTTCGGTGGCCGATCGATGATTCCACGAGGTGGTTACGAAAGCCTGACGTCACCCGGCCTGGAGCTTCGCGAGGGTGAGCACGTCCCCGCCGATGCCCCAGCCGCCGTCGGCGACCTCTTCGACCAGCACCATCGTGTTCGCGTGGGCGCGTCCTTCGGTATCAGTGTTCTCGGCTTGGCGTAATCGACGCTAACACAACTTCCGAATCGTCGCTACCCCAAACTTGATATCGATGGTATCCGCTGGTAGCGTCGGTGTCGTGGACGTGCGGACGCGGATCCTGGAGGCGGCGGCCGAGCTGCTGGCGCACTCGGGCGAGTTCTCCACGCGGGCGGTCTGCGAGGCCGCGGGGGTCGGCGCGCCGGCGCTGTACCGGCAGTTCGGCGACAAAGACGGTCTGCTCGCCGCCGTCGTCGACCACGCCTTCGAGGCGTACCTCGCCGGCAAACGGGCCGCGAAGGCGTCCGACGACCCGGTGCGCGACCTGCGCGACGGCTGGGACAACCACGTCGCCTTCGCGCTGGCGCACCCCAACCACTACCGCGTGCTCTACGCCGGCCTGTCGACCCCGCCGGGGGCGGCGGCCGAGGCGCACGGGCTGTTGCTCGCCATCCTCGAGCGCTGCGCGGCGGCCGGGCGGCTGAAGGTGCCGCCGCCGCTCGCCGCGCAGATGGTGATGGCGGCCAACGCCGGCGTCGCGCTGTCGATGATCACCCGGCCGGAGCTGTACCCGGATCCGGAGTTTTCCGTGCGGGTGCGGGAAAGCGTGCTCTCCGGGATCCTCGCGGAGACCTCGCCGGAGCCCGGCGGCGTCGCGGTGACGGCGACGACGCTCGCGGCCCGGCTGACCGGCGACACGCCGCTGTCCGCGGCCGAGCTGACGATGCTGCGGGAGTGGCTGGGGCGGTTGAGCGTCCACAATGGACGCTGAGCCGGACGGCCGCGCCCGGCTGGGCCGTTTGCTTGCGGCGCCGGGTTTCTTCGCGTTCTGCCCGGCCGCGGCCCGGCGGCGGTGGGACCATGAGCCGGGGCCGCCCCGAACCGGCCCCGGGGAGGCGCGCGATGCGTGAGCACGAGGGAGCCGTCTCGGAACGGACCAGCGGCGTGCTGGTCATCGAAATCCGCGGCGAACTGGACATCGACACCGTGCTTCGGTGGACGACGCTGATCGAAGCGGCGCTTTGCGAACTGCCGGCGCCGCACCTGCTCGTGCTGGACCTGGCAACGCTCGAATTCCTGACGGCGCGCGGCGCGCGGGGACTGCTCGACGCGATGGAGTCCTGCCGCGACCGCGGAATAGCCGGTTGCCTGATCGTGACACCGGGGAGCGTGGCCGACCGCGTGGTCCGGTTGACGGGCCTCGGCGACCGGGCCCGCGTGTTCCCGAACCGCCTGGCGGCGATCGCCGCCAGCCAGCCGGTGGCGATGCGCTGGCTGCCTGGCTGAGGGCCGTTGGACGCGGCCGGCCTGGAGCGGCGGGTTGGCCGGCGGTGTGGTGCCGGTCCGGTTGGCCGGCGGTCTCCGGCTGGAGGTCGACCGGGCGCGGTTGATTGCGGGATTGCTCGGTTGCCGGCTTGGCGCCGGCCGCTGTCGCGGTCTGCTGAGCCCGCCCGGCTGCTATCGCCGCAGTTCCCCACCGGCCCGCCGTTGCCGCCTGGCCGCTGTCGTCGCCGCTGCTCGCCGGGTCGCCGTCCCGCCCGGCCCGGCGTTCCCGCCTGGCCGCTATCGTCGCCGCTGCTCGCCGGGGCGCCGTTCCCGACCGGCGCGAGCCGCCCGTCAAGCCGGTTCGCGCACCAACTCGGCCGCCGCCTCGGTGAACGCCCGCCCCCGCGCCGTCGCCGAACCCTCCCGCCACACCAGACCCCACTCCAGCCGCAGCGCGTCGGCCAGCGGGACGTACGCCACGTCCGGCCGCGGGTAGTACCGCCGGATGTGCGCGCCGACCGGCGGTACCCCTTCGCCCGCGCCCGCCAACGTCAACAGCTCCTGCAGCCCTGCCCGCGGTCGCGTCGCCGCGCCGGGAGCGTGCTCGTCCAGCCACGGGTCCGGCAGCCGCTCCGCCGTGCGGCCGAAGTGCAGCTCGTCGGCCAGCGTCAGGAACGACTCGACCTCACGCGTCTCCACCAGCGAGCCCCCGGTATCGTCAACTCCTGCTTAACGATCGTGGCACAGAAGTGCGTTGATCGGCTGCGCGGGCGCCGTGAAGCTGGCGGCATGGACATCGACGACCGCACCGAAATCATCGACGCGCTGTACCGCTTCGGCCTCGGCCAAGACCTCAAGGACCGCGAGCTGTTCGCGTCGTCCTTCGCCGCCGACGCCGAGCTGCACTTCCGGCCGGCCGCTGCCCGCTGGGGCGCGGAGCCGCCGCTGATGACGGGCCGCGACACGATCCTCGCGTTGTTCGCGGGCCGGGTCGACACGACGCACCAGGTCACCAACCCGCGCGTCACCCTCGACGGCGACACCGCGCGGCTGACGGCCCTGGTCGAAGCCCAGCACCTGCTCAGCGCCGACCACGGCACGCACGCGCTGCTGAGGAACCGCTACGACGTGCGGCTCGTCCGCGCCGGCGACCGCTGGGTCATGCGCCGCGTGGTGATCGAAAACGCCTGGTACACCGGCGATCCGAGCGCGATCTTCGGGTGAGCTACTCCCCGCGCATCGAGCGGCGGATCTCGGCCAGCCGGTCTTTCGCCGCCTGGTCGCGGTCGGCGATCTTCTTGTCGAGGGCCTCGGCGGTGTTCTCGGTGCCCAGCCCGGCCACTTCCGCCGAGCCGACCGAAGTGGTGTACCGGTTTTCGATCTTGTCCCGGACGAAGTCGAAGCTCGGGACACCGCCCGCGCTGTAGTCCGGGTCGGGCAGCGGCGGCGAGGGGATCGCGAGCGCCGCGGTCGGTGTCTCGTCGACGAGCTCACCGTCCACGACGTCCGCGTCGTCTTGGGGTTTGTCCATCTCCCGACTCTAGCGCCGGTGCTTGCCCGCCGGCTCCCGCAGGAACTCGCGGACGGCCCGTTCGACGAGGATGGGGACGAACGCGTGGATGCGCGCCGCGTCGAACCGGTGGCGCTCCCGTTCGACGAGCGTGTGGACCTCCACCCCTTCGTAGTCCTGCCGCAGCCGGTCTTCGACGATGTCCAGCTGCAGGTCGAGCTGTTCGGACGCGATCGTGTCGAGCGTCTGGGTAGTCATGCCGGGTTAAGTACCGCGCGAGAAGAACCACGAATGAACGGAAGATGAACGACAGGTGAGACTCGGCCAGTGGGTAATTCGGCCGTGGGGCGGCCCGGCCCGGGTGGGCAATGCTCTTCGCGCACAGCCGGTGTCCGGAGGGAGCAGACCATGAGTGCCGGGGCCTACCGCGCCGAAACCACGGAAATGGGGACGGTCGCCAAGGCGGTCGAGGAAGTGGGGTCGTCCTTCCTGTCGACCACGCGCGACCTGGAAGGCCTGGTGCTGGACGCGTTGTCGTTCGCCGGCATCGGCAGCGGGGTGGCCGCCGCGAACTCGGCGTTGCACTCGACGCTGGGCAGCGCGCTGCAGAAGTTCCTGAGCCTGATCACGAACGTGAACCAGAACGTCCAGACGGCCGCGAACGGCTACAACGCGGCCGACTCCGACGTCGCCCAGGCCTACGGCGGCGGCCAGGCGCAGGGCGGGCAGGGCGGCGGGGGAGCGGCGGCCGCGGCGGCGCCGCAGCAGCTCGACCCGCGCGTCGTCGACTCGATCATGCGCTCCGAAGGCGCGACGGGCGAGCAGGGCGGCGTGCCCGAGGCGTACGGCTTCCGGCAGAACATGCACAACGGCTACGACCGGATCATCGCCGCGCGCGAGCAGTACGGCATCGGCAGTGCGGAGGAACGCGCCGTCGTGTCGGACCTGATGACGGCGAACGCGCGCACCGCGGGCGCGCTGAACTTCACCGACCCGGGCACGCAGGCCGCGATCATGTCGGGCGCGCACATGCGCGGCGCGGGCGGTGTCCGCTCGATCCTCAACCACATGGCGGGCGACGACATCGTCCGCAGCTCGCGCACGATCAGCGACGCGGCGGTCCAGCACGCGCAGGGCCTCACGCCCGAGCAGTTCCAGCAGGAGTTCCACGACGCGCGCATCGAGTACGACCGCCAGGTCTACGGGGACACGACCACCCGCCAGGGCGGCCACACCGCTAACTGGTGGGACCGCTACGGCAACGGTCTGACCCAGCGCTACGACCGTGAGCAGAACGAGTTCCTGCAGTTGTCGCAACCGGCTCGGTGATCGCCGGTTCGAAGATCGGAAAACTGGGCACCCTACATCGCGTAGCCGAACGACAACGGGAGGCACGCGATGAACCGGAGGATGATCGCACTACTGGGCGGGGTCGCCGCGATGGCGGGGACCGTGGCGTTCGCGGGAACGGCCGAAGCAACGGTGTCGTCGACGCCGTGCAGCGCCGAAGCGAAGGCCTGCGTCCAGCGCAGTTCGAATACGGCGTGGTTGACGGACGGCGCCGGGAACGTCACCTACGGCGGCGTTCCGATCACCGTCGGGCTGGCGAAGTACCCGACGCCGGTGGGGAAGTTCCACGTGCAGTACAAGGACATCGACCACTACAGCAAGCAGTACAACGGGCCGATGCCGTACTCGGTGTTCTTCACGAACACGGGCGTGGCGTTCCACCAGGGGAGTCTCAAGGTGAAGTCCCACGGGTGCGTGCACCTTTCGCACGCGGCCGCGGTGATGTTCTACAACTCGCTGCACCCGGGTGACGTCGTCGAGGTCGTGCGCTGATCCGTCCCGTGTGGACGGTCGAGCAGCGCGCCGGCGACGGCGCCGAACACGAGGTGGTCCAGGACCTGCGGGGCGCGGGGAAGCGCCCGCACGGCCGGGTAGGCCCGGCCGGCTACGCAAAGGTCCAGCGCCGCGATCGCGAGCCCGGCTCCGGCGCCTCGGAGCGGTCCGAGGCGCCTGCGCCGGGCGATCGCGGCGAGGACCGCCGTCCAGAAGGTGGAAACCAGGACGTGCGCGACCAGTCCGGCGAGGATGCCGGGCCGGTCGCGCCGGCCTGGGAGGAGGGTGCCTGCCGCTCGGGTGGCGGCCAGGACTTCTTGGCCGGACAGCAGGGCGTGGGTGGTGGAGGGGATGCCGCTGACGACGGCGGCGACGGCTCCCGCGCGGACGGCTCGGTGGACCACGTCGTTGCGGGTCACCCCGTCGCCAGGTACGCGGCCACCCGGATCCGCAACCCCCGGACGTGCGGCAACGCGATCGTGAACTCCGTCGCGGGCCGGTAGCCCGGCCACCGGTCGCCGTGTGTGCATGGGCCGCCGAAGTACACGAAGCCGTCTTCGTCGTCGTAGCGGCCGAAGGTCCAGCGCGCCGCGTCGCCCGCTCGGCGGTCCGCGCACGCCGCCCGGGCGATCCAGTACTTCTCGTGCTTCATGACGCGGCGCAGCTGCGCGGCGAACCCCGGCAGGTCGTCCTCCGGCAGGCCGAGACCCCGGGCGCTCCAGACGCGCGGGGTGCGGTCGGCGGAGCGGGCGGGGCAGCCGAACGTGACCTCACTGCCCGTGTAACTGCGGGTCCAGCGCGGTTTTTCCGTTGCCAGCGCGGCGAATTCGGGTCCGCCGGTGATCTCCAGCGTCATGGGGGAACGATAGTCGATCACGCGCCGACGGGTACCGCCGCGCGGGTGTCGATCTCTGATCTCATGGTGTATACAGTATGCAGTAGGCTATCAGGAGGCCGCCATGTACTCAGTCACCAACCCCGCCACCGGTGAACTCGTGGAGGAGATCCCGAACGCGACCGACGAGGAGGTCCGCGCGGCGATCGACCGCGTCCACGCCGGGTTCGCGACCTGGCGCGCGCGGCCGGTGGCCGAGCGTGCGGCGATCGTGCTGCGCGCGGCGGAGCTGTTCGCCGAACGCGCCGGCGAGCTGGCCGCGATCATGACCCTCGAGATGGGGAAGCGGATCAACGAAGGCCGCGGCGAGGTCGGCGTCGTCGTCGACATCTTCCGGTACTACGGCGAGCGCGGGCCCGACCTGCTGGCCGACGAGCCGCTGGCCCTGCGTGGCGGCGAGGCCGTGCTGACGAAGGAGCCGATCGGGGCGCTGCTGGGCGTCATGCCGTGGAACTTCCCGTGCTACCAGGTCGCCCGGTTCGTCGCGCCGAACCTGGTGCTGGGCAACACGATCCTGCTCAAGCACGCGTCGATCTGCCCCCGTTCGGCTGCGGCGATCGAGAGCGTGCTCCGCGACGCGGGAGTGCCGTCGGACGCGTACGTGAACGTGTTCGCCTCGAGCCGGCAGGTGCCGTGGATGCTCGCGGACCCGCGCCTGGTCGGGGTGTCGCTCACGGGCAGCGAGCAGGCCGGCATCTCGGTGGCGGCGGAGGCCGGGCGCAACCTCAAGAAGTGCGTCCTGGAGCTCGGCGGCTCGGACCCGCTGATCGTCCTGGACACCGACGACCTGGACGAGACGGTCAAGGCGACGGCGACGGCCCGCATGCGCAACTGCGGCCAGTCGTGCAACGCGCCGAAGCGCATGATCGTGCTGGGCGAGCTGTACGACGAGTTCGTCGACCGGCTGGCCAAGAGGGTGACGGAGTACTACGTACCAGGCGACCCGGCCGACCCGGCGACAACGTTGCCCCCACTGGCCTCGATCGCGGCGGCGGACGAGGTGGCGGCCCAGGTGGAAACGGCGATCCGCGAGGGGGCGACGCTGCGCGCGGGTGGGCGTCGGGTGCCCGGCGGTGGGGCGTTTTTGGAGGCGACGGTGCTCACGGACGTGACTCCGGGGATGGCGGCGTACCACGAGGAGATCTTCGGGCCGGTGGTGCTGGTGTTCCGGGCCGAGAGCGAGGACGAGGCGGTCGCGTTGGCGAACGACACGCCGTTCGGGCTGGGTGCGAGTGTGTTCGGGACGGATCGGGTGCGGGCCACGCGGGTGGCTCGGCGGATCGAGGCGGGGATGGTTTATCTGAACAAGTCGGGTGGGTCGGAGGCGGATTTGCCCTTCGGGGGGATCAAGCGGTCGGGGATCGGGCGGGAACTCGGGGCGTTGGGAATTGAAGAGTTCATGAACAAGAAACCGATCCGCCTCTGACCCGGCCCGAACCCCTGCTTCTTGACCGACTGCATGCAGAACGTCGTCACCGGGAAAAAGCCGGGGTACGGCGCGTACTGCGGGGCCGGCGGCTGGCACTGAACATGACCGGCAGCCGGAGGTCAGCCGTCGACGCGGTTGTCCCGGCCTGAGCGGGCCATCTCGCGGTCGATCTCCGCCTGCTCGCGCTTCGTGCGGTCCGACGTCGCCGTCAACCGGTCCTTCGCCCGGTTCACCTCGGCCCCCGCCCGGTCGAGCGACTGGCGGTCGAGGTCGGCCAAGTTCGCCTCGGATCCCGATGTCGCGCTCGTCGGCGGTGCGTTCGCGATCGCGTGCAGCTGGCTCGGCCGTACCACCCACGATACTGCCGATGAGCGGCCCCCGATCAGGGGATGATGCCCCGCGAGTTCAGCGCGTCGGTCAGCCGGTCGCGCAACTCCTGGGCCGTCGCCTGGACGTCGATTTCCGCCGGCGGGGACAGCACCTTCGAAATCACCGTCGACAGGTTCTGGTACGCCGGGGTCAGCGGGCGGACCGCCGCGTCCGTCAGGGCCGCCTGGATGTCGCCCTTCATCGGGTACTGGTCCGCCATCGTCGGGTTCTCCTTCGGGTCCGCCGGTCGAGAAGCGTCCAAGGGCGCGTTGTCGCGGTAGATCGACGCGATGCTCGGCGGGATTCCGTCCACCAGCGCCTGGTACTTCTGCGAAGTCGCGTTTCGCAGGCACAGCGCCGCTTCGAACGCTTCCGGCTTGTGCTGCGAATACGTCGACACGGCCAGGTTGAACCCGCCGATCGTCACCCGGCTCGGCTGGCCGGCGGTCACCGACGGGTACCGCGTCCACTTGAAGTGCGCCAGGTCCTGCGGCTTCTCCTTCGCGTAGGAGGCGTAGACGAACGGCCAGTTCAGCTCGGTCGCCGCCTGGCCGCGCTGGAACGCCTGGCGGATGTCGTCCTCTTTCTGGTTCGTCAGCGACGGGTCCGTGATCCCCGCCGTGGTGAGCTTCTTCAGCAGCTCCAGAGCGCGCACCGCGCCGTCGTCCATCACCACGGACTTGCCGTCGTCGGACAGGATGTGCCCGCCCGCCGACGCGACCAGCGTGTTGTAGAAGACGACCAGGCCTTCGTACTGCGCACCGGTGAACACGACCTGGTACGGCTTCCCGGCCGCCTTCAGCTGCTGCGCCTGCGTCATCAGCTCGTCGAACGACTTCGGCGGCGACGGCGTGATCCGGTCGTCGTACCAGAGCAGCTGGACGTTCGTGTTCTTCGTGGCGCCGTAGAGCTTTCCGTTCCACTTCGCGGTGGCCAGCGGCCCGGGCAGCACGTCGTTCGTGGCCGCCGCCGCGTTCGCGCCCGTCCACTCCTCGGCCCAGCCCGCTTCGGCGAACTCCGGCACCCACGTGACGTCGAGGCCGAGCACGTCCAGCGAGGTGTCGCCCGCGGCGAGCCGGCGGACCATCTGCTCGCGCTGGCCGTCCGCGCCGCGCGGGAGCTTGTTGTAGACGATCTTGTACTTGCCCGCGGCCTCCTGCGTGCACCGGTCGACGACCGTCTGCAGGTGGTCCTCCGGCGAGATGTACAGGTTGATCGTCAGCCCGCTCGCCGACGAGCAGGCGGCGAGCGCGGTGGCGGCCAGCAGGGTCGCACCGGTGAGCGGGAGGAGCTGGCGCATGTCGGCCTCCTTGCCGGACAGGCGACGCCATTGCAAGCGCTTGCATCGATGATTAGCCTTGATCAAGCCAGGTGTCAATGGTAGTGACGCGGATGGTTGCAAGCGCTTGCAACGGACGGGGCCAGGAGATGCCGGACAAGCTCGACGACGTCGCCCGGCTCGCGGGCGTCTCGGCCGCCACCGTGTCGCGGGCCCTGCGCGGGGTGCCCGGCGTCGCCGAGCGCACGCGGACCCGGGTGCTCGCGGCCGCCGCCGAGCTCGGGTACGCCATCTCGCCCGCCGCGTCGAGCCTGGCCACCGGGCGGACCGGCACGGTGGGCGTGATCGTCCCCTACGTCGACCGCTGGTACTTCGCGCGCCTGATCTCCGGGGTCGAGCGGGTGCTGCGCGACGCCGGGCTGAGCCTGCTGCTCTACAACCTCGGCGACGACCCGGGCCGCGCGCGCTTCTTCGCCGACCTGCCGCTGCGCCGCCGGGTCGACGCGGTGCTCGTGCTTTCCCTGCCGTTGAAGGAATCCGAACGCGAACTGCTGCGAGGACTCGGCACCCCGCTCGTCACGATCGGCACCGAGGAGCCCGGCGCGGACTCGGTCGGGATCGACGACCACGGGGCCGCGGTGACCGCGATGCGCCACCTCGTCCAGCTGGGCCACCGCGAGATCGCGTTCATCGGCGAGAACGCCCCGATCCCGCTCGGGTTCACGACGCCGTTGCGGCGGCTGGCGGCCTACCGCGAGGTCTACCACGGCGCCTGCCGGGAGGACGGCCGCGCGCCGGACCCGGCGTTCGAGACCGGGGGCGGGTTCACCGTCGCGGGCGGGGAACGGGCGATGGGCGCGCTCCTCGGCCTGCGCCGCCGTCCGACGGCGGTGTTCGCCGCCTCGGACGAGATGGCGTTCGGGGCGCTGCGGACGCTGCGCCGGGCCGGGCTGCGGGTGCCGGCGGACGTCTCGGTGCTCGGGTTCGACGACCACGACCTCGCCGACCTGCTCGAGCTGAGCACGGTCGCCCAGCCCGTCGCCGAGCTCGGGGAGCGGGCCGGGAAGCTGATCCTGGCGCGATTGTCCGGCGGAAAAATCGCGACATCGCCGTCGATTCTCGGGACACGACTAGTCCTTCGCGGCAGTACTGCACCACTGGCAGGGCGTTGACCTGCGGTTTTTCCGGCGTTGCTCTGTTCGGTCGATTGCGGCCTACTCGATCATTAGGTCAAATAATCGCCGACAAGGATTAATCGCTGTGAGGAGCTGGCTGTGCACTGGGGGTCCGTGCTCGAAGAAGGCGGGGCGGGGATGGTCCGCCCGTACTTCCGCACCCATGGCCGCACGCGTCCGACCCGGGACCTCCCGATCGAGACGCTCGTGTCGATCACCCAGCGGGGGCGGGCGGTCGTGCGGGGGAGCACGACGGAGGAGTCGGAGATCTGCGCGCTGCTGGGGACGTCCCAGTCGGTCGCCGAGGTTGCGGCGCGGCGGCGGATCCCGCTGGGGGTCGCGCGGGTGCTGCTGTCGGACCTGGCCGACCGCGGGCTGGTCGCGGTGCACACGGCCCGGCGCGGTTCGGGGAACCGGCCGAGCCTCGAACTGATGGAGCGCATCCTGCACGGCCTCAGCCGGCTGTGAACTCACCGACCAGCCGGGCGAACTCCGCCGGCTGGTCGAGTGGCAGCAGTGTGTAGCTGTCGTCGACGTACACGAGCTTTCCCTTCGGCAGCAACGCGGCCAGCCGTTCGCCGTGCTCGGGTGGCATCACGCGGTCCTCGCTCGCCCAGACCACCAGGGCCGGCCGGTCGAACGCCGGGAGCCGTTCGGCCACTTCCAGCAGAACCTCCGGGGTCGCGGCGAAAGCCCGCAGTAGGCGAACCGTGTCCCGCCGGATGGCTGCTTCGCGAAGCAAAGGCCGCAGCCAGCCCGCGGACACCGCGTCACCACGTTTGGTCAGCCAGCCGAACGCGATCGGGAGCCGGCGCACCGCGCGCAGCCGCATTTGCTGCATGAACAGCCCGAACAGCCCCGGCGACAGCTTCCCCGTCAGGAACAGCGTCTTGCCGGTGAGCCCGGGCGGGAAGTTGTCGAACGCGTCGCACGACGCCAGCACGACCCGGCTCACCCGTGCGCCACCGTCCACCATTGCCAGTTGGACCAGCGCGCCGCCGGTGTCGACGCCGACCAGCGTCACTTCGCGCAGGTCGAGGCGCTCGAGGAACTCCGTGAGCAGCGCGGCGATCCCGGACAGCGAAAGGTCGGTCTCGGGACGCATCGGCTGCCGGTGCGCGCCCAGGGGCAGCGTCGGGACGACGCACCGGTGGCCCGGCAGCGACGCGACCACGCTGTCCCACAACGTGCCGTCCATCAGCAGGCCGTGGACGAAAACCAGCACCGGGCCCGGCCCGCCCGTGTCGGTGTACTCGACGGTTCCCGCCCCCAGCTCGATCTCCATGCCGGAAGTGAACCACGCGGTTCACAAAGTGTCGAGTGCTTCCTCTCGTTCGACCGCGCGCAGCAGCGCTTCGAAGCCGGCCGCCGCGCCCGCGCCGTCCGAGCTGGTCAGCAGGTCGACGAGGAAGCCGCGCAAGGTCGCCAGAATCATCGACGCGACCTCGAACTTCCGCTGCTCCGGCCAGGCGGGCGGGCAGAACGACACCAGCGTCGGCAGGTACTGCTGGGACGCGCCGTGGCCGAGCGCCGCGTACCGGCCCGGGTCGTACATCGCCAGGCCCATCGCCTGGTCGAGCACGCGCCGCAGCTGCGACTCCTCGTCGCGCAGGCTCTCCCACGCGGCCCGGACGCGGTCGGTCAAGGTGGCGGGCGACGCGGCGATCGCCGTCAGCGCGTTGCCGATCCGCCGTTCCCGCAACGCGAAGACCACCTGCCGGAGCAGGTCTTCGACGCCGTCGAAGTGGTAGAGCAGCACCTTGTGCGTCGTCCCGGCCGACCGCGCCGCGCGCCGCAGCGAGAAGTCGACGAGCCCATTCTCGGCGACCTCGTCGGTGATCTTCGCCAGCAGCTCCCGGCGCCGGGCCTCGCCGCGGGCCGAGCCGGTCGACCGCCGGTAGCCGGTAGCGTTGTCCATGGCGGACAGCTTGGCACGGGGAGGGAACGCCGATGCGCGTGCTGGTGACCGGCGGCAACGCCGGGATCGGCTACTTCGTTGCCGAACAGCTCGCCTCGGCGGGTGCGGAAGTGGTCATCGGCAGCCGCGACCCGGCGAAGGCGGAAGCCGCGAAGACCGCCATCCGTGCGGGAGTTTCCGGGGCGAAGGTCGAACACGTCCGGCTCGACCTCGCCGACCTGGCCCAGGTCGCCGGCGTCGATCCGGGTCCGCTCGACGCCGTCGTCTGCAACGCCGGGGTCATGCTCGACCACCCGCCGCGCCGGGAGACCGAAGCCGGGCACGAGCTGATGTTCGGCACCAACCACCTCGGCCACTTCGCGCTGGTCGCCCGGCTGCTGCCGGACCTGGCGCAGGACGCGCGGATCGTCACCACCGGCAGCTTCGCGGCGAAGTCCGCGAAGCTCGACTTCGCCGACCTCCAGAGCGAACGCGACTACGTCCCGAAGCGCGCGTATGAGCGCTCGAAGTTGGCCCAGATGCTCTTCGCGCTCGAACTCGACCGGCGGCTGCGCGAAACCGGCTCGAAGCGGCTGAGCGTCCTCGCCCACCCCGGTGGCGCGCTCGACTCGCTGACGCCGTCGCGCCCGCCGGTGCACGTCCGCACCGCCGGCCAGTGGCTGCGCGGCCGGCCGGCCCGGGTCCTCCTGCAGGGCAAGGACGCCGGCGCGCGGCCCGCCGTCCGCGCGGTCCTCGGCCCGGACGTCACGGGTGGCCAGCTGTGGGGCCCGCGCGTGTTCGGCCTGCGCGGGCGGCCGCACCTCGAAGAGCGGTGGGCGAACCTGACCGACGACGCCGCTGCCGGACGGCTCTGGGCGGAAAGTGTCACGTTGACCGGTGCCGAGCCGTTGGGCTGAGTGCACAGTGCCAACGCGCTGACTGTGCACATCGCACGGTGACGCCGCCGGGACCGCTGCTTACGGTTCGGGGAACGTTCCCCTTCCCGGATTAGGAGGTCGGCGTGGCCTCAACAGTCGGTGTCGATGACTATGCCCTCACCAGAGTGCCGGACCACGCCCGGTACTCGTGGTGGTCGGTCGCCGTCCAGCGGTTCGGCCAGGTGTCCGCGCTTTCCCAGTTCCTGCTCGGAGCCACCGTCGGCTTCGGGATGAGCTTCTGGAACGCGGTCCTGGCCTTCACGCTCGGCTCGGTCATCCTGGAGCTCATCACCATCCTCGTCGGCGTCATCGGCGTCCGCGAGGGCCTCTCGACGTCCATGATCGCCCGCTGGACCGGCTTCGGCCGCGGCGGCTCGGCGCTCATCGGGCTCGCCATCGGGATCAGCCTCATCGGCTGGTTCGGCATCCAGTCCGCGGTGTCCGCGCAGGGGCTCGTCTCGCTCATCGGCGGCCTGCCGGAATGGGGCTGGGCGCTCGTGTTCGGCCTGCTCGTCACCGCGATCGTGGTCCGCGGCTTCCACTCCATGGCCTGGACGGCGTACCTGACCGTGCCGGCGTTCCTGATCCTCGTCGGCTGGTCGATCATCTCGGAGCTGACCCGCCACGACCTCGGCGCGCTCGTGTCCTCGGCCCCGCCCGGGCCGGCGCTGAGCCTGCTGCAGGGCACCACGCTGGTGGCCGGCGGCTTCATCGTCGGCGCGGTCATCACGCCGGACATGACCCGTTTCAACCGGTCCACGTCGGACGTCGTCAAGCAGACGCTCGTCGGCATCACCCTCGGCGAGTACGTCATCGGCCTCTCCGGCGTCCTGCTCGCGCACGCCGTCGGCAGCGCCGGGATCACCACCATCGTGACGTCGTCGGTCGGCTGGGTCGGCCTGCTCATCGTCATCGCCGGCACGATGAAGATCAACGACTGGAACCTGTACTCCTCGGGGCTCGGGGTCGTGAACTTCATCGGCACGGTGTCCGGTCGCAAGGCCCACCGCGGGCTCGTCACGGCGGTGCTCGGGGTCGCGGGCAGCCTGCTCGCCGCGGCCGGGATCCTGGCCAAGTTCACCGACTTCCTCACGGTGCTGGGCGTTGCGTTCCCGCCGATCGCCGGGATCATGGTCGCCGAGTACTTCGTGGTGAAGAAGTGGCGCGGTGACCTGGAAAGCGCCCGGGCCCGGGGCACGGTTCCCGAAGACGCGCCGGTGTGGGTGCCCGCCACGATCGTCGTCTGGATCGCCGCGGCGCTCTTCGGCGAGTTCGTCGAGTGGGGCCTGCCGAGCATCAACTCGCTCGTCGTGGCCTTCGTCCTGTACGTCGTCGCCGGGAAGCTCGGCTGGGTGCGGGGGATCGGCAGCAGCCGGACCGCCGACGCCGAGCCCGCTCCCGCAGTCTGAAAAGGAGATTCTTTCGTGCGCATCGGCATCGACGTCGGCGGCACCAACACCGACGCTGTCCTCCTCGACGGCCGTCAGGTGCTCGCCTCGGTCAAGACCAGCACGACCGCGGACGTCACCTCGGGCATCGTCGCCGCGATCGACGGCCTGCAGCGGCAACGCGCGTTCGACCCGGCGGCGGTGCGGGCGGTGATGATCGGCACCACGCACTTCATCAACGCGCTCGTCGAGGCCCACCGGCTCGCGCCGACCGCGGCCGTGCGGCTGAGCCTGCCGGCCGGGGCGTCGCTGCCGCCGATGGTCGACTGGCCGCAGCGGCTCGTCGACGCGGTGTCGGGGCGCAGCTACCTGGTCCACGGTGGACACGAGTTCGACGGCCGCCACATCGCGGAGCTCGACGAGAGCGAGCTGCGCAAGGCCGCCGACGACATGGGGGAAGCCGGGGTGCGCAGCGTCGCGATCACCTCGGTCTTCTCCCCGGTCAACGCCGAGTTCGAGGCCCGCGCGGCCGAGATCATCGGCGCGCAGCTGCCGGACGTCGCGATCTCGCTGTCCCACGAGATCGGCCGGATCGGCTTGCTGGAACGGGAAAACGCGACGGTGATCAACGCGGCGCTGCGCGAGCTGGCCGCGCACATCGTCGACGGCCTGTCCGCGTCGGTCACCGGCGCGGGCATCACCGCGCCGCTGTATCTGAGCCAGAACGACGGCACGCTGATGGACGTCGACTTCGCCCGCCGTTACCCGGTGGCCACCTTCGCCTCGGGGCCGACGAACTCCATGCGCGGCGCGGCCGTGCTGTCCGGTTTGGACACCTGCGCGGTGGTCGACGTCGGCGGCACGACGTCGGACGTCGGCGTGCTGCGGCAGGGCTTCCCGCGCGAGGCGACCACGGACGTGAGTGTCGCCGGGATCCGGACCAACTTCCGGATGCCGGACGTGCTGTCGATCGGTATCGGCGGCGGCAGCCGGGTGCGCGGGAACGTCACCGTGGGCCCGGACTCGGTCGGTTACGAGCTGACGTCGAAGGCCCTGGTCTTCGGCGGGGACACGCTCACCGCGACCGACATCGCCGTCGCCGCCGGGCGCGCGGACATCGGTGACCCGTCGCTCGTGTCCCATTTGGACAAGTCGCTGGTGCGGGCCGCGCTGGATCGGATCGCCGCCGACGTGTCCGATGTGGTCGAACGGATGCGGACGTCCGCCGAGCCGCTGCCGGTCGTCGCCGTCGGCGGTGGTTCGGTGCTGCTGCCGGACGAACTGGCCGGCTGTGGTGAAGTGCACCGGCCGGAGAACTACGCCGTGGCCAACGCGATCGGCGCGGCCATCGCGCAGATCGGCGGTGAAGTGGACCGCGTCTACGTGATCGAGCCCGGTCGTCGTGAGGCTGTCGTCGACGAGGCGAAGCAGGAGGCCGTCGACCGCGCGGTGGCGGCCGGCGCGTCGCCGGCGTCGGTCGGCATCGTCGACTTCGACGAGGTGCCCATCCCGTACCTGCCCGGCAACGCCACGCGCATCCGCGTCAAGGCCGTCGGCGACCTGCAGCTGGGGGCGTGATGCGCGAGATCACCGAGCACGACCTCGGCGACATCGCCCGCGGTGCCGCCATCCTCGGCACCGGGGGCGGTGGCGACCCGTACATCGGCCGGCTGCTGGCCTCCTCGGCGGTGCGCACCCACGGATCGGTGCCGCTGGTGCCGCTTTCCGAAGTGCCGGACGACGCCGTCGTGCTGCCGGTCGCCATGATGGGCGCGCCGACGGTCATGGTGGAGAAGCTGCCGTCGGCCGAGCAGGTCGGCCTCGCGGCCCGCACCCTCGCCGGCTACCTCGGCAAGGAGCTGACGCACATCGCGTGCGCCGAGGCGGGCGGCGTCAACTCGCTGATCCCGGTCGTCGCGGCCGCGCAGCTGGGCCTGCCGCTGGTCGACGCCGACGGCATGGGCCGGGCCTTCCCGGAGCTGCAAATGGTTTTGCCGACTTTGTACGGCATCCGCGCGACTCCAATGTCCATTGCGGACGAGAAGGGCAACCGCGGGGTACTGGACACTGTGGACAACCGGTGGGCCGAGCGGCTGGCCCGCTCGGCGACCATCGACATGGGCTGCTCGGCGATGATCAGCAACTACGCGATGTCCGGCGGCCAGGCGCGGGAGTCGCTCGTGCCCGGCACGCTCAGCCTGTGCGCCGAGCTGGGCGCGCTGGTCCGGGCCGCGCGCGCGGCGCACGAGGACCCGGTCGCGAAGGTCGTTTCGCGCCTGGGCGGACGGCGGCTGTTCAGCGGCAAGGTCGTCGACGTCGCCCGCCGGACGGTCACCGGGTTCGCCCGCGGCGAGGCCCGCCTGTCCGGAATGGACGGCGACACCGGCGCGGAACTGGTGCTGCGCTTCCAGAACGAGCACCTGGTGGCCGAGCGCGACGGCGTCGTCGAAGCGTCGGTGCCCGACCTGATCTGCACGCTGGAACGCGAGTCCGGCGAGGCCGTGACGACCGAGGGCCTGCGCTACGGCCAGCGCGTCACGGTGATCGCCGCGCCCGCCGACCCGCGCTGGCACACCCCGGAAGGCATCGCGCTGGCCGGGCCGCGGTACTTCGGCTACGACATCGACCCGATCGGAGTGGCCGGGTGAGCTGGACCCTGACCGAAGCCGACCTGCCCGACCTCGCCCGCGGCGCCGCCGTGCTCGGCACCGGCGGCGGGGGCGACCCGTACGTCGGGCGGCTGCTCGTGCGCGAGGCCATCCGCGAGCACGGGCCGATCACGATCCTCGACCCGTCCGAAGTGGACGACGACGCCCTGGTCATCCCGACCGCGCAGATGGGCGCGCCGACCGTGGTGCACGAGAAGCTGCCCAACGGCGCCGAGCCCGTGCTGGCGCTGCGGACGCTGGAGCAGCACCTCGGCCGGACCGCGGACGCGACCATGCCGATCGAGTGCGGCGGCATCAACTCGATGATCCCGCTGATCGTCGGCGCCCGGCTCGGGCTGCCCGTCGTCGACGCCGACGGCATGGGCCGGGCGTTTCCCGAGCTGCAGATGGAGACGTTCGGCGTCTACGGCGTCACCGGGTCGCCGATGGCCATCGGCGGCGAGCGCGGCGAGACCACGGTGATCGACACCGGCGCGGACAACAAGCGGATGGAATGGCTGGCCCGCGGCGTCACCATCCGGCTCGGCGGGGTCGCGCACATCGCCGAATACGCGATGAGCGGGGCCGAAGTCAAGCGGACGGCGGTGCCGCAAACGCTTTCGCTGGCGTTGACCGTGGGCCGGACGATCCGGGAGGCGCGCTCGGCGAACGAAGATCCGATCGACCGGCTGGCTTCGGCGTTGCGCTCGACGCCGTACGAGCACCTGCGGGTGCTCTTCCGCGGTAAAGTGTCCGATGTGGAGCGGCGGACCGAAGCCGGCTTCGCACGCGGCCGGGCCGCGGCGGTGTCGTTCGACGGTTCGAGCAAGCTGGAGATCCTGTTCCAGAACGAGAACCTGCTGGCCACCGTGGACGGTTCCGTGCGGTGCCTCGTGCCCGACCTGATCTGCGTGCTGGAGTCGGCGACGGCCGAGCCGATCACCACCGAGACGCTGCGGTACGGCCAGCGCGTCACCGTCGTCGGCATCTCGACCCCGCCGTTGATGCGGACTCCGGAGGCGCTGGACACGTTCGGCCCGGGTGCGTTCGGCCTGCCGCACGACTTCGTTCCCGTGGAGGAGATCGGATGAGCCTGGCCGGGAAGCACGTCGTGATCGTCGGTGGTGGCTCGGGGATCGGTCTCGAGGTGGCCCGGCGGGCGGCCGCGGCGGGTGCGTCGGTCCACCTCGGCGGGCGCACGGCGGAGAAGCTGTCGACGGCGGCCGGCTCGGTGGGGGCGACCTGGCAGGTCGTCGACAGCACCGACCAGGAGTCCCTGGCCGCGTTCTTCGGTGCGCTGGAGCGCGTCGACTGCCTGTTCACGCCCGGCGCGTCCTACACGGTCGGGCCGCTGCGGGAACTCTCCGACGAGGACGCGGCGAGCCCGTTCGTGACGAAGTTCTGGGGCCAGTACCACGCCGTCAAGCACGCGGTGCCGCGGTTGGCCCCGGACGCGTCGATCGTGCTGATGTCGGGTGCGGCGAGCGTCCGGCCGCCGGGGGCGGCGCCGGCGTACGTCGCCTGCAACGCCGCCGTCGAAGGGCTCGGGCGCGGGCTGGCGGTCGAACTCGCCCCGGTCCGGGTGAACGTCGTCGCGCCGGGCACGATCGACGGCAACCTGTGGGCCGGGCGGCCCGCGGCCGTGCGGGAGGCGAGCTTCGGCCAGTACTCGCGCGACACGCTGCTGCACCGCGTCGGCAAGGAGTCCGAAGTGGCCGATGCGGTGCTGTACCTGTTCGGCAGCACGTACACCACCGGGTCGACGCTCTACCCCGACGGTGGCTACGCGCTGCGCTGAGCTCGTCTACTGTGGTCAGTCATGCGCATCGCCGCCGGTGACGTGGCCGCCCTCGAACGCGGGGTGGCCCTGCTCGGGTCCGGCGGTGGCGGGGACACCGTCACCGCCGCCGTGCTGCTGCGCCGGCTGCTCGCCGACGGCCGCTCGCTCGACGTCTCGCCGGTGGCGGAGCTGGCGCCGTCGGCCCGGGTGGTGCCGATCGGCGTGGTCGGCGCGACGGCGGCGTTCACCGAGAAGCTGCCGGGCGGCGACGAGTTCGCGTCCGCGGTGGCGGCGATCGAGCGCTGGACGGGCGAGCGCGCCGACGCGCTGATGTCCATCGAGATCGGCGGGCTCAACGGGCTGCTGCCGCTGGTCGTGGCCGAGCAGCTCGGGCTGGGGTACGTCGACGCGGACCTTTCGGGGCGGGGGTTGCCCCGGCTCGACCAGTTCTCGGTGGCCGCGACCGGCCGCGGGGTTGCGCCGGCGGCACTGGCCGAGCCCGGCGGGCAGGTGGTGGTGCTGGCGGCCGGGTCCGACGCGGTGATCGAGCGGGGGACGCGGGCGTTCCTGGCCAGCTCGGGCGGGTGGGCGGCGTTCGCACTGGCCCCGATCCCGGCGGGCGAGCTGGCCGCGTGTTCGGTGGACGGGACGACGAGCGGCGCGCTGGAGCTGGGCCGCCGGGTGCTGGCGGCGGGGGAGAGCCCGCCGCGCTCTCTCTTGGAAGAGGCGCTGGCGGGCTCGGTGCTGGCCCGCGGCCGGGTCCTGGAGGTGGCGCGGCACCGGGGGAAGGGGCGCCACGGCTTCGGCCGCGGCAGTGTGACGTTGGCCGACCACCGCGACGGCGCGCTGCTGCGCGTGGAGATGGAGAACGAGTACCTGCTGGCGTTGCGGGACGGCGCGCCGGTGGCCTCGACGCCGGACGTGCTGTCGGTGCTGGACCACCGGACGGGGGTGCCGGTGTCGTGCGACGCGATCCGCGCGGGGGTGGAGGTGGACGTGGTCAGGTTGGCGGCAGCCGAGTTCTGGACCGATCCCCGCTGGCTCCCGGTGGTCCGGCCCCGGGCCTACGGCATCGACTGCGACCCGGTGGTGGCGGAATGACCCGGCTTCGAGCGCCCCAATGTGGCCTTCGGTGCGTGAGACGCAACCAAGGCCACATTGGGGCGCTTGGGTCGGGCCGGGCGGTGAGGTCGTCGTGAGTCTGCGTCGCGTTCTTTCCCTGCCCGGCTGGGGCGAACACGTTCGCGTGCTCGCCGGTTCTTCCGGGCTCGACCGTCCACTCCGGACCGTTCAGGCCACTTTGGACGCTTCGCACCTGCCCGCGCCCGGGGAGCTCACCGTCGTCGCGCGGCCGGTCGCCGGGACCGACTGGCAGATCGATGCCCTTCTTCGCCGCTGTGCCGATGCCGGGGCCACCGCCGTCCTGCTCTCCGGGACCGAGCCGCTCAGCGCGTCTCGGCTGCTGGCCGATCGGCTTGCCGTTCCGTTGCTCGTCACCTCGGCGGCGCCGCTCGACCTGCTCGTCGAGGCGCGATTGCTGCTCACCGCGCCCGAACTCGACCGGGCCGAGCTGCTGCTCGCCACGCACCGCGCGCTCGGGGATCGGCTGCGGCCGCCCGAAGAGGTCGTTGCCGTGCTGCGGCGGCTGCTGCGGTCGGGCGTCGCCGTGCTCGATGACCGTGGGGTGCCGCTCGCCGGGGAAGTCGGTGGGCGCGTCCGGCTCGACGAGGCCGTGCCGCAGCGGACCGAGCTCGACGACGGTGTCCTGCTCGCCCACCCCGTCCTCCTCCAGCGGCCCGCGCTGTGGCTCGCCGCCGAGCTGCGCGGGACCGAGGCCGCGCGCGCCGACGTCGTGCCGCCCGCGCTCGCCGTCGCCGCCGGGGCGTTGCAGCGGTGGCTCCTGGCCAACCGCCTCGAGCTGGAACGCGACGCGCGCTCGCGCACCGCGCTGCTCGGCGACCTGCTGCGCCTCGACACCGAGCCGGGCGCGGACCTGCGCCGCCGCGTCGCCGACGCCGGCTGGCGGCTCGGCGGCTGGCACGTCGGGCTGCACCTCGGCGTCCCGGCGGCCGTCGACACCGTTGCGCGCACCCAGGAGGTCATGCGGGCGCTGGACGTCGAGGCGGTCGTCGAACACGGCGACGGCTGGACCGGCTGGGTCACCTTCGACCACGAACCCACGGCGGAGCGGGTGCGCGCCCTCGCGACCCGGCTCCAGGCGGCGCACCGGACGCTGCACCTGGGCGCGCACATGGGTGTCGGGCGGCCGCACCCGCGTCCGGAAGGACTGGCCACGACGGTCGCCGAAGCCCTCGACGCCGCCCGCCTCGCCGCGACCCGGCCCGAGACCGGGCACTTCCTGCACGTCGACCAGCTCGGCATGGCCCAGCTGCTGCTGGAGTGGACCCGCACGGACACGTTCGAACCGGCCGCGCGAGCGCTGGTCGCGCCACTGCGGGACGCGCCGGGCGACCTGGTCCGGACGCTCGCCGCCTACCTCGACGCGGAGTCGTCGATCGCCGAAACCGCCACGGTGCTGGGCGTGCACCGCAACACCGTGGCGGCCCGGATCGCGCGGATCGAGCAGCTGCTCGGGGTGGACCTGTCCCGCCCGGACGAGCGGCTGGCGCTGCACCTGGCGTCCCGGGCGGTGATCCTCGCGGGGGAGTGACTAGTCGTCGTCCCCGCCGCCGGTGACGTTCCCGATGCTGGCCGGCACGCCCTTGATCATGTCGACGACGGTCTTGCCCGCCAGCCCCGACTTCCCGAACCAGGGGTCGGTCATGATCTTGATGGCCGACTCGAACTTCTCGGCGCCTTCCTTGCCGAAGACCTTGCCGAGCTGTTCGACGGAGAAGTTGTTGATCTTGTCGAACTTCGCCATGATCTCGGGGGTGACGCCGTCCACTTTGGACAGCTTGTCCTTGATGGCGGCGGTCATCTGATCGGTGAACGGCTTGTGTGGCTTGGGATCGGGGGTCGGAGTGGACGAAGACGGCGCGGGGTCGGGTTTGGCCGGCTCCGGCTTGGGTTCCGGGGTTGCCGAGGAAGACGACGGCGCGGGTTCCGGCTTGGGTTCCGGAGTGGCCGAGGACGGCTTGGGTTCCGGCGTGGCCGAGGAAGACGACGGTGCCGGTTCGGGCTTGGGCTCGGGCTTCGGGTCGGGCTTGGGTTCCGGCTTCGGCTCGGGCTTCGGCTCGGGGGTCGCCGAAGACGACGAGGGTGCGGGTTCCGGCTTCGGCTCGGGAGTGGGCTCGGGTTTCGGCTCCGGCTTGGGTTCGGGCTTGGGTTCCGGAGTGGCCGAGGACGGCTTGGGTTCCGGCTCGGGGGTCGCCGAGGAGGACGAGGGCGCGGGTTCCGGTTTCGGGTCGGGCTTGGGTTCCGGCTTCGGTTCGGGCTTGGGCTCCGGCGTTGCCGACGAGGGCTTGGGCTCCGGAGTAGCCGAGGAGGACGACGGCGCGGGTTCCGGCTTCGGCTCGGGCTTCGGCTCCGGCTTGGGTTCCGGCGTTGCCGACGAGGGCTTGGGTTCCGGAGTGGCCGACGACGGCTTCGGCCCCGGCGTCGTATCCGGCTTGGGCGTCGCCGGTGGTTTGGGCGTCGGGGTCGGGGTCAAGCTGCTCGTCGGCGGCTTGGCCCCCGCGATCTCGTCGCCCGCCTTGCCCATCTTCGCCAGCGCCTTCACCAGCTCGCCGAGCTTCTTCGCCAGCTGCATCAGCTTCGTGCCGATCTTGCCCAGCGCCGTGGCCACCGTGCCGATCGTCGTCGTGACGAACAGCGCGATCGACGCGCCGAACGTCACCGGGGCCAGCGCCGCCGCGATCAGCGCTCCCTTGATGATCGTCGCCAGGAGCATCGCGATCAGGTCGCGCAGGATGCCGCGGAACGCTCCCACGATGCCGCCGGCGATCATCATGTTCTTGCCGGCCTGGTCGAGGTAGCCACCCAGAGACGTGAGCTGCTCGGTGACCGCGTCCATGTCCTTCTTGAACTGGTCCGCCGCCTTGCCGGACCAGTCCTTCATGAGCGTGTCGAGGGCGTCCTTGTGCTGCTGGGACCACCCTTCGAGCTTCTTCTTCTCGTCCTTGAGCGCCTCGCTGGCCGCCTGGATGCCGATCGGGTCGCCCATCAGGATGTCCAGCGGCCACCGCAGGATCGTGATGTGCTCGATCAGCCAGCCGATGCCGGCCGTGAGCAGGCTGCCGATCGGGTCCAGCACGAGACCGATCGTCTCCAGTGCCATGCCCGCGGCGCCGATGCCGATCGCGACCTGGTCGTTCTCCTTGACGGCCTTGTCGAGACCGACCGCCGCCTCGAAGAACCCGGCTCCGGCGGCCCGGTTGTCGTCGTCGAAGAGTTCGGAGCCGTGGAGGCTGACGTCTTTGCTCTGGTAGTCGTCGCCCACTATTCGAACCTCACGATCGAGTCGACGGCGTCTTCCTCGCCCGACTGGTAGCGCTTCGCGGCCTCGGCGACCTTGTCCGCGAACTCGCCGATGGTCTTGGCGTAGTCGCCGAACTGGTGGTGTGCCTTGTCGGTCCACGTGCTCGCGCCCGCGGCCATCAGCTGGCACGCCGGGTTGATGCCGAACATGCCCGGGTCGCAGACCATCCCGCCGACGAGGTCGGAGGTGCTCTGCAAGTTGCTCTGGAGCTCGTCGAGGTGCTTCCCGAAGGTGGCCAACGGCTCCGAATTGACCTTGAAGCCGCCGCCGCTCACCAGGGGTTCGATTCGTCGTCGAAGCGGTCGTCGGCCGAGGGACGCCGACGCGGGGCCGGCCCACCGGACGGCGGTGCGGGCGGCCGGGGCGGCGCGGCGGGCGGCGGGGGCGGCTCGACCGGGCTTTCCGGCGCCGCGAAGTCGCCGTCCGGCGGCGGGTCCGGCGGCAGGAACGACCGGACCATGTCGGTCGACTCGCTGTCGCCGTTGATGGTGGCGAAGGAGTCCGCGACGCTGCGGGCGGTCTGCCGCTGGGCCTCGCGCACCGTGCCCATGATCGCCGCGGTCAGCCGCGCCGGGCCCAGTTCGCACGCCCGGTGGCCGAGCTCGAGGTTGGTGAGCGCGCCGTTCGGCGCGAGCGTGACGGTGACCGCGCCGTCGCGGGAGCGGACCGTGGCGCCGGCGGCGGAAAGCGCTTCACTCAGCGCGGCCGCCTTGCCCTGCATGTCCCGGACCTGCCGTTCGAGCAGCAGCTGGAAGTCCTCGCCTGGCCCCAGGTTCGGTTGCACGAATTCGACTCCTCGCCACGCCGGGGTGCGGGGCCGCGGGCCCCGTGATCGCGCCAGATTAGCGCACACCGGACGTTCATCCAGTGGTAGTCGGGGGTATGCCTGGATGACTCCCCGATGTTGCCCGCGAATGCCTCGATCGGGTTTGACCCGGACCACGCTCCGGGTTGCACGATCGGGTGCATGACACGACTGGACGACTACCGGGCACTCGGCCGCTCCGGGCTGCGGGTTTCCCCGCTGGCCCTGGGCGCGATGACCTTCGGCACCGGCCCCTTCTGCGCGGACGACGACACGGCGCGCAAGATCTTCCACGCCTACGTCGAGGGCGGCGGCAACTTCGTCGACACGGCCGACAACTACAGCGCCGGCCGCAGCGAGGAGCTGATCGGGGAGTTCCTCCGCGACGTCGATCGCGACGACTTCGTGCTCGCCACCAAGTACTCCGGGCCCGAATTCTCGGGCGGTGGCCCGTATTCGGACCCGCGGCGTCGCAGCAACGGCCGCAAGAACATGGTCGCCTCGCTGGAGGCGTCGCTGCGGCGGCTGCGGGTCGACCACGTCGACCTGTACTGGCTGCACGTCTGGGACGGCTGCACCCCGGCCGAGGAGGTCGTGGACGCGTTCGGCGACCTCGTGCGCGCGGGCAAGATCCGGGCCGTGGGGCTCAGCGACGTCCCCGCCTGGTACGCGACGAAGGCGGCGATGCTCGGCGGCCCGCCGGTGACCGCCCTGCAGCTGGAGCACTCGCTGCTCGAGCGGGCGATCGAAGCCGAATACGTGCCGCTCGCCCGCGAATTCGGCATCGCGATCCAGCCGTGGGGCGCCATCGGTGGCGGGTTCCTGTCCGACAAGTACCACCGCGACGGCGCCGGCACCGGCCGGCTCACCGGCGGCGCGGCCTTCCGCGCCCTGCCCGAGGTGCGCTGGGCGATCCTCGACGTCGTCCGCGAGGTCGCCGCCGAGGCCGGCGCGACGCCCGCCCAGGTGGCCCTGCACTGGGTGACCCGCCGGCCGGGGATGCCCGCGCCGCTGATCGGCGCGCGGTCACCCGAGCAGCTCGCCGAGACGCTCGGCGCGCTCGACCTCGACCTGACCGAGGCTCAGCTCGACCGGCTGAGCGCGGTCAGCGCGCCGGAACTGCCGTTCCCGCACGGCATCCTGGCGCGGCTGAACGCGGGACTGCCGAGCTAGCCGCGGCCGCGGTGGCCGCCGCCGCTGTCGTCGGCCACGGTTTCGGCGTGCGGCTCGCCGTCCCGGCAGGTCACCACGACCACGTTCTCCGTCCCGCCGTTCTTGAACTTGACCGACGCCGTGTCGGCGGGACCGCGCGAGTACCCGTCGACGCGGTAACCCGGGGCCGGGCTCCAGGAGTTCAGCGTGACCTGGCCCCCGGCGCAGGTCGCGACGATGCTGCCACCGGGGACCGTCAGCCCGCGCGGCGCCGGGGCGCTCGACGGCGAAGTCGTGGGCGGCGGCGTCGACGCGGTGCTCGAGGGGACGGTCTCCAGCGCGCGGGCGACGTCGTCGGCGGACAACGGCTGGTTCTGCGGGCCGAGGATGCCGGCGCCGACGACGTCGAGGGCCACCGTGCCGGCGCCCGCGGTCACGGCCGCGGCCAGCAGCCAGCCCGCCGCCATCAGCACTCCGCGTCTGTTCACCGGTCCACTGTCCCATCCGGGCGGGTTAAAGCGCGGCTAAGACGTCCCTAGCGTTCGCCGGGAGCCCGGCGAAGCGGCGTCGCGTGTGTAGCCTCCCGAGCATGGCGACCGTGCTGCTCGTCGAGGACGACCCGACCATCCGCACGGCCGTGCTGCGCGCGCTGGGCGAGCGCGGGCACGCGGTGACGTCCGCGCCGACCGCGATGGCCGGGCTGCAGGCGGCCGTCACCGACCGGCCCGACGTCGTGCTGCTCGACCTGGGGCTGCCCGACCTCGACGGCCGCGAGGTGCTGCGGATGGTGCGGGCGGTCAGCGCGGTGCCGATCATCGTCGTCACCGCCCGCGGCGCGGAGGAGGAGATCGTCCGGCTGCTCGACGCGGGCGCCGACGACTACGTGGTCAAGCCGTTCGGCGGGGCCCAGCTCGACGCGCGGATCCGCGCGGTGCTGCGGCGCGCCGAGCCGGAGGAGACGGCGGCGCCGGTGGTCGTCGGCGGCCTGTCGGTCGACGCGCGGACGCGGCAGGCGTCCCTCGACGGCGCGCCGCTGGACCTCACGCCGCGCGAGTTCGACCTCCTGCACTACCTCGCGAGCCGGGCCGGGACGGTGGTGAGCAAGCGCGAGCTGCTCGCCGACGTCTGGAAGCTGCCCTACGCCGGGGCGGACAAGACCGTGGACGTGCACCTGTCGTGGCTGCGGCGCAAGCTCGGCGAGACCGCGCAGGAGCCGCGGTACCTGCACACGGTCCGGCGCGTCGGCGTCCGGCTGGCCGAACCGGGGGCCGGGGCGTGAGGAAGCGGCTCGCGGTGCTGGTCGCGGCCGCGATGTGCCTGGTGCTCGTGGCGTTCCTCGTGCCGCTGGCGATCCTGCTGCGGTCGGTCACCGCGGACCGCGCGGTCACCGCCGCGACGGCGAAGGCGCAGTCCCTGACGTCCCTGGTCGCGACGTCCGACGCGGCGGCGCTGCGGCCGGCGGTCGACCAGCTCAACACGACCGCCGGCCACCCCGTGACGGTGTTCCTGCCGGACGGCACCGTGCTCGGCGCGCCGACCCCGCGCACCCCCGGTGTCACGCTGGCCGCCGCGCAGGGCGGCAGCCTCACCGTCGACGACGCCGCCGGGCGCGAAATCCTCGTCGCGGTGCAGGGGCTGCCGCGCGGGACCGCCGTGGTGCGGGCCTTCGTCGACCGCGCCGAGCTGACGCGCGGGCTGGGCTCGGCGTGGCTGGTGCTGGCCGGGCTCGGGCTGGTGCTGCTGGCGCTCGGGGTGGTCGTCGCCGACCGGCTGGCCCGCTCGATCGTGCGGCCGGTGCACGAGCTCGCGGCGGTGTCGCGGCGGCTGGCCGAGGGCGATCTGGACGCGCGGGCCGTCCCCGGCGGGCCGGGGGAGGTGCGGTCGGTGGCGGCGGCGCTCAACCTCCTCGCCGCGCGGATCCGGGACCTGGTGCGCCAGGAACGCGAGGCGGTGGCCGACATCTCGCACCGGCTGCGGACGCCGCTGACCGTGCTGCGGCTGGACGCCGAGTCGTTGCGCGACGCGGGCGAAGCCGAGCGGATCACCGGCCACGCGGAGAGCCTGGAACGCCAGGTCACGGCGTTGATCGACCAGGCCCGGGCGCGGGACTCGGCACCCGGCTCGTGCGACGCGGCTTCGGTGGTGGGCGAGCGGGCGGAGTTCTGGTCGGTGCTGGCGCAGGACCAGGACCGCGCGGTGACGGTCGAGGTCGCGCCGGGCCCGCTGCCGGTCGCGGCCGGGCCCGCCGAGCTGGCCGCGTGCCTGGACGCGTTGCTGGGCAACGTCTTCGCGCACACGCCGGAGGGAACGGGGTACGCGATCCGGTTGACGGGGACGTCCGAGGGAGCCCGCCTGGAGGTCTCCGACGAGGGGCCGGGGTTCGACTTCGACGACGTCTCACGCGGGGCGAGCGGTGCGGGGTCGACCGGGCTCGGCCTGGACATCGCGCGGCAGACGGCCCGCGCGTCCGGCGGGACGTTCACCGTGACCCGGGAGCCGGGCGCGCGGATCGTGCTGGAGCTCGGGAAGCCGTTAGGGATGCCTTAAGCCGCACGCAGTGCGCCGCTATCGGGCGGTGCGTGAAGCTTCTTTCGTTGACAGGGAACGAAAAGGAGCAGACATGCGCAAGATTCTGGTGATCGCGGCGGCCGGCGCGGCGCTCGCGGTGGGCGGGACGACGGCGGCCCTCGCGCAGTCCGGCGCGGACGACGGCACGCGGGTGCCGGCGAGCGGGCCCTCGGCGGTCACGGAAGCCCCGAGCAGCAGCAGCGAGGTCACGGAAACGAGCCTGCCGGCGCCGAGCACGTACTCGACCGCACCCGCGCCGAGCACGTACGCGACGCGCACGCACGACCTCGGCGACGACCACGGTGGCCGCCGCGCGGAGCCGGGCGATGACCGCGGGAGCCGGCACGCGGAGCCGGGCGATGACCGCGGGGGCCGGGGGACCGAAACGGGCGACGACCACGGCGGTCACGGGAACGAGCCGGGTGACGACCACGGCGGTCACCACGAGGGCGGCGACGACCACGGCGGCCGCCGCTGACCCACTGTCCACCCGGGACCGGACGGAACTTTCCCCATGAAAGTTCCGCCCGGGACCGGGCGCGGAACTTTCATAGGGAAAGTTCCGCGAGAGCCGGGGCGGCACTTTCACGTGAAAGTGCCGCACCGGGTCTCAGGAGCGGGCGGCTTGCGCGACGCGCTCGATCTCCGCGCACCGCTCGGTCCAGAACTCGCGGTCGCGGACCGGCGCGCTGGTCGCCCCGTCGAGCTGCTCCCGCAGGATGTCGGCGTGCCCGGCGTGCCGGGTGGTCTCGGTGAGCACGTGCACCATCACGTTGAACAACATGACGTCCGGCCGGGGCCACCACGGCACGTGCCCGGGGGCGTCAACCGGCAGTGCCTCGATCGTCGCGTCGGCGTGCGCCGCAGCGCGGTGGAACCGGTCGATCACCTCCGCACGCGTCTCTTCCGAGGTCGCCCAGAAGTCCCGGCCGCGCGCCTCGGGGTCGTCCCAGCGGGGCAGCGGCTCGGGGAACGGCCGGCCGAACACCTCGCCCAGGTACCGGGTTTCCCACAGGGCCAGGTGTTTCACCAGGCCGAGCAGGTTGGTCCCGGTTGCGGTCAGCGGCCGCCGGACGTCGTACTCGCTCAGCCCCTCCAGCTTTTCCAGCACGGCCTCACGGGCCTCGCGCAGATCGTCGTGCAGGTACCGCTTCGCGAAGTCGTCGATCACCCGACCAGTTTGCCGGATCAGCCCACGGGCACTCCGCGCACCGCGACCGGCCCCCGCGTCGGGTCCAGCTCGACGGCCTGGTCCACTCCGGACGGCGTCAGCACATCCAGGGCCTTCGGGGCCGTAGCCGGGTCCGCCGCGCAGACCGGCGCCGTCCCGCCCGCCGCGCACAGGCCGAACGTGTACTGCCCCGCCGTCGGCGTGAACGGCCGCGCCTGGTCGGGGGAGTTGCCGTCCTGGCCAGTCAGCACCACCGCGAACGTCCAGCCGGCCGCCGGGGTCCCGAACGCCGACTTCGCGACGCTCACCGTGATGTACCGCGTCGCCTGCGAACCCTGCACCGACGGCGTCGCGAGCGTCGCGCCCGAAGCGTCGACGAGCGCCGGATCGGCGAAGCCCTGGACCTCGATCCGACGGCTCCACGCGTCTTGGGCCGCGATCGTGTAGGCCCGGCTCGGGAACGGCGCGGCGGTCGACGTCGCCGTCGCGGCCGGGTCGTGCGCGTAGATCGTCAGCAGCTGCGCGCCGAGCGGCGAGCCGAACGTCGGCGTCAGGTCGCGGACCTGGGCACGGAACACGAGGTTCGGGCCCGAGTCGATGACCTGGAACCGCTGCAGGTCGAACGCGCCGGCGTGGAAGTCCCCGGCCGTCGGGTAGGTGTACGTACCCGGGCCGTTGTCGTCGCCGTCCGGGTCGGCCGCGTCGAGCAGGACCGTGCCGGTGACGAAGTCCGAGCTGATCGTCTTCTGCGCGTACCCCGTGCCGCCGCCGGAAGTGGCGGCCGCCGTGACGACGTTCGCGCCCAGCGGGGTCGGCACCGTCGCGCCGAACCTCCCGTCCGCCGCGGCCCGGACCGACAGCACCGACGTGGTACCGGTGTCGGTGTTCGAGACGGCCAGGTCGACCTGGCTGCCCGCGGGCGCGGTCCCGGTGACCGCCGCGGTCGCGGTGGACACCGATGCCGGCACGTCGAGCGTGACCGCCAGCGCCGCCGGCGGGGCGTGCGTGACGTACCGGGCGCGGACGTCGGCGGGCTGCTCGGGCAGGCGGCCGTCGTCGAGGGCCCGGGCCAGCCGGACCGACTGCGACTGCGCCCAGCTCAGCGGCGCGACCGAACCGGCGGGCTGCCCCGGCGCGAAGCCGATCGACGCCGTGCGCGGGTCGGAGCCGTAGGGCGACGCGGGCACGGCCGGATTTTCCCACGCCTGCTCGGGAATCAGCCCGGTGCCGCCGGTCTGGGCCCGCATGGCGCGCAGCAACGCCGCCGCGCCGGCGCGGTCGCCGGTCTGCACGGCCTGCTCGCCGCGTTCACCCGCGAGCACCGGCCAGAGGTGGCCGGACCCGGTGTTCGGTCCGGGCCAGGGCGCCCCGGTCGGCGCGCAGTTCGTCGGGTCCGGCTCGTAGCAGTCGCCGTAGCCGTCTTCGCTGCCCGCCGCGGAAGTCCCGTAGCGGTACCAGCCCGGTCCGGTCGGCGTGTCCCGCTTGATCACCCGGTCGACGACGCCGAGCGACGCGGCGACGTCCGGGTCGTTCGCCGGCAGCACGCCGAGGCGCGTCAGCTCGAGGAACCCGGCGTCGACGACCGCGCGCTGATCGGCGTCCACCGAACCGTTGCCGAGGTTGTAGATCCACTCGGAGTTCGGGTCGCCGTTCTTGGTCAGGCGCAGGAAGTACCGGCCGCCGTACGGACCGTTCTGCGTCACGGTCCAGCCCTTGATGCTGCGCTGGAAGTGGTCGGCGGTCGCGCGGTAGACGCGGGCGCGCGCCGAGTCGCCGTTGCGGTCGGCGATCACCCCGGCCGCGACGAGCCCGGCGATCTCGGCGGCGATCGTCGAGGGGGAGTAGCCGCCCTGTTCCTCCCAGCGTTCGGAGCCGAACGCCGGGCCGTGCGCGACGACGAAGTCCGCGGCCGCCCGGATGTGTCCGGTGTAGAGCGTCCGGTCGCGATCGAGCCCGGCCTGCAGTGCCATCAGGATCGGGTACGCGCTCTCGTCGAGCTGGTCGCCGCCGGAGTCGGGCGCCTTCTTGCCGTTCAGCATGGAGTTGCGCGGGAAGCGCCCGTCCGGCTGCTGCTGGCGGGCGAACAACCACCGCACGCTGGCCCGCGCGGTTTCGCGGTCGCCGGCCGCCAAGAGCCCCGAGAAGCTTTCGTAGAGGTCGCGGGCGAAGATCTCGCGGTACGAGCCGAAGTAGACGGGCTTGCCGCCGGGCGCGTCGCCCGCGGAGACGGCCTGCCCCCACGGGCTGCCGAGCGACGCGATCACCGCGCCGGGGAACGTCTTGTCCTCGCTCGCTTTCAGCACGTTGACCGACTGGAAGTACGCGTCGGAATCCTTGCCGTGCACGGGAATCAGCCCGTTGTCGTAGTCGCGCCAGCCGCGCGCGTACTCGCGGTAGCTCTGGTCGAACGGCGTCCGCAGGCTCGCACCCGCGGTCTGCACGGCCGCGCGCGCGTCCGAGCCGAAGCCGAGCGCCAGGGTGACCGGGCGACGCGGCTGCAGGTCCAGCTGCGCGGTCTGCACGACGTTGCCGTTCACCGCCGACGGCGTCCGGTCGGTCAGCCGGTGGTCGCGGTCGAGCTGGGCCAGCCCGTCGCCGGCCGTGCCGGCGAACCCGCTGGACGTGTTCAGGAACCGGCGGTCGGCCCGCAGCGCGGCGGCCAGCGGCGTCCCGTAGTCGCGGGCCGGTGCGCTGGACACCGTGTTCGCGTCGGCGCTGACCAGCGCGGACGTCGCCGCGTCCACCGAAGCCGTGTCCCCGCCGCCGTTGACCGGGCCACCACCGCCGTTGCCGTTGACGCTCGCGTCGAACCGGACGTAGACCTTGAGGTCGTTCCCGGAACCGCGCAGCGGGTCCAGCCGGGTCCGGATCAGCACGCCGGTGCGGGCGGGGTCGGTCAGGTAGTCGGTGACCAGCCGGTACTTGCCGCTGCGCGGGGTCGACGTCACCTCGCACGCCATCCCGCCCGCGCTGGTGCGGACGGTGTAGGTCATGTCCCGCGCCTGCAGGTCGGTGAACGTCCGGCCGTCGGTGACGGCGAACTGCAGCGTCTCGACGTTCGTGTTGTCGATCACCGGCGCGTAGACGTCGGACAGCACGCCGCCCGCGATCGTGAACCACGCCTTGCTGGTGGTGTTCCGGGCGGTGCCCAGGCAGTCCTTGCGGGCCAGGCCGAAGTGCGAGAGCGCGCCCGGTCCCGGGTCCGGGGCCGCCGCGGCGGCGGCCGGGACGGGGAGGAGGGCGGCGGCCAGCACCGCGCACAGCACGAACGACGACGTCGACCGGGTCATCGGCTCATCCGATCACGCCCGCCCGCGGCGCACCAGGTCCGAAAGCAGCAGGGTGGCCGTTACCCGTGATTGAGATATCGAACCGGTGGGTAGCAAACCCACAGTCCCCCGGGGAGGTGAACGTGGAAGAGCACGGAACGGACGGCTGGCGGTACCGCGGCACGATTTCGCCACGGACGCTGCCGAGCTTGCGACGGCACCTGGTTTCGTGGCTGCGCAGACGCGCCGGTGACGAGGTCGGGCGCCAGGCCGACGACGTCGTCCTGGCCTGCTGGGAAGCGATGGCCAACGTGCTGGACCACGCTTACCACGGCCGGCCGGGGCTGATCGACGTCCGCGCGCGGGTCGACGAGGACGTCCTGATCGTCACGGTCGCCGACCAGGGCCGCTGGACGTCGGTGACCGAGCAGTCCGACCGCGGCCGCGGCTTGCGGCTGATCCAGGCGCTGGTGGACGGGCTCGACATGCGTTCGACCGACGACGGCACGGTGATCACGCTGACCTGGCCGTTCCCGGCCCGCCGCACCGCCTGAGCGTCAGTCCCCCGAGGACAGTCCCTCGACGAACCGGGTCGCCACGTCCCGCAGCTTCACGTTGGTGTGCTGGGACTCCGCGATCAGGCGCTTCATCGCGTCGTCGGCGGTGATCCGGTGGGCGGCCATCAAGATGCCCTTGGCCTGCTCGATCACCGCCCGCGAGCTCATCGCCGTCTCGAGCTCGGCGACGCGGCGGCGGGCGTTCAGGTAGCGGCGCGTCGAACGCAGGCCGAACGAGACGATCGTCGTGTAGAGCGCCAGCAGGCGGGAGTCGGTCTCGGCGAAGCCGTGGTCGCCGTAGCCGAAGAGGTTCAGCGCGCCGCCCAGGGTTTCGTCCACGCGCAGTGGTGCCGCGAGGTAACTGCCGACGCCGGCTCCCCGGGCATACGACGTGAACTCGGGCCAGACCGCCCCGGCCGTCGCCAGCGGCAGCCGGACGATCTCACCGGTCTCGGCCGCCCGCAGGCACGGGCCCTCGCCCGCCGCGTACTGGACCCGGTCGATGTCCACGGCTCGGTCGTCGGTGGAGGCGGCCGTTTCCGGCTTGCCGTCGCGGATCGCGGTGATGCTGGCCATGTCGGCACCCGGCACGGCCCGGACGGCTTCGGCGCAGACGGTCTCGAGGATCTCCGTCTCGGACGGCTGGGTCTCGAGCGCGCTCGTGAGGTCCGCCATCGCCGCGGTCAGCTCGTCGAGCTGCTCGGGCGGGATCGGCTCGCCGGTCACTGCGATCACCTCCGTCCGGCTCCTGCGCGAACGATACCCGCGCCGGCGGATCGGGTCGGTGCGGTGGCTCCCGGCCCGGCGCTCGCTGCTGAACGTCGTGGGTCGGACGCCGGGGCCACCTCGCGACGGACGGCAGCACAACCCACCCGACGACCGCCGCTGCCGCAGGCTTACCCCGTCGGCCGGTGGCCAACCCCTCAGCGGATGGTCACTTTCGCGACCTGGGTGAGGCCGGACACGCGCAGGACGCGGTCGAGCAGGCGCGGCGCGGTCAGGCGCAGCTCGTGGTCGGCGGCCTGGTCGAACAGGGCGGCGATGCCGGCGCTGTCGAGGTAGGTCACCCCGGTCAGGTCGACGGTCAGCGCGGCCCCGGCGGCCAGCTCGCGCGCCAACGCCGCGCTGAACTCCGCGGCGTTGCCCATGTCGACCTCGCCGGTCACGGTCAGGATCCGGTCTCCGTCGTCGCCCGCGGAGGCGACCAGCGTGAGTGCCGTGGTCACGAACCGATTCTCCATTCGAGCGTGACGGTGGTGCCGGTCGTGTCGTGCCGGACGGCGACGGCGTCGGCGAGCGCCTCCATCATCGGCATCCCGCGGCCGCGCAGCACGTGGTTGTCCGGGGACGCTTGCTTCCAGTGCCCGCGATCGGTCACCGTGACGACCAGGTGCGTGCCGGCGAAGCGGGCCGACAGGTGCGCGGTCCCCTCGGCACCGGGATAGGCGTGCTCGACGGCGTTCGCGCAGGCTTCGCCCGCGGCGACGAGCACGTCCTGCGCGAGCTCCTCGCCGAGCGAAGCGGTGCCCAGCCACGCGCGCAGCCAGTGGCGGGTCGAGGCGAGGCTGTCCGGGTGCGCCGGGAAGTCCAGCTCCAGCGGCGGCACCGACCGGCGGTATAGCAGCAGCGCGACGTCGTCCTCGTAGCCCTCCGCCGGGCGCAGCCGGCCCATCAGCGTGGCCGCCAGGTCGGCGAGGTCGGCGTCGAGCGCGCCGTGGGCGACCGAGGTGGCCCGGTCGATGCCGTCGTCCAGGGCTTCGCGGCGGCGCTCGACGAGGCCGTCGGTGTAGAGCATCAGCAGTGATCCGATCGGGACGACCGCCGTGGCCTCCGGGCGCTCGGCGGGAACGCGGACCGCGAGCGGCACGCTGCCGCCCGCGTCGAGGAACTCCGCCGAGCCGTCCTGGTGCACCAGGGTGGCGGGCGGGTGCCCGGCGCTGCTGTAGGTGAGCGCGCCGGTCGCGGGGTCGAGGACCCCGCAGAAGACGGTGGTGCACAAGGCACCCGGCAGCCGGTCGGCGAAGCGGTCGAGCGTGGCCAGGGTGTGCGCCGGGCCGTTGGCCTCCAGCAGCAGCGCGCGGCACGCGCTGCGCAGCTGGCCCATCACCGCGGCCGCGGCGAGCCCCCGGCCGACGCAGTCGCCGACGACGATGCCGATCCGGTCGCCGGACAGCGGGACGACGTCGTACCAGTCGCCGCCCACCTCCAGCGGCGGGTTCGCCGGTTCGTAGCGCACCGCGAAGCCGTCGGGCAGCAGGGCCGGGCCGAGGATCGAGCGCTGCAGGGCGATGGCGACCTCGCGCTGGCGGTCGTCGCGGTGGGCGCGGCGCAACGCGTGCGCCAGCGTCCCGGCCAGCAACGCCAGCAGCGTCCGGTCCTCGACGCCGAGCGGGCGGCGCGGATCCGGCTCCACCCAGAGCGTCAGCCGGCCGCCGGGGTGGTCGAGCGTCGCGCCCGCCCCGCCTTCCGCCGGTGTGGCGTGCAACGCGGGGAGGGACCGGACTTCGCCGAGCTTCTCGCGCAGCGGCGCGGCCAGGTCGGTCCAGCGCCGGTCGCCGGTGTCGGTGGACGCCAGTTCCGGTTCGCCGTCGCGCACCCAGGTCACCGCGAGCACGCGCTCGGCCTGCCACAGTTCGCGCAGCAGCTCCAGCGCCGTGCGGATCACCTCGGGCACGCCGCTGACCCCGGTCAGGCGCTGGTTCATCGCGGCCAGCGCGTTCTCCCGCTGCACGGCGTAGCGCTCGGCCGTGACGTCGCGGATCGTACCGACCAACCGGCGGCGGCCCTCGTCGTCGTGCAGCTCGTTGTAGGCGATGGCGGCCCACACCCGGTGGCCGTCGCGGTGGCGCAGCGGCAGCACGAAGCTCCCGGACGGGTCGGTCCGCGACCGCTCGACCGCCTCGGTGACCTGCTGGTGGGCGGCCGGGTCGTCGGCCGGGTCCGGCGCCCACGGGAACGGCGGGGAGTAGGGCAGCCCGGCGGGCCCGTAGCCGATCAGGTCGGTGCACGCGGCGTTCATCTCCACGACCTGCCCGTCGGCGTCGCAGACGAAGAAGCCCTCCTGCATCGACTCGATCATCGCCGCGCGCCAGCGCGAGTGCTGCGTCCGCAGGCGGGCCAGCCGGATGGTCGTGCGGACGCGGGCGAGCAGCTCCCGCGCGGAGAACGGCTTGACCAGGTAGTCGTCGGCGCCCGCGGCCAGCCCGTCGACGGCGGCCTCCTGCCCGGCGCGGGCGGAGAGCAGCAGCACGGGCACCGCGGCGGTGCGCGGGTCGCGCCGCAGCTCGGCGAGCAGGCCGAGGCCGTCCAGCCGCGGCATCATCACGTCGCTGATGATCAGCTCGGGCGGTTCGGCGGACGCGGCGGCGAACGCCTCGACGCCGTCGCGGACCGCGGTGACCGCGTAGTCCTCGCGCAGCAGCCGGGCGAGGTAGTCGCGCATGTCGGCGTTGTCGTCGGCGATCAGCACCCGGGCGCCGGCGGCCGGGGCTTCCCCGGCGGCGGGTTCGGGATCCCCGCCGGGCAGCCAGCGCAGGGTCTCCTGGACGTACGGCTCGACGGTGTCCGCGGCGAGCCCGCCCGCCGACGGCGCCGAGGCGACGTGCTCGGCGGGCAGGTGCCGGGTGCCCAGCGGCAGCCGGATCCGGAACGTCGTGCCCTCTTCCGGCGTGCTTTCGGCGGCGACCGTGCCACCGTGCATGCCGACGAGCTCGCGCACCAGGGCCAGGCCGATCCCGCTGCCCTCGTTCGAGCGCGACCGCGCCGACGGGATCCGGTGGAACCGCTCGAACAGCCGGGGCAGCTCCTCGCCGGCGATCCCGATGCCGGTGTCGGCCACGGTGACCTCGGCGTGCTCGCCGTCGAGGGCAGTGCGCACCCGGACCTCGCCGTCGAAGGTGTACTTCACCGCGTTGGACAGCAGGTTGAGGACGACCTTCTCCCACATCCCGCGGTCGACGTGCACCGGTGTGCCCAGCGGCGGGCAGTCCACGTCGAACCGCAACCCGGCCCGTTCGACGGCGGCGCGGAACACGCTGGCCAGCTCCGCCGTGAACGCCGAGAGGTCCACCGGTTCGAAGCGCGCCTGCATCCGGCCGGCCTCGATCCGCGAGAAGTCGAGCAGGTTGTTCACCAGCCGGCCCAGCCGCAGCGCGTTGCGGTGGATGACGGCGACTTCTTCGCGGACGCGCTCGTCGGCGTCTTCCAGCGTCTTGTCCAGCTCGGCGACCGGCCCGAGGATCAGCGTGAGCGGGGTGCGGAACTCGTGGCTGATGTTGGCGAAGAACGTCGTCTTCGCCGCGTCCAGCGCGGCCAGCTCCTCGGCGCGCCGCTGCTGGGCCTGGTAGGCGAGCGCGCCGTTGACCAGTGCGGCCGTCTGGTGGGCGACCAGCCCGAGGAACGTCCGGTAGGACTCGTCGAGCGCGCGCCCGGCGCTCGCCGCCAGGACGATCACGCCGGTGGCCGCGGTGCCCGGGGCGCCGGGCAGCGGCAGGACCATCGCCTCGGTGGGTGGGGTGGACCAGTCGCCCGCGGGCAGCTCGCCGAACGTCGTCGTCAGGTTGGCGACGGTCCGCGGGGTGCCGTCGGCGAGCACCTCTTCGAGCGGCCAGCCGCCGGTGTGCCGGGCACCGGCGGTCAGTTCGCCGTCTTCCTGGCGGACGTGGATCTCGGAGTAGGGCACGTCCGCGCCGGCCCGCTCGAGCACGCCGGCGACCAGCTCGCAGGCCTCGCCGACCGTGCGGGCGATACCGGCCTGGGCGCCGAGCTCGCGCAGCGTGGCCATCCGGCGTTCGCCGATCACGCGCTCGGTCGTGTCGGTGACCGCGGTGAACACCGCGCGCACGGTGCCTTCGTCGTCGTGGACCGGGCTGTACGAGTAGGTCCAGTAGGTCTCTTCCCAATAGCCGTGCCGGTTCATCGGCAGCAGCAGGTCCTCCGACCAGGTCGCCTCGCCGGTGGCCATCACGCTGTCGAGCATCGGGCCGATGATGTGCCAGATCTCGTCCCAGACCCGCGCGCCGGGCTTGTCCAGCGCGGGGTGCTTGGTGCCGAGCAGCGGCAGGTAGGCGTCGTTGTAGAGGAACCGCAGATCCGGTCCCCACCAGACGATCATCGGGAAGCGCGAGGTGAGGCAGATGCGCACGGCCGTGGTCAGGCTCGCCGGCCACGCCGACGGTTCGCCGAGGGGCGACGACGCCCAGTCGAACTCCCGCATCCGGGCGGCCATCTGGCTGGTGCCCGGGAAGACGGCCCGCTGGCCGGATTCCTCGCCGACGGTCATCACACTCCCGATCACGCGGCCCCGGCCGAGCCTACCCGCCCGGGGAGGGCCCCGCCGCGCGCGCGATCGGGGCACGTCCGGGTGACGCGGCTGAAGGGCACCTTGAGTGCATGTGACGCGCTGAAGGGCACTTTCAGTGCATGTGACGCAAGGAAGGTGCCCTTCAGCCGAGCCAGGTCATCGTGACCGTCGTGCCGTCCTCGCGGTGCACCTGCGCGCTCTGGTCGGCCAGGGTGTCGATGAGCAGCAGGCCGCGGCCGCGCAGCCCGTTCGTCGCGGCGGGCGGGCGCCAGTCGCCGTAGTCGGTGACCGTCACCGTCAGCCGCCCGTTCAGCGCTTCGGCCCGGACGTCGACCGGGCCCGGATCGCCGTTGCGGTAGGCGTGCTCGGCCGAGTTGGCCATCGCCTCGTAACCGGCCAGGACGACGTCCTCGCGGCGTTCTTCGCTGAGGCTGAGCGTGCCCAGCCAGTCCGCCAGGGCTTCGCGCAGTTCCGGCAGCCGGTCGGCCACCGCGGCGATCCGCCGGTGGAACGACGCCGGGGGCGCGGGCGCGCCCGGGGGGAGGGGGTCCGTCATGCTGGGTCCTCTCCGCGGTGGCGCACGTGGATCAGTGCGATGTCGTCGTCGTGCCGGCCGAGGGTCAGCTCGGCGACGAGCTTGTCCCACGCCGTGCCGAGATCGGCCGCGGCGAGCAGCGAGGGGATGCCGGCCAGCAGCCATTCCACGCCGAGGGTGAGGTCGCGGGTGCGGCTTTCGACCAGCCCGTCGGTGTAGAGCACCAGATCCGCGCCGGGCGGGAAGCCGGTGCTGCGCTGCGGGAACTCCGCCCCGACGCCGAGTGGCTGCGCGAGCGCCTCGCCGATCTGCTCCGGCCCGCCGTCCGGGCGGACCAGGATCGCCGGCAGGTGGCCGGCGTTGGCGAAGGTCAGCGTGCCGTCGGCGGGCCGGTGGACCGCGTAGAAGCACGTCACGAAGCTTTCGCCGAACAGCCCGCCGGTCAGCGCGGAGACGTTGCGCAGCACCTCCGACGGCGGCAGTTCGAGCAGGGCGTAGCAGCGGATCGCCGTGCGGACCTGGGCCATCACCGTCGCGGCCGTGACGCCGTGGCCGACGACGTCGCCGATGACGAACGCGGTCGCGCCGGACGGGAGCGCGATGACGTCGAACCAGTCGCCGCCCACCTTGCTCCCGGTCGCCGCGGGCAGGTACCGGGTGACGACGTCGAGGCCGGGCGTCGGCGGCGCGACCGGCAGCATGCTGCGGGACAGCTCCGAGGCCATGGTGCGTTCGCGCTCGTACAGGCGGGCGTTGTCCAGCGCGATGGCCGAGTAGGCGGCGATGCCCTCGGCGAGGTACTCGTGCCGCGCGGTGAACCGGTCCGGCGCGGAGTGGCCGAAGAAGAACCCGCCCAGCACTTCTTCGCTGGTCGGGCTGATCACCGAGACGGCCAGGTAGCTGCACACCGGCAGGTGCCCCTCCGGCATCCCGTGGTACGGCGCGTTCCGCCCGAACCGCGGGTCCTTCGTGATGTCGGGGCTGCGCACGGTGCCGGCGCCGTCGAAGGTCGGCGCGAACACGTCGGTGTTGCGCGGCATGGGAAACCGCTCGAACGCCTCCCGCGGCACGCCCGAAATCGTGTACAGCGTGTAGGACTCGCCGAGCTCGTTCACCAGGTTGTAGAAGAACGCGCCGAACTCGGCACCGGTCGCCTTCGTGGCGGCGTCGGTGGCGTCCTGCACGATCCGGTCGATGTCCAGCTGCGCGGTCAGCTCGCGGCCGGTGGAGTGCAGCGCGTCGAGCACCGCCGCTTCGCCGCGCAGCCGCCGCAGGGCGGCCGCCAGGTGCGCGGTGGCGGCTTCGACCGCCGCGGCGACGGCCGCCGGTGCCCCGGCGACCTCGGCGGTGGTGTGGACCACCGCGTCCCGGCCGTCGCCGGCGATGGCGACGGCCGCGGTGATCGCGCGGCCGGGCACCAGGTCCGCCAGCAGCGCCGGGTCGGTCACGGCCACCGCGACGCGGTCGCCGAGCACCACCCTCGCTTCTTCCGGGTCGAGGAGCCGGACTTCGGTGGGCACCGCGGCGCCGGAGGCGTCGACGAAGGCCCGGCGCACGGCGTCGAGCAGTTCGTCGAACTCCGGGGCGGTCATCCGGCGGCCAGCGCCTCGGCCAGCGACGGGTAGATGGCCAGCTCGTCGGTCAGCCGGGTCAGCTCCAGCGGACGCAGCGTGATCCGGCCGGTGGCCACCACGCGCAGCGGCGTCGGCACCGTCCGCCCGCGGTGGGCCCGCACGAGCTCGGCCATGCCCGCCGACGCCAGGAACGTGACGCCGGTCAGGTCGATGACGAGCACCGCGGGCTCCGTGCGCGCGGCGCGCTCGGCGAGCTGCCGCAGCTTCGGTGCCAGGGCGAGGTCGAGTGCGCCGTCGACGCGCAGCACGGCGGTGCCTTCGCGGTGGTCCAGCGCCACCGTGCCCGCTGAGCTCGCGGCGTCCCCGAGGGTGTTCCCGGTCGCGTCCGTTTCGGCCATGGCGCCCATCCTGCCTGGTCCCCGCCCACCCCGAAAGCGGAAGGGGTGCTGAAACGGCGGCGGCCGCCGGGTACGGGCATGATTGACATCGGTTGAGCAAACAGCCTTCGTGATCACGCGCGCCCTCCGGAGGTTCCGGGGCGCTGCCGAAGGCGAGGAGAAGAACACGATGACGGAGCACATCCACAGTGAGGGCTCGGCCACCGCTGTGCCATTCGGCGAGTTCCGGATCGCCCGAACGGAGCAGGGCGACGCGGTCGTCGTCGAGGTGGCCGGGGACGTGGACACGACCACCGCGCCCGCCCTCGTGCAGGCCGCGGAAGAGGCCCTGGCGGCGGCCCCGCCGCTGCTGGTCGTCGACCTGACCCGGGTGGAGTTCCTCGCCTCTCCCGGGCTGACGGCGTTGCTGACCATCCACCGCGACGCCGGTCCCGGCACCGCGGTCCGGATCGTCGCGTCCGGCCGGGCGACCCTGCGCCCGATTCAGCTGACCGGGCTCGAGGACAGCCTTTCGCTGTTCCCGACCCGCGAGGCGGCGCTGACCGCGTCCTGAGGTCCGTCCCGGCCGGGGTCACCCACCGGCCGGGTCAGCCAGGCGGCGGATGGCCAGCAGGGCGACGTCGTCCTGGGCCGCCTGGTTGCCGATCATCGCGGCCATCAGCTGCGCGCAGACCCGTTCGGGGTCACCGGCGCGCAGGGCCTCCGCCAGCTGCCGCATCCCGGCGTCCACCGGCCGGTCGCGCCGCTCGACCAGGCCGTCGGTGTAGAAGGCGAGCACGCTCTCCGGCGGCAGGTCGAGCACGGTCGTCCGCCGCCGCGGCTCGCCGATGGTCAGCCCGATCGGGGGATCCGGCGGCACGTCCAGCAGCCGGCCCGGTTCGCCGGGCAGGGCCAGCGCGGGCGGCAGGTGCCCGGCGAGCGACAGGGCGATGGTCTCGCGGCCCGGCTCGACGATCCCGTAGGCGACCGTGGCCATCGCGCCGTGCTCGAAGTGGTTGGCCTTGCGGTCGAGCTTGGCCAGCACCTCGTCGGGGTTTTCGCAGTCGAGGGCGTACGCGCGCAGGGCGCTGCGCAGCCGGCCCATGATGACGGCGGCCTCCAGCCCGTGGCCGGAGACGTCGCCCATCACGACGCCGAGCCGGTCGCCGGGCAGCACGAACAGGTCGTACCAGTCACCGCCGAGCCCGGTTTCCGCACCGGGCACGTACCGTGCGCCGAAGGTCAGGCCGGGCACCTCCGGCAGGCTGCTGGGCAGCAGGCTGCGCTGCAGCGCCATGGTGGCGCTGCGGTTCTCTTCGAGCGCTTCGACCTGGATCGCCATCGCGAGGCGGTCCGCGAGCAGCTGCATCGTCGCGACTTCGGCCTCGGTGAACGTCCGCGGCGCGACGGACCCGACGTGCAGCACCCCGACGAGCTCGGGCCCGGCGTTCATCGGCACGCCGAGCATGGCGCGCAGTCCGCGTTCCCACAGCAGGGAGTTCACGACAGTCGTCTCGTCGACGTGGTCGAGGACGACGGGCCGCCGTTCGAACGCCACCCGGCCGGCGAACCCGCTGCCGACCGGCACCCGGACGCCCTGGTGGACCTCTTCCTCGATGCCGGCCGCGGCGAAGGCCACGAGCTGGCGGCCGCTGGGCTGGTACCGCAGCACGGTCGCGGTGTCGACCTCCATGACCTCACACAGGCGCTGCAGGGTCTCGGCGAGCAACTCGGCCAGCCCCAGGTGTTCGGCGGGTACGCCGAGGATCTTCTCCAGCTGCTGCAGCCGGTCGTGGGCGCCGAGACTCCGGGACATGGAAAGACCCTAGCCGGAACTCCTTTGCGCGCCTAACCATCCCGGGTTTCGACGGCGGGTCCCCGCGGGTAACCACCCGCTCGTGAGCGTCGACTTGGACTGGGTGGCCGTGCTGCGCCACGGCCAGAGCACCGGGAACGTGGCCAGGGAAGAAGCGGAGTCGGCGGGAGCCGATGTGATCGACATCGCCGAGCGCGACGCCGACGTGCCGCTGACCGACCTGGGCCGCGAGCAGGCGAAGGCCGCGGGGGAGTTCCTGGCCGAGCGCCCGCCGGACCTCGTGGTCACCTCGACCTACCGCCGGGCCTGGGACACCGCGCTGCTGGCCACGCCGGACGGCGTCCCGGTCGTGCCCGACGAACGGCTGCGCGACCGCGAGCTCGGCGTCCTGGACCTGCTGACTTCGCACGGCGTAGAGGAACGCTGGCCCGACGAGCTGCGGCGCAAGCGGCGGCTGGGCAAGTTCTACTACCGGCCGCCGGGCGGCGAGTCCTGGGCGGACGTCGTGCTGCGGCTGCGGTCCCTGGTGCGCGAGCTGAGCCAGGACTACGCCGGCAAGCGCGTCCTGCTGGCCGCGCACGAGATGACTGTCTTCGCCCTGCGCTACCTCCTCGAAGGCCTGCCGGAGCCCGACCTGCTGCGCGCGGCGAACGCCACCGAGGTCCCGAACGGATCGATCACGGCCTGGGAACGCGACCGCGACGGCGGCTTCACCATGGTGCTGGCCCAGGAAGTCGGCCACCTGCACGCCACCGACACCCCGCCCACGGCGGACGACGATGCCGCCGAACAGCTCTCCTGACCCGGCGCCGATCAGCCCCGCCCTGTTGCGGGAGACGCGGATCGGCACCGACGACCGCGGCACCGTGCTCGTGCTCGGCGGCGCCCGGACGGTTCCGGGCGCACCCGCGCTGTCCGGGACGGCCGCCTTGCGTGCCGGGGCCGGCACGCTCCAGCTCGCGGTGAGCGAGCGGCACGCGGGCGCACTCGGCGTGTCGGTGCCCGAGTCGTCGGTGTTCGGGCTGCCGGAAACGGACTCCGGGGCGATCGGCGGGGACGCCGTCGACCGGCTCGCCGACGTGCTGCCCGGCGCCGGCACGGTCGTGGTCGGCCCGGGGCTCACCGGCGCCGAAGAGACCGAAGACCTGTTGCGGCGCTTGGTACCCGCCATCGCGCCGGACGCCCGGGTCGTGCTCGACGCCTTCGCGCTCGGCGCGCTGAGCCGGGCCCCGGAGCTGGCCGAGCCGCTGTCCGGCCGGCTCGTGCTGACGCCGAACCGGACCGAGGCCGCGTTCCTCGACGACTGCGCCGAGGAAGACGTCGACGACCTCGAGACCGCGATCCGGATCGCGGAGCGCTACGACGCCGTCGTGCTGCTCTTCGGCGTGGTCGCCGAGCCGGACGGCCGCACCTGGCGCGACGGCAGCGGCCACATCGGGCTGGCGACGTCCGGCAGCGGCGACGTCCTGGCCGGCCTGACCGGCGGCTTCCTCGCCCGCGGCGCGGACCTCGCCCAGGCCGCCTGCTGGGCGACGCACGTCCACGCCGTGGCGGGCCAGCGGCTGATCCCGGACACCGGCCGCACCGGATTGCTGGCACGCGAGCTGGTTGCCGAGATCCCGCGGGTGATCGCCGAGCTCGAACGCTGAGCTACCGCTGGGCGGTGGGCCGCACGACGACCTCGTTGACGTCGACGCCTTCGGGCTGCCCGATCGCGTACGAGATCGCGCCGGCGATGGTGTCCGGCGGCAGCGTCACCGCGCGGTAGGTGCGCATCGCTTCCCGCGCACCGGGTTCGGTGATGGAGTCGGCCAGTTCGGACTCGACGACACCGGGCGAGACCGTCGTGACGCGGATGCCGGGTCCGGCTTCCAGCCGCAGGCCTTCGGTGATCGCGCGGGCGGCGTACTTCGTGCCGCAGTAGACCGCGGCCGTCGGCACGACCTCGTGCGCGCCGGTCGAGGCGATCGTCACGAAGTGCCCGGCGCCCTGCCGCGTGAAGTGCGGCAGGGCGGCCGCGATGCCGTGCAGCAGGCCGCGGACGTTGACGTCGATCATCCGGTCCCACTCCTCGACGTGGAGGGAGTCCAGCCGCGACAACGGCATCACGCCGGCGTTGGCGACGAACACGTCGAGCCGGCCGTGCGCTTCGACGGCGGCGTCGGCGAACGCGGTGACGTCCGCGCGGTCGGTGACGTCGAGGCGGTGCACGTCGGCGGTGCCGCCCGTGTCGTGGATCTCCTTCGCCAGCGCGGTCAGCCGGTCTTCCCGGCGGGCACCGAGCACGACGTGGTGGCCTTCGCGGGCCAGCCGCAGCGCGGTGGCGCGGCCGATGCCGCTGCTGGCACCGGTGATGAGAACGGTCTTGCTCACTTGGTTCCTTCCGGGAAGTCGGCGCCGAGGGTGGTCTCGCGCCAGGCGTCGAAGCCGGCCCGCAGGGTGTCGAGCCGGGCGGTGGCGATGTCGTAAGCGGCCTTGCCGAGCAGCAACCGCAGCGGCGGTTCCTCGGCGTCGACGGCGGCGAGGATCGCCTCGGCCGCGCGGACCGGGTCACCGGGCTGGTGGCCGTAGGTGGCGGTGGTCGCCGCGCGGCGAGCGCCGGCCGTCTCGGCGTAGTCGTCGATCCGGATCGCCGACTGCCGCATCGACGGCCCGGACCAGTTGGTGCGGAACGCGGCGGGCTCGACGATCGTCACCTTGATGCCCAGCGGTGCCACTTCGGCGGCGAGGGACTCGGAAAGCCCTTCCACGGCGAACTTCGTCGCGTGGTAGTAGCCGGTGGCCCCGAAGGCGGCGAGCCCGCCGAGCGACGACACGTTCACGACGTGCCCGCTCCGCCGGGCGCGCATGCCCGGCAGCACTGCGCGGGTGACGTCGGCGAGGCCGAACACGTTGGCGTCGAACAGGTTCCGGACCTCGGTGTCCTCGCCTTCCTCGAGCGCGGCGAGGTAGCCGTAGCCGGCGTTGTTGACCAGGACGTCGATCCGGCCGAACGCGCTTTCGGCGCGCTTGACCGCGTCGAGGACCTGCGTGTGGTCGGTGACGTCGAGCGGGAGGGCGAGCGCGCGGTCGCCGTGGTCCGCGACGAGGCCGGCGACGCTCGCCGGGTCGCGGGCCGTGACGACGGCACGCAGGCCGCGGCCGAGCACGGCTTCGGCCAGGGCGCGGCCGAGGCCGGTCGAACAGCCGGTGATGAACCAGTTTTCGGGCATGACGAAGTACTCCGTCCTTCCTGAGACGGCGAAGGGGTGTTTTTCAGCTCGCGGCGAGGCTGCCGAGCAGGGCGAGCGCGGCTTCCGAAGAACTGCCGGGCTCGGCCTGGTAGACGACGAGCTGCTGGCCGGGCGCGCTGTTCACGGTCAGCGCCTCGTAGCTGAGCGTCAGCTCGCCGACCTGCGGGTGGTGGAACCGCTTGGTTTCGTGCGTCTTCTGCCGGATGTCGTGGCGGGCCCACAGCCGGCGGAAGTCCGCGCTCTTCACCGACAGCTCGCCGACCGTCTCGATGAGCCCCGGGTCGTCCGGGTCGATCCCGGCGGCCACCCGCAGGCCGCCGACGGTGTTGACCGCGACGCGCTCCCAGTCCGGGTAGAACCCGCGCGCGTCCGGGTCGAGGAACACCAGCCGGACGAGGTCACCGCTGTGGGTGTGCCCGGCGAACAGCGCCTCGCCGAGCGCGTTGTGCGCGAGCACCTCGAGGCAGCGGCCGAGCACCAGCGCCGGCGTGTCCGGCCAGCCGTCCATCAGGCGCAGGAGGTTCGGGCTGACCTGCTCCCGGCGCCGCGGGCGGCGGCGTTTCGGGGCCGGCCGGGCCAGCCGGTGCAGGTGGGCGGTGGCGTCCTCGTCGAGGGCCAGCCCGTGCGCCAGCGCGTCCAGGACCTGCGGCGACGGGTTGCGCTCCCGCCCCTGTTCGAGCCGGACGTAGTAGTCGGTGCTGACCCCGGCGAGCACCGCGACCTCTTCGCGGCGCAGGCCCGCCACCCGCCGCGACCCGCCCGCGGGCAGGCCGAGGTCCTCGGGGCCCACCTGTTCGCGGCGGGCCCGGAGGAACTCCCCGAGCGTGTTCTCCCTGGCCATGAACTCGACACTAACGCCGATCAGCCACACCTGGGTGGCCGCGGCGCACCCACCCTCAGACCAGCCGGATCGGCTCCTCGTCGTGGTCGGCCCGCAGCAGCGTGGCCGTGGCTTCCCGGCCGTCGACGTCGAACGTCATCACGGCGTTCCCGAAGTGCGGTCCCGAGACGCAGCTCCAGGTCAGCGGCGCCGGCGGGACCCCGACGCGGCGCGCCAGCCACCCGCTCAGCCGGGTCAGCCCGCGCGCCCAGCCGGCCCGGAACAGCCGGTTCATGTACCAGGGCACGGTGTTGTGCACCGGCGAGCAGGTCAGCTGGTGCACCGGCGCGCCCGGGAGGTCGGCGCGCGCCACGTACGCGTGGTGGACGTCGCCCGAGAGCACGTTCACCGACGCCGGGCCGTCGTCGGCCACCCGGGCGATCAGCCGGGTCAGCCGGTCGAACGACTCGCGGAACGCCGGCCAGTGCTCGAGGTCGGCGAGCTGCCGGAACCACTCGGACACCCGCCCGACGAGCCCCGGCCGCGCGCAGAGCCGCTCGTTGACCGACTGGGCGGCCGACAGCGCGGTCGGCATCAGCCACGGCAGCGACGTGCCGATCAGCAGGTGGCCGAAGTCACCGTCGGTCTGCTCCTCGATCCAGCGGAACTCCTCGTCGCCGACCATCGAACGCTCGCCGCCGCCGAGGATCCGCCCGGCGCGCGAGTCGATGACCAGCAGCCGGACCGGGCCGAAGTCGCGCCGGTAGGACCACCGGGTGCCCTTGGCGCCGTCGGCCTCGCGGTCGGCCCGGTCGGCGAACTCGCGCAGCAGCTCCGCGTTGTCCACACCGGACTTGAGCACCTGCTGGAACACCGCGTCCTCGGCCAGCTCGCGCGGACCGAGGTTGCCCAGGTGCTGGTAGACCCAGTACGACACGAGCGCGCCGCGGATCCGCTCCGGCCACCACGACTCGCGGGCCATCTGCTCGCGCCACGCCTGCGAGGTGTTCCAGTCGTCGCGGACGTCGTGGTCGTCGAAGATCATCGACGTCGGCACGGTCGACAGCAGCCAGCGCACCGACGGCTCGCACCACGCCTCGAAGTACAGGTGGCAGTACTCCTCGAAGTCGGCGACCTCGGTGCCGGGCGGCACTTTCGGGTCGCGCCGGCCGGCGAGCCACTCCTGCGTCGCGTCGGTGGTTTCGTCGGCGTAGACCTGGTCCCCCAGCAGGAGCAGCGATTCCGGCCATTCGGCCTCGTCGAGCCCGGCCATCCGGTGGGCGTACGCGGCGAGCGCGTCCGGGCCGAGCGCGTCCTGCTCCCGCGGCTTGCGGCACGACCCGAACACGAGCCGGAACCGCGGATCGCCCGGGGTCAGCGTGCGGATCCGGCTGGGCGGCAGGTCGCTGCCGGGGTCGGGCCAGACGACTTCGCCGTCGAGCCGGACCTCGTACGGCGTGCTGCGCCCGGGTTCCAGGCCTTCGAGCACGACCAGCGCGTAGTGGTGCCCGGAAACCTCGAAGGTCCGCGCTTTCGCTTCCGCGACAAGGACTTCGCACGGACCGTCCGTTTCGACCCAGATCGTCGCCGAGGTGGCGTCGACGTGCCGCAGCAGTGGTCCCAGGAGGAGCTCGGTCATGTCCGGATCCTTTCAGCAGTCGGCGTTACCGGCAGTTCGAACGGGTCCGAAACTTTCCGAAAATCGTTGACCGGTCGCGGGTGGCGAACGAACGATCGTCGCAGCTGCGCCCTGCTCCCGGAAAGGATTGACTCGAGTGCGAAGACTCTTCACCGCCCTCCTCGCCGCGGTGCTGTCGATCGCCGCCGCGATCGTCCTCGTGGTCACGGCGCAGCCCGCGTCGGCGGCCACGCTGACCCGCGTGACCGGCTTCGGCACCAACCCCAGCAACCTGAACATGTACGCCTACGTCCCGGACCACGTCGCCGCCAAGCCGGCGCTGCTGGTCGCCATCCACTACTGCACCGGCTCGGCCTCGGCGGTGTTCAACGGCTACGCGCGTGACTACGTGACGGCGGCCGACCAGTACGGGTACGTCATCGTGTTCCCGGAAGCCACGCGCAGCGGGCAATGCTTCGACGTCTCCTCACCGCAGGCGCTCACGCGCGGCGGCGGCAGCGACCCGGTCGGCATCCTGTCGATGGTCGACTACGCCAAGCAGCACTACAACGTCGATCCCACGCGGGTGTTCGTCACGGGGTTCTCCTCCGGCGCGATGATGACGAACGTCCTGGCCGCCGAATACCCGGACGTCTTCGCGGCCGGCTCGGCGTTCATGGGCGTGCCCGCCGGCTGCTTCGCCACGACCGACGGGTCGAGCTGGAACAGCCAGTGCTCGGGCGGTCAGCTCATCAAGACCGCTCAGCAGTGGGGCGACCAGGCCCGGCAGATGAGCGGCGGGCGCAGCGGCCCGTACCCGCGGATGCAGCTGTGGCACGGCACCGCCGACGACACGCTGCGCTACCCGAACTTCGGGGAAGAGATCAAGCAGTGGACCAACCTGCGCGGGGTGAGCCAGACGCCGTCGTCGAGCGACGCCCCGCAGTCCGGCTGGACGCGCACCCGCTACGGCGGCACTGGGGCGCAGGCGCCGGTCGAGGGCATCAGCGTCCAGGGTGCCGGGCACTCGCTGCCGCAGAACGGGATGGTGGCGTACGCGATCGCGTTCCTGGGCCTGAACAGCGGTTCGACCACGACCACGCCGACGTCGCCGGGCCCGTCCGGCGGCACCACGCTGGGCAGCGCGGCGAGCGGGACCGGACGCTACTTCGGCACCGCCGTCTCGGCGAGCAGGCTCTCGGACAGCGTCTACACGGGCATCCTCAGCCGTGAGTTCTCCATGATCACCCCGGAGAACGAGATGAAGATGGACGCGACCGAGCCCTCGCAGGGCCAGTTCTCCTACTCGGGCGCCGACCGGATCGTCGCCCAGGCGGCGAGCCAGGGCGCCCGGATGCGCGGGCACACCCTGGCCTGGTACTCGCAGCAGCCCGGCTGGATGCAGAGCATGGAGGGCTCGGCGCTGCGCTCGGCGATGCTGAACCACGTCACCCAGGTCGCGAGCCACTACCAGGGCAAGATCTACGCCTGGGACGTCGTCAACGAGGCCTTCGCGGACGGCAGCTCGGGTGCGCGGCGCGATTCGAACCTGCAGCGCACCGGCAACGACTGGATCGAAGCGGCGTTCCGCGCCGCGCGGGCCGCCGATCCGGGCGCGAAGCTCTGCTACAACGACTACAACACCGACGACTGGAGCCAGGCGAAGACCCAGGCCGTCTACCGGATGGTCCAGGACTTCAAGTCCCGCGGCGTGCCGATCGACTGCGTCGGCTTCCAGTCGCACTTCAACCCCAACAGCCCGGTGCCGTCGAACTATCAGACCACGCTGCAGAACTTCGCGAACCTCGGCGTGGACGTGCAGATCACCGAGCTGGACATCGAAGGGTCGGGCACGGCGCAGGCGAACAACTACCGCACGGTCACGAACGCGTGCCTCGCGGTCGCCCGCTGCACCGGGATGACGGTGTGGGGCATCCGCGACACGGACTCGTGGCGGGCGTCGGCCACGCCGCTGCTGTTCGACGGCAACGGCCAGAAGAAGGCGGCCTACACCGCCGTCCTCGACGCGCTGAACGGCGGGACCACCCCGACTCCGACCACCACGCCCACGACTCCGACGACCCCCACCACCCCGACCACGCCGCCGCCGGGCGGGTGCACCGGGACCTACGCCAAGACGGCCGAGTGGAACGTCGGCTTCAACGGCCAGGTCACGGTGACGGGGTCGAACAACTGGGTCCTGACGATCACGTTCCACTCGCCGCAGAAGGTCATCGGCAGCTGGAACTACACCGGGACCTGGGACAGCACCGGGTACGTGCTGACCGCGCGGCCCAACGGCAGCGGGAACGTCATCGGGTTCACCGTGCAGCACGGCGGGAACCTGACGGACCCGTCCGTGAGCTGTTCGGCAGGCTAGAACAACCGGCCGACCTCGTCCGCGGGCGGTTCCTCGAGGCTCAGGAGGAACCGCTTGCGGGTGAGGCCGCCGGCGTACCCGGTCAGGCCGCCGCTGGTGCCGACCACGCGGTGGCAGGGCACGATGACGCTGATCGGGTTCCAGCCGTTGGCGTTCCCGACGGCCTGCGCGGCGCCGGGGTCGCCCAGCTCGGCGGCCAGCTGCCCGTACGTGCGGGTTTCGCCGTACGGGATCTTCGTCAGCAGCGCCCAGACCTGCTTCTCGAACGCCGAGCCACGCGGCGCGAGCTCGAGGTCGAACTCGCGCCGCGTGCCGGCGAAGTACTCGCCGAGCTGGGTTTGCGCGGCCGCGAAGCCGTCGTCGTCGCGGGGACCGAGGTCGGTCAGGCGGGGTGTCCGGAGGTGGCCGTCGAAGTAGACCCCGGCCAGCGCCTCGCCGTCGCCGACCAGGGTCAGCGGTCCGATCGGGGAGGCGGTGACGGCGTGCTTCATGGCGCCAGCCTACGGGTTCAGCCGTCGCTGACCTTCACCGAGAGCGAGTCGACGCTCATTTCGGCGCCGGGCGTGATGTCCGCACCGGGGGAGGTGCAGCCGCAGACCTTGTTCGGGTAGGAGCCGCCGATCGCGACGTCGAAGATGACGAAGAAGCCGTGGTCGACGGCGGCCTTCCAGGTCGCGTCCGAGACCTGGTTCTGCTTGACCGAGAACGTCTGGTTGCCGTCGAGGTAGAAGCGCAGTTCCTCGGCCGCGGTGTCGCGCCGGTCGACGATCACCGAGTAGCTGTGGTAGCCGTCCTGGCAGCCGGCGCAGTCCTGCAGGTCGCTGGTGATGCCGTCCGGGTCGTGGCACTCGCCCTGCCACTGTCCACAGTGGAAGGTGGTGGAGTGCTTGCTCAGCGCGTTGACGTCTTCCATGATGTCCAGCTCGCCGATGCTCGGCCAGTTCGTCGCGCCGACCGGGCGGGCGTCGGCGCCCATCGCCCAGAACGCCGGCCAGTAGCCGAGCCCGTGCTCGGGGGACGGCTGCTTGAGCGTCGCGCTGATCTCCAGCTGACCGCCCGCCGGAGCGGCGAAGTCGGTGCGCTGCGTTTCGATCCGGCCGGACGTCCACTGGCCGGATCCGTCGCGCTGGGGCTTGATCGCCAGGTGACCCTGGCCGTCGTGATAGACGTTGTCCGTCGAGTTCGTGGCGGTTTCGAGCTCGCCGGTGCCCCAGTTCGCCGCGCCGCCGGGGTAGCCGGTTCCGGTGTCGTAGAGCCAGTCCTGGGCGTTCAGGCCGGTGCCGGCGGCGCCGTCGAAGTCGTCCTGGAAGACCGTGGTCCAGCCGGCTTCGGCGTGGGCCGGGGCGGCGGTGAGGGCGAAGGACAACGTGGCGACGAGGGCGGCCAGCCGCTGGGTGGTGCGCATGGGTTCTCGCTTCCTTGGGGGAATCCGGTCGTCCACGACCCGCGAGGCCGTCCACTCTCGCCGCCGGTCCGCGGCCGCGTCAAGGGATGTGCCCGGAAGTACCCGGCACGCGGTACCCGGGGGCAGTCCCGGGTGAGTCCCGTTTGGAATTCGCCGTCACTGGGCAGTGCGCGGGCCGGGTGTGGCGGTGGTCTGGACCTTCTTTCGAAGGGTTGCCAGGTAACGAAATCCTGGTCATAGTTTGTTGGCGTCCACAACGAATCCCGCGAACCGCCCTCGGAAGTCCATTATGGACTCCGCCGTCCCCTCACCGTGGAGGACACCATGATCTCCCGTCGCTCGTTCCTCGGCCTCACGGCCGCGACGCTCGCCACGGCGGTACCCCTCGCGCGGGCCGCGTCCGCCGCGACGCCGGACACGTTCGGCCTCGAGCTGGTGAACAACTCCGGCTCCGGAACCGTGTACGCCTACGTGACCGGCACGACCCCGGACGGCCGGCTCGTGCTGCTGCGCGCCGACGGAACGCCGTACTACCCGGCGTCGCCGTCGGCCCCGACGACCCCGTTGCCGGAGGACTGCGCCATCCCGATCGCGTCGGGAGCGCAGGTCCAGGTGCCCAAGATGGGTGGCGCGCGCATCTACGTCGTCACGGACGCGAAGCTGGACTTCTTCCTGGACCCCGGGCCCAACCTGGTGCACCCGAGCTTCTTGAACTCCGGCGACGCGAACTACGGCAAGAACTGGTCGTTCAGCGAGTTCACGTTCAACGACACGCAGCTGTTCGCGAACATCAGCTACGTCGACTTCGTGGGCATCCCGATGGGCCTGTCGCTGACGTCGGGCTCCGGCACGTCGACGGTCAACGGGCTCCCGGCGGGCGCACTCGACCAGATCGCGTCGGCACTCTCCTCTTTGGGCGGTGAGTGGGCGAACCTGGTGCAGACGGGCGGCGGCGGGAACCTGCGGGTGCTGTCCCCGCACCACCACGCGGCGCAGTTCGGCGGCTACCTCGACGGCTACATCGACCAGGTGTGGCAGAAGTACGCGGGCACGGACCTGGTCGTCGACTCGCAGAACCCGGGCCTGGGCAAGTTCACCGGCCGCGTTTCGGGCGACCGGCTGGTGTTCGGCGCGGAGTCGTTCGCCAAGCCGTCGACGGCCGACGTGTGGAGCTGCGACAGCGGCCCGTTCGCCTTGGCGGCGGGCGCGAGCGACGCGCGCAAGGCGATCGTCCCGCGCCTGGCGGCGGCGTTGAACCGCACGACGTTGCTGGACAACCCGAACCAGCCGACGGACGAGGACCCGGCCCGGTTCTACGGCGGCGACGCGACGAACCACTACGCGCGGATCGTCCATTCGAAACTGCCGGACAACCGGGGATACGCGTTCCCGTACGACGACGTGAGCCCCGGCCCGGACTTCAGCGGAGCGGTCTTCGCGGGTGACCCGCAGGTGCTGACGATCACGATCAACGCGGCCCACGGTTGAGGCAGTGCGAAAACTGTCGGTGGTGACGGCTAGCCTCATGGGCATGAACACGGACGACGCGACGGTCCCGGCGGACCAGCTCACGAAGGGCCAGTGGTTCTGGCACGAGCCGGCGCCGGGCCTGCCCGCGTGGCAGCTGCAGGTGACCTCGGCGGAGCTGCTGGGGGATTCCGTCGAGATCTTCACGACGGACGAGGAGCGGGAACTGGTTTCCTACCCGCGGGGGCGGATGGTGCGGTTGGCCGAAGTCGCTTGAGTGGGTTGTGAGGTAGGACACTCCAGGGGCCGCCGAGCGCCTTGTGCTTCAGCGCTCGGCGGCTCGCGCAGCCGGTGTCTTTCGCACCGCGCACAAGTTCTCCGCGCGAACATCCGCACCTTTGGCCTTGCGTGGCCCAGTTTTTCCGCGATCGCGCACGATCCGCCCGGCCGTATCTCAGGCCGGGTTCTCGTCCCTCAACGCCGCCGGGCGCCAAGTCATGTGGACCGTCGTCCCGTCGGCACCTGATTCGACCTCGGACTGGTCCGTCACCTTGTCGATCAGCACCAGGCCCCGGCCACCCGAGGTGCGCAACCCCGCCTGGCGGGGGCGCGTTGCCGGGATTCCGCAGCCGGTGTCCGTCACGGTCACCGTGACCGCGTCGCCCGTGCGGGCCGCCTGGAGGCGGGCCCAGCCGTTGCCGTCCGGGTAGGCGTGGGCCGCCACGTTCGCCAGCGCCTCGTACGTCGCCAGCGTGATGTCGTGCGTGCTGTCCGGGTCGAGCGGCAGCTCGCCCAGCCAGTGGGTCAGCTTGCGGCGCAACCCTGCCATCTCGTTCGGCAGCGCGGGCGCCAGCTCTTCGAACGTCGAGGTGACCACGGCGCCGGCACTCCTGCGCGCCGGGGGCGTGGTCCTCGTTTGGTCGGCGTCGGCGCTCTCGCCCGTATCGACGCCAGGTTCCGGGGTATGTCGATACACGATCCGCTCCCATCGTCAGCCGCGGGTTCCCCCGTTTCTCGGGCTCCCTTCAGACCTACCCACCGCGACGACGTCTTACCCGTTGTGCTTTGCGTGATGTCGCGCTAACGTAAAAGTGCTCCTCGCGGATGCCGGCCCCTCGGCCGCCCGGAGGAAGCTCTCGGATCCAGGCTCATCGGCCTTCTTCCTCGTACCCCGGCCCTGCCGTTCGCGCGGGCCGGCCACCTCATCAGGAGACACCCATGTCCTTTCACGGAATCCTTGACACGTCAGGGAAAACCCCGTTCGTCCGCACCGGCTACCGGCCGGCGCCGGACGATGTCGCGCTGCCGCTTTCCGTCGTCCGCAAGCACAAGCTGCGCCCGGGCGACGAAATCACCGGCACCGCCGAAGAAATCACCAGCGTCAACGGCGCCGACCCGGCGCGACCGCGTCCGCACTTCGCCGACCTGGTCCCGGTGCACCCGGACGAGCGCCTGCTGCTCGAAACCACCCCGGCGCGCCTGCTGCCGCGCGTCATCGACCTCGTCACACCCCTCGGCAAAGGCCAGCGTGCGCTGGTCGTTTCGCCGCCGAAGGCCGGGAAGACGACCGTGCTGCGTGAGATCGGTCACGGCATCGCGGTCAACCACCCGGAATGCCGGCTCATGGTGCTGCTCGCCGACGAACGGCCGGAGGAGGTCACCGAGCTGAGCCGGACCGTGCGCGGCGAGGTGATCGCGTCCACGTTCGACCGGCCGCCCGCCGAACACGTCGCGGTCGCCGAGCTTGCCGTCGAGCGGGCGAAACGCCTGGTGGAGCGCGGCGAAGACGTCGTACTGCTCCTCGACTCGCTCACCCGTCTCGGCCGCGCCTACAACCTTTCGGCCCGCCCGTCGGGACGCACGCTGTCCGGCGGCGTCGACGCGGCCGCGTTGCAGCCGATGAAGCGCATCCTCGGCGCGGCCCGCAACCTCGAAGGTGGCGGCTCGCTCACGATCGTCGCGTCGGCACTGGTGGAGACCGGTTCGCTGGCCGACACGGTCTTCTTCGAGGAGCTGAAGAGCACGGGCAACGCGGAGCTGAAACTGGACCGCAAGGCGGCCGAGCGCCGCGTCTTCCCGGCGGTCGACATCCCGGGTTCCGGCACGCGCCGCGAGGAACTCCTGGTCACCGCGGGCGAACTGGCCGCGATGCGCGAAGTGCGCCGCGCGCTGCAGGGCCCGCACGCGATCGAGCAGCTGCTCGACCAGCTCCGCAAGACGGGCTCCAACGCGGAGTTCCTCCTCCGCGTGACGGGTGCCGCCCTGCCCGCGGCGGCCTGAGGTCAGTCGTTCCGGCGTTCCCGGAGCTCGCCGATCACCTTCTGGCCGACACCGTCGGCTTGATCGGCGCTGTCCGGCGGATCGCCTTCACCGGGCTCGTAGAGGTTGTCGTCCGCCCGGCCGGGATCCAGGGTGGCGGGCCGCGCGATCTCGGGTTGTTCGTTGGGGTATGACATCTCCGCCCATCACGTCACTGAGGTGGCTGGTAGGGGGTGGCCCGCGGGTAGGACGGCCGTTCGGGCCCGCGATTCAGCGTGGCGACCAGAAAACCCAGCCCTGCCACGAGAACCACGAGCGGCCCGGCGCCCGGCGAAGCGGCCCACCAGGCCAGCCCGCCGGCACCGGCGACCCAGGCCGCGACGAACGTGCGCTTCGCCGTGAGCGGATAGGGCTTCCGCAGTTCGCGAAGAGCGGTCGCGCCGAGCACGAGCAGCCCGGCCGACGCCGCGAGCAGCACGGTCAAGTACACGGAATGCCTCCTTCGAGGACTCGGGTATCGAACAAGCGATTACCCGAACCGGAAGCCGGCACTCCGTGGCGCCGGGCACAGAACGCTCGTCAGCTGCCCCGCCCGGTGGCCTGCTGCAGCTCGTCGATCCGCGCGGAAGCCTGGGCCTTCGTCAACCCCTCCGGCACGTCCTCCCCGGCCTCCTGCGCCAACGTCTGCAGGTACGACTTCTGCGGCCCGGTCATCGGCTCGTCGCCGGTCGTCCAGTCGCTCGGGTCCTTCTCCGGGTTCGGTTCCACCTGATCGGTCACGACATCCTCCAATCGAACATCTGTTCGCCTGGCTCCGACTCTAGCGCAGGGGTCCGACAACCGCCGGTCACGAGCCGGCCGGCGGGGTCGACGGCGCGCCCGCTTCGTGGCCCGGCCTGCCGTGCGTCCGGCGGTCGTCCTTCATCTGCTGTTCGTGCAGGTGACGGCGGCCGTCGGTCAACGACTCGAGCAGTGACCGCTCGAGGTCGCGGCACGCCTTGTAGTAGCCGTCGTCGTATTCCTCGACGATCTGGAACGTCCACCGATCGGGTAGCACGTTGAGCCCGATCAGTTCTTCGTTGATCCGCCGCGCCCAGTCCGCGTGGCCGGCCTTTTCGAGCTTCTCGACGGCTTCGCCGAGGGCCAGGTCCGCGCTTCCGGTCAGCTGGTGGAACGAATAGAGGTGCCCGCGCGCCCGCTCGATCGTCTCGAGCGCTTCGGTGACTTTGCCGACGGCCTCGACCGTCGCGGCGTCGTAGTTGTCGACCATGCGCGGAAGATGCCCCGTTCCGCGATTTCTACACCTCGCGGACCGGGGCACCCGCTCACGCGGTGGGGCGCGTCGCGCCCGCGTACTCCTTCAGCAGCGGCGAGATCTTGACGACGTCGCCGCTGGTCGGGGCGTGCACCATCTTGCCGTCGCCGATGTACATCCCGATGTGGGACACGGGGGAGTAGTACGCGACCAGGTCGCCCGGCTGCAGCTGGTCGCGCGGCACCGACGTGCCGAAGCCCGCCTGCGCCGACGACGTGCGGGGCAGCGAGATCCCGGCCTGCTTGTAGGCCCACTGCATCAGGCCCGAGCAGTCGAACGTGGACGGGCCGGTGGCGCCGTAGACGTAGGCGCTGCCGAGCTTGCTCAGCGCCGCGTCGACCGCCTTCTGCGCGGCCGCGGAGGCCGCCTTGACGGTCGGGGCCTTGCCGCCGGTGTCCTTCTGAGCGGTCTTGTCGGCGGTGCTGAGGGTCTTGCCCTGGGCCTCGATCTGGTCGATCTGGGCCTGGAGGTTCTTCTTCTTGCCTTCGATGTCCGAGGCCAGCTTGGCCGCCGCGTCCCGGGCGTCCGTCGCCCGCTTCGCCGCGTCCGTCGCCGCCTTCTCCGCTTCGGTGGCCTTCGCGGCCGCGCCGCTGAGGTTGCCCATCGCGGCGTTCTTGTCGGTCGCGATGACCTCGAGGGCCGCCGAGCGGTCCAGGAAGTCCTGCGTCGACGTGCCGGCCAGCAGCGCCGACAGCTTGTTCATCTGGACGCCGCTGGTGAACGACGCGCCGGCGAACTTGTCGACCTGCGTCTGGTACTTCTGCTTCGCGTCGATCGCCTGGGCACCGGCGTCCTTGGCCGCGGTGACGTCGGCGGTGGCCTTGTCGAGCTCGCCCTGCTTGGCGGCCAGGTCGTCCTTCGCCTTGAGCAGGTCTTCGTTGAGCTTCTCGGCCTGGGCCGAGAGGTCGCGGTACTTCGCCAGGGCGTCGGACCCGGTGGGCGGGGCCTGGAGGACGGGGATGGGGGCGGCGGTGGCCGGCGGCTGGGCCATGGTGACGACAGTGATCACCGAAGCCGCCGCGAGGGCACCTGACACCACGCGCTTGACGGGATGCGAACGCATTCTCGCGCGGGTCTCCTTTGCTGATCGGCCGCCGTCGGGCACCGGCGGCGAGTCGGGGGCCTCGCCCGGGTCCGGCGCGCGCTCGACCGCAACAGGAAGAGCACGCGATGGGGTCCGGTACCCGCAGGGGGTATCGGCGGCGATCTCGCGTCGCCGTCTCGTCGACGACCGGGGGCCGCGAGATCTCGAACAGGTTACGAAAGGAACACGGCGACGTCCAGGGCTGGCTCTCCGCAACTCTGGGTGACGACGAGAAACACGGCTGGACCAGTGGTTCCCTGATCGGCTGTGGCTGGGATTACACGTCGTGACGGCGGGGTGAATGCCGCTTTTGTACGTCCCTTGTATCCGGTGGCGTGATCCTCGTGGCCGTAGGCGATTCCGACCAGTGGAGGACAGGGATGTTCACGAAGGCCGCCGTGCTGACGGCACTCACCGCAGCGGCGTTCGCCGTGGCCGCACCGGCTCAGGCCGAGCCGGTGGCCACGACGGCGCTGCCCACGGCGAACATGGAGGCCGTGCTGAAGGCGGCCCAGATCGACCCGCGCCGGGCCGACGACACCCAGACGCCGGGCGCGCACGACAGCGTCCTGCTCGTCGAGCAGGCGTTGCAGGCCAAGGGCCTGCTGGCGAGCACCTACGTCGACGGGTACTTCGGCACCACGACGATCACCGCGTACTCGCAGTACCAGAAGTCGCTGGGCTACACCGGGATCGACGCTTCCGGCCTGCCGGGCAAGACGTCGCTGGAGAAGCTGGGCGAGGGCCGGTACACGGTCACGAGCCCGGTTTCGGCGGGCAGCCGGGTCACCTACCACGGCGTCACGCTCAACACGCGCACGAAGGCGATGCTCGTGGCCGCCGAGGGGATCTTCGGGTCGTCGGTCAGCTTGACCCAGGGCTCGTACAACCCCGGCGGCGTCGACGCGTCCGCCGGCACGCACGACGGCGGCGGCGCGATGGACATCTCGGTGTCCAGCCTGTCGTCGGCGAGCCGGACCACCCTGCTGAAGGCGTTGCGCAAGGTCGGGTTCGCCGCTTGGCTGCGCACCCCGGCCCAGGGTTTCGCCTACCACATCCACGCGATGGCGATCTCCGACCCGGACCTGTCGTCGGGCGCCCAGCACCAGACCGGCGACTACTACCTGGGCATGAACGGCCTCGCCGGCCGCGGGGCCGACGACGGTCCTTCGGTTCCCAAGGTCACCTGGGAGGAGTACCAGCGCGGCTGAGGTTTGCACTTCCCGTCCGGGGCGTCTCGTGGTGGCACCGCGAGACACCCCGGTGGTTTGATCGAAGCCACCAAACCAACCTGGGGAGTGGGTCCGATGGACAAGAAGCCGTTCCGGTTCGGCGTGGTCGCGGGTGCGACCGAGGGTGGCGCGAAGTGGCTCCGAACCGCCCGGCGAGCCGAGGAACTCGGCTACTCCACCCTCCTCTGCCCCGACAACCTCAACCTCCCGACGCCCACCGCCGCGCTCGCGGCCGCCGCGGCCGTCACCAGCGAACTGCGGGTCGGGTCCTTCGTCCTCGCCAGCCCGCTGCGGACCGCCCGGGCCGCCGCCTGGGAGTCGCACAGCCTGAGCGTCGTCACCGGTGGGCGGTTCGAACTCGGGCTCGGCACCGGGCTGCCCACCATGCGCCAGCAGGCCGAAGAGCTCGGCCTGCCCTACGGCTCGGGCCAGGACCGGCTGGACTCGATCTCCGAGACCATCGACCACGTCCGGCGGCTCGACGGCGACGTCCACACTCCCGTCATGATCGCCGCCGGTGGGCCCAAGGCGCGGCGGCTCGCCGGCGCGAAAGCCGACATCGTCACCCTCGCCGGGGGCGTGCTGACCACCCGCGAGGAGATGGCCGGGTACGTCGGGGAGATCCGGGCCGCCGCCGGGGAGCGGGACGTCGAACTCGCGCTCAACATCTTCGTCGTCGGGGAGCAGGTGCCGCCGTGGATCCGGGGCTTCATCGGCGTCGACGCCGAGACGCTCATCGAACACGACTCGCTCACCATGCTCCGCGGCAGCGTCGACGACATGGCCGCCGAGCTCGAACGGCGGCGCGAGGAACTCGGCGTCTCCTACGTCAGCGTCAACAGCGCCTTCATCGAGGAGTTCGCGCCGCTGGTGGCGCGGTTGTCGGGGAAGTGAGCGTCGCCGGGTCGGTGTTCGCGCCGCACAGCAGCACCGCGACGCGCTCACCCGGTGACGGCCGGTAGGCACCGGCCAGCAGCGCCGCGAACGCCGTCGCCCCGCCCGGCTCGACCGCCAGGCGGTAGCGGTCCCAGAGCGCCGCTCGCGCGTCGAGGATCGCCGAGTCGTCCACCAGCACCGAGGACACCCCGGTGCGGGTGGCGACCGCGAACCCGATGTCGCCGAGCCGGGAAGCGCCCAGGGAGTCCGCGGCGACACCGGACACCTCGACCGCGACCGGCTCGCCCGCCGCCAGGGCCGCGTGCAACGTCGGCGCCGTGCGCGGTTCGACGCCGATGACCCTTGCCCGGCCTTCGACCGCGGCCGCGACGCCGGCCAGCAGCCCGCCGCCGCCGACCGCGACCAGGATCGTGTCGACGCCGCCCGTCTGCTCCAGCAGCTCGAGGCCGGCCGTGCCCTGGCCGGCGCAGATCTCCGGCTGGTCGTAGGCGTGGCAGAAGAGCGCGCCGCGGTCCGCCGCGTCCTTCACCGCCGCGTCGTAGGCGTCCGCGTACTTCTCGCCGACCAGCTCGACCGCCGCCCCCAGCTGCCGCAGCTTCGCCACCTTGACCGCCGGCGCGTTCGCCGGGACGTAGACCCGCGCGGTCACGCCGAACTCACGGGCCGCGTACGCGACGGCGAGCCCGGCGTTGCCGCCCGACGCGGCCACCACGCCGGCCGCCGAAAGCGAACCGGCGGCGATGATCCGGTTGAACGCGCCCCGCGCCTTGAACGAGCCGGTGTGCTGCAGCTGCTCGAGCTTGAACCACACGTCGTCGCAGGCGAACACCGGCGTCCGGCGGACCCGGCCCTCGATCCGCGCGGCGGCCTGCTCGACATCCGAAGTGCTGATCACGTCCCCAGCATGCGCGTGGACGGTCGTAAGCACCAGCGAGGTCTTCTAGGCTGGCGTTAGCGACGCTTATGGCTGGAGGTCCCCGTGCTCGATGCCCGCCGCCTCGCCCTGCTCGCCGAAGTCGCCCGTGCGGGCTCGATCGCCGCGGCGGCCCAGAAGCTGTCCTTCACGCCGTCCGCCGTCTCGCAGCAGCTGGCGAAGCTCGAACGGGACGTCGGCGCGTCCGTGCTGCACCGCCACGCGCGCGGCGTCACGCTCACGCCGGTGGGGGAAGCGCTGCTGGTCCACGCCGAGACGATCGCCGGGGAGCTGCGCGGCGCGGAAGCCGTGCTCCGCGCGGAGCCGGCGCGGCTCGCGGTCGGCACGTTCGCGAGCGCCGGCACCGCGCTCGTTCCTTCGGTGCTCGCGGAGTTCCGCCGGGCGCACCCGGCCGTCGCGCTGCGGCTGCTGGACCTCGAGCCGCCCGACGGCTACGACCTGGTCCGCTCCCGCGAGCTGGACCTGCTGATCACCCACCGCTACCCGGGCGCGCCACTGCCCGGGGCGCGCGGGCTGACCCGGTCGCTGCTGCGGGCGGAACGGTTCCGGCTGATCCTGCCCCCGGACCACCCGAAGGCCCGTGTCCGCCGGCTCACGCTGGGGTCGCTGACCGGCGAAGACTGGATTTCGGGCAGCCCCGGCGTGCCCAACCGGGCCTGCCTCGACCAGCTCGCCGACGCGGCCGGCGTCACGCTCGGCGTGACCTACGAAACCCGGGACTACCAGGTGATCCTGGCGCTGGTCGAGGCCGGCCTGGGGGTCGCGTTCGTGCCGGAGAGCGTGCTCGAGCGGGCGGGAACGACACGGGTCGAGGTTCGCGACGTCACCGACGCGCGGCCGGCGCGGGACATCTGCCTGGTCCACCACCGGCGGCCGGGCGAGCTGGTCACGGAGATGGTGGACCGGCTCAGCCGACCGGCCGGCCCACGTTCTCGAAGCGCGCGGAAGCCGCTTTGAGCGCGTCCAGGCACGCGCGCACCGCGCCGCGGTCCTCTTCGCCCGCCCGGCAGATCGCGTAGATCGTGCGCGTCAGCGCCGGGCGGGTCGCCAGGATGCGGACCCCTTCCGGCGACTGCTCGCGGGCGAGACGCGGGACCAGCGCCGCGCCGACGTTGCCCGCCACCAGGGCCAGCTGCGTCGGGTAACCGCCGACCGTGCAGCTGATCCGCGGCTCCAGCCGTTGCTTGCGCAGCACCTGCACCAGCCAGTCGTAGCAGCCGGACCCCAGGCTCCAGCCGATCCACGGCAGGTCGTCCACTTCGGACAGATCCACCGTCTTGCGGTGCGCCAGCCGGTGGCCGGCCGGTAGGGCGAGGTCCGCGACGTCGGAGAACAGCGCGATCCGCGTCGTCGCCGGTGGGAGCACCGTCGGGCGGTCCTCCCAGCTCTCCAGCACCGCGACGTCGAGGTCGCCGGCCAGCACGCGGGGCATCGTCTGCTCGGCCTCGCCCTCGTGCAGTGTCACCGCCAGCCGCGGGTGCTGCGCCGCGAGCGTCGCCAGCGCGGGCGGGAGCAGCGCGTGCACCGTCGTCGGGATCGCGCCGACCCGCAGCGGCCCGATGACGTCCTCGCGCAGCAGCTCCAGATCCGACTTCGCCTCGGCTACCTGCGCCAGGATCCGTTCGGCGTGCGCGGCCAGCACCTGGCCCGCCTTCGTCAGCCGCACGCCGCGGCCGCGCGGCTCCAGCAGCGGCTGCCCCGCTTCCCGTTCCAGCTTCGCCAGCTGCTGCGACACCCCCGACGGCGTGACGTGCAGGGACGCGGCCGCCGCGGCGACCGAGCCCTGGGTGGCGACGGCGTGCAGCGCGCGCATCCGCTCGAGTCCGAACACGGTAGTGATCCTACCGAATTCCCCGCACGAACATTCGCTTGTCCTTGACAGTCGTGACCCGCACGCTGGAACCGTGACCACGACCGCCCCGCGCCCCGCGAAGACCACCCCCACGCCGTTCACCGAGCGCTTCGACCCGCGCCTCCTCGCCGCGCTCGGCAGCTTCTGCATCTCGCTGTCGTCGGTCTTCATCAAGGTCTCGCACGCCAGCGGCAGCACCAGCGCGTTCTGGCGCTGCCTGCTGGCGCTGCCGGTGCTGCTCGCGCTCGCCGCGCGGGAACGGCGCAGGACGGGCCCGGCGCCCCGCGTGCTCCTCCCGCTGCTGGCCGGCGTCGGGCTCGGCCTGGACTTCGTGCTGTGGGGCGAGGCGATCCCGCGGGTCGGCGCCGGCATCGCGACCGTGCTGCTCGCCGTCCAGGTGATCATCGTGCCGCTGCTGGCGTTCGCGTTCCTGCGGGAACGGCCGGCGAAGCAGTTCCTCTTCGCCGTGCCCGTGCTGCTCGGCGGCGTAGTGCTGGCCGGCGGGTTCGCCGGGAGCGGCTCGTTCGGCCCGGACCCGGTCACCGGCGCCGTGTTCGCGATGCTCGCCGGCGCCGGGTACGCCGTCTACCTCTTCCTGATCCGGCTCAGCGGCGGCCAGGGTGGGCAAGCGCAGTCCCTGGTGCTGGCGACGCTCTCCGCCGGGGCCGTCGCGGTCGTGCTCGGCGTCCCGAGCGGCACGCTCGACCTGAGCCCGGGCGCGGCGACGTTCGGCTGGCTGGTCGTGCTCGCCGTCGTCGGCCAGCTGATCGGGTGGATCCTCATCTCCGCCGCGCTGCCCCGGATGAGCGCCACGACCGGCTCGACGCTCATGCTGCTGCAGCCGGTCGGCGCGGTGCTGCTGGGCATCGGCCTGCTGGGGGAGACGCCGAGCGTGGTGCAGCTGGTCGGCTGCGCGGGCGTGGTCGCCGCCGTCTGCTTCGCCGGGCGGACGCGCCGCGGATGATCTGCGGGCCGGAGCGGTCCCGGCTAGCGTCACGGGTATGCGTGTGCTGGTGGCCGGGGCTTCGGGGTTCGTCGGCAGCCGGTTGTGCCCGGCGCTGGAAGACGCGGGCCATGACGTCCTCGCGATGACCCGTCACCCCGCGAAGTACCGCGGCGCCGGGGAGCCGGTGCGCGGCGACGTCGCCGACGTCGGGTCCCTGCGTGACGCGCTCAAGGGTGCCGAAGCCGCCTACTACCTCGTGCACTCGCTCGACAGCAGCGACTTCAAGCGCCGGGACGCCGACGCCGCCCGCGCGTTCGCCCGCGCGGCGGCGGACGCGGGGGTGGGCCGGATCGTCTACCTCGGCGGCCTCGGCGACGACGACGACGCGCTCTCGGAGCACCTGGCCAGCCGCCGCGAGGTCGAGCGGCTGCTGGGGGAGACCGGGGTGCCGGTGACCGTGCTGCGCGCCGGGATCGTCATCGGGCACGGCGGGACGTCGTGGGAGCTGACCCGCCAGCTCGTCGAGCACCTGCCCGCGATGGTCACGCCGCGCTGGGTCGGCACGCGCACCCAGCCGATCGCGATCGCCGACGTCGTCCGTTACCTGGCCGGCGTGCTCGACCACCCCGAGGCCGAGGGCCGGACGTTCGAGATCGGCGGCCCCGAAGTCCTGGCCTACCGCGACATGCTGCAGCGGGTCGCGGCGATCGAGGGGCGGCCGCTGGTGATCGTGCCGGTGCCGCTGCTCTCGCCGCGACTGTCCTCGTACTGGCTTTCCCTGGTCACCGACATCGACGTGACGACCGGCCGGGCGCTGATCGACTCGATGACGAACGAGGTGGTCGTCCGCGACGACGCCATTCGCCGGATCGTCGAGTTCGAGCCGATGGGCTACGACGAAGCCGTGCTGCAGGCCCTCGGCGAGCGGGCGAAGAGCCGGCGGCCCGCGTGAGAAAAGGGCGTCTCGCCGGGGTGCTGGCCACGGGGTCCGGGCTGCTGGGCGCGTCCCTGGCCAGCCGGCCGGGTTCGCGGCGGTTCCACGTCCTCACGGCGTCGGTCGCGGCGACCTGGTTCGCCGGCGCCGGGCGGGTGCCCCGCGGCCGCCGGGACGTCGTCCAGCCGGTGCTGGCGGGGGCGGGTGCGTTCGGCGTCTTCTACGGCTGCGCGCTGGTGTCCCGCCGCATCCCGCCACTGCGCCGCGCGATCGCGGGTGTGCTCGACCACGCCCACCGCGGATCGACGCCGTCGGTGGCGGCGACCGCGCTGGTGACCGGGGCGGCGGAGGAGGTCTTCTTCCGCGGCGCGCTGCACGACGCGTTCGGGCCCGGGAAGGCGACGGCGCTGTACGTCCTGTCGACGACGGCGACGCGCAACCCCGCGCTGGTCCTGGCTTCGGCGGTGATGGGAACGTTGTTCACCCTGCAGCGCGGCCGGTCGGGCGGGGTGCAGGCGCCGCTGCTGACGCACGTGGTGTGGTCGGCGCTGATGCTCGCCTTCCTGCCGCGCCTGTTCCCCCCGCCTAACCCGTGATCCCGTCGTAGGCGGCCATGACCACGCCGAGCCCCCGGTCGTAGCCGCCGTCCCAGAGGACCTGGTTCATCACGTACGCCACCACCATGCGGTTTTCGGCGTCGACGAGGACCACCGAGCCACCCCACCCGCCCCACGAACACGTCCGGCCCTCGAGCCGGTAGCCCAGGCCGTAGCGCATCCGCGCGCCGAGCACGCGGTCCTCGCCGTGGAACTGCTCTTCGAAGACCCGCTCGGCCCCGGCCGCCGACAACAACCCGCCGCGGCCCGCGAGGACCGACTGCACCGCGGCGACCGAGCGGGCGTTGCCGAACCCGTTGACGGCCGGCAGTTCCGCGCGCCGCCAGGCTTCGGAGTACGAGTCCGAAACCCCCACCAGGAAGCCCGGCGGCTTGTCGCCCCGGGGGTCGGGGATCAGCGGCGCGACGCGGTGGTCGTGCTCGGCGGCCAGCCCGATGTGGAAGTCGGCGCCCAGCGGCCCGGCCACCTCCTCGGCGAAGAACGTGCCGAGGCTGCGCCCGGTGACGCGGCGGACGACTTCGCCGACCAGGAACCCGAAGGTGACCGAGTGGTACCCGCCCGCCGTCCCGGGCTCCCACGCGGGCGCTTGCGCGGCCAGCCGTGCGGTCACGGCCGGCCAGTCGAAGAGGTCCTCGACCGTGATCGGGCCGGCGAAGTCCGGCAGCCCCGCGGTGTGCCCGAGCAGGTGCCGGACGAGCGTGGTTTCCTTGCCCGCCACGGCGAATTCGGGCCAGTACGCGGCGACCGGTGCGTCGAGGTCCAGCTCACCGCGGTCGGCGAGGACCAGCGCGCACAGCGCCGTCATCGTCTTGGTGGTGGACCAGACGGTGGTGATGGTGTCGCGGTCCCACGCCACCGTGCGGGCGGGGTCGACGTACCCGCCCCACAGGTCGACCACCGGCTCGCCGTCCACGAAGACGGCCACCGACGCGCCGACGTCGTCGGCGTCGAGTGAGGCCGCCAGGACCTCACGCACCTTGCTGAAGCGGTTCTCGCAGTTCCCCCGGAGTTCGGCCACGGCGGCCAGCAAACTCCGTCCGGCGGGAGCGCACCACTCATTTTCCCGTGGCGAACCGTTGTCCGGAACGAGCCAGAACCGGGCGGAAACCTTCACCAACCGGCTCCCGGCTTCCTATGCTGGAGCGAACCCCGGTGCGTGGAGAGGGATGTCGATGCGGACATTGCTCGTGCTGCTGCTCGTGTTCGGTTCCCTGACCCCGATCCCCGCCGAGGCGGCGACGGCGGTGTGCGTGACGTCGTGCGACACGCTCGACCCGTCGCGGGCCGCGCGGGAGAGCTTTCCGCTGCCCGACAAGGTGATCAACGGCCGCGTGCTGCGCCTGCACGCCTCCGACCCCGACGGCATGGCGTGGGCGAGCATCGACAACGGCGTCGCCGGCGACGCCGTCTGGCTCGACCGCTCCTGGGACGCGGGCGCGACCTGGGAAGGCTTGCTGGGCAAGGCGAGCGTCCCCGGTACGTGGACCGGCACCCGCACGCTCATGTACAACCTCACCGATCCGGCGCACCACCGCCGCGGCTGGGTCCGGGCGTGCGGCGACGCGCAAGGAGTCGGCTGCACGGCGTGGATCTACCCGGACGTCTGCGACACCGCGTGCGACCGCACCGCGCCCGGTGCCGGTGACAGCCAGCCGGTGGCGCCGACGACGCTGTTCGGCCGCACGATCCGGCTCCACTTCGACGGCCGGGGCATGGCGTGGGCCAGCCTCGAAGCCGGTGGCGCGGGGGACGAGATCTGGCTCGACCGCTCGTGGGACGCCGGCGCGAGCTGGCCGGACGGCTCGTCGCTGGGCCGCACGAGTGTCGCCGCGGGCGCGGCTTCCACGCACACCACGGCGTTCGCGACACGCGATCCCCGCGGCCGGCTCCACGGCGGCGCGGTACGCGCGTGCGGCCGCGAAGCCACGCACGCCCAAGGCAGCTGCACGGCGTGGGCGCGCCCGGCGACGACCCGCGCGGCCGGCGCGCTCGACGCCCTGATGTGGTCCTACGAGCCGTACACCGCGTGGTGGCCGTCGAGCTGGTGGAACTCGGCGGTCGCGGTGACGGCGGTGGCCGACGCGGGCGGCTTCGACACCGCGCTGGCCCGCACGTTCGACGTCAACCGCGCCGCTTTCCCCGCCGGCGCAAGGAGTTCCGATGCGATCGACGGCGACTTCGTCAGCCGCGCCATCGACGACAGCGCGTGGTGGGGTCTCGCCTGGGTCGCCGTCTACGACCGCACGCACGACGCCCGCTACCTGACCGAGGCGACGACGATCGCGAACTACGTCCACGGGTTCTGGGACACCGGAAGCTGCGGCGGCGGGGTCTGGTGGAACCGCGAGCGCACGTACAAGAACGCCGTCACGGCGGGGTTGTACCTGCGGCTGACCGCGTCCCTGCACAACCGGCTCGCCGGCGACACGGTGTGGGGCCGGCGGGCGCGCACCGCGGGCGACTGGTACGTCGGCAGCGGGCTGATCAACTCCTCGGGTCTGGTGAACGACGGCCTGACGTCGTCGTGCGCGAACAACGGCCAGACCGTCTGGACGTACAACCAGGGCCTCGGCATCGGCGGGCTGCTGGAACTGTGGCGGGCCACCGGTGTCCAGTCCTATTTGGACACAGCGAAGCGGCTGGCGGACGCGGCGATGGCCCGATTGACGTCCGGTGGCGTGCTCGTCGAGTCCTGCGACACCGGCACGGGTTCCTGCGACGACAACCAGAAGCAGTTCAAGGGCATCTTCCTGCGCTACTTCGGCGACCTCGCGACGGCGACGGGGTCGGCGACCTACCGAGCGTTCACGCAGAAGCAGGCGGACGCGCTCTGGGCGAACGACCGCGACGCGCTGAACCGGATCGGCCAGCGCTGGACCGGGACGACGCCGAACGTGACGGACTGGCGCACCCAGGCCTCGGGACTGGAAGCGATCCTGGCGGCCGGATAGCCCCGCACGCCAGAATGGGCGGCGTGCGGATCCTCCTGCTCGCGGCCGTCGCCGTGCTCGCCACCGGGTGCCAGGCCGAGGTCGCGGGGCACGCCGCGCCCACCGGGTTCATCGTCAAGGACGGCACTCAGCTGCGGTTCCGGCCCGTCCTCGCCGAACTGCCGCCGGGGCCGGCGACCGGCTCGGCCGGCGACCGGCAGAGCACCGACCCGGCCGTGCAGCAGGCTGCGGCCCAGGCGTTCGACTGCGCCCAGGGCAAGCCGGATCCCCTCGGCGGCCGCGACGACCCCGCGTTGCCGCTGGTCAGCTGTGACCGCGCGCAAGGCACGAAGTACATCCTCGGGCCCGGCTTCCTCAGCGGTGCGGACGTGAGCCGCGTCGACGCCACCCTCGATCCGCAGACCGGCAGTTCGGTCATCAACCTCAGCTTCACCGCCAAGGGGGCCCGGACCTGGGCCGAGTGGACCGGGCAGAACGTCGGCAAGCAGGTCGCGGTGGTGCTGCGGAGCCGCGTGCTGACCGCGCCGGCCGTGCAGTCCGCCATCACTGGCGGGGAAACGCAGATCACCGGGAAGTTCACGCTGCCCGAAGCGCGGCAGCTGGCCCGCGACATCGCCGGCGGCTGACGCTCAGCAGGTCGGCGGCAACGCCTCCCGGCAGGCTTCGATGTTCGTCTTGTGCGTCGCCTGCTGCAGCAGCTCGTAGAGGGTCTCGCGCTGCTCGTCGCTGAGCCCGCTGAACACCTCGTCCTCGACCGCGGCGAGCGCGAACTCCGCCCGCACCAGCAGCTTGATGCCGACGTCGGTCAGCTCGACGACGTGCCGGCGCCGGTCGACGGGGGAGCGGCGGCGCTCGATCAGGTTCTCGGCTTCGAGGTCGTTGAGCAGCCCGACGACGTTCGTGCCGTCCATCTCCAGGGTCTTCGCCAGGTCCTGCTGGGAGCTGCCGCCCAGGTCGCGCAGGACCGTCAGGGCGATCAGGTGCCGCGGCCGCAGTCCGAGCGGGGTGAGCACCGACTCGCTGCGCGTCTGCAGCCGGCGCGTCAGCTGGCCGAGCAGCGCACCACACCGGTGCGGCGGCTGGTTGACGACCGGCAGCGAGGACATGAGCCCAGTATATGGGCACCTCAACAGTCGATGTGCTATTAATGGTTTGTCCAACACCAACGATCTATGGGCGGCTAACGACATGGCGCACCTCCTCCACATCGATTCGAGCATCCAGGGCGAGCGTTCGGTGAGCCGCGCGCTCACCGCGCGGGCCGCGGCCGCGTGGCGCGCCGCGCACCCGGACGGCACGGTCACCTACCGCGACCTGGGCGCGCACCCGCTGCCCCACATCGACGCGGCGAGCGGGCTGGCCGGCATGGTGCCGCCGGAGCAGCACACGCCCGAGCAGGCGGCGGCGTGGGCGCGGACCCGCGAACTGGTCGACGAGATCAAGGCGGCCGACACGGTGCTGCTGGGCCTGCCGCTCTACAACTTCGGCGCGCCGAGCAGCGTCAAGACGTGGGTCGACCACCTCATCGCACCCGGGCTTTCGGTCGACCACGAGACGCAGACCGGCCTGCTCGGCGGCCGCGAGTTCATCGTGCTGGCCTCCCGCGGCGGCGGCTACGGCGAGGGCACGCCCCGCGAGGGCTGGGACCACGCCGAGCAGTGGCTCCCGCACGGCGTTTCGCTGACCGGCCTCCAGCCGCGGTTCATCACGGCGGAACTGACGCTGGCGCACGTCAACCCGGCGATGGCGGAGCTCATCCCGCTGGCCGACGCCAGCCTGGCCACGGCGGAGAAGATCATCGACGACCTCTGGCTCCCGGCCCGCGTCTGAGGGGGGCGGCGGCCGGCGCTGCGGGGGCCGGTGCGACCGTTCGGCGCGCGATTCCCCGCCTTCGGCGACGACCTCCTGGACCCCCAGCGTCACCACCCGACCCCGGCCGGTACCGTCCCGCCGGAGGCCGGGTGGCAAGATGCCGGGACCCGGACAGTCGACCTGGGCGAGGAAGGTCAGGTTTGAGCGCGCACACCTCCCAGATGGACGATATCCGGCTGGTCGCGCAACCCAGCGCGTTGCCGGTCACGGAACTGTTCGTCCGCCTGATTCTCACCGACTGGTCCCTGCTGCCGATGCTGGAGCACGCGACCGCGACCGCGAGACGGCTCGTCGAGACCGTGATCGACGCCGGCGACCCGCGGTCACCCGCGTTCGTCACGTTGCGGCTGCGGCTGCGCGCCGACGTGCTGTGCGTCGAGGTCGACGACGACGTGCCCGGGCTGCCCGAGCCGAAGGTCGCCGGCCCCGGCGAGCGCGTCGGCGTCACGCCCGGCGTGGGCGGGGCCCGCACCACCTGGTGCGAGCTCGAGCTGCCCGGCGGGATGAACGCCAAGCAGGTGCGCCTGCCGCGGCGGCAAGACCGCCGGACCCTGGTCGACGAGCCCGTCTCCGGCGCCCCGGTGGCGGCGGACCCGGAGGTGCTGGAGCGCCTGCTGACCCGGCTGAGCGGCTGGTCCGGCCAAAGCTGACGTGCGCCGCCGTCCTGTTCTGGTCGTGCTCTACGACGGCGTCCGACTCTTGGACGTCTCCGGGCCCCTGGAAGTCTTCGCCGAGGCCAACGAGCACGGCGGGCGCTACGAGCTGAAGACGGCTTCGCCCGGCGGCGCCGACGTCCGCGCCAACACGGGGACCCGCCTGGGCGCGGACCTCGACCTCGCCGCGGCGGACCCGCGCGGCGCGACCGTGCTGGTGCCCGGCGGGCCCGAGTGGGTCCGCACGATCGCCGACACCGAGCTCGTCGCGCAGATCCGCCGGCTGGCCGACGGCGCGGACCGGACGGCGTCGGTGTGCGCGGGCGCGTTCGCCCTCGCCGCCGCCGGCGTCCTCGACGGCCGCCGCGCCACCACGCACTGGGACCTCACCGACCAGCTCGCCCGCCGCTTCCCGCTCGTGCGGGTGGACGCCGACGCGATCTTCGTCCGGGACGGCCCGGTGATCACCTCGGCCGGCGTCACCTCCGGCATCGACCTGGCGCTCGCGCTGGTCGAGGCGGACCTCGGCGCCGAGGTGGCCCGGCTGGTGGCCAAGCACCTGGTCGTCTTCCTGCAGCGCCCGGGCGGGCAGTCGCAGTTCAGCGTCCGGCTGGAGACGGGCCGCCCGCGCACGGAGGCGCTGCGGGCCGTGCTCGACGCCGTCGCGGCCGACCCGTCGGCGCCGCACACCCTCGACGACCTGGCCGCCCGCGCCGGGGTCAGCACGCGGCACCTGACGCGCCTGTTCCGCGAGGAGCTCGGCCTCACCCCGGCGCGGTTCGTCGAGCGGGTGCGCCTGGAGTTCGCCCAGCAGCAGCTGGAGACGACGACCGAACCCCTCGACGTCGTGGCGCGGCGGTCGGGCTTCGGGTCCGCCGAGACGCTCCGGCGGGCTTTCGCGCGTGGGCTCGGTGTGACGCCGAGCGATTACCGTGCCCGGTTTCGGACGACTGGCGTCGGTTGAGCTGGATTCGCGTCGTGGCGCGGCGGTCGGGTTTCGGGTCCGCCGAGACGTTGCGGCGGGCTTTCGCGCGCGGGCTCGGTGTGACGCCGAGCGATTACCGTGCCCGGTTTCGGACGACTGGCGTCGGTTGAGCTGGATTCGCGTCGTGGCGCGGCGGTCGGGTTTCGGGTCCGCCGAGACGTTGCGGCGGGCTTTCGCGCGCGGGCTCGGTGTGACGCCGAGCGATTACCGTGCCCGGTTTCGGACGACTGGCGTCGGTTGAGCTGGATTCGCGTCGTGGCGCGGCGGTCGGGTTTCGGGTCCGCCGAGACGCTCCGGCGGGCTTTCGCGCGCGGGCTCGGTGTGACGCCGAGCGATTACCGTGCCCGGTTCCGGACGACTGGCGTCGGTTGAGCTGGATTCGCGTCGTGGCGCGGCGGTCGGGCTTCGGCTCCGCCGAGACGCTCCGACGAGCCTTCGCCCGCGGCCTCGGCATAACTCCCAGCGACTACCGCGCCCGGTTCCGGACCACCGGCATCCGCTGAACCGGACCCGCCTCCCGATCCGTGCATCCAGGCAGGGAGAGGACGTGGAGGCGAGGAGGCAGCACCAGTGCGCATTGTCATCGCGGAAGAAGACGCCCTGCTGCGGGAGGGGCTCGTGCTGCTCCTGCGCAGCGAGGGCTTCGACGTCGCCGCGGCCGTCGACCACCCCGGCGACCTCCTGGCCGCCGTCGCGGCCGAAGCGCCGGACCTGGCCGTCGTCGACGTCCGGATGCCGCCGACGTTCACCGACGAAGGGCTGCGGGCCGCCCTCGAAGCGCGCCGGCTCATGCCGGGGCTGGCGATCCTCGCGCTCTCGGCGTTCGTCGAAGACGGCTACGCGGGCGACCTCCTGGCCGCCGGGGGCAGCGGCGCGGGCTACCTGCTCAAGGAGCGCGTCGGCAAGCCCGACGAGTTCCTCGACGCCCTCAAGCGCGTCGCCGCCGGCGGGACCGTCCTGGATCGGGACGTCGTCGCCGTCCAGCTGTCCCGGCCACGGCCCGGTGACCCCGTCGGCACCCTCACCGCGCGTGAACGCGAGGTCGTCGCGCTGCTGGCCGAAGGCCACTCGGTGCCGACGATCGGGCGGCTGCTCGGCATCGGCACCGCGGCCGCCCGAAGGCACGCCGGGGACGTCAGCGCGAAGCTGCGCGTCCCCGACGGTGCCCAGGCGATGCTCAGCTACTTGCGGGCGTGAGGACCTCGGCCTGCTTCTCGCGGTACCGGGCCACGTTGGCGAGCTTGACGTCCTCGTAGCCGCGGACCAGGTCGGGCAGCTCGGCCAGGGCGAGGACCCGGGCGCGGTCGACGTCGGCCGCCGAGAAGGCCTTGAGCACCGTGCCGCGGTAGTCCTCGATCAGCTCGCGCTCCACCCGCCGCACTTCGGCGCGGCCGAACGGGTCGAGCCGCGTGCCGCGCAGCCGGCGCAACGCGTGCAGCACCCGGAACGCCGGGCGGAACCACCGGCCCAGGCTGATCTTGCGCTTCATCCCGAGCGCCCGCAGCACCGGCGGGTGCAGCCGGTAGGCGTACTTCGTGCCTTCGCCGAACTGCTCTTCCAGGCCCGAGGTGAACGCCGGGTCGAGCGAGAGCCGCGCGACCTCGTACTCGTCCTTGTACGCCATCAGCTTGTACAGGTGCTTCGCGACGGCCTCGGTGATCTCCGTCGGCCCGTCCTCCAGCACCCGCACCCGCTCGACGAACTCCGCGTACGCCCGCGCGTACCGCTTGTCCTGGTAGGCCACCAGATCCGGGATCCGGACGTCGAGCAGGCGCGCCAGCTCCGACCCGGGTTCCGCGTGCACCAGCTTCCGCACGGAAGGCTGCGTCACCGGCCGCGCCGGAGCGGGCGTGCTCGCGAGCGCGGAGGGATCGGCGACGAGCTGGCGGCCGCGGCGGAAGGCCTGCAGGTTCGCCGCCACGGCGGTGCCGTTCAGCTCGATCGCGCGCTCGATCACCGCGGCCGGCAAGCCGATCGCGCCGGTCTGGAAGGCCGCGCCGAGCTGCAGCACGTTCGCGAACTGGTCGTCGTCGAACAGCTCTTCGGCCAGGCCACGCGCGTCCAGGGACACCGTGCGCGCGGCCGCGGCCTCCAGCGGCGCGAGGACGCTGCCGGGGTCCGGGAAGGACACCGTCGTGTCGACGACCATCCGGCCGGTCGGCACCTCGGTCGTCGACACGACCGCGGTGGTCCGGGAAGCGTCGGCCACGCCGAGGTTCGCCGCGTCCGCGCCGACCAGCGCGTCGCAGGCCAGGTAGAGGTCGCACTCGCCGGCGGCCAGCTTCGGGGCCTGCTCGACCGGCTCCGCCGTCACCTTCAGGTCGGACACCACCGCGCCGCCCTTCTGGGCCAGCCCGGTCTGGTCGAGCGTGCGGACGTGCCGCCCGTCGAGCACCGCGGCGGTGGCGAGGATCTGCGTCACGGTGACCACGCCGGTGCCGCCGATCCCGGTGATCCGCACGGTGAAGTCCGTTGCGGACGCCGGGGGAGCGGGGATGGCGTCCGCGGCCAGCTCACCGAGCTTGCGCCGCTGCTTGCGACCGGTCGGCACGACGGTGACGAACGACGGGCAGTCCCCGGCCAGGCACGAGTAGTCGACGTTGCACGACGACTGGTGGATCGTGGTCTTGCGGCCGAACTCGGTCGCGACCGGCTGCACCGACAGGCAGTTCGACTTCGTGCCGCAGTCGCCGCAGCCCTCGCAGACGCGCTCGTTGATGACCACGCGGGTCGTCGGCGTCGCCTGCTTGCCGCGGCGGCGCTTCCGCCGCTTCTCGGCCGCGCACTCCTGCTCGTGGATCAGCACGGTGACGCCCTTGATCCCGGCCAGTTCCTCTTGCGTGGCCAGGAGTTCGGTGCGGTCGCGGACGTCGACGCCGGCGGGCAGCTTGCGGCGCCGCAGCTTCGCGGGCGCGTCGCTGGTGATCACGACCTTCTTCGCGCCTTCGACCAGCAGCAGCTCGGCGACCTTCTCCACCGGCAGCCCGCCGACGGCGTCCTGGCCGCCGGTCATCGCGACCGCGGAGTTGTAGAGCAGCTTGTAGGTGATGTTGACGCCGGCCGCGACGGCCGCGCGCACGGCGAGGCTGCCGGAGTGGGTGAACGTGCCGTCGCCGATGTTCTGGACGAAGTGCTCGGCTTCCACGAACGGCGCCATGCCGATCCACTGCGTGCCCTCGCCGCCCATCTGCGTCACGCCGAGGACGGTGCCGACCTGGTCGGGCTCCATGAACAGGGCCATGGTGTGGCAGCCGATGCCGCCGCCGACCAGGGTGCCTTCCGGGACCTTCGTCGACGAGTTGTGCGGGCAGCCGGAGCAGAAGTACGGCGTGCGCGCCAGCAGCGGCACCGAGATGCGCTCGCGGCGACGGCGGCCGCGGAACTCGTCGACCGACGGGATGCCTGCGGGCAGCCGCCGGGCCAGGCCGGCCGCGATGCCGTCCGGGTCCAGCTCGCCGAGCTCGGTGAACAGCGTCCGGCCGTCGCGGTCCTTCTTGCCGGTGACCGCGGGCGCGCCGGGGACGCCGTAGAGGACCTCTTTGAGCGCCGTCTCGATGAACGACCGCTTCTCCTCGACGACGACGATCTCGTCGAGCCCCTCGGCGAACTCGCGGACGATCCCGGGTTCGAGGGGGTGGATCGCGCCGAGCTTGAGCACGCGGATGCCGTGCTGCCGCAGGCTTTCCGCGTCGAGACCCAGGGACCGGAACGCCTGCTGGAGGTCCAGGTAGGACTTCCCGGCGGCGACGATGCCGATCCGGTCGGCCGGGCCGCGCGCGGTGATCCGGTTGATCCCGGCCGCGCGCAGGTAGTCGAGCACGAGCGGCAGCCGGACGGTGAAGAGGCTGCGCTCCAGTTCGGCGAGGCTGGTGCCGAGCAGACGCGAAGTCGGCGTGTGCCGGTACCCCTTTTCGAGCTCCGGAGCGGTCCACTGCGGATCGACGATGGCCGTGCCGGAGGCGTCGGCGACGTTGGCGACGACCTTCAGCGACGTCCACACGCCGGCGAACCGCGACAGCTCGACCGCGTGCATGCCGAGGTCCAGGACGTCCTGGGAGTCGGCCGGGTAGAGGATCGGGATGGCCAGGTCGGCGAGCGCCAGCTCGGACGCGCACGGGACGGTCGAGGACTTCGCGTTCGGGTCGTCGCCGACGAGCGCGACGGCGCCGCCGCGCGGGTCGGTGCCGGCCAGGTTGGCGTGGCGGAGGGCGTCGGTGGCCCGGTCGAGGCCCGGGGCCTTTCCATACCAGAACCCGGTGACACCGCGGCGGCCGCCGGCGCCGGCGACGAGCTGGCTGCCCATGACCGAGGTCGCGGCCAGCTCCTCGTTGAGGCCCGGGCGGTGCACGACGTCGTGCTTCTCCAGCAGCTTCGCGCGGCGGCCGAGCTCGAGGTCGTAGCCGGCCAGCGGCGAGCCCTCGTAGCCGGAGACGAACACGGCGGGGTCGCCGCCGCGGGCGCGGTCGTGGCGGACGCGGTCGAACAGCAGCCGGACCAGGGCCTGCACCCCGCTCAGGTGCACGGTCCCCGCTTCTTTCAGGTACCGGTCCTCCAGCGTGAACGTCTCCACGGCGCGGGCCTCCTTCGCGTCGGTTGTGCTTCGGAGCACACTGCGGCGCGGGTCACCCTCACGCAACAGCCACGGCGGGATCAGGGTGTCACACGCAAAGTTCAGCGTATCCAGTGATGGAGTGGTCCCGTTTTTTGCGTCCGTTTACGCTCGGACGCATGACCGACGACCTGCTCGACGCGACCGACCACGAAATCCTCGGTCTGCTGCGCGAAGACGCCCGCCGCACGCTGTCGGACATCGCCGGCCGGGTCACGCTGTCGACGGCCGCGGTCAAGCGCCGCATCGACCGGCTGCGGGAGACCGGCGTGATCACCGGGTTCACGGTGCAGGTCGACCACGCGAAGCTGGGCTGGGGGATCGAGGCGTTCACCGAGCTGCGGTTCGTCGGGAACACGAAGGTCGCGGAGATCCTGCGCACGACCACGCGGATGCCCGAGGCGCAGGCGGTGTTCACGATCGCGGGCGACCCGGACGCGCTCGTGTGGCTGCGGGTGCGGGACATGGCCCACCTGCAGAAGACGATCGACGAGATCCGCCGCCAGCACCAGGTCACCGGCACGAAGACGTTGATCGCGCTGGAATCCTGGTCGCGGGGGAACTGACGTGCTCGTGACGCTGGCCGAGCGGCCGGACCTCGCCGACGCCGTCTACGCGATCCCCTACCCGCCCGGCTCGCCGGCTTTCATGGCGGGCAGCCTGACGAGCCTGCTGGTGCGCAGGCGCCGGGTGGCGCGGCGCTGGCCGCACCTGGTCGTCGCGCTCCTCGAAGACGGCCGACCGGTGGCGCGCGGGGTCATGGTGCCGTTCCGCGGCCGTGGGACGCTTCCCGCGCGCGGCTGGGACGAAGTGGCGGTGTGGGCCACCGAGGACGCGCTCGACGACGTCACCCCGGACACCGCGTGCGCGCTGGAGATCGCGGTGCACCCGGAGCACCAGGCCCGCGGCCACTCCCGGACGGTCTTGGAAGGCATGCGCGCGGCGGCGGCCGGGATGGATTCGCTGGTGATCCCGGTCCGCCCGCCGGACAAGGCCGCGGTGCCGTCTTCGTCGATGCGGGACTACGCGGCCGAGACGCGGGCGGACGGGTTGCCGGCCGACCGCTGGCTGCGCACCCACGTGCGAGCCGGCGGCCGGATCGAGGGCGTGGCGTCCTGCTCGGCAACGGTCCAGGCGCCTCTCGAGGACTGGCGCCGCTGGACCGGGCTGCCGTTCGCCGACGACGGCCTGGTCCTCGTCCCGGGTGCGCTGGCCCCCGTGTTCGTGTCGACGGTCCACAACTTCGCGGTCTACGTCGAGCCGAACGTCTGGGTGTCGCACCGGGTCGGCTAGCCGCGCAGCAGGACTCCGGAGGTGCGCTCCCGCTCGAAGAAGAACTCCGGCCACTCGAGACCGTCCGGCGGCGCGTCGATCGCGGTCGCCCGCCGGCGCATCTCGTTCAGGTAGCCGGTGTCGAGGAGCGTGCGGGCCGACAGCGGTTCGCGCAGCATGGTGTCGATCGGACCTTCGTACAGGTACGCGTCCACACCGGGGAAACCCTTGCTGCCGGGCGGGTACTCGCGGTTCGTCGGGAAGTACGTCGTGTCGAGCGCTCCCAACCACGAGCCCGCGATCGGCGTCAGCGACGGCCACGCGCCCAGACGCTGCTCCAGCCGGGCGTTGTCCGAACTGAACCCGTAGTGGTCCGCCACGACGTACGCCGCGCCGGGGTACTCGCGTTCCAGCTGGGCGACCGCGCCGCTGCCGCCGTCGTGCTTCAGGTGCCCCAGCCCGAACAACATGAGCGCCTTGCGGTGCTTCTGCAGCACCTGCGTCTTCACCACCGACGTGATCGACGCGTCCCGGTCGTGGAACGGCTCCATGTCCGCCGCGCTGTGGACCCGGCTCCAGTCGATGGGCGGGTCGCCCGCCAGGACGCGGATCTTCCGCTCGGCCGGCAGCTTCGTGTTGACCTGCCTGACCAGGGCGAAGAGCTGTTCGTAGAACAGCGAGAACCCGCAGCTCGGCTGGGTCGTGTCCCGCCAGACGTGACTGATGTCCGGGACGTCACCGCCCGCGATGTAGGTGTCCAGCATCGGCTGGAGGCGGGCGTTCCCGCACTCCACGACGACGTCGTTCACCCGGCCCGGGAAGCGGGGGTCGCGGACGAGGTCGAAGACGAACGGCCCGGGGTCCGGGCTGGACTTCGCGACGATCGAGTGGGTGCCGAAGGCGGCGAGCAGCGCGCCGACGGGATCGGACGGCGGTCGTGGCTTCCCCGCGTCGGCGGGTGCGGCCACCAGCGTGGCGGCCGCGAGCACGGCCAGGACGGTCTTGACCAAGCGCATGAGGGCTCCCCAGAACGGATTACCTATTGTCTTACGACTGTAGGACAACTAGGTCAGCATCCAGCGCCGCCCGGGCCGCTGTCAAGGCCGGGTCAGTGCTTGAACGCCTCCGCGAGCCACCACGAACCGCCGTCGTCGGCGATCTTGGCGTCGATGACCAGCGGTGCGTCGCGCGGTCCCGCGAGCCACTCGCGCACCGCGAAGAGGTCCTCGGCCGACCGCACGGTGACGCCGTCGGCGCCGAAGCCGCGGCCGATCGCGGCGAGGTCGGAGTCGGGGAACCGGACCGTGGTCATGTCGGCGTCGCCGAAGTGGTGGACCTCCGCGCCGTACGCGGCGTCGTTGTAGACGATCACCACCAGTGGCAGGCCGAGCCGGACCGCGGTGTCCAGTTCGGACAGTGCCATGTGGAACCCGCCGTCACCGGTGCCGAGCACCGGCAGCCGGTCCGGGCGGGCGAGTGCCGCGCCGATCGCGGTGCCCAGGCCCAGCCCGATGCTCTGGAACGCCTGCGTGAAGCAGAACCCCTGTTCGTCGGGCACCGACAGGTACGCGCTCGGGTACCCCATGAAGTTGCCGGAGTCGATCGAGACGATCCGCTCGGCGGGCAGCAGCTCGTCCAGGAGCCGGCTCAGCGTCCGCGGGTCGATCCGGCCGCCCCGGGAGAGGTCTTCGTGCTCGACGTCGGCCCAGCGACCGGTGGCGATGCGGGCCGCGACCTCGTCGGAGCGGTAACCCGGCTTCTCCTTCACCGCCGCGAGGACGTCCGAAGCCGTGCTCGCGACATCGCCGGTGACGCCGAGGTCGATCGGCCGGTGCGCGCCCGGCGCGCCCTGGTCGAGGTCGACCTGGACGAGTTTCGCGTGCGGGCTGAGCAGTTTCCCGTGGCGGGTGGTCCACATGTTCAGCGCGCAGCCCCAGCCGACGACGAGGTCCGCGCCGACGATCAGCTCGGCGGCCAGGGGCGAGGCGAAACCGCCGGAGATGCCGAGCGCGAACTCGTCGTCGTGGAAGAGCCCGTGCGCGACGGCCGAGGTCGCCAGCAGCGCCCCGCACCGGGAAGCCAGCTCCCGCAACGGTTCCCGGCTGTCGCGCGCGCCGCGGCCGGCGATGAACACCGGTCGTTCGGCGGCGTCGAGGAGCTCGGCGAAGGCCGCGACCGCCGCCGCGTCCGGCCGGACGAGTGCCGGGCCGGGGACGTCTGGCAGCGTGCCCGCCGCGTCCGGCGCGGGCTGGGCCTGGACGTCGAGGGGAAGGTTCAGCACGACGGTCCGGCGCTGCTGCCGCGCGGTCCGGAACGCCCGCACGGTGTCGGCGACCGCGCTCGCGGCCGAGTGCACCCGTTCCGGCACGGCGCCGACCGCGGTGGCCAGCGCGTTCTGGTCGACGCGGAAGTTCGACAGCACCGACGCGCCCGCGGAGTCGGCGGTGAGCACGATCATCGGGGTCCGGCTCTTGGCCGCCTCGGTGATGCCGGTCATCGCGTTGGTCAGCCCGCACCCTTGGTGCAGCGACAGCACCGAGACCTCGCCGCTCATCCGCGCGTACGCGTCGGCCATGCTCGCCGCGCCGCCTTCGTGGCGGGCGGCGACGAACCGGACGCCGCCCGCGCGCAGCGCGTTCGTCACCTCGAAGTTTCCGCTGCCCACCACACCGAACGCGGCGCCGGCGCCGAGGCCGGCCAGCGTGCGGCCGACGAGTTCGGCGACGTTCACCGCTCCACCAGGGCCAGCACGCGGGCCGGGCTGCCGGAGCCGCCGACGATCGGCAGCGGCGAGACGACGAGCAGCGTGCCGGTCGGCGGCAGCGCGGCCAGGTTCTGCAGCTGCGTCAGGCCGTGCTTCCCGGCGCCCAGCAGCAGTTCGTGGCACGGGAACATCGGCTCGAGGCCGGGTGCCTGGCCCGCGTCGGTGCCGACGGTTTCCACGCCGAGCCCGGTGATCGGGGTTTCCTCCGCGAGCCACCGCGCGCACTCGGGCGAGACGCCGGGGGAGTGCGAGCCGGTGTCGTCGGCGTTGAGGAAGGCGTCCTGGTCGTGGCCGCGGGTGTCCCAGCCGGTCCGGTAGAGCAGCCAACCGCCGTCGGGCAGCGCGCCGTGCTCGGCCGTCCACGCGGTGACGTCGTCGATCGAGAGCAGGAAGTCGGGGTTCGCGGCAGCCTGCGCCGAGAAGTCCAGCACGACCGCGGGCGCGACCAGCGTCCTGAGCGGCACCTGCGAAACGTCGTGACCGTCCTTTCCGGACACCCAGTGGACGGGGGCGTCGAGGTGGGTGCCGGTGTGCTCGCCGGTGTGGATGTCGTTCCAGTACCACCGCGGGCCGCGCTCGTCGTAGCGGCTGATCTCCTCCAGCCGGAACGGGATGGTGTTGGCGAACGGCTCCGGCAGCTGCAGGATCGGCGTGGTCGCGCTCAGGGGAGCGGTGAGGTCGACGATCTCGACCGACCCGTCGCCGAGCGCCTTGCTCAGCCCGTCCAACAACGACATGCCTGCCTCCCGGGTGCCGGTGTGCGTTCTCAATCGAGACCCTATGCCCGCGAGGCGCTGCTTGACAGCCACGAGGTCTCGGGTGTTGTCTTAATGTCGTAAGACAATAGGAAGGTGTCGGGTGATCGAGTTCGTCCTGGACGGCCGCTCGCGGGTCGCCACGTACATGCAGCTCGTCGTCCAGGTGAAGCAGGCGCTGCGGGTCGGCCTGCTGCGCCCCGGCGACCAGCTGCCGAAGGTGCGCGAAGTGGCCCAGGCGCTGGCGATCAACCCGAACACCGTGCTCAAGGCCTACCGCGAGCTGGTTCTGGAGGGACTCGCGGAGGGCAAGCCGGGGGTGGGCACGTTCGTCACCGGCGACCTGGCCGGGCCGTCGCTGGGCAACCAGGCGCGGCTGCGCGACGAGCTCGTGGCCTGGCTGGAGCGCGCCGAAGCCGCGGGGATGTCGCCCGACGACATCGCGGCCCTGATCGAGACCACGTTGCGGGGCACCGCGGTGCCCCGCAACCTTGCGTAGGGAGTTCCGGGATGGAACCGGCAGTCGAAGCCCGGGCGCTGGGCAAGCGCTACGGGCGCACCTGGGCGTTGCAGGACTGCACGCTGGACGTGCCCGCCGGGCGGATCGCCGCGCTGGTCGGCCCGAACGGCGCGGGCAAGACGACACTGCTGCACCTGGCCGTCGGGCTGCTGCGGCCGGACGCGGGGGAGGTGCGCGTGTTCGGCCGCGGCCCGCGGTCGGTGCTCGCCGACATCGGGTTCGTCGCGCAGGACACCCCGCTCTACCGCGACTTCACCGCGGCCGAGCTCGTCACCATGGGCGGCAAGCTGAACCGCCGCCGCTGGGACGCCGCGCTGGCCCGCGAACGGCTCGCCGCGCTCGGCATCCCGCCGGACAAGCCGGTCGGCAAGCTCTCGGGCGGGCAGCGGGCGCAGGTCGCGCTCGCGCTGGCCCTGGCGAAACGCCCGCGGCTGCTGCTGCTCGACGAGCCCATCGCGAGCCTGGACCCGTTGGCGCGCCGGGAGTTCATGCAGGCGCTGATGGGGGCGGTGGCCGAAAGCGAGACGACCGTCCTGCTGTCCTCGCACCTGCTCGCCGACCTCGAGCGCAGCTGCGACTACCTGATCGTCCTGCAGCAGTCCCGCGTCCAGCTGACCGGTACGGTCGACGAGCTGCTCGACGCGCACCGCACGCTGGTCGGCCCGCGGGCCGGCAGCGAGTCGATCGCCGGGGTGGCGAAGGTGGTCCGTGCGAGCCACACCGAACGCCAGTCGACCCTGCTCGTCCGCCGCGGCGACGGCCCGGTCGATCCCTTGTGGACGGAGCACGAGGTGACCCTGGAGGACTTGGTGCTGGCGCACCTGGCCGAAGCCGAGACCCGCGTCGCGGCGGCCGCGTGGGAGGTGCCGGCATGATCTGGCTGACCTGGCGCCAGCACCGCAGGCAGGCGCTGTTCACCCTCGGCGCACTCGTCGCGCTGGCCGCGATCATGGTCCCGACGGGCCTGGCGATGCACGCGAAGTACGACAGCCTGGGCCTGCCGGCGTGCCGGGCCGCGCTCGGCAGCGCGTCGATGATCACGCAGACCGAGGCGTCATCCCGGTGCGAGAGCCTGGGGCACCAGTTCCAGCAGCAGTTCAGCGGGATGGTGTTCGTCGCGGTCCTGTTCGTGGTGCTGCCGGTCCTGGTCGGCGTGTTCTTCGGCGCGCCGCTGGTCTCCCGCGAGTTCGAGCAGGGCACCCACCGTCTTGTGTGGACACAGGGCGTCAGCCGGTTGCACTGGGCGGCGGTGAAGTTCGGCCTGGTCGGCGCGATCACGGTGGTGCTGTCGGTCGGGTACGCGCTGGGCGTGTCGTGGTGGTTCCAGCCGCTGGTGTCGGCTTCGGCCGGGCGGATGACGTACTTTTCGTTCGACGTCCAGGGCGTGGTACCGATCGCGTACACGCTGTTCGCGCTGGCGCTGGGGATCTTCGCGGGAACGTACTGGCGCAAGGTGCTGCCGGCGATGGGGATCGCCCTGGTCGGTTTCGCGGCGGTCCGGGTGGCGATCGAGGTCCTGGCCCGGCCCCGGTACCTGCCGGCGTCGACGTTGTCGTTCCCGCCGTCGGGCACGCAGACCCCGAACCCGGCGTCGGGTGACTGGGTGCTGTCCGAGGGAGTCCGCAACGCGGCGGGCGAGATGGTGCTCCCGGACGCCCGGATCGGCCCGTGCCCACCGGAGGGCTGCGGGGCGGGTGGCGGCGCGGCGGGGCCGGGGGCGTACAACTGGATGGAGTACCAGCCGGGGGACCGGTTCTGGACGTTCCAGGGGATCGAGACGGGGATCTTCGTCGCGCTGACGGCGGCACTGGTGTACTTCGCGCTCCGCCGCCTGCGCACGATCGCCTGACCCAAGCGCCCCAATGTGGCCTTCGGTGCGTCAGACGCACCGAAGGCCACATTGGGTGCGTCTGACGCAACCAAGGCCACATTGGGGCGCTGGGCGACCACCGGCGAATGGCGGATTTACAACGTTGTATCAACCCGGTAAACCTACTTTTACAACGTTGTAAAGCCGAGCGGAGGCCCAACCGTGTCGCTGAACCGCAGGCAGTTCGTCACCGGAGCCGTCGCCGCCACCCTGCTGACCGGGGCGAACGTCCCCAAAGCGGCCGCCGCCGCGCAAGGCGGGCTCTACACCCCCAACGCCGCGCCGCTCAAGCCGACCGCGTTCCTCAAACTTCCGCCCGGCGCCGTCACCGCGAAAGGCTGGCTCGCCGGCCAGCTGAAACTGCAGCTCGACGGCCTCTGCGGCCACTACGCCGAAACCTCGCACTTCCTCGACTTCGCCACCAGCGGCTGGGTCCACCCCGACCGCCCCGGCTGGGAAGAAGTGCCCTACTGGCTGCGCGGCTACGTCGACCTCGCCGCCGTCACCGGCGACGCCACCGCCAAAGCCACCGCCCAGAAGTGGATCGACGCCGTCCTCGCGACGCAGCAGTCCGACGGCTTCTTCGGGCCCTCCGCCCTGCGCACCGCGCTCAACAACGGCCCCGACTTCTGGCCCTACCTCCCGCTGCTGCAAGCCCTGCGCTCCTGGCAGGAGTACACCGGCGACACCCGCGTCGTCCCGTTCCTCACCCGGTTCCTCCGCTACATGAACGCCCAGGGCAAGAGCGCCTTCGACTCCAGCTGGGTGTCCGTCCGCTGGGGTGACGGCCTCGACAGCGTCTTCTGGCTCTTCAACCGCACCGGCGACACCTTCCTGCTCGACCTCGCCGACAAGATCCACGCCTACGGCGCGAACTGGGTGAACAACCTCCCGAGCCTGCACAACGTCAACATCGCCCAGGGCTTCCGCGAACCCGCCCAATACGCGCTGCGGTCCGGCAACGCGAGTCTTACCCAGGCCACTTACCAGGACTACGCCACGGTCATGGCGACGTACGGCCAATTCGCCGGTGGTGGCTTCGCCGGCGACGAGAACGCCCGGCCCGGCTTCGGCGATCCGCGGCAGGGCTTCGAAACCTGCGGGATCGTCGAGTTCATGGCGAGCCACCAGCTGCTCACCCGCCTCACCGGCGACCCCGTCTGGGCCGACCGCTGTGAGGACCTCGCCTTCAACTCCCTGCCCGCCTCGCTCGACCCCGCCGGGCGCGCGGTCCACTACATCACCAGCGCGAACAGCGTCGACCTCGACGACGTCCCCAAGAGCGAAGGCCAGTTCCAGAACGGCTTCGCCATGCAGGCCTACCTGCCCGGCGTCGACCAGTACCGCTGCTGCCCGCACAACTACGGCATGGGCTGGCCGTACTTCACCGAAGAACTCTGGCTCGCCACCCCGGACAACGGCCTCGCCGCCGCGATGTACTCCGCCAGTAGCGTGACGGCGAAGGTCGGCGACGGCACCTCCGTGACCATCGCCGAGGACACCACCTACCCGTTCTCCGAACAGATCACCTTCACCGTCCGGACGCCGAAGAGCCTCGCTTTCCCGCTGTACGTCCGGATTCCCGCGTGGTGCGCGGCGCCGCGGCTGGTCGTCGCGGGCGCGCCGGTCGCCGCGGCGGCCGGGCCGGCGTTCGTCAAGGTCGACCGGACCTGGGTGAACGGTGATGTCGTCACGCTCACCCTGCCCCAGCGCACCACCACTCGGACGTGGGCGGCGAACCACGACTCCGTCACGGTCGACCACGGCCCGCTGACGTACTCGCTGAAGATCGGCGAGAGCTACCAAAGCCTCGGCGGGACCGCGCAGTTCCCGCAGTACGCCGTGCACGCGACGACGCCGTGGAACTACGGCCTCACCGTCGGCGCCGCGCTGACGTTCTCGCCGGCGAGCGGCGCGCTGCCCGCCAACCCGTTCACGCCCGACACCGCGCCGGTCAAGATCACCGCCACCGCGCGGAAGATCGCCGAGTGGACCGCCGACGACCAGCACGTCGTCACGCCGCTGCAGGCGTCCCCGGCGCTCAGCACCGCGGCGGTCGAGACGGTCACGCTGATCCCGATGGGTGCCGCGCGGCTGCGCGTCACGTCGTTCCCGACGGCCGACCCGAACGGTCACCCGTGGTCACCGGGTGGCGGGGGAGCGGGCTTCCGGATCGTGAACCGCAACTCCGGCAAGGTGCTCGGTGTCGATCAGATGTCCACTGTGGACAGTGCGAGAGTGGTGCAATTCGCGGACAACGGCACCGACGACCACGTCTGGCACCTCGTGGCAAACGGCGACGGCTGGTACCGCGTCCGCAACCACCACTCGGGCAAGGTGCTCGGCGTCGATCAGATGTCCACCGCGGACAGTGCGAAGGTCGTGCAGTTCACGGACAACGGCACCGCGGACCACCTCTGGCAGCTGGTCGACAACGGCGACGGCTGGTGGCGGCTGAAGAACCGCAACTCCGGCAAGGTCCTGGGCATCGACGGGATGTCCACCGCGGACAGTGCCCAGGTCGTCCAGTTCGGCGACAACGGCTCGGCCGACCACGTGTGGCGGCTCGTCCCGGACGGCCGCCTCAGGGTCGAGAACCGCAACTCCGGCAAGGTTCTCGGGGTGGATCAGATGTCCACAGCGGACAGTGCGCGGGTCGTGCAGTTCGCCGACAACGGCACCGACGACCACCTGTGGACGTTCGAAGCCGCCGCCGACGGCTGGTTCCTCATCCGCAACGTCCATTCGGGCAAGGTGCTCGGCGTCGACGGGATGTCCACTGCGGACAGCGCGAAAGTCGTCCAGTTCACCGACAACGGGTCCGCGGACCACCTCTGGCGCCCGGCCGACAACGGCGACGGCTGGTGGCGGCTGAAGAACCGCAACTCCGGCAAGGTCCTGGGCGTGGATCGGATGTCCACCGCGGACAGTGCCCAGGTGGTGCAGTTCGGCGACACCGGGACCGCCGACCACCTCTGGCGGTTGCGTTAGCGCTTGACCCCGACGATCCCGGCCACGCACTTCGCCGAACCCGACAGCGGCGTGAGCCGGGGGCCGTCCGGCCACCACTCGTCGCACACCGCCAGGCCGGGGCCGGACGTCGCGTTCGGCGGGAGGAACTCCAGGCCGGGCAGCATGGCTTCGATCTCCACGCGGGTGCGGAACCGGCCGGCGCCCAGCGGCCCCTGCACCAGGATCTGCTCGATCCGCTTCGCGATCGCGGTCAGGTCCGCCACCTCGGGGTCGAAGAAGTGCGAGAGCACCACGTACGAACCCGGGGCGAGCGCGTCGATGTACTCGCGCATGACGTCGACCGCGCCGTCGCCCTCGAAGTGGTGCATCGTGCCGACGTGCAGCAGCGCGACCGGCTCCGAGAAGTCGATGTGTGAGCGCACCTCGTCGTGGCCGAGCACCGCTTCGGGCTTGAAGATATCCGCCTCGACCATGTGCGTGAAGTCGTTCTCGACGAGCAGCGCGCGGCCGTGCGCGAGGACCACCGGGTCGTTGTCGACGTAGACGACGGTGTGGTCCTTGTCGATGCGCTGGACGATCTGGTGCGTGTTCTCCGCCGTCGGCAGGCCGGACCCGCAGTCGAGGTACTGCCGGATCTTGGTCTGGCTTGCCAGCATCCGCAGCGCGCGGTTGTGGAACCCGCGGTTTCCGCGGGCGATGTCGACCGCTTCCGGGACCGCGGCGCGGATCTTCTCCATGACCACGCGGTCGACCTCGTAGAAGTTGTTGCCACCGAGGAAGCCGTCGTAGATCCGCGCGATGCTCGGCCGGTCGGGGTCGACTCCCACCGGCTTCTGGCTCGGGGACAGCGTCTCGGACATGGCGACCTCGCAGGACTTCGGCGTGGGGCCACCCAGCGTAGTAGTTCGCGTCCGCGCGGTGAACGCGAGGTCAGCCGCTCGGGCGAAGCCGCTGGTCAGGGATGTCGTCGCGGGCGCGCTGGGCGCGTTCGCGACGCAGCCGGCCGAGGTGCTGCTCGATCCGCCGGTCGAGGTCCCGCGCGGCCTCGGACAGTTCCGTCAGGTCGCGACGGGACGCCGGGTGGCCGACGGCCCCCGTGTCCACTTCGTCCCCTGCCCTGTCCACTCGCGGCACCTCCCGGATCGGATCGGCCTGATCCCCGTTCAAGGCGTTACTGCCCCAACCGGCGCAAGCCAAAACACGACGGGCGGTGATGCCGGGCACGCCGGTGCGGCCGTCCGGTGGACCGGCGGCGAAATCCCTGGTGTCAATTTTGACCAGGTGGTAGAAATTCAGCGAACCCCCGTGACCTCCAGGAGCCGGTGATGAGCGAGCTTTCCGTGCAGCTGTACTCGGTCCGCGACGCCTTCGCGGCCGATCCCGACGGCACCCTGCGGCAGCTCGCCGCGCTCGGCCTCACCCGGGTCGAGCCGTACGGCGTCGTCGAGAACGCCGACGCGCTGCGGGCCGGCCTGCCCGCGCACGGCCTGACCGCGCCCACCGCGCACGCTCGCCTGATCGGCGCCGACCAGCCGGCCGTCTTCGCCGCCGCGGCCGAGCTGGGCATCGGCCTGGTCATCGACCCGCTCGTCAAGCCCGAGCAGTGGCAGGACCCGGCCGACATCGCCGCCACGGCGGACGCGCTCAACGCCGCCGCCAAGGTCGCGGCCGAGCACGGCGTGCAGGTCGGCTACCACAACCACTGGTGGGAGCTGGAGTCCCGGATCGACGGCCGTAGCGCCTTCGAAGTCTTCGCCGACCAGCTCGACCCGGCGGTCGCGCTGGAGGTCGACACGTACTGGGCGACCGCGGGCGGCGAGGACGCGCCCGCGCTGCTGCGCCGGCTCGGCGACCGCGTCCGCGCGATCCACGTCAAGGACGGCGGCCTCGCCACCGACGCCACCGGCCAGCTGCCCGCCGGCCAGGGCCGGGTGCCGATCGCCGACGTGCTCGCCGCCGCGCCGGCCGCGCTGCGCGTGATCGAGTTCGACGCCTACGACGGCGACCTCTTCGAGGCCATCGCCGCCAGCCACGCCTTCCTGGTCAACCGGTGACCGGCGGGCCGGTCGGCGTCGGGATCGTCGGCGCCGGCGTCATCAGCGGCACCTACCTCGAGAACCTGACGAGCTTCCCGGACGTCCGCGTGCTGCGGATCGCCGACCTCGACGTCGAGCGCGCGGCCGCCCGCGCGGCCGAGTACCACGTGCCGCGCTCGGGCACGGTCGCCGAGCTGCTCGACGACGCGGAGGTCGAACTCGTCGTCAACCTGACCATCCCGGCTTCGCACGTCGACGTCGGGCTAGCCGCGCTCGAAGCGGGCAAGCACGTCTGGGCCGAGAAGCCCCTCGCCCTGGACCGCCAGACCGGCCGCAAGCTGCTGGATCGCGCACGGGAGAAGAACCTGCGCGTGGCGAGCGCGCCCGACACCGTCCTCGGCGCGGGCCTGCAGACCGCGCGCCAGGCCGTCGACGCGGGCCGGATCGGGCGCCCGCTGACCGCGCTCGCCCTGTTCCAGGTGCCGGGGCCGGAGAGCTGGCACCCGGCGCCGGAGTTCCTCTTCCAGGCCGGCGGCGGGCCGCTGCTGGACATGGGCCCGTACTACCTGACGACGCTGGTGCAGCTGCTCGGCCCGATCCGGCGCGTCACCGGCGCCGGCGGCCGGGCGCGTGACACCCGGGTCATCGGGTCGGGGCCGCGGGCGGGCACGGAGTTCCCGGTGACGGTGCCCACGACGGTCACCGCGCTCGTCGAGTTCGAGGCCGGCGGGTCCGCCCAGCTCGTGCTGAGCTTCGATTCGGCGCTGAAGCGCACCGGGTTCGTCGAGCTGACCGGCACGCTCGGCACCGCCGTGCTGCCCGACCCCAACCGCTTCGACGGCTCCACGGAACTCCACCTGCTCGGCCACCCCGACCCGGAAGAGCTTGTCCCACAAGGACATCCGGCATCTCGGGGCACCGGGGCGTTGGAACTCGCGCGAGCGATCCGGGCGGGCGTGCCGGAACGCGCGTCCGGCGAGGTGGCCTACCACGTGCTCGACGCGATGCTGGCCATCGACGAGTCCCTGACCCGCGGCCAGCCGGTCGAGGTGGCGAGCACCGTCGACGTCCCGCCCGCGCTGCCGGCGGGCTGGGACCCCTACGCGAAGACCCTCTAGATCGGGACGGTGAGCAGGTTCTGCAGGTAGAAGCGCAACGAACCGACCAGGTCGACGTCGCCCGGGACGGTCAGCCACTGCACCTGCAGACCGTCCATGAGCGCGATGAACGTCAGCGTGGCCAGCTCCGGGTCGACGCCCTCGCGCAGCTCGCCGCGGGCGGCGAGGACCGCGAACGACTCGTGCACGCCGGCGCGTGCGGCCCGGTAGTGGCGCACGAAGTACTCGTGCGCCGGGTGGTCCGCGGCGACGGCTTCGGCGGCGAGCCGCGAGTAGAGGTCGACGATCCCGGGGTGGCGGACGTTGTGCTCGGCGAGCGCGACGAAGTGGCGCAGCACTTCGAGCCCGGGTGGCACGGTCAGCTGCTCGCGCTCGGAGTCCTCGCTGTCGCGCCGTTCGAGCACGGCCGCGAGCAGCGCCTCCTTGGTCGGGAAGTAGTACAGGAGGCCGGCGTGCGAGATCCCGACGCGCTTGGCGATCTCCCGCAGCGACGAGCCGTGGTAGCCGAGCTCACCGTACGCCGCGGCCGCCGCCGTGATGATGTCCTCGCGGCGGATCCGGCCCTTCAGGTAGCCCCCGGTCACGGGGCTGCGGTGGTCTCGGCGGCGTGCACGGGCCCATCATGCCGCAGCGGCTTTCCGCACAACCGACGTGAGCGGTCGAACAAACCGGTTGTGCGAATGCGCGCGGCTTGCGAACATCGCGAGGTGAAGAGCGCGGAACGGCAACGGATCATCGTCGAGCGGCTGCGCGACGCCGACCAGGTGGCCGTCGCGGAGCTGGCGTCGGCGACCGGCGCGTCCGAGATGACCGTGCGCCGCGACCTCGACCACCTGGCCTCGCGCGGGGTCCTGCGGCGCGTGCACGGCGGGGCCGTCCCGGCGGCGCCGTCCGGGATCGAGCCGCCGTTCGCCGCCCGGGCGACGGACGCGGTCGGCGCCAAGCGGGCCATCGCCGCCGCGGCGGCCGAGCTGATCCGCGACGGCGAAACGATCGTCCTCGACAGCGGCACGACCGCGCTGGAGCTCGCGCGGCTGCTGCGCGGGCGCCCGGTCACCGTCATGCCGCTGTCCCTGCACGCGGTCCGCGAGCTGGCCGACGACAGGGGAGTCCGGCTGCTGCTCCCCGGCGGCGAGCCGAGGCCGGGGGAGCAGGCGCTGGTGGGCCCGCTGACGTGCGCGTCGCTGCGGGCCCTGCGGTTCGACGTCGCCGTGCTGAGCCCGTGCGCGTTCTCCCTCGACGCCGGCCTGACCGCCTTCGACCTGGGCGACGCCGAGGTCAAGCAGGTGGCCCTCGACGTCGCGGCCCGGGCGCTCGTGCTCGCCGACGGCGCCAAGTGGGGCCGCGCCGCGCTCGCCCACGTCTGTCCCGCCGACCGCCCCGACGTAGTGATCACCGACCCGGGCGCGCCCGAGGACCAGCGCGCGGCGCTGACCGAACTGGGTGTGCTCGTGCACGTCGCCGTCCCCCTGGAGAACCGATGACCGCCCCGCCCCGCCCGCGCGCCGCCCGGTTCGCGACCTTCATGTTCTTCGGCCTCAACGGCTTCGCGATGGGCATGTGGGTGGTGCACATCCCGAACGTCGAGCGCGCGACCGGCATCTCGCACAGCACGCTGGGCGCGTTGCTGCTGGTGCTCGGCGGCGCGGCGTTCGCGGGCATGCAGATCTCCGGGCCGCTGGTCGACAAGCTCGGCCACCGCCGGCTGGTCCCCGCGGCGGGCGTGCTGCTCGGCCTGGCCGTGTGCGCGCCGGGGTTCGCGAACTCCTGGTGGACGCTGGGCCTTTCCCTGATCTTCTTCGGCTTCGGCAACGGCGCGATCGACGTCGGCATGAACTCGCACGCGGTGGTGGTGGAGCGGGCCTACCCGCGCCCGATCATGGCGGCATTCCACGCGTTCTGGTCGATCGGCGGCGCGTTCGCGGCGGTCATCGGCGCGGCGACGCTCGGCGGCGGCGTGCCGACCGGCGTCACGCTCACGGGCACCGGGCTGCTGTGCGTGGTGCTTTCCCTGGCGTCGGCGCGGTTCCTGATGGAGCCGTCGGAGGCGCCCGCGTCCGTCGCGGAAGAGACCGCGGCCGCGCCGGCCCGCCGCCGCACGCCGGGCCGCGTGGTGTGGCTGCTCGGCCTGCTGGCCCTGGCGCTGATGCTGTCGGAGGGCGTGGCGAACGACTGGGCCGCGCTGCACATGGAGAAGGTCCTGGGCACGTCGGCGTCGACGGCGGCGCTGGCGTACGGGGCGTTCGCGGTGGCGATGACGACGGGCCGGTTCCTGACCGACCGCGTCGCGGCGTGGGCCGGCCCGGCGGCGATCGTCCGGTACGGGGCGACGCTGGCGGCGGTCGGGCTGACGACGGCCGCGGCGGCGCCGTGGGTCCCGCTGTCGCTGGTGGGCTGGGCGCTGTTCGGGCTCGGGTTGTCGGGCGGGGTCCCGCAGCTGTTCACCGCGGCGGGCAACCTGGACACGCGGGCGTCGGGGGCGTTGATGGCCCGGGTGGTCGGGCTGGGCTACGTGGGGCTGCTGGCCGGGCCGGCGCTGATCGGCGGGCTGACGCGGTGGATGCCGCTGAACGTGACGTTCGCGGTGCCGGTGGTGCTGTGCGTGCTGGCGGCGGTGTTCGCGGGGGTGCTGAGCCCGAAGCCGGCCCCGGTGGAGGAACCCGTCGGCTGACCGCCCGGCGTCGCCCGCGTCCAGCGCTGTCGTCACCTGGGTAGTGTCGACAGTTTACGACAGAACCTTGTCTTACTCGATTCCGACTCCTTGACATTGCTCGCTCCGCGGTCGCAGACTCTCCCGAAGTGTCGACACCTTGCGATCCGCAGTGCAGCCATCGGCAAGGAGGAGCGGTAGTGATCCACCCAGAAAACCCGGACGAGGCAGGGGCCTTCTGATGTCCGCCGTCTGCCTGGACGCGCGGGACCTGCTGCTCGGGCACCGGGCCCGGCGCGGCGGCGGGTTCGCCACCGCGTGCCTCGACCTCAACTTGCAGATCCACGACGAGGAGTTCGTGGTCATCGTCGGCCCCAGCGGGTGCGGCAAGACCACCTTCCTCGAGGCCGTCGCCGGGCTCGTTCCCGTGGCCGGCGGGGCCCTCGAACTCGGCGGCCGGCCGATCGCCGGACCCGGGCCGGAGCGGTCGCTGGTCTTCCAGCACGCCTCGCTCTACCCGTGGCGGACCGTCCTCGACAACGTCCTGTTCGGACCCCAGGTGCAGGGCCGGCTCAACGCCGGAACCCGCAGGCGCGCCGAAGACCTCCTCGACATCGTCGGTCTCGCGAAGGTCGCCAAGAAGTACCCGCACGAGCTGTCCGGCGGCATGCGGCAGCGCGTCAACCTCGCGCGCGCCCTGGCCACCGATCCGACGCTCCTGCTGCTCGACGAGCCTTTCGGCGCCCTCGACGCGCAAACGCGCGAGAACCTGCAGGACGAGCTCCTGCGGATCTGGCAGGCGGACGCCGGCACCAAGAAGACCGCGATGTTCGTGACCCACGACGTCAACGAGGCCGTGCTGCTCGCCGACCGCGTGCTCGTCTTCTCGCCGTCGCCCGCGCACGTCGCCCTCGAAGTGGTCATCGACGTGCCCCGCCCGCGTGACGCCGCCTGGCGGCGCAGCGCCGAATTCCTCGCCTACGGCGACAAGATCCTCTCGGCCCTCCACCACGAACCCGCAGCTTCGGAGTCGGACCATGACAACAGCGTCACTCCCGCGTACGACGACACCGCCGCCGGTGACATCGGCGAGCTCCGGCTGGGCGCGGCGACACCGTAGCGGGCTGCTCGGCACCGCCGGGATGGCGATCGTCCTGGTGCTGTGGCAGCTTTCGACGGCACTCGGCCTCGTCGACGTCTCCTTCAGCAGCAACCCGCTGCGCATCGCCGCGGCCGAGGCGAACCTCTTCGGCTCCGGCGACATCTACCCGGCGCTCGGCGCGACCGGCCTGGAACTGCTGTGGGGCCTGGGCATCACGTTCGTCCTCGGCATCCCGATCGGGCTCGTGCTGGGCCGCAGCAAGGTCCTGCACGACATGACCGAGCCGATGGTCAACATCCTCTACTCGGTGCCGTACGTGATGTTCCTGCCGATCATCATCTTCTGGTTCGGCATCGACAACACCTCGCGCGTGATCGTCATCGTCTGGGCCGCGATCCTGCCGCTGATCATCAACATCACCGCGGGCGTGCGGAACCTGGACAGCGACTACACCCGCGTCGCGACGGTGTTCTGCACCCCGCGGCTGAAGTTCTTCTACACCATCGCGTTGCCCGCGACGCTGCCGTACATCCTCGCGGGCGTGCGCCTGGCCGTCGGCCGCGCGCTGGTCGGCGCGATCGTCGCCGAGCTGTTCCTGGCCAGCCAGGGCCTCGGCTACTTCGTGCAGACGAAGACCGCCAACTTCGACATGGACTCGGCGATGGCCGGGATCGTCCTCCTCGCCGTGGTCGCACTGCTCCTGAACTGGGCCGTCCGCCTCGTCGAACGCCGTTTCACCCACTGGGCAGGTGCACAATGAAGATCCCCATCGGGGCCGCGGGCCTCATGCTCGCCCTCACCGCGTGCGGCGGCGCCGCCGGCGCGGGCGGCACGGTCACCGCCGACGCCAACGGCGCGCTGCCGGTCACCATCGGCTACACCGCGCTCGGCGCGGGCTACTCCGACCTCTACACCGCGCAGGACTACGGCATCTTCGCCAAGCACGGCCTGAACGTGAAGCTCAACCGGCTCAACGACAGTTCCCAGCTGGTCGCCGGGCTGGCCAGCGACAGCGTCCAGATCGGCGTCGGCGTCGCGGCCGACACCGCGGCCGCGATCATGAAGGGCGCGGACCTCAAGTACGTGGCGATGTCCGAGCCGCACTACAACCTGGAGATGTGGGCGAGCCCGGACGTCAAGTCGGTCGCGGAGCTCAAGGGCAAGAAGGTCGCCATCACCTCGCCCGGCTCGGAAAGCGATTTCGGGCTGACCGCGCTGCTGGAGGCGAACGGCCTCAAGCGCGAAGACGTCACCGCGGTGTTCGTCAAGGGCGTCCCGGCCGAGGTGGCCGCGCTCGGCAGCGGCGCGGTGTCGGCGATCCTCACCCAGCCGCCCAACGGCACCGAGAGCCGCGAGAAGGGCGCGCACCGGCTGGCCGCGCTGTCCAACATGCCCTTCCCGCTGGGCGCCTACACCGTGCAGTCGAAGTACCTGCAGAACAACCGCGAGGTCGTGAAGCGGTTCGTCGCGGCGGAAGCCGAGGCACTGCAGTACATCCGCGGCCACAAGGACGAGACGGTCAAGAGCATTCAGAAGTACAGCGGCGTGAAGAGCACCGAACTCGCCTCCTACGCCTACGACTTCTTCCTCGACGTCTGGGCGAAGACCCCGGCGGTGGACGAAAAGGTGATCAAGCAGGCCTTCGACGAAGCCGCGGAGAACGCGAAAACGTCGCCGCCGTCGGACGTCGCGAAGTACATCGACAACAGCTTGACGACGTCATGACCTTCGAAGCCGAATGGTCGAAGTACCTGACCGAGCGGGACCGCGCGGTGCTCGCGGCGACGTCGTGGGCGAAGCGCGCCCCGTTCGGCCTGGGGGAGAACCCCGCGGTACTCGTCGTCGACCTGTACTACGCGGCGCTGGGCCTGCCCCGGCGCGACATCCTCGACGCCGTCGCGGACTGGCCCAGCGCGTGCGGCGCGGACGGCTGGGCCGCCGTCGACCGGACGGTCCCGCTGCTGCGCGCGGCCCGCGACGCCGGCGCCCCGGTGATCTACTTCCACGCGACGCCGCCGGAGTACGGCCGCTGGAACCGCAAACCGGGCAGCGCTCTGACACCCAAGTCCACAGTGGATCCGAACGCGATCGTGTCCGAAGTGGAACCGTGGGCCGGTGACGTCGTGCTGGCGAAGATAGGCCCCAGCTGCTTTCACGGCACCCCGCTCGACACGATCCTCCGGATGGGTGGTCACGACACGCTGCTGGTGGTGGGCGAAGCCACCAGTGGGTGCGTGCGCTCGACCGTCGTCGACGCGTGCACCCGCGGCTACCGGGTCGGGGTCGTCGGCGACTGCTGTTTCGACCGGTTCGAGGCGTCGCACTGGCTGAGCCTGTTCGACCTGGACCAGAAGTACGCGGACGTGCTCACCGCCGAGGCGGCGATCGGCCACCTCCGCCAGACCTCGCGAAGGATCCCGGCATGACCGACCTGCGGAAGTGGCTCGCCGAAGCCGAAGCGGCCGGGGAGGTGCAGACCGTCGAAGGCGCCCACTGGGAACTGGAGATCGGCGCGCTGTCCCAGGTCAACTACCGGCGTGCACACCCGAAAGCGCTGGTGTTCGACGCGATCAAGGACTACGCGTCCGGCTCGCGGGTGCTGTCCGGCTCGGTCAGCAACCCGCGGCTGCTGGGGTCGGTGCTCGGGCTCGGCTGGGACAACACCGACGAGGACCTCGTCGAGAAGCTCGCCGTCAAGCCAGGGGAGTGGATCTCCCGCTCCGGCGACTTCCGCGCCGTCACGGTGGAAGACGGTCCGCTGCTGTCCCATGTGGACGACGAAGTCGACCTGCTGAAGTTTCCGGTCCCGCGCTGGCACGAGGGCGACGGCGGCCGCTACATCGGCACGGGCTGCGCGGTCGTCACCCGCGACTACGACACCGGCCGGATCAACCTGGGCGCGTACCGGATGCAGGTGCAGGACGAGGGCCGCGCGGTGAGCGTCAACATCGAGGCGGGCAAGCACGGCGCGCAGCACCTGCGCCGCTGGTTCGAGGCCGAAGGCCGCGCGCCGATCGCGGCGTCGCTGGGCCACCACCCGGCGTACCTGGTGGCGGCCGGCGTCGAGGTGCCCGGCGACGTCTCGGAATACGACTACGTAGGCGCGATGGCCGGCGAACCGGTGCGCACGATCGCCGGGCTCGCCACCGGGCTGCCGTTGCCGCACGACGCCGAGATCGCGATCGAAGGCTGGGTGCGGCCGGACGACAAGCGTCCCGAGGGCCCGTTCGGCGAGTGGACGGGGTACTACTCCGGCTCCCGCGACCCGATCCTCACGATCGACGTCGAAAAGGTGTACTACCGCGACGACCCGATCCTGCTCGGCGCGCCGCCGGGCAAGCCGCCGCACGACTACTCCTACATGCGCACGGTGCTGAAGTCGGCGATCATCACGGATTCCCTGCGCAAGACGGGCTTGCCGGGCGTGCGGGGGGTGTGGGCGCACGAGGCGGGCGGCGGCCGGTCGCTGCTGATCGTCGCGATCGAGCAGCGGTACGCGGGGCACGCGCGCCAGGCGGCGTACCTGACTTCGCAGCTGCCGAGCGCGGCGTACATGAACCGGTTCACGGTGGTCGTCGACCACGACGTCAACCCGCGCGACCTCGGCGAGGTCGTCTGGGCGATGTGCGGGCGGACGGACCCGTCGCTGGACATCGAGGTGATGCGGCGGACGTGGGGCAGCCGCGTCGACCCGTTGACGCTGCCCGGCTCGGTGCCGTTCACCAGCCGCGCGATCATCGACGCCTGCCGCCCGTTCGAGCGGCTGGGCGACTTCCCGGCGGTGGCGGAGTCGAGCCCGTCGCTGATCGCCGACGTGAGCCGCCGCTGGCCCGAGGTCCTCGGCTGATGACGGCGGTCGACCTGCCCGACCTCCGGCGGGAGCTGCTCTTCACCGCGCTGCGCGGGGTGGAGGGCGGCTCGTCGCTGGCGTTCACGATCTTCCAGGAGATCGCGGTCGGCATCGTCGAGGGTCGCCTGCCGCCGGGCCACGAGGTGAACTCGGCGGAGCTGGCCCGCCGGTTCTCGACGTCCCGGACACCGGTCCGGGAAGCGTTGCTGATGCTGGAACGCGAGTCACTGGTGATCATCCCACCGCGCCGGCGGCCGTACGTGTCCCCTGTGGACATGGCGCAGGTGCGGGAGATCTACGAGATCCGGGCTTCGCTTTACGCGTTGGTGAGCGAGCTGCTGGTGGCGCGGGCGTCGGACGCGGAGATCCTCGGCTTGCGCCGCTGGCAGTCGCTGCTTTCTTCGGACGCCGCTTGTGGTGACGTCGACGCGTACTTCTGGCACAACGTCGGGTTCCGCAACGCGGAGGTGGGCTTGGCGAAGAACGGCGAGCTGCAGCGCCGGTTGAGTTCGCTGGGGCTGCAGATGCACCGGTTCCGGCACTTGAGCCTGTCGTTGCCGGGGAGGCTGCTGCATTCGGTGGCCGACCACGAGCGGTTGGTGAACGCGTACGCGGACCGGGACGCGGGATTGGCGGCGGCGGTGAGCAAGTCGTTGGTGATGAGGGGCTACCGGGCCATCGAACGAGCCGGCGGCGTCTGACTCACTCCGCTTCCGCGAGCCCCGGCCAGCCGGATGCCTCGATCGAGTGCAACCCGGTCATGATGATCGACCGCGTCAACGCCACCGCCAGCACCGCGTCCCCGTCCGCGTACGCCGCCAGCAAACGCTCGTGGTCGGCCACCGACCGGTCCAACCGCCCCGGCAACGACAAGCTCACGTGCCGCAGCTGCAACGTCCGCAACCCCAACGATCCCAGCAACCGCGTCAATTGCCGGTTGCCCGCCGCCTCCGCCTCGGCCTGGCGGAACGACACGTTGTGCCAGAAGTACGCGTCGACGTCCCCGGCCAAAGCGTCCGAACGCAAGCGCGACTGCCACGAAGCCAGCACCGACAGATCCGGTGAACCCGCCACGATCAGCTCGCTCACCAGTGCGTGCAGCGAAGCCCGGATCTCGTACAGCTCCCGCGCCTGGGCCGGCGTCACCGGCGCGACCCGCGGCCGCCGGCGGGCCGGGATGTCCACCAGGCCCTCGCGCTGCAACGTCAGCAGCGCCTCGCGGACCGGTGTCCGGGACGTCGAGAACCGGCGGGCCAGCTCGACCGAGTTGACGTCCGCGCCCGGAGGTAAGGAGCCGTCGATGATGCGGCGGGCCAGGTCCTCGACGATGCGGTCGACCAGCGAGACCTCCGTGCGCCCGTCGAGCAGCATCCGGCGCAGGACGTCGGGCGGTTCGGTCACGCGGGTCCCTCCGGGTCGGTCGTCGCCACCACCCGCAATACTTCCAGCATCTGCCGCGCCGCGGGGGGATGACTCGCCTCCAGCAGGCGCACGGCCGCGATCCGGCGCCGCGGGGACGTCGGGGCGATCGCCACCGCGACGACGTCGGGGCGCTGCGCAACCAGTGCCAGCCGCGGGGCCGCGCCGATGCCGATCCCGGCCGCGACCAGGCCCTGCACCGACAGGTAGTCCTCGGTCGCGAACCCGATCCGCGGCTCGAAACCGGACAACCGGCACAACGTCGTGAACGCCTCGTCGTAGGGCGGCCGGTGGCTGCGCACCACCCACGTCTCGCCCGCCAGCTCGCGCAGCTCCACTTCGGACTCCCCGGCGACCGGGTGGTCGAGGGGCACCAGCACGCACAGCGGGTCGTCGGCCAGGTGCACCCACTCGACGTCGGCGGGCACCGACCGCGGGTCGAAGTCGTAGTCCCAGACCAGGCCGAGGTGGATCGAGCCGTCGCGCAGCGCCGCCGTCATGTCCGACGCGTGCGCCGAGCGCAGCACGAGCTTCGTCTCCGGGTACCGCCGCTGGTACTCGCGCACGACGCGGGGGATCAGATCCGCGCCCGCCGTCGGGAACGCGCCGAGCCGCACCGACGAGTGCCGCGCCTTGAGGTCCGACATCTCCTGCTCGATGTGGGCGATCGTGCCGAGCAGCCCGGTGCTGCGCTCGGCCAGCAGCCGGCCCGCCTCGGTCAGCTCGATCCCGCGCGGCCCCCGCAGCATCAGCGGCACGCCCAGCTGCCGTTCGAGCAGCGCCATCTGCTGCGAGACGGCGGAATGGGTCATGAACAGCGCCTCGGCCGCCGCGGTGAACGAGCCGTGCTCGGCCACCGCGGAGAAGATCTGCAGCCGCCGCGCCTCGAGCACTCCGGTCCCTTTCGTCACCGCCCCAGCAGGTCGGCGGGGTCGGCCCTGGTCAGTTCGCCGTCCCACGGTTCCGGCGCCAGCTCCCATAGTCCCACCCGGGCCAGCGCGCGGCGAGCCGTGTAGTCCACGAGGTCGCCCACCGTCCGCGGACGCGGGTAGAACGCGGGCACCGGCGGCGCGACGATCGCGCCGGCCTCGGTCACCGCGACCATCGACTTCAGGTGCCCCAGGTGCAGCGGCGTTTCACGGACCATCAGCAGCAGTGGCCGGCCCTCCTTGAGACAGACGTCGGCGGCGCGGCTGACCAGGTCGTCGGTGTAGCCGGTGGCGATGGCCGAAAGCGTCTTGATCGAACACGGCGCGACGAGCATCGCCGCGACCGGGAACGACCCGGACGCGATCGCCGCCCCGATCTCGCCCGGCCGGTACGTGACGTCGGCGAGCGCGCGGACGTCGGCCAGGGTGAGGTCGCATTCGTGGCGCAGCGTGAGGATCCCTGCCTTCGACAGCACCAGGTGCGTGCGAATCCCGGGCTGCTCCCGCAGCAGTTGCAGGACGCGCACGCCCAGGCACGCTCCGCTGGCACCGGTGATCGCCACGACCACGTTCCGGGTTTCCGCCACGACCGCCGCCTTTCCGTTGTGGACTCCCATCGCAGCACGAACGCCCGCCCGAAGCGAGGCTTCCGCTGTCAGTTCTCCTTACGCCTGCTGCCAGGAAAGCGCGCTGGTCGGAGTCCGGCACCCCGCTTAGCGTTCGGGACACCAACCCGACCGGTGGAGGTGAGTCGGACGGAAGTCCTCGACACGCACGCGCACATCGTGCCGCGTTCGCTGCTGACCGCGCTGCAACAGCGCCCCGTCGCGGGGTTCTCGGCGCGGCGCACCGAGCGGGGCTGGGTGGTGGCGGTGCCCGGCACCGGCGAGACCCGGCCGATCGGCGCGCGGATGACCGACGCCGGCCCGCGTGCGGACTGGCAGCGCCACGCCGGCGTCACGCGGCAGATCCTGTCGCCGTGGCTGGACATCCAGGCCGGCGGCCGTGACTGGGCGCGCACGCTCAACGACGCGATGGCGGACGCGGCCGCGGAAGCCGGCACCGTCGCCCTCGCCTCGGTGACCGGCGATCAAGCCACCGAAGACCTCCTCGAAGCGTGGAAGCGCCCGGAGTTCGCGGGCCTGCTCCTGAACACCGACCCGCCGGACGGCCCGGCCCCGCACGAACCCGCGTTCGATCCACTGTGGACGCTCGCCGCGGCCGAGGGGATCCCGGTGGTGCTGCACCCGCCGACGTGCGGGCCGTCCGACGCGCTCGCGTCGCTGGGCACGATGGGCAACGTCCACGGCCGGCTGATCGACAACACCGTCGCGATCACGCGGCTGATCCTCGCCGGGGTCCTCGACCGCCATCCCGGTCTGAAGCTGGTGCTGGTGCACGGCGGCGGTTTCCTGCCGTACCAGGCCCACCGGCTCGACGGTGGCTACCGCACGAAGGAAGCCTTCGCCGGCGAACTCGCGCGCGAGAAGCCGTCCGCCTACCTCGGCGACTTCCACTACGACACGGTCGGCCTGTCCGCGCCGGCGATCGCGTTCCTGGCCGGGTTCGGTCCGGTCCTGCTCGGCAGTGACTACCCGTTCGCGCTCGGCGATCCCGACCCGGTCCGGACGGTCCGCGAAAGCGGCCTCGACGACGCGTTCGTCGAAGCGATCCTGCACACCAACGCCGACGCCCTCTTCCGGAGGCCCGCATGAGCAAGCCCTTGGCCGTCCGCCGCCGCGGTGCGGGGGAGCCCCTGGTGCTGCTGCACCCGCTGGCGCTGTCCGGCGAGCTGTGGACACCCCTGGCCGAAGCGCTCTCCGACGAGTTCCAGGTGTTCGCCCTCGACCTGCGCGGCCACGGCGCCAGCGCCTGGGACGGCACGCCGTTCACCATCGAGGACCTCGCCGACGACGTCGCCCGCACCCTCGACGACCTCGACCTGCCGTCGGCGAGCCTGCTCGGCCTGTCGATGGGCGGCAGCGTCGCGGTGAACTTCGCCGGGCGCCACCCCGGGCGCGTCCGGTCGCTCGTGCTGGCCGACACCACGGCCTGGTACGGCGAAGACGCCGTCACGACCTGGGCCGAGCGCGCCCAGAAGGCCGTCGCCGTGCCGCGGGCCAAGCAGGTCACCTTCCAGCTCGATCGGTGGTTCTCCCCGGACTTCCGCGAGCGGCACCCGGAGGAGGCCGACCGGGTGGTCAAGATCTTCCTGCGCACCAACAGCGAAGCCCACGCCGCCGCGTCGATCGCCATGGGTGCCATGGATTCGCGGCCGCTGCTGCGGTCGGTCACCGCGCCGACGCTGGTGCTCGTGGGACGCCACGACTACGCGACCCCGCCGTCGATGGCCCGGCAGCTCGCCGAGGGCATCGACGGCGCCGAGCTCGAAATCCTGCCCGACCTGCGGCACCTGTCGCTGGTCGAACGCCCGTTGCTCGCCGGCCGCGTCCGGCAGCACCTGCGCCGCGTCACGGAGACCCGATGAAACCCGCCCGCTTCACCTACCACGCGCCACGCGCACTCGACGAAGCCCTCGAGCTGCTGCGCGACCTCGGCGACGACGCCAAGGTCCTGGCCGGCGGCCAGAGCCTCATGCCGATGCTCAACTTCCGCCTGGCCCACGTCGAGCACCTCGTCGACGTCAACCGCATCGGCGCGGAGTTCGCCGCGCCGGCGTTCGGCGAGGACACGATCACCATCCCCGCCCTCGTCCGCCAGCGGCACGTCGAACGCTCGCCCGAGGCCGCGCGGCTGCTGCCGGTGCTCACCGAGGCCCTGCACCAGGTCGCGCACCCGCAAATCCGCAACCGCGGCACCATCTGCGGCAGCCTGGCCCACGCCGACCCGGCCGCCGAGCTGCCCAGCGTGCTCACCGCGTTGGACGCGAAGTTCACCCTGGCCTCGGCCCGGGGCGTCCGGACGGTGTCCGCCGCGGACTTCTTCCTGTTCCACCTCACCACCGCGCTGGAACCGGACGAGCTGCTGCTGGAGGTGAGCGTCGACCGGCCGGGCGCGAACCAGTTCTCCGCGTTCCGCGAGTTCGCCACCCGGCGCGGCGACTTCGCGCTGGCCGGTGTCGCCGTGGTGTGCGAAGTGGACAGTGGCGTCGTCACGGCGTGCCGGATCGCGGCGGCCGGCGTGGCGCCGACCCCGCAGCGGCTGACCGACACCGAGCTGCTCGTCGTCGGGCAGCCCCTCGGACCCGACCTGGGCGCGGCCGCCGAGGCCACCGCCCGCGCCCAGGTCGATCCCACCGGTGACATCCACGCGAGCGCCGCGTACCGCGCCCGGCTCACCGGCGTGCTGGTCAAGCGCGCGCTCGCCGACATCACGGAGAAGGCCCATGCCTGAAGTCACCCATCGCGTCCGGGGCACGGTCAACGGCGAGCCGTTCGACGAAGCCGTCGACTCGCGCATGACCCTGGCCGACTTCCTGCGCGAGAAGCTGCGGCTCACCGGCACGCACCTCGGCTGCGAGCACGGCGTCTGCGGGGCGTGCACGGTGATCGTCGACGGTGCCGCGACGCGGGCGTGCCTGATGCTCGCCGTCCAGGTGGACGGCGCGGCCGTGGAGACCGTCGAAGGCCTGGCCGCCGACGGCGAGCTGGCGCCGCTGCAGCAGGCGTTCAAGCGCAACCACGCCCTGCAGTGCGGGTTCTGCACGCCGGGCTTCCTGATGAGCGTCACGGCGGCGCTGCGCGAGGACACCGTCCGCGACGAGACCGAAGCGCGCGAGGTGCTGAGCGGGAACATCTGCCGCTGCACCGGTTACACCGGGCTGATCCAGTCCGTTTTGGACGTCGCGAAAGGACGGTCCGATGCCTGACCCGATGATCGGCGCCCGGCTCCCGCGGCGCGAGGACCAGCGGCTGCTCACCGGCCGCGGCCGCTACCTCGACGACCTCGACCTGCCGGACGCCCTGGCCGCGGCGTTCCTGCGTTCGCCGCACGCACACGCCCGGATCACGGCGTTCGACGCCTCCGAGGCCCGCGCGCTGCCCGGCGTCGTCGCCGTGTTCTCCGGCGCGGACCTGATGGAGATCCAGAAGCCCCTGGCCCCCAAGGTGCAGCACCCGAAGCTGCGCGACTACCCGCGGCTGCCGATGCCGCCGGAGGAACTGCACTACGTCGGCGAACCACTCGCCGTCGTCATCGCGGAGTCGCGCTACCTCGCCGAGGACGCGCTGGAACTGATCGATGTGGACTACGAAGTGCTGCCCGCCGTCGGCTCCACCGCCGCCGCGCTGCGCCCCGGCGGCCCCCTCGTCCACAGCGGCGACGAGTCCAATGTGGCCGTGCTGCTGACCCAAAGCGCGGGGAACGCGAAGGAAGCGCTGGGTGCCGCGCCGCACACCCTGAGCGAGGAGTTCTACCAGATGCGCGGCGGCGGCCACTCGATGGAACCGCGGGCCGTGGCCGCGCGCTTCGAGCCGGCGACCGGGCAGCTGACCATCTGGGACACCACGCAATCGCCGCACTACGCGCGTCAGCAGCTGTCGATGATCTACGAGATGGCCGAAGACGACCTGCGCGTGATCGCGCCACCGGACGTCGGCGGCGGCTTCGGGCCCAAAGCCCAGTTCTACGGCGAAGAAGTCGTCATCCCGTGGGTCGCGAAACGGCTGCGCCGCGCGGTGAAGTGGGTCGAAGACCGGCAAGAGAACTTCGTCTCGGCGATGATGGAACGGTCGCAAACCCACCGCGTCGAGGTCGGTTTCGACGACGACGGGCGGCTGCTCGCGGTCAAGGACGTGATCGAGCACGACCAGGGCGCGTACTGTGCCGGACTGCAGGTGCCCTCGATCACGACGTCGACGGTGCCCGGCCCGTACAAGGTGCCGAACATCGACATCGAGCTGCGGGCCTGTTACACCAACATGGTCCCGACCTCGTCGGTCCGGGGCGCGGGCCGGCCGCAGGCGGTGTTCGTGATGGAACGCATGATGGACCGGATCGCGGCCCACCTCGGCCTCGACCCCGCCGAAGTCCGGCGGCGCAACCTCATCCAGGCCGACGAGTTCCCGTACCAGGTCGGCATCATGTTCCGCGACGGCAGCCCGCTCACCTACGACAGCGGCGACTTCCCGGCGTTGCTCGAAGGCGCCCTCGAACGCATCGGCTACGCCTCGGCCCGGGCGGAGCAGGCGCGGCTGCGCGAGGAAGGCCGGTACCTCGGGATCGGGCTCGCGGTGTACGTCGAGGGCTGCGGCCTCGGCCCGTACGAGGGTGCGAAGATCCGCGTCACCAACCGCGGCCGGATCCTCGTGACCCTCGCGGCGGCCGGTCAGGGCCAGGGCTACGAGACGATCTACGCCCAGATCGCGGCCGACGGCCTCGGCCTGGACATGGGCTACATCGACGTCACGACCGGGGACACCGCCCGGATCCCGTTCGGCCAGGGCACGTTCGCCTCGCGCATCACGGCCACGTGCGGGCCGGCGGTGTTCGACGCGGCCAAGCAGATGCGGACCCGCCTGCTCGACACGGCGGCGGTGCTGCTCGGCTGTTCACCGTCCGAAGTGGACTTCGACGGCGATCTCGCCTGCGTGGGCGGGGATCGCGAGAAGTCCGTGTCCCTGCAGCAGCTCGCGCAGGTCGCGAACATCGGCAAGCACGGCATCACACTGCCGCGCGGCATCACCGCCGGCCTGGAGACGGCCAGCTACTTTTCGCCGGAGCGGGCGGCCTACGCGAGCGGTGCGCACGCGGCGCTGGTCGAGGTCGACCCGGAGACGGGCGGGATCACCATCCTCAAGTACGTCATCGGCCACGACTGCGGCACGGTGATCAACCCGCTGCTGGTGGACGGCCAGGTGCTCGGCGGGTTCGCCCACGGCCTCGGCAACGCGATGTACGAGGAAGCCGTGTACGACGGCGAGGCCACCCCGCAGGCCACGAGCTACCTCGACTACGCGCTGGTGTCCTCGGCCGAGGTGCCACCGGTCGAGCTGTTCCACCTCGAATCGCCCAGCCCCCTCAACCCGCTCGGCGCGAAGGGCGCGGGGGAGGGCGGCACGGTCCCCCCGCCGGCCGCGATCGCCAACGCCGTCGAGGACGCGCTGCGCCCGCTCGGCGCCCGCGTCACGCGCGCGCCCGTCACCCCCGCTCGGATCGTCGACGCCCTGCTCGCCGCCGACTCTGTCACCGAAAAGAAGGTCTCCTGATGCTGATAGAGAACTCCTTCGAGGTCGCCGCCGACCCGGACGAGGTATACCGCTTCCTGCAGGACGCCCACAACGTCGCCGCGTGCTTCCCGGGTGCGGAGCTGGTCGAGGACCTGGGCGAGGATTCGTACCGCGGCAAGGTGAAGATCAAAGTCGGCCCAGTGACGGCGGCCTACCAGGGCGTGGCGAAGGTGGTGGAGCGCGACCCGGCCGCCCGGACGGCGGTGCTGTCGGCCGACGGCAAGGACACCCGCGGCTCGGGCACGGCCAAGGCCCGCGCGACCATGCGTGTGACGCCCGCCGGGGAGGGCTCGAACGTCGTACTGGCGACCGATTTGACGATCTCGGGGAAGCTCGCGCAGTTCGGCCGCGGGATCATGGCGGACGTTTCGGGCCGGATGGTGGGAGAGCTGGCGGCGAGGGTTCGCGAGCGCATCGAACACGGCGACGAGCCTGCGCCTCCCGCAGCCGGGCAGCCGGCCGAGACGCAGGCCACTACCGGCCGGCCTGCCAGGCTGGCGACCGCCGCCGCGCCGACCGCCGCGGCCGGAGCGACCGCCGCGGCTCCCTCCGCGGCCGCCACTGGCTCCTTCTCCGCCCCTGCCGCCCCCGAAGTGCCCGCGATGCGGGCGTCCGAGCTCATCCGGGTCGTGCTCGCCGGCATCCTCGAACGCTGGGCCGCCCGCCTCCGCGCGCCGCGCCCGGTCCGGTGAGCGAGCCATGACCACCCGCATCACCGTCCCCGTGTCCGCCGAGCCGGTCCCGGTCTTCGATGTCGGCATCGACGACAAGGTCCGCGTCTCCAGCGCCGTCGGGCTCGGCATCCAGAACATCCTCGGCATGGCCGGCCTGCTCATCTTCCCCGCCCTGATCGGCACCGCCTTCAAACTCTCCGCCGCCGACACGGCCTACCTCTACGGCGTCACGTTCATGACCTCCGGCCTGGTGGTCGTCCTCCAGTCGGTGTTCCTGCTGCGACTGCCGATCATCCAAGGCCCGTACGCGGGTTCACTGGCCGCCCTCCTCGCCGTCGGGCACGGGCGCGGCGGCCTCGGCGCGGCCTTCGGGTCGATGGTCGTCGCGGGCCTGATCTGGTGCGTCATCGCCGTCCCGCTCAAGCGGTTCGGGCCCATCACGTACCTGGCGAAGTTCGTGCGCGACCCGATCATCTCCGGCGTGCTCGTCCTGATCCTGGCAACCCAGCTCACGAGCACCGCCCTGCCCAACTGGCTCGGCACCCCCGCGAGTCCCGGTTTCCCGTGGGTGAACCTGCTCGCCGGCGGCGTCGCGGCGGCGCTGGTCATCGCGTTGACGTTGCTGCCCAAGGGAACCCTGCTCCGCCGTGGCGCGGTGCTGGTCGCCGTCGTCGCGGGCACGGTCGTCTACGCCCTCCTCGCGCCGACGAGTTTCGGCGCGGTGGGGGAGAACCTCGGCGTCACGGTGCCGCGCATCTTCCCGTTCGGCTTCGAGGTGCACGGCGACCTCGTGCTGATCTTCTTCATCACGCTGCTGCCGGCGATCGCCGAGAGCATCGCGACCTACGACATCGTCGCCGACTGGGGTGGCCAGGAACTTTCCGGCTACCGCGTCTCGCAAGGCGTGTTCGGCGAAGTCCTCGGCAGCACGGTCGGCGCGGTCTTCGGTGGACTGTCCACTTTGGCCTACCCGGACAACATCGGCCTGCTGCGCGTGACGAAGGTCGGCTCGCGGTACGTCACGCTCGCCACCGGCGTGATCCTGCTGGTGCTGGGCGGGCTCGGCCCGTTCGACCGGCTGCTGCAGGCGGTCCCGCTGCCGGTGCTGGCCGCGGCGGGCACGGTGCTCTTCGGCGTGCTGTTCGCCAGCGCGATCGACGTCCTCTCGGGCGTGCACTGGTCCCGCGACAACCTGATGCTGGCCGGTTTCCCGTTCATCACGGCGATCGGCGGCCTGTTCGTGCCGGCCACGACGCTCAAGGCGATGCCGGCGGTCGTCCAGCTGGTCCTCGCGCAGCCGCTCATCCTCGGCACGGTGCTGCTGGTCGTCCTCAAGCTGGCGTTCGGGTCGCGCCGGAGCTAGCCGGTTCGGTGTGAATGACGACCGCGGTCAGGTGGGGCACCGCGTGCACCATCCGGTGCTCCACCTCGTGCGCGAGCGTGTGGGCGTCGCGGACCGTCAGCTCCGCCGCGACCGCGACCGCCAGCTCGGCCCGCAAGTGGTGCCCGATCCAGCGCATCCGCAGGTCGCGGACCTCGACCACACCGTCCGCTTCGGACGCCGTCCGCTCGGCCAGTTCGACGGCCGCCGGGTCGACGGCGTCCAGCAGCCGCCGGAACACCTCCTTCGCCGCGTCGCGCAGCACGAACACGATGGCGACCGTGATGCCGAGCCCGACGATCGGGTCCGCCGCGGGGAAGCCGAACGCGACTCCGGCCGCGCCGACTACGACGGCCAGGGACGTGAAGCCGTCCGTCCGGGCGTGCACGCCGTCGGCGACCAGCGCGGCCGAGCCGATCTCGCGGCCGACCTTGATCCGGTACCGCGCGACGATCTCGTTGCCGGCGAAGCCGATCACGCCCGCCACCGCGACGACCCACGGGTGCCCGACCGGCTGGGGATCGACCAGCCGCCGCACCGACTCGTACCCGACGAGGACCGCCGAAGCGGCGACGACCAGCACGACGACCACCCCGGCCAGGTCCTCCGCGCGCCCGAGGCCGTAGGTGTAGCGGCGCGTCGCCGCCCGCCGGCCCAGCACGAACGCGATGGCGAGCGGAACGGCGGTCAGCGCGTCGGCGAAGTTGTGGATGGTGTCCCCGAGCAGCGCGACCGACCCGGTGACGAGCACGAGCACCAGCTGCGCGACGGCGGTCGCGAACAGCGCGGCGAACGACCAGGTCAGCGTGCGCAGCCCGCGTCGGCTGGTTTCGAGGGCGTGGTCGACGCGGCCCGCGGAGTCGTGGGTGTGCCCATGTCCGTGTCCCATGGCTGCGAGTCTATCTGCGCACACACGCAGATACGCAAGTAGTAGGGTTCACGGCATGCACGCGTCGCTGCCGGACTTCGACATGCCCACCGACGAGCAGGTCCACCTGGCCGCGGAGTCGTTCCGCCTCCTCGCCGACCCGACCCGCATCAAGGTCCTGTGGGCGCTGCTGCAGGGCGAGTCGTCGGTGGCGTGCCTGGCGGAGCTGGCGGGCGCGGCCCCGACGGCGGTGAGCCAGCACCTGGCGAAGCTACGGCTGGCGGGCCTGGTGCGCGGCCGCCGCGAGGGCACGTTCGTGTACTACTCGGCGGCGGACGACCACGTGCGCGGCCTGCTGGCCCAGGCCCTGCACCACGCGGACCACCTGGACCGCGACCTGCCGGCCGAGCACGCCCACCGGCCCTAGCCGATCGGTTCCTGCAGCTCGGTCACCCAGCCGGCCGGATTCTCGGGGCAGTCCAGGTACAGCTCCCGCTGCGGTCCCGCCGACGCGAGCCCCCGCTCGTCGATCCACCGGACCACCGCCTGCCAGCTCGGCAGGACACCGTCGATGGCGCCGTGGTGGACCAGTGTTGCCGCCCTCGTCGCCGGGAGGTCCGCCACCGTCAACCCGTTCAGGTCGCCCGAACCCACCGACGCCGGGACCGCCGCGTGCACGACGACCTCGTCCTCGGCGCGCTGCTCGTAGTAGCACGTCAGCCGTCCCGCCGGGGTGACGTCGGCCGCGGGGAGGCGGCGGCCCAGTTCCGCGCAGAGCGGGCGGACCACCGGGCCGATCGCCTCCGGCGCGAACCCCGCCGCGACGCCCGACAGCTCCACCACCCGCATCGCCGGCAGCTCCTTGACCACGACGTCGGGCGCGCTTCCTTCCGTTTCGATCGTCCGCAACCGGGCCTCGACCTGCGCGAGCCGCGCCGCACCCTCCGCCAGCGCGGCCTCCAGTTCCGCGCGGCGCAGCGTCAGCATCCCGCGCACCTGCTCGGCCGGGATCTCGTCGGCCAGCAGCGTCGCCACCTGGTCGAGGGTGAACCCGAGGTCCTTCAGCGCGACGATCCGGTTGAGCCGCGCCAGCTGCTCCGCCGCGTAGCTGCGGTAGCCGGTCGCGGGGTCGACGCGCGCGGGGCGCAGCAGCCCGAGTGCGTCGTAGTGGCGCAGCATCCGGACCGACACGCGGCCGTGGCGGGCGAAGTCACCGATCGAGAACATGCGCCGATCATCCCGCGGGTGGGACGAACCCGCCGACGACGTCCGCGGCGAGCTCGGCGAACGTGATCGCGGTGTCGTCCTCGTGGGACGGTCCGATCACCTGCAGCCCGGCCGGCAGCGGCCCGCCGATCGGCGCGCTCAGCGCCGGCAGCCCGGGCAGCGACGCCTGCGCGATCCAGAACACCTGGTCGTCGTAGCGGCGGCGGTCGTCGTGTGCGGGCGCCGTCGTGAACACCGTCGGGCAGAGGAAGACGTCGACGTCCGCGAAGTAGCCGGCCCAGGCCGTGCCCAGCGCCGCCCGCTGCCGCTCCTGCTCGTCGGCGCCGTCCGGTTCGCGGCCTTTCTGCGCGGCGAAGAACCACTCGACCTGGTAGCCGAACGCGTCCGCCTGGACGACCGGATCGACGCCGTCCGGCCAGCCTTCGACGACGTGCACGCCGGCCTCGGCCAGCGCGTCGACGGCGTTCGACAAGGCCGCGCCGACCTCGCCGGTGACCGGGCAGGCCGGGTCGTCGAGCACCACGCCGACGCGGAAGTCCGCGAGCCGCGACCGGCGGGCCGGCGCGAGAGGGCCGCCGGTGACGCTCAGCGCGAGCCGCAGGTCGCCGGCCGACCGGGCCAGCGGACCGACCACCGACGGGAACTCCCGGGCGAGGTCGGTGAACGGCCCTGGCGGTTGGAAACCCCGCAGCGGCACGGTTCCCGGCGTCGGCTTGAGGCCGTGGACGCCGCAGTAGGCGGCCGGGATCCGGATCGACCCGGCCAGGTCGGAGCCGTACTCCACAAAGGACAGTCCGGCGGCGAGGGCGGCCGCCGCGCCACCGCTCGAGCCGCCCGGCGTCCGCGTGGGGTCCCGGGGGTTGACCGTCCGGCCGTAGATCGGGTTCTCGGTCCGGCCGAAGTCGGAGAGCAGGTGGTGCACGTTCGACTTCCCGGCGACGATCGCGCCCGCCGCCTGCAGTCGTTCGACGACGACGGCGTCCCGGTCCGCGACTGCTTCGGCGAACGCGGGCTCGCCCCAGGTCGTCGCCATGCCCGCGACCGCGAAGGCGTCCTTGATCGTCATCGGGACGCCGTGCAAGGGGCCGCCGGTGGTCACGTCGGCGCGCGAAGCGGCTTCGAGTGCGAAGTCGCGTCGGGTCGCGACGACGGCGTTGACGTCGGAGGCGTCGATGCGCGCGAAGAGCTGTTCGGTGAGCTCACGCGAGGAGAGCGCGCCCCGGCGGAGGTCGGCGGCCACCTCGGTGGCGGTGCGGAAGAACGTCATGGGTCCGGAGATACGGGCTGACACGGTGTCAGAGTCAACTGTCGAGTCCGGCCGCGCTCGTTCGTCCTCGAAGAAAGCCCTCGAAGAAGGAGTGAAATGGACACGATGGACTTGTACCGGCGCGCCCAGGACGAGTTCGACGCGGTACTGGCGGCGGTGCGGGACGACCGGTGGGACACGCCGTCGGCGTGCGCGGAGTGGTCGGTGCGCGACGTCGCCGGGCACGTCGTCTGGGGCCAGCGCCAGCTGCGGGCCTGGGCGAGCGGCGAAGACTACGCCGAGACCGCGGGCGCGCCGGGCGCTCCCCACCCCGCGGTGCTGGCCGCGACGGACCCCGTCGGGACGTGGCGGGCCGCGTCGGTCCGGACGCTGACCGAGACCGAGCTGGGCCGTCCGGTTTCGCTGCCCGGCCTGGGCGAGGTGCCGGTCGCCGGGATCGTGCCGCTGCTGATCACCGATCTGGTCGCGCACAGCTGGGACGTCGACCAGGACGTGCGCCTCCCATCGGACCTGGTGGCGGTGGCGTTCGAGTGGGCGCGGGCGAACGTCGTGCGCCGGCCGGGGTTCTTCGGCCCGGAACTCGAGCCGCCCGCAGGCGCCGACGAGCAGACGCGGATGCTGGCCTTCCTGGGCCGCCGGGTGCCGGTGGCCGCTGGGGTTTCCGGTTCGCGCCCCGGTGGTAGCCAGGAGTGATCGCCGTCCGAACGGCGGACGGCGCACTGGCGGAGGGAAAACCGATGCCGACCGCAGATCGCCTGACCGCACCCCCGGCGCCACCCGAGCCGGCCCCGCCGGATCCCGCCGCGCCGGACCCGTCGCTGCCCGGCCCGGACCCGGACTTGCCGGCGCCGGAGCCGGGCACGCCGGTGCCGGACCCGCTGCCGCCGGAAACGCAGCCGGGCCCGGAGCGCCACTGACATGGATCACAGATAATACGAGTTACGTATGATCTGGTGTACGGTCGTGGCATGACGACAGCGCAGAACTACCGGCGGATGGTCAACGCCGGCAACAAGATCGTGGTGGGGTTGCAGCGGCTCGGGGTCGCGTTCGGCCCGATGCAGCTGCTCACCGTCCCGGGCCGGAAAACGGGCGTGCCGCGCACGTTCCCGATCGCGGTGATCCCCATCGACGGCGGCCGGTACATCTTCCAGGCGTACCCGAAGGCGGCCTGGGTGGCGAACGCCCGCGCGGCGGCCGAGGTGACGCTCACCCGCGGCCGCCGCACGTCCCCGGCCCGCCTGACGGAGGTGCCGGTGGAGGAGCGCCGCCCGCTGTTGCGCCGGTTGGTGGCGGACAGCCCGGCGAGCGTCGGGAAGAGGCTGGTGACAACGGGGTTGGCCGAGGCGGCGACCCCGGACGCGGCCGCGGCGGCGGCGGAGCGCATCGCGGTGTTCCGGGTCGAGCCGGTCTGAGTGTCCCGGGCCGGGCGGCGAGCTGATCGAGCGCGGGTCTGAGCCGCCCGGCGCCGGCTCAGGCCGCTCGACGCCGGGACGCGAGCTGCCCAACCCTCGGCGGCTTAGCCGCTCCGGCCTGGCGGTACCTCATCGAGCCGGTCTAAGCCGGCCGGCATCGGGGGTCGCGAGCTGTCCAACCCCCGGCGGCGGCGCCGGACAGTCGCTTCAGCGCGGCCGCTCGGAGCGGGTCTGAGCGGCGAGCTGTTCGGAGCCGGACAGCCACTCCGGCGCGGCCGCCCGGAGCTGGTCTGAGCCGCCGGGTGACCCCGCTCAAGCCGTTCGGCACCGGGCCGCGAGCTCCTCGACCCCGGCGCCGGACAGTCGCTCCACTGCGGCCTCCCGCCCGGTCATCGCCATCACCAGCGCGAGCATCGGCCCCCGCACCTCCGGCCCGCTCCCGGCCGACCAGTCCGCGTCGTCGGCCCGCAACGACAGCCCCGCGACCCGGCTCTTCGCCCCGATCAGCAGGTTCGACCGCCGGTAGAACCCGGCGACCCGGATCAATGTCTCAGCCGGGAACTCGCGGGTCAGCCCGAGCGGCCACCGGATGTCCGTCCCGTGCACGACGACCTCGCCCAGCCACGAATCCGCCGGCCCCGGCGGACCCGTCGTGGCGGTGACGTGCGCGCGCAGCCGGGCGAGTGTCGCCTCCGGACCGCCGGCCGTCTCGCGGGCGATGTTCCGGCTCGTCATCGCCGAGAACCGGAACCCGGAGGCGGCCAGCCGCCCGAAGAACGTGACCGGGGTCAGCGTCGCGATCGAGACCAGGTGGCCGAGCACGTCGTGCACCGTCCACTCGCGACACAGCGAGCGCGTCGACCAGGCCATCACGTCCGCGAGGTCGTCGGCCAGTGCGGCGCGTTCCCGGTGGATGCCGGGCCAGGGGCCGGAGTCCGCCATCGGACCTCCTCGGGCCGTCCGGGATCGGCGATCCCGGTGCACGCAGGTCGTCCGCGAGGCCGCGGGCGTTACAGGCCGGCCAGCTCCGCCGGGCCGCCCTCGAACGCCCGCAGGACCTGTTCGGCGGCGACGCGCGCGGCGGGGCTCGGCTCGATCGTGCGGTCGCCGTCGGGCTGCGGCGCCGGTGCGCCGGCCAGCAGTTCCACCAGGGCGACGGCGAGTTCGCGCACCTTGACGTTGAACTGCTGGCTGGCGCGCCGCAGCGTCGCCCACGCCTCGTCGGGGTCGCAGCGGCGCAGGGCGATCACGATGCCCTTCGCCTCCTCCAGTGCGGCCCGCGACTGCAGGAGGTCCAGCATCTGCTCGGTCCGGTCCGGCCGGGCCGCTTCGGCGACGACCAGCGCCATCGCCGTGAACCTTTCGTGCCGCTTCAACACCTTCAACGTCTCTTCGGTGGCGGGCCGGTCGAGCGTCACCGACAGCACCAGCCGGCCCTCGGTGTCCCACGGCGCGGGCAGCGCGGCGACACCGCGGACGCGCGTCCAGTCCACTTCGGAGTGGCGTTCGAGCAAGGCGTCCAGCGTGAGCGACGGCCAGCGTTCGTCGGCGAAGACGTCCGCGGTGACGACCGGCAGGCCCGTGTCGCCGGCCGCTTCGACCGGCCCGCCGAGCTCGTCCAGCTGGACCGGGACGAAGACGTCCGCGAGCCCGTGGGCGGCGGCCAGGCGCAGCGGCAACCCGTGGTGGTGCACGGAAACCGCCGCACCGACGGTGCCCGGCACGTCGGCGGCGATCCGCGCCAGGAGCTCTTCGAGCAGCGCGGTCACGGACTCGGTGGTCACGGGCCCGTCAGGCCGCGATCCGCCGGCTTCCGCCGGAGCTGGGGTCGCGAAACGATCCTGCGCGCATCATCATCGGAGCCACCTCCGGGAACTCGACGAACGGTGTTGTCTGTTCTAGCATGTCATCACCTTGATGACAACATTGAGGTCGTCGGAAGGATGACGAATGGGTGATAGTGATCCCGCCGGCGCGGTGAGCCGGATCCACGACGTGGTAGCGGCGGCCCGTGCGGGCACCGCGGACCGGGAGGACCTGCTGGCGGCGTTGACGGATCTGCGCGTGTTGCGCGAGGAGCTGGCCGGCTGGGAGCCGGAGCTGATCACGGCGGCCCGCACCGCCGGCGCGAGCTGGGTGGCGCTGGCCCCGGCGCTGGGAGTGGCCAGCCGCCAGGCCGCGGAACGGCGCTACCTGAGGCTGCAGCCGTCGGACACGGGCGAGAAGACGGGCGAGGCGAGAGTCGACGCGGAGCGCGACCGCCGGGCGGGCGACCGGGCGGTCGCCGACTGGGCCCGCCGCAATTCGGCGAGCCTGCGCAAGCTGGCCGGCCGCGTGAGCGCGTTGGACGGCCTCGACCCGGCGGCGCAGGAGAGCGCGGACCGCCTGGGAACGGCCCTGGGCGACGACGACCCGGCGACGCTGCTGCCCCCGCTGGCCGCGGCCCGGTCCCAGCTGGCGGCCGATCACGCGGGATTGGCGGAGGAATTGGGGGAGGTTTCGGAGGAGACGGCCCGCCTCCGTCGCGACGCGGCCGACCGGCGGGCGAAGGACTGAGCCGGGGAAGAGCGGCGCCGCCGATCAGCCGCCGCCCCCGTCGGCAGCCAAGCCGCTCAGGCCGCCTCGCCGGCCCGGCGCCGAACCACGCGCCGACCAAGCTCCCGCCCCTCCGGCCTCATCCGCCCTCGATGGTGGCCGGGCTGGTCCGCACGCTCGCCATCGGCCGGCCGGGTGTCTGAGTCCCGCCGTGATCGGGTACCACCCCGGCATGGACGACAAGATCCCCGACCGCACCGAAACCCGCGCCGAGCTGCTGCCGGAGGAGCAGGCCGCCGACAGCGCCGACCCCGAAGCCCAGGCCCGCCAGGTGCTAGAGGACTCAGACCGCCGCACCGAGGACCCGAAGCCCACGATGCGCCGGCGTCCCGAGGAGACGGCCTAGTCGTCGCCGCGGAAGTTCTCGTGCGCGCCGGGGTGGCCCGGTCGCGCGCGAGCTTCCTCGTCCTCCAAGGGACCTTCCGGCTCGTCACGGCGGGGTGGCACCTCGACCGGATTGCCGCTCGAGTCCACTTCGCCGGTTTCATCGTGGGGTTCGGTCATCTTCGCGGCTACCCCGCGGACACCGGCGTCAACCGCGACGACTCCCGCGTCCCGCCCCGCAGCATCAGCACCGCGACCAGCCCGAACGCGGCCACGACGGCGAAGAAGTAGAAGCCCCACGGGTACGCGACCCCGGCGGTGACCAGCGCGCCGGTCACGAACGGCCCGAGGATCGAACCGAGCCGCCCGACCGCCGACGTCAGCCCGAGCGCCGTGCCCCGCGCCTGCGCCGGGAACGCCTGGGCGACGTACCCGTAGATCAGCACCTGCGCGGAGAACACGAACACGCCGGTGAGCAGCACGACCGCGTTGAGCACGAACGCGTTGCCGATCTTCAGGCTCAGCGCCGCGAGCAGCACGGCGCCGGCGCCGAACCAGATCCGGGCGATCGGCCGGATGCCGAACCGGTCGGCGATCGTGCCGGCCAGCACCAGCCCGAGCACCGCGCCGATGTTGAGCACCAGCAGCAGCGTGATCGACGTCGAAATCGGGTAACCCGCGGTCCGCATCAGCTGCGGCAGCCACGTGTTGAGTCCGTAGACCAGCAGCAGCCCCATGAACGACCCCGTCCACACGGCGATGCTGATCCGCCGGAACCGCGCGCCCAGCAGGTCCCGCAGCCCGACGCGCTCGGTTTCCGGCTGCTCGCGAGCCGCCAGGTACGCCGCGGATTCGGGCAGCTTCCACCACATCAGCGGCACGGCCACCAGCCCGGCGATCCCGCCGCCGTAGAACAGCACGTGCCAGTCTTCCTTCGCGTACAGGGCGAGGATGGACGTCAGCACCGCGCCGACGTGGTAGCCGGTCATCGTGAACGTGCTCGCGCTGGCGCGGCGCCGCGCGGGCAGGTTCTCCGACATCACGGTCAGCGCCACCGGCATGCACGCGCCGAGCCCGAGCCCCGCGACGAACCGGAAGACCCCGAACATCGCGACGCTCGACGCCACCGGCGTCAGCAGGGTGAACACCGAGAACAGCAGGACCGAGCCGATGAGCATCACGCGGCGGCCGAAGCGGTCGGTGAGCGGCCCGAGGCACGCGGCGCCGACCGCCACGCCGACGAGCGAGACGGTGGCGACCGCGGTGGCGCCGGCCGCGGTGAAGCCGAGGTAGCCGCTCTTGAGCAGGGTCGGGATGGTGGCGCCGAGCGCGACCAGGTCGTAGCCCTCGAGCAGGACGGTCAGCCAGCAGAGGACCGCCGTCCACACGGGACGGGAAGACGTCGTTGTCATGGTTTCCTCAGAACGGGTAGCCGGCGATGTCCGCGCGGACGGTCAGCCACTGGGTTTCGGTGAAGGCTTCGATGTTGGCCTGGGCGCCGCCGAAACGGGAGCCGTTGCCGGAGTCGCCGACGCCGCCGAACGGCGCGGTGGGCTCGTCGCCGACGGTCTGCTCGTTGATGTGCACCTTGCCCGAGCGGACCTCGTCGGCGAGCGTCATCGCGGTGCCGACGTCGCCGAGGATGCCGACCGACAGGCCGTACTCGGAGTCGTTGACCAGGCGCGCGGCCTCGTCGAGGTCGCGGTAGGCGCGCACCGGCGCGACCGGGCCGAAGATCTCCTCGCGCCACGCCGGGGTGTCGTCGGAGAGTCCGAAGAGGACGGTCGGCGGGTAGAACGGCGCGTCCGGCTTGCCGCCGGCCAGCACGCGCGCACCGGCCGCGACACTGCGGTCGACGACGTCGGTGACGTGCGCGAGCTGCCGGTCGTCGATGATCGGGCCCAGCGCGACCTCGCCGGTGGCCGGGTTGCCGACCGGCAGCCGCCGCGCCTTCGCCGCCAGCGCTTCGACGTATTCGTCCACTTGGGACTCGTGGACGAGGTGCCGCCCGGTCGTCATGCAGATCTGGCCCTGGTGCAGGAACGAGCCGAACGCGCCGGCGGACGCGGCCTTGGCGACGTCGGCGCCGGGCAGCACGACGAGCGCGTTGTTGCCGCCCAGCTCCAGGTGGACGCGCTTGAGCGAGCGCGCGGCGGCCTCGCCGACCTTCCGCCCGGCCGCCGTCGAGCCGGTGAACGACACGACCGACACCTCGGGCGCGTCGACGACCGCGGCGCCGACGGCGGCGTCACCGGGAAGCAGGTGCAACAGGCCCGCGGGTAGCCCGGCCTCCTCGAAGACGCGCACGATGCTCACCCCGCCGGACACCGCGGTGCGCAGGTCCGGCTTGAGCAGCACGGCGTTGCCGAGCGCGAGGGCGGGCGCGACCGAGCGGATCGCCAGGATCAGCGGGAAGTTGAACGGCGAGATCACCGAAACCACCCCGGCCGGGACGCGCCGGGCCAGCGACCAGCGCGGTTCGCCGGTGCTCAGCACCTCACCGCGCGGGTGGGTCGGCAACGCGGCGGCCTCGAAGCAGATCCCGGCCGCCATCTCCGTTTCGATCCCGGCCTTGGGCCGCGTCGAACCGGCCTCGCGGACGATCCAGTCCTGCACCTCGGCGGCGTGCGCCTCCCACAGCTCACCCGCGCGGCGCAGCACCGCGGCGCGCTCGGCGGGCTTGCGCCGGGCCCAGTCGCGCTGGGCCTCGGCAGCCGCGCGGGCCGCCTCGGCGACGTCGCCGGGAGTCGCGATGCCCACGTGGCCCAGGGTTTCCCCGGTCGCCGGTTCGACGACCGCGTGGGTCCCGCCGCTGCCGAGGAGGAATTCGCTGTCCAGCAAGGTCATGATCACTCCGGTGTGGTCGGTTCGGTGTCGACCTGGATCAGCCGCGGGCCGTCCGGGGTCGTCTTGAGCTGGGCGTGCAGGTCGTCGACGTCGGCGGCCGTCGTCGCGGGGACGCCGTAGCCGGCGGCGATGGCGGTGAAGTCGAGCCCGGGGATCTCGGTGCCGGGCACGTCCGGCGTCCCGAGCAGCTCGCCGAACCAGCGCAACGCGCCGTAGACGCCGTTGCGCAGGATCACGAACGTGACCGGGACGCGGTAGTGCGCGGCGGTCCAGAGCGCCGTGATGCCGTAGTTGGCCGAGCCGTCGCCGATGACGCCGACGACCGGGCGGTCCGGGCTGCCCATCGCGACACCCACGGCGGCGGGCAGGCCGAACCCGAGGCCGCCGGCGGCGGGGAAGAAGTAGGACCCTTCGCGGCGCAGGTCCATCTGCCGCCACCACGCCGAGTTCGTCGACGTCGACTCGACGACGTACCGGGTGTCGGCGGCCTGGGTTTCGCGCAGCGCGGCGAAGACCTGCTCGGGGTGCAGAGCCTTCTCGGCCGTCTTGGGCTCGGGGTTGTCGACGTAACCGCTTGCCGCGTTGCGGGCCGGGATCTTCCGCAGCAGTGCTTCGATCACCGGAGCCGGGTCGGCGACCAGCGCCTCGCCCATCGGCGCACGGGCCGCGGCGCCGAAGTCGTCGGTCACCTGGACCAGCCGCGTGCCCTCCGGCAGGTAGGCGCCGGGAACGTACTGGTGGTAGCGGAAGACGGGCGCGCCGAGCACGAGCACGAGGTCGTGCCCGGTCAGCGCGTCCGAAACCGAAGCGATGCCGGCCGGCAGCACGCCGCGGAAGAGCGGGTGCCGGTTGGGGAAGGGCAGCCGGTGCGGCGACGGCGCCACCCAGGTCGGTAGGCCGAGGTGCTCGGCCAGGGCGACGGCGCGGTCGAACAGGCCGAGCGTGTCGATGTCCCCGCCGAGGACGAGCGCGGGGTTCTTCGCTTTCGTAAGGCTCGTCGCGAGGTTGTCGAGCTGGGCTCCGCTCGGCATGAGTCCTCTTTGGACGTTCCGGTCGAGCGTCACGGCGGCGTTCGCGTCGAGTTCGACAGCCCAGTCGTCGTAGGGCACCGAGAGGTAGCTCGGGCGCCGGTGCAGCTCGGCCTCGAACACGGCCTGGGCGAGCGAGCGCGGGACGTCCTCGGCGCAGCTCGGCTCGCCGGACCAGGCGGCCAGCGGGCGCATCAGCTGCGTGGCGTCGACGTTGGCGAGCATCGCCTCCATCCCGATGGCCGCGCGGACCTGCTGGCCGGCGGTGAGCACCAGGGGGGAGCGCGAGTAGACGGCGTTGGTCAGCGCGCCCATGGCGTTGCCCGAGCCGGCGGCCGCGTGCAGGTTGACCAGCACCGGGCGGCCGGTGGCCTGGGCGTAGCCGTCGGCCATCCCGACGACGGCGCCTTCGTGCAGGCCGAGGACGTAGGTGAAGCCGTCCGGCAGCTCGGCGAGGAACGGCAGCTCGTTGGAGCCGGGGTTGCCGAAGATCGTGGTCAGGCCGCGGCGGTGCAGGAACTCGTGGGCGAGCCGGCGGGCGGTGGGCATGCGCTGTCCTCCTCGGGCGGGTTGGACCAGACCCTAGGGAGACGGCGGCGTGTGTTCCAATAAATGTTGTCTCGGTGGTTCATAGACAGGATCGATGATGCGCGACTTCGACCTCAACCTGGTGCGCACGTTCGTGCTGCTCTACGAGACCCGCAGCGTCACCGCGACGGCGGAATCCCTGCACGTCACGCAGCCGACGATCAGCTACAGCCTGCAGAAGCTCCGGCGCCGGTTTTCCGACGAGCTGTTCCGCCGCACGGGCGGCGGCCTGGTCCCGACGACGACGGCCCGCGCGCTGTACGAGCCGCTGCACAGCGCGCTGTCGGGCATCGAAACGGCGGTCAGCGGCGCGTGGTCGTTCTCGCCTTCGACCGCTCGGGCGGCGTTCACGCTGTGCCTGTCCGACCTGGGGGAGATCTCGCTGCTGCCGCGCCTGATGGCGGCGCTGCCTTCGCGTGCTCCCGGCGTGACACTGACCGTCCGGCCGCTCGACGTCGACGGCGCCGCGGACCAGCTCGGCCGCGGCGAGATCGACGCGTTCATCGCGTCCCCGCTGATCAGCTCCCAGCGCGTCGCCCGCGTCCCGCTGTTCTCCGAGGGCTACCTGGGCATGGTGGCGCAGGACCACCCGCGGCTGGGTGCGTCGGTGGACTTCGATGCGCTGGCGGCGGAGCGTCACGTGACGGTGTTCGGCCCCACCGGCCACGACGGCCCCCGCCGCGCCCTGGAGGCGCATGGGCTCCTGGACCGGGTGGTCCTGGAGGTGACGCGCTTCGCGGCGCTGCCGTACCTGGTCCAGGACGGCGAGCTGGTGGCGATGGTGCCCCGGCTGGTGGCCGAGAGGTTCGCGGCCCAGCACCGCGTCCGGCTGTTCGAGCTGCCCCTGGAGGTCGAGCCGGCCCAGGTATCGGTGTACACGCGCCACACGCACGCCCGAAGCCCGGCACAGCATTGGCTTGTGACATTCATGCGTGAAGTGCTCAGCTGATTTAACACGCATTTTTCACTCGTGCCCTTTTCCCACCGAAAGGTCTGGGCCGATCGTGTAGTGCTTGGTGCTGAACCGATCCCGTCCTGCCTAGTGTCGATCACGGTCCTGAAAACCGAACTAGGGAGGAATCCGGTGAAGCTCGTCCGCCTGGTGAAGAAAGCGCTTCCCAAGAAGAGCCTGAAGGCCTACGCCTGGTACGGCTGGATCTGATCGCGCGGCCGGTCCCGGTCACCGGGACCGGCCCCCGTTCCCCTTCGAGGAGTGCCGAACGTGGTCATCGCCCCCGCCCACCGCGCGGTCGTCTTCGCACCCCGCCTGGAGAACCTGCTGCGCGAGCACCGGGACGACGGGCTGTTCCGCCTCGAGCCGGACACCGTCGGGATCGCCGATCCGGAGCTGATGGACGCCGTGCTGCGCGCCCGCCCGGCGAACGCCGAGGAGCGCCCGACGTTCAAGCCGGTGCTGGGCCGCCCGGTCACCCGCGCCGAGTCCGCGAGCCTGATGCAGGCGCTGGGCGCGGACGTCCGGGCCGCGCTGAAGCGCCCCGCCGACGACCCCGATCTCACCGGTGCGTGGCCCGCCGTGCCCCACGACTACCTGCGTCGATTCGTCTTCGGACCCGAGACGCGCCGGTTCCGCGTGCTCGTCGACCGTCGCCTGGAGCTGACGCCGAAGCTGACGTGGTCGGCCGTCGCCGCCGGGGCCGCGCTGGCCCGCCGGCCGGGCCCGGACGCGGAGCTGTCCACGCTCGCCCGGCAGGTCCTGGCCGCGGAAACCCTGGCCGAGCGGCGGTTCCGGATGTACCTCTACCGCCGGGTCGCCGCGCCGATCTGCTTCACCGTCGCCGCGCTGGTGACCAACGCGGTGTGGCTGGGCGCGCCGTTCGACGACGACGTCCCGAACGAGTGGGTGATCAACGAGGCGCTCCGGCTGCTGCCGCCGTCGTGGAACGTCCTGCGCGTCCGCTCGCCGGAGTTCACCGAGGTGGACGCCCGCATCACGCCCGGCGACGACGTCCTGCTGCTGCCGCTCCTGAGCCACCGGTCACCGGCGCTCTGGGAAGCGCCGGACGAATGGCGGCCCCGGCGCTGGGCCGACCTCGACGCCGATCGCCACCCGGGCTACCTGCCGTTCGGGCACGTCAGCGAGCGCTGCTGGGGCCGGCACCTCGTGCTGCCGCTCGCGAGCCGCCTGCTCGACGTCGTCCGCGCCGAGGGGTTGCTGCCCGACCCGCGCCGCACCCGCGCCCGCGTCGAGCTGGACGGCCTGCTGGAGCTGGCCGACGTGCGGATGATCAGCCCGCGTCGCAGCGGGCGCCGTTGAGGGTGAACGCCGTCGGCGCCGGGTTCCCGTGGTCGAAAGCCCCGTTCAACCCGGTGCTCACGGTCGCCCCCGGCGCGAGAACGCCGTTGTAGGACTCGGCGTTCACGGTCACCCGGCTCCCGCTCTGGCCGTACTTGCCGTCCCAGCCGTGGGTGACCCGCTGCCCCGCGGTGAACGTCCAGGTGAGCGTCCACGGCGACAGCGTCTGGTCGCTCTTGTTGGTGATGGTGACGTCCGCGGTGAAGCCGTCGTTCCACTGGTCGCGCACGGCGAAGCGCACGACGCACGTGGAGGCGGCGACCGGTGGTGGCGGCTTGGGCGCGGCTGAAGTCGACGCGGGCGTGGAAGTCTGGCGCAGCACGGACGGGATCGGCGTCGGACTCGGCCGGCTCAGCGCGGGAGTGGTCGGACGCGGCGTCGTCGCCGGCGCGAGCGGGTCCTGCGGCGTGGCTTGTCGCTGCTGCGCGCCGCCCGACGTCACCGCGATGACCACGAGGCTGCCGAGCACCACGACGGCGCCCGCGAACGCGGAGATCCACCGGATCCGCCGGCCGGCCCGTTGCTGGCCGGCCGCGGCCTCGCGGGCCCGCTGCTCGAGCCGTTCGCGGTAGCCGTCGCCGGTGTCCTCCTCGCGGAACGGCGCGGCCGCGGGCGGCCCGCCGAGCGAGCGCGGCGTCGCGCCCGTCTCCCGGAGCAGCTCGGCGACGGAGATCTCGTCGTCGTCCCGCCGCCGACCCATCCGAAAACCTCCCGTTCCGCGGCCCGACCGGCGAATCCTAGGAAGCGGCGGCGACCTTGTAAACCGTGTGCACGCGGCGTGCACCCGCCGTGCACGAGACGCAGACACCGCGGCGGTTACCTGGGGCGGTGGCCGGAACGCGCCGGCCCGATCCGGAGGAGGTTCCCGATGTCCGACCCGAAGATCATCGCCGTCGTCGGCGCGACCGGCCAGCAGGGCGGCGGCCTGGCCCGCGCGATCCTCGACGACCCGGAGCAGCGCTTCAAGCTGCGCGCGCTCACCCGCAACCCGGACTCCGCGGCCGCGCAGGCATTGGCCGCCCGCGGCGCCGAAGTCGTCGCCGCCGACCTGGACGACGAAGCGAGCCTGACGAAGGCCTTCGAAGGCGCGTACGGCGCTTACCTCGTCACGGCGTTCTGGGAGTACAACTCCGTCGAGCGCGAACAGCACCAGGCCCGCGCGATGGCCGCGGCGGCGAAGGCGACGGGGCTCGGGCACGTGATCTGGTCGACCCTGCCCGACACCCGCCTGCACCTGCGCGACGACCGCGTCCCGACGCTGCACGAGCGGTACAAGGTCCCGCACTTCGACAGCAAGGCCGAGGCGGAGGCGTTCTTCGTCGAGGCGGGCGTCCCGACGACGTTCCTCTCGACGACGTTCTACTTCGAGGCCTTCCTCGACTTCTTCCGCCCGGTCCGCGACGACGACGGCGTCGTCGCGCTGCACCTCCCGATGGCCGACCGGCGGCTGCCGGGCATCGCGTCGGAGGACATCGGCCGGACGGCGTTCGGCGTATTCGCGCAGGGCCCGTCGCTGGCCGGCGAGACGATCAGCATCTCGGGGGAGAACCTGACCGGCGAGCAGTACGCGGCGGCGTTCGCCAAGGAACTCGGCACGGAGGTCGCGTACCGGCCGATGAGCGTCGAGGCCCTGCGCGCGTCGGGCTTCCCGGGCGCGGACGACCTGTCGAACATGTTCTTCTACTACGCCGAGCACGAAGACGCCTTCGCCGGCGCGCGCGACCCCGAAGCGGTCCGGAAGCTCAACCCGCGTCTGCAGGACTTCGCGACCTGGCTCGCTGCGCGACGGGACGCCTTCAAGGGACTGTGACGGAATACCGATCCGCGGCCGCCGGTTGCGCTCTGCGTGACCGATGCGGTGCGGTTCGAAGTCCTCGGCCCGGTCCGGGCGTGGCGCGGCGACGTCGAGATCGAGCTGGGACCGCCCCGGCAGCGGGCGGCCCTGGCGGTGCTCCTCCTGCAGGAGGGGACACCGCTGTCGCCATCCCAGCTGGTCACGGCGTTGTGGGGCGGCGCGGAACCCCGGGCGGCGGTCGGCATGGTGCGCTCGTACGTGTCCCGCTTGCGGCAAGCAGGCGTCCCGATCGAGTCGCTCGGAGGCGGCTACGCGATCCGCACGGGCACCCTGGACGTCACGGAGTTCGAGCGCCTTTTGCCTTCGCCGCGCGACGCGTTGGAGCTGTGGCACGGCACGCCGCTGTCCGGGGTGAACGGCGAGTATGTGGAGGCGGCCCGCGAGCGCCTGGTCCAGCTGCGTCTCACGGCCCTAGAGGACCTGGCGGCGGCGGACCTCGCGGCGGGCCGGCACGTCGACCTGACGGAGCTGATCGCCGAGCAGCCGTTGCGCGAGCGGCCGCGTGAGCTGCAGATGCTGGCGCTGTACCGCGCGGGCCGCCAGGCGGAGGCACTGGAGCTGTTCGCGGCGACGCAGCGGCTGCTGGAGTCCGAACTGGGGCTTTACCCGGGTCCCGAGCTGCGGGAGATGCAGCGCCGCATCCTGGCGGCGGACCCGTCGCTGGCGCCGGCCGTGTCCCGCCCGTCCCAGCTGCCCCCGGACCTCCCGGACTTCGTCGGCCGAAAACCCGAGACGGAGGCGCTCACAGCGGCGTTGACGAGTCCGCGAGCACCGTTGCCGGTGATCGGCATCGAGGGCCTGGCGGCGATCGGCAAGACGGCGCTGGCGATCCACATCGCCCGGAAGGTGGACTTCCCGGACGGCCAGCTGTTCCTGGACCTGGCGGAGTCGGCGGACCCGTTGTCCGAGCTGCTGCACGGAATAGGGATCAGCGACCTCCCGGCCTCGGCAAGCGAGCGCGCGGCCCTGTGGCGAACGAGAACAACGGGCCGTCGAGTGCTGGTGGTCCTGGACAACGCCCACCCGAGCGACGACGTTCGCACGTTGCTACCGGGAGCAGGAGGCCCGGCGGTGCTGATCACGGCCCGCAGGCGCTTGTACGACGTACCGCACGCCCACTGGACGAAGCTGGGTGGCATGAGCGTCCCGGAGTCGGTAGCGCTCCTGACTTCGTTGGTGGGCGAGGACCGAGCGGGGTTTCATTCGAGTGCGACCCAGGAGCTGGCCTCGCGAACGGCGGGGCTGCCACAGGTGATCCGAGCGATCGGCGAGAGACTGGCATCCCGCCCGGACTGGACGATGGAGCAGGCGTTGCAGAGGGTGGGCCGCCCAGCCCCGGGAGCGCCGGCCAGGCCCCCGGAGTGCCAGGCGATAGAGAGGCCGTACGAGTCGGCGGTGGGGGAGCTGACGCCATGGCAGAGGCGGGCGTTCGAGGGCCTGTCGGCTTTCCCACGCTTCTCGGCGTCAACGGCATCGGCGGTCTTGGAGCTGCCTGTCAGGGACGCAAGGCTCCTCTTGGAGTCCCTGGTGGACGCGCACTTGCTGTCGGTTTCGGGTCCGGACGGGTACGCGTACGAGGAGCCGGTCAGACTATTCGCTGAATCGATGCAGCAGGTCCGAAACGGCTCGATGATGCCAGAGGGAGGGGAGGGGGCGATCGAGACCCCCCTGAACGAGGGTGTGGAGGAGCCGTATACTCTTTCTTCAGCAGGTCCGAGTGGCGGAATGGCAGACGCGCTAGCTTGAGGTGCTAGTGCCCTTAACGGGCGTGGGGGTTCAAGTCCCCCCTCGGACACACGCACTATCTACACCTGGGCTGGTCGTCGCATAGACGGCCAGCTCTTTTGGTTCGTAGCGTAGCTCCAGGTTCAACGCTCGGTACAGGCGGCTCATGCCTGCTGTGGTTGCGTCGGCCAGGGTGCCGCAGACGTCGCCGAGTGCATCGATCCTCGCGTAGATCTCGCCGCGCGTCACGCCCGTCCCTGGCGGAATGCTCTCGATCTGTGCTTTTGCGGCGGCTCGTTCTGCCTGTGCCTGGTTTATCGGGTCGACGAGTGCTTCGGGCTCGACGCCCGCCGCGATCGCTGCTTGATACCGCTGAAGCCTCGACTCCGCGTCCGCCAGCCGGTTTCGGGCAGCTTCGAGCGGGCCACTGCTGGCCGGGCTGCCCTCCGACCCGAGTAGCGCGGCCGCCGTCCGGTCGCGGTTGTCGGGGTGGAACAGCTCGTGGAGCCATCCGTTGATCGCCTTGACGACGACGCCTTCGCGCAGGTTGACCGTCTTCGGGTGATCCGCCAGTTTCTGCGAGCTGGGCGCCATGGTCCGCGAGGTGCAGCGGTAGTAGGCGCCCTTCCTGATTGTGGCTCCTTGCATCTTCCGGCCGCATACTCCACATCGGACGAGGCCGCGCAGCAGGTACGACCGTGCCGTCTTTCGGGCGCCCCGCTCCGCCTTGCGCGCCGTCTTCAACCCGCCTGCCGACTTCGACCGGCGCAGTAGCTGAGCCTGCGTGAAGGTCTCCACGGACACGATCGCCGGATGCGCCTGATCACGCGACCGTACGATCCGGTCCGGCGCCGCGCGCTTGAACCGCACCACGTGGCCCGCGGCGACATCTTCCGGGTCGAGCAACATCTCATGTTTCGTCCAACGCCCGAAGATCGCGTAGCCGGTGTATCGCGGGTTATCGAGGATCGCTCGTACGGAGCTTCCTTGCCAGCCGTCGGCAAGCCGGTGCCGATTCTGGTCCGGCCGATGTGCGGAGGGACAAGGAATGCCGTCGCGGTTGAGCAGGTTGGCGATCGCTCGATCGCCGTTGCCGTCGAGGTACTCGGCGAAGATCCGGCGCACAACGTCCACCGTCGTCTCGTCAATCGCCAGCACCCGCAGCTTGAACCCTTCCGCGGCTTTCCTCGGGTTCGGGTGCGGACCGCTGTCGACGACGACGTACCCGTACGGCGCCCGGCCGCCCTGATGCCGTCCTTCGTTGATCACCTGTGCGTCCATCGCGGCCCGGACGCGCGCCTGAACATGCTGCCGCTCGGACTCGCTCATTCCGCCGAGCACACTCATCAGCATCTTGTGCGACGGGTTCCTGGGGTCGTACTTGCCGCCGAGTTCTGGCACCCACAGATCAACCCCGTAGGCAGCGAACTTCGGCGCGATGAGCGAGAACTGGTTGCCGAACCAGCACCGCGTGCCCTCGCCGACGACGATCGCGTCCCAGCCGCGGCGCGGGTTCTTCAGCTCGGCGAGCAGCCGCGCGCCGTCGGTTCGCCGTTCCCACGGGACGGACCGTGACTGCCCGACGTCGAAGAACTCCGCGACGATCTGCCCGCCGAGCGGCTCGACGAACTTGCGCGCGTTCCCGAACTGCCAACCACGCGACGTCTCCGGGTCCTGGTTGTCCTCGGTCGAGCACCGGCCGTAGGCCGCCAGCGTCCCGATCCCGTCGTCCGCCACGTCGGCGACCTCAAGTCCCAGAAGGTCGTCCAGCGTTGCCCACGGGTCACTGATGATTTCAGCTGTCACGGTTCACCTCCTCCTCCGGCACGTCGAGCACCGGCACCTCAGTAACCTCGATCAGAACGGCCAGCAATGCGCGCGCGACTGCAGGCGTCAGCTCCGGCAATCCCGCAGGTAGGATAACCCGGATCTGCGGCTCTTCGGAACGAGCGGCGCTCATGGTCGGCCGTCCTCGTCTGTCGCGCCGGTGTCAGTGGTTACGCGGCCAATTGCGCTCCTGATTTCAGCCGTCAAGTACCCGCGTACCTGCCGAATCTCGCCGTCCTCGCCCGGCACGCGGTCGCGCGTCGGCCGGCATCCCAGGTCGGTCATCTCCTGCGCGAACGTCTTGCGGTCGATCTCCAGGGCGTCGAGCAGTTCGGCCGTAGGCACGAACTCTCGGCCGTCCGGGCCGAGATCGTCGCCCAGGTAGTCGACGAGCGACGCGAGCAGCTCAGGCAGCTGAACCGTGTCAATGGACTGACCTGCACCGATCGCCTTGACCGCCGCAGCGTGGTCGAGTACCGGCGTCGCGTCCTGCCCGGCCGCGTGGCCAGTCAGCGTCCCGGCCGCTTCGCGCAGCGCCCGGCCCTGCTCACAGATGGTCCGCCAGTCCTCGTTCGGCATGTAGTAGGTCCGGACCGTCATAGCCAGCACGTCCGCCCCGGCCGCCGTGTCGCCGTCCGGCCGCAGGATGCCCACGCCCTTATGCGACGGCAGCAGCCTGGACGAGTCGAACCCGCGCGTGTTCATCTGCTCGCCCAACACGATGTTCGAGTCGCGCCAGTCCATCACCCGCAGCGCGAACCGCGACCCGAGCACAGCCCGCAGCCCGGACGGGATCGTCTTCGAGTCCGGCCGCTGCGTGGCGAGCACGAGCACAATCCCGGCCGCCGGCCCCTTCTTCGCCAGCCACGTCAGCAGCTCGCCGACGTACTCACCCGCAGGAAGCTTCTTTCCTTGAACGTCAACGGGTGTGCGGTCTTCCAAGGGAACTTGGACCTCATCGATGAAGATCGCCGTAATCGGCATGTCCAACGCCTTATCGCGGGACATCTCCGGCGTGACCTTCGACTCCGGGCACGTCAGGTCATCCAGGTCGCGCATCCGCCGGAACCGCGTCTGAACCTCGCCGACCAGCTCGATCAGCCAGTCCACGAGCGCCAGGACGTGTTCGGGTTCGTCTCCGGACATGAACCGGTGAGCCACCAGGCCGGCCGCGTCCCAGTCCTTCCCAGCCTTGAAGTCCGCCACGTACAGCCGCACCCACGCGTCCAGGCTGAGCCCAGCCGCCGCGAGCCGGGCGGCAAACGTCTTACCCTGCCGCGGAATCGCACCCACAAGCAGCGACGTCCACACCAGCGGAAGGTCGATCCGCCGGTCTCGCGCGTCCCGTCCGAACGGGATCGGTCGCCACGCGTCCCACTGTGCCACCCCGAGCAGCGGCGTCCGCAAAGGTGGCGAGCTGTACGGGTCTTCGTCGGCAACCCACACCGAGACCCGCCCGGCGTGCCCGCCATTGCCCCGAACGCGCTCCACGATGAGCTGTACCTCATCGACGGCAAGCGCCGACGCGAGCGCGTCCCGGTTCTTCACCACGTCGGCCGCCTTGCGGGTGGCAGGGAGATCGACGGTGACGGCCCAGCCGTCTCCGACGCGCGTCGCACGTTCGACGAGCCGCAACGTCTCGTCCTTGCCGATCAGCTTCGCGTCTCGGAACGCGTCCACCAGGACTTGCGGGTCCATCGTCCACGTCAACGTCCGTGGCCCGGCGAGCGCTGGCTTACGGCCAGGACTCCCGTCCTTCCTTCGCCCGAGGATCGCGAGCGCCACTGAGGCAGCGGCGCCGCCGATCCACAAAGGATCGGTTCCGTACACGAGATCGACGATGGCGACCGCTACAGCCGTCACGACCGCGACGGCGCCGGTGACCTTCCACCGGAACAACGTCAACGCGCGAATCTCGGTGAACTTGTCGGCGAGCTTCTCGGACTCCTCGGCGGCCGTCCGGTAGTCCCGGACAGTCACCCAACCGCGCCACCACCGCGCGCCGACCACAATACCGCGCACCACGGCACCGAGGAACCGCAACGGCGACAGCACCAGCCACACCACGGCATCCTTAAGTGCCTGCCTCGCCTGCGGCTTGCTCTTCAGCCACAACGGCACGCGCGATGAGTGCAGCCACCACAACACGAAGCGATTCCTCTTCGGTGCGCGCGGGCGCGGTTGTGGCAACGTGTCGTCGATCAGCTCGCCGTCGAGCACGGGATCGGCCTTGACCGGCAATGAGTCAGTCATCGGCGACCTCCGCTCGCAGCGCCCGCGCGAGCCGGGGCGACAGGCCACGCGAGCACCCGGTCGCACGCCGCACCCACGCAGGCGTGATCTCGACATCCGGTGTCCAGCTCTCCCGGGCGATCACGAGGTAATCGGCGAACAACACACGCCGACCGGGCTTCATGGGTTCCTCGTTAGTGGAACGCCGTTGAGCGGCCACCAGCACGGCGTCGGTCAGCTTGTCCCGTAGGTCGGTGATCGCCTCGACGGCGACGAACACGACCAGCGGCGGCACCGAGTGCAGCACGATAGCTGCCGGTTCCCCGGCTGCGAACGACGTCCAGGTGTTCATGACGTACGTGGCCGCGAGGGTGAACCACTTCGCCCGCCGTACCCAGACACCCGTCTTGACCTGGTAGCGCGCCGTCACTTGCTCTGCCCGCAGGATCGCGAGCAGGACAAGCGAGACGGTCGGGTCCAGCACCCACGCGGCGAGCCACGGCAGCGACCCGGGCCGTGTCCCGGTCGACGCGAAGCCTTGGACGTTGGTCATCGTGAACGCCAGCCCGAGCACGATCCCGGACCAGCACATCCAGTCGACCTGCCGCCGCACACGTTCGATCCGCAGCGCGACGACGTCCGGATCGGTCTGGTAAGCGCGCACCTCCGCGGCTTCGGCCGCGTCCTGTGCGAGCCGTTGCGCCCGATTCATCGCCGACCACCCCGCTTCGAGGTGTCGACCGTGGTCACGGTCATGGCGCGAGTCAGAGCGCAGGACGCGAACAGCGCGGGCAGCCCGAGCACGGCGAACAGCAGCCACGGGCTACCTGGGTGAGCGATCACCACCCACTGGACGGCGACGATCAGCCCGGCATTGAACAGCACGCGCCCGGCCAGCGACACAAGTCGGGCGCCGCTCCGAGCGGCTTCGGCGGCGGCTTTCGCCCGGCGAGCGCCGGCCCGCCAGACCCAGAACAGGACGATCAGCACGCCGACACCGGCGAGGATCTGCGTGGGCGTCACGGTGAGTTCGTTCATCGCGCACCCCGCTCGAAACGCTCGCCACGGCGCAGCCAGTGCGGGTGCAGCGTGCGCCGGTCGTCGTCGGTCATCGCGCCCCAGACGCCGATCGTGTCGACGCCGGCCGTCCGAAGCTCCAGTTCAAGGCACTCGTCCTGGACCGGGCAGCCGCCGCACAACAGCTTGGCGAGCTCCCGGTCATCGCGAGCGTCCGGCGGACCGGCCTCCGACGGCGTCATGCAGGCTCCATCGCTGGTCACGACGTCGCGCAAGACATCGGTGGGCACCCACCGCAGGCGATCGAGCCGCCACGCGATGCCGATCAGCCAGAGGTCGTCGGCTTCCATGCCGCACCTCCGTCCTGAAGCGCCTTGGCCAACTCGGTGGACGAGACGCGCAGCCCGGAGCGGCACAGGGTGGCGCGAAGCGCACCAGTCCGGATCGCCCGGCTGACCGTGTTGCGGGAGACGCCGAGAATCCACGCGGACTCGGGAATGGTGTGAAAGGTCGTTTTGGCGTTCATGAGAGAACCAATCTGATGATTTCAAGACTATGTTGTTGATTTCAGCTCTTCGTCGGACGTGTTTGTCCGACGCGCCGCAGGCAACGCGCTATGCGGCGCGGAGAAAGCTCGACGAACCGCTAATCTCGGCGCTGAGGCGGAGCGCGGAGGAATACGTGACGGAGGACTGGGCGGCAGTCGCCAAGGCGATCAACATGCGCGTGAACGAACTCGGCTGGCGACAACGCGAGCTGGCCGAGCGATCGCACGTGTCGCAGGCGATCGTGCGCGAGCTCCAACACCACACGGTGGAGCGCCGCCGGAGCGCGCGGACGCTCGAAGCGCTGTCGACAACGCTGGGCTGGCATCCGCAGCATCTGTTGGCCGTGCTGCAGAATCGCACACCGCCGCACCCGGACGAGCCGGCCGACGACGGCCATGAACTGTGGTCCCGGCTGGACGCGCTCGAACAGAGACTGGCCGAGATCACCGACCGGCTGGAGGACGTCCAAACGAGCCTCGCGACCGTGGTCGAGCACGTGAAGCCGGAGCGCTAGGGCCGGGTGATTCGGGCTGGTGAACCAGGTGATTTCCATACCTAGAATTCAAGGCCGAAACGGCGTCCGGTCCCATGCACAACCACTGCCGAAGCAGTGCACAACCACTGCATATCCGCTGCACAAGAGCGTTTCGGGGCCGCGATGAGCCGGGTAGGCGGATGGACCGGGCGATCAGCGGCCGCATTGCAGTCGGCATTGCGCCTAAGCCAAGAGCGGTTCGCTGAACACCTCGGAATCAGCGCGCGAACGGTCGCGTCGTGGCACAAGAAACCGGACCTCCGGCCGCAGTCGGAGATGCAACAGGTTCTCGACGCTGCTCATGAACGGGCGTCGGAGGCCGAGCGCATCCGTTTCGCGGAGCTGATCGGCGAGGCTCCGGCCGTCCAGACGAGGCCAGACACGAGGGAAGCCGACCGACGGCTCGCCGCGGACCCCCACATCGGCGCGGCTCTCGAATGGCTCGACCAGCACGCCTACCACAGGCCTGGCGCCGCGCGCCACGCTGTCGCCGAGCAAGCCGCACGCGTCGACGCGCAGGAGTCGTATGACCGGGCCACTCGCCGCGGGTGGGTTGGACAGCGCGCCGTGGCTGATGCGCTCGCCGAGTACTACGGCCGGAGCCACGGTGATCATGGCCTGTATGCCGGCCGCTGCGGTGACCACATCCTGAATACGAGCATTGTGACCTGCGCTGATTGGCTCGATCTCGCCTGCGAACTACGCCCGCCGCACGACGGGCTCACCATTGCAAGCGCCCGGCCGGAACCGCGACAGGTACTCGACGAGCACGCGACGAACGCCGCTGTTCACCGGCTGGCCGAGACGGTGTCCATGAACACGCGGCTCATGAACGCCCCGCTGTACCGACTGCTCAGCACGGACATCCATGAACGCCACCTCGGCGGCTCGTTCGGCGTAGACCACTTCGTCCACTACGCCCTGACGATGGACCTGCTCGAAGGCGAACTGCTCGACGCGCTCGCCGCCGGCGATACGACGTCCCTGCCCTTGCGCGATCGCTACCTGCCCGACCTCGGCTCGGTCCTGGACGTCGGCGGCCGACTCTGCGCAGGCGGGGCCCTGGCACTGACGGCCATCGCCCGGCCAGCCGATCCCTATCGCGGTGAAGCGGACTACGTGCTCTTGGTCCAGGAACGTTCCGGGCACGTGCTGAACGCCACGCGCCGACTCGCCGTCATTCCGAAGGGGTTCCACCAGCCGCTGACCGACGTACGGCGAGAAGCCCAGATCGGCGCCACCTTGCGCCGTGAGATGGAAGAGGAGTTGTTCGGCCGGCCAGACGCTGACAACACAGTCGCCGACACGCTGACCGCGGACCCGATGCACCCGACCAGGCTCTCGGAGCCGATGCGCTGGCTCCTCGACGAGCCCGGCCGCCTGCGGATGGAGTGCACCGGGTTCGGTCTGAACCTCGTGAGCGGGAACTATGAGTTCGCCAGCCTGATCGTCATCGACGACGAAGAATTCTGGGCGCGCTACGGGGGAGTGGTCGAAGCAAACTGGGAATCCGCGACTCTTCGTCAGTATTCGACTACCGACGCGGAACTCGTCACCGAGTTGCTGGGTGATGTAGCGTGGAGCAACGAAGGATTGTTCGCTATGGCACAAGGACTTAGACGCCTTGCGCAAATCGGCGGAGAGCGTGTGAAGCTGTCCGAGATCGAATGGGAGATCAGCCAGTGAGCGACGGTTGGACGGCAGGCAACGCCAACGACGACGGGGCCGACACGCGCGGCTGGCTGGTCGGCCACTTCATTGACCCGTCGCAGGGTGTTCGCGCCTCCAAGGACGTGGAAGTCAAGTGGGCCAACCATCCTGCGGGCGACAAACGTCCTGAGTGGACGTCCGATGACCAGCGAACCACGCTGGTGATGCTCGTCTCTGGCGAGTTTCGAGTGGAGGTCACCGGCGGAGGCAAGATCATGAATCGACAGGGCGATTACGTGATGTGGGGTCCAGGAGTCGACCATTCCTGGGAAGCGTTGGCGGATTCAGTGGTCCTCACAGTCCGCTGGCCGTCAGCAACATAATTCGACTGCTGGAATCTTCACTCGATCGCCACCGATCTCGACGAGCCGACGCAAGCCTTGGAGAAATGCGAACAATCCTTCATTGCTCCAGGTTTCGTCGCCGATCAGTTCGCTGACCAAGTCGCCGTCGAGCGTCGAGTACTGCCGCAGTCCTGCGGCCTCCCAGTTCGCTTCGACGTCCCCGCCGAAGCGCGGCCAGAACTCTTCATCCTCGATGACGACCAGGCTGGCGAACTCATAGTTCCCGCTGACCAGGTTGAACCCGAACCCGGTGCACTCCGTCCGCAGCCGGCCGGGCTGCTCGACCAGCCATCGCATCGGCGCGGACAGCCTGGTCGGGTGCATCGGATCGGCAACCCTGCGATCTCCGGCCGACCGGTCGACGTCCGTCCTGCCGAACAGCTCTTCCTCAAGCTCGCGGCGCAGGGTGACGCCGATCCGGGAGTCCGCTCGCCGATCCGCGAGCGGCCCATGGAAGCTCTTCGGGATCACCGACAAGCGGTTGGCCGTGTTCACGACCCGCGCGGACCTCTTCTGAACCAGCAACACGAAGTCGGCGTCACCGCGAAGCGGGTCCGCTGGCCGCGCGATCGCTGTCAACGCCAGCACGCCACCCGCGCACAGGCGCGTGCGCAGGTCGAGCACCGCGGCCACGTCGGGCAGCTGGCGGTCACGGAGCGGCATGGACCCCGGGCGCGCGGCACGGCCGCCGGTCAGCAACTCGTTGAGTTCGCGTTCCAGCAGGTCGACGCCAAGCGCGTACTCGACGAACGACGCGATTCCGACCTTCCCGCGCAGTACTTCGGGGCGGGGGTCGACGTCGAGCAGCCGGTACAGAGGAACGTCCGCGATTCGGATTCCGGAGGCCGCAGCGTCCGCGAGACGCTGCACCGCAGCATGCTCGTTAACCGCTGCTGGCAGCCGCGCGCTGCCGCCCTCGAAGGCGATCTGGTCGCCCGCGGCCGTCAGCGGGCAGGCGAGATCCAGCCACTCTGGCCGCGTGAGGACGCTGGTGCTCACTTCTATCTGCCCGCATCGCGCGGTGTATGGGAGATAGTCGCTGGTCGGCGCGTAGTAGCCAGCCAGGGCGTCCGCGATGACGCTTCGCGGCAGATGCGGCCGATTCCGGGGCGAAGCGGGCGCAATCGCGTGCACCCGTTCGCGGGCCTTCCCGAGTGGCCACCCAGCGTGCCGATCGAGCCAAGCGAACAACGGCTCGAACTCGTCGTCCAAGCCGGATTCCGGCGTGACAGCGACCGGACCGATCAGGGCCTGCAACTCGTCTCGTGAACGACCGAGCACGCCTGCGAGCTTTGGCCAGAGGTAGGGGAGCGGTACGTAGTCGCCCGCCTCCCATCGGGCAACCGTCGACCGATCGACACTGAGAACCTCAGCTAGACCTTCTTGGGTGAAGCCGGCGACCTTGCGAGCTGAGATCAGCTCTTCTCGCCGTCGCCCTCCGGGCATAGCCGACCTCCAACCTCGCGTGATCAGCCCCAATGTAGCAGCAGTATCAGCAGCTCAAGACAGCTAGTGCGTCATCCGTGCAACGCGACTGCGCCACCACTGCTCTGGTCGCCGGGTCCGACTCCCGTTTGACTGATTTCATCAGATCGCGACGTCGAAGGGAGGGGACGTGCCAGGCACGAACTGCAAGACGCCGCACTCAGCGCTCTACATCAGCTGGTACCGGTGCGTGCGGGACGGCCTGGCGCACGCGGTCACCGACGAGGAGTTCCTGCGCGGCATCCGTCTTCGGCAGGGCCGGTACCGCGCTCTCTGCGGCCACGAAGTGCTGATTCACTCCTGCTTGGTCCCGGCCGGCCGTTCCTGCCCGCGGTGTCGGGGACTCGTGATCGTCTGCACCCGTGTCGCAGCGAGGCGACCATGAAGCCGATCTCGCCCGCTTCGCGTACAGACCTCGACGCGCTGCTGCTCCAGCCGGTCCGCCTGTTCATCGCCTGCCTGCTGGCCGACACTCGCTGGCGTCCGCAACTCGCCATCCAGCAGGCCTTAGGGCTGCCCACGCCGGACCTCGAACTGCACATCGAGTTTCTCCGTGCGTCCGGCTACCTCCAGTCACGCGCCGAGCCACGCGAACTCCGTCTGAGCCCGCTGGGCCTGAACCGGCTGATGGAGCACATCAGCGCGCTGAAGACGGTCGCAGCGACAGCCGGCGCTCTGGTCGCCGAGGTGCGAGCTGCTAACCCCGGCGAGAGTCCGCCGAGGGCGCCGTGACGGCTGGCCAGCCAACACCCGGACCGCGGTTTCAAACGCAGCAGCGTGCTCATACGCCTATCTGCCACGAACAGCTCTCAGCAAGGACCTGAAGATGCCCAAGTCGATCATCCGCCCGCCCGCGACTATTGCTATCAGCAGCAGCTTGCGCGACGCCCGTGTGCGCCGCGGACTGGGCTTGCGGAGGCTGGCGCACAAGATCGGGGTTTATCCCGCGACGCTTTCGGCTTGGGAGCTGGGAACCAAGGTCGCGCCGGAGACCGCTGTGGCATGGATTCTCGGGTCCCTCCAGGTCGAGTCAACCGAGTACGAACGAGTGATGGCGCTCGCCCCGCACGCCGGCGATGCAAACCTGGTCGACCATTCCGACCCGCAGCTGGGGCACCTGTTGTGGACATACGAACAGCTCGCAAGCCGCGTCGTGGAGTGGGCTCCGTTGTGCATTCCCGATCTTCTCCAGACTCGGGCGTATGCCGAACGAGTGCTCGACAAGGCCGTGGTGCCGGACGACCGCCGGGACATGGAACTGCTGAACCGCCGAGTCCGCCAGCAGGCGCTGAGCGATGGCAACCGCCGTTACGTGTTCCTGATCGGTGACCAGGCACTACACAGCCTGGAGGACCTGGATACCCAGCAGATCGAGCACCTTCGCGCGGCGGCGCAGTCTCCGCACGTCACCATCCGAATCGTGCCATCGGCAGAGGCCGCGCTGAGGTCGGTCGGCGCCTTCACACTCTTCGAGGACCGGTCCGAACCGATCGCCGTGGTGCTCAGGCACCACCACTGCAACGCCTACCTGACCGACCGAAAGCTGCTTAGCCGCTACCACGACACGGCGAAGAGCCTTCTGAGGCGAGCTTTCGACGAGTCTGGGACTGCTGATGCCTTGCGTACACCTGCGCTGCTCCGAGGGTCGCAATGACCGCGGCGATCTACATCGACCCGCTCGCGATCCATCCGGTGATCGATGGCGAGTGGCATCGAACCCGCCTGACGGAGATCCCGGTACCCGGGCAGGTCATCACGATGCTCTGCGGAGCTTCCGGCGCCGCGGTGTTCGAGCTGGCCGGTGAGCGTCGCCGGCGCCAGATTCCCCGACAGTGCGAACGCTGCGACGCCATATATCGACATGAGCAGGGGATCCCACCTTGGCAAGATCGGATCAGTCGTCGTTGAGCCACTGACCGCATATAGCTGCTAGACGTCCGGCGTCGGCGAACTCGACCTTCGATCGCCGTATGTGACGGTGGTCTTTCGCGGGCTCAAAATCCGGCGCCGCAGAGCCCATAAGTGACGGCTGTGACGGGTTCACTTGAACCCGTCACAGCCGTCACGAGCGACATATCCGCAGGTCGAAGCGCCTTTGTAGCCGTCACAGCGAGTGTGACGGCGAGACGGGTTCGCAGGACGGCTGTGACGGCTAGATCCGTGACATGTTTCGTGACAGTGGGGTACGCTCACCATGTCGTCGTCACGAAATTAGTCACGCAATGTCGGAGGCGTCAGCATGGCTGAACCGGTCTGCGCTGGCTGCGGCAAGAGGCTGCCCCGGCCCAGCGGACGGGGGCGCCCGGCGACGTATCACGGCCCGGCGTGCCGCCAGCGCGCCCGCCGCGCGCGGCTTGCTGCCGATCCCGTCGCCACCGACCTGTTGGCCTTGCTCGACCAGGCTGGACGGGCGATCGCCACCGCGCGCCGCGCCGTGACGTCCGGCGATGATCCCCAGTCCGCGCTCGCTGAGTTGGCCGCTGCTACCGACCTGGTCAGCGTCCGTCATGCGGCCGAAGTGGCCACCACACCTTCTGCGGAGGTCGAGCACCCGTCCCTGACTGCTGCGCAACCGGCGGCGGTCACGAATTCCGTCACGAATCCGGCGGCACCAACAGCACGCCCGGTGACGCGCGAAGACGTGATCGATGTCGACGCGGTCCGGGTCGAGCGCAGTGAGGACTTCGAGATCTCAGGCACCTACCGCGTACTGGCCGGCGACTCGGTCCTACTTGGTTACCTCGCCCGCGACCAGCGCCGACGCTGGGAAGCCCGCACGGCGGCAACAGCGCTAACTGTGCCTGGCGGCCCCTGGCGTACCCGTCAAGACGCACTCGTCGGACTACTCCTCAATGGAAGCATTCGCACCACGAAGATGCGGTCGCCCCTGCGCTGACCACATGTGGGCCTCGGCCTCGCATCGCGTTCGAGTTCCGGTGCGGTAGGGCGGGTGGATGCGCGGGTCCGGGGTAGAATAACCGTCTTTGAGGTCGCAACTGGTCGCGAGGGGAACGTTTGTGACTGCAGGGAGCCAGCTTCCCAATATGGACGGAGACAGGACTGCCTATCGGCTGAATCCTCGACCGCTTGCTCGCGGCGGGCAGGCTGAGGTGATCGTCGCCGAGCACAAGGTGACGGGCGCGAAGGTTGCCTTCAAGCGCCTCAACTCCAGAAACCCGAGGGCAGTGGCTCGGATGCGCCGCGAGATCGAGCTTGGTGGAGTTCTCCGCGGCCATGCCCACGTTATGCCGGTGCTCGACCACGGACCTGCCTTCGACTGGTTTGTGATGCCGCTTGCCGAGGAGAATGCCGAGCAAGCATCGCAGCGGTTGACGTCGGGGGAGAAGCTCGTAGAACTGCTGCATGCCGTGTGCGCCGCGTTGGGAGCTGCACACGACTTGGGCTGGGTCCATCGAGATCTCAAGCCGGCCAATCTCCTCCTGCTGGAGGACAAGTGGATGGTTGCAGACTGGGGACTTGGCAGACGGCCACGGGGAGACACGACGTTCAACGGACGGACGGTGGCTGGGCAGTTTCTCGGGACAGAGGGATTCGCGGCGCCAGAGCAGGAAACAGATCCGCATGGAGCGCTCGCGACAGTCGACATTTACAGCGTGGGGCAGATCATCGGCTGGGCTCGCACTAGGCAAGAGCCCAGGCAAGGCCAAGCCCTCATACCCGCCGACGAACCATGGAGAACGATCGTTGCGGCGGCGACTGATCGCGTCCCTGAACGGAGACCACAAACTGCCGCCGCCCTCCGGCAGTTGATCGACGACGAGCTAGCACGAACGGCATGAGGATATGACGACGATCATCGCAGGGCGGTATGTGCTGGTGGACGAGCCGCCGCGAACGGGCGGATTGTCGACCGTGTATAAGGCATACGACGTCGTCGAGCAATCGAATGTCGCGGTTAAGTTCGTTAGTCACGATGATGAGGACCTCACCAGGGTTGCGTTCACCCGCGAGATGGAGGGGCTTCGGTCGCTGCGACACGAGAACATCATTCGATTACGTTCCGCAGGTGTCGACGACGAACGTGGTGACTTCTACCTTGCCTTGGATTGGGTCGATCGGTCTCTGAACGATGTACTTGCCAACGGTCCGTACAGCTGGGAAACGCTCGCCCAGGACGTTGCGGGTCCGCTCTCTGAGGCGCTGGCATTCGCACATTTGAAAGAGATCGAACACCGCGATATCAAGCCCAAGAACGTTCTGGTCACTACGGATGGCGTGCCGCTGCTCGCCGACTTCGGGATCGCAAAGATCCATCGTGAAGAAGACAGCGATTTCACGATGAAGGCATGGGGGTCTGGGCCCTATGTTCCGCCAGAACGCGACGGATCCGTGCGCTATGTGCGCGACGTCTACTCGATGGGCGTGCTGCTGACACAAGCGCTGCACAGCGCGCGGATCGAAGGTTTTGAGGATATCGCTCCAGCGATCCAGGCCGTCAATGTTCCGCCAGAGGTGCGAGATCTCCTCGAACGGTGCACTGACACGGACTACACGCGACGCCCGGTCAACGGGGCGGTTCTGCGGGACGAGTTGAAGAGTTTTCTGCGCGCTCGTCCGCCTCGGCCGATCGCTGATCGCCCGCTGATCTGGCTGAAACTGTTCGGAACTGCTGAAGCGGCGCTTCGAGCTCATGCGGCTGAGACGGGCCGCAGTCCTGAAGCGATCGTCCAGGACGACCTAAAGGACGAAGTATTCGCGGAGTTCAGGTTTGACCGTGAGAAGGCGGATGTCGATCGGTCGGTTCTGACGATCGTTGGTACCGAGTGGCGGTTCACGCTGAAGCGACATGGGAGTCTTCCGGCCTTTGTTGTCACTGGAGCTCGGATTCTGGAGTACGAAGCTCTCGAGCTGATTCGCAAGCATTCGATGAACACCTCGAGCTTCGTTACCTGGACTTGCAGTGAGCCGCGGAACCACCGTCACGCGGAGACCGGGCGTGATGAACTGCTTCGGGCTCTCGACGACTTCAATGAGGAAAAACTCGCTGCTCGCGAAGGTCGTTCAGGTTCAGGTGACGAAGGTCCCGACATTTTCGATGATTGGAACCGCATCCTCTTGGCTCGGGAGGACCTTGCTCGCGGCAGTCTTGAGCCGCTGCGGTTCGTTGGGCGGGTGATGCGCGATCGGGAAGTCGAATTTGATCTCGGCGAGGTGGTGGAGGATGACCTGCTGGGGGTCGAACTGGAGATCGTCCACGACGGGGCTCGCCATCCAGCCGGCCGCGGTGAGGTTGTAGACCAACGAGAGAGTTCGATTACCCTGCGGAGCAAGATCGATTTTCGGCTCCTCGAATCCAAAGGCTCTTTGGTCCGATACCTGGGCCCGACTAAAGTTGCTCTACAGCGTCAGCGGGACGCCATATCAGCGATAAAGGACGGGACTGCCGCGAACCCTGATCTGCGTGACAAGATCACCAATCCGGCGTCTGTAGCACCGCCGGTCCCGAGGGCCGTGGAGAATTGGACACGACAACTTGACGAGGGCAAGCGCGAAGCGGTCGAGGCGGCGTTAGGGTTCTCCGACCTGCTTCTCGTTCAGGGGCCACCCGGCACAGGCAAGACCGACCTGATCGCTGAGACGGTCTTCCAGGCTTTGCAGGTACAGCCTGCTACCCGGATTCTCATCGTGAGTCAGACCCACGTCGCTGTCGATAACGCGTTGGCAAGGCTGGAGGCGGCGGGCATCGACGGGCTTGTCCGGCTTGGACATCCGGACGATCCGCGAGTCGACCCCGAAGTTCGCCATCTGCTGCTCGATCAAAAGATGGCCAAATGGTCTGAAGGCGTTCGTCGGAAGGCGCAGCGATATCTGGAACGCCGTGCAGCGGCGTACGGTGTGGACGGCCGGCACCTCCATGCCGCTCTTGCCCTGCGGCAGTTGGCGAAAGTCGCCGAACGGCAGGCGGAGATCGACGCGAGGATCGGCCGGTTGGCCGCCGACGATGGGCCATCGGAGCTTGCGACTTCGCTGGAAGTTGAGGACGACCTCACAACGTTGCAGGAGGCTTCCGCTGAGCTGGGAGTCCGCCGGGAGACGCTCTATAGGGATGCAGTCCGCCACTTGGGCGGAGATCTCACCATCGGACCATCGATCGGCAAAGATGACGCGAACGCGGCCGTGGACGCTTTGCTCGGCACGTCTGCGGAGAGCAGACAGGTTCTGGGGCTGGTCGAGCTACAGGCTGAGTGGCTACAGCGAATGAGTTCGGATCAGCAGCTGGCTGCTGCATTCCTTGGCACCGCTCAGGTGGTCGCAGGTACCTGCTTGGGATTCGTCGGGCACGCGGCGGCGCGTACGCTCAACTTCGATCTGTGTATTCTCGACGAGGCATCGAAGGCGACCGCGACCGAAGCCCTTGTGCCGCTTGCACGCTCGAAGCGGGCGATTCTTGTCGGGGACACCAACCAGTTGCCTCCGCTCGAGGAGGAGCTGCTTAGATCGAACCGGATCCTCGAGGAGCACGGGATCGACCAGAAGCTGGTCCGTGAAACGTTGTTCCAAAGGTTGGTGGACCGGCTCCCAGATCATTCGAAGTTCCTGCTGCGCGACCAGTATCGGATGATCCGCCCGATAGGAGACTTGGTGTCGTCGTGCTTCTACCGCGACGAACTCCGGTCGCCGAACGACGACGGCCTTGTGGGCTACGACCTGCTCGGCAAGCCGGTGCTCTGGCTCGACACCAAGTTGCTCGGCGAACGTCGATTCGAAGATTCGTCGGGGCAGCCTGACAGCAGCTTCGCTAACCGGGAAGAAGCGAGAATTGTGTTCGATCGGCTGGCAACCCTTGAGAACGCGGCGCGTATCGGGGCCTTGCGGCCGCCGCGCGGCCAGGAGCGGCTTGAAGTACTGCTTATTGCTCCCTACCGCCGCCAGGTCGAAGAACTGCGTAGAACACTGGCCCGCCGGTCGTTCCAGCATCTCGCGGTGACTGTGCACTCGGTTGACGCGGTTCAAGGAAGGCAGTGTGACATAACGATTTTTTCCGTGACCCGAAGCAATCGGCAACATCGGATGGGGTTTCTGGGGCTTGATCATTGGCGGCGGATCAATGTCGCGCTGTCGCGAGCAAGGTACGGTCTCACGATTGTCGGTGACAGCGAATTCTGCGGGGCTGCGCCGGGGGCTCTACGGGACGTCGTGCGGTACATGCGGGAGCATTCCGCAACCTGTGAGATCCAGCAGGTGGGCCATGTCTGACCCGGACATCCTGCTTGCCAAAAGGTTTGTTGGCGAACGCCCTGGCTTCGATCTCGTGGGCATCGAGCACGTCGCCGTGCCGGTGACAGTGGTTGGAGTCGAAGTTCTCGCCCAGGAACGTAAAGCATTGCCGTTGCTGGACGAATTCGTGCTGCGTGCGGTGAAGTCGGCTGTCGTCCTTCCGGAGGAGATCGCCGCACTGCTGGGCGTGGACCCCACACTCGTCAAGACTACGGCCGCCGACCTGCTTCGGGACGGGTCACTAAACTATGGTCCGGGGCCCGGCTCGCTCGCGCTTACCTTCCGCGGTCGGCGTACGGCCGAGGAGTTCGAGTCGATCAAACCCGTCCAGCGTGAGATTCGTGTCACGTTCGATCGACTGACCTGGTCAGTCGCTGATTATCGACCGCAACATTTGCTTACCAAAAAGGATGCTCGTGCGCTGGGTATGATCTTGCTCTCCGCTCAGCGGACAACTCGTGTCACGACGGCTGACCTGAGTGCCGCGGCGCTCAATTCTCTCTTGCGAATCTCAGGTCGGAACAAGGAGTCGTTCGAGGTGCTGGACGTGCTTGAAGTGAGCCCGAGCACCTACCGGTACATGCCGGCGCGACTCTTGGTTTTCAGCGATCAAGCACGGGGAGAGATTCAGGCTGCAATCACGGTCGATGGCGATCTCAGTGCGGCACACGAGATTGCCTTGGCCGCATTGGGTGGTCCGAAGATGTTGAATGTAAGAACCGACGTGCCGGCAGACCGGCCGCTGCTTCCGCAACACCTCGAAGTTCGCCGTGCTCCGTCTTCCGGGACGCGTGTCATTCCGCCAGGCGAAGCCCCGCAGCAGAACGCGGATGTGCGTGGCATAGAGTTATTCGAGCATCATCAGTTACTGCTACTAGCTTTGGAGACCGCAAAAGACCGGATCTTGATCATCTCTGACTCGATCACGCGATCGGTGGTTGATCGGGAGTTCCTCAGTCGCCTGGAGAATCGTCTTCGCCGACGAGTCCAGGTGCATCTGATGCTTCCTAAGGATCGCATAACCGAGCTCGGCGAGTCGGACCTTCTGAATGACCTGAAGAGGGAACAACGGCTATTCGCGGGGCGCTTTCACCTGCATGCCACTGGGTCCGTACTGCCCAATACGTTGATCTTCGATAACAACTGGGTCGCTTCCCGGTTTCCCTGGCTCTCATTTCGCGGGCGTGACAGTCCCAGCTATCGAGCGTACGAGGGCTCTCTGGTCACGGTCGCCGCTGACGTTAACAAGATATACGACGACTTGCTTGCCTCGAAGGATGTTGGCATGTAGCTGTATCGACAGTTTCCGCCGACGCTGCGGATTGCGTAGGCACCGCTACTCCTCGGCTCTGCGGCGGCTGGGAAGTACTGTTCGACTCTTCGCTGTCGGGTGTGTGTTTGGTCCTGGAGTGTGGTGCAGGTGGAGCACGGTCAGGCCACCGCTCGCAGTACCAACAGTGCGAGCGCTAGATACCACAATTTCCACGATTAAGGCTAGTAATTAGTCTTCGGGTTCGGTTTTGGGGCGCGGCCAGATATGTTTGAATGCATCGGCCAGTTGTCGAGCCGTCAGCGAGTCGCCATCAATGGAAACCAACGTCGCCACTAGTTCGTCAAGGCGATTCTGTGTCGATGACCAAAGTGTCACTAGTTGGGCAACTTCGTCGCGGAGCCGCGCATGACCAGGGTGAACCCTCCATTCTTGAGGCGATTGCACTTGGTTGAACAAATGCTGCCTAACAGTTGCACTATTCATGCTCGGGATGGCGAGTAGGGCATCCACCAGTCGAGACATAATGCGGTCATCGAGTTCTGGGTAGTTAGGACTTCCGCCGGAAGTGAGAGCTAGAGGTGCAACTTTGCGAAGCCAACCCGTTCCGGCGGGGCGAACCTGGATTTCTTCAAACTGAGAACCCCAACGAAAAGAACCAAACTGCCTGAAAGTTCTATCTGATACCAGCATGACCAGGCTAGCACCTGGCCGCAATGACTCCGCGCGTAACTGTGTTGAGCTTAGCATTCGTTCAATTTGTGTTACGGCGTTATCTTGAGAAGTGTGATCCGCCATGGCGGCGGTTCCGCTGTGCAATGCGACTCGCAACCGCAATTGGTAGTCTCTTGGGTTGCCGTGATTGACTCGATCAAGCTCGATTGCTAGCAGGTCGGGCAATGAATGGAAAAGAGTTACACCATTGAACCCTGGAGGAATCATGACGATCAGGCTGTCGCTCATAGTCGAGACTGAGCAATGAGCCCACTGAATGGTGGACTTCTCGAATGCCTTACGCACTATCTGTACTACTTCTTCATGGGCGGACAGCTTGCGATAGTCGGAAAATGTGGAATATAGGGCCACGTCGATACCAAACACTGCTCGATCAGGTGGCGTATGGCCCGATCTGCAAGAAATCGTGTCGGCAATACTGGAGCAAAAAGCTCGAGTTCGCATTGTCGTGGCGCTTTCGGCGCCATAAAGCGTGGCGTGGTCGTCGAGAAGACGCGTGGCCAATTCGCTAGCTCGATCAAATTCGTTGAGTCGAACGTAAAGCCAAGCAAGGTTCTGTCTGGTGGTCACCGTGTCAGGATGACTGTCACCGATGACGCGAGACTGGTCGGAAAGTAGGCGCTCAAACTCAGTCAGGGCTCGCGCATTGTCAGACTGTCCCATAACACTCGCGAGGTTGTTGCGGCACGCTAGCGTGCCAGGATGATCGGCGCCTAGGACTCTTTCTGTGTCCTCCAGTAGGGATCGATAGGCGACTTCGGCATCCGAGTAATTTCCCGCTCTGGCCATTGCATTGGCAAGATTATTGCGACTTCCTAAGGTATTCGGATGATCTGGTCCATATAATGCGCGGCGGGAAAGATAGACTTCTTCAAGCATATCAAGTGCATCGGTGAGTCTTGAACGGTCTCCTAGTACAAAAGCAATTGAGTAGAGGATGTCCGCCAGATTTGCGCGTACTGCGTCACCGTCTGGAGTCCCAGGCTGAGATAATTTTTCTGCCATGGTAAGGAGACCTTCGGCCTCCGCGAGATCGCGGTAGTCGTGAAGGCAGGTAAATCGTGCGTGCAGCGCTGAACCCAAGTTCGACGCTCGCAGTAACCAACTACGTGAGCTCGGTTCAATGGAATTTACGGAGAGTCGAAGAACTCCGACCGCCTCGTCGAGGGCGTTAACGTCTCCATCTGTATCAAATGCGACGCGAAGCGCGGCACCCAAGTTGGAAAGCAGAACACTGCGATCTAATCCATCATCTGGTGCTTCCGTCACAGCGCGCTGATGAAATTTGATCGACTGAGTCAGGTCACTTCGATTTCCTAGCGCGTGATATCGGTCTAGTAGCGCATTGCCAGCATTTGTCAGCACTGCAGTGGTGTCGATTCCACTGGAGGGTGCCAGGGTGAGTGCTTCAAGGAGATTTGTTACAGCGACGTCGAGTTCCTGAATGTTGCCACTTAATTCGTATTCACGCTGTGCGCGTAAGCCGCGCCGCAGGAGAATTAGTGATTTATTGTAGGGGCTCGAGTTCTTGTTTTCCATCAGTTCTCCCCCGAATCATCATCGACGTCTAGTCCTTGTTCCTCAAGGTCGACCTCTTCAATGTCGGGGATTGGCATTTGTTCGGTGACTGTGCCGTTCGCCACGACGTGGCCCTGATAGGAAAACCGGCTTTCCGGATCAATGGGGGTGGCGGTGAGGTTCTTGCGTGCTCTCGTTGCTCCCTCAACCATCTGATACTTGCCAGCAAGTTCGCGATAGTGTGTCAATGCTTCGCCTGCTTCGGTAACTTCAGGCTTGTTGACAACGAGGTCTTTCAGCGTTTCGAGAATTAGATCTACTTGACGCTTGCGGATACTTTTTCGGCTGAAGCCTTCGTTAACTGCTAGATGTGGCCGCACAAACGTCTCAATGAATTCGGATGGATCAAATCCTGTGCAGTACATTGTCAAACATTGTTTTAAGGCTGCGGCGACAGGCCGCTCCTTGTCTAACAGGTTGAGCAGGCGTCGGATCTGGTCACTTTTTTCTTTGGCGGTCCCTGATGGTGGTATTTCGAGTGCTTCGATGGCGTCGAGTGCTGACTTATTGTCCGCCGTTCGCTCAATGATTTCCGCTCGGAGTGCTAGGCGATTACGTGGGTTAACGTATCCGGTGATCTTTGGTTTATAGCCGTCGAAGTCAACGACGATTACGCCTTGGCGATCTTTCGGAATTGGTATGACGCCACGGCGGTCGGTAAATGGGTCGTCCAGTTCGGGTGCCATTATCTGCGTACCGCCGTATCGTGCGGTATTGGCGAGGAGTCGCGCAAAATTTCGAGGCGCACGTGCTTCGAAGTCTGCGAGATTCGAGGAAAATGCTGGAATGCAGACAATGTCAGCGTGTTGGTCCCATAGTTGCTTTTCGGAGACTAGGTAGTCTTTGCAGACGGCAACACCGATGCGAAACTGGTTTCCTCTTACCGTGATGTCTCGAACGACGGCGCCTTCGCCGCTTGTGGCGTGCTCGTTGTCTGCTTGTGACTCCTTTGTGATTACGCTGCATTCCCCGCCGACTATCAGTGCGGAGACGTTTCGATCCTTGAGTTCCACGCGCTCGGCGATCTTGCATGTTTCTACAAGTTGGCTTGCTTCCTCGTCGGTGCGTATCGTCCCAAGTCCGGCAACAATGACTCTATCTTCGGAGAACTTTATTAACTTTGGTAAGAAACTTCGCGGAACGTGCGATTCTGGAAATACGACGATATCTATCTTGTGTTGTTCGAGAAACTCTAGAACGTCGGACAATATTGTTTCGGCGGCTTGTTCGCAGATTTTCTCGAGTTCGATGTAGCTATCTGTAGCATGTGAGCCTAGCAGTGTTGCTGCTGCCATTTCAGGGAGCCTACTAGTGCGCGGATCCTCATCTAGCAAGGGTTCCGCTGGGTGCCAGAGATATCCACCAGTTCGAGCCCATGGAATTCCGTCGAGTTGCACTACTCCCAGGCGAAGGCGGGCGTTCGATTGCGTCAATTCAGTTGCCCCCTTCGGCGACGTGCCCCGCCTTATTAAGCTGATTGGCGAGGCGTTCAGCGAATGGAAAAGGGCGGAATCCGCGAAGACTTTCAAGGTGATCCACATAAGGTCTCGCTGTGTGTACGGCGGCCGTAAAGGATCGTCCCATACTTTGCGCGACAAGCTTGCGATCGACGTAGCCGGCTTCGGCTGCAATGGCGATTGAGTTCATGACGGCCAAAGCCGTGCTAATCTTGGTCGCCACGTGCGGTGTTAGGTCGTCCATCGCCGTCCCGGCCAAGCTGTAGATCAGCTTGCGTCCTTCTCTGACTTCCGGTGAAAGGTATCGTTCCTGGATGTCGAAGAAAGCTTTGAGGCGGTCGGCCTTGGTTGTCCGGCCAAACCCCCACACCGCGATTGCAACTGCCACTACCGGCGATATCAGTGACACCAGAGTCGCGCCCATCTTGATCAACAAACCTCTCCGCACCTTGCCGCGGGTTCGGCGAGGTGCAGTAGTGAGATCGTAGCGGACGGCGAAGGTGTTTCGCATGAGCCGAAATCCGGCCCGGCAGGCTTCGGTCGCCGAGTCGCTCTGTGGGGACGTGTTGGGTTGTCGCCGCAGCCTATCGTGGGGCCTGCGGCGTGGCAGGGACGATCGATCGGGTGATGTTTGTGAGGCATCCCCCTGGGGGTGACGGGTGTCCGTTGTGCCCAGCTGGCCGTGCTGGCAGGCGCTAGGACGGACCGTAAATCGTCACGGAATCCGCTCCTGATCAACCTTTCGAGTCCTGAAACCGCTGGGTAGCTGTTCACTAGCTTCTGTTTCCGTCAAGAACGACAGGGGAGATGCTGACCTGAACATCGAGTGCCCTCGTGTCAGGCACGGTGTGGCGAGGGTTTGATCTTGTCGGTTCGGGTCACACGAAGTGTGTCAGGCTCGGTTCCTGTCTCGTCGGAGCCGCTGCCTCCACGCAGATGAAGAGCCAGCACCTGTCGCCTGGGCGACAGGACAAATATGAGTCGGTCCAAGTACGTCGCGCGTTGATCGTGGTGGCTTCGGAGTCCTGCACGAGGGTGGCGACGATTGCCCGTCTAGGGGCGGTCGATGAGAACATCATGCGAATGTGATCGATGCGTTGACCGCCGAGGGGGCGGCCTGTGTAAGCCCTGGCGGGGCGGGTGGAATGTCCCGCTGGATCAGCGTCGCTGACCTCACGGGCATCGTCGAGACGACCGCTACCCGCCCTGCAACCTTGGGCTGTCGTTCATGCACTGGAGCATCGGCCAGCTCGTCGGTTCCCTTTTGGCCTCTACGGCTGGTCCAGCCCACAGTGGCTGGATGTGTCCACGGCGTGTCACGCTTGTAAAACCGGCTGTGACGCTGTGCGATTGCCGATTGGCGACAATGTCAGCTGTTGGACACAGGCTCGTATCCTCGCGGCCTAGATGAGGTGTAGTCGTGTAGCTGCCGAACAAGATCGTCTCGGACACTCAATTACCCCATGAGGCGCGGGGTGGCCTCGGGCCAGCTCGCGGAAACCTGCAGGTCAAGCTGGGAGTTGCAGGCGTGTAGACAGTGAACAAGATCGTCCTCGGACACTCAATTACCCCATAGAGCCGCGCGTCGCGGCCGGGTCAAAGTAGCAGCAGTTGCCCTTCGGTGGTCTCGTCTGTTGCGGGGCGTACGCGCAGCGAACTACAGGCTTTGACTACTCGAGTGGGGCCGCCACATATGATCGTCAGGTCGTTCGTTCTCAGGTAGTCCACGATCGCGGAACCCTCGTCATCACCTGCCTTAGGGAACTGGGCGCGAAGGTCGTCGAGTAGGTGGTCTTCGCGGACGTAGACGTTCTTGGCGAGTTCTGGTGGGCGGTTGCGGGCGCTGGTGTGGCCGTGGCGGCAGCGGTAGCCGGGGCGGCCGTTCACCCAGTGCGAGTCCAGGCGGCGGCCGCACAGCTGACATTGCACGAGCCCTGCCAGCACGTACGTCCTGGTATGGCCGTGCTGGGTGGGGCGGGCTGCGCGCATGCCCTGGATCTCCAGGAAGGTCGCCTCGTCCACGAGCGCCGGATGTGTCACCTTGTCCGACTTAGCCCAGCCTCGTGCGGCCGACGGTCGGGTGGGGACACCGTGGTGGGCCGGCCCGGTTGTTCTGGCGCCGTGCCGGTTCCATACCTGCCGCCCCGTGTACCTCGGATTTTCGAGGATCCCGACCACGGTCCGGACGATCCACTCGTGCTTCGTCCGGTGTCGGTTGCGGCCCCGGTCGGCGCTTGATGGGCATGGGATGCCGCGGTCGTTCAGTTCCCGGGCGATGCTGGCCACGCTGCGTCCGGTGGCTCGTTGCTGGAAGATCCACCGTACCCACGGTGCGGTGGCCGGATCGGGTTCCAGGCGGTGCAGGCGGCGACCCCAGCTCGCGTGGGCCCGGTTCGGGTGCGGGCCGGCATCGGCGAGGCGATATCCGTAGGGTGGCCGGCCGCCGAGGAACCTGCCTTGAACACGGGCCTGGACGCCCATCGCGGCCAGTACTCGGTGCCGGGCCCGTAACACCTCGCGACGCGACTGGGACCCGAGCAGCAGCATCAGCGCCCGGTGCACCGGGTCGTCGAGGTTCACCGGACTGGCCGCTTCGGGGAGCCACAGTCGGATGCCTTGCTCCTGGAGCGCGGTGAGCACGGCGTTGAACTGGTCTCCGTAGAACGCGCGCTCATACTCGCCGATGACGACGGCATCGAAGGAGCGGTTCGGGTGCTCCGCGGCTGCCATCAGCTGGGCCGCGGCGGGCCGTTCGCGCCAGGGCAGCCGACGTGAATGCCCTTCGTCGAAGTACTCCGCCACGATCACGCCGCGGCCGCGGATCGTCTCCTCGGCGACCTCGCGCTGCCACCCCAACGACGTCGTCCGGTCCTGGAACTCGACGGTGGACATCCGCCCGTAGAACGCGAACCTCAGCCCACGACCTCCCAGGGATTTCTGGCAGCGTCGGGCGCCGGCCCTACGCGGCGACACAGCGTGTGTCGTGGTTTCTCTGCGAGCGGTACTGATCATTGTGCACCTCGGTGCTTGAGGTGGTTCGGTCGAGGGCGGAACGAACTCGCCCGGCACCGATGACGGGTTCGGGCCTGATCAGCACTCGAACGGCCGCATTGCAACCGTCGGGGAGGCTTCGGATGTCGACCTTGGTGCTCTACACGCCGCAGAAGCGGCTGCTCGATCTGCCAAGTTCACGCGCCCTCGAACGTGGCCGGCAAGGCAGAAGACCGCCACGACAGCTAGGGCCCACACACAGACACAGGCCAAGGCAATAGCCGCCGCATGCCCTCCAGACCCGGTAGCGTCTCCGCGAGGTATTGGCTGGCAGAGCGGTGAACTTGGATCGCGCTGTAAGTGCTGTAAGTTAGGAGATTCGGTGGTCGACGCAGCGGTGGTATCGGCGGTGGCAGGATCCGTGAGCGCGCTCGCTGGCACCGCATCCTCGATCGCGGCGTGGAGGAGTGCGCTGGCGAGCCGCAAGGCCGCGAGGGAGAGTCAGGAAGCCTTGGGTTACGCGACACGCCCCTACCTGACGTTCCACACAGTTCGGGACAATCTGCCCGACGCCGCAACCACCGAGACGGTCGAGATCCGAAACACCGCCGCGTTCTCTGCGGAAAATGTCCAGGTGCTGGTACACGACTCGAACGGGCGGCTCGTCGGCTCAGGTGGGCTACCTTCCATGAAGGCTCAGACGCCGAACTCGTGGACGCCTGGGGCCGCTCTCCAGATTGAGCTGTCCGGCTTGACTCCACTTCAGAACGTCGGTGATACCCGGTCGCTGACAGCGACGATTCGAGCGTCTGACGTTCAAAGGATCCTGCGATGGGAGCAACAGATCAGGCTGGTTCGCAAGGTACTTCCACCGACCGACAGTGACCCCCGTTCGCTGATCGACACCGAGGTATACGAGGTCAGCGAACCGCGGACCATCGCGAAGTCGGGATGACAGCCAGACGATCTCGAGGTCACCGTCGTCATAAACCGAGCGGCGAGGCGGGGTGTAGTGCACGGCGCGGTCGAGGGCCATGATCAGCGCGACCACGCGGTCGCCGCCGTTCGGTGGCGACCGCGATCAGCTTGGCGTCCATCGGGCCGCTGTCGGCGGACACACTGGAAAGGGTCCAAAACCAGCTCCGCTCGCCGCGGGCCATGCTGCGGCGCGCGGCCGTGGGCAACGTCGCCGGAATAGGCAAACGCGCCTCGATCGCGAGGCGCCAGTCGAAGGAGTCTCGGACGGTCTGGTCGTCGATGAGGATCGTCAAAGGGGACATCTGTGGGGCGAGTCCGGATCGGCGTGGCGCCTCGCGGCGGCTGGTGCTTGGGTCGGTTTCCGGGGGCGGCGTGGCGGCTGACCTGGTCAGGCTACGAGGCGGGGCATCGCTCCACAAACAATCGTTCGAGATAGAAATCTATTGACCTCCGAACACAGGGTGATCAATCACTCGAACGGGTGCTAATGCGTGACAGTCCGTATGTTGGTCTGGGAAAAATGTAGAAAGCTAACAGTCACGGGGGCGGCCGAGGCCAGGGCGTTGAAAGGGTGCTGTGCTACGTATCAGCCGGGTGGTGGTCGAGAACTTCAGGAACTTCCGCGCCCTGGAAATCACCCCGTTCCCGTCCGTCGCGGTCATTCTCGGCGAAAACGGTATCGGCAAGTCGAACCTGCTCCACGCCTTGCGGCTGGTGCTTGACCCCGACCTGCCGGACAGCGCCCGACGGCTGAGGGCCGAGGACATTTGCGACCACGCGCCCGGCACGCTGGCCGACGGCGTCGAAGTGCGCATCGAAGTCGAGCTGACCGATATCGAGGGCGATACAGCAGCCGAAGCGACGCTCGACGGCTGCTTCGTCAGCTTGACTCCTCTCGTCGCCCGCCTTGCATACACCTACCGGCCGCGAGTGGATCCGCAACAGATCGACCGGCCGCTCACCCGCGACGACTACGACTTCGACATCGTCGGTGGCCCGGACGGTGACCGCGACGCCCGGCGCGTCCGGCGTGACGTATCGCTGTCCGTGCTGCCGGCGCTGCGCGACGCCGCGGACGCGCTGTCCCGCTACCGCGGTTCGCCGCTCCAGGAGCTGCTGGACGCGCATCCGCCGGCACCTTCGGCGCTTGAGGCCGCGGCGAAGGGCATCCAGGAGGTCATGGACGAGCTGGCCACGGACAAGCAAGTCACCAAGGTGGCGGAAGACCTCTCCGCGCGCCTCGCCGACCTGGCCGGGCCGCAGCTCGACGTGAGCCCGACCCTCGGCTTCGCCTCCAGCGCGCCAGCCCGCCTGCTGCGGTCGATCCGGCTCTACGTCGACCCCAACCGCTCGCGCAGCGTCGCCGACACCTCCACCGGCAACGCCAACGTGATCTACCTCGGCCTGCTGCTGGAACGGCTGCAGACCCGGCGCGCCACCGACGCGGTCGTCGCCACGGTGCTGGCCGTCGAGGAGCCGGAAGCCCACGTGCACCCAGTCCTGCAACGCCAGCTGTTCCGCTACTTGCTCCGGAGCGAGACCGGGCTGGTCGTGACCACACACAGCTCGCACGTCGCTGCGGTGACCCGGCTCGACGCCATCGTCCTGCTGCGGCGCGACGAAACCGGTGCCACGGTGGCAGCTACCACCACCCGAGCCGGACTCTCCCGGGTCCAGCGAGCCGACCTCGAGCGCTATCTCGACGTCAGCCGGGCCGAGTTGCTGTTCTGCTCGGCAGCGATCCTGGTCGAAGGCCAATCGGAGGCATACCTCCTGCCGGCCCTGGCCAGTGCGCTCGGGTTCGACCTCGACGCGCACGGCGTGATCGTCGCCAACATCGGCGGCACCGACTTCGCGTCCTACCGGTCCCTCCTCGGCGAAAAGGCCCTGGCGGTTCCCCACGTGATCGTCACGGACGGCGATCCCCTGCGGAACGGGGAGTACGTCTTGGCAGGGCTCAAGCGGGCGGCCAGGCTGCTGCCGCCCGGCGACGAGCGGAACGAGCTGATGGACGCGATCGCCACGCTGATTGAGTACGCCGATCCGGACGTGGACACCACCGAGGAGCAGCAGCGGCTCGTCCCGCACGGCATCTTCGTCGGCGTCCGGACACTCGAGCTCGATCTCGTGCCGCTGCTTGCCGCTCAGCTGAGCGCGGCACACGCGGAGCTGGTCACGTCACTGGTACTGCGCGACCGATTTGACGATGCAATGGCAGCCATCGCCGCGGACGACTTCACCGCCGACGATTGCGATGAGGTGCTGCGGCGCGTCGAGCACGTGAGCAAGGGCCGGTACGCCCAGCGGCTCGCCGCCCACGTCGAGACCGCCGGAGCCGGCATCGCGCAAGGAGTCGAACGCGACCTCGCCGAAACGAGCGGTGATGGGGAAGCGGGGGTGGCGTTGCGGGCCCATCTGAGCACGGGGGAACTGATCGCGTTGGGAACGTACGGCTACCTCTTGGCCGCCCTTGACCAAATATCGCGGCGTGTTCGGGGCAGCGGCCTGATCGAGCGTCCCTGCCAGGCGCGCAACGGATCGGACGAAGCGGCGTCCTCGTGACGGTCACGGCAGGGGTGAGCCCGAGTCTCGCCGCCGAGCTCGCCGGGCTCAACGACGATCAACGAGCCGTGGCCCGCCACACCGGTGACGGTGTGGTCCGCGCAGGTCCCGGTTCCGGGAAAACCCGCGCCTTGGTGGCGAAAGTGGGCTACCTGCTGGAGGTACAGGTGCCACCGCGTCAAGGCGTGGCTGCCATCACCTACACCCGGCAGGCGGCACAAGAGATCACCACCCGGCTCGACCGGCTCGGCATCCGACCCGGCCGTCGGCTGGCCTGCGGCACGGTCCACAGCTGGTGCTTATCGGCCATCCTGCGTCCCTACGGCCCATTGCTCGGCATCCCGGTACCGGAGCAGGGGACGGTGATCGACGACAAGGCCACCGAGTGGGTCAGACTCCTGCAGCGCTGCTTCGACGACGTCGGCTTGTCCAATCAGGTCCAGTACGAAACCGCCACCATCACCAAGCTACGCCGGGAACTCGCCGCCGGGCTGATCGGCGACGACGACACCAGTCCGATGGTCGCCTCGGCGCGGCTGTTCGACGAGCGGTTGCTCGACGCCGGCAGGTGGGACTTCGACGCGATGGTGGCGCGGTCGCTGCGCATCGTGCGCGAGCACCCCGCCGTCGGCCGACTACTCGCCTCCCGGTACTCGTGGCTGGTGGTGGACGAGTACCAGGACCTCGGGCCGGTCCTGCACGCGCTCGTGCTCGCCCTGCACGACGCGGGCGTGAGTATCGCGGCGTTCGGAGACCCCGATCAGTCCGTGATGGGCTTCACCGGTGCCGACCCGCGGTACCTGAACGAATTGGCCGCACGTGGCGACTTCCGCGACCACTCCCTCGGAGTGAACTACCGGTGCGGCCAAGCCATCGTCGCGGCCAGCCACGCCGCCCTCCAGGAACCCCGCACCTACCGAGCGGCGCCCGGCCGGGCGGACGACGGAGCCATCGAGCCGATCATGGCCGACGGAGGGCTCGACGAACACGCCGCGATCGTGGCAGGCAAGATCGACGCGCTGCTCGCGAGCGGGGTGGCCGGCCACGACATCGCGATCTTGTACCCCGCCCGAGGACCCTTGCTGTCGGCCTTGATCGACGAGTTCGACGCCGGACGCATTCCCTACGTGAATGAACGGGACGAACGGCTGCCCAGCGGTGAGCTCGCCGACTTCGTTCGCGACTGCGCGGCCCGCGCCGTCGCCGGACATCAGCCGACTGTGCTGGGCCCGAACACCGGTGCGACCTCAGTCGCCACCTTGGGCGACCTGGTACGGGCATACGCTCCGGTGCGCGAAGCCGCCGGGCTGCCACCGCTCGACCGTCGTGCCGCGGACCGGAAGTTCGCCGGCCTGCTCAACAGTTTCCGGTCGGAAGAACCACCACTGCACGCATGGCTGACCGACCTGATCCGGGAACTCGAGCTAGAAGCTATCGCCGCAGGCAGCTCCGCCGTCCGAGACCAGCAAGCTCTGGGAAAGTTCCGAGAGGCTGCCAGCGCGTATGGCCTTGAAGTGCGGGACATCGCCGCCGGCGCGTTGCAGGCCGGCAAGGTCACGTTGACCACCTACCATTCCGCGAAGGGCCGGGAGTGGGATGTCGTGATCCTGCCGGGTCTGGTCGAAGGCATCATGCCCGGTCGTCGGTGGTCGGGGCGGTTGCGCCTGCACCCCGAGCCGAACCCGGACCGACTGGCGCAGGACCGGCGTTCGTTCTACGTCGGGCTCACCCGGGCCAAGCGAGCGCTTGTGCTGGTCTACGGTTCATTCTGGGAGACGGATTGGGGTTCGAAGAACGAATACGGGGTTTCCCGGTTCGCTCGAGACGTTCTTCAGCACCTGGGTGTGGAATGAGGACGAATCCGCGGCGCGGGCCGGCTATTTGTCCGGGCAGTCCGCTTCGGTCCAGGCCGCGGTCAAGTTGAGGCTGACGATGGTGAGCGATCCGTCGAGGAAGCCGATGTTATGGCTGCACCCCGTGTTCGTGGGCTGGATCTAGTGCAGCGTGACCGCGTGAAGCCGGTCCAGCGGACCGGCATGTGCGGCACTCTATTGCGCTCGTCGAGTGCCCGTTAAATGCTCGTGCGCGCGCCGGTACGCCTCGGCCGCCTCGTCGGCGTGGCCGAGGCGGCGCAGGAGGTCGGCGCGGGCGGCGTGCAGCAGGTGATAACTGTCGAGGCCCCCGATCCGGTCGGTCAAGGCCAGCCCATCCTCGGGGGTGGTGGCCATGGCGACCGCAACGGCGTGGTTGAGGGCGACCACCGGCGACGGGGTCACCGCGAGCAGCTGCGCATATACCGCGGCGATCGCGGGCCAGTTCGTGTCCCGGGCCGTCGGTGCCTGGGCGTGCAGGATCGCGATGGTCGCCTGCAGGACGTATGGCCCGGGCGCGGCGAAGCGCGGGGCCCGGTCCAAGAGCCGGACGGCTTCGGCGATCTCGGCGCGGTCCCAGCGGGAGCGGTCTTGGTCTTCGAGCAGGACGACGTCCCCGGCCGGGGGTGAGGCGGGTGGCCGAGCGCGAGTGGTGGACCAGCAGCAGGGCGACCAGGGCGAGGGCTTCGGGTTCGTCGGGCATCAAGGTGGCCACGAGCTTCGCGAGCCGGATCGCCTCCTGCAGCAGCTCCTCGTATTCAGGTTCGCCGGGGGAGGCGTAGCCGCGGGTGAAGGTCAGGTAGATCACCGCGAGGACGCCGGAGAGCCGCTCGGGCAGCAGGTGATCGGCGGGGACGGCGAGGCTGATCCCGGCGTCGCGGATCTTGCGTTTGGCGCGCACGAGCCGCTGGGCCAGTGCCGGCTCGGCGACCAGGAAGGTCCGGGCGATCCGGGCGGTCAGGCCGACCACGGCCTGCAGCGTGAAGGCGACCCGCGCTTCCTCTGCCAGAGCCGAGTGGCAGCAGGTGAAGAGGAGGCTGAGCCGCTCGTCGCCGAGGCTGAGCAGGCGTTCTTCGCCGAAATTCATGATCGCCTCCTCCGGCTGCCGGGCGAGCTGGGCCCGGCCGGTTCGGGCGCGGCGGAGCCGGTCGATCGCGCTGTTGCGGGCCGCGGTCAGCAACCAGGCCACCGGGTCGTCCGGTGGCTGGTCGTCCCAGGTGCGCAGGGCGAGCGCGCACGCGTCCTGCAGCGCGTCTTCGGCGAGTTCGAAGTCGCCTAGCACGCGGTCCAGGGCGGCGAGCATCGTCGTGCGGTGCTCGCGGTAGGCCTCCGACAGGACGGGCGCGGCCGTCATGCGCCCGTCGACGGGCGGTGGTCGAGGTCCAGGACCCCGGCGATCGGCCGGACCTCGATCGTGCCGTCGGCGGCCATCGGGCAGAGCGCGGCCAGCTCGAGGGCTTCGTCCAGGGCGCGGCAGTCCAGGAGTGGCCGGCCGGGCATTGAAACGCCCGGCCGGCCACGCTCGTGCTGGCTCCCCCAGGGGGGACCTACTTGCCCCGGCTGGTCTTGGCGGTCGTGTGTTTCCTGGACACGTGCACCGCCCGGTGGAGGCGACCGAGGCTCCTCCGGTACTTGCCGAGCAGACTTCGGCGGCGTGCCAGCACCGTCGTCTGGTAGGCGATCAGCCACGCGAAGACCACGTACCAAGGTGCGTCGGACACGTAGGCAAGCATCATCAACAGCTTCATATCCCGTCCCTTCCTTCTTGCGGCGGCCTGTGTCGGCCGCTGGGACGAGCGTCGGATGGTTCAATGGTTCCCGTCCGGGCCGGGACGTTCCCGGGAGGTTGCCGGGAAGCGAGTGAGATGGCGTCAATGGTCCGAGCAGCAAAGAGCACTGCGCGGCCGAAGGCTGCGGTAGACCTCGGCGAACTGATCAAGCGGAGGATGCGCGCTTCGGCGTTCACCAGCCAAAGTGAACTGGCTCGAGCCGCCGGGTTCAGCGATTCCGTGGTTTCTGCCTTGATCAAAGCAGAGCGTCCGATTCCCAGAGCGACCGTTCAGGTGATCGCCAGGACCATCGACCCTTCCGAAGCGTGGTTGGCCGAGGTGTCCACGCACTGGCTGGCGGCCAAGCGGGCCTGGGGCGACGGCAAAGCGCTGATCGAACGCCCTGGACGGGAGCTCGCCTCCGGCGTACGGGAGCTATTGGTGGCTCAACAACGGGCCGCGCACCACTTGCCCTACCGGTTGCTGATCGACAACGTTCCTCCCCTCGCTACCTTGTACGTCGAACAGGACTCGAGCGAAGAAGTCGGCCGGAACTCGCCGGGCGAGATGGGTCTCGGTCCGCGTCCGGTGCAAGACGTGATGCACCTCCACCGCAACTTACTGTTGACCGCGGACGCCGGCGGTGGAAAGTCGACCGTGCAGTATCACTTCACCGCTGAATCGGCAGATTGGTGGCTCACCCCGGACGCCCGGGCGACGCTGGCACCGCCGTGCGGTTGGGTAGTCCCGGTTCGTGTCCGGGCCACGGCGATCGCGTCGTCGGTATTGGCCGAGGCGGTGGCCGAGACGGTCCACGCTGAACTGCACGAATATCTCGACGTACGGATCGACCAGGCATTGTTCCGAGAGCCCCCCGGCGCCGGAATCCGGTGGCTGCTGCTGGTCGACGGCCTGGACGAGATCTTGGATGTAGACCAACGCGCAAGGGTCATCACGGCGTTGGCCCGGCGACTGGAAGAGCCGGAGAACGCGTACCGTTTCCTGGTGGCGTCCCGGCCGCTCGGCGAAGTTGAACTGGGTCCGTTGCGCATGGCGGGTGCCGTGCATTACAAGCTGCAGCCCTTCACCGCGAAACAGTTGAATACGTTTGCGGGGAGTTGGTTCCGGGCTCGTTCCGGAAGCGGGGATCCGGATCGGTTCATCCAATCGATCGAGCACGCGCGCCTCAATGCCGTGGTAACCTTGCCATTGCTCGCGACCATCGCGGCGATCGTTTACGAAGAGACTGGCGATGGGGAATTGCCCACTTCCCGTGCGGGACTCTATCGTGAGTTCTTTCGTTACCTCTTGGATGTGCGGCAAAGCTATTTTCAAGCTCGTCGTAAACTGTTAGAGAACCTGAGTGACTACCGGCATGGCGGGCGACTTGCCGACTGGCTGTTCGAGAACATATCGGATCTGCTCGAGAGTATGGCGGTGAGTCATATCTTGAGTCGGGACGATTTCGGTGCTGAAACTGACCGACTATGGCATCAAGCGGTCAATTGGACTGTGGCTAACGCGCCGCATCCAGTCGGCGACATTCCGCGATGGAAGGAGTACGTGAGATCTCTGCTTATCGGTACGGGAGTGGTGCGACTGGTCGGTGATGCCCTCGAATTTGTTCACCGGAGCTTCGCTGAGTACCTCGCCGGTGGCTGGATGGTTTCCGAGTGGCTCGGCGACGGGCTCACCCGGCTGGCGATTCGCCGTGTCATTGATCAGCTCGGCCGGGAAAGCGTCAGGGGTAGTGTCTTTTTTGCATTGGGGCGCTGGTTGGAAGAAGGTGGCGGGATTCATGAGCCTGCGCCTCTCCTGCATGAGCTGATCAAGAGCAAAGGAGTAGAGCTCTTCGGGATCACGGCCAGCCTGCGCGCGGCGTTCAGCACGCGCCCCGACCGCTCCTGGATCAACCGGAGGAAGTCCGCCTCACCGCGGTACGGGTCGGCCGGCCGGGCGATCGCCGTCAAGGCGAGAACGCCACCGGCGCAAAGTCGTCCTTGAAGGTCGAGTACAGCGGGAAGATCGGGCAGATACCGGTCCCGGAGCGGCATCCGGTTGCGCCCGGCCGCCAGGCTCTCGTGTAGCTCGCGTTCGAGAAGGTCAACGCTCAGCGCGTACTCGACGAACGGCACCACGCTGACCTTGCCACCGATCGTCCCCGGCCGAACCTGCACGTCCGTAAGCCGGTAGAGCGGCACGTCGGCGATACGGACGTCATGGTTCGCGGCTTCAGCCAACCTGCTAACCGCGGCGACTGCGTCAACCTGCTCGCGCGACACCTCGCCGTCGGCCGACAACGCCAGCTGGTCGCCCTCAAATGTCAAGGGGCAAGCCAAGTCCAACCACTCCGGCCGTGTTAAGACGCTGGTCGCTATCCAGACCGGACCGAATCGCGTGGCGTACTGCGCGTGACCAGGAACCGAATCGCCGTAGTAGCTCGCCAGGCTCTCAGCCACGAGACTTCGCCCGGCCGTAGTCCCACCATGGGACCTCGTCGGCGCGGCCGCCGCGACTCGTGCGCGCGTAGTCCCTGGGGACCACCCGACGTGCCGATCCAGCCAGCCGAACGCAGGTTCAAGCCCCGACCGGAGCAGCGGCGCTTCCTCGGGCAGGCGGAGCCCGATTAGCTTGCGCAGCTCATCGGCGGAGCGGCCGAGCACCTTGGCCAGCTTCGGCCACTAATAGGGCAGGGGCGCGTACTCGCCGGCTTCCCACCGGATGACGGTTGATCGGTCGACGCACATCACTTCGGCGAGCTTCTCCTGAGTCAGCCCGGCCGCCTTGCGAGCTGAAACAAGCTCCTCGCGTCGACGAACGCTGACCATCCGAACACCTCGCTCTGCTGAGAGTGATCACAGCGTAGCAGGCATATCACCAGGTAGATCGGACGACTGCCACGTCTCCGCCGCGAAACTCCGACGTTTGCGCTCTGGGCTCAGCCGAGTACTCGGGTTTGGATGATTTCAACATATCCGGCTACCAGGGGAGCGAACGTGACCAGGGGCGAACGCGTCTCGCGGCCTTCGCGCTTGTACGTGACCTGGCACCGCAGCGTGGCCGACAACCTGGACCACGCCGTCACCGACGAAGACCTTGCCGACGGCGTCGCGCACCAGACGGGCCGCTACTACTCGCTGTGCGGCCGCGAAGTGCCGTTCGACTCGTGCCTGGTGCCTCCGGGCCGTCGGTGCGACGCGTGCAACGTGCTGGTCCGGCTTCGCTCGACCCCGCCGACGACCGAACGCACGTGCCACAGGAAGCCGTCGCGCTGGCGCCGCCTGTTCGGCCGCCTCCAAACTCCGGCCGCCCTGCCGCCGCGCCCGCCTCAACGCGTGCGGCTCATTCCCGAGCAGGGCGGCCGGACTACGACGTCGACGGGAACGGGCGGCGTCCCGATCGCGCCCGTTCCCGCCGATCACCAGGTCCGGCGGTGCGCTCGATGACGGTTCGCCTGGTCGTCGCGCGCCCGTTGCCCGGCACGGTTGGCGAGTCTCGCCGGGTCGTCCACGTGTTCCCGGTCGCGGTGGAGACCACGCCGGAGCGACTGACCGCGTACTGCGGCGCTGCGTTCGGTCCTGGCGAGCTTGAGTTGCTGGAACGCCCGGTCGGGATGCCCTGCGTGAACTGCCTCCGCCGTGCACCCTCCCCGGGAAGCGCGGAACAGCCGGCGATCGAGCGATGACGTCCAGTCCTCGGCCGACTATGCCAGCCTTTCAACGCGAGCTGGACCCGCTGCTGCTCCTGCCGGTGCGGCTGTTCATCGCATGCCTGCTGGCCGACATGCGCTGGTGCGAAGACGTCACCGTCCAGGGCGTGTTGGGTCTGAGCGAGCGGAAGTTCGCGCCACACGTCGAGCGGCTGCGCGTTGCAGGGTATCTGGAGAGCCAAACCGAAGGACGTCGCGTAAAGCTTCGCCTCACGACGCTCGGTCTCGATCGACTGACCGAGCATGTGAAGGTGCTCAACCGGGTCGCGAGTACGGCTGCCGAACTCGTCGCCGCACAGCGCGCAGCACTCCGGCCGCCCGACAGACTGTGACGGGCGCTCCGCCGACGCCCAAAGCGCTCCGCGGCGGCCTGTAGTGACGGCTGTGACGGGTTCGGACAGGCCAGTCACAGCCGTCACCTGCACTATTTCCGCAGGTCGAGCAGCTTTCGGCGCTGTCACAGCAGGTGTGACGGCGTGACGGCTCGCGAGACGGGGTGTGACGGCTGATCCACGACAGCCTGCCAGGAACGCGCGCCTTCGGTGCCGCCCCACAACACGGAAGAAGAGCGATGAGAACAACCACGGCGGCTGCACCGACAGGTATGCGGATGAGCGTCCGCGGTCAGCGAGAGGGGTAGCAGTGCCTGCAGCGAACCTAACTGACGAAGAGCGGACGCAACGGAACGCCAGGCTGTTGGCCACATGGCGTGCCGGCACACCGATGGTCGAGCTGGCCCGCGAATTCGACCTGTCACTGAGCTGGACTGGCGCATTGCTGCGCCAGCTCGGCGCCGACGTATCGAAGACCGGCCGCGGCATCAAATGCCAGCTGGACGAGTCGACGATCGTTGCCCAGTACGACAGCGGCCTGACGGTTCGAGCGGTCGCCGAGCTAAAACCGCGTCTCCCACGGCAAGATCTACCGGCTGCTCAAGGACGCCGGTGTGCAACTGCGTCCACGCGGCGCCAAGCCTTAAGAGACTCCACCGTCCCGGGTGTTAACGATCAGGAGCAGTAGCACAGCTAGCTAGCTCGCGTTCGCCAGCGTTCAGGATTGGTTGCCGAGCCGGCCGCGGAACGTGGTCGTGCGGTGCCAGGCGAAGTATGGCTCGGACTCCGGCCTGTGGGCTTCGCAGCGTCGACTGGACAGATGTTCTATGCGCGTTTTCAGGCGTCCGGCTGGTAGTCCGTCGACCTCGACGGTCTGGATGTGGCCGGTGCCGTCGACTGTCACCCAGCCCGACTCGTAGAGGATGTCGCATCCGAAGCTGCATGCGAGCATCGCTACGTCGCGCAGGTTCCGACGCTCGGCGTCGGTGCAGGCTGCGCGCTTCTTCACGTGCGCGGCGACAAGGAACCGCACCGGAAACTCGTCGCCGCACAACGCGCACGTCGCGCTGTCGCGGCCATCCGCGAGCAGCCGGCGGAGTCGTGTCTGTTCGGTCCGGACCTTAACCTGAGCGAGCGCGTCGAGCTCGCCGAAGTGGATGTCACCCGGGTCGGGTTCGACCGCCGAGCTTTCCAGCGTCACCATCGCAGGCGACGAGCTGACGCCAGCGTGCGGCAGAGTTGCCAGCACTGCCCCGACGAAAGCGCTTCGGTGACCGAGTTCGTTGACCGAAACATGGACCGAGCCCCGTTCAGCGAGCAAGTCGAGCCCATCCTGTACGTCGGCGACGGCGACCGGCTGCCCTTCCGGCGACCGGTCGGTAGCCACCAGCACGAATCCGTCCTCGATCTTGAGTACCCTGTTCTGTCGACCGGCGACGGTCAGGATCGTCTCGCCAGTGAGATCTCGGAGCAGTTCGTCTGCCTGTGGCAGCTCCGCGATCGAGGCCGGTTTGGCGGGTGCCGCGAGATCTGCCGCGAGTCGTGCAGCATCGTCTGGGCCGTAACCCGGAACATCCAGGTGCAGCTCGATTCGCTTCCGGTTGTTCCCTTCCTTCGCAGCACCGTCCGGCAGACCGACCCGCCCTTGCGCCCGCGTGATCTGCAGCCGCACCTCGTTGATGTCGCGCTCCGCGGCCAACTGGATCGGACTTGGGACGATGCTGCGGGCTTCCTCCGACAAGTGGGCGGTCCGCGCAGACGCCACCAAGCCGGAGACCAGTACCGCGCGTCGGTCGCGAAGTCGACCAAGCAGCAACGTCAACGCGGGCACATACTGGTCGTTACGTGGCCGCGGTCCGGCCGCCCGGCCGCCGGCGCTCTCCAGCACCAAATTCAGGTGCTCGCCACCAGCAATCACCGAGAACTCCGCATTCAATTCAATACCCTCATCATCACGCGCGTACACCGCATCAGCCTCCCAGACCAATCCGGTCACCGATCGACGGGAGTTCCTCTGTATCAGCTGGGCCGCAGTCGCGGCGCCCACCAGGCTGGGCGCACTACGCGCTGGCGTGCCCAGCTCGGCTATGACCCGCTGCGAGGACATGTTCAAGGACTTCGCCAGTTTCCAGATTCCCGGCGTCGCACGCTTTATTGACCTGCAGTTTTGGGGGAGCTCGTCCATGTTACCCAGCGTGTGGCTCGGTTAGCCGGGTGCATCGAGGTGTCGCGCCACCCAACTGGAAAGAGCCTGGCGGGACGTGACAAAAAGTGGTCAAGTTGTGGACGCCCTTCCCGAGGTCGATCAGCTCTTCGGCTGTGTCCGGCGGCAGCAAAAGTCGGCCGGGGCCGGATCGGGGTGAGGAGCGGTTCGCGCTGACCGGGGAGCTGCGGAAGATCCAGGCCAACGTCGCTGGCTCAGCGTCGAGTCCGCGAACACAAAGAGCGAGGTCACGGGGCTCTCGAAGGCGCTCCTGATCGGCTGCGGAGAAGCGATATGCACCTGTGATCAAAGTTCACTTCTGGATTATGTAACTATGTCACCCGAACTAACGATTGACTGTTCACGCGTGGCCGCGCACCGCTGCTCAGGTGATCCAAGGGGGGACTTCGCTGCATTTATCGAACAGGCTTTCGATGACCCTTCCATCTCGAAACGATGCAGGCAGGTTACTGTGCACATGATTCCGGAATCGGTGCACTCCGGTGCCAGTCGGGCAGAGCAGGAGATCTTCTTCCAGCTGGCCACACTCGAAGTGGCCGGGTGGGAGTATGCCCTGCACAGCACCAACCTGCCCGAGCACGACCGCAAGCGGGTCTGCGAGATCGACTTCCTGCTGCTGGGCGAACGCGGCTTGCTGGTGCTGGAAGCCAAGGGAGGCGAGATCCTCCTGAAGAAAGACGTGTGGCACACGCGCGACCTCAAGGGTAACCGGCACCGGCTCAAGGAGAGCCCGCTCGACCAGGCGCAGACTAGTATGTTCGCCTTGGCGAAAGTCCTCCGCCGCATCACCGCCGACCCGGAGCTGGTCGAGCGCACGGTGTTCGGATACGGAGTCGTTTTCCCAGACAGCGAGTTCGACGCGGTCAGCGTGGAGTGGACCCCGGAAATGGTGATCAACTCGATTCGCCTGGCATCCGAGGGGTGGACGGACTGTCTCGACCGGTTGGGCGCATTCTGGGAGGGAAAGCCGGGCAACCGTGGTCCTCTGTCCGCCGATGACGTCGAGCGCTACCTCAACGTCCTGCGCCCCGACTTCGACCGTGTGCTGTCCTTGCGCCGTCTCGACGACATGGTGGAGAAAGAACTCGTTGCCCTGACCAGGGGCCAGTACAAGGCACTTGACCAGCACAGAAGGAATCCGCGACTGGTGTTCGAGGGCGGTGCCGGCACGGGCAAGACGATGCTGGCGGTGGAGATGTGCCGACGGGCCCGGGACTCCGGCGAACGCATTCTGCTGACCTGCCACAGCCACGTCCTGGCAGCCTTCATCCGTTCGCAGCAGGACTTGGACGGCATTACTGCAGTCCCGTTCGACGAGGTGTCGACCTTCGGTGCGGACACCTTCGACATGGTCGTGGTGGACGAGGCGCAGGATGTCATAAATGGGCACGGCCTCGACGTGCTGGACAGTGTGCTGTCCGGCGGATTGGCCGACGGTCGCTGGGCCTTCTTCCTCGACTCCAACAACCAGCGAGGACTGGTCGGTCGCTACGAGGACCAAGCAAAAGTCAGGCTGGACTCGCATCGTCCGACCTTCGTCGACCTGATGGACAACTGCCGGAACACCATCGAAATCGTCCGCGCAACCCAGGAGCGGACAGGTGCCGACCTGGGGGTGACCGAGGCCGGTCACGGCCGTGAGGTCGTGGTGGTCGAGGACGACCGCGACAAGGCAATCATCGCAGTGTCTGCGGCGTTGGCCGAGATCGAGGAGCACGGCGTGCCGCTCGAACAGGTCGTGCTGCTGTCACCGCACGACCTGGCCGCATCGATCTTCGTCGACCTGCCCGCCGAGTGGCTTGAGCGGGTCGACGTGCTGGACCTGATGCGCATGCGCCGTCCTGGCCGTGGCCGCGTCGGGTTCGCGCAGGTCGCCGACTTCAAGGGGCTGGAGAGCCGGTACGCCTTCCTGGAGGTCGACGCCGCGGCGGACGAGCAGGCAGCACGCGCCCAGTTGTACGTGGGCATGACCCGCGCCAAGGCCGCGCTCTGGGTGGTCAAACCGGGCGCATCGGGGGCAGATCAGTGACAAGGTCGCACACCACCGGCTTCCCGGACCGTGACCGGGTGATCGACTATCTACATGACCAACTGGTCGGTCCGGTCGACGGCGAGGACGAGGTCCTGTACGAGCGGGCTCCGCAGCACCGGTACCTGACCGCCGTGCTGTACCCGATATCGCTTACCCCGCCCTCCGCCGATGTGAGCTTCCCGGCCGATGATGCCGAGGAAGTCGACGATCAAGCCGGGGCATTACCCGACGACGACGACGAGAACCCCATCACGCTGGCGGGACAAAGTCGGCCGAGTTCGGCCGGCATCAGCTTCATGACCGCGGAGCGGTCCGCCATTGTGGTGCAGGTGGGAGCTGGGCGATACCGGGCCACCTCGGACGACGAGTGGCAACGCGAACCGCTGGACCTTGTGGGGGAAGAAGGTCTGCGGTTCGAGCCTCCACCCTCCGGGGCGAGCCAGCGGAAGGAGGTCTGGAACGAGGCGGCCAGCGTCGAGGTCATCTGGCGCTGGCACCCCGACGGCGTGATCGTCACCGTCGTCTTGGTCAACCGCAAGGTGCAAGAGGAGCGGCGGGCGGTGAACCCGGAGGACTGCATCTTCCAGGTCGACTTGCGCTGCTCGGCCGCGGAGGGCACCCTCATCCGCTATCCGGCACAGGCACGGGCGCACAGCGACGAAGAGGCGGAAGAACTCGAACTCCAGTACCGCGACGTGCCGGTGTACGCCGTCGGCCACGGGACGGCCGCCCGCTGGGACACGACCGGAGACCAGCCCTCGTGGGTCGGCACGTCGTTCCTTCCCATGCACGTCGTGCCCGACGTCGACTTCAGCCTCCCCGGCGTGGCCGAGGCCGTCCGCCTGAACCGCCTAGCTGCGGTCGCCACCGATCCTGAACCCGTGTTCGCGGCCCTGACCGGCTTCGTCGACCGGTACTCGGACTGGATCGCGAAGACCTGGGACGCCGCATTGGCGAACCTTGACGAGCGACTCCACTCCGCCGCTCAGCGATTGCGCGTCCGTGCCACAAGTGCCAGGGACCGCATGCTGGGCGGTCTCGAATTCCTGCGCAAGGACCAAGACGCACTCAAGGCGTTCGCGCTGGCCAACCGGGTGATGGTCATGCAGATGGCGCACAGCCGGCCGCATCTCGGTGGCACCCCGCACGCTCCCTCGGAAGCACCGGACCCGGTAGTCGACTACGACTCGCTCGACTACGCCTGGCGACCGTTCCAGCTCGGTTTCCTGTTGATGACGGTGAAGGGCGTAGTCCAAGAGGGTGAAGACCGGGACTTGGTTGACCTGATCTGGTTCCCCACTGGTGGCGGCAAGACCGAGGCTTACCTCGGGCTCGCCGCGTTCACCATCCTCCACCGGCGGCTGACCAGGGGTGACGCGGGAGCGGGTACGACGGTCATCACCAGGTACACCCTGCGTCTGCTCACCAGCCAGCAGTTTCAGCGCGCCGCGACCATGATCGCCGCCTGCGAGCGGGTGCGCCAGGACAACCTCGAGTACCGGGGGCAGCTCGGCAGCCGCGCCGTGTCGATCGGCCTCTGGGTCGGCGGTGAGAACAGCCCCAACAGCTTCGCGGAGGCCCGCCGCCTGCTCGCACGGCTGCGTGACGGCGGCGCGAGCGACCAAGGCTTCCAAATCGAGTCATGTCCGTGGTGTGGTACCAGGGTCATGCCCGGTGGCCCGGACGAAGAGCAACGGTGGGGCATCTCTGCGACCAATAACTCCTTCCGCGTGCGGTGTGTGAACGACAAATGTCCTTTTCGCACCGAGCTGCCCATGTCGTCCGTGGACGAAGACCTCTACCTGAACCCGCCCACCATGCTGGTCGGCACGGTCGACAAGTTCGCCCGCACGGTCTGGAAAGAGGACACTGGCGTCTTCTTCGGCGCGGGTCCCCACCCGGGTCCGTCACTGATCATCCAAGATGAGTTCCACCTCATCTCCGGTCCGCTCGGGACTATAGTCGGCCTCTACGAAGCGGCTTTCGACGTGCTGATGGAGCATCGCGGTAACAAGCCCAAGATTGTCGCCGCCACAGCTACCATTCGCCGGGCCGATGAGCAGACCAGGGGTGTCTTCGGGCGGCCTGTTGCGCTGTTCCCGCCGGCGGGTGTCGACGCGGCCGACTCGTACTTCGTGAGCACAGACCGCGATCGACCAGGCCGTGCCTACATGGGGGTTATGCCCCAGGGGCACACGCCGCTTACCGCGCTCATCCACGTGGCTGCAGCGCAGTTGCAGGCACCGCTCGAAGTCGAACTGACGCCCGCGGCCAAGGATGCATACTCGACTCTCGTCGTCTACCACAACAGCCTCCGCGAGCTGGGCAAGACGATCAACCTCGCCTCTGACGACATTCCGTCGCGTTTGAAGGTAATCGCCCAGGCCGAGGATCACGTGCGGCACCTCGACGACGACAACGTGGTCGAGCTGACCAGCAACGTGGCGTCAGCTCAGATCCCACAACGCCTGGACCGGCTCAAGAAACCGCACGACGATCCGGATGGTGTCGCCTTCCTTGCCAGCACCAATATGATCTCCGTGGGCGTCGACGTCGGCCGTCTCGGCGTCATGACCGTCGTTGGACAGCCGAAGACGACCGCCGAATACATCCAGGCCACCAGCCGCGTGGGCCGGAGCGCAGACCGCCCCGGCATCGTCGTAACGGTGTACTCACCGTCCAAGCCGCGAGACCGGTCGCACTACGAGTCGTTCACTCCCTATCACGCGAGCCTTTACCGCTCAGTGGAGCCGAGTTCGGTGACTCCGTTCTCGGTACCGGCGCGCCTGCGCGCCCTTCACGCAGACTTGGTCGTGCTGGTGCGCCACGCGCTTGGTCTCGCGAGTGATCCGGATGCCGCGTCGTTCGACCCCAGCGACGAACGCTTCGCCATGCTGGTCGAGAGGTTCCTCGGCCGAGTCAAACGAGCTGACGCGACCGAACTGAAGCGGGTCAAGACCCACCTCAGCGACCTCGTCGAGACGTGGGTAAAGCGCGCGGTGGATGCGGAGCCTGCCGGTGGTCTGCGCTACAGCCAGGGCGGCCGAGAGCGCCCGAGGTTGCTCAAGCGGTTTACCGAACGAGGCGACGGCTGGGCCACGCTCGACTCGATGCGCAGTGTCGACGTGGAGGTCCAAGTCGAGGTGAAGGGGTCTAGGAAGTGACGGTCCGCAAGGTTCGGCGTTCGCAGATCATTAGCCCTTTCGGCCCTGGAGCGATCATCGACCTTGTCGGCGAGTCGTTCGTGGTCGAGGATGCAGGGAAGTGGCGCGGCCCGCACGTGCCCATCGATTTCCCGCGCCTGGCCGCCTACCTGAAGGTGGATTCGCTCGCGGCGCCGTCACCCCGCTGGCCCATCCCCTACTACCGCTTCCCCCAGTGGCTGTTCTGCCCAGGCTGTCGGCGCATGAGCCGGTGGTCGTACAGGAAAGAGGTCGCCAACACCGCCCCGTCCTGCGAACACTGCCCCGGTCGCAAGCAGCTCGTCCCAATGCGGTTTGTTGCGGTGTGCGCCAACGGGCACCTGTCGGACGTGGACTGGGCCCGCTGGGCCCACTCCGAAATTCGCCGGAATCGGAATCAGAACCAGTGCCAACGGCCGGACCTGAAATTCCTGAATAAGACCGGCGTCGGTGGTGGCCTCAACTCGCTCGTTGTGCGCTGCGGAACGTGCGACGGTGAGAGGTCCTTGGACGGATTGACCACCAGAATCGGACTGAGGCAGATTGGCGGAAAATGCTCTGGCAGGCAGCCGTGGCAGGACCCGAGGGACGCCTCGGCCTGCTCCGAGCAAATGGTTGCGATGCAGCGTGGGGCGTCGAGCGTGTACTTCCCAACAGTGGAGAGTGCAATCGATATTCCGCCGGAGTCTGCGTGGAGCACGATCAGCGACCCATTGGCGGCACTAAAAAGGAGCGACGAGTTCAAGTTCCTGGTCAGCCAACCTGGCTACAAGCTGGCCAAACAGATGATCGAGGTAGCGGCTGACCAATACGGGCTCTCCGTCACCGAGGTTGAGGCGACACTGGCTCGTGAAGCGGGCGATCCGCGCGCTCCCGTCGACGGTGGCCCGGAGAACATCCGTCCGGACGAGTGGGCGGCCCTGATCAACCCCCAAGCGGAACACGACTACCGGGATCGCTTCATCTCGCGCCGAGCCGACGGACCGCTGGGCGCTACCGGAGGGACGGCGAGCGGCTGGCGGAAACTGATTGCAGACGTCGTACTGGTCGATCGCCTGCGCGAAGTTCGGGTGCTGACGCACTTCGAGCGCCACACGATGCTGGAAAAGGTGCCGTCGAACTTGAGCGTCGACGGCGACTTCCTGCCGGCGATCGAGGTTTTCGGGGAGGGCTTCTTCATCAGGTTCGACGAAGAAGCACTCGTTCACTGGGAACGGTCGGGCGCAGTGGTCGACCGCTGCCGGAAGCTGGTGGAGCGGCGCAAAAACAAGGGTGCCAAGTGGCTCCCCGCGCCGACACCGCGTTTGGTGCTCCTGCATACCTTCGCGCACCTGCTTCTGCGCAACACCGCCTTCGAAGCTGGCTACTCGACTTCCGCGTTGCGCGAGCGCCTATACGTGACGAAGAGCGGCAAAGGCCCCGCTATGGCTGGCGTACTGATTTACACCGCAGCTGGTGACTCGGAGGGCACTCTCGGCGGCCTCGTCAGGATGGGTGAGTTCCCCCGGCTGGGCCGGCTCCTCGACATGTCGATCACCTCGGCCCAGTGGTGCTCGTTCGACCCCGTGTGCGCTGACCATCCCGGGCAGGGGCCGGACGGGCTATCCCTGGCGGCGTGCCACGCGTGCTCGTTGACCCCGGAGACGAGCTGCGAGGTGATGAACAGGCTGCTGGACAGGCGTCTCCTGATTGACCCGGAGGTCGGGTTCTTTAAGGATCTGGCTGCGATGGTTGACGGTGCACCGGGGAGCGCGCTGTGAGTGCTGCGTTACGCGCCCCGCTTCACGAAGCACCGTGTCACACCGTGGTGGCCGCCGCGCCCGCAGTCGATCAAGCGGACCAGGCGGTCACGACCTACCGCCGCTTGCGGGGGAGCGGCAAGGAAATACACGTCATCACCCGGTCAAGCGTGCTGACGAGCCGCATCCGCACGATGATGCCGTTCGAGAGCCGTGGAGACACGGTGATGACCTACCACTCCTACTTCGCAGACATGTGGCGCACGGTGTTGCGAGTGCGGCAACCGGAGACGGACGATTACGACGTCGACTTCTGGGAATTCAAGCGGCACCTCCGAGCCCGTTACGTCCGGCCGCTGGACCGGCGACATGTCATCGTCGTCCAAGGGCAGCAGCTGCCACCCGACTTCTACACGGTGCTCCGGCTACTGAGCATCGAGGCGACGGTATTCGTCGACCCCGTGCAGACGGTCGGCGACTCCGGTACGACATTGGACGACCTCACCGCTCTCCTTGGCGCGGCTGCCGCCACGACCTCGCACGACGTCGATGGCGGCACCGCGCAGATCGACCAGTTGCTAGAGCGCCTCGGCGATGGATCTTTGCTCAAAGACGTCTCTCGCCGTGAAGGTCCGCGGCCAGTGTTGGTGGACCACGAGGACGTTGACGAGGAGATACGGTTTGTTGTAGAGCACGCGACGGCGCACCGCGACCGGCGAATCGGCGTGCTGCTGCCGACCCGCGAATTGGTCCAAGTCTTCAAGGATGGGATCGGCGACCTGTTCGACGGTACGACTCAGTGGCACCTGTCCGGTGCAAGGGTCCCGCGGCACGCCGCGGTTACCGCATCCGACCCGGGAGTCAAGGTTCTGACCTGGGTCAGCGCCATGGGTATGCGGTTCGACCACGTCGTGCTGGCGGGACTCGACCAGGTGGAGGACCGGTTCCGGTTCGAGAACGCGCTGCGGGTGCTCGGCCCGACGACGCGCTCGGAGTTGTTTCTCTCCTACTCCGGTGTGGGACGACCCACTGCTTTGAGCGGGCTCCCGTCCGCCTTGGTGGACGACCGCACGCGTAAAGCAGTCGGCGACGAGTGGGTGGAGGTGGTGTCCACCCGGCACCTCGCTGCTTCTCCTTCCATGGCAGAACAGCTGCCCCCGCCCAGCCGATCAGCCGTCGACAGGGCCCGCGCCGTGCTCGCTGCTCCAATGCGTAGCGAGGACCGCGCCAAACGCCTGCTGACGGCGGAGGAGGAGGTCGGGCTGGCGCAGCTGATGCGGCCTACCGGTGAAAATCTTGCGGAGGAACTGCCCAAGGGTTTTCGCTCAACGCTGCCCAGCGCTGATGAGCGGGCGAAGGCGTTCGACGCCATGGTGTTGCACAACACCGGCCTCGTGGGCTCCTACATCGCGAAGCACCTGGGTGCCGGTCTTGACTACGAGGACCTGTACCAGCACGGGCTGTTGGGTCTGATGCGGGCGATCGAAAAGTGGGACGGCTCGCGAGGGCTGAAGTTCTCCACCTACGCGGTGAACTGGATCAACCAGCACATTGGCCGGGCAGTTCCCGACGAAGGCGCAATGATCCGGCTGCCGGTCCACAAGTACGAAGAAGTCCGCAAGGTTCGCACCGTCCGGAACAGACTGCTCCTCCAGCAGGAAGATGCTTCAGTCGCGGAGATCGCCAAACGCACCGGGTTGTCTCGGGAGAAGGTGGTGGACTGCCTACGGTTGTCCTTGGGTGTGATCAGCCTGGACGCACCCTTGGGCATAGATGGCGAGATCTCGTTCGCGGAGCTGATCCCCGCTCCGCTCGAAGACCACTCGAACCCCGACTACGTGGTAGACCGCGAACTCGGCGCCGAACTCGTGCGGGAAGCTCTGTCACTACTGAAGGAGCGCGAGGCCGAAGTGCTCAGATTGCGGTTCGGCTTCGACGGTGGTGACGAACTCACACTGGATAAGATCGGCGAACACTTCTCTTTCACCCGCGAACGAGCTCGGCAGATCGAAAGCAAGGCGAAGGACCACCTGCGCGGCAAACTCGCGGACGTAGGTCTGGTGGCCGGCGGTGCAAATCCCGTACCTATGCCCTCACCGAAGCGTCCGACCCGTCGGTCGAACGGCATGCGCACAATGGAGCGTGAGAAGCGCCCGACCAGCACTGAGATCGCCACGGGATCGGGACTCGTGGAGCTACTCGGCGCTGCAGACGGCGACAGTGCCGTGGGAACTCTGCTGATCGCCCTAGTGGACCGCGCGTTGCGGTCCGGCGCCCGCCACGTCCGCATCAGGAGCGCGGGCTCTGGCACGAGCTGCAGACTTTCGCTGGTCCACGACGGTGCAACCTTCGCCGGGTATTCGTTGCTCTCGACGCTGTCCGAGGGACACGCGGTGTCCCGCGGATCGGTGGCCCTCGGCATCGCCGCTTCCCTGTACGGTGAGATCACCACCTGGGAGTCGCATGCGTCCCCGGCTTGCCTCGTGCTCACCTCCGCCGTGGACACCGACACTTGGTGGCTGCATCGCACCTTCCGGAGGCTTCCCGCAGGACTGCTGGCCAAGGATGAGGTGGACCGCTGGTCGGTGGTGTTGCTCCGCATCCCCCGTCCGCAAGTCGCGGGCGCACACCTCGGAACGATCGTCAACCGGTGCATCCGCGACCTGGGCGTGGTGTTCGGAGAGTTGTTGGAGCGCAGTACCCGCCTCGACGTCAACGGATGCGTGGTGACTGCGAAAGACCCGTTCCTGTGGGGTAACCCGGCCGGGCAGCACCTCGGGGAAGAGCGGGTAACTGGCGAAGGCTTCTCGGTGGTCGCCAGTCCTCGCGTCCTACCCCACCCGGACCTCCTACGTGCCGGAGAGGCGGACTCGGTCGGCGACCCGGTCGACTGGCGGGCCTCGCAGGGTTTCTACGTGCGATGTGACGGCCGGTACCTCTCGCGCGGTGGGTGGCTCGGACTCGACGGCTTGGACATGGCGGAGAGCACCGCACTGGCCAGGGTCCTCGTCGAGGTACCGTTCGCACAGCGCTCCGCCTGGGGTGAAGATCACCCCGGATCCGCGGTCGTGGTGCCGGCACCGCTGCGGCCGAGGCTTACTGCTCTCGCGCGCATAGCACGCGGCAAGTCAGAGCTTGTAATCGAACAGCACCGAACCAGGGGGACGACGTGACGGACGGCGAACTCGCCACCTTCGTAGCGGAGCTGCGGCGCAGGGTGGAGGACCGGGTCCAGGCGGAGCCGGAGCTAATGGCACGGGACGCCTTCGTGACCCTGATCGGTGAGCACCTGATCGACGACGGGGCGCTAGACGATCTGGACACCTGCTACTTGTTCATGCCCTGGCAGAGCCGTCGCATCGAGGTCGCGGGGTATGACATCACAGGAGACGGCACGATCCTGCACCTCGTCACCGTTGATTACGGCTTGGACGCCGAGCCCCTGAAGCGCGAGCGGCTAACCCAGTTGGTCCGCCGCGCCGGCGCGTTCGTGGAGTTCTGTCGCAGCGGACTGCACGAGCAGCTTGAGCGGTCGAGCCCGCCTTACGACATGGTCGAGCACATCCACGGTGCCTGGCCCCAGTTGCAGATGATCAAGATTCTGGTCTTCACCGACGGGAAAAGCGGGTTGCGTCGAGCGGAAGAGGCCACCGTTGCTGGTCTCCCGACCCTCGTGAACGTGTGGGACGTCAACCGTCTCCAAAAGCTGATCAGCTCCGGCGCCCACCAGGAGGACATTCTCATCGACGTCGCGGAGATGGGGTACGAAGTGCATTGCTTGGAGTCACCTGAGCAGGCCGATGGTTACCGCTGCTTGATGGCAATGCTGCCGGGGAAGCTGCTCGCCGATCTGTACGACGAGCACCACAGCCGGCTGCTCCAGCGCAACGTGCGCGCCTATCTCCAAGCCAGGGGAAAGGTCAACAAGGGAATCGCGGAGACGCTCAAGGAGCAGCCCGGCCGATTCCTGGCCTACAACAACGGCGTCTCCGCCACCGCTCGGGCAGCGGACCTCGAGCAGACGTCGGGCGGACTGGTGCTGCGCACCCTGACCGAGCTGCAGATCGTCAACGGCGGGCAGACCACCGCCTCGCTGCACCACGCTGCGCGCAAGGGGATCGACCTGGCCCAGGTCATGGTGCCCGCGAAGATAACCTTGATCCCCGATGACCGGCTTGACAGCATGGTCCCGGAGATTTCCCGCTACGCAAACTCGCAGAACGCTGTCACCCCAGCCGACTTCGAGGGCAACAGCCGCTTCCATGTCGGGTTGGAGCGGTGGTCCCGCACCACCTGGGTGCCCTCTCTCGGAGTCGACGTCGAGCAGACTCGCTGGTACTACGAGCGCGTGCGTGGGCAGTACGACGTCGAGAAGAACAGGTTCACGACCGCCGCCACGCGACGAAAGTTCGACCGCGAGAACCCTGTGCGACAGCGATTCGGCAAGACGGACGCTGCCAAGTACGAGTACGCTTACTCGCTGCGACCTGAAATCGTGTGCCAGGGCGCTGAGAAATGCTTCCGGACGTGGACGTCGGACGAGGGATTAGCCGAGCGCGAAGCCCCCGATGACGTGTTCTTCCGCCATCTGGTCGCCAAGGCGATTGTGTTCCGCCAGGTCAGGGCGATTATCCAGAAGCAGAACTTCGGGGGGTACCTCGGTCAGACAGCTGCGCACAGCGTGTCGCTGATCGTACACACGCTCGGCGGGCTCGATCTCGACCGGCTCTGGCGCGAACAGACGCTGCCCGAAGCGATCGTCAGTGCGGTACCCGACGTTGCCAAGGCTGTGCGCCGGGTGCTCACCTCACCTCCGAGCGGCGGAAACGTCACAGAGTGGGCGAAGAAGACCGCCTGCTGGGACCGCGTCCGCGCGATAGGGTGGGCCCCTCCTGCCAACGTCCTCGTCGGTTAGGCGACTTCATTCCCGTTTTCATCGTTAGCGCGTCGGGTCGGCCGAGTGGACCGGTCCCGGGAAGTGGCATGAAGAAATTGAGCACAACCAGATCTACAGTGGTGGAGGTCCCGCGCGGGTCCCTTTTCGGAGGACGGGAGGCGACGTGGCGGTCTACGCGGTGAAGCTCGAGCGCAGCGACCTGCTCCAGTTGCCGGCACACCCGGACGCGTGTACCGAGGAGACCTTCGAGCAGTGGTGCGCCAAACGGGTGGCGAAAGGTGCGCGGCTCGCGGTCGACCTGTTTTCCGGCGGCGGTGGCTTGAGCCTGGGCTTGACCGACGCCGGGTGGACCGTCGCGGCCTCGGTTGACCACAACAAGTTCGCGTTGCAGACTCACCGGGCGAACTTCCCCGGCCTCGCGCTCGACGTCGACTTGGGGGACCCGAAGAAGCGCGCCGCGTTGATCAAGATGCTCAAGCGCGTCGAGATCGACCTCATCGCCGGCGGGCCACCGTGCCAGCCGTTCAGCAGGGCCGGGCGCAGCAAGATCCGCAGTCTGGTGGACGCGGGTGTGCGCGACGAGTTCGACGAACGCAAGGAACTGTGGCGAGCGTACGTCGATGTCGTGCTCAAGGTGAAGCCCCGCGCGGTGCTGATGGAAAACGTCCCCGACATGGCGTTGGGCGACGACTTCCACGTCGTGCGGCGGATCGTGAACATGCTGGAGGACGTCGGCTACCGGACCAACCTCCGACTGGTCGACGCCCGACACTACGGCGTTCCCCAGCACCGCAAGCGACTGATCCTGCTCGCCCGCCTTGACAGCGACACCTTCACTTGGCCTAGCCCAGGCAAAGAGGTGTTCGTACAGGACGCAATTCACGACCTACCTCGCCTCGGCCTCACGACCGGTCGTCGAGACCTGCCCTACTCGCCCGAAGGCGAGGTTTCGGAGTTCGCGAAGGCGATGAGACGCGGCATCGGTGAGCAGAGGGTGTGGGATCACATGACCCGGCCGGTTCGCGACGACGATCGTAAGATCTTCGCCTCGATGACGTCCAAAACTCTCTACGCGCACATCGACGCCAGTCTGCGCAGGTACACCGCGGAAACGTTCGACGACAAGTACAAGCGGCTGGACTGGGAAGAGCTAAGTCGCTCCATCACCGCGCACATCGCGAAGGACGGCTACTGGTACATTCACCCGTCTGAGAACCGCACACTGACGGTTCGTGAGGCTGCCCGTATCCAGACGTTCCCTGACGGCTTCCGCTTCGCGGGCAGCCGCAGTCACGCGTTTCAGCAGATTGGCAACGCAGTGCCGCCGATGCTGGGCAAGGCCGCGGCTACCGCCTTGGTCCCGGTACCGATCACGGACAAGGCTCGGCAAAACCGGTGGCGCGTTCTCGCAAACCACTTGGCCGCGTGGGCCGAGGAGCGGCGTGCCGGGAACTACTGGTGCGTGCTGCCCGGAGACGAGCTGACCCCGCCTGTTGCCGCGGTCGTGGCGATGCTCGACCCGTCACCCGTTGAAGTGTCCGCGTACGCTTCCGGCCTCCGCGAAGTGGCTACGAAGGGGCGAATCACCAAGCGAGCGGTGGACCTCATCGAACGAGCGGTAGTCACACGCGGAGCTGCTGCAGCGGTCGCGCGCTTACGACAGTTCCAGAACGACAGGAAGCTCTGGTCGCACCCCCAGGACATGCCAGAAGTATTAGCTCTTCCGCCCGGCAAGACCGCACTTCTGAAGCTGTTGGCGGGCGACGATGTCCTGTTGACCAGCCAGCCGGTCATCCGCGTGTCGTCACGCGTACTCAACACCCGCTCCGAGCAGACGAACAGCCTCACCGACGGCAGGGTCGACGTCGCCCGCTTGATAGGAGGCGACTCCAGGGCGCCGCTGCGTATGGCCGCATTGCGACTGGTCGGCCAGCTCCACTGCCACAAGCAAGCACCGATGTGCGCAGGGTGTCCACTTGCCCGCCAGTGCACGACTGCTCAGGGAAGCGAGATCTCGGACAGACTTTTCTGAACCAGGAGACGCCCGTGAGTGCCGAAGGCGGGAAACGGCATAACCTTTTCCGACGGATCGTGCCGTGCTTTTCAGATTACTGCGCAGTGGCGGTACGGCACGGCAGGTGGCAAGATTTTAGTCGTTTTGAGCATTGGAGTTGATGTCGATTCGTCCTTCCCGCACGTCTGGCGAGAGGCTGACAGGTTAATAATGTGCTGACAGCCTCGCTGCACTGAATGGGATTCCGCGAGTGCGAGGTGAACTGATCTCTAACTTGCTTGGTTGTCAAAAAATCGAAGACTGGATGGAATGATGAATCGGGCGGCGACGCTGATGTTGCCTAGCGACAGCATCCAACCACGAACGACGATGTTTCTCAGATGCACCCTAGTCGGGGGGACGGGGCCTCCAGTCTGCGTCAGGCATGGGTTGCTGGCAGTAGGTTACGGCTGGTCGCTGATGCGGCCCACGATGTGCAAGTGTATCGAGGGTTATGAGATCGGCAAGCACTCAGTAATAGGCTCGCTCTTGCCTCTAAGTTTTCTCGCCTTGTTCCAAGATCCAAGGAAAATTGATCGGCGTTGAAGCTTGCCGAGCACTCACGACACCATCAAGACCGTCGGCTATTTCCTCGAAGGAACCGTCAGGACGCGGCAATTGGGTTGACAGCATTGTGAGAAACGACGCGAGCCGGCGACGAGCAGGCCTTGGAAGGAGAGTCATAGCCGCTCTGACGCCGCGATCGACCCTTCTGATGGTCTCAGTCAACTCCATAAGCGCTGCATCGTCATGGGCATGGAGACGCGGTTTCAACAGGTCGCGCTCACCCAAAACGGTTGAGGCGGCCAGAGCTGTCACCGAACGGGCAACAGCTTGCGGGGTCGTACCGGAGTTAAGGAGCGCGCCAGTGTAGAGGACCAACTCTGCCGTATGAGGATGCAACGCGGCACCGTCATCGACGCTGACTTCGGCAGTGGACTTCGTGGCGAGAATCGTCTTAGCGTCTAGCAGGATAGTCGGGCGGTCGTCTTGGATGATCTCCCAATCCTCGGCATCGGGGATGTCGTGGCCGGCCGCGACCACCCCAACGAGATGATCTCGCAAGGTATGGATGTTCAAGGGTGGCACGTAAAGTTGGATAGTGGTGCCGTCACGTCGCAGCTTTGTGACTTCGATACCTAAAATGCCGAGTCGTCGGAGCGACTTTCCTGCCCAGGATACGGGATCCGCAGATGGTGGTAGTTTCTGATGAGGATCGCCCTCTCGGTTGAGTGCGACAGTGACACCGGTATAGAATCCCTTGCAGATGCTATGCGCTCGGATTGCGGCTTCAATTAGGTCGTCAGGATCTGCAAGCACGTCGCCTAGTAGCATTTTCTGCTCGATCGGATCCCATCGAAACTGGGCGTGGGCGGCAGCATTGCGCCACTTCCGGTTGATGCACGATAGCAATAGAACGCAAGCCGAGTTGTCAGGCTTGGCCGCTAATCGCTGCTCCAGTGAGCCTAACGTTTCGTCGGGCCCGACTTGGAAGCCAAGTAGTCCGAATATCATCCGGGTAGTTCGTCGGATATCGCCTTCCATTATTGCGAGATAGGCATTACAGGCCGGACCTATTTTGTCTTCTGGATGTGCTTTGCTGTGAAAGGTGCTTATCTCGTCGATCAATTGGCGGTGTGTCGTGAGCATCCAGCCTTCCTGGTTAGCCTGGCTGATGACCACCTCCAGTGTATGCGACATGTCTTTTGCAAGAGCTGCGAGCGTCAGGTTGCGCCCGGCGACCGCTGCTTGATGCGAGGGAAGCGGGTTCTCGCCTGCAAGCAGACCTGCCAGATGAAGCCACACGTCGACCGTCAGTGTCTGATCGGGGTCAAGCAAGTGCGGAAGCTGCGCTTGTAACTTCAAATCCAGCGCCGCACGATCACGCGACCATGCCGAAGCTAATCGTGAAGCCGACGAAAAGCCATCGCCAATCCTGACGGACGTCGGCAGGTCAAGCGTTCGCTCGATCGCGTTCTTCGACACGTCAATCGGAGGGTTTATGGTAAACAACTCATCCAGCAGCCCGTCCCGGCGACCGATCTGGCCAAGTACGTCATCCCAAACACTGGGATCTAGTCCTTCCGCTGCGCAATCAATAAAAGTGCGGACGACTTCGCCGATCGCCACGAATAGGTGCTCAAGGGTCGCCGTCGTGTCACCAATTTCCTCAGGTGGATGAATCGCCCCGCCTCGGCGAGTGCAACGTGAGCTTGGGAATAAATCTCCATAACCTGGTCAAGCAGGGCGAACAGGCGTCGTCCGATATCCCGGGCAGGCAACGACATCACGGCTGCAATCTCAGCGACGCTATCGTCAAGGTTCGAGCAGACGCCCTCGATATCGCTGTCGACTAGTACGTCACGCCACTGGGTGGTAGTTACCAGTACGGTGCGCGCGAGATGTAACTGCTGTTCGAGTGAATCTGCCGACCTCTTGCGCCAGGCTGTCGCGCACTTTGCGATAGCGGCCTGCTGCTGTGGGGTCGCCGCACTAATGCAGCGGATCACGTCATCCAGTGGCACCAAGCCATCATGCCAAATCTCGGGTGATGTCGCTGGCACTTCCTGCGCGCGGGTCGCCAGCCGACGCTTCCGTTGGCGAGTCCGAACGGGCGGCTTACCAGCCGTGCGCGGCATCTACCGTGAAGGCGCCACCACTGGTGTCGCGACCTCCAGGCGACTGTGCCCAGCTGCACTAGCTTTGACGGTACGCGGCTGCCCGGGTACCGCCGGATCGTCGAAGCTGACGGCCAGGTTGTCGGTTGGATCGCCGTGCACCAGTCCCTCGTGACCTCTCGGCCTAGACTGAACGGCAGCCGGCCGCGAAAGCCAATTTCCTTACCCGCTTAATCTGTTAGAGGCTAAGCGTTGTTTCGAGCGAGCAAGATCTCGGACACTCAATTACCCCATAGAGCGGCGCGTCGCGACCGGGTCAGGTGGCGGCATCTGAGCTCCGGTGGCTTCGGCTGCAGCGGTTCGTTGGCGTTGTTCGCCGAGCGTAGGTGTGAGCACACCACGGTCGGCGACATCACCGAGCGGGTCGTCGTCGGCCGCACGACCTTCTTCCGGGCGCCTCGGGCGAAGGAGGACGTGATCTTCCCGAATGATGACGTCCTGCTCGAGGCCGTCGAATCCCGCCTGGCCGGCTCGAACACCGGGATCAACGGCTCAGCCAGCTCCCAAAGCTCATCCGGCGCCAATCGCAACGACAACCGCTCGACCACAACCAAGATCATCGCCCACCAGCGACCGATCATCAGGTAAGGAACGCGCTTAGTGCTTGATCTGCTGGGGCGTTCAGTTCGCAATCAATTTCTCGTTTACCTTACTTGTGTCTGGATGATGGAGCGGACCGAAGATCGCCAAGGCGGCACTCCAGGCAGCCCTCGCGTCAGAATCTCTCCCGAGCGCGAGGTAAGCGTCGCCAAGATGTGCCAGCGTCGCGGCCTCGTAGGATTGGCTGCCGAGGTATCGCCAGATCTGGATTGCCTCGGCGTAGTTAATGGCCGCTTGGTCATAATTGCCGAGGTGATGGTGGATGTAGCCAAGATTGTGCAAGGAGTCTGCTTCTCCTTGCTTATCTCGACGATCGATGGAACGAAAAATGCTCATTGCTTCATTGCAATAGGTGAGCGCGCCCTCATGATTTCCTAGCCGGACCGCGCAACGTGCCATAGAGTTCAATGACCGAGCTTGTCCAACCTTGTTGTTGGCCTCTCTGAAGAGGTGGCGTGCGTTTTCTGCGTACTCGAACGCCTTGTTATTCTCTTTGTTTTCTTCATGGGTCAAGCTGAGGTGGCGAAGTGCGCGGGCTTGGCCTTCGGTGCTGCCTAATAAATGGAATAGATGAAGCGCGCGTTCATGGTTCTTTATGGCTTCCTGATAGTGGCCCGTTAGGCTATAAGCTCGGCCAAGTAGCCGGTAGGAATACGCCCGCGCGATTGGACTATTTTCCGCCTCGGCTGCGGCAGCAGCAACCCTTTGCGTGTTCAAGAAATCGTGCCAATATCCACGCCGATCGTAGTATGTCCCGAGAATCCATGGGAGTTGCCAGGCGTAAGTCATTGCACCTGTCTCGTAGGCGCAGCGTGCGACAGCTAGTATGGTGAGGTATTCTGCTGAAAACCATTGCGCGGACTCTTCGTAGGTCGTGATCTTGTCGAGGGGTTGCGGCGCGCCCTGGGTAGCTATTGCAAGGCTTTCGCGATACGGGTAGATAACTTTGTCTGCGTGCACGCCGACGGTCAAATAGTAGTTGAACATCAAAGTGAGAGCAGCTTCGCGTGCTTCAGGGCTTAGTTCGTTCGCCTTTTCTGCGGCATAGGAACGCAATAGGTCGTGAAAACGGTAACGCCCAGTCCGGTACTCGTCGATAAGATGTGCCCGAGTGAGTTGTGTCAGCAGGAATCGAGATTTCGCGATCGGGGCCCCTATCATGCTGGCCACGGTGTTCAAGCCGATATCTGGACCGGGATGAATCCCGAGGAGCCGGAATAGATTGGCGGCAGGTCCGTCGAGGGCTTGGTATGACCAGGAAAATACGGCTCTGAGGTCGAGGTCTGTGTCACCCAAGTCGAGCGCGTCCAGTCGCACTCGTTCGTCGTCGAGTTCGTTGACTAGTGAGTCGAGCGGCAGACTTGGCTGCGAGGCCGCGCGGGCGGCCACGATGCTCAGGGCCAGAGGTAGTCGGACGCACAGTTCGATGAGCTTGACGACCGCATGCCGGTCGCTTTCCATTCGCTCGCTGCCGATGTGTGCCGCGAGCAACTCGATCGCGTCCTCGGTGCCCAGTACATCGAGGGGCAGGCGGTGTGCGCCTTCCCGGACGATGAGGCTGTCCAGCCGATTCCGGCTGGTGATGATCACGGCGCACGAGGAGTCCCCTGGAAGTAGCGGACGGATGTGCTCGGTGTCTCTAGCGTTGTCCAGCACCACCAGGACGCGTCGTTCGGCCAGTAATCCTCGGTAGAGGGCCGCGGCGGCGTCGAGGTCCGCGGGGATCTCGTTCGGTCCGAGGCCTAGCGCGGAAAGAAAACCTTGTAACGCTTGCTCAGGTGCCATGGGAGCACGGGAGTCGAAGCCTCGCAGGTTGACGTAGAGCTGACCGTCAGGGTATCGATCACAGACCTGATGCGCCCAACGCAGGGCTAGGGCTGTCTTCCCAATACCTGCACTGCCGTTGATGGCCGCAATCGCGACCACGCCCGCCGGTTCGGACCTGGTGGCTGCGAAGATCAGCGTGTCGAGCCGTCGGAGTTCGTCGGACCGTCCCACGAAGTGGGGCGTAGACGCTGGTAACTGTCGTGGTATCGCCGGTGCGCCTTGCGGGCCACCGTCCCACGAAGCGGGTGTTGTCGCGCCGCCTTCAGACCTGTTGTACGCCATTAGTCCAGTCTCGCCGAGAGGAACCTCTTGTGAGCTGTAGACCGATCTAGAACGCGTCGTATGCAGGCGAACAGCCTAGTGGTTCTGTGGCTCTCCGGCCATCATCGCACGATCCGCGCTCGCGTCGAGCACGTCCTGTCCCCGATGAAGAAACTTCAAGATTCCCCGCGGCTACCGTCGCGCCGCGAGCACACTCGCCGACACAGTCTCCGGCATCGCGCATCTGCACAACATCCTCGTCGACGCCTGACGCAACCAGCCCCACCAACCACCCTGAGTTACGAGACAGCCCTTAGAGGTGGATTGGGTGAGCCGGAGGCCGTCATCCCTGGGTGACGCTGTCTCGGGGCAAGAGCCGGTCGACCGTGACGGTGCCCAGCGGTTTCGGCATGGTCTCGTCGAACCCCGGAGGGGTGCAGGCTGAGCTAACAGCCAGCGCGCGGTTTGCAGACGGGCGTCGACCAGACGGAGGTGCTTGGCTGCGGGCTGTGGTCCTCACTTGCCGGCGACGGTCAGCCCGCATCGCGTTCGGTGTGGTGGTCAGGACGCGGATCAGGTCGTTGTCGGTGAACCGCCCGGTGATCGCTGGGGTCCTGAGCGTCTGACCGATCTCCGTGGCCGGGCTGCAGGCCGGCTGGGGTGACCGCTTCGGCCATCGGGTCGTGGTCATCGACGCAGGCTCAGGTGTGTAGTTAGCGAGCAAGATCGTCTCGGACTCGGACACTCAATTACCCCATGAGGTGCGGGGTGGCTTCGGGGTTCAACTCGCGGGAATCTGCAGGTCAAGCCGGGAGTTGCAGGCGTGTAGCTAGTGAGCAAGATCGTCTCGGACACTCAATTACCCCATGAGGTGCGGGGTGGCTTCGGGTTCAACTCGTGGGAACCTGCAGGTCAAGCTGGGAGTTGCAGGCGTGTCGATAGTGAGCAAGATCGTCCTCGGACACAAATACGTGGGAGATCTCCCAAACCACAGAGTAACAGGCCCGCTACGGCGGGTCTTTCTGCCGTTCAGCTCCCGGCAGCCTCCACTAGGCTGATCTTGGACGCGCCCTCCCCTCGCGCTACACGCCGGGGAGGTGTCGCATGACCGGCATCCCGTCGTTGGCCCTGCCCGGCCGGATCATCGCGCCGGATCCGCAACGTTTGTCTCCGGGGCCTGCGCCGATGGGCTTGCCGCCGTTGCGGGATCTGCATGCGGCGGATGGTCCGCGGCTGTCGATCGCATTGATGGACGGGGGAGGCCGGCTGCAGGACCGCGGCGCCGTCGCGGCCCTCGGCTGGAGCGCGGGGGACCGTCTGCTGATCACCCTCGTCCGGACGCCGGTGGTGATCCGCCGGCGTCCGGACGGGGTGTTCGTCATGCCCCGCAAACCCTACGTCGCGCTCCCGGCTCCAGTGCGCCGCGGCTGCGGAGCCCTGGCGGGCAGCCGGCTGCTGCTGGTCGCCGACCCCGTCCACGACGTGCTCATCGTTCACCCGGAAGCTGCCGTGCAGGCGATGCTGCGCACCTTCCACACCTCGCTGGCCGCCCCCGAGGAGGCGTCATGACCGCGACCACTCAAGATCTCGAAGCGGCGCGGCTGCTGTTGTCGCGCCTCGGCGTGGATCCTGCCGACCTCATCGGTGACGCACCCGCCGGCGACGCCGACGGCGAGCGGCCACCGATACCGACGCTCGCCGAATGGATTCCGGTCGTGGCGGATCTAGTGTCGCCGAGCACGGCCAGCTCCTACGGGTCGTACTGGAAGAAAGCCGAAGCCAGGTGGGGCACACGGCCCATGGACACGATCACCGCCACCGAGATCAAGGCAATGGCCGAGTACGTCCGCAGCACCGCCCGAGTTCGCCGCAACTCCCGCGGCGGACGCAATGCAGCCGAGAACTTCATCGCCGCCGTCCGCTGCCTCTACAAGCACCTTGTCAACGACGGGCGCCTCGACGAGCGCGCCAACCCCGCCATGCGGGTCACCAAGCCGCGGCGCAACGCCTCCACTCGCCGCGCCCTCGCCTCTGACCGGATCAACGAACTCAATGACGTCGTGACCAGCACCGGCGACGACCCGGAGTTGGATGCGCTGCTCTGTCGGCTGCACGAGGAGAGCGCCTGTCGACGTGGCGGCGCGCTCGCCTTGCGCCGCGGCGACCTGGACCGGAGCCAATGCACGATCCTGCTGCGGGAGAAAGGCGAGACCGAACGCTGGCAACCGGTTTCACCCACGCTGATGCGGCACCTCCTCGCGCACTTCGACGAGCGGGGCGACGGCGAGCCGGAGAGCCAGCTGCTGCGCTACGCCAACGGCAAACCGATCACCAAGCGCCGCTACGACTACATCTTCGGCCGGGTCCAGAATGAGTTGGACTGGGCCAGAGCACTACAGGTCAGCGCCCACTGGCTGCGCCACACCACACTGACCTGGGTCGAACGCAACTTCGGCATCGGCGTCGCCCGTGCCTACGCAGGACATGCCGAGTCCGGCAGCGACCTGACAACCACCACCTACGTCAAAGCCGACATCAGCGAGGTTGCCGAAGCGTTGGCCGCGCTCACCGGCGAGCCACATCCGTTGGCGCCCGCTCGTCCACAGCGGTCAGCAACGGAGTAAACGGCAGCGGGCGCGGTCACGGAGACCGCGCCCGCTGCAGGCGTCAACTACCAGGGTTCCCGGAAGTGGCGGTCAGCGTGTCGTGGTAGGTCGCGAGCATGGTGTGGAGGACATGCTGCGGATAGACGACCAAGAGGTTGTGCTCGACCACTGAAGCCAGCAGAACCTGGTCGCCGGCCCGAATGCGACACCGCGACCGCAACCGCGCCGGCAGCGTGAGATTCATCGTCGGCGGCACGAATGCAGCCGTCGGCTTCTCTCCGGGCGCCACGATCAGCAGACCCGAGGACACCGAGAAGCGCAGCGCCCGCCCTGAAGGCCACGCCAGCTGCTGCAGTGCCATCCGCGCTGCCACGACACCGTTTCCGCCGACCTTTACCAGGCTGAAGGCGATCGAACCACCGTCCATCAGCGGGCCGAGCTCAGCAACCGGCAACGGGATCACCGGCTCGGTGCTGCGCCTGCTCTCCGGAAGGAGCAGCGACGTAACGATCTTGTCGGCAGCCTTGTTCGATGTGGAAGGCCACGATTCAACGAACGCAGCACCGGCGGGATCCGTGAGGTCTGTCCCGGTTTGGCTCACTTGGCGGTCTGCCATGACTATTCCAAGAGCATCTCGCAGCGGGAGGGCGAGGCAGCGTTCAACGGCCTCTAGCCGGCCGAACTGAACATGATTGAGTCTAGCCGTAATCGATCACGAGGATGTGAGGACGGTAAGTGGTTGCCGTCGGGATATCGCCGGAGTCGCTCGTGACCCGGCTTGTTAAGGGCGTTCGTACGAAGCGCGCTGTGGAGGTGCGCCTACGACTGTCGAAGGATTGGCGAGGCTGTGCTGGCTCAGCTCCGAAGACCATCGGTATCTGAACCCGCTGATTAAGAGTGGTGATCTTGAGGTTTCGGATGGTGTCGAGTGATGTCGGGCAAGGTCGTTTTCCTCGGTCTTGGGGTGGCGGCGGTGTCGGTCTGTGCCGCGGTCTGTCGTCGCGTGCGTGCGCTCTCGGGCTCCCCTCGGGCTCGCAACTGCCGTGCCGTGTCGCCTGGTCCAAGCCTCTCGTCAGCGCTATGTGATCGGTCGGGTGGGCGCGTTCGGAAAGCTGCCGAGCGCGCGACCAAGGCGGAGTGGTGATGAGGCGGTTCGGGGGCTGGCTTGCTCAAGACCTTGCTCTGTCCATTCAGTGTGCCTGTACCGGTCTGGTCGCTCTCGGCGCGGCGTATGCCTCGTACCGACACGGGCGCGAGTTCGCGTTGCGTTTCGGTGCGGATGCGGTGACGGCGTCGATCTGGCCGCTACTGGTTGATGGCCTGCTGACGATCGCGACGGTCGAGTTGTGGAAGACCCATTGCGGCGGCGGGTCGGGCCGGTGGTTGGCGTGGCTGGCGTTCGTGTTCGGTATCTGCGTGTCGTTGGTGGCGAACATCGGTTCGGCGCCGGCGTTGAGCGTGTTGCAGGTGACGGTCGCGGCGTGTCCGCCGCTGGTGTTGCTGCTGGCGGTCGAGCTGTTGAACGGCGCGTTGAAGCGGCGGTCTCGCGAGACTGGCTCCGAGACCGCCGGTGCTGGTAGCGAGACGTCTGGTCAAGCTCGCGAGACGGAGACGGATTGCGAGACCTCGATGCCGGTTCAGCCAGTCGTGGGTTCGACGTTGAGCGTGGAGGGTTGCGGGCGAACGGCTGAGCAGCGGATGTGTGAGTACTACGTAGGCGAGCGGGCCTGTGGCCGTACGCCAACGGGCGCCGAGCTGGACCGAGTGGCCGGAACGCACAACTACGGTCGGCGGATTCTCCGGAAGTGGAGGATCGAACAAGATCGGCAGGTAAACGGTGCTGGACGGACTGCGGCCGTCGACCCAGCAATAACGCCCACGAGGGCGGTCGTCAACTCGGGTCCACTATCGTGATGCGGCTCAGAGATCAGCTTGTTTGAGACCTGTCTGCGTCTTGAGGAGACCGGCGATCAGCAACGGAGCACTTTCCTCACGGCGCGGGTCAGCGCGATTTAGAGCACCCGAAGTGGTCTTGCCTTAGGCCGGCCGACAACTTGGCGGCCTCGCCGTGGGTGAGTCGTATGCCGACGGCCGGCCTCGCGCCCCTTGGCCTGGTGCACGGTCATTTCGGCGACGAGGTGAGGCATGGTTCATGCGGCTGGCCAAATCCGGCAACGCGCCGTGCTGTACCACCCCTCCGCCCCCAGGGAGGCCGTGCCGACGAGGACTGCCTAACTCTCTGAGGACGGACCTGAGCGTCTAGACGCACGGTCTGGCCGTTGAGGTACGAGTTCTCCAGCATCTCCGCAACCAACAGGGCAAAATCCTCCGGCGCTCCCAGCCGCTTCGGGTGCGGGACCGACCCTGCCAATCCCGGATCTGCCGGCTCGCCAAGTCCCGCGCCATCCGGGCCGCCGCCAGGCGTAGGACGTTGTATGTGCCGGATCATATTCACCGCACGGCGAGGATGTCGGTGTCTTGGAAGAGAACGTCGGTGAGCATGGCCCAGTCTCGGTCGTCCTTGTGTTCGGGGAGGTCGGCGTAGCGTTCGCTGAGGCCGGCCCAGTCGTCGTCGACGGCGGCTTCGGCGTAGCGCAGGATGAGGTGAAGCCGGCGAAACACCGATCTCGGAACAGTCCTGGATCGTCGGGGTGTCGGGCGGATGAGCTGCCCGACTGATCCAGCGCAGCGAACATCAACTCGATGCGGCGGCCGGTTTCCACGTTTGACCTCGGACGACGAGCGACTCCTGCCGGCCGAGGACACCGAGATCGGTGAGCGGGTCGCCGGGCACGACGAGCAAGTCGGCACTGTGGCAGGTTGCCAGCCTGCCGGTTTTGCCGTCGAGACCGAGGGCGCCGGCACTGACGACAGTGGCCATCTCGATGATCCGTTCGCGCGGGAAGCCGACGTGTTCATAGAGGCCGAGGGCACCGGCAAACTCGGTGAAGGGGGAGTGGCCGAGGCCCGCGTCGGTGCCGGGGATGAGCGGGATGCCGACACGGTTCATCCAGCGGAAGCGGTCGATGATGAGGGCCGCGCGTTCGCGGCCGAAGCGGTCGAGGAATCCGGGCCAGTCGGGCGGCCAGGCGACGCAGGCGTGGATACCGCGCCCGGCCATCCGCTCGGCGACGTCGTCGCGGGTGTCGTAGCCGCCGCCTCCGTCGCGGAGCCAGGTGCAGTGTTCGATGGTGGTGACGCCGGCGTCGACGGCGGCGGCGATGGCCTCGGTGCCGTGGGCGTGCGCGGCGACGGGAAGCCCCGCGGCACTCGCTTCTTCGACGATGGTGCGAAGTTCGGCCGGGGTGAATTGGGAAGCCCACATGGCGGGTGAATTCGGGGTGATGGAGCCGCCGGAAACCATGACCTTGATCAGGTCGGCGCCGAGCGCAGCGGTGCGGCGGACGCGGTCGCGAAGTTCCCGCTCGCCGTCGGCTTCGCCGCCGAGGAACCAGCAGTGGCCTTGCGGGACGGTGATCGGTGGGCCGGCGGCGACGATGCGGGGGCCGGGCAACTCGCCCGCGTTGACGCGGTCGCGGAGGCGGATGGCGAGGCCATCGCGGTCGCCGAGGTCGCGGACGGTCGTGACACCGGCATCGAGCAGCTGGCGGGCATGACGGGCCATTCGCTCGAGGAGATCGGCCTCGGAAACGTCGTGCACGCCGGCGACGGGATCCTGGCCGGGGTCGAAGACCAGGTGGACGTGGCAGTTGATCAAGCCCGGCAGGATGGTGGAGCCGGGGAAGTCCTGCCGCACGACGTCGTCCGCGGCGAGCCGCTCGACAGCCTCACGGGTGCCTATCTCGGTGATGGTGGCGTCGTCGACGAGGACGGCGCCGTCGGGGATTCGCTGCCCGCAGGGGCCGGGCAGGACCTGGGACGCGGTGAACAGCCGCTGGGGCATCGGCAGCTCCTAGGTCGCGGAAGACAAGGCGCGGGAAAGCCGGACGAGCTGGTCGACGTCGTCGTCGACGTCCGCCGTTGTGGGCGCGGCCACCACCACCGTGCCTTGGCTGTCCGGCGTCCGGCCGTCGGCCTGCCGTTGCATCGCGGTCGTGATCGCCGTGATCTGTTCGTGAGCCGGGCGTGCAGGGTCGTAACCGGCATCGATCAGGTGTGGGCCGAGCTGGACCAGTCCGTCGCGGATTTCGATGACGCGTCGCCAGTAGCGGTGGCCGAGCTGCAGCGGGAACGACGATCGAGCGGGATCGAGCTGGTCGCTGGGAAAGATGGCGTGCAGCCGTTGCCACAGCGGTTCGAGCGCGGTGAAGGCGTGCCTGCGGCGGAGCCACAGACGCAGCGCGGTGTAGCGGGCCGCGAATCCGACGTAGCAGACGCCGATGATGAACAAGTCCTTCGCCGGGGAGACGAGCGGATCGACCAGCTTCGCCAGCAGCCAGTCGCCGGCACCGGGATGCCTCGTCCAGCGGATGATGGTGACCACGCTCCTGGTGACGGCGACGAAGGTCGTGCCGGCGAGACCGATGGCCGAGACTCGGAACCCGAGCCGCCCGCGAGGGCTGGATTCGCCGGCGTAGCGCAGTGCCCAGCGGGCGGTCACCGTGCACGCGTATGCCGCGTAACCGCCGCCGAGCAGGTAGAACGGCGCCAGCCCGGGCAGGTTCATGTCGTGGGGCAGGCTGCCGCTGAGGGGGTACGCGGTCGCGCGCAGGTTCGCCGGCAGGCAGAGCACGGATACGGTCATCCCGGCGCAGACCGCGAGCAGGACCAGGCCCTCCACCCGGGCGCGGCCGCGGGATCCGCCGGTGGACAACAAGAAGAACAGCATCAGCGCGTAGCGGGACACGTTCAGCCCGAGGTTCACCAGGAGCTTGATCGTGCTGGCCGCCGGAAGGTCGCCGACCAGCCGAAAGCCCCAGGTGATCACCTCAGGCAAGGACAGGAGCTGGAGGGCGATGCACGCCACGACCGCCCACAAGCCGGGATCGCGCGGAGATGCGACCAGCCTCAGCAGGAACCAGGCCAGTGCCGCGAACAGGAACAGCTGCAGGATCACAGCAGGTCCACGGGATCGCCGAGGGTGGTTTGAGCGCGGCGAGCCCGTGGAGATCGGCCGGGCCGGGTCAGCAGCTGGGCTCGCACGGTCGTTTCGAGAAGCACGCTGGCGAGGGTTTCCGCCTCCCGTTCGAACTCCGTGTCGTAGGACGTGCGTCCGCGCAGCGCCCGCCGGATGACATCGGGCGGTATGTCCGGCATCAGGGCGCGCCAGGCCGCGTCGTCGTCCTCGTCGGACGGGTGGTCGGCCAGCAGGTGGCCGACTTCGTGGGCGATGATGTGTTCTTGGTGCAGGGGCGTGGTTCCGGCGCACTGGTAGACGATGTAGTCGGCTCGGCTGGTCTTGATCCACAGGCCGGAAGGGCCGGGGACGTCCATCGCCTGGGGGACGAGGTGGATCGGCTTGTCCCGGTGTTCGCCCAGCCGCAGGCAGACCTCGGCCATCGGTGTGGGGCCGTGGATCCGCGCTGCGGCCAGCCGTCGGCGGAGATCACGGCGAAGCCTCGTCCTGCGCCAATGACGACGCAATTCGCTACGAAGGTCTCCCAATCCGGCCCTCCCCTGCCAGGTTTGGATCAACTCCGGATCATCCTGGCAGATGTCGCGACGCCAAGGCGAGGTCCTTCTGGAGGCATCACCCCGACGTCGGATTGTCGCCGGTCTGCCTGCTGGTCTGGAACTCGATGTAATCGAGCACGCTCGACAGCTTGTCCGGCGGCAATGCGCTCGCTCGGAATGCGACGTCGAGCACTCCCTGGGCCGAGAACTTCGCCAGCAGTTCGTACTGGGCCTGGATCTCGCGACCGCGCTCGCCGTTGCCGAAGTACTCCAGCTCCACCCCGAAGTATTCGGCCAGATCCTGGGCCACCTCAAGACTCGGCTTGCTCGTGCCGTTCAGCAGGCCGTACAGGTGGCTTTTCGACACCTTGAGGCCCTGCCGGCCCATCTCCTCGGCGATCTCCGGCTTCGTGTAGGGACGCCCGTCATCGTGCTTCTTGACGCTGATCAGCCGCTCCAACCGCGCGGCGAAGGACTCGATTTCGACTGTGCGTTCCTTCTCATCGACGCGCTCGCTCGAAGCGTCGCGATCTGGCTCGGGCACTGCTTCACTCCTCCCGGGCTCCCCTCCCGTCCAGCTTAGAGGACTGGCATCCGGCCGCAGTCCGACACGGTTGACTTGAAGTCCGGTATTGCGTAACTTCGATCTAGCTGGATCCAGGATGTCGGACGCGGGTGGTTGCTCGCGATCCGCTGATCGAGTGTGACCAAGGTGTGCGTCCGACCCGCCGTGGATGACGTGAACGTCGGCGGTGGAACGAGGTCGGCGCCTTCGACAACCGACGCGACAAATCGAGATTCGGTTCTGCGCGGTATGCCCGCGCGGGATTTCAGCCCACGCTGCGCCGCTACGTGAAATGGATCCGGATGCGCGAACCGCAATCGAAGTCGATCGACCCCCGCTCGCTGCTGGGGGGCCGTGCCCTTTTCCCGGGCGACGAACAGTACGACGTGCGGCGACGCGTGTGGAACGGCATGCACGATCGCCAGCCGGCGATGATCGCCCGGTGCGGGAGCGCCGCCGAGGTGAGCGCGGTCCTGCGGTGGGCACGTTCCGAAGGCCTCGCGGTCTCCGTGCGTGGCGGCGGCCACAACGTCGCCGGCTCCGCCGTCGCCGACAACGCTGTCATGGTCGATCTCGCGCTCCTGAACGCCGTCGGCGTCGATCCCGTCGCGATGATCGCGGTGGCCGGGGGTGGCGCCCTGCTGCGTGATCTCGACGCGGCGACGACGACACACGGACTCGCGTGCCCCGCGGGCGTGGTGTCCCACACGGGACTGGGCGGACTGACCCTCGGCGGTGGATACGGCTGGCTCGCCCGCAAGTGGGGGTTGACCTGCGACCACCTCGCCGCGGCCGAGGTCGTCCTGGCGGACGGCGCGATCGTGGAGGCATCGCCGGACGGACACGAGGACCTGTTCTGGGCGCTTCGCGGTGGTGGGGGGAACTTCGGCGTCGTTACCAAGTTCACGCTTCGGCTGCGGAAGGTCGGACCGGTGGTCCACCAGACCGGCGTGTACGCACTCGCCCGGGCGGCCGAAGCGCTGGCCGCCTACGCCGGGTTTGCCGAACAGCAGCCGCTCGACCTGCACACCGTCGGCGCGTTGAAGACCGCGGGCCACCACAGGTGGATCCCGGAACGACTGCGTGGCAAGCCCGCTCTGTTCCTCACCGCGGGCTGGTTCGGGCCCGAAGCCGACGGTCCCGGCGCGATCGCGCCGCTGTTCCGGTCGGTGCCGCCGGACGGGCGCCTCGACCAGGTGCTGTCCTACGCCGATCTGCAGGCGTTGGGCGACTGCAGCGAACCGGCGGGAAACCGGTACTTCACGAAATCCTGCTACCTCAGCGACCTGACGAGCGCTCCGGCCGCCGCGCTCGTCGAGGCGGGCCACGAGATCACGTCGCCGTTGTCGAGCATCGACTTCGAGTTCCTCCGCGGGGCGATCGCGGACGTTCCCGATGCCGAATCGGCGTTCCCCAACCGGAGCGCGCCCTACATCGTCACGGCATCGGCGCAATGGACGGACGCCGGCGAGGACGAGACGCACGCCCAGTGGTCGCGGCAGGCCGTCGACCGCCTTTCCCCTTGGCAGCACGGTGGCGCGTACGTGAACTACGTCCAGGACGTGCGGCACCAGGGCACCACACACCTCTACGGCGACAACCGCTACCACCGGCTGGCGACGACCAAATCGTGCTACGACCCCGAGAACGTCTTCCGGCACAACCAGAACATCTCCCCGGTCGTGGCCGCCCACTAGCCCGCCGCTCCAGGAAGGCAGACGCGTGAACCCCACTGTGACAACTGTCGAGCCGCCCGCCAGCTGGGGCGGCAACGACCTGGCGACGTTGGCCCGGTCCCTCGGATCACCCTGGTACCGGCTGGTCGGCGACCTGCACGACATCATCCACGTGACCACCCTGCGGTACGCGAGTTCCCGCGGTTTGAAGAACCTCTTCCTGCCCGTCACCACCCGCACCGTGACGTGTCCGACGGCGTTGGGGAGCGACTCCGAGCCGGTGCCGGTGACCGTGAGCGGGGTGAACACCTACCTCGCCGACTCCATGCAGTTCGCCCTGGAGTACGGCTGCCGGGTCGCGCCCGGTGGGTGCTACACGATCATGCCGTCGTTCCGCGGCGAAGACCCCGACGAGACCCACCTCGGCCAGTACACGCACAGTGAGGCCGAGCTCCCCGGTGACCTGGATGCCCTGATCGAGTACGTGACCGGCTACGTCCGGGCGCTGGCCGCGGCGATCCTCGACCAGGCCGGCGACCGGCTCGCGGCGACGCGTGGTGACGTCTCCCACCTCGTCCGGATGGTGGAGACACCGGGGAAGTTCGCGGAGATGTCGTTCGACGAGGCCGTTCGCGCCGTCTCCGACGTGGCGGGAACCGTTCGCGACGAAGGGGATTGGCGCACGCTCACCCGGAAAGGCGAGCAGGTGCTGATGCGCCGGGTCGGCGAGTTCGTCTGGGTGCACCACTTCGACAGCCTGGCCGTGCCCTTCTACCAGGCGTTCGGTGACGAGTCCCGCACCACGGCCAAGAGCGCCGACCTGTACTTCGGGATGGGGGAGGTCGTGGGGTCCGGTGAACGCCACACCGGCGCGGAGGAGCTGCGGAAGTCCATGGCGCTGCACGGGGTCGACGAGCGGGAGTACGCGTGGTACGTCCGCATGAAAGAGGATTTCCCGATGCTGACGTCCGGGTTCGGGATGGGCGTCGACCGGTTCCTGATGTGGGTGCTGAAGCACGACGACATCCGCGACATGCCGTTGATCTCGCGCACGGGCGAACCGAAGCCGTGGCCCGCGTCCGTCACCCGCCCGTGACCAGCTGATCTCGAGGAGCGACATGACCACCCCAGCACCGCTGAACTCACCGGCCGCGCGGCGGCGCGTGGCCGTCTCCGCCAAGGATCTGGTGACGGTCGAACTCGCCGGCGGCGGTGTTCCGGCCGTCGCCCGCCCCACCGTGCCGACGGTCGGCCTGGCCGCGTGGGTGCGGGACAACAAGCCGCGGATCCAGGAGGTCCTGAACGAGCGCGGAGCCCTGCTGTTCCGCGGGTTCCCGATCCGGGAACCCGCGGACTTCCAGGCGGTCGTCCGGGCGTGGTCGCCGGTTCTGCTCGGCTACACCTACGGTTCGACACCGCGCAGGTCCACCGTGGAGGGTGTCTACACGTCGACCGACTACCCGGCGGACCAGACGATCCCGCAGCACAACGAACTGTCCTACGCCAGGGTCTGGCCCAGGTACCTGTGGTTCTACTGCGAGACCCCGGCACAGGCCGGGGGCGCGACCCCGCTGGCCGGCAACCAGGGGATCAGCGAGCGCCTGGACCCGGCGTTGTTCGAGTCGTTCGCGGCCAGGGGCGTCCGGTACGTGCGCAACTACGGCAGTGGGCTGGGCGTCACCTGGCAGCAGGCGTTCGAAACCGAGGACCCGGACGAGGTCGAAGGGTTCTGCGAGACCTGGGAGATCGACTTCGCCTGGCGGGGGACCGACCGGTTGTGGACGTCCCAGAAGTGCCAGGCGGTGGTCGAGCACCCGGGCACCGGTGCCGAACTCTGGTTCAACCAGGCACACCTCTTCCACACCTCGGCATTGCCCGCGGACGTCCAGGCCTCCCTGCGCGACCTCGATCCCGGCCAGCTTCCCCGGCAGGCCTCCTACGGCGACGGCGAACCGATCGAAGACTCCACTTTGGACGAAGTGCGGGCGGCGCTCGAGGCCGAGACCGTCCGAGAGCCGTGGGAACGCGGCGACGTCCTGCTGATCGACAACATGCTCGTTACGCACGGAAGGGACCCGTACGAGGGACCGCGCCGAGTCCTGGTGGCCATGACCGACGAGCACGACGGACGCCTCGGAGTCACGCGATGACCGCGCTCGAGCCGGAAGTGACCGGTTACCAGCTGTCCCCGCAACAACAGGCCCTGTACCGCCGGCACGGCGGAGCCGGCCGGGTGTCCCGGCGGGTCCGGACGGACGGCACGATCGGCGTCGACGAGATCGCCGGCCGGTTGTCGGCGGTGGTGGCGGCGCACGAGGCGCTGCGCACCCGGTACGTCGACGTGGCCGGGTTGAGCTTGCCGGTCCAGGTGGTCGACGAACCGGACGGCGTCGCGGTCGAACCGCTTCCCGGGGGCGGCGCCATCGTGCGCGCCGGCGCGGTCTCGGTCGAGTACGTTCCCACCGCCGACGGCACCGACCTCGTCGTGGAACTGCCCCGGCTGAGCACGGATCCGGCGTCCTGGGAACTGCTCGTCGACACGCTGACGGGTGCGCCGGACGCGCCGGGCGAGGTGCTCCAGTACGCGGATGTGGCTGTCTGGCTGCAAGAACAACTGGTCGACGTGGTGTCGGCGGCGGCGACGGCGCGGTCGTACCTCCCGTTCGTGACGGCCGGCGGCAGCGTCTCGGAGTCGTCGTCGACCATCCCCGCCACGACGGTCCGACGGGTCCGCGAGGTCGCCGAAGAACTGGCGGTGGACGAGGCCGCCGTGGTGCTCGCGGCGTGGGAAAGCGTTTACGTGCGCTACACGCGCACCGAGGAGCAGCACGCGGTGGTCGTCACGGACGGACGTTCCGCGCCCGGCCTCCGGAATCTCGTCGGCCCGCTCGAACGGCCGGTGCCGCTGTCGTTCGAGATCGGCCAGGAGACGTCGTTCGCCGACGCCGTGAAGGCGGCGGACGCGGCGCTGACGGACGCGAAAGCTACCGAGAACGAGTTCGATCCGGTCGAGGTCGCCCAGCGGGCCACCGCCTTCGCGTTCCGGTACCGGAAGAACGGCCTGGCCGAGCCGCCGGACGTCCTGGCCGACCTGCACGTGGACTGCCTGTCCGGCCCCGAGGGCCTGCTGGTCACCGTGACGGCGAAGGGTGCGAACGCCGAGGATCTCGGTTCGCTCACCGAGGCGTTCGGTCATTTCCTGGCCGACGCGGTGACCGAGCCGGCGCGGCAGATCGGCGTCGTTCGCCTGGCGCCACAACCGGAGCGGGCACCGGAGCCGGTCAGCCGGCCGGAAACGGTCCTGCGCCGCATCCTCGCCCGTGCGGACGAGCGGCCGGACGCGCCCGCGATCGTCGGCGGCGCGGCCGCCGTGACGTACCGGGAGCTGGTCGACCGGGCTGGTTCGTTCGCCGATGTGCTGCGGGAAAACGGTGTCCGCCCCGGTGCGCTGGTGCCCGTGCTGGCCGAGACGGCGGTGGAGACCGTCGTGGCGATGGTCGGGATCTGGCTGGCCGAAGCCGCCTTCGTCCCGCTCGACCCGGCCTGGCCGCAGGCCCGGCTGGACACCGTCGTCCGCGACGTCACCGCCCCGGTGATCGTCACGCGCGGTCTTGCGATCCTGGACACCGAGCCGCAGCCGGAGCCCACGACCAGAGCGGGCGTGGCCTACGTCATCTACACCTCGGGAACCTCCGGGGCCGCCAAGGGCGTGGTCATCGGCCACGAGCAACTCGCGCACTACGTCGCCGGAAGCAGCGAGGTGTTCCGCATCGACCGCGGCACGCGGTCCGCCGCGATGACCACGTTGGCCGCGGACCTGGCGTACACGGCCATCTTTCCGGTACTGGCGAACGGTGGCTGTGTCCACCTGATCGACGGCGATGTGGCCACCGATCCGGCCGCGCTCGCGCGACGGCTGCGCCGGCACCCGGTCGACCTCATGAAACTCGTGCCGTCGCACCTGACCGCCTTGCTCGCCGCGGCGGACGACCCGGCCGCGGTGCTGCCGCGGGAAGCCCTCGTCCTGGGTGGTGAGTTCCTCCCGCCGTCGCTCGCGGACCGGCTCCAGGCGCTGGCACCGGACCTCCGCGTGTACAACCACTACGGAGCGACCGAGACGGCCATCGGAGCGACGTGCCATCTGGTCGGGACGGCTCGCGACGAACGGCTGAAGTCCGTTCCGGTCGGGACGGGTTTCGGCGGCAATTCCATCACCGTCGTCGACAGCGCGGGCGCGCTCCTGCCCTTGTGGTGTCCCGGCGAGGTCCTGATCAGCGGACCCAACGTGGGACTCGGCTATCTGACCGGCGGGCCCGGCGGCTTCGCCGGTCGGCGGTACCGGATCGGCGACGCCGGCCGGCGCGTGCCCGACGGCGGGGTCGAAGTTCTCGGCCGCCTCGACGACCAGGTCAAACTGCGGGGGCATCGGATCAGCCTCGGTGAGATCGAGGTGTCCGTGCGGCGTCTGTCCGGGGTGGTGGCGGCCGCCGTGGTCGCCCGGGAGGATGAGAACGGGCTGATCGGTCACCTCGACGCGTACGTGGTCCTCGACGGCGCCGCCACGGCCGCGGACGTCGAAGAGCTGCTGCGGCGCGACCTGCCGCCCGCGTGGGTGCCGGCCAGGTGGCAAGTGGTGGCGGAGCTTCCGCTCACCAGCAACGGCAAACTCGACCGGTCGGCGCTCACTCCGGTCGAGCCGCGGCGCACCCGGCCGGCGCGACCGGCCGACTCCGTCGAACAGCGCCTGCTGGTCATCTGGGAGGAGGTCGTCGACACCGTCGACATCTCCCGCGATGACGACTTCTTCGACCTCGGCGCCAACTCGCTGCACGCGATCAAGCTGATCGCACGGGTCAACCGGGCGTTCGGCACCAACCTGCCCATGGCGTCGATCATGCGGGCCCGGACCGTCGCCGCCACCGCGGACCTGATCCGCGGCGGGGAGTTCCACGACTCGAACCTCGTGCCACTGCGACAAGGAACCGCCACCTCACCGGTGTTCTGCTTCCACCCCGGTGGCGGAACGACGCTCTGCTACTGGGATCTCGCGCGGACGCTGCCGGCGGAGCACGAGGTGGTGGGCGTGGAGGCGCTCGGCCTGCACGGCAGTCCGCCGCACGACGACTTCGCCGTCATGACCGAGGACTACGCCGCGGCCGTCGCCGCCGGTGGTTACGGTCCGCCGGTGCTGGTCGGCTGGTGTTTCGGCGGGCTGGTCGCGCGCGGGACCGCGGACGCGCTCCGGCGCGCCGGGCACGACGTGGCGCTGCTCGTCCTGATCGACTGCCCGGCCCCGGGGTTCGACGACACCTCCGACGAAGCGCTCCAGGAGGCGCACCTGCTGACCGAGTCGAAGCTCGCCGGCAAGTTCGCGTGGCACTTCGAGCCCGACCTGCCGGCGGGCACGAGCGGGGACGAAGTGAAGAAGATCTTCGACGTCTACGCGGCGAACTCCCGGGCGTGGGAGGAGTACGCCGCCGGAGGCGTCGCCCAGGGCGCCGACTACCCGGTGCTGCTCGTGCGAGCCGAGGCGGACGGCGCCCTCGCCGGCACGGACCGCACGTGGGGCTGGGGTTCGCTGATCGGCCCGGACCTGCGGTTCGCGTCGGTCACCGCGGACCACCACAGCATCATGCGGCCGCCGGCGGTCGCGGAGCTGGCAGCCGTGATCACCCGGACCCGCAACGCCCAGTAGGCCTCTCTCCCGGAAGGTTGGTGCACCTTGACGGCCGAGTACGCCGCGCGACCCGAGCTCGTCCCGGCTCCGCGGCCGGAGCGTGTCCCGCTCTCGTTCGCGCAGCGACGGCTGTGGTTCCTCCAGCGCCACGGCGACGTCGGAGCCGCCTACAACGTGCCGTACCTGTGGCGGTTGACGGGATCCGTGGACGAGCACGCCCTGGACTCGGCGCTGCGGGACGTCGTCGCACGGCACGAGAGCCTGCGCACTGTGTTCCCCGAAACCGACGGCGAACCGGAACAGCGGGTACTGGACCCGGATTCCCGCGGATCACTGCTGACGACCGAGCGGGTTCCGGCCGGCTCGGTGCCGAGCAGGGTCCACGACCTGGTCTGGCAGGAGTTCGACCTGCCCGCGACACCGCCGATCCGGGCTCACCTCCTGATCGACGGTCCCGGTGAACGGACGCTCCTGGTCGTCGTGCACCAGATCGTGTGCGACGGGTGGTCGCTCGAACGGTTCGCGCGCGATCTCAGTACCGCGTACGCGGCCCGCGTGCGGGACGTAGCTCCGGACTGGGGTCCGTTGCCCGTGCAGTACGCGGACTACGCCCTGTGGCAGCGGAACCTGCTCGGCGAGGACGGGCACCCCAGCGCGCTCGCCGCCGAGCAGGCCGAGTTCTGGCAGCGGACCCTGCGCGGGGCGCCCGAGCAGCTGTCCCTGCCACTGGACCGTCCTCGCCCCGCCGCGTTCACCTACCGCGGCGAGGCCGTCGAGGTGGCGATCCCGGCGGATCTGCACCGGCGGTCACGAGCACTCGCCCGGTCCGCGGGCTGCACGTTGTTCATGGTCCTGCACGCGGCGCTGGCCGTGACGCTCTCGGCGTACGGAGCCGGCAAGGACATCCCGCTCGGCACCGCGTTCGCCGGCCGCACCGAGGAAGCGCTGGACGACCTGGTCGGGTTCTTCGTCGACACCCTGGTGCTGCGGACCGACGTGTCCGGCGATCCGGCCTTCACCGCGTTGCTCGACCGGATCCGCGACGTCGCCCTGGACGCCTACTCGCACCAGGACCTGCCGTTCGACCGGGTGGTGGAGGCGCTCAACCCGGAGCGCTCGCCCGCGTACCACCCATTGTTCCAGGTGTTCGTCGCGCTCGACGACGGCTCCGCGGCGGACCGCTTGCGGCTGCCGGGAGTGCGCGTGCGGATGCTGCCGCAGCCCGTGACCGCGGCCAGGTTCGACCTGGCGGTGAACTTCGTCGAGACCCGGGACGATGCCGGGGACCCCGCCGGGATCCGGGCGGTCCTGGAGTACGCCACCGACCTGTTCGACCAGGCCACCGTCCGCCGGCTCGCGGACGGACTGACCGCGGTCCTGTTCGCGGCCACGGAGAACCCCGCGCGGCCGGTCTCGGCGCTCACCGCGTTGTCGCCGGCCGAACGCGACCGGCAGCTGGTCGAGTGGACCGGGCCGGCGCGCGCGGAAGAGCCGCTGGACCTCGTCGCCTGGATGCGCCGGCGTGCCGGCGAGGACCCGGCGGCGGTCGCGGTGTCCTGGGCGGACGAGACCCTCGGCTACCCGGAACTCGCCACGCGGAGCGCCCGGGTCGCGCGCGCGGTGAACCTCGCCGGCTCCGGCACGGACGACCTGGTGGCGGTGCTCTCGGAACGCAACGGCTGGTACGTCTCGGCGATCCTGGGCGTGCTCGGCGCGGACGCCGGTTTCCTGCCGATCGACGCCGGCACACCCGTGCACCGGGCCGCCGAGATGCTCGCGGACGGCAACGTGCGGCTCCTGCTGGCCGACCCAGCGCTCCGGGAACGTGCCGACGAGATCGTCAAGGCCGCGTCCCACGAGGTGACGGTGGTCGACGTCGGCGACGACGACCGCCCGGTGCCGGCCCGCGGGCTCTCCGGCTCCGCCGCGTACGCCGTGTTCACGTCCGGCTCGACCGGACGCCCCAAGTGTGTCGTGGTCCCTCGTCGTGGACTCGCGAACCACCTGCACGTCGTGAGTGAGCTCCTCGGCCAGGACGAACACGACGTCCTGGCGTTCAACGCGCCGCTGACCTTCGACACCTCGGTCTGGCAGGCGCTGACCATGCTCGCCTCCGGCGGGCGCGTGCACGCGATGGACGACGACACCGCGCGTGACCCGGCCGTCCTGCTGCGCTGCTGCGGCGACCAGGGCATCACCATGCTGCAGATCGTGCCGTCGCTGTTGCGTGCGGTGCTCGACCTCGTGGAGGAGGCGCCCGAGCACCTCGCCCACCTGCGCAGCCTCCGGATGGTGATGGCGCACGGCGAGGCACTGCCGCCGGAGCTCATCACCCGGTGGTACCAGCACCTTCCCGACGTTCCGCTGCTGAACATGTACGGTCCGGCCGAATGCTCCGACGATGTGTCCATCGCCTGGATCGGCCCGGAGCGAGCCGACCGGGGCGCGGCCTCGATCGGCTCGCCGATCGCCAACACCCGCACGCTCGTGCTCGACCGCCGGCTGGGGCTCGTGCCGCAAGGGGTCGCGGGGGAGCTGTACGTCGCCGGCCCCGGGCTGGCGCGGGGGTACGCGGGGCGGCCGGGACTGACCTCCGAACGGTTCGTGGCGAACCCGTTCGGCCCCGCCGGCGAGCGCATGTACCGGACCGGCGACCTGGTTCGGTGGACACCCGAAGGGGAACTCGAGTTCCTCGGCCGAGCCGACAGCCAGGTGAAGATCCGCGGGCACCGCGTCGAACCGGCCGAGATCGAACGGATCGTCGCCGCCGTCCCCGGCGTCGGCCAGGTCGTGGTGGTGGCACGCGAGGATCGCCCCGATGACAAGCGTCTCGTCGCGTACTACGTCCTCGAGGACGCGGAGGTCGACGTGGCCGCCCTGCGGACCGCCGCGGAAGCCGCCCTGCCGAACTACATGGTGCCGTCCGCGTTCGTCCGCATCGACACGGTTCCCCTCACCCCCAACGGAAAGCTCGACCGCAATGCCCTGCCCGCGCCCGTGTTCGCGGCCGGCGAGCGCGGCCGCCCGCCGCGTACGCCGGAGGAAAGCCGGCTGGCCGAGCTGTTCGCCGAGGTCCTCGGGACCGCCCCCGTGGGCATCGACGAGAGCTTCTTCGACCTCGGTGGCCACTCCTTGCTCGCCACCCGGCTGATCAGCCGGATCCGCGCGGTCATCCGGGTCGAAGTGTCCACTCGGGACATCTTCAACCACCCGACGGTCGCCGGGCTCGCCACCGCGATGGCGGCGGCCGAACGGACCGCGGCGCGGCCGCCCGTGCGCGCGGTCGACCGTCCCGCCCGCCTCCCGCTTTCCTTCGCGCAGCAACGGCTTTGGTATATCGACCGGTACGAGCGGACCGGGGCGGCCTACAACGTCCCCCTCGTCTGGCACATCACCGGTCCACTCGATCCGCGCGCGCTCGCGCAAGCGTGCACGGACGTGGTCGTCCGGCACGAAAGCCTGCGCACGGTGTTCCCCGAGGTGGGCGGGGAGCCCGAGCAGCTGATCATCCCGGCCGGCGACATCGCCACCCCGCTGACCGTGACCGAGACGGCGCCCGGTGCTGTGGAACCGGCCGTCCGGGAGGTGGTGGGCCGCACCTTCGACCTCGCCGAGGACATCCCGATCCGCGCGGAACTCCTCGTCACCGGGCCGGAGCGGGCCACGCTCGTCGTGGTGCTGCACCACATCGCCGCGGACGGGTGGTCGATGCGCCCGCTGGCCGACGACCTGTCGCGGGCCTACGAGGCCCGTGTCCGCGGCACCGTTCCGCCCTGGCCGCCCCTTCCGGTGCAGTACGCCGACTACGGTCTCTGGCACCAGCGGTTGCTCGGGTCCGAGGACGATCCGGACAGCCACCGCAACGTGCAGTTCGCGTTCTGGCGGGACACCCTCGCCGGCGCGCCCCAGCGGCTGGAGATGCCCACCGACCGGCCGCGCCCGCCGGTGGCCGGCCACCAGGGCGAGGTCGTCGAGTTCACGATCGACCCGGGACTGCACGGCGAGCTCGCCCAGCTGGCCCAGTCCGAGGACGCCACGCTGTTCATGGTCCTGCACGCGGCGTTCGCGGTCGTCCTGACCGCGGTCGGCGCCGGTGAGGACCTTCCGCTGGGCACGGTCGTGGCCGGCCGCGGCGACGAGGCACTGGACGATCTCATCGGCTTCTTCGTCAACACGCTGGTGCTGCGGACCGACACGTCCGGCGACCCGGCCTTCCGCGAGCTGCTCGCCCGGGTCCGGGCCACCGACCTGGCCGCCTACGCCCACCAGGACGTGCCGTTCGAGCAGATCGTCGAACGCCTGAACCCCGAGCGTTCCCTCGCCCACCACCCGTTGTTCCAGATCTTCATCGCGCTCGACGACGGCTACGGGTCCGGCGCCCAAGCACTCCGCCTCGGCGGTGCGGCGATCACCGGCCGGCCCGACGCGACGGGCACCGCGAAGTTCGACCTCTCCGTCGACTTCTCCGTCCGGCACGACGAGCGGGGCCGACCAGGCGGGGTCGACGTCGTCATGGAGTACGCCACCGAGCTGTTCGACCGGCGGACCGTCGAAGCTCTGGCCACCCGGCTGGTGACCGTGTTCCGCACCGTGGTCGCCGACCCGGACCGCTCGCTGCGGCGCATCGACGTCCTCACCGAGCAGGAGCGGCACCGGCAGCTCGTGTCGTGGAACGGCCCGCGTCGCGCGGAACGACCGCTCGACCTGCCCGCGGCCGTCGCGGCGTGGGCTGCCCGGCGGCCCGGTGCCGTCGCGGCTTCGTCGCCGCTCGGTGGCCTCACCTACGCCGAGCTGGCGCGGGACGCGGCCGGTGTCGCCGGTTCGCTGGCGGCCGCGGGGGTTGCGCCCGACGATCTGGTGGCGGTGCTCTCGGAACGCAGTGCCTGGTACGTCTCGGCGGTCTTGGGCGTCCTGGGTGCGGGCGCGGGGTACATGCCCGTGGACGCCACCACGCCGGTGTCCCGCGTGGAGCGGATGCTCGCCGACGGGCGGGTGCGCTTCCTGGTCGCGTCCTCGGGCCTGCGTGCCCGTGCGGCGGAGATCGCGGCGGCGGCCGGGCACGACGTCCAGGTCGTCGACCTCGCGGTCGGCGGGCCGTCTTCGTTCCGGCAGCCGGATCAGGACCTCGTCGCCTACGCCGTGTTCACCTCGGGGTCGACCGGACGTCCCAAGGGCGTGCTGGTGCCCCATCGCGGGCTGGCCAATCACCTGCACGCGGTGATCGACCTGTACGGCCTGGACGAGCGGGACGTCATGGCGTTCAACGCGCCCCTGACTTTCGATGTCTCGATCTGGCAGACGCTGACCATGCTCGCCGCCGGCGGACGCGTGCACGCCATGGACGACGACACCGCGCGCGACCCGGCCGCCCTGCTGCGATGTTGCCGTGCCGAGGGGATCACGGTGCTGCAGATCGTGCCATCGCTGTTGCGCGCTGTGCTCGACCTCGTCGAGGCCGCACCGGACTTCCGCGAAAGCCTGGAGGGCCTGCGGCTGATGCTGGTGCACGGCGAGGAGCTGCCGCCGGAGCTGATCACCCGCTGGTACCAGCACGTTCCCGGCGTGGTCCTGATGAACGTCTACGGTCCCGCGGAATGCTCCGACGACGTGTCCATCGCCGCGCTCGCCCCGGTCGCGACCGGCCGGGCGTCGATCGGGAAGCCGCTGGTCAACACCGAGGTGTACGTGCTGGACGCGTACCTGCGGATCGTGCCGCCGGGGAGCGTCGGCGAGCTGTACGTGGCCGGTGCGGGCGTGGCGCGGGGTTACGCGGGCCGGCCGGCGTTGACCGCCGAACGGTTCGTGGCGAATCCGTTCGGCGAGCCCGGGGCGCGGATGTACCGCACCGGTGATCTGGTGCGGTGGAACGCCGACGGGGAACTGGAGTTCGCCGGCCGGGCCGACGACCAGGTGAAGATCCGCGGGTTCCGGATCGAACCCGCCGAGGTCGCCCGCGTGCTGGAAACCGTGCCCGGCGTGCGGGAGGCGGTCGTGGTCGTGCGCGAGGACCGGCCGGGGGACCGGAACCTGGTCGCCTACTACGTCAGTGACGGCCGGGCACCGGTCGACGAGAACTTTCTCAGGGCGGCCGCGGTCCGCGACCTGGCCCACTACCTGGTGCCGTCGGCCTTCGTGGAGATCGACGCGGTTCCGTTGACCCCCAACGGGAAACTGAACTCGAAGGGCCTGCCCGCGCCGGAGCTCGTCGTCGCCGACGAGGGCCGGAAGCCGCGTACTCCCCGGGAACAACAGCTGTGTGAGCTGTACGCGGAGATCCTGGCCCTGCCCGAGGTCGGCATCGACGACGGCTTCTTCGACCTCGGCGGCCACTCGCTGCTCGCCGCCCGGCTGCTGGCCCGGATCCGGGCGGTGCTGAACGTCGAGGTGTCGGTTCGCGATCTGTTCGACTACCCCACCGTGGCCGGGCTGACCACGTGCGTGGACTTCGAGGCCGACGTCTCCCGGCCGGCGCTGCGGCGCCGCACTCGTGAAGGACAGCTCCTGACCACCCCGAACTCCGCCGCAGCCGAAGGAGCACGGTCGTGATCCCGCTTTCGTTCGCCCAACGGGGACTCTGGTTCCTCCACCAGCTGGACCCGAAGGACACCGCGTACCACGTCCCGATGGTGTGGCGGTTCTCCGCTCCGCTCGACGAACCGGCGCTCGCCGCGGCACTGCACGACGTCGTCCTCCGGCACGAAAGCCTGCGCACCCTCTTTCCTTCCGTGCAGGGAGAACCCGGCCAGCACGTCGTGCCCGCCGCGGAGCTGACCCCGATCCTGACCTCCGTGCACGCCCCGGTGGCCGATCCGATCGTGCGTGATTTCGTGGAGCGCCCGTTCGACCTGACCACGGACATCCCGCTGCGTGCCAAGCTCGTCTGGACCGGCGCCGACGAGGGCGTGTTCGTCCTGGCGGCACACCACATCGCTTTCGACGGCTGGTCCGAGGACGTGTTCTGGCGCGACCTCGGCACCGCCTACGCGGCCCGCGCGGCAGGCGAAGTGCCGTCCTGGCCGGAATTGCCCGTGCAATACGCCGACTACACGTTGTGGCAGCACGAGCTGCTGGGCGACGGTGAAGAACCGGGCAGCGTCCTGGCGAAGCAGCTGGACCACTGGCGTGCCACCCTGGCCGACGCGTCCCGGGAAGCCGGCCTGCCGCTCGATCACCGGTCGCGGGACAACACCGCTCGTGAAGTCGCCTTCGAGATCGGACCGGCCGTACACCGGGCTCTGCTCGAGCTGGCATCGCGCACCGGCACCACGATGTTCATGATCACCCACGCCGCGATCGCGGCGCTGGTGACCCGGCTGGGCGGGCGCACCGACCTCTCGCTCGGCACCGTCGTTTCCGGCCGGTCGGACGAGGCACTGCACGATCTGGTCGGCTACTTCACGAACACCCTGGTGCTCCGCACCGACACGTCGGGTGACCTCACCTTCACCGGCCTGCTCAAGCAGGTCCGCGAAGTCGACCTGTCCGCGTTCGCGAACCAGGACGTGCCGTTCGAGAAGGTCGTCGAAGCCGTCAACCCGGTTCGGCTGCAGGACAGCACACCACTGTTCGAGATCTTCTTCCAGTTCGGCTCACCGCACCTGCCGAGCATCGACCTGGGCGGGATCGAGCTGCACGAGATTCCGTTCGAGAACGAAACCGCGACGTTCGACCTGAACATCTGCCTCAACGAGGAACCAACCGCGAACGGAGAGCCGGGAAGGATTCTGGGCACGATCACGTATCGGGCCGATCTGTTCGACGGCAGCACGATCACCACCATGGCGAAAGGACTCGTGCGGACGCTGGAGTCGGCGGCGGCGGACCCCGGTGTACGGATCCGCGCGATCGATGTGGTCGATCCCCGGGAACGTCACCGCTTACTGGAGGAATGGAACGACACGGCACGGCCACGCGGGGACTCGTCGGTGGCCGAACTCGTCGAGGCGCAGGTCGGGCGGACTCCGGAAGCCCCGGCCGTGGAGGACGATGGTGTCCTGCTGACCTACCGGGAGCTGAACGAGCGTGCCAACCAGCTCGCCGATGAGCTGATCCGGAGGGGAGCCGGGCCGGAGCGGATCGTCGCGGTGCTGGCGAATCGTTCGGCGGAACTGGTGGCCGCCGTGCTGGCCGTTCTCAAGGTCGGCGCGGCGTACCTGCCGATAGATCCGGCCTATCCGGCCGAGCGGATCGCGACCATGTTCGCCGATGCCGCGCCCGCGTTGGTGTTGACCACGACCGACGCCGCGGGAGACCTGCGCATCCCCTGCGCTCGTCTGCTGCTGGACAGGACCGCGACGGCCTCCGGCGCCGAGGGGAACCCGACGGATGCGCAGCGAGTGACACCACTCCTCGCCGAGCACCCGGCCTACGTGATCTACACCTCGGGTTCCACCGGTACTCCCAAGGGCGTCGTGATGACGCACGGCGCGTTGGTGAACCTCCTGACCTGGCGCTGTGCCGGAGCGTCGACCGGTCCGGAGCTACGTACCGCGATGTTCACGATGATCAGCTTCGACGTGTCCATCGTCGAGATCCTCGCCACGCTGCTGTGCGGCGGTTGCCTGGTGATACCGGACGACGACACTCGTCGCGACATGAGGCTGCTCACCCAGTGGCTCGATGCCCGCGAAATCACCGAATTCAATGCGCCGGCTCCGGTCATCGACGCTGTCTGTGAAGCTTCGATCAGTGCCGGTCTCGAACTGTCAGCACTGACGAACATCGTCCAGGCAGGCGAAGAATTCACGCTCTCCCGGTCGATAGACCGGGTTTGGCGATCGCGGCCCGGCCGGCGGTTGAGCAGCGAGTACGGCCCTTCGGAGACGCATGCGGCCACGCGGTTCATCCTGGATCCGGCAGGTGAACCACTCGTTTCCGTGCCGATCGGCCGGTCGGTGGACAACTCGCGTGCGTACGTTCTGGACACACGACTCTGCTTGGTCCCGGTCGGAGTCGTCGGTGAGGTGTACATCGCGGGCGCCAACGTCGGGCGGGGGTACCTGAACCGGCCGGGTCTGACCGCACAGAGGTTCGTCGCCAATCCGTTCAGCACTGCCGGTGAGGTGATGTACCGGAGCGGGGACCTGGCCCGGCGCGACGCCGATGGCCGGTTGTGGTTCAGCGGCCGCGCCGACAACCAAGTGAAGATCCGGGGTATCCGGATCGAGCCGGGCGAGGTCGAGGCCTCGCTCGCGCGGCATCCGGGCGTCGCCCAGGCGAGAGTCGTCGCACACGATGACCGGTTCGGCGGCAAGCGCCTGGTCGCGTACGTGGTGGGCGATGCCGACCCGGTCGAGCTGCGCCGATTCGCGGCCCGGACCCTGCCGCACCACATGGTGCCGGCCGCGGTGGTCACGCTGGACGAGCTTCCGCTGACCCGGAACGGGAAGCTGGACCGGCGGGCGTTGCCCGCTCCTGATCTCAGCGGCTCCGGGTCGTCCCGCAGGCCTCACGATGCGCGCGAGGAGATCCTGTGCGGGTTGTTCGCCGAGGTCCTGGGCGCGGGCGGAGTGGGTGTTGACGACAGCTTTTTCGAGCTCGGCGGGCATTCGCTGCTGGCGACTCGCCTGGTGAGCCGGATCCGCTCGGTGCTGGGCGCCGAAGTGGCTGTCCGGACCGTGTTCGAAGCACCGACCGTCGCGGCCTTGGCGCAGCGACTGGACGACGGCGCGGCCGTCCGGACTCCGCTGACGGTGGCGAACCGGCCCGAGCGGGCTCCGTTGTCGTTCGCCCAGCAACGGCTGTGGTTCCTGAGCAAGGTGGGGGAAAGTGCGTCCTACCACCTCCCGTTCGCGGTGCAGTTGTCCGGCGCGGTCGACATTCCCGCGCTCGAGGTGGCGCTGAGGGAGGTCGTCAACCGGCACGAGAGCCTGCGGACCGTTTTCCCGGAGCAGGACGGGCAAGCGTGGCAGAACGTGATTCCCGCCCAGGCCGTGCGCCTCGAACTGCCGGTGGTCGACACCACCGAAGCCAGCCTGAGCAAGGAACTGGCGGCCATGACGTCGCGGGAGTTCGATCTTTCCGCCGACCTTCCGCTGCGAGCGGGTCTGTTCACGGTGGCGTCCGACGAGTTCGTCCTCCTGCTGGTAGTGCACCACATCGCGTGTGACGGGTGGTCGATGAGCCCGATGCTGCGAGATCTGGCCACGGCGTACGAGCAAGGGCGGAAAGGGGGGGAACCGAAGTTCCCGCCGCTTCCGGTTCAGTACATCGACTACACACTGTGGCACCGCCGGTTGCTCGGCGACGAGCACGATCCGGACAGTGCGTTCGTCAAGCAGCTGGCCTACTGGCGGGAGCAGCTCGCGGGCCTGCCCGCTCGGCTCGAGCTGCCCTTCGATCACCCGGGTGCGACGACCGAGTCCGCCGGGGCACTGGTTTCGACCTCGTTACCACCGGCCGTTGCCGCGGGACTCGCCGAGATCGCCCGGAGCAACAACGCCACCCTGTTCATGGTGTTGCAGGCCGCCGTGGCGGTGCTGCTGTCACACCTGGGCTGCGGCACGGACATTCCGCTGGGAAGCCCGATCGCCGGTCGAACCGATGACGCTCTCGACAAGATGATCGGGTTCTTCATCAACACGGTCGTGCTGCGGACGGATGTCTCGGGAAATCCGCGTTTCTCGGAGCTGGTCCGCCGGGTGCGGGAGACCGACCTCGCTGCTTACGCGCACCAGGACGTTCCGTTCGAAGCGGTGGTCGAGGCGCTCAACCCGAGCCGGACCCGAGGTGTCACACCCCTGTTCCAGGTCATGATGAGCCTGCAGAACAACACCCACGCGGACTGGGAGCTCGCCGGGCTGCGGACCGAGTCCGTGAAAGCGGATTCCGATACCGCGCAGGCGAAATTCGATCTGACCTTCACCTTGTCCGAGCTTTTCGACACGGCGGGCGGGAACGCCGGCCTCGACGTCGAGGTGGAGTACCGAACCGCGCTGTTCGACCGGCCTGCTGTCGAAGGGTTTCTGGCCCGGCTTGAACGGGTGTTCGAAGCGGTCCTCGCCGACCCCGGCGTTCGGGTGGGGAACATCGATGTCGTCGGTCCCGCCGAACGTCACCGGTTGCTGGTGGAATGGAACGGCACCCGGAGCGTGCTGCCGGACGTGACCTTGACGGAACTGTTCGCCGATCAGGTTGCGCGGACTCCCGACGCGCCGGCCGTGTCCGGTGGCGACCTGGCGTTGACCTACGCCGAACTGGACGCGCGGGCGAACCGGGTCGCCCACGAGCTGATCCGTCACGGCGTCGGGCACGAGTCCGCTGTCGTCGTGTTGATGGAGCGTTCCGTCGACCTGGTGGTCGCGTTGGTGGCCATCGCCAAATCCGGTGGGTTCTACGTCCCCCTCTCGACGGCCTTCCCGGTCTCGCGGATGACGATGGCCCAGGCGGACACCGGCGCCCGGGTGGTGCTGGTGGACGAGTCGCTGAGCTCGCACGGCTTCGTCGCCGAGGCGCTGGCCGGCGGTGCGACCGTGCTGAGGACGGACCAGGTCGTCGGCGGTGCCGTTGCTCCCGGGCGCGCCCGCGATGCCAGGCAGCCGGCCTACGTCATGTACACGTCGGGCTCGACCGGGAAGCCCAAGGGGGTCGCGGTCACGGACGCGAACGTGGCGGCTTTCGTGCGGGAGGGCGTCGGCCGGGTCGAGGCCGGTGACCGGGTGCTCTTCCACTCGCCGCACGTGTTCGACACGTCGATCTACGAAATGTGGTCGCCGTTGCTCAACGGCGCGCACGTCGTGGTGGCGCCGGCCGGTGACCCTTCGCTCGGAGCGTTGAAGGAACAGATCGCCGACCGCGGAATCACCCATTTGATGATGACCGCCGGCCTGTTCGGCGTCGCCGCCGAGGAGCACCCGGAAATGTTCGCCGGTGTGCGTCAGGTGGAGACCGGCGGTGATGTGGCGTCGCCGGGGGCGGTCGCGAGGGTTCTCGACGTGTGCCCGGGAACTGTGGTGGTCAACGGCTATGGGCCGACCGAAACGACAATCATAGCAACCGCCGGTGCCTATCGGGGAGCCGATGGGATATCCGGTGTGGTGCCGATTGGCCGGCCGTTGGACAACGTGAGCGTCTACGTGCTGGATGAGCGGCTGTCTCCGGTTCCGGTCGGCGTTGTCGGCGAGTTGTACATCGCCGGAGCCGGCGTTGCGCGGGGCTACGTGAATCAGCCGGGCCGGACGGCGGAGAGGTTCGTGGCCGACCCATTCGGCTCGCCCGGCGGGGTGATGTATCGGTCCGGAGATTTGGTACGTTGGAACGTCGATGGCCGGTTGCGATTCGTTGGGCGCGTCGACGGCCAGGTGAAGATCCGGGGTTTCCGCATCGAGGTGGGGGAGGTCGAGGCGGCGTTGGTGCGGTGTCCGGGCGTGAGCCGGGCCGTGGTGGTCGCCCGGCAGGACCGGCCCGGCGAAAAGCGCCTCGTCGCGTACGTGGTGGGCGATGTCGATCCGGTCGAGGTGCGTCGTTTCGCGGGTGAAGTGCTGCCGGACTACATGGTGCCCGCCGCGGTGGTGATGCTGGGCGCGTTGCCGCTGACCTCGAACGGAAAGCTGGACCGGCGGGCGTTGCCGGCTCCGGATTCCGGTGGTTCGAGCCTGTCGCGGGCGCCGCGGAACCCCCGCGAGGAGATCCTTTGCGAGCTGTTCGCCGAAGTGCTGGCTGTCGGCGGCATAGGCATCGACGACGGGTTTTTCGACCTGGGTGGGCATTCTCTGCTGGCCATTCGCCTGGTGAGCCGGATTCGCTCCGCGCTGGGTGCCGAAGTGGGGGTCAGAACCCTGTTCGAAGCGCCCACCGTCGCGGACCTGGCGCCGCGGCTCGATGCCGGCCAGTCCGATTCGCTGGCCACGGTGCTGCCACTGAGGGCGGCTGGAGACCGCACTCCGGTGTTCATCGTCCACCCGGCCGGCGGACTGAGCTGGTGCTACTCGCGGCTGCTTCCGCACGTGCCCGGGAACCATCCGGTCTACGGCCTGCAATCCAGCGGGTACCTCGAACGCGCGGAGCGCCCCGGCTCGCTCGGCGAAATCGCCCAGGACTACCTCGCGCACATCCGGGAGATCCAACCGCACGGCCCCTACCTGCTGGCCGGGTGGTCCTTCGGTGGGGTGGTCGCCCAAGAGATGGCGGTAGTACTCGAGAACCTCGGCGAGGAGGTACCGGTTCTCATCCTGTTCGACGCCGCCCCCGCCGAGCGCGGGAACGGGCAGCCCGCGGAGGAACTGCCGGAAGATCTGCTCCAGCTGATCGAGCAATCGATCCGTGGCGCCGCCGAGGGCGTACCGGCCGAGCTGTCCGGCGACGAGGTGACCGAACTGTCGGCGATGACCAAGCACTGCATCCGGCTCCTCGACACCCATCAATCACAGCCGTGTCGCGGAAGAATCGTCAGCATCGAGGCGGCCGAGTCGCGGCGCGCCGAGGACGAACACCGAACGGGCTGGACCGATCTCGCTCAGGGAGGCGTGGAGTCTCACTCGATCGACTGTGCACACGACGACATGATGGACGCCCAGCCCATGCTGAGCATCGGAAGAATCGTGTCCGAGGTGTTCGCGCGGCTGTCCTGGCAGGAAGCAGCAGCAGAGCAACCTATTTCCCGTGTCTGACCGGAGGAATTTCTGAAAGTGCGTACAAAGGAACCTGGCAACTCGAAGGTGAAACTGGGCGGGCGCTTCCATCGGCTCTTTGCCGCTACGCTCGTGTCGGCCACCGGCACCGGTATGCACGCGGCCGCGTTGCCTCTGCTGGTCCTCCAAATCACCAACAGCCCCCTGGCATTGAGCCTGGTCGTCGTGGCTGTCGAGATTCCCTGGGTGCTGGTTTCGCTGTACGCCGGTGTCGTGGTCGATCGACTGGACCGTCGGCAGGTGATGGTGTGGGCGGACATCGTCCGTTTCGCGATCCTGATCGTTCTCGTCGTGCTGATCCTGACTGCGTGGGTGAACCTGGCTTGGCTGGTGCTCACCGCATTCGTCCTCGGTGTCGGGCAGGTCTTCTTCGACCTCGCGGCCCAGTCGGCCGTTCCCGATTTCGTGTCACGAGATCCACGGCAGCTGTCGGTGGCGAACGGGCGGATCGCCGCAGCGGAAATCAACGGTGAGGACTTCGTGGGACCGCCGCTGGGCTCCGCGTTGTTCGGTGTGTGGCACGTCCTGCCGTTCGCGGGGAACGCCTTGTCCTTCGCGGCCAGCGGCATGTTGATCCGGTCGATCCGGCCGGACACCGCGACCAAGGCGACGTCCGACGCTCCCCGCAAGAGCGCGCGAGCGGAAATCGTCGAGGGTATCCGGTGGTTGCTCGGTAATCGCACCCTCAAGGCGCTGGCCGCGATCAGCTGCCTCAGCAACATCGTCGCCTCGGCGCAGTTCGCGATGCTGGCGTTGCTGGCCAAGCAAGCTCTCGGGCTCCCGGACATCGGGTTCGGCTTGCTGCTGACCGCGACGGCGGTGGGAGCGACGGCCGGCGGATTGGCAGCCTCGGCCATCGGCAAGCGATTCGGCTCCGGCACGGTACTGCTCGCGGGGAAGGCCGGCGTGGGGGTGGCCGTTCTGGTGCTGGGGCTCGTCGCCAATGTCTGGGTCGCGGCTCTCATGATGCTGGCGACCGGCGCGCTGACGACTGCGCAGAATGTCGTGGTCAGTACGCTCCGCCAGCAGATTGTGCCCCGCAATCTCTTGGGCAGGGTGCTCTCGTCGAGTAGGATGGTGGTAATGATCGGAGGGCCGGTGGGTGCGGCACTCGGAGGCCTTCTCGCCGATTCGTTCGGTGTCCAGATCCCGTATGTGGCGGCAGGGATTTTTCTCATCCTGGTGACACTGGTTTTCTATCCCAGGCTGAACAACCGCGCGCTGGCCAGCGCAACGGTTGAGTCAGATGTGCTGGCGGAAGAATCCAAATAGGATCTCCGCTGGTGGAAGGACGGTAGTCGTGGAAAACCCTTTTGATGATCCTGACGGTCGATTCCTCGTACTGGTGAACCGCGAAGAGCAGCACTCGCTGTGGCCCGCCTTCGCCGAGGTCCCGGGCGGTTGGTCGGTTCGGCTCCCGGAGACTGATCGGCAAACCTGCCTCGACTACATCGAGAGTCATTGGATCGACATGAGACCGCGGAGTCTTGTCGAAAAGATGAGCATCCCGGCCGGCGAGGACGAGCCAGGGGCGACGCCGGCAAGTCGGTCGGCGTAAGCCAGGAGACGCGGGCGTGGCGAGCGTGCGGTTGGGTGCGGTGGTGCTTCCCGAGTACGAATGGGCTCGAACCCGGCGGATCTGGACCGGCCTGGAGCGGATGGGCCTCGACCACGCTTGGGTGTTCGATCACCATTCGTGGCGGAACCTGCGTGACGGAGCTTGGCACGATTCCCTCACGGTCTTGACCGCGGTGGCCGCCATTACCGATCGGATCAGGATCGGGACCATGGTGACGACACCGAACTTCCGCCACCCCGTGGTGCTTGCCAAGCAAGTGATGACTTTGGACGAGGTTTCGGGAGGGCGGTTCGTGTTCGGTGTGGGCGCGGGCGCGCTCGGCCCGGACGCACTGCTGCTCGGTGGCCCAGAACTGTCCGGGCGGGAGCGCGCGAACAGATTCGCGGAGTTCGTCGAGCTATCGGACATGCTGCTGCGCAACCAAGTGACCACTTACGCCGGCAAACACTTCACCGCGGTGGACGCTCGGATGATTCCTGGTTGCGTCCAACACCCTCGAGTGCCGTTCGCCGTTGCTGCCTCGGGGTCGCGCGGTATGGCTGTCGTCGCCCGGTACGCCGATGTGTGGGTCACTATCGGCGACACACGACAACCGGGGGCTCGGCCGGAGCCGGACAGCTGGGAGTTGCTCGGCAAGCAGATGCGCCGGCTGGAGCACGTCTGCGAGGAGGAGGGGCGTGACGTCCGCGAGCTGGCCAAGCTGGTCAACGTGAGTCGTGTGGTCTCCGAGCCGTACGAGTCGGTCGAGCGGTTCGCTGATACCGTCGGTCGCTGTCGCGAACTCGGTTTCACCGATGTCGTCGTGAACTATCCTCGGGCGGCCGGAGTGTTCAAAGGAACCGAAATGGCATTTGAAAACGCAGTATCGGCCGCAGTGGCCAGGGGGGAGGCAGTGCGTTACGGAAGCGCTGATTCGGCCGGTTCCCGCGAGTAGTCGTGCAACGCACTTGATTAGGAGTGATCCAATGACGTCGGCTGCGGACCAGACAGGCGCGGTCAATATCGTGCAGAATGCGCTCAGCAGGTACCACGAGCACATCCGGGCCGTCGCTCGCGTCGTGACTGCCGCTCGGGGCGGTGACCTGGCGATCCCGCTGGAGCCGCTGGAGGTCTTCGAAGAGTTCACCGACGTCACCGACATCGGGCTGAGCCAGGTCGGCGAGAACATGTTTCTCTTCGACCTGATGCGCAATCCCGGCGCAAGGACGACCAAGACGATGGCGTCGCTGCTGATGGTCTCGCGTGCGGTCAGCCACATTCGGCGTACCGGTGAGCGGATCCTGGTCTTCACGCCCACGTCGGGCAACAAGGGTACGGCCTTGCGCGACGCAATCGCGCGGGCGTACGAGTGCGGTCTGGTCACCCCCGAGCAACTGCGCATGGTGATGCTCGTCCCGGAAAGCTCGCGGGTGAAGCTGCGCGACTGTGCGCTCACCTGGGAAGGCGCCCTGCACTCGGTCAATCCGGTCGCCATGGTGAACGTCGACCAGCCCGCTGATGTCAAGCAACTGTCGGCGAAGGTCGTCGCCGCGCAGGCGGCGGAGATCATGGACACCACGGGTTTCCGGGTCTGGTACACCCTCGATCTCGACAACTACCGCATCGCCGACGCGGCGCGGGCCTTTGTCGAGGCCGAGTTGCTCCCGGTCACCGAGGACTCGCCTCCGCGGTTCCACGCACACGCCGTGTCCAGTGCGTTCGGCCTGCTCGGCTACCACCTCGGCTTCGAGGCGCTCGCAACGGGACTTCCGGGCCTGAGTGTGCCGGCGAACCATCCCGGCTTTTTCCTGGTCCAGCAATTGGCCACGCCAGACATGGTGACCAGCCTCCTCGGTACCAAGGTGCCCGACTACGAGTACGACTCGGCGGCGGGACTTTGGCGGCAGGGAGCCGCTCTCGAGTTCCCCGCGGTGACCGATGCTCCGGAAGAGACGATCGACGCCACCTTCTACACCAAGTCCCCGGCGACGTCCGCGCAGGTCAACGCGATCGTCGGCAGGTATGGCGGAGGCGGGGTCGTGGTGTCCAAGCGGGAATGCCTGGATCGCTTCGACCGAGTCCGTGCTGTGGCGTCGAACGCGGGTATCGAGATCGGCGCGGACCCGGCGTCGATCCGCGAGTGGTCACTGATCAAGGTACTGACAGGCGTGCTGGTAGCCAGGGAACGCGGACTGATCGCCGCGGACACCGACGTGGTCGTACACGGCTCCGGCTGCTACGACGACTCGTCGCTCCCTCCGATGCGGGATGAGCACATAACCCGCGTCAGCACCTTGGCGGAACTCGCCGCACTCGTCCGAGATACAGCGTCCGCGTGATCAGAGGACACGAGATGGAGGTCGTGCGGTGCTGACGAACTGGCGCTACGCATGGAACAACAGTGCCGACCCGCGGATCGTTCGTGCGCATTCCCTGGTCGATGCCGCAGTCGAGCTGCGTCCGGCTGTGGTGCGCTCCGCCGGTTCGCCGGATGCTCCGGTGTTCGCGTACGGCGGCCTGTCTCGTGGAGTGGTTCACGTACTCGACTTCCTCGAACAGCGACGAGGAGGCGTCTCCGCACGCACCGAGCGTCGCAGCACCTGGCCGGAGCTGGTGCACGCCGAGGCCGTCCCGGACACCGACATTCTGGCAGTGGGCTTGCCGGTGCGCCGGATCCCGGCGCGGCTGCCGGCCCGCAGTGTGCTCGCACCGCTGCGGATAACTCTCTCCGTCCCCGTCGGCCGGGATTTCGAGACGGTGCTCGGACGGATCTCGCGCAAAGCCCGCCAGCAGTACGCCAGGGAACTGGTCGCGCGGGAACGTACTCTTGAGGTCGCTTCGAGCGCGGTGGATTTCGACCACTTCTACGACGGCATGCACCGTCCTACGATGGCTGTTCGGCACGGCGCCGCGGCGCGATCGGAGTCCCGTCGTACGGCGTGGGCCTGTCTGTTTCGCAGGGGCGTGCTGTTCTTCCTGTGCGAGTCAGGCCGGCGGACCGCCGGGATGCTGTGCAGACTCGACGGCCGGACCCTGGTGATCCGGTTGGCCGGTGTCGAGGGTGGCGGTTCGAAAGCCTACGAATCAGCCACCTACCTGGCGCTCTACATCATGATCTTCCGGTGGGCTGCCGGCCACGGAGTCACGCGGGTGGATCTGTCCGGCTGCGAGCCGTTCCTCAGCAAGGGACTGTTCCAGTTCAAACGCAAGATGCATCCGGAGGTCACGCTCCCGGCCAACCACTTCGGCGAACAACGGCTGCTGCTGCGCGTGGTGCGCGACCGGCCAGCGGTCCGTGACTTCCTGGTGGCCAATCCGATGCTGACCATGTCCTCCGAGGATGGCTTCGAAGCCGTGTACTTCCACGACGAGCAACGGCCTGCCCGGTCCGATTTGCGATGGGAATGCCCGGGGGTGACCGGGAAACGTCTCGTTCACCTCGACGAGTTCCTCGCCGGCCGGTCGGCGGTGGGCCGGCAGCCACGCGTGTCACTGCGCTGAGCGGCCCGCATCCGTGAATCCACGTCTGTCTGCCGAAGGGGAAAATGATGTGCGGCATCACCGGCTGGGTCGACTTCACCCGGGACTTGACCCTCGAGCGGAAGACGCTGGCGGCCATGACCGAGACCCTGCGCCCTCGTGGCCCGGACGCGGCCGGGTTGTGGCTCGCCTCGCACGTCGGGCTCGGTCACCGCAGGCTCGCGGTCGTCGACGTCGAGGGCGGCGTGCAACCGATGCTGGCGCGGCGGGGCGGACCGGAAACCGCCACGGTGCTGACTTACAGCGGTGAGCTCTACAACTTTCGCGAGTTGCGAACACTGCTGAGCACACTCGGCCATCGGTTCAGCACTTCCTCCGACACCGAAGTCGTGCTCTCCGCGTACCTGGAATGGGGAGCGGGGTTCGTCGACCGGCTGCGGGGGATCTACGCGCTCGCCATCTGGGATGCCACCCGCGAGGAACTGGTCCTGGTGCGGGACAGGCTCGGCGTGAAGCCCCTGTACTACTACGCGTATGACGGTGGCATCCTGTTCGCCTCCGAACCCAAGGCGATACTGGCGAACCCGTTGTTCACACCGCGGATGAGCGTGGACAAGCTGCCCATTCTGTTCAACCCACGGCTCACCATGCCTTGGGAGACGCCGTTCACGGACTTGCGCCAGCTGCAACCGGGGCATCTGGCCAGGGTGGACCGGTCCGGCACGCACGAGACTCCGTACTGGCGCCTCGTCAGTCGTGAGCACCATGACGACTACGCCACCACCGTGAGCGCTGTCAGGGAGATACTCGACGACGTCGTCGTTCATCAGCTGGTCGCCGATGTGCCGTTGTGCACGCTCCTTTCCGGCGGTCTGGATTCCAGTGCCGTCACCGCGCTCGCCGCACTGCGGTCGTATCGCGATCTGCAGTCGTATTCCGTTGATTTCGCCGGCGCCGACGCCGATTTCACGGCCACCGCGCTGCGTCCGGACCGTGACACGCCGTTCGCGTTGGCCGCGGCCCGGCACATCGGTGTGGGCCACACACCGATCGTCGTGGACCCGTCGGCGTTGTCCGAGGTCACGCCCACGACGCTGGCCGCCCGTGACCTGCCCAGCCTGGGGCAGTTCGACGCTTCGATGTACCTGCTCTTCGAGCAGATCCGCGCGCGGTCCACGGTGGCGTTGTCGGGCGAAGGTGCCGATGAGGTGTTCGGCGGGTACCCCTGGTTCTTTGACCGGTCGACCGTCTGGGGCGACACCTTTCCCTGGCTCGGCTCGGCGCCGAGACTCACCGACTGCCTGGCCCCCGACGTGCTGGCCAGTGTCCGTCCCCACGACGACGAGCGTGACCGCTACCGGACGTTGCTGGCACGGGTTCCCCGGTTGGCGGGTGAATCCGGTCTGGCAGCCCGGATGCGCGAGGTGCTCTACCTCAGCCTGCAAGGGCCGTTGTTGTACCTGCTCGACCGCAAGGACCGGATGAGCATGGCGCTGGGACTGGAGGTCCGGGTTCCGTTCTGTGACCACGTGCTGCTCGAGTACGTGTGGAACGTGCCTTGGCAGATGAAGGTTGCCGATGGCCGGGAGAAGAGCCTGCTGCGGGCAGCGGTGAGCGATCTCCTGCCGCCCGAAGTGCTGTGGAGGGCCAAAAGTGCCTATCCGGCGACATTTTCCTCCGACCACGCCAAGGTCGTGCGAGCCGATCTGGCCGCTGTGCTGAACGACGGTGCGTCCCCGCTGCGGGAGTTGCTGGACGTGGACAAGGTAAAGGATGCTGCCGACGGCCAGCGGGAGATGATGACCATGGCGAACAACCTGCAGTTCGTGCTGCCCGTCGTCGAGGTCGATCGCTGGCTGCGCACGTACGACGTCAGCATCACCTCTTGAGGGGCCCGCTGGTGACCGCGATGAACAAGTTGTCCGAAGAGTTCTGGCTGTGGCGCGAGGCCACGCAGCCCGACTCCTTCGACGACGTCTGCCGGGTGCAGCGTCCGCCGGGGTGGCTGCCGGAATGGTCGGCGGCGGCGGTCGAGGACCGGCGCCGGGTCCTGGCCGCGTTCGCCGGACGCTACAGCGCTCTCGAGGATCGCGGCGCGCCGGTGGCCGACCAAGTCGACCGGCGGCTCGTCGGCTCCGCTCTCGCGCGGGTGCACTGGGAGCTGAACCTGCTGCGGGACTGGCAGCGCAACCCCGGCTTCTACCTCGATCAAAGTCTTGGCCCGGTGGCCAACCTGCTGCTTGCCCCACCGCCGTTCACCGAGGTTCGCGCACAGTCGCTCGTAGACTGCCTTCATCGTGTGCCCGCGGTGCTCGCGGCCGCGGAGGAGAATCTGGCCGGCCACGCTGCCGCGCCCTTCGCACGGTGTGCGTTGCTGCTACTGGAGAAGGCGAGCGAGCAGCTGGCGACCGCGATGGCCGCCCTCGCTTCTTCGTTGCCCGCTGCCCAGCAGCGGGTCCTGCCGGAGAGGACGACCGCCGCCTGCGTCGCTCTGACGAGCTTTCGAACCTGGCTCGGCGACCGGCTCTCGACGTTCACGACCACGACGAGTGCCGGGGCCGAAGCGTTCAACTTCTTCCTGCACCGGGTGGCGTTGCTGCCTTACTCCGTCGAACACCTTCGCTGGATGGGCCGTCAGGAGTACCAACGCAGCACGGCCGCCGAATTGATCGCGCGTGCCCGCCACCGTCGAAGTGCCCCGGCACCGTTGATCGCCGACGTGGCACAGCAGATCTCTCGTCAGCGTGAGGAGGAACAAGGTGTTCGCGCATTCTGCCGCCAACGAGGCTTGGTCGACCTTCCCGACGACCTGCCCCACTACCGCAACGCCGCCATGCCCGCCTATCTGGAGCCGCTTGGCTGGCTGAGCGTTCCGCACCACTTCCCCCCGCCCGGCTGTCCCGCCGGCGACGCACTGCGTTACATCCGCGCCCCACGAGAGGATCTGCCCTACTTCGAGCTTGCGGAGGCACGTGACCCCCGCGTCGGCATCGCGCACGAAGGCGTGCATGCCTGGCAGGCGGCACTGTCCTCCCGCAACACCAACCCGGTACGCCGCCACTACTACGATTCCGCGGCGAACGAAGGAATTGCCTTCGCCAACGAAGAGTCACTGCTCACGGCTGGGTTGTTCGACAACCATCCTGACAGCTCGCTGTTCGTCCTGAACGCCATGCGGCTTCGGTCGCTGCGCGTCGAGATCGACATCGGGCTGGCTCTCGGCGAGCTCACGATCGAGACGGCCGCCGACCGACTCGCTGGCTTGGTTGGGATGGACCGTCAAACGGCGTGGGCGGAGGCAGTCTACTTTGCCGGGCACCCAGGGCAGGGGCTCAGCTATCAGACGGGCAAGCAGCAGGTACTGGACCTGATGACAGCCTGTGCGAGTGATCGACCGGACACATTCGACCTCGCCGGTTTCCACACTGATCTGTGGTCCAACGGCAACGTACCGCTTTCCCTTCGACGTTGGGAGCTGCTCGGTTTGTCCGATCATGTCGATCGTGCGCGAACGCTCGGCGCGGGCGAGGGGCCGCCGGTGCCCGCTTGACCGTGCGGTGGGCTTCGAAGCCGCTGCCGGCACGTCGTATGAACGGCTGGACTTTACTCGACCTACTCGCTGACAAAGTCGAAAGGAAGCCATGCAGACGCGCTTGCTCGGAACATTTGAGATCGACCACCAAAAACTTTCCCAAGATCTCGATGTCATCTCGCACTTCGATTTCGACGAACCATACATCGAGTTCAGCTGCGGTTACCCGTGGAAGAGCGCCATGGTGTGGACCAGTGGTGGAGTCCTCGGCGACGGCGTGCTTTCCAGGTACGACAACAGGCAGCCCTGCCTGCCGACCGCGAACGGCCGGAAGCTCGCCTACGTGCGGGAGATCATCCAGAACTTCTTCGTGGTTGAGCACCTGCTCTTCGCGCGGGTGGTCGTGATGTCGAACAACGTCCTGGTCCCGCATCGCGATTTTCTGGAGCTCGAGGACAAATCCAAGGATGAAAAGGTGGCTCACCGGTTGCAGGTTCCTCTCGCCACCAGCGAGGACGCCCTCTTCATGGAGGAGAATGTCATCTACCGCATGCGGGTCGGCGAGGTGTGGTCTCTTGATGCGACGCGTTTGCACAGTGCGGCGGCGTTGACGGACCACAAGCGCGTTCACCTGATACTGGACTTCGCCGATACCGGCAAGGAGACAAGGCTCGTCAAGTTCGGCGAAGACCGGTCTGCCGGCATTCCGGACACCAACCTGGCCAAGCGACCGGCGCTGTCCGCTGGCGATCGCGACGCGATCCTGGGGATGTCCAAAGTCATCGACATGGACAACTTCAAAGACATCCTGGGAATCATCATCAAGAAGCATTATCGAAACGACGCCGGTGAAGGATTCGTCTGGGAAACTATGCGAGAAATCAGCAGGTTGAGCGGCGATCCGGAGATCGAGGCGCACGCCAATAACCTCTACGAACACTACGTACTCAGTCGAACCGATTGATTCATCAGAGGCGCTGGGGAATGCCCTTATAGACGGCCCCCAGTCCGACTGTCGCCCGAGTAATCTCCGTAACGGAGGGTGTGATGAGACGAATGGGGGTGCTTCCCCGGAAGATCTTGACGTCCATGGAATTCGAGTCCTGGCGCTACTGCAGAGCCACTGCGAATTCCGCGAGTGCGCCTGTCACGGATGGCTCTGCTCCGGCCGGTCTGCGTGTGGTCGTCACCAGCACGGCCTCGGACTCGCACACCTGGAACCTGATCTACCTGCAGTTGCTCCTGGAGGAGCTCGGAAACCATGTGATCAACTTCGGACCTTGCGTGCCGGATCAGGTGCTGGTCGACCGATGCCGGGCGCTGCGTCCGGATCTGATCGTGATGAGCAGCGTGAACGGGCACGGAGTTCAGGACGGCATCGGTGCCATCTCGCTGATCAGGAGCGCGCCCGAACTGACGTCGACCCCAGTCGTGATCGGTGGCAAACTCGGAGTGGCCGGCCCGGACGGCGGAGAAAGCGCGCGGCGGCTGGCGGCCGCGGGCTTCGATGCCGTGTTCCACGATGGCGATGACATCGCTGTCTTCCGCGCCTTCGTCGACGCGCTGCCCGCGCCTCGCAGGGAACTGCGTAGGTGAACGAACAAGCAGGCCGCGAGCCGGCCGGTCGAGCCGGATCCGAGGACAACTTCGGCTCCTTCGTCCAGAAGGCCCAAGCGCTGGGACAGCTGGTAGTGCAGCCCCGGATGGGATTCAGCGATCCATCGGCGATGCGGGCCGGGTTGATCGCGACCCGGCATGCGGCAGCGACCACCGTCGGCACGATCACGCTGGACAGCTACACCCGCACCAACCAGCACGCGGCCGCGCGAGCCGCTTTGGCCGACGGGACGCCGCTCAACGGATACCCCATTACGACGTTCGCAGCGGACATGACTCGCCGCATTCTCGATGGAGTACAAGACGCCGACTTTCCCATCCAGGTGCGGCACGGGTCCGCAGCGCCCCAGCGAGTCTTCGCCGCACTGGTCCGCACGGGTCTGGCCGCGAGCGAGGGTGGCCCGGTTTCTTACTGCTTGCCGTACGGCCCGATCCCGCTGCAAGAGTCGGTACGGAACTGGGAGGAGAGCTGCGCTCTCATTTCCGGCTTGCGCACTGTCGGAATCGAACCTCACCTGGAATCATTCGGCGGCTGCATGATGGGGCAGCTCTGCCCGCCGAGTCTGCTGGTCGCCCTCAGCGTCCTCGAGGCACTGTTCTTTCGCCAGCACGGGGTGCACAGCGTCTCCCTGAGCTATGCGCAGCAGACCCATCCGGAGCAGGACGAGGAGGCCGTGGCGGCACTTCGGCGGCTGGCGCGGGAACTGTTGGGCTCCGCCGGTTGGCACGTCGTGATCTACGAGTACATGGGCGTCTATCCGAAGACGCCCGCAGGGAGCATGTTGCTGGGCGAAGCGGCCGCTCGGCTCGCCATCCGTACCGGAGCCGCCCGACTCGTGGTGAAGACCGCCGCGGAGGCCGTGCGCCTACCCACCATCAATGAGAATGTCGAGGCACTTGAGCGTGCGAGCGCGGCAGCGGACGGCGAGAGGAGGCAGAATCTTCCCCTCACCACGCAAGTTTCGGCCGACAGCCAGACGTATGCGGAGGCCAAGTCTCTGGTCACAGCTACGCTGCGGCTTTCTGAGGACATCGGCCAGGCGCTCGTTCAGGCGTTCGCGCAAGGGCTACTGGACGTACCTTTCTGTCTTCATGCCGACAACGCGGGCCGGGCACGCAGCTACATTGCCTCGTCCGGACGATTGAGCTGGAGCGATATCGGGGCCATGCCTCTACGCGGCGTGGCTGATGTCAACGACGACGGCGAGCTGACCTCCGCGGGCCTGCTCGACGCCTTGAACTACGTGTCGCGAAGTTTCGACGAACGAGCTGTGGAGCATCCGGTCCAGCGACGGGTGGCGAGGGCCGGAACGGATCCTCTTTTCACTGTTGACCTTTCGTCGGAGTAGGCACCGACTCTGCCCTGGCGGCTTTGCCTTGTTCAAGCCGCACTGTTTCAACGTCGCCTCGTTACCTTCGGGCCGTGGTTGGCGGTCGGTGTGCTACCCGGCGGCGATGTTTCGCCCACCACCGTGTCGACGACCTCGTGTTGGCCTCGGACGCACCAATGGTGTCCGGGGCGTGGGCCCGGTCGGTTTCCGCCACGAGCGTCCACACTCGCCGTTCGCTCCAGCTGAGCGGATCTCGCTGTGCCGAAGGCCCGGGTTCTGGATTCTCCATCGCCGCCACCACAGGAGACCAGCCATCCAGATGTCGCCTCCGATCGCAGCCGGACACCGCGACGGCGCGCTGGTGGGTCGCTGGTTCAAGGTCCACTACGTCACCGCCAAAGCGCTGGTCAATGATTCGGCGCTGGTGATGGGCATTGCGTCGTTGCTGATGAGCACGGGAAAGCCAACCAGGCCGCGCTCTGCGCCGACTCGTCAGGCGCGGGCCGGGATCGGTGCGAGGTGCCGCCGATTGCCTACTGACGCGGCGTTCCTGTGCACTCGCCGCGCCCCAGCTCGGGGCGCCGTCGCTGCAGGAGACTATCGCGTCGGCGTGGTGCGCCCGTCGGTGCGGCTACACGCTTTCGTGCGGGCGTGTCGAACGTGGTGGCTCGTCCAACTGGTGTGGGAACGTCGGCACACTGACCACATGACAGGTTTGACCGCCGAACTCGTGGTCGACGGGCGCGTCCCGCAGACACCGACTCTCGCTCCGAACGGACATCTGCTCTGCTACGTCCTCGCACCCACCAGCCGAATCGGTGACCACCTCGACACCGCACTCTGGCTGGCTGACATCAACGGCGACGGTGTGTGGAGCCGGGTGACCGCCGACACCGCAACGGAGTCCCGACCCCGCTGGTCCGTGGACTCGCGTACGCTGTACTTTCTGTCCGATCGCGCTGAGCGTGGTACTCCGCAGCTGCACCGGCTCATGCCTGCAGACGGAACAGTGATCGCGATGACCCGCTGGCGCGCCGGCATCGCAGACCACTTGCCGCTCGCCGATCCCAACCTGATCGCTCTGCTCGCCGAGGACGAACCCACCGACCAAGACCTACGCGGCGCCCAGGACCGCGACGACGCCATCGTTGTCGGCGAACGCGAAACTCGTGCCCGGCTGCGCCTGCTCGACCTGCGTACCGGCCACGTCACAACGCCAAGCGTGTTCGACGGCCGACACGTCGTGGAACTGCGGCAACGACCCGACGGTGGCCCGCTCGCTGTGCTCACCCGGGCTAGCGCCGATAAGGACTACGGCCCCCGCACCGGCCAGCTGCACCTGTTCGACCCCGCCACAGGGACTGCGGAAGACCTCGGATCGGTCGAGGTCGACGCACAGTTCTTGGCTTGGTGGCCGGCTGACGATGGTTGGCACCTCGGTTACGTCGCCCTCACCCCGCCGGTCCTGCACGCCGGCACCGCCGTGTTCGACCTAGCTATGGGAAGCCGCGTCCGCCGCAACCGCACCGCCGAGTTGCCGATGTGCCCCATGGAACTGTGTCAGACCGACGCTGCTCCGCTGGTGGTCTTCGCCGACGGCCTGAACACGACCCTGACACGGCTCGACCCCATCGGTCCCACGCCACTGTCGCAGCACCCCGGTGATCTCGAGGCCCTCGCCACCACCCCAGACGGCACGACGGTCGCGGCACTGACCGGCACCCGTTACCAACCCACGAACGTCTACGTCGGGCCACCGACCGGGCCACTGCGGAAGATCACGGACACCCGCCCCGAATTGGACGGCATCGCATTCGGTATCCAGCGACCGCTGGCCTATCGAGCGGCCGACGGCCTCGATCTAGATGGTCTGCTCATACTGCCGGCCGGGAAATCCGCTTCGGACGGCCCGTTCCCGCTCGTCACGATCGTGCACGGAGGCCCCGACGACCGGTACGCCGATCGCCTCCAGTTGTTCTCGTTCCACGATGCACGGCCACAGTGGCTGGCCACCGCCGGATACGCGGTGTTCCTGCCCAACCCGCGGGGCGGGCAGGGCCACGGTCACGAGTTCGCGGCCGGCGTCGTGGGCAGGGTCGGCCGGGAGGAGTGGTCCGACATCCTGACCGGCATCGACCTGCTCATCGCCGACGGCATCGCCGACCCCGATCGGCTGGGTATCGCCGGTGGGAGCCACGGCGGGTTCATGGCCGCCTGGGCGATCGGGCAGACAAACCGATTTCGCGCCGCGCTGGTCGAAGCGGGTATCACCGACTGGGGGATGCTGGCCGCGACCGGGGAGCACGGCCAGCTCGACGGCGCGCTCAGCGGCAGCATCGGCTGGGAGGGAATCGGCCCACACCCGCATGATGCGGTCAGCCCGGTCTCGTTTGCCAGCCGCGTACGCACCCCGGTCCTCATCCTGCACGGCGCCGAGGACACCAACGTTCCGCTCGGCCAAGCCGTGTACTTCCACCGGGCACTGCGCCATTTCGGCGTTGAGCACGAATTCGTGATCTACCCCCGAGAGGGCCACTCGATACAAGAACGCAACCACCAACTCGACGTCCTGCGTCGCACCCGGGCCTGGTTCGACCGCTGGCTTCAGCCCTGACCGGAGTCGAGGAAGTCGCCGAGTCCGCAGCCCACTTGGAGGCGATACTGAGGTGCAGCGCAACGGTAGCGAGATCGCGAATTCGGGCGGCGCGGTGGGCGGGGCCTGGACGTGGGCAAGCGTTGCCCTCGGGAGGCGGGTCAGCTGCTGTCGGCGACGACGCACGAATCCGTGCTCGACCGGCGGTCGACCATCATTTGCGGCTATCTCGATCGCCTGGCCGAGCGCCTCGAACGCGTAACCATAGCTCCAGCGACACGAGCAAATGGACGACAGTCACGGCGGTTTTCCCGGCCGAGCCGGCGGCCCGCCGTCCTGACCATCGGCTTGTCCCGGTTCACCTCGGCCCGGGCGAGCCGCAGCGGCTTCGGCGCGGCCATCGACAGGCGGCATCGCCGCTATGGCATCCGCTGGTCCGACGGTCGCGCCGCACTGCGCGGCAAATGCTCGGAGGCGGCAAGGAACAGGAATGAGGCGGATTTCGGCGTCATAATCGACGGGACGCCAAGGAGGTCAGCGATGCCTGGGAGTGCCACGTTCGGCGGCGAGCTTCGCAGATTTCGGAACGACGCGGGCTTGTCGCTTGCCATGCTGGCCGATCGTGTCCACTACTCCAAGGACTACCTGAGCAAGGTCGAGAACGGGGTCGCATCGCCAAACGAGACGCTCGCCGCGTCGTGTGACGACGTAAGGAGCGCCGCCGCTGCAGCGCTCAACGTCGACGACGTCGATCAAGCTGTGCTGGTGCTGGAGCAGGGGCGGGCCATCCAGATCGGTCGTGCGCTGGACACGAGCGCTGCCCTGAACAGGCTGCGAGACGATCACCCCGAACTCGCCCAGGAGTTCGACCGTCTCCGTCGCCTTCTTGACCATGAGGAGCGCATATGATTTCGGGCAACTCCTTCCCCGAGCGGTTTGAGGACCTCCTCGTGAGAATGTGGCCCGATCAGAGAGGTTCCCAGTACCCCGCAGTGCGTAGTTGAGGGGGACGATGTGTGCGACGGCTGCCTCGGCTACCGCCATGTCAGGGCGCGGAACCGCGCCCTGACATCCACGCCGAGCCGGATGTCAGCTGAGATCCTGATCAGGCGCCCGTTGAAGTGGACCGATTGCCGGCCGGTTGCCGCGCGCCACCCAAGTGCCGTTGCAGTACTAGCGCGTGTTGTCACGCGAAGAGAACGTGGCGATGGTTCCAGGCAAGGTGGAGGGCCGCCGCTGCGCCCGGCGAGAGCCGGCCTTCTTCGCGTAGGTAGCGAAAGGTGTTTTCTTCGAACGGCAGAGCGCGGGCCGGGACGGTTCCTTCGGAGTTGGTGTTGACGGCGTCGGCGAAGAGGTGGTCGTAGAGGTCGGGTGCGATGACAGCGGCGGTGAGGATGTCTCCGCAGAGGGTCAGGGCGTCGAGGGTGACTCCGAGGCACCAGATCTGGATGTCGCCGGCGTCGAGTGCGCGGTCGAGGGTGGCGAAGGGCTCGAGGTCGTTGTAGGCGATCGGGTGGCCGCTGCCGTCGTATTCGTCGTGGCCGAGGAGTTCTTCGGCGAGTTCGCGCTGGATGTTGCGCCAGAGGGAGAAGTCCGCGGCGATGGCTGCCGGGAGAACGCTGGAGGGCTGGAAGATCCCGGCGAGGAGGAGATGGGTCATGCCTCCGCCGCCGGCGATCTTGTTGCCGTCACGCTGATGCAGGACCACGCTGGGAGAGTCGCCTCCGCGGATGGTCAAGGTTCCGACTGCGCCCATCAGCGGGCGGCGGCTGAGGTCGAACGGGTCTCCGATGAGGGTTCTGAAGGGTAGTCGCCGCCACGACGGTTTCATGGTGGAAAGCTCGTCGTTGTGGTCGCGCATCAAGTGCCGCAGAGCGGTTTCGTGCGCGAGAGCTTCGTTGGTGTCCATGGAGTCGAAGAAACCCATGTGTCCGAAGTGCATCCCGATTTGTGGAGTTGTGTAATCGAGGTGCTTCAGGCGGAAGCACAGTCGGTTCTCGAACAGCTTCGGTGGGGTGAGATCGCGGATGACGTCGTGGTAGCGGCGGTAGCGATGGCCCGGCGTGGACCAGGGACGCACTGCCGCGGTCGCGGCCTCGCCCCCGGTTATCTCCGGCGGTGGGGTGTCGGGGGCAAGAGTCAGCGTGATGTCCTGGAGTGACGCCGGGGATTGAGGAATCCAGCTCTGATGGGCGATGACTCCGGTGTTGTGCGGTCTTGAATCTCAGGCTGTGGTTGATGGCGAATTGGCGTCTGTCGCGCTGATGCTGTGACCACAGTCTGAAGGGGTTCGCTTGGCCGAGGCTGGGGGTGTACGGAGTGGGGGAAGTTAATTCTGTGTTGGGATTTCTCGTTGTACCTTCAGTTAACATGAATGCGTCGCAGTCTGTCTCCCCTCCGGTGTACTGGTGCACACGTTTCAGGATGCCCAGCTTGAGAGCGGCATCTCGTGCGCGCCGCACAGTCTTGGGATCGAGGTTGGCGCTCTCGGCCCAGTGGCGAATCGAGATTGATCCCCGTGTCGTGAGGACGGCGTGCGCGAATGCGTCAAGAGCTGCGCGCAAGCTACTGATCCGTACGCCTGCGATCGTGGCGGTGCGTACGGGCGTGCTGGCTCCGCGCGTCAGCTGGCTGTCCACGGCCGCTTGGAGCTCGGCACGGACGTGTCGGAGCTGACGAGCTGACGGTTCGTTTTGGTGGTCGCTGGCTTGAGGTGGTTCCAGGCGTCGTCGTCGGGGTCTAGGTTCGGCCGCCTCGCGAAGTGCGAATAGCCAGCGGTTGTGGCGCCAGGCGTCTCTCCCGACGTGGGCGGCTTGCGTCGGGGACGCTTGGTGGAAGAGGTCCCACGCCTGCTGCTCGGTGAGGCCGCGTTCGGCGGCGGCGATCGTGGTGGCGGGTGCCCAGAACCAGCGTCGCCAGGCTTGCCGTCCGATCTCGCGGGCCTTGGTGCCGGCGAGGTTGGCGAATGCCCAGGCGTGCGCTGTGGTGTGGCCGGCGCGGGCGAGCGCGAGGGCGTGGCCGTATTCGCTTTCGGACCTGCTGACGTTCGAGGCTCCGCGGCGACGCGCCGGTCGTATAACCCGCGGGGCCCTCGACGTGACGAGCTCTGGCACGTCGCTTGTCCTCAGCGTGCAGCTCAGGATCGGGCTGGGCAGCCGGTGTCGGTGTGGTGAGGAGGTGAGCCGGATCGTTGACCGGACGGTGGCGGAGACGTTGTGCCTGGTGGCGACCGCGTAGACGACGCGCTGCAGTTCTTGACGAAGGCATGCCGGTGTCTTGATGAGGAGGTGGGTGTGCCCTGGGCGGCCGGAAGCGCGCCGGAGGCAAGGCAGGCCGTAGCGATCGGCCCACAGGAGTAGCTGTTCGGCGACGGCCTCGCCCGCGTCGGCATGTGCGCCGGTGTCTTCGGGGTCGATGTCGATGGCAAGGAGGGGCGGGCGGAGGGTGCCCACGATTGCTCGGGCCGCGTCGTCGGTGTTGAGGATCGTGGCGGCGTCGTCGAGGCGGCGGGTGATCGTGTGTGCGTGATTGTCTGCGTCGATGATGATGAAGGGGGCGCTGAAGACGGCCTGGTCGAGGCGCGACGGCAGGTAGGTGTCTGGCATCGGGAGTCCTCGGGAACTTGGCGTGTCGGGCCGGTGATTAGCGCTGCGGGTCGGCTGGGGTGCGCCAGGGCCAGCGCAGGGGCGGGGCGAGGACACTGAGGCTGGGCGGCACCGCGTCGATGCGGAGAATCGCGGCGGTCCATGTCATGCCGATACCGATGCCGAGCAAGGCGACGTGGTCGCCGGGGACGACGGCGCCGCGCGTGATCAGGTGGGTGAGGTCGATGATCTGGTCGTTGGGTCCGATGTGGCCCCATTGGTCGCCGGCGTGGCACAACGTGCGGTCGGCGGTGATGCCGAGCGGTTGCAGGCAGTGGGTGTCGAGCAGGTGCCGTCCGTAGTGCGGCAGCACGACCTAGCGCAGCTGGTCGAGCTGCCGGCCGGCGTCGTGGAGCGCTTCGTCGATGACGGCGCGGACGCCGTCGTGATTGCGGCGGGTGATCGAGTCCGCGCCGACGGCGTCTGTGTACTGGCGTTTCCGCTCGCGGATCCGTTCTATCCCGAGTTCGGTGGTGCCGGCGGGGAGGAACCGATCGTTGCCGCGGTGGAGTTGTTCGAGGGTGGGGTCGGTGTAGGAGCTGGTGGCGACGACGCGGGCGAGGCCGGGCTGGCGGCCGAGGATGAGGGCGGAGCCGCCGTCGCCGTAGGCGATGCCGTGGTCGGCGGTGAGGTGGTCGAAGGCGGGTGGGCCGAAGGTTTCGCCGCCGGTGAGCAGGACGGTGTCGAGGTCGGGGCTGCCGGCGAGGACGCGTGCGGAGATGTCGATGCCGCCGACGAGGCTGTTGCTCATGGCGTTGAGCTCGGTGGCGATACCGCGGCCGGCGGGCAGGCCGAGGCGGGAGCGGACGTAGGCGGCGCGGGACCAGAAGTCGATGCCGCGGCTGCCGCGCCAGATCGCGGCGTGGAAGTGCAGGTCGGGGACGGGCAGGGCGCCGGTGGTGGTGATGGCCATGCTGGCGAGGGCGTTGCGCCCGGCACGCACGGCCAGATCCATCCCGGTGCTGCCGTGCGCGATCGACACCGCGCGCTGGCTGGTCACTCCGCGCAGCGTCGACTCGGTTTCGAGGTCCTCCACGGCCACGAGCTCGCCGAGTGCGGCGCCGACGCCGCGCAGGTGGAGGTTCTTCCAACGCATCGTCATCACCGCCCCCTCTGGCTCGGGCGTGCGGGGATGTCGGCGACGATGGCCTCGACCGAGCTGTAGTAGGCCCGGAGGTGGTGGGTGGTGATGCTGGCGCAGGCGGCGATCTCGTCGAGTGTGAGCGGTCCGCCGGGTGGCGGGTGGTCGAGTAGGTCGCGGGCGGTGTCGGTGATCCAGGTGCGCATGACGTCTTCCTGATCGAGCCGGTCGTTGTGGCACGCCAGGTGACGGGGAGGAGCCGAACGGGGCTGGTCGGCGGGTGGCGTGGTGCTGGGCGGAGGGTGGGAGCGGGTTCAGGTGCGGCGGGCGCGGCCGCTGCGCCGAGTGAGGAGTGCCTTGTGGTGGGCGCGGCGCAGGTCGGGGATCTGGTCGCAGACGGCCTGGTCGAGTTCGGGCATGCGATGCACGTCGGTGTCGAAGCCGGGGTCGGTCCGGAAGACCAACGCGAGGACGGAGGCGTTGTTGCTGAGGTTCACGACCGCGTACGGCAGGGTCGCCGGGATGTAGATCATGTCCCCGGCCTGCGGGTGGAAGGGCTGCATGGCGTTGCCGGAGAGGATCGCGACGTGGCCGCTGATGATCGCGATCGCGGTCTCGGTGGTGTCATGACGTTGCGGGGCGAGAGTGGTAGCCCCGGGCAAGTGCATCCGGCCGCCCGATAGCGCCCGAGTGAGCACGATCCCGGTGCGCAGGATCGGCTTCAGTGCCTCCTCTTCGCTGGCCAGATTCCCGGCCGCGGACGGCATCGGCGTGGTCGTGGCGTCCATAACGGCAGTCCTCTCCATTGGGTCAGCGGGCCGGGGTGTCGGTGGTGTGATGGGCGAGTTCGCACGCGAGTGCGGCGTTGGCGACCGCGGCGGGAACCAGTCGACGGCCGTAGCCGCAGGCGGCGGCGACCGCGAGCACCGGTCGGTCCAGTTCGGTCTCGACCAGCCCGAGCGCAGTGCCGGAAGCCTCCGGGTGGGTTTCATCGACGAGGCCGGCGATAACGTCGATATCCCGGCGCAGGTGCCGCAGCGCCCGGTAGAACCGCGGATCCGTGGACGGGGCCTGGGCGCCGGTGCACATCGGGATGTGCACCGCCGGCATCGGGATCCGCAGCCGTCGCAGCTGCTTGTGCAGGGCGTTGAGGAACTGCACGGCGGGCACGAGGTCGGAGAGTTCGAACAGGGGCTGGTGGCCGAGGTCGCCGTGGCAGAGGTGGATCCGCCACGTCGCCTCGCGGGGGCCGTCGGCGAAGACGCGGGCGACCTGCTTTGCCAGCGCCCGTACTGCGGCGGGCCAGAGCGGCCGTGGGGTGCGGTCCAGCGTGGCGAGGACGGCGGGGGTTTCGAGCTGGAAGACGACCTGGTTGCCGTGTAGGCGGTGGATGGTGTGGACGTCGTCGAGCACGGCCTGGCGGAACACCGGAAGATGAGTGACCGCGGCAGCGGGGCTGCCGAAGGTGAACAGCGACAGGTCGTACGGGTTGGGGATCGACACTTGGTGCGGCGGGAAGTCGCGGTCGTCGTGCAGCTGGGCGCGGGCGGCCATGACGGCGTCGGTGTGGGCGGCGCGGCCGAGGGACAGGTCCTCGGATTCCAGCCAGCGGTCGCGCTTGAGGCGGTAGGTCGGCATGTCGTCGTAGTCGGCGGAGGCGCCGGTGCGGACGGGTTCGAGGGCGTCGACGGCGGCGAGGCCGTCGAGCCAGTCGATGATCCACCGCGGGTCCGGATCGCACGGCAGCCCGGTCAGCGAGGTGTCGGTGCTGTGGTCGAGGAACCACTGCATGGTTTCGCGGTGGTCGCCGGTCAGGACGGCGGGCAGCGAGCCGATGAAGTGCACGGCCCGGTCGTCGTCGGAGGGCGTGGAGGTGTCGGGGTAGTCGGTGCTGGCGTGGCTGAAAACGAGTGTGGACATGAGGATCTCCCCGGTTCGGCGGGTCGGCTGGGTTGAGTGGTGGTGCGGGCGTGGGGAGGGGCGCCCGGCGGGGACGTGGGAGCGGACGGGGTGCGCGGGCCCGCGCTGGAGGGGGGTTGAGGTGGGGGCGCGGGCCCGCGCGGTCTGGAGGGTCAGCCGGTGACGGCGACGTGGCCGGGCTTGGGCTGCGGCTTGGGCGCGGTCCGGTCACCCGGGTTGTCGCCCTGCTGGTGCCGCTGGCCCGGCACACCCGGCCGCGACGTCCCCGGTGCCCCGGGCTTGTGCGTCGGGGCCGGGCGGGTGCCGGCGGGCGGGTTGCCGGTCGGCGGCGGGGTACCGACACCGCAGCTGACCGTCGCCACGGTCACCGTGATCGCCGGGCCCGCGGTCGGCTTCGTCGACGTCGGTCCGCCGGATCCAGTGGTGCGGGTAGGGGCGGTGCCGGTGGTGACGGTGATGACCCCGGCCGTGCCACGGCCGCCGCCGGTGACCTTGAGGTTGCCGCTGCCGCCCTTCGGGGCGCTGGTGGTGATGGCGCCGTTGCGGCACGTCGCGACGAACGGCCCGACCGTGGTTCCGCCGACCCGCACCGACGTAACACGGGCTTCGCCGAATCCGGCGCCGGCCTGCAGGCTGATGCCGCTGGCCACGACCGCGCCGCTGGGACTGGACACCGAGCCGCCGGCGGACTTGATCGCGCCGCTGCTGGACACACTGGGACTGGCCGAGAGGTGCTCGCCGCCGGAGACCGAGATCCCCGTCGCCGTCGACGTCGCGGCGGCTGCTGAGAGGGCGGGCGGCGCCGCGGTCGCGGGGGTGCAGCTGGAAGCGAGGGTGGTGAGGGTGCCGATGAGCAGCGCACCGGCTCCGGCGGCGGCGAGGGCACTACGAGTGGTGTTCATGGCTGGTTTCTCCAGAAGTGTTGGCGTAGTTGGGTCAGCGGATGAGAACCGGGGTGCCGATGGGCACCGGATCTGCCGGATTCGTGAACGTGGCGAGAGCGTCAGCGGGGACGCGGATGCATCCGTCGCTGGACGGGCGGCCGAACACGTCGGTGGTCGGCCAGCCGTGGATTCCCGTGGTCCCCGGGCCGCCGCCGTAGGTGGTGAACGTCGCCGAGTGGATCCCGAGCGGGAAGATCACCGGGCTGAATTTCTGTTTCGCGTCGGTCATCGAGGCCAGGACAAAGGTCCGCCCGGTCGGGGTCGGCGCGGCCGGCATGCCGACGCCGACGCTCCAGGTGCCGATCTGCTGGTGATCGCGATAGAGAGTGAGTCGGAACGCGGCCCGGTCGATGACGATCTGGTCGGTGGTTGATCGGCTGTCGAGAGTGTTGTCCTGGGTGGACAGCCAGCCGGTGGAGCCGTTGGGCCGCGACGGCAGCAGCACCTGCACCCAGCCCGGTTCCTCTTCGATCACCGGCACCCACATGTCGGACCCGAGCTGGGTGATCGGCAGGACCGCGATGGCCGTACCCCCGGGCTGGTCGAACACCGGCACCGGCTCGGTCGGGTGCACGAGCTGCCCGTCCGGTACTTCATCGGTCATCGCGTCCTGCGGGGCGCCCGGAATGGTGCCGAAGGTGCTCGCCTCAGGCAGCCCGCTCAGAGTAGGAACCGCCCGGGCGGCCACGACCGGGGCGCTGAGCTCGACTCCCAGCTCGACGGGGTCGGCCCCGCGAGCGGTGTCGGGTGTGGTCGGTGACGGCGCCAGCAGCACGCCTGCGGTACCGACGAGCGCGATCCCGGCCAGCCAGAGCGCGAGCACCCGCCACCGGTTCGGGGCCGGCTGTGGCATCTCGGACATGGAACAGTCCTTCCTTCAGAGTCGATGAAGGCCGCGGCACGCCCGCCCGCTGCCGAACGGGCCTGCCGCGAGAAGAAGTTGTGGTTACTGGGAAAGCGCGGAGATGAAGCCGTCGGCGGGGGTGCCGAGGCCGGTGACGTTGTCCCAGCCGGGGCCGCTTTGCAGGTTCTGCGGGCGGGCGTCGAAGTCGATGAGGTAGCTGCCCTGTCCGCCGGGGACGGCGACGCCGCCGAAGGCGTGCATGATCGGCGTCCACACCCCGGCCTTCTGCGGCGTGACGTCCGCGATCGCGCTCGATCCGCGCAGGCTGTAGAGGACCGGGGTGAGTAGCCCGGCTCGGGCGTTGCCGGAGCGGGCCTGCTGGGCGTCGGCGACGAGCCCGGCGATCAGCGGCGAGGCGAGTGAGGTGCCGCCGTAGGAGCCGATTCCGAACTGGCCCTTGATGGTTTGCCCGACCAGCATCCCGGTGTAGGAGTCGGCCAAAGCGGCGATGTCCGGCACCGCCCGCTTCCCACCTGCGCCGGAGACGACACCGGCCTGCCAGTCCGGAGCGTCATACAGCGCGGAAGTCCCGCCCCCGGCGCCGGAGGCGAACGGCCCGTCAGCATCGCGCTGCGGCGCCCACGCGTTGCCGGACTGGGTGTTGCCGCTGTTCTCCCACCCGGTCAGCACCTTCGGCTGGTTGTTCTGGTCCAGGCCGACGCTGGTGCCGCCGACGGCCACGACCCAGGGACTCGAGGAGGGGAAGCTGGCGGTCGGGTGGCCGACGGCGCCGGAGTTGTTGCCGGCGTCGCCGGTGGACACGGTGATGGTCTGGCCCTGGATCGCCGCCTGGAGCGCCATGCTGTTGAACTGGTCCCGTGCCGCCTGCGGCAAGGATGTTTCGCCGTCGGCGTTGCCGTAGCTGTTGCTGATCACGTCCACGGCGTTGTCGGTGACGGCCTGGTTGAACGCGTCGTAGATGCCGGTGCCCTGGCAGGTCTTCCCGGCGTAGTAGCGGATCTTCGCGCTCGGGGCGATGGTGTGCGAGGCCTGGACATCGAGGGTCTGTTCGGCGTTCCAGCCCTCGGCAGCGCATTCTTGCGCGTTGGTGAACCCGCCCTGCGGCAGGACCGTGGAGTACTGGTCGGACGCCAGTGGCGGGACGCCGAGCTGGGCGGCGGCCTGGTTGGTGTCGGCCACGACGGTGTCGGAGTTGTAGGCGCCGACGACGCCGATCGTCGTGCCGGCGCCGGTGTTTCCGTTGCCTAGCTTGTACATCGCGCGGACCTGCGTGCCGGTGTAGCCGCAGAGGGAGTTGGACTGGAAACCGGCCGGGTACTTCTGCGGGACGTCGGTGTTGTTCTGCTCGCCCCACCACTGCGCGCAGTGCTGCTCCGCCGCCGCGGCCGGGCGTGTGTGCTGGGGCTTGAGCAGGGCGGCGCTGTCGTCCAGGCCCAGCACCGCGGTGATCGAGGCGCGCAGCGAGGTCGGCACGGTGACGGGCGCGGCCGGGGCGGTGAGTGTTCGGGTGACACCGTCGACGCGGGTGCGGAATGTGGCGATCCTCGTCCCGAACGCGGTCTCCAGGGCTGCGGTCGGGGCTTCGGCATCGACAAAGTGGCGGTTGGCGCTGACTCCGGTCATGTGCAGGCCCTGCGTGGCCAGCCACTGCGACACCTGGTCGACGGCGTCTTGCGTCGGGGCGAATCGGTCGAGGAACTCCGTCGAGGACAGGAACTTTCCGTGCTCGGCGCTGCCCGGTGTGCACTGACGAGGAGCGCATGGAAGACGCGGCCGACATCGCCGCGGGGCACGCGAACAACAAACATGCCTCCGAGTTCCCCGGGGTCTCCTCCGAGGGCCTCGGGCGACTGACCCAGGACGTCATGGAGAATCCGTCACGTATGAAGGAACTGGGCGGCGGTCGGAAGGCCTTCCTCGGGAAGGACGGTTCGACGATCGTCATCCATGACCCCACGCACCCCGACGGCGGAACGATCTTCCGAAGGGATTCGAGCAAGGTGGACGACTATTGGGAGGAGCTGAATTGAATCCGTTGACCCCGGGTGACTTGCTCGCCTCGGACGAGATCGCGCTGCTGGACCGGGCGCTGCTGGAGTGGGGTGGTCCCGCCCGGTGCAGTGACGAGCTGGCGGTCGGCATGGGGTTCGCGAGTCTCGATGACCTGGTCACCCAGTGCGAACGGCTGCGAGCCGCGCTGAGGACGGGGAATCCGTTGGCCCCGGTCGACTGGGCTCGGGTGCTGATCGCGGCGGAGATCGTCTTCGTCAGCGATCTGGCGGGCACGGGGTTCGAGTGGCCGACGACGACCGGGCTCGACGACGTGGTGACGCTTCGGACTTTGCGTGGGATCCAGCGGAAGCTGGGGAAGGTAGTTCGCGCGTATTACGGGAAGCGGCCGAGCGAGGCGTGACCGAAGAGCCAGTGGCTGATGGGCAGGGGTGGGAGCGTCTGGTGGATATCTCGGCGGCGGGCCGGTTCCCCGATCGTGGCGACCGGCGGTCGCCCGTTCTGGGTACCTTCCCGCGCAGTTGGGCGGATGTGGAGGACCTCCACGCGGGCGATGACCTGCTGATGGCAAGCAGAGCCGCGTGACGGTATAGGCGATCCGTGAGCTGACTCGGCCGGTGCTGGTTCGCAACCTGACCGTGCACGCGGACCTGTTTGTTACGTGACTGCGGTTGCCACGGATGTTCTGCTGCACAAGCGTCGAGGGGTGGAGGCGACAACTGCCGATACACGTCGGCACCCAAATCGATTCCGGGCGTTCCGGGCCTGTCGCCTGCCAAGCCGAAGACGAGCGTCCAGGGTGGCGGCGGGCTCCGCAAGCGGCGGAAGGACAGCAAGGGCAATATCGCCGGCAGGGGCCCGGTGCCGGAAAGGACGGTGGAGCCGTGAGTTGGCCGGGCGAGGCCTTTCGGGAGGACGACGAGACTCTCGAGTGGGAGGTGGAACTGCGGCCGGCGGCTCGCGAGGATTTGGAACGAGCGCTGAGCGTGCCGGACCTGTCCGTTCCAGCGTCCTACCTGTTGAGCGTCGGGCAAGTGGTGGTCGCGTGGGGTTTAGCCGACACGACGATCGACCCGAAGCCGGATCTGGATCCGCGCCGGCTGGCCTTCTACCTCAGCGAGGTGGCTGATGAGGGGCCGGCTGCGGCAAGTCGCGAGGCTGCGCGGGACCTGGACCGTCCGGACAGCGACCGTACGGTCTGGGGGCACACGAATACTTTCGGCCTTTTTGCGTGTGACGCGCTCGCCGGCGGGCTTGGCATCGTCGGCGCGGAGCTGTCCGCGCGGGCGGTGGTCGATGCGGTCGACGAGGAGTTCAGGTCGTTCACCGAACCGGACGGCCGGAAGCTGCTCGCGCACATCGACGACGCGGTCGAGCCGGGTGCGGGCTGCTGGTGGACGAGGGTTCCGGTCGGCGGTCCGGCACGCCGGGAGATGGACACGATCGTGAGGAACCTGAGCTGAGCAGTGGAGGTGCCGCCCTGTACCGGTTGGTCGATGGGAGCCGGGCGATCGTGCTCGTCGAGGCCGAAGAGCTGGAGGGGTTCTTCGCCTCTCCGGGTGACGATGCCCCGGAAGTCGTCTTCCGCCGGGCGAAGTTGAGTGAGGAGCGGCCGCGGCAGGTCGAGGATGCGGTTCTCGAGATAGTGAATGCGCGGCGGGACAAGGTAGGCGAGTACCTCGTCGGACGGGTGATCTTCGGTGACTTCGACCCGAAGCGAGTTACGTTCCGTTTTTTCGGTGACCGGTGTGAATTTCCTGAAGCGGCCACGATCTGGCGACGTTGGGCGTCGGGGCCGCCGCTGCGAGCCGGAGAGTGGCTTCGGCTTCCGGTCCGCCACCACCCGGCGTGGCTGCACGTCGTGCAGAACTCGTGGTTCGCCACCGGGCACGGTTCTGGTGGTTGCGCGGACGCGGAGGTGATGACACTGAACGGCGCCTCGGTCGTGACGAAGGCCGGCTTCTACTGTGCGCTGGGTGAGGCGGCCAGGGGCCCGGGCGGCTACTTCGGGTCGAACCTCGACGCACTCGTCGACTGTCTCCGCTCCGGTCCGGCCGGTAAACGGCCGGCCACGCTGTTGTGGAACGACTTCTTCTCGTCCGAAGAGGCGTTGGGTGCGGAGTTCCTCGATGCTGTCACGGCCGTTCTGGACGAGTTCGGCGTGATCGTCGAGGCTCGGTGAACGGTCCGGGCCGAGCAACCAGTTCGGCGCGGAGACGTTGGTGCTTTTGGACCGGGGGTATTCGAGCGGCCCGGTCCGGCCTGGCGCAGTGACGAGCTAACTGTCGACTATGAGCTTTCGTCCGCTATGAAGACGACCAGCTCCCGGTAGCCGAAACCGCACGTGCGAGTTTTTCAAGTATTCCTTTGAGCGCGCAGGTGTGGGAAATCTTCCGCTCAGGGGCGGGTCACTCAAGCTGCACCCGCGGAGAGGCCGTCACGTTGACGGCCTCTTTTTCGTGGTCGAACCGCAGGTCAAGCCGCAAGTCCGGTAGAGCTGAGCCAGCCGGCCCGGCTGTCCGTCGGCCAGCGCCGCTCCGATGTTGCCGAGCGAGTCGATCATTGCGTAGACCTCGGCCTCGCCGAGTCCGGCAGGCTCGTTGGCCGCCATCAGTTCCGCCTGAGCGGCTGCCCGATCGGCTTGTGCCCGGTTGATGCCCTCGACAACGGCTGACGGGTCCACGCCGGCGGAGATGGCGTTCTGGAATCGCTGCAGCCTGGCTTCCGCGTCCTCCAGTAGCTTCCGTGCTGGCCCGTCATCCGCCGTCTTCGGTGTCGGCTGAGCTTGAACCAGTTGCTCGACGGTCCGTGCGATGTTCTGCCGGTCGAACAGGCCGCCGATCCACTCGTTCAGCGCGTCCCGCAGCGGCTCTTCTTTGAGGTAGATCGTCGGTGGGTGCGTGCGCAAGGCCGGCGACCCGGCGTGAGCGTCCGGGCCGGGCAGCGGTAGTACATGCCGTGCTTTCGCAGGCTGCCTTCCATCTTCCGTCCGCAGGCAGCGCACCGAATGAGTCCGCGGAACAGGTAGGCGTGCTTGACCGTTCGGCCGGCGCGCTCGGTCTTGCGTGCGGTTCGCAGACCACCCGCCGCTTTGGCTCGCCGTATCAGCTGCGTTTGCGTGAAGTCCTGGACAGACACGATCTCGGGGTGCGCAGGCTTGCGTGATCGAACCACTCGATCCGGCTTGGCACGCCGGAACCGCACAACGTTTCCGGCCGCCACGTCGTCTGGAACGAGCAGCATTTCTTGCCGCGCCCACCGACCGAAGAGCTTCGCGGAAGGCCACTCCCCATGCCGAGCGTCGCGCCGGAGGTTGACTAGCTAAGGGCGTTCCGTTGGGTCCTTCAGCTCACTCGGCGGGGTGTCTGTTGAGCGGGGGACGGTTGGGCGCAGGAACTCGAGGAGCGGCCTCAAGGTCGCACGGGCGTCCTCGCGGCGTGCTTTCGACCTCGGCAGGCTGCTCGTAACAACCAGCAGCGTGACGATCCCGAGAAGCCAGTAGGCTACAACGGATGCCGTTCCTGGCAGTTGTGTCGAGACATAAATGCGGCGCCGAGGGTGCCGGATCTGCCCAGCCAGGCTGCGATTTCGTTGGCGGCTCAGCGGGCATTTGTGGCTGGTCATGACCGTGAGCAGGCGGGTGATCGCGAAGAGCGTTGACAAATGCCCACACCGTCGAGATGAAGCCGAAGCTCCACTCGCCCAGCGCTCGACGCCGAGCACGACGAAGGACGCCGGGATGCCAATGAGCCACGCCACGTAGCGGGGTCTCCAGGCAATGGTCACTTTCGGCGGGCCGAGCCACACGGCGTCGACCCGGTAAACCTCATCATCAGCTGTGGATTGACGCTCCCAGTCTAGCGGCGGCCGGAAGTGACCAAGTCGCATCCAGGAGGTCCCCGCCAGCTGGGGAGCCGAACTTCACTCTCACTTGCATAACTGCTGGTCAGAGTCAGTTGGGACGACAGATCGAACGTCGCCGGTTCCAGGGGCGGGTGGGCGGCGATGTCATGCCGGCGTACCTCATACCCGTCGTCGGCCTGCAGTCATGACGGGTCGATGTGCCGAGTGCGGCCAGCCTCCAGTCCCGGCTGCGGGGGATGAACTGGAGCTGACAGTGGTAGCAGGCGACGGCCCCAGGTAGCCGGAAGCAGGTCCAGGAAGTCGAGCACCTCGACGTCGCGCCCGGTCAGTCGGTCCGCCAGTGCGTGGGCGGCTCCGTTGTGGTCGGCGCTGACGGGCGCCGAGACTGAGTGGCGTCGTCACTCGTGGTCGTGCCCTCCTCCTCGTTTTCCATCGGCGCGCAGAGAAAATCTATGCCGCTGGGAGTAGACATTCGATGACGGGTGTGTGTAAGGTTCTGTTCATACGGAGAGAGACAACGTCAAGCAGGCGCGGGAGAGGACGTAACTACCCGCGAGGTGAGACAAGAGGGTCAGGCAGCACGGAGCCGATCAAGGAACAAGGTTTCGGCTGGTGGCCAGGATTTGCAGGACCGGTCAGGTGGCCGGAGCCGATCGGTGAACAGGGCTTCGGGCAGTGACCAGTGGTGTCAGCGTGCTGGGACCGATCAGTGAAGGGGTTCCAGCAGTGACGTTCGCAGCAAGTGAAGTGGTAGTACGCAGCAAGAGAAAACCCAGGAAGGAAGGGAACGGAGCCATCATTGGATCGCCCGCAGCGGCCGGGTAGCGCCGCGCGGGTGCCGCAGTCCCATCGAGTTCGGAGGTGGTGCTCGGTCACGAGTAAGCGATCCCCGCACAATTCGGCCTCGCGCCGGACGCGGGTGCAGGGAGCCGGCGGTCGCGCCGGTTGACAATGGTGAAACCCAACCCTTGAAGACCCCGGGTGCCGCAATGGCACCCGGGGTCCTTTATGGCGCGGAGGTGGAATGATTCCTGACCAAGAAGGACCCGGCACGCCCAGCGGAGCCGACAAGTTCGACGACGAGCATTACCCCGCCTACACGATGGGCCGGGCCGCGGACATGCTCAGCACGACGCAAGGATTCCTGCGCAGTCTCGACGAAGCCGGCCTGATCACGCCGCAGCGTTCCGCCGGCGGGCATCGCCGCTATTCCCGGCACCAGTTGCGCCTGGCCGCCCGGGTCCGCGAGATGGTCGATCAGGGCACGGCCATCGACGCCGCGTGCCGCATCGTCACCCTCGAAGACCAGCTCCACGAAGCCCGGCAACAGAACCGGTCGCACCGTGATGCCGAAGGCAGCACGGTCGACTGAGGTGCTGCGGCACCGATGCGTGGCCTTGAGCGGTGGAGCGCGCGTGCCGTTCGGCCGGTGGCGGTCACGGCATCTGTGTCGGTGAGCGCGACGTCCGCTGCGAAGATCTCTTCGGCCGCGGCGCGCACGGGGTCGTGCATCGTCGTCTTCCCGGGACGTTATGGATTTACGCGGCCGTGAGCCCCGCTCGGCGAAGAGCGGGCTGCCGCGGTTCTTCGGCCAGGATGTCTTCGGCGCGGGCCAAGACGTCGTCGATCGCGCGCAGGCGCGCCGCGGTACGTCGTTCGGCTTCGGTTGCCCTGTCCCGCACGGCCGCGGCGCGCCGGTGTGCCGTCGAGACGATGGCGTCGGCTTCGGCGCGGGCGAGTTCGAGCATGAGCCGGACGCGCTCGCCGAGCGCGTCCGGCTCGGCGGGGGCGCTGGCGAGCCGGTTCAGGCGGACGCGCAGATCGGCGGCCTCCGCGCGGGCGGATTCGAGGTGCCGCAGCAGGGTTTCGGCCTTGGCGACGGCGGCGTCACGGTCGAGGGTCAGCAGCCGGATCTCGTCATGCAGGTCAGCCAGGTGCTCGTCGACCTGTTCGCGGTCGTAGCCGCGCACGGCGAGGGCGAAGGACACCGGCAGCGGCAGTGCATCGGGGGTCACGTCGTGCTCCGGTCGCGCAGTGCGATGTCGAGTCCGGCGAGGCCGGTGGCGGTGCGTAGGGCCGGCGGATCAAGCCGGCCGACGCGGTGGTCGTCCTCGCGCAGCGCGGTGACGAACCGGGCGACGTGCTCGGGTGCCGGGGCGATGGTGGGTCCGCCGAGATAACGCACGACGATGAGGTCTTCTCCGGAGTGGGTTTCGACGGCGGCGGCCCAGCCGCGGACTTCGTCCCACAGTAGTGCGACGTCGCGGCCGGGGTAGCCGGGCAGGCGCTCGTCGAGGGCGACGTAGGCGGAGACCGGGGTGTCGTGGTCGACGGTGCAGGATTCGGGGCCGATGCCGAGTGCGGCGGTGACGTCGGCGAGGTAGGCCCACAGTGCGGGGAGGGCCGGGTGGCCGGTCGGGGTGTGCAGCGATGCGGTCACGGGTACGGATGCCTTCCGGGACAGTGCTTTCCGGGGAGCGGAGCCGGCGCGGGACCGGGTCGGGGTGTCCGGTCCCGCGCCGGACGACTTGTCAGGCCCGGATTTCCTTGCGGTCGCCGGTGGTGCCGGCGATGTCGATGCGCCGGGGTTTGGCCTTCTCGGCGATCGGGATGCGCAGGGTCAGCACGCCTGCTTCGTAACCGGCGGCGATGTGGTCGGTGTCGAGAGTGTCGCCGAGGAACAGCTGGCGGGAGAACACGCCGAGGGGTCGTTCGGAGACCTGCATCTGGACGTCGCCGCCGGGCAGGGGCCGTCGTTCGGCCTTGACGGTGAGGACGTTGCGTTCGATGTCGAGCTCGATGGCCTCGGGGGTGACGCCGGGCAGGTCGAAGCAGACGACGAACTCGTCGCCGTCGCGGTAGGCGTCCATCGGCATCGCGGCGGGCTTGGACCAGGTACCGGCGGTGGTGGCGCCGAGCATCTGCTGGGCGACGCGGTCGAGTTCGCGGAACGGATCGGTGCGCATCAACATGGGTTCCACCTCCTGAGTTCGATGATCTGGTGTCAACACGCCCCACTGTTCTAACATGTCATCGAAATGATGACAAGTGGAAGGTCGTCGAGAGGATGACGAATGGTGGACGTGGATCCGGTTCGTGCCGTGCAGGACTTGCGGAGCGTGGTGCTCGCGGCTGATCGCGGCGAGGTGTCGCCCGACCGGCTGCTGGCCGCGCTGGCCTCGCTGCGGTCGCTGCGCGAGAAGCTCGCCGGGTGGGAGCCGCAGCTGATCGCCGCGGCGCGGTCCGAGGGGACCAGCTGGGCGGCTCTCGCACCGGCGCTGGGGGTGGCGAGCAGGCAGGCCGCGGAACGGCGGTTCCTGCGGCTGCGGCCGTCGGCGACCGGAGAGCCGACGGGCGAAGCGCGGGTCGAGGCCGAGCGGGGCCGGCGTGCGGGTGATCGCGCGGTGGCGGAGTGGGCACGCCGCAACGCCGCGGTGCTGCGGCAGCTGGCCGGTCAGGTCACCGCACTGGAAGACCTGGACGGCGAGGCTCGTGCGTATGCCGATCGACTCGGCGCGGCACTCGGCAAGGACGACGTCACCAGTCTCCTGCCGCCACTGACGGCGGTTCGAGGCCACCTGGAACGCGATCACACAGGCCTGGCCGGCCGGCTCGGGACCATCGAAAACGACGCCGACCTGGTGCGCCGCGACGCCACCGGGCACCGCCGCGATCGCACCAGCTGACAATCCGTGCGACACGAGGCAGAACCAGGTTGACGGCGACCGAACCGAGCGCCGCTGTCGGCAGCCAACCGGGTTTCGCCGGACCGGCAGGGGAAGCCCCGGGATCACCGGATGAAGGAAGGTGGTCCCACGCCCGAGCCCACGGCAGCCCTACGACCCGCCGCAGGACACCGGCGCGCCGGTGTCCGTGGAGACCGGTCCGGCCGCCCTGAACGTGGCCGGGACCTGGGCGAGGACCGGCTCCGCGTCGATCCGCTCGAGCAGGGCACGGACCCGCCCGAGCACCTTCGTCGCGGTCCCGACGAACATCAGGGAGTCACCGCCGGGTACCTCGCACATCGGTGGTCCTTCCTGGTCGAAGGGGGCTCAGCTGAGCTGGGGGACGGCGCCGAGACGCCGCCGGAGTTCCGGCACGAATTCCGGATCCGTCCGGGCGAGCGTTTCCAGGTCGGATTCCGGCGGCAGCGAAAGATCGGCTCGCAGCACGCCGTCCAGGATCAGCCCGGCCGCCGCCAAAGCCAGGCCGGCGTCGTCGTTCGGGGACAAGTCGGCGAACGCGGGTGACCAGCGGGGCAGCACGAGGTCGAACGTGCCGGCCGGGCCGCCGCGGCAGCAGTACCGCACCCGGTATCGGTCGTCGTCGACGAGCCGTACCTGCCAGACCGTGCACGCCGTGCTGAGGGCCATGACCCCACGTACCCGGCCCGGCCACGGACAAACTCATCGGACACCGGTACAGCTCACGGTCGTGGTGGTTTCGGCCGTCTTCCTGCTCGGGTTCGTCCCGGGCGTCACGACGGACTACGACCAGCTCAGCTTCGCCGGCCGCGACTCGATGGCCGCCGAAAAGTCCCGAGCCCTCGACTCGCGGCGCCCGGTGATCGCGGGGCGAGATTTGCCAGGGCAGGGCTGTATCGTTCCGTTGTCGGCGATGGGATCCGGCCCGCGGTTCGACAGTGGTTCTTTCGGTGATGAAGGGCGTTTGTGGAGGTCGTGGCGAGGGATCTGGTCGTCCGTCGTGGATGAGCGTGCAGCGGCCGAGCGCATCAAGAGGGCACAGGCCGAGACTGAGCGATTGGCTGCGGCCCTGAAACGTCAGCGGGATGAGATCGTGGCGGCGTCGGAGTTCACCAGTGGCGATGACGAGCACGACCCGGAGGGCGCGACCATCGCCTTCGAACGAGCGCAGGTTCAGGCGCTGCTGGTTCAAGCCCAAGACGAACTCGTGGCGCTCGGACAAGCCGCTCAGCGGGTGCTGGCCGGCGTCTACGAGGTCTGCGAACGCTGCGGAGGTCCAATCGGCGAAGGCCGGCTGATGGCTCTGCCGGCGACCCGGATCTGCATCGACTGCGCAAACCGGATCTGACAGCACCGGTGCTTGGTGGTCGCTCGACCGGCGTTTCGGTCATGACAGCCAGCCGTTTCCGTGCCGCAGCCGGGGTAGTCCTTCGGCAGCCAGCCGCTCGCGGACCGCGACTGGGTCGCGGTCCTGGTTCACCGAAACCACCAGCGCCAACGCCGGGTTGTCTCGGTGCCCGGTCAAAGCGGCGTGGGCTTGGTGGATGCCCGGGTACTTCCGCAGCTCGGCCACGAACGGGGCGACCGCCGCGTCGGCGGCCGGCGGGCCAGCTGGGCCAGGATCCAGCGCAGCGCCGGCAAGCCCAGCAGCACGGCCACCGCGGCGGCCGCGTACAGCACCCACGTCGGTGGTCCGGCCGTGCCGGGCACCAGTGCGCTCGCGGGGTCGACGACGCGCAACCGGCCGAAGTGGGTCGCCACCGCGAACCCGCCGGCGCTGCGGTGTTCTCGTCGGAGAGCCCAGTCTCGTAGACGATGCCGGCGAGAGCAAACGGAACGACGGCGGCTGTCTGCCGATCCGGTGACAGGGACGTTTCCGCTCAACGGTCCGGCGTCGGTTTGCCGCAGAGCCAGGTGCGGGCGTCGGCGACGGTGTGCTTGATGGTCAAGTCGCGGTCCAGTCCCGTCAGCTGTAGATGTCGGAGCACCGTGCGTTGGGCACTGACGAGGCAGAACGCGACACCGGCGGAGTTCGCCGCGTGGGCGAAGATCTGGAGTGCCGCGAGCCCGGAGGAAGAGAGGAAGGCGACTTCTTCGAGATCGGTGATCACCGCGTTCGGCGGTCCGGCGAGGGTCGATTCGAGGTGCTGGGCGAAAGCGCGTGCCGTGGCGAGGTCGATCTCACCGGACACGGTCGCGAGTACCACGCCGGCCTTGCGGGTGCTGGACAGACCGAGTCTGCGTCGTCCGTCGTTCCCGCCGAAACGGCTCACCGCGCCATCGTGGAAGCAATCCTGCATCACCGTGCTCCTTCCGGTTTTTCACCTGTTGTTCGTAAAAGCGACTCGCAGTCGCGGTGCGGCTCCGGGCGGTCGTCGGCGAAGGACGCAAAGTACGAAGAACCACGCTCTTTTTCAGGCGGCTACCGGACCACCGGTCAGTACTGTCCGGCCGCCGGCATGCGCGTGGCCGGGACCCGATACGTCCAGTGGGGTTCGCGGCGTTTCCGCCGCGACCGCCGGAGCAGGACCAGCAGCCACAGCACTCCTGTCACCGCGATGACGCCCTGGCCCGTCCAGGTCGTCACGGTGTACACCGTCGTCACGTCCGCAGGCGGCGCGACGAGGCCGCGCGAGTCGAACTGCGCCACCTGTCCGGTCAGTACCAGGGTGATCACCAGCGCGATGGCCGACATCGAGTCCCATAGCGCGTGCAGCAGCGCGACGCCGAGGAACGCCAGCGCCAGGCGGAGGCTCAGCACGAAGTGCTCGCGCGTGCTCCACGCGAACAGCAGCCCGCCCAGGATGGCGGTCCACAATCCGTGTCCGACCGGCGCGAGCAATCCGCGCAGCAGCTCGGTCGTGACCAGGTCGGAAAGCGACAGGCCCTGGGCGGTGAACAACGACGTGAGCGCGTAGCCCGCGGATTCGAATGCGGAGAAGCCGAAGCCGACCGTCGCACCGAGGATGATCCCGTCCCGCATGGACTTCTGGGCCAGCCCGCGGGTCAGCAGGGCGAGCGCGATCAGCTTGACCGCCTCCTCGATGAGCCCTACCCCCACGTACAGCCACATCGACGGGTACAGCAGGTAAGTCTCCAGCACCGAGGCGCCGAGAACGCCGAGCACCCCGCCGACGAAGAAGGTCCGGAAGACCAGCTCGGCGGTGATCTCGCCGGAGTCACGACGTTCGAACGCCCACGCCACGAACGTCACTGGTACCAGGAAGCTGCCGAGCAGCACGAGCGTCGGCAGCAGGTTGGGGTTGCCGGTCGCGTAGGTCACGATGACCGACAGCACCCACAGGAGCAGGCCCACCGCGAAGATCCGCAGCCACGCCCGCCGGTGGGGACGGCGGCTCACCGTGGTCATCGGCGCCTCCCGAACCGCTCGCCGCGCCCGGTGGCCGCGGTGTCGACGAACGCGCGGAACCGCGCGGGGGAGCCGGGTTCGGCGACGCCGTCGAACCCCTGCGGACAGCGCAGCGCCGCCCACCGCCGCCGGCCGCCTTCGGAATCGACGCGGTACAGCGTGAAAACCTCGGCGAGCGGCTCGTCGTCCAGCTCGTACAGCACTGGCGGCGTCAGGCCGGTCAGCTCCAGTTCGCCGCCGGCCGTCGTCAGCCAGTCGCCGAAGCGGCGCAGCAGGCGGAGGAAGTCGTCGCCGGGCCGCTCCACCCGGGACAGGTCGATGAGGAAGTTCCGGGAGCCCGCGTGCACCAGTCCGGCCAGGTATCCCGCGAGGGTCCGCGACGCCGCCGTGTCCGCCCGTCCGGCGATCGTGACGACGGTGTAGCGCCCGGGGTGCAGGGTCGAGCTGAGGGTGAGTTCGTGCGGGGGCGTCGCGTGGCTGATCAGCCGGTCCAGTTCCGCGAGCGCGAGGGAAAGCCTGGTGGTCATGGGAGTCCTCCCGGTTGTGCGAGTTGTTGTGCGAGGCGCTCATGCACCAGCCGGACGGCCATGGCACCTTCGCCCGCCGCCGAGGCCACACGCTTCACCGAGCCGTGGCGGACGTCGCCGACGGCGAACACGCCGGGGCTGCTCGTCTCCAGCGGCAACGGCGTGTTCGAGCCTCCCGCGTCCGCGCCGGTGAGCACGAACCCGTCCTCGTCGAGCGCGATGTGGCCGGACAGCCAGCGCGTGTGGGGAGCCGCGCCGATGAAGACGAACAACGCGCGGGCGGCGAGCCGGCGCCGCTCGCCGGTGCGGTTGTCTTCGACCTGGACGCCCGACATCGTCTTGCCGTCCTCGACGACCTCGCGGACTTCGGTGTGCAGGTGGACCCGGATCCGCGGGTGCCGCTGGACCTGGTCGACCAGGTAACGCGACATGTCCGCGCCGAGATCGCCGCCGCGCACCAGCAGGTGGACCACGGGCGAGCCCTGCGCGAGGAACACCGCGGCCTGTCCCGCGGAGTTGCCGCCGCCGACCACGGCGACCGGATCGGCCTGGCACTGCCGGGCTTCCTGCGGGGTCGCGGCGTAGTAGAGGCAGGTGCCTTCCAGATGTTCGAGCCGGGGGAGGGGCAGCCGCCGGTACCGGGCGCCGGTCGCGATGATCACCGTCCGAGTGACGATCTCGGTGCCGTCGACGAAGCCCACCGCGTACAGCCCGCCCTGCGGGGTGAGCGTGCGTGCCTGGCCGGGAACGGCGACCCGGACCCCGAACTTGTCCGCCTGGATCACCGACCGCTCGGCCAGTTCCGCTCCCGAAATCCCGGACGGGAAGCCGAGGTAGTTCTCGATCCGCGACGTCGTGCCCGCCTGCCCGCCCGCGGCGACGGCGTCGAACGCCGACGTCGCCAGTCCTTCGGAGGCCGCGTAGACGGCGGCCGCGAGCCCACCGGGCCCGGCGCCGACCACGAGCAGGTCACGCACACCCACCGGGGATTCCTCGTGCCGGAGCCCCATCGCGCAGGCCAGTTCGGTGGTGCTGGGATTGCGCAGCACACCGGCCCCGGGCAGCACCACCACCGGGGTTTCCTCGACGGTGACGCCGAGCCGGCGCAGCAGCGCCTCGGCCCCGCGGTCCTTGTCGAGGTCCGCCAGCCGGTACGGCAGGCGGTTGCGGGCCACGAACTCCAGCAGCCGCCGGGTGTCCGGCGAGTAGCACGATCCGACGATCCGCAGCCCGTCGCCCGAGCCGATGACGACCGTGCGACGGACGAAGTAGGCGTGCAGGATCACGTCGCCGAGGACCGGGTCGCCGAGGACCAGCCGCTTCAGCTCGTCCACTCCGACGACGAGCACCTCGCCGGGTTCCGCGGCGACGGCGGTGAAGAACGACAGCTGCCCCTCGAGCAGGCCCAGCTCGCCGAGGAACCGCGCCGGCCCGTGCACCCGCACGGTTCGGGTCTCGTCCCCTTCGCGGTGCTGGATGGCGACCTTGCCACTCAGGACGACGTACCAGTCCGTCGTCCGTTCCCCTTGCGCGTAGAGCACGTCCCCCGGCCGCACCGGCCGGCGTTTGCCCGCGGCGGAGAGCGTCTCGAGCTGCTCGCGGGTCAGCCGGGGGAACGCGCCGTGCGGATCCGGGGTCTCGACGAGGTCCTGCGCCGCGACCGTCATACGAAGGCCTCGTGCACGTAGCACCAGCGCCAGTTCTCCCCGGGCTCGAACGAGCGCACGATCGGGTGGCCGATGGCGTGGGCGTGCCGGCTCGCGTGCTTCATCGGTGACGAGTCGCAGCAGCCGACGTGTCCGCAGGTCAGACACAGCCGCAAGTGCACCCACGAGGTCCCGGCGGTGAGACATTCCTGGCAGCCCTGGGGAGTCCGGGGCACCACGTCTCGGACGAGAGCCAGGTGCGGGTCGATGACGGTGGTCATTTCTTCGCCTCCTCCGGCGACTTCAGTGCTTGGTCGAGCCAGTCGCGCAGCACGTTTTCCGGTGCCGCGCCGGCCTGCCGCCGGACGACCTCGCCGCCGCGGAGCACCAGGAGGGTCGGCACGGCCATGACGTCGAACCGGCGTGCCACCCCCGGCGCCCGGTCGATGTCGACCTTGACGAGCTTCACCTTCCCGGCCCGGGCGCGGGCGAGCCGGTCCAGTGCCGGGCTCACCGATCGGCATGGTCCGCACCACTCGGCCCAGAGGTCGACGAGCACCGGGAGGCCGGCCCGCTCGGCGATCGGCGCGAAGTCGGCGTCGCCCGCGTCGACCACCCACGGCAGCGGCCGGTGGCAATTGCCGCACTTCGGCGATCCGTCCGCGGCGGCGGGAATCCAGTTGGTCTTCCCGCAGTGTTCGCAGGTGACGGTGACGGTCCTCATGCGGCGGCCTCCTCGCCGGTGGAGCGGAAGTCGACGGTCAGGTCACCGCCGGCCGCGTCGACCACGATCACCAGCCCCTCGGTCAGCTCGCCGCGCAGCAGCGCGCGTCCGATCCGGGTCTCGACCTCGTGGGAGATGTAGCGGCGCAACGGCCGGGCGCCGTACACCGGGTCGAACGCGCGCTCGGCGATGAACCGCCGCGCGTTTTCGGTCAGCCGGATCGTGACGCCCTGCTCGGCCAGCCGGCGGCGCAGCTGGTCGAACTGCAGCTCCACGATCCGTTCGATCTCCGGCAGCCCCAGCGGGGTGAACAGCACGATGTCGTCGAGGCGGTTGAGGAACTCGGGCCGGAAGTGGTGCCGCAGCTCCGCCAGCACCGCCTCCCGCGCTTCCGCCTTGATCTCCCCGGACGACGTGACACCGTCGAGCAGGTGCTGCGAGCCGATGTTGGACGTCATGATGATCACGGTGTTGCGGAAGTCGACCAGCCTGCCCTGCGCGTCGGTGATCCGGCCGTCGTCGAGCACCTGCAGCAGGGTGTTGAACACGTCCGGGTGCGCCTTCTCGATTTCGTCGAACAGCACCACCGAGTACGGCTTGCGCCGCACGGCTTCGGTGAGCTGCCCGCCCTCGTCGTAGCCGACGTACCCCGGCGGCGCGCCGAGCAGCCGGGAGACCGTGTGCCGCTCCTGGTATTCGCTCATGTCGAGCCGGATCATGTTGTCTTCGCTGTCGAACAGCGCGGCGGCGAGGGTCTTCGCCAGCTCCGTCTTCCCGACCCCGGTCGGGCCGAGGAAGAGGAACGACCCGATCGGCTTGCGCGGGTCGCGGATCCCGGACCGGGCGCGGATGATCGCGTCGGCGACCAGCCGGACGGCCTCGTCCTGGCCGATGACCCGCTCGTGCAGGATCTCGTCCAGCCGCAGCAGCTTTTCGCGCTCGCCCTCCTGCAGGCGTGACACCGGGATGCCGGTCCACTGCGAGACGATCTCGGCGATCTCGTCCTCGGTGACGACCTCGCGCAGCAGCCGCTTCTCGCCCTGCTTCTGCGCCAGCCGTTCCTCCGCGCCCTCGAGCTGGCGCTCCAGCTCGCGGATCTCGCCGTAGCGCAGTTCGGCGGCGCGGTTGAGGTCGTAGTTCCGTTCCGCCTCTTCGGCATCGCGGCGCAGTCCCTCCAGTTCGGACCGCAGCTCCTGCACGCGCCGGATCGCCTGGCGTTCGGCGTCCCATTGCGCCTTCTTGGCGTCGGTTTCGGCCCGCAGGTCCGCCAATTCCTTGCGAAGCTCCGCCAAGCGCGCCTTGCTCGCCTTGTCGGTTTCCTTGGCCAGCGCGGCTTCCTCGATCTCCAGCCGCGTCAGCCGCCGGGTGAGTTCGTCGAGTTCGGCGGGCATCGAATCGATTTCCGTGCGCAGGCGCGCGCACGCTTCGTCGACGAGGTCGATCGCCTTGTCCGGCAGGAACCGGTCGCTGATGTAGCGGTGCGACAACACGGCCGCGGCCACGAGCGCACCGTCCTGGATCTTGACGCCGTGGAACACCTCGAGCCGTTCGCGCAGCCCGCGCAGGATGGAGATGGTGTCCTCGACGGCCGGTTCGGGCACGACAACCGGCTGGAACCGCCGTTCCAGCGCGGCGTCCTTTTCGATGTGCTTGCGGTACTCGTCCAGGGTGGTCGCGCCGATCATGTGCAGCTCGCCGCGGGCGAGCATGGGCTTGAGCATGTTGCCCGCGTCCATGGCGCCTTCGGTGGCGCCCGCGCCGACGATCGTGTGCAGCTCGTCGACGAACAGGATGATCCGGCCTTCGGCGGCCTTGACCTCGCCGAGCACGGCCTTGAGCCGTTCCTCGAATTCGCCGCGGTACTTGGCTCCGGCCACCAGCGCGCTCATGTCGAGCGAGAAGATCGTCCGGTCCCGCAGACCTTCTGGCACGTCGCCGCGCACGATCCGCTGCGCGAGCCCTTCCACGATCGCGGTCTTGCCGACGCCGGGATCGCCGACGAGCACAGGGTTGTTCTTCGTCTTGCGCGAGAGGATCTGGACGACGCGGCGGATCTCGGTGTCCCGCCCGATCACGGGGTCCAGTTTGCCGGCGCGCCCGTCGGCGACCAGGTCGCGGCCGTACTTCTCCAGCGCCTCGTAAGCACCCTCGGGCGTCGCCGATGTGACGCGCTGGTTGCCGCGGACCTTCGTCAGCGCGGTCAGGAAGGAGTCCCGGGTCACGCCGTGGTCGCGCAGGATCCGCCCGGCCGCCGACGCCGTCCCCTCTTCGGCCAGCGCCAGGACCAGGTGCTCGACGGAGACGTACTCGTCCTTGAGCCGCCGCGCTTCCCGCTCCGCCGCGTCGAGCAGCCCGGCGAGCCGCCGGGTGACGTAGACCTGCCCCGGCGAGGCGCCGGGCCCGGTCACCTTCGGCCGGCGGCCGAGCTCGGTCTCGACCGCGGCGCGGAGTGCGTCGACGTCCGCGCCGGTCTGCGCCAGCAACCGCGGTACGAGCCCCTCGGGCTGGTCGAGCAGCGCGAGCAGCAGGTGCTCGCCGTCGGTTTCGGTGTGGCCGAGGCGTCCGGCGACGCTCTGGGCCTCCTGCAGTGCTTCCTGGGACTTCTGGGTCAGCTTGCTCATGTCCATCGCCGGTGGCTCCTCACGCGGGCTTCGAGGACGTCGATGCGGTCGAGCAGGTCGAGCACCAGCCCGATCGCGGCGTAGTTGACCGACAGCGTGGTGCGCAACCGCTGGATCCGCGCCAGTCTGGCCACAGTGGACGGTGGGAAGCACGGACGCCCGTTCGCGTCCGGAGTCGATTCCACCAGGCCGAGTGCCGCGAACCGGCGGAGCAGCTCGGGGTGCAGCCCGGTGCGCGCGGCCACGGTTTCGAGGTCGAGCCGCGCCGGGCGGACGAGCACGTACCGTGCCATCAGGTCCTCCTGGGATCGAAGTCGGACACCGCGGCGAGCTGTTCGAACAGCTCGCGCTCACGCTTGCTCGGGCGCTTCGGCACCATGATCCGGACCTCGGCGTAGAGATCGCCGGGCTTGCCCTTCGGGTTCGGCATGCCCTCGCCGCGCAGCCGCAGCCGCCGCCCGCTGGACGACCCGGCCGCGACGCGCGCCTTCACCTCGCCGCCGGGAGTGGGGACCGGGACCGTCGCCCCGAGCGCGGCCTCCGACGGCGTCACCGGGAGCGTCACGTGGATGTCGCGCCCTTCCAGGCGGTACCGGCGGTCCGGCCGGATGCGGACGACGAGGTAGAGGTCCCCGGGGGCGGCGTTGCCGGAACCCTGCCCGCCCTGCCCGGCCAGCCGGATGCGCTGCCCGTCGAGCACGCCCGGCGGGATCTTCACGTCGTACTCGCGGTCGCCGCCGAAGTTCAGGTGCCGCCGCCCGCCGCGGTAGGCCTCCTCGACGGTCAGCTCGAGCTCGGCTTCCTGGTCCGCGCCCGGGACCGGGCCGCCACGCCCCTGGCCGCGGAAGAGGCCGCCGAGGAGGTCCTCGATGTCGACGCCCTCGAACCCTTCGAACCCACCGCCGGAGGTGCTGTAGCGGACCCGGCCGCCGCGCGGTCCGGCGCCGGCGCCCACGCGCTGCTCCCAGTCGTCGGGCACCTGCCGGAAGTCCGCGCCGAACCGGTCGTACTTGCGCCGCTGCTCCGGGTCGGACAGGACCTGGTACGCCTCGCTGACCTCTTTGAACCGTTCTTCGGCCTTCGGGTCCTTGTTGACGTCCGGGTGGTTCTCGCGGGCGAGTTTCCGGTACGCCCGCTGGATTTCGTCGGTGCCGGCGTCCCGGCCGACCCCGAGCGCGGCGTAGAAGTCCCGTGCCACGCGCGCTCACCCCCGTGGTTTGGCCACGGTGACCGCGGCCGGCCGCAGCTGCCCGCCACCGGTTCCGTATCCCGGCCGGACCACCCGGGTCACCGTGTTCGGCTCGGTGCCCGGCTCGTCGACGACCGCGACCACCTCGTGGCGGGCCGGGTCGAACGGGACGCCGCTCTCGGCGTCCCGTTCGTACCCGAGGCCGGCCAGCAGCTGCACGGCCTGGTCGCGGATCGCCAGCACGCCCTGCACGACCGCGGTGGGATCGCCTTCGGCGTGCGCGAGCGCCAGTTCCAGGTTGTCGAGGACGGGGAGGAACGCCGCGGCGACCCGGGCCCGTTCGGCCGCGCGCTCGGCGCGCAGTTCGGCCGCGTGCCGCTTGCGGAGGTTGTCGGCGTCGGCCAGCGCCCGGCGCCAGCGGTCCTCGCATTCGGCCGCCTTGGTCTCGAGCTCCTGGAGCCGGTCCGGCCCCACCGCCGGGACGGGCGCGTCCTGGGGGCCGGACTCGGCACCCGTCCCGGCGGCGTCCACGGAGGATGTCCCCAGCTCCGTGGATTTCCCTGTGGTGGCCATGGTCTCCTCACGCCCGATCGAAGTCGGCGTCGATCACGTCGTCGTCCTCGGCCGGCTCTCGCTGCGGCGGTGGACCGCCGTCCGCGCCCGGCCGGGCCGCGGTGAGCCCGGCCAGCACCTGCTGCAGTTCCGAGGTCAGCTCGCGCACCCGGTCCAGCGGCGCGTTCGACTGGACGGCTTCGCGTGCGTCGGTGACCAGCATCTCCGCGCGCGCCTTCTCGTGCGCCGGCGTCTGCTCGGTGATCGCCTTCTCGGCTTGGTAGGCCACGCTGTCCAGCAGGTTGCGCGCCTCGACCTCCTCACGCAGGCGCTCGTCGTCGGCGCGGTTGCGCTCGGCCTCGGTGACCATCCGCTCGATCTCGGACTTGTCGAGGTTCGAGCTCTCGGTGATCGTGATGCCCTGCTCGGCGCCGGTGTCCTTGTCGCGTGCGGTGACGTTGACGATGCCGTTCGCGTCGACGTCGAAGGTCACCTCGATCTGCGGCTCGCCGCGCGGTGCGGGTCGGATGTCCTTGAGCTGGAACCGCCCGAGCACCCGGTTGTCGGCCGCGCGCTCGCGCTCGCCCTGCAGCACCACGACGTCGACCGCGGGCTGGTTGTCCTCCGCGGTGGAGAACACCTCCGTGCGCCGGGCCGGGATCGTCGTGTTCCGCTCGATGATCTTCGTCATCACCCCGCCGCGGGTTTCGACCCCCAGGGACAGCGGCGTGACGTCGAGCAGCAGGACGTCCTTGACCTCGCCCTTGAGCACCCCGGCCTGCACGGCGGCGCCGAGCGCGACGACCTCGTCCGGGTTGACGCTCATGTTCGGGTCCTTGCCGCCGGTGAGCCGGCGGACCAGGCTCTGCACGGCCGGGATCCGGGTCGAGCCGCCGACGAGGATGACCTCGTCGATATCGTCGGCGCTCACCTTGGCGTCGGTCATCGCCTGCCGCACCGGGCCGAGGCAGCGCTCGACCAGGTCGGCGGTGATCTGCTCGAACTCCGACCGCCGGATCGTCGTGGTCAGGTGCTTGGGCCCGCCCGCGTCGGCGGTGATGAACGGCAGGTTGACGCTGGTCTGGCTGACCGAGGACAGCTCGACCTTGGCCTTCTCCGCCGCTTCGAACAGCCGCTGCAGGGCCTGCGCGTCCTGCCGCAGGTCGATGCCGTTGTCGGAGGAGAACCGGTCGGCGAGGAAGTCCACGATCCGGCGGTCGAAGTCGTCGCCGCCGAGGTGGCTGTCGCCCGCGGTGGAGCGCACCTCGACCACGCCGTCGCCGACGTCGAGCAGGCTCACGTCGAACGTGCCGCCGCCGAGGTCGAAGACCAGCACGGTCTCCTGCTGCTGGGAGTCCAGCCCGTAGGCCAGCGCGGCCGCGGTCGGCTCGTTGATGATCCGCAGGACGGTCAGCCCGGCGATCTTCCCGGCGTCCTTGGTCGCCTGCCGCTGCGCGTCGTTGAAGTACGCGGGCACGGTGATGACGGCCTCGGTCACCCGCTCGCCGAGGTTCTTGCCCGCGTCGTCGGCCAGCTTGCGCAGCACCTGCGCGCTGATCTCCTCCGGCGAGTAGAGCTTGCCGCGGATGTCGAAGCGGACGACGCCGCCCTCTCCCTCGACGACGTCGAACCCGACCGCCTTGGCCTCGTCGGACACCTCGTCGAACTTGCGGCCGATGAACCGCTTCGCCGAGTAGATGGTGCCCTTCGGGTTGAGGATCGCCTGGCGGCGGGCGAGCTGTCCGACCAACCGTTCACCGCTTTCGGTGAACCCGACGACCGACGGGGTCGTCCGGGCACCCTCCGTGTTGGGAATGACCCTCGGTTCACCCCCTTCCCAGACGGCGATCACCGAGTTGGTGGTGCCGAGGTCGATCCCGACCGCCCTGGCCATCACGCACCCCCGGACACGGGGGACAGCTGCGCCAGCAGCGCGCGGGCCTCGTCGGCGACTTCGGCGTCGGCGACGACCTCGTAGCGGGTGGGCGTCATCGCGCGGACCGACGCGAAGTCCCGGCGGCCGCGCTGCAGCGCGTGCGCGACCAGCCCGAAGACCGCCCCGATGACCGCGCCGAAGACCAGCCCGTAGAGCGCGAGCGTGAGCGTGGCGAGAACCGGGGTGAACCAGTTGAACAACGCGAACAGCCAGCCGATCAGGAGTCCGGTCAGCGCGCCGGAGCCGGCGCCGCGCAGCGCGGCGCCGCCGTGGTTCAGGCGCCCGATGACCTGCTCGACCAGCTGCACGTCGCGGCCGATGATGGCGGTCCGCTGCACCGGGAACCCCTGGTCGGAGAGGTAGTCGACGGCACGCTCGGCGTCGCGGTAGTCGTCGTACGAAGCGATCGGCACCCGGTCGGGGGCGTGACGTGGAGAAGGCGCGGTCGCGCCCGGCTGTGCGGTCATGGCTCGCCTCCTAGGCGTTCGCGTGTTCTTCGGCGCGGGCAGGCTGACCCGTGCGGTCGTCGGTGAGCTGCCGCCGCTCGTCACTGCTCCCGATTTCGACCCGGCGAGGCTTGCTCGACTCGGCCACCGGGATCCGCAGCGTCAGCACGCCGCGCTCGAAGTCGGCCGCCAGCCGGGAGGTGTCCAGGTTGTCCCCGAGGAACAGCTGGCGGCTGAAGTCACCCTGCGGCCGCTCGTCGATGATCAGCTCGGCGTCCTCGTCGCGGGCCGGCCGGCGGGTCGCCCGCACCGTGACGACATTGCGTTCGACGGACACGTCGACGTCGCCCGGGTCGATGCCCGGCAGGTCGAGCGCGACAAAGAATTCGTCACCGCGGCGGAACGCTTCCATCGGCATCGCACGGGGCGCCGTGCGCCCGCTCAATACCTGTTCGCTCAAGCGTTCCCAATCACGGAAGGGATCGAAACGCAGCAAGGTCATGGCCTAGTCCCAATCCGGGACGGATCGTCCTACCGGGAGCGTCCGATCCGCACCGATTTTGCGTTGGTTTGCCCGGCGGGCAGGCTTTCCCGCACCTCACGCCCGGCACCTGGTGAGGGGTGCGCCTGTCCGATGTGGTCAACGGTGGCAAAAGGTGCCCACCGCCCGCGTGCGCCCCGCAGGCCGAATTTCCGGGAGCCCCATCGGCCCAGCAGAACAGGTACCGGCGGCGTAGGGTGCGAAACACCAGGTCGATGTCGGGGAGGCCGGAAATGACGCCCGAGGGCGATGCCGTCTCGCGAGGCCGGGAAACGAAAACGGACAGCTGGTGGCGTGCCCAGCTGTCGGATCTCTACGGCCTCTTCGCGATTTCGATGATGATGTTCGACGGACGCGAAGCGGCGGACATAATGCGGCTCGCCGCGTCCTCGGTGTCGTCGCTGAGTGGTTGCATAACCGATGCGACATACCTCGTCGACGAGGACGGTGCGACCATTCAGCAGAACGATGCGGAGGCTCCTCCCGGCCTCGGCGCGGAAGTCGGCAAGCTCGGCGGGCAGAGCGGGCGGATCGAGCTGGCCGACGGCTACTGGCGCTGGTGCCACGCGCTGCGCGGGCTCGGCGGCCTGACGGGCTACCTCGTGGTCCGGGCCGAGCAGCCCCCCTCCCGTGACGAAGTCTTCCTGCTCGACTCCCTCTGCCAGCAGACCGCCGCGGCGCTGGCCAACTCCGCACTGATCAAGCGCGAGCGGCGGCAGTCGGTGGCACTGCGGGAGCTCAACGAACGGCTGTCCACGTCGCTGGAGCGGCTCAAGCAGCAGACGCAGGTGCACGACGTGCTGTCCACGATCTCTGCTTCCGGGGCCGGCGAGCCGGGCATCGCGCACGCGCTGCACCAGCTGACCGCGCTGCCGGTAGCGATCGAGGATCGGTTCGGCAACCTGCGCGCGTGGGGCGGACCCGGCCGGCCGGACCCGTACCCCAAGGTCGGCGTGCACCGGCGGGAGGAGCTGCTCCGGCGCGCCGCGACCCGACCCGAACCGGTCCGCGTGAAGAACCGGCTCGTCTCCTTGGTGAAGCCGCGGCACGAGGTGCTCGGCGTGCTCTCCCTGATCGACCCCGGCCGAACCGCCGGCACGGACGAGGTGTTCGCCCTCCAGTACGGCTCGACCGTGCTGGCGCTGGAACTCTCGCACCAGCGCAGCCTGGCCGAGGTCGAGCTGCGCCTGCGCCGCGACCTCGTTGACGACCTCGTCGCCGGCACCGACGACGGGAGCGCATACGCGCGTGCCGAGGCGATCGGGCACGATCTCCGCCGCCCGCACCACGTGGTCGTGCTGCAGTGGTCCGGCGACTTCGCCGAGGACGTGGTCGCCGAGGCCACCGGACGCGCCGTGACGGCGCTCGGGCTCGCCTCGCTCGTGTCGCGCCACTCGGGCGCGGTCGTGCTGCTCGTCGCCGGGCTGCTGGACAGCGCGGAGCTGTACGCCTCGCTGTCGGAGAGCCTCGGTGCCGACGGGGCGATCGGCGTCGGCAGCCGCTGCGACACGCCGGGGCGGTTGCCCAAGTCCTACGGGGAAGCGGTGCGGGCGGTCCAGATCCGGCGCACCTCGAACACCCCGAACGGGGTCACGAGCTTCGAACAGCTGGGGATCTACCGCATCCTCGATACCGGGCAGAACCACGGCGACGTCGTCGAGTTCGTCCGCGAGTGGCTCGGAAGACTGCTCGACTACGACACACGCCGCAACGCCGACCTGGTCGCGACGCTCGCGCAGTACCTCGAGTGCGGCGGCAGCTACGACGACACCGCCGCCGCGCTCATGATCCACCGGAGCACGCTCCGCTACCGGCTCGGCCGGATCCGGGAGATCACGGAGCTCGACCTCAACGATGTGGACAGCAGGCTGAACCTGCACCTCGCCACCCGGGTGTGGCAGGTGCTGCGTGGACAACCGTGACCGGAGGTGACGACGAACCGGACGGATCGGACCGATCACGCGGTGACCCTCGGCGGTGCCGCGCCGGCGCCGGGTGACCACATCGGCGTCTTCCACCGGGGAAGAGCCGAGCGGGACCGCCTCCTGGTCCCGTTCCTCGCCGAGGGCCCGCTGGGCGGGTGACGCCGTGAACGGCTGGCCCACGCCGGCGACCTCGCGCTGACCGAGCCGGACTGCGGCCATCTCTGAGACGGTGAGTACGCGCCCGACGCGCTCTTCGCGATGCTGGACGGCTGGTCGCGGCGCAAGCTCGGCGCCGGCGATCATCCGTTCGGGCGGATCGTCGGCGTCTTGATCGTCCCGTTGGTCAAGTGCATGTACGACATCTCGCGGTACCGCGAGAACATCGTGTTCGACCTGATCAAGACGCATCCGCAGGTGCTGATGTGCGGAGTGCTGATGGAGAACCCCTACTACCTGTCCCCGGCGTCCCTCGCGTAGCCCTCCGCTGTTCTTCTTCGTGTGAAAGGAGAATCGGCGGGTACGCGACCCCGAAAGCACCTTCGGGAAGGGAGCCTGCCGTGGTACAGCACGAAGAGTGGCTGACCGCCGTCGAAGACGTCGCCGAGCTGGACGACCCGGATGCCGCGAGGGCCGTGCTCGCCGCGGTGCTCGCTACGCTCGCCCGGTGCCTGCCGGACACCGGCCGCGAGTGGCTGGCCGACCGGCTGCCCAGTCCCGAAGCCGGGCCGGTGCGCGATCCCGGGCCGGCGAACCTGGAGTCGGGCACCGACGTCGAAGCGGCGGTGGCCCGGCGGCTGCGGACCACGCCCGAGCGGGGCCGCTACCTGACCCAGGCGGTTCTGACCGCGCTCACCCGGACCGACCCGGGACTCGCCGAGGAGCTTCGCAGCCGGCTCCCGCGTGCGGTCGTCGAGACACTCGCTCCCGCGGGTGAGTCGCCTCGCGACGCCGCGAGCCACCAGCCGGGGGTCCCGACGCGGCTGACGGACGAAGAGGTGGTCCGCGGCCTGCGTCACCTGACCGGGTGGTCCGGGGGCCGGGACGGGATCGAGCGCACCGTGCAGCTGCCCGCCGAACGCATCACGCCGCTGGTCGAGCGCGTCCGGCGCGAGGCGCGGGCGATGAACGACCACGCCCACGTCGAGCGGGCCGACGGCGGGGTGACGTTCCGGCTGTGCACCGGCCGCGAGGGAGTCGTCACCGAACCGGATCTGTGGCTGGCCGCGCGGATCGACGAAGCCGTCGCCGCCGTGGGGTCCGGGGGACGACCCGGTTGAGCGCGGCCGGGGCGGCTACCCGGATGCCATGGACTACTGATGTCGTAGCCGCCGTCGCGGCGCGGCGACGGGTGGCACGGGTTCAGCCAGATGGTGTCCACCCCGAGCCGGCCGAGGTAGTCCAGCCGGAGGGCCCGGGGACGAACTCAGTCATGTGCCCGCGCGAGGTGCTGGCCGCGGAGGATGGCGTAGAGGTGGTCCGGGTCGTGGGGGAAGGGGAAGCCCATTGCGCAGGCCCGTTCCGCGTCCTGCCGGATGCCGCGCAGCGCACCGGGGGACAGCTCCCGGACGCCCGGGCCCTCGGAGCGCAGCCAGTCGAGCAGGTCGTCCCAACCGGACCAGTCGCCGGCGTCCAGCGCCGTCTCCACCGCGGCGCGGCCGAATTCTTCGGCGCGCAGGTCGTTTTCGGTCGTCGTGTCGTCCTTTTCGGTCATGAAGGGGCCGTACCCGGTGCTCCGGAGGGCAAACTCCCGGCCGGGCACCGGAGCAGGCGAATCCGTTTGCCGGTGCGCAAGCCGGGAACCCGGAGAGTTCCGCTTCGAAGACCCGAGGAGAGGCTCGAGGATGACCGCCCAGCGTGCGCCGGAGGCCCTGGTGGTGGGGTTGCTGACCGATGACGGGTTGCCCGGGCAGCTCGCCCGGAGAATCGCGGACGGCCTGCCCGGCCGCCTGGCTCGTGACCTCGGCGAAGAGAAGACCTGGCGTGTCGAGCACGAGACGCAGTCCCTCCCGTTGAACGACGAGGGTGAGATCCCCATGCTGGCCCTGGCGGAGGAGCGACGGGCCGAACACGGCTGGGACTTGCTGGTACTGATCACCGACCTCCCGCGGCGATCCGGCACGGCGCCGATCGCGTCGGACTACAACGTCGACCACGGCGTGGCGATGGTGTCCCTGCCCGCGCTCGGCGCCCTTCGGCTGCGGGGCCGGGCGTCCCGGCTGGTCATCCACCTGGTCCGGCACCTCGTGGCCCACCGCTCGGCGAAGGAGGCCGATCCGCCGCAAGGGCTCCTCGACCGGCTGCGGGAGCTGGTGGCGCCGACGCGGCACATTCACGGCCGCGGGTCCGCCGACGAGCACCTGGCCCTGGTCGGGGTGCGCGGACGGGTGCGGCTGCTCGCCGGGATGATCCGGGACAACCGGCCGTGGCGGCTGGTGCCCAACCTCGCCGGAGCGACCGCGGCCGCGGCGGCCACCGCCGCCTACGGCATCATCACGACCTCGTTCTGGAAGCTCGCGGAGGCCCTGCCCACGCTGCGGCTGGCCGGGATCACGCTGCTGGCGATCGCGCTCATGGCGGGCTGGCTGATGGTGCACAACCACCTGTGGGACTCGCCGTCCGGGCACCTCGACCGGCGGAAAGCGGTGTTGTACAACGCTTCGACCGCGCTGACGTTGTCGATCGGCGTCGCCTGCATGTACGCCATCCTCTTCGTGCTGGCGCTGCTGGCGTCGATCGTGCTGATCGAAGGCACCTACTTCGGGCAGACTCTCGGCCATCCGGCCGGGCCGGCGTCGTACCTGAAGCTGGTGTGGCTGGCGACTTCCGTGGGCATCGTCGCCGGGGCGATGGGCTCGAACCTCGAAGACGAGGAACGCGTCCGCCGGGCGACCTACAGCCGGCGTGAGCAGGAACGGCAACAGCGCAACCGCGAGCACGCCGACGAAGCCGACGATGCCGACTGAGTGACCACCGCATCCGGCCACCGGGCGCGCCGATGGCCGGATGCGGCTTGCTCGTCAGGGCTTGAGGACGACCTTCTCGCAGTGGTCCTTCTTGTTCTTGAACAGCTCGAAGCCGCGGTCGGCTTCCTCCAGCGGCAGGGTGTGGGTGATGATCCGGGTCGGATCGAGTTCGCCGCGTTCGATGCGCCGCAACAGCGGCTCCATGTAGCGCTGCACGTGGCACTGCCCGGTCCGCAAGGTCAGTGACCGGTTCATCCACGCACCGGCGGGAAACTTGTCGAGCAGGCCGCCGTACACGCCGATCACCGAAACGACGCCGCCGCTGCGGCAGGACATGATCGCTTGGCGCAGCGCGTGCGGGCGTTCGGTCTCCGAGCGCACGGCCTGCTTGACCCGGTCGTAGGCGGCGACGTGCGCGCTGCCGTGGCTGGCTTCCAGACCGACCGCGTCGATGCACTTGTCGGGGCCGCGGCCACCGGTCAGCTCCAGCAGCCGGGACCGGACGTCGACCTCCTCGAAGTTGACGGGGATGTGGCCTGCCTGCTCCGCCAGCTGCAGCCGGTAGGGCTCCTTGTCGATGGCGATGACCTTGGCGGCGCCCAAGAGCCGCGCGCTGTCCATGGCGAACTGGCCGACCGGGCCGGCGCCCCAGACCGCGACCACGTCGCTGGAGCGGATGTCGCACATCTCGGCGCCCATGTAGCCGGTCGGCAGGATGTCGGAGAGGAACAGCACCTGCTCATCGGTCAGGTCCGACTCGATCTTGATCGGGCCGACGTCGGCGAACGGCACGCGTGCGTACTGCGCCTGGCCGCCCGCGAAACCGCCGGTCAGGTGCGAGTAGCCGAAGATCCCGGCGACCGGGTGGCCGAACATCTTCTCCGCGATCCCGGCGTTGGGGTTGGTGTTCTCGCAACAGGAGTACAGCTTGGCGGCGCAGGCGGCGCATGCCCCGCAGGCGATCGGGAACGGCACGACGACCCGGTCCCCGACCCGCAGTTTGCCCGAGTCGACGGCCGATCCGACCTCGACGACCTCGCCCATGAACTCGTGGCCGAGGACGTCGCCGTCCTGCATGGTGGGGATGTACCCGTCGACCAGGTGCAGGTCCGAGCCGCAGATGGCGGTGGAGGTGATCCGGACGATGGCGTCGCGGTGGTTGAGGATCTTCGGGTCCGGGACGTCGCGGACCTCGACCTTGTTGCGGCCCGCCCAGGTGTTGGCCCTCATGCGTCCGCTCCCTTCTCCAGTTCGGCGTCCGACAGCGGTTGTGCCGGACGCTGGGGGAATTCCTTGCGCGCCCGTTTGCCCCACGGGGCGCCGTCGGACCGGACGACTTCGCCGGTTTCGAGGACCTGCTTGAGCCGGCGCAGGTCGTCGTCGAGCTGCTGGTGCGGTTCTTCGCCGTAGTACTTGGCGACCGCCTTGCCGAGCGCGCCGCCGGGGATCTCGTAGGCCAGGACGACGTTGACCTCGGTGCTCTCCCCGTCGGGAGCGGGAGTGAACCAGACGGTGCCGGCGTTGGGCACGGCGGCTTTCCCGGTCGAGCGCCACGCGATCCGCTCGCCCGGCGTCTCTTCGGTGATTTCCGCGTCCCATTCGACGTCCTGGCCGAACGGGGCACCGGCGGTCCAGTGGCTGGTCCGGTCGCCGGTCGTGCGGACCTGCTCGAGGTGCGCCATGAACGCCGGGAGGTTCTCCAGGTCGCGCCAGAACGCGAAGACCTCCGGCCGTGGTTTGCGGATGGTTGTCGCTGCGGTCAGTTCCACGGAATCTCCTTTGTGTGTGCCCCGCGCGGGGCCGGTGTGTTCCGCGCGGGTGGCCCGGACGGCGGTCAGGAGGTCCAGTGCCGTGATCCCGGCGATGGCGCCGGTGACTCCGGCGAGCCGCCGCCGCCGGTCCCCGCCGCGGTGGGCGAGGGCGATGCCGAGCGCGGTCAGGTCCATCGCGTCACCTGCCACCCGGGTCCACGCCCAGACGCCCTTCCGCCTGCTCGCCAGGAGCCCGACCGCGTGGACCAGCTCCCGCACGCCGACGGCGGGCACCACCGCCCGCGAGGTCGCCGAGTCGTCGACGCCGCTGATCCGCCGCACGGTGTGCGGGGCCGTCAGTTGTGCCAGGCCCAGACCCAAGCTCAGCCAGCCCAGCCGCCGGCCTTGCCGCTGCACCTCCTGCTGCCTGGTTCGTTCCGCTGTCGGGCTCACCGAGCGCGCCATGGTCCACCTCCGTGTCCGATCGGAGGCGGCTACCCCTCGGCGATCCGGCTAACCCACCGACCCGTTCGAGCGGCCGCGGTTTATCGCGATTCCCGAAGGAAATCCGCCGCCCGAGAGGTCATCCACGAGAAGGAGGAAGCCGTGAAAGCAGTGGTTTACGACGGGCCGCGGCAGGTCAGCGTCAAGGACGTGCCGGACGCGAAGATCGAGCGGCCGACCGATGTCCTGGTGCGGATCACGTCGGCGAACATCTGTGGCTCGGACCTGCACATGTACGAGGGCCGCACCGACTTCGAAACCGGCCGCTGGTTCGGCCACGAGAACCTGGGCGAGGTGGTCGAGGTCGGCTCCGGGGTCGACAAGGTTCAGGTGGGCGACTGGGTCGTCATGCCGTTCAACATCGCCTGCGGGCATTGCAAGAACTGCGAACGTCAGCTGACGAACTACTGCCTGACCGCCCAGCCCGAGCCGAAGATGGCCGGTGCCGCCTACGGTTTCGCCGACATGGGACCGTACGCCGGGGGACAGGCCGAGCTGTTGCGCGTGCCCTGGGGTGACTTCAACTGCCTGCGGCTGGGCGAGGACGCCGAGCAGCGCCAGACCGATTACGTGATGCTCGCCGACATCTTCCCGACCGGCTACCACGCCACCGAAATGGCCGGTGTGCGTCCCGGCGACCAGACGGTCATCTACGGCGCGGGCCCGGTCGGGCTGATGGCCGCTCTCTCGGCGACCATCCGCGGGGCGAGCAAGGTGATGGTGGTCGACCGGCACTCCGACCGGCTGCGGCTGGCCGAGTCGATCGGCGCGATCGCCATCGACGACTCGAAGGTCGACCCGGTGCAGGCCGTGCTCGACGAAACGATGGGGCTGGGCGCGGACAACGGCTGTGAGTGCGTCGGCTACCAGGCGCACGAGCCCGACGGCCAGGAGCGGGCCAACCTGACGATGAACCGGCTGGTCGCCTCGGTGCGGTTCACCGGGAAGATCGGCAACGTCGGCGTCTTCGTGCCCCAGGACCCCGGTGCCCAGGACGAGCTGGCCAAGCAGGGCAAACTCGCCTTCGACTACGGCATGTTCTGGTTCAAGGGCCAGCACGTCGGCACGGGCCAGGCGCCGGTCAAGAAGTACAACCGGCAGCTGCGCGACCTGATCGCCGCGGGCAAGGCCGAACCGTCGTTCATCGTCAGCCACGAGCTGCCCCTCGACCGCGCACCGGATGCCTACGAGCACTTCGACAAGCGGGACGACGGCTGGACGAAGGTCGTCCTCCACCCCGCGATGGCGGGTGCCTGAGATGGCCGGAGAGCTGAACGGACGCCGGATCGCCATCCTCGCGGCCGACGGAGTGGAGCGGGTCGAGCTGGAACAGCCGCGGCAAGCGCTCGACGACGCCGGCGCCCGCACCAGCGTGGTCTCCATCGCCGGCGGCGAGATCCGGGCGCGCGACCACGACCTCGAAGACTCCGGCACCTTCGCGGTCGACCAGCTGGTCGGCGACGTGTCGGTCGACGACTACGAGGCGCTGCTCCTGCCAGGCGGGACGGTGAACCCGGACAAGCTGCGCATGGAACCCGCCGCGGTGCAGTTCGTCCGCGACTTCGTCCAGTCGGGCAAACCGGTGGCCTCGATCTGCCACGGCCCGTGGAACCTCGTCGAGGCCGACGTGGCACGAGGCCGCCGGCTGACTTCGTGGCCTAGCATGCGCACCGACCTGCGCAACGCCGGAGCCGAGGTGGTCGACGAGCCGGTCGTCACCGACGGCAACATCACGACGAGCCGATCGCCCGACGATTTGCCGGCCTTCTGCGAGCGCATCGTGCAGGAATTCGCCTCGTAGATCGCGGCCGGTCGGTCTTCCGGCTGGTGCCAGGACGTGGGCGTCGGAATGTGGCCCGAGTAGACGGTGACCGTGACGGTTTCCCAAACAGGGGAGGAACCCTAGGTGTTCGAGTCCAGCTGCAGGGGCGATCGCAGCTTAGCTCGAATCGATCTCCTGCAGTCGCCATCCGGCGTGGTCATAGACGATGATCTTGCTTGAGTCGCGCAGAGCAGTGGCCACGCGCCTGTGCCGTTGTTGGTCAAGCTCCGGTGCGGCGTGGCCGTCCTTGCCTCCTTCTCCGAGTCGGATGCAGATCGCCTCGACGAGGTAGTCCTCGCGGATGTAAAGCGTCTTCGGCCGGTGCTGACCGGCGCGCTGGGTGCTGGTATGGCCGTGGCGGCAGCGGTAAGTCGCACGTCCGTGGTTCAGTGCGTGTCCAGCCGCCGGTCGCACACGCCGCAGTGGATCAAACCGGCGAGCGCGAACCGTGGGACTTGCCCGTCGCGGTCTTGATGGCGGGTGGTCGAGGTCCGGCCGTAGCAGGCGAACCGCAAACCACTGCCGTGGTCGGGGCGGGCAGTAGTGGTTGTCGGCTTCTTACCGTTCATCCACTGCGCCAGCAGGTCGGCCGTGCCGGCGGGTGGTGCGGTCACGTAACGCGGGGGCGGGTGCGGTGGGATCACGCTGGACGGATGTCGCGGCCGTTGGGTCATGACGGCGCGCTCTGAGCGGTTCATCCGATGAGCGCACTCAACGCGTCATCTAGCCCGCGGCGCTCCCGACGCACGCGTTTCCGCAGCTCCGAAGGTGAGGGTGGGTCCCACGTCTCCCCTTGCTCCGAACGAGTGAATTTGAAGTTTCAATTTATTACCCTAGGTAACGGCGGTGAGTCAGTCGCTCACTGCGGTCACCAGCGGAAATGATCGTGAACATCGTCGGCTGAGTCCTTTTCGTGACCGGAGGCGGCTTTCGGGCACTGTTACACGCGGGATGCGGATGTCGACGAATGCCACAGAGCGTGACGCGTTCCGTTGCGTCGCCGCTGGACTGAAAGAGGCAGCCCCGTGTCTTACGCCCCCATGCCGCCGTCGGTGCCGATGCCGGTGGCGAACCAGCCCAAGAACGGCCTTGGCACGGCCGGGTTCGTGCTTGGCCTGATCGGGTTGATCTTCGCGTTCATCCCGATCATCGGGATCGTCGCGTGGCCGCTGACGATCCTCGGGCTGATCTTCGGCATCGTCGGGACGCTGCGCGCCAACCGGGGCCAGGCGAGCAACAAGGGGCTGGCCATCACCGCCGTCGTGCTGTCGGCGATCGGGCTGGTCATCTGCGTGCTCTGGACCGCGGCCTTCGGCAAGGCGGTCAACGACGCCGCCAACGGGATGCCCGCCGCTGCCCTGACCAGCTCGGTCGCCGCGCCCGACCACGTTCAGACCACCGGCCCCAGCCTGAACGACGCCGCCGCCTCGGCCACTGCTCCGGTCGAGCCGCCGGCACCCACCACGAGCGAAGCACCCAAGTTCCCGCCGCAGGTCGAGCAGGCCCGCGCCTCCGCCCAGAACTACCTGAGCTTCACCGCGTTCTCGCGCAACGGCCTGATCCGGCAGCTGTCCTCGTCGGCCGGCGACGGGTTCCCGAAGGATGTGGCGACCCAGGCCGTCGACAGCCTGTCGGTGGACTGGAACGCGCAGGCGGTCAAGTCGGCGGAGAACTACTTGAGCTTCACGTCGTTCTCTTGCTCGGGGTTGAAGCAGCAGCTGTCATCGTCGGCGGGTGACGGCTTCACGAAGGCCCAGGCCGCTTATGGGGCCGGCCAGACTGCAGCCTGCAAGTAGATCCGCCGCAACCAGCGGGAGTAACGGATGTCCTCACCCAGACGACCTGTCGCGGAATTGGTCCCCGATCGTCGCCGAGCACGGGAAGTCGAGCGTCTCGCGCCGAGAAGCGGGTAAGGCGTTCCAGCAACGCGGCCGGCGTCTTCCATGGGGGCGCGTCGCGTTGACCATCGCCTGATGCGTAGCCGGAAAATGCGAAACGGGCAACGGAATCTGTGCTTCAGATGCTGCGGTGGGTGCTGACAGCGGCCGCCAGCCAGCCGGTGATCATGTAGGCGACCGCGAACGCGTCCCAGACGAGCAGGAGCCCGACCGCCGCCCCCATGCGGAGCAGCACGACCAGCCAGGCAACGCCGAAGACCAACTCCAGGGTCCAGAGCAGCTTGTATTTCGCCTGGTCATCGTCCTTCCGGCCGGGACGTGCCGCGAATCCGGCGGCGGCGGGGTACTAGCCGAGCGTCAGGCTCGTCAGCACCTTTTCCGCGACCTGCTGACCCGAGTTGGCCGCGTCGGCCAGTGAGGGCACGTCGAGCTGGTAGTCGCCGGCCAGGTGGACGGGGCCGAGGTTCTCGCGCAGGGTCGCCAGCGAGGCCCGTCCGCCGGGCGCCCAGAACGGTACGACCCGCGGGTGCCGGCGCAGGATGCCTTCGCTCAGCTTCCCCTTCAGCTCGGGATAGAGCTTCAGGAGGTCCGCGGTGAAGCGGGCGACGATTTCCTCGTCGCCGAGCTCGAACAGGTTGTCGGCCTCGGCCCCACCCGCGAAGCACGCCAGAGCGCCGCCGCGGTTGCGCGTGTTCCCGCGACGCAAAGCGGCCGCGTTGTTGAACACCGCCTGGAACGACAGCTCCGGCGTCGACACGGCCAAGTAGTCGTCCCAGCGCTGCGGACCCTCTTCATCGGTGAATAAGCCCACCACGACGTACCGGCCGTAGCGGATGTCGGCGAACGCTTGACGGTACTCCCGCGGCAGGTCGCGGATGATCCTCGACGCGATTTCGGCGGGCACCGCGACGATGGCGCGCCGGGCGTTCAAGCGCGCGGGTCCGTCCGGGCCGTCGTACTCCACGACCACGCCGTCTGCGGTCCGGGTCAGGGACGTCACCGGCGAGTTGAGCCTGATCCGCTCGCCGAGGTCCTTGCTCAGGATGTCGGTCAGCGTCTGGTTGCCGCCTTCGGGGAGCGAGAGGTTCGGGACCTTGCCGGGGTCGGTCAGCAGGATGCCCATCGAGTAGACGAACTGCGTGGCGGCGGTTTCCTCCGGCTCGAAGACGGGTGGTACCACATCGTCGACCGCGCCAAGGGTCTCATCATCCGCGGCGGGTTCAACGTCTATCCCCGCGAATCGAAGAGGTCCTGCTGACCCACCCCGAGATCTCACTCACCGCCGGGGCCTCGGCCACCCCCGAGGAGCTTGTCGCGTGGAGCAAGAACGCGATGGCCGCGTACAAGTACCCCCGGCTGGTCGAGGTCGTCGACGAGCTCCCGATGACCGCCACCAGCAAGATCCTCAAGCGCGACCTGCGGCAGCGGCACAACTCCGCGACCGGAAGGAACTGATCCGGACGCGCCGATCCGTCTTGTCTCCCTGCCTCGTCAACTGATGCGTGGGAATCCGCCACCGCGCGACAAACCTGGGAGAACTTGTGTCACCTGGGGCACTTCGAGCCGCGGGGCGGAGCGAGTCGCGGCTGACGCTCGCCGCGATCGGAGCGGCCGAGACCCGCCACGGCGGCCGCCCATCAGGACGAACGGGTTCAGACGCCGAGATGGCCGAGGGCGTCCTCGACCACGTGCGCGACAAACGCGGCGTCGAGCGGCTCGCGGGAGAACCAGCGACGGTAGAACAGCGGACCGGCGACGGCGGCGGTGACGTCGGACGGCCCGCGATCCTCGGCCAGCTCACCGCGAGCTCGCGCGCGTTCGGTCACCACACCGAACGGAGCCATCAACCGGGCGTGCAGATCCGCATGGAGCCCGGCCAGCTCGGGCTCGCGCTCGGCCGCGTCCACGATGGAGGGCAAGACCGCCGCCCAGCGGGCGCTCCGCAGCTGCTCGGCCAACGTCTCGGTCAAGGCGACGAGATCCCCGCCGAAGCTGCCCGTGTCGGGCACCGGAGGCGCCGACCCGATCGTCGAGCACGCCTCGACCAGCAGTGCGGCCCGCGACGGCCAGTGCCGGTAGATCGTGGTCTTGGACACGCCCGAGCGTCGCGACACCTCGTCGATGCTGACACCGCCGATGCCGCCCGCTGAAAGCAACTCGTACGTCTGGGCGAGCACCGCCGTCTTGGACCGCTGGACTCGGACGTCGACGAAGTCCCCGGATCGAGCCACGGTGTGAGCTCCGTTCTTCTCCTTCGAGAAACAGTACGGTACTGTACCGTACTGTTTCGTGGAGCCGGACAGTCCGGCTCGCCGGAAGCAGCCAGGAGAACGCCGTGAAGCTCGCCTCAGTACGCCTCGTCACCGATGACCTGCCCGCTCTGACCGCTTTCTACTCCACGCTCACGAACACCGAGCCGGTGACCCCCTTCGGGCCCGGCGACTACGCCGAACTGCACACCGAAGGCAGCATCATCGCGCTAGCCAACAGTGCGGCGGTCAAGCGTTTCAACAACAACGCCGCCGTGGCCGCCGCCAACCGGTCCGCCATCATCGAATTCGAGGTCGACGACGTCGACGCCGAACGCGCCCGCCTGGACGACCAGGTCACCGCCTGGGTCCAGGAACCCACCAACCAGCCGTGGGGAAACCGGTCGATGCTCTTGCGCGACCCCGACGGCAACCTCATCAACATCTACTCCACCGGACACTGAACGGCACTGGCAGACGAAAATCGGCGGCAACACCACCTTCATTGCAGGTGCCACACACTCCTGCGACCTGGCCGGCGCTTTGGCGGGAAGTAGTCAGGTGCCCTTCGACGCCGTCGAGCAGCGCGGGCTCGGCATTCGCGGCCAGAAGCCCCAACGTTGCGGCAAGCACCGAAGCTCGGTAGCTGATACAGGTTCGCGACGGCGGCCGAGCGAGCCGGGTGCTCGATGTCGGCGCCACGCCGTGCGGCCCGAACCGAACGGTCTTGCGACCTGCTTCAGCGGCATTCCGGACGGGTTTGCGAGAAGGGCTCTCGCTGGACGGGGCAGGCACCGGCAGCGAGCCACCGCTCCCGCAAGCCTGCCGGGGGTAGCCCGGCTGCCGCGCCTTTTCGGGTTTCCTGCACCCGCTGATTGGCGGGAGGGAAATGCGCGGCTAGCGCCATCCGGGGAGGATCGGGCCACGAATCAGTGACGGCCTCGGTTACATTCCGTCGACTAACTCGAAGTGAGCCTGTCGGGCGCTTCGGAAACTTCACGCCCGAATGGAACGATCAGGCTTCGTCGATCGGCTACATCGGTTGCCCGTAGCACTGGACGAGGGGATCCCGTCAGTCAAGCCGGCCGGTGAGACGTCGGCTGCGGTGGCTCGCACGCCGGCGCTCACCCTGGCTCGATCACAGGCCCAGGTAGTTGCCCTGGTCGCCGACCTGCGGGTTCCGCACGACGTCGTCCTGGCGGGCTTGGCGCAGCCCACCGGCGATCCGCTTGCCCCCGCGACCGCGATCCCGTAGGTCGACGACCAACGCCACCGCCAGCACGGCCACGAGCACGATTCCCGCGACGATCCACCCCATGCCGACCCCCTTCATCTTTTCCGACGGTAACGCCGCGGGCTTCGAACCGTACCGGCGCTTGACGAAGATTTAGGGAATTCGGCTACCTACTCGGCCTTGGCGGCAAAGCCGAGATCGCAGGCCCGGCGTTCGCCGACGCCCACTACGGCCTTGCCGTGGGAAAGACCACCACGAACTGGCCGACATCCTCGAGCGCAGCTACCAGAACGGCCGCTACAAGTCGGCTTGGCCCTTTTCGGTCAGCGAAAACACCGCGTGGCAAGGCTGGTCGAGGCAACCGGCGCTGACGGCGGGTCACCGGGGGCGTGCCGGCAGCGATCGCCCGCCAATGCCCCACCGGGTTCGCGGTCAGGTGCGGGCGAGCACTTCTCCGTGCGCTTGGGCCGCGGCTCTTTGGAGGTCGCCGACCCGAACCCCGGGAAATCCTTGTCCGTGTCGTGGACATCCTGCTCGCGGAGGAAGGCGGGTTACCCCAGTGGCCAAGGGAATCTGACTGAAATCAGCCGGCGCAGCCTTCGGGGGATTCGGATCCCTCACCTGCCACTCCGCGGCGGCTTGCGCGTCCGGTGAAGAGCGCTGCGGGGTCCGTTTCGGCGTCCGGGTCGGTCAGTACCAGCACTTCGTCGTCCTCGCCGAGGGTCAGGTCGGCTCGGACCCGCAGCTGCCTGCCCTTGCGGACGACCAGGCTGATCCAGAGGTCGTCACCAAGGTGGAGCTCTTCGACGGTGCGCCCGGCCGCCGGTGCCCCCGCGGTGATCCGGAACCGCCGGGCTCCTTCCGGTTCCCGGTCGGTGCGGATCCCCAGGGCCCAGGGCCGCGGCGGGAGCTCGCGCATGGTGATCCCGCACCGGGCGGCGACCACGGGCAGCAGGCCACCCTGGACGACGACCGAGAAGAGCACGACGACGAAGATGATCTCGTAGGCCAGGACGTCCTGACCCTGGTCGGAGGCGAGGATGTACGTGCCGAGGAGGATCGGGACGGCGCCCTTGAGCCCGGACCACATGACGAACGCCCTTTCGCCGCGGGACATGCGGGCGGCCGCCAGCAGCGGTGCGACCACGAGCGGCCGGACCACGAAGGTGAGCAGCACGGCGAGCGCCAGCCCGATCCACCACGCGTCGGTGGTGACCAGTGCGGACAGCGAGACGGTGAGACCGAGGACCACGAACGTGGTGATCTCGGCGAGGCTGGCCAGCGAGGAGTGGAACCGTTCGATCTCGCGCTTGAACGGGGCCGCGGCGTCGCCGACGAGCACACCCGCGATGAACACCGCGAGGAAGCCGGAGCCATGGGCGACGGTGGCCGCGCCGTAGAGCACGAAGGACACCGCGAGGGTGCGTAGTGGGTAGAGCCCCTCGGCCGGCATCTCGACCCGGCGGACCAGCTGCACCAGCAACCAGCCACCCACCAGGCCGACGGCCGCGCCGATGCCCATTTCGAGCGCGAACTGGCCCAGCACACCGAGGGTGGCGTCGCCGAACCCGGTGCCGGCGGCGATGCCGGCCAGGCTCAGCAGCAGGGCGATGCCCACCGGGTCGTTCGCCCCGGACTCGCCCTGGATCACCGTGCCCGCCCGGCCGGTGATCTCGCGGTTGCCGAGCACGGAGAACACGACGGCCGGGTCGGTGGGCGCGAGGGCGGCGCCGAGCAGCAGGGCCAGCAGCCACGGCAGGCCGAACAGCAGGTGGGCGGCGAGGGCGAGCGCACCGGCGGTGAGGAACGTGCCGAACACGCCGGTGGAGAGCACCGAGCCGAGGACCGACCGCAGTTTGCGGACACCGATGGTCATGCCGCCGTCGAAGAGGATCACCACCAAGGCGACGGTGACGACGTTCTCCACCACGCCGAGCGACACTTCCCGCAGGGACGGCACCAGGTCCGACGCCGCGGCCGCGGCGACGAGGAAGAACGCGGGTGCGGGCACCTTGAGGGCGGCGCTGATCCGGTTGGACAGCAGGGCCACCGAAACCACCAGTGCCGCGATCAGCAGCGTCAGGCCGAACGACTCGATGCCGTCCACGTTGTCCTCCTCGGCCGGCGGGTGACGTCCGAAAGCGGACCGCGCCGGTCGCGGCCTCGGCGTGGTGCCGGTCGCGCCCGGGGTGCCGGCTCAGGCGATCCACACGGTCTTGGCGTTGACGAAGGCACGCGGCCCGAACCCGGCCAGCTCGCGGCCGTACCCGGAGTTCTTGATCCCGCCGAAGGGGACCTCCGGGGTCGATTCCGTAAACTTGTTGATGTAGATCATCCCGGTTTCGACCTCGGTGACGAACCGCTGCTGTTCGGCCTCGTCCCGGGTCCAGGCGCTGCCGCCGAGGCCGAACGACGAGTCGTTGGCGATGCGGATGGCGTCGTCGGCATCGCGGGCCGTCCAGACCAGGGCGACGGGGCCGAAGAACTCTTCGCGGTGGCCGGGGGACCCGTCGGGGATGCCGGTCAGCACGGTGGGTTCGAAGTAGTTGCCGGGGCGGTCGATCGGGTGGCCGCCCGTTCGCAGGCGGGCGCCCGCGGCGACGGTGTCGGAGACTTGCTTGGCCAGGGTTTCGACGGCGTCGGGGGAGGACAGCGGGCCGAGGTCGGTGTCGTCGTCCATCGGGTCGCCGATGCGCAGTCCCTCCATCTTGGCCACGAGGCGGCGGGTGAACTCCTCGGCGACCCGCTCGTGGACGATGAAGCGCTTGGCGTTGATGCACGACTGCGCGTTGTTGAGCATCCGCGACGCGACGGCGTTGTCGACCGCCTCGGCCAGGTCGGCCGAGGGCATGACGATGAAGGCGTCGCTGCCGCCCAGTTCCAGCACGCTGGGCTTGACGTTCTGCCCGGCGCGGGCGCCGACCTGCCGGCCGGCGGGTTCGCTGCCGGTGAGGGTGACGGCGCGGACGCGGTCGTCGTCGATGATCGATTCGATCTTGCCGGAGCCGACGAGCAGGGTCTGGAAGACGCCTTCGGCGAATCCGGCGCGCCGCAAGACGTCTTCGATGGCCAGCGCCACCTGGGGCACGTTGGAGGCGTGTTTGAGCAGGCCGACGTTGCCGGCCATCAGGGCGGGGCAGGCGAACCGGAACACCTGCCAGTAGGGGAAGTTCCACGGCATGACCGCGAGCACCGGGCCGAGTGGTTCGTAGCGGGTGAAGACGTTCGCGCTGGTGTCGCCGACGTCGTGCGGTTGGTCGACGAGCAGGGCTTCGGTGTGCTCGGCGTACCAGCGGCAGCCCTTGGCGCACTTGGCGACCTCGGCTTTCGCCGACGCGAGGGTCTTGCCCATTTCCAGGGTCGCCAGGCGCGCGAGGTCGTCGGTCTCGGCTTCGAGGATGTCCGCGGCGCGCCGCATCCGTTCGGCCCGTTCGGCGAACGATGTGCGGCGGTGTTCGTGGAACGCGGTCACCGCCCGCGCGATCTTGCGGTCGATTTCGTCGCCGGTGAGCTCGTCGAAGGTGCGCAAGGTTTCCCCGGTCGCGGGGTTGGTGGTCGCGATGGCCACGGAGGCTCCTCGAGTTCGGGTGCGGCTGCTGCCCCCGGGGCTGGTACCCCGTCCGGGCACCGGCAAACGGCAGGTCAGCTGGTCAGGGTGACGGCGGCGTCGGGCTCGACGACCCGGAAGCTGAAACTTTCTTCCAGGTACAGCGTCACGTTCTCGGCGTCGTGGTGGCTGTAGCCGACCGCGAGGTCCTGGCCGAGCTCGAGGGAGAAGTCACCGCCGTCGAGGCTGACGATCAGCGCGCCGTCCAGCCCGGGCGCGCGGACCACCTTCCCGCCGCCCAGCACGCGCCGGAGGTGGTCGAACAGCAGGTGACCGCCGTGTTCGGTGCTCTCCACGATGCGGGTGTAGCCCTCCGGGGCGATCGCGAGCCCGTACGGGCCTTTGATGCCGGCTTGGCGCAGCGTGTCGACCGCGCGAGCGACGACGCCGGGGTAGGCGTCGGGGTCGTCGCCCAGCGATGGCGTGTCGTACGGGCACGTTTCGGTGATGCCGGTGATGCCGGCCGCGGCCCAGCCGTGGAAGACGGCGCGGTTTTCGATCATCGCGATCTGCTTCGCCGCCCGGTCGAGGTCGTCGAACTCCAGGTCGTCGGCACCGCGCTCGGCGTCGTCCAGCTCTTCGCGCGACACCGTGAACGGCACGCGCACCTCGGCGAGCGGCAGGACGCGGCGTTGCCGGACCACCGCGCCCTCACCGATGTCGGCCAGGGTCGCCGAGGCGAGCGTCGCGGTGCGGCCGAGATCGGTGGCGGAGTGGCGCCAGCCGTGCGGGCCGGCCACGTCGACCAGGCGGCGAGCGGCGAGGTGGGTCTGCAGGCGTTCCTTGGCCTCGGCGTCGACCTCCGCCCAGCCCGCGTCGGTGATCGGGGCCAGGTTGCGCATCAGGTGGTTCATGTCAGTCCTGTTCCTTGAGGCTGCCGATGCCGAGCGAAGCGTCGGCGGGACGGTCGCCGAGCTTCTCCTCGACGTACTCCTGGGGATCGAGGTCGCTGACGTCGAGGTCGCGTGCGCCTTCGTGCTGCCGCTTGAACTCGAGGAACCGGCGGCCGAGCTCTTCACGCAGGCCGGGGTCGGCGTGCCGGCGGAAGTCGGCGAGCCCTTCGTCCTCTTCCTCGGCCATGTGCTCGCTGTTGGCGAAGCGGGCCTTGTTCACCGCGGCCTGCCACGCGGTGCTGCCGATGGGGTGCAGAGCGGCCTCGTGCACGCCGTCGCGGATGTCGTTGTGGTCGCCGATGGCGTCGAGCGTCTCGTCCTCGGCGTCTTCGCCGCGGCGCAGCAGGTGGGGGTAGAAGATCTCCTCCTCGGCGCGGGCGTGCACGTCGAGCAGGTCGGCCAGGGGCTGCCAGACCTCGGCCAGGTCGGCAGCGTCGGTGAGGTCGTCGAGCCGGGCGAACTGGCGCCGGAACCAGTCGTGGTCGTCGAGGATGAGGCTGGTGATGTCGGCCATGCCGCTCTCGTACCCCGGACGGCGGGTCCGGGAAACCCGGACACCCGGTTGGTCCGGACGGGTCCGGTTACCCGAGTCGGAATTCCTCCGATGGGAGTGACCGTTGGCTGCCCAGCCTGCCGAGGGCGTGGACGGGCGCCGGCGCAGGGTTTCGGCCCCGGCACGCTGTTCGTCACCGTCGCTCGCGGGCCGGCTCGTCGGGTGTCCCGTTCATCATCCGCAGCATGGGCACGCCGCCGGTGCGGACGAACCGGACGACCAGAACTGCGGCGAGCACGAGGAACGCGATGTCGAGCCACGTCGTGTAGTTCCAGGAGATCCCGCTCTCCAGCACCGCGGCGTCCCGTTCTCGGGGGATCAGCCCGGCGACCCCGAAGAGCAGCTCGACCAGATAGCCGGCGGCCACCATCGCGGCGTAGAAGGTGCCGAGCAGCACGAGCGCCATCCTCACGCCGTAGTACTTCCGGTAGATGTTCAGGATCGGCAAGATCAGCAGGTCCGCGAAGAGGAACGCGATGACGCCGCCGAAGCTGATCCCGCCGTTCCACAGCACCGCCGCCAGTGGGACGTTGCCGACCGAGCAAACGAACGACAGGATCGCCACGACGGGCCCGATGAGCGGCCCCCACACCGCGGACAGCACCGGATCGCCGGTGAAGAACAAGGCGTGCCACCACGAGTCGGGCACCCAGGCACCGACCGCGCCCGCGATCAGCAGCCCGATGAGGACGTCCCGCAGGATGGCCGCCCACTCCATGACGAACACGTGCGCGACTGCGGTGAACCCGTCTCCGGAGAGCAGCCGTGTCGCGAAGGAGCCCTCCCGGCGGACGGACATGTCCATCGCGGCGTGACCTTCCATCGACCCGGCCACGCCCCGTTCGGCCTGCCGCCGGGCCGCGTCGAGCAGCCGGCCGCGGACGAACAGGCGGAACAGCACGGCCAGCACGACGATCATGATCGGCCCGCCGACGAATTCCGCGGCGGTGAACTGCCAGCCCAGCAGCAGCGCGAGGATGACACCGAGCTCGACGACCAGGTTGGTCGAGCCGATCTCGAACGCCATCGCCGCCGTGAAGTGCGCGCCTTTGCGGAACAGCGACCGGGCCAGCGCGACCGCGGCGTAGGAACACGACGACGAGGCCGCGCCGAGGCCGGATGCCACGGCCAACGTGCGAGGCCGGTCGTCGCCGAGCAGCCGCACCACGGTCGACTTGCGCACCACCGCCTGCACGACCGCGGACAACGCGAACCCGAGGATCAGGGCCCACAGGATCTCCCACAGCATCGAGCCGGCCATCGCCAGCGCCCGGCCGATCGCGAGCCACACCTTCGCCCACCTCCGACGTCTCCGCGGTTCCGGTCCCCACCGGCGGGTACCCAGCGAGGATGGAGATGCACCGACCTGGTCCTTGGCGGTGGATTCGCTACGTCTACGGTGCCCGGCTGCCGGAGCGCTACCGCGAGTGGGTCCTCCACGACGCGACCGCGAGCACCTGGCTTCTGCGTTTCGCGGTCCGCGTGTGTTTCGAGTCGCTGCCGTGGCTGGCCGCCGCGTTCGTCTTGCTGGTGACCGTGACGCCGTTACCGGTCCCCGCGGTGCTGGCCGCGCTCGTCCTGAGCCTGGTGCTGAGCCTGTTCTTCACCATGACCAGCGCCGACGAGCTCGCCGAAGTCCGCCTGGTGAAGCACGGGTTCCCGCGCGGCACCGGCAAGCAGGTCCGTGCCGAGCACGGACGCGCGGCCACGTGGCCCTGATCCGGAAACGCCACCCCGGCAGCACCGAGGAAAGACGGTGTGCCGGAACTCCGCACCCATCGCTGTGGAACCGATGGCTACGGCATTCTCGTGGCTACGGCATTCTCGCCGGAGTTCGGAGGCACAGGATGGGTGACCGGCACCGCCGGCTGCACCGGATCCGGAGCCGATCCAGGCAGCGCCGCCTGCCGGTCCCTGGATCGATGTGCGACGCGGCCGCAGCTGCGATCCGGCACGCCACCGCTGCGCTGGTGCACGCCGACCTGGTGGCGGGGTCGCCGGCTGGGGCGTTCGAGGGGGCCATCCAGTTCTGCCGACCCAGCCGCACTTGGTGCGCTCGCCGACGTTCTGCCCCTCGTACGGCAGTTCGAGGACGATGCCGGCGAGCGACAAGGACACCCTCTGTGCTCGTAATGTGGTTGGCACCCAGGAAAACCGGGTACGGACAGAGGCGTGTGATCAGCTTCGATCGGACGTCACCTGGAGGGAACCCCGTGAATTTCACCTACCGCCGCTCGCACCGAAGACTTGCCGGCGCGGCTGCGCTCGTAGCGACCGCAACCACCGTGCTGCTGCCCGCGGCGGCGCCGGCATCGGCTGCGACCGGTTCGCCGACGTACAGCTACACCAGCGAGGTCGGCGACTACCTCGGTCAGGGAAACGCTGAGCACTACAGCCCTGCGACCGCGGATTTCGTGCTGGAAAACTACTGGGGCAACACGGCCGTTCGCTTCAACGTGCTCGAACCCCGCCACGGCGGGCCGTACGCCGGCACGTATTGGGTGGTCTACCTGAGCCCGCCCAGCGGGCAGCGGCTGCACACCGGCCACTACACCGGGGCAACCAGCTACCCCGGGGCCACCGCGACCGCCCCCGGACTGAGGGTCGAGGGGGAAGGCCGCGGCTGCGGGACGACCTATGGCGAGTTCACCGTTCGCAACATCAGTTTCGATGCTGCTGGTGAGCCGACGCACCTCGACGCCACGGTGATCGCCCGCTGCGACTCGACGAGCGCACCGGCCTACACCGCTACGCTGCACTACTGAACACGGGCACACCCTGCGGGCGCACTTCCGCCCGCAGGGTGCCTGACCACCATCGGGCGGTACGCCTGATCTGAAGGCGCGTTCGGCGGGACTCGTGCCGTGCATCGGTCGGCCTTGTCGGAGGTCGCAGCACCTTGCAGAGGCTCGCACCTCGGAGCCCGACCAACTTCCTGGAAGTACTCGGCGAGTTCGGCCTCGGTCGACGCTGTCGCGCGCAGCGGGTTGAGCCAGGTTCCGGCGGGGAGATCGGTGCCGGTGCGGCAGGCGCCGGAAGTGGTGATGGTGCCGTCGCCGTTGTCCACGGCGGTGAAGCCGCAGTGGCCGGCGAAGGTGGTGACTTCGGCGGAATTGCTGCCTGTCCACTTGAGCGCCTGGACCACCTGCCCATCGGAGCAGTGCTGGCCGGACAGCACGGCGGATGGGCTCAACCGAATGACGTGGCAAGGCGTGTTCCGGCCGAATTGCGAACCGAGAGGGAACCATGAGACGCATGAAGAGGGCAGCCCTTGCCGCCACAGCCGCCCTGGTGCTGACGCTTTTGATCACGCCGGGCGTCGCCGAGGCGCGTGATGCCGCCGCATGCACGTGGACGCAGGCCACGCTGCCACCGCCTGCCGGGTTGGCCTGGGGATACGTCACGGCCGCCGCGAACGGCGGCTGGGTCGCGGGGGGCGGCTCAACGGGCGGCGGGATCCGGTGGCACAACGGCGTCGCCGAAGACCTCGGACGCGTTTCCGGCCTGCAGGTCGATCTGCACGACATCAATTCCGCGGGCACTGCGGTCGGCGCGACCCTCGCGGACAGCTTCGAACGAGACGCGGTCATCTACCGGGACGGCCGGTTCACCGCTCTTCCCGTGCCGCCGGGCCGCCGGTCGGCCCGGGCCCTCGCCATCAACGACGCCGGCGACGTCGTCGGCACCGCACTCGGTCTCGGCGACAACTTCACCCTGACGCTTTGGCCGGCCACCGCACCCGGCACGGTGCTGACGATCAATCCCGATCCCGCCGTTTACGGCTACGTCAGCCCGGTCGGGATCGACGAGCAAGGGCGCATCCTGATTCGCGCCGAGGGCCCGCAGACCGACTTCTTCGTGCGATACCCGGACGGGACGATGACCAAGCTCGCGCTGGGCACCGAGTACGTGAGCGGGTTCCGGAACGGCCGCATCGCGGGCGAAAAGTACGAGAACGACCAGTTCACGACGGTCGAATGGGACCTGAGCGGCGCGGTCGTCCGCACGCTGGACACGTGGGCGATCGAACCTGTCGTCGACTCCGGGACACGCACCGCCGGCACCTACCTGACGGCCGACGGCGGCGAGGCGCTCGGTGTCTGGGAAAGCGGAACCCGCACCGACACCCTCGCCACCAGTCCGAGCTCCGGCAGGCTCAGCGGGCCAGTGATCACCGACGACGGCATCATCGCCACCACGATCGGCGCCACGCCGACGACCTTCCGCTACAGCTGTCCTGCATGACCCGCCGACAGGAAGTCGAGCTCCCCGCTGGGCCGAGCAAGGCTGGGTAGGGCTGCACCCCGGGGTGTCCACGCGACACGGTTACCACGTCGACGTTCCTTGACGAGGGACTAGCTCGCCCCCGTGGACCACCTGACCGCGTGGATGTGACCGTCCGCTGTGGTCGCGTAGCCCGCTGCCTGTCCGTTGTCGTTGACGGAGTAGGCGTTGGCGTCCTTGCCGTCGGCGAGCGGAGCGAGGCCCGAGACCGTGCCGTCGGCGTCCCACCGCGCGGCGTGGGCGGGGCTGCCCGAGGTGAACGACCTGCCGACCATCACCCCGGACGCCGTGATGTCCGACGCCCAGCTGGTGACATCCCCCGGCAACGGGTTCGGCAGGGTGATGACACCGCTCGCGTCCCAGCGCGCGACGCGAGTGGTGTCCGTCGTCTCGTAGCCGGCGACCGCGCCGTCGTTGGTGATCGCGGTGGCGATGCTGGTCGACGAGGCGGAGCCGATGCCCAGCGTGACGATGGTGCCGTCCGGGGTCCACCGCACGGCCCTGGTGCCGGGGCAGCAACCGTAGGAGTAGCCGACGATCGCGCCTGCGTCGTTGATCGCGTTCGCCTGGCTGCTGCTCTGGCCGGGAAGGGTGCCGAGGTTGTCGATGGTGCCGTCGACGTTCCACCGGACCGCGTGCCGGACGCCGTCCGGCTGCTGGGAGTAGCCGACGATGACGCCGGCGGAGTTGATCCCGCGTGCCTCGCTGGCGATGTCGCCGGGCAGCGTGCCCAGGTCGTCGATGGTGCCGTCGAGGTTCCAGCGCACGGCGTGGGTGTGGAAGTCGTGCGCGGCATCGCGCATGCTGCCACTGCCGGCGACGACACCGGCGTCGTTGATGGCGTTCGCCGTGCTGTCCACTCCGGTGGGCAGGACGCCGAGGTCGTCGATGGTGCCGTCCGGGTTCCAGCGCGCGGCGTGGTTGGGAAGGCCGACCGAGGAGTCGCCCACGACGGTTCCGCTCGAGTTGATCGCGACGGCGAAGCTGGAGCTGCCGCCCGGCAGAGCGCCGAGATCGGTGACCTGCGTGGTGGCCGTGGCCGGCGCCGGAAAGGTGCCCACCAGTAGCGTGACGAGGCCGCCGACGGCCAGGATGCCGACGCGCGAAAGTGCTCGTGGACGTGCCATGGATGATCCCCCCGGATGTGACGCGTGTCGGTTGTCCGCACGCGGTGGCGTTGCCCACCCAGTCAAACGGTAACCAACCGCTGCGGCAATCCGTCATTCGCCGTAACGGTGATCTTGTGCGCTGCCACCGGGAGCCGTCCCGGTCATCGAGAGGGGTGCGCCGACGCTAGCGCGCAGCCTGCTCCGGAGCGGGCAGGATGTGGTGCGGGGAGTCGTGCTTGCCGAACGCGCGACCCGAGGATTGGACGCGAAATGGGACGCTCGTCGGTGTTCACCTTCCAGTACATCGCCATCGATACCGAGGCTGGTGTTACGTCGGAAGAGTTCGAGACCTTCGTGCGTGGTGAAGGCGTTCACCTGCCCTTGTACCCGGGGTGGCGGTGGACTCTGCTGCGCGGCTTGCGGGGAGAGCGGACCGGGCAGTACCTGATGTTGTACGAGATCGAGAGCGCCGAGCAGCGCGATCGCTACATCACGGCCCGGGGTGAGCAGACCGAGCAGGCACGGCAGTTCTGGGCGCGGCACCCGGAGGCGGAGGCGGTGCTGGCGCGGTGGCGGCGGCTGGGCACGTTCGCCGAGCTGCCGACGTTGTTCACCGACTACCGGCTGCTGGCCGACAATCCGCGGAGCACGGTCATGCCCGGACCCCGCTACCGCGACCGCCCGGGGGAGGAGCCCGTCGCCCGGGTCGTCGGGATCCACAACTTGGCGTTGCGCGCCGGGGTGACCGAGGAGGTGTTCGACCGCTTCATCGCCGAGAACCACCACCGGATCGACGACTACCCGGACTGGCGGTTCCACGTGCTCAAGGGCGAGCGGGGCAACCGTCTCGACCAGTACGTGATGATGATGGAGATCGCGAGCCTGGAGGCGCTGGACGTCTTCTACCCCGAGCCCGACATCGCCACCGGCGAGGCCGCGGAGTTCGCGGCCGCCCACCGCGACACCAAGCAGATGTACGAGGAGTGGAAGCAGCTGGCCTCGTTCTCCGGCTCACCGCAGATCTACACGGACTACCTCGCCGTCGCGGAGAACCCGGCTTAGCCCCGCACGACCGGGACGGGCCCGGGCGGAGGCGGTGGTAAGTGCGGAGCCGGTCGAGCACCGCGGTGGCGATCTCGGCGCGGGTGGTCGCAGGGTTGCGGTAGAGCGGGTTGGCTGGGGGCCGGCGTCGACGGCGGTCTGCGGCTGACCGTCGAGCCCGGCAGCGCGGTCGTCACCATCGTGCGGCTGTACGAAACGATGCTCGAGCGAGCGATCCTCGACGAGCTGCCGGACACGGCCGACAGCAGCTACCTGACCCAGGTACTGCCCCGCTTGCTGACCGCTCTGATCGCGCCGGTCGACGGGTGACGGCGGAGATCGCCACCCGGACGGCCGTCGCCGTCCTGCTCGACCCGGTTGCACCACGCCGCTCTTCCGCGGGGGAAGTTCCGTTCGGTGCTGGTCGACACCGCGCCGGCGTCGAACGCGAGCAGATCCGGGCGGCGAGGGTCAGCTCGTGTGTGCCTGGGAACGCAGCATGGGGACGAGGAACCTGCGTGCGACGTCGGCGAGCTGCTTGTCGTCGTCGAGGTCGACCAGTGCGCTGGGGATCGTCAGGAACGACGCGGAGACCCGGACCATCATTTCGGCGACGAGGTCCGTGTCGAGATCACCGGATACATGACCGGCGCGCTGCTCCTCGCGTAGCTGCCCGGCCACGAACTGCCGCACGACGGCCAGCGTTCCTCCTCCGTCGCCGGTCAGCGCGGACACCAGCAGGTTCGATTCCACCTCCATCAGCCCGCCGATCAGCGGGTTGCTCCGGAACGCGCGCAACGAGCTCACGAACCCGACGACCAGCCGGTCCGCTACGGTCTCGGCCGCGCGGATGTCGATCAGGAAGCGGTCGAAGTAGCGGCGGAACTCCCGTTGCACCACTTGCTGCACCAGCAGTTCCTTCGTGGCGAAGCGGCGGTACACCGTGATTCGCGAGACGCCGGCGCGGCGTGCCACGTCCTCCATCGTGGAGCGCTGGATGCCCATTCGGCAGAACTGCTCGAACGCCCCGTCGAGCACCCTTGCGCGTACGTCGTCCGACTCGTCGACCTGCTCCGTGGCGTCCGCGTAGGCGCGCTCCAGCAACGATTCCGAGCCGGTGTACAGCAGGGAAGGAGACTGCTCAGGTTCCACGCGCACTTCCTCGCCACGACCGGTCACCGACGACTCTCACCTTAGGTCTTGTGGTCGGCACCGCGCTGTGCTGTCATGATGATACGCAGATATGGATTCTGTATCTCAATGTCATGGCTTTCCGGCAAGGAGGCTAGGGAGCATGAGCGAGATCAACCGTCGACACATCCTGAGGACCGGTGGAGCGCTGGGCGCGCTGGGGGCGGTGAGCCTCGCCTCGCCCGCGCAGGCGGCCCAATCCCTCTGGACGTGGTCACCGACCGGATCGGTGGCCGCCACCGGGTCCGGCGCCGACCCGCGGTACGTGTGGGATCCGGAAGCGGATCCGGTCGCGGCCGCGGTGCTCGACAGCGGCGACGTCGCCCACGTCAACGCGCTGCTGCGCACCTGGACCCGCAACGACCAGCCCCTGCCCACCGGGCTGCCCGCGAACGTCCGCGACTTCATGGAAAGCGCACGGCGACTGCCGGGCTGGACCGACCAGGGCAAGCTGGCGAAAGCGTTCGACTTCAACAAGAAACGGGGCATCTACCTCGGCGTGCTCTACGGGTTCGCCAGCGGCATGATCTCGACGGTCATCCCGCACGAAGCCCGCGCGGTGTACCACTCCAAGGGCGGCGCGAACCTAAAGGACCGCATCTCCAAGACCGCCAAGCTCGGCTACGACATGACGCAGCGCAACGGCTTCCAGCCCGACGGGCAGCTGATCGTCACCTGCGTCAAGACCCGCCTCGTGCACGCGGCGGTGCGGCACCTGCTGCCGCAGTCTCCACAGTGGACGACCGGCTCGGACCAGGACATCCCGATCAGCCAGCGGGACCTGCTGGTGACCTGGCACAGCCTGCCCACGACCGTGATGCAGAAGCTGACCGGCTGGGGCGTGCCGATCGCGGCCGACGAGTCGGCCGCCTTCCTGCACTCCTGGCAGCTGTGCGGGCACCTGCTCGGCATCCAGGACGAGTACCTGCCGGCGTCGTGGGCCGAGGCCGACTCGCAGGCCAAGCAGGTGCTCGACCCGATCCTCGGGCCGACGCCCGAGGGCAAGAACCTCGCGAACATCCTGCTCAACCTCGGATCCACGATCGACGGCGGCATCCTCACCACGCACATCCTCGGTGCGCTGACCCGTTTCATCCTCGGCAACCAGGTCGCCGGCTGGCTCGACATCCCGCGCGAGCCGGTGTGGGACCCGCTGCTGCAGACCGCGTGGCCGCCGTTCATCGCCGTCCGCGAAGGCCTCTTGCCCTTCCCGCTCGCCCCGGCGGCCTACTGGACCCTGGAGGAGATCATCCGCCAGATCGCGCTGCTGTTCCTCTCCGAAGGGCAGACCATCAGCATCGAAATCCCGGACACCAACCGGCCCTCCTGAGCACCGCGGTGACCACCGTTTACGAGCAGATCGGCGGCGGGGAAGCGCTTTCGGCCGTCGTCGACGACTTCTACGACCGGGTGCTGGCCGATGCCGAGCTGGCGGTGTTCTTCAAGGGCACCAACACATCCCGGTTGAAGGGGATGCAGGTCGAGTTCTTCAGCGCGGCGCTCGGCGGACCGGACGAGTACCGGGGCCGGTCCATGAAGGAGGTGCACCGGGGGCGGGGCATCGGCCGGCACCACTTCGACCTCGTCGCGAAGCACCTGACGGACGCGCTGCTGGCCGCGGGCGTGCCGGGGGAGACGGTGCGCACGATCATCGGCGTCGTCGCGCCACTGGCGTCGGACATCACCTGAACCGAACCCTCTCCTCCAGAGGTGAAAGGAAGCCGCCATGGCGGAAATGAGCAGGCGGAAGATGCTGGTCTCGGGCGGTGCACTGGGTGCGCTGGGCGCCTTGAGCATCGCGTCGCCCGCGCAAGCACTCGCTTGGACCTGGGCTCCGAGCGGGTCCGTCGCGGGCAACGGCGTCGGCGCCGACCCGCGGTGGGTGTGGGACGAGCAGGCCGATCCGGTGTCGGCGGCGCTGCTCGACCGCGGTGAGGTACCGGCCGTCAACGAGCTGCTGCGCACCTGGACCCGCAACGACCAGCCGCTTCCCGAGGGGCTGCCGGGCGACCTGCGGGACTTCATGGAGCAGGCGCGGCAACTGCCGGCCTGGGCCGACCACGACAAGCTCGAGACCGCCGCGCGGTTCACCAAATCGCGGGGCCTGTACCTGAACCTGCTCAACGGCCTGGGCGGCGGGATGCTGTCCACCGCGATCGTCAAGGAGGCCCGCTCGGTCTACTACTCCAAGGGCGGAGCGGACATGGAGGACCGCGTCGCGAAGACCAGCATGCTCGGCTTCGCCGTCGGCGCCCTGGACGCCTACCGGCCGGAGGGTACGTGCGTCGTGCAGGCGGTGAAGACACGGCTGGTGCACGCGGCGGTGCGGCACCTGCTGCCGCAGTCCCCCACTGGACCGGTGACGTGCCGATCAGCCAGAGCGACATCCTGGTCACCTGGCACACGCTCCCCACCTACGCGATGCGCAAGCTGCGCGAGTGGAAGGTCCCGATGTCCCGCGCCGAGTCCGAGGCGTACCTGCACGTGTGGCAGGTGACCGTGCACATGCTGGGTGTCCGCGACGAGTACATCCCCGCGACCTGGGACGCGGCGAACGCCCAATCGGACCAGCTGCTGCCCTCGGCCATGGCGCCGACCCGGGAAGGCGTCGAACTGACCGACATCCTGCTCGACCAGCTCGCCGAGCAGACCAGCCCGGGCCGCATCGACCGGCCGGTGGTCAACGCGCTCGCCCGGTACCTCGTCGGCGACCAGGTCGCCGACTGGGACGCGATCCCGCGCGAGCCGCTGTGGGGTCCGCTCGTCGGCACGGCCTGGCCGGCGCTCGTCGCGTTCCGGGAGGGTCTGATGCCGTTGCCGCTGGTGCCCGACGCCGCGTGGCTCCTGGACGAGGCGGTGCGCCAGTACATCCTGCTCTTCCTCACCAAGGGGCAGGGTGCGGTCATCGACATCCCGACCGTCAACCGGCCGAACTGAACGGGGATGTCGGCGAGATGGGTGCAGATTTCGGCAGGCGCCGGTTCCTGGGATACGTTCTCGCGGCGCCGACGCTGGTGGCCGCGGCGGACATCCGGCCGGCGGACGGCGTCCCGTCGCCGCAGCCGGCGAAGCTCCTCGACCTGAACGCGGTGATGACAGCGGCCGCGTTGCCGACCGCGGGGTTGATCACCGTCGACGTCAACGCCGACGGGACGGTGTCGTTCGCGTTGCCGCGGGCCGAAGTGGGACAGGGCATCACCACCTCGACGGCGATGGTGATCGCCGAGGAGATGGCCATCCCGGTCGAACGGGTTCGCGTGACGCTGGCGGGCGCGCGCCCGGAACTGGTGTTCAACCAGCTCACCGGCGCGTCGAACACGACGGTCTCGACGTTCACCCCGATCCGCGTCGCCGCGGCCACGGCCAGGCTGCGGCTGCTGCAGGCGGCGTCCGCGGAGTTCGGAACACCGGTGGCCGAGCTGAGCCTGAAGGCGGGCGTGATCAGCGATCGCGCCGGCCGGCGGGTCGACATCGGCGCGGTCGCGGAACGGGCCGCGAGCTCGCGGACCCTGCAGGTGCCGGTGACGCTGAACCCGCCCGCGCGGTTCAGCGTCATCGGCACCCCGCACAACCGGATCGACGCGCGCGACGCGGTCACCGGACGCAAGACGTTCACGATGGACCTGCCGGTCGACGGCGCGAAACCGACGATGGTGTGCCGGCCCCCGACGATCAACGGCACGGTCCGCTCGGTGGCCAACCTGGCGGAGGTTCGCGCGATGCCCGGCGTGACCGATGTCGTCGTCATCTCCACCGGGGTCGCGGTCCGGGCCGAAACGTTCGGTCAGTGCATCGACGGCGTGCGCGCCCTGCGCGTGACGTGGAAACCCGGGACCGCGGAAGGGAAATCGGACGACACGGTGCTGCGTGAGCTGGCGCTCGCCGAGCTGCCGTTCGGGCCGCCGCCACTGGCGTCCACTGTGGAGGGCAAGTTCACGTTCCGGTTCCGGGGCAACAGCGCACTGGAGACCAACTGCGCGATCGCCGACGTCCGGCCCGGGCGCGCGGAGATCTGGTCGGCGCTGAAGTCGCCGATCGTCGCGCGGGAAACTCTCGCGGCGAAGCTCGGCTTGCCGGTCGCCGCGGTGACCGTGCACGTAGTCGAGGGCGGCGGATCCTTCGGCCGCAAGCTCTTCTTCGACGCCGCCGTGGAGGCGGCCGAAACGTCCCAGCTGATCGGCAAACCGGTCAAGCTCATGTGGCACCGCGCCGACGACGTCCGGCAGGGACGAGTACACCCGATGGCGACCTCACGGGTGCGCATCGCCCACCTCGGCGCCACCGTGCTGGGCTACGAACAGCGCCACACCAGCGTTTCCACGGACCTCGGGCACGGGTTCGGGGAGATCGTCACCGCTCTCGCGGCGCAACTGCCGGTCGTCGACCTCGGCTTCTCCGAAGTGTTCTTCGTGCTGAGCCAGACAGTGCCCTACGACTTCGGAGCCGTGAGCCAGCTGCTGAGCGAGACCGACAAGGGCTTCAACACCGGCAGCATGCGCAACGTCTATTCCCCCGACGTCACCTGTGCGCGCGAACTGGTGGTCGACAAGCTCGCGGCGAAGCTGCGCCGGGACCCCTACGAGTTCCGGCGCGACGCGCTCGGCGACGATCGGACCCGAGCCGCGCTGGCGGCGGTCGCCACGGCCGGAAACTGGGGCCGGCCGATGGAAACGGGGACGGCACAAGGCATCGCGGTGCACAGTGAGTACCACTCCACCAGCGCGGCGCTGGTGGAAATCGACTGCCGGCCCGCCACCGTCAACCGGCCTGTCCGCGACGGCGTCGCCGGGCCTCGGGTGACGAAGGTGGTGTTCGCGGTGGACGTGGGGCTCACCGTGAACCCGCGTGGCCTCGAAGCCCAGGTGATGGGCGCGGTCATGGACGGCATCGCCCAGACCCTGACCTCGAGCCTGCACCTGCGCGACGGCTACTTCCTCGAAGCCAGCTGGGACAACTACTTCTACACCCGCCAGTGGAACACCCCGCCGGAGCTCGAGATCATCATCCTGCCGAACTCCTCGGACCACCCCGGCGGGGCGGGCGAACTCGGCGTCGCCGCGTCGATGGCCGCGGTCGCCTGCGCCTACGGCCGCGCCACAGGCGTGACGCCGACCGAGTTCCCGATCAACCACGGCACGGTGTCGTTCGTGCCGAAACCGACCGTTCCGCCGGTTCCCGCGTCGCCGGTGGACGGGATCGGCCGAGCGATGTGAGATCAGGAGGACGCTTTGCCCGAGCGCAGATTCCGTGTCAACGGCGAGGAGGTCGTGGTCGATGTGCCCGATGACGTGCGGCTGTTGTGGGTCCTGCGGGACGTCCTCGGCGTCACCGGACCGAAGTACGGGTGCGGGATCAACGTCTGCAAGGCGTGCACCAGTCACCTCAACGGCAAGGCGGTGAACCCCTGCGCCATCCCGGTCGGGGAGCTGGGGCCGGCCGACGAAGTCACCACGATCGAAGGGCTGCCGGCCACCGCCGGCGCCGAATTGCATCCGATGCAGCAGGCCTGGCTCGACCGGGACGTGGCCCAGTGCGGTTACTGCCAGCCGGGGCAGATCATGGCCGCGGTCGCCTTGGTCCGCCGCGTCCGCGAGGAAGGACGTGAGGTCACCGACGAAGACCTCGACGGACTGCGCAACATCTGCCGCTGCGGCACCTACGTCCGGATCCGCGAGGCGATCAGAGCCGGGGCGCGCGCGATGCAGGGTACAGGGTGACGCGCCTGACCGACACATCGAGCGCGATCTCCTTGTCGCTGACGCCCACGACAGGGTCGTCAGCCAGCGCGAACGTCGCGCTGCCCTGCCTGCGCTTCGCTGACGTTTTCGGGCGCCGGCCGGACGCGGGGACACCGCGAGTTTCTCGAGGAGCACCTGCTCGGCCTCGGCGACCACGAGGGACCGAAGCCGCCGGTTTGCCCCGGGCGGATCTTTGCGGCATCTTTACGCGTGGTGTGCCGGGAAGTCTGGTCGGCCCTTCGCCCGTGGCGGGCGGAGGAGGCGACTCGAGGACGGATTTTCATGGCGCTCGCACCGGCTCCCACCGACGCCCGGCCGTCGGGACACCGTCAGGAGTGCCGCGCGCCCGGCCGGTCGGCCGTACGCTGGGTGGATGCACGCTGTGGAGATGGCCGAGGACTACCCGGTCGTGGACCTGGACTCCGACGCGCTCGCCGCGGCGAAGCTGCTGGCCGAGCGGCGCCTGCCGGGCATCGTGGTGACCGACGCCTCGGGGTGCCCGTGTTCGATCCTGCCGGCGTCGCAGGTCGTGCAGTTCCTGGTGCCGCGGTACGTGCAGGACGACCCGTCGCTGGCCGGGGTGCTGGACGAGTCGATGGCCGACCGGGTCGCGGACAAGCTGGGGGGCAAGACCGTCCGGTCGCTGCTGCCCGAGAAGCCATCGGAACTGCCTCGGGTGCAGGGCGACGACACGATCGTGGAGGTCGCGGCGATCATGGCCCGCCTGCGCTGCCCGCTGGTCGCGGTCATGGAGGACAAGCGGCTGCTCGGGGTGATCTCGGCGTCGCGGTTGCTGGAGCTGGCGCTCACGCGCTGACCACCGGAGCGGCCCGGTGAGTGCGGTCATCGCGGTCGCGGTGTTCGCGGTCGCCTACGTCTTCATCGCCACCGAGAAGATCCCCAAGATGGTGGCCGCCCTGGCCGGCGCCGGGGTCGTGCTCGCGCTCGGGGTGACCGGCGCGGAGGACGCGTTCTACTCCCACGACACCGGCATCGACTGGGACGTCGTCTTCCTGCTTCTGGGCATGATGATCATCGTCGGCGTGCTGCGGCGGACCGGCGTGTTCGAGTTCCTGGCGATCTGGGCGGCCAAGCGCGCCAAGGGCTCGCCGCTGCGGATCATGGTGCTGCTGGTGCTGATCACGGCGGTCGCGTCGGCGTTCCTGGACAACGTCACGACCGTGCTGCTGATCGCGCCGGTGACCCTGCTGGTCTGCGACCGGCTCGACATCAAGCCGACGCCGTTCCTCATCGCCGAGGTGCTGGCCTCGAACATCGGTGGCACGGCGACGCTGATCGGCGATCCGCCGAACATCATCATCGGCAGCCGGGCGGGGCTGTCGTTCAACGACTTCCTGCTCAACCTGGCCCCGGTCGTCGCGATCGAGCTGCTGGCCTTCGTCCTCGCGCTGCGCTGGGTGTTCCGCGGGTCGTTCGCGGTCGACCCGGCGCGGGTGGCCGACGTGATGCGGCTGAACGAGCGGGAGGCGATCCGCGACCGCGGGCTGCTGGTCAAGTCGGGAGTCGTGCTGCTCGCGGTGTTCACCGGCTTCGTGGGTCACTCGGTGTTCCACCTCGAGCCGTCGGTGGTGGCGTTGCTCGGCGCCGGGGTGCTGGTCCTGATTTCGCGGGCCGAGCCGAAGGACTACCTGGCCGGGGTCGAGTGGGAGACGCTGCTGTTCTTCGCCGGGCTGTTCGTGATGATCGGCGCGCTGGTCAAGACCGGCGTCATCGGCGACCTGGCGAAGCTGGCCGCGGACGCCACCGGCGGCGACGCGCTCTTCGCGGTGATGCTGATCCTCGTGGTCTCGACGCTGCTGTCCGGGGTCATCGACAACATCCCGTACGTCGCGACGATGAGCCCGCTCGTCCTCGCGCTCACCCAGGACATCCCGGATCCGGCGCACTCGGAGGCGCTGTGGTGGTCACTGGCCCTGGGCGCGGACTTCGGCGGCAACATGACGGCGATCGGCGCGAGTGCCAACGTGGTGATGCTCGGCATCGCGGCGCGGTCGGGCAGCCCGATCTCGTTCTGGGAGTTCACTCGCAAGGGCGCCCAGGTGACGCTGCTGACCGTGCTGATCGCGGCGCCGTACCTGTGGTTGCGCTACTTCGTGCTCGGCTGACGGTCACGTGGCTGCCGCCGGCTCCGGTCCGGTTCCACATCGGATCAGTGCGCGCAGCAGATACGGACGCGCGGTCTTGCGGCCGGGCTGCACGCCACCGCGGTCGAGGCCAGTGCCGCGGTCAGGAGAACAACTGTCCGGTGAGCCATGTCCGCACGCTAGGACGGTCACGACCGAACCGCGTCAGCGCTGTGTCCGGGTTCGGTAAGGCGTGTAGGACGGCCCGGTCCGGGTAACCGGACGCCGAGATCGAGGAAGGGACCGCGCCCGTGACCACTGTTTCCCGTACGTTCGCCGTCGACCCCGCTCCGGACGTCGTCGTCCCCTACCTGGCGGACTTCGGCCACGCCGAGCAGTGGGACCCGGGCACGCAGCGTTGCGTCCGCGAGGATCCGGGCCCGGTCCGGGTCGGCTCGTCGTGGCACAACACGTCGAAGATCGCGGGGATCGGCACCGAGCTGACCTACACGCTGGAGCAGCTCACCGACGACCGGGTCGTGCTGGTGGGGCGCAACGACACCGCCACGTCCACCGAGACGATCGAGGTCGTGCCGAGCGGGACCGGGTCGAGCATCACCTACACCAACGAGCTCGAGTTCAAGGGCGTGGCGAAGCTCGCGGCCCCGCTGGGCAAAGTGGTGTTCGAAAAGCTGGGCGACGACACCGAACGGCAGCTGACCGAGGTGCTCAACGGCTTGACCCGCTGAGCCCCCCCACAGCCGGCGTGATTGCGGTATACCCGGTTCAGTGGAGGAAATCCGGACCGAGCTCATCCGCCCGCTGACGGCGGCACTGCTGTCGCACCCCGCCGAGCGGCTCGCGTATTCCGACGATCAGCGAACCCTGACCTACGGGCAGCTCGCGAGCGCCAGCTGCGATCTGGCCGCCGGGCTCGGGGTGACGCGCGGGGATCGGGTGCTGGTCCTCGTCGGCAGCCGGGTGGAGTTCGCCGTCGCGCTGGTCGCGGTGCTGCGGGCCGCGGCCGTCGGGGTGCCGGTGAGCGTCCGCTCGACCGAGGCCGAACTCGCGCACCTCGTCGAGGACTCCGGTGCGACGGTCGTCGTCACCGAAGCCCGCTACGCCGATCTCGTCGCCCGGCTCGGCCTGCGCGTCCTGCTCGTCGAAGACCCGCCACGGGCAGACGCGGGAACCCTGCGGGACGACCTCGGCCTCGACGAAGCGGCCTGGCTGCTCTACACCTCCGGCACCACCGGCCGGCCGAAGGGCGTGCTGCTCTCGCAGCGCGCGATGCTGTGGTCGACGGCCGCCGCCTATGCCCCGATCTTCGGGATCGGCCGCGACGACACGCTGCTGTGGCCGTTGCCGACACACCACGCCTACGCCCTCTCGCTCGCCTTCGTGGCGACCATCGCGCTCGGCTCGCACACCCGGCTCGCCGACGGCCTCGCCCCGGACCTGATCACGCGGTACCCGGGCTGCGTGGTCGGCGGCGTTCCCGCTGTCTACCTGCGGCTCCGCCAGGAGGTCGACGGCCGGATCGGAGCGGCGCGGTTGTGCCTGTCCGGGGGAGCGCCGTGCACGCCGGCGACCCGGGCGGCGGTCCAGGACCTGTTCGGCGTCCCGGTCGTCGACGGCTACGGCAGCACCGAGACGGGCGGGAAGGTCGCCGTCGAGGTCCCCGGTGCGCCGGGACTGGTGCCGGTACCCGGCATGGACGTCCGGATCGACGACGGTGAGGTGCTCGTCCGCGGTCCGGGCCTGATGCTCGGCTACCACGGCCGGGCCGGGTCGCCACTGCGCGACGGCTGGTACCGCACGGGAGACGCCGGCCGGTTCGCCCGCGGCAAGCTCGTGCTCGACGGCCGGGTCGACGACGTGATCGTCTGCGGTGGCCAGAACGTCCACCCGACCGAGATCGAGGCCGTGCTGCAGGAGTCGCCGTCCGTGCGGGACGTGCTGGTCACCGGGCGGCCCGACGACGTCGTCGGCGAGGTGCCGGTGGCGTTCGTCGTGCCCGGCCCGGACGGGTTCGACGCCGGGGAGCTGCGCCACCGGTGCCTGAGCCGGCTTTCCCTGCACAAGGTGCCCGTGGCCTACCTCGAGATCGGCGAGGTACCGCGGACGGCGTCGGGCAAGCCGCGGCGGAAAGCCCTGGCGGACGCGCCCGGGCAGCCCGACCTGACCGCGCTGGTGCGGGCCGAGCTGGTCACCTTGTGCGGGCACGACGGCGGCGACGGCTGGCGCGATCGGCCGTTCAGCGACCTCGGGCTGTCCTCGCTGGCCGGCGTGCAGTTCCGGTACCGGATCACCGCCCTGACCGGGGTACCCGTTCCGGCTTCGCTGATCTACGACTTCCCGACACCGGGCGCGGTGATCGCCGAACTGACGCGCCTCACCTCGGGCGGCCCGGAGGCGCCACCGCGAGCGAACCCGGCGCCGGCCGCCGAACCGATCGCCATCGTCGCGATGGCCTGCCGGTTCCCCGGCGGGGTGCGCTCCCCGGAGGACCTGTGGCGGCTCGTCGCCGGCCGGGTGGACGCGACGAGCGAGTTCCCGGCCGACCGGGGCTGGGACGTCGCCGGGCTGTACGACCCGGACCCGGACCGGATCGGGACGTCGGTGACCCGGCGAGGCGGGTTCCTCGACGGCGCCGGCGAGTTCGACGCCGGCCTGTTCGGCATCTCGCCGCGGGAGGCGCTCGCGACCGATCCGCAGCAGCGGCTGCTGCTGGAGACGTCGTGGGAAGCGTTCGAGCGGGCGGGGATCGACGTGACGGCGCTGCGCGGCAGCGATACCGGCGTGTTCGTCGGGGTGATGAACGAGGACTACGCGAGCCGGTTCACCGCCGCGCACGAATTCGAGGCGTGGCTGGGCATCGGGTCTTCGCACGCGGTGGCCTCGGGCCGGATCTCCTACACGTTCGGCCTGACCGGGCCGGCGCTCACGGTCGACACGGCTTGTTCGTCGTCGCTCGTCGCGCTGCACCTGGCCGCGAAAGCCCTGCGCGCCGGGGAATGCTCGCTCGCGGTGGCCGGCGGGGCGACGGTGATGGCGACCCCGCGCACGTTCCTGGCCTTCAGCCGCCAGCGCGGCCTGTCCCCGGACGGGCGGTGCCGGTCCTACGCCGCCGGAGCGGACGGCACGGCATGGTCCGAAGGCGCCGGCGTCCTCCTGCTGGAGCGGCTGTCCGACGCCCGCCGGAACGGGCACCCCGTCCTGGCGCTGCTGCGCGGCACGGCCGTGAACGCCGACGGCGCGTCCAACGGGCTGACCGCGCCGAACGGGCGCGCGCAGCAGGCGCTGATCGCGACGGCGCTCGCGGACGCGGGGCTGGCCGCGGCCGACGTCGACGCCGTGGAAGGCCACGGGACCGGGACCGCGCTGGGCGATCCGATCGAGGCGGAGGCGTTGATCGCGGCGTACGGCCGCGGCCGGGCCGAGCCGCTGCGGCTGGGCTCGGTGAAAGCCAACATCGGACACACGCAAGCCGCCGCCGGGGTCGCGGGCGTGATCAAGATGGTGGCGGCCCTGCGGCACGAGGAACTGCCGCCGTCGTTGTACGCCGACGAGCCGAGCCCGCACGTCGGCTGGGCGGCCGGCGGGGTGGAGCTGCTGGCCGAGGCCCGGCCGTGGCCGCGCGCGGACCGCGTCCGGCGGGCCGGGGTGTCGGCGTTCGGGATCGGCGGCACCAACGCCCACGTGATCCTCGAGGAGGCAGCAGTCCCCGAAGTGCCGGTGCGGCCGGGGTTTCCGGCCGCGCCGTGGTTGCTCAGCGCGGCCGACGACGAAGCGCTGCGGCAGGTCGCGGCCGGTTTGGCGGAGACGCCTGACCACGTCGACGTGGCCTACACCCTCGCGAGCCGGACGCCGCTCGCGCACCGCGTGCTGGTGCCCGCGGGCAATCCCGGGGCTCTGCGGGCCGTCGCCGAGGGGCGGGTCCCCGGCCGGACGGTCCGCGGCGCACCGCGGCTGGCGCTGCTGTTCAGCGGGCAAGGTGCGCAGCGGGCCGGAATGGGGGAGGAGCTGGCCGAACGGTTCCCCGTGTTCGCCGAGGCGTTCGACGAGGCGCTCAAGGCGCTCGGCGACGTCGACCTGGGCGGTGCGCTGGACCGCACCGAGCACGCGCAACCCGCGTTGTTCGCCTTCGAGGTCGCGCAGTACCGGCTGGTCGAGTCGTGGGGGCTGCGACCGGACGTCCTGATCGGGCATTCGGTCGGCGAGATCGCCGCCGCGCACGTCGCCGGGGTGCTGTCGCTCGAGGACGCGGCGACGCTCGTCTCGGCGCGGGGACGGCTCATGGCCGCGTTGCCCGACGGCGGGGTGATGATCGCCGTCGAGGCCGCTGAGGCGGACGTGGCGCCCTGGACGGGCGACGGCGTCGCGATCGCCGCGGTCAACGGCCCGCGTTCGGTCGTCCTCTCCGGTGAGGAGGCGGCGACGACGGCGCTCGCCGCCCGCTTCGGCGGCGGGACGCGCCTGCGTGTCAGCCACGCGTTCCATTCGCCGCTGCTGGAACCGATGCTCGACGAGTTCCACGAGATCGCCGCCGGGCTGCGCCACCACCGGCCGAACCTCCCGCTCATTTCGTGCGTCACCGGGCGTCCGGTGGAGGAGATCGATCCGGGCCACTGGCGGCGGCACGCCCGGACGACCGTCCGGTTCGCCGACGCGCTCGCCACCGCCGTCGCGGCCGGGCCCGCGGTCGGGCTGGAGATCGGCCCGGCTCCGGTGCTCGGCCGCACCGACGTCCTGCCGGTGGTGCCGGGCTCGATGACGGGCGCGGGCGTGCTGGACGCGGCGGGCGCGCTGCACACCGCGGGGGTCCGCGTCGACTGGTCCGCCGCGTTCGCGGGCAGCGGCGCCCGGATCACGGCCTTGCCGACGTACCCGTTCAAGCGCACCCGGTACTGGCTCGACGCGCCGGCCCCGGAACCGGCCGGCGGCGACCACGCCGTGCTCGGCCCGGCGCTGGCCGCACCCGACTCGCCGCGGGTCGTGTTCGGCGGCTCGCTCGGGATCCGCGGCCGGCGGTGGCTCGCCGACCACGTCGTCGGCGGAGCGGTCCTGGCGCCCGGGACGGCGTTCGTCGAGCTGGCCCTGCACGCCGGCGGGGCCGCCGTCGACGAGCTCACGATCGAAGCGCCGCTGCGCCTGGACGCGGAAGACGTGCACGTCCAGGTCGTCGTGGACGAGCCACGGATCGACGTCTACGCCCGGCGTCCCGCCGACGACGGCTGGCTGAAGCACGCCAGTGGACGGCTGCGCCCCCGTGGTCCCGTCCCGGCCGCGTGGGTGGGGGAGTGGCCGCCGGCCGGCGTGACGGAAACCGACGTCACTTATCGCGCGCATTCCTACGGGCCGGCTTTCCAGGCGGTGCAACGGTTGTGGCGGCGTGACGACGAGTTCTTCGCGGAGGTGGAGCTGCGGCCGGACGTCGGCGGACGGTTCGCGCTGCACCCGGTCCTGCTGGACGCGGCCGTGCACGCGGCCGCGCTCGCCGACGGGCCGGCCGAACCGCGCGTGCCGTTCCTCTGGAGCGGCGTCGAGGTATACACGCCCGGAGCCCGCCGAGTACGTGTGCACGGTGCCCGCCTCGGTGCCGGAGCCATCCGCGTCGCGCTGTTCGACGACGACGGGAAGCCCGTGGCCCGCGTCGAATCGTTGACGACGCGGCCGATGGCGCCGCGGGACACGATGCTTTACCGTCCACAGTGGATTCCGGCCGCGCCGGTGCCGGGGCCGGCGGACCTGGTCGAAGTCGATACCACGGACGGCGACGTGCGGACGGCGGTGAACCGGGCACTCGCGGTGCTGCAAGAGCATGCGGGCGAGCGGCTGATCCTCGTCACGAGGAACGCGACCGGCCCGGTGCCCGACCTGGCCGCCGCGGCCGTCTGGGGCCTGGGCTGCGCGGCCGCCGCGGAACACCCCGGCCGGTTCGGCCTGGTCGACCTGGAACCGGGCTTCCCGCTGACCCGGGTGACGGACCTGGCCGGCGGCAGCGCGGAGCCGCAGATCGCCGTCCGCGACGGCGTGCCGCACGTCCTGCGGATCACGCGGGCGGCGCCGTCGGACGCGCGGCCGTTCGACCCGGCCGGCACGGTGCTGATCACCGGCGGCACCAGCGGAATCGGTGCGGCGCTCGCGCGGCACCTCGTGACCGAGCACGGTGTCCGGCACCTGCTGCTGGCGAGCCGGCGCGGCCCGGCGGCGCCCGGCGCGGACCACCTGCGGTCGACGCTCGCCGAGCTGGGCGCGGACGTGCGGATCGTCGCGGCCGACGTCGCCGATCGGTCCAGTGTGGACAGTCTGGTCGCCTGCGACCCGCCGCTGACGGCGGTCGTGCACAGCGCGGCCGTGGTCGACGACGGCGTCCTGGCGGCCCAGACACCGGACCGCCTGGACACCGTGTTGCGCCCGAAAGCGGACGCGGCGCTGGTGCTCGACGAGGCGACCCGGCACCTGCCGCTGACGGCGTTCGTCCTGTTCTCCTCGGTCGCGGGGGTGTTCGGCAAGGCCGGGCAGGCGAACTACGCGGCGGCCAACCGGTTCCTGGACGCCTTGGCGTGCCGGCGCCGGGCGGCGGGACTGCCCGCGCTGTCGCTGGCGTGGGGCCTGTGGGAGCTGGGCACCGGCCTCGGCGACCGGATCTCGGAGACGGCCCGGCGGCGGATGCGCGCGTCCGGCGTCGAGGGACTGAACGAGGAGCAGGGACTGGCCTTGTTCGACGCGGCCCTCGGATCGGCGGAACCCGTCCTGGTCCCGGTCCGGTTCGACCCGACGGCGGCGCTGGCCCCGCCGACCGGCGGGCGAGCCTTTGCCGCGCGGCCCCAGTGGCCGGCGAACCCGAGCGGCGCCGAGCTGCGCGAGCTGGTGCGCGCGGAGGTCGCGGCCGTCCTGGGGCACCCGGACCCGGCCGTGATCGCCGACGACCGGCCGTTCCCGGAGCTGGGGTTCGATTCGCTGACGGTGGTCGAGCTGCGCACCCGGCTGGCCGGCTCATCGGGCGTCGACCTGCCGGCGGCGGTGATCTTCGACGCGCCGACAGTGGCGGAACTGGCGCGGTACCTGGAATCCTCCGGGTGATTCCTTCGTCCGTGAGCGCCGGCCGGCACGTCGATGAGTTCGATGCGGTCGGGCTCGGCCGCCACCGCGAGACAGACGACTGGCTGCGACCCACGAGTTGATCAGCACGACCACCCTCACGCCGAGAAGCGGCCGGCGTCTTTGGACCGGCGCCTTCGCGGCGCAGCGGACACCTCACCGGTGGCGGTGGAAACTCCGACACCGGTCGTGCGGGGCGGCGCACCGGCGCCGCCCCGCGACGGCACCTACCGGATCGAGAACGGCGCCGACACGTCCACCGCATACGGTGTCGTGCTGTTCTTGTTCAGCTGCAGCACATAACTCCCCGGCACCACGACCGGCGGACCCGACGCGTTGATGTCCCCCGCGCTCGAGGCCAGCGCCGACGCCGGGAACGACACGCGGACCACCTGGGACCGGCCCGGGTCGAGCGTTACCCGGGCGAAGCCGACCAGCCGTTGCGGTGGGACGACCACCGGGCTCACCGGCTGGGCCACGTACACCGGCACGATGTCGGTACCCGTGCGGGTTCCGGTGTTGGTGACGGTGAACGTCGCTGTGGCGGTGCCGTCGCGCGCGAGCTTCGGTGTCACCGCCAGGTTCGTGTGGGTGAACGTCGTGTACGACAGGCCGTACCCGAACGGGTATTGCGGGTTGTACGCGTTGCCCGGGCCGGACGCGGTGCTGGGCAGCTGGTCGAAGAACTTCGGCTGGTCGCCCAGCGGGGACGGGGCCGTGCCGGCGAAGTCGGCACCGACCGCCGGTGCGTCGGACGGCCAGCTGATCGGCAGCTTGCCCGCCGGGTTCGCCTTGCCGAACAGCACGTCCGCCACCGCCGTGCCGGTTTCCGTGCTGCCCTGGTAGGCCATCAGCACCGCGTTCGCCTTCTCCGCCGGGCCCAGCCCGACCGGCCGGCCCGCGACGACCACGACGATCACCGGTTTGCCGGTCGCCTCCAGTGCCGAGATGAGGGCCTGCTGGTCGGGCGCCAGCGCGGGAGCCGGGTTGTCACCCAACCCTTCCGCGTAGGCCTTTTCCCCCACGACCGCCACGTAGGCGCTGGTGCCGGCCGCGGCCGCGACGGCGCTGGCCTGGTCCGGCGCGTAGACCGCGGCCGGGTTCGCGGCCTGGATGCCGCCCAGCACCGTGGTGCCCGGCGGGATCTGGTTCTCGGGGCCCATGCAGCACACGTGCCCGGCGCCCGCCACGCCCTGCCAGCTCACGCTCCAGCCGCCGAGCTGGTTGGTCATCGAGTCCGCGCTCGGGCCGGTCACCACGACCTTCGCGCCCGACGGCAACGGCAGGGCGTTGTTTTCGTTGCGCAGCAACGTGATCGATTCCCGCGCGGCCTTCAGCGTCTGGTCGCGGCCCGCGGTGACGGCGGCGTCGGCGGCGTTCGCGTCGACGCACGGTTTCGCCGGGTCGGCCACGCACGGCTGGTCGAACAGTCCGAGCTGGAACTTAAGCGTGAGGATGCGGCGCACGGCCTGGTCGATCCGCGCGCGCGAGATCTTGCCGGTGTCCACGGCCTGCAGGATCGCGGCCTGCCACCCAGCCGCGTCGGAGACCTGCATGCTCATGTCGACGCCCGCGTTCACGGCGGCGGCGATGGCGCCCGGGAGGTCCGCCGCGACGTGGTAGGCGGTCTGCAAAGCGGTGACGTCCTGGTAGTCGCTGATCACGACGCCCTGGAAGCGCATCTGGCCGCGCAGGACGTCGGTCAGCAGGTAGTGCGACGCGGTGGCCGGAACGCCGTTGATCGAACCGGAGTTGACCATCACCGTCCCGGCGCCCGCGTCGATCCCGGCCGCGTACGGCGGCAGGATCGTCGTCTGGAGGTAGTTCATCGGCAGCAGGGCCTCGGCCCGGTCGTGCCCGTTGACCGACTGCGAGTAGCCGGCGAAGTGCTTGACCGTCGCGCTGACGTTCAGCTCGCCGCGCTTGCCGGGCGTCTGCATGCCCTTGATGTTCGCGGCGCCCAGCGCGGCCGCCAAGGCCGGCTGCTCGGCCCACGTCTCGTAGGTGCGGCCCCACCGGTTGTCGCGCGCGATGTCCTGGACCGGGGCGAAGTTCCAGGTCCAGCCGGTGGCGCGCAGGGCGTCCGCGGTCGCCTTGCCGCCGGCCTGGGCGAGCGCGGGGTCCCAGGTCGCGCCCATGCCGATGGACTGCGGGTACAGCGGCGCCTGCCACGGGTGGCCGAAGCCGTGCACCGCGTCGACGCCGAACACCACCGGCAGGTGCAGGCGCGAGTTCTTGATCGCGAACTGCTGGATGGTGTTGTACTCGGTGGCCCAGTCGTAGCCGGTGTTGCCCACGCCGCCCTTGCCCGTGGTGTCGACCGGGTTTTCGGTGCCGCCCGCGAGGATCGAGCCGACTTTGGCGTCGACCAGGATCTTGCGCATGCATTCGGGGTTGGGCAGGTTGAAACCGTTGTTCCCGCACGTCGCGCCGTTGGCGTCGGTCAGCGTGGTGACCAGCTGCTGGTCCATCTGGCCGACTTTCTCGGGCAGCGTCATCGCGTGCAGCAGCGCCTCCACCCTCGCCGGCACCGGGCGATGGGTGTCCAGCCAGGGCGCGGCGCCCGGATCGACGGCGGCGCTGCTGCTGGCGGTGAACGCGGAAACCGCGAGTGACACCGCCGCCGCGAACACCGTGACGGTGGCGCGGGTACTGCGTCTGTGGTTGTGGAACACCTGACCTCCTTCAGCCGTGGTCGGCACGGACCGGCCGCGTGGATGCGAGCGCACCGTAGGCACCTTCCGCGGGGCTGTAAAGCGCCGAACGGCGGCCGAGCGCGATCCGGCCCGCACCCGCGTTGTACGTTGTCGACGAGCCGTCAACGCCGATGGAAGCCCGTCGGTCGCGTGGCTGGGAGGCAGTGTGCTGGAAGCGCTGGGCATGACCCCGGAGGAAGAACGGGTCTACCGCGTGATCGTCGGCGGGTACCGGACCGCGCCCGAGGAGATCGCGGACCGGCTCGGCGTGGGCCGCGGCGAGGTGGCGCCGATCCTGGAGGCGCTGCTGGCGAAGGGGCTCGTCAGCAGGATCGACGGGCACTACGTGTCCGCGCCGCCGGACGTCTCCCTCGGCCCGCTGCTCGTGCACGGCCAGGAGAAGCTGGAGGCCGCCCGGGCCGCGGTGTCCCAGCTCGCCGAAGAGTACCGCGGCAGCGTGCGGCGGCGTGATTCCGCCCAGCTCGTCGAGGTCATCACCGGGGTGGACGCGATCCGGCGGCAGGCGCTCGCCATCCAGCGCGGCGCCCGCGAAGAGTCGCTGTGGTTCTGCTTGGCGGGCAACGTCGCGATGGCGGCGTCGGAGAACGTCGAGGAGGCGCTGGCGCAGGCCCGCGGCGTGCAGTACCGGGTGATCTACGAGACCGGCCTGCTCGAAGAACCCGGCCGGATCGTCAACGTCCTGGAGGGGATCGAAGGTGGCGAGATCGCCCGCTCGATCTCGAAACTGCCGGTGCGCCTGGCCATCTCCGACCGCTCGGTGGCGCTGTGCCCGCTGGTCAGCCACGACAGCACGGGCGAGCCCACCGCCGCGCTCGTCCGGGAGAGCAGCCTGCTGTCGGCGCTGGTCGCGTTGTTCGAGGTCTACTGGGAACGCGCGTCGCCGCTGCGGATCGGCGACACCGCGCCCACCAGCCACCTCGACCCCGACGAGCGACGGCTGTTGTCCCTGCTCATCGGCGGGGTCAGCGACAAGTCGATCGCGACCCAGCTCAATGTCAGCTACCGGACCGTCCAGCGGCGCCTGCAGGACCTCATGCGCCGGGTGAACGCCCGCACCCGGATGCAGCTGGCCTGGCAGGCCAGCAAGCTCGGCTGGCTGGACGAGCCGAGCCCCGGGCACCTCCTGCCGCGTGACGGCGGAAGGCACCCGGAGCCCGTCCGCGACGTTATTTGAGCCCGTACGCCCGCAGCACCGTCTGGTCGACGGCGTTGCCCGCGCGGTCGGTGGCCCGCACCCGCAACGCGACGTAGGAGTTCGTGGCGCCGAGCGACGGGTGGTCGATCGTGGCCGCGTAGGACTTCCCGGTGCGCCTGACGTCGACGGCGCGCCAGGTCCTGCCGTCGTCGTAGGACGCCCAGGCCTGCACCGACCGCATGTCCGGCGCGGCCATCCCGTCCTGGAAGCGGGCGGTCAGCCCGACCTGGGCCCGGCGACCGGCCGGGAGCCGGTTGCCGGCGTCCGCGTCGACCGCGTAGTCCAGCTGCAGCAACGGAAGCGGCGCCGGGGCCGCCGACCGGGCCGAGCGGAACGTCCACGACGTCTGTGTGCCGGTGCCGAACAGCCACTCCGGCGAATCACGCCGCACCGACAGGTCGAGCCGGTAGGTCGCCGGGTCCGCGCCGGCGGGGAAGGTGCCGAACGCGTACGGCTGTTCCGACACGAGCTTGCCGTCGCGGAACAGCTTCGCCGACGTCGTGGCCGGCCCGGCCTGGTCGTCGCCTTCGTTGAAGCCGTAGTGTCCGGCCTGGCTGTCGGCGAACTCCGGGATGCGGATCCGGAGGCTGTCGCCTTCGCGGGTCGAGTCCATGCCCGGCACGCCCCGCGGGATGGCGGGCCGCACGACCGGCGCGAACCAGTCCTCGGTGATGTTCTCCCTGCCCGTGTAGGTGCGCGGCGCCGCCGTCATGCCGCCCTGGAGCGGGGACATCTCGTTCCAGATCAGACCGTGCTTGACCCGGTGCTGCCACAGGACGTCGCCGGAGCTGACGTACTCCTCGCGGGTCGACGGCGTCGCCACGAGCCGCTGGTACTCGTTGACGGCGAAGTCCTGCCACGGCTTCCACGCGAACCGCTGTTCCTTGGCCTCACCGCCGCTGCCGGTCTGGCGGTAGTGGGTGGTGACGGTCGCGGTGTTCGCCGCGGTGACCCGGTGGACGGGCTTGTCCGGGATCCGGTCGCGCTCGGTCTGCACGACGTCGTAGAGGTACGGGCTGACCGCGATCCCCTGCAGGCTCAGGAACGTGGGGAAGCGCTTGATCTTCGTCAGCAGCGCGAGACCCTCGTCCCGGTCGAGCTGGACGGTCGGGATTTTCAGGAACGGCGCCGCGCTGATCGACGGTACCGACGCGGTGCCCCAGCCGTCCGGCACGACGATGAAGACGATCGCCGCCCCGGCGTCCGCGGCGGCGCGGGAGACGTCGTCGCGGTTGTAGTCCGCCGGGTCGGGGTCGACGATCGCGGCCTTCCCGCGCACGTTCTTGAAGTCCGCCGGCTTGCCGTGACCCGCGGAGACGGCCGGCAGCAGCTTCCAGCCGTCCAGTTTGGGGGAGCCGGCGAGGTAGCGGTTCGTCAGCGCGTCACGGCCGCCCAGGACGTTCACCGTCAACGGCGGTGCGATCCTCGACCAGCGGGAGCCGAACTCGAAGGCACCGGTCGTCACCTTCGGCGTCGGGGTGACCCGGAGTTCGCGGGTGTAGTCGAATTGCATGGCGTAGTTCGCGATCTTGCGCGGGCCGAGTTCCCGGTAGGTGTAGTAGCTCCAGATCCCGGCCTGCTCGGACGGTTGCGGGGTCTGGATCTCCACCTTCACGGCCTTGCGCGCGTCGAGCACGACGGTCGTGTCGCCGGTGACCCGGATCTCCGGCTGGACGACCTGGAACGCGGTGAGGCCGTCCTCGGTGCCGTTGACCTGGGCGGTCAGGTAGTACACGCCCGCGCCGACCTCGACCGTGAGGCTGCCGCCGCCCAGCCAGGTGTTGACGTCGTAGCGGTAGTCCTCGCCGTACATCAGCAGCCAGGGCGCCATGGTCGGCTTGCCCTGCAGGTCGAGCGCGGTGAGGGTGACCTTGTGCTTGGGCGCGGTCTTGTCCGCGCCGAGCGCGGTGTGCACGACCACACCGTCCGCGGTCGCGGTGAGCCGGCCGCTGTAGGTGCCCGGCGCCAGTTTCGCCGGGTCACCGGTGATCGTGACGGTCGCCCGGCCGCCGGCCGGAACGTCCACAGTGGACTTTCCGAGCCGGATCCCGTCCCCGGCGGGGACACCGGCGAGGGACTTGGCGTCGAGCGCGAGCTTCAGCGAGACCGGCGTGGTCCCGGCGTTGGTGTAGGTGACCTCTTCGGCCACCGGCGCCTTGCCGTCCTCGACCGCGCCGAGGTCGAGCGTGCCGGTGGCGAAGACCGGCTGCTTCACCGCGCGTGCCACGTCGACCCGGCCACCGCCCTGCTCGAACACCGAGAGGCCGTTCGCGGTCCGGGAGGTGCTGGCCAGCGCGTCCTTGAGCTGCCGGCCCGTCCAGTCCGGGTGCTGCTGGGCGAGGATCGCCACCGCGCCGGCGACGTGCGGCGTGGCCATCGAGGTGCCGGAGGCGGCGGTGTAGTGGTCGTCGACGACGTCGCCCATGGCGGTCCCCGCGGCGCGGGCGGCGACGATGCCGACGCCGGGCGCGGTGATGTCGGGCTTGACGGCGTTGTCGCCCAACCGCGGCCCGCGGCTGGAGAACGACGCCAGGCTCTCGTCACGGCCGACCGCGCCGACGGTCAGCGCGGCTTCGGCGGTGCCCGGCGAGCCGACCGTGTAGGCGCCCTGTTCACCGTCGTTGCCGGCGGCCACCACGAAGAGCGTGCCGGTCTGCTCGCTCAGCGCGTCGAGGCCGACGCTGAGCGCGTCGGTGCCGTCGGTCGGGCCGCCGCCGAGGCTCATGTTGACCGCCTTGGCGCCGGAGTGCGCCGCCCACTCCATCCCGGCGAGGACCCAGGACTCGTACCCGAAACCGTCGTCGTCGAGCACCTTGCCGACGAGCAGTTTCGCGCCCGGCGCGGCGCCCTTGAGCCGGCCGCCCGAGGCGGCGCCGGAACCCGTGATCGTCGAGGCGACGTGCGTGCCGTGACCGAAGTGGTCGGTCGTGTCGGGGCTGGTCGTGAAGTTGACCGCCTCGTGGACGCGGCCGGCCAGGTCGGGGTGCGTGGGGTCGTAGCCGGTGTCGAGGACGGCGACGGTGGTGCCGGTGCCGTCGTAGCCCGCGGCCCACGCCTCGGGGGCGCCGATCTGCGGGACGCTGCGATCGAGGGAGGCGCGGACCTTGCGGTCCAGGGAGATCCGTTCGATGTTCCCCGACGAGGCCCAGAACGCGGCGGCGTTCGCCTTAGCGGCCCGCGCGGAGCGGGCGTTGACGCTGGTCAGCGTCGCACCGAGCTCGGCGTTCGCGGTGGTTTTCCGGAGGTCCGTGCCCTTGCCGTAGGTGAGGATCAGCGGAAGGGTCGCCGACTGCTCGTCGGCGTACCCCTCGGCGATCAGCTCGGTGACGTCGAAGAGGGTCCGGTCGACCTGCTTCGAGCCCAGCCGCGCGGTGACGTCCTCGGGGAAGACGCTGAGGTGGCCGTCGACCTCCTGCTGGTGGAACCGGATCTTCTCCCGGCCCGGCGCGGGCCGGACGGTGGCGGCCTGCTTGCTGCCGGGCTGCCGTTCGACCTGGACGACGTCGCCGGTGAGCAGGGTGACCGAATGACGTTCGAGGCCCGCGGGTGACGGCGCCGCTTGCGCGTTCGCGACTCCGGCGGGGCCTGCGACCAGGGTGGCGGCGCAGGCCACGACCAGAACAGATGATCTCCAGTGCATCGCACCAGGCTCGCGCCGCCGTCGTCATCCGTCACTAGGGCGGCGGCGTCCGAATCACGACACGTCGCATCTTCGTCAGCTCCCGCACGCCGCGATCAGGAGCCTCCGGAGCTCGCTCCGACCGCGGTCGTCGAGCCCGGCCAGGACCCGGTCCTCGGCCTCGGCCACCTCGGGGTCGAGGCGCGCGAGCAAGGTCAGGCCCTCGCGCGTCGGCGTGGCGGGCAACGACCGCCCGGACGAGACGGTGGCGGGCCGCGTCACCAGGCCGCGCTCCTGCAGCTCGCGCACCACCTTGTTCATCGCCTGCGGTGACACCTGGGCCTCGCGGGCGAGCTCGGCGTTGGACTTGGGCGCGCGCGCCAGCATCCGCAGGCAGAGGTACGCGGGCGCGGCCAGGTCGGCGGGCCCGAGCACGGTGGCGGCCACCTCGGCGCGCAAGGCCGCGGTGACCCGGTGCAGCAGGTAGCCGAGCGGTTCGTCCCGGAGACTGTCCATGTCAACCATGTTGACATATATCAACCCGGTTGACACTCTGGGTGCATGACGAGCTCATCCAGCGACGCGCTGTTCGAATCCGCCTACCGTGGCGAGGCTCCCGAAATGGGGAAGGGGTTCCGCCCGCCGTGGAGCATCGGCGAACCGCAACCCGAGATCGCCGCGCTCATCGACGCGGGCGCGTTCCACGGCGAGGTCCTCGACGCCGGCTGCGGCGAGGGCGCGACGTCGGTCCGCCTCGCCGAGCGGGGCTTCACGACGGTCGGTCTGGACCAGTCGCCCACCGCGATCGAGCTGGCGCGCGCGGAAGCCGCCCGGCGCGGCTTGACCGGCGCCACGTTCTCGGTCGCCGACATCAGCACGTTCACCGGCTACGACGGCCGGTTCGGCACCATTGTCGACAGCACGTTGTTCCACTCGATGCCGGTCGAACTGCGCGAGGGGTACCAGGAGTCGATCGTGCGGGCTGCGGCGCCCGGCGCGTCCTACTTCGTGCTGGTGTTCGACAGTGCGACCGTGCCCTCGGGCCCGGTCAACCCGGTCTCCGCGGACGAGCTGCGGGAGGTGGTGGGCGCGTACTGGACGATCGACGAGATCCGGCCGGCCCGCATCCACGCCAACGTCTCCGAAGCTTTCCCGGGCTTCGGGGCCTTCGCGGGCAGTGACGTCCGGGACGAGGGCAACGGCCGCAAGTCGGCGCCGGCCTGGCTGCTGTCGGCGCACTTGTCCTGACCGCGCGGCGGCTGTCCACCCGGATCGCGCGACCGCGGCCGTCTTCAGCCGCGGGCGAGCCGGCGGCGCTCGGCGAGGTAGCCGAGCAGCACCAGTCCGAGGCTGGGCAGGGTGTACTTGAGCTGCGGCCAGTTGTCCTGCCCCGGCGGGTCGACGCTGGCGGTTCCCGGGTAGAGGCCCGCCGACAGCTGGGTCAGCCCGTACAGGCCGGCGATGATCGCGGCGCTGTCCAGGGAGGCGCGCGATCGGCCCGGTTTCCACAGGTGGTACAGGCCGGCCAAGCCGAGCCCGGCGCCCATGCTCATGGTCTGGGCGTTGTGGAACTTGGCGTGGGGCGGCCAGGCCGGGTTGTGGATGTGGGTTTCGTTCCAGTCGGCGGCGAACGCGCCGATCAGAGTTCCCGCCGCGGACAAGGAGATGAGCACCCTGCCGAGTGGCAATCGCCTGCGGACAGTCATGTGTCTTCCGATCGGTGAGAGGGGTTCAGGACCGGGTGGCCGGGTAGATGTCGGCGTCGAAGAAGCGGGCGAAGGGCAGGGTGGCCAGCGTTGCCGCGGCTTGCTCCTCGTCGGCGGCGAAGACCTCGACGAACGTGGCCCGCCGGGCCGTGGAGACGTAGTGGGCGCCGATCCGTCCGGCTGTGCGCAGCGCCTCCAGCTGGTGGTGCTCGTCTTCGCGCAGTGTGGCGAATTCCGCGGGATCGGTGTCGTCGCGCAGTGTCGCGAACACCATGAACAGGGAATCGGGTGACATGGTTCAGCCCTTCGAAGACGGGGTCGTGATGACGAGCTTGCCGCCCTTGGGAGTGCGGTCGAGCTCCAGCGTGGTGAGGGCCGGGATCGCCTTCGCGAGCGGCACGGCGCGCGCGATCGGCAACCGCAGGGTTCCTTCTCCGGCGGCCCGCGCGACCGCTTCGAGGTCCGCGGGGACCGGCCTGCCCACCAGCACCCGGAAGGGGCCTGGCAGCGCGGTGCGCAAGAACTTCGCCGGGGTGGGGTTGATGTCGATGATGCGGCCGCCGGGCTTGAGCAAGGACTTCGCCGTGCTGCCCGGCAGGGTGCCGGCGGTGTCGAAGACCAGGTCGAAGCGCCCGGCGAGGGGCGCCGGGTCGAAGTCGAAGCCGGCGATCGGGGTGATCCCGAGCTCGCGTGCCTCCGGCGCGGCGGTGTCGCGGCAGCTGCCGCTCACCGAGGCGCCGCGTGCCGAGGCGAGCTGGACCGCGCACCGGCCGACGCCGCCGAGGCAGCCGTGGACGAACACGGCCTGCCCGGCCCGCAGCTTGCCCACGCGGATCACGGCCTGGAAGGCGGTGAGGCCGACGACGGGCAGGGCGGCGGCTTCTTCCCACGACAGGTTCGCCGGTTTCGCCGTGATCGACTTCTCCTCGGCGACGGCCATCTCGGCGAACGCTCCCGCTGCTTTGAGGCTCGTTCCGCCGAGGACTTCGTCGCCGACGCCGAACCGGGTGACGCCGTCGCCGACCGCCGCGACTACACCGGCGAAGTCGTGCCCCAGGCCGCGCGGGAACCTGCGGCCGGTCAGGATTTTCATTTCACCGCCGCGGATTTTCCAGTCCATCGGGTTCGCGGCCGCCGCTCGCACGTGGACCAGGACTTCCCCGGGGCCGGGAGCCGGCGGCGAGCAGTCCTCGAGCCGCAGTACGTCGGGACCGCCGTACTGGTGGTACTGGATGCGCTTCATCGTCCTGAGCCCCTGTCTCGTGATGTCAGCTGATGACATCACCGTAGCACGCGATGTCATCAGCTGACATCACTGTTCGCTCGCGACGGCACTAAACTGCCGCCATGGGACGTTGGGAGCCGGGGGCCGGTGGGCGGCTGCGCGAGGCGGCGCTGAGTTTGTTCGTCGAGCGGGGCTTCGAGCAGACCATGGTGAACGACATCGCCGAGCGGGCGGGCGTGACCGCCCGGACCTTCTTCCGCTACTTCGCGGACAAGCGCGAGGTTCTGTTCGACGCCTCGGCCGAGGTGGAGGAGAAGGCACTGGCCGCGCTGGAGGCGGCGCCCGCGACGGCGTCGGCGCTGGAGCTCGTCGCGGCCGCCCTCGACGCCGCGGCGGACGTCATCGGGCAGGACCGTGGGCTCGCCCGGAAGCGGCACACGGTGATCATGGCCAACGCCGATCTCCGCGAACGTGAGCTGAGCAAGCTCGCCAAGATCTCGGCCGAACTCGCCGACGCGCTCCGGCGGCGGGGTGTCGGTGACGCGGAGGCCGCGATCGCCGCCGAAGCGGGCGCCGCGGTGTACCGGGTCGCGTTCCAGCGCTGGGTCGACGCGGAGGGCGGCGACCTCGATCTGAGGGGAGCCCTTCAGGCGGGGTTCGCGCAGCTGCGAACCCTGGCCGCCCCCCGCGCCGGGTGACTACCGTGTGCGGGATGGCGCGTTCGGCCGCGTTCGAGCGGTTCCTGGCCGGGGTCACCGCACCCGTCACGCGGGACTCCCTCGACGAGATCCCGGACATCGGCGCGCTCTTCGACCTCGTCGGCCAAGAGCGGCTCGAGGCCGAGGACATCCTGGTCGCGAAGCTCGCCACCGGCGACGGCCGCGCTGCCGCGGCGCTCGCCGACGCCGGCTGCTTCCGTGCCGTTCCGGCCCTCGTCGAAGCGACCTTGGAAGCCGTGCCGGCGGCGACGCGGGTGGCCGCCGCGCGGGCCCTGCTCGAGCTCGGCGATCTCTCCGGCGAGCCCGCCCTCGTCCGGTTGCTGCGCACGCACGCGGGCAGCGGCTACGACCGCGGGGCCGCCGTCCGGCTGCTGGCCGAGTTCCCCGACCCGGACCGGGAAGTCCTGTACGAGGTGCTGTCGGCCGATCCGGATCCCACCGCGCGGTCCGAGGCGGTGGACGTGCTGCTCACCCTCGTCGGGCTGGGCGACGACGAAGTGCTCTGGGGTGACGTGCTCAAGAGCGTCGGCGGACGGCTGCTGTCCCCGCTGACGACCGTGCAGACCGAGGCGCTCGCCGAGCTGCGCGCGATCGTCGCCCGGTGGGAAGCGGGGGAGCCGATCGAGGACCTGACCTGGCGCTGCGACAGCGAAGCCGTGCACCGGCTCGTCGACGAACTGGACAGTGCCGAGCCCAACCTCGGCACACGCGGGCTGGCGACGCTGACCGGCCGTGACCGCACCCTCGCCGAGAACCTCGTGCTGCTGCGCCTGCACGCCGACCGCCGCGCGGTCCGGGCCGCCGGCGCGCTCGGGGTGCGCCGGGCGGTCGAGCCGCTGCGGGAGCTGCTCGGCACGGCCGAAGGTCCCGCGCGGGCGGAGATCGAGTCCGTCCTGGCCACCCTGGCGGGGTGAACGCCGTGGTGACGCCGCGGTGACGTCCGCGCCGCGCGCCCTCTGCCATCCTCGGGCCCGATGCCCGTCCCCGTGAAGGTCCGCGGTCCGCGGCCGCCCGCCGTGTCGACGGCCGTGACGTCCGTCGCGTCGCCGCGCCGGCCGGAGACCCGCGGCGCCCGGCACCCCGGGCCCGCGGACGTCGTCCGGGCGCAGTCGGTGATGGGCAACGCGGCCGTGTCGGCGGTGCTGGGCGGGCGGCCGCCGGGCAGCGACCCGAAACCGGGCTCGTGGGCCAGGCCGCTCGGGCAGCAGCTGGTCGGGAACCAGGCCGTCGCGAGCCAAGCGCCCCCCGTCGTGAAGCCGCCGGCCCCCGTCGCGCAGCAGGCGAAGCCCGCCGCCGCGGACCGGAAGCCGGAGCCGGAACAGTCCACAGTGGAGCGCCCGGAGAAGCAGCCGCCGAAGGAGAAGGCGGCCGGTCCCCGCACCCCCGGCGCGGACCCGAAGTTCCAGGCGCTGAAGAAGGACGTCGCCGCCAAGAAGAAGACCGTCGGCGCGAGCCACCCGCCGGCGGCGGCGGAAGCGGGCTCGGCGCAGGCGGCCGCCGCCGCGCCGGCCGACGACCAGGAAGCCCGCGGCAAGGCGGCGCACGCCGAGGACATGGACGCCGCGCAGCCCAAGGAGTTCGACAAGAAGGCGTTCGTCGACGCCGTGAAGAAGGCGGTCGCCGACAAAGCGCCCAAGAACCTCGACGAGGCCGACAAGTTCGGCAAGTCCGGCAAAGCCGGCGAGATCAAGAACGAAGTGCAGGACAAGGTCGGCGAAGGCAAGGACGCGTCGGCCAAGGAGATCGCCGACACCACCGCCGCCCCGCCGGAACCCGCGCCGGACGCCAAGCGGGTCGTCCCGATGACGCCGGACAAGGTGCCCGCCAAGCCCGGCACGCCGGACCCGGCCCAGGCCGCTCCCGACACCCTGCCGCCGTCCGCGACCGACCTGTCCGCCGGTCCCGAGCGGGTCGACAAGCAGCTGGCCGACGCGAACGTCACCGAACAGCAGCTGAAGTTCCCGAACTCGCACGAGCCGGGCTTCGACAAGGCGGTCCAGGACAAGAAGGCCATGGACGCGCACTCGGAGGCGGCGCCGAAGAAGCTGCGGGCCGGCGAGCACCGCGAGATCGGCGAGGTGAAGGCCGGCGCGGCCGCCCGCGGTTCCGCCGCCATGGCCGGCATCCACGCGACCCGCGTGACCACCGGCAAGCGGGTCGGCACCGGGAAGGCCGGCACCAAGAAGACCGACGAGGACAAGCGGAAGGAGGTCACCGACCTCCTGCAGAAGGTCTTCGACCGGACGAAGGGTGACGTCGAGCAGATCCTCACGGACCTGGACAAGAAGGTCGACGACGAGTTCACCACGAAGGAGCAGCGCGCCCGGGACCGGTTCACGCAGGAGCACGAAGACGGGATGCGCCGCTACAAGGACGAGCGGTACGGCGGCTGGGACGGCTGGATCAAGTGGGGCCGCGACCTGTTCGCGGGCCTGCCGGAGGAAGCCGATCGCATCTATGAAAGCGCGAAGGACCACTACCTGACGGCGATGGGCCTCCTCATCTCCGACATCGCCGACCTGGTCGAACGGGAGCTGCGCCGCGCCAAGGACCGCATCGCGACCGGCCGCGGGGAACTCCAGGCCGCCGTGGAAAAACTGCCGGCCGACCTCAAGGCGATCGGCCGGGAGGCCGCCGCCGACTTCGACGGCCAGTTCGACCAGCTCAAGGAAACCGTCGACGACAAGGGGACCGAGCTCGTCGACACGCTCGCCACGAAGTACACCGACGCGGTCAAGGCCGTCGACGCCGAGATCGCCGCCGAGAAGGAGAAGAACAAGGGGCTGGTCGCGAAGGCCGCGGACGCGATCGGCGGCGCGATCAAGGCGATCGTCGAGCTCGGCCGGATGCTGCTGGGCGTGCTGGCCAAGGCGGTCAGCGCGATCGGCGCGATCCTGAAGGACCCGATCGGGTTCCTCGGCAACCTGGTCACCGGCGTCGGCGGCGGGCTGAAGCTGTTCATCCGCAACGCGGGCAAGCACCTGCAGCAGGGCGTGCTGGCGTGGCTGCTGGGCACCGCCGCCACGGCCGGGCTCCAGCTGCCGACGACGTTCGACATCGCCGGCATCCTGGTGCTGATCGCGACGCTGCTCGGCATCTCGTGGCCGAACATCCGGTCGCGGCTGGTCCGCAAGGTGCCGGAGAAGGCCGTCGTCGCCGCCGAGGTCTCCGTGCCGGTGCTCATCCAGGTCAAGCGGCGGGGCATCCTCGGCATGGTCGACGACGTCAAGTCCCGCGTCGGCGACCTGAAGAAGACCCTGATCGACGACCTCGTGTCCTACCTGCTGCCGACGATCATCATCGCGGGCATCACGTGGATCCTGTCGCTGTTCAACCCGGCGTCGGCGTTCATCCGCGCCTGCAAGATGATCATCGACATCATCCGGTTCGTCGTGCTGAACGCCCGGCAGATCATCGACTTCGTCAACGCCGTGCTCGACGCGGTCCTCGCGATCGCCCGCGGCGGCACCGGCGGCGTGCCCGCCCTGGTCGAACGCGCCCTCGCCCGCGCCGTCCCGGTCCTGATCGGCGCCCTCGCCGCGCTGCTCGGCATCGGGGGCATCGCGGGCAAGGTCCGCCAGATCTTCCAGAAGCTGTCGCGGCCGGTGAACCGCGCGATCGACTGGGTCATCGACAAGATCGCCGGGCTGGTGAAGAAGCTCTGGGCCAAGCTCAAGCCGAAGCTGCCGAAGCCGCGCCATCCCGTCGGCCGGCCGGACGCCCGGGTGCCGGCCCGGCCGCGCCGCCCTCGTCCCGCCGATCGCCGCAAACCACCCCGCCGGCTGCCGCGGGAGGACCCGGCGCTGCGCCGGAGGCTGATGGCCGCGCTGCACGAGGCGGGCCGGCTGGCCGATCGCGTGTCCGGCGACCCGGACGCCGTGCGACGCGGGCTGCCCGCGATCAAGTCCCGGTACCGGCTCACCGTGCTGACCGCGACCACCCGGCCGGGCGCCGGCGAAGCGGTGCTGTTCGTCTTCGACGGCGCGATCAACCCGCGCGCGAAGTTCGAGCACCTGGCGAACGACCGCTACCTGTCCGAAGCGCGACGCGCCTACAAGAGACCGGATCCCAAGGACAGCCTCGACTTCGCCATCGACGACCGGCTGGACCGGACGGGCGCCATCGTGCCCGGGCTGACGAAGGTCCTCGGACTCGGCGCGACGCAAGCGCGCAAGTACGCCGAGAAATGGGTCCGCGCGGGCAAGCTCAGCAAGACGACCATGGACGGTCGCGCCGTCTACAGCTTCGTCCACCTGACCGAAGACGACCTCAAGGACCCCGCCAAACACCCGGAGCGCGCCCGGTGGATGGCAGGCGCGGCGAAGATCCACCTCTCGTCCGCGACGGCCGCCCACCTCTGGGACCTGGTCATCACGGGCCTGCGCGACCGCCGGCCGGGCAACTTCGAGATCGTCGCGGACGAGCTGATGCGCGGCATGCGGATCGCCCCGGGCAAGGGGGCGCTCTGGTCGAAGGGCGAAGACATCAGCGAGTACGCGGCCGGCCTCGGGTTCGCCGCGCTGGAGACGCAGGAGTTCTACGAAGTCACGAAGGGCCTGACCCTGCTCGACAACTGGCCCCTCGTCCGCCCGCTGTGGATGACGTTCTCCCGGCGGTACGCGGGCATCCTGCGCAAGGAGATCCACATCTTCGTGCGGCAGTTCCTGGCCTCGTCGGTGCTCCTCGAGACCGAGCTGCCCACGGTGCGCCGGATCATGCGCTCGACCGGCATCACCATCGCCCTGAAGTTCCACGGCATGGAGTGGGGCGACGACCCCACGAAGATCCTCGAGAACCCGGTACCGAGGTACTGGCGGGAACTGCTGGCCGACGGCACTCCGCTGCCGGAAGGGCGGCAGCACGAGCTCGACGAGCCGGGCGCGCGGACCGCGACCGCCCGGGCACGGCTGCGGTTCACCACCAGCCAGGCGAACAAGCGGGCGGCGGGGACCCGGACGCCGACCGGGGACGTCGACCCGGACGCGCTGGAACGGCTGATGTCGGCGCTGCCGGTGGTGCCGACCGCGCCCAGCTCGTTGCGGCGGTTCGCCCGCGCCGCCGTCCGGGCCGCCGGCGAGGTGGAACTGGTGCCGGTCGGCGGCGGGTACTCGGGCGCGCCGGTGCAGCGGATCCTCGACGCGGGCGGCACACTGCTCGGCGTGCTGAAGATCTTCCCCAGCCGCGAGCAGTTCGCGATGGAGCTGTCGGCGCTCGCGCGGCTGGGCCGGGTGCGGATCGTCGACGGTCGCGCGGTCGCCGCGCTGGGTGTCGCCCGGGCGTCGCGGCGGCCGACCACGGCGGGCCTGGTCGTGACGAGCCCGGCGCGCGGCGGCGACGTCGAAGGGATGATGAAGGAGACCGGCGATACGCCGAGCGGACCGGAGCGCGCGAAGTCGTTCGCGAAGCTGAGCACGGCCGTCGCGGGGATCGGGCGCACGCTCGCCCGGCTGCACACCACGCCGAAGGGGTCGGGCGGCGCGGTCTCCGACACGTTCCTGCGGCGGCACATCGACGACGTGCTGGACCGCCGCGGCAAGCTGCCCGGCTTCCGCGCCCAGCTGATCCACGCCGGGATCGACTTCGGCGCGCTGCAGTCGCGGATCGACGCGCTGGTCGCCGGGTTCCGCGCGCACCCCGGCGGTTCGGCGCTGGTGCACGGCGACGCGCATCCCGGCAACTACTTCTTCGACGCGGCGGACGGCGTCACCATCATCGACGTCACGACCCTGCACCTGTCCATCGACGCCCGCGGCAACCCGATCGGCGCGCCGTCCCGCGACGTCGGCGTCTTCGCGCAGCAGCTGGCGCACTACAGCGTCACCCTGAAGCTGAACCGCGGCGAGGTGGCTACCCTGCAAGGCGTGTTCCGCAGCGCGTACACGGGTGCCGGCGGCACCAGCACGACCCCGCAGGCGGACGCGTTCTTCCGGGCCCGGGCGTCGCTCGGCTGGCTGATGCGGGTGCTGACCGACCTGCGGGACGGAACCGTGCGTGGCGTGGTCCCGTCCATCGACCGGGTGCAGCAGCAGCACATCGACCTCGCCGTCGAAGCGTTCGGGCTCTGATGACGCCGTCGCCGTTTTCGTTGTCGGGCACCGGGCAGGTGCGGTGGCGCGTCCCGTTGCCGGGCCGGCACGTCGTCGCGGTCTCGGCGGCGGCGGACGGAATGTGCTTCGTGACGACGGAGGCCGGCGTGGCCGCCCTGGACGGCCCCGAGGTCCGCTGGAGCGCCGACGGGGGCTGCGTGCCGCTCGGCGGCGGTCGGCTCGTCACGTTCGGCGCCGACGGGTACGAAGTGCGTGACCAGCGGACCGGCGCCGTCACCAGCGCGGTCCGGATGACGCTGAAGTCCGCGCCGATGCCGCTGGCGGACGGATCGCTGGTGTTCCCGGCGGCCGGGTCGTTGCTCCGCGCGGTCACGCTGACCGGCGAGCCGCGGTGGGAGGCCGAGGTCCCCGCGCCGGCGTGGCCGTTCGTCTGGCACGACACCGTGTTCGTCGCCGAGCGCGCCGCGGTCCGGGCGTTCGACCGGGACGGCGCCGCGCTGTGGCGCGCCGAGCCCGCGGGGGACATCGCCGGGAACCTCGCCGGCCTGCCGGACGGCGGCGTCCTCGTGCCCGTGCACGGCGAGGAGCACACCGGCTACGTCGTGCTCGGCCCGGGCGGCGAACTCCGTCCGGTGCCCGCGCACCTGCCGCCCGGCGACCTGGTGGTGCCGCTGCCCACCGGCCGGCTCGTGCTGCCCGGCTGGCCGGAGCGGGACGACGTGGGGGAGTGGCGCCCGACGGTGTCCATAGTGGACGGTGACAGCGGAGCCGTGGTCCAGCACCACCGCGTGCCCGCCGACGTACGCGGCATCGCCGCCGGCGCCGACGGGCTGATCGCCGTCGCGTGCAGCCCGACGTGGGACCGCTGGACGAAGTACCACGGCTGGCCCGGCTTCGACCTGACCGAAGACTGTTGCGTGCTGTTCCTCGGCGAGGACGGCCCGCGGGGCACGTGGACGGCCGGCCGGCCGATCACCGGCCCGCTCGCCATCGCCGCGAACGGGGACCTGCTGATCCCGGTCTCGGGGGAGCTCATCAGCCTCGGCTGACGATGGCGGCGGACGCGGTCTCGGCGAGAAATGCTTCGACCAGCGACAGCCACTGTTCCGGCGCTTCGAGGACGACGGCGTGCCCGCTGTCCAGCTCGGTCCATCGCGCACCCGGGATTCCGTCGGCGTAGGTCCGCATCGAGGCCGGTGCGATGAGCTGGTCGTGCTTCGTGCCGATCACGAGGGTCGGTGCCGTGATGTTCGGCAGGTCGCCTTCGACGTCGATGCGCCGGACCAGGTCGATCTGCTCGGTGGTGCCCTCGGGTGTGGTGAACACGATCAGGTCCAGGAGGATCTCCAAACGCTGGTCGGTCAGCGTGCCGAGGAAGCTCTCGCTGAACATCACCGAGATGATGAAGCGGCCCATGGCGGTGGGGTCGCGGTCGGCCAGGCGCTGCCACTCGTCCATCCGGGCGCGCGTGTCGGCGTCGATCCGCGGGGTGCCGGCGGTCAGGATGAGGGCGGTCACCCGATGGGGGTGCCGGATCGCGGCGCGGACCGCGACGGCACATCCCATCGAGTAACCGAGGATCGCGAAGGTCTCCGCGTCACCGGCGGCGGCCACGAGCTGGTCGGCGAGGTCGTCCAGCCGCAACGGACCGCTCGCGCGCGGTGTCCCGCCCGATCCGGGGAAGTCCGGACCGAAGGCCGGCACCGTGCGGGAAAGGGCCGGGATCAACGGCCCGAAGTTCGCGCGCACGGTGCCCGCCGCTCCGTGGGCGAGCAGGAGCGCGGCCGGTGCCGGCCGGGCTGCGGGCACCGTGGCGCCGTGGGTGGTCATCGACTGCGGAACCTCACCGTGTCGGTAATCGGTACGTGCTTGTACCCGCGTTGCTCAGTGCGCCGCGTCCAGCAACGCGCGCTGGTCCGCGGTCAGTTCCAGGTCCACCGCTTCCAGGCTCTCGTTCAGCTGCGCCACCGAGGACGCGCCGACGAGCGGGATGACCGGCAGGTCGCCGCCGATCATCCAGGACAGCACGACCTGGTTGGCGGTGGCGCCGGTTTCCCGCACCACCTCGTGCAACGCCTTGAGGCGGGCCTGCGTGCCCGCGTGGTCGTGCAGCTCGTCCAGCGGCCGGTCCTCGCGCACGTAACCGCCGGACAGCAGCGGCGTGTACGCCACCAGCGTCAGCTCGGGCCGGTCCTTCAGGTAGGTCATCAGCTCCGCGCCGAACAACCCCTCGTTGCCCTCCTTCCAGCGTCGGCTCGGCACGTCGGTGCGCGCCCGCAGGTAGGTGTGGTGGTACTGGACGACCTCGTAGCCGGGCAGGCCGGCGGAGTCGGCGAGCGAGCGCCACTTCTCCAGGCGCCACGACCAGTGGTTGCTGGCCCCGATCATGGCGACCGACCCGTCCCGCACGAGGGACGCGAAGGTCTCGACGATGTCCTTCTGCGGCGTGTCCATGAAGTCCGCGTGCGCGTAGAGCAGGTCCAGCCGGTCCACGCCCAGGTCCTCGCGGCTGCGGGCCGCCGACGCGCGGATCACGTCCGGCGCCAGGCCTTCGGGGTTGAACGCGAAGCCCGGCGTCTTCGGCCGGCCGCCGAGCTTGGTGGCGATGACCACCTCGTCGGTGATGCCCCGGCTGCGCCGCCACCGGCCGAGCAGCCGCTCGCTCTCGCCGCCCTGGGTGCCGTTGACCCAGAACGCGTAGTTGTTGGCCGTGTCGAGGAACGTGCCGCCGGCCTCGACGAACCGGTCGAGGATGGCGAACGCCCGCTCCTCCTCGACGGTCGTGCCGAAAATCATCGCGCCCAGTGCGAGCGCGCTCACCTCACGACGGCTGGTGCCGATCTTGCGGTACTTCATCCGAGTGTCGTCTCCCCTGTGGTGGATGCGGGCACCCCATGGTGCACGGTCGCCTCGGTCACGACCGCGCCGCCTGGTCGATGAGCTTGTTCAGGCCCGCCGGAGTCGGCGTGATGAGGAAGTCCCGCAGCTTCACCGACACCCCGAGCTCGTCGCGGATCAGCCGCAGCAGCCGCACCGCGCCCATGGAGTTGCCGCCGACGGTGAAGAAGTCGGTGTCCGCCGTCAGCTCGACCTCCTTTTCCAGGACGCGGGCGATCAGGTCGGGTGCCGTGCCGAGCTGGTCCGGTTCGGCCGCCGCGACCTGCTGCCCGGCCGGTGCCGCCACGGCTTCGAGCGCTCGACGGTCCACCTTCCCGTTGCCGGTCACCGGCATCCGGTCCACGACGGCCCACAGGCTCGGCACCATGTAGACCGGCAGCTTTTCGGCCACCAGATCGCGCAGGTCGGCGGTGCCGACCGCCGCCGCCGGGACGATCGCCGCGAGCAGCCGCTTGTCCGAGCTGTCCCCGTCGGTGACCACGACGGCCGCGTCGCGCACCCGCGGGTCGGCGGCCAGCACGTCGGCGATGGCGGAGAGTTCGATGCGGAACCCGCGCAGCTTCACCTGGTCGTCGCGGCGGCCGAGGAAGCGCAGCCGCCCGGCCCGGTCCACGCGGACCAGGTCACCGGTGCGGTAGAGCCGCTCGGGGACATCGGGGGAGAAGGTGCCGAACGCCCTGGCCGTCTCGCCCTCGTCGGCCACGTAGCCGTGCGCCAGGCCTTCGCCCGCCGCGTACAGCTCGCCGACCGCGCCCGGCGGCACGATCCGGTGCCGCCGGTCCAGGACGTGCACGCGAGTACCCGGCAACGGGGTGCCGATCGGCAGCGGCCCGGACGCCTCGGCGGGAGAGGTGACCGAGTGGGTCGTCGTGAAGGTGGTGTTCTCGGTGGGCCCGTAGCCGTTGGTGACGATGATCCCGGGGTGGCGCTCCAGGACGCGCGCCACCTGGGCGTGCGGCACGACGTCGCCGCCGGTGATCAGCTGCCGCAGGCCGCCGAGCCCGGCCGGCGCGAACTCCTCGACCAGGCGGAACAGTCCCGCGGTCAGCCAGGCGACGGTGACCTCGCGGTCGAGCAGGAACCTGCCGAGCTCACTGGGCGAAGGCAGGCCCGCGGGGTACACCTCCAGCGCCGCGCCGCTCGCGAGCGGGCTCCACAGCTCCAAGGTGGACGCGTCGAACGCCAGTGGCGACAGGCGCAGCATCCGGTCTTCCGGCCCGAGGTGGACGAGGTCGGGCTCGTGCACGAGTCGCACGATCGCCCGGTGCGGTACCGCGACGCCCTTGGGCAGACCCGTCGAGCCGGAGGTGAAAGCGATGTAGGCCAGGTCGTCGGGGCCGGTGGCCGCGGGTTCGGCGGCCGAAGGCTCCGAAGACTCCCAAGCCGGTTCCCACGTCGCACAGGCGGGCACGCCGAGGTGGGCGACGGCCTCCGGGGAGGCGGCCAGCGCGGCCTTCGGCGCGGCCTTGGCCAGGATGTGCCGGACCTGGGTTTCGGGCTGGCTCAGGTCCACCCCCACGTAGGCGGCACCCGCCCACGCGATGCCCAGCACCGCGACGGCTTCGGCGATGGACCGGTCCAGCGCCACCAGGACCCGGTCACCGCGGCCGACGCCGAGTTCGCGGAGCCGGCGCGCCTGCTCGGCCGCCGCGCCCGCGAGCTGCGCGTAGGTCAGCTCCAGGTCGTCCTCGCGCACCGCGACCGCGTCCGGCGTGCGCCGCGCCGCCTGGCGGAACAGCTCGTCGGCGGTGACCGCGGGGAAGTCGCGGCGCGTGCGGTTGACGGCGTCGAGCACCTCCCGGCGCTCGTCGGACAGGCAGCGCAGGTCCTCCACCTTGCCCTCGGCCGTGGCCAGTTCCCGCGCCGCGGTGGTGAAGTCGTCGAGGAACGCCCGTGCGTCGGCCTCGTCCCAGAGCGCCGTCGCGAACTCGAGCTGTGCTTCCAGCGTCGGGCGGGACCGGCCGAACAGCAGCGACAGGTCGAACTGGGCGCCGCCGCCGTGGCCCTCCTCGACGCGCAGCCGCACGTCGCCGGCCTCGATGCGTTGCGGCACAAGCTGATCGTGCATGCCGAAGGAGACCTGCACCAGCGGGTGCGCGCTCAGCCCGCGCTCGATGCCGAGCCGGGTGACCAGTTCGTCGAACGGCAGCGCGCCCGCCTCGATGCCGCGGGCGAGCGAGTCCTGCACCGCGCGCAGGTAGTCCACGACCCGGGCGTCGTCGTCGACCTCCACCAGGATCGGCGCCAGGTTGCCGCCGACGGCGATCAGCTCGGCCAGTTCGGCGGTGTCCCGGCCGTAGAGGGCGACGCCGACCAGCAGCCGGTCGACGCCGGTCCAGCGGCTGAGCGCCAGGCCGTAGGAGCCGAGCAGCAGCGCGAACGGGGTGATGCCCAGCTCCCGCGCGCGGTCCTCGACCAGGGTGCTCAGGTCGGTCCCGAGGTCGAGGGGGATGCGCCGGCCCGCCGGGTCCTGGACCGCCGGGCGGGGCTCGTCGGTGGGCAGTTCGAGCACGGTGGGCACGCCGTCGAGGTACTTCAGCCAGAACTCGGCCAGGCGGTCCCACTCGCCGCTGGTGCGGTCCCGCTCGTGGCGGCGCAGCAGGGCTTCCGTGGTGGGCGCGGGTTCGGTGCGCGGCAGCGGAAGGCCGGCCGCGAGGGCCTGGTAGGAGCCGAACAGCTCGTCGAGCAGCAGGCCGACGGCCCACCCGTCGAGGAGCACGTGGTGCGCGATCAGCACGACCGCCTGCCGCCCCGGGCCGGCGACGAACAGGTAGCGCAGCGGGGGAGCGGTGGTGAGGTCGAAGGGGACGCGGCTGTGCTCGGCGGCCGCGGCGCGGACGGACTCCTCGAAGTCCTGGCCGTCGGAGGTGATGTCCACGATCTCGGGGACGACCTCGTCCAGCACCAGGGGGACGATCTCGTCGTCCTCTTCGCGGAGCACGGTCCGCAGCGAGGCGTGCCGGGCGGTCGTGGCGGCGGCCGCGTGCCCGAAGACCTCCCGGTCGAGCGTTCCACTGTCCACATAGGACGTGAAGACCAGGTTGTACGTGGATCCGCCGAGGGTGCTCTCGAGCAGCCACATGCCCCGCTGCATCGGGGTCAGCGCGGGCGCCGACGGCTCGGGTGCCGCGGTGGTCGCGGACGCCGTGCCGACGGCGTTCGAGAGCACCGTGCCCAGCGGGGTCGACGAGAGCAGCTCCGCCACCGACAGCTTCAACCCGAGCTGCTCCTGGGCCATGGCGGTCAGCCGCATCGCCCGCAGCGAGTCACCGCCGAGGGAGATGAAGCTGTGGCCGGCGAACCCGGCCTTGTCCGTCGCCGGTCCGAGGACCGACAGCGCGAATTCGTCCAATGACATGCCGACCTCCGGGTCAGTGAAGGGGAGTGGTGCTGACCAGGACGTCAGCGGAGCTTCGCGGTGATCGGCACGTGCTTGTAGCCGGACACGAAGTTGGAAATCAGCCGTTCGGGGGTACCGGCGGCCTCGAAGTCCTTGTAGCGCGCCAAAAGCTCCTCGAACAGGGTGCGCAGGGTGATCCGCGCCACGCTGTGCCCGATGCAGTAGTGCGGGCCGATGCCGAACGCGAGGTGCTTGTTCGGCTTGCGCCGGATGTCGAAGGTCCAGGCGTCCGGGAACTCGGTCTCGTCCCGGTTGGCCGCGCCGATCCACGTGACCACGGCGTCGCCCGCCGCGATCCGGGTGTCCCGCACGACCACGTCCTCGGTGGCGTAGCGCAGCATGTGGTTCACCGGGGACGCCCAGCGCAGCGCCTCTTCGACCGCGGTGGTGCCGACCTCCGGCTCGGCGGCCCACTGCGGCAGCACGTCGGAGCCGATGAACTCGGCCATCACGAAGTTCGGCGCGTGCGGGGTGGTCACGTTCGCGCCGAGCAGCAGGCTGTAGCAGTTGGACACGATCTCGCCGGGCGACATGTGCCTGCCCTCGAACCGGGTCTTGATCAGCGAGCTGATCAGGTCGTCGCCGACCTGGTCGCGGCGGAAGCGCACCAGGTCCTGGAAGTAGGCGAACAGCTCGCGGTGCGCCATCTCCAGCGTCTTGTCCCGGGTGCCCTCGTCCTGGTACTCGGGGTCGTCGGCGGCGATGCAGATGGTGGTCAGCCGGCTCAGCCACGGCCAGTCCGCCGGCGGCAGCCCCATCATCGTCCCGGTGACCGACATCGGCATCACCAGCATGGCCTGGCCCCAGTCGAACACCCCGCCGTCGCCGATCGGCGCGATCAGCTCGGTGATCAGCTCACGGATCATCTCGCGCTGCCGGTCCACCGCCTTGACGGCCAGCGCCTTCTTCAGCCGCGCCTGCATGATCGTGTGCCGCGGCGGGTCGGTGACCGCGAGCTGCTGCCCGCCCGCGGGGTCGTCCATGCCGAGCAGTTCCAGCATGGTGCCGCGCTCGGAGGTGAACAGGTGGGTGTTGCGGAGCACGTAGTCGGTTTCCTTGAAATGCACCACCGACCAGAACCCGCGGTGCTCGTCGACCTGGCGCCAGCTCAGCCCGTCCTGCGCCTGCAGGTCCCGCCACAGCTCGTACGCCTTGCCGCTGCTGTAGAAGCGGGGGTCTACCAGGTCGGTGTCGACTGCGTGCACCGGGCAGCCGGAAAGGGTTGCGTTGTGGACGGGCATGACCGGTGTCCTCATCGGTTCGGGGAGCGAGCCATCCGGCAAACTCCTGGTCGGCGGGCGGGTGCGGATTAATCCGGTTCACGGATTAATCCGCAGGGCTACCGGACGAGTTGCGCGTATGGGCAGGTCATTCCGTTTGCGCTCACCAGTCGGTCGCCATTCGGGCATCACATTCCGGCGGAAGTCAACCGACGACCGTATGGCGGAATGCGCGGCGTCGTTGCCGCGAGCGAAAAACAAATGGGCGGTATTACCGCTGAGCAGGACGAACAACCGTCCCCCGATCGGCCGCATTGCTGCGTTCGGCCCAGCCGTGGTTGGTCCACGTGGGGCGTCGCGGCCCTCAAGGGCAGGTGTCGGTCATGATCGAATCCCCAGAAAATCCCCTGTCTGATCCCCAGTAGTGCTGTTCCCAGCCCGGTGCACGGCCAGCACGCGACCAGTTAAACACCAGGTTCGCGAAAGCGTCAACCAGGGGCCGGCCGGCCGGGATCAATTGTCCAAGATGGACATTCATATTCGCAAGTGGACGCCGCTTGACGGACCTCGGCCGGCTGCTATAGTGCGATTTGACGACGGTGGAAAGAACCGGGCGTCATGAACTGGGGTTCTCACGGGGTAACACTGGGGTTTGCTCCCGTGCAAGTCAGGATCTTCTGGGGGTTTTGTCATGCGATCGCTGTCGAATGCGCACGCCCTGGCGTCGCCCCCTCGTCGGGTTGGCGAGGTCCGAGCGCGTCGATGACTAGTTTCCCTACCGCACAAGGCATCTGGTACCCGGCGACACCGACCCAGCAGGGTCTCTGGATCCTCGACCGCATCGAGCGGCTGCGTCCCAGCTACCTGTTGCCGAGCGTCCTGGAACTGACCGGACCTCTCGACCATCAATTGCTGACTTCGGCCGTGGAACGCGCGCTGGGACGGCACCCCGCCCTGCGCTCGCGGTTCCGGCTGGACCCCGCGGCGCTGCGGGTCGAGTACCGCACCGACGCGTCCCCGCCCGAGGTCGGCTTCACCGACGCGGTCGCCGACGGCTGGGCCGCCGACGAGATCGAGCGCCTCGTCGAAGCGCTGTGCTACACGCCCTTCGAGCTGAGCGAGGAGGCGCCGGCGCGGGCCGAGGTGATCCGCCTCGCACCCGACCGGACGCTGCTCGTGCTGACCGTGCACCACATCGTCTTCGACGGCGTGTCCCGGCAGCTCCTGGTGGCGGAGATCGGAACGACCTACCGGGCGCTCGCCCGGGGCATGGAGCCGGAGCTGTCCACCCCGCCGCACCCGGCCGAAGTGCAGGGTGGCCTCGAGGACGACGGGCACGCCGAGCGGGTCGCCGACGTGGTGGAACGGCTGCGGGGCGCACCGACCACGGTCGCACTGCCCTACGACGGCGACCCGGACGACCCCGAGCTGTCGCTGATCGGTGCCAGCGCGGACCTCGTGCTGGACGCCGACGTCTCGGAGGCCGTGCTGGCCGTCGCCGGGCAGGAGGGCTGCACCCTCTTCATGACCGGCGTGGCCCTGCTGGCCGGCACCTTCGCGCGGACCACCGGGCAGACCGACTTCCTGTTCGCGGTCGTCTGGCCCGGCCGGGACGACCCGGCGGCCGCGGACGTGATCGGCATGTTCATGACCACGCTCGTGCTGCGTGTCCGGCTCGACGCCGGCACGTCGTGGCGGGAGCTGCTGCGGACCGCGCGCGTCGGGGGCATGGAGACGTTCATCGACTCGGACGTGCCGCTGGACGCGATCGCCGCCGCGCTCGACCCCGGCCGCGACATGGCCCGGCCCCCGATGACCCCGGTGCTGGTCAACCTGGCCGAGACGGCGGATCCGCTGGTGCTCGCCCCCGACGTCGTGGGCCGCTACCAGCCGCTGCACCCGGAGTACAGCAAGTGGGACCTGGCGCTGTTCGTCGGCCTGGACCAGACCACCGGGCGGGACCGGCTCGAGTTCCTCCTGAACCACCCGGCGGAGCTGTTCACCGGGGCCACGACCACCGAGTTCCTGGAGGCGCTGCGCCGCAGCGCCGCCGCCATCGCAGACGATCCGGAGGAAAACGTGCTGAACCAGGCTCCCGTCAACCAGGCCGAGCTGGACGACCCCGCCGTGCGGCTGGGCCTGGTCCGGTCCATCTGGCAAGAGGTGCTCAAGACCGACGACGTCGGCGACGACGTCAGCTTCTTCGACGCGGGTGGCGATTCGCTGCGGCTGGTGGTGCTCGTGGAGCGGCTGAGCCAGGCGTCCGGCCGGATGCTGCGCACCGTCGACCTCTTCCGCGCCGGGACCGTGCGCGGGCAGGCGGACCTGCTGGCCGCCCCCGCCGAGACCGCGACCGCGGGCCGTGGCAGCAGCCGCGACCGGATGCTCGGCGCGGTGCGCGAACGCCGCGCCGGCGACCAGCGCAACTGACCGACTCAGCGGCACACCTTGAACGAGGAAGGAACGCGGTGACCACCACGGAGAACGCGGTCGCTGTCGTCGGGATGGCGTGCCGCTTGCCCGGCGCCGGGAACGTCGAGGAGTTCTGGGAACTGCTTCGCGACGGTGTCGAGGGCATCACCCGGTTCGACGTCGAAGACCTGGTGCGGAACAAGGGTGCCGACCCGGACGACGTGCGGCAGCCGAACTTCGTGCCCGCCAAGGGCGTCATGACGGACTCGGCGAACTTCGACTGGTCGTTCTTCGGCTACAGCCGGGCCGAGGCCGCGCGAATCGATCCCCAGCAACGGGTCTTCCTGGAGGCGGCGATGTCCGCTTTGGACGACGCCGGTCTGGACCCCACCCGGTTCGACGGCTGGATCAGCGTGTACGCGGGCGCCGACCGCACCCAGACCGGTGCCGGGATGGACCTGAACCCGCTGGACCACATGCTCGGCATGGAAAAGGACCACGTCGCCACCCGCGTCGCCTACAAGCTGGGCTTGCGCGGCCCGGCGTTGACCGTGCAGACGTCGTGCTCCACCTCGCTGGTCGCGATCCACATGGCGGTGCAGAGCCTGCTGAACCGGGAGTGCGACGCGGCGCTGGCGGGCGGCGTCGCCGTCGCGCCGAAGGGCGAGTGGGGCTACTGGCACGAGCCGGGTGGCCCGCTGTCCGCGGACGGGCACTGCCGTCCGTTCGACGCCTCCGCCACCGGAACCGTGCCCAGCGAGGGTGTCGGCGTGGTGGTCCTCAAGCGGCTCGAGGACGCGCTGGCCGACGGCGACCGGATCGCGGCGGTGGTGCTCGGCTCGGCGCTGAACAACGACGGTGCCGAGAAGATGGGCTACACCACGCCGTCCATCCCGGGCCAGCGGGACGTCATCCGCTACGCGCAGAAGCTCGCGGGCGTCGACGCGGCCGACATCGACTACGTCGAGGCGCACGGCACGGCCACGCCGATCGGCGACCCCGTCGAGGTGCAGGCGCTGACCGAAGCGTTCCGGATGTCCACCCCCGACGTCGGCTACTGCCTGCTGGGCGGGGTGAAGGGCAACCTCGGTCACACCAGCGCGTCGGCGGGCGTGGCCTCGTTCATCAAGACCGTGCTGATGCTCGAACACGGCGAAGTCGTCCCCAGCCTGCACTTCGACCAGCCGAACCCCCTGCTGGACCTCGAGGACACGCCGTTCCGGGTGTCCACCGAGCACCGGCCCTGGCCCGACCGCGGCACCCGGCTGGCGGCCGTGAGCTCGTTCGGCGTCGGCGGCACCAACGCACACGTCGTCCTGCGGGAACCGCCGGCGCGTGCGGCCGCCGCACCGCGACCGGGCGGGACACTGCTCCCGCTTTCCGCGGCCACGCCCGAGGCGCTGGCGAAGCTGCGGGAAGAACTTTCCGTTGCGGTGCAACAGGAAACAGACATGCACGCGGTGGCACGCACCTTCGCCGAGCGTCGCGTCCACAAGCACAAGCAAGCGCTCGCCGTGTCCGGTCCGGAGCACGCCGCGCAGGTGCTGGCCGGCGCGGGCGACCCCGTGTCGCCACGCCCGCTGGGCAAGGTGGCGTTCCTGTTCCCGGGCCACGGCACCCTGCGGTACAACGCGGGCGCCCCCGCCTACCGGCTGCTTCCCGGTTTCCGCCGGCTGTTCGACGAGGTCCGCGTCGTCGTGCTCGAGACGTGCGGCGTCGACCTGACGCCGGTGGTGGCCGAGGGCGGCAGCCGGCCCGAATGGTTCGACAACGGCATCCACCAGCAGCTCGGCCTGTGGGCGCTGGGCTACGCGCTGGGCCGCCAGCTCATGGACTGGGGCATCACCCCGGTCGGCATGTTCGGCAACAGCATCGGCGAAATCGCACCGGCCACCCTCGCCGGGGTGTGGTCGCTCGCCGACGCGGCCGCCGTGGTGCACGAGCGGGCGCGCGTCGCGTGGGCCGAGGCGCCCCCCGGGCGCATGCTCGCGGTGAACGGCACCTCCGGCGAGATCCTGCGCAGGATCGGCGCGGACCACCCGGTCAAGGTGTCGGTGATCAGCCGCGGCGGGGTGGTGCTGTCCGGTCTCGAGTCCGATGTGGACGACCTGCTGGCCGGGGACGCGCTGGCCGGACTGGACGTGCGGGCCCTCGCCGTGGACCGGCCCGGGCACTGCGAGTTGCTGGTTCCGGCGGCGGAGTTCCTGCGGAAGGTCATCGCGGAGACGGAAATCTCGGCGCCGGTGCTGCCGCTGGTGTCCGACAGCACGGGCACGTGGGCCGACCCGGCCGCGGTCGCCGAAGCGGACTACTGGACCGCGCAGTTCACCCGTCCGGTGCTGCTGGACGCGGGTATGCAGACGTTGCTGGACGCGGGCGTCGACACGTTCCTGGAGCTGGGCCCCGGCGGTTCGATGCTGGGCACGGTGCGCTGGAACGAAGGCTGGGACGACACCAAGACCGGGCTGCCGCTGCTGGGCCGGGCCGAGGACGGCGACCTCGGCCTGCTGCGGGCACTGGGCGCGCTGTGGGAACGCGGTGTGGACGTGCTGGGCGAAACCGTGCTCGCGGGCACCGGATCGCTGGTCCGCCGATCCCTGCCGCCGCACCCCTTCCTCGGCACGGACCCGGCCGGCGACCAGCCGGTGCGGGCCGCCGCCCGGACGAAGGCGCGGCCGGTGCGGCTCGGCGACTCGGTGCGGCCGGCCCTGGAGCGGGTGTGGGCCACGGCGCTGGGACAGCCGCCCGCCTCGGACGCGGACCACTTCTACGGCCTCGGCGGCGAGTCGCTGATGGCGTTGCACATGATGAGCAGGCTGCGGGAGCAGGCCGGGCTCGTGGTGTCGCTGGCCGAGTTCTCCCAGGAGCCCACGTTCGGGCGGCTGGTCGAGCTGGCGGAGCGGGACCGGCCGAAGGTGCCGGCCGAGCGCGCGCCGGTGAACGCCGTGCTGCTGCGGGAAGGCTCGGGCCGCCCGCTGTTCCTGGCCGCCGACGCCGCGGGCACCGCGCTCAGCTACCAGCCGCTGGCCGACCGGCTCGACGCGGGCCGCCCGGTGTACGGGCTGGAGCCCGACCCGGCGGACGGGGAGCACAAGTCCGTGCCGCAGGTGGCGGCGCACCACGTGGACGCGGTGCGCCGCATCCAGCCCGAGGGTCCGTACACGCTGGGCGGCTGGTCGTTCGGCGCGGTGCTGGCGCACGAGATGGCCCGCCTGCTCGTCGAGCGCGGCGAGGTCGTCGACGTGCTGCTGTGCCTCGACGCGTTCGTACCGGGCCGGCGCGGCGTCCCGATCGGGCTCGACGCGGAGTTCCTGTACAGCCACGCCTACTTCCAGGTGGCCGGCGTGCTGGGCCTCGGCGAGGTCGGCCGGCAGATGCGGCGCAACCCCGCGCTGCACAAGCTGTTCCTGCACAAGGCGCGCGCGATGGCGCCCTACCGGCCGCGCGCGGTGGACTGCCCGGCCGTGGTGTTCAAGGTCGGCCTGGACGCGCGCGGGGCGGAGAAGCTCACCACCCGGCTGGCCCCGCTGTACGGCGGCGGCGTCCGCGTGGTCCCCGTACCGGGGAACCACTGGTCGGTGCTGACCGAGCCCCACGTGCACCAGCTCGCCGAAGACCTGCTCACCACGTTGCCCGGCGACGCGCCGGAAAGGAATTGAGGTCCTGGATGTCCACTGAACCGCGTGAGCGCGGCACGAGCACACAAGAGCTCGACGCGGACCCGTCCGAGGCCGTGCCCGAACCGGGTGCGGAGGCGACAGCGGCACCGGAGACCCCGGAAAAGCCGTTGATCAAGAACTGGGACTTCCAGGCGCTCTGGACCAGTGAGGCGTTCGCCGCGATCGCCAAGGAAACCGCGGAGATCGCCTACCCGCTGCTGATCCTGGCCACCACGGGGTCGACGGTGTACGCGGGCGCCGTCGGCTCGATGCAGCTGATCACGGCGAGCCTGATGTCCATCCCCGGCGGCACGCTCGCCGACCGGCTGGACCGCAAGCTGCTGCTGATGGGCTGCAACCTGATCCGGGTCGCGCTGCTGGGGTTGTTCAGCGTGCTGATCTTCACCGGCGGCGCGAGCATGCCGGTGATCTTCGGGATCGCGCTGTGCTCGTCCATCTGCTTCGGCATCGGGCAACCCGCCGGGGTGGCCGCGATCAAGGCGCTGGTACCGCCGTCCCAGCTGACCGACGCCACCGCGCAGAACCAGGTCCGGTACTTCGGCGCCACCCTGGTCGGACCGCCGATCGGCGGTGCGCTCTTCGGTGTGGCGCGGGCGTTCCCGTACCTCGCGGCGGCGGTGTCGTTCCTCATCTCGTCGGTGCTCCTGCTGTTCGTGCGCAAGCCGATGCAGAACGAGGAAAGCCGTGCGGCCAAGGAGAAGGGCGGCACGGCCGAGGGCTTCAAGTTCCTGTTCAAGCAGCCGATCCTGCGTCCGCTGATCATCTGGATCATGGGCTCGAACATGGCGTTCACCCACTCCGGGGTGTTCCTCGCGCTGATCGCCACCGCGCAGGGGCGGGGCGCCTCGTCCTCGTTCATCGGCGTCACCCTCGCCGTCGCAGGGGTCGGCGGGCTGGTCGGTTCGATGGCCGCCGGGTGGGTCTTCAAGAAGTTCAAGCCGTCGACGATCGTGCTGTGCGGCGCGTGGATCGGCCCGGTGGTGGCGATCCTGCTCGCGGTCACGCCGGGCGTGATCCCGCTGGGCATCATCGTGACGCTGGTGTTCATCCGCGGCCCGATCATCAGCACCGTGTTCCTGTCGTACCTCGCCGCCGTCGCCCCGGACAAGGTGCAGGGCCGCGTGCTCGGCGCGGTGTTCTTCATGTCCATGAGCGCGGCGCCGATCGGTGTCTTCCTGGTCGGCCTGGTCTTCGACCTGGCCGGCTCGACGTGGGTGTTCATCACGATGTGCGTGATCTCGGGGGTGGCGGCGCTGCCGACCCTGACCAAGCGCATCCGGAACCTGCCGGCCCCGGAGGCCGTCGCCGTATGACCGTCATCGTCAGGAGAAGGAAAAGGAATGAGCACTGAAGCGCAGCCGGCCGTCGGGCACGAACAGCTCCCCCCGGAGTACTTCACCGAGCCGGCGTACCCCAACAAGCACGCCGACAACGCCGAGCTCCGCTCGAAGTGTCCCGTGCACCAGGTCAACCACCCGATCGGTGCCGAGGCGTACGTCGTCATGGACTACGAGACGGTCAGCGGCCTGTTCAACGACCCCCGGATCTCCAAGAGCGTGGACAACGCGCCGGCGTGGTGGCAGGACCTGCTGAAGGATTCCAGCCCGACGCTGATCCGCAACATGCTCACCGCGGACGCGCCGCGGCACACCCGGCTGCGCAAGCTCGTGGCGCAGGCCTTCACCCCGCGCAAGATGCAGCGGCTGCGGCCGAACATCCAGGCGACCACCGACGACCTGATCGACGGCTTCGGACCCGAGGTCGACCTGTTCGAAGAGTTCGCGATGACCCTGCCGCTCAAGGTGATCTGCGAGTTCCTCGGGGTTCCGTTCGAGGACCGCGAGAAGCTGCACGAGTGGGGCCTGCTGCTCAGCGGCGCGCCGTACGCGACCGAGGAGGAGAACGCCCGGCTCAAGTGGGCGAGCGACAGCATCGAGCAGTACCTGAAGGAGCTGCTGGAAGCGCGTCGCGCCGACCTCGGCGAGGACCTCGTCAGCACCCTGATCCGTGCCGCCGACGAGGACGGCCGGATCACGAACGACGAAATCGTGTCCACGATGATCCTGCTGATCAACGCCGGGCACAAGACGACGGCGTTCACGATCAGCAACGGCATGGAAGCGCTGTTCGCCAACCCGGACCAGCTGGAGCTGCTGCGCAACGACCCGAGCCTCGCGCCCAGCGCGATCGAGGAGTTCCTGCGCTACCAGCCGCCGGTCTACCGCGGCACGCTGCGCCTGGCGGCCGAGGACATGGAACTGGGCGGGGTGCACATCGGCAAGGAGTCGTTCGTGCACCTGATGATCAGCTCCGCGAACCGCGATCCGAAGGTGTTCGAGGACCCGGACCGCCTGGACATCACCCGCACCGGCAACCGGCACTTCTCCTTCGGCCACGGCGCACACTTCTGCCCGGGGTCCCCGCTTTCCCGCATCGAGGCCGAGATCGCGTTCAACACGCTGTTGCGCCGGCTCCCGGACATCGAGCTCGCGGTGCCGCTCAAGGATCTCACGTGGCTCTACGACAACTCGGTCGGCCGCGGTGTCTCGCACCTGCCGATCACCTACAAGACGAAGCTGCCCCGCTAGCTCTCGACGCACAAACCCCTTGGAGCACTACATGACCGACACTCCCGTAACGCTGATCACCGGCGGTGGCAGCGGTATCGGCGCCGCCGTCGCACGGCAGCTGCTCGACCAGGGGCAGCGGGTGAGCATCGTCGGACGCGGTCAGGAGCGGCTGGACCGGTTCGCCAAGGAGCTCGGCGAGCCGGACGAGCTGCTGACGATCCAGGGTGACGCGGGGGACTGGGACGTGGTCCGGTCCGCGGTGGACACCACGCTGGAGCGCTTCGGGCGGCTGGACGCGGCGGTCGCGAACGCCGGCTACGCCACGCACGACGACCTCGCCGAGGGCGACCCGGCGGGCTGGAAGGACATGGTCCTCGCCAACGTGCTGGGACCGGCCCTGCTGGTGCGGGCCACGCTGGCCGAGCTGAAGAAGACCAAGGGACGCCTCGTGTTCGTCGGCAGTGTCGCCGGGCACGCGTACGGCGCGGGCAACATCTACGGCATCACCAAGTGGGCGGTCACCGGGCTGGCGGAGAACACCCGCCGCCTGGTCACCACCGACGACGTCGGCGTGACGCTGGTGTCGCCGGGCCGCACCGACACGCCGTTCTGGGACGAGTGGGGCGGCGACAAGGGCGAGCTCGGCAAGCTGCTCACGGCCGACCAGATCGCCAACACGATCGTCTTCGCCCTGAGCCAGCCGTCCCCCGTGGACGTCAACACCATCATCGTCCGGCCGTTCGGCCAGCCTGCCTGAGGGGACGCGAAGTGAAGATCGCACTGGTATGCCTGCCGTTCGCCGGAGCGGGGGCCTCGTTCTTCCGCCCGTGGCAGGAACACGCGGGTGAGCGGCTGGACGTCGTGCCGTTGCAGCTGCCCGGCCGGGAGCGGCTGATCGACGCCGAGCCCTACCGGGACGCCGTGGTCGCGGCCGACGAACTGCTGCCGGACCTGGTGCGGCAGCTCGACGGCCGGACCGAGGTGGTCCTCTTCGGACACAGCCTGGGCGCGGTGCTGGCGTACGAGCTGGCGCACCGCGTGGCCGCGCACCCGGAGCTGGTGCTGCGGCACCTGTTCGTCAGCGGATCGCCGGAGCCGCACACCCAGCGGCCCCAGCGCGCGACCGGGCTGAGCGACGACGAGTTCCTGGCCCGGGTCTCGCAGTTCGCCGGGTTCACCCACGAAGCGCTCGAAGACCCGGAGATGCGCGAGCTGATCCTGCCGGCGCTGCGCGCCGACGTGGAGATGCACGAGAACTACCGGCCGAGCACCGAAGACCGGCTGCCCGCGCCCATCACGTCGCTGCGCGGGACGGACGACGCGCTGGTGACCGCGGCCGAGGGTGCCCGCTGGTCCGAGGTGGCCGGAGCCGGGTTCGAGTACTTGGAGCTGCCCGGCGGCCACATGTACCTGACGGAGTCGGCACCCGAGCTGCTCAAGCTCATCGACACGGCGGTTTGAGGGGATTCGCGTGCGGTTGAGGGGAAAGGTCGTCGTCATCACCGGGGCGGCCCGCGGGATCGGCCGCGCCACGGCGGTCGCCTGCGCCGCCGAAGGCGCGGACCTCCTGCTGCTGGACGTCTGCGCGGACCTGGCGGGGGTGCCGTACCCGCTGGGCTCGGCGGGTCAGCTGGAGCACACCGCGGCGTTGTGCCGGGACCGGGGGGTGTCCGTGCTCACCGCGAAGGCGGACGTGCGCGACGCGGTGTCGGTCCGGGACGCCGTGGAGCTGGCGATCGAGCGCTACGGCCGGATCGACAGCGTGGTCAACAACGCGGGCATCGCCGCGCCTTCGGGCAAGCGCGTGCACGAGATCACCGAAGACGAGTGGTCGCTGATGATCGACGTCGACCTGACCGGCGCGTGGCGGCTGATCCGCGAGGTCGGCAAGACCATGAGCGACGCGCGCTCGGGCAGCATCGTGAACATCGCGTCCACGGCCGGGCTGGTCGGCTACCGGCACTTCGCCGGGTACGTGGCCGCCAAGCACGGGCTGATCGGGCTGACCAAGGCCGCGGCGCTGGACTACGCGCCGATGCAGGTGCGGGTGAACGCGGTGTGCCCGGGCAACGTCCGGGACACCACCGAGGGTGAAGGCCTGATGCTGCGGGAGATCGCCCGCGCGCTGGACGTCCCCGCGGACGAGCACGTGGCCGCGTTCACCCAGTCGCAGCCGATGAACCGGCTGGTCGAGCCGGACGACGTGGCCGGGGCCGTGGTGTTCCTCGCGTCGGACGACTCGGCGCAGGTGACCGGCTCGGTGCTGACCGTCGACGGCGGCTTCTCCGCGCACTGACCGGCGCGCCCTGACTAGGAGGACACGTGTTATCAGCTGCCCGATGCCACGCGCTGCGGGTCCGGCTCGCCGAGGCGGTCCGGCCGGAGGTGCTGACCGCCCCCGGCTGGTCCCGGCTGTGGGTGGAGGACGTACCCGCGGGGTCCGCCGAGCCGGTCGCACACCGGTTGCGCGAAGCCGAGATGAACCGTGCCACGAACCGCCTGCGGTGCACCCTGCTGCGGTACCGGGACGGGCTCGCCGACCTGGTCCTGGTGGCGGACCGGGGATTCCTGGACGCCGCCGGGCTGCGAGCCGTCGCGGCGGCGCTGACCGGCTCGGCTCCGGTCGAACCCGCCGGCACCGACGTGGTGCCGGTCGCGGCGGCCGCGGTGCCCGACTGGGCTCGCGCCGCCGACGCCGTGGACGCGGGGGTGGCCGAGCTGGTCCTGCCGCTGTCCGAGGCCGGGACGGCGGAGAGCTGGCGCACCGCGCTCGCGGTCACCCTGATGCGCTACGACCCGGAAGGCTCGCCCGGCTGGGCGGTCATCGGCACCGGCTCGGGCGCGGTCCGGGTGAGCCCGGGAGCGGCCGCCGAACCGACCGGCGATCCCGCCGTGGCCGGGCTTCTGGTGTCCGATGTGGACTTCCGGACCGACGAGTACCGGCCCTGCCTCGCGCCGCCGCTGCCGCTGACGTTCTCGTTGTGGCGCAAGGGTGGCACGGTCCGGTTGCGCTGCGACCACCAGGCGGGCCGGATCTCGCGCGCGCAGGTCGGGCAGTTCACCCGGCACCTCGCGCACGTGCACCGCCAGGTGCTGGCGAACCCGGACGTGGCGCCCGAAGCGGTCGAGCTGCTCGACGCGGCCGAACGCGAGCGGGTGGCCGCACTGGGCCGGTCGGACCGGGAGCTGACGACCACGCCGGCCCGGATCGACGCGGCGTTCCGCGCGGTCGCGGCCCGCACCCCCGAGCGGGTGGCGCTGACCGACGGCGAAGTCTCGCTGACCTACCGCGAGCTCGACGATCGTTCGGACGCGGTGGCCGCCGGGCTGCGCGCGCTGGGCGTGTCGGACGGCGATCGCGTCGGAGTGTGCCTGGAGCGCACCGCCGAACTCGTCGTCACCCTGCTGGGCGTGCTGAAGGCGGGCGCCGTCTACGTGCCGGCCGACCCCGCCTACCCGGCCGAACGGCTGGCCTACACCGCCCAGGACGCGGGCCTCCGCCTGGTGCTCACGCGGCTGCCCGAACTCCCCGGGGTCACCGCGGTGACCCCCGACGACGTGATCGCGGCCGGGACGGACCCGGTCACCAGCGCGGTGTCGGCGGACGACCCCGCGTACGTGATCTACACGTCCGGCTCGACGGGCCGGCCCAAGGGCGTCGTGGTGCCGCACCGCAACGTGATCGCGTTGGTGGACGCGACCCGCGAGGAGTACGGGCTCGGCTCGTCCGACGTGTGGACGCTGTTCCACTCCAGCGCGTTCGACTTCTCGGTGTGGGAGATCTGGGGCTGCCTGCTGACCGGCGGCCGGCTGGTCGTGGTGCCCTACTTCGTCTCCCGCGAACCGGAGAAGTTCCGCGACCTGCTGGCGGCGGAGCGGGTCACCGTGCTCAGCCAGACCCCGTCGGCGTTCGCGCAGCTGCTGGAAGTGCCGCACGACGATCTGGTGGTGCGGCTCGTGGTGTTCGGCGGTGAGCCGCTGGACCAGCGGGCGCTGCTGCCGTGGTTCGACGCGCACCCCGAATCGAGGTGCCGCGTGGTGAACATGTTCGGCATCACCGAAACCACCGTGCACGTCACGCACCAGACGGTCACCCGGCGGCACGCGCTGGCCGGGTCGCGGTCGGTGGGCCCGGCCCTGCCCGGGTGGACCCTGTACGTGGTGGACCCGTCCGGGCGGCTGCTGCCGCCGGGCGTGCCGGGCGAGATCTGGGTCGGCGGTGCCGGCGTGAGCGCGGGCTACCTCGGCCGGGACGACCTGACCGCGCAGCGCTTCACCGAGGACCCGGTGCGGCCCGGCGGCCGTGTCTACCACTCGGGCGACCTGGGCCGGCTGCGGCCGGACGGCACGCTGGAACACCTGGGGCGCATCGACAGCCAGGTGAAGGTGCGCGGGTTCCGCATCGAGCTCGACGAGATCCGCGCGGTGCTGCTGGAGGACCCGGACGTGCGCACGGCGGCCGTCGTGGTGCGCCGGGACGACCCGGCCGACGCGGCCACCGCCCGGATCGACGCGTACGTGGTGCTGGCACCCGGTGTTCCGGGGGCCACGTCCGGCGTGCGCAAGCGGGCCGCCGAGATCCTGCCCGACTACATGGTGCCGACCTCGGTGACCGCGCTGGATTCCCTGCCGCTCACCACGAACGGCAAGCTGGACGCCGCGAAGCTGCCGGCGCCGGAGACCCCGGCGATCCCGGTCGAAGCACCCGCGGACGGCGACGACCTCGCGTCCCGGATGCGCGAGGTGTGGGGCTCGGTGCTGGGGGTCCCGGTCGGGCTGGACGACGACTTCTTCGAGCTGGGCGGCAACTCCCTGTTCGCGGTCCGGATCGGGGCGCGGATGCGGGAAGGCGGCCTGCCGCCGTTGCAGCTTCGTGAGCTTTACCGCCACCCGACGATCCGGTCGGTGGTATCGGCTCTCTCGCCGACGAGCTGAACGATCCACAATGGACAGCTACCCGAAGGCGGGTGCGCCCGACTTACTCGAAAGGAAGCCGGCGATGACGAAGTCGATCTACGAAGTGGGCGAGATCCCGCCCCTGGGCAGCGTGCCCGAGGAGATGTACGCCTCGGTGATCCGCCCCGAGCGCTACGGACCGCCGAGCGGCGCCTTCGAGATCGAACGCCTGCCGGTGCCCGAGCTGGGCCGCGGCCAGGTCCTGGTGCTCGTGATGGCCGCCGGGATCAACTACAACAACGTCTGGGCGGCGCTCGGCTACCCGTTCGACGTGATCGCCGCCCGCACGAAGGCCGGTGACGAGACCGGGTTCCACATCGGCGGCTCGGAGGGCTCCGGCGTGGTGTGGGCGGTCGGCGAGGGCGTCCGCGACGTCAAGGTCGGCTCCGAGGTCTGCCTTTCCGGGCTCCAGTGGGACGAGTCGGCCAACGACATCAGGCTGGGCGCCGACCCGATCCTGTCGACCTCGCAGCACGTCTGGGGTTACGAGAACAACTTCGGCTCGTTCGCGCAGTTCACCGTGGTCGACGAGTACCAGTGCCACCCCAAGCCGGCGAACCTCACCTGGGAGGAGGCGGCCTGCTTCATGCTGACCGGCGTCACCGCGTACCGGCAGCTGCGCGGCTGGGACCCGCACGTGGTGCGACCGGGCGACCCGGTGCTGATCTGGGGCGGTGCGGGCGGGCTCGGCTCGATGGCCATCCAGATCGTCCGGCTGTTCGGCGGCGTCCCGATCGCGGTCATCTCCGACGACGCCCGCGCGGAGTACTGCCTGCGGCTCGGCGCCGAAGGCGTCATCAACCGCAAGGAGTTCGACCACTGGGGCCGGATGCCCGACGTCACCGACGACGAGGCGATGGCCCGGTGGACGCACGGTGCGCGCACCTTCGGCCGCCGCATCTGGGACATCCTCGGCGAGCGCCGGTCGCCGCGGATCGTGCTGGAGCACGTCGGCCAGGACACCATCCCCACCTCGCTCTACGTGGCCGACGCGGGTGGCATGGTCGTGATCTGCGGCGGCACCAGCGGCTACAACGCCGACACCGACCTGCGGCACTTCTGGATGCGCCAGAAGCGGCTCCAGGGCTCGCACTACGCCAACTCGCGCGAGTGCCGCGAGGTGACCGAACTGGTCGGCGCGGGCAAGCTGGACCCGTGCCTGTCGTGGTGCGGTGACCTGGGCGAAGTGGGCAAGGCGCACCAGATGATGCGCGACAACGCCCACCCGCCGGGCAACATGGCCGTCCTCGTCAACGCGCCCCGCACCGGGCTGCGCGACCTGGAGTCCACTGTCGACGCGCTCGCCGCGGTCTGAGGGGATCCGATGATCGACAAGGTGGGTGTCGTCGGCTGCGGCGTCATGGGCGCGGGGCTGGCCGAGTTGTGCGCGCGGTCCGGTTTGGACGTCAAGGTGGCCGTGTCCCGTCCGTCGTCGGCGGACGCGGGCCTGGGCCGGATCAGCCGCTCGCTCGAGCGGGCGGTCGGCCGCGGGAAGCTCTCGGAGTCCGAGCGTGACGCCGCGCTGGGCCGGATCTCCTTCACCGCCGACCTCCTCGAGTTCGAAGACCGCCGGCTGGTGGTCGAGACCGTGCCCGAGGACGAGGTGACGAAGCTCGACATCTTCTCGCGGCTCGACAAGGTGGTGCGGGATCCCGACGCGATCCTCGCCTCGAACACGTCCTCCATCCCGATCGCCCGGCTGGCCGCCGTGACCTCGGCGCCGGAGCGGGTGATCGGCCTGCACTTCTTCAACCCGGTCCAGGTCCTGGCCCTGGTCGAGGTGATCAGTTCGCTGGTGACCGCGCCCGGCGTGCGGGAACGGGCCGAGGAGTTCGTCACCGGCGTGCTCGGCAAGCAGGTGGTCAGCTCGCCGGACCGGGCCGGCTTCGTCGTCAACGGGTTGCTGGTCCCGTACCTGCTGGGTGCGGTGCGGGTGGTCGAGTCCGGCTTCTCCACCGCGTCCGAAGTGGACCGTGGCATGACGCTGGGCTGCGCGCACCCGATGGGACCGCTGGCCCTGATCGACCTGATCGGCGCCGATGTCGTCGTACACGTGGCGCGTGCCCTGTACGCCGAATACGGCGAGCCGTTGTACGCGCCCCCGCCACTGCTGGTCCGGATGGTCGAATCCGGGTTGCTCGGCAAGAAGTCCGGTCACGGTTTCTATTCCTACGGATAGCCGGGCGGACCGACGAGAGGATCGGAACATGACCAAGCGGACCATCGGGCTGCTCGGCACGGGTTCGTACGTGCCGGACCGCGTGGTGACCAACGAGGAAATCGTCGAGATGGTACCGAACATCACGACGGAATGGATTCTGCGCAAAACGGGGATCGCGACCCGGCGCTACGCGGCCGCCGGCGAGGCGACGTCGGATCTGGCGGCCAAGGCCGCGCTCCGGGCCCTGGAAAGCGCGAACCTCACGCCCAACCGGATCGACTACCTGATCGTTTCGACCTCCACGGGTGACTTCCCGCAGCCGCCGACGGCTTGCCTGGTGCAGAACCTCATCGGCTCGCACGACGCGGCGTGCTTCGACATCAACGTGGTGTGCGCCGGTTTCCCCTACGGGCTCGAGATCGCCCGCAACCTGGTGGCGGACCAGCCCGACGCGCACGCGATGGTGATCGGCGCCGACCTGTATTCGCGGTTCCTGAACTACGACGACCGCAGCACGTCGGTCCTGCTCGGCGACGGTGCGGGAGCGGCCGTCGTCGGCGCGGTTCCCGAGGGACGCGGATTCCTCAACGTCCACCTGAGCAGCCACGGCGACGCCCAGGACCTGATCAAGGTGCCCGCGGGCGGCAGCCGGACGCCGACCTCGGCGGACACCCTGGCGGCCGGCGGTCACCTGTTCACCATGCAGGGCCGGGCCGTCCGGGACTTCGTGCTCGACAACGTCCCGCAGATCCTCGAAAAACTGGTCACGGACGCCGGTTCCAGCCTGGCCGACGTCCGGTGTTTCGTGCCGCACCAGGCGAACGGGGTGCTGCTGGACCACTTGGTGGAGGCGTGCGGCCTGACCGACACGCACACCCACCGCGTGGTCCAGCGGTACGGCAACCTCGGCAGCGCGTCCGTCCCGGTGACCCTCGACGACGCGGTCCGTTCGGGCGAGATCGACGATGGCGATCTGGTCTTGCTGGCGGCCTTCGGTGGTGGAATGTCCGTGGGAGCCACTTTGCTGAGGTGGTCCGCCTCCGCATAATCCGTTCGGCGTCCTCGGTGGGAATTCGCCGGATTCTCACCGAGGACAGTATGCTCGGCCCATGCGATTTGGACTTTTCATACCGCAGGGTTGGAAATTGGACCTGGTCGGGATCGAGCCGAGCGAGCACTGGCGGACGATGCTGGATCTGGCCCGGTACGCCGAGGACGGGCCGTTCGAGTCGATCTGGGTCTACGACCACTTCCACACCGTGCCGGCGCCCACCGAGGAGGCGACGCACGAGGCGTGGTCGCTGATGGCCGGCTTCGCCGCGGCGACCAGCCGGGTGCGGCTGGGCCAGATGTGCACGTCCATGGGTTACCGCAACCCGGCGTACCTCGCCAAGGTCGCGTCCACGGTCGACATCATCTCCGGTGGCCGGGTGGAGATGGGGATCGGGGCCGGCTGGTACGAGCACGAGTTCCGGGCCTACGGCTACGGCTTCCCGCGGGCCGGCGAGCGGCTCGGCATGCTGGACGAGGGCGTGCAGATCATGCGCCAGTTGTGGACCACCGGCACCGCGACCCTGGAAGGCGAGCACTACCAGGTCGACGGCGCGATCAACCGGCCGCTGCCCCTGCAGGAGGGTGGGATCCCGCTCTGGATCGCCGGCGGAGGTGAGAGGAAGACGCTGCGGATCGCGGCGAAGTACGCCGGCTACACCAACTTCGACGGCGCCCCGGAGGTGTTCCAGCACAAGTCGGAGGTGCTGGCCGGGCACTGCCGTGAGGTGGGGACCGATTTCGACGCGATCGTCCGGTCGGCCAACTACAACATCATGATCGGCGAGACGGAGAAGGACGTCCAGGACCGGCTCGCCTGGGCTCGCGCACAGTACGAGCCGCTGGTCCCCGCCGACAAAACGGCCGCTTTCGACAAGCTGTACGGCTCCGGGCTGCTGGTCGGCACACCGGAGCAGCTGGCGGAACGGCTGACCCGTATGAAGGGTCTCGGGTTGGAGTACACGATCCTGCACTTCCTCGAGGCGGCCCACGACCGGTCCGGTATCGACTTGTTCGTCAAGTCGGTGCTGCCGGAATTGGCCGGCTGAGTCCCTCGCCGGCGGTCGGTTCACCACCCCGAAAAGAGGCCGTCACAGCGACGGCCTCTTTTCGGGGTCGAACCGATTTGGTGATTCACTGGGCTAAGCCGGCACGGGGGTGCGCATCGGGGACTTGGCGAATTCCGCCATGCCTTCCTCGAACCCGGTCGAGGGCAGCCAGCCCAGCTCCGCCTTGATCCGCTTCGGTGAGGCCACGATGTGGCGCACGTCGCCGATGCGGTACTCGCCCGTGATCACCGGCGGGGGCGTTCCGGCCGCCGCGGCCAGGGTGGCCGCCACCTCCACGATGCTGCGGGGGTCGCCCGTCGCCACGTTGAACGCCCGGAATCCCGGGTTCGCCGCCGTCAGGGCCGCCACGTTCGCCGTCGCGATGTCGCGGACGTGGATGAAGTCGCGGCACGGCTTGCCGTCCTCGAAGACCCGGGCCGCCGTGGCGCGCTCCACCGCCGTGCGGAAGACCGCCGTCACGCCGGAATACGGGCTTCCGGGCGGCATCTCGGGCCCGTAGACGTTGTGGTAGCGCAAGGCGATCGCCTGGCCGCCGGTCTCGCGGGCCCACGCGCCGGCCAGGTGTTCCTGGGCCAGCTTCGTGACCGCGTAGACGTTGCGGGGCGGATCGAGCGGATCGTCCTCTTCGACCGGACTGTCCACGACGGTCGTGCCGCAGTCCGGGCAGGTCACCTCGAACCGGCCCGCGTCGAGGGCTTCCTTCGGGCGGCGGCCGGGCCGGACCCGGCCGTGCACCGGGCAGTCGTACCGGCTGTCGCCGTAGATCACCACCGAGCTCCCGAGCACCAGCTTGCCGAGGCCCAGCTCGGTCATGGCGGTGACGAGCCGCGCGGTGGCGAGGTCGTTGCACGTCACGTACCGCGCCGCGTCGCGGATCTCCTTGCCCCGGCCGACCATCGCGGCCTGGTGGCACACCGCGTCGACCCCGCGCAGCGCCGAGACCACTGTGGACTCGTCGCGCAGGTCGCCGTGCCGGAACTCGACGCCGTCGGGGAACTCCGGCGGCGATCCGGCCGGGTGCACGTGGGGGAGCAGGGCGTCCAGGACCCGGACCTCGTGCCCGCCGGCCACCAGTGCTTCGACGACGTTGCGGCCGATGAACCCGGCGCCGCCCGTGACCAGTACTCGCATTCCGCCTCCTGCGTCTCGTGGGTTCCCACGGTCTTCGGCGGTGCTCGGCCCGGACTCGAATGCGGCTGGACCCGCGCGCCCTACGGTCGTGGCCGTCCGGTCGCGGAGGCGGACGCGGATGCGGGAGAGGCTGTGGTGCTCATGTCTGGTCGGGTGATCGCGGACGGCGCTACCGACACGGCGGTGGTGATCGGGAGCGCGGGGTTCATCGGACGCCGGCTTTCGGCGACGCTCGACCTCGCGCGGGTGCGGACGGCGTGCTTCACCCGGCAGTCCAGGTTCCTGTGCGACGGCGAGCTGGCCGCCCCGATCGCCGGCGCCGGGACCGTGTTCTACCTCGCGTCCAGCATCAACCCGGCGCTCGGGGAAAGCCACCCGGAGCTGGCCAGGGCCGACCACGCGCTGTTCAGCACCCTGCTCGACCGGCTGCGCCGCCGGGACAACCCGCCGACGGTGGTGCTGACGAGCTCCGGTGGCACCGTGTACGACCCCGCGTTCGCCCCGCCGTACGCGGAAACCTCGCCGCTGAAACCCTCGGGTGCCTACGGCCGGGCGAAGATCGCCCTCGAAGAGGAACTGCTGAGCCACGCCGGTGAGCTGCCGGCGGTGATCCTCCGGATGTCCAATGTGTACGGTCCGGGCCAGCCGACCGGCCGCGGCCAGGGTGTGCTCGCCCACTGGCTGGCCGCCGCGCTGGACTCCCGGCCGCTGCGGCTGATCGGCGACGTCACCGCGACCCGCGACTACGTCTACGTCGACGACGTCGTCGACGTGATGCGGCGGCTGCGGGGCGCCGGGCCCGCGGAACCCCTGATCCTCAACGTCGGATCCGGCGTGCGCACCTCGCTGTCGGATCTGCTGGACGTGGTGCGCTCGGTCGTGGCGCTCGACCTGCGGGTGGAGTTCCAGCCGAGCCGGCTGTTCGACCGGCAGGACGTCTGGCTCGACGTCGGCGAGGCCGAGCGGGTGCTGGGCTGGCGGCCCGGGACGTCGCTGGCGGAAGGCGTGGCGGCGACCTGGCGGTCGTGGCTCGCCGGCGCGGCCGTCACCGCCGGGGTCAACGAGCTCCAAACGATTTTCGAGGCGATCTGACCAGGCTGTTCCGGAGTAACCCGACTGCAGAGCGAGGGATCGAATGTTGGCTGAAATGCTCGCCCGTTCCGGCAAGGTACTGCTCGACAACGTGCCGCCGGACGGCCGGAAGTACTGGGCGGCGCGGTTCTGGGACCGGGCGGCGGCGGAGCAGCACCCGCTGCTGCGCGAGCACTTCCTCAGCCAGAAGGACACCATCGGCAAGTACCTCGAGAAGTACGGCGCCGACACCGGGCGGGTGCTCGAATTCGCCTGCGGCACCGGTGAGTTCACCGGTCTCGCGGCGACCCGCACCTCGGCGAAGAGCATCACCGCGCTCGACATCTCCCAGCAGGGCCTCGACATCGTGCGCGGCCGCGTGCACCACGACGACCTCAAGCTCGTGCTCGGGGACTTCTGGGCCGACCACGACCTCGGCACCGCGGACCTGGTGATGTGCGTCGACGCGATCCACCACCTCGGCGACGTCCGCGAAGTGCTGGAGCGGCTCAAGACGTTCCTGGCGCCGGGCGGGATCTTCGTCGGGAACCTCTGGACGGGCGACAACTTCCACGACTTCGAGCGCAAGCGCTACGGCACGCTCAACCACCTGCGCCGCACGGCGGCGTTCTTCAGCACGGCGGTGGTCATCCGCGCCTCGGGCGGCCGGATGAAGACCGGCGCGTACCGGACGCAGCTGCTGACCAGCACGGAAGGCACCGCCATCCTGAACGACGTGTTCGGCGAGGTGCTGGAACTGGACGTGCACCCGCACTTCATGTCGTTCGTGGCCACCGCCTGACGCCGGCGTCGTGGGTGGCGGGCGTCCGCGCGCCACCCACGACAGCGGTTCACGAAGCCCGCGCGACGACCTCTTCGAGCAGCCGGGCCTGGGTGAGCAGCGTTTCGTACTCGAGGGCCCGTCCGGCCGGGTCGCCGACCAGGCCCGCGAAGTGCCGCAGGACGTTGCGGAACTGGTCGTCCGCCGGCAGAGTGCGCTCTTCCCGCACGTCCTGGGACTCCAGGCGCAGCACCGGGCGCGTCGTGGCCGGCGGGGTGAACGCCCAGTCCAACGTCAGCCGGCCCTCGCTGCCCCACACCGACATCGTGTTGCGGTAGGCGTGCACGAAACCGAACGAGCACTGGGCCGCCACGGTCCCGTCGCTCAGCAGCGCGCTGCCGGACACGTCCACCTCGCCGGAGCGCACGAGCACCGCGCCGGCCACCTCGGGGTTGCCGAGGTAGGGCCAGGCCGCCCGGATCGGGTAGCACCCGGTCTCGCGCAGCGAGCCGCCGCCGAGGGCGGCGGAGTACTTGATCCCGGACCGCGCGGTCGGCGGGATGCCGAAGTCCGCGGTGATCAGGCGGGGCTCGCCGACCACACCCTTGGTCACCAGCTCCGCCACCTCGGCGTGCTGGGAGTGGTGGGGGAACGCGAAGTTCTCCATCACCACCAGCCCGCGCGCGGTCGCGAGCTCGACCAGTCGCGCGGCCGCGGCCGTCCCGATCGCCGCCGTTTTCTCCACCAGCACGTGCTTGCCGGCTTCGAGGGCCGCCTCCGCCCATTCCTGGTGCAGCGCGATCGGCAGCGGGATGTACACCGCGTCGACGTCCGGCCGCTCCAGCAGCGCCGCGTAGCCGGTCACGGCCTCGCCGCCGGAGCGGGCGGTGAAGGCCGCCGCCTTCGCCGCCGACCGGCTCGCCACCGCGGTGATCCGCAGGCCCGCGGCGGCCAGCGCGGGAACCGTCTTGCGGGCCGCGATGTCGGCGCAGCCCAGGATGCCGAACCGCGGCCCGGTCACCACTGGATCGGCAGCTCGGCCGGCCGGGGGAACGCGGTCGCGAGGTGCCACCGCAGCTCGTCCACCGGGGTGCCCAGCGCGAGCGGGACCCGGCGCGCCACCAGGGTCTCCAGCAGCACCCGCAGCTCCAGCCGGGCGAGCGCGGCCCCGAGGCAGAAGTGGATGCCCGCGCCGAAGGCCAGGTGCGGGTTGTCGGTGCGGTCCAGCCGCACCTCGTCCGCCTCGGCGAACACGGACTCGTCGCGGTTCGCGGAGTTGATCAACGGGATCACCGGCTCGCCGGCCCGGATCGTCACCCCGCCGAGCTCGACGTCCTCGAGCGCGATCCGCAGCGAGCCGAACCCGCCGGCGACCTGGCTGTAGCGCAAGGCCTCTTCGACGGCCGTGCCGATGAGCTCCGGATCGTCCACGAGGGACTGGTAGCGCGCCGGGTCCTCCAGCAGGTGCACGAGAAGGTGCGACGCCGCGCTGACCGTCGTGTGGTAGCCGGCGATCAGGATCGTCATCGCGAGGGTGCGCAGCTCCTCGGCGTCGAGCGAGTCGCCGTCCTCCTGGGCCTGCAGCAGCCGGGTCAGCAGGTCCTCGCCCGGCCGGGCGCGCTTGCGCTCGATCAGCCCGGTGAGGTAGCCCATGAGCGCGCCGGCGGCTTCACGGGCCGCGTCGGCGTCCGCGCCCGGCCCGCCGACGGTGAGCACCTTGTCGCCCCACTGCCGGAACTGCGCCTGCTCGGCGGGCTCGACACCGAGCAGTTCGCAGATCACCGTGATCGGCAGCGGCAGGGCCAGCGCGGTCACCGCGTCCGCGGTGGTCCCGGCGGCGAGCATCGAGTCGACCAGGCCGGCGGTGATCTCTTCGACCCGCGGCCGCAGCGTCTCGACCCGCCGCTGCGTGAACTCGCGCGAGGCCAGCTTGCGCAACCGGGTGTGGTCCGGCGGGTCCAGGTTCACCAGCGACCGCGAGCCGCGGTGCACCGGGATCAGCCTCGGCGCGTCCGGCCGGGTCATCGCTTCCTTGCTGAACCGCAGGTCGGTGAGCACGGTCCGGACCTCGGCGTGGCGCAGGACGAGCCAGCCTTCATGGCCGCCCGGCAACCGCACCCGGGTCACCGCGGCCTCGGCGCGCAGCTTCGAGTACTCGTCGAGCGCTTCCCCGGGGGTGCGCACGCGAAAGGGGAACGCGGGCAGTGCCGTCACGGCTTCGGTCATCGGGATCCTCACCAATCGATCGGTTCGCGGGAACGGAAGAAGGTGCCCGTCGGCCCGTCCTCGGGCAGCGTGGCGGCCCAGGCGATGTCGGCCGCCGCGGTGGCGGCGTCCCCGTCGGCCGTGGGCATCATGCGGGTGCGCACGCGGCCGGGGTTGACCGCGTTGACCAGCACGCCACGGCCTCGGGTGCTGTTCGCGAGCAGCACGGTCACGGCGTTCAGCGCGGTCTTGGACAGCGAATACGCCGGGGCGCCGGCGAACAGGCCGTGGCTGAACGCGCCGGTGCCGCTCGACACCATGACGATCCGGCCCCAGCTCCGGTCGAGCATCCCCGGCAGCACGGCCTGGGAGACCCGCAGCGAGCCGAGTGCGTTGACCGCGAGGGTTTCGGCGACGAGTTCGGGCGGGACGGACTCGGGCGGCGCGCCGGCGTCGAGGAGCACCCCGGCGTTGTTCACCAGGATGTCGACCGGTCCGGCCTGCTCGAGCGCGGCGGCCACCGAGCCGGCGTCGGTGACGTCGAGCTGCACCGCCCGGCCGGTCCCCGCGGCTTCGGCGTCGGCGAGGCGCCGTGCGGACGCGACGACCTCGAACCCGGCGGCGGTGAGGTGCCGGCAGACGGCGAGCCCGATGCCGCGTCCCGCGCCCGTGACCAGCGCCCTCAAGACGCCCCCAGCAGTCCCGCCCCGGACAGGGCGTCGGTGAGCCGGTCGAGCTGGCGGAGATCGGCCGAACACGGGAAGAGCACGAGCTCCTGGCACCCGGCGCCGGCGTACTCCGCGGCGGTGCGGGCGAGGGCGCCCCGGGTGAGCAGCGTTTCGCCGACGACCCGCTCGGCGTAGCGGCCCATCCCGCGGTAGCAGCCGCCGAGGTAGTCGCGGGCCAGCGCGCTCCCGTCCGGGCCGAGGGCGAAGTACGCCAGGGCGACCAGCCGGGGCTCGTCCGTGCGGCCGGCCTCGGCCCAGGCCTTGCGCAGCCGGGTGAGCCGGTCGGCGTACGGCTCGGCCGAGCCGCTGCCGGAGATCCACCCGTCCGCGAGGCCGGCCGCCCGCCGCATCGCCGCTTCGGAGTGCCCGCCGATCAGCACCGGCGGGGGCGCCGCGGGGGTGGGGCCGATCTCGCCGGCACCCCAGGTCCGGCGCAGGGTCGTGACCAGCTCGTCCAGGTTCCGGCCGCGCCGGGTGAACGCCGTGCCGGTGACGTCGAAGTCGTCGCGCCGTCCGCCCGCGGCGAGCCCGAGCTCCAGCCGCCCGCCGGACAGCTCGTGCAGCGTCGCCGCCTGCTTGGCCAGCACGGCGGGGGAGCGGGTCGCGCCGAGCAGCACCGTCGTGGTCAGGCGGATCCGGCGGGTGGCGCCGGCCGCGACCGCGAGCGTGGTGAGCGGCTCGTGGTTCGGGTAGACGATCCGGTCGAGCACCCCGAGCGTCGAGAAGTTCCTCGCCTCGGCGGTCCTGGCCCAGTCGAGGACGTCCGCGCCGCTGGCGCCCGGCACCATCGCGGGCAGGCCGACACCGATCCGCATGCGGGGGTCTCCAGACTTCCGGCGGCAGTTTCGCGTCGCATGCTCGGCGCGTCGACTCGAACCTCGTTGGGACGCGGCTGGGACGCCCGGCCCCGGTGTCGAGCCGGACTGCAGCGCGTTTCGACCGGCGATGACGAGCCTGGGGCCGCGCGCGTGTCCCGCTCGTATCCGTTTTAGAGGAAGAAGCCCGTTATGGTGAGCTTGTCCCTGCGGCGGGGTGTGGTGGCGACGGCCATCGTCACCACCACCGTCCTGGCCGGCGGTACCACCGCATTCGCTTGTGAATCCCAGCCACTGCCGATCGCCGGCGCCACGGCGGTGCGTGCCGCCGACGGCAGCTACCAGCTGAGCTGGGTGGCCGCGAACGGGGTCCGCTCGGCGTCGGTGTACGCCGCCACGCACCCGATCGACAAGGCACAGGACGGGAAGCTGGTCGCGAAGGACGCCACGGGAGCGGTGACGGTGACCGGCCTGGCGCCCACGTCCCGCTGGTACTTCACGATCGTGCCCGGCCCGTCGAAGCTCGGCGAGGGGGTGGCCGCGAAGCTGGTCAACCTCGAAGGCGTCAACAACGCCCGCGATCTGGGCGGCTATCCGGCCGCCGACGGCCTGCGCATCCGCTGGGGCACGATCTTCCGGTCCGCGCGGCTGACGCCCGCCACCACGACCGGCCGCGAAGAGATCGCCGGCCTGGGCGTCAAGGAGGACGTCGACTTCCGCTCGACCGCGGAAGCGACCGGCGAGGGGGCGGACCCGATCCCGGCCGGCGTCACCCACGTCGCGGAACCGGTCGGCGACCCCGACCAGGCGGTGCCGCCGGACCCGAAGACCCCGCCGTCCACCGGGGACCTGATCATGGACAACTACCGGCTGCTGGTGTCGAACCCGAACCTGGGCCACCAGTTCTTCGACGCGCTGACCCACATCGCCGACGCCCGCCAGCGGCCGGTGCTCTACCACTGCACCGGCGGCAACCACCGCACCGGCTGGATGACGGTGATCCTGCTCAAGGTGCTCGGGGTGCCCGACGACGTGATCCGCCAGGACTACCTGCTGTCCTCCGGTACCACGGCCGCCTACCTCGACGCGGCCTACGACCAGGTCACCCTCGACTACGGGTCGTTCCCGAACTACCTCGTCGCGCTCGGGGTCACCGACCAGCTGACCCGGCAGCTGCGGCACGCGTTGCTGGAGGCCCCGCGGTGAAGCCGACCACTGTGGACGTCCTGGTGGCCGGCGGCGGGCTGACCGGGCTCGCCGCCGCCACCTTCCTCTCCTGGCTCGGCGTGCGCACCGCCGTGGTGGAGCGGCATTCCGGGACGCTGATCCACCCGCGGGCCCGCAGCATCAACCCCCGGACCGCGGAGCTGCTCCGCCAGGTCGGTCTCGCGTCCGCGGTCACCGACAGCGGCGGCTACGTGAGCGAACTGCCCTCGGTGTACCTCCTGCGCGCGGTGACCCTGGCCGGCGAGGAGCTCAGCCGCACCGAACAGCGACCGCCCGCCGACGCGGGTGGCGGTGCCGAGGTCAGCCCGTCCGGCTGGGGGATGATCGACCAGGACCGGCTCGAGCGCGTGCTGCGGGAACGGGCCGAAGAGCTCGGCGCGGACGTGCGGTTCGGGCAGCGGCTCGTCGCCCTGGACCAGGACGGCACCGGGGTCACCGCGACCGTGTCCACTGTGGACGGCGAACGTCGGATCCGCGCCGCGTACGTGATCGGCGCCGACGGCAACGGCAGCACGGTCCGGTCGCTGCTCGGCATCGGCCGGCACGGGCCGGGCCGGCTCAGCCACGTCGCGAGCATGGTCTTCGACGCGGACCTGTCCGGGCCGATGCGCGGCCGCCACGACCCGGCGAACGGGCGGTTCGTCGCGTCCTGCCACCTGACCACGCCCGCGGAAGGCACGGTGCTGTTCCCGCACGGCGGCGACCGGCGCTGGGTGTTCAACACCCCGTACTTCCCCGAGCGCGGCGAACGCGTCGAGGACTTCGACGACGAACGCTGCGTGGCCGCGATCCGGGCCGCGACCGGCGTGCCGGACCTGCCGGTCGCCCTCGTCCCGCAGCTGGAGAACGGCGTGCGGGTGCTCGGCTACGAAGTCGGCGCGCTCGTCGCGGACACCTACCGCGCCGGGCGGGTGTTCCTCGTCGGCGACGCCGCGCACGTCATGCCGCCGACCGGCGCGTTCGGCGCCGGCACCGGTATCCAGGACGCGCACAACCTGGCCTGGAAGCTCGCGCACGTGCTGAGCGGCCGGGCGGGGGAGGCGCTGCTGGACACCTACGACGCCGAGCGGCGTCCGGTCGCGGAGTTCACCCTGGGGCAGGCGCTGCTGCTGATGAACGCGCGGGGCGGGGCGAAGGTGGCCGCGCCCGCCGGGCACTCGCTGGTGCCCTACGACGCCGCGGTGTTCGGGTACCGCTACCCGGGTCCGTTCGCTTCCGGCGACGGACCCGTGGCGCTGGAACCCGCGGAGCTGACGGGACAGCCGGGCACGCGGGCGCCGCACCTGCCGCTCGGCAGCGGGTCCACTCTGGACCGCTACGGCCGCGAGTACGTCCTGCTGACCGGTACCGAAGTGGCCACCGGGCTCAAGTCCTATGTGCTCGAAGACACCCAGCCGGCCCGGCACGGCATCACCGCCACCGGCGCGTTGCTGGTGCGTCCGGACGGGTTCGTGGCCTGGCGCAAGGAAACCGGCTTCGCGCCTGAGGACCTGGCCGACGTGCTCGCGGCGCTGGACTGCCGGGAGCCGGTGACTGTCTGAAATAGACTGAAGCGCCTTCGCCGGGGGTGATCCCGGCGAAGGCGCTTCAGTCGTATCGGGGGAACGGTCAGATCAGGGATTCCAGCAGCGCGTGCAAGGTCGCCTTCGGGTCCTGCCCGGCCTCCGTCGTGCGCCACGCGACGAACCCGTCCGGCCGCACCAGCACCGCACCGTCCGCCGCGACGCCGTAGGCCTTCGCCCAGTCGGCGCCCTCGTCCTCCACCAGCTCACGGCCGATCCGGAACGAGCGCAACGGCACCGCGGTCTCGGTGGCGACCACCGTGGCCGCGTCGTGCCACTTCTCGCCCTCGGGGCCGGCCAGCAGCACGTACGAGCCGAAGAACAGCTCGACCGTCGAAACGCGCTCGCCGTCCCGGCGGAGCCACACGTGCGGGGCCCGGGTGCCGGGCTGGCCGGTCAGCTCCAGGTGCGGCGTGAGCACCGGGCCGTCGTCCGGGTCGGCGATCGCGGACGACGCGTACCGGTAGCCGAGGGTGACGATGATGTCGTCGACCATCCGCGCCCGGTCGGCTTCCGAGGCGTGGCCGTGCCGGATCCGGTTGCGCAGCAACGCCTGGTCCGCCATGGCCGTCCCGAGTGGACGCCGCTCGGCGTCGTAGCTGTCGAGCAGCCGCTCCCCGCCCCAGCCACGCAGGACGGCCGCGAGCTTCCACGCCAGGTTGTGCGCGTCGTGGATGCCCGTGTTGGCGCCGAACCCGCCCGCGGGCGGGTGCACGTGCGCGGCGTCCCCGGCGAGCAGCACCCGCCCGGACCGGAACGTGGTGGCCACCCGCTGGGCGCCCTCCCACGGCACGGTGCCGACGATCTCGACCTCGAGGTCGGGCACCCCGGCGGCGTCCCGCACCACCTGGACGCAGCGTTCCTCGGTGAAGTCGGCCGGGGACTCCTCGGCCGGGTCGTACAGCGCGGCGCCGGCCCACGGGTCGCACCCGTGCAGCCGGGACAACGTCATCACCGTCGGGCCCTTGGTGGCGTAGCACAGGATGAACTTGCGGTCGTGCATGACGCTTTCCAGGCGCGGGGCCCGGAAGTAGATGCTCAGGGCGTGGAAGACCGTGCCCCGCCCCTCCTGGGGGATCCCGAGCGTGCGCCGGACGAAGCTGCTCGCGCCGTCGGCGGCGACGACGTAGTCGGCCTCGATCGTCCGCCGCGTGCCGTCGGCGACGGACTCCAGTTCGGCGGTCACGCCGTTCTCGCCGGCGGTGAAGGAGACGAGCTTGGTGCCGAACTCGAGCGTCGCGCCGCCCGCGCGGGCCTTTTCGGCCAGCACGCGCTCGTAGCGGTCCTGGCCGCAGCCCATCACCCGCTGCGGGCTGATCTCCTCGCCGTCGAGGGACGGCGACTCGACGACCTCGGCGGTGCCGATCTCGGCCAGGGTCGGGGTGCGAAGGATGCCGCCCTCGAAGTACGGGTGGGAGTCACCCATCTCTAGCGCGCGGATCTCCTGCTCGAGGCCCGCCGCGGCGAAGATCTCGAGGGTCCGGGCCTGGATGCCCGGTGCGCGGGGCAGCCACGACGTGGAGTCGCGGCGCTCCACCAGGGTCGGCGCGATGCCGTGCCGGGTCAGGAACAGCGCGGTGGACAGGCCGACCGGGCCGCCGCCGACGACGAGGACGGGCACCCGGGTGGTGCTCATGCGGGCTTCCGGGCGATGACGAGGGTGTCGTGGTCGCCGAGGCGCACGGTGTCCACATCGGACAGCCCGGCCGCGGCCAGGTACTCCTCGCACTCGGCGAGGGTGTACTCGGACCCGCCGGGCGAGAGCAGCTGCATGTTGAGGCTGATCAGCGTGTTCCACGGGTCGGACGACGCCGGTTCCAGCAGCATGTCGTAGATCAGCAGCGCCCCGCCCGGGTTCACGGCCCGCGCCATCCGTTTCACCAGTTCGATCCGCTCGGCGGGGCCCCAGTCGTGCAGGACGTGCCCGGTGACGACGACGTCGGCCGCGGGCAGTTCGGTGGTGAACGCGTCGCCGCCGGCGAACCGCGCCCGGTCGGTCAGCCCGAAGCCCGCGATGTGCTCGTCGAACATGGGGCCGATCGGGGGCAGGTCGAACACCGTCCCGGTCAGGTGCGGGTGGGCCTTGAGCACCTGCGCGAGCAGGTTGCCGCGCGCGCCGCCGACGTCGAGCACCGTGCGGTGGGCGGTCCAGTCGAACTTCGTGGCCAGTTCCGGCGCCAGCGGCCCGGAAACGGCGTCCATCATCCGCAGGAAGTTCCGCAGGTGGTCGGGGTTGCCCATCATCTTCTCGAAGGCAACGGCCTGGTCTTCGCGGCCGGCCAGCTGCGGTTCGCCGGTGCGCAGCAGCCCCGAGAGGTTCTCCCACGCCGGGTACATCATCCGGTTCGCGCGCTCGAGGAACGCGCCGCCGTAGGTCGGCTTGGTCTTGTCGAGGTAGGTGTCGGCGGCCGGGCTGCCGGTGTACTTCCCGTCCTCGTGGTGCACGAGACCGGTGCAGGTCAGCACGGTCAGGAAGTCGCGGGCGGCGCGGGGGTGCAGCCCGAGCTCGGCGCACAGCTCGTCCTGGGTCGCGGGACCGGCGGCCAGCCGGGTGAAGAGGCCGAGCTCGACGGCGGCCAGCACGACCTTCGCTTCGGCGAACGCGATACCCAGCCGGTTGATGTCGTTCAAAGTGGACGGACCGCTCACATCGGTCTCCTTTCGAGGCGTCGCCGGGAAGGACACCACCGGGCGCTCGAAAAAGACTCGGGTCCGCGTGCCGGACGAGTCCTGCCGCCGGCCTCGCGCGCGTGGCCGGCCGCGCGCACGGCGCGCACGGCGCGGACGTCATGAACGACCCTTTCAGCGCGTCCGGCGCGAGGAAAGACCCGTTCATGACGTCCGGCCTGGGGCCCGCGCCGGGCCGGCCGTGAGCCTCGCGCGCGTGGCCGGCCGCGCGCGCGAGGCCGCGAGTCCTTCTCCAGCCGCGCTCGAAGCGGCCGCCGCATGCTCTCCGCCATGGTCCTAGGTCGCCCACGCTGGTTCGTCACGTTGTTCCTCACGGATATGTGGGAGCGCTTCAGCTTCTTCGGCATGATCGCGATCCTCGCGCTCTACGCCGCCGCGTCTCCCGCGAGCGGCGGGCTCGGCCTGCCGATGGGTACCGCGGCCGCGCTCTTCGGCGCGTACGTCGGTCTCGTCTTCATGGCCGCCATGCCCGGCGGCTGGCTCGGCGACCGCGTGCTCGGCGAGCGCCGGGCGGTCGTGATCGGCGGCTCGGGCATCGCGCTCGGGCACTTCACCATGCTCGTCCCGGCCGCCGCCGCGACTTGGGTCGGCCTCGGGCTGATCGCCGCGGGCACCGGGCTCCTCAAACCGAACATGCTCGCGCTGCTCGGCCGGTTCCACGGCCCCGGCCAGAGCGCGCAGCGCGAGTCCACGCTCTCGCTGTTCTACGTCAGCATCCAGCTGTCCGCGCTCGTCGCGCCGCTGGTGACCGGGTTCCTGGGGGAGACGATCAACTGGCACCTCGGGTTCGCGGCCGCCGGGGTCGGCATGACCTTCGGGGTGGTGCAGTTCCTGCTGGGCAGCCGGTCGTTCGGCGACCTGGGACGCGAGCCCGGACATCCCGCGTCGGCCGCCGAACGCCGCAAGGCCGCGCTGATCGCCGGGGTGTCCACGATCGTCGTCGCGGCGCTGGCGGCCGCCGACGTGCTGGCCGGCTCCTTCACCCTGATGCACGTGGTGATCGCCATGGGCCTGCTTTCCCTGCTCGCCCCGGTGGCCTACTTCCTGATCCTGCGGCGCAGCCCCGCGCTGAGCGTCCCGCAGCGGCGCCGGGTGTCGGCGTTCGGCTGGGTGCTCGCCTCGACCGCGTTGTTCTGGATGTTCGTCATCCAGGGCAACTCCCTGCTCAGCCTGTTCGCCGCGCACTCGACCGACCGGCGGCTCGGCGGGTTCACGATCCCGGCCGGCTGGTTCGCCTCCGCGACCCCGTTGTTCATGCTCCTGCTGGCGCCGGCGCTCGCGGCGCTGTGGACCCGCGTCGGTGAGCGCATCTCGCTCCCGGTCAAGATCGCGGCCGGGCTGGCCGCCGCGGCGGGGTCGATGCTGCTGATGAGCGCCGCGTCGGGGTTCGCCGTCGACGGCCTGGTCTCACCCTGGTGGCTGATCCTGGTCTACCTGCTGCTCGCCCTCGGCGAGGTGGTGCTCGCGCCGGTCGGCCTCAGCGCGTCGGTGGACGTCGCGCCGTCGACCTTCGCCGGGCGCACGATGGGGCTGTACTGGATGTGCTCGGCCTTCGGGGCCGGCATCGGCAGCCAGATCGTGCACCTCGCGGACGTGCTCCCGCGGCCGGTGTACTACCTCGTGCTGGCGGGCGCCGGCCTCGGTTCCGGGCTCGCGCTCGTGCTCGCCCGGCGGTCGCTGACCACCCGGCTCGCCGTGCCCGCCCCGGAAACCCCGGTGCCGCCCGTCGTGGCCGTCGCGGCCCGCTGAACTCTCACTCGAGAAGCGCCGATTCCCGCCGGGAATCGGCGCTTCTCTCATTGCCGCACTTCCCGTGATCTGAAAACATGGACGGAGAAATAGTGCGGAACGAAATACGTCGGAAAGGTTGTGCCATGAGCCGTCCCCGGGATTTCGCCGCATTGACCGTGCTGTGTTTTCTCAACGAGGGTGACCGGCACCCGTACGAGATGCTGCGGCTGGTCCGCCAGCGGCACAAGGACAACATCATCCCGGGGCTGCCGCGCAGCATCTACCGCGCCATCGAGCGGCTGCAGGCCGACGGGCTGATCGAGCCGGTCGAGACGACCCGCGAGGGACGTCGTCCGGAGCGGACGGTGTACCGCATCACCCCCGACGGCTCCGAGGAGATGGTCACCCAGCTCTCGCGCCTGGTCACCACGCCGGAGGAGATCCCGGCCTTCGGAGCGGCGTTGTCGCTGCTCGGGAACCTCGACGCCGACCTGCAGGTCGAGGCGCTGCGGGAGCGGCGGATCCGGCTCGAGGGCCGGCTGGCCGAGTACGCCGCCCAGCTGGCCGCGGCCGGGCCGCACCTGGAGTACAAGCGGGTCATGGAGCTGGACTACCTGTGCGCGGTCGGGCACGCCGAGCTGGAGTGGCTGCGCCGCGTGCTCGCCACGATGCGGGGCGAACCGGTCACCGCGCATTAGGAGCGGCCACCCGAAAGAAAGTGCGACCGGTATTCGAACCGTTCTCGAATGCGGTCGCCGAACATCGTCCTGCCCGCGAAAAACATCGGGATCTCGCTTCAGGGAAGGGCGGCACGGGTGGAACGCACACTCATCGTGGCACGCATGAATCCGGATTCGGCGGAATCGGTGGCCGGGATATTCGGCGAGTCCGACGCCGGTGAACTCCCCGCGACGGTGGGTGTGACGGCGCGGTCGTTGTTCTCCTACCAGGGCTTGTACTTCCACCTCATCGAAGCCGAACGGCCGCTGGCCGAGGGGCTCGCCGAGGCGCGCAAGAGTCCTTTGTGGACCGACATCAACACGAAGCTCGACGAGTTCATCACGCCGTACGACCCGCGGACCTGGCGCGGTCCGGCCGACGCGATGGCGCACCGCTTCTACAGCTGGCGGGCCGTCTGATGGGGGAGCTGAAGATCGCCTCCTACGCCGACGCCGAGCCCAACCGCCGCCGCGGCGGCGAGCTGCGGGTCGTCCTCGGGCCCAAGACCGCCGGAGCCACGACGGGCTTCCTCGGGGTGCTGACCCTGCAGCCGGGTGAGTTCGTGTCGGAGCACTACCACCCCTACTCCGAGGAGTTCCTCTACGTCACGCGCGGCGAGCTGACCGCCCGCGTCGACGGCGCGTCCTACGTCCTGTACGAGGGTGAAGGACTCGTCGTGCCGAAGAACGCCCGGCACCGGGTGGAGAACCACACCGGCGACCCCGCCGAGGCGGTGTTCCACCTGTGCCCGCTGGCCCCGCGCCCGGAGCTCGGCCACGTCGACACCGAGGAGCTGCCGGCGCCCGCCGAGGCCCAGCCGGCCGTGGGGGCACCGTGACGAGGACCGCGGTCATCACCGGCATCGGCGTCGTCGCCCCGGGCGGTATCGGCACCAAGGCCTTCTGGGCGTTGCTCACCGAAGGCCGCACCGCGACCCGGCCGATCTCGACCTTCGACGCGTCCGGGTTCCGCTCGCGCATCGCGGCCGAGTGCGACTTCGAAGGCGAGCTCAACGGCCTGACCGCCGAGGAGTCCGGGCGCCTCGACCGCGCGGCGCAGTTCGCGCTCGTCTGCGCGGACGAAGCCGTGGTCGACAGCGGCCTGGACCCCGGTGAGCTCGATCCGTACCGGCTCGGCGTCACGATCGGCAGCGCCGTCGGCGCCACCATCGGGCTGGAGAACGAGTACCTCACCGTCTCGGCGGGGGCCCGCGACTGGGTGGTCGACCCCGCCAAGGCCGCCCCGCAGCTGTACGAGTACCTCGTCCCGAGCAGTTTCGCGGCCGAAGTCGCTTGGCGCTGCGGTGCGCAGGGCCCGGTCGCCACGATCTCCACCGGCTGCACCTCCGGTCTCGACGCGATCGGCCACGCCGCCGGGCTCATCGAGTCCGGCGAGGCCGACGTCATGCTCGCCGGCGCCACCGACGCGCCGATCTCGCCGATCACCGTCGCCTGCTTCGACGCGATCAAGGCCACGTCCCCCGACAACGACGACGCCGCGCGCGCGTCCCGGCCGTTCGACCGCACGCGCAACGGGTTCGTGCTCGGCGAAGGTGCCGCGGTCTTCGTCGTCGAGGAGGCCGAGAGCGCCCGGCGGCGCGGCGCGCACGTCTACTGCGCGGTCTCCGGCTTCGCGACCAGGGCGAACGCCTACCACATGACGGGGCTGAAACCCGACGGCCGCGAGCTGGCCGAGGCCATCGACGTCGCTCTTCGCCGGGCCGGCCTGCCCGGCGACCGCGTCGGCTACGTCAACGCCCACGGTTCGGGCACCAAGCAGAACGACCGGCACGAGACCGCCGCGGTCAAACGCAGCCTTGGCGCGCACGCCTACCGCGTGCCGGTCAGCTCGATCAAGTCGATGGTCGGGCACTCGCTCGGCGCGATCGGCTCGCTGGAGGTCGCGGCCTGCGCACTGGCGCTGGAGCACCAGGTCGTGCCGCCGACGGCGAACCTGCACGAGCGCGACCCGGAGTGCGATCTCGACTACGTGCCGAACGTCGCCCGGGAGACCGGGCTGGACACCGTGCTCTCCGTCGGCAGCGGCTTCGGCGGGTTCCAGACGGCCGTCGTCCTGACCCGGGAGCCGGTGTGACCACGGCGGTGGCCGCCCCGGTGATCACCGGGATCGGGGTGGTCGCGCCCAACGGCGTCGGCGTCGAGGACTTCTGGGCGAACGTGCTGGCCGGGCGGAGCGGGCTCGCGCCGGTGACCCGGTTCGACGCCACGGGCTACCCCGTCTCGCACGTCGGCGCGGTGCCCGGCGAGGCGGACTCCCTGCCGAACCGGATCACCGTGCAGACCGACCGCTGGACCCGGCTCGCCATGACCGCGACCGAGGAAGCACTGCGGGACGCGGGCATCGGCCCCGGCGGCGAGCGGGACTTCGACGACTACGACCTCGCCGTGATCACCGCCAGTTCGTCTGGGGGCAACGAGTTCGGCCAGCGGGAGATCGAGCGGCTGTGGAGCGCCGGACCGGAATACGTGTCGGTGTACCAGTCGATCGCCTGGTTCTACGCGGCGACCACCGGCCAGCTGTCCATCCGGCACGGCATGCGCGGTCCCAACGGGGTCGTCGTCGCCGAGCAGGCGGGCGGCCTGGACGCGCTCGCGCAGAGCCGGCGGGTGCTGCGCACCGGCACCAAGGCCGTGGTCACCGGCGGCACCGAGGCGGCGCTGTCGCCGTACGCGCTGGTGTGCCAGAGCGCCGGCGGGCAGTTCACCCGCGGCGAGTACCTGCCGTTCGACGCGCGGGCCTCCGGCCACGTGCCGGGCGAGGGCGGCGCGATCCTCGTGCTGGAGGACGAGAGCTCCGCCCGCGCCCGCGGAGTGTCCGAAGTGTACGGACGAGTCGCGGGGTACGCGGCGACGTTCGATCCCCGGCCGGGCTCCGGCCGCCCCGGCGGGCTGCTCCGCGCGATCACCGGCGCGCTGGCGGACGCGGGCCTGCGACCGTCCGATGTGGACGTCGTGTTCGCCGACGGCGCGGGGACGCGCGAGCGCGACGCCGAGGAAGCCGCGGCACTGGCCGGGGTGTTCGGCGCCCGCGGGGTGCCGGTCACGGTGCCGAAGACGATGACCGGGCGGCTGGCCGCGGGCGGCGCGCCCCTGGACGTCGCCTGCGTGCTGCTGGCCATGCGCGACGGCGTCCTGCCGCCGACGGTCGGCGTCACCGAACCCGCCTACGAGCTCGACCTGGTCCTCGAACCCCGGCCCGCGGACGTGCGAACCGCGCTGGTGCTGGCGAGGGGCTTCGGCGGCTTCAACTCGGCGCTCGTGCTCACCCGCTGATCCCTGACCACGAAGGAGGAGAACGTGCTCACAGTCGAAGATCTCAAACAGGTCCTGCGCACGTGCGGAACCGACGAGTCCGTCGACCTCGACGGCGACATCCTGGACGTCGACATGGCCGAACTCGGCTACGACTCGCTGGCGGTGCTCGAGATCGCAGCGCGGCTGCAGCAGCGTTCCGGGCGCGGTATCCCGGAGGAGGTCACCGCCGAGTCGATGACGCTGCGGCAGCTGCTGGGCTACATCAACAACCCGGTCGGGATCGCCTGAGATGGCCGCGCACACGGACAACAGCGTGTTCATCGAGGCGCCGATGGAGCTGGTCTGGCAGCGGACCAACGACGTCGAGTCGTGGACCGAGCTGTTCGACGAGTACGGCGAGGCCACGGTGCTCGACCGGCGGGACGACCGGATCACCTTCCGGCTCGCGCTGCACCCGGACGAGAACGGCAAGGTGTGGGCGTGGGTGTCCGAACGGCGCCTCGACGAGGCGGCCCGCACCACGCTGTCGCACCGCGTCGAGACCGGCCCGTTCAAGTACATGACGCTGTTCTGGGAGTACACCGAGGTCGCCGGCGGGGTGCGGCTGCGCTGGGTGCAGGACTTCGAGATGAAGCCCGGCGCCCCGCTCGACGACCACGCGATGGCCGCCCGGATCAACGGGAACAGCGTCCGGCAGCAGGCGCGGATCAAGCAGCTCCTCGAGCGGGCCGCGCGCGAAGCCGAAGTGCCGGCGTGAGCTCATGACCTACCAGATCGCCGCGCTGCTGGCGCTGGTCTGCGGCGGGATCGCCGCGGGCGACATGTTCTGCACCACCGTCGGGCTCGCGCCGATGATGCAGGTGCTGTCCTACCGGCGTTACGTCGAGATGGTGCAGTACCTGCAGCCGCGGTACGACCCGGCGATGCCGATCATCAACACGGTCGCGTTGCTGGCCAACGTGGTCGCCGCGATCACCGCGCCGTCGGGCGCCTGGTTCGTGGTCGCCGCGGTGCTCGTCGCGTCGGTGATCGCGGTGTCGGTCGCCCGGGCCGTGCCGATCAACCGGTTCGTGCTGAAGCTCGACCCGGCCGACGAACCCCCGGACTGGCCCAGCCGGGACCCGCGGGCGCGCTGGAAGGCCTGGAACACCGCCCGCACGGTCCTGATGGCGGCCGCGCTGGTCGTCGACGGCATCGCCGTCCTGTACTGACACTTCGAAGGAGAGACATGAGCATCAGGCTCGACGGCAAACGGGTGCTGGTCACCGGCGGAACCGGGGGGATCGGCCGCGGCCTGTCCCACGCGTTCGCCGGGGCGGGCGCCGGCCTCGTCACCTGCGGGCGGTCGAACGAAGAGGCCGCCGAAACGATGTCCCGCGAGCTCAAGGAGATCGGCGGGGAACACCACGTCGTGCTCGCCGACGTCACCCGGCCCGAGCAGGTCGACGCGCTCCTGGAGGAGTGCCGGACGCGGCTGGGCGGGCTGGACGTCCTGGTCAGCAACGCCGGGGCGATCAGCCACGTCCCGTTCGGCGAGCTGCCGCTCGAGGAGTGGAAGCGCGTCCTCGACACCAACCTGACCGCGGCCTACCTGCTGATCTCGAAGGCGCTGCCGCTGCTGTCCGACGGCGCGTCCATCGTGCTGATCGGCTCCCGGGTGGCGACCGTCGGGATCCCGCTGCGGGCGCACTACACGGCGTCGAAGTCGGCGCTGATCGGGCTCGCGCGCTCGCTGGCCAAGGAGCTGGGCGGGCGCCGGATCCGCGTCAACGTGGTGGCGCCCGGCGTGATCGAGACGCCGGAACGGCCGCTACCCGAAGAAATCCGGCAGCGCTACCACCAGCTCACCGCGATCGGCAGGCTGGGCAGCCCGGCGGAGATCGCCAACGCGGTGCTGTTCCTGGCCAGCGACCTGTCGTCCTACATCACCGGCGAGACCGTCCACGTCGACGGCGGAATCTGAAAGGGAACACGATGGCCGACAGCGAGGTCTTCCGCGTCATGCTGCGGATGGAGGTCCTGCCCGGCAAGGGCGAGGAGTTCGAGAAGGTCTGGTACGAGAGCGCCGGCACGATCACCGGCCAGCGCGCCAACCTCGGCCAGTGGCTCTCCCGCGGCGACGAGGAGGAGGGCGTCTACTACATCATCAGCGACTGGGTCAACGAGGAGCTGTTCCGCGAGTACGAGCGCAGCGAGGAGCACGTCGTGCACCGCGGCAAGCTGCACCCGTACCGCAGCAAGGGTTCCATGCAGACGATGCGGGTGGTGCACAACCTGGTCGGCGCCGGGGCGCCCGCGTGAGCCGCGTCCGCGTGCTGATCTACGCGGCGGCGCCGGAGGACGACACCGACGGTGTCACCGAGGCCTACCACCGCATCAGCGCCGAGCTGTCCGGCACGCCGGGCCTGCTCGGCAACGAGCTGATGCAGTCGCTGGGCGAGTCCCGCTCGTTCGTCGTGATGAGCGAGTGGGCCGACCTGGACGCCTTCCGGAAGTGGGAGACCGGGCCGGACCACCGCGGCACGACCTCGCCGCTGCGGCCCTACCAGGACGCTTCGCGGGGCAGCCCGTTCGGTCTCTACCAGGTCGTGGCCAACTACTAGGAGTCCATTGTGGTCGCCGTACTCGACGTGCTCGTGCTGGCGGGCAGCGGGATCGCGGCCGGTGTGCTGTTCTGCGTGGCGCTCAGCGTGGTGCCCGCGTTCCTCGGGATGGAGCCCGCGCAGTACGTGGCGGCACACCGGCTGATCGGGAAGAACTACGACCCGGTGATGCCGCTGACTGTGCTGGGGACCGTGGTGGCCGACGCCGTGCTGGCGATCGTCGAGGTGTCCGTCCTCTTCGGACTCGCGGCGGTGCTGCTGCTCGGCGTGTCCGCGGTTTCGCACCTGGCCAACGTGCCGATCAACCGGTCGGTCAAGACGCTCGACACCGTTCCGTCCACTTGGGACGACCCGCGCCCGCGGTGGCGCAACTGGAACCTGCTGCGGACCGGTCTCGCGATCGCCGCGCTGCTGGTCAACGCGATCGCCGTGGTCGCGACCGGATAGGAGGCAATTCGTGGAGCTGGGATTCAAGGGCAAGCGGGCGCTCGTCACCGGGGGCACCCGCGGGATCGGCCGGGCCGTGACGCTCGGGCTGGCGTCGGCCGGCGCGACCGTGGTGGCGGTGAACCGGGAGGACAACGACGACGCGGAATCGCTGCGCAAGGAGCTGGCCGACCTCGGCGGCACCGTGGTGCACGCGGACGTGACCGTCGCGGCCGACGTCGCGCGCCTCGCCGAGACCTGCCGGACGGAGCTGGGCGGGCTCGACGTGCTGGTGAACAACGCGGGGGTGCACGGGCACACCCCGCTGGCCGAACTGGACCTGGCCGAGTGGACCCGGTTGATCGACACGGACCTGACGTCGATGTTCCTGGTCACGCAGGCGTGTGTGCCGCTGCTGGCCGAAGGCGCGAGCGTGGTCAACGTGGGCGCCTCGGCGGCGTTCCGCGGGATGGCGGGCACGGCGCACTACACCGCGGCGAAGGCGGGCGTGGTCGGCCTGACCCGGTCGCTGTGCAAGGAGTTCGGCGGGATCAGGGTCAACACGATCGCGCCCGGCGTGATCAACACCGGTGACGAGCTCCCGCCGCCGGTCGCCGAGCGGGTCAAGCGGATGACCGCGCTGGGCCGGCTGGGCACCCCGGAAGAGGTTGCCGGCGCGGTGCTGTTCCTCGCGAGCGACTTGTCGACCTACGTCACCGGCGCCCTGCTCGCCGTCGACGGCGGAATGTGAACCCAGGAGGCTTTGCCATGCCCTACGCAGCCATCACCTACGACATCAAACCCGGCTTCGAAGACGAGATCGCCGAGATCTTCGCGAACTTCAAGCGGGCGGACTCGCCGATCATGCGGGACGAGAGCGGCGCCGAAGTCGGCCGGCTCCTCGGCACCGCCGTGTTCATCCGCGACGCGCAGCTGGTCCGGTTCATCCACTTCGAAGGCGACTTCTCCCAGATCGGCAAGCACATGGCCCGCCAGGAAGGAGTGCACCTCGTCGAGGAGGCGCTGAAGCCGTACCTCGCTTCGGAGCGCAACACCGAGACGCCCGAAGGCTTCCGGCAGCACTTCGCCAAGAGCGTCATGCGGTGCATCTCGCAGATCTCCGTGCCGCCCGCCGCGTTCGCCGCGAGCTGAGGCCGGTGGACACCAAGACGATCGCCGTGGTCGGCCTCGGCGTGATGGGCTCGGGCATGGCGACGAGCCTGCTCGGCCACGGGTACCGGGTGCTGGTGCACAACCGCACCGCCGCGAAGGCGGCGCCGCTGCTCGACCGGGGCGCCGAACTCGCCGCTTCGGCCGAGGCCGCGGTGGCCGGCGCCGACCGCGTGCTGCTGAGCCTCGCCGACGAGCCGGCGGTGGACGCGGTGCTGGCCGCGGCCGGGCCCGCGCTCCGGCCCGGGCTGGTCATCGTGGACACGTCGACGGTTTCGGCGGAGTACTCCCGGGCGCTGACCGCCCGGCTCGCGAGTGCGGGCATCACCCGGATCGAGGCGTGCGTGCTGGGCAACCCGGCGCAGGCGGCGGCCGGGCAGCTGCGGGTGCTCACCGCCGGCGCCCGGCCGGCGGTCGAGTCGGCCGGCGACGTGCTGGCGGCGATCGGCCGCGAGGTGTCCTACCTCGGCCCGGTCGGCAACGCGGCCACCACGAAGCTGGTGTTCAACCTCCTGCTGGGCGGTCAGGTCGCGGCGCTGGCCGAGGCCGTGAATTACGGCGTGGCGGCCGGGCTGGACCGCGACCGGCTGCTGACGGCGATCGGCGCCAGCGGCTTCAGCTCGAAGGTGCTGTCGTTCCGGGCGGACCTCATGCGGTCGCGGAGGTACGAGCCGGCCGCGTTCCGGTCGGAGTTGATGGCGAAGGATTTGAAGCTGGGCACCGGCGCGGCGGCCGAAGCGGGGATCGCGACACCGGTGCTGACGGCGGCCGCGCTGGCGTACGAAGCCGTGGTCGCGGCCGGAGCGGGCGACGCCGATGCGGCGGTCCTCATCGACATCGCGGACGGGGTCGGTGCCGGTGTGGGTGATGTGGCCGCCGGCGACCAGGTGCACGTCGCGGGCGGGGTGGCTGATCCGGGCCGCGGGGTGGCCGATCCAAGCCGCCTGGCGGCCGCGGTCCGCGCCGATGTGGATGCCGCGATCCTCAGCGACACCCCGGGAGGTCCCGCGTGACGCTCACCCAGCCGGCGCTCGTCCGGTCGCTGGACGAGCCCGGCCTCGAGGTGGCCGAAGCCGGGCGGAAGGCCGCCCGCCTGGCCGAGCTGCGGCAGGCCGGGTTCCCGGTGCCGCCGGGGCTGGTGCTCACCGTCGCCGCGTTCGAAGCGGGCGAGTTCTCGGCCGGCGTGCTCGCCGCGCTACGGTCCATTGTGGACCACTTCGGCGAAGTGCCGCTGGCGGTGCGGTCCTCGGGTGTCGCCGAGGACGGGGACGAGCAGTCCCACGCCGGGCAGTACGAAACGGTGCTCGGGGTGTCCGGGTTCGACGAGCTCGTCGCGGCCGTGCGCACCTGCTGGGAGTCGGCCGACGCGGCCCGGCTGCGCGAGTACCGCGGCCGCGCGGACCGGCCGGGGCTGGCCGTGCTGGTCCAGCCGCTGGTCCCGGCCGTCGCCGCCGGGGTGGCGTTCACCGCCGACCCGGTCACCGGCGCGCGGGGCACGGTCCGCGTCGACGCCGTGCCGGGGCTCGGCGACCAGCTGGTCTCCGGCCGCGTCGCGCCGGACGAATGGGCGGTCACCGACACGCCCGTCCTGATCCGCGGCCCGCACGAGGTGCTGGACGCGGAGCAGGTCGCCCGCGTCGCCGAGCTGGCGCGGCGGGTCGAGGCGGAAGCCGGCTCGCCGCAGGACATCGAATGGGCGTGGACCGAGGACGTCGTCCTGCTGCAGGCGCGCCCGATCACGGCGCTGCCCGACGCGGGCCCGGCGCAGATCCCGGTGGAGTTCGAGGTGCCGCCCGGATTCTGGCTGCGCGGCGGGTACACGCTCAAGCCGCTGTCACCCATGAACACCTCGACCTTGATCCGGGCGGTCAACCGGACCAGCTCGAACCTGTTCACCTACGCGTTCGGCGAGCGGGTCGAGGTGCGGAACCTCGGCGGCTGGTCCTACGTGCGGATCGTGCCGCTGGCCTCGGTGGACGCGGTGCGCGAGCGGGCGGACGAGGTGGTCGCGGCCGGCCGGGCCGACAAGCACGGCGAGATCGTCGACCGGTGGTACGGCGAGTGGCTGCCGGGACTGCGCGCCGCCCTGACCGGAATCCGGTCGGTGGTCCTCGGCGAGCTGCCGGGGCCGGGACTGGCCGCGGAACTGGACCGGCGGGTCGAGCTGGCCTACGAGGCACAGCGGCTGCACTTCCTCGTGGGCGGCGTGTCCAGCATGGTCTGGGGCGAACTCGGCGTCGTCTGCCGGGACCTGCTCGGCTGGGGCGCCGGGGAGATCCTCCCGATGCTGACCGGACTCCCCGGCCGAGCCGCCGAGCCCGCCAGAGAGCTGACCGGACTGGCCCGCCTCGCCGCGCGCGATCCCGGCGTGCTCCGGGAGCCGGCCGGCGAATTCGCCGAAGCGTTCGACGCCTATCTCGTCGAGTACGGCCAGCGCTGCCTCGGCGCGGACCTCGCCGAGCCGTCGCTGGCGGAACAGCCGCGGCTGGTGCTGAGCCTGATCCGGGACCGGCTCGACGCGGGCACCGACCCCGAGGCCGCCGCGGCGGCGGCGGTCGCCGAGCGCGAGGAGACCGTCGCGGCGGCCCGCGCCCGGCTGTCCGGAGCGGATCTCGCCCGGTTCGACCGCGCGCTGGCCCGCGCGCAACGCGCGTTCCCGCTGCGCGACGACACCGGGTTCGAGGCGCACGTCGCCTGGGCGCAGGTCCGGTACGCGCTGCGCGAGATGGCGGCCCGGCTGGTCTCGGACGGACGGCTGGCCGACGTCGACGACATCTTCCTGCTCACCTTGGACGAAGCCCGCGCCGCCTTCGCATCCGGTGCGGCGCAACACGATCTGGTGTCGCTGCGCGCCGGACAGCAGGCGTGGTCGCGGGCCCACCTCGGCCCGCAGACCTACGGCGAGTACCAGAGCGGGCCCGATCGGGAGGCCGTGCTGGCCGAGCTGGCGCCGGCCGATCGCGCGGTGCTGGAGCCGATGCTGTGGATCGACTCGGTGTCCGAGCTGGGCGCCGGGCACCGGGCTGCGGCGGGCGACCGGCTGCTGCGCGGGACGGCGGCGTCGGCGGGCCGGTACACCGGCGTCGTGCGGGTGGTGATCAGCGAGCGCGAGTTCGCGAAGCTGCGCCCCGGCGACGTGCTGGTCTGCCCGGAGACGACCCCGCAGTGGTCGGTGCTGTTCGGCGGCATCGGCGCACTGATCACCGACACCGGCGGGCTGCTCTCGCACCCGTCGATCCTCGCGCGCGAGCACGGCATCCCGGCCGTGGTGGCGACCGGCAACGCGACCGAGGTCCTGCGCGACGGCCAGCTGGTCACCGTGGACGGGACGACCGGCGCGGTCGAGGTCCTCGACGCGTCGTGACCGACCGCGTCCTTCTTCCTCCGGAGTGTCCCATGCGAATCCTGGTGACCAGCTACCCCGCCGTCTCCCACCTCTACCCGATGGTGCCGCTCGCCTGGGGGCTGCGGGCCGCCGGGCACGAGGTGCGGGTGGCGGCGGCGCCGTCGTTCGCGGCCGCGGCGCGGCGCACCGGGCTTCCGGTGCTGCCCCTGGGCGAGGACGTCGACGGGACGGTGGCCTGGCAGGGGTTCGACCCCCGCGCGGGCGACCGCACCGAGCGGACGATGCGGATGTTCCGTTCGACCGCCGAGGGCTGGGCCGGCGCGCTCGTGGCGCTCGCCCGTGACTGGGCGGACGTCGTCCTGTTCGACCCGCGCGAGTACGCGGGCCCGGTCGCGGCCGCGGTGGCGGGCATCCCGTCGGCGCGGGTGCTCTACGGGGTCGACCACACCTACGCCCAGCGCGCGGGGGAGTGGCCCCTGCTGGCCCCGCTGTGGGACGAGTGGGGCCTCGGCGAGCCGGACCCGGCGGGCACGGTGACGATCGACCCCTGCCCGGCGGCCCTGCAGCTCGAGACGCCGGTGGCGTCGTGGCCGTTGCGAACCATCCCCTACAACGGCTCGGCCGTGATCCCCCGAACGGCCGCCCCGGCGGGCCGTCCCCGCGTCTGCCTGACCTGGGGCGCCTCGTTCGGGGGCACCACGGGCAACCTGGATCCGGTCCGGGTGGCGCTGGCGGGTCTCCTGCGCCGTGACGTCGAGGTGGTCGTCGCGGTCGCGCGCGGCCAGCGGGAGCTGCTGGGCGAGCTGCCCGCCGGCGTCCGGGTGCTGGAATCGGTGCCACTGCACACGATCCTGCCCGGCTGCGCCCTGGTCGTGCACCAGGGCGGCGCGGGCACGGCGCTCACGGCCGCGGCCTGCGGGGTGCCGCAGCTGGTGGTCCCGTTCAAGGGCGACCAGGTCACGCACGCCGGACGGGTGGCGGCCGCGGGTGCGGGCGTCCTGCTCCCGGCGGCGGAGCTCACCCCGGAGGCGGTCGCAGCAGCCGCTGCCGGGGTGTTCGCGGACGCGGAGTACGCCCGGCGGGCGGCGGAGATCGCGACGGAGAACCGTTCGCGTCCGGCGCCGGCGGCGGTGGTGGCGCAGCTGGAGTTCCTGGTGCGGTGACGCGGCTCGGGACGCCGGCGCCGGGAGTACCCGTGCCGGCCGTTCCGATCACCGTTCGCCACCGGATCCGGCGGGGTGGTCCACAACGGAACCACTCCGCCGGTCCCGGTCACCGGGGTCAGCCCGGGACGGCGATCCCCGTCTCCGCTTCGCGCGGGATGGTGGCGACCACCTGGAGCAGGTGCGACGGCCGCTCGATCCCGTCGCAGAAGTCCTTGAACAGGGGCGGCAGGGAGTAGTGGAACTCCGGGCCGTCGGCCTGGACCCGGACCCGCAGCATGTTCGCCGCCACCAGCCGGTCGAGGGCGTCCTCCGCTTCGCGTTCGCTCCCTTCCCCGACCGCGACCGCGTTCTTCGCCGTGAAGCAGTCCAATCCGGACTCGCACAGCCGCGTCAGCAGCTGCCGGTCGCGGGGCTCGAGCGCGGCGAGGTCCTCCCGGAAGGGTCCGTGCAGGTCGACACCCGCGGCCTGCAGCTCCGGGCGCAACCCGTCGTCGTCGCCGATGACGCGGGCCGCCAGCTTGGTCACCGGCCAGTGCCGGTTGACCGACAGGCGCTCGCCCAGCGCGCGCAGCGCCACCGGGAGACCGCCGCAGCGGTGGACCACCGCGGCCACCGTGCCGCGCTCGTGCAGGATGTTCCGCGAAGTGACCACTTTGGACATGAGCGTGACACCGTCGTCGGTGGACATCGGCTCCAGCAGCACCGGCACCAGCCCCGGCAGGGAGCCGGTGAGCCGCCGGGCGGTGGCCAGCACCACCCAGCGGCCGCCGGGCAGGAGCGGGCGGATCTGCGCGGCCGAGGAGACGTTGTCGAGCAGGATCAGCCCGCAGCCGCCGGCGGTCCTGGTGCGGAACAGCTTGGCGCGCTCGGCCTCGCCCGCGGGCACGTCCGCCGCGGGGACGCCGAGATCGGTCAGGAACCCGCCGAGGACGTCGGCCGGCTCGGTGTCCGGGTCGAACTCGGCGAACAGCTGGCCGTCCGGGAACCGTGACCGGGCCTCGTGCGCGGCCCGCACCGCGAGCACCGTCTTGCCCACGCCGGTCATCCCGGTCACCGCGAACGTCCGGCCGGCCGCCCCCTCGGGGGTGAGGAGCCGGTCCAGCTCGGCCAGCTCGGCGGTCCGGCCGGTGAAGTCCGACAGGTCCGCGGGCAGCTGCGCCTGGACGGTGTTCCGCGGCGCCGGCGCGCTCCCCGCCCGCACCGCCGGCGTCACCTGGCGCAGCGAGGGGGAGTCCGAGAGGACGTTCTGGTGCAGCCGTTGCAGGGTCGGCGACGGATCGATACCCAGTTCGTCGTCGAGGCAGCGCCGGACCTCGTGGTAGACCTGCAGCGCCTGCGATCGCCGGTCGCACCGGTACAGCGCGAGCATCAGCTTCGCGTACAGGTCCTCGTGCAGCGGGTACTTCGCGATCAGCCCGCGCAGCTCGCCGACCAGCTCGCGGTGCCGGCCGATCTGCAGGTCGGCCTCGACCCGCATCCCCAGCGCCTGCAACCAGGCCTCGTTGAGCTTCGCGGCGTGCGCGTCGAGCAGCGGTCCACGCTGGACGTCGCACAACGCGTCGCCCCGCCACAGCGCGGTCGCCCGGTGGAGCAGCTGCGAGGCGCGCAGCGGGTCACCCGCCTCCAGCGCGTCCTTGGCGGTGCCGGCCAGCTGCTCGAACTCGTCGGCGTCGACACTTCCCGGCGCGATCCGGGCCAGGTAGCCCAGCGGTTTCGTCACCAGCACGCCGTCGTGGCTGTTGCCCGCGGCGCAGAACAGCTTGCGCAGTTGGTAGATGTAGGTCTGCAAGGTGGTCAGTGCGCTCGCCGGCGGGTTCTCCGGCCAGATCTCTTCGATGAGCGACGTGACCGGCACCAGGCCGCCGTGGCAGAGAACCAGCAGCGCCAGGACGCTGCGCTGCTTCGGAGCGGTCGGTGTGAGCAGCCGGTCTTCGTGGGTCACCTCGAAGGTGCCCAGGGTATTGAATCTCATGACTTCCCCCAGCGGTAGGCATAAGAACATGTAACCGGAGGACGTGCTTCGACTATCCGACGGAACGGCGAAATGGCCGACCTCATCCCCAGTTCGGTGCAAAAGGGCTGCCCTCACCCCAGATTAGCTCTTTCGCACCGCGTGGCTGACAGTAAGCCTCGGTGGTGGCGGTGTCAAGATTTCCCGGAGACGGCCAAACGTTGGTTGGAAGACCTTCAGGGCGACCTGCCGGGGGCCGGTGAAGTCCTCGTGAGCAGCGACGACTCCGTGTCTCGAAGATTCGCACACGTTCGTCCGCATTTCCCGTTAGATCCGATTTATCCGGGTATTCGGTGCGTCACGAGTGGTGAATGCAAATGCACTACCGGTGTTCGCGACGGCGGAGATTGCCGTGAATATCAATTCTATCTTAAGTCGTCACAATATGAAAAAGAAAAGCGCCTCTCGGAACGGGGGGAGTTCCGAGAGGCGCCGGGGGAGGCTCGTTCAGTGGGTGGCGACGAACTCCTTGAGCGTGCCGATGACGAACTCGATCATTTCCGGGGTGATGCCCGGGTACACGCCGATCCAGAACGTCCGCTCGGTGACGATGTCGCTGTTGGCCAGCGAGCCGGAGATGCGGTGCGGCCGGTCGAGGTAGGCCGGGTGCCGGGTGAGGTTGCCGGCGAACAGCCGCCGGGTCCGGATCGCGTTGGCCTCCAGGTGGGCGATCACCTCGCCGGCGGTGAAGCCCGCTTCCGGGCGCACCGTGATCACGAACCCGAACCAGCTCGGGTCGCTGCCCGGGGTCGGCTCGGGCAGCAGCAGGCCCGGCAAGCCGTCGAGGCCTTCGCGCAGCTGCTGCCAGTTCTGCTTCCGCGCTTCGACGAAGCCGGACAGCTTCGCCAGCTGGCTCAGCCCCAGGGCGGCCTGCAGGTCCGTGCTCTTGAGGTTGTACCCGAGATGCGAGAACACGTACTTGTGGTCGTAGCCCGGCGGCAGCGTGCCCAGCGAGAAATCGAACCGCCGCAGGCAGCGATCGTCCTCGCCGGGCTCGCACCAGCAGTCGCGGCCCCAGTCGCGCAGCGACCTCGCCAGCCGCTCCAGCTTCAGGTCCGAAGTCAGCAGGCAGCCGCCCTCGCCCATAGTCAGGTGGTGGGCCGGGTAGAAGGACACGGTGGCGAACTTGCCGAACGTCCCGGTCAGCCGGCCCTGGTAGGTCGACCCGACGGCGTCGCAGTTGTCCTCGATCAGGTAGCACCCGTGCCGCTCGGCGAGCTCGGCGATCTCCGCGACCGGGAAGGGGTTGCCGAGGGTGTGCGCGATCATGATCGCGCGGGTGCGCGGCGAGAACGCGGCCTCGACCCGTTCGGCCGTCGTGTTGTAGGTGCCGAGCTCGATGTCGACGAACACCGGGACGAGGCCGTGCTGCAGGATCGGGTTGACCGTGGTCGGGAACCCGGCCGCGACGGTGATCACCTCGTCCCCGGGCCGCAGCCGGGCGTCGCCGAGCTGGGGCGCGCACAGCGCGCTGATCGCCAGCAGGTTCGCCGACGAGCCCGAGTTGGTGAGCAGCGCCTTGCGCCGCTTGAGGGTCCGGGCGAACGACGACTCGAACTTGGCCGCGATCCCGCCGGAGGCGATCCGGAGGTCGAGCGCGGCCCCCACCAGCGCCACGCGGTCGTCCGCGTCGAGCACCGCGCCCGAGGACAGGATCGGCGTCTCGCCGGGGACGAACTTCTCCGGCCCGGGGGCCTGTGCGTCGTGGTAGCCGCGGACCTGCTCCAGCAGGAGCGATCTCGCTGAATCGGCCATGTCGTATCCCCTGCTCTCGGGTGACGGAAAGCTGCCGAAGTGTCGCGATGGCGGCTATAGACCCGCTCGACCCCGGCTCGCGAGCGGGCGGCTGGACGGCGAATCCAGTGCGGCCCGACGGCGACTTGATCACATGTGGCCGTGAGGGATGGCTCGCCCGCGCGCAGCGTGCCGCGGACGTGACGTGCTGGAGGAAGTGTGAGCACTGGCGGCCGGCGGCCGAGGGCGATGCGCGTGCTGTTCGTCATGTGGGGCTGGCGCACCCACCTGCATCCGGTCGCCCCGCTCGCGTGGGCGCTGCGCGGAGCCGGGCACGAGGTCAGAGTGCTCGGTCAGCCCGCGCTCGGCCCGGCGATCGCCGAGCTCGGGCTGACCGCGGTCGCCGCCGGCCCGGACCTCGACGTGCTGCCGGAGTTCCGGAAGTTCGTCCTGCCGGTCGAGGGGCAGGCTCCGCCGCAGCCACCGGCCGACGGGGTGCCCCGGGCACTGAAGCTGTTCGCGCGGCTGGCCGGCGAGATGGCGGACGACGCCGTGCGGTTCGCCCAGGCCTGGCGGCCCGACCTCGTGGTCGCCGAACCGACCGCGTTCGCCGGGCCGCTGGTGGCGGCCGCGCTCGGGATCCCGTCGGTCCGCCACCTCTACGGGCCCGACCTGGTGGCGCGGGCCGCCCGGTTCCTGCCGGACCTGCTGGAACCGATCGGGGGACGCCTGGGCGTCGGGCCGGTCGACCCGCTCGCCGGCACCACGATCGACCCGACCCCGTCGTGCCTGCACGGTCCGGGCGACCTCCCGCGGCGGCTGGTCCGCTACCTGCCGTGCTCGGGTCCGGAGCGGGCCGAGGTGGTGCTCGGCCCGGTGGCGCGGCCGCGGGTGTGCGTCACCTGGGGCCACACGATGGAGCTGCTCGGCCCGCAGTACTTCCTCGCGGGGGAGACCGCCCGCGCGGTGGCCGAACTGGACGTGAACGTCGTGCTGGCGGTTTCGGCGCGGCAGCGCGCGCTGCTCGGCGACCTGCCGCCCACCGTGTCGGTGTTCGTCGACCCGCCGCTGGACCGGCTCCTCGCCCACTGCGACGTGCTGGTGTCCCAGGGCGGGGCGGGCAGCGTCCTGACCGGGCTCGCCGCCGGGCTGCCCCAGGTCGCCGTCGGGCAGCTGCCGGACCACCTGGCGATCGCGCGGCGGCTCGAGGCCGCGGGCGCGGGCCGCGCGCTGGCGGCCGCGGAGTTCAGCGCGGCGGCGGTCGCCGGCGCGGTGTTCGACGTGCTGCAGCGGGACGGCTTCGCGGCGGCCGCGCGCCGGGCGCGGCTGGAGAACGAGAGCCGGCCCGCCCCCGCCGAGCTCGTCGCGGACCTGCGGTCGCTCGCCGGGAGGTGAGCGATCCTCCAGCCGTGCCCCAGGCCCGGCTGCGAAGTTGCCACCATTCGGCGTCTCAGAAAGGAAGTACGCGAATGCGCGTGCTGTTCTCCGCGTGGGCGTGGCCCCCGCACTACTACCCGATGGTTCCGCTGGCCTGGGCGCTGCGCAACGCGGGGCACGAGATCCGGGTCGCCGGTCCGCCCGCGCTCGCCGAGGCGATCACCATGTCCGGCCAGCCCGCCGTCGAAGTCGGCGAGGACTGCGACTTCAGCCAGCTGACGCGCGACACGATGCACATCGACCGGGACGCGCCGGCGACGGTGGAGCTGTGGAAGCAGCTGCGCAAGCCCAAGGGCGAACGGGCGCTGCAGATGTTCGTCGACATCGCCGAGACCATGGTCGACGGCCTGGTCGAGTTCGCCCGCGCCTGGCGGCCGGACCTGGTCGTGCACGGCCCGACCACCTACGCCGGCCCGATCGCCGCCGCCGCCGTCGGGGTGCCGAACGTGCGGGTGCTGATGGCGCCGGACATCGCCTACCGCGGCCGGGACATCGAGCCGGTCCTCCTGCGCCCGCTCGCCGAGCGCTTCGGCGTCACCGAGTTCAGTCCACAGGGGACGCTCACGGTCGACCCGTGCCCGCCGAGCATCCAGCTCCCGACGGACTACCCCAAGCAGCTCATGCGCTACATCGCCTACAACGGGCCGGCCGAAGTGCCGGAGTGGCTGCTGGAGCCGCCGTCCCGGCGCCGGGTCTGCATCACCTGGGGCACCACCCTGGCGAAGGTGAACCCGAACCTGGTGCTGGCCGGGCAGATGCTGGAGGCGGTCGCCGGGATCGACGCCGAGGTCGTCGTCACCGTCGCGCCTTCGCACCGCGAGCACCTCGGCCCGATCCCCGACGGCATCCGGGTGGTCGACGCGCTGCCGCTGCACCTGCTGCTGCCGACCTGCGACCTGATGATCCACCAGGGCGGCAACGGCACCACGATGACCGGGGTCGTCAACGGCGTCCCGCAGCTCATCGTGCCGCAGTTCCCCGACCAGGCGTTCGTGGCGAACCAGCTGGCGCCGACCGGGGCGGCGGCGGTCCTGCTGCCCGAGGACGCCGGGCCCGACACCGTCCGCGGGCTGGTCACCGACCTGCTCGAGAACCCCCAGTGGCGCGCCGGCGCCGGGCGGCTGGCCGACGAGGCCAACGCCCAGCCCGCGCCGACCGAGATCGTGCCGGTGCTGGAGCGTCTGGCCGCACGCGAGCACGCCACCGTCTGAGAGGTGAACCATGCTGGCACGCAAGGATCTTCCCGCCGAGTTCGAGGCCTGGAACGAGAAGTGGGGCGCGCCCTACGGACACCGGTCCGCGCGGCTGCTCGCCGAAGGCAAGCGGCCGCAGCAGCGGCCACTGGAGGCGCTGGCCGACCCGGCGAACCCGGACTACGGCCCGTTCGCCTTCCAGTACGCGAGCGGCACGCGGGTGCACGAGTACCCGTGGGCGTTCGCGGTCGCGGAGTTCACCCCGGGCATGCGGGTGCTCGACGTCGGCAGCGGGCTGAGCGGCCTGCAGTTCGTCGCCGCGCTCGAAGGCTGCTCGGTGGTCAACGTCGACCCGTCGGCCCGTGAGGACTACAACGTCTGGACCGACCCGGGCTACCTCCCGCTGTCGCCGCGCGAGCACGGGCTGCTCAACACGACCTTCGGGACCGATGTCGAGCTGGTCGCGGCCCGGCTGCAAGACGCGGACCTCGAGCCGGAGTCGTTCGACCGGGTGCTGTGCCTGTCCGTCCTGGAGCACGTGGACCTCGCCGAAGGCGCCGACATCGTGCGGGCGAGCACGCGGCTGCTGAAGCCGGGCGGCAAGCTGGTCCTGACGGTGGACGCCTTCCTCGACCTCAAGCCGTTCGGCGTGCTGGAGAAGAACATGTGGGGCATCAACCAGGACGTCGGCGCGCTGATCGAGGCGAGCGGGCTGGAGCTGGAGACCGGCGACCCGCGGGAGCTGCTCGGCACGCCGGAGTTCGACTTCGAGCACGTGGTGAAGTCGCTGCCGGAGGTGCTGATCTCCGGCATGTACCCGGTGATGAGCCAGTCGCTCGTGCTGCGCAAGCCCGTGTGATGGCGGGACTGCGCACCCCCGCCCGGCCCGTCGTGGCCGGGCGGACGGCCTCCGTCGTGACGGCGACGGGGCTGCGGAAGGTCTACCCGGCGAAACGCGGCCCGGTCGAGGCGGTCGCCGGGATCGACCTCGACGTCCGCGCGGGGGAGTTCTTCGGTCTGCTCGGCCCGAACGGCGCCGGGAAGTCGACCACGATCGGCATGCTGACGACGTTGGTGCGGCCCACCGCGGGCAGCGTGCGCATCGCCGGCTTCGACGCCGCGCGCGAGCCGGTCCAGGTGCGCCGGCGGATCAGCCTGGTGAGCCAGACCAACTCCGTCGACCGGGAGCTGACCGTCGAGGAGAACCTGCGGTACCGGACCCGGTACTGGGGCGGCACCCGCGCGGCGGCGCGGCGGCGCGCGGACGAGCTGCTGGAGCAGTTCGGCCTCGGCGACCGCCGGGGCGCGATGTTCTACCAGCTCTCCGGCGGGCAGCTGCGCCGGATGATGATCGCGCGGGCGCTGGTGCAGCGTCCGGAGATCCTCTTCCTCGACGAACCCACCGCCGGCATCGATCCGCACAGCCGGGTCAACGTCTGGGACGTGCTCGGCGAGCTGCACGCGTCGGGCCAGACGATCGTGCTCACCACGCACAACATCGAGGAGGCCGAGCGGTTCTGCCGCCGCGCGGCGATCATCGACGGCGGGCGCGTGCTCGTGTGCGACGAGGTGTCGTCGCTGATCGCTTCCGCGGGCGGCGTTTCGGTGGTGACGGCGACGTACGACGGACCGGTGTCCGAAATGGACTTCGGCGCGCTGCCGGTGGTGCGGGACGGCGCTTCGATCCGGGTGTCCACCGCGGCGACCGACGGGCTGATCGCGGAGCTGGTTTCCCTGGGCACCACGGCGGGCCGCCGGCTGCTGGACGTGAGCACGGCCCGGCCCAGCCTGGAAAGCGCGTTCCTCACCCTGACCGGAAGGGCGTACCGGGCATGACGACGTTCAGGACGCCGGCGGTGTCCCCGGCCCGGGTGTTCCTCGCCTTCCTCGCGCGGGACGTCTACGTCGTGTTCCGCAAGCAGCTCGGCGGGCTGCTGGGCCGGGTGCTGGTCCAGCCGTTGCTGACGGTGTTCGTGTTCTCCTACGTGCTGCCCTCGATTTCGGGCGGGATCGGCGGCACGTCGGGCACGGTGCTGGCCCCCGGGATCCTCGCCAATTCGATGCTGTTCGCCGGCCTGCTCGGCGTGACCGTGCCGCTGATCACGGAGCTGTCCTACCCGAAGTCCATCCAGGACCGGTTGCTGACCCCGGTCCCGGTGTGGGCGGTGGGGGTGGAGCGGGTCGTCAGCGGCGCGGTCCAGTCGCTGTTCGCGGCGGTCCTGGTGCTGCCGATCGTGACGTTCCTGCACGCACCGGGCCAGGCCCCCGATCTGTCCTATTCGGACTGGCCACTGCTGGTGCTGATGCTGCTGCTCGGTTCGGTGTTCTCCGCCGCACTCGGCCTGCTGCTCGGCTCGGTGGTGGAACCCGCGCAGGTGAACGTGCTGTTCAGCATCATCATGATCCCGCTGATGATGCTCGGCTGCGTGTACTACCCGTGGGCGGCGCTGGGTTCGGTGCGCTGGCTGCAGATAGCCGTCTTGGCGAACCCGGTGGTGTACTTGAGCGAGGCGCTGCGGGCGGCGTTGACACCGGACGTACCACACTTGTCGGCGTGGGTGGTGCTGGTGGTGCTCTTGGGCGGAACGGCCGGCGTGGGCTGGTTCGGGCTGCGGGCGTTCCAGCGGGCAGTGCTGGGCTGAGCGGACTCGATTGCCGGCAGGGCAAGCCGACCACGAGGTCACCAGACCGCGGCGCGGGCTTCCGCAGCCGGGGTTCGGATCGACATCCGTGGAGAGGTGAACCGGCAGCCGGCAAGGCAAGCCGACCACGAGATCACCAGACCTCCCCCGCCCCTCATCCCAGCTGTCAGTTCAGTCGGCGGTCGGGTTAGTCAAGGCACGCTTTCCCGCCTTGACTAACCCGACCGCCGACTGAAAATCCCACCGGAGGGGCGGGGGAGGTCGGACCCGCCAAGCCGCGGCAGGGATGGGCTGCGCGGGATGGGCTGCGCGGGATGGGCTGCGCGGGATGGGCTGCGCGGGATGGGCTGCGCGGGATGGGCCGCGCGGGAAGGGCCGCGGCAGAGACCGGCCCCGGCCAAACCCACCGCGGCAGAGGACACCCCGGCAGAACCGCCGCACCAGAAACCGCGACCCCCGGCTCAGCCAGCCAAGGCGACCAACCCATCAACAACCTCAGCGGGACTGGGCTGCTCCCGGCTCTCCCGCGCCAACCCAGCCGCAGCTTCACGATAAGCACCATCGCCGAGAATCCCAGCCGCCGAAGCCCGGATCGTCTCGGTATCCGCCTCACCGAGCTCCAGCTTGACCCCAGCCCCCGCCGCCGACACCAGCGCCGAGATGAGCCGCTGGTCCGGCAACTGCGGGATCATCAACTGCGGCGTCCCACAGGACACCGCCGTCAACGCAGTGCTCGGCCCCGCCTGCGAAATCAGCAAGTCACAGCTGGGCAGCAACGTATGCAACGGGATCCGTTCCACGATCCGGACATTGTCCGGCACCCGCCCGAGCGCGGCCAAATCGTCCCCGGCCACCGTCGCCACCACTTCGACCGGTAACCCCGCCGCCGCGTGGACGAGCCGGTCGATGACGCATTCGTAGAACGCCAGCTGGGAACTGGTCGTTCCATACGTCACACAGATCCGCGGCCGGGTCCGGGGCTCGGCGGCCCACGCCGGCAGCACCGTCGCGCCGTTGAACGGGACGTAGCGCATGTGCCGGCGGGTGAAGTCGCCGGGCACCTGCAGGGCGGGCGGGCAGTGGTCCACCGTCAGCGCGCCCGCCACGTCCACTGTAGACAGTCCGAGGGCGGACGCCGTCGCCGAGAGCGCCGCGGGTTCGAACGACCGGACGTAGGAGAGGATGTCCACGCCCCACAGGTGGCGCACGGCCGGGATGTCCAGCGCGGCCGCGACCAGCGCCGCGGCATAGGTGCTCTCCTCGAACACCACCAGGTCCGGCCGCCACGACCGCATCAGCGCCAGCAGCGGGCCGGCCATCTTCTCCGCTATCCCGGCGTAGGCGGACACCGTGCGGGACTCCTTGCCCGAGCCGCGCACCCGGGGGTCCTCCGCCAGCAGCCGGGCCACCGTCGGCTCGATCTCCTCGTCCCGCCCGACGGCCACCGCGGGCAGCCCGGACGCCTGGACGACCGGCACGAGGGAGGGCTGGCTCGCGACCCGGACGTCGTGGCCCGCGGCCCGGAAGGCCCAGCCCAGGGTCACCATGGGCTGGTAGTGCGTCGGCCACGCCCACGTGCAGAACAGAATTCGCATGCCCGCACGGTCTCTTCCCCGGCTCGGGAACGGCTCGAACCTGCTTCGCCGCCGCCCACCGGCCCGGGGGACGCGACACCGGCGAGCCTCCGGCCCACCCATCCTGGACCCGGACTCCAACCGGTCTCGCGACGGTGGCCCGACTACTGGGCGGAGGTGAACCGACGTGCGCGTGCTGCTGGTCTCGTGGGCCTGGCCGTCCCACGTGCGGCCCCTGGTCCCGATCGGGTGGGCCTTCCGCGCGGCGGGACACGACGTCAGGTTCGCCACGCAGCCCCGGCTGGCCGGCGCGGTGACCGGCGCGGGGCTGCCCGCGGTGTCCGTCGGCGGCGACGGTGACCACACCGCCCTGCTGGCCCGCGCCATGCGCCCGATCCGGCCGGGCCCCGGCCCGGAGCCGGGCCGCGGCACCGGGAAGCGGCTCGGCCTGTCGGTCGCGCTCGCCGAGGACATGGCCGGCGACCTCGAGGCGTTCTGCCGCGGCTGGGAACCCGACCTGGTGCTCTACGAACCGACGACCTACGCCGCGCCCCTGGTGGCCACCAAGCTCGGCCTGCCCCACGTGCGGGTGCTGTGGGGGATCGACTTCCACTCACCGGCCCGGGCCTTCGAAAACCTGGCTTTCGCCGAGCTGTGCGGGAAACTGGGGATCGGCGGCTTCGACTCGGCCGGCACCCTCACCGTGGACCCGTGCCCGCCGTCGTTGCAGGTTGACGTGCCCGGCCGGGTCCTGCGCACGAGGTACGTGCCCTACAACGGAACCGGGACCGTGCCGGGCTGGCTGTGTGCCGAGCCGCGCCACCCCCGGGTGGTCCTCACCTGGGGCGTCTCACCGCAGTTCAAGGGACCGGACGAATGGGCCGCCGCGGCGCGGCGGATGCGGGCGCTCGTGGCGGCGATCGCCCGGCCGGACCGCGACCTCGTGGTCGCGGTGCCGAGCACCGACCTGCTCGACGGGGACCTGCCCGCCGGTGTCCGCCTGGTCGAGAACCTGCCGCTGCACCTGGTGCTCCCGAGCTGCGCGGCGGTGATCTCCCGTGGGGGCGCCGGAACCATGATGACCGCGGTGGCCGCCGGCGTCCCGCAGGTCGTGGTGCCCGAGTACTTCACCGACCTCGTGCCGGCCCAGCGGCTGGCCGCGACCGGCGCCGGTGTCCTGGTCGAAGACGACGACCCGGAGCCGGTGCGGGCCGCACTGGACGCGCTCCTCGCCGACGAGGCGGCCGCCGGCGCCGCCCGGCGGCTGCGGTCCGAGGTGGCCGCGCAGGCCACGCTCGACGAGACGGTCGGCGAACTGCTGACGCTGGCCGGCAGCCGGTGACCCCGTGAATCACCCGACGGCCGTCGCCGGCCGAGGAGGCCGTATGCGCTTGCTGTTCGTGTCGTGGGCCTGGCCCTCGCACCTGTTCCCGATGGTCCCGACGGCGTGGGGACTGCGGCTCGCCGGGCACGAGGTCGTGCTCGCCTGCCCGCCGTCGCTGGTGCCGGTGGCGGCCCGGACCGGGCTGCCGGTGGCCCGGATCGGCACCGACGTCGACCTCGCGCCGCGGATGAAGTCCTTCATGGACGGTGCGAAACCGCGCCGGGAGCGGCGGACCCCGCTCGACATGTTCGTCCCGGTCGCCGACGCGATGGCCGATGACCTGCTCCGGTTCGCCCGCGACTGGCGCGCGGACGTCATCGTGCACGACCCGACGACCTACGCCGCCCCCGCCGTCGCCGCCGCGCTCGGGGTGCCTTCCGTGCGGCACCTGTGGGGCGTCGACTTCACCTACCCGCTGCGGATGTTCGAGGAAACCGCCTTCGCCGGCCTGTACGAACGTTTCGGCGCCGGCGCGTGCGTGGTCAGCGGGGACACCCCGACGCTCGACCCGTGCCCGCCGGGCCTGCAGCTGCCGGTGGACTACACCCCGGTGCGGACGGCGTACCGGCCCTACAACGGCACCGGGGTCTACGAGCGCGGCCTCCGCGGCCGCGGCGACGTCCCCCGGCTGTGCGTGACCTGGGGGACGACCAGCGGGAAGTTCGGCGCGGCCGGCTCGCTGCCCGCGCTCGTCTTCGCCGCCGCCGCGGACCTCGGGCTCGACGTCGTGTTCGCGACCTCGGGCGCCGAGGCGTTCGGCCCGGAGTACCCGAAGACCTGGCAGACCGTCGTGATGCAGCCGCTCAACTTGGTGCTGCCGGGCTGCGACCTGGTGGTCCACCCGGGGGGCTCGGGCAGTGCCCTCACCACCGTGCTCGCCGGGCTGCCGCAGGTGTGCCTGCCGCTCATCCCGGACCAGGAGACGAACGCGGCCCAGCTGGCCGGCGCGGGCGCGGGCGCGCGGGTCGGCGCCGACGGCGCGACCACCGGGCAGATCCGGGACGCGCTCACCGAACTCCTGGACGACCCGTCGTTCACCGCGGCCGCGGCCGCGCTGGGCGAGGAGTCCCGCGCGCTGCCCGACCCGGGCGCCGGGCTACTCGCCGCGGTGGGAGGCTGACGTGCGCGTCCTGCTGACTTCGTGGGCCTGGCCCACGCACTACTTCTGGCTCACGCCGATCGCGTGGTCCCTGCGGGCCGCCGGGCACGAGGTGCTCGTCGCGGTGCCGCCCGGCGCGGTGCCCGGGGTGACCCGCGGCGGTCTGCCGGCCGCCGCCGTCGGAGCCGACTTCGACGTGCTGCCGATCATCGAGAAGTACTACTGGGCCTCGCCGCTGGCCGACGAGGCCGCGGCGGGCGAGCTGACCGACTGGGAGGCCGCCCGCGCGGCGGGTGAACAGCCCCTGTCCGTCTACGCGCTCATCGCGAAGGTCATGCAGGACGACCTGGTCGCGCTCGTCCGCCGGTGGAAACCGGACCTCATGGTGTTCGACGCGGTCACCTACGCCGGGCCGCTCGCCGCGGCCGCGTGCGGGGTGCCCGCGGTGCGCCAGATCTGGGGCGCGGACTACAGCTCGTACCTCACCGGGTTCGCGCCGCGGGCGCTCGCCGCCCACCGGGCCGCGCTCGGCCTCGACGACGTCGACGTGCTGGGGGTGGCGACGCTGGACCCGTGCCCGCCGAGCCTGCAGCGCCACGACGACGTGCACCGGTTCTTCGCCCGCCACCTGCCCTACAACGGTTCCGGCGTCGCGCCGCGCTGGTTGCTCGAACCGAAGCGCCGCAAGCGGATCTGCGTCACCTGGGGCACCATCGCGCACGTGCTCGGCGAACGCGCGTTCGGGGTGGACAAGGTGCTGGACGCCTTCACCGGGGTCGACGCCGAGGTCGTCTGCGCGGTGTCACCCCGGGACCGCGAACGGCTCGGGGTGCTCCCGGCGAACGTCCGGGTGGCCGAGAACCTGCCGCTGCACCTGCTGCTGCCCAGCTGCGACCTGATCGTCTCCCAAGGGGGCGCCGGCGCGGTCGCGTCGGCGATCACGGCGGGTGTGCCGCAGGTCTGCGTGCCGCACTTCGGCGAACACGTGCTCAACGCCCGCGCGGTCGCGGACGGCGGCGCGGGGGAGCTGATCCCGCTCGACGCCGCGAGCGCGGAGTCCGTCCGGGACGCCGTCGAGCGGGTGCTCGGTTCGGCGTCGTACGAGAAGGCCGCGGCGGGCCTGGCCGAGGAGGCCGCCGCCCAGCCGGCACTGTCCGAAGTGGTCACCAGGCTGCCGGAACTGGCCGGGGCGAAGGGGAGTGGCACGTGCGGGTGATGTTCACCTTGTGGAACTGGACGACCCACCTCTACCCGATGGTGCCGCTGGCGTGGTCGTTGCGCGCGGCGGGGCACGAGGTGGTCGTGGCGACCCAGCCGGGACTGGTGCCGACGGTGCGGGGCACCGGCCTGCCCGCGGTCGCGGTCGGCGCCGACGTCGACACCGCCGCGATGATGGGGAAGTACGTCCAGCGGGCGCGCCGGCACGACGCCCAGCTCGTGGAGTGGGCCGACATGCGCCGGTTCGGGCCGCGCAACTGCTGGCTCGGGGTCGCGGCCGCCGAGGCGATGACCGGCGGGCTCCACGACTTCGCCCGCGCGTGGCAGCCGGACCTGGTGGTGTTCGAGGCGACGACGTACGCCGGGCCGATCGTGGCGCGGCTGCTCGGCGTGCCCGCGGTCCGGCACACCTGGGGGATCGACTACGCCTGCCTCACCCGGGAGTTCGAAGACGAAGCACTGGCGGACCTGTGCGCCCGGTGGGGCCTGCCGGGGGTGGAGCCGCTCGGGGAGGTCACCGTCGACCCGTGCCCGCCGAGCGTGCAGGTGGTGGCGGGCGGGCCGGTCCCCGGCGTGCCGGAGGTGACCCGGCTGCCCATGCGGTACGTGCCCTACAACGGCCCGGGGAAGCTGCCCGGCTGGCTGACCGAACCGCGGCGCGGCAAGCGGGTCTGCGTCACCTGGGGCATGTCGAACGGCCGGTTCGACAAGGAGCTCGTGGTCACCGGCCGGGTCGTCGAAGCCCTCGCCGGGCTCGGCGTCGAGGTGCTGGCCGCGGTGCCGGCGGCCGAAGGGGACGTGATCGAGGCGGTCGCGCCGAACGTGCGGGTCGTGCGGGGACTGCCGTTCCACGCGCTGCTGCCGACCTGCGACGCGGTCGTCTCCCAAGGCGGCCTCGGCACGCTCCTGACGGCGGTCGCCGCCGGGGTGCCCCAGGTCGTCGTGCCCCAGCGCGCGGACCTGATCCTCAACGCCCGTCAGCTCGCCGCGGCCGGCGCGGCCGACTTCGTCTTCCCCGGCGACGGTTTCGAGGAGCTCCTGACCGAAAAGGTGGCCGCCGTCCTGGCCGGTTCCCTCGACGACGGCGCCCGGAAGCTTTCGGCCGAGCTGCACGAGCTGCCCACCCCGAACCAGATCGCCGCCCGGCTGCCGCCGCGCGAAGCGCCGTCGACCGCCGCTTGAGGCCGGGCGCCGAGGATGGCCGCCAAGCCGCCAAGGAGGAACAGATGACCACAGAGACGCTGTCCGTGCTGCACGGTCCCCGGGAGGAGTATTCCGGCGGCGCGCGCATCGAAGAGCTGGTCGCGCGCACCGCCGAGCGCTGCGGTGACGCGGTGGCGCTGCGGTGGCGGGAAACCGAAGTGACCTACGCCGAGCTCGTGGCGGAGGCCGCGGTGGCGGCCTCGGCGCTGGCGGCGGCCGGGGTCGGCCCGGGTGACATCGTGGCGGTCCGGGCGCCGCGCACCCCGCGCCTGGTCGCGGTGCTGCTCGGCGTGCTGCGCACCGGCGCCGCCTACGCCTGCGCGCCCCCGGACTGGCCGCTGGACCGGGTGCGGCAGCTGATCGAGCGGACCGGGGCGAAGCTGCTGCTGAGCCCCGAGCCGTTCGCCGGAGTGTCCACACTGGACATCGACGCGCTGCCGGGCGGGGCACCGGTGCCCGCGCACGGACTCGACGGCACGGCGCCGTTCTGCGTGTTCCTGACCTCCGGCAGCACCGGCGTGCCGAAGGCCGCGCTCGCGCCGCACAGCGGCGTCGCCCGCACCGCCCTCGACCGGCGGCACGGGCACGACGGCCGGATCGTCTCGCTCCAGCAGGCGAACCCGGCGTGGGACGTGTTCGCGTTCGAGCTCTGGGTGCCGTTGATCAAGGGCGGCACCGCCGTGCTCCACGACGGCGGGCACCTGAGCGGCCCGCAGGTGCGCGCGCGGATCGGCGAGGGCGTGACGCTCATCGCGATGGCGTCGACACTGTTCAACGCGCTGGTGGACGACGACGTCGAGTGCTTCGCCGGCGCGCGGGTGCTGTTCGTCGGCGGCGAGCGGGCTTCGGCCGCGCACGTCAAGCGGTGCCTGCGCGCGCACCCCGGCCTGCGGGTGGTCAACGCCTACGGACCCGTGGAGAACACGGTGAGCACCACCGCGTGGGCCACCACGGACCCGGACTTCGGCGACGAGGTCCCGATCGGCACCCCGTCGGTGAACACTTCGGTGTACCTGCTCGACGAGGCCCGCCGGATCGTCCCGGCCGGGCGGACCGGCGAGATCGTGACGGTCGGCGACGGCGTGTGCTTCGGGTACGTCGGCGACGAAGCCGAGACGGCGAAACGGTTCGCCACGCTGGACCTGGACGGGGTGCCCCGCAGGGCGTACTTCACCGGCGACCTGGCGCGGCTCGACGAAGCGGGCCGGCTGGTGTTCGTCGGCCGCCGCGACCGGCAGCTCAAGGTCCGCGGGGTCCGGATCGAAGCCGAGGAGGTCGAGCGGATCGTCGAGGCGGTGCCCGGGGTCGGCGCGGGCGTGGTGGTGCCGCTGCCGTTCGACGGAGCGGTGAAGACCAGCCTGGCCGCGTTCTACGTCGGCGAGGGCGTGCCGCCCGAGCTGGTGCGCAAGGCCGTCGCGGCGGTCCTGCCCGCCGGCTTCGTCCCCGACGTCGTCGTCGCCGTGGCGGAGTTCCCCAAGCTGCCCAACGGGAAGCTCGACCAGCGAGCCCTCGCCGAAGCGGCGGGCGCGGGCACCTCGGCGTCCGCCGACGACGGCGTGGGCCTCGAAGCCACCCTGCGGGAGGTCGCCTCCGAGGTGCTCGGCTACCGGGTGGCCGTCGACGACGACATCTTCGACCGGGGCGCCACGTCGCTCACCGCGATCCGCATCTCCACGCGGATCGGTGCGCTGTTCGGCCGGCTGGTCGTGGTGCCCGACATCCTCGCCGCGCGCACTCCGCGGGCCATCGCCGCGGCCGTGGCCGCGGCGCCGGCCCTCGAGCCCGGCGTCGCCGGCCACGACGACCCCGGCCCGGAGACCGCGTACGAGCCGGACCACATCCCGTTCACCGTCGCCGAGTTCTGGCACGCCCAGAAGCAGGCGGGCCACCTCGAAGAAGCCGTCGTGCCGGTGATCTACCGGATCAGCGGTGCCGTCGACGAGACCGCGCTCGCCCGGGCGCTCGACCACGTCGTCGCCCGGCACGAGGTGCTTCGGGCCCGGTTCGCCGAGGGCGGCCGGACGCCGAAGGTGCGGATCCACCCGGCCGCCGAACTGGCCGGGCTGCTGACCGACCGCCCGGCGGCCACGATGGCGGACGCGGTCCGCGACGCGTGCACCTGGGTCATGCGCCCGTTCGACCTGAGCGCCGACTTCCCCATCCGGGCCGCGTACTACCCGGTGTCGGCGACCGAATCGGTGCTCGCCGTGGGCATCCACCACATCTCGTTCGACGGGTGGTCCGGCCAGGTCTTCGCCGCGGACCTGGTCCGCGCCTACGACGCCTTCCGCGCCGGGCGGCCCGGCCTGGCCGAGTGGCCGGCCAGCTACTACCGGGTTTCGGCCGAGCAGTGGGAGCAGTACCGCGACCGGTACCCGCTCGCGGTCTACACCAAGCAGACGACCATGGCCGACGCGCCGGAGCTGCGCTTCCCGCTGCCCGGCCCCCGGCCGTGGGGCGGGCCGGCGGCCGAGGTCGGCCTCGACATCGACGAGGTGCTGCTGCCGGCGGTCGGCCGGGCCGCCGCCGCGGTCGGCGGCACCGTGATGGCCATCTTCTACGCGGCCTACGTGCTGCTCCTGCGGGAGCTGACCGGCGAGCCGTCACCGGCGGTCGCGCTGCCGACCACCGGGCGGTTCACCGAGGAGGCCGGCGACGTCATCGGGTGCCTCGCGAGCATGGTCCCGATGCGCCCGCCCGCCGACATCGACGACCCGGCCGAGCTCGCCGCGGCGGCCGCGCGGCAGCTGCAGGAGGTGATGCGGCCCCCGCTGGTGCCGCTCGCCGCGGTGATGCCGGCGATCCCCGAGGGCCACCAGCGGCATCCGCTGCTGCAGGCCTACCTGCTGCAGGAGGAGATGCCCCCGGCGGCGGTGCGGTTCGGCGACGCGCGGGCCGAACTGGTCCGCGTGCCGCCGCGCAACTCCCTGCCGGAGATCACCTTGGAACTGTGGCCGCACCCGGCCGTCGGCGGGGTGCTGCGGTACCGGACCGACGCGATCGGCGAGGAGCGGGCCCGCGGGCTCGCCGTCCGGCTCATCGACCACGTGACGCAGGTCGTCCGTGCACTGGAGGGACAACTGTGACCCCTGACATCGAATCCCTGATCCGGGCCGCGAGCGGCCGTCCGGACGAGATCCGCGCGGCGCTGGACAAGCTCGGTCTCGCCCGGGTCGCCGAGCTCGCGGTGGCCGAGTGGACGCTGCGGCTCGACCCGCCTTCGAACCCGCTGGAAATCCACATCGGACTGTCCGTTTCGGACGGCCGGGAGACCGCGGATCACACGTGGGTACTGCGGGCCGGCGAGCCGGTGCGCGTGCTGCCGGGCCTGCACCCCGGCTGCGAAGTCCGGCTGCGGTACGACGCCGAGGAGCTGATCACCGAACTGTGGGGGCCCTCGCGCGGGCGCTCGTCGCCCTCCCGCGCCTACGAACTGGCGACCGCGATGGACACCCACTTCCCGCCCCGCGAACGCCAGCCCTCCATCGCCGCGGCGTCGGCCACCCTCACCGCGGCGCTGTCGGCGCGGGCGCCGGACCTGGGTGCGCTGGCCGTCCGGTACGGCTCGGACAAGTGGGGCCAGACGCACTGGTTCACCCAGCACTACGAGCGGCACTTCGCGCCGCTGCGCGAGGAACCGGTGCGGTTGCTGGAAATCGGCGTCGGCGGCTACGAGAACGAGGAGTCCGGGGGCGGTTCGCTGAAGATGTGGCGCCGCTACTTCCCGCGGGCCTCGGTGTTCGGGCTCGACTACTTCGACAAGTCCCGGTTCTCCGGACCGCGGCTGACCGTGGTGCGCGGTGACCAGAACGACCCGGCCCAGCTCGACGCGCTGGCCAAGGAGCACGGCCCGTTCGACATCGTGATCGACGACGGCAGCCACATCAACGAACACGTGCTCACGTCGTTCCGGGCGCTGTTCCCGTACGTGCGCTCCGGCGGCTTCTACGTGATCGAGGACCTGTGGACCTCGTACCTGCCCGGCTACGGCGGTGACGACCGCGACTTCGGCGTGCCCACGACGATGCTCGGGTTGCTGAAGACGTTGCTGGACGATCTGCACCACCAGGAGCGGGACAGCGACGGCGAGCCGTCACGCGATACTGCTGGCGAGCCGTCGGCGACCGAAGCCGGTCTGGTCGGCATGCACGTCTACCACAACATCGCGTTCCTGGAGAAGGGCCGCAACGCCGAAGGCGGCATCCCGCGGTGGATGCCCCGCGCTCCGCACTGGTGACCTCCGGTGTTCCCCTCGCCGCGCGGCGAGGGGAACACCGGTGTCAGGTCAGGACCGGCGCCGTCAGGTAGCGGTCGAGGACGCGCTGGTAGTACGTCGGGCCGAGGCCGAACCGGGTCACCACGTCGGGGATCAGGCGGGTCAGCTTCGCGAGCGAGACCGGCGCCGCCGAGGTCGTGCGCGGCGGCTGCGGGCAGTACTCGCGTTCGACGCGCCGGCCGAGCCGGTTTTCGATGTGCCCGATGATGTCGTCGATCGGCACCGCCACCCCGGACCCGAGGTTGACCACCTGCCCGGTCACCCCGCGCGCCAGCAGGATGTCGATCATCGAGATCGCGTGCTCGACGTCGAGCAGGTCCCGGTGCGCGCGCTCGTAGACGCGCACCCGGCCCGACCGCACCTGGGCGACCAGCGCCGGCAGCAGCTGGTGGGCGCGCTGGTTGTGGCCGACCAGGTTGGTCATCCGCAGGATCAGGTGCTCCACCCCGGAGCCGGCGACCACGGCCTCCATGGCCAGCTTGTGCCGGCCGTAGGCGAGCGGCGGGAAGACCACGTCGTCCTCGCGGGTCGGGCAGTCGGCCGCGCCGTACATCGCGCCCGACGCCGTCGACAGGTACACCAGCCGCTCGCCGGTGCGGCGGCAGCGGCGGAGGGTGTCGTACAACCCCGCCGCGTCCTTGCCGTAGTCGTCAGGTGAGGTCACGGTCGTGGTCGCGACACCGGTGGCCAGGATGACCGTGCGCGGATGGTCGATGCCGTGTTCGCGCAGGTTCCTGGCCATGAAACCGCGTCCGATGATCTCCACCGGTGCTCCTCTCGGTCCGGGTCGGCCCAGCCCGGATCGTCGGGCGGCGGACTCGAAGGCCCGTCCAATGCGGCTCACGCGGTTTGTCCTTCGAACGGAGGACACCGCGGATCGATCGTTCGCACCTCGCCGGGTGCGAACCGGGGCGGCTAGCCTGGCCGCCATGTTGAAGGACACCGTGATCAGGACGCGCGGCCTGCGGAAGAAGTACCGGGACACCGTGGCGCTCGACGTCGTGGATCTCGATGTCGAACAGGGTGAGATCTTCGCGCTGCTCGGCCCGAACGGCGCGGGCAAGACGACGCTGACCGAGATCCTCGAGGGCTTCCGCGACCGGGACGCCGGGGAGATCGACGTGCTCGGCGAGGATCCCGGCAAGGCGAGTCTCGCCTGGCGGACCCGGGTCGGCGTCGTCCTCCAGGACTCGCAGGACTACGCGCAGCTGACGGTGCTCGAGGTGCTCACGCACTTCGCCTCCTTCTACCCGGACGCGCGGCGCCCGGCGGAGCTGGTCGAGGCGGTCGGGCTGAGCGGCCACGAGGGCAAGCGGGCCGTGCAGCTCTCCGGCGGCCAGCGGCGGCGGCTCGACGTGGCGCTCGGCCTGGTCGGCCGGCCGGAGCTGCTCTTCCTCGACGAGCCGACCACCGGCTTCGACCCCGAGGTGCGGCGGCAGTTCTGGGACCTGGTGGCGCGCCTGCGCGAAGAGGGCACCACGATCCTGCTGACCACGCACTACCTGGACGAGGCGGAACACCTGGCCGACCGGGTCGGCGTGCTGAGCAAGGGCGGTCTCGTCGACGTCGACACGCCGGCGCGCCTCGGCGGGCGGCACCTGCTCAAGGCGATCGTCTCCTGGACCGACGACGAAGGTCCGCACCAGGTGGAGAGCCCGAACCCGACGCGGACCGTGCTGGAGCTGGCCGCGCGGTTCGGCGACGACATCCCCGGCCTCGCCGTCCGGCGGCCGACCCTCGAAGACGTCTACCTGAGTATGATCGGAGCGACCGGTGACTGAGACGAAAGCCGTGGACCGGGCGGTCCGGCTCCCCGTGCCCGCCTGGCGGATCGGGCTGGCGCGCGGTTCGCTGGAGATCAAGCAGTTCTTCCGCGAGAAGGGCCAGGTGATCTTCACCTTCGCCCTGCCGGTGATCATGCTGGTGCTGCTGGCGAGCATCTTCCGGGGCCGGATCGGGGACACCGGCGTGGACGCCCAGCAGATCTACGTCACCGGGATGCTCGGGGTCGGCATCCTGTCGACCTCGTTCCAGAGCATGGTGCTCCAGGTGGCGGGCGAGCGAGCGAACGGCACGCTGAAGCGGCTGCGCGGCACGCCGATGCCGCGCAGCGCCTACTTCGTCGGCAAGATCGCGGTCGTGCTGGTCTCCAGCCTCGGCCAGGCGGTGGTGCTGCTCGGGGTCGGCACCCTCTTCTTCGGCCTGCACCTGCCGTCGGACGCGGGGCACTGGCTGACGTTCCTGTGGGTCTACGTGCTCGGCATCGTCGCGTGCACGCTGCTCGGCCTCGCCTATTCGAGCGTGGTGCCGGCCGCGAGCGCGGGCGCGATGGTGTTCCTGCCGGTGATCACCCTGCAGTTCATCTCCGGGGTGTTCATCCCGTTCAACCAGCTGCCCGACGTGCTGCAGAAGATCGCCGCGGTGTTCCCGCTCAAGTGGCTCTGCCAGGGCATGCGCTCGGTGTTCCTGCCGGACGTCTTCCAGCAGTACGAACCGGGGATGTCCTGGGCGCACGGGCGGGTCGCGCTGGTGCTCGCCGGGTACGGCGTGCTTGGGTTGGTCCTGTGCCTGACGACGTTCCGCTGGAAGGGTCGCGACGACGGGTGACCTCCGCGGAGAAGGACGCCAGCGGGCAGGGCTGGCTGCTGCGGATCCTGCTGGGGTGGCACGCGTCCTTCGCGCTGATGGGGGTCGTGCTCGTCGTGCTCGCCGCGTTCGAGCGGGACCCCTGGTACGTCTACGCCGTGGTCGCGCTCATCGGCGTCGCCTACGCCGTGGTGGGCGCCCCCGCGCTGGGCGGCACGGCACCGGCCGGGTACGGCTGGCTCTTCCTCGCGCTGGCCTTCGCCGGGACGCTGGGGATGGTGGCCGTCGACGGGCTGATGTCGATCGCCCTGTACGTGCTCCTGCCCGCGGCGTTCGCCTTGCTGCAGCCCATCCGGATCGCGGTGTGGGCCTGCCTCGCCGTCACCCTGGCGAGTGACGTCCTGATCCTCGGCCGGCGCGGCTGGACGCCGGGCGCGGTGTCCGACGTCGCCGTGCAGACCGCGACCGTGTGGCTGTTCGCGCTGCTCGTGGGCTTCTTCGTGACCCAGCTGCTCACCGAGAACCGGCGGCGGGGGGAGCTGATCGCCGAGCTGGAGAACGTCCGCGGCGAACTGACCGAGTCCTACCACGAGGCGGGTGTCCAGTCGGAACGCTACCGGCTCGCGCAGGAGATCCACGACACGGTCGGGCAGGGCCTGACCAGCCTGCTGATGCTGATCCGCGCGGCCGACGCGGCCATCCCCACCGACCCGGAGCGGGCGCACGAACGGCTCGCGCTGGCGCAGAAGACGGCGACGGAGAACCTGGCCGAAGTGCGCGCCGTGATCAGCGCGTCCGGGCCCACCGGGCTGACCGCGTCGCCGCTCGACGTGGCGATCGGCAAGGTCGTCGCCCGGCTGGGGCAGGAGCTCGGTATCGAAGCGAGCGCGGAAGTGCTCGGCGAGCCGCAGGTGCCGTCGACCGACGTCCAGGTCGTGCTGCTGCGCGCGGTGCAGGAGGCGCTGGCCAACGTGCGCAAGCACGCCCACGCCAGCCGTGTGCGCGTGCGGGTGCGCTACCACGCCCGGTCGGTGCAGCTGGAGGTCGCCGACAACGGCCGCGGCTTCGTGACCGGCGGCGCCTCGGGCTTCGGCCTGGCGGGGATGCGCGCGCGGGTCGAGCAGGTCTCCGGCATGATGACGGTGTCCAGCACGCCCGGTTCGGGCACGACGATCAAGATCGAGGTGAGCTGGTGAGCATCCGGATCGTGCTCGCCGACGACCACCCGGTGGTGCGCGCGGGCCTGGTCGGGCTGCTCGCGATGGAGGCGGACTTCGAAATCGTCGGCGAGGCGGCCGACGGGGCCGAGGCGGTCTCCGTGGCCGCCGGGCTCCGGCCGGACGTCGTGCTGATGGACCTGCGGATGCCCGAACTCGACGGGGTCGCGGCGACCGCGCGGATCGTGGCCGAGGTGCCGGGCTGCCGCGTGCTGATCCTGACCACCTACGACACGGACCAGAACATCGTGCACGCCGTCGAGGCGGGCGCTTCGGGTTACCTCCTCAAGGACGCGACCCCCGAGGAGCTGGCGGCGGCGATCCGCGCCGCGGCGGGCGGGGAAACCGTGCTGTCCCCGGCGATCGTCGCGAAACTGGTGAACCACCTGCGCAGTCCCGCCCCGGCACCGGCCGAGCCGGAACTGCTGACCCCGCGCGAAACCCAGGTGCTGCGGCTGGTGGCCCGGGGGCTGACGAACGCGGACATCGGCCGGGAGCTGCACATCAGCGAGACGACCGTGAAGACGCACCTGGTGCGGATGTTCGCCAAGCTCGAGGTCGGCGACCGCACGGCGGCGGTCACGGTCGCGATGGAACGGGGCATCTTCCCCGGCTAGCGCCCGCCCGGTCAGTCCGGCTGGGCAACTTGCCGGACGCCGCCTGGGCGCTGGTCCACTCAGGACCGTCGCCACGCCCTGTCTTCGAGGGTGATTCGAGTAGCCCCGGTGAGTCTGAGCACCTGAACTTCTTCCGAAGGTAGGTGCACCCGGTGGTGACTTCTCCCTCCACTCTCGTTCAGCGAGACATGCTGGACCGGTTCCTGGAATCGGCGGCCACGCTGAGCACGCCGACGCTCGGCGGGCATGGTGAAGTCACCGCCTGGCTGGCCGAAACCACCGCGCGCGGCAGCTTCACGACCGAGGCGATCCCGTTCGCCGAGCTGGACGGCTGGTCGTTCGATCCGGACACCGGCGACCTCGGCCACCGGTCCGGCGGCTTCTTCACGATCCGCGGCCTCGACGTGCACGACCCCGCCGGGGTGGTGACGGCGTGGACGCAGCCGATCATCCACCAGCCCGAGGTCGGCGTGCTCGGCATCCTGGTCAAGGAGATCGACGGGGTGCTCTGCCTGCTGATGCAGGCGAAAATGGAGCCGGGCAACGTCAACGTGATCCAGCTTTCCCCGACCGTCCAGGCCACCCGCAGCAACTTCCTGCGCCTCCACGGCGGCGCGGCGACCAAGTACCTCGAGCACTTCACCGAACCCGGCCGCGGCACCGTGCTCGTCGACGTGCTGCATTCGGAGCAGGGCGGCCGGTTCTTCCGCAAGCGCAACCGCAACATCATCGTCGAGACCACCGAGGACGTGCCGCTGCACGAGGGTTTCCGGTGGTTCACCCTCGGCCAGGTCCACGAGCTGCTGCGGCAGGACAACATGGTCAACATGGACAGCCGCACCGTGCTGGCCTGCCTCCCGATGAACGCCACCGCCCGGCCGCCCGAGCGGCGCGCGGGCGAGCTGGGCCCGGCGATCGTCGAGTCCTTCCGGCAGGACCCCGAACCGGCCGGCATCCAGAACTGGCTCAACCAGGCCAAAGGCGCCTGCGAGCTCACCGCGAAGCTCGCGCCCCTGCGGGACGTCGGCCGCTGGACCCGCGGTGAGCGGGTGATCGCCCACGAGGAGGGCCGTTACTTCGAGGTCGTCGCGATGTCGGTCACGGCCACCGGCCGCGAGGTCCGCAGCTGGACCCAGCCGCTCATCGCGCCGTGCGGCACGGGCCTGGTCGGCTTCCTGGCCAGCCGCGCCCGGGGGTACCTGGAAGTGCTGCTGCAGACCAGGGTCGAGGCGGGCACGCCCGACATCGTCGAACTGGGCCCGACCGTGCAGTGCATGCCGGACAACTACCTGCACCTGGCGCCGGAACGGCGTCCGCCTTTCTTGGACCACGTGCGCACGGCGCAGGGGAAGGACGTCAAGTACGACGTCGTCCTGTCCGAGGAAGGCGGCCGGTTCTACCGCGCCGAGAACCGGTACCGGATCGTGGAGGTCGCCGACGACGTCCGGTTCGCCGCGACCCCGCCGGGCTTCCGCTGGGCCAGCCTCGCCCAGCTGTCGGCGCTCATCCCGCACAGCGGCTACCTGAACGTCGAAGCGCGCAGCCTGCTGGCCTGCATGCGCGCCCTCTGCTGACCCGGCCCCGGCACTTTCACGTGAAAGTGCCGGACTCGCCGACCCTGCCGACCAGGAGGTCGAAACCCGTGTTCCCCGAACGGCTCGAACGTGCTGTCTACGGGCTGTACGTCACGCACGCGGTGCAGCTGGCCTGCGCCCACGGTGTGTTCGACGCCCTGTTGCCCGCGCCCGCACCGTCCACTGTGGTGGCCGAAAAGCTGGGGCTCGACCAGGAGACCCTGCACCGGATCCTCGTGGTGCTCGGCGGAGCGGGCCTGCTCGAGTCCGGGGTGGACGGCTGGGCGGTGCCCGCCGACCTCCGGCCCTACCTCGACTCCGGTGCCGAGGAGTACCTGGGCGGGTTCGTCACGCACCTGACCGAGAGCACGGCCGGGCGGATGGCCGAGGTGGCGGGCTTCCTCGAACGGGGCAAGCCGGCCGGCACCCGGCCGTTCGACGTGCTCTACCACGACGAAGCGGCGACCGAGCGGTTCCTGCAGGCCATGTGGGACCTCAGCCACGGCGTCTCGGCGGAGCTGGCCGCTCTGTCCGAACTGGACACCGCGACGCACCTGGTCGACGTCGGCGGGGCGAGCGGGCCGTTCACCGTGGCCGCGCTGCGGGCCGCGCCTTCCCTGACCGCGACGGTGTTCGACCTGCCGGCGGTCGGCCCGGCCGTCGCCCGCACGCGCGAGCGCTTCGGCCTCGGCGAGCGGCTCGCTTTCGCGCCCGGCGACTTCTTCCGCGACCGCCTGCCCGAGGGCGACCGGATCGCGTTCGGCTACATCCTGTCCGACTGGGCCGACGAGACGTGTGCCGAGCTGCTGGCCGCCGCCCGCCGCGCGTGCCGGCCCGGCGGCGTCGTGCTGGTCATGGAGCGGCTGTTCGACGACGACGGGATCGGCCCGCTGGCCACCGCGGCGATGAACCTCTCGATGCACGTCGAAACCGAAGGCCGGCACCGCACCGCCGCGGAGTACGTCGAGCTGCTGACCGCGGCCGGCTTCCACGGCTGCGAGGTCCGGCGCGGCACCCGGGACAAGCACCTCGTGCTGGGGCGGGCGTGATGGCCGCCTTCACCGGGGTCTGCGCGGACATCGTCGCGGCCCAGCGAAGAGCCGGCCGGTTCGCGCTCACCGCCGCCGAACGGGAGCTTTTCGGGCGGCTGCACGAGGAAGCCGCCGCCGAACCCACCGAAGCGAACCTGCCGTTGCGGTTGCTGACCCGGCCGTTCAGCCCGCGGCCGATCCCGGAGTACTACCGCTACACCAGCCTCCACGTGCACGAGTGGTTCCTGGCGGGCACCCCCGACCCGGTGGCGGCCGCGGCCGTGGCGCTGCACCTCACGTTGACCGACTTGCTCGACGTCGAGCGCCGGGCCCTGCCGCGGCTGCCGTACCTGGCCGAGCGGGTCGACCTGCTGACCGGGCTGACCGCGCGGGTCGGCGACCTGCCCGCGACCCCGCGGAGCCGGGTGAGCGAGCTGCCCGTGGACGAGACACGCGCGTTCCTGCTGCTGGACTGTTCGGGCTTCCCGCAGTCCGACAAGCACGAGGAGCACGTGTTCCTGCGGTCCGTGCAGGCCTGCGAGCTGGTCTTCTTCCTGGTCCGGCGGCTCGCCCTGCCGGCCGGGTCGGCGTTCCGGCTGCGTCAGCTCGGCCTGTTCGCCGACGTGCTCAACGGCATCTTCGAGGTGCTGACGACGCTCACGCCGGAGCGGTTCATGTCCTTCCGCGCCGAGACCGGCGACGCCAGCGCCGTGCAGTCGATGAACTACCACCTGATGGAACTGGTGGTGCACGGCCACGATCCGCGCCGCGACGAGATCTTCGCGCGGTTCCCGCACCTGTCGGGCCTGCGCGGCGAACCGCACGTGGCGGTGCAGCCGCTGCGCCGGGTGGTGGCCGGGCTGGGCCGTCCCGAGCTGGACGAGCTGTGCGCGGCGGCCGAACGCGCCCTGCTCGTCTGGCGCGGCCGGCACTACGGCTTCGCCCGCAAGTACCTGCCGGACGTCAAGGGCTCGGGCGGCACCGACGGCTGGGCGTACCTGAAACGGTTCGTCACCAAGAACGCGCCGCCGCTGCCGGACGTCGATCTTGTCGCTTTTGCTTGCCTGTGACCGTTTTCCGGCCGGTGGCGACGCCACCGGCCGGCGGTCGGCGTCAGCGACCGCGCCGCAGCCGGATGCTCGCGGTCACCCAGATGAACAGCACCAGCACGACGATCGCGACCGCGATGCCGATCAGCGCGCCCGAATCGACCGCGCCGGTCAGGTAGAGGACCACCCAGACCAGGGCGAGGGGCATCGCGGAGCCGAGGACGGCGCCCGCGGGGAAGCGCTTGGCGGGTGTGGTGCCCTCGCGCCGGGGATTGCTCATGGTGCACTCCTTCTTCGTGGAATTCACTGGGATCTGCCGGACGTCCGGGTGGGGATCATCCTGCCCCGGCTCCGAACGGGACGGCAACCGCGCGCCACCCGTTCTGGACGCCGGTTCGAGCGGTCCCCCCGACGCTCGGAGCACTGACGGCGGCCGGGAGCGGAGGATGAACGCCTGTGCGCGTGCTGATCACGACGTGGAACTGGAACACCCTCTACTTCCCGCTGGTGCCACTGGCCTGGTCCCTGCGGGCGCAGGGCCACGAGGTCGTCGTCGCCACCCAGCCGGGCCTCGTCGGTACCGTGCGGCGCTCGGGCCTGCCCGCCGCCGCGGTGGGCGAGAGCGTCGACGCCGGCGCGATGATGGGCGGCTTCCTGCGCCGGCTCGCCGGCTCCGAAGGCGTGGACCCGCCGCACTGGCGGGACATGCACCGCTACGGCACCTCGAACTGCCGGCTCGGCGTGGCCGCCTGCTGGGCGATGATGGACGGCCTGCTGGACTTCGCCCGGCGCTGGCGTCCGGACGTCGTGCTCTACGAAGCCTGGACCTACGCCGGCCCGATGGTGGCCGACCTGCTGGGCGTGCCCGCGTTCCGGCACACCTGGGGCATCGACTACGCCGGGCTGTTCCGCGAGTTCGAAGCCGAAGCGCTCGCCGACGTGCGGGCGCACTGGGGGCTCGACGAGGTCCCGTCGCTCGCCGCCGTCAGCGTCGACCCCTGCCCGCCGCAGCTGCAGATCGCGTTGCCGGACTCCCGGCTCCCGATGCAGTACGTGCCGTACAACGGCCCCGGTGTGCTGCCGGACTGGCTGAACGAACCGCGTTCGCGCAAACGGGTCTGCGTCTCGTGGGGGACGTCGTCGGGCCGCTTCGACCGCAAGATGGTGGTGACGGGCCAGGTGGTCCGCGCCGTGGCCGGGCTCGACGTCGAGGTCGTCGCCGCGGTGACCGCCGCGGACGCCGACCTGATCGGCGAGCTGCCCGCCAACGTCCGGGTGGTGTCCGGGATCCCGTTCAACGCCCTGCTGCCGCGGTGCGACCTGGTGATCTCGCACGCCGGGCTCGGCACGGTGATGACCGCGCTGGCGTCCGGGACCCCGCAGCTGCTGGTACCCCAGATGACCGACACCGCGCTCAACGCCGAGATCCTGGCCGGCCACGGCTGCGGTGAGTTCCTGCTGCCGTCGGAGCTGACCGACGAGATCCTGCTCGAGAAGGCGGCCCGGATGCTCGAGGACCCGGCCTTCACGTCGGCGACCGCGAGCGTGCGCGACACGATGCGGCAGCTGCCGACGCCCAACGAGATGGCGGCTCACCTGACCTCCCTGGTCTTTTCCGCGGTCTGAACCACTTCCGGGAAGGTGCCGGCCACGGCTCGCTGGGGGAGGGAAGCGCGTGACCGGCACCGGGATCACGGGTGGGTCAGCCGAAACTGATCGAGACGCCGGCGCCCTCGGTGCCGGTGTCGCTGGTGTCGGCGGACGCGATCACGCAGTGCGCGGTCGCGCAGTCCACGGTGGCCCCGGCCGCGCCGGTGCTGAGATCGACCGCCTGGAACGTCTTGTGGACGGCCAGCTTCGCCGCCAGCGTGCCGTCGGCACCGGCGACGGTTCCCACGAGTGCCGCCTTGTCGCACGCCCGGCCGGCCGGCTGGGCGGCGTCGCACTCCAGCAGGACGATCGTCGAGCCGGCGGCGTAGCCGGTTCCGGACACGTCCACGACCTGCCCGTCGGTGAGGCCGCTGCTCGGGCTCGCGGTCAGTGCCGGGGCGGCGGCCGAGGCCGCGGTGGCTCCGGAAAAGGCGAGGGCCAGGGCGAAGCCGGCGGCCACGACCGCCTTCGTGCCGGTCGTGAAGGTGCGAGTGGACATGAGGTGGTTCCCCTCCAAAAGCTCGGCGTTGCGGACGAGTTCGATTCTGTCCGGGTGCGCACGGATCTTGCGAGGTGCTAACGATCGACTTCCCGGGTCCATCGACCGGACGACCCCCGCCGTCGACTCACCCGCGGTCGACCAGGACTCGAACGTTCCCGCTTAACGTGCTCGCGACGTACACCGCCACTGGTTGACAGGGGGAGATCCGTGGGGCAGGACCACACGAAGCAGCCGACACTCTCGTCCGTGCTCGAGGTGGCGTCGTCGTTGCTCGGCGAACCGGTCGCCCCCGGGGACAACCTGTTCGACCTCGGCGCGACCTCGCTCGTCGCGATCAAGCTGGCCAACCGGCTCGCGGTGCGCCACGCCGTCGACCTCCCGCCGGCCCGGGTGCTGCGCGCGCAGACGCCGGCGGCGATCGCGGCGGTCGTCGACGCCCTGCCCGTGCGGGAACCGGCCGGGACCGCCGAAGGCCGGTGGGAGTACGGGCTGCCCCTGAGCCAGTTCATGGCCTACCGGGTCGCGTCGGACGACCCGCGCGACGACGCCCACCTGCTGCGCCGGCTGTACTGGCTGGAGGGCGAGCTCGACACCGGTGCGCTGGCCGGCGCCCTCGACGTCGTCACGTCCTGGCACGACGCGCTGCGCACGCGCATCCTCGCCGGCCCGCGGCCGGTGGTGGACCCGCCCGGCTCGGTGGACCCGGTGTGCACCGTCGAGCGCGGCACGGCCGCGGACGCCCGCCGGTTCCTGCGCCGCGATTTCGACCTGGCGACCGAGATCCCGATCCGGGCCCGGCTCACCGAGCTCGGCGACCGCCGCTTCCTGCTCGCGATCTCGGTGCACCACACCGCCTACGACGGCTGGTCGGAGCAGATCCTGCTGCGGGACCTCGCCACCGCCTACACCGCGCTGGCCGCCGGGGAGCCGCCCGCCGAGCGACAGCCGACCTCCTACCACCGCGCCATCGCCGTCCAGGAAAGCCGGCAGGCCGCCGGGCTCCGCGCGGCCCGGCACTACTGGCGCGATCAGCTGGCCGGCGCCACGGCCCTGCCGTTGGGCGCCGCCCGCGGCGGGGTCGGTCCCGGGTGCACCGTCCCGGCGACCCTGCCCGGCGGCCGGAGCGCCACCGCCGCGGAACTGCTGGCCGCGTACGCCGGCGCGCTGCACGACGTCACCGGCGCTCGGGACGTCCTGGTCAACGTGCCGGTGGCCGGGCGCTCGGTGCCCGAGGTCGAGAACGTCATCGGCTGTTTCCCGTGGGCGGCGGCCGTGCGGTTCCCGGACGCCGGCGCGCCGGCCGGCGAGCTGGTCGAGACCGCGGCGGAGCGGCTGCGGGCCGTCCTCGCGTCCCCGCCGATGCCGATCGGCGCCTTCTACCGGCCGCCGGCCGACGTGCCGCGGTCTCCGTTGCTGCAGGCCACTTTCGAGTTCCACGTCTACGCGGTGGCGACGCTCGACCTCCCCGGCGTGCGCTGCACGGGTCGGGAACGGCTGAGCTCGGCGGAAACGTGGCACGACGTCGCGCTGGAGGTCTGGCCGGAGCCCGAGGCCCACGCCGAGCTCCGGTACCGCACGGACGTGCTGAGCGACGGCGAGGCCCGGCGGCTCGCCACGGCGTGGACCAGCCGGCTGCAGCTGCGCGACGTCGGTGTCGGCGCGGCCGCGCACTGAGCCGGCGACGGCGTCCGTCCCGTTCCGGAACCGACAGGGGAGAGGTTCACATGCCCGGTGCGAGCATCGCGCGCTGGACGCGGCCGGCGCAGCCGCGGGCCCGGCTGGTCTGCCTGCCGTGGGCGGGTGGCGGGGCCGGGCCGTTCCGCGAGTGGCGGAACCTCGTGCCCCCGGACACCGAACTGCTGGCCGTGCGCTGGCCCGGCCGCGAAAGCCGGCTCGACGACCCTCCGCACGCCGGACTCGCCGCGGCGGTGTCGGGTCTCGCGGACGACCTGCACCCCCTGCCCGGGCTGCCGACCGTCCTCTTCGGACACTGCTCGGGCGGTCTGCTCGCCTTCGAGCTCGTCCGCGAGCTGCGGCGGCGCGGCGGGGCACTGCCCGGCCGGCTCGTGGTCGCCTCCTGCGAAGCGCCCGGGCGGCTGACCGAACCCCGCCCGATCGGCGACGTTCGTACCGAGCTCGCCGCAAACGGCGTCACCGATCCGCGGATCCTGGGCGATCCGGACCTGCTCGCCGTGCTCGCGCCGCCGGTGCTCGCCGACCTCGCGCTCAGCCGGTCCTACGTGTACGAAAGCGAGCCGCCGCTACCGGTGCCGGTCACCGTCGTGGCCACCGAGGAGGACCTGGCGGCCACGCCGGCGCGGTGGACGGACTGGCAGCGCGAGACGACGCGGCCGCTGCGGCTGGCCGGCGTCCGCGCGCGGCAGCTCTTCCCGAACGGGGCCTGGTCCGAGCTGGTCGGCGTGGTGTCCGAGGAGCTCCCGTGCCCGCGACGGTGATCGAGCAGATCGCGGACCGCGCGAAGGAGGCGCCCGGCGCGCTCGCGCTGGACTGCCGGGGCACCCGGGTGAGCTACGGCGAACTCGTGGCCCGGGTCGACGCGCTCGCCGCGACGCTCGAGGTGGCCCCGGGCGGGCGCGTCGCGGTGTGCGCACCCCGCGGCATCGACGCGCTGATCGGGATCCTGGCCGTGCTGCGGGCCGGCGGCGCCTTCGTCCCGATCGACGTCACCCTGCCCGCGGCCCGGATCGCGCACCAGGTCGAAGACTCCGGCGCCGTCGCCGTGCTGGCGGCCACCGGTCGTGCACCGGTGGCCGGGGTGCCGGTACTGCCGCTCGAGGCCGCGGCCTCCGCCGGGCCGCTGCCCGCTTTTCCCGGTCCGGGCGACCTGGCGTACGTCCTGTACACCTCGGGCTCGACCGGGAAACCCAAAGGTGTCGAGGTCGAGCACGCCGGGCTCACCAACTACGTCGGCTGGGCCGCGCGCACGCTTCCCCGCGCGGCGGCCGGGAGCGTCCTGCATTCGCCGCTGTCGTTCGACTTCTCCTACACCAGCCTGTTCGTCCCGCTCGTCCGAGGTGAGTCGATCACCCTGCTGCCGGAAGGCGCCGGGCCCGACGAGCTGCTGTCCGCGATGGAGCGTCCGCACGGCTTCGTCCGGCTCACGCCGACGCACCTGCGCCTCCTGCTGCCCGAGGCAGCAGGACGGCGGCTGCGCGGTGCCGCCTACGTCATCGGCGGGGAAGCCCTCCCGCCCGATCTCCTGCGGTCCTGGGCCGTGGTCGCGCCGGATGCCCTGCTGTACAACCACTACGGCCCGACCGAGGGTGTGGTCGGCCGCTGCGTGTTCGCGATCGACGCGGCCCGGGCGCGGTGCTGGCCGGACACGCCGGTGCCGATCGGCACACCGATCGACGGCACTGAAATCCGGTTGCTCGACGCGGCCGGCGCATCGGTCCCGGACGGCGCCACCGGCGAGATCTGGCTGGGCGGCACCGGCATCGCCCGCGGTTACCTCGGCCGTCCCGACCTGACCGCCGAGCGCTTCACCGACGGCGGTTACCGCACCGGAGACGCCGGACGCCGGCTGCCGTCGGGCGATTTCGTGTTCGCCGGCCGGCTCGACGACCAGGTCAAGATCCGCGGCTACCGGGTCGAGCCCGCCGAGGTCGAGATCGCACTGGCCGGGCACCCGGCCGTGGCCCAGGCCGTCGTGACGGCCGAGACCGACCCGGCCGGCGACGTCCGTCTCGTCGCGACGGTTGTCCCGGCCGGCCCCCCACCGCCGGCGGCCGAGCTCCGCGCGTACCTCGCCGGCACGCTGCCGCCGTACTGCGTGCCCGCCGTGCTCCGCACCGCCACCGCGCTGCCGGTCAACCGCCGCGGCAAGCTCGACCGCCGGGCGCTCGCCGTGCCGGCGTTCGAAGGGACGCCGGGTGACCGGCTGGCGGGGATCTGGCGGTTCCTGCTGGAGCTGGACGAAGTCACCGAGGACGACAACTTCTTCGACCTCGGCGGCACGTCGTTGCTCGCGGTCCGGGTCGCGGAGCTGGCCGCCGGCGCGGGGATTCCGCTCACGCCCACGGCGGTGCTGCGGCACCAGACGCTCGGCGCGCTGACGGCGCTGGTCAGCCGGCGAGCGAGTGCACCACCGACCGCTCAAGGACGCCTGGACTCGGACGGGGTTTGAGTCATCTTCCACGGGCCGCTGGCACAGTGTGCCCGCCGTGGATCCGTGCACCAGGTTTGGAGAGACCGTGAAAGGCATCATCCTCGCCGGCGGGACCGGCTCGAGACTGCACCCGATCACCCAGGCGACGTCGAAACAGCTGCTTCCCGTGTACGACAAGCCGATGATCTACTACCCGCTCTCGGTGCTGATGCTCGCGGGCATCACCGAAATCCTGCTGATTTCGACGCCCGAGGACCTGCCCAGCTTCCGCCGGCTGCTCGGCGCCGGGGAGCAGTTCGGGCTGAACATCGAATACGCGCTCCAGTACCAGCCGAACGGCCTCGCCGAGGCGTTCGTCATCGGCCGCCGCTTCGTCGGTGATTCCCCGGTCGCGCTGATCCTGGGCGACAACCTGTTCCACGGCCCGGGCTTCTCCGGCGTGCTGGAGCAGGCCAAGTCCGATTTGGACGGTTGCGTCCTGTTCGGCTACCGGGTGAAGGACGCGCACCGCTACGGCGTGGCCGAGGTCGACGCGGCGGGCAACCTGCTTTCCCTGGAGGAGAAGCCGGCCCGGCCCCGGTCGGATCGGGCGGTCACCGGACTGTACTTCTACGACAACGACGTGCTCGACATCGCCGCCTCGTTGAAGCCGTCCGCGCGCGGTGAGCTGGAGATCACCGACGTCAACCGCCGGTACCTGCAGCAGCACCGCGCGCGGATGGTCGACCTCGGCCGGGGTTTCGCCTGGCTGGACACCGGCACCCACGACTCGCTGCTGGAGGCCGGTCAGTTCGTGCGCGTGATCGAGGACCGCACGGGTGTCCGCATCGCCTGCGTCGAGGAGATCGCCTTGCGCATGGGTTACATCGACGCCGCCCACTGCCACGCGCTGGGGGAGAAGCTCGCGAAGTCGAGCTACGGCGAATACGTGATGAGCGTGGCCGAATCGATGGCCACGGCCTGATGACCGTGACTCCTGACGTCGACGTCCTCATCGTGGGCAGTGGCCCGGCGGGCGCGACCTACGCGCGGACGATCGGCGACGCGGTGCCGGGTGCCCGGATCCTGATGGCCGAGGCCGGTCCGCGGCTGCCGGGACGGCGTGGCGAGCACACGCACAACCTGTCGCGCGCCGACCGGCGGGCCGCGGAGCTGCTCACCCAGGGGCCGGACGCCGGGATCGAACGCGCGACGGCGCCCGCCGACCCGTCGGTGGACTTCCGGCAGGTCGTGCTGCCCGGCCTGTTCTTCGTGGACCCCCGGCCCGTGCTCGCCGACGGTGAGGTGGGGCTGCCGGCCGCCAGCATGGCGAGCGGTGTCGGCGGGATGGGAGTCCACTGGGCCGGGGGCTGCCCGCGCCCGCGGCAGTCCGAGCGCGTCCCCTTCCTCGCGGCCGGCGAGCTCGACGCCGCGCTCGACCACGCGGAAGCCCTGCTCGGCGTGACGGTTTTCGGCAGCGACCAGGGCGTCGCCGGTGCGCTGCGCAAGAGGATGGCAGAGGAGTTCGAGGGGCCGGGCCTGCCGCCGGTGGGCTTCATGCCGATCGCCGCCCGGTGGGACGGCGCCGAGCTGCGCTTCTCGGGCACCGGTGCGATCCTCGGCGACCTCGAGGAGACCGCACCCGGCTTCGAGCTGCGCGCCGAGACGCTGGTACGCCGGGTCGTCGTCGAGGACGGTGTCGCGACCGGCGCCGAACTCGAGGACCGGCGCACGGGCGAGGTGTCGGTGGTCCGGGCCAGACGTGTCGTCGTCTGCGCCGACGGTCTGCGCACCCCGCAGGTCCTGTTCGCCTCGGGCGTGCGCCCGCCCGCGCTGGGCCGTTACCTCAACGACCACCTGCAGATGGTGTCCTTCGTCCGCCTCGACGACGCGTTCGTCGGCGACGAGGCGGCCGGCATCGAAGGCCTCGGTTACGTCCTGATGCCGTTCTCCGACGCCCGGCCCATCCAGGGCGGCGTGATGTCGATCGCGAACTCGCCGTACGGGTTCGGCACCCGCGGCCGCATCGACGACCGCCTCGGCGTCGTCACCTGGTATGGCGCCAAGGACCTACAGCGCGGTGACGCCGTCGAGTTCAGCGAAACCGAGACCGATCACTACGGCATGCCGCGCATGTCCATCCGCTACTCGCACACCGCCCGCGACCTCGAAACGATCGAGGCCTTGCGCGGCCTGTCCCACCGGAGCGCGGAGCTGGTCGGCGCCCTCGCCGAAGAGCCCGCCCTGGCGGCCGGCGGCGCGTCGTTGCACTACCAGGGCACCGTCCGCATGGGAGCGACCGACGACGGGCGCTCGGTCTGCGACCCCGACCTGGAGGTCTGGGGAGTGCGAAACCTGTACGTCGGCGGCAATGGCGTCATCCCGACCGCGACCGCGTCGAACCCCACGCTCACCACGGTCGCGCTGGCGTGGCGGGCCGCAACCCGGATAGCGGCCGAACTCGGGCGGCGGTGAGTTCCTCCGCCGGCGGTTGCGAATCCCGTCGCGAATCCCGTGGCGGTACCGCGGTTCGCAAATTACTCACTGGGTTTCTCATCTGCCACGCCTAGCGTTTGTTCGCATAGGAAGGATCGGAAGGTTCTGCGCTATGTCTCGAATGGGTATCGGCCCGGGGTAGGCGTATTGTGGAGCTACGCGCGGTGATCTCTGGGCGTGATCACGGGAGGTCAATGGTGGACCTTAGATTCGAACGGCCGGAACACAAGGCCGAACTCGACAACGTCCTGGGTCCCGGCATCATCGAAGAACTCCTGATCAAGTCTTTCCCCGGGCGGACAGCTCTGCACATCCGTCAGTTGACGCCTGGCCTGTCCGGGGCCGCCGTGCTCCAGGTTCGCCCGGAGAAAGACGACGCCCAGCACCCGTGTGTGGCGAAGGTGGGCCACAGCCGCGACATCCGCGGCGAGTACGAACGCTGGCAGCAGTTCGTCCAACCCTATCTGAGCCACGGCCAGATGCCGGATGTCATGTCACCCCCGGTCGAGGCCGAGAACGGTTACGCGGCCCTGGTCTACAAGTTCTACGCCGCGAACACGCTGACCGAGAAGTTACGTGGTCAAGCGAATGGGAAGAACAGCGGTGCGATAGCCGCGACGCTGGAACAGCTCTTCCGAATACTGCAGATTTGGCACCGAAGCAAACGAGCGACCTATCTGGACCTGATCACGGAGGAGTACCCCCTGTCGCTCGAGGCTCTCGACCAGTTCGAGCTGACGTGCCGGCGGTTCGACCTCGATCCCGGGGGGCACGTCCGAGCCATCTGGACGGAGCCGGCGGAGACCCTGCGTCAGGCGCGAGCCCACCTGGAGGCGACGAGTCACGGCGACCTGCACGCGAACAACGTCCTCGTCGGCCCGGGGGACGAGCTCGGCATCATCGACTTCCTCTACACCGGAAAGCACCACTTCCTCCGCGACTACTCGACCTTCGAGGCCGACCTCGTCCTCCGGGTCCTCTGTCCGGAAGAACTGCCCGGAGACGCGCTGAGCGAGTTGTGGGACTCGCTCGTCCCGTTCTACGCGTCACCGTTCGCCGAACGGGCCGATGACCTGCCCTACACCGAAGGGCCGCACCAGGTCATCCGCAACGCGGTCCGGACCCTGCGGGCCGCGGTCTGGCGCCGGGCGGAGCGCGACGTAGACGAGATCCCCGGGTACTACCTCGGCCTTGTCCGGCGCATGCTCAGGATGAGCAGCCGGGCGGACGGTGATCTCACCGAGGGGCAACGTCGCCTGGGCTGCCGGATCGTCCTGACGCTGGCGACCACGCTCTCCGAGCTGACCGGTGACTCGCAGTCGGAGGGGGAGTCAACCGAGGTGGCCGCCCTGGCGGCCGGCGTGGCGGCAGATCGTCAGGAGCGTTCGATCCTCGATCTGGAGTCGGAGGCCGAAGTCGCGTCCGGTCGGCTGTCCGTGCTGTGGCAGCCACCCGGCCCGAGCTCGGCGGAGATCGGACTGACCGACATCGCCAGCGAGTTGCGTCAACTGCTGCCCCGGCACCGGCGATCCCTGTCCGTCACGTTCGATCGGCTGATCGACGCCTACCCGGATCCGGTCGGCGAGGAGGAACTGTACCGGGTGGCGCTGAAGGACTTGTCCAAACCACTGATCGAGGAGATCAACCAGCGGCTCGTGAAGCTGCACACCAACCGGTTGCCGGAGTTTCGCGTCATCCAGGTGGTGACGCCGGACCAGCGGCCGGCTTGGCGGATCTCCGCGCTCGACATCACGACGCTGCTGTCGCGCACGCCGCACGACATCTCGATCATGGAGCCGGTGTTGCGCGCCGCGTGGAGTCTGTACGACGCGGGTTCGTACACCGAATCCCTCGACCTGTTCCTCCGCGTGGCCGGCGAGATCAGCGACGGGTCGCTGCACCTCACCAGGTCCGAGCTCGCGGTGTTCTTCTACTACTTCTCCAAATGCCTGCTCAAGCTGAACATGTACTCCGCACTGGTCAGCTGTGTCGAAGGGCCGTACCGGGCCTTTTCCGACGCGCTGTGCCCGCAGTTGGAGACCGAACGGCTGCAGATCGCCGGCGTGCTCTACCGTCAGCAGGGCGTGCTGACCGCCGCACAGGCATGCCTTGACTCGGCGGTGGAGAAGTTGCGGCTGGCCGCGGAGTCGGCGTCGTCGCCGCTGGCCTGGCGTTCGCTCGCCGATGCCTGTGTGCTCAGCGCACACCCGCGGCTGGACGCCGCCGTTCAGTCCGGCGGGCACCTGGCGGGTGAGATCATGCTTCGCGATGCGGAGTCGATGCACAAACAGGCCAGAGAGGCGTTCGAACGCTACTGGTCGGAAACCGGGCAGCCGACGCACTACGAAGGTCGGCTGGCCGGTACCGATGCGTATCTCACGGTGGCCAGGTCCGTCGTCGATCACGCCGGGCTGGAGCAAGCGGACTGGCGCCACGCGACGGCGCAGGCACGGCGCGGGTTCGAACCCGAATCGGAGCGCAAACCCGTGGGGATCGTCTCGGGGAAGGCGGCGTTCGCGGCGGTCAAGCTCGCCTGGGCTCGGTGGGAGCTGGCCCGCGACCGGTCGGCGACGTCGGCGGCCCAGGCACACCTGACCGAAGCCGCCGAGGTGTTGCAGACGGTTTTCCAGCAGCCCCACAACAAGGTCGAGCTCGGCCGTCGCTTCGAGTACCGTAAACTGATCGCTCTACGGCGGTCCGTGGAACGGCTTCAGGAGGATCTCGGGGCTGACGTGGATCCGGATGCCTTGACGCCCATCATCTGAGCAGGAGACCTGACGTGGTGAATTCGAGCCCAGGGCTCTACCTGGCCGGCGCGTTCGCGTTTCTGTTCTACAACCGTCGCTTCCTCGTTCTGGAGGAGCGTCCCGAGAAGAAGAAGTACGACCTCGATCTGCCCGGCGGAACCCTGGAACCCAGTGAGGATCCGGTCGCCGGGCTGCGCCGGGAGGTCCGCGAGGAGACGGGCCTGGAGATAGCGGAGGCCTTTCCGCTGTGCTACCTGAAATATGATCAGCATGAGAGCGGGCGTTCGATCCTGGTGGGCTTCTACATCGGCACCGCCAGTTCGAGCGACGTCACCATCTCGAAAGAGCACGTCGGCTACCGATGGATCACGCGCGAGGAGTTCGAAAACTCGCCGATGACCGTTTCGCTGGACAAGAAATATGTCGTGGAACTGCTGGACGCTTATCCAGCCGTGACCACGTGAAGATGAAGCTGGTCGTGCTGGGCGACGTATTCCTCGAACTGTCCACGGTCGTGTCCGCCGCGTTCACCGAATTGTCCGACGATCTGCTCACCCACGGCAACGTCGCCGTGGCTGTCGGCGGCTCGGCCGCGAACCTCGCCATCGCGGCGACCGAGCACTTCGCCGACGTGTGCCTCGCCGGGTGTGTGGGCGACGACGACCTCGGCGACCTGCTCAGCGGACGCCTCGCCTCGTCGCCGGTGCGTGCGCTCCTCCGACGGAAGGCGGGCCTGCCGTCGGGTCTGGCGATCTACCTCCGGGACCGCGCGACGGCGCACGCCAAGGGCACGCGGCTGCTCGTGGTGGCCGATCCTTCCGCTCTGTCCGCGTTCGACTCGGCCGACGCGGCCGCCCTGCGCGAGGAGGTCAAGGAGGCCGACTTCCTGGCGGTGGACGGATACTCGCTCATCGCGGAGCCACGGCGTGGGGCCACCCTGGAGCTCATGGACGCCGCTCGCGAGGACGGTGTCGCCGTCGTCTACGACGTGGTGCCGCACGACGGGTACCGCACGCGCCGGCCGGCCGATCTTCTCGAGGAGACGGCGAGGGCCGATGTGGTTGTCATCGAAGCCCGCACGCTCAACGCCTACGCCGGTCTTCCGTGGACGCACGAGGCCGGCTTCGCCGATGCCGAGACAGCCGTGCTCAATGCACGGAGGCTGCTGCCGCGCCACCACGTCTTCCTCCGGTTCGGTATCGGCAACGCGGATGAGACCTTTCTGCTTGCGCCGGACGGATCGCTGAAGCACTACCACACCGGGTACTCGGAAACGGAGGAACCTCGCGGTTTCGGCGACCGGCTGCTCGCCGCCGAACTGTCCTCATTCACCCAAGCCCAGAAATAATCGAGGGAACATCGAGCGCCTGAAACCGGAAGAACGCTGCCTCGGGGTCCGCGGTCAGCGCGCTGTCGATTCCTTCCAGCATTTGGTTCACGGACCGGTCGATGCAGTCCCCGCACGCCCGGGGGAACTGCTGCACCATGTTCCGCATCCGGCTCGACATCCAGACCTCGTCCAGTCCCCGTTCCTGATCGAGGATGTCGAACACCGTGCGCCCGTCGTCGAGCGAAGACGACAGGTAACCCTCGCCCCGGTACCTGCCGCAAGGCACGAGCGCGGGCGCGGCGGGATCTGCTCCCGTCTCGACGAGCGCGCGGTGCGTACAGGCGCGGCAGGTCGTGAAGTGTTGCGCTGGGACATAACCTGTGTCGGTCAGCGGCCGCGTCGGGAAGAACACCTGGAAGTTCTCGTCGACGAGCTCGTCGAGCACCCGATGCCGCTGTTCGGCGTAAGAGTCGTTCTGGCGTTCGGAGAAGGACACCGAATGGCCGGCCCCGAGCACCACGCGGAACGACAGGTGGTCGGCGCCCGCCGAACGTGCGCGTTCGGCCGTCCGGAAGACCTCGCCGACGCTCAGTGGATGGATCATCGAAGTGGCGCCGATCATCATCGCCGGCCGCGGCAGATCGCGGTAGCGGACGCGGCGTTGCCGGTCAGCGTAAGCGATCTGGTTCAGGATCCGCGAAAGACCGAAGCGTCCGGCGTTCGTGCCGTGCAGCAGCGACCGCGTCTCATCGGTGCCCGCGTTGAGGCTCACCCGCAGGTATGTTCCCGACTCGACGAGCACGTCGACGATCTCCGGTGAGAGCAGGTCTCCGGCGGTCAGGACCGCGGTACGAAGCGAGTGGGCCGCGCAGGTCTCGACCGCACGAGGAAAATACGGGTGGGTCAACGGATCGCCGCCGCCGTCGAACCTGACCAGTTTCACGCCCATCCGCGTCGCGGACGAGATGACCCGGTCGATCGCGCTCGGGCGCATCTGCCGGGTCGAACGTGTTGCCGTGCGGTACGAGGCGGAGAAGCAGAACGTGCACGCGGACGTGCAGGCCATGCTGATGTCGAGATCCAGCTGAACCGGTCGTCGTATCCCGTGGACCGCGAGGGCGCGGCTGGCGTCGACGAGGTCGGCCAGGCGGCCGGGCACGATCTCGCCGCCGTGCCCCCGGATGATCCGGTGTTCGCCGACGCGGGGCAGCCACGCGACCAGCCGGTTCCACCGCCCGAACGCGTCGTTGTCGTCGCCGCCGACGAATCGACCGGGACCGACCACCGCGCAGCCGACGAGCGAGCCGGGATTGTCAGCGTCTACGGAGACCACGATGCCGACGTCATCGACGCTGACGGGGAAGTGGCGGGCGTTCCAGACCTGCGGCGGGGCGAAGGTCGAGCCGCCGGGCGCGAGAGACCGGGCGATGTCGGCCGACAGCGCGGCGCGGACGTGCGGATCCTGCGTTCCTTCACCGAGTCCGCGGGCATCATCGACCGCGGCGGCGATGTCCTCCGGCCGCGGAAGCCGGGGCGTCACTCCCTGACCACCGCCGACTCGCATGACATTCAATCTACCCCGGCAGAACGACGGCGACAGCGTACGAGTTCATGATGTCCACTTTCAGGGCGAAGTTGACATCCGGAATTTCGGTGTCGCTGATGAGAACGTGCCCCGCCGGCCTTTTCAACCGTGTTGCGGTGTCAGCGGGCAGCCGAGTTGTTTCGTTCGGTGTAATCGCGACGACGTCCTTACGCCGGCCGTGGATCGGCGATGCGCCGCGTTCGCCGTCGCCGCGTTCTACGTCGTGGTCAACCTCGTCACGGCCGTCTTCCTAACTTACTTCGCCACGGACCTGGCACTCGGGCGCTCGCCGACGGGGGCACTCCGTCAGAGCACGGGCGGTACCGGGTCACCCGGTGAACGCCCGGCCGTTTGCGGTCGGTCGAGCCGGGAACCCCGGGAGTTCTCTCTCGGAGATCGAGGAAGGGTTCGGCATGACCGCCGAGTGTGCGCCGGAGGCCCTGGTGGTGGGCCTGCTGACCGATGACGGGTTGCCCGGGCAGCTCGCCGGCAGAATCGCGGACGGCCTGCCAGCCCGCCTGGTCCGCGACCTCGGTGCGGAGACGGCCTGGCGGGTCGAACACGAGACGCAGTCCCTTCCGCTGGACGCGGAGGGTGACATCCCCATGCTGGCTTTGGCGGCGGAACGCCGGTCCGAACACAGCTGGGACCTGCTGGTGCTGATCACCGACCTCCCGCGGCGGGCAGGCACGGTCCCGATCGTGTCCGACTACAACGCCGGCCACGGCGTCGCGATGGTGTCGTTGCCCGCGCTCGGGGCCCTGCGGCTGCGCGCCCGGGTGACCCGGCTGATCGTCCACCTGTTCCGGCACCTGGTGGCGCGGCGCGCGGCGAAGGAGGCTGATCCGCCGCGGGGATCCTCGACCGGCTGCGGGAGCTGGCGGCGCCGACACGGCACATCCGCGGCCGCGGCGTGGCCGACGAGCACCTGGCTCTGGTGGGTGTGCGCGGCCGCCTGCGGCTGCTCGCCGGGATGATCCGGGACAACCGCCCGTGGCGGCTGGTGCCCAACCTCGCCGGGGCCAGGCGGCTGGCCGGGATCACGGTGCTGGCCATCGTGGTCATGGCGGGCTGGCTGATGGTGCACAACCACCTGTGGGACTCGCCTTCGGGGCACCTCGACCGGCGGAAAGCCCTGCTGTACAACGTCTCGACCGCGCTGACGCTGTCGATCGGTGTGGCCTGCATGTACGCCATCCTGTTCGCGCTGGCGTCGATCGTCCTGGTCGAAGGCACGTACTTCGGGCAGGTCCTCGGTCATCCGGCCGGGCCGGCTTCGTACCTCAAGCTGGTGTGGCTCGCGACCTCGGTGGGCATCGTCGCCGGGGCGATGGGCTCGAGCCTCGAAGACGAGGAACGCGTCCGCCGGGCGACCTACAGCCGGCGTGAGCGTGAGCGGCAGCAGCGCAACCTCGATCACCGAGTGTGCCCGCCGGTGCCCGGTCCGCGATCGCCCCGGGAAGCCTCGGGCAAGGATCGGTGATCGGAAAGGCAGGCCGGTCGAGGGCCCGGTGCCGCGGCCGCGGGCGTTGGTAGCCTGAATTGATCCAGCCCCCGGTCCGGGCCGGCCGGAGAGCGGTTTTCTGCGACGAGGATGGTTCCCACCACATGAGCAACCCGCTGGTCGCGCCGACCCAGGACTCCACGAAGGCGTACTCGGGGATCTCCCTGCTGGAGACGGCCAACGACCTCAAGTCCGCGATCGAAAGCGGCGACTGGGCGTCGGTGGCGATGGGCGCGGTCGGCACCGCGCTGGACGCCCTGTCGATGGCGATGGACCCCTTCGGCGCGATCCTCGCCGCCGGCGTGGGCTGGCTGATCGAGCACGTCGGTCCGTTGAAGGAAGCGCTGAACGGCCTCACCGGCAACGCCGACGAGATCGCCGCCCAGTCCGAAACCTGGAAGAACGTCGCGGGCGAGCTGCAGAGCGTCGGCACCGACCTCGGTGACCTGGTCAAAGCCGACCTCCAGGCGTGGACCGGACCGGCGGCCGACGCCTACCGGCAGCGCACGCAGGACACCGTCACGCTCCTCGAGACGGCGCAGAAGGGCTGCGAAGGGGCTTCCAACGGCGTGAAGACGGCCGGTGAGGTCGTCGCCGCGGTGCGCGCGCTGGTGCGCGACATCATCGCGGAACTGGTCGGGCACCTGATCAGCTGGGCGTTGCAGGTGGTCTTCACCCTCGGCATCGGCCTGACCTGGGTGGTCCCGCAGGTCGTCGCGGCGGTGGCCAAGACGGCGTCCAAGATCGCCGACATCACCACCCGCCTCGTCAAAGCCCTCAAGGCGCTCATGCCGCTGCTGAAGCGGGCCGGCGACCTGTTCGGCGACGCGGCGAAGGCGCTGAAGAACATCAAGCCCGGCAAGGTCTCCGCGCCGCCGAAGGGCCCGAAGATCGACGGCACGCCGAAGGCGCCCGAGCCCAAGCCCAAGGGCGGCGGGGACGGCACCACCACGTCCGGCGCGCACGGGAACCCGCCTGGGAACGGCGGTCCGCCACCCAAGGGCGACGGCACCACGCCCGCCGGGACGGGCCCGCACGGCGACCCCCCGCCCGCCGGCTCCGGGGGCGCTCCCGGCGGCGGCAGCCGCGGCGGTCCCGACGGCTCGTCCGGGGGCGGCGGTCCGCGGCCGTCGTCCGCCAAACCGGAGAACCCGCGCGACACCGCGCCCACGCCCGACAACCGCGTCTGCAAGGACGACCCCGTCGACATCGCCAGCGGCGAAGTGATCCTGGAGCAGCGCGACCTCGCCCTCGGCTCGCTCGTGCTGACGCGCACCCACGTGTCGACCTACCGGGCGGGCCACTGGTTCGGCCCGTCCTGGTCGTCCACTGTGGACCAGCGGCTCGAGGTCGACGACGAGCACGTCTGCTACTTCTCGCCCGTCGGCTCGATCCTCGTCTACCCCCGCGGCGACGGCGAACAGCTGCCGCTGGAGGGCGCCCGCTGGCCGCTCACCCGCGACGGCGACACCTTCACCCTCGTCACCGACGACGAGGTGCTGGAGTTCTCCGGCTCCGGGCCGGTGGTGCCGCTGCGCGCCTTCGAGGGCGAGCAGCGCGTCGAGGTCTTCTACGACGACTTCGGCGCGCCGGCCCTGCTGCGCCGCGAGGACGGCGTCCGGGTCGCGCTGCGGACGAGCCGCGGCCGGGTGACCGAGCTCGTCGTCCTGGGCGAGGGCCTGCCGGACGTCACGGTGCTGAAGTACGACCACGACGCCCGCGGTCACCTGAGCGCGGTGACCAACTCCTCCGGGCAGGCGCAGCGGTTCGGGTACGACGAGGCCGGGCGCCTCGAGGCGTGGGAGGACCGCAACGGCGTCCACTACGGGTACACCTACGACGACCGGGGCCGGTGCGTCCGCACCACCGGCGACGGCGGGTTCCTCGACGGTGCGTTCGCCTACGGTGACCACGTCACGCGCCACACCGACTCGCTGGGGCACGTCACCGAGTTCCACCTCAACGACGCGCGCCAGGTCGTCCGGGAAGTCGACCCGGCCGGCGGCGTGACCCTCTCCGAGTGGGACCGCTACGACCGCCTCCTCTCCCGCACCGACCCGCTCGGCCGCACCACCCGCTACGGCTACGACGAAGGCGGTGCCCTGAGCGAGGTGCACCGCGCGGACGGTTCCGTGGTGCGGCTCGAAGACGGGCCCGCCGCGATCGCCGTCCAGGACGGGGACACCACGTGGCGTCGCCGGTACGAAGACGACGCGCCGGACCCGCGCACCGCGCCGGTGGGGGTCGCCACGCCGATTTCGTTCGGCGGCGAGGAGCCGCCGGCACCCGAAGGCGTGGAGCCCGACCAGTTCGGCCGGCCGCGGGTGCTGCCGCGGGCGGACGGCGCGGTCGCGCTCGGCTGGACCGTCGAAGGCCGCCGGGCCGTCCGGGTCGGGCCCCGGCAGGAGCGTGCGACCTGGCGCTACGACGGGGAAGGCAACGAGATCGAGCACGTCGACGAGCTCGGCCGCGTCACCCGCCGCGAGTACGGGCCGTTCGACGTGCTCACGGCGATCGTCGAGCCGTCCGGCGCGCGCACGGTGTACGGCTACGACACCGAACTGCGGCTGACCTCGGTGACCAACCCCCAGGGCCGCACCTGGACCTACCGCTACGACGAGCTGGGCCGCCTGCGGGCGCAGACCGACTTCGCCGGGCGCACCCGCTCCTACGCCTACGACGCGGCCGGGCAGCTCGTCCGCGCCACGGACCCGGCGGGGCAGGTGACCACCTACCACCACGACGTCCTCGGCAACCTCGTCGAGGTGCGCGCACCGGAACGCACCACCACCTACGCCTACGACCCGGTGGGGCACCTGGTGCGCGCCGCGAACGGCGAGTCCACCGTGGAGTTCGAGCGGGACGCCTTCGGCCGCGTCGTGCGCGAGACCGTCGACGGGCGCAGCGTCACCTTCGAGTACGACGAATCGGGCTACCTCCACCGCCGCACGCCGGGCGGCGCCGAGAGCACCTGGTTCTTCGACGACCTCGACCGGCCGGTCGGGCTGCTCGCCGGTGCGCACGCGCTCGCGTACCGCCACGACACCGCGTCCCGCGTGATCGGCCGCCAAGCCGGACCCGCCCGGCTCGAGCAGACCTTCGGGGGGAACGGCGAGCTGGTCACCCAGACCGTCACCGCCGGGGACGTCCCGGTGCAGCGGCGGACGTTCGGTCATCGGGCCGACGGCGCGCTCGCCTCGCTGCGCGACGACGTCACCGGCGCCACCTCGCTGACCCGGGACGCCGCCGGGCGGGTCGTCGGGGTCACCTCGGCGACCGGCCGGGAGGAGTACCGCTACGACCTCGCGGGCACCTTGGTCCCCCCGGTGGGTTTCCCGGTCACCGAGGACGAGCACGGACGGCGGACCACCCACGGCGCGGTGCGCTTCACGTGGTCCGGTGACCGCCTCACGACGGCGGCCACCGCGGACGGCACGGTGTGGCGCTACCACTACGACCCGCTCGGCCGCCGCATCGGCAAGAGCCGCCACGGCGCCGACGGCACCACCGCGACCACGATCTACACCTGGGACGGCACCACGCTCATCGAGGAGGCGGCACCCGGCCGGATCGTGACGTGGGACCACCTGCCCGGCACCGTCACCCCGGTCGTCCAGCGCGAGCGGGACGACCGGGGCACGCGGACGCGCACGTTCGTCACCGACGCCGTCGGCACGCCGACCGACCTGCTCGACGAACGGGGTGCCCTGGTGTGGACCAGCCGCCGCACCGCGCACGGCGGCGAGCGGACGGCCGCGCCGACGCCGCTGCGCTTCCCCGGTCAGTACGCCGACGCGGAAACGGGCCTGCACTACAACGTCTTCCGCTACTACGACCCGGTGACGGCGCGCTACCTGAGCCAGGACCCGCTGGGTCTCGAACCGGGACCGGACCCGTACGCCTACGTGCCCGATCCGTACGCGGAGTTCGACGCGCTGGGCCTGATGAACTGCTCGACCACCTCCCAGTCCACGGGCGGGGGCGGCGCCCCGCAGACCCCGAAGGGCGGGCACGACGCCGGCAACACGGGTGGCAGCGCGGACAAGCCCACGCCGCCGCCGGTGCCGCCGCGGAGCTCGAAGCCGAAGCTCGGGCCGAACGGCAAGCCGATCGTGCCGCCCAAACCGGGCGCGAAGCCGGGCAACACGGCGCCGGCGAGCAGCAAGCCGGCCCCGCCGCCGGTGCCGCCGAGGGACACGAAACCGAAGATCGACACCCCCGCGCAGCCGAAGCCGGACGCGCCCGGCCCGTCGCAGCCGAAACCGGAGCCGGGCGGCGCGCCGGGCACCGCGGGCAACCCGGGGCCGAAGCCGCCGGCGGGCAAGACGGACTTCCACCAGCCGGGCCCGGGAGCGCCGAGCAAGCTGCAGGGGGAGTACACGTTCAAGCCGGAGCCGCAGAAGATCAGCGGCAGCCAGTACGGCGACGTGACCCCGATGCAGGAGCACGTGTTCCAGGGCGTGATCGACAGCAAGATCGCGAAGTGGAAGCAGGACGGCCTGATGGACACGCCGGTGGACATCAAGGTCTACTACCCGCCGGGCTCCAACCAGCTCAAGCTCGCCGGCGACGGCCACCACTCCTTCGCCGCGGCGATGGAGAGCGGGCGCCCGATCAACCTCCAGCTGTGGAAGCAGCCCGGTGGCGGCCTGGCCAACCCGCAGACCAGCTGGACGAACACCACGGCGCTGCCGGGGGTGCCCAAACCGGGGCAGTGGCAGAAGTAGCGACCTCGGCTGCTCCTGCCGCCTGCCGGGGTGGACTCTTGACCTTCAGGCTTCGCGTCTGAAGGTCAAGAGCGCGATGTCGTCGCTGGCGTCGCGGCCGAACCGGTCGAGCAGGTCGTCGCACAGCGCTTCCAGCTCGGCGTCGTGCGACACCGATCCGGCGAGCGCCGCCATGGCCGCGTCGATGTCGGTTCCGGAGCGCTCGATCAGCCCGTCGGTGATCAGGAGCACCAGCGTCCCGGCGGGGAGGTCGATCTTCGTCGCCTCGGGGCGGCGGAGTCCCACACCCAGCAGCGGTCCGTGGACGTCGAGGTAGCGGGCTCCGGACGCGTCGGCCAGCAACGGCGGGAGGTGGCCGGCGCAGGCGACTTCCGCGGTGCCGGCCGCCGGGTCCACGAGCATCAGGCACGCGGTGGTGAGGCCCTGCGGGTGGAACCGGCTCACCACGACGTCGAGGCGGTCCAGGATCGCCACCAGCCCGTGGCCTTCGACCGCGTACGCGCGCAGCGCGTGCCGTACTTCGCCCATCACCAACGCGGCTTCCAGCGAGTGGCCGGAGACGTCGCCCACCGCGATGAGCAAGCGTCCGTCCAATTCGGTCACTTCGTAGAAGTCGCCGCCGATCTCGGCGTGCCGGGAGGCCGGGAGGTAGCGGGCCGCCATGGGCAGCTGCCGGTTCACCGGCAGCCGGCGCGGCAGGAAACTGCGCTGCAGGGAGACCGCCAGCTCGTGCTCGCGGGTCAGATTGCGCAGGGCGTCCGCGGCCAGCGCGCTGACCTGCCCGAGCTGGATCAGCACGCCGTGGTCGTGCTCGGTGGCCGCCACGGCGTCGTCGACCGCGATGCCCACGACGACCGCGCCGGACCCGGCCCGGGCCAGGACCACGGTCGAGGAACGGCCGGGGCGCCAGCTCAGGTCCCGGCCGCGGATGACGGCGGTGCGGTGGCCCGGCGGGAGCACCGACGCGGCCAGCTCGTCGAACGCGGCCGCCGGCTCGTGGCCGGCCGTCCGGTCCGCGTCCGTCTCGGAACCCGCGATCTGGATGCGGCCCTGCGGGGTCGTGACGACGGCGGTCGCGGGGGCGTCGAAGATGGCGGCCGCGCCGGTCGCCACGGCGGCGACGAAGCCGTGGAGGGTCGTCGCGGAGTTGACGGTCAGCGTGGCTTCGGTGAGCTTGGTGAGCCGGCGCGCCAGCAGCTCGGCGACGGCCCGGGCCCGGGAGTAGCGCAGGGCCGATTCGACCACCGCCACCAGTTCGTCCTGGTCGACCGGTTCGACGAGGTAGCCGTCGGCGCCGCGGTTGAGCCCGTGGGTCCGGTCGTCGGGTTCGACAGCGGTGGCGGACATGTGGATCACCGGCACGACCGCGGTCAGCGGGTCGGCCTTGATCCGCTCGCAGACCTCCATCCCGCTGATGTCGGGGAGGTTGACGTCGAGCAGGACGAGGTCCGGCCGGTCACTCGCGACCGTGGCGAGCGCCGACTCACCGGTCGCGGCCTCGAGAACGCGGTAACCGTTGCGGCGCAACCAGCTTCCCGCCAGGTAACGGCTGGCCTCGGTGTCGTCGACGACCAGGATGGTCGCCGCCGGGACGACGCCGCTCGCCGGGTTCGACATTCACGCCCTCCGCACTACGGCGATCGCTTCTCCGACCGCGAGCTTGACGGTTTCGGCGGAGAGCTGCGACTTGAGCAGCAATCCCGCGCGCAACCCGGAAGCGGTCAGGTCCAAGCCGTCGGGGACGGCCGAGGTGACCACGACGACGGGCAGGCCGGCCAGCTCGGGCTTCGCGCGCAGGACGGCGAGAACCTCGCGGCCGTTCATGTCACCCATGGCCAGGTCGAGGAACACGAGGTCCGGCCGGGCCCCGGACAGCGCCTGCAGCGCGTCCCGGCCGTCGGACGCCGTGCGGACGTCGGGGACGAGGTCGGCGATCAGGCGGGTGAACTCGGCGCGGAAGGCCGGGTCGTCGTCGACCACCAGCGCGCTGCCGAGCGCGGTGAGGTCGCCGCCGTGGGGCCGCGCAGGCAGCCGCAGCTCGACGGTGGTGCCGCGGCCCTCTTCACTGGTCAGCGTGAGGTCACCGCCGAGGATTTCCGCCAGCTTCCGGGCGTAGGACAGCCCGAGGCCGGTGCCGGACGTCCGCGCCTGCAGCTTGTTGCGGACCTGGTGGAACTCCTCGAAGACCCGGTCGAGCTGGTCGGCGGGGATGCCGATTCCGGTGTCGGTGACGGTGAAGCGGACGAACTCGCCCTCGACGCCGACCGCCAGCCCGACCCGCCCCCGTTCGGTGAACTTGAGGCTGTTGGACAGCAGGTTGCGCAGGATGCGCACCAGCATCGTCTCGTCGGTGACCAGGCTGTCGACCTCGGCTTCGCCCATGTCGAGCTCGACGCCGGCCGGAACCGTGGACCGCAGCACCCCGCGCAGGTGGAGCAGGACCGCGCGGACGTCCAGCGGGGCCGGGTGCGGCACCAGCCGGCCCGATTCGGCCTTCGCCGTGTCGAGCAGCTCGTTGATCAGGGCGAGCAGGGTGCCGGCGGAGTCGTTGACCAGCCGGACCTGGCGGCGCTGCTCGTCGGAGAGGGGGTCGGCGCCGTCCGCGCCCAGCATCCGGGCGAGCCCGACGATCGAGTTCACCGGGGTGCGCAGCTCGTGGCTGATGTTCGACCAGAAGCGGGTCTTGGCTTCGTTGACGGCGGCCAGCTGCGTCGTCTTCTCGTTGATTTCGGCGTACAGCGCCACGACACCGCGGTTGGTCTCTTCGAGTTCTTCGGAGAGTTCCTTGTAGAGCGCGAGGACGCCCTGGTTGGTCTCTTCGAGCTCCTCGTTGAGCCGGATGAGTTCCTGCTCCTTGCGTTCGCTGTCGCCGAGGGCGGCGAGCAGCTCCTGGTTCTGCGCGCGCAGCTCGTCGAGGGGGCTGCTCGCGTGGCCGGGAGCGAGCCGGGAACGCAGGGTTTCGACGGACACCGTCATCGGTGGCGAGCCCGGCGGCATCACTTTGGTCATGGTGATCGAGGTGCGCCCGGCTTCGTGGGTGGTGCCGACCTCGTCCATCAAACGGGTCGTGGTGTCGCGGCTGACGTCGAGCACCTCGGCGGCGGGCGCTCCCCGCCAGGTGAACTCGATCGACAGGCCGGCGGTCGCCGTCGGGGTCAGCGCAAAGGTGACCGACGCGCCCGTCGCGGCCCGGACGAGGTCCCGGCCGACGTCGCTGAGCGCGGTGGCCACGCGGACCTGGTCCTGGGGATTCAGTCCGATGGCCTTCGCGGCTTCGCGGCCGTACTGCCGCATGGCGAACACGGCGGGCTCGTCGGACAGCGTCATCCGCAGCAGCGGGTCGACGCCGGGCCGGGGGGTCATGGCCGCGGTTTGCCGACGAGGACGCCGGCGTCGTCGTTGCGGACCCCGGCGTCGCGCAGCACCGCGGCGGCGATGACGAGCGGGCTGCTGCCGAACAGGGCGTTCCACTGGTCGGGCTGCCACTTCTCGGTCAGTCCGTCGCTGTGCAGCACCACCGCCGCGCCGGCCGGGAGCGCGTGGTCGAACGCCCGGATGGTCCGGGCCTGGAACCCGGCGATCCCGGGCACGGAGATCATGCCCTTCTTCTGCCCGCCGGCCACGACCGCGGCGGCGATGTTGCCCAGGCCGGCGAAGCGGACGCGGCCTTCGCCCGGGGAGAGGTCCGCGACGGCGACGGCGCCACCCCGGCTGCCGCGCAGCGCCGCGTGGATCGCGGTGACGACCCGTTCGGGCGGCTCGTCGGCGGGGCGTTCGCAGAAGACGCGCACCGCTTCGCGGGAGGCACTGGCGGCCAGCGGGCCGTGTCCGGAGCCGTCGCACATCATCAGCCGCATGCGGCCGTTCGCCCGCATGACGGCGTAGGCGTCACCGCAGACCTCTTCGCTGGTGATCGGCCTGGTGAGCCCGGCCGCGTCGTCGTCGGCGAGTTCGGCCGCAGCGGTCTTGGTGGCGTGGAACCGGGCGGTGACGATCGTGCCGCGGCCGGGTTCGGAAAACGCGGTCATCGCGTTCGAGAGCCGGCGCACCGCGCCGAGCCCGACCCCGAGCGTGCCGGCGGTCGAGCGGCCGTCCTCGAACGCCGAGGCGACGTCGGCGATACCGGGACCGCGGTCGACGGCGACGACTTCGACGGCCGCCTGGGTGGTCCCGCGGACCGACCGGATGACCAGCGTGCCCTGCTCGGCGTGGCGGTCGAGGTTCGTGGCGAGCTCGGTGACCACGATGCCGACTTCGGCGATCCGGTTCTCCGGGAAACCCAGCCGGTCGGCGAGGCCGGTGGCGACGCGGCGCGCCCGGCCGGCGGCGGTGGGGTCGTCGACGCCGACCCAGGTGACGTCCTCGATGACCGGCAGGCAGTGCGTCGCGGTCATCTCGACCACTTGACCACGGTGACGTCGGTGCCCCGGCCCACCTCGGTGGCCAGCTCGAACTCGTCCACCAGCCGGCGTGCCCCGCTGAGGCCGAGACCCAGTCCCTTGCCGCTGCTCCAGCCGTCGGCCAGGGCGAGGTCGGTGTCGGGAATGCCGGGGCCGTCGTCGTGGAACACCGCTTTGACGCCCGTGCGGCGGCCGTCTTCGACCAGTTCGAGGCGGGCGAGGCCGCCCAGGCCGTAGACCAGCGTGTTGCGGGCGAGTTCGCTGGTCGCCGTCACCAGCTTGGTCTGGTCGACGAGGGAGAGCTTGACCCGCAGGGCGAGGGACCGGACGGCCTGGCGGACACGGACGACGTCGGAGTCCGTGACGATGGGGATCTCTTCCACCACGCCGGCCGAGGTCATCTGCGCGCCAGACCGGGGACACCGTTCGCGCCCGGCGTGCCCCTCCTGGTGGCCGTGAGCCCCTCGAGGATCTCCATGCCGCGCTCCAGGTTCAGCGCCGTGCGCACGTCGCCGAGCGTCAGGCCCAGCTCGACCAGCGTGATCGCGACCGCGGGCCGCATGCCGACCACGACGGTGTCCGCGTCGAACAGCCGCGACAGCGAGGCGATCGTCGCGAACATCCGGCCGATGAAGGAGTCGACGATCTCGACGGCCGAAATGTCGATCACCACGCCGGACGCGCCGGTCGCGCTGATCTTCTCCGCGAGGTCCTCCTGCAGCGCGAGGACGCTGTGGTCCTCCAGGTCGACCTGGATGGACACCAGCAGGACGTCACCGATCTTGAGGATCGGGATCCGCTCCATCAGACGGGCCTCTTTTCGCCCTGCACCAGCTCGACGCCCTCGTACCGGAGGGCGTGCCGCAGGGCGTCGGCCAGCGTGGCCTTGGTCGTGATGTCGCCGAACTCGATGCCGAGGGCGACGATCGTCTGCGCGATCTGCGGGCGGATGCCCGAGATGGTGCACTCCGCGCCCATCAGCCGCGCCGCGACCACGGTCTTGAGCAGGTGCTGCGCCACCTGGGTGTCGACGGCGAGGACGCCGGTGATGTCGATGATCGCGTGCTGGGAGCTGGTCTCGACCAGCGCTTCCAGCAGCTTCTCCATCACGACCTGGGTCCGGGCCGAGTCGAGCGTGCCGACCAGGGGGACGGCGAGCACGCCTTCCCAGATCTTGACCACCGGGGTCGTCAGCTCGAGCAGCTGCTCGGACTGCTCCTTGATGATCTCCTCGCGAGCGGCCGCGTAGGTCTCGAACGTCCACAGCCCCAAGGCGTCCAGCAGCCCGGAGAAGGTCAGCAGCTCCCGGAAGAGGGCGGCGTCGTCGTTGCCTTCGGTGAGCTCGGTGACCGCCTGCTTCAGCGCGAACACGCTCGAGGCCGTCTCGGCGGGGCTGAAGCCCTGTCGCGCCCGGTTCCGGGACAGGTCGGCCAGCAGGGCCTTGATCTCGCCGTGCCCGCCGGTGTCGAGGCCGGCGGCGGAGCCGGCCGCGATCGGCAGCAACGTGCTGAACAGCTCACCCAGGTCGCGCTGCAGCTCCGGCGTCGTCATGCGGCCGCGCAGACCGGCGCCCGCCAGCTCGACCCAGCGGTCGATCAGGCTGTCGGCGTGTGTGCGCAGCAGCTCCGACAGTCCGTGCGCCCCCTCGTGACCGGCAGTCATCCAGAGCCTCCTCGCCTTCCCGGTACGTCCGCGAACCTTAGCCTGGCCGCGGGGGTCGTCCGGTCGCGCGGTCCTCGATCGACCGCGTTCGCCGCGCCCCGTAATCTGGGGCCGACCGGCGAGCGTCCGGGTGACCGGTGAGAGGACGAGCTGCCCATGGACGACGCGACCCGAGCCGGTTCGCCGCTTCTGCGCATCTCGCACCGGTGCGTGGGAACGACCCACGTGATCGAGGTCGCCGGCGAGGTCGACGCGGCCACGGCACCCGAACTGGGGCGGGCGGCCGGACCCGAGTTCGTGGATCCGGCGGTCGCGGGGCTCGTCGTCGACCTGACCGGAGTCGGGTTCATCGATTCCGCCGGGTTGACCATGCTCGCCCGCCTGCACAGCCGGACGCGGGAACGCGGCGCCGCCTTCACGGTCGTGGCCGCCACGCACGCGGTCAAGCGCGCCCTGCGCATCACCGGGCTGGACGAGCTCTTCACCGTCGCGTCCGAACTCGACGGGGACCTGCGCCCCGAATGAGCCGATGACTCCAGCAACCGACCGATCGGAGGCGCGTTGAATCCCGGCAACGGCGGCTCACCGCTGTCCTTCGACCTGCACGGCACGGACTCCACGCACCTCGCCGCCATCCGCGGGTGGGCCGCCGGGATCCTCGGCGACCTCGGTGCCCCGCACCGCGAAGACGTGTTGCTCGTGCTGACCGAGATCGCGCAGAACGCCTACCAGCACGGCGGCGGCGCGCGCACGTTGCTGCTGACGCGCCTGGCGGCGCCGTGCGAGGTGCGGATCGACGTGGAGGACAACTCCGTCGTCCCACCCCGGATGCGAACGCCCGAACCGACCACGTTCGGCGGCCGCGGCCTGTTCCTCGTGGACACCCTTTCCGCCGCTTGGGGTTCGCGGGACGACCTGCCCGCCAACAGCAAGACGGTGTGGGCGCGGGTCCGGTGCGACCTCGAGCACCAGGAGCCGTGCCGCCGGCCCTGAGCCCGGCCGGTGGTGATCCCTACTGCGGGAGGTCGCCGGTGTTGGCGAACTCGAGGCGTTTGGCGACCGAAACGGCTTGGTCGGCGAAGCGTTCGTAGAAGCGGGTGGTCAACGCGGCGGTGACGGCGGCTCGCTGGTCGTGTTCCCAGTTCCGGCCGGTGATGTCGGCGAGGAGGTCGGCGTGCAGGGTGTCGACGGCCTCGTCGGCTTGGCGGAGTTCGTGGAAGCCGTCGGTTCCGGTCCGGATCTGGGTGGCGACCCGTTCGGCGATTTCGGCGTCCAGCCGGCCCATCCGCTCGAACGTTGGCGCGATTCCGGCCGGGACGGCGGGGGCGGGGTGGGCGAAGCGGGCAGTGTCGGCGATGTGCGCGGCCAGGTCCCCCATGCGTTCGATCTTCTCGGCGCAGTAGACGACGGCGAGGACCCGGCGCAGGTCACCGGCCACGGGCGCCTGCAAGGCCAGCAGGGCGTAGGCGTCTTCTTCACACTGAGCCCGCTGCGCGTCGAGGTCGTCGTCGGCGGCGATGACCTGCTGGGCGAGCACGAGATCGGCGTCGATCAGGGCACTGGTGGCATCCCGGACGGCGACGGCGGCCGCGTCGCACATGTCGGCGAGCCGGGTGGTGAGGCGGTGCAGATCGTCCTGGAAACCTTCGCGCATAGCCGGTCATCTTAACGGGGACGCGCTTTTGCTCCCGCGGCCGATTCCCTTTCGAAGCCACCGAAGTCTTCCTGTCGACCGGATGGCTCTGCGGAGCGGCTGTCCGAGAAGGAGACGGTAGCCGTGAGCGTTCCCACCACCATGCGCGCCCTGCAGCAGACCTCCCTGGGCGGGCCACAAGACCTGCGGTTGATCACCGACGCGCCGGTGCCGGTCCCCGGCCGGGGCGAGGTGCTGGTCCGGGTCGCCGCCGCGGGGGTCAACTTCGCCGACCTCTCCCGGGCCTGGGGCACGTTCCGGGACGGTCCGCGGCCACCGTACGTGGCCGGGTTCGAAGCGGCGGGCGAGGTCGTGGCGGTGGGGGAGGCGGTGACCGGCCCGCGACCGGGGACGCGCGTCGTCGGCGTGGGGGACGGGGCTTTCGCCGAGTACGTGGTCCTGCCCGCCGCGGCGGCGCTGCCGGTGCCGGCCGGCTGGAGCGCGGAGCAGGCGCTGGGCCTCGTCGTGAACTGGCCGGCCGCGCTCGCCGCGCTCAAGCCGCTCGGCCGGGTCACGGCCGGCGACACCGTGGTGGTCCACGCCGCCGCGGGCGCTACCGGCCAGGCCGCCGTGACCCTGGCCAAGCACTACGGCGCGACCGTCGTCGGGACCGCCTCGGCGGGCAAGCACGAGACCGTGCGCGCGCGGGGAGCCGACCACGTCCTGGACTCCCGTGCGGACGACCTCGCCGCCGAACTCCGGCGCCTGACCGGCGGCGCCGACCTGGTGCTGGAGTCGGCGGGTGGCGGCACCTTCGCCGCGAGCCTGGCCGCGGCCAAGCCGGTCACCGGCCGGGTCGTCGTCTACGGCCTGGCGGGCGGCGAAGCCGCGCTCACCAACTGGGAGCTGGTCTACCGGTACCCGGTGCAGGTCATCGGCCTCAACCTCGGCACGCTGATCCGGGCCGCGCCGGGGATCTTCGGCGAGGTCGCGGGCGAGCTGGCCGCTCTCGTCGCCGCCGGGGTGGTCCGCCCCGCCGACCCCGTCATCCACGACCTGGCCGAGGGCCCGGAGGTCCTCGCGGACCTGGCCGGCCGGGCGACCGTCGGCAAGCTGGCGTTGCGGCCCCGCTGACCTGCGGTTCGATTCCTTTCCCGCGGGCAGCCGGTCGTACCGGGCGACAATGTCGACCGGCCGGGACGAGGAGCGACACATGGTGAACGGGCAGGCTGCGGAGGCGACCGCACGGGAGACGGCGGACCGCGACCGGTTCGCCGCCGAGACCGGCGGATTCCGCCGTGAGCTGCTGGCGCACTGCTACCGCATGGCCGGCTCGGCGCACGACGCCGAAGACCTGGTGCAGGAGACCTACCTCCGGGCGTGGCGGGCCTACGCCGGCTTCGAGGGCCGTTCGTCGATCCGTTCGTGGCTGTATGCGATCGCCACCAACGTCTGCCTGACCGCGTTGCAGCCGCGCCGGAACCGGGTGCTGCCCTCGGGGCTGACCGGTCCCCACGACGAACCGGATCGGCCGCCGGCCCAGGTCGCGCCGGGTGAGGTGTCCTGGCTGGAACCGTTGCCGGACCGCTGGGTGGCCGATCCGGCGGCGGTCGTGGTGGCGCGTGAGTCCCTCCGGCTGGCGCTCGTCGTCAGCTTGCAGCACCTGCCGGCGCGGCAGCGCGCGATCCTGATCCTGCGGGAGGTGCTGGCGTTCACCGCACCCGAAACGGCACGGATCCTCGGCACCACCACGGCGGCGGTGAAGAGCGGCCTGCAGCGCGCGCGGGCCCGGCTGGACGACCTCGAGGCACCGCCCGAGGACCTGCTCGAACCGGCCGACCAGCGGGCGCGGGCGTTGCTCGAGGGCTACATCGCCGCGTTCGAACGCTCCGACGCCGGTCTGCTGGAACGGGTGCTGCGCACGGACGCCACGTTGGAGGCGACGCCGTTCCGGCAGTGGTATTCCGGCCGGGTGAACTGCCTCCACGTGCTGGCGGCCTTCGTGCTGGGCGCACCGGGCGACTGGCGGATGACCGCGACGACCGCCAACGACCAGCCGGCGGCCGCCGTGTACCACCGGGACACCGGCGGCACCTACCGCGCGCACGGCATCGTGGTGCTGACCGCGACGGCCACCGGTGTCTCCCGCGTGGTCGAGTTCCACGACCCGGCGCTGGTCTCGACGTTCGGCTTCCCGGAGGTGTTGGCGGCTCGGTGATCCGGCTGACCACGACCGTCTCCGGCGCCCGGGTGCTCACCGGGCGCGGCAGGTCCTGAGGTAGCTGAGGAACGAGGACTGCAGGCCGGTCACGTGCGTTTCGCGCAGGACCGCGCTGGTGACGGCTCCGCCGCGGGCGGTCAGGCGGTGCAGGACCGTGGCCGCGTTCTTCGTGAGGTTCTGGTACACGGCCAGGTCTCCGAGGAGCTCTTGATCGTTGATGGTCAGGTGGAGCTTGGCGGCCGGCAGGTCGTCGCCGATTTCCTCGAGCCGCTTGAAGACCTGGCTGTCTTCGCCGACGACACCGGGGCTGCCCGCTCCGATGCTCTCGAAGAGCGTGGTGCCGCTGAGCCAGGTGTAGAGGCTGAAGAGCCCGCCGTAGGAGTAGCCGAAGAGGCCGTGACCGCTCGCGGCGGTGCCGTAGTCCCGTTCGATCCGCGGGTGCAGTTCCGTGGTGAGGAAGCTCAGGAACGCGTCGGCGTGGGTTTCCTTCAGTTCGGCGAGGTAGGCGTCGGCTTCCTCGCGGGTCATCGCGCCCGTTCGGATTCCCGTCTCCACCGCGTCGACGAACTCCGGGGCGATGGGCTCGCCGGGCGGCACCAGGTCCCGGTTGCGCAGCCGCGCCCAGTGCTGCGCGTCCTCGCCCGCGTAGCCGACGCTGACCTGGATGTACGGCCGGATCTGCTGCATCGGGTCTTTCTGGGTGACGATCAGCGGAGCCGTCATGCCCACGGCCCAGTTGCCGTCGAGCACGTACACGGCAGGCGCCTGCGTCGTGGCGGGGTCGTAGCCCGGTGGCGTGGTGACCCAGACGCCGTAGTCGTGTCCGCCGGCGGAGCGCAGCTCGAAGTAGTCGGTGTCGGCGAGGCAGCCCTGCCACATGGTGCTCATCGGAGGTCCTTCACGATTCGGCCGGCCGGGGTCGCCAGACTCTTTTCCAATGGATAAACTGTGGGCGTGATCCTGTCAAGCGCGGAACGCACCGGCGACGCACGCGAACGTCTCCTGGCCCACCTCCTCGACGCCTTCGGCGATGGCCTTCCTTCGCCGGAGGTGTCGCTGCGTGAGATCGCCGCCCGGGCCGAGACCAGCCACGCCCTCTTGCGCTACCACTTCGGGTCGCTCCCGGGCGTCTTGGCGGCCATGCTCAAGGCACAGCGAGCTCGTGACAACGCGGCACTGCTCAAGGCCGCCCGGCAGGGCACGTTCGACGACCTCGTCGTGGCGATCTGGCGGGCCTACACGAGCCCGGGGCAGCTGTCGCGGGTCCGCGGCTTCTTCCACGTCGTAGGACTGGCCGCGTACCGGCCGGAGGACTTCCGCGAGTTCATCGACTCGCTAGGCGACCTGACCGAGGTGCTGGCCTCGCTCGCGGAACGCGAAGGGCTCGGTACCGCGGAAGCGAAAACCTTGGCCACCGTCACCATCGCCGCGCTACGCGGCTTGCTCTTGCAGGAGGTTCTTGCTCCGACAGCCGACTCGGCGGACGCGGTCGCCTTGATCCTGCGCATGAGCCGTTCCACGGACACGCCCGGGGCGCTGAGCGGATAGCCGCCGTACCGACCAGTTTCCGGCCCCCGCCGTGTCCATCCCTTCGACCGGGACCACGGAAGACAAGGAGCCGCCATGCGAAGGAGCGGAGACAGCGAAGCCCCGGCCGGGAGCTCGCTGACGGCGCGGGCGCGCGACGGCGACGGCGAGGCGTTCCGGCAGCTCGTCGAGCCGCACCGGCGCGAACTGCAAGTGCACTGCTACCGCATCCTCGGCTCGGTCCAGGACGCCGAGGACGTCCTGCAGGAGACGCTGCTCGCGGCGTGGCGCGGCATCGGTGGCTACGAAGAGCGCGCGTCGGTCCGGACGTGGCTCTACCGGATCGCGACCAACCGCTGTCTCAACGTCCTGCGAGCCGGTGCGCGCCGGGCACCCGGCCGAGTGGCCTACCGGCCGGAGGTCTCGTTGCCCGAGCCGACGCACCGCCGAGCGGAACCCAGCTGGCTCGAGCCCTACCCCGACGCGCTGCTCGAGGAGATCGCCACCCGGGTGCCGGGGCCCGAGGCGCGGTACGAGCTGCGGGAGTCGGTGTCGCTGGCTTTCCTGACCGCCCTGCAGGAGCTGCCGCCGCGGCAACGGGTGGTCTTGGTGCTGCGAGACGTGCTGGGCTTCCGCGCGGCCGAAGCCGCGAAGATCCTCGAAACCAGCGAAAACGCGGTGAACGGCACCTTGAAACGAGCTCGCGCCACCCTCGCGCGTGCATTGCCCGGTGCCGGCCGGGAAAGCGCGCCGCTGCCGAAGTCGCCGGCCGAACGCCGGGTCGTGGCCGAGTTCGGCCGCGCGTTCGAAGCCGGCGACGTGGACGCCATCGTGGCGCTGCTGACCGAGGACGCGTCGCTGACCATGCCCCCGCTGCCGCTGGAGTACCACGGCCCGGCGGCGGTCCGGACGCTCCTGAGCACCGCCGCGATGAGTGGCGGCCGACAGCACGTGCTGATCCCGACCCGGGCCAACGGCCAGCCCGCGTTCGGTTGCTACATCCGGGATCCGCGGACGCCGATCCTGCACGCGCACGGCGTGCTGGTGCTGACCCTCGCCGGCCCGCGGATCACCGGTATCACCCGCTTCGTCGACAACGCGCTGCTGACGGTCTTCGGGCTTCCGCGGTCCCTCCGCGACTGATCTCCCCATGTTAGGAGCTGGAAAAATGCTGCTCGAAAACAAGAACGCCGTCGTCCACGGGGCCGGCGGAGCCGTCGGTGCCGCGGTCGCGCGGGCCTTCGCCGCGGAGGGCGCGCGCGTGTTCCTCGCCGGGCGCACCGGCTCGGCGCTGGAGGCGGTGGCCGGAAAGATCCGGGCCGCGGGCGGCGTCGCCGAGGTTGCCACGCTCGACGCGCTGGACGAAGACGCCGTCGAAGCCCACGCCGACGCGGTCAGCCGGACCGCCGGGTCGCTGGACGTCTCCTTCACCGCGGTCAGCCTGCCGCAGACCGGGATCCAGGGCTCCCGGCTCGTCGACCTGCCGCCCGCGGGGTTCGACCTGCCCATCGCCACCTATACGCGGGCGAACTTCCTCACCACCCGGGCCGCCGCGCGGCGCATGACAGCGCAGGGCTCGGGCGTGATCCTGACGATCACGGCCAGCCCGTCGCGCACGGCCGTGCCGCTGATGGGCGGCATGGCCCCGGCCTGGGCGGCGGTGGAAGCGCTTTCCCGCGGTCTCGCCGCCGAGGCCGGTCCGCACGGCGTCCGGGTGGTGTGCCTGAACGCGGCGGGCATGGCGGACACCCCGCAGATCGCGGAGGTGTACGGCCTGCACGCCGACGCCCGCGGCATCAGCCGGGACGCGTTCCAGGCCCGGATGGCGGATCTCACGCTGCGCAAGCAGTTGCCGACCGTCGCGGAGATCGCCGACGTGGCCACGTTCGTCGCGTCGGACCGGGCGCGGGGGATGACCGGGGCGATCGCCAACCTCACCGGCGGCCTGATCGCCGACTGAGCCGCCTTCGACGTCGGTGAAAAACTCAACGCTGCGCGCCGACGGGCTGACACCGCCGACGTCAGAAGATCGCCTGGGGGTTCACCGGCACGCCGGTGGCCCCGCGCAGCCGGGGCGGTGCGATGGAAAGCAGGAACGCGTACCGGCCGAGCTCCGCGCAGACCTCCGCCAGTTCCTCGACTTCGGCGCCGTCGATGAGCGGCATGCCGAGGCGGGCCAGCCCGATCATGTGCAGTGGCAGCGGGACCTGCGGGTCGACCGATGGGTGCGCGTCACCGATGTCGCCGGCGTAGACGGAGATGTCGCGTTGCCGCATCCAGGCGACGGCGTCGACGGTCATGCCGGGCATGGGGTTCGCCGGGTCGCGGGAGAAGTTCCAGCCGCCGCGCACCACCAAGGCGTCTCCGGGCTCGAGGCGGTGCCCGCTGCGTTGTTCCGCGGCGTCGAGGTCGGCGCCGGTGACCGGGTACGCCGGCGGCAGCCGGTCCCCGGGAGCGAGATCGAGCAGGACGCCCCGGGTGAGCACGCCGTCGGCGAAGGCGGTCGTCGACCCGTGCCGCACGCCGGTCGGGGTGACGGCTTCGGCCAGGGGGCGCCCGGGGTAGACGTGCCCGTCGACCGGGATGTGCACGAGCGCGTCCAGGTGGGTCAGCCCGGGGTTGTGCGGGGTGACGACCAGGACCTCGGCCAGGCCCATCGGCGGGGTACCGGTGTAGAGCATGGCCTGCTGCACCGGCGGGGACGGCGGGCCGGGTGGGGCGAACGGCCCGCCCATCATCGACGCCGGTTCGATGGGCTTGGCCAGCGACACGCACCGCCCGGTACGGGCCTCCGCCAGAGCCCGCGCGCAGGTCTCGTCGGTGATCAGGTTCAGGGTGCCGCGCTCGTCGTCGGGACCCCACCGGCCCCAGTTGCCGAGGCGGTCGACGGTGTCGGTCACGATGTCTCCTGTTCTGTCCGCGTGGGCAGCCCGGTCAGGGCGGCGCGCAGACTGGTGCTTCCGGTGCCTCGCGCGCTGAGGTAGCCGTCGGGACGGACGAGGATCCACTGCCCCTCGGTCAGGGCCAGCGTGTCCTGGACCCGCCCGTCGGGGTCCCACACGCCCTGGTCCGGCCGGCACCGGCTGATCGTGATCGTCTCCACCCACGCCGGCAGCGCCCGGCCGGCCGGGTGGGTGCCGCCGGCGAGGACGAGCAGGTGCCAGGCCGGGGTCCTGAGCAACGCGCGCAGTGCGGTCCACCCGGGTGATTGCGCATCGGCCGCGGAGATCTCGGTGAGTCGCCGGCCGGGCCGGGGACCCTCCTCCGGCTCCTGGCCGGGCACCGTGAGCGGGCTGTCGGGGTAGGCGATGCCCAACCCCGACATGCTCCGGATGAGCTGGCGCATGAAGCCGTGATCGGAGTCCCGGGTGTCCGCGGCGCCGGTGTCGACCATGGCCGTGTTCATGACCTCGCCGGTGGAGGCGAGCAGCGCCTGGCCGATGGGAACGCGCTCGGCGTCGTAGGTGTCGAGCAGCACGGGATCGGCGTGACCGCGGACGACCATGGCCAGCTTCCACGCCAGGTTGTACGCGTCCTGGATGCCGGTGTTGAGGCCTTGCCCGGACGCGGGGGAGTGGACGTGGGCGGCGTCGCCGGAGACGAAGCACCGCCCGAAGTGCATGGCGGGTACCGCGCGCTGCTGGATGGTGAACTTCGACGCCCAGCTCGAGTGCTCCACGACGGTGTCGCGCCCCAGGGCCTGGGACAGCTTGGTGCCGAACTGCCGGGCGATCCGCTCGGGGTGGTCGGGCTCTCCTTCGCCGGTGGTGTCCAGCAGCCGCCACTTGCGGGAGTCCGGGAACGGGAACATCATCAGCGCGCCGCCGGCCGGGAACAGCCAGTGCACACCGTCGCGGTCCAGGTCGGTGTGCACGATCGCGTCGGCGATCAGCCAGGTGTGGGCGGCTTCCCCGGCCAGGGGCAGCTCCAGGGCTTTGCGGACGGTCGAGTGCCCGCCGTCGCAGCCCCACAGGTAGCGGGCGCGCACCGTCTCCTGCCCGTCGCCGCGGCGCACCGTCGCCGTGACGACGTCTTCGTCTTGCTCGAACGATTCCAGCGCGGTGTTCCACTCCACCTCGACCCCGGCCGAGCCGGCGTGCCCGCGCAGCACGCGCTCGGTGATCACCTGATCGACGTTGAACATGTACGGGAACCGGGTCGTCAGGTCGCCGAAGTCGAAGTCGACCCGGCTCGCGCGGCCGGCCTGGTGACGGACGAACGCGTTGACCCTCGTGCCGTGCGGGGCGATGTCGCCGAGGATCCCGAGCTGGTCGTAGATCTCCAGGCTGCGGGCGTGGGTGCCGAGCGCGCGGCTGGTCGTGGCCGGACCGGGCGCGGCGTCCACCACGCGCACCGGGACACCCCACCGGGCCAGCTGCAGCGCCGCCGTGAGTCCGACCGGGCCCGCTCCCGCGACGAGGACGTCCACGTCATAGCCTGTCATGCCCTTGTCCCCCACCTGTGTCACCTACCCTGACACTGGGAGCGTATCCCACGAGCAGAAGGAGCGCGAGCAATGAGCCGGGAAAGTCGCGACGAGGTGGACCTGCCCCTGCTCGCCCTCCTCCAGCGCGGTGTCCGGTGGTTCTCCGAGGAGCTGGTGGAGCGCCTGGCCGCCGCGGGCGTCGCCCCCATCACCCCGGCGCACGCGGCCGTGCTCGCGCACCTGGACCCGGGCGCCCCGGTGAACGTCGCCGAGCTCGCCCGCCGGGCCGGGGTCACCCGCCAGACCATGCACCGCGCGGTCACCCAGCTCGTCGACGAAGGCCTGCTGACCAGTGCGCCGGGGCCGGGGTTCCCGCGCAGCACCCTCATCGGGCTCACGCCCGCGGGGTGCCGGCGTCGTGACGTCGCGTCGGGAATCCTCCGTGACCTGGAACAGGAACTCGAGAGCCGGCTGGGCCCCGGGAAGCTCACCGGGTTGCGCGACAGCCTCACGCGAGCGTGGCCGCGGTGAGAACTACCGCCGGAACCAGCGCCGTCGCTTCGGTGGGTTTTCCGCGGGATCGGTGGGCTGTAGTCCCAGTCTTCCGGTCAGGAAGAAGGTCCCGCTCACGACGTTGCCGCGTGCGGGTGGCTGCTCGAGGTCGGTGGCGGCGATCGCGACCTCGAGTTCGATCGCGGCGATGGTGCGGACCCGGATCCGGTGGAATGCCGTACCGGTCACGGTGTTCACGGGAGTCTCGACGTCGATGACCTCGCCGGCGAACAGCGCGTGGGCTGAAGGAGTCCAGTCCGGCGAGGGTTCTGCGAGCGCGAAGGTGCCGGAGGGGATGAAGTGGTCGGCGCCGAACTTCGGCTTGTCGTCGTCTTGAGAGGCGAAGTACGCCTCGGCGTCGGCGTGCACGGTGACGTCTTCGGCCAGCGCCGCCAGTACCAGGGATCCGCTTTCGAGCCGCCCGCCGTGGTGGGCGAGGACCGCTCGGTCTTCCAGTTCCACGGCGACGGGGCAGATCAGCTGCCGGTCGACGTCGTCGAGGAGGTCGAGCATCGCGGTTTCGTCGTCGACGAGACGGACGTCGCGCACCGGTATCGCGGGAGTCGTGCCGGCCAGGCTCGGCAGGAGGAACTCGATCTCGCCGTTGCGGACCTGCGCGACCAGCCGGGCGCCGGAGGGATCGGTCCAGATGTGCTCGCTCGTCTTCGCCGAGATCTGCCGCGCGGTGCCCGCGCTGATCAAGGAGACCACTCGCTCCCCGAACTCGTGCTGGCTGGTGACGCCGATCCCGATTGCCTCGAAGTGGCTGGCCACGATCACTCCCCCTGTTTCACCGTCCACTGGAGACTAGTGCCAGACGGGACCAAGGTCATCCCGGTTTACGGCGGTGGCTCGGCCCGCCCGACGGGACGACAGCGGGGCGCCACCGATCAGCGGCGACCGAAGCGGCGATCGCCTCGTCAACCACCCAGCGCGACGTGGAAGATCCTTTCGTTGCTGTTGTCGGGGATGCTGTCCTTGTCGCCGTTGTTGGTCGTGGTCAGCCACAGGCCGCCGTCGGGGGCGGGTTCCACCGTGCGCAGGCGTCCGTACGTGCCGTTGAAGTACGCCTGGACGTCGGTCAGGTCGCTGCCGCTGATCACCTCCCGGTACATCCGCGTTCCGCGTTCGCAGGCGACGTAGAGCACGTCGCGGACGATGGCGATGCCGGAACAGGAGCCGTCGGCTGTCGAGTACGTCCGCTTCGGGGCGATGAAACCCGCGGTGCCGCACGTCCCGGACGTGCCTTCGCACGCCGGCCAGCCGTAGTTGCCGCCCTTGGTGATCAGGTTGGTCTCGTCCATCACGGCGTTGCCGAACTCCTGCTCCCACAACCGGCCCTGGGAGTCGAACGCCAGCCCCTGCGGGTTGCGGTGGCCGTAGCTCCACACCGCGTTGCCGAACGGGTTGTCCGACGGCACGCTGCCGTCCGGGTTCAGGCGCAGGATCTTGCCGTTGAGACTGGCCTTGTTCTGCGCGTTGTCACCGTTCTGGGCGTCGCCGGTGCTCGCGTACAGCTTGCCGTCGGGGCCGAAGCGCAGCCGGCCGCCGTTGTGGAACTTGTTGCGCAGCAAGCCGGTGAGCAGGACCTGCTCGGTGCCGAGCTGCTCGTTCTCCAGCTTGATCCGCACGATCCGGTTGTCGGTCGGCGAGGTGTGCATGACGTACAGCCAGTGGTCACTGGAGAACCCGGCCGAGATGGCAAGGCCCAGCAGTCCGCCTTCGCCGTCGGTGTTGTCCACCCCGGGAACCGTGCCCACCGACGTCTTCGTGCCGGTGGCCGGGTTCAGGTGGACGATGTCGTGGGCGTCGCGCCGGCTGTAGAGGATCGTGCCGTCCGGCAGGGTCACCAGGCCCCACGGGATGTCGGTGTCGGTGGCGATCTGCGTCACCGCGCACACGGAGTCGCCGCAGGCCGCGCCGGTGGTCACGGTCGTGGCGGCGCTGGGCGGCGACACGTTCGCCTGCGCGTCCCGCGCGACGACGTAGTACGAGTAGGTGGTGTTCGGGGCCAGCCCGCTGTCGACGAAGGTGGTCGCGGGCGGCGCGGTGGCCGTCCCGGTGACCGCGCCGACCTTGGCGCCACCGCGGTAGACGTCGTAGGCGCGGACGCCGATGTTGTCCGTGGCCGCGGCCCAGTTCAGGGTCACCGTGGTGCCGGACGCGCGGCCGGTCAGGTTCGCCGGCGCGCTCGGCGCCTGCGTGTCCGGCTGGCACTGCGGCGGCGTGACCGGCACCGTCGCACTGGCCTGCGAGACGTTGCCCGCCGCGTCCCGCGCGTTTACGTACAACCCCCAGGTCACGCCCCCGACCACGGTCAGGCTGGTCGACAGCGTGTTCACCGACTTCATCAGCTGACCGTCGTGGTAGACGTCGTAGAACGCGACGCCCACGTTGTCGATGGCGGCGTCCCACGAGAACGTCACGGCGTCGCAGACCAGGTCGGTCACCCGGGGGTTGCCCGGCACGCTCGGCGGCTGGGTGTCGCCGAGGGCGGTCCGCCACTTCTGGTTGGCGCCGCCGTTGCACGTGTACAAGCCGACCAGGGTGCTGTTCGCGGTGCCCGCCCCGGTGACGTCTAGGCAGAGTCCCGACTGCACGCCGGTGATGGTGCCGTCGGCGTTGATCCGCCACTTCTGGTTGGCGCCGCCGTTGCACGGGTAGATCTGCGCGTCGGCCGGGGAAGACGTGCTCGCGCCGGCGACGTCGAGGCACATCGCGCCGTCGTACACCCGCAGCTCGCCGGCCGCCGTGAACGTCCACGCCTGGTTGGCCTGCCCGACGCAGTCGTAGATGTTGACGCGCGTCTTCGCCGCGGTGCTGTTGCCGACGACGTCCAGGCACCGCCCGGAAGCCACGCCGACCACGGTCGAACCGGTGGCGGCGGTCGCCGCCGCGGGCGTGACGAGCGCGGCGGCGGCGAGCACCGCGGTCAGGACGGCGAGGCGCAGTCGCCGGCGGACGTTGGAGGAGGGCATGCTCCTATTTCGTCGCCTGGCGACCGGTACGTCAAGACTTGTCCGGTTGCTTGTCCGCCCCGTGAGCGGCTCCCGTTGTACGGTGTGTCATATATCAGATCGGATCTTGGGGAGGCCCGGTGGAACTCACCCGACGGCACGCGCTCGCGATCGGTGCGGCCGGGTTCGCCGCCGCGGGACTGCCGGCGGCCGCTTCGGCGGCCGGAGCTCCGCCGGTGACCGAGACGATGCTGCTCACCGGCGCCGACGCCGACCACACCGTCGACTGGGACTTCCGGGTCACGGCCGGCCGCCGCGCGGGGGAGTGGGCCACGATCCCGACGCCGTCCAACTGGGAGTGCCACGGGTTCGGCAGCTACCACTACGGCGGGGATCTCGTCCCGGCGGAGAAGGGCGACTACCGGCATTCGTTCACGCCACCGGCGTCCTGGGCCGGCCGCCGGATCTTCCTGGTGTTCGAGGCCGCCATGACCGACGCCGACGTGCGGGTCAACGGCGTCTCGGCCGGACCGGTGCACCAGGGCGGCTTCTACCGCTTCCGCCACGACGTGACGGCGTTGCTGCGCCTCGGCGAGCCGAACCTGCTCGAAGTGACCGTCAGCAAGGAATCGGCCGACAACTCCGTGAACGACGCCGAGCGCCGCGGCGACTTCTGGAACTTCGGCGGGATCTTCCGGCCGGTGTCGCTGGTGGCGTACCCGGCCGCCCGGATCGACCGCGTCGCGATCGACGCCCGCGCCGACGGGACTTTCGCCGCTCAGGTCACGCTCGCGGGCGTGACCGCGGCGGCCCGGCTGACCGCGCAGCTGCGCCGCCTCGACGGCACGGCCGTCGGCGGGACCTTTTCGGTCGCCGTGGCGAGCGGCGCGACCGGCGCGACGCTGACGACCACCGCGGCTCAGCCTCCTTTGTGGACGGCCGAGACGCCGAACCTCCACCAGGTCGAGCTGGCGCTCGCGAGTTCCGGTGGCGTTTCGTGGCACAGCACTGTCGAGCGTTTCGGTTTCCGCACGGTCGAAGTCCGGACCGGTGACGGCGTCTACGTCAACGGGAAGCGGATCGTCCTCAAAGGAGCGAACCGGCACACGTTCTGGCCGACGCTCGGCCGGGCGTCGAGCCCGCGGCTCGCCCGGCTGGACATCGGGCTGATGAAGGACATGAACATGAACGCCGTCCGGATGTCGCACTACCCGCCGGACGCGTACTTCCTCGACCTCTGCGACGAGCTCGGGCTCTACGTCCTGGACGAGCTGACCGGCTGGCAGCGCCGGTACGACGAAGGTGTCGGCGCCCCGCTGGTCAAGGCCCTGGTGGAGCGCGATGTCAACCACCCGTCGATCCTGTTCTGGGACAACGGGAACGAGGGCGGCTGGAACACCGCGCTGGACGACGACTTCGGGCAGTACGACCCGCAGCGGCGGGCGGTGCTGCACCCGTGGACGACGTTCAGCGGCGTCGACACGAGTCACTACCAGACCTACAGCAGCACCGCGAGCAAGGTCGCGGGCACCACGATCTTCATGCCCACCGAGTTCCTGCACGGGCTCTACGACGGCGGCGCCGGGGCCGGGCTGAACGACTACTGGAAGCTGATGGGCGGTTCGCAGCGGTCGGCGGGCGGGTTCATCTGGGCGCTGGTCGACGAAAGCGTCGCGCGCGACGGGGTCCTCGACACCCACGGCAGCCGGGCGCCGGACGGGATCCTCGGGCCGTACCGGGAGAAGGAAGGCAGCTTCTTCACGATCAAGGACATCTGGTCGCCGGTCCAGCCGGCCAACCCCGCTTACTACGACTCGGTTTTCCCGGCGTCGTTCGACAAGACCGTGAAACTCCTCAACCGGTACGACTTCACGAACCTGCGGACGTGCCGGTTCAGCTGGCAGCTGCTGGCGTTCCCGTTACCCGGTGGGAAGACCGAGGTGCTGTCCCAGGGCCAGGCCGGCGCACCGGACATCGCCCCGGGAGCCACCGGCGCGGTCACGCTCGGCCTGCCCGCCGACTGGACAGCGGCCGACGCGTTGCGGCTGAGCGTGACCGACCCGGCCGGCCGGGAGATCGCCGGGTGGACGTGGCGCATCCGCAAGGCCCCGGACTTCGCCGCGCGCCTGGTGAAGCCGGCGACCACGGGCAGCGTCACCGCGACCGAGACGGCCACCGAGGTGGTGCTCGTCGCCGGCGCCACGCGGGTCACGATCGCCAAAGCCGACGGCCGGCTGACCGGCGTGCGCCGGGGCAGTACGCCGGTGTCGCTGGCCAACGGCCCGGCGCCGGCCGGCGGCGCGGCGACGCTCACCGCGTTCAGCCACTTCCGCGACGGCACCGGCTGGGTGGTGCAGTGCGACTACAGCGGCGACCTGACGTCCGTGCGCTGGCGCCTGGACGCGAACGGCTGGCTGCGGCTGGAGTACCGCTACCACGCGACCGGCGACCACGACCACCTCGGCGTGAACTTCGACTACCCGGAGGGACGCGTCCGGGGTCTGACGTGGCTGGGGGACGGGCCGTACCGCGTGTACAAGAACCGGCTGCGCGGGGTGACGCCCGACGTCTGGACCAAGCCGTACAACGACACGGCGACCGGGGCGAGCGGGTTCGCGTACCCGGAGTTCAAGGGCTACCACGCGCGAACCTGCTGGGCGGTGCTGGAAACAACCGAGGGCGCGGTCACGGTGGTGGCGGCGGAGGAGGGTTTGTTCTTGAGGTTGTTCACCCCGGCGGTGGGACCGGACCCGCAGAACGCGGTGGTCACCTACCCGGGCGGCAACATCTCGCTGCTGGACGGCATCGCGCCGATCGGCAACAAGTTCCACGGAGTCGCGTCGCTGGGCCCGGAGAGCCGCCCGAACACCGCGACGGGGGACTACCACCGCACGGTGTATTTCCGTTTCGACGGGTGAGCTCAGCTGTCGGCGACGAGCGCGGCGGCCTCGGGGCTGTGGAGCCACTCCGCATAACTCGGCCCGAGGATGGTCGCGCCCGGCCCCGGCAGGAGGCCGTCTTCGGCGATGCCCGTCACCGTGTGCCGGTCGGCGCGCAACTCCAGCCGCAGGTCGAAGTGGTCGACGAACGCCCGGGCCAGGTCGAGCACTTCGGCCGGCTCCGGGCCCGCGATATCCGGTGTACGGCCCTGCGCGGGACCCTCGGCGACCTCGACGAGCGCCGCGGCAACCGTTGTCGCGGCCACCGTCTGCACGCGCAGGTCGAACACCGTCGCGTGGTCGTCCTCGCGGGTCCGGCCCACCAGCTGACCCGGGAACTCGTGGAAATGCGTCGCCCGCACGATTGTGGCCGGGACTTGCCCCGCGCTCGCCGCGCGCTCGTGGTCCACCTTGGCGCGGAAATAGCCGAAGCCCGTGTCGTCGATGCCCACGACCGACAGCGTCACGATGTGCCGCACCCCCCGCTCGGCGCCGACGCGCTGCAGGGTGGTCGCGGCACTGGTGAAGAACCGCCGGGCCGATTCTTCGTCCAGGGACGTGGAATTGCTGACGTCGACCACGACGTCGACACCCTCCAGCGCGGCTCTCAACCCGGTTTCGTCCGCGAGGCCGGCCAGCGGCACCACCGTGTGGCCGCGGGCACGAGCCGCCTCGGTGACGTGCGGGCCGGCCAGCTCGTCCGCTCCCGCCACGGCGATGCGCACATTCTCCCCCTGATCCCAGGCTGCCCGACCGACGTTAGACAGCGACACCGGACGGCGCAACCGCCGCCGGCGCTGCGGGAGCGCGGCCGGTCGTGCACCATGGGAACGAGACCGTCTGGGGGGACACATGGAACGCCTGCTCGACCTCTTCGCGGCCCGGGTCGCCGAGACCCCTAATGCCACCGCTCTCGTCTACGCGGGCGAGCGCCTGTCCTTCGCGCAGCTCGATCGCGAGGCCAACCGGGTCGCCCAGTACGTCGCCGGGCGGGGCCTGGGGCCCGAAGACCTGGTGGGTTTGCGGATGGACCGCGGGTTCGAGATGGCGGTCGGCGCGCTCGGCGTCCTCAAGTCGGGTGCGGCCTGCCTGCCGCTCGATCCCGTGTACCCCTCCGACCTCGTGGCGTGGATGGGCGAAGACGCCGGCGTCTCGCTCGTGCTCACCAACACGACGGAGATCACCGGCGACGTGCAGCTCGGCGACGCCGTGGCCGGACAACCCGGCCACGCCCCGGACGTCGAGCTCCGGCCCGAAAACCTCGCCTACGTCATGTACACCTCGGGCTCGTCGGGGAAACCCAAGCCGGTGAGCGTCGAGCACCGCCACCTCGCGCACGTCTTCGCGGCGTGGGACGAGCTGTTCCGGCTGCGCGCGGAACCGCTGACCTTCGTCACCGTCATCGGGATCGGGGTCGACCTCTTCTTCGCCGACCTGCTGCGCTCGGTGTTCGCGGGCGGGACGATGATCATCGCGACCCGTGAGGCCGTGGCCCGGCCGTCCGAACTGCTCGCCGAGTTCCGCCGTCACGGCGGCGACGCGACCGAACTCGTCCCCGCCCAGGCGAAAGCCCTCGGCCGCGCGGGGGAGCTGCCCGTCATGCGGCTGATGTCGGTCGGCTCGGAGGGGTGGCCCGCGGCCGACTTCCGCGAGCTCGCCGGGCGGCTGCGGCCGGGCTCGGTGGTGCTCAACGCCTACGGCCTCACCGAAACCACCGTGGACTCCCTCCTGCTGCGCCCGGACGTCGACGTGCTCGGGGACACCGCGATCGTGCCGCTCGGCTCGCCGATACCCCGCGTCCACGCCTACGTTCTCGACGACCGGCTCCGACCCGTCGAGCCGGGTGGGATCGGCGAGCTCTACATCGGCGGCGCGGGCGTGACCCGCGGGTACCGCGACCGGCCCGCGCTGACCGCGTCGCTGTTCGTCGCCGACCCGTTCGTCGCGGGGGCGCGGATGTACCGCACCGGCGACGTCGTGCGGACCCGCGCCGACGGCAACCTCGACTATCTCGGCCGCAGCAGCGACCAGATGGTGGAACTGGGCACGATCGAGGACGCGCTGCTGCGGGAGCCGGGAGTCGTCCGCGCCGCCGCCGCGCTGCGCGACGATCGGGTCATCGGCTACGTCGTGGGCCCCGCCGACACGGGCCACCTGCGGTCCGCGCTCGCCGGGCGGTTGCCCGCGCACCTGGTTCCGCATCGGGTGCTCGTCCTCGACCGGATGCCGTTGCTGCCCAACGGGAAGCTGAACCGCCGCGCGCTGCCCGCACCCGAGGGGTGACGCCGCTCAGTGCGTCTCCGGCTCCGAGCCGATCCGGTAGGACACCGGCTGCCCGTCCGCGTCGCGCACCGGAACCGGTCGGCCCTCGGCGTCCACGATCTTGCCGTCGACGACCTGGTCACCGTTCTCCAGCCGGGAAAGCACCTTCAGGTCGGAGTAGTCGATCACCCGGGTCGCCGTCGCGAACACCGACGGCTCACTGCCCGCCTTGCCCGGTTTCAGGTGGTTGAACACCAGGTTCAGCACGACGGCCAGGAGCGCGGCGGCGCTGATCCCCGAGTGGAAGATCGTGCCGACCCACGCGGGGAACTCGTCGTAGAAGCCCGGCACCGCGATCGGGACCATGCCCAGGCCGACGGAAGCCGCGACGATCACCAGGTTGAGGTTGCCGTTGTAGTCCACTTTGGACAGCGTCTTGATGCCGGACGCCGCGACCGTGCCGAACAGCACGAGACCGGCGCCGCCGAGGACCGGGTACGGGATGGCCGCGACCACCCGGCCCAGCACCGGGAGCATGCCGAGGACCACCAGGACCCCGCCGCCGGCGGTCACCACGAACCGGCTCCGGACCCCGGTGATCGCGACGAGGCCGACGTTCTGGGCGAAGGCGCTCTGGATGAAGCCGTTGAAGATCGGCGCGATCGCCGAGGACGCCATGTCGGCCCGCAGGCCGTCGCCGATCCGGCGCTTGCCGACCCGCGTGTCGACGATCTCGCCCACCGCGAGGATGTCGGCCGTGGTCTCGGTGAGGGTCACCAGGATGACGATGAACATCGACACGATCGCGGCGACGTCGAACGTCGGCGCGCCGAAGCCGAACGGGGTCGGCACCGCGAAGATCGGACCGTTCCCCACCTGCGAGAAGTCGGCCTTGCCGAGCACCGCGGCCAGCACGGTGCCCACCACGATCGACAGCAGGATCGAGAGCCGGGAAATCGCCGGCACGGCGACCTTGCTCAGCAGCAGCACGATCGCCAGCGTCAGCGCGGCCAGCCCGATGTTCGAGACCGAGCCGAAGCCGGCGGCCTTCGCGTCGTTGCCCATCGCCCACTTGGCCGCGACCGGCATCAGGCTGAGCCCGATCACCGTGATCACCGTCCCGGTGACGACCGGCGGGAAGTACTTCACGAGCCGGGAGAACAGCGGCGTGATGAGCAGGCCGAGCACCGCCGACGCGATCACCGAGCCGAACACGGCCGGGAGCCCGCCGTCGGCCACGATCGCGGTCATCGTCGCCACGCCGGCGAAGGAGGTGCCCTGCACCAGCGGCAGCTTGGAGCCGAAGAAGGGCACGCCGTAGGACTGCAGGATGGTCGCCAGCCCGCCGATGAACAGGCACGACGCCACGAGCAGGCCGATTTCCGCAGGTGAGACGCCCGCGGCGCCCCCGATGATCAGCGGCGGCGCGATGATCCCGCCGTACATCGTCAAGACGTGCTGGACGCCGTAGGCGAGGCTCTTGCCGATCCCGAGCCGTTCGTCCTCGGGCCTGCTCGCCGCGTCACCCTTCGCCATCGAACCTCCCGCAGTTTCGTTCTGCGGAGGTTAACTTCCACATAGCAGAACAAGCAACAGTCGGGGCCGATGTATTCAGCCGCCGTGCGGCGGCTCCACGGTCCACGGCAGCGCCACGTCGAGGCCGGCGGCGAGGGTGACGATCGCGTCGAGGACGGTCACCACCTCCTTGCGCGGCTCGGAGCGGGTGGTGCGGTGGCGGGCGACGAGGGTGCGCGTCCCGAGGCCGGGCAGGGACACCGCCTTCACGCCGTCGGGCACGGCTTCGCGCACCGCGAGCGCGGGCACGAGCGCGATGCCCAGGCCGCCCGCGACCATCGACAGCGCGACGTTGTAGTCGTAGTAGCTGTGCCCGGGCGCGGGCGTCCCGCCGCGGGTGCGTTCGGTGGCCGCGTGGGCCGCGGTCTCGGAGTCGACGCCGAGCCAGGTGTGGTGCTCCAGGTCGGCCGTGCTCACCGGATCCGCCATCCCCGTGGGCAGGACGACCAGCCAGGGCTCTTCGAGCACCGGGACGTCCCGGGTGCCGCGTGCCGGTTTCCCCTGGCTCGCCGGGCTTTCCGCTTCGAGGATGAGCAGGTCGACCGCCCCCGACCGCAGGGATTGCAGCGCCTTCCTGGTTTCCATCTCGCGGATCACCACCTCCAGCGCGGGGAACTGCTCCCGCAGCTGGCGCAGCAGCGGGATCAGCAGCGTCCGGATGACCGACTGGAAGGCGGCGATGACGACCGTGCCGGTGACGTCTTCGGCGAGCGCCGCAAGGGCTTTGCGCGCGTCGATCAGCTCGGCCTCGATGTGTTCGGCGGCTTCGGCGAGCACCCGCCCGGCGGGGGTCAGGACGGCGCCGGTGGGCTGGCGGTCCAGCACCGCCACGCCGATCGTCTCCTCGAGGCGGGCGATCTGCTGGGACACCGCCGACGGCGTCAGGTGCAAGAGGTCGCCGGCGGCGAGCACGCCACCGGCGCGGTGCACGGCAAGCAGGACGGCGAGCCGGCGCGGATCGATCTGCATTCAGCAGAGCTTAACCCCCGGAGCAGATAACTTCGATTGCGCTGCACCCCCGGCGCCGGTCACGATGGCGGCATGGAGGAAATGATGTCCCTGGCCGCCGCCGCGGCCGGGTGGGTGGGCGCGCTGGGCACCGCGGCGGCGTACGGCCTGGTTTCGCGCCGCGTGATCGAGCCGGACTCGGCCCTGTTCCAGACGCTCAACCTGTCGGGCGCCGCCCTGCTGGGTGTTTCGGCCGCCGCCAACGGCGCGTGGCCCGCCGTCGCGGCGAACTTCGTGTGGGTCCTGATCAGCGTCATGGCGTTGTTCAGCGCCCGCGGCGTCCTGGACGCGGTGCGCAGGCGCCTGCGCGGCCCCCGGACGGGCGCGGTGGGGGAGCCCGCGACCGAGCCGGTCGGCTGACCTCGGCGGGCCGGCGTCACAGGAGGAGGCGAAACCGCCCTTCATCCCGGAAGGGCGCACGCGATGACGATCGTCATCGAGTACCCGCCGGGCGGCGACGTCATCCACTACCAGGACGGCAACAACCGGGCCAAGGGGTGGTCGAGGAGGTAACCCGCGCCCGACGGTGTCCGCCGCCGGCTCAGCCCGCGGCGGGCACCGCCTTGTTCTTCCCGGGGTTGACCAGCCACAGCACTTGGTCGATCCCCTCGGCGGTGGCGCTGACCGTGAGCAGGCCGTACGCGGAGCCGTTCTGCCGCAGCACCGCGGCGGTCCGCCCGTTGGCCTGCACCCAGGCCACGTCGATGTCGTCCCAGAACCAGGCCGAGATCGCCAGCAGGAACTTCGCCACCCGGCCGGCCCCGACGACCGGCCGGCGGGCGACGCCCTTGCGGCCGTTGCCGTCGGAGATGCTGGTCACGTCCGGGGTGAAGAGCCGCTCCAGCTCGGCCATGTCGCCGGTCCGCGCGGCGGTGAGGAACGTGGTGAGCAGCTCCCGTTGCTCGGCCGCGGGCACCGACGCGTGCCGTTCGCTCGTCAGGTGCTTGCGCGCCCGGCTGACGAGCTGGCGCACCGCGGCTTCGGTCGCCGACAGGATGCCGGCGATTTCGGTGTAGGTGTAGTCGAAGGCTTCCCGCAGCACGTAGGCGGCGCGTTCGGCGGCGGTGAGCTTCTCCATCAGCAGCAGGGTCGCGAATTCCAGCGCTTCACCGCGTTCGGCACCCAGGTACGGGTCCGCGCCGGTGTCGACCGGCTCGGGCAGCCACGGCCCGACGTAGGTCTCCCGCCGTTTCCGCGCCGACTGGAGGACGTTGATGGCCAGCCGGGTGGTCGTCGTCGCCAGGAACGCCTCCGGACTGACCACAGTGGACCGGTCGTAGGCCTGCCAGCGCAGCCAGACGTCCTGCACCAGGTCCTCGGCCTCGGTGGCGCTGCCGAGCATCCGGTAGGCGATCCCGAACAGGCGCGGCCGCACCCGGGTGAACGCGGCGGTGGCCGCGTCGAGGTCGTCCACTTCGGAATCCGGCACCCCACGCCCCTCGTCGTCCGACGATCTCCCGCCACTCTACGAGATCGGCACCGGGAGACGCGGGTGCCGCGCTTCTCGGGCGGCACCCGCGTCCCCGCGACGGCGTCAGGAAAGCCCGGCCACCTCCGCGTCCGTCAACGCCGTGCCGGCCACGCTGACGTCGTCGACCGCGCCGCTCCAGAAGTCGACGTTGCGGCCGTCGTACTTGGCGCGCCCGACCGTGAACGCGCCCGTGCTGAGCAGCGCCGGTCCGGCCGGGGCCGTCGCGACCTTCACGCCGTCCACGTAGAGCCGGATCTCGTTGCCGGCCCGCACGCCCGTGAGCTGGTACCAGCGGCCGAGCTCCGGCACGACCTCGTACCGGGCCCGGTTGCCGCCGGGCGTGCTGAACGCGAACGCGCCCTGGCCGTACTGCAGGTAGAACGGGCTTTCCCGGTCCCGGCCGTCCTGGCTCACCGCCGTCGCGTAGTTGCCGGGCAGCTGGTCGAGCCGGACCTTCGCGGACACCGTGTAGTCACCGGTCGTGTCGACGACCGGGCCGTAGGTGTCGGCGGAGCCGCCGGTGAACTGCAGCGCGCCGTCCTTGAAGGCCGCACCGGCCGGGGTGAGCGTCAGCGGGTTCTTGCCGCCGCTCGCGTCCTTCGCGGTCGTTCCTCCGCGCTCGTCGAGGTTCCACGAGCCCTTGCCCGCGTACGGGTACGGCTTGCCGGCGTCGGCACCGGCTTCGATCACGCGCCGGTTGATCTCGCGGACCGGACCGGGGTCGACCTTGATCCGCTTGCGGTCGTAGGTCCAGAGCCCGTTCAGCTCGCCTTCCAGGTCGGTGACCTGCGTGTAGACCGACGCCGACAGCTCGGCCCGCGCCTGCCCGAGGTAGAACGTGCGGGTGTTGTCGACGTACTTCGCCGTCAGCGCCGCCTTGTCCTGCACGCCGCTGTAGATCGCGATCGGCGCACCCGGCCACTGGTGACCGGGCGTGCGCAGCGTGAAGCCGCCGTGCTCGCCGTCCATCGCGACGCGCTTGCCGTCGGAGGCCGCCGGGTCGGTGTTGTTGTAGTCGTGGTGGTCGATGACGTCACCCGCGCCCGAGTCACCCTTGGAGGCACAGCAGTTCACCCCGCTGTGGGCGTTGACGATCCGGCTCGGGTCGGCGGCCTTGACCTGGTCGGTGATCCGGCCGGTCGCGGCCTTGTCCCACTCGCCCCAGCCCTCGTTGAACACGATCCAGGCGTAGACGGACGGGTAGTTCTGCAGCTGGTGCATCTCTTCCAGGCCCTGGCTGAGCCACGCCTGCTGCGCCCCGGCGTTGTTGCCGTCGTCGAGGGACACGAAGTCCTGCCACACCAGCAGTCCCAGCTGGTCCGCGTGGTAGTACCAGCGGGCCGGCTCGACCTTGATGTGCTTGCGGACCGCGTTGAAGCCGAGGTCCTTCTGCGCCTTCAGGTCGAAGACGAGGGCGTCGTCGCTCGGCGCGGTGTTCAGGCCGTCCGGGTAGAAGCCCTGGTCCAGCTGCATCAGCGAAAAGAACGGCTTGCCGTTGAGCGTCAGCTTCGGGACGCCGTTGACATTGGTGATGCCGGTGGACCGCATGCCGAAGTAGCTCTTGACCTTGTCGCCGCCCAGCCTGATCTCCAGCTGGTACAGGTACGGGTCGTCCGGCGTCCACAGGTGCGGGTTCGGCACCGCCAGCTTCAGGTTCGCGTTCGCCGGTCCGGAGACCGTGCCGACCTGCCGGCCGCGCGCGTCCTTGGCGACCGCCGTGACGGTGGCGTTGCCCGCGGACTTGACGGTGAGCGCCAGCGAATTGGTGGTGAGGTCCGGCGTCGTCTTGATCTCGTCGATGCCCTTGTCGGCCACCGGTTCCAGCCACACCGTCTGCCAGATGCCCGACGACGGCGTGTAGAAGATCCCGCCGGGGTTGGGGGACTGCTTGCCCTTGGGCTGGTACGGGCCGGTCGTGTCGGTGACCGCGACGACGATCTCCTGCTCGTCGCCGCGCTTGAGCGCGTCGGTGATGTCGGCGTCGAACGCCGTGTAGCCGCCGGTGTGCTCCGCGACGAGCTTGCCGTTCACCCACACCTTGGCCTGGTAGTCGACCGCGCCGAAGTTGAGCTTGAGGCGCTGCCCGCCGCCGATCTTCCAGTCACGCGGGACGCTGACCGTGCGGCGGTAGAACATGTGGTCCTCGTGCCGTTCGAGCCCGGAGAGCTGCGACTCGATCGGGTAGGGCACGATCACCTTCTCGGGCAGCCGCTTGCCGAACGTCGGCTGCTGGCCGTCCTTGGCGGCCGCGAACTCCCACGGGCCGTTGAGGTTGACCCACTTCTCGCGCTCGAGCTGCGGCCGCGGGTACTCCGGCAACGGGTGGCGCGTGTCGACGTTCTCGCCCCACGGCGTCCGGAGGCGTTCGGTCGAAGCGTTCGCGACGAGGCGCCCGGCCTTGCCGACCTTCGTGCCGTCCACCGCGAGCGCGCCCGCGCCGTCGTAGTAGAGCGTGATCCGCTGGCCCTTCAGGACTTCTTCGGCCAGCCGGATCGTCGCCCGGGTGCGGGACGTCGCGATGGACGCGATCGGCATCGGCGTCGCGTCGACCTCGATGCGCAGGTGGTCCTGCAGGTCGTTCGTCCCCGAGACCCGGCCGCCGAAGTCGGCCGTGAGCGTGCGGCCGTCCCGGGACACGTCCGCCGTGCGCGGCACGACCGCGAAGTCGGCGGGTGGTGTGAACGCCGAAAGCGGCACGATCTGCTTCGCGATGGTGGCGCTCGACCAGCGCAGGAACATGTTCGCGCCGCCGGTGTCCTGGAACATCTCCAGCTTGAAGTCGTACTGCTTGCCGGCGGTCAGCGTGACGGGGGCGCTGGTCTGCTCCTTGTCCCAGTCGCCGACCCAGTGGTCGATCACCGGCGCGCCGTCGAGGAACAGCCGGAACCCGTTGTCACCGATGGCGTAGAAGGTGTAGTCGCCGGTCTGCGGCACGGCGAGCCGCCCGCTCCACCGGGCGGTCGTGTCCTCGGTGCGCCCGGCGACCAGTCCGAAGACCGAGGTCAGGTCCGCGTGGTCGACCTCCCCGTCGAGCGCGGTACCGGCCAGGTTCGCGAAGTCGTGCGCGCCGGGAGCCGACGGGGTGAAGTACTCGGCCTTCAGGCCGTGCACGGCCTCGGCGGCACCTGCGGGCGGCGTTCCCGACGCCACGCCCAGCCCCACCAGCAGGGCGAGGAGGACGGAAGCGGCTCTTCTCATCGGCGGTACCCTTCATTTTTACAACGTTGTAAAACACGTTCTGGGGGATCCAAGCAGATAATTCGGACATGCAAGTACCGCCGAAAGTGGGTATCTACCGGACAAGGCTTGTCATCGGGCGGGGTGCACATGACGCATACGGCCCCTTACTTTTCGTAGCAGATTCCCGGTTGCCGGCAGCCGTACGGGACCCGTTCACTGCCTGCCACGCTGCCCGAAAGGGCACCCGACGCCCCGGCCGCCTGGTGGAGACTGGGGTGGTGCTCGACGAAGGCGACCGCCGGTGCAGCACGAGCAACGCTCCGCCGCGCTGAGGTGCGCGTCCAAGCAGGGGCCGGCCGAACGCCGGGCCCGGACGCCGCACACCGTGCTGCCCTCGCGGCCGCTCGTGCTCGGTTCGGCCGCGGTCGTCGGGCTGCAGCGGTCCGTGGGGAACGCGGTCGTGTCCCGGATGATCAGCGGGCCACCGGCCGACCTGCAGCGTGCGTGCGGGCCGGGGTGTACCGACTGTTCGTCCTGTGTGGAGGAAGCCGAACAGCGCGACGAAGACAAGCCGTCCGCGCAGCGCGTACCGGAGCTCCAGCGCGACGATGAAGCGTCGGAAGGGGATCCTTCGCTGGTCGCGAAGCTCGAGCGCGAGATCGAGGCGGTGACGCGGAACGCCGAGCAGGACGGCGACCTCGGCTTGCGGGCCAACGCCAACCGCGCTTCGCTGTTGCTGCGGTTTCGGGCGCACCCGAGGTTCGAGACGCAGGCGCAGGTCGACGAATTCATCGACCGGGCGCGTCAGCTGGCCAGAACCGAAATGGACACGCTCACCGCGCTGGGGCCCGCCGGCGCCGAACTGGCCATGGCGACGACGCCGAAGGGCTTTCCGCTCACCTGGTCGGGCCGGGTCCACGCCGCGCTCACCCTCGGCATCGAGCCGGCCGCCGTCGTCGCCGAGCTGCAGCCGAAGCTCGCGGCACTCATCGCCCAGGCGAACGAGCTGCCGCCACGGCTGGTGGACAAGGGACTCCCGGTTCCGCTGGCGGAACTGGCCGGGTTGAGCCGCTTCGCGCTGCGCCTGGCGCACACCCAGCTGCCCGCGGGCGACGCCGTCGGCGACTTCGCCCGCGCCACGGCCCGCTGGGCGCAGATGCGGTTCTACGGGAACTTCGCCCTCACGTGGGAAGGCGTTGTGAACCAGGTGGCCGAGGCGGTCGCCGATGGCACGTACGTCCCGAAGTTCCACGAGTACCAGGACTTCGTCCAGAACAAGCAGCGGATCCTCCGTGACCTGCCGGCGCGGTCCGCCGAGCGGCTCGCGATGTCGGAGGCCGAGCTGCTGGCCATCCAGACCGAGTCGCTGGGACTGGCGGACGCGGCGCTGGTCGCCGGCATGGGCGGCGGCCTGTCGGGGCTGCTCGGCATTCTCAGCGGCTGGTCGCAGGGCTCGGACCAGTTCGACACGGCGTTGGCCGCCACGGACGCGCGGATCGGCGGAGCGGGCGACGGCGAGCGGGTCGCGATGGCGTTCCGCTGGTTGCTGGCCGCCGGGTACGCGGGCGGCGCGCTGGGTGAGGTCCTGGACGGGCTGATCGCGAACGGCCCGGAGATCCTCAAGGAACTCGCCGTCATCGTCGTGCTGCAGATGATTCCGTTCGTCGATGTCGCGGTAGACGTCTACCTGATGGTGAAGCTCGGTGCGGACGTGCTGAGCCAGCTCGTCGAGCTGGGCGACGCGTTCCGCGACGTGCTGGCCGCGCGCACCGCCGTCGCGATGCAGCACGCGGCCGGCCGGATGGCCAGGGTGCTCGCCGCGGGTGGGTCCCAGATCCTCCTCCAGCTGACCACGATGGGGGTGGCGAGAGGCGTCCGCGCGCTGCGCGTCCGCGCGGAGCGGATCCGGGCCGCCAACCGCGCGTTGAGCGAGGAACAGGCCATGCGGCAAGCGATGCGCGAAGCTCCCAAGGCCGAGCGGGCGCCGCTGGAGGCGACGCTGAGCCCGTGGGAGCAGTCCCTCAACGAAGAGACGCAGACGCTGCTCCGGGAGCGCCCCGATCTGCGCCGTCAGTTCCGGGAGATGGATCCGCGGGTGCGCGACGTCCTGACCCGGTGCGCGAGTCCGTGTATCCCGACGACGGCCACGACTGCGCAGGTGCAAACCATCCAGACCCTGCTCGGACGGCTGCGCAACCTCGGCGCCACCGACGAGCTGCTGCTTAAGGAGCACTTCCACGCCGGGCGGGCCGACCTCGACACCGCGATCTCGCGGGTGTCCGGGGCCAGTAACGCGGCTCACCTGCGCAAGCTGCTTCGCGACTCGGCGGTCGCCCGGTCCGAAGTGCCCAAGGTGCTCGCTCCGCTGACCGACGTCCCGGGGCACGGTTTCCCGGGCCGGTGGGGCGATCCGGCGTCACCCTCCTACGGGCACTCCTATCGCGAACACGGTGCCCACCTCGACAGCAACGACTTCCGGAACCGGGCCATGAGCGTGCGCAAGAGCGGCCGCCGGGTACCGGACGGCCAGTTCTACGACAACGCCCTGATCGTCGAAGCGGAGCGGCGCGCACCGGTGGCTCCCGGCGCCCACGACGTCGAAATGTTCCGCCCGGTGGGCCGGGTCTTCCAGCCGGACGGCAGCGTGGTCAGCGACGTGCAACGCGTCCGGGTCGTGCGCTTGGCCGACGGGTCGGTCGAGTCCAGCTTCCCGATACCGTGATCCCGATGGTGCCGTTCTCGATCACCGCCGGCTGGGAGCGACGTGGGACGCCACGCGCGTACAACGAAGACGACGTCGCGCTGTGGAGCGAAGAAATGCGCGCGCTGTTCCGGTTCGTGGCGGAGTACGAAGGGCCGCTGACACTCCACTTCGGTGACCTCGTGATCCGGCTCGACCTGGACGACCTTCCGTATCCCTACCCGCACTTGGACGAGGTGTTCACCGCGCTGGGCGTCGAGGGAGGGGAAGCCGACCTGTACTTCGCCGCGCAGGGCACGGAACTCCGCCTGGCGCTGCGCCGAACGGGAGACACCGTGACGGTCCGGTTCCATCCCGGCCACACCGCGCCGGCCGAATTCGCCCCGTTGGCCGGCCGGGTGGAGACCGTCGACCTCGGCAGTTTCATCAGCGCCTGGAACGACCTTCGCGTCCGAGTACGTGCCGCGGCGAAGCGCTGAGGTCTCAGCGGGCCGCGAGCACCCGGCGCACCTCATCCGCTCCCAGCACCACAGGGGAGCGCAACGACCCCACCTCGTCGATCTCGATCTCGACCACGTCTCCCGGCCGCAGCCCCTGGTCCAGTCCCGGCACCACGGACGTGCCCGTCGAAAGGACCGCGCCGTCGGGGAAGTCGTTGTCCCGCCACAGGTACTCGACCAGCCCCGCCGGTTCGCGGTTCAGCTGTGCGGTACTGGCCTCGCCGGCGAACACCTCCCCGCCGTCGCGCAGGATGCGCATGCGGAGGCCGAGGGACAGCGGATCCGGTACCTCCCACGCCGGCCGCACACGTGCCGAGATCGCGCACGATCCCGTGTAGATCTTGGCCTGCGGGAGGTACAACGGGTTCTCGCCTTCGATGCTGCGGGAGCTCACGTCGTCGACCACCACGTACCCGGCGATCTCCCCGGTGCCGGTCAACAGCAGGCCGAGTTCCGGCTCCGGCACGTTGTTGGCGGAATCGGCGCGGACGGCGATCGGCTCGTCGTCGGTGACCACGCGCCACGCCGGTGACTTGAAGAACAGCTCCGGCCGCTCCGCGCGGTACACCCGCGCGTACACGTCCTCGTCGGCGCTCTCCTCGCGGCGGGCCTCCTCCGACCGCAGGTACGTCACCCCCGCGGCCCACACCTCCATCCGCCCGTCCAGCGGCGGCAGCAGGCGTGTCCCCGTCGTGGACACCGGGTCCCCGGCAGCCTCGGCCAGCTCGCGGATCTCCGCCACCGGCCGGCGCAGCAGGTCGCTCATCGACGCCACCGGGAGCGGCCGCAGGCGCTCCTCGGCGAGCAGGCCGACCCGGACGGTGCCGGTTCCGTCCGCGAAACGCACCAGGTGACTCAACCCCGACCTCCTCGTTCCGTGTCGAACCTACGGAGTGCCGAGCGCGGCGGTCAACGCACGTTCCCGATAACGTGCCCGGCATGCCCATCAAACTCGAGAACGTCGGCATCGCCGTCCGCGACCTCGAAGCGACGATCGCTTTCTTCACCGACCTGGGTCTCACGGTCATCGGCCGCGACACGGTCAGCGGTGAGTGGACCGAAACCGCCGTCGGCCTGGATGGCAACCACGCCAAGATCGCCATGCTCCAGACGCCGGACGGGAACGGCCGCCTCGAGCTCTTCGAGTACATCCACCCCGAGGCGATCGAGTCGGAGCCCACCCGCCCCAACGCGATCGGCATGCACCGCGTCGCCTTTTCCGTCGACGACCTCGACAAGGCGCTCGAGATCGCCGCGAAGCACGGCTGCCACCCGCTTCGCGGGGTGGCGAACTACGAGGACATCTACCGGCTCACGTACGTCCGGGGTCCCAGCGGCATCATCGTGATGCTCGCCGAGGAGCTCTAGGCGATCTTGCGGCGGTGGACGGCGGCCCGCCGAACTCGGACGTGTCGGTCGCGCTGGTGGTCGTCAGATCTTGCGGTAGCGGCTCTCGAGCAACGCGAACGCGCCGAAGACGGCGATGCCGGCCGCCAGTGTCAGCAGCAGTGCTTGCCCGTACGGCTGGAGCGCGAGCGTCTTGAGCGCGGGGTCCAGGCCGCCGGCCTTGGCGGGGTCGTAGTCGACCGCGGCGACGATGAACATCGCACCCACCGTGCCGTAGGTGACCGCCATGGCGCACCAGCCCACCTGGCCCAAGCGCTCCGTCGACCGCCGCAGAGTGCGGGACGTGCCGTCGAAGTCGAGGTCGTGGACGAACTTCTTCCGGACTCCGCGGTAGCCGAGGAACGCCGCGACCGCGATGACGATGCCGCCGGCCGCGATCACCGCGGCGGGTCCCCAGGGCTCGGCCAGGACCGTGGCCACCACCGACCCCGCCTTGCCGGAACCGCCGGTCGCGATCTTGCCGGCGCTGTAGGCGACGAGTCCGTACAGGACGACCTCGACCCCGCTGGTCGCGCGGCGCACCCACCGCCGGCGCGGTGCGGCGTGCCGGTGGCCCGTGATCGCCTCGGTGAGCTGCCACAGCGCGAGCAGCCCGGTGCCGGCGGCGATCAGCCAGAGCAGCCACGCTCCGCCACCGGCGGCGACGATCTGCAAGGCGCCGGCCTTGTCGGCCTTCTCGTTGTCACCGAGGGCCACCTGCGCCGCCAGCCACGCGACGACCAGGTGCACGGCGGCGTAGCAAGTCAGGCCGATCCGGGCGATCAGGGCGAAACCTCTGAAGTCGGGCACGGGAGGATCCTGAACCATTCCGGCCCGCTTGACCAGACACCGCCGCGACTTCGCCGACCGCCGGCGGGGGCGCGCCGGCGGGGGGTTCGAGCGTCGGGGGAGCACCGGTCGACGGCTGGACCGACTGTCGCTGGACGGTGACGCTCTCGCGACCATCGGGAGTGCCGCCCGACCGGGTGTGGTCCGCGGGCGCCCGGGGCAGTCGTGGACCGGCTTTCCCGAGCGAACTCCATGGCTGCCAGAGAACCCGTCGGCACCCGTCACAGCGCTGATCCGGCCCTTGCGGGCGACCGCCGCTAGGGGTGTTCCCGATTCCCGCCGGCACCTACCGTGGATCCGGAAAATCACGCCGCCGGAACACTGTGGGGAATTCATGCGCCCAGCCACGACGCGCACCATCGACGTCAAAGAATTCGCCGATATCAAGCACACCGTCGCAATTCGGTCACAGGCCCGCAAGAGCGTTCTCGCCGATCCGCTGTACGCGACTCCGTTGCCGCGTGAGGTTTGCCTGCAGCTGACCTACCGCTGCAACCTGCGGTGCAGTCACTGCTACCAGTGGAGCGAACAGGGCTTCTTCCGGGACTTCAGCCCGCAGCGGCAGAAGACGGAACTCGGGGTGGAGATCGTCGAAAACCTGCTGCGCACCACCGCGGAGACCCGGTCGAAACTGTTCCTCTGGGGCGGTGAACCGCTGATGCACACGCGGTTCCGGGAAATCACCGACCTGCTCGTCCGGTATCCGCGGACGGTGACCATGTGTACGAACGGCCTGTTGTTCAAGCGCCACCTCGACGATCTTCTGCGCATCGGGGAAAACCTCAACCTGCTCGTCAGCCTGGACGGGCTCGGCGCGGAGCACGAGGCGTTGCGCGGCAAGGGCACTTTCCGGCGGACGGAGGAGAACATCCGGCGGATGCTCGATCTGAAACGAGCCGGCGAATTCGGCGGTGAAGTGTCGCTCAACTGCATGATTTCGCACCAGAGCGTCGGCCGGATGACCGAATTCATGGAATGGGCCGAAGAGCTCGGCGTCAACACGGTCTACTTCCAGTTCCCGTGGTACATCAGCCCCGAGGTCGCCGCGGCGATGGACCGGGTCTACGCCGAGTCGTTCGCCTGGCTGCGGCCCGAAACCGGGACGAAGAAGCCGACCTGGCACTCCTACACCTACCGGCTGCCGGAGGAGTGCCTGCCGGTGCTCCGGGAGTCCATGCGGCAGCTCGCGAGCCGGACGTGGCGGGTCCGCGTCCGCTACCAGCCGCAGCTCGCCGACGACGAGGTCGACGACTTCATCCGCGGCACCTCACGCCCGGCGCAGCGGCGCAGCCGGTGCCTCGCGGTGTCCAACCGGCTGGAGGTGCACGCCGACGGCAGCGTCAGCTCCTGCAAGTTCTTCCCCGAGTTCGTGGTGGGCAACCTCTACGACACCGAGCTCGGCGAACTGTGGCAGAGCCCGGCGTTCCGGGAGGTCCGGCGGGTCCTGTCCGCCACCGGGATGATGCCCGTCTGCTCGAAGTGCATCCTCCTCTACCTGAACGGGGTGTGAGCCGTGTCCGATGTGGAGTTCCGGATCAAGCACGTGCTGGCCGGAGTGCTGGAGAACGGGATGTCGGCCGCCGAGATCGGCTCCGCCGCCGACCTCGTCGAGGAGTACGGCCTCGACTCGTTGCAGATGATCGCGTTCCTGCTCGGCATCGAAGACGAATTCGGCCTCGAGCTGGACTACGAAAACCTGGAACTGGACCACCTGCGCGCGGTCCGGCAGTTCGCCGCCTACCTCGAACCGCTGATGGCGGTGACGTCGAGTTGACCGCCGGGCGGATCGCGCGGCTCGGCACCTTCGACGCCGAGCGGTGGTGGCGTCCGGCCGGCCTCGCCGAGCTCCCGGCCGCCGGTCGCGACCACGCCGCCGTCGACGCCATGGACGAGCTGGTGGCGGCGTTCTGCGCACCGGGCGACCTGCTCGTCACCCGGCGGCCGGTCGCCGCGGCGGTGCGGGAAAGCCTGGCGGGCTGCGGGATCGAGTTCGACCACTGTCCGCTCCCCGGAGCGCCGGCCGTCCCGCTGGAGCGGCTCGTGCCGGCCGACCCGCGGGCGCTCGCCCGGGTCGGCGCCTGCGCGGGCCTGGACCCCTACGCGGTCCTCGACGACACGGTCCGGCTCGCCGCCCGGTGCGGGTGGGCCGGTTCGCTCCCCGCCGCGGACGTCGTCGCCGAGGTCAACTCCAAGTCGTGGTCGAACGAGCTGGTGCGGCGGCTCGGCCTGCCCGGCGCCGGCCGGGTCGTGCGGTCCGCCGACGAGCTGGCGGCCGCCGTCGCCGCTGTCCCGGGGGTGGCGGTCGTCAAGGACCCGTTCGGGGTGTCCGGCCGGGCGATGCTGGAGGTGCGCACGGAGGGGGTGCTCCGGGCGGTCCTGCGGACGGTGCGGGCGCAGGTCGCCCGCGGCCGCCGGGTGGAGTTCGTCGTGCAGCCGAAGTTCGCCAAGCTGCGCGACCTCTCCGGGCACGTCCTGATCGAGCCGGGCGGCCGGTGGCGGCCGCTGGGCGTGCGGGTGATGACGAACCGCGGGTTCCGCCACCTCGGATCCGCCCCCGCCGAGCCGGCGTTGGTGACGTCGTTGCGCGCGCGAGGCTACTTCGACGTGCTGGGCACGGTCGCGGAAGCCTTGGCGCGGGCGGGGTACTGGGGTCCGGTGGGGGTGGACTCGATGCTCCTGCGCGACGGGAGCCTGGTGCCCGTGCTCGAGATCAACGCCCGGCGGTCGCTGGGACTGCTCGCGCTGACCCTCGACCGGCGGACGCGCGAGCACGGCCTGCGGTGCCACCTGTGGGAGGTGACGGTGACGGCGGCACCCGGCACGCGCATCGCCGCGCTGGCAGGGGCCCTCCGACGCGAGGGGCTCCTCTACCAGGGCGGCGCCCGCCCGGGAGTCGCCCTGGTGAGCGGCAGCGGTCTCGCGGCTCCCGGCGGGCGGGTGCACTGCGCGCTGATGTGCGTCCCCGGGGACGTCACGGCGATGCGGCGACGGCTGCTCGGCGCGGTGATCGCCGCCGGCCTGAGACCGCACGGAGCAGCCGATGCCGCGTGACGCCGGCCTGCGCGACCACGTCCTGAAGGCGGCCGGGGTGGCACCCGCGGCGGTGGAGTCCTGGACGCGCCTGGGCACCGCCACCTTCAACACCGCCTACCGGGTCCGGCTGACCGGCGGCGCGGGACTGGTCGTCAAGGTCGCGCCCGAGCCCGGCGCACCGGCGCTGACCTACGAACACGACCTGCTCCGGGCCGAGGCCCTGTTCTACCGGGCGGTCGGCCACGCGGCCCCGGTGCCCCGGGTGGTGGCGGCCGACTTCTCGCGGCGGGCGCTCGGCCGGGACTTCCTGGTGCTGAGCGAACTTCCCGGCGAAAGCTGGCACGACCGGCCACCCGGCGCGAGTGACGGGCTGCGGCACCAGCTGGGTGGCATCGTGGCGCGGCTGCACCGGTGCACCGGGTCGCGGTTCGGCTACCCGCGGGGCGAACCGGCCGGGAGCTGGCGAGCCGCGTTCCCGGCCATGGTGGAGTCCGTGCTCGGTGACGCGGAGCGGTTCGGCGTCGCCCTGCCGCGCCCGGCCGGCCGGTTCCGCGACGTGCTCGCCGAGCACGCCGGCGTACTCGACCAGGTGACCACGCCGGTGCTCGTCCACTTCGACCTGTGGCCGGGCAACATCCTTATCCGGGCCGGGCGGATCACCGGGATCATCGACGCCGAACGCGCCTTCTGGGGCGACCCGCTGGCCGACCTGGCCTCGCTGACCCTGTTCGGCGACCTCGATGACGCCTTCCGCGCGGGATACCGAGCGGCTGGCGGCGTCGTGCCCGCCGACGACGCCGCGACCGCGCGGATCGCCATGTACCGCTGCTACCTCTACCTGATCATGCTCGTCGAGATGGTCCCGCGCGGGCACGTCGGCCGCGAGCACCGGGCGATGACCCTGCTCGTCGGCCGGCACCTGCTCCGGGCCCTGGCGGCCCTCGAACGAAGGACGACGTCATGATCGAGATCCTCACCTCGGGCGTGGCCCTCGGGGTGCACGTCCCGGGGCTGCTGCTCGCCGATCGATTGCGGGAGAAGGGATGCCGGGCCGAGGTCAACGTGATCGAACGGCTGCTGCCGGCCGCCAAGCGCGCCACGGCCGCGGACATGAAGTGGGCGTTCCACCGCGACTTCCGGCTGGCCAAGACCGGGCACCGGATCGCCACCGACCCCGCCGAGGTCGCCGACGACGGCGCCGTGCGGGAGCTGATGGCGAAGTGGGCGGCGGACGGCGTCCGGACGTTCGTCGTCTGGTCGGGGTTCTGGCTGCCGATCGTGCGCCGCTATCTGTCCACACAGGACGCTTCGGTGCGGGTCGTCGTCTGCCACATCGATTCGCAGGCCTCGCCGTCGTTCCGGAAGGCCGGCGCCGCGGACGTGCCCGCCGAGCACGTGTTCATGATCGACGCCGCGCGGCGGTCGGTGCCGTGCAGCGTCCCGGTCAGTCCGCTGCCGCCGGTCGCCTGGGCGGACCGTGAACGGCTGTACGCGCACGGCGGCGGCTGGGGCATGGGCACCTACCGGGAGCCGGTCGACGACCTGGCCGCGCACGGGTTCGAGCTCGACGTCCTCGCCTACGAAGCCGGCGACGTCGCCGGCCGGCCCGGCGCGCGGTACTTCATGATGGACCCGGCCTGGCACCCGTGGCACGACGACGGGTACCCGCCGTTCGGCGAGGTCCGCCGGGACGGCACCGTCCGGTACACCCGTGGGGTGGGCTGCCCGGGCTCCTTCGAGCTGACCAGGTCCGCGATGGCGATGGTGAGCAAGCCCGGCGGCGGCACGCTGCTCGACTCGCTGTGGGCGGCCACCCCGGTCGTGCTGCTGGAGCCGCTGGGCGCGGCCGAACGCGCGAACGCCGGGCTGTGGCAGGAGCTGGGGTTCGGCGTGCCGTACGAGGACTGGCGGGCGACCGGGTACTCACCCGGCGTCCTGGAAGCGTTGCACCGCAACCTGGTGCGGGCCCTGCCGGATGTCCCGGACTATTCGTCGGTATTGGCGGCCGCGTGATGCCGGGGGAGGCGATCTGGCCGGCGTCGAACTTCCAGCGCTGGGTGATGGCCGCCGCGCGGGACCGGCCGTGGCTGGCGGGGCCGTGGTTCACGATGAACGCCGAGGTCCTGCTCAGCGGGCCGGTCGACCGCCGCGTGCTCGGCACGGCGCTGGCCGAGCTGCTGCGCCGGCACGAGGTGCTGCGCACCAGGGTGGTCGACGACGACGCCGGACCGCTGCAGGTGGTGTCGGGGAAGGCGGTCGCCGTCGTCGAGGACACCGACGGCGACGAATCACTGCACGTGCCGGTGGACAGCGCGTCGCCGCTGGTGGTCCGGGTGGCGCGGCGGGGGCCGCGGGAGCACGTGTTGTTCCTGCACCTGCACCACATGATCGCCGACCCGGAGACCGTGTGGGGCGTGCTGACCGAGCTGGGTGCGCTGTACTCGGCGTATTCGGGCGGTGGCGCGCCGCCGGCCGCGCCGGGCGCCCAGTACGGGCAGTACGCGGCCTTCGAGGAGGACCGACGCCGGTCGGGCCGGCAGGCGGCGCGGCAGTGGTGGGCCGACACCGTCGGCGACCACGGTTTCGTCCGCGCGCACGGCGGCCGTGCGCCGTACGCCTACCGGGACGTGCTGCTGGAGCCCGACGAGCTCGCGACGGCCCACCGGCTGGCGAAGACGCACCGCGCCACCATCCTGACCACCTTGTTCGCCGCGCTGGCCTGCGCGGTGCGGCCGCGGTTCGGCGCCGGCCGGGTCATGTTCACGACGGTGTTCGGCCAGCGGGACCGCCCGGAGTGGCGGCGGGTGCTCGGACCGTGCATCGTGCCCGCTTTCGTGCCGCTGCCGGCACCGCCGGAGCGGTTGGACGCCGAGTACGCGCGGGCCGTCCGCGACACGGTGCTCGGCTGCCGGCGGCACTGCCGGCCCGAGCCGCATTCCGGTGCGGTGCCGGCAGGTCCGGTGCCGTTCTTCGAGTACGTCCCGGACCGCTGGCCGACGGCGGTCCGCTTCGGCGCGGCGACCGGCCGGGTGGTGAACGCGGCGGGCCCGAAGGACTTCGGCGGGGCCCGCGGGTTCGCCGTCCGCGCCCGGGTGGACCACCGCGGCGCGTTGACCGCCCACGTCAGCGGCGACGTCTGGAGCGACGTCGTCGCCCGGGAAGTCCTGGGTGGACTGGCGGCCCAGATCCGCCGCCGAGTAACGGAAGTCGATTTCCGACGTCTGACTACCAGGTGACGGGCAGGCTCGTGACCCCGCGCAGCAAGCCACCTCGGCGCCATTCGAGGTGGTCCGCGGGGATCGCGAGGCGCAGGCCCGGCAGGCGGTGGACGAGCGTCGAGAGCAGGACGCGCAGTTCCAGCCGGGCCAGTGGTGCGCCGAGGCAGTGGTGCACGCCGAAGCCGAACGCGACGTGGTGGTTGACCGCGCGGCCGAAGTCCAGGTGCCCGGCCGAAGCGAACACGGATTCGTCGCGGTTGGCCGAGTCCAGCTGGACCAGCACCGCGTCGCCGGCCCGGATCGGCTGACCGCCGATCTCGAGGTCCTCCTTCGCGATCCGCGCGAGGTCGGCGACCGTCGCGAGCGGCACGAACCGCAGCAGCTCCTCGACCGCCGAAGGAATCAGCTCGGGCCGGGCGACGAGCGCCGTCCACCGTGCGCGGTCGGACAGCAGTTCCACCAGGAAGCTGCCGGTCAGGTTCGCGGTGGTTTCGTGGCCGCCGGCCAGCAGTGCCACGCCCAGCATGAGCAGTTCGTTGTCCGTCAGGCGGTCGTCCTCGTCGCGGGCGGCGACGAGCGCGGTCAGCAGGTCGTCCGCGGGCTCGGCCCGGCGCTGCGCGATCAACGTGGTCAGCGCGGCGGCCAGCCTTCCGCGTGCTTCCGTGACGTCCGCGGGTGTCACGGTCCCGCCGGACGCGACCAGCGTTTCGGTGCACTCGCGCACCATCCGGCGCTGCTCGGGCGGCACGCCGAGCAGCTCGCTGATCACCTGCACGGGCAGCTCCCACGTCACCGCCGCGGCGAAGTCCACGGGCGGGCTGACGCCGTCGAGGAGCGTGTCGGCGATTTCCCGGACCCGGGGCCGCAGCAGCTCCACGCGGCGGACGGTGAACGCCTTGGCCACCAGCGCCCGGATCCGGTTGTGCTCGGGTGGGTCCATCGCCAGCAGGTTGCCGGCCGGTTCGAAGCCGGGCCGCCCGCGCGGCACGTCCGCCCCGGCCGCGGCGGCGCGCGAGAACCGCGGGTCGGACAGCACGAACCGCGTCTGCTCGTAGCGCGTCACCAGCCAGGCGTCGCCGCCGTAGGGCATCGTGACGCGCACCGGCGCTGCGGATTCGCGCAGCTCGGCGAACCGCGGGTGGAGCCGAAGCGCTTCGACGTCCCCGAAGGGGTAGGGAGCGGGCTGGACCTCCATCGCCCCATCGTGGGGCACGCTCGCGCCGTCGCGTACCGCCCAACGGTGGCCGGGCAAAACCCGTGGCGGGCGTGGTCGGATGCTGCGATCATCGCGTGGTCTCCTCAACAGGCGTCGCCGGGGCGCCCGAGGTCCGTGTGACCGAACCGGTGGGAGTAAGAGGGGATGCGGGAGGCAGTCCCACGCGTGGCGCGCGTTCGGCGTCCTGAGCAGTCCCCACCGGGCCCGGCTCCACCGTTGTTCCGGCCCGGCCGCAGGTGCTATACCGGCAGCTGCCCGGTGTCGCGACGACGCGACGCCACGAGCGAGCGGAGCGTCCGGTGGCAAACCGTGCTTTCGTCGTGGCCGCCCTGACCGCACCGGTTCTCCTGCTGGGGACCGCGACCGCCGTGGCCGGCACGCCACCCGGGCGGCAGCTGACGATCGAGACGGTGTCCAACCCGCGACCGGCGCTCGTCAGCGGGGGACAGGTCCTGGTCAAGGTCGCCGCCCCACCCCGGACGCGGGTCTACGTCCGCGCCAACGGCCACGACGTCACGGCCGGTTTCCACGCCCAGCCGGACGGCAGCCTGCTCGGCCTGGTCACCGGCCTGCGCGACGGCGCCAACGACCTGAGCGCCCGGACGAGCGGGCCCGGCCGGGACCGGCGGGCGGACCTGCGCGTCACCAACCACCCGATCACCGGGCCCGTGTTCTCCGGCGCGCAGCAGCGCCCGTTCTACTGCGAGACCCAGGCGTTCGGCCTGCCGCCGGCGACCCAGCCGCTCTGCAGCGCGCCGACCCAGGTGAGCTACCAGTACAAGACCACCGCCGGGGCGTTCGCGCCCCTGGCGGACCCGGCGACCCGGCCCGCGGACCTCGCGACGGCCACCGTCGGCGGGCACGCGGTGCCGTACGTGGTCCGCGTCGAGCGCGGCACGATCGACCGTGCCGTCTACGAGATCGCGGCGCTCTACGACGGGACGCCGTCGCCCGTCACGCCGGAGGCCGGCTGGAACGGGGAGCTGGTCTACACCTTCGGCGGCGGCTGCAACGCGGGCTACCACCAGGGCGGCTCGACCGGCGGGGTCGTCAACGACCTGTTCCTGGCCCAGGGCTACGCGGTCGCGTCGTCGAGCCTGAACGTGCTGGACAACAACTGCAGCCCGATCATCTCCGCCGAGGCGGCGATGATGGTCAAGGAACACTTCGTCGAGACCTACGGCCCGGTCGCCCACACCATCGGCTGGGGTGGCTCGGGCGGCGCGATCCAGCAGTACGACATCGCGGAGAACTACCCCGGCATCGTCGACGGCATCATCCCCGGCGTCTCGTTCCCGGACCCCCTGAGCACGGGCGGCCCGGTTTCGGACTGCCGCTTGCTGGAGCGGTACTTCGCCGGGCCGGGCGCGTCGTTCACCGCGGCGCAGAAGCAGGCCGTCGCGGGCTTCGCCAGCTACGACACGTGCGTCTCCTGGGACAAGACCTTCGCCAGCCGCGCGACGGCGACCGGCAGCTGCAACGCGGCCATCCCGGTCGCGGCGCGGTGGGACCCGGTCACGAACCCGCGCGGGGTGAAGTGCAACTCGAACGAGCAGCTGGTCAACCAGCTCGGCCGGGACCCGAAGACCGGGTTCGTGCGCAGCCCCCTGGACACGACCGGCGTGCAGTACGGCTTGGCCGCGCTGAAGGCGGGCACGATCACCGCGGCCCAGTTCGCCGACCTCAACGCGACCATCGGCGGCCTCGACTACACCGGAACGCCCGTGCCGCAGCGGATCGCGGCCGACCCGAAGGCGCTCGACGCGGTGTACGCCGAGGACATCGTGAACTCCGCGTCGCAGGGCTTGCGCGAGACGCCGATCATCGACCAGCGGACCGATCTCGACCTCGCCGGGTTCGGCAACGACATCCACACCACCGAGTGGTCTTATGTTCTGCGGCAACGGCTTCTGCGGGCCAACGGCACGGCGGGCAACCAGGTGATCATCGAAAACCACCCCACCGCGGGCGAAGCGGCCGCCGCCGGCGTTTACGAGCTGGACGCCATGGACCGCTGGCTCACCGCGATCGACGCCGACGGTTCCCACCGGAGCCACCAGCAGAAGGTGCTGGCGAACCGCCCGCGCGACCTCGGCGACGGGTGCTACCTGTCCCCGGCGGCGCGGATCACGGAGAAGCTGACGTACCCGGCGAGCGGCCAGTGCGGCGCGCAGTACCCGGTGGCGGCCAACACGCGGATGGTCGCGGGGGAGAGCTTGGCCCTGGACGTGCTGAAGTGCCGGCTCAAGCCGCTGGACTTCCGGGACTACCCGGTGGCTTTCACGGCGACGGACCGGCAACGGCTGCGCGAGACGTTCCCCGGTGGCGTGTGCGACTACAGCCGGCCGGGTGTGGGGCAACGTGCGCCGATCGGGACGTGGCTGAGCTACGGCGACGAACGGACCGGCACGACCCCGCCGACGAAACCGCGGTGACGCAAAGGGTTCCGCGCCCGGCGGCCGCCGAGCGCGGGTTCGACGTCCGCTGAGCAGCCGAGCGCAGCGGAAACCGACCCGGCCGGCAACCCCGACCGCGCCCTCCGCCGCACCGGCTCTAGCCCAACCGCGGCCGCTTCGCCGGCGGACCCGTGGGCGAAGCCGGCGGCGTGTGCACCGGCGGCAAGCCCGACCCCGGCCGTTCGGTGGTCGGCGCGTGCGGGATCGGCGTGCCGTCGGGCAGGACGCCCTGGGAGCCCGGCGGCAACCCATTCGGCGCCTGGGGGTAGGACGACCACGGACCGCCCGTGTAGTTCGGCGCCGCCGGGTTCGTGTACGTCGAGCTCGAACCGCGGTCGGGGCGCGGGGGGATGTACTTGTCCTCGTGGGAGCCCGTGCCCGACGAGCTCTTCGAGTACTCCACCTGACCGTAGCTGGACGGCTGCCGGTTGTAGTGCTTGTTGGCGTCGATGGGCAGCTTGTGCCCGGTCTCGTTGAAGTAGGTGCCCGCCGACTTGTTGTGCCCCATGATGGCGTTCTTCTTGGGGACGATCTGGTCCGGCGTGCCGTCCTGTTTCAGGGTCTGGAACTTGCCCTTCGTCTTCATCCACTGGTTCTTCTGCTCGTTGGTGAGACCCGCCGGCATCTCGTGCTTGTTGGTCAGGGCGTTCTCGAACATCGGCCGGATGTTCGAGTGCGTCCAGTCGGGGTTGGCCATCCCGGCCGCGGGCCGGTTCTTCTTGCCCTTGTTCGGCCCCGCCGGCGCCGACTCCTTGTACCAGTTGCCGCCCGGGGACTGGCTGTACTTGCCCCCACCCGGCGACTGCATGATCGGGTTGTTGCCGATGTTCGTGTCGAGCGTCAGCTTGGGCTTGCCGCAGGACTGCGGGGCGAGGCCCAGCGGGTCGATCTGCCCGAACGGGTTGCCCACGTAGGCGTACGGGTTCGGGCCCGGCTCCAGGCCGAGCGGGTCGGGGCTCAGGTAGCGCGCGGTCACCGGGTCGTAGTAGCGCTGGGCGTTGTAGTGCAACCCGGTCTCGGCGTCGAAGTACTGCCCGGGGAACCGCAGCGGCGTCGCCGAAGGACCACCCACTCCGAACGCGCTCGTGCGCGCGCACCAGGTGATCCGGCCGTGGTCGTCGACCAGCTCCGCGGGACTGCCCACGAGGTCGGCGACGATGGCGTCGAACCGGGTGTCCACCCACGCCTGGCCCGGCCGGGCCACCCGGCCGCGCTGCGCGAGCGGGCGGTAGTCGCCGGGCTCGTAGTCCCACACCGTGGCCTGGACGCCGTCGGGCGTGTGCCGGGCCTCCTCGACCAGCAGCTGCCCGTCCCAGGTGAACTCGACGCGTTCGAGCGCGGTCCGGCCGTCGGCGGCCAGGTGCTCCTTGGCGACCCGGCGGCCCAGCGCGTCGTAGGTGTAGCGCCAGGTGCTGCCGTCGGGGACCGCGGCCGCGACGAGCCGGTCGTCGCCGTCCCAGGTGAACCGCCAGGCCAGCTTGGCGCCGCCGGGCATCGTGCGTTCCCGGAGCACGACCCGCCCGCGCCGGTCGTGCCCGTAACGCGTCCCGCCGGCGGCGGTGACCAGCGGGCCGACGAACGTCCGGCGGCCCGCCAGGTCCGGCTCGGCCGTGGGCCACGACGCGTCCGTGACGTTCCCGGCTTCGTCGTAGCGGTAGGACTCCGGTCCGTGCGGCGAACGCACTTCGGTGATCCGGCCGAGCGGGTCGAGGGTGAACTCGCGCGGGCCGCTCGCCTGGTCGAGCAGCGAGACCAGCTCGCCGTCGGCCCGGTAGCGGTAGGACCGCTGCTGGCGGGTGGCCTTCGCGCCGTCGGTGATCACCTGGGACGCCAGCAGCGAGTTCGGGGTCCACGTCTGCGTCAGGGTGGCGCCGGTGCCGAGGGTGCGGCGCACCTCGCGGCCCGCGGCGTCGTGGGTGAACCGCAGTTCCCGGCCGGCGAGCCGGGCCGCCGCCGGCAGCCCGGCGGGGTCGTACTCCCACGCGCTTTCCGCGCCGGACGGGGTGAGCCGGCTGACCCGGCGGCCCTCGGCGTCGTAGGCGGAGCGCACCGTGCGGCCGTTGACCGTCTCGGCGAGGACGCGGCCCACCGCGTCGCGCTCGTAGCTGATCCGCGTGGTGCCGTCGTCGGCCGACATCAGCTGCCCGGTGGCGCTGACCTCGAAGCGCGTGGTGCGGTTCCCGTCGTTCTGCTCGACCAGGTGGCCGGCCAGGTCGTAGCGGAACGTCGTGCGCTGCCCGTCCGGGCGGACGCGTTCGACGAGCTGTCCGGCCGCGTCGTAGCCGAGAGTCGTCACGCCGCCGGCGAAGTCGGTTTCGCGGACCACGTTCCCGGTCGCGTCCCGTTCGTAGCGCCACACCCGGCCCTGCTGGTTGGTCACCGTCGCGATCCGCAGCTCGCCGTCGTAGGTGACCGAGATCCGGTCGCCGGTCGCGAGGATCTGCGCCGTGACCTGGTCGAAGCCGCCGTATTCGTACCGGGTGACGCCGCCGGACGCACCGGTGTGCACCCGGTCGTTGCCCTCGCCGTCGAGCACCCACCGGTTCTCGTTGCCGTCGGCGTCCTGGTGCCGGACGAGGTTCCCGTCGACGGAGTAGGCGACGCGCTCCACCCCGCCGGCGGCGTCGGCGATCGCGACGATCCGCCCGAACTCGTCGCGTTCGTACCGGGTGACGACGCCGCGCTGGTCGGTCACCTCGACCGGCAGGCCGGCCGCGTCGTTGACGACGGTGGCCGTGGCCCCGGTCGCGTCCGTGACCGCGACGACGACACCCCGCTCGTCGTGCTGGTACCTGGTGATCGCGCCGTCCGGGGCCACGACCGTGACGAGGTTGCCGCGCTCGTCGAACTCGTTGCGCGTCGCGACGCCGGGGGCGTCGTGCCGCACCAGCGAGCGCCCGTCCGCGGCGCGCTCCCAGGTGCGTTCGGCGCCGTCCGGGCGGATCTGGGCGAGGAGGTTGCCGAGCTCGTCGTAGCGGTAGCGCGTGGTGCGCCCCAGCGGGTCGGTCGAGCTCAGCAGGTTGTCGCGGGCGTCCCACTCCGAGAGCGTCACCCGCCCGAGCGGGTCGACCTCGCGGACCACCTGGCCGGCTTCGTTGTAGTGGAACTCGGAGGTGTGACCGAGTGCGTCGGTGGTCCGGGTGACGCGGTTGTCCGGGTCGTACTCGAGCACGCAGTCCAGGAAGCCGCCCGAGCCTTCGGTGCGGACGACGCGGCCGGCGTGGTCGTAGTGGTAGCGGAACCATTCGTCGTTGCGGTCGGTCCAGCCCACGATGCGCCCCGCGCGGTCGTAGGTGTAGGTCATCGGCTGCCCCGACGGATTCGTGACCGTGACGAGGTTCCGGCGGTCGTACCCGTAGCGCACCAACTCGACTTCGCCGTCGCCGGTGACCGCGAACAGCGCGGTGATCAGCCCGCCGACGGTTTCGAAGCGGACGCGGTGCCCGGCGGTGTGCCGGATCTCCAGCGGCCGGCCGTCTTCGGCGCGCACGATTTCGAAGGCGTTGTCGTTGCGGTCGGTCACCGAGGTGAGCAACGCCCGGCCCGCGCCCGGCGCGAAGTAGAGCAGCCGGCCCAGCTCCTGGTCGTCGACGAGGTAGCCGCCGTCCGGCGCGCGCTTCAACGGGCGCAGCGGGCCGCTCTCGGCGACGACCCAGTCGTCCGTGCCCGGCCTCGGGTAGCGCAGCAGGGTGCCGTCTTCGGCGGCGAAGCTGACGCCGAGCTCGTCGGCCTCGATCCGCTGGTCCACAGTGGACACCCAGCTGCCGCCGAGGAAGAGCCCGGCCCGGTAACCGGAGAAGTGTGTCCGCCGGAACACCAGGGGGAGCACGCCGAGAAGACTGGCGTCGACCTCTTCCATCACCATCTGCCCGGTCGAGACGGCGACCGGGTCGGTCACGCAGACCTCGTTGCCGAGCGAGCGGTTGTTCTCGCCCTGGCCGCGGATCCCCTGCGGCTTGGTGTCGTCGGGGTTGCCCCGCGACCCGTTGCCGCCCCGACCCGAGTTGTCCGGGCCCTTGTTGGGCGCGCCGGCGGGGCCGGTGGAGTCGCCGTTGCCCGGCGAGCCGTTGCCCTTGTCTCCGGTGCTGCCGGGAGGATCGTTCTTGTGGCCGTTCGGGGAACCCCCGCTGTGGTCCCCGGTGGTGCTGGTGGAGTCGCCGCCCTTGCCCTTGGGCCCGTCGAGGCCCTTGGGGCTGCCGTTGATGTCGGCGTGCTTCGGCGTCGGAGCGGCCTTGCCCGGCTTGATGTTCTTCAGCGCCTTCGCCGCATCGCCGAACAGGTCACCGGCGCGCTTCAGCAGCGGGATCAGCGCTTTGAGCGCCGTGACCAAGCGCTTCATCAGATCCGCGAGCTTCGACGCGGTCTTCGCCACGGCCCCGACCACCTGCGGGACGACCCAGGTCAGGCCGATGCCGAGGGTGAACACCACCTGCAGCGCCCAGGAAATCAGGTGACCGACGAGTTCGGCGATGATGTCGCGCACCAGGGCGCGGACCGCCGCGACGACCTCGCCCGCGGTCTTCACCCCGCTCGACGCGCCTTCGCAGCCCTTCTGCGCGGTTTCCAGCAGCGTGACGGTGTCCTGCGCGCGCTGGCGGTAGGTGTCCCCGGCGTTCCCCGTCCACGACGTGGTGTCCGCTTTGACCATCCCGGTCAGGTCTTCCCCGACGCTGCCCAGCTCTTTGGCGACGTTCGTCCAGGTCTCCGACTGCGCGGCGATCTCGTCGGCGTTGCCGGTGAGCGCGTTGAGGGCTTCCTTCAGCGGGCCGACGTGCTCGATCAGCCACCCGACCCCGGCGGCGAGGATGGCACCGAACGGGTCCATGGCCATCGACAACGCGTCGAGCGCGGTCCCCACCGCGCCCATCGCCACGGACGCCCAGTCGCCGCTTTCGATCGCCGACTTCAGGTCCGCCGCCGACTCCAGCAACGACACACCCGAGTAGGCCGTCGTCGAATCCTTCACCGGCGCAACCAGCGGATTACTCACCGCGCGGGGCCCCCTGCCGCAGAGTTCACGAACACGTCGTCGAAGTGACCGACACTAGCGAACCGCACGTCCGCCCGTGGCAACCTTGCCCCAACGGGCAACAAGGAGGGACCACAGATGCAACCGCCGATCGGGTCGACCGGAAGACGGCGGCCGCCGGACGGGGCAGGATGGCGGGCATGACGTTGCCTGCGCTCCCCGAGGAGTCCTTCCGCCGCGTGCTCTGCGTCGTCGCGCACCCGGACGACATGGAGTACGGCACGTCCGCGGCCGTCGCCCGGTGGACCGCGCGCGGCATCGAGGTCGGCTACCTGCTGCTCACCCGCGGCGAGGCCGGCATGCCGAACCCGCCCGAGGAGACGGCCCGGCTGCGGGTCGCCGAGCAGCGGGCCGCCTGCGACGCCGTCGGCGTCGCGCACCTGACCGTGCTCGAGCACCCGGACGGGGTGCTCGTCCACGGCCTGGACCTGCGGCGGGACATCTGCCGGGAGATCCGCCGCTTCAAGCCCGACGTCGTGTTCGGCAGCGCGTTCGAGGTCGAGACGCCCTACGGCTTCGACCAGGCCGACCACCGCGCGGCCGGGCTCGCGACGCTCGACGCCATCCGCGACGCCGGCAACCGGTGGGTGTTCCCGGAGCAGGTCGACGACGAGGGTCTCGAGCCGCACTCCGCGCGCTGGTACCTCACCTCGGGCATGACCGACGCGACCCACGGCGTCGACGTCACCGGTGAGCCGCTGCGCCGCGGGGTCGCCTCGCTCGAAGCGCACGCCGCGTACCTGGCCGCGCTGCCGGACCACCCCGCTCCCGCGGAGTTCATCCCGCAGTTCGCCGCGATGAGCGGCAAGGCCATGGGTGTCGAGCACGCGGTCCTGTTCCGCGCCCACGACCTGCAGGCGCCGCCGGAGATCTGACGAACGAAGCCGGGGTCAGCTGACCGGGATGATGTAGAGCGGGTATTGGCGGTCGACCACGCAGAGCGCGTTGGTGGCCCACATCGCCAGTGAACTGCCCACGCACCGCACGCCCGGGGTGGGTTCCGCCTGCGCGGAAGCCGGCCCGGTCGCCCCGAGGAGGACTCCGGTCGTCAAAGCCAAGGCGCCGAGGGTGGCGGTGATGCGTCGCATGGCGGTTCTCCTGTCGTGGAGGCGGATCTTGCCGTCCGGGGGTTGCCCCGTGATCGGCGCCGGCGAACGGATCCGCGGCCCATGGCACCGGCTCGGGTGACACCCACTGGAGCCCCACCAGCCACCGTCGGCGCCCGCTGCGCCCCTCCTCGCCTGGTCGATCGACGCTTCGGACCACGCCCCGGTCGAGATCGTTTCGCTCGCCGGGGCGCCGGAGGACCCGGCGCGGAAGCCGCGTGAGCGGCGACATCTCCGCCGGCGATCACGCGCATTGCGGCCGGCCGGGGCAGCTGCGCAGGAATCGCACCACCGGCGCTTCCGGGATGACCTGGTCCACGCCCGGCAACCCCCGCGGCCACTCGATCGACACGGCCACCGACGAGGAGTTGTTGCGGTAGTTCGTCTCCGCCAGCGTCCGGTCGCTGTTCACGGTGTTGACCAGGTCGTACTTCCCCGCCGGCACGCGGGTGATGTCCAGCCACTGGAAGTCGACGTCGAGCTTGTAGTCGTCGCCGGAGCCGACCGAAATGCCCTCGAGCACGTCGAGCGCCGCCGGTTCGTGGTGGCGGCAGTTGTTGGCGCGCAGGCGTTCCGCGAGCTCGGCGTCGGCGCCGCTCGCGCCCGGCACGTGGGCGAGGCCGCCCGCGTCGGCCACGGGGTAGCGGTCGCCGAGGCAGAAGCCGTTCTTCCGGTCGGTGACGATCGTGCGGCCCTGCGGGGAAACCAGCGCGAAGTTCTCGAAGTTCATCAGGTGCCAGTGCTGGTGGGCGAGCGCGGGTTCGTAGTAGGTGTACCCGCGGGTGGCGCGTTGCGCGGCACCGTAGTCACCGGGGATCGAGCCGTCGCCGCCGTTGCGCAATGCCTGGCGCACCGTCATCTTCTCCTGCTTGGCGTTGTCCCGGCGCCCGTACAGCAGCAGTGGCCCGTCACCGACGTTCTCCTCGGAACTGGTGAAGCGCAGCCGGACGGCCTTCGCGACACCGGCCGGGACGCAGCGGCCGTTGGGGGCCGCGGGGTCGATCACCGGGCAGACGTCCCAGGCCCCGCAGAGCGCGAGGTCGGCCGAGTAGCCGCCGGTGCACCCCGGCGGGACCTGACGGAGGTCGGGGAGCAGGAGATCGGGGGCCGCGTCGGCGCGCGGTGCGGACGCCGGGGTCACGGCGAGGATCGCCGCCAGTACCAGAGCCGCGTACTTCTTGGACATCGGGGTTCACGCTCCTCGGGGTCGTGGCTCGCCCGCGTCACACGATGGGCTGAGCCGGGTCGCTTGTGGACGGCGAATCAGTAGCGTGCGGGCGAACCGTCGCCGGAGAAAAGGAAACGCATGCCGACCACCGCCGATTTCCGGGCCACCGCCGAGAGTTCTCCCGAGGTGGTCCTCGCGGCCGTCGGGGGCGCGACCCTGGTCTGCGGGACCCGCCCCGAACTCATCAAGCTGGCGCCGCTGATGCGCCTGTTCGGCGACGAGTGCTCGATCGTCTACACGGGACAGCACTACGACGGGCCGCTCTACTCCCGCATCCGGGCGGACCTCCCGCCGTCGGACCGATTCCTCGAGCTCGGGGTCGGCGGCGGCCGCCGCGGTGACCAGCTGGGCCGGACGATCAGCGCGGTCGACGAAGTCCTCGCCACCCACCCGGGCCGGGTCGTGCTCGTGCAGGGCGACACGACGTCCGCACTCGCCGGCGCGCTGGCGGCCAACGCGCACGGCCTCCCGCTGGTGCACGTCGAAGCCGGGCTGCGCAGCCACGACCGGGCGATGCCGGAAGAGCACAACCGGGTCCTGATCGACCACCTGGCCGACCTCTGCTGCGCGCCGACCGAGCTCAACCGGAGCAACCTGCTCGCCGAAAACGTGCCCGCGGAACGAATCGCCGTCACCGGCAACACCGTCGTGGAGGCGCTGGAAACCGCGCTGCCGCCGGCCGGGGACCGCGCGGACGTCCTCGCCGCGCACGGGCTGACGCGCGACCGGTACGTGCTGGCCACCGTCCACCGGCCGGAGAACGTCGACGACCGGGCGCGGCTGGCGGTCGTCCTCGGCGAGCTGGGCCGGCTGCCGGTCCCCGTCGTGTTCCCGCTGCACCCCCGCACGGCCAAGAGCATCGACCGGTTCGGGCTGCGCGGGCTGCTGGCGCCGCTCGTCGTGCTGGAACCCCAGGCGTACCCGGCGTTCCTCGCGCTCGCCGCGGAAGCCGCCGTGCTCGTCTCCGATTCCGGGGGTATCCAAGAAGAAGCGAGTGTCCTCAAGCGACCGGTGGTCGTCGTGCGGCGCAGCACCGAGCGGCCCGAGATCGCGGGGACGTTCGGCGTGCGCGTCCCCGCCGGGCCGCGGATCGGCGAGGAAACCGCGCGGTGGCTGGACGACGTGGCCGGCCACCGCGAGCGGCTCCGGTGCCTGCCGTCGCCCTACGGTGACGGGTCGGCCTCGGCGCGGATCGTGGCCGCGCTCGGCTCGGCGCTCGTTCACCGGGCCGGTTCCGCGATCGCGGGCTGATCGCGGCCGGCCGGGATCCGGTCGGTGACGTCGTTCGCGAGCGCGACGCTCGAGTTCCAGCTCGTCACTTCCGGGTAGACGTGCGCGGTCGTGGCCAGGAGCAGGTTCGTGTCCTCGACCGCCACTGCGGGCCGCTGGGAAAGGTAACCCAGCGGGTACACCGGTTCCACGAACGGCGCCTTGAACACCCGCACCCGCGCGATGTCGTCCGGCCCGAGCTCCGGGTACAGCCCCCGGAGCTGGGCCGCCCACCGCGCGGCGATCGCGGCGTCGTCGTCGAGGTACAGCTGCGAGTCGCGGTCGGTGTAGCGCATGACGTAGACGAGGTGGTGGCCGCCGTTGGCTTCGGTCCCGGCGAGCTCGGACATCGCGACGACGCCGTCGAACTCGGTGCCCGAGTGCAGCACCGGCGTCCAGTAGTGCTCGGTGATCGCCCGGCGCAGGAAGAACACGCCGGTCACGACACCCTGGTAGGGCAGGTCGGTGCGGGGGAGCCGGGCGACGAGGGCTTCGTCGGAAATGCGCCGCAGCAGGGGAAGCGGCAAGGTCGACACGACATGGTCCGCGCCGAGCACCTCGCCACCGGTCAGGGTGAGGATCGCGCTGTCACCGGCGCTGTGCAGCCGCCGGACCGGAGCCGACGTCCGCACGGTGCCCCCGGCCCGCTCGATCGACGCCCGCAGCGCGTCGATGACCGTCTTGTAGCCGCCCGCCGGGTAGCCGCGGGTGGCGACGTTGCGCTCCCGGCCGAGCCGCTGCCACAGGTACAGCGCGGGCACGTCGCCGAAGGCCGCGCCGAACTTCGAGCCGAACATCGGCGCGAAGAGCCGTTCCCACACGACGTCGCCGTAGAGCCCGCGCAGCCAGTCCTCGGTGCGCAGGTGGTCGAGGTCGCGTCCCCGGCCCAACCGCCGCAGCAGCAGCGAAACCACGCCGAAGCGCACCCGGTCGTGCGGGCGCAGCGCGGAGAACCGCAGCAGGTCGAGCGCGGAGTTGAACGGGTGCCGGCGCCCGTCGACGACCATGCCCATCGTGGTTTCCCGCCACCCGACCGAGTCCCGCAGGCCCAGTTCGCCGAGCAGGCCGAGCAGGGCGTCGTCGGTGGGCATGACGCAGTGGTAGAACCGCTCCACCCAGTGGTCGTCGTGGCGGAAGAAGGTCCCGAGGCCGCCGAGCTGGTCGCCGGCTTCGAGCAGGGTGACCCGCACGCCGCGGTGGGCGAGGCGGTGGGCGGCGGCGAGGCCGCAGATGCCGCCGCCGATCACGGCGACGTGCGGGGCGGTGGTCGAGTCGGACACCGGTGGCATCACAGCTTCCGGAAGGGCGCCGGGCTCAGCCGGTCGCGCGCGAGGAGTTTCAGGTACTGCGCCATGGTGCGGCGCAGCTTCAGTTTGCTCGGCCCCCGCTTCCGGTCGTACTGCAGGGCCAGCGGGACCTCGGTGATCACCGGACGGCAGTGGCGGAGCTTGAGCAGCAGTTCCACCATGCAGGCGAACCCCTGCTCCTCGATGAGCCGCTCGCCCCAGTGCGCGGACGCCCGCCTCAGCAGGGAAACGCGGTAGGCCCGGTAGCCGCTGGTGAAGTCGCGGACACCGTCGACGTCGAGCGCCCGGTGGAACAGCTTCGCCGCGCCGCGCGAAAGCAGCCGGCGCCCGAGCGGGGCGGTCCGGTCGTCGCCGCCGGGCACGAACCGCGAGCAGATCGCGACGTCCGCCCCGCCGGCGATTTCCGCCTGCAGCGCGCGGATCAGCACCGGGTCGTGCGTGTCGTCGGCGTCCATCACGACGACGGAGTCGTCGGGCCCGGCTTCCTCCAGCGCCGCCCGGAGACCCGAGAGCACCGCCCGGCCGAGCCCGAGGTTCACCGCGTGGCGCACGACCCGCACGTCGAGCCCGGCGCACCCGGCCTCGGCCACCGCCGCCGTGGCGTCGGCGGACCCGTCGTCGACGACCCAGACGGTGATCCGCTCGGTCCGCGCCACTTCGGCGAGCCGCCGCAGCAGGGGCGGCAACGACGCTTCTTCGTTGAACGCGGGCAGCACGACGTGTGCCCGCCCGCCGCTCGCCGGCGCGGCGGGTTCCGGATCCGCCAGCGTGGCCAGAGTTGATTCTTCGCGCACCACGTTCCTTTGTTCGATCGGGTTGTCACTCGACCGGCATCGCTCTCCGAGCGGTCGACGGGACGTATTCGGCTATGTTGTTGGGTTTCTTTAGTGGCCTGAAAAGTCCCCCGAAAGGATGGGCGTCATCGGAACTACTCGCTGTTTCCTCCGGTCACCGGTTCGGGTTTTCCTCGTTGCCCGAACGGGTGGGAAATCGTGAAGGAAGACGATGAAATGGCCGTCCCCGACAACCGTTTCGACCGAGGCAGACACCAGTGACTGAACTGAGAGACGCGATCTTCACCGAAGCGCTGCCGCTGCAGCGCCGCGTCCGGCCGCGCGGCGGGCCGAACAAGCGAGCGCGATCTCGCCCATTGCTGACGCGGGTCAACGCGGTGGCGTCGCTGCTGATCGCCGTCGACGTCGCCGCCTGGACCACCGCGGTGCTGCGGACCGGACCGGGCCCGGTGGGCGCGGCGGTGACCGGCGTCGCGCTGCTGTTCGCCCGGACGGCCGGGCGGGTCCACCGCCGCCGCCTGTGGCTTTCGTGGCTGCAGGACCTCCCGCGCTCGGTCACCGCCACCGCGCTGGCGTTCGCGCTCGTCACCGGGGCCGGGCTGGTGTCCGGGATGGACGGTGCGAGCACCGCGCGGCTGCAGGAGGTCGTCCTGGTGTTCGCGGTGCTCGGCGAAGCGTCGCGGCCGCTGGTCTTCGCCTTCGGCCGATGGGGGCGCCGCCGGCTGCGCCGGTGCGACCGCGCCGTCGTCGTCGGCTCCGGCCGGATCGGCGCCGAACTGGTCCGCACCATGCTCGAACACCCCGAGTTCGGGCTGCTGCCGGTCGGTCTCGCGGCCTCCGGGCCGGCGCCGGCCGGGCTCCCGGTGGAGCCGATCGACGACGACCTCGCCGAGGCCCTCACGCGGCTGCGCGCGGGCACCGTGGTCCTCGCACCCGCCGGCGACGGCGAGGGTGACGGCGGGATCGTCGACGCCGCCATCAGCGCCCACCGGCTCGGCTGCGTGACGCTGGTGCTGCCGCACCTGTTCGAGCTCTGCGCCGACGGACCGGGCGTCGACCGGCTCCGCAGCTACCCGCTGGTGTGGCTGGGCGGCGCGCCGACCCGGCGGCCCGGCTGGTGGGTCAAGCGCGTCGTCGAGACGGCGCTGGCCGCGGTCGCGCTCGTGGTCCTCTCGCCGGTGATCGCGTGCTGCGCGCTGGCCGTCGCGATCGAGAGCGGCTTCCCGGTCTTCTTCCGGCAGGTGCGCGTCGGCATGGACGGGCGCACCTTCCTGCTGTACAAGCTGCGCAGCGTCCGGCAGTCCGATGTGGACGATTCCCAGGTACGCTGGTCCGTGGTGGGCGACAGCCGGGTCGGGCCGGTCGGCCGGCTCCTGCGCCGGACGTCGCTGGACGAGCTGCCGCAGCTGTGGAACGTCGTGCGCGGCGACATGGCGCTGGTCGGCCCGCGCCCGGAGCGGCCGGTGTTCGTGCACGAGTTCTCCACCGTGCACGACCTCTACTGGGCGCGGCACCGGGTGCCGACCGGGCTGACCGGCCTGGCCCAGGTGCACGGCCTGCGCGGGGACACCTCCATCGCGGACCGGGCGCGCTACGACAACTACTACATCGCGAACTGGTCGCTGTGGCTGGACGTGAAGATCGTCATCCTGACCGTGGGAGAGCTCCTGTGCCGAAGGCAACGCTGATGCGCCGTTTCCGGGCCGCTGCGGCCCTGCTGGTCCTGGTGGCGGGCAGCCTCTCCGGCTGCTCGACTAGCTCGGCGCAGGAGACGTCGGTGCCGCCGCCGAAGCCGCTGGCGCCGTGCGCGTGGTGGTACGGGATCGGGCAGCCGCCGACGGCGAAGGAGATCGAGCTGGCGGCCAAGCGGTACCAGGTCGTCGTGCTCAACGCCGACCAGGGCGCGGCCATGCGCCGGCTGCACGAGCTCAACCCGCGGGTGAAGGTGCTGGTGTACAAGGACTTGTCCAGCACCCGCAACTACCCGGGCGCGGTCGACGGCGGCCGGGACGCGGCGTTCCTGCCCAGCGGCATCGGGTACGTGGCCGCGCAGGACGCCCACCCGGGCTGGTTCGCGGTGGACGACCGCGGCCGCCGCATCGAGTGGCAGGGCTATCCGAAGCACTGGCAGATGACGGTCTGGGACCCGGCCTACCAGCAGGCGTGGACGGACGCGGTCGTCGCGGAGACGACCAAAGAGGGCTGGGACGGGGTGCTGGCGGACAACGACTTCAACTCGCTGAGCCACTATTCGCCCGCGGTGCTCGCGGGCACGGCGAACGTGGCCGAGACCGACCGCAAGCTCCGCGACGGCCTCGACGCGTTCCTGTCCAAAGTGGGCGACGCCTTCACCAAGGCGGGAAAATTGCTGGTGCCCAACGTGTCCGAGACGCACCTGGTGCCCGGACGGTGGACCGCGCACTCGCGGTTCGGCGGCGCGATGGAGGAGAACTTCGGCTTCCGCGAGGACGGCGGCACCGGCGGCCTGCTGACCTTCCGCGGCAACGAGTTCCAGGAACTGCGGGCGCAGGCGGCGCTGGGGGAGTCTTTGCTGCTGCTGGTGACGCGGACGAGGAACGCGCAGCAGGAGCGGGCGGGGTACGCGAGCGCGGCGCTCCTGGCCGGCCCCCGCACGTGCTGGACCCGCGCGACGACCGACGACTACCGCGACCCGGAGTGGTCGGCGTTGCAGGACAGCAGGCTGGGCGAGGCGGTGGACGCGGCGGGCCGCCTGCCGAACGGCGTCTGGACGCGCACGTTCACCAACGGGTGGGTCGCGGTGAACACGACCGCGGCGACGCAGACGGTGACCCCGCCGGAGGGATTGGCCGAGCCGGGTTCGCCGTCGGCGGCGGTCGCGGAGCCGCCGGAGCCGGTGTCACTGGAGGCCGCGGACGGGCTGGTGCTGGTTCGGCCGCCGAAGCCCGCCCGGGCTGTCGGGTGTGCGGGGGCGGGTTCGGGGCCGTTGGTGGTGGCTTGCCGGTAGGGGTTGTCGGTCACGACCGGTCGCTCGCGGGGAGCCGGGCCGAGATCGGCCCGGCAGGCCGCGCGCCGCCGACAGCCGCGCGGCCCGCGCCGAAGCCCGTCCGGGCCACCGGGGCGATTCGAGGCCCCCGGCGGCCGGCCGGGCGAGTCATGCCCGGCCGGCCGCCGGCGTCCTCGCCCGAACCAGCCGCTCGTACAGCGCAAGATGCCGTCGCGCACAGGCATCCGGGTGGTAGAGCCGCTGAGCCCGCTCGGCCAACCGCCGCCCGATCCGGCCCGGGTCCGGCTCCGCGAACAGCGCCCGCAGCCCGCCGGCGAGCGCCTCGACATCACCCGGCGGCACCAGGAACGACTCGTCACCCACCATTTCGGGCACCCCACCCACCGCCGTCGCCAGCACGGGCTTCCCGGCCGCCATCGCCTCGGCCACCACGAGCGGCTGCTGCTCCATCGACGACGGCAGCACGAGCGCGTCCGCGGTGGCCAGCAGCGCCGGGACGTCCGGGCGGAAACCGAGGAACGTCACCCGCCCGGCGAGCGCCCGCGCGGCCCGCTCCGCCTCGGCGCGCTGCGGGCCGTCACCGATGACCGTCAACCGGGCGTCCGGCGGCAGCACCCCCGGGCGGCCCAGTGCGGCCAGCAGGTCGAGGATCCCCTTGCGGTCCACCAGGAGCCCGGCGAAGACGAGGTGCCGCACCGGCCCGCGCGGCGGATCGGGCAGAGCCGGCTCGACGCAGTTGCCGACCGGCACGACCCGCGTCGCGGGCACCTTCAGCCGCCGGCGCAGGAACTCGCCCATCGCTTCGGCCGGCACGATCGTCCGGTCGAGCAGCCGCGCGACGACCGCGTCGGCCGTGAGCACGGTCCGCGTGTACGCGGACGGCCCGGCCGCGCGGCGGTCGCCGCGGAACCACGGCTCGGCGACGTCGTCGGGCACCCCGTGGTAGGTCTGCACCCGCGCAAGGCCGCGCAGCCCGGCGATCACCAGTCCGGCGCGCCGGTCCTGGGCGTGCACGACGTCGGGGCGCCACGCCCGGATCACGGCCCGCGCGCGGTTCGCCGCACCGAAGTCTTCCTTGCCGGCGACCTGCAAACCGTGGTGCAGGCCGTCGATCAGGCCGGCGCCGCGTGCGGGTTCGGGCCCGAAGACGCGCACCTCGGCGCCGCCTCGGGCGAGCGTGGCGGCCAGCCGGACGGTGACGTCGACGGGTCCGCCGCGGTCCTGGGTGAGCAGGTACGCGATCCGGGTCACGAGGCACGCTCCGATGCGGTGAGTTTTTCCACGAGGACGGCGATCTGGTCGGTCATGCGGCCGCGGTCGAAGGACAGCTCCACCCGCCGGCGTCCGCGATTCCCCTCGCGGGCCGCCGAAGCCGGGTCGGCGAGCCGGGCCGCGACCGCGTCGGCGAGGCCGGCGAGGTCACCCGGCGGCAGCACCGCGCCCGCATCGGCCACGCTCTGGCGGACACCGCCGACGTCGAACGCCACCACCGGCCGCGCGCACGCCATCGCTTCCAGGGGCACCAGTGCCATGCCTTCCGCGCGGGAGGGGAGGACCACCACGTCCGCGGCGGTGTACCAGGCCGCGGGGTCGTCCGTGTGCCCTTCCCAGCGCACCGACGAACCCGGGTAGCGCGCCCGCCACGAGGCGCCCATCGGCCCGTCGCCGGCGAGGACGAGGTGCGCGTCCGGGACGCGCCGCAGCACCTCGGGCCACGCCGCCAGCAACTGGTCCTGGCCCTTCAGCTCGGCGAGCCGTCCGACGCAGACCGCCAGCGGAACGTCCTCCGGCACGCCGAGCCGCCGCCGCGCCGCGGACTTGCCGCCGGGGAAGAACCGGGTCGTGTCGACGCCGTTGCAGACCACCTCCGCCGGGGCCGTCACCCCGGCGGACCGGCCGGCGGCGAGTTCGTCGTCGCTCACACAGACGACGAGGTCGGTCCACCGCGAGGCGAACCGCTCCCACACCGTCGTCGCCGGCCGCAACGAGCCGTTCGCGGTCTCGAAGGACCACAGGTGCGGCTGGAAGACCGTCGGACGGGCGCCCCGCGAAGCCAGCCGTCCCGCCAAGCCGGCCTTCGAACTGTGCAGGTGCACGACGTCCGGCGACAGCTCGTTCAGGAGCCGGCGAAGCCGGACCGTCTCGGTGAGCGTCGAAGGACCGGGGGAGCGGCTCGCGGCCCACCCGCGGACGTCGACGCCGAGTTCCCGGGCGCGCGCGGGCAACCAGCCGGACGGCGGGCAGACCACGGTCACCGCCCAGCCCCGATCCCGTTGCGCCACCGCGAGTTCCAGCACGACCGCGGCCACCCCGGCCGTCACCGGCTGGGAAACGTGCACGACCTTCACCGGAGGCGCAGTTCCGCGACGGCTTCGCGCTGCAACAGGAGCGTCGCACCGACGTACCCGGCGACGAAGACGGCGGCCTGGGTGACGGCACCCAACCAGGTGGCCGCGTAAGGGAACACGAGCGCGGGTACCACCCCGGCGACGCAGGCGAGCAGGACGCGCAGGCCCATCCCGGCCGGCCGCGACCGCACGCCGACGCCCGCCAGCACGCGCCAGGCGAGCGGCACCACGAGCCACGCGGCGGCGAGCTGGACCGCGGCGACGGCTTCGATCCCGGCGTGGGCGAACAGCACGAGCCCGGTGGCGAGCAGCACGAGGTGCGTCGTCTCGAGGGCCAGGTACCGCCGGACGTGCCCGGTCGCTTTCACCGCCTGGTACCAGATCTGCAGGAGGCAGATGCCCAGTCCGTAGCCGGACAGCAGTACGAGCGGGCCCGCCGCGTCCGCCCAGCGGGCGCCCAGCAGCACGACGCGGTCGGCGAGGACGGCGAGCCCGGCGTACAGCCCGCCGGTGACCACGAGCACCGCGCGCGTGAACCGGACGACGGCCGGGGTCAGCGACCGGCCATCGCGGCGCAACCGCGTGAACACCGGGAACGCGACGGCGCCGAGCACGACCGCCACCATGATGTAGGGCACCCACGCGAGCCGGTAGGCCAGCGAGTAGACACCGACCGCGGCCGGCCCGAGGCTGTGGCCGACCGCCAGGTAGTCGAGGTTGACCAGCAACGCGCCCACGACGGCGGCCGGGCCGACCACCGCCACCCAGCGCAGGGCTTCGGCGGCCGCGCCGGTGTCCCAGCACGGCCGGACCCCGCCGCGCACCAGCACGCCCAGCAGCGGCTGCGCGACCGCCGTGGCCAGCAGGCCGAGGACCAGCGAGACCGGACCGGCGCCGCAGAGCGCGAGCACCACCGTCAGCACGGCGCCGAGCACCGCACCGCCGCCGTCGGGCAGGAGCCGGCGGCGGAAGTCCAGCTCCCGGTGCATCAGGCCCAGCTGGACACCGCCCGCGGCCGAGAACGGCAGGCCGAGCGCGGCCAGCCGGACGAGCCCGGCGGCGTCCGGGGTGCCGAGCAGGACGGTGAGCGGGCCGGCGGCGGCCACCAGCCCGGCGGCCAGCACCAGCCCGGCGCCGACGCTCAGCGTCAGCACGGTGCCCGCCATCCGGCGCGGGTCCCGCGCGGTGCGGCCGATGACGTCGTAGACGCCGATCGACTGCACCACCTGGCCGAGGTTGACCAGCGCGACGGCCAGGGCCACGGCGCCGAGCTGGCCTTCGGTCAGCAGGGCGGCCAGCACCAGCGTCACGAGCATCTGGCTGCTCTTGCTGACGAGGTTGACCGCGCCGAGCCACAGCGATCCCCGGACCGCACGGGTCCCGAGCGTCATCCGGCCACCACCGGCCGGGCGGCCCGGATCCGCGTCGACCGCAGGACCAGCAGGCACCACGCGACGACGACCGCAACCCCGTCCACCGTGACCGCCGCCCGGGGCCCGAACGCCGAGACCACGGCGGAGTCCACTGTGTACAGATGGGCGAACGGGACGGCCAGCGCCACCACGGCGGCGGCCACCAGTCTTTCGCGCCACCAGCAGAGCGTCACCAGCGCGGGCACGGCCAGCAGCACGTCGCCGGGCTGGTGCACCACGCAGACCACGACGGCCAGGCACGTCAGCAGGTCGGCGACCGGGGTCTCGCCGTCCCGGTCGAGCCGCCGGACCAGCCAGACGCTCGTCGCCAGCACCACGGCCAGCACCACCAGCTCGATGCCGGAAGGCGCCCAGCCGGTGACGCGGAACAGGACGGCGGCGACGTCGATCCGTTGTGCCGTCGGGGAATCCACCGCGCCGTAGTCGGTGGCGCGGGCGTGGGTGAGGTTCGCGGCGACGACGTCGAGGAACGGGCCGAACCCGCCGCCACGCACCACCAGCAGCGCCACGACCGGCAGGCTCGCGGCGGCCGCGATGGCGGTGCCCGTCAGCGCCACCCGCCGCGACCCGCGGGCGAACAGCAGGACGGCCAGCGGGAACCCGTACTGCGGCTTCAGCCACGCGAGCGCCAGCGCGACCGCGGCCCAGCCCGGCCGGTCGCGCCGGGCCAGCAGCGCGCCCGCCGCGCCGAGCGCGATCAGCGGGTTGACCTGGCCGACGTAGAGCTGAGCCTTCCCGACCTGGCTGGTCACCAGCAGCGCCGCGACGACGGCCGTGGTGACCGCGAAGGGCGCGAACCGCCGGACCGCGTGGGCCGCCAGCGCCGCGAGCGCGACGAGCAGCAGCAGCGAGCACACCGAGAACGCGATCGCGCCGGCCCGGTAGCCCAGCAGCGCGAACGGCGCGTGCAGCAGCAGGTGGTAGGGCTGGTAGAGGTTGAAGTCCTGGCGCACCGGCCACCGCGTGAACATCGCGGCGGGATCGTAGGGGTTGCCACCGGCGAGGAACTCCCGGATCGGGAAGTAGAGCGCGTCGCGGAAGTCCTGGAGCCGTTCTTCGGGCCGGTTGGCCCAGGTCGGCAGCGGGACCTGCCACGACGGCGCGAGCGCGTGCCAGGCGCTCACCCCGCCGACGAGGACGGCCACGGCGAACACCACGCGCTGCCGCGGGGTCATGCCAGGACCACCGCCACGAGCACGGCGCCGGTGGGCAGCACGCCGACGGCGGCGGTGAGCTCGTCCTGACGGCGCCCGGCGGTCACCGCGACCACGGACACGCCGTCGTCGTCGCCTTCCGGCAGGCCGGCCGCCAGCTTCGCCGCGGTCTCGGCGAGGTCCGGCCGCACCGGCAGCACCCGGACCGGACGGCCGCCCGCTTCACCGAGCACGGCCAGCCGGTCGGCCACCGCGGGGTCGTCGGCGCGCAGGACCGCGACCGGGCGGTGGATCCCCGCGGCGGCCAGCGCCCGGCGCACCGGTCCCGGCCCGCCGCCCGGGGTCAGCCGGCGGACCGCCGCGGTCGCGAGCCCGGCCGCGACCGCGGCGACCAGCGCCAGCCCGAGCACCAGCGCGGTGTCCGGCGCGACCGCGACGACCTCGGGCCGCGGGTCGAGCGTCCGCAGCTTTCCGGCCGGGGCCAGCAGATCCGCGTCGATCATCGCCTTGCCCAGCGCGGTGGCCGCGGCACCGGCCTGCTCCGCCGAGGCCGCCCGCACCGACAGGCGAGCGAGCCCGGACGCCGGGACCAGCTCGACGGACACGTGCTCGCCGAGCTCGTCCGGGGCGTAGCCGGACACCGGCGCGGCCGCCCGCAGCACCGATGGGCTGCGAGCCAGCTCGACCAGGGCGGGCAAGGTGAGTGAGACGACTTCGCCGTACTGGGCGGTGTCGCCGGCGGGGGTGGCCAGCAGGCTGACGCGGCCTTGGTATTCGTCGCCGCGGGCCAGCCCGACGACGAGCACGAGCGCCCCGGTCAGCAGCGCGACGGCCACGCTGAGCGCGGCGGTGCGGGACACCAGTTCCTTCACCGGACACCTCGGAGCAGTTCGTCGTAGGACTTCAGCAAGGGATGCGGGTCGTAGTCCCGCTGGACGGTCCGCAGCCCCGCGGCGGCCGCGGACTCGCGCACGGGCTCGTCGAACAGCAGCGTGGTCAGGGCGGCGGCCGTCGCCGCCGGGTCGCCCGGTGGCACCACCGACCCGCCGCCGTCCGCCAGGACGTCGCCGACCCCGCCGACGTCCGTCGCGACCACCGGACGCCCCGCCGCCAGGGACTCCAGCACCGCCAGCGGCAGGCCTTCCCAGTCGCTGGTGAGGACCGTGACGTCGGCGGCGGCGAGCAGGTCGGCGACGTCGGTGCGGGTGCCGAGGAACTCGACCCGGCGTCCCAGCGCTTCCGCGCGGCGTTCCAGCTCGGCGCGCAGGCTGCCGTCGCCGGCCAGCCACAGCACCGCGTCGCCGTCGACCGCCGCCCACGCGTCGAGGAGGACGTCGTGGCGCTTCTGCGGCTCCAGCCGGGCGAGGCAGAGCGCGACCGGCGTCCCCGCCGGGACCCCGAGCGACGCGCGCACCTCGGCGCGGCCGAACACCGGCGGCCGCGCGAACACGGCGTTGCGGATCACCGCCGGCCGGGGAAGACCGGCACCGGCGAGCTGGTCGGCGGTCGCGGGGGAGACCGCGACGACGTGGCGGGACGTGCGCCGCAGGATGCGGACGGCGGGCGGGACGTCGGCGTCGGCGACGCCGTGGAAGACGGTCACCACCGGGCGCCGGGTGGCGAGCCGGGCGACCAGGCTCGCGCCGACGTTGTGCGCGAGCACGACGTCGGGCCGGAACCGCGTCACCGCGCGGCGGACCGCCCACGCCGCCTTCAGCACGCCCGCCTTGCTCCGGCGGGCGAGCGGGACGGGGAACGTGGGTATGCCGGCCGCCGCGAGTTCGCGGGCGCGGAAGCCGCCGCCACTGGCGACCGCGGACTCCCAGCCGTACTCCCCGCCGTGGGCGGCCATCCCGGCCACGAGCGTCTCCGCCCCGCCGGCGCCCAGCTCACTGATGACGTGCAGCACCCGCATCGGCGCCTCCCTCTCCTTCTCGGCGAAGCCGGGTCTCGGCCGCGACGGCGAGCGCGGCCAGCGACCACAGCGGCAGGTAGTACTGCTCGGACAGGAACGTCGAGGTGACCAGCACCGCGAGCAGGGACGCCTGGATGGCCACCGCCTCGGTCCGCCGCGGGCCCGGACCAGCGCGCCGGACGGTCCGTTCGCTCGCCACCGCGGCGACGCCGATCACCCCGGCGAACAGCGCGAACCCGGGCAGGCCGAGCTCGGCGGCGACTTCGAGGTACATGTCGTGCGCCACCGGGGTCTGCTCGTCGATCTCCGCGTTGTGCGACTCGGCGGCGTACTGCTCGCGGAAGCCGCCCGGGCCCACCCCGAGCACCGGGTGCGCGGTCACCATCCGCGCCGCCGCCTGCCAGCGCAGCTCCCGGGTGTCCACATTGGACGCGGCGATGAAGCTCTTCTCCTGCACCGCCCGGGCCAGGTGCGGACCGGCGGCCAGCAGCGTTGCGACGCCGAGCACGGCGACCGCGGCGGCCGTCGCGGCGACGAGCCGCCACGGCAGCACCCGCCGGGCGAGCAGCCAGCCGGCCGCGGCGGCCAGGCCGAGCGCGCCGCCGCGCGAGAACGTCGCCGCGGCTCCCGCCACCAGGACCACGCCCGCGATCGCCGTCGCGACGGTCCGGGCGCGGGTCGCCACGAGCAGGGGGACGGCCGCGACGAGGAAGTACGCGAGGTCGTTGGGATCCGGCTGCGGACCGCTCGCCCGGGCCTGGCCGTCGGCGACCAGGCTGTAGAGGGCCCCGGCCCCGGCGACGGTGGCCCCCGCGGCGGCGGCCAGCAGCAGCCACCGGATCGGCACCTCCCGGCCCGCGACGTCCGCGAGCACGACGGTGACCACCAGGAACGGCAGCCACCGCACGGTGTACTCCGCGGTGAACGGCCCGGCGGAGTGCCACGCCGCCGTCGCGGCCAGCACCACGGCGAGCAGCGCCAGCACGGCGTGCAGCGGCGTCGGCCGGGGCCACGTGCGCTGCCCGATGCGCTTGGCCAGCCAGGCCACCGTCAGCAGCGCCGGGGCGAGCTTGCCGAGCTGGCCCTGTACGGCCGTCAGGTAGCCCTCGACCGGCGCCAGCGCGACGGTGGCGCAGGCGAGCACCGGCAGCAGCGCCGGCGCCCGGGTCGCGGGCCGGGTGAGCGCGAACGCGGTCATCTCCCGCCGTCCAGCCGCGTGACCGGCCGGGTGCGCCGCACGTCGGACCGCCGGACGTACTCGCCGGTGCCGACGACGTCGAAGTACTCGCGCAACGCGGCGAGCACCCAGTCCAGCCACGCCACCTTCCGCGTGCCGGGGGCCGCCATGCCGGGGAAGAACTCCATCCCGGGTGCCTCGGCGCCGCCGAGGACGTCGGTGGGGTGCAGCAGGAGGGAGGGCGCGACGCCGCGGGCGCGGCAGAGCCGCAGCGCCGTCCGGAAGTACGCGCGCGCCAGCCGGGGCGAAGCCTCGTGCAGCTGGAGCAGGTACGAGCCGTGGATCGGGGTGCGCAGCAGCGGCATCGTCGTCACCGGGAGTTCCACGAGCGCGCTGCTCCCGCACGTCCGCCAGCGGTAGGCGTGCACCGGCGCCAGGACGCGGGAGAAGCCGCCGAACAGCTCGCCGAGGCCCTCGCCGCCGGCGCCCGCGCGCACGGTCCGGTTGTGGTAGGCCCGGGCCAGTGGGCCGATCCAGGTCGGCAACGTGCTGGCGTCGTAGGCGTAACCGCGTTCGGCGAGCAGTTCGACCAGGTCCCGCGTGACGCTGTAGCCGGGCCCGCGGAAGCCGGTCGGCCGCGGCACGCCGGCGGCGGTGATCGCCTCCTCGGTCCGGCTCAGCTCCTCTTCGAGCCGGTCGCGGGAGTACCGGTGCAGCCAGGGTTCGTGGCCGAACGAGTGGTTCGCGACCTCGTGCCCCGCGGCGGCGATCGCGGCGACCGCCTTGGCGCCGTCTTCGCGGACCGCGTCGGCGCCGACCACGAAGAACGTGAGCCGCCGGCCGTCGAGGACCTCGAGCAGCCGGGGCACCGCGGTGTCCAGGTAGCTCGGGTGGTCCCGCCAGGCGGGGTCGCCGTGGGTCTTGAGGTAGGCCCAGAGGTTGTCCAGGTCGACCGACACGCTGGCGAGGGGCCGCGTGCTCACGCGGCCTCCCGGACGACGGCGGTGGCGGTCCGCGACCGCGCGCCGAGCAGCAGCACGCCGGACACGACGACGGCGAGGCCCGCGGCGGCCCACGGCCCCTGCCCGTCGGCGACGCGGTCGCCGAGGACGGTGAGACCGGCGACCGAAGCGAGCACGATCGTGGTGGCGTCCGCCGTCGCCACGACGGCGGGGGCCCGGCCGCGCTGGAGGGCCACCGCCATCGACGCCTGGCCGAGCACGGCGGCGACCACCATCAGCCACGTCAGCGGCTTGCCCGGCAGCGCGGCCAGGTCGAGGTGGGCCAGCGTGCGGCTCGCGACCGCCACGACGGCGAACGCGACGCCGGAGAGCACCGCGGCGGGCAGGAACGTGCCCGCCCGGCGGGCGAAGACCATGCCCAGCCCGATCCCGAGCACCACGACGGCCAGCGCGGCCACGCCCGCCGCCGGGAGGTCGGTGGCGACGGAGGCGGACGACGAGCCGGCGAGGACGACGAGCCCGGCCGCCAGCAGCACCAGGGTCAGCGCTTCCCCCGCGCGGATCTCCCACCCGAGCACGGCCACGCCGAACACGGTGGCCAGGCCGATCGCCGACGACGAAGCCGTCTGGACGAGGTACAGCGGCAGCGACGCCCGGGCGGCGAACGCGAGCGCGAAACCGCCGGCCTGACCGGCGAACCCCAGGAGGTACACCGGGTCGGTGGTCAGCCGGGCCAGCAGGCCCAGCCCGGCTCCGCCCCGGTCGCCGGCCCGCCGGGCGGCGACGCTCTGCGCGACGATGCCCACGGCGTAGAGCACCGCGGACGCGGCGAGCACTGCGTAATCCATCGTGGGCAATCCTTCGGTCGGGGGTGACGCGAAGCCTAGGAAAGCGCCGGCGTTTCCCGTTCGGAGGACCGAATTGGCGTTCGGGTTACGGAATGGAGTGCGATCGGCTTCCGGAGTTACCCGGAAGCGTGATGCACCAGGAGTTTTCCGCCGCGAGGGCACGGTGCGTGACGGATTTCCGGGAAATCGTCGAGGAGAACCGGGTTCCGTCTCCGGGGCGCGGGGGTTCGCGGTCCGGAACGTGCACCTTTTCGGGTTAGGGGTGCGGCGGTCGGTCGTTCGCGCGTGTCACACGATCGGAGGTCGGGCTGGACACGATCGTCCGCGTCTCACTCGGGCGTTTCGGCGGTGGCCGTCAAGGCCGCGCGACCGAGGGTGTGGCCCGCCATCGTGAAGCCGAGAACGGCCGGCGTGGCGTCGGCGGGAACACCGATCGAATCCGGGCCACGCGGGCGTCGTTGGGCGACGGGAACGCGCCGTCGGGCAGACCGGCCCCGGTGTCGTGGACGATGACGGCGTAGCTCCTGGTGCCGTCCGGCGCGCCGCTCCAGGACAGCTACGGGAGCGGTCCCGGCCGCCTTTCCGTCGAGCGCGGCGACGTCGACTGGGAAGCCCGCGTCCGCGCGGAGCCGTACGCGCCGGGCGAGGGCGAGTACTACAGCGCCGCGTGGTCCGAAGCGCACCGGGCCTTCCACCGCACCCTGCTGGAAGGGCACCTCACGCTGACCGCGGGGCCTGGAGGGGGCGGGCGCAAGACCGCGCCGGCGGTGCGGGCGGTCGTCGAGACGGTGCGGGGTCGGCTGGCCGGGCTGGGTGCTTCGGCCGGGCGTGGCCGTCCGGCTTGAGGTGTGCGCGTCGGAGACCGGATGCGCCGGCCGCGCGGGCCCTTCGACCGGGCGCCGCGCCCGTCCGAGGCGTTCTGGCGTGTCCGGCCCCGGCTGCTCCGACCGGGGGTACGGCCGTGTCAGACTGCCTGGCGATGCACACCCCAGCCGATCTCGCCGACCTGCTCGAATGCGAACACCGCAGCGTCCTGAACCAGGCGTCGGCCGCGGGCCTGCCGGGTGCGCCGCGGCCCGTCGCCGACCCCGCCGCCGGCCGGCGTGGGCGGGCCGCCGCCCAAGCCATGCTCGCCCGGCTGCGCGGCGAAGGCCACGACGTCTTCGAGATCGACACCACCGACCGCGTCGCCGCCGCCGAGACCACCGCGGCGGCCCTGTGGTCGGGCGCGGCGGTGATCCACCGGGCCGTCCTCCACGACGAGGACTTCTCGGGTGTGGCGGACTTCCTGATCCAGGACGGCGAAGGCCGCTACGAGGTCTACGACGCGGAACCGGCCCGGCAGGCGAAACCCGCCGCGGTGGTCCGGCTGGTCGCGTTCGCGGACGCGCTGCGCCGGGCCGGCTGGCCGACCGGCCCGCACGTGCACCTGCGCCTGGGCGACGGCGCCACCCGGAGCCTGCGCGTCGAGGACTTCCGGCCCCTGGTGGACCGGCTGGGTGCCCGGCTGCGCGGCCGCGAGCCGATGCTGCCGACGCCGTTGTGGGCCGACGAGCGTCCGGCCTGCGCCGGCTGCGGGTACGCGCGGCACTGCGCGTCGGCCCGCGAAGCCGACCGCGACCTGCTGCTCGTCGCCGGAATGCGCGGCGACCAGCGTCGCAAGCTGACCGCCGCCGGGCTGGGTTCCATCGACGCGCTCGCGGCGGCGACACCGGGCGACCGGCCGCGGGACCTGTCCGCCACCGCGTTCACGACCCTGCGCGCGCAGGCCGCGCTGCAGGTGCGGCAGGACGCCACCGGCGAGGTCAGCTACGAGGTCGTCGACCCCGATGCCCTCGCGGCACTGCCGGAGCCCGCCGAGGGTGACGTCTTCGCCGATCTCGCGGGCGATCCGCACGCGCTGGCGGGCGAAGGGCTGGAGTTCCTCTTCGGGGCCCTCACCCCGGGCGGCGAGCAGCGGTTCACCCCGTTCTGGGCGCACAGCCGCGCCCAGGAGAAGCGCGCCTTCGAGGAGTTCGTCGACTTCGCCGCCGCGCGGGTCGCCGAGCACCCCGGCTCGCACGTCTACCACTACGGGCCGTACGAGGTCACCGCGATCAAGCGGCTCGCCGCCGTGCACGGGACGCGCGAAGAGACCGTCGACCAGCTGCTGCGCGGGGGCGCGGTGGTCGACCTGCACACCGTGGTGCGCAAAGCTTTGCGCGTTTCGCAGCGGGCCTACGGGCTCCGGCAGCTCGAGCCGCTCTACCGGCCCGGCACGCGCGAAGGTGATGCGAAGACCGCGTTGTCGGACGTCGAGGCGTACGAGGAGTACCTCCTGCTCGCCCGGTCGGCCGAGCCGGGTCGCGCGGACGAGTTCCTGCGCGGTATCGCCGGCGACAGCGAAGAGGACTGCGTCTCGGCGCTGCGGTTGTTCGAGTTCCTGCACCAGGTCCGCACGGACTCCGGCATCGAGCTGGTGACGTCGCCGGAGGAGTCGCCCGAGGACGCGCTGCTGCGCGCGGCGGAGGAGGACGTCGCCGCCGAGCGCCGCGCCGAACGCGCCGCGCGGCTGGCCGCGCTGGTCGACCCGCTGCTCGACGGGCTGCCGGACGACCCGGCCGAGTTCACCGGCGACGAGCGGGCCCGCGCGCTGCTGGCGGCGGCCGTCGGCTACCACCGCCGGGAGACCAACCCCGCGTGGTGGGAGTACTTCCGCCAGCTCGCCGCGCCGCTCGGCGACCTCGAGGTCGACACGTCGTGCACCGTGCCGGTGGCCCTCGAAGCGGGGGAGTGGGTCCCGCCGGCCGGGCGCGTCCGCACCGCGAAGCGGACCCTCGTCATGGCGTGCGACCCGGACCGGCCGCACCCGTTCGCGCCCGGTGACGAGGTGCGGCTGCGCTACGACGGGAGCACCCGCGACGCCAAGGTTTCGGCCGCGTCGGCGGTGGAGCTGACGCTGGAGGAGAGCTGCCCGCCGGATGCCACCACCGCCGACCGGCCGTCCGCGGTGCTGCCGGGCAGCCCGGTGCGGCCCTCGCCCAAGGACGAGGCGGTCGCCGACCTCGCGCAGCTGGTCGTCGACGCGCTTCCGGTGCTGCCGCGCCACCCCGGCGTCGACCTGCTCCGGCGGACCCCGCCGCGACTGCGGGGCGGCGCCTTGCCCGGGCCGGGCCCGGATCTGGTCGCCACCGTGATCGAGGCGGTCGAGGCCCTCGACGGCTCGACGCTCGCGGTGCAGGGCCCGCCGGGCGCGGGCAAGACGTTCCTGGCGGGGAAGCTGATCGCGCGGCTCGTGCGGGCCGGGCGCACCGTCGCCGTCACGTCGACGAGCCACAAGGCCGTGGAGAACGTGTTGAGCGCGGCGAAGAAGAGCGCGCCGGAGCTGCCGTGCGCCAAGCGCGCGAAGCGGACCCCGGACCCGGAAGCGCCGTGGGAGCAGCCGAAGAGCAACCCCGCGCTGGTGAAGTGGCGGGCCGAGCACGACACCGGGCACCTCGTCGGCGGCACGGCGTGGACGTTCGCCAACGCGGCGATCCGCGACGAGCCGTTCGACCTGCTGATCATCGACGAGGCGGGCCAGTTCGCCCTGGCCGACGCGCTGGCGGTGTCGATGTGCGCGAAGAACGTGGTGCTGCTGGGCGATCCGCAGCAGCTTCCGCAGGTGGTGCAGGGGACGCACCCGGCGGGCGCGGAGGCGTCGGCGCTGGGCCACCTGATCGGCTCGGCCGACATCATGCCGGCGGAGCTGGGTTACTTCCTCGACGAGACGCGCCGCATGCACCCGGCGGTGTGCGAACCGGTGTCGAAGCTGTCCTACGCGGGCCGCCTGCGCGCCCACCCGTCGGCCGCCTCGCGGGAGCTCGAGGACGTCCCCGCCGGGCTGTACCTCGCCGAAGTCGACCACCACGGCAACACGACCCGTTCGGTGGAGGAAGCCGCGGCGGTCGTCGACGTCGTGGCGGAGCTGGTCGGTCGCACGTGGACGGACCACGGCCCGGCCCGTCCGCTGGTGGACACGGACATCGTCGTGGTGGCGCCCTACAACCTGCAGGCCCGAACGGTGACGCGGGCGCTCTCGGACGCCGGTTTCCCGGGTGTACGCGTCGGCACGGTGGATCGCTTCCAGGGCCAGGAGGCCCCGGTGGTGATCACGACGATGACGTCGTCCTCGGCGGTCGACCTGCCCCGCGGGTTGGACTTCTTGTTGTCCCGCAACCGGTTGAACGTGGCTTTGTCGCGGGCGCAGGTGGTGGCGGTCCTGGTGTGCTCGGCCAAGCTGGTGGAGGCGGACATCCGCACGGTCGACCAGATGCGGCTGGTGGCGGGCATGATCGGCTTGCTGGGCGAAGCCCGCCCCTGGCCGCCGGTCACGGCCACAGCAACGGGAACGCCTTGACCAGCGCCCAGACGATCAACGCGAGCCAGCCGGCGATCCAGACGAAGCCGGGGACGTGGGTCTTCGCCGCAAGGCTGGCGGCATCGTCGATGGCGGACACTTCGCCGTTCCAGCGGGCGGCGAAGAGGTGGGCGACACCGGAGAGCTCGCTGGTGAGCAGGAGCCACGTCTCGAGGTAGGCGATCGTCGTCCGCGTCCACGGCGGAGCCCAGGCCAGCGCCGCGAAGGCGACCAGCCCGATGCCGGCGACGATGGCGAAGGTGAGCAGGTCGGCGGACAGGAACAGCAGCAGGCCGGCGGCGACCACGGTGAGGGTCAGCACGGCGGCGACGTGCCCGCGCTGCAGCTGCACGGCCGCCCCGAGCCCGGCGAGCGACGGCATCGCGTACCCGGCCGCCGAGGTGAGGATCGAGGACAACCGCGACGGGTACCAGGTCCACGTCACGCCGGACTCCGGGCTGGAGATCCCGAGCCGGTACACCCCGCCGCCGGTCAGCACGCTCATCAGTGCGTGGCCGCCTTCGTGCACGAAGGTCCCGAGCACGTTGAACCGGGTCAGCAGCCGGCCCTGCCCGGTCAGCAGCGCGGAGACCGAAGCCAGCGCCACGACGACGGCGGCCAGCCCGGTCACGGCGACCAGCCACCAGCCGGGCGCGGGGGCGGTCGCGTTCACGATCTCGTCGAGCTTCGCGCGCTTCACCCGTCAAGCTCAGCAGCCGGCCGGCGGGTGCGGAACCGCCGGCCCGACGTTGTCCCGAAGCTGTCAGGCCCGCACCGGCCGAGCCCGCAGTGCACGGACCACCGAACGCCCCACCATCCCACCGGCGTCCCACGGCGACGGCGTCCCCGCTGGTCCGCCCGGGTGGGATCGTCCCGGCATCCCGAATCGGGCCGCAACCGGTGATCGGCGGAGGCGGGCGCTGCCAACCTCCTCGCCATGCAAAGATTCGCTCTGGCCCTCGCGGTGCTGCTCGTGGTTCCCGCCGCCGCGGCGACCGCGTCCGCGGCCGAACCGGCCGTCGAAGCCGTCGAAGCCGTCGCCGTCTGCGGGCACACCACCGCCCAGCCAACCCTGGCCCAAGGGGCGACCGGTGCCCCGGTCGCCGAAGCCCAGTGCGAACTGAACCTCGCGACCAAGGCGAGCCGGTACTCGCCCATCGGTGCCGACGGCGAGTTCGGCCCGGCGACCGACGCCCGCGTGCGCGTCTTCCAGAAGTGCGCCGCCTTGAGCGTCGACGGCCAGATCGGGCCGAACACCTGGGCCGCGCTGAACTCGTGGGCCGCGCGGCCGCGCAAGTGCGCCACCCAGGGCACCGCCGGCACCGCGCAGAGCGTGGTGTGCGGCCACTCCACCGCCCGCCCGACCCTGCAGAGCGGCTCGACCGGCACCGACGTCAAGGAACTCCAGTGCCGGCTGAACCTCGCCATGGAGCCGGGGCACTACCCGCCGCTGACGATCGACGGCCAGTTCGGGGACGGCACCCGCACCCGCGTCATCCAGTTCCAGCACTGCGTCAACGCCAGTGCCGACGGCGTCGCCGGGCCCACCACCTGGGCGAAGGTCGCCGACTGGTCCAGCCGCAACACCTACTGCGTGCCGCCGAAGCCCGCCGGGCACCCGATCGACGGCGTCGACACCGCGAAGTACCAGCACCCCGGGGGCGCGCCGATCAACTGGGGCGCGGTGAAGGCGTCCGGCGTCGAGTTCGCGACCGTCAAGGCGACCCGCGGCCTGAACGTCACCGACGACTACCTGGCCACTGACCTGCCCGCCGCGCGCAACGCCGGCTTGGCCGTCGGGCCGTACCACTTCTACACGGGCACGGCGGCCGGTACCGGCGGTGCGCAGGCCGACCGGTTCATCGCCGCGGTGAAGGCCACCGGGTACACCGGCAAGCGCGCCGGTGACCTGCCGCCCGTGTTCGACCTGGAGTGGAAGGACGACGGCTCCGGCGGCTGCCCGCCGTACGTCACCGTCGCCGACGTCAAGGCGTGGCTGGACAAGGTCCAGACGGCGTTCGGCCGCACCCCGATCATCTACACCCAGAAGTCGTTCCTGGACGCCTGCCTCGGCGGCACCACGGCGCTGTCGGGGTATCCGATGCAGCTCGCCGACTACCGCCAGTCCGTCACGCAGCCGGCGCTGCCCGCCGGGTCGAAGACCTGGCTGATGTGGCAGTACACCGACGCGGCCATCCCCGACGGCATCCCCGCGCCGGCCACCGGCGACGTCTTCAACGGCACCCAGGCCGACCTCGACCAGCTCGCCAACCGCTGAAATCCCCGTCAGGAAAGGACGAGAATGACCCTCCCCCTCAGCCGCCGCACGGTGCTCCGCGGCGCGGTGGTGCTCGGCGCGACCGCGGCGGTCAGCCCGCTGCTGCTGGCCGGCACCGCCCAGGCGTACCCCTGGTCCCGCACGCTCACGCAGGGCGCCACCGGCGCCGACGTCACCGAACTCCAGATCCGCGTCGCGGGCTGGGCGGCCGACTCGCCCAGCCACAGCCGGGTCTCGATCGACGGCGAATTCGGCCCCGGCACCGCGGCGGCGGTCCGCAGATTCCAGGCGGCCTACGGCCTCGGCGCGGACGGCCAGGTCGGCCCGGCCACCCAGTCCGCCCTCAACGCGCTGGAGCAGAGCGACGGGTCCACCGCGCACTTCAACTTCAGCGAGTTCACCGACCGGGTGAGCGGCACCTTCAACGGCGGCAAGGTCAGCGCGGCCACCGCCAAGGAGAACGCCCGCCGCTGCATGTACAAGCTCGAAGCGGTGCGCAAGAAGCTCGGGAACAAGCCGATCACGGTGAACTCCGGGTTCCGCAGCATCGCGCACAACGCCGAGATCGGCGGCGCCAGCGACAGCATGCACATGTACGGCACCGCCGCCGACCTGGACGTGCCGGGCGTGGCCAACAAGACCGTCTACCAGAAGGCCGAGACCAGCGGGTTCTCCGGCCTGGAGACGTACAACACCGACCACCAGCACGTGGACAGCCGGGCCGACCTCGGCCGCGCGTGGTGGTGGGAGAACGGCACAGTCTGATCCGGCGACTGGGGGTCTGACGCCGGAAACCCCGCTGCTGCCACCGCGGGGTTTCCGGCGTCAGCGTGCCGCGAAGCCCGCGCCCTCCAGGCCTCTCCCAGGGGCCGCCCCTCGCGGAGGGCGCGGGCTTCGCCCTTGTCCGGGCTCAGTGCGGTTGCGGGGTCTGCAGCGCCGCCGAGCAGGACGGCCAGTCGTGGAAGTCGCGGCGCACGCTCCACAGGCGGTGCGCCGCCTCGATGTTCCAGCCCGGGTCGAACGCCTGCCGCGGCGTGCCGCCGAGGTCCAGCAGGCGGGCGTCGGAGATCTGGAAGATCCCCCAGTTGCGGCTGCCGTTCGTGTTCGGCAGCACCCACAGCGGGTCGAGGAACGAAGCACAACGGGCGATCGCGACGGCGGTGTCCGGCGTCTCGGTGAACACGGCTCGCACCCGCTGTTCCACCATCGCCGGCGACCAGCCGGCCAGGCTGGTCCGGTGGTCGTAGAGCGCGTTCTTGGTCGCGTCGTCGACCACACCGCGCGCGGGCAGGCCGGCCAGCACCTGGAACGCGGTGACCCGGCGCAGGGTCTCCGGGCCGAACGAGCCGTCGACCGAGAGCCGGCCCTGGGCCGAGACCAGCAGGTTCTGCACCTCGGTGACGCACTCGTCGTGCTGGCCCATGCTCACCGGCGGCTGGCAGCCCGGGGAGAACAGCACCCGGTCGGCGTACCGGCCCGGGGGTGCGCCCGACCCGTCGGCGGTCACCCAGAACAGGCCGCCCGCGAGGAGGACGACGGCCGCGATGGCCACGGCCGCGTACCACCGCCGGCGCCGCGGTGCGGGGGCCTCGACGCGCTCGGCCGGCACCTCCTCGACCCGGCCGGCGTCGGCCAGGGCCCACAGCTGGTGCAGTTCGCGCAGTTCCTCGGCGGACGCGCCGCAGACCTTGGCGAAGGAGTGGACGACGCGGTAGTCGGCGGGGACGCTCTTGCCCGAGCAGTACCGGTGCAGGCTGGAACCACTGGCGCCGGCGAGCCGGCCGAGCCGCTCGTAGCCCTGGCCGCTGCGGTCCTTCAACATGCGCAGGTAGGCGGCGAACTTGTCCGTGTGCACGGTCACGGTGACGGGAACCACCTCGCTCGGGGCAGCGGATGACGGACGGAAGTTAACACCGTCGTGTCGCGGACCGGGCGGAAATTGGCGGATTGGGCCACTTGGCGGACCGGGGGAATGACCCGGCCACAACCGGTACGCGGGGCGAGAACGCTCCAGTCCGGTCAAAGGTTGCCGTACCGGTCCAGCGGAATGTTCCGCCCTCCCCGGACACGGCGGCCGGTCCTAGATTTCCCCTACAACCCAAAAGGGGGAACGAAACCATGCCCATCGGCAGATTCACGCGGTCAGCGTCCGTGCTGGCCGCGGGACTTCTCCTGACCGGGATGGCCGGCGCGCCCGCGTCGGCCGCTTCCGGTCCGAACCTCAAGGTCACCGCCGTCGCCCAGCAGGGGCACTGGCTCCTGGGCGAGTACGTCGGGCTCGACGTGACCGTGAGCAACATCGGGGACTCCGTCGTCTCCGGCGCCTTCGGGACCGCCTACTCGGAGTCCGGGACGGCCTTCTGGGTCGACCAGCACCAGTGGGGCGACCTCGACGACAGCGGCACCGGCGCGACCATCGCGCAGGGGGAGACCCGGACCCTCCACCTCACCGGGCAGCTCGGGTCGACGTACTACGGCGACTCGGTCGTGCACGTCGAGGTGTACGGCGCGGGCGACACCGACTACAGCGACAACGTCCAGCGGGTCACCGTGCCGCTCGCGACGGGCACCGAGCGGGTCGCCGGCGTGCTGTACGGGGACACCAACGGGGACGGCAAGCCGTCGCCCGGCGAAGCCCTGGCCGGGGCCCGGGTGCGCTTCTTCGGCGTCGGCACGACGCTGGAGATGTACACCACCACCGACGCGACCGGCCACTTCGCCTACGACGGCCTCCCGCTGAGCCGGATCGCCTACCTCAGCTTCGACCGGCTGCCCGGCGGCTGGATCGGCCCGGACCTTCCGGACCTGCGGCTGGACGGCCGGGGCGCCTACACGGCGCTGGAGGTCGCGGCCACCCGTCCGCTGTCCGACGTGCTGCACGAGACGCTCACGCTGGACAAGGCGAGCTACGCCGCCGGCGACACCGGCAAGGCGACGGTCACGCTCACCAACTCCGGCACCAAGCCGCTGACCGGCCTGTTCCTCAACTGCGACGCGGGCGGCTTCGGCTCCGAGCTGACCGTGACCGACGACCAGTGGGGCGCGTTCGGCTACCAGCGCAAGGAAGGCACGCTGGCCGCGGGCCAGCGGATCGTGCTGACGGCGACCGGCAAGGTACCCGACAAGGCGGCCTACACCGGCGTCACCGGGCTCGACTGCTCCGCCCAGGACGGCCACACCGGCGGCGCGCCGTACGTTTCGGCCACCGCCAAGGTGCCCGGCAAGGTGGCCGACTCCCGCGGTCAGGTCTGGCTCGACAAGGACGGCGACAACGCGCCGGACGCCGGCGAGGGCATGGCGTACCGGAACCTGGTGCTGCTCGAGAACGGCGCCATCCGCGCGTACGCCCGGACCGACACAGGCGGCTACGCGACGTTCAAGGGCGTGCCGGTCGGCAACTACGAGCTGCGGGTGCTCGGCCCGTGGAAGGCGGCGGTCCCGGACGGTGGCGCGCTGAACGTCTCCGCGCCGCCGTACGGTGGCGGCGAGTGGCTCGTGCAGTTCGTCGCGAACTGAGCGCCGGGGTGTCCCGGACGGTGCGAGCCGCCCGGGACACCGCCGCGCGGCAGCCCGGGTTCGGTGGGAAGCTCGGAGCGGGAACCGAAGTCCGAGGAGCCGCCCGTGGATGCCGCCGAACAGGCCATTGTGGACACCGTCCGCGACTTCGTCGACCGTGACGTCCGGCCGGTCGTGCGCGAACTCGAACACGCGAACACCTACCCCGAAGAGCTCATCGAGCAGATGAAGCGGCTCGGCGTCTACGGCTTGGCCATTCCCGAGCCCTACGGCGATGTGCGGGTTTCCACCGAGTGCTACGCGCTGGTGACCGAGGAACTCGCGCGCGGCTGGATGAGCCTCGCCGGCGCGATGGGCGGCCACACAGTCGTCGCGAAACTGATCCTGACCTTCGGCACCGAGGAGCAGAAGCAGCGGTACCTGCCGCGCCTGGCGACCGGCGAGCTGCGCGCGACCATGGCGTTGACCGAGCCCGGCGGCGGGTCGGACCTGCAGGCCCTGCGCACGACCGCGCGCAAGGAGGGCGGCGGGTACGTCGTCGACGGCACCAAGACGTGGATCAGCAACGCCCGCCGGTCCGGCCTGATCGCGCTGCTGTGCAAGACCGACCCGGACGCCCGGCCCGCGCACCGCGGCATCAGCATCCTGCTGGTGGAGAAGGGGCCCGGGTTCACCGTCTCCAAGGACCTGCCCAAGCTCGGTTACAAGGGCGTCGAGAGCTGCGAGATCACCTTCGACGACTGCCACGTGCCGGCGGCGGCGCTGCTCGGCGGAATCGAGGGCGAGGGGTTCGCGCAGATGATGCGGGGACTGGAGATCGGCCGCATCCAGGTCGCCGCGCGCGCCACCGGGGTCGCGCGCGCCGCGTTCGACGACGCCCTGAAGTACGCCCAGCAGCGCGAGTCGTTCGGCAAGCCGATCTGGCGGCACCAGGCGGTCGGCAACCACCTCGCGACGATGGCGACCAAGCTGACCGCCGCCCGCCAGCTGCTGCTGCACGCCGCGCGCCGGTACGACTCGGGGGAGCGCGCCGACCTCGAAGCCGGGATGGCGAAGCTGTTCTGCTCGGAGACGGCGATGGAGGTCGCGCTCGCCGCGATCCGCGTCCACGGCGGGTACGGCTACTCCACCGAGTTCGACGTCGAGCGGTACTTCCGGGACGCACCGCTGATGATCGTCGGGGAAGGGACCAACGAGATCCAGCAGAACGTCATCGTCGGCCAGCTCGTCGCCCGCGGTGGCCTCGGATGAACCTCCGGGACGCGGTCGCCGGCTGGCGGCCCGCCGCCGTCGAGACGTCCGAGGTGATCGGCGACTGGCCGGCGAAAGCGTTTTCGGCGCTGCTCGACCTGCCCGCGCCGGCCGGGCCGCTGCCGCCGCTGTGGCACTGGTTCCACTTCCTCGAGCCGACCCCGCAGGCCGCGCTCGGCGACGACGGCCACCCGGCGGAAGGGCGGTTCCTGCCGCCGGTCCCGGATCGGCGGCGGATGATCGCCGGGGGCCGGCTGGCCGTCCACGCGCCGATCTTCACCGGTGACCGGATCGACCGCCGCAGCGAACTGGCCGAGGTCGTCGTGAAAGAGGGCCGGAGCGGGGAAATGGCGTTCGTGACCGTCCGCCACGACTACCGGCGGGGCGGCGAGCTGCTGCTCACCGAGCACCAGGACGTCGTCTACCGCTCCCAGCCCGCCGGGCAGCGACGGCAGCTCGCCGAGCCGGCGCCGGCCGCGGAACCGCCGCACGAGTGGAAGATCAGCACGCCGACCGGGCCCCAGCTGCTGTTCCGGTTCAGCGCGCTGACCTACAACACCCACCGCATCCACTACGACCAGCCGTACGTGACCGGTGTCGAGGGCTATCCCGGGCTCGTCGTGCACGGTCCGCTGCTCGCCTTGCTGCTGCTGGAGATCCCGCGCCGGCACGGTGACCGGCCGGTGACGTCGTTCGAGTACCGGTTGTCCAGCCCGGTGTTCGCCGGCGCGACGGTGCTGACCCACGGGCGGCCCGAGGGCGGCGGGTTCGCGCTGTCCGGGATGGTCGAGGGCGGCGCGACGGCGATCACCGGCACCGCGCGTTAACGTCGCCGGCGGGCCATCCACTGCCAGACGTGCGTGCCGCGGTCGCTCGGGTCGTTGCGGGCCACGTAGATCCACGACCAGTGGCCGGGGAACTGGTGGCCGTTCCGGACGACGTGGTCGTAGAGCGTCAAGGTGGACCGCGGGATGAGGTCGTGCGCGTGGACGGAGTTGGCCCGCGGGTCCACCGTGTCGTCGTCCGCGGAGGCGACCAGCCAGGTCGGCGTGCGGATCGCGGTCAGCTCGGCGTCGGGGATCAGCGGTGGGTCACCGGCTTTCCGGCCCGCGACGACGCCGCAGATCGGGACGGACGCCGCGAAGGTGCCCGGGTAGACCGTGGTCATCTTCAGGCTCATGTAACCGCCGTTGCTGCAGCCGACGACGTGGATCCGGTCCGGATCGACGGCCCGGGTGCGGACGACGTCCCGGACGATTTCCCGGATGAGCGGGGCGAACCGGGGGCCGTCGTCCATCCAGGCGGCCGTGCACTGCGGGGCGACGACGTAGGCGCCGCCGAAGATCTTCTGCGCTTCCGGCGTGGCGAAGCCGAGTGCGCCGCGGTTGGCGCGCAACGTGGTTTCGTTGTCGTAGTAGCCGTCGGGCAGGGACGCGCCTTCGCCGCCGCCGTGCAGCCAGACGATCAACGGACGGCGGCCGCGTCCCGTCGCGGGGGAGTAGAGGCGGTACTTCACGCCGGACTGCGAGACGTGGTAGGTGAAGGCGTCGACCTCGGGGTTGGCGAGCCGGCCCTGGGTGAACCGGGTCAGGGTGACCGGGCCTCGCGGTCCTCGGAGCGGGGCGGTTTGCGTGATGGTGTAGACCAGGTTCAGGCGGACGTTGCGGCCCTTGCCGTTGATGTAGCCGAGGGTGCCACCGCCGGTCTGGCCTTCGCCGTGGCTCAGTTCGAGCACGATGTTCCCGCGCCGGTCGAGCCGCGCGGCCGTGACGGGCCGGTCGAGGTCGTAGCCGATGTCCTGCCCGCCGGTGTCGATCGGGCTGGTGGCCTGGGCGTGCACGCTGAACGTGGTGGTGGTCAGGCTCGCCGGGTCGATCGGCCCGAGGCGGGCGGTGCCGAGGGTGAGCGAGGTGATCTGTTCGCCACCGTCGAGGGTTTCGGCGTCGAGGGTGAAGCCGACGCCCCGGGCTGCGGCGGCGCGGGCGACGCCCGGCAGCGCGAGGCCGGCGGCGGCGCCCGCCCCGGTGACCAGAACACTGCGGCGGCTGAACGCGGTGACCATGCGAACTCCTTTGTCCGTAGGCGGAGCAGGGTGGAGCGGTGCCGGTCAGGGCACGTGAGTCTATCGCGGGGAAAGCGATTTCTCGACGCGCCGACGGTTCCGGAAGAGGCTCACGCAAGTGTCGAGCGGGATCCGCGATGGGGGAATCCCGTAGGCTGCCGGCCGTGACGACGTCCGCGGTCTTGGTCGTGCTCGGCGGGCTGCCGGGCACCGGCAAGACCACGATCGCCCGGCCGCTGGCCCGCTCCCTCGGGGCGGCGTACCTGCGGATCGACACGATCGAGCAGGCCCTGGTGGCCTCCGGCGAGCTGGCCGCGCCACCACGGGCCGCCGGGTACCTCGCCGGCTACGCGCTGACCCGCGACCAGCTCGCCAACGGCGTCGACGTCGTCGCCGAGTGCGTGAACCCCTTGCGGCTCACCAGGAACGCGTGGCAGGCGGTCGGCTCCCGGGTGCTCGAAGTGGAGCTGGTCTGCTCCGATCCGCGCGAACACCGCGCCCGGGTGGAAGGGCGGGTGGCCGACATCCCCGGCTTGACGCTGCCGACGTGGCGGGACGTCGTCGAGCGGGAGTACGAGCCGTGGGATCGCGACCACCTCATCGTCGACACCGCGGTGGCGACCGCGGCCGAGTGCGTCGACCTGATTCTGCGGCGCCTCAAAGAAAACTGACCCCCTCAGTCCAACGCGGCCACCTTCCGCAGCAGCACCGAGCGTTCCCGCTGGTTGGCGCACAGCCGGGCCGCCAGCTCCAGCTCGGCCCGCGCCTCCGGCAACCGGCCGAGCCGGGTCAACAGCTCACCCCGGACCGTCGGGACCAGGTGCGATCCCGGCAACCGGTCGGTCGCCACCAGCTCGTCCACGAGCGCCAAGCCCTCCTCCGGGCCCGACGCCATCGACACCGCGACCGCCCGGTTCAGCTCCACCACCGGCGACGGCGCGACCCGCCCCAATGCCTCGTACAGCACCACGATCCGGTCCCAGTCGGTCGCCTCGACCGACGCTGCCGACGCGTGTGTCGCCGCGATCGCCGCCTGCAAGCCGTACGGGCCCAGGCCGCGGGCCGAGGCCTTCGCCAGCTCCGCCAGCCCGCGGCGGATCGCCGAGAAGTCCCACCTGCGCCGGTCCTGGTCCGCCAGCAGGACCGGTACCCCTTCCGCGTCCGTGCGGGCCGGGAAGCGCGCGGCCGTCAGCTCGCACAACGCGAGCAGGCCGTGCACCTCCGGCTCGTCCGGCAGCAGCGCCGCCAACGTGCGGGCCAGCCGGATCGCCTCGTACGCGACGTCCGGGCGCAGCAGCTCCTCGCCCGACGTCGCCGTCGAACCCTCGGTGAAGATCACGTACACCACGCTGAGCACGCCGCCGAGCCGCTCCCGGCGCTCGGCCGGCGGCGGCAGCTCGAACGGCACCCCCGCGGCCGCGATCGTCTTCTTGCCGCGGGTGATGCGGGCCTGCACGGTCGGCACCGGGACCAGGAACGCGCGGGCGATCTCCTCGCTGGTCAGGCCGCCGACCACGCGCAAGGTCAGCGCCACCCGGGCTTCGGGGGAGAGCACCGGGTGGCAGCTGATGAACATCAGCGCGAGGACGTCGTCGTCGATCCGGTCGGGGTCGACCGCCTCGTCCGTTTCCGGGTCGGCCGCCAGCAGGGCGTACCGGTCCCGCAGGGCCGCCCGGCGGCGGATCGCGTCGATCGCGCGCCGCCGGGCGGTGGCCCGCAACCAGCCGGCCGGGTTGGCCGGCGGGTCGAGCGGCCACGACACCAGCGCCTCGGCGACCGCCTCCTGGGCGGCGTCCTCGGCCAGCCCGAAGTCGCCGGTGAACCGGGTCAGCGCGGCGACGATCCGCGCCGACTCGATCCGCCAGACGGCCTCGACGTCGGCCGGGCCCATCAGTTCCGGCCGTCGGGGGTTTCGTCGCTGCCCGGCACCCGCCGGACCTCGACTTTGGCCCCGGGCGCCGCCGGCACCCGCTTTGCCCACTCGACCGCCTCCTGCTTCGAGGCGACGTCGATCAGGAAGAAGCCGCCGAACAGCTCCTTGGTCTCGCCGTACGGCCCGTCGGTGACCACGGGGGTGTCACCGCTGAAGTCGACGACGACACCCTGGGCGGGGTCGTCCAGCCCTTCGGCCGCGACGTAGACGCCGGCCTTGAACAGGTCCTCGATGAACTGGCGGCTGGTGGCCATCATCTCGTCGATGTTCGCCATCATGGCGGCGTTCGACTCGTCGGTGCCCCGCATGATCAGCATGTACTGCGACATCGCGCTTCTCCTCGTCCGCGGGGCCGCCTCTCGGCCCTCGCCCCCTCTTGTCGAACGGGCGGCCCGCGGATCAACACGGCCCCGGAAAAACTTTCCGGCGCCCGGTCCGGGAGGAGGATCGTATAGCCGCGAGGAGAAGCCGGCACCGGGTCATCTCCCGGCTTGCGGTCCGATCATCGAGTTCACGTCGATCGGCTTCGGGATGGCGCCGAGCTGCAGCAACAGGTCCGGCACCCGCTGCAGGCGCCGCGCGTCCAGGATCGAGCCGTAGCCGGGCAGGGTGAGCAGCTTCGCGGTGTCCTCGTCGATCTTGGCGAACCGCACCAGCAGCGGCTCGACCTTGGCGCGGTCGATCAGGGCCTCGTGGGTGGCCTTCTGCATCGCGCGCTGGAACGCGGCCAGCGTCTTCGGGTTCTCCCGGACCCACTTCCGCGTCGCTCCGTAACCGGTCAGGGGGAAGTCCTGGGTCGCGCCGGTGTTGATGTCGATCACCGGAATCGCGCCGGCGGTCTTGGCGGCCTGGGTGATGTACGGTTCCGGCAGGTAGGCGGCGTCGGCCTCGCCCTGCTGCAGCGCGGCGGCGATGTTCGGCAGCGGGATCAGCACCCATTTGACCTTGCCGAAATCGACGTTGTGGTCCTGCATCACCGAGCGGGTGAGCAGATCGGAAGCGGTGTTCTTGGCGGTGATGGCGATCTTCCGGCCGGCCAGGTCGTTGATTGTTTTCACCGGCGAATTCGGCACCGTGACGATCGCATTGCTCTTGGCGTTGACCGACGTCGCGTCGGCGACCAGCTGCATGTCGGCGGCGCCGGTGCCGGTCGCGGTGAAGAACGGCGGGTAGGTCGAGAACGCGATGTCGGCCTCGCCCGAGATCGCCTTCGTCAGCGAGGCCTGGCCGCTGGCGGCGATGACGGAGTCGACGGAGAGGCCCTCCGCCTGGAAGAAGCCCTCGTCCTGGGCCAGCCAGAACGGCCCGAGGTCGGTGGTGGGCAAGATCGAGACCTTCAGCGTCGTCTTTTCCAGTTCACTGCCCGCCGCGGCGTTCGGGTCGGCCGAACCCAGTGCACCGCAGCCGGTGAGCATCGTGGCGGCCGCGAGGGCGAGCACGGTGTGGCGAGCACGAGCCCGGCCACTGCTCCTGACGATTCCAAACAAGGCCTGCTCCTCGAAGGAGGGTGAGTTGATGTACCGAATCCAGGGGATTCGTGTGAAATATTCCCCGGCGTCAGGCAGGTCACTGTAGGAGCCGTGACATCACTTGACAACGCGGGATGCGGGCAAGAACGGGATTTCACCAGAATGGCGGCACCAATTCTTGATCGACGATCTTGTTTTTGCGACCGGGTGCTGCCCGGATACTACGAATCAATGCGGCGGAAAGACGAAGGGGCCGCTGAATTCCCGGGCGGAGGGCTGCCGGACGCGGGAATCCGGCGATTTCCGGATCGGCCATTCGGCAGCCGCCGCGGCCGGCTCCCGATTGCGGACAGTGACATCGGCGCGGCCGGCCAGGTCCGTTCGGTGATCTTCGGTGGCGACGTCAATCGGCCGCTCGCCGTTTACCGGCGGAGTGCGGAAAACGTGGCCCGGGGACGTCGTTCGACGCGGAAAACAACAGGTCGGCGGCGCCTGGCGACGGCGAAACCCGGCGTGTTCACTTTTCGGAAACCGGCCGCCGCGCACCGGCGCCGGTGCGGGTGTTCGGCGGCGTCGTGATATTCGCGAGCGCGCGCGGGGAAAGATCGTGCGACGGAGTGTGGTCGCGTCGAAATCTTCGAATGGTGAGCGCGGCCGAGCCGGCTCGGCCGCGGCTGATAAACCACGGAGCTGGTGTCCGGTCGGCGGATCTACGCTCGATCGTCGGGGGAAACGCCGTTTTGCCTGGGTTCCTGCGGATTTTACGCGGTTTGCCGCCGAGGGCGTACACTGCGCAGGAACCCGGGACGCCCACTGTGAGAATGGTCGACGACGCATCATTCCCCGACGGCGCTCCGGCGGTTGGTGATCCCTTGCCGCCGAGCTGGGAGAATCACGCTCGGATCACGACTCGGGGAATTTCCCGAAATCGATGTTTAGCGGCGCGGAACCCCTGGTGATCGGGGTTGCCCCGATATACCTCTTGTTGGGGAACAACTTTTACTTCTATTATTCCGGTGTGCGGCCGCTCACGGACGGTACCGAACTGCTGGTCGGCCGGGACGGTGAGCTGTCCTGGCTGGTCGGCTGGATCCGTGATGTCGCCGCGGGTCGCGGCCACGCCGTGCTGGTGGACGGCGAGCCGGGCATCGGCAAGTCCGCGCTGGTGCGGGCCGCCTGCGCCGCCGCCGCGGCCGCGGAGTGCCAGGTGTTCTGGGGAGCCGGTGACGAGCTCGGGCAGGCCCTGCCGCTGCTCCCGCTCCTCGACGCGCTGGAGATCACCCCGGGCTCGCGGGATCCCCGGCGGGAAGCCATCTCCAAGCTGCTGCGGGGCGGCGCCGTCGCGGGCCAGGGGACCGATCTCGCGGCCGCCGCTTCCGAACAGCTGATCGCGCTGGTGGACGAGCTCTGCGAGGACCGCCCGGCCGTGCTGGTCGTCGACGAGCTGCAGTGGGCCGACCGCACGACGGTCGCGGTGTGGAGCCGGCTCGCCCGGTCGGTCCGGCAGCTCCCGCTGCTGCTGATCGGCGTGCTGCGCCCGGTGCCGCGCCGCGACGACCTGCGGTCGCTCTTCCGGCTCGTCGGGGCCGCCGAACGGCTGCGGCTGGGCCGGCTGGCCGACCCGGCGGTGCTCGAGCTGGTGGCCGCCCTGGCCGGCGGCAAACCGGGCGAGGAACTGGCGCAGCTGGCCGACGGCGCCGCCGGGAACCCGTTGTACCTCACCGAACTCGTCGACGCGCTGAGCCGCAGCTCGTGCCTGGCGGTCGACACCGCGGGCGTCGTCGAACTGACCGGCGCGGCCACCCCGGACTCGCTGCCGGAGGCGATCGCCGACCGGCTGGGGTTCCTCCCGGAGCAGGCGCAGGGCGTGCTGCGCGCGGCGGCGCTGCTCGGCGTCGGCTTCTCGGTCGCGGACCTGGTGACGGTGACCGACACCCCGCTCGCCGAGCTGCTGCCCGCCCTCGACGAGGCCCGTGCCGCCGGGGTGCTGGTGGCGGCGGGCGACGACCTCGCGTTCCGGCACCCGCTGATCCGCGAGGCGCTCTACGACGAGATGCCGACGGCGGTCCGGGTCGCCTGGCACCAGGCCGCCGCGTGGGCGCTGGCCGAGGCGAGCGCGCCGGTCGAGCGGGTCGCGCGCCAGCTGCTGCCCATGGTGTCCACCACCGACAGCCGCGTACCGGTGCCCGCCTGGGCCGTGCGGTGGCTGCTGAAGGTGGCCACGCTGCTCATCGGCCAGGCACCCGTGGTCGCCGTCGCGCTGCTGCGCCGGGCGGTGCGGGACGCCCCGCTCGACGACGCCGTGACCGGCGCGCTGGCCTGCCGGCTCGCCGACGCCTACTACCGCGTCGACAACATCGCCCAGGCCGAGCGGATCGCCAGCCGCGCCCTGGACCGCGTCCGCGACCCCGACGTGCGCGTCGACCTGCACACGACGGTCGTCCAGTGCCGCGGCTCGACCGGCCGCGCCGCCGAGTCCCTCGACGCGCTCGACGAAGCGCTGACGCAGCCGGGGCTGGAGCCCCGGCACCGGGCGAAGCTGCTGGTGCTGATCGCGCGGACGCACCGCGACCTCGGGGACGTGGCGACCGCGGGCGAGGTGGCCACGGCCGCGCTGGTGGAGCTCGGCCCGGCCGAAGACCGCTGGGCGACCGGGTGGGCGCTGCACCTGCTGAGCCTGGCCGCGATGTCGCGGGGTGACTGGGACGGCGCGCTGCCGCTGTTCGAACGCGCGATGGCGATCGTGCGCGGCGATCCCGCGCTGATCGACCTCACCCTGCTGCTGCGCATCAACCAGTCGGTCACGCTGGGGGCGCTCGACCGCCTCACCGAAGCGCTCGCCGCCGCCGCGCAGGCGCGCGAGCTGGCCGACCGCACCGGCAGCGCCGTGCGGCTGGCCCAGGCCCAGGGCACGATCGGGCAGGTCCTGCTGGGGGCCGGCCGGTGGGACGACGCGCTGACCGAGGTCGACGTCGTCCCGGACGACCGCAAGGAGCCGGCCGTGGCGTGCGGCGACCACGGGGTCGCGGCGATCATCCACTTCCACCGCGGGGAGACGGCCGACGCCCACCGCCGCCTCGACCTCGCGGCGCTGCACGCGGAACGCCTCGGCGACCGGGTCGTGGACCCGCTGGCGCGGGCCCGTGGCCTCGCGTTCGAGCACGCGGGCGCGCCGGACCGGGCGCTGGCCGTGCTGACCGCCGCGATGACCGGTGAAGACGTGAGCCAGGAACTGCTGGCCGAGGCCGCCCGGCTCGCCGCGGCGGCCGGGGACAAGCAGATCGTGGTGGAGATCGAAGCCCGGGTGAGCGCGCTCGCGGCCGAGTCGCCGATCCCGCACCGCAGCGCCCTGGCGTTGTACTGCCGGGGCTTGCTGGAGCAGGACGGCACGATGCTGCTGCGAGCCGCCGACGGCTACCGCGACGCGGGCCGGCCGCTGTCCCGGGCGAGGGCCCTGGAAGCGGCCGCGGTCGCCTTCGCCCAGGACCGGGACGACGACCGCGGATCGGCTCGGACCGCGTTCACCCACGCGACCGACGTCTACGCGGAGCTGGAAGCGCAGTGGGACGTGGCGCGGCTGAGGGCGATGTTCCGGGCGTTCGGCATCCGGCGCGGCCCGACGGTGAAGCACCGCCAGGCCACGCACGGCTGGGACAGCCTCACCCCGACCGAAGGCCGGATCGCCGCGCTGGTGGTCGAAGGCATGTCGAACCCGCAGATCGCGGCGCGGCTGTACCTGTCCCCGCGGACGGTCGGCACGCACGTGTCGCACATCCTGACCAAGCTGGGCGTGCACTCGCGCATCGACATCGCCCGGGAAGCGGCCCGGCACCAGTCCTAGCCGGGCCGACGGGCGGTTCCGGCGAGGCGGGTCCGGCCGGCCGGCGGCGGCGGGGCCGGGCTTTGCCGGGTACCGGTGGCGGCTTGCCGCGCCCCGACGGGAAGCCCGTGCTCACACCCCCACCTCCGGCGCGTTGCCCTTGGTCTGCACCGCGAGGGTGCGCGCCACCCGCGTCTTGGCGGTCCGGCGCAGGGCGAGGGTGCGCACCACCCGCGTCGTGACGGTCCGGCGCGTGACGGCGAGGTGCCCGCTCACGACCTGGCCCAGCAGGATCGCCAGGACCAGCACCAGCGGGGTCTGCCAGGTCCCGGTGCGCGTGTGCAGCCAGCCGCACAGCAGCACGCCGAAGCCGGCGATGACGTACCCCACGCCTTGGACCACGGCGGACAGCGAGAGCGAGCTGCCCTTGCTGCGCAACGAGATGGTCGTCAGCGCGAAGGCGAGCGACCCCATGCCCGCGCCGGTCGCCACGGCCCACAGCCAGGGTGCCGCCGCCGGAGCGAGGAGCAGTCCCGTCACGCCGATGACGTTGGGGGTGGCCAGGACGACGACGAGCAGGGTTTGGTTGCGCCACTTGCGGGTCCAGCCCGGGACCAGCAGCATCATCGGCAGTCCCATGGCCATCGACACCGCGAGGCACGTTCCCGCGGTCGTCGGCGCGACCCCGGCGTCCCGCAGGATGCCGGGGAGCCAGCCCATGACCAGGAACGTCACCGTCGAGATGAGTCCGAAGTGGATGGTCAGCGCGCCGGCCGGCGTCGTCCCGGTGGCTCGCTGGGGAGCCACGAGCGACTCGTCGGGGGTGCGTTGCCACAGCTGCATGGCCAGCAGCGCCACGATCGCCCACAGACCGAGGGCGTACCGCCACGAGGACGACATGACGACGGCCGGCGTGACGAGCGCGCCGGCCGTGCTGCCCAGTCCGAGCCCGAAGGTGAAGGCGGCGGATCCCTTGGCCAGCAGTGGCAGCATGGTGCCGAGCACGGCGATGGACAGGCACGCCAGCGCCGTCCCGACCAACAGCTGTGCCGAACCCCCGAGGACCCGGCCGGCCAGCGAAAGCACCAGCCCGGCGAGACCGACGGAGACGGTCCGGTGGGTCCCCACGCGGCTGCACAGCCACGGCGTCGCCCAGCCGCCCAGTCCGATGGCCCACAGGGGCAACGCGACGAGTACCGCGGCGACGAGGTTCCCGGCGACGGAGATGTCCGGCAGTGCCGCACCCAGGCTCGTCACGGCGGGCCGCAGGTTGATGGCCAGAAGGAAGATCACCACGGTGGAGGCGGTGGTGGTAGCACGAGACATCGCTCCTCCTCGGATTCGAGGTCGGAGCGGCGGGCCCCGTGGACCAATGCTTCACTTCGGGGCCCGGATCAGACATCCGTCACCTGACGGATGGGCGGAAGGATCGTTGCGTCTCAACGGTTCTACGTCTTTCCGCCGGAACTGCGAATGGGCGTGCATCGGCACGGACGGACCGCCGCGCCGTCACGCTGGGGAGCCATCGCGCCGGTGAGCGCGCCGGCGTCGGCCATCCGGGTGAGGGTGGACCGCCCGAGTGGCCTCAGTGGGTCAGCCGGTCGATTACCAGCGCGAGCGGCGGCCAGGCGGCTCGTCCCCGCCGGGTGCACGCGAACGCCCGCTGCCGGACGGCCGGATCGGCCAGCGGCACCAGGGCGACGCCGGGGTGGGTCGGCCGCCCCGTGGGGAGCAGGCCGACGCCGCGGCCGGAGGCGGTGATGAGGTCTTCGACGAGGTCGAGGCTGTCCGCGCGGTGGGTGACCCGGGGCGTGAACCCGGCCAGGGACGCGAGCGTGCGGACGACGTCCTCGTCGGCGGTGTTGCGGGAGTTGCCGATCCAGTCGTGGTCGCGGAAGGCGTCGAACACGGCGAGGGTTCCCTCGCCGCGCACCCGGCGCGCGTCGGCCGCGGGGACGCCGAGACCCCACGTGCTCGTCCACAGTGGACTCATGGCGAGCGCAGGATCCGTCGTGGCGGGCGCGAGGTCGTAGTCGTAGACCAGCGCGAGGTCGAGGTCGTCCGCCAGCAGTGCGGCCAGGGCTTCGGCGGGCTCGTACTCGCTGACGTGCACCTGGACGCCGGGGTGGTGGCGGGCGAGGTGGGCCACGGCGGGCAGCACCGAGCGCCGGACCGCGGTGGCGAACCCGGCGACGCGGACGGTGCCCGCCGGTTCGGCGTGCGGGTCGAGGTCGGCGTGCGCGGCCTCGACGGCGGCCAGGATCGTCACGGCGTGGTCGGCCAGCCGTCGCCCGGCCGGGGTCAGGCGCACGCGGCGGCCGTCGGGTTCGAGCAGCGGCGTGCCGACCTCCCGGGTCAGCACGGCGATCTGCTGGGAGACCGTGGACGTCGTGGTGCCGAGCACATCCGCCACGGCCCGCATCGCCCCGTGCCGCGACAGCTCCAGCAGGTACCGCAGCCGGCGCGTGTCCATGCGGCTGATTGTCCACGAATCCCGAATGGACTGTCCAGTATCGGCAAGTGGACGCGAACGGTGTCCGGGGTATTTCCTGGACGGCGTGCTCCCCGTGACCCGATCCGGCGCGACCCTCGCGGTCGCGGCCATGCTGTGCGTCCAGCTCGGTCTGGCCGTGTCCGTCGGCTTGTTCGACCGCGTCGGCCCCGAAGGAGCCGCGTGGCTGCGGCTCGCGTGGGCCGGCGTGCTGCTCGTGGTGGTGGTGCGGCCGCGGCCGTCGTCGTTCCGCCGGGCGGCGTTCGCGGCCTGCGTGGCGCTGGGCGTGGTGACGGCGGGGATGACGATGCTGTTCATGGAGGCGGTGGCGCGGCTGCCCCTGGGCACGGCGAGCGCGCTGGAGTTCCTCGGGCCGCTGACGGTGGCGATCACCCGCGGCCACGGCGGCCGGAAGCGGTGGCCGGTGCTGGCGGCGATCGGCGTGGTGCTGCTGACCCAGCCGTGGCGCGGCGGCGCGGACCTGGCGGGAGTGGGGTTCGCCCTGGCGGCGGCGGTGTGCTGGGCCGGCTACATCCTGCTGACGCAGCGGGTCGGCGACGAGGTGGCGGGCGTGCGCGGGCTGGCGGTGTCGATGCCGGTGGCCGGCATCGTGGCGACGCTGGTGTACGGGCCTTCGGTGCTCGGGCACCTGACTTGGCAGCTCTTGCTGATCGGGCTGGGGCTGGCGGTGCTGCTGCCGGTGGTGCCGTTCAGCTTGGAGATGCTCGCCCTGCGCCGGTTGACGACGTCGGCGTTCGGGACGCTGATGAGCCTGGAGCCGGCGATCGCGCTGGTGATCGGGCTGGTGGTGCTGCACCAGGTGCCGGACGTGGCCGCGGTGGCCGGGGTGGCGTTCGTCGTGGTGGCGGGGGTGGGTGCCGAACGGACTGGTGCCCGGGAGCCGGTCGCGGCAGGTCCTTAACCGCCTGCCACCTCGGCCGCCGTCAGTACCCGGTTCCACACCACGACACCGTCGACACTGCCGGGCCAGAAATCACTCTGCCGACCCCCTGACACCGCCCGCCCGATCGCGAGCGGACCGGGCGCCGCGTCCCCCGTGGCCTGGGTCCACGTCTTGGCCTGCGCCACACCGTCGACGTACAGCACATACGTCCCCGCGTCGGCGTCGTGCACGCCCACCAAGTGGTACCACCGGCCCACCTCCGGAGCCGCGTCCGACAACGCGCGCCCCGAACTCGTCGAGAACGCCAACCGGTTGTCCGCCGCCGAATACTGCAGGTAGAACCCGCTGCTCGGATCCCCGTCCTGGCTGACCGCCGTCGCCCACGACCCCGTGCGGTCCAGCCGGACCCACGCACTGACCGAATAGTTGCCGGTGGTGTCCAGGACAGGCCCGCTCGTCTGCGCGTACTGGCCCGAACCGTCGAACCGCACCGCCGTGCCGGTCACCCCGGGCACCCACGAACCGGTCAGCGTGGCGTCGTGCGACCCGGCGGTGTCGTGGGCGATCGTGCCGCTGCCCTCGTCGAACTGCCATGCGCCAACCGGATCGTGCCGGCCCGCCGCATGGGCAACCTGGACGTTCCGGCGCTGGTGCGTGGCCGAAGGACCGCCGGGACCCTGGTAGGACGCGGTCGCCGTCAACGTCGCCGCGCTGCCCGGCTCGACGTCCGCCGGGGGCGTCAGCGTGTACCGCCACGTCCGCGACGCGCCAGGCGGAATCGCAGCGGCCGACGTCCCGATCGGCACCACCGACCACCCGGCGGGCACGGCGACATCCACCCGCGGTGAGACGAGCGGGCTCCGCGTCGTGTTCCGCACCGTCACGGTCACCGGCGTGCTCCCCTTGACCGTCCCGGCTCCGACGTCGATCCGCGCGTCCGGGCTCGACGGCGTCCACGACTCGAACTCCGTGACCCCGACGAACGCGCCCGGCGGGTTGGTGAACACGAGCCGGACCTTGCTCGTCGTCACGCTCGGGAACGTGATGCGGTTGACGCCGTTGCCCACCGGCGTCACCGGTGCGCGGACCTGGCCGGGAACCTCCTGCCACGCCGAGCCCGTCCAGTACTGCAGGCTGTACGCCGCGGCCGGCTTGACCCCGCCGCCGTCGTCGTAACCGTGCCAGCGGATGTCGGAAACCCGGGTGGGAGCACCGAAATCGACGCCGTAGAAGTCGTTCGCGTTCGGCGACGAATAGTTGGTCCAGCGCGTGTTCTCCGGCACCTCGGCGTACCAGACCTTGCCGTCCAGGGCGTTCCACGCATTGTCGTAAGACCACGTGTACGACGTGATCGGCCGGGGATAGCCGGTGCGCAACGGATTAGCGGCGTCGTTCACCAGGTCGTCGGACCGCGGGAGCACCGTGGCGCCGACGTCGATCGTGGTGTTCCGCAGCGTCGCCGAACGCTGGACGAGCCGCCCGTCGACGTAGAGCCGCATCCCGGCGCCCTGTCCGTAGTGCCGGCCGTCGCGGTCCCACAGCACCGTCACGTTATGCCCGTGGTACGGCACGTTCTCAGCGGCGAAGTGGTCCCATGTGGACGGTGTCAGCGGCCGGACGTCCAGGGTGGTCCCGGCTTTCGGGCGCAGCCCCAGCAGCCCGGACAGCACGAGATCGGTGTAGGTCGAGTGGTTGTAGTCCTCACTGTGGTTCTGCCCGTCGTAGATCCACGCGTCCCGGTCCGGGTCGTGCGCCTCGGCGACGTACGGCTTGCCGTTCTTGGTCTGGGTGCGGGCGTACGTGGCCAGTGCCGCCGCGTAGTCCTCTTTGGACACAGTGGTCGAAGCCGGGTGGTCGGCCAGGAGGTTCGCCATGCCGGTCAACGTCTGCGAAGTGGCGAACGGCCAGCTCGGCCCGTCCCAGCGGCAGCAGCCGCCGGCGTCCTTCATGAAGAACGGGCTGCGACGCTCCGCCGTGGTCGGGCCGTAGGCGCTCGCGAACCCGTTCGGGTCCAGCAGCTGGGACCACGCCGCGCTGTCGGCGGGCTGCGCCGCGCCGAACATCCACGGGACGAACCCGATCTGCTCGCGGCTGCCGGACAGCCGGTGGTCCGGGTTGTCGTCGCGGGCCATCGCGTAGTAGAAGCCGCGAGCCGGGTCCCACAGCCACTTCTGCAGCGCGGCCTTCAGTCCGGCGGCGCGCTGCGCGTATTCGGCGGCGAGCCGGTGGTCGCCGGCGGAGTCCGCGATGTGGCTGATCGCGACGGCGTCGCCGTACTGGTAGGAGTTCAGCGTCGGGCGGTACCCGGCACCGCCGTGGTACGGCTCGGGCGACTCGTAGGAGGACGCGGAGAACTCCATGGCGTCCCAGACCGGCACCGACCAGTAGAGGCCCAGCTCGGCGTTGAACTGCTTGTCCCAGCCGCGGTACTGGCGCACGAGGGCGGGCAGCAGTTCGCGCAGGGGCGCGAAGTCGCCGGTCACCTGGGCCTGGCCGTAGGCGGACGTGGCCAGCCAGACGCTGTACTCGTGCGCCCAGTCGGTGGTGTCGGCGTTGACGTCGTCGGTGGCCGGCTTCGGCCCGGCGCCGGGACCGGTGAGCCAGAACCGCAGGTAGTCCTGGGCGTAGCCGGGGTCGCGCAGCCAGCGCCCTTCGGTCAGCTGGTGCCCGGCGGCGGCGTTGATCGCCTGGTAGGGCGCGGCGTACCCGCAGCAGTCGAGGAACTCCGTGGAGATCCAGCCGTTCGCGGTGTCGGTGTAGCGCAGGTGCTCCTTCCAGACGCGCCACCGGTAGTAGTAGACGCTCTGCATCGTGGCGTCCGGCAGGTCGACGAACGGGATGTTGGCTTCGTACCAGGCGGGATCGGCGTAGCCGGCGTCGATCATCTACGGCGTCGCCGGCGCCGTCGACGCGCTGACGTTCTACCCCGCCGGCAAGGTCATGGACCGCCACGGCCGGCGCTGGGTCGCCGTGCCCTCGACCCTCGTGCTCGGCACGGCCTTCCTCGTCATGCCGCTCACCGACGGCGCGGTCCTGCTGACGGTCGCGGCCATGGTGATGGGCTTCGGCAACGGCATCGGCTCGGGCATCGTGATGACGCTCGGTGCCGACGTGTCGCCGGCGGTGGGCCGGCCGACGCACCTCGGGATCTGGAACGAGCTCGCGGACATCGGCACCGGCGTGGGCCCGCTGGTCCTCTCGGCGGTGACCGCGCTGGCGGGTCTCGGCGCGGGGATCGTGGCCAGCGGCTTGGTCGGTTTCCTGGCGGCGGGGGCGTTGTGGCGGTGGATCCCGCGCCCCGGCCGGTCCCGGGCGTGACGCTCCCGGGACCGGGGGACCGGTCCCGGGAGCGCCCGGCCCTCAGGCGCCGGGCCGGTTGCCGGTCGGGATCGTGATGGGCGTGGTCGTCGGCGAGGAAACCTTGTTCAGGAACAGCATCGCGATCGCGCGGATGAACTGGTCGAACAGGTAGAACCCGGCCGGCGCGATCGGCAGCAGCCCCTCGCGGAACGCGATGTAGGCCGGCCACCCGGTGCGGACCAGCGCGGCCGCCGCGTAGTCGCGGGGCAGACCGAGCCAGTCGCCGACCGCGTCGCTCAGCACGTACCGCACGAACTCGTTGAGGAACCCGCGCGTGACGCCCAGGTCGATCTGCGCGGTCAGCCCGAGCAGGTCCTGGGCCAGCTCCTTGCCCTCGGTCGTCGGGGAGAGCAGCGGGGTCAGCACCCGCGTCGACTGCGCGTCCGCCTCCGCCCACGTCTTGGGGATGAACTCGTCCCGCACGCCGAGCAGGTGGATGGCGACCTGCCACTGGTGCAGGAAGGCCTCTTCGTCCGCGGCCGACATCGGGACGCGCCATTCGAGCAGCTTCCGGTGGACGTAGGTGCCGAGGCTGTGGAAGGTCACCAGGATGTCGCCGTTGCTGATCGGGATCTGCTCGTCGGCGACCGCCCGCCAGTGCGGCGACTGCGGCAGCAGGTGGCGCACGGCGGCGTGCACCAGCCGCGTCTTGTTGGCCGTGACCACGAACTGGCCCGAAGGCTGGAACGCGTTGAGGTCGCTCAGGTCGTAGCCGAAGGTGAACGTCTTGGCCGCGCGGTCCTGCATGTTGGCCCCGCCCGCGGACCAGTAGACCGACTTGGCCTCCCGCGGGATGACCGTGCTCATGATCCCGCTGCCGAGGCCGTAGAGCATGAACAGGTAGGTGTCCTTGCGCCGGTTGAAGTCCGCGGCGCGGCGCAGCTTGACCGGGTCGGCCCAGGAGGGCAGCCGGTTGTTCTGCTGCAGGTACGCCGCGAGATCGGTGGGCAGGCCGGTGGGCAGCGGGTCGCCGTTGTTCACCCACGGCCGCAGCGCGGTGTTGACGGCGGGCACCCCGCCGGTGTCGAGGACGCCCGCCATCAGGCGGTCGACCTCGTCGTCCCAGACCCACCACGGGTCGGTGCCCGCAGCGGCCTGAGCGCCGGTCGAAGCCCAGGCCGGGACGACGCCGGCCGCGCTCGCCAAGCCCAGCGCGACGCCGAGCGAAAGGACGTTCCTCCTGCTGAGATTGCTCATTAACTTACCTAGCTTCCTTGGTAGGCATCCGCCGCGTCGAGCCGGGACTCGGCGGGGCGGATCACTCATGAGCCGCGCACGTCTGTAGGAGAGATTCTCCATTAACATAGCGAGCCGTGTCGCCGGTCGGCAAGAGCGTGCGCAGGGCGTTCGGGGCCCGTCGTGGTTGACTGGCACGCATGGCTCCGTTCGCGCGCACCCCCGCCCGGAAGCCGCGGTGACCGCCGAGCCGGCCGCGGCCGTCCGGCCGCGCAACCGCAAGCAGCTCATCGTCGAAGCGGGGGCCACCGTCTTCAGCGAGCGCGGCTACCACGCGGCGTCCATGGAAGAGATCGCGGCCGGGGTCGGGATCACCGCGGCGGCGCTGTACCGGCACTTCCCGAACAAGTACGCGTTGTTCGCCGAATGCGCGAACGTCATGGCCGACCGGCTCGTCGCGGCGCTCGACGAGGTGCCGCCGGACGCGGCGACGGCGGACGTGCTCGCCGCGGTCACCCGGGTCACCGTCGCCCACCGGGCGGCCGGTGGCGTGTACCGGTGGGAGGCCCGCTACCTCGACCGCGACGACCGCCGGCTGCTGAAGGGCAAGTTCGCCCACGTCGTCGGGCGGGTGGCGGACGTGGTGCGGCGCGAGTACCCGCGGCCCGGCGAGCACCTGCGTGCCGTGGCGGCCCTGGGGGCGATCGGGTCGATCACCATGCACCACAACTCGATCGGCCGGCGGCGGGTCGAGGACCTGCTGCAGGCGTCCGCGCTGCGCGTGGTCGCGACCGACGGCTCGGCGGGGAGGGTCGCCGGCGTCGTCGAACTACCCGCCCGGCCGGTGCCGCGCACCCGGCGCTCGGAGATCCTCGCGGCCGCGATCCCGCTGTTCGAGCGGGACGGGTTCGCCGCCGTCACCAACGGCATGCTCGCCGAGGCGGTGGGGCTGGTGCCGTCCGGGCTCTACCGGTACTTCCCGGGCAAGGCCGACATCCTCGCCGCGGCGTGCCTGCAGGCCGCGGACCTGCTCGCCCAAGCGGTCGAACACAACCTGCGCGGGGCGACCGACCCGCTGGCCGCGCTGACCGCGACCTACGTGGCCTACAGCTTCGAACACAGCGCGCTCAACAGCGTGGCGAACGCCGAGGTCGTCGGCTTGCCCGCCGGCCTGCGCCGCCCGCTGGTCGCCGCGCAGCGCGAGCACATCGCGGTGTGGGAGGAGCACCTGCGCCAGGCCCGGCCGGACCTCGACGCGCGCCAGGCCCGGGTGCTGGTCCACGCCGGCTTCGGCGTGGTCGTCGAAGCCGGGCGCTACCTGCACTGGCAGGACAGCCCCGAGCACCGGGCGGCCGTCGCGGCGCTGCTCATGAGTGCCTTGGGCCGCTGACCTCAGCGGTTGCGCCAGACCGGCCGCCGCTTCTGGGCGAAGGCCGTGATGCCCTCGATCGTGTCCTCGCTGACGAGGAGGTCGTCGAACGCCGGGGACGGGTGCTCGACCGCGTCGACGGGGTCCGGGATGCCCTGCGTCTCGGCCATGATCCGCAGTGAGGCCCGGACCGCGGTGGGGGAGCCGTCGAGGATCCGCGCGGCCAGTTCGCGGGCGCCTTCGAGGGCCTTCCCGGCTTCGGTGACGCGGTTGACCAGCCCGTAGGCCAGCGCCTCCGCCGCGTCGAGCCGGCGTCCGGCGAGGATCATCTCGGTGGCGACCGCGGGCGGGACCGTGCGGGGGAGGCGGACCAGGCCACCGGCCCCGGCGACCAGGCCGACCTTCACCTCCGGCAGGCCGAACCGGGCCGTCGCATCCGCGACGACGAGGTGGCAGGCCAGGGCGATCTCGCAGCCGCCACCCAGGGCGTAGCCGTTGACCGCCGCGATCACCGGCTTGTCCATGTCGCGACGGCTGGTGAGGCCGGCGAAGCCGTTCTTGGGCACCCACAACGGTTTTCCGGACGCGGAGTGCACGAGGTCGTTGCCGGCCGAAAAGGACTTCCCGCCCGCGCCGGTGAGGATCGCGACCCACAGGTCCGGGTCGGCGAAGTAGGCGTCGAAGACCTCGTCGAGCTCCTCGTTGGCCGCGGGGTGCAGGCTGTTGCGGGACTCCGGGCGGTTGATCGTGACTTCCAGGAGGTGGCCGTCGCGGCGGACGAGGACGTGCTCGTAGTTCTCGCGCAGCACCTTCGGCCGCGGCGGGAACAGCTCCGCCATCCGGGCCGCGGTGGTGGTGACCCGGTTGCCGAACCCGAAGGACCGCACGAACACCCGGCGCCCGATGGGTTCCCCGGTGGACAGCAGGTCGAGCGCGTCGGTGTCGCCGTCGTGGGTCAGGGCGATGAAGCGGCGGTCGTCGGCTTCGAGCCGGCCGATGACGATGCCGGTGCGGTCGCCGCCCCGGCCGTGCTTCACGGTGTAGGTCTCGACGGTGGCCCAGCCGTCGGCTCGCCGGGCCTCCGGCTGGGCCTGCCAGGAGTCGATTTCCGCTTGCAGCGCGGCGCTGTCGCCGGCGCGCCACGCGACCGGTGTCGTCGAGTAGACGGCGGCGGAGTACTTGCTCATCAGGCCGCCGTTGGCGCCGACGAACCCGAACGTGCCGGGCTCGGCGCGCAGGCGACGGACGGTCTCGGCGATGGCGTGCATCGAGTAGTTGTTGCCCGCCCCGCCGAAGAACGGCAGCCCGCCGGTGACGGTGAGGTCGCGCAGGTCGCCGAGCCCTTCGCGCACCGTGAAGACGGCCACCGGGAAGCAGCTGTAGAGGTCCACTGTGGACAGATCGGCGGCCTCGATGCCGGCGACGTCGAGGGCGTGCCGGGCCGCCATGACCGACGCGGGGCCGGTGCTGAGGTCCGCGCGCTCCATGAGATCGCGTTCGCGCAGGTCCGCGTGCCCGTGCAGGAAAACCCGCTTCCCGTGGGGAATCCCGAGCCGGTCGGCGGCCGCGACGGACATGACGACGACCGCGGCACCCTGGTTCACCTTTTCCCGCGCGACCAGGTAGCGGGTGTAGGGATCGGCGATCGGCCGGTTCGCCTCGGACGGCGTCGCGAGTTCTTCGGCGGTGCGTTCGACGGGTGCGGCGGCGTAGGGGTTCTCTGCGGCGATCTTGCTGAACGGCGCGAGCAGTTCGCCCATCGCGGCGGCGTACTCCTCGCGCGACAGCCCGAGGCGGGCCCGCCGGGCGTTCTCGAACAGCGCGTACTGGCTCGGGGCGTCGGCGAGTCCGTGCATGACCTGGTGGCGGGAGGCGAGTCCTTTGAGGCCGTAGCCGCGGTCTTCGAGGGTGCCCTCGACGTGCTCGGTGAAGTCGGGTTTGCCGGCGGTCCCGGCCAGGTGCTGGACGGTGGAGATGGCTTCGGAACCGAAGGCCAGCGCGACTTCCACCTCGCCCGCGGCGATGGCGGCGGCGAACTCGGTGACGAGGTGCTGCGGGCTCTGCCCACCGGCGACGTCGAGGATCGCCCGGGCCGGCGCCGCCCCGACGCGCGCGGCGACCGAGCGGGGGTAGTTGTCCGACCGGCCCAGCGGCGCGGAGGCGACCGGGGTGGAGTTCTCGAACTGGCGGATGCCGCCGACGGTATCGACGGCGGCGGCGACGGTGGCCGGGTCGGCACCGGTGTCGGCCAGCGCGGCCCGGACGGCTTCGGCCGCGAGGTCCACCGCGGACAGCCGTCGATAGCCGGGATCGTCGAGCCGTTCGGCGAACTGTCCGGCACCGACGAGGACCGGAGTGCGCGGGTCGAGGTCGCTCACGGGGTGCTCCGGGTGACTCGCGCGGGGGTCGCCCCATAGCCCGGCCACCCAAGACGGCCCTGTCCGGCCAGATACTCGATGTGTGCGACGGTCTCGGCCACCGCCGACAGCCGCATGAACCCGATCTCCGCCCACGGCCGCGACCACGTCAGCCGCGTCGCGATCTCCCACGGCGTCGGCTGCCCGAGCCCGGTCACCACGTCGACGATCTCCGCGCACCGCTGCTCGTGGTGCTCGCGCAACAGCTCACTCCGCGCGGCGAGACCGCGGAACCGGTACTCATGCGCCGGCAACGCGTCGTGGTCGTCGAACGTCGCCGTCTGCTCCAACGACCGGAGGAACTGCCCCAACGGCGGCTCCGCGGCCCCCGGCCACGAACCGATCGCCGGGGTGATCCGGGGCAGGACGTGGTCGCCGGTCAGCAGCAGCTGCGCGTCCGGCTCCTGCAGGCACAGGTGCCCCGGGGTGTGCCCCGGCGTCCACACCGCCCGCAACCGGCGCCCGCGCATCGGGACGAGGTCGCCGTCCTCCAGCAGGACGTCCGGTTCGGGGAGCTCGGCGGCCGGCCGCGGGGCGGCGTCGAGCGCGCCGAGCAGGTCCGCGATCTCCGCATCCGGCGCGCCGCAGCCGCGCAGCCACGTCGTGATCTCGGTGCGGGTGTCGCCGTGCTCGTCGCGGCGGCGCTGGGGGAGCGTGGCGCGTTCGGCCGGGTGCATGCCGATCCACGCGCCGGACTCCGCGCGCAGCCGGGCGGACAGGCCGTGGTGATCGGGGTGGACGTGGGTCGTCACGATCCCGGCCACGTCGGTCGTCGACGCGCCGGCGGTGGCGAGGCCGTCGAGCAGGGCCGTCCAGCCCTCGTCGGTGTCCCAGCCGGGGTCGACGACGACCAGGCCGTCATCGGCCGGGACGAGGTAGGACAGCGTGTAGCGCAGCGGGTTGTCCGGGATCGGCACCGGCACCGACCACAGCCCGCCCGGCAGTTTCTCGACCGGCGGCCGCCGCCGCGCCCGCCACGCCGCCTGCTGCTCGGTGCCGAGCACCTCGATTCCCGGCATGTGTGCACCTTCCCCGCGAGATACTGAACAAGGTGCGTCCAGTAATGCCCCCACTCTATAGTGGTCGGATTCCGTGCGGCAATGACCCCGATCACGGGGCGAGGTGAGGCGCATGACGGGCGAGGCCGGACGGCCCCGCGACCCCGAGGTCGACCGGCGGGTGCTGAGCGCGGCCGCGGAGGTCTTCGGCGAAGACGGCTGGGGCCGGTTCACGGTCGACTCCGTGGCCCGGCGCGCCGGGGTCGGCAAGGCGTCGATCTACCTGCGCTGGCCGAACAAGAAGGAGCTGCTGGCCAGCTGCCTCGAAGCGCGGATCACCCCGGTCGCCGACATCGACACCGGCTCGGTGCGCGAGGACCTGGTCCGCCTCGCCGAGCAGATGCTGACGGCGTTCTTCGGCGAGTCGGGCCGCGCGACGACGAGGCTGCTGCTGGAGGCCGACCGCATCCCCGGCGTGGCGGAGCGGGTGGCCCAGCTGCGCCAGGCCCAGGTGCTGGCGGCCCGTGCGATCGTCCGGCGCGGCATCGCCCGCGGCGAGCTGCACGGCGGAACGAGCGTGACGCTCCTGCTGGACGCGATCGTGGGTGGCTGCCTCAACCACGCGCTGGCCGCGCCGGCCCACCTGCGGCCCCAGGTGGCGGCGGGGTTGACGGACTACGCCGGCGAGCTGGTCGACTTCGTCCTCGGCGCGGTGACCGCCGGTTAGCCGTAGACCTCGAACCGGGCCAGCTGACCGGCCGGCCACCCGGTGTTGCCGGTGCAGGTCACGCGCAGGAACCGCCGGGCACCACCGGGAACGGCGATCGTGACGCTGTTGCCCCGCGCCGGATCGAACACGTACCCCGTCGCCGGGACCAGGGTGTCGAACGTGGTGCCGTCGGCCGATCCGGACACGGCCAGGGTCTGCGTCCGGGTGCCCCACGCGCTCGACGGCGGGACCGCGAGCACGATCCGCGTCACCGCGGCCGCCGAGCCGAGGTCGGCCTGCAGCCACTGGGGGAACGCGTTGTTCGCGCTTTCCCAGTAGGTGTCCGGGTTTCCGTCGACCGCGTTGCCCGCGCCGTAGTTCTGCGTGTGGCTGCTTTCGCTCGTGCCGCGGCCGCGCGCGAGGTCGGTCGAGCCACCGGTGGTGAGCGTGGGCCGGGTCGGGCGGACCGCCGTCAGCGGGATTTCGCCCTTGAGCATGCGGCCGCCGTCGGCGGTCAGCCGCAGGTAGTAGTCCGACGAACAGGCCGTCCCGTCTTCGTCGAGCGCGAGCAGTCCGGAGCCGACCGGGGTCATCGACGCGTTCTCGGCCGTCTTCGCGATCTGGTTGCCTTCGCCGTACTCGTCGAACATCGAGATGTAGATGCCCGCGACGCCGGCGCGCACCACGTTGTAGAACTGGCGCCACATGAAGTCGCCGTGGGCGCGCTGCCGCCCGGAGACGTCGCCGGGCAGGACGCACGGCTGGTAGTCGATGCCGTGGGCGGCGCAGTCGGCCTGGTCGGGCACGGTCAGGTTCTGGTACGCCCAGTCCGAGCCCGCCGCGTCGCCGATCGCACCGACCATCCACGGCGAGATCATGTGGAACGAGCGGTAGACGTCCCCGAAGCCGGGCCGCGACCCGCCGTCGCTCGTGCGCCATTCCCGCGGCACCCCGCCGATCACGTAGCAACCCTGCGCTTTGAACCAGTTCACGACGTCGAGGCAGGTCCCGGCGTCCCACGGGTGGTTGCCGTCGTTGTACCCGAAGCCCCAGATGCAGACGACCGGCTTGCCGTTCTGACGCGCGTACGCCGGCGACGCGGTGTGCGCGGACATCTTGGCCGCCCAGTCGGCCTTCATCTCCGTCTGCATGGCGGCCCAGCCGGTGGCGTCGTACATGATGTAGAACTTCCGCCCCTGCGCCTCGGCGGCGGCGCGGACCTTGGCCGCCATCGCGTCACGCGTGGGCCCTTCGCTGCTGTTGGGGTTGAAGCGCTGCAGCGCGGCCGTGTCGCAGCCGTTCTCCCGCATCCACCGGAAGTGCGTGTCGACGGTCTGCTGGTCGTAGGACGAGAAAAGCGTTGCCGCCTGGCCGTTCCCGAGGTTGCCGTAGGCCGTGGGGTAGGTGCGCGCGTACTCGCGCTGGTCCGGCCAGGCCTTGATGACGTTGTTGCCCGGCGACGGCGTCCGGCCCCAGTCCTGGCTCCAGTGCCACCAGCCGCCGATCGGCGCGCCGTCACCGGCGCAGGCGAACCAGCCCTGGTAGCCCACGGTGATCTTGCCGACGACGTCCCCGGGCGGACTGGCCGCGGCGGCACCCGGCGCACCGATGGCGCCGAGCGCGCCCAAGGCCGCGGCCGAACCGAGGAAAACCCTGCGCGAGATCGCCATGCCAGTTCCTCTCGCCACGCTGCTCGAGTCCGTGACCGGACTGTAGGCGGCGCGACAGGAACTGGCAATAGTCGAACCGATTGCGGAAATTTTCGTACCGATGCCCGCAAGAAATGACGTCAGTCGACGTCCATCTGGTTCGCCAGGCCTTCCTGCTGACGTGCCCACAGCGGATCGTGGTGGGCCTTGAACTTCGCCGCCGCGTCCGAGATCTGCGCGTCCGTCGGGTCCGGCATGTTCTTGATCTGCGGCGGGTCGAGCTCGCCGCGCTCGAGCTTGGCCCAGTCCTCGGCCGTCGGGTTCTTGTAGAAGCCGCCGTAGCCCGGCCACTCGCCCGTGCGCGCGCCGTCGCGGGCGCCGTGCATCTCGGCCGCGTCCCACTTGTCGATCGGCTTCGTGGTCACCGTGCCGTGGTCCGCCGTGTGCCCGCCGGCCGGAACCGCCTGGCCCGCCTGCGGGTTGTACCGCATGCCCTCGCCGCTCGAGCGCATGTCGTCGATCATCTTGTGGTACGAGTCGTCCGCGATGGCCATCCGCTTCTGCTCGTCCTCCCAGGCCTTGCGGTCCGGGTGGTTCGGGTCGTTCTTGACGGCGTCGCGCCGGTCCTGCTCCGCCTTCGCCGCGTCCGCCTTGTCCTTGTCGTACAGCGGGTGGTCTTCGTGGTGGACGTGGTTCTTGTCGTTGCCGTGGTAGACCTGGTCGGAGAAGGTGTCGTTGCCCGTCTTGCCGAAACCCTGCTGGTGGCCGTAGCCGAGCTGGTTGAGCTGGACCGCCGTGCTCGGGTCGTTGCCCTCGATGGCGCTGCGCTGGGCGTGCCGGTACGAACCGAGGCGGTCGTCGTACTTGAGGTTCGCGTCCGGCGAGGTGTTCGGATCGTTGCGGACGTCGCCCTTGGTGAACCCGGACTCGTGGTTCGCGCCGCCCTTGCCCGTGCCGGGGTGGTAGCGGTGGTTGGCGTGGTCCTCGTAGTAGGCGTACGCGTTGTTCTCCAGCGGCTTGTTGTCCTTGTCCTTCCGCAAGCCCTTCGCGCCGCCGTTGTCGCTCAGGATGTCGTACCCGGCGGCGTGCTCGTTCTGGTGCGTCTTGTCCCCGTCGATCTTGTAGTCGTACTTCTCGTTCAGGCGCTTGCGCTCGGCGTTCCGGTCGCCGTAGGTGCTTTCCGGGTACTTGCGGTTGCTCGTCGACGGTCCGTCGTTCCCGCGGGCGTAGGGGTGGGCCTGGGCCCGGGCGGCCGCCGCCGCGCACGGCGTGGTCCGCTGCGGGCCCAGCCCGAGCGGGTCGGTCATGGCCGTCGGGTTGTCCACATAGGACATCGAGTCCGGCGCCGGGGTCAGGCCCAGCGGGTCGTGCGAAAGGAATCGCCCGGTCTCGGGGTCGTAGAAGCGGTGGCGGTTGTAGTGCAGCCCGGTCTCCGGGTCGTGGTACTGGCCGGGGAACCGCAGCGGGGTGCTCGCCGTGCCGCCGGCCGAGACGGCCGGGCCCCACAGCGCCGTGTGCAGGTGGCCGGCCAGCGCACCGGTGTCGTCGACCAGCTCCGCGGGCGCGCCGACGAGGTCGGCCACGATGGCGTGGAACCGGTCCCCGCCGGCACCGAGGACGCGCTCGGTCTGGGTGAGCGGAAGCGGCGAGCCGGGCGCGTACTCCCACACCGTCGCGACCGGCGGCCGGCCCGGTCCACTGTGGACCTGCTCGGCCGGGACCTGGCCGTCCCAGGCGAACTCGACCTGCTCGGCCACGGCGCCGCTGCCGTCGAGGCGCTGCTTGGCGATCCGGCGGCCGAACGGGTCGTAGCGGTACCGCCACGTCGTGCCGTCCGGCGTGCGCACGCCGGTCAGCCGGTTTTCCGCGCTCCACTCGTAGGTCCACCGCTGCCCGTGGCGTTCGCGGGCGACGACCCGGCCTTCGCCGTCGTGGCTGTAGCGCGTCGGGCCGGCCGAGGTGAGCAGGGTGCCGGTGTAGGATCGGGGCCCGCCGGCCTGCGGCCCGCCGGACCAGCCCGCCCCGGTGACGGCGCCGCTCGCGTCGTACTCGTAGTCCTCCTGCCAGCGGGGACCGCGCACGCTGCGGACCCGGCCACGGGGGTCGACGTCGAGGGTGCGCTGCCCGGAGATCAGGTCGGTCACCCCGGCGAGGTAGCCGTCGGGCAGGTAGCCGTACTCGCGCCGCTGCAGCGTGTCCGGGCCGCGCAGCACCGTCTGCGCGGACAGCTGCCCGGTGGGTGTCCAGTCCTGCCGCAGCTGCGCCACCGGCCCGGTGCGGGTGACCAGTTCGCGCACGGTTTCCCGGCCCGCGGCGTTGTACCCGAACCGCAGCGTGCGCCCGGCGGTCGTCAGCGCGACCGGGCGTGCGACGGCGTCGTAGCCGACGACCGACTCCGCACCCGAGGGCGTCCGGCGGGCCACGCGGCGGCCGAGGGCGTCGTAGCGGTAGGCCACGGTCCGGCCGTTGATCGACTCCGCCAGCACGCGGCCGAGCGCGTCGTAGGTGTACCGGACCTCGCTGTGCGCGTTGGCCGCCGACACCATCCGGCCGGCCTCGTCGTAGGTGAACACGGCGACCTCGTCGGCGCTGCTTCGCCGCACGACCCGGCCGACCGCGTCGCGTTCGAGGGTGATGGTCTGGCCGGCGCCGTTGGTGCGCGACACGAGCCGGCCGGCGGCGTCGTAGCCGTAGCGCAGGACGCGGCCGTTGTAGTCGGTTTCCCCGACCTTCCGGCCCGCGGCGTCGTACTCGTAGCGCCACACCAGGCCGCGCTCGTTGGTGACCGAGGTGAGCCGCAGTTCGGTGTCGTAGCCGTACTTCAGCGTGCCGCCGTCCGCGTCGCGCTCGCTGACCGGCAGGTCGAACTGGGCGTACTCGATGCGGGTGACGCCGCCGCGCGGGTCCGTCCGCTCCTCGAAGCTGCCCCGCGCCGTCGCCGCGAACCGCTCGACCGCGCCGTCGGCGTCACGCCGCTGCACGAGCTGGCCGGCGGCGTCGCTGACGAACGTCGTGGTGTGGCCCAGCGGGTCGGTCTCGCTGGTCGTGTTGCCGAGCGCGTCGTAGCCGTAGCGCCACACGGCACCGTCCGGCGCCGTGACGAGCAGGGGGAGCCCGGCGGCGTTGGCCTGGATCCGGGTGACCCCGCCGAGGGCGTCGGTCACCGAATCCACGGTGCCGGTGAAGGGGTCGTAGGTGTACGAAGTCGCGGCGCCGGTCGGGTCGACGGTCCGGGCCAGGCTGCCGTCGGCGTCGTACTCGTAGCGCCACACGGCGCCGTCCGGCCCGGTCACCGCGACCGGCCGGTGCCGGTCGTCGTGGCCGACGACCAGCCGGCTGCCGTCGGGCCGCGTCACGGCGGTCGGGTTGCCGGCCTCGTCGTAGTCCCAGCGCGTGACGTTGCCGAGCTCGTCGGTCTCGGCGACCACGCGCCCGAAGCGGTCCCGCTCGGCGCTCGTGGTGTTCCCGAGCGGGTCGGTCTGCCCGATCACGCGCAGCCGCTCGTCGAGCCGGTAGCGGGTGACGGCGCCGAGCGAGTCGGTGACGGTCGTGACGCCCGGCTCGAAGGCGAGCGTCGTGTCCAGGTAGCCGTCGGTGCCCTGGGCGCGCACGCAGCGGCCCTGGCTGTCGTAGCCGTAGCGGTACCAGCGGCCGTTGACGTCTTCCCAACGCGTCAGCCGGCCGTCGGCGTCGTAGGTGAACTCCTGCGGGGTGCCCACGGCGTCGACGACCCGGACGAGCCGGCGCGCGGCGTCGTAGGTGTACTCGGCCAGCGGAACCGGCGAACCCGCCGCGCGCACCGCCGTGACCAGGCCGCCGGCGCTGTCGATCTCGACGCGGTAGCCGCCGGAGTGCTCGACCGCCACCGGCACGCCGTCGCGGTAGCGGAAGACGATCCGGTTTCGCGTCCCGTCCACGATCGCGCGCAGCGGCAGCGTGGTGTCGCCGGCACGGCCGGCGAAGTAGCGCATGCGGTCGGACTGCGGGTCGCCGACGACGAACCCGTGCCGGACCCGCCGCAGCGCCAGGTACGGGCCGCTGTCCGGGACGACCGCCTCCACGCCGGCCGGGACCGGGAAGCGCAGCAGGGTGCCGTCGGCCAGCGCCAGGTGCAGCCCGTCCGGCTCGACCTCGAGGCGCTCGTCCAGCGTCGAGGCCCAGGTGGGGCCGAACAGCCGGCCCGCCCGGTAGGACGACAGGTGCGTGCGCTCGACCACCAGCGGCAGGGCGCCGGGCAGCGAAACGTCTTCCTGCACGAGCATCACGGCCCCGGTCGCAACGTCGATCGGGTCGCCGCAGTCGGTCTTGTCCTTCGTCTGCGTGGTGTGCTCGTCCGGCTTCGGGTTGTTGTCCTTGATCCGCCCGCCGTCGCCCTTGGGGTCGCCCTTCGGGGTGCTCGACGGCGTGGTGTCCGCGCCCTTGGCAGCCGGCGGCGGCGTCGGGTCCGGGCTCTTGGGCGTCTCGTCGGGGCCCTTCGACGCGGGGGGCGGGTCGCTCTTCGGCGGGGGCGGGGTGTGGTCGCCGGACGGCGTCGTCGAGTCGCCCTTGGCTCCCGACGGCGTCGTGTTCCCGTCGCCGCCCTTCGGCGTGGGCGGCGGGTCGGTCTTCGGCGGGGGAGCGTCCGGCCCGCCCTTGCCCTTCGGCCCGTCCAGGCCCTTCGGGTTGCCGTTGATGTCGGCGTGCTTCGGCGCCGGGCCGGCTTTGCCCGGTTTGATGTTCTTCAGCGCCTTGGCGGCGTCGGAGAACAGGTCGCCGGCGCGCTTGAGCAGCGGGATGAGCGCCTGCAGGGCTTTGACGAGCCGCTTGGTCAGGTCGGCGATCTTCGACGCCGTCTTCGCCACGGCGTTGATGACCTGGGGGACGACCCACGTCAGCCCGATGCCGAGGGTGAACACGACCTGCAGCGCCCAGCTGATCAGGTGACCGACGAGCTCGGCGATGATGTCCCGGACGAGCGCCCGGACCGCGGCGACGACCTCACCGGCGGTCTTGACGCCGCTGGAGGCGCCTTCGCAGCCCTTTTGCGCGGTTTCCAGCAGGGTGACCGTGTCCTGGGCGCGCTGCCGGTAGGTGTCGCCGGCGTTGCCCGTCCACGACGCCGTGTCGGCCTTGACCATGCCGGTCAGGTCTTCGCCGACGCTGCCGAGTTCGGTGGCGACGTTCTTCCAGGTCTCGGACTGGGCGGCGATTTCGTCGGCGTTGCCGGTCAGCGCGTTGAGGGCCTCCTTGAGCGGGCCGACGTGTTCGATCAGCCAGCCGACACCGGCGGCGAGGATCGCGCCGAACGGGTCCATCGCCATGGAAAGGGCGTCGAGGGCGGTACCGACGGCGCCGAGCGCGACCGACGCCCAGTCACCGCTTTCGATCGCCGACTTCAGGTCGTTCGCCGACTCCAGCAGCGAAATGCCGGAATACGCCTTCGTCGAATCCTGCGTCTGCGCGATCAACGGGTTGCTCACTTACGGCCCTTCTCCTCCACCGGCCTGGCGGCCTTCAGTGAAGTTAACAAGTGGTGGCGGCCAGAAGACCAAGAACCCCTCCGAATGCCCGTTGAACCAGCCGATCGTGCCCGCGTTGCGGGGACCGGTGTTCACACCTGTGAATCGGCCGGCCGTTGCTGTCCGAAGTGGACATTCGGTCGTGGGTGGCGCCCGTCACACCGCCGCGGTGTCACAGGGTTCGCGCACCCGGTGTCTCGATGTCGTTCACCTGCCACGACACGAGTGAGGACGAAGCCATGGAACCCCGCATCGACCTGTTCACCACCGAGACCGGCGCCCGGCTCGGCAAGCGGTTCGCGAACCTCGGCCAGGTGGTCTCCCGGTCGCCGCTGCCGCAGGCCACCCAGGAGCTGGTGAGCCTGCGGGCCAGCCAGATCAACGGGTGCGGCTGGTGCATCGACATGCACACCAAGGAAGCCGCGGCCGCCGGCGAGACCGCCGTCCGGTTGCACCTCGTCGCCGCCTGGCGGGAGGCGACCGTGTTCACCGACGCCGAGCGGGCCGCGCTCGCGCTGGCCGAGGAGGGCACCCGGCTCGCGGACCACCACGACGGCGTCTCCGACGCGACCTGGGCCCGGGTGCGCGAGCACTACGACGACGAACAGGTCGCCGCCCTCGTCGCGCTGGTCGCCCTGATCAACGCCGCCAACCGGCTCGCCGTCATCGTGCACCAGCGAGGCGGTTCCTACGAAGCCGGGATGTTCGAGGCGGCGCTCGGCTGACGGCGCAGCAGGCCGGCGAGGACGGCGCCGAGCACGACCACCGGGGTGATCGCCAGGAAGGCCCCGCCGAGCGTGTGTGCGACGTCCTCGCCGAGCAGGCTGCCGAACACCGCCACCCCGAACGCCGCGCCGATCGAGCGGGCGAAGGTGACCACCGCGCTCGCCGCGCCGATGTCGGTCGCGGGCACCGCGTTCTGCGCCGCCGTCAGCGCCACCATCGGGACCATGCCGATGCCGACGCCGGCGACCAGGAAGTACGCGACCAGGGCGAGCTGGGCCGTCCCCGGGGCCAGGGTGCTCAGCAGCAGGAGCCCGGCGACGTTCAGCGCCATGCCGGTCACCAGGACCACCCGCAGGCGCGCGGGGTTCGCGACCCAGCGGCCGGCCAGCGACTGGCTGACGACCAGCCCGATCACCAGCGGCAGCATGTGCACGCCGGACAGCGTCGCCGACACCCCGTCGGCGACCTGCAGGAACGTCGGCAGGTAGACGAGCACGCTGAACATCGCGACGTTGGCGATGAACCCGACGAGCGAGGCGATGACGACCGTGCGCGAGGCGAACATCGACAGCGGCAGCACCGGCGCGGCGGCCCGGCGTTCGACCGGGATCACCAGCAGGGCCAGCACGACGGCCGCGGCCGCGAGCCCGAGGGTGCCCGGGGACGTCCAGCCCCAGCGCGGCCCGAACGAGGTGATCAGGACCAGTGCGGTGGCCGCGCCGGCCAGCAGCAGCGCACCGGGGTAGTCGATGCGCGCGGCCGGCCTGCGGACCGGGGCCGGCAGGGCGCGCGCCGCGAGGATGACCGCGACCAGCCCGACGGGCACGTTGACCAGGAACGCCCACCGCCACGACAGGTGGTCGGTGAACAGGCCGCCGAGCAGTGGCCCGGCGATGCTGGCGACGCCGTACACCGAGCCGAACCGGCCCTGGTACCGCCCGCGTTCGGCGGGTTCGACGATGTCACCGACCAGGGCGAACGTCAGGACGATCATCCCGCCGCCGGCCAGGCCCTGGACGGCACGGGCGGCGATCAGCTGGGGGAGGTCCTGGGCGAGCCCGCAGAGCGCGGACGCGACCAGGAACGCGGTGGTGGCGACGAGGTATAGGCGCTTGCGCCCGAGCATGTCGCCGAGCTTGCCCCACAGCGGGGTGGCGGCGGTCGAGGCGAGCAGATAGGACGCGGTGATCCAGGCGATGTCGCGGAACCCGCCGAGGTCGGCGGCGATCTTCGGCAGCGCCGTGGAAACGATGGTCTGGTCCAGCGCGGCCAGCAGGACGGCGAGGATCAGCGCCGTCATCGCCAGGCGCACCGCGGGTCTCGCGGGGGTGTCGAGGGTCATCGGTCGTTCGCTTCCGGGATCGTGATGGTCTGGTATTCGGTGTAGGTGCCGAGGCCGACGGCGCCGTATTCGCGGCCGAGGCCGCTGGCCTTGAAGCCGCCGAACGGGCCGTCGAAGCCGATCGGCGCGCCGTTGACGGTGACGGTGCCGGTCCGCACGCGGCGGGCGACGGCCAGCGCGTGCGCCGGGTCCGCCGACCACACGCCGCCGGAGAGGCCGTACTCGGAGTCGTTGGCGATGCGGACGGCGTCGTCCTCGTCGTCGTAGGCGATGACGACCAGGACCGGGCCGAAGATCTCCTCCTGGGCGATGCGCATCCCGTTGTCGACGTCGGCGAACAGCGTCGGCGTGACGTAGTTGCCCTTTTCCAGTCCCACCGGGACTTCCGGGCCGCCGGTGACGAGCCGCGCGCCCTCGGAAACGCCGATGCGGATGTAGTCGAGGACGCGCTCCTGCTGGTCGCGGCGGATCATCGGGCCGATGAAGGTCGCGTCGTCGGCCGGGTCACCGACGCCGAGGGACTCGATCAGCGCCTTCAGCCCGGCGACGACCTCCTCGTAGCGGCTGCGCGGCGCCAGGATCCGGGTCTGGGCGATGCACGACTCGGCGTTGTTGAGCAGGGAGCCGAACTTGAGGCCCTGGACCGCCGCGGCGACGTCGGCGTCGGGCAGGATGATCGCGGCGGACTTGCCGCCCAGTTCGAGGCTGACCCGCTTGAGCTGTTCCCCGGCCAGCGACGCGATGCGGCGCCCGGCGCGGGTCGAGCCGGTGAAGGCGATCTTGTCCACGCCCGGGTGCTTGACGAGGTACTCGCTCGTCTCGCGGTCCGCCGGCAGGACGCTGATGACGCCCTCGGGCAGCCCGGTCTCCACCAGCAGGTCGGCGAGCAGGCTCATGCTCAGCGTGTTCTCGGGCGAGACCTTGAGGACGACGGTGTTGCCGGCGAGCAGCGCGGGAATGATCTTGGCCAGGGCCGAGGAGAACGGCGAGTTCCACGGGATGATCGCGGCGACCACGCCGATCGCCTCCCGGCGCACGACCGACCGGAACGGCAGGGCCGGGTCCGACGGCTCGAGGGTCTTCTCCCAGTCGAACTCTTCGGCCGCCTTGAGGTAGGCGTTGGCCTGCCGGCCGAGGCCGGGCTGCCCGGCCTGGGTGAACCACAGCGCAGAGCCGTTCTCCGCGGAGATGAGCGCGGCGATCTCGTCCGCGCGCTTCTCGCGCAGGGCGGCGAGCCGGCGGAGCACGGCGATCCGTTCCGCGGGTGTGGTGTGCGGCCACGGGCCTTCGTCGAAGGCCTGCCGGGCCGCCTCGACCGCGCGGTCGACGTCGGCGGGCAGCGCCTGCGCGGCGCGCCCGATGACCGCGTTGTCGTGCGGGGAAACGATGTCCAGCGGTTCGGCGCTGCTCGGGCTGGTCCACGCGCCGCCGATGAAGAGCTGGTTCCGGGTGATCACTGGGTGCCTCCTGGTCTGTCTCGATCTGCCACATGAATGTAGCACTTATGGCTAGTAAGGCGCGCACTTGTGAGGCGGTGCACAGCGGCGCGAAGCTTGACTTACACGCACTGCGTCGCGTGACGCTCGCGATCTCGGCGAGCAGGGTGGGCAGAGAACGACCGTGTTGTGCTTCGGGGCGAGGTCGGGAATTTTGGTTCGGCGGTAAGGGTTTCGCGAGGTCTCCGGCTGGACTGTCCACTTCGGACTAGGCCCGACCTCCGCCGAGGCTGCCGGCGTTGTTCCGCGGCAGTTGTCGCCCCGGCTCACCCGCCCGGCGCGCCCCGCATCGCCTGCCCGGGCCCGCCCGTCGCGCCTCTCAACCGCCGCACTCGCGAGGCACTTTCCTGTCTCCGCCGTCACACCAAGTCGCACTTAATGCCACTTCATGCTCCAATTGGCACATCGATGAGTCACTTACACAGGAGCAAGCGATGAGCAAGACCTGGTTGATCACCGGAGCATCCCGAGGCTTCGGCCGCAGCCTCACCGAAGCGGTCCTGGCGGCCGGCGACTCCGTCCTCGCCACCGCACGCCAACCCGGCCAGTTAACCGACCTCACAGCCCGCTACGGCGACCGCATCCGCCCCTTCGCCCTCGACGTCACCGACGCCAACGCGGCCGCGACCGCCGTCAAAGAAGCCATCGACACCTTCGGCCGCCTCGACGTGGTCGTCAACAACGCCGGCTACGCCAACAGCGCGCCCATCGAAGAGATGGCCGAGGACGACTTCCGCGCGCAGATCGAGACCAACCTCTTCGGGGTCGTGAACGTCACGCGGGCCGCGCTGCCGGTCTTCCGGGTGCAGCGGTCCGGTACCTTCGTGCAGTTCTCCTCGATCGGCGGCCGCGTCGGCGGCACCCCCGGGATGGGTGCCTACCAGACCGCGAAGTTCGCCGTGGAAGGCTTTTCCGAGGTGCTCGCGAGCGAGACGGCTCCCTTCGGCGTGAAGGTGATCATCGTCGAGCCCGGGGCGTTCCGGACCGACTGGCAGGGCTCCTCCATGACCCGGCACACCGTCGGCGCCGACTACGAGACGACCGTCGGCGCCATCCACCGCTACCGGGACGAGCACGACGGCAACCAGCCGGGCGACCCGGCCCGCGGCGCGAAGGTCGTCGTCGATGTCGTCGGCGAGGTCGACCCGCCCCGGCGGCTCATTCTCGGTGGTGACGCCGTCGTCGCCGCGTTGAAGGCCGGCGAGGAGCGGGCCGCCGAGACCGAGCGGTGGGCCGAGGCGAGCCGCGCGGCCGACTTCCCGGTCGGGGACCGCGGGTAGGTTGAGACCGTGAGAGCCGATGCCGCGCGCAATCTCGAACTGCTGCTGACGACGGGCGCCCGCATGCTCGCCGACGACCCGGCCACGAGCATCGCGGCGATCGCGGCCGAGGCCGGGGTGGACCGCCGGACCGTCTACCGCCGGTTCACCGGGCGCGAGGAACTGCTGACGGCGGTGTACCAGGCCCGGCTCGACGCGATCGAGGCGGCGATCGAGGCGGCCCGCCTCCGCGAAGCGCCGGTGCCGGTGGCCCTGCACCGCTACGTCGAGGAGATCGTCGGGGTCAACCGCAAGTGGCCGACCGAGGTCAGCCGCATGCGCTCGGACCCGGAGATCTGGGCCCGGCGCCTGCGCGCGATCGACGAGGTCGACACCTTCCTCCAGCGCGCCACCGACGAAGGCTTCCTCCGGTCCGGGCTGCCGGATCGCTGGCCGGGCAACGTGCTCGGCCAGCTGGTGCACCTGTCCACAAAGGACCTGCCCGGCTTGAGCGACGCGCAGGCGGCCGACGTCATCGTCGACACGTTCCTGCGAGCCTTCGGCGCGAAGTGACGCCCTAAGCTCCCCACTCGGCGAAAACGGCCTCACCGTCCGCGCCCGGCCGGGGCGGCGGAGCCGGGTGTCCCGTGGCCGTGCGGGAAAAGCGCGGTGCCGGGGCCGCCTGCTCGACGCCGTCGACCTCGATGATCGTCTCGCGCGCCGCGAGGTGCGGGTGGGCCGCGACCTCCTCGGGGGCCAGCACCGGCGTCACGCACGCGTCCGTGCCGGCGAACACTTCGGCCCACTCGTCCCGCGTTCGGGTGAGGAAGACCTCGGCGAACCGGGCACGCAGACGCGGCCAGCCGGTGCGGTCGCGCTGCTCGGGGAGGGTCGCGGGATCGACGTCCAGGCCGTCGAGGAGCGCGCGGTAGAACTGCGGCTCGATCGCCCCGACCGCGACCCAGCGGCCGTCCCGGCAGACGTAGGTGTCGTAGAACGGGGCGCCGCCGTCGAGGAGGTTCGCGCCGCGCTCGCCCGACCAGGTGCCCTGACCCCGCATCGTCCACAGCATCTGCAGGAGCACGCTGGTGCCGTCGACCATCGCCGCGTCGACGACCTGACCCTCGCCGGACCGCTCGCGTTCCCACAGGGCCGCGAGGACGCCGGTGACGAGGAACATCGAGCCGCCGCCGAAGTCGCCGACCAGGTTCAGCGGCGGGACCGGGCGCTCGCCGGCGCGGCCGATCGCGTGCAGCGCGCCGGTGAGCCCGATGTAGTTGATGTCGTGGCCGGCGCGCGCGGCCAGCGGGCCGTCCTGGCCCCAGCCGGTCATCCGCCCGTAGACGAGCCGCGGGTTCAGCTCCCGGCACGCGTCCGGGCCGACGCCGAGGCGTTCGGCGACGCCCGGCCTGAAGCCTTCGAGCAGCACGTCGGCCCGCGCGATCAGCCGCCGCACCAGGTCCGATCCTTCGGGGGACTTGAGGTCCGCCGCCACGGACCGCCGGCCGCGCAGCAGGTGGTCGGGCTTGCCGCCGGTCAGGTCGAGGGTGCCCAGGGGACGTTCGACGCGCACGACGTCGGCGCCGAGGTCGGCGAGGATCATGGCCGCGTGCGGGCCGGGCCCGATGCCGGCCAGCTCGACGACGCGCAGCCCGGCGAGGGGTCCTGTCATGGTTCGTCCTCCGTCAGCGGAACTTCGGCGGCCGCTTGCCCGGGAAGGCCGCGACTCCTTCGCGGCCGTCCGGACCGGCGGCCCGGGCCCGGATGGACACGCTCTCACGCCGCGGCGCGGCTTCCGCCGCGGGGATGGCCGTCTCGCGCGGCAGGTGTTTGGTCGCCACCTGGGCGACCGGCCCGAGCCGGTGCGCTTCCTCGGCGGTGACGACGGGGTTCAGGCGGTGTCCTCGGGCGCGCGTCGTCGGACCGGGTCCGGCGCACGGCCAGCCGGAGCTCGTTCACAGTGGACTGGTCGAGCGGGTTGCCGCGCGGGTGCCCCGATCGTACGGTCGAGCCGACCATCCGATCGGCGTTGTTCAGGAGTTTCCCGTGGTGGCTTACGACCTTCCCGCCCCCTCCGCGCGTGCCCGCGAGCTCCACGAACGGATGCTCGCGTTCGTGCGCGACCAGGTGCTGCCGGCCGAAGCCGAGTACCTGGCGCACCGCCGCGCCGCGGGCCCGGACGACCACGTCGTCCCGCCGGTCGTCGAGCGGCTGAAGACGGCGGCGAAGGCCGAAGAGCTGTGGAACCTCTTCCTGCCGGCCGAATCGGGGCTGACACAGCTGGAGTACGCGCCGATCGCGGAGCTGTCGGGCTGGAGCCTCGACCTGGCGCCCGAGGCCATCAACGGGCAGGCGCCCGACACCGGGAACATGGAGCTGCTGCACCTGCTCGGCAGCGAGGACCAGCGGCGGGAGTGGCTCGCGCCGCTGCTGGCGGGGGAGATCCGGTCGGCGTTCGCGATGACCGAGCCGGACGTCGCCAGCAGCGACGCCACGAACATCGCCACGCGGATCGTGCGCGACGGCGACACGTACGTCATCACCGGCCGGAAGTGGTGGACGAGCGGGGCGATGGACCCGCGGTGCGCGTTCTTCATCGTGATGGGCAAGACCGACCCCGAGGCGGCGACGCACCGGCAGCAGACCATGGTGCTGGTGCCGCGCGACACGCCGGGCGTGACGGTCGTGCGCGACCTGCCGGTGTTCGGCCACCACGACCAGCACGGCCACGCCGAGGTCCGCTTCGACGACGTCCGCGTGCCGGTGGAGAACGTGATCGGCGAGGAGGGCGGCGGGTTCGCGGCCGCGCAGGCCCGGCTCGGCCCGGGCCGCATCCACCACTGCATGCGCGCTTTGGGGGCCGCCGAACGCGCGTTGGCGCTCCTCGTGGCCCGGGCGCGCGACCGGGTGGCGTTCGGCGGGCCGCTGGCCGACCAGGGGGTGGTGCAGCAGCAGATCGCCGAGTCCCGGCTGGAGATCGAGCAGGCGCGGATGCTCTGCCAGCGGGCGAGTCACGTGATCGACATCGCGGGCAACAAGGCGGCCCGCGACCTGGTGGCGATGGCGAAGGTGGCGGTGCCCCGCGCGGCGACCCGGGTGATCGACCGGGCGATCCAGGTCCACGGCGGCGCGGGTGTCACGGACGTGACGCCGCTGGCGGCGATGTACGCGTGGCACCGCGCGATGCGGCTGTTCGACGGCCCGGACGAGGTGCACCTGCGGTCCATCGCGAAAGCCGAGCTGCGGCGGGAGCCGGTGCTGCCGCCGGCCTGACCTCGCGGCACGTCACGCGACTTGGCGGATCGGCAGGACCAGAACCGCACCGAGCAGCCCCGCGACCGCACCGAAGACGAACAGCGCCGCGAAGTTCTGCGGGGCCTCCGGCGTCGCGCCCAGCGCCAGGATCGCCGGGGCGACCGCGGGCACCAAGGAGCTGGGCAGGGTGTTCGCGATGTTCATCAGGCCCAGGTCCTTGGCCGGGTTCGCCGGGTCGGGCACGAGCTGGGTGACGAGCGCGATGTCCACGCTCAGGTACACGCCCTGGCCGAGCCCGACGACGCCGACCGCGGTCAGGAACGCCGGGAACGAGTGGGCGAACGCCGCCATGACCAGGCCGGCCGCGAAGATCAGCGCCGCGGCCACCACGAACGGCTTGCGGCGGCGGACGCGGTCGGACAGCTTGCCCGCGATCGGGGCGAAGACCACCGCCGCCGCCGTCAGGACCAAAGTGGACAGGAACACCGCGCTCGCCACCTCGGCCGGCGGGAAGTGCAGGACCAGGATGAGGTAGAACGTCTGGTACGCCTGGATCGCCGCGACGCCGAGGAACACCAGCAACCGGCTCGCCCACGCCCACGCGAAATCGGGACGGCGGCGGGGGTTCACCCAGAACGTCCGGGCCAGCTCGCGCGCGTCGAACGGGGGACGTTCCGTGATCGGCGCGTCCCGGAGGAACGCGAACAACGCGAGCGTGCCGGCGATCGCCGCGGCGGCGGGCAGGAGGATCATCGCGGCCAGGTGCGGGGCGACCAGCTGGGCGCCGAACAGGCCGAGGACGGCACCCAGCGGCAGGCTCAGCCCGAGCACCGCGGACGCCGGCCCGCGCCGGTGCGGCGGAACCTGGTCGGCGAGCACCGCCGTGCACGCGACCGTCACCGAGCTGAACCCGGTGAACGTCGCGACCGCGGCCAGCGTCAGCACCGGCGTGCTTCCGGCCACGAGCATGATGACCGCGCCGACGGCGAACAGTGCCGCGCCCAGCAGGAGGAACGGGCGGCGCCGGCCCAGGCGGCTCGTCGTGCGGTCGCTGAGCCGGCCGAGCAGGGGGAAGGCGATGAGCGAGGCCAGCGCGCCGACGCCGGTGACCACCGAGACCGTGGTCGTCGCGCGGGCGGCGTCCAGTTCGGTGGCCTTGAGGGACAACGTCAGCACGGCGGGGACCAGGTTCGCCATCGCGGCGCCGACCGCCGCGAGGCCGAGGAACAGCAGGAAGCCCCGGCGGGGGACGGCCGGACCGGGTCTGGCCGGGGTGGTTTCGACGGAAGCACTCATCGTTGGGCACCTTTCGCCACGGTTGCCCGGAAGGATGACCAGCGGCTTCGGGTACGGTCACCGGTTGTGCCAACCAATGGAAAGCGTGGCCGCCGCCCGGCGCACGGCGAGCCGGTCGTCGACCGCGCGCTGGCGCTGCTGGCCGCGTTCGACGCCGACCACCGCACGCTCTCGCTGGCGGAGCTGAGCCGCCGCTGCGAGATGCCGCCGAGCTCGGCGCTGCGGCTGGCGAACCGCCTGCGCGAGTGGGGCGCGCTCGAGCGCGACGACGCCGGGCGCTTCTGCGTCGGCCTGCGCCTGCTGGAGGTCGCGACGCTCGCCCCGCGCGGGCACGGGCTGCGGCAGGTGGCGCTGCCGTTCATGAACGACCTCGCCGAGGTCACCCACCAGCACGTCCAGCTGGCGGTCCGCGACGGCATGCAGGCACTGCTGGTCGAGCGGCTGTCCGGGCACCAGGCGGCACCGGTGGACTACCGCACCGGCGGGCGGCTGCCGCTGCACTCGACCGGCGTCGGCCTGGCGCTGCTGGCGTTCGCGCCGCGGGAGGTGCAGGAAGAGCTGCTGGCCAAGCCGGTGTACAGCGAGCCGGACAACCGGTTGATCCCGGCGGACAAGCTGCGCCGGACACTGGCCGAGGTGCGGAGGGAGCGGCTGGCGATCTTCCGCCGCCAGGACGAGACGGTGGCGATCGTGTCGGTGGCGGCGCCGATCTTCGGGCGCGGTGAGGTGCTGGCGGGGGTGCTGGGGGTGCTGGTGCCGAAGCGGGTGGCGCAGCCGAGGCATTTGGGGCTGGCGGTGCAGACGGCGGCGCGGGGCATCTCGCGGGAGTTGGGCGCGTGGTGAGGCGCTGGGCTTCGGGTGGGGCAGGTTGCGGGAGTTGGGCGCGTGGTGAGGCGCTGGGCTTCGGGTGGGGCAGGTTGCGGGAGTTGGGCGCGCGGTGTGGCGTTGGCCTTCGGGTGGGGCAGGTTGCGGGAGCTGGGGCTCGCGTTGTGGCGCCGGCCTCGGCCCGGGCTGCTCGCCGCGGAGCCGGGCACGCGATGAAGTACCCGTAGCCGCACCACTTGCCATTCAATGGCACCTCGATGGGCTCCACCCGAACCGGTCGGCATGCTCGGCCGCATGTTCCCCTACCAGGACCCGGCGCGACCGGTCGGCGACCGCGTCCGCGACCTCCTCGGCCGGATGACCGTGCCGGAGAAGGCCGGGCTGCTCTTCCACGCCCCCGTCGCCGTCCGCCCCGATGGTGGGTTCGTCGAAGACCCGGCCGGCCCCCTGCCCACCGCGCCGACGACGGAAGTCCTGCGGGACAAAAACCTCCGCTGCCTCTCACTGATGGCGCCGGTGTCGGCCGGCCCGTTGTCCCGCTGGCACAACGAAATCCAGCGGCTCGCGGCCCACAGCCGGCTGGGCATCCCGGTGCTCGTCTCGTCGGATCCGCGGCACTCGGCGAACGACAACCCGCTCACGTCGGTAGCGTCCGGCGGCTGCTCGCGCTGGCCCGAACCGCTCGGCTTCGGCGCGCTCGCCGACGAACACGCCGTGCGGGCCTTCGCCGAAACCGTTCGCGCCGAGTACGCGGCGGTCGGGATCCGGCTGGCGCTGCACCCGATGGCCGACCTCGCGACCGAACCACGCTGGTGTCGCACCTCGGGCACCTTCGGCGCCGACCCGGACGTCGTCGCCCGGCTGGCCGCCGCGTACGTGGAAGGCCTGCAGGGCAACGAACTCGGCCCGGACTCGGTCGCGGCGATGGTCAAGCACTGGCCGGGCGCCGGTCCGCAGGCCGGCGGCGAGGACGCGCACTTCGCGTCCGGCAAGGACCAGGTCTACCCCGACGGGCGCTACGACGAGCACCGGGCCGTCTTCCGCCCGGCACTGGCAGCCGGCGCGGCCGCGGTGATGCCGTACTACGGCCGCCCGGTCGACGTACCCGGCCTCGCCGGGGTCGGGTTCGCCTTCGACCGCGAGGTGATCGCCGGCCAGCTGCGCCGCGACGAGGGCTTCGACGGCCTGGTCTGCACCGACTTCGGGCTGCTCACCGACGTGACGCTGCCGGACGGCTCGGTCTGGCCCGCCCGCGCGTGGGGCGCGGAAGACCTCGACGTCGCCGGGCGCGTGCTCCGGCTGCTCGACGCGGGCGTCGACCAGTTCGGCGGCGAGTGGTGCCCGGACGTCCTCGTCGGCCTCGTCGAGGCGGGCAGCGTGCCCGAGACGCGGCTCGACGAGTCCGCCGGGCGCGTCCTGGCGCTGATGTTCCGGCTGGGACTGTTCGAGAATCCGTACGTCGACGAGACGCACGCGGTCGCCACCGTCGGCCGGCCCGACTTCACCGCCGCCGGAGCCGACGCGCAACGCCGGTCGATGGTCCTGCTCTCCGGCTCCCTGCCGCTGCACCGCGGAATACGGTTGTACGTCGAGGGAATCGACCCCGCGGTCGCCGCCCGCTACACGTCCATTGTGGACTCTCCGGCCGAAGCTGATGCCGCGGTCGTGCGGATCGACGCACCGTACGAACCGAGGCCCCGGCTCCCGGAGGCGTTCTTCCACCAGGGGCGGCTCGACCTGCCCCGGGAGGCGAGCGATCGTCTGCGCGCGCTCATGACCACCGTCCCGACGGTCGTCGACGTCTTCCTGGACCGGGCGGCCGTCGTGCCCGAACTCGCCGAGCACGCCGCCGCGTTGCTGGCCGACTTCGGCGCGGCCGACGACGCCGTCCTCGACGTCGTTTTCGGTCACGCGAAAGCCGAGGGCCGGTTGCCGATCGAGCTGCCGTCGTCCATGGCGGCCGTCGAAGCCCACCCGGAGGACCGGCCGGGCGGCACCGCGGACCCGCTGTTCCCGCTCGGGCACGTCAGCGGGTCAGTGCGGCCCGCAGGAACTTGACGGAGGTGGCGACGACGGCCGCCGGATCGGCGCCGATCCAGCGGTGCCGGGCGCCGGGGACCAGGTGCAGCTCCACCGGCGCGCCCGCGTCGCGCAGGGCGCCGGCGAGCCGGACGCTCTGCGACGCGGGCACCAGGTCGTCGTCCGAACCGTGCATCAGCAGGACCGGCGGCGCGCCGGCGTGGGCGTGCGTCACCGGACTCGCCGCCCGCGCGAGGTCCGGTACCGAATCCGGCGGTGCCCCCAGCAGCGACGTCTCGCGCGAGACGTCGCCGGTCAGGCCGAGCAGGTCGGTCGGCGGGAACCACGCCACCACGGCGTCCACTGTGGACCCGGTGAGCGCGGCCAGCAGGCCGAGGTGCGCGCCGGCCGACTCGCCCCAGACGAAGACGGGCTTGCCGTCGCGGACGGACTCGATCGCCGCCCGGACGTCGTCCAGCGGCGCGGGAAAGGTCGCCTCGCCGCTGAGCCGGTAGTCGGCCGCGGCGACCCGGAACCCGTGCGCCACCAGCTCGTCGGTCAGGTGCTCGAAGCCCGGCAACGAATGAAGCCGGGAGCCGCGCCGCCAGCCGCCGCCGTGCAGGTACACGATCGTCGCGACCGGGTCGTCCGGTCCGGACAGTTCCAGTTCCAGCGGCCGGAACCCCGGCACCTCGCGGTAGATCACGTGGCCGCCTTGTGGAACCGCCCGCCCTGCATGATCACTTCGAGGTTGGCCGGGTCCTGCAGCAGCGTGACGTCCGCGGTCGGATCGCCGCGGACGACGAGGACGTCCGCGAAGTAGCCCTCGGTGAGCAGCCCGACCGGCAGGTTCATCACCTGTCCACCGTGGAACGTCGTGGCGCGCAACGCTTCGGCGGGGGAGTAGCCGAAGAGCCGGACGAACAGCTCCAGGTCCCGCGCGTTGCGTCCGATGGGGTTGTTCGGGAACCCGTAGTCGCCGCCGGGCAGTACCCGCAGGCCGCGCTTGCGCAGCTCCGGGTACAGCTGTTCCATCGCGGCCAGTGACCTCACCGAGCCGGTCTTCTCCGCGTCGATGCCGAACTCCGCGCCCTCGTGGACGTTGGCCCACATGATGCCGACGGCGGGGGACAGGAAGATCGAATCCTTGTGCTGCTCCAGCAGATCGATGGCTTCGGGGTCGGCGTAGGAGCAGTGGTAGATCGAGCGGAATCCGGCCCGCACGGCCAGTTTGATCGACTCGGGTGACTGGGCGTGGCAGTTGAGCCAGACGCCGGACTCGCGTGCCTGCTCGCCGGCCGCGTTCGCCTCTTCCGCGCTGTACTGGGTGACCATCGAGCCGCCTTCGAAGAAGACGTCGTCGTTGCTCATCAGCAGTTTCACGCTGTCGAAGCCGAGTTCGGCCTGCTCCCGCACGAACGCGCGCACGGCGTCCGGGCCGGTTTCCTGCGGGGCCGGGCCGTCCGGGCCCAGCCGCACCGGGTTGTTGTCCCGTTCGAACGACGCCGCCCGCAGCCGGGGCCCGGCGGCCAGTCCGGCGGCGATGCGGTCGCGCAGCCGGACTTCGGTGGGCACCGGTGTCAACGACCCCGCGGAGTAGGCGCTGGTGAAGCCGTGGTCGAGGAGGATCCGGGCGTTGCGCTCGGCGAGCGCGAGGTGCTCGTCCGGGCTCGGCAGGTGGTGGAAGAAGCTCACGTCGACCGGCGGGTTGAACGACGGGTCGAGGTGCCCGACCGCCGAGGGGAACGTCAGGTGGCAGTGCGACTCGACCAGCCCGGGCATGACCGTCGCGCCGCGGCAGTCGACCACCCGGTCGTCCGGCGCGGGCTCGATGCCGGTGCCCACGTGCTCGATCCGGTCGCCGCGGACGACGACGTCGGCGGGGACCGCCGGGGAGCCGCTGCCGTCGAAGACGCGGCCGCCGGTGAAGACCACTCGGGCGGCCATCACGCCCCCAGCATGGTGTAGCCGCCGTCGGCGACCAGGAACCCGCCGGTGATGTGCCCGGCGTCCTCGGTGGCAAGGAACAGCGCCGCCCCGGCCAGTTCTTCGGGCTTCGGGATGCGGCCCATCGGCGTCGCGTCCCGCAGCTTCTCCGCGCGGCCGCTCCGCCAGTCCTCGCGGCCGAGCGTGGCTTCGGTCTCGATGAACCCGGGCGCGAACACGTTCACCCGCACGGTGGGGGCGAAGGCGTGCGCGTAGGACTTGGTCAGGCCGATGATCCCGGCCTTCGCCGCCGCGTACTGCGGGGCGCGGGCGCTGCCGCGCGCGACGACGGTCGAGCCGATGTTCACGATCGCGCCGCCGCCCTGGGTCAGCATCCGGTCGCCGAACTCGTGCGTGCACAGGAGCGTGCCCTTGATGTCGACGGCCAGGACGTGGTCGACGGACTCCTCGGTGAGGTCCCGCCACGACATCTGGTCGCGGGCGACGTCGCCGACGTTGTTGATCGCCACGTCGACCCGGCCGAAGTGGCTCCACGCCTCGTCGGCCAGCCGCCGGATCTGCGCGTGCTCGGAGATGTCCGCCTGGACGAGGAACGCCTTGCGCCCCAGCTCTTCCACGCGGGCCGCGGTGCGCTCGGCGCCGGCGCGCGAGCCGCGGTAGTGCACGGCGACGTCGGCGCCCTCGCGGGCGGCGCGCACGGCGATCTCGGCACCGAACCCGGTGCCGGCGCCGGTGACGAGGACGGTCTTGCCGGTGAAACGCACGAAGGACTCCTTCAGACGAGGGTGCGGCCGCCGTCGGCGTACAGGACGTGTCCCGTGACGAAGGCGGCTTGGTCGGAACAGAGGAACAGGATCGGGCCGGTCAGGTCTTCGGGCGTGCCGAGCCGGCCGGCCGGGACGAGCGCGGTGAGGCCGTCGCGCACACCGGGTCTCTCGAGGTGGTCGCGGGTCAGGCCGGTTTCGGTGTAGCCGGGCGCGACGGCGTTGACCGTGACGCCGGACGCGGCCCACTCGCGGGCCATCACCCGGCAGAGCTGGTCGACGGCGCCCTTGCTGGCCGCGTAGGGCGCGTGGTGCGGGTGGGCGAGCAGGCCGGACACCGAGGACAGGTAGACGATCCGGCCGTACCCGCGGGTGACCATCAGCTCGCCCGCGGCCCGGCCGGTCCAGAACGCGCTGTCGGCGTTGACCGAGAGGATCCGGCGCCAGACGTCGTCGGGCGTGTCGAGGACCGGGCGCCGGTCGTTGACGCCGACCGCGTGGACGAAGATGTCGAGCCGGCCCAGCAGTTCGTCGGCGCGGGTGACGCAGTCCCGGGCGCCGCCGGCGTCGGTGAGGTCGGCTTCGAGGGTGCGCAGGCCCAGGTCGGCGAGCCGCCGGGGGTCGCGGTCGGCGACGACCACGTCGGCCCCGGCGTCGGCGAGCGCGCGGGCGGCCGCGGCGCCGATCCCGCCCGCGCCCGCGACCAGCGCGCCCTTGCCCCGAAGACCCAGCCAGTCCACTCCCGCTCCCTGCTCCCGATGTGACGGCGACGCTAAGCGCCGCTGTCGCCGACCGGGAACGGACGTTCCATTCAATGGCAGACCGGCGCTCGTCCTGGTGGGGCACTGCTGGGATCGGGGACATGACGAGACTGCCGCGGCTGACTCCGGCTTCCCTGACCGACGACCAGCGCGAGCTCTACGACGCCATCGCCGGCGGACCCCGCGCGGGCGGCCCGTTCCCCCTCACCGACGCCGAGGGGGCGCTGACCGGGCCGTTCAACGCGATGCTGTTCGCCCCGCCGGCCGGGCAAGCCCTGCAACGGCTCGGTGCGGCCGTCCGGTACGAGACCGCGCTGGGCGACCGGGTGCGGGAGCTGGCGATCCTGGCCGTCGCGGCGCACTGGGACTGCGCGTTCGAGCGGTACGCGCACGAGCCCGCCGCGCGCGCCGTCGGCGTCACGGATGCCCAGCTCGCGGCGGGGACGCTGCCGGACGACCTCTCCGCCGTCGAAGCGGCGGCCCTGCGGTTCGTGGACGCACTGCTGGAGGGTGATGTCGACGACGTGACCTACGCCGAGACCGTGCCAACCATTGGCAACCGCGTGGCCGTCGAGCTGACCACGCTGGTGGGCTACTACGCGACGCTGGCGCTGCAGCTGCGCGTCTTCCGAGTCACCGTCCCCGTGGAGCAGCCGTGAAGCTCGTGACCTTCGACGACGGCCTGGTCGGCCGTCTCGCCGACGACCTCGTCCTGGAACTCGACACCGCGTCGGCGCGCGAGTTCTTCGAACGCGGCGGGAGCGTGCCCGAGACCGGGCGCCGCTTCCGGGCGTCCGAGGTGCGCCTGCGCGCCCCGATCGTGCCGAAGAAGTTCTTCCACACGGCGGGGAACTTCCGGGAGCACCACGACGACCTCGCCCGCGTCAACTGGTCGCACCCGGTGAACAAGGGCATCGTGTTCTTCCAGAACGTCGACGCGATCATCGGCCCCGGCGACCCGGTCGTGTACCCGGCGCACCTGACGAACGAGCTGGACTACGAGCTCGAAATGGCCGTCGTGATCGGGAAGCCGGGCAAGTTCTTCGGCGCCGAACAGGCGGCCGAGCACATCGCCGGGTACCTGATCTTCAACGACATCACCGCCCGCGACATCCAGCGCCGCGAGATGGAGTCGGGGGTGTTCTCGTTCTCGAAGGCGATCGACACGTTCTGCCCGATCGGCCCGTACATCGTCACCGCGGACGAGGTCGGCGACCCGCACGACCTGGACATGGAGCTGCGGGTGAACGGCCAGGTGCGGCAGAAGTCGAACACCGCGAAGATGTCCGTGACGATCCCGGAGCTGGTCGCGTACCACTCGCCGCAGGTCTACAGCGCGGGCGACCTGATCACGACCGGCACGGTGGCCGGCGTCGCGGCGAGCACCGACGACCCGTTCGCGCACTACCTGAAGCCCGGGGACGTGGTCGAGGCCGAGATCGAGAAGCTCGGGGTGCTGCGCAACCGGGTCGTCTCGTGGGAAGACGCGTACGGCGCGCCGTGGGCGGAGTGATGCGGCTGGCCAACCTCGACGGCCGCGCCGCGTTGATCTTCGGCGACCGCGCGTTGGACGTCTTCGAGGCGGGTGGTTTCGGCCCTGATCCGATGGACGTCCTGGCGGACTGGCCGGCGTTCTCGGCGTGGGCGCGGTCGGTGACCCCGGCGGGCAGCCCGTACGACCCGGCGCTGGTGGGGCCGCCGGTGCCGCGGCCCCGGCAGGTCTTCGCGGTGGCGCTCAACTACCCGCCGCACGCGGCCGAAGCCGGGTACGAGCCGCCCGCGGACCCGTTGGTGTTCACCAAGTTCCCGACGTGCATCGCGGGTCCGGACGAGACGGTCGAGCTGCCGGGCGACCGCGTCGACTGGGAAGCCGAACTGGTGGCGGTGATCGGCCGCGGCGGCCACCGGATTCGCTCGGAGCAGGCGCTTTCGCACGTCGCGGGGTACACGGTCGGACAGGACTTGTCGGAGCGGCGGGTCCAGGCGCTGGGGAAGCCGCCGCAGTTCTCGCTGGCGAAGTCGTTCCCGGGGTTCGGCCCGACCGGCCCGCACCTGGTCAGCGAGCTCGCCGCGGACGCCGAGATTTCGTGCCTGCTGGGGGACGAGGTGGTCCAGAAGGCGTCGATCGCGGACATGATCTTCGGAGTCCCGGAGCTGGTGGCGCGGTTGTCGGCGGTGTGCCCGCTTCTGCCGGGTGACTTGATCTTCACGGGCACGCCGGCGGGGGTGGGCAACCGCCGGACGCCCCCGCGGTACTTGACCGCGGACGACGTGCTGACCACCCGCATCGACGGCCTCGGGGAGCTGCGGACCCGCTTCCGCTGACGCGTGGCTACCCCGCGGTCACGCCCAACGTGCCCCGGACGTACCGCACGTCGGCCATCCGCAAGGCGTCCTGCTCGAGCGGCGGCAGGCCGTACTCCGCCAACAGCTCCCGAACCGTCCGCCCCGCGACCTCCCAGCCGAGTCCCACCAAGTACGGCGCGGCCTCGTTGCGCTCGCCGAAGTAGCGCAGCTTGGCCATGTCCGGGTCGAAGTTCGCCGACCGGAAGAGTTCCGAAATGCGGTTCAAGCTCTGCTTCGTCCGGTCCTCCTCACCCGGGCGCGGGGTGGGCCGGCTCTCGGTGGCCACCCGGCTGCCCGGCGCGCTCAGCTCGGTGATCGTGTCCAGCAACCGGTCCTGCGCCTCCGGCGGCAGGTAACCCAGCAGTCCCTCCGCACTCCACGCCGTCGGCCGCGCCGGGTCGAACCCCGCCGCGCGCAGGGACGTCGGCCAGTCGTCGCGCAGGTCGGCCGCCACCACGCGCCTTTCCGCGGTCGGCTCGGCGCCGAGCCCGGCCAGCGTGCGCGTCTTGAACTCGACGACCTCGGGCCGGTCCAGCTCGTACACCACCGTCCCGGCCGGCCAGCGCAACCGGTACGCGCGGGAATCCAGCCCCGAAGCCAAGATCACCACCTGCGCGAGGCCGGCGTCGAGGAAGAACCCGTCGTAGAACCGGGTGCGCACCGCGGCGCCGTCGATCGCGGCCCGTCCGACCAGCTCGCCGGGTGGCTCGTCGCCCGTCGCCAGCCGGGTGAGCAGATCGATGCCGACCGCGCGGACGAGCGGTTCGGCGAACGGGTCGGCGAGGAGTGCGTCGCGGGTCGCGATCGCCCGGGTCATCGCGGCCAGGGTCGCGGTCGCGCCGACACTGGACGCCAGGTCCCACGTGTCGCCGTCACGGCGAGGGGAAGTCATGGTGCGATCATGCCCCGGATCCACCCCCGGCTCTCTCGGAGGACATCGATGACCACACCGGCTCGCGACGCGCTCGTAGCGGTGGCCACCCTGCTGGCCCCGGACGTCCCGGAGGTCGCCACCCGCGCGGCCGCCGCCCACGACGACCCGGACGCCTACGTCTCCGAGCACGCCGACCGGCTCGACAACCGCGGCATCGACGAGCCCTTCCCCTTGCTCGCCTGGATCGCGCTCGTGGACTCCCTGGACGACCACGGCCTGCTGGCCGAGGTCGACTGGAAGGAAGCCCCCGGCGAGATCGCCGGTCAGCTGCGCGTGTTGCGGTCCGCACCGGCGGCGGACGAGCTGTGGACGTCGCTGGCGGCAAGCGAACTGCCGACGTACGAGTTCCTCGAGACGGCGGGGGAGCGCTTGCTCGGCACGGGAACCGCGCTCGCCGTCCTCGACATCGAGTCCGACTGCTACCCGCTCGTGCTGCTCCCGGCCGCCCGCGCGGACGAGCTCGTGACGTCCGCCAAGACGGCGGGGTTCGCGGCCGAGGTGTTCGGGCGCTAGCCCGGTGGAGGGCGCGACCCCCAACGACGCGCCCGCCACCGGGTCGCCCCGGCATTCCCCCTCTTTCGCCGTGCCCCTAGGGTTCCCGACGCCGTCCTCGTTTCGTCCTCGCGCCGGCATCCGGGGTGCGACCTGCGCGTTTCGGGGCCGAGGCGGGCGGTGCCGGCCTTGCGGGACAAGGGGGATGCGATGAGGTTCCGGGTGCTCGGGACGCTGGAAGTGCGCGTGTCCGGGGAACGGGTCACCCTGGCGAGCCCGCGCCAGCAGCGCGCGCTCGCCGCGCTGCTGCTCAGCCCGAACTCCGTCGTCCCGGTGGAGCGCCTGATCGACGCGCTCTGGGAGGACGAGCCGCCCGCGACCGCCGTGAAGCAGGTGCGCAACTGCGTTTCCGCGCTGCGGGCCCGGCTCGGCGAGGACGGCGCGGCGATCGTCACCGACGGCCCCGGGTACCGCCTGCAGGCCGACGCCGACGACCTCGACTCCCTCCGCTTCCGCCGGCACGTCGCCGCCGCGCGCGGGCTGGCCGGGCAGGCGAAATTCGCCGACGCCGTCGACGAAATCGGGGCGGCGCTCGCGTTGTGGCGCGGCCCGGCGCTCGACGGGCTGCGGACGACGACGCTGGCCGGCCGGGCCGCGGTGCTCGACGAGCAGCGTGCCGACGCCGTGGAGCTCTGCGCCGAATGGCGGCTGCGGCTCGGCGAAACGGGCGAGGTCGTCCGCGAGCTGACCGAGTTCTGCGGCGAGCACCCGATGCGCGAGCTGTCCCACCTGCTCCTGATGCGCGCGCTCGCGAAGGAGGGGCGGTACGCCGAAGCGTCGACGTTGTTCCACGGCCTGCGCCGGCGGCTGGCCGACGAGCTCGGCGTCGACCCGAATCCCGAGCTGCGGCGGCTGCACGAGCAGATTCTCACCGAAGCCACCGCCGATGAACCCGAACCGGCGCCGGAACACCATTCCTTCGACCGGGCGGTCACCGAGCTGGCCGAAGCCGTCACGTGGCAGTGGCGCGCGGAAGCCGAGCTGCGGTCGCTGCACCGGCCGCAGCCGATCGTCCTGCGCTGGTCGGCCCGGCGCGGAAACCCGCGCGGCGAGCTCGACGACATCGCGGAGACCTTCACGGCGTTGCCCGTGCCGCAGCTGGTCGTCCTCGGCGAACCCGGCTCCGGGAAGTCGGTGCTCGCCCTGATGCTGACGCTGGACCTGCTGCGTGCCCGCGCGGCGGGCGGTCCCGTGCCGGTCCTGCTTTCGCTGGCGTCCTGGGATCCGCGCCGCGACCACTTGGACCGGTGGCTCGCGACCCGGCTCGCCGACGACCACCCGGCCCTGCTCAACACGCGCGAGTACGGGCGCGACGCCCCCACCCGGCTCGTCCTCGGCGGGCACGTCCTCCCGGTGCTCGACGGCCTCGACGAGATGCCGGCCGACCTGCGCGTCGCGGCGCTCGACGCCTTGGACCAGACCATGGGCGCGGGCCGCGCGCTGGTGCTGACGTGCCGCTCCGCCGAGTACGACCAGGTCGTGCGCGAGGCCGGCGCGGTGCTGGGCGCGGCCACGGTCGTGCGGCTCGAACCGGTCGCCCGGCAGGAGGCGATCACGTACCTGTCCGCGCGGGACGGCCGGGACCGCTGGGGCCCGGTGGCCGAGCGGCTGCGCCGCGAGCCGGACGCGGCCCTGGCCCGGGTGCTGCGGACGCCGTTGATGGTCGACCTCGCGCGGATCGGCTACGGCCGGCCCGGCGCGGATCCCGCGGAGCTGCTCGGCGCTTCGGACGTCGAGGCGCTCGAAGGGCAGCTGCTCGATTCGTTCGTCCCCAACGCCTACGCGCAGGTGCCGCAGCCGCCGGGCCGGAACCCGCAGACGAGCCCGTCCGGGCGGTACACCGCGGCGCAGGCGACGCGCTGGCTGGGTTTCCTGGCGCGGCACCTCGAACGGACGCGCAGCCGCGACCTGGCGTGGTGGCAGCTGTACCGGGCGGTGCCGGCGTGGACCCGGTCCGGGCTGGCCGGCGTGCTGGTCGCGGTGTTCTTCGTCGTCACCGGCTGGGTCGACGACGGTCCGGCGCTGGCCGCGATCTACGGCGTCTCGTTCGGGGGCGCCGCGTACCTGACGCACCGCTTCGGACGCGCGCCCGAGCCGTTGCGCACCGAGGTGCGGTTCGCCGGAGCCGCCCGGAAGTTCGCCGGCCGGTTCGCGATCGGGGCCGTCGTGGGGGTGCTGCTCGGCCTGGGCTGGTCGCTGGCCACCGGGCTGGTCGTGTTCCTGGCGCTGGTGTTCGGCCTGGTGTTCGCGGTGCACGTGTGGCTCGCCAAGCCGGTCGACGCCAGCCGCGTGTCGAGCCCGCGGACGATCCTGCGCAACGAGCGCACCGGCGCGATCGCGTTGTCGGTGTCCTTCCTGGTGTCGCTGGGGTTGTTCGACGGGATGGCGTTCGCGTTCACCGCGAACACGCGGTTCCTGCCGGTGCTGGACGGCCGGTACGACCTGGCGCTGGCCGTCGCCGGCGGGCTGGCGGGCGCGTCGTTCGGCTGGTTCATGGCCCGCGGCGTCGCGGCGGTGAGCTACGGCCTGGCGGGCGCGATCGCGGGTGGCCAGGTGTTCCCGCCCGCGACGAACCCGGTGCTGCCGTTCGTGGCCGGCGTGTGCTTCGGTACGGGCATCGGCCTGGCGGTGCTGGTGACGCGGGCGTGGGGCAACTACTTCGTCCACCACGTCTGGCTCGCGGCGACCGGCAGGGTGCCGTGGCGCCTGATGCACTTCCTCGACGACGCCCACCGCCGCGGCGTGCTCCGCCAGGCGGGCGGGGTGTACCAGTTCCGCCACGCCCGCGTCCAGGAGCGGCTGGCCGAGGCCGACCAGGAGGAGAAGCCATGACCGGCGAGGAAATCGTGCTGGGCCCGCTGCCGAAGGGGATCACGCCGGCGGGGGAGGGCAAGGTGTGGAACGTGCTCGGCCACCGGTACTCCCTGAAGGCGGCGAGCGAGTCGAGCTTCGCGTTCGAGACGTACGACCCACCGGGCACCGGTGTCCCGCCGCACGTGCACCCGACCCAGGACGAGCACATCCACGTCCTCGAAGGCGTGTTCACCCTTTACCTCGACGGCCAGTGGGAGACCGCGGGGCCGGGGGACACCGTGCGGATGCCGAAGGGCCTCCCGCACGCCTACTACAACCGCGGCGAGGGCATCACGCGCGGCTTGTTCTGGGTGAGCCCGGCCGGGCGGCTGGCGCAGCTGTTCGACCGGCTGCACGACCTCACGGACCCGGCCGAGGTGGTCCGGCTGTCGGCCTTGCACGACGTCGAGTTCCTGCCGCCGGGTGCGGTGGAGGGCGCTTGAGGGGTCAGCTCTCGTGGGGGACCAGGGTCGCCGCGGCGTCGACGAACGCCTCGGCCGCAACGTCTGTGGACAAGCGCCACTTTCACGTGAAAGTGGCGCTTGTCCACAGAAGGTCAGAGGGTGCCGGCCGATCAGCCGTCGTGAGGGACTAGGGTCGCCGCGGCTTCGACGAACGCCTCGATCGACCGTGAGCGCCGCGAGGCCAGCCAGGCCAGGCGCACGGTGTTCGGTGCGTTGTCGGGCAGGTGTTCCGCCACGCGCGGGTCCGGGAGCGGCTGGCCGCGGCGAGTGCGGGTCGGTCAGCTCTCGTGGGGGATCAGGGTCGCCGCGGCTTCGACGAACGCCTCGATCGACCCTGAGCGCCGCGAGGCGAGCCACGCCAAGCACACCCGGTTCGGCGCGATGTCCGCCACCGGGACGGCCACCACGTCCGGCCGGGTGTAGAACGCCGCCGTCGACGCGGGGATGATGCTGATCCCCGCCTCGGCCGCCACCAGCTCCAGCTTCTCCTCGACGCTGTGGATCGGCGGGACCTCGGCCCGCTCGGCGCCGCGCAGCTCGACGGCGATGTCCCGCCACTCGGGGACGGCGTCGGGGTCCTGCAGCAGGTGCTCGTCGGCGAGTTCGGTGACCGACACGGATTCCTTGCCCGCCAGGCGGTGCCCGGCCGGCACGGTGACGACGCGCGGTTCCTCGAACAGCGGCCGGACGGTCAGCCCGCGCCGGTCGAACGGCAGCCGCACGACGCCGACGTCCACCCGGCCGTCGTGCAGGACCTCGACCTGGTCGTGCCAGCTGGTGCGCAGCAGCCGGACGGTGAGGTCCGGCTCCCGCCGGGCCAGCACCCGCACCGCCGGGGTGACGACGATGCCCGGCATGAAACCGACGGTGAGCACGGGCTTGGCCGCCGCGGCGAGCCGCCGTCGGACCGCGTCGGCGGCGGAGAGCAGGCCGCGGGCGTCGTCGAGGAGCTGTTCGCCCGCCGGGGTCAGGACCGTGCCGCGGCGGTCCCGGAGGAACAGGACGGTCTTCAGCTCGTCTTCGAGGGCCCGGATCTGGCGGGAGAGGGCGGGCTGGGCGATGTGCAGCCGCGCGGCGGCGCGCCCGAAGTGCAGCTCTTCGGCCACGGCGACGAAGTACCGCAGCTTTCGCAGGTCGAGATCCACGCCGGCGTGCCACCTCCTGTCTCGCTCCGATCATCGCAGGTCCTCGGTGATGCCGCGCGGGCATCACTGCGCGCGCAACGGGTCTTGGACGCGCCCGACCGCCGCGGGACACGCTGGAAAGCGCAGACACCGCAACGAAAGGACAGCGATGAAGGTCTTCCTCACCGGTGGCTCCGGTTACATCGGCCGCGCGACGATCGCCGAACTCGTCCGGCTCGGGCACACCGTCGAGGCGCTCGCGCGCAGCGACCGCGCCGAGCGGACCGTGGCCGCCGCCGGGGCGACGGCCGTCCGGGGCGGCCTGGCCGACCTCGACGTGCTCAACCACGCCGCCGCCCGCGCGCAAGCCGTGATCCACCTGGCCCAGGCCACCAGCGGCGAAGAGGACCTCGCCGCGGCCACCGCCCTGCAGGACGGCGTCGGCGGCGGCACCTATGTGCACACCGGCGGCAGCTGGGTCTACGGCGACACCGACGGCGTCCAGGACGAGACGGCCGCCTGGAACCCGCCGCCCGTCGTGGCCTGGCGCAAGGCCGTCGAAGACGCCGTGCTGGCCCGCGCCGAGAGCGGTGGACGGCCGGTCGTCGTCCAGCCCGGCCTCCTCTACGGCGGCGACAACCGCCTGATCGACGTCTTCTTCGTCCAGCCGGGCAAGGAAAGCGGCGCGATCCCGTACCTCGGCGACGGCGCCAACCACTGGGCCCTGATCCACCTCGACGACCTGGCCCGGCTCTACGCGGCCGCGCTGTCGGCGCCGGCCGGCTCGGTCTACCTCGGCGTCGGCGGCGTCGACCCGACGGCCAAGGACGTCGCCGAGGCGTGCGCCCGCGCCGCGGGACTGGCCGGCAAGACCGTCTCCATCACGCTGGACGAGGCCCGCGAGCGGATGGGCCCGATCGCCGACGCCTTCGCCCTCGACCAGCAGTTGACGTCGGCCAAGGCGCGGCGCGAGCTGGGCTGGACCCCGGAGCACCTCGATCCGCTGAGTGACCTGGCGGGAGGGGCCTGAGTCTACTGTGGAGTGTTGCGCGCGTACTCGGTCAACGCGCTGCGGTTCTCCAAATTGGACTTCGCCATCAGGCTCGCCACGTGCTTTTCCACCGTGCGCGGGGAAATGTGCAGCCGCCGGGCGATGTCCTTGTTGCCCATGTTGTCGGCCAGCAGCTGCAGCACCTCGTACTCGCGGACCGTCACGCCCGCCGAGCGCAGCTCCGCCGGGAGGCGGTCCGAGCCCGTGCGGCGCTGGCCGACCGGGGCGCCGATCTTGCGCAGCAGCCCGCGGCACGCGCTCGCCACCGCGCTCACCTCGGCCTGGTGGAAGAACTCCTCGGCCTCCTTGAGCCACGTCACCGGGTTGCCCCAGCCGTCGGCCGCGGCGGACTCGGCCACCATGCGCAGTCCCAGGTGGCGGCTCACCGGGAACGGGGCCGCCGTCTCGATCGCCGCGGCCACGGCCTGATCGGCGAGGTCCACCGATCCCGCGCGGCCGTGGCGGACCGCGTCGCCCAGCAGCACGAACTGGCGGTTCCAGCGCATGCCGCTCACGGCCGCCGGGGGCCGGTCCGGCGGCGGTGTGCCGTCGAGTGCCTCCACCAGCAGCCGCAGGCCGTGCTGGCCCGCAAGGTGGAAGCGGCTCGGCTGACGCTCTTCCAACGCCAGCACCTGCGCCAGCTCGCGGCGGGCGCGTTCGGCGTCCTCCTCCAGCAGGGAACAGAACACCTGGGCCAGCCCGACGCTCAGCACGAGCTCCTGCGCCGTCGCGCCGCCTTCGGCGCGGAATTCCTCGAGCGCGCGCTCCATCCGCGGCCGGTCAGCCTGGTGCGCGGCCACCATCGCGCGCGTCATGTGCGTGTACTGCAGCAGCGCGACCAGCCGGAGCCGGCCGAGCACCGCGAGGTTCTCGTCCAGGATGCGGTCGGCCTGCGCGAAGTCGCTCCGCATCACCGCGTGCACCGCGAGGCTCGCGTCGACCGCGCAGGTCAGCGTGATCGCGCCGGTGCGCTGGGCCTCCGCGCGGGCCAGGTCGAACGTCCGGATGTCGCCCTCGGCGAGCATCCGGTGCCCGCCGAGGCGGACCAGCACCTGGGTGCGCAGGTGCGTCAGCTGGTGGCGCTCGGCCAGCCGCCGCGCCAGCTGCAGGCACCGCTCGGCCTCGGCCAGGTCCGACTCCAGCGCCACCATGCCGAGCACCTGCAGCGCCTGGCACGACACGAACGGCACGCCGGCGCGTTCGGCGACCTCCCACGCCTGCTCGGCCAGCTTCCGGGCCCGCTCGGTGTGCGCCGGGCCGGGGATGTCGAGCCACAGCGTCGCTTCGACGGCGTCGAGACCCGCCTTCTGCTCTTCGGTCATCTCGCCGCCGAGGGGGGCGCGGGCCTGCTCGATCTGGTTGAGGCACTCGTCGTGGCGGCCGCCGATGTAGGCCGCCCACGCCAGCTGGATGTGCAGGTCGACGGCCCGTTCGAGCCGGCCGATCTCGGCGAACCGGGCGGAGAACTCGACGGCCCGGTCGAACTGCCCGGTCTGGCCGAGCGCGTGCAGCAGGGACTCCAGGGCGTCCGCCCGGTCGTCGGGACTCGCCGTGGCCAGCAGTTCGACGGCGCGGGTCAGCATCGTCACCGCCGTGTCGGCCGCGCCGCCGTCGAGCGCGCGCCGGCCGGCCTCGGCGAACAGCCGCCCGGCGCCGGGGTGGTCCATCGCCGTCAGCCGCAGCGCCGCGGCCAGCGCGCACAGCTCGCCGGGCAGGCCGGGGTGCAGCTGCTCGACGGCGTCGGCGGCCCGGCGCGCGAGGTTCGCCTTCGTCGACGGCACCAGCCGGGCCAGCAGCGCCTCGGCGGTCAGCGGGTGGCGGAAGGCGTACCAGCCGGGCGTGGTCTCGTCGGTGGTGACCAGGTGCGCGGCGACGCTCGCGCTGATGTGGTTGTGCAGCATGCGGTCGTCCATGTCGGTCACCGCCTGCACGACCGACAGCGGGAATCGCCGGCCGAGCACGGCGGCGACCGACAGCAGCGTCTCGCCGTCTTCGCCGAGCGCGTCGACGCGGGCGGCGATGCTGCTGATCAGCGCCTCCGGCACGCGGGCCTGCAGCTCGCCGACGACCTGCCAGCCGCCCGGCCCGCCGACGAGCAGGCCGTCGCCGAGCATGCCGTGCAGCAGCTCCTCGACGACGAACGGCACGCCCTCGCTGTTCTGCCACAACAGGTTCGCGACGGCGGCGGGTACCGAGGCCGGCTCGGTTTCCAGGCAGGCGGCCGCGAACTCACGGGTGCGTTCGGCGTCCAGCCGGGACAGTTCGAAGGTGTGGCTGGACGAGCGTTGCGCCGCGGCCGAGGCCAGCCGCAGCGCCTCGCCCGGTTCGCCGCGCAGGGTGCCGATCAGCATCACGCGGCTGGACGCGAGGTTGTCCACTAGGTACTCGACGATGAACAGCGTCTCCGCGTCGGCGTTGTGGAGGTCCTCCAGCACGATCAGGCAGCCGCCGTCGCGCCCGGCGACCGACAGCAGCCGGAACACCGCTTCGGCCAGGACCAGGAGGTTGCCGTTGTCGTGTGGACGGTCGCCGCGGTACCAGTCGGGCACGAGCCGCGCGAGCACCGGCACGAGCGGGTCGAGTTCGGGCGCGGCGGGCGGCAGGCCGCCGCGGAAGTGCGACAACAGGGCTTCGGCGAGGGGACGGAACGGCACCATCGGGCCGATCGAGCTGGCTCGTCCGCGTAGCACCGGGAGCCCGGTCGCCAACGCCCGCGAGGCGACGTCGGCGGCGAGCCGGGACTTCCCGATCCCGCCTTCACCGACAAGGAAGAAGGCCCCACCGTGGTCGGTGCGGGCCTTCTCCAGAGCCTGGGACAGCGCGCCGAGCTCCCTGTCGCGCCCGATCAGGCGCGTCGATCGGATGCCCATCGCGGTCACTATAACCGGACTGGCCACCTCCGGACGTAGGTCGAATTACCGACGCCGGGATGTCTCACTGTTCGGTGAAACCGCCCGTGACGACCGTGATGTCCATCGTGGTCAGGGAGTTCTGGCTGACCCGCGCCGCCCGGCCGGACAGAGCGTGGTTGCGGGCGCCCGTGCGGGCCGACGTCGGGAGGGTCAAGTCGCCGATCGGGTTGTCCGTGCCGGCGAAGTCGTGCTCGGTCATGCTGGTGGCTCCACTCTCGGTAGTGCTGGGTCGGGCAGGGTTATTCGGCGAAACCGATGCTGACGGTGAAGACGGGCGTGATGTCGAGGGTGTCGGCGCCGTGGTGGCTCAGCCGCGCGGTCCGGCCGGCGAGAGCGCGGTTGCGGGCGCCGGTCCGGGTCGGCGCCGGGAGGGTGGGGTCGCCGACGGGGTTGTCCGTGCCGGTGAAGTCGTGCTCGCTCATGGCGTGTTCTCCGCTTTCGGTCGCGATCGGGGGAGGGGGAGGGGACGTCAGAGGGCGAAGGTGCCGTTGGTGACCACGGTGGGGCCACCGAGCGTGTCGAGGGTCGACCCGGAGACCCGGGGCCGGGTGCCGGCCAGCGCCTGGTTGCGGGCGCCGGCGCGGTTCGCGCGGGGGAGCACCAGGGCACCGATGGTGGCTTCGACGGTCTCGGCGGTGGTTTCGCGCATCGTTTCGTTCTCTCCTCGGGTGGGGACTGATCAGCGGGTCGGGGGTTGCAAGAGCAGGGCGGACGGGACGCGCCGGCCGAAGCCGAGGCGCAGCAGGCCGTAGCCGATGCCGGCCAGGCCGGTCAGCAGGCCGGGGGAGGCGACGCCGTCGGGCGTGCCGCAGCGGGCGCCGTCCTGTTCGACGGCGGTGAGCAGCTGCCCGGTGCGGGTGGCGACCGCGGCAGCGGCACCCTCGTGGCCGGCTTCGGCGAGGAAGCCGAGGACGTCGGTGATGCCGGTTTCGCCGTGGCACAGGCTCAGGTCGCGCAGCGGGTCCTGGCCGGCCAGCGCCGCGACCTGCTCGTCGAGGCCCAGCACGGCGGGGTCGCCGGAGTAGGCGAGCACCTGGCCGGCCAGGCCGGAGCACCAGCCGTGCCCGGTCGCGGTCTTCGCCGGCGGCAGGGTCGCGGTTTCGCGCGGGTAGCCGGCCAGGGCCCAGTCGACGCCGGCCGCGCCGTGCGCGAACCCGGGGTCGGCGAGGTCGGGGTCGATCGAGCGGACGGCGAGCTCGGCCGCGTAGGCGTCGGCCAGCAGGGTGGCGGTGGCGAGGCCGGTCTGGGTGGCGACCGAGCGCAGCGCGACGAGCCCGCCGGCCAGCCCGGTGGTGTAGCGCGGGGACGTCTCGGGCGTCGGGGCCGGCATCACGGCAACGGTGCGGGCACTCAGGTCCAGCAGGTCGGGCCGGTCGAGCAGCCGCGAAAGCCGCGCCGCCGCGTAGGCGACGCCGCCGAGACCGAGCAGCCCGCCGGGACCGGCCGCCGCGGCCAGGTCCGGGTCGGCCTCCAGCGCGGAGACGAGCCCGGGCAGCCCGGAAAGCGCCTTCCCGGCCAGTTCGCGGTAGCGGTCGATGCCGGTCAGCTCGGCCAGCTGGGCCAGGAACAGCGCGACCCCGGTGTAGCCCTCGCCGAGCCCGGCGCCCATCGGCAGCACGGTCCAGTACTTCTCGTCGACGAGCTCCAGCCCGACCCAGTTGACGCGCCCGCCGCCGGAGGCCGCGCGGGCGACGATCGCGTCGGCGATGCCGCAGGCGGCCGAGAGCAGGTGCGCCGGTTCGGGGCTCTTGCTCGGCAGGACGGGGTCGGTGACCCCGGTGCCGGTGTGGGTCTCGGCGGCGGGCCGGGTGGCCAGCGCGGCGGAGATCAGCCACTCCTGGTCCCGGCGGTCGATCGTGGTCATCCCGGCGACCTTCGCGCGGACCGTCTCCAGCGGCGGTTCGGCCAGCAGCCCGGGCAGCTGGGTGCCTTCGGCGTCCCAGAGGTCCGTGCTGCCGGGCCGGCCGGTGAACATCGGGACGTCGCCCGCCCACAGGTCGGTCAGCTCGGCGGCGACCAGCCCGCGGCGGACGTCGTCGGTGCTGTCGTCGTGCAGCAGCCCGAAAGCGTCGTCGCGCGCGGCCGCGTCGGCCAGCAGCGACGGGTGCGTGGTCTCGTCGAGCAGCCGCGTGTAGAAGCTGGTCGGGCGGACCAGGACGCGGATCCCGGCGTCGGCGCAGCGGTCGAGCAGCGACCCGAACTCGGCCGCGCCGGCGGCGATGGCGTCGTACCCGGCGCGGAACCCGGCCAGCAGCGCGGCGCCGTGCTCGGCCGGTTCGACGTCGACGCCGCCGAGGGTGGGCCGGTTGACGCCGGTGCCGACACCGCCGGGCACCCGGGTCAGCCGCATCCGGTCGGTGCCGGCGTCGAGCCAGTCGACGCGGGTGAGCGCCGGGGCCGCCGCGCGGCCGCCGCCGAGGCCGGAGATGTCGACCGCGCCGTGCTCGCCGACGATCATCTGCGGCAGCAGCATGGTCCGGTGCACCGACCGGGCGAGCAGCTCGGCCGCGGGGTCGACGTCGCTCGCGTCGGCGGGCAGCACCGGCTGGAAGAGCGTCTCGATGTCGATCAGGACGGGCTGGTCGCCGGCGGCGATGATGTTCTCGAAGTGCACGTCGGTGCCGTCGAGGGCGTGCAGCAGGGCGAGCAGCACACCCTGGCGGCGGTAGAACCGGTCGACCTCGGTGAGGTCGGCGCACGGCCGGTGCTCGACGAACCGCAGCCAGCCGTAGCCGGGGCGCACCAGGACGTCGACCGTGCTCAGCTCGAGGCCGGGCACGCGCGGGTTGAGCCACTCGACCAGGCCGGTGAACGCCGCGTGCAGATCGAGCGGGCGCGGCTTGTAGATCACCCGCGCGCCGCCGGCGAACCGCAGCTCCCGGACCGAGCGGCCGCGCTGGTGCGCGTCGCCGGTGCCGCCGCTGATCTCCACCAGCGGGCCGGGCTCCGGACCGGTGAACGCGGTGAGCGCGGCGCGGTCGGCGTCGAAGCGGCCGAGCAGCTCGGTGACGGCCGCGATCGCGTACAGCGACGCCTGCGCGGCGAGCCGGGCGAGCACGGGGTAGCGGTGCAGCAGCTCGGTGAGCCCGGCCGGGGTGCCGGTCCGCCGCACGAAGTCGGCGAACCGCTCTTCCGCGCTGTCTCCGGCCAGGATCCCCGCGCGCCGGGCCCGCCCCAGCTCGAGCACCAGGCTGCGGGCGGCGAGCCCGGCGAGCTGGTGGCCCAGCCGCGTCGCGCACCCGTCGGCGACCGCGGCGGCGTCGACGGCGGGCGAAGCCGCTGCGGCGCCGGCGATCGCGGCGCGGGCCGCGTCGGTGAAGGGACGGAACACCGCGGCGAAGGCGGTGCGCCAGTGCGAGCTTTCACGTGAAAGCTCCAAGTCGGCACTTTCCCGTGAAAGTGCCGCTTCCGCGAAGTCGACCCACGCGGGACGGGCGCCGCCGGGGCGGCGTTCCTGCGTGGTCAGCGCCGCCGCCCACCAGGTGGGCGGGAGCGTCGTGGTCGCCGGGTTCGGCTGCGGGGGAATCACGGGTTCGAGCATGCCAGCGGGTGACGTGGGTTACATGGGGGTGCTACGCCCGCATTCCGGCGCGGCATGGGGGCTTTCTAGGGGTTCATGGGGGCATCGCCGGGGAAACGCCTGGTCGCGGACTGGGTGGTTGCGCCGTTCGGACGTGGCGGTTGGTCCACTCGGCGGGCGGGCCCGGCCGGGGTTGACGAGGGTGCGGGCACCGCCGATCCCCCGTGCGGGGCACCCCGCCCCCACCTGACTCCGCGGTCGCGCGCGCGACCGCGTCACCCGCGCGCGAGGCGGACCGGGGGCCGGGTGCGGCGCCGGAATGCGGGTCCGTCGCACCCATGTGCGCGGGCCGTCCGCCGATGACGATTCGTCGTGAGAAGTTCGCGGCTCGCCCCGCGGACGTTCCCCGAACGCACAGGGAGCGACGCACGATGACCACGTTCCAGATCGAGCAGACCCCCGACGGGCCCGGCGTGGCCGCCGGGTCCCCGCTCAAGTTCGTCCTGTCCAGCGTCCAGTCCGACTCGCACATGTGGAACCTCGTCGCCCTCCAGCTGATCATGGAGGAGATGGGCCACGAGGTCGTCAACCTCGGCGCCTGCGTGCCGGTGGAGCGGCTGCTCGCCGCCTGCCGGGACGAGCGCCCCGACTGCCTGGTGATCAGCACCATCAACGGCCACGGCCACGTCGACGGCGCCCGGGTGATCTCCGCCCTGCGCGCCGACCCCGCGCTGGCCGGCCTGCCCGCCGTCATCGGCGGCAAGCTGGGCGTGCGGGGCGACGCCGACGCCGAGCTGGAGACCGAGCTGCTGGCCCTGGGCTACGACGCGGTCTTCCACGTCGGCGCCGGCGACTCCGGCCAGGCGATCGAGTCGTTCCGCGAGTTCGTCGCCGCGAACGTCCGGACCTTGCGGTGACCGCTGCCCGGTCGGTGTTCAGCAGCTTCGTGGCCGAGCACCGGCGCCGCCGGACGCTGGTCGTGCAGCCGCGGATGGGGTTCTCCGACCCCGTCGTGATGCGCCGCGGGCTGCGCGCGGTGGCCGCGGCCGGCGTGCCGGCCGTGGGCACCGTGACCCTGGACAGCTACACCCGCACCGGGCAGCACGACCTCGCCGCCATGTCGATCGCCTCGGGCGTCCCGCTCAACGGCTACCCGCTGGTGGCCCTCGGTCCGGCCGCCACCGCCGAGCTGGTGGCGGGCCTGCCCGGCTTTCCCGTCCAGGTGCGGCACGGTTCGGCCCAGCCGGAAGACATCTTCGCCGCGATGCTCGAAGCCGGGCTCGACGCCTCCGAGGGCGGGCCGGTGTCCTACTGCCTGCCCTACAGCAGCGTCCCGCTGCGGACGGCGGCGAAGTCGTGGTCGCGGTCGGCGTCGCTGCTCGCCGGCCAGACCGTCGACTGCCACCTCGAGAGCTTCGGCGGCTGCATGCTCGGGCAGCTGTGCCCACCGGGGCTGCTGGTCGCGCTGTCGGTGCTGGAGTGCCTGTTCTTCGCCGAACACGGCGTGCGCAGCGTGTCGGCCAGCTACGCGCAGCAGACCAGCCCGGAGCAGGACGCCGAAGCGCTGTGGGCGATGCGGCGGCTGTGCGCCGAAGAGCTGGCGGGCGTGGACCACCACGTCGTGCTCTACACCTACATGGGCCTGTTCCCGGAGTCCGCGGCCGGGGCGCGGGAACTGGTCGCCGAGAGCGTCCGGCTGGCCGTGCGCACCGGCACCGAGCGGCTGATCGTCAAGACCACCGCGGAGGCGCACCGGATCCCGACCGTCGAGGAGAACGTCGAGGCGCTGCGGCTGGCGCACACGACGGCGCTGGACCAGCCGCCGCCGGTTTCGCCGCCGCCGGGGGACACCGAGGTGTACCTGCAGGCCCGGCTGCTCGTCGACGAGGTGCGCTCGCTCGCGCCGACGCTCGCCGAGGCGCTGCCGGCGGCGTTCGAGCGCGGCCTGCTCGACGTCCCGTACTGCCTGCACCCCGACAACGGCGGCGAAACCCGGTGCGTGCTCGACGACGACGGCCGCCTGCAGTGGTGGCACACCGGGCGGATGCCGCTGCCCGCCGCGCTCGGCGGCCGCCGCGGCCACGACCGGGTCACCGCGACCCGGCTGCTCGCCGACCTGTCCTACCACCGCCGAAGGCTCGACCCGGTCCTGTCCTGATCCGCACCGACCAGCTTGGGAGTGAGAACGCCATGGAGTACACCGATCCGCCGGACCCGCGTACGCACCTGACCTCGGAGACCACGCGGCACGTGCTGGGCCTGCAGCACCGCATGCTCGCCGAGGCGCGCGCGTTCCTCGCCGCCCGCGGCTTCACCGAGCTGCTGCCCCCGGTGATCGGCCCGGTCACCGACCCCGGCGGCCGCGGCGCGAAGCAGGTCGACGTCGACTTCTACGGCCACCGGTACAAGCTGATGACCAGCGCGATCCTGTACAAGCAGGCGTCGCTGCTGGGATTCTCGAAGATCTTCTACGTCGCGCCGAACGTGCGGCTGGAACCCTTGGAGACGGCGAACACGAGCCGGCACCTGGCCGAGTTCCACCAGCTCGACGTCGAGGTCGCCGGCGCGTCCCGCGACGACGTGCTCGACCTGCTGCAGGACCTGGTCGCGCACGTGGTCCGCCGGGTCGTCGAGGACGCGGGCGACGTGCTGGAGGCGCTCGGCCGCGACTCGGGCGCGTTCGCCGACCTGCTCGGCGGGGCGTTCGGCCGGCTGTCGCACGCCACCGCCGTCGAGACGCTGCGCGAGCTCGGGCACCCGCAGAGCGCGGACGCCGAGATCGACTGGGCGGGCGAGGCGATCCTGTCGGAGAAGCACGCGCGGCCGTTCTTCCTGGTCGACTACCCGAAGGGCTCGCGCGGGTTCTACGACCGGGAAAGCGTTTCCACGCCGGGTGTTCTGCGCAACTTCGACCTGATCGCCCCCGAGGGGTACGGCGAGCTGTGCAGCGGCAGCGAGCGCGAGCACGACTACGGCCGGATCGTCACGCGGATGCGCGAGACGGGGGAGAACCCGGCGAAGTACGCGTGGTACCTGGACCTGGTCCGCACGGGCATCCCCGCCAGCGCCGGGTTCGGGCTGGGCGTCCAGCGGTTCACGCGGTACGTGGCCGGGCTGGACGCGGTGTGGCAGGCGACGGCGTTCCCGAAGCTGCCGGGGGTGGTCTCGCCGTGACCGCGTTGCAGGCTTCGGGCTTCCCCGCCGATCTCGTCCGGGAGCGCGCTTTGCATGGCGCTTCGGCGGTGTTCCCGCCCGCTTCTTCCTATGGGACTTCCTTGTTCGGCGGGTCTCCGGTCGACTCCGCGGATCTGCTGGAGCAGGCGCGGCTGGTGCCGCCGGTGTTCGTGCCGCGGCGGCTGGAGAAGCTGATCGAGCTGGGCCGGGAACCGTTGTACGGCGACGTTGCGCTGTCGACGTCGATCGGCGGGTTTTCCTCGGCTCTGCCGCTGTACCTGTCGGCGTTCGGATCGACGCAGGTGGCGGGCCGCGGGCTCGGCGCGGCGGCGTCGGCTCAGGCCGCGCGGCTCGGCATCCCGATGGTGATCGGCGAGAACGTCGTCCCGATGCACGGCCACGGCCGCGTGGACGGCGCGTCGGCGGGGACGCTCCTGGAGCGCCTGCGGGCGTACGCGGACGCGGCGCCCGACGGGCTCGGCGGCGTGGTCGTCCAGCAGAGCACGGAGGACGCGGACGCCGAGGTGTGGAACCTGGTGTATTCGGACCCGTCGGCGTTGCCGCTGCTGGAGTCCGGACGGCTGGCGTTCGAGCTGAAGGTCGGCCAGGGCGCGAAGCCGGGGCTCGGTGGGATGACGCTGGTTTCTCCTGCCGACGCCGCTTCGCTTTCGGATTTGTACACAGTGGACGCTTCGCTGGGTGCGCGGGTGCTGCGGAGCAGTTCGCCGGGAACGTTCACCGACGAGATCCTCCGGCAGCAGATCCGCTTGATGCGCAACAACTTCCCGCGCGCCGGGGTGTGGGTGAAGCTCCCACCCGGGCGTGACGTCGGTGTCGCGGCTTCGGTGGCTTGGTCGGCCGGTGCTTCGGCGGTCACCGTGGACGGTGCCGAGGGCGGGTCGGGCTGGGCGCCGTTGTCGTTCGGTTCGGTCGGGCTGCCGTTGGCGGAGTGCTTGTCCCGCATCGGAACCCCGGCCGGCTGCCTGCTGGCATCGGGCCGGATGTGGGAGGGGACGCGGGTCGCGAAGGTGCTGGCACTGGGGGCGCGTGCGGCGGGCTTGGGCCGGGCGGCGTTGCTGGCGGTGGACACGGACCCTTCGGACGGGCTGGTCCGGTTCGTGGAGGCGCTGGCGTTGGAGTTGCGGCTGTTGCTGAGCGCGCTGGGCCAGTACCGCGCGGACGCGCTCACCCCGGACGACGTGTGGTTCCCGGGCCGCGCGGAGCAGGTCCGCGAGCAGGTGCTGTCATGACGGCCGGTCCGAAGGTCGCGAATGACTCATTCGGGTCTTCAGAAGTCCCGAATGAGTCATTCGCGACGCTCGACACGACGGCGGCCGGTAAGGGGCTTCCCGCTCCCTTCCTCGGGCTCGTCCTCGCCATGGGCCTCTCCTCCTTCGGGGATGCCGTCTGGCTGATCGCTCTCTCCGTCACCCTCGTCGGCACCGCCGGTCCGACCCTCGCCGGTCTCGTCCTTGCCCTCGGGTCGCTGCCCAAGGTCCTCACCCTCCTCGTCGGCGGCGCCGTCGCCGATCGGGCCGGGCCGCGGCGGGTCCTCGTCACCACCGATCTCATCCGGGCCGGGGCCATGCTCGCCGGGGCCGCCGGGGTCCTGCTCGTCGGCCCCGAACTGCCCCTGCTCACCGCCCTCATCGTCGTCATGGCCGTGGCCAGTGCCTTCTTCATCCCGGCCTCCGACGCCCTCCGGCCGAACCTCCTGCCGCCCGAACACCTCGTGCGCGGCAACGCCGTCTACCTCGCCGCCGTGCGAGGTGGCCAAGCTGCCGGGGGCGCTCTGGGAAGCTGGCTGGCCGGGCTCGGCGGGCTCGTCACCGTCGCCGTCGTCAACGGGGTCAGCTTCGGCATCTCCGCCATCGCCGCCGGCAATACCAAGACCCTCACCAGCAAAGAACCCCGGCAGCGCGTCAAACTCCGGGAACTGGGCAGGGAAATAGCGGAAGGCGCCCGGTACGTCGCGCAACGGCCCGCCCTGCGGACCGCCATGATCGTCACCGGCCTGCTCGAACTCAGCGGTGCCGGCCCGATCAACCTCGGCCTGGTCCTGCTGGGCGGTACGGCCGGCGCCGGCTGGCTGCTCACCGCCATGACGCTCGGCGCGTCCCTCGCCTTCGTCGTCTCCGTCAAGTGGCCGCCGCGCGAAAAGGCCGGGCGGCTCGCGACGGCGGGGCTCGCCGCGCAGGTCGGCTGCCTCGCCCTGCTCGCCACCGGGAACCTCGTCGTCGGCATCGCCGCCTTCTTCACCCTCGGCCTCGTCGCCGGGCTCACCGCGCTCGTGCTCGTGAGCCTCGCCCAGCGGTGGTCGACGAAAGAGATGCGCGGCCGCGTGATGTCGATCCTCGCCCTCTTCACCCTCGCCGCCACCCCGATCGGCAACCTGCTGATCGGCGTGCTGGTCGAGACGCTCGGTGTCCCGCTCACCATGTTCGCCCACGCCGCGGTCGCGCTCGTCGCGCTCGCCCTGCTCGTCGCCACCCCGGCACTCGGCCGGGCCGCACTCACAGAGGAGAAGCAGTCATGACCAACCCCTTCGAAGACGAGAACGGCACCTTCCTGGTCCTGGTCAACGCCGAGAACCAGCACTCGCTCTGGCCGTCCACCGTGGACGTCCCGGCCGGCTGGACGAAGGTCCACGGCGAGGACACCCGCGCCGCGTGCCTGGAGTACGTCGAGCAGAACTGGACCGACCTGCGCCCGGCGAGCCTCATCGCCGCGATGCGCTGACCCTTCCCCGCCGGCAGTGAACGAACTGGAGCTGATCACCGTGAACCACGACGCCCGGCAGCTGCTGGCGGCCTGGAACGACACCACCACCGACGTCCCGGAGGCGGGCCGCACGCTCACCCGGCTGCTCGCCGAGCAGGCGGCCCGCACCCCGGACGCGACGGCGCTGGTGTTCGAAGGCGAGTCCCTGACCTACCGCGAACTCCACCGGCGGGCCGACGGGCTCGCGAATCTCCTGGTCGAGCGGGGCGTGGGCCCCGGTGTCCTCACCGGCGTCTGTGCCGACCGCAGCCTTGAACTGGTGATCGCCCTGCTGGGGGTGCTCAAGGCCGGCGGCGCCTACGTCCCGCTCGACCCGGACTACCCGGCCGACCGGCTGGCCTACATGGTCGCCGACAGCGCCGCGCCGGTCGTCCTCACCCAGACCCACCTCGCCGGCAGAATCGACGCCGAGACCATCCTCCTCGACGCCGTGGACTTCGCTGCCCGCCCGGCCCCGGAACCAACGACGTCCACCAAGGACCTCGCGTACGCCATCTACACCTCCGGCTCCACCGGCCGCCCCAAGGGTGTCCTGGTCCCGCACGAGGGCGTCGTCAACCGTCTCATGTGGACACAGGCGGAATACGGCCTCACCGCCGGCGACCGCGTCCTGCAGAAGACGCCGTCCAGTTTCGACGTCTCCGTCTGGGAGTTCTTCTGGCCGCTGCTGACCGGCGCCACGCTCGTCGTCGCCCGCCCCGGCGGGCACCGCGATCCGGCTTACCTGGCCGAGCTCATCCGCGCCGAGCGGATCACGACCGTCCACTTCGTCCCGTCGATGCTGCAGGCGTTCCTGCTCGACCCCGCCGCCGCGACCTGCACCGGCCTCCGCCGCGTCCTGTGCAGCGGCGAAGCCCTGCCCGCCGAGCTGCAGGCCAGGTTCTTCGCCACGCTTCCCGGCGTCGAACTGCACAACCTGTACGGCCCCACGGAAGCCTCGGTCGACGTCACGTACTGGGCGTGCCGGCCCGAGGAGACGTCCGTCCCCATCGGACGTCCGGTGTGGAACACCCGCACCTATGTCCTCGACGCCGAGTTGAAGCCGGTCGCACCGGGTGTCGCCGGCGAGCTGTACCTCGCCGGGATCCAGCTGGCCCGCGGCTACCACGGCCGGCCCGGCCTGACGTCCGAGCGGTTCGTGGCGAGCCCGTTCGCGCCGGGGGAGCGGATGTACCGCACCGGTGACCTCGCCCGCTGGTCCGACGAAGGAGCCCTGCACTACCTCGGCCGCACCGACCACCAGGTCAAGATCCGCGGCCTGCGCGTCGAGCTCGGTGAGATCGAGGCCGTCCTCGACCGCCAGCCCGGCGTCGGCGGCTCCTGCGTCCTGGCCCGTGAGGACCGCGAAGGCGACCAGCGCCTGGTCGGTTACGTCGTCCCGGACGGCGCCGCACCCGACGTCGACGCCCTGCGTGCGGCTCTGGCCGAAAACCTGCCGGAGTACATGGTCCCGGCCGCGTTCGTCGTGCTGGAAGACCTGCCGCTGACCCCGAGCGGCAAGCTCGACCGCAAGGCCCTCCCCGCACCGGACTGGTCCGCCGCCCGCACCGGTCGCGCCCCACGCACCCCGCGTGAGGCCGCGTTGTGCGAGCTGTTCTCCGAAATCCTCGGTGTCGACGGCGTCGGCATCGACGACGGCTTCCTCGCCCTCGGCGGCCACTCCCTCCTGGCCGCCAAGCTCGTCTCCCGGATCCGCGCGACGCTCGGCGTCGAGGCCGGCATCGGCGACGTCTTCCGCGCGCCGACCCCGGCCGGCCTGGCCGAACTGCTCGAAGACGCGCCCGCGGCCCGCCCGGCCCTGACCCCGCGCCGCCGTCCCGAGCCGATGCCGCTGTCGTTCGCGCAGCGCCGGCTGTGGTTCCTCGACCAGGCCGACACCCGGAACGCGAGCTACCACGTCCCGCAGGCCGTCCGCCTCGACGGCCCGATCGACGCCGACGTGCTGCGGCTGGCCGTCGGGGACGTCGTGGCCCGCCACGAAGCCCTCCGCACGATCTTCACCCGCGACGGCGACGAGCCGGTCCAGCACATCCTGTCTTCCGGCGAAGTCCCACTGGTGATCAAATGGTCCACTGAGGACACCTTGGCCACCGACCTGACCGCGGCCACCGAGGCCGGCTTCGACCTCGCCCGTGACCTGCCGATCCGCGCGACGCTGTTCACCCTGCCCGGCGACACCGCCGTGCTGCTGCTGGTCGTGCACCACATCGCGAGCGACGGCTGGTCCTTCGCCCCGCTCCTGCGCGACCTGTCCACCGCCTACACCGCCCGCGTCACCGGCAACCCTCCGAAGTGGACGCCCCTGCCGGTCCAGTACGCGGACTACACGCTGTGGCAACAGGAACTCCCCGTCGAGCGCGACCTCGCGTACTGGCGGGACGCCCTGGCCGGGCTGCCCGAAGAACTGCCGCTGCCCGCCGACCGCCCGCGCCCGGCGGTCGCGAGCCACCGCGGCGGTGTCGTGCCGATGGACGTCCCCGCCGACGTCCACCGCAAGCTGGCCGACCTCGCCGCGGCCGAAGGCGCGACGCTGTTCATGGTCCTGCAGGCCGCGTTCGCCGCCCTGCTCACCCGCCTCGGCGCGGGCGACGACGTCCCGGTCGGCTCGCCGGTCGCCGGCCGCACGGACGCCGCCCTCGACGACCTCGTCGGGTTCTTCGTCAACACCGTCGTACTGCGCTCGGCCACCGGCGGCGATCCGACGTTCCGCGAGCTCCTGGACCGCGCCCGCGAGACGTGCCTGGCCGCGTTCGAGCACTCCGAGGTGCCGTTCGAGCGGGTCGTCGAGGACCTCAATCCGGCTCGCTCGCTCGGCCGGCACCCGCTGTTCCAGGTGCTGCTCGTCCTGCAGAACAACCTCGCCGCCGAACTGAACCTCGACGGCGTCCGCGCCACCGGCGAACGCGTCGACATCGGCTACGCGAAGTTCGACCTGGCCGCGATCTTCGAGGAGCGCGACGGCGAGCTGACCGGCCTGCTGGAGTTCGCGAGCGACCTGTTCGACCGCGCCACCGCCGCCACGCTGGCCGGCCGCCTCCTGCGTGTCCTGGCCGCCGTCGCCGCGAACCCGGACACCCGCATCGGCGACCTCGACCTCCTCGACCCGGCCGAGCGGCACCAGGCCGAGACGGGCGGCATGCTCGCGCCCGCCGCCCCGGCCGTCACGCTGCACGAAGTCATCGAGGGCCACGCCCGGCGCACGCCGGACCGCACCGCGCTGCTGTTCGAGGACCAGGTCGTCACCTACGCCGAGCTGGACACCCGCGCCAACGGCGTCGCCGCGCTGCTGACCGGCGTCGAGCCCGGCCGGATCATCGCGATCTGCCTCGACCGCGGCCCGGACCTGGTCACCGCGATCCTCGGCGTGCTCAAGGCCGGGTGCGGGTACACACTCCTGGACCCGTCGTTCCCCGCCGAACGCCGGCAGCTGCTGGCCGAGCAGGTCGACGCGCCCATCGTGCTCGACGACCTGTCTTTCGCGAAGCCCACGTCGGCGGCCCCGCGACGCACGGTGTCCCCGGCCGGGCCCGCCTGCGTCATGTTCACCTCCGGCTCCACGGGCACGCCCAAGGGCGTCGTCGCGTCGCACGAAGCCGTCGCGACCACGATCCTCGGCCAGGGCTACGGCGGCGACGTCTGGCTGCAGACCGCGCCGGTCTCCTGGGACGCCTTCGCGTTCGAGCTGTTCGGCGCCCTGCTCACCGGTGCCGCCTGCGTCCTGCAGCCCGGGCCGAAGCCCGAGCCCGCGCTCATCGCCGACCTTGTCGAGCGGCACGGCGTCACGACGATGTTCGTCTCCGCCAGCCTGCTCAACTTCCTCCTCGACGAGTACCCGGTCGTCTTCACGCGGGTCGGCAACGTCTACACCGGCGGCGAGGTCGCCTCGGTCACGCACCTGGCCAAGGCCTTGGACAGCTTCCCGGACGTGACGTTCACCAACGCCTACGGCCCGGTCGAGAACATGATCTTCGTCAGCTCGCACCGCGTCACACGAGCCGACCTCGGCGCGCCCATCCCGATCGGCGTGCCGCTGAACGGCAAGCGCGCGTACGTTCTGGATGAGCGGCTGCGGCCGGTCGCCCCCGGCGTCGTCGGCGAGCTGTACGCCGCGGGCGGCGGCATCGCGGACGGCTACGTCGGCCGCCCCGGCTTGACCGCCGAGCGGTTCGTCGCCTCGCCGTTCGCGGCGGGGGAGCGGATGTACCGCACCGGCGACCTGGTGCGCCGCCGCGCCGACGGCGTCCTCGAGTACGTCGGCCGCGCCGATGACCAGGTCAAGATCCGCGGGTTCCGCGTCGAACCGGGCGAAGTCCGGACCGCGCTGGGCACCCACCCGGCGGTCACCGAGTCCGCGGTCGTCGTCCGCGAAGACCGGCCGGGTCAGAAGCTCCTGGTCGCCTACGTCGTCGGCGAGCCCGCCGACTTCCGGGCGTATCTCGCCGAACGGCTGCCGGAACACCTGGTGCCGAGCGCGTTCGTCCGGCTCGACGCGCTTCCGTTGACCCCCAACGGCAAGCTCGACCACCGGGCCCTGCCCGTGCCCGAGCGCACCAGCACGACCCGCGCGCCGCGCACCCCGCGTGAAGAAGTCCTCTGTGGACTCTTCGCCGACGTCCTCGGTGTCGAGACGGTCGGCGTCGAAGACGGGTTCTTCGCCCTCGGCGGGCACTCGCTGCTCGCCGCCCGGCTCGTCGCCCGCATCGGTTCGGTGCTGGGGGCCCGGATCGGCGTCGCCGACGTCTTCCGCGCGCCGACCGTCGCCGGCCTGGCCGCCGTCCTGGACAGCGCCCGGGCCGCCCGGCCCGCCGTCGTGGCCCGGCCGCGCCCGGACGTCCTGCCGCTGTCGTCGGCGCAGCGCAGCCTGTGGTTCGTCGAGCAGCTCGACCGGGCCGGCGCGACCTACAACGTGCCGCGCGCGTTGCGGCTGACCGGCACCCTCGACGTCACGGCGCTGCGCCAAGCGTTCGCCGACGTGATCGAGCGCCACGAGGCCCTGCGGACGGTGTTCCCGGACACCGACGGCGTGCCGCGCCAGGAGGTCCGGCCGCTCACCGAGCTGCCGTGGACCGAAGAAGCAGTGGACGTCGCCGAGTTCGCCGCGCGCGAGTTCGACCTGGCCACCGACCTGCCGATCCGCGCGGCGCTGCGGCGCGAGGGCGACGACCATGTCCTCGTGATCGTCACCCACCACATCGCCAGCGACGGCTGGTCCTTCGCCCCGCTGCTGCGTGACCTGTCGACGGCCTACGCCGCCCGCGTCACCGGTGAGACTCCGAAGTGGACTCCGCTGCCGGTCCAGTACGCGGACTACGCGCTGTGGCAACAGGAGCTGACCGACGACTCCCTCGGCTACTGGGCCGAAGCGCTCGCCGGGCTGCCCGACGAGATCAGCCTGCCCTTCGACCACCCGCGCCCGCCGGTCGCGAGCCACCGCGGCGCCACGCTGCCGGTGCGCCTCGACGCGGACCTGCACGCGCGGCTGCTCGACCTCGCCCGCGGTGAGCACGCGACACTGTTCATGGTGCTGCAGGCCGGGTTCGCCGCGTTGCTCTCGCGCCTCGGCGCCGGGGACGACGTCGCCGTCGGCACCCCCTCGGCCGGCCGTCCCGACGCCGCACTCGACGACCTCGTCGGCTTCTTCGTCACGACGCTCGTCCTGCGCACGGACCTCAGCGGCGACCCCACCTTCACCGAGCTCGTGCGGCGGGTCCGCGAGACCGCGCTGACCGCGTTCGACCACGCCGACGTCCCGTTCGAGCGGGTCGTCGAACAGCTCAACCCGGCGCGCTCGACCGCGCGGCACCCGCTGTTCCAGGTCATGCTGGCGCTGCAGAACAACGTCGCGACCAACCTGACCCTGCCCGGCCTGGCCGCGGCGGACGTGCCGGTGACGACCGAGACGGCCAAGTTCGACCTCACCCTCAACCTGGAGGAGAACACCGGCGCCGACGGCCGGCCGGCCGGCATCGGCGGGTACCTGGAGTACGCGACCGACCTTCTGGACGACGGCACCGCGGCCGACCTCGCAGACCGGTTCGTCCGGCTGCTCGAGGCCGCCGTCGACGCGCCCGGAACCGCCTTGTCCACAGTGGACCTGTTGTCGGACGGTGAGCGCACCGCGATCGACTCAGCCAACCGCGAGACGGCGCGGTCGCTGCCGGACACGTCGGTCATCGAGCTGTTCGAGGCCCGGGCCGCGGCCACGCCGGACGCTCCGGCGCTGGAGTTCGGCGCGACGACGCTGACCTACGCCGAGCTGAACACCCGGGCCAACCGGCTCGCCCACCACCTGGCCGCCCGCGGTGCCGGGCCCGAGCGGTACGTCGCCCTGGCGCTGCCGCGCGACGAGCAGCTGATCGTCGCGATGCTCGCCGTGCTCAAGACCGGCGCCGGCTACCTCGCGCTCGACCTGGAGTACCCGGCCGACCGCCTGGCGATGATGCTGGAGGACGCCGACCCGGCCCTGGTGCTCCACAGCGACGACCTCGTCTTCGCCGACGAGACCGGCAACCTCGACCACACCGCGTCGCCGGACAGCCCGGCGTACGTGATCTTCACGTCCGGCTCGACCGGCCGCCCCAAGGGTGTCGTCGTCCCTCGGCGGCCGCTGCTGAACTTCCTCCTCGACATGGTGGACCGGTTCGGGATGACCGCCGGCGACCGGCTCCTCGCGGTCACGACCGTCGGCTTCGACATCGCCGGCCTGGAGATCTTCGCCCCCCTGCTCGCCGGGGCCACGGTCGTGCTCGCGAGCCGCGAGGACGTGCGCGACACGCGCGCCCTGGCCGCGCTCGCCGAGGACGTCACGCTCCTGCAGGCCACGCCGAGCCTGTTCCACGCCCTGCTGGCCGAGCCCGTCGACCTCTCGGACGTGCACGTCCTGGTCGGCGGCGAAGCCCTGCCCGACGACCTCGCCGTCGCGCTGCGAGCGCGGGCCGCGTCGGTCACCAACATGTACGGCCCGACCGAGACGACGATCTGGTCGACGACCGCTCGCGTCGGCGAAGGCTCGCCGACCATCGGCACGGCGATCGCGAACACGCAGGTCCACGTGCTCGACCGCGCGCTGCGGCCGGTGCCGCCGGGGGTCCCGGGTGAGCTGTACCTCGCGGGCGACGGCGTCGTGCGCGGCTACCTCGGCCGGCCCGACCTGACCGCGGACCGGTTCGTCGCCTCGCCGTTCGCGGCCGGGGAGCGGATGTACCGCACGGGCGACCTGGTCGCCCGCCGCCGCGACGGCGAGATCCGGTTCCTCGGCCGCGTCGACCACCAGGTCAAGATCCGCGGCTTCCGCATCGAGCTGGGCGAGATCGAGACCGTGCTGGCCGCGCACCCGGCCGTGGCGCTGCGCGCGGTCGTCGTCCGCGAGGACCGGCCCGGCGACAAGCGCCTGGTCGCCTACGTCGTGCCCAGCGAGCCGGTCGACGTCGAAGAGCTGCGCCGCCACCTCGCGGCCGCGCTGCCGGGGTACATGGTCCCGTCGGCGTTCGTGTTGCTCGACGAGCTGCCGCGGACCCCGAACGGCAAGCTCGACCGCAAGGCCCTGCCCGCCCCGGCCCTGGAGAGCGGCGCCGGCCGGGTGCCGCGCACCGCGCGTGAGCACGCGCTGTGCGAGCTGTTCGCCGAGGTCCTCGGGGTGCCCGAGGTCGGTATCGACGACGGCTTCTTCGACCTGGGCGGGCACTCGTTGCTGGCCACCCGGCTGGCCGGGCGGATCCGCGCGGTGCTCGGCCTCGACGTCACCGTGCGGGCGCTGTTCGCGACCCCGACGGTCGCCGGGCTCAGTGAGAGCCTCGGGGACGCCGTCGCGGCGCGCCCGGCCGTCACGCGGCGCCCGCGGCCGGACCGCCTGCCCTTGGCGCCCGGTCAGGAGCGGCTGTGGTTCCTGGCCCGGATGGATAATGAGGACACCGCGTACCACATGCCGATCGCGTTGCGGCTGCGCGGCGACGTCGACGCTTCCGCGCTGGCGGCCGCACTGTCCGATGTGGCCGGTCGCCACGAAGCCCTGCGCACGTACTACGCCGAGGACGAGTCCGGGCCGTACCAGGTGATCCTGGACTCCTTCGAGGTCCCGTTCGAGATCGGCACCGGCTCGGTCGCCGAGGCCGCGCGGACGCCGTTCGACCTGGCCGCCGCCCCGCCCGTGCGGTCGTGGCTGTTCGGCGAGGGGAACGAGCACGTCCTGCTCGTGCTGACCCACCACATCGCCGGGGACGGCTGGTCGATCCCGGTCCTGCTGAGCGACCTGGCCGACGCGTACGCCGCCCGGCTCGACGGCCACGCTCCCGAGTGGACACCGTTGCCGGTCCAGTACGCGGATTACACGCTGTGGCAACGGGAACTCGACAGCGACGTCGCCTACTGGGCGGAGGCCCTCGCCGGCCTGCCCGAGGAACTGGCGCTGCCTTACGACCGCGTCCGGCCCGCCACCGCGGACCACGCCGGCGGGTCCGCGGCCGTCGAGATCCCGGCCGAGCTGCACACCCGGCTCCTCGAACTGGCGGCCGGGCAGCGCGCGACCCTCTTCATGGTCCTGCAGGCCGCGCTCGCGACGCTGCTGGCGCGGTTCGGCGCCGGCGACGACGTCCCGATCGGCACCCCGGTCGCCGGGCGGCCCGACCCGGTCCTCGACGACCTCGTCGGCTTCTTCGTCAACACCGTCGTCCTGCGCACCGACGTCAGCGGCGCCCCGGCGTTCACCGAGCTGCTGGACCGCGTCCGCGAAGCCGACCTGAGCGCGTTCGAGCACGACGACGTCCCGTTCGAGCGCCTGGTCGAGGAGCTGAACCCGGCGCGGTCGGCCGCGCGGCACCCGCTGTTCCAGGTTATGCTCGTGCTGCAGCAGGACAATCCGCCCATCGCACTGTCCGGAGTGGACACCGAGCCGTACGAGGTGGCCCGCGCGGTCGCCAAGTTCGACCTCACCGCCGCGCTGGAGGAGCGCGCCGACGGTGGCGGGATCACCGGTGCCTTCGAGTACGCCACGGCGCTGTTCGACGCCGCCACCGCCGAGCGGCTGGCGACGGCGTTCGTCCGGCTGCTGGCGCAGATCGCCGACGCACCCACGACGTCGGTCGCGGCCTTCGACGTCCTCACCACGGCCGAACGTGACCTGGTCCTCGAGGCGGGCCACGCGCTTTCCCTCGCGCCGACGCCGCGGGACTGCCTGCACACGATCGTCGAGCGGCAGGACCCCGACGCCGTCGCGATCCTGTTCGAGGGCGAGTCGCTGACCTACGGCGAGCTGAACGCCCGGGCCAACGAGGTCGCCCACCACCTCATCGCCGACGGCGTCCGGCGCGGCGAAGTGGTCGGTGTCCTGATGGAGCGCGGCTTCGACTTCGCGATCGCGGTGCTCGGCGTGCTCAAGTCCGGTGCCGCCTACACCCTCCTGGACCCGAGCTACCCGGCCGAGCGCCTGGCCGCGGTCACCGAGCAGGCGGGCGTCCAGCGGGTGCTGAAGTCCCTGCCGAGCCACCCCGACCGCACGAACCCCGGCGTCGAGCTGACCCCGGCCGACCTGGCGTGCGTCATGTTCACCTCCGGCTCGACCGGCGTTCCCAAGGGCGTCGCGACGTCGCACCGCGGGGTCGTCGCGACCATGGGCCAGGGCTACGCGACCTTCGACGCCGGCCAGGTGTGGCTGCAGTGCGCGCCGGTCTCGTGGGACGGCTTCGCGCTCCAGCTGTTCGGCGCCCTGCTCTACGGCGGCCGGACGGTCCTGCAGCCCGGCCAGAACCCCGAGCCGGAGCGGATCGCCGCGCTGGTCGTCGAACACGGCGTCACCGTGCTGCACGCGTCGGCCAGCCTGTTCAACTACCTCCTCGACCAGGAACCGCGGGTCTTCACCGTGCTGCGCCGGGCGATGACCGGCGGCGAGCCGGCGTCCGTCGAGCACGTCACCAAGGCGCTGCGCGAGTACCCGGACGTCCGGCTGATCAACGGATACGGCCCGGCCGAGAGCATGGGTTACACGACGTTCCACCTGATCACCGCCGCGGACCTCGGCGGCACGGCCATCCCGATCGGCCGGCCCGTGGCGAGCAAGTGCGCGTACGTCCTCGACGCGCACCTCGCGCTGGTGGCACCCGGTGTCACGGGCGAGCTGTACCTCGCGGGCCACGGGCTCGCCGACGGCTACCGCGGCCTGCCCGCCGCGACGGCCGAGCGGTTCGTGGCGTCGCCGTTCGCCCCGGGGGAGCGGATGTACCGCACCGGCGACCTCGTCCGCTGGCGTGCCGACGGCGTCCTCGAGTACGTCGGCCGCGCCGACGACCAGGTCAAGGTCCGCGGCTTCCGCGTCGAGCCCGGCGAGGTGCGGGCGGTGCTGGCGCGCCACGACGGTGTCGAGCAGGCGGCGGTCGTCGTCCGCGACGGCCGGCTGATCGGCTACGTCGTCGGCTCGGCCGAGCCCACGGCGCTGCGCACCTACCTGGCCGACCGGCTGCCGGACTACCTCGTGCCGTCGGCGATCGTGCCGCTGCCCGAGCTGCCCCGGACCGCGAACGGCAAGCTCGACCGCCGCGCGCTGCCCGCGCCGGACTTCGCGGCGGCGTCCCGGCGGCGGCCGCGGACCGTCACCGAGAACGTCCTGTGTGGACTGTTCGCCGAAGTGCTCGGCCTGCCCGAGGTGGGTTTGGACGACGGGTTCTTCGAGCTGGGCGGGCATTCGCTGCTGGCCGCCCGGCTGATCGGCCGCGTCCGCGCGGTGCTCGGCGTCGAGCTGGGCATCCGGGACCTGTTCCGCACGCCGGCTGTCGCCGGGCTCGCCGAGGTGCTCGGCGACGCGGCCCCGGCGCGGCCGCCGGTGACCCGCCGGGAGCGGCCGGACCGGCTGCCGCTGTCGTTCGCGCAGCAGCGGCTGTGGTTCGTCGACCAGGCCGAGGAGGCGAACGCGGGCTACGACGTTCCGCGAGCCCTCCGCCTCCGCGGCGCCCTCGACGTGGCCGCGCTGCAAGCGGCGCTGGCCGACGTCGTCGGACGGCACGAGTCGCTGCGGACGGTGTTCCCGTCCCGCGAAGGCGAGCCGTGGCAGGAGATCCTGACCGCTTTCGAGGTGCCGTGGACCGTGACGGAGTCCACTGAGGACGCACTGCCCGACGTCCTCGCGGAGGCCGCCGCGCACGTCTTCGACCTGCGTGCCGAGCTGCCGATCCGGGCGCACCTGGTCTCGGTGGCCGCCGACGACCACGTGCTGCTGCTGGTGCTGCACCACATCGCGTCCGACGGCTGGTCCGCCGCGCCGCTGTGGCGCGACCTGGCCACCGCCTACGCGGCCCGCCTCGACGGGCACGCGCCGGACTGGACGCCGTTGCCGGTGCAGTACGCGGACTACACGCTGTGGCAGCGTGAAGTCCTCGACGAGCCGGAGCTCGCCGGCCAGCTGGCCTTCTGGCGCGACACCCTCGCCGGCGCACCCGAGGAGCTGGCGCTGCCCGCCGCCCGGGTCCGCCCGGCCGTCGCGAGCCACCGCGGTGGCTCGGTGGAGTTCGCGCTCGGCGCGGACGTCCACAAGGGACTGAACGACCTGGCCCGGGGGAGCGGCGCGACGCTGTTCATGACGCTGCAAGCCGGGTTCGCGGCCCTGCTGTCCCGGCTCGGCGCCGGGGACGACGTGCCGCTGGGCACCGCGGTCGCGGGCCGCGGCGACACCGCGTTGGACGACCTCGCCGGGTTCTTCGTCAACACCCTGGTCCTGCGCACCGACGTGTCCGGGCAGCCGACGTTCCGGCAGCTCCTGACCCGCGTCCGGGACGCCGGGCTGGCCGCGCTGGCGCACGCCGACGTCCCGTTCGAGCGGGTCGTCGAGGAACTGAACCCCGCGCGCTCGGCGGCCCGGCATCCGCTGTTCCAGGTGATGCTGGTGCTGCAGAACAACGCGACCGCGCAGGTCAGCCTGCCCGGGCTGGTCACCGAGGGGGTCACGGTCCGCCGGGACGTCGCCAAGTTCGACCTCACCGCGGGCATCGAGGAGAACCACGCCGCCGACGGCACGCCGGCCGGGCTGACCGGCCGGCTGGAGTACGCGACCGACCTGTTCGACGCTCGGACCGCGGAGTCGATCGCGGCCCGGTTCGCCCGGTTCCTGACCGCGGCCGTCGCCACGCCGGATGTGTCCGTTGTAGACCTGGACGTCCTCGGTGCCGGCGAGCGAGCCGAATTGCGGGCTTTCGGCTCGACCCGGATGACTGCGCCGGCCCTGCGGCTGCACGAGCTGGTCGAGCGGCAGGCGGCCTGGGCGCCGGACGCCGCCGCGCTGATCTTCGAGGGCTCGACGCTCACCTACGGGCAGCTCGACACCGAGGCCAACCGGCTCGCCCGGCACCTGGTGGCGGAGGGGGTCCGGCCCGGCGACCTCGTCGGTGTCCACATCGGACGCTCGCCGCGGCTGGCCGTCGCGCTGCTCGCCGTCCTCAAGGCCGGCGCCGCGTACACCGTGCTCGACACGGACTTCCCGGCCGACCGGCTGGTCGCGGCGCTCCGGCGGACGTCGGCCGCGGTCGTCCTCACCGACGGGCGCACGTTGCCGTGGCGGCGGATCGACGTCGTCGAAGACGCGGCCGCGATCGCCGTCCGCGACGGCGGTGTCCTCGGCCTGCCCGGCAGCCCGGACGACCTCGCCGTCGTCATGTTCACCTCCGGCTCGACCGGCGTCCCGAAGGCGGTCGCGGCCCCGCACCGCGCGGTCGTCGGCACGCTGACCGGCCAGGACTACGCCGGGTTCGGCCCGGACGACGTCTGGCTGCAGTGCGCGCCGGTGTCGTGGGACGCGTTCGGCACGCAGCTGCTCGGCCCGCTGCTTTCCGGCGGCACGGTCGTGCTCCAGCCCGGCCAGCGGCCGGAGCCGGCGCTGATCGAAGACCTGGTCGTGACGCACGGCGTCACGGTCCTGGACGTCTCGGCGAGCCTGTTCGACTTCCTGGTCGACGAGCACCCGGCGGTGTTCGCGATGGTCCACCGCGCGATGACCGGCGGCGAGGCGGCCTCGCCCGCGCACCTGGCGAAGGTGCTGCGGGAGTACCCGCACGTCGCGGTGGTCAACGGGTACGGCCCGGCCGAGACGATGGGCTTCAGCACGTTCCACGAGGTCACGGCGGTCGACGGGCCGGTACCGATCGGGCGGCCGCTGACCGGCAAGCACGCGTACGTCCTGGACGCGCGGCTGCGGCCGGTGCCGGCCGGGGTCGTCGGCGAGCTGTACCTGTCCGGCGTCGGCACGGCGCTGGGGTACCTCGGGGCGCCGGGTGCGACGGCCGAGCGGTTCGTCGCCGCACCGTTCCTGTCCGGTGAGCGGATGTACCGGACGGGCGACCTCGCCCGGTGGACCACCGACGGTGTCCTCGAGTACGCCGGCCGGGCGGACGACCAGGTCAAGATCCGCGGGTTCCGCGTCGAGCCGGGCGAGGTGCAGGCCGTGCTGGCCGGCCACGACGGCGTCACGCAGGCCGCGGTCGTCGTCCGGGACGGCTCGCTGGTGGCCTACGTCGTCGGGACGGTCGATCCGGCGGTGCTGGCGGAGTTCGCCGCGGCGCGGTTGCCGGAGTACCTGGTGCCGTCGGCGATCGTGCCCTTGGCGGAGCTGCCGCGGACCGCGAACGGCAAGCTGGACCGGGCCGCGTTGCCCGCGCCGCAGCGGGTCGTCGCCGGGCACGTGGCTCCGCGGAACGCGGTGGAGACCGCGCTCGCCGCGATCTGGGCCGACGTGCTCGGGATCCCGTCACCGGGGGTGGAGGACAACTTCTTCGCGCTGGGCGGGCACTCGCTGCTGGCGGCGAAGGTGACCGGCCGGATGCGCACGGAGTTCGGCGTGCGGCTGGGCGTGCGGGCGCTGTTCGAGGCCCCGACGATCGCCGCGTTGGCCCGGCTCGCGCCGGAGGCGTCCACTGTGGACTTCACGCCGATCCCGGTCCGCTCGCGCGGAACGCGGACGCCGCTTTCGCCGGTGCAGCGCGGGTTGTGGTTCGCCGAGCGGCTCGCGCCGGGTTCGGCGGAGTACCTGGTGCCGCTCGTGTTGCGCATCGGGGGCGACCTCGACGTGGCGGCCTTGGCGGGTGCGTTGTCGGCGGTGGTGGCGCGGCACGAGGTGCTGCGCAGCCGGTTCGTCGAGGTGGAGGGGGAGCCGGTCCAGGTGGTGGACCCGGTGCGGCCGGTGCCGCTGCCGGTGACCGAGGTGACGGACATCGACGCCTTCGTGCGGTCGCAGCTCGAGATCCCGCTCGACCTCGAGCACGGCCCCGTCTTCCGGGCCGCGCTGGGGCGCGGGTCGGAACGCGACCACGTCCTCGTTCTGCTGCTGCACCACATCGTCGCCGACGGGTGGTCCATGGGCGTCCTCGCCACTGAGCTTCGCGACCACTACGCCGGCGTGAAACCCACTGCCCTTCCGGTGCAGTTCGGCGATGTCGCCGCCTGGCAAGCCGCCGCTGACGACCGGGCCGGGCTCGACTTCTGGCGCCACGCACTCGACGGCATGCCGCACGTCGCCGAGCTGCCCGCCGATCGGCCGCGGCCGCTCACCCGGGACATCGCCGGCGCCAAGACGCCGGTCCACATCCCCGCCGAGGTCGTCGACCGCCTGCAGAAACTCGGCGCGAAGCAGGGCGCGAGCCTCTTCATGACCGTCCTGGCCGCCTTCGAAGTCCTGATCAGCCGCTACACCGCCATGCGGGACTTCGCGATCGGCACTCCGGTGTCCGGCCGCAACCACCCGCAGACCGAGCCGCTGATCGGGCACTTCGTCAACACCGTGCCCCTGCGCGCGGACCTGACCGGCGACCCGGCCTTCACCGAACTGCTGCACAGGGTCCGCACGAGCACCCTCGCCGCGTTCGACCACGACGACGTCCCCTTCGACCGGATCGTCGAACTCCTCCGCCCGCAGCGCGACCTCACCCGCACGCCCCTCGTGCAGATCGTGTTCGCCCTGCAGAACAACGAAGAAGCCGGCTGGGCGCTGCCGGACCTGACCGTCGAGAAGCTCGCCGTCGACACCCAGGTGAGCAAGTTCGACCTCGAACTCGCCCTCGCCCAGGACGCCGACGGCGCCCTGACCGGCATCTTCGAGTACCCGACCGCCCTGTTCGACACCACCACCATCCAGCGGCTGGCCGGTCACTTCACGACCCTCCTGCACCGGATCGCCGAGGCACCGGAAACCCCCGTCGGCGAACTGGACCTCCTCGGCGAGGCCGAGCGGAACCACCTCGTCCACGGCGTCAACGACACGAAGATCGCCTACGACGAGAACGTCTGCCTCCACCACCTCATCACCGAGCAAGCGGAAAAGACTCCGGACGCGATCGCCGTCGAATACCTCGATGACCACATCGATTACGCCGGGCTGGAACGCCGTGCGGGCGTGCTCGCCGCCCGCCTGGCCGAGCACGGCGTCGGCCCGGACGTCCCGGTCGGGCTGCGGATGGACCGCTCGATCGACCTGATCGTCGGCTTGGTCGCCATCCTCAAGGCCGGCGGCGCGTTCGTCCCGATCGAGACCGACGCGCCCGAACCGCGCGTACTCGGCATCCTCGGCGACGCGCACTCGCCGGTCTGCCTGGTCAACGAGGGTGCGAAGACCCCGGCAGGGAGTCAAGTCACCTTCCTCGAAGTGTCCGATTTGGACGGTGAAGCGAAACCGGCGAAGGACACCACCCACCCGGACAACCTGGTCTCGATCTACTACACCTCCGGCTCCACCGGCAAGCCGAAGGGCGTCGCGAGCACCCACCGCGGCTGGGTCAACCGGCTGCGCTGGCACCAGGACACCTACCGGCTCCAGCCGGGCGAAGGCGTCCTGCAGAAGACGACCCTCGTCTTCGACGACGCCGCCGTGGAATGCCTCTGGCCGCTCATCGTCGGCGGCCGTGTCGCGCTGATCCCGCCGGGCCTGCACCGCGACCCGGCCGCCATCCTGGAAGGCGCGATCAAGCACCGGGTCGCCAACCTGCAGTTCGTCCCGAGCATGCTGACGCTGTTCCTGGAGCAGCTGACCCCGGCCGACCGCGCCGCGCTCAAGACGGTCCGCAACGTCATCACCAGCGGCGAAGCCCTCCAGCCGGAACTGCTGAAGCTGTTCTTCGACCGCCTCGGCGACACCGCCACCCTGCACAACCAGTGGGGTGCCACCGAGGTCTCGATCGACTCGACCATGCGCGAATGCGTACCGGCGGACTTGCGAGGCGCGGGCTCGGTGAGCGTCGGCTCGCCGATCGCCAACAACCAGATCCACGTCCTCGACGAGCACCTGCGGCCGGTCCCGGTCGGCGTCCCCGGCGACCTGTTCATCGGCGGCGTCGGCATCGCGCGGTGCTATCTGGGCGACGCGCGCAAGACGGCGTCGGCGTTCCTCGCCAGCCCGTTCGAGCCGGGGGAGCGGCTCTACCGCACCGGCGACCGCGGCCTGCGCACCCCCGACGGCGCGCTGACCTTCCTCGGCCGCCAGGACTCGCAGGTCAAGATCCGCGGCATCCGCGTCGAGCCCGGCGAGGTCGAGCAGGTCCTCCTGGAATTGCCCGGGGTGCGCGAAGCCGCGGTCACGGTGTGGCAGCCGGTGCCGGGCGACAAGCGGCTCGCCGGGTACGTCACCCCGCAGGCCGGTGTCACGCTCACCGAAGTCGAGATCCGCGAGCAGCTGCGCGACCGGCTGCCCGTCTACCTCGTGCCGACGGCGCTGAGCGTGCTGCCCGAGTTCCCGACGACGACCAGCGGCAAGATCGACCGCAAGGCGCTGCCCGCGCCCGCCGCGGCCGGCGCCGAGTACCGCGCTCCGGAAGGCCCGGTCGCGGAACTGGTCGCCGAAGTGCTGCAGAACGTCCTCGGCGTCGAGCGGGTCGGCGCCGACGACAACTTCTTCGACCTGGGCGGACACTCCCTGCTGGGCGTGCGGGTGGTCGCCGAGCTGCGCAAACGGCTCTCGGCGGACATCCCGATCCGGCTGATCTTCGACTCGCCCACGGTCGCGGAACTCGCCGACGCCGTCGCCCGCGCCACCAAGCGCGAGTTCGAGGCCATCCCGAAGCGGGCGAGTGGCCCGGCGCCCCTGGCCGGGGTCCAGGTCGGCATGTGGCTGGCCGACCGGATGGCACCGTCGAGCGCGGAGTACCTGGTACCCAACGCGGTCCGCCTCCGCGGGCCCCTCGACGTCGACGCCCTCTCCGCCGCGCTGACCAAGCTGGTCGAGCGGCACGAGATCCTGCGGACCCGGTTCGTCGAAATCGACGGCGAGCCGCGGCAGGTCGTCGACCCGGCCGGCCCGGTCCCGCTGCCGGTCACCGACATCGACGCGATCGAGCCGTTCCTTGAGCTGCGCGGCATCGATCTCGCCACCGGGCCGGTGTTCGCCGCGGCCCTCGGCCGGCTCACCGACGACGACCACGTCCTGGTCCTCTCGGCGCACCACATCGTCCTGGACGGCTGGTCCGAAGGCATCCTCGCCGAGGAACTGCGCGACCTCTACGCGGGCGCCGACCTGCCGCCGCTGCCGGTGCAGTACGCCGACGTCGCGGCCTGGTCCCAGCCGAGCGAAGCGGACGTCGAGTTCTGGCGGACGCAGCTCGCGGGAGTACCGCAGGTGGTGCGACTGCCGACGGACCGTCCGCGGCCGCCGGTGCGTGACCCGCGCGGGGCGCGGTACGAGTTCACCGTGCCCGAGGCGCTGGCGACCCGCCTCGGCGAAGTCGGTGCGGAAGCCCGGGCGAGCCTGTTCATGACGCTGCTCGCCGGGTTCCAGGTGCTCGTCGCGCGGCACACCGGGCTGCGCGAGTTCGCGATCGGCAGCCCGGTCGCCGGCCGCGACCACCCGGACACCGAGCGGCTGATCGGCCAGTTCGTCAACACCCTCGCCCTGCGCGCCGACCTGACCGGCTCGCCCGGCTTCACCGAACTCCTGGACCGGGTCCGCGAGACGGCGCTGAACTCCTTCAGCCACCAGGAAGTCCCGTTCGACCGGGTCGTCGCCGAGCTTCGGCCGGACCGCGACCCGAGCCGGAACCCCCTGGTCCAGCTGATGTTCGCGCTGCAGACGGTCTCCCAGGGTGGCTGGGAGTTCGCCGGCCTGGACTGCGAACCGGTCGGGGTCGAAACCGGCGCGGCGAAGTTCGACCTCGCCATGGTGCTGCGCGAGCAGGCCGACGGCACGGTCGGCGGCGTCCTCGAGTACCCGGTCGCGCTGTTCGACGAGGACACGGTCGCCGCGTTCGCCGAGCGCTACCTGCGTCTCCTCGCCGGGTTCGCGGCCGACCCGCGGCGACCGGTCGACCGCGTCCCGATGTTGGACGCGGCCGAGCTCGCGCCCCTGGCCGGCACCGCCCCCGGCGGGACGTTCGCCGGGCTGATCGAAGCCCAGGCCCGGCGGACCCCGGACGCCCCGGCCGTCGTGGCCGGGCCGGATTCGCTCACCTACGCCGAACTGGACGCGGCCGCCAACCGCGTGGCCCGCCTCCTGCGTGAGCGCGGCGCCGCACCGGAAACGGTGGTCGCGCTGCTGCTGCCGCGTTCGGCCGACCTGGTCGTGGCGCAGCTCGCGGTGGTCAAGACCGGCGCGGCGTTCCTGCCGATCGACCCCGGCTATCCGGCCGAGCGCGTCCGGTACATGATCGACGACGCGAACCCCGTGCTCACGCTGGAAGAGCTGCCTGCGTCCACAATGGACGACGCTCCGCTGGACGTCGAAGTGAAACCGGAGAACGCGGCGTACGTGATCTACACGTCGGGGTCGACGGGACGGCCGAAGGGTGTCGTCGTCAGCCACGCCGGCCTCGGCACCCTGGTGGCGAACACCATCGCCGCTTACCAGGTCGGGCCGGGCGACCGGGTGCTGCAGTACGTGTCGCCGAGCTTCGACGCCTCGATCCTGGAGCTGTGCGCGTCGCTGATGACCGGGGCCGCGCTGGTCGTCACCCCGCCCGGCCCGCTGCTGGGCGACCAGCTGCGGGACGTCCTCGCCGAGGGCCGCGTGACGCACGCGCTGATCCCGCCCGCGGCCCTGGCCACCGTCGAGGACACGAACCTGCCGGACTTCCGGACGGTCGTGGTCGGCGGCGACGTCTGCCCGCCCGAGCTGGTCGCGAAGTGGGCGCCGGGCCGCCGGATGCTCAACATGTACGGCCCGACCGAAGCCACGGTCGTCTCGACGGTGTCCGAACCCCTGGTGGTGGGCGCCCCGGTGACCATCGGCAGCGCGTTGAAGCACACGCTGGCGTACGTCCTGGACGACCGGCTCCAGCCGGTGCCTCCGGGCGTGGCGGGCGAGCTGTACGTGGCGAGCCCGGGCCTGGCCCGCGGCTACCTCGGCCGGCCGGGGCTGACGGCCTTGAGGTTCGTGGCGAACCCGGCCGGCGGGCGGATGTACCGCACCGGCGACCTCGTCCGCCGCACCCGCGCCGGCGACCTGGAGTTCCTCGGCCGGACCGACGACCAGGTCAAGATCCGCGGCTTCCGCATCGAACTCGGCGAAGTCGAGTCCGCGCTGCGGGCGCACCCGGCGCTCACCGCGGCGGTCGTGCTCGCCAAGCCCGACCCGGCCGGGCAGAAACGCCTGGTCGCCTACGTCGCGGGCGACGTCACGGCCGCCGAGCTGCGGACGTTCCTCGGCCGGCGGCTGCCCGAGCACCTGGTGCCGAGCGCGTTCGTCGTGCTCGACGCGCTGCCGGTCACCACGAGCGGCAAGCTCGACCGGGCCGCGCTGCCCGAACCGGCCGAGGAGGCGGCGGACTACGTCGCTCCGAGCAGCCCGGAGGAGCAGCTGATCGCCGACATCTGGGCCGAGGTCCTGGGCGTGCCCCGCGTCGGGCTCGGCGACGACTTCTTCGCCCTCGGCGGGCATTCCGTGCTCGCCGCCAAGGTCCGCATGCGGCTGCAGGCCGCGTTCGGCGTGGACCTGCCCCTGCCCGTGCTGTTCCAGACCACCACGGTCGCCGCGCTCGCCGCCGTGGTCCACACCGAGATCGAGGCCGAGCTCGCCGGCATGTCCGAGCAGGAGCTCCTCGACTCCCTTTCCGAGGAGGCCAGCGCATGACCACGTTCGACATCCGCCCCGCCGCCGAGCCGGCCGACGCCGAGCGCGCCGCGCGGCTGCGGGCCGCGGTGCTCGCGAAGCGGTTGCGCGGCCGGGCGGCCACCACGCCGGTCCGCGCGTTCGGCCGGGCCGACCGCGACGCGCCGCTGCCGCTGTCGGCGGGACAGCAGCGCCTGTGGTTCCTCGACCGCCTCGACCCGGACAGCGCCGAGTACGCCGTGCCGTTGCTCCTGCGGCTCGAAGGAGCACTCGACGTCGGCGCGCTCCGGCGGTCCCTCGATGCCTTGGTGGCGCGACACGAGATCCTGCGCACGACGTACACCGCGGAGAACAACCGGCCGCGCCAGGTGATCGGGGCCGCGGCGCCGGTCGGCCTCCCGGTGGTCGAAGGTGACCTGGACGCGGTGCTGACCGAGTACGTGAGCCGCCCGTTCGACCTGGCGGCCGGGCCGGTGTTCCGGGCGCTGCTGGTCCGCGAGGCGCCGGAGCGGCACGTGCTGGCGCTGAACGTCCACCACATCGCCTGCGACGGCTGGTCCCTGCCGATCCTCATGGACGACCTCCGCAAGCTCTACACCGGCGCGGACCTGCCGCCGATCGAACTGTCCTATGCGGACTTCGCGGCCTGGGAACAGTCCCGGGTGGACGCCCACACCGCCGGCCTCGCGTACTGGCGGGAGCGGCTCGCCGGGCTGGAGACCCTGGAGCTGCCAGCGGACCGCCCGCGGCCGGCCCAGCGCGACCACCACGGCGCGTCGGTCCGCTTCACCATCCCCGCGGCCGCCGCCGAAGCGGTGCTCGAGCAGAGGAAGAAGACGGGCGCGACGCCGTTCATGACCTTGCTCGCCGCCGCGTACGTCGTGCTCGGGCGGCACACCGGACGCGAGGACATCGCCGTCGGCACCCCCGTCGCCGGGCGAGGACGGGCCGAGCTGGAGCACATGGTCGGGTTCTTCGTGAACACCGTCGTCGCCCGCGGCGACCTGTCCGGCGACCCGGACTTCGCCACCCTCGCCGACCGCGTCCGGGTGGCCCGGCTGGCCGACCAAGCGCACGAGGACCTGCCGTTCGAGGCCCTGGTCAAGGAGCTGGCGCCGGAACGCGACCTCGCGCACACGCCGGTCGTCCAGGTCATGTTCGCCGTCTACGACGCTTCCGAAGGCGAAGGCGCGCTCGGCGACCTGAAGGTGTCGAGCGTGGACCTGCCGTCGAGCACGGCGAAGTTCGACCTCATGATCTCCTTCGTCCGCCAGGCCGACGGTTCGGTGGAAGGTGTGCTGGAGTACGCGACCGCGTTGTTCGACGAGGTCCGGATGGCCCGGATGGGCGAGCACTTCGTCCGGCTGTTCACCGAGCTGGCCGCGCGGCCCGGCGTCCGGCTGTCCGAAGTGGACGTCCTCGGCGCCGACGAGCGCAAGCTGCTGCTCGAGACCTGGAACGCCACCGCCGAGCCCTACCTGCGCGGCACGCTGCACGGCCGGATCGCCGCGCAGGCCTTGTCCACTCCGGACACCATCGCCGTCCGCTGTGGACAGACCGAGCTGACCTACGCCGAGCTGGACGACCGGGCCACCCGGCTGGCCCAGCGGCTGCGAGCGCACGGCATCGGCGTCGAAACCCCGGTCGGCGTGCTCTGCGAACGCGGTCCGCTGCTGCTGCCCGTGCTGCTGGCCATCCTCAAGACCGGCGGCCACTACATCCCTCTGGATCCCGCGTACCCGCAGGACCGCAAGGAGTACATGCTCCGCCAGGCCGGCGCCCGCGTCCTCGTCACGACCCGCCGCTACGCCGGTGAGAACCTCGGCGACGTCGTGGTCCTGGCCGACGAGCCGGTCGCCGACGACCCGGTGCCGTGGCAGGATCCGGTCGTCGACCCGGAGAACCTCGCCTACATCATCTACACCTCCGGCTCCACCGGCCGCCCCAAGGGCGTGATGATCAGCCACCGCGGAGTGCTGCACTACCTGGACTGGTGCCGCCAGGCCTACCGCGCCGACGAGGGCGACGGCGCCCCGGTGCACTCGTCGCTCGCCTTCGACCTCACCGTCACCGGGCTGTTCCTGCCGCTGCTGTGCGGCACGACCGTCACGCTGGTGCCCGAGGACGAACACCCGGTGGCGGGCCTCGCGGACGTGCTGTCGAGCGGCCGGAAGTTCAGCTTCGTCAAGCTGACCCCGGCCCACCTCGAACCACTGCGCCGCTGCCTGACGCCGGAAGCCGCCGACGCGGCCGCGCACCTGGTCGTCGGCGGCGAGCAGCTCACGGCGGAGGCGCTGGAGTTCTGGCGGGAGCACGCCCCGGACGTCGTGGTGGCCAACGAGTACGGCCACACCGAGACCTCCGTGGCCAACGTGATCAACCTGCTCCCCGCCGACGAGTGCGTCACCACGCCGATCCCGGTCGGCCGGCCGATCTGGAACACCGAGGTCTACCTGCTCGACCAGCACCTGCGGCCGGTCCCGGCCGGCGTCACCGGCGAGCTGTACGCGGGCGGCGCCGGAGTCGCGCGCGGCTTCGCCGGCAACCCCGGCCTGACCGCGGCGAAGTACGTGCCGAACCCGTTCGGCCCCGGCCGGCTCTACCGCAGCGGCGACCTGGCCCGATACCTGCCGGACGGGCGCCTGGAGTTCGTCGGCCGCACCGACCACCAGGTCAAGGTCCGCGGCTACCGGATCGAACTGGGCGAGATCGAGGCCGCGCTGGTCGGCGGCCCCGGCGTCACCGAGGCGGTCGCCGTCGTCCGCGACGGCGCGCTCGCCGGGTACGTCGCCCCGTCCACTGTGGACGCCGACGCGCTGCGGGCGCACCTCTCCGAGCGGTTGCCCGAGTACATGGTCCCGGCGACGCTGACCACTTTGGACACCCTGCCGCTGACGTCGAACGGCAAGATCGACCGCGTCGCGCTGCCGGCCCCGGACGCGGCACCCGTGTCGACGTCCGGAGTGCTGCCGCGTGACGAACTGGAGATGGCCCTGGCCAAACTGTGGGAGGACCTGCTCGGCCGCCGCGTCGGCGTCACCGACGGCTTCTTCGACGTCGGCGGCCACTCGCTCCTGGCGGTCGTGCTGGTCGACCGGATCAAGGCCGAACTGGGCGCGACCGTCGGCCTGGCCGAGGTGTTCCGCGCGCCGACGATCCGCGCGCTGGCCGACCTCATCCGCGGCGGGGACCACGGCGGGGGACTGGTTGTGCCGCTGTCGCCGGGCCGGGCGGGTGTCGCGCCGCTGTTCCTGCTGCCGCCCACTGCCGGAAGCCCGTTCCCGTACCTGCAGCTGGTCGCCGAACTGGACCCGGCACTGCCGGTGTTCGGCCTGCAGGCCCCCGGCTTCGCCCCCGGCGAAGACCCGGTGCACACCATCGAAGAGCTGGCCGCGGCGTTCGTCGCGGACTTGCTCCCGGTCGTGGGGGAGCGGCCGATCCGACTCGCGGGCTGGTCCCAGGGCGGGTCGGTGGCGTTCGAAATGGCCGCCCAGCTGGAAAAAGCCGGCCGGGCCGTCGAGCACCTGTGCGTCATCGACGCGACCGTCCTGGGCGTCGACGACTACGGCAACCCGCTGCCGGAGGCCGACACCAGCGACCCCCTGGCCTGGTTCGGCGAGGCCGTGCTGAAGCTGGCCCCAGGAGCGACCGACACCCTCGACGAGATGCTCGCCGAGGCCCGCGACCGCGGCATGGTCTCCGAAGTCGCGGGCAACGCCGTCGTCGAGCAGATGGCCCGGGTCTACCTGGCCGGCAAGGACGCCGTCGAGGCCTACCGCTGCCGGGCGGTCGTCGACACCGGCATCCACCTCATCACCTCCACCGGCACCCACCCGGTGAAGGGCCGCCCGGAGGTGCGGCCGGAGAGCTGGCGCGCCCGCACGCGCGGCGAGCTCACGGTGACGCCGGTGCCGGGCCACCACTGGGACATGGTCGAACCGCCGCACGTGGCGGAGCTGGCCCGGGCCGTGCTGGCCGGGCTCGCCGTGACCGCCGACGAGTGAAGGAGAACGCCATGACCGAAGACCTCGCGGTCGCCGCCCCGGCCCCGGCCACCGTCACCGACCCGCGGGCGGGGAGCTTCCGCGTCGACGCCCACCACGGCGAGATCCTGCAAGGGGTCTTCGTCGCCGGCGGCCGGCTGCGCCGCGGCCTGGTCACCCTGCCGTGCCCGCTCTACAGCACCCGCGCCACCTTCCTGCCCACCGAGGACACCGGCACGACCGTGCGGCCGGCGTGGCGCAGCAAGGCCCGCCGCGCCGCCGATCTGACGCTGGCGCGGCTCGGCCACCCGGTGCCGGGCGGCCTGCTCGACCTCACCAGCGACATCCCGCTGTGCCGCGGGTTCGGATCGTCGACCGCGGACGTGACGTCGGCGATCGGCGCGGTCCTCGCCGCGACCGGCCGCGGTCTTTCGCCCGCCGAGGTCGGCGCGCTGGCCGTCGAGGCCGAAACCGCGTCCGACTCGCTGATGTACGGCGGCCGGGCCGTGGTCTTCGCCCACCGCGAAGGCGAGCCGATCGAGGACCTCGGCGAGCTGATGCCGTTGTCCGTGCTGGGTTTCGGCACCAGCCCGGGCGGCCGCGGCGTCGACACCCTCGAACTCACGCCCGCGCGCTACACGTCGTGGGAGATCGAGGCGTTCCGCCCGCTGCGCGGCCTGCTGCGCCGGGCCGTGGCCGATCGCGACGCGGGCCTGCTCGGCCGCGTCGCCACCGCGAGCACCCTGCTCAACCAGCGGCACCTGCCCATCCCCGGCCTGGAGGACATCCTCGCCGTCGCCCGCGCTTCGGGGGCCGCCGGTGTGCAGGTCGCCCACAGCGGCGACGTCGCCGGCCTGCTCTTCGACGCGACCGACGCCGAGACCCCGGCGCGGCTGGAGTTCGCCGCGACCCGGCTCGACGTGACCGAAACCTGGCAGTTCGAAACCGAGAGGTGAGTCCGATGACCCTTGCCGCCCCCGTCAGCCGGTCCGTCGTGGAGGCGACCGAGCTGCCCCGGATCATCCGGATCCGGCCGAACTTCCACGTCGCCGCCTTCGGCCTGATGAAGCTGCTGCCCGCCCGGTTCATGCTCGACCGCGCCGAGGAACGCGGCGAAGTCGGTCCCGGCACGACCGTGCTCGAGACGTCGTCGGGCACGTTCGGCCTCGGTCTCGCGATGGTCTGCCGGCTGCGGGGCTACCCGCTCACGATCGTCGGCGACCCGGCGATCGACGCGCCGCTGAAACGGCGTCTCGAGCACCTCGGCGCCCGCGTCGAGATCTGCCCGAAGCCCAGCCCGGTCGGCGGGTACCAGCGCGCGCGCCTGGACCGCCTCGAAGAACTGCGCGCCGAGTACCCGAACCACTGGGTGCCCGGCCAGTACCGCAATCCCGACAACCCGCGGTCGTACGCGCTGGTGGCCGAGCAGCTCGCCGAGACCATCGGCGTGCCGGACTGCCTGGTCGGCGCGGTCGGCTCCGGTGGGTCGACGTCCGGCACGAGTTCCTTCCTGCGGATGCTCGTCCCGGAGATGACGCTGATCGGCGTCGACACCCAGCGCAGCGCCATCTTCGGCCAGCCGGACGGGCCGCGGGTGCTGCGCGGGCTCGGCAACAGCCTGGTGCCGCCGAACGTCGACCACTCGAGCTACGACCAGGTGCACTGGATCGGCGCGGCCGAGGCGTTCGCCGCGACGCGGGAGCTGTACGCGCGGCACTGCCTGTTCATGGGCCCGACCAGCGGCGCGTCGTTCAAGGTCGCCGACTGGTTCGCCCGCCGCAACCCCGACGCCACGGTCGTCGCGCTGCTCCCGGACGAGGGCTACCGCTACCAGGACACGGTCTACTCCGATGAGTGGCTGCACGCGCAGGGGCTGGCGCACGCGGGCGCGGCCGAGCCGTACGAAGTCGTCGCGCCGACCGAGCCCGGCGGGTCGTGGACGTGGCTGAACTGGGGCCGGCGCTCGCTGGCCGACGCGTCATGACGCGCACGCTGCTGCTCGTCGAGAGCAACACGACCGGCACCGGGCGGCTGTTCGCGCGGCAGGCCCGGGCGCTCGGGTACGAGCCGGTGCTGGCCGCGGCCGACCCGTCCCGGTACCCGTACACGGCCGAGGACGGCGTGCGCGTGGTCCGGTGCGACACGGCGGACGCGTGCGCGGTGCTGGAGGCGGAGATCGGTGAGCCCGCCGGGGTGACGAGCAGTTCGGAGTACTTCATCCCCGTGGCGGCGCGGATCGCGGCGAAACTGGGGCTGCCCGGACCGGACCCGGTCGCCGTGGCGGACTGCCGGAACAAGGCCCACCAGCGGTCGGTCCTCGGGGCGCCCTGCACGGTGGCGACGTCGGTTTCCGAGGCCGTCGCGGCGGCGGTCGAGTTCCCGGTGGTGCTCAAGCCGGCCGAGGGGTCGGGCAGCGTCGGCGTGCTGCGGTGCGAGACGCCGGAGGCGGTGGCCACCCAGGCGGCGGCGCTGCTTTCGGTGACGCACAACGAACGCGGGCTGCCGGTGCCGGCGCAGGTGCTGGTCGAGCCGTACGCGAGCGGGCCGGAGTACTCGGTCGAGCTGTTCGGCGACGTCGTGGTCGCGGTGGTGCGCAAGCACCTCGGCCCGGCGCCGTTCTTCGTCGAGGTCGGCCACGACGTCCCGGCCGCGTTGCCCCCGCTCGACGAGACGGCGCTGATCGACACGGCCCGCGCGGCGGTGACCGCGCTGGGGCTGGGCTTCGGCGCGGCGCACGTCGAGATCCGGCTGACGCCGTCCGGGCCACGGTTGATGGAGGTGAACCCGCGGCCGGCCGGCGGCATGATCCCCGAGCTGGTCCGCGCGGCGACCGGCGTCGACCTGGTCGCGGCGCAGGTGGCCGCGGTCCTGGGGCTTCCTCCGGACCTTCGCGCCACTCGGCGGGCTTGTGCGTCGCTGCGGTTCCTGACGGCGACGTCGTCGTCGGTGGTCGCGGCCGGGGACGCGGTCGCGAAGGCGTCGTGCGTGCCGGGAGTGGCCGAGGCCCGGCTGTCCCGCCCCGACGGCACGCTCGTCCGGCCTGCCCGCGACTACCGCGACCGGGCCGGGCACGTGCTGGCCGTTTCGGACCGTCCCCGCGGCGCCCGCGCGGCCGCGGTGACGGGCCTGGACCGGCTCCGCGCGGCCCTGATCCCGGAAGGAGCCCGCCGGTGACCCTGCGGTTCCTCATCACCACGGTCGCCCAGACCGCCCGCACCACCCGCCCGGCGGACGTCATGAACGACTCTTTCATGTCGTCCGACGCGATGAACGAGTCGTTCATGACCTCCGGGCGAGCCACCGCACCCCACCCGGACACCCCGGAAGGAGCACCCCGATGACCATCGCCCCAGGCGGGACCGGCCGGCTCACCAGCCCCATCTCCGCCGCGGCCCGCGAAATCCTCTTCGACCGCGACACCGCCCCCGCCCCCGATCCCGTCGCCGCCGAACTCGGGCTGATCAGCCAGGTCGACCGCGCCCACGTCGTCATGCTCGCCGAACGCGGCATCGTCGAACCTGGGCCCGCGGCCGAGCTCCTGCGCGGCATCGAAACCCTGCGGGCGCACCGGTTCGCGCCGCTGCACGACGTCCCCGCCCCGCGCGGCCGCTACCTCGCCTACGAGTCCCACCTCATCGACACCCTCGGCGCCGGGATCGGCGGCATCCTCCACAGTGGACGATCGCGCAACGACCTCAACGCCACGGTCGTCCGGCTGCGGCTGCGCGATCCGCACGAACGCCTGCTCGCCGAGTCCGACGCGCTCGGCCGCGCCCTGCTCGACCGGGCACGGCGCTGGGCGGACGTCACCATGCCCGCCTACACCCACCACCAGCCCGCCGTCCCGATCACCTACGGCCACTACCTCGCCGGGGTGGCGAGCGCGCTCGTCCGGGACGTCGAAAGCCTCTGGCAGGCCGGCGCGGAGATCGACCAGAACCCGCTCGGTGCCGGCGCGGTCGGCGGGACGTCGCTGCCGGTCGACCAGCACCGCACCACCGCGCTGCTCGGCTTCGCCACGCCGATCCCGAACTCGCTGCACGCCGTCGCGTCGCGGGACCTGGTGCTGCGCCAGCTTTCCGCGGCCACCGTCCTCGGCGTCCTGCTCTGCCGCGTCGCCCACGACTTCCAGGCGTGGACCAGCGCCGAGGCCGGGCTGCTGCGGCTGGCCGACGACGTGGTCGGGTCCAGCTCGATGATGCCGCAGAAGCGCAACCCGTTCCTGCTGGAGCACGTCCAGGGCCGGGCGCTCGCCCCGCTCGGCGCGTTCACCGCGTCGGCGAGCGCGATGGCCACCGCGCGGTTCACCAACGCGATCGCCGTCGGCACCGAGGCCGTCGCCCCGGCGTGGTCGGCCCTGGAGGCGGCGACCGACGCCGTCGTCCTGCTGCGGCTGGTCGTCGAGGGGGCCGAACCGGTGCCGGAGCGGATGTACGAACGGGCCGTCGACGGCCAGACCGCGGCCACCCACCTCGCCGAACGGCTCGTCGCCGCCGGCGTCCCGTTCCGGCAGGCCCACCACGACGTCGGCGCCATCGCGAAGGAAGCGCTGGCGGCAGGGGTGCCGCTGCACGAGGTCGCCCGGGCCCGGCTCGGCGGGCAGCTCGAGCACGCGCTCGACCCGGCCGAGGTCGCCCAGCACGCGGCCCACGGCGGCGGGCCGGCGCGGGAGTCCGTGCTCGCCGCCGTCACCGAAGCCGAAACCGCGTTCGCCCGGATCCGCGGCGCCGCCGAAGAACGCCGCTGGCGCTGGAGCCAGGCCGAAATCGGCCTCGACGACGCCGTCCGAACCCTCATCCGCTGACCGCCAAGGAGCCTCCGATGACCACCTTCGCCGACGACCTCGCGACCCTCCGCCCGGAGACCGCGTCCACTCAGGACACTTACGTCGAGCTGCGCAGCGACACGTTCACCCTCCCGACGCCCACGATGCTGGAAGCTGCCGCGCGCGCCCCGCTCGGCGACGACGTCTACGGCGAGGACCCGACCGTGGACCGGCTGGAGCAGCTCGCCGCCGAGCTGCTCGGCAAGCAGGCCGGCTGCCTGATGCCGAGCGGCACCATGGCCAACCTGACCGCGTTGCTCGCGCACTGCCCGCGCGGCGGCAAGGCGATCGTCGGGCACGAGTCCGATGTGTACGTCTACGAAGCGGGCGGCGCGTCGCTGTGCGGCGGCATCGTCTACGACCCGCTGCCCAACCTGCCCGACGGCACGATCGACCCGGCGGCGATCGCCGAGGCGTGCGCGGTCGACCGCAGCGACCCGCAGATCGCGCCGCCGGCGGTGCTCAGCCTGGAGACCCCGCAGAACCGCTGCGGCGGGCTGCCGCTGCAGCTGGACTACCTCAGCGAGGTGTCGCGGCTGATCCGCTCGCACGGCATCGCCCTGCACCTCGACGGTGCCCGGCTGTTCAACGCGGCGGTGGCGCTCGGCGTCAGCGCGGCCGAGGTCGCCAAGCACGCGGACACCGTGCAGATCTGCCTGTCGAAGGGGCTGTGCGCGCCGATCGGCTCGGTGCTGGTCGGCGACCGTGTGACGATCGCAGCGGCGCGGCGCATGCGCAAGATGCTCGGCGGTGGCATGCGCCAGGCGGGGATGATCGCGGCGTGCGGCATCGTGGCGCTGACGGACATGACCGAGCGCCTGGCCGAGGACCACGCCCGCGCGGCCCGGCTGGCGCGCGGCCTGTCGCGCATCCCGGGCGTCCGGCTGGACCCGGGCCCGCCGTTGACGAACATGGTGTTCTTCAAGGTCCGCGACGACCGCTACACGACCCGCACCCTGATCGAGGCGGCCCGCCGCCGCGGGATCCGGGTGGAGGAACTCGGTACCGACCGCATCCGCGCGGTGACCCACGCGGGCGTCGACGACGACGCGGTCGACCGCGCGGTGTCGGTGTTCGGGGACCTCCTGGGCCACGACGCGATGGTCCGGTGACCCTGGCGGCCCGGGGCCGGGTGCGGGCCCCGGGCCGTCTAGGGTGCTCGGATGGGGACGATCAGGCAGGTACAGATCACGTTCGACTGCGCGGAACCCGAGCGGGTGGCCCGGTTCTGGTGCGAGGTGCTGGGGTACGAAGTCCCGCCGGCGCCGACGGGGTTCGCTACCTGGGCGGAGTTCGACGCGTCGTTGCCCGCCGATCGCCAGGGGGCGGCGTTCGCCTGTGCCGACCCGTCCGGTGTGGGGCCGCGGTTGTTCTTCCAGCGGGTGCCCGAGGGCAAGGTCGTGAAGAACCGGGTCCACGTGGACGTGCGGGTGGGCACGGGGTTGGCCGGCCAGGAGCGGCTCGCGGCGCTGGAGGCCGAGCGCGACCGGTTGATCGCGCTGGGGGCGAGCCACTTCCAGACGCTCTACGCCGACGAGTACAACGAGTCGTGCATCGTCATGCAGGACGTCGAGGGCAACGAGTTCTGCCTGGACTGAGGTGCCTCAGCACAGCCTCCCGGTGTAGTAGGCGCCGCGGTAGATGAGCGCGGGCCCGAGGTGCGTCTCGCCCGGGCCGACGCACCGGTTCTTGTCGGGCTCGCCCACCAGGTCCATGCGGATCTGGATGTGGGAGCCGTCCGAGGTGCAGTGGCCGTAGTACGCCTCGATGCCGCGGATGAAGTAGCCGCAGTCCGCCGTCGTGGTCGCCACCGCGGGCGTGGCCAGCAGCGCGGCCGTGGCCGCCGCCGCGCCGAGCGCCGCGGTGATGCGGGTGAACGTCATGGGTCCCTCCTCGGGGTGGCGGCGTCCGGCCGGTCCGGCTTGCCGCCGACCTGCCCACGCCCCGAACGCGGACCCGGTTGATCACGAACCGCCGACGTCACCCGGATGGCCGTGCGCGCGTGCCCGGCGTCCCGGTCACCGGTTCAGACCAATTTCGGCCTCGCTGAATCGAGCAAGTGCCCGCGGCCCTATCAAATACTCTCGATCACCGGTGATCCTTCCTGAGGTTCCCCGTTCCGCCGGGACCGCACTCGACGAAGGGTGGGGTCGTGAGGTTCGCCCGGTTCGCCGCCGCTTTGTTCCTGCTCGCCACGATGATCGCCGCCGGTCCACCCGCCCAGGCCGGCCAAACCTCCCTCAAAGCCGCCGACCCCAGCGTCCTGCGGGTCGGCTCCACCTACGTCGCCGTCCAGTCGTCCGGCGGCGGCATCGTCGTCCGGCAAGCCACCTCTCCCGACGGCCTCGCGGGCGCCACCGCGAAGCGGATCTGGTCGGACACCCGCGGCCGAGGGGAAGTCTGGGCGCCGGAGATCGTCACCGACGGCGGCCGCTTCTACGTCTACTTCACCGCCGGTACCGGGGCCGCGCACCGGATGTACGTCATCAGCTCGACCGTCGCCGACAGCGGGTACACCGCCGAAACCCAGCTCGCGCTGCCCGATGGCAAGTGGGCCATCGACGGGACCCTCTTCACCTTCAACGGCCAGCGTTGGTTCGTCTGGTCCGGGTGGGCCGGGGACACCAACGTCGAGCAGAACCTCTACATCGCCCGGATGAGCAGCCCCACCACCCCGACCGGCGCGCGGTACATCATCTCGCAGCCGCGGGAAAGCTGGGAACGGGTCGTCGGCAACCCGTACATCAACGAGGCCCCCGAGGCCATCAAGGATCCCAACGGGCAGCTGCACATCGTCTACTCGGCCAACGGCAGCTGGAGCGACCAGTACTGCCTCGCCGAACTCCGCCTGCGCGCCGGCGGGGATCCGACGTACGTCTGGGACTGGTACAAGTCGAACGGGTGCCTCTTCGGCTCGAACCGCGCCACCATGATGACCGGCTGGGACCCGACGCTCTACGTCAACGGCCCCGGCCACAACACGTTCGTCCTGCTGAACGGCGACATCGCGACCAGCCCGCCCGCCGGCCCGAAGTTCCCGCTGATGTTCCACGCCGTCCCGAAGGGGACGCCGTACTCCTGGGCGAACCGCTCCTGGTACACCGGCTCGTTCTGCTGGTGGGGCTCGACGACCTACCGCCGCGCGAACGTCCCGGGCGCGACCACCGACACCGGGTTCAGCCTGAAGTTCTTCGAGTGAGGGGGCCGGCGGGCCGGGGCACGACCCGCCGGCCGGTCCGTCACACCAGCGACGCCGTCAACCCGCCGTCGAGGACGTAGTGGCTGCCGGTGATCCAGGTCGCGCGGTCGGACGCCAGGAACGCCGCCACCTCCGCGATGTCCTGCGGGGTGCCCAGCCGGCCCTGCTTCGCCGCGACGAGGTCGCCGAACGGGACCTGGGTCGCCGCCTCGAAGTCGGGGACCAGGCGCTCGACCATGGCCGTGTCCGCGAAGCCCGGGCACACCGCGTTGACGCGGATCCCCGCCGGCCGCATCTCGACCGCCGCGACGCGCGTCAGCTGGATGACCGCCGCCTTCGTCGCGCAGTAGGAGCCGAGCAGCGGGCTGCCGCCGACGCCCGCGATCGACGCGATGTTGACGATGTTGCCCTTGGACTCCACCAGGTGCGGGGTCGCCGCCTTCATCGTCACGAACGTGCCGCGCACGTTGACCGCGAAGATCTTGTCGAAGCTCTCCGTCGACTGCTGCAGCAGCGGCGACGACACCTCGATGCCGGCGTTGTTGACCAGGACGTCGAGCCCGCCGAGGAGGTCGACGGCCTGCTGGATGGCCGCCTGGACCTGGCCTTCGTCGGTGACGTCGCAGTTGGCGACACCGGCCGCCCCGATCTCGTCGGCCGCCTGCTTGGCCGCGTCGGCGTTCATGTCGCTGATCACCACGCGAGCGCCGCGTTCGGTGAACAGCGCCGCGATCGCCTTGCCGATGCCCGCGCCGGAGCCGGTGACGAAGACGCGCTTTCCCTCGAGTTCGGACATGCTGGTTCCTCTCACATCGCTTCGATCTTGGGCAGGATCTCTTCCTTGAGACGCTTCATGTCGTCGAGCGTCTTCGCAACCGGGACGTCCTGGAACGGCGGCCACAGGAACGGCATCGTCAGCCCGGCTTCGCGGTACCGCTTGAGCTGGTCGGTGATCTGCGCTTCCGAGCCGACCAGCAGGTTCGTGCCCTTGCCCAGGAACGACTGGTCCATGTCCTGGTCGGTGATGACGAACCAGATCATGCTCGAGATCTCCAGGTCGTCGACCGACCGCGGCGTGTCGAGGGCGTCCAGCTCGCGCTGGATCTCGGTGCGCCACCGCGCGATGTCGTCCGGCGAGTCCTGGATGCCGATCCAGCCCGACAGGCCGTACTTCGCGATGCGCGCGGCCGAGCGCTTGGCGTCCTTGAGGCCGCTGAAGAAGATCGGCGGGTGCGGCTTCTGCACCGGCTTCGCGCCGAACCCGCTGCGCTGGAAGTCGGCGAACTCGCCGTGGTACTCGAACAGGTCGTTGGTCCAGATGCCCTGCATGATCTCCAGGGTTTCGCGGACGTGCTTGTGCCGCTTCGGGAAGATGTGCGACGCGCTCGCGGCGGCGAACTCCTCGGGCATCCAGCCGGACCCGACGGCGACGTTGAGCCGGCCGCCCGAGAGGTGGTCGATGGTGGCCAGCTCCGCGGCGAGGACGCCGGGGGAGCGGTAGGGCGTGTCGATGATGCTCATCCCGATCCGCACCTTCGACGTCTTGGCGGCGAGCCACGGGATGAGCGGCATGCCCTGCAGGAACTCGCCCCGCGAGCTCACCGGCAGGCCCTTCGGGAACCCCTCGATCATGCCGAAGGCGTACTGCATCTCCTCGGTGTCCGACGTCTCCGGCACGATGATCCGGTCGAGCGTCCAGACGGAGTCGAAGTCGAGGTCCTCGGCCAGCGCGGTCAGGTCCTCCAGTTCCCGCACGGTCACCTTGTCGCGGAAGTTCGGCAGGTAGAGGGCGAGTTTCATGGTGTTCCTTCCAGCTGGGTGGTGAGGGTCGTGCGGATCTCGGCCTTGAGGACCTTGCCGACGGTCGAGCGGGGGAGTTCCGGCCAGACTTCGATCTGCTTGGGTGCCTTGACGCTGCCGACGCGGTCCTTGACGAACGCGATCAGCTCGCCGGCGTCCAGTTCGGCACCGGGTCTCAGCTGGACGACGGCGGTCACGCGCTCGCCCCACTTGTCGTCGGGCAGGCCGATCACGGCGCAGTCGCGGACGGCGTCGTGGGCCAGCACGGCCTGCTCGACTTCGGCGGAGTACACGTTGAACCCGCCGGTGATGACCATGTCCTTGGCGCGGTCGACGATGTGGAGGAAGCCTTCGCCGTCGAGGAAGCCGATGTCGCCGGTGTGGTGCCAGCCGTGGGCGGACGCTTCCGCCGTCGCCTCGGGGTTGCGGTAGTAGCCGGCCATCACCAGTGAGCCGCGCACGCAGATCTCGCCGCGTTCCCCTTGCGGGACCGGGTTTCCGTCGTCGTCCAGGATCGCCACGGTGACCAGCGGCGACGGGCGGCCCGCCGACGACAGCCGTCCCGGGTGGACAGTCCCATCGGGACGCCGGTGCTCGGCCGGCGACATCGTCGAGATCATCATCGGGGCCTCGGACTGGCCGAAGAGCTGGGCCATCGGGCCGATCCGGTCGAGGGCTTCGGTCAGCCGGGTCGTCGACATCGGCGCCGCGCCGTACCAGAAGCACCGCAGCGACGAGAGATCCGTGGTGTCCAGGGTTTCGTGGCCGAGGACCAGGTAGATGAGCGTCGGCGGCAGGAACGTGTGGGTGACGCGGTGGCGTTCGATCAGCTCCAGGAAGCGGCCGACGTCGGGCTTGGGCATGATCACGACCTCGCCGCCGCGGGCGAGGACCGGGAAGCAGAGGACGCCGGCCGCGTGGGTCAGCGGCGCCAGCGCCAGGTAAACCGGCCGTCCCTCGAAGGGGTAGCTCATCAGCGTGATCGCCGACATCACCTCGAGGTTGCGGTCGGTGAGCATGACGCCCTTCGGCCGGCCGGTGGTGCCGCCGGTGCCGACGAGGGCGACGACGTCGTCGGGCTGCGTGGCCGCGGCGGAGGGGTCGTCTGCCGCTCGGCCGAGCCAGTCTTCGAACCCGGGCGCGAAGTCGTCGCCCTCGCCGAGCCGCACGAGCGTGGTCAGCTTCGGCAGGTTCGGGGCGATCTTGCGGACCAGGTCCTCGAAGGCGGGCTGGAAGAGCAAGGTGCCGCAGTCGAACAGGTCGAGGAGCTCGGCGTTCTCGCCGGCGGCGTTGCGCGGGTTGATCGGGCACCAGACCGCGCCGGCCCGGGAGATGCCGAAGACGCAGGTGAACGCGGTCGGGTCGTTGGCCGAGAGGATGCCGACCTTGTCGCCGGGCGCGACCCCCGATCGGCGCAGGGCGCGGGCGACGGCTTCGGCGAGCTCGACCACTTCGCCGTAGGAGCGGGAGACCCCGTCGAGGGTGAGGCAGGGCGCCCCGGGGTCCAGGGAGGCGCCTTTTTCCAGGTAGAAGTACAGAGACATCGTCGTCCCTTCCCGACTGCGCGGCGGCTGGTGACGACCTTGGCCGCCGTTTGGACGAATGTCAAGATTTTCTTGGACGATTGGTCAGAGAAGTGCTCGATGGTATGTTCGGCCGGTGACCAGCGCAGCCGCCGTGAGGCGCCGAGTCGACAAGTTCGAGGACCGCCGCCGGGAACTGGCCGACGCGGCGTTGCTAGCCCTGGCCGACCTCGGCTACGCCCGCACGAGCCTGCGCACGATCGCCGAGCACACGAAGTTCTCGCACGGCCTGCTGCACTACTACTTCGCCGACAAGGTCGAGCTGATCACCTACTGCGTGCGCCGTTACAAGGAAGCGTGCGTGCAGCGGTACGAGGGCGGCGTCGGGGCCGCCGACACACCTGAGGACCTCGCCGCGGCCTGCGCGGACGGGCTGGCGGCGGCGCTCGAAGAAGCCCCGCTCATGCACCGGCTCTGGTACGACCTGCGCACGCAGTCGATGTTCGAGGAGGCGTTCCGCGCCGACGTCGCCGAAATCGACGAGGGCCTGCAGGACATGATCTGGCGCAACGTCTCGGCGTACGCCGAACTCGCGGGCGCGTCGCCGAACTGCTCGCCGTCGGAGGCGTACGCGCTGTTCGACGGGCTGTTCCAGCAAGCTCTGCTGCGCCACCTCTCGGACACCGCCGAGGCGCTGGACGACTTCCGCCGCGGCGTCCGCGACCTGTTTCCCCGTCTGCTGCGCTGAAGGGCACCTTCCGCTCGTCACATGCGAGGAAGGTGCCCTTCAGCACGCCGGGGCCGCCGGGGTCAGGTGCGGAGCAGCCTGGTCAGCTCGGTGAGGTCACCCAGCTCCGCGAGTCCGTAGGTCAGCTCCGTGATCCGCGTGCTGACGTCCGCCGGCAGCACCCGCGCCGCGTTCAGGCGGAACTTCGTCGCCAGTTCGTCCGCCGACAGCGGGTTCTCCGGCCCGCCGCGGTTCGCGTCGACGCGCTCCTCCAGCTCACGGCCGTCCCGCAGCCGCACCCGCAGGACCGCCGGGAACTGGTGCGGGAAGATCTCGTCGCACCGGGCGTCCGGGACGCAGTGCACCTTGGCCGCCAACGCCAGCCGCGCGGGGTCCGCGGCGGCTTCGTCGGTGAAGTCGTCGTGGAAGACGCCGAGGCCACCGCCGCCCAGCAGTCCGGCCGCCACGGTGTACGGCCCGGAAAACGCCGCGTGGTAACCCGACTGCGGCCGGATCTTCGACTCGCGCGGCTCGCCGATCGTGCGCAGCACCGCCGTCGGCGCCCCCAGCTCGAGGTGTTCGATCTCCGCCGGGTCGACGCCCTGTGCCCGCAGCCGCCGGGCCGCGTCGATGCCCGCGTGGGTGAAGTGGTTGCAGGGGTAGGGCTTGAAGAAGATCCCGGGCAGTTCCCAGCGCTCGCCGAGGCCGTCGACGATCGCGTCCACATCGGACTGGTCGCCGCAGAACGCCTGAAGCAGCCCGAACCGGCCCTCCAGCACCGTGGGCGGGCCGGTGATGCCGTGGCGTGCCATGCCCGCCGCCGTCACCGCGGCGTGCGCCGCCCAGCCGCAGTGGACGCGCTTGACCGTGCCGCCGGTGCGGTTGGCTTCGAGGAGTCCGGAGCCCATGCTGGCCGCGATGCCGAGCGCGTCGGCGATCCCGAATTCGTCCACATCGGACAGCATTGCGGCGGCGGCCGCCGCGCCGAGCGCGCCGCAGATCGCCGTCGCGTGCAGGCCGCGTTCGAAGAACACCGAGTTGCCGAGTTCCTCGTCGTAGCCCGCCATGCCGAGCCGCACGGTGATCTCGACGCCGACACCGATCGCGTCCAGGAGCTGAGCGCCGGTCGCGCCGCGGGCTTCCGCCACCGCCAGCGCGGCCGGGACCACCGACGCCGACGGGTGCAGCACCGATGGCAGGTGCGTGTCGTCGAAGTCGAGCGAGTGCGCGAGGGTGCCGTTGAGCAGGGCCGCGCTCGGCTCGGGCAGCCGGTCGCCGGTGCCGATCGCCGTCGCCCGGCCTTCGCCACCCCACTCGCGCACCAGCGCGCCGACGGCCGCGGCCGGCTTTTCGGCGGTGGCGGCCAGGCTGTTGCCGAGCACGTCGAGGACGCGCCGGGCGGCGTCGTCCCGCAGCTGCGGCGGCAAGCCCTTCGCCCGCACCGACGTGGCGAACGCGGCCAGCTGCTGCACGATCGTCGCGGTCATGCGCTCACCGCCGCGAGGGGACGCACGGGCGAGCCGGTCCCGCCGACGATCCGCAGCGGCGCCAGCACGAACGCGAACTCGTGGACGCCTTCGGCCGCGACGGCTTCCAGGTTCAGGTGCTCCATGATGAAGATCCCCGACTCCACCAGCAGGATCCGGTGCACCGGCAGCACGGCGTGCCCGGCGCCGGCCGGGATCTGCTCGTAGGCCGTGGTGTCCGCGCCGGTCGCGACGACTTCGCGGGCCGCCAGCCACTCCGCCGCCGACTCCGTGGCGCCTGGGACGCCGGTTTCCTTGCCCATGTAGGAAACAGCGTCGTCGAAGTTGCGTGCCCAGCCGGTGCGGATCAACGCGACGTCCCCGCGCCCGGGCTCGGCGCCGGCCCGCTTCGCCGCCGCGTCCAGGTCGTCGGCCGTGACGCCGTAGCCCGGTTCCAGGGTGTCGACGCCGTGCACCGCGGCCACGTCCAGCAGCACCGCCCGCCGCAGCAGGCCGGGCAGGTTTTCCGCGCCGTGCGTGCGGAACACGCCACCCTGCTGGGCCTCGGCGGCGTCGACGTCACCGTGCAGCTTGCCGTCGTGGCTGACGTGCGAAAGCGCGTCGATGTGGGTGCCCACGTGCCCGCCGGTCACGATGATCTCGTTGGCGGCCGACCCGCCGTCCGGGCGGCGCATGTCGCCGTGGCGGCGGATCAGGGTCATCCGGAACCCGGGGTGGTTCGGCGAGCAGGGCATGCCGGTGAAGAACGGCTGCCCGAGCTCGATCAGCCGGACCCCGCCGGCGATCGCCGACAGCAACCGGTCCTGGGGACGTGTCATGAGTGCTGGCCTTCCTTTTCTGCCGCGAGCGCGAGCACCCAGCGGGCGCGGGCCACGATCGCGGCGTCGACGAACTGTCCGTGGTGGTCGATCCAGGCCGCCGACCCGGTGGTTTCCAGGTGGTCGAGCAGGTCGCTCGCCCAGGCGGTTTCCGCGGGATCGGGGGCGCAAACCTCGTGCACCACGGGAATCTGGGCGGGGTGGATCACCGACCGGCCGAAGAACCCGGCCGCCCGGCCGGCTTCGGTGCTGGCGCGCAGGCCGTCTAGGTCGCGCACCGCGGTCCAGACGCTCTGCACCGGGCTCGGCAGCCCGGCCGCCCGCGCGGCCACGACCACCCGCGAACGCGGCCAGGTCAGCGCGTCGCCGCCGGCGACCCGCAGGTCCGCGGCGAGGTCGGCCTCGCCGAGGGAGATCCCGGCGACGAGCGGGTGTGCGGTGGCGATCGCGAGGGCGTTTTCCACCCCCAGCGCGGATTCCAGCACCGGGTACACCGGCACGCCGAGCGCGTCGGCGACCCGCCGCACCTCGCCCGGGTCCTCACACTTCGGCACCCGGACGCCCACGGCCCCGGTCAGGGCCTTGATGTCGGCCTCACCGGCCTCGGTGCCGGGCGCGTTGATCCGGACGAAGGCCTTCGCGCCTTCGTCCAAAGCGGACAGTGCGTTGCGCCGGGCCTCGTCTTTCGCCGCCGCGGCGACGGCGTCTTCGAGGTCGATGATCACGGCGTCGGCCGGGCCGTCGAGTGCCTTCTTGATCCGGTCCGGCCGGTCGGCGGGCACGTAGAGCCAGCTGCGCAGGACGGTGCTCACTTGATCACGCCTTTGTCGCGCAGGGCGGCGAGTTCCGGCTCGCCGAGGCCGAGGCGGCCGAGCACCTCGGCGGTGTGCGCGCCGAGCGGCGCGCCGGCCGACGTGATCTTCCCGGGCGTCTCGGACAGCCGGAACAGCACGTTCTGCATCTTCACCGGTCCCAGTTCCTCGTCGTCGACGGTCGTGATGCTGTCGAGGGCGGCGAACTGCGGGTCGGTCATGACGTCGGCGGCGGTGTAGATCGGCGCGACGGCGGCCTGGGCCTCCTCGAACGCCTTCACGACGTCGTCGCGGTCGCGGTCGGCGATCCACGAGCCGACGGCGTCGTCGAGCAGGTCGGCGTGCTGCGCGCGCTCGGCACCGCTGGCGAACCACGGCTCGTCGATCAGCTCGGGGCGGCCGACCAGCCGCATCACGCGTTCGGCGATGGACTGGGCGCTGGTGGAGATGGCGACCCAGCTGCCGTCGCGGGTGCGGTAGGTGTTGCGCGGCGCGTTGTTCGTGGACCGGTTCCCGGTGCGCGGCTGTAGCGTGCCGAGCTGGTCGTAGGCGATGATCTGCGGCCCGAGCAGCGTCAGGATCGGCTCGATGATGGCCAGGTCGACGACCTGTCCGCGCCCGGTCTGCTCGCGGGCCCGCAGCGCGGTCATCACGGCGTAGGCCGTGGTCAGCGCGGCGATCCCGTCGGCGAGGCCGAACGGCGGCAGCGTCGGCGGGCCGTCGGGTTCGCCGGTGATCGCGGCGAACCCGCTCATCGCCTCGGCGAGCGTGCCGAAGCCGGGGCGCTTGGCGTACGGGCCGATCTGGCCGAACCCGGTGACGCGGGTGAGCACCAGTCCGGGGTTGATTTCCCGGAGGACGTCGTATCCCAGGCCCCAGCGTTCGAGGGTGCCCGGGCGGAAGTTCTCGACGACGACGTCGGCATCAGCAACCAGGTTCTTGAAGATTTCCTGGCCCTCGGGGGAGCCGAGGTAGAGGGTGATCGCCTTCTTGCCGCGGCCGAGCATCTTCCACCAGAGGCCGACGCCGTCGCGTTGGGCGCCGTGGCTGCGGACGGGGTCGCCGTTGGGGTGCTCGATCTTGATCACCTCGGCGCCGTAGTCGCCCAGCAGGGTCGCGGCCAGCGGGCCGGCGAACAGGGTCGCGGTGTCGAGCACCCGGATCCCGGACAAAGCGCCCGTCATGGGGCGTACCTGCCTTTCTCATCCGGCGACCGGAAGTTCCGTACCGTTTCGCCGGGGGGAACACTTGCGAACGTCATGTTTCGTAGTGATGTCTCTCCGTGTTTCCCAAGTTCGCACTGATCGCACGTGTCCGTCAAGTTATGCGCAGATGTTGACCCGACGTCGGCCCGGGTGTCACGATGACCGGTAACAAACCTGGCGTTTCGCTAAGCGGAACGACAGCCCTTCCAGTGGGAAGAGGTGACATGTCCGCACGAAAGCTCGTCGCGGGACTCGGGGCGGTGGCCCTGCTCGTGACCGGGTGCGGGGGATCGGCCCCGATGGGGGCCGGGGGCGCCGCCGCGGGGCGGGACGAGGGCCCGGTCAAGATCGGGGCACTGCACCCGGTCAGCGGCTCGAACGCGGTCGACGGCCTGCAGATGCGCCGTGGCGCGCAGCTGGCTGTCGACGCGATCAACGCGGCCGGTGGCATCAAGTCGCTCGGCGGCCGCAAGGTCGAGCTGGTCACGGGGGACACGCAGGGCAAGGCCGACATCGGGCAGAGCGAGGCCCAGCGGCTGATCTCGGCCGGCGCGGTCAGCCTGGTCGGCACGTACCAGAGCGCGGTGTCCACCAACGTCGCCGTCGTGGCCGAGCGCAACCGGGTCCCGTTCGTGATGGACGTGACCGCGTCCGACGCGATCTTTTCCCACGGCTACAAGTACTCCTTCCGCGTGCAGCCGGGCAGCAAGGCGATCGCGACGGCCGCCGCCCAGTACCTGAAGGCGGTGTCCGAACAGGCCGGGAAGCCGGTCCGGAAGGTCGCGTTCCTGCACGAGCAGAGCGACTTCGGCAGCGGCGCCGCCGACGCCTTCACCGCGGCGGCCAAGCAGCTCGGCATCGAGGTCGGCCCGAACATCAGCTACGACGCCACCACCGTCAGCGACCTGACCGCCCAGGTCACGCAGGTCAAGGCGGCCGGCGCGGACGTGCTGGCGGTCGCCGGCTACTACCGCGACAGCCTGCTGGCGGCCAAGGCGATCGCTTCGGTCAAGCCGGACCTCAGCGCGGTCTGGGGCGTCTCGAACGGCGCGTACGACCAGCCGAAGTTCGTCACCGACGCGGCCGCCGTCGGCAACCTCTACTTCAGCACCAACTACCACTACGACGCGACCAACCCCGCGACCGTGGCGCTGCGCGCGAAGTACCAGCAGCTCTACGGCGACCCGATGCGCACCGGCGCGGTCCTGTCCTACGACGCGGTCCAGGTGATCGCGCACGGCGTCGAACAGGCCGCGAGCACCGACCCGGAGAAGGTGCGCGACGCGATCGCCGCCGCGCAGGTGTCCCCGTTGACCGTCGGACGCGGGCAGATCCAGTTCGCCCCGAACGGCGACAACCGCAACGCCTTCCCGGTGCTGATGCAGGTCCGGGACGGGCGGGTCCAGCAGGTGTATCCCCCCGAAAAAGCCGAATCCCGGCCCGACTACAGGGTGGCGTGGCGACCATGACCGAACTCGACACCGGGGCGCCCGTCGTCCCCGAAACCGCCCCGCCCGACCGGAAAGCCCGGGCGGACAAGGGGTTCCTGAGCCGCGCGGGCATCGTGGCCGCCGTCCTCGTCGTCGCGATCGTGCTCGCGCTGGTGCAGTCCGGCAGCGGCCTGGTGGTCTGGCAGTCGGTCGTCACCGGCATCCTGACCGGCGGGCTCTACGGCCTGATCGCGATGGGCCTGACGCTGATCTTCGGCGTGCTCGACATCGTCAACTTCGCGCATGGCGCGTTCCTCACGGTGGCGATGTTCCTGTCGTTCGGCATGATCCAGGCGACCGGGCTCCACCCGTACCTGACGCTCGTCATCGCGGTCCCCGCGCTGTTCCTGCTCGGCGCGGCCGTCCACCGTGGACTGCTGTCGGGCGCCGGCGGCGGGTCGCTGGAAAACCAGCTGCTCATCACCCTGGGTTTGTCCTTGCTCTTGGAGAACGGGCTGCTGATGTTCTTCGGCGCCGAGCCCAAGACCATCGACCTGCCCGGCGACTTCCAGTTCCCGTTGCTGGGCGCGGTGGTCGCGGGCTCGCGGCTGTACGCGTTCCTCGGCGCCATCGTGCTCGGCGGCCTCCTGTACTGGCTGCTGCGGCGCACCAGGCTCGGCACGGCGATCCGCGCGGTCGCCGCGAACGCGCCGGGTGCGTCGCTGGTCGGCATCAACGTCCGCCGCATGCACACGCTGACCTTCGCCATCGGCACGGCGTGCGCCGGGGCCGCCGCGGTCCTCGCCGGCCCGCTCGTCACGGTGACCCCGACGCTGGGGGAGCAGTTCAACATCACGGCGTTCGTGGTCGTGGTGCTCGGCGGCATGGGCAACGTCGTCGGCGCGCTGGTCGGCGGCCTGCTGATCGGGCTGGTCGAGCAGCTCACCACGATCTACCTCGGTGGCCAGAGTTCCCTGCTCGGCGTGTTCGTGGTGTTCGTGCTGGTGCTGTTCCTCCGCCCGCAGGGCCTGTTCGGGAGGCGTGCATGAACATCACGATCGAGGCGCCCGCGGGTTCCGCGGAGGCCGTCAAGGCGCCGCCGCTGCGCCCGCAGAACAAGCAGCTCGCGATCCTCGCGATTCTCGTGCTGGTCGCGATCCCGCTGCCGCTGATCCTGCCCGCCGCCCAAGGCGCGGTCGCCGTCCGGATCCTGATCTTCCTGCTGATGGCCGTCGGCTGGAACATCATGAGCGGCTTCGGCGGGATGTTCAGCTTCGGCCACGCCGCCTACTTCGGTCTCGGCGCCTACACCAGTGCGTACCTGCTGGTGAAGCACAACGTGTCGCCGTGGATCGGGATGCTGGCCGGGATGGCGGTGGCCGCCGCGGTCGCCGTGGTCATCGGCTACTTTTCCTTCCGCTACAAGCTGCAAGGCGCGTACTTCGCGCTGGCGACGTTCGCCTTCGCGGAGATGCTGAGGCTGATCGTCACGAGCAGCGCGTTCGCCAACAAGTCCATCGGCTTCAGCGTTCCGCTGATCCAGGACTCCTCGCTGTGGCTGATCCAGTTCCCGGCCGACTCGCCCGCGTACTTCTGGGTGGCCCTCGCCCTGGCCGGGGCGGCGGTCGCGATCAGCATCGTCTTCCTGCACTCCCGCGCCGGCCGGTACGTCACGGCGATCCGCGACGACGAGCTGGCGGCCGCGTCCCTGGGCGCGCCCGTGCTGCGGCACAAGCTCTTGACGGTCGCGCTGTCCGCGGCCATCACCGCCGTCGCGGGCGCCTTCTACACGCAGTACTACCTGTTCGTGAACCCCGACCTCGGGTTCGGCTCGGCCATCTCGATCCAGGCCATCGTGCCCGTGGTCATCGGCGGCATCGGCACGGTCTGGGGCCCGGTGGTCGGCGCGATCATCATCGGCTCGCTCACCGACGTCACGGCGACCCTCCTGCGCACCCCACCGGAGTTCTTGAGCTTCCTGCAGGGGCGCAGCGGACTCGACGTCGTGCTGTACGCGGTCCTGGTGATCCTGATCGTGCGGTTGCTGCCCAAGGGAATCGTCGGAACCCTCGCCGCGAGGAGGCGTCGATGAGCATCGTCGAGGTGAGCGGCGTCGGGAAGGCGTTCCGCGGTGTGCACGCACTGTCCGATGTGGACTTGTCGGTCGCGGAGGGGGAGATCCTCGGCGTGATCGGGCCCAACGGCGCGGGCAAGACCACGCTGTTCAACGTCATCTCCGGCGCGCTGAACCCGGACACCGGCCGCGTGCGGCTGGCGGGCGACGACGTCACCGGGCGCGCGCCCGACCGCATCGCGCGGGCCGGCATGGTCCGCACGTTCCAGCTGATGCGGCCGTTCGCGAGCATGACGGTGGCGCAGAACGTCAGCCTCGCCGCCCAGCACCACCGCCTGAGCGCGAAGAAGCTGCGTGAACACGCGCTCGACGTCGTCGAGCGCGTCGGCCTCGGACCGTGGGCCCACCGCACCGCGACCGACCTGCCGACCGCCGGGCTCAAGCGCCTGGAACTGGCCCGCGCGCTGGCCACCCGGCCCAAGGTGCTGCTGCTCGACGAGGTGCTGGCCGGGCTCGTCCCGGCCGAGCGCGAACCGGTGCTCGACCTGCTCGCCACGCTGCGCGAGCAGGAGGGCGTCACGCTGGTGTTCATCGAGCACATCATGGCCGCCGTGATGCGGCTGGCCGACCGCGTCCTCGTGCTCGACCAGGGCCGCGTCCTGGCCGTCGGCGCCCCCGCCGAGGTGACCAGCGACCCGCGGGTCATCGACGCCTACCTCGGTGAGGAGCCGACCCATGCTGACGCTTGAGAAGGTGTGCGCCGGGTACGGGCGGATGCGGATCCTGCACGACGTCGACCTGCACCTCGACGCCGGCGAGATCGTCGCGCTGGTCGGCGCCAACGGGGCCGGCAAGACCACGACGCTGCGCAGCATCTGCGGCCAGCTCAAGCCGTCGTCGGGCCGCGTCACCCTGGACGGCACGCCGACCGCCGGCCGCCGCCCGGACCAGCTGGTGCGCGACGGCTTGGTGCACGTCCCCGAGGACCGGGCGCTGTTCGGCACGCTCACGGTCGAGGAGAACCTGCGGATGGGCGCGTGGACCCGCACGCCCACGCAGGCCGCGGCGTCCTTGGACGAGGTCTACGCGCTGTTCCCGGTGCTCGCCGAGCGCCGGGGCCAGCTCGCCCAGACGTTCAGCGGCGGCCAGCAGCAGATGCTCGCCATCGCCCGCGCGCTGATGGCCGGGCCGCGGCTGCTGATGCTCGACGAGCCGTCGACCGGGCTTTCGCCGAAACTGACCTGGACGGTGCTGGAAGCGGTCCAGCGCATCCGGGACAACGGCGTGGCGGTGCTGCTGGTCGAGCAGAACGCGAAACAGGCGCTGGCCATCGCCGACCGGGCGTACGTGCTGGAGAGCGGGTCGACGGTCCTGCAGGGCACGGGCGCCGAGCTCGCCGGCGACCAGCGCGTCAGGAAGGCGTACTTGGGACTGTGAACCGCGAACAAGCCGCTACCGCGGACCTCGGTGCCTGGGTGGCCGAACTGGACGTCCCGGACGGGGTGGCGGACCGGCTTTCCCTCGTGCTGTTCGACGTCGTCGGCGTCACGGCTTTGGGTGCTTCGCTGCCGGAGCAGCGTTCCCTGGCCGAGGCCTGGCGCGCGCCCGCCGGTCCGGCGCCGCTGATCGGTGGCGGGCGCTGCGTGACGACCGACGCGGCGGCGTGGCTCAACGGCGTCGCTCTGGTTTCGCTGGAGCTGGACGAGGGCCACAAGTACGCCAAGGGCCACCCCGCCGCGCACGGCTTCCCGGCGGTGCTGGCGCTGGCCGCCGAGCTGGACAGCACGGGTGCGGACACCGCGGCGGCGCTGCTGGCCGCCTACGAGGTCGCGGCGCGGTTCGGCCGCGCGACCACCCTGCGTCCGGGCGCGCACCCGCACGGCAGCTGGGGCGTCCCCGGCGCGGCGGCGGGCTGCGCGCGGCTGCTGGGTCTCCCGCCCGGGGCGACCGCGGCCGCCATCGACACCGCGGCCGGCCTGGTGATCGCGGGGCACTTCGACTCGGCGACCCAGGGCAACCCGGTGCGCAACGCGTGGCTGGGCGCGTCGGCGACGTCGGGACTGGCCGCCGCCCGGATGGCGGCGGCCGGGATGGCCCGCAACACCGGCACGGCCGCGCTCTCCCTCGGCACGCTGCTGGGTTCGCTGGACGCCGGGCAGCTGACCGCGGAGCTGGGCACCCGCTGGGACATCACGCGCGGCTACTTCAAGCGGCACGCGTCCTGCTCCTTCACCCACCCGGCCGCCGACGCGGTCCTCGAGCTCCGGTCCCACCCGGGGTTCCGGGCCGAGGGCATCACGACCATCCTGGTGGAGAGCCACGTCCTGGGCGCCGGACTGTCCTCCGTGGACTGGTCCAACCGGCTCTCGGCGATGTTCTCGACACCGTTCGTGGTGGCGACCGCCGCCCGGTCCGGCGAGATCGGCCCGGAGAGCCCGCTCGACGACGCCGGTGTGCGGGCGCTGGCGAGCCGCGTACGGCTGGTCGAGGCCCCGGACCTCACGACGCGCCTGCCGGCCGAGCGCGCGGCCCGCGTGACGATCGCGTTCGACGACGGCACGTCGCTGGTCCGCGAGGTACCCAACCCGGTCGGCGACGCCGACCACCACCCGCTGACCGAGCCGGACGTGGCCGGCCTGCTCGGGAAGTGGCTGCCCAAGCCGTTCGTGGACCGCGCCGCGGCGCTGGCCCGCGACCTGGCGAGCCTGCCCCGCGTCGGCGCCGCGCTGCGCGAGCTGGCCGGAACCGAAGAGAAGGAGCCGAACTGATGCGTGCCCTCGCGGTGACGCCCATCCACCTGCCGCCCGAGGAAATCCGGCGGCGGCAGGAGCGCTACGACCGGCTCGCCCCGCCCGGCTTGACCATCGCACTGCGCGATGTCGGCCCGGCCGCCCCGAAGACCCTTGACACCGGCGAGTCCGTGCGCGCGTCCGAGCGCGAGGTCGCCGCAGCCCTCGCCGCCGCCGGTGACGGCTGGGACCTGGCCTTCCCGGACTGCGTGCTGGACCCGTCCGTCCCCGACGCCGTCGCCGAACCTTCGTTGCCGGTGCACGGCCTGCTCAAGCTCTCGGCCGGCTACCTCGCCGCGAAAGGTGTCCGGTTCGGCGCGGTCGTGCGCAACGACGCCATCGCCGAGGAGTTCGCCAAGCGCATCGCCGCCTACCGGCTGACCGAGTACTTCGTCGGCGTCCGCGTGCTGGACCTGCCGTTCTCCGCGATCGCCGAGACGGAGACCTGGAACGCGGCGCTGGGCACGGCCGTCGGCGAGCTGGCCGCGTCGGGTGCCACGGCGGTGCTCAACGGCTGCTCGGCCGTCGACGTCGAGCCCGCCGACCTGCCCGCGCGCATCGTCGACCCGACCGAACTGGCCTTGCGGCTGCTGGCTGTGGAGGAGCGGTGACCGACGGACCCGATCTGGTCGTCGCCGGTGCGGGCGGCGGGCTCGCCGGTGCCCTGCGCGCGGCCGAACTGGGACTGAGCGTCCTGGTCGTCGAGGCGAGCGAGCACTTCCGGCGCGGCAACAACACGTCGATGTCCACGGCGATGTTCCCCGGCGCCGGCTCCCGCTGGCAGCGCGACGAGGGCGTCGACGACTCGCCCGAGCGGTTCGTCGCCGACATCATGGCCAAGACGCGGGGGCAGGCCGACCCGCGCCTGGCCCGCACCCTGGCCGAGGTCAGCGCGCCGCTCGTCGAGTGGCTCGCGGACTCGGCCGGGCTGCCGTTGTCGCTGGTCACCGACTTCAACTACCCCGGCCACTCCGTGCTCCGGTGCCACACGATCCCGGGCCGGCACGGCTCCGGCGTCGTCGACCACCTCGCCCGGCGCGTGGCCGAGCACGAGAACATCGAGCTGCTCGCGCCCGCCCGGCTGATCGACGTGTTGTCCGAAGAGGACACTGTGGACGGTGTGCGCGCGGCCGTGGTCCGGTACCCCGACGGCACCGAGGAAGAGATCCCCACTCGCGCGGTCCTGCTGGCCACCAACGGTTTCGGCGCCGACGCCGACCTGGTCGCGAAGCACCTGCCGGAAATCTCCCAGGCGCTGTACCAGGGGAGTGACCAGTCACTTGGTGACGCGTTGCGCATCGGCGAGAAACTCGGCGCCGCCACCGGGTTCCTCGACGCCTACCAAGGCCACGGCGCGGTGTCCGCGAGCGCCGGCACGCTCGTCGGCTGGGCGACGATCATCCACGGCGCGTTCCTCGTCGACCTCGAAGGCCGCCGCTTCGGCAACGAGACCCGCGGCTACTCCGAGTACGCCGCCGAGCTGGCCGCGCGGCCCGGTTCGACCGGCTGGATCGTCCTCGACGAGACGATCTTCGAGCAGTGCCAGCCGTTCCAGGACTTCCGGGACGTCGTGTCGGCCGGTGCACTGGTCTGGGCCGACGACGCCGCCGGGCTCGCGGCCGCCACCGGCCTCCCGGCGGCCGCCCTCGAAGCCGAACTCGCCACCACCCAGGCGATCGCGCGCGGCTCACAAGCCGACGAACACGGCCGCACCCACTGGGAACGCGCGCTCTCCGGCCGGCTCGCCGCGGTACGCGTGGTGCCCGCGCTGTTCCACACCCAAGGTGGCCTGCTGGTCGACGAGCACGCCGCCGTCGTCGACCACGACGACCGCCCGATCCCCGGGCTGTACGCCGCCGGTGGCGCCGCGGCGAGCATCTCCGGCCACGGCGCCGCCGGCTACCTGCCCGGCAACGGACTCCTGCCCGCCTTCGGGCTGGCCTACCTGGCCGCCGGCGACGTCGCCCGGCGCCTGAACTCGAACACCGCAAGCTGAGGAGAGAAATGGCAACGACGGAACTGCTCGTGAAGAACGTCCGGGTCGTCCGGCCCGACGACGCCGACGGATCCGAGCCGGAACTGCTGGACATCGCCGTCAACGACGGCACGATCACGCGCGTGGCGCCGAACCTGCCGGCCGACGACGTCGCGCAGGTCGTCGACGGCCGCGGCCTGCTCGCCTTCCCCGGCGTGGTCGACGCGCACCAGCACTGGGGCATCTACAACGAGCTGGCCACCGACACCCGGACCGAAAGCCGCGCGAGCGCCCAGGGCGGCGTCACGACGTCGCTGACGTACATGCGGACCGGCCAGTACTACCTGAACAAGGGCGGCAGCTACCGCGATTTCTTCCCGGAGGTGCTCAGCGCGTCGGAGGGCAACGCCTACGTCGACTACGCCTTCCACCTCGCGCCGATGAGCTCGCAGCACATCTCCGAGATCCCTTACCTGGTCGAGGAATTCGGCGTCACGTCGTTCAAGATCTTCATGTTCTACGGCAGTCACGGCCTGCACGGGCGCTCGACCAGCCAGAGCGACTTCCTGATGATCCCGCCGGACGAGCGCTACGACATCGCGCACTTCGAGTTCGTCATGCGCGGGGTCCAGCAGGCGCGCGAGATCCTGACCGAGTACGCGCCGCACCTGTCGCTCTCGCTGCACTGTGAGACGGCGGAAATCATGACGGCGTACACGAAACTGGTCGAGCAGGACGGCTCGCTGTCCGGCCTGCGGGCCTACAGCGCGTCGCGGCCGCCGCACTCCGAAGGCCTGGCCGTCACCATCGCGTCCTACCTGGCGCACGAGACCGGGCTGCCGAACATCAACCTGCTGCACCTGTCGTCGGAGAAGGCGCTGTCGGCCGCGTTGACGATGGCGAAGGCGTTCCCGCACATCGACTTCCGGCGCGAGGTGACGATCGGGCACCTGCTGGCCGATGTGGACACAGCGTCGGGCATCGGCGGCAAGGTCAACCCGCCGCTGCGCGAGCGCGACGACGTCGAGGCGCTCTGGCGGCACGTGCTCGCCGGTGAGGTCGACTGGGTGGTCAGCGACCACGCGTGCTGCCGCGACGAGCTGAAGTTCGGCTCGGATCGCGACGACGTCTTCCTGGCGAAGTCCGGCTTCGGGGGTGCCGAGTACCTGCTGCCCGGGCTGGTCGGCGAGGGCACGAAGCGCGGGCTGTCGCTGCAGCGGATCGCGCAGCTGACATCGCAGAACCCGGCCCGCCGCTACGGGTTGCTCAAGAAGGGCACGATCGCCGAGGGCTTCGACGCCGACTTCGCGCTGGTCGACCCGGACGTCCGGTGGACCGTGCGGGCGGCGGAGTCGGAGTCGACGCAGGAGTACACGCCGTTCGAGGGCTTCGACATGACGGCGAAGGTGACCGACACGTTCGTGCGCGGCCACCACGTGTTCGCCGACGGCAAGATCACCGGCGACCCGGTGGGCCGCTACCTCAAGCGCGGCAAGTGAAGCCCGGGCGGCCGGTGCCTCACCGGCCGCCCGGCTCCTGTAGCCAGGCCCAGCTCTGCCGGATCTCGGCCGCGGCCTCGCGCACGAGATCGCGGTAGCGGCCGACGGCCTCGGGCGTGAAGCGGTACTGCGGACCGCAGATGCTGATCGAGCCGTGCACGTCACCGTCCGGCCCGAACAGGGGAGCGGCGACGGACCCCGCGCCGGGCTGCCGTTCCCCGAGCGACACGGCGACGCCGTCGCGGGCCACCTCGGCGAGGGCCTCGCGCAGCCGTTCGGCGGTGGTGATCGTGTGCTCGGTGAGGGCGGGGAGTTCCCGGTGCAGCACGGCTTCCCGGCGGTCTTCGGGCAGCGACGCGAGGATCACCTTGCCGGACGAACCGGCGTGCAGCGGGAACCGGCGGCCGAGCTCGACGGTCATCTTGATCTCGCGCGGGCTCTCGAACTGGTCGAGGTACACGCGTTCGTCGCCGACCAGGCCGGACAGGGTCGTGGTCTCCCCGGTCTCCTCCCGCAGCCGGCGCAGGACGGGCGTGGCGGCGACGCGGGCGTCGAACCGCCGCAGGGCGCTCGCCCCCAGCGCCACGGCCGCGGGCCCGAGCCGGTAACCGGCGACGCCGGGGTCGGTGGCCAGCACCTCGCGCGAAACGAGCGACTGCAGGATCCGGTAGACGACGGCCTTGGACAGGTCGAGTTCCCGGCTGATCGTGCTGACGCCCAGGTACCGGGGGCCACCGGTGAAGAGCAGCAGCACGTCGGCCACCCGGGCGGCGGCCTCGGTGCCGGCGTTGTCCGACGGCGTGGCGGGCTTGCGCCCGGCGGTACTGTTGACGGCCAAGCTCGTGGTCCTCAATCGTTTCGCTGACGGGAACAAATTCGCGGTCATCGTAACACTTGACCGTGTTATCTCGGATAGCTCGTTCCGGTGGGCGATACGCTCGCCTTCGCTTCGAACTCGGCGCCAAGGGCGGCGAACTGGTTCGCGGCCTCCTCGAACAGCCCGGCGTCCCCGGTGCGACGGGCCCGGGCGCGGGTCAGGACCGCTGCCGTCCAGCGGTTGTGTTCCGCGTGGCGTTCGGCGCGGACGAGGTGCCGGTCGGCATCCGGCCGGTCGAGGACGACGGCGAGTTCGGCGGCCAGACCGGCGGCGTACCCGTCGAAGCGACCGGGGGCGAAGTCCGCGCTGACGTCGGGGAACACGTCGGCGAGACCGGTCCCGGTGTGCAAGGCGACCCGGGCGCGCACGAAGGCGTCCAGCGGTGCGAGGTTGGCGGACCCGGCGGGCGTGGCCACCCCCGCGACGGCGGCGGCGCGCGTCCGCCAGCGATTTCCGTCGGACTCGTCGCCGGACAGGCCGGCGGCCAGCGCCGCGGCCAGCAACGGGACGCCGAGGGTGGCGTTGCGCGGCGTGCCGTCGGTGGCTTGCCACATCCGTTCGGCGAGTTCGCGGGCTTCGGCGAAGCGGCCGGTCAGCGCGAGGGTGGTGACGAGACCGCCGGCGCCCCAGTAGGGGTGGCCGGCCAGCGCCGGATCGCCGGCCGCGCGCCGGCTCACCCGGGCCGCGTCGGCGAGCGCGCCGGTCGCGATGGCGTAGGTGATCGCGGACCGGAAGGCGTCGAGCACTTCGAGAGCCGCGCGCGGATCGGTGCGATCGGCGGCGGTGACGAGGTCGAGGCGTTCCCGGGTGGTGCGGTGCGCCAGATCCGGCCGGCGGGCGAGGGCTTGGGCGGTGCACCGGGCATCGAGCGCGGCGCTGAGCAGCAGGGGATCCCGGGCCGCGGCGGCGACGGCGAGATCGGCCGCTTCGATGGTGACGGTTTGCGGGCCGGGGCCGGACCGCCAGGCGTTGGCAACGGCGACATGCGCTTGGGCGCCGGGGTGGCCGGCGGCGAGGGCGGTGGCTTCGGCGAGCATGCGGTCGAGGTCGGCATCGGGGACGGGATCGGTGATGAAGCCGGCACCCCGGAACCGTTCGGCGAGGACGACGGCGGAGGCGAGGCAGGTCGCCCGGCTCGCGGAATCGCCGGCCGCGCGCTCGGCTGCCTCCAGCAGCACCTCGTAGTGATCCCGCGCGTGGCTGAGCAGATGCGCGCAACTACCCGCCCGCGCCAGATCCTCGGCCGCGACCGCCGCCGTCGGGGCCGAGTTTGCCGCCGTGCGCCAATGAACCGCCGCTTCCGCCACGAACCCCCGCGCGTAAGCCAGCCGCGCCAAATCGACAGCCAAATCGTGGTCCGCTCCCGCACACGCCCGCAAGTCATCGGCCAGCCGGTCGAACTCGTCGCGCCAGTCGCCGCCCAACCGGCCGACCAGCTCCCGCGCCCGCCGGGCCGCCCACTCCCGGTACCGCTCCGTCACCACCTCGTCCAGCTGCTCACGCGCGAACCCGGCCACTCCGTCGGCGAGGGTCCACCGCCCCGACGCCGCCGTCACCAGCGACTTGTCCACCAACCGTCCGAGCACGTCGGACACCGCGCCGACCGACAGATCCGGGGACAACGCCGCCACGCCGTCCAGGTCGAAGCCGTGCCGGAACCGGGACACCCGGGCCAGCACCGTCTTCTCCTCCTCGGTCAGCAGGCGGTGGCTCCACTCCAGCACCGACCGCAGCGACCGGTGCCGCGCCTCCCCGCGGCCGGCGGCCAGCACCCGCAACGGGTCGTCGGCCAGGCCGGCTCGCAGCCCGTCGATCCCCAGCGACGCCACCCGCGCCGCGGCCAGCTCGATCGTCAGCGGCGAGCCGCCCAGCGCCCGGCACAGCTCGGCGACCTGCGCCGGGTCGGCGTCGAACGCCGGGTCCACGGCTTTCGCCCGGTCCGTGAACAGCGTTACCGCGTCGCCGGCCAGCGGCCCGAGCTGCAGCACCGTCTCGCCGGGCACGCCGAGCCGTTCCCGGCTGGTCGTCAGCACGCTCAGCTCCGGGTTCGCCGCGGTCAGCGCGGTGATCACGGCGGCGACGTCGTCGGCCACGTGCTCGCAGTTGTCCAGCACCAGCAGCGCCCGGCCGGTCAGCGCTCCGGCGACGGCGTCCGCCAAGGGCTGCTGCGGCCGCGGCACGACGCCGAGCCCGGCCGCCACCGACTCGAGCACCGAACCCGGCCGGCTCGGCACGAGGTTGACGAAGGTCGCCGGGAAGCCGGCCGCCTCGGTCGCCACCACGGCCAGCCGCGTCTTCCCGGCGCCGCCCGGCCCGAGGATCGTCGTCACCCGGCTTTCGGCCACCAGCCGCACCACGGCGTCGCGCTCGGCCGTCCGCCCGACGAAGCTGGTCAACGGCCGCGGCGCGCCGACCACCGGCCCCGGCGCGGCCGCCGAAACCGGGGCTCGCGTGGCCAGCTCACGCCGGTCTCGGGCGTCGAGCTTGCGCAGCAACGCGGACACGTGGCTCTCGACGGTCCGCACCGACACGTAGAGCCGCTCGGCGATCTCGGCGTTGGTCAGCCGGTCCGCGACGGCCAGCAGGACCTCGCGTTCGCGCGGCGAGATCGTCGGCATGCCACGGAGTATGCCGCACCGCCTTCTCCGTGGCGGAATCCGTGGTCACCACGGATGCCCCGGTACCGCCCCCGGCCCGAGGATTGCCACCACACCCCGAAAGGAGCTTTCCCATGGTGGTCATCGCGAAGGAAGACGACCTGCGCATCGGCAGCGGCCGCACCGCTCGGTTCGAAGGCGAGCCCTACGGCTCGGGCGTCTCGTTCTTCCACGTCCACAACACCGAGGGCCAGGGCCCGAGCGCCCACGTCCACCCGTACTCCGAGACCTGGGTGGTGCTGGCGGGCGAAGCGCTCATCCGCACCGCCGACGGCGAGGCGACGGCCTGCCGGGGCGACGTCGTGGTCGTCGGCGCGGGCACCGCGCACGCGTTCCGCGCGGTCGGCCCCGAGCCACTGCGGATGATGTGCATCCACGCCTCGCCCCGCATCGAGCAGGACTTCCTCGACGACGCCACGGCCGCCCAGGCCGGCGTCACCTTCTGAAAGGACCGCAAGTCATGACCGCCACCCTCACCCGCCCCGCCGCCACGACGTCCGCACGCCTGACCTGCCTGGCCGTCGCGGCTCCACTGTGGACGACCGTCTCGCTGGTCCAGGCCGCCACCCGCGAGGGCTTCGACCTGACGCGCCACCCGCTGAGCTCACTCAGCACCGGCTCGCTCGGCTGGCTGCAGATCGCCAACTTCGTGCTCGCGGGCGTGCTCATCCTGATCGGCGCGGGCCGCTTCGGGTCCGGCAAAGTGGTGCCGCGACTGCTCGGCGTCTACGGCGTCGGCATGATCGCCGCCGGCCTGTTCCCGCCGGACGCGGGCAACGGCTTCCCCGCCGGCACCCCCGCGGGCCCGCCGGCGACGGTGTCCTGGCACGCGATCGGCCACATGGCGGCGGGCAGCGTCTCGTTCTTCGCCCTGATCGCCGCGTGCTACGTGCTGGCCCGCCACTTCGCGCGCGCCGGACGCCGCGGCGACGCGACGCTGTCGGTGATCGCCGGAACGGCGCTCCTGCTCGGCGACGGCTGGGCGATGTCGGGCGGACCGGCCGGTTCCCTCACGCTCGCCGTCGGGGCGATCGCCGCCATGCTGTGGATTTCGGTCACCGCGATCAGTGGTTGATCTTGGCCCCGGTCTTGGCCTGGACCTCGTCGAACTCGACGTCGGGAGCGAGTTCGACCAGCTCGAGCCCGTCGGCGGTGACGTCGAGGACGCACAGGTCGGTGATGATCCGCTGGACGACGCGGCGGCCGGTGTAGGGCAGCGTGCACTCGTCGAGGATCTTGGGCGAGCCGTCGCGGGCGACGTGCTCCATCAGGACGATGACCTTCTTCGCGCCGTGGACCAGGTCCATCGCGCCGCCCATGCCCTTGACCATCTTGCCGGGGATCATCCAGTTCGAGAGGTCGCCGGCGGCGGAGACCTGCATCGCGCCGAGGACGGCGGCGTCGATCTTGCCGCCGCGGATCATCCCGAACGACGTCGCCGAGTCGAAGAACGACGCGCCCTTCCGGACGGTGACGGTCTCCTTGCCCGCGTTGATCAGGTCGGCGTCGACCTCGTCCTCGGCCGGGTAGGGGCCGACGCCGAGGATGCCGTTCTCCGACTGCAGGACGAGCTCGACGTCGTCGGGGACGTAGTTGGGCACCAGGGTCGGCAGGCCGATCCCGAGGTTGACGTAGTCGCCGTCACGCAGCTCCGCGGCGGCGCGGGCGGCCATCCGGTTGCGGGTCCAGGCCATCTCAGGCGCCCTCCTCGGCGATGCGCACGGTGCGCTTTTCGATCGGCTTGTCCGCGGCCTGCTCGGGCGTCAGCGCGACGACGCGGTGGACGAACGCGCCGGGCAGGTGGACGTCGTTCGGGTTCAGCTCGCCGGGTTCGACCAGCTCTTCGACCTCGGCGACGGTGACCCGGCCGGCCATCGCGGCCAGCGGGTTGAAGTTGCGGGCCGCGTCCTTGAAGACGAGGTTGCCGTGCCGGTCGCCGCGCCAGGCGCGGACCAGCCCGAAGTCGGCGACGATCGCGCGTTCGAGGACGTACTCGTGGTCGTCGAAGGTCTGCTTCTGCTTCGCCGGGCTCGACTTGGCGACGGTGCCGTCGGCGGCGTACTTCCACGGCAGGCCGCCGTCGGCGACCTGGGTGCCGACGCCGGTCGCGGTGAAGAAGGCGGGGATCCCGGAGCCGCCGGCGCGCAGCCGCTCGGCGAGCGTGCCCTGCGGCGTCAGCTCGACCTCGAGCTCACCGGACAGGTACTGGCGCGCGAACTCCTTGTTTTCGCCGACGTAGGAGGCGACCACACGGCGAAGGCGGCCCGCGGCGAGCAGGATCCCGAGGCCCCAGCCGTCCACGCCGGCGTTGTTCGAGACGACTTCGAGGTTCGTGGTCCCGGCTTCGAAGAGCGCTTGGACGAGCACGGCGGGGACCCCGCACATCCCGAACCCGCCGACGGCCAGCGTGGCGCCGTCGGGGACGTCGGCGATGGCTTCCCCGGCTGAAGCGAACACTTTGTCCATGCCGGTCATCAGACTTCGATGGGTTGGTTGTGGTCAACCAGTGAACGCGTTCCACCTGGGGATTGTTCGTCTGGTGGTCGGTTTCGGTGGGGTAGTGTCCGGTGAGTGGACGCTCCTGTGGATCTGGTCGGACGGACTCATCGCGCTCTGCGCGCGGTGGCCGCGCACGAGCCCGGTGGGGCTACGACGACCGCTGTGGCCAGGGAGGCCGGGTTGCCTCGGCCGACTGTGCACCGGTTGCTGACGTCGCTGCAGGGGGTCGGGTTGGTGGAGCGTCTGCCTGATACCGACCGGTGGGTTCTCGGACCGGAGTTGTACTTCCTCGGGGTCGCTGCCGCTCGGCGGTACGACGTCACCGAGGCCGCTTTGCCGGTGGTGCGGCGGTTGGCTTTGGCCACCGGGGAGAGTGCTTTCTTTTCCGCGCGGCGGGGGGAGGAGACCATTTGTTTGATCCGGGAGGATGGGGCTTTTCCGATTCGGAGCCATGTTCTTTTCGAGGGGGCTCGGTTTCCGTTGGGGGTGGTTTCGGCGGGGATGGTTGTTTTGGCTCATCTGCCGGATCGGGAGGTTGACGAGTATCTCGCCCGGGTGGATCTGGTGGGGGGTTTTGGGGCGCAGCATTCTGTCGAGGAGATTCGGCGGCACATCGCTTTGACCCGGCAGCAGGGGTATTCGGTCAATCCTGGGTTGGTGGTGGAGGGAAGTTGGGGGTTGGCTGCCGCCGTGTTCGACCAGGCCGGGTCGCCGCGGTGGGCGTTGACTTTGACCGGGGTTGAGCACCGGTTCGCGGGGGATCGGATTTCGCAGTTGGGGGCTTTGTTGTTGCGGGAGGCTCATGCGCTTTCGGAGACTTTGGCCCGTGGCCGGTCGTGAGTGGCGATTGGGGTTCTAAGCCGAATTGCCACTCACGACTGGTCGGTTGGTGGGGGTGGGGGCGGCCTTCGGCGCTCCTGGGCCTGGCTGCCCCGCGGCCGTGATTCTGGCCTCGGGTCTGCTGTGGTCGTTCTTGGGCCGCCTCGATCCCTCCTCGGGCTGGCCTTCGGTCGTCCTCGATCCCTCCTTCGGGTCGGCCTTCGGCCGTCCTCGGGTCGGCCTTGGCCCTCCTCGGCCCCTCCGGGGCGCCTTCGGCGGGCATCTGCGATGCCCCCTTGGGTCGGCCTTGGTCCTCCTCGGCCCCCGGGCCGCCTTCGGCGGGCATCTGCGATGCCCCTTTCTTCTTCGCAACCCCGAAGCGCCATTGTGACTACGGCCGGCAGCACCGCGTCAAGGCGGGAAAGATGCCTTGACCCGGCGCTGCCGGCCGTGTTCTGGCTTCGGATCGGGGTTGCGGGGGGCCTGGGTTTCGAGGGGGCTGGGTTCTCGGGCCGTCGTGCTCTTTCGGGGTCTTGCTCTTCTTGTGGGGCCTTGGTTTGCGGGGCGGGCTGCGGTTCAGCTCAGCTGGTGCCGTACTGGGCGATGGCCTCGAAGGTGCTGTCGAAGGAGCACACGGCGGTCGGGCTGGCGGCGACGGACACCGACGTCACGGTCGGGCTGTACTCCCGATCGGCTGCCTGGTGTCTCGGCGATCATGCTCACGTTCCTCAAGGTGCCACGCGAGCGAAACCAGTTTCGAGTTTGACCAGTTGTTAGGCTGCGGTCATGGAGGCGGAGCTGGACTTCTGGTCGTTCGTCGAGCTGGCCAACCGCCGGCTCGCGACGGAGTACGGCTTCCGCCACCAGCTGGCCACCGAGGTGCTGCTGACGCTGAACCGGGCGTCGGACCTGGTCACCTACGACCTGGAGGCCGCGGTGCACCGGCCGCGCGGCCGGTCGTGGTCGGGCTTCCGGCTGCTCTTCGTGGTCTGGCTGGCCGGGCCCCTCGACCCGACGGCCGCGGCCCGGCTCACCGGGATGAGCCGGGCGGCGGTGTCGAACCTGGTCAAGACGCTGGTGGCGGACGGCCTGCTCGACCGCGTCCCGGACGAGCGCGACGGCCGTTCGGTCCGTCTGTCGCTGACGGACGCGGGCCATGCGGAGATGGTTTCGGTGTTCCGCGAGCACAACGAGCGCGAGTTCGGCTGGACGGACGCGTTGACCGAGGAAGAGCAGCGGATCCTGGTGCTGCTGCTGGGCAAGCTGATCACCAGCCGGGCGGCGGCCGACACCCGCCGCCGCCGCTAGCCACCCGCGGTGCCGCGAATGACTCATTCGCGGCGTCGGAGGTCCCGAATGAGTCATTCGCGACCTCGTCCGGTCGGGGAGAGTCCCCGCAGCGTGGCCCTTCCGGCGGGCTGGGCAGGGCGTTAGGCTGCCCTCAAGGTAGTAAAAGTCTGAACTAAATCGGCCGATCGGTCAGGAGGCGACCATGGCGTACTACCGCCGAGCGGGGACCATCCCGCCGAAGCGGCACACCCAGCACCGCACACCCGAAGGCGGGCTGTACTACGAGGAGCTGATGGGCGAGGAAGGCTTCTCGTCCGACTCCTCGCTGCTCTACCACCGCGGCGTGCCCTCGGCGATCGTCGACGCGACGCCGTGGGAGCTGCCGGACCAGTCGCTCACCGAGAACCGCCCGCTCGTGCCGCGCCACCTCAAGCTGCACGAGCTGTTCCCCGGCAACGACCACAAGAGCGCCGACGTCGTCACCGGCCGGCGCCTGGTGCTCGGCAACGGGGACGTGCGCATCTCCTACGTCGCCGCGGGGGAGGCGTCCCCGCTCTACCGCAACGCCGTCGGCGACGAATGCGTGTACGTCGAGTCCGGCGAGGCACGCGTCGAGACCGTGTTCGGCCTGCTCGAAGCCCGGCAAGGCGACTACGTCGTCCTGCCGCGCGCGACCACGCACCGCTGGGTGCCGACCGGGGACGAGCCGCTGCGCGCGTACGTCGTCGAGGCGAACTCGCACATCACCCCGCCGAAGCGGTACCTCTCCAAGTTCGGGCAGCTGCTGGAGCACGCGCCCTACTGCGAGCGCGACCTGCACGGGCCCGAGGAGCCGCTGCTCGCCGAGGGCGAGGACGTCGAGGTGCTGGTCAAGCACCGCGGCTCGCGCGGCATCACCGGCACCCGGTACGTCTACCCGGCGCACCCCTTCGACGTCGTCGGCTGGGACGGGTTCCTCTACCCCTACACCTTCAACATCGCCGACTTCGAGCCGATCACCGGCCGCGTGCACCAGCCGCCGCCCGTGCACCAGGTGTTCGAGGGCCACAACTTCGTCATCTGCAACTTCGTCCCGCGCAAGGTCGACTACCACCCCCTAGCCGTGCCGGTGCCGTATTACCACTCCAATGTGGACTCCGACGAGGTCATGTTCTACTGCGGCGGGAACTACGAGGCCCGCAAGGGATCCGGGATCGCGCAGGGCTCGATCAGCCTGCACCCGGGCGGGCACAGCCACGGCCCGCAGCCCGGCGCGGTCGAGCGGTCGCTCGGCGCGGAGTTCTTCGACGAGCTGGCCGTCATGGTCGACACGTTCCGCCCGCTCGAGCTCGGCGAAGGCGGCCTGGCGAGCGAAGACCCCGGCTACGCGTGGACCTGGTCCGGACGGGGGCCGGTGGCGTGATCCCTCCGCTCTTCGCCGGCCTGTGCGACGACGCCGCGGTCTTCCCACCCGGCCTGGCGCCCCTGCCGGACGCCGTCGCCGCGCACGACTCGTACACGAAGGCCTGGTACGCCGGCCTCGTCGGCCCGCTGGTGCTCGCCGCCCCGGCCCTCGACGCGCTGGATGACCTGCTCGGGCCGCGCGAATACCCGCTGCCGGTCTCGGTGACGCTGCCCGGCGGCCCCGCGCAGCTGCCCGGCGTGCTCGCCGCCGTGCCGAACCTCCCGGTGGACCTCCAAGCCCTGGAGATCGCCGTGCCGGACGGCATGGGACCGGACGAAGTCCTCGACGCCGTGTCGGCCGCGACCGTCCCCGTGTACGTCGAGATCCCGCGCGACGACCGGCGCGGCCCGCTGCTGCGGGCGCTCGCCGGGACCGGCCACCGGGCCAAGTTCCGGACCGGCGGGGTGCGCGCCGACCTGTACCCGTCCGAGGCCGAGCTGGCCGCCACGATCTGCGCCGCCGTCGACGCCGACGTCCCGTTCAAGGCGACCGCGGGGCTGCACCACGCGCTGCGCAACACCGACCCCGGAACCGGGTTCGAGCAGCACGGGTTCCTCAACCTGCTGCTCGCGGCCGGCGACCCCGACCACGCCGAAGCGCACCTGGCCGAGCGGGACGGCGCGGCGGTCGCCGCGCTGGTGCGGGACCTGGACGACGGCGTCCGCACGCGGTTCACCTCGTTCGGCACCTGCAGCATCAGCGACCCCCTGACCGAGCTGGCCGGCCTCGGCCTGCTGCCCCGAGGAGAGGCATGACCACGATCGACATCCCCGCCGGTTCCCCGTTCGGCACCGCGAACCTGCCCTACGGCGTGTTCTCGGTGGGCGGCGACGCCCCGCGCGTCGGCGTCCGGGTCGGGGACTCGGTGCTCGACCTGGCCCGCGCGCTGGGCGACGACGTCTTCGCCGCGCCCTCGCTGAACCCGTTCATGGCCCAGGGGTACGACCGCTGGGTGGCCGTCCGCGCCCAGGTGACCGACCTAGTAGCCGGCGACGTCCCGGACGACGCCGTGCACGCGGTCGCCGACGTCACCCTGCACCTGCCGATCGAGGTCGCGGACTACGTCGACTTCTACGCGTCCGAACACCACGCGTCGAACGTCGGGCGGCTGTTCCGGCCGGACGCGGAACCGTTGCTGCCCAACTGGAAGCACCTGCCGGTCGGCTACCACGGGCGGTCCGGCACCGTGCTGGTCTCGGGCACGGACATCGTCCGCCCGAGCGGCCAGCGCAAGGGCGACCCGGCGCCGGTGTTCGGGCCGAGCACGCGCCTGGACATCGAAGCGGAACTGGGCTTCATCGTCGGTACCGGCACGCCGCTGAACACCCCGATCGCCCCGGACGACTTCCCGCGGCACGTGTTCGGCGCGGTGCTGCTCAACGACTGGTCCGCCCGCGACATCCAGGCTTGGGAGTACGTCCCGCTGGGCCCGAACCTGGGCAAGAGCTTCGCGACGTCGATCTCGGCGTGGGTCGTGCCGGTCCTGGCACTGGAGGCCGCGCGGACCCCGCTGCCCGGCCAGGACCCGGAACCGCTGCCCTACCTGCGGGAAAGCCGGTCGTGGGGCTTGGACGTCGAGCTGGCCGTCGAGTGGAACGGCCAGGAGGTCAGCCGCCCGCCGTACCGCGAGATGTACTGGTCGCCGGCCCAGATGCTGGCCCACCTGACGGTCAACGGCGCGTCCGCCCGCACCGGCGACCTCTACGGGTCGGGCACGATCTCGGGCCCGGAGAAGCACCAGCGCGGCGCGTTCCTCGAACTGAGCTGGGGCGGCCGGGAGCCGCTGACGGTCAAGGGCGAGCAGCGCAGCTTCCTGGAGGACGGCGACGAGGTGGTGATCACCGCGACGGCCCCGGGCGCGAACGGCGAGCGCATCGCGTTCGGCGAGGTCCGCGGCCGCGTCCTCCCGGCCGGCTGAACCGGACGGTGGACAAGAGCCCGGTGGTCGTGTTGGGCTGGGCGGTGAATCACCGACGGCGAGGAGTGCGGCACTGAGCCTCTGGGAGTACCTCCGCGAAAACTGGATCGACGTCGTCAACGACGCGATCCTCCACGTGGACCTCACCCTCGCCGCCGTGGCGCTGGCCGTGCTCGTCGGCATGGCGCTCGGCCTGCTCACCTACCGGCGGCGGTGGCTCGGCGAGCTCGCGACCACGACCACCGCCGCGTTCCTGACCATCCCGTCGATCGCGCTGCTCGGCATCCTGATCGGCCCGTTCGGGCTCGGCCTCACCAACGTCCTGTTCGCGCTCGTGCTCTACGCGCTCCTGCCGATCACGCGCAACACGATCGTCGGGCTGCGGGGCGTCGACCCGGCCGTCGTGGACGCCGCCCGCGGCATGGGGCTCGGCCGCGCGCGGGTGCTGTGGCGCGTGCGGCTGCCGCTGGCCTGGCCGGTCGTCCTCTCCGGCATCCGCGTCTCGACGCAGATCACCATCGGGATCGCGGCGATCGGCGCCTACGTCAAGGGGCCCGGGCTCGGCAACGAGATCTTCGACGGCCTCGGCCGGTTCGGCGCGGTCAACTCCCTGAACCAGGTGCTGACCGGGACGCTCGGGATCATGCTGCTGGCGCTGCTGTTCGACCTCGCCTTCGTCGTGGTCGGCAAGCTCACGACCTGGCGGCGGCCGCGGCCCCTCGGCGAGGTCGAGCCGGAGCGGAGCAACGGCACCGCCGGCGAGACGATCGAACTCGAGAACCTGCGCAAGCACTACCCGGGACAGGCGGCGCCCGCCGTCGAGGACCTCACGATGCGGATCCCGGCCGGCGAGATCGTCGTGCTGACGGGCCCGTCGGGGTGCGGCAAGACGACGACCATGCGGATGATCAACCGGCTCGTCGAACCCACGTCCGGGGTCGTCACGGTCGGCGGCACCGACGTGGCGGCGCTCGACCTCGACGAGCACCGGCGGCACACCGGGTACGTCATCCAGCAGGTCGGGCTCTTCCCGCACCTGCGGGTGGCGGCCAACATCGGCGTCGTGCCGCGGGTGCTCGGCTGGACGCGGCGGCGGATCGCCGGGCGCGTGCGCGAGCTGCTCGACGTCGTCGGCCTGACCCGCGACCACGGCGACCGGTACCCGCACGAGCTTTCCGGCGGCCAGCGGCAGCGCGTCGGCGTCGCGCGGGCGATGGCCGCGGACCCGCCGGTCATGCTGATGGACGAGCCGTTCGGCTCCACCGACCCGATCACGCGCGCCCGGCTGCAGGACGAATTCCTGCGCCTGCAACGGGAAGTGCGCAAGACGATCGTGTTCGTCACGCACGACTTCGACGAAGCTCTCAAGCTCGGCGACCGGATCGCCGTGCTGCGCCCGCGTTCGGTCCTCGCGCAGTACGACACGCCCCAGGCGATCCTCGCCGCGCCGGCCGACGACTACGTCGCGTCCTTCGCCGGCTCGAAGCGGAACCTGAAGCGGCTGGCGCTGATTCCGGTCGCGGACCTCGACCTCGGGCCGGCGGCCGGTGGGCTGCCGTCGATCCCGCGCGAGGCCACGTTGCGGGACGCCCTGGACACGATGGTGCGCACCGGAAGCACGTCGGTCTCGGTCGACGGGCGGACGCTCGACGTCCCGCGGCTGCTCGCGGCCCTCCAGCCCACGGTGGAAACACCGCCGGCGGTCGCGGAAACCGTGCGGGCGAAGGCATCAACGTCGACCCGGCCGCGCCGGCGCCGGCTCGGCCTGCTGGTCCGCCCGGTGCTGCTCGCCGTCGCGCTGCTGGCGCTGTTCCTGATCGTGCGCGCGTACCCGCTCGACTCGATCGAACAGCGCTACCTCAACGCCGGCGAGATCTTCGCCGAGCTCGGCGCGCACCTGCGGCTGACGCTGATCTCCACGGTCTGCACCATCGCCATCGCCCTGCCGCTGGGCGTCCTGCTCACCCGCGCGGGGGCCCGGTGGGCCCGCCCGATCGGGCTCGGGCTGGGCAACCTCGGCCAGGCGATCCCGTCGATCGGGCTCGTCGTGCTGCTCGCGCTCTGGGTCGGCACGGGCACCGCGACGGCGGTGGCGGCGCTGGTCGTCTACGCGACGTTGCCGGTGCTGCGCAACACGATGGTCGGGCTCGACGGCGTCGACCCGACGCTCGTCGACGCCGCGCGCGGCATGGGCATGACGAAGACGGCGATCCTGTGGCGGATCGAACTGCCCCTCGCCGTCCCGGTGATCCTCGCCGGGATCCGGACGGCGCTGGTGCTCACTGTCGCGAGCGCGACGCTGGCGACGTTCATCGACGGCGGCGGTCTCGGCGGCGGGCTCGTCGCCGGGATCGGGCTGTACCGCCCGATCCTGAGCCTGACGTTCGGCATCGTCGTCGCCGCGCTGGCGCTCTTCGCCGACTGGCTGGGCCTGGTGGCCGAGGAGGTCCTGCACCCGCGCGGACTGTGAGAACCCAAGGAGGACAAGCCATGCGACGCACGACAGCCGTCGTTCTCGCCTTCGTCACGGCGCTCGCCGCCGGGTGCACGATCGGCAAGGACCAGCCCGGCGCCGGAGTGGGCGAGGGGTCCATCAAGAAGATCGACGCGCTGAGCGGCACGCAGATCCGGGTCGGTTCCAAGGAGTTCGACGAACAGCTGCTGCTCGGCCAGATCGCGCTCGTCGCGCTGCAGGCGGCCGGGGCGAGCCCGCAGGACAAGACCAACATCACCGGGTCGAGCAACGTGCGCCAGGCCCTCACGAGCGGCGCGATCGACCTGTACTGGGAGTACACGGGCACGGCGTGGATCAGCTACCTCCACGAGACGAAGCCGATCGCCGACGCGCAGGCGCAGTACGACGCGGTCAAGAAGGCGGACGTGGCCGGCGGCGTCACGTGGTGGGCGCGGTCGCCGGCCAACGACACGTACGCGATCGCGGGCAACGCGGGAACGGTGGCTCGCACCGGTGTGAAGACGATCTCGGACTACGCGGCGCTGGTGAAGCGCGACCCGGCGGCGGCGTCGACCTGCATGGGCCCGGAGTTCAAGAGCCGCGACGACGGTTTTCCGGGGCTGGCGAAGGCGTACGGGTTCGCGTTGCCCGAGCCGCAGGTCCACCTGCTCAACGACGCCGTGGTGTACCCGAGCGTCGGCAAGGGCGACCCGTGCGGGTTCGGTTCGGTCGCGTCGACGGACGGACGGGTGGCCGGCCAGAAGCTGACGGTGCTGGAGGACGACAAGCACTTCTTCCCGACGTACAACCCGGCCATCTCGATCGCGGCGGGGGTCGCGCAGAAGTACCCGCAGCTGGAGCAGGTGTTCACGCCGATCGCCGAGAAGCTCGACACGGCGACGCTGACGGACTTGAACAAGAAGGTGAGCGTGGACGGCCAGAAGCCGGCCACGGTGGCGCACGACTGGCTCAAGGCGGCGGGGTTCATCGGCTGATCTACGCAATCCGCCGAAATGCCGCGGGGAGGCGCCGGATCTGTCATGCTCCGGCCAAGCCCAGTACCGCGAAGGAAGTGACGATGTCGGCCGAGATGGATCAGCTGATCGCCCAGTTCGAGACCTTCCAGGCCAAGGTGCGCCAGGCCGAGGCCCGGTTCGCCGAGGTCGGGGACATGCAGGAGCGGATCGCCCAGGTGGAAACCTCGGTGACCTCACCCGACGGCACCGTCACCGTCGTCGCCGGGGCCGGGGGCACCGTCACCGACCTGCGGCTCACCGCCGGGGCGATGCACCTCGAAGCGGGCCAGCTCGCCCAGCGGATCATGGCCACCCTGCGCCAGGCCGTGGCCGGGGCCGCGCGGCAGCAGGCCGGGATCGTCGACGAGGCCTTCGGCGACCAGCTCGGCTTCGACGTCAGCGGGCAGGTCCGGCAGGCGCAGGCCGAAGCGTTCGGAACCGCGGCGCCCGAACCCGCGTCGGAGCCGCAGGCGCCGCGCCCGCGGCGCCGGCCCGATCCCGGGGACGACGACGACTTCGACCAAGGCCCGATCCTCCGCCGCTCCTGATCCGACCGAGGGAACTCTCCGCGATGCCAGACGGAATCCAGACGAACATCGACGCGATCTCCGGATACGCGCGCCAGCTGCCCTTCTACGAGGGGGAAGCGGACAAGTTCGGGGCCAAGATCGACGCCGCCGACGTGACCGACACGGCCTGGGGCGTCGTCGGGATCTGGGCGAAGCAGGGCTACACCGACCGTCTCGGCGAGCTGCGGTCGCTGCTCGGCGAGCTGAAGGACGGCGTCGACGGGCTCACCACCAAGATGACCAAGGCCGCCGAGATGTACCGCGGCACCGAAGAAGCCGGCGTGATCGCGTTCGGCCGGTACGAGGCGGAGATCGACGCGATCGGGGGACAGGGCAAGTGACCGAGCCCAAGCGGAGCATCGCGGACGCCCTCGACGTCCAGCCGTACGACGAGAGCATGAGCGCGAACCTCGACCGCGCCGCCGAAGCCACTCCAGTGGTCGGCACCGTGTACAAGTCCGGCAAGTCGATCGCCGAGCACGCCCAGCAGGCCGCGGAGGCCGACAGCGCGGGCGAGCTGGCGTCGGCCGGCAAGGCGCTGGTCGGTGACGGCGCGGGGTTCGTCGCCGGCGCCGCGACCGACATGGTCACCTTCGCGATGGACCCGATCGGCTGGCTGGTCAGCCACGGGCTGAACATGCTGCTCGAGCTGGTCCAGCCGCTGCAGGACGCGCTGCACGCCGTCACCGGCGACGGGCCGGCCATCGGGCACGCGTCGGAGAACTTCGCGACGATCGCGCACGGTTTCGTCGCGCTCGCCGAGGACTTCGAGAAGACCGGCGACACTGCGCTGGCCGAGTGGGTCGACGAAGCGGGCAAGGCGGCCAAGGAGGCGCTCGGCGACTTCTCGTCGGGCATCCGCGGCGTCGGCTCGGCGGCCGGGTCGGTCGCCGAGGTGCTGCAGATGTGGTCGATGGTCATGCAGGTCATCGAAGAGGTGATCAAGGCGATCATCACCGAACTGGTGTCCTGGCTGATCACCATCTGGCTGCCCGCGCTGGCCGCGTCGGTGATCAGCTTCGGCAGCTCGGTCGCCGCCGCGATGACGGCGTCCATCGCCAAGGCCGCGAGCGTGCTGCAGAAGGTCACGCGCTACCTCGGCAAGTTCGGCAAGCTGCTCGACACGTTCATCGAGTTCCTCGCGAAGTACTCGACGAAGGTCGTGGAGATGACCCGGAAGTTCCGGCTCGGCCGGTACGCCGGGGAGTCGAGGTTCGGCCTGGACACGCTGGAGAACACCGCGCGCGTGCCGTTCACGCCCGGGAACCGGATGCTCACCACGATGTTCGGCACGTCGGTCGGGGCCAGTCCGCTGGTCGCGGGCGCGAGCGTCAAGGCCGGGATCGCCGCGGGCAAGACGGCGTTCGGCGAAGGCAAGGAAGCCGTTACTCCCGAGGAGGACGAGCCGTGGTTCGACAAGAGCGAGATCGGCGGGGACCGGAGTCCGGAGGAGACCCGGCGGAACTTGGACATCTAGAGCGGAAGGCCGTCGAGTTCGGCGACCGCATGGAGTCCGTGAAGGACGCCGCGCTGGTTCGCCCGGGTTTTCGCGAGCGCGTCGACGCGGTGATGCGCGACCGCTGGCGGGAGCCGGTGATCGTGCTGCGCCTGGGGGACACGGACCTGCGGTTCGCGGTCCCCGGCCGGCGCCCGGACGGCTCGGTCGAGGGCGAAGGCAAGGTGCGGCAGGGTTTCCTGACCGTCGCGCGCGGGATCGGCGCGGCGGTCGGGTTCGTCGCGTACCTGGCGAGCGCGGCAGGTAGCGGTGGGGGCAAGGGCGAGCGGGCGATCCACGTGACCGGTCCGGCGGACGCCCAAGCCCTCGAACCCATCGACCGGCTGCGGCGGGCGAAGGGGCCGTGGCTGGTGTGCTCGCCGACGTCGGTCGCGTTCGTGGACACCGGATCGACGTACCTGGACCCGGCCGACGCGCCCGACCCGGCCGTCGTGTGGGAGGCGCGGGGGAGCACGGCGCCGGAGGTCAGCTTCCGAAAGCGCACGCTGACCTGGGCGGACGGCTCCCGCTTCGAGTTCCCGCTGCAGAGCCGCACCGAGGACCGGCACCTGCGGCAGTTCCACTCGTACCCGGACGAGGTGCGCTGGCCGGAGTGACCGGGTTGCGTTCGTGTGGCCCAGCACACCCGCACTGCACGGATCGGCGATGTGGCCGTCTTTCTTCGTGAGAGCGCTTCCGGTGAAAAGATCACCAGAAGACGGAGGGAGATCTCATGAAGCGCATCGCCACCCTGGCCGGTCTGACCGCCGCGCTGGGCATCGCCGCCGCCGTGCCCGCGCTCGCCGCGCCGGTCGCCGGCCCGGTCACCGCCGTCGCCGACCTGAACGGCGACGGGGATCCGGAGACCGTGACCGCCCGGCTGACCGCCGACGACGACCAGCTGATCTCGGCCGCCGTGCACGGCACCTACACCTCGATCCACCTGCCGGCCGACAGCCGGTTCGGCCTCGCCGCCCCGCGCGTGACCGACCTCAACGGCGACGGCCGGGCCGAGCTGGTCGTCACGCGGTCCGTCGGCGCGAACACGACGTTCTTCAGCGTGCTGCACTTCGACGGCCGCAACCTGAGTGAGGTCGTCGGCCCGGACGACCAGCCGTTCTCGGTCGCCGAGGGCGGCGGGGTCGCCGCGCACCTGGGCTACGGCTGCACGCCGTTCGAAGGCGGCCGCGCGTTCGTGAGCGTCGCGGCCGAGTCCGACGACGTCGGGGCCGACCAGCTCACCTATTCGGGCACGCGCACGGTCTACACGCTGCGCGACGGCGCGCTGAGCGTCCAGGAGCCGACGCCGTTCAGCGCCCGGCCCGTGACCGATCCGGTGCTCGCCACGGATTCCGGCACGTGCGCCTGACCACCGGGGACGCACTACGCTGAACCGAATGAGCGCGGTATCCACCCCGGAGCAGTCGATGGTCGAGACCCGGCACCAGACCCGGTTGCTGACCCTGCTGCGGGACGAGGGCCCGATGTCGCGGGTCGAGCTGGGGGAGCGGCTCGAGCTGCCGCGGGCGCGGGTGGGCGCCGAGGTGACCCGGCTCGGGGAGGTCGGGCTGATCGAGACGGCGGGACCGTCGGCCAGCCGCGGCGGCCGGCGGTCCACGCTCGTCCGGCTCGCGGGCGACCTGCGGGTGCTCGCGGTGGACGTCGGGGCGACGTCGGTCGGGCTGGCCGTCACCGACGCTTCGTGCGAGGTGCTCGCGCACGCCGTCGAAGACTGCGACGTCCGGCAGGGGCCGCACCCGGTGCTGCGCCGGGTCGCCGAGCTCGCGGCGAAGGTACGCGAGGAGGCGCCCGGCCGGCTGGTGGCCGCGGGCATCGGCCTGCCCGGGCCGGTCAGCTTCGCCGAGGGGATGGCGGTGGCGCCGCCGATCATGCCGGGCTGGGACCGGTTCAACGTGCGCGACCACCTCGGCGGGCTGTGGGGCTGCCCGGTCGCGGTGGACAACGACGTCAACGCGATGGCGCTCGGCGAGCGGCACGCGGGGGTCGCGCGATCGACCGACGACCTGATGTTCGTCAAGATCGGCACGGGGATCGGCTGCGGGATCGTGCTGGGCGGCAAGGTGTACCGCGGGGTCGCGGGCACGGCGGGCGACATCGGGCACATCCGCCTGGACGACTACGGCCCGACGTGCGCGTGCGGCGAGGTCGGCTGCCTGGAAGCGTACTTCGGCGGCGCGGCGCTGGCCCGCGACGGGCTGGCCCTGGCCCGCAGCGGCCGGTCGGCGCACTTGGCGGAGGTGGCGGCGGACGGCGGCGCGGTGACGGCCCGCGACGTCGGCCGAGCGGCGGCGGCGGGCGACTTCGGCGCGGTGAACCTGATCCGCGACGGCGGGCGCCGGCTCGGTCAGGTGATCGCTTCGCTGGTGTGCTTCATCAACCCGGGGATGGTCGTGATCGGCGGCGGGGTGGCCCAGCTGGGGCACCAGCTGCTGGCCGAGGTGCGGAGCGCGGTGTACCGGCGGTCGCTGCCGCTGGCGACGGGGAATCTGCCGATCGTGCTGTCTGAGCTGGGGGAGACGGCCGGGGTGATCGGGGCCGCTTGGTCGGCTACCGATCGGGCCTTCACGCTGAGCAGCTGAGGTCCGGGCGCGGGGCGGCTGAACCGGGGCTCGGTGCGGCCCGCGGGCGCCGGCTGAGCGCCCGGCCGCGGCAAGCGCGCCGACTTCGGTCGAGGTCGGCGAGGTCGCGAATGCCGGCCGGGCGCCGGAGCGTGGCCACCGGCGCGCGGAGGCCGCTGCCGCTCGGTTCCGCAACTGCCGCTTCGCGCGGTGGGCGCTCGAGGCGCGAGGGCGAGTGCCGGCCGAGCGCTCGCCGCGGCAGCCGGCGGTGCGGTGGTCGCGGCGCGGCAGTCGGCCGCGCGGTGGGCGCCCGAGGCGCGAGGGCGAGTGCCGGCCGAGCGCTCGCCGCGGCAACCGGCCGCGCGGAGGTCGCGGCGCGGCCGCCGATCTCGTTGCCCCGCGCGAGGGGCGCCCGGGGCCAAGCTTCCGGCCGAGGGCGGATTCGCCGGTTGCCTCGGCTGGGCGCACCCGGCCGAGCCACCCGGCGCGCGGGCTCCCGGGTGGCCGAAACGCCACCCCCAAGACCCCCGCCGAGCGACTTCCCCGCCACCGCCGCCGCGCCATCAAATGTCAAAATCAGACAGACTTTCGCACTTTCAAACCGAAAGTCTGTCCGGTTTCGCACGTCTATCCGGGTGAAAACCGGCCAAACCCCAACTCCATCACCTTGACGAGTGATGCGCGCCACCCTACTTTCGCTGCCTGAGCGACAAAGTCCGCTCGCTACACGACACAAGTGGGGGCACCGTGGCCGAGACCAGGCGAGCCGACCCGGCGAGCCCGCGGACGGCCAACCTCGCCTCCGTCCTCCGCGCCCTCCGTGCCGGCCCCCTCTCGCGGACCCAGCTCGCCGCCCGGTGCGGGATCGCGAAGTCGGCCCTTCCCGGGCTGCTCGCCGATCTCGCCGGACGCGGGCTCGTCCGGGCCGCCGGGGTCCGGGCCGGCAACGGGCGGCCGAGCCGGCTCGTCGAACTCCACGGCGAAGACGCCTACGCCCTCGCCCTGAGCATCGAGGCCGACCGGCTGTCCGCCGTCGTCACCGATCTCGGGGGCCGGATGGTCGCCGAACGAGCCGAGGTCGTCGACGTCGCCGCGCTCGGGCTGCCCCGGTGCATGGACGAACTCGCCCACCTCGCCCGCCGGGTGCTGCCCGGCACCCCCGTCGGGGTCGCCGTCTCCGTGCCCGGGCTGGTCGACTCGGCCGCCGCCGTGCTGCGGCTCGCTCCCGCCCTTCGCTGGCGGGACGCCGAGATCGCCGGCCTGATGGCCGCCCGGCTGGGGCTGCCCGCCGAGGCCGTCGCCGTCGACAACGACGCCAACCTCGGGGCCCTCGCCGAAGCCGTCGACGGCGTGGGGAGCGAGCTCTTCTACCTCAGCGGCGGCACCGCCGTCGGCGGCGGGCTCGTCTCCGGCGGCACGATCCTGCGCGGTGCGCGCGGCTTCGCGGGCGAGGTCGGGCACATCGCCGTCGACCCGTCCGGCGAACGCTGCTCCTGCGGCCGGACCGGCTGCCTGCAGACGAAGGCGAACCTGGCCGCCGTCCTGCGCGCGGCCGCCGCGCCCGGCGACCCGCTGCACGATCCCGCCCTCGGCGTCGGCGGCCGCGTCGCCCTGCTCAAGCAGCGCGTCCGGCTCGGCGACCAGCGCGCGGCCACCGCGGTCCACGAACTCGGCGTCGCCCTCGGCGTCGCACTGTCCACTGTGGTCGACGTGCTCGACCCGGACGTCGTCGTGCTCGGCGGGTACTTCGCCGAGCTCGGCGACTGGCTGGTGGAACCGATCCGCGTCGAGCTCGCCGCCCGGCCGCTCGGTCACGCCCGGATCGTGCCGTCCCGGCTCGGCCTGGGCGCCCCGCTGCGGGGTGCCGCGCACCTGGCCGCCGAGCGGCTGTTCGCGAACCCGACTCTCGTCGAGGAGGCTTCGGTATGAGTCTGCTGTCCGTCCGCGGGATCGTGAAGACGTTCCCCGGCGTCCGCGCCCTCGACGGCGTCGACCTCGACGTCGAACCGGGCGAGGTGCACTGCCTGCTCGGCCAGAACGGCGCGGGCAAGTCGACGCTCATCAAGGTCCTCGCCGGCGCGCACCAGCCCGACACCGGCGAGATCACCTGGCGGGGCGAACCCGTGACGCTCGGCTCGCCGGTCGACGCCCTGCGCCTGGGCATCGCCACCATGTACCAGGAACTCGACCTGGTGCCCGGGCTTTCGGTGGCGGACAACATCTTCCTCGGCCACGAACGCGCCCGCTTCGGCTTCACGCGCATCTCGCAGGCCCGCGACGAGGCCGCCCGCCTGATGGCGCGGCTCGGCCACCCCGACATCCGGCCCTCGACCGAGGTCGGCAAGCTCTCGGCCGCCGGGCAGCAGCTCGTCTCGATGGCCCGCGCGCTCGCCCACGACGCCCGGCTGCTCGTGATGGACGAACCGACCGCCGCGCTCGCCGGCGAGGAGGTCGACAACCTCTTCCGGATCGTCGGCGAGCTGACCGCCGACGGTGTCGCGGTCGTCTACATCTCCCACCGCCTGGAGGAACTGCGCCGGATCGGGCACCGGGTGACCGTGCTCAAAGACGGCCGGACCGTCGGTACCGGACTCGACGCCCGCGAGACGCCGACCGCCGACCTGGTCGCCCTGATGGCCGGGCGCAAGGTCGAGACCGTCTTCGGCCCGCGCCACGAGGGCCACGCCAAGACCACCCCGGTGCTCGAAGTCGCCGACCTGACCCGCAATGGCGAGTTCGAAGACGTCAGCTTCACCGTCCACGCGGGCGAGGTCGTCGGCATCGCCGGGCTGGTCGGTTCGGGCCGCAGCGAGATCCTCGAAACGATCTTCGGCGCGCGCAAGGCCGACCGCGGAACCGTTGCCGTGCAGGGAAAACCGCTCGGCACCGGCAACGTCCGCGCCGCCGTCAAGGCCGGCATCGGCCTCGCGCCCGAGGAGCGCAAGAGCCAGGGCCTGCTGCTGGACCTGCCGGTGGTGCACAACGTGACCCTGGCGAGCCTCGGCCGCTACGCGAAGTTCGGCTTCTCCGAGCGCGGCCGCGAACTCGACGACGCCGGCGCGAGCCTGCGCCGCCTCGACCTGCGGCCCGCCGACCCGCGGCGGATCGTGCGCACCTTGTCCGGCGGCAACCAGCAGAAGGCCGTGCTCGCGCGGTGGCTGGTCCGCGGGTGCCGGGTGCTGCTGCTCGACGAGCCGACGCGCGGTGTCGACGTCGGCGCCCGGGCCGAGTTGTACCGGCTGATCGACGAGCTGGCCGCGACCGGGGTCGCGATCGTGCTGGTGTCCAGTGAAATCCCCGAGGTGCTCGGGCTGTCCGACCGGGTGCTGGTGCTGCGCGAGGGCCGTGTCCTCGCCGACCGGCCGTCGGCCGGGCTGACCGAGGCCGAGGTGCTCGACGTGATTCTCGAGGGGAGCGCGGCATGACCGAAACGCAAGCACCGCCACAGGAAGCGCTTCCCGTCGAACGGAAACGCTTCTCCTTCTCCGCCGACCCGAGGCTGCTCGGCCTGGCCGGCGTGCTCGTCGTCCTGTGCCTGGTCGGGCAGTTCACCCGGCCGGAGCTGTTCTTCACCGAAAGCAACATCTCGACGATCCTGCGGCTGGCCGCCGCGATCGGCGTGGTCAGCGTCGGGATGACGTTCGTGATCATCAGCGGCGGCATCGACCTGTCCGTCGGGTCGATGGTCGGCCTGGCCGGGGTCTGGCTGACGACCCTGGCGACGCAGTCCTACGGGCCGTTCGTGATGGTGATCTGCGGCCTCGCGGTCGGCCTCGGCTGCGGGCTGGTCAACGGCGTCCTCGTCGCCTACGGCAAGGTCGTGCCGTTCATCGCGACGCTCGCGATGTACGTCTCGGCCCGCGGGCTCGCCGAACGCATCAGCGGCCGGCGCACCCAGGTCGTCGCCGACCAGGGCTTCCTCGCGTTCTTCCGGGGCAGCTTCCTCGGCATCCCGACGCTGATCTGGCTGTTCGCGCTGGTGTTCGCGGTCGGCTGGGTCGTGCTCAACCGCACCACCTTCGGCCGCCGGACGTACGCGGTCGGCGGCAACGCCGAGGCGTCGCGGCTGGCCGGGATCAACGTCAAGCGCCACCTCGCGCTCGTCTACGGGGTCGCCGGGCTGTGCTGCGGGATCGCCGCGCTCATGGTCGTCGCGCGGACGACGGCGGGCGCGTCGACCAACGGCATGTTCTACGAGCTCGACGCGATCGCGGCGGTGGTCATCGGCGGCACGCTGCTGACCGGCGGCCGCGGCTCGCTCATCGGCACCCTCATCGGCGTGCTGATCTTCACGGTGCTGTCGAACATCTTCACGCTGAACAACCTGGACACCGACATCCAGAACATCGCCAAGGGCGTGATCATCGTGCTCGCCGTGCTCTTGCAGTTCCGGGCCCGGAAAGCCAGGACCGGTAGTTAGTCACCACCGATGGAGGTTCACCATGGCCGAACAACCCTTCCTCGGCCGCCGGGGATTCCTGCTGGGCGGGGCCGCCGTCGGCGCCGGCGCGCTGCTGGCCGGCTGCACGTCGAACACGCCCGCGAACTCGGAGTCCAACGCGCCGGTCGCCAACGCGGGCAACAACGCCCAGCCCGGAAAACCGGTCACGATCGGCTTCTCCGCGCCGGCCGCCGACCACGGCTGGATCGCGGCGATCACCAAGAACGCCAAGGCCCAGGCGCAGAAGTTCAGTGAGGTGAAGTTCAACGCCACCGAGGGCACCAACGACGTCAACCAGCAGATCTCCCAGGTGGAGACGCTGATCAACGCCAAGGTCGACGTCCTGGTGATCCTGCCGTTCGACGGCAAGGCGCTCACCGCGGTCGGCCAGCAGGCGATGGACGCCGGCATCCCGGTGATCAACCTGGACCGCGTCTTCGACACGCCGCTCGCGTATAGAACGTGGATCGGCGGCGACAACTACCGGATGGGCGTCAACGCGGGCAACTACCTCGCCGCGGAGCTCAAGAAGAAGAACGTCGCGAACCCGATCATCGGCGAGGTCGCCGGGATCGATTCGCTGCCGCTGACCCAGGAACGCAGCAAGGGCTTCTCGGACGCGTTGGGGCGCGCCGGGTTCAAGGTCGGTCCGCGCGTCTCGGCGCAGTTCACGTCGGAGTCCGGGGAGCAGCAGACGGCGAACCTGCTCCAGGGCGCGCCCAAGCTGGACGCCCTCTGGAACCACGACGACGACCAGGGCATCGGGGTCAACGCCGCGATCGACACCGCGGGCCGCAAGGAGTTCATCATGGTCGGCGGCGCCGGCTCGAAGAACATGATGAACCTGATCAAGGCGGACTCGTCGCCGATCAAGGCGACCGTGCTCTACAGCCCGTCGATGGCGTCGACGGCCGTCGCGCTGGCCCGCTTGCTGGGGCAGGGCAAGGGGATCGGCGACCTGGCCGAGCACGACATCCCGGCCGAGATCACGACGTATTCGGCGGTCGTGACGAAGGAGAACGTCGACCAGTACCTCGACGTCGGCTTCGACTCCTGACCGGACTTCCGCAGGCACAGCAAGAAGGAGGGGTATGAGCCCGGCACGGGAAACCATCGGGATCGGGATGGTGGGCCACGCGTTCATGGGTGCGGTGCACTCGCACGCGTGGCGCAGCGTCCACCGGTTCTTCGACCCGCCGCTGGTACCGAGGCTCGCCGTGCTCGCCGGCCGGGACGAGTCCCGGGCCGGCGACGCGGCGGCCCGGTTCGGGTGGGAGGCCGTCGAGACCGACTGGCGGAAGCTGATCGCCCGGGACGACGTCGACCTGGTCGACGTCTGCACGCCGGGCGACAGCCACGCCGAGATCGCGATCGCCGCGCTGGACGCCGGCAAGCACGTGCTGTGCGAGAAGCCCCTGGCCAACTCGGTCGCGGAGGCCGAAGCGATGGCCGAGGCGGCGCGGCGGGCCCGCGAACGCGGGGTGCGGGCCATGGTCGCGTTCAACTACCGCCGGGTGCCCGCGCTCGCGCACGCCAGGAAACTGGTCGAGAGCGGGGCGCTCGGGGAGATCCGGCACGTCCGGTCGGTCTACCTGCAGGACTGGCTCTCCGACCCGCAGGCGCCGATGACCTGGCGGCTGCGGAAGGAGACCGCCGGGTCGGGCGCGCTGGGCGACCTCGGCGCGCACATCGTCGACGCCGCCCAGTTCGTCACCGGTGAGCTGGTCACCGGGGTTTCGGCGCTGACGAACACCTTCGTGAAGGAACGCCCGGCCGAAACCGGCGGGACCGACGACGTGACGGTCGACGACACCGCGCTGTTCCTGGCGCGGCTGTCCGGGGGAGCGGTGGCGAGCTTCGAGGCCACGCGGTTCGCGCTCGGCCGCAAGAACGCGATGCGGCTGGAGGTCAACGGCTCGAAGGCGAGCCTGGCGTTCGACTTCGAGTCGATGAACGAGCTGCAGTGGTACGAGGGCACCGGCACCGAAGCGGGTTTCCGCCGCATCCTCGTCACCGAGCCCGACCACCCGTATGTCGGGGTGTGGTGGCCGCCGGGGCACCTGCTCGGCTACGAGCACACGTTCACCAACGAGGTCGCCGACCTCCTGGAAGCCATCGGTGCCGGCACGGACCCCACGCCGAGCTTCGACGACGGCCTGCGCGTCCAGCGCGTGCTGGCCGCCGTCGAGGAAAGCGCTGCCGCCGAAGCGAAGTGGACCGCGGTGGAGGAGGAGAAATGAGCCGTCCGGTCACGCTGTTCACCGGCCAGTGGGCGGACCTGCCGTTCACCGAGGTCTGCAAGCTCGCCGCCGACTGGGGCTACGACGGCCTGGAAATCGCCTGCTCGGGCGACCACTTCGAGGTCGATCGCGCACTGTCCGAAGAGGACTACGTGCCGGGCCGCTTGGCGCTGCTCGCTGAGCACGGGCTCAAAGTGTGGGCGATCTCGAACCACCTCGTCGGCCAGGCCGTCTGCGACGACCCGATCGACGCCCGGCACAAAGCCATTCTCCCGGCCCGGGTGTGGGGTGACGGTGAGCCCGAGGGCGTCCGGCAGCGGGCGGCGGCCGAAATGGCCGACACCGCGCGGGCCGCGGCGAGGCTCGGCGTCGACACGGTAATCGGTTTCACGGGGTCGAAGATCTGGAAGTACGTGGCGATGTTCCCGCCGGTCTCGCGCGATGACATCGATGACGGTTACGCGGACTTCGCTCGCCGGTGGCACCCGATCCTCGATGTGTTCGACGAGGTGGGCGTCCGATTCGCGCACGAAGTTCACCCGTCGGAGATCGCGTACGACTACTGGACGACCAAGCGCGCGCTGGAGGCCGTCGACCACCGGCCGGCGTTCGGGCTGAACTGGGACCCGTCGCACTTCGTCTGGCAGGACCTCGACCCGGTCGGGTTCATCCTCGACTTCGCCGACCGGATCTACCACGTCGACTGCAAGGACACCCGCAAGCGCTTCGACGGCCGCAACGGGCGGCTCGGGTCGCACCTGGCCTGGGCGGACCCGCGGCGGGGCTGGGACTTCGTGTCCGTCGGCCACGGCGACGTCCCGTGGGAGGACTGCTTCCGGGCGCTGAACTCGATCGGCTACACCGGCCCGATCTCGGTGGAGTGGGAAGACGCCGGGATGGACCGGCTCCGGGGCGCGGCGGAGGCGGTGAAGTACCTGCGCGAGCACCTGTTCGACCAGCCGTCGGCGGCTTTCGACGCGGCTTTCAGCAACCAGAGATGAGGGAGTTCCATGTGCGGTGACCTGCCAGAGCAGCAACACTCCCGACGAACGTTCCTGAACGTGGCGACAGCGGCCCTCACGGTGGGGGCCGCGGCGGTGGCCCTGCCCGGCACCGCGAGCGCGGCGGCGGCCCGGCAACGGGTCCCGGTCGACAAGATCAGCATCCAGCTCTACTCCCTGCGTTCCCTGCTCCAGAACGACCCCGAAGGCACGCTTTCCGCGCTGGCCGACATCGGCTACCGGAAGGTCGAGCTGGCCGGGACCTACGGCCGCAGCGCGACCGAGTTCCGCGCCATCCTCGACCGCAACCACATCAAGGCCTCCTCGACGCACGTGGGCATCGACGGCGACCTGAACCAGGTCATCGCCGACGCGAAGGTCCTCGGCAACCGCTCGGTCGTGGTGCCGTACGCGAATTTCGGCACCATCGCCGAGTGGGAGGCCTTCGCGGGCCGCATGAACACCGCCGCGGTCGCCTTCAAGAAGGCCGGGCTCGCGCTCGGCTACCACAACCACGACCACGAGTTCGCCCCGATCGGCGGCGTGGTTCCCTACGACGTCCTCACCGCGAAGACGGACAAGCGGCTCGTGCACCTGGAGATCGACCTGTTCTGGGCGGTGAACGGCGGCGCGGACCCGGTCGAGCTGTTCCGGCGCAACTACCCGCGCGTCACGCAGTACCACGTCAAGGACCGGACCGCGGACGGGCAGATGGTCGACCCCGGCGCCGGGGTGATCAACTTCCCGCGCATCTTCGCCGCGTCCTGCCACAACATCGGCGAGTACATCGTCGAGCACGACCAGCCGGCCGACCCGCTGAACACCGCCAAGGTCGGCTTCGAGTACCTCCGCACCGTGCGTTTTTGAGACCCCGGGGGAATTTCGCATGCGAGTGTCACGTCGGTCGATGCTGGCCGGAACCGCCGCGGGCGTCCTCGTGCCCGCGGTCGGGATGGCCGATTCGGCCTACGCGGCGGGCCTGAACCGCCAGATCACCATCTACGCCGAAGCCCTGCCCGGCGGCCTCTACGGCTACGGCCTCGAGCCGGGCAAGGCCACGATCCCGGGGCCGCTGCTGGAGATCTACGAGGGCGACACCCTCGAGATCGAACTGGTCAACCGGACCGACCAGCGGCTGTCGATCCACCCGCACGGCGTCAACTACGACACCGGGTCCGACGGGGCGCCGCTCAACGCGTCGTTCAACAAGCCGGGCGAGACGCGGACCTACACCTGGAAGACGCGGGCCCGGTACGACGCCGGCGGCGGGTTCTGGATGCCGGGCAACGCCGGCTACTGGCACTACCACGACCACGCGATGGGCACCGACCACGGCACCGCGGGTCTCGCGCGCGGGCTCTACGGCGGGCTGATCGTGCGCAAGCGCGGCGACCTGCTGCCGAGCAGGCAGTACACCGTCGTGTTCAACGAAATGATGATCAACCACAAGATGGCGCCCGACACGCCGATCCTCGAGGCGCGGCTGGGCGAGCGCGTCGAATGGGTGTGCGTCGGGTACGGCAGCCTGCCGCACACGTTCCACCTGCACGCCCACCGCTGGGCCGACACCCGCACCGGGATGCTGAGCGGTGCGAGCGACAACGCCCAGACCGTCGACAACAAGAACCTCGACCCGGGCAGCTCGTTCGGCTTCCAGGTGATCGCCGGCGAGGGCGTCGGGCCGGGGGTGTGGATGTACCACTGCCACGTCCAGACCCACTCCGACGGCGGGATGGTGGGCCTGTTCCTGGTCCGCAACGCCGACGGCAGCCTCCCCGACGGGGCACAGGAAGCGATCGACCGGTTCAAGCTGCATGACCACTCCGGGCACGACATGAACCCGGACGGACGGACGCACGCATGAGGACGGGAGCTATGAGAAAACGGTGGTTCGGAAGGCGCGGGGCGCTCGTGCTCGCCATCGGCTCGGTCCTGGCGGCCGGGGCCCCGCTGATCACGATGCCGGTGGCGCAGGCCGCGCCCGCCGCGGTGAACGTGCCCGTCAACGTGCTGGTCTTCCACGGCGCGGCGGCGGACCAGAAGGACCCGGTGCTGCGCGCGGCCGACGCGATCGCGCGGCTGGGCACGGACAACGGCATCACGGTGACGGCGTCCTCGGACCCCGCCGTGTTCAGCACCGCCAACCTCGCGAAGTACCGCGGGGTCGTCTACCTGTCCGCGCAGGGCGTGACGCTCAGCCGTGACCAGGAAGGCGCGCTGCAGGCGTACATGAAGGCCGGCGGCGGGTTCCTCGGCATCTCCGACGCGGCCCGCGCGCAGGACTCGTCCCAGTGGTTCAGCGGCCTGATCGGGGCCCGCCCGGTCGGGGCCCGCCCGACGCCCGAAGCGGTGGCGTCGGTGACCGCGAGCGCGGAGAACCCGCCGAACGAGACCAAGGAAAAACTGGCCGACAACAACGAAAACACCAAGTGGCTGACGTTCGCGACCACCGGCTGGGCGGCCTACAAGATGGCCGCCCCGGTCGCGGTCAGCAGCTACTCCCTGGTATCGGCCAACGACTTCCCCGGCCGCGACCCGAAGAACTGGACCCTGCAGGGTTCGGCGGACGGGAGCACCTGGGTCGACCTGGACACGCGCACCAACGAGGTCTTCCAGGAACGGTTCCAGACCCGGACCTTCACCTTCGCCAACACGACGGTGTACCCGAACTACCGGCTGAACATCACCGCGAACTCGGGTGAGCCCCTCATCCAGCTCGCCGACCTCAAGCTGTTCAAGGACACCTCGACGACCCCGCCGCCGCCCGAGCCGGCGCCGCAGCAGGCCGTCATCGACGTCCTCGACGCGCAGCACCCGGCCACCGCCGGGCTGCCGCAGAACTGGACGCGCACCGACCGTTGGCTCAACTGGGAGACCAACCCGGTCGGGACCGTCCACACGGTCGCGCAGGTCGAGGAGAAGGGCTACCAGCCGGGCGTCGGCGCGAACGGCGCGTTCCACCCGATCTCCTGGTGCCGCGACTACGACGGCGGCCGCTCCTTCTACACCGGCATGGGCCGCACCGAGGGGTCCTACGGCGAAGACCAGTTCCGCAAGCACCTGCTCGGCGCGTTGCGCTGGACGACCGGCATGGTCCGCGGTGACTGCCAGGCCGGCATCGCCGCGAACTACAAGGTCGAGAAGCTGACCGGCAAGAACGCCGCCGGGCAGCTCGACCAGATCGGCGAGCCGCACGGGCTGACCATCGCCCCGGACGGCAAGGTGTTCTACATCGGCAAGGCGGCCTGCCCGACCGGGCCGGTCGTGAGCTGGGACGACCCGAACGTCGGCCTCGGCTGCGGCACGATCCACCAGTGGGACCCGGTCACCAAGAAGCCCAAGCTGCTCACGACGTTGCGCGTGATGGGCAACCGGGGCAGCGGTGACGAGCTCGTCAAGAACGAAGAGGGCCTGCTCGGGCTGACGCTGGACCCGAAGTTCGCCGAGAACGGCTACATGTACGCCTACTGGATGCCGCACGAGTCGATCGACCGCGACAAGCGGATCGGCAAGCGCACGGTCTCGCGGTTCACCTACAACCTGACCGCGCAGACCCTCGACCAGGCCACCCGCAAGGACCTGCTGTCCTGGGACGTGCAGATCCACAGCTGCTGCCACGCCGGCGGCGGCATGGCGTTCGACAAGGACGGCAACCTCTACATCGGGTCCGGGGACAACAACTCCTCGGGCGGCTCGAACGGCTACTCCGGCAACAACTGGACGCTCGACTACAAGGGCATCTCGTTCCAGGACGCGCGCCGCACGGCGGGCAACACGAACGACCTGGACGGCAAGATCCTGCGCATCCACCCGGAGGCGAACGGGACCTACACGATCCCGCAGGGCAACCTCTTCCCGAACGGGCCGGCGGACAAGACGCGCCCGGAGATCTACGTGATGGGCGTCCGCAACATCTCGCGGCTGCAGATCGACCCGGTGCACAACTGGATGACCGCGGGCTGGGTCGGCCCTGACGCGTCCTCGCCGAGCCCGGAACTCGGCCCGGCGAAGTACGAGACGGCGACCATCATCACCGAGGCGGGCAACCACGGCTGGCCGTACTGCATGGGCAACCGGCAGCCCTACCGCGACCGCAGCAGCACCAACGCCGCGGAGCTGACCGGCTGGTACGACTGCGACAACCCGGTCAACACCTCGCCGCGCAACACGGGCCTGGTGAACCTGCCGCCGATCAAGGACAACATGATCTGGTACTCGCCGGACGGCGGCGGCCCGGTCTTCCCGAAGCGGCCGGGCTCGTCGATCCCGACGTACAACGCGGCGGACGCCACCTACACCCAGCCGTACCTGCGGGGCGGCGGGCAGGCGGTCATGTCCGGGCCGACGTACCACCGTTCGCTGGTCAACACGAACAGCGGCGTCGCGTGGCCGGCGTACTGGGACAACAAGTGGTTCATCGGCGACGAGTCCAACGCGCAGAACCGCGTCGCGGTGACCGTCGACCCGGCGGGCGTGCCGACGCACCAGCCGCCGGTGTTCGCCGAGACGTTCCGCCAGATCATCCCGGGCGGGGCCGGCGACACCCGGGTGCAGAGCTGGATGGACGCCAAGTTCGGGCCGGACGGCGCGCTGTACGTCCTGGACTACGGCAACGGGTTCTTCTCCCTCGACGCCAACCAGAAGCTGCTGAAGATCAGCTACACGGGCGGCGCGCCGACCCCCGCTCCGGCGGCGGCGTCGACGATGGTGCAGAACAAGGCGCTGACGGCGGCGTTCACCGGCTCGAAGTCCGGTGGTGTGTCCTACCGCTGGGAGTTCGGCGACGGCTCGGTGTCGACGCAGGCCGACCCGCGCCACACCTACCCGCGCACCGGCCTCTTCACCGCCAAGCTGACCGTCACCTACGCGGACGGTGAGGCGGTGACCACCCGGACCGCGGTGAACGTCGGGTGTGCGGTGGCCGATCCGAGCCCGGTGGTGACGTTGGGCGACAGCATCACGAAGGTGGTCAACCGCAACGCCGGCGGTGGCTGCACGGTCGACGACTTCATCGACGACGAAGGCGTGTGGACCACCCACGCGGCGTTCGTCAACCACGTCGAGCAGGCCACCGAGACGCTCGACGACCTCGGGGTGCTCAACTCCGACGAGGTCGCCGAGCTGAACGCGGCGGCCGAAGCGTCGCCGATCGGGAAGCCGGGCACCACGGGCTACGAGGCGCTGTTCGACGGCACGGCCGCGTCGCTGCGGGCGTGGGAGCAAGCACCATCGGGTCAGTTCACGTTGCAACCCGACGGGTCGATCCGCTCGGCCGGCGGCCTGGGCATGCTGTGGTACGCCCAGCGGCAGTTCGGGAACTTCTCGGTGAAGGTGCAGTTCAAGGACATCGCTCCGGACCCGAACCGGGCCAACAGCGGCGTGTTCGTCCGCTTCCCGGATCCGCGGACACCGCTCGACCAGCGGCCGCCGGGCAGCTGCGGGACGGTCGGCTCGGCGCGGACGTCGCAGGCGTGGGTGGCCATCTACTGCGGTCACGAAATCCAGATCTACGACGGCGACAGCGGCGAGCCGCAGAAGACCGGGTCGGTCTACAACTTCGACCCGCGCACGCTGGACCAGGCGGGCGCGCGGCCGAAGGGGACCTGGAACGAGTACGAGATCAAGGTCGTCGGGCAGCACTACACGATGATCCGCAACGGCGTGGTGATCAACGAGTTCGATAACACGCCGGGCCAGCAGTCGTCGCGCGCGGGTGACCCGCCGACCGACCTGCGGCAGTTCGTCAGCGGGTTCATCGGGCTGCAGAACCACAGCGACAACGACCTGACCGAGTTCCGCAACATCCGGGTGCGGCAGCTGTAGCGCGATGGGGGGCCGGGTACGCCCGGCCCCCCATCCTTCTCCCAGGAAGGGTTCCCCGCGATGTCCCCACGACCGATAGCCGTGCTGCTGACGGCTCTTCTGGCGGTGCTCGGGCTGGCTACCCCGGCGGCGGCGCTGGCGGCGCCGGTCCAGACGCTGACCTGGACCGGGAACAACAGCACCACCGAATACGCGTCCGCGCCCAGTGGCGCGCTGCCGGGCGAGACCACGATCGTCTTCGAGAACAGCGAAGCCACCGGCAACACGACCGGGATGTCGCACACCCTGACGTTCGACACCTCGACGCCGGGCTACAACCACGACGTCTCGCTGAACATCCTGGCCAACCCCTTCGACCCGCAGAACGGGCGGCACGAAGCCGTCGTGACGCTCACGCCGGGCAAGTACCGGTACTTCTGCACGATCCCGGGCCACACTTCGATGGTGGGGGAGTTCGTCGTCTCCGACGGTGGCGGCGACACCACCGCGCCGACGGTGACGGCTTTGGTGGCGGGTAACCGCGACTCGTCCGGCAACTACATCGAGTCGGCCACGGTTTCGCTCTCGGCGACCGACGCGGGCTCCGGCGTGGCCTCGGTCGAGTACCAGCTCGACGGCGGCTCGTGGACCACGTACGCGGCGCCGGTGGTGGTGTCCGCGGTGGGCATGCACATGCTGCACTACCGGGCCACCGACGTCGCCGGGAACACGTCTCCGGAAGGGATGGAGCACTTCACGGTCGTCGAGGGGCAGGGCGACACGACCCCGCCCACGGTGACCGCGTCCCTCTCCGGTGACCGGGATTCGGCGGGCAACTACCTCGACGTCGCCACGGTCACCCTGACGGCGACCGACGCGGACTCCACGGTCGCTTCGGTGGAGTACCAGCTGGACGGGGGCGCGTGGACGGCGTACTCGGCACCGGTCGCGGTGACCGGGGCGGGGGCGCACATGGTCCACTTCCGGGCGACCGATGCCGCCGGCAACACGTCCCCGGAGGGCATGTCGAGCTTCACGGTGGTCAAGCGCGACACGACGGCGCCGACGGTTTCCGCCGCGGTGACCGGAACCCAGGACGCGGACGGCAACTACGTCGGCAAGGCCGTGGTGACGGTGACGGCTTCGGACGCCGGGTCCGGCGTCGCCGCGGTGGAGTACAAAGTGGACGGTGGAGCGTGGGCGGCCTATTCCGCGCCGGTCCAGGTCACTTCGGCCGGGGCGCACACGGTGGGTTACCGCGCCCGGGATGTCACCGGGAACGCGTCTCCCGAGGGGAGTGTGGCGTTCACGGTGGTCGCGGGCGGGGACACGACCGCACCGGTGATCTCCATGGGGGTGACGGGCGACCAGGACGGCAACTGGGACTTCGTCGGCCGGGCGACCGTGACGCTGACCGCCGTCGACCCGGAGTCCGGCGTGGCTTCGATCGAGTACACAGTGGACGGTGGAGCGTGGACGCGGTACGCCACGCCGGTGGTGATCACCGCGCTGGGCGAGCACACGGTACGGGCACGGGCCACCGACGTCGCCGGCAACGTCTCGGCGGAGGCGCCGGGGACGTTCACGGTGGTCGCGGCCCCGCCGCCGCCGGACGCGTGCCCGGTCTCCGACACCCGCGAGACCGTGGTGATCGGCGAGATCGACAGCCAGGTCGTGAACATCGACATCGGCAACGGCTGCACGCTCAACGACGTCATCGACGCGAACGCGGAGTACGCGTCGCACGACCGGTTCGTCAAGCACGTGAAGGCGGTGACCCAGGAGCTGGTCGGCAGCGGGGTGCTGTCCTCGGGTGACCGCAACCGCATCGTGACGGCGGCGATCGAGTCGGACATCGGCGGCGCTCCCACCGCCGGTGCCCGGGCCAACGACGTCAGGAAGCTGCTGTAGCGGCCCGGACCTGGTGCAGGGCTTGGCGGACGGCCTCGCCGAAGGCGGTTTCTTCGGCGGGGCCGCACCAGCGTTCGTAGGCGAGCGCCATGACGAGCGCGCCGAGCTGGGCGGCCACGCGTGAGGCTGGATCGGGGACACCGCGCTCTTCGAGGGCTTCGGCCATCGCCGCGGTGAGCCCGAGCCCTTTCAGGGCTTCGCGTTCCCGCAGTTCCGGGTTGGCGGCGATGACGACCCGCCGCCGGGCGCTGAACTCGCGGCGCTCGGCGGTGAAGGCTTCCCGGCCGACGACGTCGAGGGCGTGGGCCACGGCTTCGAGCGGAGTGGCGGTGGCGGGCGCGTCGGCGATGCCGCCGGCGAGCAGGCCGGCCATCGCGTCGCCGCCGAAGAGCACCTCGCGCTTGTCCGGGAAGTGCCGGAAGAAGGTGCTCTTCGTCAGCCCGGCGCGTTCGGCAATCTCGATCACGGTGGTGCTTTCGTAGCCGCGTTCCTCGAACAGGTCGAGCGCGGCGACGACGAGCCGCTCCGGGGCGTGAGGCTGCCAACGGGCCATGCTCCCGAGTGTACGGGACTTGGTCCCGTCAGCTCGTGTACGGTGATGGGACCAAGTCTTATCACTCTGGAGGTGGCTCAGTGAGCCGTGCGGTCGTTTACGAGGAGTTCGGCGGTCCGGAAGTCCTGCAAGTGCGCGAGGTGCCGGAGCCGCACGCGGGGCCGGGCGAGATCCGCGTCCGGGTGGCGGCGGCCGGCCTGAACCCGATGGACTGGGGCCTGGCGGCGCACGCGAACCTGGCGGCGCAGTTCGGCGTGACGGTGCCGTCGGGGTTCGGCTACGACTTGGCGGGGATGGTCGACGAGGTCGGCGACGGTGCCACGGGCTTTTCGGTGGGGCAGCGCGTGTTCGGCGGGGCGATGGCCCGGGCGGCGGCGGACTTCGCGGTGGTGCCGACGCCGGCCTCGACGCTCTGGCCGACACCGTCCGGGATTTCCGACGTCGTGGCGGCCACGCTCCCGGTGGCGGGCCTGACGGCGGCAGCGGCGCTGGCGGCGATCGGCTTGAAGCGCGGCGACACGGTCCTGATCGGCGGCGCGGCGGGCGGGGTGGGGGTGTTCGCGGTCCAGCTGGCGCGCTTGGCGGGCGCGCGGGTGATCGGCACGGCTTCCGCGGAGACGTTCGACTTCCTGCGGGAGCTGGGTGCTTCACCGGTTGCGTACGGTCCGGGGTTGGCGGACCGGGTCAGGTCGTTCTCGCCGACCGCGGCAACGGACTTGTTCGGCACGGAAACGGCCTCGGCGGCGCTGTCGCTCGGCATCCCGCCGGAGCGGATCTCGACGATCGCGGCGGGTCCCAATCCGCCAGGCGGGGTTCGCGCCACGGGTGGCGTCGACGCGGGGCCGGCCGAGCTGAAGCGGATCACGGACGCGATCCTGTCGGGCGACCTGGTGGTGCCGATCGCGGCGACGTTCGCGCTCGAACGGGTGCGCGAGGCGGTGGAACTGCAGGCGAGCCGCCACGTCCACGGCAAGGTGGTGCTGACCTTGTGAGGACGGTCGTAACGGTCGCCCTGCCGTCGGCGACTGCGGAAGGCAGACGAACCGACAGGAGATCACCGCGATGGCCGAAACACTCGCGCAGCTCGGCATCATGGCCGCCCACGAGGTGCGGCCCGGCACGGAAATGGATCAGGTCGTCAGCCGGATCCTCGAGGCGGACGATGCCGACGAAGCCGACCTCCAGATGAAGTACGAGACATTGGTGGCCGTCTACAAGCTGAAGCGGCTGCTGACCTGGACCTTGGTGGTCATCCCGCTGATCCTGCTCGGTCTCGGGGTCGTCCTCTACCTCGGCGCCGCGCGGTAGCCCGGCGAGCCGCGGGGGGTCACGAGTACGTCCAGTGGCCGAGCCACGACTCGCGCCACGCGACCGTCAACTCGCTCACCCCGTCCACCCCCGACCGGTCCACCTGTGCCTTCCACGCCTCCTCCAGCGACGCGCACAGCTTGGACGCCGGCAGCTCGACACCACCCGAAGCGAACTGCTTCAACACCGACTTGGGCACCGCCAGCTTCGCCTTGCCCCGGACCACCGACTGCTCCGTCGCGCGGCAGATCAGGTACTCGACCGTGGCCGAATCCCCGGCCGAGGCCACCTGGGCCAGCGCCCGGTACAGGCACTCCAGCGGCGCCGCCAAACCCCGGTGCTGGCGGGCGATCTCCCACGACACCCACACCGCCATGCTCTCCGGCATCTGGTACGGGCGGTACGGCAGCGCCGGGCCCGCGAACGTCTGGTAGTCCGCCGTCGGGTCGGCGAACGACCCGCCTGCCTCCTCCGGGTCCGGGGGCAGGCCCAGCCGCTTGAACAGCTCGCGCAGCAGCTTCTGCGGCCGGGCCGGGGTCGAGGACTCGCCGAGGAGCTTGGTCAGGATGCGGTTGAGCCGGTCGGCCGCCACGCCCTGGACCGACAGCTGCAGGTGGACGAACGCCACGTCCGACAGCGTCGTGCCCGCGCAGCCGACCACCCCGACCTGCGGGTAGCGCTGCAGGAACGACACGATCGCGTGCGTCGAGCCGATCCGCGCCGGGCCGACGAACGTCACCGGCAGGCACGTGCCGATGCGCTGGCGGGACCGGAGATCTCCCTTGTACAGCGGGGAAAACTCGCCGTCAGCGTGGTAGACCTCGAACCAGTTGCCCTGCCGGTGCCCCGGCCGCGTGTCGGCGAGCCAGAAGCTGAACCCGTGCTTCTCGCACAGCTCCCGGAACCGGTCGGCCAGCTCGAACCGCGCCGCCGCGGACACGTCGCGCAGCGCGATCGCGAACCGGACCGCCAGCGACGCGCAGGGCGGCGCCACCTCCTTGCGCGTGCGCAGGTCGTGGTTGCGGGTCTTCACGATCGTCGGCAGCTGGGCCGGGCACTGCAGCGACAGCAGCGGCGCGTCGATCAGCCCCGCCGCCGCGTCGGCGATCTCCCGCACCAGGTCGCGGACGGCCAGGCCGTGCCACTCGCAGACCTCGCGCGCACCCGGGTCGACCGCGATCAGGCCCTCGAACGTCTGCGCGGACTCGTAGATGAACGTCGGGTTCGGGGACGTCGTCTGGTGGAAGACCCAGCCACCCGCGTTCTCCTCCGGGCGTTCCGCCGGCTGCCGGCCGTCGCTGTGCTCGACGGCTTCGGTGCCGTCCAAGGGTTTCCGAGTGCGGGTGCCGATCACGACACCGGCGCCGTTCGTGGCCGAGCACAGCGTCTCGAGGAACACCGCGCCGTCGGTGTCCGCCGACACGAGGTCGCGCAGGTAGCCGTGGCGGGCCAGCGCGTGGTGCACCTCGAAGTCCACCTTGGTCACCGGCTGCCGCGCGATTTCGAAGCCGGCCCGCGCGAGGTCGGCCACGTTCCGCACGGAGACGCGCTGGCTGCGCACCTTCACCACCCCCCGGACGAGTCGAACCGGACGTCGGCCTCGAGGGGCTTGCGGCGGTCCCACGCGCCGGTGCCCGCCCACCGCGGCGCCCCGATGCGGGACAACGGGATCGCCGACTCGCGCCACGACGCCTGGCCGAACAGCACCAGCGCGGCGAGCACCGGCAGCGCCACCGCGACGGTCAGCGTGGTCTGCACGACTTCGCCGCGGCTCTGCGTCGCGACGGCCGCGGCGAACGCGGCGACGGCCGCGATGCTCAGCTGGACGAGCGCCTGCGGCAACGTCCCGAGGTAGCCGAGCACGGTCCGGCGGGGCGGCAGCGACAGGCGGCTGTAGAGGAAACCCGGCAACAGCAGCAGCATCGTGATCACGGACTGGCCGTCGCCGATGTGGCCGAGCGCGTCGGTGGCGGCCCGGCCGTAGGGCCACGGGCTGCCCACGAGCATCCAGCCGAGCACGAACGAGACCGCCGCGACGGCGAGGGCGTAGAACGTCACGTTGAGCGGGCCGGACTTCGTGGAGTCCTTGAGCACGAGCGTCGCGCGCACCCGGACGTGGTCGCCGCGCGGGTCGCGGCCGCCGGAGCGGCGCCAGTACGCTCGCGCCTCGTTGTCCGCGATGCCGTTGACCAGCACGAGGTCCTGCCCGAACTCCCGGTCGGTCAGTTCGCGCGCGGCCTCGCGCAGGTTCGCGGCGGTGAACTCCGGGTGCCGCCGCAGCGAGTTGTCCAGTTCGTTGGTGCCGGTCCGGACCGCCTCGCCGGTGGTGGCCGCGGCGGCGAGCCGGTGGCAGGCGGGCAGGCTGCGCGGGGACAGCTCGACCCCGGACTGGCCGGCCTCCCACTTGCGGCGCCGCAGCAGGTCGGCCAGGCGCCGCAGCACGGTCTGCGCCTGCAGCTCGAGGATCTTGTGCCGCGCGCCGTCGGCTTCCTGCAACGGAGCGGCGTCCTGCCGTTCGGCCAGCGAGACCAGGTCGTCGGCGAGACCGTCGACCAGGTGGGAGTCGGCGTCGGTGGACAGGTACATCCGCGAGATCTCCGCCTCCGGCGCGGTGCCGGCCACCAGGTGGTAGGACTTCAGCGTCGCCGGGATCGTCGTCTCGTAGCTCACGACGTACCCGCGGCGGCTGGAGGCGAGCCGCCGCCACTGCTCCTGCGCGGCGGGCCGCCGCGCGTCGACGTGCAACGGCGTTTCGTAGCTGAGCCGGTGTTCCTCCACCGAGTCGTCGAGGGCGACCACCAGCATGTAGTCGCGGACCGCGACGTTGAGCAGGTACGCGTATTCGACCAGCAGGTCGGAACAGCCGGCGAGGATGTCCAGCGCCAGTTCGCGGCACTGGCGGCCGTAGCCGGGGACCGTGCCGCCGGTCGGGGCCAGCGTGAACTCCTCGTCCGGGTGGTTCCGTTCGGTGAGCAGCGTCAGCAGCGCCTGCTGGATGAGCCAGCGGGGTTCGTGCACCTGGAACAGGAAGGTGTTGAGCTCGTGCTTGGCGGTCTGGGCGTTCTCGTCCCCGGCGAGGATCCCGCGCAGCAGCCGGTAAAGCCCGGCGGCGACGAGCCGGGACGCCTCGTGCTGGGTGAGCCGCGGCAGCTTCTGGCCGGAGCTGTCGAAGACGTCGACGGGGGAGACGTCCCGCCGCGGCAGCCGGGCGAGCGGCACCCACAGCGACCGCTGCCGCGCGGGCCGCGAGGCGGCGCGCTCGCCGTGTTCGCGGCCGATGAGGTCCTGCAGCTGCGCGGTCGCCTGCCGCTGGCCTTCGTCGAGCAGCTTGAGGCTGACGTCGACCTCGGTGCTGCGCCGGGCGGTCCCGTGCTCGACGACGGTGAGCCGTTCGGTGAGCCGGCGCACGTGGTTGAGCCGCAACGAGGTGTCGAGCAGGGCCAGCCCGACCGCGGCGCCCTGCCGCGACAGGCGGGGCGGGGCGCCGGGGATGGGAATGGTCTCGATGGCGTGCCGGAGACTGTCGATGCCGTCCACTCCTGTGAGAGTAGGAGGTACGGGTGCCCGATACGAGAAAACGCGGAATTCCTACCGGGCTGCCCGGCGGGCGTGTCGCGTGCGGAGCCGCAAGTCGGGGAGCTTCCGCGCGAGTTCGACCGCGCGGATCGGGCGTCGCCCGCGAACCGGGTCCCACCGGCCTAGCACCGGCCGCACCGGCCGTCACCCCACGCGGGTGCCGCCTGCGGAGTGCCGCACCCGGCGCCTGGATCTCCTCCGCGCACGAAGGCCGGCGGCGATCGGCTCTACCGGGCTGCCGCTTCGACGAGGCCGGCGGTCGCGTCCCACAGGCGGCGGGCCAGGGCCGCGTCGAGGCCGGCCTTGCCCGCCCGGCGCACCGCCGGCCCGCCGCGCAGGCCGCCCGGTCCGGCCGGCCCGACGTAGGCGTTGCCGGGGACGTCCGCGGTGGCGGCGTACAGCACCGACAGCGCGCCCTGTTCCGGTGAGTTGGTCAGGAACCTGAAGCGGTTGACGACGTTCGACCGCGAATGCGCGGCCAGCGCGGTGCGGGCGATCCCCGGGCTGGCCAGCACCGAGCGGACCGGGCTGCCCGCCGCGTCCAGCCGCCGCTGCAGCTCGAGGGAGAACAGGACCACCGCCAGCTTCGACGCCTGGTAGGCGGCCATCCCGTGGTAGGCCCGGGTCCGCCAGTCCAGGTCGCCGAGGTCGAGCTCGCCTCGGCGGTGCAGCTGGCTGGTGACGTGCACGACCCGGTCGGTGACGTGCCCGAGCAGCAGGTTCGTCAGCAGGAACGGGCCGGTGTGGTTGGTGGTGGTCTGCCGGTCGAGCCCGTCGGCCGTCCGCGCGGCGGGCACGTCCATCACACCGGCGTTGTTGACCAGGACGTCGAGCGGGCCGGACCACGAGCCCGCGAACGCCCGCACCGACGCCAGGTCCGCGACGTCGAGCGGCCGGACGTCGAAGGTGCCCGGCAGCCCGGCGACCGCGGCGCGGGCCTTGCCGACGTCCCGCACGCCCAGCACGACCCGGGCGCCGGCGCGGGCGAGCTCCCGCGCCGTGATCAGCCCGAGGCCGCGGCCCGCCCCGGTGACCACCACCGTCCGCCCGGTCAGGTCCGGCAGGTCGTCCGTCGTCCACTTCGCCATTTCCGCTCCTCGCTCGTCGGTCGATCGCCCGGCCAGTGAATCCACCGGCCACGGGTGGAGGAAGGACCCGCTCAGCCACTGACTCGCAGACCGTGGCCGAACCGGGCGCGGGCGTCGACGATGGTGACCATGAACCAGACTTCCGACCGCGCGGCCCTGGGCGAGTTCCTGCGCACCCGGCGCGCGGCGCTGCAACCGGCGGACGTCGGGCTGCGGCACGGGCACCGCCGGCGCACGCCGGGCCTGCGGCGCGAGGAGGTGGCGGAGCTGTGCGCGGTGTCCGCCGACTACTTCGCCCGGCTGGAGCGCGGCACCGGCCCCCGGCCGTCGGAGCCGATGATCGCGGCGCTCGCCCGCGGCCTGCGGCTGACCCCGGAGGAGCGCGATCACCTGTTCCTGCTCGCCGGCTACCGCACCGCCCGGCGCGACCTGCGGTCCCGGCACGTCGGCCCCGGGCTGATGCGGATCGTGGACGGCCTGGCGGGTGCCACCGCCCAGGTGATGGGCCCGCTGGGCGAGACGCTGCTGCAGACGCCGTCCGCGGTGGCACTGCTGGGCGACGAGACGCGGTACACGGGGAACGCCCGCTGCGCGGCGTACCGCTGGTTCACCGATCCGGCGGCCCGCGAGCGGTACGACCCGGCCGAGCACGAGAAGAACAGCCGGATCACCGTGGCGCAGCTGCGCGGGGCGGTGACCCGCGACGGACCGGGCTCGCCGGCGGCGGAGCTGGCCGACGTCCTGCGGCGGGCCAGTGACGAGTTCGCCGGGCTGTGGGAACGCCACGAAGTGGGCCTGCGGTGGAGCGAAACCAAGCGGTTCGCGCACCCGCAGGTCGGTCGGCTCGAGCTCTATTGCCAGGTGCTGCTGGAGCCGGACGAGGGCCAGTCACTGCTCGTCTTCACCGCGACGCCGGGGACGGAGAGCCACGAGAAGCTCGCCCTGCTCGGGGTGCTCGGTACGGAGAGCTTCGCCGCGGAGTGAAGTCCGGTCGCGACTCCACAGTGGACGTCCACTGTGGAGTCGCTCAGTTCGGCTCACCCTCGCCGATCCGGAGCACCGTCGCCGCGCGGGCGTTCGGGACGGCATTCTGCCGCCGCGTGGCGGCCGCGGGCGTCCAGCAGCGGCAGCCTGCCCGGCTGGCGCCGTCGGCTTCGACGAGTCCTACACCGGAAACCACCTCGACCCGGAGGGTTCGACAGTGCGGGCAACCGCAACTACGCCCAGTTCATCGAGGTAATAGACGCGAAGATCACCGCGCTCGGCTCGTCGGGCGGCTCGGTGCGTCGACGTGATCGGTGCGATGCTGGGGTATGCCCGAGCAGCCGGGACCACGGCGTGAACTGCAGCGGATCCGCGACGGCGGCGGTCCCGGCGCGGCCGAGGCCCGCACGGCGCTGACGGCGTCCGCCCCACCCGATCGGCTCCGGGCCGCGATCCTGGCCCTGGCGACGGCGCGCGGGGCACAGAGCAGCACGTGCCCTTCGGACGCGGCGCGGGCGGTCGCCGATGACTGGCGTCCGCTGCTGGACCAGGCCCGCGAGCTGGCCCGCGCCCTGGCGAAGGCCGGCGCGGTCCGGCTCACCCAGCGCGGCCGCCCGCTCGACCCGGACGGCGACTGGTCCGGTCCGATCCGGATTTCGGTGGTTTTGACGTAAAATCGGGCCGTGATCGAGCTGGTGCTGGGAACGCTCGACCTGGCGAAGGTGCGGTTCGCGCGGTCGCCGATGGAGGAGCTGCGCAACAGCGTCTACGTGCTGGCGGGCCGCCGCGGCGCGGACCTGCACCGCCCGTGGATCGCCATGGCCCGGCCCCGGCTGGCCGGCCTGGATCTGAGCGTGCTCTTCACGCTGCTGTCGCTCGAGCACGGTTTCCCCGGCTTCCTGAACCCTATGACCGAGCCCGGCGAGACCTTCGCCGACCAGCTCGACCGCGTGCGCGCGACCGACGACGCCGGCGTCCGGTGCTACTTCGACGAAGGCTGGGCGCCCGGCGAGGTCCCGGCGATCCTGCGCCCGCTGTACGACGACCCCGCGCGCGAGCTCGGCCCGTTCTGCGACCTGCTCGCCGCGTACTGGCGCGCGGCGATCGAGCCGGTCTGGCCACGGCTGTGCGCGCTGCACGAAGCCGACTTCGCCCACCGGTCCACCACGCTGACCGGCGGCGGTCTCGCCAGTCTCTTCGACGACCTCCACCCGCGGATCGAGTACGCCGGCGACGTGCTGCGGGTGTTGCTGCCCCACCACGAAGTCCGGCACACGGTGAACGGCGTGGGCGTCCTGCTCAAGCCGAGCGCGTTCATCTGGCCCCGGCTCAGTGTCTGCGACGGCCACGACCAGGTGTCGATCGGCTACCCGGTCCGCGGTGTCGGCCGGTTGTGGGAGGAGGCCCCGGTACCGCGGGCGCCGCTGGCCGAGCTGGTCGGCCGCAGCCGGGCGGCGCTGCTCGCGCTGCTCGATCTGCCCCGGTCGACGACGGAGCTGGCGCAGCACTTGGGAGTCACACCGGCGACGGTGAGCGAGCACCTCGCGGTGTTGAGGGTGAATCACCTGGTGCGGTCCCGGCGGAGCGGCCGGGTGGTGCTGTACGAGCGCACCGAGCGCGGCGCGGGGTTGTTGAGCGACGATTCGGTATCGCCTTAGGCGGCGCGCTCGCCGGGTGGTACTTGCGCGGGGCGCCGGCCTGCTGCGCGGCTGTTCGGTGCCGCCTCAGGCCCGTGCCCGCCGACCTGCGCGCTCGCCACGTGCGCCGGGCGGCGATTCGGGGCTGCCTTGCGCGGCGCGCCTGCTGTGGCGGCCGGCGCGTCCTGGCGAGCGCCCCTCACGGCGATTCGGTGCAGCCTTGGGGCCGTGCCTGCCTCAGCCCCGTGCTCGCCCCACGAGGATTCGGTGCTGCCCTAATCGTCGCGCCGCCCTCGCCTGCCCGCTCACCATGGGCTCACACCGAGGGCGGGGAGGGCCGGGATGCGCAGGGCCGAGGTGGCGGACGCGGTGGTGCGGATCATCGCGCGGGAGGGACTGGCGGCGGTCACCGCCTCCGCCGTCGCCGCCGAGGCCCGGCGTCCGGCGGAATGGGCGGTGCACCAAGCCGCCGCCGAAGAGCTGTTGCTGCGCCTCACCCTCACCAACACCGTCGACGCCGTCGACCGCCGGATCGCCGCCGCGTGGCACGAGCCCGGCCTGCTCGGCACCCTGGCCGGGCAGCCCACACCGGATCTGGCCGCGCACCGGCCGTGGCTGGGCCTGCTCGTCCGCTCGGCCGCGGGCCCGGACCTCGCCGACCCCGTGCGCCTGCGCTTCGGTGCCCTCCACCGGGAGCTCCGCACGCGCCCCGCCGAACCGGTGCCCGGCACCGAAACCCGCGCGGCTTCGGCGCTGGTGGACGGCCTCACCGCGCACGTGCTCATCGGCGCGTGCACGCCCCGGGAGGCGGCCGACACCCTGGCCGCCCACCGGCACCGGTGTTGAACGCTCAGGGGAAGTCCGGCAGCGTCAGGGCCGTGTGCTCGGGCCGCGGGCTGCCCGACGGCGACTTCGCCAGCTGCCGGAGGGCCGTGTTGCGGCGTCGCAGGTCCTCCGCGGTCGCGGGGAAGAGCGTCGACTTGCCTTCCGACACCGTGGCCTGGTTGCGTTCGACGAAGTCCCGCGACCGGCTTTCGTAGGCCGCGAAAGCCGCGGTGTGGTCCGGGATCGTGGCCAGGGCGTGCCCGAGCACGTACGCGCCGACGAGGGCGAGGCTGGTGCCCTGCCCGGTCAGGAAGGACGGCGCGTGGGCGGCGTCGCCGACGAGCGCGACGCGGCCGTCCGTCCACCGTGGCATGTGGATCTGGCTGACGACGTCGAAGAAGAGGTCGTCGGCCGCGCGCATCGCCTCGACCATGCGCGCGGTTTCCCAGCCCTCGCCCGCGAACGTTTCGGCGACCAGGTCGCGCTGCGCCTCGGGGTCGCGGAACGCCTCGATCGGCGGATCCTGCCGCGCGAACACCAGGAAGCCGTGGACCGCTTCGCCGTCGAGGACCGAGTAGAGCGCCGCGCCCTTGCCCGGCGTGCTCCACGCGAGGCCCTCGCGGTGGAGGCCGAGGACGTTGGGCATGGTGAACCCGGCGAAGCTGTAGCCGAGGTAGCGGTGGAACTGCTTTTCTTCGCCGAAGACCAGCGCGCGGGTCTGCGAATGCAGACCGTCGGCGCCGAAGACGAGGTCGTAGGTCTCCTGCCGGCCGCCGCGGAAGGTGACGTCGACGCCGCCCGCGTGCTGCGCCAGGGTTTCGACGCTGTCGCCGAAGCGGATGTCGGTGTCGTCGCGGATCAGGTCGTACAGCGTGCGGGTCAGGTCGCCGCGGCGGACTTCGACGTCCTCGCCGTCGGTGCCGCCGGCGATCGCGTTCGGGTCGAGCGCCGCGATCTCGCTGCCGTCGGTGTCGAGGAAGACCAGCCGGCGGGTGGCGACGTGCAGGTCCCGCAGGCGGGGGAGGATCCCCATCCGCCGGGCGGCGTCCAGGGCCGTGCCGCGGACGTCGATGGGGTAGCCGCCGTCGCGCAGGACGGGTGCTTTCTCGACGACGGTGACCGCGAAGCCGGCCCGCCGCAGCCAGTGGGCGAGCGCGGGACCGGCGATGCTCGCGCCGGAGATGAGTACGGTCTTCATGAGAACCCCCGATAGCTAAGTTAGGTATCTATTTCGTGGGTGCGACAATGCCGCGAGAGCGCTGCGGCATGACGCAACTATATACCTAAGTTAGCTATCTAAGGGAGTGTGATGGCCGACACCAACGCCGGCGACGGGTCCGACCTGCGGTCCGTGCTGCCCCGGCTCATGCAGCTGGGCACGGTGCTGAACCGCAGCGGCCTGGGGGAGCGGGCGATGAAGCGGGTCGGCGCGGACCTCGACCGACCCGGGTTGTCGATCATCATCGCGCTGCACATGTCGGGGAAGGCGATGCGCGTCGGCGAGATCGCCGACCGGATGCAGGTCGCCGGGCCGCACGTCACGCGTCACCTGCACGTGCTCGAGCGACGTCGCCTGGTGCGCGGGCTGGCCGATCCGGACGACCGCCGCGCGCGCCTGGTCGAGCTGACCCCGGATGGCGCCGAGCTCGCCGACCGGTACGTCACCACGCTGCTCGGCTGGTTCGGTGAGGCGCTGTCGGAGTGGTCGGCGAAGGATCGCCAGACGTTCTACGACTTGCTGCTCAGGTTCACCGACGACCTGGCGGCGTTTCTCTCGGCGACGGCCGAAGAGGACTGAGCAAGTCTTCTTCGCTGTGGGCGAACCGGTGTAACGCATTCCGTGCACGGACGAGCGATGCCTTTTTCTGATATCCTTGCCGTGTTCGAACCATCGGTTCCGGTGAATTCCCGCCCCGTCGATTGTTCTGCCCGGCGAGTGCCCTCGACCTGACCCGGCTGCCGTTTCCGGCGCCTTCGCTTTTTCGGTGCGACACCAGAAGCCGCTGCTCCACGCGAGCCTGCGCGTGGGCCGATGTGAAGGGGAACGTCCATGAACGACGCTGTTTTGGCGCAAACCACCAACATCAACCCCGGCCTCGCCGCCATCGGCTACGGACTGGGCGCGATCGGCCCGGGAATCGGCGTGGGCCTCATCTTCGCGGCCGTCATCAACAGTACCGCACGGCAGCCGGAAATGCGAGGGAAATTGCAGACGATGGGGTATTCGACGTTCGTGCTGAGTGAAGTGCTCGCGTTGATCGGCATCGTCGTGTACTTCATCGCGTCGACCAAGTGAGCCCGGCGCCCGCGCGCGGAGCCGTCCGCGCGCGGGCGCCGCTGTCCGCGTTAGATAGGTTACAGTATTTGACTGTAACGAAACGCGAGGTTAGCTTCGGTTGCAGGTTGGTTCGGCGACGGAGCCGCGGGAAGGTGGTTCGCGGGCACCGGGTCGTCGCGATACTCGAGAAGGAAAGGCAAACGTCATGACGGAAGTCATCGCGGGAGTGGACGTCCCCGGGACGGCGGCGGTCGCCGAAGCGGCGCGGCTCGTCCGGGGGACCACCAGCCCGCTCGTCTACCACCACTCGCGCCGGGTGTACTTCTTCGCCCGGCTGCACGCCGAACGGCTCGGCGCCGACCCCGATCCCGAGCTGCTCTACCTGGCCGCGCTCTTCCACGACACCGGCCTCGCGACGCCGTTCTCCGACGTCGAACAGCGCTTCGAGGTCGACGGGGCCGACCACGGGCGCCGGTTCCTGCTGGAGCACGGCTTCTCCGCCGCGGCCGCGGAAACCGTGTGGACGGCGATCGCGCTGCACACCACGCCCGGCATCCCCGGCCGCATGGGCCCGGAGATCGCCGCGACGCACTTCGGCGTGCTGACCGACGTCGTCGGGTTCGGCCTCGGCGAGCTGGACCCCGGCCGGGTGGCGGAGATCGTCGCCGCCCACCCGCGGGGCGACTTCAAGCACGAGTTCCTGACCGCCTACTTCGAGGGGCAGAAGGACCGCCCGGAGACGACCAACGGCACCGTGAACGCCGACGTCATCGAGCACTTCCTCCCCGGCTTCAAGCGCCCGACGACCGTCGAGCGCGTCCTCGGCTCCGCTTGGGAGAGCTGACATGCGTGCCATCACCGCGAGCGACCGGGAAGCGGGCCTCGGCGGGCTCGCCCTGACCGAGCTGCCCCACCCGCACGCCGCCGAGAACGACGTCGTCGTCCGGGTCCACGCCGCCGGCTTCACGCCCGGCGAGCTGACCTGGCCGGCCACCTGGACCGACCGCGCCGGCCACGACCGCGCGCCCAGCGTCCCCGGCCACGAGCTCTCCGGCGTCGTCACCGAGCTGGGCTACGGGACGACCGGCCTGACCGTCGGCCAGCGCGTGTTCGGGTTCGCCGACTGGGCGCGTGACGGCTCCCTGGCCGAGTACACGGCGGTGGAGGCGCGCAACCTCGCGCCGCTGCCCGCCGACCTCGACCACACCGTCGCCGCGGCGCTGCCGATCTCGGGACTGACCGCGTGGCAGGGACTGTTCGACCACGCCGGGCTGAGCACCGGCCAGACGGTGCTGATCCACGGCGCCGCCGGCGGCGTGGGGTCCCTCGCCGTCCAGCTCGCCCGGGAGGCGGGCGCCCGCGTGATCGGCACCGGCCGGGCCCGCGACCGCGACCTCGTGCTCGGCCTGGGCGCCGACGCCTTCGCGGACCCGGCCACCTGGGACGAGCCCGTCGACGTCGTGTTCGACGTCCTCGGCGGCGACGTCCTCGCGCGCTCGGCGGCGCTGGTCCGCCCCGGCGGCACCCTCGTGACGATCGCCGAGCCGCCCACGGTGTGGCCGGAGCACGGCCGCGCGGTGTTCTTCGTGGTCGAGCCGGACCGGGTGCGGCTCGCGGAGCTGGCCCAGCGGGTGCGCGACGGCCGGTTGAAGCCCCTCGTCGGCGAGGTGCTCCCGCTCACCGAGGCGGCGGAGGCGTTCGGCCGTCCCCGGCGGGGCCCGGGCAAGACGATCATCCGCGTGGCGGACTGACGGCGGGGCGGTGCGGCGAGCACCCCTGCCCGCCGCACAGCCCCATACCCCGTCAGGTGGTCTCCGCCGCGCAGGCCAGATCCCGCGCCGGGCGCGACCCGGTCCCCAGGAACTCCGTCACCGCGGTGTTCCCGCACCGGTTCGGCCCGAAGAGGTACGCGCCGTGCCCGCCCTGGTCGACGGTCACCATCCGCGCCCGGTCGCCGAACGCCGCGCGCAGCTTGCGGGCACCCGCCAACGGCGTCCCCGGGTCACGCTCGTTCTGCACCAGCAGCACGTTCGCCGGCCCCCGGCCGGTGATCCGCACCTTCGGCTCCACCGGCGCCGACGGCCAGAACGCGCACGCCGCGATGTTCGCCGTCGCCGCGCCGATCAGCGGGTAGCGGATCCGGTCCACCGCGACGTCGAGCTGGTAGCCGGCCACCGACCGCGGCCACGCCGAGTCGCCGCAGAGCACCGCGAACCGGGCCGCGAAGAGGTTCTGCACCGACGTCGACACCGACCCGCCCGGCGGCTTCGGCGCCCGGCCCTGGTCCAGCGCCTGCCAGTCCTCGGCCAGCCGGGTCAGGTTCGTGGCGTAGAGCCCCTCGAACGTCAAGCCCCGGAAGGCCGATCCTGTGACCCAGTCGACCGGTGTCTTGTCCAGCCGGGCGGCCAGCTCGTGGAACTTCGCCGTCACCCGCGCCGGCGTCGTGCCCAGCCCGTACTCCGGGTGCGCCGCGGCGAACTTCGCGAAGTCCGGGAAGCGGTCCTCCATGCCCCGGCCGAAGTTGCGCATCGCGTCGATGTCGTAGCCGCCCGGCCCGAGGTTGCTGTCCAGGACGAACCGGTCGCTGCGCTCGGGGAACATCGTCGTGTACACCGCGCCCAGGTACGTGCCGTAGGACGCGCCCAGGTAGGACACCGCGGGCTCGCCGAGCGCCTGGCGGATGCGGTCCATGTCCCGCGCGGTGTTCGCCGTCGTGACGTACGGCAGCATCGACGCCGTCGAGGCGGCCGTGCACTCCTTCGCCTCCGCCTTCGCGACCGCCGCCTGCTTCACGACGTCGGCCGGGCCGTTCGCGTACGGCAGGTTCCCGATCGCCAGCTGCTCGTCGGTCAGGTCGCACGTCACCGGGGTGCTGTGCCCGACGCCGCGCGGGTCGAAGCCGATGATGTCGTAGGAGTCGAGGACGTCCTGCGGCAGCTTGACGAGCTTCAGCAGCTGCGGGTAGTCCAGGCCCTCGCCGCCGGGCCCGCCCGGGTTCGTCAGCAGCACGCCGCGCCGCTTCTCCGGGTGCTTGCTCGGCAGCCGCGAGACCGCGATGTCGATCTTGCGGCCGTCCGGGTTGCGGTAGTCCAGGGGGACCTTCAGCGTGGTGCACTGCAGGTCCGGCGTGGGGAATGCTCCGGCCGGGCAGGGGCCCCAGGCCGGTTCGCTCGCGGACGCGGAAGCCGGTGTCACGACGGTCGCGCCGAGCACGGCGACGGCCAGCAGGGTCTTGCGCATCGGTGATCCTTTCTCGGTGTGCCGCATCAGCGGCGCGGTTCCCAGCGGAAGAGCCGCGACGCCAACGCGACGGCGATGACGACCCAGGCCAGCGTCGGTCCGAACAGGACCAGCGAATCGGTCAGCGGCTTGCCGCCGTTCCAGGCGTTCAGCACCAGCTCGGTCGCCGACCCGCCGGGCAGCAGGCGCTTGAGCAGTGTCAGCTCGCCGGTGCCGGTCAGGCCGACCCAGCCGGCCACGCCGATCACCCCGAGGCTGACCGGCAGCGTCGTGACCTGCGCGTGCTCGGGGGAGTTGGTCAGCCCGGCCGTCGCCAGCCCGAGCGCGAGCATCATGGCCACGGTCGCGACGACGGCCGCCACCAGCAGCACCGGGTCCGCCGGCTTCCCGGCGACCGCGGCCAGCGCGCCGAGGATGACGGCGATCTGGGCCACCGACAGCACGGTGATCGGCAGCAGCAGCCCGCCGAGGATCCCGCTGTCGCGGGCCGCGGTGGAGCGCAGGCGCTTGAGGAAAAGGTTCTGGCGGCGGGACGCCAGCGTGGTCACCGACGTCGTGTAGAGCCCGATGCCCGCCACGAAGAACAGGGCGAGCGTCGCGATGTAGCCGAGGCTGCCCACTTGCGCGAACAGGTCGTGCCGGAACACGAAGAACGCGCTGAGCCCGGCCGGCAGCACGAGGGCGGTGACCAGTACCAAGCGGTTGCGGAAGATCTGGATCAGCTCGCCGCGAGCGATCGTCCACATGGGAGTGTCCTCTTTTCAGGAGTGTTCGATGGCGCGGAAGACGTCGTCGAGCCGGGTCGGCCCGGCGCGCAGGTCGTGCAGTTCCACGGCGTGGTCCTGCGCCCAGCCGAGCAGCGTGTGCAGGTCCTTCTGCAGGCCGAAGGTCTCGACGAGGAAGTGGCCGTCGGGTTGGCGGGTGGCGTGCAGCGGGGGCGCGGGCGCGCGTGGCGGCAGGCCGAAGTGGATGGTCGCGGGCAGGGTGCGCGTCAGCTCGGCGACGGTCCCTTCCCGGTGGAACGCGCCCTGGTGCATCAGCCCGATGCGGTCGGCGCGCTGCTGGGCCTCTTCGAGGTAGTGCGTGGTGAGGACGACCGTGGCGCCGTCCTCGCGCAGCCGGTCGACCGCGTCCCAGAGCGCGTCGCGGGACTGGATGTCGAGGCCGGTGGTCGGTTCGTCGAGGAAGACCAGTTCGGGCGTGCCGAATACGGCGGTGGCGAAGTCCAGCCGCCGCTTCTCACCGCCGGAGAGCTGCCCGACCTTGGTGGTGGCCTTGGGACTGAGCCCGGCGACGCCGAGCACGCGCCCGACGTCGTCGGCGCGTTCGGTGAGCTGCCCGATCAGCCGGACGGTCTCGCGCACGGTCAGGTCCGGGGAGAACCCGCTTTCCTGCAGCATGATCCCCATCCGCGGCCGGACGGCGGCGCGGTCGCGCGGATCCTTCCCGAACACGCGCACGGCGCCCGAGGTCGGCGCGCGGTGGCCTTCGACGGTCTCCAGCGTCGAGGTCTTCCCGGCGCCGTTGGTGCCGAGCAGCGCGTACAGCTCTCCGCGTTCCACTTGGAACGAAAGGTCCTTCACGGCGGGGAAGCCGCCGTAGGTGAGGGTGAGGCGGTCGACGTCGATGACGGGTGTCGTGGACATGCTCCGATTCCAGCGGGATCGGCGCGGGCCGGGCAGTGCGGTGACGTCACCCCGAGATGTGACGCGGTGTCACTGGTGCGCCGCGCCGGGGCCGATACGCTCGGACCCGTGGAGGTACCGACGATCGCGCGCAGGAGCTCCTGGACCGGCGGGGCGGTCCAGCAGCGGCTGCGCCGGCTCAACCTGATCACGACGGTTCCGCCGCTCGCGGTCGTCGGCGTGCTGCTGCTCCTGCTGACCGCCCGGACCTGGTGGCACGTCGTCATCCAGGTGATCGGGCTGATCGCGGCGCTGGCGACCGCCGAACGCTGGACGGCGGGGGACTACCTGCGCGTCGCGCGGCCCAGCCTCGCCGTCGCCGCGGCGGTCTGGCTGGCCGGGGCGCTGACCGACGACCCGTCCGCGTTCTTCGGCGTGTCGGTGGTGGGGTCGTTCCTCATCCCGCCGCTGCCGCGCCGGCGGTTCGCGGCGCTGGCCGGGTTCACCGCGCTGGTCGCGGTCCTGGGCGCGGCCAACGTGCTGGTCCACGACGACCGCGTCGGTCCCCGGCTGATCCAGTACGCCGCGATCCCCGCGGTCGCGGTGCTGGTCTCGACCGGGTTCATGTTCGTCAGCCAGCGGTTCTTCGACCTGATCGCCGAGCTGGAGCAGTCGCGCGAGCGGGAGGCGGAGCTGGCCGTGACCCGGGAACGCGTGCGCTTCGCCGGCGACCTGCACGACATCCAGGGGCACACGCTGCACGTGGTGAAGCTGAAGGTCGCGCTGGCCGAGAAGCTGCTGGACAGCGACCTCGACCGGGCGCGCGCGGAGCTGGCGGAGGTGCGCAGCCTGGTCGGCGACACGATCGTCCAGACCAAGGAGCTCGCCCACGCCCAGCGGCGGCTGAACCTGTCCGCCGAGCTGGAGAACGCGAAGAACCTCTTCGAGGCGGCGGGCATCCACGTGCGCGTCGAGCGGGAGTCCGAAGTGGACGCCCGCGCGGGCGAGCTGCTCGGCCAGGTCCTGCGCGAGACGACGACCAACATCCTGCGGCACGCCCAGGCCCGGCAGGTGCGGATCACCCTGTCGCGCTCGGGCATCGAGATCCTCAACGACGGCGCGGCCGAGGACGGCGAGCCGTCGTTGGGCGGGCTCGCGATGTTGCGCGAGCGGCTGGCCGAGCACGGCGGCGAGTTGCGGGTGTCGCGCACCGACGGCCGCTTCCTCACCGCGGCGGCCTTTCCCGGGCAGGAGAGCCGATGACCACCGTGGTGCTCGCCGACGACGAAGCCCTGCTGCGCAAGGCATTGGCGGCGCTGTTGCCGCTCGAGGGCGAGATCACCGTGCTCGCCGAGGCCGAAGACGGCGAACAGGCGGTGGCCGCGACGCTGCGGCACCGCCCGGACGTGCTCGTCATCGACCTCGAGATGCCCACTGTGGACGGTCTCGGCGCGGTGGCCGAGATCCGGCGCGTGCGGCCGGAGCAGGTGATCCTGATGCTGACCCGGCACGCCCGGCCGGGGGTGCTGCGGAAGGCGCTGAAGCTGGGCGTGCAGGGGTTCGTGAGCAAGGCGGCGGAGCCGGCGCACATCACGTCGGTGATCCGGACGCTGCACGCGGGCAAGCGCTGGATCGACCCGGACGTCTCGGCGCTGGCGGTGGTGGACGACTGCCCGCTGACCGACCGCGAGATCGACGTCCTGCGCGCGACGCGGGAGGGGTTTTCGGTGGCGGAGATCGCGGGCCGGCTGCACCTGGCCGAGGGCACGGTCCGCAACTACCTGTCCAACGCGATGCAGAAGACCCAGACCCGAACCCGCCACGAAGCGGCCCGCTACGCCCGTGAGCACGACTGGCTCTAGCCGACCGGGAACTTGACCCCGGTCAGCTCCTCCGAGACCGTCCACAGGCGACGCTGGATGCCCGCGTCGTACGACTGCGGTGTGGACGCCACCACTTCCGGCCGCCCGCGGTAGCCCCCCAGGCCCGCCGGGCCGTAGTACTGGCCGCCCAGGGCCGCCGGGTCCGTCGCCGCGCGCAGGATGGGGAGCGCGCCGGCCTCCGAGCTCTGCGTGAACAGCGGGGCCACCACCGGGAACAGCGCGCGGGCGATGGCGGGGGAGTTGCGCATCAGCTCCGTGCGGGCCACGCCCGGGTGGGCGGCGAGCGAGGCCGTCGTGCCGTGCGGGGCGAGCCGGCGCTGCAGCTCGTAGGCGAACATCAGGTTGGCCAGCTTGGCCTGCCCGTAGGCCGCGACGCGGTCGTAGGAGTTCTCCCACTGCAGGTCGTCGAAGTGGATCGCCGCGCGGATGCGGTGGGCGATGCTCGCGACCGTCACCACGCGCGAACCCCCGACCGGCAGCAGCAGGTCCAGCAGCAGGCCGGTGAACGCGAAGTGCCCGAGGTGGTTGGTGCCGAACTGCAGCTCGAAGCCGTCCCGGGTGGTCTGGCGCGGCGGGTACATCACACCCGCGTTGTTGACCAGCAGGTCGATCTTCGGCAGCGAGCCGTGCAGCTCCGCCGCGGCCGCACGGACCGACTCCAGCGACGACAGGTCCAGCTCCTGCACGGTGACGTCGGCGGCCGAGCCGAGCCGCGCGGCGGCCTGCTTGCCCTTCGCGACGTCGCGGACGGCCAGCACCACCGTCGCGCCCTTCTCGGCCAGCGTCTTCGCGGTGTCGAAGCCGAGGCCCGTGTTGGCGCCGGTGATGACGGCGACCCGGCCCTGCTGGCTCGGCACGTCGCGGTCGGTCCAGTTCTCGCCCATGGCGTTCCCTCCGTGGCGGCCCTTTCGGACCGGCGGTCTGTTATGTCTCCGACGCTAAGGAACCGACGGTCTGTTGTCAAGAGACTGCCGGTCTTCAATTTCGCGCGCCGGGCGTTACGCTGGGTGGCATGACGTTCCAGCGAGCCCGCAGTGCCGAGCAGCGGGAGGAGCGGCGCCGCACGATCCTCGACACGGCGCTGGCGATGCTCGACGAGATGCCGGTGGCCGACGTGAGCCTCAACGAGCTCAGCCGCCGGGTCGGCCTGGCGAAGTCGAACGTGCTGCGCTACTTCGAATCCCGCGAAGCCGTGCTGCTCGAACTGCTCGACCGGGCGCTGCGGGATTGGCTGGGCGAAGTGGCGGGCGAACTCGCCGAGGGCGTCGACGTGAACCTGCCGGCGGGGGAGCGGGCCGAGCGGTTCTCCACCGTCGTCGCCCACTCGCTGGCCCGCCGCACGGTGCTGTGCGACCTCATCGGCGCGCAGGCGGGTGTCCTCGAACACAACGTGTCGACCGACGCGGTCGTGCGCTTCAAGCGGTCCGCGCTCGCCGGGCTGGACGCGATGGCGGACCTGATGCGCCAGTACGTGCCGGAGGCGGGCGAGCAGGCGGCGTCGATCTGCCTGCTGGCCATGATCCTGACCGGCGGGCTGTGGACGCACTGCCGGCCGTCACCGAGTGCTCTCGCGGCCTACGAGGCGGACCCGGCGCTGGCGGCGCTCCACCTCGACCTGGCGCCCGCCCTGGCGCACGGGCTGAAGCTGCTGATCTCGGGCGCGATGTCCACCGCTTGAGCGGCCGGAAGCCGATCGCGGACGTGCGTCCTGGTGGGCCGGCTTGCTCATTTGCTAGCATGTGGGCATGCCAGCCGACGCGAAGCGGCAGTTCAGCGTCTACCTGCCGCCCGACCTCATCCGGCGGGTGAAGCACGCCTCCGTCGATGCCGACGAGTCCCTCTCCGCCTACGTCGAACGCGTTCTCGAGGACCACCTGCGACGCACCGAGGAGCGCCCATGATGCGAGTGCTGCCCATCCGCTACACCTCGGACGTCGAAGCCCTGACGCGCTTCTACACCACCCTGGGCCTCCACAAAGGACCCGCTTCCCGGCCCGGTGGCTGGGTCGAACTCCCGGCCGGCAGCGGCACCCTGGCCGTCCACAAGGGAGCGGACACCGGCCGCTGCGAACTCGCCTTCGAGACCGACGAACCGCTCGAAGCCGTGGCCACGCGCCTGCGCGAAGCCGGCTACGAACCAGGACCCGTGATCGACGAAGGCTTCGGCCGGTCGCTCCGGGTCGACGACCCCGACGGCGTCGCCGTGCAGATCAACGCCTACGACCGCGACCTCTACACGTGACCCGGGCCGGGCCGCGGTCCCTCGCCGCCGGGATCGTCGCGCTCGAGTTCGCCGCCGCCGTCACCAGTTTCGTCGCCTCCACCCTGCTGCCGCTCGTCGCCCGCGACCTGAACGCCGAGGACCGGCTCGGGCTCCTCATCGCCGGCTCGACGCTCGGGTTGTTCGTCGCCCTGCCGCTCGCGAGCCGGGTCCTGGCGAGGCTCGGCGCGCGCGGCACCCTCGCCGCCGGGATGGCCGCCTACCTCGGCGGGCTCGTCGTGTCCGCCACCTCGCACAGCGCCGCCGTTTTCGCCTGGGGGCAGCTCGCCACCGGGCTCGCCAGCGGCCTGCTCGCGGTGTTCGGCGTCAGTTCCGCGATCCGCCACCTCGACGACCGGCTGCGCGTCAAGGTCGTCGCGGCGTCGTCGGCGATGTGGATCCTGCCCGCCCTCGCCGGTCCGGCCGCGACGCTCGGCCTCGCGCACCTCGTCGGCTGGCGCTGGACGCTGCTCCTGCCCGTTCCGTTCGTCCTCTTCGGACGGTTGTTCGTCGTGCGGGCCGCCCGCGACGAGCCGGAGCCGGCGCCGCGGCCGCTCGGCCGGACGCTGCTGGTGCCCCTCGGCGCGGCCGGCGTCGTCCTGAGCGAGGGGCGGTGGCCGCTCGCGCTCACCGGCGCGGTGGTCGCCGGGGCCGGCATGGTCGCGATCCTCCCGGCGGGAACCGCACGCCTGCGCCGGGGGACGCCGTCGGCGCTCGCCGCGCTGGTGCTGTTCGCGGTCGGCTACTTCGGCGCCGACAGCCTCATCACCGTGCTGCTCACGACCGGCTACGGACAGGGCCTCGGCCAGGCGGCGATCGTCCTGAGCGCGGCCCCGCTCGCCTGGGCGGTGACGAGTCTCCTGGCTCGCCGGCACTTCCCGGCGACGGGCTTGGGCCTGACCGCGGCCGGCACGGCCGTCCTGGCGATCGGCGGCCCGTTCCCCGTGGCGCTCGCCGCGTGGACGGCGGCCGGGATCGGCGTCGGGCTCGCCTACCCCGCCCTTTACGTCCGGGCGAGCACCGCCGGGTCGAGCGGGCTCACCGCGACGGAGCTGGCCACCGCGGTGATCACCGCCGAGTGCGTCGGGCAGCTGCTCGGCCGGGCGGTCGGCGGCGCCCTGAGCTCCGCGGGCGGGTTGTTCGCCTCCTACGCGGTCTTCGCGGTCGCGCTGGCCGCCGCGGCCGCGGTCAGCCGAAGGTGACCCACTCCGACAACGAGGGGTCCGGCCGAATCGCGCGCGTCTCGCGCCGCAACCGCCGCCCGGCTACGGCGTCCGGAACGCCCGCCGGTAGGCGCCCGGCGTCGTGCCGACCTGGGCGCGAAACCGGCGGCGCAGGTTGACCGCCGACGTCAGGCCGACCCGGGCCGCGATCGCTTCGACCGGGAGGTCCGTGTCCTCCAGCAGGGCACGGGCCTCGGTCACCCGGCGGGCCAGCAGCCACGCGCCGGGGCTGGTGCCGAGCTGGTCGGCGAAGCGCCGGGCGAGCGTTCGCGGGGAGACACCGGCGTGCGCGGCGAGGTCGGTCACCGACAGTGTCCCGAGCCGGTCGCCCGCCCAGCCGAGGAGCCCGTCGAGTGCGTCCGGCGGCGGGGGAGGCGGGGCGAACTGCACCTGGCCGCCCTCGCGGTGGGGCGGCAGCACCATGTGCCGGGCGACGAGGGCGGCGTGCGCGGCGCCGTGGTCCTTGCGGACGAGGTGCAGGCACAGGTCGATCCCCGCGCCGGCCCCGGCGCTCGTGGCGACGTCGCCGTGGTCGACGTACAGCACGTCCGGCTCGACGCGCACCCGCGGGAACTCGCGCCGCAGCTGCTCGGCGCGGCCCCAGTGGGTCGTGGCCGACCGGCCGTCGAGCAAGCCCGTGCGGGCGAGGGCGAAGACGCCGGAGCAGATGGTGACCAGGCGCGCGCCCCGCGCGTGGGCCCGCAGCAGCGCGCGGCGCACGCGCGGGGCAGCGGCGCCTCGACCGGGGCCCAGCCCGGGATGATGACGGTGTCCGCGGTGTCGAGCGCCGACAGGCCGCGCGGGACGGCCATCGCGTACCCGGCGGTCGTCGGCACCGGGCCGGGCGTCTCGGCGCAGACGTCGAATTCGTAGTGCTCCGGGATGCCGTCGCGGGGCGTGCCGAAGACTTCGGCGGCGCAGCCGAGTTCGAACGTCGACTGCACCGGCCGCACGAGGGCCACCACGCGATGCATGGCAGAAAAGTACCCCAGGGTGTCTTCCCGGACACTGGCCGAGCCTTCTCGACGGCGGCATCGTCGTGTCATGCACCCCGAAATCCTCGACCAGCCGGGCTACACCTCCGCCACCGTCCGGGAAGCACCCGTGCGCGAGCTGTTCCCCGGCATCCGCATCCGTCCACTGTGGACTGGACCGGGTGGCGCGCACGCGGGCGTCCTCGAGATGGACGCCGGCACGTCGTGGCCGCGCCGGGACGTCCACGAACCGGGGCCGGAGGAGGTGTTCGTCGTCGAAGGCACGTTCAACGACGGCGCGCGTGACCACCCCGCGGGTACGTTCCTGCACGCGCCGGCCGGTTCGTGGCACGTGCCCGCCAGCGCCACCGGCTGCACGTTGTTCCTGTTCTACCCGGAGGGCTGAACGCCCCAGCGCCAGTCCGTCTGCCGGCGGTGGCCGGGCAGGTCGCCGCGCCCGGTCGCCCAGAGCAGCGTCGCCCACGGGTCGGTGTCCGTGGGCGAGCCGGGGAAGAAGCGGGCGAGCAGCCGGGCGCAGAGATCGGCCTGCGGAGTCCACGGGAGGCCGAGCCCGGTGGTGACGTCGTGCATGTGCACCAGCGTTTCGCCGATCGCCATCGCGGCGAAGCCTTCGGTGTCCAGCACGCCGTCGTCGTGGTGGGAGCGGACGTCCGGCGGCGTGGTCCGCACCATGGCCGCGAGCAGGGCGCCGCACGCGTCGACGCACCGCAGCAGACCGGCCGGACCCGCGTCCCGGTCGGCGTAGAGGACGAGGCCGGGACCGCCTGGCCGGCGTTGGGCCCAGGCGAACGGCACGGAGCTTCCGGTGCCGGCGACGCGAGGGCCGAGCTGGGCGGCGTAGAAGAAGAAGTTGTCGGCGATGTGCTCGACGGTTTCCCAGCACGACCAGTCCATCGCGCCGGCCGGGTCGTCCCAAGCGGCGTCTCGCGCTTCGGCGAGGGTCGCGGTGGTCGCCCGCACGGTGTCTTCGACGTCGGCCGCGGTGATCGGCATCGGGCGAGCCTATCGGGTAGCGACCCTGGTGCCGAGCGGTTTACTGCGGTAGAACCGGAGTGTGGCCGGGCATGCCGCGGTGGAGCGGGACGTGCTGGTGCGGTACCTCGACGCGTGGACGGCGAAGGCACTGCGATCCCAGCGCGGCGGCACCTACGTCGAGTGCGGCGGCTTCGCGGCCGACGCGCTCCGGGTGTTCGGCGAGTTCGCCGACCGGTTGGACGGGCACCACCTGGAGCTGGTGGTCGTCGGTTCGTCCGCCCCGGCCGGGGCGCCGGAAGGGCTTTCCGTACAGGTGATTCCGTCTCTGGATGAGCTGGTTTCGGACGGGCCGGTACTAACCCATTTGGACGGTCCGGAGGCGTGGCCGCAGTTCGCTTCGCTGGCCCGGGGCAAGGGTCACGAGGTGATCGTCACCGCACCGGCGGGGGACCCCCGGGTTTCGGAGGGGTGCGCGGTGGAGCTGGTGGCCGAGGACGGCGAAGCGCGACTGCTGCTGTTCGCCACGGCGGACGTGAAACACCTGGCGACGTTCAAGAGCGAGCTGTGGGCGGTGGACGAGTTCGCGGGCATCCGCTACCACGACCCACACGACCCGGAGCGGACTTTGGTCGACATTTCGCTGACGCCGCAGCTGCTGCCGTTGCGCCGGGCGTTGCTGGCGGAGTTGGGGAAGCGGGGGAGGTGTTCGGTGGCGGAGCTGCAGCGCTTCACGTTGCTGGCGACGATCTACCGCCCGGAGGACGCAATCGGCGCGGTGGGCTCGGCGGTGGCGGCGGGGGAGGTGGTGAGGGAGCCGGAGAAGGGGCGGTTGACGCCGAAGGTGGTGGTGGGGCTTCCGTAGCGGACGGTGCAGGGCGGCCGGCCTCGCGGTGCGGCGACCCCGACGCGGCTCGGTCGGCCTGGCTCGGCCCACTCGGCCCGGCCCGGCCCGGCGGACTCGGCCTGGCTCGGCGCGGTCGGCGGAGCCCGGCGCGGCGCGGCGCAGCCCGGTCCGGCCCGGCGCGGCTGGGCTCGACTCGGTCCGGCTCACCCGCTTGGCCTCGCTCGCTCCGCTCGGCCCAGCCCGACTCGGCCTTGCGCCGCCCCCGCTCCCGCCCCTGCCGCGCTCCGGCCCGGCCGCCCTCGCTCGGCTCGGCCGCCCGTCCCGGTCGCCTCCGGCTCGGCCCGCCCCGGCCTGCCCCGGTTGGCTCGCTCGGTCCGTCCCGGGCCATCAGCCGCCTCGGTCGACTCGCCCGGCTCGCTCGGCCCAGCCCGGCTCGGCCTCGCGCCGCCCCCGCTCCCGCCCCTGCCGCGCTCCGGCCCGGCCGCCCTCGCTCGGCTCGGCCGCCCGCCCCGGTCGCCTCCGGCTCGGCCCGCCCCGGCCTGCCCCGGTTGGCTCGCTCGGCCCACCCCGGCCACCAGCCGCCCCGGCCCGCTCGGCCGGGCCCGGCGCGGCCACCCGCCCGCCCGCCCCAGCCGACTCCGGCTCGGTTTGCCCGGCTCCGGCCCCCGATCCGCCCCGGTCGGCTCGCCTGCCCTGGCCCCGGCCCGCCCAGAGCGGCTCGCCGGCCAGGCCTCACCCGGTCGATCCGCTCCGGCTTGACCCGCGTCCGGCTTGATCGGCTCGTGGCTGCGCCGGCGCCCCGAAATCGCAAGCGCGCGTAAAAGACCGCACGGCCGTCACGCGCTGACGGCGGCGTCGCGCAAGGCCGCGGCGACGCGCTCGGCCGCGTCGGACAGCGGCCGCGGCAGGTGTGCGAGCAGGACGCGCCGCTGCTCTCCGGGACCGCCGCGCACCGCCAGCACCCGGACCTCCGGCGGCACCACGGCGTCGAGCGAGCCCGGCACGGTCGTGATCCCGCAGCCGGCCGCGACGAGCCGCAGCTTCGCCAGCCAGTCGCGGGCCGTGTGGACGATCTCCGGCCGTTCGTCCAGCCCGGGCCACACACCCATCACGCGGTCGTCGCCCGATCCGGCGATCCACTGCTGCCCCCGCAGATCGGCGACGTCGACGTAGTCCCCGCGCGCCAGCGGGTGGGTCGCGGGCACGGCCACGCACAGGCCGCGCTCGGTCATCACCCGCACGGCCAGCGCCGGCGTTTCGGTGTCCGGCGGGCGGAACGGCGGCGCCGAGGCGACCAGCGCGAGGTCGAGCGTGCCGGCCCGCAGCGCGCGGACCAGCGCCGGCGTCCCGCCTTCCCGGCTGAGCACGGTGATGGCCGGGTACGTCCGCCGCAGCGCGGCGAGGGCCCGGGGGAGCAGGTCGGCGCCGGCGGTCGGGAACCAGCCCAGCCGGACCGTGCCCTGCTCGCCGGGCAGCCCGGCCAGCTCGCGCGCGGTGGCGTCGAGCGCGTCGATCACCCCGGCGGCCCGCCGCACCACGATCTGCCCGGCCGAGGTGAGCCGCACGCCGTCGTGGCGCCGTTCCAGCAACGGCGCCCCCGCGGCGCGTTCCAGCGACGCGATCTGCCGCGAGACCGCCGACTGGGTGTAGCCGAGCGCGGCGGCCGCGGCGGTGAGCGTGCCCCGCTCGGCCACCTCGCGGAAGACCCGCAAGGCGGTCAGGGAGGCATCGGAGAAGGCCATGACATCTACGCATACCAGGTCTGCGGTTCTTTCGCTTTCCGCATGACCTCGGCGGTCCTAGCGTGAAGTCATGAACTCCCCGAAAGTCGCCCTCGTCACCGGTGCCACCCAAGGCCTCGGCCTCGCCCTGGTCGAAGGGCTCGCCCAGCGTCTGTCCACTGAGGACACCGTTTACCTGACCGGTCGCGACGCCGGGAGGGTCGCCCAAGCCGTCGAAGCCATGCCCGCCGGCGGTGCCGAGGTCCGCGGCGAGGTCCTCGACGTCGCCGAGCCCGCGGCGTCCGGCCGCCTCGCCGCGAAGCTGGCCGAGCGGCACGGCGGCATCGACGTCGTGCTCGGCAACGCCGTCATGCGCGTCGGTCCCGACGACGACCCGCGCGCGATCGTCCACGACTACGCCGAGGTCAACAACTTCGGCACCACCCGCCTGCTCCGCGCCTTCGCGCCGCTGCTGCGCGACGGTGGCCGGTTCCTCGTCGTCGCCAGCTCGTTCGGCACGCTGCGGCACCTGGCCCCCGCACTGCACGACCGCTTCGACACACTGTCCTCATTGGACGAAGTGGACAAGCAGGTGGCCGCCTGGCGCGACGCGGTCGCGGACGGCAGCGCCCGCGCGGGCGACTGGCCGGGCTTCGTCAACATCCCGTCCAAGATCGGCCAGGTCGCGGCCGTCCGCACGCTCGCCGCGCGGCGCCGCGACGACGACCTGGCGCGCGGGATCCTGCTCGCCGCCGTCTGCCCCGGGATGATGAACACGCCGACGTCCGCGCTGTGGTGGGACGTCAGCACCGCGCCGAGCCCCGCCGAAGCGGCGAACACTGTGCTGGAGCTCGTGTTCCGGCCCGTGGACCCGGCGCAGTACGGCGAGCTCGTCCGCGACGGGGCCGTCCTGCCCTGGCGGTGACGGGTCACCCGAGCGAGGCGTCCAGGGACCGCGTCGGGACGGCGTCCAGGGCGGCCAGGGTGTCCGCGTCCAGCTCGAGGTCGCCGGCGGCGAGGTTGGCCTCCAGGTGCTCGACGCTCGCGGTGCCGGGGATGAGGTGGACGTTCGGCGCGTGGTGCAGCAGCCACGCCAGGCCGACCTGCGCCGGCGTGCGGCCGAGGTCCCGCGCGACGGTCTGGACCGCCGGCTCGTCGGTCACCTTCGGCAGGCCGGGGAAGGCGCCGCCGAGCGGGAAGAACGGCACCCACGCGATGTCCTCGGCGACGCAGAGCTCGACCATGTCCTCGTCGTCGCGCCCGACCAGGCTGTACGCGTTCTGGACGCACGCGATGCCGGCCGGCAGGGCCCGGCGCAGGGTGTCGAGGGTGACGCTGCTGAGCCCGATCGCGCCGATCTTGCCCTCGTCGCGCAGGGCCGTCATGACCGCGAGCTGGTCGTCGAGGCCGACCACCTGGTCGCCCTCGGCGAGCACGCCGGGCCGCCGGTCCGCGCGGCGCAGGTTGACCAGCGGGATCCGGTCGAGCCCGAGCGCGCGGAGGTTGTCCTCGACGCTCGCGCGCAGCTCTTCCGGGCGTTGCGCGAGCCGCAGCGGGATCGGGCCGCCGGGGTCGGGGTCGGCGCCGACCTTGCTGACGACCAGGACGTCGTCCCCGGGCCGCACGGCCTCGCGGATGACCTCGTTGACGAAGCCGTTGCCGTAGAACTGCGCGGTGTCGACGTGGTCGACGCCCAGGTCGAACGCCCGCCGCAGCAGCGCGACGGCCTGGTCGCGGTCGGCGTGGAGGCGTTCGAGCTGCATCGCGCCGTAGCCGACGCGGGAGACGGTGCGGCCGGCGAGCCGGGCACTCTTCGTGGAAGGCATGCGTGATCCCGTCCTCGTGCGATGATGGTGAAGCGGAGGAACCTCCGCTAAGCCGACCGTAGCACAACCGGAGGTGCCTCCGCTTTGCCTTCGCCGGAACCTGACCGGCCGGTGCGCTCCGACGCGCGCCGCAACCGGGAGAAACTCGTCGCCGTCGCACGGGCCGCCTTCGCGGCCGCCGACGGGACCGTCGCGCTGGAAGCGATCGCCCGCGAGGCCGGCGTCGGGATCGGCACGCTCTACCGCCACTTCCCGACCCGCGAGGCGCTCGTGGAAGCGGTCTACGCGGCCGAGCTCGACGACGTCACCGCGAGCGCGCCGGCATTGCTGGGGGAGTTGCCGCCCGAGGCCGCCCTGCGCGCGTGGATGGACCGGTACGCGGCGTTCGTCGAGACCAAACGCGGGATGGCCGACGTGCTCCGCGCGAGCCTGGCGTCGGGCCGCATCGCGACCCCGGTGACGCGGCGGCGCATCACCGAGGCGATCGGCGCGATCCTCGACGCGGGGGCGGGCGAAGGGGTGTTCCGCGTCGGTGTCGACCCCGAGGACGTCACGCTCATGGTGCTCGGCGCGTTCCTGTCGACGTCGGGCGACCAGGACCCGAAGCGGATCGGCCGGCTGCTCGACCTCGTCGTCGACGCACTGCGGCCGTTGTAACACGTGCTACATTCGACCTTGTGACGAACTGTTGCTGGTCGGTGCTCGTGGTGCGGGTGCCCGCCGAGCCGAGCCGCCACCGCGTCGCCGTCTGGCGCGAGCTGCGGCGGGCCGGGGCGCTGTCGCTGGGGCAGGGCGTCTGGGCGGTGCCGGACGCGCCGGTGTTCGCCGACGGCGTCGCGCGCGTGATCGAGCTGGCCGGCCGCGGCGACGGCGAGGTGCTGGTGCTGGACGCCGCGGGGCGCGCGGAGCCGGACGCCGCGCGGCTGGAAGCGTTGTTCACCGCGGAACGCACCGACGAGTGGGCGGAATTCCTGGCCGACTGCGGCAAGTTCGACGCCGAAATCGACAAGGAGATCCGCGTCGGCAAGTTCACGATGGCCGAGCTCGAAGAGGAAGAGCAGAGCCTGGAACGCCTGCGCCGGTGGCACCGCGACATCAAGGCCCGCGACGTCTTCGGCGCCCCCGCCTCGGCCGACGCCGACGAGCGCCTGGAGCACTGTGCCGGCCGGCTGGCCGAGTACACCGACCGGGTTTTCCGTGCCCTGCACCAGATGTGACGCGGGATGACCAGACAGCTCGCACCCGTCTACGCGGCGGGCTTCGTCACGGCCTTCGGCGCCCACAGCATCGCCGCCGGGCTCGGTGGTTACACCGAAGCCGAACACGCGTCGCTGCTGACACTGGGTTTGCTCCTGGCCGTCTATGACGGGGCTGAGGTCGTGCTGAAGCCGGTGTTCGGCGCGCTGGCCGACCGCGTCGGACCGCGTCCGGTGCTGCTCGGCGGACTGGTGGCCTTCGCCGTCGCGTCGGGAGCGTTCGTGCTCGCGGGCGACCCGGCGCTGGTCGGCCTGGCGCGGTTCGGACAGGGTGCCGCCGCGGCCGCGTTCTCCCCGGCGGCGGGCGCGCTCGTGGCCCGGCTGACGCCGGAAACGGGGCACGGCCGCGCGTTCGGCGGTTACGGCGCGTGGAAGGGCCTCGGCTACACGCTCGGCCCGGTCCTGGGCGGGGTCCTGATCACCCTGGGCGGCTACGCCCTCCTGTTCGCGACGCTCGGCGGGCTCGCGCTGGCGGTCGCCGGGTGGGCCGCGGTCGCGGTTCCGGTCGCACCGCCGTTGCCCCGCGCCCGCCAGACGGTCCTGGACCTGGTGCGCCGCCTGGCGAGCCGCGGATTCCTGCGGCCGACGGCGACGCTGGCGGCGGCGACGGGCGCGGTGGCGGTCGGCGTGGGCTTCCTGCCGGTGGCCGGCGCGCAGCTGGGCGCCCTGCCGACCGGAGCGGTGGTGTCCCTGCTGGCGGCCACGGGCGCGCTGGTCCAGCCGTGGGCGGGCCGGGCCCACGACGCGGGCCGCATCGGCGCGGCGGCGGGCATGGCGACGGGACTCGCGCTCGCCGCGGCGGGCCTGGCGACGGCGACGGTCCTGCCGGGAATCGCCGGGCTGCTGGTGGCGGCGGTGGCGATCGGCGCGGGAACGGGCCTGGCGACGCCGATCGCGTTCGCCCACCTGGCGGCGGCCACACCGAAGGAACGACTGGGCCAGACCATGGGAGCGGCCGAGGTAGGCCGCGAACTGGGCGACGCGGGCGGCCCGCTGTTCGTCGGCGCACTGGCCGCCGCGGGTTCGCTCACCCTCGGCTTGGGTGGGCTGGCGGGAGTGCTGGCGATTTTCGCGGCGGCGGTCGGAATCACCGCCCGCCGGTGAGCGACAACCCTCGTGGGTAGCTGACGGACAAGCCGAACCGGCCGCCCTCCGGAAACGCACAGTGTTCGGACCGGCGGGAATTGATCCGCCATGCGGCCGGTCACAAACCCGGTTTGTTGTTGCATGATGATTACTCCCCCCGATCGCGGGGCTCGTCGTGAGGGAGGACCTGACATGGGACAGGCGCGGGGCGAAGTCACCACCAGGATGGTCGATCTGTCCACTGTTTCCCTGGCCGATTTGCGCCTGAGCGACGACCCGGCGCTCCACAGCTCGCTGCGGCTGGTCGCCGGGCGGGCCGAGTGCAGCCGCACCGGCGTGCTGCAGAACCAGGCTCCGGACGCGCGTTGAACGGAGATTAGGGAACTCACGACCCGATGCTGGACACCCACCGGGTGTCATTGACCAACCTCGACGCGATGGCCGCGGGCCGGAGTGACGCGGCCATCGCCGGGCAGCTCAGGCAAGCCGACCGCAGCCGGCGGCTGACGCTGCTGCGAGCGGTCCTCGACGCCGCCGCCGAACTGAACCCCGCGATGTCCCCGTTGCCGCCGCTGGATGCGGCGTGGACGCTGCTGATCGAGGCGCAGCAACGGGATCCGGCCGCGACCGACCGCGTCCTCGCGCACCCGCACACGGGACTGTGGGCGGCGAACGTCCTGCAGCGGCTGGCGAAAGGCGGTGCCGGCGACCCGCCGCTGTGGGCCGATCTCGGCGGTCTCCACCGGCTGGCCACCGCCGCGGCGATCCGCGCCGGATCCGGCTTCCGGTCCCGGGTCCCGGTGTGGCGCGGCCGGCTGATGCTGCCGACCCTCGGCCTCGCCGACGTCCGCAGCCGCCGCGAGTGGGATTTCGCACAGGTGCACGCCGAGGGCGGGCACGTCCTCGTGCGCGGGCCGTCCGGCAGTGTGCAGCTGCCCGACGACAGCTCGGCCGACGGCCCGGGCTGGCTTGCCCTGCGCTCGCTGCCCATCGGGGACGACGAGCTCGTCCTCGACGACATCGACCCCTACCGCGAGTTCGACGGGCCTGTTCCACCGCAGCGGCTCGCGGCCGGCGAAGTGGCGCAGTGGGCGGAAGTCCTGGACGCCACCTGGCGGCTGCTGACCGAGCACCACGCCGAGATCGCGGCGGAACTCGCCGCGGGCCTCACCACCCTGGTGCCGAGGGCGGCGGTCGACCGGTTCACCCCCTACAGCGCGTCGCACAACGAGGTCTTCGGCTCACTGGTGCTGTCGCGGCCGCCGGACGCGACGACGTTCGCGGCCACCCTCGTCCACGAATTCCAGCACAGCAAGCTCGGCGTGCTGCTGGTGCTCGTCGACCTGCTCGATCCCACCGGGGACAACGACTCCGCCCGGCTCTACGCCCCGTGGCGCGACGACCCACGCCCGGCCATCGGGCTCCTGCACGGCGCCTATTCGTTCCTCGGCGTGACCGCGTTCTACCGCGGCCACTACCCGGTGACGGACGGATTGGTGGCCCGGGCCGCGCAGTTCGAGTTCGCCTACCGGCGCGAGCAGACGGCCCACGCCGTCGGCACGTTGCTCACCGAAGCGGAACCGTCGGCGCTGGGCCGCCGGTTCCTCGCCACGGCCCGGGACCGGCTGCGCGAATGGGGAACCGAGCCGCTGCCCGCCGACATCGCGCGCGCGGCCGGCCGCGCGAACCTCGACCACCGGCTGTCGTGGCGGCTGCGGCACCTGCGGGTCGCCGACCGGGTCGTGGCGGAGCTCGCCGAGGCCTGGCTGCGGAACCGGCCGTGCCCATTCGTCCCGGCCGCGCCGCCGGACCTGGTGCCAACCACCGGGTCCGCCGGGCAGGCGCGGCTCACGCTCACCCGGACGTGGCTCACGGACCCGGACCTCTACGACGTCTACCGCGCCGAGCCGGAACTGGCGATGGCGGAGATCGCGGGGGTGTCCGCCGCGGACCTGGCCCTCGTGGACGGCGACCCGATCGCGGCCGCCGAGCTTTACCGGCGACAGCTCGCGAGCACGCCCGACTCCCCGGCCGCCTGGGCAGGATTCGCGCTGGCCACCCGGCATCCAGTGCTCGTGAGCAGTCCGGAGCTGGTGGCGGCGGTGCACCGCGAGGTTCGGCATCGGCGGGGAGTGGCGCCCGACCCGGATCGGCTGGCGCGTTGGCTCGGCTGAACGCACGAAACCCCCGGCAGGTTCCCCGGCCGGGGGTTTCGCGAAGTGAAACGTGGGTTCAGATCTGCATCGGGTCGATGTCGCAGTTGGCGCGGTGGTTGAACTGGGCGTCCGCCGTCGCCGGGTGCTCCGAACCGAGCACCTGACGCAGCCGCTGGACGGCGTTCAGCTGAAGGCCGTCCGCTTCTTCGCCACGGCCGAGCCCGCGCAGATCGAGCGCCTGGTTGACCAGCAGCGCCAACGTCGACGGGTGATCCGCGCCGAGCACGCGCTCGGAACGTTCGAGCGTCTTCACGTCGAGCCGGTACGCCGCTTCGTAGTCACCCGATTCGGCCAGGTCACTCGCGTGGTTCGTCGCGCAGACCAAGGTGAACGGGTGATCCTCGCCCAGCGCCTCGGTCATGTCGGCCAGTGCGCGTTCCCCGAGTTCCCGCGCCTGCTCGACCGAACCGAGCAGGCGCAACGTGACCGCGAGGTTGGTCGCGGCGGCCACGCTGAACGGGTGCTTCTGGCCCCAGCTCGCCTCGTATAGGTTCTTGACGTGGTCCCCGAGCCGCCGGGCTTCGGCGAGATTGCCGTCCTGGCGGTGCTCGATCGACAGGTCCATCGTCGCGGACATCGCGTCCGGGTGGGATTCCCCGTACTTGGTGACCAGCCCGTCGGTGGCCTCCATGGCCAGCGTGAGCGCCTTCTTGTCGCGGTGTAGACCCGCTTTGCGGTAGGCGATCGCGAGGTTCTTGATGGCCGAGAGGGTCATCGGGTGCCGGCCGCCGAGCTGCGCCCGCATGCGGCGGACGGTGTCCTCCTGCTCGGTCCGCGCCCGCAGGTAGTCACCCGTTTCGCGCAGGTCGACCGACCAGTTGTCCAGCGTCAGCAGCGTGTGCCGGTGATCCGCGCCCAGCACGGTCTGCTTGCGCTGCGCCGTCCGCTCGTCCAGGTCGCGTGCTCCGGCGAAGTCGCCGACCAGCCGCAGGCTCAGCGCATAGTTGTTCGCCGCGGCGAGCGTGTCCGGATCTTCGTCGCCGAACCGGTCCAGTGCGCTGAGGTACGCGAACTCGTTCATCTGGCGCGCCCGCTCGAAGTCGCCCTTGGCTCGCAGGTCCGAAGCGACGCCGTGCATGGTGAGCAGTGTTTCTTCGTGCGTTTCGCCGAGCGTTTCCTGCATCAGCGCGAGCGTCCGCTCCGCGACGATGCGGCCTTCCTCGAAATGGCCGAGCGCCCGGAGCATGCGACCCCACCAGCGCGAAACGACGAGCGTGTCGGCGTGTTTCTCGCCGAGCTTCTCGTTCCAGAACTGCGCATAGTCCTGAGCCATCTCGAGCGCGCCCGCAGGGTCACCGAAGGCGAAGAGGTAGTTGACCGCGTTGATCGCCATCCGGCGTACCCAGCGGTCGGTGCAGTTGCGGGCGTCGACGGCCCGGATGTGCGGCAGCATTTCCGCGTAGCGCGACCAGTAGTCGACCGAGTCGGGCTGCTTGGGGTCGCGGTTGGCGAGCAGCAGGTGCGCGGTGTGGCGCACCCGCTCCTGGTCCTCCGGCCCGAGTTTGTTGCGCAGCACCAGCTGAACGAGCCGGTGCAGCTGGAGCGTGTCGCTGCGGTGGTCGATCTTGGCGAGGCTGTAGCGGTTGATCTCGCGGATCGCGCGGCTCAGCTGGATGGGGTCGCCGAGGGTCTGCTCGAGCGCTTCCGACGTCGGGACGTTGCGGACACCGCTGAACATCGCCCGCGGAATCGGCTCGGGGGAGAAAAACGCGCACACTTCGAGAAGTTCCAGCGCGCCGGGGTTCTCGTCGCGCAGCCTGTCCAGCGACACGTTCCACGCGGCTTCGACCGCGACGTCGTAGTCCGCGGGCGGGCGCGACTGGAGCAGTTCGGTCCGCTTGTTCTCGAACAGTTCCAGGTACTCGTCGGTCGCCATGCCGGTTTCGGCGCGCCACGCCGCGGCCTGCTCGACCGCCAGCGGCAGGTCGCCCAGCACGGTGGCCAGCCGGTCGGCGTCGTCGTCGGCGAGGTCGTGGTTGCGGCGCTGCAGCAGTTCGCGGCTTTCCGACCGCCGGAAGACGTCGACCTCGACCGCCTGCGAAACCTCGGACCACTGCGGGTTCCGGGACGTCACGAGGATGTGGCCCTCACCGCGTCGCGGCCAGAACCGGCGGACGTCCTCGGGCCGGTCGGCGTTGTCGAACACCAGCAGCCAGCGGCGATAGGGCTCGCCGCTGCCCAGCGCTTCGAGCACGGCGGGCACCGCGGTGTCGACGGACTGCTCCACGGGAAGGTCGAGGCGCTTCGCCAGTTTAACCAGCGACGCCTGGATTTCCGACGGGTTCTCCGAAGGGATCCACCAGATCAGGTCGTATTCTTCGGCATGGCGGTATACGTATTCGACCGCGATCTGGGATTTGCCGATGCCGCCCATCCCGTGCAGCGCGCCGGGCAGTACAGCTGTACGGGTGGATTTGGAAAGTTCACCGTGCAATGCCCGCAGGATGTCCCCGCGACCGATGAAGTTGACATTGCGCAGCGGAACGCCGCCCCAGACGGCGGGCTGCTGGCCGGAGTGGCGGACCTCGGTGCCCGGCTCCGATCTCGTGGTAGTCACAGAGATCCCTCGAGGGTTGATCGGTTCAGCTTGCGGGCTGGACCCTACCGGATGTGGACCTGGAGATGCCCCTAGGCCTTCCGGTGTCCTAGTCGCGCGCGCGCCACCGTCGTTACGGGACCCCCTAAACCGTTCCAAGGCATCACCCAATCGGTTAGCTCGACGTGTGTAAGGCCCCGACAGTGCTCTTAGAACGTCACGTTGGACAGTCAACAACGGTTCACTGCGCGACGTAACCACCGGTAGAGTGGCGTCGTCGGGAGCCTCGAGCGCATTGCGCAGATTCGCGACCGCCGGCTCCTGCGGACCGAGGACGTCCTGGACCACCCGCTGCACCCGCGCGGTGTCCGCGCGCGAAACCAAGGCCAGCAGCCGCCGGCGCAGTCCCGGCGCGAAATCGTACTCGACCGGGCTTTCCTCGTCCGCCGGCACGCGGTGCAGCAATCGGCCCAGCTGGATTTCGGCCAGGTGCGCGGGTCGTGCCTGCGGCATCAGGGTGCCGTGCACCGCCTGCATCACGCGCAGGGTGAGCGGGGCCGCCGCGAGCAGCCCGGCCAGGCGAATGGCGGGCGAAGTGCCGGTGGCGAGGAACTGGTCAAGCCGTTCCGTGGGCGACGGGGGTTCTTCGGTCTCCGCCACGTCGTCCGCGAGGTTTTCCTCCGCCGGGGGAACCAGCACCGGGAGCTGCACGGCCGGGGTGCCCGAAATCAGCTCGGCCCAGCGCCGCACGTGCCTGGGGTCGAGTTCCAGCACCGGGATCGGGTTCGCGGTACCGGGGCGGACCCTGTGCAACGCCTGTGACACCACGCGTACGCCTGTCCAGCTCCACCGTTCGGCGGGCAGGAGGTGGAACAGGCTGACCTGACAAGTCTTGGCCCACAACGACAGCACTTCGAACATCGACCCGCTGCGCCACGCGGGGCCGACGCCGTCGCTGAGCACGACGATGACGCGCCGCCCGGTCGGATCCGCCAGCTGCGCCGGTTCGCAGCCGGTACCCGGTGCGGTTTCCACGAATCGGACGTCCGGTTCGTCGGTGTCCACCGAAACCGTTTTGACGTCGGAAAACGCGCCCTGCCTTTCCAGCAGGGCGCGAAAAGCGCGGGAAGTGCGTTCCCAAAACACCATCGAGGAACCGCGGTCGACGACCAGCACGATCTCGAACGGGTGACCTCGGGAAGCCCGGTGCACGGGCAGCCACACTTTCGTCTCCGCCGCCGCGACCGCCGTTTCCTCCTCGTCCAATTCGGTCCGGTGCTTCAGCCGGACCAGGCGGTTCAAGGGCCTGAGCGCCTTCGCCAGGCCTCGGGGCAGGCTCGGCGGCACCGTGCGGATCGGCCGTGGCGCGGCGGATCTGCGCGCTCGCGGCCGCACCGGGACCGGTTCGAGGGGAACGGGAGCCGGTTCCGGGTGCTCGCCGGGCCGGCCCGGGTCCGGGCGGCCCGGCAGCACGTGGTCGACGCGGGACTTCGCCACCGGCGGTGGCTCGGATTCCGGTTCCGGTGCCGACGGAGGTGGCGGTGGGGGTGGTGGGGGATCGGGGCGCGGATCCGCTCGCGCGCGCGGCGGTTCGCTCGCCGCGATCCGGGCGGCGAGCCAGACCGCGTCGGCGATCTCGTCGGCGTTGAGCGCCTCGGTGGGGAGGCGGTCGACCGGGTCGGCCATGGGCTCAGTCCGTTCCCTGGACGTTGAGCCGCCGCCACAGGGTGCCGCGCAGCACCTCCCAGTTCGCGTCGTGCTGGTGCGCCCCTGAGGTCGTCAGATGCAGGGCGTTGAGCAGCTGGTCGTTGGCGAGGCCGCCCTCCTGGCCGCTGTTGGCGAGGAACTCGTGGATCAGGTCGTCGCTGCGGGGCGGGACGTCGCGGAAGTGCGCCGCGACCATGCTCACGAGCTGTTCGAAGCCGGGCTGCGGCATGTCGAGCCGCAGGCAGCGGCGCAGGAACGCGGGCGGGAAGTCCCGTTCGCCGTTGCTCGTCACCACGACCACCGGGAACGCGCGGCACCGCACGTGCCCGTCGCGCACGGTCGCCCGGCCGCCGCGGTCGTGGGTGAAGACGGTGACCTCGGGCTGGGTGGCGGCGATCCGGGCCAGCGGCTGGATCTCGAAGTCGCCGTCCTCGAACACCGCCAGCAGATCGTTGGGCAGGTCGATGTCCGATTTGTCCAGCTCGTCGATCAAAAGCACGCGTGGCCGGTCGTAGGGCAGCAGCGCGGTGCCGAGCGGGCCGAGGCGGACGAACCCGCCGATGCCGGCGCCCTCCTCGGTCGCGGCGGCCTGGACGCGGCCGATGGCGTCGTAGTCGTACATCCCGTCGCGGGACGTCGTGCGGCTGCTGATCGGCCAGCGCAGCACCGGTCCCAGCCCCAGTTCGCGCGCGATCTTGTAGGCCAGGCTGGACTTGCCGGTGCCGGGGTTGCCGGTGATCAGCAGCGGGCGCCGCAGGTACAGCGCCGCGTTCACGGTCAGCACCTCTTCGAGCGTCGCGTCCCGCGCCGAGGCCACGGCCGGCACGCCCAGCCGGCGGACGAACTCGGCGTCGGACGCCGCCGGGACGGGCACCGCCGGGCCGCCGTCGAACCTGCGCCAGCTCGGCGGCGCGGGCAGCTCGGGCGCGTCCTCGCCGGCGGACGGCGGCAGGCCGTGCCCGCGGTAGACGCACCAGGGCGGGATCTCGGCACCGCTCATCGCGCGGGCACCTCCTCGATCGGGGCCGCGGGCGGATCCTGCGGCTCGACGGGCCTGTCCGGGTCGTCCCACAGCAGCGAAACCCGGCTCCCGACGTGGGAGTCCGGCCGGGCGGCCTGACGGGCCCGGCTGCGCAGGAGGCGTAGGTGCTCGACCAGTTCGGGCAGGAAGTCGCGCAGGGACTTGATCTCCGCTTCGAACGCCGAGCGGGCGGCCTCGGTGCGGTGCCAGATCATCACCGGGATGCCGGTCCGGACGCCGACGAGCACCTCACCGGGGTCCGTGCTGTCCGGCACCGAACGCAGGACCAGCGACAGGACCTTCTTCTGGGCGGCCAGTTTCGCGTCGAGCGCGGTCAGGTGCCGCCGTTTCGAGCCGTCGCTCCACAGCCAGTGCTCTTCCGGCGTCGTCAGTCCGGCGGGCACCTTCTTGAGCAGGTCCCAGCGCCGCCGCCATTCCCGGTGCCAGCGCGGCGAACGCGCGCGGTCGAGGCTGCGCACGACGACCGGGTAGTGCAGGCCGAGCGGGCGCGGCAGGGAGCTGCCCGCCTCCAGGTCCCACTGGTCGACAGGCAGGTTCAGCAGCGCATAGGGGAGCAGGAACTCGATCCGGATCGCGGTGGCGTTCTGCGCCCAGCCGGTTTCGGCCTCGGCGACCAGCGCGGCCACGTGCGTGCGGACGGCGTCGAGATCGCCGGTGAACGGCTCGCTCCGCCGCGGCCGCCATCCGCTCGGATCGTTGTGCCGCCAGTGCACGACGACGAGCAGCCCGGTGTCGAGCAGATCGGGCTCGATGCGCACGACGAGGTAGGCGACGACTTCTTCGGGCGTGCTGGGTTCGGTGGCGCGCGCCAGCCGGACGGCGCCGATCTGCTCGGTCACGCCCAACCGGGCGGCCTGGCGGTCGTTCCAGTCCCGCAACCCTTCGGCGCGCTGCTCGTCGGCGGCGGCCGCGAGGTATTCGACGAACAGCAGCAGGGGAGGAATCCCGTCGGGCTGGGCGTTCATCCGTTCCAGGGTGGCGAGCGCGTCCGCAGGCCGGTGATCGGCCGAGGTCAGTTCGGCGGCGGGCCCGGCGGCCGCCCGCACGAGCTCGGCCAGCCGGCTGCTCGGGTTCTCCCCGAGCAGGTTCAGCAGTTCCTGGCGGTCGTACTCGGTGACGAGGTCGAGGGTGGCCATGTCTTCGACGGCGGACCGCGCCCGCTGCACGGGAATCGACCCGGGCTCCATCTGTTCGACGGCATCGACGAAGGCGGACAGCGCCCGCGGGTGCTGCCGCCGGCAGGCCTGCACGATGCCGATCAGGCTGGCCCGCGTGGTCGGCAGGTCCTCGACGACCAGTGGCATGCCGAGGTGATCGGCGAGAAGTTCCAGGCAGAGGCGCCGGCTACCGGGATCCCGCAGCGACGGGATCTGCTCCAGGCAGTCGATGAGGAAGCCCAGGGAGCTCGGGTAGTCAGACCCGTTCCACGACGTCACCCCGCCCCTCCCTCGCCCTCCGGAGTTAAGGGGATATCCCAGCATGACCCACCGGGACAACCGCTCGGGTGCGATCTCAACCGGACGGCCTATCGACGGCGGCCGGACGGACCGGCCCGGACAACGTTCGGTGACCGAGGCGAGGAGCCGATGACAGCGCGACCGCGCGCAAGGCGGTCACCGCGTCCAAGGTCATCCAGACCGGCAGGTCCCCGTTGCCCCACGCCCACAGCCCGCGGCGAGGCTCGTACCGGCTCCACAAAGCCTCCACCGCGCCCTGCAGCCGGCCCGGCGTTTCGGGGAGTGCCATGAGCACCCATGCCGGCGTGAAATGCCGGATGAACGCTCTCGTCAAGCCTTGTCCGTCCTGCCGGCGCCGCGTGATTTCTTCCGCCGCCCCGTCGTAGGCCCAATTCGTGTCGAGCAGCCACGGTGTCGACTGGTCTATGGCTTCGCGGACATCGGCGCGGTGGTCGGCGTGGGCGGCTCGAAGGGCGGCCACCGCCAGCGCGGTATGGGCGGCCGATGGCCGGGGCGAGGCGAGGCCGGGTTCGACCTTTTCCGGCCACAGCGCCATCCCGTCGAAGTTCAGCCGGGCGGCCAGCAAGTCGTTGACGAGCCTGGTGGCCAGCGGAGCGTCCGGGCGGAGCCGTGCCACAGTCCGGAGAACCGTCGCGAGCAGGAACGGCCGGGTGGCGGTGAAGGCGTCGACCGAACGTTCGATGAGCGCGAGCGCGGAGTCGACCGGCATCGGCGTTCCCACGCGGAACAGCGCGTCCAGCACCGTCGCGGTGACTTCCGGCCGCACCGCCGAGGAAGGTCCGACCCAGGCGCCCGACGACGTCCGCATCCGCAGCAGACTGTGGGTCACCGCCCCGAGGTCGACGTACGGCTCCTCGACCACGAGCATCGTCTTCAGGCCGTATGCCGTGCTGAGAGCCGTCGCGGCGTGGTTCTTCGTCAGGTCCTGGCACCAGCCGACCGGATCGCCGTTCTCGTCGTGGATGAGCCGTCGCGCCAGTTCCACACCGACCCGGCGGAAGATCGTGGGTACCGACACGGTGTCATCGGTTCGGTCTTGCCGGGGAGCCGGCGATTCGCTGCCGATTTCCGCGACCGCGTGCGTGGCCCGGATCCCGTCGCGCCGGGGGCCGGCCAAGGCTCGCTGCAGAACCGCCCACCGTTCCCGCCAGTCCTGTTCGTCGATGGTGTCGGCCGGCAACGGCCGGCCCAGGGATTCCGCGTGCTCGACGCACGCCTTGACCAGCGCGAGCACGTGTTCGAGCTTCGGCGTGGTGTGGCCACTGAGCTTGTCCTGGATGGTCGAGCGCGTCATCTCCATCCTTCTGCCTTGCCGCCGGGTCAAGGCGACCAGCCGGCTGACGGACGGTTCGCCCGCCCGGAGCCGCAGTTCGCGCAACCGTGCCGCGAACTGGTCGACGGGGTCCTGCTCGGTCGGCTCGGCCACCGCATCGTCCTCCCGCGAGGATCGTCCGGAAACGTCCGGACGGATGCCGACTCTAACCCCGGTCGCCCGGATCTTTCCGGGAATCTCGCCGGACGGCCGCCGGATGGGGCGTCATTGACCTACCAGGTCGTCCGGCCCCCAGGAGGAACCGTGCTTTCGACCGCGATGATCGTGCTGGAAGCCTTGACCGGCACCCTTTATCCGGTGACCGTTGCGACGATCGCGTCGGTAGCCGCTTTCGCCCGCGGCAAAGAGCGCCGCGAGGCGGCACGGGAAGTGCTCGTCATTCTGCTTCTGCGGAAATCGGCCGCCGGAAAACGACCCGGGCCACCACACGAGCGGTCTCCGGAAAGCTAACGGGCCCGGCCGAAGATCGGCCGGGCCCGTTAGCTCCAAAAAGGATCAGACCAGGTCGAACCGGTCCAGCTCCATGACCTTCGTCCACGCCGCCACGAAGTCCGACACGAACTTCTCGCGCGCGTCGTCGCTTGCGTACACCTCGGCCAACGCTCGCAGCTGGCTGTTCGCGCCGAAGACCAGGTCGACCGCCGTGGCCGTCCACTTCAGCTTCTCCGTCGTCACGTCGAGGATCTCGTACACGTTCTCCTCGGACTCCGACGCCTTCCACTTCGTGCCCGGGGCGAGCAGGTTGGCGAAGAAGTCGTTCGTCAGCACGCCCGGCTGGTCGGTCAGGACGCCGTGCCCGCCGTCGGACAGGGCTCGCATGCCGCCCACCAGGACCGTCATCTCCGGGGCCGTCAGGTTCAGCAGGTACGCGCGGTCGACCAGGAGCGTCTCCGGCTGGAGCTTCTCGCCCGCCCGCAGGTAGTTGCGGAATCCGTCCGCGCGCGGCTCGAGGACCTTGAACGAGTCGACGTCCGTCTGCTCCTGCGTCGCGTCCGTGCGGCCGGGGTGGAACGGCACCGTGGTCTCGACGCCGGCGTCGCGCGCCGCCTTCTCGACCGCCGCCGAGCCCGCCAGCACGATCAGGTCGGCCAGGGAGATCTGCGCGCCGCCCGCCTCGTTGAACTCGCGCTGGATGCCCTCCAAGGCGGAGAGCACCGGCTCCACGCCCTCGTTGACGGCCCAGCTGCGCTGCGGCTCCAGGCGGATGCGAGCGCCGTTCGCGCCACCGCGCTTGTCGGTCGAGCGGAAGCTCGCGGCCGACGCCCACGCGGTCGAAACCAGCTGCGAAACCGTGAGACCGGAGTCCAGCACCTTCGCCTTGAGGGCGGTGATGTCGGCGTCGCCCACGAGGTCGCCCTCGACGGCCGGCACCGGGTCCTGCCACAGCTGCGGCTCGGCCACCCACGGGCCCAGGAAGCGGCTGACCGGGCCCATGTCACGGTGCAGCAGCTTGTACCAGGCCTTGGCGAACGCCAGCGCGAACTCGTCCGGGTTCTCCAGGAACCGGCGCGAGATCGGGCCGTACACCGGGTCGAAGCGCAGCGACAGGTCCGTCGTCAGCATCGTCGGCTTGTGCTTCTTGTTCGGGTCGTAGGCGTCCGGGATGATCTCCGGCGCGTCCTTGGCGACGTACTGCTTGCCGCCGCCCGGGCTCGTCGTGAGCTCCCACTCGTAGCCGAACAGGATCTCGAAGAAGCGGTTGCTCCACTCGGTCGGCTTGTCGGTCCACGTCACCTCGAGGCCACTGGTGATCGCGTCCGCGCCCTTGCCGCTGCCGTGGGTGCTCAGCCAGCCGAGGCCCTGGGTCTCCAGCTGCGCGCCCTCGGGCTCCGGGCCGACGTGGTCGTCCGCGACACCGGCGCCGTGGGTCTTGCCGAAGGTGTGGCCGCCGGCGATGAGGGCGACGGTCTCCTCGTCGTTCATCGCCATCCGGGCGAAGGTCTCGCGGATGAAGTGCGCCGCCGCCTCGAAGTCCGCGCTGCCGCGGGGACCCTCGGGGTTGACGTAGATGAGGCCCATCTCGGTCGCCCCGACCTCGGGCGCCATCTCCGAGTCGCTGACGTAGCGCTCGTCACCCAGCCAGTCGTCTTCGGGGCCCCAGAAGATCTCTTCCGGCTCCCAGGTGTCGACGCGGCCGAAGCCGAAGCCGAAGGTCTTGAAGCCCATCGACTCCAGGGCGACGTTGCCGGCCAGCACCAGCAGGTCGGCCCAGGAGATCTTCTGGCCGTACTTCTGCTTGACCGGCCACAGCAGGCGGCGCGCCTTGTCGAGGTTGGCGTTGTCCGGCCAGCTGTTCAGCGGGGCGAAGCGCTGGCCGCCGTCACCGGCGCCGCCGCGGCCGTCGTGGATGCGGTAGGTGCCCGCCGCGTGCCAGCTCATCCGGATCATCAGGCCGCCGTAGTGGCCGAAGTCCGCCGGCCACCAGTCCTGCGAGGTGGTGAGGACGTCGCTGATGTCGCTCTTGAGGGCCTCGACGTCGAGCTTCGCGAACTCCTTGGCGTAGGCGAAGTTCTCGCCCAGCGGGTTGCTCTTCGACGAGTGCGCGTGCAGCACCGTCAGGTCGAGCTGGTTGGGCCACCAGTCCTTGTTGGTGCGCGGACGGCCACCCGTCTTCGGCTGCGGCGAATCGATCGCCGGGTTCTCGCTCTCACTGCCGTGCGCGGTCACCGAGTCGTGCGCGACCGGGCAGCCGGCCGCCGCCTTCTGGTCCACACCCTGTGCGCTCGAGGGGGTGTTGTCCTGGGTGTTGCTCATCTACTTCCTTCCGGAGCCGGCGATCATTCGGGAGTTCGGGTGGCCGCGCAGTCGGGGCAGGTGCCCCAGTACACGACCTCCGCCTGGTCGATAACGAAACCGTGGTCGTCCGAGGCGGTCAGGCACGGGGTGTGGCCGACGGCGCAGTCGACGTCCGCGATCGCGCCGCAGGTGCGGCACACGACGTGGTGGTGGTTGTCCCCGACCCGGGACTCGTACCGGGCGGTCGCGCCCGCGGGTTGGATGCGCCGCACCAGGCCGGTGTCGGTGAGCGCCCGCAGGACGTCGTAGATCGTCTGGTGCGACACCGTCGGGTGCTCGGCCCGCACCAGCTCGATCACCGTCTCGGTGTCCACGTGCGGGTGGTCCCGCAACGCGGTGAGCACGGCCAGCCTCGGCCGCGTCACCCGCAACGAGACCGCCCGCAGCTGCGCCTCGAAGTCGGTCATCACGTCGGCCACCTTAGGGGCCTTCTCTGGAATGAGTCAAGTTATGACGGGATGAATTTTCATGATCGTGTCACCCAGGGTGACGAGATCGACGTCAGCTGTCACCGGGACGGCGCACTGTACCGCGGGCCCCGGTGGTCCGCACGGCGGCACCGGGGCTGGGGAGGGAATGAGGCAGACCCGAATGCCCCGATGGGCAACACGCGCGCCCATCCGCCGAATCCGTCGTACTTTCGAGGTGGAAGATCTTTTCGATTTCCTGGAAAGGGAAACACAATGGCGCGCGAATGGACCAGAACAGTCATGACGGCGGCGGCCGCGGCGGCGAGCGTGAGCCTGCTCGGCGCCGTTCCGGCGGTGGCCGCGACGACGACCCGGCACTGCGTGCTGAATTCGGAGACCGGGGTGCAGAAATGCAGCACGGGCACCGCCCGCGCGGCGCTGGAGACGCAGGAAGCCGGCCAGGTCGTGCAGGGCACGTTCTTCGACGGTCCCGACTACACCGGGAACTCGCTGACCATCACCGGACCCGAACTGTGCAAGAAGGACGGCTGGGTCAACTGGCAGTTCGACCTCGGCGACGACTGGAAGAACAAGATCTCGTCCGTGCAGCCGTGGGGTGACTGCTGGGTCTGGCTCTACCCGGAGCCGAACCTCGGCGGCGACCGGGACGGCCCGTTCAAGGAGAACACCGGCAACGTCGGGTCGTTCATGAACGACCGCACGCAGTCCATCGGGTTCAGCTGAGCGAAGGAGCGACCATGACCAGCAAGCGCAACGCGTGGACGGCGGCGGGCCTCGGCCTGCTGACCGCCGCCGGCCTCGTGCTGACGGCTCCGGGCGCGTCGGCCGACGGCGGCCCGACCGCGCGCGAACTGCTCGACAAGTGTGACAACGGCACGGATTCCTGCGTGTTCCACCCGGCCGGTCCGCCGGAAGAGCACACCGGGGCCGGTCACCAGGTCGGCGAAGCGGCTTTCAACTGCACCGGTGATCTGCAGCGCAGCACGGTGAACTGGTCGGACACGACGGGGGAGTCGAACAGCTTCGGCGTTTCCCTTTCGGCCGAATACGGGTTCTCGGAAGTGTTCAAGGTGTCGATCGAAACGTCCTACCAGCACACGTGGGAGTCTTCGCACACCGAAGGGCAGGCGACCAACGTCGACGTCCGGCCCGGTGAAAAGGGCTGGGTGGAACGCGCGCCGAAGATGCAGAAGGTGCACGGCACCTACGAAATGCATTTCCCGGACAAGTTCTACGACCACTACATCTGGTACCAGGACTTCGACGCGGACGGCCCGGTGCCCGGCTCGACCGGGGACATCACGCAGCACACCGCGCCGATGACCGACCAGGAGAAGTCCGAGCACTGCGGCTGAGTGCCCCGGCCGCACCCCGCGCGCGGGGTGCGGCGGCGGTCGGCCCGCTCACACCGGGGAATCAAACCCGGCCCCCGGACGCTGAACCGGGCGTGAAAAAGATCGGCTTCCTCTCGTTCGGCCACTGGTCGCCGAGCCCGCACTCCGAGACGCGCTCCGCCGCCGACTTCCTGCACCAGTCGATCGACCTGGCGGTCGCGGCCGAGGAGCTCGGCGTCGACGGCGCGTACTTCCGGGTGCACCACTTCGCGCGGCAGGCGGCGAGCCCGTTCCCGCTGCTCTCGGCGATCGGCGCGCGCACGTCGAAGATCGAGATCGGCACCGGCGTGATCGACATGCGCTACGAGAACCCGCTGTACATGATCGAGGACGCCGGCGCGGCCGACCTGATCTCCGAGGGCCGGCTCCAGCTCGGCATCAGCCGGGGATCCCCCGAGCAGGTCATCGAGGGCTGGCGCTACTTCGGCTACGCTCCGGCCGACGGCGAGACCGACGCCGACATGGCCCGTCAGCACACCGAGGTCTTCCTCAAGTTGCTCGAGGGCGAGGGTTTCGCGCAGCCGAACCCGCGGCCGATGTTCGCCAACCCGCCCGGGCTCCTGCGGCTCGAACCGCACTCCGCGGGCCTGCGCGACCGCATCTGGTGGGGGTCGAGCTCCAACGCGACGAGCGTCTGGGCCGCCAAGCTGGGCATGAACCTGCAGAGCTCCACGCTCAAGGACGACGAGACGGGTGAGCCGCTGCACGTCCAGCAGCGCAAGCAGATCGAGGCCTACCGCGAGGCGTGGCATGAGGCCGGCCACGAGCGCGAGCCGCGCGTGTCGGTCAGCCGCAGCATCTTCGCGCTGACGAACGACACCGACCGCGCGTACTTCGGCCGCGACCGCAACTCGCGTGATCAGGTCGGCATGATCGACGAGAACACCCGCGCGATTTTCGGCCGGTCGTACGCCGCGGAGCCGGACGAGCTGGTGCGCGAGCTCAAGGAGGACGAGGCCGTCCAGGCCGCGGACACCCTGCTGCTGACGATCCCGAACCAGCTGGGCGTCGACTACAACGCGCACGTGCTGGAGAGCATCCTGACCCACGTGGCCCCGGAGCTCGGCTGGCGCTGACGGTGGTCCCGGTCCGGGCCCGCTGAGGGTAGCAGATTTCGGCCGTACCATAAGTACGAGGATCGGCATGCTGGGCGCTCCCAGTTACGGTGGAGGCCACCGATAGCATGGGCAGGGCACGGTCAGGTAGACAGTCGGAATCGGTGAGGCACCATGACTAATCTCGAGTCGGAGCTCGAAGCGGCGAGGCGAACTATCTCGACGGACAGCTATCCGATGAGCGTGGGTGAGCTCACGAATATGTACATGGGAGGCGACCTGATCATCAGGCCGCCGTTTCAGCGTCTCTTCCGCTGGGACGACGATCAGAAGTCACGCCTTGTCGAGAGCATCCTTATTGGGATCCCGCTCCCGTCGATCTTTGTTGCGCAAGACAAGGACGGACGCTGGGAGCTGGTCGATGGCCTCCAGAGGATCAGTACTCTGCTGCAGCTCCAGGGTCTACTCGATCAGGATGCGTTTCCCGCCTTGACACTTACTGGAACAAAATACCTGCCCTCGCTTGGCGGACTCGTCTGGGATCACGAAGACGATGAGAAAGCCTTGACTCCGGCCCAGCGGCGAGATGTCAAGCGAGCGAAGATTGATCTCAAGATTGTCCAGAGAGAGTCTGACCCCAAGACGAAGTTCGACCTATTTCAGCGCCTTAACTCCTTCGGCTCGAAACTCTCAAGTCAAGAGATTCGCAATGCTCAACTTGTGGGCGTGAATCCGGATTTCGTAGAATGGTTGACCGGCCTTGCGTCACATGAAGCCTTCGGGACGTTGATCCGCCTTCCGGAGAACGATATCAAGCGCAAATATGACGAAGAGCTCGTGCTTCGGTTCCTATATCTTCATGAGAAATCAGATGATGAGATTCGTAGTATTCGGAACTTTCAGGATGGTCTTGAAGAATTCTCGATCAACCTTGCGATCAACTTCGACTACGATTACAGGGTAGCTGCGGAGCGTGTTTTTCGAGATACCTTCGACCGCTTGGTTGCTGCTGATGAGAAAATCCTTGGGCGGTGGGATGGTGCGAAGCAGGACTTCAAAGGTGGATTTCTGAACTCCTCCTTCGAAGCGCTAGCAGTCAGTCTTGGCTACCTGATTCGTAACAGTATAGACGCGCGCACTGACCTCCGGGAGTGTGCGATTGAGTTCTGGAGCTTGGATGCGATGACTGCACGGTTTGCTACTGGGAAGTCAACCGAAGCTCGGCTCAGCATGATGGTCCCTGCCGGTCGCGAGATTATCGGTGCCTGATGGCGAAGATTCGCACCGTCGAAGCTCTCGATCAGGAGATTGATGCCGAGATATCTTGGCGCAAGCAAGAGTTGACGACTGCGTTCAAGCTGGTGCAGCAGGCATCTGGGCCTGCCCGGAAGGCAAATCTACGATCCGGTGTGCTCATTCTCTATGCCCACTGGGAGGGATGGGTTAAGGCGATCGCGCAGCTCTACATCAGGTATGTCAACACGAGGTCTATTGCCTACGAGTCGCTCAGTGAGGCATTCCTTGGTAATGCACTGAAAACCAAGATGGCGGCTGTTGATGAAGCGACGACGCCGATGGTTCACAACAAGTTCGCTACATTTATTCGGACTGAGATGTCGAAGGGTGCGACCTTGTCTGAGGACCTAGTTCGAACTGAGAGCAACTTGTCTTCTAGTGTGCTCTTCGAAATCCTTGACCGGCTTGGCCTGGAGCGTCGTCCGCAATACCTACTGCGCGCCAGCATGATCGACAATGATCTTGTGCACAGGCGAAACACCATTGCTCACGGCCAGTATCTCGATCTGACGCTAGAAGACTTCAAGACGCTGCGAGTGGACACTATGGACCTCTTGGAGCTCTTCACGGATGATGTACGTAATGCCGCTTCGACTGGACGCCACCTCGCTGCACCCTCCCCTCAGTGCTAGCAGAATGCTCGGTCGGGCATATGCCATTTTTGGTCGTTCAAAGGTGTCTAGATTGTGTGTGGCCCCGGAGCTCGGTTGACTTAATTTATCGAGGGCTTTCCTCTCGTAAAACGCTGGAAGGGAAAACGGGCCCGGTGGTGGCGGCCACCGGTGCCCGGTCTCAGCCGTGCGAAACGGTCAACCCGTAGAACGCGACCCGCGCGCCCTTGGTCGTGCTGTCCGAAGAGGACTGGTTGTACGACCCCGCCTTGAAGTACTGCTTGTACGCCTTGAACGACGACGGGATCGAGTAGTGCGTCGTGCTGCCGTTGACCGTCAGGTCGATGGTGTTCCCGCCGGAGATCCCGATCGAGTACGTCCAGGTCTTGCCGATCGACACGTGGCCCACGGTGTGCGGCGTCTGGCCGCCGTCGGGGGAGTTCTCCGTGCCCAGCACGATGTCACCGCTCGAACGGTAGTACAGCTCCAGCAACGGTTTCGTCGACGAGCCGCCCGTGCCGAGGTGGACCTGGCCCACGCACACGTTCGACGTCACCGACACCACGCGCAGCGTCGCGCTCAGCTTGTGCGACCCGCTCAGCGACCAGTTCGCCGCCGACCCGTCGCGGTTCATCTCGCGCAGCTCGGACCGCGCGTAGTTCGAGTTCGGCGTGGTGACACCCTTTTCCGGCGCCCAGAAGGTCATCGCGCCGTCACGGGTGTCGGTGTAGAAGTAGCTGTCCTGGAAGCCGTTCGGGCCCTTGAGCCGGGACGAGGAGATGGTGGTCGGCGAGCCGGGGGAGCCGACCGGCTCCTGCAGCTGCCAGATCCCGAGGTCGAAGTTGCCGCCCGGGGCCACGGTCGGGTCGGCCGCTTGCGCGGGCGCCGCGGTGGCGACCAGTGCCGGCACGGCCAGCAGGACGAGCAGGGAACGAAGGCGCATCGAGGTGTCCTCTCACGAAGATAAATGGTCTGGACAACCCGGCGGCGTGACAGAACGTTAGAACCGCGCTGGCTTCTTGTCAAGGATTGACGAGCCGGCGTGCGGGGTCGGTGCTCGCGCCGGTCAGCGGGAAAGCGCTTGCCCGAACAGCACGAAATGCCCACACGGCTGCCTCGACACGTGTCGGTCTTCAGCCGACCGTAGGACGCCGAGGGCCGGACCACAAGCCTTCCCCGGCGGGGAAAATCGAACCGGCCGGCCGCGTCGAGCGTGCTTATGCTGGCGGCCTTCGTTCTCTCGCGAAAGGGTCCCCGCCATGGAACAACCCGAGAGTCACGCGGCCACCGACGGCGTCAACCGGCGCAGCCTGCTCGCCGGCGTCGGCGGTCTCCTCGCCGCCGGGGGAGCCGCTTCGGCGCTCGCCCCGCCCGCGGCCGCGGACCCCGCCGCCCGGCCCGAACGGAACCCGCGGGTCGAGGACCTGCTCGGGCGGATGACCCTCGCCGAGAAGCTCGGGCAGCTGCAGCTGGTCGGCACCGAAGACCTCGCCCGGACGGCGCTGGCGACCGGGCAGCTCGGCGGCGTGTTCTCCGTTGTCGGCGCCGCGAAGCTCAACGCGCTGCAGAAGATCGCCGTCGAGCGGACGCGGTTGCGCATCCCGCTCATCTTCGGCCTCGACGTGATCCACGGCTACACCACGAACTTCCCGATCCCGCTGGCCCAGGGCGCGAGCTTCGACCCCGGCGTGCCGGCCGCCGACGCGACGGTGTCGGCGAAGGAAGCCCGGCGCAGCGGCATCCACTGGACGTACGCGCCGATGATGGACGTCACCCACGAGCCGCGCTGGGGGCGCATCGCCGAGGGCAACGGTGAAGATCCTTACCTGGCCTCGCGGATGGCCGTGGCGAAGGTCCGTGGCTACCAGGGTGACGACTACTCTTCGCCCGATCGCCTCGCCGCCTGCGCCAAGCACTTCGTCGCCTACGGCGGTGCGGAAGGCGGCCGCGACTACAACACCGTCGACGTCTCGCTCCAGCGGCTGCACAACCTCTACCTGCCGCCGTTCAAGGCGAGCGTCGAGGCGGGTGTGGCGACCGTGATGGCCAGCTTCAACACCATCAGCGGCGTCCCCGCGCACGGCAACGGCTACGTCCTGCACGACGTCCTCAAGGGCGCCTACGGGTTCCGCGGCTTCGTCGTCAGCGACTACACCGGCATCGAAGAGCTGATCAACCACGGCCTCGCGGGCGACGGCGCGGACGCCGCGGCGGCCGCCCTGCCCGCCGGCGTCGACATGGAAATGGTCAGCACCAACTACGTCACCCACGGGCAGCAGCTGCTGGCCCAGCGCCGGATCACCCGCGACCAGCTCGACGACGCCGTCCGCCGGATCCTGCTGGTCAAGGTCAAGTTGGGGCTCTTCGAACGGCCATACGTCGACGAAGCCGGCGAGGTGAAGGCGCCTTCGCCGGCCGCGCTGGCCGCGTCGCGGCAGGCCGCCGGCCGGTGCATGGTGCTGCTCAAGAACGACGGGCCGGTGCTGCCGCTGGCGAAGTCCGTGGGCTCGGTGGCCGTCGTCGGCCCGCTGGGCACCGCGACCTACGACCTCAACGGCACCTGGGCGGGCCTGGGCACCGGCGCGGGCACGACCCCGCCGGTGACCGTGGTGGACGGGATCAAGGCTGCCGCGCCCGGCGCCAACGTCACCTACACGGCGGGCTGCACGGTCGACGGCACCGACACCAGCGGGTTCGCCGCCGCGCAGCAGGCCGCCCGCGCGGCCGACGTCACCGTCGTCGTGGTCGGCGAGACCGCCGCGATGAGCGGCGAAGCGGCCGCGCGCAGCACCATCGACCTGCCCGGCGTCCAGCAGCAGCTCGTCGCCGCGATCAAGGAGACCGGCAAGCCGTTCGTCGTGGTGCTGGTCAACGGCCGGCCGCTGACGATCCCGTACCTGCACGACAACGCACCCGCGATCCTCGAGGCGTGGGCCCCGGGCGTGCAGGGCGGCCACGCCGTCGCGGACGTCCTGTTCGGCACGGTCAACCCGGGCGGCAAGCTGCCGGTGAGCTTCCCGCGCGCGGTCGGGCAGATCCCGATCTACTACAACCACGAGAACACCGGCCGCCCGGCCGATCCGAACAACAAGTACACGTCGAAGTACCTCGACCTGGAGACCGGCCCGCTCTACGAGTTCGGCTTCGGCCTGTCGTACACGACGTTCCGCGTCGACGGCCTGCGCCTGTCGAGCACCCGGCTGCCGATCCGCGGCGGCCGCGTCCAGGTGAGCGCGACCGTCACCAACACCGGCACCCGCGCGGGCGACGAGGTCGTCCAGCTCTACCTGCGCGATCCCGTCGCGAGCATCGTCCAGCCGGTCCGGCGGCTGCGCGGGTTCGAGCGGGTGACCCTGAACGCGGGCGCGTCGCGGACGGTCTCGTTCACGCTCACCCCGGACGACGTCGGCTTCTACGACAACGCCGCGAAGTTCCGGGTCGAGCCGGGCAAGATCGAGGTCTACGTCGGCACCAGCTCCGCGGCCACGCTCACCGCGAGCTTCACCGTGGGGTGACGACCACTCCCGCCCGCTTCACGGTTTCGGTGATCGGCGCCGTCTCCACCGCGATCAGCCCGGGCAGGCTCGCGACCGGCCCGGTCAGGTACCGGTGCAGGTCGCGGTTGCCGGTGCAGTTGACGGCGGCGTAGAGGTTCGTCGGGCCGGTGGTGGCGGCCGCGAACGACACCTCGGGGTGCCCGGCCAGCGCCCGGCCGGCCTCGGTCAGGCCGGCCGGGCCCACGCTGAGCCACAGCATCGCGAGCTTCGTCCGGCCGAGGATCCGCGGATCGTGGTCGACGTCGAAGTAGAGCACGCCGTGGCGGCGCAGCTCGGTCAGCCGCCGCTGGGCGGTCGAGACCGAGCACCCGGCCGCCCGGGCCAGGTCCGGGTACCCGGCCCGGCCGTCCTGGGCGAGCACGGCCGTCAATGCGCGGTCGGTTTCAGAGAGCGGGCAGCCGTCGGTACCGGCCGCGAACCGCAGCGCGGCGACCTGGGCGTCGTCCAGCGGGCCGGTCTTGGTGACGACGCTGAACTCGCCGCCGTAGAAGGTGTGGAGGAGGCAGTGCGCGCTGATCTGGGTCACCCGCGGCGTGTTCGGCAGCGCCCGCAGCAGGCCTGGCCCGGTCTCGGCGCCGGCGCGGGCGACGCACATGATCTCGGTGCCGCCGGAAGCGACGTGCACCCACGACGTCTCGGCGTGCCGGGCGAGCGCCCGCGCGACCGACCCGGTGCGGTCCGGGGCGCACCGGACGCGCACGAGCCACTCCTCGTCGCCGACGGCTTCGGGCCGGACCTGGCCGACGACCCGCAGCCCGGCCTCGGCGCGCAGCCGGCTGTAGCGGCGGTGCACGGTTTGCGGGGAGACGCCGAGGACTTCGGCGACGCGCTGGACCGGCGCCCGGCCGTCGACCATCAGCGCGTGGAGGATCTTCCGGTCCAGGACGTCGAAGTCATCGGAATCAGTCATTTCACGGGCTCTCCAGGAGGATGTTCCCATCCTAGAGCCGGGAGTGGCCCGCCGGGCCGTGGCGGCGCGATCGTGGGGTCATGACCGATTCACTGATCATCCGCGGCGCGCGGGTCCTCACGATGGCACCCGGACGCACCGCCCCGGAGCGCGCGGACATCCTGGTCGAAGCCGGCCGGATCGCCGCGATCGGCCCGGACCTGGTGACCACCGCGCCGGAGCTCGACGGGGCGGGCTGCCTCGCGCTGCCCGGCTTCGCCGACACGCACCGGCACATGTGGCAGGCGGCCCTGCGCGGCAGCGCGCCGCACCACACCCTCGCCGAGTACTTCGCGACCGTGCTCGAGCGCGTCGGCCCGGCCTTGACCCCCGACGACCTCTACCTGGGCAACCTCTTGTCGGCCTACGCGGCGCTGGACGCGGGCATCACGACCGTGCGGGACATCTCCAACATCCAGGACAGCCCGGCCGCGACCGACGCACTGGTCCAAGCGCTCACGGACAGTGGCATCCGCGCGGTTTTCGCCTACGGCAACAGCTATCCCCGCGCGAAGAGCCACGGCGCCGCGCTCGACGACGACGTCCGCCGCGTCCGGGCCGAGCTCCTCTCCGACGACGACGCCCTGGTCACCCTCGCGCTGGTCACCGAGCCCGGTGACGAGGACGCCGAACGCCACAACGCCCGCCTGGCCGACGACCTCGGCGTCCGCACGGCCCGGCACGTCGTGCACCGGCGCCACGGCGAAGGGCCGATCTCCCGGCTGCGCGCGCTCGGCGTGCTGCGGCCCGGCACGACGTTCATCCACGGCACCGGCCTCGACGACGGCGAGCTCCGTCTGATCGCCGAAAGCGGCGGCTCGCTGTCGATCGCGCCGGCGGTGGAAATGCTGATGGGCCACGGGTATCCGCCGTTCACCGCCGCCGCGCGCGCCGGGGTTCCGGTCAGCCTCAGCACCGATGTCGAGGTCACCGCGGCCGCGGACATGTTCACCCAGATGCGGGCGGCCTACCAGGCGGCGCGGTACGGCGAACTGTCCGCGGGGGAGCCGGTGACGAGCGTGCGGGACGTGCTGCGCGCGGCCACCGACGGCGCAACGCTGGCGCCGGGCCGGCCGGCGGACGTCGTGCTGCTGCGGGCCGACGGCATCGGCGTCGCGCCGGTGTTCGATGCCTGCAGCACGGTGACGCTGCAGATGGACCGCGCGCACGTCGACACGGTCCTGGTCGCGGGCCGGGTCGTGAAGCGCCACGGGCGGCTGTTCGCCGACGTCGGCGAGCACCTCGCGGCCGCGGAACGCCTGCGGGAGCGGCTGGTCAGCGCGGGCTGACGCCGAGGACGCACGCGACCGGTGGGTCGAGCTCGAGGGTCTCCACCCGCAGTTCGGTGAACCCCGCCTCGGTGAGCAGGTCCCGCAGTTCCCGCGCGGCCCGGGCCGTGGTGCCGCGGTCGGCGCCGGGACACCGCGGCTGCGAGGCGAGCGCGATGCGTCCACCCGGGCGCAGCAGGCCGCGCAGTTCGCGAAGCCGTGCCGGCGGATCGGGCCAGAAACCCGCGTTGTTGACGGCGAGGACGGCGTCGAGCGGTGCGCCGAACGACGGCAGCCGGTCCACCGAGGTGTGCACCAGCTCGATCCGCCCGGCCGCGGCCCGGTTGCGCCGGCTCGCCCGCTCCACCATGACCGCGGAGTGGTCGACGCCGTAGACGCGGCCCCGGGTCGCGCGGGCGGCCAGCTCGCCGATCGCGATCCCGGGGCCGAACCCGACTTCGAGCACCCGCTCGTCCGGTCGGACGTCGAGGAGGGAGACCACCCAGACGTTGCGCCGCCGGTTCGAGCCGCGGTGGGCCATCACCCACCCCGCCACCCGCCCGCCGAGGCCGCGGGGGTGGTGGAACTGCCCGATCATCCGCTGCTTGAGACCTGTCTTCGCCATGCCGCGAGTGAACGGCTTCAAGTACGCTCGAAGTCAAATGCCCGAGGAACAGCTGACGATCGGCGAGCTGGCCCGCCGCACCGGCGTGGCCACTTCGGCGCTGCGCTACTGGGAGGACCAGGGCCTGCTCACCGCGCCCGAGCGGGTCGCCGGCCAGCGCCGTTATCCGCCTTCGGCCGTCATGCGGGTGGGGGAGATCCTGATCCTGCGCGACGTCGGGTTCACCGTCCGCGAACTCAAGACGCTGATCGCCCTGCGCACGTCCGCCGCGCCGGCCTGGCGTGAGCTGCAGCAGCGCAAGCTCGCCGAACTGGACGCCCGGATCGCCCGCGCCCAGGCCGCGCGCACGGCGATCGCGCACGGCCTGGACTGCCCGCACGAGGACGTCCACGACTGCCCGAACTTCCGCCGTGGCGTGGCGGCCCGGCTGGCCGGGGCGACGCTGGAAGAAGCCCACTCACACTGAGCTGCGCGTGCCGGCGCCCAGGGCACGGGAGAACGTCTCCGGGATCCGGACGTCGTCGCGGGTCAGGTCGTGGACGCTGCGGTGGCCGAGCGCCAGCAGCGTCGAGTCGATGCCATTGCGCAGCACGTCGAGGACGTTTTCCACGCCCGCTTGGCCGTTCGCCGCCAGGCCCCACAGGTACGCGCGGCCGATGAGGACCGCCGTGGCGCCGAGGGCGAGCGCCTTCACGACATCGCTGCCGCGGCGGACACCGCCGTCCAGCAGGACTTCCACCTGATCGCCGACCGCGTCGGCGATCGCCGGGAGCGCCCGGATCGTGGCCGGGGTGCCGTCGAGGTTGTTGCCGCCGTGGTTGGACACGGAGATCGCGCTGACGCCGGCGTCGACCGCGCGGCGGGCCTCGTCGACGCGGATGACGCCCTTGAGCAGGAACGGCCCGTCCCACTGCGACCGCAGCCAGGCCACGTCGTCCCACGACGGCGGGGGTGTCTGCATCCACTGGCCGTAGGCGCCGAAGAACGTCGGGACCGGGGTGCCGGGTTCGGCCATGTTCGGGACGCCGAGGTCGGGCAGCCGGCGGGTTTTCGCGTAGTCCAGCAGCCAGCGCGGGCGCGTCAGGCCTTCGGGTGCGAAGCGCAGGAGCTCGCGGAAGGTGAGCTTTTCGGGGATGTGCGGGCTGCCCCAGTCGCGGCTGTGGGAGAACGACCAGTCGAGGGTGAGGATGAGCCCGGCGGCGCCGGCGCGGCGGGCGCGGTCGAGGCGGGCGAGGATGTCGTCGCGGCCGCCGGTCCAGTAGATCTGGAAGAAGGTGTTCGGGTTGGCGGCGACGACGTCCTCGATCGGCTTGCTGGCGAAGGAACTGAGGCCGATCGCGGTGCCGCGGGCGGCGGCCGCGCGGGCGACGGCGACCTCGCCGTCCGGGTGGACGGCTTGCACGCCGGTGGGGGAGATGACGACCGGCAGGGCGATGTCGAGCCCGAGGACGGTGGTGGCGAGCGCGCGTTCGCCGGACTGCCCGGCGGTGCGCGGGGCGAAGGTCAGCTCGTCGAAAGCGTCGAGGTTGTCCTTGAGCGTCAAGCCCTTTTCGGAGCCGGCGACGAGTGCCGAGTAGACGGACGCGGGCAGGCGTTTCTTCGCGCGTCGCTGGGCTTCGGCGATCGATTCGAACCAGGCGTTGCTCATGCGGGGCCTCGCTTTTCCTTGCGGTCGACGCGCAGTGGGCGCCAGACGATCTCGGGCCGGACCGGCGCGGCGGTCCGGTGGGTCAGGCAGCCGGCCCAGACGCCGGCGCCGTAGGCGATGTCGTCGGCGAGGGCGGCCGCGGTGTAGCGGACGGGGTCGAGTTCGGGACGGCGTTCCGCCCACGCGGTCAGCGGCGGGCCGAGCACCAGCGACGCGACGGCGGCGCGCCGTCCCCAGCCGCGAGGGACGAGCAGGGCGGCGAGGACGGGTGCGGCGTACTGCGTCCCGTAGCGGCCGGCGCCGAGCCAGGTCTGGTGGACGGCGGTGCCCATCGCGCGGACCACGCCTTCGGTGGGGATGTCGTTCTTCTTCAATGTTTCGAGCATGCTCAGGACGGCGCCGGTGAAGCCGCCGGCCGCGAGCAGGGGCCGCCGGGCGAGCAGCGCGGCGACGGTGAGGGCGGGCCACGGGTGCAGCGCGAGCGGCGCGAGGTTCCCGGGATGGCGCCGGGCGAGCGGGGCGGCGGAGGTGCCGTACTTCGCGCGGCGTCCGAGGAGGGCGCGCCAGGTTTCGGGTTCGTGGTGGCCGACGTGGACATCGGGGGCGTACCGGACGCGGTACCCGGCGGCGTGGAGCCGCCAGCCGAGGTCGACGTCCTCGCCGACGCGGAGGTCGGGATCGAATCCGCCGATTTCTTGGAGAGCGGCCCGGCGGGCGACGAGCGCGGCGGTGGGGACGTAGGAGGTCCGGGTCCGGGGAGCGACGCGCGCGGGCCGGTCCCCGAGATCGAGACTGCCGGCGGCTTTGGTGTACCGGCCGGCTGTGGTGTTTCTTGCCAGCGCGCGGACGCGGGGAGCGATGGCGGCGAGGAGGGGGTCGGAGAAGTGGGCGGCGAGGGCGTCGGCCCAGTCGCCGGGGGCGGTGCAGTCACTGTCCACGAAGGCTACGAGGTCGGTGGTGACGTGGTGCAGGGCGGTGTTCCTGGCCGCGGCGGGGCCACCGTTTTCGTCTCGGCGGACGAGCTCGGCCCCGTGCGCGGTGGCTATTTTCGCGATCGCTTGGGGGTCTTTGGAGCCATCGTCGACGACGAGTAGCGGGTGTTTTTGGCTCAGGGAAGCCAGGCAGCGGGCGAGGGGGCCGGGGCGGTCGAGAACGGGGACGACGAAGGTGAGGTCGGGCGGGCCGGTGGGTTCGGGCGGGACGGGGTGGGCGAAGCCGGTGTCGGTCAGCCGCCGAGCCAGCGTGCCCCCGCCCGGCGTGATGACGGGCCCCTCGGCGAGTTCCCGCCACGCCCTGCGCCCGGCGGCGGTTAGCCGAAGCACGCGGGCGGGGGAGCCGCCGAACCAGAGGTCATCGCGGAGGTGCTTGGTGTCGGGGTCGAGCACGACCCGGAAGCCGGTGGGCAGGGGAGTGGTCATCGGGCCGGCCCTCCGCTCAGGGAGGCGGCGCCGGTGGTCGCGCGGCGGGCGCCTTCCGCTGGCTCCAGCAGCCGCTCGACCGATCGCGGCCCGGCGAAGTCCCGCGCAGCGGGCAGAAGGCCGGCAATAGCGCCAGCCCTCCGTCGTCCGGCACTGCCTTGCCGGTGGTGGTGTCGCTTTCCAGGGCGGCCAGGAATGCCGGCATTCCGCGCGATCTCGGCCGGCTTCGGCAGCCGCTCGACCGGTTGCGGCCCGGCGAGGTCCCGCGCGGCGGGCAGGTGACTCCTCACAGCGCCAAGCCCCCGTCCACCGGCACCACCGCACCGGTCGTCGCGCCGCTGTCCGGATCCGCCAGGAACGTCAGCACGCGCGCGATCTCGGCCGGCTCCAGCAGCCACCCGGCCGATCGCGGCCCGGCGAAGGCCTGCGCCGAGGGCAGGTGACTCCTCACAGCGCCAAACCCCCGTCCACCGGTACCACCGCACCGGTCGTCGCACCGCTGTCCGGATCCGCCAGGAACGCCAGCACCCGCGCGATCTCATCCGGCTCCAGCAACCGCCCCACCGGCTGCTGCCCAGCGAACTCCGCCGCCCCCGGCAACCCGTACAACCGGGCACTCTCCGCAAGAATCGGCGTATCAGTCGACCCGGGGCTGACCGCGTTGGCCGTCACCCCCGTGCCACCCAGCTCGGCACCCAGCGCGCGCACGAAACCCGCCACCCCCGCCTTCGCCGCGCAGTAAGCCGCCAGCATCGGCAACCCCCGCGTTGCCGCGGCGGAAGCCACCGCCAGGAACCGTCCCGACCTCGGCGCCGGCCGCCGCAACAGCGCCGGGATCGCCGCGCGCGCCAGGTTCAGCACTCCGCGCAGGTCCACGTCGAGCACCGCCTCCTCCTGCTCCAGCGGCACCTCCCACTGCGGCACGCCCCCGGCGATCACCCCCGCGGCCGCGATCGCCACGTCGAGGCCACCCCACCGCCGCTCGGCCACCGCCACCGCCGCGGCCAGTGCCGCGGGGTCCCGCACGTCGGCCACGAACACCTCGGCGCCGGTCCGGGCGGCGACGGCCGCCAGCTCCGCCGAGCTCCCCAGCCCGTACGGCAGCGCCGGGTCGTCGGCCGCCACATCGACCGCGAGCACCGCGTACCCCAGCTCCGCCAACCGGACGACGGTCGCCGCGCCGATGCCCCGGGCCGCGCCGGTGACGAGCGCGGTCCTCATGCCCAACCGTCCACATGGGACACCAGCTGCGCGGTCAGCGCGTCCAGCAACGTCCGGCCGTCGGCCGCCGTCGCGGTGGTCGGGTCGCCGAGCACACCCGTCGGCGTCACCGCGCGCATCCCGCCTTCCCGCAACACAGCCAAAATCTCGCCCAGGGGACGCCGATCGCCCGCCACCGCCCGGTCCATCCGGACCCCGGCAGGCCGCAAAGCCAGCTGCAGCGCCGTTTCCGGACGTCCGGCGTGCGGATCGCCGTCCCACCGCGGCTGGAACACCTCGACGTCCCGCGACTCCGCCCGCAGGCGCGCGACGGCCCGGGCGACCGGCGCCGCGTTGCCGCCGTGCGCGGACACGAACAACAGCCGCGGGAACGTGTCCGAAGCCGACCGGCCCAGTTCCACCAAGAGCAGCTCGGTCGCCTCCTGCCCGATCGACAGCGTCCCGGCGAACCCGGCGTGCTCACCGCTGGACCCGTAGGCCACCGGTGGCGCCACCAGCACGTCGGGGCGCGCGACCGCCAGCCGATCGCACAACGCGAGCGCGATGTCCGTGTCGGTCGACAGCGGCAGGTGCGGCCCGTGCTGTTCGGTCGCGCCCACCGGCACGGCCAGGATCGCCGCCCGCGCGGCGACGTCCGGCCAGGACAGGTCCGCCAGCCGCACGATCAGCGCCCGAACCCGGCGAGGGGGTTCTCGTCGCACGCGCTCTCCGGCGGGCGGCGCATCCCGATGGTGACCGGGACCGGACGCCGCCGGTGCGAGTGGTCGAGCGACGGTTTCGGGACGCTCGTGACGCCCGCGAGCGCCGGTTCGCCGTGGCCGCGCACGCACTCGGGGTCCGGGCCGTCCAGGGGCAGGCCGGTGAAGAACTTCGCGGCCATGCAGCCGCCGCGGCAGGCGTCGAACGCCGAACACGACTCGCAGGCGCCCCCGCTCTGCGGCGAACGCAACGACGTGAACAGCTCCGACTCCCGCCAAACCCGCGTGAAGCCGGCGGCGCGGACGTTGCCGGCGAGGAAAGTCTCGTGGATGGCGAACGGGCACGCGTAGACGTCGCCGACCGGGTCGACCAGGCACACGACCCGGCCGGCGCCGCAGAGGTTCAGCCCGGGCAGGGCGCCGTCGCCGTAGCCGGCGAGGTGGAAGAACGAGTCGCCGGTCAACACGCCTTCGCCGTGGAGCACCAGCCAGTCGTACAGTTCCCGTTGCTGGGCGGCGGTCGGGTGCAGCTCGTCCCAGGTGTCGGCGCCGCGGCCGGACGGGCGCAGCCGCGTGATCCGCAGCTGGGCGCCGTAGCGGTCGGCGATCGCCTTGAACGCGTCGAGCTGGCCGACGTTGTGGCGGGTCATCACCACGGAGATCTTGAAGTTCTCGAAGCCCGCGTCGGAAAGGTGCCGCATGGCGCGGATCGCGGTGGCGTAGGAGCCGGGGCCGCGGACGTGGTCGTTGACCTCGGCGGTGGCGCCGTCGAGGGAGATCTGGACGTCGACGTAGTCGCTCGCGGCCAACCGGCGAGCCACCTCCGGCGTGATCTTGATGCCGTTCGTCGAGAACTTCACGCCGACGTGGTGCTCGGTGGCGTAGTCGACGAGCTCCCAGAAGTCCGGGCGGACGGTCGGTTCGCCGCCGCCGATGTTGACGTAGAAGACCTGCATGCGCTCGAACTCGTCGATCAGCGCCTTGCACTCCACTGTGGACAGTTCGCGCGGATCTCGCCGTCCGGAGGAGGAAAGGCAGTGGACGCAGGACAGGTTGCAGGCGTAGGTCAGTTCCCAGGTGAGGCAGATCGGGGCGTCGAGCCCGTACTGGAATTCGTCCACAAGGGACATCAGGGACTCCTCGGCTGGATCATGCGCGAGTCGGCGAGGGCGGCCAGCGCCGCGCGGTACCGCGGCAGCTCGCCGGGTCCGACGCCGGCTTCCGCGCACGCGGCCCGGGCGTCGGGGTGCGTGGCGAGGCCGCGGACGACGGCCAGCAGCGTCGGGTTCTTCAGGAAGGAGAGCCGGCGGGTGCCGAAGTGGTACAGCAGGGCGCCGAACCGCTCGGGCCGGATCGACACGCGGTCGTCCAGGCGCCACGCGGCGTCGAGGTCGAAATCCGCCGGCGCGTCCTCAGTAGACACCGCACATGCCGTCGATGGAAACCTCTTCGACCAGCAGTTCTTCGGTGACGGGTTCGTCGGTCTCGGGCGTGGTCTGGTTCTCGCTCATCCTGGCTCCTTCGGCAGTGATGATTTTCGGCACGCGGTGACGAATAGGGGGAGAGTAATGTCACCGCGTGTCGATAATCAAGGCTCCCGAAGGAACGGCACCCGGATGACCGATGACGTGCTCGCCCGCCCCGCGCCCCGCCGGGGCCGGCCGCCGGGCACGAGCGCCCGCGAACTCGAGGTCGCCGCGCTGCGGTTGTTCGGCGAACAGGGCTTCCACGAGACGACCGTCGACCAGATCGCCGCGGCGGCCGGCGTCAGCAGGCGGACGTTCTTCCGCTACTACGACGCGAAGGCGGACGTCCTCTGGAACGAGTTCGACACCGAAGTCGAGACGATCCGGTCGCTGCTCGCCGGGATGCCGGCGGACCTGCCGGTGCTGGAGGCGGTGCGCCGGGCGGTGCTGGAGGCCAACCACTACCGCGCGGCCGACGTCCCCGAGCTGCGCAGGCGGATGACGCTGCTGAGCACGGTGCCGGACCTGGCCGCGAGCGCGGCGGTCCACTACGACGCGTGGGAGCGGGCCATCAGCGCCTTCGTCGCCCGCCGCTCGGGCCAGCCGGAGGAGTCGTTGTACCCGCTGGTGGTGGGGCGCGCGGTGCTGGCAGCCTGCCGGGCGGCGTACGACCGCTGGTCGGCCCGCGCGGACGCGGACTTGACGGTGTACCTGGACGCGGCGTTGCGCGCGCTCGCGGCGGGCCTGGCGGACGACGTGCTGGGGGCGGAGCCGGACCCGGTGGTGTAGGGGAGTGACTTGGCGATGACTGCTCGCTTGTTCTAGTATCTGTAGAACAATGCTGCTACGACTGGACGACCGGGACACCGCCCCGCTGCACGAGAAGATCGCCGCGGGGTTGCGGCGCGCGCTCGCCGCGGGGGATCTCGGTGTCGGTGAACGGCTGCCCTCGGCCCGGGAACTCGGCTCGTCCCTCGGCGTCAACATGCACACCGTGCTGCGCGCCTACGCGCAGCTCGCCGACGAAGGCCTGGTCTCCATGCGACGCGGGCGCGGGGTGACCGTGCTGGCCGCGGGACCGGACCGGGCCGAACTGCACCACCGGATCCGCGCGCTGGTCGACGAGGCGCGGCGGCTCGGGATCGAGCACGAAGAACTGGTCGTCATGATCGAGGAGGCCCGATGAGGTCCGCCGTCCTGCGGTACGGGATACCGGCCGTGGTCCTGCTCGGCATCGTCGTGCCGGCGCTCGTCCTCGCGCCGCGGCTGCCCGATCCCATCGCCGTGCACTGGTCGTGGACCGGTGTCCCCGACGGCCACGCCGCGTGGTGGCTCGTGACCGCGGGCGCGGCCGCGGTCTGGTGCGTGGCGTGGGTGGCCGTGGCCCGGACGACGTCGGCGGCACCTGGCGTCTACGGCCTCGGCGGCATCCTCGTGGCCGCGCATTCGGCGGGGCTGTGGGCGAACGCCGGCGTGCCGTCGTGGACGCAGGCCCGGCCGGTCGACTGGGCGATCGCGCTCGGCGTCCTCGGCGTGGGCTTGGTGGCGATCGCCGCCGGCTGGTGGCTGGCGCCCGCGAAACCGGCCGAGACGACGGCGTCGGGCCCGGTGCCTTCGGCCGGTCTCGGGGCCGGCGAACAAGCGGTCTGGTCGGGAACCGCGCACAACCTCGCCCTGGTCGCGATCGCGCCGCTCGCGGCCGGCCTCGCCGCGGTGCTGGGGAGCACGCACTTGTGGCTCGCCGGGCTGCTGGTCGCGGTGGTGGCGCTGGTGTTCTCGTCGGTGCGGGTGCTCGTCGGACCGGCCGGCGTGCGCGTGCGCATCGGGTTGCTCGGCCGGCCGCGCCGCACCCTGGCCTACGACGAAATCGCCGAAGCGCGCGCCGACCGGATCGTGCCGCTGGCCTACGGCGGCTGGGGCTGGCGGCGGCGCCCCGGCCGGTCCGCGGTCGTGATCCGGGGCGGCGACGGCCTCGTGCTGCGCCTGCGTTCCGGCGGCGCGTTCGTGGTCACCGTCGACGACGCGCACACGGCCGCCGGGCTCGTCAACGACTACGTCGCCCGGCATCGCTCGCCGGCCGGCTGACCGCTACCAGCCCGAGTCGGCGAGGACGCCCGGCAGCCCCTCGGTGAGCATCCGGCGCCGGACGCGGTGCAGCAGCCGGCTCATGAAGAACCCGCCGACGCCCTGGAAGCCCGTGTGCCGGTAGGTGAGGCGCGTGCCGTCGGGGGTCTCGTCGAGGTGACACGTCACGGTGCTCGGCGCGTCGGACTCCTGGTTGCGCCAGCTGTAGCTCAGCAGCTCGGGTGCGTCGGCCGCGAGGACCTCACACCGGACGACGCCGTCCCAGCCGGGCACCGGCCGCCCGACGAACCGGAACCGCGTGCCCACTTCCGGCGCGAACCCTTCGGGACGGCCGCCCTGGCCGGTCGACGTCCACCGCGGCACCAGGGCCGGATCCGTGAGGGCCCGCCAGACGCGGGTCCGGGCCTGGGGGTACTCGCGGACGATCTCGAACTCGCTCATGTCGTCTCTCCGTTCATTACAGTCACTGTAAATAGTACTCCTGCTGTATGATCGGGTGGTGGCTGAGACGTTGCGGGACCGGCGCAAGCGCGAGCTGCGCCGCCAGTTGTCGGACACCGCGACGCGGATGTTCCTGGAGCGGGGGTTCGACGCGGTCCGGGTCGCGGACGTCGCGCGGGCTTGTGGCGTCACGGAGAAGACGGTCTTCAACCACTTCGGGAGCAAAGAGGCCTTGCTCGCCGACCGCTGGGACACGCAGCTGGACGCGCTGCGCGCCCGCCTCGCGGACGCGGCGCCCCTGGACGCGGCGCTCGAGGTGCTGGGGGAGGAACTGGACTTCCTGGTGGCATCGGCGCGCCGGCACGGCTGGGACGAGGTCCGCAGGTTCGGCGAGCTGGTCCGCTCGACCCCGGCCCTGGTGGCGCACCACCGCGAGGCGCGCGACCGGTTGACGGAGGCGGTGGCGGAGCACCTGGCGGCGCGCACGGGGGTGCCGGAAGCCGACCCGGTCCCGCACATCACGGCGGCGGCGGTGGCCGGGCTGTGGACGGTCTTCGCGCTCAGCTTGCAGCGGCACCAGGCGAAGGGGGCGACGAGGATGGCTCGCGAGGTGCGCGCGGATCTGGCGCGGGCGGCCGATGCGCTACGCCGGGGGCTGTGACGGGCTTCGGTGGTGGTTCGCGGGGGCGCGCGGATTCGGCGCCGGCGGCCGGGCGGGGATCAAGGCGCGGTCGGCTCCGGCCCTGACTCGGGCCGGCCGGCTGATTCGCGCCGGTGAAAGTGTCCCGCGGCGGCACCGACCCGCGCTGGTCCGCGCGGTCGATCAATGCCCACCAGGCTTGTCACTCGACCGAGTGACTGCTTACAGTTTTCCTCCGGTTTCCAGGGGAGGAAGCATGCACGCCAGAAGGCGGACCATCCGCTTCAGCGGCAAGGAAGTCACGATCAGCGCGGCGGTCAAGGACGGCGTCTTCGGCAACGACCGCAAGCACACCTTCAGCGTCACCAAGATCAAGAAGATCAGCAACGACCCACCCGGGTTCTCCCGCCCCGGGCGGCTGACGTTCACCGTCGAGGGCGCGTCCACCGACGTCGTCGAGAACCCCGCCAGTGGCGGCGACCAGGTGGACATGAACACGTTCTGTTACGGCAGCCTGGACACCGGCCGCGTCCGGAAGCTGGTCGCGGAGATCGAGAGGGCCATGAACGGCTCCTAGGCGTCCCCGTTGCGCTCCGAGGCGGCGACGCTATACCGTGAGCAAACTAGAACAGGTTATAGTTTGCCTGCGGGCGGGACCGAGGAGCGGACATGGCGAACAGGGCGCCGCGCGGCGACGAGGCCGACTACGTCGTCGTCGGGTCGGGGAGCTCGGGGGCGGCGATCGCGGGCCGGTTGGCGCAGTCCGGGGCCAGCGTGATCGTGCTCGAAGCCGGCAAGAGCGACGAACGGCTGCTGATCAAGAAACCGGGCCTGGTCGGCCCGATGCACGCCGTCCCGCAGCTCAAGAAGCCGTTCGACTGGGGCTTCTACGGCGTTCCGCAGAAACACGTTCTCGATCGCCGGATGCCGGTGCCGCGCGGCAAGGTCGTCGGCGGCTCCAGCTCCATCAACGGCATGGTCTACGTCCGCGGCAACCGCGCCAACTTCGACTCCTGGGCCGCCGAGGGCAACACCGGCTGGGACGCCGACAGCGTCAACGCCGCCTACAAGCGGATGGAGGACTTCGAGGACGGCGAGAACGCGTTCCGCGGCGCGGGCGGGCCCATCCGGGTCACCCGCGCCAGGAACCCCCAAGAGGGCTCGCTGCAGTTCGTCGACGCCACCGCCGACGCGCTCGGCTGCAAGGTCCTCGACGACTACAACGCCGAATCCCAGGAAGGCGTCAGCCGGATGCAGCAGAACGCTGCCGACGGCCTCCGCTACAGCGCCTCCCGCGGCTACCTCCACCACCTCGCCCCGCCGACGCTGCAGCTCCAGTCCGGCGTGCTCGTCAAGAAGATCCTCTTCGACAACGGCCGCGCGGTCGGCGTCGAAGTCGTCGACCGCGGCCGGCAGCGCACCGTCCGCGCCGGCCGGGAAGTCATCCTCTCGGCCGGGTTCGCCGGCTCCGCGCAGCTGCTCATGCTCTCCGGGATCGGCCACGCCGAGCACCTGAAGGAACACGGCATCGACGTGCTCGCCGACCTGCCGGTCGGGGACAACATGCACGACCACATGTTCCACGCGCTGACGTTCCACGTGTCGTCCAGCAAGAACAAGGGCTCGGCGCCGTACTTCGCCCGCGGCCTGGCCCGGGAGCTGCTGAAGCCCGGCAGCACGTTCCTGGCCAACTCCGTCTTCGAGGCGGTCGCGTTCCTCAAGACGTCCCAGGCCGACGCGGTCCCCGACCTCCAGCTGCACCTCCTGCCGTGGGCGTACGTTTCGCCCAACCAGGACGCGCCGATCCGCCACGACGTCGACAAGCGCCCGGCGCTCACGGTCCTCTCGACGCTGATCTACCCGAAGAGCCGCGGCACGCTGCGGCTCGCCTCGGCCGATCCGACCGCCGCGCCGCTGATCGACTTCCAGTACCTCTCCGAGGCGGCCGACCTCGAAGTGCTCGCCGAAGGTTCGGAGATGGTCCGCGAGATCTTCGCGTCGAAGGCGTTCAAGGGCGCGGTGAAGGAAGAGATCCACCCCGGCAAGGACCTGCGCGGCCAGGAACTGCGGGACGCGATCCTCAACCGCGCGACGTCGGTCTACCACGGCGTCGGCACCTGCCGGATGGGCGTCGACGAGCTCGCCGTCGTCGGCCCCGACCTCAAGGTGCGCGGTGTCGAAGGCCTGCGGGTCTGCGACGCCTCGATCATGCCGTCCATCACCGGCGGCAACACCAACGCGCCCGCCATCATGATCGGCGAAATGGGCGCGAACCTCGTCCTCGGGAGCGGATCGTGACCGTGACCCCGCTGCAGCTCACCCGCCCGGCGTCGGTGACCGACGACTTCCTGCGGCAGCTCGTCGCCCGCGTGCCCGGCTCGGCCGGCGAGACCTGGAAGCTCACCGAGGTCTACACCGGCGACCCGCTCGTCGATCTGCCGCAGTCCACGCCGGCCGACATCGAGCAGGCGTTCGCCACCGCCCGTGCGGCGCAACGGAAGTGGGCGGCCACGCCGCTCAAGCAGCGGCTGGCGGTGTTCCGGCGGGCGCACGCGCTCTTCGTCGACCGCGCGCGGGCCGTCGCCGACCTCATCCAGGTCGAGAGCGGCAAGAACCGGCGGATGGCGATCGAAGAGACCTGTGACCCCGCCATGGTGATGAGCCACTACCTGCGGCGGGCGGCCAAGCTGCTGGCGCCGGTCAAACGCGGCGGCCCGGTGCCGCTGCTGACGACCTCGACCGAGGTCCGGCAGCCCAAGGGGGTCGTCGGGATCATCGCGCCGTGGAACTTCCCGTTCGCCACCGGCATTTCCGACGCGATCCCGGCGTTGATGGCCGGCAACGCGGTGGTCCTGAAGCCGGACAACAAGACCGCGCTCTCGCCGCTGTACGGCATCCGGATGCTGGAGGAAGCCGGCCTGCCCGAGGGCCTGTTCCAGGTCGTCTGCGGCGAAGGCCCGGATGTCGGCCCGACGCTCATCGACCAGGCCGACTACGTGATGTTCACCGGCTCGACGGCGACCGGCCGGGTGATCGGCGAACGGGCCGGGCGCAACCTCATCGGCTGCTGCCTGGAGCTGGGCGGCAAGAACCCGATGATCGTCCTCGACGACGCCGACATCGCCGAAGCCGTGCGGGGCGCGATCTTCGGCGCCTTCGGCAACACCGGCCAGATCTGCATGCACATCGAGCGGATCTACCTGCCGGAGTCCCGCTACGCCGAGTTCAAGGACGCGTTCGTGAAGGCCACGAGCGCGCTGGACGTCCGTGCGGCCTACGACTTCGGGCCCGACATGGGTTCGCTCGTCTCGCCCGACCACCTGCGCCGCGTCAAAGAGCACGTCGACGACGCCGTCGCGAAAGGCGCGACCGTGCTGTGCGGCGGCAAACCGCGCCCCGACCTCGGCCCGGCCTTCTTCGAGCCGACGATCCTCGAAGGCGTCACGAAGGACATGCTCTGCGGCGTCACGGAAACCTTCGGCCCGGTGATCGCGCTGCACTCCTACCGCTCGGTCGACGAAGCCGTCGAGCTGGCCAACGACACCGACTACGGCCTCAACGCCTCGGTCTGGAGCCGGGACGTCGGGGCCGCGCGGGCCGTGGCCGCCCGCCTGGAATCCGGCAACGTCAACATCAACGACATCCTCGCGACGGCCTTCGCCGCCAAGGGGACGCCGTCCGGCGGGGTCAAGAGCTCCGGCGTCGGCGCCCGCCACGGCGACCAGGGCCTGCTCAAGTACACCGACGGGCAGAACCTGGCCGTGCTGAAGAAGCAGGTGATGGGCCCGCGGCCCGGACAGGGCTACGACAAGTACGTCGAAAGCATGCTGTCCGGGCTCAAGCTCATGCGGAAGCTGCGGATCCGCTGATCAGTTGAGCTTGCGGGTGCCTTCGGGCAGGCCGCCGCCGGCGTAGACGTCTTCGGCGAGCCTGGCCAGCGCGGTCAGGGCGACGTTCTGGCTCCACGGCCCGTAGGACACGCGGGAGACGCCGAGTTCCTGCGCGCGCTTCAGCGGGATCGAGCCGGGGATGCCGATGAGGTTGACCTTGCGCTCGCCCAGTTCGCCGACGAGCCGCGCGACCTGGTCCTCGTCGAGCTTGCCGGGCACGAAGAAGTTGGACGCGCCCGCGTCGAGGTAGGCGCGGCCGCGGGTGATCGCCTCTTCCAGCGCGGTTTCGGGGTCGGTCTTGAGGAAGGCGTCGGTGCGGGCGTTGAGCACGAAGTCGACGCCGGCCTTCTGCGCGGCCGCGACGGCGGCCTCGACGGCCTTCACGGCGTCCGGCAGCGGCTTCATCTGGTCTTCGAGGTTCGCGCCGACCGCGCCGGCGTCGATGGCCCGGGCGATCGTGCCGCCGGGGTCGCCGTAGCCGGCCTCGAGGTCGGCGGTGACGGGCAGGTCGCCCGCCGTCCGCACGATCAGCGCGACCTCGGCGATCATCTCGTCGCGCGGGATCTTTTCGCCGTCCGGGTAGCCGCGCGAGGCGGCGATACCGTGGCTGGGGGTCGCGAGGGCCTGGGTGCCGGGCGTCTCGGCGACCACCTTGGCGGTGATGGCGTCCCAGACGTTGACGACGAGCAGCAGCTCGGGCGCGGCGTGCAGCTCTTGCAGCCGGGTGGCCTTCTCGGCGGTGGAAGTCATGCCGCCCAATCTAGAGCGGGCGGGCGATCTTCGCTTCAGCCGTCGACGAGGAGTCCACGCAGTGGGCCCTGCAGCCGGCCCGACCGCCGCGAGACGCCGGGGAGCAGCACCAGCCGGTGCGTGCGGTGTTCACCGCGGCGCTCCCGTTCCGCCTGCTCCTCGGCCAGCGGCCGCCAGAGGTGGTCGACGACGTCCGCCGGGTCGCCGTCGACCTCCGGGACGTCCCGGCCGAGGTGCTCGGCCCACAGCCGCAGCCGGGTCGTCCGGGCCAGTTCGCGGTCGTCGGTCGCGATGTTGACCTCGGTGTCGTTGAACAGCGAGTGCTCGTTGAGGTTCGCCGACCCGACGGTCAGCCACTCGTCGTCGACGATGCCGAGCTTCGCGTGCACGTAGACCGGCGCGGCGGACTCCCCGTCGTGCGCGCTGATCGTCGCCGCGAGCAGCCGGCCGTGGCCGTCGTCGGCGTCGAGGAGCCGGCCCAGCTGGCCGCGGGTGGTGTCGGAGCCGTTGCTCGGCTTGCGCGGCAGCAGCAGGACCATGCGGAAGCGGTCTTCGGGTGGGTTGCGCAGCTTGTCGATGAGCACTTCGGCGATCTCCGGCGACCACAGGAACTGGTTCTCCAGGTAGACCAGCCGGCGCGCGGACCGCAGGGCCCGCAGGTAGCCGTCGAGGATCGTGAACTCGCCCTTCGGCGCGAAATCGTAGGTGCTGTTCGGGACCGTGCGCAGCAGCTGGACGCGGGTGCCGCCGGCCGGTCCGGGCACCTTCGGCGCCGGCAGGTCCTCGTCGGCGACCTCCGTCCACCGCCGCCGGAAGTGGTCGGCGACGTCGGCGACGACCGGTCCTTCGAGCCGGGACGCCAGGTCGTGCCAGCCGATCGGCCGCGGCGGGTGGTCCGGGCTGTCGTGGCGATCGCCCTCCAGCGCCGTGAAGTCGACGCCGCCGACGAACGCGACCTCGTCGTCGACCACCACGAGCTTTTCGTGGTGGCAGTGCATGGTCCGCTCGCGGGAGTCCAGCACGCACCGCACGGCCGAGCCGTCGGTGAACTTGCGCTGCTCGCCGCGTGCGCGGCCCCGCGTCGGCTGGAACGCCGGCACGGGCGGCCCGGCCCACAGCAGCACTCGCACCTCGACACCCCGGTCGGCGGTCTCGGCGAGCAGTTCTCGCAGGCTGAGGGAGCCGGGCTCGCGCGTCAGCCGGAAGTCCGCGCTCGCGTGCCAGTTCGCGATGTGCACGTGGGACTTCGCGCCCCGGATCGCTTTTTCGATCGCCGGCAGCGTCTCTTCGCCGTCGATCAGCACCTCGACGCGGTTGCCGTCCCGGACCGCGGCCCGCCCGCCGAGGCGGTCGTCCGCGCCGCCCGGCTCGAGCACGTCACCCCACCCCAGCGCGCGCAGCCGCCGCCGGTGGTGGGCGCACAGGACGTGCTCGAGCCCGTCGCCGAGCCGGTCGTCCACCTTGTCCACGAAAGAGTGAAAAGAGCTCACCCGTCCTATAGCACTACAGATCGGCCGGGTTCGCCGATCAGCGGCTGCCGCGCAGGGTCGCGCGACCGGCGTAGCGCGCCTCCGAGCCCAGCTCCTCCTCGATGCGGATGAGCTGGTTGTACTTGGCGGTGCGGTCGGACCGGGACAGCGAACCCGTCTTGATCTGGCCGCAGCCGGTGGCGACGGCGAGGTCGGCGATCGTGGTGTCCTCGGTCTCGCCGGAGCGGTGCGACATCACCGCGGAGTAGCCGGCCTTGTGCGCGGTGTCGACGGTCAGCAGCGTTTCGGTCAGCGTGCCGATCTGGTTGACCTTGATCAGGATCGAGTTCCCGATCCCGCGGTCGATGCCGTCCTGGAGCAGCTTGACGTTGGTGCAGAAGACGTCGTCGCCGACGAGCTGCACGCGGTCGCCGATCCGGTCGGTCAGCTGCTTCCAGCCGTCGTAGTCGTCCTGGGCGAGGCCGTCCTCGATGGAGACGATCGGGAAGCGCGTGGTCAGCTCGTCGAGGTAGGCGACGTGCTCCTCGACGCTGCGCTTGATGCCTTCGCCGCGGTAGTCGTAGACGCCGTTGTCGTAGAACTCCGACGCGGCTGGGTCGAGCAGCAGCGCGATGTCCTCGCCGGGGGTGTAGCCGCTTTCCTCGATCGCGCGGACGACGAACTCCAGGGCTTCGTCGGCCGAGGCGAGGTTCGGCGCGAAGCCGCCTTCGTCACCGACGTTGGTGCCGTGCCCGGCCTTCTTCAGCGACGCGCGCAGGGTGTGGAAGACCTCCGAGCCCATCCGCACGGCCTCGGCGAAGGTTTCGGCGCCGACCGGGCCGATCATGAACTCCTGGAAGTCGATCGGGTTGTCGGCGTGCGCACCGCCGTTGACGATGTTCATCATCGGCATCGGCAGCTGGTGGGCGAAGACCCCGCCGACGTACCGGTACAGCGGCAGCGTGTTCGCCGCCGCGGCGGCCTTCGCGACGGCCAGCGAGATCCCGAGCGTCGCGTTGGCGCCGACGCGGGCCTTGTTCGGCGTCCCGTCCGCGGCGATCAGCGCGGCGTCGACCTCCGACTGGGCCTCGGCGTTCAGCCCGACGACCGCCTCGGCCAGCTCGGTGTTGACCGCGGTGACGGCCTTGCGGACGCCCTTGCCGTGGTAGCGCGCCTGGTCCCCGTCGCGCAGCTCGACGGCCTCCCGCGTGCCGGTCGAGGCACCCGAGGGAACCGCGGCGCGGCCCACCGAGCCGTCCTCCAGCACGACGTCGACCTCGACGGTCGGGTTGCCCCGGCTGTCGAGCACCTCACGACCACGGACACGGGCGATTGCCGTCATTCCATCTCCTCGGAGTCGATCCCCAGGGTGCCGGCCGGAGCCGTCCCGCGACGCAGGCTAGCAGAGGATCTCTGAATCGATAAGGGGCTCTTCACCAGGGTGAGGACGAGAACGAGCACCAGGACACCCGCGCCCGCCCACATCGATTGGCGCCATCCATCCACAAAGGACTCCCGGGCCGCGCCGGCCACCGCGGGACCGGCGGCGACGGCGTTCGCGACGCCCCGGAGCGCCACCTCGGCGGGTGCCCCGGCCAGCCGGGACTCGACGGCTCCGCGGTAACCGGCGGTCAGGATCGTGCCCAGCAACGCGACCCCGAGGGCCGTGCCCAGCTCCCGCGTGACGTCGTTGAGCGCGGACGCCACGCCCTGCTGTGCGCGGGGCAGCGAACCGGTGATGGCCTCGGTGGCCGGGGTCATCGTCAGGCCCATTCCCAGTCCCATGAGCACCATCCCGGGCAGGATCGAGGGGTAGCCGCCGTCGACGGACACGAACGCGGCCATCAGCCCCAGTCCCGTCGCGCTCACGACGAGGCCGGCCGCCATGGCCGGACGGCCGCCGATCCTGGCGGCCACCTTCGGGGCGAGGCCGGACGCGGCCATCATCAGCAGTGCCGTCGGCATCAGCGCGAGGGTGGCGCGGAAGCCGGACCAGCCGAGCACCGCCTGCAGGTAGGGGAAGAGGACCACGAAGATCCCCGCTTGGACGCCGAAGACGGCCAGCAGGGTCACCGAACCGCCGGTCAGGCCGCGTTCGCGGAAGAGCCGGATGTCGAGCAGCGGTGCCGGGTGGCGCAGTTCCCATGTCACGAACCCGGCGACGCCGAGGACCCCGGCGGCCAGGCTCAGCAGGGTCACCGGCGCGGTCCACCCGCGGTCCGGTCCTTCGTGCAGCACGAAGACCCAGCCGACGACGGCGACCGACGAGAGGGCCGCGCCGACGGCGTCGAACCGGTCCCGGTTCTCCGAGCGGGAGTCCGGCACCGACCGCAGGGTCACGACGGCGGCCGCCGCGGCGAGCGCGATCGGCAGCACGAACAGCCACCGCCAGCTCGCCAGGTCGACCAGGACCGCGGACAGGAACATGCCGAGGATCCCGCCGCCGCCGGCGACACCCGTCCACACGCCGATCGCGCGGGACCGGTCTTCGGCGGGGAACGTCGAGGTGATGACGGCGAGCGTGACCGGCATGATCATCGCCGCGCTCGCGCCGGCCAGGAGCCGGGCCGCCAGAAGGAAGCCGGCGGACGGCGCCAGGGCCGCCGCGAGGTTCGCGATGACGAAGAGCGTCAACCCGCTGAGCAGCACGGGTTTCCGGCCGAGGTGGTCACCTGCCGCGCCCAGGGGGAGGAGCAGCGCGGCCAGGGTGACGGCGTAGCCGTTCACGATCCACAGGACGGTGTCCTGCGCCGCGCCGAGCTCGACCGCCAGCTGCGGCTGGGCGACGTTCAGGCCGGAGACGGACGCGACCACCGCCATCAGGGCGAGGCAGACGCCGAGCAGGATCGCGCGGCGCCGGCGCGGGTCGTCGACGAGGGCGGTCACGCCGTCCTCCTCGCCCGCACGACGACGTCGTGGCCGTGGTCGCCGGCCGTGACGATCTCCCAGCCGTCGAGGAACGCCGTGATGTCGCCGGCCGTGGCCGCCGCCTCGGCGACGTGGTGGCCGTGCGCGTGGCCGACGACGAGCAGCGTGCCGCCGGGCGCGACCCACTCGGAAATGCGTTCGTAGAAGGCGAGCTGCGGCATCGCCGGGTGGGCGTAGTGGGTGGTGACCAGGTCGAACCGCGTGCCGGGCGTCCAGGTCGTCAGGTCCGCCCGCACCCAGGCCACGGTGTTCGCGGCGGCCTGGGTGAAGGCTTCGACGGAGATGTCCACCGCCGTGACGGCCCAGCCGCGGGCGGCGAGCCAGCCGGCTTCGGCGCCGCGGCCACAGCCGGCGTCCAGGGCGGTGCCCGGCCTGAGGCCGGCGACCTCGCGGACGAGGTGGGGGTTCGGTGCGGTGCCGTGGTGGCGGGCGCGGCGCCAGTGCTGGTCCCAGTAGGGCTGGTCGAAGTCGTTCACGCCGACCACCGTGCTCGCCCGTACGTCGGATTGGCAAAGCTTCTTGCCGATTGGCAAAATGACGGCATGGACGACTCGATCGACCGGGCTCTCGACGCCGTCGGGCCGCGGCTGAAGCGCCTCCGGCAACAGCGGGAAACCACGCTCACCGCGTTGGCCGAGCAGACGGGGATTTCGGCGAGCACGCTGTCGCGGCTCGAGGCGGGCCTGCGCCGCCCGACGCTGGAGCAGCTCCTGCCGCTCGCGCGGGCCTACGGCGTGACGCTCGACGAGCTGGTCGACGCGCCGCCGACCGGCGACCCGCGCGTCACCCTGCGGCCGCTGGCCTGCCGGGACGGGTCGACGATCATCCCGCTGACCCGGCGGCCGGGCGGGATCCAGGCGTACAAGTTCGTGCTGCCGGCCGGGGAGGCCGAGCCCGAGCCGCGCACGCACGAGGGGCACGACTGGGTGTACGTGCTGAACGGGACGCTGCGGCTGGTGCTCGGCGAGCACGACCTGGTCCTGCGGCCGGGGGAGGCGGCGGAGTTCGACACGCGCACGCCGCACTGGTTCGGTGCCACGAGCGCGGGTCCGGTCGAGTTCCTCAGCCTCGTCGGGCGGCAGGGCGAGCGGGCGCACGTCCGCGTGACAAGTAGTCCAGAACCATGATAGTCATAAATGTGGACCAACTTAAGGGGAGCGCATGGCCGTCATCGAGCTGACCACGTTCACCGTCCGGCCCGAGCGGACTTCGGCGATGCTCGCGGCCCGGCCGGGGATGCTGGCCGCGTTCCGCGAGGGGCGGCGCGGGTTCGTCTCGGCGAAGCTGGTGCGCCTGGACGCCGGGACGTGGCTGGACGTCGTCGAGTGGATCGACGACACGGCGTGGGACGAGTCGAAGGCCAAGGGCGGCGACGACCCGCGGATCGCGGAGTTCTTCGGCACGATCGACGCGCTGGTGAGCTCGCGGCGCGGCGCCCGTTACGACGATCCGCCGGGGCCGGTGCGCACGGTCGCGTACGGCCCGCACCCGGCGCAGGTGGGGGAGCTGTACCGGCCGGCGGGCGAGGGGCCGTTCCCGGTGGTGGTGCTGCTGCACGGCGGCTACTGGACGGCGATGTTCGACCGCCGCACGGCCACCCCGCTGGCCGACGAACTCCTCGCCCGCGGCTACGCGGTGTGGAACGTGGACTACCGCCGCCTCGGCGACGACGGCGGCTGGCCGTCGACGTTCGAGGACGTCGCGACGGCGATCGACGTGGTCGCGGACCTGGATCCGGCTCTCGACGTGGCTCGGGTCGCGGTGATCGGCCACTCGGCGGGGGGCCAGCTGGCGGCTTGGGCCGCGCACCGGCCGGCGTTGGCCGCGGGTGCGGTGGGGGCGGACCCGAAGGTGGTGCCGGTGGCGGTGGTTTCGCTGGCCGGGGTCCTGGATCTGGTGGAAGCCGACCGGACGCGGTTCGGCACGGTGCTGGCCGACGGGCAGGCGGCGCGGCCGGCCGCAGCGCCGGAGCCGGCGTACCCGGAGTTCTGGCCGGCGGTCGCGGAGGGGGTCGGCGAGGGCGTGGTGAACCTGTTGCTGGGCGGGCATGTCGGCGAAGTGCCCGACCGGTACGCGACTGCTTCGCCGAGTGAGATGGGCGGGGCGGGGGTGCCGGTGCTGGCGTTGCACGGCGACGCGGACGACGTGGTGCCGCCGGCGTTCAGCCGGACGTACGCCTCGCGGGTGGCGGAGGCGGAGTACGTGGAAGTGCCGGGCGCGGACCACTTCCAGGTGATGGACCCGACGCACGAAAGCTGGCAGCGAGTGATCGAGTGGCTCACGCCCCGACTGCACTGAGCGTGCGCGACCTGCCGAGCTCGTGCGGGCAGACCCGGAAGCCGGGGGTCAGTCCTCGGTGGGTGTGCCCGCTTGCCTGCGCTGGTGGTCCGTGATGTCCGCCAGCATCCCCTTGAACCGCACGTATTCCTCGCGCCCCAGGCGGTCCGCGTGGCGGCGCTGGATGTCCTCCATGATCGCGTCCGCCGCGCGCATCTGGGCCATGCCTCTCTCCGTCGGGCAGATCAGCTTCGCGCGCCGGTCGCTCGGGTCCGGCCGCCGCTCGACGTACCCCAGCGCCGCCAGCTCGTCGATCAACGTTCCGATGATCTGCTTGTACTGCCCCGAAAGCCGGGACAGCTCCGTCGCCCGCACACCGTCCGGATCCAGGTACGCCAGCACCGCGCCGTGCCGGTGCTTCAGGTCGTCGAAACCCCGCGACGCCAACGTCGCGAACAGTTCACGCTGCACCGCGAACAGCAGCCGTCCCGAAAGGACACCCAGGTCCGGGTCCGTCGCGTTCCGTTCCGCGCGGGTGACCATCGGCTGCCCTCCTCACCGTCGGCCCCCCACCTTAACCAGTGGTGGGCAGGAACGCGGGAGCCCGGCGCGCCGGGGCCGCCCGCTCGAACGCCGCCGCGAACGCCAGTACCCGCGCGTCGGCCCAGCGGCCGGCGAAGAACGACACCCCGATCGGCAGCGGGCCCGCGAACCCGGCCGGAACCGACACGTTCGGGTAGCCCGCGACCGCCGCCGGGGTGGACGAACCGAGGACGAACGCGTCGCCCGCCGCGTAGTCCGTCTTCCACGCCGGGCTGTTGGTCGGCGCGACGATCGCGTCCAGGTGCAGCCGGGACAGCGTCTCGTCGATCGACCGCCGCGCCAGCGAAGTGGCCGTCGCCCGCTGCTGCCGGTACGTCGGATCGCTCGGCGCCGGCGCGGCCGCGGCCTGCTCGAACAGCTCCTGACCGAACTTCGACAGCTCCACCGGGTCCCGCCGGTTGAACGCGATCAGCTCGTCGAGCGTCGCGGGGTGCCCGGGCCGGTGCTTGAGGTAGGAGTTCAAGTCGCGCTTGAACTCCGTCAGCAGCGCCGGCGTCTCCGCCGCCCCGATCTGGTCCTGATAAGGAAGATCGACGTCGACGACCTTCGCGCCCCGAGCCGTCAACGTCCGCACGGCGTCCCCGACCACCCGGTCGACGTCGGCGTCCAGACCGGCCAGCCGCCAGACGCCGATCCGCGCCCCGCGCAGGGCGTCCGGACGCAGGTACGCCGCGTAGTCCCGCGGCTGCCCCGCCGGGATCGCCGCCGTCGCGGGGTCGGCCGGGTCGCGCCCCTGCAGCACCGACAGCGTGACGGCGGCGTCGACGACGTGCCGCGCCATCGGCCCGGCGGTGTCCTGCTCCGCGGAGATCGGCACGACGCCGGTCCGGCTGACCAGCCCGAGCGTCGGCTTCTCGCCGACGACGTCGTTCGCGCCCGCCGGGCAGACGATCGAGCCGTCGGTCTCGGTGCCGATCGCCACCTGGGCCAGCGTGGCCGCGACGGCGGCGCCGGAGCCCGACGACGAGCCGCACGGGTTGCGGTCGAGGACGTACGGGTTGTTCGTCTGCCCACCGATCCCGGACCAGCCCGACGTCGAATGCGTCGAGCGGAAGTTGGCCCACTCCGACAGGTTCGTCTTGCCCAGGATCACCGCGCCCCCGCGCTGCAGCCGGTCCACCAGCGCCGCGTCGGCGGCCGGACGGCTGCGCGGCAACGCCCGCGACCCCGCGGTCGCCGGTTGCGCGCGCGTGTCGATGTTGTCCTTCAGCAGCACGGGGATCCCGTCCAGCTGCCCGAGGCGGTGACCCGCGCGGCGGCGGGCGTCGCTGGCGGCGGCCGCCCGGAGCGCGCCCGGGTCGACGGCGACCACGGAGTGGATCTTCCCGTCGAGCGTGTCGATGCGGTGGAGGTAGGCGGTGGTCAGCCGCACGGCGGTGAGGCCGCCGTGGTCCATCCGCTGCTGGAGTTCGGGGATGGTGGCCGCGTCGAGGTCGAACCCCAGCGCGGGGGCGGCGGTGGCGGTGGCCGGCACCAGGAGGGAACCGGCGAGGGCGGCGAGCACGGCGGCCGAGCGCAGACGATTCACGGCGTCCATGCCACTCCGGAACCGGCCGCCGGTCAACCCCCCGATGGTCGGGCGCCGCGTCCGTCCACAAGGGACTCGATGCCGGGCGGGAGGTTCGCCCGGTCGGCCACGAACCCGACGAGCGCGGTGCGCAGCGCGCGGACGGCCCGGGTCGGCCCCACTTCCTTGCGGTGGGCCAGCTGCACGATCCGGGTCATGCCCGCTTCCGGCGCGAACCGCGTCATCCGGAACCGGTCGCCGGCCACGGTGCTCGGCACGACCGCGGACCCCACGCCGGCACGCACCAGCTCCAGCACGGCGTCCATCTCGCCGCCTTCGATCGCGAACGACGGCTCGAACCCGGCCGCGCGGCAGGCGTTGACCGTCGCCTCCCGGACGTCGTAGCCGCGGCGGAACATGACCAGCGGGACGTCGGCCAGCTCGCGGACGTCGAGCCGGGTCTTCCGCAGCGGCGCGTCGGCGGGGGAGATGACGACCAGTTCCTCCAGCAGCAACGGGGTCGCCGCCAGGTGCGGGTCGGTCGGCGCGGCCGCCAGCAGGGCCAGGTCCAGCGCGCCTTCGGACAACCGCTGACGCAGGTCGCGTGAGCCGCTTTCCTGCAGTTCCAGCTGGATGCCGGGGTAGCGGCGGCGGAACGCCGACAGCATCGCGGGCAGCAGGCCCGTGCACAGGCTCGGCGGGGCGCCGAGCCGGACGCGGCCGCGGTCGAGCTCGTCCAGCTCCCGGATCGCGAGCCGCGCGGTTTCGGCGTCGGCCAGGATCCGCCGCGCGATCGGCAGCAGCACTTCGCCGGCTTCGGTGAGGGAGACGTTGCCGCGGATCCGGTGGAACAGCGGCGCGCCGAGGTCGTGTTCGAGCGTGCGGATCTGCTGGGACAACGAGGGCTGCGCGACCCGCACCTGATCGGCCGCGCGGGTGAAGTGGCGGTGCTCGGCGACGGCGACGAAGTAGGCGAGCTGGTGCAGCTGCATACGTCGACCATAGCTGTTGCCTATCGAGAGTAGAGTTATCATGTCTTTGACCTCTGGTCGACGCGCTCTTACCGTCGATCGGGTGGTGAACGACCTCGCGACCCGGCGCCCCGTCCGGCAGTTCTGGGCCTCGACGATCGGCAAGAAGATCGTCATGGCGGTGACCGGCGCGCTGCTGCTCGCGTTCGTCTTCGCGCACATGATCGGCAACCTGAAGACGTTCCTCGGGGCCGACGACCTCAACCACTACGCCCACTGGCTGCGGACGATCGGCGAGCCGGTCCTGCCCTACGCGTGGTTCCTCTGGATCCAGCGCGTGGTCCTGCTCGTCGCGCTCGTCCTGCACGTCACCGCCGCGGTCCAGCTGGTGCGGCGCGACCGGAAAGCCCGCCCGGTCCCGTACGTCCACCGGCGGCCGGTGCGCGCGACCTTCGCCGTGCGCACGATGCGCTGGGGCGGGGCGACGCTGGCGCTGTTCGTCGTCTGGCACATCCTCGACTTCACCGTCGGCACGGTGAACCGCGACTTCGTGCCGGGCGACCCGTACCACAACCTCGTGGCGGACTTCCGGGTCTGGTGGGTCAACCTGATCTACCTGGCCGCGCTGGCCATGCTCGGCCTGCACATCCAGCACGGCTTCGCCAGCGCCGCGCGCACGCTGGGGGTCACCAGCGCGCGGCGGGAACGGGCGATCAAGCTCCTCGGCAACGCGACGGCGGTCGTGATCGCGGGCGGCTACGCGCTCGTCCCGGTCGCGATCATGACGGGACTGGTGGACTGATGGGCGACTACCTGACCGGCGACCCCATCGCCGATACGAAGATCCCGGCCGTCCCGCTGGAAAAGCGCTGGGACGAACGGAAGTTCGCCGCCAAGCTGGTGAACCCGGCCAACCGGCGCAAGCACCGCGTGATCGTGGTGGGCACCGGGCTGGCCGGCGGTTCGGCCGGGGCGACCCTGGCCGAACAGGGCTACCACGTCGTCCAGTTCTGCTTCCAGGACTCGCCCCGGCGGGCGCACTCGGTCGCCGCGCAGGGCGGGATCAACGCGGCGAAGAACTACCGCAACGACGGCGACTCCGTGTACCGCCTGTTCTACGACACGGTGAAGGGTGGCGACTTCCGGTCCCGGGAGTCCAATGTGTACCGCCTGGCCCAGGTGTCGGCGCAGATCATCGACCAGGCCGTGGCGCAGGGCGTGCCGTTCGCCCGCGAGTACGGCGGCCTGCTCGACACGCGCTCGTTCGGCGGGGTGCAGGTGCAGCGCACGTTCTACGCGCGCGGCCAGACCGGCCAGCAGTTGCTGATCGGCGCCTACCAGGCGTTGTCCCGGCAGATCGACGCCGGGAACGTCGAGCTGCACCCGCGCACGGAGATGCTCGACCTGGTCGTCGTCGACGGCCGGGCCCGCGGCATCGTCGCCCGCGACCTGGTCACCGGCGAGATCGAGACGCACCTGGCCGACGCCGTCGTCCTCGCGACCGGCGGCTACGGCAACGTCTTCTACCTGTCCACCAACGCGAAGGGCTCGAACGCGACCGCGATCTGGCGGGCGCACAAGCGCGGTGCCTACTTCGCGAACCCGTGCTTCACCCAGATCCACCCGACGTGCATCCCGCGGTCGGGGGAGCACCAGTCGAAGCTGACGCTGATGAGCGAGTCGCTGCGCAACGACGGCCGGATCTGGGTGCCGAAGCGGAAGGGCGACACGCGGCCGCCGGCGGAGATCCCCGAAGACGAGCGCGACTACTACCTCGAACGGCTGTACCCGAGCTTCGGCAACCTGGTCCCGCGCGACATCGCGTCGCGGGCGGCGAAGAACGTCTGCGACGCCGGGCTCGGCGTCGGCCCCGGCGGGCTGGGCGTCTACCTCGACTTCGCCGACGCGATCGAGCGCATGGGCCGCCCGGCGATCGAGGCCCGCTACGGCAACCTCTTCGACATGTACCAGCGCATCACGGCGGAGGACCCGTACCGGGTGCCGATGCGGATCTACCCGGCCATCCACTACACGATGGGCGGACTGTGGGTCGACTACGACCTGCAGAGCACGATCCCCGGGCTGTTCGTCATCGGCGAGGCCAACTTCTCCGACCACGGCGCCAACCGGCTCGGCGCGTCGGCGTTGATGCAGGGCCTCGCCGACGGCTACTTCGTGCTCCCGGCCACCTTGACCGACTACCTCGGCGGAAACCGCTTCGGCGACGTCTCACCGGACGCGGTCGCACAGGTCGAAACCGAGGTGCGCGACCGGATCACGCGACTGCTGGCGGTCCAGGGCACGCGGTCGGTCGACTCGTTCCACCGCGAGCTGGGCCTGCTGATGTGGGACCACTGCGGCATGTCCCGCAGCCGAGAGGGCTTGCGCAAGGCCCTGGACCGCGTGCCCGAGCTGCGCGCGGAGTTCTGGCGAGACGTCCGCATCCCCGGCAACGCGGCGGAGCTCAACCAGGAGCTCGAAAAGGCCAACCGGGTCGCGGACTTCCTGGAACTGGCCGAATTGCTGCTGGTCGACGCGCTCGCCCGGGAAGAGTCCTGCGGCGGCCACTTCCGCGAAGAACACCAAACCCCCGAAGGCGAGGCCCGGCGCGACGACGAGCGGTTCTCGCACGTCGCCGCGTGGGAGTACGGCGGGCCGGACGGCCTGCCCGTGCTGCACCGCGAGGACCTCACCTTCGAGCACGTCCACCCCACCCAGCGGAGCTACACGTGAACCTCACCGTCCGCATCTGGCGGCAGGCCGGCCCGGCGACCGAGGGCAGGCTGGTGTCCTACCCGGTCGAGGACGTCAGCCCCGACATGTCCTTCCTCGAACTGCTGGACGTCCTCAACCAGGAGCTCATCGAGAACGGCGAGGAACCGGTCGCCTTCGACCACGACTGCCGCGAAGGCATCTGCGGCTCCTGCGGCGTCGTGATCAACGGCCGGGCGCACGGGCCGGAGCGCACGACGTCGTGCCAGCTGCACCTGCGTTCGTTCCGCGACGGCGAGGTCATCGACGTGGAACCGTGGCGCGCCAAGGGTTTCCCGGTGATCAAGGACCTGGTCGTCGACCGCTCGGCGCTGGACCGGATCGTCCAGGCCGGCGGTTACGTCAGCGCCCCGACCGGCAGCGCCCCGGACGCCCACGCGACCCCCGTCCCGAAGCCGGACGCGGACCTGGCGTTCGACAACGCGACGTGCATCGGCTGCGGCGCCTGCGTGGCGGCGTGCCCGAACGGCTCGGCGACGCTGTTCACCGCCGCGAAGGTGACGCACCTTTCGCTGCTCCCGCAGGGACAACCCGAGCGGGCGCAGCGGGTGCTCGACATGGTCGACACGATGGACGCCGAGGGCTTCGGCGGCTGCACCAACACCGGTGAGTGCGTCGCAGCCTGCCCGAAGGGGATTCCCTTCGCGAGCATCGCCGGGCTGAACCGGGAGTTCCGCAAGGCGAGCCGCTCGGGCCGCCGCTAGCGCTTCAGCTTGGCGTACACGATGACGTTGTCGAGGTAGTTCCGGTTCGCCGCGTCGTACTTGCCGCCGCAGGTGATCAGCCGCAGCTCGGGGTCGGTCGTGTTGCCGTACACGGCTTCGGTCGGGAACTCCTTCTTCGCGATCTGGTCGACCTTCGTGACCTCGAAGGTCAGCTGTCCGCCGTCGGCGCGGTCGACGTGCACCGGGTCGCCGGGCTTCAGCTCGTGCAGCCGCCAGAAGATCCCCTTGCGGTGGTCGCCGTCGATGTGGCCGAGGATCACCGCCGGCCCGACCTCGCCGGGCGTCGGGCCGTACTCGTACCAGCCGGCCTGCAGCGGCTGGTCGACCGGCGGGACCTCGACCGTGCGGTCGGCGTTCAGCCCGAGTGACACCAGCGTCGACTTCGCGTCGATCGCGGGGACGTCGAGCGCGGTGGGCAGGGACCGGGTCAGGTTCGCGGCGGCCGGCGCGGGAGGTGGGGCGGCGGCCGGGGTCGCCGTCGCGCCGCAGCCGGCGAGCAGCACCGCGGAGACGGCGATCAGGAGTGCGCGACGCAGCATCGGCTCAGCCCTCGGCCAGGCTGCCGTCGCCGGTCTGCGGCGCACCGGCGGGGATGACGACGACCTGGCCCGGCCCGCGCGGCGGCGCCTCGGGCGCGCGTTCCTTCGACGGGCCGCAGGTGACGGACGCGAGCTTGACGTCGCCGCTGCCGAGGGCGCCGGTGGTCTTGCCGCCGAGCAGCTTGATGTGCAGCGCCGTCACTTCGAGGGCGCCGTCGTAGCGCTGGAGCTGCTCGTTGACGGTCACTTCGGCGACGCCGGGGATGCCGAGCTTCTGGTTCGGCGACGTCGCGGCCGGGAGCGTGCCGAGCCGGCCGAGGTTGACGCCGGCGAGGTCGCTGCTGCCGGTGACGTGCCCGTCGGCGGACCCGCAGCGGGCGCTGATCAGCCGGATCGACGGCACCCGCCCGGCAGCCGCGGCGAGCAGCGGCAGCGTCACTTCCGCGACGCTCGCCTTGGCGGCCACGGAACCGGCACCGTCGACGACGGAACTGCTGATGGCCTTGGCGGTGACGAGCCCCTTGAGCGGCACGTCGGCGACGCTCGCCTCGGCCGGCCCGTCGCTGCCCGACCGGGCCAGCTGACCGGTTTCGACGGTGCCGCCCTTGCTGTCGGTGAGCACCCCGGGCAGCAGCGAGACGGTCGCCGAAGCGCCGTAGGCGGACCCGGTGACGGTGTCGTCCGCGGTGGCGACACCGGTGGAGCCGGCGAGCACGGCGACGGTCACCCCGGCCAGGCTCCCGGCTCGGAGCAGGGTCGTGCGCATGGGGAAAGTCCTTTCGCCGGAACGGAAAACGGGGAGAAGCCGCGGCGGGGTCGTGCCCCGGCGGCGAGGGAAGCCCGGCCACGCTATCAAAATCGCTACGCGGGGCAAGGATCCGTTGCGGCGCCGTCGATCCCGGCGGAACGCGAAAAGTGATCTCCGGCCGCGCGAGCAACTCGAAGCGGTCACGCGGCGGCGGCGAATTCCGCGATCGGCCGACGGGGAGTAGTGCGCGTTGCGGCATTCGAGGCGGTTCAGTACCCGATCGCACACGGAAGAGTGATTACCTGGACGGGCGGCCTTGAACACGCAGCGTCATGTGACCACCACGGCCGTTTCAGCCCAGCCGCCGCCGGATCAGCTGGTCGAGCCGGCGCCAGGCCGGCGACTCGGCGTTGATCGCACCCTGGATGAGCCCGGGGATCTCGGAGCCGGCGTCCGGACCGGGCAGCTCGCCGTCCCCGTACCGGTTCCGCGTGGCGGTCACGATCCGCTCCGCCAGGTCGTCGAGCGCGGGATCGGCGGGGTCCAGGTCGTGGGCGCGGTCGTACTCCAGGTACAGGCTCAGCAGCTCGGGCCGGGTGAGCGACTCCGCCTGGTCGTGGAAGAGGGCGGGCGCGATGTCCGGCCGGGTGGCGAACACCAGGATCCACAGATCGGTCTCCATGGCGGTCCAGCGCCCGGTGAAGCCGAGGCGGGGCAGGGCTTCGAGGTGCGCGGTCACCTCGGCCGGGAGGTCGTGCCGGCTTTCGAGGCGGCGCAGGCGGTCCCGCGTCTCCCGCAGCCGGCGGATCCGGGTGGTCAGGTCGAGCTCGACCTGCTCGAGCGTCCGCCGGAACTCTTCGGGCGAGGCCTCGGCGAGGGTCTTGATCCGGGCGAGCGGGACGCCGGCTTCGGCGAGGGTCCGGATCTTGATCAGCTCGACGGCGTGCCACGCGGTGTAGCGCCGGTAGCCCGAAGCGTCGCGCTCGGGTTCGGGCAGCAGGCCCTTGCCGTGGTAGACGCGGACGGTCTTGGTGGACACGCCGACGTGCCGCGCGAGCTGGCCGATGGTGAGCACGGCAGCCATCTTCACTTGACCCCGCCCCAGGGGCAACGTCGCAGAATGCGGCCATGGCGGACTTCACGCTCGACCCGGCGACCCTGCGCGACCTGGCCGACGAAGGCAATGAACAGGCCCTGGACCGGCTGGCGGACCTCGCCGACGCCCGCGGCGACGTCGACGAGCTGAGCGAACTGCTCGACGAGGGCAGCACGCACGCCGGCCGGCTGCTGACCCGGCGCGCGGTCGAAGCACGTGACCTGCGGGAGCTGCAGCGGGTGTCCGACGCGGGGTACGAGCCGGCCGGCGACGAGCTGGCGCGCTTGCTCGCCGGGGAGTCCTAAACCCGGTAGGGCCCGTGGTTGCCGAGGTCCGGACTCACCCGCGGGGACCGCCCGCTCTGCCCCGGGACCGGGGTGACGGTCGTCTGCTCGAGCGCCGGCTCCGGTACCGGCTGGACGTACGCCTCGGAAGGCCGCTCGGTCGCCGGTTGGATGTACACCTCGGGCTGCCGATCGCTTTCCTGGTAGTGCGTCTCGACCACGGCGTCCTGCCGGCGGCGGCCCAGCACCGCCAGCGTCAGCGCGTGGGCGACCGCGAGCAGCAGGAGGAACACACCCAGCCGGCCGACCAGCGCCGCCGTCGTGCCCGACCAGCCGGGGCCCACCACCGACAGCAGCGCCAGCACGCCGAACGCGACCAGGTGGAACACCGTCACCACCATCCAGGCCATCGAGCCGGTGCCTTCGCCGCCGTCCGGGCCGCTGAGGTAGCGGCGGCCGCCGCGGTAGAGGACCTGGCCGTCGGCCACCACGAAGATCAGGCCGATGATCAGGAACCCCGGGAGTTCGTTGTCGGGCATCGTCTCCTCCTCCTTTCCGGCGGGGTACCCGGGGACGACGGCGCGACGAGGTGGTTCACCGGATCGAGCGACCTGCGTGCGGGGCCCCACCTGGAGGAACTCCGGGTTTACGATCACGATCATGCGATTCGCCATCAAGACCTCGCCCCAGGACACGGCCTGGGCGGACATGCTCGCGGTGTGGCAGGCCGCCGACGAGATCGAGCTGTTCGAGTCCGGCTGGACGTTCGACCACTTCTACCCGATCTTCTCCGACTCGACCGGCCCGTGCCTCGAAGGCTGGGTCACGCTCACCGCGCTCGCGCAGGCCACGAAGCGGCTCCGGGTCGGCACGCTGGTCAGCGGGATCCACTACCGCCACCCGGCGCTGCTCGCGAACATGGCCGCGACCCTCGACATCGTCTCCGGCGGCCGGCTGGAGATCGGCATCGGCGCGGGCTGGAACGAAGAGGAATCCGGCGCGTACGGCATGCGGCTCGGCCCGGTCAAGGAGCGCAGCGACCGCTTCGAGGAAGCGTGCGAAGTGCTCATCGGCCTGCTGACCCAGGAGACGACGACCTTCCAGGGCGAGCACTACCAGCTCACCGACGCCCGCTGCGAGCCGAAGGCGGTGCAGACACCGCACCCGCCGATCTGCATCGGCGGCAGCGGCGAGAAGCGCACCCTGCGCACCGCCGCGAAGTACGCCCAGCACTGGAACTTCGTCGGCGGCACGCCCGAGGAGTTCGCCCACAAGCGCGACGTCCTGCACCGCCACTGCGCGGACATCGGCCGCGACCCGGCCGAGATCATGCTGTCCTCGCACGTCCGGCTGGGCCCGGACGGCGACTACGCCAAGGTCGCCGCCGAAGCCGAGGCGCTCGGCGAAGCCGGTCTCGACCTCGCGATCGTGTACCTGCCGCCGCCGCACACCCCGGCCGTGCTGGAGCCGCTGGCGAAGGCGCTCGAGCCGTTGCGCTGACGCGGCCGGGGCGGCTTCACCCGGGCGTGCGGAGCCGGTCACCCGGCCGGTTACCGCGAATTGCGCGACCCCGGACCCGGTGGGAGCGTCGGGAATCCGAACTGTTTCCCACCACGGAATCCGGGAGTCGCGCATGACCACCACCGAAATGCCCGCCGTGCACGAGTGCACCGTCAGCGGCTGTTCCTACAACCACGACGGCTGTCACGCCTTCGCGATCACCGTCGGCGGGGACAACGGGTCCGCCGACTGCGGCACGTTCGTCCCGCTGAACACCAAGGGCGGCCTCGACCGCGTCGTGGCCCAGGTCGGCGCCTGCTCCCGGGCCGACTGCCGGCACAACTCCTCGCTGGAGTGCACGGCGTCGAGCGTGCGCGTCGGCCCGGGCGAGGGCGGTCACTCCGCCAACTGCCTGACCTTCACGAAGTAGCGGGCGCCGCCGTGGCGCGCCGCCGGGCGAAGTGCAGCCCGGCGGCCGCCGCGGCCCCGGCCGCGGCGACGATGCCGGTCGCCACCGGGCTCAGGGATTTCGACAGGCTCGGCGCCGTGGCCGGCCCGAGCAGCCAGACCGACAGCGGGACGACGTAGGCCGTCGTCATCAGCGCGCTCCACCAGCGCGCCGCCGGCGAACGCAGGGTGCGCGCGAGCACGATCGCGGCCGGGATGCCGGCGAGCAACGCGAACTGGCCGAGCACCATGACGGGGAACGCCCAGGCGGCCACGAGAACGCCGCGAGTGGGTGCGGTCATCGTCTTCTCCTTTTCAGCGCTTCAGCAAGCGGCTTCGGCGGCGGTCTTGAGGTCGGCCAGCCAGCGGTCGAGGCCCGGCGCGAGGTACTTGACGGCCGTCGCGGGGTCGGCTTCGATCTGCGCGCCCGTCCAGCTCTCTTCGGTGCGGACGACGACGCCGCCCCGGGCCGGCGTGAACGTCCAGACGTGGACGCCCCGGTCGATGCGCAGGCCCTCGCCGATCGCGGGGCCGCTCCAGCGGACGCAGTGGTCGCGCTGGACCTGGTGGACCGTCGACGTGATGACGAGCGTGGTGGCGGGGGAGGACGGCGTCGCCGGCACGGGCGTCGTCCAGCGGAACCGCGCGGCGGGGTGCAGGGGGCCCGGATCCAGCCGCTTCGCGCTGGTGACCGCGGACTGCCAGGCCGGCCACCCCTCGATCCGCGTCTGCACCTTCCAGACGGTGTCCAGCGGCGCCTTGACGAACGTTTCGGCGCCGTAGTGCAGCTGCGCGGCGGGGTCGATGCCCTGACCGCGGCAGGTCAGCGGACTCGCGGTGACCGCTTCCGCCGGCGCGGCGACGAAAAGGGCCGCGGCGGCCAGCGGGACGGCGAACAAGGCGTTGAGCATGGCGTTTCTCCTCGGATTGTTAGTGGCTCTTGCTGTAGTTAGATGCTATAACTACAGCGTGCTTAGTGTCAATAAGAAAAGTGATAGCCTCTAACGCGCCAGGAAGGAGCCGCCATGACGGATGCAGGACCGACTTCGCGCGAGCGGTACCGGGCGCAGGTGCGCGCCGAGATCAAGCAGCACGCGTGGGAGCAGATCGCGGCGGCGGGCGTGCCGGCGTTGTCGCTGAACGCGATCGCCAAGCAGCTGGGCATGAGCGGCCCGGCGCTCTACCGGTACTTCGCGAGCCGGGACGAGCTGATCACCGCGCTCATCCGGGACGCCTACCGGAGCATCGCCGACACGGTCCGGGCGGCCTACGACGACGGCGCGGACCTCGCCGGGCTGGCGCACGTCATCCGGGACTGGGCCCGCGGCGACCCCCAGCGCTACTTCCTCATCTACGGCACGCCCGTCCCCGGCTACCACGCCCCCGACGACACGACCGCGATCTCGTTCGAGGTGATGTCGGTGCTCATCGAAGCGTGCGGTGCGTTGGGCGAAGGCGGATCGGCGACGCCGTTCGACGCCCACCTCGACGACCACCGGGCGTGGGCGGGCGGCCATCCCGCGCCGCCGGCGGTGCTGCACCGGGCGCTGTCGTTCTGGACGCGCCTGCACGGTGTGCTTTCGCTGGAGCTGGCCGGGCACTTCGCGGGGATGCTGTTCGACCCCGATCCGCTGATCGACGAGGAGATCGCCGGTTTGACGCCGGACGGGCGGGGGTAGCCGAGCCGGCATGCCCGGACGCGAAGACCTGCCCAGCACGTTGCTGCGATCGCCGCGCAAGGCGCAGGACACGTGGGTGGCGGCGCACGATTCGGCGCTGCGCACCTACGGCCCCGGCCGCCGCGCCCAGCAGACGGCGTACTCGGCGCTGAAGCATTCGTTCGAGAAGGTCGGCGACCATTGGGAGCCGAAGCCCGAACGAGGTCCGTCGGACGAGCAGGCGGCCCGCGGCGCGGGGCAACCGGCCAAGCCGACGCGCGGCGGCGTCAACGCGACGGCGAGCCGGCAGCACCTGTACGAACGGGCCAAGCAGCTCGGCATCCCCGGGCGCTCGCGGATGTCCAAAGAGGACTTGGTCGCGGCGCTGGAGAAGGAGAACCGGCGACGCACGGACCGGGCCCGCCGGGGAAAGTGAAGCCGGGCCGCGGGCACCCGGCGGCCGCTCAGCGGCGAGCCGGCTGCTTCGCGGGCTTCAGCTCATACAACGCGTAAGCCTTCCGGATCACCGGCTGGGCCACGTTCCGCACCCGCACGCCACCCGGCGTCACCCCTTGCTCGCACCCGAAGTGGGCGTGCCCGTGCAGGGCCAGGTCGGCGCCGGCCTCGTCGATCGGCTCGCACAGCAGGTACGACCCCAGGAACGGGTGGATCTCCGGCGGTTCCCCGTGCAGCGTCCCGGGAATCGGCGCGTAGTGCGTCAACGCCACGACCACGTCCGTCTCCAGCGACGCCAGCGCCGTCCGCAGCGAATCCGCCGACGCGATCGTCGTCTCGACGAACGCCTTCATCTCACGCTCGCCGAAGCGGCTGGCGCACTTGCCCGCGAACCCGCCGCCGAAGCCCTTCACGCCGGCGACGCCCAGGGAGCCGTCCGGCAGGTCGAACCGTGCGGCGGTGCCCTCCAGCATCGTCACGCCGGCCTCGCCCAGCAGGTCCGTGATCCCGTCGGCCTCGTCGCTGTGGTGGTCGTGGTTGCCGAGCACCGCGGCGACCGGCACGCCCAGCCCGGTGAGCTCGTCGGCCACCACGCGGGCTTCGGCGCAGGTGCCGTGCCGGGTCAGGTCGCCGGCCAGCAGCAGGACGTCCGCGGTGCCGGCCAGGTGGTCCAGCGCGGGGCGCAGCAGGCCCCGCGAATCCTCTCCGAGGTGCACGTCCCCGACGGCGGCGATCCTCATCGGCTGATCTCCTCCGCGCTCGACGGTTCCCGGACGTCGGCGACCCGGACGTCGTTGTGCACCAGTTCCCCGGTCAGGTACTCGGCGACGACGGCGTCCACCTCCGCCTTCCGGGCCGGGCAGGTGACCTCCCCGGTCAGGTGCACGTGCTCGCCGCGCACGGTCACGTGCACGCCGAGTTCGGCGGTGCGGGCGTCTTCGGCGAGCGCCCGGCTCAGGCGGGCGACGAGGTACTGCGGCGGTTCGGGCACGAGAGCCTCCTTCGGATCGATCACGGACAGGTCGCCGAGCAGGCCCAGGAAGGCCCGCGCGTACGGCGAAGCCGACACCTGGACGGCGACGTCGGCCCAGTTCACCTGCTCGCGCAGATCGCGCGCGATCCGCAGCAGCGGCTCGAAGTCGCAGCGGTGCGGATCGAGCACGAGCAGCTTGTCCACGAGCAGATCGGTACCGGACAGCACGGGCGCGGCGGTCGGGCCGACCCGCATGAGCGCGGCCCGGTCGAGCAGTTCGTCGGTCACCGGCCGGTGGTTGGGCCGGTGGATGAGGTCGACGAGGACATCGCCGTCGTAGACCTTGGTGAGCCAGTCCTCGGGCGGGTGCGCCCGCCGCAGCCCGGCGGCGGTGAGCACCTCGGCCGCGCGTTCGGTGTCGCCGGGCTTGAGGAAGAGATCGACATCGTGGTCCGACGGCGGTCCACCACGGGCGTAAACGGCCAGCCCACCGGCGACGGCGAAGCGGATCCCGGTCCCGTCCAGGGCGGTCACCACGCGCGTCAGGCTCTGGAGAAGGGCATCCGGTCCCATGGGCCACGATTACCCGCTGCGCGGCGGCTCAATCCGAGCGGTCGGCCCTCGTGCGGAACTCCGTCGACGGCGCGACGAGGCCGCCCAAGCCGAGGCGCGTGAACTTCCCTTCCACGGCTGCCGACGCCGCGACGATCACCCGGCAGCCCGCCCCCTTCAGTTGCGGGATGAGCACCGCGACCGCTTCCGTCGTGAAGTGGTCCACCCCCGTCAAATCCAGCAGCACCGTCGACGCCCCCGTGGTCGCGCCGGCCAGGGCTGCCGCGAGGTCCGCCGCCTCCGGGGCACCCTGGGCGCGGACCGTCGCCGTCCCGTCGGCCGGGCCGGTGACCTCGATCGTGCTCACTGGGCGAAACAACTCAGCGGCGGCAACGTGGGCGCCGAGCTGCCGGACAGTTCCACCAGCCACACGAGCTGGTGGATCACGACCCCGATGACGTCGTCCGGCTCGCCCCGGGCGGCCAGCTCCAGCTGGATGTCGCGGCTCTCGGCATCCCCGCCGAGGTCCGCCAGCAGCGCGCGCAGGGCGGCCAGCGGCCCCGGCGGCAGCCGGTCCACCTCGACCGGCCTCGCCCGCTCGTCGGTCACGGCCACGGTGAAGACCGCCCCGGGGTCGGCCGGCTGGCGGGCGCGGACCACCGACGCGCAGCGGCCGGCCAGCTCCGCGACGATCTCGCCCGAGATCCGGTTCGAGCCGGCGCGGGCGAGCAGGCCCAACGCGTCGGCCACGTCCTCGTAGTCCCCGTCCATCGCCGCGCCGACGAGCTCGGCGGTGAACTGCCGGACCGACGCGCCGGCGTCTCGGTTCTCCGTCATCCCGGCCAGGTACCCGGCCGGCCCCGGACTAACCAGGCAGCGCGAACAGCGGGTGCTGGGCGGGGTCGTCCGGTTCGCCGCCGAGGCGCAGGCACTTGCGGCAGGTCACCGGCTGGTCGGTCGGCGTGATCTCACCCGCCGCGCCGAGCCCGGACCACCCCTGGTGGCAGGCGGGCGAGGGCAGGGTCAGGTCGTCGAGCCACGGCACCCACGCGACGCGGTGCGCGATGCCGGACCGGCCGATCCGCAGCCGCATCCCGGTGAAGAGGCGGTGCTGCGCGGCCGCGAACCGCGCGGGATCGACGCGCGCGACGGGGAACAGCGGGATCGGTTCGCTCACCGCTCCAGTATGCGGCGCCGGGGGAGGTGTGCGCGGTGGCCGGCCGGTCGGGGGGCGTGCCGCCCGGCCACCGCGACGAACAACGAGAGGGGCTCTCCGGCCCGGCTGTGACGGCCGGGCCGGGAGTTCACCGGTTCGGGTGACGCCTCAGCCGGCGGCCAGCCAGTCGAGGTTGATCGAGCCGGTGTCGCCGGCCGCGTAGGACAGCGTGACCACCGGGTCCCGGCCGCTGACCGGGACGTCGGCGAAGGTCACCGTGCCCCAGGCGTCCCAGCTGTCGGACACCTTCGGGAAGCTCACCTGCCGCAGCCGCTGCTCGTCGACGGACAGCGTCATCGTGCGGGTGTCGCTGTTGGCGTTGGCGTAGCGCACGGTGAGCGCGGTCGTCGCCGGGTCGCCCGACGCGCGGTGCAGCGTGAACGACGAAGCCGCGCCCTGAGCCCACAGCCCGTCGAGGAACGCCCGGCCGGAGTAGCCGGAGTGGTTCACGTTCGTCTTCACCCCGCCGGTGTTGAGCGCGTCCTCGGCCTCGAGGTGGCTCGGGGCCGGGCACCCGCCGACGGTGCCCGCGGTGTCGGCGCAGCGGTCGGCCGCGTCGGACACACCGTCGCCGTCGCGATCGCCCGCGGCCGCGCCGGTGAGGGTGACCGCGACGGTGTGGTCGCCGGTCAGCGTGGCCGGGACGACGTTGCCGGGTGCGGGCCGGCCGTCGATCGTGAACGAGCCGACCCTGGTGCCCGCGCCGCGCAGCGCGATCGTCAGGGTGGAGTCGCGGTAGTGGAGGTTCCGGAGGGTGACGTCACCCCAGCCCGCCGGGAGGTCGGGGGTGAACACCAGGCCGCGGTCGGTGAACGTCAGCCCGAACAGGCCGGTGTGGATCATGTCGAGGAACGCGGTGGCCGACCAGGTCTGGTCGGGTTCGGAGCCCCAGTGGAACTTCACGGTGTCGCCGAGCCGCTGATAGCCGCCGTCGACGACGCCGGTGGTGCCGTTGTAGATCTCCCAGTACCCGCTGTTGCCGCCCGCCAGCTTCGCCAGGCGCGCCACCTCCGAGGCGAACGCGCTCTGGTTTCCCTGCCCCGCCAGGGCTTTCGCCCACAAGCCCTGGACCAGCGGCCAGACGATCGCGTTGTGGCGGCCCGGCTGCGCGTCCGAATACCGGGCCCAGTTCGGGAACGTATCGGGCATGCCCCACGTCATTTCCCGGGCGTGGGCGACGATCGACCGGGCCTGCGCCGGGTTCGCGACGCCGAAGAGCAGGGCGAACGCGAGCCCGGTGCCTTCCTGGTAGGCGCCGCGAGTGCCGTCGGCGAGGAGCTGGTAGTCGTACAGGCCGGTCTTCGCGTTCCAGAAGTGGTCGTTGATCGCGGCTTTCAGCGCGTTCGCCTTGCTCCGGTAGCCGGCGACCTCCGCGCCCGGCCGGCCCAGCTTCTCCGCCATGTTCGCGGCGTTGACGTAGGCGGCGTAGTAGACCTCGTTGGTGCTCAAGAACATCCCGCTCGCGACACCCGGCCACGGCATGCTGCCGGTGCTGACCGACTCGGTCGCGTCGGCGGGCGGCGCCGGGTAGCCGGCGATGCCGTCGTTGAAGAACGACGCGCCGGTGAACAGCCCGTACTTCGCGTTGAACCCGGCCGTGGTGGCGTGTTCGCGGATGTTCAGCGTGTTCGCCGTCGTGCGGTAGGCGTCGCCGAGGAACGCCGTGTCGCCGGTGACGAGGTAGTGGTGCCACGCGGCCGTCGCCCAGACGACCTGGTCCCACTGCTGGTCGTCCTGCTGCACCCGCAAAGCGCCGCCGGCGTCCTTGTCGACGACCGCCCACAGCGTGTTCCGGGCGAGCCCGGGGGAGAGCAGGCTCGTCGCGTTCCAGCTGTTGATCGACGCGTCGCGCGTCCACGGCTGGTTGTAGCCACCGCCCGCGCGGACGATACCGGTGGCCGGGTCGAGCAGGCCGCTCTTGTCGTACTTGGAGTCGTAGCCGATGGTGTTGGTGCGCAGCAGGTTGTCCAGCGCCTCCTGGTAAGCGGTGCCGAACAGGGCCTGGCTGGCGGGGTTCGCGAACTCGATGCCCGGCGGCCCCGCGGCGGCGGCCGCCGGGGTGGCGATCAAGCCGCACGCGACCACCGTCGCGAAGAGTGCCGAACGGACCCGTTTCCTCATGCGCGTACCTCTTCCGGCGCCGGGGGACCGCTGACAGTCCACCACGGAATGCGGGTTTTTCCCCGCCCGTCGCGGGAATCTGTCCGTTCTTGTCGGGCCGTCACGGTCCGGTAACCGCCGTTGTGCCTGGTAGCACCGTGTGATCAGGTGTCGGAACGCGTGATCGCTTTCGGTGAGGAGGACCGGTGTCGTTCTTCCTCTCGCGGCTGTTCGCACGCTGGGTCCTCCCGCGCGGCTGGATCCTGCCGGCCGCGGTCGTGGTGGTCGTGTTCGCGACGAGCTGGCCGCTGATGGCGCTGGCCGAGCCGGCCGGCAGCGAGCTGGTCCGGCCCGGCAACTACTGGTGGTACTTCGTCGTCACGACGACCACGGTCGGGTACGGCGACTACTCGCCCGGGACCGCCGCCGGGCACGTCGTGGGCGCCTACGTCATCGCCGGCGGGCTCGCCACGCTGACGACGGTGTTCACGAGGCTCGCGGCGCTGCTGGAGCAGGTGAAGGGACGGCGGATGCAGGGGACGGAGGCGGTGCGGCGGAGCGGGCACACGGTGCTGATCGGGTACGCGGCGGGGCGGACCGAGCGGATCGTGGCCCAGCTGGTGGCCGACGGCGTGAGCGGGCTGGTCCTCTGCGCGGAGGTGCCGGTGCACCCGATGCCGGGGGAGCCGGTGGAGTTCGTCCGCGGCGACCCCACGGCCGCGGACGTCCTGGCGCGCGCCGGACTCGTCCGCGCGGCGGCGGTCCTGGTCGACGTCGCCGACGACAACGACGCGCTGGCGGTCGCGGTGACGGTGGACCACGCGAGCCCGGCGGCGCACGTGGTCGTCACGCTGCGTGACCTCGAGCGGGCCGAGCTGGTGCGGTACGTGAACCCGCGGATCCGCTGCGTCCAGTGGCACACGCCGCGGATGGTGACGGAGGAGCTGACGTCCCCGGGGATCGCGGAGGTGTACGCGGAGCTGATGACGGCCGGGGGAGCGGACACGTTCTCGGTGACGCTCCCGGAGTCCCTCGGCCGCCTGCCGGCGTCCCGCTGCCACGTGGCGCTGGGACGCGCGTACGGCGCGACGGTGCTGGCAGCGCGCACGGGTGAAGGCCTGGTGGTGAACCCGGCGTGGGACGCGGAGCTGGCGGCCGGGGCGGTGCTGTACTACGTCGGCCCCCGCCGGTTGACGGGCTCGGAGGTCGAGAACGCGCTGCGCGATCCTGCGTGATCGGCCGCTTTGTCCGGTTTTTGCGGGCGGACGGTGGCCGCGAGGGGCTCGGGGTTGCATACTGCGACCATGGCGCGAGGGAAAGCGGAGGTCGCGCGGTGAGTCCCCGGGAGGGGCCGTCCCGCCCGAAGTTCGGCAGGATCGACCCGTACTGCCTGATGGCGGTGCTGCCGGTGCTGCTGGTGGCCGGCATCATCGGCTCGCTGGTCAACGTGGCACTGGGGTTGGGCTGCGCGGTGTTCGCCGGCTTGATCGTGCTGTTCGACTCGTGGGCGAACCGGCCGTCCCGGGCCCCGGCGCAGCCGGCGGAGGACCGAGCCTCACGCCCGGCGGCAGCCAGGCCCCCGGTGCGGCGAGCGGGGCCACCACCGGCGGTTCGGACGCAGGTCGCGCGGGCTCAGGCGCCGCGGGCTCAGGCGCCACGGGGACAGGCACCCCGGGCGCAGGTACCCCGGGCGCAGGCACCGCGTGGGCAGGCGCCCCGGGCGCGACAGGCGCCGGGTGGGGCCCCTTACCGCTGAACGGCGCCGGCTGCCGTGACTTGAGCCTTGATCCCGGCGATCACTCCCGGTAGCCGCTCGCGGCCACCTGGACGAAGCCGCGGACCAGCGGGCCGCGGGCGGTCTTCGGCCACGCCACCACGAGGTCGCTCGGCGGCCGGTCCGCCAGCGGCACGACGACCAGGCCCGCCGGCAGCGGCTGGTCGACCGGGGCGAGCGCCGCGGTTCCGTTCCACAGCACCGCCTGCAGGCACTCCTGGACGGTCCGCAGCACCGGTGCCCCGTCGCCGGGGGCGCCGCCGGTCCAATAGGCCGTCCACAGTGGATCGGTCCCGTCGGGCAGCCGGACCCACCGGCGGCCCGTCAGGTCGCGGGCCGGCACCGAGGGGCGGCGGGCGAGCGGGTCGTCGTCGCGCACCACCACCCCGACCGGTACCGAGCGCAGCACGTGCGTGCCGATTCCCGTGGTGTCGAAGGGGGTTCGCGTCAGCGCGACGTCGACGAGGCCGGTGCGCAGGCCCGCCGTCGGATCGCCGAGGCCGGCCTCGTGGACGCGGACGTCGACGTGCGGGTGGCGTTCCCGGAACAGTGGGACGAGCCGGGTGCCGACGTGCTCGGCCGCGTCGGCCAGGGTGCCGACGGTCAGGCTCGCCGCACCCGCCGCCGCGGTGACCCGGCCGCGGATCCGGTCGGCCTGCTTCAGGAGCGCGTCGGCGTCGCTGTAGAGCGCCGCGCCGGCGGGCGTGAGGGTGACGCCCTTGGGGGTGCGCTCGAACAAGGCGGCGCCGAGCTCGTCCTCCAGCTGCCGGATCGCCCGGCTGAGCGGCGGCTGCGTCATGTGCAGCCGGTTCGCGGCCCGGCCGACGTGTCGCTCGTCGGCGACCGCCACGAAGTACCGGAGCGCACGCAGGTCCACCGCGACACGATACCCGTGCGGTATCGAGTGGTCCGAGCCGGACTTGGACGCGCGGGGTGCCGCCGGCGAACGATCGCCGGTATGACTCTCACGATCGGGTGCTACCGGTACGACACGACACAGCCGCTCTTCGACCGGAGCGACGTCACGGTGAAAACGGCGGACACGCTGCCGGAGATCTTCGAACGGACGATCCGCGGCCACGAGTTCGACGTCGCCGAACTCGGGCTGACGTTCTACTTGCGGCTGCTGGAGTCCGGCCTGCCTTACGTCGCGCTGCCGATCTTCCCCAACCGCGTGTTCCGGCACTCGTGCGTCTTCGTCAACCGGCGCTCCGGGATCACCAGGCCGGCCGATCTCGTGGACCGGACGATCGGCGAGTTCGGCACGTACGGGCAGGACTCCGGCGTGTGGGCCAAGGGGATCCTGATGGACGAGCACGGTTTCGAGCCCGCGCGCAACCGGTGGGTGGTCGGCGGGCTGGACCGGCCGGCGGCGCCGTTCGGGTTCATCCCGCACCCGCACCCGGCCGGCGTGCCGGTGACGGCGTCCGGCCGGGCACTCGGCGACCTGCTGGCCACGGGCGAGATCGATGCCTTGTTCTCGGCGAACGTCCCGCAGTGCGTGCTGGACGGCGCCCCGGACGTGGTCCGCCTCTTCCCCGATTTCGAGCCGATCGAGCGGGACTACCACCGGCGCACGGGGATCTTCCCGATCATGCACGCGGTGGTGATCCGCCGCGAGCTGCTGGACCGCGCGGACGAGGTCTACCGGCTGTTCTCGGCGGCGGCGGCGTCGGCCGCGGACCGCTACCGGCGCGACCGCCGGCTCTACCAGGTGCCGACGATGGTGCCGTGGGTGAACGCACTGGTCGAGCGCAACGAGGCCCAGTTCGGCGCGGAGTGGTGGCCGTACGGGATTTCAGCCAATCGTGTCGTTTTGGAGACGTACTTGCGGTACCACCACGAACAAGGCCTGTCCCCACGTCGGTATTCGGTGGAAGAGGTCTTCGCGCTGCCGGAGACGTGAGTTTGCTGTCGGTGGTGCCGGGTAGCTTCCCCGATATGGCACTTTCGGCGGAAGAGCGCGAGAAGTTTTTGGCCGAGCCCCACATCGGGGCGTTGTCGGTGGTGGAGCGTCCGGACCGGGCCCCGCTGACGGTACCGCTGTGGTACCAGTACACCCCGGGCGGCGAGCTGTGGATCCGGACCTCGCCGCGGTCGCGGAAGATGAAGGCGATCGAGGAGGCGGGGCGGTTCAGCCTGCTGGCGCAGCGCAGCACGCCGACGGTTCGGTACGTGTCGGTGGAGGGAACGGTGCCGCGGACCGAGCCGGACAGTCCCGCGCGGGCCCGGGAGATGGCAAGCCGGTACTTGCCGGCGGAGAAGGTGGACGAGTACCTGGAGTTCGAGCGGAACCAGGTCGGCGAGCACATCGTGGTGTTCCTGCGGCCGGAGCACTGGCTGTCGCTGGACATGGGCACGGTCTGAGCGTCCACTGTGGACTGACCGCCGGTCCCCGGTGCGGAACCGCCCGCACCGGGGACGCCAAGCTGACTGGCAGGCTTCGCAGTCCGGGTCGTCGATCCGGCAGGCCGCACCGTCGGTGAGGTCGAAGTCGAAGTCGTCGAGCACCGGGACCACCGGCGTTTCGGCCGGCGTGGTGGTGGCGGACATGGCCCTCCTCTGGGGTTGGATCGGTTCCTACCCCTGTGTAGCGCCCAAGATCGGCGCGCATTCCGTGACACAGCACACATCCGGTGTGCTAGCTTCCCCGCATGCGCCTCGCCTTCGCCCGGACGCTCGCGGTCATCGCATCCCTCCTCCTGTTTTCGCTGGTCACCCCCGTCGCGAACGCGTCACCACCCGCGAATTGCGAGTGCTCGACGCCGTCGATCGACCGGTACCAGCAGTGGCTCGCCAGCGGTGAGGGCACCACCGTCCCGGCCACCGGGAACCTTCTTGTCCGCGAAGGACACCGGTACACGGCGAAGATCGACTTCCGGAACGCCGAGTGGCACGTGGCCGTGCTGTGGCTCGGGAACCAGTTCGAGGCGCAGGCCGACCTCTCGCGTTCGGCGGGCTTCCGGCTGACCTACCGCGCGTCCGACGACCTCTACGTCCAGCTGCGTCCCGCTTCGCACTGGAGCGGCGGCGACAAGTGGCTCACCCTCGTGCCGTCCACCCACGGGAAACTCGTCACGAGGTTCTTCAGCTTCCGGCCCCGGGCGTGGACGTCACTGCCCGAACTCGGGACGCCCACGTATTCCTTCGCGTCGGCGCTCACCGAGGCCCGCGGCCTCGTCTTCGTCGGCAAGACCCCGAACCGGCTCGAGTTCCGCGGCCTGCGCGTCGACGGCTACCGGCCGCCCTGCCTCTGACGGATGGCCTCCTCGGCCGTCGCGTAGGTCGGGAAGAAGTCCGACAACCCCGTCAGCGCGAACGTCCTGGTGAGCCGGGCCGGCACGGCGACCAGGGCGATCGACGCCTCGGCCGCCTCGGCGGCGTTGCGCGCCGCGATCAGCGCCGAGATCCCGCTGGAGTCGCAGAACGTCACCCCGGCCAGGTCGACCACGAGCAGCTGCCCGGCCGCCAGCACCAGGTCCCCGATCCCGGTGCGCAGCCGCGGGGCGGTCGCGACGTCGAGTTCGCCCCGGACGGTCAGGATCGGGCCCGTCTCCGCGGGTTCGGTCGAGGTCGAGAACGGGCTCGTCATGGCTGATCGCCTCCGGGCAGGGGGATGCTGAACGCCAGCAGGGCGGTGTCGTCGTCGACGCCGTCGCCGAAGCCGGCCAGCAGGGTGGTGACCGCCTCGACCACCGCCGGGGCGGTCGTCGGGGCCAGGCCGGTCAGGTCCTCGCGAAGCCGTTCTTCGCTGTAGCGGGTACGGCCGTTCGTGCGGGCTTCGGTCAGCCCGTCGGTGTAGAGCAGCAGCGTGTCGCCGGGCGCCAGGTGCACGTCGGCCGAGACGAACCGCGCGCCGGGCAGGGCGCCGACCAGCTGGCCGCCCCGCAGCGGCAGGAACCGCGCGGGCCCGGCGGCCGGGATCAGCAACGCCGGTGGGTGGCCCCCGCCGGCCAGGGTGACCGCCGCGTGGTCGCCGTCCGGCCGGATGCGGCCGTTGACCACCGTGCAGTAGCGTGGATCGGTGCTGTGGAACTGCTGCTGCAGCACCGTGTTGAGGGTGTCGAGCGCGACGGTGGGGTCCGGGTCGTGGACCGCGGCCGCCCGGAGCGTGTAGCGCGCCAGCGACGTCACCACCGCGGCCGGGGCGCCCTTGCCCGAGACGTCGCCGAGGAAGAACCCCCACGTGTCGCCGGTGATCGGGAACAGGTCGTAGAAGTCGCCGCCGACCTGGTCGGCCGACGCCGGGTGGTAGTACGCCGCCACCTGCATGCCCGGCACCTCGGCCGGCGCCGGCGGCAGCAGCGTCTGCTGCAGCGTCCGCGCCAGCCGCTGCACGCGGTCGCGTTCCCGCTCGGCTTCGTCGCGCGCCCGCAGCAGCTCCTGTTCGTAGGCGCGCCGGTCGCGCGCGTCGAACACCGTGGTGCGGATGAGCTGGGCCTCGCCGTCGGAGCCGGTCTTGACCGTGGAGGTGACCAGCACCGGCAGCCGGGCGCCGCTCGCCGTCTTCAGCTCGAAGGCGACGCCGCCGAGCTCGCCCTGCATGCGCAGCAGCGGCGCGAAGTGCGTTTCGTGGTAGAGCCGGCCGCCGACGGTCAGCAGGTCGGAGAACCGCCGCCGCCCGACGATCTCCTCGCGCTCGTGGCCGAGCCAGTCCAGCAGGGTCGCGTTGATCTTCGCGATGGTGCCGTCGAGCATCGTCGAAAGGTAGCCGCAGGGGGCGTTCTCGTAGAGGTCCTCCGCACTGTCCTCCAGCAGTGCGGAAAACGCCGGGTCCGCGTCCTCCCGGCCGTTCGCGCCGGCGCCGCACATCATGGGCCGCTCACGAACGCCGTGATCGCGGCCGCGGTGGCCCCGGGGGCGCTGAGCTGCGGGCAGTGCCCGATCGCGTCGAGCGTCACCAGCCGGCTGCCGGCGATCCGGTCGTGGGTGAACTGCCCGACCTCGGGCGGCGCGATGGCGTCCTGCGCGCACTGGACGACCAGCGTCGGCACGGAGACCTCGGCGAGGTCGGCGCGGTTGTCGGAAAGGAAGGTGGCGCGCGCGAAGACCCGCGCGATGGCGGGATCGGTGCGGCAGAAGCTGTTCGTCAGCTCTTCGCCCAGCTCCGGGCGGTCCGGGTTGCCCATGATCACCGGCGCCATCGCCGCCGACCAGCCGAGGTAGTTCGACTCCAGCGCTTCGAGCAGTTCGTCGATGTCCTCGCGGCTGAACCCGCCGCGGTAGCCGTCGTCGTCGAGGTAGCGCGGCGACGGCGTGAGCAGCACCAGCTTGGCGAACCGCGCCGGCTCGCGGTTGGCGGCCAGGACGGCGATCATCGCGCTGACCGAGTGCCCCACGAGCACGACGTCGGTCAGGTCGAGTTCGCGGCACAGGGCGAGGACGTCGTCGGCGTAGCCGTCGAGGGTGCCGTAGCGCTCCGGGGTCCAGGCGGACAGGTCCGAGCGCCCGGCGCCGGTGTGGTCGAACAGCACGACGCGGTAGTGCTCGGCGAGGGCGGGAACGACGAGGCGCCACAGGTTCTGGTCGCAGCCGAACCCGTGGGCGAGCAGCACGACCGGCCCGTCTTCGCGCCCGGTCTCGACGACGTTGTTCCTGGTCCGCATGCTCACCGGCCACATCCTGCCACCCGGGTCCCGGCGGCGTGGGCGGAGCCGTCCCTTGTTTGAGCGCACTCGAAAGTGGGTACTGAGCAGGGTTGCGCCCGCGTGGGCTGCGGCGGCCCCGGCGCCCGGCTACCGTTCCGCGCATGGGTTTGAGCATCCGCAACCAGCTCGACGGGACGGTCTCGGCCGTCACCCCGGGCGAGGCGATGGCGACCGTGAAGGCGCGCCTGTCCGGCGGGCAGGAGATCACCGCCGCCGTCACGCGGGAGGCCGTCGAGGACCTCGCCCTCGCCGAAGGGACGGTGGTGCGCGCGCTGGTCAAGTCGACCGAGGTGTCGCTGGCCACCGGACCGGTCACCGGCATCAGCATCCGCAACCAGCTGCCCGGCCGGGTCACCGCCGTCACGGCCGGAGGCGCGATGGCCACCGTCAAGGTCGCCGTCGACGGCGGTGAGCTCACCGCGTCGATCACCCGGGAAGCCGTCGCCGAGCTGGGCCTCGAAGCGGGCACCGCGGTGGTCGCGCTGATCAAGTCGACGGAGATCTCGCTCGCCACCGGCTGATCGGCCCGAAACCGCCGCTTTTGCGGATCTCCCTCGAGCCGCGGACTCCGCCACCGGCCGTTACGTGCGCGGACTGGCCGAACTCTGCCTGTTCAGCGTCGGCGACCCGGTGAACGCCAGCAGTGCCCCGGCGGTCGCCGCCGGGTCTTCGAGGATCGGGGAGTGGCCGACGCCGGCCAGCGGCACGACCCGCGCGCCCGGCACGGCCCGGTAGGCCGCGAGAGACGTCGAAGGCCGCCAGCGCCGGTCGTCCTCGCCGAAGAGCACCAGCACCGGCTTGCCCAGCGCCGTCAGCCGCTCCGGGACCGGTTGCCGCATCAGAAATTCGACGGCTCCGCGTTGGGCCGCGGTGAACCCCTCGAAGGTCATCCCGCGCACGTCCGCCACGAGCGTCGCCGGGGCGACGTAGCCGGGCCTGAACGCGGAACTCATAGCGTCGCGGACCTGCTCGTCGGTCAGCGCCGCCCACTGCCGCGGTCCGAACGCCGTCTGCGGGCCGATGTAGGTGTCCATGGCCGGTCCCGTGTTCACCAGCACGAGCCCGGTCACCAGGCCGGGCCGCTCCTCGGCCAGCGCGGTCGCGACCAGCCCGCCGGTGGAGTGGCCGGCGACGACGGCGTGCCCGATGCCGAGCCGGTCCAGCTCGGCCCCGGCCCGGTGGGCCTGCTCGGGGACGCCGTAGCCGGCGTCGGCCGGCTTGGCCGAGGAGCCGTGCCCGAGCAGGTCGACCCGGACCACGCGGTGGTGCTCGGTGAGCAGGGGCAGCAGGGCGTCCCAGGACCGGACCGACGAGGCGGATCCGTGGACGAGGAGGAGGGGCGGGGCGTCGCGGGGACCGTCGTCGGTCACGTGCAGGTTCGTCATGCGCCGAGCCTGCCCGGGCGGCCGGGCCGCCGGCTTGGACGAATGTTCCGCGTAGCTTGGAGCCATGGCCGAGGCGCTGTGGGACATCGCCCGTCCGGTGCGCCCCGGCCGGGTCGCCGGGGCGGCGATGGCGGGCTTCCGCGACCGCGGCCGCACCCCGGCCGGCCTCCGGCTGATCCCGCCCCCGGCCGTGACACTGGCCGTGATCTTCGGGACCGGGAGCGTCGCTGTGGCCGACGCCGCCGGCCGCCGGCAGCGGGGGAGCGTCGTCGCCGGGCTCGGTTTCGGCACGACGCGCATCACGCACGCGGCGGACTTCGCCTGCGTGCAGGTCCGCCTGCCGCCGGTGGCCGCGGGCGCGGTCCTCGGCGTCCGCCCCGGCGAGCTGGCCGGGTTCGTGACCCTGGACGACCTGTGGGGCCGGGAAGCGGCCCGGCTCGCCGAGCGGCTGAGCGAGATTTCGTCGTGGGACGAGCGGTTCGCGTTGACCGACGCGCTGCTCGCCCGCCGCGGCGAGACCGGCCCGGAAGCCGACCGCGAGGTCGCGTGGGCCTGGCACCGGATGGTCCGCACCCGCGGCCGGGTCCGCGTCGACGAGCTGGCCGCCGAGGTCGGCTGGAGCCGCAAGCGCCTGTGGTCCCGGTTCCAGGCGCAGACCGGGCTGCCGCCGAAGCGCGCGGCGCGGCTCGTCCGTTTCGACGACGCCGTCCACCGCCTGGTCGCGGGCGGGGACCCGGCCCGCGTCGCGGCCGACGCCGGCTACGCCGACCAGTCCCACCTGCACCGGGACGTCCGGGCGTTCACCGGGATCACCCCGGCGGTCGTGGCCGGTGAGCCCTTCTTGACGATCGACGACATCGCTTGGCCGTCGCCGCCAAGGGGTTGAGCCGCCGGTCTGTCGCAAGTGGACGGTCGAGCGGACCGCGGTGGGGCACTGGTCCGCTTCGCTGCCGGGTTACTGTGCGGGCTCGAGTGGAAGTCCGAAATGCCCGGTACCTATCTTTTGTCCTGTACGACGAAAGTCGGTACCGCGGGCAGTGCCACGGGATCACGCTCGGGCGCACCGGATCACCCGACCCCACCGGCGCGGCCATCCCTCGTGCCGGTCTCCCCGTGAAAGCGAGTACCGGCATGCGCACAAGACACTTGCTCGCCCGCAGCGCCACCGCGCTGGTGGCCACCGCCGCGGTCGCCGGCTTCCTGACGAGCCCGGCCGGCGCGGTCACCATCGACGGCTACTCACCCGACGTCCAGCGCGACGCCGTCGCGTCCCTCGCCGCGGAGGCCGGCGTCAGCGAGTCCGCCGCGGTCGCGCTGCTGCGAACGCAGTCCGCGAGCGTCGAAACCCTGCACCAGGTCACCGCCGCGCTCGGCGCGCAGGCGGTCGACGGCTACCTCGACGCCGCCGCGAAGCCCGTGGTGAACGTGCTCGACCAGGCCGCCGCCGACCGGGTCACCGCGTCGGGCGCGCAGGCCCGGGTCGTCAAGCACTCGAGCGCGGCGCTCGCGGGCGCGCAGAACGCCCTGCAGGCGCTGCCCGCGGTCGCGCACACCTCGGTCGGGCTCGACCCGAAGTCCAACCAGGTCGTGCTGACGGTCGCGGACGCGGCCAAGGGCACCGACTCGCTGCTGACGGCGGCCGCGTCGCTCGGCGACCGTGTCCGGGTCGAACGGGTCGCGGGCGAGATGCACACCGCGATCTACAACGGCGAGGCCATCACCGGCGGCGGCACGCGCTGCTCGGTCGGCTTCAACACCAACCGCGGCGGCCAGAACTACATCCTCGACGCCGGGCACTGCACTCGTGCGGTGTCGCAGTGGAACGTCGGCCCGTCGCAGGGGTCGAGCTTCCCGGGCAACGACTACGGCCTGATCCGCAACACCACCGGCAGCGCCCCCGGCGCGGTCACCCTGTGGAACGGCTCGACGCAGCGGATCAGCTCGGCCGGCACCGCGACGGTCGGCCAGCGGATCAGCAAGAGCGGCAGCACCACGCACCTGACGTCGGGCTCGGTCACGCGCACGAACGTGACCGTGAACTACGCCGAGGGCTCGGTGTCCCAGCTGATCCAGACCGACGCGCTGGTCAACCCGGGCGACTCGGGCGGCTGCCTGTTCGCCGGCAGCGTCGGCCTCGGCATCACGTCCGGCAAGGGCACCGGGACGTCGTTCTTCCAGCCGGTCGGCGAGGCGATGAGCGCCTACGGCGTGAGCCTGAACTGAGGCTCGGCTAGTCGCGGCGGCTGCGGCCGAAGGCCATCCGGTAGATCACCAGGATGATCAGCGCGCCGAGGATCGCCAGGCCCCACGTGCGGAGATCGAAGAACGTGCCGAGATCCGTGTGGAAGAGGGTCTTGCCGACCCAGCCGCCGACGAACGCGCCGCCGATGCCGAGCAGGATCGTGATGATGCAGCCACCCGGGTCCTTGCCCGGCATGAGGGCCTTCGCGATCAACCCCGCGATGAGCCCGAGCACGATCCAGCTGATGATGCCCACGGGTGCCTCCGTCCGCCTGTCTTCCTGACCGCAAGAGGATGGCAGGCGGACGGCCCCGCGGCGCGGTGAGCCACGCCGACGTGATCGGATTCTCAGCCGGCGAGCGGCCGGTAGCCGGAGCAGAGGACGCGCAGCCAGCCGATTTCGCCGTTTCGCACGGTGTAGTACGCCTGCTGCTCGACGAGGTGGTCGGCGCCGTCGCGCTCGACCCGCAGCCGGTAGGTGACGCGCTCGCAGTCGGCCACCCGGCCGGTGGTGACCGAGCACAGCTCGTGGATCGTCCGGTCGGGGCCGAACCAGCGGCCGAAGATCACGTCGTCGACGATCTCCGCGGGATCGGTGGCGTTCCAGTGGCGGCCCGGGGTCAGCGCGGCGAAGTCGACTTCACCGGCCAGGACCGCGTGCAGCCCGGCGGAGTCTCGGGCCGCGAGGGCGTGGGCGAACTTCTCGCCTGCGGTGGTCATGGCGTCAGTAGCTGAACGTCGTGACGGGTTCGTCGCCGATCCACTCCCACATCGGCACGGTGCCGCCGAGGGAGGCGTTGGCGACCAGGCCGTCGTCGGCGAGGTGGCGGGCGGTGAAGCAGATCGGGCAGACCAGGAACCGGCCGCCCGCGGCTTCGTAGCGCTTGACGAGGTCGGCCAGCGGCGGGCAGCCCTCGCAGGCCGTCGCCCGGGCGAACCCGTCGAGGGCGAGGCGGACCGCCTCCTTGGTGAGGAACATCAGGGTCTCGCGGTGCTGTTCGGCGGCGCCGACCGCGACGAGGAACGCGACGGTGACCTTCTCGGGGTCTTCGAGTCCGGTGGTGAGGCTGACGACGGCTCGGGTGGGCATGGCGGGCTCCTTTCGACGGGCCTCAGCCTCGTGTCCGCCCGCCCGTGCGCGCATGGGGCGGATGCCTCATCTTCCGGGCAGGCCGGCGATGCCGTGTTCGAGCGCGAACAGCCCGGCGCCGGTCCGGTTGGACACGCCGGCCTTCGCGTAGATGTGCTCGACGTGGTTGCGGACCGTCTTCTCGCTGATCGACAGCGTCCCCGCGATCTCCCGGTTCGACCCGCCGCCGGCGAGCAGCCGCAGCACCTCGACCTCACGGCTGGTCAGCCCGGCGGGGTGGGACGTCCGGCGGCGCGCGTGCCCGGCCGCGAGCAGCACGGCGTCGACGGCGTGAGCGTCCAATCGGGACTCCCGCGCCTGCTGCCGCAGGATCTCGGCCGCGTCGACGGCGTCGCGCGCCGGGCGGTGCGGCCGCGGTTCGCGCAGCGCGTGGTAGACGTCGGCGGCGGCGAGCAGCCGCGCGTGCGGCGTCAGTGCCGCGCCGGCCGCGCCGAGCGGGTAGCCGGAGCCGTCGAGCCGTTCGTGGTGCGCGGCGGCGACCGCGGCGACCTGCTCCAGCCCGGTGACCCGGCGCAGGATCCGGCCGGTCAGGTAGGGGTGCAGCCGGACGCGTTCCCGCTCGGCTTCGGTCAGCGGGCCGGGCTTCTCCCAGATGCTGTTGGGCACGCCCATCCGGCCGAGGTCGTGCACCAGCCCGGCCCGCCGCACGAGCCGGACGTCGGGCTCCGGGAGCCCACTGTGGCGCGCGGCTTCGGCGGCGAGGTCGGCGACCCCGCGCGAGTGCCCGATCGCGAAGGGGCACTTGAGGTCGGCGAAGTCGCCGATCGCGGTGAGCAGGTCGTCGAGCTCGTCGTCGGTGAGCGTCCGGTCGCGGTCGGGGGCCTGGTCGAGGGCGGCCGTCCAGACGTCGTCGTCGAGCAGTCCGTCCAGGATTTCGCTTGCGGCGCCGGTGAAGGCGGCGACGACGGCGGGGTCGAACTGGCGGCCGCTGCGGGCCCGCGCCATGGCTCGTGCCGCGGCGACGCCACCGCGACGCAGGTGGACCTCGGCGACCTCGGCGAGGTGCACGACCCGCACTTCGATCGGCAGCCGGTCACCGCGGGCGCCGGCGGGCAGGCCGCTGCCGTCCCAGCGTTCGAAGGTGCCGGCCAGCGCCCGGGCGACGGCCTCGTCGAGCCCCAGCCGGTCCGCGAGCCGCCCGGCGGAGGAGCAGTGCGAGTGGATGAGCTCGGCGAGCCGCCCGCGGGCGTGGAGGAGGAAGGCCGCCGCGACGATCCCGCGCGCGACGGGCGTCCGATCGCGGCCGGCGTGCGCGGCGAGCAGGCGCAGGAAGGGCAGCCCGGCCCAGTCGACGCGGTAGGTGGCGGACCGGAAGGCGATGTCGTCGCCGAACCAGGCGGCGAGTTCGTGCGAGTCGGCGTGACAGCCGATCCAGGCGACGAGGGTGGCGTAGTAGGTGGTGCCGCGCTGTTCGTCGTCGAGCCCGAGCCGATCGGCGAGCCGGGTGGCGATGAGCGCGGACCGCAGCATGTGCTCCATGGGCTGCCCGAGCCCGAGATCGATGGCGAGCGAAAGAGCGGCGAGCACCTCCGCCCGCCGCGGCCCCTTCGGCTGGATGGCCATGGCGACGCCTTTCGTTCCGCGGAAAGCGTGCCACCGGGGCGGGCTGGTGGCCAAGCTGCTCCGTCCGGGTGACCATCCGTAACGACCCAGTAGCTCTCGGAGACTGACTCTGCGGTGACCCGACGAAGAGGAGCCGTGGATGAAGATTGACCTGTTCAACGAGATCCAGAACCCGCGGCCCTGGCCCGAAGGGCACGAACAGCTGCGGTTCCGGCAAGCCATCGAACAGGCCGTCCTCGCCGACGAGCTGGGTTACGGGTGCTGGTGGCAGGTCGAGCACCACGGCGCGGGGGAGTTCAGCCTCTCCTCCGCGCCCGAACTGATGCTCGCCGCTCTCTCGCAGCGGACCAGCCGGATCCGGCTCGGGCACTCCGCCGTGCTCGCGCCCGGGCGGTTCAACCACCCCATCCGCGTCGCCGAGCGGGCCGCGACGCTCGACCACCTCAGCGGCGGGCGCGTCGAACTGGGGCTGACCCGGTCGACGATCCCCGAGTGGCGCCTGTTCGGCATCGAGCCCGACGACGCGCGCGCCCAGACGCAGCAGGCCTTCGAGATGGTGCCGAAGATGTGGACCTCCGAACGGTTCACCCACGAGAGCGACGCCTACCGCGTCGACGGCGTCGGGATCGGACCGAAGCCGCTGCAGAAGCCGCACCCGCCGCTCTGGCAGGCGGCGGCGAGCCCGGCGTCGTTCGAGGAGGCCGGCCGCCGCGGCGTGGGCGTGCTCGGGACGACCATGTGGGAGTCCCTCGAACGCGCGGGCCGCTTGGTCGGCCTGTACCGCGCGGCGGCCGCCGCGTGCACCGACCCGGTCGGGGCGTTCGTCAACGACCAGGTCGGCTTCTTCACGTTCGTCCACTGCGCGGACACCGACGATGAGGCCATGCGCAACGGCGCGGCGGCCGCGGCGGCGTGGTACACGGTGACGGCACTGACGTTCTTCGAAGCGGCCACGGAGTTCGTGCGCGCCAACGCCCGCAACGAAGAGCTGGTGAAGTCCCCGGGCCTGACGGGCGACTTCCTGCGCGGCGAGGCGGCGAACGCACCGTCGGAGGCGAACCTCCTCATCGCCCGGATCCTGCAGGGCGAGCAGGTCCCGGACGAGGAGGTGTTCGAGGTGCTGAGCGCGCAGGACTCGCTGATCGTGGGCAGCCCGGAGACGTGCCGCAAGAAGCTGCGCGCGTACGCCGAGCTGGGCATCGACCGGATGATGTGCCTCCAGCAGATCGGCGGCATCCCGCACGACAAGGTGCTGAAGAGCATCCGGCTGATCGGCGAGCTGATCCCCGACCTGGCCTGAAAGTCGTGAATGGCACATTGACGGACGCCAAGTCCCTCGATGTGCCATTCACGGACTTACGCCGTGAAGCCGCCGTCGACCGGGATGACCACTCCGCTCAAGTGGCTTGCCCGGTCGCTCAGCAGGAACGCCGCCGTCGAGCCCACCTCCGCCCCCGTGCCCGCTTTCCGCAACGGCGTCGCCGCGATCCGGGCTTCCACGCCGCCCGGGATCGTGCGGCGCAGCTCGTCCAGCATCGGGGTCTCCGTCGGGCCCGGGGCCAGCACGTTGACGCGGATGCCCAGTGGCCCGAAGTCGTGGGCGGCCGTGCGGGTCAGGCCGATCACCGCGTGCTTCGTCGCCTGGTACGCGCCCATGCCCGGGCTGCCGCGCAGGCCGCCGATGCTGCTCACGTTCACGATCGACCCCGACCCCTGCGCCTCCATCACCGCGACCTCCGACCGCAGGCACAGCCACGTGCCCTTGACGTTCACCGCCATGATCCGGTCGAAGTCCGCTTCGGACACCCGGTCGAGGCGCCCGCCGCCGCCCATCGCCGCGTTGTTGAACGCGCCGTCGAGGCGGCCGAAGCGGGAGACCGTCGCCGAAACGAATGCGTCCACATCGGACGCCGAGGTGATGTCACCCGTCGTGTAGGCGACGTCGTGGTCGGACAGCTCCGCGGCCAGTTTGGCCAAGGGCTCTTCGTTGCGCGCCACCAGCATCACCGAAGCGCCGTCCGCGGCGAACACCCGCGCGGCTTCCGCGCCGATGCCCGAACTGGCCCCGACGACCAGGACCACCTTGCCCGTCAGCAAGCTCATGCCGCTCCTCCTCGCAGTGCCAGCATCGCGCGCGCGTCGGCCGGCGTGGCGATCGGCTTCCCGAGATCCTCCACCACCGCCCGGATCTTCCGGACCTGCTGGGCGTTGCTCTCCGCGAGCTTGCCCTTGCCGATCCACAGGCTGTCCTCCAGGCCGACCCGCACGTGCCCGCCGAGCCACGCGCTGTGCGTGCCGAACCCCAGCTGGTCGCGCCCGGCGGCGAACGCCGAAAAGCAGTAGTCGTCGCCGAACAGCTTGTCCGCGATCCGCACCATGTGCTCCAGGTTCGCGTGGTCGGCGCCGATCCCGCCCAGGACGCCGAACACGCCCTGGATCAGCAACGGCGGTTTCGCCAAGCCCAGCTCGGCGAAGTACGCCAGCGAATACAGGTGCCCGATGTCGTAGCACTCGTACTCGAACCGCGTCCCGGACTCGCCGAGCGTCCGCAGCGTGTGCTCGATCTTGTCGAAGGTGTTCACGAACGGCTTCGAGTACGTGTTGAGCACGTACGGCTTTTCCCAGTCGTGCTTCCACTCGGTCACCTTGTCGGCGATGCCGGAGTAGACGAAGTTCATCGACCCCATGTTCATCGACGCGAGCTCCGGCCGCAGCCGGTAGGCGGCCGCGAGCCGTTCGTCCATCGTCATCGAGGACGCGCCGCCCGTCGTGATGTTGATGACGGCATCGGATTCCGCGGTGATCCGCCCGACGATCTTCTCGAAGACGTCGGGATCGGGCGTCGGCCGGCCGTCCGGCTCGCGGGCGTGCAGGTGGACGATCGCCGACCCCGCCTCGATCGCCTCCAGCGCGGCGTCGGCGACCTCGTCGGCGGACAGGGGCAGGTGCGGGCTCTGCGACGGGATGTTCACCGAGCCCGTGATCGCGGTGGTGATGATGACTTTTTCGGCCGTGCGCATCAGTTCTCCTCCCAAGCGAGTGCGCGGTAGGCATCGAGCTTGACGTCGTCGAGCGGGCCGACCAGCGTCAACGCGACCTGGGTGGCGCCCGCGTCGTACTGCGCCCGCACCGCTTCGCGCACCTGGTCGGGGGTGCCGTAGGCGACGAGCGCGTCGAGCAGCCGGTCGGAGCCCGGCGGCGCGAGGTCGGCGTCGGTGAAGCCGAGGCGTTTGAGCTTCGCGAGCTGGTGGGGGAGCGTCAGGTAGTAGGCGAGCCGGTCCCGGGCGACCTCGCGGGCGGCGGCGCGCGACCGGCCCACCACCGCCCACTGGACGACGGACAGGAACAGGTCGCCGATCGTTTCGCGCGCCCACCGGGTGTGTTCCGGCGTGACGAGGAACGTGATCAGCCCGTCGGCCCGCTCGGCGGCCAGCCGCGTGATCCCCGCCGAGTACGCGCCGAGCACCTTCGGCACCCCGGACGCCACCTTGTCGACGCCGTCGAGGTACTCCCGCAGGAACGGCAGCGGTCCGACCCCTCGTTCGCGGACCGCGCCGCTGACCCCGAGCCCCAGCACGTACCGCCCGGGATACCCGGCGGCGAGGTCCCGCGCCGCCGAGCCCGCCGACTTGGGCACGCGCTCGAGGGCCCGCGCGACGCCGTTGCCGACGATCACCCGCTCGGTGGCGGACAGGACCAGCGCCGCCGTCGTGAACGCCTCGCGCCCGGTGACCTCGGGGATCCAGACCATCCGGTGGCCGTACTCCTCGAGCGTCCGCACGAACCGGATCACACCGTCGTGATCGAGGCCGTCCAGTTCCGAGATCGACAACGCCGTGCGTGGCAGCGAAAGCGTCATGAATCCGCTTCCCGGAAGGCCGTGACCAGGCTGCGAGCGGCCTCGGCCAGCATCGTCGTGTCGTTGCTGAGCAGGACGAAGTCGCACCCGTCCCGCACGGCCCGCGCGGCTTTGTCCGGAACGCCGCCGAACGCGAGCCCGCACTTCTTCCCGGCGTCGTGCGCGGCCGAGATCGCCGAGGCGATCAGGTCGAGCACGTCCGGCGACGTGGGTGTCGAGCCCATCGACATCGACAGGTCCGCCGCCCCGACGAACACCGCGTCCACCGTGTCCAGCGCGAGCATCTCCGGCGCGGCCTTGATCGCTTCGACGCTTTCCAGCTGCGGGATGCACAGGACGTCGTCGTTGCCGGCGGTCAGGTATTCCGCGTTCGGCTTCAGCCCCCACGAACCGGCCCGGCTGGTGCCCCCGGCGCCGCGGACGCCGTGCGGCGGGAACCGGCACGCCCGCCCGACGGCCGCCGCCTCTTCGACGGTGTCGACGTGCGGCACCAGGATGCCCATCGCACCCGCGTCCAGGATCTTCTGGATCGTCGACAGCGTCTTGTCCGGCACCCGCACGATCGGCGTCATCCCCAGCGCGGCGGCGGTGTTGATCAGCCGGTACGCCGTCACCAGGTCCAGGGGCGCGTGCTCGAGGTCGACGACGACGAAGTCGAACCCGGCGAACGCCATGATCTCGGCCGGCTCGGTCGAGGCGATCTTCAGCCAGGTGCCGACGGGGGTGTGCGGGCGCGTGAACAGCCCGCCTCCGGTACGGCCGCTCACGGCATCGGGTAATCGTCGGCGTTCAACACCCAGCCCGGTTTCTCCGAGAAGTCCACCCGCGGCGGGCTGAAGATGTCGATCAGCTGGTTCACGCCCGGGTCGCTCGCCGCGGACGTGTGCACGGTCGGCGGCGGGATGACCGTGACCGACGGGCTGCCGATCCGCACGTGCTCGTCCTCGCGCCAGGTCGTGCTGTCGGGCAGCCACGGCGTCCGGATGTGGTGCACGTATTCCCCTTGCACGGCCAGGGAAAGCTGCTCGAAGTCGTCGTGGTGGTGCGGCGAGAGCTTGCGCGGGTCGCGCGGGCCGTCCTGCAGCGGCAGGAAGTTGACCATGAACGACCGCGTCCGGAAGATCCGCCCGAACCGCTTCGGGTCGTCCGGGACCTCCGACAGCGGGTAGAAGCGGACGCGCTCCTCGGCGGGCGCCGGCCAGCGCTCCAGCAGCGTGACGCGCGGGTGGTCCTGGGCGTAGGCCCCGGCGTTGGCGACGCGGTCCCGCCACGCGGGTTCGGTGGCTTCGACCAGCCGCACCAGCGGCCCGTCACCGTGGACGCTGATCCGCGACGCGCCGGGCGGGACCACGACGAGCCCGGGGGAGTCCACTTTGGTCGCGCCCTCGGAAGTGAGCACGGTGAACGCGGGGGAGGCGTCGGTGACGACGATGGCCAGCTCGCCCTCGAGGGTCCCGTTGTCGAGATCGTCGCCGTCGCGGGCGTCGGTGTGGACAAGGATGATGTTCTGCGCGCGGACCACCGGGGTTTCCCGCAGGTCGAGGTACTGCGCGGCGGTGATCGTGGCGCCGCTGTCGGGCCGGGCCGCGGTGGCCAGGGCCGAGCGGGGATCGTCCTTTTCGTACACGAGCGGGTCCTTTCAGGCGTCGAGGTTCAGCAGGTATGTCGGGTTGTCGCGGACCATCCGCCGCAGGTCCTTCTCCGGCAGGCCGAGGTCGAGCAGTGCCTCGCCGACGCGCAGCCACGCGTCGACCGGTTTCGGGTTGGCCTTCTGGCCGAAGTCCGACGCGAGCACCGTGTGCTCCGGGCCGAGCGCCTCGATCCAGGTCAGCAGGTTCTTCGGGTCCCACTTCTGCGTGCCCTCGGGGTCGTACATACCGACCTCGTGCTCGATGAACGCGCCGAGCTCGATCAGCTCGCGGCACAGCGCCGGGTCGGCGCCGATCACGAAGTCCGGGTGGCTGACGACCATCCGCTTCATGCCGCGCTCGTGCGCCTCCTGGAACAGCGTCTTGATGTACTCGGGGTACATGTGGCCGCCGTTGAGGACGGCCTGCTGCTCCTTGATCTCGTCGAGGATCTCGAGCGCCTCGGGCTTGAGCGCGCCTTCGCCGTCGACGATGTCGATGCGCTCCAGCGTCAGCGGGACGGTCGTGGTCGGGAAGGCGCCGTCCTCGGGGTGGCAGTCGATGTGCCGGCCGGAGGAGATGGTCGGGAACCAGACGACCTTGCCGCCCATCCGCAGGGTCATCCGCACCGCGTGCACGTTGAGCCCGCCGACGGTGCTGTTCAGCGCGATCCCGCCGAAGGCCTGCGCCTTGACCTCGGCGAGGCGGCCCTTCATCGCGAGGACGTCCATCTGGGTGTTGTGGTGGTGGGACTTCGCGACCATGGCGCGCATCCCGATGCGCGCGCCGTCCTGCGCGGCCTCGACGTGGTCGAAGCGGCGGGGGAACGGGCTCGGGCCGGAGTGGACGTGCATGTCGACCAGGCCGTCCAGGACGGCGGCGATGGCGGGGCTCATCAGCGTGCCTCTCGTTCGCATTATGAAGTCAAAGTTCACTATAAGACCGTCTGTCAACCCTGTGACCGCTCTTGTGTTCACGGTTGGCGGTATTTAGAGTGTCTGACGTTCGCTTCGTGAACACTAGGTTCGAAAACGGAGGACGCCGATGTCCACACCGCCCGACGCCGCGGAGGCGGCCGTTCGCCCCGGCACCCCGCACGGCCCGGACCCCGCGAAGGTGCGCGCCGCGGTCCGCGGCGGAACGCTCGCCTACTTCGTCGACCAGTTCGACATCTACCTGCCGATCGTCGTGCTGGCGCCGGCGACCGTGTACTTCCAGGCCGCGAACCTCAGTGCGAGCACGACGGCCCTGCTGGCGTCCCTGGTGTTCGCCTCGACGCTGATCGGCCGCCCGCTCGGCGCGATCATCTTCGGCCACTTCGCCGACACGGTCGGGCGCAAGCGCACGACGCTGGTCGCGGTCGGCGGCTTCGGCGTCATCACGCTGCTGACCGCGTGCCTGCCCGGGCACGAGACGATCGGGACGTGGTCCGTCGGCATTCTCATCGCGCTGCGGTTCGTCGACGGCATCTTCCTCGGCGGTGAGTACACGACGGCCGTCCCGCTGGCGATGGAGTGGAGCCCGAAGCACAAACGCGGTCTCTACGCTTCGATCATCACGTCGACCTCGCCCGCCGCGTACGCGGTGATCGCCGCGATCACGCTGCTGATGCTGCAGCTGCTGCCCGCCGCCGGCCTGCACAGCGCGTACGTCCAGTGGGGCTGGCGGATCCCGTTCTTCGTCGGCGCGCTGCTGGCCGCGGTGCTGTTCCGCTACTACCTCAAGCAGGTCCACGAACCTCCGGTCCAGCTGACCGGCGAGAAGCACAAGCTCCCGTTCCTCCGGCTGCTGAAGAAGTACCCGCGGGCGCTGGGCCAGGTCTTCATCCTGATGACCGGCACGTGGCTCGCGACCAACATGGAAGCGGCCGTGACGCCGGCGCAGCTGAAGGCGCACCTGGAGCTGTCCAGCAAAGAGGTCACGCTGACGATGCTGGTGATCAACGCGTCCGCGGCGCTTTCGTACCCGCTGTTCGGCATGCTGTCCCAGCGCATCGGGCGACGGCGGTTCTACATCGGCTACGGCCTGGCGATGGTCGTGCTCGGCGCGGGTTCGTACACGCTGCTGATGGCTTCGGACGGCGGCTTCGGCGCGGCGCTCGGGTTCGGCGTGCTGATCGGCGTGTTCACCGTCGGCACGTTCGGCCCGATCGCGGCCTACCTGACCGAGCGGTTCCCGGCGAGCATCCGGTCGACCGGCTACGGCGTCGGCTACAGCCTCGCGCTCATCGCCCCGGCGTTCTACCAGTTCTACCTGCAGCGGTTCGACGGGTTCATGCCGGCGCACCTGGCCCCGGGTGTCCTGATCGTCCTCGCCGGCCTGCTGATCAGCCTCGGCGGCTTCCTCGGCCCGGAGACCAAGGACGTCGACATGTCCGACGACAGCACGATCCCGAAACTGTCCTGAGTGGACGGTGTGGAAGTCGGGGGACTGGTCACCGCCAACCCGGTGTGGGTCGGCTCGTCCGAGCTGACCATGACCCTGGAAGGGATCACCGCGTGCGTCGACGCGGGCGCCGGGGCGGTGGTGGCCAAGTCCGTGAACGAAAGCGCGGCGGCCCGCGAGCAGCTGGCCATCGCCGACTACGCCTTCGTTTCGGCGGCCGGCGAGGTGCGGCCGCCGGGGGTGGCCCGGGCCGGGGACGGACTGCTCAACCGGTCCGGGCTCGCGGCCGTCGAGCTCGACGACTGGCTGGCGATGCTGGCCGCGGCGGTCGCGTACGGCACGTCCCGGGGGTGCCCGGTGGTCGGCAGCATCACCCTGGGCGACCCGGCCGCGGCCGCGCGGATCGGCCGGGCGCTGGCGTCGGTGGTCCCGGCGGTCGAGCTGAACATCGGTGCCCCGCACGGCCGTGAGGCCCGCGCGGTGCGGCAACTGACCGAAGCGGACGGCGTGGCCGACGCGGTGCGCACCGTGCGGGCCGCCGTCGGCGTCCCGTTGTTCGTGAAGCTGCCGGGCCAGGCATCGGACGTCGTCGCGCTGGCCCGCGCGGCCCGCTCGGCCGGTGCCGACGCCGTCGGCCTGGTCGGCCGCTATCCGGGCTTCCTGCCCGACCTCGACGGCGGTGCGGTGCTCGGGTCGTGGGGCGCGTGGAGCTCACCGGGGTGCCTGCCGATGAGCCTTTACTGGGTGGGCAAGGCTTTCCAGCGGCTCGACGTGCCCTTGATCGGGACGAACGGCGCCCGCACGCCCGCCGACGTCCTGCGGTTCCTCGCCGCCGGCGCCCGCGCGGTCGAAGTCGTGACGGCGTTGTGGACCGGCGGTCCCGCCGTCCTCCGGGAGCTGGTCGACGGCGTCTCCGGTGTCACCGAGGACTTCATCGGCCGCGCGCTGGCCGGGACGCGCGAGTACGCGGACGTCGCGCCGCTGCCGGCGCTGGCGTGGCTGCCCTACACCGCGCGCTGGAGGTCGTCGGGCCGGTAGTGCCCGCCCAGCTCGTGGGTGAGTTCGCGCGCGGTGTCGACCACGACCCGCAGCTCGGGCGTGTCGTCGCCCATCGACAGCGTGTTGTCCGGGCCCACGATCGCGATCGTCGCGCAGATGCCGTACTCGTCGAAGACCGGCGCCGCCACGGCCACGATCCCCGGCGTGCTCATCGCCGAGCAGTGCCCGGCCTCGCGGACCCGGTCGACGTCGGCGCGCAGCTCGTCGCGCGCGGTGCCGGACAGGTTGCCGATCAGGCGTTCCATCGACAGCTGGTCGGCGTGGTAGGCGAGGAAGACCTTGCTCTGCGCGGTGTCCAGCGGCAGGTGGCTGCCCACCCGCACGGACACGATGACGATCGTCGAGGCGTTCTCCTCGACCCGCGAGACCACCGGGCCGGTGAGGCCCCACAGGCTGAGCACGACGCTGGTCTGCGTGGCGCGGGAGAGCGCCTGCATGTGCCGCGGCGCGAGGTTGACCACCCGGCGGTGCCCGATGGCGAACGCGCCGAGCTGCAGCAGCAGCCCGCCCGGCACGTACCCGCCCTCGTTGCTGCGCTCGAGCAGGCCGGCCGCGACGAGGGACGTGCAGTACCGGTAGGCCGTCGTGCGGTTGAGGCCGAGCCGTTCGGCGACCTCGCCGGCGGTGACTTCGGGCGTGGCCGGCTCGAACAGCGACAGGATCTGGCTGACCCGGCTCACCGCCTGGATGTCCGCCTGGTCGGCGCGGGTGTCCGGGGACCGCGTCGGTTTGGTCACGAGGGCCTCCGCCGAAAGTCTGGTACCGCTGTTCGAATGGTGAACACAGGCTACCGGACGTCGATCGGGTTACCGCTCCACGACATTCGTTGTCACTTCGTCAGGTCTAGACATCCGATGGCTGACCGACTTAGTCTGGCGAGCGTCCACCCCGTCTCGCCGCCGCCGGGTTCGTGGCCGCGGTCCGCCACGAGGGAGCACCATGCCGATCCGCGCTCTCGTCTTCGTCGCCGTCGCCGCCCTTTCGGTGGCGCTACCTGCAAGTTCTCCGGCCGCCGCGGCCGACGCGTGCAGCGGGCCGATCCGGCCCGCGACCATCATGACCGTCCGGACGTGCGACAGCCCGAGCCGGATCGTCGCCAAGGCCGCCGCCGTCGTTCCGCGGAAAGGTCAGCTCGCCTGGCAGCAGCGGCCGGTCACGGCGTTCACGCACTTCGGGATGAACACCTTCACCGACCGCGAATGGGGTTCCGGTGCGGAGAAGGAGGCGGTGTTCGACCCGCCGGTCGTCGACACCGCCCAGTGGATGCGCTCGCTGAAGGCCGCCGGCGTCACGCAGGTGATGCTCACCGCCAAGCACCACGACGGTTTCGTGCTCTACCCGACCCGCTACACCAACCACTCCGTCGTCGCGAGCCCGTGGTGCGCGGCGCCGGCCCGGGACACGGCCGAGGCCGACCGCGCGCAGGACCCCTCCGCGTACTGGCAGACGCGGGCCGAGTGCGTCAACCCGCGTACCGACGTCCTGCGTGACTACGTCGAGTCGGCGCGCGCGGCCGGGCTCAAGGTCGGCGTCTACCTGTCGCCCGCCGACGGCGCCGAGCTGCCGAAACAGTTCTTCGCCGACGAGGTGCGGCGGATCGAGGCCAAGGTCGCGGCCGGGCAGCCGCTCAGCATCGAAGAACAGGCCACCTACGAAGACCGCGCGAGCGCGCCGCAGGGCCAAGGCCGCTACGGCACCGGCAGTGCCGTGACCCGCCGGACCATCCCGACGCTGGTGCCGCACGACGACCGCGCGGCCGCGCTCGCCGCCGGGAAGCTGCCGGAGTTCACGGTCGACGAAGACGACTACAACGCCTACTACCTCAACCAGCTCTACGAACTCTTCACCCAGTACGGCCCGATCGACGAGCTGTGGCTCGACGGGGCGAACCCGTGGCGCGACCACGGGATCAGCGAAACCTACGACTTCACCACGTGGTTCGAGCTGATCCACGCGCTGTCGCCGGACACCGTCACCTTCGCCGGGCCCGCGGGCGTGCGCTGGGTCGGCAACGAGGCCGGGCAGGCGCGCGAGACCGAGTGGAGCCCGCTGCCGACGACCGGCGACCCGAACACCGCGCACAACGAAGAGCTGTTCCTCGGTGGCGCGACCGCGGCCGATCTGGGCTCCCGCGAGAAGCTCGCGGACCCGTCGGTGCGGTACCTGCAGTGGGCGCCCGCCGAGTCCGACGTCTCGATCCGGCCCGGCTGGTTCTTCCACCCTTCCGAACAGCCGAAGTCCGCGGCGCAGCTCGTCGACCTCTACCGGCGCACGGTCGGGCGGAACTCGTCGCTGCTGCTCAACGTCCCACCCGGCCCGGACGGCCGGATCGCGCCCGCCGACACCGCCGCGCTGGCCGGCTTCGGCGGCGCGATCGCCCGCACCGAGGCCCGCAACCTCGCCGTCGGCGCTCCCCGCGCGGTCACGGACTCCTCGCTGACCACGGCGGAACGCCTGGACCGCCCGCTCGACGTGCGGCTGCCCCGGCCGGTGACGTTCGACCAGATCCGCCTCGGCGAGGACATCACACGCGGCCAGCACGTCGAAGGCGCGTACGTCCAGGCCGAGATCGGCGGCACCTGGCAGACCCTCGCCACGGTGACCACGATCGGCTACACCCGCCTGGTCACGCTGCCCGCGCCGGTGACCGCTTCGCACTTCCGCGTCGTCGTCACCCAGTCCCGCGCCACGCCGTACCTGGCCACCTTCGCGCTGTACCGCACCGCCGTCTGAAAGGGAGCCATGATCCGAGCCCTGTTCGCCGCCGTCGTCACGGTGTCCGCCACCCTCACCGTCACCGGATCCGCTGCCGCAACCGGCGCGCTCCCCGTCGTCTCACCCACCCCGCAGCAGATCAGCCGGACGTCCGCGGACGTGCCGCTGCCGTCGTCGGTCGTGCTCGCCACGGACGCCACCACCGATCCGGCGGCTGCGGATCTGCTGACAGCTTCGCTGCACGACCACGGCGTCACCACCGGCCGCCACGGGCTGGTCATCCGCCTCGGCGGTGCCGGTCGCGACGTCCCGGAGCAGGCCGAGGGGTACGCGCTGAGCGTGTCCCGTTCGGGCATCACGATCGCCGGCCGCGACGGCGCCGGTCAGTACTACGGCGTGCAGACGCTGCGGCAGCTGTTCGTCCGCCAGGGGCACGGCTGGGCGGTGCGCGGCGCGTCCGTGCGCGACTGGCCGAACATGGCCCTGCGTGGGGCGATCGAGGGCTTCTACGGTCCACCGTGGACGACCGCGGACCGGCTGCGGCAGATCGCGTTCCTCGGCGAGGTCAAGGCCAACACCTACATCTACAGCGCCAAGGACGACACCTACTTGCGCGCCCGGTGGCGTGACCCGTATCCCGCCGACGAGCTGGGCACGCTCGGGCAGCTCGTCCGGTCGGCCGCGGCGCACCACGTCGAGTTCACCTACGCGCTGTCGCCCGGCGTCTCGATCTGCTTCTCGTCGCCGGCCGACGTCGCCGCGGTCGAGGCGAAGTTCCAGTCGGTGTACGACCTCGGCGTGCGATCGTTCTCGCTGCCGTTCGACGACATCTCGTACACGAAGTGGAACTGCGAGGCTGACCGGACGGCGTTCGGCGCCCCCGGCCAAGCCGCGGCGGGCAAGGCCCAGGTGTCGCTGCTCAACACGATCACCGAGCGGTTCGCGAAGACCCACGAGGGCGTCCGTCCACTGCAGACCGTGCCCACCGAGTACAGCGACTTGAAGGACTCGCCGTACAAGACCGAGCTGCGCGAGCACCTCGACCCGTCGGTGGTCGTGCAGTGGACCGGGACCGACGTCGTCCCGCCGAGCGTCACCACCGGCGAAGCCGCGCAGGTGTCCACTGTGTACGGCCGGAAGGTGTTCCTCTGGGACAACTACCCGGTCAACGACTACGGCCAGTCCGCCGGACGCCTGCTGCTCGCGCCCTACGCCCAGCGTGAAGCCGGGCTGTCGAAGTACCTGAACGGAATCGTCTCGAACCCGATGAACCAGGAGGCGGCCAGCGAGGTGGCCGAGTTCGGCGCGGCGGACTTCGCGTGGAACGACGCCGGCTACTCGCCTGCGCGGTCGTGGCCGAAGGCACTGGCGCGGCTGGCCGGCGGTGACGCCCGCGCGACGGCGGCGTTGACGGTGTTCGCCGATCTGGAGCACCTGGCGCCGACGTTCGGGCCCACGCCGTGGCAGCCGCAGGCCCCGGTCCTGGCCGCGAAGGCCGCGTCCTTCTGGCAGCGCTGGAACGCGGGGGACCACCGCGCGCTGTACGACCTGCGCGCCTACGCGGTCCGGATCCGCGACGCCGCCGGCGTCATCCGCGCCGGCCGCGTGCAGAGCGCGTTCGTCACCGACGCGGGCCCGTGGCTGGACGCGACCGCGCTGTGGGGCGACGCGATGGTGACCCGTCTCGACGCCCTCGCAGCCGCTGCCCGGGGTGAGCACGCTCGCGCTTCGCGGCTCACCGAGGCCGCCGACACCCTGGTCACGCGGGCGACGGCGGTCAAGACCGGCAACACCAACCGCTGGGGCATCCACCAGGCGCTGGTGGGCGACGGCGTCCTCGACACCCTGCTGGTCCAGCTTCGGGAGCGGTCATGACCTCGGTGAGCAGGCGGACCTTCCTCGGCGGCGCGGCGGCGATCACGGCGGGCGCGGTCCTCGCCGGCCCGGCGGGCGCGGCCGGCCGGCGCGGCCTGAGCGTGTCCGGCGAGCAGTTCTTGCTCGACGGCAATCCGTTCCAGATCGTGTCGGGCGCGATCCACTACTTCCGCATCCACCCGGACCAGTGGCGTGACCGCCTGTCGCGGCTGAAGGCGCTGGGGCTGAACACGATCGAGACGTACGTGCCGTGGAACTTCCACCAGCCCCGGCCCGGCCGCGCGGACTTCACCGGGTGGCGCGACCTGCCCGCGTTCATCCGGCTCGCGGGTGAGCTCGGGTTCCCGGTGATCGTCCGGCCCAGCCCGTACATCTGCGCGGAGTGGGAGTTCGGCGGCCTGCCCGCGTGGCTGCTGGCGGACCGGAACCTGGAGCTGCGCTGCGCGGACCCGGCGTACCTGAAGGCCGTCGACGCGTGGTACGACCAGCTGATCCCGCGTCTGGTGCCCTTGGAGGCCCAGCACGGCGGCCCGATCGTGGCGGCGCAGATCGAGAACGAGTACGGCAGCTACGGCGACGACACGAGCTACCTCGCCCACCTGCGCGACGGCCTGCGCGGCCGGGGCATGACGAGCCTGCTGTTCGCGGCGGACGGCGCGTCCGAGTTCTTCATGCGCTTCGGCTCCCTGCCGGGGACTTTGGAGGTAGGAACGGGCGACGGCGACCCCGCGCCCAGCGTGGCGGCGATGAAGAAGTTCCAGCCGGGCAAGCCGGTCATGATGGCGGAGTACTGGGACGGCTGGTTCGACCACTGGGGCGAGCGGCACAACACCCGCGACCCGGCGCAGATGGCGTCCTATGTGGACACATTGTTGGCCACGGGAGCGTCGGTGAACCTGTACATGGCTTGCGGCGGAACGAACTTCGGCTTCACCGCGGGCGCGAACACGTCGGGAACGACGTACCAGCCGACGGTGACGAGCTACGACTACGACTCCCCGGTCGGCGAGGCCGGCGATCTGGGCGCGAAGTTCACGGCGTTGCAGCCGGTCCTGCGGAAGTACACGAAGGTGCGAGCCCCGGCGCCGCCCCGGTCCCCGCGGCTGTCCCCGCAGACCGTGACGGTGCCGGAAGCGGTGTCGTTGCTGGACTCGCTGCCGGCGCTGTCGTCACCGGTCCGCTCGGCCCAGCCGCTCCCGATGGAGCGGGTCGGGCAGTCGACGGGGCTGATCCACTACCGCACGACGGTCCGCGGCCCGCATTCAGGACCGTTGAGCATTCACGGCCTGGCCGACCGGGCGTCGGTGTTCGTGGACGGGAAGTTCCTGGGGGTCCTGGACCGCAACCAGCCCTCGGGGACGGTGGACCTCAGCCTGTCCGAGCCGACAACGCAGCTGGACATCCTGGTCGACGCGATGGGCCGGGTGAACTACGGCCCGTACCTGGCAGACCGCAAGGGTATCGACGGCTGGGTGGCGATGAGCACGCAGCAGAAGCTGTTCGGCTGGGAGATCCGCCCGCTGCCGCTGGACGATCTGTCGGGGCTGCGGTTCACGGGCGTGCGGGCCGAGGGGCCGACGTTCCACCGGGCCACGGCGGTGGTGGGGGAGCCCGCGGATGGGTTCATCGCGTTGCCGGGGTGGGAGAAGGGGGTTGTCTGGCTCAACGGGTTCAACCTCGGTCGCTACTGGGAGGTCGGACCACAGCGGACGTTGTACGCGCCGAAGCCGTTGTGGCGCCGGGGAACGAACTCGATCGTCGTCCTCGAGCTGCACCAGCCCGGGACGACGATCGAGCTCCGCCCGGAGGCCGACCTGGGCTAGCCGGCGAAACCCACGTACAGGAACGCCAGCACCGAGCCCGGACCGACGAGCAGGCAGATGCCCAGTCCGCCGAGCAACGGCTCGTCGTCCCGGTACATCTTCACCATCAATCCGACGGCCACGGCGACAGCGGCGAGAAGCAGGATCAACATGACAACGGACAAGGGGGGTTTCCTTCGCACAGCAGTGAACACGGCGCCGGACAAGGCGTCGTGGAACGGAGTCAGCTCGCGAAGGCAGGCGGAGCGCGGGTTGACCGCGAGGTCGGGAGTGCGACGGTCCGGAGTGCCACGTCGGGGCGTTCGGCGCGCCACCACCTCGGTGCGGAGGCGGCCGTCGACGAGGCCGGGGTGAGCGCCCACGGGACCGGGGTGGTCGCGGGGCCGCGCGGGACCGCGGGCCGGACCGAAACGACGTCGTGCGGCTGGGCGGCGGCGACCGCGGGGCCGTCGGGTGACGGCGACCACTCCTGGACCGCCGGTGTCCCGCCGAGGAACAGCAGAACGGCAAGCAGCAACCCGAGGCGGCGCCACCGCCCCGGGTTGCCGGGTTGTCCGAATCGTCCGATGTGGTCAGGCTACCTCAGCCACCGCCGTAGGTGGCCTGGGTGACCGCGAAGACGTTGCGGTTGCCCGCGCCCTCCTGCAGCGACCACAGCAGGTCGGCGGCCGTGTCGTCCTCCCAGTAGGACAGGCTCTCGCCGCTGCCCACCCACGCGAACGTCGACGAGCCGGCCGTCGGCGTCCAGTAGTACAGCTGCTTCGAGCCGGACGAGTTGAACCACCAGCGCCCGTTGTGGGACGCGACGCCGTTCAGCTTGTACCACGGCAGCTGCAGCGCCTGGCTCGCCGTCGTCGTGGCGGCGAACGTGCCGGAAGACGCGAACGGGTAGCGGATCGCCCGCGGTGCGCGGTTCGGGTAGTCCGTGCAGCCGGACGAGCACGTGTACTCCGTCATCACGATCGACTTGCTCACCCGGTCGAGGGAGATCGACGACCACGCGAGGTTCGTGCCGGACGTCGTCTTCGACGTGATCGTGCCCACCTGCGGCAGGACGTACGCGTAGTTGTGGGCGTAGTAGGTGCTGCCGCTCTGGTGCCCGATCTGGTCGGCCGTGCCGCCGGTGTTCGTCTTCAGGATCTTGCGCATGTCGAAGACCCGCATGCCCTTGCCCCTGTCGGCGACGTACAGGTAGTCGCCGTACCAGGAGACGCCGCCGGCGTGGATCGGGATGTCCTTGAAGTCCGGGGCCGCCGCCGTGCCGGTCGGCTCGACCAGCAGCACCTTGCGGTACTTGTTCGGGTAGGTGGCGTCCCAGTCCGCGAGGGTGATCCGGCTGCGGGTCTGGCCGCCGTCGCAGCCGTCCTTGGTGTACCAGCTGACCAGGACGAGCTGGTGCCCGTCGTAGTTGCCGCTGTTGGCCGTGCCGACCGCGTCCCGGCTGGTCGTGATGCCCTGCGGGTAGTTGGTGCAGTCGGAGTTGTCGCCGCTGTCGAACCGGAACCCGGTCGACAGGCCGGCGACGGAGAACGACGACGGCAGCGCGGTGCGGTCGTGGTTCGCGTTGTCCATGACCGTGTGCACGGCCGCGGTGCCGAGCGTCGAGACGAGCGCCGAATTGACGGCGTCGAACTGGTTGTAGTTCGCGGTCAGGGTGTACTGCGACGCGGGCAGCGTGGCCGGCCCGGCCGCGGCGACGGCCGCCGGCGGCGCGGCGACCAGGCTCGCGAGGACGCCCGCCCCGACGGCGGCGTTCACTAGTCGGTGGCGCAATGACATGAGACCCCCAGTAGTCCGATCAATGCCCGGAACACGGTAGAACCGGGCGGGGTGAATGGGCAACAGCTTCTCGGTGAAAAAGGGAAGATCTTTTCGCGACGTCTCACATTGAGACCTGCGGGGTCCGGGCGCCGTGCTGTGATCACAGCCATGGAGCCCGAACCCGAACCCGGACCCGGCGAGCACCGCGTGTGCTTCGAGCGCGCCCTGGTGCCCGCCGGGTGGCAGATCGACTTCGAGGACGCCGGCGCTACCAGCTCGACGGCACGTAAGCCCAGCCGAGGTAGTCGGAGCGCTGCGCGTACGTGCTCGTCTGGTACACCGACGGGCCGGTGCTGATCGCGACGCCGCCGCCGAGCGCGAGCATGATGTGCCCGTTGCTGGTCGTGCTGGTGAAGAACACGGCCGTGCCGGCCGGGGCGACCGAACCGGTGTGGATGCGGCCGTTGGCCTTCTGCCACTGGTAGTGCGTGGTGGCCGAAGCGAACCGGCCGCTGGTGCCGAAGGAGCGTTCGACGAACAGCTCGCACTGGTTGTTCCAGTCGGTGTGGCCCAGGCGCGCCTTGGCGAACGCGATCGCGCTGTCGGCGCGCGAGTCCGCGGGGTACGCCGTGCCGCCCGCCTTGAGGCCGTCGGTGTCGCAGTGCGGGACGCCGCTGACGAACCCGTCGGTCCCGGTCTTCACCATGGCGTCCGGCACCCACAGGTTGTCGCCGGTGAAGTCCCAGATCTCGTCCGACGCCGTGGCCTGGCAGACCACCGGCACCGAGGCACCGGTCAGGTACTTGTCCGCCACGCTGCCCGCCGCGTCCGCGGCGTCGCCCTTCTTCGCGCGGCCGTTGAGATCGGCCTTGGCGGGATAGGAGTGCGGGGTGGTGCACTGCGGGGCGACCATCGACGTCGAGCCGGTCTTGACGTAGGCGTCCGGCACCCACAGGCCGTCGGTGGTCAGGTCCCAGATGCTGCTGCCGCCGTACTCCGGGCCGGTGTCCTGGCACGCCAGCGTCACCGAAGTGCCGGCCGGGTACATGTTCGCGATGCGCTGCTTGCCCACCGCGACGGCGGGATCCTTGACGGTCCGACCGTCCACTGTGGTCGTGACGGGATAGGTCGACGCGGCCTGCGCCGCGGGCGCGGCCAACCCGGTCAGCGCGACGCCCAGGCCGATCGTGGCCACCGCCGCCTTGAGTGTGGTTTTCACTGTTCCTCCATCGGAATGTCCGGTGCGATCGTCGGCGGCCGCCGTACAAGAGCCGTACAAGCCCGCCGGGCGGCCTAGTACTTTCCGCCTATCCCGGACTCCCCGAAGATCGGATGTGCGGGCGCGCGCGATCGGCGATCTTGGATGCGAGAGACCGACGTGAGGAGACAACCCATGCATCCGGCCGCCCTGATCGAAGGCCACGAACAGACCTGGTCGTGGCTCGTGCTCGGCCTGACCGGCGCCGTCCTGCTGGCCTTCGCCGTGCTGTTCCTCGCCGCGCTGGTCAGCATCCTCGGCTCGCGCCTGACCGGCGGAATGAAGCTCGTCTGGGTGATCTTCGCCTTCTGCGCGCCGTTCCTGGGCAGTCTGCTGTGGTTCGCGATCGGCCGTCGCGACGCCTACCTCCCGGCGCGCCGGTGATCGTCGCGGACGGGCTCGCGAAGACCTACCGCGGCGGCGCCGGCGTCGAGGACCTGTCCTTCACCGTCCGCCCCGGCGTGGTGACCGGATTCCTCGGGCCCAACGGCGCCGGCAAGTCGACGACCATCCGGCTGATGCTCGGCCTGACCCGCGGCCGCGGCCGCACCACCTTCGGCGGCCGGGAGTACGCGGGCGTCCCGGGTCCACTGCGGACGGTCGGCGTGCTCACCGACGCCGCCGCCGTGCACCCGGCCCGGCCGGCCGCCGCGCACCTGCGGATGGTCGCCGCGGGCGGCGGCCTGCCGGCGAAGCGGGTGCGCGAGGTCCTCGCGACCGTCGGCCTCGAGTCCGTCGCGCGGAAACCCGCGGGCCGGTTCAGCCTCGGCATGAAGCAGCGGCTCGGCCTGGCCACCGCGCTGCTGGGCGACCCGGAGTACCTGATCCTCGACGAGCCGGCCACCGGGCTCGACCCCGAAGGCGTGCGGTGGATCCGGGACCTCCTGCGGCGGCTGGCGGGGGAGGGGCGCACGATCCTCGCGTCGTCGCACCTGCTGGCCGAGATGGCGCTGCTCGCCGACGACCTCATCGTGATCGGCGCCGGCCGGCTCGTCTCGGCCGGGCCCCTGGAGGAGTTCGTCCGGCAGCACGCGCACGCCGACGTCGTGGTGCGCGCCGACCGGCCCAGCGCGCTGCTGGTCGCGCTGGCCCGCGACGGGCTGCGCGTGCGGCAGGAGGCCGCGGAACTGGTCGTCGAGACCGCCGACACCGAGCGGGTGGCGGCGGTCGCCGGCCGCGCGGACGTCGTGGTGCGAGAGCTGTTCGTGCGGCGAAGCGGGCTGGAGGACGCCTTCCTCGCCGCGACCGCGGCCGCCGTCCGGCACCGGGCTGAGCTGCCGTGAAGCACGCGCTGGCCTACGAATGGGTCCGCGCCCGCTCGCTGCGGTCGACGTGGCTGCTGCTGGCCGGCGCGGGGGTGCTGCAGTTCGCGTCCGGCCTGTACTGGGGCCTCAACCGCGACCTCGGCACGCTCGACGCGCTCACCTCGGCGTTCGGCCTGGTCGACCGGCTCGGCGCGCTGCTGATCGCGGCGATCGGGATCGCCGCGTTCGGGCTCGACCACCAGCACGGCACCCTCGCGACCACCCGGCTGGTGCTGCGCTCGCCGGCCCGGATCGTCGCCGCGCGGGCCCTGGTCACCGCCGGGCTCGCGCTGCTGGGCGGGGTGCTGATGGTGGTGCTGACCGCCGCCGGGGTGCTGACCGGCGGAGGCGCCCTGCCTGCCGGCGCGGGGGCGGCAGGCAGGGCGGGGGCGGCGGTGCTGCCGCTGACCGTCCTTTCCGGACTCGCCGGCGTCGCGCTCGGCGGGCTGCTGCGGCACACCGGGCTCGCCGTCGGCGTGTTCGCGGCGTGGACGTTCGTGGCCGAGACGGCCCTGGCGGCGCTCGGCCGGGTGCCGGTGACCGCGCTGCCCTTCAGCGGCACGGCGCTCTTCGCGCTGCCGGGGATGGCGGTGTTCGCCGTCCTGGTCGTCCTCGCCCTGGGCGCGGCCGTGTTCACCCTGGCTCGCCGTGACGGCTGACCCGGCGCGCCCTAACCTGGACGCGATGAAGCGATGGCTGAGCTGGTGGGACGGGCGCGTCGTCCTGCTCACGCTCGACGTCGCGGTGGCCGCGGCGGTGATCGCGGTGACGCTGACCGGCGGCGACCCGCGGGACCCGCACCCGGCGCTCTACGTGCCCGCGGTGGTCGTGTCCGGGCTCGCGCTGCTGGCGCGGCGCCGGTGGCCGTTCCTGGTGCTGGTGGTCGCGGTGGCGTGCCTGCCGGCCGGCGTGACGCTGCTGCCGCTGATGGTGGCGCAGTACTCCGTCGCGGCGCGGCACGGCGTCAGCTGGCGGACCGGGCTCGGGGTCGTCGTCGCCGTGGTCGCCGGGAAGGTGGTGCCGGCGCTGAGCGCGCCGGAAAGCTTCACCCAGGTCGTGCTCGTGCTGGGGTTCTTCGTGCTCGGCCCGGTGCTGGCCGGGCTGTGGATGCACCAGCGCGCGGCGCTGCTGGCCGTGCTGCGCGACCGCGCCGAGGAAGCCGAGCGGACCCGGACGCTGCTGGCCGACCAGGCCGTCTTCGCCGAACGGCGGCGGATCGCCCGCGAGATGCACGACGTCGTCGCCCACCGCGTGACCGCGGTCGCGTTGCAGGCGGGCGCGCTGTCGCTGCGGGCGCCGGACGAGCGGACCGAGCAGGCCGCCGAGACGATCCGGGCCACCAGCGCGACCGCGCTCGACGAACTGCGCGGCATCCTGCGCGTGCTGCGTGACGACGCCCCGGACCCGGGTCCCGGTGTGCTCGCGTCGCTGGAAGACCTGGTCGCGGAGGTTGCGGCGACCGGGGCGCGGGTCGAGCTGACCCTGCCGGACCCGCTGCCCGCGGTGCCCGGCCCGGTCGGCCGGGCCGTCTACCGGGTGGTGCAGGAGTCGCTGACCAACGCGGGGAAGCACGCGCCGCACGCGGCCGTCGACGTCCGGCTCGCCGTCACCGGGGAGCGGCTGGCGGTCGAGGTGACCAACCGGCTGACCCCGCACGGCAGCGCCGTCCCGGGGTCCGGCTACGGGCTGGTGGGCATGCGCGAACGCGTCGAGCTGGCCGGGGGCGACCTGCGCGCCGGCCCGACGGGTGACGGGCGCTTTCAGGTGTCGGCGAGGTTCGCGGTCGGGGAGGGCGAGTGACGGTCAAGGTCGTGCTGCTGGAGGACGAGGAGCTGGTCCGGAGCGGCATCCGGATGATCCTCGAGTCGGCCGGCGACGTCGAGGTGGTCGCCGAGGACACGAACGGCGCGCGGGCGGTCGAGCTGACCGACCGGTTCCGCCCAGACGTCGTGCTGACCGACGTCCAGATGCCGAAGGTGGACGGCATCGAGGTGGTCCGCCGGCTCGCCACGCACCCGGCGGCGCCGGCGGTGGTGGTCCTGACGACGTTCGACGTGGACGAGTACGTCTACGCGGCTTTGCGCCACGGCGCGGCGGGTTTCCTGCTGAAGGACACACCGCCGCGTGAGCTGGTCAACGCGGTGCGCATCGCGGCCCGAGGCGAGGCGATGCTGTCGCCGAAGATCACGAAGCGGTTGCTGACGGATTTCGCGTCCGGGGGAGGGAGTGCGCGGGCGAAGGCGCGGCTGGCGGAGCTGACGCCCCGGGAGCACGACGTGGCCGTCCACATCGGACAGGGGCTGAGCAACGCGGAGATCGCTCGCGCGCTGGTCGTGAGCGAGTCGACCGTGAAGGTCCACATCGGACACATCATGGCCAAGCTGGACGCGGCGAACCGCACCCAGGTGGCGCTCGTGGTCCACGACGCCGGCCTGAGCTAGCGCGCCGCTACTTGCCCGCGTGCCGCCGCCGCGCGACGGTGAGGAAGGCCGTTCCGGCGCGAACGCGACCCCGAAGACCGACCGGAAGCCGTCGGCGAACGCGGTCCACCGGAGCCGCCCGAGCACGCGGTGACCGCCCGCCGCCACAACGCGAGGACGGCCGCGACCAGCGCGGCCGCTACCCGTCCGGCCTGTCCGATGCGAAACCGTGACGCCGTTCGAGGACCTTCAGCGACTGCTCGCACCAGCGGAGGTTCTCCCGCTCGAACGCCAGCCCGCGCATCAGCGTCAGGTACGGTCCCACCCGCTCGGCCCCGGCCAGGTACTCGTCCTCGAAGCGGCCGTCGAGCAACCCCGCCCGCAGCCGTTCGTAGCGGGCGATCTTCGCCTCCGCGCGGGTCATCCGTTCCGCCAGCGCCCGGCGGACCGCCGCCGCGTCGCCGGCGTCGACCGCCTGGACCTGGACGAGCAGCTCGTCGCGGATCACGCCCGGGCGCGGGGCACGTGCCGTGAACTCGCGCAGGGCGGCGAACCCCGCGTCCGTCAAGGAGAACAGCCGCTTGTCCGGGCGCTTCTCCTGGTGGACCACGCGGGCGCGGACCAGGCCGGCCGCCGCCATCGCGTCCAGTTCGCGGTAGAGCTGCTGGGGTGTCGCCGGCCAGAAGTTCGCCACCGACGCGTCGAACACCTTCGCCAGGTCGTACCCCGAGGCCTCGCCCTCCAGCAGCGCCGCCATCAGCGCGTGGCGCAGCGACCTACTCACTTATGCGAGTGCTTCGCGCTGGATCTGCTCGAACTGCGCGGCCATCGCCTCCGCCAGCGCCTGCGCCGCCGACAGGGGCCGGACCATCACGGTGAACTCGTCGATCAGCCCGTCGTCGTCGAAGTGCAGGAAGTCGCAGCCCTCGACGCGCGCGTCGCCGATCCGGGCCTCGAAGACGAGGGCGTGGTCCCGGCCTTCGTCGCCGCTGAGCTCGCGCACGTACCGGAAATCCTCGAACACCCGGAGCACGCCGCGCAGGATCGCGGCGGTGATCGCCTTGCCCGGGTAGGGCTTGAACGCCACCGGGCTCCGGAACACGACGTTCTCCGCGAGGGTCGCGGCCATGGCGTCGGGGTCACGGGCCTCGACGGCCTTCCGGAAGCTGGTCATGCCACACCTCACCTAGTCAAAAAGTTCAGTATGAGCGTACCCCGTCCGTGACCGTTCGGCGACCCACAGCCTCACCACAGCCGGAGCACAGGCCCGGCCGCCACCTTGGGTCAAGGCCGGCTCAGGTCCCCGTCAACCGGCCTTTACCCCCGAACCGACCGTGGAAGGACACGCATGGAACACGACCACGAAGGACAACGGGTGAGCCGGCGCCGGCTGCTCGCCGGGGTGAGCTCGGTCGGCCTGGGCGCGCTGGTCACGGCGTGCGCGGGCAAGAGTCCCGTCACCACCTCCACCGGCGAAACGGTCGCCCTGCAGGCGGTCACCGACGCGGACCTCACCGCGTTGTTCACCGGCGCGCGGACGTGCACCCTCACCGCCACCACCACCCAGGGCCCGTACTACTTCGACGCGGACAAGATCCGCAGCGACGTCCGCGAGGACAAGCAGGGCGCGAAGCTGAGGCTCGCCCTGCAGGTGCAGGACAGCGAGACGTGCAAGCCGATCCCGCACGCCGTCGTCGAGATCTGGCACTGCGACGCGGGCGGCCTGTACTCCGGCGCGGAGGCGGCGTCCGGTGGCGGTGGCACCCCGCCGACCGGACCGCCGCCGACCGGGACCCCGCCCACCGGCGGCCCGCCGCCCGGCGGCGACCAGGACCTGGAGCCGACCGACGACAAGCGCTACCTGCGCGGCGCCCAGGTCACCAACCAGCGCGGGACCGTCGAGTTCACCACGATCTGGCCGGGCTGGTACCGCGGCCGCACGGTCCACGTCCACGTGATGGTCCACGTGGGCAACGAAAAGACGCTCACCACGCAGCTGATGTTCGATGAAGCGCTGAACACCGAGGTGCTGGCGACCCAGCCGTACGCGCAGCGCACCGGGCGGGACACGTTCAACGACAACGACTCCATCTACCAGCCGAGCATGCTGCTGAAGGTCACGAAGGCACGCGACGGGTACGTCGGCTGCATCGTGCTCAACGCCGACCCGGACCACGACGGCGTCTAGCGCGCGGGCCGCACGGGTGGCGCGACGGCCACCCGTGCGGCCGTGTCACGACCGCGCCGGCCAGTCGGCCAGCTTGGTCTCCACGAACTCGAAGAGCTGCGTCGCGTGCACGATCGAGAACGGCAGCCCCGATTCGGTGATCAGCTGCTCGTGCGCGACCTTCGCACGGAGGTAGCCGACGTCGGAAGGGAAAAACACAGATGGCGGACACCGGTCTCGGTGACGCGGCCGTCTAAAGGTGACTTGTCGACATTGGCGGAGCTGTTCGCGGCGCTGATGGTGACCGCCTCGGCCGAAGGCATCGACCAGGCGCTCTGGATGATGAACCCCGGCAAGCTCACGGCGGCCACCGCCGTATAACGCCCTACACGCTCGCTCGCCGGGGCTCGTACGTCGCCCGCAGCGCCTTCTTGTCCGGCTTCCCGAGCCCGGTCATCGGCAGCGACCCGGCGATGATCACCTGCTTCGGCACGTGCACCGGGCCCTTCCGCTCCCGCACCGACGCCTGGATCTCACCCGTCAGCTTCTCGATCGCCGCGTCGTCGGCGGCCGCGTCCGGGCGCAGGACCACCACCGCGGTCACCGCTTCGCCCCACTTCTCGTCCGGGGTGCCGATCACGCCGACCTGCGCGATCGCCGGGTGCTCGGCCACCACGTCCTCGACCTCGCGGGGGAACACGTTGAACCCGCCCGTGACGATCATGTCCTTGACGCGGTCGACGATGAACCAGAAGCCGTCCTCGTCCTCGCGGGCGACGTCGCCGGTGTGCAGCCAGCCGTCGCGGAACGTCTCGGCCGTCACCTCGGGCAGGTTCCAGTAGCCGCCCGCCAGCAGCGGGCCGGCCACGCAGATCTCGCCGGGCTCGCCGGGGGCGACCGGGTTGCCGTCGGCGTCGAGCAACGCCGTGCGCAGGAACGCCGACGGGCGCCCGCACGAGGACAGCCGCGCGTCGTCGTGGTCGCCCTTGGCGAGGTAGCTGATCGCCATCGGCGCCTCGGACTGGCCGTAGTACTGCGCGAAGATCGGCCCGAACCGGTCGATCGCCTCGCGCAGCCGCACCGGGTTGATCGACGCGGCGCCGTAGTACACCGTCTGCAGCGACGACAGGTCGCGCGTGCGCGAGTCGGGGTGGTCCATCAGGGCGTAGAGCATCGTCGGCACCAGCATGGTGGCCGTGATCCGCTCCTCCTCGATGATCCGCAGGACGTCGGCGGGATCGAACTTCGGCACGACGACGAGTGAGCCGCCCTTCAGCAGCGTCGGCGCGAAGAACGCCGCGCCGGCGTGGGAAAGCGGTGTGCAGATGAGGAACTTCGGCGCCTCCGGCCACTCCCACTCGGCGAGCTGGATCTGCGTCATCGTGGCCATCGCCTGCGCGGTGCCCATGACACCCTTGGGCTTGCCGGTCGTCCCGCCGGTGTAGGTGATGGAGACGACCTGGTCCGGCGGCAGGGCGGCGGGTTCGAGCGGGCCGGGCTCGAACTTCGCGGCGGCCGCGGTGAGGTCGTGCCCGACGTGGGCCAGCGGCTCGGGCACCGGCCCGATGGTGAGCACCCGCATCAGGCCGGGGACCTTCTCGAGCAGCCCGAGCGCCCGCTCGACGAACATCGGCACCGGGTCGATGATCAGCGTGGTGATGCCCGCGTCACCGAGGATGTAGGCGTGGTCGTCGAGCGAGCCCAGCGGGTGCAGCGCCGTCCGCCGCGAGCCCTGCAGCTGGCCGGCCGCGATGATCAGCAGGACCTCGGGGCGGTTCAGCGACAGCAGTGCCACCGCCGCGCCCGTGCCGGCCCCGAGCTCCTCGAAGGCCTGGGCGTACTGGCTGACCTGGGCGGCGGTCCCGGCCCCGGTCATCGTGGTCTCGCCCAGCACCATCACCGGCGCGTCCCGGTGGCGCTTCAGGGCGGAGACGACCAGATGCCCGAGGTGGTTCGGATACCGCATCGCCTGCTCGTCCATCGGAGTCCCTTCCCCGCCGTCGAACTAGAACACGTTATAGTTCTAGGCCCTGGGCCGCCTTGACGCAAGGGCGGGTCACGGGATCGGCGCCGTCCGCGCGCGGGCCACGGCTTCGTCGCGGTCGGCCGGGAGCAGGTACCCGGCCCGCAGCGCCCGATCCGCCGCGGCGGTGAACTTCGCGACGTACGCGGCGTGATCCGGGTAGAGCTGCCGGATCCGGGCCGCCGCCAACGGTGTCGTCGTCCCGAGCAACAGGCACGCCCCCGGCACGTTGCCGCCGCTGTTGTTGGGGGAGTAGGCGGCGACCGGGGCGTCGAAGTCGGGCAGGCGGATGCCGCCCACCGCGTTCTGGTCGCCGTCACGAACGATGAACAGGCCCAGCAGCAACGAAATCGGCGGTGCCACCGGCGGGGCCGCGCCGCCGCGGGCCCAGCGGTCGAGGTGCGCGAACGCCGCGTTCTCCGAGTACCGGAACGTCATGCTGTTCACGGGTTTGTCGCAGGTCGTGGGCGCGCCGTCGTTGATCGACCGGTCCCGGGCGTTGGCCGCGTTGTAGAGATCGAGCCCGTACTGGTCGGCGTGCGCCGTGCCGGCGACCTCCCAGGTGCGGACCCGCGCGGTGTCCTGCCGGACGGAGTTCGAGGCGACGACGTCGGTCTCCGACTGCAGCACGAACACCGGCACGGTCAAGTCGGTGCGGATGTGCGCGGACAGCGGGCCGAGGACGCCGTCGCCGATCGGGGCCGCGAGGGCCGCCCGGCCGTGGATCATCAGGCCGTCGTAGGCCCCGCGCACTGGTTGAACAGCGTTCGCATAGGTGGTCAGGCGCAACGCGGACTGCGAGTGCCCGGTGCCGAGGACGACCGCCGGGCCGCGGCCGCCGAGCAGTTCCGGATGCGTCCGGACCGCCTGTGCGGCCTGCGAAAACACGTCGTAGGAGAGCGCGTCGGAGCTGAGGTCCACGGCGGCGTACCGGGCCGGGTCGAGGCTCTTCAGCTTGTCGGCCCCGGCTTTCTGCGTCGTCACACCGATGTACGTGTAGCCCTCGCGGACGAAGTGCTCGTACGACTGGGAGAAGTCGACCGGGATGTCGACGCCGAAGCTGACGTTCAGCCACTCGATCACCACCGTGCCGTTGAACCGCGCCGGGTTGTCCGGCCGCACGACGACCATCCGCGTGGTGTACGGGTTTCCGGTGGTGGCGACGTGCGTTGCCCATCGGCCGTCGTCGGTCCACAGGCCGTCCTGCGCGTAGGTGTCGGCCTGCCCGGACAGCAGGTATTCCTGTTCGACGTACCCGCGGGCGGCGAGGTCGAGGACGCCTTGGGCGCCGCTGACCGGCCAGCCCTTGCCGGCGTTCGCGGGCACCGGCGTGACGGTGGGCGCGGGAGCGGCCGCGGCCACGCCGGTAGCGACGACGGCGGGGAGGAGCAAGGCCAGCAGCAGGCAGACGGCTCTGCGCATTTCGGAGACCCTCCTGGTGGTGGACGACGACCGTCCACAGTGGACGAGGATGCGGTGGCCACCGCCCTTCGTCTCTACCGGGGCGGCGGCGCCGGGGCAACGATGGGCGAGCGGGCCGGGACGAACCGGCGCCGGAGTGCTCAGTCACCTGACAAGACGGGGGTGCGGGACACTCACCGCGGAAGAAAATGGGCTTTCGGCGCCAAAACCTTGCGCCGGGCCTCTCGTTGGACGACTATCGCGGGACGTTCTGCACGTGCAAGCGCACGGGCGAGGGGGTGTGGGTGACCGAGGTGGCACCGGCGGTGGCCGGGACGACGGACGTCCCGAGCGACGCGGTCTTGATCCAGGCGGTGCGCAACGGGGATCTCGCCGCGTACGGCCGGCTCTACGACCGGCACCTGGTCGCGGCCCGCCGGGTGGCGGCCGCGATCGCGTCCGGCGAAGCGGAGCGGGACGACCTCATCGCCGAAGGGTTCACCCGCGTACTGCGGATCCTGCGTGCCGGCGAGGGCCCGGACGAAGAATTCCGGCCCTACCTGCTGACGACGATCCGGAACACGATGATCAGCTGGCGCCGGCGCGATTCCGCGGTGTCGCTGGTCGCCGAGGTCCCGGACGTCCTGCCGAGTGAGGGCAGCGACGAGCCCGTGGACAGCCGGCTGCACGGCAGCGTCGCCGCGGGCGCGTTCGCGAGCCTGCCGGAGCGGTGGCGGACCGTGCTGTGGCGCACCGAAATCGAGGGCGAGTCGCCCTCCCGGATCGCCGAAGACCTCGGCATGACGCCCAACAGCGTCGCCGCGCTGGCCTACCGCGCCCGCGAAGGCTTGCGGCAGGCCTACCTGGACCAGCACGTCCCCGAGGCCCGGCGCCGCAACTGCCGGGTCATCTCCGGCCAGCTCGCGCGGTGGGTGCGTGACGGCGTCGGCGACCACAAGGGCCACCGGATCGCCAGCCACCTGGACCGCTGCGCGGACTGCCGGAAGCTCGCCACCGGCCTCAAAGAGCTCAACGCCGAGCTGCCCGCGACCGTCGCCCCGCTCATCCTCGGCATCCCGGTCGTGACGCACTGGCTGACCGCGACCGCGACCGGTGCGTCGTCGGGCGCCGCCGCCGGCACCGGCGCGTCCGTCCTTTCGTGGGCCACCGCGGCGAAGGTGGCCGCCGCGAGCGCGGCGCTGGTGACCACGGTGACCATCGGCGCCAGCACGTCCGACGTCGCGCCGCCGTCGTCGTCGGCTCCCCGCGCGGAAGGCACGACGACGCAACCGGTTCCGGGCCGGCCCGCGGCGGGCGTACCGGCCGGCGGCGACCGGGGGACCACCTCCGGGGCGCAGCTCACGTCGGTGCCGCCCACGGCGGAGTCGTCCGCGGAGGCGGCCGGCGGATCGGCCGAAACGACCGGATCCGACGGTTCGGTCACCGACGACAAGCAGGCGGCGAAAGAGGCGAAGCAGGCTTCGAAGTCGGCTGCGAAGGAGTCGAAGCAGGCTTCGAAGTCGGCCGCGAAAGAGTCGAAGAAGGCGGAGAAGACGAAGGAGCCCGAGGGCTGACCCGGCCCCGCGACGGGGCCGGGTCGACCGCTCAGCAGGGCTGCAGCAGCCAGCAGAGCCGGTACTTCGCCTGGTAGGTCGCGGAAGTCGACGGCGCGACGATGTTCTGCGTCCGCGCCCCGCCGTGCGCCCAGCTCGAGAAGGCGTACTTGAGGTTGAGCGGCGGCAGGTTCTGCGGGCTGTCCGCGCTGATCGAATTCGTCGAACCGGCGATCACCGTCCGGGAGAACGGTGTCCGCTGCTGCGTCCCGCCCACCGTCAGCAGCGCCTGGTTGGGGCTGGACGTGAAGTTCAGCGTGACCGTCTTCGGCTGCAGGTCGATCGTCTTGGACCCGGTGCGGCCCGTCGAGTCCGTCGCCGTCACCGTGAGCTGCAGGTACGACGGGTACTCGTGGTCCGGGGCGACGAACGTGCCCGCCGCGACGCCCGGGAAGTCCTGGACGTTGTGCGTGTGGCAGGTGCCGTTGGCCGCGCAGTGTCGGATCGCGAGCCGCCACGACAGCGCCGAAGGCGGCAGGTCGCCGTCCTGGGCGTCGATCGCGCGGCCGGAGAACGCGATGGTCTGGCCCACCGACCAGGTCAGCGCCGCGGCGGGCGTGTCGATGACCGGGACCGGGTCGAGCCCGGCCGGGGTCCCGACGGTCACGCGGACCGTCGTGGTCGCGGTCGCGCCGTGGGAGTCGGTCACCCGCAGCCCGGCGTCGACCGCGGCCGCCGCGGTGTAGGTCCACGTGGGCTGGGCGGCCGAGGAGTCGTCGTACGCGCCGTCGGCGTCGAGGTCCCAGGCGTAGGACAGCACGTCCCCGGCGTCCGGATCGGTGGATCCGGTGCCGTCGAAGTGCACGGTCAGCGGGGCCGGACCGCTCGACGGCGTCGCCGTGGCCGCGGCGACCGGCGGCCGGTTGGTGCCGCCCGGGTAGGTCACGCGCCGCAGCTCGCCGCTGCCCAGCGCGACGTAGAAGAGGTCGCCGCCGGGTCCGGTGAGCACCTGCACCGGCGTGCTCGCGCCGGTCACGAACGGCACCAGGCGGCTCGGGCTGGGCTGGCCGTTCGCCGTCTGCATCGCCCAGATGCACCCGCGCGACGAGTCGGCGAAGAACAGCGCGCCGGCGTACGCGGCGGGGTAGTTGCTGCCCGACTCGAAGGCGATCCCGCTGATCGACGAGCCGCCGGTCGGGCACGGGTCGCCCGCGACGACCTTGGCGTTGTGGTTGTAGGCGTAGAACGGCGCGGTCTGCCCGCCGGCGGTGTACAGGGATTCGCAGCGGTCCAGGTTGGCGCCGTCGTAGCCGGCTTGGCGCGCGGTGCCTTCGAAGCACGGCCAGCCGAAGTTCTCGGCCACCGCGTCCCCGGCGTTCGGGACGCGGTTGATCTCCTCCCAGGTGTTCCAGCCGACGTCGCCGGCCCACAGCTCGCCGGTCCCCGGCCGGAACCCGAACCGGAACTGGTTGCGGGCGCCGTAGGCGATCACGCGGCGGGCGTTGGCGTCGGAGCTGCTCGCGAAGGGGTTGCCGGGCAGGCCGTCGCCGGTGTCGGGGTCGATGCGCAGCAGCGTGCCGTTGAGGAGCACGGGCTGCCCGGCCGCGCGGCGGGGGACTGCGACCGCAGCGCGCCGCCCTCGGCGTTGGGCGGGGCGAGGTTCGTCCCGGCGGGGGACGGCGGGTCGGCGCAGGGGTTGCCGGTCTGGCCGTAGTCGGCGTAGTTGAAGCTGGCGCCGTCGCCGCCGCCCGCGTACAGCGCGCCGTCCGGCCCGAAGGCCAGCGCGCCCACCGAGTGGCTCGGGAACTGCTGGCACCAGCCGGTGACCAGGGGTTTCTCGTTGGCGGCGGTGCCGTCCGGGCCCATGGTGAGCCGGGAGACCCGGCCGGTGACGACGCAGCCCTGGTCGGTCGCGCCCGGCGGGGTCGGGCACGTGTCGCCCCACCGCGGCGCAGTGCCGCCGGGTGCGGCGTCGAGCGTGTAGGAGACGTAGACGTACGGCCGCGCGGGGAACGCGGGGTCGACGGCGAGGCCGAGCAGGCCGCGATCCCAGAAGTCCTGGGTCGGCGTCCGCAGGTCGGCGAACACCGTCGCCGTCGGGTCGGCGAGGGAGTCGAAGACCTTGACCAGGCCGCTCTTCTCGGCCACGAACACCCGGCCGTCGGGCGCGAACGCCGCGGCGGTCGGCGAGGTCAGGCCGCCGATCGCGACGGTGTCGGCGAAGCCGGTGGGAACGGCGGCGGCGGGTGGCGCGAGGGCCACCGCCAACGCCGCGGTGACCGGCACGACGACCGCCGCGGCCAGCGTGCGGCGCGATCTTCGGGGGAACGGGAAAGGCATCATGCGGACTCCTGGTGCGCGGGGACCGGACCGTCCCCTATGGCGCCGGAAGTCCGATAGTTGTTACATCGAGACGGAAAATGCACACGAACCGCTCAGCCGCGGTCGAGCCACTCCCGGAGCAGTGCGCGCTCGGCGCCGGTGAGCATCGGCAGCTCCGGCGGGCCGGCGGACGGGGCCGGCGCGTCGGTCAGGATCCGGGCCGCGACGGCCTCGTACAGGGCGTCGGCGAGGCCGTCGGCAGGCCGCGTGAGCAGGGTGAGCACGGCGCCGGTGCCCGCGGCGTGGATCAGCTCGACCGCGAGGGCTTCGGGGACGCGGAGCCGGCCGGTCTCCGCGACCCGGTGCACCCGGGCACGCAGGACCGCGAGGCCGGCCTCGGCCGCCGGGGACGTCCGGCCCGGCGTCACGAGCAGGCCGAACAGGGCCGGATTGGCCAGGCCGAAGCCGATGTGCGCGAGCCAGCCCGCCCGGAGGTCGTCGACCGGGTCGCCGTCCTCGTCGGCGGTCTTCGTGCTGACGTAGGCGGCGAAGACGTGCTCGGCGACGGCGTCGAGCAGCGCGTCCTTGTCCTCGAAGAACCGGTAGAGCGCGGGGGCCTGCAGGCCGGCGGCCTGGGCGACCGCGCGGATGGTGAGCGCGGCCGCGCCTTTGTCGTGCAGGAGCCGCGCGGCGGTCTCGAGGAGGTGGATCCGCGTCTCACTCCGGTCTTTCGTCATGGTTTCGATGGTAACTCACACTTGCTATCAGTGGTACTAACGTGGTTAGTATCATCGGTAACCAACTCGAGGAGCTGACCATGATCGTGATCACCGGGGGAACCGGCAAGCTGGGCTCGCAGGTCGTCGAGGAACTGCTTCGGCGCGTGCCGGCCGACCAAGTCGGCGTCAGCGTGCGAGAGCCCGGCCGGGCCGCCGGCCTCGCCGAACGCGGCGTGCGGGTCCGGCGCGGCGACTTCGCCGATCCGGAGTCGCTGGCTCACGCGTTCGAAGGCGCTTCGCAGGTCCTCGTCGTCTCGACGGACGAAACGGGGGAGACGGCCGTTCGCCGTCATGCCGCGGCGATCGACGCCGCGCGGGACGCGGGTGCCAAGCGCGTCCTCTACACGAGTCACCAAGCGGCGGCCGAAGACTCGCTGTTCGCGCCGATGCCCGACCACGCGGCGACCGAGCGGCACCTGGCCGCGGGGGTGTACACCGCGCTGCGCAACGGTTTCTACGCGAGCACCGTTCCGCTGCTGATCGGCCGGGCGCGGGAAACCGGGGAGCTGGTCGCGCCCGCGGACGGGCCCGTGTCGTGGACCGCGCACGCCGATCTCGCGGAGGTCGCGGCGGTCATCCTGGCGGACGAGGGCCGGTTCGACGGCCCGACGCCGCCGTTGACCGCGCCGGTCGCGCACGACCTCGCCGACGTCGCGGACCTGCTGGGCGAGGTCACCGGGCGCACGATCCGCCGGGTGGTCGCCGAGGACGAGGAGTGGGTGGCCGGCCTGGTCGCGCACGGCGTCCCGGCGGACCGGGCCACGCTGCTGCTCGGCATGTTCCGCGCCGCCCGCCGGGGCGAGTTCGCTGTCACTTCTCCGGACCTCGAAGACCTGCTCGGACGGCCCGTGACGCCGCTGCGCACCCTGATCGGGTGAGCACTATGCACTCCGGCTATACACCTCGTGTACAGTTCGGTACATGTCGATCGGACACACCCTGCTCGGGTTGCTGGAGAACGGGCCGCGCCACGGCTACGACCTGAAGCGCGCCTACGACGACCGGTTCGGCCACGACCGGCGCGTCCACTACGGCCAGGTCTATTCGACCCTGGCCCGGCTGCTGAAGCAGGGGCTCGTGGAGGCCGACGGCACCGAGGCGGGCGGCGGGCCGGAGCGGAAGCGGTACGCGATCACCGAGGCCGGGGTCGCCGACGTCGGCACGTGGCTGGCGACCCCGGAGAAACCCGAGGCGTACCTGCAGAACACGCTCTACACGAAGGTGGTGCTCGCGCTGCTGTCCGGGCGGCCGGCCGCCGACGTCCTCGACGTCCAGCGCACGGCCCACCTCGACGCGATGCGCGAGCTGACCCGTCGCAAGACCGGCGGCGACCTCGTCGACCAGCTGGTCTGCGACCACGCGCTGTTCCACCTGGAGGCCGACCTCCGCTGGCTGGAGCTGACCACGGCCCGGCTCGACCGGCTGGCGGAGGAGATCGCGTGAGCACCGTGCTGCTGGAGGCGGCCGGCGTCCGGAAGGCGTACGGGCCCACGGACGCGTTGACGGCGGCGAGCCTGCGGGTGTGCGCGGGCGAGGTCGTGGCGCTGATGGGCCCGTCGGGGGCGGGCAAGTCGACGCTGCTGCACTGCCTGGCCGGAATCGTCCGGCCGGACGACGGCACGGTCCGCTACCAGGGCGAGGACCTCGCGGTGCTGACGGACCGCGCGCGATCGGCGTTGCGCCGCACCGACTTCGGCTTCGTGTTCCAGTTCGGCCAGCTCGTTCCGGAGCTGACGTGCCTGGAGAACGTGGCACTGCCCCTGCGCTTGAACGGCGAGCGCGGCCGGGCGTCCGCCAAGCGGGCGCGGGAGATGCTGGCGGAGCTGGGGCTGGCCGACATCGCCGGGCGCCGCCCGGGCGAGGTGTCGGGCGGGCAGGGCCAGCGGGTCGCGGTGGCCCGGGCGCTGGTGACGAGCCCCCGGGTGGTGTTCGCCGACGAGCCGACGGGCGCGCTCGATTCGCTGAACGGCGAGCAGGTGATGCAGCTGCTGACAACGGTGGCCCGAGAGCGCGGGACGGCAGTGGTCCTGGTGACGCACGAACCCCGTGTGGCGGCGTACTCGGATCGCGAGGTCGTGGTCCGCGACGGGCGGACCCGCGAGCTGGAGGTGATCCGGTGACGGGATCGCTGAGCGCCGGGCGGGGCGCGGGGCTGGCGTCGCGAAAGTCCGGCGGCGGTCGGTCTCCGCGGCGAGGCCCGGCAACCGTCGTGGCCCGTCGCGTGCCCGGGTCCGCCCCGCGCTCCGATCGCGAGACCGCTGCTCGTGCCGGCCGGATGAACTCGCGCCTTGCGGCTCGCAAGATCGCCTCGTGTGGCGACCAGGCCCGGGTACCAGGTCCGGCGGTCGCCGTGGCCTCGCCCGAACGCCGCGCGGCCGCGTGCGGCGGCAGCCCCTTGGCGGTGGCCCGGTGATCCGCCGCTGGACCGCCGATCTCCTCCTCGGCATGCGCCTCGCCCTCGGCGGCGGTGGTGCGCGCACCGCCCTCGTGCGCCTCGTCCTCACCGCCGCCGGGGTCGGCTTCGGCGTGGTCGTCCTGCTCACCGCCACCTCCGTCCCCCACCTCATCGCCGCCCGGGACGACCGGGCCGCCGGCCGCGCGCTCGACCTCGCCGCCACCTCTCCCGGCGTCGACCCCGTCTACACCCTCGGCCGCGCCGACGAATACCGCGGCCGCGGCCTGAGCGGCTACCTGGTGCAGCCCACCGGACCGCACCAGCCCGCCGCGCCCGGCGTCGACCGGCTGCCCGGTCCCGGGGAAGCCGTCCTGTCCCCGGCGCTGGTGGACCTCCTGCGGTCGCCGGAAGGCGAACTGCTGCGCCCGCGGTTCCCCCAGCACGTCGTCGGCACCATCGGCGACGCCGGGCTGACCGGCCCGCACGAGCTCTACTTCTACGTCGGCTCGGCCACCGTCGCCCAGCTGCCCGACGCCGAGCCGGTGAGCCGGTTCGGCGCGGAGCCGCACCGGCGTGCCCTCACCTCGCTCGAACTGCTGCTCGTCGTGGTCGGCGCGACCACCTGCCTCGTCCCGGTGTTCGTCTTCGTCGTCACCAGCACCCGGCTCGCCGCGGCGGCCCGGGACCGGCGGCTCGCCGCGCTGCGCCTGATCGGCGCCGACCGCGGGCAGGTGCACCGGATCGCGGCCGGCGAGGCCCTGCTCGGCTCGTTCGCCGGCCTGCTCGCCGGGCTGGCGCTGTTCCAGCTCGTTCGCGTGCTCGTCCCGCGGATCACCGTGACCGCCTTCCGCGGCGGTCTCTTCGGCACCGACGTCGTCCCCGACTGGCGGCTCGGCGTCCCGGCCCTGCTGGTGCTGCCGGTGCTCGCCTGCGCGGCGGCGGTGTTCGCGCTGCGGATGGTCGTCATCGAGCCACTCGGCGTCGTCCGGCGCGGGACGCGGGTCCGGCGCCGGCTCTGGTGGCGCCTCCTGCCCGCGGCCGCCGGCTGGGCGCTGCTGTTCACGGATGCCGACGGCGCCGAAAGCCCCGGCGTCATCGCGGGCATCGTCCTCATCCTCTCCGCCGTGCCGCTCGTGCTGCCGTGGATCGTCGAGCGGGTCGCCGGCCTGCTGCGCGGCGGGTCGCCGGCCTGGCTGCTGGCCGTCCGCCGGCTCCAGCTGGACAGCGCGACCGCCGCTCGCCTGGTCAGCGGCGTCGCCGTCGTGCTGGCCGGATCCATTGCGCTGCAAGGGGTCTACGCACGCACCGAGAGCGACCGGCCCGCGCCGCAAGAGGTCAAGGTGCTCGCGAACTACTCCGCCACCAGCTACGCCGACGCCCAGGCGTTCACCGCCGCCTTCCGCGCGCTGCCGGGGCAGCGCGACGCGCCGTTGCGCGCTCGCGGCCTGATCGAAAACGCCGCGGGGGAGCGGGCCTCGATCGCCGTCGGGACGTGCGCGGACCTGCGTACCCGGGCCGGGCTCGCAGACTGCCGCGACGGCGACGTCTACGCCACCGGGGCCGGGCACTACCAACCCGCGGCCGGCGAGCGCGTGTGGTTCTTCCGGGCCGGCGCGGATCCGCGGAAAGTTCCACAGTGGACGGTCCCGGCGCTCCACCGCACCGCCGGGGCCGACGGCGAGACGGCGGCGCTGCTCGTCACCCCGGCCGCCCTGGCGACCGCGACCGGTGTCGGGCTGGCCGTGGACGCGGACGTCCCCACCGCCGACCCGGACCTGGTCGAGCGCGTCCGCAACACGGTGGGCTGGAACGGAACCGTGTACTCGCTCGGCACCGAGCACGACGGCACGTACGCGCTCATCACCCGCGCGTTGTCGGTCGGCTCGGTGCTGGTGCTGCTGTTCGTCGCGGGCAGCCTGCTCGTCGCCGCGTGGGAACAGCTGCGCGAACGGCGCCGCAGCCTCGCCGCGCTGATGGCGAACGGTGTCGGACGCGGGGTGCTGGCGCGGTCGCTGGTGTGGCAGCTGGCGATCCCGGTGGCGGTCGCGGTGGCCGTCGCCGTGCCGGTCGGGCTCGCCCTCGACTGGCTGGTTTTGGCCCTCGTGGTGCACCGGCCGATGGTCGTCGACGGGCCGGCCATCGCGATTCTGACGGCGACGGCTATTGCGGCGGTACTGCTCGTAACCGCGCTGACACTGCCCGCGTTGTGGCGCACGACGAGCCTGGAGAATCTGCGGGAGGAATGAGCGGACAGGATGGCCGGTCCGGTTGTTTCCGGATCGGCCGCCCGGCCAAAAAGCCTTTTCGGGCAAGCAGATCCTGCCCGAAAAGGCGCCCCATTCGCCCTGGCGCCGTTTTCCGTTTTCCGTCATCCTGAATACGCCGATATTCGCCGATCCACGATTCCGAGGCGATCCGATGCGTATAATGTACGACGCGGTCACCGCGCGAAACATCTTGAAGAAGGACCGGCGGCCCGCGCTCGTGGCCGGGTACATCGACCGGATCAAGCTCGCGCCGTGGAGCGCCGCGGACTGGGACATGTTCCCGGACGCGCTGAAGGTGCGGATCGTCAAGAAGGCGTCGACCAACGACGGGCACGTCCTCGACGTCGAGCCGGGCGACGCCACGCCCGCCGAGGCGCCGGGCTGGGCCCGGATGCGGCGCAAGTCCGGGTTCGCGCACCCGGTCATCTACTGCAACCGGTCGACCTGGCCGAAGGTCAAGGCGGCGTTCGCGAACCAGGGCGTCGAGCCGCCGCTGTACTGGATCGCCACCGCCACCGGCAAAGCCGAAATCCCCGCCGGCGCGATCGCCGCGCAGTACCTGCTCGACGTCGCGCCCGGCATCGACGTCTCCGTCGTCGCGGACTACTGGCCCGGCGTGGACTCGCCGGCGTCGCTGACCACCGAACCGGAAGTGGAGCTCATGGAACGCATCACCGTCACCCCGCCCAACGCCGGGCAGAACACCGTGCGGCTCAACCTGTCCGGCAGCGCCGGCGCCGCCATCGTCGTCCGCCCCCGGATCAACCGGGACGGCGTGTCGAAGCCGATGTGGGTCGGCAACATCTTCGCGTGGGGCTCCGACAAGACGGGAGTGGGCCACAACCCGAAGACCGACCCGAACTACGACGACCGGCTGACGTCCCACCGCCGCTTCGCCCTGCCGGGCGCGGTGTGGGCCGACCTCGAGTACAGCGCCGCGGAGGCGTTCGAGATCGACGTCGTCGGCTAGCCGGAACCGCTCAGGTGGTTGCGCAGGAACGCGATTCCCGCGTCGGTCACCTGCTCGAGCTTTCGCTCGCCGTAGAAGTGGCCCGCGCCGTCCAGGCGGATCAAGTCGGCGTCGGCGCCGGCGCGCCAGTAGGCGGCGACCAGTGCTTCGCTGTGGGCGATCGGGATCCCGGCGTCGTCGGTGCCGTGGGCCAGCAACAGCGGCGCCGCGGTCGCCGACGCGTGCAGCAGCGGGCTCGCAGTCGGGCCGGGGAGCCAGTCGTGGGGGTCGTGACCGCTGCTGTGCAGCAGTGAGCCCGCCGCCGGGGGCGGGATGCGCGTGAAGTCCGTCGGCGGGCTCCACGCGATCGCCGCGCCGACGCGGCTCGACGGGCCGGTGATGCCCAGGTCTCCTTCGAAGCCGGGATCGTCGGCGGTCACCGCGAGCATGGCGGCGAGGTAGGCACCCGCCGAATGTCCCCACGCCGCAACGCGGCCGGCGTCGAGTTCCAGTTCGGCGGCGTGGTGGCGAACCCAGCGGACCGCGGCTTTGACGTCGTGAACCTGAGCGGGGAAGGGGGCCTCCCGCCCGTGCCGGTACTGAGCCCGCGCGACGCCGAACCCGGCCGCCACCAACCGGTCCGTGACGCGATCGCCCAGCCGGCTGTGCTTGTGCGACCCGGCCGCCGGCGCGCCGCCGTAGAGGTAGACGACGACCGGGTGAATCCCGCCCCCGGCCGGGACGACGAGGTCCAGCAGCAGCGGCCGGTACCCGGGCAGGGGAGCCACGAGCGCATCCCGATAGGACACTCGCGTCTCGCTCCGTTCGGCCCGGGGCAGGGTGAGCGGGGCACGGGAAGTGAGCACCCGACCACTATCGGGGCATACCGGTCATCGCGGCCAGCCGTATCAGGATGCGGGAGAGGGCGCCGCGAACGACTCCGGGGAGCGGCCGGCGCAACCTCCCGGAGGCCGACTTCGCGCGCGAGCCGGGCACCCCGTCCCGCGCTGCCGCTCCGGCTTGCCACGTATCCGGCCGTCCGGCGTCGTGCACCCCGCGCTGCTGCTCGGCCGCGCCGGTTGACTGGCCGTGCCACGCTTCCGCCGCCCTGGCCGTCCCGCGTAATCACCCGCGCGCTCTCCGTGCCGTGTTGACACGTGCGTCGACCCGGTGTCAGTATCAGGATTAATCCGATTGGAAACGTTTCCAACACCGTCTTCCGCACCTGGAAACGTTTCCAAAACCGCACCCCGAGGTAGCCGATGACGTCAACACGGGCCACGCTGCTCCAGGTCGCCGAGCGGGCCGGGGTCTCCCTGGCCTCGACCTCGCGCGCCCTGCACGGCACTGGTGCCAGTCCGGCCATGGTCGAGCGCGTTCGCGCTGCCGCCGTCGCGCTCGGCTACAGCGTCGATGCCATCGGGCGGTCGCTGCGGCTCAAGAAGACCTTTCAGGTCGCCTTTGCCGTCGCCGACATCGGGAACCCCGTCTACGTCGAAATGATGCGGGCCATCCACGAAGTCCTCGCGCCGCACGGGTACCGGGTCGTCGTCATGTCCACCGGGGACACCGCCACCTCGACCACCGAGCTCGTCCGCAGCCTCAACAGCGGCTTCGTCGACGGCATGATCGTCAGCCCGCTGCGCACCGACGACCGGCTCATCGAAGAGATCCAGCAGGCCCCCGTCCCCGTTGTCGTCATCGGGCGGGCGCTGGACGACCGGGGCATCAGCTCCGTCTCCACGGACTCCGCCGGCGGGATCGGCGCGGCCGTCCGCCACCTGCACGACCTCGGCCGACGGCGGGTCGGGTTCCTCAACGGGCCGCTCGACACCACGCCCGGCGCCGCCCGCCAGCGCGGGTTCGACGCCGCCACCGAAACCATCGCCTTCGAGCGGACCGACCAGGAGGTCGCCGCCGACTTCACCGTCACCGCCGGGCTCGACGCCGCGCGCGAACTGCTCGCCCGCGGCCGGCTCGACGCGCTCGTCGCCGCCAACGACCTGCTCGCCATCGGGGCCATCCGGGCCGTGCGGGAACAGGGCCTGTCGGTGCCCGGCGACGTTGCGATCACCGGCATGGACGACACCGAGCTCGGCCGGGTCTTCCAGCCCAGCCTGACCAGCGTGTCCCTCGGCTCGACCGAACGCGGGCGCGCCGCGGCCCGGATCATGCTCCGGCTCGCCGACGACCCGGACGACGCCGCGCAGCAGATCGCCGTCGGCCCGGAGCTGATGGTGCGCGAGTCGACCGGAGGTGCGCCGTGACGGCGACCCTGACCCGCCCGGCGCCCCCGGCCGGGAAGAAGAAGCCCGTGCTGGCCCGCACGCGGCGGCGAGAAGCGATCGCGCTCGTGTTGCCGTCGCTGATCCCGATCCTCGTGCTCAGCGTCGCCCCGCTGGTCGTCGGGATCTTCCTCGCCTTCACCGACGCGCGGCTCGTGCGGCACCCGGACTACGGCTTCGCCGGCGTCGACAACTTCACCAAGCTCGTCGGCAACGACCTGTTCTGGGATTCGCTGCGGATCGGCATGATCTGGACCGTCGGCGTGACGCTGCTGCAGCTGGCCGCCGCGATGGGCCTCGCGCTGCTGCTCAACTCCGGTCTGCGGCTGCAGGGTTTGACGCGGGTGCTCGCGCTCGTGCCGTGGGCGATGCCGCCGGTCGTCGTGGCGATCATGTGGCAGATGATCTACTCCGCCAACGGCGGCCCGCTCAACGCCTTCCTCGGCAGCGTCGGCCTGCCCGACGACATCAACTGGCTCGGCGACTTCTCGGTCGCGCTGCCCGCGGTGATCGTCGTCGGCGTCTGGGTCGGCATGCCGCAGACGACCGTGACACTCCTGGCCGGCCTGCAGCAGATCCCGGCCGAACTGCACGAAGCGGCCTCTGTGGACGGTGCCGGCGCGTGGCGGCGGTTCACCGCGGTCACCTGGCCGAGCCTGCGCCCGATCGTCACGTCGATCACGTCGCTGAACTTCATCTGGAACTTCAACTCGTTCTCGCTGGTCTACGTGCTCACCGCGGGCGGACCGGGCGGCAAGACGATGGTGCCGGTGCTGTTCATCTACCTCGAAGCCTTCAAGAACCGCGAGATCGGCTACGCCGCCGCGATGGGCCTGGTGCTCGTCGTCGTGGTCGTGCTCATCCTCGCCGTCTACCTGCGGTCGCAGTTCCGCGACGACCGCACCGCCGGGAAGGGGCGCTGATGCGGGTTCTCGTGCGCCCGGCCCAGTACGTGGCCCTCGCGCTCTACATCCTGTTCCTCGGCTTTCCGTTGCTGTGGCTGATTTCCGCGTCGGTCAAGTCGTCGGGCGAGCTGAATTCGCTGACGGTCAGCCTGCTGCCGAGCGAGTGGCACTGGGACAACTACACCGAGGCGCTGAACAAGCAGGGCCTGGTCCGGTCCGCGGCCAACAGCCTGATCGTCGCGCTCGCCTCGACCGCGCTGTCGGTCGTGGTCGCCGTGCCCGCGGCCTACGTCCTCGCGCGGCTCAAGGGGAAGGTGCGCGCCGCCGGCGTCGGCTGGATCCTGGTCAGCCAGGTGTTCCCGGTCGTGCTGATCATCCTGCCGCTGTTCCTGATCCTGCGGACGCTCGGCTTGGCCGACAACCTCGTCGGCCTGACGCTCGTGCACACGACGTACATGCTGCCGTTCGCCCTGTGGATGCTGCAGGGTTACGTCTCCGCGATCCCGGTGGAGCTCGAGGAAGCCGGGGCGATGGACGGCGCGAGCCGGCTGACAGTGCTGCGCTCGATCGTCTTCCCGCTGCTCGCTCCCGGCGTCGTCGCGACCGCGATGTTCAGCTTCGTCTCGTCGTGGAACGAATTCTTCTTCGCGCTGGTGCTGTTGCAGTCACCGGAGAACTACACCCTGCCCATCACGCTCAACATGTTCGTCGGCGGCGAGGGCAAGGTCGCCCTCGGCCCGCTCGCCGCGGGCGCCGTGCTCGCCGCCATCCCCAGCATCGTCTTCTTCGGCATCCTGCGCCGGAAGCTCACCAGCGGCCTGATGGCCGGGGCGGTGAAGGGATGAACCCACCAAGGAACACTCGAAAGGTCGGTCGATGAAGACACGACGCATGATCGCCGCCGCCGCACTGACGGTGGCCGGCCTGCTGCTCACCGCGTGCGGGAGCGGCGGAAGCGGGGACGGCGGGAACGGGCCCGTCACCCTGACCTTCCAGTCCCTTTCGGACCAGCCCGCCGCCATCGCCGCGACGCAGAAGATCGTCGGCGACTGGAACAAGGCCCACCCGGACACGCAGGTCAAGATCGTCCAGGCGGGCTGGGACGGCGTCTACGACAAGCTGATCACCCAGTTCAACGCGGGCAGCGCGCCGGACATCGTGCACTACGAAGCCGCCGGCATCGCGCCCTTCGCCACCGACGGCTACCTCGCGGACCTCTCGCAGTACCTGCCGGAGGCCAAGCGCGCGGACATCCCGAAGGGCGTCCTGGACTCGGTGACGGTCGACGGCAAGGTGATCGCCGTCCCCACCGAGCTGCAGTCCTATGTGGTCTTCGCGAACAAGACTCAGCTGCAGCAGGCCGGCGTCACGATCCCGACCGGTGCCACGATGTCCTGGGACCAGCTGCGCGACATCGCGAAGGCGACCACGAAGGACGGCAAGTTCGGCCTCGGCTGGGGCCTGTCGAGCCCGACGGCGGCGTTCGTCGCGCTGGCCCCCGGCTTCGGCGGCAAGTACTTCGAAGGCACCGGGGACAAGGCGCAGCTCAGCGTCGGCCCGGGCGAGCAGGCGCTGCCGCAGCTCGTCGACGCGATGGCGCACCAGGACCACTCGATCCTCCCGGTCACGCTGACCCAGTCCGGCACCAAGGCGCTCGCGCCGTTCTACGCGGGACAGATCGCGATGACCGTGCAGGGTTCGTACCAGGCCGCCAACATCGCGAAGGACGCGCCGAAGGGCTTCGACTGGGTCGTGCTGCCGCCGCTGGCCGGCTCGGCCGGGCCGGCGCAGGCCGCCAACCCGCAGACGCTGTCGGTCAACAAGGATTCGGGCCACGTCAAGGAGGCAGCCGAGTTCGTCGACTTCTTCACCAGCACCGAAAACCTCGCGGCGATCAACGAGGCCGACGCGCTGATCCCGCCGACGACGTCCGCGCGGCAGGCGCTGACCACCAAGCTCGGCGGGAAGAACGGCTGGCGGGAAATCCTCGCGTCGGGGGAGTACCTGACCTCGGCCCCCTACCTGTTCGCCGGCAAGTACGCGCAGTGGAAGGACACCGTCGCGACCCCGGCGTACCAGCAGTTCCTCGGGCAGAAGATCGACGCCGGCGGCCTCGCGAAGCAGCTCGAGGACGGCTGGAAGAGCGTCAGCAAGTGACAGGAGCGGATTGGTGACCTGGCTTCAAGACCGGGCCGTCGCGGTGATCACCGGTGCGGCCGTCGGGGACGCCCTCGGCGGCGCCACCGAAGGGTGGACCCCGGAGCAGATCGAAGAGCGCCACGGCGGCCGGGTGACCGGTGTCGTCGGGCCGTGGTACCCGGACTGGCGGACCGCGCGGCCGATCGCGCCGTACCACAAGGGCGACGGGCACATCACCGACGACACGCTCATGACGCGGGCGCTCGTCGAGGTGTACGCGAAGCGCCGCGCGCACCTCGACGCGTACGCGATGGCCGAGGACCTGGTGCCGCTGATGATCGGCGAGCCGCGCTGGGTGCCGGAGCTGGAGTCGACCGCGTTGCTGCTGCAGCGGGTCTTCCTGGCCGAGAAGTGGATCGTCGCGAGACTCCACTATGGACACGTCGATCCGCGCGAAGCCGGCGTGGGCAACGTGGTCAACTGCGGCGCGGCGATGTACGTCGCCCCGGTGGGCGTCGTCAACGCGGGCGACCCGCGGGCGGCCTACGCCGAGGCGATCGACCTCACCGGCGCGCACCAGTCCAGCTACGGCCGGGAGGCGGCGGGCGTGCTCGCCGCGATGGTGGCGGCCAGTGTCGCCCCGGGCGCGTCGCTCGACGACGTCGTCCGGGCCGCGCTGGACGTGGCCCACGACGGGACCGCGGCAGCCCTGCGCGCGGTCGTGGAAACGTTCGGTGGCCGGTCCGTTCCCCCGGCCACCGACGGGGAAGAACGCGCGTTGGCGGCTCTCGTCCGCGAGACCGTCGCGCCGTTCGACTCGGTCGGGCCGCACTACCGGGAGATGTCGATGGACGCGCGGCGCCCGTCGCGGACCAAGTCCATCGAGGAGCTGCCGGCCGCGCTGGCGTTCGTGCTCGCGCACCGGGGCGACTTCCGGGGCGCGGTGCTCGCCGCCGTCAACTACGGCCGGGACGCGGACTCGATCGCCGTGATGGCGGGCGCGGTGTGCGCCGGCCTCGGCGGGACGGCGGTCGTGCCGGCCGAGTGGGTCGACGAGATCGGCGACGCCAGCCGGATGGACCTGCGGGAGACCGGGCACCTGCTGGCCTCGGCGGCCGCGGACATCCTGAAGGCCGACCGGGAGCGGGCCGCGGCGCGGGCCGAGTTCCTGGAGGCGACGGCGTGAGGCTGACCTGGGCCCAGCCGGAGGACCTGCTGCCGCACGAGCTGGTGCAGTCCGCCGCCGAAGGCACGGACGTCACGGCGGTGCGGGAGCGGTGGATCGCGGCGGGCGGCTCGCCGGTGCCGGCGGTGAGCGGCGCGGGTCCCGCCATGCCCGCACTGCGTTCTCTCGCGCGGGAACTGCTGGACTCGCTGGGCGCGCCTCCCGCCGATCCCTCGTGGGACGCGCTGGAGCTGCCCGCGGCGGCGTCGCTGCCGCGCGGGTCGCGGGGGCGTGAGCTGGACGCGTGGACCGGCCGGGCTGCCGGATGCCTGCTCGGCAAGCCCGTGGAGAAGATCCCGCGCGAGGGCATCGAGGAGATCCTGCGGGCGACCGGGCGGTGGCCGCTCGACCGGTGGTTCACCGCGGCCGGGCTGCCGGCCGACGTCGCCGCGCGGTGGCCGTGGAACCGCCGGTCGGCGCCGACGTCGCTGGAAGAGAACATCGACGGGATGCCCGAGGACGACGACCTCAACTACCCCATGCTGGCGTTGTCGTTGCTGGAGGCGCACGGCCGGGCGTTCACGACGGAGGACGTCGGTCAGCTGTGGCTGGACAACCTGCCGGCCGGACGGGTGTTCACGGCGGAGCGCGCGGCGTACCGCAACCTCCTGGACGCGCGTCCCGGCACGGCGACCCACCACAACCCGTTCCGCGAGTGGATCGGCGCGTTGATCCGGGCGGACGTGTTCGGCTGGGTGTCCCCGGGCGACGTGGTTTCGGCGGCCCGGCTGGCGTGGACGGACGCGCGGCTGAGCCACACGCGCAACGGCGTGTACGGCGCGATGTGGGCGGCGGCGCTGGCGTCGGCGGCGATGGTGTGCGACACGGTGGACGAGGTGCTCGACGCGGCTTCGACGGTGCTCCCGGCCGGCTGTGACTTGGCGAAGGCGGTCCATTTCGGACGCTCGGTGGCTTCGTCGGGGGATGTCGCGAGTGGACTCGACCGGGTGCACGAGGCCTATGGGCACCTGCATTGGGTGCACGTGCTGAACAACGCGGCGGTGATCGCGTACGCGCTCGCGGCGGGCGCGGGAGATTTCGGGCGGAGTATCTCGATCGCGGTGACGGCGGGGTGGGACACGGACTCCGCGGCCGCGACGGTCGGCGGAGTGGTCGGCGCGTTGGGTGGCGTGGACGAGTACTGGGCCAAGCCCCTGGACGGGCGGATCGCGACCTCGCTGCCGGGCGGGGAGAGGCGGATCGCGGAGCTGGCGGCCCGCACGGCGGCGCTGGCGGAGGGTGGACGATGACCGGCCGCCCAGTACCCGACCCCACCGCCTCCGGGCGCGTCGTGGTCGTCGGCTCGGCCAACGTCGACCTCGCCGTCGATGTCCCGAGGCCGCCCAAAGCCGGGGAAACCATCCTCGGCCACCATCTCCGCCGTAGCCCCGGCGGCAAAGGCGCCAACCAAGCCGTCGCCGCCGCCTTGGCCGGCGGTGCCGACACCACCTTCGTCGGCGCCCTCGGCGAGGACGAAGGCGCCGATCTCCTCCTCGTCTCCCTCGGCGGCGCCGGCGTCCGGACCGACCTCGTCGAACGGGCCGAAGCGCCCACCGGGACCGCCTTCATCACCGTCGCTCCCGACGGGGAGAACGCCATCGTCGTCGCGCCCGGGGCGAACGACCACGTCAAGATCGGCCCGGCGCAAGCCGACCGCATCGCCGAAGCCGATGTCGTGCTCGCCCAGCTCGAAATCCCTCTCGACGTCGTCGCGGCCGCCGCCGCGGCCAAGCGGCCCGAGGCCACCATGATCCTCAACGCCGCACCGGCCCGCGAGCTACCCGGATCGCTCTGGGAGGTCCTCGACCTGCTCGTCGTCAACGAACACGAGGCCGCCGATCTCGCCGGCGAACCCGAAAAGCTGCTCGCGCGCGTGCCCGCGGTCGTCGTCACCCTCGGCGGCGAAGGCTGCGTGGTGCTCCGCCGCGACCGCGAACCCGTGCGGATCCCCGGCATCCGCGTCGACGTCGTCGACACCACCGGGGCCGGCGACACCTTCTGCGGCGTCCTCGCGGCCGCGCTCGCACAGGGCGAAGACCTTCCCGCGGCCGCGACGAGGGCGACGGTCGCCGGCGCGCTCGCCGTCACGAAACCCGGCGCCCAAGCCGCCGTGCCCACCGCCGCCGAGGTCGCCGGGAGGACGTCATGACCTACCAGTTCGACCCGCTCGTCCCGCGCCCGATCGACCGGCCCACCGAGGTCCGCGGCCCGCTCGCCGACCTCGACGACGCGAAGATCTTCGCCGCCCCCGCCGACCCGTCGGACCGTCCGGCGTGGCGTGCGAAACTCCGTGAGTGGCGCGAGGATGCCCGACGCCGCCACGGCTACACCGGCGCGGCGTACGACCGTCCTCAATCGACTTGGGCCGCGACCTGCTACGCCGTCGCCCAGGTCTGGCTCTGGGACGAACTCCTCTACTCCTTCGAAGACCGCGCGTTCACCCCGGACCGCTTCCTCGCCGACGCCCGCGAGCGCTTCGGCGGCCTCGACGCCGTCGTGCTCTGGCACGCCTACCCGGTCATCGGCCTCGACGACCGCAACCAGTGGGACTTCTACCGCGACGTCCCCGGGCTCACCGACCTCGTCGAAACCCTGCACGACGCGGGCCTGCACGTCTTCGTCGACTACAACCCCTGGGACGTCGGCACCCGCCGCGGCGGCGACGACCTGACCGAGCTGGCCGCCCTCGTCAAGGACCTGAAGGCGGACGGCGTCTTCCTCGACACGCTCAAGAAAGCCGAGCCGGACTTCGTCGACCGCCTGGAAGCCGCCCGGCCCGGCATCGTCCTCGAAGGCGAGTCCAAGCTCCCGGTCGAGCGCATCGAGGACCACCCGGCGTCGTGGGCCCAGTTCTTCGCCGACTCGCCCGTGCCCGGCGTCCTGCGCGCCCACTGGTACGAGCGCCGGCACATGCAGCACCACGTCCGCCGCTGGCACCGCGACCACAGCGAAGAACTCCAGTCCGCGTGGCTGAACGGCGTCGGCGTCATGGTCTGGGAGGTCGTCTTCGGCGTGTGGGTCGGCTGGTCGCCGCGCGACGCCGCGACCGTCCGCCGGATGGTCACGCTCCAGCGGGCGGCGAAAGACCTGCTCCTCGACGGCGAATGGACGCCCCTCACCGAGCTCCCGGACGAGGCCGCCGGTGTCTACGCGTCCAAGTGGGAGCTGGCCGGCCGGACACTGTGGACACTCGTCAACCGCGGCGACACCGACTACCACGGCCCGCTGCCCGGCACGGACCTCTTCGGCGGAGTACCGGCTCGCGGCATCGGCGCCGCCGTCGAGGGGTGGCTGCCGGACCTCCCGCCGTTGCCCCACGACCCGGATGCCCGGTTCCCGCACCGGATCGCGCGGCGAGTGAGTACACAAAGGACAACAGGTGAGCCCGACGATGACGCCGTGACCGTCCCCAAGGGACCGTATGTGCTGACCGTCCGGTACCGCGCCCGCGAGACCGGCATGTACCAGGGGGCGCCCTATGTGGACGAATGGAAACCGCTTCCGCCGCGCCTGCACGACGCCCGCACCCTGCAACGCGAAGGCGAACTGACCACCGCGGTGGCGGTGGCGGCCACCGAAGTGACCAACGCGCAGTTCGCGGAGTTCGCGGCCGCCACCGGCCACGACTGGACGCCGCAGGGCGCCCCGGACGAGCCCGTCACCCACGTCGACCTCGACGACGCCCGCGCGTACTGCGCCTGGCGCGGCGGCCGCCTGCCCACCGAGGACGAATGGCAGCTGGCGGGCGACCGGCTCCGCCGCGGCACCCCGGCCGTGTGGAACTGGACCGAGAGCGAACACTCCGACGGCCGCACGCGGTTCGTGATGCTCAAGGGTGGCAGCGACTACCGCGCCGAAGGCTCCGAGTGGTACGTCGAAGGCGGGGTCAAGGACCCGGACTACACCGTGAAGCTCCTCCTGCCCGGCCTGGGTCTCGCGCGCAGCGCGACGGTCGGCTTCCGCTGCGCGTGGGAGGTGCCGTCGTGACCGTCTCGCGGGACCCCGCCGCCGGGGCGCTGGCCGGGCTGCGCGTGGTCGACGCGTCCACGCTCTTCGCCGGCCCGATGGCCGCGATGCACCTGGGTGACATGGGCGCCGACGTGATCAAGGTCGAGCACCCGCGCAAACCCGACCCGTCGCGCACCCACGGCGCCGCGAAGGACGGCGTCAACCTGTGGTGGAAGACGCTGGGCCGCAACAAGCGCACGATCACCGCCGACCTCGGCAGCGAAGGCGGCCGCGAGGTGTTCCTCGCGCTCGCCACCACGGCCGACGTCGTGATCGAGAACTTCCGCCCGGGCACCCTCGAACGCTGGGGGCTCGGCTACGACGAACTGGCGAGCTGGAACCCGAAACTCGTCCTCGCCCGCGTCACCGGCTTCGGACAGCTCGGCCCCTACCGCTCGCGGCCCGGCTTCGGCACGCTCGCCGAGGCGATGAGCGGCTTCGCGGCGACCACCGGGGAACCGGACGGGCCGCCGACGCTGCCGCCGTTCGGGCTCGCCGACGGCATCGCGTCGCTGGCCACCGCGTACGCGATCATGGTCGCGCTCGCCGCGCGCGCGAACACCGGGCGCGGCCAGGTCGTCGACACCGCGATCATCGAGCCGATGCTGGCCATGCTCGGCCCGCAGATCACACGCTGGGACCAGCTGCGCACCGTCCAGCCGCGCACCGGCAACCGGTCGATCAACAACGCGCCGCGCAACACCTACCGGACCGCCGACGGCCAGTGGGTCGCGGTGTCCACTTCGGCCCAGTCGATCGCCGAGCGCGTGGTCCGGATGGTCGGCCGCCCGGACCTGGCCGACGAGCCGTGGTTCGCCAGCGGTGCCGAGCGGGCCCGGCACGCCGACGAGCTCGACGAAGCCGTCGGCAAGTGGATCGGTCAACGCACGCGCGACGACGTCGTGGCCGCGTTCGAAGAGGCGCAGGCGGCGGTCGCGCCGATCTACGACGCCGCCGACATCGTCGAAGACCCGCAGTTCCGGGCGCTCGGCACGATCCACGAGATCGAGGACGCCGACCTCGGCCCGATGCTGATGCAGGGGCCGCTGTTCCGGCTGTCCGGTCACGACGGCGTCATCGGCTTCACCGGCCGTCCGCACGGCGCGGACACCGACGCCGTCCTGACCGAGCTGGGGTTCTCCGCCGAGCGGGTCGCCGAACTGCGCGAGCGGGGTGCGGTGTGAGCCCGGCGCTGACGTACCTCTACACCCCGGCCGACCGTCCGGACCGGGTCGCCAAGGCCCTCGCCTCGGCGGCCGACGTCGTGCTCGTCGACCTCGAAGACGCCGTCGCCCCGGCCCGCAAGGACGAGGCCCGGGACAACGTCGTGAAGCTGCTGGCCGACGTGACGCGGCCGGTGCAGGTCCGCGTCAACCACCCGAGCACGCCGTGGCACGACGCCGACCTCGCGGCGGTCGCGCGCCTGCCGCTGCCGGCCGGCGTGCGGCTGCCGAAGGTCGAGACACCCGAAGAGGTCCTGGCGGTCGAGGCCGTGCTGCCGGGCCGGGCCCTGCACCCGCTGATCGAGTCCGCCCTCGGCGTCGAACGGGCCCTGGCGATCGCGACGGCGTCGCCGCGGATCGCGTCGATCGGGCTCGGCGAGGCCGACCTGCGTTCGGACCTCGGGGTGGCCGACGACGCCGGGCTGACGTGGGCGCGCAGCCGCGTGATCGTCGCGGCGCGGGCGGCCCGGCTCGCGCCGCCCGCGATGTCCGCGTACCCGAACGTCCGCGACCTCGACGGCCTCGCGGCGTCGTGCCGGGCCGGCCGCGCGCTCGGCTTCCGCGGCCGCACCGCGATCCACCCGGCCCAGCTCGCCACGATCCGGGCCGCGTTCCTGCCGACGCCGCAGGAGGTTTCGCGGGCGCGCGAGGTCATCGAGCGGGTGGCCGGCGCGACGGCGGCCGGCGTCGGCGCGATCGCGTTGCCCGACGGCACCTTCCTCGACGTCGCCATGGTGGAGCAGGCACGGACGGTCCTTTCCCTGGCCGACTAGTACGGGCGTTGTACGAATTTTGGACCCGCGTCTGGCGCACTGGCGCCCATGCGAATCCGAAAAGCCCTCCTCCTCGCGCTGGCCGTGGCGGCCGGCGCGCTGGCGCTGCCCGGGACGGCGAGCGCCGCCTACAGCGACCCGCTGACCACGACGACCAAGCAGAACCTCGTCTGGCACGCGACGCCGGCCGCCGCGCTCACGGCGCTGGACAACGCGCTGCCGAACGTCAGCCTCAACACCGTCGTCAACGACCCGAGCTACGCGATGACCGGCTGCACCACCGCCGAGAAGGCCGCGCTGCCCAAGGCGCCGGTGGCCACGAAATCGCTGTGCTGGGACGCCGAACGCGCGGGCAGCACGAGCTGGGTCCCGCAGGGCATCACGACCTCCGGGGACGCCGACGACGACGGCAGGTGGGGCGCGGACAAGATCATCCTGTCCGGCTGGCACGGCACCGACGCACTGGGCCGCTACAACGACGCGCGGATCCAGGCGATCAACTACAACGACCCCTCTTCGGCCGCGCACCGGATGATGTACCTCGCCGTGCCGAACAGCACCGGCAGCAGCTTCTCCGCCGCGCAGGCGCACATGGGCGGGATGGCCTGGTACGGCGACAAGATCTACGTCACGGCCGAGGGCAACACGTCCACCGCGATCCGGGTGTTCAGCACCAAGCACATCCTGCAGCTGACCGACACGACGTCCAACGCGATCGGCAAGACCTCGGGCGGGTATGCGGCGTACACGTACAAGTACGCGATGATGCAGGTCGGCTACTACACCTACGCCGGCGGCACGTGCAGCATGGCCTCCGACACGGGGGTGCCGTGCTTCTCGTCGCTGTCGCTGGACCGCAGCACGACCCCGGCGTCGATCGTGACGACGGAGTACTTCTCCGACCAGAGCCTCCACGGCCGCCTCTACCGCTTCCCGATGGGCTCGGACTACCTGCTGACCGGGACCGCGTCCGAGGCGTTCCGCAGCTACGTCGGCAACATGCAGGGCGTGCTGTCCCACGACGGCAAGTGGTACGTGGCCCACAGCTCGGCGACGATCAACGGCCAGCTCTGGGCCCAGACGACGGCCGCGAGCACGTCGGCGACCTGCGGCTCGACGGCCGCCTGCTGGGCGGTCCACCCGGAGGCGCTCACCTACGACTGGGCGACGGGGCTGGTGTGGTCGCAGTCGGAGTGGTCGACCGCGGACTGCAAGGCGCAGAACCAGGTCTGCGGCCGGTCGGTGTTCGCGGTGCCGCTGACTTCGCTGGGTTAGTCGTCGAGGAGGGACGTTCCGAGCGCCGTGGTCAGGTACAGCACCCGGCGCCCGGAGCGTTCCCGCTCCACCAGGCCGTTTTCGCGCAGCACGGCCAAGTGCTGCGACACCGCGCTGGGCGTCACGCCCAGCGCGCGGGCCAGCTCGGTCGTCGTGGCGGGGGAGCGCAGGGCTTCGAGGAGCCCGGCCCGGGCCCGGCCGAGCAGCCGGACGGTGCCGCCCGGCGGGGGCCGCGTCCCCGCCGTCCACAGGGCACCGCGGCCGCGGGCGGGGTAGCGGACCGTCGTCTGCGTGGACGTGTTCCGCTTGACCATCACGTGCGGCGGGCCGAGCACGACGGGGATGAGGACCAGCCCGCCGGGACCGCGGTTCACCGGGCGGTCGCCGGTCAGCAGCAGCTCGCCGTCGCGCCAGCGCAGGTCCGGGTGCAGGCCGTCGAACAGCTTCGCGGCGCCGCCCGTGGCGAGCGCCCGGGCGCGGTGGGCGACGTCGGCGTCGAGGACGGCCCGGATCCGCGGCCAGTGCGGGGCGATCAGGCGCTCGTGCGCCTCGCGCAGTTCGCCGGCGATCGCCTTCAGCCCCGCCGCCGGCCGCGCGGGGAGCTCGGCGGTCGTCCCGCTCGGTTCCGCGCCGAAGACCCGGCCGAGACTGCGCCGGACCTGCCGCGCGGTGGTCCGCCGGAGCGCCGCCAGATCGTCCTCTATGGACGGACCTGAGCCGCGGGGCGCGGGCACCAGGAACTCCGGCCAGTTCGGCCGGTCGCTCACGATCAGCGGCCACGTCCACGGCAGTGCCAGTGGTACGCGGGCGAGCTCCTCCTCCGCCCACCGCAGCCACGGCAGCGCGCTCGGCTGCCGTTCGCGGCCTCCGAGCTGCCGCAGGCACTCGACGGTCTCCGACAGCGGGGAGATCGCGACGCGCGTCGCCGCCAGCTCCGCGACGCCGAGGTCGATCGTCAGGGCCATGCCGCCGAGTATGTAGCATGGCGCTAAATGCTGTCCGGTCCGCGCCGGGGCCAGCAGGATTTCCGGCCATGACCCTGCCGAAGGCGTTCCGGCGGCTCTGGTGGGCCGCCGGCGTCGACAACCTCGGCACCGGCGCGTTCACCGCGGCGGTGCCGCTGCTGACCGTCACGGTGACCCACGACCCGAGGCTCGTGTCGCTCGTCTCGGCCGCGGCCTACCTGCCGTGGCTGGTGCTGTCCCTGCCGGCCGGGGCGCTGGCCGACCGCCACGACCGGGCCGGCCTGATGTGGCGCGCGCAGGCGGTGCAGGCCGCGCTCGTCGCCGTGACCGCGGTCCTCGCCGCCTGCGGCGCGGCCGGGGTGCCGATCCTCGTCGTCACGGCTTTCGGGCTGGGCGCGGGGGAGGTCGTCTTCACCACCGCGGCCCAGGCGATCCTGCCGGACCTGGTGGCGCCGGCGTTGCTGCCGCGGGCCAACGGCCGTCAGCAGGCGGTCACGACGGTCACCGAGCAGTTCGCCGGCCCACCGCTGGGCGGCCTGCTGTTCGGCGTCGCGGCGGCGCTGCCGTTCGCGCTCGACGCCGTTTCGTTCGCGTTTTCCGCGGTGCTGGTGGCGAAGCTGCCCCGGCGGGCACACGTCGTCCGGACGCGCGCGGGCGTCCGGGAGGGGCTGCGGTGGCTCTGGCGGCACCGGCTGCTGCGCACGCTGGCGATCCTGGTGGGCGTCAACACCTTCTGCGGCCGGCTGGCCGCCGCGACGCTGGTCCTGCTCGCCACCCAGGTCGTGCACCTCGACGCGCGCGGCTACGGCCTGCTGCTCGCCGGGGCGGCACTCGGGAGCGTGCTCGGCGGCCTGGTCAACGCGCGCGTCGTGAACCGGATCGGGGCCCGGGCGGCGCTGCTGGCCTCCCTCGCGGGCAACGTCGGCGCGTTCGCGGGCGTCGGCCTGAGCCGCGATCCGGTCGTGCTCGGCGGGTTCCTCGCCGTGACCGGGTTCGTGACGACGCTGTGGAACATCGTCACCGTCGGCCTGCGCCAGCAGTTCGTCCCGGCCGAGCTGCTGGGCCGCGTCACGAGCGCGTACCGCCTGCTGGGCTGGGGCCTGATCCCGGTGGGCACCCTGGCCGGCGGGCTGGTGGCCCAGCAGCTGGGTCCGCGGGCGCCGTACCTCGTGGCGGCGGTGGTGCGCGGGGTCGCGCTGGTCGTCGCGCTGCCCGTGCTGGTCGGTCCTCTGTGGACCCGTCAGCGGCGCGTGTAGATCAGGCCCAGCTGGTCGACCTCGTCGCCCGCGCGGCCGTGGAAGCCCGCGATCTGCCAGCCGTCCGGCGCGGTCGCCGTGGTGCAGTCCGACGTCGTCGTGCCGCCGACCAGGGTGCCGCCCCGGTTCGTCGTGAGGCGTGCGGAAAAGATCCGCGTGTGGCCGCCGTAGCTGCCGCGGCACCACTCGGCGGACACGGCGTACTCGCCGTCGGCCAGTGGGTAGGACCGCGGGGTGCCGCCCGTTCCGCCGTGGCTGACCGTCGTGCCGCCCGCCAGGGTCAAGCCGATCCGGTCGACGCGGCTGCCCGCGCTCAAGGTCAGCGTCGTCGCGCGGGCGGCCGGCGGGACGCGGTCCAGGTCGGTGAACGACGTCCCGTGCGGGCCGCCGAAGCGGTCGCTCAGCCGGAGCGCGGGATCGGCCGACCAGCCGAACCGCACGGTCACCGGGTCGTGGTCGGACAGCATCGCGCCCGAGGCGTCGAGGAAGGCGTCGTGCTCGTTGTTGTAGTACGTCGCGTCCAGGGAGATCTGCTTGTTGCCGCGGTAGAGCACCTTGTCCACGACTTCGCAGGCGTTCGTGACCGCGCTTTCGTCGCACACCAGCGGATCGCTGCCCGCCGTCGGGGGGACGCCGCCGCGTTCCAGCCGGACCCAGGCGTCCGTCAGGCCGTTGTCCGCGGCGAACACCCGGATCGTGTCGGCGGCCCGCGTGTACCGCGTGTTGGTGTCGCCCATGACGACGACCGCGTTGCCCGCCGAATGCGTGGCGATGTAGGCCGTGAGCTGCTTGAGGTTGGCCGCGCGCGACGCGAGGTCGCCGGCGTTCGTGCCCGCGTTCGTGTGGATGTTGTACGCGTCGACGTAGACGCCTTCGGCGAGCCGCAGCCGGGTGAACGTGAAGCCCTTCGGCGTCAGGCAGTCGCCGGAGTCGAACTGGCACGAGGTCCAGCGGACGCGGTCCAGTTCGTCGAACGGCAGGGACGACAGGCTGTTCAGGCCGCTCCCGATGCCGGCGCCGCCGCTGGTCGGGGTTCGGTACGGGTGCGTGTCGGCCGCGTAGAGGTTGGCGTGGTAGTTGAAGTCCTCTTGGACGTGCACGACGTCGTACGGGCCGAGGCGCTGCCCGATCGCGGTCGTGCTCGGCGCGCGCGGGGTGGGCGCGCTCGAGATGCCTTCGGGCAGCCCGGCGACGTTGTAGGTGAGCACGCCGAACGTGCCACCGGTGGCGGCGGGGAGCGTGGTGGCGGCGAGCCCGGAGGCGGCCAGCAGGGCCGTCGCGAAGGCGGTGAACACTCTGCGCAAGGCGGTGTTCCTTCCGTGGCGGGGGAGCGGGAACAGCCGGCAGGTACGTGAAGGATTCTCACGTTAACCGGTTGTTCGCGCTCACACAACCGCCCTTCAGCCCCCGGGGTGCCCGCACGCGTAGACCGGCGCCGAGGCCAGCCGGACGCAGGCCGGGCACTGGTTCACGGGCCGGTCGCGGCGCCCGTAGTACGGGTGCCGGGCGCCGCACAGCGCGATGAGCACTTCGCCCGGTCGCGGGTCGGGGTGGCACCGCGGGCAGAAGGCGTGCGCGGCGCGTTCGACGTCGGTGCTCATGCTTCCTCGGGTACCCGCGGCTTCGGCGCGCCAACCCGCCACACCGACCGGCCGCCGGTGAAGCACCAGATCGCGATCACCGGGTCGCAGATCGCGCAGCCGAACGACGAGTCGTGCGCGAACGGCAGGATCGGCTGGCCTTTGAGGTGGTGGACGACGTCCCAGCCGGTGTGCAGCAGCCAGCCGATGCCGATGAACGTCCAGGAGTCGAGCCCGCGGTAGGCGACGTAGGTCAGGACCGCGCAGAAGAGCAGCTCCCACGGCCCGAGCGCGCCGCCGGAGAGGTAGGCCGCGCCCGCGCCGCCGACCACGACGGCGTTGAACCTGCGGCGGTGCGGCTCGGCGATGAGGGAGCTGAGCACGACGTAGAGGAGGCCGATCAGGATCGGCGCGAGCACTGCGATCATGATCGATGACGCTAGGAACGCACCACCCGGACGGCCAGTGGCTGTTCTGCCACGCTCCGCCGATTTCTCGCCAGCGCGGCCGCTCCGTAAGGTGGGGGCCGGAGTGGATGATCAGGTGGTTGCGAAATGAACGTGAAGGCGGCCCGCGCGAGTGCGACGCGGGAAAGCATCCTCGTGACGGCGGAGCGGCTGTTCGCCGAGCACGGGGTGCAGGTGGTGTCCAACCGGCACATCAGCGAGGCCGCCGGGCAGGGCAACAACGCGGCCGTCAACTACCACTTCGGCACGAAGGTCGACCTGGTGCGCGCGATCGTCCGCCGGCACGCGGAGCGCATGGAGCGGCTGCGCGCGGAGCTCGTCGAGGCGATCGACGGCGACGGCGACCTGCGCGACTGGGTGGCCTGCCTGGTCCTCCCGAGCACGACGTACCTGCGCGAGCTGGGCGCCCCGACGTGGTTCGCCCGGTTCAGCGCCCAGGTGATGACCGACCCGGCGCTGCGGGAGATCATCGCGGAGGAGTCCCTGTCCTCCCCGGCGCTGGCCCGCGCGGTCGAGGGGCTGAACCGCTGTCTGGACGGGCTACCCGCGGACGTCCGCGCGGAGCGCGGCGACATGGCCCGCCAGCTGATGATCCACATGGTGGCGGAGCGCGAGCGCGCGCTGTCGGAGGGAACACCGACACCACGCGCGACGTGGGACGACGCGGGGACGGGTCTGATCGACGCGATCACCGGGCTGCTGCTGGCCCCGGTGACGCCGGTTCGTCCGGGCGACTGAATCCCGCCGCCCCGATTCGTCGCCGCCGACGAACGGCCCCGGCGGAAATGCTCCTAACGTCAGCCCGATGCGGACACTCTTGCGGGGCGGCCGGGTCATCGACCCCGGCAGCGGCTTCGACGGCATCGCCGACGTCCTCCTCGACGACAGCCGGGTCGAAGCCGTCGGCCCGGACCTCGAAGCGCCCGAGGCCACCGAAGTCGACGTCACCAACCTCGTCGTCGGGCCCGGGTTCGTCGACCTGCACAGCCACGTGCACTCCGTCGCCGGGCAGCGGCTGCAGGCCATGGACGGCGTCACCACCGCCCTCGACCTCGAAGCCGGCCTGATGCCCATCGAGCGCGCCTACGCCGAAGCCGCGAAAGCCGGGCGGCCGCTGCACTACGGCTTCTCCGCCTCCTGGGGCGCCGCCCGGGCGCAGGTCCTCGCGAACATCGCGCCCGATGCGAGCATCGACAGCGGGCTCGCCGTCCTCGGGAACCCGCGGTGGCAACGGAGTTCGTCCAAAAAGGAACTCGCGGCGTGGCTCTCGCTGCTCGAAGGCGAACTGGCGCAGGGCGCCCTCGGCATCGGCATCCTCATGGGCTACGCGCCCGCCACCGACCCCGGTGAGTTCATGGCCGTCGCGCACCTCGCCGCGAAGGCCGGCGTGCCGACCTACACCCACGTCCGCGAGCTGGTCGAGGTCGACCCCGCCATCCCGGTCGACGGCTCCGTGGAAATCGTCGCCGCCGCGGGGGAGACCGGGGCCGCGATGCACCACTGCCACGTCAACAGCACCTCCGGCCACCACATCGACCGCGTGCTCGCCACCCTCGAAACCGCTCGGAGCGAAGGGTCCCGCGTCACCGTCGAGGCCTACCCCTACGGCGCGGGCAGCACGGCCGTCGGTGCCGCCTTCATCGAGCCGGACCGCTTGCGGCTCAAGGGGTTGAAGCCGTCGAGCGTCGTCATCCTCGAGACGGGGGAGCGGGTGCGCGACGAAGGACGTCTCCGCGAACTACGACAACAAGACCCCGGTGCGCCCTGCCTGCTCGAGTTCCTCGACGAGACCGACCCCCGCGAACGCGGGCTGCTGCACCAGGCGCTGGCCTTCCCCGACGCCGTCGTCGCCAGCGACGCGATGCCCGTCTACTGGAAGGACGGCCGCACCGAGAGCACCGAGTGGCCGCTGCCCCCGGGCGGCATGACGCACCCGCGGACCGCGGGCACCTTCGCGAAGACCCTGCGCCTGATGGTCCGCGAAACCGGCGCGTGGAGCTGGCTCGAAGCGTTCCGCCGCTGCTCCTACCTCCCTTCGCGGCTCCTCGACGACGTCGCCCCCGCCGCGCGCGGCAAGGGCCACCTCGGGGCCGGTGCCGACGCCGACCTCGTGGTCCTCGACCCCGCCGCGATCACCGACGCCGCCACCTACACCGACCCGACCCGCCCGTCGACCGGCGTCCGGCACCTCTACGTCGCCGGGGTCCCGGTGGTCAGCGACGGAAACCTGAACACCGGCGCGCTGCCCGGCCGGCCGCTGCGGGGTGAGCCGCGGTGATCGACGACATCGAGACGCTCGTCCGCTGCGAGTCGCCGTCGCACGACCACGAAGCCGTCGCCCGCAGCGCCGAAGCCGTCGCCGGAATCGGCCGCCGCCTGCTCGGCGTCGAGCCCGAACGGATCGTCACCGACGGCTGCACGCACCTGCGCTGGCGGTTCGGCGACGGCGAGCCGCGGGTCCTGCTGCTCGGCCACCACGACACCGTGTGGCCACTGGGTTCCCTGCGCACCCACCCGTTCGAGGTCCGCGACGGGATCCTGCGCGGGCCCGGCTGCTTCGACATGAAAGCCGGGGTCGTGATGGCGCTCCACGCGGCGGCCGCGCTGCCCGATCGCGACGGCCTTTCGATCCTCATCACCGGCGACGAAGAGATCGGCTCACCGCGGTCGCGCACCCTGATCGAAGAGGAAGCCAAGAGCTGCGACGCGGTCTTCGTGCTCGAAGCCTCCGCCGACGGCGGTGCGCTGAAGACCCGCCGCAAAGGCGTTTCCCTGTACCGCGTCGAGGTCGAGGGCCGCGCCGCGCACGCCGGGCTCGAACCGGAAAAGGGCGTCAACGCTGGGATCGAGGTCGCCCACCGGATCCTCGCGATCGCCGCGCTCGCCGACCCGGCGAAGGGCACCACCGTCGTGCCGACCGCGCTGACGGCCGGGACGACGACGAACACCGTGCCCGCCAAGGCGAGCGTCGCCGTCGATGTGCGGGTGTGGGACGCGGCCGAACAAGAACGCGTCGACCACGCGATGAGGAATGCGGCGCCGGTACTCGACGGCGCCCGGATCCACCTCACGGGCGGCATCAACCGCGCGCCCCTGGACGCGGGAGCGTCGGCGGAGCTGTTCGTGCTCGCGAACGAACTCGCCGGCGGGACGCTCACCGAGGCCGCGGTCGGCGGTGCGTCCGACGGCAATTTCACCGCGGGGCTGGGCATTCCGACGCTCGACGGCCTCGGCGCGGTCGGCGGCGGGGCCCACGCCGACGACGAGCACGTCGTCGTCGCGGAGCTGCCGCGACGCACCGCGCTGCTGGTCGCGCTCACCGAAACCGTGCTGGCGCAACGAAGTTCGTCCGCGCCGACGAACACGCGGGGCGAAACCGGTGCGGGACAACGGTGACCCGCGCGGCTTCTCCGGCCAGGATCGGAGTGTGACTGAAGTCGTGACGAACACAGCCCCGCCGCTGCGGGACGAGGCGGCCGCCGCGGCGACCGCCGCCGCCACGGCCTCGGGGGTCGAAGTCCGGACCCTGGCCGAGGTCGCCGACCTGACCGCCGTGACCCGGCTCTTCGAGTCGATCTGGCGCCCGGCACCGGGAAACCAGCCGGTGACGTCCGAACTGCTGCGGGCCATGGTCTCGGCGGGCAACTACGTCGCCGGCGCCTTCGACGGGCCCGAGCTGCTCGGCGCCTGCTTCGGGTTCTTCGGCGGTCCCGCGAAGGGGGGACTGCACAGCCACATCGCCGGCGTCGCCACCGCCGGGCACGGCCGCGGCATCGGCTTCGCGCTCAAGCTGCACCAGCGCGCGTGGGCGCTGCGCCAGGACGTCCCGGTGATCTCGTGGACGTTCGACCCGCTGGTGCGCCGCAACGCCCACTTCAACCTGACCAAGCTCGCCGCCCTCCCGGAGCAGTACCTGCCGGACTTCTACGGCCCGATGAACGACGGCATCAACGGCGCCGGCGACACCGACCGGATCATGGCGGTCTGGCACCTGGCGAGCCCGGCCGTGCGGTCGGCCGCCGAAGGCGCGCCCGCGCCCTTCGACGCGGCGGCGCTGAGAGCCCGCGGTGCCGCGGTCGCGCTGGCGGCGGACGCCGGCGGCGGCCCGGTCACCGGACCGGCCGACGCGCCGGTCGTGCTCGTCGCGGTGCCGCCGGACATCGAGGCGCTCCGGCGCACCGACCCCGCGCAGGGTCGGGCGTGGCGGGTGGCGTTGCGGGAGGTGCTCGGCGGCCTGCTCGCCGGCGGCGCCTCGGTCATCGGATTCGATCGGGCCGGCTGGTACGTGGTGGCGAAGGAGCAGACGTCGTGAAACTCACCGGGGTGGAACTGCTGCGCGTCCGGATGCCTTTGGTGGCACCGTTCCGGACGTCGTTCGGCACGCAGGCCGAACGCGAACTCCTGCTGCTGCGCGCGGTGACGTCCGAAGGCGAGGGCTGGGGCGAGTGCGGGGCGATGGTCGACCCGCTCTACTCGTCGGAGTACGTCGACGGCGTCGAGCACGTCCTGCGGACCTTCCTCGTGCCCGCGTTGCTCGCCGCCGACGACCTCACCGCGAACAAGGTCGCGCCGCTGCTGGCGAAGTTCAAGGGCCACCGGATGGCCAAGGCCGCGCTGGAAATGGCGGTGCTCGACGCCGAACTGCGCGCCCACGGCGTGTCCTTCGCGACGGCCCTGGGGTCCACGAAGGACTCGGTGCCGTGCGGGGTGTCGGTCGGCATCATGGAGACGATCCCGCACCTGCTGGACGTCGTCGGCGGCTACCTCGACGCCGGGTACGTGCGGATCAAGCTGAAGATCGAGCCGGGCTGGGACGTCGAGCCGGTGCGCGCGGTCCGCGAGCGCTTCGGCGACGACATCCTCCTGCAGGTCGACGCGAACACCGCGTACACGCTCTCGGACGTGCCGCAGCTGCAGCGGCTCGACCCCTTCGAGCTGCTGCTGATCGAGCAGCCCCTCGAAGAGGAGGACGTGCTCGGCCACGCCGAACTCGCGAAGCACATCCGGACACCGATCTGCCTGGACGAGTCGGTCGTCTCCGCACGCTCGGCCGCCGACGCGATCACGCTCGGCGCCTGCCGGATCGTCAACATCAAGCCCAGCCGCGTCGGCGGCTACCTGGAGGCGCGGCGGGTGCACGACGTCTGCGCGGCGCACGGCGTCCCGGTGTGGTGCGGCGGGATGATCGAGACCGGGCTCGGCCGGGCGGCCAACGTCGCCCTCGCGTCGCTGCCCGGGTTCACGCTGCCGGGCGACACCTCGGCGTCGGACCGGTTCTACACCAGCGACATCACCGAGCCGTTCGTGCTGGAAGGCGGCCGGCTGCCGGTGCCGTCCGGCCCCGGCCTCGGCGTCACGCCCATCCCGGAGCGGCTCGCCGAGGTGACCACCGCGAAGGCGTGGCTGACGTCATGACCACAGTGGACGCGGTGGCCGCGCGGGTCCGGGAATACGCGCTCAAGGCGGTGGTGGCCACGTCGAAGGCGCGGGTCAGGGTCGCGGTGGTCTACGCGGCGGTGCGGGCTGCGCCCTCCCGGCGGTTTCGGCCGCGAGACCCGCGGTGATTCGTCCCCCGCGATGAAAGTTCCGCCGGGTCTCGTCGAATCCGACGAACCGGCCGCCCCGCTCGGAGTCCTAGCATCCCCGCAACGCCGGTTCCCCACCGTCGGACGAGAGGCAACCATGTCGAAACTCACCGAACTCTCCGCCTGGCTCGAGAGCCGGCTCCCCGCCGTCCTGGCCGAGCACGACGTGCCCGGCGCGGCCGTGGCCGTGTACGCCGGCGGCGAGATCATCGACCACGCGGCGGGGGTGCTCAACAAGGGCACCGGCGTCGAGGCCGACACCGACTCGCTGTTCCAGATCGGGTCGATCACCAAGATCTGGACGACCACGCTGGCCCTGCAGCTCGCCGACGAGGGCCTGCTCGACCTCGACCAGCCGGTGCGGAAGTACCTGCCCGAGTTCAAGATCGCCGACAATGTCGCAGCCGCCAATATCACCGTCCGGCAGCTGATGTGCCACACCTCCGGTTTCGAAGGCGACATCTTCACCGACACCGGCCGCGGCGCCGACTGCGTCGAGAAGTACGTCGCCACCCTCGGCGACGTCCCGCAGCTGTTCGCGCCGGGCGAGATGTTCTCCTACAACAACGCCGCCTTCTGCGTGCTCGGCCGGGTCGTGGAAGTGCTGCGCGGCAAGTCCTACAACGACTGCCTCGCCGACCACCTGTTCGTCCCCTTGGGACTGACGCACGCCGCGGCCAGCCCGTACGAGGCGATCCGCTTCCGCGCCGCGCTCGGCCACCTCACCCCCGAGCCGGGTGCCGACCCGCAGCCCGCCGGCGTCTGGGCGCTCGCGCCGTCCAACGCCCCGGCCGGCGCGATGCTCGCCATGCGCCCGCGCGACCTGGTGACCTTCGCCGGCATGCACCTGCGGGACGGCGAAGGCCCGGACGGCACCCGGGTGCTGAGCGCGGAAAGCGCCCGCGCCATGCGGGAACGCGTCGTGGAGCTGCCCGACCTCGGCCTGCTGGGCGACGCCTGGGGCCTCGGCTGGTCGCTGTCGGAAGGCGGCGCGGTCGTCGGCCACGACGGCGGCACGATCGGCCAGTCCGCCTTCCTGCGCCTCGCACCCGAGCACGGTGTCGCCGTGGCGCTGCTGACCAACGGCGGCAACCCGATGGCCGTCTACCACGAAGTCGTCGGCCACCTCCTGAAGGAGCTGACCGGCATCGAACTCAAGGCGGCGCCGGTGCCCGACCCGGCCGCGCCGCGGATCGACGCCACGCGGTACGTCGGCGAGTACTCCTCGTCCGTCGCGGACATCGTGGTCAGCCAGGACGACGACGGCCGCGTCTGGGTCGAGCGCGTCCCGAAGGGGATCTTCAAGGAGCTGATGGGCCCGCAGAAGAGCGAGCTGGTCGCGATGAACGGCGACACGCTCATCCTGCGCGAGCCGATGCAGGGCATGTACCTGCCGCACGCGTTCGTCGGCGACGACGGCTCCGGCCGCGCGCTGTACCTGCACACCGGCCGCGCCGACCGGAGGGTGAGCGCGTGAGCAAGGTCGAACAACGGATCTCGGACGCCTTCCTGGCGGCCGGCGCGCGGGGTTTCCTGCACGCGCGGGAGATCGGTGGCGGCGGGGGAGAGGTGGCGGTCGGCGCCGACGACCCGGTGGTGCTCGCGTCGGTGTTCAAGATCCCGGTCGCCGTCGCCTACGCCCGCGAGGTCGTCGCCGGCCGGCTGGACGAAACCGAACGCACCCGCGTCGGGCCGCGCTACCGCATCGGCGGGATCGGCACCGCGGGCTGCGCCGACGACGTCGAGCTGAGCTGGCGCGACCTCGCGCTGTTCATGCTGACCATGAGCGACAACGCGGCCACCGACGTCATCTACCACCGCGTCGGCCAGGAGGCGGTCGACCGCGTGCTGACCGACCTGGACCTGCACCGCACCCGGCTGATCGGCTGCTGCGAAGACCTCTTCGCCTCCGTGCTGGCCGACCTCGGCGCGGGCGAGGACGCCGACCTCGACGCCGTGTTCGCCGGCGCGACGCCCGAACAGACCTGGAAGCTCGCGGTGCTCGACCCGGAGCGGACGACGGCGTCGACGCCCCGGGAGATCACCACCCTGCTCGAAGCGATCTGGACCGACCGCGCCGGCGACGCCGCCGCGTGCGAGCGGGTCCGCACGATCATGGCGCAGCAGATCTGGCCGCACCGGATCTCCTCCGGTTTCGGCTCCGACGTACGGATCGCGGCCAAGACCGGGACGCTCCCGGCGGTCCGCAACGAAGCCGGCGTCCTGTCCTACCCGGACGGCCGCCGGTTCGCCGTCGCCGTCTTCACCCGCGCGGACTCCCTCGCCGAACGGCAGCCCGCCGTCGACGCCGCGATCGGCAAGGCCGCCCGCCTCGCCGTGGACCACCTCCGGAAGGAAACGCCATGACCAGGACTTCGACGGCGGGGGTCGTGCTCGGGGTGCTCGCGCTCACCGCGACCGCCTGCGGGGGATCGGGCGGCGGCGCCGCGACCGGGGACGGGACCCCGGTGGACGGCAAGTCGTTCAGCCTCGGCGTCGGCTCCGACCCCGGCAGCCTCGACCCGCACATGACGGTGCTGTCGGTGGCCATCCAGGTCGACCGGTTCCTCTACGACACGCTGCTGAACCTCGACGACAGCGGCAAGCCGGTCGCCGGGCTGGCCGCGAAGTGGGAGGCGTCGACGACGACGGCGTCCTTCACGCTGCGCCCGGGCCTCACCTGCGCGGACGGCAGCCCGCTGACCGCCGCCGACGTCGCGGCCAACATCAACTTCATCGGCGACCCGGCGAACAAGTCGCCCATCGCCGGCCTCTACATCGCCCCGGGCACCAAGGCGACCGCGGACGCGGCCGGCACGATCAGCGTCACCAGCGGGAAGCCGGACGCGTTCCTGGCCCGCAACGTCGGCGGGGTGCCGATCGCCTGCGCCAAGGGGCTCGCGGACCGCAAGCTGCTCGCCAAGGGCGAGGCCGGCACGGGGATGTTCACCGTCACCGAAGCCGTGCCCAACGACCACTACACGTTCACCCGCCGCAAGGACTACACGTGGGGCCCCGGCGACTGGAAGGCCGAAACGGGCCTGCCGGAAAAGGTCGTCGTGCGGGTCATCCCGAACACCACGACCGCCACCAACCTGCTGCTGTCCGGCGAGCTGAACGCGGCCCAGATCAACGGGCCGGACCGGCAGCGGCTGGAGGCGCGCAAGCTCTTCCACACCGACTTCACCGCGCCGATGGGCGAGGTGTTCTACAACCAGGCGGCCGGGCGGCCCGGGCAGGACGAAGCCGTCCGCCGCGCGCTCACCCAGGCCCTCGACCTGCCGCAGCTCGGCAAGGTGCTGACCGCCGGCGCCGGCAAGCCGTCGAAGGGCATGATCACGAACGAGCCCGAGGTGTGCCCCGGCGACACCGTGACCGGCAACCTGCCGGCCCACGACCCGGCCGCGGCGGCGTCCTCTTTGGACGCGGCGGGCTGGAAGAAGGGCGCCGACGGCGTCCGCGCGAAGGACGGCAAGAAGCTCGCGCTGACCGTCCTCTACGGCACGCAGCTCGGCCCGACGATGGCGCCGACCGCGGAGCTGGTCCAGCAGCAGTGGAAGTCGCTCGGCGCCGACGTGACGCTCAAGGCGGTCGGCAGCCCCGGCCTCAGCCAGGTCCTGTTCGGCACCGGCGAGTGGGAGGTCTCCCTCGGCCCGGTCGGGTTCTCGCTGCCGAGCCAGCTGGTGCCGTTCGTCTCCGGCCCGGCCGCGCCCGACGGGACGAACTTCGCCCACGTCGCCAACCCCGGCTACGACCAGGCGGCGCAGCAGGCGGCCACCAAGCCCGGCGACGCCAGCTGCGCGGACTGGAACGCGGCGGAGACCGCGCTGATCAAGCGGGTGGACGCGGTGCCGTACTTCGACTCCGTCGTGCCGACCTACGCCAGCGGGGCGAAGTTCACCATCAGCCAGGGCAGCCTGACGCCGTCCTCGATCCGGATGTTCGCGAAGTGACCACGGCGGCGGCGCCCGCCGGCCTGCGGGGCAACCCGTGGCCGGCGTTCGCCGCGCGGCGGCTGGCCCGGTTCGCCGTCTCGCTGTGGGCACTGCTCACCGCGGCGTTCCTGATGATCCACCTGGTCCCCGGCGACCCGGTGCGCGCTTCGCTCGGCCTGACCGCGCCCGCCGCCCTGGTGGCCGCGAAGCGGGCCGAGCTGGGCCTGGACGACCCGTTGTGGGTGCAGTACGGGCACTACGTGCGGAACCTGTTCACCGGCGACTTCGGGACGTCGATGGCGAGCGGGCAGCCGGTGGCGCAGGTGATCGGCGACCGGCTGCCCTCGACGGTGCAGCTGGCGGTGCTCGCCTTCGCGGTCGTGGTGGCCGTCGCGGTCCCGCTCGGCGTCTGCTTCGCGGTGCTCACGCGCGGTGGCCGCCGCCGGGGCGCGGAACTGGGCTTCACGTCGGTGAGCGTGTTCGTCGCCGCGATCCCCGAGTTCCTGATCGGGGTCGGGCTGGTGGCGCTGCTCGCCGTCGGGCTCGGCTGGTTCCCGGTGGCGGGCACCGGCGACGCGAGCTCCTACGTCCTGCCCGTGGCGGCGCTGGCGATCGGGCCGGCGGCCGTGCTGGCCCGGATCATCCGCGTCGAGCTGCTTTCCGTGCTGGGCGCCGACTTCGTCCGCACCGCGCGCGCGAAGCGGCTGCCCGCGCGGCTGGTCTACGTCCGGCACGCGCTGCCGAACGCCCTCACCGCGACGCTCACCCTGGGCGGACTGATGCTGACCTCGATGGTCGCGGGCACCGTCCTGGTGGAGAACGTGTTCGCCTGGCCCGGCCTCGGCTCGACGATCGTGCAGTCGATCGTGACGAAGGACTACCCGCTGGTGCAGGGGATCGTGCTCGTGTACGGCGTCGGCGTGCTGCTGGTCAACCTGCTGGTCGACGTCGTGCTCGGGCTGCTCGACCCCCGCTCGGCGATTCGGGAGGCCTGATGATGGCGCGACGACGTGGATCCGCGTGGGCCGCGGCGCTGCGCACGCCGGTGGGCGCGTGCTCGGCGGTGCTGCTGGCCGTGGTGGTCCTGCTGGCGGTGCTCGCCCCGCTCGTGTGGGGCGACGGCGCCGCGGCGATCGACACGGACGCGATCGGCCAGGGCCCGTCCGGGGCGCACCCGTTCGGCACCGACTCCCTCGGTCGCGACCTGCTGCTCCGCACGCTGGTCGCGACCCGGCTCTCGATCGGGCTCGCCCTCCTCGCGACCGCGATCGGCGTCGGGGCCGGGGTCGTGCTCGGGACGCTGCCGTCGGTGCTGCCGCGGTGGGCCGGCCGGCTGCTCGTCGCGGCCGTCGACATCGCGGTCGCGTTCCCCGGCCTGCTGCTGGCACTGTTCTTCGCGGTGATCTTCGGCGTCGGCACCCAAGGCGCGGTGCTCGCGATCGCGTTCGCGATGGCGCCGGGGTTCGCCCGGCTCGTGCAGACGCTGTCGGCGTCGGTGAGCGGGCGCGACTTCATCGCCGCGGCCCGGATCTCCGGCGTCGGCCGGATCCGCCTGCTGGTGCGGCACGTGCTGCCCAACATCGGCGAGCCCCTCGTCGTCAACGCGACGATCGGGGCCGGCTCGTCGCTGCTCGCGTTCGCCGGGCTGTCGTTCCTCGGGATCGGCGTGCAGGCCCCGGACTTCGACTGGGGCCGGCTGCTGCGCGAAGGCCTGGACGGCATCTACGTCAGCCCGGTGGCCGCGCTCGCGCCTGCCGCGGCGGTGGTGCTCGCCGGGCTCGCGTTCAACCTGGTCGGCGAGACGGTGGCCGGCGTGGTCGGGGTCCGGACGCGCGCGTCACGGCGGTCCGCGGGACCGCTGCCGGCCGTGGCCCCGGCGACGGCGGCCGAACCCGCCGCCGACGCCGTGCTGGTCGTCGAGAACCTCCGGGTCGCGTTCCCGGGACCGGGCGGGTGGACCGTGCCGGTGCGCGGGGTGAGCTTCAGCGTCCGCCCGGGCGAGGCGATCGGTGTCGTCGGCGAATCCGGCTCGGGCAAGAGCCTGACCGCGCTGGCGGTGTCGCGCCTGATCGAAACCCCCGGCGTGGTCACCGCGGACCGCCTCGACTTCGACGGCAAGCCCGTCGAGAAGGCCTCGGACCGGGAGCTCGGGACGTCGCTCGCGATGGTGTTCCAGGACCCGATGACGTCGTTCAACCCGGCCCGCCGGGTCGGGCGGCAGCTCGCCGAGGTGTCCGAACAGCACCACGGCCTCTCGCGGCGGGCGGCGTTCGCCCGCGCGGTCGAGAAGCTCGCCGCCGTGCGGGTCCCGGCCGCGGCCCGGCGGGCCCGGCAGTACCCGCACGAGTTCTCCGGCGGCATGCGGCAGCGCGCGATGATCGGGATGGGCCTGATGGGGCAGCCGAAGCTCGTCATCGCCGACGAGCCGACGACCGCGCTCGACGTCACCGTGCAGCGGCAGGTCCTGCGCCTGCTCGCCCGCACGCGGGAAGCCGAAGGCGCGGCGATCCTGCTCATCAGCCACGACATCGCCGTCGTTTCCCAGACGTGCGAACGGATGCTGGTGATGTACGCCGGGCGCGTGGTGGAGGACCTGCCGACCGGGAGCCCGGCCCAGCACCCGTACACGCGGGCGCTGCTGGCCACGACGGTCGACCTCGGCACCGACCGCGACGAGCCCCTGGCCGTCATCCCCGGCCGCCCGCCGGAGCCGGACCAGGTACCGGACGGCTGCGCGTTCGCCGCCCGCTGCCCGCTGGCGACCGAGCGCTGCCGGGACGAGGATCCGGCACTGGAAGCGACCGCCGACGGGCACCGGGTCGCCTGCTGGCACCCGCAGGTGAGTGTCCTTTCCGGACAGTCGCACGAGGAAGGGGCGGCATGAGTTCGCTGGAGTTCGAAGGGGTGAGCGTCCGGTACGGCAAGCTGACCGCCGTCGACGGCGTGAACCTGACCGTCCCTTCCGGACAGGTCGTCGGCCTGGTCGGCGAGTCCGGCTCGGGCAAGTCCACGCTCGCCAAGGCCGCGGTCGGGCTCGCGCCGGTGAGCGCCGGCCGGGTGCTGCTCGACGGCGTGGACGTGCGGCGGCTGCCCCGGCGGCGTCCGCTGCAGATGGTGTTCCAGGACCCGTACTCGTCACTGGACCCGCGGATGGCGATCGGCGAGTCGATCACCGAGGCCATGCCCCGTGGCACGGCCCGAGGAGCCCGGCGAGCCGAGGTGGCCCGGCTGCTCGAACTGGTCCACCTCGATCCGGACCGCGCCGGGATGCTGCCCGGCCAGCTGTCGGGCGGGCAACGCCAGCGCGTCGCGCTCGCCCGGGCGCTGGCCGGGCAGCCGGAGGTGCTGATCGCCGACGAGATCACCTCGGCGCTCGACGTCTCGGTGCAGGGCGCGGTGCTCAACCTCGTCCGCGACGTCCAGCGGCGGCTGGCGCTGTCGATGCTGTTCATCTCGCACAACCTCGCCGTCGTGCGGTACGTCAGCGACGTCGTCGCCGTGATGTACCTCGGGCGGATCGTCGAGGCCGGGCCGGCCGAGCAGGTGCTCACCGACCCGCGGCACCCGTACACGCGGGATCTGCTCGCCTCGGCGCCGTCGGCGCACCGCAGCCTGCTCGCCGACACCGACGACCCGCTGGCCGACACCGAACCCGCCGACCCGCACCACCCGCCCGCCGGGTGCCGCTACCACCCGCGCTGCCCGATCGGCCCGCTCGTGCACACCGACCGCACGCTGTGCACCGAAGCCGATCCGGCCGACGACGCCGCCCACCGGCCGCACCGCGCGGCCTGCCACTTCGCCGCGTGAAACCGTTTCCCACAAGGAGATCCCGCATGACCCGACGTCTGGGCACCGACGACCTGTACGCCCTGGAGTTCCCCGGAGAGCCGGCGATCTCGCCCGACGGCGCCCGGATCGTCTACTCCGTGCGCACCGCCGACCGCGAGAAGGACACCGACACCCGCTCGCTCTGGCAGGTCGCCACCGAGGGCGGCGAGGCCCGCCGGCTGACGCGCGGCCGGGCCGACGCGACCCCGGTGTTCTCGCCCGACGGCACGCGGATCGCGTTCCTGCGCGCCCAGGACGGCCCGGCGCAGCTGTGGCTGCTGCCCGCCGACGGCGGCGAACCCGAGCAGGTCACCACGCTGCCGCTCGGCGCGGGCACGCCGGTCTGGCGGCCCGACGGCGCCGAGATCGCCTTCAGCGCCCCGATCGACCTCAACGCCGAAGCAGGCGAGGACGACGGCGCGCAGGGCCGCCGCGCGAGCGCCCCGGTCGTGGCCGACCGCCTCGACTTCAAGGCCGACGGCGCCGGGCTGCTGCGCACGCTGCGCAAGCACGTCCACGTCCTCGACGTCGCCACCGGCGAGGTCCGCCGCGTCACGGCGGGGGACTGGCACGCGGGCGACCCCGCCTGGTCGCCGGACGGCACCCGGCTGGCCTTCCCGGCCGCGCGCGACGCCGACGCCGACCTCACCTTCCGGTCCGGCGTCCACGTTCTCGACGCCGGTGACCGCACCGCCGAACCGCGACCGGTGGGCTCGGCCGAGGGCATGGCCGGGGCCGTCACCTGGACCGCGGACGGCGAAGCCCTGCTCGTCATCGGCCGCCTCGACACCGCGCCGGGTCACCTCGGCCTGCTGCGGGTGCCGCTGGACGGCGGCGAAACCGTCAACCTCGCCGCGTCGCTCGACCGCAACGTCATGCCGGGCGGCCCGGGCTACCCCGGCGCGCTCCCGCAGCTCGCCGGCGACGGTTCGACGGTCCTGTTCTGCGTCCGCGACCGCGGCTGCACACACCTCTACGCCGTCGATGTCACGGGCGGGGAGCCACGGCTCGTCCTCGGCGAAGCCGGGTCGGCCGTCGACGGGCTGACCGTCGCCGGGACCACCGCGGCGGTCGTGCTGACCACGCCGACGTCCTTCGGCGAGGTCGCGACGGTCGACGTCACCGGGGGAGCGCCGCGGGTGCACACCACCCACGGCCCGGACGAAATCGAGCTGTTCACCCGTGAGGAGCGGGAGTTCACCGTCTCCGACGGCACGGTCGTCCAGGGCTGGCTGCTGCGCGACCCGGCCCGCACCGGTCCGCTCCCGCTGCTGCTCGACATCCACGGCGGCCCGCACAACGCGTGGAACGGCACCGCCGACGCCGTGCACGTCCACCACCAGGAGCTCGCCGCCCGCGGCTGGGCGGTGCTGCTGCTCAACCCGCGCGGCAGCGACGGCTACGGCGAAGCGTTCCTGACCGCCGCGGTCGGCGCCTGGGGGGTGGCCGACGCCAAGGACTTCCTCGAGCCGCTCGACACCCTCGTCGCCGAAGGGGTGGCGGACCCGCGCCGGCTCGCGGTGACCGGCTACAGCTACGGCGGCTACATGACCTGCTACCTCACCAGCCGCGACGACCGGTTCGCCGCCGCGATCGCGGGCGGGGTGGTCAGCGACCCGGTGAGCATGGCGGGCACCTCCGACAGCGGGCACTACCTCGGCGTCGCCGAACTCGGCGCCGTCCCGTCGGAGAACCGCGCGCACTACGCGGCGCTTTCCCCGCTGGCGCAGGTGGAAAAGGTGCGCACGCCGACGCTGGTCGTGCACGGCGCCGACGACGACCGGTGCCCGGCGGGCCAGGCCGAACAGTGGTTCACCGCGCTGCGCGAGCAGGGCGTGCCCACCCGGCTGGTGCTCTACCCGGGCGCGTCGCACCTGTTCATCCTCGAAGGCAAGCCGTCGCACCGCGTCGACTTCAACCGCCGCGTCGTCGACTGGGTCGAGCAGTACGCGGGGGAGCCGGGCAAGCCGGCGCGGGTGCCGCTCGACACCGCGCACTGGCGCCGGCGCCTCGCCGAGCTCGCGCGCAAGCACCGCGTCCCCGGGGCGGCGCTGGGCATCCTGCGCGGCGACGACCAGGTGCTCACGAGTTTCGGCGTGCTGAACAAGGCGACCGGCGTCGAGGTCACCGACGACTCGGTGTTCCAGATCGGCTCGATCACCAAGGTGTGGACGGCGACCGTCGCGATGCAGCTGGTCGACGAGGGGCTGCTGACGCTGGACGCGCCGATCGCCGACGTCCTGCCCGAGCTGAAGCTCGCCGACCCCGACGTCACGAAGAAGGTGACGCTGCGGCACCTGCTCACCCACACCAGCGGCATCGACGGCGACGTCTTCACCGACACCGGCCGCGGCGACGACTGCCTCGAGAAGTACGTCGCGATCCTCGACCAGGCCGCGCAGACCCACCCCCTCGGCGCCACGCTGTCCTACTGCAACTCCGGCTTCGTCCTCATCGGCCGGGTGATCGAGAAGCTGACCGGCAAGACCTGGGACGCGGCCCTGCGCGAGCGGCTGTTCACCCCGCTGGCCCTCAAGCGCACGAGCACGCTGCCGGAGGAGGCGCTCCTGCAGCGCGCGGCGATGGGCCACGTCGCGGCCGGCGACGCCGACCCGGAACCGGCGCCGGTGTGGGGCCTGCAGCGCTCGGCGGGCCCGGCCGGGCTCATCACGGCGTCGACCGACGACGTCCTGGCGTTCGCCCGCCTGCACCTGACCGGCGGCCTCGGCCCGGACGGCTCCCGCGTGCTCTCGGCCGAGTCCGCCCAGGCGATGACCGAAGAGCAGTTCGAGATGCCGGACAAGGACACCCTCGGCGACTCGTGGGGCCTGGGCTGGATCCGCTTCGGCTGGGACGGTCACCGCGTGTACGGCCACGACGGCAACACGATCGGGCAGGCGGCGTTCCTGCGGATCCTCCCCGGACACGGCCTGGCGGTCACGTTGCTCACCAACGGCGGCAGCACCCACGACCTGTACGAAGAGCTCTACCGCGAGATCTTCGCCGAGCTGGCCGGGGTCGCGATGCCGCAGCCGCTCGAACCGGCCGTGCCGGCTCCCGATGTCGACGCAGCGGAGTTCCTCGGCGTCTACGAGCGGGAGTCGGTCCGCACCGAAGTCCTCGAGCGGGACGGGAAGCTGTGGATCCGGCAGACCGTCACCGGGCCGCTCGCCGAGCTGATGCCGGAGCCGACGACCGAGGACGAGCTGGTGCCGGTCGGCCCGGCGCACTTCGCCTACAGCCCGGCGGGCATGCGCGGCTGGGTGTCGGTGACGTTCTACGAGCTGCCGACGGGGGAGCGGTACCTGCACTCCGGCGTGCGGGCGACGCCGAAGGTCAAGGAGTGACGACGACGCGCTGAGTGGTCCCGGTGTCCCGCCAGGCGTGGTCGACGTCCTGGAGGGGCACCGGGTGCGCGTCGATCCGGAAGCTCCGGATTTCGCTGATGAGCCCGCCCAGCTCGGCGACGATGTCCCTGGTGGGCACCGAGCCCTGCCCGCTGCCGACGAGCTGCAGGCGCGCCGCCCGGAGCGCGGCCGAGGGGAGTTCGATCGTCGGCCCGGCGATCGAGCCGATCTCGATCCACGTCAGCGGGCGGCCCCGGTCGGCGCGCTCGGTGACGATCGTGCGCAGGGCTTCGGTGGTCGGCGGGCCCCAGACGTAGTCGAGGACGACGTCGACGTCGGCGGCTTTGCCCAGTTCGTCGAAGGTTCGGGTGTCGTCCGCCTCGACCTCGGCGAGCTTTTCGGGGTCGCGGCCGGCGGCGATCACCCGGCCCGCGCCGAGGTGCTTCGCGACCTGCACGGCGAGCCGGCCGGCGTTCCCGGTCGCGCCGAGCACGAGGACGTCCTGCCCGGCGGCGAACTCGATCCGCCGGCGCAGGGCGATCCACGCGGACATCGCCGGGTTCATGCCGGCGGCCACGGTGACGGGGTCGGCGTCCGCGGGCAGGACGACGCTGCGTCGGGTGTCGATGACCGTCCGTTCGGCCATCGAGCCCAGCGAGGTGTCGGGGAGGACGAAGTACCGCAGGGTGCCGTCGGGGGCCCGGCCGACGCCGTCGATGCCGGGGACGAGCGGAAGTTCACCCTTTCCGGTGTAGTGCGTGCCGCCGGCTTGGGAGCGGACGCGGGGGTGCAGCCCGGCGGCGAGGACGTCGACGACGACCTCGTCTTCGGTGCGGGGCCGGGGATCGGGGAAGTCCCGGCAGGTGGGCGGAGTACCGAACTCGATGACGACAGCTGCGCGCACGACGACTCCTTTTAGTTGGTAATGCCCACTACTTTAGATGGCATTGCCAACTAGTTCAAGGTAGTCTCGACGGCATGACCGAACCCGACGAGGTGCTCGACAACCTCGCCCAGGTGTCTTTCGCGGTGATGGCGCACCTGAGCCAGGTGGCGGCGGCGCACGAGCTTTCCCTGACGCAGCTGCGGGTCCTGGGCATCCTGCGCGACCGCACGCCGAAGATGGCGGAGCTGGCGACGCACCTGGGCCTGGACCGGTCGTCGGTGAGCGGGTTGGTCGACCGGGCGGTCCGCCGGGGCCTGGTGCTCCGGGAAGCCAGCCGGGACGACGGGCGTTCGGTCCGCGTCAGCTTGACCCCGGCGGGGGTGGAGCTGGCCCGCGAACTGACGGCGGAGGCGGCGCGGGCGATGGCCCCGCTGACGTCCGGGCTGAGCGCGGCGGACCGCAACCGGCTCGGTGTGCTGCTGGGGCGGATGCTGGCATGAGCCCGGTCACGTCGGGAACACCTGCGCGGGTGGGGCGTTGTACCGGGTGTCGGTACGGAGGAGTCCCCGGGCCTCACCCAATGCCTTCACGGAGTGCCAGTCCGGCTGGAGCCGTGTAGCGCCACTCGCCGCGAGGCGACCCCCGTACCGGCCTCGAACTCCCGCTTCCGCTCGCAGGTCTCCCCCCAGCCTTCGCTGAGCGGAAGCGGGACTTTTGTCCTCAGTGGACGGCCCCCGACCGTCAGTGGTGCGAAGCCGCCTTCGTTCCCGGCGCCGACTTCCGGATGAACCAGGTCCCCGCGAAGGCCAGCAACCCGACCACCCCGGCCACCACGAACGCGGCCCGCAGCCCCGAAGCGTCCGGCCCGGTGGCCGCCGCGTCCGCACTCCACACCGTCGCCACGCTCACGAACACCGCCGTCCCCAAGGCGCCCGCCACCTGCTGCAGCGTCGACAGGATCGCGCTCCCGTGCGAGTACAGGTGGTCCGGCAGCACACCCAGCGACTCCGTGAACAGCGGCGTCATCATCAGCCCCAGCCCGGCCATCAGCAGCACGTGGATCCCGATCACCGCGATCAGCGGCGAAGCCGGCCCCAGCGTCGTGAACAGCCACAGCGACACCGCCATCGCCGCCGCGCCCGGGATCACCAGCGGGCGCGCGCCGACCTTGTCGAACAGCGCCCCCACCGGCCGGCCCAGCAGCCCCAGCACCAGCCCGCCCGGCAGCACCGCCAGGCCGCTCACGAACGTGCTCGTGTGCAGCACCGTCTGCAGGTACAACGGCAGCAGGATCGCCGCCGCGCCGATCAGGCACACGAACAGCAGCGCCGTCAGCACCAGCGCCACCACGAAACTCCGGTGCGTGAACGGCCGCAGGTCCAGCAGCGCCCGGTCACGCCGCTGCAGCCGCAGCTGCCGCCACGTGAACACCACCAGCGCGACCACGCCCACCACGATCGGCACCCACGCCGGCACCGGCGGCTCCGCCCCGGCCTGCTCGCCGCTCGACGACAACCCGTACAGCACCCCGCCGAACCCGACCGCCGACAGCAGCACCGACGGCACGTCCAGCGGCACCCGCCGCGTCTCGCTGTCCAGCCGCAGCTGCAACGCGCCGGTCACCAGCGCCGCCACCGACAGCGGCAGCACGATCCAGAACATCCACCGCCAGCCCAGCCCCGACAGCACCGCGCCACCGATCGTCGGCCCGATCGCCGGCGCCACCGCGATGACGATCGTGATCGTCCCCATCGTCGCGCCGCGCCGCTCCGGCGGCACCAGCCGCATCACCGTCGTCATCAGCAACGGCAGCATCACCGCCGTGCCGCACGCCTGCACCACGCGCCCCGCCATCAACATCCCGAAACCGGGCGCGAGCGCGCACAGCAACGTCCCCAGGCTGAACGCCGACAGCGAGAACAGGAACACCTGCCGCGGCGAGAACCGCTCCAGCAGGAACCCCGTCGTCGGGATGACCACGGCCATCGTCAGCAGGAACCCGCTGGTCAGCCACTGCACGGTCGTCGTCGGCACCCGCAGGTCGACGGTCAGGTCACGCAGCGCGACGCTCAGGATCGTCTCGTTCAGGATCATCACGAACGCGGACAGCACCAAGACCCCGATGAGGAGCCCCGGGCGCACCGGAGCGCGATCCAGGTCGGCGGGCGGAGTGGACACGGTGTCGGTCATCGGGGCGAGAGCTCTCCTGATCGGGGCGCGGCCGCAGGCGTCGGCGAGCGGTCTCCTTGCAGTCTGCCCGTTCCGTCGCCTTCGTGTCACGGCGGTTTCCGGCGTGCGCGCCGTCACAGGGGACCCCCTGCTGACGCTCCGAAACCGTCCGATATGCTTCAGCAAGTACGGAGTTCCGCAGCGCGCGATTAGCTCAGCGGGAGAGCGCTTCCCTGACACGGAAGAGGTCACTGGTTCAATCCCAGTATCGCGCACCACGAGCCCACCCCCGGGACCTCGTGGAAGTTCGTACACACGGGCGATTAGCTCAGGGGGAGAGCGCTTCGTTCACACCGAAGAGGTCACTGGTTCGATCCCAGTATCGCCCATTCGATCGGGGGAGCCCCTGTTCGCGGAACACGCGAACGGGGGCTCTCTCATTCTGTGTCTTGTGGGGGCCGAGCCCCCACACCCCCGCCGGGGGCAAGCCCCCGGACCCCCGCTTGTGGTCCGGTTCTCTTTCCGGCTGGCTGTTTGTCCTTAGTGGACTTCTAAAGAAGTCTTCGTTGTACTGCGTCTGCTGTCACTGTGCTCACCAGTTTTTCGAGCTCTGCTGGGTCTGGGAGTGTGTGCTTCTTGCGGCCTGCGAACAGTAGGTGGCTTGCTCCGATCAGGGACAGGGCAAGGGAATCCACGTTTGCGTCTGCTGCTATGCGGCCTTGCGCTCGCTCTGCCTTGAGGTAGGTCGACAGCATCTCCCTTGCCTCGGTCAGGAACGGGAGGTCGTCTCCTTGGCTGCGTAGGCGTGTCCTCAGCTCGTCGCGGAAGAAGATCAGGCTTGTCAGGGCTATTGAGACCGGGTCGAACAGCTCGGTCAGCGCGTCCGTCAGGTTTGACGTCACTGTTTGGGTGCCTGCTGAGGCCTCCAGGATCGCTGACTGGTCTGTCAGGCGGGCTATTCGCTCCTTCACCAGCTCTGCCAGGAACTCGTCGAAGTCTGTGAAGTGGCGGTGTAGTACGCCTTTTGCCACGTCTGCTTCCGCCGTCACCGCTCGGCTTGTCAGGGCGTTCGGGCCCTCGCGGAGCAAGACTCGCTCCGCTGCCTGGAACAGCTGCGTGCGTACGTCGCGCAAGTGGACCCCGGTCGGCATGGCTTCATTCTCCGTTACGCCCGGCGCGAACGCTCGGGCGGTTGTCCTAGTGGGCGCTTGCCCATTAGACTGGGCGCATGCCCACTCAGCCTCATGAAGCCCGTCACTTCGCTGAATCCTTTGGTGTCGACGCCGTGCGCTATGACCGCGCACGGCCTGAGTATCCCGCTGAACTCGTTGCTCGCGTTGTCGCCGAAAGCCCTGGTCATGACTTCCTGGACGTCGGTTGTGGCACCGGGATCGAGGCTCGGCAGTTCCGGGCCGCCGGCTGTCGGGTGCTCGGTGTCGATCCCGATCCGCGGATGGCCGCGTTCGCTCGCGACACCGGTGTCGACGTCGAGGTCGCGAAGTTCGAGGATTGGGACAGTGCGGGGCGGACCTTCGACGCTGTCGTCGCGGGGCAGGCCTGGCACTGGGTCGACCCCGTCGCCGGTGCGGTCAAGGCGGCCGGCGTGCTGCGGCCCGGCGGCCTGCTTGCCGTGTTCGCGCACGTGTTCCAGCCGCCGGCCCCGGTCGCGGACGCCCTCGCCGCCGGCATCCGGCGAGTGCTGCCCGACTCGCCGTTCGCGGGGGAGTCGAGGACCGCTGCCGAGCTCTACGACGTCATGTTCGCCAAGTTCGCCGACGGCATCCGGGACTCGGGTGGCTTCGGTGCGCCCGAGCGGTGGTCGTTCGCGTGGGAACGGACCTACACCCGCGACGAGTGGCTCGACCTCCTGCCGACGACCGGCGGCCTGACTCGCCTTCCGCCGGACGCGCTGGCCGACGTCCTCGCCGGGGTCGGTGCGGCCATCGACGCTCTCGGTGGTGGTTTCACGCTGTCGTACACGACGTTAGCAGTGGCTGCCTCGAAGGCTTGACAAGAAAAGTTGTCGGTGACATCTTGGTGCCAAGCACAAGATGCCGAAGAAGCTTCGGTTCGAACTGGGAGTCACCTATGTCTTTTCAGGCCTACCTCGACAACGCCGAGCAGCAGACCGGCATCACCCCGCGCGCCTTCCTCGACCTCGCGGCGGAGAAGAACCTCACGAAGCACGGCGACGTGGTCGCGTGGCTGAAGACCGAGCACAGCCTCGGCCACGGCCACGCGACGGCGATCGCCCGCTTGGTGACCAAGGGGCCCGAGTTCGTCGCCGCGCACCACACCGAGGGAGTGCTGCACCTCGACGGGGTGGCCGCCCGCTCCTGACGGGCCACGATCGCGCCGCCGGCCCGGCTTCAACCAGCAAGCGGGCGCCTTGCCACCGAACCGCCCGAGTGGCCGCCCGACCCCGACCTCGGCCAACAAGGAGGCGGCTTGCCGCCGAGCCATCCACCGCGCACCCCGGCCGCCCCCGCCTTACCCGATCGGCCCCAAATACGTCCCACCCGAAACGTCGAGCGTCCGGCCGGTGATCCACCGCCCGTCCGGTCCCGCCAAGAACCCGACCACCCCCGCCACGTCCTCCGGCTCGCCGATCCGGCCCAGCGCCGTCATCGCGGTCAGTCCGGCCGCCGCCTCGGGGATCGCCAGCAGCTGCTCGGTCAAGTCGGTCCGGATCGGCCCCGGCGCGACCGTGTTGACCGTGATCCCGCGGTGCCCCAGCTCGTTGGCCAGCGTCGGCGCGAGCGCCTCGACCGCCGCTTTGCTCACCGTGTAAGCGATCTGGCTCTGCACCGCGATCCGCGACGCCATCGAACCCACCGTGATGACCCGGCCGCCGTCGTTCAGCGCCGGCAGCAGCCGCTGGATCAGCAGCATCGGCGTCTTGACGTTGATCGCCAGCAGCCGGTCCAGTTCCTCCTCGGTCACCTCGCCGATGCGGCTGTGCGAACCGATGCCCGCGTTGCTGACCAGCACGTCCAGGCCGTCGAACGCCGAGGTGACCGCGTCGGCCAGCCGGTCGACGGCGCCGTCCGAGCCGAACCGGGCGTACACCGGGAACGCCTGGCCGCCGGCCGCCTCGATCAGGGCCACCGTCTCCTTGGCCGCGACCTCGTTGCCGCCGTGGTGCACCGCGACCACGGCGCCGTCGGCGGCCAGCCGCAGCGCGATCGCGCGGCCGATCCCGCGCGAAGCCCCCGTCACCAAAGCGTTCTTCGTCATGTCCGGCTCCTCCGGGTCGGTGCCGGGCCGTCGTGGCTCGGCGCTGACCCGAACGTTCGCGCGCGGCGCTGACCGGACGCGCACCGCGCGCGAACCGCCCGTCCGGGCGATGGTCAGCGGCCGGCCGCGACGGGTTCCGGACTTGCCGCCACCGGCGAGCGCCGCGGCAGGAAGGCGGCGACGGCCAGCGCGATGAGCGCCGCGGCCGAGCCCATGCCCAGCACGAGCCGGAACCCGTTCTGCGACGGCAGTTCCACCGGTCCGAACCGGATGGTCAGCCGCGCGAGGATCAACCCGGCCGTCGCGCTGGACACCGACGTCCCGATCGAGCGCATCAGCGTGTTGAGGCTGTTCGCCGCCGCGGTCTCCGACACCGGCACCGCGCCCATCACCAGCGACGGCATCGCGCCGTAGGCGAGCCCGATGCCGGCGCCGATGATGCTCGACACCAGCACCAGGTGCCAGGTCGCGCTCATCAGCACGATGCCGAGCGCGTACCCGGCGGCGACGACCACCGCGCCGAGCATCAGCGTCGTCTTCGGGCCGCGCGTGGCCGTGATCCGCGCGGACACCGGCGCCAGCGCCATCATCACCAGCCCCGACGGCGCCATCACCAGGCCCACCACCAGCATCGACTTCCCGAGGCCGTATCCGGTGGCCGCCGGCAGCTGCAGCAGCTGGGGGAGCACCAGCGACATCGCGAACATCGCGAAGCCGAACACCGCCGAGGCGATGTTCGTCAGCAGGACCTGGCGCCGCGCGCTCGTCCGCAGGTCGACCAGCGGCCGCGGCGTGCGCAGCTCCCACCGGCCCCACAGCAGCAGGACGACGACCGCCGCCGCGACCAGCCCGAGCGTGGCGCCGCTGCCCCAGCCCCAGTCGGCGCCCTTCGAAATGGCCAGCAGCAAGCACACCAGGGCGACCGACAGCCCGACCGCGCCGAGGACGTCGAACCGGCCGCCGGTGCGCACCGGCGACTCCGGCACGAGCGCGACGACCAGCGCGGTGACGACCAGGCCGAGGCCGGCCGCGGTCCAGAAGAGCACGTGCCAGTCGGCGTTCTCGGCCAGCAGCGCCGCCGCGGGCAGGCCGAGCGCGCCGCCGACGCCGAGCGACGCGCTCATCAGCGCCGTGGCCGAACCGAGCCGTTCGGCGGGCAGCTCGTCGCGCATGATGCTGATGCCGAGCGGGATGACGCCGGCGGCCAGGCCCTGCAGCGTCCGGCCGGCGACCATCGGCACGAGCGTGTCGGACAGCGCCCCGATGGCCGAGCCCACGACGAGCGCGCCGAGGCTGACCAGCAGCATTCGCCGCTTGCCGTACATGTCGCCGAGCCGGCCCATGGTCGGCGTCGCGACCGCGCCCGCGAGCAGGGTGGCGGTGATCGCCCAGGTGGCGTCGGACGCGGAGGCGTGCAGCAGCCCGGGCAGGGCGGGGATCAGCGGGATGACCAGCGTCTGCATCAGCGAGACGGTGATGCCCGCGAGCGCGAGGACCCCGACGACGAGGTTCGCGCGCGGCGACGCCTCTCTTGCGGGCGTGGATGGGTCGGGCACGAGGAGTCCTCCGTGGGGATGTCCGAATTAAATCAGTCGCTTGACTTAGCGTAGCAGTCTTCGGTTGACTGATCACGAACTGACGGCCACCGCGGAGGAACGATGACGAGCACCGCCGAAATCCCCGAGTTCCCGATGACGCGCGCCGCCGGTTGCCCGTTCGACCCGCCGCCCGCGGCCCGCGTGCTGCAGGCGGAGGCACCGCTCGCGCGCGTCCGGCTGTGGGACGGCAGCACGCCGTGGCTCGTGACGCGCTACGCCGAGCAGCGGTCGCTGCTGGCCGATCCCCGCGTGAGCGCCGACGTCACCCGGCCCGGCTACCCGAGCCCGGCGCCGCTGCCCAAGGGCGGCACCGGCATCAGCTTCATCCTGATGGACAACCCGGAACACGCGCGGCTGCGCAAGATGGTCACCGCGCCGTTCACGATCCGGCGCACGGCCGCGCTGCGCCCCGCCGTGCAGCAGATCGTCGACGAGCAGCTCGACCGGCTGCTGGCCGGCCCGAAGCCGGTCGACCTCGTCGAGGCGTTCGCGCTGCCGGTGCCGTCACTGGTGATCTGCGAGCTGCTCGGCGTCCCGTACGCCGACCACGACTTCTTCCAGGAGAACAGCAAGCTCATCATCCGCCGCGACGCGAAGCCCGAGGAGCGCGCGGCCGGGCACCAGGCGCTCGTCGGCTACCTCGACCGGCTGATGGGGGAGAAGCTGGCGGCGCCCGCCGACGACCTGCTGTCCGGCCTCGCCACCCGCGTCCACGCGGGGGAGCTGTCCCGGACCGAGGCGGCGCAGATGGGCGTGCTGCTGCTCATCGCCGGGCACGAGACGACGGCGAACATGATCGCGCTCGGCACCCTGGCCCTGCTGGAGCACCCGGACCAGCTGGCGCTGCTGCGGGAGTCCGACGACCCGGCCCTGGTCGCGTCGGCGGTCGAGGAACTGCTGCGGTACCTGAACATCACGCACAACGGCCGTCGCCGCCTCGCGCTCGAGGACATCGAAATCGCCGGGGAGACCATCCGCGCGGGCGAGGGCCTGATCATGGCCAACGACGTCGCCAACCGCGACCCGGCGGTCTTCCCCGACGGCGACCGGCTCGACCTCACCCGCGACGCGCACCGGCACGTCGCGTTCGGCTTCGGCGTCCACCAGTGCCTCGGCCAGCCGCTGGCCCGGCTCGAACTGCAGGTCGTCTACAGCACGCTGTACCGCCGGATCCCGACGCTGGCGCTGGCGACCGAGGTCGAGCGCGTCCCGTTCAAGCACGACGGGTCGGTGTACGGCGTCTACGAGCTGCCGGTGACCTGGTGAAGCGGGTCAGACGCTCCGCAGCACCGAGACGACCACGCCCAGGATCGCCGCCCGGTCGCCGTCGATGACGGCGTAGGCGGGGTTGCGGGGCTCGAGGTACACGTGGCCGTCGCGGCGGCGGTACACCTTGACCGTCGCCTCCTCGTCGAGCATCGCCGCGACGATCTGGCCGGAGTGGGCCTCGGTCTGCTGCTTCACCACGACGATGTCGCCGTCGCAGATGGCCGCGTCGATCATCGAGTCGCCGCGCACGCGCAGGCCGAAGACGGTGCCGCGCCCGGTGAGGTCGCGGGGCAGCTTGAGGACGTCGTCGACGTGCTCGACAGCCGAGATCGGCGTGCCGGCGGCGATGTCGCCGACGACCGGGACGGGCACGGAGTCGGCGTCCTCGGCGGGTGCGCTGCCCTGCAGGAACGCGCGCACGTCCATCGGGCGCGACACCGTGGCCCCGCGACGCAGGAAACCCTTGTCCTCCAGGCTCGCCAGGTGCTTCGACACCGACGACGTCGACTGCAGGCCGACGGCCTCGCCGATCTCGCGGGTGCTGGGGGAGTAGCCGTGGCGGACCACCCAGTCGCGGATCACGACCAGGATCTTCTGCTGCCGCTCCGGCAGGGCCGAGGCGTCGAGGTGCTCGAACGTGTCGTCGTAGGTGGTCACCGGCGGAATCCTAGAGGCAGGGCCGGTGCGCGGTGCGGCCTGGTCGCCTCGGCAAGTCCCGCTGACCGGAACATCGGGTGACAGTTGGCGTCTTACCAACATGAACCTCAACTTTGCCATCTGTTGACCTGGTGTCCGATTCGACGTATGGTCTAGACCACAATTTTCCTTCGCTCGAACCCCTTTCCCGGGCGCGGTGGGCATCCCCGCCGCGAGTTCGTCGTACCCGGGGAACGAGCCTGTCCCCGAAGGAGCTGGTATGAACCGCAAACTGGTCGCGGCCGCGGCGGGTGCACTCCTGGCACCGGTCCTGGTGGTGGTGAGCCCCGCCGGCATCGCGAGCGCGCACGGCTACGTCAACTCCCCCGCGAGCCGCCAGGCCCAGTGCGCACAGGGCACGGTGGCCTGCGGAAACATCAAGTACGAGCCCCAGAGCGTCGAAGGTCCGAAGGGCCTGAAGTCCTGCAACGGCGGTAATTCCCAGTTCGCCGAGCTGAACGACAACAGCAAGGGCTGGAAGGCTTCCCCGGTCGGCCGCACGGCGACGTTCACGTGGACCTTCACCGCGCGCCACAGCACGGCGAACTACCAGTACTGGATCGGCAACGACAAGGTCGCCGAGATCAGCGGCAACAACCAGCAGCCGCCGCAGACCGTGTCGCACCAGGTGAACCTGGGCAACCACACGGGACGCCAGACCGTGCTGGCGGTGTGGAACATCGCGGACACGACGAACGCGTTCTACAGCTGCATCGACCTGCAGGTGAGCTGAGGTCTCCGGCCACCCGGGAGCGCGCGGCTCCCGGGTGGCCGGTTCTCGTGGTGCGGCCGCCGCTTGACCTTGACACAGTGACAAGGTCTTCACTGGCGGCAGGAGGTACTCGCGATGAACCACAACTCGGACCCGCGCCTGCTCGCCGCGCTCGCCGCCGGCGACTCGTCCACCCGCCTGGAAGCCGCGCTCGCCGCCGGCACGCACGCCGACCCCGGGCTCGCCGACGCGCTCGTCGGCCGGTGCGCGGTCGAGCCGGACTTCTTCGTGCGCGACATGCTCACCTGGGCCTTGACCCGCCTGCCCGCCGCGACCGTGGTCCCGCTGCTGCTCGTGGAGGTCCGGTCGGAGCACGCGCAGGCCAGGAGCCAGGCGCTGCACACGCTGTCGAAGATCGGCGACCGGGCCGCGTGGCCCGCGATCACGCCGGCGCTGCTCGACGACGCCGATGAGGAGGTCAAGCGCAGCGCCTGGCGTGCCGCGGTCATCCTCGTGCCCGACGGCGACCGCGAGGAGCTGGCGGCGTTGCTGGCCGCCCAGCTCGGTCGCGGCGACCGGGACACGCGCCTGAGCCTCAGCCGGGCCCTGGCCGCGCTCGGGGACGTGATCGAGCCGGTCCTGCGGGCGGCCCTGGCCGCCGCCGACCCGGCGGTGCGTGCGCACGCCCGCGCCACGGAGCAGCTCCTGCACGACCCGGACGCCGGGTTCGACCTGGCCGTCGACCAGGCGAAGCGGGTCGCGGCACTCGGCCCGGAGCGCGCGTGCTGATCGGCGAGGTGGCCCGCCGGTCCGGGGTGAGCACGCGGATGCTGCGGCACTACGACTCCCTCGGGCTGGTGCGGCCGACCGGCCGCACCGTCGGCGGCTACCGCGAATACTCCGAAGAGGACATCCGCCGGATCTTCCACGTGGAAGGCCTGCGGTCCCTCGGGTTGTCGCTGCGGCAGATCGGCATCGCCCTGGCGGACGCGGACTTCCCACCGTCCGTTCTGGTCGGTGACCTGATCCGGCGGACGGAAGACCGGCTGAAGCGGGAGCAGGAGCTGCTCGAACGGCTCCGGGCCATCGACGCCTCGGCGCCCGACGGCTGGCCCGACGTCCTGCGCGTCGTCGAACTGCTGCACGGGCTCGACTCACCCCATCCGGCACACCGGCAGCAGGCCGTCCTCGCGCCGGCCGAGGACGGCCCGGTGCCCGCCGACGTCCTGGCCAAAGCGCTCCTGGCCGAGTCCGACCCGAACGTCGCCGGCGCGCTCCGGTGGGCGCTCGCCCGGGCCGGCGGCGACGGCGTGGCGAGCCTGGCCGCCGGCCTGCGCTCGCCCGAAGCCGGCATCCGGCGGCGCGCGGTGCTGGCGATCGCCGAGCTGCCGGGCGACGAGGCGACCGCGGCCCTCGTGGACGCGCTCGGCGACCCGGACCCGGCGGTGCGCCGGCCCGCCGCGCTGGCCGCGGGCGGCCGGGGCGGGAGCGCGGCCGTGCCCGTCCTCGCCGGCATGGTGGTCGAGGGGACCAACGACGTCGAGGCGGCCGAGGTCCTGAGCTCGCTGGCCACCGGCCACGGGCGCGCGGACGAAGTGCTGAGCGCGCTCACCGGCGAGCTGGCGGGCACCCGGGACCCGGCGGTGCGGATCCGCCTGACCCAGGCGCTGGCCGAGCTGCCGGCGCCCCTCGCAGACGACGTCCTGCGGCAACTGGCCCACGACGACGACCCGACCGTCGCCCGCGTCGCCGCCGCCCTCGTTTCCCTCCGGTGACCACCGCCCTGACACGCGTCAGACCAGTTGCTCGACGATCAGCAGCGCGCCGATCCCGACCATCGCGGCGCCCGATACGCGGCTGACCACCCGGGCTGCGGCGGGCCGTGCCCGCAGGACCGTCCGGGCGCCGGTGCCGACCCCGGTGTAGACGGCCGGGCAGCTGGTGGTGTGCACCAAACCGAGCACGACGATCTGCGCGGTCACCGGCCATGCCCCGCCGGCGTGGGCGAACTGCGGCAGCAGGGCGAGGAACAGCAGGAACACCTTCGGGTTCAGCCCGCTGGTGCCGGTGCCACCGCGGGCACCACGGTCCGGTACCGCAGCCCGGCCGACCGTCCCAGCATCGACGCGTTCGAGAGCGCGGTCGCCGAGGTCCCGCACGTCCTGCAGGCGCAACGCCTGTTCGGCGACCCGGATTACCTGCTGCGTGTGGTGGCTCGCGACCAGACGGCGTTCCAGGAACTCTACGACGAGAGCTTGGCAACGCTCCCCGGCGTGCAACGGCTGACCTCGACCTTGGTCATGAAGTTCGTGGTGACCGACCGGCCGCTGCCGCTGTAGCCGGCCGGCCTCCGCTTATCCGTGGTTCACCCTTTCGGCCAGCTTGCGCGCATGGGCGTAGGCCGGGCCGGTGATTCCGACGGCTGCATACTCGCTGTCGAGCCAGGTCAGGTACTTGACCATTTGTTTGTTGTGAAGGACCCTGCTGGCCTCGAACCTGATGATGGGAAGCTCTCCTTCTTCGATGACGCCGGTTTCGGTGTAGTAGCCGATGAGGTCGTACACGAACAGCAAGTGATCGATGGCGGGCTCGTCTTCGCTCAACGGGAAGTTGAACGCGTCAAATTTCCACTTTCAGTAGTCGAGGCGATAGAACATGTCTCGCAGAGACTTGTCGTCGAGGTACCACTTAAGGATGTCGAACAAGAATCTTGCTCTGTTTGTTCGAGCGGTCTCGGCCAACTGTTTCCGCACGTTCTCGATGTTGACTTTGGCGATTCGTAGCTGGCGGTAGGCGAAGGTCGCCGTGGTGGTTGCAAGCACGATAGCCACAGCGGCGACGATGTCGGAGGTCTTCAGCTCGCTGTTCCAGGTCCATGCTAGTCCGAGATCCATAGCCCTATCATCTTGTAGTGGTGCCTGACCGCTACAGCGGGAAAACCGCCCGGAAGGCAGCCGAGATCGGCGCGAGGCCGGCGATCAGACAGCCGAGCTCCTCGGGACTCAACGCGTCGTACGGCGCCTCCGCGAGGCGATCGGTCGTGGCCTCGACGCGCTCTTTCGTGGCCCGGCCGGCGGCCGTCAGCCAGCCGTCGGTTCCGACGAGACCGCGGGCGCGCATGCCGTCGATGACCGCCGTCAGCTGCGCCGCCGGAAGGTGCCACACGCGGCCGAACTTCTCGGCCGGCAGGTCGATCGACAACGCGTGGAGCACGTGAGCCTCCGTCCCGCCGATACCCTCGGTCAGCAGCGCGACGGTGTGGCCGTCACCGCGGTGCTCGCGCAGCAGCGTCGCCGCGTGCCACAGCCGGGCGACGGGCTCCTGCGGCACCGGAAGCGCGCGCAAAGCGGCGTACAGGGGCCGTCCCTCCACCGGTGCGCTCGTCGCCGCCTTCAGCAGGAGGTCACCGACGCGCGTGACGGCGGGGTCGTCGGCGAGGTCGCCGAGGATTCGCCGCATCCCCGCGACGCAGCCCCGTTCGCGAGCCGCCAGCGCCGCTTCGGGCGTGGTCAGGTCCCAGACGCGCGGGACGTGCCGGGCCACCTCGCCGGGGGCGAAGTTGTAGAAGATCGCGTGGACGACGTCGGCCGGCACGTCGCGGCCGAGCGGCGCGGCCCGTCCGGCGAAGTAGGCGTCCCACGGGTTGCGCAGGCCCAGCGCCATCAGGGCCTCGTCCGACTCGTCGGCGAAGTAGGGCACCAGGCCGATCGGCTCGACCAGGTCGTACATGCGGCGGGCTACGGGTTCCGGGTGCGACATCTCGTCTCCTGCGGTTCTGGCGGTGTGCCGTCGTGGCGGCCGCTCACCCACTCCACGAACGGCCGGCACCGGATCCGACAGCCCGGGCCGGCGGAATTTCAGCGGCGGCCGGACAGCGTCCGGGTGACGCCCCGGGCCGCCGCCAGCAGGGCGGGGATCCCGGCGTGGGCGTGGTCGTCGTTGGGGACGATGATCGAGAGCGCGGCGACGACGTCGTTGAGCGCGTCGCGGACCGGGACCGCGATGCCGGTCGCGTCCTCGTGGACGTGTCCGGGCAGCAGCGCGTAGCCCTGCCGTCGGACGGCCGCCCACGCCCGCTCCAGCCCGTCCGGGGTCGTGATCGTCGCCGCGGTGCTGCGCCGCATCGGCCGCCGCAGCACGCGCTCGCGGGCCTCGGCCGGCGCGTAGGCCAGCAGCACGTGCCCGCTCGAGGACAGGTGCACCGGCAGCCGGCCGGCGATCTGGGAGTAGTTGATCACCGCGTCGCGGGCCGACAGCCGTTCCACGAACAGGACGTCGTCGCCGTCCAGGACGCTGAGCTGGGCGTGGTGGCCGACGACCGCGTGCAGGTCCTCCAGGTACGGCATCGCCGCGTCCCGCAGCGACGTCGTGGGGGAGGCCCGGGCGGCGAGCTCCCACAGCCGGACGCCGACGCGGACCTCGCGCACGGGGCCGCGGGCGAGCAGGCCGTGCGTGGTCAGCTCGGCGATCAGCCGGGACGCGGTGGCGATGTGCAGGCCGGTGCGCCGGGCGATCTCGGTGACGGTCAGCGAGGTCTCGCCGGCGGTGAAGGCGGCGATGATCCGCGCCGCGCGGGCGATGGACGACTCGCCGGTGGGGGCCCGGGCCATGGAGCCGAGTATCGCCGCCGCGGCTTCTCTCGTCCATTGAGAGTTCGTTTCGTGGAAGGCACGAGGACCGGTGATGGTCGTCCGATGAACGCTCCCCTGCGGGTCCGCCGCAAGACCGTGGTGGCCGACGGCGTGGTGACCCTCGAGCTGGCCGGCGGCGGCCGGGTGAAGGACTGGACGCCCGGCTCGCACCTCGACCTCGTCCTGCCTACCGGGCTGACCCGGCAGTACTCGCTCTGCGGGGATCGCTGGGACTCCGGGCACTACCGGATCGGGGTCCTGCGCGAGCCCGGCGGCCGGGGCGGCTCGGCGTACGTGCACGACGAGCTGGACGTCGGCGACGAGGTCGGCGTGGGCGGGCCGCGGAACAACTTCCCGCTGGTGCCGTCGCCGGAGTACCTGTTCGTCGCCGGCGGCATCGGGATCACGCCGCTGCTGCCGATGGTGCACCAGGCCGAGCTGCTCGGCGCGCGGTGGCGGCTGTTGTACGGCGGGCGGCACCGCGCGTCGATGGCGTTCCTCGACGACCTCGAAGCCCACGGCGACCGCGTCCTGGTCCGGCCGCAGGACGAGCACGGCCTGCTCGACCTCGCCGGGTTCCTCGGCGAACCGCGGCCGGACGTGAAGATCTACGCCTGCGGCCCCGCGCCGCTGCTGGACGCGATCGAGCGCGTCTGCGCGCCGTGGCCGCCGTACACCTTGCGCACCGAACGGTTCGTCGCCGACGCGGGAGAACCGGCGCGCAGCACGCCGTTCGAGGTCGAACTGGTCCGAAGTGGACTCCGCGTGACCGTGCCGCCGTCGGCCAGCGTGCTCGACGCGGTCGCCGAAGCCGGCGTCGAGGTCCTGTCCTCCTGCCGCCAGGGCACCTGCGGCACGTGCGAAACCGCGGTGCTCGCGGGACGTCCCGAGCACCGGGACGCGATCCTCGAGGACCACGAACGCGCGGCCGCCGACCGCATGTTCGTCTGCGTGTCCCGCTCACTGTCCGACCGGCTCGTCCTGGACTTGTGAGGTGCCATGACCATCGATCCGTTCAGCCACGCCGTCCTGGAGAACCCGCTGCCGCTGCACGCCGAGCTCCGCGACGCCGGCCCGGCCGTGTACTTGCCTCGCTACGACGTCTACGCCGTCGCCCGGTACGAGCAGGTGCACGCCGCGCTCACCGACTGGCAACGGTTCCAGTCCGCGGCCGGCGTCGGCTTGACGAACTTCCGGACCGGGAAGCCGTGGCGGCCGCCGAGCCTGCTGCTGGAGGCCGACCCACCCCGCCACGACGCGCCTCGCCGCGTGCTGAGCAAGGTGCTCGGTCCGCGCGCGCTCCGGCGGCTGCGTACACAGTGGACGGTCGACGCGGAAGAACTCGTCGACCAGGTGCTGGCCCGCGGCCCGCGGTTCGACGCCGCCGCCGACTTGGCGCACGTGTTCCCGCTGCGAGTGTTCCCCGACGCCGTCGGGCTTCCGGCCGAGGGCCGGGAAAACCTGCTGCCGTACGGCGACCACGCGTTCAACGCCTTCGGCGCGGACAACGACCTCGTCGCCCGGGGTGCGCCCCGGGTGGCGGAGCTGTCGGACTGGGTCGGCAGCCGGTGCCGGCGCGAAGTGCTTGCCCCAGAGGGGTTCGGCGCCGACATCTGGGCCGCGGCCGACCGCGGCGACATCACGCCGGAGCAGGCACCGCTGATCGTGCGGTCGCTGCTGACCGCCGGCGTCGACACCACCGTGCACGCGCTTTCCGCGCTGCTGCACGCCTTCGCCACGCACCCGGACCAGTGGCAGCGCCTCCGTGACAACCCGGCTCTCGCCCGGGTGGCTTTCGACGAGGCGGTGCGCTGGGAGTCCCCGGTCCAGACGTTCTTCCGCACGACGACCGCGGACGTGCGCATCGGCGACGTGCTCGTGCCCGCAGGCCGCAAGATCCTGATGTTCCTGGCCGCGGCCAACCGCGATCCCCGCCGCTGGGCCGACCCGGCCGCGTTCGACATCACCCGCGACCCCTCCGGCCACGTCGGCTTCGGCATGGGACTGCACCAGTGCGTCGGCCAGCACGTGGCCCGGCTGGAGGCGGAAGCTTTGCTCAGTGCCCTCGTCTCGCGGGTCCGCAAGATCGAGCCGGCCGGCGTGCCCGAACGGCACCTCAACAACACCCTGCGGGCGTGGAAGTCGCTGCCGGTCAGCGTGTCGGGCTGAGCCCGCGAAGTCAGCGCGGGGCCGCCGTGGTGCGCCGGGGGACCAGCTTGGGCGACAGCTTGATCTGGGCCGCCGGCCGGGCCGACCTGGTCAGCGAAATCGGGCCAAGAGTGGCGAAACTCGTGTTGTCGTAGTCGGCGAGGGAGAATGCTTCGGGAACGGACAGCCCGCTTCGCTGAGCGCGGTCAACACGCCCATCGCGACGATGTCGGCCTAGGGCAGCCTCCCGGCGCTGCCGGACACGGGGTTCAAACCGGACCCGTCGCTGACCGAGCTGTCGACGTACATCGGCCAGAACAGGACGGTCCCGTTCATGGACCAGCTGTGGCCGAACCCCGAAGGCCCGGCAGACGATGCTCACCGGGATTCAGGAGGTGTTCAGCAAGCAGTCGACCCCGGAGAAGGTCCTGGCTTCGATGGACGCGGACTACAAGTCCGGCGCGTGAAGGGTTGCCGGGTTTCGGCGTGTCCAGGCGGCCCTTTGGGGGATTTCCTTCGCGAAGCTAAACGTTAGTCTGTCGGCATGATCAAGCGCACGGTTCTGGACGCCACTCGCGAATTGCTCCGCGAACTCGGCCTCACCACGATTTTCGGCAACCCCGGCACCACCGAAGTCCCCTTCCTGACCGATTGGCCGGACGACTTCACCTACGTCCTCGGCTTGCAGGAGGCCGCCGTCGTGGCGATGGCCGATGGCTATGCCCAAGCCACTCGCGAGGCCGTCCTGGTGAACCTGCACTCCGCCGGCGGGGTCGGGCACGGGCTCGGCAACCTCTTCAACGCCTACCGCAACCGGACTCCGCTGATCGTCGTCGCGGGACAGCAGACCCGGTCGCTCCTGCCGCACGATCCCTTCCTCGGCGCCGTCGACGCGCCGGGTTTCCCCAAGCCCTACGTGAAGTGGTCGATCGAGCCCGCCACCGCCGAGGACGTCCCCGCCGCGCTGGCGCGGGCCTACCACGTCGCGACGCAGGCGCCGACCGGTCCCGTCTTCGTCTCCGTTCCCGCCGATGACTGGACCGCGACCACCGAGCGGCCCATCATCTCCCGGCCCCGGATCCGGGGCTACGCACCGGATCCCGAGTCCATCGGCGAACTCGCCGCCGCTCTCGCCGCCGCCGAACGGCCGGCGATCGTCGTCGGGGGAGCGGTCGACCAGGATCGCGCCGTCGGGGAGACCGTCGCGCTGGCCGAACGGCTCAACGCCGGCGTGTGGGTCGCGCCGATGTCGTTCCGCAGCTCGTTCCCCGAGAACCACCCGCTGTTCCAAGGGTTCCTGGACCCGGAACGCGGCGTGGTCGCCGACAAGCTCGCCGCGCACGACCTCGTCCTCGTGCTCGGTGCGCCCGCGTTCACCTACCACGTCGACCGCGGGCGCGGGGAAACCCCGCTGCCGCCGCTGTTCATCATGAGCGACGACGAGCAGCTCCTCGCGCGTGCCTTCGAAGGCACCGGCATCCGGGCGACGTCCAAACTGGGCGTTCGCGCCCTGCTCGACGCGGTCGGCGAGACCACGCGTCCCGCTCCGGCGCCGCTCGCGCGGCCCGCGAAGCCGGCCGGCGACGCACTCACCGCGGAGTACGCCTACTCGACCCTCGCGAACCTGTTGCCGGACAACGCCATCGTCGTCGAGGAGGCACCCAGCCACCGCGGCGCCCTGCACGACCACTTCCCGATCACCTCGACCGACACCGGCTTCCTGACCACGGGCAGCGGCTCCCTCGGCTACGGCGTGCCGGCCGTGGTCGGCGCGGCGCTCGCGCGGCCGGATCGCCAGGTCGTCGGGGTGATCGGCGACGGGTCGAGCATGTACGGCATCCAGGCACTGTGGACCGCGGCGAAGCACAACCTGCCGGTGACCATCGTGATCCTCGACAACTCGCAGTACGCGGCGGTCCGCCTCTTCGGCGACTCGATCGGCGGTGGCAAGCTGCCCGGCACCGAGCTCGGTGGCATCGACTTCGCGGCGCTGGCGTCGAGCATGGGCTGTCAGGGCGTGACGATCTCGGAACCGTCGGGCCTGGTCCCCGGTCTCACCGCGGCTCTCCAGGACTCGCGCCCGACGCTGGTGCACGTCCGCGTGATCTCGGCGGAGGAATCGCCTTACTGAGTCCGCAAACGACTTCGTCCGGGGTGCGGTCCACAGTGGACCGCACCCCGGACGAAGTCCGGACTACAAGAATTAGTCGGTCTGCGGGGCGATCATCTGCGTGGCGTCCACCGGCGAGGTGATCGCGCCCATCTGCAGCATCAGATCGGGCACGCGCTGGATGCGCCGCGGGTCGAGCTTGACGCCGAAGCTGGGCAGGCCGAGCAGCTTGGCGGAGTCTTCGTCGATCTTCGCGTACTTGACCAGCAGCGGCTCGATCTTGGACCGGTCCTTGTTCATTTCACTGGTGGCCTTCTGCAGGGCGCGCTGGAAGGCCGCGAGGGTCTTCGGGTTCGCCTGCACCCACTTGCGGGTCGAGCCGTAGCCCGACAGCGGGAAGTCCTGCGTGGCACCGGTGTTGACGTCGATCACCGGGATGGCGCCGGCGGTTTTCGCCGTCTGCGTGAGGAAGGGCTCGGGCAGCAGGGCCGCGTCGACCTGACCCGACTGCAGGGCCGCCCCGACGTTCGGGAAGGGCATCTGGACCCAGGTCACCTTGTTGATGTCGACGCCGTGGTCCTTCATCAGGGACTTGGCCAGCAGGTCGCTCGCCGTGTTCTTGGCCGTCATCGCGATCCGCTTGTTGCCCAGGTCGGTGACCGTCTTCACCGGCGAGTTCGGCACCGTGACGATCGCGACCGACTTCGGGCTGACCGAGGTCGCGTCCGCGACCAGCTGGAGGTCCGCCGCACCAGTGGCTTTCGCGACGAAGAAAGGCATGTAGCTCGAGATCGAGATGTCGGTTTCGCCGGAAACCGCTTTCGTCATCGCCGCCTGGCCGCTCGCGGCCACGATGGCCTCCACCTCCAGGCCTTCGGCCTTGAAGTAGCCGGCGTCTTGCGCCAGCCACAGCGGCGCGGTGTCGACCGTGGGCAAGATCGCGACCTTGATCTTCGGCTTCTCGAGGTTGCCGCCGCCGTTCGATGCGCCGTCCGAGCTGTCAGAACCGAGCGCGCTGCAGCCGCTGAGGGCGGTGACGGCGGCGACGGTGAAGGCGAGCCCGAGCGCGGCGCGGCGAGTGCGAACCCGGCGACGGCTCATGGCATTTCCAAGCAAGACCTGCTCCTAGGTGGAGGATGTGGCAATCGGCAGACCGACGCCAAGGGAGGTGTGTGACTCATTCGGTGGAATCACGCGGGCCACTGTAGAGGCGGTGACTGTTCGCTCACAACGGGTGGGATCATCAATCATCAGAGTGATCTGCGTCACTCTCCCGGCCTATGGTCTAAGTCCGCTGCTCCACACGCCGTAATCGCTCACCGAGCGTCAGATCAAGATCCGGAATACGGGAAGAAAGCTGTGAGGACGAGCGTCCCGTGTGGAGTGATCCGCACGAGGTGTTCCCTTGGGATGTCCCGAATTCTGTTGTGATCGCACAGGAATCGCCGCGTCGAAATCGTCGATCATGAGCAAGGAAGTGACACCTGAGGCTTGCCCGTCGCAGAATGGCCGGCCGATCGACGGGCCCTGGCAGCGGATCTCGGGGCATGACTAAGGTATCGGCGTTCGCTCGATTCCGGTGCGTTGACGGTTCGGACTAGGTCGAGAGTGGACACCCAGGGGCGGCCTCTTCCACCGAGGAGGCCGCCCCGCCTAGCCTCGAAGGTATGAGAATCGGCGAACTGGCCAAGCGCACGGGCGTGAGTTCGCGCTCGCTGCGTTACTACGAAGCTCAGGGCCTGCTGACCAGCGTGCGTTCCGAAGCCGGGCAGCGGCACTATTCCGACGCCGAAGTCGAGCGCGTGTCGCTCATCCGGCAGCTGTTCGACGCGGGGATGTCCAGCCGGGTGATCGCGGCCGTGCTGCCGTGCGTCGAGACCCCGGGCGACCCGGACGTCGTCGAATCGGCGTTCGCGACGATGGCGCGCGAGCGCGATCGGATCGACGCCGACATCGCCCGTCTGATGGCGGCGCGGAACGCACTCGACGTCGTGATGGCGGCCAACCGGCGGCACCAGGAGGAGCTGGTGGCCGGGCCTGCCTGACGCTGTGACCCGTGCCTCAGCGGGTTGCCCCTGACACCGGTGTGAACGGTGAAGATGGCCGCGGGGCCCGGAAACGCCGGGCCGGTCACCCGGGAGGCAGCGGAAAATGGGACAGGCATGGGGTTTCGGCCGGCACGGCGGACCCGAGGTGCAGGAGTTCTTCGATCGCCCCGATCCCGCCCCCGCGGCCGGCGAGGTGCTGATCCGGGTCGACGTCGCCGGGGTCAACCCCCTCGACCACCTCCTGCGCGCGGGCCTGGTCCCCGGGCTCGACGGCGGGCGTCCGTTCCCCCGCGTGCTCGGCATGGAGGCCGCGGGGACCGTGCTCGCGCTGGGAGAGGACGTCGACGGGCTCGACGTCGGCGACGCGGTCTTCGGCTTCGCGCTCACCGGCGGCGGCACCTACGCCGAGACGACGCTGCTCTCGGCCCCGAACACCGCTCGCGTCCCGGCGGGCCTGTCGGCCACCGCGGCGGCGACGCTGCCGGTCGCGGGGACGACCGCGGTGGACGCGCTCGACCAGCTCGGCCTGCCGGCCGGCGCCACGATCCTGGTCAACGGAGTCGGCGGCGGGGTCGGCCTCGCGGTCGCCCGCTTGGCCGCCGCGCGCGGGTTGCGGGTGCTCGGCACCGGCAGTGCGGCCAAGCGCGAGCACGCCGAAGCCGCCGGGGCGCGGTTCCTGGACTACACCGCCGAGGACGTCGTCGCCGCGGCTCGTGACCTGGTTCCGGGCGGCTTCGACGGGATCGTCGACCTGGTCGGTGGCGCGTCCGTGCGGGCGGTCGCCCCGCTGGCGCGCGAGCCGCACACCGTCATCGCCGTGGGGGACCCGTCGGTGACCGAAGTCGGTGGCCGGTCTGTCGAGCGGCGCCTCGACCGCGCCAACCTGGAGCGTGCCGCCCGGCTGGCGCTCGACGGGGTGCTCGCCCCGGTGATCACCGCGGTCCACCCGTTGTCCGATGCCCCGGCCGCGCTCGCGACGGTCGAGAACGGACACCCCGCGGGCAAGGTCGTCATCAAGGTGACTTGAGCCGCGCGCCGGGGTCCTCGTGGAGGGAGAGGTAGACGGCGCGGACCGCCAGGGTGCGTTCGATCTCGTCGATGATCGGCGCGAAGAACTGCTTGCGGTGCTCGGTGTCGCTCATCGACGTGACCGCGAAGTACATGCTGCCGAACCCGGCGAGCAGGGTGGCGTTGCGCAGCAGGGCGACCGGAACGCCGGGCAGCAGCGGCGAGATCGCCGGCTTCGCGCCGATCCACTGCTCGGCCGCGGCCGGCGTCACGATGATCACGCCGAGCAGGACGAAGAAGGCGAACAGGGCGAGGCCGATGACCGCGGCTTGGACGAGCTGGCGGGTGGCGAGCATGAGCAGCAGGTTGCGCTTCTGCCGCCCGTTGAGGCTGACCGCGCGGACGGGTGCGTCGATGGTGACGGCGGCCAGCGGCGTGCCGGCGCACGCGGCGGTCAGCATCGGCGGACTGAAGTCCTGTTCGACGCGGCCGATCTCCTCGCGCAGGCGAGCGGCCGCGGCCAGGACCGTGACCGCGCCGAAGAGGGCGACGACCAGGGCGAGGCGCCACCAGGCGAGCTGGTTCATCAGCTGCCACAGCTCGCCGGTGAAGAAGAGGAACAGGGTGACGAACAACAGCACCGGCAGCGCCCGGCCGAGCACCTGGACGCTGTTGCGGAGGTCGGTGATCGCCTGCCGGATGGCTTGGCGCAGCAGCGTGCCGAAGCCGTAGGTGGTGGCGAGGTAGGTGGCCGCGAAGACGGCGGCGAAGAACACGAGGAACGCGAGAACGCCCAGCGCGCGGGCACCCGGCAGGGTGATGTCCCCGTCGACGGCGAGCTGCAGCAGCGGCACGGCGATCGGCATCACGGCGTAGGCGGCCAGGATGGCGATGGTCGCGGGCCGCGAGAAGCGGGGGAGACGCCGCACGAACAGCGAGATCGTCACCCAGGCGGCGATCGTCACGGCGACGACGACGCCGAGCAGCACCCACCGCCCCGAGCCGGCGGTCTTCAGCGGGACGAGCCACGCGAGGCTGGCAAGCATGACGAAGGCGAGAGCGGGCAGCATCCGGGGCAGGACGTGCTCGGCGAAGCCGTACCCGGCGATCATCGTCGGGGTCCCGCGCCGCAGGAACCAGCGTTCGGTCCGCTGGACCCGAGCCCGGGGCGAGGAGGTCGGCATGGACAGATGATCCCCGGCGGTTCCGGTCCGCGTTCGCTCGGCCCGGCCGGCTCGGGCCGCTACCGGTGACCGGGTCGGTGAACCCCTTTCACCGCAACGAATTCAGGAAATCCGCGCCGAAGTCGTGGTCGTCGTCATCGTCGTCGTCCGGGGGCGGCTGCGACAGGTCGAGCGCCGCGAGTGCGGCGATCTCCGCCCGCGTCCTGCCTTCGGCCTCTTCGACGGCCGCCTGCCGGTCGGCTTCGGGGAGGGCGTTCCACGCGTCGATCTCCGCGTGTGCCGTGTGGAGGGTCTTCTCGCTCAGGTACGACCGGTAGAGCAGGTCCTCCGGCTTCGCCCGGCCGGCCAGCACGTCACGGGCGAAGTCGGCCAGGTCGCCGTCGCCGCGCGCCAGCAGGGCCAGCTGGTTGTGCCTCGCACGCCGGCCCTGCTCGGTGCGCCACGGTGAGATTTCCACGTCAGACCCCCGGGTGCTTGTAGGGCTCGCCGGGCCAGGCCTGGGCGGCGATTTCGCCGTTGCCCGCCACCAGCTCGGACACCGACGCGACCGTGTGCGCCAGCGTGGTGAGCGTGTCGATGGCGGCGCGCAACGGGCTGGCCTCGGCCAGGATGCCGGCGATGGCCTGGCGCACGGACTCGCCGTCGCTGAGGCCGACGATGCCGAGCAGCGCCAGCTCCAGCGCCTTCCCGATCTTCAGCACCTTGCTGAGCGCCGAGTCCAACAAGGACTCGAGGGCGAAGTCGAGTGCCTGCATGGCGTCGTAGGCCGCGCGGGCGAAGTTCTTGATCTTCCAGCCGGCTTCGGTGCAGAACTTGGCGTGCGCGGCGCAGGCGTACGAGAAGTCCGTGAGCCAGGCGCGCGCCGCTTCCCCGGCGTGCCCGGTCCAGCGGTCCTGGATGCCGAGCCGGCCGCGGTCGACGTTCTGCTTGATCTTGCCGAACGCGAGCCCGGTGTCCTCGAACACCATGCCCTGGCGCAGCAGCAGGTCCCAGTCGCCGGTCACCAGCTTCTCGACCACCGTCAGCAGGTCGGTTCCGATGATCTTCGTCAGCAGCCCGCGCACCGGCCCGGAGATCGCCGCCCCGCCCGCGATCTTGTCCGCGATGCGCTGGAGCTCGATGTTCCAGCCGCCGAACGCGTCCTCGGCCGGGTTGAGCGACCCCGGGTACGGCTCGAGGGTCCGGGGGTTGAGGGACGCGTTGTCGAAGTCGGTGAAGGCTGCGGCGGTTTCCGGGGAGACGACGTCGTCGGCGGCGATCCGCTCGGAGTGCGCGTCCGGATAGGACCGGTCGGCCTTCGCCGCGGCCTCGTGGTCGGTCTCGCGGTACAGCTTGGCCACGGCGACGAGCGCGGTGTCGAAGGCGTCGGCCAGCGACTCGGCCTTGCGGTCGTTGGCGAGGCAGAGCGCCTGCCACTGGTCGAGCGGCTGGGCGAGGAGGTTGACCAGCAGCCCTTCGCCCAGCTCGTTCGGGCCATCGGTGGCCGCGGCCGCGTAGAGGCCGGCCGCGGAGCCCACCCGCCCGGCGAGCGCGCCGAGCTTCCGGATCGCGTCCGGGTCGGCCTGGAAATCGGTGCTGATGGTCGTTCCTCCGGGTCGCGTGTTCGGGCGGGGGTGCACGCTCGAGTGGCTGGGGCGGTTTAGTGCCGGTGCCCGTCCTCGGACGCCGACCGCCTCCGCCGCAGCAGACTCGCCGCGGCGGCTGCCGCCGACGCCGCACCCAGCCCGCCGAACGCGACGATCACCGTCACCGTGCCACCGGTCAGCTGCGGCGGATCGCAGGTGAGCTGTCCGACACGCTCGTACGCGCACCAGGACAATCCACCTCGGGGCGAGGAGACGACTTCCGGCGCCGCGCCCAGCGCGCGCTCGGCCGACCACCACACCAGGCCCGCCGCTGCCATCAGCACCACGCCCGACACCGCGAGAAACACCCGCAGCCACCCGCGCACGCACTCACCCCCTGGACGATGACACCGTGCATCCTATCTGACACGGAGGGTCATGCTCGGCCCGCAGCTCGCCGGTCAGCGGGTGGTGGCCGGGTGGTGGACGCTGAGCTCGCCGTAGGCCGGCAGCGCCCGGGTCAGGTCGGTGGAGGCACCTCGGAGAACGGTGTCCAGGAAGGCGAGAGTGGCCGCGGCGACGACCCGCGGGCTCTCGGTGCGGCCCAGCGACCCGACGATCGAAGGCACCGGTGGCAGGTACAGCGGGCCGTCGGTGAACGTGAGGTGGGCCGCGCCGGGGATGGTGAGCCGGTAGCCCGGCGCGGTGCCGCGGTCGAGGACCTCGGTGAGGCGGGGCAGGTAGCGCGGGTCGGTCGCCGGGGTGATGGCCTGGGTGAGCACGAGCGCCGGCCGGTCGAGGGCGGGCGACACCGGGCCGTGCGGGTAGCCGTCCAGGTCGATGACGGCCGCGAACCGGTGGTCCCGCCGGACGGCCTGCAGGGCGGCCGCGCCACCCAGGGAGTGCCCGGTCGCGGCGACCCGGGCGGTGTCCAAGCGTCCGGTCAGCGGGTCGTCACCCCGGTCCAGCTCCGTCAGCCGGGTGAGGACGAAGCCGAGGTCGGCAGCGCGGACCGCGGTCCAGCCGGCCGCCAGCTCCTCGTCCTTGTCCCGGTCGCCGCTGGAGACGGTCTCGGTGGTGATCGTCCGGCCGTCGGCGAGGACGACGGCGGCCGAGTCGTACGGGTGGTCGAGGGCGGCGACCACGTAGCCATGGCTGGCCAGTTCCTCCGCCCACGCGGTGTTCTGGGTGCGCACTCCGCCGGACCCGGGGGAGAACAAGACGATCGGAAACCTTCCGCGGGCCACCGGGGCGTCGAAGACCGACCGGCTGCGAGCGCGCGGGACGTCGTCCAGCAGGAACCCCGGCAGGCCGGTTCCGGCGGCGAGGGCTTCGGAGACGGTGCGTGCTTCGCCCTCCGTACGCCCGAGGTAGGGCGCCCGCGGTGCGTCCGCGGGGCTGCTCTGCGCGGGGTACCAGAGCTGGACCACGACCGTGCGCCGGTCGTCGGGATCGGCGGTGAAGGTCTCGGGGCGCAGCGGGTCGGTCCACTGCAGCACGCGGGTGCCCACCGCGAAGGTGCCCGAGGGTTCGGGGAACACGGGAACGGGGAAGGCCCAGGCGGCCACGGCACCCGTGGTGATCAGCCCGGCGCAGGCCACCGTTCCCGGCAACGCGAGCCACCAGCGGGCCCGTCGGCCGGGACGACGTCGCAGCACCGGGGCGAAAACGAACGGCGCGGCGAGGGCGGCACCCGCCAGTACCGGCAGCAGCTGCCAGCGGAGCCCCGTCACCGACAGCACGATCGCGGACGCCAGGAGAACGGCCCCCGCCGCGATCGTGGCGCGTGAGCGGGCGGCGGGCGGGAGCCAGCGCGCCGCCACCAGCGCGACGGCGCCGAGCAACGCCAGGATTTCCAGGAGGGACAGGTTCAGCCCCGTGATGATCTCGGTCACCCGGCCATCCTCGGCGCGGGGGAGGCCCGGCCACATCGCTCCGCGGTCGGCTTCCCGGTGCGACGGCGGTGGCAACCGAGCCGGCCGGATCGGCGGCCGGGTTGCGACCGTGGGAGGTGGTGGAACTCCTCCTCAGGTCGCATCCCGGCCGGACGCGATCAGACGCCGGGCTCATGTGCGGGGCGGTGCCCACGGCCTAGCATGGCGAGACCGGGTACACGCCGTGTCCCCGGCTCCGGGGCTGGAACGGCAGGAACGTGCGATGACCGAGGTGGCGGCCGGCGGACCGGTTCTGAAACGGTTGGCGCGCAAGGCTTTCCGGCTGCCGCCGGTCGTGCGGGGTGCGCTGCTGCCGGCGCTCCTGCTGCTCAACGTCGTGACCACCCGGCCGCCGCGCGAACTGCCGGTGGCCGTGCTCTTCACCGTCGCCCTCGTGCTGCCCCTGGTGTGGCGGCACCGCGCCCCGCGCACGGTGTTCGGCGCCGTGGCGGCGGTGGCCTTGGTCCACTGGCTGCTGGACGTCCAGCTGCCGGCCGACATCGCCTTGCTGGTGGCGCTCTACACGGTGGCCGTGCACGCGGGCCTGCGTGACACCCTGGTCGCCGGGGCCGTCCTCGAGACCGGAGGCCTGCTGGCCTGCCTGCGCTGGGCCACCGACGGCGCGTTCCTCACCCCGTTCGTCGCCGTCACCGCGATGATCGTCGCCGTCGGCGTCCTCGGCGTGCACGTGCGGACCCACCGCGCCTACCTCGCGGTCGTCGAGGACCGGGCCGTGCGCCTGGAGCGGGAACAAGACCAGCAGGCGCGGGTGGCCGTCGCCGAAGAGCGGACGCGGATCACCCGGGAGATGCACGACATCGTCACCCACAACCTGTCCGTCATGGTCGCGCTCACCGACGCCGCCGTCTACGCGCAGCACCGCTCGCCCGGCAAGGCCACCACCGCGATGCTGCGGACCGCCGAGACGGGCCGCCAGGCCCTGACCGACATGCGGCGGTCCCTGGGTGTCCTGCGCACCGGCGAACCGGACGCGCTGCGCCACCCGCTGCCCGGGATCGCCCAGCTGAGCACCCTCGCCGACCGGATGCGCGCCGCCGGGCTGCCGACCCGGATCGAGGTCCGCGGCGGCCACACCCACGTACCCGCCACCGCGCAGCTGACCGTCCACCGCCTGGTCCAGGAAGCCTTGACCAACACGCTCAAGCACACCCCGGCCGGCACCCGCGCCGAGGTCCGGGTCGAGTGCACGACCGGGACCGTCACCGTGGACGTCACCGACAGCGGCCCTCGCCCGCCTGCCCCCGGGTCCGGCCACGGCATCACCGGCATGCGCGAGCGCGCTGCCGCCTATGGGGGGACAGTGCGGGCCGGACCGCTGCCGGGCGGCGGCTGGGGCGTCCACACCCGCCTGTTCCTCGCCGGCGGCGGAGTTGTGCCCGCATGACGATCCGCGTCCTGATCGCCGACGACGAAGCGCTGCTGCGCATGGCTTTCGGCACGGTTCTGGAGGCCCAGCCCGACATGGCACCGGTCGGCGAAGCCGAAGACGGCGCCCAGGCCGTCCGCCTCGCCCGGGAACTGCGCCCCGACGTCGTCCTCATGGACGTCCGGATGCCCGGGACCGACGGGATCGAGGCGACCCGGCAGGTCATCGGGACCTGCCCGCAGACCCGGGTGCTCATCCTCACCACCTTCGACCTGGACGAATACGCCTTCGCCGGGCTCAAGGCCGGAGCCTCGGGGTTCCTGCTGAAGAACACCAGGCCCGAGGAACTGCTCGCCGCGATCCGCCACGTGGCCGCGGGGGACGCGGTGGTCTCCCCGCGGATCACCCGCCGGCTGCTGGAGACGTTCCGCCCGCACCTGCCCGACGGCAGCGCCGGACACGACGAGCGGCTGAGCCGGCTCAGCGCGCGTGAGCACGAGGTGCTCGTCCAGGTGGGCGCCGGCCTGTCCAACTCCGAGATCGCGGCCACCCTGTACCTCGCGGAGGCGACCGTGAAGTCGCACCTGGGGCGGATCCTGCAGAAACTCGAGCTCCGCGACCGGATCCAGGCCGTGATCTTCGCCTACGAGAGCCGCCTCATCCACCCGGCGTGACCCGGCAGAAGACGTCGTGCGCCGGGCGGTGACCGGTGGCGAGGTAATCGCTCACGGCGTCGTTGCCGCACTGGTTCGAGCCGTTGAGGTAGGCGACGTGACCACCCTGGTCGGCCGTCACGAGCCGGGCGCGGTCGCCGAACGCCGCGCGCAGGCGGAGGGCTCCGGGCATCGGCGTGGCCGGGTCGCGGAGGTTCTGCAGCATCAGCACGTTCGCCGGGCCGCGGCCGGTGATCCGCACCGGCGGCTCGACGGGGGACGGCCAGAACGCGCACGGCCGGATGTTGGCCGCGTAAGGCCCGTACATGGGGTAGCGGACGCGATCGACCGCGACGGTGCGCTGGTAGGTCGCCACCGCTTGCGGCCACCGGGAATCGCCGCACACCACGGCGAGGTAGCCGGCCGCGAAGTTGTCGGAGCCCGCGTCGGTGCCGGCAGCCGCGGCCACCGGCTCGCCGACGTCGAGCTGGTGCCACAGCTTCGCGAGGGCGGGCAGGGCGACGTCCGCGCGGAGGAGCGCCGCGGTGATGGTGCGGAACGTCGTGCCGTCGTAACCCTGCGCCGGAACCCGGTCCAGCCGCTCGGCCAGCTCGAAGTACTTCGCCCGTACCGCCGCCGGAGTGGCGCCCAGGCCGTACCGCGCCGGGTCGGCCGCGGCCAGCTTCGCGAAGTCGGGGAACCGGATTTCGAAGCCCAGACCCTGGCTGCGCAACGCCTCGGCGTCGTAGCCCTCCGGTCCGAGGCTGCTGTCCAGCACGATCCGGTCGCTGCGCTGCGGGAAGAGCGTCGTGTACACCGCGCCGAGGTAGGTCCCGTAGGAATCACCGTAGTACGACAGCTTCGGCTCGCCCAGGGCCACCCGGATCCGGTCCATGTCGCGTGCGGTGTTCGCGGTGGTGATGAACGGCAGCGCCGACGCCGTCTTCGACGTCAGGCACTGCTGCGCGACGGTCTTCGCGGCCTCGGCCGCCTTCGTCACGTCCGCCGGCCGGTACGGGAAGGGCGGGTTCACGCTCTCCACGGTCTGCTTCGGCGTCAGGTCACACGTCACCGGGGCGCTGTGGCCGATCCCGCGCGGGTCGAACCCGATCACGTCGTAGGCGTCACGCACCGGCTGCGGCAGTCCCGCCTCCACCAGCGACGCCGGGAAGCCGAGGCCGGTCAGGCCCGGGCCGCCCTGGTTGACCAGCAGGACGCCGCGGCGCTGCGCCGGCTTCGCGCTCGCCAGCCGAGACAGCGCGACGCTGATCTTCGGCCCGTCCGGGTGGCGGTAGTCCAGCGGTACGTCGAGCGTCGAGCACCGCAGGCCGGGCTTGGCGACGTCGGCCGGGCACGGTCCCCAGGTCACCGGTGTCCCCTCGGTGGCGTCCGCCGCGGACACTCCCGACACCATCGCCGCCGCGGCGAGCGCCGCCGGCAAGATCCTCTTCATCGGTTCCATGGCATTCACCGCACCACCGGCGCGCCGGGACGACCCCTGCCATCTGTCATGGGGCGGCTCGCGCACCCCGTGCCTAAGGTGAGCTGGTGAGCGAGCGTGATCCCAGCCGGTTCTCCGTCCGGCAGTGGCCGGACTGGAGCTTCTGGGAAAACCGCCGGCGCCGGGTGGCGCCGATCGTCGTCAACGGCCTCGCGCTGCTGGTCCTGCTGCCCCGGATCACCACGATCGGCCACGGCGGGCACGGCACCGCCCTCACGGTCGTCGCCCTCACGGCCATCGGCCTCTACGCGGGCTGTTACCTCTTCGCGCTGTGGTTCGCGCCGCCCGCGCCCCGGCGGCAGCGGGTGGTCATCGTGGCGGCGTTGTTCGCCTTCGGCGTCACGCCGGCGCTTCTGTTCGGCTCGCCGGACTACCTGACCGATCTGACCTTCGCGATCGCGATCGGGCTGATGCTGCTGCCGCTGCGCTACTCCGTCCCGCTCGGGTTCGCCACGGCCGCCGGGCAGCTCGCGTGGATGAAGGCCGGCACCGGGCACGTGAGCTGGAGCCAGGTGGCCGCGCTCGGCGGCGTCACCGCGGCGGTGGGGGTCGTCTTCGCGTTGACGTTCACCGTCGGGCACCTGGAGGCCGCCCGTGCCCAGATCCGGCGGATGGCCGTGGACGCCGAACGCGAACGGGTCGCCCGCGAGCTCCACGACATCCTCGGCCACAACCTTTCGACGATGGCCGTCAAGCTCGGGCTCGCCCGGCGGGTCCTGGAGTCGGCCGCGGACCCCGGCCTCGCCCTGGCCGAGGTCCGCGACCTGGAAACCCTGTGCCACCAGTCGCTTTCCGACGTCCGCGCCACCGTTTCGGGGTACCGCGAGGTGTCGCTGGCGACGGAGCTTTCGGGTGCCCGGCTGGCGTTGCGCGCCGCGGGGGTCCAGGTCGAGCTGCCGGCTTCGGTGGACGAGGTCGAACCCGGGTTGCAGGGCGTTTTCGGTTACGTCGTCAGGGAAGCGGTGACCAACGTGCTCCGGCACTCCGACGCGGGCCAGTGCCGGGTCCGCGTCGGTCCCGGCTGGGTGGAGGTCACCGACGACGGGACGGTCACCGGCGAACCGGCGCCGGGGCACGGCCTGACCGGACTGGCCGAGCGGCTGGCCGCGGTCTCGGGCCGTCTTGAGCACGGCCGCGGCCCCCGCGGCGGCTACCGGGTGTTCGCGCGCGCCGAGGCGGTCCCGGCGTGATCCGCGTCCTGCTGGCCGACGACCAGGCCCTCGTCCGCGGCGCGCTGGCGTCGATGCTGCGCCTCGAAGCCGACATGGACGTCGTGGCCGAGGTCGGGTCGGGCCTCGACGTCGGTCCGGCGGCCCGGCGGACGAACCCCGACGTCGCGCTCCTGGACGTGCAGATGCCCGGCCGCGACGGACTGGCCGTCACCGCGGAACTGCGGCACGCGCTGCCGGAGTGCCGCGTGCTGATCTGCACGACGTTCAGCCGCCCCGGCTACCTCGCCCGCGCGATGTCCGCGGGCGCGGCCGGGTTCGTGGTCAAGGATTCCCGGCCCGAGCAGCTGCTCAACGCGATCCGCCGGGTCCACGCGGGACTGCGGTTCATCGACCCGGCCCTGGCGGCGGAGTCCCTGGCGACGGGCACCAGCCCGCTGACCGACCGCGAAGCCGACGTACTCCGCGCGGCGGCCGAAGGCGGCACGGTCGCCGACATCGCGCGGGCCCTCGACCTGACCTCGGGAACGGTGCGCAACCACTTGTCCTCGGCCATCGGCAAGACCGAAGCCCGCACCCGCGCGGAGGCGGCCCGTCTCGCGGAAACCAACGGCTGGCTTTGAGCCTCAGCTCGCCGTCGAGCGGATCCGGTCGTTGCGCGCCGTGATGTCGGCCCACGTCGCGGGCACCACGAGGTCCGCGTGCCCACTTCCGCGGGCAGGTCCGCGATCGCGGCGTGGACGCCGAGGTGCCGGGTGAACCGCGCCTCCGGACCGAATGTCGCCGCCGGACCGCGGAATGGAGCCAGTCCGCGCCGACCTGGTGGAGTTCTGCCGGCGCTGGCGGCCGAAGCGGCCACCCCCCCCGCCGGACGCGCTCGCCGCCGAGCAGGGCGAGGGGGTCTCGCGGTACCTGTATCGCCAGGGGCTCCCAGACGTCCTGAAGGCCTGTCAACCTTTTCGAGTCGGCTCCCGGCTACAAAAGAGACGAAGGCCAATGGCGGAAAACCAGTTCACCACCCACGCGGACCTTTTCGATCTGAGGGGGAAGTACGCACTTGTCACCGGTGGTACCAAGGGAATCGGGATGATGATCGCGCGCGGCTTGCTGCAGGCGGGTGCCCGCGTCGTCATCAGCTCACGCGACGCGGACACGTGCGCGCAGGCACAGCGATCGCTGGCCGGATTCGGCGACGTCCGGGCGATTCCCGCCGACCTGTCCAGCTACGACGAATGTCAGCGCCTCGCAGATCTGGTCAAAGCCGGCTCGGAACGCCTCGACATCCTCGTCAACAATGCGGGAGCGATGTGGCGCGAGCCGCTGGAGACGTTCCCGGAAGAGGCGTGGGACACGGTGCTCGACCTCAACCTCAAGGCACCGTTCCGGCTGGTGCAGGCGCTGCTCCCGGCACTTCGCCGGGCGGGCACCGCCGACGATCCGGCGCGGATCATCAACATCGGCAGCATCGCCGCCATCCACGTCGCCGAGTCGCCCAACTATTCCTACGCCGGCAGCAAAGCGGCACTCCACCAGCTCACCAGGGTGCTCGCCCGGGAACTGGGCCCCCAGCACGTCACGGTGAACGCGGTGGCTCCGGGACCGTTCCCGTCTCAGATGATGGCGGCCACGCTCGAGGCCGTCGGCGACACGATCGCGGCGAAGGCACCCCTGCGCCGGCTCGGCCGCGACGACGACATGGCGGGCATCGCCGTGTTCCTCGCCAGCCGGGCCGGGTCCTACCTCACGGGCACCATCATCCCGAGCGACGGCGGCATCGCCACCACGGCAACCGGCACCTAGGCGTCGGGGGTACGCGCAGTACCTCCCTCCGCCCGCGGACAGGACCTAGGGTGAGGGGGTGACCAAGATCGATCCGCGCACCGAGATCAAGGAATTCCTGAGCTCGCGTCGCGCGCGGATCACGCCCGAGCGGGCCGGGCTGCCCGCCTACGGCGGCAACCGCCGGGTCAAAGGTCTGCGTCGCGAAGAGGTGGCTCTGCTGGCGGGGGTATCGGTCGACTACTACGTCCGGATGGAGCGCGGCAGCCTCGCCGGCGCCTCCGACGGGGTGCTCGACGCGGTGGCCTCCGCCTTGCACCTCGACGAGGCCGAGCGCGAGCACCTGTTCCAGCTCGCGCGGCGGTCCAGGGCACCCGGCGGTCCACGCCGCCGCCGACCCGCCGCGACGGTGCGTCCGGCGCTGCGGCAGGTGCTCGACGCCATCACCGACGCGCCGGCGTGGATCTGCAACGGCCGTTATGACGTGCTGGCCATGAATCACCTCGCCCGCGCGCTGTATTCCCCGGTGCTCGCCGACCCGCGACGGCCGGCGAACACCGCGCGGTTCGTCTATTTGGAACCCGAAGCGGCAAGAACGTTCTTCGTCGACTACGACCGGATCGCCCGCGATGTGGCCGCGAAGCTGCGCATGGAAGCGGGCCGCAATCCCCACGACGAGGATTTGATCGCCCTGGTCGGGGAACTGTCGACCCGCAGTGAACTGTTCCGGCAGCGGTGGGCGTCCCAGGACGTCCGGCTCCACCGGTCCGGACGCAAGCGGGTGCACCATCCGGTGGTGGGCCGGCTCGACCTGGACGTCGAGTCGATGGAACTGCCCGCCGAGCCCGGCCTGCTCCTGAACGTCTACACCGCACCGGCCGGCACGGCGGCCGCGGACGGTCTGGCCGTGTTGGCGTCGTGGGCGACCGAGACGACCGGCTCGGAGCTGCGTCCCTGATCGGCCGCCCTCGGTCAGTCGATGCCTTCGACGATGCGGAAGTCGCGCTCGACGCCGTCGCCGAGGACGGCCAGCGCCTCCTGGTAGGCCGCGCTCTCGCGTGCCGCGACGGCCTGCTCGAAGCTGTCGAACTCGATCAGGATCGTTCGCTCGGCGATTCCGGCGTCATACGCCTCGACCCGACCGCCGCGGACGAAGGTCCGGCCGCCTCCGGCCTTGACGGCCGGACCGGCCAGCTTGTTGTACGCGGCCAGCTTCCCGGGGTCGGAAATGGTGCGGTAGACGCTGACCCAGTAGCCCTTGGGCATGGAACCTCCAGTGTTGTGCCGACTTACGGGGTGGTCTCGGACGTGTGCCGGCGGGCGAGCGCGAGGCTGGTCAGCGTCGTGATCGCCATGGCGCCGATGCCGGCCAGCGCCGCGGTGGTGTAGGCGCTGTCGTCGGGGAAGAGGTGGCCCGGGGCGGTGCCCGTGGCGAGGATCAGGCCGCCGAGGGCGCTGCCGAGGGAGTACCCGACGCTGCGGACGACGTAGTTGAAGCTCATGGCGCTCGACGTCTCGCTCTTGGGGGTGACGGCCAGGATGACACCGGGCATCGCGGCCGAGAAGCCGCCGACGCCGAAGCCGAGCACGCCCATCGCGACGAACAGTTCGGCCAGGTCCGACCGCCTCGCCGCGAACAAGCCGAACCCGCCGCCGACCACGACGGCGCTGCCGGCCAGGAGCAGGGGAGCGGAGACCCGCGCCCGGACCCGCGGTGTCAGCTTGCCGGCGACGAACCCCAGCACCGAGAACGGGATGAGGACCAGCCCGGCGACGAAGGTCGTCAGCCCGAAGCCGTAGCCGGCGCCGGGCGGCGTCTGCGCGTACCGGGTGATGAGCGTGAGCAGCAGGTACATGCCGATCCCGCCGGCGAACATGGCGAGGTTCGCCCCCGCGACCGCCGGGTGCCGCACCGCCCGCACGTCGACCAGCGGCGTCGCGCTGCGCAGCTCGATGACGGCCCAGACGCAGAGCAGCACCACCGCGACGACGGCGAGGCCCACGGCCACGGCGAGGTGCCGGCTCCACAGCTCCCGTTCACCGGCGAGGAACAGCACCAGGAGCAGCGCGGCGGCCAGGACGACCGCCCCTGCCACGTCCACGCGGGCCGAGCGGCCTTCGGGAGCTTCGGGCATGGAGCGCCACGCGGTCAGCAGGGCGGCGGCGGTGACGACCAGGCCGAGGCCGTAGGCGGCCCGTACCCCGCCGAGCTCGGCGAGCAGTGCGGCCAGCGGGTAGCCGACACCGGCCCCGATGATCGAGACCACCGAGATCAGGGCGATCACGGCCGCGCCGCGTTCCTCGGGGAGGTGGTCCCGGGCCACGCCCATCATCAGCGCCGTCAGCCCGAGCCCGACGCCCTGGGCCGCCCGGCCGGCCAGCAGCCACGCGAACGGCAGCGGCAGCACGGTGAGCGCACTGCCGGCGACGACGATCGCCAGCGTGGCGAGGATCGTGGCCCGCCGGTGCGGTCCGGCGCCGAGCCGGCCCAGGACCGGCGTGGCGACGGCGCCGCTGAGCAGCGCGACGGTCAGCGTCCACTGCGCGCTGCCGAGGGAGACGTGGAACGAGGTCGCGACGCTGGTGATCAGCGGCGTCCCGAGGCTGGCGACCGCCGCGACGACCAGAGCGATGAAGATGAGGGCGGGGACCAGTCCCGTTGTCCGGCTGCCGGTCACCGATTGGGCCCTTCGCGGTCCTGGCTTTCGAGCTCGGCCAGATGCTTCAGCGCCGGAAGGGCCGCCACCAGCGCCTCGACCTCGTCGCCGGTGAGTTCGCCGATCAGCCGCTCGAACGCGTGGACGCCCGCCTGGCGCCGCGTCCGGACGTAGGAGGCGCCGGCCTCGGTCAGGCACACGAGCGTGACGCGTTTGTCGGACGTGTCGCCCCGCCGCTCGACCAGGCCGGACTGCTCCATCACCCGGACCAGGGTGGTCATCGCGGGCTGGGTGACGCCCTCGACCGCGGCCAGATCGGTGATGCGCCGCGGGCCGGTCCGGTCCAGGGTGGCCAGGGTGGCGGCGGAGGTCAGGCTCATGTCCCGGGGCAGGCGTCTGGTGGCCCTGGTGGCCAGGCCGTAGAGGGCGGCCCCGATGGCGGCGGACGCTTCAGGGGCGGTGTCTCGACGGCTCACGCTCAAAGCATAGCAAATTTATATTCATCGTCTATGGAAGCTGTCGCGGTTCGGCAGAGTGACCAACGGGTAATCGAACGCCACGGAACCGCAGTCTGGGGAGTGATGCTCGTGTACCGGATCAAGCCGTCCAAACCCTCCGCCGTGTTCGGCGCGATCGTCGGACTCGCGATGATCGTCGTTGTCCTGGTGCGGTTTCCGCTGCGTGAGCCGTTCGTGTGGCTCTGGCTGGCGGTCGCGGTGGGCGTTGTGGGCTTCAGCCTATGGGCGGCGTTCGCCAAGCGCGGCGCCGAGAAAGTGGTCGTCGAGGACCGTCCGCCGTCGGGGTCGTGAGAGAACCTCCCGCGGTTGTCCTTGGCGGGTGCCGTGCTTCCGGCGGGAGGGCGCGGGCGCGGCTGCCCGCCTTGACGGCGTCGCGGATCGGTGCGGTCTGCTTGCTGCGGCACCCGCTTGCGCGTAACGGGAGGCAGCGCATCGGCGACTGGGCTAGTAGCGCGGCGTGACCCCGCACGCCGTGCTCGTTCGAAGGTGGTTGCCGATGGGCTCGTCATCGCTCTATCGCGCCTTGCCCGTTCGTGTCGGGCCCCGGCCCTTCGCGCCCCCCGCGATCTTGGCCGCCTCGGGCACGCTGCTGCTGGCCTGGTCGATGTCTCCTGCCACCGGAATCGCCGGTACCGCGGTGATCGCGCTGGTCGGGACCGCGAGAGCGGCGCTGCGACGCGCCGATCGCCAGTGCGGTGCGATCCTTCGGGAAGAGCTGACCACCCCTCCGACCCGGCAGCCGAGGGCTGAGGGTTAGAAAAACCCCTCGCGGCCGGTGCCGGGCACGGCTCGGTGCCCTAGGTCGGCGCTGATCCGCGCGGCCGTCCGGACCACCAGCGGCGCGATCTCCTGGCGCAGCTTCCCGACGTCCGAGCGCCCGCTCGACGTCGATGACGCGAGCGCGGCCACCACCGACCCGCTCGCGTCGCGCACCGGCGCCGACACCGAAAGCAGACCTTCCTCGAGCTCCTCGGCGACGAGTGACCAGCCTTGGTCCTGCACCGTCCGCAGCGCCTTCCGGAAGTCGCCTTCGTCGGTGATCGTCCGCGCCGTGAACCGGGGCAGCCCGGCCGCGACGACTTCGTCGACCAAAGCCGTCGGGGCCCAGGCCAGCAGCACCCGGCCCATCGACGTCGCGTGCGCCGGCACGCGCGTGCCGATCGAGACGTTGATGCTCATGATCCGCCGCACCGGTACGCGGGCGACGTAGACGACTTCGGAGCCGTCGAGCGCGGCCAGCGACGCCGACTCGCCCGTCTCCTCGGCGAGGCTCAGCAGCCGCGGCTGGGCGGTCTCGATCATGCCGTGCGACGCCGAGTAGTGCTGGCCGATGCTCAGCACCCGCGGGGTCAGCGTCCACCGCGGGCCGTCGCCGCGGACGTACCCGAGCCGTTGCAGCGTCAGGAGGATCCGCCGGACGGCCGGGCGCGACAGGCCGGTCGCGGACGCCAGCTCGGCGAGCGTCGGGTTCGCGCGCTCGGCGTCGAACGCCATCAGTACGGCGAAGCCCCGCTCGATGCTCTGGATGAAGTCGCGGTCGGTCTCCATCCGGACATCCTCCCGTACCCCGTCGGGCGGCTCCGCCTTGACAATGCCGACCCGCCGGGGGACTCTCCTTAGCGTGTCCGCATAGCGTTCATGTTGTACGCACAGCGTACAGGAGGTGGGAGCAATGTCGCTCGACCAACGCCAAGTCCGCACCGCCTTCGGCCGCTTCGCCACCGGCGTCACGGTGGTGACCTGCCGCAACCACGACGGTGAGCCCCACGGCGCGACGGTGAACGCCTTCACCGCCGTCTCGCTCGAACCGGCGCTGTGCCAGGTCACGCTGACCCGGCGGTCGAAGGCCTGCGGCTACCTCGACGGCGCGCCGTTCGCCGTCAACGTCCTCGCGGCGGATCAGCTCGACACGGCCTGGCACTTCGCCGGCCGCCCCCAGGACCGGGCGCCGGAGTGGGCCGAAGGCGCCACCGCCCCGGTGCTGACCGGCACCGCGGCCACCATTTCCTGCCGCCCGTGGCGGATCTACGACGGCGGTGACCACCTCATCGTCGTCGGCGAGGTCGAGCACCTCGAAACCAGCGACGCCGACCCGTTGCTGTTCTTCGCCGGCGGGTTCCGCGAACTCGGCCCGCGCGGCCACGCCCACTGGTCGGCCTCGGTCGACTGCCCCGACCTCGGCTGGTTCGGCTCCGCCGACTTCGCCCCGCTCAACGCCGCTTCTTAGCAACCGACGAAGGGTTTGCCCGATGACCATCCAAGAGCACGACGCGCCGGCGAAGGTGCGCACGACCCGGCCGATGACCGGCGACGAGTACGTCGAGTCCATTCGCGACGGCCGGGAGGTCTTCATCTACGGGGACAAGGTCGACGACGTCACCACGCACCCCGCCTTCCGCAATTCGGTCCGGATGACCGCGCGGCTCTACGACGCGCTGCACGACCCCGACCGGCAGTCCGTGCTCACGGCGCCGACCGACACCGGCAGCAGCGGCTTCACCCACCCGTTCTTCCGCACCCCGAAGTCCAAAGAGGACTTGTTCGCCGACCGCGACGCGATCGTCGCCTGGGCGCGGATGACCTACGGCTGGATGGGCCGCAGCCCGGACTACAAGGCCGCGTTCCTCGGCACCCTCGGCGCGAACTCCGACTTCTACGAACCTTTCGCCGACAACGCCCGGCGCTGGTACGCCGAGTCGCAGGAAAAGGTCCTGTACTGGAACCACGCGATCATCAACCCGCCGGTGGACCGCGACCGCAACCCCGACGACGTCAAGGACCTGTTCATCCACGTCGAAGAGGAGCGCGACGACGGCCTGATCGTCTCCGGCGCCAAGGTCGTCGCGACCGGCTCGGCCATCACCAACTACAACTTCATCGCCCACTACGGCCTGCCGATCAAGAAGCGCGAGTTCGCGCTCGTCTGCACGGTGCCGATGGGCGCGCCCGGCATGAAGCTGATCTGCCGCAACTCCTATTCGAACGTCGCGGACAAGACGGCGAGCCCGTTCGACTACCCGCTCTCGAGCCGGTTCGACGAGAACGACACGATCTTCATCCTCGACAAGGTGAAGATCCCCTGGGAGAACGTCTTCATCTACGGTGACGCCGAAAAGGCGAGCACCTTCTTCCCGGGCTCGGGCTTCCTGCACCGCTTCACCTTCCACGGCGTCGCGCGGCTGGCCGTCAAGCTCGACTTCATCGCCGGGCTGTTGATGAAGGGCGTGGAAGTCACCGGCACCAAGGACTTCCGCGGCATCCAGACCCGCGTCGGCGAGGTCATCGGCTGGCGCAACCTCTTCTGGGCGCTCTCGGACGCGATGGCCGCCAACCCGGACGAGTGGAAGAACGGCGCCGTGCTGCCGCACCTGGACTACGGCCTCGCCTACCGCTGGTTCATGACGCTCGGCTACCCGCGCATCCGCGAAATCATCATGCAGGACCTGGGTTCCGCGCTGATCTACCTGCCGTCGTCGGCGAAGGACTTCGGCTCGCCGGAGATCCGGCCCTACCTCGACCAGTACGTCCGCGGCTCCAACGGGTACGACTCCGTCGAGCGCGTGAAGCTGATGAAGCTGATCTGGGACTCGATCGGCAGCGAGTTCGGCGGCCGCCACGAGCTCTACGAGCGCAACTACTCCGGCAACCACGAAGGCGTGCGCGCCGAGCTGCTCTTCGCCGCCCAGCAGTCCGGCTCGGCCGAGGCGATGAAGGGCTTCGCCGAGCAGTGCATGGCGGAGTACGACCTCGACGGCTGGACCGTGCCCGACCTCTACAACCCCGGCGCCACCTCCCTTTCCCGCTGACGAAGGAAACGCACGATGACCACCACCGAACACGCACCGACCGCCGCCGGTTCCGGCAGCTCCGCCAGTGAAGCCTTCCGGGCCGCCACCCGGGAGACGGCGAGCGTGCCGCCCGAGCGCGTCGACGAGGTCGCCCGCGCCGTCCTGCTCGGCGTGCACCAGGCCATCCGCGAGCACGACGTCACCTATCCGGAGTTCCAGGCCGCGAAGCAGTGGCTGATGGACGTCGGCGAGGGCGGCGAATGGCCGCTGTTCCTCGACGTCTTCGTCGAGCACGTCGTCGAAGAGGTCGCCGCCCGGACCCAGGACGGGACGAAGGGCAGCATCCAGGGTCCGTACTACCTGCCGGACCAGGAAACCCTGCCGTGGCAGACGAAGCTGCCGATGCGGCCCGGCGAAAAGGGCACGCCGCTGGTGTTCGCCGGCCAGGTCCGCGACCTCGACGGCAGCCCCGTCGCCGGTGCGGAGCTCGATATCTGGCACGCCGACGACGACGGCTACTACTCGGGCTTCGCGCCGGACATCCCGGCCGGCAACCTGCGCGGCGTCGTCGTGACCGACGGGCAGGGCCGGTTCGAGATCACGACCGTGCAGCCCGCGCCGTACCAGATCCCGACCGACGGGCCGACCGGCAAGCTGATCGCGGCGGCCGCCTGGCACGCGTGGCGGCCCGCCCACCTGCACCTGATGGTGCGCGCGCCCGGCCACCGCACGATCACCACGCAGCTGTACTTCCAGGGCGGGGAGTGGCTCGACAGCGACGTCGCCGAGGCCACCAAGCCGGAGCTGGTGCTCGACCCGGGCCCGCGGGCGGACGGCCGGCTCGGTGTGACCTACGACTTCGTGCTCGAACGCGCCTGACGTCCCGCTTCCCCCACCACCGAAACGAGGATTCATGACCGACCTGGGGATCGAGCGCGTCGAGACGGTCCTGCTGGACGTCCCGTTGCGCCGTCCGCACCGCTTCGCCCGCGCCGGCATGGACGCGCAGCCGGTGTTGCTGGTGTTCGTGCACACCCGCGGCGGCGCCGTCGGCGTCGGCGAGGGCGTGGTGCCGGGCGGTCCGTGGTGGGGCGGCGAGTCCGTGGAGACCATGCGGCTCGTCGTGGAGCGGTACTTCACGCCGGTCCTGCTCGGCCGCCGGGTGGACGACGTCGCCGGGATCCTGCGCGATCTCGGCGACGTCGTCGCGGCCAACCTCTACGCCAAGGCTGCGGTCGAGGTGGCCCTGCACGACGCCTGGGCCCGCGCGCTCGGCGTGCCGGTCCACACGCTGCTGGGCGGCCTCGCCCGGCGGTCGGTGCCGGTGACCTGGGCGCTGGGCACCGAACCGGCACCCGTCGTGGCCGATGAAGCGCTCGCGAAGCTGGACGCCGGCCACCGCAGCTTCAAGCTCAAGATGGGTGCCCTCGACCCGGTCGAAGACGTCGCGCGGGTGTGCGCGGTGGCGGAGAAGCTCGTCGGGGTGGCGAGCGTGCGGGTGGACCTCAACGCGCGCTGGGACCTGCTGACGTCGCTGAAGCACCTGCCGCGGCTGGCGGACGCGGGTGTCGACCTCGTCGAGCAGCCGGTGCCGGGCGCGGAGGTCGAGGCCCTCGCGGAGATCAACCGAGCGCTGCCCATCCCGGTGATGGCCGACGAAAGCCTCCGCACCCCGGGCGACGCGCTCCGGCTGGCCAAGGCCCGCGCGGCCGACGTGTTCTCCCTGAAGACGACGAAGTCCGGCGGGCTGCGCGCGACCCGGGCGATCGCGGAGGTCGCCGCCGCGGCCGGGATCCCGTGCCACGCGGGCACGTCGATCGAAAGCCCGATCGGCACGGCGGCGTCGCTCCAGCTGGCCTGCACCACCCCGGCGGTGACGTGGGGGAGTGAACTGTTCGGGCCGCTGCTGATGAGCGAAGAGCTGTTGACGACGCCGTTGCGCTACGCCGAGGGTGAGCTGCACCTGCCGGAGGGCCCAGGTCTGGGCGTCGACCTCGACCGGGCGGCCGTGCGCCGCTGGGAAAGGCGCTGACCGTGCTGTTCCACGTACGGATGGACGTCGTCGTGCCGCCCGGCCTGGACGTCACCGACCGGGTGGCCGCCGAGAAGGCCCGCGCGCTGGAGCTCCAGCGCGCGGGCGTGTGGGTGCACCTGTGGCGGATCGTGGGGCGCTACAGCAACTTCAGCGTCTTCGACGTCGCTTCGAACGACGAGCTGCACGGGATCCTGTCGGGCCTGCCGCTGTACCCGTTCATGACGATCGACGTCACGCCGCTGGCCACGCACCCTTCGGACTTGGCCGCCCAGTAGGCTCCGCTGCTCGCCCTCGGTGGCATGGTCCAGCGTGATCATCGGTGTCCGGCCGAGGCGTCTGCCGGGAGTGCTCTTGGCCACTGTTCAAAGCGCCGGCGCCGGGGTATTCGCGAGACTGGAAGCAGTCGAAAGGACCGACGTGAACGAGAACCCCACGCCCCGGCTCGTCGCGAACCCGAACCGCATCCAGGTGCGGACCGAAGCGGACCTGCGTCGCGGGGCGCCGCCCGCGGAGCCCGAGGTCGAAGCGGTGCCCGAGCGGCTCTGAACCCGGTCCGGTGTGGAGTGTCCACACCGGACCGGCTCCGCTCACGGGGCCCAGGGGGCCGCGACGGTCCAGCTGCTGTCCGCCGTCACCGTCTGGGGACGGTCGGAACCCGTTCCGCCACCGGAAGCGATGTAGACGGCGGAATCGAAGTGGCGCAGGAACGCGCCCGGGATGTTGAGCGACTCGAACGTCACGCCGGTTCCGCTCAGCCCTGGCCGCGTGCAGAACGTCGCGTCCGCGTGCATCAGGGCCGATCCGTCGTTGACCGAGTTGCGGACGCGCCCGTCCTGGTGCCGCAGGAACTGCCCGGGGTAGTTCACCGACTCGAACGAGTAGCACGACGACTCGCCGAGCCCGCGCCGCACCGTGTACGTCGCGTCCTGCTTGAGCAACGCGCTGCTGCCGCTGTTCACGACCTCGGTGTAGGCGAGGCCGCCCGCGTGCCGCAGGTAGCGGTCGGTGTAGCCCCACGTCGTCACCCGCAGCGACTGCCGCGCGTTCACCGCCAGGGGCACCGAACTGCGCCACAGCGCCGGCGCCGAGACGTCCCAGGTCGCGTCGGCGGCGAAGCTCGTCGCGGTGTCCCACGGGTTCGGGCCGCCGCTCACGGCCAGGTACACGGTTTCGTCGTAGTGCCGAAGGTACCGGCCCGGCAGGTTCAGCGACTCGAAGGACGTCCCGCCGGCGGCGAGGCCCGGCCGGTCGCACCAGGTGGCGTCGGCGGCGAACGTGCCGCCGGTGTCGCTGTCGATGCGGACGCGGTTGTCGGCGTGCCGTAGGAACTTCCCGGGGAAGTTGACCGATTCGAACGAGAAGCACCGCGGGTTCGCGAGGCCCGCGACGGTCCGGAACGAGCCGTCCTGCCGCGGCCCGTCGGCGCTGCCCGTGGTCAGCACGTCGGTGCGGGCGAACGAGTCCGCGTGCCGCAGGTACCGGTCGGTGTACCCGGGCGTGGTCACCCGGAACGACCGGATGTGCCCGAGCGTCAGCGGCACCGCGGCGTTCAGGTTCTTCGAGGCGTTGATCAGGTCGGTGTGTGCCGCGCGGACCTGCGCGGTGTCGACCTTCTGCACCCGCCGGTCGTAGGTGAGCAGCCCGTTGTACTCGCCTTCGACGTCGGTGATCTCGGTGTAGACGAACGCCGACAGGCCCTTGGTGGTCATCAGCTGACGCGCGTCCCGGACCATGCCGGTGTAGCGGTCGTTCAGCTGCGCCGCGCTCGCCATCTGCTCGTAGGCGAAGAACTTTCCGGTGGGGCTGTACTCGTGCCCGGGGTTGCGCAGGCCGAGCCCGCCGAACTCGCCCAGCACCGACACCCGCGCCCCGGCCGGCCGGGGCGCGTCGGGCCCGGTGTACACGTGCCAGTCGATGATGTCCCCGGTGCCCGGATCGCCCTTCGACACGCAGCAGTTGAACCCGCTGTGCGCGTCGACCAGCCGCGTCGGGTCCTGGTTCTTGATGTTCGTGGTGACGCGCCTGGTCTCGGCGAGGTTCCACTCGCCCCAGCCTTCGTTGAACGGCACGTAGGTGATGACGGCGGGGGAGAAGCGGTGCTCGTCGACGATCTCGCGTGCTTCGGTCTCGAACTCGGCGATCTGCGCTGGTGTGCGGTCGGCGTTCGCGTTCGTGGTCGACGGTATGTCCTGCCACACCAGCAGCCCCAGCTTGTCGGCCCAGTAGTACCAGCGGGCCGGCTCGACCTTGATGTGCTTGCGGACCATGTTGAAGCCCAGGTCCTTGTGCTTCTGCAGGTCCGAGGCCAGTGCGGCGTCGGTCGGCGCGGTGTACAGGCCGTCGGGCCAGAAGCCCTGGTCCAGCGTGCCGACCTGGAACACGAACTCGCCGTTGAGCGTCGGGCGCAGCACGCCGTTGACGTTCTTCGTGCCGACCTCGCGCATGCCGAAGTAGCTGACGACCTGGTCGACCGTCGTGCCCGCGGCGTCGCGCAGCGACACGCGCAGGTCGTAGAGGAAGGGGTCGTCGGGTGACCACCGCCGCGCGTTCGGCACCGGCACCGAGAACTCGGTGAAGCCGCCGGTCGCGCTGCCGGCGACGGCGCCACCGGTCACCGCCTCGGCGAGCACGGAGTAGCCGCTGACGTCTCCGCGGCCGAACACCCGCACGCGTGCGGTGTTGTCGGCCAGGTTCGGGCGGATGTCGACGGAGTAGATCGACGTCGGCGCGGTCGGCTCGAGCCAGACGGTCTGCCAGATGCCCGAAGTCGGTGTGTAGAAGATGTCCGACGGGGTGGTGGCCTGCTTGCCGACCGGCTGCTTCTCGTCGCGGCCGTTGGTCGGGTCGTAGACGCGCACGACGATCTCGTTCGCGCCGCCGTTCAGCCGGGCGGTGATGTCGGCTTCGAACCGGTCGTAGCCGCCCTTGTGCGAAGCGACCTGGACACCGTTGACCCACACGGTGGCTTCGTAGTCGACGGCGCCGAAGTGCAGCTGCACGTGCCGCCCGGCCCAGGCCGCCGGCACGGTGAAGGTGCGGCGGTAGAACATCAGGTCGCGGTTGTCGTTGCGCATGATGCCCGACAACGCGGATTCGACCGGGTAGGGGACCAGGATGCGCTCGGGCAGGGTCTGCCCGAGCGGCGGCGCGGCGTAGCGGTCGACGCTGCCGTTCGCGCCGGTGGCGGGGTTGAGGAACTCCCACTCACCGTTGAGCGACTGCCAGTCGGGCCGCGTCAGCTGTGGCCGCGGGTACTCGGGCAGCGGGTTCGTGGTGCTGACCTGCGAGGTCCACGGCGTGGACAACGGCGGTGGCTTGGGTGCGACGGCGGCGTCGGCCGCGGGCACCACGGGAACGATCGTGCACAGCAGTGCGAAAACCAGGACGAAGAGACGGCGCATCGGACTCCCCTTCGGACGCGCACGGAACCGCGCACCGGCCTGGCGGGGACGGCGAAGCACTCCGGGCGGGCAGGCACGCCGAGCCCGGAGCACTACCGCGGGCCCGTCAACCGAACGTAACACGGAACACGGACAAACGGAACAGATCAGAATTCACCAGACAATCACCATGTGACGGCCTGGCTGCTCCCTTCACGCACGAAGCCCGCCGGCGGTTGAGTCCAGGCGTCGATCCGGCGGAACCTGTGGGTGAACCCGCGTGACGGCGAGACCCAGTTCGAGGACTTCGCCGAGCAGTGGCTCGGCGCGGTGGCTCCGCGCGATCTTCAACGGGTATGTCGAGATCGAGCGGTGGCTGTCGGAGCTGCATGAGGACTATGCCGAGTCGTTGGACCTCGCGTTGTTCTCCACCATCCTGAACGGAGCTTTGCGGGCACGGATGATCCCGGCGAACCCGTGCAACGGCGTTCGGGTGTCCATGTCGGGGTTCTTGTTGTGCTTGATGGATTTCTGTAACAGCGTGCTGAAGGAGGTCGGCGGGAAGGTCCACAAAGGAGGCCGGAAGGCATCGATCTTGATGAGTCCGGGGTGGGGGAGCGGAGGCCGCCGATCCTGCCGACGTTCACATTCACGAAGGACGGCACACGCCATGCCACTTGGCTGACTGAGAACGGGATTCCGAAGGACGCGCGCCGGGCGTGACGCCGGCGATGGTGAAGCAGATCCTGGACGCCCTGGAGCAGCGGCTTGACCGGGGGAGCTGACCGAGCCCGCCGACGTCGGACAACGGCGCCGCGGCGGGCAGGTGCCTGCCTCGTCACGAGCCCCTGTCCCGGGGCGACGAGGAACGTGCCCGCCGCGGGCACGATGTGGAGCCCGCTCCGCGTCAGGTACGCAGGAGCGGACTATGGTCGCGGATCAGGCCGTGACCGCAGCGAGAACGTCGGCCAGTTTGACTGCGCGGGTGTCGCCCGAAGCTCGCTCCGTGATCTCGACTTCACCGTCGGCCAAGCGCCGTTTTCCTACGGTGATCCTCAGCGGAAAGCCTACTAGTTCAGCGTCGGAGAACTTGACGCCGGCGCGTTCGTCGCGGTCGTCGAGTATGACATCGACCCCGGCTTCCAGCAGTTCTTCGTACAGGCGTTCCCCGGTCTTGACGACTTCGGGATCATTCATGGCCGTCATCACGATGCAGATCTCGAAGGGGGCCACGACTCGCGGCCACACGATGCCCTTTTCGTCGTGGTGGGCCTCGACGATGGCGGCCAGGGCCCGTTCCACGCCGATGCCGTAGCTGCCCATGACGATCGGCACCCGCTGCCCCTCCGCGTCGAGCACGGTGGCGTCCAGCAATTCGGTGTACCTGCGGCCGAGCTTGAAGATGTGCCCGACCTCGACCGCCTTGAGCAGCCCGAGGGGTTGCCCGCAGCGAACACACCCTTCGCCGTCGGCCGCTTCGCGGAGGTCAGCCCAGCGGTCCACGACGATGTCCCGTGCGATGTCGACCCCGCGCAGGTGGTAGCCATCCCGGTTGGCACCGGTGACCAGGTGGGCCCGGCCCCGCAGCACCTCGTCCGCGAGAACGGGGACGCCCGTTACGCCGACCGCGCCCAGGGAGCCGGGAGCGGCCCCCAGCGCGGCGGCGACCTCGTCGGCGTGAGCGGGCCGGGCGGCCAGGGTGCCGGTGAGGTCGAGCAGTTTCTGTTCACTCAGCTGGTGGTCGCCGCGAAGCAAGATGATGGTGAGCTGGTCGTCCAGCACGTAGACCAGAGTCTTGATCTGCTGATCGGCCGGGATCCCGAAAGCGGACGCCAGGTCGTCGATGCTGTGCACGTCGGGGGTGGCGAAGTGTTCGACTTCACCGGGGCCGGTCGCCTCGGCCGCCGCGGCCGGTACCGAGACGGCCTTTTCGATGTTCGCGGCGTAGCCGCACGCGGCGCAGTGCACGACGAAGTCCTCACCGGATTCCGTCGGGGACATGAACTCCGTCGAGTTCGAACCGCCCATCGACCCGCTGGAGGCGTCGACGGGGATTGCGGAAATTCCGAGCCTGGTGAAGATCCGCTGGTAGGCGCCGCGGTGTCGTTCGAACGACTCGTCCAATCCGGCGTCGGTGAGGTCGAAGCTGTACGAGTCCTTCATCGTGAACTCGCGGGTGCGGAGGAGGCCGGCTTTCGGGCGCGGTTCGTCGCGGAATTTCGTCTGGAACTGGTACCAGGCCTGCGGTAGGGCCTTGTAGGTGGAAATTTCCGCGGCGAGCAGCGTGAAGATCTCTTCGTGCGTCATACCCAGGGCGAGGTCGGCGCCCCGGCGGTCGGTCAGCCGGAACATCTCCTGGCCCATGATTTCCCAGCGCCCCGAACGCCGCCAGATCTCTGCCGGGTGCATTCCGGGCAGCAGGAATTCCTGTGCCCCGATCCGGTTCATCTCCTGGCGGATCACTTCGACGATCTTCGAGCGCACCCGGACGGCGAGTGGCAGAAGCGAATAGTGGCCGGCCATGAGCTGACGGATGAAGCCCCCTCGCAGCAGCAACCGGTGACTGGGCGACGTCACGTCGGCGGAGTCGTGTCGAAGGGTCGGGACGTGGAGTCGTGTCCAGCGCATCAGGCAGCTCGTTTCACTTTCAGTGTCGACCGACAGCGTGGGGCATTCTACCGGCGGCCGTCATTCGCGGTCCTACACAGGTGTCCGGACAGCGGCCAAGGTGTCGGTGAGCCCTTCGCGGAAGAGCTTGATGTCGTTGCCGACCGCGATGAACCCGAAACCCTCTTCGGCATAGCGCCGGGCCAGCTCGCGACTGTAGGCGAAGATGCCGGCTCGTTTGCCGTGGCGGGCGGCGGCGGCCAGGACCGCCGCTCGTGCCTTGTCGATGACCGGTCCTTCCATCACGCCGGGCTGCCCATATCCGGACGAAAGATCACCCATTCCGATGAACAGTCCGTCGACGCCCGGCGTGGCCGCGATCTCGTCGGCGTTGCTCACCGCTTCGGGCGACTCGATCTGCACCACACAGGCGATGTGGTCGTTGGCTTTCGCCAAGTACCCGGGCACGTCGGTGAAGTAGCCGGAAGCCCGCACCGGGTTGATCCCCCGCCTGCCCGCCGGCGGGAACCGGCAGGCGAGGGCGGCCGCGGCGGCATCGTCGGCCGAACTCACCTTGGGCACCATCACACCGGACGCCCCCATGTCCAAGGCGTGCTCGATGAGGTGCTGCTGTCCCCACGGCACCCGCACCACGGGTGCGCATCCGGAGCCGCGGAGCGCCTGCATGAGGTGGACGGCTTCGCGTTTGGACATCGGAGCGGCCTCCATGTCCAGTACCACCCAGTCGAGTTCACCCGCGCAGGCCTCGGCGAACATGCTGTCGCTGCTGAGCAGGAAGATCCCGATGGCCGGACCGAATCGTCCGGAGCCGGGGTGCAATGCCGGTGTGCGGTGCAGCAGGGGTTCTGCCTGATCTGTCATGGTGCACTCCTGTGTGGTATCGCTTCACCGATCGACCGCCACAGGGCGACCGGCACGGAAACGGCGTCGGGCAAGTCCTCGCTCGCCGGGGCACGACCGGGCAGCCGCGGCGCGTCCGGACCGGGTGCCACGGAACGCAGGTGCTGTTCGATTCGCGCGAGCGCGTCTTCGACATCGCTCGCCGACCGGCCGAAGGCGGTGACCGGGAAGGCCACGAACAGCCCGCCGTTGCCCGGCGGGCCGGGCTGCCCGACGTGCCCTCCGCCACCGACCGCGCCCGCCATCGCCTCCACGAAGGCGGCCAGGGCGTGTCCCTTGTGCGGAGCCGGCCCGCCCAGCGGCGTGATCGCCGCGCGCGGCGGATCGGTGTACAGCAGGGCCGCGTCGGTGACGGGCCGGCCGGCCGGGTCGGTGAGCAATCCCGGGGGAAGGCTTTTCCCCGCGGTCAGGGCCGCGCGGATCCGCCCTTCGGCTACCGAGCTCGTGCTCATGTCCACCACCAGTGGACGTCCGTTCCCGCCGGGGCACGCCAGGAGGAGCGGGTTCGTGGCCCACCGGCCCACCGACGCACCGGCCGGAGCGACCTTGGTGCCGTGCCCGGCGTAGTTCACGAACCCGAGCAGCACCAGCCCCCGCTCCGCCACCTCGCGGCCCAGCGGCCCCAGCCGGCCCAGGTGTCCGGAAGAGCGCACCGCGACGGTACCGGCGCCGGCCGCGAACTCGGCCACGACCTTCGCCCGCACCAGCACGCCGGGTGCTCGCCGTCCGTCGATCACCACCGCCGACGGCCCGGTTCGGCGGGCGATCGGTGTGGCCCTCGGATCGAGCTCACCGGCCGAGATCGCCGCCAGGTACTCCGGGAGCCGCAGCAACCCGTGCGACCGCTGGCCGCGCCGCTCGGCGTCGACGAGGTCGGCGGCGGTGGCGGCGGCCGCCGGGGCCGGCATGCCGGCCCCGGCGAGGGCTTCCCGGCAGGCGGCTTCCGCCTGCGCCACGTCCACCCGGACCGACTCGCCGACCGGGGGCGGGACAGGCCGCCGGATGCTGCCGGGTGGCAGGTCCCGGGACTCGGCGCCGGCCAGGCGGTCCACGACCTCCACCAGCGGGACGCCGCCGGTGTCCACCAGCCGGACCCCGGGCACGTCCGGTACCTCGGCGTCGACGAAGCTCCAGCTGAGCCGGCCGTCCGGCTCCTGCACCTTCGTGTCGGCGTGGATGCGCGCCGCGATTTCCGAGGCCGGCGCCCGGAGGCCGTAGAAGATCCAGGTGGTGCCGGGGTCGGCCGGCAGGTCGCCGAGGGCGTCCAGCGCGCGGCCGGGGAGCAGTACCCCGGCGATCACGACGACCCGGGCGCCCCACTCCCGGTATGCGGCCAGACACGCGCGTACGTTCCGGGCGATGAGTTCGTAGGTCCGAGGTTCCGCGACCCACGGGTAGATGTCGGCCATCATGTCGGTGTCGATGAGCGCGGCCGGTACCCGGTAGCGGCGTACCAGACGGCGGGCGACCTCGCTCTTCCCCACGCCGGGGGCGCCGGTCAGGACGACTATCCGGACGGCGGGCACGGTCACCGCCGGGCCGAAACGAAAGCGACGGCACGGGTGGGCTTCCCGGTCACGACGCAAGGGCGAGGCTCGGCGACCCGGCGCAGCCCGAGCACTTCACCCAGCCCCCAGGACGCCACTTCCTCGACCTCAAGACGGCCCGCGGTGAGCGGGAAGACCGCGACGGCACGGTCGGCCAGGACCTCCTTGGCGGTGTGGCGGTCGGCCGGCCGGCAGCGGCGGGCCACGAAGCCCAGCGTCCGGCGCAGGTAGCCGACACCGACTTCGTCGAGGGCGCGAACGAGGCCCTGGGCCAGGCCGGCAAGCCGGCCGGGGAGCAACACCGCCTCGTCGCGCGTATCCGCCCGCACGACGACGACTTTGATCCGTTCGCCTGGTTTGCGGGCCGGTTGCAGGTAGATCCGCAGGGGTACGCCCTGCCGGCGCCACACCCGCTGGAGCCGGCTCACCCGATTGCGATTCTCGGGGAATTGCAGCTCACAGCGAACGCCCCGGACGGCGAGGAGATCGGTGAGCTCCCGCGCCTCGGCGCGCTGGGCCGGGTCGGCGGTGGACATCGTGAGCCCGATCTGCACCGGCGCGAGATCCGGGTGCACCAGCAGTTCGCCCTGGGAGTCCATGCCCAACATGAGGTGCATGAGCAGCAACCGGCGAGTCAGCGCGCCGGTCACGTGCCACGTGTTGATCCGCTCGCCGCTCTCGCGATAGGCCACTCCGTAAGCTCGTGAGAAGCGCTGCCCTTGCTGGTACACGCTGCCCACTTGGATCGTCGAGCCTTGCGGGAGCGGCACATCGGCACCGACCGTCAGATCGGAGACCGCGTCATTGTTCGTCCACGGTGGCCGGGTCGCCCACAGCGCCGGCACGTGCAGGGCGGTGGATACTTCACGGGACATCTTCAGTGCGTCGGCGAAGCCCTCGCGAGCTTCGCGTTCTTCGGCGAAACAAGACTGGAACTCGAACACGTCGAGGGCTTCGATGGCCCGGAACACGCTGCGCCCGGCGCGGGCCGGTCGGTAGTAGCGGGTGCGCCGATAGCCCCGGATGGGCAGGTCGGTCCGGCTGCGCACGGTGCGCGCCCAATGGGTGTAGACGGCGGCTTCCCCGGTCGGGGTCAGCACCATGCGCTTGCGTCCGGCGGCCCAGTCGTTGTCGTCACCGGCGATGACGAGGGAGTTCCGCAGCGGCATCAGCGTCCGGGTCGGCTCCAGCGACGCCGCCGGCACCAGAAGGGGGTAGTCGTACTCCTCGTAGCCGTGCTGTTCGTAGATCGACCGCAAGATCGGTTCCATCCGGCGGAGCAACCGCATGCCGTAGGGCAGGGTGACCGTGGCGCCGGGAAGGTCGATGGCGGTCGTGTCCAGCACGTCGGCCTGGAGCAGCGATGTGGTGAAGTCGCCGAGGTCGAAATCGCCGGCGGCAGCGGAGTCGACGAGCGCCGTGACCGGCGCTGCATCCGGCGGCGGTGGCCGCCAATCCAGGGCAGCCGGCAACGGCGCCGGCGGCGGTGGTGGTGCTCCGTCGTCGAACGAGAGCAACAGGGATGAATCCAGTTCAGTCACGGGTCAGCAGTCCTTTCCGCGTGGCCGGGTCCAGTTCGGACACACAGAGCCGGAACTTGCCGGTGCTGGATTCCGGCATCCGTTCCAGTGGCTCGAACGCGATGTCGAACGGATAGCCGGTGTGGTGCTGGATCCGGTCGACCAGCTCGGCCGTGGTGCGGTTGCCGAGACCGCCGGGCGCGTAGATCCGGATGTCGAGGCGGTCGGGTTCCCGCTGCACGACCTGGAACCAGTCCACTTCGGGGAACCGCATGAACAGGTAGGAAAAGAGGTAGGCGTCGACGTGGTCACCGGAGGGCGTCAGGATGAGGTCCTGCAGCCGGCCGGCCACCGTGGTCATCGCCGGGTACGGCAGAGGCGCGGCCGGGTCGCGGAGGAGCGGCGCGGCCAAGTCGCTGGTTTCGTAGCGCAACAGCGGCATCGAGCGGTTGTTCAACGTGGTCACGACGATCCGCCCGGTCTGCCCGGGCGCACACGGCTCGCCGTCGTCGTCGAGGAATTCCACGTAGACGTTTTCGGACTGGATCAGCATGGGGCCGCCACCCGGCTGTTCGTGGGCGATGATGTTGGTCTCACGCATGCCGTACTTGTCGTAGACCTGGCAACCCAGGACATCGCCGATCCGGGCGCGCAGGGCGGGCGGCAGCGGCTCGGACGTACCTTGGACCGCCTGGAGTCCGGGAATGGTCCGGCCCAGCCGTTCGGCGCCCTTGGCGATCAGGTGCATGGCGTTGGAATAGGTGCTGATCAAGGCGGGTTCGAACTCGACGAGCTTGTTCAGGAACGTGGTGATCAGCTCCGGGGACAACCGGAAAGTGTTGAACTCGCGCCGGTTGGTCGCCAGGTTCTCCAGCCGATCCATCGTCTGCTTGAACGACCAGTAGATCTCCGACCCCCACAGCAGGACGAACGGGTCACCGAGCTGCCAGCCGGCGCACCATTCGTAGGTGCGCAGCTGGTGGGCGCGCATCCACATGCGGAAGTCGAGGTCCTGGCGAAACTCGGCACGACGCCCCGTCGACCCGCTCGAGTAGTTGGCCTGGAGGGTCGCCCGGTCGGCCGTCTCGGACAGCAGCCCGGCCTGCTCGCGGGCCAGCACGTCACGAGTCAGCAAGGGGAGCTCGCGGAGGTCGCTCGGGGAGGTGATCTCGCGCATGCCTCTCTTGTCCATCACTTGCCGGTAGTACGGCACGGTGCGGTAGGCGTGCGCCACAACGGACTGCAGCTTTTCGAACTGCCGGGCGTCGACGACCTCGGCCGGCAGGTGCTGATTGGCCCGTAACTCCTCCAGGCGCCGGTGAACTGCTGACCGGCCCCGCATGCGCTGGCTCTGCCAATAGGCGCGGCTGGCGAGCTTCCGGGGTACGTGCACGGTGAACCTGCCTTTCAGCGAGCGTGGAGGCCGTGGTAGCGCGTCAGCGCGAGAGGGGCGCTCTGGGCGGTGGCGTCGTTCTCGGTCAACCACCGGTCCCGGCGAACCAGCAGCGAGTCGAGGTGGCCCCCGAACCAGGCCGCCAGCACGGCCGAGTGGCTGAACGAGCTGTGGTCGTCTTCGATGTCGAAATTGGCGTCCCAGTCGTAGAAGTGGACATCGTGACCGTGCTGCAGCCGGCCCGCTATCTCCCGGATGACGCTCTCGGGGGCCAACCGGTCCAGCAGGTGGAGGTAGGCCGGCAGGTAGATCAGGTAGCGAGCCGCCACCAAGCCGATCGTGCGGCTGCCGAAGCTGAACACCGACCCGGCGTAGTCGTACCCGTTCACGCGCTCGTGCTCCGGCGGCCGTTTCCGGGCGGGACTGTGCAGCATCGCGAGATCGGTCTGGCCGTCGACCAGCTTCAGCCCCTGCCAGATGCCTTCGACCGAGTGGGCGAAGGCATCGGCACCGGGCACCGGGATGCGCCAGCCCGACGCGAAGGTGAAGGGGTTGAGGCAGCGGAACCGCCGCATCGCCTCCGGTGCGGCGTTTGCCGTGTCCACTGCCAGCCCCGCACCGACCGGGATGGACTCGCCCTGCTGCCGCGTCACCGCGCGGGCCTGTCCGCGCGCGGTCATGTCACGGTCAATGCGGTCAGCGCGCCATCCTGGGCGAGTGAGGCCGCCCCGGGGTCCAGTTCGAGCCAGCGCGCCTCGGCCCGGACGACGGCGTCGGCGAGGTTCGAACTCCGGACGGTGGCGAGGTCCGCGGAAGGGGCGACGTAGCGCAGGCGTCCGGCACGGGCGTAGACCTGCCGGCCGGCGGTATCGTGCACGAGCGTCCACTGTGGCCGTGGTGGGTCGTAGGCGTTGCGGCGCGCCCAGTCCACGATACGGATGCCTGCCCGGAGGCCGGCCTGGTGCAGCAGCGGCGGAATGTCGGCGAAAGGCACCACCACGGCATAAGCGCCCAAGTCGGCGTAGACCGGCAGCTCGTCGGCCCGGGGCAGATCGGTCAGGTAGACGACTGCCGGGTGCCCGTCCGGTACGGCGGGCGGCTCGCCGGCGCGCAAGGCCGCCGCGACTTCCCAGCTGCCGAGGTCCTCGGCCATCGCCAACGGGTTTGCCGTACTGCCACTGCCGGGCACGGCCAAGGTGGCCAGGCTGCGCTCCGCGTCGCCGGCCACGGAGGCTTGCATGGGTTCCAGCCAATCGGCGTGCGTTTCGAACGACCAGTCGTAACCGAGATCTTCTTTCTCCAGCATGAGCGTGCTCATGTTGTGCGCGTTGAGCGGTTCGGCCAGGGGCTCGTTCTCGACGGCGAGCCCGGCCTGCCGCAGGAACCGGTCGCGGCCGGAGTTGTTGCTGAGCAGGCGCACCGAGCTGACCTGAAGATGCCGCAGAATTGCCAGCGCGGCGTCGTAGGTGCGAGCGTCCACGGGCGCGCCGAGCCGGGCGTACACAGCGTCCGTGTCCAGCTTTTCCTGCTGACGCAGGGCGTAGATGGCGAAGTGGGCGGCGATGCCCAGGCCGCGCGCGTCCTGGTCGACGGCGTAGAGGAGCAATCCGCGTCCGCGACGGGCGAAGGTGGTCATCGCGGTCTCGAGCTGGAACCCGCAATCGCACTGCGCCGAGCGCAGCACGTGCCCGAAAACACAGGCGGACTCGATGCGCAAGGGAACGGGGCCGTCGTGCAGATCACCGGTCCAGGCCGCGATCCACCGGTCACCGCCGAAGTCGAAGTGCCACACTTCGAAAGTCGTCTCGACGCCGTCGAAACGCAGTGGGACAACGGCTGGGCCGGAAATCGCCGGGGCCGTCACGACGTGACGGTTTCGTCGTCGCGGACCAGCACCATGCGCGTGGTGGAATCGACCTCGTGGTGCGGGACTCCGAAGGCGAGGAATTCCAGCGGCCGGTCGTCCACCGGCCCCTGCACGCCGTGCGGATAGTCCGCGGGGACGTAGATGGAGTCCCCTCGTTCCAGCACGTAGTCCTGGCCGTCGACCCGCAGGCCGCCCCGGCCGTCGAGGACGTAGAGCAGGTGGGCGCCCGGGTGCACGTGCAGCGGGAACGCCGTGCCTGGCAGCATGACTATGCGGTCCAGGCCGATGGTGAGGTCCGGCAGCGCTTCGGCACGGGACCCGGACACCCCGAAGATGTCTTCGAGTTCGACGCCGGCGTCGTCGTACATGGCGCGGCGCACACCGTCGAGCAGATTGTGAATGTGGTCCTCGGGTGAGAACTTTGTTTCCACGTTCAATGCCCCTCTCGATTCCTACGACTCGGAAAAACGCTCCTTCCGGTTACTCGTGACGGCCTCCCGGGAGAGGCAGGGAAGCCGGTGGGAGGGCGCGCCCGTCCGACGTGCCGGACACCCGTAAGGCCGAACGGGTGGCTTCGGTCAGGCCGAGGCGCTGGAGTTCGGCGGACGCGGGGCCGGTCAGCTCGCCCGCCAGCCGCTGGAGAAGGACCCGGCGAACCGCCGGGTCATCGCTCGCCAGTGGCGTGCCGGACTCGTCCACCAGGCCCAGCCGGCGTGCTTCACGCTCGGCCAGCACCCGGCTCAGCGCCTTGTCGAGCACCTCGGGGTGCTGGGTGGCCAGATATCGGTGCAGCGCGCCGGCGGTCGCGCCGAACCGCGCTTCCACGTCTCGCCGCACCCGGTCCTGGCGGACGATGGCCAGTAGCTTCTCCCAGTAGAACGTCGGCTCCAGTGCGAAGGAGGCGACGATCGGCGGCAGGCCGGCGGCCAAGTCGTCGCGCATGCGCTTGACCAACGCCAGCGCATCATCACGCTTGACGTCCGGTCGGCCGGCACGAACGTACTCCCGGAGCGCGGTCAGCTCGGTTTCCGGGAGTCCGCGCGCCAGGCCGTCAGCGAGCAGGCGCGACCAGGACCGGTCGGGGTAGTAGGTCCCCTTGGCCAGCTCCACCAACTGCCTCCGGGTGTCCGCGCCGATGACTCCGGTGCCGGCCGCCGCGGCCAGACCCGCGCGGATGTTCACCATGGCGTCGGAGAGCGGCCGGTACCCGTCCTCGGCCGCGGCGTGCACGATGGTCACCTCGTCGTCATCGGTGTACTCGCCCGACCGGAACTTCCCGAACACCGTCCCCACGCCGTGCATGCCGAAGCTGTGCAGCTCCGCGGCACGCAACGCCCCCATGCTGGACGAGCCGTAGACGTGCACCCCCCGGCTGATGGCGAACAGGATCTCCTTGTGCCAGACGGTCGGTACCTGTTCGAAGAAGCCGTCGACGATGCCGATCGCGGCCGGAGGTTCCCGGTCGAGGACCAGTTCGGTGATGTCACCACAGGCGACCGGCGGCAGGTAGCGGGCGGGCAGCAGCTCTCGTGCCCGGGAAACCGGCAGACTCGGCCCCAGGAACACGTAGGCTTCCCGCCCCCGGGCGACTTCGCTCATGAAATCGCCTCCGACGGCCGCGGCTGACGTCGGCGCGCCCGCGGGCCGGGGGCGTAGCCGACGAACAACGAGTAGTACTCCAGACCGGGGATGATGACTTTCGCGGTCGGGATGCCGATGTCCGGTCGGGTGAGGTCCACCGCCACCACCTGGTCGATACCGGCATTGCGCAACCGGGTCAGCAGATCGTCGAGGTCCTCGTTGACCGTCGGGTTGTCGACGCCCCGGGTGCTGTCGAACCGGTGGGTGCCGGCTTGGGAGAAAAAGGCTTCTCGGGTGCGGCGCAGCGTCTCGGCGTCGTTCTGCGCGTGGTACATCGTCCGGAAGTTTTCGTCCCGGCTCGCCGCGATGACGGTCACCCGGCTCTGCGCGGCCTCGGTCAGCGCCCGGGACAGCGCGACGGCCGGGCTGGTGTGGGCACCGTAGCCCCAGCACGCCCCGAACGACCGCCACGAGGCGCGCTGCTCACGCTCGGCGACGCACACTTGGTAGGCCGGGATCTCGGTGTCACAGGTGACATCCCAGGCCACCACGTCGATGCCGGCCGCGTCGAACTGCTCCAGCAGGCCCGTGCACACGGGGTCGGTGACTGTGTCCAGGCCGAGCTTGGTCGCCTCGACGTGATCCCGGTCCTGCAGGCCGTTCCACCACATGGTGAGGGCATCGCGCTCCGCCAGTTCACAGATGCCGTGCACGATCGCTTCGGGCAGGCTGTTCCCGGAGGCGAGGCCGTTGGAACCGACCCGGAACGTCGTGGCGGCGTAGTCCAGGCCCACCTTGTTCAGCCGGACCGTTTCGTGCGGCACCCACATCGGGCTTTGCCGCAGGAGGTCGTAGCCCCGTGCCCACAGCGTCGGCAGGTCCGTCCGCAGCTGGGCGCGTGCGGGGGTTTGGCGGGCGGCGCCGATGGTGTCCAAGCCACCGCGCAGGGGTAGCTGGTGGACGTCGATCACCGGCTCGCGGACGCTGAGCTCGCGGTAGGAGTCGTGCCGCAGCGGGCCGTCGAACACCTCCGCGTGCCAGTATTCGATTGATTCCATCATGGCGGAGACCTTCGCGGCGTCGTGGTCGACACCTTTGCCTTGTGACACCGACAAGGAACGCGAGTTCGGCCGGATCGCGTTGTAGACCGGGATCCCGATCCAGTCCAGGCCGGTCATGTTGGCCAGTCTGGTGATCCCGATGCGCTCCATGCGGGTTCCGAAGTCGGTCAGTGTCTCGGCCGGGGTCCGGGACCGGTGGGTGCCGGTGCGGTGTTCCTTTGGGTAACGGGTGTTCAGGTCCAGCACGGGGACGCCTCTCAGCCTTCCAGGGGGAATTGGACGATGGCGAACTCGCCGCCGTTCACCACTGCGGCAGCGAACCTGCGCAAACCGGCGGTATTGCCCCTCGACAGCCGGAACTCCAATTCGGAGGTACCGGGAGCCAGGGGGCGGAGGTGGTCATGCGCTTCGACGTGACCACCGATCGGCTGCAGGCCGGCCGCGACCCACCCGGACGTGCGGAGCGGACCGGGCAAGGCGACCCGAGCCGTGGCCGGTCCCTCGATCTCGACTCGCGCGGGTGGTATCCCGGTGGGGGTGGCGGACGCCGGACCGCACCGTTCGCACACGTGAAGATCGCGCGACGCCTCCGGGAGATCGTGGAGGACCATCCGGAAAACCAGCTGGTGACGTCCGCAGTGGTGGCGCTCCCGCACCGCTCGTTCGGGGCTGTAGCCGAGGGCGGAACCGAAGTAGCCGTGCACGTCCGGTCCGCGCACACTCAACACCACGCCGAGGAAGTGTGCGAGCAGGCGATCGGCGTCGGTCGTCGATCCGGCCAGCGCCTCGACCAGATTCGCGCCGAGCGAAGCCGGGTAGTCGCCGGCTGCGACGGCGGCCCTGGCCAGCCGGAGCTGAGCGGCGGTGACTTGGTTCACGACGGTTCCGGCTCGACTGCGGTCAGGCTCAGATCGGGATCACCGACGCAGAGGTATGACGGTGGCGCCGAAGACAGGAGGTTGATCCGCATGGCCACCTCGCCGAGCGGCGCGCCGTCGTCGAGCAGGCGGGCGACCGCCACCCCGAGCCGCGGGGTCTGGTGGTTGATCCTCGTCGAAGCGACGAGCCCGGCCGCGTGGCCGGCCCGTGACAGCATCCCGCCGGCGAACTGGAACCGCGGCTGCAACATACCGTCGGCCGGCTGGAAGGCCGAGCACGACAGCACGACCACGAGGCGAGCCCGCACGGCACCTACGCCGTGGAAAGCCGTGAATTCGGTCCGGTGTTCGAGACGGCACGGGCCGCCGCCCTGGCACGGCAGGAACCGCTCGCCGGAGCGGCCGCGCGCCGGCCGGGAGCTGTCGGCCTGATGGCAGAGCACGTGTTTCCCCACGCGGAAATCGGCACCGTTGCCGTGACTGTGGAGTACGACCGCCTCGACTCCGGTACGGAGCCGTTCGACGAACTCGTCGGAACCGGCGGACCCGAAGGCCCACGCCGTCCGGGTCGGCGGCTCCGAGCGAAAATCGCAGTACAGCGCCAACCGGTGCGCCGAGTGGTCCGGTCTTCTCCAGTGTTCGACAGCGCGGGTGGTGAGGTCGCGGGCCGCCCGGCTTTCTCCGGGCACGGGCAGCACGCCGATCGGGAGCCGGTAGGTCACGCCGTCGCGCATCAGTGCGTTGGCCGTGGAGAAGTCGAACTCGTCCTCGGGTAGCAGGACGAGCGCGGAGTCGTGGGCGGCGGCGATGCCCTCGACGGACCGGGACCACTGTGTGCGGTCAGCCACGGTGCTGAACGGGCGGGACAACGCCACCGCGTATTCGCGGCCCGTTCCTTCCACACCCGTCCACGCCACCACCAGACCTTTGCCGGTGGTCCTCGGCACACCGCCGGCATCGCCTTCGATCCGCGGTGGCCGGTGGCTGGGGTCGGTCATCATGCTTCAGCGTCCTTCAGGTGGGCGGTGCGGCGATGACGTTCAACCCGGCGCGATCCGCTCCGGATGCCACCAGGCAGGCGTGGCCGGGGAAATGCCCGCGGACCCGGACGGCAGGGACCGTGTACCTGACCGCCAGGCCGAGTCGTTCGGCCCCCGAGGTGTTGGGACCCGACGCGTGCAGAGCCCGATCGGTGAAGACCGCGAACTGGCCTGGTTGCAGCGGCAACGACCGGACTTCGGAGGTGTCCACATCCTGGTCGTCGACGAGCATCGTCGCCCGTTGCCCGGCGTTCGCCGGCCGGGACGGGAGCACCGCGCGAACGCCGGGGATGAACCGCAGGCAACCGTTCTCCTCGGTGGCTTCGGTCAGCGCTATCCAGAACGTGAAGGACATCGGGGGTTCCAGGCCGTACTCGTCGCCCGGGGCATGCACACCACCCCAGTCCTGGTGCCAGTGGAACTCCGGTCCGCCGGACGCCTTCGCAATGAACGTCGACCGCCAGAGCAGCAGGTCTGCCCCGTACAGAGCGCGGGCTACGGCCAGCAGCCGCGGGTGCGTGCACAAGCGGTGTACGACGGGGGAGTCGAGATGCCGGCATTCGATGAAGGGCACCGGACTCCCGCTGCGGTGCTGGGCGACCAAGGCCGACAGCCTCCCCGACGACTGCTCGGTCGACGGCTCGGGCGCGAGGCCGCGTGTGGCGAGCACTTCGTCGACGGCCGGCCGAAGCGCGGCCATCTCGGCCGGCTCCATGAGTGTCATCGGCCCGGCGAATCCCTGCTCGCGGAACTCCGCGAACTGTGGGGATCCGATTTCAGGGGACGTGTTGGGTTCGGTGCGAGTCACGCGTTCCCGACCTTCCTTCGAGGAGCCGTCGAATCACCAATGGGTGATGACACCTTCGAGAATGCTGTTGCGGACTGCGGCCAGCTGCTCGAAGTACTCCTGTCGATCGTCTTCGGTGCCGCCATCTCCGTGCGGCGGTGGAGTTTCCGTGGTCCGCTGTTCGTCGGGCTCACGTTCTTTGTCATCTGTCACAAGTGCCTCCGGGGTTCGCGCTCGAGCGTTGTCAGAAGGATCAGGCATCACGGACCGCCAGTTGGCGCAGGAATACGAATCGGCCGGATCGGTACGAGTGCGCCGACTCGCGGCAGACGCGTTCGTTGAAGAACCGTGCGTAGGCTCGTTTCTGTGCGCCATCCTCCAGGTCGACCAGCAGCTTCTCGACATAGTTCGGCAACTCGTCCAACGCGCGGATGACACCGTCGGTGATGTCTTCTTCGGCGACGACACGCAGGCCCGCGGCCGAGACCTTTTCCGCGAGCTCGTTCTTGCGGATCGTCCACCATTCGTCGGCGAACAGGAGGTGCCCGCCCGGCTTCAGCACACGGCGGACTTCGGAGAAGAAGCGATCGACATCCGGATAGCAGTGCGCCGACTCGATGTTGAGCACGGCGTCGAAGGTGTGATCGGCGAACGGCAAATCCTCGGCGTCGCCATGCCGGAAGTCGAGCCCGGGAATGCGGTGCACCCGGCTGCAGAACTCGACGTTGTTCGGCGAGTAGTCGAGACCGACCACCGACCGGGGTGAGTGCGTTGTGGTGACGAAGGCCGCGCCGCCGCCGCGGCCACTGCCCACCTCGAGCAGGTCTTTACCCTCGAGCGGTGCCTGCGCCGCGACCAAGTCATACAGCTGCTGCGCGTAGCGCCAGATCGAGGTCTGGATGGGCTCATCAGCTGCGGGTGCCACGGCTTCGTTCTCCGTGGCCTGGTAACCCATGTTCATGTAGGTGAACCAGTCATCAGGGTAGAGCAACGACATCAGGTCGTACTTGACCTGGTACAGCGCCTTGGCGTCCGGCACGTCACGCCAGCGGCCCGTTCGCTCCGAGGGGTTTCCGTGACCGGCCGGCGAGCCGGCGAGGGCCATGGCGCGATCCGCCACGGACCGGCAGTCACCGGGATCCGGCCGGGGCACCGTCGTGACGTTGCGAGCCACGTAGTCGGCTACTCGTGGCCAGCGGTTTTCTTCGCTCTCCGGAAACCAGGTCAGCGAATCGAGGAGGTGCAGGGCCTGCTCCAGGTCGAGCGGGGCGAACAATGCTTCGGTGGTGGCGCGGTCCATCGAGTCATCCCTAGAGGTAAGCGGCAAGCAGTGGATTCAGTCGTGCCGCTGGGTGCCGGGTACGAGAGGCGAGCGACTTGGTGCCACGCCTCTGGGAAACGAAGGCGAGTTTCACGGTCGTTTTTGCTCCTCCAAGCACAGTTGGCTGACATGTTCCCGGACCAGCGCTCGCCGTCCCAGGCATGTCGTCGAAGTGAGGATCCTCGGTACCGTGATCCTTTGTCACGGTGCTGCCCGGAATCCGCGTGTAGCGCCTCCTGTCACCCCATCATGATCACGCGCAACCGGCCTTTCCCCGCATCCTCACCCACCGCGGTCGCTGAGCACCTCGACGTCCCTGTGCTCCAGGAAACCGTCACCGTCGACGTCCATAGCGGCGAACACAACGAGGATCTTCTTCTGCTGCAAGTCACTGGCCACACAAATCAACGTCGCAGGAGGGCGCGGTGAGGACAACTGGCCGACCAGGTAATCCGGTGCGCGCAGGAGTGATCGTGCTGTTACTGAATGTAACTATGCACGCTCGGACATCCGTCGGCGAGGTGCCTGGCGCGTCCCACGCCGCCGCGGGCAGCTGCGGGAAACTACGACCCCAAAGAATTGCGCTTGAGTGGAGACGTCCGATACCCCGTGGGCGATTTTCTGGCGGCGTTGGGTCGGGTGGGGAGGGGGTGGTGGGCAGGGTGATTCAGCTGATGGTGTCAGCTTCCGTCACTATGATTGCGACGGGCGCCAGGTGGTGGGCGCCGCGGCGCGAGGCAACAACCGCCAGCACTCCTGGTAAACCGGACAGCGCCGCTTTCAGTGGCGGGGCGTCGCACGGCCAGAACGCGCGGTCGTCGACCTCGGCCGGCGGTCCAGGTGGTTGGCGAACGCGGGCTGTTTGACGAACCGGACGCCAGTGATCGTGCCGTCGCGACACGCGCAGCGCAGCCAGATCAAGTCGGCCGGTAATTCGGGGGTCACGCTTGGACCCGCCCGCCTGGCGGTCGACGGCGATGGTGGCTGACCGGCTGAAGCCTTCCTTCAAGACGAGCAGTGGGCTTGAACTTCGTGACCGTCACTCCCTGAGTCGCAAGCTGCTGACGCGCCAGGTACATGATCGCCTGGAAAGGAGTTGACCGCTTCGGCATGTGCCAGGCATAAGCAGCGTGGCGCCGACGTGCCGGAGGGGCGCGGTCCATGTGTGAGCCTGAGGTACGTCTCATTTTATTTGCTCCGTTGGGCTCGTCGGTTCGGCTTTGTCACTTAGGACTCCATCGCCGTGCGCAACGCGGCAGCGTTTGCTTTGGACAGGGCGATCTCGTAGGGCACGCCGTCAAGTCCGAAGAGGACAGTCCGGTCGGCACGGCTGCCGTCTGTGTCGTCGGAGATCTCGATGGAGACTCGCCCAGCCATTGTTGTAATCCTTCTTCGAGTTGGTGTAAATCCACTGGATTCGTCGAATAGTGGCGTCGTGTGATCGTGTGCGGTTGACGGGTATGTTCGCTGACGAGGCTCTTTGTATTTCCTGCGCAGGGCTGTTGGCTGTCCGTACCCGTGTCGGCGTAGATGTCTGTGTACGGCGGCGAAGACTTCCCCTGAAATCGAGTCGTACGGCTGTCGAAGGACGAAAGGAGAGACGTGATGGGAACTGAAACGTGCTTCGAGTGCATCGATGGCGTTGCGGACGCGATCCGGGAACTTGCCGCAGTGGTCCGCGCGAGCGTGCCGGAGCCGCCGGCGGATCCGGATGCGCAGCTGAAGGACCAGGCCGCGGCCGGCGTGCTGCCGCACCACCGGTTCGGCAAGCACTACCGGTTCACCCGTGGCGATGTCGCCGAGATCGTGCGGCTCAGCGCCGCGCCGGCGAGGCAGCCGCGGCGGCGGGTGCCCGTTGCGGACGTTGCCCAGGACTTCCGTGCCGCGTGAGGCGGGCGGATCAATAGAGAAGAGGAGCTGAAGGATGGCCCACGGCCAGGAAGAGCCCGGGCAGGGGTGAGTGGCGTGCCCGGTACAAGCGTCCCGATGGTTTGACACGGAGCGGTTGGTGGCGACGCCGGCGCAGGCGCTGCGATGCGGCTGTACGAGCTCGGGCTGGGAAAGTCAGGGTTTGTGCTGTGCTTGATCACCACGCAGATGGCCGTCGGCGGCCCCCGCCTCGTCGGCGGCCGCCGACGAGGCGGGGGAACTCTCGCCCGGAGAAGGGGCGGACGAAAACTCCTGCTGGTACGAGATTCGTGGCGTTGCCGCCGGGGATCGCGGTGCTCTACGAGGAGCTGATGGACAGCCACCGTGAACCCTTCGTGCTGTTTACGCCGGAGGGGCATCCGTGGCGGCGGTCGAACTTCCGGATCCGGTTCTGGCGGCCGGCGTGGGACGGGATCGATCTGGACGAGGCCGGGGCGGGGGAGCGGCGGCCACCGATCCTGCCGACGTCCACCTTCCACGAGGGCCGCCACACCCACAGCACGTGGCTGACCGAAGACGGGATACCGGAGGTCGCTCGCTGCGCACAGCTGGGGCAGAAGATGAAGGGCGTCGCGCGGTCTTCGATCACATGGGCTTCGGCGGTGGTGAGTCGAATCGACGCACGCGCGGACCGGCTGCACGTTTGCCGAGGACGCTCCGGGAGGTGACCAACCGCGGGGGTCGGAGGCGTGCCCCCGGCGGGGGGCCCCACAGGACACGACGAAGAGAGCCCTGTCTGCGTGTTCCGCAAACAGGGCTCTCCTGCGATCGAGTGCGCGATACTGGGATTGAACCAGTGACCTCTTCCGTGTCAGGGAAGCGCTCTCCCGCTGAGCTAATCGCGCGAGGTGGAGACGGGATTCGAACCCGTGTACACGGCTTTGCAGGCCGTTGCCTCGCCTCTCGGCCACTCCACCGCAAGGCTCGAGAGCCTATCGAGCGGATGACGGGATTCGAACCCGCGACCCTCACCTTGGCAAGGTGATGCGCTACCAGCTGCGCTACATCCGCACTCCGCAGCTCCGGGGGCCTGAACCCTCGTCGCCGTGGTGTGGGAAAACCATATCGGACCCCGGGAACGGCTCCGACACCGGGGTGTCACTGAGCCGTTGCGAGCCCGTCATCAGGCCAGATCGTGGGGGATCAGGTGCGTGAGCGCGTCGTCCACGTCGACCCACAGGTGCTCGTTGCCCGGGAGCACCACGTCGTACGTGCGGTCGAGGAAGTCGGCCAGTTCCTGGGCGGACGCCTCGAACATGGCGTGCCCGGACGGCGAGTTCAGCTCGATCAGCACGGACTCGGGGTCCTCGACCGAAGGGCGGATGCGGACGTCCCCGTCGCCCGCGTCGGCCAGGAGGCCGTCCGCGAGGAGGTCACGCGCGTACACCCACTCGACCCAGCCGGCGCGGCCGGTGCGGAAGGCGGCGACGACCGCGTACGGGTCGCGTGTGTCGTAGCGCAGCTCCACCTTGACCGGAACCGCGGGCGTCCGCGGCGCCAGCAGGTCGAAGACCGCCGTCGAGCGGAGCGTCACGTGATCGTTGCGCATCGTCCTACCCTTCGTCTCCCTTCCCGGCCCGGCCCGGCCGAGGGCGTCACCACTGGGACGCATCGGGAGGCCGATTCCGTCGCAGGTGCGCCGCACTTCACCCGTACGGGCCCATCAGCCCCCGTTTGCGCCCGTGTCGACTCGCACGGCGCGCGATCGACCGGCGCGCCCCGTGTGGGCCCACCACTCCATACTGCGCGGTTTGACCGCCGGGCGATAGCACCGTCGCACGGATGTCGAACGTCGTGTCGGGCGGCCCCCACCGGCCACGACCCCGGCTAGCTCGGGGTTGTTCGTTCCGTACTCGCCGGTAAGCGGAGTGTGGTCGGTCGAGACCACCCGTTTGCAGGCGCCCGGAAGTCGTAGGCTAGTGTTTCCTCCAACACCGCGAGCGGGCGATTAGCTCAGCGGGAGAGCGCTTCGTTCACACCGAAGAGGTCACTGGTTCGATCCCAGTATCGCCCACGAGTTCGCAGAGAGAGCCCCTGTTCGCCGGATGCGCGAATAGGGGCTTTCCGTCTTGTCGGGGGCGGGGCGCACCCCGAGACCTTCGTCGTGGTCCAGGTGTGAGGTTGGCCACGACTGTGGCGCTCGCCACCGCGAAGCGGAGTGAACGATCCGTTCGGATCCTGCGTATGTGTTCACGAGAGCGGTTCCCGGCCCCGCCGCGCGGGCCCCTCGGAACCACCTCTGAGGTCTGTCGTGACGGCGATCTTCTGTGGAACGAACCGGCCCTGTGACGGTTCGGTGGCGATCGTCACGAGCGAGCCGTCCAGGTCCACTGTGGACCCGACGTGCGCGCAGTGTCCACAGTAGAGCCGAGAGGCTCGTTCGGCCGTTCGGAAGAGCGTGGGTCCACCCGGGTGCGGGTACCGCACTTTTGACTACATTCCGTAGTTTTTCCGGGGATACGCCCTATTACCCATCGTCATCATCTTGTTATCTTGCGGCCATTTTCTGGCGGAAAAGACGCGCGGCATGTGGCTGGAAATCCTTGTAACGATGCTGAGAGGGTCGCCGATACCTTGCCGTGTGAAGCCCGTCCGCGGGCACAGCGCGAGATCCAGTAGTGGTGACTGTACGAAATCACTCCCGGTGACGCAGCGTGCGTGCGGACCCAACCCGATCCCTGGTCCCGGGAGGTCAGATGGAAGAGTCGGTGCGGCCGTCGTACACGGTGAGCCAGCCACCGCCGCACATCGACCTCCAGGCCATTCCCCGCCCCGCCCCGCGGGACGAGCAGCAGGCCGAACCGGCCGCCACGCCGTCCCCCAGAGCACTCCCGGCGGCCTGGGAGGCGAGGTACAGAGCCTGGGTCATCGGCAGCGATGTGTTCATCACGCTGCTGGTGATCGCGATCAGCGCGTTCGTCATCGATCGCGTTGCCCCGCACGACATGCACGCCTTCGGCACCATCCTCGCCGTCTTCGTGTCGCTGCCCGCCAGCCGCGCGTGGAGCTCGCGCGTCCTCGGCGAAGGCGCCGAGGAGTACCGCACGCTGGGACGCGGCTTCATCACCGCCGCCGTCCTGGTCGCGCTGGGCGGCCTGTTGTTCGGTGCGCTCGAGGTCCAGATCTGGGTCTTCGTCGTCGTGCCGGCCATCGCGCTCGTCGCCTTCCCGCAGCGGTACTTGCTGCGCCAGGTGCTGCACCGCAAGCGCGCCAAGGGACTCTGCCTGCTGCCGGTGATGGCGGCGGGCAGCCCGCAAACCGTCGCCGACCTCATCGCGCGCACCAAGTCCGAGGTCCACGTCGGGTGGCGCGTCGAGGCGGCGTGCACGTTCACGGGCCACGGCGCCGACCGCGACAGCGGTGAGATCGACGGCGTCCCGGTCGTCGGGCGGCTCGAAGAACTGTCCCGCTACGTGCGCCGGGGCGGCTACCGCGTCGTGGCCATCACCGCGGACCAGTACTGGACGCCGAAGCGGTTGCAGCGGCTGGCCTGGGACATGGAGGGCACCGGCGCGGAGATGGTCGTGGCGCCCGTGCTGATGGAGGTCGCGGGGCCCCGGCTCAACGTCACCGGCGTGCTGGGGATGCCCCTGCTGCGCGTCACGGCGCCGATGTTCACCGGCGGGCGCCGCGTGGTGAAGGAGATCGTGGACCGCGCCGGCTCGGCGTTCCTGCTGACGCTCCTTTCCCCGCTGCTGCTGGTGATCGCGCTGGCGATCAAGCTCAACGACGGCGGCCCGGTGATCTACCGCCAGCGCCGCGTCGGCCGCGACGGCGCCACGTTCACGATGCTCAAGTTCCGCACCATGGTCACGAACGCCGACGAAATCCGGAAAACGCTCGAGCAGGACAACGAGGGAGCGGGCCCGCTTTTCAAGATGAAGCGCGATCCGCGGATCACCCGCGTGGGTGGTTTTCTGCGCCGGTATTCGCTCGACGAAGTGCCGCAGCTGTTCAACGTGGTCTCGGGGAAGATGTCGCTCGTCGGCCCGCGGCCGCCGCTGCCGGAGGAAACGGCGCAGTACGCCCCCGACGCCCGCCGCCGGCTGCTGGTGAAGCCGGGCCTGACCGGGCTCTGGCAGGTGAGCGGCCGCAGCGACCTGACGTGGGCGGAGAGCATCCGGCTCGACCTGCGCTACGTCGAGGACTGGTCGCTGGCGCTCGACCTGGTCATCCTCTGGAAGACGTTCCGCGCGGTGATGGGCGGGCAGGGCGCCTACTGACTCGTCTCCCGCGTACTGCGCACCACGGCCGCCGACCCCGCTGGAGGGGGTCGGCGGCCGTGTGCGCGTCCGGGGGAAGGTTCCGCCGGTAACCCGGTCGGGTGAGAGCCGCTAGCGCGTCGTGGGGCGCGGTGCCGCTTGTGATCCAGGCAACTGGTTGAACGCGAAATAGTTCAACGCTCAACCTCGTTGCAGCGGGTACCCGACCCAATGGAAGGAACCCCGCCCATGACCACCTTTGCCGAGCAGACCGAGGCCCTCGAGCTTCCCGCGGACGTCCAGAACCTCCTGTTCCGCGAGGCGCGCACGGCCAACAGTTTCAGCTCCGAGCCGGTGACCGAGGAGCAGGTCCGCGCGATCTACGACCTCGTCAAGTGGGCCCCGACGTCGATGAACACCCAGCCGCTGCGGGCGCTGGTGCTCCGGACCGCCGAGGCGAAGGCCCGCCTGCTGCCGCACATGGCCCCGGGCAACCGGGACAAGACCGAAGCCGCGCCGCTGACCGTGGTGCTCGCCGCGGACGTCGACTTCCACGAGAACATCCCGCAGGTCTTCCCACACGCCCCGCAGGTGAAGGACAACTTCTCCGACGAGCAGGGCCGCGTCGAGTTCTCCAAGCTGAACTCGCTGCTGCAGGTCGGCTACTTCATCATCGGCGTCCGCGCCGCCGGGCTGGCCGCCGGCCCGATGACCGGCTTCGACGCCCAGGGCGTCGACGACGAGTTCTTCGCGGACAAGAAGTGGCGCTCGCTGGTCGTCGTCAACGTCGGCAAGCCGGGCGAGAACCCCTGGTTCGACCGCCTGCCGCGGCTGGACTTCGAGCAGGTCGTCGAAACCCTCTGACCTCGATCGGACGGGCCGTCCCCGGAACCGGGGGCGGCCCGTCCGGCGTTCGGCGCCACGCGCGTGAGGCGCGCGCGGGCCGCCGACTAGCATCGACGGCGTCGTCTTTGTCACTCCAGCTTGAGGAGCCGATCGTGTCGCAGTCGCCCCCCGTTTCCCCCGTGGCCGCCTCCCGCGTGGTGGTACCGGCGGGCACTACGGCGGGCGCGGCGGTCCGCGAAGCCGGTCTGCCGACCAAGGGCGAGGACACGATCGTCGTCGTTCGCGACGCCGAGGGGAAGCTACGCGACCTCGCCTGGGCGCCCGAGGCCGACGCCGAGGTCGAGCCGGTCGCCGCGAACACCGAGGACGGCCGCAGCGTCATCCGGCATTCGGCCGCGCACGTGCTCGCCCAGGCCGTGCAGCAGCAGTTCCCGGACGCCAAGCTCGGCATCGGCCCGCCGGTGAAGGACGGTTTCTACTACGACTTCGCCGTCGAAAAGCCGTTCACCCCCGAAGACCTGCAGGCGCTCGAAAAGCGCATGAAGCAGATCGTGAAGGGCGCCCAGCAGTTCTCACGGCGCGTATTCGACTCCGTGGACGAGGCGAAGAAGGAACTGGCGGACGAGCCGTTCAAGCTCGAGCTGGTCGACCTGAAGTCCGAAGTGGACACCGATGAGGTCATGGAGGTGGGCGAGGGCGAGCTCACGATCTACGACAACCTCGACCCGCGCACCAAGGAACGTGTCTGGAGTGACCTCTGCCGCGGCCCGCACGTGCCGACCACGAAGTTCATCCCGGCGTTCAAGCTGACCCGCGTCGCCGCGGCGTACTGGCGGGGGAGCGAGAAGAACCCGCAGCTGCAGCGGATCTACGGCACCGCCTGGGAATCCACCGAGGCCCAGGAAGCCCACCTCGAGCGCATCGCCGAGGCCGAGCGCCGCGACCACCGCAAGCTCGGCGCCGAGCTCGACCTGTTCTCCTTCCCCGAGGAGATCGGCTCCGGCCTGCCGGTGTTCCACCCCAAGGGCGGCATCATCCGCCGCGAGCTGGAGAACTACTCGCGCCGCCGCCACGAGGAGGCCGGCTACGAGTTCGTGAACACGCCGCACATCAGCAAGGGCGAGCTGTTCCACACCTCCGGCCACCTGCCGTACTACGCGGACACGATGTTCCCGCCGGTGCAGTTCGACGAGGAGAACTACTACCTCAAGGCCATGAACTGCCCGATGCACAACCTGATCTTCCGCTCGCGCGGGCGGTCCTACCGCGAGCTGCCGCTGCGGCTGTTCGAGTTCGGCACCGTCTACCGCTACGAGAAGTCCGGCGTGGTGCACGGCCTCACCCGCGTGCGCGGCCTGACGATGGACGACTCGCACATCTACTGCACCAAGGAGCAGATGCCGGGCGAGCTGCGGTCGCTGCTCAAGTTCGTCCTCGACCTGCTCGCCGACTACGGCCTCTCCGACTTCTACCTCGAGCTGTCCACCCGCGGTGACTCCGACAAGTTCATCGGCGAGGACTGGGAGTGGGAGGAGGCCACCGAGACGCTGCGGCAGGCCGCCGTCGACTCCGGCCTCGAGCTGGTCCCGGACCCGGGCGGCGCGGCCTTCTACGGCCCCAAGATCTCGGTGCAGGCGAAGGACGCGATCGGCCGCACCTGGCAGATGTCGACGATCCAGCTGGACTTCAACCAGAACAAGCGGTTCGAGCTCGAGTACACAGCGCCGGACGGCAGCCGCCAGACGCCGGTGATGATCCACCGCGCGCTCTTCGGCTCGATCGAACGCTTCTTCGGCGTGCTGACCGAGCACTACGCGGGCGCGTTCCCGGCCTGGCTGTCGCCGGTGCAGGTGGTCGGCATCCCGATCACCGCCGACCAGGTGGAGTACCTGCAGGACGTCGAGAAGGCGTTGCGCGCCAAGGGGATCCGCGCGGAGGTCGACGCGAGCGACGACCGCATGCAGAAGAAGATCCGCACGCACACCACGCAGAAGGTGCCCTTCATGCTGCTGGCCGGCGCGAAGGACGTCGAGGCGGGCGCGGTGTCGTTCCGCTTCCGCGACGGCGGCCAGATCAACGGCGTGCCGGTGGCGAAGGCGGTCGAGGCGATCGCGGCGTGGGTCGAGCGGCGCGAAAACGCGTCGCCGTCGGCCGACGCGCTGGAGACGATCGTTCGGTGAGTGACGGTCCCGAGCTCGTCGAGCAGCAGGGCGTCGGGGTCCAGGACGCGTTCCAGCGCCTCTGGACCCCGCACCGGATGGCCTACATCAAGGGCCAGGACAAGCCGGAGAACGACGAGGACACCGGCTGCCCGTTCTGCCGCATCCCGTCCCTGGACGACAAGACGGGCCTGATCGTCGCGCGCGGCGAGACGGTGTACGCGGTGCTGAACCTGTACCCGTACAACCCGGGGCACCTGATGGTGGTCCCGTACCGGCACGTCGCGGACTACACCGAGCTGACCGTCGAGGAGACGCGCGAAGTCGCGGAGTTCACCCAGCACGCGATGAAGGTGATCCGCGCGGTGTCGGGCGCGCACGGGTTCAACATCGGCCTGAACCAGGGCGTGATCGCGGGCGCGGGCATCGCGGCGCACCTGCACCAGCACCTGGTGCCGCGGTGGGGTGGCGACGCGAACTTCATGCCGATCATCGGCCAGACGAAGGTGCTGCCGCAATTGCTGGGCGAGACGCGGGACATGCTTTCCGACGCTTGGTGACCATTCGGAAACGCTCGGATGCCGTAACCGGCAAATCCTAATTGAGTGTTCAACCGAGGGTATGATGGGGGTATGTCCGAAACCCGATGGCTCAGCGACGACGAGCAGCGCGTCTGGCGTGAGTTCAACGCGGCCACCCGCATGCTCAGCGCGCACCTCGAAGGCCAGCTGCAGCACGACTCGGGCATGCCGCACACCTATTACGAAGTCCTCGTCGCGCTCTCCGAAGCCGAAGGCCGCCGGCTGCGGATGAGCGAGCTCGCCGACGCCCGCCAGGCGTCGCGAAGCCGGCTCTCGCACGCCGTCGCGCGGCTGGAAGCCAACGGCTGGGTGCGCCGCGAGGCCTGCCCGACCGACAAGCGCGGGGCCTGGGCCGTCCTCACCAAGGAAGGCTTCGCCGCGCTCGAAGCGGCCGCGCCCGGCCACGTCGAGGCCGTCCGCGAGAGCCTTTTCGACCCCCTGACGCCGGAGCAGGTCACCGCGCTCGGGGAAATCAGCGCCGCGATCCGGCAGCGGTTGTCGCCGAAGTGCGCCGCCGCGCAGGCCGCCGAAGAGGCGCGCGAGTACCGCGCCGACGTCGTCGCGCTGCCGAAATCGGGCTGAGCCGGGGCGGCGCGTCGGGTTCGCCGGGGCGGGTGGATAGGCTGCAATCGCCCACCCGACCCTCGTAGCCAGGTGCCTCAGACGAACCGATGCTCAATATCTTCGCGCGTGCCTCCGTTTCCCGCGTCACCGATCCGATCGGCCAGGCGCTGGTCCGCGTCGGGCTGACCCCGAACGCGATGACCGTGCTCGGCACCGCCGGCGCCGTCGTCTGCGCCCTGGCCTTCTTCCCGAACGGCTACCTCCTCTGGGGCACCTTCACGGTGTGGGGCTTCGCCATGCTCGACCTCCTCGACGGCGCGATGGCCCGCGCCCGCGGCTACGGCACCCCGTTCGGCGCGGTGCTCGACGCCACCTGCGACCGGCTGGTCGACGGCGCCCTGTTCGCCGCGATCGCCTGGTGGTGCTTCGTCGTCGACGACAACCACCCGGCCGCCGCCGCGGCCCTGCTGTGCCTGGTGCTCGCCCAGGTCATCTCCTACGTCAAGGCCCGCGCCGACGCCTCCGGCCTGCCGGTGGACGGCGGGCTCGTCGAGCGCGCCGAGCGGCTGATCATCGCCCTCGTCGGCACCGGCCTGCACGGCTTCGGCATCCCGTACACCGTGGACGTGACGCTCTGGCTGCTCGCCGTGCTGTCGGTCATCACCCTGATGCAGCGCTTCGCCGGCGTCGCGAAGGCGGCTCGCGAGAAGGCCGCTGGGGAGCAGCCGGCATGAGCACGCTGGCGGAGCGGCTGAGCGCCTTCGGCTACGCGGCCGGGTGGAAGCTGGCCGGCTGGCTGCCCCCCGGCTTCGGCGGCACGGTGTTCTCCCTCGGCGCGGACCTCGCCGTGAAGCGCGACGGCGGGGGTGTGCGGCAGCTGCGCGCCAACCTCGGCCGCGTCGTCCCGCAGGCGGACGAGGTCGAGATGGACGAGCTGACGCGGCGGGCGATGCGCTCGTACGCCCGGTACTGGCACGAGACGTTCCGGCTGCCGTCGATGGACCAGAAGGAGGTCAGCGGCAAGGTCGCGGCCTCCATCACCGGCGTCGAGAACCTCGACGCCGCGCTCGCCGAGGGCAACGGCGCGGTGATGGCGCTGCCGCACAGCGGGAACTGGGACATCGCCGGCGTCTGGCTCGCCGACTACCTCGGCGGCTTCACGACCGTGGCCGAGCGGCTGAAGCCCGAGTCGCTCTACCGCCGGTTCGTCGAGTACCGCGAGTCGCTCGGCTTCGAGATCGTGCCGCTGACCGGCGACAGCTCGGCGATGCGCGTGCTGCTGAAGCGGTTGCGCGAGAACAAGGCCGTCTGCCTGGTCGGCGACCGCGACCTGACCACCAGCGGCATCCCGGTGAAGTTCTTCGGCGAGCAGGCCCGCTTCCCCGGCGGCCCGGCGCGGCTGGCGGCCACGACCGGTGCCGCGCTCATCCCGGCCGGCTGCTGGTTCACCGAGGACGGCTGGCAGATCCGGCTGCACCCGCGCATCCGCGTCACCGCGCGCGCCGAGGTCGCGGCCGCCACCCAGGCGCTGGCCGACATCTTCGCCGGCGACATCGCCGCGCACCCGGCCGACTGGCACATGCTGCAGAAGTTCTGGCCCGCCGACCTCGAGGCCGGCGAGCGGGTCAGCCTCGAAGAAGCGAGCTGAGGCGTGGCCGCGCGCCCGATGCGGATCGGGATCGTCTGCCCCTACTCGTTCGACGTGCCCGGCGGGGTCCAGGGGCACGTGATCGACCTGACGAAGGCGCTGCTCGCCCGCGGTCACCGGGTGTCCGTCCTGGCGCCGGCCGACGAAGACGCCGAGCTCCCGGAGTTCGTGCACCCGGCGGGCAAGGCGCTCGGCATCCCGTACAACGGCTCGGTCGCGCGGCTGCAGTTCGGGCCGGTGTCCTACGCGCGCGTCCGCCGCTGGATCCGCGACGGCGACTTCGACGTCCTGCACCTGCACGAGCCGGCCGCGCCGAGCCTGTCGCTGCTGGCGCTGCTGATCGCCGACGGCCCCATCGTGGCGACGTTCCACACCGCGACCACGCGTTCGCGCACGCTGTCGGCGTTCCAGCCGGTGCTGCGGCCCCTCTTGGAGAAGATCACCGCGCGGATCGCGGTGTCCGCCCTGGCCCGCCGGGTCCAGGTCGAGCACGCGGGCGGCGACGCCGTGGAGATCCCCAACGGCGTCGACGTCGAGTTCTTCTCCTCGGCCACCCCGCTGCCGGGCTACCCGCGGGCCGGGGGCACGGTCGGGTTCGTCGGCCGGTTCGGGGAGCCGCGCAAGGGCATGGGCGTGCTGCTGGAGGCGCTGCGGCGGATCCTGCCGGAGTTCGAGGACCTGCGGCTGGTCGTGGTCGGTCGCGGGGACGAAGACCAGCTGCGCCGCGACGCCGGCCCCGCGCTGGCGCCGCACCTGGAGCTGCTCGGGCAGGCCGACGACGTCGTGAAGGCCCAGGCGCTGCGCAGCGTCGACGTCTACTGCGCGCCCAACACCGGCGGCGAGAGCTTCGGGATGATCCTCACCGAGGCGATGGCGGCCGGCACCCCGGTGCTGGCCAGCGGCCTCGACTCGTTCCGGCGGGTGCTCGACGACGGCCACGCCGGGATGCTCGTCGAAACCGGCGACCCCGCGGCCCTCGCGGACGGGCTGCGCGAGCTGCTCGGCGACCCGGCGCGCCGGGCGTCGCTGGCCGCGGCGGCGGGGGAGCGCGTCACGATGTTCGACTGGTCGGTGGTGGCGACGCAGGTGCTGCGGGTCTACGAGACGGCCGTGGCCGCCGACCCCCGGCGCGTCGCGGCGCCGGAGCGGGAGCCGGCCCGGTGAGCGTGCTCGGCTGGCTGCTCCCGCTGCTGGCGCTGGTCGTCGTGCTGGGCGGGCTCTTCCTGGTGGCGACGGCGAACCGGCTCGACCGGCTGCACGTCCGGATGGACGCGGGCTGGGCCGCCCTCGACGCCGCGCTGGCCCGCCGCGCGGTCGTGGCCCGCGCGGTCGCGGTGGTGCTGGGCGACGCCGAGCTGCGGACCTCGGCCGAACGCGCGGAAGCGGCGCCGCGGGCGGACCGCGAGGCGGAAGAGGGCGACCTGACGCTGCAGCTGAGCCGCGTCGACCGGACGGGCCTGCCCGCCGAGCTGGCCGAAGAGCTGACCGACGCCGAGCACCGGGTGGTGATCGCCCGCCGCGTCCACAACGACGCCGTCCGCGACACGCTGCGCCTGCGGCGGCGGCGGAAGGTGCGGTACTTCCGGCTGGCCGGGACGGCGCCGCTGCCGGAGTACTTCGAGTTCGCCGAGCCGGAGGTCTGACATGTGGTGGGTGGTCGTCGAGGAGCAGCGCGGCGGCGGGGACGCGCGCGCCTGGAACGTCACGAAGACGAAGCCGGCGGGCGGCGACCGCGCCCACGCCGACGAGGTGGCCCGGCGGCTCGCGTTCGAGCACCAGCCGGTGCACCCGTCGGGGGTGAAGGAGCGCAAGGTCCTGCGGGTCGGTGACGGCTACCTGGTGATCGCGACCGGCCGGACCGCGACGTTCCACTTCCGCGTGACGCTCGGCGAGACCGTGGCGGAGCCGGCGTGAGCTGGTGGGTGGTCGTCGAGGAGCAGCGCGGCGCGGGTGACGGCCGCGCCTGGTCGCTGTCCGAGACGTTCCCCTACGACGACCAGGCGACCGCCGAAGCCGAGGCCGAGCGGCTCGCGCGGGAGTACCAGCCGGTCTACCCGTGGTCGCCGAAGTCGCGGAAGGTGCTGCGCGGCGCCGGGGGCTACCTGGTGATCGTCGAGGGCCGGACGTCGACGTTCCACTTCCGGCTGAGCGTGCTCGAAGAGATCTGAAACCGCGGGGCACCCGGCTGCGTCGTACGGGTATGAGTACGTGGTGGGTCGTCATCGAAGAGCAGGGCGGCGCGGGCGACGGGCGGGGCTGGGGCGTCGCCGACGCGGCGGGGTACCCGGACCGCGACACCGCGTTCGGCGAGGCGTACCTGCTCGCCAAGCAGCACCGGCCGCCGCGGCCGTCGTCCCCGCAGAACCGGGTCGTGCTGCGCGTCGGCGACGGCTACCTGGTGCTGGTGAAGGGCAAGACCGACGTCTGGCAGTTCCGCGTGACGGTGGGCGAACAGGGCGGCGGCTGACACACTGGGCGGCATGAGCGAGACCTGCGACGTCGCCCACGGCAAAGCCGAGGCCGACCCCGGTGTGCGGACCCTGGTGGCGGTGTTCGCGTCGCCGGTTTCGCGGTACCTGCTGACGTTCGCCCGCGACCTCGGCTACCACGTCGCGCTGTTCGAGCCGGACGCCGCGCGCGCCACCGACGTGCCCGACGGCATCGAGGCGGACACGACGCTGCCGCCGCTGGACGGCTCGGCGGACGTCGTCGTCACCGACCACCACCGGCCGGAGCTGGGCGAGGTGCTGAAGGCCGCGCTCGGCGGCAACCCGCGCTGGGTCGGCGTGCTGGGCAACCCGCGGCACCCGGGCCCGCACGTGACCGCGTTGCGCGGACTCGGCGTCACCGACGACGACATCGCCCGCGTGCACCGGCCGGTCGGGCTGAACATCGGCTCGCGCACGCCGCCGGAGATCGCCATCGCGACCCTCGCCGGCCTGCTGGCCGACCGCAACGACCGGCCCGGCGGCTTCGACTTCTGACCCTCAGCGCACCGCCATCCCTTCCGGCATCGGCTCGAAGCGCGCGTGGCGGCGCGTGAACGTCGCCGTGCCCGACGTCATCGAGCGCAGGTCGATCAGGTAGCGCACCAGTTCCGTCGCGGGGACCTCCGCCCGGATCACCGTCCGGCCGCCGTCGCCGGCCTCGGTGCCCAGCACCCGGCCCCGGCGCGAGGAGAGGTCGCCCAGCACCGTGCCGAGGTGCTCGTCCGGCAACCGGATCGCCACCTCTTCGAGGGGCTCCAGCATCGTGATGTGCCCGTTGGCCGCCGCTTCGCGCAGGGCGAGCGCACCCGCGGTCTGGAACGCCGCGTCGGAGGAGTCGACGCTGTGGGCTTTCCCGTCGACCAGCGTCACCTTCACGTCGACCACCGGGTGCCCGTCGGCCAGTCCCTTCTGCAGCTGGGCCCGCACCCCCTTCTCCACGCTCGGGATGAACTGGTGGGGCACCGAGCCGCCGACGACCTTGTCGACGAACTGGAACCCGCCGCCGCGCGGCAGCGGCTCGACCTCGATGTCGCAGACGGCGAACTGGCCGTGGCCGCCGGACTGCTTCACGTGCCGCCCGTGTCCCTTGGCCGGCTTGGCGAACGTCGAACGCAGGCTGATCTTCACCGGTTCGGTTTCGACGTCCGCGCCGCCGGCCCGCAGCCGCGAGAGCACGACGTCGGCGTGCGCCTCGCCCATGCACCACAGCACCAGCTGGGCGGTCTCGGCGTTGCGGTCCAGCCGCAGCGTCGGGTCGCCGGCGACCAGGCGGGAAAGGTTGCGGGCCAACGTGTCCTCGTCGCTGCGGGTCTTCGCGATCACCGCGACCGGCAGCAGCGGCTCGGGCATCGCCCACGGTTCCATCAGCAACGGTTCCTCCGGCGACGACACGGTGTCGCCGGTTTCGGCCGAGCCGACCTTCGTCAGGGCGCAGAGGTCACCCGCGACGCAGTAGGGCACTTCGCGCAGGTTCGCGCCGAGCGGGGAGTAGAGGTGCGCGACGCGCTCGTCGGCGTCGTGGTCCTCGTGGCCGCGTTCGGCGAGGCCGTGCCCGGACACGTGCACCGGCCGCTCCGGCCGCAGCGTCCCGGAGAACACCCGGACGAGGGACACCCGGCCGACGTAGGAGTCGACGGCCGTCCGGACGACCTCCGCGGCGAGGGGGCCCTCGGGGTCGGCGGTGATGGCCGCGTGCTCGGCGCCGTCCGGCGTGGTGACGTCGGGTGGGTTGTGCTCCAGGGGCGAGGGGAACGCGCGCACGATCCCGTCGAGCACCTCGGCCAGGCCGAGGCCGCTGGTCGCACACACCGGGATCACCGGGTGGAACGACCCGCGCGCGACGGCGGTTTCGAGGTCGGCGATGAGGGTCTCCTCGGCGATCTCCTCGCCGGCGAGGTAGCGGTCCATCAGGGACTCGTCCTCGCTCTCGGCGATGATCCCTTCGATCAGCTCGTTGCGGGCCTCGGCCATCCGTTCCAGGTCGGCCGGGTCGGGCTCGCCGAGTTTCGGCGGGTGCCCGCCGGAGTAGTCGAAGTACCGCTGGGTGATCAGCCCGACCAGGCCGTCGCCCGCGGGCAGGTACAGCGGCAGCACGCCGTCGCCGAACGCGGCCTGGCAGGCGGCGATCTCGGCCATCGCGTCGGCCCGGTGGTGGTCGAGCCGGGAGACGACGACCGCGCGCGGCATCCCGACCGCCGCGCACTCTTCCCACACCGCGACCGTCGCCGCGTCGACGCCCTCGGCGGCGCAGACGACGAACAAGGCCGCGTCGGCCGCGCGCAGCCCGGCCCGCAGCTCCCCGACGAAATCGGCGTACCCGGGCGTGTCGATCAGGTTGATCTTGTGGCCCTGGTGCAGCACCGGCGCGACCGAGAGGCCGACCGAACGCTGCTGGCGCACCGCCGCGGGGTCGTGGTCGCACACCGTCGTCCCGTCGACCACCGAGCCCGCCCGCGGGACGGTGCCGGACGCCGCCAGCAGGGCCTCCGTGAGCGTGGTCTTCCCCGAGCCGGACGGGCCGACGAGCACGACGTTGCGGACCTTGGCGGGGTCGTTCACAGCGACGGCGGCCCCGGTGTCGGCGTTCTTGGCTTGTTTGTCTGCCATGACGACTCCTCGGCGAACGGCTGGTGGACGGGATGTGTCCTCGATCACACACCCGCTACCCTGGTCACGGCAAGGCAGGGCTCCCGGGACCAGCCGAATGCCCGGGGACACGGGGCAGGGGGACTGACGTGGACAGGCGGACTTTCTTGCGGGTTTCCGGAGCGGTGCCGGTGGCGGGCCTGGCGGGGTGGCCGCCGCCGGACGACTGGGACCGGCTCCGGAAGCGGCTTTCGGGGCCGCTCTTCCGGCCGGGCGACCCCGGTTACCCGGAGGCCAAGCAGGGTTTCTTCACGATGTACGACGACCGGGTGCCGGCCGCCGTCGTCGGCGCCGCGCGCGTCGAGGACGTCCAGGAGGCCGTCGCCTTCGCCGCGCGGCACCGCTTGCCGGTGGCGGCGCGCAGCGGCGGGCACAGCTACCCCGGCTATTCCACAGTGGACGGCGGGATCGTCGTGGACCTGAGCCGGTTTTCCGGGATCGAGGCGCGCCCCGACGGCCGTGCGCTGATCGGCGCCGGAGCCCGGCTGGGCCCGATCGCGACGGCGCTCGCCGCGGCCGGCCGGGTGCTGCCGGCGGGCAGCTGCGGCACGGTCGGCATCGCCGGGCTCGCCCTCGGCGGCGGGGTCGGCGTCCTCGACCGGAAGTACGGGCTGACGTGCGACCACCTGGAGGCGGCGCGGATCGTCACGGCCGACGGCCGGGTGCGGACGGTGTCGGCGACCGCGGAGCCGGACCTGTTCTGGGCGCTGCGCGGCGGCGGGGGCGGGAACTTCGGGATCGTCACCGGCTTCACCTTCCGGACGGTGCCGGCCGTCGACGTCGCCACGTTCGCCCTCGAGTTCCCGCCCGCCGCCGGGGCCGCCCTGCTCGCCGCGTGGCAGGAGTGGCAGCCGGCCGCACCGGATGAGCTGTGGTCGGGGATGGGCCTGGCGTGGAACGAGGCCAGCCTCGGCGGCACCTTCCTCGGGCCGCGCGCGCGGATGCACGCGCTGCTCGAAGACCTCGTGCGCCGCGTCGGCACCGCGCCGACCAAGTGGGAGGAGACCGTCGAGGAGCACCTGACCGCGATGCGCTCGTTCGACGACCAGGAATCCCGGCCGGCGGCGGCCGCGGACCGGGGGACCTACATCGGCACGTCGCGGATGCTGACCCGGCCGCTCGCCGACCCCGGCGCGGTCGTCGGCGTGCTGACGCGCGACCCGGGTGTCCGCACGATCGTCGACTCGGCGGGTGGCGCCATCGCGCGCGTCGGCGCCCGGGAAACCGCGTTCCCGTACCGGAGCGCGCTCGCCAGCCTCCAGTTCCTGCACGGCGCGGCACCGGGGGACGGCGGCGAAGCCGGCGCACGGCGTTCGCTCGCGGCCGTGCGCGACGGGCTCGGGCCGGAGTTCGGCCGCACCGGCTACGTCAACTACCTCGACCCGGAGATGCCGGACTGGGCCGAGGCCTACTACGGGGTCAACCTGCCGCGGCTGCGTGCGGTCGCCCGGAAGTACGACCCGCGAGGAATTTTCGCTTTCCCGCAAGGACTTTCGGCGCCCCGCTCGACTGTCCATATCGGAGAGACGTAAGCTCCGCGGCACGTCGGCAGAGAGGCAGCGCGTGCTCGACCTGGCATTCTCCACAGAGGACCTGGCGCACACCCGGTTCGCGTTCTCCCCGGCGTGGGAGATCGTGGCGAGCGTGCGCGTCCTGAACCAGCCGGGGGAGCACGCGCTGCACCTGCCGTGGGTCAAGCGCGCCACCGCCGCGCTCGACGAGGCCGGGCTGGACATCGGGCTGCTGCGCGAGCTCGTCCCGCTGCGGCACCTGCCCGGTTTCCTGGCCGCGACGCCGTCGACGCCGTTGCCGGAGCTCGCCGACGAGCTGGCGGACCTGCGTGACGTGCCCGCCCGCGTCGTCCGGCGCGAGGTGGACGCGATGGCCGGGCCGCGCACACCCGCGGTGAACCGCTTCCACCGCGACCCGGAGGCCGGTCTCGAGCGGCTCGCGACGTTGATGGAGCAGTACTGGGAGCTGGTGCTGGCCCACGACTGGCCGCGCATCCGCGCGCTGCTCGAAGCCGACGTGCTGCACCGGTCGCGGATGCTGGCCCAGGGCGGGGCCGCGGAGCTGTTCAACGACCTCACGCCGCTGGTCCGCTGGGAGGGCGGCACGCTCACGGTCGCGCACCGCCACCTGCACGCGGCCGTGCCGCTCGACGGGCGCGGCCTGGTGCTCGTGCCCTCGGCGTTCGTCTGGCCGCGGGTGTTCTCCAAGACCGACCCGCGGTGGCAGCCGGTGCTGCGCTACCCGCCACGCGGGATCGCGACGCTCTGGGAGACCGGCACCGCGACGGCGCCCGGCGCGCTGGCCGCCGTCGTCGGCCGCGGCCGCGCCCTGCTGCTGACCGAGCTGACCGCGCCGGCGTCGACGACCGAGCTCGCCCGCCGGACCCGGCTCAGCGCCGGGGCCGTGTCGCAGCACCTGGGCGTCCTGAAGGCCGCGGGCCTGGTCAGCGGGCACCGTGCCGGACGTCACGTGCTCTACGCACGCACCCGGGCTGCGGAAGTCCTGGTCGCGGGGGTGCCGGAAGTGGACTCCTGAGATAGCCGCGTACTGGCCTGCTTGAAGGGTCCACCACGGACCTACTCTCGGATGCGTAACCCCCGTTTTCGTGTCGAAAGGCCTCGTCGTGTCCGAGCAGCAGACCACCTCCAGTGGCACCGTCCAGTCCGTCACCGGCACCGCCAAGGTGAAGCGCGGCATGGCCGAGATGCTCAAGGGCGGCGTGATCATGGACGTGGTCACCGCCGAGCAGGCCAAGATCGCCGAGGACGCCGGCGCGGTCGCGGTCATGGCGCTGGAGCGCGTGCCCGCCGACATCCGCGCCCAGGGCGGCGTCGCGCGGATGAGCGACCCCGACCTGATCGACGGCATCATCGAGGCCGTCTCGATCCCGGTGATGGCGAAGGCCCGCATCGGCCACTTCGTCGAGGCGCAGGTGCTGCAGTCCCTCGGGGTCGACTACGTGGACGAGTCCGAGGTGCTCACCCCGGCCGACTACGCCAACCACATCGACAAGTGGGCGTTCACGGTGCCCTTCGTCTGCGGCGCGACCAACCTGGGCGAGGCGCTGCGCCGGATCACCGAGGGCGCGGCGATGATCCGCTCCAAGGGCGAGGCCGGCACCGGCGACGTCTCCAACGCGACCACGCACATGCGTCAGATCCGCGGCGAGATCCGCCGGCTCACGTCGCTGCCGGAGGACGAGCTGTTCGTGGCCGCGAAGGAGCTTCAGGCGCCGTACGAGCTGGTCCGCGAGGTGGCGCAGGCCGGCAAGCTGCCGGTGGTGTTGTTCACCGCGGGCGGCATCGCGACGCCGGCCGACGCGGCGATGATGATGCAGCTCGGCGCCGAGGGCGTGTTCGTCGGCTCGGGCATCTTCAAGTCCGGCAACCCGGCCCAGCGCGCGGCGGCGATCGTCAAGGCGACGACGTTCTACGACGACCCGGACGTGCTGGCGAAGGTGTCGCGCGGCCTGGGCGAGGCGATGGTGGGGATCAACGTCGAGGAGCTCCCGGAGCCGCACCGCCTCGCCGAGCGCGGCTGGTGAACGTTTGAACACGAGGTGATTCGGGCTCACGCCGCCGAGGTTTGGCAGCGTGGGCCCGGGTCGTTTCGGCGCTGCGGATGCTGAAGGCCTCGACTCGTTCGCCGAGAAAATCGTGCCGCACCAGGTGGTGACGCTGGTCATCGCCAACGCCGCGACGGAGCGCACGGAGAATGGAGCCGTGGAACGGCGGATCGACTTCTCGCGCGAGCGGCGGATGCTGTGCGGGGCCTGCGGGCATCGGTGGAAGGTGGATCTTGACTGGATCGACCGGTGGGAACAGGCGACGGAGATGTGCCCCGGCTGCGGCATGACCTGCGAGCACGAGGACTCGCCCCGGGTGACGGTCGACCCTGACGATCCCGCGCTCGACGACGACAAGGTCTCCAGGTTCTCTTGGTATCACACCAGCACGCAGCCGGACTGGCCGACGAAAGACTTCGATCCCGCAGCCCTGCTCACTGCCGAAGCCCGCATTGCGATGGGTGGTGACCAGCGGGTCGCCGAGTGGGCTGCGGGCCAGCGGGCGAAGGCGCTCCATGTCGGCACGTACGAGGCCGCGGTCCACAACATGCTGAGGCGGATCGACGACCAGGCCGAGCATGGTGCCCAGTTCTATTTGTACCGAGTTCATTTGAAGCCGTCCGTGGTGGTGCGGGAGGGCTGGCTCGTCGACCCGAGCAACTTCGTCGGCGACGTGGTCCTCGGCGAAGTGTGCCCTCCGGGAGTCGATGTCGCCCGCTACCTGAACTACCACGAGGACCCCGGTGGGCTTTCCCTGGCTCTGGGGCGAGGGGCGATTGCCGTGGTCCAGCAGGTAGCCGTACCGCTCACCGAAGCGTGGGACGGCGGCTGGGTGCGCGATGCCGTCGCAGCTCTCGCTGACATTCCCGACACCGTCGCACCGGTGACAGGGGGACTGAGCCGGTTCGTGCGGCCGTCTTCGCCACGAGCCGTCCTTTGTCGCCGGCTCGGGGCAGCTCTGGCTGGTCGGCTGCCAGTCAACCTCCAAGGCCAGTTTGCGTCGGCCGCGGCATTGGCCGAGCGGGAGGATCCGATCCTGTGGGCGCGCCGGACGAGCGGCCTGTTCGAGCTGATCGACGATCCAGGCCGCGTGCTCGCAGCTCTCGACGAAGCTCAGGACCGCCAGGTTGGAGGTCAGGTCATACCTATGCCCTGAAGCGTCTCGCCCGTCGTTCTGGTGAGACGGACGCGCGTGACGTCAAGCCACCCGCGGGCACGCATGCGGCGAGGCCGCACCGCCTCGCCGAGCGCGGCTGGTGACCGGCACCCGCTAGGCTCGCGCCGAGCATGGGGGGCTTCGGTGCGGAGATTCGTCAAACCGGTGTTGTGGACGTTCGGGACGCTCGCGGCGGGCGGGCTCGCCTTCGGGCTGGTGCTGGCGCTGGACATCCCGTACCGCAGTGTCTCCGCGCCGAAGGCGTCGCCCGCACCGCTCGCGCCGACGGCGGCGTCCGCGCCCACCTCGCCGACGCCGCCGGTCGTGCCGACCGGGCCGGGGACCATGACCGCGTGGGTCACGGATCTCCGGCCGGGGCCGGACGACCGCAGCGCGGTCCTGCGCGTCGACCTGCCGGCCTGTGCCGTCGGCCCGCACGTGGAGGTCACCGAGTCCGCCACCCGGATCGACGCCGCCGTCCTCTTCCGGCCCGGTGGCGGCCCGCACTGCGAAACGGCCCCGGCCGACTTCCCGCTGACCGCGGCGGCCGCGATCGGGAAACGGCCGGTGGTCGTCAACGCCGAGGACACGTGGGGACTGGTTTCCGGCGGCTGGCGGAAGTGCGACAAGATCCTCGGCTGCGAACCGCCGGCGGACCACTGCGACCCGGCCTGGGTGGCGCAGGCGGAGTTCAGCGCGGAAGCCGAGTACTCCGGGACCACGCGGGCGTGCGTCCAGGACTGGCTGATCCACGACCTGCAGCGGCACAGCGGCCAGCGCGCGAACCGGGTCGCCTACCGGTGGGCGGGCAACGGCTGGGCGTCGTTCGCGTCGGCGAACGGGGGCGGCTGCGGCGAGATCCTGGCCGTGGAACCGCGGTTTCCCGCCGCGCTCTGCGAAAAGCTCGCGCCGCCGTCCTAGACGTACTCGGAGATCTCGACGCCGTAAGTGCCCGGCTCGAGGGCTTCGAAGATGTGCGGGACGTCGCCCGGGTAGGAGATGTAGTCGCCGGGGTTCAGCTCTTCCGGTGCTTCCAGGACGCCCACCCGGGCGCGTCCCGCACACAGCACGATGTGTTCCATCACGCCGGTCATGTGCGGGTCGGACCGCCGCGGCGTCCCGGGTTCCGCCCGGATGAGGTACATGTCCCGCCGCGCGGACGGGGGACAGGCAGACAGCAGCGTGCACGCGTAGTCGGCGTGTTCGGCGAACACCGTCGGACCCTTGCCCGCCCGGATGACGCGGACCTTCGGCCGTTCGGGCTCGACCAGCCGCGAGAACGGGACGTCGAGGGCGACGCCGAGGGCCCAGAGCGTCTCGACGCTCGGGTTGCCGGTGCCGGACTCCAGCTGGGACAGCGTCGACTTGGCCAGGCCGGCGCGGCGCGCGACCTCGGTGAGGGACAAGCCCGCGCGGGTCCGTTCGCGGCGCAGGGACGCCGCGATGATCTCCAGTGGTGCGCCCGTCGTTTCCTGCGACATTGCTGTTCGCTCCATCGGTCGTTCTGTTCGCCTTGACGAACACGGGTGCCTGTGTTCACCATAGAACACATGCGTTCGATATGGCGAACACTCGATCGGGGCCTCGCCCGCGACATCGGCCTGGTCTGCTTGGCCGATTGTCTCGTGGGCGTGTCCTACGGGGCCATCGCGGTGAGCTCGGGCTTCCCGCTGTGGCTGCCGATGCTGATGTCGCTGCTGGTCTTCGCCGGCGCGTCGCAGTTCATGTTCATCGGGATCGTGGCCGCGGGCGGCAACCCGTTCGCCGCGGTGCTGGCGGGACTGCTGGCCAACGCGCGGCACCTGCCGTTCGGCTTCGCGATCGGCGACGTCCTGGGCGAGCGGTGGGCGGCGCGGCTGGCGGGCAGCCACCTGATGATCGACGAGTCGGTGGCGTTCGCGCTGGCCCAGCGCGAGGCGGGCGGGCGCCGGGCGGCGTACTGGGCGTGCGGGACCGGCCTGTTCGTGTGCTGGAACCTCGGCGTGGTCGCGGGCGCGTTCGCGGGGACGGCGATCAGCGACACGGACGTGTTCGGCCTGGACGCGGCGTTCCCGGCGGTGCTGCTGGCCCTGGTCCTGCCGTCCCTGCGCGACCGGGCGGCGCGGCTGCCGGTCCTGGTCGGCGTGGTGGTCGCCCTGGCGGCCACGCCGTTCCTGCCGGCCGGGCTGCCGGTGCTGCTCGCGCTGGCGGGCGTCGTCGTGGGGGCGTTGGCGAAGGAGCCGGAACTGCAGGAGGCGAGCTGATGGACGGGGTGGAACTGCTGGTCGGCACGGCGGTGCTGGCACTGGGGACGTTCGCGTTCCGGCTGGCCGGGCCGGTGCTGCGCAGCCGCGTGAAGCTGTCGCCGCGGGCGGAGAGGTTGATGGCGCTGGCCGCGGTGGTGCTGCTGGCGGCGCTGGTGGCGGTGAGCGCGTTGACGGAGGGGCACGGGTTCGCGGGCTTCGCCCGGCCGGCCGGGGTGCTGGTGGCGGGGGTGCTGGCGTGGCGGAAGGCCCCGTTCGTCCTGGTGGTGCTGGCCGCGGCGGCGACGGCGGCGTTGCTGAGGTTGGCGGGGGTGCCCTGACCGGCCGCCGGAGGTCGCGAATGTCGCATTCGGGACCTCCGACGCCGCGCATGCGACATTGGCAGCACTCGGGCTAGGCGAGGTGCCTCCACTCGGGTGGCCGCGACTCCGGCTCCTGCCAGGGGACTGTTGGCAGGTCGCCAGCGCCCCAATGTGGCCTTCGGTGCGTCAGACGCACCGAAGGCCACATTGGGTGCGTCTCACGCAACCAAAGCCACATTGGGAGCTCGCCGGGGAGCGGCGCCGGACGGCATGAACGACTCGTTCATGCCGTCGGACGCGGTGAACGACCCTTTCATGACGCCAGGGGACCGGGGCTGACCTGCCGCGCAGGTGGTGTGACAGGGCGTCTAGGCTGGTGGGAAGGTCTTTCGGGAGGTCGGGTGTCGTCGGAACCGGTCATCGGTGTGCTCGCCATGCAAGGTGCCGTGCGGGAGCACGTCGCCATGCTGGAAGAAGCCGGTGCGCGCGCCAAGCCCGTCCGGCGAGCCGGGGAACTGTCCGAAGTGGACGGGCTGGTGCTGCCCGGTGGCGAGTCGACCACCATGTCGAAGCTGCTCGAGACGTTCGAGCTGCTCGAACCGCTCAAAGCGCGGATCGCCGAGGGCATGCCCGCCTTCGGCTCGTGCGCCGGGATGATCCTGCTGGCGCGGCAGACCCTCGACGGGCGGCCCGACCAGCAGCAGCTCGGCGGGCTCGACGTCGTCGTGCGGCGGAACGCCTTCGGCAGGCAGGTCGACTCCTTCGAGGCCGACCTCGGCTTCGCCGGGGTCGACGGGAACGTGCACGCCGTCTTCATCCGGGCTCCCTGGGTCGAGAAGGCCGGTGACGGCGTCGAGGTGCTGGCCACCGTCAGCGGCGTGCCCGGCGTGGACGACGACACCGCTAGGATCGTCGCGGTCCGGCAGGGGGCGGTGCTGGCGACCGCGTTCCACCCGGAGCTGACGCCCGACGTGCGGGTGCACCGGCTGTTCGTCGACCTCGCGCGGAAGGCAGCCTGAGACGCGGTGCCCGGCCGGGGTACGGAACAGATGGAGGAGAGATGAGCGGCCACTCCAAGTGGGCCACCACGAAGCACAAGAAGGCCAACCTCGACGCGAAGCGCGGCAAGCTCTTCGCGCGGTTGATCAAGAACATCGAGGTGGCCGCCCGCACGGGCACCGGTGGTGGCGACCCGGATGGCAACCCGACGCTCTACGACGCCATCCAGAAGGCCAAGAAGAACTCGGTCCCGCAGGACAACATCGAGCGTGCCCGCAAGCGTGGCGCCGGTGAAGAGGCCGGCGGCGCCGACTGGCAGAACATCACCTACGAGGGCTACGGCCCCAACGGCGTCGCGGTGCTGATCGAGTGCCTCACCGACAACAAGAACCGCGCCGCGATGGAGGTCCGCACCGCGCTCACCCGCAACGGCGGCTCCCTCGCCGACCCGGGCTCGGTCGCCTACATGTTCAACCGCAAGGGCGTCGTGCTGATGCCCAAGGCCGAAGCCACCGAGGACGACGTCCTCATGGCGGTCCTCGACGCGGGTGCCGAAGAGGTCAACGACCTCGACGAGAGCTTCGAAATCGTCTCCGAAGGCGGCGACCTGGTGCCGGTCCGCAAGGCCCTGCAGGAGGCCGGCTTCGAGTACGAGTCGGCGGAACTGACGTTCCTGCCGACCGTCAGCGTCCCCCTGGACGCCGACGGCGCGAAGAAGGTCTTCAAGCTGATCGACGCCCTCGAAGACTGCGACGACGTCCAGAACGTCTACGCGAACTTCGACGTCTCGGACGAGGTGCTCGCCGAAGTCGGCTGAGTTTTCCCTTGCCCCGCAAGGATTCAGGGCCCGGGCCGGAAACTTTCCGGCCCGGGCCCTGTGTTCCCGCCGGATCCTCAGGCAGAATGTGCGCCGTGACCTCGACGACCCCCGCCTCCGCCGACATCACCGCCGAACTCTCCGCCGAAGAGCTGCGCCTCATCGAGTGGATCGAGACGCAGGCGAAGGAACGCGGCAACGCGGTCATCACGGTCGCCGGGGACGACGAGGGTGCCGGCTACTGCTTCACCGCCTGCGCGTGGGCGCTGCACCACGTCCCCGAGGCCGTCGTCGTCGGGCTGCCCGAGCAGATGGGCCAGGTGCTGCTCGACGCCTACGTCGACCGCGCGGCCAACGGCGAGATCTTCGAGGTCGGCCGGCGCTACGACGACTTCTTCGAGGGAGTCCCGGTCGTCCTCGAGCGCGTCAACAAGGGGCACTACCCCGAGTACTTCGGCACGGCCTTCCTCATCTACCCCGACGGCGACTTCCCGGCGCTGCAGCTGATCGTCGCGACCCCGGAGGGCAAGTTCCCGTGGCACCCGGACGCGCCCGAGGGCTTCGCCCGGTGGCAGCTGGTGCTGACCGAGAGCGGCGACCCGGAAAGCTGGACCCCCGGCGTCGACGGTCCCTAGAACTTCTCCAGGTCGGCGGCCGCTTCCGGGTACCGCAGTGCCAGGTCCGCGGCGGGGGAGAACTCCACGCAGTCGTCGGTGTACGGCGGCACCACGACGGTCCCCAGCAAGCTCCATTCGCCGGTCGTCACAGCCGCCTGCCACGTCCCGGCCGGCACGACGACCTGCGGCCGCTCCCCGGCGGCGACGTCGGTGCCCAGCACCGGCCGCTCGACCGCACCGCCGGTGTGCAGCAGCAGCATCGCGGCCGGCGCCCCCGCGTGGTGCACCCAGACCTCGGTGCGGTCCAGCCGGTGCGGAGCCGAGCGCTCCGGCGCGACGAGCAGGTAGTAGATCGCGGACCCGGCGGCCGAGCGCCAGCTCCGCGCCCACCGCCCGCCCTCGACCGGCAGGGGTTCGAGCCCCAGGTGGGTGACGAAATCCGACGGCTCCGGCATGTCACCCATCCTGCCGCAGGCGCGCCCAGTAGCCTGCTCGAACTGGTGTTCGCGGCGGGAAGGAAGAACGGGTGCGGGTGCTCGGGGTCGACCCCGGTCTGACCAGGTGCGGCCTGGGGGTGGTCGACGGCGGCAAGGGCCGGGCCGTCCGGTGCGTCGCCGTCGACGTCGTGCGGACGCCGCCCGACGCCGACCTGGCCCACCGCCTCCTCGGCATCTCCGACGAGGTCGAGCGGTGGATGGACCGGTACAAGCCGCAGGCCGTCGCCGTCGAGCGCGTCTTCGCCCAGCACAACGTCCGGACCGCGATGGGCACCGCGCAGGCCGGCGGCGTGGTCGCCCTGGCCGCCGCGCGGCGGGGCCTGCCGGTCGTCTTCCACACGCCGAGCGAGGTCAAGGCCGCCGTCAGCGGCTCCGGCCGGGCCGACAAAGCCCAGGTCACGGCCATGGTGATGCGCCTGCTCAACCTCGAGGTCGCGCCGCACCCCGCCGACGCCGCGGACGCCCTCGCCCTGGCCATCTGCCACCTCTGGCGCGAGCCGATGCGCGCCCGGCTCGCCGAAGCCGAAGCCCGGGCGGCCGAAATGGCCCGCACGCACAAAGCCCGCCTCGCCGCGGCGGCGAAACAAGCCAAGAACCCTGGAGCAGCACGATGATCTCGTCGGTACGCGGAGAAGTCCTTTCGGTCGGCCTGGACCACGTCGTGGTCGAGGTCGGCGGGGTCGGCTTCGCGGTGCAGGCGACCCCGGCGACGCTGGCGACCCTGCGCCGCGGCGAAGAAGCCCGGCTGCACACCGCGCTGGTCGTGCGCGAGGACTCGCTGACCCTGTTCGGCTTCGCCGACGCCGACGCGCGCGAGCTGTTCGGGCTGCTGCAGACGGTGTCCGGGATCGGGCCGCGCCTGGCGCTGGCCACCCTCGCCGTGCTCGACCCCGACAAGCTGCGCGCCGCGCTGGTCGAAGGCAACATCACCGTGCTGACCTCGGTGCCGGGCATCGGCCGCAAGGGCGCCGAGCGGCTCACCCTGGAACTGCGCGACAAGGTCACCGCGCTCGGCTCCGGCGACGCGCCCGCGGTCACCGCGCCCGGCGCGCTGCGCGCGGAAGTCGTCGAAGCGCTGGCCGGCCTCGGGTTCCCGGCCAAGCAGGCCGAGCAGGCGGTCGACAAGGTCCTGGCCGACGGCGACGGTCACACGACGGCGAGCGTGCTGCGCGCCGCGCTGACCACCCTCGGCCGGAAGCGGTAGGCGCGGCCGTGGAGTATGAAGCCGTGGAGGAAGACGAAGCCCTCTCGGCGTGGGCCCAGACCGGCGAGGAGACCGTCGAGGGCACGCTGCGGCCCCGCAAGCTCGACGAGTTCGTCGGCCAGCCCCGCGTGCGCGAGCAGCTGGAGCTGGTGCTGGAGAGCGCCCGCCGCCGCGGCGTGCCGCCCGACCACGTCCTGCTCTCCGGGCCGCCCGGCCTGGGCAAGACGTCGATGGCGATGATCGTCGCCGCCGAGCTGGGCGCGGCCATCCGGATCACCTCCGGTCCCGCGCTGGAACGGGCCGGCGACCTCGCCGCGATGCTGTCCAACCTCGCACCCGGCGACGTCCTGTTCATCGACGAGATCCACCGGATCGCCCGCCCCGCCGAGGAGATGCTCTACCTCGCGATGGAGGACTTCCGGGTCGACGTCGTCGTCGGCAAGGGCCCGGGCGCCACCAGCATCCCCCTGGAAATCGCCCCGTTCACGCTGGTCGGGGCCACCACGCGGTCGGGTTCGCTGACCGGGCCACTGCGCGACCGGTTCGGCTTCACCGGCCAGATGGAGTTCTACACCGACGCCGAGCTGGAGCTGGTCGTCCGCCGCGCGGCGACGATCCTCGACATCCCGATCGACCGCGACGGCTGCGCCGAGATCGCCGGCCGGTCGCGCGGCACGCCCCGGATCGCGAACCGGCTGCTGCGCCGCGTCCGCGACTACGCCGAGGTCCGCGCCGACGGCAAGGTGACCCTGGCGGTCGCCCGCGCCGCGCTGGCCGTCTACGACGTCGACGAGCTGGGTCTCGACCGCCTCGACCGGGCCGTGCTCACCGCGCTGACCAGGTCGTTCGGCGGCGGACCGGTCGGCATCTCGACCCTGGCGGTGGCCGTGGGGGAGGAGGCGACCACCGTGGAAGAGGTGTGTGAGCCCTACCTCGTGCGCGCCGGTATGCTCGCCCGCACCCCGCGGGGCCGGGTCGCCACGGCGGCCGCCTGGGAGCACCTCGGCCTGGTGCCGCCCGCCGACCACCCGGGGCGCCCCGACCCGGGCGGGCTCTCGCCGTTCGAGCAAGTCTGAGCGGCCGGAACCGGCGGGTGGGTGTCGGCGTCCGCGCTGGTACCTGGCACACTTGACAGGAGCACATACCCAAAAACCGGACATTTCGGCTGGGCCCGGTGTCCGTCGAACGGAGAATCATGCAACAGCTATTGCTGCCCCTGCTGCTCGTGCTCGTCCTCGCCGTGCCGCTGGTGATGAGCACGCGCAAGCAGAAGAAGCAGCAGGCGGCGCAACAGGAGCTGCAGAACAGCATCGCCCCCGGTGACCGCGTGATGACCACTTCCGGTCTTTACGGCACCGTCGCCGACGCCTCCGGTGACAACACGATCGACATCGAGATCGCCCCCGGCGTCGTCACCACCTGGCTGCGGCTGGCGGTCCGCGAGAAGGTTGAGCCGGTCGTCGAGACCGACGAGGACACCGCGGACGAGGCGGAGGCTCCCGCCGAGGAGTCGATCATCGAGTCGACCGACGGCATCAAGGCCGACGAGCCGCAGACCACGGCTCAGGTGGCCCCGCCGCTGGAGCACGGCAAGAAGTAGGCCCTCGCGGCACCCTGGGCGGGGCCGCGGAAACGCCCGACGAAAGTCGGTGTGGCCTCGCACGCCGGGCTCACGCAGCACCGAGTAGTGTCTCGGTGCTGCGTGCGTGTCCGCCGTCATACCCGTGCCCGGGAGTGAATCGCACACAGTCCCTCCCGGTAACCCTCCGGGCGGGCACCGCTTAGTTGGGGCAACCCAGTCCGAGGAGACCGAAGCACCGTGGCATCATCGGCCGGGCATCTCCGCCCGGGACGCTATCTCGCCTTCTTCGCCCTGATCGTGATCGTGCTGTACGCGCTGGTGTTCCTCACCGGCAACCACAAGCCGACCCCGAAGCTGGGCATCGACCTGCAAGGCGGCACCCGGGTCACGCTCACCGCCCGCACCCCCGACGGCGGCCAGCCCACCCGCGAATCCCTGAACCAGGCGCGCCAGATCATCGAGCGCCGCGTCAACGGGATCGGCGTCAGCGGCACCGAGGTCCTCCTCGACGGCAACAACGTCGTCATCACCGTCCCCGGCGAGCAGGGCGACCAGGCGAAGAACCTGGGCAAGACCGCGAAGCTCGGTTTCCGGAAGGTCGTCGCGAACGCGACCCAGCCGGTCGTGCCGCCGCAGACGACCCCGCCGCCGGCCACCGGCACCCCGACCTCCGGTGCGCCGACCTCGGGCGCGCCGAGCAGCTCCGCGCCGCCGGCCGCTTCGTCGAGCGCGCCGCCGTCGAGCCCGGCCGCCGGTGGTGGCGGTGCCGCGGGCGCCCTCGCGCCGCAGCAGAGCACCACGCCGGCCCCGCCGAGCAGCAGCACCACGCCGCCGCCGGCGTCGAGCCAGGCCCCGGCCCCCTCGGACGGCTCGGTGGACGCGCAGACCGCGCAGGAGATCCAGGCCGCGAAGGCGGTCCGCCAGAACAAGGACCTGATCGGCGCCGACGGCCAGCCGAACCAGGAGCTCGTCGCGAAGGCGATGGCGGCGCTCACCTGCGCGCCGAACGCCAAGGACCCCCTCGAGGGCAACGACGACCCGAAACTGCCGCTGGTCGCCTGCGGTGACCACGACACGTACAAGTACCTGCTGGAGCCGGAGTTCCTGCCGGGCACCGAGATCGCCGACGCGAACTCGACCTACAACACGCAGAACGGCCAGTGGGTGGTGAACCTCAGTTTCAAGAGCGAGGGCACCAAGATCTGGGCCGACTTCACGTCGAAGAACGTCAACCAGCAGGCCGCCTTCGTGCTCGACACGCAGGTCGTGTCCGCGCCGAACATCCAGGTCGCCATCCTCGACGGCAACACCCAGATCACCGGCAAGTTCACGCAGGCCGAGGCGAAGGACCTCTCGGACATCCTCAAGTACGGCTCGCTGCCGCTGTCGTTCTCGTCCTCGGACGCGACCACGGTGTCGGCGACCCTCGGCTTCGCCTCGCTGCAGGCGGGCCTGATCGCCGGCGGCATCGGCCTGCTGGTCGTCTTCATCTACTGCCTGTTTTATTACCGGCTGCTCGGCGTGCTCACCATCCTGTCGCTGGCCCTGTCCGGCGCGCTGGTGTTCGCGGTGCTGGTGCTGCTCGGCCGCTGGATCGGCTACACGCTGGACCTCGCGGGCATCGCCGGCCTGATCATCGCCATCGGCATCACGGCGGACTCGTTCGTCATCTACTTCGAGCGATTGAAAGACGAGATCCGGGAGGGCCGGACGTTCCGGTCCGCGGTGCCACGCGGCTGGGTCCGCGCCCGGCGCACCATCCTGGCCTCGGACGCGGTGAGCTTCCTGGCCGCGGCCATCCTGTACGTCATCGCGGTCGGGGACGTCCAGGGCTTCGCGTTCACCCTCGGCATGTCCACGGTGCTCGACCTGGTCGTCGTGTACCTGGTGACGCACCCGCTGGTGGCCATGGTGTCCACGTCGAAGTCGTCGTTCCTGTCCAATCCGAGGAACCTGGGCCTCGGCGCCGTGCAGCAATTGGGTTCGCAGCGTAAGAAGTCGACCTCGGTCGGCCGCGCGAACGTGAAGGAGGCCTGACGTGGGGGTCGAAGAACTGGGCACGGACGCCGACGGCGACGCCAAGGTCGCGGCGAAGCCCGGCAAGAAGGAAAGCGTCTTCCACCGGCTCTACGTCGGCACGGGCGCGTTCGACGTCGTCGGCAAGCGCAAGCGCTGGTACGTCTTCTTCGGCGCGCTGGTGCTGGTGTGCCTCGCGTCGATGATCATCCGCGGCTTCAACCTCGGCATCGAGTTCGAGGGCGGCACGCAGATCCAGATGCCGGCCGACGGCACGCACGGCGTGATCAGCGAGCAGCAGGCGAAGGACTCGTTCGAGAAGGCCCTCGGCCGCCCCGCGGCCGAGGCGCAGAAGGTCGGCAGCGGTGCGGCGTCGACCATCCAGATCCGCACCGACACGCTGAACGCGGCCGACGTCGCGAAGGTCAAGCAGGGCCTGTTCCAGGACCTGGGGCCCAAGGGCAGCAACGGCCAGCCCAGCGTGCAGGCGATCAGCGACAGCGCGGTGAGCGCGTCCTGGGGCGGGGAGATCTCGCAGAAGGCGCTGATCGCGCTCGGCGTGTTCCTCGTCGCGGTGGTCATCTTCCTGGCGATCTACTTCGACCTGCGGATGGCCGCGGCGGCGCTCGTCTCGCTGCTGCACGACATCCTCGTCACGGCCGGCGTGTACTCGCTGATCGGCTTCGAGGTCACCCCGGCGACGGTGATCGGCCTGCTGACGATCCTCGGGTTCTCGCTGTACGACACGGTGGTGGTGTTCGACAAGGTCCGCGAGAACACGCGCGGCCTGCTCGGGCTGACCCGCCGCACCTACGGCGAGGCCGCCAACCTGGCGCTCAACCAGACCCTGATGCGGTCGTTCAACACGGCGTTCATCGCGCTGCTGCCGATCCTGGGCCTGCTGATCGTCGGGTACGTGCTGCTCGGCTCGGGCACGTTGCAGGACCTGGCGCTGGTGCAGCTCACGGGTACGTTGGTCGGCGTCCTGTCGTCGGTCGCGCTGGCCACACCGCTGCTGGTCGACTTCAAGATGCGCGACCCGAAGTACGCGCAGCAGGCCGAGCGGGTCCGCCAGCGCCGCGTCAGCCAGGAGCGCAAGGCCGCGGGTGAAGAGGACTTCGACGCCGGCGACGACGACGCCTTGGCCAAGGAACTGCGCAAGGAGAGGGCGTACGCGGCCGCGGCCAGCGTCCCGGCCCGGATCCAGAAGCAGCGTCCGCAGGGCAAGCCGGCCGGGAAGCGGAAGCGCTGACGTGGAGCTGCCCGACGCCCTCGGCCTGATCGCCGAGGTGCCGGACTTCCCCGAGCCCGGCGTGCTGTTCCGCGACCTGAGCCCGCTCTTCGCGGACGCGGGTGCGTTCAAGGCGGTGACCGACGCGCTGGCGGAGACGCTGATGCCCGGTGTCGAGGCGCTCGCGGGTGTCGAAGCCCGTGGGTTCCTCCTCGCCGCGGCCGTCGGGTACGCCCGCGGCCTCGGCGTGGTGCTGATCCGCAAACCGGGCAAGCTGCCCCAGGTGGCGGGCCGGGTGGACTACGCGCTGGAGTACGGCACGGCGACGGTCGAGCTGCCCGCCGGCGTGGTCCGGCCCGGCCAGCGCATCGCGATCCTGGACGACGTCCTGGCGACGGGTGGCACGGTCGCGGCGACGGGCAAGCTCCTGGAGGACGCGGGAGCCGTGGTCGACGGCGTGTCGGTGGTCCTGGAACTGGGCGCGCTGGGTGGCCGGGAGGTCCTCGGCGGCCGGGAGGTCCACGCTCTGCAGACCTGCTGACGTTCCCTGAGGGGCACTTTCGTGGCCTTGAGAGCCATGAAGGTGCCCCTCAGGGCGTTCGGCGCGGCGGTTTCGGCGGCGACGGCGGCCGGTGAGCTTCGCCACGCCGGGCGATGCACTGAATCCGCTGGTCCGCGGCTCGGCATCCCCCTGAACGGGCGCACCCGAGAGGGCCGCGAGGCGCAACGGCTACCCTGGTGGTTCGAACGGCCGCACGAGCAGCAGGAGGTGCGGGTGAGCCAGGAGCTCGACGCCGCGGTGCCCCCGAAAGAGGGCGCCCAGCAGAACGGGCAGGCGGCGGCCCAGCCGCCGAGGCCGAACGGTGCGGCGCCGAACCCGTCCGCGACCCGGCGGGTCCGGGCGCGTCTCGCCCGGCGGATCACCGCGCAGCGCGCCGCCCCGGTCAAGCAGGTCCTCGAACCGCTGGCCGTCATCCACCGCGAGCTCCACCCCAACGCGGACCTCGGGCTGCTGCAGCGCGCCTACGACGTCGCCGAGGAACTGCACCGGAACCAGCGGCGCAAGTCCGGCGACCCCTACATCACCCACCCGCTCGCCGTCGCGACCATCCTCGCCGAGCTGGGCATGGACACCACGACCCTCGTCGCGGCCCTGCTGCACGACACGGTCGAGGACACCGGCTACGCCGTCGAGAGCCTGAAGGCCGACTTCGGCGAAAAGGTCGCCGAGCTCGTCGACGGCGTCACGAAGCTCGACAAGGTCAAGCTCGGCACGTCCGCCGAGGCCGAAACCATCCGCAAGATGGTCATCGCGATGGCCAAGGACCCCCGCGTCCTGGTCATCAAGCTCGCCGACCGGCTGCACAACATGCGCACCATGCGCTTCCTGCCGCCGGAGAAGCAGGCCCGCAAGGCCCGCGAAACGCTCGAAGTGCTCGCCCCGCTCGCGCACCGGCTCGGCATGGCCACGGTCAAGTGGGAGCTCGAAGACCTCGCGTTCGCCATCCTGCAGCCCAAGAAGTACGACGAGATCGTGCGCCTGGTCGCCGACCGCGCGCCCTCGCGCGACATCTATCTGCGGTCGGTCATCACCGACCTGACCAGCAACCTCGTGTCGTCGCGGATCACCGCGAAGGTCGAAGGCCGGCCGAAGCACTACTACTCGATCCACCAGAAGATGATCGTCCGCGGCCGCGACCTGGACGACATCCACGACCTCGTCGGCGTCCGGATCCTCGTCGAGGACGTCCGCGACTGCTACGCCGCCATGAGTGTCGTGCACGCGCTCTGGCAGCCGGTCCCCGGCCGGTTCAAGGACTACATCGCGCAACCTCGCTTCGGCGTCTACCAGTCGCTGCACACGACGGTGATCGGCCCGGACGGCAAGCCCCTCGAGGTGCAGATCCGCACCTACGAGATGCACCGCACCGCCGAGTACGGCATCGCCGCGCACTGGCGCTACAAGGAAACCAAGGGCACGCACAACGGCAACGCCATGGACGTCGACGAGATGGCGTGGATGCGCCAGCTCCTCGACTGGCAGCGGGAAGCGGCGGACCCGGGCGACTTCCTCGAGTCGCTGCGCTACGAGCTGGCCTCGCGCGAGATCTTCGTCTTCACGCCGAAGGGCGACGTCATCACGCTGCCCGTGGACTCGACGCCGGTGGACTTCGCCTACGCCGTGCACACCGAGGTCGGCCACCGCTGCATCGGCGCCCGCGTCAACGGCCGCCTGGTCGCGCTCGAACGCAAGCTGGAAAACGGCGAAGTCGTCGAGATCTTCACGTCGAAGGCGGAGAACGCCGGGCCGTCGCGCGACTGGCTGCAGTTCGCCGGCTCGCCCAAGGCCCGCGCCAAGATCCGGCAGTGGTTCGCCAAGGAACGCCGCGACGAGGCGATCGAAGGCGGCAAGGAAGCCATCACCAAGGAGATCCGCAAGGTCGGCCTGCCGATCCAGCGGCTGGTCTCCGCGGAGTCGATGGGCGCCGTCGCCACCGAGCTGCGCCACGCCGACATCTCGTCGCTCTACGCGGCGGTCGGCGAGGGCCACACCAGCGCGAAGCACGTCGTGCAGCGCCTGGTCGCCCTCATCGGCGGGGTCGACGCGGCGGAGGAGGAGCTCGCCGAACGCGCGACGCCGTCCACCGTCACCCGGCGCCGCGGCTCCAACGACGTCGGCGTGGTCGTCAAGGGCGCCAGCGACGTCTGGGCGAAGCTCGCCCGCTGCTGCACCCCGGTGCCGGGCGACGAGATCCTCGGCTTCGTGACCCGCGGCGGCGGCGTTTCGGTGCACCGCACCGACTGCACGAACGCCGGCGACCTGCAGTCCCAGCCCGAGCGGCTGGTCGAGGTCGAATGGGCGCCCTCGGCGTCTTCGGTGTTCCTGGTGGCCATCCAGGTCGAGGCGCTCGACCGGCACCGTCTCCTGTCGGACGTGACCAAGGTGCTGGCCGACGAGAAGGTCAACATCCTCTCGGCGTCGGTGACGACGTCCCGCGACCGGGTCGCGGTCAGCCGCTTCTCGTTCGAGATGGGCGACCCCAAGCACCTCGGCCACGTCCTGAAGGTGGTCCGCGGCGTGGAAGGCGTCTACGACGTCTACCGCGTGACGTCGGCGTCCTAGGGAGTCCAGGAGACGCCGGCGGCCGCGGCGATCCGCTCGCGGGACTCCAGGAGCCGCGCGCGCAACGGCGGCAGGTCGACGTCGAGCAGGCGCCCGTCCCGTTTGACGGCTTTCCCGGCGACGTACACGCTGTCCACCAGCCCGGGATGACCGGCGCTGACGATGGTGCGAACCGGGTCGGCGACGGGGAAGACCGAGAGGTCCTCGGCGTCCAGCAGGACCAGGTCGGCGGTCTTGCCGGGCGTGAGACTCCCGGTGTCGCGCCCGCAGGCCCGAGCGCCGTTCACCGTGGCGAACTCGAGGACGTCGCGAGCCGTGACGCCGCCGCGTTCGGCGGCCAGTGCCGTGCGCATGGCGCCGAACAGGTCACCACCGGCGGACAGGCAGTCGTCGACCGACAGCGACGGACGCAGCCCGGCGGCCAGCGCCCGGCCGGTGATCAGCGGCTCGAAGCCCATCTTCAGCTCGACGTCCGGGCTGACCGACACCGAGGAACCGGCGTCGGCGAGCATCGCCAGCTGGTCGTCGGAGAGGCCGTTGCCGTGCACGATGGTCGTGCGTTCGTCGAGCAGGCCCCGCGCGCGCATGCCCTCGATCGGGCGGTCACCGTGGGGCCACCCGCCGGTGCCGTGGACGTGCGTGCTCACGGCGAGCCCGAGTTCCCGCGCCAGTGCGACATCGGCGGCGGTCTCGTCCATTGTGGACACCACCGGGCCGCGCAGGCCGAGTGCCATGTCGTCGCCCGGCAGCAGTTTCCGTACCCGCCTGATCTCCGGCTCGACGTCCGGCCCGTCGGCGCCGTAGCAGAAGATCGAGTGGCCGGGTGCGTCCCGCAGCCCGGCGATCGCGGCGTCGGCGTTCTCCGGGTGGAGGGCGCAGTGGAACCAGTCGAGCACGGTCGTGACGCCGGAGTTCAGGGCTTCGAGGCGGCCGAGGAGGTTGCCCAGGTAGACGTCTTCGGGCCGGTAGTGCGGTTTGAGCGTGCCGTGCGCGGCGACGCGGTACTGGTCGAACGTCCAGTCCGCGCCGAGGCCGCGGAACGCCGTCTGCCAGGTGTGCCGGTGCGTGTCGACGAACCCGGGCAGCACGATCTTGCCCGTGGTGTCGACGACCTCGGCGTCGGCGTCGGCGTCGAGCGCGGTGCCGATGGCGGCGATCCGGCCGTCCTCGATGAGCACGTCGCCGCGGGGAAGGTCCCCGAGCGCCGGATCCATGCTGACCACCATGCCGCCGCGCAGCAGTGTCTTCATCGGTGTCCTCCAAGAGTTGACGCGTCAACTCTGTAGGCTACTCCCATGCTGGAGCCGGCGGAGTGGGAGTTCTGGGACACCTGGATGCGCGCCCAGCGGCGGCTCGCCCGCGAGCTCGACCGCGGCCTGCAGCGCGACTGCGGCATCTCGAAGGCCGAGTTCAGCGTGCTGATGACACTGGAGCGGCCGATGCGCGTCGGCGAGCTCGCCGACGCGCTCGACTGGGAGAAGAGCCGCGTCGCGCACCTGCTGACGCGGATGGAGAACCGCGGCCTGGTGGCGCGCATCGAGGACGGCGCCACCGGCCGGCGCACCGGAGTGGAGCTGACCGCCGAAGGCCGCCGCACGGCGGAGAGCGCGGTCCGGGCCCACGGCGCCAACATCCGCCGTCTCGTTCTCGACCGGCTCACCCCCGGCCAGGCGGCGGCCATTCGGGCCTGGAGTGAAGAGCTGCTGGGCTAGAAGAGCGCCGCGACCAGGGTGACCACCGGGGGTACCGCCTGCGCGAGGGCGCCGCCTCGGCCCGCGCCGCGCGTCGGGGGCCGAGCTGCTGAGCGTGCGGCTGGCGGCCTACGGCCTGACCGCCCGGGAGCGCGACGTCTGCCGCGAGGTGCTGGCCGGCCGGTCCACAGTGGACATCGCGGACCGGCTCGGCATCTCGGCCCACACGGTGCAGGACCACCTCAAGTCGGTGTTCGGGAAGGTGGGCGCGCGGAGCCGGGGCGAACTGACGGCGGAGCTGCTTTCCTGACCGTTTCCACCGCGGAAATGGCGTGCCGGTTTCGCCCGGAATTGCGGTGCCGGTCCTCGCGGCTGCATGCTACGGTCCGCAAATTGCAGGGCGGCCGAGCCGAGGGGGCAGCATGTCCGACGACACCACGCGTTATCTCTGCGCGGCTTCCTACCTCGATCCCCGCTACAGCACCGAAGCGATCACCGAGTTCCTCGTCGAGCCGACCCGGCCGGTCCCGCCGTCACCGGGCCTCGACGCGGGCCGCGTGCTCACCGAAGCGGTCCGCGCGCGGGCGCGCCGCAAGAACTACGACGGCCTGCTGGTGGGGCTCATGGCCGTCGTCATCGGGCTCTCGTGGGACAACCCGCTGCTGTACGGCTGGATCGTGCTGTCGGTCATCCTCCTGGTGGCCCGGAGCGGGAAGAACGCGACCGCGAACGAGCGGGTGTTCAACCCCCGGACGATCGCGTTGCTCCTCGCCGCGGCCGTGGTCGCGTGGCTGCTGCTGCTCTACTCGGACGAGATCTTCGCTTCCGGCCGGTCGTATTCGTCGCGCTACGCCGAAGACGTCGAATTCGGCGACACGCCGGGCGACGACACCGCCCGGGTCGTCATCGGCGTCGTGCTGGCCGTGATCGTGCTCATGGTTGTCACCTTCGAGCGCTGGTCGCTGTGGAACCTGCTGACCACGCGCTTCAAGCGCTTCGCGCCGCCGGCCCCCGACACCGGCAGCCTGCAGGGGATCTTCACCGAAGACTTCCGCGGGCAGCTCGGCCGCTACCAGCGGGGTGACGAGTTCGCCGGGGTGCCCGGTGCGCCACTGGTGGTGTACCGCGGCTACAAACCGTTCGTGGGCGCAGGCTTCCGGCGCGACGCGTGGTCGATGGCGATCCCGCTGGAGCGGCTCGACGACGACGAGAGCGACCCGGAGACCCGGCGGGAGCTGACCACCGAGACGCTGTACGAGGAGATCCGCGGTGCGATCGCGGACCTGCGGCAGTCGGCCGCGCTGTCGCCGGACCGGCGGCTGGGCGGGCTGACCGTGACCGACGCGGTGTTCACCCCCGCCGCCGAGCTCATCGACCACCTCACCGACGCCGAAGCCGCGGCCTACCTGCCGGACATCGAGTACCCGCCGCACACCCGGCTGACCGAGGCCGACGTCGAGCGGATCCGGCGCGAGCCGCGGGAGTGGGCGCGCTACTACCTGTGCTTCCAGGTCGAGACCTGGGACCGGGACCTGGTGCTCACGACGTTCCTGCACGTGGCCGTCGACGACACGACGCTGTACGTCGAGTGGACGCCGTTCATGCTGCCGCCGATCCGCGCCGAGTACCGCGTCGTGGACAAGATGCGGCAGGAGTCGCTGCGCCCGTTCGGGCAGGGGCTGCTCGCCTGGCTGGAGCTGCCCGCGAGCCTGCCGGGCCGGATCGCGAACCTGGCGTCGTGGATCCGGCAGCCCAAGCGCGAAGCCGGCGTGCTCGACCCGGAGCGCTACGGCGCCGCCAGCACCCTGCGCGAGCTCGCGGCGGTGAACCTGTTCACCGACTACTTCCAGCTCGTCGACGTCGAGCGCTACGAGAAGATCATCGGGAGCAGGCTTCTGCCGGCGATCGGCAAGCTGCTCGGCGACGCCGGGTTCTCGACGGCGAAGTTCGAGGAGCAGGCGGCGGTCGTGATCAACAACGACATCAGCATCGGCGGCGACAACCGCGCCCCGATCACCCAGACCGGGCAGCGCGGCCCGCGGCCGCGCGTGCCGAGGACGACCGGCCGGAACGCCGGAACGGAGGCCTGATGGGACACCGGATCACGAACAAGGTCAGCATCGGCGGCGACAACTCGGGCCGGATCACCCAGACCGGCATCGAAGGCGGCGGCGCCGACGAGACGGTTTCCTCGCTGCTGCAGCTGGTCGAGCGATTGACGGCCGAGGTGCGCGGGAAGGACCTCGCGAAGCAGGAGGTGCTGGAGGACACGCTCACCGACCTGGCGGATGACCTGCGCGCGGGCGAAGCCGCCGAGCCCGCGGTGGTGCGCAGCCGCTGGAAGAAGATCAAGGGGCTGCTGGGCGGGCTGGCGCAGTTCTCCGAGCTCGTCGCGAAGATCTCCGACCAGGTGCAGAAGATCTTCACCTGAGCGGGATCAGAGGATCTTGCGCAGCAGCGTGTTGACCTCCTCCGGCCGTTCCATGGCCGGGAGGTGGCCGGTGGCGGGGAGTTCGACGAGCTCGGCGTCCGGCAGCGACGCCGCAAGGTGCTGTGACAGCTCGACCAGGCCGGGTGCGTCCGCCGTCCCGATCACCACCAGGGCCGGGGTCGTGATCTCGCCGAGCCGGTGCCGCGTGTCCGGGATCGTCTCCGTCCACTGTGGAGCGGTCCATTCGGTGCGGTAGACCTGCTCGCACATCTCCCGCACCAGCGCGACCATTTCCGGCGGCAGGACCGAAACGTCCCGCTCCGGACCGGCGACCATGTAGCGGAGGTTCGCCTCGGCCATCGCGCGCACATCGGCCTCGTCGACGTCGATCTCGCGGGCGGCGTACCGCTCGAGCCGCCCGGCGGGGAGCAGTTCCGCGGCGAGCCGCGCGATGTCCCGTTGCATGTGGTCCGGCCAGGTGTGCCCGGTCAGGCCCGAGCCCAGCAGCGCGAGCCGGGTGATCCGCTCCGGCGCGGCCAGGGCGGCGTCCAGCGCGCACGCCCCGCCCATCGACGCCCCGACCAGCGCGGCCCGCTCGATCCCCCGGGCGTCGAGCAGGGCCAGCAGGTCCTCGAAGTGGGCGTACTCGCCGGGGCGGGCGGCGGTTTCGCCGAAGCCGCGGCGATCGTAGCGGATCACCCGGTGCGTGGCGGCGAGCGCGGTGAACTGGGCGTCCCACATCCGGCGGTCGCCGACCGCGGCGTGCAGCAGGACGACCGCGGGCCCCTCTCCCGCTTCGTCGTAGCCGAACGCCGTCCCGTTCACTTCGATCGTCGCCATGAGCCACAAGCTAGCCACTCGACCGTGTCACACGCCGCACTTTTCGCTCAGGGCGAGCAGTTAAGGTGCGAACCATGACCGACGGATTCGACCTCACGCGCGACGGCGAAGTCGCCCGGCTCACGCTGACCCGCCCGGAGAAGATGAACGCCATCACCTACGGCATGTGGTCGGCGCTCCCGGACGTCGTGGCCGAGGTCGACGCCGATCCCGCGGTCAAGGTGCTGGTGATCGCGGGGGCTGGGAAGCACTTCTCGGCGGGCGCGGACATCAGCGAGTTCGGCGAGCTGCGCACCACCGCGGACGGCGCGGCGAGCTACGACAAGGCGGTCGAGAGCGCGGTGGCGGCGCTGACCGCGCTGCGCAAGCCGTCGGTGGCGATGATCCAGGGCAACTGCATCGGCGGCGGTTGCCAGGTGTCGGTCGCCTGCGACTTCCGGTTCGCCGCCGAAGGCTCCCGGTTCGGCATCACGCCGGCGAAGCTCGGTATCGTCTACCACTTCGACTCGACGCGCCAGCTCGTGTCCCTGGTCGGCCCGGCGCACGCGAAGTACTTCCTGCTGTCGGGTGAGCTGATCACCGCCGGCCGCGCCCGCGAAATCGGCCTGCTCAACGACGTCTTCCCGGCCGCGTCGTTGGAGGCCTCGACGCAGCAGTTCGTCGCGACGCTCTGCTCGCGCTCGCAGGCGTCGATCCGTGGGATGAACCGGATCATCGAGAAGATCGTCGCCGGCCAGGAGACGTCCGACGCCGAGGTCGAGGACCTCCGCTCCGAGGCCCTGCACGGCGTCGACTACGCCGAGGGCGTCGCCGCTTTCCTGGAGCGCCGCCCGCCGCGGTTCACCTTCCGCTGAGGATCGTCACGAACCCGCCGTTCTCGGCGATCGGCACGTGCAGCCGCTCGCCCGCGGTGACCGTCGAGGTCTCCCGGAGCAACCCCGACGGCCCGTCGCGCAGGGTGTCGGCGACCCAGTGGCCCGGCCCCAGGAAGTCCAGTGGTTCGGTCACCGTCGTGGCCGGGCCGGCGAAGATGCCGCCGACGAACCAGCGGTCGCCCGAGCGGCGCGCGAACACGGCCGCGCGGCCGGGCCGGCCGGACAGCAGCCGGGTTTCGTCCCAGACGGTCGGCAGCTCGTCGAGGGTGCGCAGGGCTTCCGGCCGGGCTTCGTAGTTCTCGGGTTTGTCCGCGCCGTGCTGCCAGCCGGACTCGTAGACGAAGAACGTCGCCACCTCGTGCGCGTCCGTGGTGTCCCGATCGGACACGACGAACGCGGTCGGCGTGTAGTCCATGCTGCCGACGACGTTGCGGGTGAACGGGAACATCGTGTTGGTCGAGGCACGCGTCTTGAGCTGTTCGGCGCCGCGAACGGCCTCGAAGCTCAGCACGTGCGGCCAGGTGCGTTGGAACCCGCGCGGGACGGTCGCGCCGTGGAAGTTGAGCATCAGCTTCTGCCGGGCGGTCGCCCGCGCGATGTCGTCGTAGAAGCCGAGCCGCGCCCGGGTGTCGGAGTCCATGAAGTCGACCTTGATCCCGGCGACGCCCCACGACTTGACCAGCGGCAGCCACCGCGCGCGTTCGGCCGGTGTGTCGAGGTCGTCCCAGCGGAACCACAGGAGCACTTCGACACCGCGGGCGCGCGCGTAGCGGATGACATCCGGCGCCCAGGAAGCGTCCCAGCCCTCGTCGACGAGCAGGTACGGCCAGCCGTGGCGGGCGGCGAAGTCGGCGAACTGCTTCTGCCGCACGGGATCGCGCGGACTGTCGTGTTCGGACAGCCACGACCACGCGACCTTGCCCGGCCGCACCCAGGACGTGTCGTCCAGTTCGGACGGTGACGCGAGGTCGTCGACCAAAGTGGACTCGGTGACCGTCGCCAGGTCGCCGGTGATCGCCACCCGCCACGGCGTGGCGAACGGCCCGCGTCCGGTGACGGCGGCGTCGGCCAGCTTGATTCCGTAGTCCGTCGTGCCGGCCTCGTGAACCAGCCGGGCGCCGGAATAGCGTCCGTCCACATCGGACTCGGTCAGCAGGGTGTAGCCGTCGCGGGTGGCGAACAGCGACGGGAAGCCGTAGTCGCCCGCCGGCGCGCCGCCCGCGGTGGTCTCGACGCGGACCTTCTCGTAGTTGGGGGAGTAGGGCAGCAGCCACGCCGGCGCCGTGGCGGGCAGCGTGAAGGCCGAGGCCTCGCCGGTCACCGTGCCGCCGGCGGGCAGCACGTACCGGTAGGCGGCGCCGTCGGCGGCCGCGCGCACGACGACGTCCAGCCGGGTGCCGAAGGTACCCAGGAAGGACAACGTCGTCTCCGCGGCCCGCGCGTGCCGCCGCAGGCGCTTGCCGGTGGTCATCGTGTAGTGCTCGTCGACGACCCGGTCGACGCGGCGGAGGAACCTCAGGTCCCGGGTCAGATCGGCGGCTCGCGTCCGCAGGCCCACGGGAGCGGGCGCGAGCACGGTCGTGCCGTCGCGGGTGACCGCGAAGGTCAGGCCGCCGGCACCGGTGCGCGCGACGACGGCGGTCACGGCGCCGGTGAGGCTCACGGTCCAGCGGCCGGCGGCGCCGGCGGGCGCGCTCGTCACGACCGTGGCCGCCACGGCCAGGGCGACGGCGAGCGCCGTCCTTCTCCCGAACCCCAAGGAAGCTCCTTCACCACGCGGAATGGCTTGTCGAGCACCGATCTTGGGCGCTCGACGCGGATTCCGCCAACGGGAGCCTCAGGCATCCAGGTAGGCGTGGAAGTGGTCGGCGACGACGTCGGTCACCCCGGCGGGGTCGAGCCGGCCGTCGATTTCGATGACGCGGATACCGAGCTCCCGCGCCGAGCGCACGGCCTGCGCGGCGAGCATCCGGTCGCGCGTCAGCCGGGTCCGCTGCCGCGGGATGGCGGGCTCGTCCGACTGGTGCCGCAGCTGGTGCTGGCGGAACAGCTCGGTCGGCACCAGCACGACCATCCGGCTCGGCGAGTCCACGAGCGGCGCGACCAGTTCCGGGCGCAGGCCCCGGCCTTCGGCGACGATCGGCCGCGGCGAGGTCAGCGCGCGCAGGTCGGCCAGCGCGCATTCGAACCGCTGCCGGAACTCGGCCAGCAGCGCGGCCAGCTGGTCACCGGCCGGGGCGTCCTCGACCGGCCCGGCGCCGGGCCGGGCCCGGTCGTCGTGGTGGTAGGTCGTCAGCCCGTGCCGGGCGGCCAGCAGCCGTGCGACGGTCGACTTGCCCGTCCACGGGGCCCCACCGATCCAGAGCGTCGTGCGCAGCGTCCCGAACGGATCCGAGGTCATCGTTCGACTATTGCGGCACCGGCGCCCCGAAGGCCAGAGTTCGGGCGCCGGTTGATCCGTTCAGCTCAGGGCTCGCTCTCGCCGTCGACGACCAGCACGGTGGAGCCGTCGGCGAAATCGGGCTTCCCGCCGAGCCGGAAGTGGAACCGCGAACCGGGCCGGACGGCGGCGACCACCTGGGTTTCGGCCGTGTCGAGCACGATGATCGCGAGTTCGGTGGTGGGCGGCTCCGGCCGCAGGACTTCGGGCACGATCGGGATCGGCAGGACTCCGCTGACCGAGCCGGAGCCGTCGTCGCTTTCTTCGACGGGTTCGACCGGCGGGACGAGCCGCGGCCGGCGCCGCCACCAGAGCCCGGCGATCAGGCCGGTGAGGAGCCCGCCGGTACCGCTGACGGCGGAAGCGAGCCCGACGCCGAGCCCGGAGGGTTCTTCGGCGGGTGCGGCTTCGGGGGCGGCTTTGGGGGCGGCGACCGGGGGAGCGGTGGGCAGCGGGCCGTACCGCACGGCGGGATCCCGGGCGTCCTCGGGCAACTGCAGCACCTGGCCGGGTTCGATGACGGTCGGGTCGGTGAAGGGCGTCCCGTCGGGTCTCGGGCGGCCCTGGTTGAGCTTGAAGATCTCGGGGAAGCGGTTTCCGTCCCCGAGGGCTCGTTCGGCGATCTTGAACAGCGTGATGTCGTCGGGGTTGTCGGCGTGCGGGACGATGTAGTACTTGACGGCCGGCGGAGGCGGCTGGGTCTGCGCGAGCGCGGGCCCCCCGGCGAGCACGGCGAAGAGGACACCGGCGGCCCCGGCCTGCCCGGCCCGCCCGAGCACGCGGCGCACCGCGGGGTTTGCGACCATGGTCGGCACCTCTCCCCGGTGACCCCGGCGGGTCCCGGTGTTGCCCCTCTACACGGGGGCGGAGCGGGTGCGGTTCAGATCTTGCGGGTCAGATCTCGTCCCACGGCACGGTTTCGTACGCCTTCGCGAGCAGCTCCACCGCACGATCCGCGGCCGGCAGCGCGAGGTCGTCGACGGAAGCGACCGCGCGCCCCGGCGTTTCCGAATTCGTCACGAACATCGCGTCGAAGTCACGCAGGTCCGCGGGCCGGACCTCGCGCGTCTCCTGCGGGACACTCAAGCGGCGCAACGCTTCCTTCTGCACAAGCATCGTGATCCCCGGCAGCACCGCGGCTTCCGGCCACACGACCGTGTCGCCGGCCAGGAAACCGGCGTTCCACACTGACGCTTCGCTGATCCGGCCGGCCGGGTCGATGAACAGCGCGTCGTCGTAGCCGGCCAGCTCGGCCTGGCGGGAGTGGTAGATCAGCCCGAACGTGCCCAGGTGCTTCACCTGCGGCAGATCTCGCTGGTAGCGCACCGTCCCGAGGCGCAACGGCGCCGGCTCGGGCGGGTGCGGCGGGAGCGTCCGGACGAGGATCTCCGGTACGAGCGGCTCCTCGAAAGAACGCGTGACCACCATGACCCGCACCGAAAGCGCCGGTTCGCCGGCGATCGCCTGGCGGACGTACGAGCGCACGCGGTCGACGTCGAGGTCGGTGCCGAACAGCAGCCGGGTGCTCGTCGCGAGCCGCTCCAGGTGGAACGCGAGCCCGCGGACCCGCCCGTCCCGGACCTGCATCGCGGTGAAATGGCCGTAGGAGGTCATTCCCGCGACGAAGGCGCCCGGGCCGAGCGGATCCCCGTTCAGCTCGATGCGCGCCGCCACTACTGGACGGTCACGCCCGTGAACTTCACCTGCTTCGTCGGCGCCCCGGTGCCGTCCTGCGGGTTCGGGTTCGCGATGCCGGCCTTGGCGACGGCGTCGAGGACCTTCAGGCCCTCGTCGCTGATGCTGCCGAACACCGAGTAGTCCGCCGGGAGGCCTTCGGCGTTGCCGTAGACCATGAAGAACTGGCTGCCACCGGAGTTCGGGGCCGACGTCTTCGCCATCGCGAGGATGCCGCGGCCGTACTTGATCTCCGGGAACGCCTCGTCCGGCATCGTGTAGCCGGGGCCGCCCTGACCGTCCTGGGTCGGGTCGCCGGTGGCCGAGGGGTCACCGCACTGCAGCATCTGCAGGCCCTCGGTGCCGAGCCGGTGGCACATGGTGTCGTTGTAGAAGCTCTGCTTCGCCAGGCTGACGAAGCTCTGCACCGCGCACGGCGCGAGCGCCCGGTCGAGCGTCAGCGGGATGTCGCCCGCGGTGCTCTTCAGCGTCACGTTCACCGTGCCGGTCGACGGGACGTTCTTGCCGTCGGGCAGGTTGACCTTCTTCGGCGCCTTGCCCGTCGTGTCGGCCTTGAAGTCGCACGTCGTCGGGTTCGGCAGCGCCGTGGTCCGCTTCGGCAGCGCCGCGCGCTGCGTCGGGATCTGGAGATCGGTCGGCGGCGGAGCGGCCGAAGACGACGCCGCCGTGTCGGTGGCGTCACCGCCGTTGGCGCTCACGATCCACACCACCACGCCCGCCACGACGAGCACAGCCACGCCGACGACACCAGCGCCGATCCTCCTGCGTCGCTTCTGCTGCTCCTGCCGGCGCTCGAGCTGCCTCTCGAGCTTGCGCTTCGCAGCTTCGCGGCGCTGCTGGTTGGTCGCCACCCCGTACCCTCCAGGTTTCCGCTCGTGTCACACGTCTGAGGTAGCGGCAGTGTATGGGCACAGCCTGTGAGGACCATGTACAGGGCCCGCTAGTCTCAACCCGATCGTGATCGGCGCCATCCGGCGCGGATGTCCGGGAGGCGTTCGGTGCTCGTCGTCGGGTTCGGCAGCGGCCCGCTGCAGGCCAACTGCTACCTGCTGGCGGAGGCCGCCGGCGGGCCGTGCGTGGTCGTGGATCCGGGCCAGGAGGTGGCCGGTCCGCTGGCCGCCGCGCTCGCCGGGCACCGGCTGGTCCCGGCGGCGCTGGTGGCCACCCACGGGCACGCGGACCACGTGTCGTCGGCCGCGGAGCTGTCGGCCGAGCACGGCGTCCCGCTGCACCTGCACGCCGCCGACGCCGGCCTGTACGACGGCGACAGCGTCCCGCTCGAGCCGGGCACGTTCGCCGGGCTGGACATCGATGTCCGCCACGTGCCGGGGCACACACCGGGCTCGGTGGTGCTGGGCCTGCGGACGGCCGAGGGCGGTGGGCTCGCGCTCACCGGCGACACGCTGTTCGCCGGCTCGGTCGGCCGCGGTGCCGACGCGGACGTGGTGCGCGACCTGCTGACGAGCCTGCCGGACGACACGGTGGTGCTGCCGGGCCACGGACCGGCGACGACGATCGGCCGGGAACGCGCGGGCAACCCGTTCCTCGCCGGGACGGGGGCCTGAGCATGGCGGAAGAGACGACCGAGCGGCTCGCGCTGTTCGAGGAGGACCCGCGCGGACGCCGCCGCCGCGGCATCTCGGGCCTGATCGGCGTGGTGATCGTCGCGGCCGCGTTCGGCGGGGTCGCGGGCCTCATCGGCGGCACCCTGATCGGGCTGGTCGTGGCGCTGGTGATCGCGCTGCCGCTGCTGTACGTGATGGCCGTCAGCATCCGCCGCCGCGTCTGGCTGGAGGGTTCGACGCTGCTCGTGCGCACCTGGGGCCTGCGCCGCGTCGACCTGGTCACCGCCACGCGGCTGGACCTGGTGATCGGCGACGTCCGCGGCTCCCGCACGGTGAGCCTGCTGGTCAACGCCGGGCAGCGCGGCAAGGTCGGGAAGGTCGACCTCGCGGTGTTCTCCGGCACCGGCGGCCGCGAACTGGGCGTCCTGCAGCTGCGGAAGCTGGCGAACGCGCTGATGAACAACACCGAAGCCAACGGCCTGGTGTTCGGGGAGCTGCTGGTCGCGGAGCTGAAGGCCGAAGCGCGCGGCTCCGGCGTGGCGGACCGCCCGCTCTACCGGCTGGCGTCGGTGGCGCCGTCGGGCAAGTACGTGCAGCGGTTCACGATGGAGGCCGTCAGCCGGTTCGTGGCGACTCTCGACTGAGCTCCTCGTCCGCCTCGCGCAGCTGCTCCAGCTGGTAGACGAGCTCCGGGACCTCTTGGGCGATGTACGCGGCGAGGCGCTCGACCTGGTGCAGGGTGGCCCGGACGTCCTCCAGGGCGGCCGCGATGCGCGGCAGGGACTCGACGGCCTGGACGGTCGCCGTGACCACGCGCAGGGCGCCCCGCACGACCTGCCGCGGGCCGATCAGCACGAACATGGCGTCTCCCCGGGTCGGCTGAGGCCCTTCCTACCGCGTTCTCGCTGGTCCGGCTCGGTCGGGGTGCCCGGGTGTTACGGGTGGGACGGAACGGCCTTCGTGGTGCTGCTGAGGTACGCGGCGGGCTCGCGGGAGGCGATCAGCGCGGCCAGGATCGTCGTCACCGGGACGGCCGCGACGATGCCGACGCTGCCGGCGAGCGTCCGGATGATCTCCTGCGCGATCTCTTCACTGCCGAGCAGCGCGCCCAAGCCGACCCCGGAGATCGACGAGTACAGCAGCACCGGCAGCGCTGCCCCCGCGTAGGCCATCACGAGCGTGTTGACCGCCGAGCCGACGTGGTCGCGGCCGATCCGCAGGCCCGAGCGGTACAGCTCCTGCCAGCTCAGGTCCGGGTTGGCGCGGCGCAGCTCCCAGACCGCGCTGGTCTGGGTCACGGTGACGTCGTCGAGCACGCCGAGCGCGCCGATCACCACGCCGGCCAGCAGGAGCCCTCGCGAGTCGATGCCGTGGCCGAGCGACCCGATCAGCGTCGACGTGCTGTCGTCGAGCCCGGTCAGCGAGGCCGCCGCGGAGAAGATCGCCGAGAGGACGCCGATGAGGGCCAGGCTGACGAGCGTGCCGAGGACGGCCGCGGACGTTCTCGCCGACAGCCCGTGGGTCAGGTAGAGCGCGATGAACATGATCGCGCCCGACCCCGCGATGGCCACGACCAGCGGGTTTTCCCCGGCGAGGATGGCCGGGAGGATGAACAGCGCGATCACGAGGAACGACAGGCCGAGCGCGACGAGCGCGGCCAGGCCCTGCCAGCGGCCGAGCACCAGCACCGCGACCGCGAAGAGCGCGGCCAGCACGAGCAGCGGGGTGCCGCGCTGGAAGTCCACGAGCTGGAAGCTGGCCGGATCGCCGGCGTTGCCGCCGTTGTAGGCGAGCACGACGGCGTCGCCGGCGGCGAACCGCGGCGTGCTCGGCTCGATCGGGACGGTCAGCTTCAGCTGCTTCCCGTTCGCCGGGCCGTCGGTCATGGTGAGGTCGACCGTCAGGCACGGCTTGGCGTTCGGGTCGGTCTGGTCGCCGACCTGGACCTGGCCCTGCGCGAGGCAGGGACCGGTGGCGGTGGTCGTGATGTTCGCTGCGACGGGCGTGCCCTGCGGGACGACGCTCGTCGGGTCCGGTTTGCCCCACGGGTAGAGCACGATCATGGCGACGACGGTCGCCAGCGCGAGCGGGGCCAGCAGCCAGATCAGCAGGAGCTTCACGCGCTTCGACGCCGGGGCGGCCGGTCCGTGGCCGTGCCCGTGGCCGTGGCCGGTTTCGGGCTCGGGTTTCTTCGGGGGCCGCGGCTTCGTCCCTGGCATTGCCTGCGGCCCGGTGTCGCCGCGGCGCGCGGCTCGCTGCGGGCCGGTGTCGGCACGCTTGTCGCCGGGAACCCGCTGCGGCCCGGTGTCGGCGCGCCGGCGACCGGGATCGGCAGCGCGGCGCGCGCCCTCCGGTGGGGTCCTGCGCACCGGTTTCCGGGGCGCACCGGACGTTCCGGATGCACCTCGCGCCGGCGAAGGGGACACCTCGTCCGTGATCCGGCGAATCGGGCCGGTTGCGTCGTCGTCGAGGTCGGGGCGGTCCACGCGCACATCCTGACAGCGGGTTCGCGCGGCCCGGACGAGGGGCCGGTTCAGCCGTAGGCCTGGCGGACGTGGACGCGCCGGTACGCCGACGGCGGGGTGTCGAAGTGGTCGAGGAAGGCCTGGCGCAACGTCTCCGTCGAGCCGAAGCCGCAGCGGCGGGCGATCGTCGCCAGCGGGAGGTCCGTGCCCGACAGCATCCGCGCCGCGTGCTCGGTGCGGACCGTGCGGACGTACTTGCCCGGCGTCGTGCCGAGGTGCGCGTCGAAGAGGCGGGTCAGCTGGCGGGTGCTCAGGCCCGCCCGGGTGGCCAGCGCCGGGGTGCCGAGGTCGGCGTCGAGGTGCTCGGCGATGTACGCGGTCAGGTCGCGGACCTCGCGGTGCTCCGGTGGCGGGCCGGCCAGGAACAGGCTGACCTGGGCCTGGTTGCCGGGCCGCTGCAGGTACGTCACCAGCGACCGGGCCACCTCGCGGGCCAGCGTCGGCCCGTGATCGGCCTCGACGAGCGCCATCGTCAGGTCGAGCCCGCTGGTCACCCCGGCCGCGGTGTAGACGTTGCCGTGCTGGATGTAGAGCGGCACCGGATCGACCGTGACCGCGGGGTAGGCGTCGGCCAGCTTCGCCGCCCAGCGCCAGTGGGTCGTCGCGCGGCGGCCGTTGAGCAGGCCCGCCGCGGCGAGCACCTCCGCGCCGGTGCAGACCGACGCCACCCGCCTGCTGGTCTGGGCCAGCCGCCGGATGTGGGCGAGCACCCGCTCGTCGGACGCCGCCGTCGTGCTGCCCCAGCCGCCCGCGACGACCAGCGTGTCGAGGTCGGGCGCCACCTGGTCGAGCCGCAGGTGCGGCTGCAGGACCAGCCCGGAGCACGTGCGGATGGCCTGGCCGTCGATGGTGGCGAGCCGGATCTCGTACGGCGGGCGGGCGCCGTGGCGGTTGGCGGCGTCGAGGACGTCGGCCGGGCAGGCGACGTCCAGCAGCTCGACGTCGGGGAATCCGACGATCGTGACCCGTCTGGGTGAAGCTGCCATGATCGCACGCTAGCAGCCGGACCGGCGTTCGGACGCGGTTCGCAGGATTTCGGACATCCGCGTCCGGCGCGCCGGCGGACCCCGCCAGGGTGAGGGCCATGACCGCTGAGCAGAAGACCCTCGCCTTCGTCGTCTACCCGGGCCTGACACCGCTGGACCTGGTGGGCCCGCTCCAGGTGCTGAGCGCCCTGGCGCAGCTGGATCCCGGCTACCGGACCGTCGTCGTGGGTGCCACGAAGGACACCGTCGGCACCGACACGCCGCTGAGCGTCGCGCCGAGCCACACGTTCGACGAAGTGCCGTCGCCGTACGCGGTGCTGGTGCCCGGCGGCACGGTGCCGACGCTGCGCGCGATGGCCGACGAGCGCCTGCTCGCCTGGCTGCGCGCCGCGGCCGCCGGTGCCGAGCTGGTGACGTCGGTCTGCACCGGCTCGATGGTCCTCGGCGCGGCCGGGCTCCTGGAAGGCAAGCGGGCGACGACGCACTGGATGTTCCGCGACCTGCTGGCCGGCCTCGGCGCGACGCCGGTCGCGCAGCGCTGGGTCGAAGACGGCCGGGTGATCACCGCGGCCGGCGTCTCGGCCGGCATCGACCTCGCGCTGCACCTCGTGGAACGGCTCGCCGGCCGGCAGGTCGCGACGAACATCCAGTTCGTCATCGAGTACGACCCCGAGCCGCCGCAGGGCCGCCTGGACTGGGCGAACCAGCCCTACGGCGACCTCAAGCCGCTGCGCGAGCACACGCTGCGGGCCGGGCTGGCCGACCACCCGGAGCTGCTGGGCAAACTATTGGCAAACGCCTGAACCAACGGCGTCGGCCATCCGGGTGATCGAGGGAAAAGCCCAGCCCCGGACGGCTAGATTCAGCTCGCTCGATCAGGTGATCTCGCGGGTGGGGTGTAGCCGTGCGGTTCGAGGTCCTCGGTCCGATGACCGCCACCGTCGGGCTGCCGTCGGCGGCCCAGCCGCGGCGGCTGCTCGCCGTGCTGCTCGCGCGCGCCGGCCAGTTCGTCGGCCGCGACACGCTGGTCGACGAGCTGTGGCCGGACGGCGCGCCGCCGAGCGCCGCGGCCATCGTGCAGGTCACCGTGTCGAAGCTGCGCAAGACGCTCTCGCCCGGCCTCGGGGCCGCCGAGGCCGGGCAGCGCCTGCGGTCCGGGCCGCGGGGCTACGCGCTGTCCGTCGAGCCGGGGGAGCTGGACGCCGACGACTTCCTGACGCTGCTCGCCGCGGGCGCCGACGACCGCGCGCAACGCCGCCGCGCACTCGAACGGGCGCTGGCGTGCTGGCGGGGTGACGCGTTCGCCGACGTCGCCGGCGGGCCGCTGCTGGAGGCGCACAAGCTGTGGCTGGAGGACCGGCGGTCGGCGGCGTTGCTGCAGCTGGTCGAGCTGGAGCTCGCCGACGGCGACGGCCGCGCGGTCGTCGAGCGGCTCGACCCGGTGGTCGCGGCCCGGCCCGCCGACGAGCGCTTCGCCGCCCGGCTCGCGTCCGCGCTCGGTGTCGTCGGCCACCGCGAATCGGCGTTGGAGGTGCTCCGCCGGACGCGGCGGGCGCTGTGGGAAGAGGCGGGCGTGTGGCCCGGTGACGACCTCGTCGCGGTGTACCGCCGGATCGCCGGCACCGAGTGGACGACCCCGGGGCCGCCGGCCCAGCTCCCGCCGGCGGTGCCCGACTTCACCGGCCGCGCGACCGGGCTGGCCGACGTCGGCCGGGCGCTGCGCGGCCCCGGACCGGTCGTGCTGCACGGGCCCGCCGGGGCGGGGAAGTCGGCGCTGGCCGTGCAGGCGGCCTGGCGGGCGCGCCGCCGCTTCCCCGACGGCCAGCTGACGGCGTCGCTGCGGGGCGCCGAGCCGGCGACCGTCCTCACCGGGTTCCTGCGCCAGCTCGGCGCGACGCCGGCCGAGCTGGCCGACCGCGCCGGCCTGACCGGGCTGTGGCGCGGCTACACCGCGGACCGCCGGCTGCTGGTGCTGCTGGAGGACGTCACGACGGAGGCGCAGGTGCGGGCGCTGCTGCCGAGCGGGCCAGGCTGCGCGACGCTGGTGACCACGCGCCGCGAGCTGCCCGGCCTGTGCGGGGCGCGGCCGGTCCCGGTCGGCGAACTGTCCACAGAGGACGCCTGGGCGTTGCTGGCGGCGATCGCGGGGGAGGCACGCCTGCGCGCGGAACCTTCGGCGGCGCAACGGGTTCTCGAGTGCTGCGCCGGGCTCGCGCTGGCGGTCCGGATAGCGGGGGCGAAGCTCGCGGCCCGGCCGAGCCGGCGGGTGGCCGAGCTGGCGGCCCGCTTGGCCGACGACCGTCGCCGGCTCGACGAGCTGGCCACGGGCGACCTTTCGGTCCGGGCGGCGGTGACCTCCGCGCTGCGCGAGCGGCCGCCGGCGGACCGGTCGTTGCTGAGGTCGCTGGCGGCGTTCGAGGGCCCGGTGCCGGACTGGTGCGCGGCGGCGATGGTGGCCGGTCCGGCGGACGACGCGCGTGATCGGCTCGAAGCGCTGGCAGCAGCGCATTTGGTGCAGCCGGCCGGACCGGAACCCGTTGCCGAAGAAGAGTCTTACGACCAGCTCGAGCCGGTCTCCCGGAGAGCACCACGCTGGGCCGTCCCGCCGTTCACCAGGCTCGTCCTGACCGAAACCCCGGAAACTGACCCCGCCGCCCTCCGCCGCGCCTGCGAAGTCACCCTCGCCCTCGCCGAACACGCCCGGGGCCGCCCGCCGGTCGAACTCCCGAAACCCGATCCCGCCGCCGTCCGCCGGGTCGCCGCCGATCCCGGGGCTTGGGCCGCCGAAGAAACCGCCCACCTCGCCGCGGCCGCGCGGCTCGCCGGGGCGCACGGCTGGCACGACCTCACCGGACGGCTCGCCGACGCCTGCACCGCCCTGGCCGGCACACCGTGGCTCGGCCGGAACGCCCGGGCCGTGTCGGTGCTCGGCCTCGCCGCCGCCCGCCGGCGGCGAGACCCGCGCGCCGAAGCCGAGAAGCTCTACAACCTCGGCTCCGTGCACTGGCAGCACGGCCACGGCCGGCAGGCCCGCAACTACTTCGCCATGGCCGAGACCCGCTTCCGGGAGCTCGACGACCCGCAGGGCACCGGCGCGGTGCTGGCCGCGCTCGCCGACGTCCACCTCGATGGAGGTGACCCGCGGGCCGCCGAGGCCGAGCTGGTCGAAGCCCTCGGCCTGCTGCGCGCGTGCGGCGACCGCCACGGGCAGGCGGCCGCGGCCGCGCAGCTGGGATCGCTGGCCGAGGACGTCGGGGACGTGCGGCGCGCGGTCGAGAGCTTCGAAGTCAGCATGCTGCTCGCGAGCGAGTGCGACGACGGGCGCGGGCACGACCAGGCCGCCAAGCGCTACGCCGACGTCCTGCGCCGCCACGGTGGCTACGACCGGGCCGCCGACCTGCTCACCGGCGCGCTCGGCGGCGCCGTCCGCACCCGCGAACGGCACTGGGAGGCGCACGTCCTGCGCAGCCTGGGTGACCTGCACACCGAGGCCGGCGAGCCCGGCGACGGCGAACGCTTCCTGACGCGGTCGCTCACCCTGTTCGACCAGATCGGCCACCGGCACGCCGCCGCCTACACCCACCGCTGCCTCGCCGAAGCACGCCGCCGCGCGGGCGATCCGGCGGGCGCGCGGTGGCACCTGCGCGTCGCGATGGGCGTGTTCCGCGAGCTGCGGGACCGCCGCGGCGCCGGCTACACCCTGCTCAGCCTCGGCCGGACCCACGCGGACGAGGGCGCGCCGGCGGAGGCCGCGCGGCTCCTGCACACCTCGGCCGGTCTCTTCCGCGAGCTCGGGTTCCCGCTGTGGGAACTGCGCGCGCTGCGGGAGCTGACCGCCGTCACCAGTGAATCCCCGGCCCGGGACCGGACTCGTGAAGTCTTGACGAAGATCAGCACCTGACGCCGTCGCCGCCGGTCCCGCGGCGCGGGCGTTTGGCGAAGTTATGGGCCTCCCGATTTGGCTGCCGGGCGTTCGGATCGTCGTACCGAGGAGGCAAGGCATGCCGGGACAACGGATGCTGGCGCGCGTGGCCGTGGGACTGACCGCTTCGGCCGCGACGGTGGTCTTCGCGACCATCGGCACCGCGTCGGCGAGCGTCGAGGTCACCAAGCTCACCCAGGCGCAGGCGGCGTTGCAGCTGTCCGCCGCCGGCGTGACGCACTCGTCGAGCGGGGGCTGCACCACGCGGTCGAACTCGACCTGCACGTCCTACGAGCAGATCAACCAGACCACGGTCACCGGCGTCATCACGCTGAAGCGGGCCAGCGGCTGCGCGATCAACATCACCGGCGGGACCGAGGTCGGCCACGCGTCGGGCACCTACAGCCACTACAACGGCTACAAGGTGGACATCTCGCACAACAGCTGCATCGACTCCTACATCAAGAACAGCTTCGGCTACATCGGGCTGCGCGGTGACGGCTACCCGCAGTGGAAGGCCGGCTCCGGCAACCTCTACTGCGACGAAGGCAACCACTGGGACATCACGTACTACACCTGCGGCTGCTGACTTTCCCCGGCCGGGGACCTGCCCGTTTCGAGGGCTGCGGGCAGGCCCCGGTTACCGGCCGCTACCACGGGGTACCTCTCCGGGGTGGAGGTGAGGAGATGACTTCGCACAGCACCCCGGCCGGCAAGCAGCGGACCGCCGTCATCGGCGCCGCCGCGGGCTTCGTCCTGCTCGCCGGTCTCTACCTCGTGCTCGCCCCCTGGGTCACCGGCTTCGGCGGGGCGGGCGTGCTCGCGTTGAGCAACACCGTCGTCGGCCTGGTCCTGGTCGCGTTGGCGATCGCCCGCACCGCGACGCGGCGCCTGCGGTTCCTCGGCTGGGTCGTCCCGGTGCTCGGCGCGTGGGCGGCGCTTTCGCCGTGGCTGCTGCGCTCCACAGCGGAGACACAGCCGTCGACGGCCGCCCTCGTCGGCAACGTGGTCGCCGGCGCGGTGGTCGTCGTGGCGGGCGTGGTCGTGCTGGTCCGCGGCGACTGACCGCGCAGCGGGGGAGATGAGCCCACCGCGCCGGTGTTCGTACGGTCGATCGCATGACCCTCGCGGAATCGGCGCGGCCGGACTCCGTCGCCCGGCAGGCGGACCCCCGCCGCCTGGCGGCGCTCGTCCTGCTCTGCGCGGCCAACTTCATGGTGATCCTGGACGCCCAGAGCGTGATCATGGGCGTGCCGGTGATCGCGGCCGACCTCGGGCTCTCCCCGGTCGAGGCCCAGTGGATCCTTTCGGGCAACCTGCTGACGTTCGGCGGCCTGCTGCTGCTCGGCGGCCGGGCCGCGGACCTGCTCGGCCGCCGCCGGCTCTTCATGGCCGGCACCGCGCTCTTCCTGGTGGTGTCGCTGCTTTCGGCGCTCGCCACCGCCGGTCCGCTGCTGCTCGCCGCCCGGGCGCTGCACGGGGTGTCCGCGGCGCTGATGGCCCCGACGGCGCTGGCGATCCTCACCGACACGTTCCCGGAGGGCCGTGCGCGCAACCGGGCGCTCGCCGTCTGGTCGGGGATTGCCGCGCTGGGCGCCACGATCGGCCTGCTGCTCGGCGGCGCGCTGCTCGACTGGTTCGGCTGGCAGAGCCTCTTCTACGTCAACGTCCCGGTCGCCGTGCTGATGCTGGTGCTGAGCCCGGTGCTGCTGCGGGAGAGCCGGGACGCCTCGGCGCACCGCACCTTCGACGTCGCGGGCGCGGTCCTCAGCACCGTGGCCCTGGGCCTGCTGGTGTACGTGCTGGTCGAGGCACCCGAGCGAGGCTGGACCAGCTTCTCCACCCTCGGCCTCGCCGTCGTCTTCCTCGCGCTGACCGCGGCGACGATCGTCGTCGAGCGGCGGTCGGCGGCCCCGCTGCTGCCCGCCCGGCTGTTCCGTTCGGCGACCGTGCTCGGCGGCAACGTGCTGACGGTGCTGGTCGCGATGCTCGCCTTCGGCATGTCGGTCGTGCTTTCGCAGTACTCGCTGGGCGTCCTCGGCTACACGCCGATCGTGTTCGGGCTGAGCCAGTCCGCGATGCCGATCGCGTCGGTCATCGGCGCGTACGCCGCCCAGGCCGCGCTGGCCCGCCGGGGCGTCCGGCCGGTCGCCGTGACGGCGTTGCTGCTGCTGGCCGTCGGCAGCGTCCTGCTGACCGGCCTCTCGCCGGAAGGCAGCTACCTGACGACCGTGCTGCCCGGGCTGCTCGTGTTCGGGCTGGGCCTGGGCATCGGTCCGGTCGCCCTGGTGGCCGCGGCGCTGACCGGCGTCACCCCGGCCGACGCGGGCATCGCCTCGGGGATCAACGTGGCGGCCTTCCAGGTGGGCGGCGCGCTCGGGGTGGCGGTCGTGTCGACGGTCCTCGCGTCGAACGCGGCAGCCGGCCCGCTCGCCGGGTTCCACGCGGGGATGTACGCCTGCGGCGGGATCGGCGCGGCCGGCGTGCTGGTCGCGTTCTTCCTGCTGCGGGGTGCCCGCCGCGGGCGGCTGACCGCCGTGCCCCGGGTGCACTGAGCTTTCAGTTCCCGACGAACACCCAGTCGCCGGCTCCGGGCCGGTAGGGGCCGGCGGCCCGCTTGGCGACGACACCGGGCAGGCCGTGCTGGCGGCTGGCGCCGAGGACGTCCTCGCCGCCGCCGGCGAAGTAGCGGGGGACCTGCCAGTGGCGATCGGTCACGGGCAGGTCCGCCAGCAGCTCGCGGCGTTCGGTGTAGGGCAGGTCCAGGGTCGGCCGGCCGTCGAGGTGCAGGACGTCGGAGGCGAAGTAGAACACCGGGCAGTGTGCCTTGAGCCGCTTCGCCGCGGCGCCGTCGGCCCGGCGGCGCTCCTCGAGGCCCTGGGCGTGGGGCTTGCCGTCCTTGATCACGACGACTTCGCCGTCCAGCAGCACTTCCGTCGACCCGAGCTCTTCGCCCAGCTTGTGGAGGTCCGGGTAGCGGCCGGTGACGTCGGCGCCGGTGTCGTCGTGCGCGGTGACGCGGCCGCCGGAGACGAGCAGCATCGTGCGCAGGCCACCCCAGGCGAATTCGTAGGCCCAGTCGTCGTCCTCGGCCGGCAGCTCGCCCGGGACGGCGAGCATCGGTTCGAGGAACTCGGGGGCGTCTTCGTGCCCGGGCTCGGCCGGATCGAGCCGCCGCAGCATCCAGTCGCGGTCGTCGTCGGCGTTGTGCCGGTTGAGGAAGAGGTACTTGCCGCGCGCCCGCTCACCGTGGAAGACGACCTCGACCTTGTGGTCGTTCCAGTGCAGGGTTTCGTACTTCCCGGTGTCCCACACGGTCATCCGGCCGCCGCCGTATTCGCCGGCCGGGATCTCGCCTTCGAAGGTGAGGTACTCCATGGGGTGGTCTTCGGTGTGCACCGCGAGCCGGTTCACCCCGGGCGCGAGCGGCAGCCCGCGCGGGACGGCCCAGGACACGAGCACGCCGTCGCGTTCGAGGCGGAAGTCCCAGTGCAGCCGGGAAGCGTGGTGTTCCTGGATGACGAAGAGGTCGTCGCCCCCGGGTTCCGGCGGGCCGTCGGGCCAGGGTTCGGGAGTGCGGTCCTGGCCGCGCTTGCCGCGGTACTCCTCGAGTTTGTCGGCCATCGCCGCCCCGGTATCCCTTCCGCTGGAGAGCGTTCAGGATACCGGGGGACGACGTCAGTCCGTTTCCGCCATGGCTTCCGCGAACTGCGCCGCATACAACCGCGCGTAAGCGCCGCCGCTGCTCAGCAGCGTCTCGTGGTCGCCGTGCTCCACGATCTGCCCGTGTTCCATCACCAGGATCACGTCCGCGTCGCGGATCGTCGAGAGGCGGTGGGCGATCACGAAGCTCGTGCGCCCGCTGCGCAGCGAGTTCATCGCCCGCTGGATGAGCACCTCGGTGCGGGTGTCCACCGAACTGGTCGCCTCGTCCAGGATGAGGATGACCGGCTTGGCCAGGAACGCCCGCGCCACCGTGATCAGCTGCTTCTCGCCCGCGCTGACCGTGCCGCCCTCGTCGTCGAGGACCGTCTCGTAGCCGTCCGGCAACGTCCGGACGAACCGGTCGACGTGCGTCGCCTTCGCCGCTTCGATGATCTCCTCGCGGCTCGGGTCGTCCGCGCCGTAGGCGATGTTCTCCGCGATCGTGCCGCCGAACAGCCACGCGTCCTGCAGCACCATGCCGGTCTGGTCGCGCAGGTCCTCGCGGTTCATCTTCGCGATGTCGACGCCGTCGAGCGTGATCCGCCCGCCGTCCAGCTCGTAGAACCGCATGAGCAGGTTGACCAGCGTCGTCTTGCCCGCGCCGGTCGGGCCGACGATCGCCACCGTCTGGCCGGGCTCGACCGTGAGCGACAGGTCGTCGATCAGCGGCTTGTCCGGCAGGTAGCGGAACGAGACGTCCTGGAACTCGACGCGCCCGCGGATCACGGCGGGCCGCTCCGGGTGCTCGGGCTCCGGCCCCTGCTCCTCGGCGTCGAGCAGCGCGAACACCCGCTCGGCCGAGGCGACGCCGGACTGCAGCAGGTTCGCCATGCTGGCGATCTGCGTGACCGGCTGGCTGAACTGGCGCGAGTACTGGATGAACGCCTGCACCTCGCCGAGGGTCAGGCTGCCCGAGGCGACGCGCAGCGCGCCGATCACGGCCACCAGCACGTAGCTCAGGTTGCCGATGAACATCATCGCCGGCTGGATCATGCCGGAGATGAACTGCGCCCGGAAGCTCGCCTCGTACAGCGTGTCGTTCTGCTTGTCGAAGATCGCCGCGGACTCCTCGCGCCGGCCGAACACCTTGACCAGCGAGTGCCCGGTGTACATCTCCTCGACGTGCGCGTTGAGCTTGCCGGTCGTCGACCACTGCTTGATGAAGTTCGGCTGCGCCCGCTTGCCGATCTTCGCCGCGACGACCGCCGACAGCGGCACCGTCAGCAGCGCGATCAGCGCCAGCAGCGGCGAGATCAGGAACATCATGATCAGCACGCCGATGACCGTCAGCAGCGACGAGACGATCTGCGAGAGCGTCTGCTGCAGCGACATCGCCAGGTTGTCGATGTCGTTGGTGACGCGGGAGAGCACCTCGCCGCGCGGCTGGCGGTCGAAGTACTTCAGCGGCAGCCGCGAGAACTTCGCTTCGACGTCCTCGCGCAGCCGGTACACCGCGTGCTGCACCAGCGTCGTCGTCAGCCGGGCCTGGATCAGCCCGAAGAACGAAGCGATGATGAACAGTGCCAGCACGACCAGCAGGATCTGCCCGACCTTGTCGAAGTCGATGCCCACACCGGGCACGAGGTCGACGCGGCTGTAGATGTCGGCGAGCGTGCCGTCGCCGCGGGCCCGCAGCCCGGCGACGATCTGCTCCTTGGTGACCCCCGGCGGCACCTGCTTGCCGAGCACACCGGCCAGGATCGCGTCGGTGGCCTGGCCGAGGATCTTCGGCCCGATCACGGTCAGCGCGACGCTCGCCGCGCCGAGCACGAGCACGCCGATCAGGTGCAGCCGCTGCGGGGCGAGCATGCGCAGCAGCCGCTTGAGGGACCCCTTGAAGTCGAGGGCCTTCTCCGGCGGCGCGCCGCCGGCCATCCACCGGCCCGGACCGGACGTCGCCGCTCCGGTGTTCTTCTGCCGTTCGGCGGTCGGCCGTTCCCCGGCCTCGGTGACCGCCTTCGGTGATTCCGTGGTGCTCACGCCGCCTCCTGCTCGGTGAGCTGGGACAGCACGATCTCACGGTAGGTTTCGTTGCTGTCGAACAGTTCGTGGTGGGTACCCGTGCCGACGACGCGGCCCTCGTCGAGGACGATGATGCGGTCGGCGCCGCGGATGGTGCTGACGCGCTGGGCGACGATGATCACCGTCGCCTCGGCGGTTTCGGACACGAGCGCGCGGCGCAGGGCCGCGTCGGTCGCGTAGTCCAGTGCCGAGAACGAGTCGTCGAAGAGGTAGATCTCCGGCTTGTGCACCAGCATCCGCGCGATCGCGATCCGCTGGCGCTGGCCGCCCGAGACGTTCGTGCCGCCCTGGGCGATCGGCGCCTCCAGGCCTTCGGGCATCGCTTCGACGAAGTCCTTGCCCTGGGCCACTTCCAGCGCGTGCCACAGCTCTTCGTCGGTGGCGTCCGGGTTGCCGTAGCGCAGGTTGCTCGCCACCGTCCCGGCGAACAGGTACGGCTTCTGCGGCACCAGCCCGACCGCCCGGGCGAGCACCGCCGGGTCGAGGTCGCGCACGTCGACGCCGTCGACCTTGACCGTGCCGCGCGTGGCGTCCATCAGCCGCGGGATCAGGTTCAGCAGCGTGGTCTTGCCGGTACCGGTGGACCCGATCACGGCGGTGGTCTCACCGGGGCGCCCGAGCAGCGAGATGTCCTGCAGCACCGGCTTCTCCGCGCCGGGGTAGCGGAACTCGACCCCCGAGAGCTCCAGGTGCCCGTGCACCGCGCCGGGGCGGATCGGCGACACCGGCGGCCGGACGCTCGACTCGGTGTCGAGGACCTCGCTGATCCGCTCGGCGCTGACCTCCGCGCGCGGCACCATCATGAACATGAACGTGGCCATCATGACGGCCATCAGGATCTGCAGCAGGTAGGACAGGAACGCCGTCATGGCCCCGATCTGCATGCTGCCGGAGTCGATCCGCTGCCCGCCGAACCACAGCACGGCGACGCTGGAGGCGTTCATCACCAGCATGACGATCGGGAACATCAGCGCCATCAGGCGCCCGACCCGCAGCGACACGGTGAGCAGCTGGTCGTTCGCGACGTCGAAGCGCTCCCGCTCGTGCTTGTCGCGGACGAACGCGCGGATCACGCGGATGCCCATGATCTGCTCGCGCAGCACCTGGTTGATCCGGTCGATCCGCTCCTGCATCAGCCGGAACGCCGGGCGCATCTTGGTGATGATCGCGCCGACCGCGATCGCCAGCACCGGCACGATCACCAGCAGCAGCGAGGACAGCGGCACGTCGAGGTTCAGCGCCAGGATGATCCCGCCGACGCACATGATCGGCGCGGACACCATCAGCGTCAGCGTCATGACCACGAGCATCTGGATCTGCTGGACGTCGTTGGTGGTGCGGGTGATCAGCGACGGCGTGCCGAACTGGCCGACCTCGCGGGCGGAGAAGTCCTGCACCCGGTGGAAGACCCCGGACCGGATGTCGCGGCCGACCGCCATCGCGGTGCGGGCACCGTAGTAGACCGCGCCGATGGAGCCCGCGATCTGGGCGAGCGTCACGGCCAGCATCACCGCGCCGACGCGCAGGATGTACTCCATGTCGCCCTTGATCAGCCCGTTGTCGACGATGTCGGCGTTGAGCGTCGGCAGGTAGAGCATGGCGATCGTCTGCACCAGCTGGAGCAGCACGATCACCCACAACGTGGTCTTGTACGGGCGCAGGTGCGCACGCAGGAGCTTGACTAGCACAACGGTTCCCCCAGTGGTGTGGTGGTGGTGTTCGGTCCGGGTGACGGTGCGGTGCCGCCGGTCAGGGTGGGCATCCCGGCGGCCAGCTCGTCCAGCAGCCGTTCCAGGGTCGGGAGGAACGGCTCGCCCTCGGTCATGAACCAGTTGACAAAGGCGACGCGGACGGCGCTTTCCACCGTGGAGGCCATCAGCCGGCACAGGAGGTGGTCCGCCCCGCCCGCCCGCTTCGCGATGGTCTCGGCGAGGACGCGTTCGACCGCCGCGTGGGCGTTGAGGAACTCGCCGCGCAGCATGAGCTGGCCCATCAGCTCCCGGATACGCGCAACATACGCGCGATCCGGCTCGCCCTCACGCGAATATTGGTGGAGCACCGCCTGCTTGACGGACTCCCAGAGCGGCTCGCCCTCCGGCCGCGCGAGCAGGGCTTCGCGCATCCCCTCGTGCCGGTCGACGACCACCGAGCAGACCGCCTGCTCCTTGCTGGAGAAGTAGTTGTTGAATGTGCGGGGCGAGACCCCCACTTCGGTGGCGATGTCCTCGACCCGCACGTTCTCCAGCCCGCGGTCCATCGAAAGCCGCAACGCGGCCTGCGCGAGCGCCCGGCGGGCCTCGCGCTTCTTGCGTTCCCGCAGCGTCAGCTTCGGTGGCTCCTCCGGCGGCATGAACGGAGTGTAGCGAAAAACTTGCGTGCCCCGCAAAAAAGTGCGGGGCACGCAAAAATCCGGGCGAACCGGACACGGGTGGATTCCGTCGTGCGGGGCCGCCCGGCCTGCGGTATCGGACGTCGTGTGCGTTCCGTTGCGGGGCGCAAATTGCAAAAATGGACCGATTGGCCTAACGCACTGCGCTCACCAGGAGCTACGCCCCGAAAATCCGCTCACTGCGCGCGATCGCGCGGGGACCGGCTGTGGACATCTGGCGAGCCTTTCTGCTTGCATGTCGGGCATCGCCGCCCGGGGGTCGGCGTCGCGTACTCGTTTTCCGCACCTGAGCAAGGAAGAAGTGGGACCACATGGCGAGCCGGGCCCGGGAACTCCTGGATCGATCACGCGTCCTGCTGGACCGCTCGCGGGTCGCCGCCGCGCAGTACCTCACGGCGCCGCCGAAGCACCCCGGGCACGCGCCCGCCGCGGGGCCGGCGATCGCGCAGCTGACGCCGCCGGTGGTGGCCGGGCCGGCGCCGGCGGACGACGCCGTGCTGGCCGAGATCTGCGCCAGCGTGGCCCTGCGTGACCTGAACCTGCTCGACCAGCTCCTCGCCCGGCTCGAAGAGCTGGAGGCGGGGGAGGAGGACCACCACCGCCTGGCTGAGCTCTACCAGCTCGACCACCTCGCGACCCGGCTGCGCCGCAACGCCGAGAACCTGCGCGTGCTGGCCGGTCAGGAGACCGCCGACGACGCCGCCCGCGCGACGACGGTGCTCGACGTCATGCGCGCGGCGATGTCCTCGATCGACCACTACGCCCGGATCACCATCGGGCGCGTGGTGAACCTCGGTGTCGTCGGCTTCGCCGCGGAGGACCTGGGGCGGGTGCTCGCGGAGCTGTTCGACAACGCCGCCAACCAGTCTTCGCCCAGCTCGCCGGTGAACGTCAGCGCGCACCTGACCGAGCAGGGCAGCGTGCTCGTCCGGATCGAGGACGAGGGCATCGGCATCCCGGCCGACCGGATCGACGGCCTCAACGCGCGGCTCGCCGCCGGCGGCGACCTCGACGACGCCGCGGCGCGGCACATGGGCCTCGCGGTGGTCTCGCGGCTCGCCGCCCGCCACGAAGTCACCGTGCGGCTGGACCGGCGCAGCCCGCACGGCACGGTGGCCACCGTGCTGCTGCCCACGGGCATCGTCACCGAACTGGCCGAAAACGCCTGGTCGGGCACCCGGACCGTCACGGTCGAACCGGTGCCGGCGCCGGAAGGCGAACCGGCCGCGGTCGGCGGGCTGCCGCGCCGCCGTCCGGGAGCCTTCCCGGCGGCGGAGGAGCCGGTGCGGGCGGTGCCGCGCAAGCCGAGCCCCCGCCCGCGTCCGCTCGAGACCGGCGGCACCACGGCCAACGGCCTGCCGCGGCGCGTGCCCGGCAGCATCCGCGGGGCCGCGCCCGAACCGCCACCACCGCCCCCGGCCGCCGAACCCGCGGCGAACGGGCATGAGCAGCTGCTCGCCGACCTCGGCGCCTTCGCCGACGGCGAGCGGGCCGCCCTCGCCGAGAACCACCGTGCCCAGCAGGACGAGACGCCCGGAGGAACCGCCTCGTGAGCGCCCCCCACCCCGCCCCGGCGGACTTCGCCTGGCTGCTCGACGACTTCGTGCGCAAGGTCCACGGAGTCAGCCACGCGCTGATCATGAGCGTGGACGGCTTCCCCCTCACCGCGTCCGACTCGGTCGGCGAAGCCGAGGCCGAACAGCTCGCGGCGATCGCCAGCGGCCTGCTCTCCCTCGCCGGCAACAGCGCGGCGCTGTTCGGGAAGGGCAGCTGCGAGCAGATCATCATCCGCCTCACCCGCGGCTACTTCCTGTTCATGGGCATCGGTTCCGGTGCCGGGCTCGCGGTGCTGACCTCGGGCGAGGCGGACATGAAGGTGGTCGCCTACGAGATGACCCAGTTCATCACCAACGCCGGCCACGCGCTCACCCCCGAGGTGCGCGCCGAACTGCGCCAGGTGCTCACCGCGCGCCGCCCCCAGGTGTGATGAGAGTGCCCGACGAGGATGTGATCTCAGTGTCCGAGAAGGACACCGCCTTGCCGAGGCGCAGCCGCCGGATCCGCGCGTACGCGCTCACCGGCGGCCGCACCAGCACCCGGCACCAGCTGCTGGTGGAGACCCTGGTCTCGGTCCCGCGGTACGACCCCGCGCTGAGCGGCACGCTGATGCCCGAGTCGCGCTCGCTCTACGAACGCGCCCGCGCGCGGTGCTCGATCGCCGAGCTGTCGGTCGGGCTCGACCTGCCGCTGGGCGTGGTGCGGGTGCTGATCGGCGACCTCGCGTCCCAGGGCGCGGTGTTCGTCCACCCCACCGCGCACGCTTACCACCACGACACCAACGTGCTCGAGAGGATCCTTGATGGGCTCAAGCGGCTCCCCGCCTGAGGGCGATCTGCTGACGATCTCCGCGAAGATCGTCGTCGCCGGGGGCTTCGGTGTCGGCAAGACCACGTTCGTCGGCGCGGTGTCGGAAGTGCCGCCGATGAGCAACGAGGCCTGGATGACCGAGGCCGGCGAAGGCGTCGACGACATCCCGCCCGGTGGCAAGTCGACCACGACGGTGGCGATGGACTTCGGCCGGATCACGCTGCGCCCGGACCTGCTGCTGTACCTGTTCGGCACGCCGGGCCAGGCGCGGTTCTGGTTCCTCTGGGACGACCTGAGCCGGGGCGCGCTCGGCGCGGTCGTGCTGGTCGACACCAGCCGGATCGACGAGTCGTTCGCGGCGATCAACTACTTCGAGAACGACTCGGACCTGCCGTTCGTCGTCGCGGTCAACCAGTTCGAGGGCATGCCGGTGCACGACCTCGACGAGGTCCGCGACGCGCTCGCGCTCGACCCGAGCGTCCCGCTGGTCACCTGCGACGCCCGTGACCGCGCCTCGACGATCGCCACCCTGACCGAGCTGGTCAGCCACACGCTGTCGCTGGCCGTGCTCTCCGGCCCGGCGGGCCGCGAGCTCGCCGGCAGCGCCCCGCACGCCTGAACGAGGAGAGAAGAGCTTCATGCGCAAGGTCCTGATCGTGGGCGCCGGGCAGTCCGGGCTGCAGCTGGCCCTCGGGCTGCTGGCGAAGGGCTACGACGTCACCGTGATGTCCGCGCGGACGCCGGAGGAGATCCGGAACGGGCGTGTGATGTCGACGCAGTGCATGTTCCACGACGCGCTGCAGCACGAGCGGGACCTCGGCATCAACCAGTGGGAGGCCGACACCGTCAACGTCGAGGGCCTCGGTGTGTCGGTGGCCGCGCCGGACGGCGGCCGGGCGCTCGACTGGTTCGCCGAGCTGGACCACATCGCGCAGTCGGTCGACCAGCGGGTCAAGATGGCGGGCTGGCTGGAGCTGTTCGAAGACCGCGGCGGCAAGCTCGTCATCCACGGCGTGATGACGTCCGAACTGGACGCCCTGTCCCGGCTCTACGACCTGGTGATCATCTCGGCCGGCAAGGGGGAGCTGGTCCAGCTGTTCGACCGGGTGCCCGACCGCTCGCCGTACACGAAGCCGATGCGCGCGCTCTCGCTCGCCTACGCCCACGGCGTCCGGCCGCGCCCGGAGCACCCGGACAAGATGGCGGTGCGGTTCAACATCGTTCCCGGCGTCGGCGAGCTGTTCATGATCCCCGCGTACACGCTCAGCGGGAACTGCGACATCCTCTTCTTCGAGGGTGTCCCCGGCGGGCCGCTGGACTGCTTCGACGACCGCCCGGGCCCGGCCGAGCACTTCGGGCGGATCCTCGACCTGATGAAGCGGTTCGTGCCGTGGGAGTACGACCGGTGCCGCGACGCCGAGCTGACCGACGCGAAGGCCACGCTGGCCGGCGGCTACACGCCGGTGGTGCGCCGGCCGGTCGGCACCCTGCCGGGTGGGGCGATCGTGCTGGGCATGGCCGACGTCGTCGTCGCGAACGACCCGATCACCGGCCAGGGCTCGAACAACGCGAGCCACTGCGCGGCCACCTACCTCGACGCGATCGTCGAGCGCGGTGACCGGCCGTTCGACGCCGGGTGGATGGACGCCACGTTCGAGCGCTACTGGGAGTACGCCCGGCACGTCACCGAATGGACCAACGCGCTGCTGCTCCCGCCGCCCCCGCACGTGCTCCAGATCCTCGGGGTGGCCGGCCAGAACCCCGCGGTCGCGCGGCGGTTCGCGAACGGGTTCACCGATCCCACGGACTTCCAGAACTGGTTCCTGGATCCGGTGAAATGGGAGAAGTACCTGGCAGAGGTCTAGATCGGACTGTCGCCGGGGGACGATTCGGGCTACGGTGGTCACGTAGCGTGAAGGGCGACCCCGGAGGTGCGTGGCATGCGGGCGATGTGGAAGGGCTCGGTGTCGTTCGGGCTGGTGAGCATCCCGATCCAGCTCTACGCGGCCACCGAGAACAAGAACGTCTCCCTGCGCCAGGTGCACGAGGCCGACGGCGGCCGCATCCAGTACAAGCGGTTCTGCACCATCGACGGCGCCGAGGTGCCCTACGCCGAGATCGCCAAGGGCTACGAGCTGCCCGACGGCGAGATGGTCGTCATCACCGACACCGAGATGGCCGACCTGCCGCTGCCCACCCAGCGCACGATCGACGTGCTGGAGTTCGTGCCGCTGGAGTCGATCGACCCGATCCAGTACGACCGGACGTACTACCTGGAGCCGCAGAAGAACGCGGTCAAGCCGTACATCGTGCTGCGCGACGCGCTGCACAAGTCCAGCCAGGTGGCCATCGCCAAGGTCGCGGTGCGGCAGCGGGAGAGCATGGCCGTGCTGCGGGTGCACGCCGACGTGCTGGTGATGACGACGATGCTGTGGCCGGACGAGGTCCGCGAGCCCGACTTCCCCTTCCTGCGCGACGACCCGCCGCAGATCCGGCCGCAGGAGCTGACCATGGCCGGCTCGCTGATCGACTCGCTGGCCGAGCCGGTGTTCGAAGCGGAGAAGTACCACGACCACTACCGCGAGGCCCTCGAGGAGATGATCGAGGCGAAGGTGGCGGGGGAGGAGACGACCAAGCCCGCCGCGGTCACCGCGAAGGCCGACGTCGTCGACCTGATGGCCGCGCTGCAGGCCAGTGTGGACGCCGCCAAGAAGTCCCGCGGCGCCAAGTCCTCTTCGGAGGAGTCCGATGAGGACGGCGAGCCGCCCGCGAAGAAGAAGCCGGCCGCGCGGAAGCGGGCGCCGAAGTCGGCCTGATCCCCGGACGGGTGGTCGCGGCGACACGCCGTCGTCCCCGTCCCGCGTCCGCGGGGTTCCCGGTGGTACCAAGGGATTATGGAATGTGCTTCGTGTGACGCGGGCATCGACCACTGCCACGGCACGCTCGTGGTGCACCCGGAAGGCGGGTTCACCGAGTGCACCGATGCGGCCTGTTCGGACGGTGACCGGGTCCGGCACGGCCTGATCGTCGACTGCCAGGCACTCGGCTCCGGCTGCGATTGCGCCGCCACACCCGGGAAACCCCTGCTGCGAAAAGCTTCCTGAGCCTCCCGCCAGGATCCGTGAAGGCCTCTCCGGCGCCCGCCGGGGAGGCCTTCACGGTGTCCACAGGGGTATGGACGTAACACGATCGTGTATGCAGCTGTGTACACGGGCTTGGCGATGTGCTAACACTTACGGGGGTCCTTCGGCTCTCCCTCCCCCTCGGAGCCGGAGGACCCTTTTCGTGTCCGCTCTCGATTGGTCAGCGGCTGATGTACAGTTCAGCTCGTGGTGACCGGTGAGACGCGTGAATCGGCGCTGGCCCGGATCGGGCGCGCCCTCGCCGACCCGACCCGCTGCCGGATCCTGACCGCCCTGCTCGACGGCCCGGCCTACCCGGGGCGGCTGGCCGGCGAACTCGGGCTGAGCCGCTCGAACGTCTCGAACCACCTGTCGTGCCTGCGCGGCTGCGGGCTTGTCGTGGCCGGCTACGAAGGCCGTCAGGTGCGCTACGAAATCGCCGACGCCCACCTGGCCCGCGCCTTGAGCGAGCTCGTCCAGGTCGTGCTGGCGGTCGAGCCGCGGGAAGAGTGCGATCCGGCATGACGGACGCGTGCTCCGACGGCTGCCACACCCCGGTCGCGGTCGCCGCGGACCGCCGGGCGGTACTGGTGCGCCGGGTCCGGCGGGCACGGTGGCCTCGTCCGGCGCGCTGGCCGCCTACGTGACGGCAGAGTCCCTGCGGACGTTCTTCCGCGGATTCGCGGCAGACTTTGCTCTGCGCTTACCTTTCCGCGGTCGCGCCAAAAAAGGCCGAACGGCCTGGCGCGGCGAGCATTGCTGCTGACGCCGTGCCAGGCCGTTGGTCACTAGCGGACTAGTGGTTCATCAGTACCAGTGCGCACGCCCACCGATCCGACGGCCGGTGCCGCCCAGGATGGCCAGTGCCACGCCGGCCACCGCGAGAATGATGCCGATGGTGTAAAGCACCGGGATTCCCACGATGAACCCGATGATCAGGAGAATTACACCGAGAACAATCACTTGACACACACTCCTTCGCATGGGACCCGTCCGGCATGCCGGCCGGGCGGATGCGCTGTCACGGGGAGAATGGCCACTTTCCCGGTGCGGCAAACTGCGTCAAATGGAGCAATCTCGGATCAGTACCGGTAGTGATCGAGCTTGTACGGACCTTCGACGTCGACGCCGATGTATTCCGCCTGGGCCTTCGTCAGCTTGGTGAGTTTCACACCGAGGGCGTCGAGGTGCAGCCGGGCCACCTTCTCGTCGAGGTGCTTGGGCAGCCGGTGGACGTCGGTGGCGTACTCGCCGGGCTTGGCGAACAGCTCGATCTGCGCGATGGCCTGGTTGGTGAACGAGTTCGACATCACGAACGACGGGTGGCCGGTCGCGTTGCCGAGGTTCATCAGGCGGCCCTCGGAGAGCACGATGAGCGCGTGGCCGTCCGGGAACGTCCACTCGTGCACCTGCGGCTTGATCTCCTTCTTCACGATCCCGGGCAGCTTCGCCAGGCCGGCCATGTCGATCTCGTTGTCGAAGTGCCCGACGTTGGCGACGATCGCGTTGTGCTTCATCCGGCCCATCTGGTCCGCCGAGATGATGCCGAAGTTGCCGGTGGTGGTGATGAAGATGTCGGCCGTCCCGACGACGTCGTCCAGCTCGACCACGTCGAGCCCGTCCATCGCCGCCTGCAGCGCGCAGATCGGGTCGATCTCGGTGACCGCGACCCGGGCGCCCTGGCCGCGCAGCGCCTCGACGGCGCCCTTGCCGACGTCGCCGTAGCCGCAGACGACCACGCGCTTGCCGCCGATCATCACGTCCGTGGCGCGGTTGAGTCCGTCCACAAGGGAGTGCCGGATGCCGTACTTGTTGTCGAACTTGGACTTCGTCACGGAGTCGTTGACGTTCATCGCGGGGAAGAGCAGCTCGCCGTCCTTGGCGAGCTTGTAGAGCCGCTTGACGCCGTTGGTCGTCTCCTCGGTGACGCCGCGGATCTCCTTGGCCATGCGGGTGAACCGGTCGCCGTCGGCCGCGACGCTCGCGCGCAGCGTCTCGAGGATGATCCGGTACTCCTCGGGGTCCTCTTCGGACGGTTGCGGCACCGCGCCCGCGGCTTCGAACTCGACGCCCTTGTGGACGAGCAGGGTGGCGTCGCCGCCGTCGTCGAGGATCATGTTGGGGGCCTGGCCGCCGGGGAAGGCGAACAGCTGGTCGGTGCACCACCAGTACTCTTCGAGCGTCTCGCCCTTCCAGGCGAACACCGAGGTGCCGGCCGGTGCGTCGAGCGTGCCGCCGGGGCCGACGACGACCGCGGCGGCGGCCTCGTCCTGGGTGGAGAAGATGTTGCAGGACACCCAGCGCACCTCGGCGCCGAGCGCGACCAGAGTCTCGATGAGCACGGCGGTCTGGACGGTCATGTGCAGCGACCCGGCGATGCGGGCGCCCTTCAGCGGCTGGGTGGCGGCGTATTCGCGGCGGATCGCCATCAGGCCGGGCATCTCGTGTTCGGCGAGCCGCAGCTGGGTGCGGCCGGCGTCGGCGAGGGAAAGGTCGGCGACGGCGAAGTCGAGGCCGTTGCGGTTCTGCAGCTTGTCACTCATTCTTCGGTGCACTCCGGAGTTCGTCGGCGGGACGCTCGGGAGGCAGCACGGAAGTCCATGCGGGACAACGAAAAAGCACCTCCCTCGCGGGAGGCGCCCTTGGAGTCGTGGTGCGGGCCGAGCGTGGCGGAAGGAGTTCCGTCGCAGCGCCTCTCGGCCCGGAACCAGGATGGCAAAGCCGCCGGGAGGCTGTCAAGCGAGGGAGCAGGCCATGAGAACGTCGTCGACGTCGTGGCCGTCGACGCGGAATTCGGCCCGCAGCACGCCTTCCACGACGAACCCGCACGCCTCGTAGACGCGGCGGGCGGCGGTGTTGTGACCCAGCACGCGCAGCGTCACCTTGCGCGCCCCGCGGGCCCGGGCCTCGGCCACCGCGGCGTCGACGAGCCGCTTCGCGATGCCGAGCCGGCGCCGGTCCGGGTCGACGGCGAGCCCGCCGATCACCCGCACGTGGGCGTGGGCGGGGATGCCGAAGCCCACGTTCAGCCGGACGTAGCCGGCGACCGCGCCTTCGTGCTCGGCGACGAGGACGTCTTCGGGCCGGCAGCCCTCGTCGAAGAACGGCGTGCCGGGCGGCGGCGGGGGAGCGGGGGAGACCGTCGTCGTCCAGGTGCGTTCGTCCAGCTTCGCCAGCGCCGCTTCGTCGTCGGCGCGGGCGGGGCGGATGGTGGTCGTCACGCGAGCATCGTGGCGGAACCGCGGCCGGCGCGCGAAGGGATTAAGTGACTAGATCAGGTGCGCGCGCCGCCAAATGCCCTCGGACCGGCCGCCGATCAGTCCCGCCTCGCGCAGGAACGGCACGATCTTCTCGGCCATCCACCGCCGCGTCTCGTGGAAGTGCGGGTTGGCGAGCGCCGCGGCCCGGCCTTCGCGCGGGTCGATCCCGACGCTGCGGTAGACCCGCGCGTCGACCATGCTGTCGATCACGCCGAACGCGACCAGCGCGGTCCGCACCCGGTGCCGCTGCAGCGCCGCCTTCGACAGCTTCGGCGTCTCCCGCAGCACTTCTTCCTTGGCGAACCGGACGTGCCGGGCCTCCTCGACGACGTGGATGCGGTTGACCGAGCGGATCAGCGGCTGGATGCCGTCGTCGTCCATCATCGAGCGCTGCAGCCGGTCGGTGGTCTCCTCGGCGACGAGCACGCTGGCGAACATCGACGGCCCGGCGGCGGTCGCGCCGAACACCTTCGCGGCGCGGTGCACGACCTTCGGGACGCCGTAGCGCGGCACGCCGAGCCGGTCGGCGGTGCGGGCGAACATCACCGAGTGGCGGGTCTCGTCGCCGATCTCGGTCATCGCGTACTGCGCGTGCTCGGTGCGCGCGTCGAGGTCGAAGACGTACCGGGCGAGCAGCTGCATGAGGACGATCTCGAACCACAGGCCGACGCTCATGATGCTGGCGATCTCGTGCTTGGACAGCTCGATCCGCTGCTCGGGCGTCAGCTTCGCCCACAGGTCGGTGCCGTAGAGGGAGACGCGCTCGAGCGGCATGTAGGCCTTGCCTTCGGCGAGCGGCGCGGCCCAGTCGATGTCGACGTACGGGTCGTAGGAGTTCTTCGCGGAGCTTTTGAGCAGCCTCGCCGCGGTGACGTCCCGGTCTTGGGCCTCGACGCCCATGGGGGCCTCCGAAAGTAGGGGGTACACGCTGTACTAGCTACTTCGGGAGCGTACACCGGCTCGCCGGGCTTGAGTAGGCTTCCCGGGTGACCAAGGCCGACGGACGGGCGACCCGCTGGGCGGGCCAGCAGGAGCGACGGCGCGCGGAGTTCGTCGACGCGGCCCTGGCGGCGATCGCGGAGCACGGCCCGGACGTCTCGACCGAGCAGATCGCCGAGCGCGCCGGCGTCGCCCGGACCCGGCTGTACAAGCACTTCGCCGACGCGGCGGACCTCCAGCGGGCGATCGCCCAGCGTGCGGCGGAGCTGGTGACGGCCGAGCTCGAGCCGCTCTGGCACCCCTCGGGCTCGCCGAACGAGATGATCTCGACGGTGATCGCGACGCACCTGCGCTGGCTGACCGAGCACGTCCACCTGCACCACTACCTGGCCCGCGCGGCTCCGGGCCCGACGGACGTCCGCGGCACGATCGCCCGCCACCTGAGCGGGCTGTTCGCGGGGTACCTGACGGCGTTCGGCCGCGACCCGGCCCCGGCGGACACGATCGCGTTCGGCCTGGTCGGCTACGTCGAATCGGCGACGACCCGCTGGCTCGACCACCCGGGCGAGCTCACCCTGGAGCAGCTGACGGCCCAGCTGAGCGGCACGATCTGGGCGATGCTGGACCACACGCTGCGGGCGGTGGGAGTGGAACTGGACCCGGACCGGCCCTTGCCCTTACCGGACGCCTTGTAACCGCGGACTGTGGTGCGGCTCCACCGGTTTCCGGCGTCAGTCCTCGCCGCGGCCGGCCAATCCCAGCTGGGCGCGGAATCGCCAAGCGAGCTCGAGGCAGGCCGCCGCGTCGGGCGAGGTGCCTTCGTCTTCGCCGTAGAGCCGTACGGTGTCGGCGTCGAAGGGCAGACCCTGGCGGTTGCGGCCGGTGAGCAGCAGACCTTCGTCGTTCCGCTCGACCATGGCCGCGAAGACCGAGTCGAAGACATCCGCGTCGATCAGGCACACGGTGAGCAGTTCGGGCTTCCACGGCAGCGGATCGATGCCGAAGCCGAGCACCTTGATCTTGAGCTTGCCGGACCTCTTCGCCTGGTTCAGCTCGGCATAGGGCGACTCGTTCTCGTAGTCGATCCACCGGCCGCCCTGGCCGAACGCCTCTTCGGTGCCGAGGAACTCTTCCGCGTACTCGCGCATGATGTTCTTCCAGAGGTCGCGATCGTTCGCCAGCGCTTCCCGCGTCCGGTCGGACGGCGTGAACTCGCCGGACGGGAGGGCGCTGAGCATCCTGGAGTTGTTCACCACCTTCCGGGCGTCACGATCAAGCAGGAAGAACCCGGCCCGATCACCCTCGACCCGCAAGGTCAAGGTGTTGATGCCGAGGGGGACCACCCGGTTCGCGAACGAGAACGGGTCGGCGAGCCGCCGCCGGTAGGTTCGGCGGCCGTCGGCGCGGCGACGGGATCGTTTCCGGCTGACCGCTTCGAAGGCCAGCACCTCGCTCGTGTCCAAGTACTCGAAGTAGGACGACTCGGTGAAGGTCATGCGCTTGCCGCCGGCGTCGAGCCGGGCGTCCAGCAGCCGGTAGACCGTGCCGTCGAAGAGGTCACGCAGTCCGGCCACCTCGCGCAGCGCCGAGCTGTACGTGCCTTGCCGGCCGAGCTTGGCGGCGGGTAGGGCCTTCGAGGGAGCGGCCGGCCCTGGCCGGTCGGCCCAGGCCAGCTCGATCTCGTCCAGGTCGTAGGGCGCTTCCGGAACCCAGCCCGGCTGGGCCAGCAGTGACGTTCCCGGCAGCCGCCAGTGTCCGGGGCAGTCGTCCAGCACCCGTTGCCGCAGGTCCGGCGCTTCCCGGCGGATGGACTCGTGCAGATCGCGGAACTTCTGCTCGTGGCCGGCCTTCCGCGCGTTCCGGATGCTGATCGCCGCGGTGGTGACGCCGAGCGCGCCGAGGATCGGTCCGCCGGTCACCACCCATTCCGCCAGGCTCATGCGCCGTCTCCTCGTGAGGTCCCGTCGGACAAGTCGTCCGCCCGGTGGACCGCCGTTACGGCGAGCCGAGCGTCAGTCCTCCCGCGGGAACTCCGCGCGCACCCCCAGCAGCCGCACCGGGCGGGTCAGCTCGAACATCGCCAGCACCTCCTGGGCCGCGCGGTCGAGCTCTGCCGCGTCCGATGTCGGCTCGGGCAGGGTGATGCTGTGCGTGTGGGTCAGGAACGGCACGAACCGGACCTTCACCGCGACCCGCGCTGCCGGGCGGCCTTCGTCCAGGACGTCCTGCGCCACGCGCTTGGCCAGCGTCGACACCTCCGCCGCCATCTCCGCGGGGTCGGTGAGGTCGCGCTGGAACGTCGTCTCGCGGCTGCGGGAGCGGGCCACGTACGGCGTCGCGCTCACCTCGGCGTCGCTGATCCCGCCGCCGAGCAGGCGCAGCCACGGACCGGTCTTCGGGCCGAACCGCGCCGCCAGCTCGGCCGGGTCGGCGCCGGCCAGGTCCAGGACCGTGGTGATGCCCAGCTCGGCGAGCTTCTTCGCCGTCTTGCCGCCGATGCCCCACAGCGCGTCGGTCGGGCGCGCGGCCATGACGTCCCACCAGTTCGCCCGCGTCAGCCGGTAGATCCCGCCCGGCTTGCCGAACCCGGTGGCGAGCTTGGCCCGCAGCTTGTTGTCGCCGATCCCGACCGCGCACGACAGCCCGGTCTCACGCGCCACGGCGTCCTTGATCGCCGCCGCCAGCGCCTCCGGGTCGTCGGTCTCCGCCCCGACGAACGCCTCGTCCCAGCCCAGCACCTCCACCGCGACCGGGAACTCCCGCACGGCGGCGAAGACGTGTTCGGACACCTCGAGGTAGGCCGGCGGGTCGCTGGGCAGGAAGACGGCGCCGGGGCAGCGTTTGGCGGCGATCCGCAGCGGCATGCCGGACTGGATCCCGAACTCGCGGGCCTCGTACGACGCCGTCGCGACGACGGCGCGTTCGGTGGGGTCGCCGTTGCCGCCGACGACCACGGGCTTCCCGCGCAGCTCCGGCCGGCGGGCGATCTCGACCGCGGCGATGAACTGGTCGAGGTCGACGTGCAGGACCCACTTCACGCCGCCCAGTGTTGCCTCAGAGGCGGTGGCGCGCCACGTGGGTCCAGACGGTGCCGCTCAGGGCGAGGATCCCGCAGAGCGTCACGCCGGGGTCGGGCAGGATCAGCCCGAGCACCAGCAGCGTGACGGCGATGACGTCGACGGCGATCAGGAGGGCGCTGCGCAGCGCGCGCGACTTCGGGCGCCTGCCCTCGCGCAAGGCGGTGGCCAGGTCGGGGTCGCTGAGCTCGAGGGTGCGCTCGATCTTCTCGAGCTCGGTGCGATCGTGGTGACTGAGCATCGGGGTACTCCTTCGGCGCCGAACCCGCCGTGTCGCCGTAGCGAATACCCAATCGTCCTCCCGGCGAACCGCCAATCGCCTTCTCATTTTGTGCTTTTTGCTGCTCCGACCGGGTGATCCGCTCTCTGTGACCGCCTCGGAACACGTTAAGTTCGCCTGGCACGAGGCCGGTCAGGCCGGCTTCGCGCCGGTCGTGGCCGGTCCGGACCTTCAAGCAGCGGAGGACTCCATGACCCTGCCCACCGAACCGATCGGCAGCATCCCGCGTCCCGAGTACCTGATCGACGGGCTCGGTGCCTTCGCGGCCGGACGGATCGACGCCGCCGCGCTCGCCGAGCTGGAGAGCCGGGCGCTGACCGACACGATCCGCCGGTTCGAGGAGACCGGCTCACCGGTCGTGTCCGACGGCGAGCAGGGCAAGCCGAGCTTCGCGACCTACCCGCTGGCCGGACTGGCCGCGCTGGCGCCGGACGGCGTCGTCATCCCGTTCGCCGACGGCCACACCCGCCGGTTGCCGCGGCTGACCGCGGGCCCGTTCCGCTACGCGACGCACGCGGACGCGTACCTGACGCGCGCGAAGGCCCTCACCGGCACGCCGGTCAAGCAGGCCGTGATCGCCGCTTCGGCGCTCTCGCTCGTCTACCCGGCCGACGGCATCGACGGGTACTCGCGGGAGCAGTTCGTCGCGGATCTGGTCGACGAGGCCGAAGCGGACATCCGGCGCAGCCTCGACGCCGGCGCCCACAGCGTCCAGATCGACTTCACCGAGGGGCGGCTGTCGCTGAAGCTCGACCCGTCCGGCGGGCTGCTGCGGCAGTTCGTCGACCTGAACAACGCCGTGCTGGACCGCTTCACCGCGGAAGAGCGCGCGAAGATCGGCGTCCACACCTGCCCGGGCGGCGACCAGGACTCGGTGCACAGCCTCGACGTCGACTACGCGGGCCTGCTGCCGACCCTCTTCGAGCTGAAGGCGGGCAGCTTCTACGTGCAGCTGGCGAGCGAGGCCGAGCCGGAGCGCGCGCTGCAGGTGATCGCCGACCACCTGGGGGCGGACCAGCGGGTGTTCGTCGGCGTGATCGACCCGATCGACCCGCGGGTGGAGACGCCGGAGGAGGTCCGCGACCGCGTGCTCGCGGCGGCGAAGTACCTGCCCGCCGAGCGGCTCGGCACGTGCGACGACTGCGGGTTCTCGCCGTTCGCGGACGACACGTCGACGTCCCGCGACATCGCGTTCGCCAAGATCAAGGCGCGGGTCGAAGGCACGGCGCTGGCGGCCGGGCAGCTGTGACGGGCCGGGCCCGCTTCGGCGGGCCCCTCAGGCCGTCTCGGCGGCGACCTTGAGCCCGAGCGCGACGAGCACGCTGCCGAGCACGGCGTCGAGGCCCCGGCGGACCCGCCCGTCGCTGAAGAACCGCTTGAGCGCGCCGACGACGAGCGCGAGGGCGGCGAACCAGGCGACGGTGCCGGCGGTGGCGATGGCGGCGAGTTCGAGGGTCTGCAGGGTGGAGCCGTCGGCGGGCAGGAACTGGGGGAGCAGGGCGAGGAAGTAGACGGCGACCTTGGGGTTGAGCAGGTTGGTGAAGAGGCCCTGCCGGAAGGCGGCACCGGCCTCGAGGCTGCCGGCGGCCTTGGCGTCGCCGAGGTCCCCGTAGTCCCCGCGCCGCACGGCGAGCCAGGCTTTGACGCCGAGGAAGACGAGATAGCCGGCGCCGACGAGCTTCACCACGCTGAAGGCGACGGCGGAGGCGGTCAGGACGGCGGCCACACCGAAGGCGATGGCGACGACCCAGGCGAAGACACCGAGGGCGACCCCGGCCCCGGCGGCAACCCCGGCGCGCCGGCCACCGGCGAGGGAGGACCGGGTGACGACGACGAAGTCCGGCCCGGGCGACATCGCGCCGAGGATCACGACCAGCAGGAACGAAGCGGCGGTGGCACCGGGGATCATGGCCCGAGGATACGACTCGGGCACCAGCGGTTTTCCGCCGTGAGGCACCGGACACGCGCGTCCGGGAAGAACCCGCGAGCCGTCCGTGTTCGATCAAGTGACGTGCGACCCGACCGGCGGTGTCCGATGTGCACCTTGGGTAGGGTCGGCCGAGTGGGTGATTCCAGGGGAGAGAGCATGACGGCTGAGGTGCGGACGCGGGTGCGGATCCCGCTGCGGCTGCACGGCGGCATCGAGGTCGACGCCGAAGCCGTCACCTTCCGGAACCTCGCCGATGGTGGTGAGCACCTCGCCTTCGTGCTCGGTACGCCCGGTGACGTGCCGCTCGTGCGGCCGCACTCGGAATGCCTCACCGGGGACGTTTTCGGGTCCGCTCGGTGCGACTGCGGTCCGCAGCTGGCCGAGGCCGTCGGCCGGATCTCCGCCGCCGGGGGTTACCTGCTCTACCTGCGCCAGGAAGGCCGGGGGATCGGCCTCTACAACAAGCTCGACGCCTACGCCCTGCAGGACGAAGGCCTCGACACCTACGCCGCCAACGCCGCGCTCGGCCTGCCCGAAGACGCCCGCGACTACACCGTCGCCGCGCAGATGCTCGAAGCGCTCGGGGTCGCCGAAGTGAACCTGCTGTCGAACAACCCGGACAAGGCCGCGCAGCTCGAAGCCGCCGGGATCGCCGTGCGCGAACGCGTGCCCACCGGGGTCTTCGCCACCGACAACAACGTCCGCTACCTGCGCGCGAAGGCCGAACTGACCGGGCACACCCTGCCCGGGCTGGCCAGCTAACTGAGCCGTTGGGCCGCCGCGGCCGCCGGGCTCGTGGTCAGCTTCTCCAGCAGTCCGATGAGGACCGTCTGCTCCGACGGCGTCAGCGACGCCGCCCACGCCCGCTCGCGCGCGTTGTGCGCCTGGTAGGCGTCGGTCACCGTGCCACGCCCCGCCTCGGTCAGCGCCAGCTGGACGGCCCGGCGATCGCGCGGAACCTGGGTGCGCGTCACGAGCCCGTCCCGCTCCAGGGTCTTGACCAGCGCCGACACCGCCGCGCGGCTCATCCCGGCCAGGCGCGCCGCGTGGCGGGACTCGAGCGGGCCGGCCAGCCACAGCACGAACAGCACCCGGAACCCGCCCCAGCTCAGGCCGCGCGGGCGGTGCACCGTCGACTCCCAGTCGTAGACCAGCGCGCCCGCCAGCCGGTGCAGCGTCAGGCCGAGGCGCATCGCGACGGGGTCGGTGTCCGGCAGCTCCGCCTTCGTCTTCCCGATCGCGTAGTCGACGAACGAAAGGTAGTCGAGGTCTTCGGCCGGTCGGTCGGTCATGCGGCCAGGTTAGGCGACGAGGGGTTCCGCGCGGCGGCCCGGCGGGTTAGCCTGGCGCGGCCGGTAGTCAAACCTTTGATCAAAGGAGCGCTCGCCGTGACGAAGAAAGCGTTCGCCTCTTCGGCCGACCTGGCGGAGAAAGCGCAGACCCTCGAAGTCCTGGACGACGGCGTCTACGCGCTGACCGCGGAGGGCGACCCCAACATCGGTGCCATCGAAGGCGAGGACTTCCTCGTCTGCTTCGAAGCGCTCGCCACGCCGGTCGCGGCGGGCGAGTGGCTCGCGAAACTCCGCGAGCACACCGACAAACCCGTGCGCTACCTGGTGCTGAGCCACTACCACGCGGTGCGCGTGCTCGGCGCCTCGGCGTTCGACGCCGAAGTGATCGTCGCGCACGAGAACACCCGCGCCCTCGTCGCCGAGCGCGGCAAGGAGGACTGGGAAAGCGAGTTCGGCCGGATGCCGCGACTGGCCAAGGGCGCGGACTCGGTGCCCGGCCTGACCTGGCCGACGCTGACCTTCTCCGACCGGCTGACGATCGACCTCGGCGGCGACCGCGGCGACCTCGTCCTGCAGTACTGCGGCCGCGGCCACACCGAAGGCGACATCGTGGCCTGGCTGCCGCGGCAGCGGATCCTCTACGCCGGCGACCTCGTCGAAGCCGAAGCCGCGCTCTACACCGGCGACGCGTTCCACCGCGACTGGGCGTCGTCCACTTTGGACCGGGTGGCCGCGTTCGACGCCGAGTCGCTGATCGGCGGCCGCGGCGGGGTGAGCCGCGGCCGCGAAGCCGTCGACGCCGCCATCGCGCAGACCCGGCACTTCCTGGACACGATGATCCGCGAGGTCGGCGCGGTCCGCGAGGCCGGCGGCACGCTCAAGGAAGCCTTCGAGCGCACGCACGCGGCCCTGAACGACCAGTACGGCCACTGGCCGATCTTCGAGCACTGCCTGCCCTTCGACGTCTCCCGGCTGTGGGACGAGCTCGGCGGCGTCGAACGGCCGGTGGTGTGGACGGCCGAACGCGACCGCGAAGTCTGGGACCAGCTCCAAGGATGAGGGTCGCCGTCCTGGGCAGCGGCCCGGTCGGCCAGACGGCCGCGCTGCTGCTGGCGCGCTGGGGTGTACCGGTCGTGCTCGTCGACGAGCACGAGGTGCGCGATCCCGTGGGGTCCAAGGCCATCTGCCAGCAACGGGACACTTTGGATGTCTGGGCGTCGCTCGGCGCGGGCTGCCTCGCCGAGGAGGGCCTGACGTGGACGACCGCGCGGACGTTCCACCGCGCCGCCGAGCTGTTCTCGCTGAAGCTGCCCGACGGCGGGTCGGCGCTGCCGCCGTTCGTGAACCTGTCGCAGTCCCGCGTCGAGGAGGCCCTGGACGAGCTGATCGAGCGGCAGCCGCTGATCGACGTCCGCCGCGGCCACCGCGTCCGCGGCCTGACCCAGCCCGGCCGGGTGGTCGTCGAGTGCGAGACGGCGGACGGACCGCGCCGGATCGAGGCCGACTACGCGATCGCCTGCGCGGGCGCGCGCGGCGACACCGTGCGCCGGGCGCTCGGGCAGCACCTCGACGGCGTGTCGTTCCGGGACCTGTTCCTGATCTGCGACATCCGCGCCGACCTCCCGGGCTGGGCGGCCGAGCGCCGGTTCTACTTCGACCCGCCGTGGAACCCGGGCCGCCAGGTGCTCATCCACCCGTGCCCGGGCTCGCGGTTCCGCATCGACTGGCAGGTGCCCGAGGACTACGACCTCGCGGCGGAGGAGTCGGGCGGGGCGATGGAGGCGCGGATCCGCGCGATCATCGGCTCGGCGCCGTACGAGGTGCTCTGGCGCTCGGTGTACCGCTTCCACACGCGGCTGGTGCCGCGGATGCGGGTCGGCCGGGTGCTGCTGGCCGGGGACTGCGCGCACCTCGTCGCGCCGTTCGGGGCGCGGGGCCTCAACTCCGGCGTCGCCGACGCGGAGAACGCGGCCTGGAAGCTGGCCGCCGTGCTGCGCGGCGACGCGGGGGAGGAGCTGCTGGAGAGCTACCACACCGAGCGGCACGCGGCGGCGGTGGAGAACGCGGCCGTCACGACGGCCACGATGGACTTCCTGGTGCCCCAGGACGAAGAGCAGCACCGCCGCCGGCTGGACGTCCTCACGCGCGCGGCGCACGACCCGGCCGCGTGCGAGCAGGTCGACTCGGGCCGGCTGGCGGAACCGTTCTGGTACGTCGATTCGCCGTTGACCACGCCCGATCCGACGCGGCCGTTCGCCGGACGGCCGCCGCGCGGGGCGGTCCCGCCGCCGGGACCCGGTGTGCTGCTGCCGGACGTCACCGTCCCGAGTGGACGGTTGCGCGATCTGGCCCGGCAGGGGTTCCTGCTCCTGACCACCCCGGGCGTGCGGGCCGAGGGGCTGCGGTCGGCGCGGATCCCGGTGGGCGGAGCGCTCGGTGCGCGTCCGGGCGAAGCCTGGCTGGTCCGCCCGGACGCGTACGTCGCCGAGGTGTTACGGGTAGGCGACCAGCGGGCTCACCTGGTGCGCGGTGTTCGCGGCGTCACCCGAGTCGTTGATGACGTGCGCGATCGTGCCGACGCCACCGAGTGACACCGAAACGAGGTTGTGGAACCGGACCCCGCCGTTGTTCGGCACCTCGAACGAATGACTGGCCACAATGGACGGGTTGGTGTTGAAGAAGCAGTAGCTGCCCAGGCCCCAGCCTTCGTGGCTGGTCACCGAGTCGGCCACCTTGTACGCCGCCCAGCCCTGCCGGCCGCCGCCGCTGGACCAGGACCCCTGGTCCGGCGGGTCGTACGGCATCTCGTTCTGGAAGAAGTACGTCCGCCCGCCGTTGCCGTTCCAGAGCACTTCGTACTGCTGGTAGTGCTCGACGAACAGGCCGTACATCGTCACGTTGGCGCCGTTGACGACCAGGCCGTTGGCCGCGGTGTTGACGTTCCAGCCGACGCCGTTCGAATGGTCGCCGCGCCACAGCCACATGTGGTCGCCGATGACGTTGTTCGAGTTGACCACCAGCGTCTGCGTGGCCTTCCCGACGGCCGCGCCGCCGATCCGGAAGAACACGTCGTGCAGCGACGTCGGGTCGGCCGCGTGGTTCGCGTTCGACCCCGGCTGGCCGACCTGCACGAGCACCGGTGAGTTGACCGCGCCCGCGTCGATCAGCAGCCCGGCGATCTTCACGCCGTCCACATCGGACGTCGTGATCGCCGCGGTGCCGTTGGTCGGCTGCAGCGTCGCCAGGCCGAGGCCGAGCACCACGGTGTCCGGCCGCGTGACGTTCAGCGCTTGGTCGAGATGGTACACACCCGGCGTCACCAGCAGGTTCTTGCCCGCCGCCAGGGCGGCGTTGAGCGTCGCGGCCGAGTCGGACGGGTGCGCCACGTAGAACTCGCTCAGCGAGATCGACTGCCCGGCCGGGGCGCCGTGGCCCCAGCTGGTGCCCGAGGAGTTCTGCCGCAGCGCCGGCACGAACACGTTGTAGCTGCCCGAACCGTCGACGTAGAGGAACGGCTTCTCGCGGATCACCGGCGTCTGGCCGACGACCGTCTCCGGCGGGTTCGGGAACGACGCCGGCGGGGTGCCGGTCGACCCGACGAACACCATGTTCCAGACGCCGCCCTGCCAGCCGCCCAGCTCACTGTTGCGGGTCAGGAACTGCTGCTGCGACCCGGAAACGGCGACGCCGTCGATCTTGCTGTCGGCGATCAGGCCGCCGCTGGCCCAGCCGTCGCCGCCGTTCCACAGCTGGATCTGGCTGCCCTTGAGGTGCATCCGGCGGTAGGGCGCGGCCTGCGCGACGGCCCAGCGCTCGACCTGGCCGGCCGGCAGCGTCACCGACAGGTTCTCGGCCGATCGCCAGAAGTTCTGCGTCGCGTTGCCCTTGTTGTTCGGGTTGTCACCCTGCTGCAGCCAGTCCGCTTCGACGCGGACGTGGCCGTTGAGGTTGACGTCGTCCGGGGAGAGGCCCAGCCCCGCGACCTGCTCGTAGAACCCGAGGTTGACGTCGGCGTTGTAATTGCCCGGCTTGAACAGCACGGCGTAGCGCTCGTTGCCGAACTGGTTGGTGTGCTGCTGGTTCGCGATCTGCGTCAGCCGGTTCTGGATGGTCGCGGCCGGGGTCGACGGGTCGAAGACCGACACGTTCGGCCCGAGGTCCGGGTTGCGCGGGTCGGTCGGCGGGATGGTCGTCCCGCCGCCGGTGCCGTGCACGGCGACTTCCCAGAGGGAGTAGCCGTAGCCGGTCGCCCGCTGGGTGCCGTAGACCCGCAGGTAGCGCGCGGTCCCGGTGAGCGGCACGGTCTGCGTGCCGCCGGCCCCGGTGGTCGTCGAGTACGCGGTCGTCCAGGTGTTCGCGTCCGAGGACAGCTGCACGGAGAACGCTTTCGCGTACGCGGCTTCCCAGGTGAGCGCCACGTCGCAGAGCTGCTGCGCGGAACCCAGGTCGACCTGCAGCCACTGCGGGTCGCTGAACGCGCTGGACCAGCGCGTCCCGGTGTTGCCGTCGACCGCGGCGGACGCGGGCGTCCCGCCGTTCTCGGTCGAGGACGCGGTCGCGGGGTGGCCCTGCGCGAGGTTCGCCGTGCCGCACGCGGCGGCCTGCGCCGGCGCGGAGCCGACCACCGCCGCGGTGGTGACCGCGGTGACGAAGGTGGTCGCGATGACGAGGAGACGGTGAACGGGGGAGAACGTCGTTGATCTCATCGGCCTGCCTGCTGATCGGGGGAGTACGTGCGAAACGAGCCGGGCGAGCCCCACAGCTCGCGCCGGCGTCGGGTGGTGCGGCGGGTCCGCGTCCGGGCACCCGCCCGGCGCCGTGAGCCGGAGGAGCGGTACCGGGTGGTGCGAGGAGCGCGAACCAGTCAGCCCGAAGGGTGCGTGTCGCGGCGGAACTGCCCCGGTGGCGGTCACGGAACCGGTTCCGTCGGTGAGATCGCAGTTAACAGCGCCGGGTTCGGCGGAGTCAAGGCTCCGGCGCGGATTCTCCTCGCCCGGACCAGTGCCCGGCGTGGTCCACGACCATCCGGCGCAGGGAAGTTGACATTTTACGGCTCTTTATTTATATCCTGAAGTAAGAGCGTGCCGACGGCCGGGACCCACACCCGCGCCGGCGACCACGTGAGCCGATCCGCGCCGGGGCAAGGCCGCTCCGGCGCCGGTTCGCCGTGGAGGTGCCCATGCAACGCCGCACGCCGAGGATTCTCGCCGTCCTCGCCCTGACCTTGGCCGCCCTGCTCACCGCACCGGTGGCGCAAGCCGCGCCCGTCCTGCTCTCCCAAGGCCGCCCGGTGACGGCGTCCTCGACCGAGTCCGCCGCCTTCCCGGCGTCCGCCGCCGTCGACGGCGACCCCGGCACCCGCTGGTCCAGCGGGTTCAGCGACCCGCAGTACCTGCAGGTCGACCTCGGCTCCACCCAGCAGCTCTCGCAGGTCGTGCTGAACTGGGAAGCCGCCTACGCCAAGGCGTTCACGGTCCAGGCCTCCGCCGACGGCGCCACCTGGAGCACCCTCTACTCGACCACCACCGCGACCGGCGGCACCCAGACCCTGAACGTCACCGGAAGCGGCCGGTACGTCCGGCTGACCGGTACCCAGCGGGCCACGCAGTACGGCTATTCGCTGTGGGAGTTCCAGGTCTACGGCGGGGGCGGCACGACCCAGCCCGGTGACGTCCTGCTCTCCTACGGCAAGTCCGGCCAGGCGTCCTCCTACCAGGACGACGGCGCGTGCCCCGGCTGCCTCCCGGCCAAGGCGTTCGACCACGACCCGGCCACGCGCTGGGCGACCAGCGCGACCACCGGCTGGGTCGACCCGGGCTGGATCACCGTCGACCTCGGCGCGCCCGCGGCGATCCACCAGGTCGTCCTGCAGTGGGACCCGGCCTACGCCGTCGCCTACCAGCTGCAGGTGTCGAACGACAACGCGAACTGGACGACGCTCTACTCGACCACCACGGGCAAGGGCTTCAAGGAGACGCTGACCGTCAACGGTTCCGGCCGGTACGTCCGGATGTACGGCACCGCCCGCTCCAACGGCTACGGCTACTCGCTGTGGGGCTTCGACGTCTACGGCACCGGCGGCAACCCGACGCAGCCGCCGCCCGCCCCGCCGGCCCCGCACTTCCCGGGCACGCTGGTCTGGAGCGACGAGTTCAACGGCGCCGCGGGGGCCGGCCCGGACGCGAGCAAGTGGACCGCCGAGACCGGTCCGGGTGTCAACAACGAGCTCGAGTACTACACGAACAACAACAACGCGAAGCAGGACGGCCGCGGCAACCTCGTCATCCAGGTCCGCCGTGAAGCCACCCCGGGCAGCGCGTGCCCGGTCGACCCGATCAGCGGCAGCGGCACCTGCCAGTACACCTCCGGCCGGATCAACACCGCGGGCAAGTTCAGCTTCACCTACGGCCACGTCGAGGCGAACATCAAGGTGTCCGGCACGCAGGGGCTGTGGCCCGCCTTCTGGTTGCTGGGCGCCAACTTCTTCAGCGGCACGCCGTGGCCGAACTGCGGCGAGATCGACATCATGGAGCACGTCGGCAAGTCGCCGAACCTCGCCTACTCGACCATCCACGCGCCCGCGTACAACGGCGCCGGCGGCATCGGTGCGCCCCTCGACCTCGGCCAGGACGTCTCGGCCGGCTTCCACAAGTTCGGTCTCGACTGGGACGCGAACCACATGACATTTTACGTCGACGGGAACGCGTTCGAGACGATCAACCGCGCGACGGTCGAGAGCACGCGCGGGCCGTGGGTCTACGACCACCCGTTCTTCCTGATCCTCAACAACGCCATCGGCGGCGACTTCCCCGGCCCGCCGGGAGCGGGGACCGTGCTCCCGCAGGACATGGTGATCGACTACGTGCGGGTCTACCAGTGAGGCGGCTCGCCCTCGGCGCGGTGGTCGCGGTGGGCCTGCTCACCGTGCCGCTGTTCACCGCCCAGGCGGCCCCGGCGCTGCTCTCGCAGGGGCACGCCGTGACCGCGTCGTCCACCGAGAACGCCGCCTTCCCGGCGTCGGCCGCGGTGGACGGCGACCCGGGCACCCGGTGGTCGAGCCTGGCGGCCGACCCGCAGACGCTGCAGGTCGACCTCGGCGCGTCGCACACGATCGACCAGGTCGTGCTGCAGTGGGAAGCGGCCTACGCCAAGGCGTTCACGCTCCAGGCGTCGGCCGACGGCAGCCAATGGTCCACCGTGTACTCGACGACGACGGGCACCGGCGGCACGCAGACGCTGCCGGTGTCCGGCACCGGCCGGTACGTCCGCCTGACGACGACCCAGCGCGCGACCCAGTGGGGCGTGTCGCTCTGGGAGTTCCAGGTCTTCGGCGACGGCACCGCGCAGGCGTGCGGCAGCGCGAACGCGGCACTGCGGCAACCGTCTTCGGCTTCCAGTGTCCAGTCCGACGCCTTCCCGGCTTCGGCGGCGTTCGACGGCGACGGCGGCACGCGCTGGTCGAGCTTGGCCGCGGATCCGCAGTGGATCCAAGTCGATCTGGGCAGTTCGCGTCCGGTGTGCGGCGTCGATCTGACGTGGGAAGCCGCGTATGCCAGCGCGTACACGATCCAGCTGTCCACCAACGGCTCGTCGTGGACGACGGCGGCCACGGCCACCGGCGCGGGCGGCACCGAGCACCCGGCGGTGTCCGGCACGGCTCGTTATGTCCGGCTGAACGCCACGGCCCGGGCGACGCAGTGGGGTGTCTCGCTGTGGGAGTTCGCGGTGCACACGAGTGACAGCGCCCCGCCGACGACCACGCCCACCAACCCGGGTGGCTGCCCGTGGGTGGGGTCCACCGCGCCGGTCGCCGACCGCGTCAACCAGCTCATGGCGGCGATGACCGCGCAGCAGAAGATCAAGGTGCTGCACGGCAACGGCGCGACCGGGCCGTACATCGGCAACACCGACGCCGTGCCGGAGCTGTGCATCCCGGCGCTCGGCCTGCAGGACGGCCCGGCCGGGGTCGGCGACGGCCTCGACGGCGTCACGCAGTTCCCGGCGCCGGTGTCGGCGGCGGCGACCTGGGACACCGGGCTGCTGAACCGGTACGGCAGTGCGATGGGTGCGGAGTTCGCGGGCAAGGGCGCCGACGTCGTCCTCGGCCCGACGATCAACCTGGTCCGCGACCCGCGCTGGGGTCGCAACTTCGAGACCTACGCCGAGGACCCGTACCTCGCCGGGGCGGCCGGGACCGCGACGATCCAGGGCATCCAGAGCCAGGGCGTGATGGCGCAGGCCAAGCACGCGGCCGCGTACAACGTCGAGGCCGGGGCGTCGCGCGGGACGCCGTCGGACAACGTCATCATCGACGACCGGACCCTGCACGAGCTGTACCTGCCGGCGTTCCAGCAGGTCGCGAGCCAGGGTCAGGTCGCGTCGATGATGTGCGCCTACAACCAGATCAACGGCGTCCCGGCGTGCCAGAACAGCGGCGTGCTCACCACGGCGATCAAGCAGGACGCCAACTGGGGCGGGTTCGTCGGCTCCGACTGGGGTTCGGCGACCGGCGGTCCGCGCCAGCTGGCCAACGGCGGGCTCGACATGGAGATGCCCGGCGGCGCGTTCTTCGGCCAAGGCCTGCTCGACGCCGTCTCGCGCGGCGAGGTCACGCAGGCCCGCGTCGACGACATGGTCCGGCGGGTGCTGACGCAGATGTTCAAGTTCGGCGTGTTCGACCGGGCCCGGCGGGGAAATCCGCAGTCGGTCGTGACGAACGCGGCGAACGTCGCCACGGCTCGGGACGTCGCCGCGGCCGGGTCGGTGCTGCTCAAGAACACCGGCGTCCTGCCGCTCACCGCGTCGACGAAGTCGATCGCGTTGTCCGGCGGCGACGGCATCGACCCGCAGAACATCGGCGGCGGCAGCGCCAAGGTCAACCCGTCGCCGGCGTCGGTGAACCCGATCAACGGCATCAAGGCGCGGGCCGGGACCGGCGTCACCGTGTCCTATGTGGACGGCGCCGGGGAGCACGTCCAGACGCCGAACATCGCGGGGGCGGTCGCGCAGGCGCGCACGGCCGACGTCGCGATCGTGTTCGCCAGCTACGGCGAGTCCGAAACCCAGGACCTCGACACGATCGACCTGCAGCACCAGCAGAACGACCTCATCGATGCCGTCGCCTCGGCCAACCCGCGCACGATCGTCGTGCTCAACACCGGGTCGGCCGTGACCATGCCGTGGCTGGGCAAGGTCGCCGGGGTGATCGAGGGCTGGTACCCGGGCCAGGAGAACGGCAACGCGCTCGCGTCGCTGCTCTACGGGGACGTCAACCCGTCGGGCAAGCTGCCGGTCAGCTTCCCGAAGCAGATCGCCGACCTGCCCACGGCGAACGTCCAGCAGTTCCCGGGCGCCAACGACCGGATCGAGTACTCCGAGGGCCTCAACGTCGGGTACCGGTGGTACGACAGCCGGAACATCGAGCCGCTGTTCCCGTTCGGCTTCGGCCTGTCGTACACGACGTTCGGGTTCTCGAACCTGGTCGTCACGCCTTCCGGCACGAACGGCACGGCCACCGTGACGGCGACGGTGACCAACACCGGCACCCGCGCGGGCGCCGACGTCGTCCAGCTCTACGTCGGTCAGCCCGGCGGGAACGGCGAGCCGCCCAAACAACTGAAGGGGTTCAAGAAGGTGCAGCTCAACCCGGGACAGAGCCAGCAGGTGTCGTTCCCGCTCACGCCGCGGGACCTCGCGCACTGGACCGGGTCGTGGACGACCAACGCGGGCCAGTACCGCGTCTACCTCGGGGATTCCTCGCGCAACGTCCCGTTGTCGGCGGCGTTGACCGTCACCTGAGTCGATTCGCGGATCACCAGGGACGTCGGGACGATCAGCGGCTCGTCCGGCCGGGGTGCCCCACCCAGCCGGGCGAGCAGCTGCCGAGCCGCCGTCTCGCCCATCTCCCGCAGGGGCTGGCGGATCGTCGTCAGCGCGGGCTGCGTGTGCGCGGCCAGGGGGATGTCGTCGAAGCCCACCACGGCGACGTCCGCCGGCACCACGCGCCCGGACTTCCGGAGTCCGGCCAGCACCCCGGCCGCCGTGAGGTCGTTGTGCGCGAAGACCGCGTCGAACTCCGGGCCGGTGGCGAGGAGCTGGAGGATCGCGGCCTCGCCGCTTTCGCTCGTGAAATCGCCTTCGATGATCAGGCGCGAATCGAGCGTCAACCCGGCTTCGCGCACGATGTCGTTGAACCCGTTGAGGCGATCGGTGGTGCAGCCGAAGTCTCGCGGCCCGGTCACGGTCGCGAACCGCGTGCGGCCGGTGTCGAGCAGGTGCCGGGCCGCGGCCGCGCCGCCCTGCCGGTTGTCCGTGCCCACCGACGGGAACGCGGGCCGCCGCCCGCGGTCGTCGATCACCACCACCGGCAGCCCGGAGTCGTGCAGCACGCGCAGGTGCCGCACCGCGTCCGGCGGTTCGACGAGCAGCAGCCCGTCGAACGCCTTCGCCGACACCTGCCGGGAGAACTCTTCGAGGGATTCGGTGCCGCGGTTGGCCGTGGACAGCAGCAGGCCGTAGCCCTTGGCCTCCACGACGTCGGCGACGCCCTGCAGCACCTCGCCCATCCACGGCCAGGTCAGCCCGGGCACCAGCATCCCGACCGTGCGGGTCACGCCGCGCGCCAGCCCGACCGCGCCGGCGCTCGGGATGTACCCGGTCGCCGCGATCACCTCGCGCACCCGGATCGCGGTCGCCGCGTCCACATCGGCCTTGTTGTTGAGCACCCTCGACACGGTCGTCTTGCTCACCCGCGCCCGGCGGGCGACCTCGGCGATCGTGACGCGCATCCGTCCTCCCGGGGGCCCTGTGCTGCCAAGGTACTCGCCCTCGGGGCCACCGCGAGCGGTGCGAGATCGATCAAGTCCGGACGGAAATCCGCGAAAGGCTCGCGTCGCCGGCCCGCCAGTGCGTCCGGACGGCCACATACCGGGCCTGGCCCGACTTCGCGGTCGCGTAGGTGACGCCGTCGACGCTGAGTTCGACGGTCGCCGCGGGCGCGCGACCGTGGGTCCAGGCCAGTTCGACCGCGGAAACCGCCGTCACGGCCCCGAGATCGACCACCATCCGGCCGTCCGGACCCGGCCGCCACGCCGTCGCCGGGTCGTCGTCGACGGCCGCGGCGGGACTGGACATGCCCGGCGGCAGGGGCTCGGCGGGGAAGGTGGTCCGGCCGAGCGCGCGGTCGGCGAGCGGGTACGGGCGGACGTCGCCGAAGACGACCGGCACGGTCCGGCGCGGCGGCAGCAGCACCGTCCGCGCGCGACCGCCGGCCGGGGTCACCGTGACGAGCAGGGGCAGCAGCCCGGCCGGCGCGGTGAGGTCGACGCGGCTCGCGTCGCGGACGACCGCTTTCACCCCGGCCGGGGCCTTCAGCGTGAACCGCGGGGGTTCGATGCGGCCCTCCGCCGCGGCCAGCGCGAAGGAAAACTGCGTGCCGGTCCGGGTGACGGTCTGCTCGCCGCGGTAGAGCCGGTTTCCCGGGAGGGGCACGGTGCCGCTCGCTGCCGCGCCGGCGAGGTTGAGCAGGACCAGGAAGCCGTCGGTCACGGTGGCCTCGACCGCGGCGGCGCTCGTGGTGACCCGGCCGCTCGCCTGCGCGGGCCCGGGGCGCAGCTCGGCGACGAAGGGGGCGGGCGGCCCGTCGGAGAGCGTGACGTGGTCGCCGGTGACGGTGAGCGGATTCGGGCCGGTGACGGTGATCCCGGCACGGCCGTCGATGTCGAGGCGGCCCTTCGTGCTGCTGAGCGCGGGTGTCGGGTAGCCGGCGACCGGCGTCCAGGTCACGCCGTCCGGTGAGGTTTCGACGCGGTACTTGCGCCCGGCGGCGGCCTCCCAGCTCAGCCGGACGCGGTCGATCGCCTGCGGCGCGCCGAGGTCGACGGCGAGCCAGCTGTCCGCGCGCGGCCGGTCCGATGTGGACACTGCCCAGCGCGTGGTGGCGTCGCCGTCGTTGGCGTACTTGGCCTCCTTGCCCGCGCTCGCCGAGGACGCCGACGCGGTGCCGGTGCGCGCGAGGTCCGGGCCGTCGCCGTCGCGGATCTCGAAGGCCCAGAGCGAATAGCCGTACTGCGGATCCGGCTGGATGCCGAGCATCCGGACGTGCCGGGCGGTGACCGGGGCGAACGTCAGGTCGTCGGTCCGGGCGCCGGCGGTCGGCGCTTTGCTGGTCACGGTGCCTTCGGCGACGGTGTAGGTGCGATCGCCGTCGAGACCCGGGACGCCCGGCATGGCGAGGTTGTGGACGTTCAGGACGCCTTCGCCTTCGGCGACGCCGGTGCTGGCGTACACGGCGGCGCCGGTCGGCAGGGTGGCGAAAGCGGCGTACCCGGTGTCGAAGCGGAGGACGCCGACGGTGCCGTCGAAGCCGTCGCGGACTCGTGCGTAGGTGGTGGCGTGGCGTTCCTTGACGGCGATGTTCGTGGCCGGCAGGAGCATCGGGTTCGCGCCGCCGAGGACGAAGAGCCAGTCGTCGTGGTGCGGCTGCCAGGCGAACTTGACGAAGCCGGGCTTGGTGACGGTCGCCGCCCAGGCGGTGGGGGAGCGGTGGGCGAGCAGCCCCGGCCCGGCCCCGAAGTCGGCGGCCCCGGCGGCGTGGGCGTCGAACTCCTGCTTGTTCACGGGGTTGACCGGACCTCGCTGGGCCCGCCATTCGTGGAGCAGGTAGCTGATGGCGAGTTCGGCGCGGGCTTCGGGCTCGTACTTGGGTTCGCCGGAGAACTTGGTGATCCGGTCGGCGGGCGCGTAGGCCTGGTAGGGCTCGAGCCGCGCGGCCAGCTGGGCTTCGGCGTAGGCGGCGTGGCGGTCGCCGAGGACCTGGGCGCGGAAGGCGAGCGGGATGACGTCCCGGCCGTAGAGGTGTTCGCGGTCGGCGATCATCGGCATCAGCGGCTCGCCGGCGTCGCTGGTCATGAGGAGCATGGTGCGCCAGAGGAGTTCGCCGTTCGGCTGCGCGGTGAGGACCTCGGGCAGCGGCGTGCCGGCGGCGAGGAAGTGCATCGCGTTGCGGCCGGAGGTGCGCCAGAGCTCTTCCTGGTAGTGCGGGCCGAAGGAGCCGTGGTTTTCGACGAGGAAGGTGTCGTAGAGGTTGGTGGCGGTGTTGGCGTTGACGGGGTGGCCGTCGACGAGCCGCGGGTTGGCGAGGTCGGCGGCGGGGAGGCCACCTTCGTTGCGGCTCCAGGTGCCGAAGGCTTCCCGCCAGTCTTTCGCCCGGGCGTCTCCCGGCGCCCAGGCGAGCGCGGGGGCGAGTGATTGGGCGTAGACGCCCATCTCTTCCAGTTTGGTGTCGCCTTGGAAGCCGCCCTTGAGCCCGTTGGGCGTCCAGCTGCCGGAGGTCGGATCGTCGTTCGTGCCGAGGGCGGTGGTGTAGGCGGCTTGCTCGGTGGTGATGCGTTCGACGTTCTGTTTCGTGGCGTCGTCGAGGTCTGTCCACAACAGACGGGCGGCGAGCACGAAGTAGGACTGGAAGGTGGTGTCGAAGAACAGCTTCCGGCCCCATTCAGTGCCGCCGGTGAGCAGGTTCGACGCGGCGAAGTGCTTGATGGTGGCGAGGGTGTGGGCTTTGAGCTGGTCTTTTTCGACGCCGGCGACGGCGGCGTCGTAGCCGTCCCGGGTCAGGAGGAGGGCGTTTCCGAGGACGACGGCGAAGGTGAAGTCCTTGGCGGGGTAGATCCCGGCTTTCGCGTCGAATTGCTGTTCGGCCCAGCGGGTGTGCCGGAGCAGGACGCGCAGGTAGGTGGCGGCGACGGGATCGGGTGGGCCACTGAGGGTCTTCTCGGCGGCGGCGGCCGCCGTGCCGGGCAGCAGCCCCGAGGCGAGGAGGGCCGCGACGCCGCCCGCGCTCAGGAGGGCGGTACGTCGGTTCAACTCAGCCATGGTCCGGTTCTCCGCTCGATGACAACCTTGTCAACGCGGATTCTGTGCCGCGTCGCGGCGGCGGGGCAAGCCCGGCGACGGATCCCGTCCGGTTTCGGACAAGGCCGGGGTAATTCGTATAACGACCTATACCGGGGCGCTGCGGGGCGCTTGCCGGACACCGGCTGAGCGGGGCTGCGCTTCGAACCGGCCTGGTCTGCTCCGACGCACCTCGGCCGGCTCGACCCGGCCCCGCTCGTGCCAACCGGTCTTGCTCGATCCGGCCCGGTCCCGCTCGTGCCAACCGGTCTTGCTCGATCCGGCCCGGTCCCGCTCGTGCCAACCGGTCTTGCTCGATCCGGCCCGGTCCCGCTCGTGCCAACCGGTCTTGCTCGAGCCGGCCCGGTCCCGCTCGTGCCAACCGGTCTTGCTCGATCCGGCCCGGTCCCGCTCGTGCCAACCGGTCTTGCTCGATCCGGCCCGGTCCCGCTCGTGCCAACCGGTCTTGCTCGATCCGGCCCGGTCCCGCCCGAGCCAACCGGTCTTGCTCGATCCGGCCCGGCCCCGCCCGAGCCAACCGGTCTTGCTCGAGCCGGCCCGGCCCCGCCCGAGCCAACCGGTCTTGCTCGAGCCGGCCCGGCCCCGCCCGAGCCAACCGGTCTTGCTCGAGCCGGCCCGGTCCCGCCCGAGCCAACCGGTCTTGCCCGAGCCGGCCCGGCCCGGCTCCACCACAGCCGAGCTGACCCGGCTGGTTCACCCGAGCCGGCCCAGCCGCCCCAGCGCAGCCCGCCCCCACTCGGCCCGACCGCGCTCGCCGCCCGGCGTCTTGAATGACTCATTCCGGACCTCCGCCGCCGGCCGCGGCCGCCACCCGCGTGCCGTGCGAGCAAGTTCACCGCGGCCGAGCTGACCCCACTAGCTCAACCGAGCCGACCCAGCCCGCCCCCAGCGCAGCCCGACCTCACTCGGCCCCATCGCGCTCGCCGCCCGGCGTCTTGAATGAGTCATTCAGGACCTCCGAAGACCTGAATGACTCATTCCGGACCTCCCACCGCCACCCGCGCCCCCTGGGAGCAAGCTCACCACGGCCCACCCTCCCCGCCGTGTTGAGATGACAACGTGATCACCAACCCCGGCACCTTCCTCCTGCTCGTCCTGGCCGGCGTCGGCGCCGGCCTCACCGGGGCCACCGCCGGGCTCGCCTCGCTCGTCTCCTACCCCGCCCTGCTCGCCGCCGGGCTGCCGCCCGTCACTGCGAACGTCACCAACACCGTCGCCATGCTCGGCACCACCGCCGGGGCCGCCGCCGGCGCCCGGCCCGAGCTCGCCGGCCAGCGGCGGCAGATCGTTCCCCTCTGCGTCATCACCACCGTCGGCGGTGCGGGCGGCGGGCTCGTCCTGCTCCTGACCCCGTCCGACGCCTTCACCGCCATCGTCCCGTGGCTGATCGGCGGCGCCTCGATCGTCCTGATCGCCGGTCCGCGGCTGCGCCGGCTGGCCGAAGGCGCCGAGCACCACGGCCTGAGCCCGGCCACCGCCGTCGCCGCGTTCTTCATCGGCGTCTACGGCGGCTACTTCGGCGCCGCCGCCGGCGTGCTCATGCTCGCGCTGCTCGTCTCGGTCTGGAGCCAGCCGCTGGCCCGGACGAACGCCGCGAAGAACCTGGTCACCGGCTCGGCCAACCTGCTCGCCGCGATCGTCTTCGCCTTTACCGGCAAGGTCGTCTGGGTCGCCGCGCTCGCCGTCTGCCTCGGCTCCCTCGCCGGCTCGTGGCTCGGCTCGAACCTGGTCCGCCGGCTCCCGGCGACGCCGTTGCGCATCGGGATCGGCATCGCCGGCCTGGGGCTCGCCGCGGTGCTGGCGTTCTCCTGAAAACAAGGCATGATCGGCGGGGTATCGGCGAGCAGGAGACCAGATGAGCATTGTCGGGACCAGGGTGGTCCGCCAGGAGGATCGGAACCTGATCACCGCGGGCGGCACCTACGTGGACGATCTGCGGGAGGAAGCGCTTTCCGGCGCCGCGCATGCGGTGTTCGTGCGCAGCCCGGTCGCGCACGCGCGAATCGAAAACATCGACGTCAGCGAGGCGAAGGCGGCACCGGGGGTGCTGGGCGTGTTCACCGCCGCCGACCTCGGCCTCGACCCGCACGCCGCGGGACCGGTGAAGGAACCGTGGCTGGCCGACGGCGTGGTGCGCTACGTCGGCGAGCCCGTCGCGCTCGTCCTCACCGAGGAGCGCTACCAGCTGGCCGACGCGGCCGAGCTGGTCGACATCGACTACGACCCCCTCGACGCCGTCGCGAGCATCGACGCGGCACTGGCCGGCGAGACGCTGCTGTACCCCGACACGGGCAGCAACGTCATGCAGGTCAACGGGGCCGAGGAGTTCGACGAGTCGATCTTCGACGGCTGCGACGTCGTCGTCACGCAGGCGATCGTGAACCAGCGCGTCGCCCCCGCGCCCCTCGAAGTCCGCGGCGCGTCGTGCGCGTGGGGCGAAGACGGCCGCCTGACGGCCTGGCTTTCCACGCAGAACGCCCAGATCGCCCGCACGCAGCTGGCCATGAGCCTCGGCGTCGGCGAAGAAAAGGTGCGCGTGATCGCCCCGGACGTCGGCGGCGGCTTCGGCGCGAAGATCGGCGCGGACCCCGAGACGACCGTCCTCGGCTGGGCCGCCAAGGAGATCGGCCGGCCCGTCCGCTGGGTCGAGTCGCGCAGCGAGAACCTCACCTCGATGACGCACGGCCGCGCGCAGCAGAACACCGTGACGATCGGCGGCCGGCGCGACGGGACCGTCCTCGCGTACCGCCTCGACGTCGTCCAGGACGCCGGCGCCTACCCGCGGACGCTGTTCCTCCCGACGCTGACCGAGCTGATGGCCGTCGGCGTCTACCGGTTCCCGAAGGTGGAGACGCGCAGCCGCGCGGTCGTCACGAACACGACGCCGATCGCGGCCTACCGCGGCGCCGGCCGGCCGGAGGCGACGGCCGCGCTCGAGCGCGCCATGGACGTGTTCGCAGCCGAAATCGGGCTGGACCCGGCCGAAGTCCGCCGCGTCAACTTCATCCGACCCGAGGAGTTCCCGTACCAGACGCCGACCGGCGCGTCCTACGACACGGGCGAGTACGCGGCGGCGCTGGACAAGGTCCTCGAGGCGGCCGGGTACGCGGAGCTGCGCGCCGAGCAGAAGCGGCGCCGCGAGGCGGGCGACGTCGTCGAGCTCGGCCTCGGGATCGCCGCGTACGTCGAGATCACCGGCGGTGACGCGGGCGGCGAGAGCGGCCGCGTCGACATCCACCCGGACGGCTCGGTCGTCGCCTGGACCGGCAGTTCGCCCCACGGGCAGGGCCTCGGGACGTCGCTGGCGATGCTCCTGTCCGACCAGCTCGGCGTGCCGCTGGAGAAGATCACCGTTCGCCACGGGGACACCGACGAGGTGCCCAAAGCCGTCGGCACGTTCGGCTCCCGGTCGCTGCAGCTGGGCGGTTCGGCGATCCGGCAGGCCGCCGACGAGGTCATCGCGCAGGCCCGCGAACTGGCCGCCGACCTGCTCGAAGCGGCGCCGGAGGACCTCGAGCTGGACGCCGAGCGCGGTGTCTGGCAGGTCCGCGGCGCGCCGTCGAGCACGGTGCTCAGCTGGGCGCAGGTCGCCGAAACGGCCGGCGGGGGCAAGCTCACCGCCGACGTCTGGTTCGGCGGCGGCAAGCCGACGTTCCCGTTCGGCGCGCACCTCGCCGTCGTCGAGGTCGACACCGAGACCGGCAAGGTCGAGCTGCGGCGCATCATCGCCGTCGACGACGCCGGCCCGATCGTCAACCCGCTGACCTTCCGCGGCCAGCGCCACGGCGGGCTCGGCCAGGGTGCCGCGCAGGCGCTCATGGAGGTCGTCACCTACGACGAAGACGGCAACCCGACGACCGCGACGCTGGCGGACTACTCGTTCGTCACCGCAGTGGAGCTGCCGGACTTCGAGCTGGTCGACATGGCCACCCCGACGGACCGGAACCTGTTGGGCGTCAAGGGGATCGGCGAAGCCGCGACGATCGGTTCGACGCCGGCGGTGCACAACGCCGTGGTGGACGCCCTGTCGTCCCGCGGGGTCCGGCACCTGGACATGCCCACGACCCCGATCCGGGTCTGGGCCGCACTTTCGAAGGGAAACGCGCGGTGAAGGTTTCGATCGAGGTCAACGGGCGCCCGGTGGCCGAGGAGGTGCCGGACCGGACGCTGCTGGTGCACTTCCTGCGCGACACCGCCGGGCTCACCGGCACGAACATCGGCTGCGACACGACGTCCTGCGGCGCCTGCACGGTGCTGCTCGACGGCGAGTCGGTCAAGTCCTGCACGGTGCTGGCCGCGCAGGCCGACGGCCACGCCGTCACGACCGTCGAGGGACTGTCCTCTTCGGACGGTTCACTGCACCCGGTGCAACGCGCGTTCCGTGACCAGCACGGGCTGCAGTGCGGGTTCTGCACGCCGGGCATGATCATGGCTTCGGTGTCGCTGCTGGCGGACAACCCGAAGCCGACGCGCGACGAGGTGCGCGCGGGGCTCGAGGGAAACCTGTGCCGCTGCACGGGGTACCACAACATCGTCAGCGCCGTGATCGACGCGTCGGGTCAGGAGGTGGACCGGTGATCCCGGCTTCGTTCTCCTACGAGCGTGTGTCCACAGTGGACGAAGCGCTGTCCCGGATGGCTTCTCTGGGCGACGACGCCAAGGTGCTGGCGGGCGGGCATTCGTTGCTGCCGTTGATGAAACTGCGGCTGGCGGCCCCGGAGTACCTGATCGACATCGGCCCGATCGACGAGCTGCGCTACGTCCGCTTGGACGGCGACGACGTCGTGATCGGCGCGTTGTCCCGCTACAGCGACCTCGTCCGGGACCCGGTGCTGCTGGAGCACGCGCCGTTGCTGGCGCACGTGTCGGGATCGGTGGGCGACCGCCAGGTCCGCCACCGCGGGACGATCGGCGGCTCGCTGGTGCACGCGGACTCGGCGGCGGACCTGCCGGCGGCGGTCCTGGCATCGGACGCGGTCCTGGTCGCCCGCGGCCCTTCGGGGGAGCGCCGGATCCCCGCGTCGGAGTTCTTCCTCGGCCCGTTCACGACGCCGTTGGAGCCGGACGAGCTGCTGATCGAGGTCCGGCTGCCGCGTCAGACGGGAATGGGCTGGGGCTTCGAGAAGTTCACCCGGCGCGCGATCGACTGGGCGATGGTCGGGGTAGCGGTCGTCGGCGGCCGCGTCGGCTTGGTGAACATGGGCGGAGTCCCACTGCGGGCGACGGCCACGGAGCAGGCGCTGGCGGCGGGGGAGTCCATCGCGGACGCGGCTTCGCAGGCGGCCGCGGACACGAACCCGCCCGACGAGCCCCACGCGACGGCGGAGTACCGCCGCCACTTGGCGCGGGTGCTGACCCGTCGTGCGTTGACTACGGCCGGCTGACGTCCGTCGATCACCGGCGCCGCCTGTTCGCGGCGCCGGTGATCGCGACGGCCGATTCCCGCCAGCCCGGCTTTCGCGCCTTGGGCAGGATCGAGGCGTGAACACTTCTGCGCACACGCCCATCGAGCCCGGAATCCTGTACTTCGGTACCCCGGTCGTCTTGATCTCCAGCGACAACGAGGACGGTTCGGCCAATCTGGCGCCGATGTCATCGGCGTTCTGGCTCGGGTGGCGGGCGATGCTCGGGCTTGGCGCTCGGTCCAAGACCACCCAGAACCTGTTGCGTACGCGCGAATGCGTACTGAATCTACCTTCGGACGACTTGGCCGCGGCTGTCGATCGGCTGGCTTTGACGACGGGTTCCGATCCGGTTCCGCCTGGGAAGGTGAAGCGGGGATACTTCCACGTCGCGGACAAGTTTTCCCGTGCCGGCTTGACTTCTGTTGCTTCCGAGACCGTTTCGCCGCCTCGGGTTGCCGAGTGCCCGGTTGCCATGGAGGCCGTTGTCGAGGCCGTGCATCCGATCGCCGACGAGGATCCTTCGCAGCGCGGGGGGATTGTGGCCATCGAGGTTCGGGTTCAACGGGTTTTCGTGCATGACTCGATCCGGGTTCCCGGCAGTCCCGACCACATCGACCCCGACGCTTGGCGACCGTTGATCATGAGCTTTCAGAAGCTTTATGGTTTGGGGCCGCAGGTTCATCCGTCTACTTTGGCCCGGATTCCCGAGCGGTTGTATCGGGGTCCTGATATCGATCGGGCCCGTTCTGTCGGTGCGGGGTCTCGTGGTTGAGCATTGCACGCCGCGGGGTCGCCAGGTCGCTTGTGTCGAGCGGCCTGGCGTCCGGAAGGCCTAACCCGCCGTCAAGTCACGTCGCGTCCAGCTGGGTCAACAGCGGCCCCAGCGTCTTGATCCCCGCCGTCACCGCCGCCCGGCCCTTCGCCGAACTCACCGCCGGCTGCTGCGTCAGCAACACGACCACATACCTCCCGCTCACCACCCCGGTCGTGTTCAACACCAGGGCGTTCCGCAAGATCATCCACCCCTGCTTGATCTGCCAAGACCGCCCCGCCAACCCGTCCGGAATCCCGAAGTACTGATCCCACCCGTCGTCCGCCGGGTTGCGCGCTCCGGCCAACGCCGCCAGCAACGGGGCCGCCACCTCGTCCGGGATCACGTCCAGCAAATACTCGTACGTCGCCACCACGTCCGACGCGCTCGTCCGGGCCATTCCCCACTGCGTCGGGTCCGTCGGCGGCGTTGTGTGCGTAAGGCCGATCAACGCCGCCGTTCGGGTCACTATCGCGTTGCCGCCGTTGCGCTCCCAAAACTCCGAGGCGATCGCGTCGTTGCTTCCCTCCAGCATGTCCGTCAGGTCCTCCACCGCGTCCGCGTCCGGCAACGCCCACGTCCCGTCCGCGTGCACCTCGTCGATCGCGATCAGGAGCTTGACCAGCGATGCCGTGTAGTACGAGCTGTCCGCGTCCAGCGAAGCCAGCTCCTTGTCCGACTCCCGGTCGTACAGGACGAACCCGACACTCGTACCGCGCGATGCCGCCGTCACCGCGTCGCTCACCTCGCGAGCCACCGAGGACAAGTCCGGGTACGGCGCCTCGGACGTCGACGCCACCGGGCTGATCGCCGTGTCTTCAGGCGCAGTTGCTACCGCAGGCGACACCGGTGCCGCCCGGTGGGCGTCGGTGGCCACCACCGTCCCGGCCGTCAGCGCGGCCGCCGTCAGGCCCGCGGCCGCCAGCGTCCGGCCGATCCGTCTTCCCATGCCCGCTCAACGTGCGGCACACCCCGATCGACCTGTCGTTTCGCTGTGTCTTGCTGTGGAAACGCTGTGGCCGGGAGCACAGCGGGCCGCCCGCGCGGCAGGCGTAGCGTCGACTCGTGAGCGATGTGAAGATTCTCGTGGTGGGCGCCGGCGCGACCGGCGGGTACTTCGGCGGACGGCTCCTGCAGGCTGGCCGGGACGTCACCTTCCTCGTGCGGCCGGCCAGGGCGAAGCTGCTGCGGGAACGCGGCCTGCGGATCGTCGGCCTCGGTGAAGAGACCACCCTCGACGCGCCGCTCGTCGAGACCGGTTCCCTCGACCGCGCCTACGACCTCGTGCTGCTCGCCGTCAAAGCGACCGGGCTGGCCTCGGCCATCGACGATTTCGCCCCCGCCGTCGGCCCCGGCACGCTGATCCTGCCGTTCCTCAACGGGCTCGCGCACATCGACGCCCTCGACAAGCGCTTCGGCGCGGACACCGTGCTCGGCGGCGTCGCCAAGGTGCAGACGACCGTCGACGACGACGGTGCCATCCGGCGGCTCGGCCCGTTGCAGAGCCTGGCCTACGGCGCCCGAGCCGAAGCGCCCGAAAAGCTCGCCGACGTCCACGCCGCTCTGAACGACGCCGGCTTCAGCGCCACCCTCGACGAGCGGATCACCGAGTCGATGTGGGCGAAATGGGTGTTCATCGCCGCGATCGGCGCCGTGAACAGCCTGATGCGCGGCACCATCGGCGACGTCGTCGCCGTCCCCGGTGGCGCGGAGTTCGCCGAAGCCGTCGTGGCCGAAGCGGCCGCCGTCGCCGCGGCCGCCGGGTACCCCGTGCCCGCCGCCGACCTCGCGGCCACCCGGAAGACCGTCACCGACCCCGCGATGGGGGGATCTTCGCTGTACCGCGACCTGCTCGGCGGTCACCCGGTCGAGGGGGAGCAGATCTTCGGCGATCTCACCGCGCGTGCCCGTGAGCTGGGCGTTGCGACGCCGCTGCTCGATCTCGTCACCCTCCAGCTGCGCGTGCACCAGCACCGCATCGGGTGACGTGATCACCTAGCGCGCTTTGCCCGCACAGGCCGGGGATCGTGGTCTTTCGGGCACCCGCGTGGCGGCGCCGACGCGGGGTTCCCGGGCACTGCTAACCTTCGGCAGGAAAGTTGCTTGAGGGTTTGACGAACGAATGCAGCGAGGGGAAATGGCGGACAGGTTCGAGTTCGTCCTCGAGGTCGTCGAAGCCCTCGTCGTCGGTCAGGCGACCGGCGGCGACATCCGGCGCTACCCGTTGCGCGCGGGCAACCTCCCAGCGGACCCGGTGCGGTTCGTGCGGGTCGCGCGCCAGGTGTACGACGCGCTCGAGGAGCGACGGCTTTCGGTGTCGGGCGAACTGCACCCGGGGGTGCGGACGGCGTTCGAGCTGCTGGCCGAGCCACGGGTTTCGGTTGCGGTCAGCGGGATCGACGGCCTCGGCGCCGACGTCGCCGTGCTCGTGGTCACCGACGGCGCCCAGGCGCTCGGGATCACCCAGGCCCCGGACAGCGACGACCTGCTGTTCTCGCTGTTCGCCGACGAGGAGCTGGTCGAGGTCGTCACCGGCGTCCTGCCGCCCGCCCCGGCCGCGACCACCGGCAGGCACGTCGTGCACCGGGCGGCCGGCCGCGAGGTCTCGGCCATGACGGCGAAGCGGATCGCGGACGCCGAATTCGACGAGGAAGAGACCGACGCCTTCGGCATGATCGAGGTCAAGGCCGTGGTGCGGCCGGGCCGCCGGCCGCCGGCGCCGAAGCCGTCGGACGTCGCGGTGCTCGAACGCGTGCTCGCCGAACCGCGGCTCGGCGGCGGCCACATCGCCGTCACCGCCCAGGGCCGGCGCGGCGAGCGGCTCGCGGGCGACCCGCTGAGCTGGCTGGACACCGCCGACGGCCGCTACCTGGTGCGCACCACGACCGGCGAGGCCGGCGAGCTGACCGCCGAGTACGTACCGGCCGGGCGGGCCGACCTCGCCCGCGCGATCCGCGACGCCATCGCCGCGGTGTACTGACCGGAAAGGGAACAGTCCTGATGACGGAAGAGACCCAGGCGGTGGCCCAGGCTCTCCAGGCGACGGCGCAGATGCAGGCCACGACCGACCCCGCCCAGAAGGCGATGGCGGCGGTCCGGGTCGGGCTCGCCGGCGCCCAGCTGAAGCGGCTCGCGCAGACCGGCGGCTTCGCCATCGACGACACCACGGGCAACCAGCTGATCGAGGCCCTGGAAGGCGTGCTCGAGTCGCTCGAGCAGCGCTGGGCGAACCTGCAGCGGCTGCACGACGCGCCGGCGATGAGCCGGACCGCGACCGGCCAGTGGGTCTCCGCGCACATGGTGAGCACCGCCGCCGACGAGAACGGCCTGGTCACCCAGCTGCAGGCGGCGCGCCAGGAGTTCCCCACCTACATCGAGGCCATCAAGCTGGCCAAGAAGAACTACAAGTCCCGGGAAGAGACCACGCGCGCGACGCTGACCTCGCTCCCGACCGCCGACCAGAGCTGAGGGAGACCGTGGCACCCACCGCCGAGTCCGTCTCGGACCCGTCGTCGCCGGACTACGACAAGCACAGTCCGCTCTACGACGTGACGGCCGATTCGTCGTCGAAGTACTACGTCGGGCCGCTGAAGACGGACAACACCCCCTCGGGTGACGAGATCCGCGAGATGGCCACCCAGCAGATCGACGACGAGATCCGGGCCGGCTGGCTCGGCCCCGCCGTCGACCCGGTGCTGCGCGACAAGAAGATCCAGGAGCTGTACCAGCAGCACCTCGACAACGCCAAGCACGGCCTCGACGAGGGTCTCACCATGCGTGAGAACGGCGGCGCCCCGAAGACGCTCTGGGCCAACGCCAGCCACGAGCAGATGAACGACGCCATCACCCAGGACGCCAACCCGGCGACCGTCGCGGAGACGTCGGAGGAGTGGGTGAGCGTCGGCAACGACCTCGGCACCCACCAGAAGACCCTCGGCGACGCGATCAACGCGAGCACCAGCAACTGGCAGGGCGACGCCGGTGACGCCGTCCGCGAGCACCTCGCCGGCGTCGGCAAGTGGCTCGGCGCGACCGCGCAGGGCGCGACGCTCGCCGGGCGCCAGCAGGAGATCCACTCCCAGGCGCTGAACGAGACCCAGCGGCAGATGGTCGCGAACCCGCCGGTGCAGTTCGACCTGCAGGCGACCAACCAGAAGCTGATGGCCATGACGGACCCGGTGCAGTACGCCGCGGCCGCCGGCGAGGCCATGCAGACCTACCGCGCCCAGACGGCCGCGCGGGACCACGCCGCGCAGATCATGAGCCAGTACGACGAGACCATCGGCGCCGCGGTCGCGACGCCGCGGTTCCCGGCCCCGCCGAAGCTCCCGACCGCCACCGCGTCGGCGCGCACGATGGGCACCGCGGCCGGCGGCGCGGGCACGAGCGGCGCCCAGCCGCTGATGGCGCGCACGGCGATGGACCCGGCGCTCGACCCCACGACCGCGGGCCGGACCCAAGCGGAGCTCGACGCCGCCGGGCTCGGCGGCGCGGGCGGCCCCGGCGGCAGCGGCGCGGGCATCCCCGGCGGGGGCGCGGGCGGCTCCGGCTTCTCCGGCAGCGGCATCCCCGGCGACGGTTCGGGTGCGGGCGGGTCCGGCTTCTCGGGCTCCGGCATCCCCGGTGGCGGCAGCGGCAGCGGTGCCGGCGGCTCGGGCTTCTCCGGGGCCGGCATCCCGGCCGCCAGCGGTGGCGGCGGTGCCGGTGGCTCGGGCTTCTCGGGTGCCGGCATCCCCGAAATCCCCGGCGGCAGCTTCACCGGCTCCGGCATCCCCGGCTCGTCGGTGCCGGGCTTCGACGACTCGACGACGTCGTCCGGCTTCACCCCGTCCGGGATCGGCGGGAACACCGGTGGCACCGGCGGCACGGGCTACACCCCGCCGTCGATCCCTAACATCCTGGACGTCTCGGGCGGGGGCGGCGGGGTCCGCGGCGGCAGCCCGATCCCCGGGTTCACCCCGCCGGGCATCGACCCGATCACCGGGCTGCCCACCGGTACCGGCCCCGGCGGTATTCCGAACAGCGGCATCCCGGGTGGCGGCAAGATGCCGACCATCGGCCGCGGCGGCGGGATCAACGGCGAGAGCATCGCGAGCCGGCTCGGCGGCATCGGCGGCGGGACCGGCGGCGGCTCCCTCGGCGGGATCGGCGGCGGTGGCGCGGGTGGCGTCGGCGGTGGCGTGCGCGGCACGGGCGCGGGCAACCTGGCCGGTGGTGCCGCGTCCGGCGCGGCCGCGGAGGCCGAAGCCGCGGCGGCGCGCAACGCGGGCCTGGCGGGCAAGTCCGGCGCCGCGGGCAGCCCGGGCATGGGCGGCATGGGTGCCGGTGCCCGCGGCGGCAAGAAGGACGACGACAAGGAACACAAGTCGGCCGATTACCTCGAGAGCGACGACCCGAACTTCTTCGCGGGCGAGCAGGCGGTCGCGCCGCCGGTGATCGGTGACTGGAAGAACCAGGATTGGAAGTGAACGCATGACGGCCGCGGGCTTCGAGGTCGAACCGGACGAGCTGGTCGCGCACGCGAGCCACGTGGAGAGCCTGATCGACCGGCTCGACACGGCGTCCGCCGCGGCGGACTCGGCGATGTCGGACCACGCCTACGGGCTGCTGTGCGCGTTCCTGCCGCCGATCATCCGGCCGACGGGGGAGAAGGCGAAGGAAGCGCTCGGCGCGTCGGCGGAAGGCGTCCGCGGGCTCGCGGACAACGTCAAGACGGCCGCGCAGTCCTACCGCGACGGGGAAGAGGCCAACGCCCAGCCGTTCGAGCGGCAGCTCGCCGCGTCGCCGCGCACGGCGGAATCGAGGGCGCAGGCATGACGTCCCCGAACAACAACGGCCTCGGCGACCTGATCCGGGACCCGGACGAGGCGATCCGCCGGATGGACGACTGGGCGGCCGGGTTCGCGGCGAAGGCCGAGCGCTACCAGGCGGCGCAGGAGGAAACCGAACGGCTGCGGCTGACCGCCAGCACCAGCGACGGCGCCGTCAGCGTCACCGTCGGCGCGGACGGCACCGTCACCGACCTGACGTTCAGCAACAAGGTCAAGTCCTTCCCGCTCGACGAGCTGTCCCGGGCCATCCTGACCACCATGCGGCGGGCGCAGTCCGGCATCGCCGAGAAGGTGGCCGGGGTGATGTCCGAGCAGCTCGGCGACGAGGACCGCGAGACCCGGACGCTGCTGCTGGACAACCTCCGCGGCCGCTTCCCCGACCCGGACGAGCCCGACGAGCCGCCGGCCGCCGAGCCGCCGCCCACCCCGCCGGCGCCGTCCGGCGGGGCCGCGACGCCGCCGGCGTCGGGGACGTCTCCGGGGCCGGCGACCCCGCCGCGCCGCGGGACCGGGGCCGATCCGGACGAGCAGGACAACAACCCCTGGTGACGAGCGGCTGAACGACCGCTCGACAAGGACGGCTTCCGGGGTCGACACTGATCCGATGACCGGTCTGATCCCCGGAAGCCGCGTCCGCCTGCGCCCCGCCGCAGCCGCGGACGCCGCCCGGTTCGAGGAGATCCTGTCGCACCCGGACATCGCCCGCTGGTGGGCGGACGCCGAAGAGCCGGTGGCCGACCAAGTGTCCTACCTACTGGACCCCGACGAGGGCACCACGACCTACGCCGTCGAGCACGATGACGTCGTCGTGGGCATCGAGCTGGCCTTCGAGGAGGCCGATCCGCAGTACCGGCACGCCGGCATCGACATCGCGATCCACCCGGACTGGCAGGGCCGCGGCCTCGGAACGGACGCGATCCGGACGCTGGCCGAGCACCTGTTCACCGTCCGGGGGCACCACCGGCTGGTGATCGACCCCGCGGCGGACAACAAGTCCGCGATCCAGCTGTACCAGTCGCTGGGCTTCCAGCCGGTCGGCCGGATGCGCGCGTACGAACGCGGTCCGGACGGCAGCTGGCACGACGGGCTGCTGATGGACCTGCTGGCCGAAGACCTCGTCCCCGCGCTGGCCGGCTCGTGAGCACCCCGGTCGCGGCACGACAGCTGCGGCGAGTCGCCGTGGCCAGCGCGATCGGGACCACCATCGAGTGGTACGACTACTTCATCTACAGCACGGCGACGGCGCTCGTGTTCGGCAAGCTCTTCTTCACCACGCTCTCGCCCGCGTCCGGCACGCTCGCCGCGTTCGCGACGCTCGGCGTCGGGTTCCTGGCCCGCCCGGTCGGCGGGATCCTGTGGGGCCACTTCGGCGACCGCGTGGGCCGCAAGGCGATGCTCGTGCTGTCGCTGCTCCTGATGGGGGTCGCCACGGTCGGCGTCGGCCTGCTGCCGACGTACTCCGCGATCGGCGTCTGGGCGCCGATCCTGCTGCTCGTCCTGCGGCTGCTGCAGGGGTTGAGCGCGGGCGGCGAGTGGGGCGGCGCGGCGCTGATGGCGGTCGAGCACGCGCCGGAGGGCCGGCGCGGGCGGTACGGCGCCTTCTCTCAGATCGGCGTCCCGGCCGGGCTGATCCTGGCGCAGCTGCTGTTCTTCATCCTCGGCCGGTCGCTGACCGACGCGCAGTTCGCGGCGTGGGGCTGGCGGGTGCCGTTCCTGGCGAGCATCGTGCTCGTCGGCGTCGGCCTGGTGATCCGGCTGCGGATCGAGGAGTCGCCGGTGTTCGCGCGGCTGCGCGAGGAAGGGGCGCGCAGCCGCCGGCCGATGGTCGACGTCTTCCGCGAGCGGCCGCGCTCGGTGCTGGTGGCGACGGGCAGTTTCATCGCCAACACCGCGATCGGCTACATCTTCCTGGCGTATCTGCTGTCCTACGGCACGTCGGTGCTGAAGATCGACCGCACCACGCTGCTGGTGGTGGTGATCGTCGGCAGCGTGACGTGGCTGGTGAGCATCCTCGTCACGGCGGCGTGGTCGGACCGCATCGGCCGCAAACCGGTGTACCTGGCCGGGTCGGTGCTGCTGGTCGTCTGGCCGATCCCGTTCTTCCTGCTGGTGGACACCAAAGCCGCGGTCTGGCTGATCGTGGCGGTGGTGGTGCTGAACATCGGGCTGGGCGCGACGTACGGGCCGCAGTCGGCGTTGTTCGCGGAGCTGTTCGAGCCGCGGTACCGCTACAGCGGCGCGTCGTTCTCCTACGCGGTGGGCGCGGTTCTGGGCGGTGCCTTCGCGCCGTTGATCGCGACGAAGCTGCAGGCGGTCACGGGCACCTCGTTCTCGGTGTCGCTCTACCTCGTGGCGGTGGCCCTGCTGAGCCTGGTGGCGGTGCTGTTCATCCCGCGCTCAGAGCCGGTCTAGCCGGACCGCGGCGGCCATCCGCTCGTAGCCCGCGTCGCCGGGGTGCAGGTGGTCGCCGGAGTCGTAGGCCGGCAGCATCCGGAGCGGGTCGGCGGGGTCGCGGACGGCGGCGTCGAAGTCGACGACGCCGTCGAACACCCCGCTGGTGCGGATGAACGTGTTCACCGCTGTGCGGGTCGCTTCGAGGGTTTCGTCGTAGACGCGCCAGCCCTTGAACGGCGTGAGCGTGCCGCCGAGGACCCGGATGCCGCGGGCGTGCGCCTGCGTCACCAGCTGGCGGTAGGCCGAGGTGATCGCGCCGGGGTCGGTCTGGTGCGGGTCCTGCTGGATGTCGTTGATGCCCTCCAGCACGATGAGCGTCCGGACGCCGCCGACGCTCAAGACGTCGCGGTCGAAGCGGGACAAGGCGTTCTGGCCCGCGCCGGACCCGGGGACGTCGAGCAGCAGCCGGTTGGCGCTGATGCCGGCGTTGAGCACGCCGAAGCGGCCGTGCAGCCGGTCGGCGAGGTAGTCCGGCCAGCGGTGGTTGGCGCCGGCGACCGAGCCGACGCCGTCGGTGATCGAGTCGCCGAGCGTCACGATCGAGGCTTCGGCACCGCCTTGGACGTCGACGCCGGAAACGTAGTGCCACACGGAGGTTTGCTCGGTGTAGGGCGCGCCCGCCTCGCTGCCGGCGAAGTCGCCCGCGCGGGTGAAGTAGGAAGTCTGCGACGCGGCCGGGTGATAGGTGACCGGGCCGGACTTCGTGGGCACGTAGGTCGTGACGAGCAGGTTGGCGTCCGCCGGGATCCGGGTGGCGACGGGGTCGCTGAGCGCTTCGGCACCGGCGGGGACGACGACGCTCGGCGCGCCGCCGAAGGTCAGCTCGCGCAGGGTGCCGGGGACGGCGTCGGGACCGGTGGCCTGCACCGCGATGGTGACGTGCCCGAAGGTCAGGGGAGCGGCGCCGAAGGCGTTCGAGAGGTGGACGCGCGCGCGGCCGCCGCCGGCGCTGGAGTGCACGACGTTGCGGATCGAGAAGCCGGGATAGCCGTCGGGGGTGTTGGCGACGGCGGCCGCGGGCGCGGCGGCCCAGGTGCCGACCCAGCCGTTGACGGCGTGCTCGGTGGCTGCGGGGAGAGCGCTTTCCGGATTCGCGCTGCCGGACGTCGTGAGGATGCCGAACCCCGCCAGGATCGCCGCGCTCACGGCCAGGAAGCGTCGCATGTACTCACAGTGTCGCGGCTGCTCCGGACCGGGGACCGCTGATCAGGTGAGCGAACCGGACAAAATCTCGGACAGCGTGGGAGCGGGCCCGTCCGGGATTCTGGGGATGCCGGACGGGCCCGCGCGAGGTGGCCGTTGCCGCGACGGCCGCTCGCCGGAGTGCCCGGATCCCGATCGGGCGGAGGCTGGCCCGGATCGTTGCGTCGTGGCAACCCCGGAGGGCGTGTGCGAGACGCCCTCACCCAGAGCACGGCCGGTGGTGCGGGGCGGTTCAGCGGGTGGGGTGATTTGGCCGGGAATCGCGGTATGCGCAGGTCGGGGGCGGGAGGAGGGGTGCCGGCGCTCGTGCCGGGCTCGTGACGAGCAGCCGACCCGGCGGTGCGGCGTCGGCAGGCAGCGGGCGCCGGTATCCGGCCCGCAGTGCGGGGTGGCGGATGGCGGCCTCGCGCCCGCACGCGGGCGGGCGTGGGGCAGCCTCGAGTAGCCGAGCTCGCGGTGCGGAGTGGCCGGCGGTGCGCGGGTGGCCGGAATCGGCGGCGGCGGCCCCGATGCGCGGCCGAGGTCGCCCTGCCTCGAAAAACCGGGCCCGCACAGGCCGATGGCCCGGCTCGCAAGCCGGGCCATCCACGAAAACTCAAGCGGCGGCCGGAAAACCGCCACCCAAAACACGGTGCCCGGCATCAGTCAGCTCGGCCGTGGCCCACTGGCCCGGCGACGGTGTCCCGGCCGCCCGGATCAACCCGGCGCGAGCCAGGTCGTGGGCGGTGTTCTGGTCGCAGCACGGCAACCCGTCCACGCGGAGGTCGGGTTCACAGCTGCAGCGGAGCTCGGCGCGCCCGTCGCGGACCGCCTTGAGCATGGCGATCGCGCGGCGGCTCAGCGCGTTCTGTGGGGTGGACATCGGTTTGGCCTTTCGGTGCGCGGCTGGGTTCTGGCGGCGAGTGCTGCAGCTCGTACTGAGGACTACGCGCCGGATGTGAGCGAGGTTCACTTCGATCGCCTCTTGACACCGACTGGCCCAGCGAGCAGGGTCAGTCATCGGATGAATCAGCCCCGCCAACGACAGAACAGCCAACAAAGGCTGCACTCTGTCGTCCTTCCGCCGTAGTCATCCGATCCCTGGAGGTTCAGTGACGACCTTCCCCCGCCGGCAAGCCCTCGGCATCGCGCTCGGTGGTGCCGTGGCCCTCGGCGCCGCCGGCCTCGGTCCGGCCGCCGCCGCCGTGCCCGTGGACGCCGCTCCGGACGGTCCCGGCACCCCGATCGTCCCGCCCCCGCCGCCCGTGCCCGTCGCGCTCGACGCGTGGTTCACCAACGACGGCATCGACAGCGCCTCCGCCACCGGTGGCGACTTCGACGGGTCCGGCTACACCTTCCCGGCCGAGCACCTGCCCGCCGGGCAGACCGCCACCGTCGGCGGCGTCCCGTTCACGCTCGGGTCCGCGGCCGCCGGCGCGAAGAACAACATCGCCGCCACCGGTCAGAAGATCGACCTGCCGAAGGGCCGCTACTTCGTCGTCTACTTCCTGGTCGCGGCCAGCTACGGCAGCACCGGCGGCACGGCCACCGTGCACTACGCCGACGGCAGCACCAGCACCGGCTCCCTCTCCGGCCCGGACTGGTACACCGGCACCGGCGCGCTCGTCTCGCCGTTCCGGTACGCGCCCGGCGGCGTCGTCGACAACAACCCGGTTTCCCTGGCCACCGGCCAGGTCTGGGTCGACCCGGCCCGTGAGGCCGTCGCCCTGACCCTGCCCGCCACGGCGAACCCGGCGCCGAACGTCTCCAGCCTGCACGTCTTCGCGCTGACCCTGCAGCCGGTGGCCGTGGGCCGCTCGGCGCTCGTCCTCGACAGCCGTTCGACGGCGAACCTGCTGTCCGACGGCGGTCCGCAGGCCGCCGAGGCGACCATCGTCAACGCCGGCACCGTGTGGCTCGGCGCCGGTGACCGGGTGAGCGTCACCGTCGACGTCCCCGGCGGCCGGACGACCGTGCCGGCGGCCCTGCGCGCGCTGGCGCCGGGGGAGCAGGCGACCGTGCGGCTCGGGATCGCGCCGAACGCGTCCGTGCCGCCCGGAACCACGACGAACGGCCAGGTCCGCGTCACGGCCGGCCGGGGGACCCTCGCCACCCAGCAGGTCCCGATCACCCTCGGGATCCCGGACTTCCGGCCGACCGACGCGTCACTCTCGACGCACCGCGCGCCCTACTGGTTCACCGACAGCAAGTTCGGCATCTTCATCCACTGGGGCGTCTACGCCGTGCCCGCGTGGGCGCCGGTCGGTCAGCAGTACGCCGAGTGGTACTGGCAGAACCAGCAGGACCCGAACGGCGCGACCTACGCCTACCACCGAGAAAAGTACGGCGAGAACTTCGCCTACGACGACTTCATCCCGATGTTCACCGCCGCGAAGTTCGACCCCCGCGCGTGGCTGAACCTGATCGCCGACGCGGGCGCCGAGTACTACGTCCTGACGTCGAAGCACCACGACGGCTTCGCCTTGTGGGACACCGAGGTCAGCGACCGCAACTCCGTCAAGCTCGGCCCGAAGCGCGACATCATCGACGAACTGTTCACCGCGTCCCGCAAGTACACGCCCCAGCTGCGCAACGGTCTCTACTTCTCGCTGCCCGAGTGGTTCAACCCGGACAACCCGTGGATGGGCCACGCGCCGCGCAACCCGTACACCGGTGCGCCGCTGCCCTACACCGGCTACACCGCGGGCAAGGACTTCGTCCGCGACTACCAGGCGCCGCAGGTGCTCGAGCTGATTTCGGAGTTCGACCCGGACGTCCTGTGGTTCGACATCGGCGGCGTCAACGACACGCGCACCACGATCACCGAGTACTTCAACCACGCGAAGAACCGCAAGCGCCCCAAGGACGTCACCTACAACGACCGCGGCGGCATCCCCGACCACGACTTCACCACGCCGGAGTACACGACGTACCCGAACACCGTGGTGGCGAAGTGGGAGGCGAGCCGCGGGCTCGACCCGTTCTCCTACGGCTACAACCGCGCGACCCCGGACGACCGGTACATGACGGCGGAGGAGGTCGTCCGGACGCTCGTGGACATCGTGTCGAAGAACGGCAACTTCCTGCTCGACATCGGCCCGGACTTCGACGGCACGATCCCGGACGTCATGCAGAAGCACCTGCGCGACGCGGGCGCGTGGCTGAAGGTCAACGGCGAAGCCATCTACGGCACGACGTACTGGTCGCGGATGGCCCAGCTCGGCGACCTGCGGTTCACGGTCAAGCAGAACGAGGCCTTCTACGTCCACTCGCTGGCGGCGCCGGGCAGCAGGCTGGTGGTCGACGCGCCGGTCCCGATCCGGGCCGGGGACCGCGTGACGCTTCTGGGCCACCGCGGGAACCTGCACTGGACCGTCGAAAACGGCTCGCTGGTGATCGACGTCCCGGCCGCGGCCCGGCAGGCCGGCCGGTACGCGTGGGTGTTCAAGATCGCCTGGAGCTAGAGGTCGGCGTTCTTGCCGATGTACAGCTCCGCGAACGCCGCCGCGGCCGCGGGCGAACCCAGCAGGCGGCGCATCCGGGCTTCCGCGATGCGCGCCTGGAACGGGTTGCCGCCCGTGGCCGCGGTGTGGTGGAAGATGTCCGACAGCCACTGGGAAAACTCCTGGTACTGCCACACCAGCGGCAGGCACGCGTCGGAGTACCCGGCCAGCCGCGTGGGATCGCCCGCGTAGTGCGCCTCGTACGCTTCGGCGAGCAGGAAAGCGTCGTGCAGGGCCAGGTTCATGCCCTTCGCCGCGATCGGCGCGACCAGGTGTGCCGACTCGCCGGCCAGGTGCAGGCGGCCATGGGACATCGGCTCGACGACGTAGTTGTGCATGTCGAGGATCCGCTTCTCGATCAGCTTCCCCTCGGTGATCGGCCCGTCCGGCACCGCCAGCCGGGCCTTCAGCTCCGTCCAGACGCGCTCGTCGGGCCAGTCCGCCTCGGTCTCGCCCGCCGCCGTCTGGAGGTAGAACCGCGTCACCGCCGGCGTGCGGGCCATGTGCGCGCCGAACCCGCGCGGGTGGATGCCGAACAGGACGCCGTCGGCGGACGGCGGCGCCTCCGCGAGCAGGGCCAGCCAGCCGATTCCGTAGTCGTGGTGGGCTTTCACGGTGGTTTCCGGCGGCAGGTACCCCTGCGTGACGCCGCGGGCGCCGTCGCAGCCCGCGACGAAGTCGCACTCGATCCGGTGTTCGCCGGCCGCGGTCCGGAACGTGACGGCGGGGGAGTCCGACGTCAGGTCGTGCAGCCGGACGTCGGAGACCTCGAAGACGGCCTCGCCGCCCGCGTCGGTGTACTGCGCGACCAGGTCGGTCACCAGAAGCTGTTGCGGGTAGACGAAATGCCGCTGCCCGGTGACGTCGCCGTAGCGGAAGGGGTGCCGGCGCCCGGCGAACCGGAACTCGAACGCCTCGTGCCGCGGCGCCTTCGCGACGAGCTGCTCGCCGAGGCCGCGCTGTTCGAGCCCGCGGACAGCCCACTCCTCGATGAACCCGGCCCGCGGCCGCTGTTCGATGAACGCCCGGCTCCCGGTTTCCAGCAGCACGCAAGGGATCCCCGCGCGCCGCAGGAGGTTCGCCACCGTGAGCCCGGCCGGACCCGCCCCCACCACGGCCACCGCCGTGCGCGTCGCCACCATGTGCCCGAGGGTAGCGCGAACCGGGCTCAGTAGAACTGCCGCAGTTTCGGCCACGCCGTCGACCACGGCTCGGTCAGCGTGCACAGCGAGAACGCGGTGCCGTTCTCGTCGTTGTCGACGCCTTCCGCGGTGTGGTACTTGGTGACCGGGCGGCACCCGGTGATCAGCCGCGACGCGGGCGACCCGCGTTCGAACCCGCCGACGAGCAGGACCGGGCCGACCAGCCGGTCCGGCGGCGGACCCCAGTCGGCGTAGGACATGTGCGGCGAGTACGGCTGGGGCAGCCCGAGCGCCGGCCCGTAGTGCTCGAGCGCGCCCGCCTCGCCGTAGTTGCCCGCGATGATCACCGCGGTGTCCCGTTCGGTCGCCGGGATCCGCGCCCATGCACCGGCGACGGACTCGGCGAACCCGGGCCAGCCGACCTGTTCGCCGGGTTCCTTGTTGACCGCGAGCAGCGGGCCGTTCAGCGCGGACACCGGCACGACCGGGAGTCCGGTGAGGACGGACACGACCACGCACACCGCGGCCGCCACGCCGGTCAGCGCGCGCCGGGCCGTGCCACCGCGGCCCAGCCACCGCAGCGCCGGGTCCGCGCCGAGCGCCACCAGCGGCAGCAGCAACGGCACCGAGTAGTACGGCTTCCCGCCCAGGACCAGGAGTTCGGCGCAGACGATCGGATAGGCGACGGCGAGGGCGCGGGCCCAGCGCACTGCCGGATCGCGCCACGGCCGCACGAGCCCGGCGATCCACACGGGCACCAGCACGGGGGAGAGGTAGACCAGCTGCATCGGCACGAACAGCGCGCGGTTCTCGCCGCCGTCGTCGTCGCTGATCCCGCCGGCGACGGTGAGCATCGGCCAGCCGTGCGACGCCTGCCAGACCACCACCGGCGCGGCCAGCACGACGGCGATCCCGACGCCCGCCGCGAGCCACCAGGTCCGCAGCACCCGGCGCGGCCCGGCGACGGCCACGCCGATGCCGAGCCCGGACAGCAGGAGCAGGACGAGCCACTTGTTCGCCAGCCCGACGCCGGCGGCGGCGCCGACGGCGAGCCACCACCGGCCGTCGCCGGTGCGCAGGAGCTTCAAGCCGAACAACGCGATCAGCGACCACAGCAGGACGTCCGCGGAGTTCGTCGCCAGCATGTGCGACACCACCAGGACGTACGCCGAGAGCGCCGTCGCGATCGCGGTGAACAGCTGCGCGCCGCGGCCGCCGCCGAACTCGCGCGCGATCAGCGCGACGACCACGACGGTCGCCATGCCGAGCAGCGTCGCGGCCACGCGCAGGCCACTCGGCGTCTCGCCGAACACCGCCGTCGACGCGCGCGCGAGCCACGGTGTGATCGGGGGGTTGTCGACGTAACCCCAGTCCGGCCGGTGGCCCGCCGCGACGAAGTACAGCTCGTCGCGGTGGAAGCCGTAACGGCCGGACAACGCGGTCAGCACGACCGCTTGGACGGCGACGACGATCCCCACCGGAAGCGCGGCGAACCGCGGTGGTTCCGGACTGGCCCCCATGACAGCCTCCCCTCGGCGTGCCCGGGATCGTACGCCGGTGATCACGCTTCCGGGAGCGCTCCGACGTATTCGGCACCCGCGTCCGCGACGAGCTCGGTGAGGGACTGCGCGCGGCGGATCGGCGTGAACTCGACCTCGCCGCGCTCGGTCACCGTGAAGCCGTGGACGGCCGGGCGCGGCAGCGTGTTGTAGGCGTAGTGCGCGCCGAAGTAGTAAGCGCCGGTGTCGTGCGCGACGACGAGGTCGCCCGGCTCGAGCAGCGGCAGCGGCCGTTCCTTCGCCAGGAGGTCGCCCGCGAAGCACAACGGACCGGCGATGTCCTGCGGCACTTCGGGTCCGGTCTTCGGGCGGCCCCGCGCGTCGAGTGCGGTGAGGCGCAGCGGCCAGTGCTCCGGCTGGAGGACCGTGCGGGCCGCGACCTGCGCGCCCGCGTGCGTCACGGCGATGGGCCGGCCGCCCGCGACCTTCGTGTACTCGACGGTGCTGACGAGGAAGCCGTTCTTCGCGAGCAGGGACCGGCCGAACTCGGTGACGAAGGTGTAGCGCCCGTCGGCGAGGGCGGGGACCTTCGCCAGCAGCGTCGCGACGTAGTCGGCGTACGACGGACCGGGGTCCTCGGAGGCGAAGTTCACCGGGAGACCGCCGCCGAGGTCGATGCTCGTGACCTGCCGGCGTTCGGCGTTGATCTCTTCGGCCAGCGCGTGGACCGCGGCGACGCCGTCGGCCATCAGCTCCGGCGGGCAGCCCTGCGAGCCGACGTGGACGTGCAGCCGGGTCAGCCACGGCCGCCGCGCGAAGGCGTCGATGATCGCGGTCCGGTTGTCCCGCAACGGAATACCGAACTTCGACGTCGGGGTCGCGGTGCTCGTGTCGCCGATCCGGCCGGCGCCGACCTGGGGGTTGATCCGGAGGCCGAGCACCGAACGAGGGGTGGTCACCAGGTCGTCGAGCCGGGCCAGTTCCTGGAAGTTGTCGGCGTTGATCGCGGTGCCCTCGGCCAGCGCGTGGGCGAGTTCGGCGCGCGTCTTGGCGGGGGAGTCGAGGACGAGCCGGGCGCCGCGCAGGCCGGCGGCTTCGGCGACCGCCGTCTCGCCGGGGCTCGCGACCTCGGCGTCGACCCCGAGGTCGCCGAGGTAGCGCAGGACCGGGGCCAGGCCGCACGCCTTGGCGGCGACGGTGTGCTGGACGCGGCCGAGCGGCGCGAACGCCTTGGTCAGGTCCTCGACGGATTCGCGGATCCCGGCGAGGTCGACGAAGCCGGCCATGGGGTCCGGGAGGTCCCGGCCGGCCGCGGCGGCGAGGGCGTGGAGCTTGCGATCGGTGCGGTTCACGTCGTCCAGTCTTCGGCTCTCTTGTGCGGGCGGTCCAAGACTTCCTCCCTCTTGATCTATAGGCCGGTCCTATAGTGGCTGGGTGGACCTGCGCCGATGGCACTACTTCGCCGTGCTCGCCGAGGAGATGCACTTCACGCGCGCGGCGGCGCGGCTGTTCGTCTCGCAGCCGTCGCTGAGCCAGCAGATCCGGGCGTTCGAGGCGGAGCTGGGGGTGGCGCTGCTGGACCGCTCGGGGCCGCGGTTCGCGCTGACGGAGGCGGGCCGCGTGGCTGCGGTCGAGGCGCGGGAGCTCTTGTCGCACCTGGACCGGGCCCGTGGGGTGATCGCGGCGGCGGGCCGGGGCGACGCCGGGCTGCTGCGGATCGCGTACACGCGTTCGGCGCCGGGCCCGCTGGCCGGCGACCTGGTGGCGGCGTACCGGGCAGCGTTCCCGGAGGTGGAGCTGGCACTGGAGACGGGCTGGACGAGCCTGAACCTGGCGCGGCTGGCGGCGGGCGAGATCGACGTCGGCTTCGTGCGGCCGCCGGTGGCCGCGCCGGGCGTCGAGGTGGCGGTGGTGGGGTCGGAGGAGGTGCTGATCGCGTTGCCGTCGGGGCACGCGCTGGCCCGCCGCCGCGGCCGGTTGCGGCGGGAGTGGATCGCCGCGGAGCCGGTGGTGTTCTGGCCGCGCGCGAACGGTCCCGGCCAGTACGACGCGATCAGCGCGCAGGTGTGGCCGCACGGGGTCCCGCCGATCGTGCGCGAGGAACCGGAGGACGAGCAGCTGATGCGCGCGGTCGCGGAGGGAGCGGGCATCGCGGCGGTCCCGGAACACCGGGCGCGAGGCTTGCGGCGGCGCGGGGTGGTGTTGCGGCGGTTGGCGGACCCGGTGCCGGTGATCGACCTGGGACTGGCTTGGCGGGCCGGGGTGGTGACGCCGGTGGTGCGGGCCTTCGTGGACCTCGCCCGCGGCTGAAGGGCACCTTCAACGCATCTGACGCAGTGAAGGGCACCTTCCTCTCGTCACATGCACCGAAGGTGCCCTTCAGCCGCAGGACTTCAGGACCGCGTCCGCCACTTCGCCCAGGTGTGCGGCCGCGCTGTGGCCCGAGACCAGCCGGTCCGTCAAGTACGCGAACACCAGCCGGCGCCCCGGGTCCGCCCACGCTATGCAGCAGTTGCTGCCGTTGTGCCCGAACGTCTCGCGCGCGCTCAACGTCCCCATCGGACGGCCGACCCCGCCCAGCTGGAAGCCCTGGGCCCAGCGGATGCGCGTGCCGATCGTGCGGTCGACCACCGCTTCGCCCGACGGGCGGCGGGCCTCCGCCACCGCCGGGCCCGCGAAACCGTCCAGCAACGCCTGGTAGAACCGGGCCAGGTCGCGGGCCGTCGTCGAGATGCCCGCCGCCGGGATCACCGCGCCGCGGACCGCGCGGCGGTTCACCACCCGGGCCACCAGCGGGCCGCCCAAGCCGTGGCCGCGGACCGGGACGTGCCGGGACCACAGCGACGACGGCAGCCCCAGGAACGTGTCGGCGAGCCCCAACGGACCGAGGAACTCCGTCGTGAGCAGCGAGCCCACGGACGTGCCGGTCACCCGGCGGACCAGCTCGCCCAGGATGTGCCCGAACACGATCGGCTGGTACGCCGGGACCGCGCCGGGCTCCCACCGCAGCGGGGCCCGCTCGATCGCGCGGACCGCACGCGGCCAATCGGTCATCGTGAGTGCGTCACGGGCGAACCCGCGGGCCGTCGCGAAGCCGGAGCGGTGCCGCAGCACCTGGCGGATCGTCACCGCGCCCTTGCCGCCGCCCGCGAACTCCGGCCAGTAGCGGGCCACCGGGTCGTCGAGGTCCAGATCGGACCGCGCCGCCAGCTCGTGCACCAGCAGCGCGACGAACGGCTTGCTCGCCGAGAAGATCCAGTACAGCGCGTCCGGCGGGCCGATGTCGAGCAGCACCCGGCCGTCCCGCAGGACGCAGAGGCTCGCCCGGGCCCCGCGCGCCCGCACCAGCTCGGCGACCTCGATCACCTGGGCGAGGGTACCCGTGCGGCGTATGCTCGCGGGCGGACAGGAGGGGAACTTCCCATGGCAGGCCACGAAATCACCGACCGCATCGCCGACCTGATCGACGAGGAGCACCGGCTGCGCAAGGGCGCCCTCCACCACGGCGGCCTGACCCCGGAGGAGCGCCTCCGGCTCAAGGACCTCGAACACCAGCTCGACGCCGCGGTCGACCTGCTGCACCGCCGCCAGGCGCTCTCGGTCTTCGACGACGATTGACGGGCTAGCCGTGGCGCAGGATGGCGCCGAAGCCCTCCCACAGGTCGACGCGCTCGTCCAGCACCACCACGTCCGCGCCGGTCGCCACCGCCGCGAACGGCAGAGCCTCGTCGGCCCGGCGCTGCTCGGGCTCGGCGACGCCCAGCGCCTGCAGCCCGGCCTTGCCCACGGCCACCTGCGCCGGGTCCGGGCCGCCGAACACCGTCGTGTCGCCCGGTGAACCGACCAGCAGCGTCTCGACGTTCGCTTCGGCCAGCGCGCCGGCCACCGCCTCCAGGCCGCTCACCGCGAGCCCCTCTTCGCGGCCCGAGCCGGCGCGGAACCGCTCGGCCAGGTCGTCCAGCTCCGCGAGGTGGCGGCCGGTCAGCAGCTCGCGCACCCGCCGGTCCAGCTCCGCCCGCGACGAACCCTCGGCACGGCTGCCGCCCTCGACATCCCGGGTGATCCGGCGGAGGTGCTCGGGCAACGCCTCGTGCAGCGCCGCGCGGGCCTGCTTCTCCCCGGCCAGGACGACGAGCCGCGCGCCGGAGCGCTCCACGGCCTTCGCCACGTGGTCGGCGACGGTCGCCAGGTTCCGCCGGGCCGTCTCCTCGGCCGCGTTCTGGAGGTGGTGGTGGGCCGGGCCGCCGCTGCGGACCTTGTGCACCGTCTGGTCGTCACCCTCGACCGTCTCCGTGCGCGGCTCGCCACCGGCGTGCTCGGTGATCTCGGCGCCGACCCGGTCGGTCACGACCAGGACGTACTTCGGCGTTTCCACGGCGTGGGTCGCCAGCGGCAACAGGTACGGCAGCGCCGAGAAGCGCGCCACCGTCGCCGGCGGCGGGGCGGCCAGGCGCCGGTCGAGCAGCACCTCGCCGTGCGCGGCGACGATGCTGCGGCCCGCCTTGCCGACCGGCGGCTCGCTGTCCCGCACGGCGCGCAGGACGGCTTCGATCGTCGCCGGGTCGGCCCGTTGGTCGCTCAGGCCGGCCTCGATCTCCTTCAGCCGGAGGCCGAGGAGCTTGGCGGCGTCCTCGGTGTCGTGCGAGAAGTCGAAGTGCGCGGACGCGAACGGCCCGTCCGCTTCGGTCAGGTCGCGCAGCGCGGTGGTGTCCACAGTGGACTCCCTTCGGGTCGGGGCGGGAACCGTCGTGCGCGGTTACCGCCCGGCCCGCGGGGCTAAACGTCGCCGAGCGCCGACCGCACCGCGGCCACGACGTCCGGGTGACCGAGCGGCAACGGCGGGGGCACCCGGTCCTCCGGGCCTTCGGTCGTCGACGCAATCACGCGCACCTCCGTGCCCGCTTCGCGCAGCTTCGCCACGACGTCGTCGTGTTCGGCCATCCAGTCTTCGTTCGCCTTCGCGGCGTCGCCGGAGGGCAGGAACGCGTCCGACGCCGGGTCGACCAGGAGCAGGTGGGCCGCCCCGCCCGCGTGGCGTTCGACGAGCTGCAGGGCTTCGGCCGCGAACGGGCCGCTCGCCACGACGGCGATTTCGGGGTCACCGGGCCCGTGGTCGCCCACGAGGTCGTCGGCCTCGGTCAGCGCGCCGCCGGCCGGGACCCGGCACCAGAAGATCCCGCGCTTCTCCGCCAGCGGGCGCCAGGTCGCGGGCAGCTCGTCGTGCCGCGCGGCGCCGGCCGGGTCGAGCACGATGATCTTCGGACCCGACGGGTCGCCCGCGGTCACGACCGACGGGCCTTCGGAACGAGCGGTTTCGGCGGCCATGACAGGTCCTCTCAGTGCCGGGGGAGTTCGGGGGAGTCGGTGTCGAGCGGCACCGAACCGGACCGGACGAGTCCCAATTGGACGGTCTGGCGGCCGGTCAGCCGTTCGAGCGCCCAATCGACCGCGGTCCGCACGCGGTTCCCGGGCATCGCCATGAGGTGGTAGGCGCGCGTGACGGCCTTCGCCGGGAGCCCGGACAGCGGGATGTGCAACGGGTTCGCCGCGGCGGCGCCGGCGCCCAGGTCGACGACGAAGCCGAGGTCGTGGTGCCGGTAGGTGCCCGGGCTCCCGTAGCCCAGCGACGCAGCCACGTTGCGCCCGGCGAGCTTGCCCTGCCGTTCGGCGTGCTGCGCGGTCATCGCGGTGTACTCGCCGGGCCGGGTGAGGTCGGGCACCGCGGCCGCGTCACCGCAGGCGAAGACGCCGTCGCGACCGGGCACGGCCAGCTGCTCGGTGACGACGAGCCGGCCCTTCGCCGTTTCCAGCCCGAGGTCGGCGACCAGCGGGTCCGGCCGCACGCCGACGCACCACACGAGCGTGTGGGTCGGCACCGGGTCACCGGTGGTCAACGTGACGCCCTTGGCGTCGGCGTGGTCGATCGAAGTCTTCATCAGCACCTCGACCCCGCGGGCGCGCAGCACCTCGTCGGCGGTCCGGCCCAGCCGTTTGCCGAGCTCCGGCAGCACGCGCTCGGCGACGTCGAGCAGCAGCCAGCGGATCTTCTGCCCGGCCAGCTCGGGGTGCCGCCGGGCGAGCGCCTCGGTGAACGCGGGTCCCTGCGCGGCGACCTCGGTGCCCGTGTACCCGGCGCCGACCACCACGAACGTGCAGCGCGCGTCGCGTTCGGCGGGGTCGTCGGCCGCCGCGGCGAGCTCGATCTGCCGCGTGATGTGGTCACGCAGGTAGAGCGCCTCGGGCACGCCGCGGAAGCCGTGCGCGCATTCCGGGACACCGGGGATCGGCAACAGCTTGTTGACGCTGCCCGCGGCGAGCACGACCCGGTCGTAGCGGATGCGGTGGTCCCGGTCCTCCGGATCGGAGTAGCAGACTTCGCGGGCGTCGAAGTCGACACCGGTCGCCTTGCCGAGCACGAGCCGCACACCCGGCAGCGTCTCGGGGAGGGACACCGTCACCCGCCGCGGGTCGAGGATCCCGGCCGCCACCTCGGGCAGCAACGGCAGGTAGAGGAAGTAGTCCGTGGGGTTGAGCACGACCACTTCGACGTCTTCGCCGGCGGTCTTCCGCAGGCTCTTGGCCGCGTGGTAGCCGGCGAACCCGCCGCCGACGATCACGACACGCATGGGTCTCCTTCCGGGGCGGATGTCCGTCTCCGCCGGTTACCCGAGGTCGGGACGCGGAAACCCCGCGGGGTTGACCTGGGGGCGCAGGGGCGTACGGTCAGGGGGTTGGCTGTTGTTCAGACTCACGTGCTCCGGTCAGCGCCCCTGCACGCTGCGATAGGGAGCGCAATGTACTGTTTTCGCACGCTCGACGAACCGTCCGGCTTGACCTTCACCAGCACCGTACGACCGGGCGAGGTCCGTGTCGTCACGCTGGTGGGTGACGTCGACGCCGCCACGGTCGGCACCCTCGACGAAGCTCTCGCGACCGGCGAGCGGCTGGTCGTCGACCTCACCCGCGTCGCCTTCCTCAGCTGCGCCGGCGTCCGTTCGCTGCTCGAAGCGAACACCCGCGCCGCACTCGCCGTCGTCGTCGGCGGCCACGCGGTCACCCGTTCGCTGGAAGCCACCGGCGCGGACCTGCTGCTGGACATCCACCCCCGGGTCGGCGCCGCGATCGCGGATCTGACGCCGGTTCCCGAGCCCGGCCGGGAGGCGTGACCGCCCGGCGGCCCCGCCTCCCGAACGTCCACTGTGGACAGCCGAGCGGTCAGTCGTCCGGCCAGTCGCCGGTGGCCTTCTGGTAGCCGATGGCGCCGGCCCGTTCGGTGGCGGCCTTGACGGCCGCGAAGATCGCGCCCTGCACCGCCGCCGCGATGATCACCTGCTGCCAGGTGTAGTCGCGGTCGGTGGCGTCGGGCGCGTCCTCTTCGCCGGCCACGCGCTTCCAGACCTGCTTGAACACCTGCCCGGCGAGGATGCCGCCGAGGGCGCCGACGACCCAGCTCAACGGCTTGTACAGCGCCTTGTTCACGAGTCGTTCCTCCGTCGCAGGATCAGCCGGATCACGATCACCAGGCCCAGCACGCCGGCGAAGACCGGCAGCGGGTTGCTCCGCACGACGTCGGCGCCCTGGCGGAACTTGACCGCGGTCGGCTCGTTCGTCACGTCGGCGACCTTCGCGGTCGCCTGGTCCAGCTTGTCGTCGACGCTTTCCTTGACCCGGGTCTTGACGTCGAGCTTCTGCCCGAGCGCCTCCAGGGTCTCGGTCAGCTCTTCACGGGTCGTGTCCCGGTCGAGCCGCGCCTCTTCGGCGTTCTTGGGGAAGTCCCCGCTCATGAGTGCACTCCCTGTTTCACGGTCTCCACGTCACCGCGGACGCCGCTGATGGCTTCTTCGGGCACCGGCGGCACGCCCTGGGTGACCTCCTTCTTCCCGATCAGCGCGGCGACCCCGGCGACCAGGAACAGCGCGACCGCGACGAGCACGGCGGCCAGCCAGCCCGGCACGACGAGCGCCAGCGCCAGCACGGCGGCCGCGACCAGCGTGCCCGCGCCGAACAACGCGAACAGGCCAGCCGCGCCGAACAACCCGGCGCCGACACCCATCTTCTTGCCCTTGCGCTGCAGTTCGAACACCGCGAGCCGCATCTCGTCCCGGACGAGCCGCTTGACCTCGTCGGTCAGGTCCGTCACCAGTTCACCGACCGAGCGGTCGGCCGCCGGCTTCTTGTTCACTTCTTCGATCACGGAACACCTCCTTGCCTGGCCGCCGTGTACCCGGGTCCGCGCGGGGTCAACCACGCCGGGTTTGACCGGTGCGGCACCGGGTAGCCGATTCCCCGTCACCACCCAAGAGGAGGAGTGCATGAGCACGATCACCGAAAGCGTGGACGTGGAGGTCCCCGTTTCGACCGCGTACAACCAGTGGACGCAGTTCGAGGAGTTCCCGCAGTTCATGGAGGGCGTCGAAGAGATCCGCCAGGTGGACGCCACCCACACCCACTGGGTGACGCGGTTCGGTGGCGTGACGCGCGAATTCGACGCGACGGTCACCGAACAGCACCCCGACGAGCGGGTCGCGTGGACGTCCGACTCCGGTCCCGACCACGCCGGCGTGATCACGTTCCACCGGCTCGACGACTCCCGCACCCGGGTCACCGCCCAGATGGACATCGACCCGGAGGGCTTCGCCGAAAACGTGGCGGACAAGCTCGGCGTGCTCGACCGCCGGGTGAAGGGCGACATGAACCGCTTCAAGGAGTTCATCGAACGCCGCGGCGGCGAAACCGGCGCGTGGCGCGGCGATGTGGACCGCCCGGGCACCTGATTCACACGATCGAGTGACACGGCGGGGCGGCTACCGCCCCGCCGTGTTTTGTGCCCGGAGCCCCCGGGTAGGCCGCAGGCATGACGACCACCGACGTCCCGGCCGTGGAACTGAACAACGGCGTGCGGATCCCGCAGTTCGGGTTCGGCGTCTTCCAGATCCCGCCGGAAGAGACCGCCCAGGCCGTGCGGACCGCGCTGGAAGCGGGGTACCGCCACATCGACACGGCGCAGATGTACCGCAACGAAGAGGGAGTCGGTGCCGGCATCGCGGAATCCGGGCTCGCGCGCGAAGACGTGTTCGTCACGACGAAGCTGGCGAACGACGCGCACGGGCACGACAACGCGATCACCGCGCTGGAAGGCAGCCTGCGCCGCCTCGGCTTCGACCACGTCGACCTCTACCTCGTGCACTGGCCGTTGCCGCACAAGGACAACTACGTCCGCACGTGGCAGGGCTTCGAAGACATCTTGCGGGCGGACAAGGCCCGCGCCATCGGCGTCTCGAACTTCCAGCCCGCGCACCTCGACCGGCTCGCCGAAGAGACCGGCACCGTGCCCGCGGTCAACCAGATCGAGCTGCACCCCGCGCTGCAGCAGACCGAACTGCGCGAGTACCACCGGGCGCACGGCATCGCGACCGAAGCGTGGAGCCCGTTGGCGCAAGCCGAAGTCCTCGACGACCCCGCGTTGAAGGAGCTGGCCGAGAAGCACGGCCGGACGGCCGCGCAGGTGGTGCTGCGCTGGCACCTGCAGCTCGGGAACATCGTCTTCCCGAAGTCGTCGTCGCCGGAGCGGATCCGGCAGAACATCGACGTCTTCGGCTTCGAGCTCGACGACGAGGACATGGCGGCGATCGGGAAGCTCGACGACGGACGCCGGACCGGGCCGGACCCCGACACCTTCACGGGGTGACCGCGGCGTTTCCCTCCGCAACCGGCCGGGTACTTCACCCGGAGAGGTCCCCCTGGAAGGAGCGTCCCGGCATGAGCACCAACGCGTACCTGTCGTTTCTCGTGATCGGGGTGGTGCTGGTTCTGATCGACGGGCAGATCATCTACCGCAGCGGCCGCCGCTACCTGGAGAGCTCCTACGGCGACCCGGCGGCCGGTGCTTCGATGACCCGCCTGGTCACGGTGCTGTTCCACCTCGCGACCCTGGGCGTGCTGGCCCTCGTGTCGACCATCAACCTCGGCGGCGACATCACGGGCGTGGTCGCCCGCATCGGCGTGCTGCTGCTGATCCTGGCCATCGCCCACGGGATCACGCTCGCCGTGCTGTCGCGCATCCGCGGTGAGCAGGAAGTGGAGGCGGTCGTCCAGCGTGGCCCCCGCCCGCAGCGGCCCGAGCCCGAGCAGCAGGGCCCGACCGTGACCCCGGTGCCGGGCCAGCCGGGTACCTACCCGGACGTCAGCCCGTCGCTGGAGAACCGCTCGCCGTACTCGGCCCAGTAACGCTCAAGACGAAAGGGCGGAGCTTTCACGTGAAAGCTCCGCCCTTCGGTCGTGTCCGGGTCAGTGCTCGGCGGCCGGGAGGTCGACCTCGGTGTGCCGGGTGGCGAGCGTCACGGCCAGGTCGGCCAGCTTGACGTTCAGGTCCTGGGACGCGCGGCGCAGCACGTCGAACGCCTCGTCGGCGGTGATGCCGCGCCGCTGCATCAGGATGCCCTTCGCCTGGCCGATCACGTCCCGGCTCTCCACCGCGCGGAGCAGGTGTTCCTGCTCCAGCTGGGCCGCCGCGACGGACTCCGTGTGGGCCAGCGCCAGCGACGCGTGCGTGGCCAGCAGGAGCGCCAGGTCGATCGACCGGCTGTCGAACGCGTCCGGCCGGCTCGAATAGATGTTGAGCGCTCCCGAACGGCGGGGCGGGCGGGCGTCCGGCAGCAGCGCCGTCGCCAGCACCGAGTGGTACCCGAAGCCGGCCGCGGCCGGACCGAACGACGGCCAGCGCGGGTCGTGTGCGAGGTCCTGGGACCAGCCGATGGCCGGGCCGTCCGGACGGGCCGATTCGACGCAGGGGCCTTCACCGTGGTCGTACTGCACCTGGTCCAGCCGTACCGCGACCGGATCGGTCTCGACCGGTGTGTGGTACGTGCCATCGGGCTCACGCAGCGTGACACTGACCAGGTCGGCGCCGGGCACGAGCGCGCTCGCGGCGCCGACGACGAGCCGCAGCACGCCGCCGACGGTCGGGGTCACTTCCAGCAGCGTGCGCGTGAGCTCGGCGAACTGCCGCGTCAGCGGGCCGGCCGGTGGCTCGCTGTCCGCTCCGAACCGCGCCCGCTCGCGCGCCCATTCGTCTTCACCGATGCTCATGCCGGTCGTCGTCCTCCTTCGGGTGCCGGTCCCCATTCAACCCGATCCCGGCGCCCCCGGCGCTCAACCGGGCGAGTCCGCCGCCCGGCGCAGCGCGTCCCGCGCCCGGTCGACGAAGCCCGGCCCCGGCCACAGCTGGTCGACCTGCGGCACGCGGTCGGACAGGTCCGGGTGCGGCACGGTCGCCGCGGCGTCCCGGACCGCGAGGACCTCCTTGCCCAGCTCGGCCCGCCGCTCGGGCGAGCAGGTGAGCCGGACCTGGCGGACCGCCGCCGGGCCCTCGTCGTGGACGTGCTTGCGGACGGCGCGGATCAGCCCGCCCAGCAGGCGCTCGAACCGGGTCTCCTGCGGTCCCGCGCCCTCCAGCTGCCGCATCAGGTCGTCCGCCTCGGCGAGCGCGCCGTCTCCGTCGAGAAAGGACTCTTCGGCGACGGCGTGCCGGACCAGCTCCGCGATGAGGTGGTCGGCGAGGTCCTTGCGGTTCTCCGGGCTGCCTTGACCGAGCTCGAGCTCGGTGCACAGCCGGTCCAGCTCCCGGTGGTCGCCGGCGAGGACGGTGGTCAGGTCGGTTGCGGGCTGGCTGCCGTTCATGCACGCTCCTGGTCCGGGCTCGGGGATTCGCGTCCGGGATACCCGCTGCTCGCGCGGCGAATCCCGTGTCAGGCCGCCGCACGCCGGGTATCCGTGGGGTGAACCGGTCCCAGAGGAGGATGATCATGGCAGCGCCGTCGTCGGTGACCGAACGCGAGCGCAAGTACGAGATCGTCGCGGGCAGCGGGGTGCCGCGGCTCGTCGGCGTCGCCGGTGTCACGACGCAGGACGATCCGGTGGAGCAGATCCTCGACGCGTCCTACTACGACACCGACACGTACCGGCTGGCCAGGAACGGCATCACGCTGCGGCGCCGCGTGGGCGGGCACGACGCGGGCTGGCACCTCAAGCTGCCGGTCTCCGCCGACGAGCGGCAGGAGATTCAGCTCCCGCTGGGCGGCGACCCGAACAAGGTCCCCGGGCGGCTGCGCCGGCTGGTCCGCGCGTTCACCCTGGGGGAGAAGCTGGTGCCGATCGCGCACCTGCGCACCGACCGGTTCGCCCACCGCCTGGCCGACGGCGACGGCCGGACGGTCGCGACGCTCACCGACGACCACGTCACCGGCGAGGCCGGTGGCGAGAGCGCGCGGCTCGACGAGTGGCGCGAGCTGGAACTGGAGCTCGAACCCGATACCGACCCCGGCCGGCTCGACGAGTTCGAGCGGGCGCTGGCCGAGGCCGGCGCGTCGGTCTCGCCGTGGCCGTCGAAGCTGCGGCGCCTGATCGGCGACCGCGTCCCGGCGCCGCCCCGGAGCCGCAAGAAACCGACGGCGGGCGACGTCGTGCTGGCGTCACTGCGCGACCACTACGTCCGCCTGCGCCGCGCGGACGTCGGGGTCCGGCTGGACGTCGAGGACTCCGTGCACCAGATGCGCGTCGCGACCCGGAAGCTGCGCAGTGCGCTCCGCACCTTCGGGTCCATTGTGGACAAGGAGGCGACCGCGCCGCTCGCGGCCGAGCTGAAGTGGCTCGGGCAGCAGCTCGCCCCGGCCCGGGACACCGAGGTCACCGAGCAGCGGCTGCGCGAGCGCCTCGACGACGTGCCCTCGGAGCTGGTCTTCGGGCCGCTGCGCCAGTACCTGACCCGTTACTTCGCCCGGGAGGCCGAAGAGGGCCGGACCCGGGCGATGGCGACGCTGACCGGCAAGCGGTACCTGAACCTGCTGCGCGCGCTGGACACCGTGGTCGAGGAACCGCCGCTGACCGGCCGGGCGCGCAAGCCCGCGAAGGAGGCGCTGCGCAAGCCGGTCCGCAAGGCCGCGAAGAAGCTGCGTAGCGCCGAAGCGGCGGCGCGCGGCCTGGACGGCCACGAGCTGGAGACGGCGCTGCACGAAGTCCGCAAGAAGGCGAAGCGGGCCCGCTACGCCGCCGACACCGTGAAACCGGTCTACGGCAAGAAGCTGCGGGCGTGGCGCAAGAACGTCAAGGCCGTCCAGAGCACGCTGGGCGAGCACCAGGACACCGTGGTCGGCCGGGATGTCCTGCACCACCTGACCATCGCCGGGCACGGTGAAGGGCAGAACACCTTCACGTTCGGGCTGCTCCACGCGCGTGACGCCGCGGAAGCCGACGAGCTGCGCGCGCGGTTCGCGGGGGAGTGGCGGCGGCTGCGCAAGGGCGGCCGGCCGGGCTGGCTCTGAGCAGCACAGCACCGTCTTGAATGAGTCATTCAGGACCGGGGAGATCCTGAATGACTCATTCAAGACGTTTTGCAGAGGGGGAGCGGGAGCCGGCGGGCGTCAGCCTTCGCCGGTGAGCTTCCCGCGGAGCTGCTCCAGCGTCTGCGACAGCAGCCGGGAGACGTGCATCTGGGAGATGCCGACGCGGTCGGCGATCTGGGTCTGCGTCAGCCCGCCGAAGAACCGCATCACCAGGATCGCGCGCTCCCGCTTGGGCAGTTCCTGCAGCAGCGGCTGGAGGGCCTCGTGGTTCTCGACCATGGCCATCTCGTGGTCGGGTTCCCCCATGGTGTCCGCCAGCGACAGCGCTTCGGCGTCGTCGTGCACCGGCTTGTCGACCGACAGGGCCTGGTAGGCGTTGCCGGCCACCAGCCCTTCGCGGACCTCTTCGACGTCCAGGCTCAGGTGCTCGGCCAGCTCGGTGGGCGTCGGGGCGCGGCCGAGGCGCTGCGACAGCACCGCCGAGCCCTGGCTCAGCGACAGGTGCAGCTCCTTGAGCCGTCGCGGGACCCGCACCGACCAGCCGGTGTCCCGGAAGTGCCGGCGCACCTCGCCCATGATCGTCGGCACCGCGAAGGACAGGAAGTCGTGGCCCCGGGTGGGGTCGAACCGGTCGACGGCGTTGATCAGGCCGATCCGCGCCACCTGGACCAGGTCTTCCCGGGGCTCGCCGCGCCCGGAGAACCGGGTCGCGATGTGCTCGGCCAGCGGCAGGAGCTCGGTGACCAGCTTGCTCCGGACGACTTCCCGCCGCGGATCGCCGTCGTCCAGGGTCCCCAGTTCCTCGAACAGCGGCTCACAGTGGGCGTATTCGTCCGGGCGGTGGAGGAGGGTTTTCCGCTCGCCGCTCACGCGCTCGTTCCCGGGTTCAGCACCAGCTCGATCGTGACGATGCCCGCGCCTCCACCGGGAAGGACGTCGCAGTGCGCGGCCACCGACCGGCTCAGCGTGGTGAGCACGTGCCAGCCGAACGTGCGGTCGCTGGGCGGCTGGGCCTCCGTCGACCGCGTGGAGACGACGACGTGCAGGCCGTCCTCCTTCTGCACGAACCGGCAGTGCAGCTGGGCGCCGAGCTCGGCCAGCTGGACGAGCTGCGCGCACGCCTCGTCGACGGCCATCTTCGCGTCGGCGATGGCGTCGAGCCCGAAGTCCGCGCGCGACACGACGCCGTGCGTGAGCATCCGGACCAGCGGGATCTGCTCCGCCATGGCGGGCAGCCGTAGCTCGACCGGTTCTTCGAGCAGCTCGTCCAGCGTCGGCTTTGCGCCGTGCGAGCTGCCGCTTCGTGTTTCTTCCATGCGGGAGGTACTACCCATCTGGGGGAATGACGACACTTGCTGATCAGGTGTTTCCGGTTTCGTCACCGGCCCAGCGCCCGTTCGAGTTCCTTCTTGGTCATCGTCGAGCGGCCGTTGATGTTCCGCTTCTTCGCTTCGTTGTAGAGCTGGTCCTTGGTCGGGCCGCCCGGGCCCTTGCGGTTGCCGGAGCGCTCACCACCGCGTTGCTGCGGCGACTTGTCCTTGACCGAGGTCTTGCTGGCCTGCCGGGACTCGCCCGACTGCGCGCGGTTCTTGTTCACGGTCCGGGCGGCGATCTCCTTCGCCCGTTTCGTGCTCGCCCCGCGGTCCTCGGCCGAGTCCTTGACGTGCTCATACTGCCGTTCGCGCTTGGCGCTCCACGACTGGGGCATGGCACACTCCCTTCTCTTCGCGGGCGGGATACCCGGTTGATCACCCGGTAAACCACCGCGAGGGTCGGTTACCCCTGCCCGCGGGCGGGTACGCGGGGGGCCGACCGAGAGGAGACGCCGATGAAGATCGGCTACACGCTGATGACCGAGCAGGCCGGCCCGAACGACCTGGTCCGGTTCGCCGCCGGCGCGGAACACGCCGGCTTCGACTTCGAGGTCATGAGCGACCACTACTCGCCCTGGCTGGACGAGCAGGGGCACGCGCCCTACGCGTGGAGCGTGCTGGGCGCGGTCACCCAGAGCACCGAGCGCGTCGAGCTGATGACCTACGTGACCTGCCCGACCATGCGGTACCACCCGGCGGTCGTGGCGCAGAAGGCGGCGACGATCCAGGCGCTTTCGGGCGGCCGGTTCACCCTCGGGCTCGGCGCGGGCGAGAACCTCAACGAGCACGTCGTCGGGCGCGGCTGGCCGCCGGCGAACGTGCGGCACGACATGCTGGCCGAGGCCCTGCAGATCATCGGCGGCCTCTTCGACGGCGGCTACTTCGACTACGAGGGCAAGCACTTCCGCGTCGACTCCGCGAAGCTCTGGGACCTGCCGGAGCGGCGGACGCCGATCGGGGTCGCGGTGTCCGGTTCGCAGTCGATCCGGCGGTTCGCCCCGGTCGCCGACGCGATGATCGCCGTCGAGCCGAAGGCGGAGCTCTCGAGCGAGTGGGACGCGACGAAGCTGGGCCCGCCGAGCCGCAAGATCGGGCAGATGCCCGTGTCGTGGGGCACCGACCGCGACGCCGCGGTCAAGCGCGCCCACGAGCAGTTCCGCTGGTTCGCCGGCGGCTGGAAGGTCAACGCCGAGCTGCCGGGGCCGGCCGGGTTCGCCGGCGCGACGCAGTTCGTCCGCGAGGACGACGTCGCCGGCTCGATCCCGTGCGGCCCGGACGTCGAGCCGATCGTCGCGGGCCTGCGCGAGTTCGAGGAGGCGGGCTTCACCGACGTCGCCCTGGTCCAGATCGGCGGCGACCAGCAGGACGGCTTCCTCGACTTCGCCGAAAAGGAGCTGCTCCCGGCCCTGCGGGGGTAGTTCCACCCGTTCGGGGGAACGCGGGGCGTGGTCATCAGGAGTAATACGCGGGTTACGGGACTGTCGGCGACAGGAGTTGCGGATGACCGAGGTGAAGCCGGCACCGAGCCTGCGGGCGGTGCCCCTGGCGGTGGCGCGACGCGGGCCGAAGGGCGGGACGCTGCTCGCCCTGTTCCGGACCACCGACCCGAAGACGATCGGCCTGCTGTACCTGACGACGTCGTTCGCCTTCTTCATGGCGGGCGGCGCGATGGCGCTGCTGATGCGGGGCGAGCTGGCCCGGCCGGGGCTGCAGTTCCTCTCGTCCGAGCAGTACAACCAGCTGTTCACCATGCACGGCACGATCATGCTGCTGCTCTACGCCACCCCGAACCTGTTCGGGTTCGCCAACTACATCCTGCCGCTGCAGATCGGCGCGCCGGACGTCGCGTTCCCCCGGCTCAACGCGTTCGCCTACTGGCTCTACCTGTTCGGCGGGCTGATCGTGATCAGCTCGTTCCTCACCCCGGGCGGCGCGCCCGACTTCGGCTGGACGGCCTACACGCCGCTGTCCAACGCGATCCATTCGCCGGGCATCGGCGGCGACCTGTGGATCATGGGCCTGATCGTGTCCGGGCTCGGCACGATCCTCGGCGGGGTCAACATGGTGACGACGATCGTGACCCTGCGCGCGCCCGGGATGACGATGTGGCGGATGCCGATCTTCACCTGGAACATCCTGTTCACCGCCGTGCTGATCCTGCTGGCGTTCCCCATCCTCACGGCCGCGCTGTTCGGCCTGGAGGCGGACCGCCGGCTGGGCGCGCACGTGTTCGACCCCGAGAACGGCGGGGCGATCATGTTCCAGCACCTGTTCTGGTTCTTCGGCCACCCCGAGGTCTACATCGTGGCGCTGCCGTACTTCGGGATCGTCACCGAGATCGTGCCGGTGTTCAGCCGGAAACCGCTCTACGGCTACCGGCTGATGGTGTTCGCGACCGTCGCGATCACCGGGCTGTCGGCGGTGGTGTGGGCGCACCACATGTACGCCACCGGCGCGGTGCTGCTGCCGTTTTTCTCGATCATGACGTTCTTCATCGCGGTGCCGACCGGGATCAAGTTCTTCAACTGGATCGGCACGATGTGGAAGGGGCACCTGTCGTTCGAGACGCCGATGCTGTGGTCGGTCGGCTTCATGGTGACGTTCCTGTTCGGCGGCCTCACCGGGGTGATCCTGGCGTCGCCGCCGCTGGACTTCCACGTCACCGACTCCTACTTCGTCGTCGCCCACTTCCACTACGTCCTGTTCGGCACGATCGTGTTCGCGACCTTCGCCGGGATCTACTTCTGGTTCCCGAAGATGACCGGCCGGATGCTCGACGAGGGCCTCGGCAAGTGGCACTTCTGGACGACGTTCATCGGCTTCCACACGACGTTCCTGGTCCAGCACTGGCTGGGGGACGAAGGCATGCCGCGCCGATACGCGGACTACCTGACCTCGGACGGTTTCACGACGCTGAACACCATCTCGACGATCGGCGCGTTCATCCTGGGCGCGTCGACGCTGCCGTTCATCTGGAACGTGGTGAGGAGCTACCGCTACGGCGAGCAGGTCCTGGTCGACGACCCCTGGGGCTACGGCAACAGCCTCGAGTGGGCGACGACGTGCCCGCCGCCGCGGCACAACTTCGTGGATCTGCCGCGGATCCGGTCGGAGCGGCCCGCCTTCGAGCTGCACCACCCGGAGGCGGTGGAGCGGATGAAGGAGGAGCGGTACGTCCGGTCGAAGCGGGCCAAGGCGAAGGTCCTCGACCCGGGCGCGGACCCGGCCGGGTCCCGCGAGGGGCACGCGGGTTCGGCGGGCTCGTCGCGCTGAGGCCCCAGCGCGCGCCACCACGGCTGATCGGGACTGACTGCCCGGACGTCATGAAAGAGTCGTTCATGACGTCCGGCGCGTTGAACGAGTCGTTCATGAACTCGCTTCGGCCGCCGGAGTCAAGCCGGAGCGGGCTCGGGCCGTCCGCTCGAGATCGCGAGGCGCTGATCCGCGCCGGTGACCTCCAACGCGCGCCGGACCAGTGGGTTCGTTCCCGTGTCCACCAGCAGTTCCGTGCCGTTCTGCCCGGCCTGCAGGGCCGCGTGCAGCAGCACCCGGACGCCTGCCACGCCGAGGAAGTCCACTTCGGACAGATCGAGGACCAGCCGGCCCGGGAGCGCGCGGAGGCGGTCGGACAGCAGGGCGCCCAGGTCCGCCGCCGTCGCGGTGTCGAGGGCGCCGCGGGCCGTGATCAGCACCGCGTGCGGGGCGGGCCACGTGGTGCGCAGCCTTAGTGCGGGATTTCGGGGTCGGGGGACCATCATGCCGGTTCGCCGCCGTCCTGGGTGCGCGGGCCGGGGCGCCGCGCTCGAGGGTGTTGCCGAGCCGGCTGCTGTGCTGAACCGTCACCCGAGCCTAACCACGTTCGGACCACCCGCAACCGGCGTTGCTCCGAACGGGCGCGTCGCCGCGCCGCGGCGGTGACCGCTTGTGCCTGCCGTGACCGGGATGCAGTAATCTCGCGCTGGACCCGTTAAAGCGCTAGCGGCCCACTAGTGGCGCGCGCCCGGGTCCTCCCTGGTTGAGAGCGCCCTGAGAACCGAGAAGAGGGGCGTCACCAGGATGACGGGCGGCGATGAGCAGCTCACCGCGCGGTTGGACGAGGTCACGCTGGCGATGGAGTCGCTGACCGCGATGCTGGACACCGAGCTGGACCTCGGGCAGATGCTGCAGTCGGTGTGCGACCACGCCGTGCAGGTGGTGCCGGGGGCCGACATGGCGAGCATCACGCTGGTGCGCGAAGGCGTGCCCGAGACGGTGGCCAGCACCGACCAGCGGGCGGTGAACTTCGACCGCGAGCAGTACCGGATCGGGGACGGGCCGTGCCTGCGCGCGGCCGAGACCGGGCAGCCGGTCCGCGTCGGCGTCGGGGCGGTGGGCGACGTATGGCCGCAGTTCGTGTCGTCGGCCGAGCAGCTGGGGGTGGCCAGCTTCCTGGCCGCGCCGCTGACCGTGGACGAGGACATGTCCGGCGCGGTGAACCTCTTCGGCTTCGGCGAGCACGGGTTCAGCGAACTGGGCACGAAGATCCTCGAGCTGTACACGGCGACGGTGGTGATCGGCCTGCGCAGCGCCCGCCGGTACTTCGCCGCCCGCGAGCTGATCGACCAGCTGAACCGGGCCCTCGAGACGCGCGCGGTGATCGACCAGGCCAAGGGGATCCTGATGGCCGCGCACCGGATCACCGCGGAGGAGGCGTTCCAGCGCCTGGTGAAGCGGTCCCAGGACGGCAACCGGAAGCTCCACGAGGTGGCGGCGGAGTTCGTGGCGGCGGTGGCGACCACGACGGCCTAGCCGGTGCGACCGGCCCTTCAGCCGGCCGGGACCTCGTCCGGCGGCGCTTCGGTCTCCGCCACCTCGGGTCTGTGGCGGCCGCGCTGGCACGTCGTGCAGATCAGCGTGCGGCCGAGGACGGTCCCGTCGTCGGCCACGACCTTGGCGACGTGCATCGTCGGGAAGCCGCACACTTCGCAGGGCAGCGACCCGTCCTCGCGGCTGATGCGGAGCTGGGTGCCCATCCGGCCTCCTGTGTGACGTGGGTCTCACCTACCTTGCCGGTTCCCACGTCAGAACCGGGTGAATTCACTCGTTCGGCCCACTCTCGGCTGTCTCCGGGAACCCGTTCGGTGCCTCTTGTGTTGGGTGGGATGAGACCGGGTAATCGGCCGGCGACAGGGTTCACCGGGGGATTGCCGGAGGGGAGCGAACATGCGAGACAAGCGGAACGACCTGCGACCGGTGGCGGACCTCCTCTTGGAGGGCGGGGACACGCCGGCCCAGGCCGACACCCGGCGCAAGGCGGCGCTGGCCGTCGCGGCGCGGGCCAAGGACCCCGAAGACTGCGCGCAGCTGCTCGAGATGCTGGGCCTGCACCGGTCCGGCGGCCGCAGCAGCGAAGTCGCCTGACGAACGACCCCGGAGCCCGCCGTGACCAGCCGGTCGCGGCGGGCTCCGGTGCGTCACCCTCCGCTACGACACGGCGTTTCGAGCCGCGGCCGCCCGGGTATCGCTGCCGGTGAGGAGGTCGACATGGCCAGACCGGTCTGGAGCGGTGCCCTGAGCCTGGGGCTGGTCACCGTCCCGGTGGAGCTGTACCCCGCGGTGGCGGACCACACGATCCACTTCCACCAGTTCGAACGCGGGACGTCGGACCGCATCCGCAACCGCCGGGTCAACGAGCGGACCGGCGACGAGGTCACCCAGGACGAGATCGTCAAGGGCTACGACGTCGGCGGCGGCGACCACGTGCTCGTCGAACCCGACGAGCTGGCCGAGCTCGCGCCCGAACGGTCCCGGCGGATCGACATCGAGCAGTTCGTCGAACTCGACGAGATCGACCCGTGGTTCTTCGACCGCACCTACTGGCTGAAGCCGGCCAAAGAGGACTTCGCCAAGGCGTACGGCCTGCTGCTGCAGGCGATGGACCGCAGCGAGAAGGCCGGGATCGCGAAGTTCGTGCTGCGCGGCAAGGAGTACCTCTCGGCGATCCGCGCCGGTGAGGACGTCATGGTGCTCAACACCCTGCACTTCGTCGCCGACCTGCGGAAGCCGAAGGACGTCATGGGCGGGCTGCCCAGCCTGCCCAAACCGCGGCCCAAGGAACTCGACATGGCGCTCGCGCTCGTCGACGAGATGACCGCGCCGTGGAAGCCCGACGACTACCGCGACGAGTACTCCGAACGCGTCGAGGAGCTCATCAAGGCCAAGGAGCAAGGCAAGGAGATCGCCCACGAAGAGGAGCCGGAGCCCTCGGCCGACGTCGTCGACCTGTTCGAGGCGTTGTCGCGCAGCGTGAAGAGCCGCAAGGGCGGCGGCAAGAAGCCCGCGAAGAAGAAGGCCCCGGACCTCGGGGAGCTGTCCAAGGCCGACCTCGACAAACTCGCCCGTGAGCAGGGCGTGAAGGGCCGGTCCAAGATGACGCGGGCCGAGCTGGAGAAGGCGCTGAAAGCCTCGTGAGTGGACCGGGCTGGCGCGAACCCACCTTGGCCACGCTCACCGACCGCCGCTTCTCCGACGACGACTGGATCTTCGAGCGCAAGCTCGACGGTGTCCGGGCGATCTGCGTGCGCGATTCGGGCACGCCGACGCTCTACTCGCGCAACCACAAGGTGATGGACAACGCCTACCCGGAGCTCGTCGAAGCGCTGGCGGCCCAGGGCGGCCCGCGGTTCGTGGCGGACGGCGAAATCGTCGCGTTCGACGGCGCCGGCACCAGCTTCGCGGCGCTGCAGCCGCGGATCCACATCAGCGACCCGGATCGCGCGCGGGCCACCGGCGTGCGCGTCTACTACTACCTGTTCGACCTGCTGTACTACGACGACCACGACACGACCGCGTTGCCCCTGCGGCAGCGGAAGGCGTTGCTGCGCGACGCGTTCGACTTCGCCGACCCGCTGCGGCTCTCGGCCCACCGCAACACCGAGGGCGAGAAGTTCTACGCGGAGGCCTGCCGGCGCGGCTGGGAAGGCGTCATCGCCAAGCGGGCGGACGCGCCGTACCACCACGGACGGTCCCCCGACTGGCTGAAGTTCAAGTGCGCGCAGGGGCAGGAGCTCGTCATCGGCGGCTTCACCGACCCGCAGGGCGCCCGCCACGGCTTCGGCGCCCTGTTGCTCGGCTACCACGAGGACGGCGTCCTCAAGTACGCCGGCAAGGTCGGCACCGGGTTCGACGAGCGGCTCCTGGCGTCCCTGCACGCCCGGCTGCGGGAGCGCGAGACCCGGGAGTCCCCGTTCGCCGAGGCGGTCGGGGAAACCGGTGCGCACTGGGTCCGGCCGGACCTCGTCGCGCAGATCGGCTTCTCCGAATGGACGCGCGACGGGCGGCTGCGGCACCCGCGGTTCGCCGGGCTGCGCGAAGACAAGAAGGCGGCGGACGTCGTGCGGGAGCGCGGATGAAGATTTCCCACGCGGACAAGGTGTACTACCCCGGCGACGGGCTGACGAAGGGCGACGTCGTCGAGTACTACCGCGCGGTCGCCGACGTCATGGTGCCGCACCTGCGCGGCCGCCCGCTGACGCTGCGGCGCTACCCCGACGGCATCGAGGGCCAGGGCTGGTTCCAGAAGCACCCGGGGGAGCACTTCCCGGACTCGATCCGTGTCGAGAGCGTTCCCCGGCGCGATGGCGGGACCGACGACTACGTCGTCTGCGAGGACGCCGAAACCCTGGAGTACCTGGCCGGGCAGGGCACGCTGGAGTTCCACGTCTGGCTGTCCACCGTGGCCGCGCCGGAGCGGCCGGACCGGCTGGTGCTCGACCTCGACCCGCCGGACGGCACGCCGGTCGCCGAGCTGCGCGCGGTCGCGCGGCGGATCCGCGACCACTACGAGAAGGCCGGGCTGACGCCGTTCGTGCAGGCGACCGGCGGCCGCGGCTTCCACGTGCTCGCGCCGCTGGACGCGAAGGCGGACACCGAAACCGTGCTCGAACTGTCCCGCGTGTTGGCCGACAACGTGGCCGCCGACGACCCGGACCGGCTGACGACGGCCCAGCGCAAGGACAAGCGCGGCGACCGGATCTTCCTGGACGCCAACCGCAACGGCTACGCGCAGACGTTCGTCGCGCCGTACTCGCTGCGCGCCCGCCCGGGCGCGGCGGCGGCCACCCCGCTGGACTGGCGCGAGCTGGGCAAGGCGGACCCGGCGGGGTGGAGCCTGGCGAAGGAGAAGCAGCGCCTGGCGCGCAAAGACGACCCGTGGCGGGACCTGGACGCGCACGCGGCGTCGGCCGCGACGGCGTTGAAGCGGCTCATTTGAGCAGGTCGTGCGCGGCCTTGAGGTCCTGGACGAAGGCCGCGTAGGCCTCGTCGCGGTCAGGGGCACGCAGGATCGCCGACGGGTGCACGGTCGCGACCGCGGACGGCACCAGGTCGGCCACGTCCTCAGGCGCCTCCACCGGTTCGCCGCGGTGGGCCGTCAGCTTGAACTTGGTGCCCAGCACCGACTGCGCGGCCGTCGCGCCCAGCAGCAGCACCAGGTCGGGGCGCACGGCGCGCAGCTCCGCCAGCAGCCACGGCCGGCAGGCGACGACCTCGGTGCGGCCGGGCTTCTGGTGGATGCGGCGCTTCCCGCGTTCGTCGCGCTTGAACTTGAAGTGCTTGACCGCGTTGGTGACGTACAGGGCTTTCCGGTCGAACCCGGCCTCTTCGAAGGCGCGGTCCAGGAGCTTCCCGGCCGGCCCGACGAACGGCTCGCCGGCGAGGTCCTCCTTGTCACCCGGCTGTTCGCCGACGACCAGCACCTTCGCGCGCTTGCTACCTTCGCCGAAGACGGTCTGCGTGGCGTCCTGGTACAGGGCGCACCCGTGACAGCCGGCCGCCGCCGACCGCAACCGGTCGAGATCGGTGGTGTCCGGCGGCTCGGCACCGCGGGTATCGGCCATGTGCCGGGAATTTCCCGCCGGGGCGGGCGGGTAAACCCGCGGGCCCCGGGTAGCCGCGCGGTGACGCTCGAGAACGGAAGGAGTTCACGATGACCACCGCACGCGAGATCATGACGTCCGACGCGACCTGCGCCCGGGCGTCGGACACCGTGCACGACGCCGCCCGGACGATGGCCCGCCTGAACGTCGGCGCGCTGCCCATCTGCGGCGAGGACGACCGGCTGAAGGGCATGGTCACCGACCGCGACATCGTGGTGAAGGTGCTGGCCGAGGGCAAGGACCCGCGCGCGATCCGCGTCGGCGACCTGGCGCAGGGCGAGGTCGTGACGATCGGCGCGGACGACGGCGCCGAGGAGATCCTGCGGACCATGTCCGAGCACCGCGTGCGCCGGCTGCCGGTGATCGACGGGCACGACCTCGTCGGCATCGTCGCGCAGGCCGATGTCGCCCGGGCGCTGACGAACCCGACGGCCGGCGAGCTCGTCGAAGCCCTGTCCTACGACTGAGCGACGGTGATTCCTCCCCGCGCGGCCCGGGTACCCCGCGGGTATGTCACGCAGCCGAGGAAAAGTCGAAGTCGCGACCCGCGTCGCCCTGGACAACCCCGACGATCTGGCCGAGCACTACACGCCGGGCGTCGCGGACCAGGCGAAGCGGGTCGGCGACGATCCTTCGCTCCTTGCCCGGGAGACGGTCAAGGGCAACTCGGTCGCCATCGTGTCCGACGGGTCCGCCCTGCTCGGGCTCGGCGACCGGGGCGCGGCCGCCGCGCTGCCGGTGATGGAGGGCAAGGCGGCGCTGCTCAAGCGCTTCGCCGACGTCGACGCCTGGCCGATCTGCCCGGTGAGCCGCGAACCCGACGACCTCGTCCGCACCGTGAAGGACCTGGCGACGTCGTTCGGCGCGATCAACCTGGAGGACATCGCCGCGCCGCGGTGCTTCACCGTCGAACGGCGGCTGCACGACGAGCTCGACATCCCGGTGTTCCACGACGACCAGCACGGCACGGCGGTCGTCGTGCTCGGCGCGCTGTACAACGCGCTGAAGCTGACGGGCCGCGAGCCCGGCGGCACGTCGGTCGTCATCGCCGGCGCGGGTGCGGCGGGCAGCGCCATCGCGCGGCTGCTGCTGCGCGCCGGCTACAGCTCCGAGGGCATCGTCGTCTGCGACAGCGACGGCGTGCTGCACCCGGACCGGGACCTGGTGGGGGAGAAGCACTGGCTGGCCGAGAACACCAACTCCGGGCGCGCCACCGGCAGCGTGCAGGACGCGCTGCGCGGCGCGGACGTGTTCGTGGGCGTCAGCGCGGGCGGCCTCCTCGACCCCGGTGACGTCGCCGCGATGGCGGACCGCGCGATCGTCTTCGCGCTGGCCAACCCGGACCCGGAAGTCGACCCGGAGGCGGCCGGCAAGCACGCGGAGATCGTGGCCACGGGCCGCAGCGACTTCCCCAACCAGATCAACAACGTGCTGGCGTTCCCGGGGATGTTCCGCGGGCTCCTCGACTCGGGCGCACAGCGGGTCACCGCCGAGATGCTGCTGGCGGCCGCGCACGCGCTGGCGGACGTTGTCGGCGACGACCTGGAGCCGGGCCGCATCGTGCCGAGCGTGTTCGACGAAGCGCTGGTGCCGGCGATGGCGGAGGCGGTGGCCGGCGCGGTCCGGGCGGCCGACTAGTCCACTGTGGACCCGGCCGCCGGGGTGCCGTCCTGAGTGGACTCGGCGGCCGTTTCGGAGCGGGCGATGTGCCACGCGACCAGCGCTCCGGCCCCGACCGTGCCCCAGAGCACGAGCGCGGCGTCGCGGGCGAACAGGCCGACGACGAGCATGACCGCCGCGGTGACGTCGCACAGCACGAGCAGCAGGTTCCACCGCTTGGCCTCGCGCAGGGTGCGGCCGGCGAAAGCGGCGGCGAACGCGGGATCGCTCGCCTGCAGCTCCGCCTCGATCTCGCGCAGGGCGTGGCGTTCTCGCTCCGGCAGCATGGTGGCCTCCTCGCCTCGGCTACCGCAGGGGTACCCCCTCCCGCCGCGTCCAAAGCGGCACTTTCACGTGAAAGTGCCGCTAGTGGTTGTCGCGGGGGATGCCTTTCGTCTTCGCGATCCGCTGGTAGGCCACCGCCGGGCGCAGCACCATGCCGTCGCAGAGCTGGTCGACCATCGACCGCTGGATCTCCTGCCACGGCGTCTGCGCGTCCGGGACCGGGTACCCGCCGGCCTCGGCCAGCTCCTTGTGGCGCAGCGCGAGCTCTTCGCCGGGGATCAGGACGTCGGCGGTGCCGGCGGCGAGGTCGATGCGCACGCGGTCGCCGGTGCGCAGCACGGCCAGCCCGCCGCCCGCGGCGGCTTCGGGGGAGGCGTTGAGGATCGACGGCGAACCGGACGTTCCGGACTGGCGGCCGTCGCCGAGGCACGGCAGCTCGTGGATGCCGCGCTTGATCAGCTCCGCCGGCGGCCGCATGTTGACCACCTCCGCCGAGCCCGGGTAGCCGAGCGGGCCGGTGCCGCGCATGACGAGCAGCGAGTGCTCGTCGACGCCGAGGTCCGGGTCGTCGATGCGGGCGTGGTAGTCCTCGGGGCCGTCGAACACGACGGCGGTGCCCTCGTAGACGCCGCCGGCCAGGTAGCGGCGGCGGAACTCGGGTGAGATCACGCTGGACTTCATGATCGCCGCGTCGAAGAGGTTGCCCTTGAGGACCAGGAACCCGGCGTCTTCGGTGAGGGCGGTGCCGAAGGTCCGGATGACGTCGCGGTCGCCGGCCTCGGCGGCGCGGCAGTTGTCGCCGAGCGTGCGGCCGTTGACCGTGCGGGCGGCTTCGTGGATCAGGCCGTGCCGCATCAGCTCGTGCACGACGGCGGGGACGCCGCCCGCGCGGTGGAACTCCTCGCCGAGGTACTTGCCGGCCGGCTGGAGGTCGACCAGCAGCGGGACGGCGTGCCCGAGGCGCTGCCAGTCTTCGAGGGGCAGCTCGACGCCGACGTGCCGGGCGATCGCGCCGATGTGGATGGGCGCGTTGGTCGAGCCACCGATCGCCGAGCTGACGACGATGGCGTTCTCGAACGCTTCGCGGGTCAGGATGTCCGACGGCTTGAGGTCCTCGCGCACCAGCTCGACGATCCTCAGCCCGGTCAGGTAGGCCATCCGCGCGCGGTCGCGGTGCGGGGCGGGGATGGCGGCGCAGCCGGGCAGGCTCATCCCGAGCGCTTCGGCGAGCGCGTTCATCGTCGAGGCGGTGCCCATGGTGTTGCAGTGGCCGGGCGAAGGGGCCGAGGAGGCGACGAGCTCCATGAACCCGGCGTCGTCGATTTCGCCCGCGGCGAGCAGTTCGCGCGCCTTCCAGACGATGGTCCCGGACCCGGTGCGTTCGCCGTTGTGCCAGCCGTTGAGCATGGGGCCGCCGGACAGCACGATGGCGGGGACGTCGACGGTCGCGGCCGCCATCAGGCAGGCGGGGGTGGTCTTGTCGCACCCGGTGGTGAGGACGACGCCGTCGATGGGGTAGCCGTAGAGGGTCTCGACGAGCCCGAGGTAGGCGAGGTTCCGATCCAGGGCGGCGGTCGGGCGCTTGCCCGTTTCCTGGATGGGGTGGACCGGGAACTCGATGGCGATACCGCCGGCTTCCCGGATGCCCTCCCGGGTGCGGTCGGCGAGCTGCAGGTGGTGCCGGTTGCAGGGGGAGAGGTCCGAGCCGGTCTGGGCGATGCCGATGATGGGTTTGCCGGACTGCAGTTCTTCGCGGGTGAGGCCCCAGTTCATGTAGCGCTCCAGGTAGAGGGCGGTCATCCCGGGGTCGGCGGGGTTGTTGAACCAAGCTTCGCTGCGCAGTCCCATACCGGACAGTTTGGCAACGGGGGCGGCGGAATGCACGCCTCTTTGCCCGCTCTGCCTTCCCAGCCTTGCCGCACCTATGCTGGGCCGGCCGCGGCTCTGCCGGGCGTTGCTGCGCTTGTCCCGCGTCCGGTCGGGCCACTGCTGCGCTCGTGCTGAGCCCTGTTGGGCCTCTGCCTAGCCCTGTTGCGCCTGTCCTCAGCTCTGCCGCGTCTTGCTGCGCTTGTGCTCGGCCCTGTTGAGCCTCTGCCTAGCCCTGCTGCGCCTGTCCCCAGCTCTGCCGAGCCTTGCCGCGCCCGTCCCCAGCTCTGCCGCGCCTGTCCCCAGCCAGTCGCGCCTTTACTCAGCCCTGCCGTGTCGGTGCCAGCCATGCCGCGTCTACGCCGAACCCTGCCTCGTCTGTGCCCGGCCTGCCGCGTCTCTGCCCTGCCCCATCGCGCCTCTGCCGCGCCCTGCCGCGTCTTGGTAGGCGGGTTTCTAAAAGCCCTTCCGGCACCCCGAAGCTGTCATTGTGACTACGGCCGGTAACACCGCGTCAAGGCGGGAAAGATGCCTTGACCCGGTGTTGCCGGCCGTGTTCTGGCTTCGGATCGGGGTGCGGGGGAGTCTGGGTTCTCGTCCGTGGCCGTTCTCGAGTTCCCCTTGCGTCTCGACGTTGGCGTGGGCGGCCTGCGAAGTCGGCCGGCGGGCCCGTGGAGCCAACCCGGCCGAGTGGTGTCGCGAATGGCGCATTGGGGGCGTCGGATGTCCCGAATGAGGCATTCGGGCCATCTGACGAGGCTGGCGGCCGGGCCCGGATCCCTCGGGCCCGGCCGCACCCCTCACCCACCCGGGCGGGCCACCCGCGCCGGTGGCCCGCCCGGCGTCTCAGCCCAGGCCGTTCAAGCCGATCACCCGGGAGTACCAGTGCGCACTCTGCTTCGGCGTCCGTCGCTGCGTTGCGTAGTCCACGTGGACCAGACCGAACCTCTTCGCGTACCCCTCCGCCCACTCGAAGTTGTCCAGCAGCGACCAGTAGAAGTACCCGCGCAGGTCCACCCCCGCCGCCAATGCGTCGTGTGCTGCCCGTAGGTGGGAGTCCAGGAACGCCACCCGGTCGGTGTCGACGATGTCGCCGCCGTCGGCCACCACGTCCGGGTAGGCCGCGCCGTTCTCCGTGATGTACAGCGGTACCCGGCGGTAGCCGCGGTGGACCTGCAGCAACGACTCCGTCAGGCCGGCCGGCTGGACCTCCCAGCCCGAGTCCGTCCTCGGGGCCGCCGGGTCCGGGACGAAGTGGACGTCGCCCGCTCCGACCCACTCCGGGCCCGCCGGCTCGCTGCCCGGCACCGGGCGGCCCGCCACCCGGTAGTCGCGGTAGTAGTTCACGCCCAGCCAGTCGACGTGCGCCGCGATGATCGCCGCGTCCTCCTCGCGCACCACGTCGGCGAGGCCGAACGGGGCCAGGTCGGTGACCAGGTCGTCCGGGTAGCCGCCGCGCAGGACCGGGTCGAGGAACAGCCGGTTCTGCAGGCCGTCGATGCGCCGGGCCGCGGCGACGTCGGTGACGTTCGCCGGGTCGTGCGGGGCGACCGGGTACAGGTTGAGCGTGATCCCGGCCGGGACGCCCGGCGCGTGCCGCCGGATGATGTCCATCGCCAGCCCGTGGCCCAGCAGCAGGTGGTGCGTGGCGGCGACGGCGGCCGGGTGGTCGGTGCGGCCCGGCGCGTGGATGCCGCCCGCGTAGCCGAGCATCGCCGCGCACCACGGCTCGTTCAGCGTCGACCAGCTGGCGACGCGGTCGCCGAGCCGGGCCAGCACGGTCTCGGTGTACTCGGCGAACCGGTACGCCGTGTCCCGGTTCGTCCAGCCGCCCTTTTCCTCGAGCGCCTGGGGCAGGTCCCAGTGGTAGAGCGTCGCCCACGGCTGGACGCCGGCCTCCAGCAGGCAGTCGACCAGCCGGTCGTAGAACGCCAACCCGGCGGCGTTCGGCGCGCCGCCGTCCGGCCGGACCCGGGGCCAGGCCAGCGAGAACCGGTAGGCGCCGAGGCCGAGCCGGCGCATCAGGTCGACGTCCTCGCCGTACCGGCGGTAGTGGTCGGCCGCCGGGTCGCCGGTGTCGCCGCCCACGACCGCACCCGGACGGCGCGCGAAGACGTCCCAGACCGAGTCGGTGCGGCCGTCGGCCGTGGTGGCCCCTTCCACCTGGAACGCCGCGGTGGCGGCGCCCCAGACGAAGCCGGGCGGGAACATCAGCGCGGTCTCCGTCCGAACACTGTCGGGATGTACGGACATGTTCACCCTTTCACGGCTCCTTGCATGATCCCGGCCACGATCTGGCGGCCGAGGAGGACGAAGACGATGAGGATCGGGATGGTGGCCAGGGTCGTTCCGGCCAGCACCAGCGAATAGTCGACGTAGTAACCGCTCTGCAGCTTCTCCAGCGCCACCTGGACGGTCGGGTTGCCCGCGTCCAGCACCACCAGCGGCCACAGGAAGTCGTTCCACGACATCATGAACGTGAACATCGCCAGGATCGCCGCAGCCGGCCGGACCGCGGGCAGGCAGACGTTCCAGAAGATCCGGATCATGCTGCAGCCGTCGACGCGCGCGGCCTCGATCAGCTCGTACGGCAGTGCGTCCACTGTGTACTGCCGCATCCAGAACACGCCGAACGCGGTGACCAGGTTGGGCACGATCACCGCCGTCAGGCTGCCCGTCCAGCCCAGTTCGGACATCGCGATGAACAGCGGGATGATGCCGAGCTGGGTGGGCACCGCGAGCGTGACGACGATGAACACGAACAGCTTGTTGCGCCCCCGGAACCGCAGTTTCGCGAAGGCGAACCCGGCCAGCGACGAGAACAGCACCGTCGTCAGCGTCACCGTGCCGGACACGATGACGCTGTTGGCCAGCGCCTTCCAGAACGGCACGGTGTCGAACACCCGCGCGGCGTTGGCGAAGAAGTTGCCGCCGGGCACGAACGGCGGGATGCGCTCGGTGAGCATCCCGTTGTCGCGGCTGGCCACGAGGAACGACCAGTAGAACGGGAACAGCGAACCGAGCACGAAGATCGCCAGCACGACGTAGGTCGCCTTGCGGGGCTTGCCGAGCGTGGCGACTCTTCGCCGGAGTCCACTCTGGAGTGTCGTCATTTCTTCTTCACCGCCTGGGGACGCGCGATCCGGCCGGTGAGGAAGAAGTTCACCAGCGCGATGAGCACGATGATCACGAACAGCACCCAGGCGATCGCCGAGGCGTAGCCGAGATCGGCGTTCTGGAACGCCGTCTGATAGAGGTACAGCGTCACGGTCTGGAACTGGTTGGTGGACCCGCCGTTGTTCGACCCGGGCATGGCGTCGAACAGCTTCGGCTCGGTGAAGATCTGCAGGCCGCCGATCGTCGAGGTGATGGTGACGAAGACCAGCGTCGGCCGGAGCAGCGGCAGCGTGACGTTCCAGAAGCGGCGCCACGTGCCGGCGCCGTCGATCACGGCCGCTTCGTGCAGTTCCTTCGGGATGGCCTGCATGGCCGCCAGCACGATGAGCGCGTTGTAGCCGGTCCAGCGCCAGTTGACCATGATCGCGATCGCGACGTGGCTGCCGAAGCGGCTGGCCTGCCAGTCGACCGGGTCCAGCCCGATGGTCTGCAGCACGCCGTTGATCAGCCCGTACTTCGGGCCGAACAGGTTGGCGAAGATGATGCCGATGGCGACGAGGCTGGCCGCGTACGGCAGCAGGATGCCGACCCGCCAGCCCGTCGCGCCGCGCAGCCGGGACCCGAGCAGCGCCGCCAGCAGCACCGCGATGATGAGCTGGGGGATGCTCGAGAGCAGGAAGATGCTGATCGTGTTCGTCAGCGCGTTCCAGAACTGCGCGTCGGCGAAGAGCTCCTTGAAGTTGTCGAGGCCGATGAAGTCGGGGTCGTCGCTCCCGGCTTCCCACTTGAACAGCGAGACGTACGCGGTGTAGAGCAGCGGGAACAGCCCGACGATCCCGAAGAGGATGAAGAACGGCGCGATGTAGAGGTACGGCGAGACCTTGACGTCCCACCGGCTCAACCGGTGACGGAAGGTGGGCCGGGGAGACGTGCGCTCCCCGGCCTTACTCCCTTCCGGCGCGACCTTGTCGAGGACGGTCATCGGCTCAGCGCGTGATCTTCTTCGCGGCGTCGACCATCTGGTTCCAGCCGTCGGCCGCCGACTTGCCCTGCTCGACCGCCTGCAGGGCCGGGCTGGACGCGTTCTCCTGGATCTGGCCGTCGCCCGGGCCCTTGTACTGCGGCTTCTGGACCTTCTTGGCCTGCTCGGCGAACAGCTCGCCGACCTTCGTGCCGCCGAAGTAGTCGTCGGTCTTGCTCAGCAGCGCGGGGTCGGTGAGGGCCTTGACCTGGCTCGGGAAGGTGCCCTTCGCCTGGAACGCCTTGATCTGCTGCTCCGGGGCGGTCAGCCAGGCCGCGAGCTCGGCGGCCTCCTTCGGGTGCTTCGACTGCGTCGGCACGGTCAGGTACGAGCCGCCCCAGTTCCCGCCGCCGCCGGGGAAGGCCGCGGTGACCGCCCACTTCCCGGCGTTCTCGGGGCCCGCCTGCTCCTTGATCACGCCGAGCATCCAGGCCGGGCAGACCTTCGTGGCGAACGCGCCCTGCTTGAAGCCGGTGTTCCACTCGTTGCTGAACGCGGTGAGCTTGGCGGACTCGCCCTTGGCGACCGCGTCGGTGACCTTGGTCCAGGCGTCCTTGATGCCCTGGTTGCTCTCGACGGCCAGCTTGTCGTCGGTGCCGATGTAGCCCTGGGGGAGCTGGTTGACCATGGCGTTGAAGTTCTGCGCGGCCGAGTCGAACCAGGCCTTCTTGGTCTTGGCGGCGAAGTCGGCGCCGGCCTGGAAGTAGCTGTCCCAGGTGGCGAACAGCGGCTTGACGGCCTCGGGGTCGGTCGGCAGGCCCGCGGCCTGGAACATGTCCTTGCGGTAGCACATGGCGAGCGGGCCGATGTCGGTGCCGTAGCCGATGAGCTTGCCGTCCTTGGTCTTGGCGGCGTCGTACTTCCAGCTCAGCCAGCGGTCGGGGGAGGCGTCGGCCGGCCCGATCTTGCTGAGGTCGTTGAACTTCGAGCCCTTGTCGAGGAAGTCGGACAGGTGACCCTCTTCGAGTGCCGTCACGTCGGCCAGACCCGAGCCGGCGGCGAGCTTGGTGACCAGGTCCTCGTGGTACGGGCCGCCCTGGCCGGTCTTGCGGTGGGTGATCTTGATGTTCGGGTGCAGCCGCTCGTACTCCGGGATGAGGGCCTCGTAGCCGAACTCGGTGAACGTCGCCAGCGTCAGGTCCACGTGCTCGTTCGGGCCCGCCGCGGGCGGGGTGCTGCTGTCACCGCCGCTGCCACAGGCCGTGGCGCCGAGCGCCGTCATCGTGATGCCCAGTGCGAGGACCAGGCCGTTCCGGATCGTTCTCACGTGTTCAACCACCTTGTTGACGGGAATGAGCGCTCTCACTGCTGGGAGCCCGACTGGGAGCGCTCCCAGGTGTCGCAGAGTCTGCTGGGGGCCTTCACCGGTGTCAAGGGGTCGTAACCGGAGCGTTTCCTGCGAGGAGCGCTCCCGGACGCGCGGGGGCGTGAACGTTAAGCTGGGGCGGTCAGGGTGGTAGCGGGTGGATGAGGGCGGTGCCGTGGGGCCTCGAGCAGGGGATGAAGAACGGCCGACGCTGGAGGACGTCGCGGCGTTCGCCGGCGTGTCGCGGTCGACGGCGTCGCGCGCGCTGAACGACGACGCGTACGTCAGCGCGGCGGCGCGCGAGAAGGTCCTCGCCGCGGCCCGCGACCTGGGCTACTCCCCGAACCAGGCGGCTCGTTCGCTGGTCACGCGCCGCACCGGCGCGGTCGCCGTGGTGCTGTCGGAGCCGGAGGCCCGACTGCTGGACGACCCGTACCGGACCGCGGTCATGCGGGCCGGCTACCGCGAGCTGGCCGACGTCGGCCGCCAGATGGTGCTCATCTTCAGCGACACGCGCGAGGACCTGAGCAAGACCGTCCGCTTCCTCGAAGGCGGCCACGTCGACGGCGCGCTGGTGTTCGCGCCGCACCGGGCCGACCCGCTGCCCAAGGCGCTGCGGCTGCTGCGGATCCCGGTGGTGTTCGGCGGCCAGGCGGCCGGGATCCGGCGCGGGGTGCACGTCGTCGACTTCGACAACGAGGGCGGCGCCCGACTCGCGGTCGAGCACCTGGTCGCGGCCGGGCGGCGGCGGATCGCCACCATCGCCGGCCCGCAGGACCAGAGCGCCCCGATCGACCGGCTCGCCGGCTGGCGCAAGACGCTGCTCGACGCCGGGCTCGACCCCGCCGACCTGGCCGAAGAGGCCGACTTCACGCTGTCCGGCGGCGCGACCGCGATGTCCGCGCTGCTGAACCGCCACCCCGACCTCGACGCGGTGTTCGTCGCCAGCGACATGATGGCGGTGGGCGCGTTGCGGACGCTGGATGCGGCCGGCCGCCGCATTCCCGAAGACGTCGCGGTGGTCAGCTTCGACGACAACGCGACCCTGGCCCCGGCGATGGACCCGCCGCTGACGTCGGTCCACCAGGACCCGCGCGAGCAGGTCCACGCGATGGTCGAGACGCTCATGCAGCTGCTCGACGACCAGGGCCTCAAGCCGCGGCAGCACATCCTCCCGGTTTCCCTGGCGGTCCGCGCCTCGAGCTGACCCGCGGGCTTAAGGCCACCTTCGTCGCATCAGATGGGACGAAGGTGCCCCTCAGCGCGTCACGTGCACTGAAGGTGCCCTTCAGCCGCGCGGTGATCTCGATAGCCGGGAGCGCTCCCTGTTCAGATCTACGCGTTCGGCGCTAAACACCGTTTCCGCGACACTCCGCGTGACCGTCGCGCTGGGCCGTTCGAGTGAATTGCCGACCATCGGCGGCGGCTGTTCAGGAGTGTTCAGCGAGCCCTCGTTCGCCGGGTGCGCCGATGTGACGTTCGCGTTCGCGGTGTCCTTCTGACTCGATTCTTTACATCCAGGTTTCCGGCTGGCTACCGTCTGCGCCTGGAAGCGCTCCCAGATCGCTGGCTCCCTACGGACAAAGGAGTTCCGCAGCCATGCGTTCCTCTCCCCGAATGCGCCGGTTGCGCGGCCGTACCCTGGCCCTGGCCTCGGCCACGGTCGCGGTCGCCGCCGCGCTGGTCGCCCCACCGCCCGCGCTCGGCGCGGACATCGCCTGCTCCGTCACCTACACCACCAACGACTGGGACACCGGGTTCACCGCCAACGTCTCGCTGCGCAACGACGGCGCGCCGCTCGACACCTGGAAGGTCGGCTGGACCTTCCTCGACGGCCAGAAGGTCCAGCAGGGCTGGAGCGCCACCTTCGCCCAGTCCGGGGCCGCGGTCACCGCCACGAACCTCTCCTACAACGGCCACCTCGACACCGGCGCGAGCACGTCGTTCGGCTTCAACGGGTCCAAGGGCTCCGCCAACCGTCCACCGACCGACTTCTCCGTCAACGGCAGCGCGTGCACCGGCGCGAACAAGGCACCGACGGTCACCCTGACCTCGCCCACGTCGACCGGCACGTACTACGCCCCGGCCACGATCCCCCTCGCCGCGACGGCCGCCGACAGCGACGGCAGCGTCAGCAAGGTGGAGTTCTACGCCGGCGACACGCTGCTGGCCACCGACACGGCGGCGCCGTTCGAGGGCAACTGGGGCAACGTCCCGGCCGGGACGTACTCGATCACCGCGAAGGCCTACGACAACAAGAACGCGTCGACGACGTCGACCCCGGTCAGCGTGAAGGTGCTGTCCGGTCCCACGATCGTCGCCACCCCGGCGACCGCGCAGGTCAAGCAGGGCGGCACGACGACGTTCGCCGTCAGCCTCGCGGGCGCCCCGACCGCTCCGGTCACCGTCGCCGTCGCCCGGACGGCGGGCAGCACCGACCTCACGGCGACGCCGGCGAGCCTCACCTTCTCGACGACGAACTGGAACACCCCGCAGAACGTCACGGTGAAGAGCGCCGACAACGGGGGAGACCTGGGCAGCGCGACCTTCACCGCGAGCAGCGGCGGCTACACCGCCGCGACGGTGACGGTCAACGAGATCTCGTCGTCCACTTCGGACTACCAGGTCGCGTTCCTGACCCAGTACAACAAGATCAAGGACCCGAACAACGGCTACTTCCGCAAGTTCGGGAACATCCTGGTGCCCTACCACTCGATCGAGACGCTCATCGTCGAGGCGCCGGACCAGGGCCACGAGACGACGTCGGAGGCGTTCAGCTACTACCTGTGGCTGGAGGCGTCCTACGGGCGGATCACCGGTGACTGGGCCCCGTTCAACCAGGCCTGGACGTCGATCGAGACGTACGCGATCCCGTCCGCGGCCGACCAGCCCGGCAACTCCGGCTACAACGCGAGCAAGCCGGCGACCTACGCGGCCGAGTACCCGAGCCCGAAGCAGTACCCGTCGCAGCTGCAGTCGAACGTCTCGGTCGGGGCCGACCCGATCGCGGCGGAGCTGAAGGCCGCCTACGGCTCGGCGGACGTCTACGGCATGCACTGGCTGCTCGACGTGGACAACATCTACAAGTTCGGCCACTGCGAGGACGGCACCAACACCGCGCCCGCGTTCATCAACACCTTCCAGCGCGGCTCGCAGGAGTCGGTCTGGGAAACGGTCACCCAGCCCAGCTGCGACCTGCTGAAGTTCGGCGGCAAGAACGGTTACCTCGACCTGTTCACCGGCGACTCGTCGTACGCGAAGCAGTGGAAGTACACCGACGCGCCCGACGCGGACGCCCGCGCCGTGCAGGTGGCCTTCCAGGCCGAGAAGTGGGCCGCCGCGCAGGGCAAGAGCTCGGACGTCGCCGCCGTCGTGAAGAAGGCGTCGAAGATGGGCGACTACCTGCGGTACTCGCTGTTCGACAAGTACTTCAAGAAGATCGGCAACTGCGTCGGCGCGTCCACGTGCGCGGCGGGTACCGGCAAGGACAGCGAGCACTACCTCGTCTCCTGGTACTACGCCTGGGGCGGCTCGATGGACTCGTCCAGCGCCTGGGCGTGGCGGATCGGGGACGGCGCGGCCCACCAGGGTTACCAGAACCCCCTGGCCGCGTACGCGTTGTCGGCGGATCCGGGCCTGAAGGTCACTTCGGCCACCGGTGCGCAGGACTGGGCGACCAGCCTCGGCCGCCAGATGGAGTTTCTGCAGTGGCTGCAGTCGTCCGAAGGCGGTCTCGCCGGCGGCGCGACCAACAGCTGGGAGGGCCAGTACGGCACCCCGCCGTCCGGGACGCCGACGTTCTACGGGATGTTCTACGACCAGCAGCCGGTCTGGCACGACCCGCCGAGCAACCAGTGGTTCGGCTTCCAGACGTGGGGCATGGAACGGATCGCCGAGTACTACCAGGCGACCAACGACGCCCGGGCGAAGAAGATCCTCGACAAGTGGGTCCCGTGGGCCATCGCCAACACCACGGTCGGCGCGGGCGGGAGCTTCCAGATCCCGTCCGACCTGACCTGGAGCGGCGCGCCGGACACCTGGAACGCCACCAGCCCGGGCTCGAACACCGGTCTGCACGTCGCGGTGAAGAACTTCAGCCAGGACGTCGGGGTCGCGGCCTCGCTGGCCAAGACACTGCTGTACTACGCGTCCGGGTCGAGCAACGCCCAGGCGAAGACGGTCGGGGAGCAGCTGCTCACGGCGCTGTCGGCCAACACCGACAGCAAGGGCATCGCGGTGCCGGAGACGCGGTCGGACTACAACCGCTTCGACGACACCTACAACGCCACCACCGACCAGGGGCTGTACGTGCCCAGCGGCTGGAGCGGCACGATGCCGAACGGCGACGCGATCAACCCGAGCTCGACGTTCCTGTCGATCCGCTCCTTCTACAAGAGCGACCCGCAGTGGCCGAAGGTCCAGTCCTACCTGGACGGTGGCGCCGCGCCGACGTTCACCTACCACCGGTTCTGGGCGCAGTCGGAGATCGCCACGGCGTTCGCCGCGCACGTCGCCCTGTTCGGCTGAAAGGCACTCGATGAAGCGACTGCTCGCTTTCGCGGTCGCCGCACTGGCCGGGGCCGCCGTTCTCACGGCGTCCCCGGCCACCGCGGCCCCCGCCCCGGCACTTTCACGTGAAAGTGCCGCCCTGGCCGGCACCGGGACCGGGTACTGGCACGCGTCCGGTTCCCAGCTCGTCGACTCCACCGGTGCGCCGGTCCGGATGACCGGCATCAACTGGTTCGGCGCCGAGACCGGCAACTACTCGCCGCACGGCCTGTGGAGCCGCAACTACAAGGACATGCTCGACCAGATGGCGAGCCTCGGCTACAACACGCTTCGGCTGCCGTACTCCAACCAGCTGTTCGACGCCGGCTCGAAGCCGACCAGCATCGACGCCGTCCAGAACCCGGACCTGCAAGGGCTTTCCGGGCTGCAGGTGCTCGACAAGATCATCGCGTACGCCGGCGTCATGGGCATGCGCGTCATCCTGGACCAGCACCGGCCGGACTCCGGCGCGCAGTCGCCGCTCTGGTACACCAGCGCCTACCCCGAGAGCCGGTGGCTTTCGGACTGGACGATGCTCGCCCAGCACTACAAGGGCAACTCCACGGTGATCGGCGCCGACCTGCACAACGAACCGCACTCGATCCAGGGTGGCGGGGGAGCGTGCTGGGGTTGCGGCGACACCGCGACCGACTGGCGGCTGGCCGCCGAACGCGGCGGCAACGCCGTGCTCGCGGCCAACCCCGACTGGCTGGTCATCGTCGAGGGCGTCGACTGCGTCAGCGGCACCGGCGACCCGCAGTGCGGCTGGTGGGGCGGCAACCTCTCCGGTGCGCGGCAGTTCCCGGTGCGACTGTCCAAACCGGACAAGCTCGTCTACTCGGCGCACGAGTACGCGACGTCCGTGTTCGCCCAGCCGTGGTTCTCCGACCCGTCGTTCCCGGCGAACCTGCCGGCGCTGTGGGACCACTTCTTCGGCTACCTGCAGAAGCAGAACATCGCGCCGGTGCTGCTCGGCGAGTTCGGCACCACGCTCGCCGACCCGCGCGACAAGACGTGGCTGCAGGAGCTGATGAAGTACGCCGGCACCGGCGCGACCGGGATGAGCTTCACGTACTGGTCGTGGAACCCCAACTCCGGGGACACCGGCGGCATCCTCAACGACGACTGGACGACCGTCAACCAGGCCAAGCAGGCGATCCTCCAGCCCTACCTGATCCCCCCGGTGGGCTCCGGTGGCGGGACGACCGACCCGCCGCCCGCGGTGAGCTGCGCGGTCGCCTACCACGTCGACAACACGTGGCAGGGCGGGTTCGTCGCCTCGGTGACGCTCAAGAACACCGGCACCACGCCGCTCAAGACCTGGGCGCTCGGCTGGACCGTGCCGTCCGGGGTGCAGATCACCGGCGGCTGGGGCGCGACCGTCACCCAGACCGGGCAGCAGGCGAGCGCCAAAGCGCCGTCGTGGGCACCCGACCTCGCCGGCGGCGCCTCGACGTCGATCGGCTTCCAGGCGACCGGCGCCTCGACCGGCGCTCCGAGCGGCTTCGCCGTCGGCGCGACCGCCTGCACCACCTGACCCACCCACCGAACACGAAGGAGCACACTCGATGAAGAGTGAATTCTGGTCCGCGAGGAGGAAGTCACGGCTCGCCGTGGCGTCCTCGCTGACGGCCGCGGCCGTCGTCTCGGGGCTCCTGGTGGCCGGCGGCAGCCCGGCGACCGCCGCCACGGGCTGCAAGGTCACCTACACCGTCAACCAGTGGGACACCGGGTTCACCGCGAACGTCGCGGTGACCAACCTCGGCGACGCCGTCTCGAGCTGGGACGTCCAGTGGGACTTCGCCGGCAACCAGCAGGTGCAGCAGGGCTGGAGCGCCACGTTCAGCCAGTCCGGCAAGCACGTGAGCGCGAAGAACCCGACGTGGGGCGGCAACCTCGGGGCGAACGCGACGGCGAGCTTCGGCTTCAACGGCTCGTACTCCGGCACGAACGCCGTGCCCGGGTCGTTCACGCTGAACGGCGTCGTCTGCGACGGCAGCACGGGCGGCCCGTCCACCACGCCGACGACACCCACCACGCCGACGACCCCGACGACTCCGACGAGCCCGACCGGGCCGACCACGACGCCCCAGCCCGGGACGCACGTGGACAACCCGTACGCCGGCGCCAAGGGGTACGTGAACCCGGACTGGCAGTCGGAGGTGTCCGCCGCGGCCGCGGCCAAGGGCGGCACGCTCGGCGCCCAGATGGCCAAGGTGGCCAACACCTCGACGGCGGTGTGGCTCGACCGGATCGCCGCGATCGAAGGCACGTCGAGCGCCCGCGGCCTGCGCGGCCACCTCGACGCGGCGTTGAGCCAGGCGAGCGGCGGCACGCCGGTGACGATCCAGATCGTCGTCTACGACCTGCCCAACCGCGACTGCGCGGCGCTGGCGTCCAACGGCGAGCTGACGGTCGCGCAGAACGGCCTGGCCCGGTACAAGAGCGAGTACATCGACCCGATCGCCTCGATCCTGTCCGACGCCAAGTACGCGCCGCTGCGGGTCGTCGCGATCGTCGAGCCGGACTCGCTGCCCAACCTGATCACCAACACCGCGACGGCGAAGTGCGCCGAAGCGCAGTCGAGCGGGGCCTACACCCAGGGCATCCAGTACGCGCTGAACAAGCTCCACGCGATTTCGAACGTCTACAACTACCTCGACATCGCGCACTCGGCGTGGCTGGGCTGGGACAGCAACTTCGGCCCGTTCGTCAACCTGGTCAAGCAGATGCTGCAGGGCACGACGGCCGGGGTGAACAGCCTCGACGGCTTCATCAGCGACACGGCGAACTACACGCCGCTGACCGAGCCGAACCTGCCGGACCCGAACCTGAACGTCGGCGGGCAGCAGCTCAAGTCGGCGACGTTCTACCAGTGGAACCCGTACTTCGCGGAGGTTCCGTTCGCGACGGCGATGTACAACGCCTTCGTCTCCGCGGGCCTGCCGAGCGGCATCGGCATGCTGGTCGACACCTCGCGCAACGGCTGGGGCGGCGCGGCCCGGCCGAGCGGCGCGTCGGGGTCCACTGTGGACAGCTACGTCAACTCGGGCCGGATCGACCGGCGGCTGCACCGCGGTAACTGGTGCAACCAGAGCGGAGCCGGGCTGGGCGTGCGGCCGACGGCGTCGCCGGCCGCGCACTTCGACGCCTACGTCTGGGTCAAGCCGCCGGGTGAGTCCGACGGCGCGAGCTCGCAGATCCCGAACGACGAGGGCAAGGGCTTCGACCGGATGTGCGACCCGACCTACCACGGCAGCGACCAGGCCAACGGCGGCAACCTGACCGGCGCCCTGCCGAACTCGCCGCTGTCCGGCAAGTGGTTCGAGGCCCAGTTCGAAGAGCTGGTCCAGAACGCGTACCCGCCGGTGTCCTAGTAGAACTCCCGGGCCGGGCGGTGCCGCGCAGCCGCCGTCCGGCCCGGGTCTCCACCTACAGATCTTTGCGGAAGCTCAGCCGGTCCAGTCCCGGCCCGTCGTAGTCGGGCTGGACCGGCAACCCCTCGAACTCCTTCGGCCCTGGTTCGGTGACGAACCCCATCCGGGTGTGGAACGCGTGCGAATCCTTGTTCACCGGCGACGTGATCGCCCGTACCACCGACCGCCCGTTCTCGCGGCTGTAGGCGAAGAAGCGCTCGTACAGCGCGGCGCCGAGGCCCTTGCCGCGCTCGGCGGGGTCGACGCCGACGAAGTGGATGTAGCTCTCGGCCGGCCGCGACGGCGAGAGAAAGCCGATCAGGAACGCGACGATCCGCTCGTCCGCGGTCACCAGGAAGCTGCTGCTCGAAAAGTGCTGGAACATCAGCTTCGGCAGCAGCAGCGCGCGTTGCCGGCTGCCTTCTTCACCGCCCAGGCCACCCCACCAGCGGTCGAGGACGGCGAGCACCGGCAGGTGGTCGTCCGGCGTGGGGCGGCGGACGGGGTGGCCGAGGAGCGGGGGAAGCGTGGTCATGCTCGCCACCCTGCCCACTGCCTCACGCCGGCGCGACCGGATTTCGGGACTCCGGCGCCGGTTCGCCCGAGGTCGCGAAAGTCGCATTCGGGACCTCCCACGCCCCGAATGCGACTTTCGCGACCCGGCTGCCGGGGAGTGCCGGGGTCACGGGACCACCTGGTGCACCCCGATCAGCACCTGCTGCCACACCGCGGCCGGGTCGGCGCCGCGCTCGACCGACTTGAGCGCGGGCGCGACCACCGTCTCCTGGATCTTGCCGTCGCCCGGGCCCTTGTACTGCGGCTTCCCGACCTTGCGCGCCTGGGCGACGAAGACCTGCCCGCTCAGCGCGCCGCCGAAGTAGCCGTTCATCTCGCTGAGCAGGTCGGGCGAGGTGAAGGCGTCGACCTGGCTGGGGAACGTCCCGCTCACCCGGAACGCGTGCAGCTGCTGCTCGGGTGCGGTCAGCCAGGCGGCGAGCGCCGCGGCCTCCCGCTGGTGCGCGCTCGCGGCCGGGACCGTGAGGTAGGAACCGCCCCAGTTGCCGCCGCCGTCCGGGAACGCGTCGGTGATCGCCCACTTGCCCGCGTTGCCGAGCCCGGCCTGCTGCTCGATGACGCCCAGCATCCACGCGGGACAGACCTTCGTCGCGAAAGCACCGGTGCGCAGGCCGTTGTTGCCGTCTTCGGCGAAGGCGGTGAGCCCGGCCGACTGTCCCTGCTTGACCGCGGTCGTGACCTGGTCCCACGCGGCGCGCAGCGCGGTGTTCGTCTCGAGCGTCGGGCGGTCTTCGCGGTCGAGGTAGCCGACGGGCAGCTGGTTGACCATCGCGTTGAAGTTCTGCGCCGCGGAGTCGAACCAGGCCTTGCCCTTCGAGCGCTTGACGTACTTTTCGCCGGCCTTGAAGTAGCTGTCCCAAGTGGCGAACATCGTCTTCACCGAGCCGGGGTCGGTCGGCAGCCCGGCGGCCTCGAGGAGGTCCTTGCGGTAGCACATGGCCAGCGGGCCGATGTCGGTGCCGTAGCCGACGAGCTTGCCGTCCTTGCTGCGGCCGGCCTCGTACTTCCACTCCAGCCAGCGGCCGGGCTTCACGTCGGGCGGCCCGACCTCGGCGAGGTCGGCGAACTTCCCGGACTGCGCGAGGACGTCGGCGAGGTGCCCCTCCTCGACGGCCTGGACGTCCGCGAGGCCCTGTCCACTTCGGAGCTTGTCCAGCAGTTCCTGGTGGTACGGGCCGCCCTGCTCGGCCCGGACCTGGGTGACGGTGATCCCGGGGTGGGTGAACTCGTAGCCGGGGATCAGGTCGTCGTAACCGAACTCGCCGAACGTCGCGAGCGTCAGCGTGATGCGCTCGGGCGTCCCGGGGCCGCAGCCGCCGGTCAGGACGAGCAGGACCACGGTGACGGCGAAGGCCAGCCGTCTTCGGATGAATTTCATGCGCACTCCTCACTCCCTCGTGATTGGGAGCGCTCCCGGACGGAGTCTCGGTTCCGGGTGCGCCGGGTGTCAAGGTGCGCGACGGCGGGTGTCCGCGCGGACACGGAAGGGGTGCGATGAAGCGTCCGACGATCACCGACATCGCGCGGGAGGCCGGCGTCTCCAAGGGCGCGGTGTCCTACGCGCTCAACGGCCGGCCGGGGGTGTCGGAGGAAACGCGCGACCGGATCACGCGGATAGCGCGCGAACTGGGCTGGTCCCCGAGCAGCGCGGCGCGCGCCCTGTCCGGCGGCCGCTCCGGGACGATCGGCCTGGTGCTCGACGGGCCGTCGGAGGTGGTGTTCCCGGCGTTGCTGGACGGGGTGTCGCAGGAACTGCTGCTGAGGGTCGCGGTGGGGCGCGAGGCGGCGCTGGCGGTCTACCGCCGCTGGCGGGCGGAGCGAAAGGTGGACGGCGTCCTGCTGACCGGCCCGGACTGCGCGGCGGAAGTGGCGCGGATCGGCTTGCCGGCGGTGGTGCTGGGCGGACCGGGAGGGTTGCCGGAGGCACCCTCGGTCCGGGTGGACGACATGGCCGGGGCGGCGGAGGCCTTGGAGTATTTGGCGGCTTCGGGGCACCGGCACGTGGTCCGGATCGCCGGGGCGGCGGCGTTCGCGGACGCGGGGGAGAGGGAGGAAGCGTTCACGACGGTGGCCCGCCGGCTGGGCTTGGTGGGGGCGCGGACGGCGGGAAGCGAGGTGCGGGGGGCGCAGCGCGGCGGGTGGGGAGCTTCGGCCGCCGATGTGGCGAGGCTCGGTTCGGGATGCCACGGTGGCACCGGTCACGCTGCGCCTTCGCCGGACAGGGGGCGAGGCGCCGGTTCGGCACACCGTGGTGGCGTGGGTCGGACCGGAGCCGCGATCGGCGACTGGGCCGATGATCCCTGGCGGCCCGGCGCGTGGGCTGCCGGGTCTCGCGTCGGCGCCGCCGGGCACGCTGGGATGCGCTCCGTCGGTTCCGTCCCCGCCACCCCGCCGCGCACCCTTCCCTCCGAACCCTCGGCCGATGCGGTCCGCCGCGTCCTCGCCGCCGACCCCCGGCCCACTGCCCTCCTGTGCGACACCGACTCCCTCGCCGTCGCCGCGCTCGTCGCCGCCAAGGAACTCGGGCTTTCCGTCCCCCACGACCTCTCCGTCGTCTCCTGGGACGACTCCGACCTCTGCCGGCTCGTGCGGCCCGCCCTTTCCGCAGTGCGGCGTCCGTTGGCCGAGCTTGGGGGGCTCGCCGCCGCCGTGCTGCGGGACCTCATCGCCGGCGAGGACGTCGGCGACGTCTGCGCCTCGCGGCCGCGGCTCGTCACGCGTGGCAGTACCGGGCCCGTCCGCTGATTGGCCGCTGCCGTGGCGCCTCAGCTGCCTCGGCGGGTCAAGGGCGGCTGGGCCGCGGCTGGTCACCGGAGGCTGGGCCGGGTTCGTCACGCGTGGCAGCACCGGGCCCGCCCGCTGACCGGGCCCGGTACTGCGACGCCTCAGCTGCCCTGGCAGGTCACCGACGGCTGGGCCGGGTTTGTCCCCGCCGCGTTGACCACCAACCCGAACGTGGTTGACCCGTCCGGGGCCACTCGGCCGTTCCAATCCGCGTTGCGGACCGTCACCACCGACCCCGACTGGCTCAGCGTCCCGTTCCACACGCTGCCGATCGTCTGGCCCGACGGCAGCGTCCAGCCCGCCTGCCAGCCGCCGTAGGCCGTGGTGCCGTGATTCATCACCGTCACCGTTGCCTGGTAGCCGCCGCTCCACGCGTTGGTCACCTCGTACATCGCCATGCACGAGCCGTCCGGTGGCGGGGGGCTCGTCGGGGCCGTCGGCGTGGTTGTCGGGGTGCCCGGCTGGTGCACCCCGGTCACCTCTCCGTGCCCGCCGTCGAACGTCACGTCCGAGCAGCCGTAGAACGTCTCCGCGCTGTCGGAGCGCTTCCACACCGAATAGATGATGTGCCTTCCGGACTTGTTCGCCGGCAGCGCGCCGGTCCACTTGTACTGCCCGTCGACCGTGCCGACCTGGCCGGTCACCGCCGGGTGGTCGACCGTCAGGAACGGCTGGTCCTCCAGCGAATCCCAGGTGAGCGGCTTCGACGGGTCCCAGCCGTCCTTCGTCACGTACGTGTAGAACCAGCCCGGGTGCGCGGCCCACGCGTTGTACGAGAAGTCGAACGACGCCCCGGCCGTCAGGTGCGTCAGCGGCCAGTCGCCGACCTGGTCGAAGCCGGCGTAGTTCGGGTTGCCGCCCGAGCACAGCTTGCCGTCGTCGATGAACCCGCGCGTGCGGCCGGCGCCGTCGGAGCGCAGCACGGCGAACCAGTTGTACAGCGAGTTGGCGCCGCTGGTGTTGACCGCCGCCGAGCAGGCCGGGTTCTGCGGGATGATCTGGCCGGTCGAGCTGAGCCCGTCCTGCCAGCACAGGAACGTCCGGCTGCCCGGTTTCATCATGGCGCCGTGCGCTTCGGCGGTGCCCGTGTTCAGCAGGACGGCGGTCAAGCTCGCCAGCAGCACGGTCACGGCGGCGAGGATCGTACTTCGTCTCCTGGTCACGTCAGTCCCTTCGTCGGGTAGCGTGCGTCGAAGACTGGGAGCGCTCTCACGATCAGGATACGCGGCGGTGGTCACTTCGGGAACATCCCGCGGTGACCGGGCCCGGTGCCTTGGCCTACCTTGACGCAAGGCCGTCGATCACCGAGAAAGGCCGCTCACCGAGAAAGGCAGAGAGTGGACATTCCCTCATCGGTTCCCGCGTGGGTGCGCGCCGAACCCGCCCGCCTGCTCGGTTTCGCCGCCCGCGCGGCGCACCCCGGCGGCGGCTTCGCCTGGCTCGACGACGGCGGCCGCCCGGTGCTCGACCGGCCCGTCGAAACGTGGATCACCTGCCGGATGACGCACGTCTTCGCGCTGGCGCACCTGCAGGGAGCCGACACCGGGGCGCAGGTCGCGCACGGCGTCGAGGCGCTGACGGGCCTCCTGCGCGATCCGGACCACGACGGCTGGTACGCGACGACAACGTTGTCAGAGAAGCGCGCCTACGAGCACGCGTTCGTCGTCCTGGCCGCGTCGAGCGCGGTGGCCGACGGGGCCGAAGGCGCGGAACCGCTGCTGGCCGGCGCCCTCGACGTCGTCGAACGCCGGTTCTGGGAGCCGGGCCCCGGCCGGGTCGCCGACGTCTGGGACCGCGGCTGGACGCACCTGGAGGACTACCGCGGCGCCAACGCCAACATGCACTCCGTCGAGGCGTTCCTGGCCGCCGCCGACGTCACCGGCGACCGGGTCTGGGCCACCCGCGCACTGTCCATTGTGGAGCACCTGGTGCACGGCGAGGCCCGCGCCCACGGCTGGCTGCTGCCGGAGCACTACGACGCCGGCTGGCACGTGCGGCTGGACCACAACCGCGACGAGCCCGCCCACCCGTTCCGGCCCTTCGGCGCCACGATCGGTCACCTCTTCGAGTGGGCTCGGCTGGCCGTGCACCTCAAGCACGCGCTGGGGGCCGACGCGCCGGAGTGGCTGGTGCCCGACGCGGAGGCGCTGTTCGCCACGGCGGTCCGCCACGGCTGGGCCGTCGACGGGCGCCCGGGCTTCGTCTACACCACCGACTTCGCCGGGACGCCGGTCGTGCGCACCCGCCTGCACTGGGTCGTGGCCGAGGCGATCGCCGCCGCGTGGACGCTGCACCAGGAGACCGGCGAGGCGGCCTACCTCGACCGGTTCACGCAGTGGTGCGACCACGCCGAAGCGTGCTTCGTCGACCGCGAACTCGGGTCCTGGCACCACGAACTGGACCCGGAAAACCGTCCCGCGGCGGCGGTCTGGGCCGGCAAGCCGGACATCTACCACGCCTACCAGGCGACGCTCCTACCCACCCTGAAGCCCGCCGCGTCGTTCGCCGGCGCGCTGATCACCCGCGGCTAGACTGCGCCCCGAGCCCCTTCGACGAGGAGAACCATGTCGCCTTACGCCGCCGCCGGAGACCGGTACGCGGACATGCCGTACCGGCGCGCCGGGCGCAGCGGGCTGAAGCTGCCCGCCGTGTCGCTCGGCCTCTGGCACAACTTCGGAGACGACAAGCCCCTCGACGTCCAGCGCGCGGTGCTGCGCCGGGCGTTCGACCTCGGGGTGACGCACTTCGACCTGGCCAACAACTACGGCCCGCCGCCCGGCGCGGCCGAGGCGAACTTCGGCAAGCACTACGCCGCCGACTTCCGCCCATACCGCGACGAGATCCTGGTGTCGTCGAAGGCCGGCTACCTGATGTGGGACGGCCCGTACGGCGAGTGGGGCTCCCGCAAGAACCTCCTGGCCAGCCTGGACCAGAGCCTCGCGCGCACCGGCCTGGACCACTTCGACGTCTTCTACTCCCACCGCCCGGACCCCGAGACGCCGATCGAGGAGACGATGGGCGCCCTCGACACCGCGGTCCGCTCGGGCAAGGCGCTCTACGCCGGCATCTCGAACTACTCGCCGGAGCAGACGACGGCCGCGCTGGCCGCGCTGAACGAGCTCCGCACGCCGCTGCTGATCCACCAGCCGTCGTATTCGATCCTGAACCGCTGGGTCGAGGACGGTCTCCTGGACACCCTCGACGAGCACGGCGTCGGCTCGATCGCGTACTCACCGCTGAGCCAAGGTCTGCTGACTGACCGCTACCTCGACGGCGTCCCCGCCGACTCGCGCGCCGCCGGCGCCAGCCCGTTCCTGACGACCGACCGGCTCACCGAGGACACCCTGGCGACGATCCGCGCGCTGAACGACGTCGCGAAGCGGCGCGGCCAGACGCTGGCCCAGCTGGCCATCGCGTGGGTGCTGCGCCGCGGCCGCGTGACGTCCGCGCTGATCGGGGCCAGCAGCGTGGCGCAGCTCGAGAACACCGTCGCGGCGACGAAGAACCTCGAGTTCACCGACGACGAGCTGACCGAGATCGACCGGATCGTCGCGGGCTAGCAGCCGATCCGCGAGGAGCCCAGAGCCACGTCGTCGAACCACAGCGTGTCGGCGTCCCCGCCGTAGCTCTCCCAGCCGAGCCTCAGGTCGGCGAGCGCCGGGTGCCACGCCCGGGCGAGCCACTGCTGGTCGACGTCGGGGGTGGGCACGCCGTCGACGACGAGCCCGGCCACCGCGGCGGAGCCGAGCCACGTCCGCAACTGTCCGGCGGCGCCGTCTATCGCGAACTCGAAGCACGACCAGGTGCCCGTCGGCAGCGGGACGCTCTGGGCGACGCCGGCCGGGCTCTGCGCGGGCAGCGTCGCGTCGTCGGATTCGCGGTTCCACTGCAGGGCCCGGTTCTGCCCGCCGGCCCGCAGGTCGCGGCCGCCGTCCGCGGTGTCGCGCAGGGCCATGAAGGTGACGTGCCCGGCGGGCAGCGCGGTCGTGTGGCGGACCCAGAACCGGCCGTAGAGCACGCCGGAGCCGGACACGCTCGTGCCGAAGAAGGCGTGGTTGCAGTAGCCGCCTCCGCCGGCCACCTTCACCGAACGGGTGCCGGAGTGCGCGACCGCGGTGTCGACGGTGACCGTGCCGGTGCCCTGGCAGTTCGCCGCGCCGACGGTCCAGCGCCCGGCCGGGGCGCTGCCGGTCTGCTGCTCGAAGTCGTCGCAGATCGCCGCGTCCGCACAGCCGGCGGGTGGCGGTGTGGACGTCGTCGTGGTGGGCGTGGTCGGGGTCGTCGTCACCGGGGGAGCGGTGTCCCCGCAGGCGACGCCGTTGAGGGCGAAGTCCGTGGGGTCCGGGCCGGTCGAGGTGCCCTGGAGGCCGAACGAGACGCTGCCGCCGGCGGGCAGGGAAGCGTTGTAGGGCAGGCTTTCCGCGGTCACGGCGGTGCCGGACTGGCGGACGGTGGCGTTCCAGGCCGAGGTGACGGACTGGCTCCCGGCGTAGTGCCAGGTGAGCGTCCAGGACGAGAGCGCGGTGGCGCCGTTGGTCACGGTGATCTCGGCGGTGAACCCGGTCTGCCACGAGTTGACGCGGTAGCCGACCGAACAGGCCGGGGCGGCGGTGGCCGGGCCGGCGGCGACGACCGCCGTGGTGCCCGCCGCGGCGAGGCAGAGTCCGGCGAGGGCGGCGGCGAACCTGTGCATCGGGGTCTCCCGGGACGCGGACAGGGGCGCCGTGGCTCGCACCACGGCGCCCCTGGGTGGTGGCCGCGTTCGGTTGAGGCGACCTGGCATGGGAGCGCTTCCAGCCGCCGGAAAGGTAACCCCGGCGTGTCGTCGTTGTAAAGCGCGACCCGGACACGGGCCGATCCGGTGGTCCGTTTTCGGCGATCTTCGTGGTGCCCGCAGGGAACTGAACGCTCCTGAACGGCCGAAGCCGTTGGGTGGCAACGGCTCTTCGCGGTAGCGCTGCGCCCCCCGCGGGGACCGTCCGGTGCCGCCGTTCGAGTGGAATCGGGGAATCCTCGCCGAAGATCACCGCGGGGTTTGCGGCGCCGAGCGACGCCGGGTACTGTCCACCGCTACTGGGAGCGCTCTCACGACTTGTCCTTTCCCAAGGGAGTGATCGATGCGTTCCGGACCAGCACTGCTCGGCGCGGTCAGCGCGCTCGCCGTCGTCGGCGCGACAACGGCGTTCACACTCGGCACGCCGTCGCCCGCCGCCGCGGCGACGGCCTGCGAAGTCGGCTACACGGTGAACGACTGGGGAAGCGGTTTCACCGCGAACCTCACCTTGAAGAACCTCGGGACGGCGCCGCTGTCCGGGTGGCGGATCAGCTACACCTACGCCGGGAACCAGCAGCTGCAGCAGGGCTGGAACGCGACCTGGGCACAGTCCGGCCAGACGGTCACGGTCACGCCGGCGACCTGGAACGGCACGATCGCCCCGAACGCGTCGATCAGCGCCGGCGCCAACTTCGGCTACAGCGGGGCCAACGCGGCACCGGCGTCGTTCAGCGTCAACGGCGAACCGTGCGGCGGCACCCCGCCGCCGACGACCCCGACCACGCTGCCGACCACCACCACGTCGACCCCGCCGCCCGGCGGTGCTCCGCAGCTACACGTCTCGGGCAACCGGCTGGCCGACGCCGCGGGTGCCGCCGTGACGTTGCGCGGGGTCAACCGCTCCGGCGGCGAGTTCGCGTGCGTGCAGGGCAACGGCCTCTTCGACGGCCCGATGGACGCGGCCTCGGTGGCCGCCATCAAGAGCTGGCACGCCAACGTCGTGCGCGTGCCGTTCAACGAGGACTGCTGGCTGGGACTGTCCAACGTGGACCTGCGCTACGCCGGTGCCCCCTACCGGGCGGCGATCAAGTCCTATGTGGACCTTTTGCACCAGAACGGCCTGGTCGCGATCCTCGACCTGCACTGGACCCACGGCGTCTACACCGGAAACTCGTCGGCGTGCAGTGACGTCAACGCCACCTGTCAGAAGCCGATGACCGACAGCGAGCACTCGGTCGACCTGTGGACGTCGGTCGCGAACACGTTCAAGGGCGATAACGCGACGATCCTGGACCTGTTCAACGAGCCCTACCTCGACCGCGCGGTGTCCGGCTCGGCCCAGGCGTGGACGTGCTGGCGGGACGGCGGTTCGGCGTGCTCCGGCATCGGCTACCCGGTGGCCGGTATGCAGACGCTGGTGAACGCGGTCCGAGCGACCGGCGCGACGAACGTGATCATGCTCGGCGGCCTCGCCTACTCCAACGACCTCACCGGCTGGCTGCAGTACAAGCCGAGCGACCCGGCGGGCAACCTGGTCGCGTCCTGGCACTCGTACAACTTCAACACGTGCAGCTCGTCGTCGTGCTGGGACAGCCAGCTCGCGCCGGTCGCCGCGGCCGTCCCGCTGGTGGCCGGGGAAATCGGCGAGAACGACTGCGCGAGCGGGTACGTCACCGGCCTGATGGACTGGCTCGACCGGCACCAGGCGTCCTACCTCGGCTGGACGTGGAACACCTGGCCGTGCACGTCCGGCCCGGCGCTCATCACGTCCTACGACGGCACCCCGACGGCGTTCGGCGCGGGCATCCGCGCCCGCTTCCTCGCCGCCGGCTGACCGGAGAACCCCAAGTCCGTGAATGGCACATTGAGGGACGCTATGTCCCTCAATGTGCCATTCACGGCTTTCAGCCGGCGGTGCAGAGGTGACCGTTGAGGCTGATCGCCGTGGGTTTGCCGTTGGTGGTGCCCGACGTGCCGGTGAATCCGAAGCCCGTGCTCGCGCCCGGGGCGATCGCGGCGTTCCAGCCCGCGTCCACCGCCGAGACCGCCGCGCCGGTCTGCGTCACCTGCGCGTTCCAGGCCTGCGTCACGCGCTGGCCGTCGGCGAAGGACCAGGTGACCGTCCAGCCGGTCACCGGCGTGGTCCCGGTGTTGCCCACCTTGACGTCGGCCTGGAAGCCGCCCTGCCACTGGTTGGTCACCGTGTAGGCCGCGGTGCACGACGTCGAAGGCACCGGCGTGGTCGTGGTGGTCGTCGGCGGCGGGGTGGTGGTCGGGGAAGTCTGCGGCGGCTGGTCGCCGCCGGAGTCGCCCACGATCACGCCTCGCCCGTTCGTGCCCACGTACACCCGGCCGTACACCCGCGGATCGCCGCTCAGCGCCGCCCCGATGTTGCCGTACTGGTGCTGGTCGTCGTTGATCCGCGTCCACGACGTCCCGGCGTCGTCCGACCGGAAGATCCCGCGCACCCCGCCGATCTTCGCGATGGTGTATAACGCCGGATACGCCCGGCCGGAAGCGGCCTTGCCGAACCCGATGTTGTCGGCTTCGGTGACCCCGCTCAGTTTCGTGAAGGACGCTCCGGAGTCGGTGGAGTGCCATAGACCGTACGTCGAGCCGGATCCGCCGGCCAGCCAGACGTCGCCGGCCGCGCCCGGTACCGCCTTGAAGTGCACCGAGCCGCTGGGCAGCCCGGTGGCCGCGGTCGCCGTGAACGTCGCGCCGCCGTCGGTGCTCACGTAGAACCGGCCGGACGCGAACCCGTAGAACCGCTTCGGGTCCACGCGGTCGGCCTCGACCACCGCGCCGGCGGGGATGCCGGCCGACGCCGTCCACGACGAACCGAAACCGACGGAATAGCTGACGCCGGTGCCGTCCGGGCTCCACACGAACCGGCTGCCGTCGGCGGCCGCGGCCACCGTGCCGCCGCTCGCGCCGCCGCCCGGTTCGGCGCCCTGGAACCAGTTCTTGCCGCCGTCGGTGGAGAAGGCGACGCGGTTGTCGTTCGGCCGGGCGCTTCGGTCGAGCGTGCCGACGCGGACGATCGTCGCCGGGTTCAGCTCGGCGTAGTCGAGGCTGGTGGTGGTCGTGAACACCGGCTGCGTGAACATGGTCGCCGGGACGGCGTCGAGGCTGTCGTGCCGGAAGCCGCCGATGTCACCGAGCCCGGAGATCAGCGGCGCGCCCGACGGTGGGCTGATCAGGTCCAGCACGGCGGTTTCCTCGAGCCCGCCGACGACCGGCTTGAGCGTGATCTTGCCGCCGCTGTCCCACTTCGTGAGGTCGTTCGTGCCGTAGATGGTGGCGCCGGTGCCGTAGAGCAGGTGGTTCGAGTCGAACGGGTCGATCTCCACGGATTCGGTCATCCAGCCGAGCTTCGGCGACGGCACCGGGGGAGCGGGCTGGGTGCCGAACGTCAGCCACGGCACCGACGAGATGTCCTGGGTGTACCGCAGCGTCCGGTCGGGATAGCTCGAGAAGTCCCAGATCCGGGTCCAGGTGGCGCCGCCGTCGGTGCTGCGGAAGAAGATGACGTCCGGCCACCACGACACCTGCGTCGCCACCATCAGCGTGTTCGGGTGCTGCCGGTCGATCGTGAGGCCGCTGTAGCCGAAGTAGTCGTCCGCGCTGTCGGACGGGATGGGGCTGATCCGCGTCCACGTGCCGGTCTTCGTGGCGTACTTCCAGACGTCGCCCTTCGCGCCGTCGTAGGGCCCGCCGGTGTCGCTGGTCGCCAGGTAGAGGTAGCCGCCGAGGGGGTCGAGGACACCCTTGTGCGCCAGGAACCCGGTGGGCTGGCCGGCCAGCCGCGCCCACGTCGTGCCGCCGTCGGTGCTGCGGTAGACGGTGTTCGCCTTGTCCGCGACGCCGACGTAGATGGTCTGCGTGGTGCTGCCGCGGGTGCCGGTCGAGGGGTCGAACGTCACCCACGTGACGCCCTCGTTGTCGCTGGAGTAACCCGTCGTGTCGCTCGGGTCGGGTGCGTAGTTGCCCGGGTTCGGAAAGGCGGTCACCTTCGCCCACGTGACGCCGGAGTCCGTGCTGCGCCAGAGCCCGTTGCCGCTGGGCGCGCCGAGGTAGAGGACGCTGTCGCGGTTCGGGTCGATCGCGAGCCGTTCGCCCATGCCGCGGCCGGGCATGTTGCCGCCGAGCTTGAACGGCAGCGCCGAGGACTGCCAGGTGGCGCCGCGGTCGGCCGAGCGCAGGATCGCGCCGTTGTTCGGGTCCCAGCTGTTGGTGTACATCCCCGCCGCGGCGTAGACCCGGTTCGGGTCGACCGGGTCGGTGGCCAGGCTGACCACGCCGTTGTGGCCCCAGTCGGTCCAGCCGACCGAGTCCAGCAGCGGGAGCCAGCGCCCGGTCGCGGGGTTCCAGCGGTACGCGCCGCCGATGTCGGTGCGGGCGTAGGCGAGACCGGGTTCGGCCTGGTTGAAGACGATGCCGGGGACGAACCCGCCGCCGCCGATCTCCGCGTTGCGCCACGTGTAGGGCGCGGGGGCGGCCGGGGAAGCCGGCGCGCCGACGGTGACCGCGACGGCGACCGGTGTCAGGGCGGCCAGCGTGTACGCGAGCAATTGTCTCGCTGACCGGGAACGTGTGCTTCGCACGTTTGCCTCCTTGGGTCGATCGACAGGAGGCTGGGAGCGCTTTCGGAAAACGATAAACCAGGGCTCCGACCAGGTCAAACCCTTCGACGATTTCGCTCGCGCGATCCGTCCACAATGGATTTGGTGAACCGGTCGAACCGGCCGGCCGTGTCCATTGTGTACCGATTCGGGGCCGGAAAGGAGGGTGTGGCGGACGGAGCAACGTTGTGCGCCAACCGGTATCACATATGTGAACGTCGATCAGGTTTCTGAATCGTTATCAAGGACTGTCTTGCCCGGTTTTTTCCGGCGTGTGAGTGTGGTGGCCGCTGGCTGGACTGGACCTACGAAAGAGGCGACCCGGCAATGACGCAGACAGCCCCGGCGCGGCACATCAGCCGAACCACCTTGTACTTCTTCGGCGCGCTCGGCGGCATCTTGTTCGGCTACGACCTCGGCGTGATTTCCGGGGTGCTCCCGTTCATCGGGAAACTGTGGGCCCTGACCAGCTGGGACAAGGGCGTGATCACCGCCAGCCTGTCGGTCGGTGCCATCGTCGGCGCGCTGTTCTCCAGCCGCACCAACGAAGCACTCGGCCGCCGCCGCACGATCATGGTCGCCGCGGCGATCGTCATCGTCGGCACCCTCGCCGCGACGTTCTCGCCGACGTTCGCGCTGCTGGTGATCTCCCGGCTGATCATCGGTCTCGGCATCGGCCTGTCGTCGTCGACCGTGCCGACGTACCTGTCCGAGCTCGCGCCGGCCCGGCTGCGCGGCGCGATGGGCGCGCTGAACCAGATCTTCATCGTGCTCGGCATTCTGATCGCGTTCCTGGTCAGCTACTGGCTCGGCCCGGTATCGGCGTGGCGGTGGATGTTCGCCGGCGCCATCGTGCCCGCCGCGATCCTGCTCGTCGGGCTGGTGTTCCTGCCGGAAACCCCGCGCTGGCTGGTGAAGAACGGCCGTGAGGAGGAAGCCCGGCGGGTCCTGGCCAGCGCGCACGGCAACTCGGTGAACCTCGACGAAGAGATCAACACGATCAACGAGGTCATCCGGCTGGACACCGAGGAGAAGCCGCGGCTGCGCGACCTGTTCTCCGGTTTCGTGCGCCCGATGCTCGTCGTGGCCCTGCTGCTCGCGATCGGCCAGCAGTTCAGCGGCGTCAACGCGATCAACGCGTACTTCCCGACGATGCTGATCGGCCTCGGCTTCGCGACGCAGGCCGCGCTGCTGTCCGGTGTCCTGCTGGGCGTGACGAAGTTCCTGTTCACCGCGTGGGTCGTGTTCGTGGTGGACCGCTGGGGCCGCAAGCCGCTGCTGCTCATCGGCAACGTCATCATGGTGATCACGCTGGTGGCGGCCGGCCTCGTCGTGCTGAACGTCCACGACACCGGCACGCGCGGCATCCTGATGCTGGTGATGATGGTGCTGTACCTGGTGGGCTACGAGCTCGGTTGGGGCGCGGTCGTCTGGGTGATGATGTCCGAGGTGTTCCCGCTGAAGTTCCGCGCGGCGGGCATGGGCGTCAGCAGCGTCGTCCTCTGGGCCGCGACCGGCATCGTGAGCGCGGTGTTCCCGATCATCTCCGACCCGAAGTCGCTCGGCATCGGCGGTTCGATGTTCCTGTTCGCCGGCATCAACGTGGTGCTGTTCGTGCTCACGAAGTGGCTCGTACCGGAGACCAAGGGGCGTTCGCTGGAGCAGATCGAGCTCGACCTCCGGGCGCGACAGGGGGTCGCGGCCAAGAGCTGACCCGGGGGGGTCACCGCGGCGGGGCCCGACGGCGACGTCGGGCCCCGCCGCGTTATTTCGCGATAGCGATTGCTCAGGCGAGGGCCAGTCGAGAACCCGAGCACCATCGAAACCCAGGCCCCCCGCAACCCCGATCCGAAGCCAGAACACGGCCGGCAGCGCCGGGTCAAGGCATCTTTCCCGCCTTGACGCGGTGTTGCCGGCCGTAGTCACAATGGCGCTTCGGGGTGGCGGAGAAACACGGCACGCCGCCGACGTGTTCAGGGACGCAAAGGCCCCGCCGCGTTATTTCGCTTGCCCACCGGTGCTCCGGCCCGGCACTGTGCCCCGATGGAGATCCGCCCCACCGCCGAGCACGACCGCGACACGTTCATCGAAACGCTCTTCGCCGCGTTCGGGCGCTTCCCGGCCGAAGGCGACCGCGTCTGGTCGTCGCTGGAGATGGACCGCGCCCTGTTCGCCGTGACGCCGGAAGGACGGCGCGTCGGCACGGCGGCCGTCTACTCCTTCGAGCTGACGCTGCCCGGAGAAGTCGTCGTCCCGGCCGGAGGTGTGACCGCCGTCGGCGTCCTGCCCTCGCACCGGCGCCGGGGCGCGCTCACCGCGATGATGCGCCACCAGCACGCCGACGCGCGGGCGCGCGGGGAGTTCCTGTCCGTGCTGCTGGCCAGCGAGGCCGTGATCTACCGCAGGTTCGGCTACGGCCCGGCGACCACCACGCACCGGCTGACGGTGGACCGGCTCCGCGCCGCCCCGCGGCGCACCGCAGTCCCGGCGGGCTCGATCGAGGTGCTGCGGCGCGCCGAGTGCGGCGATCTCCTGGAGGAGGTCTACGACCGGTACCGCCGGGCCCGGCCCGGTGCGTTGTCCCGGCCGCCCCACTGGTGGGCCCGCGGCGCGGGACAAGCGCCGATCTCCGCGGCCCCGCGGTACGTCGCCCTGCACCGCGACGCCGACGGCCTCCCGGACGGGTACGCGACCTACTTGCTCGACGGCACGTTGACGGTCGACGAGACGATCGCCGCCGACGACGCCGTGACGACGGCGCTGGCCCGGTTCCTGCTCGACCACGACCTGAGCACCCGCGTCGTGTTCCGGCACTGCCCGCCGGACCACCCGCTGCGCTGGCAGCTGGCGGACTTCCGCGCGGCCGAGGTGAGCGACGAGACGGACTGGCTGTGGGTGCGCCTCCTGGACGTCCCGCGTGCGTTGACGGCCCGCGCCTGGCCGGCCGACGGCGACCTCGTCCTCGACGTCGACGACCCGTTCCGGGGCGAGCGGGGCCGCTACCTGCTCACGGTCCGGGACGGCAAAGGCGAGTGTGTCGCGACCGATCGGGAGCCGGACCTTTCCCTCGACGTGAGCGACCTGGGCTCGGTGTACCTCGGCGGGGTCGCACCGAGCACGCTCGCGCGGGCCGGGCACATCCGCGTCCACCATCCGGACGCCGCCGCGCTCGCCGACACGCTCTTCCGCGCCGAGCGAGCCCCGCACTGCCTGCACTGGTTCTGACGCGGGCCCGTCAGGAAGCGGCGACCGCGAGCCCGAGCTTGCCGGCCAGCCGCCCGACCCACGCCTCGACCTCGTCCGGCGAACGGTCCGGCAGGCCGAAGATCGTCTCGGTGACGCCGAGGGAATCCAGGTGCGCCAACCGGTCCGGGTCGGGACGTTCCCCGAGCGCGCAGATCCGTGGCGCGCCCGATCGCCCTTCGGCGGACCAGATCTCCTTCAGCAGAGCCACGTGCCCGTCGAGGTCGGAGTCGGTCGGGGTGGTGATCCAGCCGTCGGCGTGGCGGGCGATCCAGCGGAACGTCTTCTCCGTCGGGCCGGCGCCGAGCAGCACCGGGATGTGCGCCTGGACCGGCTTCGGCCACGCCCAGCTCGGCCCGAACGAGACGAACTCCCCGGCGTAGGAGGCCTCTTCCTCCGTCCACAGTGCACTCATCGCTTCGAGGTACTCCCGCAGCGCCGTGCGCCGGCGGTTGCCGGGGACGCCGTGGTCGGTCAGCTCGTCGACGTTCCAGCCGAAGCCCGTCCCGAGCGTGACGCGCCCGCCGGAGAGGTGGTCGAGGCTCGCGATCGTCTTGGCCAGGGTGATCGGGTCGCTCTCCACCGGCAGGGCCACCGCCGTGGACAGCCGGATCCGCGACGTCACCGCGGCCGCCGTCGCCAGCGCGACCCAGGGGTCGAGGGTGCGGCTGTAGCGGTCGTCGGGCAGGGACGCGTCGCCGGTGCGCGGGTGCGGCGACTCGCGTTTCACCGGGATGTGCGTGTGCTCGGGCACGTAGAAGGTGGCGAACCCGGCGGCCTCCGCGGCACGCGCCGCGGCCGCCGGGGTGATGCCCCGGTCGCTGGTGAACAGCACGATTCCGTAGTCCACGCGAGGAGCGTATTAGAACGTGTTTCAGTTTTCAAGGTGGGCAGTCGATGAGGTGAGCGCCGCCGCCGGGGCGAGGAGGATTCGGTGGCGGAGGTGCAGGGTGGACGCGGTGCTCCATTGTGGACGGTCGCGGCCGGTGTCCCAGATCGTGGACCCTCGGCCGGGGCGGGATGGCCAGCCGGGTGCCGGTTCCACTATCCTGGTCCGCGGGCCGAGAGGCGCTGCAACGGACCACGGGGTCCGCCACGCTCGACCCGATCCACCGCACCAAGGGCGCCTCCCGGACGAGGGAGGGCGCTGATGAGTCAAAATCCCACCAGCCGGCTGCGAGCGCTGCTGGACAGCCGCGTGGCAGTACTCGACGGCGCCTGGGGCACCATGTTGCAGGGCGCCGGGCTCACCCCGGCCGACTACCGCGGCGACCGCTTCGGCGAGCACACCCACGACGTCACCGGCGACCCCGACCTGCTGAACCTCACCCGCCCGGACGTCATCCTCGACGTCCACCGCCAGTACCTCGAGGCCGGCGCGGACATCACCACGACGAACACCTTCACCGCCACGAGCATCGGCCAGGCCGACTACGGGCTGCAGGAGTACGTCCACGAGATGAACGTCCGCGGCGCGCAGCTGGCCCGCCAGGCCGCCGACGAGGCCGGCGGCAAGTTCGTCGCCGGCTCGATCGGCCCGCTGAACGTCACGCTCAGCCTGTCGCCGAAGGTCGACGACCCGGCCTACCGCGCCGTCACGTTCGAGCAGGTCAAGGCCGCCTACGCCGAGCAGATCGCCGGGCTCGCCGAGGGTGGCGTCGACCTGCTGCTGATCGAGACGATCTTCGACACGCTCAACTGCAAGGCCGCGATCGCCGCCGCCCGCGAGGTCGCGCCCGACCTGCCGCTGTGGATCTCGGTCACCATCGTCGACCTGAGCGGCCGGACGCTCTCGGGCCAGACGGTCGAGGCGTTCTGGAGCTCGATCGAGCACGCGAAACCGCTGGTCGTCGGTGTGAACTGCTCGCTGGGCGCCGAGGAGATGCGCCCGCACGTCGAGGAGCTCGCCCGGATCGCCGACGCCTACGTCGCCTGCCACCCGAACGCCGGGCTGCCCAACGCGTTCGGCGGCTACGACCAGACGCCCGAGGAGACCGCCGGGCTGATCGGCGGGTTCGCCCGCGACGGCCTGGTCAACCTGGTCGGCGGCTGTTGCGGCACGACCCCGGAGCACATCGCGAAGATCGCCGCCGCCGCGAAGGACGTCGGCCCGCGGGAGGTGCCGGCACCGCGCACCCACACGCGGTTCAGCGGGCTCGAGCCGTTCGGCATCGGCGCCGACACCGGGTTCGTGATGATCGGCGAGCGCACCAACGTCACCGGCTCCAAGCGGTTCCGGCGGCTCATCGAGTCCGGCGACCACCAGGCCGCCGTCGACGTCGCCCTCGAGCAGGTCCGCGGCGGGGCCAACCTCCTCGACGTCAACATGGACGCCGACCTGCTCGACAGCGAGGAGGCGATGACGACCTTCCTCAACCTCATCGCCACCGAGCCCGAGGTCGCCCGGATCCCGGTGATGGTCGACAGCTCCAAGTGGACCGTGCTCGAAGCCGGCCTGCGCTGCCTGCAGGGCAAGGGCGTGGTCAACTCGATCAGCCTCAAGGAGGGCGAGGAGCCGTTCCTGGCCCAGGCCCGCACGATCCGCAACTACGGCGCCGGCGTCGTCGTGATGGCGTTCGACGAGACGGGCCAGGCCGACACCGCCGACCGCAAGGTCGACATCTGCGGCCGCGCGTACGACCTGCTGACGCAGAAGGCGGGCTTCGCGGGCGAGGACATCATCTTCGACCCGAACGTCCTCGCCGTCGCCACCGGCATCGCCGAGCACAACGGCTACGCGAAGGCGTTCATCGACGCGCTGCCCCGGATCAAGGAACGCTGTCCCGGCGTCCACATCTCCGGCGGCATCTCGAACCTGTCGTTCTCCTTCCGCGGCAACGACATCGTGCGCGAGGCGATGCACTCGGCGTTCCTGTTCCACGCCATGCAGGTCGGCCTGGACATGGGCATCGTCAACGCGGGCCAGCTCGCCGTCTACGAGGACATCCCGAAGGAGCTCCTCGAACTGGTCGAGGACGTGCTGTTCGACCGCCGCGAGGACGCCACCGACCGGCTGGTGAGCTTCGCCGAGAACGTCAAGGGCAGCGGCACCAAGCGCGTCGTGGACCTCTCGTGGCGCGAAGGCACGGTCGGCGAGCGGCTGTCCCACGCGCTGGTGCACGGGATCGTCGACTACATCGAGGACGACACCGAAGAGGCGCGGCAGCAGATGGCGCGGCCCCTCGACGTCATCGAAGGCCCGCTGATGGACGGCATGAAGATCGTCGGCGACCTCTTCGGCTCCGGCAAGATGTTCCTGCCGCAGGTCGTCAAGAGCGCCCGCGTGATGAAGCGGTCCGTCGCCTACCTGGAGCCGTTCATGGAGGCGGAGAAGGAGAAGGCGCGCCAGGAGGGCCGGCTCCCGTCGAAGGGCGGCCAGGGCAAGGTCGTGCTCGCCACGGTGAAGGGCGACGTCCACGACATCGGCAAGAACATCGTCGGGGTCGTGCTCGGCTGCAACAACTACGAGGTGATCGACCTCGGCGTGATGGTGCCCGCCGCGAAGATCCTCGACACCGCGGTCACCGAAGGTGCCGACGCGGTCGGGCTGTCCGGGCTGATCACGCCGTCGCTGGACGAGATGGTCGCGGTCGCCGCCGAGATGCAGCGGCGCGGGCTCAAGCTGCCGCTGCTGATCGGCGGCGCGACGACGTCCCGGCAGCACACCGCGGTCAAGATCGCGCCCGCCTACGACAACGCGACGGTCCACGTCCTGGACGCCTCCCGCGTCGTCGGCGTGGTGTCCGACCTGCTCGACCCGGACCGCTCGATCGCGCTCGCCGAGAAGAACCGCGCCGACCAGGAGGTGCTGCGCGAGCAGCACGCGAGCAAGCAGCGCCGCCCGATGCTCACGATCGAGCAGGCGCGGCTCAACCGCGAGCAGGTCGTGTTCGCCGACCTGCCGACGCCGTTGTTCACCGGCTCCCGCGTCGTCGAGCCCTCGATCACCGAACTGCGCGAGATGATCGACTGGCAGTTCCTGTTCCTGGCCTGGCAGCTCAAGGGCAAGTACCCGGCGATCCTGGACCAGCCGGTCGCCCGCGAGCTGTTCGACGACGCCAACAAGCTGCTCGACCAGATCATCGCCACCGGCAGCTTCACGGCGAAGGGCGCGTACGCGTTCTGGCCGGCGCACAGCGAGGGCGACGACATCCTGCTCGACGGCGAGTTCGCCCCCGTCGGGTTCCCGATGCTGCGCCAGCAGACGTCGAAGCCGGAGGACCGCGCCAACCGCTGCCTCGCCGACTACATCGCCCCGGAAGGCGACCACCTCGGCGGGTTCGCGGTCGCGATCCACGGCGCGGAAGCGCTGGCGGCGAAGTACGAGGCCCAGCAGGACGACTACCGCGCGATCATGGTCAAGGCGCTGGCCGACCGGCTCGCCGAGGCCTTCGCCGAGCACATCCACCTGCGGGCCCGGCGCGACTGGTTCGAGCCGGACGCCGAGCCGGTGCTGGCCGACCTGCACGCGGAGCGCTTCCGCGGCATCCGCCCGGCGCTGGGCTACCCGGCCAGCCCCGACCACAGCCAGAAGCGCGAGCTGTTCGAACTGCTCGAATCCGGCCGGCTGGGCATGGACCTGACCGAGTCGTTCGCGATGACGCCGGCGGCGAGCGTGTCCGGGCTGATCTTCGCCCACCCGGACGCGCGGTACTTCACCGTCGGCCGGCTCGGGCTCGACCAGATCCAGGACTACGCCCGGCGCAAGGGTGTCGAGGTCGCCGAGGTCGAGCAGTGGCTGCGGCCGAACCTGGCCTACGAGCCCGAGGCGTAGTCCTCGAGTTCGATGTCCGTGGCGAACTTGTCGGTCGCCTTGAGCATCAGGCCCAGCAGGAAGCGGGACTTGAACGTCCAGTCCCGCAGCTTGATCCGCAGCGGTGACGGCGGTGCGAGGAACGGACCCGCGCTGCCGCGCTGCGAGACCTTGGCGTAGGGCCGGAGCTGGTCTTCGTAGCGGGCGAAGGCGACGCGGTGGTCGCCGTCCGCTTTGCGGAGCTCGCCGGCGAGCACGTACGCGCCGACGACCGCGAGGCCGGTGCCGAAGCCGCCGAGGGTGTTGCCGTAGGCGGCGTCGCCGAGCAGGACGACCCGGCCGCGGGAGTAGTGGTCGATCGTGACGCGGGCGAGCGAGTCCAGGTAGAACTCGCGGGCGTCGGGCAGCTTCGCGATCAGTTCGGGCACCCGCCAGCCGGTGTCGCGGTAGGCCTCGGCCACCAGCTTGCGCTGCGTGGCGGTGTCGCCGCGGTCGTAGTCCAGCTCGGGCGAAGCGAAGACCAGGAACGCCGACGCCTTCGGCCCGCCGACCGCGGCCATCCGGCCCGGCTCGTTGTACATCACGGCGTCGCCGCCGCCGATCTGGTCGCCCAGCTCGGCGAGGGCGTAGTAGTGGCCGAGGAAGCGGACGTAGTCGTGTTCCGGGCCGAAGGCCAGCCGCCGGACGTTCGAGTGGATGCCGTCGGCGCCGACGACGAGGTCGAACCGGCGCGGCTCGGCGTGGGCGAAGGTGACGTCGACGCCGTCGGGCGTCTCGGTCAGCGCCGTGATGGTGTCGCCGAAGAGGTACTCGCAGTCCCCGGCGGTGCGCTCGTACAGGAGGTCGGCGAGGTCGCCGCGGCGGATCTCGATGTCGCCGCCGGTGAACTCGCCCGGGATCACGGCCTGGGCCCGCCCGGCGGCGTCGATGATGGTCTGGTCGGTGCCGCCGGTCTGGCGGGCCAGGACGTCGTCGAGCAGGCCCATGCGCTCCAGCACGGTCCGGTGGGTGGCGCCCTTGAAGTCGACGGACTGGCCGCCGGGGCGCACCGAAGGCGCGCGTTCGACGACGGTGACGGTGCAGCCGTAGCGGGCCAGCCACAGGGCGAGGGCGGGTCCGGCGATGCTCGCGCCGGAGATCAGGACAGTCAGCTTTTTCATGCCGCAGAGCATCGCGAGGACGGCTTACCGACCCCTGGCGAAGCGCTGACGGCGGCCGTCAGCGACTGTCGCGAATGGACCGCGCGCGGACCGTGACGGCGGAAAATTCCCGGCCGTGACCAGGGGTTTCCCGGTGGTTTTCGCACGTTGACCCCGGCCGGTCGCGCGGGCACCATTTCCCGGGGGAGAGGGGGCGGCGATGCTGGACAGCGAAACGCGACCGGCGGCCACCGCGCTCGGCGAGCTGCTGCGCAACGGGGAGCGCGCACTCGAGGCCGACGGCGACCTGCGCGCCGGCCGGGAGTGGTTCGACCGGGCGTACCGGGCCGCGGAGGCCGGGTGCGACGGGCCGGGGATGGCGCGCGCCGCGCTGGGCCTGGCCGGGCTGTGGGTGCACGAACACCGGAGCGCGCCCGCGGCGGCGTTGCTGCAGGCGCGGCTGCGCGGTGCGCGGACCGCCGTCGACCCGGGATCGTCGCTGGCCCTGCGGCTCAAAGCCCGCCTCGCGGGCGAAGCCGACTACGTGGCGGGGGAGAGCAACGAGATTCTCGCCGTGCTCGAAGAGGCCAAGCGCGCGGGCGACCCGGTCGCCTGGGCCGAGTCCGCCAGCCTCGCCCACCACTGCCTGCTCGGGCCCGACCACGGCGGCCAGCGCCGCGCGCTCGCCCAGGAGCTGATCACCGAGGGCTTCCGCACCGACCGCCGCAGCGACCTGCTGATGGGGATGCTGTGGCGCACGGTCGACCTCTTCCTCGACGGCGACCCGCACGCCCAGCGCGGGCTCGCCGACCTGCGCGGCCTGCTGGCCGAGCGCGACCACCTCGCGGTCGGGTTCGTGCTCGACGCGATCGACGTCATGCTCACCATCCGCGCCGGCCGGTTCGAAGAGGCCGAAAACCGGGCCGCGGCGTGCGCGCTGCGCGGCGAACAGGCCGGCGACGCCGACGCGATCGGCTGGTACACCGCGCAGGTCGGGGCGGTCCGCTGGTACCAGGGCCGCGTCGCCGAACTGCTGCCGATGCTGCGGGAGACCGTCCATTCGCCGACGCTGAGCGCCGTCGACAACGCGCTGATCGCCGGGCTGGCCGTCGCCGCCGCGGCCGCCGGGGACGAGCGCGAGGCCGCCGGGGCGCTGGCCCGGCTGCGCGGCCGGGACCTGGCGCTGCTGCCGCGGTCGAGCAGCTGGCTCGTGTCGATGTACGGGATCGTCGAGTCCGCGTACTTGATCGCCGACGTCGAATCGGCGCGGGCCGCGTACGCGCTGCTGACGCCGTTCGCGCGGCTGCCGATGACGGCGAGCCTCGGCGTCGCCTGCTTCGGCTCGGTGCAGCACGCGCTGGGCGTCGCGATGCTGACCGTGGGCGAGCCCGGACGCGCCGCGGAGCACTTCCGGGCGGCGGTGCGCGACAACCTCGCGCTGGCGCACTGGCCGGCCGCGGCGCTGTCACGCGCCCGGCTCGCGCAGGCGCTGGGGCCGGCCTCGGCCGAAGCCGCGCGGGAACTGGCCGCGGCGACGCGGGAGGCCGGGCAGCTCGGGATGGTGCTGCCCGGCTTCGCCACCGGGGGTGGGAACCGGCGCGTCACGTGCCGCCGCCAGGGCGGCCACTGGCTCTTCGTCCTGGACGGGCGCTCCGCGCTGGTCGAGCACAGCGTCGGCATGGGCTACCTCGCGACGCTGCTGGACAACCCGGGCCACGAGCTGACCGCCGTCGAGCTGGCGCACGGCGTGGTGGCCGAGGCGACGTCCGCGCAGCCGGTGCTCGACCGGGAGGCGACCGCGCACTACCGGCGCTGGCTCGCGAACCTCGAGGCCGAGCTCGACGAGCACGAGGCCAACCACGACGCGGGCCGGGCGGAGCAGGTCCGCACCGAACGCGACTGGCTGCTGGGCGAGCTGTCGGCGGCCGCCGGGCTGGCGGGCCGCGTCCGCGAGTTCGCGGGCGCGGAGGAGAAGGCGCGGATCGCCGTGGGCAAGGCGATCCGCCGCGCGCTGACGCGGATCGCCGCGGCGGACGCCGTGATCGGCGGCGTCCTGCGCGACGGCGTCCACACCGGCACCCGCTGCTCCTACCGCCCCACCTGAGCGCCTACTCGACCGCGCCGGCCACCACGGTCTGGTACCAGGCGTCGTACGGGTGGTTCGTCGCCGGGTAGTTCGCGAGCGGCGTCGTCGCGTCGCTCGCCGAGTCGAAGTCCCAGCCGCGGACCAGCTTGCCCGACTGGCGGGCCGAGGTGATGAACGCCGACTCCGTCGCGGGCGCCCCGTAGAACAGCGCGCCCTGCTGCAGCTCCGCGCTGTCGCCCTTCTGGAACTCGTCGAACGCGACCTGCCGGTAGCGGATCCGGTCCCCGGTGACGCTCGCGGTGTCCACGCGCAGGGTGTTCGACGGCGTCGGGCCGTCCGCGCCCGTCCACACCTTGACGCGCCGGGTGCCGTTGGTGGCCGTGTCCTTGGCGTACCGCGCGTCCGACGTCTTGGCGTTGCCGGTCCACGTGACCGTCGTGCCGGCGAGCGCGCCGTTCCACGTCCAGTTCTGGCTGCTGCTCTGGCTCTGGTGGATCTCCCGGACGTGCGTCGCGTCGGTGAAGGCGATCGTCGGCTGGACGCCGTTGTCGTACTGGTGGCTGTCCTGCCAGGTGATCTCGCCGTCGCTGCCGAGCTTCCCGGCGTGGTACCAGAGCGTGGTCGCGGTCTGGGACTGGTGGACCTCGACGAGGTCGCCATTGTCGTTGAGCGCGACCGCTGGGGTCTGGCCGCTGTCGTACTTCCCGTGCCGCAGCCAGGTGACGCGGCCGTCGGCGCCGTAGGTGCCGGTCCAGTACCAGAGCGCGCCGCCGCCGGAGTCGTGCACCTCGACGATCTGGCCGCGGCCGTTGAGCGCGACGGCCGGGTGGTAGCCGACGTCTCGCTTGTACTCGGAGCGGCTGCCGCCGTCGCCGGACAGCAGCGGCAGCACGCGTCCGCGCAGCGCGTCCACGGTCGGCGAGCCGGCCGGGTAGTCCTGCGCCCGCAGCAGCCGGCTGCCGAAGACCGACTCCAGCTCCTGGTTGACGGCGGTCAGGTTGCCCGCCGCGAAGTTCGCGTTGTCGGTCAGGTTGTCCTTCAGGTCGAGCATGACGACGATCGGCGCGGCCGACGGGTGGGCCGCGGACCAGGTGTTCACCACCGACAGCCAGTCGCGCAGGTTGTTCGACGCCGGGTTGCCGCCGCTGTGGTCGACGGCGTTGCCGGGCGAGTCGTGGCCGACCCCGTAGTCGTGGTTCGTCGCGTAGCCGTTGTCGTGGATGTCGTACTCGATGAACCGCACACCGTGGTCGAGCTGGTAGGCGATCGAGTTCTTCGCGCCGTCGACGCTGCCCGAGTAGCTGTTGTGCGTCGCGCGGAAGACCGACGCGGTGAACGGCGGGCTCGCGGCTTCGGCGGTCCCGCCGGTCAGGAGCGCGGCGGTGGTCAGCGCTGCGGTGCCCATCGCAAGAGCGGCCAGTGCGGGCAGTCTAGTCATCCTCGGGTCCTCACGTCGGGGAACGGGGCCGTCCCATCTTGGCGAAGGAGCCTCAACTCCGGGTGGAACACCGTGGAACACGGGTGGAACGCCCAGGAGGGGACAGCTGGACATCGAGGGAGGAACGTCATGACCTACGCGGGAGGACCCCAGTTCCCGGAGCCGACCGGACCCGTGCCGCCGCAGGCCGGGGTGCCCGGCCCGGCGCAGCCACCCGCCGCCGCGCCGAAGAAGTCCAAGCGGCGGCAGAAGATCGTGCTCACCGTGTTCCTGATCCTGGTCGCCGCGGTCCTCGCGCTGGTCTGGGTGGCCAGCCGGTCCTACGGCGAGAACGCCCAGGTCGGCAACTGCGTCACCGAAAGCGGCGAGAACTACGTGAAGATCGTCGACTGCGGGACACCCGAGGCGACGCTCAAGGTCGTCGCGCGCGTCGAAGACAAGACGCAGATCGAGGCGCAGATCAGCGCGTGCACGCCGTACCCGGACGCCGACCAAGTGTTCTGGCAGGGCAAGGAGGGCGAGACCGGCGTCGTGCTCTGCCTGGCGAAGACCGGCAAGTAGCGCGATGGCCGCCGGGAAGTTCTCGTTCACCGGCTCCGGCGAGATCCTGGTCCGCAGCGGCGGGCGGACGCTCGCCGCGGCCGGCGACGTGATCGTGATCGGTGACCGCGTCTTCCCGCTGGCCGAGGTCGACCGGGTCGCCTACGACGCGGCGGCCCGGCCGCGCCAGGCCAGCTACGCGCTGGGCCTGGCGTGCGGCCCGGTGCGGAGCCGGTTCGTGTTCGACGCCTTCGGCCGCGAAGAACTGGCGCACGCGCGCGAAACGTGGCGGCAGCTGGTCGAGCTGGTCGAGTCGGCGGCCTGCCCGCGGATCGCGCGGGCCGCGGTCGACGCGATCGCCGCCGGCGCCACCGCCCGGTTCGGCGGGGGCGGGCGGTGGCGGATCGACGCGGACGCCGAAGGGCTGCGCCGGTGGCGGTGGTTCGCGCCGAAGGTGCCGTGGGCCGGCGTGCTGGGCAGCGACTTGCGCGCCGGCCAGGTGCGCGTGTGGACCGGCGGCCCGGAACCGGAACTCGTCACGGCCATGGCCGGCTGGAACGCGGTGGTGCTGCCGCGCGTCGTAGGAATGATGGTGGCGCAGGAAAAAGAATCACCGGAAAACCGGGAATAACGTATTTCCGGATCGAAATTCTTATCGAATAGTCGCGCGGATTCGGTACTCCGCGGCGCCGTGCGCGCTCATTATCCGAGGAACGAGTGTGCGCGGGCGCGGAAAGCCCGTGAGGGGTTGGGGAGGCAGTGGGTGTGGCGAACGACTGGCCGCTGGTCGGCCGCGAACAGGAACTGGCGTTCGCACGCCGGGCGCTGGCCGATCCCGAGGTGTGCGGGCTGCTGCTGACCGGCCGCGCGGGCGCCGGCAAGACCCGGCTGGCCAAGGTGCTGCTGGCCGAGTTGGCCGCCGGCGGCGCGCGCACGCACTGGGTGCGTGCGATGTCCTCGGCGTCGACGATCCCGTTCGGCGCGTTCGCCCACCTGCTGCCGGGCAGCGCGGACGGCTCGGGGGACCGCGCGCACCGGCTCAACCAGGTCGCCGGCCACCTCACCCGCGGCGCGGAGGGGCGCCGGCTGGTGCTGTGCGTCGACGACGCGCACCTGCTCGACGACCTGTCCGCGACCCTCGTGCACCAGCTGGCCGCGACGGCGTCGGCGTTCGTGCTCGTCATCGCGCCGCACGGCGTGAGCGTGCCCGACCCGGTGTTCGCGATGTGGAAGGACCGCGTCGCCGAGCGGCTCGACGTCGGCGAGCTGACCCGCCCGCAGACCACCGAGCTGATCACCGCGGTCCTGAACGGACGGCTCGACGACGGCGCCGAACACCGGCTGTGGGGCCTGACGCTGGGCAACCCGCTGTTCCTGCGCGAGCTCGTGCAGGGCGGCCTCGACAGCGGTTCGCTGTCGGCCGCGGACGGCGTGTGGCGGTGGAGCGGGGCGCTCGCGGCGACGCCGCGGCTGGTCGAGCTGATCGAAACCCGCACCGACCGGGTCGACGCCGACGAGCGGCGGTTGCTGGAACTGCTCGCCTTCGGGGAGCCGCTGGGCTGCGAACCGCTGGTGCGGCTCGGGGCCGCGCGCGTCCTCGCCACGACCGAGCAGGCCGGGCTGGTCGTGTCCGAACGGACCGGGCGGCGGCTGAACGTCCGGCTGGCGCACCCGCTCTACGCCGAGGTGATCCGCCGCCGGACGTCGCCGCTGCGCCAGCGCGACACCTACCGGATCCTCGCGCAGACCCTGGACCTCACCGGCGCCCGGCGTGCCGAGGACAAGCCGCGGCTGGTGCGGTGGCGGCTGGCCGCCGGGCTGCCGACCGAACCGCAGCTGGTCCGGGCGGCGGCGGAAACGTTGCTGCGCAAGGACTTCCCGCAAGCCGAGCAGCTGGCGGCGGAAGCCGTCCGGATGGACGGCGGGTTCGGCGCGAAGTTCCTGCTCGCCCAGGTCCGGATCGCGGGCGGCCGGCACGCCGACGCGGACTCGCTGCTGTCCGAACTGGCGGGCGAAACGGTGTCCGACGCGCAGCACGCCCGCGTCGCGGCCACGCGGGCGCGGAACCTGGCGTTCGGCCTGAACCGGTTCGCGGAGGCGTCAGCGGTCCTGGACACCGCGGAGACGGCCGTGTCCGGTACCCAGGACGACCTCGTGACGGCCCGGGCGGCGCTTCTTGCCGCTTCCGGCGCGTCGCGCGCGGCCTTGGAACTGCTCGGACCGGTGCTGGACCGCAACCGGCGCGGCGACGCGCTGCGGCTCTCGGCGCTGGTCGTCGCGGCCGGGGCCCTGGCCTCGACCGGACGGACGGAGGCGTGCCTCGGCGTCGTCGACGAAGGGCTGGCGATCGCGTCGCGGATCTCGGACGCCTCCGCACCCGGGGCGCGGGTCCGGCTGGAACACGCGCGGATCGTGGCGTTGTGCCGGGCGGGCCGGCTCGAGGAGGCCGAAGACCTGGCGGGCGACGACTACCGCGACGCCGTCCGCGACCGGTGGGGCCCGGCGGTGGCGGGCGCGGCGGCGTCGCTCGGGACGGTGGCGCTCGCGTACGGCAACGTCCGCGGCGCGATCCGCTGGCTGCGCGAGGCCTTGGCGGCCGACGCGCACGACCAGCCGCACGAGTTCCGCCCGGCCGTCGCGGCAGCGCTGGTCCGGGCGACGGCGATGAGCGGCCGGGTGACGGAGCCACTCGGCGACTGGGACGGCGCATGGGTCGCCGCGGCGCGGGGCGAGCTGTCGCGCGCTTCTTCGCTGGGGGCGTCGGCCGCATCGGCCGCTTCGTCGGACGGCCGGCTCGCGGTCGCGGCGGAGATCCGCCACGACTTGCTGAGGTTCGGCGCCGACCCGGGGGAGATCCCGTCGGCGGGCGGGATGGCGGAGCTGTATTCGGCCCACGCAGCGGCTTTCTCGGACGCTTCGGCATTGGACGCGGTGGCGGCGTCTTTCGCGGACGTCGGCGCGCGATTGCTGGCGGCGGAGGCGTCGGCCCAGGCAGCGCGGGCGTATCGCGCGGAGGGCAAGAACGGCAGCGCGGCCACCTCGGCCCAGCGCGCGCGGGCGTGGTTGTCGTCCTGTGAGGACGCTGCCACACCGGCCTTGTCTCTTTTGGACACGCCACTCGACCTGACGGTCCGGGAGCTGGAGATCGCCCGCTTGGTGGCGACGGGCTTGACGAGCCGAGCGGTGGCGGACCGGCTGGTGGTGTCGGTGCGGACGGTCGACAACGTGCTGCACGGGGTCTACGCGAAGCTGGGTATTTCCGGCCGCCGCGAGCTGGCTTCGGTGGTAGGGCCGCTGGTGTCGGGGAGTAGTCCCGGCGACGGTCCATAGGTAGATCCACGCCGAGGCTGCGCGGAAGCCGAGTAGGGCGCTACTCATGACCCGGCGGCTTTCCGGACCGAGACTGGATGACAACGGAGGGGCGCGGGCTTCACCGATCCGAATGTCAGGAGTGCACACGATGACGACTTCATCGGGCGACGTTTTCCAGAACGAGCAGGGTTCCGGCGGTTCCGGTGGGAACCAGTTCAACGAGCAGGCTTCGACGGGGGGCTCGGGGAACATCTTCCAGAACGAGCAGGGCTCCGGTGGGGGCAACCAGTTCAACGAGCAGGCTTCGACCGGCGGCCGTGGTGACATCTTCCAGAACGAGCAGGGTTCCGGTGGTCACGGTGGGAACCAGTTCAACGAGCAGGCCTCCACGGGTGGCCGTGGTGACATCTTCCAGAACGAGCAGGGCTCGGGCGGGCACGGTGGGAACCAGTTCAACGAGCAGGCCTCCACGGGTGGCCGTGGTGACATCTTCCAGAACGAGCAAGGCTCCGGCCGCGGCGGCAACCAGTTCAACGAGCAGGCGTCGGCCGGCCACCACGGTGACGTGTTCCAGAACGAGCAGGGTTCCGGCGGGCACGGCGGGAACCAGTTCAACGAGCAGGCGTCCACCGGCGGCGGCGTGGGAGACATCTTCCAGAACGAGCAGGGCTCGGGTGGCCACGGTGGGAACCAGTTCAACGAGCAGGCGAGCACGGGTGGCCGCGGTGGGGACATCTTCCAGAACCAGCAGGGTTCCGGTGGTCACGGTGGGAACCAGTTCAACGAGCAGGCCTCGACCGGCGGTCACGGGAGCATTTTCCAGAACGAGCAGGGTTCCGGCGGTCATGGTGGGAACCAGTTCAACGAGCAGGCGAGCACGGGTGGCCACGGGAGCATTTTCCAGAACGAGCAGGGCTCGGGTGGCCACGGTGGGAACCAGTTCAACGAGCAGGCCAGCACGGGCGGCCACGGCAACATCTTCCAGAACGAGCAGGGTTCCGGTGGCCACGGCGGCAATCAGTTCAACGAGCAGGCCAGCACGGGCGGCCACGGCAACATCTTCCAGAACGAACAAGCCCACGGCCACGGCGGCGACCAGTTCAACGAACAGGCCTCCCACGAACACCACGGCCACGAGCACGAGCACCACCGCGCCGAGGAGCACCACCACGACCACGGCGCCGAGCACCACCACCACGACGTCGACCACTACTGAGCCGGCGTAGGCAAGCAAGGGGAGCGGTCATGCAGGAGCCGAGTGGCGGGGGGCGCATCGCCCTCGACACCCTCGACCTCGCCGTCAAGGGAGCGAAGGCCTACGGGCGGGACGATCTCGTCCAGCGCCTCACCGACGCCCGGCGCCTGCTGTCCGAACCGGACGTCACCGTCTACGTCGTCGGGGAATTCAAGCAGGGCAAGAGCTCGCTCATCAACGCCCTGCTGACCGCGAAGATCTGCCCGGTCGACGACGACATCGCGACCGCGGTGCCGACCGTCGTCCGCTACGCGCCGGAGTCCGGGGCTCTGGCGACCTACGAACCGGCCGACCCGTCGTCGCCGCCGTGGACCGAGCGGATCTCCCTCGAAGACCTCCCTGCCCACGTCTCCGAAGCCGGGAACCCCGGCAACGTCCGCAAGCTGAAGTCGGTCACGGCGTCGATCAGCCGCCAGCTGCTCTCCGGGGGCCTGGCGCTGGTCGACACGCCCGGCGTCGGCGGGCTCGGCTCGCTGCACAACGCCGTCACCGTCAGCTCGCTGCCGCAGGCGCACGCCGTCCTCTTCCTCTCCGACGCCTCGCAGGAGCTCACCGGCGCCGAACTGCGGTTCCTCCGGACCGTCAAGGAACTCTGCCCGACGGTCTTCTTCGTCCTCACCAAGATCGACCTCTACCCGCACTGGCGGCGCATCCTCGAGCTCAACGCCGGCCACCTCGACGCGTGCGGGATCGCCATCGACACCGTCGCCGTCTCCTCCGAGCTGCGCACCGTCGCGGCGCGGTCGGCCGACCAGGAGCTCAACGTCGAATCTGGCTTCCCGCAGCTGGTCAAGCGCCTGCAGGGCGTCGTCGGGGACGCCGAACGGTCCGCGCTGAACGCCGTCGGGCTGCACGTCGGGTCCGCGGTCGGGCAGCTGCACGCCTCGCTGCGCGCCCGCCGCACCGCACTCGCGCACCCCGAGCAGTCCACCGCGCTCGTCGCGGAGCTCGGCCGGGTCAACGACCGCGTCGACGCGCTGCGCAGCCAGTCCGCGAAGTGGCAGCAGCTGCTCTTCGACGGTTTCGCCGACATCTCGTCCGATGTGGACTACGACCTGCGCGCCCGTTCCCGCGGCGTGCTGCACGAGGCCGAAGAGGCCATCGAGGACGGCGACCCCGCCAAGAACTGGGACGAGTTCGAGAAGTGGCTGCGCCAGCGGCTCGCGAACGAGACCCTCGAGAACTACGCGACCTTCGTCAAGGACGCCCGCGGCTTGGCCTCGCGCGTCGCCGAACACTTCGAACTCGCGGAGTCCCAAGCCGTGCTGCCGCGCGAGGTCCAGGCGCCGGTGAAGGTGGTCGAGGAGATCGACATCGACTCGTCGTTCACCGGCGTCAAGACCCGCGGCGCCACCGGGATGGCCGCGTTCCAGAAGGCCTACAGCGGATTCCTCATGTTCTCCATGCTCACGAAGATGGCCGCGCTGGCCATCCCGACGCCGTTCGGGGTCGCGGCCGGCCTGCTCATGGGCCGCTCCGGCTTCCTCGACGAACGCAAGCGCCAGCTGGAAAAGCGCCGCGGCCTGGCGAAGACCGCCGTGCGCCGGTTCGTCGACGAGTTCAACCTCCAGGTGGGCAAGGATTCCCGCGACGCGATGCGGACCGTCCAAAGAGAACTCCGCGACGCCTACAGTGCCCGCGTCGAAGAACTCCAGCGGTCCCTCACCGAGGCACTCGCGAACGCCAAGAAGGCCGTCGTCGACGACGACGCCGAGGCGGCCGAGCTCAAACGCCTCGAAGCCGACATCGAAGCCCTCGAAGTACTCGGCCGTCGCGCGGACGAACTGACCGTCCGCAGCGCGCCGCGGCCCAAGGCGGTGGCCCGATGACCCCGCTCTACGTCCAGGTCCGCGGGTTCGTCGCCCGCGCGTGCGCCGGGTACGCCGGTACGCCGGCCGAGCCGCAGCTGCGGCAGATCGCCGGCCGGCTCGCCGAGCCGCTGCGCGTGGCCATCGCCGGGCGCGTCAAGGCGGGCAAGTCCACGCTGCTCAACGCCCTGGTCGGGCAGGAACTGGCGGCGACGGACGCGGGGGAGTGCACCCGCGTCGTCACGTGGTACCGCAACGGCCCGACCTACCGGATCATGCTGCACCCGGTCCGCGGGATCCCGCGCCAGCTGCCGTTCGGCCGCCTGTCCGGCACGCTCGGCCTCGAGCTCGGCATGGCCCCCGACGACGTCGACCGGCTCGTCGTCGACTGGCCGTCGCCCGCCCTGCGCGCGGTGACGCTGATCGACACGCCCGGGCTCGGTTCGGCGCGCGCGGCCGTCTCCGGGCGCACCGAGGCCGCGCTGGTCCCCGAGGGCGACGGCGTCGGCACCGCGGACGCCGTCGTGTACCTGATGCGGCACGTCCACGGCGACGACGTCCGGTTCCTCGACGCCTTCCACGACGACCCGGCCCAGCGCCGCCCGGTGAACACGATCGGCGTGCTGTCCAAGGCCGACGAGGTCGGGCACGCCCGCACCGACGCGCTCGACTCGGCGGAGAAGATCGCCGGCCGCTACGCCCGCGACCCCCGGGTGCGGGGGCTCTGCCAGACCGTCGTCCCGGTGGCCGGCCTGCTGGCCAGCTCGGCGGCGTCGCTGAAGGAGTCCGAGTACCGCGCGTTCCGGGTGCTCGCCGCCGCCCCCGAGGCCGAGGTGGCGCGGCTGCTGACCTCGGCCGACCGGTTCGCCCGCGCGGAGTCCGAAGTGGACGTTCCGGCGGCCGGGCGGGCGGACTTGCTGGCCCGCTACGGCCTCTTCGGCGTCCGCCTCGGGATCGAGCTGACCGGCGGCGGCCACGTGACCGGCGCGCGGGCGCTGTCGGGCGAGCTGCTGGCCCGCAGCGGCCTGCACCGGCTGCGGTCGCTGCTGACGTCCCAGTTCGCCGCGCGCGCCGACGTCCTCAAGGCGCGCTCGGCGCTGCAGGCGGTGGAACTGGTGCTGCGGGCCTGGCCGGACCGCACCGGTGGGCTGCTGCACGAGTGGGAGCGGATCGTCGCCGGCGCGCACGAGTTCGCCGAGATCCAGCTGATCGACTCGATCCGGGTCGGCGTCGTGCTGTTCACCACCGACGAGGCCCGCGACGCGGAACGGCTGCTCGGCGCGGCCGGGGTGGACGTGCCGAGCCGGCTGGGCCTGCCGGCGGACGCGGGCCGCGCCGCGGTCCGGCAGGCGCTCGGCGCGCAGCTGCTGAGGTGGCAGCGGCGCGCCGAGCACCCCGCGTCCCCGCGCGACGTCCGGGACGCGGCCCGCGTCCTGGTGCGCACCTGCGAAGGAATGCTGCTCAGCGAAGCCCGGGCGGAGGTCCTGTCGTGAGCGAGGTACCGAAGAAGATCAAGCGGGCGGCCGGGGCCGTCGCCGGCGCCGTCGCGTCTGAGGTCGCCGGGAACGCCCTCATCCCCGGCTCGCCCGGCGCCTCGGCGCCACCGCCGCAGCCGGCCGCCGCGGAGACCGCGCACGACGTCCCGCCGCACGAGTACGTGCCCGAGGTCGAGACCAGCAGCGTCACCCGGGGCGAAGACGGTCACGTCGAGGCACAGACCGGCACGGTCTGGCAGCCGGAGACGACCGACGGCCTGCCGCTGAAGGACCTGCCGACCGTCGAGGAGTTCGAGCAGATCGAGGTCCACGAGGACGAGTTCGGCAACTTCATCATCGACGCGACCGAACGGTTCGTGGTGCACAACAACGGCCGTGACGAGGTGTACACCGACCACCAGCACCTCGTCGTCCCCGGGGACGGGACGCCGGGCGACACGGACATCGACATCGTCCAGGACGCCGACGTCGTCATCCACGAAAACCCGGACGGCACGATCACCGTGGAGCACCAGGGTTCGCTGACCTACGAGCTCACCCCGGACGCGCCGGGGCACGGCGACATCGAGATCTTCCAGGACGAGACGGTCCTGCTCGATGAGGCCGAGACCGGGCCGCCCGGGATCGACGTCGGGGTCACCGTGGACCAGCAGGCGCGCGCCGACGACCCGTTCGGTGAGCCGGCCGGCCCGACCATCCACCAGACCGAGGTGATCGCCGACAAGGGCCGCGGCGCGACGGTGACCGCGCAGGTCACCGCGCCGGCACCGGCGTTGCCCGGGACGCCGGCGGCGCCGGTCGTGACGTTCAGCCGTCAGCCGTCCACTGTGGACACCCCGGTGCCGCAGCCGGTCGCGGTCGAGGCGACGACGCTGGCCGCGTCGAACACGCTCGCCGAGCACCCGGTGGTGAAGCACAGCTTCGCCACCGACCGCGAACCGGCGCACCACGACGCCGGTGAGGTCACCGGCACCCACCCGGTGGAGCGGGAGCACCCGTTCGAGCCGCCGCGGCACCCCGAGCCGGACCACCGGCCGGACACCGGACACGTGCCGGACGCGGGGCACCTGCCCGATCCGCCGCCGGAGCCGCACGATCCGCCCCCGGCGGAGTCACCCGGCCCGCCGGAGCACCACGACTCTGCCTTCGAGCACTACGAGGACCCGGAACCCGAAGCGGTTCCGGCGGACCACTCGAACTTGGACCACGCGCACACCGCCGGCGGAGGCTGACATGGGCTACGGACTGGGCATCGACCTCGGCACGACCTTCACGGCCGCCGCCGTCGACAGCGCCGGCCACGTCGAAATGGTGTCGCTCGGCGACCGCACGGCGGCCATCCCGTCGGTGGTGTTGCTGCGCGCGGACGGCGGCGTGCTGGTCGGCGACGCGGCGAGCCGGCGCGCGGCGGTCGAGCCGGACCGCGTCGCGCGGGAGTTCAAGCGGCGCCTGGGCGACCCGACGCCGGTGCTGCTCGGCGGCGCGCCGCACTCGGTGGCGTCGCTGATGGCGCACCTGCTCGGGTACGTGGTGCGGACGGTCGCCGGGCAGCAGGGCGGCCGGCCCGACCGGATCACGCTGACGCACCCGGCGAACTGGGGGCCGTACAAGCGGGAGCTGTTCGAGCAGGTGCCGCGGCTGACCGGGATCGACCACGTCGGCCTGATCACCGAGCCCGAAGCGGCGGCGGCGCACTACGCTGCGCAGGAGCGGCTGGACGACGGCGCGGTCGTCGCGGTGTACGACCTGGGCGGCGGCACGTTCGACGCGACGGTGCTGCGCAAGCGCGGCACCGGGTTCGAGATCCTCGGTTCGCCGGAGGGCATCGAGGGACTCGGCGGCGTCGACTTCGACGAGGCCGTGTTCGGGCACGTCGACCGGGCGCTGGACGGGAAGCTGTCGCGGATCGACCCGGACGACCCGGGCGCGGTGGCGGCGGTGGTGCGGTTGCGCCAGGAGTGCGTGCTGGCGAAGGAGGCGTTGTCGGCCGATACGGAGGCGGCCGTGCCGGTGCTGCTGCCGTCGGTGCAGACGGAGGTCCGGCTGACCCGCGGCGAGTTCGAGGAGATGATCCGCCCGTCGATCACGGCGACGATCGGGTCGCTGCACCGGGCGCTGCGCTCGGCGAACCTCCGCCCGGCCGACCTCGGCGCGGTCCTGCTGGTCGGCGGTTCGTCCCGGATCCCGCTGGTGTCCCAGCTGGTGTCGGCGGAGCTGGGCCGCCCGACGGCGGTGGACATCCACCCGAAGTACGGCGTCGCCCTCGGCGCGGCGGCGCTGGCGTCCGGCCGCTCGGGCCTGGTCCAGGCGACGCGCGCCCAGCCGGTACCGCCGCCCCCGCTCCCGGTCCCGCGCGTGCCGGCGCCCCGGGAGGAGACCCGCGAGCTGGCGACGCCGGGGTTCGGCGCGGGGACGCCGCCGCCGTCGCTGGGCCGTGCGAAGCCCGACGCGAGCCCGGGCCGCCGCGCCTCGCGCCGAGGGGTGGTCGTGGGGTTGTGCGCGGTGGCGGTGGTGGCGATCGGCGGCGTGGCGGTGGCGGTGAGCAGTTCCGGCGGAAGCGGCTCGGGGAGCACGCCACCGGCGACGAGCTCGGAGACCGGGACGCCGACGCTCGTGACGTTGCCGTCCCCGGAAGCCCCGGAGACGACGCACGCGACGGTGGCGGCCCCGCACACGAACCCACCGGCGACGACGAAGCGGAGGACCCCGCCGCGGACGACGACCCCGACGCACACGACGACACCGACGACGACCACCACGCCGACGACCACGACGACGGCGAGGCCGACGACCTGAGCCGGAAGGGACCGGGTCGCCGGTAGCCTCGCGGACATGGCGGCAGAGCACGTGATCGTGACGTCCACGACCGACTCCGAGACCGCGGCCTGCGAGCTGGCCGCGAAGGTGATCGAAGAACGCCTCGGCGCCTGCGCCCAGATCGTCGGCCCGGTGACCAGCGTCTACCGCTGGGAAGGCGAAGTCCGCACCGACCACGAATGGCGCGTCGAGATCAAGACGACGACCGCCCGCGTCCCCGCGCTGACCGAGCGCATCGGGCAGCTGCACGGCTACGACCTGCCCGAGATCGTCGCCACGCCGATCGTCGGCGGCAGCGCGGCCTATCTCTCCTGGCTCGCCACCGAAACCGCTGGCTAGATTCGAGAGCATGGAAGACCTTCGCCAGCGCTTCGAGACCCTCACCACCGCCCACCTCGCCGACGCCTGCATCCGTGCCGGCCTCCCGGTGCGGTGCGCCCCGGCGCCGACGCACGCCGTCGTGCCCGGTACCCGCCTGCTCGGGCCCGCGATCCCGGCCCGGCACGTCGGCAGCGTCGACGTGTTCCTGGAGGCCTTCGAGCAGGCCACCCCCGGTGGCGTCCTGGTGGTCGACAACGGCGGCCGCCTCGACGAAAGCTGCGTCGGCGACCTCGTCGTCCTCGAAGCGCGCGCGGCCGGGCTGGCCGGGGTCGTGATCTGGGGACTGCACCGCGACACCGCCGACGTCCGCGCGATCGGGTTGCCCGTGTTCAGCCTCGGGTCCATCCCCACCGGTCCGCTCAGCCTCGGGCCGCGCGTCGACGGCGGCCTCGACGAGGCGATCGTCGGGACCTGGCGCATCGGGCCGCGGGACCTGGTGGCTGGCGACGACGACGGCGTCGTCTTCCTCCCGCTGGACCGCGCGAGCGAGCTCTTCACCCTCGCCGAGGGCATCCGCGACACCGAACGCCAGCAGGCCGACCGGATCCGGGCCGGCGAGCCGTTGCGGCAGCAGGTCCGCTTCGCCGACTTCCTCGCCGCGCGCGAAGCGGATCCGGCGCTGACGTTCCGCGCGCACCTGCGGGCCGTCGGCGGCGCGATCGAGGAGTAACCCGGAAGTGTGATCTTCGCCCGAAGGGGGTATCCCGGCGCAGCGGCGGCGTGGGAGGCGAGATCATGAACACCCTCATCGACTTCGGTAAGGACATCGAGTACCACTTCGCCCGCGGCTTGCGGGCCTACCTCGCCCGGGTCGCCCGCGCGGCCGGCGTCGGGTTCGAGTCGTGTTCGCTCGACCTCGACGTGCCCACCTCCGGTTACGTGGCGCTCGACCGTGCGCTCCCGGACCTGCCGGGGCAGGACCTGGCGCTGATCTGGGACGAGGTGCACGGCTGGTCGGCGGTCGTCGAGCCCGCGGGCGGTGGCGCGCCGAAGGTCCTCGCCTACCTCGGCGGGGCCGAGGTCCTGCCACCGCCGCGCGCGGTCGCGCGGTTCCTCGAGGTGCTGCGGCTCGCCGGCCCGCCCGCGGGCTCCTTCCGGCCGCCGGTGTTCCGCACGGCCGGACGCCACGAGGATCTCGTCGACTGGCTGCCGGTCACCGGCCCCGAGGGATTGCTGCGCCCGAGCTCACCGGCCTGGTGACGCCTAGGATGGGGCCCGGCAGCGACCCGTCCACCGAGGGAACCCCGTGACCAGCGCCGAACCGAACCCCATTCGCGTCCTCCTGGTGGAGGACCACGACATGGTGGCCGAGGCACTGCAGCTGGCCCTCGACCGCGCCGACGGGATCACCGTGGTCGGCCGCGCCCGCTCCCGGGCCGAAGCCGTCGCCGACGCGGGTGAGCACGAGCCGGACGTCGTCCTGCTCGACCGGCGCCTCGCCGACGGGGACGCGCTCGGCATCCTCGCGGAGCTCGGCGAAACCGGCGCGCGGGTGCTGGTGCTGACCGGCGACGCGACGCCGTCGGTCGCCGTGCAGGTGGCGAAGGCGGGCGGCGCCGGGCTCCTGCTGAAGTCGTCGCAGCTGGGCGTGCTGGAGTCCGCGGTGCGCGACGTGGCCGCCGGCGGCGTGGTCTTCGACCCCGAGCTGCTGCCCGAGATCTTCGACCGGCTCACCGGCCGGGCGCCCGCCCGCGGCGCGGAGCTGACCGCGCGGGAGCGCGAGACCCTCGACCTGCTCGCGGAGGGCGCCACGACCGAGGAGATCGGCGAGCGGCTGGGCGTCTCCCGCAACACCACGCGCAACCACGTCCAGCGCGTGCTCGAGAAGCTCGGCGCGCGCTCGAAGCTCGAAGCGGTCGCCGTGGCGCGGCGCGAGGGCCTGATCGGCTGATGCACCTGCACCAGTGACCGGGCCGGGGTTTGCATCTCGTGCGCCCGCGCGGTGCCCGCCACGCTGGACGCCGTGGACACCCCGGCGCCGCTCACCGCGGAGTGCGCCCTGACCGATCCGGCGGGCGGGCTGGCCGTCGTGCGCCGGTTCGCGCGGCTCACGCTGACGGCCTGGGCCTGCGACTCCGTCGTCGACGACGCCCTGCTGCTGCTCACCGAGCTCGCGACCAACGCCCTGCAGCACGGTGCCGGCCGCCCGGTCCTGCGGCTCAGCGTCGGGGCCGGGCACGTGCGCATCGAGGTGTTCGACGACGACCCGGCGCCGCCCGTGCGCCGCTCGCCCGGTGCCGACGGGGGCTGGGGCCTCGCCCTGGTCGAGCGGCTGTCGCTGGCTTGGGGAACCGCGCGCCACGGACTGGGAAAGGTGGTCTGGTGTGCGCTGTCCGCGCCGTCGGCCGAACTCGCCGGCTGACGCGCCGTGCCGGCCGGGCTCCCATCCGGCAGAGTTGCCCCATGGACGACGACGGGCGCGGCGAGGACCGGTTGCGGTTGCTGGTGCGCAGCGTCCAGGACTACGCGATCTTCTTGCTCGACACCGGGGGCCGGATCACGAGCTGGAACGCGGGCGCGGAACGGATCAAGGGCTGGACGGCCGAGCAGATCATCGGGCAGCACTTTTCGGTGTTCTACCCGCCGGAGGACGTGGCGGCGGGCAAGCCGGCGTGGGAGCTGGAGGTCGCGGCCCGGGAGGGGCGGCTGGAGGACGAGGGGTGGCGGGTCCGCCAGGACGGCACCCGGTTCTGGGCGAACGTGGTGATCACGGCGTTGTTCGACGAGCGGCACCGGCTCGAGGGGTTCGGGAAGGTCGCCCGCGACATGACCGAACGCCGCGCCGCCGAGGAGGCCTTGCGCGAGAGCGAGGAGCGGTTCCGGCTCCTGGTGCAGAGCGTGCAGGACTACGGGATCTTCATGCTCGACCCGGGCGGGCACATCTCGAGCTGGAACGCGGGTGCCGAGCGGATCAAGGGGTGGACCGCCGAGGAGATCATCGGGCAGCACTTTTCGGTGTTCTACCCGCCGGAGGACGTCGCGGCCGGGAAACCGGCGTGGGAGCTGGAGGTCGCCACCCGGGAGGGGCGGCTGGAGGACGAGGGGTGGCGCGTCCGCCAGGACGGCACCCGCTTCTGGGCGAACGTCGTGATCACGGCGTTGTTCGACGAGCGGCACAGGTTGCAGGGCTTCGGGAAAGTCACGCGTGACATGACCGAACGCCGCAACGCCGAACAGGCCCTGCGCGAACGCCGCCGGCTCGTCGGCCACCTCGTCGACGCCCAGGAGGTCGAACGGCGCCGGATCGCCTGGGACGTCCACGACGAGTCGATCCAGTCCATGGTCGCCGTCGCCATGCGCCTGCAGCTGCTCGCCTCGCGGCTGCCGGAGCCGCACGCGAGCGCCGTGGCGGGGCTGGACGAGTCCGTGCAGGCCGCCATCGGCCGGCTGCGGGGCCTGGTGTCCCGGCTGCGCCCGCCGGAGCTCGACCGCCACGGCCTGGTCGAGGCGGTGTCCGGCTACGTCGACGACGTCGCGGGTCGCTGGGGACTGGCGCACTCGGTGCGGGACGAGCTCACCGCCGAGCCGTCGCCGGCTGCCGCGATCACCCTGTACCGGATCTGCCAGGAAGCGCTCAGCAACGTCCACAAGCACGCCCGGGCCACCCGCGTCGACCTCCACCTGTCCACAGTGGACAACGGGACGCTCGTGCGGATCACCGACGACGGCGTCGGCATGGCCGCCGGCGACGCCGCCGCGGGCCACTTCGGGATGGTCGAGATGTACGAACGGGCCGAAGCGGCCCACGGCTGGCTGTCGGTGAAGAGCACCCCCGGCCGCGGCACGACCGTGGAGTTCTGGCTGCCGATCCTGCCCGACGTCCCAGGACTGGAGCCATGACCGAGGTGCGGGTGCTGATCTCCGACGACGACGAGATGATCCGGGACGTCCTCAAGGAGGTCCTGGACTCCGAGTCCGACATCGCCGTGGTCGCGGTCGCCGGGGACGCCGACGAGGCGATCCGGCTCGCCGAGCACCACCGGCCCGCGGTCGCGGTCCTCGACGTCCGGATGCCGGGCGGCGGCGGGGCCCGGGCGGCGCGCGAGATCGCCCGGTGCAGCCCGGACACCGCCATCCTCGCCTTCTCGGCCTACGCCGACCGGGCGTCGATGGCGGGACTGGCCGCGGCCGGCGTGACCGAGTACCTGGTCAAGGGCGTGCCGAACGCGAAGATCGTCGAGGCCGTCCGGCGGCTCGGCCGGGCGTCCTGAACGCCTCAGCCGACCGGCCGGGGGCTCATCACGCCGTAGAAGTCCATCGGCAGCACGGTGAACAGCCGCCGCACGGCCCGCGACCGGCCGGGGTCGACCGTGAGGTGCGCGCCGGCGGCGTCGGCGAGGAGCTGGGCACGCAGCAGCGAGTTCAGCCCGGCGACCGAGATGAACGTGACGCCGGACAGGTCGACGACCACCTCGGTGACGTCGCCGCGGATGCGCGTCCGCAGGAGCTCGTCGAGCAGGCGCGCGGTGCTCAGGTCGACCTCGCCGCCCACCCGGACGGAGACGGCGCGCGGGGCGGGGTGCGAAACGTGCAGGGTCATGCGGCCGGCGTCGATCCGGCCGCGGGGGGAGATGAGCTCGTGGTCGGCCGAGCGAGGTTCAGGAACCATCGCGGCACACCCTTTCATCGGGCAGCGGGGGCGAGCCGGACGTAGGGCGAGAGGGTGCCGGTCAAGGCAGCCTGCCGGCCCGGGCGCGGAACGTCCGGCAGCGGCTGACGGCTCAACCGTGAGCCCTCAGCATAGTGCAGATGCACTAGGTGGACCACGGGGGTGCACCTTGCCGACCGCAATGGGGGACAGGCGGCGGCTCACGGCGCCCGTGCGGACCGGCCTGCAGGCTGGCGGCCCCGAGCCGCAACCGCCAGGCTGGCCGGTGCGGAAGGAGCACGCATGCCCACCACCGTCGTCAACCTCAAAGGCCACCGCGACGACCCCGGGTACGCCGACGTCGTCTACGTCGGGCGGCCGATGCACCGGGGCGGCTGGCACCTCGCGGGCTCCGAGCTCGCCAGCCCGTTCCGGCCGGGCCCGGACGGTTCCCGCGAGGAGGTCCTGGCCCGGTACCGCGAGCACCTGCTGTCCCGGCCGGACCTGCTCGCCCTCCTGCCGGACCTGCGCGGGAAGCGGCTCGGCTGCTGGTGCGTCCCCGAACTGTGCCACGCCCAGGTGATCGCCGAGATCGCGGATCACGGGCCGTAACGAACCACACCCCCTCCGCGAGTAACCTGGCGACACGAGGGGGTGATCGACGGTGTCCGCGCGACGACTCGGAGGCTTCGATCAGGCGGAACTGCCGGCGGCTCACCGGATCCGGTGGTGGGTCGCGGCGGTGACGGCGGGACTCGTCGCGGCCGGCTTCGCCGTGGTGCCTTACCTGCCGTTCTTCCAGGGCTGGACCTTCGTCCGGGACCCGAAGGTCGCGAGCGTCATCACCTGGACCGTCCTGCAGACGTCCGTCGTGGTCGTCGGCGCGGTGCTGACGCTCTACTTCATCGGCCGGGCCCGCCTGGAAGCCGCCGCCTTCCGCGCCAACCAGATCGACATCCGGCTCTTCGCCGACGAGCGCCCCGAAGGCAGCCACGACCGCGAGATCGACTCCGCGGTCGAGCTGACCGCCGCGTTCAAGCGGATCCTCAACGACTCGCGGCTCTACACGCCGACCCCGGTGCCGGGGGCGGGGAGCTCCTACGACTTCATCCAGATCGTCGAGCACGCGGGCGACGCCGCGGAAGGCTGGTGGAAGGCCGCGACCAAGCTGGTCCGCCTCGCCCAGCCGCCCGCCGCGTTCACCGTGACCGGCACGGTCCGGCCGGGCAACACCACCGGCCGCTACCAGCTCATCCTGGAACTCGTGCGCGTCCCGCGGTTCGCCGCGAGCCCGCTGGTGATCGAGGACGAGAACTGGCCGCGCGTGCTGCACCGCGCGGCCAACGCCGTGGCCGCGCTCGTCATCCCGCGCAGCGCGTACGTCCGCACCAACATCCACTGGGCGGCCTGGCGCGGCGCGAAGATCCCGTACGAGCTGTTCGACGCCTACCAGCGCGCCAACCACTTCATCACCCACCGCCGCTACGACGAAGCCCTCGCCGAGTACTACCGCGCGGTCAGCCTCGACCCGTCGAACGTCTACATCAGGCTCGAGATCGCCGCCCTGCAGGAGCAGCTCGACCTGCACCTCGACGCGCTCGCGACGTACGACGACGTGATCACCGTGTGCAGCCGGGGCCACCCGGCGCTGGCCCGCTGGTGGATCGGCCCGGACTTCGCGCGCCAGCCGCGGCACGCGGGCCGCGGGCGCGCCGTCGCGCTGCTGATCGCCCGCTACCGGCACGCGCTCGTCCTCGGCCACGGCGACTCCGTGGCCGGCTCGTGGTGGGTGCGGCGCACGACGGCGGGCGCGCCGGGGGACGCCCGGGCGCTGCGCCGGACCGAGCTGCGGACGGCGCTGGAGCTGCGCTTCCGCCGGTACGTCGAGCTCGACGTGCGGGTGCGGCCGTACGCGATCCCGCCGGAGAAACGCCTCGAACTGCACCGCCGGGTGCTGAAGGCGACGGTCGAGGAGATCGTCGTCCACGAGGCGACGCCGGAGCGGCTCGCCGAATACAACCAGCGCGCCGCCGAGATGCGGTCGTACCTCGGCGCGCTGTCGCAGTACGAGATCGAACGGCTCATCGCGGACTACCGCCGGTTCGGCCGGCGCTGGCGCAGCAGCTGGCACCAGCTGACCAACCGCGCGCTCGACCTGTCCCTGGTCTGGTCGGTGGTGCGGCGCGCGATGGCCGACGTCGAGCCGGTGACCGGCGCGGTCCCCGTGCCCCAGCCCGCCTACCCGGCCAGCCGGGTGCGGCTGGCCGACGTCTGCCCGGACCGGCGCTGGCCGCCGGATCCCCAGGCCCTCGACGACACCGTCGAAGCCGCCGGTCCCCGCAAGTCGTGGGAGGAGTGCTACAACGCGGCGAGCGTGTACGCCGTGGCGATGCTCGAAGTCGGCCCGCGCGGCGAACGCGACCTCCGCGACCGCGCGCGCAACCCGCGTCTGGTCGGCGAAGCGCGGGACGAAGTGGCCCGCCGCGCCGTCCGCGAGCTCTACCACGCCGCGACGATCAGCCACAGCGGGCGGCTGCCGGAGCGCCGGTCGTGGGTGATGGGGGAGGACCCCGACCTCGTCGCGCTGCGCGGGCACGAGCTGTTCCGGGTCTTCGAGATGGTGACGTTCTCCCCGGACCGCGCCGCGCCGCTGCGGCCGCAGCGGGCCCACGTCTGGGAACAGGTCAGCTACGTCCGCCGGCTCGTCGGCGAGATCGCCGCCTGCCGCGCGCACTTCTGGCGCGCCCGGGCCGCCGACCCCGGGCCGGACGACCGGACGGTCGACCGCTGGCGCTCGGCCGACCGCGACGCCTGGCGCAAGCTGGCCGACCTCGCCACCGGCAAGCAGGACTGGTACACGCGCTACCAGGCGATCTGCGCGTTCCGCGCGTGGTCGGCCGACTCGGGCTACCCGGGATCGATCGCGGGTTTCCCGCTGTACAGCGAAGAACGGCTGCACGCCCAGCTGCGCGGCGCGGCCGGCCGGGGCGGGAAAACGGGGCTGGACGCGAACATCGTCGTCCGCGAGTACGTCCGCCTGTGCGACCAGCGGCTCGACCAGCTGGCCGCCGACATCGCCGAACTGGCCGAGCAGTCCCCGGTCACCGGCTTCGCGGCGTGCGCCGACCTGTGGACGGCGCTGAGCACGTGGTTCGACGACGACATCGCGGACGGCTCGTCCGCCGCCGACCGGCGCGAACGGTTCCGCAAGCTCGCCCGCCCCTAGGACGCCGGCTCGACGTCGTCGCGCAGCGGTTCGAGTTCGGCGGGGATCGCGTGGCGCTGCACCAGCGGCTGGATGGCTGCCGGATCCCGGTGGGGCCGCGGCGGAGCGGTGAAGAGCCAGGCTCGCCAGTTGGCGAACACCAGGTCCCAAGGCGCGCGGAGGTCGGCGAGCTTCGCGTCCAGGTCCGGGGGCGGCTGCTTGGCCACGGTGGTGTGCGCCGCCCGGCCGATCTGCCACGCGTCCGCCTCGAACGACAGTTGCAGCTGGTAGACCCGATAGATCTGGCGGTACTGCGCGTACGCCAGCTCGAATCCCTTCTCCAGCTCCTTGAACCGATCCTGGAACGCCGAGCCGGCGACCGGCATCCGCGGGTTGCCCGGCTGCTTCGGGGTGGCGACGTAGTCCTTGTGGAAGTCCTGCACGTCCTGGAGGGACCGGTTCCAGGCGACGCGCTTCTTCTTCAGCTCGGCCTGCACGTCGTCGTTGCTCGGGATGGTCTTGGCCCAGGAGTCCGCTTCCGCTTGCTCCTCCTGGGTCAGGCCGCCCCCTTGCTGCTGGGCGGTTTCGACCACGCCCTGATCCATGTTCAGCGATTTCGCGACCGAGGCGGCGATGGTCTTGGCGTCCCGCCGCTCCTTCTTCTTGCCCGAGGCGGCCGCGAGTTCCCGGGCGCACAGCAGCCGCGCCACGCGGAAGAACTGCTCGGCGTGGCGGCTTTCGTGCAGGACCGTGTCCGCGAGTTCGGCACGCTCCTGAGTGCCCAGAGCGGGTCGCTGCAGGGAAGCGAGGGACACGTCCAGGATCCACACCGCGGGGTTGAACGTGCCGAGAACGGAGCCGCCGGTCCCGGCCAGACCGGGGAACAGGCCGATCTTCGGGACGCCCACCCGGGCGAGCCCGGCGTTGATGGCCGCGGCGAGTGCCTTCATGCGGGAAGTCGCGTCGGCACCGGAATCACTCCAGTGGTCGAACACCCCGGCCAGGCCGCCGACGAAACCGCCGACGTCGGCGGCGAGCCCGGTCGCCCGCTGCACGACGGGACCGCGCGATCCCGTGACCATGCGCTGCACCGCCCGGTTCCCGGCCTGCTCCTGCAGCGCGAGCAGCAGCCGCTCGCGGCCGCGCAGGTCCGGACGCCGGTCCGGCTGCCGGGCGGGCGGTGCCACCCGGGGTCGCTCGCCACGGTCCATCGCGTCCGCTGCTCGGGCCATCAATCCGGTATCCCAGCCGGGACGATCACCGGGAACGCGCGTCCGGGACGCGCCGCGGGCGGAGATCCCTGCCCGTCCGGGCAGGACTAGGACCGTCTGGTGTAGCGGTGCTTCACCCCGACCGGGAAGTACTCCGGGTCGCCCGCCGGGCGCAGCACGACGTCCGGCCGCTGGCGCTCGGCCGGCACGTAATGCGCGAACTCGCTGTTGAGCCGCCGCAGCTGGCCGGCCACCGCGTCGGCGATCGCGTCGGCGTCGGCGGTCGCGCCCGGGGCCGTCTCGACGGTGATCCGCAGCCGGCGGTCGCGGTCTTCGTCCTCGACCGACTCGATGACGAACTTGCCCGTGACGGTGTCGCTGATGCCCGGCTGCTCCAGCCCGACGGTCACGTTCTCCGGGTAGACGTTCGCGCCGAAGAACGACACGGTGAACAGCGACCGGCCGAACACGTACACGAACGGCAGCTCCGGCCCAGGCGGCGGCGTGAAGCCGTGGCGGGCGCAGAAGTCCAGCAGCTCCGTGTGCGGCAGGACCCCGCCGTCGTCGGCGATGTGGTAGCGGATCAGCGGAATCCCGCCGTCGCCGGTGAAGACGAGCGTGCCCTCGTGGACCTCGAAGAAGCGGCTCGCCGGGTCGTACTGCACCAGCGTCGGGAGCCGCGCGTCGCCGAAGACTTCGCGCGCCAGTTCGGGGTGGTCGGCGAAGAACCGGCGGATGCCGGCCGACATCGGCGTTTCGGTGCCGAGGACCCCGGCGTCGGCCGTGCCGTACAGCGACGCGATGTGCCGCACCGGGTCGGTCACCCCGGCCCGCCGGCCCACCAGCTCGCGCCACTGCTCGCTGAAGACCTCGCCGGCCAGCACGAGCTTGATCGCGTACGCGGGCCAGTCGACGCCGTCGGCGACGCCGGTGTCGACGACGTCCTTGACGAACGGCGGGTAGCCCAGCAGCACGACCTGCTCGAAGTGCGGCGCGAGTTCGGGGAGCACGCGCAGGATTTCGGCCTTGTTGTTGCCCGGCGCCACCACGGTGATCGGGCAGCCCTTGGCCGCGAGGTGGCGCACGCACGCCGTGGTGAAGAGGCCGCCGACCCAGGTGCCGAGCGGGAAGCAGACGACGGCGAGGGTGCTGCGCCGGTCGGCTTCGAAGGCGTCCACGAGGACCGTTTCGAACCGGCGGGCGACGTGCAGCTCGTCCTCGAGGGCGCGCGGCCAGATCGTCGGGTGGCCGCTGGAACCGGAGGAGACGGCGATCATGTCGAGCCCGGCGAACGTGCCGCCGCGGCACAGTTCGGGCAGCGGGAACTTCCGGTGGTAGCCGTCCTTGTCGAGCAGGGGCAGCGTCCGGAAGTCGGCCATGGTCCGGATTTCCCCGGGCGCGATGTCGTGGTCGCGGAGGAACTTCCGGTACGCGGGCACGGTTTCCGCGGTCCGGCGGAAGAGGTCCAGGACGTGGTCTTCCGGCGGTGGCCCGGGCGGGTCGAAGAAGGTGTCGAGCGCCTGCCGCACGCGGGTCTGCCGGCCGAGGTCCATGATCGCCGAGCATAGCGGGGGCACGTGTCATGATGGGCGGCGTGAGCACGTCCGCGGAGCAGCAGCCCGCCGGCCCGCCGTTGACCCTGTACCTGGTCAAACGGCTCGAGCTGGCGATCCGGGCCCTGCTGGACGACGCGCTGCGCCCGGTCGGGCTCACGACGTTGCAGTACACGGCCCTGACGGTGCTCGACGCCAGCGGCGCGCTGTCCTCGGCCCAGCTGGCCCGGCGTTCGTTCCTGCGTCCGCAGACGATGCACGAAATGGTGCTGGCGCTGGAGAAGCGCGGGCTGATCGCGCGGACCCCGAAGCCGGACAACCGCCGAGTCCTGCTGGCCGGCCTGACGGACGAGGGGCGCGCCCTGCTGGCCGGCTGCGCCCCGGCGGTCGCGGAGGTGGAGGACGCGCTGCTGGCCGACCTGAGCCCGGGCCAGCGCGCGACGTTCCGCGAGGGGCTCCAGCACGGGGTGCTCGCACTGGGTGCGCTGTCGTCGCATCGGCGTTCGCAGGAAGGCTGATTTCTACCGGCCCCGCAGCTGGTGTACCGGTCTCGGCCATGTGGCGGATTTACTCAGGCTTGCTGACAAAAAGTGCTAGTCCGGTCGAGTGGTAGCGCCAGGTGGCGCGTTGCCGGGGTGTGGAGAAGGCCGTTGGGGGGTACGTCCCAGACCTGCTTTCAGCATCCGGAGGTAAACCGACCGTGACCAGGGCCCGCGACAGGGGTGGCGTCAGAGCCGCCACCCGGCGCGCGCTGGTGGTCGTGGGCGCGGCGGCGGGCTTGTGGCTCGTGTCGTGGTTGCTGTCGGGGCATGCCGAGGCCGCGGGGCGGGATTCGGATCCGCTGGGTGCGGTGGTGGCCGCGGTGTCAGGGGAGCCGTCCGGTGGGGCGGAGGTTTCGCCGATCTCGCGCGCGGTTCGCGCTGCGGGGATTGTGGCCAAGCCGGTGCCGCCGGTTGCGGCGCCGGTTTCGCAGGTTGTGCGGCCGGCCGGCTCGGTGGCTCGGGCTGTGCCGCGAGTTGTGGCTCCGGTGGTTGAGCCGGTGTCGCAAGTCGTGCGTGCGGCGGCTCCTGTGGTCGAGCCGGTTGTGCGTGCGGCGGCTCCCGCGGCCGAGCCGGTGTCCCCGGTCGTGCGTTCGGCTGCCGCGGTCGTCGAGCCGGCTTCGTCCGTTGTGCGTGCGGCTGCCCCTGTGGTCCAGGTGGTGCCGCGAGTCGTGGCGCCGGTGGTTGAGCCGGTTTCGCAAGTCGTGCGTGCGGCCGCTCCCGTAGCCGAGCCTGTCTCGCAGGTCGTGCGGGCTGCTGCCCCGGTGGTCGAGCCGGTTGCGCGAGCCGTCGCCCCCGTGGCTCAGGTGGTGCCGCGAGTCGTCGCGCCGGTGTCCCAGGTTGTGCGTGCGGCCGCCCCCGTGCTCGAGCCGGTCTCCCAACTGGCCGACGGTGCCGGGTCGCTGGTCAAGCCGGTCCTCGAGCCCGTCTCGCAGGTTGTGCGGGCGGCCGCTCCCGTGCTTGAGCCTGTGTCGGATGTGGTGCGTGCCGTCAAGCCGGTGCTCGAGCCGGTCCTCACCCCGGTTGGGCAAACCCTCGAACCCGTGGCCACCCCGGTTACCGGGACCGTCGTCGCTCCCGCGGTGAAACCCCTCGGAGATCCCGGACCCGGCACCGAAACCGCCGACCCACTCGCCGCCGAACTCCACTTCACCCCGGCCCTCCGAGCGAAAACTCCGTCACCGGCGGCAACCCCCGAACCCACGGCAGCCGCTCGATCCGCCCGCACGGCCGGCCCGACCGCCCAAGCCCGCGACTGCGCGAGCCCGGCCGTGAACCCCGCCGCCAAGGCCCACCGCGCGGCGCAGCACCGCGCCACGCCCGCGCACCCGGCCGGCGTGCCCGGGCACACCCCGGCCCCCCGGTCGCCGGCGCCTGCCGATGCCGCCTGCGGGACCGCCCCCACCATCCCGCCCGCCTTCCTCGTTCCCGATCACGGGCCCCGCGCGGCGCCGGCGTTCACGCGGTCGCACGGGAACTTCGTGCCGCTCTGGCGGCCTTGCGAGCCCGGTACCGGCCCCGGCTGATCACCGCCCCGATCAACCTCGTCGTCGCGGTGCGCGGCGTGCTCCGCGCTGCCCGCCACCGCCACCACCACAACCCACACGTCAAGAGGGGCGAAATGGAAGCGAATGTGTTCGATCTCGGGAAAGTGCGAAGAGACGCGGTGGTCACCATCCGGCTGGACGCGATGGCCAACGTCAGGCTCCTGACGGAAGTCAACTTCCAGGCCTACCGGCGCCGGCAGTACTACCGGATGCACGGCGGGGTGGCCACCGCACCGATGTTCAAGATCCACATCCCGGCCAACGCGCACTGGTTCCTCGTGCTCGACGTCGAAGGGCTGGAGAACCTGCCGCTGCGGCCGCGGGTGAGCGTCGAACCGGAGCCCGCCGTCATGGCTCGTGGACGCACCGGCCCCCGGTGAACGTCAGCGCGACCTTCGCGGCCCCGATCTCGTGCTCGGGGCTTGCGAAGGGGTCGCGGTCGAGCACCACCAGGTCGGCGCGGTGCCCGGGGCGGATCGTGCCCGTGTCGTCGAGGTGGTTGACGTAGGCCGAACCCGCCGTGTACGCGGTGATCGCTTCGGCCAGGCCGATCCGCTGGTCCGGCAGGAACGCGGGGACGTCCTCGCCGTACGGGACCCGGTTGACCGCGACGTGGATGCCCTGCAGCGGGTCGGGGCTGCTCACCGGCCAGTCGCTGCCGGCGGCCAGGGCGGCGCCGGCCCGCAGCAGGGCGCCGAACGGGTACTGCCACGCCGCCCGTTCGGTGCCGAGGAAGGGGATGGTCAGCTCGTCCATCTGAGGCTCGTGCACGGCCCACAACGGCTGGATCGTCGCGGTCGCGCCGAGCCGCGCGAACCGCGGGACGTCGTCGGGGTGCACCACCTGCAGGTGCGCGAGGTGGTGGCGCCGGCCGGGGCCGTTCGCCGCGCGGGCGGCTTCGACGGCGTCGAGCGCGTCGCGCACCGCGCGGTCGCCGAGCGCGTGGAAGTGCACCTGGAAGCCGTGCGCGTCCAGGAGCGTCACGTACTCGCGCAGTGCCGTCGCGTCGACGAAGCTCAGTCCACTGTGGCCGGTGCCGCAATACGGACCGAGCATTGCCGCGGTGTGGTTTTCGGCGACGCCGTCCAGCATGATCTTGACGGTCTCGGCGCGGAACCCGCTGCGGCGCAACGACTCCCGGCGCTCCAGGAGATCCGGGAGCTGCTCGGCGCCGCGGTCGCGGTCCCACCAGAGCGCGCCGGTGACGCGGGCGCTCAGCAGCCCGCGTTCCGCCGCGGTCGCGTACGCCCGCGACGGGTCCGGCATGCCGCCGTACGCGCCGAGCAGCGCGTCCTGCCAGGCGGTGACGCCGAGCGAGTGCAGCAGCCGCTGCGCCCGCAGCAGCCCGGCGAGCTCGTCGGCCTCGGTGACCGGCGGCAGCAGCCGGGTGACGAGGTCCATCGCGCCTTCCTGCAGGACGCCGGTGGGGCCCTCGGCGTCGCGTTCGACGCGGCCGTCCGGCGGGTCCGGCGTGTTCGCGGTGATGCCGGCGCGGAGAAGCGCGGCGCTGTTGAGCCAGGCGCCGTGGTGGTCGCGGTTGACCAGGACGACCGGCCGGTCGGCGACGACGGCGTCGAGCAGCCGGCGGTGGGGGAGCCCGCCCGCGAAGGTGTCCATCGACCAGCCGCTGCCGGTGAGCCACTCGAGCCGCGGGTTTTCCCGCGCGTACGCGGCGACGGCGTCGAGGCAGCTCGCGACGCTGGTGGCGCCGGTGAGGTCGCACTTGCCGAGTTCGACCCCGCCGCCGACGGCGTGGATGTGCGCGTCCTGGAATCCGGGCAGCAGTAACCGGCCACGCAGGTCGACGACCTCGGTGCGCGGGCCGATGTGCGGGGCGGGACCGTCGCCGACGGCGCTGATCCGGTCACCGCGGACGGCCGCGAACGCGGCCCGGCCGCCGCTCGTGAGCACGGGGCCACCGGTGAAGACGAGGTCGGCGGACATGCCCCGATCTTCCCGCATCGACGCGCCGTCGCGGGGTACCCGGCCGGGATGCAGACGTTCCTGCCCTGTGCCGACTTCACCGCCAGCGCCCGCACGCTCGACCGCCGCCGCCTGGGCAAGCAGCGCGTCGAGACGCTCCAGGTGCTGCGCGCGCTGACCGTTCCGGGTTACGGCTGGCGCCACCACCCGGCCGCGAAGATGTGGACGGGGTACGAGGAGGCGCTGACGCGCTACGGCCTCGAGGTGTGCGCGGTGTGGTGCGAGCTGGGCGCGGCGGACACGTGCGCGGTGAAGCTCACCGACGAGTTCACGGCCGCGATCGGGCGGACGGCGGTCCGCACCCAGGCCGAGCTGGCGGCCGCCGGCGATGTCCCGCCTTGGCTGGGCGACGAAGCCCTGCACCGCAGCCACCGGTCCGCGCTGGTGCGGAAGGACCCGGAGCACTACGCGGCCCGGTTCCCGGAGGTGCCGGACGACTTGCCGTACGTGTGGCCGGCATCGGATCGCCCGCCGCGGGCCGCGTGAGAGGAGCGGCCACGAACCCGGCCGCCCGCGCGCCCGCCTGAGCGGAGCCGGCCGCACCGCCGCGCCTTGCCGCCTCGCTCCGCGCCGCCCGCCGCGACTCGCCGCCCCGGCCCGCCCCGGCCCGACCGCCGCGCCTTGCCGCCTCGCTCCGCGCCGCCCGCCGCGACTCGCCGCCCCGGCCCGCCCCGGCCCGACCGCCGCGCCTCACCGCCCCGCCCGACCGCCCCGCCGCGCCGCCCGCCGCGCCTCACCGCCCCGCCCG
>NZ_FNUJ01000019.1 GCF_900107925.1 Amycolatopsis pretoriensis | reverse complement strand
GACCGGGTCGCGGCGACCACGATCAAAACCAAAGGCACGAACCGGGGAGCCACGGTGCATCTGTGGTACTCCGGCAAACACCGCAGCTTCGGCGGGAACGTGCAGTTCCTGGCCACCCCAGACGGGTTCCCGCTCTGGGTCTCCCCAGTGCTGCCCGGCTCCCGCAACGACCTTCTCCGCCGCCCGCGACCTGGGCATCACCGGCGCGTTGACCGCCGCCGCAGCCGCAGGCCTGCCGACCCTGGCCGACAAGGCCTACCACGCAGCCGGGATCGGCATCCGCACACCGGCCAAGAAAACCGCAGCTCAGCCCCTGCTCAATGCCCGGCAGCGGGTTTACAACCTGCTGCAATCCCGCGCGCGGGCCCTCGGCGAACGCGCCATGGCCATCCTCAAAACCCGCTGGTCAGCCCTGCACCGCATCAGCCTCTGCCCACACCGCATCGGCGCGATCGTCCAAGCAGCCCTCGTCCAGACCCACCACGAACACCAGGGCCGCTACTGAGAAAACCTCAATGTGGCCTTCGGTGCGTCACACGCACCCAATGTGGCCTTCGGTGTGTCACACGCACCCAATGTGGCCTTCGGTGCGTCTGACGCACCCAAGACCGCCTTGGGGCGCATCGGGCCAGGTTCGTGAATCTCCTTCGGCTTTTCTTCCGAATTTTCGCTCATCTGAGCGAAAATCCTGTGAGCCACACCACTCGCCGGGCAAAAGGGTGGCAAAAGTGCCCCCGTTCCCATGGTTCTCACCACCCGGCGGGATCTAGCCTGGGCGCCATGGAATTCGCCGTCGCACCGACGGAAGCGCTGGAAGAATTGACCGTCGAAGCCGGCGGGCATCGGTACAGCGCGCTCGCCGCCGGGCCCGTCTCCGGCGAACTCGTCCTGCTCCTGCACGGTTGGCCCGAATTCGCCGAATCCTGGACCGAGCAGCTGCACGCGCTCGGTGAGGCCGGCTACCGGGCCCTCGCCGTCGACCAGCGCGGGTACGCCCGCGATGCGCGGCCCGAGGGCGTCGAGCACTATTCCATCGAGCACCTCGTCGGCGACGCGCTCGCCTTCGCCGACAGCCAGGGCGCCGACCGGTTCCACCTGGTCGCGCGCGACTGGGGCGGCATGGTCGCCTGGGCGCTGGCCACCGCGCACCCGCACCGGCTGCGGTCGCTGACCGTGCTCTCCACCCCGCACCCGTCGGCCCTGCAGCGCGCCGCCGCCACCGACGACGGGCAGTTCCACGACCTCGGCTACATCCGCTTCTTCCGCCGGGGCGTCGGCAAAGCCGAGAAATTCCTCTTACGCGACGAAGCCGCGCAATTACGCGCTGTCTACAATCGCCGGATTCCGGTCGAAATCATCGAACGGACCGTCGAACGCCTTTCCGAACCGGGTGCCCTGACCGCGACGCTGAATTGGTACCGCGGCGCCACCAACGACGTTTTCGACGTCCCGGCGGGCCGCATCACCGTGCCGACGCTCTACCTCTGGGGCAGCGAGGACCCCTACCTCGGCCAAAGCGCCGCCGAGCTGACCGTCCACCACATCGACGCGGAGTACCGCTTCCAGATCATCGAAGGCGCGAGCCAGTGGATGGCGATGGAGGCCCCCGACGAGGTCATCGCCCTCCTGCTGGACCACCTCCGGCGCCACTAGCCGGTCTTGCGGACCAGGCCCGTGTAGCCGACGAGCGCCAGCGTGGCCAGCGCCCAGATCGCGGCCTGGACCAGCCAGATCGCCACCGTGAACCACTGCCCGGCGGCGATGCCGGTGTTGAGGTCGCAGCGCCCGCGCACCCCGGGTGACAGCGGCAGCCCCCGATCGAGGCCGACGCCGATCAGTTCCACCGTCGTGCACGGCGTGCCGGTCGCGGCCGTGAGGTCCGCCGTCCGCTCGGCCGCGCGGTGCCCACCGCTGCCGACGTGCCCGGCCCACAGCCCCAGTCCTCCGGCCGCGACCACCGCGAGCAGCAACGCGGCCGCGGTCTGCCGGGCGCGGTAGCCGTAGCCGGCGAGGAAGCCCCACAGCCAGTGGAACCGCCGGGCGGGCCAGCCACCGATGGCCTTCGGCGCCCGCCGGTGCAGGTCCCGCTGCTGGGCGATGAGGATCTGCCGCGCGTTCCCGTCGTGCCCGGCGGCGCGTTCGGCCGTCGCCAGCTGCTGGTACGGCCCCGGCCGGTACGTGGCGGCGTGCGAACGGATCAAGGTCAGCCACTCGCGCCAGGTGACGTCGCCGAGCGAGCCGAACCGGAAACCGTCGAGGTCCACGCGACCGATGCCCGGCGGGACGAAGACCGGTCCGTCGACCACGGCGGCCTCGAGGTCGAGGACGGTCCCGGTGGCGGCGATCTCCGCCCCGGTCAAGGTGAGTTCGCCACCGATGTGCGCGCCCGCGAGGTGGATCGCGCCGGTCGCGGTCAGCCCGGACAGGCGCAGGGTGCCGTCGACCCGGAGCCGGGCGCCGACTAGCGCCGGATCCTCGTCGCCGGCGAGTTCGGTGCCGGCCAGGTGGAGGTCGCCCGTCACGTGCGCGCCGATCAGGGACACCGGCCCGCTCGCCCGCAGCCCGGCGGCGTGGACGCTGCCCTCGATCCGGGCACTGTCGGCGCTCAACGCGCGGCCGCGGGGGTTGACGAGCGCCGCGCCGCCGAGGTTGACCTGGCCGTCGATCCGGGCGTTGAGCAGCGAAAACGCTCCCGTCACGGTGACGCCCGTGCCGTACAGGCCACCGGCCCGGAGGCGGTCGGCGCCGACGGCCGGGCCGCTGTCGTTCACCAGCTCGGCTTCGCCGAGGTCGAGCTGACCGCCGACCCGGGCGCCGAGCAGGCGGAGCGCGCCCGCGTCGCCGCCACCGGTCACGACGGCGGCGGCCAGGTTCAGGTCGCCGCCGACCACCGCGCTGTCGGCGTGCACCACCGGCCCGGACTCGTTGGTGAGCGCCGCTTCGCCGAGGAAGACCTCTCCGGAAACGCGCGCGCCGAGCAGGCGGATCGCGCCGCTCTCGCCGGTGCCGGTGGCTCGCAGGCCGACGCCCCTGAGCGCCCGGCACTCGAGGTCGTCGAGGTACAGCGCGGGGCCGTCGGTGCTGCGGATCTCCGCGCGGGCGAAGACGACCAGGCCGTCGACCCGCGCGTCGCGCAGGCAGATCACGCCGAAGTCGCCGGAGCCGGTCGCGCGCACGCCGGTGAGGTCGAGGTCGTGGCCGATCCGGACGCCGGTGCCGTCGAACCCGGCGACGCGGCCGCCTGACAGGTCGAGCCACGGCAGTGTCGCGGCCCGGGCGGAGATCGGGTTCACGACCACGCAGTCGACCAGGGCCAGCCCTGCCAGCGCGTCGACGTGGTCCAGGTTCAGGGTCCCGGCGATCCGGGCGCCCCCGACGCGCACCCCGCGCGGGTCCACCGGACCACGCAGGCCCAGCAGCAGCTCGCGCAGGACCGCGGCCCGCACCGGGGCGTCGGTCACGTAGGCGAGACCGCTCCGGGCCGCGTCGACCAGTTCCCGCTCCGCTCCGGTCAGCTTGCCGAGGACGGGCAGCGTCACCCGGGTGGCCGCAGGGCGTCCAGCAGCAGGTCCGCGTAGTGGTCACCGACCTGGCGGGCCGAGAGCGTCCCGCCGCGGCGGTACCACGATCCCAGGTGGTGGACCGAGCCGAAGAAGAAGTCGACGACCACGTCGGCCGGCTTGTCCGTGCGGAACTCCCCCGATGCCTGGCCTTCCTCGACCAGGCCGCGGAAGCGTTCGTGGTACTTGCGGCGCTCGGCGCGGACGGCCTTCTGCTTGTCCGGGGAGAGCTGGTGCATCGACTGCAGGAAGATCGTGTTGTCGTCGAGGTTGTCGATGCTGGACACCACGACGTCGGACGCGGCGGCGCCGAGGCGTTCGCGCAGCGGGGCCGCCGATGAGGCGACGCTCTCCAGCTGGCGGGTCTGCTCGCGCAGGACGCGCGCGTAGATCTCGTAGAGCAGGTCGTCCTTCGAGCCGAAGTAGTGGTACATCGCGCCCTTGGTGACGCCCGCGGCCTCGACGATCTCCTGGACCGACGTCCGGTCGAAGCCCTTCTTGGCGAACAGCTTCGTGGCGTGCTCCAGCAGCCGCCGGGGCACGGCGGCCTGGTCGTCGCCGCCCGCTTCGCCCGGCTTGCGGGTGCTTGCTCGGGTCACCGCAGTACCCCCTCTCAGGACGCACCAGGATAACGCCACGACAGGAACCGCCGCGGGTTGTCCACCAGCATGGTCGTGATGTCCGTTTCGGACACCCCGCGCTCGCGCAGCGCGGGCAGCACGTCCCGGGTGATGTGCAGGTAGTGCCAGTTCGGCGTCAGCACAGGCAGCTGGTCCGACGGCAGCCAGTCGATGTAGCAGGACGCGTCGTGCGAGAGCACCATGCTGCCCGCGTACCCGCGTTCGCACATCGCCGCGACCGTGTTCACGCGCTCCTCGAACGGCAGCAGCAGGTCGAGGCCGAACCGGTCCATGCCGAGCAGCGACCCGCGGTCGGCCAGCTCGGTCAGGTACCCGAGGTCGGTCGAGTCGCCGGAGTGCCCGACCAGGACGCGATTCAAGTCGACGCCCTCGTCCGCGAAGATCGCCTGCTGCTCCAGGCCCCGCCGGGTGCCCGCGTGCGTGTGGGTCATGATCGGCGCGCCGGTCTCGACGTGCGCCTTCGCGACCGCGCGCAGCACGCGCTCGACGCCGGGCGTCACGCCCGGCTCGTCGGTCGCGCACTTGAGCAGCCCCGCCTTGACGCCGGTGCCCGCGATGCCCTCGCGGAGGTCGCCGACGAACATCCCGACGAGCGGGTCCTCGCCCTGCAGCATCGTGCCGGGCCCGCGGAAGTGCAGGTAGTGCGGCACGTCGTTGTAGGTGTAGAGCCCGGTCGCGACGACGATGTTGACCTCGACCTCGGCGGCGACCCGCTGCACGCGCGGGATGTAGCGGCCGAGCCCGATCACCGTCGGGTCGACGATCGTGTCGATCCCCGCGTCCTTCAGCTCCTTGAGCCGCCGGATCGCCTCCGGGACGTGCTCGTCCTCCTTGAACCCCTCGTGCTCCGGGTAATTGGCGACGAACTCGGGGCTCAGCACGAAGAGGTGCTCGTGCATGAGCACCCGGCCCAGCGCTTCCGGCTCGATCGGGCCGCGGACCGTCTCGACCACGTCCACTACCCCCGCGCCCTCAGTTCGCGGCGGAGGATCTTGCCGCTGGTGGTCTTCGGCAGCTCGGCGAGCACCTCGATGGTGCGCGGGTACTTGTAGGCGGCGAGCCGTTCCTTGCACCACGCGACCAGTTCCGCGGGGTCGGCGGTCGCGCCCGGCGCCGGGCTGACGTACGCCTTGACCGTCTCGCCGCGGTATTCGTCGGCGATCCCGACGACGGCGGCCTCGCGGACCGCCGGGTGCGTGTACAGGACGTCTTCGACCTCGCGCGGCCAGACCTTGAAGCCGGACGCGTTGATCATGTCCTTCTTGCGGTCGACGACGTAGACCCAGCCGCGCTCGTCCATGAACCCGATGTCGCCGGTGAGCAGCCGGCCGCCGGGCAGCGCCTCGGCGGTGGCGTCGGGCCGGTTCCAGTAGCCGGAGACGACCATCGGGCCCTCGACGGCGATCTCGCCCGCCTGCCCGAACGGCAGCTCTTCGCCGTTTTCGCCGAGGATGCGGACGATCGTGTCCGGCACCGGCAGGCCGATCGAGATCGTGCCGGACTCCGGGTCGATCGGCGCTTCAAGCGTGCCGGGGACGACGACGCAGCCGGCGGTGGTCTCGGTGAGGCCGTAGCCGTTGTGGATGTAGTGCCCGGTCTTCGCGCGGAAGGCCTCGACGACGGCGGGCGGCAGCGCGGCGCCCCCGGAGTAGAGCAGGGCGAAGGACGCGAAGTGGTCGCGGCTGAAGGACGGGTGCGCCATCAGCGCCATGTAGGCCGTCGACGGCCCGACCGTGTACGACGGCCGGTGCTCGAGGAACGCGTCGAGCACGACCCCCGGCTCGAAGCGGTAGGCGAGGGCGAGGGTGCCGCCGATGTCGATCGCGGAGCCGACTTCGCAGACCATGCCGGTGATGTGGAACAGCGGCGCGAGCCCGAAGAGCGTCGAGCCGGCGGGAAGGCCGCTGAACGACCCGAGCCCGGCGGCGTTGGTGCCCACGTTGCCGTGGGTGTTGGTGGCGCCCTTCGGCGTGCCGCTGGTGCCGGAGGTGTAGCTGATCAGCGCGGTGTCGTCGAGCGCGAACGCGGGCTCCGGCGGCTTCGGGCCCGGCGTGGCGGCGGCTTCGAGGAGTTCGGTCGCGCCCGGCGTCTCCTCCTTCTCGACCTCGGCCAGGACGCGCTCGTCGTCGCGGGTCTGGAACTCGAGTTCGCTGGTGGTGAGCGTGATGCCGACGCCGGTGGCCGCGGCCGTCTCGCCGATGTAGGCGTTCCAGCCGCGCTGCGAGCAGACGACCGCCTTGACGCCGGCGTCGGTGAAGACGTGGGTGAGCTCGCGCTCGCGGTACATCGGGTTGACCGGCACGACGATGCCGCCGGCCTTCCACGCGCCGAGCAACGCGATCACGAACTGCGGGATGTTCTGCAGCACCAGGGCGAGCCGGTCGCCGCGCGCGAAGCCGTTCTGCGTCAGGTAGCGCGCGAAGCCGTCGGAGAGCTCGTCGACTTCTCGGTAGCTCAGCCGCGCGTCGAAGTACGCGATCGCCGCCCGGTCGGGCCCGTCGTCCACGGCGCGGCGGAACGACTCCGGCAGCGTCGTCGGCCGGGCCGGTTCCGCGTCCCGCACGCGTTCGTCGTAGCTCGCGAGCCAGGGCTTCGCGTCGTACCAGCTCATCCAGTGACCTCCCTTGGACACCGACCGGTCGGTATGGCGACGCTAGGAGGCCGGGGCGGTCCACGTCAAGACCCGGCTTCGCGGGAATCGCAGAAGCCGCCTTTCACCGCGTAATACGGACCCCGGTTCGGAATGGTTCAGCATCTCTCCGATTACCTTTTTTCCTGGACAAATCGAGGTCGGAGCAGCCACGATGACCTTCGCGGCCCACTCGGCCGCGCCATTCGGAACAACCGCGCGCTGCCCGTGTGGACCCTCTCTGTTCACGCTAACTTGGAGTGATTCATGCCTGCTACCGGTGGACGGCACCGCCTCTCGCGGCGAACGAAGATCGCGACGGCGGCCCTCGGCCTCGCACTCGCGGCCGGCGCCCTGGTGATCGCGACGACCGTCGGCGACCCCGGCGCGGCCAACGCGGCCGGCGTGGTTTCGGGTGGGCAGATCACCTGCCCCGACGTCGCCTCGAAGCTCCCCGCCATCCCGGCCTCGGCCCAGGCGGAGGTCCAGCGCAACCTCGACCTGCTGAACACCCAGATCGCCGAGGCCAACAACCGGTTGGTCAGCACCGTCGGTCAGGGCGGCCCGAACTTCGTGCAGAACGCGATCCTCGGGCCGTTGAAGGACAAACGCGTGTCCACGATCGACCGGATCGCCATCGCCATCGGCCGGCAGGGCCAGAAACCCCAGGGTCTCGACAGCCTGGCCGCGTGCTCGCAGGGCGGGCAGGCGAACACCGGCGCCGGCGCGGTGTCGACGGCACCGGCCCAGAACGGCGGCACCGCGGGCAACACCGGGAACACCGGGAACACCGGCAACGCGGCCGGGCAGATCGCCTGCCCCGACGTCGCTTCGCAGCTCCCTGCCATCCCCGCGTCGGCCCAGGCCGAAGTCCAGCGCAACCTCGACCTGCTGAACACGCAGATCGCCGAGGCCAACAACCGGCTCGTCAGCACCGTCGGACAAGGTGGCCCGAACTTCGTCCAGAACGCCATCCTCGGTCCGCTGGAGGACAAGCGCGTCGCGACGATCAACCGCATCGCGACCGCGATCGGCCGCACCGCGGAGAAGCCGCAGGGTCTCGACGCGCTAGCCCCGTGCAGCCGCTGACAGGGCGCTGATCCGCAGGAAACCCGGTGCGGTCATGGTGATCCGCACTTCGGTCGTCGTGACGGGATCGAACTCGAGCGTCGTCGGGTCGTTCGAGCCGCTCCCCCCCGTCACCTCGGGGTTGCGCACCGGCTCCCAGCCCCGCTCGGTGCGGTGGGCGACCTCGACCGCCGACGGCACCGCGTGGTTCGCGTCCACGACGAAGTTCGCCGTCACCGCACCGATCCGCCGGGCCGCGGGGAAGGCGAGCGACACCCAGTCTTCCGGGCGCGGCCGGCTCACCGCGGCCAGCGTCGCCGTCGCCTGCTTGACGTAGAAGTTCGACCAGCCCGTCGTGGGGTCGCCGTCCAGCATCGCCGCCGGCACCGTGTCCGGCGCACCCGAATAACTCGCGTCCGCGGCCACGAACGCCGGAGCCACCGGCCGGTCCACGGCGCGGGCGCCGGGGCCGTTGCGCTGCCCCAGGTTCGTGCCCGGCAGCGTGGTCTTCCCGGGCGCCAGGCCTGGCGCGCTCGCCGTGACGGTGATCGGGCCCCGGCCGCCGGTCGCGGCGATGACGGCGACGGCCTGGCCGCGGAACGCCGGGATCGTCGGCTGCTGGTAGCTCTGGGCGAGTTCCTGGCGACCGTTGTCGACGCCGGCGACGCGCCCTGGGCCGCGGACGGCGAACCGCAGCACCGGCTCGGCGCCGGGCACCACGACACCATGGGAGTCCACAATGGACGCGGTCACGAACGCCATCGCGCCTTCCCAGCGCGGCTCGGCCGTCAACGTGACCGCGTGCGGCGGCCCGGCGGTGACGAGCCGGTCGCGCGCCACCTCGCGGCCGCCGGACCTCGCGATCGCGGTGAGCGTGCCGGGTTCGAACGGCACGGTCCACGTGAGGTGCAGCTTGCCGGTGCCACCGTTCGGGCTCGTGTAGCTGCCGGACGGGTCGTTCTTGTCGTCACCGGCGGGCTCGGACGTCTCCAGGTAGGTGCGTCCGTCCACAGTGGTCTTGCGATCGAACTTCTTGACGCCGAGCGAGCGTCCGTTGAGGACCAGTTCGACGGTGTCCACAGTGGAGTAGACCCACACCGCGACCGGCTCGCCCGGCCGGTGGGTCGTCCAGTCCATCGGCGTCAGGTGCACCATCGGCGCGGTCGTCCACTGGCTGCGGAAGAGGTGGAAGGCGTCTTTGGGCAGGCCCGCGCTGTCGATCGCGCCGAAGAACGACGTCTTGACCGGGAAGACGTCGTACGGCGTCGGCTCGCCCAGGTAGTCCTGCCCGGCCCAGAGGAACTGACCCTGGCAGAACCGCCGGTCGCGGTCCTTCTTGAGCGAGTACTCGCCGCTGAAGGTCCACGAGGCCAGGTTGTTGTCGTAGGACGACGTCGCGCGCTTGCCCGGCGTGTGGTTCTCGCCGGTGTTGAGCAGGTCAGGGTCCTGGTAGACCCCGCGCGTCGAGGTTTCCGACGACGACTCGGATTCGAAGAAGAACTTGTCCGGGTACTTCGCGTGCAGCCCGTCGATCGACTGCGCGGTGTTGTAGTTGACGCCGAGGCCGTCGAGCTGCCGCAGGATCAGGTCCTGGGGCGAGCCCGGCGCGGGCACGCTCCGGTAGCGGTCCGAGCCCATGATGACGGGCCGGGTCGTATCGATCCCGCGGACCGTCTTGATGAGCTCGGCCGCGATGGCCGGGCCGCCTGCCATGGACGCGTCCGGTACCTCGTTGCCGATCGACCACAGCACGACGGCCGGCGAGTTCTTGACCGCGTGCACCATTTCCGCGATGTCGCGGCCGCTCCACGCGTCGAAGTCGCGGTGGTAGTCGAACTCGAGCTTCCCGGTCCGCCAGCAGTCGAACGCCTCGACCATCAGGAGGATCCCGAGCCGTTCGCAGGCGGTCACCAGCTCGGGCGCCGGCGGGTTGTGGGCGGTCCGCAAGGCGTTGGCGCCCATCGCGAGCATCAGCCGCAACTGACGCTCCAGGGCGGCGGGGTCGATCACCGCGCCGAGCGGCCCCTGCGTCGCGTGCAGGTTGACCCCGCGCAGCTTCATCGGCTCGCCGTTGAGCGAAAATCCGTGGTCCGGGTGGAACTCGGTGTAGCGGAAGCCGAAGTCCGCGGTGGTCGTGTCGAGCACGCGCCCGGCCACGACGACGTCCGTGCGCACGCGGTAGAGCCGCGGCGTGCCGACCGACCAGAGCCGCGGCTTCGGGACGGTCTGCGTGGTGACGGCCGTCGTGGTCTTCCCGGCGGGCACCGGCACGGTCGCCTCCCCGGTCGCGACGACGTGGCCCGCGGGGTCGGTGACGGTGGTGCGGACCTGGGCCGCGGTCGCTCCGGCGGAGTCGTTGACGACGTCGGTGGCCACCCGCACGGTGCCGCGCCCGGCGGCGATGTCCGGTGTGGTGACGAAGGTGCCGTGCCGGCCGAGGTGGACCGGTTCGGTGACCACCAGCCGGACGCGGCGGTAGATGCCGCTGCCGGAGTACCAGCGGCTGCTGGGCAGCGGGTTCACCGCGCGGACGGCCAGGACGTTCGGTGTCCGGCCGTCGGCGTGGAGGCGGCCGGTGAGGTCGAAGGCGAAGCCGGTGTAGGCGTACGGGTGGTTGCCGAGCAGCTCGCCGCCGAGGAAGACGTGGGCGTCGGAGTAGACGCCGTCGAACTCGACCGACACCCGCTTCCCGGCGAGTGACGGCGGCAGGGTGAACGTCTTGCGGTACCAGCCGAGGCCGCCGCGGAAGAAGCCGGAGCCGCTCTGGGTGCCCTGGCTCGTCGGCGGGAGCTCGATGCTCCAGTCGTGCGGGACGTCGACGAGCTGCCAGGCCGAGTCGTCGTAGGCGGGGTTCGCGGCGTCGGCGAAGCGGCCGTCCGGATCGGTGACGCCGTCGGGGTTGGCGAGGGCGAACCGCCAGCCGGTGCCGAGATCGGTGGATCGGCCGGTGGGTTCGAGGGCCGGCCGTGTGAGGGCTTCGGCGGCGCGGGCGGCGGGCGCGACCGCGGAGGTGACGACGGCGGCGCCGAGACCGCCGAGGACGAGGCGCCTGCTGGGGGTGTACGGCATCGGCGAAGTCCTTCCGGCGGGCGGACGCGGCGGAAAGCACTATTGCACAAGGGTTTCCGGGCGACCAAAGGGTTCGACATTTTCGAACCGCACCACCGTCAGCGGCCTCCCCGGCTCCGGGACCAGGCACCCGCGTCGGTCGTGTAGCGGACGAGGAGCCGGGCGAACTGGGTGCGGTCCTCCGGCGACCAGCCGGCCGTGATCGCTTCGAACGCCTGGCGCTGCTCGGCCGCGAACCGGTCTCGCTCCGCTTCGCCGGCTTCGGTGAGCTCCAGCACGGTCCGGCGGCCGTCGGCCTGCGAGGCCGCCCGGCGCAGCAGGCCGTCGGCGATGCAGGCCGCGACCGTGCGGCTGGCCACCGGCTGCGCGACACCCATCTCGGCGGCGAGCCCGCCGACGGTCAGCTCGCCCGGGGCGTCGGCGACCAGGTTCAGCACCAGGTTGCGGGACAGGTCCCGGCCCGAGGCCGGAGTGCGGCGGCGCAGCCGCGACAGCGCCGGACCGATCCGGTCCAGCAAGGAGTCTTCAGCGCTGTCCACCCCCGGAGCGTAGTACCCCCGGCATTTGCATGCCAGTTGTCAATTGCATAGCATTGGGTATGTAACTGCGAACGAAAGCGAGGCCACCATGGCCACCATGGCCACCACCGCCATCACCGGCGCCCGGGTCTTCGACGGGGAGAAGCACCTCGGGGTGCGCACCGTCGTGCTCGACGGCCCGAAGATCCGCCAGGTCGGCGGCGACGTGCCCGACGGCGCGGAGGTCGTCGACGGCCGGGGCGCGACCCTGCTGCCCGGGCTGATCGACGCGCACGTCCACTCCGCTCCCGGCTCCCGGGCGCTGGCCCTGCGGTTCGGCGTCACCACCGAGCTGGAGATGCAGGGCCTGAACACGCGCGAGAACCGGGCGCTCGCCGCCGAAGACGACACGGTGGCCGACATCCGCTCCGCCGGCTTCGCCATCACGCCGCCGGGCGGGCACCCGAGCGAGCTGATGCCGGAAGGGTTCCGGCCGGCCGGCGACCTGCCGCCGGTCATGCCGCTGATGCCGTTCTCCACCACGCCGGAGGAGGCCGCCGCGTTCGTCCCGCAGCTGCTCGCGCGGGGGTCCGACTACATCAAGTTCATGATCGACGACGGCAGCGTCGAGGGGCATCCCGGGCTGCCGATGCTCGACCAGGCCACGCTGAACGCGGGCGTCGCCGAGGCCAAGAAGCACGGCGCCCTCACCGTGGCCCACACGCTGACCCTCGACGCCACCCGGATGGCCGCCGAGGCCGGCGTCGACGGGGTCGTCCACGTGTTCATGGACCGGCCGCACACCGCCGAGATCGTGGACCTCGTCGCCGGCGCGGGGATGTTCGTCGTGCCGTGCGTCTGCCTCGACGCGTCGATGATGGGCATCACCGGCAGCGACCTCGCCGACGACCCGCGGGTCGCCCGCCGCCTCGACGTCAAGTGGGCGGAAACGCTGCGGGCCAGCTACGACCGGTACCCGCAGGGCAAGCTCGAGGACGTGCTGGAGACGGTGCGGGCGCTGGACGCGGCGGGGGTCGACATCCTGGCCGGCACGGACGCCTCCATGGCCGAAACGTTCTTCGGCGGGTTGGCGCACGGAGCCAGCCTGCACCGCGAACTGCGCTACCTCGTGGCGGCGGGGTTGACGCCCGCCCGGGCACTGCGCGCCGCGACGGCGACCACGGCGCGCCGCTTCGGCCTCGGCGACCGGGGCCGCGTGGCCGAAGGGCTGCGCGCCGACCTCCTGCTCGTCGACGGCGACCCGACGGCGGACATCGACGACTCACTCAACACCCGCGCGATTTGGCGGCGGGGCACCCGGTTTGAAGAATCGTGATGGTCGTACGCCCTCGACCGACCGGAGCACGTCCCTTTCGTCGCGTCGCGGGATACCGCCATTTGGCCGGGTACCAGCTCGAAATCCCGATCACCAAGCAGAAAGACCGCAGCGAGACGATCTTCCACTACGCCCGGACGCCGGCCCGATGATCGAACAGGAGGACGAACCGCAAGCGAAGGCCCGGCTGGCGAAGATCGTCCCCGGCGCCGGTGGGGCGGGCGTGCTGCGCGGCTCGATCTCCTTCGACCAGAAGGGCGTGCCGTTCCACACGCCCAGCCGGATCGAGCTGATGCACGAACTGCTGCACGTCCAGCCCAACGTGGGCGAGAGCCGGGTGGGCCTCGGGCTGAACGATCGTCTCAGCGCCGTGTGGAAGGACGCCGAGGAGTTCTGGACCGTCGAGGCGGGCAGCTTCACCGAGGCCGACTTCGGCCATGACCCGCGGTCCGACGCGGCGCAGAGGACCTTCAAACAGCACTACGAGTACCTGCCCGACTGGAAGTGACAGCTGGCCAGGAGCCAAGCGACCGCTTAGTATGGTGGCCGACCCCGAGGAGGCCGCCTTGTCCGCTGTGGATGGTGTCCGGTACGCGGCGGACGGTGCCGTCGCCACGCTGACGTTCGACAAACCCGGCCGCAGCAACGCGATGGACGTACCGATGCAGGTCCGCTACGGCGCCCTGCTCCGCCAGGCCGACGCGGACCCGGACGTCCGCGCGGTGGTCGTCACCGGGGCGGGCCGGGCGTTCTGCCCCGGCGCCGACCTGGGGTTGCTCGACGACCTGGCCGCCGCTCCCCCGGCGTCGAGCGGCGGCCACGAGAACTTCCGCGACGTCCTGGCGGCCTCGGCGGCCGGCGTCCCCGTGGTCGCGGCGATCAACGGCGGCTGCGCGGGCCTCGGGTTCGTGATCGCGTGCTCGGCGGACGTCCGCTTCGCCGCGGCGGGCGCGAAGTTCACCACGGCGTTCTCGCGCCGCGGGCTGATCGCGGAGTACGGGATCGCGAAGCTGCTGCCGTCGCTGGTGGGCGAGGGCCGGGCCCGTGACCTGCTGCTGTCCGGGCGGACGTTCACCGCGGAGCAGGCCCTGGACTACGGCTTGGTCCAGGAGGTGGTCCCGGCGGAGGAACTGGGCCTGCGCGCCCACGCGTACGCGACCGAGCTGGCCACCTACAGCGCGCCGCGGTCGATGGCGGTGATGAAGGCGCAGTTCGCCCGCGAGGCGCTGCTGCCGCTGGACGAAGCCGCCCGCGAGGCGACGGCGTTGATGATCGACTCGTTCGGGCGTCCCGAGCTGGCCGAGGGGCTGGCCAGCTGGAACGAACGCCGGGAGCCGAAGTTCCCGCCCCACTCGGCCGAGTCGTGAGTGGTAATTCGGGTTCTAACCCGAATTACCACTCACGACGGCGTCAGCCGCGGGTCCAGGACTGGGCCGCGCTCTGGTTGCAGTCGTAGATCTGCAGCTGGGTCCCGTCCGTCGTCGTGCTGCCCGGGTCGTCCAGGCACCTGCCCGACTGGGGGTTCACCAACGCTCCCGCGCTGCCCGCCTGCCACTTCTGCGCCCCGGAGCTGTTGCACTGCCACAGCTGGACCTTCGTGCCGTTCGCCGTGCCGCTGTTGCTCACGTCCAGGCAGCCGCCCTGGGCCTGCAGGGAGCCGTCCGCGGCCGAGAACCACTTCTGCGCGCCCGTCGCATTGCACGTGTACAGCTGGACGTGCGTGCCGTTGCCCGTTCCGCTCTGGGCGATGTCCGCGCACTTGCCCGCGATCCCCGACGTCAACGGCCCCAGGTGCGGCAGCGTCCCGTCGTACGACGGCGGCGGGTTCGACGCCGCCCACGCCGTGTTCGCCGAGGTGCCCAGCACGAACGCCAGGGTCCCGCCCGAGGTCAGGGCCGAAGTCGGCACGTACGCGTTGTTCCACGCCGAGCCGTTCCACGACGCGCTCTGGACGTACGGGGCGTTGTCCGCCGCCGCCGGGGCGTTCACCGTCAAGGTGTTGCCGCTCGGCAGCGTCACCACCACCTGCGTGAACAGCGGGCTGCCCAGCGCCAGGTCCGCCGTCCCCGGCGTCATCGGGTAGAAGCCCAGCGCCGAGAACACGTACCACGCGCTCATCGCGCCCAGGTCGTCGTTGCCGGCCAGCCCGCCCGGCGCGTCGGTCCAGATCTGGTCCTGGACCTGCCGCACGACCTTCTGCGTCTTGTACGGCTGCCCGACGTAGTCGTACTCCCACGGCAGCTCGAGGCTCGGCTCGTTGCCCAGGTCGGCCTGCGAACCGCCGCTGCCGTGGAAGCCGGCCAGCACGCTGTCGAGGTAGCTCACCAGCGACGCGTTGCCGCCGCGCGCCGCGGCGAGGCCCGCCACGTTGAACGGCACCATGCCGGTGTACTGCCAGGACGTGCCTTCGACGAAGTTCGAACCGCTCGCCGGGTTGAAGCCGCCGGTCCAGCCACCACCGGCGTCGCGAGGCTGCATGAACCCCGTGGCCGGGTTGAAGGTGTTCTTCCAGTTCTGCGCGCGGCCCGCGTAGAACGCCTGGTTCGCGGTGTCTCCCAACGCTCCCGCGAACGCCGAGAGCGCGAAGTCCGCCGTGTCGTACTCCAGCTGCGTCGAGACCGGGCCGTAGAAGTTGCAGCACTGGTAGGTGCCGTTGGCCGGCAGGTAACCCGGCGCGTTCAGGGCGTTGAGACCCGGCCGGACGTTGGTGAGCACGCTCGCTTCCTTCAGCATCGCCTGCAGCGCCGCCGAAGTGTCGAAGTTCCGCGCCCCGAAGGCGTAGTAGCTCGCGAGGATCGCCGTGCCGGGGTCACCGACCATCACGTACGTCTCGCCGTTGTTCTGCGACCACTTGGGCAGTCCGCCGCCCTGGGCGTAGTCGGCGATCATCGACTGCGCGATGTCGCTGGTCTGCGCCGGCGCCAGCAGCGCGGTCAGCTGCGCTTGCGTGCGGTAGATGTCCCAGCCGGAGAAGTTGGCGTACTGCGCCGAGTGTCCACTCGCGACGGTGTGCACCTGGTTGTCGAACCCCCTGTACTGCCCGTTGCGGTCGGAGAACACGTTGGGGTGCAACAGCGAGTGGTAGAGCGCGGTGTAGAAGACGCGCTGCTGCGCGGAGGTCCCGCCCGCGACCTGGATCCGGCCGAGCAGGGAGTTCCAGCTGTCGTGCGCGGCCTGCTTGGTCGCGGCGAAGTCGAACGCCGGGATGTCGGCCGCGCGGTTGGCGACCGCGTTCGCCACCGAGACGTAGGAGATGCCGACCTTCGCCTGCACGGCCGGGTTGCTCGTCGTGTCGAACCGGACGTACGCGCTGCCCGGGCCCGCGTCCGGCGCCGCCTCGGCCGTCGCGGTGCCGTGCAGCTTCCCGGGTGCCGCCTTCGGGGTCACCGCGGCCGCGGCGGCGGTGCCGCTGGAGCTGAACGCGCGGTCGAAGACGACGTCGAAGTAGAGCGTGTAGGTGAAGCCCGCGCCGCAGAAGTGCCCGGACGTCACCGACCCGGACACCTCGGTCGGGCTGACCACCGTCCACGTCTGGTTCGACGTGCCGTTCTGGCTGCCGTTGAGCTTGAACTGCAGGTTCGCCTGCGACGTCGACGGGAACGTGAACCGGCCGATCCCGGACCGCAGCGCGGTGGTCAGCTCGGTCTTGACGCCGTTGCCGAGCCCGGCCGAGTAGTACCCGGGGCTCGCGGATTCGTTGCTGTGGCTGAAGGAGACGCTCGCGCCGGTGTTCACCGCGCCGACCGTCGGCAGGATCGGGACGTCGCCGTCGGCGCCGCAGCCGGGTCCCGAAAGGTGGGTCAGGCTGAAGCCGGTGATGGACGAATCCTGGTATTCGTAGCCGCCGCCGTCGGGCCGGCTCGGGGTGTCGGGACTCCACTGGACCATGCCGAACGGGACGTCCGCGCCGGGGAAGTCGTCGGCGGCGTTGGACGTGCCGATGAAGGGGTTGACCAGCGACGCCGGATCGGTGACCAGCGGCGCCGCGGACGCGGGGACGGGGATCAGCCCGGCCAAGGCCAGGGCAGTGGCGGCGGAAAGCCGCACGAGGGTACGCAAGACCATGTCACTTGTCCTTCGTCGTTGAGCACAAGTTCAGCCGGCTGCGTTCCGGAACGGTCCTCGCGCGCTGACACCGTTGTCAACGGTCCGTGGTGATCCTGTCGCGTTCCGGACACGGCCGGGTGAAAGCGATGACTTTTCCCGGCCGCCGCCGTCAGTACTGAAGTCCGCGAACGGTTCAAAGGAGACATCGATGGCGAAACTGCTCTACGGCTTCAGCTGCTCGGTCGACGGCTTCGTCGCCGGCCCCGGCGGCGACATGTCCTGGCTGACGCCCTACCTCGGCCCGGACCCGCTGGTCGACGAGCTGATCCCCGAGATCGGCGCGCTGCTCGTCGGCCGCCGGACCTACGGCGGCGACGATCCGCACCGCGGCACCGAAGGCGAGGGCAAGGCGTTCGGCGGCGGCTGGGAGGGGCCGCAGTTCGTGCTCACGCACCGGCCCGCGGACCCGGCGCCCGGCGTCACGTTCGTCGACAACCTTGTCGGCGCGGTCGCCGCGGCGAAGGAGGCGGCGGGCGAGAAGTACGTCAACGTCCTCGGCGCCGACGTCGCCCGGCAGTGCCTGGAAGCCGGGGTGCTCGACGAGATCCTGGCGATGCCCGTCCCGGTGCTGCTCGGCGACGGCGTGCGGATGTTCGACCGGCCCGGCGGCAAGCCGGTGGGCCTCGAAGAGCTCCGGCCGCACTGGTACCGCGTGGTCTAGGGACGCATCCCGAACGACGAGCGGCCGAGCAGTTTCGGCAGGACCGCGTAGGCGTCCGGCACCCAGTCGCACAGGCGAGCGCGGGTCTCGCGCGGGTCGATCACGTCCTCGACCGAGAACCGCTCCGCCGTGCGGAACGGCGAGCGCACCGCGTCCAGGCGGGCGCGGATCTCCTCGATCCGCGCCGCCCGGTCGTCGGCCGCGTCGAGTTCCGCGCGATACGCCGCTTCGATGCCGCCCTCGACCGGGAGCGATCCCCAGTCGCCCGACGGCCACGCCCAGCGGCGGACCAGGCGGTGGCGGTTGACTTGGCCCGCGCCGCCGACGCCGAACACGCGCCGGACGATCACCTCCGCCATCGGCACCCGCGCCTGGTAGACCGCGGTCACCGCGCGGGCGCCGTGCCGGATCGCGCCCGCGCGTTCGGCGGCCGCGCCGATCACCATGCCCGCCTGGTCGGTCAGCGAGACCAGCGGGAGGTGGAACGTCTCGCAGAGGTCGACCAGCCGCGTCATGACGTCGGCGCCTTCGGGTGTCAACGTCGCGCCGCGGTAGGGATCGGTGGCCAGGACGCCGACCGGGTGGCCGTTCAGCCGCGCCAATCCCGCATAAGCCGAACCACCCGACACGGCGTAGTCGAACACCGAACCTTCGTCGAAGACGCCGTCGAGCAACGGCCGCAAGCGGTACGGGTGCCGGCGGTTGCGCGGGACCAGCGACAACAACGCTTCGTCGCGACGGTCCGCCGGGTCCGAAGTGGACCCGACCGGCGGCAGCGCATCCACAGAGGACGGCAGGTACGAAAGGAACTGTTTCGCCACCGCGAAAGCCTCGACCTCGGACGCGACGATCCGGTCGACCGCGCCGCTGCGCCGGTGGACGTCGGCGCCGCCCAGCTCTTCCTTGGTGAGGTCCTCCCCCGTCGCGTGCTTGACGACCGGCGGACCGGCGACGAACAGCTGACCGGCACCTTCGACGAGGACGTTCAGGTGCGACATGACCGCCCGCGCGGCGCCGAGCCCGGCGACCGGGCCCAGGCAGAGCGCGACCACCGGCACCGCCGAGAGGTTGTCCACCACGAGGTCCCAGCCCGGGTTGACCGGGACGTAGGTGAACCCGTGCTGCTCCAGCATCTTGACGCTGCCGCCGCCCCCGGTGCCCTCGATCAGCCGCACCAGCGGCAGGCCCAGCTCGTTCGCCAGGCGCTCGGCGTAGACCTGCTTCTCCATGATCGCGGCGTCGGCGGCACCACCGCGGACGGTGAAGTCGTCACCGCCGATCGCCACCCGCCGGCCGTCGAGCCGCGCGGTCCCGATCACGAAGTTGGCCGGGGTGAACGACTCCAGCGATTCGTCCACATAGGACGCGGTGCCGGCGAGCGCCCCGATCTCGTCGAAGCTGCCGGGGTCGGCCAGGGCCGCGATCCGCTCGCGGACCGTCGAGCGCCCGGCCGCGTGCTGGCGGGCCACCTTCTCGGGCCCGCCCATGCGCTCGGCCAGCTCGCGCCGCCGCGCGATCTCGTCGACCTCCGGCTGCCAGCTCATTCGGCTTCGAGGGCCGCTTCGACCTTGCGCTGCAGCTTGTTCATCCCGCCGAGCCACCGGTCGGTCTGCGTCGCGCGCGCCGCGTAGTAGTCCGCGACCTCCGGGTGCGGCAGCACGAGGAACTGCTTCGCCTCGATCGCCGCGAACAGCGCGTCCGCGACCTGCTCCGGCTCGATCGCCGACGCGCCCATCAGCAGCTGCCCGGCGGTGCCGGTGCTCTCCAGCATCGCGGTGCGCACGCCCTGCGGGCAGATCGCCTGCACGGTGATGCCGCGGTGCCGGTAGGTCGCCGAGAGGTACTCGGCGAAGGCCAGGGCGCCGTGCTTGGTCACCGAGTACGGCGCCGAGCCGAGGCTGGTCAGCAGGCCGGCCGCCGAGGCCGTCGCGATGAAGTGCCCCCGGCCGCGCTCGAGCCACGCGGGCAGCAGCTGGTTCGCCGCGCGGACGTGGGACATGACGTTGACGTCCCAGGTGCGGGCCCAGACCTCTTCGGGGCTTTCCGCACCGCCGAAGGGCGCGATGCCCGCGTTGGCGCAGTAGATGTCGATCTCGCCGAGGGTCTCGCGAGCCGCCGAGATCAGCTTCGCGACGCCGTCGACGCTCGCGACGTCGCCGACGAACGCCGTGCCGCCGACCTCCGCGGCCACCTCGCCGGCCTTGTCACCATCGAGGTCGGCGACGACGACCTGGGCACCGTCCGCGGCGAAGCGGCGGGCCAGCGCGGCACCGATGCCGCCGCCCCCGCCGGTGACGACGACGCCGGTCACAGGCCACCACCCAGGGTGACGCCGCCGTCGAGGACCATCGTCTGGCCGGTGATCCAGCCCGCGTCGTCGGACAGCAGGAACGCGACGGCGCCGGCGATGTCGGCCGGCACGCCGAGGCGCTTCATCGGGTAGGCGGCGGACACCTCTTCCTCGCGGCCTTCGTAGAGCGCGGTGGCGAACTTCGTCTTGACGACGGCGGGCGCGACGGCGTTGACCCGGATCTTCGGCCCGAGCTCCGCGCCGAGCTCGACGGTGAGCCGGATCAGCGCGGCCTTGCTGACGCCGTACATGCCGATGCCCGGCGAGGCGCCGAGGCCGGCGACGGAAGCGACGTTGACGACCGCACCGCCGTGCTCGCCCATCCACGCGTCGCGGGCGCGCTTGGTCCAGCCGAGCGGCGCGAGCACGTTGACGCCGAGGATCTTCGCCGCGGCGGCCGGGTCGATGTCCAGGGTCGGGCCGTAGACGGGGTTGATGCCGGTGTTGTTGACCAGGTAGTCGAGCCGGCCGAAGGTCTCGATCGTCTTCGCGATCGCCTCGTCCTGGTGGTCGGTGTCGTCGGACTTGCCGGGCACGAACATGGCGACGTCCGGCCCGCCGAGCTCATTGACGGCCTCTTCCAGGGCCTCGGGCTTGCGCGCGGTGATGCACACCTTGGCCCCGCGCTCGACGAGCGTCTTCGCGATCCCGAGGCCGATGCCCCGGCTGGCCCCCGTGACGATCGCGACGCGATCCTTGAACGAGTTCACAGCGGTGTGTCTCCTTCGCGGTGTGGTACCCGGCACATGCTAAGCGGTCGGTCAGGTGCCCATTATGCGCGCCCGGGCCATCCTCTCAAGCCGACGCGCGTCACACCGAGCCCGCGCGCCGGGGCTTTTCACCCTTGCCCCTGACACCGGTGTCAGGTTTTAGCGTGCGCCCATGACCGAAGTGCACGGAACCCACGAACCCCGCTTCGCCCCCGTCCGCGACGCGCTCTCGTGGAACCTGGCCGCCGGCGAAGAGCTCGGCGCGTCCCTGGTCGTCGACCTCGACGGTGAACTGGTCGTCGACCTCTGGGGCGGCTTCCGCGACGAAACGCGCACCTCGCCGTGGGAGCGCGACACCATCACCAACGTCTGGTCGACCACCAAGACCGTCGTCAGCCTGGCGGCCCTGGTGCTCGCCGACCGCGGCGAGCTGGACGTCTTCGCGCCCGTCGCCCGGTACTGGCCCGAGTTCGCCGAAAACGGCAAGGAGCACGTCGAAGTGCGGCACCTGCTGTCGCACACCTCCGGAGTGTCCGGGCTGGAGCAGCCGGCCGCGGTGGCGGACCTCTACGACTGGGACAAGACGACCGCCCGCCTCGCGGCGCAGGCCCCGTGGTGGGAACCGGGCACCGCCTCGGGCTACCACGCCACGAACTTCGGCCACCTGGCCGGCGAGGTGATCCGGCGGGTCAGCGGCAAGACCGTCAAGGACTTCGTCGCCGACGAGCTCGCCGGCCCGCTGGACGCCGATTTCCGGATCGGGGCCGCCGAAGCCGACTGGCCGCGGATCGCGCCGGTCGTGCCGCCGCCGCCCGCGCGGTTCGACCCCGAGCCCGGCAGCGTCATGGCGCGGACCCTCTCCGGACCGGCCGTCGACGCGGCCGTCGCCAACACGCCGGCCTGGCGCCGCGCGGACCTCGGGGCGGTGAACGGCCACGGCAACGCCCGCTCGGTCGCGCGGATGCTCTCGGCGCTCGCCCTCGGCGGCACGGTCGACGGCGTCCGGTTGCTCGGCCCGGACACGATCGACCTCGTCTTCGCCGAGCAGGCGAACGGCGTCGACCTCGGTCTCGGGATCCCGCTGCGCTGGGGCATCGGCTACGCCCTCCCCCGGCCCGACGCGGTGCCGTGGGTCCGCGACGGCCGGGTCTGCTTCTGGGGCGGCTGGGGTGGTTCGGTGATCATCGCCGACCTCGACCGGCGGCTGACGATCTCCTACGTGATGAACAAGATGGCGCCCGGCGTCATCGGCTCCGACGGCAGCACCACCTACGTCGACGCGATCTACGCCGCCCTCGGCTGAGCCGTGGGGGCGGGTCGCCGGCCGGTCGGGGCACGGCCGGCGACCCGGGTCCGATCAGACGCCGCTGACCTGGCGGATCCAGCTGCGGCCGTTGGCGACGCTGCCGTAGGTGGTGGTGCTGGACCGGTCGCTGGTCGAGCAGACGCCCACCTGCACGCCGCCGTCGACCATCGGGCCGCCCGAGTCGCCGCCGGCCACCGCGCCGTTCGGCGTGTCGGCCGAGATCGCCGGGCCGCCGGCGTTGTCGCTCGAGTTCGTGTCGGAGATCCGCACCGACGCCTTCTTCAGCACGTTCGACTGGTGGTTGCCCTCGTCGGTGGACTGGGTCGCGCCCCAGCCGTAGACGGTGGCGCTGTCGCCCTCCTCCGCGTCCGAGGAGCTCGAGGCCAGCCGCGAGTACGTGCTGCCGCCGTTGGTGTTCAGCTTGATCAGGGCCAGGTCGCCGCCGGAGTACACATAGGTCGCCGACGCTTTCGCGTGCACGCCACCGGAAGCGCTGTTCGAGCCGATGTAGAGGTCGATGTCGGTCAGCCGCTGCCCGTTGTTGTCGTACATGCAGTGCTTGGCGGTCAGGACCCAGCGCGCGCCGATCAGCGTGCTGGTGCAGAAGAACGTGTAACCGTTGGCGTGGCCGTTGAAGCGGGTGATGTAGCCGGGGTTCTGGGCGGTGCTGCCGCCGATGATCGACGGCTGGGCGTCGGGCGAAAGCGGCGTGACGGGCGCGCTGGCCGACGCGGGGGCGGCGAGCGTCGCGAGTGCGGCGGCCGAGCCGGCGAGCAGGGCGGCGGCACGGGCGAACCGGCGGGATGACTCACGCATGGGGACTCCTCGGTGGGGACCGGTGGGACTCACCGAACGTAAGCGTCCGGTGCGCCGCGGGTAACCGTCCGAAGATCCGAGCCGATCAACGGAACAAGACAGTTCCTTCGTCGGGTTGCCCTCGCCGCGGCCGACGTTCGTCGGGTGACAGCGGTGATCCGCGGCTGCTACACCGGAGGCGGTCCGGCCCCACCCGTCACCGGACGCCGTGCCGGCCGCGCGTGATCCGCCTGTCCCGGAAAGCCTTTCCCCGCACCGACACCGAGGATCACCGATGCCGTTGTTCGCGGTGCCGCGCCCGGACCTCGCCGAGCGGGAGCTGGCGCGCGCCCTCGCCGCCGGCCCGTTCAGCCGCGCGCTTTCCCTGGCCATCGACCGCAGCGGACTGGGGCTCGCGCGCCTGCGGGACCGGCTGGCGGCCGCCGGCGTCCCGGTCAGCACCACGACGCTCAGCTACTGGCGCACCGGCCGGACCCGGCCGGAGAGGCCGGACTCGCTGCGCGCGGTGGCGCTGCTGGAGGACGTCCTCGGCGTGCCCGCGCGGGCGCTGACCGAGCTGCTGGCCCGCCCCGGCCACCCGGGCACGCCGGACCCGGTGCGGTGGGAACGGTTGTGGGGTCCCCGCAACGGCGTTCTCCCGGCGCTGCGGTCGTTCGAGGCGGCCGAGGAAACGTCGCTGGTGGTGGTGAACCTGCACGAGGAGCTGCACGTCGGCGCCGACCGGTCGCTGACCCGGCTGCGGGTGCGCGAAGTCGTCCGCGCGGTCGAAGAACCGGTGCAGGCCAAGGTGGTGGCGCTGCGCGGCTGCGCGCCCGGCCACCCACCCCGGCTGGTGTCGACGCGCTACTGCCGGGCCGTGCGCACCGAGGTGCTGCCGGAGCCGGGGTTCGTGCTCAGCGAGCTGGTGCCGAGCCGGTCCCTGTCCGTCGGCGAGACCGCGATCCTCGAGTACGAATTCGCCTACACCGACGGGGTTCCGGACACGAGCTACGACCGCCGCTTCCGTCACCCGGTGGCCGGGCACCTGCTGGAGGTCCACTTCGCGCCGGACAGCCTGCCGGCGACGTGCCACGGCTACCGGCTGGATTCGCCGGGCGGACCGGAGCGGGACGTCACGGCGGTGGCGCTGACCCCGGCGGCCCCGGCGCACCTGTTCACCAGTGGGGCAGGGCCGGGCATTCGGGGCTTGCGGTGGAGCTGGCCGTCCTAGGGCCCGTTTCGAAGCCCAAGGCCTTCGGCTTCAGTCCGCTGTGGACCGCCGGCGAGGTGCGGCCGAGCGGGGAGGCGTCGAGCGCATGTGGTCGCGCACCGGTGCCAGCAGCGCCGCCAGGCTCTCGACGTCGTCGCGGGACAACGGCTCGAACAGCAGGCCGCTGACCACTTCGACGTGGCCCGGCAGCACGGCGGCGAGCCGCTCGCGACCGGCGTCGGTGATGGTCACCGTGATGCCGCGCTCGTCGTCCGGTGACGGGGCCCGCACCACCAGGCCCGCCTTCTCGAGCAGGCCCGCCTGGTAGGTCAGGCCGCTGCGGCTGTAGACGACGCCGTCGGCCAGGTCGGTCATGCGGTGGCTGCCCGACGGCGAGTCGCCGAGCCGGGCCAGCAGCTGGAACTGCACGTAGCTGAGCTCGCCGGCCTCGCGCAGCTGCTGCTCGACCGCGTGCCGCAGCAGGCTCGTCACCTCGATGAGGTCGAAGTAGGCGCCGAGCTGCACGGGGTCGAGCGACGGTGGCGTGTCGGACATGCCCCGGAGTCTACTGCTTCGAATTCGAAGGTCCCACGGATGCGCGGGCACGGGCACACTGGCGCCATGTCGCTGTCCGAGCTCGGCGCCGCCGTCCGCCGGCTGCGCGAGCACACCGAGCCGGCCGGCGGACCGCGCGCCGGGCGCCGGGTTCGCGGCCTGCGCCGGGAAGAGCTCGCGGAGCTGGCCGGCGTGTCCGCGGACTACGTGCGACGGCTGGAGCAGGGACGCCGCCACCCGTCGGCCGGCGTGGTGACCGCCATCGCGCGCGCGTTGCGCGTCAGCCGGGCCGACTACGAACGGCTCTGCGCCCTGGCCGGCTACGCCGCGTCCGACGGCCGGGTGCCGCGCGAAGCCGGGGCGGCCGCGATCCGGCTGCTGGAGCGGCTCGGCGGCACCCCCGCGTTCCTGACCGACGCCGCGTGGAACGCCGTCGCGGTCAACGGCGCGTGGCAGGCGCTCGGCGGCACGGCGGCAACGAGCACCCGGGACTGGAACGTCGCCTGGCGCACGTTCTGCGACCCGCGAACGGAAATCGCCCGCACAGACGAGCACCAGGCCGGGTTCCGGGCCGCGCTCGCCGCGCGGCTGCGGGACACCTCCCTGCGCTACCCCACCGACCCCGCACTGGCCGAGCTCGTCGACGAGCTGCGGAGCACCAGCCGCGAGTTCGACTCCTTGTGGCGCAGCCCCGAAACCGATCACGCCTTCGAGAACCGGGCCGTCTTCCGGACTCCGGACGGCGACGGCGTCGCGCTCGACGGCACCCTCCTCGGCGTGCCCGGGGACGACCTGCTGGCGGTGGTCCTCACCGCCGCCCCGGGCTCGGCCGACGCAGCCCGCCTCGGCGAGGTCGTCCGCGCGGCCGGCGCGCCGGCCGTGCTCAGGGTGGGCCAAACCGGCCCAGGCTGACCGGGCCCGCGACCACGATCCTGGGACCCGAGTGGATCAAGGGGTCCGCCGGGGGTGACCGGCCTCACTTGCTTCGAATTCGAAGCAGCAGTACTGTGCTCCCTAGTTGCTTCGAATTCGAAGCTCTTCCCGAAAGCGAGAAGTCCGATGAAGGCAGTGCGTTTCCACGACTACGGCGACCCCGAAGTCCTGCGTTACGAAGATGTCGAGGTGCCCGTCCCCGGCGCCGGGCAGGTCCGGGTGCGCGTCGCCGCGACGTCGTTCAACTCCGTCGACGGCAACATCCGCGGCGGCTTCATGCGCGGCCCCATCCCGGTCGAGCTGCCGCACACCCCCGGCCTCGACGTCGCCGGCACGGTCGACGCCCTGGGCGAAGGCGTCGACGGCTTCGCGGCCGGCGACCCGGTCGTCGGCTTCCTGCCGATGGACAAGCCCGGCGCCGCCGCGGAATACGTCCTCGCCCCGGCCGGCGTCCTGACTCGAGCGCCGAAGGACGTCCCCCTGGCAGACGCCGCCGCCCTGCCGCTGGTCGCGCTGACCGCGTACCAGGCGTTGTTCGACCACGGCAAGCTCACCGCCGGGCAGCGCGTGCTGATCAACGGCGCCGGCGGCGCGGTCGGCGGCTACGCCGTCCAGCTGGCCAAGGAAGCCGGGGCCCACGTCATCGCGACGGCCAGCCCGCGCAGCGCGGACGCCGTCAAGGCCGCCGGAGCCGACGAGGTCGTCGACCACACCGCCACCGGGGTGCCGGCCGCGGTGACCGAGCCGGTCGACCTCGCGCTCAACCTCGCCCCGGTCGACCCGGCGGAGCTGGCCGCGCTGGTCGCCCTGGTCAAGCCGGGCGGCGCCCTGGTGAACACGACGGTGTGGATGCCCGCGCCGTCCGACGAGGACCGCGGCGTGCGCGGCATCGACCTGTTCGTCCGCAGCGACGCCGGCCAGCTGGCGAAGCTGGTGGCGCTGGTCGACTCCGGCGCGCTGCGCGTCGACGTCGCCGAGCGGGTGCCGCTGGCCGAGCTGGCCGCCCTGCACGCCCGCGCCGCCGAGGGCGCGGTGCACGGCAAGGTCGTCGTGACGGTCTAGTGCGGGTCGGTGCCGTTGAGGGTCGCGACGACCTGGTCGTAGTCGCCGCGAGCTTCGCCGTAGCGGAGGAACTTGACCCGCTCGACCTGGATCTCCCGGTCGTCCGGCCGGGTCTCGAGGAGGGTCATGACCTCGGCGACGAACTCGCCGAGCGGCATGGCGTGCTCGTTCTCGGCCTGGCCGGGCAGCAGGTCGGTCTGCACCGACGGCGGCACCAGCTCCACGACTTTCACCGAGGTGTCCGCGAGCTGCAGCCGCAGTGACTCGCTGAGCATGTGGATCGCGGCCTTCGAGGCGTTGTAGCTCGGGGTCACCTTCAGCGGGGTGAACGCCAGGCCCGAGGAAACGGTGACGATCGTGGCGTCCGGCCGGGTCCGCAGGTGCTCGACGAACGCGGCGATCAGCCGGATCGGGCCGAGCACGTTGGTCGTCACGACGTTCTCGGCCGACTCCAGGAACGTGTCCGGCGCGTGCCAGTCCTCGACGCGCATGACGCCGGCCATGGTCACCAGCACGTTCAGCTCCGGGTAGCGGGCGATGACGTCCTTCGCCGCCGCCTGGATGCTCGCGGGGTCGGTGGTGTCGATCCGGACGGTGCCGAGGCCGGGGTGCGCGGCGGCGATCTTCTCCAGCAGCTCGGTGCGGCGCCCGCCGACGATCACGGTGTTGCCGCGGTCCTTCAGCGCCAGCGCGAGGGCCAGGCCGATGCCGCTGGTGGCGCCGGGGATGAAGAGGGTGTTTCCGGTGATGTCCATGCCCCGACTCTCGCCCCGTCCGGCGGGCTGCGGCAGAGAGCCCTCATCGGGGGATCGGCGCTCCCTGGTTGCGGCCGCGCGGAGCGCGATACTGGGGGTATGGACCGAGCGGAACTGGCGGCCTTCCTGCGGCGGCGCCGGGAGCAGCTGCGTCCCGAGGACGTCGGGCTGCTGCCGGGCGCGCGCCGCCGGACGGCCGGGCTGCGGCGGGAAGAAGTCGCGTCGCTGGCGGCGATGTCGACGGACTACTACACGCGCCTGGAGCAGCAACGCGGTCCGCAGCCGAGCGAGCAGATGCTGGCCGCGCTGGCCCGCGCGCTGCGCCTGACCGGCGACGAGCGCGACTACCTGTTCGAGGTCGCCGGCCGCACGGCCCCCTCCCCCGCAGCGACGGCGGCCCACGTGGCCCCGGCGTTGCTGCGGGTGCTGGACCGGCTGTCGGACACGCCCGCGCTGATCCTGTCCAACCTCGGCGAGGTCCTGGTGCGCAACCGTCTCGCCGAAGCGCTCTACGGCGGCCCGGCCGAGTACACCGGGCTCGCGCGCAGCGAGATCTACCGCTGGTTCACCGACCCGGACGAGCGCCTGATCTACCCGGAGCACGACCGCGACCGGCAGAGCCGGGCCCTGGTGGCGAACCTGCGCGCCGCGCACGGCTCGATGGGCCCGCGCTCCCGGGCCGGCGAGCTGGTGCGGGCGCTGCTCCGCGAGAGCGAGGAGTTCGCGGCGCTGTGGGAGCGCCACGAAGTCGCGAAGCGGTTCGAGGACCACAAGGTGCTGGTGCACCCGCAGCTCGGCGAGATCGAGGTGGACTGCCAGGCGCTGTTCACCGAAGACCAGTCACAGGCGCTGCTGGTGCTGACGGCGCCGCCGCGCACGGAGGCGTTCGAGAAGCTGCAGTTGCTGGGTGTGCTGGGCACCGAGCGCTTCGAAGACAGCACTGCTTAGGAGCGCAGGTCGGCGCCCTTGGTCTCCGGGAAGCCCTTCACCAGGATCGGCAACGCGATCAGCGCGACGACGCTCGCGTACACCGCCGGCGCCAGCAACGTGCCCGTCCCGTTCACCAGCAGCTCGCTCACCAGCGGCGCGGTACCGCCGAAGATCGCGTAAGCCACGTTGTACGGCAACGCCATCCCGCTGAACCGCACCCCCGTCGGGTACAGCTCCAGCACCGACAACGCGCCTATCTGCAGCAGCGACACGGCGAACACGAACACCAGCAGCGCCACCACTACCGCGACCAGGCTCCCGGTGCCCATCAACAGGTACGCCGGCACCACCAGCAGGACCGCCGCCAACGCGCCCAGGCGGATCTGGATCCGGCGGCCGTGGCGGTCGGCCAGGACGCACAGGCACAGCGACACCGGGATCGATACCACGTTCGCCGCCGTCGTCAACGCCAGCACCGTCGTCGCGCGCATCCCGATCGCCGCGTTGAGGTACGTCGGCAGGTAGCCCAGGAACATGTGCGTGATCAGGCCCAGCACCGCGAAGTAGGCGAACAGCACCAGCAGCGTCCGCCGGTGGCCGCGCCACAGGTCGCGGAACGGACGCGGCGGGACGTCGCCGGCCCGGTTCCGCATCTCCTCGAACACCGGGCTTTCGTCGACGCGCAGGCGCAGCACCAGCCCGGCCAACGCGACCAGCCCCGCGAGCACGAACATCCACCGCCAGCCCTCGGCCGCGAACCGGTCGCCGAACACCGACCGGAACACCAGCGCGACGGCCGTCGCCCCGACCGCGCCGAGCATCGTGGACGAGCCGACCAGGCCCGTGTACCACGCGCGGCGGCCGTCCGGCGCGTGCTCGACGGTGAACGTCATCGCGCCCGTGTACTCGCCGCCGGCGGAAAACCCTTGCACCAGGCGGCAGACCAGCAACAGCACCGGGGCGAGCACCCCCACCGACGACCACCCGGGCAGCAGGCCCATCAGCGCCGTCGCCGCGCCCATGACGATGATCGACCACCCGAGCGCGACCCGCCGGCCGCGCCGGTCGCCGATCCGCCCGAACACGACCGCGCCCAGCGGCCGGGCCACGAACGCCACGCCGTAGACGGCGAACGCGCCGAGCAGCGCCGCCGTCTGGTTGCCCGGTGGGAAGAACGTCAAGGCGATCACGCCGGCGGTGTAGCCGTACAACGTGAAGTCGAACCACTCCACGAAGTTCCCCACCGCCGAGGCGAACAGGACCCCGCGGCGCATCTTCGCGCTCCGCGCCCGGTCGGACGACAGCACCCGCGTCGGCTGGCTCATCGGGCCTCCAGTGCTCGGTTGAGTCGTTCGAGTGTGCGGGGGCGGCCCGGCCGCGAACCAGCGGCGGATGTCGCGTCCGGACACCGCGGTGGACGACGTTCGTCGATACTCAGCGGCCCAGGTGGTCGCGGTAGGCCGCGGCGATGACCCGCAGCTTGAGCCCGAGGTGCAGCATCAGCCGGTCGTCGCCGGAGTCGAGGCTGCACCCGGTGATCTGCTCGATCCGCTTGAGCCGCTGGTACAGCGTGGCGCGGTGGACGCGCAGGGAGTCGGCGGTGCGCTGGATGTTGCCGGCGTGGTCGAAGAAGTCGGTCAACGTCGTGAGCAGGACGTCGTGGGTGTCCTCCTGCTCGATCGCCGCGAGCGCCGGCACCGGGGAGGCGGTGAGCAGGTCCTCGGGCGGCAGTTTCAGCAGGAGTTCGTACGGCCCCAGCTCGCCCCAGCGGGCCAGGGAACCGATGCCGGGCAGCAGCAGGGCCGCGCGGGCGGCCAGCAGCGCCTCCCGGTAGGACGTGACGACGTCGCCGAGCGCCGTCACGGTGCCGCCGAGCCCGAACACCGGCGGCGCGTTCTCGTCGCCGAGGCGCCGGAAGCGGGTCGTGATCCGCTCGGCGACCGCGTCGACCAGACCTCGGGACGGCGCGACCCGTTGCACGAGAAGGATCCACGCGCGCGATCGGTTCGCCGCCATCAGGGCGACGTCGCCGGTGACCGCGCGGACACCTTCCTCGACCGCCGCCTCGAACGCGACCTCCTGCGGGGCGGCGGCCGCCCGGCACTGCACGGCGAGCACGGTGAAGTGGCTGCTTTCGTCGCCGAAGAGCTGTTCGGCCCGCAGGTCTTCGATCGCCTGCGCGCGCACCGCGAGGTCGCCGGAGACGAGCTCGCGCAGGATGCCCTCCTGCCGCGCCTTCGACCGCTCGTGCAGCAGCAACCGGCGCAGGAGCATCGCCCCGGCCGTGGCGGCCGCTTCGCCGGCGGCCGCCATTTCGTGCTCGGTGAACGTGCCGTCCCTGTCGATCAGCCACAGGTAGCCGAGCAGCATGCCGTTGCAGCGCACCGGCGCGCACAGTCGCGGCATCGCGCCCTCGACGTCGACGACGCCGGGCGCGACCCAGCGGCTGATGCCCTGGGCGAGGATGTGGTCGACGATCCGCGGTTCGACCGCGCGGTTCATCACCGAGCTGACGCGCAGGGCGTCCTCGTCCCCGAAGTGGCGGCTGGCGGCGAGCAGCCGGATGGCCGGGTCGTCGATCGCGACCGACCGCCGCAGGCGCTCGGCGAGTTCGTCCACGATGGACTGCAGATCGCGGTCGGCCACGGCGCTCCCTTCCCGGGGTGCCGTCCACGGTAACCCGGTGGTCAGCCCAGCACCGTCCCGGAGCTGCCGGTGTTGCGCTCGCGCTTGCGGGAGAACGCGCCGAGGTCGATCTCCAGGCCGGTGTGGACGCCCTTGTAGCGGACCGGATCGCGGTCGTGGTCGGCGCCGGCCTCGACGCGGTCGATCAGCGTCGCCATGAGCCGGCCGACGACCGGGGCGTTCTTGAACTGGTTGCCGCTGGTGCCCATGGCGACGTAGAAGCCCGGCAGCCCGGTGCGGTCGTAGATGGGCGTCCAGTCGTCGGCGGCGTCGTACACGCCGGCCACGCCCCGCGCCCGGTTCGGCACGCGCAGCCCCGGCAGCCGGCGCGCCGCCCGCGTGACCTGGGCTTCGAACACCGCCATCGTCGGGTGGAGCTGGGCGTCGTCGGGGTCGTCGAGCCAGTGCAGCGGGTCGCACGCGGGCTCGGTGCCGCCGACGAGCAGGCCGCCGCCGATCTCGCCGCGGAAGTAGGTGCCCAGATCCATGTCGGCCACGGCCGGGCCCACCCCGCCGGGCGGGTGGTAGCCCGCGGGCGCGCGGACGTGGGCGACCTCCTGCCGCAGCGGCCGCACGCCGATGGTGAAGTCCCCGCCGACCCCGGCGAGCGTGTTGAGCTTGCCCGACCACGGCCCGGCGGCGTTGACGACGACCGGTGCGGCGATCCTCGTGCCGTCCGCCAGCACGACGGCGGCCACGCGCCCGGAGCGGGACTCCACCCCGGACACCGTGGCGCGGAACCGGAACCCGGCGCCTTCCTTCGCGGCCGCGTCGGCGAGGTTCCGCGCCGCGAGCTGCGGATCGGTGACGTACCCGGCGTCGGGGGTGTAGACGCCGCCGAGGGTGCCGGTGGCGGCGGCCCCGAAGGCGTCGTCGTCGATGCGCTTGGGCGGCCAGAACCGGCCGGCGTCGAGGCCGGGCACGCGGTCGAGCAGGGTCGCGGTGTCCCACTCCTCGTACGGCACGCCGACCTCGTCGAACAGCGGCAGCCAGCCGGCCCGCGGAGCGGCCTCGACGTCGAGCATGACCAGGCCACTGCGTTCGAACCGGGCCAGGTCGCCGACGTCGTGGCCGAGGTGCTCGGCCCACGCCGACCAGCAGAACCGCGCCTCCCAGGCGGCGGTCACCCCGGCGAGGGTGGAGAAGTTGTAGCGGACCACGGCGCTCGACGCGCTCGTCGAGCCCTGCCCGGCACCGCTCGCGCGGTCGACCACCACGACCCGGCGTCCCGCCCGGGCCAGTTCGAGCGCGATCGCCGAGCCGATCACCCCGGCGCCGATCACGACCGCGTCGGCGCTGACTTGCGAGTTCATCTTCGTCCTCCCTGTGCTGCCGCGTCCCAGTGTGGGAAGCCCGGCGCCCGCCGTCGCCCGACAGCTGTCGCGATCCGGGCGCGTCCGGGGCGACGGATGTCCATTGGCCCCGGGCGCCGGTCCGGACGACAGTGGGCTGAGTCACCCCACGCACGGACGGAGTAGTTCATGTGGCTCACCGGAGCGACCGTCATCGACGGGACCGGCGCGGACCCGGTCCCCGGCCAGGCCGTGCTCGTCGAGGACGGCCGGATCGCGGCCCTCGGCGGCACCCCGCCGGCCGGCGCGGACGTCCTGGACCTGACCGGCCTGTACCTCACCCCGGGGCTCATCGACGCCCACGTCCACCTGGGACTGTCCAGTGACCTCGACAAGCTGAGCACGTCCCGGCAGCTGTCCGTCGCGGAGATCGCCGCCGACATGTTCGCCAACTGCCGCCGGACCCTGGACTCGGGCTTCACGACCGTGCGGGACACCGGCGGCGTGGACGACGGCATCGCCCGGGTCGTCGCCGACGGCCGCGTGCCCGGCCCGCGCATCCTGCACTGCGGCCCGATCCTCGTCCAGACCGGCGGCCACGGCTACCTCGGCGCGGAGTGGGACTCGGCGGAGGACTGGGACGCCCGCCAGGTCCCCGGCCTGTTCGCGCTGTCCCTGCTCTCCGACGGGCCGGACTCCGTGCGCCGCAACGCCCGGGAGGCGTTCCGGCGCGGGGCGGGCTTCCTCAAGATGTGCGTCACCGGCGGGGTCGTCTCCCGCCACGACAAGCTCACCGACACGCAGTTCACGCACGACGAGATCGCGACCGCCGTGGCCGAGGCCCGCGCCCGCGGCACGTACGTGACGGTCCACGCGCACAACAACGAAGGCCTGCGCACGGCCATCGACGCGGGCGCGAAGTGCGTCGAGCACGGTTCGGCGGTCGACGCGGAGATGGCGGCGCTGATGGCCGAGAAGCGTGTCGCGCTGGTGCCGACGCTCGCGGTGGCGCACGCCCTGCTCAAGGACTCGACCGAGGCCGGGCTGCCCGCGCACATCGGCGAGCGCGTCGGCCACGTCATCGACGGCCAGGCCGACGCCATCCGCGCCGCCCGCGCGGCCGGGGTGCTCATCGGGTCGGGCTCGGACTACATCGGGCCGAACCAGGACCACCGCGGCCACGAGCTGGTGCTGCGCAGCGAGATCGAGTCGCCGATGCAGGCGCTGGTGTCGGCGACCCGGGACAACGCACGCGTCCTGCGGATCGGCGACGAGATCGGCACGATCGAGCCCGGCAAGCTCGCCGACCTGGCCGTGTTCGGCGGCGATCCGCTCGCCGACCCGCTCGTCTTCGACGACCCCCGGCAGGTGAAGGTCGTGCTCCAGCTCGGCCGCGTCGTGAAGGACATCCGCTGACCCGCTCCCCGAGGAGGACCATGACCACCGTTGCGGCAAACCAGGGCCGGGTCGGCCCGAAGGAACCCGTGACCGGCCGGCGAGCCGTCGCGTCGAGCCAGCACCGGATCGTCACCGACACGATGCTCGACACGCTGCGCACGGGCGGCAACGCCGTCGACGCGGCGATCGCCGGCAGCCTGGTGCAGGCCGTCGTCCAGCAGGACATGACGAACCACACCGGCACCGTCACCGCGCTCGTGTACGACGCGGCATCCGGCGAGGTCGCCGAGCTGAACAGCATGGGCACGATCGTGCCCGGCCTGCCGCCGTTCGCGCCGATCCCGATGGGTAAAGGGCTCTACGCGGTCGCACCCGGCACGCCGCGCGCGGTCGCGCCGGGCTTCATGCCGGGAATGAAAGCGCTCTACGACCGGTTCGCGACCCTCCCCTGGGCCCGGTTGTGCGAGCCCGCCGTCCACTGGGCCGAAGAGGGCCACGAAGTGACGTCGTTCGAGCACCTCGTGCTGGCCCAGACCGTGGACTTCTTCCTGTACACGGAATCCGGCCGGGCGCACTTCACCCCGGACGGGCACCTCCCCCAGGTCGGCGACCGCTGGGCGTCGCCGGAGCTGGCCGAGACCATGCGCCGGCTCGCGGCCGAGGGCCCGGACCACTTCCTGACCGGCCGGTGGGCGCGGGACTTCGTCGCGCGCGGCAACTCCCTCGGCTGGGGCGTGAAACTCGAGCACCTGACGGCGATCCCGCCGCGGTGGGCGGCGGGCCACCGGTGGGAGCACAAGGGATCCACCGTCGTGCAGCAGTCGGCACCCGAACGCCAGGGCGTCTACTGCCAGATAGTGCTGGGCATCCTCGACGAGCTGGACATCACGGCGGTCGGGCACTGGTCGGAGAACGCCGAGGCGCTGTACTACCTCGCCCACGCGTTGCGCCGCGCCGCCCTGGAAACCGGGATCCTCAACGATCCCGGCGTCTTCGGCGACACGACCGGCCCGCTCACCTCACCGGCGTTGATCAAGGGGTTCGCCGACATCCTGCGCAACGCCAAGGCGCGCGTCGACCTCACCGAGCACGTCAACCTGACCCGCGGGGCGCCCGCGCTGGCCGCGTCGGGGGCATCGAAGCAGCCGGCCGCATCCCCGGCGAGGTCGTCGGCGGCGTGCCGATGGTCGGCAGCCACGCGGTGAACAGCCTGGCCTCCCCCATCGAAGGCTGGGTGACCGGCGGCGGCCGGATGCGCTCGATCCTGTCCAACACGATGGTGCTGCGCGACGGGAAACCGTGGCTGTCGCTGGGATCGCCGGGCAACGTGCACTGCACGGTCCCGCAGGTGCTGTCGAACATCCTCGACTTCGGCATGGACCCGTACGCGGCCGACGACGCCCCGCGCTGCCTGCCGTACGAGGACGACCACACGATCTCGGTCGAGTCCCGCGTCGCGCCGGAGGTGCCGGCCGGGCTGGCGAAGCTGGGCGTGCTGACGAACCCGCTGCCGCGGTACGACTACCACATGGGCACCTACCAGATGGCGTGGCGCGAGGCCGGCGGCGGCTTGGGCGCGTGCACCGGACCGCGCCGCGAAGGCGTGGCCGAGGGGTTCTGACGGACCGGCCGCGGCACCCGGTCCGGTGCCGCGGCCGTGTAACTTTCACGACCGGCCACCCCGCGGTGGTGGCTCTGAGGTGGCCGGATCGCGCAGCGTGGCGGCAAAACCCCGGGCGACCCGGTGCCGGGATTGACAATCCTTCTTCCGGCGGCCCAGGCTGACGCGGCGAATGTTAGCGATAACAGTCGCCCGGAACCGGACCCGACCCAGGCTGGGAGAAGTTCGTCATGAGCAGAGGAAGCATCGGCCGCCGGCGCCGATCCCTGATCGCCGCGGCCACCGCCGCGGCGACAGTCGCGGCCGCCGTCGTGGTGGGCGGCACGCTGGGGGCCGGCGCGGCCCTGGCCGACGTCACCGGAGCACTGCACGGCGTCGGATCCGGGCGGTGCCTGGACGTCCCGAACGCGAGCCAGACCGACGGCACCTCCCTGCAGATCTACGACTGCTGGGGCGGTTCGGGCCAGCAGTGGACGGCGACGTCGGCCGGCCTGCTGACGGTGTTCGGCGGCAAGTGCCTGGACGTGCCCGGCAGCGCGACCACCCCCGGCACCCGGGTGCAGATCTGGACCTGCCACGGCGGGGCCAACCAGCAGTGGCGGCTGAACTCCGACGGCACGGTGGTCGGCGTGCAGTCCGGGCTCTGCCTGGACGTCACCGGAGCCGGCACGGCCAACGGCACCGCCGTCGGGCTCTGGACCTGCACCGGCGCCGGCAACCAGAAGTGGACCGGCCTGTCGGCCACACCCACGACGACCACCACCACCCCGACCGGCAGCGGCTGTTCGCTGCCCTCGACCTACCGCTGGTCCTCGACGGGGGTGCTGGCGCAGCCCAAGAACGGCTGGGTGTCGCTCAAGGACTTCACCAACGTCGTCTACAACGGCCAGCACCTCGTGTACGCGTCGAACGTCGCGGGATCGTCGTACGGCTCGATGGCCTTCAGCCCCTTCACGAACTGGTCCGACATGGCTTCGGCCGGCCAGACGGGGATGAGCCAGGCCGCGGTGGCGCCGACGCTGTTCTACTTCGCGCCCAAGAACATCTGGGTGCTGGCCTACCAGTGGGGTGCGTGGCCGTTCATCTACCGCACGTCGAGCGACCCCACCAACCCCAACGGCTGGTCCTCGCCGCAGCCGCTGTTCACCGGCAGCATCTCCGGTTCGGGCACGGGCCCGATCGACCAGACGCTGATCGCCGACGGCTCGACCATGTACCTGTTCTTCGCCGGGGACAACGGGAAGATCTACCGGGCGAGCATGCCGATCGGGAACTTCCCGGGCAGCTTCGGCTCGAACTACACGACGATCATGAGCGACTCGCAGGCCAACCTGTTCGAGGCCGTCCAGGTCTACAAGGTGCAGGGCCAGAACCAGTACCTGATGATCGTCGAGGCGATGGGGGCGAACGGGCGCTACTTCCGTTCGTTCACCGCGAACAGCCTGAGTGGTTCGTGGACTCCGCAGGCCGCCAGTGAAAGCAATCCCTTCGCGGGCAAGGCGAACAGCGGTGCCGGCTGGACCAACGACATCAGCCACGGCGACCTGGTCCGCGCCAACCCGGACCAGACCATGACCGTCGACCCCTGCAACCTGCAACTGCTTTACCAGGGCAAGTCGCCCAGCGCCAGCGGTCCGTACGACCAGCTGCCGTGGCGGCCGGGCGTCCTGACGCTGCAGCGCTGACCCGATCCGAGGAGAACCCCGGCCGCCCCCGGCCGGGGTTCGCTCTCCCGAGAACTTCGTTGCCGCCGCGGGCTTCCGCCCGAGGATATCCCCGGGCTAGGCTGGGATTCTCCGATGATCACGGCCAGCGCGAACCCGAGGGGGCTGCCGAAGTGGTGGAGACGCACGACATCGTCCGCCCGCCCGCGGAACTCAGCGCGGCCCTCGCGGCCATCGGCAGCGCGACCGCCAGTGGCGAACTCAGCCGGATGGGCATCCGCAGCGCCTTCATCCGCGGCCCCGTCACGGTGACTCCCGGCGTGCGCGTGGCCGGCCCGGCGCTGACGCTGCAGTTCCTGCCCAAGCGGGAAGACCTCTACCCCGTCGACGAGTACGAGGAACCGGAAAAGCAGCTGCACCGGCACGTCATGTACCACGCGCAGCCCGGCGACATGATCGTCGTCGACGCGCGCGGGGACATGGAGAGCGGCGTGTTCGGCGAGATGATGCTGACCTACTTCAAGGGCCGCGGCGGCGCCGGTGTCGTGGTCGACGGGTGCCTGCGCGACACCGGCGAGGCCAAGAAACTCGGCCTCGGGATGTGGATCCGGGGCGCCACCCCGAACTTCCACGTCCAGACCGGCATCGTCCCGGTCGCCGTCAACGTGCCGGTGGCCTGCGGCGGCACGCTCGTCGAGCCGGGCGACATCGTCGTCGCGGACGACGACGGGGCGGTCGTGGTGCCGGTGAAGCTCGCGCCCGCGCTGGTGGCCCACGCGCAGGAACACGCGGAATGGGAAGAGTTCTCCCGGCTCCGGCTGGCCGAGGGCGGCGACCTGCGGCGGTACTACCCGCTGTCGGACGAGGCCCGGCCCGAGTACGAACGGTGGCGGGCCGAGCAGGGCCGCGGCTAGCTCCACAGCCGGTCGTGGCTGGATTCGGCGTCCCAGTGGGTCGTCTCGGCGAAGAACACCGGATCTCGCGGGTCGAGGTGGCGGCGCACCAGGTCCTCGTCGAGGTCGCCGAACCCGAGCCCCGGCGTGTCCGGCACGGTGATGTGCCCGTCGCGGATCAGCGGGCGGGGCAGGCCGGTGACGAGGTCGCTCCAGAACTCCACCTCGGCCGCGTGGTGTTCGAGGGCGAGGAAGTTCTCCGTGGCGGCGGCCAGGTGCACGCACGCCATCGTCGCGATCGGTGACGCCGCCAGGTGCAGCGCCATCGCGATCCCGCGCTCCTGTGCGTAGTCGCCGAGCCGTTTGGTCTCCGCGATCCCGCCCGCCGTCGCCGGATCCGGGTGCACCACGCGGATCGCGCCCGCGTCCAGCAGCGGCCGGAAACCTTCCAGGAGGTAGATGTCCTCCCCGGTGCACGTCGGGACGGCGACGGCGTCGGTCAGCTGCCGCCACTGGCCGGTCAGCTGCCACGGGATCAGGTCCTCGATCCACGCCAGCGTGAACGGTTCCAGCGCGCGGCCGATGCGGATGCACGAGTCGAGCGCGATGTGGCCGAAGTGGTCGGTGGCGAGCGCGACGTCGTAGCCGACGGCGGACCGGACGATGTCCACATAGGACGCCAACCACTCGACGCCGCGAGCGGTGACCTGGATGCCGGTGAACGGGTGCATCGTCGTCCGGTCGGCGCGGGCGCCCGGCGGCGCGATCAGCGCCCCCGGCACGTCCCAGAGCAGGTCGATGCCGACGTCCATCTTCAGCATCGTGAACCCGCGCTGCTTGCGCTCCAGCAGCCGCGCGCCCATCGCGGCCGGGTCCGGCAGCGAAGGCGTGTCCGCGTAACACCGGACTTCGTCCCGGAACTTTCCCCCGATCAGCGCGTACGCGGGCACTCCGTACGCCTTGCCGGCCAGGTCCATCAGCGCCATCTCGACGCCGGAGACCCCGCCGCCCTGGCGGCCGTGGTACCCGAACTGCTTGATCTTGCGGAAGATCTTGTCGACGTTGCACGGGTTCTCCCCGACGAGCCGGCTCTTGAGCATCAACGCGTAGGTCGCGCTGGCCCCGTCGCGCACCTCCCCGTAGCCGACCAGGCCCTGATTCGTGTCGATCCGGATGAGCGACGAGCGGAACGGGACACCGTCCACAATGGCCACCCGCAGATCGGTGATCCGCAGGTCGCTCGGCCGCGACGCCGTCGGGACGTGCTCCTCGGTGATCACCCCTTCACCGCCCCGGCGGTGAGGCCCTCGGTCAGGAACCGCTGCCCGAAGCCGTACATGAGCACGACCGGGATGCTGACCAGGAGCGAGGCCGCGGCCAGCTGCCCCTGCGGCACGACGTCGCCGAAGATCATCGACTGCATGCCGACCGGCAGCGTCTTGTAGTCGTCCTTGGTGATGAACACGAAGGCGAACAGGAACTCGTTCCACGCGTTGGTGAGCGTGAACAGCGCGACCGCGAGCAGGCCCGGTTTGGCCAGCGGCAGCACGATCCGCAGGAACGCCCCGAACCGCGTGCAGCCGTCGACCAGCGCGGCTTCCTCGAGGTCGGCCGGGATCGACTTGAAGTAGCCGACGAGCAGCCACGTCGCGAACGGCAGGGTGAACGTCGGGTAGGCGAGCACGAGCGACCACAGCGAGTCGTTGAGCCCGATCCCGCTCACCAGCTGGTAGAGCGGGATGAACAGCAGCGCGCCCGGCATCACGTAGGTGAGCAGGATCGTCACCGTGAAGCTTTCCGAACCCCTGAACTTCAGCCGTGCCAACGCGTAGCCGGCCAGTGCCGCGCAGACCAGGGCGATCGCGGTGGACGCCACCGACACCAGGATCGTGTTGACGTACCAGGTGCCGAACGCGCCCGTGAACAGGTTGGTGAACTGCTCGGTGCTCCACGGCGTCGGCCACAGGTCGTCGGTGCGCGCGACGATCTGGTCGTCGGACTTGAAGGCCGTGATGGTCATCCAGTAGAGCGGGGCGAGCACGAAACCCAGCAAGCCCACGAGCGCGATCCCGGAGCCGGTGCCCGCGACCAGGCGCGCCGCGAGCCGGTTGCCCCGCGCGGCGAACGCGGAGACGACCCGGCCGACCGCGGCCGCGAGCACCACGAACACGCCCAGCACGAGCGCGGCCTTCCAGACGATGTGCGGCGACGCCCAGACCAGCACGAGGACCGCGGCGGCGACGATCATCCACGGCAACGCCTTGCGCCGGCCCGGTGTCAGCCGCCGCCGGCCGAGATCCGCCGCGCCGGGCAGGTCGCTGCGGCGCATCAGCCGCACGAGGATCACCACGAGGATCGCGATGACCGGCAGCATCACCAGCGTGACCGCGGCGCCCGCACCCAGCTGCAGCTGCTGGATGGCCTTGGAGTACGCCACCATCACGTACGGCGCGGTGGCGTCGCCGGGCCCGCCCTGGGTCATCAGCCAGATCAGGTCGAAGTTGTTGAACGTCCAGATCGACGACAGCAGCACCGTCACGATCATGACCGGACGCAGCCCCGGCAGCGTGATGTGCACGAACCGCTGCCACGGCGAGGCGCCGTCCACCATCGCGGCCTCGTGCAGCCCGCTGTCGATGGCCTTGAGCCCGGCGAGGAACGTCACCGTGAAGAACGGGATGCCCTTCCAGACGTTGACCAGGATGACCGCCGGCATCGCGAGCGCGGGGTCGGACAGCCATTCCGCGGGCCACTTGTCGACGAGGCCCATCGCCGCGAGGGCCGGCCCGATCCCGGAGTCGGTGAGCAGGACGTTGACGCTGCCGAAGATCGGGTCGAGCAACGACCGCCAGGTGAAGGCGGTGACGACCGTCGGGATCACCCACGGCAGCAGGATCACCGCGGCGACGAGTGCCTTGCCGCGGCGCAGGTGGTGCAGCAGCAACGCCGCGATCAGCCCGAAGGTCACCTTGAAGATCTCGGCGTAGGCGGTGAAGACGAACGAGTTGAGCACGCCGTGGTGGAACAAGCCGTCGTCGACGAGGGCGGCGTAGTTGTCCAGCCCGACGAAGACCGTCTCCGCGCCGTGGCGTTCGGTGAGGCTGGTGAAGACCGAGTCGGCGATCGGCACCAGGATCAGGCCGGCGACCAGCAGCAGCGTCGGCCCGATGAACACCGCCGCGAGGCGCCAGTCCCGCCCGAGCACCCGCTGCGTCCTGGTGAGCGAGGACGACCCGCCCGGCGCCGGGCGGTCCGGCGCCCGCGGTGTCCGTTCCGGACGCAGGACCGTCACTGGCGATAACCCTGCTGCTCGAAGATCTGCACGATCCGGCCGTGGGTCGCGGCGACGGCGTCGGCCGGCCTGGTGCCCTGGATGACCGACTGCATCATGTCGGTCAGCAGGTACGCGGCGAGGGCCGCCTGCTCGCCGGGGCTCGGCGCCTGGGGGAACGCGTACCCGGTCCTGGTCGTCACCGGGAGCTGCGCGCGAGTCTGCTCCCGCAGCGCGGGGAAGGCCGGGTCACCGCCGGTGTAGTACGGGTCGGAGTCCCACACCTTGGTCCACGACGGGTTGACCAGGCACGGCGCCTCCTTCGCGACCCCGAGCAGCGCGGTCCCGCTGGCCATGAACTTCGCCACCAGCTTGGCGAGATCGGGGTTCTTCGCCCCTTTGAACACGACGAACGAGTTGGACTCGCCGTACGCGAGCGGCCGGTCGAGTGCCGGTCCGGTGGCCCCGTTGAACACGTGCGTGTTGCCGTAGACGGGGTTCTTCTTGGTCTTCGAGTCGGCGTAGACGCTGAACTGGTTGAGCGTCAGCCCCAGGATCCCGGCCAGCCAGTTTTCGTTGTTGCTCGAGTCGGTCCAGCTCCCGACCCCGGGCGGCAGCATCGGCTGGTACTTCGGGTTCGTGTAGATGTCGCCGATGAACGTGACGGCGGCGACGGTCTCGGGCGAGTTGAACACCACCTTCGTGCCGGTGTTGTCCGCGATCGCCCCGCCGTAGACGTTGATGACGTTCTGGATGAAGCCGTTGGCGTCGCCGGAGCGGTTCACCGTGAGCCCCCAGCCGAAGCGCCGCTTCGCCGGGTCGGAGACCGCCAACGCGTTGTCGCGCAGCTCTTCCCACGTGTAATACGGCTTGAGCGGGATGCCCTTCTCCGCGTACCAGTCCTTGCGCAGGTACATCCCGGACGCGATGAAGTGGTACGGGATCGCGAACCAGCGCCCGTCGAACACGCAGTAGTTGTCCGCTTCCGTCGCGGGTTCGCCGTAAAGCGCTTTCATTTCGGTGACCACGTCGGTGACGTCGGTGAGGGCGCCGAGGTTGTGGAGCTGGCCGACGAACCGCCGGTCGCTCAGGAACGCCAGGTCGCGGTTGGTGCCCGCCTTCACCTCGGCGTCCATCTTCGCGACCATGTCGCCGGCGTCACCGGAGACCAGGTCGTTGTGGATGGTGGTGCCGGTGGCCTGCGCGAACGCCTGCAACGATTTGTCGAGCGCCTTGTTGGCGGCTTCCGAGTACAGCTTCTGCGAGAGCATCCCCACCGACCCGCCGCGCAGCTTGGCCGCCTGGTCGAGGAGCTCCTTGGGGACCTGGACGTCGACCTGCGGTGCGGGCGCGGGGCCGCCCCCGCACCCGGCGAGGCCGAGCACGCCCAGCGCGCTCACCCCGAGGAAGGTGCGCCTCGACAGGTCCGTTTTCTCTTCCATGACAACTCCTCAAACCGACGGGGCGACGTTGCATCCGGCGGGACAGCGAGGCGATTGCCGCGCTGTGAGTCTTCGTTCAGGCGGCGAAGGACGCCGTACTGCTGATGCGTTGCCCGGGCAGCCCGTCGAACAGGCCGGCCGAACCACGGGGCCGCCACAGCGGTACCGGGCCCGCGCCGGGCACGGGGTCGAGCGCCAGTGCGGCCGCCTGTTCCGCGGAGTCGAGCGCCCGCTGGACGACCATCGCGTTGGCGACGCTCTGCGCGACGCTGCCGACCGGCCGCACGCCGAACTGCACGGCGTCGGCGAAGTCGACGAGCTCCGCGCGGTAGCCGTTGTCGCTGCCGCGGAAGACGGTCGTGTGGGTGGTGGCGTCGGCGCTGCTGCGCGTCACGCGGCGCTCCGACTCGGATCCGGCGAGCACGAGCACGCCCTCGGTGCCGTAGAGCCGCAGGTCGTTGGGCTCGGGCGGGATCGGGATTTCGGGGAAGGACGCGGTGTAGTTGCCGATGGCGCCTCCGGTGAAGACGAGGTTGAGCGTGAGGTCCGACGGTGCGTCGATCGTGCTGTTGGCCGCCTGCACGGCACCGTGCACCCGTGCGACGTCGCCGCAGAGCAACCGGATCTGGGCGATGTGGTGCACGCCGAAGTCGAGGTGCACGCCACCGCGGTACTGCGGCCGGTGCCGCCACGGCGTGCTGGTGAACCCGCCCGGCCGGGGCACCGACTGACCGGCGTACCGCCACGCCATCAGGTGCGGGCGGCCGATCGCGCCGTCGTCGAGCAACGCGCGGGCGTAGCGCAGGTCGTCGCGGTAGAAGTAGTTCTCCCCCACCACGAAGGTGCGGTCCGGGAACCCGGCCGCGAGTGCGAGGAAGGCCGCGGCCTGCTGTGCGTCGACGCCGGCCGGCTTCTCGCAGAACACGTCCTTGCCCGCCGCGAGCGCGTCGCACGCCACTTCGTACAGGCTCGGGATGGGCACCGAGATCAGCACGGCGTCCACGTCGTCGCGGGCCAGCAACGCGGCCCGGTCGGCGGTCGCCAGGGCCGGATCGGTCCCGCTGTAGCCGGTGAAGCGCTTTCTCTGCTCGTCGGCGGGGTCGGTGAACGCGGTGACGACGTACCGGTCGGCGAGTCCGCGCAACGCCGGCCAGTGCAGCTTTTCGACCGCGAGCCCGGTGCCGATCAACCCCAGCCGGATCGGCCGGATCCCCGGTGCTGCCATGCCTCGTCCGTTCTCGTCAACGGTTGGCGGAACTCGGTCGTGCGCTAACGCCGCTTGGCGGCCCGCTTGCTTCGCTGCCCCTTTTCCGCGAGGAGCGTGGAGTAGTTGTTGCTCAGGTGCTCGCGCATCGCCGCGCGGGCACCCGCCGGATCGCGCGCCACGAGCGCCTCGTAGATCCGCCTGTGCTGGGCGGTGGCGCGGTGCAGCCCGGCCGGCGCTTCGTTGGTGACGCGCCGGCTGGCCGTGCCGAGCCAGCGGGCGGAGTACATGATCCGGTCGAGGATGCGGTTGTCGGCCGCCCGGCAGATCTCCATGTGGAACTCGTGGTCGACCTCGAGGTAGGCCTCGGGGTCCGCTTCGAGCGCCGCCATGCGGTCGATCTCGCCCTTGAGCCGGGCCAGCGTCTCGTCGGTGATGCCGGTCGCCGCCATCGCGGCCAGTTCGGGTTCGAGCAGGGCGCGCATCTGGTGCAGTTCCTGCAGCAGCTCGTCGACGATCTCGGTGGGCAGCCACTCGATCAGCAACGGGCTCAGGTAGTCCCACTCCGCGCGGGGGCGGACGACGACGCGGCGGCCCTGCGCGACGTCGACGATGTCGAGCGAGGCGAGGATCTTGAGCGTTTCCCGCGCCACGACGCGGGAAACGCCGAACTCTTCGGTGATCTCGAGTTCCGACGGCGCCCGGCCGTCCTCGATTCCGCCGCCGACGATCCGCCGGGTCAGGTGGGCCGCCACCTGCACCGGAAGGGTCCGGACCTTGACAGCGTCCGGAGACTCTTGTCTCCTTGGCATGTCAGCAGCTTATCGGACAAGTTGCACGCCGCGACAGTCCCTTTTCTCTGCATTACCCTGCGACGGGAGAACGATGCGGATAGTGAACGTCACGACGGCGGTGGTGGCCTACCACGGTCAGGCCACCCTGGTCCGGATCGACACCGACGAAGGCCTCAGCGGGTTCGGTGAAGCCAATCCCGACGCCGGTGCGGGCGCCGTCGTGGGGATGATCGCGTCCCTGACCCCGTTGCTCATCGGCGAGGATCCGCGCGACGTCGAGCGGGTGTGGGAGAAACTGCGCCGCAGCAAGGTTTTCGCGGGCGCGCAGAGCGGGGTGTTCGTGATCGCGCTGTCCGGGATCGAGCTCGCGCTGTGGGACCTCGCGGGCAAGGCCGCGGGCCAGCCGGTGTACCGCCTGCTCGGCGGGAAGTTCCGCGACCGCATCCGCCTCTACGCCGACTGCGGCGACGGCGACGACCCGGCGGGCTCGGTCGCCGGCTGCGTCGACCGGGCCCAGCGGATGGTCGCCGAGGGCTTCACCGCCCTCAAGTTCGACATCGACGACCTGCGCCACCCGGACAAGTTCGACACCTTCAACCACACGGTCAACGCCGCCGAGCTGCGCTCGATGGTCGCGCGCGTGGCCGCCGTCCGGGAAGCGATCGGCCCGGACGTCGACCTGGCCATCGACCTGCACGCCCGCTACGACGTGCCGAGCGCGTGCCGGATCTCGTGGGAGCTCGAGCCGTTCCGCCTGATGTGGCTGGAAGAGCCGCTGCCGGCGGAGAACGTCGACGCGCTCGTGCGGGTGCGCGCGCAGACCCGCACGCCGATCTGCGCGGGAGAAAACCTCTACCTGCGCTGGGGATTCCGCGAGCTGCTCGAACGGGGAGCCGTGGACGTCATCGAGCCGGACGTGCCGAAGTGCGGTGGTCTCGCCGAGGCCAAGAAGATCGCGAACCTCGCGGAGCTGCACTACATCCCGTTCGCCCCGCACCTGGTGTCGACGCCGCTGGGCACGATGGCGACGTCACACCAGTGCGGCGCGATCCCGAACTTCTACGTCCAGGAGTGGCACGCCCTCGAGGAGCGCGAGGTGTGGGACAGCTACGTGCACGCCCCGGACGGGAGCGGCTCGATCGTCAAGGACGGCTACATCACGCTCCCCGACGCTCCCGGCATCGGGGTGGAACTCGACCTGGACGGCGTCCGGGCCCACGCCGTGGCGGGGTTCGGGGTGTTCGAGTAGCGGAGCCCGGCCGGCGCTCACCCTGGGTACGTCCGGTTGAACCGCGGCGGCGTGGAGGGCAGGTACCGGCCCGGGACACCGTCCGCGGCCGCCGCCAGCCGGTTCATCGTCGCCGGCGCGGTGTCCGGCCAGTGCCCGGTCCGCAGGCGGGTCAGCATCCGGTCGATCGCCGCCTGCTGTTCGCCGGTGGTGTAGGTGCAGTGCCCGGCGGTCCGCACGTACGTCTGCCGCAGCAGCGACGCGTTTCCCGCCCGGGCGACCAGCTCGCCGTAGGACTGCTGCTGGGCGACGGTCGAGATCTGGTCGCCGGTGCCGTTGACCGTGAGCACCGGGATCCGCAGGTGGCCGGTGAACACGATGCCCCGCTCGAGGTAGCGGACGGCGGCGGGATCGGCGGACACGCGGGGTTCGGCCGCGAGCCGGCCGAGGTCGGCGCGCAGGTCGAGCCCGGCCCGCGCGTACAGCCGGCGGACAGCGTTCCGCTGTTCCGGCGCGGCCAGAGCGAGCTGGCGCGCGTAGTCGACCCCGGTGTTCCACGACGGGTTCCCGCCCGCCAGCTGCTCGATCGCGCGGCGGCTGCTGACCGCCTGCCCGAGGTACGGCAGCGGACCACCCGCGAGCGCGAGGAACATCCCGTGTTCGACGCCGTCGGCGTCGCGGCCGTCCGGGACCGGGGTGGTCGTGCCGTCGGCGGCCAGGCCCCAGCCCGGCACCTGGCCGATCGCCGCCGCGAGGGCGATGCGGGCTCGGCCGGCCGCGGTCGCCTGGGCCGACGTCATCGCCGACACCCACCGCTGCTGGAGCCCGGGGACGTCGTCGGGGATGCCGGTGACCGGCAGGGCGGTGTCGCGCAACAGCACCGTCTTGAGCGTGAAGACGGTGTCCAGCTTCTGGTTCCACTGCCCCACCGCGCCCCCGAGGCCACCGCACATCGGGACGGCCGCGGCGAAGCGGTCCGGGTGCACCTGCGCGACCCCCGCGGCGACCATCCCGCCCATCGAGCGGCCTTCGGCGATCGCGTACCGGGCCCGGCCGAACGCGGTTTCGTAGCGGCCGAGCGCCTCGGCCTGGTTGTCGATGGCCTGCGCGATGTTCCAGCCGGTGACCGTGCGCGTGGTGCCGCCCACGGCGTAGCCGCGCGCCAGCAGGCTCGCGGTCAGCGGGCTCGCCGGCCCGCCCGCCGCGTAGTCGAGGTCCACCAGCACGGAACCGTTCCACCGCGCGGGTTTGGCGAAGGCGTACGGCGTTCCGTCGGCCAGCTGCCCGTCGGTGCACCTCGCCGCGGCGATCGGCTCCGGGCACGGTTTCCCGGCCTCCGCCGCGTGTGCGGTCGCCGGTAGGCCCGCGAAGAGGACCGCGACCGCGGCCAGAGCGGTGATCCTGGGACGCATGAATCGCTCCTGTCAGAAGTTCTTGGCGGTGACGGTCCAGCCGGACGTGGTGCACAGCCCGCAGCCCGCGCCGAGGAAGTAGCCGCGCGCGGTGCGGTTGCCGTTGAGGGTGAAGTCGAACCAGTCGACGAGCACCCGCACCGCCTCTTCGCGGACGCTCGGGTCGGGGTTGCCGTCGCGCCGGCCGTAGACGAACCCGGTGTGCCCGGCCGCCGGATCGGTGACCCGGACCGCGGGGACGGTGACGAGGTCGTAGCCGGCCCCGCTGTTCGGGTAGGCGACGTCGGCGGGACCGCCGTCGGCGAACAGGACCGGCGTGTGCAGCTTCCGCAGGTTCTCCCGGCCGTAGCCGAGGGTGCCGTCGGCGAAGAACCCGCTGTCGAGCGAAAGCACCGACTTCACCCGCGGGTCCGCTCCGGCGACGAGGGCCTCGATGCCGCCGCAGGAATGCCCGGCCACGCCGATCCGGCGGGTGTCGAGCCTGGTCCGCAGCGCGCTCCCCCGGCGGTCGTTCTCCCGTTCCGCCCAGGTGATCGCGTCGAGGATCACCTTCGGTTCCGGGCTGCCGTTCTCGGTCAGGGCGGGCTCGTCGAACCCGCCGACGGCCACGACGACGAACCCGTGCGCGGCGAGCAGCGTCTCCAGGGTGAGCAGCTCGTCGTTGCTCGTGTGCCGGCACGCGCCGTTGCCGAACACCACGACCGGCAGGCGCCCGCGCGACCGGTCCGGGTCGGCTGGCCGGTAGACGGTGTACTCGGCGGCGTAGTCCCCCGTCCGGGCGGCGGGTTCGCGGACCACCGGGTGGAACACCGAGGCCGCGGGCGGCGCGGGCGGGGCCGCGACCTCCGCCTCGGGGGCACCGGGCACCGTCGCGGCGGTCACCGCGACGAGGACGGTCACGGCGGCGACCAGAGCGGGCTTGAGCCAGGCGTGTCCCATCGAACGTCCTTTCACCTCGGGGTGGCGGCGTTGAAGACCGGTTTCGGCACCGCGACCTGGGTGAGCCCCCAGCGGGACATGATCCCGACGTACGTGCCGTTCTCGAACAGCTCCTCGAACACCTGCTGCAGCACCGGTCCCAAGCCGGACGACTTGGGGACGTACAACGCCAGGTCGTCCTTGGTCGCCCCCTGCGCTTCGGTCTGGGTCACGTACTTGTTCCCGCCTTGGCGCTGGGTCACGTCGATCGCCGCGGCCTCGGTCATCCCCGCGGCGTCCGCGCGCCCCGAGCGGGTGGCCAGCAACGTGGCGTTCGTGTCGTCGAGGCCGACGGTCCGCGTCGCCTTGCGCTTGCTGTCCGTGCAGAACCGGGACAGCTTGTTCAGCTGCTCTTCGACGACGCTCGCGGTCACCACCGCGATGCGCTTGCCGCAGAGGTCTTCGACCCGCGCGATCCCGGCCGTCGAGTCCGCGGGGAACACGTACGCGGTGCGGGTGGTCATCCAGGTGATCGTGTCGAACTGCTTCTCGCGTTCGGCGGTCGCCTTGACCGGGCCGTTGAACGCGTCGTACCGGCCGGCCTGCATGCCCTGCAGCGCGGCCGGGAGCCCGGCGACGACGACGGTCCGGGTGCGGACGCCGAGCACCTGGCCGATCGCGGCCTGGAAGTCGGCGTCGATCCCGGTGACCGTGCCGTCCGGCGCGACGGTGCGGTACGGCGGGTGGGAGTCGCCGGCGAATCGGATTTCGCCGGCGTCCTCGATCGGCTGCGGCAGCGCTTCGTGCAGGGACCGCACCACCGGGAGGTTCGTTCCGGTGGCCAGGCCGGGGGAACCGGCGCCGACCGTGCACCCGGTGGCGGTCAGCCCGAGGACGGCGGTCACGAGGAGCGCACTTCGGCTTCGCCGGCGAAGTGGGGATCTCATCGAGGTCCTTTCTCAGGCGGTCAGGTCAGTCCGTCGAGCCACGCGGCCATCCGCGTGTCCAGGTCGCCGCCCGTGCGGGCGTCCACGTTGTCGGCGTGCAGTTCGAGCACCGGGATGCCCGCCGCGCGCAGGGCGCGGGTGGTGAAGTAGCTGCCGCGGGCGTCGTCGGACACCAGGTGCACCACCCCGTCGACGCCGTGGTGCCGTGCTTCCTTGACGTACCACTCCGCCGACCACGGCGGGGTGTACAGCTGGTCGCCGAAGGCGGCGAAGCGGGCGGCCAGGGCGCGCAACGGGTCGTCGCCGTACCGCAGATAGCCGTCCGCGGCGATGGCGAGGTACATCGACCACACGAAGACCGCGCCGTGCGATCGCTGGAACCGCCGGTAGAACTCGAGGTCGAACCACAGCCCGCGGCCGATCCACATCAGCCGCAGCCGCTCGTCCGGGCACTCGGCGACACCGTCGTCGATCCGCGTGCGCACTTCGTCGTGGAACGCGCGGGCGGCGTCGCGCGCCCATTCGGTGCCCCGGTGCCACTGCGGCACCATGACGCTGGGAATCCCGTCGGTGACGGCGATCGGGCACGGCCGGGCCGCGGCGATCAGGTCGCGGGTGCGGCGGTTCCACTCCTGCTGCTCGTTGACCAGGTCCAGGACCTCGCGGAAGCGCGTCTCGGAGAACACGCGGCCGGTGGTCTGCTCGAGGAACCGGATGAGCCCGGTCAGCTCGCCGGTCAGCAGGTCCAGCCGGTCGCTGCCGATGGCCTCCTCCCAGCGGTGCGGCATCAGCTCCCACCACCGCTCCGGGACCGCGTTCTCCGCCGCGCTTTCCAAGGCGTAGTAGGTGACACCGGGTTGCGCGTCCCAGACGTCGAAGATCTTGCGGGACGCGTCGCCGGTGGTCTCGCCGAGCACGATCGACGGCGTCGGCAGCCCGCCCCACGGCGCCTGGGCGGGGTCGTCCTCGAACACCGACGCCAGCGAGGTGGCGCTGTACTGCTCGACGTAGTCGGGGTAGCCGCGCTCCCGCAGCAGGCCGAGGTAGCGCTGGGTCTGGCGCTTCGCCGCGACGATCGAGGCCCACCACTGGTTGACCACGTACGGGATGCCCATCGCGCGGAAGATCTCCTGCGGCGCGTCCGCGTTGACCAGGGCGAGCGGGCCGTCCTCGGCCCGCAGCCGGGCGAACCATTCGCGCTGGTAGGTGGTCGCCGTGGTCGCGGACGCCAGCCGTGCCGTCATCGCGTGACCCCGACCGGGCGGAGTGCTTCCAGGACGTCGCCGGTCAGCTCGCCGTACGGCTGGCGCTCCGCCAGGACCGCTCGCATGCCGGTGGCGGCCCGCTGCTCCGGGAAGTCCCACGGCGGCGCGTCGTCGTGGACGCGGGCGTAGGACAGGAGAACCTCCGCACCGCACGCGCGGGCGGCCTCGGCGGTGTGCGCGGCGCGCTGCCGGATCGACGCGCGCGGCGCGGAAGGGCCGTTGTGCTGGTAGCGCTCGGCCAGCGCGAGTTCCGTCGGCGCCGCGCAGGTGCGGGCGAACAGCAGCTCACCCCAGTCGTGGTCCTCCCCCACGACCAGGAAACCGTGGCGCTCCAGCGTTTCGTACACGCCCGGGCCGTCGTGAGAGCTCCCGGTGAGGAACAACCGCACCCCTTCGGTCTCGCGCGGATCGGCGGACACGCCGTCGACGAGCGCGATGGCGTCGGCGACCGGCAGCGCGGTGGTCCCGGCGACGATCTCGAGGAACCGGGTGCCGCTCAGCCGGTTCGCCCGGCGCAGGCCGGCGAGCCGGGCGAGCGACCGGCGCAGGGTGTCGTGCGCGGTGATGGCCGCGGCGAGATCGTCGTCGCCGATCGGCCGCCAGCGGCCCAGCCACTCGCGCAGCTGCGCGATCTTCGCGTGGACGTACCGGGTGGTCGTGTGGTGCGGCAGGTGCAGGACGTCGACCAGGCGCACCGGCGGTAGTCCCAGCGCCGGCTCGACCCGGTGCAGCTCCCGCAGGGCGTAGAACAGCCGCAGGGACGCTTCGCAGTCGCGGGAGACGACGATGGCTTCGAGCGGGCCGTACGCGCCGGTGAGGATCCGCGTCAGGATCGACCGGGCGACCGGGTCCACCCCGCGGCCGAGGTAGCGGTCGCCGAGCGTGGCGTCCCCACCCGGCGTCCCGGTCAGCCGCAGCGGCCGCAGGCCCGCCGCGGTGATCAGCTCGACCGGGACGTCGGCTCCGACGTACCCGACGGTGCTCAAATCACCGCCTCCGACACCAGTTCCGCCAGCTGCTCTTCGGTGTAGCCGAGCAGTTCGCGGTAGACGTGCTCGTTGTGCTCCCCGAGTCCGGGCGCGGGCCGGTCGAGGGCCACGCGGGCGGCGGAGAAGCGGATCGGCACCCCGGTCCCGGCCAGGTCGGCGACGTCGCCGTGGCGCGGGTGCCGCAGCGGCACGACCTCTTCCCGGGCCAGGACCAGCGGATCCCGGACCGCGTCCCGCGGTTCGCGCACCTCGGCGGCCGGCACGCCTTCGGCGGTGAACGCGGCGAGGATCTCGGCCAGTGGCCGTTCCCGGCACCACTCGCGGATCAGTCCGTGCAGTTCGTCGGCCGCGCGGACGCGCTGGTCGCGCGTGCGGTAGCGGTCGTCCCCGGCCAGTTCCGGCCGGCCGATCGCGCGCAGGACGCCGTGGGCGAACGCGTCGGTCGGCGCGCAGAGGGCCACGTAGCCGTCGAGCGCCGGCAGGATCCCGAACGGCGCCAGCCGCGGCACCATCGACCCGGTGCGCTGCGACAGGCCGACCGCGTCGAAGGCGTCGAAGGGCTCGCACGCGACCAGCGAGGTCAACGCGCCGAGCATCGACACGTCGACACGCTGTCCTTCGCCGGTGTGCTCGGCCTGCAGCAGCGCGGACACCGTGCCGACCACCGCGAACAGCGGCGCGAGGAGGTCGCCGATCGGCAGGCCGAAGCGGACCGGGCCTTCGTCGGGCTCGCCGGCGGTCATCATCACGCCGCTCAGCGCCTGGATGATCGAGTCCATCGCCTTGCCCGAACCGGGACCGCCCTGGGCGCCGAACCCGCTGATCGAGGTGTAGACGAGCCGCGGGTTGATCTCGCGGACGTGGTCGTAGGAGATGCCGAGCCGGTCGGTGACACCGGGGCTGTAGTTCTCGACCAGCACGTCGGCGTCGCGGACGAGGTCGGTGAACACCGCGCGGGACCGCGGGTTCTTCAGGTCGAGGGTGACGCTGAGCTTGTTGCGGCCGCGCAGCAGCATCGACACCGAGAGGTCGTCCTCGTGCCGGCGGGCGAGGTTCAGCCCGTCGCGGCCGACGTAGGGCGCGTTGTTGCGCGAGGAATCCCCGCCGGTGGCCGGGTTTTCGACCTTGATGACGGTGGCCCCGAGCCCGGCGAGCAGGAGCGTCGCGTAGGGGCCGGCGAGCGCGGTGGTCAGGTCGATGACGGTGCGGCCGGCCAAGGGCTGGTCGGTCATGGAGTTGCTCCCTCGGAGAGATCGACGAGCACTTCGGTGCCGCGGGCGGTGAACCGGCCGTTGAGGTTCGCGCCGCGGGTGATGTCCTCGACGTACTTCGTCACGGCCTCGCCTTCCGGTGTCCCGCCGACCGGCACCGGACGGCCCTGGTCGTCGATCCAGCAGGGCACGAACCCGGCCTCGTGCAGCCCGGTCTCGTCGAAGCGGCAGAAGGCGATGGCGGTGTTGCGGCTTTCGGGGTGGAACGGGAAGAACGGCAGGTCCGGGTCCGGCGCGAAGCCGTACAGCTTCGTCCGGCGCTCGGCCCACGCGCGCAGTTCGTCCGCGCCGACGGCCGCTCCCGGCGTCAGGGCGTGGGTGACGGTGACGAAGTTGCCGAGCCCGTGGAAAATGGGACGTCCTCTGTGGACTTCGATGCCGCGCATGATGTGCGGGTGGTGGGAGAACACGGCGTCCGCGCCGGCGTCGATCGCCGCGCGCGCGACCGGGCTCTCGTACATCGCGACCACCATCGGCGTGTGCCCGACGCCCTTGTGCAGCGACACGAGCACGACGTCGGCGTCGGCGCGCAGGCGGCGGACGTCCTCGGCCATCGCCGCCAGGCTGTCCGGGTCGGCGAAGGTGTAGATCTTCGGCGGGCCGCCCGGGCTCGCGTGGTCCAGCTCGTAGTGGGTCAGCACGTGGACGTACGCGCAGCCGGGTTTGCGGGAGGTGGCCCAGGACTCGCGGGGGCCGACGCAGTTGTACGACAGCACACCGATGCGCAGGCCGCCGCGCTCCACGATCGCCGGACGCCGGGCGCGCCCGAGGTCCGCCCCCGCCCCCGCCGTCCGCAGGCCCGCCGCGCGGGAGTAGGCGATGGTGTCGGCCAGCCCGCCGTCCCCGGCGTCGAGCACGTGGTTGCCCGCCAGCGTGACGACGTCGAACCCGGCCTCGGCCACCGCTTTCAGCGCCGCGGGGTCCGCCGGTGGTGCCGGGACGTCGGTGCTGTGCTGGACCGCCGTGGTCGAGTGCGGGACTTCGATGTGCCCGATCGCCAGGTCCATCCCCTTCAGCACCGGCGCGGCCGGGGCGAGGAAGAACTCCGGGTCGGGCTCGTCCAGGATGAGGTCGCCGACGGCGCCGACAGTGATCACGAAACACCCTCCTTTTCGGACAGATGGCGGGACAGGAAGGCACGCAGCCGGTCGGTCCGCGGCCGGGTGAACAGCTCGGCGGGCGGGCCCTCCTCGACGATCCGGCCCGCTTCCATGAACACGCACCGGTCGGCCACCTCGCGGGCGAAGGTCATTTCGTGGGTGACCACGACCATCGTCGTGCCCGCCGCGGCGAGGCTCCGGAGCACGGCCAGGACCTCGTCGACCAGCTCCGGGTCGAGGGCGCTGGTCGGTTCGTCGAACAGCATGATCCGCGGCCGGACCAGCACCGCGCGGGCGATGGCGACGCGCTGCTGCTGCCCGCCCGACAGCTGGCGCGGGTAGTGGTCCTCCCGCCCGGCCAGGCCGATGCGCTCCAGCAGTTCCCGCGCCTCTCGCTCCACAGTGGACCGATCGCGGCCGTGCACGCGGACGGCCGCATCGGTCACGTTGCGCAGCACGGTGAACTGCGGGAACAGGTTGAACTGCTGGAAGACCATGCTCATCCGGCGCCGCTGGGCGGCGATCCGCCGCTCGGTCAGCGGCCGCAGGCCGGCCGGCGAGCGGCGGTGGCCCAGCAGCTCGCCGTCGAGGTACATCGCGCCGCCGTCGATCGGTTCGAGCTGGTGGGCGCAGCGCACGAGCGTCGACTTGCCCGACCCGGACGGCCCGATCACCACGACCGCCTCGCCCTCGTGCACGTCGAGGCTGACCCCGCCCAGCGCGGTCACCGCGCCGAACTCCTTGCGGACGTCGCTGATCCGCAGCACCGGCGCGCTCATCGGGCGCTCCGGTGGCCGCGGGAGAACCGGCGCTCCAGCCGGCGTTGCCCGGCCGTCAGGGCGGTGACCACGACGAGGTACCAGAAGCAGGCGACCAGCAGCATCGGCACGATCTCGTAGGTGCGGTTGTAGACGACCTGCACCGAGTGCAGCAGGTCCGACATCGCGATGACCGACACGAGCGCGGTGCCCTTGAGCACGTTGATGAACTGGCTGCCCGCGGGCGGGATGATCACCCGCATCGCCTGCGGCAGCACGATCCGCAGCAGCGTCTGGCCCGGCGGGTAGCCCATCGCGCGGGCCGCGTCGCGCTGGCCGGGGTCGACCGACGACACCCCGGCGCGGAAGATCTCCGCCAGGTAGGCCGATTCCACGAGCGACAGGCCGAGCACCGCGGCGGTCAGCGGCGTGATGACGCTGTTGGCGTCCCACGTCCCGAAGACCGGGCCGAACGGGACGCCGAGCGACAGCCTGGGCAGCAGGTAGGCGAGGTTGAACCAGAAGATCAGCTGCACCAGCGGCGGGATGCCGCGGAAGAGCCCGACCCAGAGCGTCGCGACCCACCGGGCGGGCCCGAACCCGCTCAGCTGCATCGCCGCGACCACCCCGCCGGCGAGCGAGCCGAGGACCATCGCCGCGACCGCGAGCAGCACCGTGGTGCCCAGGCCCGCCAGGACGCTCTTTTCGAACAGGTACTTCGCGACGACGTCCCACTGGAACCGGGAGTTGCCGGCCAGGAAGACGACCAGCTGCGCGGCCAGCACCACCAGCACGAGCACGAACAGCCAGCGCAGCGGGCGGAACCGGCCGCGGGCGCCGGCGACGTCGTCGCGGACCGCCGCCGGTTCCTCCACAGTGGACACGGCGGTCATTTCGCCGACGCCGCGTCGAAGATCGGCGCCGGGACCGTGACGTCCTCCAGCCCCCACTGCTGCATGATCCGCGCGTAGGTGCCGTTGCGGAACAGCTCCTCGAACGCCTTCTGCAGGACCGGGCCGAGCTTGCCGGCCTTCGGCGTGTAGAGCGCGAGGTTGTCCTTGGTGGCGCCCTGTTCCTCGGTCTGCGTGACGTAGGCGTACTGCCCCTTCTGCTGGGTGGTCACGTCGATCGCGGCGGCCTGGGTCATGCCGGCGGCCTCGGCGCGGCCGGACTTCGCGGCCAGCAGGGTGGCGTTCGTGTCGTCGAGCCCGACCACCTGCACGGCGGTCTTGCGCGAACGTTCGCAGAACGCGGACAGCTTGGCGAGCTGCTCCTCGACGACGCTGGCGGTGACCACGGCGACGCGCTTGCCGCACAGGTCGTCCGTCTTCGCGATCCCGGCGGCGGACCCTTCCGGGATCACGTAGGCGGTGCGGGTGGTCATCCAGGTGACGGTGTCGAACTGCTTCTCGCGTTCGGCGGTGACCTTGACCGGCCCGTTGAAGGCCTCGTAGCGGCCGCTGAGCATGCCCTGCAGCGCGGCCGGCAGCCCGCTGACGATCGTGGTTTCGGTGCGCACGCCCAAGAGCTGGCCGAGCGCCTGCTGGAAGTCGTGGTCGATGCCGGTCACCGTCTTGCCGTCCGGGCCGACGGTGCGGTAGGGCGGGTGCGAGTCGCCGGCGAACCGGAGGACACCCGAGTCCTTGACCGCCTGCGGCAGCTGGTCGTGCAGGGCCTGGTCGGTCGTGAGAGCCGCGGCCGTGGGGGCGGAGGCCGCGCCGTCGTCGACCGTGCACCCGGCCAGCGCGAGTCCCGCGGCGACCGCGGCGAGCGTGCTTCGACGCCATTGGCGAAGTGAGAAACCCATGTCGGTTACTTCCTGCGGAAGGCAATAGGTTGCTAATCGGGTGCCGATCGTCGCATGATGTGTCGCGTGATTCAACCCCTCGATGCGCCCGGCCGGACCGCACTGCCACCATGGAGGCCATGGACACCGGCGGTGAGCGCGCGATGACGGGCCCGCTGCCCCGCGCACAGCAGGGAGCCGAACCGCAGCTGCTGCTGACGTCCTTGCTCGGCGACTTCTGGTACTGGCGCGACGAGCACATCCCGTCGGCCGCGCTGGTCGAGCTGCTCGGCGAGTTCGACATCAGCCCGGCGAGCGCCCGGGCGGCGATCCGCCGGCTGGCGGCCCGCGGCCTGCTCACCGTGTCGCGCAGCGGGCGGACGACGGCGTACGGCATCCCCGCCCGCACGTCCGAGGTGATCATCGAGCGCACGCACCGGATGCTGACCTTCGGCACGACCGCGCCCGAGTGGGACGGGCAGTGGACGGTGGTCACCTTCTCCGTGCCGGAGCAGGATCGCGGGCTGCGCACCGCGCTGCGCTCGCGGCTGCGGGTCCTGCGGTTCGCCGCGCTCTACGACGGCGTGTGGATCAGCCCGCACGACCTCGCCGCCCCGGCGCTGACGGCGCTGGACGAACTCGGCCTCGGCAGCGCCACGGTCTTCCGCGCCACCGAGGTCCCCGGACCGGCGCCGGCGGTCACGGCGTTCGACCTCGGCCCCCTCGCCGCCGAGTACGAGAGTTTCGTCGAGCGCTACGAACAGGTGCTCACCGGCCTCGACGCCGGCCTGATCAGCCCGGCGCAGGCGTTGCGCACGCGCACCGAGCTGCGGGTGGACTGGCGCCGGTTCCCGGAGACCGACCCCGACCTGCCCGCCGGCCTGCTGCCCGCCGGCTGGGCCCGCGACGGGGCCCAGAAGGTGTTCCTCCAGATCTACGACCGGCTCGGCCCCCTCGCCGAACTCCGGTTCCGCCAGGTGCTGGCCGCCACGGACCCCGCGCTGGCCGAACGCGCGTCCCACCACGACTCCGTCAAGGTGGCCGAGTTGTTCGCCGGCCTGGGCGACCGCCACCCGGCGGGCGACACACCGTTCGAGCAGGCGGCCGAGGCTCGTCGCCTGGACGACGCGCGGCGCCGGTAAGGGCGGCACTTGCCGAGCCGTCCGCTCGGGTACGTGGGTTCGAAAGTCGATCGAAACTCTTTGCGGCGCGACGAGGGACCGTGTTCTTCTGCTGACGGTAAGCAACATCGTCGATGCGTGCCGTTGAGGAGACCACCCATGGCAGGAAGTTCGCGCAGCAGATGGTGGCGATCACCCGCCACCCGGGCCCTGGCCGGAGTGGCCACCGTCGCCGCGACGGCCGCCGTCCTGGTAACCGCCCCTGGCGCCGATGCCGCCGCCAGCACCCTCGGGGCGGCCGCCGCGCAGTCGGGGCGGTACTTCGGCACCGCGATCGCCGCGAGCAAACTCGGCAACTCGGCCTACACCACGATCGCCGCGCGCGAATTCAACATGGTCACGCCCGAGAACGAGATGAAGCCGGACGCGACCGAGCCCAACCAGAACCAGTTCAACTTCTCCTCGGGCGACCAGATCTACAACTGGGCGGTCGGGCACGGCGCCCAGGTCCGCGGCCACACCCTCGCCTGGCACGCCCAGCAACCCGGCTGGATGCAGAACATGGGCGGCAGCTCCCTGCGCAACGCCATGATCAACCACATCCAGAAGGTGATGGCCCACTACCAAGGCAAACTCGCCTACTGGGACGTGGTCAACGAGGCGTTCAACGAAGACGGCAGCCGCCGCTCGTCCAACCTGCAGAGCACCGGCAACGACTGGATCGAAGTCGCCTTCAAGACCGCCCGCGCGGCCGACCCGTCGACCAAGCTCTGCTACAACGACTACAACATCGACAACTGGAACTACGGCAAGACCCAGGGCGTCTACAACATGGTGCGGGACTTCAAGTCCCGCGGCGTCCCGATCGACTGCGTCGGCCTGCAGGCCCACTTCACCGGCGGCAGCTCCGTCCCGAGCAACCTGCAGACGACGATCTCCAGCTTCGCCGCACTCGGCGTCGACGTCGCACTCACCGAGGTCGACGTCACGAACGCGTCCACGTCGCAGTACGCGGCGCTGACGCAGGCGTGCATGAACGTCGCGCGCTGCGTGGGCATCACCGTGTGGGGCGTGCGGGACAGCGACTCCTGGCGCTCCAGCGAGAGCCCGCTGCTGTTCGACGGCAACGGGAACAAGAAGGCCGCCTACAACTCGGTGCTCAACGTCCTCAACTCCGGCGGCGGGACGACCACGACACCCACCACCACACCGACGAATCCGACGACGACACCGACGACTCCGACCACACCGGGCGGCGGGAGCTGCACCGCGTCGCTGTCGGCCGGGCAGTCGTGGAGCGACCGGTACAACCTCAACGTCTCGGTCAGCGGCGCCAGTTCGTGGACGGTCACCATGACCGTGCCGAGTCCCGCGCGGATCAGCGCCACCTGGAACGTCAACGCGACCTGGCCCAGCAGCCAGGTGCTGGTCGCGACGCCCAACGGGAACGGCAACAACTGGGGCGTCACCATCATGCACAACGGAAACCGCAACTGGCCCAGCGTCAGCTGCAGCGCCTCCTGAGGCGCGGTTGTCCCCCGGGCGAGCTACCCGTTCTGCTCGCTCCGGGGTGACGCCTTCGCCCTCCCGGTCCCGATAGCTTCGTCGCCGTCAACGCGCCGGCGGAGCGGAAACGCCCGCCGGTGCCGGAAATCGGAGGGCGAGCACCATGCACAAGACACGGGGCCGGCTATTCACCGCGGCCGTGGCGGTCACCACGCTGACCGTCTTCGGCGCGGCCGCTTGTGACAGCGCGGACGACGAAGACACCCCGGCCGGCCCGCCGCCGGCCGCGGCCCTCGCCTGGGGGCCGTGCCCGGCGGCGGCGCCCGGCACGACGCGGGATCCGCGGGTCACCTGCGCGAAGGTGAAGGTCCCGCTCGACTACGGCCGGCCGGACGGCACGTCGATCGAGGTCGTCATTTCCCGGTTGAGCGCCGCCGATCCGGCGAAGCGCCACGGCGTCCTGCTGCTGAACCCCGGCGGTCCCGCGTTGCCGGGGCTCGACACGCCCAGTGCGATGGCGCCGACGTTGCCCAAGCCCGTCCTGGACGGCTACGACCTGATCGGCTTCGACCCGCGCGGCGTCGGGACGAGTACCCCGCAGAGCTGCGGCCTCGAAAACCCGGGTGTCGCGGGCCTTTTCCCCTACCCCGCCGCCGACGGCTCGATCGACGCGAACGTCCGGGCCGCCCGCGCCACCGCCGAAAAGTGCGCCGCCAAGGCCGGGGACAACCTGCGTTACTTCACCACCGCCAACACCGCCCGCGACCTCGACCGCGTCCGCGAAGCCCTCGGCGAAGCCAAGATCTCCTACTGGGGCCAGTCCTACGGCACCTACCTCGGCGCCGTCTACAACGCGCTCTACCCGGACCGGGCCGACCGGGTGATCCTCGAAGGCAACGTCGATCCCGCGCACGTCTGGGCCGGTGAGGCGCAGAGCTGGGGAAAGGGCATGGCCGAACGGTTCCCCGACGCGGCCGCCGTCGCCGCCGCGCAGAACGCCACCCTCGGGCTCGGCGCCACCCCCGCCGACGTCACCCGGACCTACCTCGCGCTCGCCGACCGGCTCGACCACCAGCCCGCTCCGGTGCCCGGCACGCCGCAGTCGGTGAACGGGGCGCTGCTGCGCGGCGTCACCTACGCCTTGCTGCTGCACAACGACACCCTGCCGGTGCTCGCCCAGGTGTGGAAGGCTGCCGCCGACCTCGCCGACGGCCACCTCACCGAAGCCGACGGCCAGGTGCTCAAGCAGGTTTTCGCCGATTCCCCGGCCGCCCCGGGCGTGCCCGCGGACAACCAGGCGACCATGTTCCTGGCGCTCACCTGCGGGGACGCCGAGTGGTCCCACGACGTCGCCGGCTACGCGAAGGCGACCGCCGCCGACCGCAAGGCCTGGCCGCTGACCGCGGGCATGCCGGCGAACATCTGGCCGTGCGCGTTCTGGCCGCAGCCGGTGGAAAAGCCGGTCGCCGTGACGAACAACGGCCCGCGCAACACGCTGATCCTGCAGAACCGCCGCGACCACGCCACGACGTGGGACTCCGGCACGGGACTGCGCCGGATCCTGGGCGACCGCGCCGCTTTCGTCGGCGTCGGCAACGGCGGGCACTACGTCTACCACGAGGGTTCGGCCTGCGCCGACAACGCGACCGTGAGCTTCCTCGACACCGGGCGGCTGCCGGAGCGGGACCTCGACTGCACGGACGTCGCCGTGCACTGACGGCCCGGCCGGGGCCGGGAGTCGCTAGGCTCCCGGCCATGCCGAAGCCGGGAGGTCTGCGCGACCGTTGGGCGAACGTCACCCCGGAGGTCCGGGACGGGGCCTTGGCCGCGGCCGTCACCGCCGCCGCGTTCGTGCCGCAGCTCGCCATGGTCGGCGCCCAGTTCGGCGATCTGCCCCGGCACGACGGCGGTTTGGCGGCGGCGCTGCTGGTCCTCGGGCAGACGCTCCCGCTGGCGGTGCGCAGCCGGTGGCCCGCGCTCACCCTCGCGATCATCGCGCTCTGCTTCGGGACGCACGAAGTCCTCGCCCACTCCCCCACGTTCGGCAGCCTCGCCCTGTACTTCGCGCTCTATTCGGCCGGGGCGCGGGAAGAACGGTTCCGCCGCGCGCTGCCCGCGGCAGTGTCGGTGGGGTACGTGGCTTTCGCGGTCCTGGTCGCCTTGCGCGGGTCGCCGACGGACTTGCTGACCTACGTCGTCTACTACGTGGTGCTGGCCCTGTTCTGGGCGCTGGGTGCCTTGGTGCGGCAGCGAAGGCGGCAGGAGGCCGAACGCCGGCGGCTCACCGCCCGTGCCGCGGCGGCGGACGAACGCGCGCGGCTCGCCCGTGAACTGCACGACGTCGTCACCCACCACGTGACGGCCATGGTGGTCCAGGCCGACGCCGCGCAGTACCTCCCGCCCGGCACCGCCCCCGAAGTGTTCGCCGCCATCACCGGCTCGGGCCGCGAGGCGCTCACCGAACTCCGGTTCCTGCTCGGCGTGCTCGAAGCGACCGGCGCGCGCACGCCGGGTCTGAGCGCCCTGCCCGGGCTCGTCGAGCAACCGGGCCGCGTGGTCGACCTCGTCGAAGCGGGCGAACGCCCCGAGCTCCCCGCGGAAACCGAGCTCACCGCCTACCGGATCGTGCAGGAAGCGCTGACCAACGCCGCCAAGCACGCCGCCGGGCGGCCCGCGACCGTGCGCGTCGGCTACGGTGCCGACCTCCTCGAAATCGAGGTGACCACCCGGGGTCCGGCGACCGAGCCCGGCGAGCTCGGCTCCGGCGGACGCGGGCTGGCCGGGCTGCGCGAGCGGGTCGACGCGCTCGGCGGCCGGTTCGCCGCCGGGCCTTCGGCGGACGGGTTCCGCGTCAGCGCGCAGTTCCCCGTGGCCGGCCCGCCGGTGCGGAGCGGACGATGACCGACGGCCCGATCCGGGTGCTGATCTGCGAAGACCAGCAGCTCATCCGCGCGGGGTACGTGGCCGTGCTGGGCGCCCAGCCAGACATGGAAGTGGTGGGGCAGGCCGAAAACGGCCGCGACGCGCTCACCGAGATCGGCCGGCTGCGCCCCGACGTCGTCGTGATGGACATCCAGCTGCCGCTGCTGGACGGGATCGAGGTGACCCGCCGCGTCGCCGGTCCCCAGGCGGTGAAGCCCGCGAAGGTCCTGGTGGTCACGACGTTCAACGTCGGCCAGTACGTCTACGACGCGTTGCGGGCCGGCGCGAGCGGGTTCCTGCTCAAGGACGCTCCCCTGGACGAGCTCGCCGACGGCGTCCGCACGGTCGCCCGCGGCGAATCGCTGCTTTCCCCCGCGGTGACCCGGACGCTGATCGGCCGCTACGCCGACCGCGTCCAGCCGGTGACGCCCACCGGCGGGCCGCTGGACCGGCTCGCACCGCGCGAGCTGGAGGTGCTGAAGCTGATCGCGGGCGGCCTGTCGAACGCCGAGATCGCGGCCGAACTGGTGCTGGGCGTCGAGACGGTGAAGACGTACGTTTCGCGGATCCTCACCAAGCTGGACCTGCGGGACCGGGTGCAGGCCGTGGTGCTGGCCTACCGGACCGGGCTGGTCAGCGCCGCGGGGTGACGCACGCCGCTCAGGCTTCGGCGGGGACGCCGACCAGGCTGATCATCCGGCGGGTGCGGCCGTCGCCGGCGTCCCGGCCCATCCGCGCCGCGACGGCCGCGTGGATCTCGGCCACGAGCTCGGCCATCTCGGTTTCGGTCAGCCACACCGCGGCCTGCTGGTAGGTGACGCCGTCGGCGGCCGGGTCGGGTGCCGCGCCGGCGAGGTACCGGTCGAAGTCGGCCAGCAGGCCGCCGACGAACGCGGTGAACGCGCGCCGGTGGTCTTCGGTGGTCATCGTGGCGCGGACCTCGGGGGCGATTTCGGTGTGCTGCCACGACACCCGGTAGGTGCGCTCGACCGCGCCGCGGACGCGTTTCTCGTCGAGGACCTCGAGCACTCCGGCGGCCGCCAGCGCCGCGACGTGCCGGTACATCGTCGCCGGCGGGACGTCCGGCAGCCGCTCGCGCAGCTGCGCGGTCGTGGCGGGGTGGCCGTCCAGGAACGTGCGCAGGATCCGGAGGCGGACCGGGTGCAGCAGCAGGTCGAGCGTCGTCATGGACACATCATTACCCAAGCTGATACCTTTATCAAAACTGATAACGATGGAGGTCGGCGATGATCGGGACGGAGACCACGGTGGCGAGGGAGATCGAACTGACGGCACCGGCCGCGGACGGCGTGGCGCTCGCGGGCACGCTCACCCTGCCCACCGGGCCGGGCCCGCACCCCGCGGTGCTGTGCCTCCCGGGCTCCGGCAAGCTCGACCGCGACTCCAACGCCGGCCGGCTGCGGATGGACCTGGGACGTCCGCTGGCGGCGACGCTGGCCCGGCACGGCATCGCTTCCCTGCGCTACGACCGTCGTGGCGTGGGAGCCACCCCGGGCGACTGGCACACGGTGGGGTTCTTGGACAACCGCGCCGACGCGGCGGCGGCACTGCAGGCGTTGCGCGCGCACCCGCAGGTCCGCTCGGTGGGGGTGCTGGGACACAGCGAAGGCGCGGTCCACGCGATGTGGCTGGCGGCGCACGTCCCCACCGCGGCCGCGGTGTTGCTGGCGGGGTACGCGCGTCCCGGCGAGGCGGCGGTGCGGTGGCAGGGTGGCCGCCTCGCGGCGGCGATGCCGCGGCTGGTCCGCCCGCTGCTGCCGGTGCTGCGTCGCGCGGCTTCCAAGCAGCTGGCGCGGGTGTCGGCGACCACGACCGATGCGGCGCGCATCGGCGGTGTCCGGGTCAACGCCAAGTGGTGGCGGGAGCAGCTGGCTTACGACCCGCGGGCGGATTTGAGCCGGGTGCGGGTTCCCGTTCTGGCGATCACGGGCGAGAAGGACGCGCAGGTCGATCCGGGTGATCTGGACGTGATCGCGAAGCTGGTGCCGGGGGCCCAGGTCCGGCGGGTTCCGGATTTGACGCACCTTCTCCGGCGCACTGATGGTGCGGGGACGGTGTTCGGTTACCGCGGGCTGCTTCGCCGCCCGGTCGAGGACGACTTGCTGGAGGGCGTTGCCCGGTGGCTCGCCGACCGGCTCAGGTGACCGGTCGGGTTACTCGGCGCGCGGCGCGGTCGATCCTGCGCTCGCGGCCGCGGCGGACGAGCTGATCGGCTTCGCCGGCAACCGGTACCGGCCTCGGCCGGCTTCCCCGGCGCACGGCGTGGCCGATCCCGCGCCGATGGCCAGCGCCTGCCCGCGGTCCGCCTCCTCAGTGCGCGGCGCATGGCGTTGTCGATCCCGCGCTCGCCGGCCGCCGCGTGCGGGCGTGCGAAAGCCGGGGCGCCACCCCCATCGAGGTGGCGCCCCGGCCGGACCCGGATCACCGGGACTTGTGCTCGCTCTTGCCCTTGCCCGCGGCCGCCTGGCCGTTGCCGTTGACCGGCTTGGACGTGGCCGGCTTCGGGGGCTCCGGCTTCGCCGGGACCGGCGGGACCGCCTGGTCCGCCGGGGTCACCGTCTTGTCCGCGGGGACCGGAGCCGGCGCGGGGGTAGGAGCCGGAGCCGGCTTCTCCTCCGCCAACGGGTTGGACCGCTTCACCTTCGTCACGGCCACGATCGCCGCCGCCACCGCACCCAACGCCACCAGCCACGGCCACCGGGCCCGGCGCGTGCGCTCTCCGCGCGCCACCGTCTTGGCCTCCTGCAGCGCCACCGCCAGATCACGCTTGGCCGTGGCCACCGCCTTGCGGCGCTTGCGGTTCGACTCGTTCGCCGAGCCCGCCACCGTCGCCAGCGCCTGAGCCGCCTTGCGGCCCGGGTCGCGCAGCTTGACCGCGCGGTTCAGCACCTCGTCGCGGGCCGCGACCGAGTGCTTCCGCACGTCCCGGCGCGAAGTCCGGGTGCTCTTGTCGAAGTCCTTGGTCGCCGAACGACCGACCTTCGCGAGCTCGTCCGCGCCTTCGGTCAGCTTCCGGTCGGTGATCTCCACCGCCCGTGCGGCCGCGGCCGCACCCACCCGCGCGGCCTCGGCCGCGAGGTCACGTACGCCGGCCGCCGCCGTCTTCACGGATCGCCCGACCGGAGCATCGCCCTGGCTCATGTGCTCACCTCTCACTAGTCCCGCAGGCAGGGCCTGCTCAGCCTCACACCACCGGGCTACCCGCAATCCGCCGTCCGGAACCCCCGACCACCCTTCGGTGTCGTCAGGCCCGCACGTCGGGCAGGCTCTTGCCGCGCTGCCGGCGCCACGCGTCGCCGGTTTCGGCGTCGTCGGTGGACGCGCTCAGGTGGGCCCACTTCGCATCCGTCTCGACGCGGTGCCGCCACGCTTCCCGGCCGTACTCGTAGGCGTCGCTCCCGGCCAGCAGGCGCAGCGGCGGCTCGTCGAGCTCCGCGACCGTGAGCACCAGGTCGGCGACCTTCGCGGGGTCGCTGTTCGCGTGCTTCTCGAAGTCCGCCATCGCGCGCGCCGACGCGCCGACCGTCGCCTCGTACGGCTCGCTGATCGGCGGGGTCGCCATCGACGCGCCGCCCCAGTCCGTGCGCATCCCGCCCGGTTCGAGCACCGTGATCTTGATGCCCAGCGGCGCGACCTCGGCGGAAAGGGCCTCACTGAACCCGCCGACCGCCCACTTCGCGGACTGGTACGCCGTCATCCCGGGGCTGCCGACGCGCCCGCCCACGGACGAGACCTGGATGATCCGGCCGCCGCCCTGCCGGCGCAGCACCGGGACCGCGGCTTTGGTGACGTACACGGTGCCGAGGAAGTTCGTCTCGACCTGCCGGCGGAAGACGTCGAGGGAAGTGTCCTCGAGGGACGCCCGGTCGCCCTGGCCGGCGTTGTTGACCACGACGTCGATCCGGCCGAACGCGGCGACCCCGGCGGCGATCGCGGCTTCGGCGGCCGCCGCGTCGGTGACGTCCAGCCGCTCGATAAGGACGCGGTCGCCGTAGCGGTCCGCGAGGTCGGCCAGGGAACGCGGGTCGCGGGCGGTGGCGACGACGCGGTGCCCGGCGGCGAGGGCCCGCTCGGCGATCCGCCGGCCGAGGCCGCGCGACGAGCCGGTCACGAAAAACACTGAACTCATGGGAAGCTCCTCAGTTAACGCAATGCCTTTGCGTTAAACCGACCGTACGCCGGGCTCCGAGTTAAGTCAAAGCGCTTGCGTTATCGTGGGGGCATGCCCCCGACCCGCCGGCGCGCCCGTTCCGACCAGGACAAAGAGGTCCGCAAGACGGCCCTGCTGACCGCCGCGCGCGAGCTCGCGGCCGACCGCGGCGTGCGCGAGGTCACGCTCACGGAGGTGACGAACCGCGTCGGCCTGCACCCGTCGGCGCTGCGCCGGTACTTCGAATCCCGCGAAGAGCTGCTGCTCGAGCTGGCGGAGCAGGGCTGGCCGGAGTGGCGCGAGCGCCTGATCGGCGACCTCGGCGGCCGGCGGCTGACGGCGCTCGAGATCGCCGACGTGGTCGCCGGCTCCCTCGACGCGCTCCCTCTGTTCTGCGACCTGCAGACGCACGTCGGCCTGAGCTTGGAGGGCGCGGTCCGGCTGGAGCGGGCGCGCCGGTACAAGACCGCGGCTTCGGAATCCTTCGACGCGATGACGGCCGCTCTCGCGGACGCCGGCGAGGGCCTGGACGCCGAGGGCGCGCGGACGATCCTGACGGCGGCGATGAGCTGCGCGGCCTACCTGTTCCAGCTGTCCCGGCCGTCGCCGACCCTGCGCCGGCTGTACGACGAGGTACCGCGGTGGGCGCACAGCGCACTGCGGTTCCGCGAGCAGCTCACGACGCTGTTGCGCGCGGTCGCCGTGGGGGTGACGCGGCAGCCGTGACGGCTCGGGGGGTCGCCTGCCGTTTGCCCTTCCCGCGCGCCTCGCCACCCTCGGCAGCACAGAGCCGTGAAGGCTCAGGGGCCGCCCTGCCCCTTGCCCTTCACCGGGCCGTTTCCCCGCGTCTTGCCCTTCGCCTTGCCACTCTCGGCTTTCTCGCTGTGCGCGGCACCGGATGTCACCGGCGCGGGCGGCGGCGCGGCCACCGGTTCCGACGTCACCGAGGCCCCGCCCTGCGGCGACCCCATCAACACCGTCGACGCGGGCAGCGTCGCCGGCACCGAAGGCGGCGGCTGCACCGGGCTGCCCGGCGTGACCGAGCCGCCGACAGGCTCCCGGCCGGCATCGGGAGCCGCGGCGTCCGGCCGGGTCAGCAGCACGCCCAGCAGCACCGCCGCGGCCGCCGTCGCGAGGCCACCGGCGGCGGCCAGCCGGCGCCGCCGCCGGACGGGCACCGGAGCCAGGGTTGGCACGTGCGGCTCCCGCAGCAGCCGCATCACTTCGGCGGCCGTCGGGCGCCGCGCAGGTTCCAATGCCGTCATCCGCTCCAGCACGGAGGCCAGCGGTGCGGGCAGGCCGGCGGGCACGCGGGGCGACCGGTTCAGCCGCGCCGTCGCCGACTCCGCGGGCGTACCGGGGAACTCGCGCTCCCCCGTCAGGCACTCCAGCAGGATCAAACCCAGCGCGTAGACGTCCGCCGCCGGGCCGATCGGCTCGCCGGCCACCTGCTCCGGGGCCAGGTACGCGGCCGTGCCGGTCACCAGGCCGGACCCGGTGACGTGCGTCGATTCCAGCTCGTGGGCGATGCCGAAGTCGGTGATCAGCGGGCCGTCGCCGCCGAGCAGGACGTTGGCGGGCTTGAGGTCCCGGTGCACGATCCGCCGGTCGTGGACGTGGGCCAGCGCGTCGGCGAGCCGAGCGGCCAGCTCGGTCACCTCCGCGGCCGGCAGCGGGCCGGCGAGCAGGCGTTGTGCGAGGTTCTCCCCGTGCACCAGCTGCATCACCAGGTACGGCCGGTCGCCGTCGGTGCCGCTGTCGAACAGGGCCACGACGCGGGGGTGGTCGATGCTCGCCTGGATCGTCTTCTCGCGGGCCCGGCGCAGCCGCTCGACGGCCACCGCGCCCCGGTCGTACACCTTGATCGCGACGTCGCGGCGCAGCCGCTGGTCGTAGGCCTGGTAGACGCGGGCGGTGCCGCCGGTGCCGATCAGGCCGCCGACCTCGTAGCGCCCGGCGATCACCTCCGGCGGCTCGTCGCGGGCCCACCACGGCCGCGCGTCACCGATGTCGAGCGAGAACCGGGGCGAAGTCGGGCTGTCGCCGTCGTGCTCACCGAGCATGGGCGGCAACCTCCGCGGGCTGAGTGCGAACACTGGGCGACGGCTGCTGGTTGAACCGCGGAACGAGCCCACACCCTACGCCTCACCGGGCGGGCACGCTCAACTGCCGAGGACCGCGCGCAGGCCCGGCTGGAGCCGGTCGCCGTGCGCGCGGACCAGGTCGTCGCACAGCTGGAAGATTCGCTCGACCGGCAGCGCGGCCGCCGTGGCCGGGTCGGTCATCGCGGCGTGGCGGATGTGCCGCGGGTCGTCCTCGACCGCCGCGCGGACGACCAGGTCGTTCATGCTCAGGTACGTCCGGTTGAGCGCGGCGAGCTGCGGCGGCAGCGCGCCGATCCGGGTCGGCCGGACGCCGGTGCCGTCGGCCAGGCACGGCACCTCGACCACCCCGCCGGCCGGCAGGTTCTCGATCAGGCCGCGGTTGACGACGTTGCCGTACACCGTCCGCGGCGTGCCGGTGACCAGGCTGTGGACGATCTGCGGCGCGTACTCGTTCGTGCCCTCGACGGGCAGCGGCTCGTCGGCCGCGATGGCGTGCCGGGTCTTCTCGTACTCGGCTTCGTTCTCCGCGACGATGTCGAGGTAGGCGCCGATCGGCAGCCGCAGCCGCTCGACCTCGGTGTCGTGCCCGAGGTACCACGGGACGTACTCGGCGGAGTGCTCGCTGGTCTCCGTCGGGTAGTAGCCCAGGCGCCGGAACATGTCGAACCGGACGCGCCGCCGCAGCTGCGCGTCGGTCTCGGCCAGCTCGGCCAGCCGCGGGTAGAGGTCGCTCCCCCGGTGCTCGAACCGCAGCACCCACGCCTGGTGGTTGACGCCGGCGGCGACGTAGGTGACCTCCTCGAACGGCACCCCGACCAGCTCGGCGAGCCCGTGCACGGTCCAGTACACCGAATGGCAGAGCCCGACGACCCGGGTCAGCCCGGTCGCCTCGGTCAGGTACTGGACGTTCATCGCCATCGGGTTCGTGTAGTTGAGCAGCCACGCGTCCGGGCAGACGTCGGCGATGTCGCGGCCCAGCTCCGCCAGGAAGGGGAACGTCCGCAGCGCGCGGAAGATCCCGCCGATGCCGAGGGTGTCGCCGATGGTCTGGCGCAGGCCGTAGCGCGCGGGGACCTCGAAGTCCGTGCGGGTCGCCTCGCCCATTCCGATCTGGACGATGTTGACGACGAAGTCCGCGCCTGTCAGGGCTTCCCGGCGGTCGAGGTGCGCGGTGAGCACCGGCTTGACCCCGCGCACGTCGGCGATGCGCCGGGCCGCGGCGAGCGCGGTCGCGAGCCGGCCGGGGTCGATGTCGTGCAGGGCGACGTGGACGCCGTCCAGTTCCGGGTAGGCGAACAGGTCGGCGAGCAGGCCCTGGGTGAACACGACGCTGCCGGCGCCGACGAAGGTGATCTTGGCGGTCATGGGATCCGATCCGGTGGTTCACGGTGGGTGGTCAGGCCTTGAGCCCGCTGGAGGTGATGGACTGGATGAACGTCTTCTGCGCGCCGAGGAACGCGAGCAGCACCGGCAGGACGGTGATGACGTTGCCCGCCATCACCGCGGCCCAGTTCGTGTGGTGCTGGCCCTGGAACGTGGTGAGGCCCAGCTGCAGCGTGTACGTCGTGTCGTGGTTGAGCGCGATCAGCGGCCAGGTCAGGTCGTTCCACGTGCTCAGGAACGTCAGCACGGCCACCGTGCTCAACGCCGGGCGCGACAACGGCAGCACGATCGTGAACAGCACCCGCAGGCGCGAGCAGCCGTCGATCCACGCCGCTTCTTCCAGTTCCCGCGGCAAGGAAAGAAAGAACTGGCGCAGCAGGAACACCGCGAACGGCGTGACCAGCGACGGCACGATGAGCGCGCCCAGGCTGTCGATCAGGCCGAGCTTCTTCATCACCAGGAACGTCGGGATCATGGTCAGCTGGAACGGGATCGCCATCGTGGCGATCATCAGGCCGAGCAGCACGCGCGAGCCGGCGAACCGCATCCGCGCGAAGGCGTACCCGCCGAGCGCGCCGAACAACAGGTTCGACACGACGGTCACCGCCGACACGATCAGCGAGTTCCCGATCCAGCGCAGGAAAAGCGCGTTCTCGAGGACGTACCGGTAACCCGCGAAGTCCACTCGGGACGGCCACAGCGACGGCGGGAACCGGTTGATCTCGGCGTTGCTCATCACCGAGCTGAGCAGCAGCCACACCAGCGGCGCGGCGAACACGAGCGCCAGCGGGAGCAGCAGCAGATGCCAGGCGCTGAACGGCAACCGTGGACGGCGCAACGCGGGCAGCGTGCGCGGCGCGGGCACGCTGTCGATCCGGGCGGTCACCGGAGTGCCTTGCGGGGCCGGCGCACCAGGCGCACGGCGAGCACGACCACCAGCAACGCCAGCGCCAGGACGTACGCCGAGGCCGCGCCGTAGCCGGCGGTGAAGTTCTTGAACGCCTGCTCCCAGACGAAGTAGACGATCACCGTCGTGGAGCCGAGCGGGCCGCCCTTGGTCGTCACGTACACGAGGTCGAACACCTGCAGCGACGTGATCAGCTGCCACAGCACCAGGAACGCCGTCACCGGCAGCACCGCGGGCAGCGTCACGTGCCGCAGCACGCGCCAGGTGCCCGCGCCGTCCAGCCGCGCGGCCTCGACCAGCGACGGCGGGACGTCCTGCAGCGCGGCCAGGTACACCACGACGCAGAAGCCGGTGCCGCTCCACAGCGTGATGCCGACGAGCACCAGCAGCGCCTGCGCCGGATCGGTCAGGAACCCCTGCGGGGAAACGCCGAGGTGGTGCAGCAGCGAGTTCGCCGCGCCGAACTGCGGGTCGAGGATGAAGGAGAACAGCACGCCCTGCGCCGTCGCCGAGAGCACGAACGGGACGAACACGAGCGTCCGGTACACCCCGATCAGCCGGATGCGCCGGTTCAGCGCCTGGGCCAGCAGGAAGCCGAAGAGGATGCTCAGCGGGACGTAGAGCACCGTGTAGAGGACGGTGTTGCCGACGGCCTGGCCGAAGTGCGGGTCCTGGGCGAGCGCGGCGTAGTTGTCGAGCCCGACGAACCGGCTCGGCGTCACGAGGTCGTCGGCCTGGAAGGACAGCAGCAGCGACCAGACGACGGGCACCACGCCGAGGCCCAGGATGATGAGCACGGCGGGTGAGACGTACGTCCACGCGGCCGCGGTTTCGCGGTGGCGTCTCGGCACGGTGATCGGACTCGGCAGTCCGGGCATGGCGGCTCCCTAGCGTGGGATGATCAGGGCGGCGTTCGCGGCCGCGGCGCAGTCGCGCAGGGCGTCGGCCGGGCTCGCCTGGCCGAGCAGCACGGCGACGATCGCGGTGCCGACGGCCGCCGACACCTGGGGGTAGGCCGGGTGCACCGGCCGGACCCGGGCGTTCGCCAGCGCGTCGACGAACACCGGCAGGCCCGGCGTTTCCGTGGTTTTCTCCTGCCAGGCGGGCAGGTCCTTGGTCTGCGGGCTCAGCGGGAGGCTGCCCGCGCCGTCGTCCCAGCGGACGTCCTGGGCCGGGTCCGCCAGCCAGGACAGGAACGTGCGCGCCGCCTCGACGCGCTCCTCGCCGTTGTCGAAGAGCGTCCAGGTGTCCGGGCCGGAGATGGTCACCGGGCGGCCGCTGAAGGTGGGCAGCGGCACGACCGCGTAGTCGACCCCCGCGTCGGTGATGTCGGGCAGCTGCCACGGGCCGGTCGGGACCATCCCGATGTGGCCGGCTTCGAACGCCTGGTACATCTGCTCGCTGCCGGTTTTCGGGTCGAGGTAGACGGATTTCGCCGCGGCGAGGTCGCGGACGACCTCCAGGGCCCGCACGCCCTGGTCGGCGAACCCGATGCCGCGGCCGCCCGCGCCGATGACGTCGCCGCCGAGGTCCCACACCATCGGCCATATCCGCCAGACCGTGTCCTCGTCGCCGGTGGCGGGCCACGCGGTGCCGAAGGTGCCGTCGGCCGGGTCGGTGAGTTTCCGTGCGGCACCGACGAAATCGGCCCACGTCCAGCCCGCGGCGGGCAGCGGGAGCCCGGCCTTGGCGAACAACGCCTTGTTGCACACCACGGCCAGGGAGTCGAGCAACGCCGGGACCGCCCGCACGCGGCCGTTGACGGTGACCGCTTCCCGGGCCGGTGCCCAGAACCCGGGCCCGGCGTCGACGAGGTCGGTGACGTCCACGACCTGCGGGCTGCGCGCGACGCTCGCGAGGTCCGAACCGAAGACGTACGCGACGTCCGGGTAGGACCCCGACGCGAGCGCCGCGGTGACCTTCTGCAGCATCGCGTCGGCGAGCACCCCGCCGCCGAGGTCGATCCGGATCCCGGGGTGGGTCCGGTGGAAGTCCGCGACGAGCGCGTCGAGGACCTTCTTGCCGGTGTCGGTCTGGCCGTGCCAGACCTCGACGGTGACCGGCCCGCCGGTGCTCCGGGCCGGGCCGCAGGCGGCCACGGCGGCGCCGAGCGTGAGCCCGGCGGCGCCGCGGAGGAATCCCCGCCGGTCCATCAGCAGGTCTTGCGGACGTAGCCGGCTTCGCCCTTCGGGACGACGTCGTGGTCGCGGCGGACGATGCTGAGCGAACCCCACCGGCTGCAGGCGGTCTTGAGGCCGCCGTCGGTGTATTCGATGACGATCACGTGGTCGCCGAACGCGGGTGTGAACTCGCCGCAGTTCTTCTGCTGCCCGCACTCCTCGGCGATGGCGAAGTCGAGACCGTTGGCCTGGCGCTGATCCGACAGTTCGGAGGTGTTCTTCTGCGCGATCGCCAGGCCTTTCGCGTGGGCGTGCGCGGAGAGCAGGCGGATGTAGGCCTGGGCGTCCGCGTCGGACAGGAGGCCGCGCGAGCGGGTGAAGCTGTCGTAGTTGTCGGGCTCGATCGCCTGGTAGCCCTTGGCCGCGCAGTCGTCGACCCAGGCGTCGACCTTGGCCGCGACGCGGGTGCGCTTGTCGGCGGTGCGCAGGTCGAGGAGGGCTTCGTCCCAGTCCTCGTCGATGACGACCTTGCCGTTCGCGTCCCGCAGGAGCAGGTCGCCCCACTCCCCCTCGGCGCCGGGCTGCGCCTGGAAAGCGTTGACGTAGCAGATGTTGTAGAGCCCGGCGGCGGGCTGGGCCGTGTGGTCGCGGCTGACGACCTTGACGTCGCTCGCCGGGGTGTAGGCCCCGCCGATCTGGTAGTCGAAGCCGGCTTTGACCGGCGGCGGCGTGACGGCGGCCGCCGGGGTCGCGTCGGCGGAGCAGGCGGTGCCGGCCAGGACCACGACGGCCAGGGCGGCTCCGGTGAGGAACTGAACGCGGGGAAGGGGCATCCTCGAACTCCGGATGGTGGTGGGCACGACCCCGCCTCGGACCACGAGCACGTCCTGGCGACTCAGTCCGGGCTCGCGGCGACGGCCGACATACCGGCTGGGCGTACCTCTGACGTCGGGCGTCCGTTCCGACGTGCACAGCAGTAAAGCGAGCAGAACCTGGCATGTCAAGTGCTCGATAGTGCTTGATTACTGCCCATTATGGACAGAATCACGCGTTGTACGGCGCCTGGTAGAAACAGTACGTCCGATTTCCGCAGTGCCCGGGAGGGTGATGACCGCCAGCGCGCCGGGGCCGGTCGAGGCGCAGTTCCGGGCGTCGGTCACCCGCTTCGCGGGGCCCGCGCGAGCGGTGGCGACGACGGTCGTCGGTGTCTTCGGCGTCCTGGCCACGCCCGGGGACGCGCTGCCACTGGCGTTCGGCCTGCTCGCGCTGAGCCTGCTGACGGCCGCGGCCGACGTCTTCACCGGGTCTTTCGTGCCGGCGGTGCTGCGGGCCGGCGCGGTGGGGGCGTGCCAGCCGTGGATCACGTCCGTGCCGGGCGAGGCGAGCCTGTGGGCGGTGAACGTCCTGACGATCACCGCGATCACGTGGCAGTGGGAGCGTTCGCCGCGGCTGACCGGCCCCGTGCTGGTGGCGCTGCTGGCGCTCGGGACGGCGTTCGGCGGCGGCGACTGGCTGCCGGTGGCGTTGCGGGTGGTGGTGGAGAGCGTCCTGGCCCGGGTGGCGTTCGTGCTGCTGGTCCGCTCGACGGCCCGCACGGACGCGGTGCGCGCGGAGCAGGCGGCCCTGGAGCAGGCGACGGCGCTGGACCGGGATCGGCGCCGGCGTGAACGCGAGTACCTGGCGTTGCTGCACGACACGGCATCGGCGACGTTCCTGGCGGTGGCCACGGCCGACCGGGCTTCGGTGGCGGCGTACGCGGCTCGCGACCTGGCGATCTTGACGTCCCCGGACCGGTCGGGTGATACGCCGGTCGACGTGGAGGCGGGGCTGCGGCGGGTGCTGACCGGCCGGGTCCTGCCGGTGACGGCGGTGTGGGAGCCGGTGCCGCTGGTCCCGGCGGCCGCGGCGGTGGCGCTGGTGCGCGCGGCAGAGGAGGCGTTGCGCAACGCGGAACGGCATTCGGGCGCGGACGCGGTCTCGGTGCGGTTGTTCCCGGTGCCGGCCGGGGTGGCGGTGACGATCACGGACGCGGGGGCGGGCTTCGACGTCGATCGCGTACCACCGGCGCGACGCGGGGTACGGGGATCGGTGGTGGAACGGATGAGCGCGGCCGGCGGGACGGCGGAGGTCCGATCGGCCCCGGGAGAGGGGACGACGGTGACGTTGCGGTGGGCGCGTGGTTGAGCCAGTGACATCGCCCGCCGCCGATCCCGCCATCCGGCTCGCCGCGGCCATCCGGATCGTCCTGCTCGGCGTCACCGGCACCATCCAGCTCGGCCTCAGCCTCCCTCCCCTCCTCCGCCACCAGGCCGCCTACCGCCCACCGCTCGCGCCCGACCTCGCCTACGGGTTCCTCGCCGCCGTCCTCGGCCTCTGCGCGTTCTGGATCCTCCGCCGCAAGCCGCTCCCCACGGCCGTCGCGATGGCCGGAACCGCCGGCGTCCTCGTCGCCTCCGCCGCCGCCACCGGCGCGCTCCCGGCCGACTCCTTCTTCCGCGAACCGCACTGGTCCTTCGGGCTCGTCGGGTGGCACCTGCTCGTCCTGCTCGCCGACCGCACCCCCGCCCTGCTCGCCGCGCTCGGCCTGCACGTCGGCGCGAGCGTCGTCCAGTTCCTGCTCGACGGGACCCCCACCCGCACCGAACTCGGCGACGCCGCCATCGTGCTGTTCGCCGTCACCACCTTCCAGCTCGCCATCATCGGGCTGATCCGGCTGCTCGACCGCCGGGCCTCCGACGCCGCCGCGGCCGCCGCCGAACGGGAACGGCTCGCCACCCGGGCCGCTCTCGCCGCGCAGGCCGGGCGGGATCTGCGGGCCGGGTTCGCCGAACAACTCGGGGCGACCCTGCCGCTGCTCGCCGGGCTCGCCGACGGGACCGTCGACCCCGGCACCGCCGACGCCCGCGCCCGGTGCGCGCTCGCCGCCGCGCAGCTGCGGCGCCTCTTCGCCGAGAACGACGACGTCCCCGATCCGCTGGTGCACGAGGTCAGCGCCGGCCTGGACGTCGCCGAGCGGCGCGGGGTCGCCGTGACCCTCGCGGTCAGCGGGGACGTCGTCGACGTCCCGGCCGAGGTCCGCCGCGAGCTGGCCGCGCCCGTGTTCACCGCGCTCGCCGCCGCCCGCACCCGGGCGCGCGTGAGCGTGCTGCGGACGCCCGAGCTGGTGCGCGTCGCCGTCTTCGCCGACGGTGCGGCCGAAGTCACCGGATCGGCGGCGGTCGGTGTCACGTCCCAGTCCCGGGACGGGCAGACCTGGATGGAGGCGCGGTGGCGACCCGAGTGACGGCGGTGGTGGTCGACGACCACCCGGCGGTGCGTGCCGGCGTGGCGTACTGGCTGGCGGCCGGCGACCCGCCGATCGACGTCGTCGCCGAGGGCGAGGACGTCAAGGTCGCCTGGCTCGGCGCGGGCGCGGCCGCCGACGTGGTGATCTTCGACCTGCACCTGGGCGGCCCCGCGCCCGCGTTCGGCGACCTGCGGCGGCTGGCCGAGGCCGGGCGCCGGGTGGTCGTCTACTCGATGCGCGCGGACGACGACGTCGCCCTGCAGTGCCTCGAACTGGGCGCGCTCACCTACCTGACGAAGGCCGAGGGCGCCGGGCACCTGGTCGAGGCGGCGCGGGCCGCGGCGCAGGACCGGCCCTACACGCCGCCGTCGCTGGCCGGGGCGCTCGCCGGGGACCGGTCGGAGACGCGGCCCGCGCTCTCGGCCCGGGAGGCCGAGGTGCTCGTCGAGTGGTTCCAGTCGGAGTCGAAGGAGTTCGTCGCGCACCGGCTGGGGATCTCGCCCAGCACGGTGAACTCCCACCTCGAGCGGATCCGGGTCAAGTACGCGCGCATCGGCCGCGAAGCGCCGACCAAGGCCGCGCTCGTCGCCCGGGCCATCCAGGACGGCCTGATCGGCGTCGACGATCTGTGACCTCGGTGTGGTGCGAACGGCCCACACCACCGGCGGCGCGCCCGGGTTAGCGTCCGGCCGACGGAGCCGCGAGGGCGCCCCGTACCGGCCGCCGCGACCGTCCTGGGGGCGGCCGCGGCGCTCGGCTCCGCCCGGCCGGAACCCGTCCGGCGGGCTGTCCGAGGAGATCCATGAAGCACGTCCGCACCACCGCCCTGCTCGCCGCCTGCGCCACCGCGCTCCTGCTGTCCGCGTGCGGCGAAGAGTCCGGCCAGGCCGCGCCCGCCGCCCCGACCGGCGCGCCGAGCGCGCCGGCCTCCGCCGCCCCCGAGTCGTCGACGGCCGCGGCGGCCCCGGTGGGCGACGTCACGAAGCCCGGCACGGAACTGAAGCTCGGCGAGCGCGCGGTGGTCCCGTTCAAGTACGGCACGACCAAGTCCGGCACGATCGCGATCACCGTGACCGCGATCGAGAAGGGCGCCAACGCCGACCTCGCGAAGTACGGAGACAAGGCGAAGGGCATCACGCCGTACTACCTGCGGGCGACGGTCGAGAACGTCGACGGCGCCGACCTGGCGTACTCCTCGATTTCGCTGCGCGCCCTCGGTTCCGACGGCCGCTCGACGGGCGTGATCATCACCGGCAGCACCGACCAGTGCAAGTCGGGCACTGCGGGCAAGGACTTCACGGCGGCGGGCGCGAAGTTCGAGACGTGCACGCTGCAGGGCGCCCGCGAAGGCGCGGCGGTCGAGGCCGCGACGTTCGACAAGGGCGACGGCTACGACAAGTCCCCGGTGGTCTGGAAGAACTAGACCGCTTTCAGCACGCTCGCCAGGACGATCGCCGCGCCGACGGTCCCGTTCAGGACCCGGTGGTCCACGACGATGGCCGCGAACTCCCGCAGGGTCGCGCTCGGCCAGAAGTACCACGCCGTCGGCGCGCCGATCACCTGGCCGTTCACCTTGACCTTGCGGGCGAGCAGGGCCGCCCGCAGGACGTGGAAGTTGTTCGTCACGACGACGCAGCGGGAGCGGGGCTTGCGCTCGTCCATGACGGCCACGCTGTAGGTCAGGTTCTCCCGCGTCGTCCGCGACCGGTCCTCCAGCAGGATCCGCTCGCGGGCGACGCCGCGCTCGACGAGGTAGTCCGCCATCGCGCGGGCCTCCGGCACGGCCTCGCCCGGACCCTGGCCGCCGGAGGTGATCAGCAGCGGCGAGCGGCCTTTGCGGTCCTCGGCGGCCAGCACCCGGCGGCCGCGCTCGAGCCGGCCGGCCAGCAGCGGCGGAACGGTCTTCCCGCCGAGCAGGCCGGAGCCGAGGACCACGACGAAGTCGAGCGGGCGGCGGCTGCGGACCCGGCCGTAGACGAACGAGTACAGCAGGAAGCACACAAAGAGGAACGCCAGGTACGCGACGATCCCGTTGACGCTGTCGCGCACCGCTTCCAGGGGCGGCCAGCCGAGCTGCCCGACGACGAAGTCGAAGACGATCAGCGCCACGATGCCGACGCCGGCGGCCAGGGACAGCAGGTTCGCCGGGCGGCGGCCTTCGCGGCGCAGCATCGTCACGCCGTTGCCGATCAGGAAGACCGCGAGCACCACGACGGTCAGCGGAACCAGCAGGATCACCCCGAACGCCACGAGCGCCGCGGCGTCCGGGGAAACCGACGCCAGCAGGGCCAGCAACGTCAGCCCGAAGAAGGCGAGCGCGAAGAACAGGTAGAAGCCGTTGCGCAGCTTGCGGCGGTCGAGCAGGAAGCTGACCAGGAAGACGGCGAAGCAGAAGACGGCCGCGGCGAGCGGGAGCAGCGCGGGGTTCACACCGTCTCCAGCCGGCGCCAGGTCGCCAGGAACACCAGCGCGGCGGCGATGGATCCGGACGACGCGAACGAGTTCGCGGCCAGGTAGACGACCCAGGTGTTGTCCCGCACCGTGTCCGCGTAGCCGCCGCCGGCCAGCGACGCTCCGATGAGGACGGTGCCGAGCGCCAGGAACACCGCACCGCCCAGCGCGGCGACGGTCACCACGAGCACCCGCGGGATCCGGCGCGGCCCGTCGTGCCGGCGCACGGCGCCGCGGCGGGCGAGCCACCACGACGCCAGGCAGGCGAGCCCGAGGGCGATCGCGTCCGCGGCCAGGGTGTCGGACAGGCGGTGCCACTTCGCCGTCACGGTGTACGCGCCGATGCCGACCGCCCACGAGAGCGCGAAGAACAGCGTCGTGCCACGCCAGCGGTAAGGGGCGACGAGCAACGCGGCGAAGAGCACGGTCATCGCGATCGTCGTGTGCCCGCTCGGCAGGCTGTTGCCGGCGTAGTGCCCGGTCACCTCGACCAGCGGCGGCCGGGGCAGCACGAACCGCTTGAGCACCTGCGTCACGACCTGGCCGGCGACGATCACCCCGACGGCCGCGACCGCCAGGGCGACCCGCCGGCGCAGCAGGCCGACCAGCCCGACGAGCACGACCGCCGCCCCGAGCGAGTAGAGGGTGATCCGGCTCAGGCTCTCGTCGGCGACGGCCTGGTCGCGCGCGGCGGCCTGGTCGGCCCCGCGCAGCGCCGCGTTTTCCAGTTCCTGCCCCGGAACCGTCCACACGGCGAGGAGGTAGACGGCGACGACGGCAACGGCGCACACGACCGCGACCACCAGCCAGCGACGGGCGGGAACCAACCGGACCTCCTACGGACGCTACTCCCGCCAGGGTAGTCACTCACCGCGTACGATCGCACACCCAGGGTTCACGAACCCGCCACCGGCACGACCGTTCGTCCCTGCAAGTATTGTGCTCCGCAAGTCTCGGGCCGCGTCCGGCGGCCGGGCTCACGGGAGGTGCCGGTGGCGGACGACAGGGAGTCCCCCGCCCCGGAAAGCCGTCCGGACGAAGACGAACTCGCGTTGCGCGACCTGCACGAACGGATCGTCGCCCACCAGCGCGCCATCGCCGAGCACCTCAACCGGGATCGGCCGGCCGGGCCCCCACCCGCCTCGGACCGCTGACCGCTCCTTTGACAAGTGGAGACGTCTCCACTATCGTCGGTGACACATCCGGAGACCTCTCCGCATCTGCCCCTGTCAGGGAGACCCCATGCACTACGTGAAACTCGGCACCACCGGCCTCGACGTCTCGCCCATCGCGATCGGCGCGATGACCTACGGCGAACCCGACCGCGGCCACCCCGTCTGGTCCCTCGGGGAAGAAGACGCCCGGCCGCTGATCAAGCACGCCCTCGAGGCGGGCATCACCTTCTTCGACACCGCGAACATGTACTCCCTCGGCTCGAGCGAGGAGATCCTCGGCCGCGCGCTGAAGGACTTCGCCGACCGCGACGCCGTCGTCATCGCCACCAAGCTGCGTCACCCGATGCGCCCCGGCCCCAACGGGAAAGGCCTGTCGCGCAAGGCGATCATGACCGAGGTCGACCACTCGCTGCGCCGGCTCGGCACCGACTACATCGACCTCTACCAGGTGCACCGCAACGACCACGCCACCCCGCTGGAAGAAACCCTCGAGGCGCTCAGCGATCTGGTGAAGGCCGGCAAGGTGCGGTACCTGGGCGCGTCCTCGATGCACGCGTGGGAATTCGCGAAAGCGCTGCACCTGCAACGCGAGCACGGCTGGGCGCGGTTCGCGTCCATGCAGGACCACTACAACCTGCTGCACCGCGAGGAAGAACGCGAAATGATCCCGCTGTGCCTCGACGAAGGCGTCGGCACGATCATCTGGAGCCCGCTCGCCCGCGGCCGCCTGGCCCGCGCGTGGGACGACGCGAAGTCCACCGCCCGCGCCGAGACCGACGGCGCCTACGCCGACCTGCTCTACTCCCCCACCGAAGAGGCGTCGAACCGCGCGATCACCGAGGCCGTCGGGAAGGTCGCCGAGGCGCACGGCGTGAGCCGCGCCCAGATCGCCCTGGCCTGGCTGCGCCGCCAGGCCGTGGTGACCGCTCCCCTGGTCGGCGCCGGCACGATCCGGCAGATCGACGACGCCGTCGCGTCGCTGGACGTCGAGCTCACCGACGACGAAGTCCGCGCGCTGGAGACGCCCTACACCCCGCGTCACGACTGGCAGGGCGTCTCCGACGAGGCCGAACTGGACGCGATCCGGGCCCGCGTCCCCGGCATGGCCCTGAAGTAGCGCACCGGTCAGGCCGCGCCGCCGCGGAAACCGCGTAGCCGCAGGCTGTTGCCGACCACGAACACCGAGCTGAACGCCATCGCCGCGCCCGCGATCATCGGGTTCAGCAGCCCGGCCGCGGCCAGCGGCAGCGCCGCCAGGTTGTAGGCGAACGCCCAGAACAGGTTGCCCTTGATCGTGCGCAGCGTCCGGCGGGACAGCCGGATCGCGTCGGCCACCGCGCGCAGGTCGCCGCGGACGAGGGTGAGGTCGCTCGCCTCGATCGCGACGTCCGTGCCGGTGCCCATGGCCAGCCCGAGATCGGCCTGGGCCAGCGCCGGCGCGTCGTTGACGCCGTCGCCGGCCATCGCGACGACCTTGCCTTCGTCCTGCAGCCGCTTGACGACGTCGAGCTTGTCCGCGGGCAGCACCTCGGCGATCACCTCTTCGATCCCGACCTCGGCGGCCACCGCCCGGGCGACGGCCTCGTTGTCGCCGGTCAGCAGCACGGGGGTCAGGCCCAGGGCCCGCAGCTGGGTGATCGCCTCGGCCGACGTCGGCTTGACCGTGTCGGCGACCACCAGGACACCGCGGGCCGCGCCGTCCCAGGCCACCGCGACCGCCGTGTGGCCGCGTTCCTCCGCCGCGGCTTTCGCCTCGGCCAAGTCGGCGGGCAGCGGCCGGCTCCAGTCCTCCAGCAGCGCGGTGCGTCCGATGAGGACGGCGTGTCCGTCGACGATCCCTTGCACACCAAGGCCTTCCACGTTCTGGAAGTCTTCGACGGCCGGCAGCTCGACGCGGTCCCGGGCACCGCGGGCGATGGCCGCCGCGATCGGGTGTTCCGACGCGTCTGCCAGGGCGCCGGCCAGCCGCAGCAGCTCGGTCTCGTCGACGCCCTCGCCCGCGTGCACGGCGGTGAGCGTCATCCGGCCGGCGGTGACCGTGCCGGTCTTGTCCAGCACCACGGTGTCGACGCGGCGGGTGGACTCCAGCACCTCCGGACCCTTGATCAGGATCCCGAGCTGGGCGCCGCGGCCGGTGCCGACGAGCAGCGCCGTCGGCGTCGCCAGGCCGAGCGCGCACGGGCAGGCGATGATCAGCACGGCGACGGCGGCGGTGAACGCGGCCGCCGCGCCGGCGCCGCTGCCGAGCCAGAAGCCCAGCGTCGCCACGGCCAGCCCGATCACGATCGGCACGAACACCCCGGACACGCGGTCGGCCAGGCGCTGCACGTCGGCCTTGCCGCTCTGGGCGTCTTCGACCAGCTTGGCCATCCGCGCCAGCTGCGTGTCCGCCCCGACGCGGGTGGCCCGCACGACCAGCCGGCCGCCCGCGTTGACCGTCGCCCCGGTCACCGCGTCACCCTCGCCGACCTCGACGGGCACCGATTCGCCGGTGAGCATCGACGCGTCGACCGCGGACCGGCCTTCCTCGACCACGCCGTCGGTGGCGATCTTCTCGCCGGGCCGCACGACGAACCGGTCGCCCACCGCCAGTTCCGCGGCCGGGATGCGGACCTCGGCGCCGCCGCGCAGCACGGCGACCTCCTTCGCGCCCAGCTCCAGCAACGCCCGCAGCGCGGCCCCGGCGCGGCGCTTGGACCGGGCCTCGAAGTAGCGGCCGGCCAGGATGAACGTGGTGACGCCCGCGGCGACCTCGAGGTAGATGTCGCCGGCGCCCTCCGAGGGCGCGACCGTCAGCTCGAACGGGTGCACCATCCCCGGCTCCCCGGCCGTGCCGAAGAGCAGCGCCCACACCGACCAGGCGAACGCGGCCAGCACGCCCATCGACACGAGCGTGTCCATGGTCGCGGCGCCGTGGCGCAGGTTCGTCCACGCGGCCCGGTGGAACGGCCACGCGCCCCAGGTGACGACCGGCGCGGCCAGCGTCAGCGAAATCCACTGCCAGTAGGTGAACTGCAGCGCCGGCACCATGGCCAGGAGGATCACCGGCACCGCGAGGACCGCGCTGGTGATCAGCCGCTGCCGCAACGGCCGCGCCGGATCCTCTTCGTCCACTTCGGACTCGGGCGGCTCCTGCCGGGGCAGCGTCGCGTGGTAGCCGGCGGCTTCGACCGCGGCCACCAGCGTGGCCGGGTCGACGCCGTCGGGGGCGTGCACGCGCGCCTTTTCGGTGGCGTAGTTGACCGAAGCGGTGACGCCGTCGAGCTTGGTGAGCTTGCGCTCGATGCGGTTGGCGCACGACGCGCAGGTCATGCCACCGATCGCGAGTTCGATCTCGGTCATGATCGGCTCTCCTTTCGCGGTCAGTGGCCGGCGGTGACGGTGAACGGGGCGGTCCGCACGACCCCGCCGTGGCGGAAGTCGAGGAACAGCCGGTACGTCCCGGCGCTCGGGACTTCGGCGGCGAACTTCACCTCGGGTCCGGCGCCGGGGCTGCTTTCGGGGTGGACGTGCAGGTAGGCGAGGTCGCCTCCGCGCAGCGCGACCAGGTGCCCGTAGGCGCCGAGGTAGGGCCGAAGGTCGGTGACCGGGACACCGTCGTGGCTGACGGTCAGCGTCAGGGGCGACGTCTTGCCCGCGGTCAGGTCCCCGGCGAGTTCGACGCGGTAGCCGTCGACGGTCGCGACGCGGCTGGGCGCGAAGGTCGCCGGCCGGTAGTCCCCCGCGACCGAGAGGTCGACGCCGAGGGTCAGCGGCTTCCCGCCGGTGGGCGCGAAGTCCGCGAACGCGCGGTAGGAGCCGGCGGCCGGGAGGCTCAGCGGGACGCTCCACGTGCCGTCCGGAGCCAGGTCGGGGTGGACGTGCTGGAAGCCCGCGGTGTCCCGGCGGACGACGATCAGGTGCAGCTTCTTCTCGTGCTCGACGTCGAACGCGGTGACGGGGCCGCCGTCCGGACCGGTGATGCGGAAGGTGAACCGCCCGGCTTCGGCGACCGGGTCGGCGAAGGTGTAACCGTCCTGACTGGACGTGAGCCCGCCCGGGAGCTCGGCCGCGGCCGGCATTTCCACGTGGCCTCCGCCGTGCGCGGGCTCCTCGGTGGCGGCCGCGACCGGCCTGGCCGCCTTGCCCACGATGAATCCGCCGGCGGCGAGCAGGGCGAGCACCCCGCCGAACACGGCGAGCCGTGCTGTGGTGTTCATGGCTGTTCCCTCGAAGTTCCGGTCGCCGGTCAGCCGGCGAGGGTGTACCCGGCTTCTTCGACGGCGGCGCGGACGCGCGCGTCGTCGACCGGCTCGGCACTGGTGACGGTGACGGCCCCGGTGGGCAGGTCGACGGCGACGTCGGTGACACCGTCGATCGCCCCGACCTCTTCACCGACCGAGCTCACGCAGTGCCCGCAGGTCATGCCGGTGACGGTGTAGGTGGTCTGGCTCATGGCGTCCTCCGGAAGCGGGCTGTCTCGACCCGGTCGACCATACCCCTAGGGGGTACCAGTATCAAGTCCGGTGCTCGCCGGCCTCGGCAACGTCGTCCTCGGCGCGCCGGTCGAGCAGCCGTGGCGGTTCACGCTCACCCCGGATCCGGGCGCCGATGTGACGAACCTGCTCACGGCACCACGAGCCGCGCGAGGGGAACGTGGTGCTGGCCCGCGTGCATGTCGCGGTCCCGCAGCGAACCCTGGCTGACCGGGCGGGGGAAGGAGATCTTCACGACGTTGAGCGACGGGATCCGGAAGATCCGGATCGTGCTCTCCTCGACCCGGTACAGCTCGGCGATGACCCGCTCGTTCAAGAAGGTCTCGTCTGCCGCCACGCGGTAGCCGGCCGCGTCGCGCAGGAACAGCTCCATGGTGACCCAGAACGGGCCCGCGTTCTTCGACCGGACCTCGTGGGCCAGGTCCGCCAACGTCGTTTCAGGCACGGGTTTTCCCTTCGACACCGAACTCGGTCCGGAACAGCTCCAGCGGCGCGCAGTCGACGACGTGGTTCAGCACGAACTCGTACGCCGCGCCGCGCTCCACCTCCGCCGGCGACGACGCGAACGCGAAGCTCGGCAGGTAGTCCATCGACGGCGTCGGCAGGTGCAGCATCAGCGGGTTCGCCACCTTCGCCACCGCCGTCGCGGTCGCCTGGTCGGGGGCGTTGACCAGCAGCATCACGCCCACCTCGCGCGGCGGACCGGTTTCGGGTTCCAGCTCGCCCAGCACCGCGTTGTGGCCGTAGAGGCGCAGGTCGAACGCGTATTCGCCGTCGGCGAGGCCGAGGGTCTGGCCGACGCGCTGGGTGATCAGCGTGCGCATCAGCTCCGCCCAGGTGTCGATCTCGGCGAGCACCAGCGGGTCCCGGATCGCCGTGAACGACATCGTTTCGTACCCGGTGACCCGCGCCCCTTCCAGCTTGATCGTGTGCTGCTCGGCGTGGTGGAACTTCGACCCCGTGACGCGGACGATCCGGTCGTCGACGGCGGTGTACTCGGCGTCGCGGACGTCGAGGGTGCCGTCGGGTTCGCGCATCCGATGCGGGTTCGCGGTCTCGTAGAGCATGTGCGCGGCCACCGAGATCGGCGTGCACGCCGACGCCGGGTCGAGCGGCTCGATGGTGAAGCCGCCGGTGTCGATCGTGGCCAGGACGCCGCCGGCGCGCGGGTTGCTCGTGCACTGGCCGCCGCACTCGATGATCTTGGCGGCGTGCCAGGTCGGACCGGCCGGCATCCCCATCATCAGCGGGTAGGCGGCCGCGACGGCGGTGTCGGTCGCGCGGCCGGCGAGCACGACCCGGGCGCCCGCCCGCAGTGCCTCGACGATCGGCTCGTGGCCCATGGCGCCGACGATGTGCGTGCAGCTTTCGAGGGTCTCGGCGTCGAGGTTTCCCAAGGGCGGCAACGGGTGGACGCGGTCCAGGTACTCCTTGAGGCCGGCGGCGTCCTGCTCGCTGTAGATCCGCGCGACCTTCAGGTCCAGGCCCTCTTCCGCGAGCACCTCGGCGGCGATCCCGGCGACCCAGTCGACGCCGGTGTCCGTGCCACTCGTGCCGCAGGACCCGACCACCACCGGGATTCCCGCGCCGGCGGCGGCCATGAAGAGGCTGCGCAGGTCGCGCGCCACGGCTTTGGCGGTCGTCTTCGCGGTCGCGGCGCCGAGGTAGTACGGGCCGGAGTCGGTGGAGCCGCCGTCGACGCTGATGACATCGGCGCCCAGGGCGATGCCGCGCTCGACGGTCGCGTGGTCCCAGCCGGCGCCGAGCATGCCGCTCGGCGCCAGCACGCGCACTGTGTCCATGGTCCTCATTCCTCTCGGTTCACGACGAATCGGCCCGGGCCGCCATGCTTCGGCGGTCTGGCCGGCGCGTCAGCGGTTCCCCGCACGACGTCCAGGGCCGCGCGCGCGATTTCGCCGGGGCGCGGGTCACCGGACGCGTCCGTCGGGGCGGCGGCGCCGCAGCCCGGCGACGCGGGCGACCAGCAGCACGGCGACCGCCGTCACGACCCCGACGTCGAGCAGCATGAACCGCCAGCCGGTCACGTCGACCATGCCGCCGACCAGCGCCGGGCCGGCGAACCCGCCGCCCGACCAGCCGACCGTGTAGAGGCCGGAGTAGGTGCCGAGCACGCGGGCCGACGGGGCGAGGTTCCACAGCACGACCGCCGTGTTGACCATGAACGCCGCCGCGCCCGCGGCCGCCACGCACATCGCCACGACGACGCCGGCCGGCGTCGGGATCGCGGTGCCCAGCACCATCGCGGCGGCGAACACCGCCATCCCGATGAGGATCACCCGCAGCCGCCCGAAGCGCTCGGCGAGCAGGGCGACCGGGTAGGCGGCCACGATGAAGGCCAGGCCGCTGGGCAGGGTCAGGCCGCCCGCGTCGCCGCGGGACAGCCCCAGGGTTTCCATGCCGTAGCTGGTGATCAGCGACCGCGAGGCGAACCACGCGCTGCCGAAGGCGAACACGGCGGCGATGACCAGCAGCCGGCTGCGGTCGGCGTCGCGCACGATGTCGAGCAGGACGTCGCGCATCCGCACCCGTGGCGAAGCTTCGCCGGGTTCGGCGCGGTCCTCCTCGAGCGCGGCCCGGTAGGCCGGCGAGCGGCTGTCGCGCACCTTCCAGGCGAGCACGGCCACCGACCCGGTCATCAGCACGGCGGGGATCGCGAACGACAGCTTCGGGAAGCCGTCGATGAGGAAGAGGCCGATCAGCGCGGCGACGATCACCGTGATGCTGGAGGCGATCTTGACCGCCGCGTTGGCCCGGCTGCGCCGTTCCGGGGCGATGAAGTCCGGGAGCAGCGACTCGGCGATCGGCTTGAAGGAGTTCGCGACCAGGGCGTAGCCGAACATCGTGAGGATCAGCAGCGGCAGCGAGGCCGCGGCGTGCGGGATCAGGACGAACAGCAGCGCCGCCACGGGCATGCCGACGACGAGGTACGGGATGCGCCGGCCCCACGCCGTGCGCGTGCCGTCCGAGCGGTTGCCCATCCACGGCTGGACGAAGATGCCGAGCAGGTTGTCCATGCCCATCAGCGCGCCGATGAGCGCGGCGCTGCCGAGGTGCTCGCGCAGCAGCGGCGGCACCTGCGAGTCGTAGAGGTTCCACGTCGATTCCTGGGCGAAGACGGCCAGGGCCACGAAGAACGTGATGCGCCCGGTCCGGACGCGCGGGGTGGTCGACGTCATCGTCGGCCCCCTTCCGTTGGTCGTGGCCGCCACCGTACTTTTGCTATAGCAAGACGGTCAACAGTTGCAAAAGAGTTTTGCCGTAGGCTGGGCGGCATGCTGGGCGAAGCACTGCAGACCGACACGCTGGCCGACCGCGTGTACCGGGCCCTGCGCGACGCGATCACCACCGGCGAGCTGCGGCCGGGCCAGAAGGTCACCGAGCGCGGGTTCGCCGAGCGGCTGTCGGTCAGCCCGACGCCGGTGCGCGAAGCCATCCGGCGCCTGGAGCAGGACGGCCTCCTCGAACGGGCGGGGCCGCGGACGGTGAAGGTGGCGATGTTCGGCGGCGTCGCCGTCCAGGACCTCGCGGAGGTCGAGGTGGGCCTGCGCGGGATGGTGGCCCGCTTCGCCGCGCGGCACGCGACGCGGGAGCAGCTGGACCAGCTCGACGCGATCCTCGACGAGGCCGACGACCTGCTGATCCTCATCAAGCAGCGCCACGAGTCCGGCCAGGAGGTCGCGAAGCACGTCGGCCGGCTGTTCGACGCGGTGCAGCGGTTCAACGGCGTGGTCGAGTCGTGCGCGGGAAACCCGGTACTGGTGCGGCTGCTCGATCAGACGAGGGTGTTCTCGTCCCCGGAACGGCGGTCACGGGTGCTGGAGCGGGTCGAAGTGGACGAGACGTTCGGGCTGGACCGGTACACGACGCACCGGCAGCTGGTGCACGCCCTGCGAGCCGGTGATTCGGCGGCGGCGGAGGCGCTGGTGCTGGCGGACGCGCGGGGCGGGCTCGGGGACTTGCTGGCCGGCCCCACTCCATCGGCTGGTTGAGCCGCCACCCGACGCCGCCAATGTCGCATTCCCGGCCTCGGAAGTCCCCAATGCGACATTCGCGACCCTCAACCCCCGGCGAGCTGGGTCGCGGTCCGCTCCGCGATCGCCGAGCGCAGACCCCCACCCCTCCCGATCCGCCACCACCCAACGCCGCCAAAGTCGCATTCCCGGCCCGGGAAGTCCCCAATGCGGCATTCGCGACCTTCAACCCCCGGGGAGCTGGGTCGCGATCCGCTCCGCGATCGCCGAGCGCAGACCCCCACCCCTCCCAACCCGCCACCACCCAACGCCGCCAAAGTCGCATTCCCGGCCCGGGAAGTCCCCAATGCAACTTTCGCGACCCTCGACCCCCCGCGATCCCGGGCAGCCGCGCCCCGGCAGCGACCGCCCACCACAGACCTCCGTCCTATGTGGAGCGAAACGGCACTCCGGAGCGGGTCGAGGATCTGGCCGGCCACGACTGCATCGTGTTGCGCGTGCCCCGCCGGGTCGCCGCGCTGATCGACCACCTGGCCGCGGGCCTTCCGGCGCGGCTCGCGAACGGCCGGCCTCAGCGGTCGTGATCCGCGCGGTGCCACCACACCCCGGTCGCGACCGCCCCGCCGGCGCCGGTCAGGACCACCAGCAGGTGGCCCACCACACCCGGCGGCGCGTGGCCGGGTCCCGCCAGCCCGGTGGCGAGCGCGGGCACCGACCACGGGAAGAACTCGCCGTAGCCGAGCAGGGCGAGGACCTGGGCGAGGAACGTCGCGACGAGCAGGGCGGCGAAGCCGGGCAGGTAGCCACGGCCCGCGCTGGCGGCCAAGGCGAGCGGGGTGGTCAGCAGCAGGGTCGAGGCGGCCGCCGCGAGCAGCGTCCCCAGGCCGCCGAGCGCTCCGGGGAGCGACCAGCCGGCCAGCCCCACGAGGGCACCGACGGGCAGGCCGAGCAGGAACGTGTAGAGCGCGAGCAGCAGGCTCCACACCGCGACGACGGCGAACTTGGCGGCGACGATCGCGGCGCGCGAAGTGGGGAGCGCGAGGAGGTCCTTGGCGGTGCCCTGGCCGGCTTCGCGGCCGAAGCACCACACCACGACCAGCCCGAAGATCACGAACCCGCCGATGGCCATCGCCTGGGCGAGCAGGGCGAAGAACCCGGGCCAGTCGGCGGTGCCGCCGGCGAGGGCGCCCTTGGCGCCGAGCAGTCCGAGCGACCGGGCCCGGCCGGGGTCCTGCACGATGAACATGACCAGGCTGCCGAAGGCCACCAACACGGTGAACGCCAGCACGGTGACCCCGGGCAGACGGGAGCGGCGGGCCTTGAGCGCCTCCGCCCAGAGCGCCGCCCTCACGGCGCGACCAGCCGCAGGAAGCACGACTCCAGATCGTCCCCTTCGACGGCGAGCCGCGTCGGCGGGCACCCCGACTCCACCAGCACCTCGGCGACGGCCTCGGGGTGGGTGACGGCTTGTTCACCGGCCATCAGCAGCTCGTCCCCGGCGAGTTCGGGCCGGTAGCCGGCGGCGAGCAGGGCGGCCGCGGCCGCGGCGAGATCGCGGGTGGTGACGTGCAGCCGGGGACGGGCGCGCGCGGTCAGTTCGCCGGTGGCGCCCGTCCAGACGAGCCGGCCCTGGTCGAGCACGCCGATGCGGCCGGCCAGCCGGGCCACCTCGGCGAGGAGGTGGCTGGACAGCAGCACGGTGACGCCGTCGCGGTGGGCGAGGTCGTGCAGCAGGGCCCGGATCTCGGCGACCCCGGCGGGATCGAGGCCGTTCGCGGGCTCGTCCAGGATCAGCAGGTCCGGCCGGTGCAGCAGCGCCTTGGCCAGGCCGAGCCGCTGGGCGTTGCCCAGGGAAAGCGTGCGCGCCCGGCGGCCGGCGTAGGGGCCGAGGCCCAGCCGCTCGATCGCGCCGGTGACTGCGGACCGCTCGCGCAGGCCGTGCAGGCGAGCGGCGACGGCGAGGTTTTCCGCGACGGTCAGCTCCGGGTAGGCGGACGGCGACTCCACCAGGTACCCCACCCGCGACCACACCGCCCGCGCGCCCGGCCGGACCGGCGTGCCGAGCAGCCGCACCTCGCCGCCGGTCGGGCGGATCATGCCCAGCAGCAGCCGGATCGTGGTGGTCTTGCCGGCCCCGTTGAGTCCGAGCAAGGCGTGGATCTCGCCCGGGGCCACGCGCAGGGTCAGCTCGTCGACGGCCGTGACGTCGCGGTAGCGCTTGGTGAGCCGGGTCGTTTCGACCGCCGTGGTGCCCATCGGAAGCCCCCTTCGCCCGCGGCTGTATCGCCGCCGACCAGGCTTCCCGGCACTCCACGGGGAATTCTACGCCGGGAAACGGCGAGCAAGCCGCCGATGAGCACCGCGACGGCCGCGAAACCGTAGGCCGCGCCCGGACCGCCGACGAAGTCGCCGCGGCGCACGACGAACACCGGCCGCCGGGCGTCGCGCAGGAGCGCGGCGTCGACGGTGACGCTGCGGACCCGGCCGTCCGCGGGCACGTCGGCGGGATCCACCCGATGCCACTCCGCCATGTAACGCCTCCTGGGTTCGGGGACACTGCGGTGACGGCAGGCTCAGTGCCCGGAACCCTCCCGGGCGTTACACGAGGAGTTCGGATGGACTGGGAACCGACGCGCCGGTCACTGCACGGCGTGGCCGAGCTGCTGCTCGCGGGCCCGCAGCACCGCGCGACCGGGCGCATCGACCTGGCCGTGGCCGACGGCGGGTTCGCGACGGCCGCCGAGCCCGCGGTGCGCGTCGAAGGGGACGAACTCCTGGCCGGCGCCGCGCGGGTGCGGCTCGCCGGGCGCACCTACGCCGAAGTGGCGGCGGAAGCAGGTCTCGAGGCGGGCGAACCCGCGGGCGTCTATTCCGGCGGTCCCGGGATCCGGCCGGACGAGACGATCGTCTTCGCCGCAAACGCGCTGAAGCTGCTGCTGCGGGCCTTCGCCGACGGCGACCGCGCGCTGCGCGAGTTCGCGCCGGACGCGACGCCGATCCTGTGGCCGGAGCACTTCGACGTCGCGATCGACCTCGACGAGGTCAACTACGGCGTCTCCCCCGGCGACGGCCACCTCGGCGAGCCCTACGCCTACGTCGGCCCGTTCACCCCGCGGCACGGCGAATTCTGGAACGCGCCCTTCGGCGCCGCCCGTCCGGTGGCCGAGCTCGGCGGCGCCACCGCCATCGCCGCCTTCTTCGCCGAGGGCCGCGCCCTCACCGCCGATGGGCGCTCAAACCGTCCAGGATGAGCGCGAGCATCGACCCCGACCGGTCCTCCGGTCCGGACGCGGCACGCCACAGCGCGGCCGTGAGCTGCAGGAAGTCACGGGGATCGGCGTCGGCGCGGATGGTGCCGTCGGCCTTGCCCGCGTCGAGCAGGCGCGTGATCGCCGCGATGACCGGGCCGTAGGTCTGCTCGGTGACCGCCTGGTGCGCGCCGGGGCTGAGCGCGTCGCCGAGGCCGTGCTTCTTCCGCATCGCGGCCACCAGGTCGACGGTCCACTGCCGCAGCGCCTCCAGCGGGGGCCGCTTCGCGAGCAGCTCCTCGACCGACTCGACGAGCCGGTCGACCTCCTGCTGGTAGATGGCCAGCACGAGCGCCTCGCGCGTCGGGAAGTTGCGGTACAGCGTGCCGGGGCCCACCCCGGCGAGCTGCGCGATCCGGTTCATCGAGACGTCCTCCCCTCCGGTGAACGCCTCGCGCGCGACCTGCAGGATGCGCGCCCGGTTCTCCCGGGCGTCCGAGCGGACCATGAGCCTCCCTTGCTATCCGGAGACGTCTCCACTACCGTATGTGGAGACGTCTCCAGAACCATAGGCGAGCGGCGCGCGCGACGCCAGTTCCCACTCCCGACTTTGCGAGGTTTTCGATGGCCGAGGTACTCGTCACCGGTGGCTCCGGTTACATCGGCAGCTGGTGCGTGCTCGCGCTGCTGGCCGAGGGCCAAACGGTCCGCACCACCGTGCGCGACCTGAAGAAGGAGCCCGCGGTGCGGGCGATGCTGCACACCGGCGGCGCGCCCGCCGACGCGAAACTGACGGTGCTGCGAGCGGATCTGCAGCAGGACGCGGGCTGGCGCGAGGCCGTCGCCGGCTGCGATTACGTGCTGCACGTCGCTTCGCCGACGCTCACCAGCGTGCCGAAGAACGACGACGAAATGGTCGTGCCCGCCCGCGACGGCGTCCTGCGGGTGCTGCGGGCCGCGCGCGAGGCCGGGGTGCGGCGGGTCGTGCTGACTTCGGCGTTCGGCGCGATCGGGATGGGGCACCCGGAGAAGTCCCGGGTGTTCACCGAGGACGACTGGACTGACGTGGACGCCGGGGTCGCGCCCTACCAGAAGTCCAAGACCCTGGCCGAAAAGGCCGCGTGGCGGTTCGTCGCCGAGCACGGGGGCCTCGAACTGGCCGTCGTGAACCCCGTGGGCGTGCTCGGGCCGGTGCTCGGCCCGGACTACTCGCCGTCGCTGGGCCTCGTGCGGCGGATGCTGGACGGGGAGATGCCCGCGCTGCCTAAGTTCGGCATGGGGTACGTGGACGTGCGCGACGTCGCGGACCTGCACCTGCGCGCGATGACCGACCCGGCCGCGGCGGGCGAGCGGTTCCTGGCGATTTCGGGGCACAGCCTGTGGGTGCGCGAGATCGCGGCGATCCTGCGCGACCGCCTCGGCGACCGCGCGGCGAAGGTCCCCACGCGCGAGCTGCCGGTGTGGACCGCGCGGGCCCTCGCGCGCGTCAACCCCGACCTGCGCGTCCTCGGCCCGCAGCTGGGCCGGAACTACGACGCCACCGCGCAGAAGGCCCGGCGGCTGCTGGGCTGGTCGCCGCGGCCGATCGCCGACACCATCGCCGAGACCGCGGAAAGCCTGCTGGCACTGGACGCCTGAGCCGTCAGGCCTCGTACAGCTCGGCGCCCAGGGCGAGGCGGCGGGTGTCCTGCACGACGGTGGCCCGCAGCGGGCCGATTCCGCTGTCGATCAACGTCCGGGCTTCGGCGGAGATCCCGGCCTGCAGCGCTTTGGTGAGCACGGCCAGGATGACACCGCTCAGCACGGACGTCGTCACGGCGAACAGCGCCGGTGTGCGGTCGCGATCCAGCCGGTCACCGGAAAAGTGCCGAGGCGGCGCACAGCGCGGCCCACGTCGTCGCGAACGCGGCGACCTTCTTGCGGGCCGACCGGTCGGGCAGGCTGGTGCCGAAGACGACCGCGTCCGCGGCGTCGGACGCCACGCGGGCGGCCAGTGCGACCTGAAGGGGCTTCCCCGGCGGGGCGAACACCATCGCGAGGCCGATCGCCGCGTCGCGGGCGCCGATGCCCGCGGTCAAGGTCCGAACGGCGGCGGTGACCCCGCCGGCCGGGGTCGTCAAGCCGCACGGTTTGGCCAGCACGCGCGGCGCGGCGATGATCGTGACGCTGTAGGCGGCGGTCACCGCTCCGAGGACGCGGGTCAACGCGGGCATCGGCTGCTCCTTCGTTCGTGGAGTCTCCGCTTACCCGGTCGAACCGCTGCCAAACCGATGCGGGACCGGCTCCGAATGCCGGGGAAAACAGGACAGGAGGGGTGCGTGTGCCGACGTGGACGGGCCGGGTGCTCGACGCCGCCGCCGTGGTGCTGCCCGGGATCGGCCGGGTCCGGGCGCAGAAGGAACCGTTCGCGCGGGCGTGGGAGGAAGCGGGCCGGGCGGCGCTGGCTTCGGACCGGCCCTTGTGGGTGGCGCTCGGCGACTCGATGACGCAGGGCATCGGCGCCGGCACGGTCGCGGGTGGCTGGGTCCCGCAGCTGAACGCCCGGCTCGGCGCGCCGTTCGCGGTGCTGAACCTGTCGGCTTCCGGCGCGCGGGTCGCGGACGTCCTCGAGGACCAGCTCCCCCGGCTGCCCGCGCGGCCCGCGCTGGTGACGGTTCTGGTGGGCGCCAACGACATGCTGAGCCGATCCCGCCGCCGCGGGGTCGCGGACCGGTTCGCCCGGCTGCTCGACGAGCTCCCGCCGGGCCGCTCGGTGGTGGCGACGCTGCCGCGGCGCAACGCGGCGGCCCGGGAGGTCAACGCACTGATCGACGCCGCGGCGGCGGACGGCCGGGTGCGGGTGGCGGACCTGCGCGGCCCGGCACTGGGCCCGATCCGCGGGACCCTCGCGGACGACTGGTTCCACCCGAACGAGATCGGCTACGCGCGCATCGCGGGGTTGTTCGAGCCCCCGGTACGCGCGGTGACACAAGGCGACTCCCGGGACTGACGCGGCAGGGGTGGGCGCACGCCGGGCCAGACGAGCCAAGCAGCCGCACAGGGGCCCGGCCCGCTCCCCCGAACAGCCCGTCAGCGCGGGAGCGACTCGTAGACTTTCCCCGCGGTAGCAACGAAATCCCCGGCCGGCGGGTGATCGGCCCGGTACTCGACCACCACCCGGTCCCGCCCCGCACGGAACAGAACCTGCCGCTGTCCACCAGCCCCCGGGGACGCGCAACTGGAGTCCCCGATCGGGGCCGGCGAAGCCGTCCAGCCCGGCTGGGTCTCGCACAGGAACCGGGTCTCGGCGGCCGCCGCGTCCGCGTCGCGGTAGATCGTCTGGGTCACCATCACCGTCTCCCGCGCCGCGGACTCGCGCGCGCAGCTGATCTTGATGTTGCTGCCGGACACCGAGAACGCCTCGCGCAGCGTGAACGTCTCGCTCCGGGAGCCGGCCGCCGGGTGGGCCGTGAGCGCCGTGAACAGCCCGTCCGGCAACGCGTCGCACGGTTTCGCCGTCAGGTCGTACGGCGCCGGGTAGTGGTACCCGGGTGCCGGCTTCGGCCCGGCCGCGAGCCGCGCGGCGACACCGTCGATCAGCTTGGCCAGCACGCCCTCGCCACCGGGGACGACCGCGAAGTGGGTGAGCTGCAGCTTCGCCGCCGGGAAGACCACCACGACGTCGAGGCCGCCGTCCTGCCGCTCGTACCGGATGCCGTGGCTCGTCGCCGCGCCGCTCACCTTCTGCTCGCCGACCGTCAGGAGCACCTCCGGGCCCGAGCCGGGCTCGACCGGGCCGCCGCAGGAGTTCACCCCGGGCCCCTCGGTCTTCACGACCGCGGACGCGTACTTCAGGCCCGCCGCCGCGACGACGTCCGGACCCAGCACGGCGCAGGCGTCGAACCCCGTGGCGGCACCCGTGCCGGGAACGGTCTCGACGTCCACCGGGGGCGTCACCGGCGCCGGCGCGGCACCGGGCGCGCCGAACCCCGAGACGAGCCCGCGCACCAACGGGAACAGCACGATCGCCAGCAGCACGACGAGTATCAGCAGGAACTTCCGGTTCATCGACCCTCCCCAGCCCGGTGATCAGCCTAGCGGGCCGCCTTCAGCCGCAACGCGGAGACGAGGAAGAAGACGCCGCCGAGCGTGGCGTACCCGGCCAGTGTCGTCAGCGACGCACCGTCCTTTGTGGCCTGCAGGACGAACGAACTCCCCGCCAGGACGGAGATCCCGCCGCTGAGGATCATGGGCCACTGGCCACCGAGGCCGCGGCGGACGACGCCGACACCGAGCTGGACGAGGCCGGCCACGACCGCCCAGGCACCCCACACGCGCAGGACGTCCGGGATCCCGGACGAGACCGCGACGGCCAGCCCCGCGGCGGCGAGCAGGCTGATCGCCACGTTCACGTACAGGCCCACCACCGGCTTGCCCGTCTTCGACGAGCGCGCGTCGACGACCGCGGCCGCCACGTCGAACAGCGGGTACAGCACCAGCAGCGTGACGCTGACCGGCCCCAGGCTCGACGCCGTCGCGAACAGCAGCCCGGCCCACACGAGCGCGAAGGCGAACCGGGTGAAGTACAAGCGCCGCAAGGGATTCGCGGTGCGGGTGACAGCCGGGGCGGTACTCGTTTCCATGGGGCTCTCCTTCGTCGAAGCGAGGTAGACAGATCGTTCTATCTCGTGATGCCGACTATGGCAGCCCATCGGCGGCCTCGTCAAGACCGACCGTTCTATCTGCTAGGCTGGGAAGCACCGAGCGAAGGGAAATCGAGAGTGTCCGAAGCACGAGCGCGGCTGCTGTCCTCGGCGACCCGGCTGTTCTACTCGGAGGGCCTGCACTCGGTCGGGATCGACCGGGTCATCGCCGACGCGGGGGTCACGCGGGCCACGCTCTACCGGCACTTCCCCAGCAAGGACGACCTCCTGGTCGCCTATCTGAGCGCCGCCGACCAGGCGATCCGCGCCGGCGTGGAGGTCGCCCGCACCGGCGCGGACTCCTCGGACGACGCCGTCCGGGCGGTCGCCCGGTCGATCGCCGACGGCATCCGGTCACCCGGGTTCCGCGGGTGCGCGTTCCTCAACGCCGCGGCGGAGTACCCCGATCCCGCGCACCCGGTGCACCAGGCCGTCCTCGCCCACCGGCACTGGTTCCTGCGGAGCGTCACCGAACTGTTCGAGCAGACCGGCAAACCGGCCGCCGAGCCCGCGGCGAGGCACTTCGTCATGCTGCGCGACGGCGCCATGGCCGCGGGCTGCCTCAGCGATCCGGCCCCGGTCTGCGAAACGTTCCTCCGCGGCGTGGAGGGGCTCCTGTCCTACCGGAGCGAATCCCGCGGGTGAGCTCCTCCTTCCGGCCCAGGAGCGCGGCCCGCCCGCGCCGGACGGCCCGCAGCCGGAGCGCGGTGATGACCAGCGCGACCAGCAGCCAGGCCGCCGCCCGGAGCCGGCCGGCGACCACCCGGTCGCGGGCGAACAGCGGTGCCCGGCGGGTCACCGCCCAGGTGCCGAACGCCGCCCACGCCGGCCCGATCGCGACGAGGATGGCGGTTGAGCCGCGATTTCACGGTGCCGGCCGGCACTTCGCGGATCTGGGCGCACGCGTCCAGCGAGAGGTCTTCGAGGGAGAACAGCAGGAGCACCTCGCGTTCCCGGACCGGCAGCGCGCCCAGGCATCGCCGAGCACCTCCCGGTCGACCACCGCGTCGCTCGCGTCCGGGCCGGCCGGCTCCTGCGAGCCGGCACCGGACGGCAGCAGGTTCACGGCGGGCTCAGCCGAGCGGGTAGTGGATCAGCTCCACGCCACCGGAGGCGTAGTTCGGCACGTCCGCGGACACGGCCTTGCCCTCCGGCGAGCCGAGCGCCGCCGCCATCGCCTCGGCCGACTCGAAGTCCGCGTGGAACACGGCGAAGTACTTGCTCTCACCACCGAGTGAAACCACGTCGAAGGAGTACTGCGACGCCACCAGGCCCGGGAGCTTCTCGGCCAGCGGCAGGTGCGTCCGGACGTAGTACTCGCGGAAGTGGGCTTCGTCGGCGGGCGGCGGGTAGAGCACGGTGAGCCGGTGCATCGCGTTCCTCTCGGCCGGATCGGTTCTCCGCCAGCCTGGCACAACGCGGGAAGTGCGGAACAGTCCAACCGCACGCCTTTACTGTTGGTTGAACTTTTGCCGGGCGCCCGATAAGCTCCCCAGCACGCTGGGAGCGCTCCCATGGATCACCACGCTCATCCCGAGAATGGAGGCCCATTCATGCGTATTCACCGAAGCTCCAGGTCCGGCACCCGCCGGCGGAGCGTCCTCACCTTGATCGTCGCCACCCTCGCCGGACTGCTCATCTGGGTCCCGGCGGCGTCCGCGCACGGCACCATCGTCGGTCCCGCCACCCGCGCCTACCAGTGCTGGCAGGACTGGGGCAGCCAGCACACGAACCCGGCCATGCAGCAGCAGGACCCCATGTGCTGGCAGGCTTTCCAGGCCAACGCCGACACCATGTGGAACTGGATGAGCGCGCTGCGGGACGGACTCAAGGGCGACTTCCAGGGCGCAACCCCGGACGGCCAGCTCTGCAGCAACGCCCTCTCCCGCAACAACTCCCTGAACACTCCCGGCGCGTGGCGGACCACCAGCCTCGGCAGCAGTTTCTCGATGCACCTGTACGACCAGGCGAGCCACGGCGCCGACTACCTCCGGGTCTACATCAGCAAGAACGGGTTCGACCCGGCCACCCAGCGACTCGGGTGGGGCAACCTGGACTTCATCACCCAGACCGGCAAGTACGCACCCGCGAAGGACATCACCTTCACCGTCCAGACGTCCGGCTCGTACCGGGGACACCACGTCGTGTTCACGATCTGGCAGGCATCGCACCAGGACCAGACCTACATGTGGTGCAGTGACGTGGACTTCGGCTGAGGAATGGCGGCCCGGCGCTCAGGAGCGCCGGGCCGCCAGCCCGTCGACCAGCAGCTGCACGAGGTGGCGGGCGTCGTAGCCCTTGGCGCTGCCCGCGCAGAGGCTGCCCACTCCGCGCATCAGTTCGTACGCGTCCTGGCCCGGGTTGATCTCCCCCGCCTCGGCCGCCGCCTCCAGCAACTCCGTGCACACCGGGCCGAGCCGCTCCAGGAAGTACGCGTGCAGCGGGTCGTAGCACGGTTCGTCGGACTGCAGCACCGAAGCGAGGCCCTGCTTGGTGATGACGAAGTCGACGAACCGGTCGATCCACTTCGTCAGGGCCTCGTGCGGTCCCGGCTCGGCCGCCAGCAACGCCGGGCCGGCCTCGGCCAGGGACTCCACCTGCAGCCGGTACACCGCGAGGATCAGGTCCGCCCGGGTCGGGTAGTGGCGGTAGATGGTCGCCGTGCCGACCCCGGCCCGTGCGGCGATCTCCCGGATCGGGGCGTCGACCCCCGACGTCACGAACACCGCCGCCGCGGCCTCGAGGACGTTCGACGCGTTGCGCCGCGCGTCCGCGCGTTGCGGGGCCGCCGCACGGGAATCGGTCACACCGGCATGCTAACCGGGACGTCGAGCAGCATCCCGGCGAGCTCGCCGGGCGCGGTGATCATGCAGTCGTGCCCGGTGGCCAGCTCCCGCACGTCCGCGGGCTCGCCGTTCGGCTGCACGGCGGGGACCGGACGCCGGTCGAAGCCCTCGGGTTTCACCGTGCAGTGGATGTGCGTGCGCGGGATCGCGGCGAACGCGGGGTTGTCCAGGACGACGGGTTCTTCCAGGCACCGCACCGACTGGTCGGACAGCATGGTGCGCACCCAGGCGACGTCGCCGGGATCGGTGACGCCGAACAGCCCGAACGGCGCGGGCAGCTCGGGCAGCGGGGGCATCCGCCAGCCCGTCCCGAGCATGCTCCGCGGGATGGGCATGACGTCGAACGCGTTCTCCCCGTCGGCCGGCACCATCGCGTCGAGGTAGACCAGCCGCGCGATGCGCTCCGGCACCCGGTTGGCCACCGCGGAGACGACCATGCCCGCGTAGCTGTGCCCGACCAGGACGACGTCCCGCAGGTCCTCTTCTTCGAGCAGCCGCACGACGTCGGCGGTGTGCGTGCCGAGCCCGACGTCCGGGCTCAGCAGGTGCGCGGTCTCGCCGTAGCCGGTCAGCGTGGGGGTGAAGACCCGCCGGCCGCTCGCCGCCAGCCGCGGCACCACCCGCGCCCAGGCCTGCCCGGTGTGCCAGGCCCCGTGGACCAGTACGTACGTCAGCGTCATGACCGCTCATCTCCTGAAGTGGGACGTTGTCCCGGTTAAGATACGGGACACCGTCCCACTTAGGCAACGCGGGCTTCTGGCACGCTGGCGGGGACAGCTGGGGAGCACCGACCCGAGGGAGCGCGCGTGGCAGCCGAAGAACCCGCCGAGATCGACGCGTTCGACTCCGTGCTCGACGCGATCGGCGGCACCCCGCTGATCCGGCTGGCCCGGATCGCGCCACCCGGCGGGCCGCGCGTGTACGTCAAGGCCGAGTTCCTCAACCCCGGCGGCAGCGTCAAGGACCGGGCCGCGCTGGCGATGGTGCTCGACGCGGAACGCTCGGGCGCCCTGGAACCCGGCGGGCTCATCGTCGAAGGCACCTCGGGCAACACCGGCATCGGGCTGGCGATCGTGGCCGCCCAGCTCGGGTACCGGCTGGCCGTCGTGGTGCCCGACAAGACCAGCCGCGAGAAGATCGCGATCCTGCGCGCGTACGGCGCCGAAGTGGTGACCACGCCCGGGACGGTGCCGCGGGAAGACCCGGCGCACGTCCGGCAGCTCGCCCGCCGGATCGCCGACGAGCGGGGCGGCTGGCTCGCCGACCAGTACGACAACCCGGCCAACCCGGCCGCCCACCGCGAGACGACCGGACCCGAGATCTGGCGCCAGACCGGCGGCCGGCTCACCCACTTCGTCGCGGGGGTCGGCACCGGCGGGACGATCAGCGGCGCCGGGGCGTACCTGAAGGAGGTCAGCGGCGGCCGGGTGCGGGTGGTCGGCGCGGATCCCGAGCACTCGGTCTACTCCGGCGGCGACGGCAGCCCGTACCTGGTCGAGAGCATCGGGCACTACCGGCACCCGGACACCGCCGAGGACCTGTGGCCGCGCTCGTACCACCTCGACGTCGTCGACCAGGTCGTGCCGGTCGGCGACCGCGAGTCGATCCTGGTCACCCGGCGGCTGGCGCGGGAAGAAGGTCTGCTGCTGGGCGCTTCGGCCGGGACCGCGGTGGCCGTGGCGCTGCGCGTGGCCGCCGGGTTGTCCCCGGACGACCTGGTCGTCGTCGTGGTCCCGGATTCGGGCCGGTCGTACCTGTCGAAGTACTACGACGACGGGTGGCTGGACCGCCTCGGCGTTCCGGTCGGGCACGCGGGTGAGCTGACGGTCGCCGACGTCGTCGGCCCGCTCCCGGCGGCCGCGCCCGGTCTGCGGGAATCGGCGACGGCCGGCGAAGCGCTCGCTTCGGCCGGCGGACACGAACTGCGGCCGGTGGGCCCGCGGGCGTCGGCGGAACCGCCGTCGGTCGCGGAGGTGACGGGGACGCTCGACGTGGGCGAGCTCCGCCGGGCGGTCGAGGCGGGCGTCGTGCGGCCCGGCGACCCGATCACCGGGTACGTCGGCGGCACCCTGCCGGCCATCGGGCTCGGGGAGACCCGGGCCGCGGCCGCGGATCGCCTCGGGGGGCGGGAAGCCGCGTGGCTGCTGTCCGACGGGCGGGTCGTCGGAGCCGTCCACAAAGGACAGCTCGAGCCGGCGCCGGACGGGGGTGGGGCCGGCTCGTGACCGGCCCCACCCGGGCCGGCGGACACCCGAAGCCGCGGCGTGCCCGGGACGGGGAACCGGAGTGTGCAGCTCGCTCCCTGTTCCGGGCACGCAGTACGGCTTGCGGGTGCTACGCCGGATTCCGCGCCAGGGCCGGCTTCCGCACACACAACGGGCGGCCGCGGCGCGGGGACTCAGTTGTCCTGGCTGGTGCCACCGTCGGCGATGGCCCCGGAGGCGCAGTTCTCCGGGTTCTCGCCGTTGGCCTCGCTCCCGCCCGGCGAAAGGATCGGCACGCCGATGCCGTTCAGGGAGTTCTGGACCGGGACCTGGACGCCCAGCACGTTGACGTTGTTGTCGCAGATGCCCGGCGTGACGTTCACGTTGTGCAGCGCGTCGGTGTTGCTCAGGTTCAGCAGACCCAGCTGGCTGCTGTGGTCGTGGCCGTGGTGACCGTGGTGGTCCGGCGTGCCGGCGGCGGCGACGCCGCCGGCCAGGAACGCGCCCGCCGCCGTGGCGGCCACGACGATACCGAGCTTCTTCAGCATGAAAACTCCTCGAGTAGACGTACGAAACGACCGGGACCGCGACAAGGTGTGTTGGCCGTCCCGGATGGGGGAAACGTACTGAAAAATGCCGTTCGTTTCCGCGCGGATCCACCATCGTGTGCGCCGCGGAGGCCGCTGACCGGGGAACGGATGCCCCGATGGAGTTGATTCCGCCGGTGGCGGGGAAACGGGATCGCACAGCTGTTCAGAACACGATCACCCAGGAAAGGCGGCGCGTCGTCCGCCGCTTTTGAACGGCGGCCGGAACCGCCCGGGGAATTGCCTCCGCCTTCCGGCGAAAATCGAAACCGGAACCGCGGCCGCCGGCCGGCCTCCGCGGTCACACTCCGCAGCCCGGTACGCGAGGCGCCGGCTGCCGATAGGCCGTCCGGTGGGTGGACTGGACCACAGCGTTGACACGGCCGAGAACCCGGCCCTACCCTTCCCCCATCCCGATCGCTTCCCCCGCGTCACCCTTCTCTCCCGGAAATACAACGTTGTAAAAATCCGCCCGGGTCGCTGACCTGCGGCTCGAGAGTGAGGTCCCCCGTGCCCGCCGGTCGAAGTCTGCTCGCCGCCCTCCTGCTCGTCCTCGGTACCGTGCTCGGCCTGAGCGCTCCCGCGCAGGCCGCCGGCTCCTTGCCGTGCGACATCTACGGTTCCGCCGGGACCGCCTGCGTTGCCGCGCACAGCACCACCCGTGCCCTCTATTCGGCCTACGGCGGCGCGCTCTACCGCGTGCAACGCGCCTCCGACCGGGCCGAAACGGACATCGGCCTGCTCGCCGCCGGCGGGTACGCCAACGCCGCCGCGCAGGATTCCTTCTGCGCCGGGACGACGTGCACCATCACCGTCATCTACGACCAGTCGCCACGCCACAACGACCTGACCGTCGAAGGCCCGGGCACCGCGGGCGGGCAGGACGTCGCCGCGATCGCGTCCGCTCTTCCCGTCACCGCCGGCGGGCACAAGGTCTACGGCGTCTACGTCTCCCCCGGCACCGGCTACCGCCACTACGTCGGCGCCGGCGTCGCGCGGAACGGACAGCCCGAAGGCATGTACATGGTCGCGAGCGGCACGCACGTCAACGGCGGCTGCTGCTTCGACTACGGCAACGTCGAGGCGCAGATCGCCGACACCGGCAACGGCCACATGGACGCCGTCAACCTCGGCACCACCTGCTACTTCCCGCCCTGCACCGGGATCGGCCCGTGGGTCGCGGGCGACCTCGAGAACGGCCTGTTCCAGGGCAACCGCTCCAACACCGCCAACCGCGGCAACGCGACCCCGTTCGTCACCGCGCTGCTGAAGAACAACGGGCAGACGACCTTCGCGCTCAAGGGCGGCAACTCCCAGAGCGGCGGCCTCACCACCTGGTACAACGGCGCACTGCCCTCGGGCGGGTACACGCCGATGCACCAGGAGGGCTCGATCGTGCTCGGCACCGGCGGCGACAACAGCAACGCCTCCATCGGCTCGTTCTTCGAAGGCGTGATGACCGCGGGCTACCCGACCGACGCCGCGGACGACGCCGTCCAGTCCAATGTGGTCTCCGTCGGCTACTCGGGCAGCACGGGCACCCCGCCCTACGCCGCCACGGTTTCCGGGCCCGGCGGCAAGTGCCTCGACGTCGCCGGCGACGACACCGGGAGCAACGGCACCGCCGTGCAGCTGTGGGACTGCCAGGCCAACGCGGCCGACCAGCACTGGGCGCACAACGCGGACTCGTCACTGTCCACTGTGGGCCGTTGCCTGGACGTCAACGGCAACGGCACGGCCAACGGCACCCAGGTCGAACTCTGGGACTGCAACGGCGTCGGCGGCCAGAAGTGGGTGCAGCAGGCCGACGGCTCGCTGCGCAACCCGCAGTCCGGCCGCTGCCTCGACTCCCCCGACGGCGCCACCGCCAACGGCACCCGGCTGCGGATCTGGGACTGCAACGGTTCCGCGGCGCAGAAGTTCTCCGTCACCGGCGGCGGTCCGGTCACCGGCCCCGGCGGCAAGTGCGTCGACGTGGCCGGCGACGACCACGGCGTGAACGGGACCGCGGTGCAGCTGTGGGACTGCCAGTCCTTCGCCGTCGACCAGCACTGGTTCCACCTCTCCGGCGGCGCGCTGCGCACGTTGGGGCGCTGCCTCGACATCAACGGCAACGGCACGGCCAACGGCACCCAGGTCGAACTCTGGGACTGCAACGGTGTCGGCGGCCAGGTGTGGAACCAGCAGGCCGACGGTTCGCTGCGCAACCCGCAGTCGGGCCGCTGCCTCGACTCCCCCAACGGCGCCACCGGCAACGGGACGCGGCTGCAGATCTGGGACTGCAACAGCTCGGCGGCGCAGAAGTTCGCGCTGCTCTGACCCCTCCCTGAAGCGAGCCGCCGCGGTCCTTCCGCGGCGGCTCGCTTATCGCCGGCGTATCGGAAAACGCATACGTGCCGGCAACACCGCTTCGCCTTGACTGGCGGGCATGACCGACACGGCACTGGGCATCACGATCTACGGCTGCGAGCCGGACGAGGCCGCGTTGTTCCGTGAGCTCGCGCCTCGCTGCGGTGTCGTGCCGACCATCACCGGCGCCGCGGTTTCCGAAGCCAACGTCGTTCTGGCGCACGGAAACCGGTGCGTCAGCGTCGCGCACAAGACCGCGATCACGAACGCCACCTTGAGCGCGCTCGGCCGGGCCGGCGTGCGGTACCTCTCCACGCGGAGCATCGGGTTCGACCACCTCGACGTCGACCACGCGAAGCGCGTGGGCATCGAGGTCGGGAACGTCGCCTATTCCCCGGACAGCGTGGCCGACTACACGGTCATGCTGATGCTGATGGTCGCGCGAAACGTCAAAGCCCTGCTCCGGCGCACGGACGTGTACGACTACCGGCTGCACGACGTGCGCGGGAAGGAACTGCGCGACCTGACCGTCGGGGTCGTCGGGACCGGCCGCATCGGCGTGGCGGTGCTGGACCGCTTGCGCGGCTTCGGCTGCCGCGTGCTGGCCTACGACATCCGGCCGCGCAACTCCGCCGACTACACCTCGCTCGACGAGCTGCTGCAGCTGAGCGACGTCGTCACGCTGCACACGCCGCTGACCGCGGACACCCACCACCTCCTCGACGCCCGCCGCATCGCGCGGCTGAAGCGCGGCGCGGTCGTCGTCAACACCGGACGCGGCCCGCTGCTGGACACCCGGGCGCTGGTCGAAGCGCTGGAAAGCGGCCGGCTGGGCGGCGCGGCGCTGGACGTCCTCGAAGGGGAGGAAGGGGTCTTCTACGCCGACCACCGGACCGACCCCCCGGACAGCGACCTGCTGGTGCGCCTGCAGAGCCTGCCCAACGTGCTGATCAGCCCGCACACCGCGTACTACACCGACCACGCGTTGCGCGACACCGTCGAAAACAGCCTCATCAACTGCCTGACCTTCGAAAGCGAGCTGCGACATGGATAAGGTGAAGGTCGGAATCATCTTCGGGGGATCGACCGAAGAGCACCCCGTTTCCGTCAAATCCGCACAAGAGGTCGCGAAGCACCTCGACCTCGACAAGTACGAGCCGTACTGGATCGGGATCACCCGCGCCGGCGCCTGGCTGCTGTGCGACGGCCCCGGCTGGGAAAACAGCCGGCCGGCCGTGCTCTCGCCGGACCGCGGCGTCCACGGCCTGCTCGTCCTCGACGACGGGAAGTACGAGACGATCCGCCTCGACGTCGTGCTGCCCCTGCTGCACGGCCGGCTCGGGGAGGACGGAGCGACGCAGGGTTTATTGGAACTCGCCGGCGTTCCGTACGCCGGCTGTGACGTCCAGAGTTCCGCCCTGTGCATGGACAAATCCCTGACGTACCTCGCCGTGAAGGCCGCCGGGATCGCGACTCCGCGGTTCCGGACGGTCACCGCGGACGAGAAGGTCGATCCCGATCAGCTCACCTACCCGGTGTTCGTCAAACCGGCGCGGTCCGGATCTTCCTTCGGGGTGAGCAAAGTGACCCGTGAAGAAGAACTGGCCGGGGCGGTGGACATCGCGCGGCAGTACGACTCGAAGGTGCTGGTCGAAGAGGCCGTCGCCGGCAGCGAGATCGGCTGCGCCGTCCTGGGTGACGGCCCCGATCTGCGCACGGGCGAGCTGGACCGGGTCGCGCTTTCCCACGGGTTCTTCAAGATCCACCAGGAGGACGACCCGGAAAGCGGTTCCGAGAACTCGACGTTCATCGTCCCCGCCGACATTCCGGACGAGGCGCGGTCGCTCGTCCTGGAGACGGCCAAGGCCGTCTACCGCGCACTGGGCTGCCGGGGACTGTCCCGGGTGGACATGTTCCTGAAGGCGGACGGAACCGTCGTCCTCAACGAGGTCAACACGCTCCCCGGCCTGACGTCCTACAGCCGGTACCCGCGGATGATGGCCGCCGCGGGGATCTCGCTGGGCGACGTGCTCGACCGGGTGATTTCGCCGGCGCTGAAAGGGAATCCGCGGTGAACGACGACTTCGTGTTCGTGGACGAGTTCGCCCCCGGCATCCGCTGGGACGCCAAGTACGCGACCTGGGACAACTTCACCGGCAAGCCGGTGGACGGCTACCTGGCGAACCGGGTGGTCGGCACCCGGGCGCTCGGCACGGCGTTGCGCCGGGCGCGGGAGGAAGCGGCGTCCCGGGGGTTCGGCCTGCTGCTGTGGGACGGCTACCGCCCGCAGCGCGCGGTGGACTGCTTCGTGCGCTGGTCCCGGCGGCCGGAGGACGGCCGGACGAAACCGCGCCACTACCCGAAGATCGACCGGGCGGAGATGTTCGAACAGGGTTACGTGGCCACGAAATCCGGTCACAGCCGGGGCAGCACGGTCGATCTGACGCTGTACCACCTGGACACCGGGGACCTCGCCCCGATGGGCGGCGACCACGACCTGATGGACGCGATCTCCCACCACGGCGCGGGCGGGCTCACCGAAACCGAAGCGCGGAACCGGAAGGAGCTCTGTTCCGTCATGGAGTCGAGCGGGTTCCGGCGGTACGACCGCGAGTGGTGGCACTACTCCCTGGCCGACGAGCCCTACCCGGACACGTACTTTGACTTCCCCGTCGGATAGCCGGGAGATCCGCCCGGTGCGGGCGGCCGACGCCCCGCGGCTGGCCGGCCTGCTGGCCCAGCTCGGGTACCCGAGCGATCCCGCCACCGTGACCCGCCGGCTGGCCGGCATCCTCGATTCGGCCACCCGGCAGGTGTTCGTCGCGGCCGACGGCGCCCGCATCGACGGCTACGCCGGCGTGGAGCGGCGGCCGGCCCTGCTGCACCAGGACGAACACGCCGAGCTCACCGGCCTGGTCGTCGACGCGGCGGCCCGCCGGTCCGGCCTCGGCCGGACTCTCGTGCGCGCCGCCGAGCAGTGGGCGGCCCGGCACGGCCTGCCGGCGATCGTGGTCCGGTCCAACGTCGTGCGCCCCGAGTCCCACCCGTTCTACGAGGATCTCGGCTACCTGCGCACGTCGACCTCGCACAGCTACTTCAAGGACCTCACCGCGGCCGCCGGGCAACGCAGATGGGCAGCCGGACCGTGACGTGGAGGCCGCCGCCGTCGCGCGGTGTCAACGTCAACGTCCCGTCGTGGGCCTGGGTGATGCTGTGGACGATCGCCAAGCCGAGCCCGACGCCGGCGTCGCCGGTGCGGATCCGGTCGGTGCCGCGGCGGAACGGCTCGACGAGCGTCGACACCAGCCGGGGTGTCAAGGCCGTGCCGGTGTTCTCCACCGTGAGCACCACGCCACCGGGACGCACGCTGGTCGTGGCCCACACCGTGCCCGCGCCGGGCAGGTTGTGGACGATCGCGTTGTGCACCAGGTTCGTCGTCAGCTGCTGCAGGAGCGCGGGCGAGCCGAGCGTGGGGGCCGGTTCGCCGGACGTCTCGATGGTGACCCCGCGTTCTTCCGCGAGCGGCAGCAGCGTTTCGGCGGCTTCCTCGGCCGTGAGCGACAGGTCCACGGTTTCCCGGGCGAACGACCGCCGGCCGGCCCGGCTGAGCACGAGCAGCGCCTCGGTGAGGTCGATCGCCCGGGTGTTGACGGCGTGCAGGCGGTCGACGAGCTCGCCCGCGTCGCGGCCGGGGTCCTTGCGGGCGACCTCGAGCAGCGTCCGCGTCACGGCCAGCGGTGTGCGGAGTTCGTGGGACGCGTTGGCCGCGAACCGCTGCTGGGCGGTGACGTGGGATTCGAGCTGCTCCAGCATGGTGTCGAAGGCGTCGGCGAGCTCGCGGAACTCGTCCTTGCGGCCCGGGAGCCGGATCCGGTGCGCAAGCGAGCCGTCGGCGGCGAGGCGGGTCGCGTCGGTGACGCGGGTCAGCGGCGCGAGCATCCGGCCGGCCAGCACCCAGCCCCCGGCGAGGCCGAACACCAGCAGGAAGATCAGCACGGCGATCGCGGACGGCGCGAAGCCGCGGATCAGGACCCGGCCCGGCGGCGACATCACCACCGGCATGGTCTCGAAGCCGAGCCGCTGGTAGTACAGCAGGAACAGCCCGACGGCCGCGAGCAGCAGGGCCCCGGCGACCATGACGAAGCCGGCGTAGCTGAGGGTGAGCTTGAGGCGGACGCTCAGGCCGGGCTTCCTACCCACGGTCGCCGCCCGGAGCCTCGATGCGGTAGCCGACGCCGGGCACCGTGGCGATGAGCCAGGGTTCGCCGAGCCGCTTGCGCAGGGCGGAGACGGTGATGCGGACGGCGTTGGTGAACGGGTCGGCGTTCTCGTCCCACGCCCGCTCGAGGAGCTCTTCGGCGCTGACGACCCCGCCTTCGGCGCCGACGAGGACCTCCAGCACGGCGAACTGCTTGCGGGTCAGCCCGACGTACCGGCCGTCGCGGTGGACCTCGCGGCGGAACGGGTCCAGCCGCAGGCCCGCGATCTCCCGCACCGGCGGCCGGTTGTGGGCGCGCCGGCGGTCGAGCGCCCGGAGCCGGAGCACGAGTTCCCGCAGCTCGAACGGCTTGGTGAGGTAGTCGTCGGCGCCGAGCTCGAAGCCGGTGACCTTGTCGTCGAGCCGGTCGGCGGCGGTGAGCATGAGGATCGGGATGCCGCTGCCGGAGGCGACGATGCGTTCGGCGACCTCGTCGCCCGACGGGCCCGGGATGTCGCGGTCGAGGACCGCGAGCTCGTAGGCGTTGACGCTCAGCAGCTCCAGCGCGGTGTCGCCGTCCCCGGCGATGTCGGCGGCGATCGCTTCCAGGCGCAGCCCGTCGCGGATCGCCTCGGCCAGGAAGGGTTCGTCCTCGACGACCAGCACACGCATGCCCCCGATGCTACGAGCGGGCCCGTATCGCCGGCTTATCGAAAACCGCATACGGGCCGGCAACGCCCCGCGGACTCGACTGGGGGCATGGACTTCACCGCGCACGGCGCCGTCCCCCGGCCGGTCCCGGTCTTCGACGACACGGCCCCGGCCGTGGTCAACCTCGACCCCGCCCTGCTCGGCGCCCTGCGCCGCGCCGCCGCCGACGCCACGTGCGGGTTCGTCGTCAACGGCGGCTGGCGCTCCCCGCAGTACCAGGCCCACCTGTTCCGCGAGGCGGTCGCGAAGTACGGCTCGCCGGCGGCGGCCGCCCGCTGGGTGGCCACGCCCGGCACGTCGGCGCACGTGGCCGGGGCCGCGGTCGACGTCGGACCGGCCGACGCCCGTGCGTGGCTGGCCGAGCACGGCGCCGGGTACGGGCTGTGCCAGATCTACCGCAACGAGCCGTGGCACTACGAGCTGCGGCCCGAAGCCGTCGAGCGGGGGTGCCCGCCGCTGTACCCCGACCCGTCGCACGATCCGCGGATGCGGCGCTGAGCGCGTGTCGAGAACGCCGGACCGGCTCCGTCCCCGGCACGATCGAGCAGGACCGACCACACGAAAGGACCGCCACCATGGCCGTCGCCGCCGACCTCGACCGCGCCGCCGACTCGAGCTGGGACTGGGTCGCCGAGCAGACCCGCGCTTACCTGGCCTCGGACGGCGCCGAAGGCCACGAATCGAACGGCGTGTACACGCTGGTGCTGGCCACGACCGGGCGCCGGACGGGCGAGCCGCGCCGCAACTGCCTGATCTACGGCACGTCGGGGGACGACTTCGTCGTGGTCGCCTCCAAGGCCGGCGCCGACGAGGACCCGGCGTGGCTCAAGAACCTCCAGGCGGAGCCGAGCGTCGGGGTCCAGGTCGGCGCCCGCCGGTTCACCGCCCGGGCCCGCGTGGCGTCGCCGGCCGAGCGGGAAGCCCTCTGGCCGCGGATGGTCGAGATCTTCCCGCTGTACGCGGAGTACGCGACGAAGACCGAGCGCGTGATCCCGGTCGTCCTGCTCACCCCGCGCGGCTGACGGTCCCTGCGGGGGCTGGACGCCATCGGCCCGGCGCGACTTCGTCCGAGCCCGGCCCCCGGGGCTCAGCCGGCGAAGGGAAGCGTCGTGACCGGCTCCCACGGGCCGCCGACGTACCGCCACACCGCCAGGCCGACCGCCGTGCCCTCCCTCGGCCCGAAGTCCTCGCGCAGCGCCGCCGAAGTCGCCGCCGCGGTCTCCGGACTCACCTTGTTCTGCACCGTCACATGCGGCTTCAACGGCTGCGCGTCCTGAGCCGTCAGCCAATCCACCCACCGTCGCCGCACCCGAGCGTGCACCGCCACCAGCTCGGGCGCCCGGACAACGAGCGCAACCCCACGCCCCAGCGACCGAACGCCATCCACCACGAACGTGAACGGCCCGGTCTCCCCCGCGACCACCGCACAATCGGCAACGATCTCGTCCTCATGAACCCCGGGCAAGGCGTGGAACAACGTCACATGCGCCCCGACGACCAGCCGCTCCGGCGGAAACCAAGCCCGGCGCAAGGAATCCCACGCCGACTGAGTCACGTCGTCCACAGCCAACGTCACAACGACCGGGGCGTTCACAAGCCCACAGCCGCCAAGCAGTACCGCAACAGACGCTCCGCCTCGCCCGGAGCCGGACGCGTTCCGGGAAGCACGTGCGTCGGCCGGTCCCGCCGGTCGTGCCAGAACCGCCCCGATGACGGCCCCGGCCGGGTCGCCGCGAGCCAGACCGCCGTGTCCGCCCCTTCTTCCGCCGTGCGCAGCGCCGGTGCGAGGAGCCGCCTGAACGCCGGGAGCGAATCCGCGAGGCCCGGCGTGTCCGCCCAGCCCGGGTGCGTGCTGTGCACGGCGATCCCGTCCGCCCGCCAGCGCTCCGCCAGCAACGGCGTCAGCTCGACCTGCATCCGCTTCGTCCGCGCGTACGCCGTCGCGCCGCGGTACCGGCCTTCGCGGAACTCCGGGTCGTCGACCGCGAGCCGCTGGGTGTACATCCCGCCGGACGACACGAAGATCACCCGGGCGTCGCGCAACGCCGGACGCAGCAGCTCGGTCAGCAACAGCGGCCCGAGAACGTGCGTGGCGAACGTGACTTCGTGCCCGTCGACGCTCTCCGTCCGCTCCGGCGGGAGCACCCCCGCGTTGTGCACCAGAACGTCCACATGCGACTCCCGGGCCGCGAAGTCCCGCACCGAAGCGAACGAAGCGACGTCGCACAAGGCTGTCCGGACCTTCGCCCCCGGCACGGCCGCGCGCACGCGGGCGAGGGCCGCCTCGCCGCGGCCGAGGTCGCGGACCACCAGCACCACCTCCGCGCCCAGCCGGGCCAGTCCGGTGGCCGTGGCCTCGCCCAGGCCGGAACTCGCGCCGGTCACCAGGGCGACCCGGCCGCGCAGCGCGTCCGGCGCGGGGTCGTCCGCCGCCCACGTGCGCCGGCGCAGCGCGTGACCGAGCCGTGAATAGCCGACGGCGACCGTGCGGTCGAGCAGTGTGTCGAGCATCAGTTCAGGACGACGATCGCCGTGTTGAGCGCGGTCGCGAAGAGCGTCCACGCCAGGTACGGCAGCTGCAGGGCAGCCGCCGCCGTCGAGCGGCGGCGGAACACCAGCGCGGTCGCCGCGATCACCACGTCCAGCACGACGATCTCGACCAGGGCCAGCGTGTAGGCGCCGGCGGCGAAGAACAACGGCGTCCACGCCGCGTTCAGCACCAGGCCCGCCGCGTACCAGCCGAACTCGCGGCGCGGCGCCCCGGTGCGCCAGAACAGCCAGCCGGACACCGCGATCAGCACGTAGAGGACCGTCCACACGGGACCGAACAGCCAGGACGGCGGCGCCCACGGCGGCTGCGCCAGCCCGGAGTAGACGGCGCGCGACTGCGTGGCGGCCAGGCTGCCGACGGCGGCGACGACGGCCACCGCGGCGACGAACCCGGCCAGGGCGAGCGGCGGAGCGGGACGGTGCACGGTGGTCATACCGGTTCTCCTGCGGTCGGTCGGGCCGGGACGCCCGGGGTGGCACCCAGCACGTGGGCGAGGGCGTCCCGGAGGTCGGGGTGGCGGAATTCGTGCCCGGCGTCGAGCAGCCGCCGCGGGCACCCGCGCTGGTCGGCGAGCGCCAGTTCGCGGGCGCCCTCGGAGCCGAGCAGCACGCGCGGCCCGAGCGACGGCACCGCCAACACCGCCGGACGGTGCAGCACTCGCGCGAGTACCCGGGTGTACTCGGTATTACGCACCGGTTCCGGGGCGACGGCGTTGACCGGGCCGGCGAGCGCCCGGTCGGTCAGCGCGCGCAGGTAGACGTCGGTCAGGTCGTCGAGGCCGATCCACGGCGTCCACTGCCTGCCGGTCCCGAGCGGGCCGCCCAGCCCGGCGGCGAACAGCGGGCGCTGCAGCCGCAGCAGTCCCCCGCGTGGGCTGAGCACCAGGCCCGTGCGCACGCAGACCACGCGGATGCCGGCCGCCACCGCGGGTCCGGCGGCGCCCTCCCAGTCGTCGACGACGTCGGCGAGGAACCCTTCGCCGCGGTCACTGTCTTCGGTGAGGACCTCGTCGCCGCGTTCCGGCCCGTAGTACCCGACCGCGGACGCCGAGACGAACACGCCCGGCCCGTCCGGGGTGCGGGCGGCCAGTTCGGCGAGCTTCCGGGTGGGGCCGATCCGGCTGTCGCGCACGGCCCGCCGGTGGCGTTCGCCGAACCGCCCGGCGACCGAGGCGCCGGCGAGGTGGACGACCGCGTCGATCCCGGACAGAAGGTCGGCGGCGGGCGCCTCGGGGTGCCACGTCCGTTCGTCGCGTGTGCGCGCGGGACGGCGGACCAGGCGGACGACCCGGTGGCCGCCGGTGGTGAGCAACGCCGTCAGCGCCGTCCCCACCAGGCCGCTCGCCCCGGTCACCGCGACGGTCAGCGGCTCGTGCCAGTAGCGCCGTTGCGCGGCCAGGTCCGCGGCCAGCTGCCGGTGGCGGTAGGCGAACATCGACCGCAGCAGCGCCGCCGGCACCGGCGTCTCGACGCGGTCGGTGACCACCGTGCGGTCGGGGCCGTCCGGTTCGAACCGGTGGGTGTGCCGCCACGGCAGGACGGCGGAGACCACCGGCGTGGCCAATCGGTCGACGAACTGGTGCGGCGGGTGGTAGCCGCCCGCCTGGTGCGCCGCCAGCCACTTCGGGCCGCCGGGCAGGACCAGCTCGGCCGTGCCGTCGCGCAGGGACGCGGCCTCGGCGCCGACGTGCACCGGCTGCCACGGCGGGGTGAGCCGCGTGATCGCGCCGGGCAGGCCGTGCCAGGCGAACACCTCGTCGACGGGCGCGGCGACCACGCCGGAGTACTCGAAGACCACGCCCGCACCTCCGATGCAGTTTCGACGCAGAACTGCCAGCAGCGTAGCTCGACCGCCCACTTTCCGCCGATCTTGCCGCCTACAAAGCGATTCATCTTCGATGCAACCGCGTGCATTCGCGGCACACCGGTGTGACGATCGGAGGGACCTACCCAGCGGGGAGAGAGGCCGATGAGTTCACTCACGACGCCGACGCCGACCAAGGGGTCGAGCCCGGTCGAGAAAGCGCTGGGCGACGCGGCGGACAACGCCGACCAGCGTTATCACCTGGCCAAGGGCCTGCGGCACCAGCTGAACAAGGTGTTCCCGACCCACTGGTCGTTCCTGCTGGGCGAGATCGCGCTCTACAGCTTCATCATCCTG
>NZ_FNUJ01000001.1 GCF_900107925.1 Amycolatopsis pretoriensis | reverse complement strand
AGCCGAGCCGAGCCGGTCCGAGCCGAGCCGAGCCGGTCCGAGCCGGTCCGAGCCGGTCCGAGCCGAGCCGAGCCGAGCCGAGCCGAGCCGGTCCGAGCCGGTCCGAGCCGGTCCGAGCCGAGCCGGTCCGAGCCGGTCCGAGCCGAGCCGGTCCGAGCCGGTCCGAGCCGAGCCGGTCCGAGCCGGGTTCCGCCGACGCAGCCCACGCCGGCACGACACGGCCCGATCTGCCGGGCTCAGCCCAGTGCGGCTGGACCCAGCTCGGCCGCAGCCGAGCGGCGCTGGCTGCGGCCAGCGGCCCGTAGCCGTCCTCAAGCCGTCGGCGGGCGGGATGGTCGTGCCCGCCACCGGCACGGGCCGGCGCCGTGCGCCGGCGAGAAATTCGCGTGACTTGCGCCATTACCCTGGACTCGTGGCCATCGTTGCGGAGAACCGCCGATTTACCGGCCCCCTGGCCCTTCACGGGCGCCAGCGGGGTTCCGATGCCACGTCCGCCGTCGGCGGTGACTGAACAGCACCGTGGTGACCTCGCCGGGTGTCCGGGCCAGGGGGAGCGCTTTCGCTCACCTGTCCCGCCCGCCCAGGAGGTTCCGTCATGCCCACACCACTCACGCCCGCCCAGCTCACCCGCGACCTCGCCGTCCGAGACCTGACCGATCCCGCCGCCGGGCCGCACGCCATCCAGCTCGTCGTCGAGCGGGCCGTCTCCGCGGTTGCCCGCACCGGCACCGACGTCCGACGATGGCCCGGCGATCGGATCGTCACCATCGCCGACAACTACGACCACCTCGGCTACCACCCCGACGACATCACCCGCGACGCGCGCTACACCCGCTACGTCGACGCCCACCACGTCCTGCGCAGCCACTCCAGCGCCATGATCCCCGCGGCACTCCGCGCGCTCGAAGCCCGCCCCGCCGATGATGTCCTGCTCGTCTGCCCCGGCGTCGTCTACCGGCGCGACTCCATCGACCGTTTGCACAGCGGCACCCCGCACCAGCTCGACCTCTGGCGGATCACCCGCGGGACCACCGACAAGGCCGATCTCGAGCACCTCGTCGAAAACCTTGTCGGAACCCTCCTGCCGGGCCGCCCATGGCGCCTCGAACCGCGACGGCATCCGTACACAGTGGACGGTGGCCAGCTCGACGTCCACACCGGAACCGAGTGGGTCGAGGTCGCCGAGTGCGGGCTCGCCCACCCGGACGTCCTCGCGCGGGCCGGGCTCGGGGACGGCTGGTCCGGCCTCGCCCTCGGCATGGGCCTCGACCGGATGCTCATGCTGCTCAAGGGCATCCCCGACATCCGCCTGCTGCGCTCGGCCGATCCGGCCGTGGCCGCGCAGCTGGGCGATCTCGCGCCGTAACCGTCCGGTGTCCGCGCTGCCGCCCGTGCGCCGCGACCTCTCGATCGCCGTTGCCGCCGAGGACCGGGCCGAGGACCTCGGCGACCGCGTCCGCACCGCCCTCGGCGAGGACGCCGACCTCGTCGAGTCGGTCGAAATCCGGCACGAGACGCCGTGCGCGCAGCTCCCGCAGCAGGCCCTGGCCCGCCTGGGCGCGGAGAGACACCAGAAGAACCTCCTGGTCCGCTTGGTGCTCAGGCCCCTCGACCGGACGCTGTCCGACGCCGAAGCGAACGTCCTGCGAGACCGCGCGTACGCCGCTCTGCACCAGGGCACCGAACACCAGTGGTCAGGCTCGCAACCCCCGCAACGCAAGCGCGGCGAAGCGCCGGGAAGCCGCGACTCGGGCTTCCGGTGACGCGGCGCGGATCCCGCTGTTGGCCATCAGCACCAGGACCAGGTCGTCGAGGACGACGTCGGACCGCACCTGACCGGCTTCCTGAGCCCGGCGGATCAACGCGGCGATCGAGCGCAACGCGCGTTCGCGATCCGCCGCGAAGTCGATCGCGTGCGGGAACGCCGACGTGAACGCCGCGGTGAAACCGCGGTCGCGCGCGTGCAATTCGAAAAGATTCTCGACCATCGAGGCGAAGCCGTGCCACGGGTCGGGGTCGGCGAGCCCCTCGTCGACGATGGCGTAGCACGCCCGCATCTGGTCGGTGAACACTGCCGTGACCAGCAGTTCCTTGGTCGGGAACCGGCGGTACAGCGTCGCCGGCCCGACCCCGGCGCGGCGGGCGATCTCGCGCATCGGCACGTCCAGGCCGTCGGCCGCGAACACCTCGCGTGCCGCCTCGAGGATTCGTGCGCGGTTGTCGCGGGCGTCGGAACGCAGCTTCTGAGGCAAAAGATCGGCCACGCTCTCAGTTTAGCGAAGTGGACGCCGGCGTCCACTACCGTCGGGCGCATGAAAGCAATTGCGGTGCAAGCCTTCGGCGACCCGGAAGGCCTCGCGGTCATCGACCTCCCGGACCCGAAACCCGCCGAAGGGCAGGTCCTGATCGCCACCGAAGCGATCGGCGTGGGCGGGGTCGACGCGGTGATTCGCAGCGGCGCGCTCGCCGCGTACGGCTTCACAGCCGGCCACGTCCTCGGCGGCGAGATCGCGGGCACGGTGACGGCGGCCGGCGACGGCGTCGACCCGGCCTGGCTCGGCCGGCGGGTGTGGGCCTTCACCGGCACCGGCGGCGGGTACGCCGAGCAGGCGGTCGCCCCGGCGGAGACGCTCGTGCCGCTGCCGGAGACCCTGTCGCCCGTCGATGCGGTGACGCTCGGCAGCTCCGGTGTCGTGGCCCACTTCGGCCTCCGCCACGCCCGCTTCGCCCCGGGCGAGTCGGTGCTGATCCGCGGCGCGGCGGGTGGGATCGGGATCATGGCCGTCCAGCTCGCGGGCAAAGCCGGCGCGATCGCGGTCACGACGTCGTCGCCGGAGCGCGGGCAGCGGCTGCGCGAACTCGGCGCGACGCACGTGCTGAACCGCGCCGCCGACGGCCCGGACACCTACGACGTGATCATCGACGTCATCGCGGGCCCCGAGCTACCCGGGTTCTTCACCAAGCTGAAGCCGAACGGCCGCCTGGTGGCGGTCGGCGCCGTCGCCGGCGACCCACCGGCGGACTTCGGCAAGGAACTGTTCGCGGCGTTCCGCAAGTCGATGTCGTTCGCGACGTTCAGCGCCGACACGGTGCCCCAGGAAGACCGGCGAGCGGCGATCGCGGACATCTTCACCGCCGCGACCCGCGGTGAGCTGACGTCAGTGGTGCACGAGGTGCTGCCCCTGGAAGACGCGGTGGCCGCGCACCGGAAGCTGCAGGCCGGCGAGGTGTTCGGCAGGATCGTGCTGACCCCGCCGGAAAGCTGACCCGTAGGGTGGGGCCATGGCAGATCGGCTCTACTTCCGGCAGCTGCTCGCCGGGCGGGACTTCGCCGTCGGTGATCCCGTTGCGACGCAGATGGTGAACTTCGCCTACCTCATCGGCGACCGGGACACGCGGGACGCGGTGATCGTCGACCCCGCCTACGCCGTGCAGGATCTGCTCTCGGTTCTCGACGCCGATGGCATGCGGCTGACCGGTGTGCTCGCCACCCACCACCACCCCGACCACGTCGGCGGCGAGATGCTCGGCTTCGACCTGCCCGGGATCGCCGAGCTCCTCGCCCTGCAGCCCGTGCCGATCCACGTCAACGGCGCCGAGGCCGAGTGGGTCCGCCGCGTGACCGGGGTCGAGGACACCGACCTGCGCGCCCACGACCACGACGACGTCCTCGAAGTCGGGTCCGTGCCCATCCGGATGCTGCACACCCCCGGGCACACGCCCGGCAGCCAGTGCTTCCTCGTCGAGGACAAGCTCGTCTCCGGCGACACGCTCTTCCTCGAAGGCTGCGGCCGCACCGACTTCCCCGGTGGCGACGCCGAGGAGATCTACCGCAGCCTGCAGGCCCTCGCCGGGCTGCCCGGCGATCCCGTCGTCTACCCCGGCCACCAGTACTCGGCCGAGCCGTCGGCCGCGCTGTCGGACGTCAAGCGCACCAACTTCGTCTACCGGCCGCGGTCGCTCGACGAATGGAAGGTCATGTTCGGCGGCTGAGCAAGGGCGTTCCACGGGCTGAAACCCCGCGATTTCACGGACTGGGCACCGATTGACTTCGCCCGCCCGGGGCTCGATGGTCGGGACCACGCAATCCCGACCCCCCCGTCCCCGGGAGAAATCCGTGTCGATTTCCACCACGGGCGTGCTTCCGCGCGTCCGGAAACGCGCCGTCGGGCCGCCTCGCAAGAAGTGGCGGCCCGACCTGCGGCGCTGGATCAGCCCGGTGGTGCTCGTCGCCGCCTGGCAGATCGCCAGTGCCACCGGCGTCCTGCCGCCCGACAAGCTCAGTTCACCGTGGACGGTCGTGCAGGCCGGCGTCGAATCCGCGCGCAGCGGCGAACTCGGCGACGCCTTCGCCGTGTCGCTCGGGCGCGTCGGCGCCGGGTTCGCGATCGGCGCCGTCGCCGGGGTCGTGCTGGGCATCGTGGCCGGGCTGTCCCGCTGGGGCGAGGTGCTGGTCGACCCGCCCGTCCAGATGCTGCGCACGTTGCCGTTCCTCGGCCTGATCCCGCTGTTCATCCTGTGGTTCGGCATCGGCGAGGAAACCAAGATCGTGCTCGTCGCGCTCGGCGTGGCCTTCCCGCTCTACCTCAACGTCCACTCGGGAATCCGCGGCGCCGACCCGAACCTCGTCGAAGCGTCGCGCGCGCTCGGGTTCAGCCGCGCGGAACGCCTTGCGCACGTGGTCATCCCGGGCGCGCTGCCGCAGGCGCTGGTCGGGCTCCGGCAGTCGCTCGGCATCGCCTGGCTGGCGCTGATCGTCGGCGAGACGGTCAACGCCGACGCCGGCGTCGGCTACCTCATCAACAACGCGCGCGAGTTCCTGCGCACCGACGTCGTGGTCGTCGGGCTCGTCCTGTACGCCCTGCTCGGCCTGGTCACCGACGCGCTGGTCCGGCTGCTGGAACGGAAGGTGCTGCGGTGGCGAACCCGGTAGCCGAGGTCCGGAACCTCACGAAGAAGTTCGGCGAGCGGACCATCCTCAATAGACTCGATCTCACAGTCGAACGCGGTGAGTTCGTCGCGCTGCTGGGCCGCAGCGGCTCCGGCAAGTCGACGCTGCTGCGGGTGCTCGCGGGCCTCGACGACGACGTGACCGGCCAGGCGACCGTGGCCGGGACCGTCTCGGTCGCTTTCCAGCAGCCACGGTTGCTGCCGTGGCGGAAGGTCTGGCGCAACGTCGTCCTCGGCCTGCGCCAGGACGGCGTCTCGAAGTCCCGCAACCGCGCGCTGGCCGAGAAGGCCCTGGCCGAGGTCCAGCTGGCCGAGCACGCCGACGACTGGCCGCTGACGTTGTCCGGCGGCGAGGCTCAGCGGGTGTCGCTCGCTCGTGCCCTGGTTCGCGAACCCGGCCTGCTGCTGCTCGACGAGCCGTTCGGCGCCCTCGACGCGCTGACGCGGATCGCGATGCACGGCCTCGTCGTGGACCTGTGGCGCCGGCACCGGCCGGGCGTGCTGCTGGTGACCCACGACGTCGACGAGGCCCTGCGGCTCGCCGGCCGGGTCCTGGTGCTCGACGGCGGCCGGATCGTGGCCGAGCACCGGCCACGCGAAACCGACCACGACGACCTCCGCCGGCGCGTGCTGGCGGACTTGGGAGTGACCGAAGATGCGGTGGCGTAAGGGAATCGCGGTCGTCGCGGCGGCACTGACGCTGGCCGGCTGCGGCTCGGCGACCGGCGCCGACCAGGCGGCCGTGCCCGGGCCGGTGAGCGCGGCCGACCTGGCGAAGGTGACGTTGAAGGTCGGCGACCAGAAGGGCGGCGTGAAGTCGCTGCTCACCGCGGCCGGTCAGCTCGACGGCACGCCGTACAAGATCGAATGGTCGACGTTCACCTCCGGGCCGCCGCTGCTCGAAGCCGCGTCGGCCGGCGCGATCGACACCGGCCGGGTCGGCAACACCCCGCCGATCTTCGCGGCCGCGGCGAAGGCGAAGATCAAGGTCATCAGCGTCTCGCGCAGCAACGTCGAGCGGGAGGCCCTCCTCGTCCCGCCCGACTCGACGCTGCCGGACGTCGCCGCGCTGAAGGGCAAGACGATCGGCGTCGCCAAGGGCACGTCGGCTCACGGTCAGCTGCTGAACACGCTGCACAGGAACGGATTGTCCACAAAGGACGTAAAGCTGAGTTTCCTGCAGCCGTCGGAGGCCTACGCCGCGTTCACCCAGCACACGATCGACGCCTGGGCGATCTGGGATCCCTACACCGCGCAGGCCCAGCTCGAAGCGCACGCCCGTGTGCTGGCCGACGGCCGGGGCGCCTCGAACGGCCTGGGCTTCCTCACCGCGGGCACCGCCGCGCTGGCCGATCCCGGCAAGAACGCGGCGCTGCGCGACTTCGCGGTAAGGGTGGTCAAAGCGCAGAAATGGGCCGACACGCACCGCGCCGAATGGGCGGCGGCGTGGGCGAAGGAGACCGGGCTGAAGCTCGAAGTCGCGCAGAAGACCGTCGACGCCGGCCGCGACCTGCCGATCGCGCTGGACGACTCCGTGATCGCCTCCGAACAGCAGCTCGCGGACGCCTTCACCGAAGAGAAGACTCTGCCGGGCAAGGTGGACTTCGCCGCGTTCGCCGACCGGCGGTTCGCCCCCGAACTCGACCTGGCGAGGAGCAACGGATGAGCGTCACGCTGCACTGGTTCCTGCCCACCAGCGGCGACGGCCGCACGATCGTGGAACGCTTCCACGCCAACCGGTCCCAGGGCCCGTCCGCCCAGCGGCAACCCGACCTGGACTACCTGGCCCAGGTCGCGCGCGCCGCCGAACGGCAGGGTTTCGAAGGCGTCCTGACGCCGACCGGAACGTGGTGCGAGGACGCGTGGCTCACCACGGCCGCGCTGATCCGCGAGACGACCCGGCTGAAGTTCCTGGTCGCGTTCCGCCCCGGCGTCCTCTCCCCGACGCTGGCCGCGCAGATGGCCGGCACCTTCCAGCGGCTGTCGGAAGGGCGAGTACTGCTCAACATCGTCACCGGCGGGGACGCGGTCGAGCAGCGGCGCTTCGGCGACTGGCACGACCACGACGCCCGGTACGCACGCACCGACGAGTTCCTCACCATCGTGCGCGGCGTCTGGTCGGGGCAGCCGTTCACGTTCGAAGGCGAGCACCTGCGCGTCGAAGGCGCGACGACGCTGGCCGCGCCGGACCCCGTGCCGCCGATCTACTTCGGCGGGTCGTCGCCGGCCGCGCTGCCGGTCGCGGCGCGCCACGCCGACGTCTACCTGACCTGGGGTGAGCCGCCCGCGCAGGTGGCCGAGAAGATCGGCAAGGTCCGCGAGCTGGCCGGGGACCGGCCGATCCGGTTCGGCGTCCGGCTGCACACGATCTCGCGCGACACGTCGGCCGAAGCGTGGGCGGAGGCGCGGAAACTCCTGGACGCGCTGAGCCCGGAGCAGGTCGCGAAGGCCCAAGCCCAGCTGGCCGCGAGCGAGTCGGTCGGACAGCAGCGCATGGTCGCGCTGCACGGCGGCCGGACCGACGGTGGCGTGCGCGGGCTGGAGATCCACCCGAACCTGTGGGCGGGTGTCGGCCTGGTCCGCGGCGGCGCCGGTACCGCGCTCGTCGGCAGCCACGAAGAAGTCGCCGACCTGATCGAGGAGTACCACAGCGTCGGCGTGCGCGAGTTCGTGCTGTCGGGCTACCCGCACCTGGAGGAGGCGTACTGGTTCGGGGACGGTGTCCGGCCCGAGCTGGCCCGGCGCGGGCTGCTCAAGGAGTACTAGCCCCAACGGGTCGAGGCGTAGACGACGATGTTGTCCCGATAGGACCGTTTCGCCGCGTCGAAGCTGCCGCCGCAGGTGATCAGCCGCAGGGCGCTGCCCGGGGCCGGCCCGTAGACCGCGTCGGTCGGGAACGCGTTCTTCGGGTAGCGCTGGACGGTGTCCACGACGAACCGGCTCTCCTGGCCGTCGGAACGCGCGACGAACACCTCGTCGCCGTCGCGCAGGTCGCGCAGCCGGAAGAACGGCGCCGGGCCGGACCGGGAGTCGACGTGCGCGGCGATCACCGCCGGCCCGGGGTCTCCCGGCACCGGACCGGCGGCGTACCACCCGACGTCTTCGAAGCGCGCCGGTGCTTCGAGCTGGTGGTCGGCGCCCAGCCCGAGCGGGACGAGCGCGGGCGCGTCGACGCCGATCGCGGGGATCCGCAGCCGCACCGGGCGGACGTCGGCCGCGGCGGGCAGCGGCTTCGGGCCCGTCGCCGTCGAGGGCGAGGTGGACTGGACCGCCGGCGGCACCGCGGGTGCCGGTGGGGCCGGGGCACAGCCCGCCACGACCAGCGCGGCGACGAGCAGCGCGCCGAGGTCAGCGCGCACGGGCCGCCCGGCGTCCTGCGACGAGCGCGGCCACCAAGAGCCCGATCGCCGCGAAGGCCGGCCACAGCGGCGTTCCGGCCGAAGCCGTGCCCCCGCCGCCGGTCTCGACGCCCAGCTTCGGCGGCTCGGGCAGCGAAGCGCCGTCGGAGATCGGATTCGCCTTCAGCACGCCGTTGTTCTCGAGGACCAGGACGGTCGTCGAGCTCCCGGCCTTGACGTCGACCTCGGGAGTGGTCTTCGCCGTGCCGCTGCGCAGGCCCAGCGGCCAGCGCCCCTCCGGCACGTCGACGTAGGGCGAGGTGAAGCCGTAGGGCGCGTCCTTGGCGAGCAGGACGCCCGGTCCGTCGACGGAGACCGGCGCGATCGCCGCCGACCCTTCGACGATCCGGACCCGGCCCTTGCCCGCGGCGGGCGCGGTGAGGTCGTCGGTGACCAGGGTGCCCTTGAGCGTGTCGTCCGGGCCGTTCGCGAAGACCAGCAGCGAGTACGCGGACCGCTCGGCGACCTCGATCGTCGCCGACAGCGCCGGCGGGGTGCTCGACGCGGCGTCGGCGGGCCGCATCGACAGCGTGTACTTGCCGGGGTCGAGCGAGGAGTACGGCGTGACGGCGCCGTAGCCCGCCTTGCGGATGACGACCTTTTCGGCCTGGCCGAACGGCGCGAAGTAGATGTCCACCGGCGGGACCTTGGGGGAGAGGTGCCCGACCCGGATCCAGCCGACGCCCGGGCCGGGGCCGGTCGCCGCCTCGGCCGTGACCGGCGTCAGCGCGACGAGCAGGAGGGCTGCGGCGATCAGCCCGCCGGGTCTGAGCAGGAGCTGGGGAAGAGTGCGCATCGGAGGGCCTCTTTCGCGGTCAGGGGGAGGAGAACGGGACGAGCAGTCCCGGGGGTGCGAACAGCGGGTAGGTGACGAGCACGCCGCCGCCGGTCCGGACGACCGACGAGGGGCGGAACAGGTCGCGCTGGCCGGTGTAGAACGCGGCCGCGCCGTCTTCGCCGCCGGTGAGCAGCACCCGGCGGCGGGGTTGTCCGGCGGGGTCTTCGCCGGGGACCTCGGGGAACGCCGCGACCCGGACCGGCTGCAGCGCCGCGAGCGCGGCGATCGTCGCGATCAGCCGGGGGTCGACGCGGCCCGCGCGCAGCGGGCCGGCGGCGTCGGGGGTGAACGTGATCCGGGCCGACGCCTGCAGCGCCTCGCCGGCGTGGGCGCGCGCCGACGCCTCCGACGGCGCGGCCGGGTCGGTGGGCGGCAGCCCGAGGCGGGAAACGGTCACCTGGTGGTCGCCGGTGCCGAACACCGCGGTCGCGCCGGCGGTCTCGAACGCGGCGCCGATGTCCGGGTACCGGTGCCGGAGACCGGTCTCGCCGGCGGTGAAGACCGCCCACTCGGCGGGCGGGCAGGAGGCGGTGCACGCGGCGGGCGTGACGAGCATGCCGGTCGGCCAGCCCGCCTTCGCGAGCTCGGCCCAGGCGGCGTCGCCGACCAGCACGCGGGAGCCGGAAGCGTTGACCCGCAACCAGTCCCGCGCCTCGGCGAGCGGCCCGCTCCGGTCGGCCGCCGGCCGCAGGGCCGGGTAGCCGTACCCCCAGCCGACGGCGATCATCGCGACCAGCACGACCGCCGCCAGCGCGGTGCCGGTGCCGCGCCGCGCTTCCCACCGGTGGGCCGCGTCGCGCTGCCGGGTGACGGCCTGGACGACGCCGGCCAGCAGCAGCGGCGTCACCGGCAGCAGCAGGGCGAGCACGGCGGTGTCCGGGACCCCGGGGACGAGCAGCGTGGCGACGAGCAGCAGGCCGGACACCGCGAACGGGCGCAGCGACGTCACGGCCAGCGCGGCCACCAGGGCGACGGTCGAGAGCACCGCCCACGTCGGGTCGAGGGCGACCCAGTCGGCGACCGAGGGCCGGCCCGCGGCCGCGAGGTGCGGGCGCAGGAGCCCCGCCGCCGGGCCGAACGCGATGCCCAGCCCGAGGTTGAGCAGCACCGCCACGAGCGCCGCCCGCACGGGCGCGCGCCGCACCAGCAGCCAGCCGGCCGCGGGCAGGAAGACCAGCGCCAGCGGCGACGTGAGCACGGCCGCCAGCAGGCAGAGCGCCGCCAGGACGTCGTGCCGGATCCGGGCGCCGGGCCGGGTCAGCAGCACCAGCGCACCCAGCGCCCACAGCGCCGCCAGGTGCTCGACGACCACCAGCCGCTGCAGGCCGAGGGCCAGCGGGGACGCCGCGAGCAGCACCACCGCGGCCGCGGCCGCCCACCGCGTCAGGCCGAGCCGCCGGGCCAGGACCCACAGGAGCAAGGCACCGATCACCGCGACGACGAGCATCGCTTCCCGGACCGCCACGAGCGCCGTGGCCGAGCGCTCGAAGGCGTCGGTGAGCATCGTGTACGCCGAAAGCTGCCACCAGCCGAACGGGCTGACCCCCGCGCCGCCCGCGTCGGTGAACGCCGTGAAGTGCCCGAGCGCGTAGGCGTGGGCGACGTTCGCGGCTTCGGCGGGCAGGACCGGCGCCGGCGTGGCGAGGTAGAGCACCCGCAGGCCGCCGGCCAGCGCCAGCAGCGCGAGCACGATGTCGAGCGACAGCAACCGGTGCGCGGCGACCGGTTCGGAGAGCGTCGCGGGGGCGCGGCCCGAGACCGTCGTCCCCCGGCTGTGCTGGGCCATTGGACGGATCGTAGCCGCTCCCGATCACCCGTCCAGCTCGGGACGGTTACGTCAACCGGTCGGCCCAGTGCCTCCGAAAGCGTTGCCGCGCAAGATTATTTCCGACTGTCCGCAGTGGATCCGGAGAGTGTCCGGGTCAACGCGAGCGCGACCGTCCGGACGGCGGGGGCGACCCGTTCGGTCCGCATCCGGTTGGCCCAGCCGGAAATCGAGACCGCGGCCACCGCGTCGCCGTGCGCGTCGAGCAGCGGGCTCGCCGCGCACACGACACCGACACCGGATTCCTCGCGCTCCAACGCGATCCCGTCTTCGCGGACGCGCGTCAGCTGACGGCGCAGCAGCCCGGGCGCGGTGATCGTCTTCGGGCTCATCCTGGGTAATCCGGCGTCGATGACCTGGTTCACCACGGATTCCGGAGAAAACGCGAGGATCGCCTTGCCGACCCCCGTTGCGTGCGCGGGGAACCGGCCGCCGATGCGCGACGGCAGCGTCGGCGCGTCCGGGCCGCGCAGCACGTCGAGGTAGACGACTTCGGTGCCTTCGAGGATCGCGAGGTGGACGGTGTTGCGGGTCGCCTCGCGCAGGTCGGCGAGGTACGGCCGGGCCGCCTCGACGAGCCCCCGGCGGGGTGAGGCCAGTTGGCCGATTTCGAACAGCCGCAGTCCCAGCCGCACCGCACCCCCCTCGCGGGTGAGGAGGCCGGTGTCGGCGAGGTGACCTGCCAACCGGTGCACCGTCGTCTTCGCCAGCCCGGTCCGGCGGGCCAGTTCGGAGACGCCGAGCGTGTCGTCGCCCGGCCGGAAGGCTTCCAGGAGCGCGGCGAGCCGGGCCGCGACGAGTCCGTCGCCGCTCGCGCCGTCGTTCCGCCCAGCGGTACGCATGGGTTGAGTGTGCCCGATCCGCCGCGCGACTGTCACCAGGTCGGCAAGGAGGTGGACGTCAGTGGTCGTCGGCGCCGAGCACGAGTTTCACGCAGTGGGCGACGAGCCGTTCGCGCGAGACCTTCAGCGAGCCGTCGAGGTAGGCGATGAAGACGTTGCTCAGCGCGCCCACCAGCCCGACGGCGACCATCTGCCGCTCGGTCTCGTCGCCGTGGGACAGCTGCTCGCCGACGAGCGCGGCGAACACCGGCAGCAGGTGCAGGCCGCGGCGGGTCAGTGCGGGGTCGGTCAGCGGGGCGAGCAGCAGGATCCGGCCCTGGCGGGGGTCGTCGACGATCAGCTCGACGAACGCGCGCACGGCGTGCTCGGCGCGCAGCACCGGCGTCGGCGCGTCCCGGACGGCGGCCACGAGGGCTTGGCGGGCCTGCTCGCCGACGTGCTCGTAGACGGCGGCGACCAGCTCTTCCCGGTCGGTGAAGCTCTCGTAGAAGTAGCGCTCGGTGAGCTTCGCGTGCCGGCACACCGCGCGGACGCTCGTCCCGGCCGACCCCTCGGTGCCCAGCAGCTCCAGGCCCGCGGAGACGAGCTGCGCGCGCCGCTGCGCCTTCCGGTCGTCCAGGGTCGTGCCCGCCCACGTGCGGCCCGGCATGCTCACTCCTCGGTTGACTACGTGTGTTGTCAGATCCTAGCCTGACAACAGCCGTAGTCAGTTGGACTCGACGAGGAGACTGCCGATGGACGCCCCCGAACCGCTGGGCCCCGACTCGCTAACGTGGAAGTACTTCGGCGACTGGCGGGGGCTGCTCATCGCGCTGTGGGCCGGGTCGATGCAGAACATGCACCCGGGTCTCGGCGCCGGCGTCGAGCAGCACTCGCGGTTCTTCGAGGAGCGCTGGCAGCGGCTCTTCCGGTCGCTCTACCCGATCGGCGGGGTCGTCTACGACGGCCCGCGCGCCCACGCGACCGCCCTGCAGGTCCGCGGCTACCACGACCGCATCAAGGGCGTCGACGCGCTCGGGAGGCGCTACCACGCCCTCGACCCGGACACCTACTACTGGGCGCACTCGACGTTCTTCGTCAGCACGATCCTCATCGCCGACCACTTCATGGGCGGCATCGGCGAGGCGGAGAAGCGGCGGCTGTTCGACGAGCACGTCACGTGGTGGCGGATGTACGACATGACCATGCGGCCGGTGCCGGAGAGCTGGGAGGACTTCCGGCGCTACTGGAAGCACATGTGCGCCGAGGTCCTGGAGGACAACAAGGCCACGCGGGACGTCCTCGACCTGCGGGGGATCGCGAAACCGCCGTTCCTGCCCTGGCTGCCCGGCGTGCTCTGGCGGCCGGTGAGCGTGCTGGTCGCGAAGAACTTCCGCTGGCTGACCATCGGGCTGTACGACCGCGAGATCCGCGACCTGCTCGGGTTCCGCTGGTCCGAGCGGGACGCCCGCCGGCACCGCCGGGTGGGGAAGCTGATCAACGCCGTGTTCAAGCTCGTCCCGCACGACCGCCGCTACCACCCGCGGGCCCGCGCCGGCTGGCGCCGCGTGCGCGGCGAGGTGGCTCCGGACGCGCCGGTGGTCGAGACTCCACGCAGGAACCTGCCGCCGCTGTCCGAGCGGGGCAAGCCGGAGCACTACGCGCCGAACGTCCGTCGAAACACCTAGGAGGCATTTCGTGAAGCTGGGATTCCACGTCGGGTACTGGGGCAGCGGGCCGACGCCGGGGGCGCTGGAAGCCGTGGTGAAGGCCGAAGAGCTCGGGTTCGACTCGGTGTGGACGGCGGAGGCGTACGGCTCGGACGCGTTCACGACCCTGGCCTGGTACGGCGCGTCCACCAGGCGGATCCGCCTCGGCACGAACATCGTCCAGATGGCCGCGCGTACGCCGACCGCGACGGCGATGAGCGCGATGACGCTCGATCACCTCTCCGGCGGCCGGATGGTGCTCGGGCTCGGCGCGTCGGGCCCGCAGGTCGTCGAGGGCTGGTACGGGCAGCCGTACCCGAAGCCCTTGGCGCGGACGCGGGAGTACGTGGACATCGTCCGGCAGGTGATCGCCCGCGAGGCCCCGGTGACCCTGGACGGCCAGCACTTCCAGCTGCCGCTCAAGGGCGGGACCGGGCTCGGGAAGGCGTTGAAGCCGACCGTGCACCCGCTGCGCAAGGAGATCCCGATCCACCTGGCCGCCGAGGGGCCCAAGAACGTGGCTCTGTCCGCCGAGATCGGCGACGGCTGGCTGCCGCTGTTCTTCTCCCCGAAGTCCAACGCCTTCTACAAGTCGGCGCTGGAGGAGGGCTTCGCCCGGCCCGGGGCGCGGCACACATTCGAGACGTTCGAGGTGCCCTGCTCGATCCCGGTGATCGTGCACGACGACGTCGAGGAGGCGGCTTCGTGGATCAAGCCGTCGCTGGCGTTGTACATCGGCGGGATGGGCGCGAAGAGCGTGAACTTCCACCACGACGTCTTCGCCCGCCTCGGCTACGAGGACGTCGCCGACAAGGTCCAGGAGCTGTACCTGGCCGGCCGCAAGGACGAGGCGACCGCGGCGATCCCGACATCGCTGGTGGAGGACACGTCGCTGATCGGGCCGGCGGCGAAGATCCGCGACGAGCTGCAGGCGTGGGAGGAAACGGTGGTGACGCAGCTCCTGCTGCGCGGCGACGCGGCGACGTTGGAGAAGATCGCCGGCGCGCTCGGCTAGCGCGGTGGCCGTCCGCGGTGGCGGAGCTGTCGAGGAACCGCTGCGCCGGGCGGGGGTCTTCGTGGCCCACCTGACCCCCCCGCACGCGGCTGCGGGCGGTCGCCTGCTCGTCGAGCAAGGCCGAACTCGCACCGCGGCGGCGGGAACCCCGCCGACGTACCGCCGCTACCGGCACCGCGGTGCTGCGCCGGGCGGAGGCTTTCGTGGTCCCATCCGACCCCCCGCACGCGGCTGCGGGATCCCCGCCGGCGAAACCGTCCGCTAGCGCGGGCCCCTGTCGTGGCCTTGGTCACGACGATGGCACGATTCCCCTCGACCACTACCGGGTGCTCGCCGAGATCGAATACTCATGGCCTGCACCCGGTACGCCTGTCTCGAGGAGGACCATGGCGACGCTGTCCGGCCGGACGAGGTTCCGCTATTCGCTCGGCTCGTTCGTCACCGGGTCCTTCGGTACGGTGCCCGGCCTGGTCCTGGTCAAGTACCTGACCGACACCATGGCCGTGCCCGCCGGCTGGGCCGCCGCCATCGTGTTCGTGCCCAAGGCCTGGGACTTCTTCTTCAACCCCGTCGCCGGGCGGATGTCCGACGCCGACCTGCTCAAGACCGGCAGCCGGCGCCGCTTCCTGCTGATCGGCGGCGTCGGCGTCGCGATCCTGTTCGCGGCGATGTTCGCCCACCCCGGGCTCGGCGGGCCGCTGCCGGACGCGTTGTACGTGGCGGTCCTGTTCGCTGCCTGCGCGACGGCGTACGCGCTCTTCCAGGTGCCGTTCAACGCGCTGCCCGCCGAGCTGACCGAAGACGCGACCGAGCGCACGAAGCTCACCAGCGTCCGGATCGGCGTGCTGGCCGTGACGATCCTGATCTGCGGTGGTGGCGCCCCGGCGATCACCGCCGCGATCGAAGGTGTCGCCGGCTACCGGATCATGGCCGTCGTGATCGGGCTGATCGTGCTGGCCGCGACGCTGCTGGTGTACTTCGGGCTCAAGGACGCGCCGGTCGGCTCGCTGCGGCCGAACACCGTGAGCCTGAAGGAGCTCGTCAGCACGCTCGCCGGGTGGCGGCCGTTCCGCTGGCTGCTCGGCACGTACTTCATCCAGGCACTCGGCATCGGCACGGTGCTCGCCGCGATCCCGTTCTTCGCCCAGCGCATCCTCGGCGACGACGCCTACGGCACGATCCTGTTCGTCATCTTCGTGGGCCCGGCGCTGGTCACCATGCCGCTGTGGCCGCGCCTCGGCGACCACGTCGGCAAGCTGAACGGCTTCCGCCTGGCGACCGGGGCGTTCGCGATCGGCCTGCTCGGCCTGGTGTTCGCCCAGTCGATCCCGCTGGTCCTGTCGTTCGTCTTCGTGGCGCTCTGCGGGGTCGGGTACGCCGGGATCTCGGTGTTCCCGCTGGCCATCCTGCCCGACCTGATCACGGCCGAAGAGGAGCGCACAGGCGAGACCCGCGCGGGGATCGCGGCCGGCGTGTGGACCGCGGGAGAGACCCTCGGGCTGGCCTTCGGCGGCGGTCTCTGGGCGCTCACCCTCGCCTTCGGCGGGTACGTGTCGAGCACGGACGCCACGTCCGCCCAGCCGCACAGCGCGATCGTGGCGATCCTGATCGGGTCGTCGATCGTCCCCGGCGTGCTCATCGCGCTGGCGCTGCCGCTGCTGCGGCGCAAGGTCCTGGAGCCGCGCCATGAACCCGCCTGAGGACGTCCTGGCGGAGCTGCGGGAGCTGCGCGCGGGTGACCTCCCGACGCACGGCGGCCGCACCCTGGCCTACGTCTACGACAGCGGGCTGTCCGAAGTGGACACCCTCGGGGCGGCGGCGCACGCGCTGGCGTCGTCGGCCAACGGCCTCGACCCGACGGCGTTCCCGAGCCTGCTGCGCCTGGAGAACGACCTCGTCTCGGCGGCTTCTTCGTTGCTCGGCGACGTTCCCGGCGTCGTCGGCTCGGTGACCTCCGGGGGCACGGAATCGTGTCTGCTGGCGGTGCTCGCCGCCCGGGACGCGCACCCTTCGATCGAGTCGCCGTCGATCGTGCTGCCGACGACCGCGCACGCGGCGTTCCACAAGGCGGCGCACCTGTTCGGGGTGCGGCGGATCGACGTCCCGGTCGACCCGGTGACGTTCCGCGCCGACCCGGCGGCGATGGCCGCGGCGATCGACGACTCGACGATCCTGCTGGTGGCGAGCGCGCCGTCGTACGCGCACGGCGTGCTGGACCCGATCGAGCCGATCGCGGCCGCCGCCGCGGCCCGGGGCGTCCGGATGCACGTGGACGCGTGCATCGGCGGCTGGGTGCTGCCGTACTTCGCGAAGCTCGGCGCGGAGGTCCCGCCGTTCGACTTCCGCGTCCCCGGCGTCACGAGCATCTCGGTGGACCTGCACAAGTACGCCTACTGTCCCAAGGGGACGTCGGTGCTGCTGCACGCGTCGGCCGAACTGCGGCGGTCGCACTACTTCGCGAGTGCCGCCTGGCCCGGCTACACGATGCTCAACACGACGATCCAGAGCACGCGCTCGGGCGGTCCGTTGGCCGCGGCGTGGGCGGTGACCCGTCACCTCGGCTCGGAGGGTTATCTCTCGCTGGCGGCTTCCACCCGCGAAGCGGTGGCGCGCATCCGTTCGGGCATCGCCGATCTGCCGGGTCTCCGGATCCTCGGGGACCCGATCTCGACACTGCTCGCGTTCACCGCTTCCGACGACGGCTTTGACCTCTTCACGGTGGCGGACGAGATGAAGGTGCGTGGCTGGTACGTCCAGCCGCAGTTCGCCTTCGCGGGATCGCCGGTGAACCTGCACCTGACGGTGACAGCGGCGAACCACGGCAGTGAGAAGGAGTTCCTGACCGACCTCGCGGCTTCGGTGGACGCGGCCCGTGCGGCCGGCCCGGTGACGGTGGATCCGGCGGTCGCGGAGTTCGTGGCGGCGCTGGACCCGGCGACGCTGACGTCGGAGCAGTTCGCGGGTCTCCTGGCAGCGGCGGGTTTGGGCGGCGCTTCGGGCCTGCCGGACCGGATGGCTCCGATCAACGCGCTCCTCGCAACGGCACCGGCGCCGTTGCGGGAGCGGCTGTTGCTCGAGTTCCTGGGCGCGCTCTACACGCCCTGAATCACTGGTTGCGCGAAGCCAAGCCTTCGGGCGCCGACTTGACGGCCGCGTGGATCGCGTCCGCCAACGCCAACGCGTCCTCCTCCGTCAACTCCAGGGCGACGCGCGCCGAAGCGCCCAAGCCCGGGTTGCGGAAGTCGATGTTCACCGTGTGCGCGTACGGCGCGTGGACCGGGTGGTCGACGTACACGGTCCCTTCGTTCAACCGGAACCACCCGCGGGCGCCCTTGCCGCTGCCCTCGAGTTCGAACTTCTCCGTCAGGTAAGTGCACATGGGTGAGGGTCCTCTCAGGCGGAAAGCGTGCGGGAGTAGAAGTCGAGGATGCGTTCCCAGCCGTCCTTCGCGGCTTCCGGCCGGTAGCTCGGGCGGTCGACCGCGAAGAACGCGTGGCCCGCGCCCGCGTACGTGTGGAACTCGTGCTCCTTGCCGAGCTTCTCCAGCTCGGCCGCCAGCACGGCGACCTCGTCCGGGCCCGGGAACTGGTCGTCCGCGCCGAAGATGCCCAGCAGCGGGCACGACAGCTGCGACGCCAGGCCCAGCAGCGGCTTCATCTGCTTCATGGCCTCCGGCGGGTCGTTGACGACGAAGGCGCCGTAGCAGTCGACCGCCGCGTCGAGGTCCAGGGAACACGCGGACAGGAACGCGTGCCGCCCGCCCGAGCAGTGCCCGATGACGCCGACACGGCCGTTCGCGTTTTCCAGGGCGCGCAGGTAGTCCGCCGCGCCCGACACGTCGCCGACGAGGCGGTCGTCGGGGATGCCGCCGGACGCGCGGACCGTCGCCGCCGCGTCGTCGGGGTCCGCGCCCGGGGCTTCGCGCGTGTACAGGTTCGGGCAGAGCGCGTTGTAGCCCTCGACGGCGAAGCGGCGCACCATCTCCTTCGTCGCCGCGTCGTAGCCGGGCATGTGGTGGATCACCACGACCCCGCCGCGCGAGGTGTCGTCGGTCGGTTTGGCCAGGTACGCCTCGAGCTCGTCCCCGCCGTGGCCGGTGATGGTGACGGTCCCGGCGACGATCTCGTCGGTCATTGAGACTCCTTCGATCCTTCGGGGGTGTGGAAGTAGCGCTTGCCGCGCGAGGCGGACGCCACCGCGGCGACGACGGCCATCACGGCGGCCGCGGTGAACACGACCACCAGGCCGTGGTGGAACGGGCCGGAGACCAGCTGCGGGAAGAACTCCCCGCCGGTGAGCGTGTTCCGGTCGGCCGGGGACAGCCCGGCCAGGACGTCCGGGCCGAGCAGGTGCCCGACCGGGTTGCTGCCCAGGAACGCCGCGAACAGCGTGCTGACGGGCGGCAGCTGCGCGACGCCGTCGGCGACCGCCGCCGGGACGCCGTGGGCCTGCAGCCCGCCGGTCAGCGTCTGCGGGAGCGACGAAGCCAGCCCGGCGATCATCAGCGAGAAGAACACCCCGATCGACAGCGACGTCCCGGAGTTCTGGAACGTCGCCCGCATGCCGGAGGCGACCCCGCGCTGCTCGGTCGGCACGCTGCTCATGATGGCCGAGGTGTTGGGCGCGGAGAACATGCCCTGGCCGATCCCGCTGACGACGAGCAGCGCGGCGAACGCCGGGTACGGGAAGTCGACCGGCAGGGCTAGCAGGCCGAGGAACGCCGCCGCGACCAGCAGCAACCCGCCGGTGGAGAACAGCCGCGCCCCGAACCGGTCGGACAGGTAGCCCGACACCGGCCCGGCGACGAGGAACCCGACGGTCAGCGGCAGCATGTAGATGCCCGCCCACAGCGGGGTGCGCTCGTAGTCGTAGCCGTGCAGGGGCAGCCAGATCCCCTGCAGCCAGATGATGAGCATGAACTGCATGCCACCACGGGCGACCGACGTCAGCAACGCGGCGACGTTGCCCGCGGCGAACGCGCGGATCTTGAACAGCGAAAGCTGGAACATCGGCGCGGCGACGCGGGTCTCGATGACGCCGAACAACAGGAGCAGCAGCACGCCGGCGCCGATGCCACCGAGCACCCACGGGCTGCCCCAGCCGGTCGCGGCGCCGCCGTAGGGCTGGATGCCGTAGGTGATCGCGGCCAGCAGCAACGCGGTCCCGGCGGCGAAGGTGACGTTGCCGCCCCAGTCGACCTTCGCGCGCTTCGGCGTCCCGACCTCGCGGAGGCTGCGGATCGACCAGATCGTGCCGAGCAGCCCGAACGGGACGCTCACCCAGAACACCGCGCGCCAGTCGATCTCGGCGAGCAGCCCGCCGACGACCAGGCCGAGGAACTGCCCGGCCAGCGCGGTGATCTGGTTGACCCCGAGCGCCATCCCGCGTTGCTCGGCGGGGAAGGCGTCGGTCAGGATCGCCGCCGAGTTCGCCGTCAGCATCGACCCGCCGACGGCCTGCACGACCCGCCAGCCGATCAGCCACAGCGCGCCGCCGCCGGCGTGGAACGGGTCGAACGACAGCGCCACCGACGCGACGCTGAAGACGACGAACCCGAGGTTGTACATCTTGACCCGGCCGAACATGTCGCCGAGCCGCCCGAGCGTCACCACCAGCACGGCCTGCACGAGCAGGTAGCCGAGGATCATCCAGAGCAGGTAGCCGATGTTGCCCGGGGCGAGGGGGTCGAGGCCGATACCGCGGAAGATCGCCGGCAGCGAGATGATGACGATCGAGCCGTCGAGGGCGGACATCAGCACGCCGAGCGTGGTGTTCGACAGCGCGACCCACTTGTAGCTCACAGCTCGTCCGCCAGCCGCTCGATCAGCGGGATGGCCGCGATCAGCTCGCGCTGCTCGGCCGGGGTGAACTTCTCGGCGAGCGCGGCCGCCATCTTCCGCGTCGTGTGCGACCGGCGGTCGGTGAGCAGCTTGACGCCGGTTTCGGTGACCGACATCAGGACCTTGCGCCCGTCGGAGTCGTCCTTGCGGCGCTCGACGAGCCCGCGCTCGACCAGCCCGGCCAGGGTGACGCCCATGGCCTGCGGCTTGACGCGTTCGAGGTCGGCGAGACAGCCCGGCGTGGCCGGGCCCTCCCGGTCGAGCCGGGAGAGCACCGACCGTTCGGGCAGCGTCAGCTCCCCGACGACGTACCCCTGCCGCAACCGCCGGATCACCCGGCCCAGCGCGACGCGCAGGTCGGCGCTCGCCTGGAGGAGGTCCTCGTCCGTCACGATCGTCAACCTAGACTGATAAACCTGGGTTGATCAACTCGGACGTTTCGCCCGACCCGGCCGTCAGTGGACGTGCACGGCTTCCCACTCGGGGAACGGATCCGGCCCGGTCGCCTCGCCGAGGCAGTCGCGCAAGGCCGCGAGGAGCGCTTCTCCGGCCAGGTCCACGCCGATGAACACCAGTTCCTGCCGCGGTTCCGCGGCCACCCCGTGCGGCTCGAACCGCGCCACCGTGCCCGCTTGCGACCACAACCCGGTCACCCCGGGCCGGGACGCCAGCGCGAAGAACCCCTTGGACCGCAACACGGTCCCGAACTCACCCGAGTCCAGGCGCCGCGTCACGAAATCCCACAGCGCCGCCGGGTCGAACGGCCGCGCGGCGCGGAACACCACGCTGGAGATGCCGTACTCCTCGGTCTCCGGCACGTGGTCGCCGTTGAGCTCGGCCACCCAGCCCGGCGCCTCCTGGGCCCGCGAAACGTCGTACCGGCCGGTCCCGAAGACCCGCTCGAGGGGCACCTTCCCGAAGCTGCCGGTGACGACGTCCGCAGCGGGGTTGAGCCGCCGCAGCGTCGCCACCAGGCGGTCGGTGTCCGGGACGAGGTCCGTCTTGTTGAGCAGCAGGACGTCGGCGAACTCGACCTGGTCGACCAGCAGGTCGCTGACCGTCCGCTCGTCACCGGAGTACTGGTCGAGCCGGCGCTCCACGAGGGAGTCGCCGGCCGCCAGCTCGGAGGCGAAGTTCGCCGCGTCCACCACCGTCACCATCGTGTCCAGGTGGGCGACGGCGTCCAGGAAGGTGAACGTCGCCGCCACCGGCATCGGCTCGGAGATCCCGCTCGACTCGATCAGGACGTGGTCGAAACGGTCCTCCGAACACAGCGCGGCCACCTCGTCGAGGAGGTCTTCCCGCAGGGTGCAGCAGATGCACCCGTTGGTCAGCTCGACGAGGCGCTCCCGCGAGCGCACGAGGCCCGCGTCGATGTTGACCTCGCTCATGTCGTTGACGATCACCGCGACCCGCAGTCCCGCCCGGTTGGCGAGGATGTGGTTGAGCAGCGTCGTCTTGCCCGCGCCGAGGAAGCCGGACAGCACCGTGACCGGGACCGTCACGAGTGGAAGTGCCGCATCAGCCGGCGCGGGACCAGCTGGACTTCCCCGTCGACCTTGATCGGCACCAGGTCCACCGGGGCGGCCTTCCACTGCGACCGCCGGGATCGGGTGGTGCTGCGGGACTTCTTCCGCTTGGGGACGGCCATCAGCGCGTACCCCGCTTCCCGTAGCGGCGGTGGAACTTCTCGACCTGGCCGGCGCTGTCCATGATCCGCTGGGTGCCGGTCCAGAACGGGTGCGACCACGAGCTGATGTCGACCATCACAAGGGGGTAGGTCGCGCCGTCGGACCACTCGATCGTCTTGTCGGAGGTGATCGTGGAGCGCGTCAGGAACGCGTCGCCGGTGGCCGAGTCCTTGAACACGACGGGGTGGTAGTCGGGGTGGATTCCGGTCTTCATCGTTCTTCCTTTCGGTTCGCCGCGGAGTGCCGCGCCGGGTCGGGTTCGGTGTCCTCGCACGGTTCTTCGTGCCAGTCGCCGAACGGGTCGGGGTAGCGCGCCCACGCCTCGGGTCCTGCCGCGAGTTCCTCTTCGGTCAGTAGAGCGCCGCGCAGGGCCGCGTCGATCTCGTCCGGCGTTGTCTGGTCCGTCACGACGACGAGCTCCTGCGCCCGGTCGCCGTGCACCGGGTGCCAGCGCAGGGACGCGAGCGTGCGGCGCTCGGGGGAAACGTCCGTCCACTCCGGACCGTCCGGTGCGGCGAGCCACGGCCCGGCGTGGCCGATGCCCAGGCCGCCGCCGGCCGACTCGATCCAGAACGCGACGTCGGGCTGGCTGGCGACCCACGCACGCCCGCGGGTGCGGACAACGCCGTCGAGCAGGACGTCGAGGGCGTCGTGCAGGCGTTCGGGGTGGAACGGCCGCTGCGCGGTGAAGGTGACCAGCCCGATGCCGCAGTCGACGTGCACCGGCGGCTGACCGCGCAGCAGCGCGCCGTGCATGTCGGTCACTTCGCCACGGCGGGCGTCGGACGGGACGGCGTCGAGCACGCTGTGCCCGTCGATCCGGCTCAGCTCGACCCGTGGGACGGACGGCGCGACCCGGTCGAGGACCGCGGACGCCTTCGCCGCGGTCCAGGCGTCGGTCGCCGCGTCGGCCAGCACGAGGACGTCGGCGAACTCGACCTGCGAGAGCGCCACCTGCGCGACCGTGCGCTCGTCCTCGGGGCTGGCCTGCAGGTTCCGCTCGGCCAGGACGTCGTCGCCGGTCGCGTCGGCGAGGAAGGTCGCGCAGTCGACGACGGTGAGCACCGCGCGCAGGTCGACGTCGTCGCGCACGGGGTGGTCGTCGACCAGGACGTTCCGGATCGCCCAGCTCACCGGCTCCGGCTCCATGGCCTCGTCGAGCCGGACGACGATCCGGCGCACCTGCGGCAGCCGGGCCAGGTGCCGCAGCAGCGGCAGGAGGTCTTCGCGCAGGGTGCAGGACACGCAGCCGTGCGCCAGTTCGAGCACGGTCAGCTGGTCGCGCTGCTCGAGCCGCAGCCGGCGGCGGACGACGCCGGAGTGGATCTCGCGCAGGTCGTGGTGGACGACGGCGGTGCCGGGCCCGGCCATGCGCAGCAGCTCGGCGAGCGTGGCGTTCGGGCCCGGGGCGAGGCCGCTCACGAGGACGAGCGGGACGCGGGGGTCAGGGGTCACGAGGGCTCCAGGAATACGGGCGGGGTACGGTGCGTAGAGTAAATGAAAACGACAACCACTATCAACTCGGGAGGTCTCGTGTCCGCCGTGTGCCAGGTCACCGGCCGCAAGCCGGGCTTCGGCAAGCAGGTCTCGCACTCGCACCGCCGCACGTCCCGGCGCTGGGAGCCGAACCTGCAGAACCGCCGGTACTTCGTGCCGAGCGAGGGCCGCTGGGTGCGGCTGCGCGTCTCCGTCAAGGGCATGAAGACGATCGACAAGCGCGGCATCGAGGCCGTCGTGGCCGAACTGAAGGCAAGGGGAGTGAAGCTGTAATGGCGAAGAGCACCGACGTCCGCCCGATCATCAAGCTGCGGTCCACCGCGGGCACGGGCTTCACGTACGTCACGAAGAAGAACCGGCGGAACGACCCCGACCGGATGGTCCTGCGCAAGTACGACCCGGTCGCGCGCAAGCACGTCGAGTTCAAGGAAGAGCGCTGATGGCCAAGAAGTCGAAGATCGCCAAGAACGAGCAGCGCAAGGTGGTCGCCGCGCGGTACGTCGCCCGGCGTCGGTCGCTGAAGGCGGTCATCGCGTCGCCGTCGTCGTCCCCGGAGGAGAAGGGCGAGGCTGTCATCGCGCTGCAGAAGCTGCCGCGTGACGCGAGCCCGACGCGCATCCGCAACCGCGACGCCGCCGATGGCCGCCCGCGCGGCTACCTGCGGAAGTTCGGGTTGTCGCGGGTGAAGGTGCGGCAGGCCGCGCACCGGGGCGAGCTGCCCGGCGTCACGAAGTCGAGCTGGTGAGCCGGATGCCCAAGCCGAACCGGGACCGCCCGGCCAAGCGCAAGGTGAACCTGTTGCACGCCAACCGGATCACCCACGTCGACTGGAAGGACGCCGACCTGCTCCGAAAGTTCATTTCGGACCGGGGCAAGATCCGCGCCCGCCGCGTGACGGGGCTGACCCCGCAGCAGCAGAAGCAGGTCGCGACGGCGATCAAGAACGCGCGGGAGATGGCCCTGCTGCCGTACCCCGCGCCGGGCCGCACGAGCTGACGCGGTCACGCCACCCGGAACATCTCCGGGTGGCGTGACCCACGCTGGGCTGGCGCGGGGGTGAACCGTCAATAAACCTCCGCCTTCCTCCCCGCCACCACCCTCAAAGGAGGCGCTTCGCGCCGCTGTATCTTCCCAGCATGGACGACCCGCACTACCTCTCCGGCCTCCAGCTCACCGGCCGCCGCGTTGTGATGTTCGGCGGCGGCTCGGTGGCCCAGCGGCGGCTGCCCCGGCTGATCAGCGCGGGCGCGCGCATCGAACTGGTGTCGCCGCACACCACGCCGTCGGTGCAGGGGATGGTGGACGCGGGCGAGCTGGTCTGGCACGAGCGCGGCTACACCGCCGGGGACCTTCGCGACGCTTGGTACGCGCTGGCCTGCACGAACGACCCTTCCGTGAACGAAGCGATCTGCGCCGAGGCCGAGCGCGAGCGCGTGTTCTGCGTCCGCGCCGACGAGGGGGAGTCCGGTTCCGCGGTGACCCCGGCGTCCGGCCGGCACGGCGGCCTGCTGTTCGGCGTCCTGTCCGGCGGCGAGCCGCTGCGCTCAGCGGCGGTCCGCGACTCGATGCTCGACGGCCTGCACAACGGCACGATCGAAGACGGCCGCCAACCGCACCCCGAGGGCACCCTGCCCGGGGTGGCCCTGGTCGGCGGCGGCCCGGGCGACCCGGAGCTGATCACGGTCCGCGGCCGGCGGCTGCTCTCGCGCGCGGACGTCGTCGTGGTCGACCGGCTGGGGCCGCGCGAGCTGCTCGACGAGCTCGCGCCCGAGGTCGAGGTCGTGGACGCGGCGAAGATCCCCTACGGCCGCGCGGCCAGCCAGGACGTCATCAACCAGACGCTGATCGAGAAGGCCAAGGAAGGCAAGTTCGTGGTCCGCCTCAAGGGCGGCGACCCGTACGTGTTCGGCCGCGGCTTCGAAGAGGTGCTGGCGTGCGCCGAGGCGGGCGTCCCGGTGACGATGGTCCCGGGCATCACGAGCGCGTTCGCGGTCCCGGCGGTGGCGGACGTCCCGGTGACGCACCGCGGCGTCGCGCACGAGGTGGTGGTGGTTTCGGGCCACGTCGCCCCGGGTGACGACCGGTCGCTGGTGGACTGGGAGCTGCTGGCCCGCATGCGCGGCACGATCGTGCTGATGATGGGCGTGGAGCGGCTGCCGCAGTTCGCGAAGGCCCTCCTGGACGGCGGCCGCCCCTCGGACACCCCGGTGGCGATCATCGAGGACGGCACGATGCGGACCCAGCGGGCGCTGCGGTCCACATTGGACACGGTGGTCACCGACGCGGCGGCCTCGGGCGTCCGCCCCCCGGCGATCATCGTGATCGGCCCCGTGGCGGGGCTGGCCCCGGTTCAGGCCTCGTAGGCGGCGGCGAGCTCCTCCGGGTGCTTGCCGAAGCTGTTCGACGTGCGGCTCAGAGCCGGTGTTTCCGGAGGAGCCACGGTACCGGTCACCCACACCAGCGGCACGGGCTCAGTCCTCGTAGCAGCTCGCCGCGAAGTCCCGGATCGCGTCGGACAGCCGGGTCGGGTCGAGCCTCAGCTCCACCGGGCTGCGCGCCTGGACGAACTCCGCCTCCGGCATGTCCACGGCGAGGGTGTCCGCGTCGCCGAACGGGTGGATCGGGTCGCCCTGGTGGCCGATCACCAGTGCCCGCGTGGCGATCTTGCGCCGCACCGACTTCGGGGGCGCGATCCGGCCGAACAGCACCCCGTGCAGCAACGCGGCCATCGGCGCGGGACGCTGCGAGAGCGTGTCGGTCACGACGTCGACCCACTGGTTGCCGTGGGGCACCAGGGACGCCGCCAGCGCCACCGCCTGGACCGCCACCGGCAGGAACCGGGCCGCCATCAGCAGCGGCGCGAACGTGATGAGCCCCGCCACGATCGCGTTGTCCAGCACCGGCATCTCGACGATCAGCCCGCGCACCCGCGAAGGCGACGAAACCGCCACCTCCAGTGAGACGTTCGCACCCAGCGACGTCCCGCCGACGACCGCCGAGGAGACCTCGAGGTGGTCCAGCAGCGCCAGCGTCTGCTCCGCGAACGACGGCATCGAGTAGAGCCACGACTCGGTGGGCCGGTCGCTGTCGCCGTGGCCGAGCAGGTCGAGCGTGACCACCCGGAACCCGGCCCGGGCCAGCCGGCGCGCGAGGGGCGCGTGCATCCGGCGGGTCAGCATGATGCCGTGGGTCAGCACGACGACGCGGTCGCCGCTGCCGAACTCCGTGTACCAGAGCCGGTGCCCCTCGTGCTCGAACGAGCCGGTCAGCTCGATCGGCCGGGACGCGCGCCGCGCCGGGGCGGCGGGGGGATCGGGCTCGATCGCGGTCGCGCTGCTGGCCGGGCTCATGTCCCACCGTCCTCCCCGTGTCGTGGTGACCTCTGTTCAGGAAAGCATCCCGGGACCGGGTCGGCACAGTGACGCGCGGGTCAATTGACACGGTGCCAATGGCGGGTCGTCCCGGGCATGGGTCAAGATGACCCCATGACCGCTACTGCTGACAGTCTGCCCGATCTCGTCTCCCTGAAGGTCGACGTCGACGGCCCCGTGGCCGAAGTGACGCTGCTCGGCCCGTCGAAGGGCAACGCGATGGGCCCGGACTTCTGGCGCGAGCTGCCCCTGGTGTTCCGCGCGCTGGACGCCGACCCGCAGGTCAGGGCGGTCGTGCTGACCGGCAGTGGCAAGCACTTCTCCTACGGCCTCGACCTGCCCGCGATGATGGGCGACTGGGCGCCGATGCTCGGCGGCGAGAACCTGGCCGGCCCGCGCACGGCGTTCCTCGACCAGGTCCGGTCGCTGCAGGCGGCCGTCAGCTCGATCGCGGAATGCCGCAAACCGGTCGTAGCGGCCGTTTCGGGCTGGTGCATCGGCGGCGGCGTCGACGTCGTCGCGGCCGCCGACATCCGCCTGGCCAGCGCCGACGCCAAGTTCAGCGTCCGCGAGGTGCGCGTGGCGATCGTCGCGGACCTGGGCAGCCTCCAGCGGCTCGCCTCGATCGTCGGCGAGGGGCACCTGCGGGAGCTCGCCCTGACCGGCAAGGACATCGACGCCGCGCGCGCCGAGAAGATCGGGCTCGTCAACGACGTCCACCCCGACCAGGACGCACTGCTGAAGGCCGCGCGGGAACTCGCCGGGGAGATCGCTGCGAACCCGCCGCTCGTGGTGCAGGGTACGAAGCAGGTACTGGCGACGAACACCGAGCGCCAGGTCGCCGACGGCCTCCGGTACGTCGCGGCGTGGAACTCGGCGTTCCTGCCCAGCAAGGACCTCGGCGAAGCGGTCCAGGCGTTCCTGGAGCGCCGCGCGCCGGAGTTCAAGGGCGAGTAAGACCCCGTCGGCCTGTAAAGGAAGGAGTGGAAGCGTGACCGCTTCGGAGGTCCACCACGCGTTCCGCGTCGCGCGGGACTACCTGCAGACCCACCGCGAGGACTACGAGACGGCCTACCGGGACTTCGCCTGGCCGGCGCTCGACGAGTTCAACTGGGCGATCGACTGGTTCGACGTCGTCGCGCACGACCCGGACAACGCCGAGCGGTACGCGCTGTGGATCGTCGAAGAGGACGGCACCGAGAACCGCTGGACCTACCCGGAGATGTCCGGCCGGTCCAACCAGGTCGCGAACTGGCTGCGCTCGCTCGGCGTCCGCCGCGGCGACCGGCTGATCCTCATGCTGGGCAACCAGGGCGAGCTCTGGGAGACGATCCTCGCGGCGATCAAGCTCGGCGCCGTGATCATCCCGGCGTCGACGCTGCTCGGCCCGGCCGACCTGACCGACCGCGTGGAGCGCGGCGCGGCCAAGCACGTCGTGGTCCGCTCGGTGGACGCGCCGAAGTTCGACGGCGTCGAAGGCGACTACACGCGGATCGCCGTGGGGGAGCCGGTCGAAGGCTGGCAGCAGTACTCGGCGGCGTTCGCGGAGTCCCCGGAGTTCGCCCCGGACGCACCCACGAAGGCCGGCGACCCGCTGCTGCTGTACTTCACCTCCGGCACGACGGCGAAGCCGAAGCTGGTGCAGCACACGCACGTCTCCTACCCGGTCGGCCACCTGTCCACGATGTACTGGATCGGGCTGGAGCCCGGGGACGTGCACCTGAACATCTCCTCGCCCGGCTGGGCGAAGCACGCGTGGAGCAACTTCTTCGCGCCCTTCAACGCCGAGGCGACGGTCTTCCTCTACAACTACAACCGGTTCGACGCGGGCGCGCTGATGGCCCAGATGGACCGTTGCGGGGTCACGAGCTTCTGCGCGCCGCCGACGGTGTGGCGGATGCTCATCCAGGCCGACCTGACGGCGTTGAAGACCCCGCCGAAGAAGGTCGTCGGCGCGGGCGAGCCGCTGAACCCCGAGGTCATCGAGCAGGTCCAGAAGTCGTGGGGCGTCACCATCCGCGACGGCTTCGGCCAGACCGAGAGCAGCGTCCAGATCGCGAACACGCCGGGCCAGGACGTCGTGCCCGGCTCGATGGGCCGCCCGCTGCCCGGGTTCGTGGTGGCGCTGGTCGACCCGGTCAGCGGCGAGCGCGCGTCCGAAGGTGAGATCTGCCTCGACCTGCGGCACCGCCCGGTCGGCCTGATGACCGGGTACACCGGCGACGACGAGCGCACGTCGGCGGCCTTCGCGAACGGCTACTACCACACCGGTGACGTCGGTTCGATCGACGAGCGCGGCTACATCACCTACGTCGGGCGCACGGACGACGTGTTCAAGGCGTCGGACTACCGGATCTCGCCGTTCGAGCTGGAGAGCGTGCTGATCGAGCACGAGGCCGTGGCGGAGGCCGCGGTCGTCCCCGCGCCGGACCCGATCCGGCTCGCGGTGCCCAAGGCGTACGTCGTACTGGCCTCGGGCCACGAGCCGACCGCGGAGACGGCGAAGGCGATCCTCGCGTACTGCCGCGAGCACCTCGCGCCCTACAAGCGCATCCGGCGGCTCGAGTTCGCGGAGCTGCCGAAGACGATCTCGGGCAAGATCCGCCGCGTCGAGCTGCGAGGCCGCGAGAACGACCCGAAGCGCGCGGAGGGGACCGAGTACCGCGAAGAGGACTTCCCGGACCTCAAGGGCTGACCGCTCAAGCGCCCCAATGTGGCCTTCGGTGCGTCAGACGCACCGAAGGCCACATTGGGTGCGTCAGACGCAACCAAGGCCACATTGGGGCGCCCCGGGCGAGCGGTCAGGCGCGGGTGCCCTCGACCTGGCGGCCGTCCTCGGTCGAGCACGCCGTCACCGGGTCGCCGGCGCCGCTGCCGCACGTCCACTCGCCGAGGACGACCGGGCCCGGGCCGTCGGCGTCGTTCGCGTCGGCCGGCGTCAGCTTCGCGAAGTAGTCCGTCAGGAGCTGGGTCGCCGCGGCGCAGTCGACCTTGCCGTGCGCGACGACCGCCGTCTTCGCGCCGCCCGTGCCGGTGACGTCGCCGCACGGGACGCCGGGCGCCGTCGACCCGGCCGCCGCGGCCGCCGCGGGGACGGCGGCGGGATCGCCGGAGGACGGCGCGGCGGGCGCCGGGTCACCGCCGCCGCAGCCGGCCAGGACGGCGGTCGCGGCGACGAGCAGCAGGGGGTACGCGAGAGTCTTCATGGGCCCTTCAGGAGCGGGAACGGATCGGGAGGGGTCACTCGGAGGGCACGACGGCGGCGAACACCGTCTGCTCGCCCTTCGTGCAGGTGGTGCCGCCCTGCGCGGCCGGCGGCCCGGACGTGCACAGCCAGCCGTCGACGGTCTCGTTCACCGCGTCGTTCGAGCCGGCGCCCTGGTGCCCGGCGATCTTGCGGTGGAAGTCGCCGACGAGCTTCGTCGCCGCGACGCAGGTGACGCCGGCCGAGCCGCTGTCGAACACGTAGAGTGTCAGCCCGCTGGCGGCGGTCACCGTGCCGCAGGACCCGGGCACCGACGGCGGCGCGCCGGACGGCTTCGTCGCCGGCGCGGGCGCGGACGAACCGCCGGTCGCGGGCGGCGGCGGGGGAGCGGTGGTCGAGGACGCCGGCGCGGCCGACGTCGAAGGCGGTGCGGACGACGCCGGGCCTTGCGCGGCCTGCTCGGCCGAGCAGGCGGCGAGCGCGGGTACGGCGAGGCAGGCGGCGAGCAGCGGCCGCCACGTCCTCGTGGTGGTCGGGTGGGGCAACGCGATCGTTCCTCCCCGGTCGGCTGGGCCCGGTCATTCTGGCCCATCCGGGTGGGGGCGCCGTGGAGCGGCTCGCCCACAGGTGTGCCGCAGATTACTCCAGGCGGGTGGCGGCCGGTCACGGTGGGCGCACCTAAACCGTCCACAATGGACGATTAACATTCCGTTCACGCTCCGAAACCTCACGCTGCCATCAAGAATCGATCGGTCTAATTCCGGCCGCGCCGGTTAACACTCCGGCCCCGAGTGCCGAAGATCTTGGTGGAGGCCGAAGAGCTTCCCGTCCCCGACACCCGTCCCGAGCCCGTGAGAGCGATGAACGCCGAAGTTGCGACCAGCCCCGAACCCGGCACCGACGAGACCACCGGCCCGGCCGGCCCGCCGACCGTCCCCAGCAGCGTCGTGTGGTGCTGCGGCCGCCCGTACGTCCTGGAGGCGCGGCCCGGTCGCGCCCGCTGGATGGGCACCGACTACCGCGGCCGTCCCGAGGCGCTGAGCAGCGCCGAACTGCAGCGGCGCGGCTGGAGCCGGCGCCGCGCGTGCTGACTACGCTGGGCGGGTGAGCACAGCCGCACCCGAACCAGCCGCTCAGGCGAGCGCCGCCGAGCCGTCCCTGCTGAAGCAGGCCTTCAACGTCCCCAACATGCTGTCGCTGCTGCGGCTCGCCGGCGTCCCGGTGTTCCTGTGGCTGCTGCTGGGACCGGAAGAGGACGGCTGGGCGCTCGCGCTGCTGGTGTTCAGCGCGCTGACCGACTGGCTCGACGGCAAGCTGGCCCGCTGGCTCAACCAGATGTCCCGACTCGGCCAGCTGCTCGACCCGGCGGCCGACCGGCTCTACATCCTCGCGACGCTCATCGCGTTCCTGGTCCGCGGCATCATCCCGTGGTGGGTCGTGGTGCCGCTGGTGCTGCGCGAAGCGGTGCTGGGGGTGTGCGTGGTGGTCCTGCGCCGCCGCGGTTTCGCCCCGCCCGAGGTGACCTACATCGGCAAGGGCGCGACGTTCGTGCTGATGTACGCGTTCCCGTTCCTGCTGCTCGCCCAGGGTGGCTCGGACGTCGCGGCGGTGGCCCGGCCGATCGGCTACGCGTTCACGATCTGGGGCGCGGTCCTGTACGTCTGGTCCGGCGTGCTCTACGTCGTCCAGGCGCGCAACGCCCTGCGCGGTGACGCTTCGCCCGAGAGCGAGCCGGCGGCGCCCGGCGCCGCCGGCGACTGAGCGCGACTTTTTCCCGGCCCGTGCCGGGCGGCTGCGCCGTGTGGGTGTAAGACTTCGCGCAGCACGTTTCGCCAGTGAGGGCACGAAAGGGGACCGCTGGTGTCCGCTCCAGAAGAGCTTCGCTACACCGAGGAACACGAGTGGGTCGCCACCCGCGGCGAGGACACCCTCGTCCGCATCGGCATCACCGAGTACGCCCAGGACCAGCTCGGCGACGTCGTCTTCGTCGACCTGCCCGAGGTCGGCCGCCAGGTCAGCGCGGGCGACGTCTTCGGCGAGGTCGAGTCGACCAAGAGCGTCTCCGAGCTGTTCGCGCCGGTCGACGGGGAGGTCGTGGCGGTGAACGACGCCGTCGCCGACTCGCCCGAGCTGATCAACAGCGACCCCTACGGCGAGGGCTGGCTGATCGAGATCCGGCTCGACGACCCGGCGGGCCTGGAAGCCCTGCTCGAAGCCGAGGCGTACGACGCCCTGACCAAGGGCTGAAGCCCGCTCCGCCGGTTCGGGGAGCCGGGGCTCGGAGAATCGATCAGGCACGGTACGTTGGCAGCTACACGTTCTTGAGTACTAGGCATCACAGCATGTGTGGAGGAGAGCTCAGGTGAGCACGAACGACGGGCCCGGCGGCGTTCCCCCGGAGCAGTCTCCGGAGCGGACCTCTGTCTTCCGGGCCGACTTCCTGGCCGAAGCCGAAGGCCACGAGCCCGCCCCGGCCGCGGAGGCCCCGGTCCAGGGCGTCGACGCCCTGCCGCCGGGTTCCGCGCTGCTGGTCGTGAAGCGCGGTCCCAACGCGGGTTCGCGGTTCCTGCTCGACCGCGACACCACCAGCGCCGGGCGGCACCCGGACAGCGACATCTTCCTGGACGACGTCACGGTCTCCCGGCGGCACGCGGAGTTCCGGCGCGAGGGCGGCGAGTTCGTCGTCATCGACGTCGGCAGCCTCAACGGCACCTACGTCAACCGGGAGCCGGTCGACCAGGCCGTCCTCGCGGGTGGCGACGAGGTGCAGATCGGCAAGTTCCGCCTGGTCTTCCTGACCGGCCCGGGTCACGGGGGCCAGGGGGCGCAGTGACGGCGGCCGGGCGGCCACAGAACCACGGACTGAGCATCGGGGCGGTACTCGCGCAGCTGCGCGGGGACTTCCCCGATGTCACCATCTCCAAGATCCGGTTCCTGGAAGCGGAAGGCCTGGTCACGCCGGGCCGGACGCCTTCGGGCTACCGGCAGTTCGCCGCGGCGGACGTGGAGCGCCTGCGGTTCGTCCTGGCCGCCCAGCGGGACCACTACCTCCCGTTGAAGGTCATCAAGGAGCAGCTGGACGCGGTGGATTCGGGAGCCGAACCCACCGCGGCCCTGCCCCGCCCGCCGCGCCGGCTGGTGCCGATCGACGCCCCGGCGGAGAACGTCGGCCTGCCGGTGGCGGACGACTTCGCCGTGGGCAAGGAGCTGCGCCTGACCCAGGAGGAGCTCCTGGAGCAGGCCGGCATCGACGCCGCCGCGCTGGCCGAGCTGCAGCAGTACGGCCTGGTCCGGTCCGGTCCCGCGGGGTTCTTCGACCCGGACGCGGTGCTGGTCGCGCGGACGGTGAAGGCGATGACCGAATTCGGTATCGAGCCGAGACACCTGCGTGCCTTCCGGGCCGCGGCCGACCGCGAGGTCGGGTTGCTGGAGCAGATCGTGACACCGGTGTATCGGCACCGTGACCCGGAAGCGAAGTCGAGGGCGGACGAAGTGGTCCGGGAGGTCGCGGCACTGTCCGTGACGCTCCACACCCTCCTCGTGAAGGCGGGAATCCGCGGCGTCACGGGGTGTTGAACCGCAACGGGGCAGTGAGATCCTCTTTGCGGTCCCATGTCAATGACTGAATGTTCCGTGCTGCATGCCGTACCGTGAAGGCAAGGGTTTGCGGCAGGCGAACCGAGATAGTCTCGACAGCGAGCACAGCGCGGGGATGACGGGTAGCGTCGGCAGTGTGGCGGCGCCGAAATCGTTCCAGCACCTGCGCCCGCGTGCACGAGAGGGAGGCGAAGCCCGATGAGCGAGATGCGCGTCGTCGGTGTGCGGGTCGAGCTGCCCGCGAATCAGCCGATCTTGCTGCTGCGGGAGACCGAGGGTGAACGGTACCTGCCGATCTGGATCGGCTCGGTCGAAGCCACCGCCATCGCCTTGGAGCAACAGGGAGTCCGGCCCGCCCGTCCGCTGACCCACGACCTGCTCAAAGAGGTCATTGGGGCACTCGGCCGGGAGCTCGAGCAGGTCGTCATCACCGACCTCAAGGAAGGCACGTTCTTCGCGGAACTGGTCTTCGACGGCGACATCCGGGTGTCCGCCCGGCCGAGCGACTCGGTCGCGCTGGCCCTGCGGATCGGTGTCCCCATCCACGCCGTGGACGCGGTGCTGGAGGAGGCGGGCCTGATCATCCCGGACGAGCAGGAGGACGAGGTCGAGAAGTTCCGCGAGTTCCTCGACTCCGTGTCGCCCGAAGACTTCCGCGGAGCCGACACGTAAGAACTTGCCTTGACGCGGACGTCAACGTCTAGCGTCGGGGTATGCGGATCGGAGAGCTTGCGCAGCGCACGGGTGTCACCACCCGTGCGCTGCGGTTTTATGAGGCCCAGGGCCTGATCGCGGCCCGCCGTTCGGCGAACGGCTACCGCGACTACGACGAGGACGACCTGCAGCTGGTCCGGGAGATCCAGACCCTGCAGACGGTCGGCCTGACCCTCGACGAGACCCGCCCGTTCGTCGAGTGCCTCCGCAGCGGCCACGAGACCGGCGACTCCTGCGCGAACTCCCTCGAGGTCTACCGCCGCAAGCTCGAAGAAGCGGACGCGCTGCTGGCGCGCCTCGGCGGCATCCGCGAGGAACTGGCCGCGAAGCTCGCCGGCGCACTGGCCCGGCAGGCACCCGATCCCTGTGTCGTCCCCGACGCGCCGCGTCCGTGAAGGAGCCCATCATGTCCGAAGTCCGTGAAATCACCGATGCCACGTTCGCGGAGGTCGTCGGGAGCGACGTCCCCGTGCTGGTCGAGTTCTGGGCCACCTGGTGCGGCCCGTGCCGGATGGTCGGCCCGGTGCTGGAGCAGCTGGCCGCCGAGCGGGCCGGGAAGCTCGCCGTCCGCAAGGTCAACGCCGACGAGAACCCGGAGACCACCCGCTCCTACCAGGTCATGTCGCTGCCGACGATGATCCTCTTCCGCGGTGGCGAGCCGGTCGAGACGATCGTCGGCGCGTTCCCGAAGGCCCGCATCGAAGAGCGTCTCGACCGGGCGCTCACGGCGCCGTCGCTTTGACGAACGCGTCCGCCACCTCGCGTCCGTAGTTCTCCAGGGCGAGCGACGGGTCGGCCGCGTACGCCGCGGCCACCCCGTCGATCGCCTGCGCGATGGACATCGCCATCACCTCCGGCGTGAACCCGCCGAACGCCCCTTCGGCCTGCCCCTGCTTGAGCTGACGCGCGAGGCCGTGCACGCGCATGTCGTCGACCAGCACCTTCGTCATCACCCAGCCGTCTTCGTCGTCGGCGTTGGCCGACAGCTCGGTCAGCACGCGGACGCACTCGGGGTACGCGCGCAGGAAGGCGATCGACGTCTCGATGTGGGCCCGCAGGTAGCCGGCCCGGTCGGCCGGGTCGAGCCCGCCGCCGGTGCGCTCCTTCAGGAACTCGCCCTTCGTCTCGACCACCGTGCTCAGCACGGCCTGCATCAGGCCGGCCTTGTTCGTGAAGTGGTACGAGATCAGCCGGGTGCTGCTGAGCCCGGCCCGCTCCTTGATCTTGGCGAACGTCGTCTTGCGGTATCCCAGGTCGGCGAGGACGCCGATGGTCGCCCCGATGATCTGCGCGCGGCGGGCCGCCTCGGCGGCGCTGAGCCCCATCTCGGCCATGAGGTCGGTGTTTACTCGCATGAGTAAAAAGTTACTCGGCTGAGTAAAATCGCGCAAGAGGTTTGAACCACCGTCTCGGGGGTACGGCGAACGGTGCAAAGGCTCAGCCGACCGTTGAGGCTTGCCGCGCGTCGCGTTGACCGGCACTGTCCGGGCGCTTACCGTCGAAGGAGGTAAATCGCCACGGTGTGATTCACGGTCTGGGGCCGGACCGTGGCGGTTGATCTCCGGTGGGTCCCGCTCCTGGGACTCCGCCGGCTGTCATTCGCCGGCCGCCAGGTCGGGCGAGGGGAGGCTTGCGTGGTCGAGGCTGGTTCCGAGAAGCAGCCTGTTGAGGTCGCGAGTGGCGAGCAGGGTGAGCTGTTCCCCGACAACTCGCTGCCGGACGAGCTGGTGGGCTACCGCGGCCCGGCCGCGTGCCAGATCGCCGGGATCACCTACCGCCAGCTCGACTACTGGGCCCGGACGAAGCTGGTCGCACCCAGCATCCGCACCGCCCACGGCTCCGGCTCGCAGCGGCTGTACTCGTTCAAGGACATCCTGGTCCTCAAGGTCGTCAAGCGGCTGCTGGACACCGGGGTCTCGCTGCAGAACATCCGCGTCGCCGTCGACCACCTGCGCGTCCGCGGGGTCCGCGACCTCGCGCGCGTGACGCTGTTCTCCGACGGCACCACCGTCTACGAGTGCACCTCGCCGGAGGAGATCGTCGATCTGCTCCAGGGCGGCCAAGGCGTCTTCGGCATCGCGGTCAGCGGCGCCATGCAGGAAATCAGCGGCACGATCCACGAGTTCCCGGCCGAACGCGCCGACGGCGGCGTCGTCGAGACCCACCAGCCGGACGAGCTGACCCAGCGCCGCAACGCCCGCCGGACCGGGTGATCACCGCCGCGGGGACGCGAGTAAGGTTCTGCGTGCGGTCGACGAATCCGCGCGGGAGAGTCCGAGCCACACCTTGAGCTCGGCGCCGAAGGAGCAAGTCCTCCCCGGAACCTCTCAGGCACCCTGGACCGCGCGGACGAGACGCCTCTGGAAAGCGGGTCGTCAGGACACAACCTGATGGCCCCGCCGACGGTGCAAGCCCGGCTCAACCTCGGGCGAAACTCTCAGGCGCCCAGAAATGGGTACGGACAGAGTGGGGAGGCCGAGACATCGTTGTCTCGGTCCGGCTTCACGTCCCCAGGAGGCTGTTGTGGAACCGTCACTCGCCTCCCTGGAACAGGGACTTCCCTTCGCGGCTCGGCACATCGGCCCCGGCCCCGAAGAACTCCGGCGGATCCTCGACGTCGTCGGCGTCGCTTCTCTCGACGAGCTCTCCGAACGTGCCGTTCCCGAGTCGCTCCGTCTGTCCGCGCAGCCGCTCGAACTGCCTCCCGCCGCCACCGAAGCCCAGGCACTCGCCGAACTCCGCGCGCTCGCCGGCCGGAACCGGCCCATGGCGCAGATGATCGGGCTCGGCTACCACGACACCGTCACCCCGCCCGTCATCCGGCGCAACGTGCTCGAGAACCCGGCCTGGTACACCGCCTACACGCCCTACCAGCCGGAAATCTCCCAAGGCCGGCTCGAAGCGCTGCTCAACTTCCAGACCGTGGTCGCCGACCTGACCGGCCTGCCCGTCGCCAACGCCTCGATGCTCGACGAAGCCACCGCGGCCGCCGAAGCCATGACGCTGGTGCGCCGCGCGGGCAAGTCGTCGTCGAACCGGTTCGTCGTCGACGAGGACACCCTCCCGCAGACCCTCGCCGTGCTCCGCACCCGCGCCGAGCCGCTCGGCATCGACCTGGTCGTCGAAGACCTGTCCCAGGGGCTGACCGGGCTCGGGCTCGGTGGCGACTTCTTCGGCATCCTGCTGGCCTACCCGGGTGCCTCCGGCGCCGTGCGCGAGCTGGATCTGACCATCGCCGACGCCAAGAAGCACGGCGCCGCGGTGATCGTCGCCGCCGACCCGCTCGCCCTGACCCTGCTGCGGCCGCCCGGCGAGCTCGGCGCCGACGTCGCCGTCGGGTCGACGCAGCGGTTCGGCGTCCCGCTCGGCTTCGGCGGCCCGCACGCCGCCTACCTCGCCGTCCGGAAGGGCCTCGAACGGCAGCTGCCAGGCCGGCTGGTCGGCGTTTCGACCGACGCCGACGGCGCGCCCGCGTACCGGCTCGCCCTGCAGACGCGGGAACAGCACATCCGCCGAGAGAAGGCGACGTCGAACATCTGCACCGCCCAGGTGCTGCTGGCCGTCATGGCGTCGATGTACGCCGTGTACCACGGCCCCGAGGGGCTGCGCGGCATCGCGTTGCGCGCCCACCGGATGGCCACCGTGCTCGCCGCCGGCCTCTGCGAAGGCGGCGTCGACGTCGTGCACGGCGAGTTCTTCGACACGATCACCGCCGCGGTCCCGGGCCGGGCCGACGCGGTCGTCGCGGCGGCCCGCGACCTCGGCGTCAACCTCCGGCGCGTCGACGACGACCGCGTCGGCGTCGCCTGCGACGAGACGACGACCCGCGAGCGGCTTTCCCTCGTGTGGAAGGCGTTCGGCGTTTCGGTGTCCGATGTGGACGGCCTCGACGCAGACACCGCGGACGCGCTCCCGGCGCCGCTGCGGCGCACCAGCGACTTCCTGACGCACCCGGTGTTCCACGCGCACCGCTCGGAGACCGCGCTGCTGCGCTACCTGCGGCGGCTGGCCGACTCCGACGTCGCCCTCGACCGCAGCATGATCCCGCTCGGCTCGTGCACCATGAAGCTCAACGCCACCGCCGAGATGGAACCGATCACCTGGCCGGAGTTCGCCGGGCTGCACCCGTTCGCGCCCGCCGAGGACGCTGCCGGGCTCCTGGAGGTGGTCGCCGACCTGAGCGCGTGGCTCGCCCGGATCACCGGCTACGACACGGTTTCCCTGCAACCCAACGCGGGCAGCCAGGGCGAGTTCGCCGGGCTGCTGGCCATCCGCGCCTACCACCGTTCGCGCGGTGCGGGCGAGCGGGACGTCTGCCTGATCCCGGCCAGCGCGCACGGCACCAACGCGGCGAGCGCCGTCATGGCCGGCATGCGCGTGGTCGTCGTCCGCTGCGACGACGACGGCAACATCGACCTCGGCCACCTGCGGTCCACTGTGGACGAGCACCGCGCCGACCTGGCCGCGATCATGATCACCTACCCGTCGACGCACGGGGTCTACGAGGACACCGTCGGCGAGGTCTGCGCGCTGGTGCACGACGCCGGCGGCCAGGTGTACGTCGACGGCGCCAACCTCAACGCGCTCATCGGCGTGGCCCAGTACGGCCGCTTCGGCGCGGACGTCTCGCACCTGAACCTGCACAAGACGTTCTGCATCCCGCACGGCGGCGGCGGACCCGGCGTCGGGCCGATCGGCGTCCGGGCGCACCTGGCGCCGTTCCTGCCGAACCACCCGCTGCAGCCGGCGGCCGGTCCGGCGACCGGGGTCGGGCCGGTGAGCGCGGCGCCGTGGGGGAGCGCGTCGATCTTGCCGATCTCGTGGGCGTACGTCCGGATGATGGGCGCGGAGGGCCTGCGCCGGGCGACGCTCGTGGCGGTCGGATGCGCCAACTACGTCGCTCGCCGGCTCGGCGAACACTTCCCGGTGCTGTACGCGAGCCACGGCGGGCTCGTGGCCCACGAGTGCATCCTCGACCTGCGGCCGCTGACGAAGGCGACCGGCGTGACGGTCGACGACGTGGCCAAGCGCCTGGCGGACTACGGGTTGCACGCGCCGACGATGTCGTTCCCGGTGGCGGGCACGCTGATGGTGGAGCCCACCGAGAGCGAGGACCTGGCCGAGCTGGACCGCTTCTGCGACGCGATGATCGCGATCCGCGCGGAGATCGACCGGATCGCGGCGGGGGAGTGGGCGCTGGCGGAGTCGCCGCTGCGCCAGGCCCCGCACACGGCGCGCTGCATCGCGGGCGAGTGGGACCGGCCGTACAGCCGCGAGACCGCGGTGTTCCCGGCCGGCCCGGCGGCGACGAAGATCTGGCCCCCGGTCCGCCGCATCGACGGCGCGGCCGGCGACCGGAACCTGGTGTGCTCCTGCCCGCCCCCGGAAGCCTTCGCCTGACCGCTTGTCCGTGAATGGCACATTGCCGGACGGGAAGGCCCTCGATGTGCCATTCACGGACGGGAAGGGACACCGACCGGGCCGGGTGCGCGGCCATACGCACTTCTGCGTACGCGCACGGCGGCCGCACAGGAACGGGAGGTAGGTTGACGCCATGGCGAATGCGCACGGTCCGGATCGGACGTCCGTGGTCGTGACCGGCGGCAGCGGCTTCATCGGCCGGGCCGTCGTGCGCGCCCTCCGCGACCGGGGCGCCGGGGTCACCGTTGTCGACCGGGTCCCGTTCCCCGAAGGGCTCGACGGCGTCCGCGTCGTGACCGGCGACCTGCGCGAGGCCGCGGTCCGCGAGGAGGCCGTGACGCCGGAGACGGCCGGGATCGTGCACCTCGCTGCGCTGACGTCGGTGCTGAAGTCGGTCGAGCTGCCCGAAGACACCTTCTCCGACAACGTCCTGGTGACCCAGGAACTCCTCGAGCTCGCCCGCCGCCGCGGGGTGCCGGCGTTCCTGCTCGCCTCGACGAACGCGGTGATCGGCAACGTCGGCACCGCGACGATCACCCCGGACCTGCCGCTGCGCCCGCTGACGCCGTACGGCGCCACCAAGGCGGCGTGCGAAATGCTGCTCTCGGGCTACGCCGGCGCGTACGGCATGACGACGTGTGCGTTGCGGTTCACCAACGTCTACGGCCCGGGAATGTCCCACAAGGACAGTTTCGTGCCGCGCATGATGCGTGCCGCGCTGACCGGCACCGGCGTCAAGATCTACGGCGACGGCCGCCAGCGCCGCGACCTCGTGCACGTCGACGACGTCGTCCGCGCGATCCTGCTGGCTCTCGACAGCGGCCACTCCGGCCGGGCGATCGTCGGCGCCGGGCGCTCGGTGTCCGTGCTGGAGATGGTCGAAGCCGTGCGCGAGGTGACCGGCGCGGAGCTGCCCGTCGAGCACGTCGACGCGCCGGCGGGGGAGATGCCCGCGGTGGTCGTCGACGTCTCGGCCAGCGCCGAGACCATCGGCTACCGGCCGGAAGTCTCGCTCACCGACGGCCTGGCGACGGCGTGGAAGTACTTCTCCGGCCTCGAGCGTCCAAACGCGACACCGTGATCGCTTTCGTGAAGCGGCACTGGCTGCTGCTCCTGCTCCTCGTCCCGGCGATCGCCCTCCGGGTGCTGACCTGGCTCGCGTACAAACCCGCGCTGCTGTACATCGATTCGTTCCGCTACATCGACAACCTGCACGCGCTGCGCGCCGACCAGCTCGACCCCATCGGCTACGACCTCGTACTGCGGCCGTTGCTCGCGGTCGGCGGGCTGGCGTGGGTCGCGGCCGTCCAGCACGTCGGCGGGATCTTCGTCGCGATCGGCGTGTACGCGCTGGTGCTGCGCCTCGGCGGCCGCCCGTGGGTCGGCGCGCTCGCCGCCGTGCCGGTGCTGCTCGACGCCTACCAGCTGCAGATCGAGCAGAACATCATGTCCGAGGTCGTCTTCGAGGCGGTGCTGCTCGGGCTCCTGTGGCTGCTGCTGGGCTGGGGCACCCCGGGCTGGAAACGCGCCGGCGTCGCGGGCCTGCTGCTCGGCTTCGGCGTGCTGACGCGGCTCGTCGGGATCTCGCTCGCGTTGCCGCTGCTGGTGTTCCTCGTCGTCGCCGGGGGAGCGTGGCGGCACTGGGCGGGCTGGCGCCGGGCCGGTGCCGGGGTGCTCGGCCTGCTCGTCGTGCTCGTGCCCTACTCGGCGCGCGTGCACTCGGAGACCGGCAAGTGGGGGCTGACCGGGCCGTCCGGGAACATGCTCTACGGCCGCACCGCCGCCGTCGCCGACTGCGCGAACCTGTACCTTTCGCCCGAGCTGCAGGTCTTCTGCCCGGCGGAACCGCGCGAGACGCGGCTGGTGGACAACTACACCCACGCCGACCTCGACCCGAACTGGCCGGGCCCGCTGCCCCCGGGCGCGGACAAGGCCGCGCTGGCGCACGAGTTCGCGATCGACGTCCTGAAGGAACAGCCGGGCGACGTCGCGGACGCCATCCTCAAGGACTTCTCGAAGAGCTTCGCCTGGACGCGCGAGCAGGACCCGACCGACGTCCCGCTGGACCGGTGGCAGTTCCAGCTCACTTACCCGCAGTGGGCCGACCAGTCGCTCATCGACCTGGTCACGCAGCAGAACGACGGCGTCGACGCGAGTGTCGACCAGCCCCTGGCGAAGATCCTCCGCGACTACCAGCTCGGCGGCGGGTACGTCCCGGGCGCGGTGCTGGGGATCGGCGCGATCCTCGGGCTGCTGACGGTGTTCCGCCGCAAGAGGCCCCTGGACCGGGCCCGGGCGGGGGCGCTGCTGGCGGCGTCGAGCGCGCTGGTCCTGCTCTTCGCCTCGGCGGTGTTCCAGTTCTCGTGGCGCTACCAGATCCCGGCCCTCGTGCTGCTGCCCCTGGCCGGCGCACTCGGCTTCACCACCCTGACCTCGGCCAGCCGGAAACGGCTCGCCGCGTTCCCGGACGACGTCGACACCGGTGCCCTCGACGACTTCCGCGGCCGCCACCCGGAGCTGGAGCTGGCGCCGCTGACCGTCGTCATCGCCGCCTACAACGAAGCCGGCGGCATCGGCGAAGTCCTGGAGAAGATGCCGGACGAGTGCCTCGGCATGCGAGTCGACGTGCTCGTCGTCGTCGATGGCGGCACCGACGACACGGCGTCCATCGCCGAGGACCACGGAGCGTACGTCTGCGTCGCGCCCCGCAACCGCGGCCAGGGCGCCGCGCTGCGCCTGGGCTACCACCTCGCGGCCGAGTCGGGTGCCGAGTACGTCGTCACGACCGACGCCGACGGCCAGTACGACAACAGCGAGCTGGAAGCGCTGGTCCGGCCGGTCGTCGAGGGCACCGCGGACTTCGTCACCGGGTCCCGGCGGCTCGGGCACGAGGAGGCCGACAGCCGCGTCCGGTGGCTGGGCGTGCGCGTGTTCGCCGTGCTGGCGTCGGTGTTGACCGCCCGGCGGATCACCGACACGTCGTTCGGCTTCCGCGCGATGCGGGCGGACCTGGCCTGCTCGGTCCCGCTCAACGAGCCGCAGTACCAGTCGTCGGAGCTGATGCTGGGCGTGACCGCGCGCGGTGCCCGCGTCGTCGAGCTGCCGATGAGCATGCGGCTGCGCAAGGCGGGCAAGAGCAAGAAGGGCGGCAGCCTCGTCTACGGCGCGAACTACGCCCGGGTCATGACGGGGACGTGGTGGCGGGGGTACGTGCTGCGCCGCGGCCGAACACGAGCCGGTCGAGCAGCGTGAACTTGACGACGAACACCAGCGCGTAACTGGCCACGTACGCACCGTCGACGAGCACGACCCACCAGAAGTGCGGCAGGTTCAGCGGCGTCAGCAGCGACCCCGCCAGCGTCGTCAGGCCGATCGAGGCGAGGCCGCCGAGCCCGATGACGGCCAGGTAGGGGAGCAGTTCGCGGCGCACGCGCGGGCGCCCGGTCCGGCCCCACACCCAGCGCCGGGTGACCACGAAGTTCAGCACCGCGCCGGCCGCCCAGGCCAGCGTGCTCGCCAGGGCCGCGGCGCCGCCCGTCGCGAGGACCGCGAGCAGCACGACCTGGCTGAGGACCGTGGCGGCGACGGACGTCGCGGCGGCGCGGGCGAGGCGGGCCCAGCCGCGGCGGCGGGTCTTCTCCGTTGTGCGGGGCCGCACGCCGTTGGTTACGGTCGTCATGCCCCCATCCTCCCCGCGGGCCGGTCGCGCCGCCGTCCGACCCCCTCACGCATAGGAGATTCACAGCCTATTGCCAGGTCTTCATCAGCACTTGATCGATAGCGTCGGGGGGCGTAAACGAGCAGGAAAGGCGGCACAATGCGAGTGCTGGTTCTCGGCGGTGACGGATATCTGGGCTGGCCGACCGCGCTTCACTTATCGGACAAAGGCCACGAGGTAGCCGTTCTCGACAATTTCGCCCGCCGTGGGTACGACGCCGAACTGGGTGTCGAAAGCCTCGTCCCGATCGAATCCCTCGCCGGCCGGATCGCCGCGTGGGAAGAGGTCTCCGGGCGCACGATCACCAGCTACGAAGGCGACCTGCTGGACGCGGAGTTCCTGTTCGGGGCGGTGCGGGACTTCGGGCCCGACGCGGTGGTGCACTACGCCGAGCAGCGGTCGGCGCCGTACTCGATGATCGACCGCGAGCACGCGGTGTACACCCAGCACAACAACGTGATCGGCAACCTGAACCTGCTTTACGCGATCGCGGAGATCGATCCGGCGATCCACCTGGTCAAGCTGGGCACGATGGGCGAATACGGCACGCCGAACGTCGACATCGAAGAAGGCTGGCTGGACCTCGAACACAACGGGCGTTCCGACCGGGTGCTGTTCCCGAAGCGGCCCGGCTCGTTCTACCACCTGACCAAGGTGCACGATTCGCACAACATCGAGTTCACGTGCCGCGCGTGGGGGCTGCGCGCCACGGACCTCAACCAGGGCATCGTGTACGGCCAGCAGACGCCGCAGACCGCGGCCGACCCGCGGCTGGCGACCCGCTTCGACTACGACGCGGTGTTCGGGACGGTGCTGAACCGGTTCGTCATCCAGGCGGTGCTGGGGCAGCCGCTGACGGTGTACGGCCAGGGCACCCAGACGCGCGGCCTGATCGACATCCGCGACACCGTCGAGTGCATCCGGCTCGCCGTGGAGAACCCGGCCGAGGCGGGGGAGTTCCGCGTGTTCAACCAGATGACCGAGAGCATGTCGGTGGCCGCGATCGCCGACCTCGTCGCCGAGCGGTTCCCCGGGCCGGTGCAGATCGAGCAGCTGGAGAACCCGCGCACCGAGGCGCCGGAGCACTACTACAACGTGAAGCACACCGGGCTGGTCGGGCTGGGGCTGGAGCCGCACCTGCTGTCGGACACGCTGATCGAGTCGATGTTCGACATCGTCGGCGCCAACAAGCACCGGGTGAACCCGGAGAAGCTGCGCCCGACGGTGCGCTGGCGGGGCGCGCTGAAGGGCTAGCGGGTGCGGGTGCGTGCGGGCTCCCCTGCCCGGGAGCCCGCACGCCGCGTTTTCAGCCGGGCATCTTGTCCAGGAAGCCGTGCACCTTGGCGATCTTGCCGTCTTCGATCTCGACGACGTCGAACCCGATGGCGACCGGCTCGGCCGCCCCGGGCGTGCCGAGGTACCACTGGAACCGCGCGAGGCCGTGGTGCGCGTCGGGCTCGGCGGGGAGGGTGAAGCCGAGGCCCGCGAACTGCTGCTGGGCCCCCGCGATGAACTGGTCGATCCCGTCGTGCCCGGTGACCGCGCCGAGCGGGTCGGTGTAGCCGGCGGCGGCGGTAAAGACGTCGGCGATGAGGGCCCGCCGCTTGTCACCGTCGGTCTCGTTCCAGACGGCGATGTACTGCTCGACGAGGGTGCGGACGTCGGTCATGGGGTGCTCCTTCGGTTGGGGGACAACGGGTTTGGTCGTCCCTGCGCTGAGGACCACTCTGTCGGCCCGGCGGCGGCCCGTCGATTACGCGCGAGGTAATGCGGTGGCGTTGCCCGGCACAGGTCCGCGAGACTGGCCGCGTGGAAGAAGATCCGAACGACGCGTGGCACGCGAAACCAGGACCGGCGGATCCGGTCCTGGTCCGCGCCGTGCTCACGGCGGCCCGGAGCAAGGCGCCGGCGGAAGCCCTGGAAGAGGTGGCCACGGACGCGTACGAGGCCGGCGTCACGCCGCTTGGGATGATGCGAGCCTGCTACGCGGCCCAGGACACGATCGTCGCCGGCGCCCCGGAGGGCAGCGATGACCCGGCTTACGATGCCGTCCTCGATCTCATGGACCGCCTCACCGGCTTTTGCCCCCCGGGCGCGAAGCTGGAGCCATTACCCCCGAAGTAATGGCAGCCACCCCGTGATCGCCGTAGCGTCGCTCGCGTGACGACCACAGTGCAGGCGGCCGCGCGGCAGCGGCCCGTCGGGCAGCTCCTCCGTGAGTGGCGTGACCGGCGCCGGATCTCCCAGCTCGACCTCGCCATCTCCGCCGACATCTCCACCCGCCACCTCAGCTTCGTCGAAACCGGCCGCTCGCAGCCGAGCCGCGACATGGTGCTGCGGCTCGGCGAGCGCCTCGACGTGCCGCTGCGCGAGCGCAACCGGCTGCTGCTCGCCGCCGGGTTCGCGCCCGCCTACAGCGAAAACGCGCTGGGGGACCCGGACATGGACGCCGTCCGCCGGGCCGTGCGGCAGCTGCTCGCTGGCCACGAGCCCTACCCGGCCGCCGTCGTCGACCGGACCTGGGACCTCGTCGACGCCAACGCCGCCGTCGGTCTCTTCGTCGGCGGCATCCCGGCCGAGCTGACGACCAACGTCCTGCGCGCGACCCTGCACCCCGACGGCATGGCCCCGCACATCACGAACCTTGGCGAGTGGCGTGCCCACCTGCTCGGGCGGCTGCGCCGGCAGGTGGACCAGACCGCCGACCCCGGGCTCGCGGACCTGCTCGCCGAGCTGCGCGGCTACCCGTGCGACCAGCCCGTGCCCGAGGTGGAGGTCCCTGGACCGGGTGACATCTTCGTCCCGCTGAAGTTCCGCCACGAGGGCACCGACCTCACGTTCTTCAGCACGGTGGCCACGTTCGGCACACCCCTGGACGTCACGGTCGCGGAACTCGTGATCGAGGCGTTCTTCCCGGCCGACGCGGCGACGGCCGAGTACCTGCGCGAGCGGGCCGCCGCGGTGGAATGATGGGGGACACCCGCGCAGCATCCGACGTGAGGATCACCGGTAGATGGCCGTCCCGCCTTCGCTCGCCCTGTCCGACGGAGTCCGCATCCCCCAGCTGCTGTTCGGTGTCGCGGGGCTGACCGCGTCCGAAACCGGCCGCGCCGTCCGCATCGCCCTCGACATCGGCTACCGCGGCTTCGACACCGCGCCGGGCACCGAGGCGGCCGTGGGCGCCGCGCTCGCCGGCGTCCCCCGGGACGAGCTGTTCGTCAGCTTCCGCGTGCCCGCGCAGGGCTACGACACCGCGCGCCGCGCCGCTGACCAGGCGCTCGCCGACCTCGACGTCGAGCGGGCCGACCTGTGCCTGCTGGACGGCACGAAAGGCGCCTTCACCGACACCTGGCGCGCCTTGAGCCGGCTGCGTTCCGACGGCCGCGTCCGCGCGGTCGGCGTCGCCGGCTTCGGCGTCGCGGAGCTGCGCCGGCTGATCGACGCCACCGGCGCGGTCCCGGTGCTGAACCAGGTCGAGCTGCACCCGTGGCTGCAGCAGGTCCCGCTGCGCGAGTTCCACACCGAGCGCGGCATCGTGACGGCGGCGTCCAGCCCGGCCGCGAACGCCGGGCTGCTGGCCGACGAGACCGTCACCGCGCTCGCGGCGAAGTACGGCAAGACCCCGGCCCAGATCGTGCTGCGGTGGCACCTGCAGGCCGGCACGGTCGCCGTGGCGGCCTCGGCCACCACGACCCGCACCCGGGAGAACTTCGGAATCTTCGACTTCGAACTGGCCGACGACGACCTCGCCGTGGTGGCCGAGCTCGACAACGGCACGCGCGTCTAGGTGCCCTTGATCCCGGCGGCGATGAAGTCGGCCTGCTGGGCCGGCTGCTCGAGGTACTCGCGGAACGTCTGGGCCGCGCGCAGCACGGTGTCGTCGATGCCCTGCCCGGTGAGGCCGATGAACGGGTAGTCCGCGGAGCGGGCGCTCGCCACCGACTGGGCGGGGGAGCCGATCATCTCGGGCTTCTTCTGGGTCAGCTCGCTGACCCAGTACGACGACTCGGGCAGCCACGCCGCCGGCAGGCCGCCGATGGCGTCCAGGTTGGCCCGGCCGACCAGCGCGTCGAGGACCTGCGAAGACGGCTTGGCGTCGATCGTCACGTGCACGCACTGGCCGTGGACGACGGTCGCGGCCTGGTTCCACCGCTCGGCGGCGGCGGTCATCGGCTTCTGCACGCTCGGCGTGACGACGATCCGCATCTGCGACGTGCCGCCGGAGCAGCTGGCGGCCTGGGCTTCGGCGCGGTTGTTGAGCTCGCTGTCGGCCCAGTTCCAGCCGATCACGCCGAGCCCGATGAGGGCGGCGAGCACGGCGCAGGCGATCGGCCAGCCGGCGATCCGGCGCCGCGGGGCCTTCTTGCCGACGATCCGGTGCGAGCCGGTGGCTTCGCTCTTCGGGGCGATCCGGTGGGAACCGGTCGCCTCGCTCTTCCCGTCGGTCTTCGCGTCGGTGCGGTGCGGGCCGGTGGTTTCGCCGCGCCGGGGCGTGCGGCGGGTGGCGGTCTCACCGGCGTCGTCGCGCCGGCGCCGGCGCGGGGTGCTTTCCCCGCCGGCGGTGGCTTCGGGGCGCTCGAGGGTGCGGTGGGAGCCGGTGTTCTCGGCGCGGGCGGTGATCGGGTAGTTGCCGGAGGCTTCGCCGTGCCGGGTGATGACCTCGGTCCGCTCGGCGGCGGACTCGTCGCGTCGGACGGAACTTTCACCGCGACGGCGGGTGGCCGGAAAAGCGCCGGAGGCCTCGCCGCGGCGGGTGGTGGGCTGTGCGCCGGTGGCGTCGTCGCGCCCGGCGACGGGGTAGGAGCCGGAGACTTCGCCGCGACGGGCGGTGGGCTGTGCGCCGGTGGTTTCGCCGCGCCCGGCGACCGGGTAAGAGCCGGAGGCCTCACCACGACGAGCGGTGGGCTGCGCGCCGGTTGCTTCGCCGCGACGGGCGGCGGGCTGTGCGCCGGTGGTTTCCCCACGGCCGGCGACCGGGTAGGAGCCGGATGCCTCACCACGGCGAGCGGTCGGTTGTGCGCCGGTGGCTTCGCCACGCCCGGCGACCGGATACGACCCAGAAGCCTCACCACGACGAGCGGTGGGCTGCGAAGCGGTGGCGTCCCCGCGCCCCGCAACCGGGTACGAGCCGGAAGCCTCCCCGCCGCCGGAGACGAAGTAACCGGACGACTCACCGCGCGGGGTGTTGCGACCGGCGATTCCGAAAGCGGCCGAGATGGAGCTGCGCTTCGGGGTCTTCGCCGGTGCCGGGCCCTGGTTCGCGACCGGGTGGGCGCCGGTGGCGTCACCGCGGCGGGCTTCGCCGGGGTGCGACCTGCCCGCGGCACGGTCCTGAGGGTGCGGCACGGGCTCGTCGTCCCGGGTGTGTCGCCCCATCGTCGTCCTTTCGGGGTGAGCGCATGTCAAGCACGCGCTGCGATGCAATGAAACCGTTATCACCCTAACAGGTGAGTATCGGAGAGAGAATAATCTGACTCACAGTGGAGCGTGCTCAGGGTGCTGCTCTGACCAGGCGATGGCAGTGCGCTATCAGCCGAGCACGCAGGGGTGCCGCGCGCCGGGCGAACCCACCCTGCGCCCGGGCGTATTCGGCCCGGCCCTCGGCCGTTTCGATCCGCACCGGCGGATAACCGAGCCCGGCCAGGTCGTACGGGCTCGCCCGCATGTCCAGCGTCCGGATCTCCACGGCCAGCTCGAAGCAGTCCGCCACCAGCTCGGCGGGCACGAACGGATCGAGCTTGTAAGCCCATTTGAACAGGTCCATGTTCGCGTGCAGGCACCCCGGCTGCTCGAGTGCGACCTGCGTCTCCCGCGACGGCGTCAGCTCGTTGCGCGGCCGCGCGTCGGCGGTGAAGAAGCGGAACGCGTCGAAGTGCCCGCAGCGGACGTCCAGTGCCTCCACGACAGCGTCCGTGCCCGCCGACCCGAGCCGCAGTGGCACCTGGTTGTGCCGCACCGAGCCGGCCGGCTCGCGGTAGACCATGGCCCACTCGTGCAGGCCGAAGCAGCTCAGCCGCGGCGCGCGCGACGCCGTCGCGGTGAGCAGGGCGAGGACGAACTCGGCCGTCCGCGCCTTGCCTTCGGTGAAGGCCGCGGGATCGAGCAGGACGCCGTCGCCGGTCGAGACGTACCCCTTGCGGTCCAGGAACCGCCGCGCCGCGGGCCCGGCGAGCGCGACGCCGGGCCCGGGCTGCCACCGCTCCAGGTGCGAGGGCCGGTACGAGTAGTAGGTGAACAGGAAGTCCAGCACCGGGTGCTTCTCGCCGCGCGAGCGCCGCTCCTGGTGCGGACCGGTCCACCGCCGCGTCCGCTCGGCGTGCGCCGCCTCCCGGGCCAGCCAGTCCGGTTCGGCGAGCACTTCGACACTCGTCATGCGCCGACGTGGGTTCCGTCGCGCACCGTGCCCACGTACTCCTCGACGAGGTCCTCCAGCGCCACGACGCCGACGGCGTTGCCGCCCGTGTCGAGCGCCCGCGCCAGGTGGCTGCCCTCCTTGCGCATGGCCGAAAGCGCGACGTCGAGCCGGGCGTCGGCGCGCAGCTCGGTGAGCGGGCGCGTCTTCGCGTCGGGCACGATCGTCGCCGGGTCGTGCCCGGCCAGCTCCAGGACGTCCTTGACGTGGATGTAGCCGGTCAGCCGCCCGTCGTCGGTGCACACCGGGAACCGCGAGAAGCCGGTCGAGGAGACCGCCCGCTCGACGTCGCCGACGGTCGGCCCGCACGGCAGCGTGGTCAGCTCGGCCGTCGGCACCAGCACGTCGGCCACCGTCTTCTCCACCGAGGACAGCGTCTGGGCGAGCCGCCGGTGCTCGGACTGGTCCAGCAGGCCCTCCCGGCGCGACTCGCTCAGCAGCTCGGCCAGCTCGTCGGAGGTGTACGCCGTCTCCAGCTCGTCCTTCGGCTCGACCTTCACCGCGCGCAGCAGCGAGTTGGCGACGAAGTTCAGCAGCCAGATGAACGGGTTGGCGATCTTGACCCAGCCGACGTGCACCGGCACCAGCCACAGCGCGAGCCGCTCGGGCTCGGCGATGGCGAGGTTCTTCGGCACCATCTCGCCGATCAGGACGTGCAGCACGGTGATGAACGCCAGCGCGATGGCGAACGAGATCGGGTGCAGCAGCGCTTCGGGCAGACCGAGCAGGTCGAAGAACGCCGAGAGCCGGTGCGCGACCGCGGGCTCACCGAGGCGGCCGAGCAGCAGCGAGCAGATGGTGATGCCCAGCTGCGCGCCGGCGAGCATCAGCGAGACGTGCTTGCTCGCGTTGATGACGATCTTCGCGCGCGTCTTGCCCTGCTCCAGCAGCGCTTCGAGCCTGTCCCGCCGCGAAGAGATCAGCGTGAACTCCGCGCCGACGAAGAAGGCGTTCGTCAGCAGCAGGAGCACGACGAGGGCGATGTTCAGCCAGTCGCTCACGAGGCCACCTCCGCCGGCTCTTCGGCGCGGACCGGCGCGACTTCGACCTCGGCGATCCGGCGTTTGTCCATCGTGGTCACGGTGAGCCGCCAGCCGTCGACCTCGGCGGCGTCACCCTCGGCGGGGATCTTGCCCAGCCGCTCGAGGATCAGCCCGGCGATGGTTTCGTAGTCGCCGTCCGGCATCCGGAACCCGGTGACGTCGGTGACCTCGTCGGCGCGCAGCTGCCCGGAGACCAGCCAGCTGTCGGTGCCGACCTGCTGCGAGGCCGGGCCTTCGTGGTCGTCGTGCTCGTCGCGGACGTCGCCGATGATCTCCTCGACGACGTCCTCCAGGGTGACCAGCCCGGCGGTGCCGCCGTACTCGTCGACGACGATGGCGAGCTGGAAGCGGGAGTCGCGCAGGCGGTTGAGCAGGTCGTCGCCGGGCAGCGACTCGGGCACGGTCGGCACCGGCCGCATGACCGAGCCGATCGGCACGGCGGCCCGGTCGGCGGCGGGCACGGCGAAGGCCTGCTTGACGTGCACGGCGCCGCGGACGTCGTCGAGGTCCTCGGCGTGCACCGGGAACCGCGAGAACCCGGTGCGGCGCGAGAGGTCGATGAGGTCCTCGATGGTGTCGTCGATGGAGAGGGACTCCAGCTGCACGCGCGGGGTCATCAGCTCCTCCGCGGTGCGGTCGCCGAACCGCAGCGAGCGGTCGAGCAGCTCCGCCGTCGAGGTGTCGAGCGTGCCGCTTTCGGCGCTGGAGCGCACGATCGAGCCGAGCTCCTGCGGCGACCGCGCGGACCGCAGCTCTTCCTGGGGCTCGATGCCGAACTTGCGCACGAGGAAGTTCGCGCTGTTGTTCATGAGCGTGATGAGCCAGCGGAAGAGCGCGGAGAACCGCGAGTGGTACCCGGCGACGGCCCGCGCGGTCGGCAGCGGCCGGGCGATGGCGAGGTTCTTCGGCACCATTTCGCCGAGGATCATCGACAGCGAGGTGGCGATGACCAGGGCGAGCACGATCGACGCGCCGCCGGCGAAGCCTTCCGGCAGCCCGACGCCGGTGAGCAGCGGCCGGACGAGCTCGCCGATCAGCGGCTCGGCCAGGTAACCGGTGATCAGCGTGGTGAGGGTGATCGCGACCTGGGCGCCGGAGAGCTGGAAGGACAGCGTCCGGTGGGCTTTCTGCACGGTCAGGGCGCGCCGGTCGCCGACCTGCCGGACGTTGGCGTCGACGGTGCTGCGTTCGAGCGCGGTCAGCGAGAACTCGGCGGCGACCGCGAGCCCGGTGCCGACGGTCAGCAGCACGAAGAGCAGGACGCCGAGCACGGCGAAGAGGATTTGGGTCATTCCGCACCCGCCCGGTCGGCGGGGGATGAACCTATCGGACAGCCGGGTCGGTCACCCGGCTCGGTACTGTCACCAGGTGACTGCGCTGCGCGCACGAAACGGTCACTCCCAGGAGGAAATCGGTGTGGACTGCGACGATGCGGACAAGTTTAACGTGTCCGGGGCGAGAGTCGCGGGGATATCGGTGTGTCGGCGCGCTCACCTCGCCGGGTGATCCGGCGGGACGGCGGTCCCAGCGGGGTGCTGAGCGCCCGGTGGTGTGAGCGGGCGCGGCGCCTTGGCGGGGTTGTTCAGTGGGCTTTGCTACCGGCTCGGCTCCCCTCGGCGGGTGAGTCAGCCCGGCCGCCGGCCGAGCAGGGCCACGAGCCGCGCGGTCGGGCTCGCGCCGCGGCCGACCGGGACCGGGGGGTCGAAGATCCCCAGCCCCTGCCACTCGTCCACCCACGGGCGCACGATGTCGAGGAGGCGTTCGGCGAGCGGCTCGGTCACCGGGCAGGGGAGGCCGAGTGCCGTCGCCAGGTCCCACGCGTGGACCGCCGCGTCGATCGTCATCTGCCAGCCGTACTCGCGGGCCGGGAGCAGCCCCGTCGACACGTGCACCGCGCGTTCGAGCACGCCGTCGTCGAGGAAGGCTTCGCGCGCGGCCTCGGCGGCCGCGTCCCAGGCGGACACCGGGTCGTCGCCGAGGACATCGCCGTCGAAGCGGTCGCCGACGTCGTCCAAAGTGGCCCCGGCGAGCAGCGAAGGCGCCCACAGCTGCTCGGCGACGAGGTGGTTGACGAGGTCGCGGACCGTCCACTCGGTACACGGAGTCCCGCGGTCCCAGGCGTCGACGGCGTGCACCGCGTCGCCGAAGGCCCGCAACGCCTGGCCGTGCGCCTCGAGGAGATCCACGCGGGCCATTGGACCACGGTTGATCAGGTGGTGCCGGGCCGGTGCCGCCGCACCGTCTCCTCGACGAGGTCGAGCACCGGCCCCAGCCCGGCGGCGGGCAGTCCCATGGCCAGGTGCGAGACGAGTCCTTCCAGGACGAGTTCCAGGAACGCGGTGAGCACGTCGACGTCGACGTCGTCGCGCAGGATGCCGGCTTCGCGCTGGCGCAGCAGCCGCAGCCGGGTGGCGGTGGTGAGCTGCTCGGACCGTTCGGCCCAGCGGGCGCGGAACTCGGGGTCGGTGCGCAGCCGCCGGCTCACCTCGAGCCGCGTCCCGAGCCAGTCGGCGGGGTGGTCGCCCCCGGCGAGCAGGTCGCGCATGACCTGGACGAGGCCCTGTTCGGCGACGACGTCGGCCATCCGGATGGCGTCGTCCTCGGCGAGGGCGAGGAAGAGCGACTCCTTGTCGCGGAAGTGGTGGAAGATGGCCCCGCGCGAAAGCCCGGTGGCTTCCTCCAGGCGCCGGACTGTGGCACCTTCGTAGCCGTAGCGCGCGAAGCAGACGCGCGAGCCGTCGAGGATCTGGCGCCGGCGTGCGTCGAGGTGATCCTGGCTTACGCGTGGCATCCTGAAATCCTGGCACCGAGGACCGGGACTTCGCAATCCGTACGTACGTACTGTGACCCGGAGTGCCCGGGAACCGAACCGAAGCCCCCATCGTCGGAACGTTGCGGCGATTCGCTGACACGGCGTGAGACAGTTGGCTAATCTTTGCACCATCACGGTGGGTGAACTGAGGGGAAGGTGCGCGGCGTGATCATCGGCGAAGCCGGGCAGGCGGTCCAAGCGGTCTGGGGTGGCGACATCCTCGGCCAGAGCGGCCGGGTCTACGGCGGCGGTGGCGGCGGGGGCGGCAAGTTCCAGATGGACCCCGAGGAGCTCGCCTCGGTGATCGGTCTCTGGGAAGACGAGCTCCATAAGATCATCGACGACTCGCGCCGGATCGACATCATCATGGGAGCGATGGAAGCACCGGGCAAGGACGTCGTCAGCAACGGATACGTGTCGACGAGCATGGACTCGCTCATGGCACTTCAGGCCCAGAACGACTCGATGCGCCAGTACGTGCAGGAGTACATCAAGAAGCTGAAGGAAGCGCAGACGAAAACCGTGGCCACGGACCAGGGGATGGCCGACCCGTTCCGGACGGTGTGACGGTGCGCCTGCCGATTCGCGTGACGGTTGTCGCCGTCGCTTCCGTCTTGACACTGGCCGGATGCACCTCGGAAGAGCCGGGTACCGCGACACCGGTATCGAGCGCGCCGCAATCGTCCGGAGCGTCGTCCAACCCGGACGTCCCGAAGGTCGCCACCCCGCTGGATCCGTCGAAGTACCTTTCAGAACCCTGCACGATCGTCCCGGCTCCGGCCTTATCGGCGCTCAAGTTCACCGATCCGGGCACGGCTCAGCAGCGAGATGAAGGGCTCGGCGCGGCCGGCCCCAGTTGCGGCTGGCAGATCCGCGGTGAGGGCCAGAGCATGGTGGTCATCATCGCCACGGGCAACCGCGATCGGGGCGCCGGCGGCCTGGCCGGGCTCTACACGGCGCACGAAACCGGTCAATACCCGTTCCTCGAGCCCGCTCCCGAGGTGGCGGGCTACCCGGCGGTCTACGTCGACAAGCGCGACCGGCGGCCGAACGGCTTCTGCAGCCTGGACATGGGCGTCGCCGACGACCTGGTCATCGCCGTGCACTCCGGCGGCTACGAAGGCGCCGACGATTCCTGCGCCGCGGCGAGCCAGGTGGCGGCCGCGATCATCACCACACTCAAGGGGGCATGACGAGTGGACGGCAAGCAGATCTACGACAACTTCAGACAGGGCAACACGTCCGGCTTGCGCACCGCCGCCGACGAGGTCGCCAACCTCTCCAACGCCTACCTGGACCGCGCGCAGGGCATCAAGTCCCTGCAGGACCGGATGAAGCAGGCCTGGACCGGGGACGCGGCCGACGCCGCGAACGCCGGGGCCGGCCCGCTCGAGCAGGCCTTCGCCGAAACCGCCCAGCCGTTGGACGTCACCAAGGCGTCGGTCGATTCGCAGGCGACCGCGTTCGACCACTCCAGCAGCTCGGTCGTCGAGATCCCGCCGAAGCCGGAGAAGCCGAGCCCGTGGAGCGTGGGGCTCAAAGCCGCCATCCCGATCGCCGGGCCCTTCATGGCCAAGGACGACATCGACGACTACCAGGCCGGCATCGCGAAGTACAACGCGGCCAACGAAACCAACGTCCGTGTGATGGACCAGTACAGCAGCGTCACCGACAGCACCCGGAACGCGCTCCCCACCGACTACGGCATCCTCGAGTCCGACGGTGCCGCGATCGCCGTGGACAAGCCGAAACCGCCCGGGCAGATCGAGGGCACCGACAAGAACAAGTGGTACCCCGAGGGTGGTGGCCACGACCCCGGCGGGGACGACAGCACCTCGACCACCAGCGTCGACACCACGCACACCGGTGGCTCCGACAAGCCGGGGCAGACCGACGGCACCGGGCGCCCGACCGACACCACGGGCCGTCCCACCGACACCACCGGACGGCCGACCGCCACCACCGGCCGCCCCACCGACACGACCCGGCCCACGGACACCACCCGGCCGACCAACACGACCTGGCCGACGACGACGCAGCTGCCCACCGATCGGCCGACCACCGATCGGCCGACCACCGACCGGCCCGGCAAGACGCCGCCCGGGACCGGGGGGATCGACTTCTACCCCACCGGCACCGGTGGGGGCGGCGGCCAGAACTACTCGAACACCTTCGGCAACGACCCCAGCTCGAGCACCGGCGGACGCGGCCCGACCAGCGGGAACGCCGGGAGCCGGCTGCTGGACTCCAACGGCCGGCCGATCAGCGGGAGCGGCGGTACCGGCGCCGGCGGTGGCAGCGGTGCCGCGGGGGAGCGGGGCCTCGGCAGTGGCCGCGGTTCCGGCATGGGCAGCCTCGGCAACGCGGCCGCCGCGGAGGCCGCCGCCGCGCGGTCGGCCGCGGGACGCTCCGGGCAGATGGGCCCGATGGGTGCCGGCGGGCGCCGGGGCGAGGGCGAGGAAGATGATGAGCACCAGCGGCCGGACTTCCTGATCGAGGCGGACCCGGACGCGATCTTCGGCACCGACCAGCGGACCAGTCCGCCGGTCATCGGCGAGTAGAAGCGAACAGGCGGGTGGACGTGGCAACAGGCCGGGTGGACGTTCCGGTCGAGGCGCTGGCCGCATTGGCGGAGCGCGAGCAGGTCGGTCAGCTGCACATCACCCTCCGTCCGGAGCCGTTGTGGCTCTCGGACGAGGAGCGCGCCGAGGCGGACAAGCGGGTCGAAGCCGCGCTGGCCGAGGCCGGCCTGGTCGACTCGCGCGGCCGCGCCGCCGTCGACTTCCTCGACTGGCTGCCGCTGCTGGTCAGCCCGGCGCGGGAGTGCTACGGCTGGGTCGGGGTCGACGGCCAGACCTACGGCGTGCTCGCCGCGGCGAAGGGGCTTCAGGCGGTCCTGGCCGTCTCCGACGGGACGCACGTCGGCGTCCAGGAGATCGACCGGAACCGGCTCGCCGAGTCGCTCGTCGAGCAGCTGCCGCCGGTGGGAGCCGGCGGCGGCCACCCGCGCACCGTCCGGGTGGCGGACCTGACCGAGGCCGCTCGTCGTGGCCAGGAGGCGTACCCGCTCGCCCCGGCGGTCGCCGATGTCGTCAGCCTGGTGCAGCGGCCGGTGTCGGGCAGCGGTGAGCTCTACGTGGGCCGCCGCGACGACGTCGGCCGCCACACCTGCCTGCAGCAGCCGTTGCACTACGCGGACACGGACTGGGGCCGCTACCTCAGCTACACCTCGGGCGTGGGCGACGACGCCGTCATCCACATCGGCCCGGCGGGCCCGCGCGAACTGGCCGAGACGCTCACGGAGCTGGCCGGCGCCCTGGTCTGAGGCGAAAAGACCGAGCGTCGGCTTGGCCCACCGGCTAATGTGACAGCGCTGTTGTATTCCGGGTGGAAGGACGCGCTGATGCTGTACCCCGAGATCGAGCCCTACGAGCACGGCCTGCTCGACGTCGGCGACGGGCACGAGATCTACTGGGAGACCTGCGGCAACCCCGACGGGAAACCGGCGCTGGTCGTGCACGGCGGCCCCGGCACCGGCTGCTCGACGAACCTGCGACGCTACTTCGACCCGGCCCGCTACCGGGTCGTGCTCGTCGACCAGCGCGGGTGCGGCCGGAGCACCCCGCACGCCGGCGCGCCCGTCGCCGACCTGTCCGCCAACACCACCGACCACCTCGTCGCGGACTTCGAACTCCTCCGCACCCGGCTCGGCATCGAGAAGTGGCTGCTGTTCGGCGGATCCTGGGGATCGGTGCTCAGCCTGACCTACGCGCTGCGCCACCCCGAGCGGGTCAGCGAGATGGTCCTGATGGGCCTGGCGACCGACCGGTTCATCGAGATCGAAATGCTCATCCGCGGGCTCGGGGCGTACTTCCCGGAGGCCTTCGAGAAGTTCCGCCAGGGAGTGCCGGAAAGCGAGCGGGACGGCGACCTGTCCGCCGCCTACCACCGGCTGCTGATGGACCCCGATCCCGAGGTGCACCACCAGGCCGCGAACGACTGGTGCGCCTGGGAAGACGCCATGCTCCCGGGCGTGCCCGCGCACAAGTCCTTCGAGGACCCGGCCTACCGGCTCTGCTTCGCCCGGCTGGTCACGCACTACTTCAGCAACCGCGCTTTCGTGCCCGACGGCGAGATCCTGCGCAACCTCGGCAAGCTCGCCGGCATCCCCGCGGTGCTGGCGCAAGGCGTGCTCGACACGAGCAACATCGTCGGCACGCCGTGGCTGCTGCACCACGGCTGGCCGGGCAGCGAGCTGGTCATGCTCGACGACATCGGGCACTCCACGCAGGACGCTCCGATGCAGGACGTGCTCGTCGGCGCGACCGACCGGTTCGCGCGGTGAAGGAACCGCGCGGCGCCCCCACCCGAGGCGCCGCGCGGAACCCCCGGCTCACGGGATGAGCAGCCCCGGCTCACCCTCCGGCGCGAGCGCGGCCTCGGCCCGGCGGACCCGGTTCGCCTCGGCCAGCTTCAGCCCGGTGATGCGCAGCGGCAGCCGGTCCATGTTCCACTCGGCCAGCAGCAGCGCCACCTTCGACTGCATCTCGGTGCGCAGCCGCAGGAACGAGTCGGCCGGGTCCGCGCCGACCTCGCCCAGCAGCAGCCACCAAGCCCACGCCGCCGCGCCCGCGTTGGCGACGAAGTCCGGCACCACCGCGACGCCACGGGCCGACAACGCGGCCTCGGCTTCCGGCGTCGTCGCCGCGTTGGCCGCTTCGACGACCACCGAGGCCTTGACGAGGTTCTCGTTGTCCGTCCGCAGCGCGTAGGAGATCGCGGCCGGCACGAAGATGTCCGCGTCGATGCCGACGACCGTCTCCCGGGGCAGCGAACGCACGCCCTCGGGCAGCCGCGAGCGGTCGACCTCGCCGAAGCGGTCGCGCAGCTCCAGCAACGCCGGCACGTCGAGCCCCGTGGGGTCGTAGAGCGTGCCCGCGGCGTCGGCCACCGCGACCACCTTCATCCCGGCTTCGTGCAGGTACCAGGCCGCGCCGCCGCCCATGGTGCCGATGCCCTGGATCGCCACGGTCGTTTCGCGGACGTCCCAGTCCCACGCCGCCGCGACGCCGAGGCAGGACTGCGCCACGCCGTAGCCGCCGACGACGTCGCCGAGCAGCAGGCCGCCCGGCACCGGCGCGTTCAGACCGGCCTGGACGCGCCGCAGGGTGCGCGCGGGATCCGCCGAACGGCCGATCGCCGCGTGGTACGACTGCTCCAGCCCGAGCTCGGCGAACACCTCGTCGATCAGGTGCTGGGGCACGCCGAGGTCCTCGGCGGTCACCCAGTGCGCGTCCAGCCACGGCCGCAGGAACGCGCAGAACCGCTTCAGCACGCCGAACGCCCGCGGGTCCTTCGGGTCGAAGTCGATGCCGCCCTTCGCCCCGCCGACCGGCAGGTTGAAGGTCGCGGTCTTGTTGGCCATGCCCCGGGCGAGGTCCTCGACCTCGCTCATCGTGCAGCCGGCCCGCATCCGGGTGCCGCCGGTGGCGACGCCGGAGACCAGGCTGTGCACGACCAGGTAGCCGTGCGCGCCGGTAATGGGATCGGTCCACGTGAGCCGCATCAGCGGCTCGGCGTTGCGCGGGGTCATCAGGGCCACTCACCTCCAGGGAAGTCCGGGGCGGCTCGTCGGGGCCGCCTCCACGAGGGTGCGCCCGGCCCGGCGCCCGCGTCCATTTAACGAACCTGCACGATCTCGTTTAGGTTTGGTGTATGGAGCTTTCGCTGCACCGCTTGCGGATGCTGCGCGAGCTGCACCGCCGGGGCACGGTGACGGCAGCGGCCGCTTCGCTGCACTACACCGCTTCGGCGGTCTCGCAGCAGCTCGCGCAGCTGGAGCGCGACGTCGGCGCGAAGCTGTTCGAACGGCTCGGCCGCCGCGTCCAATTGACCGAACTGGGCAACCTCCTGACGGAGCACGCCGAGGAGATCCTCGGCTCCGTCGAACGGGCGACGCTCGCCCTCGAAGAAGCACAGGAGGCGCGCACGGTCCGGTTGACCGCCGGCGTCTGGGCGTCGGTGGCCTCCGGGCTGCTGCCGACGGCGCTGACCGCGCTCGCCGGCGAGCACCCCGGCATCGAGGTGCGCACGCGCGAGCTGGCGCCGGAGGACACCGCCGACGCGGTCCGCGACGGCACGCTCGACCTGTCGTTCGTCATCGACTACTCGGACGCGCCGACGTCGTGGGACGCCGGGCTGGAACGCGCCGTCGTGGCGGTGGAGCGGCTGCACGCGGCGGTGCCGCGGGGCGCGGTGCCGTCCGGTTCGGCCTCCCTCGACGAACTCGCCGAGCACCCGTGGATCCTGGCCAGCCCGAAGTCCCACTTCGGCCGGGCGATGCGCACGGCCTGCCAGCGGCACGGCTTCGCGCCGAAGATCAACCACGAGGTCGAAGAGCAGTCCACGGCGATGGCGATGGTGGGCGCCGGGCTCGGCGTCACGCTCGTCTCGGACCTGGGCCTGCGGCTGCTGCGGCCACCCGGCATCGACGTCGTCGCGCTCACCACGCCACTGCTGCGGACGGTGTCGATCGCCTACCGGCGCACCGCGTTCCGGCGGCCCGCGTTGCACCTGGTGATCGAGGCCGTGCGGGCTTCGGCGGCCTCGCTCGGCCTGGGCACGGAGTCCGCTTTGCCCTGATCCGGGACTTCTTACGGAGTGGTGAACCCGTCCTGCACCGCAAGATGCGGCCTGATTTTGTCGTACCCCGCGTGTAGCGTCCGAAGTCAAGAAGTTCCACCACACGGAACAGGAACGGACATGACAGCGGTGCACCGTTTTCCCGAGAAGTCGGGGAGTGCGTCGAACCGCACCGCGCGGGTCCTGGCGGACCGCGCGGCCGGTGAAGCGTACGTAGCATCGGTGTGTTTCAAGCACGGACCACCCCGCCTGACCGGCGTGGAGCTGGAATTCACCGTGCACCATGCCGACGACCCGGCCAGACCCCTCGATCCCGACGTCCTAGCCACGGCGCTGGGTCCGCACACCCCGCGGACGCTCCGCCCCGACAGCCCCGCTTCGCCGCTCCCGGCCGGTTCACCAGTGAGCCTCGAACCCGGGTGCCAGGTCGAAATCTCGGCTCTTCCCCAGGCCTCCCTGCGCGATCTCGACGCAGTCGTCACGGCCGACCTCCACCACCTGCGTGACCGCCTCGCCCGGCACGATCTCGTGCTGGGCGAAACGGGCATCGACGCCCACCGCGCGCCACGCCGGGTCCTGCACACCCCGCGCTACGCGGCGATGGAACGGCGGTTCGCGCCGATCGGTCCCGGTGGCCTCACGATGATGTGCAGCACCGCGGGCCTGCAGGTCTGCGTCGACGCGGGGGAGCCCGAGCACTACGCGGCCCGCTGGGCGGCGGCCCACGCGATGGGCCCGCCGCTGCTCGCCCTCTTCGCCAACTCCCGCGTCCACGCCGGACAGGACACGGGACACGCCTCCGCCCGCTGGCTCGCGGTGCACGACACGGAGGCGGTCCGCACGCGCACGTCCGGCGTCGCGGACGACGACCCCGCCGGGTGGTGGGCCGAGCGCCTGATGGACACCCCGCTGATGGTGCTGCCCCGCGGCGACCGGCCGTGGGACGCGCCGGAGGGGCTGACCTTCGCCGACTGGATCGACGGCAAGGGCGCGGCCGCCCTGCTGCCGAAGCCGACGGCGGCGGACCTCGACTACCACCTCACCACGATGTTCACCCCGGTCCGGCCCCAGGGCTACCTGGAGATCCGGTACCTCGACGCGCAACCGCCGGACGAGTGGCTGGCGCCGGTCGCGCTGGTCTCGGCGCTGCTCGCCCGGCCGTCCACTGTGGACAAGGTGCGGGCGGTCTGCGCCCCGGTCGCGGACCGGTGGACCGACGCGGCGCGGCGGGGACTGGCCGATGCGGACCTGGCGGCCGTCGCGGCGGCGCTGGCCGACCTCGGCTGCGCCGAGCTGGGCGTGACCGGGCTGGCGGCGGAGTCGATCACCGAGATCAGCGAGAGCGTGCAGGGGCGCGCGTACCGATCGAGGAGCGAAGCATGAGCACGGAAGCACTGGGTGACCTGAGCGCGCAGGACCTGCGTGCCCGGGCGGCCGAAGCACTGACCCGGGCGCGGGCGCGCAGCGTGGCGCTGACCGACGCCGTGGACGACGAAGACCTGGTCCGCCAGCACTCCAAGCTGATGTCGCCGCTGGTCTGGGACCTCGCGCACATCGGCGTCCAGGAGGAGCTCTGGCTGGTCCGCGACGTCGGCGGCCGCGAGCCGCTGCGCCCGGACATCGACGACATCTACGACGCGTTCCAGCACGCCCGCGCCGACCGGCCGGAACTGCCGCTGCTCGGCCCGGCCGAGGCGCGCGCGTACGTCAAGCAGGTCCGCGAAAAGGCGCTCGACGTGCTGGAACACGCGCCGATGGAGGGTCGGCGGCTGACCGAACAGGCCTTCGCGTTCGGCATGATCACCCAGCACGAGCAGCAGCACGACGAGACCATGCTGGCCACCCACCAGCTGCGCCGGGGCGACCCGGTGCTGCACGCGCCGGCGCCGCCGCCGGCCCGCTCGGGCACCCTGCCCGCCGAGGTGCTCGTCCCGGGTGGCGCGTTCACGATGGGCACGTCGGCCGAGCCGTGGGCGCTGGACAACGAGCGCCCGGCGCACGAGCTCGCCGTCGGCGCGTTCTGGATGGACACCGTCCCGGTGACGGGCGGGGCCTACGCGCGGTTCCTCGACAGCGGCGGCTACGACGACGAGCGCTGGTGGAGCCCGGCGGGCTGGGCCTACCGCACCGAACACGGCATCACCGCGCCGCGGTTCTGGAAGCGGGAGCAGGACGGCTGGTGGCGGACGGCGTTCGGCGTCTACGAGCGCGTGCCCGCCGACGAGCCGGTCGTGCACGTCTCCTACTTCGAAGCCGAGGCGTACGCGGCCTGGGCCGGGCGGCGGTTGCCGACCGAGGCGGAGTGGGAGAAGGCCGCGCGGTTCGACCCGGCGACCGGCCGGTCGCGGCGGTTCCCGTGGGGTGACGGGGAACCGTCGGCCGAGCACGCCAACCTCGGCCAGCGGCACCTGCGCCCCGCACCGGCGGGGGCGTATCCGGCGGGCGCGTCGCCGACCGGCGTGCACCAGCTGATCGGCGACGTCTGGGAGTGGACGAGCACCGACTTCCACGGCTACCCGGGCTTCGCGCCGTTCCCGTACCGGGAGTACTCGGAAGTCTTCTTCGGACCCGAGTACAAGGTGCTGCGCGGCGGCTCGTTCGGCACCGACTCGGCGGCGATCCGGGGCACGTTCCGCAACTGGGACTACCCGATCCGGCGGCAGATCTTCGCGGGCTTCCGGACGGCCCGCGACGCGGCACCCGGCGAGGTGGGCTAGGCGCATGTGCCGCCACCTCGCCTACCTCGGCGAGCCGGTTTCGCCCGCCGAGGCGGTTTTCCGCGCCCCGCACGCCCTGCTGGTGCAGTCCTACGCACCGGCGGACATGCGCGGCGGCGGTTCGGTCAACGCGGACGGGTTCGGGCTGGGGTGGTACCCCGGCCCGGGCTCGCCCCCGCTGCGCCACCGCCGGTCCACTCCACTGTGGACGGACGAGACGCTGCCGCCGCTGGCCGCGGCGGTGACCTCGGGTGCGTTCGTCGCCGCGGTGCGCAACGGCACCACCGGCCTGCCGGTGACCGAAGCGGCCGCGGCGCCGTTCACCGCCGGGCGCTGGCTGTTCAGCCACAACGGCGTCGTCCGCGGCTACCCGGACGCGCTGGCCGAACTGGCCAAGACCCTGCCGGTCACCGAGCTGCTGACGCTGGAGGCGCCGACGGACTCGGTGGTGCTCTGGGCGTTGCTGCGCGCCCGGCTCGCCACGGGCGAAGACCCGCTGGCGGCGGTGGCGGAGCTGACCCTCGCCGTCGAAGCGGCCGCGCCCGGTTCCCGGCTCAACTTCCTGCTCACCGACGGTTCGACCCTCATCGGCACCACTTGGACGCACGCGCTGTCCGTGCTGGAGACCCCGGCCGGCAGTGTTGTGCCGGGGCTTCGCCCCGGGCCGGGGGCTCCGCCACCCGGAACCCCCGGAAGCAACGTGTGGCTCGCGTCCGAACCCCTGGACGGCGACCCGCGCTGGCGGCCCGTCCCCGACCACCACGCCGTGCGCGCCACCGCGGCCGGCGTCGACCTGCTTCCCCTGACCCAGGAGCGTTCATGACCGAGATCGACCTCGACCACCACCGTTCCGGCGACGCCGTCACCGCGGAGCTGCGCGCGGACGTCGTCGCCGGGCTGACGGCCGAGCGGAAGTGGCTGCCGCCCAAGTGGTTCTACGACGCCGAGGGCAGCGAGCTGTTCGAGAAGATCACCCAGCTGCCGGAGTACTACCCGACCCGCAGCGAGCGCGAGGTGCTGGCCGCGCACGCGGGCGACGTCGCGCAGCTGACCGGCGCGCACACCCTCGTCGAGCTGGGGTCCGGGTCGAGCGAGAAGACCCGGCTGCTGCTCGACGCGCTCACCGGCCACGGCACGCTGGAGGCGTTCGTGCCGCTGGACGTGTCCGAGTCCGCGCTGGCCGAGGCCGCCGAAGCGATCTCGAAGGACTACCCGGGCCTGACCGTCCGCGGGGTCGTCGGCGACTTCACCCAGCACCTCGACCTGCTGCCCGGCGGCCAGCCGCGGGTGGTGGCGTTCCTCGGCGGCACAATTGGCAACTTCCTGCCCGCCGAGCGCGCGGCCTTCCTGCGCTCGGTGCGCGAAGTGCTCGACGAGGGGGAGTGGCTGCTGCTCGGCACCGACCTCGTCAAGGACCCGGGCATCCTCGAACGCGCCTACGACGACGCCGCCGGCGTCACCGGTGAGTTCGACAAGAACGTGCTGCGCGTGATCAACACCCGGCTCGGCGCGAACTTCGACGTCGACGAGTTCGAGCACGTCTCGCACTGGGACGCGGAGAACGAGTGGATCGAGATGCGCCTGCGGGCCCGGCGCGCGCTGACCGTCGACATCCCCGGTGCGGATCTCACGGTGGAGTTCGCCGAGGGCGAGCACATCCGGACGGAGATCTCGGCCAAGTTCCGGCCCGCCGGCGTCGAGGAGGAGCTGGCCGCGGCCGGGTTCGCGCTGGACCGCTGGTGGACCGACTCCCAGCAGCGGTTCGGGGTGAGCCTGGCAAGATCGGTGCGTGGCTAATCCTCTCCGGGCACTCGCCCGGGCCCTCGGCACCCGGCCGTGGCTGATGCGCACGGCCGGGGCCGTGGTGTGGGCGGACAAGAAACTGCACAAAGCGTTCGGCGGCCGGGTGAGCCTGGTGGCCCTCGCCGGCCTGCCGTCGCTGCGGCTCACGACGACGGGCCGCAAGAGCGGGCAGCTCCGCAGCACGAACCTCCTGTACTTCCCGCACGGCGCCGACCTGGTCCTGACGGCGTCGAACTGGGGCCGTCCGCACGACCCGGCGTGGGCGCTGAACCTGCGCGCGAACCCGAAGGCGCAGGTCGCGCTCAAGGGCCGGCCGGGCGAGGTGGTGGCGCGCGAGCTGCACGGCGAGGAGTACGACACGATGTGGCGGGAGCTGCTCGGGTTCTGGCCCGGGTACGCGATGGAGCAGCAGGAAGCCGGCCGCCGGTTACCGGTTTTCCTGCTCACCCCGGTTGCCGGGTAGGTTCCCACCATCCGTTCGGCCGGTGCCGGTATTCACCGCTTTGTGCCAGTCTCTCCCGGGTAACGCGCCGTGACGGCTCGACCGCGCGGCTCATGCGTCACCAAGGGAGGAGACGTCTTGCCGAGATCCACACAGGGCCGGGTGCGGTCGTTCGCACTGGTGGGGGCGCTCGTGGCCGGCGTGGGACTGGCCGGGACGGCCGGAACCGCGGCGGCGGCCGAAGACACCGTCGCCAAACCCGCCGTCGTCGGCGCCACCGCCGCCGTCAACTGGGGCACCTGCTCGAGCGACACCCTCGCCGGCGTGCCCGCGGACCAGGTCAAGTTCTACAGCTGCGCCCGCTACCGCGTGCCGATCGACCACGACAACGCGTCGCTGGGCACCATCGACATCGCGCTGCTCAAGCGCGCCGCCCGCACGCCCGACAAGCGCGTCGGCTCGCTGTTCCTCAACCCCGGCGGCCCCGGCGGCTCGGGCCTGCGGATGCCGATCAGCGGGCAGTACTACTTCCAGCCGCAGGTGCTCGACCGGTTCGACCTCGTCGGGTTCGACCCGCGCGGTGTCGGGCAGAGCAACCCGCTGCGCTGCTTCACCACCCAGGAGGACGCCGACGAGGTCTTCGGCGCCCAGATCCCGGTGCCGCTGTCGCGCGCCGAGATCTCCGGCACCCTCGCGAGCTACCGCGACTACGGCCGGTTCTGCAAGAACAACGCGGGTTCGCTGCTGAACCACATGTCCACCAAGGACGTCGTGCGCGACCTCGACACGCTGCGCGCGGCCGTCGGCGACCAGAAGCTGACCTTCGTCGGCTTCTCCTACGGGACGCTGATCGGCTCGACCTACACCTCGATGTTCCCGAAGCAGTCGCGCGCGATCGTCATCGACGGCAACGTCGACCCGGCGCTGCGCACCAGCGACGGCGTGCAGTACGACCGGGAACGCGCGCAGGGCTTCGAGATCTCGCTCGACGGCTTCCTCAAGCGGTGTGACCAGGTGGGCGCGAAGTGCGCGTTCAGCGACGGCACCCCGCGCGCGAAGTTCGACGAACTGCGCGAGTACCTCCGCAAGCAGCCGATCACCATCCCCGGCGGCGGCACGGTGGACATCAACAGCTTCACCGGCGGCGTTTCGAGCGTCCTGTACTCGCCCGGGGCGTTCCCCGGCCTGGCCGAGGACCTGCAGGCGCTGTACAACGTCCTCCACCCGGCGGGCGCGCAGGCGCAGACGCTGCAGGCCAAGCAGCTGAAGGTGCTCACCGGCGGCAAGCAGGGCCTGGCCGACCAGAACCCGGACAGCCCGTACACCAGCGACGACTCGTACTTCGCCGTCAACTGCTCCGACAAGCCGTTCAAGATCAAGCAGGAGCAGGTGCCGGACATCGCCGCGAAGTGGGAGCGCGAGTCGCGCACCTTCGGCCGCTACCAGGCGTTCGCCGACACGGCGGGCTGCCCGGTGTGGCCGGCGAAGAAGCCGGACGTCTACCGCGGCCCGTGGCGGGCCAAGACCGACGTCCCGGTCGTCGTGGTCAGCAACTTCTACGACCCCGCGACGCAGTACCGGTTCGGGCAGCGGATGGCGGCCGAGCTCGGCAACTCGCGGCTGCTGTCGGTCGACGCGTTCGGCCACTGCATCCTCGGTGACGCCCTCGGCGTCGACAAGGCCGTGGCCGACTACCTGACCGACCTCAAGGTGCCGGCGAACGGCCAGGTGTTCCAGCCGAACGTCCAGCCGTTCGAAACCTCCTAGCAGCAACGCAAACGGGCCGGGGTGGCGTTGTCGCCCCGGCCTGTTTCACGTGCCGCTGACGTCGGCGGCGCGCAGGACGGCCTCGACCGACGTGTCGTCGTAGCCGTGCTCGGTGAACAGGCCGGTCGCGACCGCGACGAGGTGCTCGCGGGTCGCCTGACCCCGGTCGATCTTCTTGTTCATGCGGGTCGGCTGCCTCCGATGGACCTGCGAACCTGGGAGGACCAGCGCGGACGCGGGTCGACGACGTCCGGCGACGTGAGCTACACCGACGTCGGCGAAGGACCGGTGACGCTGTTCGTCCATGGCGTCGGAACGAATAACGGAGTTCCGCTTCCCGACGCTGCTCGTGTGGGGGACCGGTGACCCGAACTTCGGCCTCGAGTGGGCCTACCGGTTCCGTGACGTCGTCCCCGGCGTCACCGACGTCGTCGAGGTGCCCGGCGCCAAGCTGTTCTTCCCCGACGAGCGCCCTGGAGACCTCGTCCCGCACCTGCGCCGGCACTGGGCGTAGCGATCATCACAGGCGCCGGAGTCCGGCCCCGGCGCTACAGTGGACGGGTTGATCAACCACGAGCACCGGAAGCGAGGTGAGCGGCACATGCCAGCGGACAGTCACGGGACGACCGGGCGTGCTCTCACCGGAGGTTTCCGGCGGGGCTGATCCGGTCTCCCCTGTCCGGCAGTGCGCGCACGCCGGAAAAGAGCGGGATCATGACCATCTTCGAAATGCTGCTGCGCGTCGGCGCCGGGGTCGGCCTGGGTGCCGTCATCGGGATCGAGCGCCAGTTCCGCGCCCGGATGGCCGGGCTGCGCACCAACGCCCTGGTCGCGGTCGGCGCGACGCTGTTCGTGCTGCTGTCCGCGCACGGCTTCGGCGGGCTGAGCTCCAGCGGCGACGCCGACCCGACGCGGGTCGCGGCGCAGATCGTCTCGGGCATCGGGTTCCTCGGTGCCGGCGTCATCCTGCGCGACGGCCTGAACGTCCGCGGCCTCAACACCGCGGCGACGCTGTGGTGCTCGGCCGCGGTCGGGGCGCTCGCCGGGGCCGGGCTGATCGCGAGGACCGCACGGTCGAGGTCCGCGCCGAGCTGATCGGCGACCAGCGCGACGACGCCCAGATGGAGTCGGCGGTGTCCCGGCTTTCGCTGGAGCCGTCGGTGTCGAGCGTCCGCTGGGAAGCCGTGCCGGCCTAACAGGTGTGGAGGAACTCCCGCAGCAGCGCGTCGAACCGGGCGGGCTGCTCGAGGTTCACCATGTGCGCCGCGCCGGGCACCCGTGCCCGGCGCGCGTGCGGCGCCTTCCGGTCGACCAGGTCGGCCACGGCGAAGATGTCCGTCGAATCAAGATCGCCGGTGACCAGCAGCGCGCGGTCCCGGATCTCCGCGACCCGCCGGATCGCGCCCAGTTCGACGCCGAGGTCCGGCGCGCCGTGGCCCTTCACGAAGTTCTCCACCACCATGGCCTGGCAGAACTGCCGGACCGCGGGGTCGACGTCGGCCGGCTGCCGGTGCGGGCCGTCGACCCACATCCGCAGCAGGCACTCCAGGACTTTCGCGCCGTCACCGGCGTTGGCCGCTTCGGTCTGTTCCGCCTGCAGCGCCACGATGTACGGGTCGCGGAACTCCATCCCGCTGATGCCCGGCGAGCTGAGGAACAGCCCGGCCGCGCGGCCGGGATGGGCGACGGCGAAGTCCAGGAACACCCGGCTGCCGAAGGAACAGCCGACCAGCACCGGGTGCTCGACGTCGAGCGCGTCGAGGAGCTTCCTGAGGTCCTCGTAGTGCGAGTACAGGCCCGGCGGCGCCGGCGGGTTCGACGAGTCGCCGCTGCCGCGGGCGTCGTACCGGATCACGCGGTGGTCGCGGGCGAACCGCGCGAACTGCTCGTCCCACATCGCCCGGTTCATCCCGCCCGCGTGCAGGAAGACCAGCGGCCGGCCGCGTCCGTGTTCTTCGTAGGACAGGAAGCCGTCGCCGAGCTCGATTTCCCCCATGGTTTCCACGGTAGCGAAAAGGAGGGCCTCCCCGTCGCGATGACGGGGAGGCCCTCCGAAAGCAGTAACCCTTACGCCTGCGTCATCTTCCGCAGCACGTACTGCAGGATGCCGCCGTTGCGGTAGTAGTCCGCCTCACCCGGGGTGTCGATGCGGACGTCCGCGTCGAACTCCACCTTCGTACCGTCGGCCTTGGTGGCCGTGACGTGCACGGTGCGGGGGGTGTCACCGTCGTTCAGCGCCGTGATGCCCGCGATGTCGAACGTCTCGGTGCCGTCCAGGCCGAGCGACGAGGCCGACTCGCCCGCCGGGAACTGCAGCGGGATGACGCCCATGCCGATCAGGTTCGAGCGGTGGATGCGCTCGAACGACTCGGTGATCACCGCGCGCACGCCCAGCAGCGAGGTGCCCTTGGCCGCCCAGTCGCGCGACGAGCCGGAGCCGTACTCCTTGCCGCCCAGCACGACCAGCGGGGTGCCCGCCGCCGCGTAGTTCTGGGCCGCGTCGTAGATGAACGCCTGCGGCGCGTCGTCCTGCGTGAAGTCGCGGGTGTAACCGCCCTGCACGTCGTCCAGGAGCTGGTTGCGCAGCCGGATGTTCGCGAACGTGCCGCGGATCATCACCTCGTGGTTGCCGCGGCGCGAGCCGTAGGAGTTGAAGTCCTTCTTCTCCACGCCGTGCTCGGTGAGGTACTGCGCGGCCGGGGTGCCCGGCTTGATCGCGCCGGCGGGGGAGATGTGGTCGGTGGTGACCGAGTCGCCCAGCTTCGCCAGCACGCGCGCGCCGGAGATGTCGGTGACTGCGGCCGGCTCCGGCGTCATGCCCTCGAAGTACGGGGGCTTGCGGACGTAGGTGGACTCGGCGTCCCACTCGAAGGTCTTGCCCTCCGGGGTGGGCAGCGACTTCCAGCGCTCGCCGCCGTCGAAGACGTCGGCGTAGTCCTTCGAGAACATCTCCTGCGTGATCGCGAAGTCGATGGTCTCCTGGATCTCCTGCGCGGTCGGCCAGATGTCCTTCAGGAAGACGTCGGTGCCCTGCGCGTCCTGGCCCAGCGGCTGGTTCGCGAAGTCGAAGTCCATCGTGCCGGCCAGCGCGTAGGCGATGACCAGCGGCGGCGACGCGAGGTAGTTCATCTTCACGTCGGGGTTGATCCGGCCTTCGAAGTTCCGGTTGCCCGAGAGCACCGAAACCGCGGTGAGGTCGTTCTCCTGGATCGCCGCGGAGATCTCGTCCGAGAGGGGGCCGGAGTTGCCGATGCACGTGGTGCAGCCGTAGCCGACCAGGTGGTAGCCCAGCTTCTCCAGGTACGGCCACAGGTTGGCCTTGGTGTAGTAGTCGGTGACGACCTGCGAGCCCGGCGCCATCGACGTCTTGACCCACGGCTTCACCGCGAGGCCCTTGTCCACGGCGTTGCGCGCGAGCAGCGCGGCGCCGAGCATGACCGACGGGTTCGACGTGTTGGTGCACGAGGTGATCGAGGCGATCACGACGGCGCCGTGGTCGAGGACGAACTCGCCGCGGTCGGAGGTGGACACCTTGACCGGCTTGCTCGGGCGGCCCGACGCGCCGTTCGCGGCGGATGAGGTGACCGGCGCGGCGTCGTCCTCGGCGAACGACAGCGAGGGGGCGTCGCTGGCCGGGAAGGACTCCTCGGAGGCCTCGTCCATCTTGGTGTGCGGCGTGGTGTCCTCGCCGTCCACGTAGTCGTGGATCGACTTGCGGAACGACGACTTCGCGTCCGACAGCTCGATGCGGTCCTGCGGGCGCTTCGGGCCGGCGATCGACGGGACGACCGTCGAGAGGTCCAGCTCGAGGTACTCGGAGTAGGACGCCTCGCGCGACGGGTCGTGCCAGAGGCCCTGCTCCTTGGCGTAGGCCTCGACCAGCGCGACCTGCTCCTCGGACCGGCCGGTCAGCTTCAGGTAGCGGACGGTCTCCTCGTCGATCGGGAAGATCGCCGCGGTGGAGCCGAACTCCGGGCTCATGTTGCCGATGGTGGCGCGGTTGGCCAGCGGCACCGCGGACACGCTCTCGCCGTAGAACTCGACGAACTTGCCGACCACGCCGTGGCGGCGCAGCATCTCGGTGATCGTGAGCACGACGTCGGTGGCGGTGACGCCGGCCGGGATCTCGCCGGTCAGCTTGAAGCCGACGACGCGCGGGATCAGCATCGACACCGGCTGGCCCAGCATGGCGGCCTCGGCCTCGATGCCGCCGACGCCCCAGCCCAGCACGCCCAGGCCGTTGACCATGGTGGTGTGCGAGTCGGTGCCGACGCACGAGTCGGGGTAGGCCTGCCCGTTGCGGGCCATCACCGTGCGCGCGAGGTGCTCGATGTTGACCTGGTGCACGATGCCGGTGCCCGGCGGGACGACCTTGAACTCGTCGAAGGCGCCCTGACCCCAGCGCAGGAACTGGTAGCGCTCGCGGTTGCGCTCGTACTCGATCTCGACGTTGCGCTCGAAGGCGTCGGGGCGGCCGAAGACGTCGATGATCACCGAGTGGTCGATGACCAGCTCGGCCGGGGCGAGCGGGTTGACCTTGTCGGGGTCGCCGCCGAGGTCGGTGACCGCCTCGCGCATGGTGGCCAGGTCGACCACGCACGGCACGCCGGTGAAGTCCTGCATGATCACGCGGGCGGGCGTGAACTGGATCTCGATCGACGGTTCGGCGTTCGGGTCCCACGAGCCGAGCGCGCGGATGTGGTCGGCGGTGATGTTCGCGCCGTCCTCGGTGCGCAGCAGGTTCTCGAGCAGGATCTTCAGGCTGTACGGCAGGCGCTCGGCGCCTTCGACCTTGTTCAGGCGGAACACCTCGTACGAGGCGTCGCCGACCTTCAGCGTGTCTTTGGCGCCGAAGCTGTCCTTGCTGGCAGGTGCGGTCACGTCTAACTCCAGTGGCGTGGACTTCCGCGCCGGTGCGGCGGTCGAGTCCTGAGGTCAGTTCGGTCGGGTTCGGTGGTGGCGAGTCTTGCGCACCCCCACCGTAGGACCGGATTCGGGATGCCACACCTCGCGATGCCTCAAACAGTACGCGTGTCCTGTTTAACGGACAAGCCGACACGCGGTGTGGGCTGCGCCATCCGCGACGAGGGTCCCTCAATGAGGGGAATTGGTGCCTACGGTGTGTAAGTTTCCGGTGATGCTTGTGATAGTGGTGTGACTGCAGTGACGCGCGATGTGCGCAGGTGAGCGGAGGTGGGCGGTCGTGGCGGGACGGCGTGGGGGTCCGGAGGTGCCGCGGGCCCGCCGTGGACTCACCGTGAGCGCGCTCACCTTGGTGATCTTGTTCGGTGCCGGCGGCACGGGTCTTGCGGCGCCCCCGCCGCCGCCCAACCCCAGCGACTCCGACCTGAGCAACAGCAAGGCCGACGCCAACGCGAAGGCGGGCGAGGTCGGCCGGCTGACCAACCAGCTGGCCCAGGCCGAGCAGAAGCTGTCGCAGCTGCAGGACGACGTCGAGCTCAAGCAGGAAGAGGCCAACAAGGCGCTGGTCGACCTGCAGTCCGCGCAGGACGCGGCGGCCCAGGCGGAGAACGACGCCAAGGCCGCCCGCACCGAGGCGGACGCCGCGGCCGCAGCGATCGAGAAAGCCCGCAACGACCTCAAGACGTTCGCCGCCGCGAGCTTCCAGCAGGGCAGCACGGTCGGCTCGCTCTCGGCGTACCTGAGCGCCGACAGCCCGAAGGACATGCTGGCCCGCGCCCAGCTGCTCGACGCCGTCGGCGGCGACCGGCTCAACGCCCTCGACCGGCTCCAGCAGGCGCAGACGGAGAAGTCGAACAAGGACGCCGCGGCGCGCAAGGCCGCCGAGATCGCCCAGCAGAAGCAGGACGCCGCCCGTGAGGCCAAGACCAGCGCGGACTCGGCGCAGGCCCGGGCGATCAGCGCGCAGGACAGCCAGGCCACGCAGAACACGCAGCTCGAGAAGAGCAAGTCCGACGTCGAGCAGCAGCTGTACACCGCCCAGGCCAAGGTCAGCGGCCTGCAGGGCCAGCGGCAGCGCTACCAGGACTGGCTCGCCGAGAAGCAGCGCGAGGACGACGAACGCGCCCGTCAGGCCGCGCTGGGTTCCTCCGGTGGCGGCGGCCGGCCGGCGAGCAAGCCGGCGTCGGGCCCGGCCGGCTCGTCGATCGAAGCGGTCATCGCGCGGGCGCTGTCGAAGATCGGCCTGCCGTACGCGTGGGGCGGCGGCAACGCGAGCGGCCCGACCCGCGGCATCCGCGACGGCGGTGTCGCCGACCGCTACGGCGACTACAACAAGATCGGCTTCGACTGCTCGGGCCTGATGATCTACGCCTTCGCCGGGGTCACGGGCCTGCCGCACTACAGCGGCTACCAGTACACGGCCGGCCGGCGCGTGCCGCTGTCGCAGATGCGCCGCGGCGACATGCTGTTCTGGGGTGGCGCGGGCGGCATCCACCACGTCGCGCTCTACCTCGGCGGCGGCCAGATGGTCGAGGCGCCGCAGTCCGGGCTGCGCGTCCGGATCGCGCCGGTCCGCTACGGCGGGATCATGCCGTACGCGACCCGCTTGATCGGCTGAAACTCGCTCGACGCCCGGTCGTCGGGCCGACAGGATCGGCCGCGTGGACGACGAACTGAACGCGCTGCGGCGCACCCGGATGCGCTGGAACACGCCCCTGTCCGAGCCCCATGCGGAGCTGCTGCTCGACCGGATGGCCCTCGACGAAGGACATCTCGTCGACCTCGGCTGCGGCTGGGGCGAGCTGCCGCTGCGGGCGGCGGCCCGGGCGCCCGGCCTGCGCGTGACCGGCGTCGACACCGACGTGACCGGGCTGGAGCGCGGCCGGGCGGCGGCTCGTGAACGGGGCCTGGCGGTGGACTTCACCGAAGCGGACGCCGCGACCTGGGCCGGTCCCGCCGACCGGGCCTTCTGCATCGGCTCCGCCCACATCTTCGGCTCGACGAAGGCCGCGTTGGCGCGGCTGACCCAGGTGGTGCTGCCGTCGGGCCGGCTGCTCTACGGCGACGGCTTCTGGGCGACACCCCCGGACGACGCGGCCCGCGAGATCTTCGGCCCGGACACGCTCACTTTGCCGGAGCTGCTCGACGCCGCGACCGCGGCCGGCTGGCGTGTCCGGCACCTCAGCACGGCTGACCAGCTCGAATGGGACGACTTCGAGTCGACTTCGCGGGCCGGCTGGGAGGAGTGGCTGGCGGCGCACCCGGACGACCCGCGGGCGGGCGAGATCGGGGCGTGGCTCGATCGGCGGCTTCGCGAGTACGTGGGCGTCTACCGAGGTGTGCTCGGCCTGGCGTACCTCGTGCTCACCCGCGCTTGAGCTTGCGCCAGCCGGCGGCGCGGTCCTGGTCCTTGAGGCTGCCGGGTGCGCTTGATCGTCTCGACGACTTCGGGGTCGGCGGCGTGGACCAGCTCGCGGACCTCGCGGCAGATCGCCCGTTGCCACTCCGGCAGAGCGTCGCTGTAGGCGTCGACGCGCGGTTCGGCGGTGTAGGGCACGCAGCCAGTATGGGTTAGATTTCCCGGATGCGGTATGCGGGGATCGTGGTGGCCGGCGGCTCGGCCCGCAGACTGTCCGGTGTGGACAAGCCGGCCCTGTCGGTGGGCGGCAAACCGCTGCTGGCCCGCGCGATCCACGCCCTCGACGGCGCCGAACGCGTGATCGTGGTCGGCCCCCGGCGGCCCGGCTTCGACGTCGTGTGGACCCGCGAACCCGTGCCCGGCACCGGGCCCGTCGCGGCCTTGGCCGCCGGTCTCGCATTCGTTCCGGACGACGTCGAAGCGGTCGCCGTGCTGGCCGCGGACCTCCCGGGGGTCCGCCGGTCCACAGTGGACCGCCTGGCCGCGGCGATCGGCGACGGCGACGGCGCGGTGCTGGTCGACGCCGCCGGGTCCCGGCAGTGGCTGCTGGGCGCGTGGCGGGTCGCGGCGCTGCGGGCGGCGTTGCCCGAGCAGGTGGAGAACGCGGCGCTGCGGCGGGTGCTCGGCGGGCTGAGCGTCACCGAGGTGCCGGCCGAACTGGGCGAAGCGGACGATATCGACACGCCCGAAGACCTCGAGCGGCACCGCTGAAGGGCAGCTTCACAGATGTCACACCGCTGACGGTGTTGGCTGCTCACGGGTGAACCCGCGCGTCCGCGTGCCGGATGCGACGGACGACCGGGGGACGCAGTACGGTCGCACCGCGTGATCACCGTCGCGGGGGCGGCGCACGAACTTTCGAGGAGGCAGAGTGACCGAGCCCGGCTACGCCGAGGGCGGGAACGGCCAGCAGGCGACACCGGCGCGGGACGCCCAGTTGCTGGAGCGGACCGTGTTCGAGGTCAAGCGGATCATCGTCGGCCAGGACCGCCTGGTCGAGCGGATGCTGGTCGGCCTCCTGGCCAAGGGCCACCTGCTGCTCGAAGGCGTGCCCGGCGTGGCGAAGACCCTCGCCGTCGAGACGTTCGCGCGGGTCGTCGGCGGGTCGTTCTCCCGCGTGCAGTTCACCCCCGACCTGGTGCCCGCCGACATCCTCGGCACCCGGATCTACCGCCAGGGCGCCGAGCGCTTCGACGTCGAGCTCGGCCCGGTCGTGGCCAACTTCGTGCTCGCCGACGAGATCAACCGCGCGCCGGCGAAGGTGCAGTCGGCGATGCTCGAGGTGATGGCCGAGCGGCACGTGTCGATCGGCGGGCAGACGTTCCCGATGCCCGACCCGTTCCTCGTGCTGGCCACCCAGAACCCGATCGAGAACGAGGGCGTCTACCCGCTGCCCGAGGCGCAGCGCGACCGCTTCCTGTTCAAGATCCTCGTCGAGTACCCCTCCGCCGAGGAGGAGCGCGAGATCATCTACCGGATGGGCGTCACCCCGCCCACCCCGCACGAGGTGCTCAGCCCGGGCGAGCTGGTCCGGCTGCAGGGTGTCGCGTCGCAGGTGTTCGTGCACCACGCGCTGGTCGACTACGTCGTGCGGCTCGTGCTGACCACCCGGACGCCGAACGAGCACGGCCTCGCCGACGTCGCCGGCTGGGTGTCCTACGGTGCTTCGCCGCGGGCGAGCCTCGGCATCATCGCCGCCGCCCGGGCGCTGGCGCTGGTCCGCGGCCGCGACTACGTGCTGCCGCAGGACGTCGTCGACGTCGTGCCGGACGTGCTGCGCCACCGGCTCGTGCTGTCCTACGACGCGCTCGCCGACGGCGTGCCCATCGACCACATCATCACGCGCGTGCTGCAGACCGTGCCGTTGCCGCAGGTCTCGGCCCGGCCGCAGGGCGGGGCCGGCCAGGGCGGCCCGGTCCCGGCGGGCGCGCCGGTCAGGTAATCCGGCGATGGCGAAGAACGAGAAGGGCGAACGCCCTTCGTGGGCGCCCCCGGTGCTGCGGGGCGACCGGATGGAAGCCGGGCTCCGGACCCTCGAGCTCGACGTCCGCCGCCGGCTCGACGGGCTGCTGCAGGGCAACCACCTCGGCCTCGTGCCGGGGCCGGGGTCCGAGCCCGGCGAGGCGCGGCCGTACCAGCCCGGCGACGACGTCCGCCGGATGGACTGGGCGGTCACCGCGCGCACCACGACCCCGCACATCCGCGAGACCGTCGCCGACCGCGAGCTGGAGACGTGGGTGGTCGCCGACCTGTCGGCGAGCCTCGACTTCGGCACGGCGCTGTGCGAGAAGCGCGACCTGGTGGTCTGCGCGGTCGCGGCGGTCGCGCACCTGACCGGGGGCGGCGGCAACCGGATCGGCGCGCTCGTGTCGACCGGCGCCGAGACGGCCCGCATCCCGGCGCGGGGCGGCCTCGCGCACGCCCGCGGCCTGGTGCGGAAGCTGGCCGAGACCCCGCGGGCGGCCGAAGGTACCCGCGGTGACTTCGCCCAGGCCTTGGAGGCGCTGCGCCGGCCGCCGCGCCGCCGTGGGCTGGCCGTGGTGATCTCCGACTTCCTGGGCGACACGTCCTGGGAGCGGCCGCTGCGGGCGCTGGGCGGGCGCCACGAACTGATCGCGATCGAAGTCCTCGACCCGCGCGACGTCGACCTGCCCGAGGTGGGGACCGTCGTGCTGGCCGACCCGGAGACAGGGAAGCAGCGCGAAGTGCATGCGTCGGCCTTGCTGCGCAAGGAGTTCGGGGCCGCGGCCCACGCCCACCGCCAGACGGTGGCGGCCGGCCTGCGGCGCGCGGGTGCGGCCCACCTGACGCTGCGCACGGACGCCGACTGGATCGCCGACATGGTGCGGTTCGTCGTCGCCCGCAAGCGCCGCTGGTCGGGGGGTGTGGCGTGAGCCTGACGGGTTTCACCGCTCCTTGGTGGTTCCTGCTGCTGATCGCCGTCGCGGCGGTCGCGATCGGGTACGTGCTGGCGCAGCGCGCGCGGCGGAAGCGGACCATGCGGTTCGCGAACCTGGCGTTGCTGGAGAAGGTCGCGCCGAAGAGCCAGGGCTGGGTCCGGCACCTGCCGGCGGTGCTGATCGTGCTGTCGCTGCTGATCCTCACCGTGGCGCTGGCCGGCCCGACCGCCGAGCAGAAGGTGCCGCGCAACCGGGCGACGGTGATGCTGGTGATCGACGTGTCGCTGTCGATGGAGGCGACCGACGTCGCCCCGACGCGGCTGAAGGCGGCCCAGGACGCGGCGACGCAGTTCGCGCGGAACATGACCCCGGGCATCAACCTGGGCCTGATCTCGTTCGCGGGCACGGCGACGGTGCTTGTCAACCCGACGACCGACCGCAACGGCGTGATCAAGGCGATCGAGAACCTCAAGCTGGCCCAGTCGACGGCGACCGGTGAAGGCATCTTCGCGGCCCTGCAGTCGGTGGAGAGCTTCTCCAGCGTCGTGGGCGGAGCGGACGGGCCACCGCCGGCCCGGATAGTGCTGATGTCCGACGGAAAGCAGACGGTGCCGGAGGACCTGTACGCGGCCCGCGGCGGCTACACGGCGGCGCAGGCGGCGAAGCAGGCCGGGGTGCCGATCTCGTCGATCTCGTTCGGCACGACCCACGGTTCGGTCGAGATCGACGGCAAGGCCCAGCCGGTGAGCGTGGACGACGAGTCGCTGCGCGAGATCGCACGGCTGTCGGGCGGCGACTTCTACAAGGCGGCGAGCGCCGAGGAGCTGAAGAAGGTGTACGGCGACCTCGGTGAGCAGATCGGTTACGAGCTGAAGGACGCCGACGCGAGCAAGCCGTGGGTGGTCGTCGGAACGCTGATCCTGATGCTCGGCGCGGCGGCCAGCCTGTTCTGGGGCCAGAGACTGCCGTGACTCAGGCTCGGCGGACGCCGTACAGGCTTCCGCCGAGCAGGGTCACCGGGCCACGCGCTCTCGTGTCGGCTCGTGTCCAGGCCATCGGCTTGCGCAGCGAAGGGGTCTCCGGCCGCGCCGAGCGGAGTGACGGACGGCGGTCCTCCTGCCCGATTCGCGACATCTCCTCCGGCCGCGCAGAGCGGCACCGGCGAGCAGCCATCGCGGCCTGATTTCCGCCGCGTGCGCCAGGTCGGCTGGAGCCCCACTTCGCGTTGGACTTGCCGGTCACCTGAGCTTCCGGCTGACGCCGCGCGAGGTTGATTTTGGCCGGGCCCCTCGCTCAGGCTCGGCGGACGCCGTACAGGCTTCCGCCGAGCAGGGTCACCCCGGAGAGCGTCCCGCTCACGAACGGCACCCACTCCGCGGCACTCCCCAGCAGTGCCAAGCCGACGACACCCAGCACCGTCAGCACCACCCCGACCACCAGGATCGAACGCGTCTTCCAAGCCGATGCCAGCGCGACGAAGTGAAGACCGACGATCGTGGCGATCCAAGCCACGTTCGCCTGCACCGGCGCGTCCAGCAGACGCAGCACGAAGAACCCCGCGATCAGCAGCACGACCTCGCCGATGACGATCACGCGGTAGCTCGGGCCGAACACCGGCCGGCCCTCCAGCGTGGGCCGGCCGCCGGCGCGGACGCCGAGGACCACCACCGCCGCCAGCGCGAGCACGGCCAGGGCGCGGAGCACCCAGCCGAGCGCGGCCGGAACCGGCGAGCCGGAGTTGACCAGGACGAACACGGTGCCGAACGCGGCGCCGATGAGCGCCCCCAGGAACTGCTGTCGCATCCGGCGAACCTACCGGACGGTGATCACGCGCCCGCGAAGCCGTTCTGCCGCCAAGCCTCGTAAACCGTGATCGCCGCGGTGTTCGCGAGGTTCAGCGACCGGCTCGTCGGCAGCATCGGCAGCCGCACGCGGTCGGTCACCTCCGGCGCCTCCTGCACCGGCTCCGGCAGGCCGACCGACTCCGGCCCGAACATCAGCACGTCTCCCGGCCCGTAAGCGACGTCCGTGTACAGCCGCGTCGCCGACGCGCTGAACGCGTACACCTTCGCCGGCAGCAACACTTCCCAAGCCGCGGCCAGCGACGCGTGGACGTGCACCCGGGCCAGGTCGTGGTAGTCGAGCCCGGCTCGGCGCAGCTGCTTGTCCTCCAACGTGAACCCGAGCGGCTCGACCAGGTGCAGCTCGCAGCCGGTGTTCGCGGCGAGCCGGATCGCGTTGCCCGTGTTCGGCGGGATTTCCGGCTGGTAGAAGACAACTCGGAACACGGGCTCAGTCCCCGAGCAGGGCCGCGTAGGCCTTGCGGACCGCCTCCGGCGGCGCCGCCGGACGCAGCGTCTCCGGGTCGATGAACACGTACCGGACGTTCGCCGCCGCGATCACCTCCGAACCGCGGTGGATCTCGAAGTCGAAGATCAGCGACGTCGTGCCGAGGTGGTTCAGGTACTGGGAAACGATCAGTTCGTCGTCGTACCGGGCCGGGGCGCGGAACTTCAGGTTCGCCTCCGCCACGACGACGTCCGTGCGGTTGGCCAGGAACTCCTCGTGCGAACCGAAGAGCGCCTTCTCCGCCTCGAAGGAGCACATGTCCACATAGGCCAGGTAGTGGGCGTTGAACACGATGCCCTGGCCGTCGCACTCGTGGTAGCGCACGCGCAGCGGCATCTCGACGATCGGTCGGCGGGGTTCGGTCACCGGCCCAATCTAGCGCTCAGCCGTGCAGCGCCTGGTACGCGGCCGCCGCGCCAGGCTGCAGCGGTACCGGCTGGGTGCCGATGAGCGTCCGGACGTCGAGGAACTGCGTTCCGACGGCCTCGGCGGGCACCAGGTCGGTCGCCCGCTCGACGAGCAGCCGGACGACGGCCGCGGCGACGTCGTCGGGCAGGGCGGGGGAGCAGACCAGCAGGTTCGCGACGCCGATCGTGCCCAGCGCGCCGACTCCGCGATAGGCGCCGTCGGGCACCTGGACCTGGTCGTACACCGGCCCGTACGCGGCACGCAGCGCCGGCACCACCGCGTCCAGGGGCAGCAGCGCGATCGGGGTCGTGCGGGTGAGGTCGGCGAGCTTCGGCGTCGGCACTCCGCCGGACCACAGCATGGCGTCGACCCGGCGGGCGGCCAGCGCGCGGACGGCGTCGTCGAAGAGAAGGTGCCGGGCGTCGACCGCGACGCCGGCCTTCGCGAAGAGGCGCTCGCCGAGCTGGGCCGCGCCGGAGCCGCCCGCGCCGAGCGACACCGGACGCCCGGCCAGGTCGGCGAGCCCGCGCACCGGCCCGTCCGCGCGTACGACGAGCTGCAGGTAGTTCTCGTAGACGCGGCCGAGCGCGAGCAGCGGCACCTCGCCGGTGAACGGCGACCCGCCGGTCAGCGCCGTCTGGGCGACGTCGGCCAGGACCAGGCCGAGGTCGGCCTGCCCGCGGCGGACGAGGTCGACGTTGGCGACGCTCGCTTCGGTCGGCAGGGCGGTCGCGTGCAGCTTCGGTTCGGCGCGGTTCAGCTCGGCGGCGAGCAGCTCGGCGAAGGCGAGGTAGAAGCCGCCGCGCTCGCCGGCCGCGATGGTGACCGTGCGCTCGGGACCGCTGTAGCCGGCCGTCGAGCAGCCGGCGAGGGCCAGGCCGAGGCCGCCGAGGAGGGCGGTGCGCCGGGTGAGGGTCATGACGCCGCCAGGGGAAGCGTGACGCGGACTTCGAGCCCGTGGGGGAGGGCCTGGCGCAGTTCGAGGACGCCGCCGCGGGTGCGCACCTGCTGGTGCGCGATGGCCAATCCCAGTCCGGTGCCGCGAGGCGCGCCTTCGCCGCCGGCGCGCCAGAACCGTTCGGTCGCCCGCGCCCGGTCCTCAGTGGACAGTCCGGGTCCGTCGTCGCGGACGAGGAGGGTCGCCGTGTCCGCACCGGCTTCCCAGTCCGTCGTGATCTTCGCGCCGCGCCCGGCGTAGTGGACCGCGTTGTCCAGCAGCACGTCGAGGATCTGCGCGAGTTCCCCCTCGGGGCAGCGCACGGTCACCGGCTCGTCGTGGCCCGGCGGCGGCACGATCGCCGAGCCGGCGTCTTCGGCGGACGGCCGCCAGGCGTCGACGCGTTCGGCGAGCACGGAGGCGAGGTCGCACGACTCGTCCGCGCCCCCGGCCGCGACCCGCGTCGCGGTGCTCTCGGCCAGCGCGAGGGCCAGCAACCCGTCGAGGAGCCGCTCCAGGCGTTCGACTTCGGCGACGGTCGCCCGGTACGTCGTGTCGTCGCCCTCGACGCGCCCGGCGAGTGAGTCGACGCGCAGCCGGAGCGCCGCCATGGGGTTGCGCAGCTGGTGGGACGCGTCGGCGACCAGCCGGTGCTGCTGCTCGGCCGCTTCGAGCACCGCCTCGGACATCCGGTTGACCTCGCCGGCCAGCACCCGCAGCTCGCGCGGTCCGGCGCGCTCCGGGACGTGCGCGCGGTGCCCGGCGGCGACGGCGAGGACGCCGGTCTCCAGCTCGTGCAGCGGCCGGACCATCCAGCGGGCCAGCACCACGGCCAGCAGCACGAACACGACCGCGACCAGCAGCGCGCCGGCGCCGATGGTGCCCCAGCGGGTGGCGACGTCCGCGGCCGCCGTCGTCACCGACGCGCGCAGCACGACGACGCCGGACACGCGGGTGCCGGTGCCGACCGGCCGCGCGAAGTACGCCGGTTCGGCCGACCACGGGCCGAGGTTGCCCACCTGCGGCGCGGGTTCGTTGCGCATGGTCGCCTCCACCAGCGCGTGCACCGCGGGGTCGGCCGCGGTCAGCCCGCCGGCCTGGACCAGCGGATCGCGGCGCGCGTCGACGATGACGACGCCTTCGCCGTACAGCTCGGCGTAGCGGGCCGCGTCGGCCACGAGCGCGGCCGGGTCCCGAGTGTCGACGGCCTGCTGGGCCAGCACGACGAACCGGTCGACGTCGGCGGTGCGGGAGATGACCAGCTGCTGCGTGCGCTGCTCGGCGGTGGACGCCAGCAGCGGCACGGCGAACGCGGCGACCACGGCGAGCGCGAGGGCGACGAGGACGACCAGCAGCCGCGTGCGCACGGCGTCAGTCCCGGCCGAGCCGGTAGCCGAAGCCGCGGATGGTGGTGAGCAGGCCCGGCCGGTCCAGCTTGGCGCGCAGCCCGGTCAGGTGGACGTCGAGCGAGCGCGAGACCGCGAGGTAGGCGTCGCCCCAGACCTCGTCCATCAGCTGCTGGCGGCTGACCGCGGTACCCGGGCGGGCGGCCAGCACGGCCAGGATCTCGAACTCCTTGGTGGTGAGCCCGACGTCGTGCCCGGCGACGAGTACCCGGCGGGCCCCGAGGTCGATCTCGACGTCCTCGAGGCGCACGACGTCACCGGCCGGGGTGGTCCGGGCGACCGCGCGGCGCACGACGGCGTCCATCCGGGCCAGCAGCTCGGCCAGCCGCACGGGCTTCGTCAGGTAGTCGTCCGCGCCGAGGCGCAGCCCGCGGACGACCGAGCGTTCGTCGCCACGCGCGGTCAGGACGATGACCGGCACCGGCGACACCGCGCGGATCTTGCGCAGCACGTCGAGGCCGTCGAGATCCGGGAGCCCGAGGTCGAGCAGGACCAGATCGGCGTCGCGGTGGCGGTGCAGGGCGTCGGCCCCGCGGCCGACGCTGGTGACGGGATGACCGCGCGCGTGCAGCGACTCGGCGAGCGCGCCGGCGACACCCGCGTCGTCTTCGACGAGGAGCACGCGCACGGTCATCCCCTTGTCAGCGCTCTTCCAGTTCGGAAGTCTTCGAAGTCTCCCGCATTGTGCCGTAGACGATCAGGGAAACCAGGACGCAGCCCGCGACGTACCAGAAGAACACCGACTCGTGCCCCGCGCTCTTCAGCGCCTGCGCGATCAGCTCCGCGGTCCCGCCGAAGATCGCGACAGTCAGCGCGTACGGCAGGCCGACGCCGATGGCGCGGATCTTCGTCGGGAACAGCTCGGCCTTCACGATCGCGTTGATCGACGTGTAGCCCGCCACCACGACGAGCCCGGCCAGGACGAGGAAGAACGCGCCGACCGGGTTCCGGGTCGAGCCCATGATCGTCATGATCGGCACGGTGAGCAGCGTGCCCGCGATGCCGAAGAACAGCAGCAGCGGGCGGCGGCCGATCCGGTCGGACAGCTTGCCCGCCAAGGGCTGCAGGATCGCCGCGAGCAGGATCGCCGAGAACAGGATGATCGTGACCGTGCGCCGCGGGATGTGGGCGGTGTTCTCGAGGAACTTCTGGCTGTAGGTGGCGAAGGTGTAGAAGGCCACCGTGCCGCCGAGGGTCAGGCCGACGACGAGCGCGATCTCCTTGGGGTACTTGGCCAGCGTGCGCAGCGTGCCGCGTTCGCCGGTCGTGGTTTCCGCCTCACGCTTGTAGCTCTCCGACTCGTCCATGCCGCGGCGCAGCCACATGACGCTGAGCGCGGCGACCGTGCCGACGCCGAACGCGATCCGCCAGCCCCACGACGTCAGCTGCTGTTCGGTGAGCAGGCCCTGCAGGATCAGCTGGAGACCCAGCGCGAGCAGCTGGCCGCCGTAGAGGGTGACGTACTGGAAGCTCGAGTAGAAGCCGCGCTTGCCGGGAGTGGCCACTTCGGACAGGTACGTGGCGGAGGTGGAGTACTCGCCGCCGACCGACAGCCCCTGGATCAGCCGGGCGACCAGCAGCAGGATCGGCGCCGCGAGCCCGATTGTGTGGTAGCTCGGCGTCACGGCGATGAGCAGGGAGCCGCCCGCCATCAGCGTGACCGAAAGCACCAGTGCGCTGCGCCGGCCGAAGCGGTCGGCGAACCGGCCGAGCATCCAGCCGCCGAGCGGGCGCATGAGGAACCCGACCGCGAAGACGGCGGCGGTGCCGAGGAAGGCCGCCGTCGTGTCGGTCGTCGGGAAGAACGACTTGGCGAAGTAGGTGGTGAACGCGGCGTAGGCGTACCAGTCGTACCACTCGACCAGGTTGCCGATGGAGCCGCGCAGCACGTTGCCGATCACGCGTTTTTCACTGACGGCGCCCTCGGCGGGCCCGCTGATCCGGGTTGTCATCGTCGACCTCCTGTGTTGCGACTCACGGTGACCAACCAGCGGGTAACCAGCAAGGTCGGGAGGCAGTTCCTAACACCCGCTTAGGGCGGTCGCGGGCACCGCCGGGCGCGGGTGCGCGGCGCCGCGGAGCTGCCGATAACCTCGTGCCCGGCATCAGCGCACGTCGACGAAGAGGGAGAACACTGTGGGACGGTCGGTTCTGGTCACCGGGGGCAACCGGGGCATCGGTCTGGCGATCGCCCGGGACCTGGCGGAGCAGGGTCACCAGGTCGCCGTCACGCACCGTGGCTCGGGTGCGCCGGAGGGCCTGTTCGGGGTCCAGGCGGACGTCACCGACACCGAGCAGGTCGACGCGGCGTTCAAGCTCGTCGAGGAGCACCAGGGCCCGGTCGAGGTGCTGGTGTCCAACGCCGGGCTCACCGACGACACGCTGCTGATGCGGATGAGCGACGAGCAGTTCGAGCGCGTCGTCAACGCGAACCTCACCGGCGCCTTCCGCGTCGCGAAGCGGGCCTCCCGCGGCATGCTGCGCGGCAAGTGGGGCCGCTTCGTCTTCATCTCCTCGGTGGTCGGCCTCTCCGGCTCGGCGGGCCAGGCCAACTACGCGGCGTCGAAGGCCGGCCTGGTCGGCTTCGCGCGTTCGCTGGCGCGCGAGCTCGGCTCCCGCAACATCACCTCGAACATCGTCGCGCCCGGCTTCGTGCACACCGACATGACCGACGAGCTGCCGGAGGACCGCAAGAAGGAGATCCTCGCGCAGATCCCGTCCGGCCGGTACGCCGAGCCGTCGGAGATCGCCGCCGCGGTGCGCTACCTGGCCTCCGAGGAAGCCGGCTACGTCAACGGCGCGGTGCTGCCGATCGACGGCGGCCTCGGCCTCGGCCACTGACCCTTTCGTATCCAGAACCAAGACTTGGAGGACCCGTGCCCGGACTGCTCGAAGGCAAGCGCCTGCTGATCACCGGCATCATCACCGACGCCTCGCTCGCCTTCCACGCGGCCAAGATCGCGCAGCAGGAGGGCGCGACCGTGGTGCTGACCGGCTTCGGCCGCATGTCGCTGGTCAAGACCATCGCGAAGCGGCTTCCGGAGCCCGCGCCGGTGATCGAGCTGGACGTCACCAACCAGGAGCACCTCGACTCGCTGGCCGACAACATCCGTGAGCACGTCGACGGCCTCGACGGGGTGCTGCACTCGATCGGCTTCGCCCCGCAGAGCTGCCTCGGCGCGCCGTTCCTGGACGCGCCGGCCGAGGACGTCAAGACGGCCGTCGAGGTTTCGTCGTACTCGTTCATGTCGCTGGCGAAGGCGTGCCTGCCGCTGCTGGGCCGCGGTTCGTCGATCGTGGGCATGGACTTCGACGCCCGCGTCGCGTGGCCGGTCTACAACTGGATGGGCGTCGCGAAGGCCGCGCTCGAGTCGGTCAACCGGTACCTGGCCAAGGAACTGGGCCCGCAGGGCATCCGCGTCAACCTGGTCAGCGCCGGCCCGATGAAGACGATGGCCGCGAAGTCGATCCCGGGCTTCTCGGACCTCGAGGACGGCTGGGGCGACCGCGCGCCGCTCGGCTGGGACAGCTCGGACCCGGACCCGACGGCGAAGAGCGTCTGCGCGCTGCTGTCGGACTGGCTGCCGGCCACGACCGGCTCGATGATCATGGTCGACGGCGGGGTCCACGCCCTCGGCATCTGACGCTCACACGGCTACGGGCTCGCGGTCGTCGTTCCGCTGGACGGCGACCGCGACCGTGAGCGCGGCCAGGGTCGCCGCGCCGAGCAGCATGCCGGTCCAGGCGACGCTCGGGAAGCCGAGCCCGGCGTCGATCGCGACCCCGCCCAGCCACGGGCCGATGGTGTTGCCGACGTTGAACGCCGAGGTCGTGCTGGCCCCGACGAGCGTGGGCGCGTCGCCGGCGGCCTGGAAGGCACGCAGGTTCAGCGCGGGGTTGGCGCCGAACCCGGCCACGCCGAAGGCGAGCACGGCCGCGACGGCGACGAGCGCGTCGGTGGTCAGGGCGAGCACGAGCAACGCGGTCAGCGCGAGGGCGAGGCAGCCGTAGAGCGTGGCGAACGGCCGCCGGTCGGCCAGCCGCCCGCCCACGCTGATCCCGATCAGGGCGCCGACGCCGAACAGCGCCAGGACGCCCGGGACCCATTCCGCGGGCAGGCCGTCGGTCTCGGTCAGCAGCGGCGCGAGGTAGCTGAACGCGGCGAAGATCATGGCCTGGCACAAGGCGATCACGCCGAGCGCGAGCCAGACCCGGCCCCGGCGGTACAGCCGCAGTTCGTGGCGGACGCCCGCCGCGCCGCCGGTCGTCTCCGGCACCAGCAGCGCCACGCCGATGATGGCGACCACGGTCACCGCCGCCACGGCCCAGAACGCCGTCCGCCAGCCCGCGTGCTGGCCGAGGAACGTGCCGGCGGGCACCCCGGCGATGTTCGCGACGGTCAGCCCGCCGACCAGCACCGCCATCGCCCGCCCGCGCCGGTCGACGGGCACGAGCGCGATCGTCGTCGCCAGGGCGACGGCCCAGAACCCGGCGCAGGCCAGCGCCGCGACCACCCGCGTCGCGAAGAGCAGGGCGTACCCGTCGGCGAGGGCGCCGACGACGTGCGTCACGGCGAACACGCCGAGCAGGACCAGCAGGGTCCGGCGGCGGGGGAGCCGGAGGGTGCCGATCGCCAGCAGCGGCGCCCCGACGACCATGCCGACGGCGAACGCCGAGATCAGCAGCCCGGCGTCGGGGATGCTGACGTGCAGGTCGGCGGCCATCCCGGGGAGCAGGCCGGTGATCATGAACTCGGACGTGCCCAGCGCGAACACGCTGAGCCCGAGGACGAAGACGGCCAGAGGCATGGGGGTTCCCTCCCGGTTGTGTATCGGTCAGTCCAAAATCAGGGTGTGCGTCGTTCCGGTGGTGCGGCGCTCAGCGCGTGAGGGCCTTCAAGGCGAGGTCGGCGACGGCGTGCATGCTCTCGCGGCTCGTGCCCCGGCGGGCCATCACGCGCAGGCCAGAGGTGGTGCCGAGCAGGAACTCCGCCACGTCCGCGGGGTCGAGGCCGTCCTGGAGGCTGCCGTCGAGCAGGCCTTCCCGGGCGCACTCGGCGAACATGGTCAGGTTCCGTTCGGTGTCGTTCCGCAGGGCGGCGCCCACTTCGTCGTCGGGCACGCCGAGTTCGGCGAGGGTGTTGACCACGAGGCAGCCGCGCCGGCGTTGCTCGAGGTCGTCCTCGATGGCGTGGTCGAGGACCGCGGCGAACCGTTCGGCCGCCGTGCCCGGGCCGTCGAGGACGGCCTGCCGCTTGCCGAGCTGGGTGCTGGTGTAGTGCGTGAGCGAGCGCTGGAAGAGGGCTCGCTTGCTGGTGAACGTGTTGTAGACGCTGCTGCGCCCGAGTCCGGTGGCCTCGCACAGGTCCTGCGTCGACGTCGCTTCGTAGCCGTGCTCCCAGAAGGCGTACATCGCCTTCTCGACGGCGGCGGTTTCGTCGAACTCGCGTGGTCTGGCCATGAGTGTCACCGTACCAGAGTTTTGGACTGATCGATTCACAACGGGCCCGCGTCAGCGTGCGGGCCGCCACATCGGCAAGATGGCGGGGTGGGATACGACGCGTTGCTGTGGCTTTCGTTCGGCGGTCCGGAAGGGCCTGACGACGTCATGCCGTTCCTCGAAAACGTCACCAGGGGCCGGGGTGTCCCGCGGGAGCGCCTGCTCGAAGTCGCGGAGCACTACCAGCACTTCGGCGGGGTCTCGCCGATCAACCGGCTGAACCGCGACGCGATGGCGGCGGTCGAGAAGCAGCTCGCGGCGGCCGGCGTCGACCTGCCGGTGCACTTCGGCAACCGCAACTGGCACCCGATGGTCGAGGACACCCTGGCGTCGCTGACGTCGTCGGGTGCTTCACGGGTCCTGGTGTTCCCCACGAGCGCGTACGGCGGCTACTCGGCGTGCCGACAGTACGACGAGGACATCGAGCGCGCCCGCGCGGCGGTCGGTTCCGGGGCACCCGAACTGGTGAAGATCCGGCAGTTCTTCGACCACCCGCTGTTCGTGTCGGCGGCGGCGGACGGCGTCCGCGCGGCCCACGCGTCCCTGGGGGACGAGCCGGGGATCCGCACGGTGTTCACGGCACATTCGGTCCCGTCGAGCGCGGACCGGGCCTCGGGCCCCCCGTCCGAGGGCGGCCACCGCTACTCCCGCCAGATCGCCGAGGCGGCGCGTCTGGTGGCTGCTTCGGCGGGGATCGCCGAGTACGACGTCGTGTGGCAGTCGCGGTCGGGGCCGCCGCAGGTGCCGTGGCTGGAGCCGGACATCGTCGACCACATCGACGCGCTGCACGCATCGGGGGTCCCCGGTGTGGTGGTCTCGCCGATCGGGTTCGTGTCGGACCACCTCGAGGTGATCTGGGACCTGGACAACGAGGCAGCCGAGCGCGCGGCTTCGCACGGGATGAAGTTCGCAAGGGCGGCGACGGCGGGATCGGACCCGCGGTTCGCGGAGCTGGTGGTGGAGCTGGTGCGCGAGCACACGCACGGGGTGAAGCCGCGGAAGTTGTCGCCGTTCCCAGCGGCCGGGTGCACGGTGAACGGCGCACCCTGCGCGGTGGGCTGCTGCGAGCCGGCGAAACGCCCGGCTCGCTGACGCTGACGAGCGCCCCAATGTGGCCTTCGGTGCGTCAGACGCAACCAAGGCCACATTGGGGTTGTTTCATCGTGATTGGTGCTGCTCAGGCGGGGTTGACCGGGCCTGGTAATGGGTCAGGCGTGGACGTGCCGGACGCTCTGCTCGTGCTGGGTGAGCACGAGCAGAGCCCGCAGCAGTGTGGTGGCGTGTCGGGTCGCCAGGCGCAGCTTGTCGAGAATGCGCCACGCTTTGAGTGCGGCGAAACCGCCTTCCACCGCGGATCGCATCGCCGCAAACGCGGCGTTCGCCTGCTTCTGGGCCTTGGTCAGCGGGCGTCGGGCCTCGGCCTTGTAAGGAGTGAGCACGATCTGCTCACAGGCTCCGCCGCAGCCCCGGCAGTCGCGGGTGGTGCGGACGTCTTTATGCCAGCCGTGGAACCCCTTGTCCCCGGCCGGGGTCAGACCGTGAGCGTGCAGGCGTTCGCGGAGCCGGAGCCGGAGCCGGCGTGCGGCGGTGATGTCGGCGGTCCGGCCAGGCAGCACCGCCGAGACCCACAGCAGCCGCCCGTTCTCGTCGGTCAGGGCCAGTGTGACCAGGCCGTGGTGTTTGTGCTTGCCGCTGTAGTTGGCCCGGTTGGTGCGGCCGGTGCGGCGGCGGGTCCGGATCACCGTGCCGTCCACCAGCACCACCGCTGCGGCCCGATCGGCCAGGCGGTGCAGGATCCGCTCCAGCCGGGCCGCACGGGCGGCGAGCAGGGTGATGACCTCCAGCATCCAGCGACGCACGGTCGCGGCCGACACGCCCATGCCGGCGCCGAGGTGGGCCAGCCGCGGGTCGTGGCGCAGCACCGCCAAGACGACCAGCGCCTGCCCGCCGGGGGTGGCTTTGCGCCAGCGTGACCGCAGCCGGCGCCGGTGAGCGCGGATCAGTTCGGCGACCATCTGCAGGGTCTGCCGCGACAGCGGGAGGGTGACCTGGTAGGAAATGGGGCCGAAGCCCTCGGCGGGTTGTTGACTCACATCTCGATTTTGCCGGGGGCTTCACCTATGTCCGGGTTACCACGCTGGTCCCGGCGACACTCGTTGCCCTGAAACCTGTTCGACCGGGCCACGCCACCGTGACCAGCCACAACCACGATGAAACAACCCCATTGGGGCGCTTGGGACCTCAGCCCTCGCGGGCCGTGGACTCCGCGAACACCCGCACCGCCTCGTTGACCGCCGCGCAACGAGCCGTCCGCACCGCGTCCGACAACGGCCGCAACGCCTGGGCCCGCAGCGTCGACGCCGATGCTGAAATCGCCCCTCCCGGGTCGTCCGAGGACGCGATCGCCAAGATCGCCGCGATCTCCTCCGCCCGCTGCAGCACCCGCAACGCCCGCCCGGGCGTCCCCGCCGGCCAATCCACGTCCGGCCGTGACCGCAAGTGCGCCGACAGCTCCGCGCGCACCCCCGGCCGATCCGAAGCCACGTCCAGCGCCTGCAACGCCCCCGCGCTGTTGCGGATCGCGTCCGTCAGCCCGTGCTCGGCTTCGCCCAGTCCGACGTACTCGGGAGCCGACGGCGAAGACAGCGAGTAGACCGTCCACCGGACCAGCCCCTCGGCGATCGGCTCCGGCACCAGCCCGGAGCCGAGGTCCGGCAGTACGACCGCGTCGCCCGCGCGCAGTGCCGCCTCCGTGAACGGGCCGCCGCCACCGAGCCCGCGGACGTCACCCGGGACGGGGAGGACCAGCCGCATGCTTTTCGCTCCCTGCGAACGCAGCGCCATCAGCAACTGGACCGGGGTGGCCGCCCGGTTGAACGCCAGCGGCAGCGCGAAAGCCTCCGCCGCGGCGGCGTCGGCCGCCACGACGTCGTGGGCCTCACCCCACGCGAGCAGGGCGTCGAGGACATCGTCGGACGCGGCGGCTCCGTTGAGCCACGCGGAGGACCAGACGGCGAAAGTCGCACTGGGACGGCACACGACGCCCTATTTTACCGGCCCCGCGAACAAAGCAGCAGCGCGCCCACGCTGGAGTCGCTCCACATCGACGCACCGGCGATCCGGCAGTAGCGTCGAACGGGTGAACGCTGTTCCAGACGCACTTCCCCGGACGGCCGGGGCCCTGCGCGCGGCCGGGTACGAGCCGCGCCCGATCGCGCAAGAGATCCACGACAACCTGCTGACCGCCCTCAAGACCGGCGAAGACGCCTGGCCCGGCATCGTCGGCTTCTCCCGCACCGTGCTGCCGCAGCTCGAACGCGCGCTGCTGGCCGGCCACGACGTCGTCCTGCTCGGTGAACGCGGCCAGGGCAAGACCCGCCTGCTGCGCACCCTCGCCGGCCTGCTCGACGAGTGGACGCCCGTCATCGAAGGCTCCGAGCTGGGCGAACACCCGCTCCAGCCGATCACACCCGCGTCGCTGCGCCGCGCCGCCGAACTCGGCGACGACCTGCCCGTGGCCTGGCGCCACCGCTCCGAGCGCTACACCGAGAAGCTCGCCACCCCCGACACCTCCGTCGGCGACCTGATCGGCGACGTCGACCCGGTGAAGGTCGCCGAAGGCCGCAGCCTCGGCGACCCCGAGACCATCCACTTCGGCCTCGTCCCGCGCGCCCACCGCGGCATCGTCGCCATCAACGAGCTGCCCGACCTCGCCGAGCGCATCCAGGTCGCGCTGCTGAACGTCATGGAGGAACGCGACATCCAGGTCCGCGGCTACACGCTGCGGCTGCCCCTGGACGTCCTGCTCGTCGCGACCGCGAACCCCGAGGACTACACCAACCGCGGCCGGATCATCACCCCGCTGAAGGACCGTTTCGGCGCGGAAATCCGGACGCACTACCCCTTGGACGTCGAGGCCGAGATCGCCGTCGTCAAGCAGGAGGCCAACCTGGTCGCCGAGGTCGGGGAGCCGCTGCTGGAGGTCCTCGCCCGGTTCGTCCGGAACCTCCGCGAGTCCACCGTCATCGACCAGCGCTCCGGCGTGTCGGCCCGGTTCGCCGTCGCCGCGGCGGAGACCGTGGCGGCCGCGGCCCTGCGGCGCGCGGCGCTGACCGGTGAGGAGCCCGCCGTGGCGCGGCCGGTCGACCTCGACGCCGTCCCGTCCGTGCTGCGGGGCAAGATCGAGTTCGAGCCCGGCGAAGAGGGCCGCGAGATCGAGCACCTCGTGCACCTGATGCGCCGGGCGATCGCCGAGACCGCGCGCGGCCGCTTCGCCGGGCTGGACCTGCGCCCGCTGGCCGACGCCGTCGAGGAAGGCCACCTGGTCGCCACCGGCGAGCGCGTCCCCGCCAAGGACGTCCTCGCGGCCCTGCCGGAGCTCCCGGTGCTGCACGAGGTCGCCCAGCGCGCCGGCGTGGCCGCCGACGAGCCCGCCGGCCGGATCGCGGCCGCCGTCGAACTCGCCCTCGAATCGCTGTTCCTGGCCCGGCGGCTGGCCAAGGACTCCGACGACGCGACGACCGTCTACGGCCGATGACCGCGGTCCCGCTTCCCGACGGCTACTCCTACGGCCCGTGGCACGACGGGCCGGACCCCCTCGCGCCCCCGGCCGACCTGCGCGACGCGCTCGACGAGATCGGCCGCGAGGTCATGGGCGGGTCGTCGCCGCGGTCCGCGCTGGAGGAACTGCTCCGGCGCGGCACCGAGCGCACGTCGGGTCTGGACGAGCTGACCCGGCGTCTGTGGCAGCGCCGGTCGCAGATCCAGCGCCGCAACAACCTGAACGGCACCCTGCAGGAGGTCCAGCGCCTGCTGCAGGAGGCCCTCGACGCCGAACGCCGGGAGCTGTTCCCGGACCCGGACGACGAAGCCCGCTTCCGCGAGGCCCAGCTCGACGCGCTGCCGTCCGGGACGGCCGCGGCCGTCAACGAGCTGGCGAACTACGACTGGCGGTCCGAGCAGGGCCGGGAGAACTACCAGCAGATCCGCGACCTGCTCGGCCAGGAGCTGATGGAGTCGCGGTTCCAGGGCATGAAGCAGGCGCTGCAGAACGCCGGGCCCGAGGACGTCGAGCGGATCAACGAGATGCTCTCCGACCTCAACGACCTGCTCGCCGCGCACGCCCAAGGCGCCGAAGACATCCAGGAGCGCTTCGAGGACTTCATGTCCAAGCACGGCGAATTCTTCCCGGAGAACCCGCGCAACGTCGAAGAGCTGATCGACGCGCTCGCCGAACGGTCCGCCGCGGCGCAGCGGATGCTCAACTCGATGTCGGCCGAGCAGCGCGCGGAACTCGCCGAGCTGACCCAGCAGGCGTTCGGCGACCCGCGGCTGGCGCAGCAGCTGTCCCAATTGGACAGTCAGCTGCGGGCCGCGCGGCCGGGCGAGGACTGGACCGGCGCGGAGCGCTTCCGCGGCAAGAACCCGCTCGGCATGGGCGAAGGCGCGCAGGCGATGGCGGATCTCGCCGAGCTGGACGCGCTGGCCGAGCAGCTGAGCCAGTCCTACCCGGGCGCGAGCCTGGAGGACATCGACCTGGAGGCCCTGGAAAGGCAGCTCGGCAAGGACGCCGGCGTCGACGCCCGGCGACTGTCCGAACTGGAGCGCGAGCTGCGTCGCCAAGGCCTGTTCGAACGGGCCGCCGACGGGACGCTCCGGTTGTCGCCCAAGGCGTTGCGGCGTCTCGGCGAGACGGCGCTGGCCGACATCGTGAACGCGCTGCGCGGCAAGACCGGCGACCGCGAGACCGAGTCGGCGGGCGCGGCGGGCGAACCCACCGGCGCGTCGCGGCCGTGGCGGTTCGGGGACATGCAGCCCTGGGACGTGCCGCGGACGATCCGCAACGCCGTGCTGCGGTCGGTGTCGGTGGGGGAGCGGTCGGTCCGGCTCGACGTCGAGGACGTCGAAGTGGTCGAGACCGAGCACCGGTCCCGCGCGGCGGTCGCGCTGCTGGTCGACACGTCGTGGTCGATGGTCCAGGAAGGCCGCTGGCTGCCGATGAAGCGCACCGCGCTCGCGCTGCACCAGCTGATCAGCACGCGCTTCCGCAACGACGCGCTGCAGCTGATCTCGTTCGGCCGCTACGCCCAGTCGGTGGAGCTGCCGGAGCTGATCGGGCTGGAGGGCGCGTGGGAGCAGGGCACCAACGCCCACCACGGGCTGCTGCTGGCCGGGCAGCACCTGCGGAGGCATCCGGACGCGCAGCCGGTGGTGCTGATGGTCACCGACGGCGAGCCGACCGCGCACCTGGAACCGGACGGCGAAGCGGTTTTCGACTACCCGCCCCAGCCGCGGACCCTCCACAAGACACTGTCCGAAGTGGACCGGCTCGCCAAGCTGGGGGCGTCGGTGACGGTGTTCCGCCTGGGCGACGACCCCCGCTTGACGGCGTTCGTCGACGTGATCGCGCGCAGGTCGGGCGGCCGGGTGGTGGCCCCGGACCTGGACGGCCTGGGCGCGGCGGTGGTGGGCGATTACTTGCGCACCCGGCGGCGCTGAGCTGGTGTAGGTGGGCCAGGCGGCAAGTGTGGTGGTGCCGGGGAGTGGCTGCGGTGCGTGGGCCGGCTGCTCGGGCGTCGCGGTGGTGGGCGGCTACTTGCGTGCCCGGCGGCGCGGGCGGATGTGTCGGGGGATCGGGCGCCGCCGTGGTCGGCGGCTATCTGCGCACCCGGCGGCGCTGGGCCGGCGCCGGCGGGTGGGCCGCCCGGTCCAACGACTCGGCGGCCAGCGCCGTGTCCTCGTGCCCCGCCGGCAGGTACGCCTCGTGGTCGGCGAGGACCTCCCGGCCGAGCCCGCGGGCCTGCGCGAATGCGCTTTCCGCCACCAACAGCTCGACCGACCGGCGCCGCAGCCGCAGGATCGGGCCGAGCCGCGGCCCCGCCGAGACCGACGGCAGCGCCCGGAAGTGCCGCCACAGCGCGGCCGCGTGGTCGGCCAGGTCCGCCGTCTCCTCGCCGTCCAGCACGGCGAACGCCCGGTCCAGCACCTCGGCCAAACGGTCCTCCGCGTGCAGCCGCCCCAGCACCGCGCGCCGGGTCAGGCGGTGCATCGTCACTACTTCGCCGCTGACGTCGAACTCCGCGAGCGACGCGCCCTCGAGCCCGGACAGTGCCGCGTCCACCGCCACCGGGTCCGGGCCGGCCCGGTGCACGAGAGCCCGCCGCACACCCCGCGGCGCCAGCACGGCCAAGAGCTCGGCGACGACCAACGCCCGGCCGTCGCGCGCGCCCGCCGTGCGCAGGGCCGCGAGCGTCGTGTCCTCGACCCACGGCGAATGGTCCTCGCCCGGTTCGCGCTCCAGCAGCGGCGTGCCCGGCAGCCGGTCGAGGTACTCGGTGGAACCCGAAACCCGGATCACGCCGGCGGCCTGCGCGAGGGCCAGCGGCAGGTAGCCGAGTTCCCGGGCGACGGCGGCCGCGTCGGCGTCCCGGCCCGATCGCGTTTGGACGAACGCCGCCGCCGTGGCCGGGTCGAAGCCGGTCACCGCCACCGTGGCGCCGAGGATCTCGAAGTCCGGCACCGTCGTGGTCACCAGGACCCGCGCCCGGGCGGGCAGCCACCGCGTGAGCGCGTCCGGGTCGGTCGGGCCGTCGAAGACGACGATGGCGCCGTCGCGTCCGTCGAGCCACGCGAGACCCGCCTCGGGGCCGGCCAAACCCTGCTGCCGTGCCAGTTCCGCGTACGCGCGAGCGGTGTTCGCCGGGTCGGCCGCCGCCACCCAGAGCACCGGCGAGCGGGCTTCGCGGACGAACGCGGCGGCGGCGTGGGTCTTGCCTGCCCCGCCGCGGCCCAGCAGCACACAGGACCGGCCGGCGCGGAACGTCTCGTCGATCTTCGCCAGAAGGTCGTCGCGGCGCACGGCCGCGAGGGGTTCGCGCGGCACCGGGCCGACCACCGGCCGGGGCCGGTTCCGGCGCAGCCACAGCAGGGCGACCGCCGTGACCAGCGCGATCACCGCGACCGCACCGCCCAAGACGATCATGGTGCCCATCCGGCCAGGCTAACCGCGCTGGGCACGCGACGGCGGTTGCGGAAGGGTGACGCTTGACCCTCACGTCGCGTGAGGCACCACCGTGGTCTCCGCAAGGGCCGAACCGGCCGGAGAGGAAGAGGGGAAACCGATGGGGCATCCCGTGGGCAAGGTGGCCGCACTGGCCGGGATCACCGTCCGGACGCTGCACCACTACGACGAGATCGGCCTGCTCAGCCCGAGCGGCCGGACGCTCGCCGGGTACCGCAGCTACGACGACGACGATCTCGACCGGCTGCAGCGCATCCTGTTCTACCGGGAGCTCGGGTTCCCCCTCGAGACGATCGCGACCCTCGTCGACGACCCGGGCATCGACGCCGACGCGCACCTGAAGAAGCAGCGCGAACTGCTGGTGGCGCGGATGGGCGAGCTCGGGCGGATGGTCGCGGCCGTCGATCGCGTGATGGAGGCGAGAGCCATGGGCAGCGCGTTGACGCCCGAGGAGAAGTTCGAAGTGTTCGGCGAGTTCCGCGAGCCGGACGGCTACGCGGAGGAAGCCGCCCGCCGGTGGGGCCACACCCCCGAGTGGCAGGGGGCGACCCCACCGTCCAAGGAGGACCTGGCCGCCGGCGAAGCGGCTCGCGAGGACTGGGTGCGCCGGCTGAACGCCGTGCTCGACGAGGGCGGCGCACCGGACGGCCCCGAGGCGACGGACCTCGCCGAGGAGCACCGCGCGATGCTCGCCCGCGTGCTGGGCGAGTGCTCGTACGAGACGCAGCTGCGCATCGGCGAGCTGTACGTGACGGAGCCCGTCCAGCTCGGGTTCCTGGTCCGCGAGGACGAACAGCGCCCCGGCGTCGGGGAGTTCGTCCGCGACGCCATCGTGGCGAACGTCGCACGCCGGCGATAACCGCTGCTCCACGTGGGGGAGGAGTCCCACCGGGCGGGAGGGTGCCGGAGCGAACGCTTACAGTCGAGGGTATGCAGACTTGGTCATCGGTCGACGTGCCCCGCATCCCCGGCACCCCCCGCCCGCTGCGGCTCCACGACACGGCCACCGGGCAGATCCGCCCGACCGCGCCCGGCGCCACGGCCCGGATGTACGTCTGCGGCATCACGCCCTACGACGCGACGCATCTGGGCCACGCCGCGACGTACCTGGCCTTCGACCTGGTGAACCGCGTGTGGCGGGACAACGGGCACGACGTCCACTACGTGCAGAACGTCACCGACATCGACGAGCCGCTGCTCGAGCGCGCCGAGCGCGACCAGGACGACTGGGTCGTGCTCGGCATGCGCGAGACGGCGCTGTTCCGCGAGGACATGACCGCCCTGCGCGTGCTTCCGCCGAAGCAGTTCGTCGGCGCCGTGGAGAGCATCCCGGAGATCGTCGAGGTCATCGCGAAGCTCCTGGCGAACGGCGCCGCCTACCGCGCCGACGACCCAGAGTTCCCGGACGTCTACTTCGACCACTCGGCGACCGGCAAGTTCGGCTACGAGTCGAACTACGACGAGCCCACCATGCGGAAGTTCTTCGCCGAACGCGGCGGCGACCCCGACCGCGCCGGCAAGCGCCACCCGCTGGACGCGCTGCTGTGGCGAGTGGCCCGCGACGGCGAGCCGTCGTGGGAGTCCGAGCTCGGCCCGGGCCGGCCGGGCTGGCACATCGAGTGCAGCGCGATCGCGGTCAACCGCCTCGGGCTCGGGTTCGACCTCCAGGGCGGTGGTTCGGACCTGATCTTCCCGCACCACGAGTACAGCGCGGCGCACGCGGAAGCCGTCGCCAAGGACGGGCCGTTCGCCCGCCACTACGTGCACGCCGGGATGATCGGCCTCGACGGCGAGAAGATGTCGAAGTCGCGCGGGAACCTGGTGTTCGTCTCGCGGCTGCGGGCCGACCAGGTCGACCCGGGCGCGATCCGGCTCGCGCTGTTCGCCGGTCACTACCGGGAAGACCGCCCGTGGACCGCCTCGCTTCTCGCCGACGCCGAAACGCGGCTGGCACGCTGGCGCGAGGCCGTCGCCCTGCCGGCCGGCCCGTCCGCCGAGGACACGATCACCCGGCTCCGCGACCACCTGTCCGACGACCTGGACACGCCGAAAGCCCTGGCGGCGATCGACGCGTGGGCGAACGAGGCCCTGCGCCGCGACGGCACGGACGCGACCGCGCCCGGCCTGATCCGCATCGCCGTCGACGCCCTCCTCGGCATCACCCTCTGACGACCAAGGGCGGAGCTTTCACGTGAAAGCTCCGCCCTTGACTGGTGTATAACGGCCTACACGGCCGCGGGGTGGCCGTCGGCCAGTTCCAGGTGGTCACCCCGCCAGTCGCGGCGCAGCCACCGGTCGTGGGACGCGATGACGACCGCGCCCGGCGCCGTCTCCAGGGCCGCGAACAGTTCTTCCGCCAGGGTCAGCGAAATGTGGTTCGTCGGCTCGTCCAGCAGGAGCACGTCCGGCGGTTCGGCGAGCAGGATCGCCAGCGCCAACCGGCGCCGCTGACCGACCGAGAGCGCTCCGACGGGCTGCCTGAGATCCCGGGACGCCAGCAGGCCCAGGTGACTCAGCGGGGGAGCGTCCTCGCCGAGCGTGTCCCGGTACACCCGGGCGGCGGTCCGCTCCGGTGAAGCGAACACGACGTCCTGCTCCAGCAACCCGACGCGGACGCCGTGTCCGAAGTGGACCGTCCCGGCGGCCGGGGTCAGGTGTCCCGAGAGGACGGACAGCAGCGTCGACTTCCCGGCCCCGTTCCCGCCGGTGACGAGCAGCCGCGCCGAACCGTCGACGTCGAGGCGGGGCAACCGGAGCCGCCCGGGGACGTCCAGGTCCCGCACCGAGATCGCCGGTCCGTCGCCCGGCGCGTGCCCGGTGAGCTCGGCCCGGAACCGCAGGGGCGCCGGGGGTTTGCGCACCTGGTCGCGTTCCAGGTTTTCCAGCCGCTGTTCGGCGTCGCGCACCCGCCGCGAGATCGTCTTCTGGACGCGGGCGCCCTTGAAGTGGTGGATGAACTTGTCGTTGTCGCGCGGGCCGCGGCCGTAGGCGACGTTGCGCGCGGTGACTGCGACGGTTTCCCGCAGCTCCTTCAGTTCCTCCTGTTCTTCGGCGAACCGCTGCTCCCACCGCGCCCGCTCGGCCTTCTTGTGGCCCAGGTAGTCGGTGTAGCTGCCGCCGTAGCGGACCGCGCCGCCGGCCTGGCGGTCGGCCGCGGCCGGGTCGAGGTCGACGATGTCGGTGCAGACGGCGTCGAGGAACACCCGGTCGTGCGACGACAGCACGACGATCCCGGTCAGCTCCGTGAGGTGGCGTTCCAGGAACGCCATCGCGGCGTCGTCGAGGTGGTTGGTCGGCTCGTCGAGCAGCAGGGTTTCCGGCTGCCGGATCAGCAGCGCGGCGAGGCCGAGCCGGGACCGTTGCCCGCCCGACAGCGTGCCGAGCCGGCGGTCCGGTTCGACGCCGCCGAGGCCGAGCCCGTCGCAGACGAGCTTCGCGCGGCGGTCGGCGTCCCAGAGATCGTGGGCCTGGGCCCACTCCAGGACCCGGCCGTACTCGTCCAGCACCGACGAATCGTCGGGCCGGTCGGTCATCGCCGTGGTCAGCTCGTCGAGCCGGGCCGCGGCGACGCGGATCTCGGCCAGCGCGTCGTCGAGGACGTCGCTGAAGGTCGCGTCCATGGCGAACGGCAGCTCCTGCAGCAGGAACCCGACGTCCGGGCCGCGCAGCACCTCGCCGGAGCGGGATTCTTCGAGCCCGGCGAGCAGCCGCAGCAGCGTCGACTTGCCGGTGCCGTTCTCGCCGACCAGGCCGAGCCGCTGCCCGGCCGACGCGGTCAGCGAGACGCCGTCGAGGACGACGCGGGTGCCGTAGCCGAAGACGACGTCCTTGGCCTGCAAGGGGAAAAGGGTGGACATTGCGCATCACCGGGCCCGGATGAGAAGAAGCGGAAATCCCGCCGGGCGTCGTGGCACGCGGGAGCGTCAGGCTCGACCGGGTGTCGCCTCGGAAGCGGGATGGGCGCGGTTCAGTTCTTCATAGTGGAGCTAGGTTAACGCAACATCAGTAGAGTTAGTCAACTGGTTATGGCCTGGGTCACATCCGGCAGGTCCCCCGCGGCCCGCTCGGCCGCCGCGGTGCCGTCGGTGAGGAAGCCGACGAGCGCCGACAGCTGACGCCGGTCCAGGCGCGCGAGCCGCTCGCCGACGAACCGGGCCATGGGTGCGTACAGCTCGGCGAGCTCGGCCATCCGGTCGGGCAGCGGCCGGACGACGAGCCGGCGCCGGTCCGCCGGATCCGGGGCGCGCTCGGCGAGCCGGTGCTGCTCCATCCGGTCGAGCAGCCGCGTGAAGGCGCCGGTGGACATCCCCAGCAGCCGCGCCAGCTCGGTCGGGGAGTCGCTGACGCCGCCGTGGAGCAGGTGCAGGCAGTGCAGCTCGGTGGGGGTGACGGCCATCCGCTCGGCGACCGCGGCGTGGAAGAGCGCGGTCGAGCCCACGAACCGGGGGAGGGCGAGGGCGGCGGCGGTGGCGAGTTCGCGCTGGTCGGGCAACGTCCATCCAAGGTCGGGTGATCGGGCAGTCACTGCCTTGCGCAGTCACTGCCCCGCGAACGATAGCGGAGCCGCTTGACAAAGCCGCAGGCGGGACCAAGTATGAAAGAGCACTTTCGAAATAACTCTTTCAGATAGGGATGGCCGATGGCCGAGCTGCCGCCGCGCAAGCGGATCGAGGACGTCGAGCTGCTGCGCGCCCTGTCGCACCCGCTGCGCTCGGCCCTGCTGAACCACCTCACCGCCGTCGGCCCGCGCACCGCGAGCGAGTGCGCGGAGGCGGTCGGCTCGACCGCGTCCAACTGCAGCTGGCACCTGCGGCAGCTCGCCCAGTACGGCCTGGTCGAGCGGGCGGACGCCGAAGACGGCCGGGAACGGCCGTGGCGCGCCCGGCAGGTCGGGCTGGAGATGGGGGAGCTGGCCGACGACCCCGCGCACCGCGCGGCCCAGCTGGGCATGGTGGGCGCGACCCTGGGGCACGAGCAGGAGCTGACCCAGCGGTACCTGGACTCGCTCGACGACCTCGACCCCGAGTGGCGCGGGGCGGCCGGGCTGATCACCTACGCGCTGCGCGTCACGCCGGAGGAGCTGACCCGGCTGACCGACGCGATCGACGCCCTGGTCCGGCCCTACGTCGGCGCCATCCGGACCGACGCGCCGGCCGACGCCCGGTCGGTGCACGTCGGCCTGCGGGCGTTCCCGCGCATCGACCACTCGGGGAAGGCGGAGGAATGAAGCAGCTGCTGGGGGTCCCCGCGTTCGCGCGGCTGTGGGTGGCCGCGTTCTTCGGCGAGACGGCCGAGTGGATGCTGCAGGTGGCGTTGCCGGTGTACGTGTTCCAGCGCACCGGCTCCGCGGCGACGACGGCGTTGAGCATCGTGCTCGGCCTGCTGCCCGCGGTGCTGCTGAGCCCGGTCGCCGGCGTCGTGGCCGACCGGTGGAACCGCCGGGCGGTGCTGTTCGGCGTCTGCTGCGGACTGGCTGTGGTCGCGGTGCCGCTGCTCGCGTCGCCGAGCGTGACCGTCGTGTACGCGGTGATGGCGGCGCAGGCGGCGTTGGCCTCGGTGTTCGAGCCGGCGCGCAACGCGCTGGTGCCGGAATTGGTCGGCGTCGAGGAGGTCACCGGCGCGAACGGCCTGATGAGCGTGAACGGCAGCGTCGCGCGGCTGGCGGGCGGCTGGGCGGGTGGCGCGCTGCTCGGGTCCGGCGGACTCTCGCACGTCATGACCGGCTACCTGGCGGTGTTGGCGGTGGCGGCGGCGTTGCTGGCCAAGCCGTTCCGCCGGGTGAGCGCGCCCGCGCCGGCCGCCGCGCCCGAACCGGTGGTGCGGGCCTGGCTGGACGGCCTGCGCGAGCTCACGCGCAACCACCGCCTGCGGCGCACGGGGCTCGCGCTGGTGGTCACGTCGCTGGCGCAGGGGATGTTCCTGGTGCTGTTCGTCGTGTACGTCCTCGACGTGCTGGGCGGCAGCGAAGCCGACGCGGGCCTGCTGCGGGGCGTGCAGGCGATCGGGGGACTGGCCGCCGGGTTCGCGCTGGCCACGGTGGCCCGGCGGGTGGCGCCGGCGGCGCTGCTCGGCTGGGGCGCGCTCGCGCTGGGCCTGCTGTCGGCCGTCATCTGGAACCTGGCCGCCGTCACGACGGCGCTAGGGGTGTACGTCGGGCTGTTCGTCGTGGTCGGCGCGCCGGGGGTGGCCGTCGGGGCGGGCGTGCTCTCGGAGATCCAGAGCGCGGTCGCGCCCGAGCGGGCCGGACGGGTCCTGAGCACGGCGTTCGCGGCGATCGCGCTGGGCACGACCGCCGGGGCGCTGCTGGCCGGGGCGCTGGTCGCGACGACCGGGCTGGCGGTGCTGCTGAACGTCCAGGCGGGGGTCTACGTGCTGGCGGCGATCATCGTGCTGGCGCGGAAACCACCCGTAATCCGCAGGTTTCGCGAAGAACCCGCCACCGCGGTGGTTACGGTGGAGGGGTGCCGCACCTCTTCGCGACCAGCGACCTCCACGTGACCCACGAGGGCAACGGCCCGATCCTCGACTCGGTCGTCCCGGAGACGCCCGAAGACTGGCTGCTCGTGGCCGGGGACGTCGCCGAGCGGGCCGAAGCCACCATCGGGACCTTGAAGACCCTGAGCGAGCGGTTCGCGAAGGTCGTCTGGGTGCCGGGCAACCACGAACTGTGGACGACGAACGGCGACCCGTGCCAGCTGCGCGGACAGGCCCGCTACGAGTACCTCGTCGAGGAGTGCCGCAAGCTCGGCGTCCTGACGCCGGAGGACGACTACCCGGTCTGGCGCCACGGCGCGCGGCCGCTGACCATCGCGCCGCTGTTCCTGCTCTACGACTACAGCTGGCGGACTCCGGAGGCCGAGGGCAAGTCCCTGGAGGAAGCCCTCACCCAGGCCCGGGCCGCCGGCGTGGTCTGCACCGACGAGTACTTCCTGCACCCGGACCCGTACCCGAGCCGCCAGGCCTGGTGCGAGGACCGGCTCAAGATCAGCACCGAGCGCCTCGACGCGATCCCGGCCGCCCACGGCACCATCCTGATGTCGCACTGGCCGCTGCACCGCCACCCGACGGCCCCGCTGTACTGGCCGGAGTTCGCGCTGTGGTGCGGCACGACGAAGACCGAGGACTGGCACGTGCGCTACCGCGCGGAGATCGCGGTGTACGGCCACCTGCACATCCCGCGCACGACGGAGGCGGACGGGGTGCGCTTCGAGGAGGTTTCGCTGGGCTACCCGCGTGAGTGGCGGAAACGGGCGCGCGGCGCGGTGGCGATGCGGCGGATCCTGTGGCCGTCGTGAGTCCGCGGCCGTCATGACTCCCCGCGTCGCCGTTCCCTGAGTGCGCGCACCCGGCCTCGGCTGGCGCACGCCGGCGACGGACACCAGCGCCGCCGGCCGCCCGGGTCGGCGAACACGCCGCGGCAGTCCTGCTCCGGGCACGCGCGCAGGTCGTGCCGCAGCGGTCCGGTGAGCCAGTCCGCGGCCTGGTGCGCCAGCCGGGCGAAGGCGGCCGCGGCGGTCGGCGGGGCGCTCCGGTGCAGCCGGTCGAGGGCCGCGAGGTGCACCGGCTCCGGAGCGAGCACCTCCGCCAGGGCTCGAACCTGCTCCGCCGACGGCGCGAGGTCGTCGACTGCGCCCAGCGCCAGGGGCCGCAGCGCCTCGCGGAGTTCGCGGGCCCGGTCGAGGTCGGCGTCCGTGACCGGGGCGAGCGGGGTCAGTTCGGAGAGCGCGAGCCACTCCCGCAGCCGGTCCGCGCTCGGCAGGCGCTCGATCGGCTGAGTGCCGAAGTGGCGGCCGCGGGTGGCCAGCAGGTTCAGCCAGGGTGCGCCCATGTCGAGGCGGAAGTCTTCGGACACCTCGCCATCGTAACGGCTCAGGCGTTACAATCGCCGTCGTGACTGGGGAACCCAAGGTCCGCACGGTGCTGGGCGACATCGATCCGGCCGGACTCGGTGCGACGAACGCGCACGACCACCTCTTCTTCGCCTCGAGACTGTTGCCCGGACAGGAACTCGACGACCCGGAAGCCGCCATGGAGCAACTGCTCCACTTCAAGGCGGCGGGCGGCGCGGCCCTCGTCCAGTGGACGCCGCACGGGCTCGGCCGCCGGATGCCAGACCTCGCCCGGCTCTCGCGGGAGACGGGCGTGCACCTCGTCGGTGCCACCGGCCTGCACCGCGCCGAGCACTACGCGCCCGCCGCGCTGAGCCAGTTCGTCGACGGACTGGTCGCTGTCTTCGTCGAAGACCTGACCGGGGGTACCACCCCGCGCGCCGGGCTGATCAAGGTGGCCGGCGCGTTCCACACGATCGACGCCCACGCCCGGCTGACGATGACCGCCGCCGCGGTCGCCCACCAGGAGACCGGCGCGCCGATCGCCGTGCACCTCGAACTCGGCACCGCGGCCCTGGAGACGGTCGAACTGCTGTGCGGCACGCTGAACGTTTCACCGGAAAAGGTGATTCTCGGGCACCTCAACCGGAACCCGGACCCGCGGCTGCAGCGGGAGATCGCCGGGACCGGCGTCTTCCTCGGGTTCGACGGCCCGTCGCGGGCCAACCACGCCACCGACTCGCGGCTGTTCGACGGCCTCGAAGCACTCGTCGAAGCCGGGCACGGCGGCCGGATCCTGCTGGGCGGCGACACGACGACCGCGGCGGCCCGGCACCAGCCGGGAGCGTCGTACCTGCTCACGACGCTGGCGCCGCGGCTGGCGAAACTGCTCGGCGGCGACGTCGTCACGGCCGTGCTGGTGGCGAACCCCGCGCGGGCGTTCGCCACCAACTGGCTGAACTAGCGCTCAGCGCAGGCCGAAGCCTTCCTGTCCGCCGCCTCGGCCGCGGCGGCGCAGGTAGCGCTCGAACTCGGCGGCGATCTTGTCCCCGCTGACGTCCTGCTCGGCGACCTCGATCTGCGCGTCGCCGCGCTCCTCGAGGCTGCGGACGTACTCGCTGATCTCCTCGTCCTCGTCGGCCATCTCGCTGACCGTGCGCTGCCACTCCTCGGACTGCTCCGGCAGCGCGCCCAGCGGGATTTCGACGTCGAGGATGTCCTCCAGCTTGTGCAGCAGCGCCAGCGTCGCCTTCGGGGACGGCGGGTGCGACACGTAGTGCGGCACCGCGGCCCAGATCGACACGGCCGGGATGCCCGCCTGCACGCAGTAGTCCTGCAGGATCCCGACGATGCCGCTCGGGCCCTGGTAGTTGTTCAGGTCGAGCCCGTAGAGCGACGCGGTGTCCTTGTCGTAGGCCGTCCCGGTGACCGGGACCGGCCGCGTGTGCGCGGTGTCGGCGAGCAGCGCGCCCAGCGTCACCACGGTCGCGACGTCGAGCTGCTTGATGTGCTCCAGCAGCTCGGCGCAGAAGGCGCGCCAGCGCATGTTCGGCTCGGGACCCTGCACGAGGACCACGTCGCGGTCGAACCCGTCGGGGCGGCACACCGACAGCGTTGTCGTCGGCCAGTCCACCCGTCGAGTGACGCCGTCCACCATCCGGACGGTCGGGCGGCTGACCTGGAAGTCGTAGTAGTCGTCGGGCTCCAGTTCGGCCAGGGGCGTGGCGTCCCAGTTCAGCTGCAGGTGCTCCACCGCGCGGCTGGCCGCGTCGCCGGCGTCGTTCCAGCCTTCGAAGGCGACGACCATCAGCGGACGGGTGGGTTCGGGGCGGTCGCCGGGCGGCCGCGGGGTCTCGTCGACGGGCTCACTCACCGGACCAGCCTACGACCACCGGCCTTACCCTGTTCAGCATGTCCGACCGCCTGTCGTCGCCCTTCCTCGAAGCCCTGCGCTCGCGCGTTCTGGTGGCCGACGGCGCCATGGGCACCGCGCTGCAGGCCCACGACCTCAGCCTGGCCGACTTCGCCGGCCTCGAAGGCTGCAACGAGATCCTCAACGTCACCCGGCCGGACGTGGTCCGCTCGGTGCACCGGGGCTACCTCGAGGCAGGCGCCGACGCCGTCGAAACGAACACTTTCGGGGCCAATTTCGCCAACTTCGCCGAATACGACATCACCGAGCGGATCTTCGAGCTCGCCGAAGCCGGCGCGCGGCTGGCCCGCGAGACCGCCGACGAGTTCGCGACGCCGGACCGCCCGCGGTTCGTCCTCGGCTCGGCCGGCCCGGGCACCAAGCTGCCGACGCTCGGTCACGCGCCGTTCACCACGCTGCGTGACGCCTACTGCGAAGAGGTCCGCGGCCTGCTGGCCGGCGGCGTCGACGCGGTGATCGTCGAGACCACCCAGGACATCCTCCAGACGAAGGCGTCGATCATCGGCGCGAAGCGGGCGATGGCCGCCGAGGGCCGCCAGGTGCCGATCCTCGCTTCGATCACCGTCGAAACGACCGGCACGATGCTGCTCGGCACCGAGGTCGGCGCGGCGCTGGCCGCCCTGGAGCCGCTCGGCATCGACGTCATCGGCCTCAACTGCGCCACCGGCCCGGCCGAGATGAGCGAGCACCTGCGGCAACTGGCCAAGCACGCCCGCGTCCCGCTGTCGGTGATGCCGAACGCCGGCCTGCCGGAGCTCGGCCCGAACGGCGCGGTCTACCCGCTCGGCCCGGAAGCCCTCGTCGAGGCGCTCACCGGGTTCGTCCGCGAGTTCGGCGTCGGCCTGGTCGGCGGCTGCTGCGGCACGACCGACGAGCACATCCGGCAGCTCGCCGCCGCCGTCGCCGACACCGCGCCGGTGCCCCGCCGGCCCCGGCCCGAGCCCGGCGTGGCCTCGCTGTACCAGGCGGTGCCGTTCAAGCAGGACGCCAGCGTGCTGATGATCGGCGAGCGGACCAACGCCAACGGCTCGAAGGCGTTCCGCACCGCGATGCTGGAAGGCCGCTGGGACGACTGCGTCGAGATCGCCCGCGAACAGACCCGCGACGGCGCCCACCTCCTGGACCTCTGCGTCGACTACGTCGGCCGCGACGGCACCGCCGACATGGCCGAGCTGGCCGGGCGCCTGGCCACCGCGTCGACACTGCCGATCATGCTCGACTCCACCGAGGTCCCGGTGCTGCGCGCGGGCCTGCAGCGCCTCGGCGGCCGCTGCGCGGTCAACTCCGTCAACTACGAGGACGGCGACGGCCCGGAATCCCGCTTCACCCAGGTCATGGACCTGGTCAGCGAGTACGGCGCCGCGGTCGTCGCCCTGACCATCGACGAGGAAGGCCAAGCTCGCACCGCCACGAAGAAGGCCGACATCGCCACCCGGCTCATCGAGGACATCACCGGCAAGTGGGGGTTGCACACCGCCGACGTCATCATCGACGCCCTCACCTTCACCATCGCCACCGGCCAGGAGGAATCCCGCCGCGACGGCATCGAAACCATCGAGGCCATCCGCGAGATCAAGCGCCGTCACCCCGACGTCCAGACCACGCTCGGCCTGTCCAACATCTCCTTCGGCCTCAACCCGGCCGCACGGCAGGTGCTCAACTCCGTGTTCCTGCACGAGTGCGTCCAAGCCGGACTGGACACCGCGATCGTGCACGCGTCGAAGATCCTGCCGATGGCGCGCATCCCCGACGACCAGCGCGCGGTGGCCCTGGACCTCGTTTACGACCGCCGCCGCGAAGGCTACGACCCGCTGCAGGAGCTGATGGCCCTGTTCGAGGGCGTCAGCGCCGCCTCCTCCAAGGCCTCGCGGGCCGAAGAGCTGGCCGCGCTGCCGCTGTTCGAACGCCTCGAACGCCGGATCGTCGACGGCGAGCGCAACGGGCTCACCGGCGACCTCGACGCGGCCCTGGAGCAGCGGCCCGCGTTGCAGATCATCAACGACACGCTGCTGTCGGGCATGAAGACCGTCGGCGAGCTGTTCGGCTCCGGACAGATGCAGCTGCCGTTCGTCCTGCAGTCCGCCGAGGTGATGAAGGCCGCCGTCGCCCACCTCGAACCGCACATGGAGAAGGACGACGACTCCGGCAAGGGCCGGATCGTGCTCGCCACCGTCCGCGGCGACGTGCACGACATCGGCAAGAACCTCGTCGACATCATCCTGTCCAACAACGGCTACGAGGTCGTCAACCTCGGCATCAAGCAGCCGATCACGACGATCCTGGACGCGGCCGAGGAGCACGGCGCCGACGCGATCGGGATGTCCGGGCTGCTGGTCAAGTCGACGGTGATCATGAAGGAGAACCTCCAGGAGATGAACTCCCGGGGCGTCTCCGCGCGCTGGCCGGTGCTGCTCGGCGGCGCGGCGCTGACCCGGTCCTACGTCGAGAACGACCTCACCGAGCTGTACTTCGGCGACGTCCGCTACGCGCGGGACGCCTTCGAGGGCCTGCGGCTGATGGACGCGATCATGGCCGCCAAGCGCGGCGAGTCGCCGCTGGTCGACGCCGACGCGGAGCAGAAGCGCCTGGAGCGCAAGGAACGCCGCGAACGCTCGCTGCGGATCGCCGAGGCGCGGAAAGCCCGCAAGGCCGAGGAAGAAGCCCTCGAAGGGCCGCCGGCCGCGCGCTCGGACGTCGCCACCGACGTCCCGCTGCCGGCCCCGCCGTTCTGGGGTTCGCGCGTGGTCAAGGGCGTCGCCCTCGCCGACTACGCCGCCATGCTCGACGAGCGCGCGACCTTCATGGGGCAGTGGGGTCTCAAGGGCGCCCGCGGCGGCGCCGGCCCGACGTACGACGAGCTCGTCGAGTCCGAAGGCCGGCCGCGGCTGCGGTACTGGCTCGACCGGCTGACCGCCGACGGCGTCCTGACGCACGCGGCCGTCGTCTACGGCTACTTCCCGTGCGTCGCCGAGGGCGACGACCTGGTCGTGCTCACCGAGCCGGAGCCGGACGCGCCGGAGCGGCTGCGGTTCACCTTCCCGCGCCAGCGCCGCGACCGGCGGCTCTGCCTGGCCGACTTCTACCGCCCGCGCGAGTCCGGCGAGGTGGACGTCGTGCCGTTCACGGTCGTGACCATGGGCCAGCCGATCGCCGACTACGCGAACGAGCTGTTCGCCGCCGACGCCTACCGCGACTACCTCGAGGTGCACGGCCTCGGCGTCCAGCTCACCGAGGCACTCGCCGAGTACTGGCACTGCCGCATCCGCGGCGAGCTGACCTTCCCCGGCGGTGTGGCGGTCGCCTCAGAGGACCCCGACGACGTCGAGGAGTTCTTCAAGCTCGGCTACCGTGGAGCACGGTTCTCACTGGGCTACGGCGCCTGTCCCGATCTCGAGGACCGGGCGAAGATCGTCGCTCTCCTCGAGCCGGGCCGCATCGGCGTGAAGCTGTCCGAGGAGTACCAGCTGCACCCCGAGCAGTCGACCGACGCGATCGTCTGCCACCACCCCGAAGCGAAGTACTTCAACACCTGAGGGAGAATCCACTGTGGACGGACTGGGCGCCGTGTTGTGGGACATGGACGGCACGCTCGTCGATTCCGAGAAGCTGTGGGACATCGCCCTCTACGAGACGGCGGAATGGCTCGGCGGCAGGCTTTCCGAAGAGCAGCGGATGACCCTCGTCGGGTCCAACATGGACGACACCTCGGCGTACCTCCTGGAAGTCGTCGGCCGTCCGGTCACCCCCGAAGCGGTCGCTTCGACCGGCGAGGAGATCCGCCGCCGCACCGCCGGCCTGTTCGACGACGAGCTGCCGTGGCGCCCCGGTGCCCGCGAAGCCCTGACGGCGGTGCGCGCGGCGGGCGTGCGCTCGGCCCTCGTCACCTCGACCGAGCGGGACCTGACCGAGCTGGCGCTGAACACGATCGGGCGGGAGTTCTTCGACGTCACGGTGTGCGGCGACGAGGTCGAAGGCCTCAACAAGCCGCACCCGCGCCCGTACCTCAAGGGAGCGGAGCTGCTCGGCGTCGACCCGGCGCGGTGCGTCGCGGTCGAGGACTCGCCGCCCGGCACGGCGTCGGCCGTCGCGGCGGGCTGCACGGTCCTGGTCATCCCGAACGACGTCCCGGTCGAGCCGGGGGAGCGGCGCGTGTTCCGCGACTCGCTCGTCGGCGTCGACGTGGCGGCGCTGGCGGCCCTGCTGGGCTGAACGCCCATGTCGCATTTCCGCTAGCCGTCGTCGTCGCGCTCGGCGATGCTGGACGGCGTGCACGAAGATTTCGAGCGGTGCGTGCGGGCCGTGCAAGCGAAGGACGCCCGCTTCGACGGGTGGTTCTACACCGCCGTCCTGACGACGAAGATCTACTGCCGGCCCAGCTGCCCGGTGGTGCCGCCGAAGCCGAAGAACATGAGCTTCTACCCGAGCGCGGCGGCCGCGCAGCAGGCCGGGTTCCGCGCCTGCAAGCGCTGCCGCCCGGACGCCAGCCCCGGCTCGCCGCTGTGGAACGAGCGCGCCGACCTGGTCGCGCGCGCCATGCGGCTGATCGCCGACGGCGTCGTCGACACCGACGGCGTCCAAGGCCTCGCCGACCGGCTCGGCTACAGCGTCCGGCAGGTCCAGCGCCAGGTGTTCGCCGAGGTCGGCGCCGGTCCTCTGGCGCTGGCCCGGGCCCAGCGCGCGCAGACCGCGCGGACGCTGATCGAGACGACCACCCTGCCGATGGCCGAGCTGGCGCTGGCCGCCGGGTTCGGCAGCATCCGGGCGTTCAACGACACCGTCCGCGAGGTGTTCGCCCTCTCGCCGACCGAACTGCGGCAGCGGGCGAAGGGCAAGCCGTCGGCAACCGCGGGCGCGATCCCGCTGCGGCTGCCCTACCGCAAGCCGCTCTGCCCGGACAACCTGTTCGGCCACCTCGTCGCCACCGGCGTGCCGGGTGTCGAGGAGTGGCGCGACGGCGCCTACCGCCGGACCCTGCGGCTGCCGCACGGCCACGGCGTCGCCGCGCTGCGGCCGGAAGACGGGTACATCGCCTGCCGGCTGACGCTGACCGACCTGCGGGACCTGCCCACGGCGACCAGCCGCTGCCGCCGCTTGCTCGACCTCGACGCCGACCCGGTCGCCGTCGACGACCAGCTCGCCGGCGACCCGCTGCTCGCGCCGCTGGTGGCGGCCGCGCCGGGGCGCCGGGTGCCGCGCACGGTCGACGGCGCCGAGTTCGCCGTGCGGGCCGTGCTGGGCCAGCAGGTTTCGACCGCGGCGGCCCGCACCCACGCGGCCCGGCTCGTTGTGGCCCACGGTGAACCGATCGACGACCCGGAGGGCGGGCTGACGCACCTGTTTCCGTCGCCGGACGCGCTCGCTTCGCTGGACCCGGAGACCCTGGCGATGCCGCGCTCTCGCCGTCGGACGCTGCTCGCGCTGGTCGAAGCGCTGACGGACGGCCTCGACCTCGGCGCGGGCAGCGACTGGGCCGGGACGCGCGCGGCGCTGACCGCGTTGCCCGGCTTCGGCCCGTGGACGGTCGAGAGCATCGCGATGCGGGCCCTCGGCGACCCCGACGCGTTCCTGCCCACCGACCTCGGCATCAAGTACGCGGCGGAGACGCTCGGCCTCGGCGGCCAGGCCGCCGTCGTCGCCCGGTCCGTGGCGTGGCGCCCGTGGCGCGCCTACGCCACCCAGCACCTGTGGGCCACCGGTGACCACGCGATCAACCGGATGCCCGCCGCCTAGGAGGTCCCGTGCGTTCCCACACGGTCGTCGACAGTCCCTGCGGCCCGTTGACGCTGGTCGCCGAGGGCGACGCGCTCTGCGGGCTGTACATGCACGAACAGCGCCACCGCCCGGCCGAGGCGACGTTCGGCTCGCCCGGCGCCGTCGAGGTCTTCGCGCTCGCCGAAACCCAGCTGAAGGAGTACTTCGCCGGGCAGCGCCGGGAGTTCGACCTCCCGCTGGCCTTCCGGGGCACGCCGTTCCAGCGGTCGGTCTGGGCGGCGCTGCTCGACATCCCGTACGGCGAAACCGCGTCCTACGGCGAACTCGCGCAGCTGCTCGGCAAGCCGGCGGCCGCGCGGGCCGTGGGCCTGGCCAACGGCAAGAACCCGGTTTCGATCATCGTGCCGTGCCACCGGGTGCTCGGTTCGGCGGGTTCGCTGACCGGGTACGGCGGCGGCCTGGAGCGGAAGCGGTACCTCCTCGACTTCGAACGCCGTCCCAGTCCTCGGGAGTTCATGTCCACTTCGGTGTGAGATCGGCGGCATCCGCGGCGGGGCGGAGCGGCACCGCGGGGCCCGGGGTGGAAGGATCTGCAGACCGTGAAGACCTTCGATGAGCTGTTCGCGGAGCTTGCCGAGCGCGCGCGTACCCGTCCCGACGGGTCCGGCACCGTCGTCGCCCTCGACGCCGGGGTGCACGCCCAGGGCAAGAAAGTGCTCGAGGAAGCCGGCGAGGTGTGGATCGCGGCCGAGCACGAGTCCGACGACCGTCTCGCCGAGGAGATCTCCCAGCTGCTGTACCGGGTGCAGGTGCTGATGCTCGGCCGCGGCCTGTCGACCGAGGACGTCTACCGCTACCTGTGACGGGTCGCTCGAAGATACGAGGAGAGAAGCGAAATGCTGCGTGTTGCCGTGCCGAACAAGGGAGCCCTCGCCGCCGCGGCGACGGAGATGCTCGGCGAGGCGGGCTACCGGAAGCGGCATGAGCAGCGCGACCTGACCGTGCTCGACCACGTCAACGAGGTCGAGTTCTTCTTCCTGCGTCCCAAGGACATCGCGATCTACGTCGGCTCCGGCGACCTCGACCTCGGCATCACCGGCCGGGACCTGGCGCTCGACTCCGGCGCGCCGGTGGAGGAGATCCAGGCGCTCGGCTTCGGCGGTTCGACGTTCCGCTACGCCGCCCCGGCCGGCCGCGAGTGGAAGCCGGCCGACCTGCACGGCAAGCGGCTGGCGACGTCGTACCCGCGGCTGGTCCGCGACGACCTCGCTCGCCACGGCGTCGAGGCCGAGGTGATCCGCCTCGACGGCGCGGTCGAGATCTCGATCCAGCTGGGTGTGGCGGACGCGATCGCGGACGTCGTCGAGTCCGGCCGCTCGCTGAGGCAGAACAACCTGGTCGCGTTCGGCGACCCGATCTGCGTGTCGGAAGCGGTGCTGCTGCAGCGTCGCGGCACGCCGGAAAGCAAGGCGAAGTCGCAGCTGGCCGCGCGCCTGCGCGGGGTCGTGTTCGCGCAGCAGTACCTGATGCTGGACTACGACTGCCCGCGGACGCTGGTGGAGAAGGCGATCGCCATCACGCCGGGTCTCGAGTCGCCGACGGTGGCGCCGCTCGCCGACGACGACTGGGTCGCCGTGCGCGCGATGGTGTCGCGCAAGAAGGTCAACCTCATCATGGACGAGCTGGCCGAGGTCGGCGCCAAGGCGATCCTGGCGTCGGACATCCGCTCCTGCCGCTTGTGACCCCGTGAGTGTTCAGGGCGGTTCCGACCGCCCTGAACACTCACGACCGGGGACGGTTCGGCTTCTTCGGCAGCAGGTCGTAGAGACCCTTGCGGGCGCCGTTGTCGTTGACGTTGCGGGCCACCGCGACCTCCGAGATGAAGTCCTCGAAGACGAACTCCTCGTCCGCCGGGACCACCGCGGGGGCCTGGTTCTGCTCCAGGTAGCTGTCCAGCGTGCCCGCGATCTCGCGGAAAGACAGCGCTTGCAGCGTCTCCGGCGCGTACGTCGTCACCGGGACCCCGTGCGCCGCCGCCTCGTTCATCACCACACCCAGCGGCAGGTGCGACAGCATCGGGATGCCGAACTCGTACATCTCCTGCAGCGCCGCGGCCGCGTAGTGCGAGATCGGGCGCCGGTAGAGGCTCGGCACCAGGCCGAACCACGACAGCGGCTGCCGCCCGACGGTCTGCTCCACGTACCGCACCTGGTCGGCCAGCAGCCGCAGCGCGCGGATGCTCGTCTTGTCCGGCTGCACCGGCACCAGGATGCCGTGCGAGGCCGCCAGCGCGTTGTTCGTCAGCACGTCCAGCGCCGGCGGGCAGTCGATGACGCAGTGGTCGTAGTTGGCGAACTGGATGACCCGGGCCAGCTGCCAGCCGGGAACGCGGAACGAGTCGAGCCGCCGGATCAGGTCGAACATCCCCGGCGACGTCGGCACGACGTCGAGCGCGCCGCCCTTGCCGAGGTTGCTGCGCGGGTGCGGGACGACGAGCTCCTCGATCGGGCCCTTCCACGTCTTGGCCAGCGCTTTCGCCAAGGTCGGCGTGTCTCCGCGGACCTCGGACAGGCCGAGCATCTCGGTCGTCGCGTGGCCCTGCGGGTCGAGGTCGACGAGCAGCACGCGCCGGCCCCGCTCGGCCAGGGCGGCCGCGGTGCCGACGCTCAGTGAGGTCTTGCCGACCCCGCCTTTCTGGTTGACCACCGAGGTGATCTGCATGCCGGAGCGCTCCTCAAGTCGGTCGTTCCGCGAAGGTTATTGGATGCGGGCCCGTTGTGGGTGGCTATCCGCCCCCGGCCTGTCGCGGTCGCACCATGAGCGCCTGCGCGCCGGTGGCCACCGGGCCGCCCGAGTCGTGCAGGATGCTGGTCGCGGTGCCGATGCCGTGCTTGCCGACCAGCGTGACCGCGTCGAGGCCGATCCACTCGCCTTCGGGCACCCGCCGCAGGTGGACGGTCAGCTCGGAGTTGATGAACCACCACCGGCGCGGGTCGAGGAAGTTCGACACGCCGTTGCCGGAGTCGGCGACGGTGAACAGCCGCTGCAGCCCGCTCGGCTCCTCGCCGTCGACCAGCGGGACGCGCTGGCGGGCCCAGACGGCCGCCGGCCCGGGCACGTCCATGCCGCCGCGCACCGCGCGCCACTCGACGGCGTCGAGGTAACCGGCCTGCCAGCCCTCCGGCCACGGCGACTCCGTCACGGTGTCCGGTGCCGGCATCAGCGGCCCGGCGTCGGTGGCGGCTTCGGTCGTGTCGGACGTCGCGATGCGCCACGCCGAAGCCCGGGCCACGACGCGGTCCGTGCTCGCCAGCTCGGCCTGCAGCAGCTCCACCGACCGGCCCGGCCGCTCGACCCGGGCCCGCACGGCGAGGTCGGCGACCGGTGCCGGGCCGAGGATTTCGACGGTCACCCGCGCGAGTTCCGCCGGGTGGGCCTGTTCGACATTTTCGAGTGCGCGCACCAGCAACGCCGAGGGCGGGCCGAAGTGCTGCGAGTCCGAGGACCACGGCCCGGCCGTGTGCGCGGTCGCGGAGTAGCGGCCTTCGCCGAGGGGGACGTAGAACGCGTCGGCCATCAGTCGGCCCGGTCCAGCGGCGTCTCGTCGCCCGCGTCGGGCTCCGGCCAGCCGGGGTAGTCGGGCGGCGTGCCGCCGTACTCGGGGCAGTGCGCCTGGTGGTCGCACCAGTTGCACAGCTTGCTCTTGTTCGCGCGGAAGTCGCCGGTCTTGCCGGCCTTGAGGATGGCCTGCCAGATGGCTTCGAGGGTGCGCTCGAAGCGCAGCAGTTCGGCTTCGTCGGGTGTGTAGGCCAGCGATTGGCCGTCGGTGAGGTACATGAGTTTCAGCTGGCGCGGCACGATCCCGCGCAGCCGCCACAGCACGACGGCGTAGAACTTCATCTGGAACATCGCCTTCGCCTCGCCGATTTCGCGCGGCGCGGCGCCGGTCTTGTAGTCGACGACCCGGATTTCCCCGGTCGGCGCGACGTCGAGGCGGTCGATGTAGCCGCGCAGCAGCACGCCGGAGCCGAGCTCGATTTCGACGTGCAGCTCGCAGGCCTCGGGTTCGAGCCGCCGCGGGTCTTCCAGGTCGAAGTAGGCGTCGAGGAGTTTTTCGGCCGACCGCAGCCAGTCCGCGTGGTCGTCGGGCTTTTCGCCGTCGAACAGTTCGGTCCACTCCGGACGGTCCGCGGAGAGGTCCGTCCACGCCGGGCCGAGCAGTTCCTTCGCCTGGGCCGGGACGCGCTCGGCGGCCGGCAGCGCGAACAGCCGCTCCAGCACCGAGTGCACGAGCGTGCCGCGCAGCTGGGCCTTGGTCGGGACCTCCGGCAGCCGGTCGACCGCGCGGAACCGGTAGAGCAGCGGGCACTGCTTGAAGTCGCTGGCCCTCGACGGCGACAGCGCGGGCCGCCGCCGCACCTCGGTGGCGACGGCGGTGGCTGCTGGGGGATCCGTGGTGACGGTGTCGGCGTCGGGCATGGGCAGAGCGTAACGCCGGGGTACGACAGTTCCGGCGACCGCAACGCCCGGCACCCGCTCCCGCCGCCCGGCCGCGGTCCTGAATGACTCATTCAGGACGTCGGCGGTCCTGAACGACTCATTCAAAACCGCCGGCGGCGACCGCGCCGGCAGCGGCGGCGCATGGCGGGAGTGCTGCCGGCGGTCGCAACGCCCGGCCCGGGTCCCACCGCCCAAGCGCCCCAATGTGGCCTTCGGTGCGTCAGACGCACCGAAGGCCACATTGGGTGCGTCAGACGCAACCAAGGCCACATTGGGGCGCTCCTCGCCGTGGGCGACACCACCCGGACCGGATCACCCGCTCCCCACACCGGGGGCTCTAGGCTCTCCCGCATGGCCGCGACCAGTGAACAGGGCACCGGGGGCACCCGGCAGGCCGTCCTCGCGGACGGCGGGCTCCAGCTGTTCCGGGTCGCCGGCGTGCCCGTGCTGCTGGCGCCGTCCTGGTGGATCGGGTCGCTGATCGTCGTCGTGCTCTACGCGCCGCTGGTCGGGCGGCTGCTGCCGGACGCCTCTTCCCTGACCTCGTGGCTGCTGGCCGGCGCGTTCGCGCTGCTGCTGGGCCTGTCGGTGCTGGCGCACGAGCTCGGGCACTGCGTGGCCGCGCTGCGGTTGGGGATCCCGGTGCGGCGGGTGCGCCTGTTCCTGCTCGGCGGGCTGTCCGAAGTGGCCCGGACGCCAAAGCGGCCGGTGCACGAGGGCCTGGTCGCTGCGGCGGGCCCGGCGGTGTCGCTGCTGCTGGGCGGGTTCTGCGGCCTGCTGATGTTCGCCGTCCCGCCGGAGGGCGCGGTCTGGATGCTGGTGGCCGAATGCGCGGTGGCGAACCTCGCCGTCGGCGTCTTCAACCTCCTGCCCGGCCTGCCCCTCGACGGCGGGCGGCTGGTCCGCGCCGGCGTCTGGGCGGCCACCGGGATCCGCGCGAAAGGCACACGCGCCGCGGTCGCCGGCGGTGCGGTCGTGGCCGCGGGCCTGCTCGTGTGGGCCCTGTGGGGACTGGCGACCGGCAGCCCGGACCGGTGGCTGCGCCTGGGCGTCTGCGTCGTCACGGCGTGGTTCGTCATCCTCGGCGCGCGTTCGGAGCTGCGGGCCGAATCGCGTCGCACCTGGCCGGAAGGTCTGGACCTCACCGAGCTGGTGCGGCCGGTGCTGCAGCTGCCCGCCGAAAGCCCGGTGTCGGACGCGCTCGCGGCGTCGGCGGGCCGGGGCGTGGTGCTCGTCCGCGCGGACGGCGTCGCGGCCGGGCTGCTCGACACCGGCGCGGCGGAGCGCCTCGCGGCCACTTCGCCGCACGCTCCCGCCGAGCTCGCGGCGGAGCCGATCCGCGCCGAAACCGTCCTGCTGGCCTCGGAACCGGGGGAGGACGTCGTCGAGCGCGTCCGCGAGACCCCGGCGTGGCAGTTCCTCGTCGTCGACGACGAGGGGCGCCCGGCGGGCGTGCTGCGCCGGGACGACCTGCGTGCCGCGCTGAACCGCCGTACCCGCTGAGGGCGCGCCCCGGACGGCCTGCGAAGATCTGTCGTCGGCCATTCGGGGTACAGGAGGAAGTGTTGTCGGTCAGCGGACCGTTTCGCGCGGGTGATCGGGTGCAGTTGACCGACTCGAAGGGGCGGCACTACACCTTGACGCTGGCCGACGGCGGGGAGTACCACACCCACCGCGGCGCGCTCGCCCACGACGACCTCATCGGCCGGCCCGAGGGCTCGGTGGTGACGTCGGCGGGCGGGTCGACGTACCTCGCCCTGCGCCCGCTGCTGCCGGACTACGTCCTCTCGATGCCGCGCGGCGCGCAGGTGATCTACCCGAAGGACGCCGCGCAGATCGTGATGTGGGGCGACATCTTCCCGGGCGCCCGCGTGCTCGAGGCCGGCGCGGGTTCGGGCGCGCTGACGTGTTCGCTGCTGCGCGCGGTGGGCTCCGAAGGGCACGTGAGCTCGTACGAGATCCGTGACGACCACGCGGTGCACGCCGAGCACAACGTCGTGAAGTTCTTCGGCGAGAAGCCGGCGAACTGGTCGCTGACGGTGGCGGACCTGGCGACCCACGAGGGCGAGGTCGACCGGGTCGTGCTGGACATGCTGGCCCCGTGGGACCAGCTGCCGAACGTGGCGGCGCACCTGGTGCCGGGCGGGGTGCTGACGGTGTACGTGGCGACGGTGACGCAGCTGTCCCGCGTGACGGAGTCGCTGCGCGAGCAGCAGTGCTGGACCGAGCCCGAATCGTGGGAAACGCTGATGCGGCCGTGGCACGTGGTGGGGCTGGCGGTGCGCCCGGACCACCGGATGGTCGCGCACACGGCGTTCCTGCTCACCGCCCGCCGGCTCGCCGACGGGACGGTTTCGCCACGCGTGTCCCGGCGGCCCGCGAAGGGCAAGGGCTAGCGAGACCTCACCGGCGCAACGCTGAGCGGCACCATCCTGCGGGACGCGGATCTGCCCGGCGCCGACCGGCCCCTCAGCCCGGCACGCACCACCGCCCGTTCTCCTTGTGCAGCGGGAAGGGCGTGTCCTTGGTCCCACCCGCGGCTTCGACGTGCACCTTCGCCGTCGCGGACTCGCCGCGGACCTCCGGTGGCTCCTTCAACGTCACCTTCACCGGGCCCGCCGCGTCCCACATCCGCTGCAGCCGGCCCAGGGCGTCCGCGGTCTGCGGGCGGCACGTCAGCTTGCCGAACGCCGCCGAGTCGTGGGCCGTGATCGCGTCGACGATCGCCCGGGCCAGCACGTTCACCGCCGCGGTGTCCACCGCGCTCGGGGCCGCCGAAGCCGTGGTCCGGGGCGCCGGGGGCGTGCTCGGCGGCGCGGGCGGGGAGCCGGACGGCGCCACCAGCAGCAGTCCGAGCACCACGCCCGCCCCGGCCACGCCGAGCAGCACCAGCCCGGCGGCGAGCGCGCGGTTCACCGAAGGCGCGGGCTCACGAGCCGTCCGCCTTGACGTTGGACAGGCACCACAAGCCGGATTCCTTCTGGGCCGACATCGTGCCGACCTTGGTCTTGCTGCCGTCCGTGGCCGAGTAGCGCACGGTGGACTTGTCCCCGGTGTCCTGCGGCGAGCCGGTCAGCTTGACCGTGACCTTCGGGATGTCGCCCGTGGTGCCCTCGAAGACGCTCCGGCAGATGGTGTCGCCCAGCGCCTTCTCGTCGCCCGCGTTGTAGGCGTCGATCGTCGTGTCGAACAGCTCCTGGGAGCTGCCCTTGCCGGCCGGTGCGGGGCCGCTCGCGGGCTTGGTGCTCTTCGTCGACGGGCTGGTCGGCGAGGTCGTCTTCGGCTTCGAGGCCGACGTCTTCGGCGCGGACGTCGGAGCCGCGGAGCTGCTGCTGGCCGGCGGGGCAGCGGTGTTGTTGTCGTCGCCGTTGGCGAGGACGAACCACGTCACGCCGCCACCGACGAGGATCACCGCGGCGGCCGCGATGCCGACGATGAGGCCGGTCTTCTTCTTGGGCGGCGGTGCGTCACCGAAGCCGCCGCCCCCGTACGGGTCGTAACCGCCGTAGCCCGGCTGCTGCTGCGTCGGCTGGCCCCACTGGTCCTGCTGGGGCTGCTGCCCGTACTGCGGGTAGCCCTGCTGGGGCTGAGGGCCCGTCTGGGGCGGGTAACCGCCCTGCTGCGGCTGCCCGTACGGATCGGGCTGGCCGAACTGCTGGGTGCCGCCGTAGCCCGGCTGGGGCTGCGGTCCGCTCTGGGGGTAGCCGCCGGGCTGCTGGCCGTACGGCCCGGGCTGCTGCCCGTAACCTCCGGGCTGCTGGCCGTAGCCGCCCGGTTGCTGCGGCGGGTAGGTCATGGGTGGTGCCCCCTCGCGTTCCTTCGACGGTGACCCGGCCTTCGAGGCGGCCGACGTCGGCCCGATGCTAGCCATCGGGGCGCCCCGCCGCGCGGTTAGGGCGGAACTGGCCGGAATTGCCCGGCTCGGGCAGGGTTGGCGCCCTGGAGGGCCGGGTACTCCCGACGTGCTTGGTTCGTCCCGGCCCGGACGGGCCCGCGACGCGCCGGGGCCACGGCACCGAAATGGCCTCTTGCGCTGCGGGAATGTCCGTGCTGGACCAGGCGAGGAAACCGCGACGCGCCGATCTTGTGATCCGGAAAGGCCTTTTCTTGTCGGTGATCGCCGGTACCGTGGAATGAAAAGCACTCCGAGGAGGTGCCCGATGCATCATGACCTTCCCGGAGGTCGGCGCGAGGAGGCCGACCCTTCAGCAACATCCGGAGCTGGGACGACGGCGGACGAGCAGGCTCGGCAGATCCGTTTTCTCGAGGAGGAAGTGGCGCTGCTGCGCCGCAAACTGACCGACTCGCCACGGCAGAACCGAGTTCTCGAACAGCGGCTCGCCGAGGCCTCGGAAAGGGTGAGCCAGCTCACCGAACGCAACACCAAACTGGTCGAAACCCTGCGTGAGGCACGAGGACAGCTCCTCGCGCTGCGTGAGGAGGTCGACCGGCTGGCCCAGCCGCCGTCCGGCTACGGCGTCTTCGTCGAGGCGTACGAGGACAACACGGTGGACGTCTACACGGCGGGCCGCAAGATGCGGGTGTCGGTGTCGCCCGCGGTCGAGCTCTCTTCGTTGCGACGCGGCCAGGCGCTGCGGCTCAACGAAGCGCTCACGGTGGTCGAGGCCGGCGGCTTCGAACGCACCGGCGAGGTGTGCGCGTTGCGTGAGGTGCTCGCTGCCGACGTCGAGGGCGGCAGCCTTCGCGCGCTGGTGGTCGGGCACGCGGACGAGGAGCGGGTGGTCCTGCTCTCCGACCTGCTGGCCGAGCAGCCGCTCAAGCCGGGCGACTCGCTGCTGGTCGACTCCAAGGCCGGCTACGCGTACGAGCGCGTGCCGAAGGCGGAGGTCGAGGACCTGGTGCTGGAGGAGGTGCCCGACGTCCGCTACGAGGACATCGGTGGCCTCACCCGGCAGATCGAGCAGATCCGCGACGCGGTGGAACTGCCGTTCCTGCACGCCGACCTGTACCAGGAGTACCAGCTGCGCCCGCCCAAGGGCGTCCTGCTCTACGGCCCGCCGGGCTGCGGCAAGACGCTCATCGCCAAGGCGGTCGCGAACTCGCTGGCCAAGAAGGTGGCCGCGGCCCGGGGCGAGAACGAGGACGGGAAGTCCTACTTCCTGAACATCAAGGGTCCCGAGCTGCTCAACAAGTTCGTCGGGGAGACCGAGCGGCACATCCGCCTGATCTTCCAGCGGGCGCGGGAAAAGGCCTCCGAAGGCACCCCGGTGATCGTGTTCTTCGACGAGATGGACTCGATCTTCCGGACCCGTGGGTCGGGCGTTTCGTCCGACGTCGAAACCACGATCGTGCCGCAGCTGCTGTCGGAGATCGACGGTGTCGAAGGCCTGGAGAACGTCATCGTCATCGGCGCCTCCAACCGCGAGGACATGATCGACCCGGCGATCCTGCGGCCGGGCCGGCTCGACGTCAAGATCAAGATCGAGCGTCCGGACGCCGAAGGCGCGAAGGACATCTTCTCCAAGTACCTGGCCGAAGGCCTGCCGATCCACGCGGACGACCTCGCCGAGTTCGGCGGCGACGCCAAGGCGACGTTCGACGCGATGATCCAGCACACGGTCGAGCGGATGTACGAGGAGAGCGACGAGAACCGGTTCCTCGAGGTGACCTACGCCAACGGGGACAAGGAAGTCCTGTACTTCCGCGACTTCAACTCGGGCGCGATGATCCAGAACATCGTGGACCGGGCGAAGAAGTCGGCGATCAAGTCGGTGCTGGAGACCAAGCAGCCCGGTCTTCGCGTGCAGCACCTGCTCGACGCGATCGTCGACGAGTTCGCGGAGAACGAGGACCTCCCGAACACCACCAACCCGGACGACTGGGCCCGGATCTCCGGCAAGAAGGGCGAGCGGATCGTCTACATCCGCACGCTCGTCACCGGCAAGAACCAGGACTCGGGGCGGGCGATAGACACCGCCACGAACACCGGTCAGTACCTGTAGGTCCGAGTACCCGATGGGGCGGCCGCTTCGGCGACCGCCCCATCGGCGTGTCTAGCGGGCCGCCAACTCGGGCTCGGGCTGGCGCCGCCGCAGGCGTCCGTGCGCCGCGAGGATGCCCACCACGATCAGGACCGCGCCCGCCGGCTGGTTCCAGCTCACCGGCTCACCCAGCACCAGTACGCCGAGCAGCACTCCGACCACCGGTGTGAGGTAGGTCACGGCCGAGGCGTTGGCCGCGCCCCAGGCCGCGATGATCCGGACGTTCCAGACATAGGCGATCCCCGTCCCGAAGACGCCGAGCGCCACCATGCTCGCCACCACCGCGAGGTCCAGGTGCACCGGTGCGGTCGCGATCGCGGGCGCCGGCAGGCCGAGCAGGATCGTCGCCGAGCCGGTCTGACCGAACGCGACGACGACCGGGTCGACACCACGCGGAGAGACGAACCGGCGCATGTAGACGAAGCAGGCGCCGTAACACGTGGTAGCGCCCAGGCAGGCGAGCTGTGCCGTCAGCTGGTGCGAGACGTCGACGCCGTGCCACACCCCGACGATCGTGAGCACGCCGAGGAAACCGAGCGACAGGCCGAGCACCCGCGGCGGCGTGAACCGCTCTTCGGGCAGCGCCGCGGCGGCGAGGAGCATCGTGACGAGCGGCGTCGTCGCGTTGAAGATGCTGGCCAGACCGGACGAAATGTACTGCTCCGCCCACGAGAACAGCAGGAACGGCACCACGCACAGCAGCACCGAAACGACCGCGAGGTGACCCCACAGCACGGGATCGCGGGGGAGCGGCCGCCGGCGCACCACCAGCACGGCGGCCAGCGCGAGCGCTCCCAGCGCGACCCGCGCGAGCGCGATCTGCGCGGGGGAGAGCCCGGCCAGGCCCATCTTGATGAACAGGAAACTGGCACCCCACACGACGGCCAGCAGCGCGAACCGCACCGTGACCCCGAAACCCGCCGCTCCGAACCGCATGAGCGCAGTCAAGCCGGGACGCCCGGGGGCGGGCCAGCGGTTTTCGGACCTCGCCATCCGTATAACGACCTATACCCGCCGCGGATAGACTTCCGCTCATGGCAGCAGGGGGACGGGCGTGGGAGCGAGCGGTGGCGCACGTCGCGAGCCGCGTGGCCGGGCCGCCGCTGCCCGAAGGCCTGGACGTCACCGTCCACTTCCACCCGGACCGCCGGGTGGGCGAGGCGCCGTTGCTGCGCCACCTCGTCGTGGACGGCGTGTACCGCTCGCAGTTCGAGACGGGCACGAGCAACGGCGGCCTCACCGCGCACGCCGGGGGAGACCGCTGGCGGTGGGAGCACCGCATGTTCGGCGGCGCCTACGACGAGCTGCCGCCCTCGGCCCGGCCCAAGTACGGTTCGCTCAACTACCGTCGCCGGCCGGCGGGCGGTTCCGTCCGGTTCGGCTCATCGCACCTGGTGCTGAAGCGCGAAGTGCTGGCGCGGACGACGTTCTGCTACCCCGACAGCTTCGGCGAGCCGGAGGACTTCGGCACCGCCGCGCACCTGCCGTTGCTGCGGCTCGCCGAAGCGGACGTCCAGGACGAGCTCGACGACCACATCGAGGCCCACGTCCACGGCCCGCTCCGGCTGGCGGCCGATGTCGAGGCCCTCGTCCTGGACCCGGCGTTCCGCGGCACCGACGTCGAGGCGGCCGCCGCCGACCTGCCGTTTCCCACGCGGTGGCACCACGGGTTCCGCCTGCCGGTCGAGGTGCTGGCCGAGCACGCGGACTACCGCGGCGAGGACGTCGTGCGGGCCGGCAAGGAGATCGCCGAGGACGGCCGGCTCGACGCCCGCGTCATCGGCGACGCCGTCCGCGCCGGCCGGCACGATCCCCAGGTGCTCAAGCGCGTCTGGCACTGCACCGCGCGGTTCGGGCTACGCGGCGACCGGTAGCAGCGCCTCGGCCAGCCGGCGCCAGTGCGGCATCGCCGACTCGCCCGGCGCGATGCCGATGACCTGGATGCCGACGTGGTCGGCGCCCGCGTCGAGGTGCGCGCCCAGCTTCGCGGTGACTGTCTCGAGGTCGCCCCAGAACACCAGGTCGTCGACGATCCGGTCGGCCGCGCCGTCGATCTCCTCCTGGGTGTAGCCGAGCCGCCGGAACTTCGCGATGTTGTACGGCTGCGTGAGGTACGGGTGCAGGTGCCCGCGGGCGATCTCGCGTGCCTTCGCCGCGTCGGTCTCGAACAGCACCGCGTGCTCGACGCCGAGGAACGGCCCGTCGCCGAGGATTTCCCGCGCCTGAGCCGTGTGTCCGGGCGTGACGTGGTAGGTGTGCGCGCCCGCCGCGTGGTCGCGCGCCAGCTCCAGCATCTTGGGGCCGTACGCGGCCAGCAGCCGCCGCACGGGGGCTCGCGGCGCGGGGTTGCCGTTCGTGACGGCGTCCATCGCCTCGAGGTACTCGCGCACCGCGGCCAGGGGCTGCGGGCCGGGGGACCCGCCGAAGCCGAGGCCGAGCAGGTGGCGGTCCGGGTAGGCGTCCGCGAGCAGCAGCGCCCCGCCCTGCGTCCGGCGCGGCTCGCGCGACCCGATCTGCGCGATGCCGTTGACGACGGTCAGGGTGTCGGTGGCCGCCAGCAGGAAGCCGGCGTGGGTGAGCGCCTCGCGGCCGTCGGTCTCCGGGATCCACAGCGCCGGCCAGCCCAGTTCTTCCAGTTCCCGCGCGGATTCCCGGATCCGGCTCGCCGGCCGGGTCTCGAAGTCGAACGTCCAGATCCCGTAGCGGCCGAGCCGCACGCCCTCGATGGTGGCCATGGATCGAAGTATCGCAGAATCCCGATCTGAGTCACCCCGGCCGGGGTGAAGGCGTGTCGTCGCGGTCAGGGTTGCGTATAACGACCTATACTCACCGCCCGTGAGCGAAGAAACGCACCGGCCCCGCGCGCCGATCACCGAAGCCGACGTCCTGGCCTGGCTGGAGACGACGGCGGCCGCCGTCCAGGCGGGGGAGGTTGGTGCCCAGGAGCTCATCGACATCCTCGGCGAGCTCCGCCGCGCCTCGGCGGCCTGCGCCGACGCCTCCGACTGGGCGCTGCTCGCCGCGCGCGAAGGCGGTGCGAGCCTGCGCCAGATCGCGCCGGTCTTCGGCAAGGGGTACGTCCGGGCCCCGGCCGCACGCCTGGAGAAGCTGCACCGCCAGGCGCAGAACGCCGACCAGTGGCTGGCCATCCTCCGGCACAAGCAGACGGCGTGAAGGCCCCCGTGGACCGCATCGCGCTGGGGCTGGCGGCGCTGGGCCGCCCCGCCTACATCAACCTCGGCCGCGACGGCGCCCTGCCGCCGGTGCGGGACGTCGATTCCATGCGGGCGGCGACTTTCGCCGTGCTCGACGACGCCTACGCCGCGGGTGTCCGGCACGTCGACGTCGCCCGGTCGTACGGGCGCTCGGAGGAGTTCCTGGCCGGCTGGCTCGCCGAACGCGGGCACGCCGACGTCGAGGTGTCCAGCAAGTGGGGCTACGCCTACGTCGGGGACTGGCGGCTCGACGCCGACGTGCACGAGGTGAAGGAGCACTCGGCGACGCGGTTCGCGACCCAGTGGGCGGAAACCCTGTCCCTGCTGGGGAACCGGGTCGTGCTCTACCAGGTCCATTCGCTCACTGTGGACAGTCCTTTGTTCACCGACGAGCCGTTGGTCGAGGCGCTGGCGGAGCTTTCCGCGAACGGCGTCGCGGTCGGGTTCTCGACGTCGGGACCGGCGCAGGCGGACGCGATCGAGCGGGCGTTCGAGCTGGAAGTGGCCGGGCAGCCGGTGTTTTCGGCGGTGCAGTCGACGTGGAACGTCCTGGAGCGGTCGGCCGGGCGGGCCCTGGCCGCGGCGCACGCGGCCGGGAAACGCGTGCTGGTGAAGGAAACCCTGGCCAACGGCCGGCTCGCGGTGGAGGCGCCGAAGGCCGTCCTCGACATCGCGTCCGCGCACGGGACCGGCCCGGACGCCGTCGCGGTCGCCGCGGTGCTGGCCCAGGAGTGGGTGGACACCGCCGTCATCGGGCCCGCGAGCCCGGTTCAGCTGGAAGCGAACCTGCGCGCCACGGCGGTGGAGCTGGGCGCGGCCGACCGGGACGCGCTGGCCGGGCTCGCCGAGGACTCGGGCGCGTACTGGCGACACCGGTCCTCCTTGGCGTGGGACTGAGCGGCTGCATTACCCTTCGCAGGCACCAGCGGACGACAGGGAGGCCGGAGCAAGTGCGTCATCGGCAGGTGATCGCCCTGGCCGCGGTCGCGTTGGCGGGCCTGACGGCCTGCGACGGGCCCGACCCGAACAACCTCGAGACGTACTACGACGATCCGGTCCCGGCGTCCTCGGCGCCGGTCACCACGGAAGCGCCGGTGAGCCCCGCGAAGGCGGCCCCGGTGACGCCGGTCGTCCCCGATCCCGGCCTGCTCGCGCAACGCGCGCTGCTGTCCGATGCGGACGTCGCGGAGGAGGGCGTGCAGCCGGGCTCGGGCGAGGCGGCGGGATGCCTGGCGGACGGGCCGGCGGCGGGCAGCCGGACCGCGACCTGGCGCTACCCCAGCGGGTCGGAGCTGAGCCACCGCGTCGTGGCGTTCCCGGACTCCTCGGCCGCCCGGGCCGTCGCGGAAAACGAGTGCGCGGGCAAGGCGGTGAGCGTCCCCGCCCAGCCCGGGGTCGAGCTGCAGCAGGCCTGGAGCGACGGCAAGACCTGCACGGTGGTGCTGGCCAAGGGAAGTCTCGTGTCCGAGCTGACGGTCTCGGCGAGCACCGGGACGCGGGCCGTGGACGCGGCGAAGCGCCTTCTACCCGCGATGACGGCGAAGCTGATGGCTCAGCCGTAGCGGCGGAACCACTCCTGGACGCCCTCGCGGCCGTCGGGGATGAAGGGCAGCTCGGGTGCCGGGTCGTCGACCCAGGCGCGGAGGTCTTCCAGGGGGATCCAGCGGCCTTCGACGATCTCTTCGGCCTGGTGGCGGATCGGGCCGTCCCAGCGGACCTCGAACGCGAAGTTGTGGCAGCGGTTGCGGCCGTCGTCGTAGACCTTGGTGAACAGCGGCACGGGTTCCACCCCGTGGACGCCGAGCTCTTCGGCCAGTTCGCGGCGGGCGCACCCGGCCGGTGACTCGCCCGCGGCGACCACGCCGCCGGCCCAGCAGTCCCAGGTCGAGGGGAACACGTCCTTCACCGCGGTGCGCAGGTGCACGTAGACGGCGCGGCCGTCACCCGAACGGACGAGCACGACGCCGGCGGCGTGCCACAGCGCCTCCGCGCGGACCCGCGAGCGGGTGGTCGTGCCGACGACGGAGCCGGCCTGGTCATAGAGCGCAACGAGTTCGTCACTGCCTGGCATGGGTGCATCGTTCCACTAGGGCGACCCCGTAGGGTGGTGGACATGCGGCGGATCATGGGAACCGAAGTCGAGTACGGCATCTCCGTGCCGGGCGACGCGACGGCGAACCCGGTACTCACCTCGACCCAGGTCGTGCTGGCCTACGCGGCCGCGGCCGACATCCCGCGGGCCCGGCGGGCGCGGTGGGACTACGAGGTGGAGTCGCCGCTGCGCGACGCGCGCGGGTTCGACCTGACCGGCCCCGGCGGCCCGGGCCACGACCCGGACGTCGAGGACCTCGGCGCGGCGAACGTCATCCTGACGAACGGCGCACGGCTGTACGTCGACCACGCGCACCCGGAGTACTCCGCGCCCGAGGTGACGAACGCGCGCGACGCCGTCATCTGGGACAAGGCGGGGGAGCGGGTGATGGAGGAGGCCGCGCTCAAGGCGGCGTCCGTGCCCGGCCAGCCGCAGCTGCAGCTGTACAAGAACAACGTCGACGGCAAGGGCGCGAGCTACGGCACGCACGAGAACTACCTGATGGCGCGCTCGACGCCGTTCACCGCGGTGATCGCGGGGCTGACGCCGTTCTTCGTGTCGCGGCAGGTCGTCACCGGCTCGGGCCGGCTCGGGATCGGCCAGCAGAGTGAAGAAGCCGGGTTCCAGCTCTCCCAGCGTGCGGACTACATCGAGGTCGAGGTCGGCCTGGAGACGACGCTCAAGCGCGGGATCATCAACACCCGCGACGAGCCGCACGCGGACGCGGACAAGTACCGGCGGCTGCACGTCATCATCGGCGACGCGAACATGTCGGAGTACTCGACGTACCTGAAGGTCGGGGCGACGGCGCTGGTGCTGGACCTGATCGAGTCGGGCATCCGGTTCGACGACCTGAAGCTCGACGAGCCGGTCAAGGCGGTGCACCAGATCAGCCACGACCCGACGCTGAAGGCGCAGGTCGCGCTGGCGAACGGGAAGAAGTACACCGGGCTGGACCTGCAGTTCGCCTACCACGAGATCGCGTCGCAGAACCTGGAGCGCATCGAGGCGGACGAGGCGTCGAAGGAGGTTCTGCGGGTCTGGGGCGAGATCCTGGACGCGCTGGCCCGCGACCCGCAGGAGTGCGCGGACCGGCTGGACTGGCCGGCCAAGCTGCGGCTGCTGGAGGGCTACCGGCAGCGGGACCAGCTGGCCTGGGGCGCGCCGCGGCTGCGTCTGGTCGACCTGCAGTACTCGGACGTGCGGCTGGCGAAGGGCCTGTACAACCGGCTCGTCACCCGCGGGTCGATGAAGCGGCTGGTCACCGAGGAAGAGGTGCTGGCCGCGGTGACCACGCCGCCGTCGGACACGCGGGCCTACTTCCGCGGCCGGGCGCTGGAGAAGTACGCGACGTCGATCGCGGCGGCGTCGTGGGATTCGGTCATCTTCGACGTCGGCAAGGAGTCGCTGGTGCGGATCCCGACCCTGGAGCCGTTGCGGGGGACGAAGGCGCACGTCGGCAAGCTGCTCGACGAGTCGGCGACGGCGGAGGACCTGGTGGAGGCGCTCACCGGTTCGGACTAGGCGTGACGCACCAGCGATCGCGGCGTTGCCCCGAATGTCGGGGCCGCTGGGTAGGCTAGGAAACATCAGCCAGACCGGGAGGCGAGATGGCCCAGGAAAAGATCGAAAAGCACGGCGGTGGTGACTCCGACGAGGAGTTCGACGACACCGGCGCGGCGGGTCAGGAGCGGCGCGAAAAGCTCGGCGAGGACGTGGACACGATCCTGGACGAGATCGACGACGTGCTCGAGGAGAACGCCGAGGACTTCGTCCGGGCCTACGTGCAGAAGGGCGGCGAGTAAGCCGCTCGGGCGCCGCGCCCTTGCCGACCGTTCAGCCGGCGGCCGGGGTCTCGCGTGGCGGGTCGCCGCGCGGGGCTCTGGTCCTCCTGGCTCGCACAGATGGGATTTTTGAGCACGTATGGACAACACCAGGGGCATCTCGGGTCCCGCGCTGCCGGGCGCGTACTTTTCCTCGGCGACGTCGTCGTTTTCGGACTTCCTGCGCGAGCAGGCGCCTGAGCTGCTCCCCCAGCGGAAGGTGACGCCGGGCGTGGCGGAGCTGGGCGTGCCGCACGGGACCACCATCGTCGCCTGCACCTTCGCCGGCGGCGTGCTGATCGCGGGTGACCGGCGGGCGACGTCGGGGAACCTGATCGCGAGCCGGGACATCGAGAAGGTGCACGTCACCGACGAGTACTCGGCGGTGGGCATCGCGGGCACGGCGGGGCTGGCCGTGGAGATGGTGCGGCTGTACGCCGTGGAGCTCGCGCACTACGAGAAGATCGAGGGCGTTTCGCTGTCGCTGGACGGCAAGACGAACAAGCTGGCCGGGATGGTCAAGGGCAACCTCGAGATGGCGATGGCCGGGCTGGCGGCCATCCCGCTGTTCGTCGGCTACGACCTGGAGGCCGAGGACGCCAAGCACGCCGGGCGGATCGTCTCGTACGACGCCGCGGGCGGGCGCTACGAGGAGAACGGCGGCTACGCGGGCATCGGCTCGGGTTCGCTGTTCGCGAAGTCGGCGCTGAAGAAGCTGCACGACCCGGACGCCGACGCCGAGGGCGCGATCCGCGTCGCGGTGGAGGCGCTGTACGACGCGGCCGACGACGACACCGCCTCGGGCGGGCCGGACCTGGTGCGGCGGATCTTCCCGAGCGTCGTGACGATCACCGCCGAGCGGGGCGCCGTGCAGCTGTCGGAGTCCGAGACCGCGGCGGTCGCGGAAGCCGTGGTGGCGGGGCGGATCGAGCGCCAGCAGCGCCGGCTCTCCTGACGCGGGCGGAGAACCAGTGAACGTGGAACCACCGGAAGACCTGGAGCGCACACCGTGACGATGCCGTTGTATGCCTCTCCCGAGCAGCTGATGCGGGAGCGTTCCGAGCTGGCGCGCAAGGGCATCGCGCGCGGCCGGAGCGTCGTGGTGCTGAAGTACGCGGGCGGCGTGCTGTTCGTGGCGGAGAACCCTTCGGCCACGCTGCACAAGGTGTCCGAGATCTACGACCGCATCGGGTTCGCCGCGGTCGGGCGCTACAGCGAGTTCGAGAACCTGCGCGTGGCGGGCATCCGCCACGCGGACCTCAAGGGCTACCAGTACGACCGCCGTGACGTGAGCGCGCGGGCGCTGGCGAACGCGTACGCGGCGACGCTGGGCAGCATCTTCACCGAGCAGCTGAAGCCGTTCGAGGTGGAGGTCTGCGTCGCGGAGGTCGGCGCGAGCTCGGCGGAGGACCAGCTGTACCGGCTGACCTACGACGGTTCAATCTTCGACGAGCCGCAGTACGTGGTGATGGGCGGCCAGAACGAGAAGATCGCGGCGAAGCTGAAGGAGACGTTCGAGGACGGCCTGGACCTGCAGGCGGCCCTGGGCGTGGCGGTGGCGGCGTTGCGGACGCCGAGCCAGCCGGCCACGACCACGTCGGGTTCTTCGGCGTCGTCGTCTTCGTCGTCTTCTTCGAACGGGAACGGCGAGGCGGACCCGATCAAGCTGGAGGTGGCGGTCCTGGACCGCGACCGCCCGCGCCGGGCGTTCCGCCGCCTGACGGGCACGGCGCTGGACGCGCTGCTGCCGGTGCCGGACCCGGTGGGCGAGGAGCCGGAGAGCAAGCCGGAAGGCGAGTAAGCCTGATCGAAAACGGGGCGTGGCCGGCGGCCGCGCCCCGTTTTCGCGCGCCGGACGATGACAACGGGCAGCCTGGGCCAACCCAGACAAGGAAGCCGGGTGGTCATCCCGTCGCCTGAGGCCGCAAAAATCACTTTGAGCCAGGCCCGCAACCACCCGCACGAGGCGAGGCAGCAACGCAACCTTGCGGGCCTGGCTCAAAGTGATAAGCCTCAATCAGGCGACGGGATGACCACCCAGCGACCCACCCGAGAACGCGACAAGCCTACGAAGGCCGAGGCCATCCCAGAGCCCAGAGCCTGCCCGTCCGGCGAGGACGTCTTTGGAAAGGACGGCCGAAGCCCACCCAGGCCTCAGGACGTGGCCGGCGAAGCGCGGAAGTTCTGATCCGCGAACGCCAGCAGGTACGGCAACGTCGCCCGGGCCGTGTGCCACGTGTGGTTGAACCCGCGCTCCGCGTGGACCACCGCCTCCTGCCCCCGCGCGTGCAGCGCCTCCGCGATCCGGCGCGCTGTCGTCACGTCGGTCGGGGCGCCCGTGCCCACCGCCAGCATCACCGAGATCGGCGCCGGGAAGTTCATCGTCGGCAGGTACCGGCGTGGCGTGTTCGCCGCGATCGCCGCCCGGTTGCCGTCCAGGACGCCCACCGAGTCGTTCAGGTCGTCGTAGGGGAGGGCGATCAGCAGGGTGGCGAACTCGTCCACGTGGTGCAGGCCGATGTTCAGTGCGCCGAAGCCGCCGCCGGACATGCCGCCCAGCGCCCGGTGGCTCCGGTCGGCCACCGTCCGGTAGCGCTGGTCGATCGCCGGGACCACCGTGTGCGCCAGGTACGTCTCCAGCTGCGGGCCGCCCGGGACGTCGAGGCACTCCCAGTCCGTGCTGGGCACCCCGGCCGTCAGGTCGACGCTCACCACGATCATCGGCTCGATCACGTTCGCCTTTTGCAGGGCCAGCAGCGTGCCCGGCGCGTCGCCCGAGGTCAGCCAGTCGCGCGGGCCGCCGAACGGGTAGCCGTGGATCAGGTAGACGACCGGGTAGCGGCGGGCCGCGTCCGCGTTGTACCCCGGTGGCAGGACGACGTAGTTCGCGCCGGACGGGACGCCGTGCGCGGGGTCGGGGAGGTTCACCACATCGATCCGCTGGCCGGCGGCCGCGGTGCCGGCGCCCGGGTGCGACACCACCGAGTCCGACTCCGACGGCGCCTCCTTGCCGTCGTCGAGCAGGCGCCCGGCCAGGTTGACCACACCGGGCCCCTTCTGGAGCAGGCGCGCGAGGTCGTCGGAAGTACGCACGTACCCGACGTAGCTGTTCAGGGCAGTTACTCCCGCGAGCAGCAGCAGGACGCCGAACGCGGTGAAGCCCCAGCGACGGGTACGACGCCGGTGCCACAGCGCGAAGACGGCGGCGAGGACCGCGACGGCGGCCGAGGCGAACGCGAGCCAGATCAGCGGCGACTCGAACGGCCCCAGGTCGCGGGCGCGCGCGGTGATGTCGCCGGGCAGCACCGGGTCGACGGCGGCCCGGTGGATGCCGCTCGCCAGGCCGTGCCCGTCCATCGAATCCCCGCTCGTCCCCTGGCCGCGGGCAGGATCGCCCGCATCTCGATCAAGACGCTAGCCAGGGGACGCTGTGGGTTCGTTGAGAAAAGGTAAAGAGTCCTTAAAGGCGGTAGATGGTCAACGCGCTGGGCCGCGACCGGAAGCGGAACCGGTTGCCCAGCGGCCCGACCTCGCCGTCGGTGGCGACGCGCCGGTGGCCGTCCAGCAGCTCGACGTCCAGCTCGGCCACGTCCAGCTCCTGGTAGACGTGGCTCGCCGCGAGCGTGCGGGTGACCATCGCCAGCAGGAACCGGGCCCGCGAGTACGGCAGGTCCGCGCGCAGGTACCGGACGTCGAGCAGGCCGGTGTCGAGCGCGGGCCGGCGGCTGGGTGCGAAGCCCTTCGGCGCGTACGTGCCGTTGCCGACGAACAGCAGCCAGACCTGGGTGCGCTTGCCGTTGAGCCGCACGGTCAGCGGCCGGGCGTGGCGCAGCGTGCGGGTCAGCGCGATCGCCGCCGAGGGCCACTTGGGGTGCTTCTCCTGCAGTTTCTCGCGCAGCCGGACCATCTCCGGGTAACCACCCAGGCTCGCGGTGTTGACGAACCAGCGGTGCGCGCCGCCGTCGCCGTCGTCGATCTCGACCTCGCCCAGGTCGATGCCGACGGCGTTGCCGACCTCGGTCGCCGCGTCCGCGTCGGGCATCGAGCGGACGCCGACGTCGCGGGCGAAGTGGTTGAGCGTGCCCGCCGGGATCAGCGCGAGCGGCAGGTCGCGTTCGGCGGCGACCGCGGCGACCGCGGCGACAGTGCCGTCCCCGCCCGCGACGCCGAGTGCGCGAACGGTCCCACGGGCGTCGATCTCCCCCTCGAGCTGGGCGATCAGGTCCTGGTCGGGGTCCGGGTGGAGGATCTCGGCCTTGGGCCAGGCTCGCCGGGCGTCCTCGGTGGGGTCCTGGCCGTCGATCCCGGACTTCGGGTTGACCAGCACGAGCATGTCGTCGCCGTCGACCATCTCCGGCGCGTCCGCGTCGTGGGCCGTGCGGGCGGGGACGTCGTCGTGCAGCGGCCACCAGTGCCGCGTCGCCAGGCCGACGCCGACCCCGATGCCCAGGCCGACCCCCACGTCGGAAGGCCAGTGGACGCCGGTGTGGACGCGGGAGTAGGCCACGGCCAGAGCGAGCGGCGCCACGGCGAGGCCCGCCCGCGGCGACTCCATCGCCACGGCCGTCGCGAAGGCCGCCGCGGAGGCCGAGTGGCCGGACGGGAACGACGACGACGTCGGGCGTTTCCGCAGGCGGCGGCGCACGGGCGTCTCTTCCTCGGCCGGGCGGCGGCGCGGGAAGAGCGGCTTGCCGATCAGGTTCGCCGCCGCGCTGGCCCCGGCGATCGCGACGACGCCGCGCAGCGCCGCTCGCCGCGTCGGCCCCTTCTGCACGGCGAGCAGCGCCGCGACACCCCACCAGAGCCGCGACTTGTTCGCCGATCTGGACAGCGCCATGAGCGCGTCGTCGGCTTTCGTGGCCGGGAGGGCGGCCGTGCGCCGCATCAGGGCGCGGTCGGTGCGCCCGACCCGCCGGAAGGCCTGGATCAGCTGGTGTGTCAAGGAGTCGCCTTCCCCAAGTCGTCAAGAGCAGTGCTCCAATCGTGCCTGAATCGGGGAGATTTCACCGTCTGTGGCATACCGGGGGCGTGTCGACGCCCGAACGGCGCACCGTCGAAGGGGGTGCAGCGCCTACTCTGGTGGGATGCAGCGGCGGATCTTTGGCATCGAGACCGAGTTCGGGGTCACGTGCACCTTCCACGGACAGCGCAGGCTCTCGCCCGACGAGGTGGCGCGCTACCTCTTCCGGCGGGTCGTGTCCTGGGGACGCTCATCGAACGTCTTCCTGTCGAACGGCTCCCGGCTCTACCTGGACGTGGGCTCGCACCCCGAGTACGCGACGGCCGAGTGCGACGACCTCGTCCAGCTGGTCACGCACGACAAAGCCGGGGAGCGGATCCTCGAGGACCTGCTGGTCGACGCCGAACGGCGGCTCGCCGACGAGGGCATCGGCGGCGACATCTTCCTGTTCAAGAACAACACCGACTCCGCGGGCAACTCCTACGGCTGCCACGAGAACTACCTGGTGACCCGCGCGGGCGAGTTCTCCCGGATCGCGGACGTGCTCCTGCCGTTCCTGGTGACCCGCCAGCTCATCTGCGGCGCCGGCAAGGTGCTGCAGACCCCGCGCGGCGCGGTCTACTGCCTCTCCCAGCGTGCGGAGCACATCTGGGAGGGCGTCTCCAGCGCGACCACGCGCTCGCGGCCCATCATCAACACCCGTGACGAGCCCCACGCCGACGCCGAGCGCTACCGGCGCCTGCACGTCATCGTGGGCGACTCGAACATGGCCGAGCCGACGACCATGCTCAAGGTCGGCTCGGCGAACCTGGTCCTCGAGATGATCGAGGCGGGTGTCCAGTTCCGCGACTTCACCCTGGACAACCCGATCCGGGCGATCCGTGAGATCAGCCACGACCTCACCGGCCGTCGCCAGGTGCGCCTCGCCGGCGGGCGTGAGGCCTCGGCGCTGGACATCCAGCGCGAGTACCACGCCCGCGCCGTCCAGCACATCAAGGACAACGGCTCGACCGCGGCGAACGAGCGCGTCGTCGAGCTGTGGGGCCGGGCGCTGGACGCGGTCGAGCAGCAGGACTTCGGCAAGATCGACACCGAGATCGACTGGGCGATCAAGCACCGGCTGGTCGAGCGCTACCGGCACAAGCACGACCTGGACCTGTCCAGCCCGCGCATCGCGCAGCTCGACCTGGCCTACCACGACATCCGCCGGGGCCGGGGCATCTTCGACCTGCTCCAGCGCAAGGGCCTGGTCCGCCGGGTCACCGACGACGGCGAGATCGAGGCCGCCAAGGACACCCCGCCCCAGACGACCCGCGCGAAGCTGCGCGGCGACTTCATCGCCGCCGCCCAGGCCGCGGGCCGCGACTTCACGGTCGACTGGGTGCACCTGAAGCTGAACGACCAGGCCCAGCGCACGGTCCTGTGCAAGGACCCGTTCCGCTCGGTCGACGAGCGCGTGGAGCGCCTGATCAGCTCGCTCTGACCCCAAGTCCGTGAATGGCACATCGAGGGACACTAAGTCCCTCGATGTGCCATTCACGGACTTCCGAGGGCTGGGGGTGACGCGACGAAAGTCGGTTGCCGGGTGGGGCAGGATCTCCCGCATGCGTGTCGTGCTGCTCGTGTGCGCCCTGCTGGTCTCGCTCGCGGCTCCAGCGTCGGCGGGTGAGCACCGGCCCGCGTGGGACCTGAAGCCGACCGGCGTCACCGCCCAGTTCCGCGGCCTGTCCGCGGTCAGCGCGCGCGTGGCGTGGGTCAGCGGCACCCAGGGCACCGTCCTGCGCACCACCGACGGCGGCGCCACCTGGAAGTCCGTCGGGCCGCCGGGCACCGAGACCCTCCAGCTCCGCGACGTCGAGGCCTTCGACGCCGACCACGCCGTCGTGCTGTCGATCGGGCCCGGGACCGACTCCCGCGTCTACCGGACCGACGACGGCGGCACGCACTGGCGGCAGACGTTCCAGAACACCGACGCGGCGGCGTTCTACGACTGCCTGGCCTTCTTCGACCCGTGGCGCGGCCTGGCGATGAGCGACCCGGTCGACGGCAGGTTCCGCGTCCAGGCCACCTTCGACGGCGGCCGCAGCTGGCGCCAGGTCCCCGACAGCGGCTTCCCGCCCGCGCTGCCCGGCGAGGCCGGGTTCGCCGCCAGCGGCCAGTGCCTCACGACGTCGGGGCCGTTCGACGCCTGGCTCGCGACCGGCGGCGGCGCGACCGCCCGCGTCCTGCACTCCGGCGACGGCGGCCGCCACTGGAGCGTCTCCGACACGCCGTTGCCGAGCAGCCCGTCGGCCGGCGTGTTCGCCCTCGCCTTCCGGAACCCGCGCCACGGCGTCGCCATCGGCGGCGACTTCGCGAACCCGACGGCACCCGGCCCGGCCGTCGCGCTGACCGGCGACGCCGGCCGGACCTGGCGCACCCCGGCCCAGTACCCGGCGGGCTACCGCTCCGGGCTGGCCTGGCGCGGCGGGACGCTCCTCGCCGTCGGCCCGGGCGGCAGCGACTACAGCCCGGACGGCGGCCGGCACTGGACGTCGTTCGACACCGGCAGCTTCGACAGCGTCGACTGCGCCGGGGCGAGCTGCTGGGCCAGCGGCGCCGGCGGCCGCGTTGCCCGGCTCCGCTAGAGGACCTGGCCGGTCGGGCGGACCATGATCTCGTTGACGTCCACCGAGGGGGGCTGCGACAGCGCGTAGAGCACCGCGCGAGCGATGTCGTCCGCGTGCAGGCGGGGCTTCTGGCGCTGCTCGTCGGTGAGGATGTCGGTGTCGGTGATGCCGGGGTTGATCAGCGTGACGCGGACCCCGGTGCCGACGGCCTCCTCGCGGATCGCGCCGGCCATCCCGGTGACCGCCCACTTCGTCACCGAGTACAGGCTGGCGTTGCGGATGTAGCGGCCGGCGACCGAGCCGGTGATCAGCAGGTGCCCGCCCGAGTCCCGCAGCGCGGGCAGCGCGGCGCGGGCGGTGTAGGCCGCGCCGAGGATGTTGGTGCGGACCATCGCCTCCCACTGGGTGGGATCGGGGTCGTCGTCGCCGAAGAACGAGGTCCCGACGCCGATGCCGGCGTTGGCGAAGGCCGCGTCGAGGCGTCCGAACCGCTGGACGGCCTGGTCGACGGCGCCGGAGATGCCCGGCCAGTCCCCGACGTCGGCGCCGAGCGCGAGGGCGTTGTCTTCGCCCAGTTCGGCGGCGAGGGAGGCGACGGACTCGGCCTTGCGGGCGACGAGAGCGACCTTGAACCCGGAGGCGGCGGCGAGCCGCGCGGTGGCGGCGCCGAGCCCACGCGACGCACCGGTGATGAGAAGTACGCGATCATCCATGCGTCCAGGCTAGGGAGTCAGGACGAGCCTGCCGCGCAGCCCGCCCGCGGCCAGCCGTTCGTGGGCTTCGGCCGCCCGCGCCAGCGGCAGGACGTCGGCGACGCGGGGGAGCAGGATGCCGGCCGCCTCGGCCAGCCGTTCGCCGTCGGCGCGGATCCAGACGTTCCGCACGCGGATCCCGCGCAGGGGGATCGGCGCGGCTCCGGCGGCGAAGGCGACGAACTCACCGCCGCCGCGGACGGCGTCGAGCGCGTCGAGGCCGAGGAGCGCGGTGTCGAGGGCGGCGTCCACCCCACCCGGGACGAGCGCGCGGACCCGGTCGCCGAGAGCGGGGCCGCGAGGGAGGAATTCGTCCGCGCCGAAGCCGCGGACGAGGGCTTCGTCGCCCTCCGACGCGACGGCGACCACTTGGAGTTTCCGGTGGTGGGCGAGGGTGACGGCGTACCCGCCGACCGCGCCCGCCGCGCCGGTGACCAGGACGGTCCCGTCGGTTTCGACGAGGTCGAGCGCCTGGACGGCGGTGAGCGCGTTGAGCGGGAGCGTCGCGGCTTCGACAGGGGAGAGACCAGCGGGCGTGAGGGCGACGGCGGAGGAATCGAGGACGAGGTGGTCGGCGTAGGCACCGAGCGGGAGGGCGATGCGGTCGCGCAGCCCGATGACCTGGTCACCGGCTCGGAAGGACGTGTCTCCGGCATCGTCGACCACCCCGGCCACGTCCCACCCCAGCCCGAGCACCTCGCGCGGCGGGATCACCCCCGCCGCCGTCAACACGCCCGCCCGGGTCGCCAGGTCCACCGGGTTCACCGCGGCCGCCGCCACCCGGATCCGCACCTGGCCCGGACCGGGCTCCGGCACCGGTACCTCCACCGTTTCCAGCACCTCGGGACCCCCGAACCGCCGGACCACGATCGCCCGCATCGAACACTCCTCACCGACCGGAAACCTTCCCCGGCGAACGTATGGGGAGCTACTCTCCATCGGGAAGTACGCACTCGCAGGTTCCCCACGTACCAGGAGGTTCGCCCGGTGCCCACGCGCATGGCGGAACAGCGTCGCCAGGCCGAAAAGGCCGCCTACGACGCCTATCTGGCCGCCTGCCCCACGCGGAAGCTGCTCGACGAGATCGCCGGCAAGTGGGTCAGCCTGATCCTCGTCGCGCTCGGTGACGGGCCGCGGCGCTACAGCGACCTTTCGCGGCGCATCGCCGGGGTCAGCCAGAAGATGCTCACCCAGACCCTGCGGGTGCTCGAACGCGACGGGCTCGTCCGCCGCGAGGTGACCCCGTCGGTGCCCGTCCGCGTCGACTATTCCCTTACGCCGCTGGGAGAAAGCCTCCGTGCGCTGATGGCCGGGTTCAAGGACTGGGCCGAGGCGAACTTCGACGCCGTCAGCGGTGCCCGCGCCGATTACGACGCGCGCACCCCGGACCTCACGATCGGGCCGGGCGGCGCGGGCTAGGCTCTACCGGGTGTCCACCGCACGCGCCGAACGGCTGGTCAATCTGGTACTGGCCCTCCTGTCCACCCGGCAGTACCTCACCGCCGAGCGGATCCGCGGCATCGTGCCCGGGTACGGCGACGCGGCCAGCGACGACGCCTACTTCCGGATGTTCGAACGGGACAAGACCGAGCTGCGCGAGCTCGGCATCCCCTTGGAAACCGGCCGCAACTCCGCCTTCGACGCCATCGAGGGCTACCGCATCGCCCGCCGCGACTACGAACTCGGCGAGATCGACCTCGCCCCCGACGAAGCCGCCGCCGTCGCGCTCGCGTCACGGCTGTGGGACTCCCCGGAGCTGACCGGGCAGGCCCAGGGGGCGCTGGTGAAGCTGCGCGCCGCCGGCCTGGAGGTCGACGACCAGGCCCCCACCGTCGTCGAGCCGCGCGTGCGCGCCGAACCGGCGTTCGGGCCGCTGCTGGCCGCGGTGCAGAACGGCCAGGCCGTCCGCTTCGAGTACCGCCGCAGCGGCTCGCCCGAACGCATCATGCGCACCCTCGAACCCTGGGGCGTGGTGTCGTGGCGGGCCCGCTGGTACGTCGTCGGGCACGACCGCGACCGCGGCGCCACCCGCTGCTTCCGCCTCTCGCGCGTCACCGGCCAGGTCCGGACCGTCGGCAAGCCCGGCGAGGTGCAGCGCCCCGAGGGCGTCAACCTGCTCAAGCTCGTCTCGGTGACGGGGGAGTCCGAGCCGGCCCCGGTCACCACCGCGCGGCTGTGGGTCGCCGACGGCCGCGCCGCCGGGGTCCGCCGGCGCGGCACCGTCATCGGCCGGAGCGTGCTCGACGGCGAAGAGGGCGATCTCGTCGAGATCGGGCTGTACTTCCCCGAGTCGGCCGCCGACTGGATCACCTCGCAGGGCCCGGACGTCGTCGTGCTCGAACCCGACGTGCTCGCCAAGACCGTCCAGGACCGGCTCGAAGCCGTCGTGGCCCGGCAGGGGAGCGGCCGGTGAGCGGGTCCACCGACCGGATGCCGAGGCTGCTCGCGCTCGTCCCGTACCTGCTGGCGCGCCCCGGCGTCCGCGTCGACGACGCGGCGCACGACTTCGACGTCACGCCGAAGCAGCTGCGCAAGGACCTCGAGCTGCTGTGGATGTGCGGGCTGCCCGGGTACGGGCCCGGCGACCTGATCGACCTGTCCTTCGAGGGCGACACGATCGTCGTCACCCACGACGCCGGGATGAACCGCCCGCTGCGGCTCACCGGCGGTGAGGCGACCGCGCTGCTGGTCGCGCTGCGGGCGCTGGCCGAGACGCCGGGGGTGCTCGACGGCGACGCCGTCCGCCGCTCCATCGCCAAGATCGAGTCCGCCGCCGGGCAGGCCCAGCCGGCCGGCGTGGTCGTCGGCGGCGGAGTGCGCGAGGGCAAGAAGACCGCGCGGACCCGCGAGGAAGTCGCCCGGGCGCTGCAGGACCGGCGGGCGGTACGGATCCGCTACTACACCGCGTCCAAGGACCAGATCACCGAGCGCACGGTCGACCCGATGCGGCTGCTGATCGTCCAGGCGGTCGGCTACCTCGAGGCCTGGTGCCGCCGCGCCGAGGGCGTCCGGCTGTTCCGCCTCGACCGGATCGACGACCTGGCGATCCTCGACGAGCCCTCGCGCCCGCCCGCCCACGCGCACCCGACCGACATTTCCGAAGGCGTCTTCCGCGAGCGTCCCGACCAACGGGAGGCGGTGCTCGTCCTCGACCCGGACGCACGCTGGGTAGCCGAGTACTACCCGTGCGAGGAGCTCGACGAGCTCGACGGCGGGCGGCTGCGGATCCGGATGCGCTACGCCGACCAGTCCTGGATGGTGCGCCTCGTGCTGGGCCTGGGCGGAGAAGCGCTGGTGGAGAGCCCGGCCGACCTCGCGTCGGACGTCGGACGCCGCGCGGCCGACGCCGTGGCCCGAGCCCGTCACCTTCCGTCAACCTGCGACCACTAGGGTGATCGACGTGCCGTACCTGCCCACCGTCGTGCTCGTCGCGCTCGGCCTGCTGCTGCTCGTCGCCCTGCTGGTGCGGACCGTCAAGGTCTTGCGTGGTTTCCGGCGGACCGCAAGCATGGTGGCTACGAACACCCAGGACCGGGCCGGTTTGCTCCGCGCGCGGTCGGCCGCGCTGCGCGTCGCCTTCGCGGAGCGCCGCCGGAAACCGGAAAACCAGTAACATCCCTACCAGACGCAGATAGGAGGCCATCTTGTTCGCCAACGGATTGCAAGGATGGCATTTGATCATCTTGGTGCTGCTCGTCGTGCTGCTGTTCGGGGCCAAGCGGCTTCCCGATGCGGCCCGGTCGATCGGCAAGTCCATGAAGATCTTCAAGGCCGAGACCAAGGACCTCGCGGGCGACAAGAGCACCTCGCACGAGGACGCCGAGCCGGTCGAGACGAAGCAGATCCCGGCCACGCCCGCCCCCGCGGCCCCCGCCGCCGGCGCGACCGACCAGCAGGTCGCGGACCTGCAGCGGCAGCTCGACGAGCTGAAGAAGCAGCAGGCGGCCGACCAGCCGCAGAAGAACGCCAGCTGACGGCTGGGCCACACCCGGTCCCTGGTCCACGGAGCGCGCCGGTCCGGCGCGCTCCGCCGGACTCCGACGAGAACGGAACACCCCGTGGCGGAACCCGCCTCCGGAAACGGCACCAGCCGCCGGTCGAAGCGGCGCAAGCGCAGCCGTCGCATGAACCCCGACGGCACGATGACGCTCATCGAGCACATCTACGAGTTCCGCCGCCGGCTGGCTTTCGCGCTGCTCGCCGTCGTGATCGGCGGGATCATCGGGTTCCTCTGGTTCGGCACCAAGGTCGGCCCGATCCCGTCGCTCGGCGACCTCGTCAAGGACCCATACTGCGCCATCCCGCCGAACCGGCGGCTCGACAGCGCCGACGGGTGCCGGCTCCTCCAGACGGTGCCGTTCGAAGCCTTCATGACGCAGCTGAAGGTCGGCATCGCGGCCGGTGCGGTGCTGCTCTCCCCGGTCTGGCTCTACCAGATCTGGGCGTTCATCGCCCCGGGCCTCTACAGCAAGGAACGCAAGTACGCGCTGACGTTCGTCGGCTTCGCGACGGTGCTGTTCGCCGGCGGCGCCGTGCTCGCCTACATCCTCTTCCCGCACGCCCTGCAGCTGCTCATGGGCTTCGGGCAGGACGCCTTCGTCACCGCGCTCACGGCGGACAAGTACATCTCGTTCCTGCTCTCCCTGCTGATCATCTTCGGGATCAGCTTCGAGCTCCCGCTGCTGGTGGTCATGCTCAACCGCGTCGGCGTGGTCAAGTACCGGCAGCTGAAGAAGTGGCGCCGCGGCATCGTGTTCGCGCTGTTCGTTTTCGCCGCCTTCGTCACCCCGGGTTCGGACCCGTTCTCGATGCTCGGCCTGGCCGGCGCGCTGACGGTGCTGTTCGAGCTGTCCATCCAGCTCGCGCGCATCCACGACCGCAAGAAGGACCGGGAGCGCACGGACGAGGGCTGGGACCAGCTCGACGACGACGAAGCGGCGCCCTTCGACTACACGCCGAGCACGATCGACGACGAACCGTCCGCCCCGACCGCGTCCGGCGGCCGGGCCTCCGGCACCGACGACATCACGTAGTGGGCCTGCACGCCGCGCTCGCCGTGCACCCGGCCTCGGGGCACGGCGCGGCCGCCCGGATCGCCGACACCGTCGCCGACCGGCTGCGCACCGCGGTCGACCGCCTCGACGTGCTGGTCGCCAACACCGTCGAAGAGTCCCGCGAGCTGATGCGGACCTCGCACGACGCCGGCCTCGACGTCCTGATCGTCCTGGGCGGCGACGGCGCCGCGCACCAGGGCGTCCAGTTCTGCGCGAACCACGACGTCGCGCTCGGCCTGGTCCCGGCGGGCACCGGCAACGACTTCGCCCGCGCCCTCGGCGTCCCCGGCGAGCCGCTGCCCGCGGTCGACGCGCTGGTGGCGGCCCTGAAGTCGGGTGCCCGGCGGCGCATCGACCTCGGCCGCCTCGGCGACACCTGGTTCGCGACGGTCCTGTGCGCGGGCTTCGACGCGAGTGTCAACGAACGCGCCAACCGGATGCGCTGGCCGTCCGGACCGCGCCGCTACGACGTCGCGATCCTCGCCGAGCTGGCCGCGTTCCGCTCCCGCCCGATCGTGGTCGACACCGGCACCGAACGCCTGGAGCTCGACGCGACGCTCGTGGCGGTCGGCAACACCCGCTTCTACGGCGGCGGCGTCCCGATCTGCCCGACGGCCGACCCGGAGGACGGCGTCTTCGACGTGACGGTGGTCGGGGACGTGACCCGCCGCGGCCTGATCCGCATGTTGCCGGGCCTGCGCACGGGCAAGCACCTCACGCACCCGGCGGTCCGGACGCTGCGTGCCCGGTCGGTCTCGCTGACGGGCAACAGCTGGCCGGCCTACGCCGACGGCGAGCCGCAGGGGAGCGTCCCGGTGACGGTCAGCTGCGTCCCGGGCGCGCTGACCGTGCTGGCCTAACGCTCGTAACCGCCGGCGCGGGCCACCAGCTGCCGGAAGTGCGCCGGCGTCAGCAGCCGCCCGGCGTCCGCGAAGTACACCCCGCCGCAGCGGTGGCAGAACCAGCCCTGCTCCCACACCTGCCGCGCCGCCGGCACCCCGCGCCGCTGGCGCCGGTGGGCCCGCACCCGGCGGACGTACAGCCAGATCACCACCCCCGCGGCGATGTACACGCACAACGCCGGCAGCGAGATCACCGCGATGCCCAGTGCCCGCGTCGCCGGCCCGCCCGGCGGCGGATCGTCCACCGACGAGAGCGGCAAGGCCAGGAAGCAGCTCCCGACCAGCACCAACGCGAGCACCGCCGCCACCAGGCCGCCGCCCCGGCGCGGGGGAGGGAAGGGGTCCAGCGACCGCGCGACCGCCGACACCGAAACCCCGCTGACCTGGCTGCTCGTGTAGACCACGCCATCCCCGGCCGGGATCGGCACCACCGGCCCCTGACCACGGAAGAACGCGTGCCCGCCGTCGTACACCGCGGGCACCCGCTGCACCTGGTCCAGCTGTCCGCAGCCCGGACACGGTTCGGTCATGCAGCCTCCGACGCCGCCACACCCCCACCGGTTCCCGGTGTATAACGACCTATACCGCGGCCGTTCGGTCGATCACCGCGTGGCGGTGATCGACCGAAAAAGAAGCGAAGAGCCCCGACGGTCACGCGGCGTGCGGACTGTCGGGGGGATGTGGAACCCTGACGAGGTGGCCAGTAGCCCTTCTCCCTCCCCGGCCGAGGCCTATGCGGCCTCCTCGCGCCGGGGGAAGTACCCCCAGCTGACGCGTTTCGCCGCGGAGGCGTCCTTCGAGTTCGACGAGTTCCAGATCCGCGGGTGCGAGGCCCTCGAGGGCGGTCACGGCGTGCTCGTCTGCGCGCCGACCGGGGCGGGGAAGACCGTCGTCGGCGAGTTCGCCGTGCACCTGGCGCTCGCCGAGGGACGCAAGTGCTTCTACACCACGCCGATCAAGGCGTTGTCGAACCAGAAGTACGCCGATCTCGTCGCTCGCTACGGCGCCGACGCCGTCGGCCTGCTCACCGGGGACACCTCGATCAACGGCAACGCCCAGGTGGTCGTGATGACCACCGAGGTGCTGCGGAACATGCTCTACGCGGGCTCCTCGACCATCACCGACCTCGGCTACGTCGTCATGGACGAGGTCCACTACCTCGCCGACCGGTTCCGCGGGGCGGTCTGGGAAGAGGTGATCCTGCACCTGCCCGAGCACGTCCGCGTGGTCGGGCTGTCGGCCACGGTCAGCAACGCCGAGGAGTTCGGCGAGTGGCTGGTCGAGGTCCGGGGCGACACGACGGTCGTCGTCGACGAGCACCGGCCGGTGCCGCTGTGGCAGCACATGCTGGTCGGGAACCGGCTGCTCGACCTGTTCGCCGGCGAGGACATCCACCTGCCCGGCGCCGAGCTGCGGATCAACCCGACCCTGCTGCGCCGCACCGAGGAGATCGGCCGCCAGTACGCGCCCGCCGGGTTCCGGGGCGGGCCGCGCGGGCGCCGGGGCCCGCAGTCGCGGATGCCGCGGTTCCGGCCGCCGTCGCGCGTGGACGTCGTCGAGCAGCTGGACCGGGCCGGGTTGCTGCCGGCGATCGTGTTCATCTTTTCCCGGGCCGGGTGCGACGCCGCGGTGGGTCAGTGCGTGCGATCGGGGCTGCGGCTCAACGGGCCGGGCGAGGTCGAGGAGATCCGCCGGGTGATCGACGAGCGCACGGCGGACCTGCCCGAGGGCGACCTCGGCGTGCTCGGTTACTGGGAGTGGCGCGAAGCCCTGGAGCGCGGGATCGCCGGGCACCACGCCGGGCTGCTGCCGGCGTTCAAGGAGACCGTCGAGGAGCTGTTCGTCCGGGGCCTGGTGAAGGTCGTGTTCGCGACCGAGACGCTCGCGCTCGGGATCAACATGCCGGCCCGCACGGTCGTGCTGGAGCGGCTGGTCAAGTACAACGGCGAGGCGCACGTCGACCTGACGCCGGGGGAGTACACCCAGCTGACCGGCCGGGCCGGGCGGCGGGGGATCGACGTCGAGGGGCACGCCGTCGTGGCGTGGCAGCCGGGCGTGGACCCGAAGCAGGTGGCCGGGCTGGCCTCGACGCGGACCTACCCGCTGCGGTCGTCGTTCCGGCCCGGTTACAACATGGCCGTGAACCTGGTCGCCCAGGTCGGTGCGGCGGAGGCCCGTGAGCTGCTGGAACAGTCGTTCGCGCAGTTCCAGGCGGACCGGTCGGTGGTCGGCACGGCCCGGCGGATCGAGCGGAACAAGGAAGCCCTGAAGGGCTACACGAACGCGGTGAGCGGCGACTTCGACGAGATGCTCGAGTACGTGGAGCTGCGCGCGAAGATCTCGACGCGGGAGAAGGCGTTGTCGCGGCAGAACACCGCGGTGCGCCGGGCGGGGACGGCGGAGTCGCTGGAGAAGCTGCGCAAGGGGGACGTCATCGCCGTGCCCGCGGGCCGGCGGGCGGGGCTGGCGGTGGTCGTCGACCCGGGGCTGGACCCGATCCGCGAGCCGCGGCCGGTGGTGGTGACCGAGGACCGGTGGTCGGGGCCGTTGTCGGTGGCCGACTTCCCGGCGCCGGTGGAGGCGCTGGGGCGGATCAAGCTGCCCAAGCACATCGAGCTGCGGTCGCCGAAGACGCGCCGGGACATCGCCTCGACGCTGCGCAACGCCGGGATTTCGTTGCCGGGCCGGCAGAAGCGGCGGTCGGGGGCGAACGAGGACGGGGAGCTGGCGGCGTTGCGGCGGGCGCTGCGGGCGCACCCGTGCCACGGGCTGGCCGAGCGCGAGGCGAACCTGCGGTGGGTCGAGCGGTACCAGCGCCTGTCGGCGGAGACCCAGCAGCTGGAACGGAAGGTCGCCGCGACGACGCACTCGCTGGCGCGGTCGTTCGACCGGATCCTGGCGTTGCTGGGGGAGCGGGAGTACCTGGGGCCCGAGTCGGCCGGTGACGGCGAGGACCGCGTCACCGAGCACGGGCGCCGGCTGACCCGGCTCTACAGCGAGTCCGATCTGCTGGCCGCGGAGTGCATCCGCCACGGGGTGTGGCAGGGCCTCGGGCCGGCCGAGCTGGCCGCGGTCGTGTCGACGCTGGTGTTCGAAGCCCGGCGCGACACCGCCGGGGAGCCGCGGCTGCCGGGTGGCGCGGTGCCGGAGGCGTGGCAGGAGACGGTGAAGCTGTGGGTGGACCTCACCGAGGACGAGCGGCGCCACCGGCTCGACCGCACCCGCGAGCCCGACGCCGGGTTCGCCTGGCCGGTCTACCGCTGGGCGCGCGGCGAGTCGCTGGAGAAGGTGCTGACGGCGGCCGAGGCCAACGGGCAGGAGCTGTCGGCGGGCGACTTCGTGCGCTGGTCGCGTCAGGTGATCGACCTGCTCGACCAGATCCGGGACGTGCTCGGCAAGGCCGACCCGGTGGGCGCGGCGGCGGCCGGCGCGGTGAAGGCGCTGCGGCGGGGTGTCGTGGCCGCGGGTGCCGCGTGAACTCCGTGTTAGGCCTGCTCCAAGCGGGGCGGCGCATCGAGCGTGGGCACGTGTGCTCGGCTCCGACCTGTGGTTGGATCGCCAGCAACACCGTGCGTACGCGGCTTTACGGCGGTTTCGGGGTGGACAGTGAGATGAGCGAAGCAGGCGGAGGCAGACGATGAGCACGCCGTATGGCGGCAACGACCCACAGCAGCCCCAGTACGGGCAGCAGCCGGGCGGCGCGTACCCGCCGAGCGGCCCGCAGGAGCAGCCACAGTGGGGGCAGCAGCAGCCGCCTTCGTACGACCCGAACCAGCAGCAGTGGGGCCAGCCGCAGCAGCCCCAGCAACCGCAGCAGTGGGGCCAGCAGCCCGGGGGGTACACGCCGCCGCAGCAGCCGCAGTGGGGCCAGCAGCCGCCGCCCTACGGCCAGCAGCCGGGCGGGGGTTATCCGCAGAGCGGCCCGCAGCAGCAGCCGGGCTACGGCCAGCAGCCCGGCGGGGCGTACCCGCAGAGCGGTCCCCAGCAGCAGCCGGGGTACGGGCAGCAGCCGCAGGGCCAGTACGACTACGGCCAGCAGCAGCAGTTCCCCGGCCAGGGCGCGCCGGAGGGCGAGCAGCCGGCGAAGTCGAAGAAGGGCCTGCTGATCGGCGTCATCGTGCTGGTCGTGGTCGTCGCGGTGGTCGGCGTCCTCGGCTTCGTGGCGCCCGGCTTCTTCAAGACGCAGGTCTTCAACAACACGCAGATGCAGACCGACGTGCAGAAGCTGCTCACCGAGACGTACAAGATCGACGGGGTCACCGGCGTGACCTGCCCGGCCGAGCAGAAGGTCGAGGACGGCGCGAAGTTCGAGTGCACCGCGACCATCGCGGGCAAGCCGACGCAGATCCCGATCACGGTCAAGGGTGACGGCGGGAACTACGAGGTGTCCCCGCCCGCCACGAAGTAGCTTCGCCACGCCGATCCGGTCGCCGCGGAATTGCGGTGGCCGGATCGCGTCGTTTCCGGAGATGATCCGGGGTATGAGCGACTTCGAGATCCGGACGCTGGACCCCGGCGAGCACCGCGCGGCGAGCAACCTCTTCCGCGGAAGCCTGCACGTGCCGCCGAGCGACGACGCGGACTGGGAGCGCGCGTCCCGCGCGTTCCAGCCCGGCGGGACGATCGGCGCGTTCGACCCGGACCTGATCGGCACGGCCCGCTCGTTCGACGCCGAGCTGACGGTGCCCGGGGGCGCGCGGCGGCCGATGGCGGGGGTCACCGGGGTCGCGGTGCGGGCGGACCGGACCCGCCGCGGAGTGCTCCGGGCGCTGATGGCCGCGCAGCTGGAGGACTTCGCCGGGCGTGGGGTCGTGTTCGCGAGCCTGCTCGCGTCCGAGGCGCCGATCTACGGCCGGTTCGGCTACGGCCTTGCCACCCGGTACCGCAGCTACACCGTCGACCGGCACCGCGCGCGGCTGCACCCCGGTGCGCCGGCGACCGGCGAGGTCCAGCTGCTGGAGCTGGACGACGCGCTGGAGGTGCTGCCGGGGGTGTACGAGAGCCTGGCGCGGCGTCCCGGGGCGATGTCCCGGCCGGAGGTGCTGTGGCGGCTGTACGAGGGGCAGGCGCGCCGCAACCCGCAGCCGGTCAAGGCGGTCGTGCACCACGGGCCGGACGGGCCCGACGGCTTCGCCACCTACTTCGTCGACGGTCTGCAGGCGCACCCGTGGACGAAGAGCCTGCGCCTGGTGGACCTGTTCCCGGGCACGCCGGCCGCGTTCGCCGGGCTGTGGCGGTTCCTGCTGGGCGTCGACCTCGTCGACACGGTCGTCGCCGAGGCACGGCCGCTGGACGAGCCGATCGAGCTGATCCTCGCCGACCACCGCCGGAGCACGGTCGACCGGATCGGCGACGAGCACTGGGTCCGCCTGGTCGACGTCCCGGCGGCGCTGGCCGCGCGGCAGTACGGGGGCGCCGAGCCGGTCGTCGTCGAGGTGACCGACCCGCTGCTGCCCGCCAACAACGGGGCCTACCGGATCACCCCGGACGGTGCCGAACGCACCGATGAGCCCGCCGCGCTGCGCCTCGACGTCACCGCGCTCGCGATGGTGTACCTCGGGACGTGGCGGGTGTCGGCGCTGGCGGAGGCGGGCCGGATCGAGGTCCGGGACCCGGCCGCCCCGGCGGCCGCCGACGTGCTGTTCGGGACGCGGGTGGCGGCCTGGAGCGGCACGCACTTCTGACGCTCCCGGAAATGGAGATGCCGCGGGCGGGGCCGGGCGGCAGGATCGGCGGCATGACCGACTTCGACGTCCGCCCCGTGGCCGAGGACGAGCGCCGCGCCACGTTCGACCTGCTGGGCCGCTCCCTGCACACCAACCGCGTCAGCGACGAGTTCTGGTCCCGGTACGGGGGATCCTGGCCCGCGGCGCACAAGTTCGGGGCGTTCGACGGGGCGGCCCCGATCGGGATCGCCAGTTCGCTGGAGACCCGGATCGCGGTGCCGGGCGGCGAGGTCCTGGCGCTCGGGGCGGTCGACGGCGTCGGCGTCCGGGCCGACCGCACCCGGCGCGGGGTGCTCACCGCGATGATGGCCGCGCAGCTGGCGGACTTCGCCGCGCGCGGGATCCCCCTGGCCGCCCTGCACGCGAGCGAGCCGACCATCTACGGCCGGTTCGGCTACGGGTCGGCCGCGCTCGCCAAGACCGTGTGGCTGCCGCGGCCGGCGGCCCGGCTCCACGAGCGCGTGGCGGTGCGCGGGGACGTCCGGATGCTGACGCCGGACGAGGCCGTCCGGGAGATTCCCGCGCTGTACGAACGGATCGGGCTGCACCGGGCCGGGATGATCGGGCGTCCGGCGCACTGGTGGCCGGTCGCGCACGACCGCCTCGCCGGCCCGCACGGCAGCCACGTCGTGGCCGTCCACAGTGGACCGGACGGCGACGACGGGTACGTCGTGTACGACACGCTGGACCGCCGCACGCTGGATTCGCCGGACGAGGGGGCCGTGCTGAAGGTCCGGGAGCTGAACGCGGTGGACCCGGCGGCGCACGCCGCGCTCTGGCGGTTCCTGCTGTCGATCGACCTCGTCTCCGGGATCCGCGCCCGCTACCGCCCGGTCGACGAGCCGCTGGCCCCGATGCTGGCCGACCACCGGCACGTCCGCACGGCCGACGTCGAGGATGACCTGTGGCTGCGGCCGGTCGACGTCACCGCCGCGCTCGCGGCCCGCACCTACCGCGCGGCGGACCCGGTGGTGCTCGCGGTCCGCGACCGGATGCTGCCGGCCAACACCGGCTGCTACGAGGTCGGCCCGGACGGCGCCCACCGCACGGACGCCGCCGCGGACCTGGTCCTCGACGTCGACACCCTCGGCATGCTCTACCTCGGGCAGTGGACCGCGACGGCGCTGGCGCACGCGGGCCGCGTCGAGGTCGTGCACCCTTCCGCGGTCGCGCGGGCCGACGAGCTGTTCACCACGATCGCCGCACCGTGGTGCGGCACGTACTTCTAGGCGCCGGGCAGGGCCTTGAGGAGGCGTTCGACCGAGTTGCCGAGGTTCCACCGCTCGGCCAGCTCGGCGACGCGGTCCGGGTCGGCGGGGGAGGCGGGCACGGTGTCGGGGCGGGACTGCTCGACCGGCGCGTCGACGGCGACCCGGACCACGGTCGGCGCGACGGCCAGGTAGTCGGCGGCGTCGGACAGCCGCAGCCGCGTCTTGAGGGGGACGCGGCTGTCACTGGCGGCCGAGGCCTTCAGGAGCGCGTCGAGCGAGCCGAACTGCGTGATGAGCTTCGCGGCGGTCTTCTCGCCGATGCCGGCGACGCCGGGCAGCCCGTCGGAGGGGTCGCCGCGCATCACGGACATGTCCGCGTAGGCGGGCCCGGCGGTCTCGCGCGGGAGGCTGTAGCGCTCGGCGATCTCGGCCGGCCCGAGCACCTCGGCCTTCGCCCAGCCCTTGCCGACGTAGATGACCGACGCGGGTGTCGGCTCGGTGCGGACGAGCTGGAAGAGGTCGCGGTCGCCGGTGATCACCTCGACCGCGTCTTTCTTCTCCTTGGTGGCCAGCGCGCCGATGACGTCGTCGGCTTCGTAGCCGGCGGCCTCGGCGGTGGCGAACCCGAAGGCCTCGAGGAGGTCGAGGATGATCGGGACCTGCGGGGTGAGCGTGTCGGGGACCTCTTCGACGTCGGGGCTGCCGCCGCCGGTCTCCTCGGCCACCCGGTGCGCCTTGTAGCTGGGCAGCAGGTCGGTGCGGAACTGCGGCCGCCAGTCGGCGTCGAGGCAGCAGACGAGCCGCGAGGGGCGCCGGTCGGTGAGGATCCGCGCGATGGTGTCGGCGAACCCGCGCACGGCGTTGACCTGCGTCCCGTCGGCGGCGCGCATCGAGTCGGGCAGGGCGAAGAAGGAGCGGAAGTAGAGGCTCGCGGAGTCGAGCAGGGCAAGTGGTCCGGTCACCCGCACAGCCTGCCACGCCGAGCGGGGCGACAGGGTGCGCGACGCTCGGTGGCGGGGGAGGGGAGCGGTGACCGGAAGTCCGTGAATGGCACATCGAGGGACTTCACGTCCGGCAATGTGCCATTCACGGCTGAACGCCGGTGAGGGGAGGTGCGTCACCCGGCCCGGCATGTCGTGGCCCCACGCCGCCCGGCCGCCGCGGGCGCCCCACTAGGCTCGCCCTCATGTCGCGCCGTTCCCTCCACACGCCCGCCCCCGACGCCGCCGCCCTCCGGGCTCGTCTCGACCGCGCCCGCGCCGCCGCGGCCGCCGCGGACACCGATGCCCTGCTGATCGCGCCCGGGTCCGATCTGCGGTACCTCATCGGCCAGGCCGGCGGGTCGTTCGAGCGGCTCACCACCCTCGTCGTCCCGGCCGACGGCGCGCCCGCGCTCGTCGTGCCGAAGCTGGAGGCGCTCGGCTACGCCGACGTCCCCACCGACGAGCTCGGCGTCGAACTGCTCACCTGGGTCGACGGCGACGACCCCTACAAGCTCGTCGCGGACCGGCTCGGCAAGCCCGGGCGGGTCGCCGTCAGCGACTTCACCCCGGCTTTGCACGTCCTCGCCCTGCGCTCGGCGCTCGGGACCGCCGAGCAGACCCTGGCCGGCCCGGTCGTGCGCGAGCTGCGGATGCGCAAGGACGCCGCCGAGATCGCGTCGCTGCGGGACGCCGGCGCGGCGATCGACCGCGTGCACGCCCGCGTCCACGAGTGGCTGCGGCCCGGCCGCACCGAGGCCGAGGTCGGCGCCGACATCGCCGCGGCCATCGTCGAGGAGGGCCACGACCGGGCCGACTTCGTGATCGTCGGGTCCGGCCCGAACGGCGCCAGCCCGCACCACGACGTCTCCGGCCGCGTCATCGAGCGGGGTGACGTCGTGGTCGTCGACATCGGCGGCCCGCTGCCGGCCGGCTACAACTCCGACTCCACCCGCACCTACGCCGTCGGCACCCCGCGTGACGCCGACGTTGACGAGACCTACGCGGTGCTGCAGCGCGCCCAGGCCGCCGCGGTGGCCGCGGTCAAGCCGGGCGTCACGGCCGAGGCCGTCGACGCGGCCGCGCGCGACGTCATCGCCGAGGCCGGGTTCGGCGAGTACTTCATCCACCGCACCGGCCACGGCATCGGCCTGGACGTGCACGAGGAGCCGTACATCATCGCCGGCAACGCGCTGCCGCTGGAGCCGGGCATGGCCTTCAGCGTCGAGCCGGGCATCTACCAGCCGGGCCGGTGGGGCGCCCGGATCGAGGACATCGTCATCGTCACCGAAGACGGCGTCGAGTCCGTCAACAACCAGCCGCACGAGCTCGTCGTGCTGGACGCATGACGCCCGGCGGCCTGGAGCCGCTGGACCAGTCGATCGTCCAGGAGCTCGCGGCCGACGGGCGGCGCAGCTTCACCGACCTCGCCGAGCGCGTCGGGCTGTCGGTGTCGGCGGTGCACCAGCGGGTGCGCCGCCTCGAGCAGCGCGGGGTCATCCTCGGCTACACCGCGCGGCTCGACGGCGAGCAGATCGGCCTGCCGCTGACGGCGCTGATCTCGCTGACGCCCAACGACCCGGCCGCGCCGGACGACTACCCGCAGCGGATCCAGCACATCAAGGAGATCGAGTCCTGCTACTCGGTGGCCGGCGACGAGTCCTACATCCTGCTGGTGCGCGTCCAGTCGCCGCTCGCGCTGGAGGACCTGCTGCGCCGGATCCGCGAGGCCGCGAAGGTGTCGACGCGGACGACGGTGGTGCTCTCTACGCCGTTCGAGGGACGTTCGCCGACGTTCTGACGCCGGCGCTCCGCCCGGCCGCCGGGGCGCTGGTACGGTAAAAGGTATGGCAACACGTAAGGTCACCCTTTCGCTGGACAGCGGCGCGCTGGAATTCGCCGAACGAGCCGCGAAAGCCCACGGAATCTCGGTCTCGTCCTGGCTGTCGAAGGCGGCCAGGCGCGAGGCGGTTCGCACGGGTTACACCCCGCAGAAGCCGGAACCGGCCGTCGCGGAATCGGACGAGGCCGAGCTGACCGCGGCCGAGAAGGATCTGCGTGCGCAGGGGTGAAGTCTGGACGTACCACCCCCCGACCGAACCGGCCCGGCAGCGCACCGTCGTGCTGCTGTCCTCGGACGGGGTGAACGAGTCCGAGCGCCCCTGGCTGCTCGGCACGGAACTCCTCGAACGCGACCCGATGGACATCCTCGGCGTGGCGATCGACGCCCGGTACTGGGTGTCGACGCTCAACCTCACCCGGCTCTACCGGCCGTGGTTCGACGAGCGCCTGGCCGAGATCGACCAGGACGTCCAGGAACGCATCGACATCGCGTTGCGAGCCGCCCTCGATCTTTAGGTGTATAACGCCCTATACCGACCGGCAATTTTGGAAAAACTGCACTGGTAGGTAGCACCGCACGTCCAAAAAAGCCTCGACGAGACAGGGCCTCAGCGGGCCACGACCTCCGGGGCCGGGTGGAGCTTGCCGTCGGCGCCCGCCAGGCAGGAGGCGTTGCCTTCGCGCGCGGCGATGAACTCGGTGACGCAGTTCGCGATCGCCGTGTGGCCGGCCGCGTTGGGGTGGAACGACTCCTGCAGCGCGTGCCCCGCTCGTTCCGCTTGGCCGAGGTCCGCCAGCTGGAGCGTCAAGCGCGTGAACCACTCCGTGGCCGGGTTCGCGCCGCCGCTGCACGCCTCGTGCTTGACGCCGGCCTTGGCCAGGTCGAGGAACCGGGCGCCGGTCTGCTGGGCGGCCGCCTTGAGGCCCGCCGACAGGACGCCGATGCCGGTCTGGGAGATCCAGCGCAGGTCTTCGACCCGGAACGGGCAGCCGTTGAGGCTGCGCAGGTCTTCGGGGAGGTCGGGGCCGATCGGGGCGGCGTAGGACTGCAGGATCAGCTGGTAGTCGGCGGGCACGTACCCGGCGGCGGCCAGCACCTTCTTGACGTCGGAGACGGCGGTGGCGACCTTCGGGACCATGGCGTCCACTTTGGACTGCCAGCTCTGCTTGAGCGCGGTGCTGCACGCCGGGCCGCCGGGGTTGAACCACGCTTTGAAGCATTCGGTGACCTGGTTGGAAAACTTGGGTTCGTCGTTGGCGCCGACCGCGATGACGACGGCGGCGACGCGGTGGTCCTTGACGAGTGCGGCCAGTTGCCGGGCCTGCGACGGTTCGGTCCACTGCTTGACGTCGCCGAGGGCGACCTGTTCGGCGGGGGCGCCGGAGCAGCCGAGGTTGACGTGGGCGGTGATGCCGGGGACGGCGATCTTGTCGACGAAGGCGTTGGGTGAGCGGTGGCACCAGTTGCCGCCCTGGCCGTTGGTGGCGGGGGTGTATTGGCCGGCGCCTTCGCCGGAGACGGTGCTGTCGCCCATCGCGACGACGGTGAGGGGGCCGGTGCCGGGTGGGCCTTGGCGGGGCTGGGGGCGGCCGGGTTGGCTTTCGGAGCCGAAGAAGACGAAGAAGCCGGCCAGCAGGGCCACGCAGGCGAGGACCAGGGCCCCCCAGTACCACTTGAGACGTCGCATCGTCGTCGATTCTACGGATGGGGTGGCGAGGCCGGGGGTGCGTTGCCGATCACGCCGTGCGGGCGGCGGTTCGGTGGGGGACGAGCTCGACCGGGAGTTCGCGGCCGCCGAAGATCATCGGTGAGGGGTAGCCGACCTGGACGCCGTCGCGGTGAGTCGTGGCTGCGGCGCCGGGGAGTACGAAATGGGCTTGTCGAACAACTTCGGGTGTCAGCGGGACGGTTCAGCCGGCTTCGGTCAAGTCGGTGGTGGCGGCCAGTTCGACGGCGAGTTCGGTGATCACCGGGATCGCGGGGTTGTCGTGGCCGGGTAGCCAGGCGAGTTCGGTGCGGGCGAGGTCGCCGGTGAGGGGGACGAACGCGACTCCGGTGCGGCGCAGGCTGTGCGAGGAGCGGGTGAGCCGGGTGACGCCGACGCCGGCGGCGACGAGGCCGAGCAGGCCCTGCACGGTGGTGGCGCGCTGGACGACACGGGGGGTGTAGCCGGCGGCGGCGAAGTCGGTGTCGTAGCCGCGGTGCCAGGGTTCCCAGCTGCCGCGTGGGGTGAGGACCCAGGGTTCGTCGGCGAGGTCGGCCAGTTTCAGCGAGGTGCGGTCAGCGAGCGGGTGGTCGGCGGGGAGGACGGCGCAGACCTCTTCGGTGAGCAGGGTGCGGGTGGCGAGGTCGTCGACGAGGGGTGGGCGGGTGAAGGCGAGGTCGAACCGGCCTTCGCGCAGGCCGTCGACGAGTTCGGCGATCGGGGCTTCGGCGGTCGTGACGGTGAGGCCGGGGTAGCGCTCGCGGACCGCGCGCAGGATCGGGGGCAGCAGGTAGTTGGCGGTGGTGGTGAGGAACGCGAGCCGAGCGGTGCCGATTTCGCCGCGCAGGGCGCGGCCGAGGGTGGCGACGGCTTCGTCGGCGCGGGCGAGGACGGCGCGGGCCTCGGGGAGGAAGAGCTCGCCGACGGCGGTGAGGCGGGTGCCGCGGGGGTCGCGGTCGAAGAGGCGGGTGCCGAGGGCGCGTTCGAGGACGGTGATCTGCTGGGAGAGGGATTGCTGGGCGATGTGGAGGCCGGCCGCGGCGCGGGTGAAGCTGGTTTCGTCGGCGACGGCGACGAAGTAGCGCAGCTGCCGGAGCTCGGGGGTCACAGGCTCTGACTGTAGCCGCGGCAGGGGATCGGTGTTGGCGGTGCGGTGGTGATCGTCCCCAGGATGGTGGGGACGGAATCCACTGGGAGGAACGCGAAGATGACGAACACCGACGGTCGCGTGTGGCTGATCACCGGGTGCTCGGCCGGGTTCGGCCGGGAGATCGCGCTGGCCGCGCTGGCGGCGGGTGACCGGGTGCTGGCGACGGCGCGCCGGCCGGAGACGCTGGACGGGGTGCGGGAGCGGGGTGGGGACCGGGTCCGGACCGCGGCGCTGGACGTGACCGATGCCGGGCAGGTCGACGCGGCGGTGAAGACGGCGCTCGAGGAGTTCGGCCGGATCGACGTCGTGGTGAACAACGCGGGCAACGGTTCGGTCGGTGCGGTCGAGGAGCTGACGATGGAGGAGCTGCGGGCGTTGATGGAGGTGATGTTCTTCGGCGCGGTCGCGGTGACGAAGGCGGTGCTGCCGCACCTGCGGGCGCAGGGCAGCGGGACGGTCGTGCAGATCAGTTCGATGGGTGGTCAGCTGGCCCCGCCGGGGTATGGCGCTTATTGCGCGACGAAGTACGCGCTGGAGGGCATTTCGGAGGCGCTGGCGGTGGAGGTGGCGCCGTTCGGGGTGCGGGTGCTGATCGTGGAGCCGGGGGCGTTCCGGACGGAGTTCGGGGGTGGGCGGATGCACCGTTCGCGGTCGATCGACGCCTATGCGGTGTCGACGTCGGGTACGCGGGACGCGGTCGATTCGATGGACGGCACGCAGCCCGGTGACCCGGCGAAGGCGGCCGCGGCGATCGTCCGCGCGGTCGGCGATGCGGACGCGCCGCTGCACCTGGCGCTGGGCGCGGACGCCGTGGAGGCGATCCGCGGCCAGCACCGGGCGCTCGCGGCGGACCTGGCCGCCTGGGAAGAGGTCAGCCGGGCCACCGCTCTGGGTTAGTCCTGCAGGAGGCCGAGGACGTTGCCGTCGGCGTCGGTGAAGGTGGCCACGAGGCGGCCGTTGCCGACGTTCTTCGGCTCTTCGTTCACCTTCGCGCCGGCCGCGGTGACCTCGGCGAGCTTGCCGTGGATGTCGGCGACCTCCCAGTAGGCGACCGGGGCGGTCGTGCCGCTGTTCGGGACCAGGCCGATGTGCTGGCCCCCGGCGTCGTACCCGACGTAGTAGGGCGAGTCGGCCTGCGGCTCGATGCCGAGCAGCACGGTGTAGACGGCCTTGGCGGCGGCCAGGTCGGTGACGGGGTGCAGAACGGTCTTGATCCCCTGGGTGCTCATCGTCGGTGCTCCTGAAGTCGTTGGTGCGGTACGGGATCCACGCTATTCGCGGCCCGTTGACCAGCGCTTCTCGATTCCTGATCGGTTAGTCCAGCAGGGCGGTGAGGACGCCGTCGAGGAGGCGGACGCGGCGGTCGGCGATGCGGTGGACCTCGTCGTCGTGGGTGGCGACGATGACCGCGGCTCCTTCTTCGGCGCAGCGGCGCAGCAGCCGCAGCACCCTTGGCGTGCTGCCCGCGTCGAGGTGGGCGGTGGGTTCGTCGGTGAGCAGGACGCGGGGGCGGCCGGCGACCGCGCGGGCCAGGGCCACCCGCTGCTGCTGGCCGAACGACACTTCGAGGGGGTAACGGTCGCCGAGGTCGCCGATGCCCAGTTCGTCGAGCAGTTCGGTGACGCGGTCCTGGATGACCGCGGCGGACGGGCGGGGGACGTCGGAGCGCAGCCGCAGCGGCAGGGCGACGTTTTCGGCGATGGTGAGCTCGTTGGCCAGGCCGAGGGCCTGGGGCAGGACGGCGCAGGTGTGCCAGGGCGGGGCGCCGCTGATGGGAACGCCGTCGAGCAGGACGCAGCCGGAGTCGGGGGAGTCGAACCCGCAGAGCAGGGCCAGCAGGGCGCTCTTGCCGGAACCGGAGCGGCCGGAGACGGTGACGAGCTCGCCGGCGCCGACGCGCAGTTCGAGGCCGCGCAGGACTTCGATGTCGCCGCTGGGGTGGGCGAAGCTGCGGCGCAGGCCGACGGCTTCCACGAGGCTCACGGCAATGGCTCCCGTTCTTCGACGCGTTCGAGCGTGCCCTTGTGCAGGCGGGCGACGCGGGCGCCGAGGTCGATGAGGCGGTCGTCGTGGGAGGCGACCAGGACCGCGAAGTCCTGGTCCACCAGGTATTGGAGGGTGTCGAGCACGAGGTCGGCCGAGGCCTCGTCCAGCTGCGAGGTGGGTTCGTCGGCGAGGATGACCGTCGAGCGCGCGGCGAGCACGCAGCCGAAGGCGAGCCGTTGCTGCTGGCCGCCCGAGAGGGCGGAGATCTTCCAGTCGCCGGTGCCGTGCAGGCCGAGCTGGCCGAGGATGTCGGCCGGGCTGCATTCGGTGCCGGCGGCCTCGGCGGCGGCGCGCAGGTTGTCGGCGACGCTGAGGTAGCCGAGCAGGTTGTCGGCGGGGTTCTGGAACACGAGGCCGAGGTGGTGGCGGCGCAGGGCGCGGCGTTCGCGGTGCCGGAGGCGGTGGACGTCGGCGCCTTGGAAGGTGAGGGTGCCGCGGGCGGGTTGTTCGAAGAGGCCGAGCACGCGCAGCAGGGTGGATTTGCCGGAGCCGGAGGGGCCGGCGAAGACGGTCATGCCGCGGGCGGGGACGTCGAAGCTGACGTCGTCGACGCCGGTGACGACGCCGGCCGGGGTCGGGTAGTCGACGCCGATGCCGCGCAGGGTGAAGATCGGTTTGTCAGGCACGGATCAGCTCCGCGGTCCGGGCGGTGCGCACCGAGCGCATCGCGATCCAGCCGGCGAGGCCCACGACGAGGACGCCGACGAGCAGCACGGTGAGGACGAAGGGCAGCGGGTCGGGCAGTTCCGAGCGGGGGGCGAGGAACGTGGCGGGGTCGAAGCGCGGGACGGAGAGCCCAGCGACGGAAACCCCGCAGACCACGCCGACGACGATCGCGAGGCCGCTGAGCGCGCCGAGTTCCATGAGGTGGCTCGCGAGCAGGGTGCGTGGGCGCATGCCCATCCGCAGGACGAGGGCCCCGGCGAGGGCGTTCTGGCGGCGGCGGACTTCGACGGCGACGAGCAGGGCGAGGATGGCCACGACCCCGAGGACGGCGCCGAGCAGGGCGACGAAGGAGAAGGTCCAGGACACGACGAAGAACGGCAGGCCGTCGAGGGCGGTTTCGCGGCTGATCCGGTTGGGGATGAAGACGCCGGCGGCGCGCAGGGCGGCGGTGGCGTCGGCCATCGAGGCGGTGGTGAGGACGCTCCACTTGGGGACGCGGTCGAGCTGGCCGTGGTCGAGGGCGGTGCGGGAGACGACGTAGCCGGGGGAGGTGCCGATCATGGGGAAGACCGGCAGGTCGGCGACGGGGACGGCGTCGGGCAGGCCGCCGGGGAGTTCGGCGGTCTGCTTGGCGGTGTGGCCGATGCGGATCACGGGGGTGCCGCGCGGGTCGGGTTGCGCGATCTTGGTCAGGAGTCCGGCGAGGTCGTCGGTGGGGACGTCGCCGGTGGCGGCGCCGCGGGTGAACGTGGCGGGGTCGACGACGAGGACGACGCTGCCGGTGCCGGTGAGTTCGCCGACCACGGTGCTGGTGCCGGCGAGCGGGGCGGGCATCTTGACGGTGCCCATGCCGATCGGGCTGTCGGTGTCGAGGCGGGCGTTGCTGCCGACGAAGATCGCGGATTTGGTGTCGAGGGCGTCCTCTTGGCCGTTGGCGATGCCCAGGCCGGTGGCGAGCGTGCCGATGGCGAGGGTGCCGATGACGAGCACGCCGGTGACCGGGGCGCGGGCGCCGGCGAGGCGGCGGATGGCCAGCTGCAGGGCCGGGCGGGACCAGAACCGGGCGCGGTGGGAGGCGTGCAGGGCCAGCCAGGCCAGGCGGGCGGTCAGCAGCCCGACGGTCAGCACGACGAACACCGGGTAGGTGAGGGCGAGCGGGTCGACCTGGGGTAATGGATTTCCGAGTCGTGAGCCGGTGCTGTAGTGGGCGAGGCGGGTCCAGCCGAGCCAGGCCATGCCCGCGGTGGCGAGCTCCCACGGGAAGTAGCCCAGCAGGCGCATCCGGTTGCCGGCGCGGCGGACGCGGCCCAGTTCGAACTCGCGGTGCGTCCGCACGGCGACGACGAGGGCCAGGAGTGCGAGGGACACCGCGAGCACCCCGGCGGCGACGAGGCCGGCGCGCAGTTCGGCTTGGGGGTCGGGGGTGCCGGGTGGGCCGTAGACGCCGAGCAGCAGCCGGGCGGCGAGGCCGCCGAGTGCGCCGCCGGCGAGGATCGGCAGGCCGAGTTCGGCGACGGCGAGGCCGCCGAGGGCGCCGGGTCCGCTGCCGCGGGCGGAGAGCAGCCGTAGCTGGGCGTGCCGGCGCTGGTACCACTGGAGGGCGACGGTGCCGATGCCGGCGCAGCCGACCAGGACGCTGATCAGGGCGAGCGGCAGGATGGACACGAACACGTTGTCTTCGGCCTGGCGGGCGATCTGCACGGAGCGTTCGAAGGTCGGGACGTCGGCGGCGACGAGGGTGCCGAGGCCCTGGGCGGTGAGGTCGGCGCGGACGTCGGCGACGAGGTCGTGGGAGCGCTGCAGGAGGTCTTCGGCCGCGCTGAGGGTGGCCGGGGGCGGTTCGTAGAAGGAGATGTGGAAGTACTGCATCTTCGGCAGGCCGATCGCGGCGATGGCGGTGTCGAAGGTCTTTTGGTCGGTGGCGAAGACGATCGAGTCGATGGGGTCGTTGGCGAGCCGGTCGACGACAGCGCCGGACTGCTGGGAGCACCACCACCGCGGCGGCGGGTCGAGCAGGTCGCGGTAGATGCCGGTGACCGGCGGCAGTGCGGTGCCCTGGATGCTGGGTTTCGTGCCGACGCCGATGTGTTCGGCGTCGGCGACGACGTTGCCCAGCCACAGCCCGGGGGCGCGGGTGCCCTGTTGCAGGGTGAGGTTGTCGAGGCCGGTCTGGTCGCGGTAGGCGAGGCGGACCTTGTAGTGGGGGTCGCCGTTGAACTGCGTGCCGGGGAGCACGTTGGTGTACTGGCCGACGACGGGGGTGCCGAAGCCGTGCGCGGGGGCGTGGCGCTGGACGGCGCTGGTGAGGGCGGGGATGTCCTGGACGGGGATGTTGCCCTTGCCAAAGACCGGGCCGTAGCTGTCGGGGCAGGTGATCCCGGTCTGGTAGGCGATGGTCGCGCCGCCGGCGGCGGAGGCCTGCAGGACCGCGGCGGTGCCGAGGAAGCAGGCGAGCAGTGCGGTCACCGCGGCCACGATCAGGGTGAGCGGGCTGGAGAGGGCGGCCTTCGGGGCGGCCCGCCACGGCATGGTCACTCTGTGCTGTCCAATCTTCCCCCATTTCACCCGCATGGACGCGCACGCTACCGGCAGATCGCAGGAGTTGGCACGTTTTTGTATCCGATCGTTGCTCACTGGCGGTCATCGGCCGCGGAATGCGCAGCGAGCAACCGCTACGGCCATCCGGCCGGTTTAGTGGTCTAGACCTTGACGTCGATATTGGTCTGATCCAATCCTGAAGACGTTCTCGCCGTGTTACGCCGCGGCACGGCTCCGCCCCGGCTTTGGAGCGCAGATGCGTCGACGCAGACCTTTCTCCCGAATGTCCGTTTTCCTTGCCTTGTCAGCGATATCGGCCGGCTCGCTGGTCGCCGCCGCCGGCACCGCCCAGGCCGCCACCCCGCTGCCCGCGCACGTCTTCGCGCCCTACTTCGAAGCCTGGACGGGCGAAAGCCCCGCCGCGCTGGCGCAGCAGTCCGGGGCCAAGCACCTGACGATGGCGTTCATCCAGGCCGCCACCAAGGGTTCCTGCACCGTCTACTGGAACGGCGACACCGGGATGCCCATCTCCACCGGCGTCTTCGGCTCCGACATCGCCACGATCCGCTCCCGCGGCGGCGACGTCATCCCCTCCTTCGGCGGCTACACCGCCGACAACACCGGCACCGAAATAGCCGACAGCTGCAGCAACGTCGACTCGATCGCCGCCGCCTACGAGTCGGTGATCACCACCTACGACGTCCCGCGCCTCGACATGGACATCGAGGACAACTCGCTCACCAACTCCGCCGGGATCGACCGCCGCAACAAGGCCATCAAGAAGGTCCAGGACTGGGCCGCGGCGTCCGGGCGGTCGCTGCAGATCTCCTACACCCTGCCCACCACCACCCGCGGGCTGGCCGACAGCGGCCTGGCCGTGCTGCGCAACGCCGTCTCCAACGGCACCCGCGTCGACGTGGTCAACATGATGACCTTCGACTACTACGACAACGCCGCCCACGAGATGGCCACCGACACCCAGACCGCCGCCAACGGCCTGGTGAGCCAGCTCGGCGCGCTGTACCCGGGCAAGACCCAGGCGCAGCTGTGGGGCATGGTCGGGATCACCGAGATGATCGGCGTCGACGACTTCGGCCCGGCCGAGACGTTCACCACCGCCGACGCGGCGACCGTCTACAACTGGGCGGTCTCCAAGGGCATCAACGAACTGTCGTTCTGGGCCCTGCAGCGCGACAACGGCAGCTGCCCCGGCGGCGCGGCCGCGGACAACTGCTCCGGCATCGCCCAGGACACGTGGTTCTTCAGCCACGCGTTCGAGCCGTTCACCGGCGGCACCACCGTGCCGGGCAACGACTTCTCCCTCACCGCGAACCCGGCCTCGGCTTCGGTCGACCCGGGCGGCTCGGCCACCGCGACGGTCGGCACCGCGGTCACCTCCGGCTCGGCCCAGCAGGTGACGCTGTCGGTCACCGGCGCACCCGCCGCCGTCACGGCGTCGGTCAGCCCGGGCTCGGTGACCGCGGGCGGCAGCGCGACGCTGTCGGTGAGCACCACCTCGGCGGCGGTCCCCGGGGTCTACCCGCTGACCGTCACCGGCACTTCGCCCTCGGCGAGCCACAGCGCGACCTTCACCCTCACCGTCAAGGGCACCCCGCCCGCGGGCGGGGTCGTCAACGGCGGCTTCGAGAGCGGCGCGCTGAGCCCGTGGAGCGCGGCCGGTGACGCGATCGTCGCGACCCCGGCCCACTCCGGGACCCACGCGCTGCAGGTGGTGCCCACGGCGTCGGCGACCGGGGAGGCGGCGCAGAACGTGACGCTGGCCCCGAACCACGCCTACACGCTCAAGGCGTGGGTGCAGGGCAGCTACGCCTACGTCGGCGTCCGGGGCGGCGCGAACGCGTCGACGTGGACCTCGAGCAGCGGCTGGACCCAGCTGTCGGTGCCGTTCACGACCGGCGCGTCCGGCGCGGTGACGGTGTACGTCCACGGCTGGTACGGCCAAAGTGCCCTCTACGCCGACGATTTCACCATCGGCTGATCCTTTCGGCGGCGGCCCGGTTGCGCACCGCGGAGGTTGGCCGGGCCGCCCCTGGCCGCAAGACTCACGGGGACGATCTTTCGCCCCGCGAGGAGGACCCCGATGCCGCACATCCCGCTCGACCCGCAGCTGCCCGGGATCACCGCGCTCTTCGCCTACCGGCCGGAGACCGCGGCGCCGCTCGGGCAGCTGGCCCAGGTCCTGCTGCGCGGCCCCAGCACCCTGACCGTCGGCGAGCGCGAGCTGATCGCGACCGTCGTGTCCAACGGCAACGAGTGCCGCTTCTGCACCGGCAGCCACGCCGCGGCGGCGGCCGAGACGATCGACGGCGGCCGGGCCGTCGTCGACGCCGCGTGCGGCAGGGTCGACGACGCCCCCGTGCCGGCGAAGCTGAAGGCACTGCTGCGGATCGCGCTCGCCGTGCGCGAAACGGGCCGCGCGGTCACCGAAGAACTGGTGGCGGCCGCCCGCGCCGAAGGGGCGACCGACACCGAACTGCACGACACCGTCCTGATCGCGGCGTCGTTCTGCCTGTTCAACCGGTACGTCGACGGCCTGGCCACGGTCGCGCCGGACGACCAGGCGGTCTACGACCAGATCGGCAAGCAGCTCGCCGCGGGCGGCTACGCCCGCTAGGGCACCAGCACGATCCGCCCCGGACGGGTCCACGCGGCACCGGCGTCGGCGAGCGGGACGCGCTCGTGGTCGACGGTCAGCTCGCCGGCGATCGCGTGCTTCACCACCGTCAGCAGCGCTTCGCGGCGCCGGTCGGTGTCGAGCTCGTTGTTCGTGTAGCCGTGGATGTGCAGCGACCGGCTGCGCAACACCGCCGAGGACACCGGGAACTCGTCACCGGCCGCGCCGCCGAGGTTCACCAGCCGCCCACCCGGGCGCAGGGTGCGCAGCGCGGCCGCGGCCGGGAGCCCGCCCACCGGATCGATGACCAGGTCGACCGGGACGTCGCCGAGCCGCTCGGCCGGTGAACCGGTCAGCCGCACGACACTGTCCGCCCCGAGCCGCCGGGCCCGCTCCAGCGCGGTGTCCGAGCGCGCGCACGCGATGACGTGCCCGGCCCCGGCCACGCGCGCCAGCTGCACGGCCGACTGGCCGACGACCCCGCCGGCGCCGAGCACCAGCACGGTCTCGCCGGGCACGAGGTTTCCCTTCCCCGTCAAGCACATCCACGCCGCGACCGCCGACAGCCCGAGTGCCGCGACCAGCGCGTGGTCGGCCCCGGCCGGCAGGACCACCAGGTCGGCGGGCGCGATGACGGCGTGCTCGGCCATGCTGCCGTCCCCGGGCCGCATGCCCGCGGTCGTGGCGAACCACACCGGCGTCCCGGCCGGCTCGGTCGGCGTCGGCCGCGTGAGCACGCCGACCCCTTGCACGCCCGGCACGTACGGCAGGTCCGGCAGCCCGAAGTAGGACGTGCCGGACGCGCACAGCAGGTCCAGCGGGCTGACCGGCGCCGCGGTGACGCTCACCGCGACCTGGCCCGGCCCGGGGTCGGGTGCCGTCCGGTCGGTCACCACCGGGGGCGCGCCCGCCGCCCGGATCTCCGCCGCGCGCACGGCGTCAGACGGGCTGCAGGACGAAGTCGTACCGGGCTTCCAGCCACGACCCGGCCGCCTCGCCGCCGTCCGGGGTCGGACCCGGGTCCCGGGCTTCGAACGTCACGACCAGCTCCTGCTTGGTGCCGAAGACGACGTCGCTGTCGAGGTACTCGGCGCCCTCCTGGAACAGGTGCGTGATCAGCGGTTCGTAGCCGGCGGCGTTGATCAGGAAGTGCACGTGGGCGGGCCGGAAGTGGCTGATGTCGGTGCCGCCGATCAGTTCCCCGACCGGGCCGTCCATCGGGATCGAGTAGCCCTTCGGCGCGATCGTGCGCAGGCAGTAGGTCCCGTCGGGGCGGGTGGCGTACTTGGCGCGCAGCCGGGCCTCGTCGATGCCGGGGATCTGAGACTCGTAGGCGCCTTCTTCGTCGGCCTGCCAGACGTCGAGGATCGCGCCGGCGACGGGGGAGCCGTCGAGGCCGCGGACGGTGCCGGTGACGTAGAGCGGCGTGCCGGGCAGGCCGTCGGACATGTCGCCGCCGAACTCCTTCTCCGGGGAGCCGTCGATGTGGAACGGGCCGAGCACGGTGGCCGGGGTGGCCTTGGCGTCGAAGGCGTGGTTCATCTGCACCACCAGCATGCTCAGGCCGAGCACGTCGGAGGCGAGGATGAACTCTTCGCGCTTGTCGTCGCTGATCTGCCCGGTCTCGGTCAGCCACCGCATCGCGGCCATCCACTCCGGTTCGGTCAGCCGGACTTCGCGGGCGAAGGCGTGCAGGTGCCTGACGAGGGCGGCCATGACCTGCGCGGTGCGCGGGTCATGCGCGCTCGACCAGCGCCGCGCGGCGAGCTCGGTGATGTTGTCCTCGGTGACGAGCTGCATCGGCGTTCCTCTCAGCGTTGCGGGTCCGGTGGGACCGGCCGGTTGTTCAGGTCGACCGACAGGAAGACGTCGTTGGCGACCGGGTGGCGCAGCTCTTCGGCCAGCTGCCCGACGAGCCCGGCGGTCCGGGCCAGCAGCGCGAACCCGCGCAGCAGTTCCAGCGGCAGCCCGAGGTCGGCCAGTGCGGCGCCGCAGACGCCGGCGCCGTTGAGCGGCAACGTCTTCCCGAGCACCCGCGGGTGGACGCGGCCGATGGCGGCGAACAGCTCCAGGTGCGGGCCGCGCAGGCCTTCCTCGTCGGCGATCTCGAACAGCCGGCGGGTGCGGGGGTCGCCGTCCTTGTGGACGTGGTGGCCGAGCCCGGGGACGAACTTCTTCGCCGCTTTGGTCTTCTCGACGGTGTCCAGGGCGAGCGCGTCCCAGCCGGCTTCGTCGGTGGGGGTTTCGGCGGTGGCGAGGACGTCGTGCAGGAAGCGGCCGCAGTCCTCGGTGACGCCGAGGAAGCGCGACCCGCCGCCGAGCAGCCCGGCCGCGAGCGCGCCCTGCACCGAGTCCGGGGCGGACAGGTACGTGAGGCGGGTGACGATCGCCGTCGGCGTGAAGCCGTGGTCGGCCAACGCGGCCAGCACCGCTTCGAAGACCCGGGTTTCCCCTGTGGACGGACGTCGCTGCGTCGCCAGCCAGAACGCCAGCTCGCCGAAACCGACGGTGCCCATGACGTCTTCGGCGAGGTCCTGGCCGAGCAGCGTGATCTTGTCCTTGGTGGACGATCCCAGTGCGGTTTCGTAGACGCGGTCGGTCATCGCGGGGTCTCCGTGAGCCAGGTGCGCAGTTCGGCGCCGTGTTCGTCGAGCTCCGGCGGCGGCAGCCGGTAGGCGGCCGGGGTCGCGGAGAAGCGGATCGGGTGGCGGGTCGTCGGGACGGCGCGGTCGCCTTCGCCGACGTCGACGATCGGGTCGAGGCCGAAGCGTTCGGCCATCGCGAACCCGCCGTCGATGGTGTTGATCGGTCCACACGGGACGCCGACCTCGGTCAGCGCGTCGAACCACTCCACCGCGGTGCGTTCCTTGAGCCGTTCGACGAGGATCGGCCGCAGCTCCTCGCGGTTCTTCGTGCGGTCGGCGTTGCGGGCGAACCGCGGGTCGGCCGGGACATCGGGCAGGCCGAGGACTTCGCACAGGCGCCGGAACTGCCCGTCGTTGGCCGCGGCGACGATCAGGTCGGCGTCGGCGGTCGGCAGCGGTTCGTAGGGGAAGACGCTCGGGTGGGCGTTGCCCATCCGGTAGGGCACCACCCCGCCGGCGGCGTAGGCCGAGCTGTGGTTGACCAGCCCGGTCAGCGCCGAGGACAGCAGGTTCACCTCGACGTGCTGGCCCTCGCCGGTCGCGTCGCGGTGGCGCAGCGCGGCGAGGATGCCGATCACCGCGTGGTTGCCCGCCATCACGTCGAACACCGAGATCCCGGCCCGGTACGGCGGGCCGTCCGGGTCGCCGGTCAGGCTCATCAGCCCCGAGATCGCCTGCACCATCAGGTCGTAGCCGGGCACGTGCCGGCCGTCGCCGGAGCCGAAGCCGCTGATGGAGGCGTAGACGACACCGGGGTTCGTGGCTCGGACGTCGTCGAAGGCGAGACCGTACTTGGCCAGACCGCCGGGCTTGAAGTTCTCGATCAGCACGTCCGCCCGCGCCGCCAGCTCGCGGGCGACGGCAGCGTCGGCTTCCTCGCGCAGGTCGAGGGCGATCGAGCGCTTCCCGCGGTTCACCCCGAGGTAGTAGGTCGAGACGTCGCCGCGCACCGGCGGCATCCACGTGCGCGTCTCGTCGCCCTGCGGGCCCTCGACCTTGACGACCTCGGCGCCCAGGTCCGCCAGCAGCATCGTGGCGTAGGGGCCGGCGAGCACCCGGGAGAAGTCCGCGACCAGCAGCCCGGTCAGCGGGCCGGCCGCACTGGTGTTCACCCGGTTCCCTCGCTTCCTGTCCGTCGGACGGACGTCTGTCCGCAGTTTGCCTCCGCCGCTCTCCGCGGTCAAGACACCGCGGGCACGGTGACGTGCGGGACGTCGTCGAGCCGCGCGAAGTCGGCGCTGATCTCCCCGGCGGTCTGCAGCAGCAGCGGCAGGTGGTGCTCCAGCAGGCGCTCCACCGGCGTCTCGGCGGCGTGGCAGTTGACGTTGACCCCGGCGATCACCCGCCCGGACCCGTCGCGCAGGGGCGCGGCGACCGACCGGATGCCCAGCGCGAGCTGCTCGTCGGTCAGGGCCCACCCGCGGGCGCGGACCTCGCGCAGCTCGGCGTCGCGCTCGGCGCGGCCGGGCCGCCAGCGCGGGACGAGCCCGGAGCGCGTCGGCTGGGCCAGTACCGTCTCCAGTTCTTCCGGGGCCAGCGCGGCCAGCTGGACCTTGCCCAGCGACGTCGGCAGCGCGGGGAAGCGGGTGCCGATCTGCACGGCCAGCGCGACGATCTTCGGCACCGCGACCCGGGCGACGTAGACGATGTCCGAGCCGTCGAGCTGGGCGATCGAGCACGACTCGTTCGTGCGCTCGACCAGGCGTTCCAGGTGCGGGCGGGCGACGTCCCACAGACCCATCGACCGCACGTAGGCGACGCCGAGGTCGAGCACGCGCGGGGTCAGCGCGTAGCCGCGCCCGCCGACGCGGACGTACCCGAGCTCCTCCAGGGTGAGCAGGATCCGCCGCGCGGTCGGGCGGGCCAGGCCGGCGGCGGTCGCCACCTCGGCCAGCGTCATCTCCGCCCGGTGCGGGCCGAACGCCGTGATCACCTCGAGCCCGCGCGCCAGCGCTTCGATGAAGTCGGGACCCGTTCCCTCGCGTGGCATGCACGACCTCCCTCTCGCAGTCCTGCCCGCAGCGTAGCGGCGGGGATTGACACCGGCCCGGCACTGGACGAAGGTGGCGTCACCCCTTCAGTGTCCGTAGAGCGGACGAGTGTACGCAACCGGAGGCAGCCATGTCTGGATCGATCGTCCTGCGGGGTGGCACGGTGCTGACCCTCGACGACGCCCCCCGGGTCCTGCCCGGCGCCGACGTCCTGGTCACCGACGACCGGATCGCCGCGATCGGCCCGGCACTCGACGTCCCGGAGGGCACGACCGAGATCGACGCGACCGGCGGGATCGTGCTGCCGGGGATGATCGACACCCACCGCCACCTGTGGCAGACGGCCATGCGCGGCTACGGCGCCGACTGGACGCTGACCCAGTACTTCGTCTGGTACTACCTCGAATGGGGCAAGGTGTTCCGCCCCGAGGACATCTACGCGGGCAACCTGCTCGGCGCGTGGGAAGCGCTCGAAGCCGGCGTCACGACCACCGTCGACTGGTCCCACGGCCTGCAGACCACCCAGCACGCCGATGCGGCGGCCGACGCGCTCGAAGCCGTTCCCGGCCGGTTCGTGCTGGCCTACGGCAACATCCAGGACGCCCCGGCGAACTGGACGGGCACGCCGGAGTTCCGCGACTTCGTCTCCCGCCGCACCGGCGGCGACCTCGGCTTCCAGCTCGCGTTCGACGTCACCGGCGACCCGGCGTTCCCGGAAAAGCCGGCGTTCGAGGTGGCCCGCGAGCTGGGCGTGCCGGTCACGACGCACGCCGGGGTCTGGGGCGCGACCGGCGACGACGGCATCCGCCTCATGCACGACCACGGGTTCATGACCCCGGAGACGATCTACGTCCACAGCGCGTCGCTCTCGGCCGACTCCTACCACCGGATCGCCGCGACCGGTGGGTCGGCGTCGGTGTCGACCGAAAGCGAGCAGAGCGCGGGCCAGGGCTACCCGTCCACGTGGGCGCTGCGGCAGTACGGCATCCCGGTGTCGCTGTCGATGGACACCTCGGTCTGGTGGAGCGGCGACCTGTTCACGGCGATGCGCACGACGCTGGGCGCAGACCGCTCCCGCGAACACCTCGAGGCGCACGCGAAAGGCGAAACGGTCACGCACGCGGCGCTGCGCGCGGAGCAGGTGGTGGAGTGGGCCACCCGCGGCGGCGCGGCCGCGCTGGGACGCACGGACATCGGCAGCCTCGAGGTGGGCAAGAAGGCCGACGTGGTGCTGCTGAAGAACGACCACTCACCGGTGTCGTTCCCGCTGCTGAACCCGTACGGCCACGTGGCGTTCCAGGCCCAGCGCGGCGACGTCCACACGGTCCTGGTGAACGGCCGCGTGGTCAAGCGCGACGGGCGGCTGGTCGACGTGGACCTCCCCGCGCTCCGCCGGCGCGTCGAAGGGACGGTGGAGTACCTGCGCGGGCAGCTGGGGGAGGAGGCGTGGGCGAAGGGGATGAACCCGGACGTCCCGGAGACGAAGATCCTGGACAACCCGTACACGTACACCGACTACCAGAGCGACGCCACCCACGGCGGCTGAGTCAGTCTTCGCCGAGCTGGAGCAGGACGGCGAAGTGCGTGGGGGTGGTGGCGGCGACCACCCCGTCGAACGTGCAGCGGGTCACCGGCGAGCTCCCGCGCGCGATCTCCGTCCATGACGTCGTAGGTGTAGACAATGCTGCGCGACGTCAGCGCCGCCAGACGTCGCTCGGCCAGCTCGCGCGGGACGGACCGGAGAGCCGAGCCGACCTGCGCCACATCGACCGCGGGTTCGCGGGGGTCGATGTGGACTTCCCACTGCTGCTCACCGGTGGCGGCGAGGGCGTGGACGTGCTCGGCCAACGCGGTGCCGTCTCGTTCGCCGGAGACGGCGAAGACTTCGTTCTGGTTGCTCAGCCCGGCGACGAGCACGGCGAACTGTTCGGTGATCCCCACCCCGTCTATCCTGCCGCCCCGGCGGGGTACCGTGCGGAGGTGGTCCAGGTTTTCATCCAGCCCGCCTACGGCACCGCCGACTCGCGCCGCTACGGGGCCGAGTCGCTGGAAAACACCGTGGACTTCCGGGCGCACGCCGACCTGCTCGACCCCGCGGACCTCGCCCGCCTGCAGGCGCTGCACCCCGATGGCCAGGCCCGGTTCTGGGGCGCCAAGGACAAGTACGACCGCCGGATGGACACCGTCACCACCGGCGACGTCGTGCTGTTCACCGGCCGCAAGCACGTCCAGGCCACCGCCGAAGTCGGGCACGGCTTCCGCAACCCCGCCTTCGCGCGCCGGCTGTGGAACCCGGATCCGGGGAAGTGCTTGTTCAGCAACGTCTACAGCCTCCGGCACTACGAGCGCGTCGGGATGCCGTACGAGGAGATCTGGGCGTTGCCCGGGTTCAACCCCGGCGACCACTTCATGGGCCTGCGGTTCCTGGACGAGCCGAAGTCCGCCGCGGTGCTGGGTCTGCTGCGAACGTGACAAACGCCGGTCAGTTCCCGGCCATCGGGCCCGGGCGGCGGAGATCGCCTCGATGATGGCCCCGTGGGGCGATGGATCACCAAGGACGGCAAGCGGATCTACATCCGCGGCAAGGGGACGGGCACCGTGGTCGCCGCGGCGGTCGGGCTGGCCGTCGCCGGCGGCGGGGCCGGCGCGTTCGGTGGCGCGGCCGGCGGGGGTGGGGCGGCGGAAGCGTTGCCGGGCAACGCCGCCGGCGACGTCGTCGACTCCCTGCCCGGGCGTTCGCTGAAGACCCGCCGGGCGGAGGCGCGCGAGTCGGCCAAGCGCGGCAAGGCGGACGAGGCCTGGAGCCGGCTGAAGCTCAAGGAGCTCAAACGCGTCGCCCGGCACGAGGGCGACTGCCTCGCCGCCGCGACCGACCGGGTCCGCGACTTCCTGGTCACGACGCCGTGCACGTCGCTCGACCGGATGCTGCTCGCGGTCGGCGACGGCCACGGCAACGCCGCGGTCATCTCCGTGGTGCGGGTCGGCTTCCGGTCGGCGAAGCAGGCTGCCGCGTTCGAGAAGGTCGAAGCCATCCAAGGCAGCGGAGACGTGCGGCCCCTGGAGATCGCGGCCGTCCTCGGCGTCGCCGGCGTGCGGATGACCGGGCTGCACTACGAGCCCCGGCCCGACGGCCACGCCATGGTCGTCGCCGAAGCCGACACCGCGACCGGGCACGTCGGCGGCGACACCCTCGACGCGCTCGCCGACGTCGCCGCCTACCTGCCCGTCCGGTGAGCTCCTGCCCGTACGGGCAGCCCGCCGTACCCGAAGGTCTGCCGCTGCGCGGCTGGGCGGCCGGCCCCCCATCGCCCATCGTGGGAAGACCGCCAGTCCGAGGAGGTCCGCCGGTGATCCACGAGGTCGACGAGGCGCTGCGGCGGCTGGTGAAGGACGAGGCGCTGCGCGGCAGCGAGGTCGACGTCGCCTTCGAAGCACCCACCAAGGACTGGGCGGCCCGGCGCAACGCCCCCACCGTCAACATCTACCTCTACGACGTGCGCGAGGACATGCGCCGCCGCTCGCGCGGGCTGCTCAGCGAGTACGACCAGCGCGGCCAGATCGCCGCGCGGCACCTGCCGCCCAAGCACGTCAAGCTGTCCTACCTGGTCACCGCGTGGACCCAACGGCCGGAGGACGAACACCGCGTGCTCTCGGACCTGCTGCTCGGCCTGCTGCGCCACGAAGCCGTCCCGGCCGAGGTGCTCTCCGGCTCGCTGGCCGAGATGGGGCTGCCGGTGCCGATGACCGTCGCGCTGCCGCCGCCGGAGGACCGCGCGTTCGCCGACGTCTGGACCGCGCTCGGCGGCGAGCTCAAGCCGTCGCTGGACGTCGTCGTCTCGGCACCGATCCACAGTGGACGCGTCTACCCGGCCGGCCCGCCGGCGAAGGAAGGCCTCAAGCTCGACACCGGCGACGACCGCGTCGGCCACCACGTGTCCGGCGCCGGCGCGGTCGAGGGGCAGCGCCGCGTCGCGATGGCGCGGGACCACCGGAAGTCCCGGTGAGCCAGGGATACCTGTTCGAGCGGGTGGCCCGGCTCGAACAGCGCATCCGCGACGCGGTCGACAGCCGGCGCGCGGCCGACCCGAACCCCGACGACCCCTTCCGCGGCCTGTACCTCTCGCACGAGGCGATCGACGCGCTGCTGGACAGCCACCGCGAGCCGTTCACGCCGTTCGCCGACTCCGTGCCGGACGGCCGGCTGCGCCCGCTCGCCGACCGCGCGGGCCTCACCGGCGTCGACGTCGAACTGCTGCTGGTCGCCCTGGCGCCCGATCTGGACAGCCGGTTCGAACAGTTCTACGGCTACCTCAACGACGACGTGACCCGGCGCCGCGCGACCGCCGGGCTGGCGCTGCGCCTGTGCGGGATCCCCGAGGCCTCGGCCGCCGGGCGCGCGCGGCTCGACGCCGACTCCCCGCTGCTCACCTGCGGCCTGCTCACCGTGGGCGACGACGACCGGCCGTTCCTCTCGCGCACGCTGCGCGTCCCGGACCGGGTGGTGAACCACCTGCTCGGCGACGACCGGCTCGCCCCCGAGCTGGCCGGCTGCGCGCGCCTGGGCACCGAGCTCGTCGAAGTCCCGGGCCGCGACCGGCTCGCCCGCGCGATCCGCGACCGGGTCGGGCTGGTCTACCTCAAGGAACACCCCGGTGGCGGCGCGGAGGAGCTCGGTGTCGGCGCGCTGGCCGCGGCCGGCTTCCCTGCGCTGGTGGTGGACGCGCCGCGCTGGCAGGCCGAGCTCGAGCTGACCGGATCGCTGCGGCGGGAGGCGTTGCTGCGCGGCGCCGGGATCGTGCTGGGCCCGGTGGAGGACCCGCGGCTGGAAGACCTGGCGCACCCGGCGGTCCCGCTGGTGGTGCACGGCACCGGGGCGTGGGACCCGCGGTGGAGCGCGACCGCGCCGTTGCAGCTCGACGCGATGCCGCTGCCCGCGGCCCGGCGCGCGGAACTCTGGCGCAGCCGCCTCGAGGGCCGGCTCGCCCCGGACGTCGACCCGGGGGAAGCCACCGCGCACTTCGTCCTGGGGCCGGGGCAGATCGCGCGTGCCGCGAAAGCCGCGTCGGTGACGGCTTTGGCCGACGGCGGGCTGGTGCGGACGGCGCACCTGCGCGCGGGCGCGCGGAGCCAGAACGCCGCCGGCCTGCAGCGGCTCGCGCGGCGGATCGAACCGGCGGTCGGCTGGCCGGACCTGGTGCTGCCGGCGGGGGTGCTCTCGCTGTTGGACGAGCTGGCCGCCCGGGCCCGCTACCGCGACCAGGTGCTCGACGAGTGGCGGATGCGCCCGGGCGGCGGGCGCGGCCGGGGCGTGACGGGGCTGTTCGCGGGTGACTCGGGGACCGGCAAGACGATGTCGGCGGAGGTCGTGGCCGCGTCGCTCGGGCTGGACCTGTACACGGTGAACCTGGCGACCGTGGTGGACAAGTACGTCGGTGAGACGGAGAAGAACCTGGAGCGGATCTTCACCGAGGCGTCCGGGGTCAACGCCGTGCTGCTGTTCGACGAGGCGGACGCGATCTTCGGCAAGCGCTCGGAGGTCCGCGACGCCCACGACCGGTACGCCAACATCGAAAGCGCCTACCTGCTGCAGCGGATGGAGACGTTCGACGGCATCGCGGTGCTGGCGACGAACCTGCGCGCCAACCTCGACGAGGCGTTCACCCGGCGGCTCGACGTGATCGTGGACTTCCCGCTGCCCGACGTCGAGCTGCGCCACCGGCTGTGGGACCGCTGCCTCGGCACCCGCCTGCCGCGCGCGGCGGACCTGGACCTGGGGTTCCTGGCGGGGGCGTTCGAGCTGGCGGGCGGGCACATCCGGTCGGCGGCGGTGACGGGGGCGTACCTGGCGGCCGAGGCGGGCCGTCCGGTGGCGATGAGCGACCTGGTCGGCGCGGTGGCCCGGGAGTACCGCAAGCTGGGCCGGCTGTGCCTGGACCGGGAGTTCGGGCCGTACCTGGCGTTGGTGACCGACGGGTGAGCTGCCCGTTCGGGCAGCTTTCCCTGCCCGAGTGGCCGCGCACGCCAATCTGGTGCCGCGGTCGTCGTCACGGCAAGCTGAACGGGCGGCGGAGGGAGCGGACATGCGCGGGCACAGCCACGAACACGAGGTCGAACCGAGCGTCCGGCCACGGGGTGACCGGGACGCCCAGGACCCGGACATCCTCGGCCGCGCCGCCGCGGCCGGCCGCCCGGACGTGCTGGGCGCGTCAGGCATCCTGGACCTGCAGCGCGCGGTGGGCAACACGAGCGTGGGTTCACTGGTGGAGGAGGAGCGCTCCCCGGTCCACGACGTCGTCTCCTCGGGCGGTTCACCGTTGGACACCTCGACGCGCGAGGACATGGAAACCCGCTTCGGCCAGGACTTCTCCGACGTCCGGGTCCACACCGACGGCGCGGCGCACGAGTCGGCGAAATCGGTGAACGCACAGGCGTACACGGTGGGCTCGAACATCGTGTTCCAGCGCGACAAGTACGACCCTTCGTCGGCGGGCGGGCAGCACATGCTGGCGCATGAGCTGACTCATGTGGTGCAGCAGCGGAGTGGGCCGGTGGAGGGGACCGACGCCGGGGGCGGGGTGAAGGTGTCGGATCCTTCGGACCGCTTCGAGCGCGAGGCGGTGGCGAACGCGGATCGGTTGATGGCCGCGCCGGCGCCGGCTTCCATCTCCGCTGCCGGTCCCGCGGTCCAGCGGTGCGAGGACGGCTCTGCGCACGACGAGTCGGTGCAGCGGATGACCGTCCAGCGCGAGGAAGAGGCTCCTGCCGCCGAAGAAGGCGAAGAGGAGAAGATGGCGCAGACGTTCGTGCAGCGTGAGGAAGAAACCGAAGAAGAGGCCTCCTGATCCGTCAAGCTGCGAGTGGATGGCGATTACGCATACGGCGACGTGAAGTCCTCGACGAATAGCCCGCGTGATCGCGCGAGTTTCCTGGAGCGCTCGCACGGCACATCGCTGCCGGCGTACATGTAGAAGTCGCGTCCGAAGTGGATGAAGAACGAATGTGTCTGGATTTTGAACCAGGCCAGTTCGCGGAGTGCGATCCGGACCAGATCGCCGATCTCGGTCACCGAAACCACGGAGTCCTGCTTCGGCAGCTTTCGCGAGATCTTCGGTAGTCCCAACTTGGCGAGTTCATCCTGGCTGTCATCGAAGCTTTCAAGCTCGGATATGTGGAGCTGGTATGCGTTGCTTTCGACGGCCAGGGATGTGGCGACGTCCGCATATGCCGTCTCGACTCGCAGATATTCTTCGACCGTCAACTCGTCTTCGAAGCTTTCTCCTATGTCCCAGACGCTCGACCAAGTTGTTCCGGTGAAGCTCCCCGTTTCAGACCTCTGTGCGGGGTTGTACTTGGTGATCCGCCACTCGTAATCCGGCATCAGTCGCCGATCTTCTTCAGGCTTGCGTCGTAGGTTCCCATTCGAGTCCTCTTCGAGCCGAGGTTTGCCACACTGGTCGCCATTTTCCACACGCCTCCGATGTGAGAGTCGACGTCAGGGGTAATATACCGGTTGCTGCCCTGGCGGTAGACGGGGGCGCCGTGCGACTTGTAGTTGGTCGTCTGGAAGCCGAGCGCTTTAGCCATGCCGTCCCATTTCTCCCAGCGTCCCTCCTCTTCCGTCGATTTCGGCTTGGGGTCGATGTCGTCTTTGTTGAAGTTCTGGCCATAGCTCGAGATCGCGACGATGACTGCTTCACACGAACGGCTGAACTCCGGATCATCGACGCCCTTCTTCCGGTACAAATCCTGGCTTCGCCGGGCCTTGTCGAGGATGTCCTGGAGTGCCGCGAGTTCTGCGGTCGGCTTGGGGTCATCGTCCTTGATGGCGTTCTGGCGAGCGAGCACCTTGGCGACAAGCCCGCCTTCGCTGCTCGCGAGGGTGACTGCGGCGCCGGGCTTGAACGTGACCGTATGACTGTGGCCACGCATCGAAAGCGTCTTGACCACCGGCGCGGTGGCCGGGTGCGCGTCGTCCGTCTTCTTCTTGCCGCCCTTGAGCTTCGACCAGATCTTCTTCCCGGCCTTGACGACCGTCCCCACCACGGAGTCGACGACCTTGCCCACCGGGGCCTGGACCTTCTCCAGCACCGACTTGATCTTCTCCGAAATCCCGCCCAGCCCCAGCAAACTGGCCAAGAACCCCAACACCATCGGCAACGCCCGACCGAGCGTCCGCTCGATCAACCCCGCCACGGCACCCGCGCCGCCCCGGGCGATCGACTCCACCGAGTCCAGGACCGAATCGACGAACTCCTTGATCTGCGAGGCCTTCTCCACGAAGAACATCACGATGTCGTAGATCGCCTTGCAGGCCTTGATGAACGCCGCCGCCGGGTTCAGCAGGGAGATGATCCAGGTGATGCCCGCCTTGACGATCTTCTCGATCACGAATTCCTTGATCTGGCCGAGCACCATCTCCTTGAGGTCACCGAGCTTTTCGACGACCCACCGCCACAGCCCCGGGACGCCCTCGGTGATCAGGATCTTGACCACGCCCAGGGTCTGCTCCAGCTTGGCCAGCACCGGCTCCGGGATGAACCGCAGGATCCGTGCCCGGACGCTCGCCCACGTCAGGCCCAGGATCGACAGGACCATCTTCAAGATGCCCTTCGCGTCCAGCGCTTCCGGGATCTCGATGCCCGCGCTCGCCAGATTGCCCAGCAGCCACCCCTTCAGGCCCTCTTTCAGGTGCTGGACGATGTTGGCGCCGAAGTTCACCACTCCGGTCTTCACCGCGTTGACCAGGTTGCCGAGGAACTCGATCGGCTTCTTGATGATCAGCTCGACCGCGTTCGCCGCCCGGGACAGGACGCCGAGCAGCATGTTCTTCAACGCCAGGATCGTCTCGATCGCGCCGCCGACGGCCTCCTTCGCCTTGCTCCACAGGCCCTTGTTCTCCGCCTGCAGCGTCTTGATCTCCTCGTCGACCGCGGTGCGGGCCTCGGAGTACTTCTGGGCCAGGTCCTCGACCAGCGACTGCTGCTTCTCGTCGACCGACTTCTCCAGGTCGTCGAACTGGCCGCCGAACTCCTTGGCCGCCTCGCCCGCGATCTTGCGCAACGCCGGCGACTGCGACTCGACCTTCTGCTTCACGCGAGCACGGCCGTCGGAAATCAGCTGCTTCGCCTCGCCCAGCTGCTGGCCGACGAAGTCCGCGATCTCGCTGATGACGCCCTGCATCTTCACCTCGTAGACCTTCTTGGCCTCGAGGAAGAGGTTGTTCGCCTCCGCCGGCAGGTCGGCGAACAGGTCGTACGCCCAGCGCGCCGCGCCGCTGATGCCGTCGTAGCGCTCGTCCTTGTAGCGCTTCATGCGGGCCTGGTGGTCGGCGGTGAACGCGGCCTTGGCCTGCGCCTCGCCCGCCTCGAACTTCTTGGCCACCTGGTCGTCGAGCGCGCCCAGCACGCCCTCGACCTTCGTCTTGGTCTCGTCGAAGATCGCCTTGATCTCGCCGGTGATCCGCGCCCGGTCCTGCTCGTCCTTCGCCTTCGTGGCCGACTTCGCCGCCTGTCCCCGCTGCCCGGACGTCGACCGCGCCCCCGTCATGCCGGCCATCGCGGCCTGCCCCGACGCCTGCGCCGCGCCGGTGACAGCGGCCAGCTGCCCGGCTTCGGACTCGCGGACCGCCGCCGGGGCCGAGGCCGTGTGCTGCTCGCCCTCCTGCTTCGCCGCCAGCGCGCCGGTGAACTCCGGCTCGTTGGACTGCGCCAGCTGCTGCTCGGTGACGCCCGCCGCGGCCATCGCCCCGTGCGTCTCGCACTGGTCGGCGCGCAGGTCGGTCTGCTCGGCCGGGGCCTTGTCCGGCGTGGCCTTGCGCGGGTCCGGCGGCGCCAGCGCGGGCGGGGCCGGGGCCGGCGGCAGCGGGGTGACCGGCTTCTCCACCGCCCGGCTGGGGTCCGGCGCCTCCTTCGTCCGATCGGTGACGTCCTTGGCCGAGGCGTCCTTGCCACTGGTGACCTTGCCCAGCACCTCGGTCTTGACCTGGTCGGCCTTGCCGGAGGCGGCGAACTTGTCGGCTTCGTCGAGGTTCTTCGGGGCCTGCTTGGCGATGGCGGCGTTCACCGCGGCGATGAACCCCGCCTTGTCGAACCCCGCCGGTTTCGCCGCCGCCATCTTGTCCGCCTGGGCGGCCTTGGCCTGCGCGTCCTTGTCGTCGGCGGGCGCCACGGCGGCGTCCTGCGCCTTCTTGACCTCCGCGCCGGCGGGCGGGTGTGCCTTCGCCGTGCCGGCCCGCGCGCCGACGTCCTTGGTCAGCGACCGGAACTTCGGGTCGGACGCGGGCGTGACACCGGCGGGCGCGACCGGGGGAGCGGGACAGCCCTGCCGCTGCAGCGCGACCAGTCCCGACACCGCGGCGTTGCCCGCGGAGGCCTGCAGGCGCAGCAACGCCGGCGGCGACGTCCGGCGCGCGGGCCCGGCCGTTCGCGCGGGCTGCGCGGACGGTTCCCGTGGCGCCTGGTCCCGCCGCGTTGCCATGGATCCACTCTCGACTTGCGGCGGCGGGTTGCCAACGGCCGGACGGGCGGCCCCGCGTGCCCGAACGGGCAGCTGCCTTTAAGGGCAGAGATCGGTTCCCGCCGGCCTATCCGTGCGGTCGTACCGCGGCCGGCGCGCGGGCAGCACGATCGGCGATGTCAAGACTTGTGCGTCGACAAGGGAGGCCCGCATGCCCACCTATCTCACGCCGGGGGTGTACGTCGAGGAGATCGAGGCGGGCGCACGGCCGATCGAGGGCGTGGGCACCGCCGTCGCCGCCTTCGTCGGCTTCGCGGCGGACGGCCCCTTCAACACCCCGACGCTGGTGTCCAACTGGGGCCAGTTCACCCAGACCTTCGGTGACTTCGTCGAAGGCTGCTACCTGGCCCAGTCCGTCTACGGCTACTTCCTCAACGGCGGCACCAACTGCTACATCGTCCGCGTCGGCGGATCGCGGGCCCAGGACAACGGCTCCACGCCCAAGCAGCTCACCGCGCGCCAGGCCGTGCTCGGCGGCTACCGCTTCGTCGCGAAGGAGCTGCCGGAGGGCAAGCAGGCCGGCGAGATCACCGTCGAGGTGGCCGAGCCGACCGGCGACAACCCCGCCGAAGACCGGTTCACCGTGCTCGTCAAGCAGGACGGCAAGATCGTCGAGACCCACAACGTGACGACCAAGCGCACCAAGGAGAACGTCGTCACGGCGCTGCGGGAGAAGTCCAGCTTCGTCACCGTCGAAGAGGCCTCGACCGGCGGCGCGGTCACCAAGCCCGAGAAGGGCACCGCGACGCTCACCGAACCGCCCAAGGAACCGCAGGAGCCGCCGGTGCCGCGTCGGGTCGGGGCCGGCGACTACGTCGGCGACGTCGCCGACCGCACCGGGTTCGGCGGCCTCGAGGCGATCGACGAGATCACCATGGTCGCCGCGCCGGACCTGATGGCCGCCTACCAGCGCGAGCTGCTGGACCTCGACACGGTCAAGGCCGTGCAGCTGGCGATGATCGCCCACTGCGAGCTGATGGGCGACCGGATGGCGATCATCGACCCGCCGCCCGGCCTCAACCCCCAGGAGATCCGTGGCTGGCGGATGGACGCGGCCGGCTACGACTCGAAGTACGCCGCGCTGTACTACCCCTGGGTCCAGGTCCTCGACCCCGCGACCGGGACGAACACGTTCATCCCGCCGAGCGGGCACATGGCCGGCGTGTGGGCCCGCACCGACGCCACCCGCGGTGTCCACAAAGCACCGGCCAACGAGGTCGTCCGCGGCGCCCTGGCCCTGCAGACGCACCTGACCAAGGCCGAGCAGGAACTGCTCAACCCGATCGGCGTCAACTGCGTGCGGTCGTTCTCCGGCAAGGGCATCCGGGTCTGGGGCGCGCGGACGCTCTCGAGCGACCCGGCGTGGCGCTACCTCAACGTCCGGCGGCTGTTCAACTACCTCGAGGAGTCGATCCTCGGCGGCACGCAGTGGGTCGTGTTCGAGCCGAACGACGACGCGCTGTGGGCGCGGATCCGGCGCACGATCAGCGCGTTCCTGGTCATGGAGTGGCGCAAGGGCGCGTTGTTCGGGCTCACCCCCGACGAGGCCTTCTTCGTCAAGTGCGACCGCGAAACCAACCCGGCCGAGGGGATCGACCTCGGCCAGGTGATCTGCGAAGTGGGGATCGCCCCGGTGAAACCGGCGGAGTTCGTGATCTTCCGGCTGGCCCAGATGTCCGGTGGCACCAGCCTGGTCAACGAGTAGTGAAGGGACTCCACAGACATGGCACTTCCCGATCTCGACAAGGCGGTAGGCCACTCCTTCGGGCTTGAGATCGACGGCGTCCAGATCAAGCAGATCTCCGAGGTCTCCGGCCTCAAGATGGAGCAGGACGTCATCGAGCTCAAGCAGAACACCGTGGACGGCAAGTACGTCATCAAGAAGCTGCCCGGCCGCCCCAAGGCGGGCGAGGTAACGCTGACCCGCGGCCTGACCGAGGACAACAGCTTCGAGAAGTGGGTCAAGGACGCCCACTTCGGCAAGATGACCACGGCCCGCAAGGGCGGCGCGATCATCGTCTACGACTACGAGGGCACCGCGCTCAAGCGCTACAAGCTCACCAACGCGTGGCCGAAGAGCCTGGAGATCGGCTCGCTGAAGGCCGGTGACACGAGCGTGCTCACCGAAAAGCTCGTCATCACCTACGAGCAGATGGAAGTCGAGTGAGCCGATGCGCAGGGTGATGGCGTCGGCGCCGGAAGCTCCCGTTGCTTCGGACGAACCGCGCACCGAGCGGCCGAAGCTGCGCACGGAGTTCGCGTTCGAGCTCCCGCGCGGGTACGTCGACGACGAGGGCAAGGTGCACCACTCCGGGGTGATGCGCCTGGCCACCGCCCGGGACGAGCTCGTCCCGCTGCGCGACGACCGGGTGCGGGAGAACTCGGCGTTCCTCACGGTGGTGCTGCTGGCCCGGGTCGTCACCCGGATCGGCGACATCACCGACGTGCACGCCGGGGTCATCGAGAACCTGTTCGCCTCGGACCTGGCGTTCCTGCAGGACATGTACCGCCGGATCAACAGCGAAGGCCACACCAGGGCGGGCGTCGCCTGCCCCGAGTGCGGCCACAGCTTCGTCGTCGACGTCGCCGGTGGCCGCCTGGGGGAATCGTGACGTACGCGGCCGGCCGGCTGCACGAGGAAGTCGCGTACGTCGCCTACCACCTGCACTGGTCGCTCGACGACATCCTCGACCTCGAACACCCCGACCGGTTGACCTACGTCGCCGAGATCGCCCGGATCAACACCCGGATGAGCCAGGGACGGTGACGCTGCGATGTGGTGGAACAGGAAGGAGACGACTCCTGCTTCGGTTCCCGCTTCGGTTCCTGCTCCGGTGCCGGTGACCCGCGCGGAATGGCGCGGGGTGCCGCCGATCCAGCGCGTGCTGGAGGAGTACCCGCTGGTGAACCCGGTGCAGCGGTTCAGCGGGTCGCTGACGTCCTGGCAGAGCCCGGCCTACCTCGAGCCGCTCGGGCACCGGGTCGGCGCCGACGAGCCATCGGGTGTCATCGGCGACCTCGCCGAGCCCCGGACGCTGGAGACGCCCGTGCCCGCCATGCCGGTGGTGCAGCGGGCGTCTCGCAAGCGAAGCGGGCTGTCGCGGCTGTGGGAGACCTCGGTGCAGCGGGAGGTCTCGCCGGAGGAGGCTTCCGAACCGGTTTTCGCCCCGGAGCCGCCGATGCCGTCGGTGGTGCTGCCGGTGGTGACGTCGCCGCGGGAGGTCGTTCGGCCGCTGACTTCGGCCCGGGACGTTCCTGCGGTGCGGACTGTCCAGGCGATCACGGAACCGTCTGCGCCGTCTCCTGTGTCCCCTGTGGACGTTCCGGAGGTCTCGGCGCCGGCGTTGCCGGTGGTCGAGCAGGTGACACCACGTCGGCTCGGGCTCGGTGCGCCGATCGTGCGGCCCGAGGTGACGGTGTCACGAGCGCCGGATGCGCCACCGGTCAACACGTTCCGTCCCCTTGAGCCGCCCGGCCCCCCGGGCGGCTCGACGAGTGTTTCTCCGCCACCGGGAGCCCCGTTGCCGGTGGCTCAGGAGCCGGATGCGCCGGCGCGCCTGGTCAGCCGAGCGGTGCACGAGTCGCCGCTTCCAGGCTCGGCCAACCGAGAACCGGAGGAGCCTTCGGCGCGGACGGTCGAAACGCCCGCGCTCCCGGTGAAGCCACTGGCGACCGAGACCGCGGCGGTCTCGGTCAGCCGAGCGGTGGAGGACCACCCGAGTCCCGCCGGCCCAGCGCCGACCGTCCAGCCAACGGAGCTCCCCGCGCTTCCGGTCAGCCGAGCGGCGCAGGACCTCCCGACGCCGAGCGAGCCCCCGGCCGACCGGCCGAGCGAGCCTCCCGCACTCACGGTCAGCCGAGCGCCGGACATCCCCACCCCGACCGACCGGTCGACCGACCGGTCGGCGGAGCCTTTCGCGCTCGCGGCCGGGCAAGAGCGGCACGTTCCCACTCTGACCAGTCAGCCGAGCGAGCTTCCCGAGCTGGCGCAGCACGCCCCTACTCTGACTGGCCAGGCTCCCGAGCTCACGGTCAGCCGAGCACCCGACATCCCCGCTCCGACCAGCTGGCCGAGTGAGCCGCCTGCGCTCGCGGTCAGCCGAGCACAAGACCTTCCCACCCCGACCACCCAGCCTCAGCTTCCCGCGCTCGCGGTCAGCCGAGCACACGACCTCCCGACCCCGACCACCCAGCTGAATGAGCCTCCCGCTCTCGCGACCGTCCGAGCGCACCAGGTCCCCGCTCCGACCGGCCGGCCGAGCGAGCTCCCCACCCTCCCGGTCAGCCGGGCGCACGAAGTTCCCGTTCAGACCGGCCGACTGAGTGGGCTCCCCACCCTCCCAGTCGGCCGAGCGGAGCAAAGCCTCCCGGCCGGCCAGCCGAGCGAGCCGCCCACCCTCTTGGTAAGCCGAGCGACGCAGGACCTTCCCACTCCGAGTGGGCCTTCGGCCCTCCCGGTCGGCCGAGCAGAGCAAGCGCACTCTGCTGGCCAGCCGGGCGAGCAGCCCGCTCTGCTGGTAAGCCGAGCGGCGCAAAGCCTCCAGGTTGGCCGCCCGAGCGAGCCGCCCATCGTCTGGGTAAGCCAGGCGGGGCAGGACCTTCCGACTTCGAGCGAACCCCCTGCCCTCCCGGTCGGCCGAGCGGAGCAAACCCACCCGGCTAACCAGCCGGGCGAGCCGCCCACCCTGCTGGTTAGCCGAGCGGCGCAGGACCTTCCGACTTCGAGCGCGCCCTCGGCTTTCCCGGGTGGCCGAGCAACGCAAAACCTCCCGGCCGGCCACCCGAACGAGCTCCCAGCCCTCCCCGTCAGTCGAGCGGCGCAGCGTTCGCCGATTCCAGGTGGGCTTCCTACCCTCCCGGTCAGCCGGGCCGAGCAAGACCTCCCACTCCCGGCCGACCGGCCGAGCAGTCCCCCCACCCTGTTGGTCAGCCGAGCGGCGCAGGACCCCCCGATTCCCGGCGACCTGCCTACCCTCCCGGTCAGCCGGGCGGTGCAAGACCTCCCGCTCCCGGTCAGCCGGGCGGTGCAAGACCTCCCGCTCCCGGCCAACCGGCCGAACAATTCCCCCACCCTGTTGGCAAGCCGAGCGGCGCAGGACCACCCGAGCGAGCTCCCCGCTCTCCTGATCAGCCGAGCGGTGCACGACACCCCGCTCCCGGTCGGTAGACCAAGCGAACCTTTCGCACTCCCCACCACCCAGGCGGTGCAAGAACTCCCGGTCAGCCGAGCGGTGCAGGACCGTCCGAGCCGCACCCTCGGAGCCCCAACCCCCAAAGGCCCGCCACAACCGGTCACCCCCAGCGAGCCGTTGCCGCTCGCAAGAACCGTCGACGAACCACCCCAACCCGCCCCGAGCCCCCCACCCGCGCCCCCCAGCGTGACCCCGGCCGTCCAGCGCGACCCGGATCCGGCACCACCGGCGCCCGCACCCCAACCAGCCCCCGCCGCGCCGCCCGAAACCGACGAACTCGTCAAAAAACTCCTCGACCCCCTCCTGCGCCGCCTCAAGACCGAACTCCGCCTCGACCGTGAGCGCCGGGGTGCGCTCACCGATCGCCCGCACTAAAAGGAGATGCCGATGCCGGACACCGAAGAGGCCGTTGCCGTCTGCTACGTCGTCAAGCTGGACGACAAGAACCTCGGCAACCTCGGCGCGTTCTCCAGCTGTGACGGCCTCGGCTGCGAGTTCGTGATGGAACAGCGGGAAGAGGGCGGCAACAACGGCATGGTCTGGCAGCTGCCGACCCGGATCAAGTACTCGAACATCAAGCTCTCGCGCCCGGTCACCGAGGCCAGCGCGCAGATCACCAAGTGGTTCGCGAGCCTCGCGAGCGGGATCGAACGCAAGACCGCCACCATCGAGGCCCGCACCCTCGAAGGCAAGGTGATCGCCAGCTGGGCCCTCGAAGGCGTCGTCCCGGTGCGGTGGAGCGGGCCGCAGCTCTCGCCCGACTCGCCCAAGGTCGCCACCGAAACCCTCGAACTGGCCCACCACGGCTTCCTCAGCCCGGCGAAGAAGGGCTGACGCCGATGGCCTCGCCCGTCACCTTCACCTCGGCCGGCTCCCCGTCCAAGGCGGCCTACAGCTCAGGCGCGCCCAGCAACCTGCAGCGCGCGGTGCTCAAGGTCCACAAGCCGCCGCAGTCGGGGGGTACCGGGCAGCCGCCCGGCGACTGGATGTTCGACATCGAATTCCAGTTCAACCCCAAGGAACTCTCGCTGAGCAAGAACGCCAAATGGGGCCGCGACGCCCAGCCCAACGCCAAGAAGAGCGCGCCGCCGCAGTTCAAGGGGTCCGATCCGGCCAAGCTCGCGCTGGAGATGTTCCTCGACGCCACCGACAAGATGGACGACGCCGTCGTCAAGAGGGTCGAGCAGCTGTTCACCTGCTGCGTGGCCACCGAGGACAGTCGCCAGCACAAGAAGCCGTCGCCGCCGTGGGTGATCTTCAAGTGGGGTGGCATGACCGGCTTCCCCGCCTACGTCGCCTCCGTCACCGCGAAGTACACGCTGTTCACGCCGTCGGGGACGCCGGTGCGCGCGGTCTGCACGATCAACCTGGAAGAGATCTCCGGCGAGCTGGGCGGCCAGAACCCGACGTCCGGCGCGCTCGCGGCGCGGGACACGCACGTGCTCGTCGCCGGGGACTCCCTGCCCTCGGTGGCGTTCCGCGCCTACGGCGACGCCGGGCGGTGGCGCGCCATCGCCGACGCCAACGACATCGACGACCCGATGCGGCTGCGGCCCGGCACCCGGCTCCTGGTGCCCGCGCTGGAGGAGCTCGATGGCTAACGAGACCTTCACGAACACCCTCGTGGTCGAGGTCGAGGGCACCGCGCTGCCCGACGACGTCAAGGTGATGCTCAGCTACGCCTACGTCGACGACAGCCGGAACCTGCCGGACACCTTCGTGCTGCGGTTCCGCGACCCCGGGACCGTCGTGCTCGACAAGGGGAAGTTCAAGGTCGGGGCCAAGATCAAGCTCAAGGTCCAGACGTCCGACCCGGAGGCCCCGCAGGACCTGCTCTCGGGCGAGGTCACCGCGGTCGCGATCGACCTGGACGGCCACGGCACCTTCACCGAGGTCCGCGGGTACGACCACGCGCACCGGCTGTTCCGCGGCCGCCGGGTCGCGGCGTATCCGAACATGACGATCGCCGACGTCGTGCGCAAGGTCGCCCAGCGCGCGAACATCCCGGCCGGCAAGATCGACAACGTCCGGGGCTTCGGCGGCCGGCCGAACACCCAGCTGTCCCAGGACAACGTCAGCGACTGGGAGTTCCTGTCCCGCCTGGCCGACGCGGTCGGCGCGCAGATCGCCGTCCGGGACGGGAAGCTGAACTTCGAACTCCCGGAGAAGCCGGCCGGGGCGCCCCCGACCAGCACCAAGGCCACCGCCGACCCGCTCGTCCTCGAAGCCCACGGGACGCTGCTCAGCCTGCGCGCCAGCGTCACCGCCGCCGAGCAGGTCCCCGAAGTGCGGGTCACCGGCTGGGACTACGAGAACAAGCAGCCGATCACCGCCAGCGCGACCCCGAAGAACGCGGGCACCGAAGTCCCGGGGGTGGACCCGGTGGCGCTGGCGGGCACGTTCGCCGGCCCGCCCTTCCTCGACGCCGCGTCGCCCCGGCGCAGCCAGGGGGAGGCGGACGCGACCGCGAAGGCGCTCGCCGACCGGTTCGGCAGTGCCTGCACCGAACTCGACGGCGTCGCCAAGGGCAACCCGAAGCTGCGCGCCGGCACCGCCGTCACGCTCACCGGCGTCGGCCGGCCGTTTTCGGGCAAGTACACGCTGACCAGCACGCGCCACCTGTTCAACGACGAGGTCGGCTACACCACCGAGTTCGCCGTCTCCGGCCGCCAGGAACGCTCGCTCTACGGCCTGGTCGCGGGCGGGGCGAAGACCTCGACGTGGCCGGGAGTCGTGCCCGCGCAGGTGACCGACCTCAAGGACCCGGCGAAACTCGGCCGGGTCAAGCTCACGTTCCCGTGGCTGGACAAGGACTTCTCCAGCACCTGGGCCCGCACGGTCCAGCCGGGCGCCGGCAAGGACCGCGGCGCGCTGGTGCTGCCCGAAGTCGGCGACGAGGTCCTGGTCGGCTTCGAACACGGCGACTTCGAAGCGCCCTACGTGCTCGGCGGCCTCTACAACACCAAGGACACGGCGCCGTCGAAGTTCACCAAGCCCGTCGTCGACGGCAACAGCGGGGAAGTGGCGCTGCGCGGGTTCGTCTCGCGGAAGGGCCACAAGCTCGAGTTCGCCGAGGACGACGGGATCGTCCTGTCCTCCGGCGACGCGAAGTTCGTGGTCAAGATCGACCAGAAGAACCAGGTCATCGAAGTGACCAGCGGCAAGAGCGTCACCGTCAAGGCCCAGAACGGTGTGAGCATCGACGCCGGCACCGGGCCGCTGGAGCTCAAGGGCCAGAAGGTGACGGTGAAGGCCCAGACCGACGCCAGCGTCGAGGCGGGAGCGCAGCTGAAGCTGAACGGCACGGCGGGCGCGAAGCTCGAGGGCGCCACCGTTTCGGTCGCCGGCCAGGGCCAGACGGAGCTGACCGCGAGCGGGATCGTCACCGTGCGCGGCAGCGTGGTCAAGATCAACTGACGGGGGAGCGACATGCCACCAGCCGCGAGGGTCGGCGACCCGACCGGGCACCCGGGCGTCATCGCCGGGCCGGGAGTGCCGACCGTGCTGATCGGCGGCATGCCCGCCGCGAACGTCGGCACGCTGCACACGTGCTCGTTCCCGCCGCCCGCGGTGCACCCGCCGACGCCGATCGCGCCGCCGGGCTGCCCGACGGTGCTGATCGGCGGCATGCCGGCGGCCCGGATGGGCGACCTGGCCACCTGTGGCGCGCCGATCGTCACGGGCTGCCCGACCGTCCTGATCGGAGGCTGACATGGACTTCCTGGGCCGCGGGCTGGCGTTCCCGCTGCACACCGACGCGACCGGCTCGGTCGCGCTGGTCGGCGGCGAGCGCGAGGTCGTCGAGAGCATCCGGCTGATCCTGGCGACCTCGCCGGGGGAACGCCCGATGCGCCCGGAGTTCGGCTGCGCCGTGCACGACCTCGTGTTCGCGCCCGCCGACGCGGCGACCGCCGGGCAGATCGCCTACGAGGTGCGGATCGCGCTGGAGCGCTGGGAGCCGCGGATCACCCTCGACGACGTCGTCGTCAGCTTCGACCAGGCCGACCGGGGCACCCTGCTGATCGACATCCGCTACCGCCTGCGCGGCACGAACGACCCGCGCAACCTCGTCTTCCCCTTCTACGTCATCCCGCCGCACGACTCCCCAGTGGACGGTGCGTGATGTCGCTGCCGCTGCCCAACCTCGACGACCGCCGGTTCCAGGACCTGGTCGACGAAGCCAAGTACCTGGTCCAGCGCAACTGTCCGGAATGGACCGACCACAACGTCTCCGACCCGGGCGTCACGCTGATCGAGACGTTCGCGCAGATGGTCGACCAGCTGCTCTACCGGCTCAACCGGGTACCGGACCGGCACTACCTGCGGTTCCTCGAGCTGATCGGGGTCCGGCTGTTCCCGCCGGCCGCGGCGCGCGCCGACGTGACGTTCTGGCTCTCGGCCGCCCGGGACGTCCCGGTGGTCGTCGCGGCCGGCAAGCAGGTCGCGAGCGTGCGCACCGAAGTCGAGGACCCCGTGGTGTTCACCGTCGAGCGGACGCTGACGATCGTGCCGTGCTCGTTCGCGCACCTGGCGACCAGCACGGCCGACACCGGCCTGCCGCCGGTCGACCGCACCGACGAGCTGCTCGTCGGCGGCGGTCCGGCGGCCTTCACCGAAACCCCCGCCGTCGGTGACGCGGTCTGCTTCGGGCTGTCGGACGCCGTGCCCGGGTGCGCGGTGCTGCTGCGGCTGAACTGCGAGGTCGAGGGTCAGGGCGTCGACCCGCGGGACCCGCCGTGGCTGTGGGAGGCCTGGGACGGGACCGGCTGGGTGGTATGCGAGGTCGACCGCGACAGCACCGGTGCGTTCAACCGCGCCGGCGACATCGTGGTGCACGTCCCGCCCGGGCACACCATGTCGGTGCTCGCGCGGCAGCGGGCGGGCTGGCTGCGGTGCCGCCTGGTCGAGGCGAAGGAGAACCAGCCGTTCTACCAGCGCTCGCCGCGGCTGCACGCGGTCGAGGCCTCGACCATCGGCGGCACGGCCGGTGCCGTGCACGCCGAGATCATCCGCAACGAGATCGTCGGGACCTCCGACGGCACGCCGGGCCAGCGGTTCCCGCTCGGCCGGCCGCCGGTGGTCGCCGGGGACGGCGAGCTGGTCGTGGAGGTCTCGGGCCCGGACGGCTGGCAGCAGTGGACCGAGGTCCGCTCGTTCGCCGCCTCCGGGCCGGACGACCGGCACGTCGTGCTCGACCGGGTCGGCGGCGAGGTCGTGTTCGGCCCCGCGGTGCGCCAGCCCGAGGGCGGCCTGCGCCACTACGGCGCGTTCCCGGCCAAGTCCGCCGCGATCCGCGTCCCCGAATACCGCTGCGGTGGCGGGCGGCGCGGCAACGTCGCCCGCGAGGTCCTCGAGGTGCAACGGGATCCGGTCCCGTTCGTGAGCAGCGTGGTGAACCGCCGTCCCGCGATCGGCGGGGTGGACGGCGAATCGGTGCAGGACGCGCAGGTCCGCGGCCCGCTGCTGCTGCGCACCCGCGACCGCGCGGTCACCGCCGAGGACTACGAGCAGCTCGCCCGCGAAGCGGCGCCGGAAGCCGCGCGCGTGCGGTGCATCCCGGCGCACGGCCCCGACGGCCGCGAGACCGGCGCGATCCGGGTCCTCGTCGTGCCGGCGGTGCCCGACACCGGCGAGCTCGCCTTCGCCACCCTGATGCTCGACGCCGGCATGCGCGCCCGGATCGAGCGCCACCTCGACGAACGGCGCTGCGTGGGCGCGCTGGTGTCCGTGGAACCGCCGTTCTACCAGGGCGTCACGGTGGTCGCGCGGCTGCGGGCCCGGCGCCGGACGACGGCGGGCGCGCTCGGCGCCCGGGCGACCCAGGCCCTCTACGGCTACTTCAACCCGCTCAGCGGCGGCCCGGACGGCGACGGCTGGCCGTTCGGGCGGCCGGTGCAGTCCGGTGAGGTGTTCGCGGTGCTGCAGCGGCTGCCCGGCGTCGAACTCGTGGAGGATGTGCGCCTGTTCGCCGCGAACCCGATCACGCGCGAGCGCGGCGACCAGGTCGACCGGCTCGACCTGCCGCCCCAGGCACTCGCGTTCTCCTTCGGGCACCAGGTGCGGGTGCGGGAGGCCGGCGCATGAGGACGGGGATCCCGGGGCTGCCCAGTGCGCACCCGATCGGCGAGCAGCTGCCCGCGGTCTACGCCGAGGACCGGTTCGTGCAGGGCTTCACCGGCGCGCTCGACGAGGTCCTCGCCCCGATCCTGTCCACATTGGACAACTTCGCCGGCTACCTGGACCCCGGGGTGGCACCCGAGGACTTCGTCGGCTGGCTGGCGCACTGGGTCGCGCTGCGCGTCGACGAGAGCTGGAGCCCGGCGCAGCTGCGGCAGCTGGTGACGCGCTCGGTCGAGCTGCACCGGTGGCGCGGCACCCGGCGTGGCCTGGCCGAGCACGTCGGGCTGCTGACCGGCGGCGCGGTCGAGGTGACCGACAGCGGCGGCGTCGTCGGCTCGCCGCGGCCCGGTGCGCCGCTGCCCGACCCGGGACCGGCGTGGGTGCAGGTGCTGGTGCGGGTGCCCGACCCGGACCGGGTGGACCGGCGGCGGCTGACGGCGGCGGTCGTGGAGGCGGTGCCCGCCCACGTGCGGGTCGCGGTGGAAGTGGTGAAGGGGTAGCGGATGGTCATCTACGCGGAGTGCGGGCACCAGGGGCCCGCCGACGTCGAGTTCTGCGGCGAATGCGGCCGCTACCTCAAGTGGGACGACGACGGCCCGGTCGCGGTGCGGGCGCAGCCGGTGGTGCAGCAGCAGGTCGTGCAGCCCGCCGAGCCGGTCGCCCCGGTCCGGCAGCCGGTGCACCAGACCGTCGAGGACCAGGTGCTCAACCCCGGGGACCTGATCTGCGGCCGGTGCGGCAAGGGCAACGCGCCCACCCGCAACTTCTGCAGCCGGTGCGGTGCGTCGCTGGCCGAGTCCGCGGTCGTCGAGACGTCCTGGTGGCGGCGGCTGTTCGGCCGCAAACCGAAGGAGCACAAGGCGGGCGAGCGGCCGGGCAAGGACGGCGTCCGCCGCCGGACCGGCCGGGCCGGGGCCGCGCGCCGGACCGTGGGCAAGGTGATCCGCCGGGCCGTCGCGGTGGCGCTGATCTTCTCGGCGCTGATCTACGCGCTGTACCAGCCGTTCCGCAGCGCGATCAACACCGCAGCGACCGGGCTGTGGAGCCAGGTGACCGGCGTCTTCGAGGCCAAGCTGAACCCGATCCACCCGGTCAAGGTGACCGCGACCGCGCAGACGAACGGGCACGCGGCACCGCTGGTCACCGACAACGCCAAGAACACGTTCTGGGCCGCTCCGGCCGACCGGGAACAGGTGCTGGTGTTCACCTTCGACCACCCGGCCGACCTGCGGAAGGCGATCGTGTACTCCGGTGACGCGGCGAACTTCCCGTCCGCGCACCGGCCGCAGAAGCTGCACCTGGTGTTCTCCACCGGCAAGACCTACGACATGGTCCTGGCCGACACGCCGGACTCCCAGGAAGTCCCGATCGAGAACAGCGCCGGCGCCACGAGCGTCGAGCTGCACGTGACCGGGCTGTACCGCTCGCTCAACGGCACGGACGTGGCGATCTCCGAGATCGAGCTGTTCGAGGCCGGCTGAGTCACCGAAAGTCTTTTGGGGAGGACCGACCATGCGCGCGAACCGAGCGGTGGCGGGGATCGCGGTCGTCGCGGTGCTCGGCGGCTGGGCGATCAGCGGAGCGCTCTCGCCGACCGCGGCGCAGGCACCCGCACCGGCGGCGCCCTACCGCGTCGGGTACGTCAGCGACGCCACCACCGGCTTGTTCCAGGCGAACGGGGAAGGCGCGGAAGCCGCGCTGCCCCACGGGGCCGGGAGCGTCGACTCCGACGCCTCGGCCGGTCCCGGGGGCATCGTGTGGGTGAGCCACCGCGCCGCGTCCGCCGGGGCCGCGGAACGGGACGGCGAGCTCTACTACCTCGCCGACGGCGCGCGCCTCCCGGTCCGGCTGACCAACGACGAAACCGTCGACACCCACCCCGCGCTCTCGCCCGACGGCCGCACGGTCGCGTTCGCCTCCGACCGCACCGGTAGCCGGAACCTCTTCGTCATCGGCGTGGACGGCCGCGGCCTGCGCCAGGTGACGTCCGGCCCGGCCGCCGACGACTCGCCGAGCTGGTCACCCGACGGCACGAGGCTCGCGTTCAGCAGCACGCGCGACGACCCGGCCGGGGACATCTACACCGTCCCGGCCGCCGGTGGCGCGCCGACGCGCCTGACCGCGGACCCCGCCGCCGACACCCAGCCCGCCTGGGGGCCGGCGCGGATCGCGTTCACCACCACCCGCTTCGACCCCGCCGGCGACGTCGTGCTGATGGCCGACACCGGCGGCGCGGTCACCCGCGCGGTGCCCGACCCCGGCGACTCGACCGAGCCGGCGTGGTCGCCCGACGGTGCCCGGCTGGCGTTCACCACCCACACGCCGGACCCGCGCGGCGACGTCAAGCAGATCTCCGGCGGCCGCGTCTCGGTCATCTCGGCGCTGCCCGGCACCGGCGAGTCCGAACCGGCGTTCCGCGCGAACGGGCAGCCGGTGTTCACCGAGCTGCGCACGGGCGCCAGCAGCGACATCTGGAGCGCCGACGCGACCGGCGGCGACCGCCGGGACCTCACCCAGCGCCCGGACGCCGACGAGTACGACCCCGCGTTCTCCGCCGACGGCACGCTCCTGGCCTACACCCAGGCCGGCACCGGCGAGGCCCGGGAGACCGCGATCGTGGTGGCGAACGCCGACGGCAGCGCCCCCCGCGAGCTGACCGCCCCGACGGAGGACATCAAGCGCGAACAGCACCCGGCGTGGTCCCCGGACGCGACGATGATCGCGTTCACCGCCACGGTGTTCGTGAACGACAGCCGCCACGAGGTCGTCCGGATCGCCCGCGTCGCGGACGGCCGGATCCTGGGCGAGATCCCGATGCCGCCCTACCTGGACGGCGACGACTCGCAACCGGTGTGGTCGGCCGACGGAACGAAGATCACCCTGACCCGCGCGGCAACGCGGGCGGCGCCGCCCGAACCGTCCAGAGTGGACCCGGCGGTGGTGGACATCCCGGTGGGCCAGGGTTCTTCGGAGCCGATCCGCAAGACCGTCCAGACCGACCGCGTTCCGGCGAACCCGGATGTCGTGCTGCTCATGGACCAGACGGACTCCATGGGCGAAGTGCTCGCCCAGATGCAGGGCAAGCTCGGCGAAGTCATGGGTACGGTCTCCGCGCGGCAGCCGGAGGCCCGGTTCGCCGCGGTGGCGTTCGGCGATCGCGACGACCCGGCCGACGAGAACAACCCGAACGGCCGGCTGTTCCAGGTCCAGCAGGGCCTCACGAAAGACCAGGCCGCGGTGACGGCCGCGTTCACGAGGATCAAGCGCGGCGGCGGAATCGACCCGCCGGAAGACTGGATCTTCGCCCTCCACCGGATCGCCACCGGAGCCATCGACTTCCAGGACTCCCGCAGCAAGATCATCGTGCTGGTCGGCGACGCGCCCAGCCATGACCCGAGCGGCGACAAGGACCACTCGAAGGGCGTGCACCTCGCCGACGCGATCAAGGAACTGCAGGCAAAGGGCATCCGGGTCGTGGCCGTGCCGGCGGCAAACTCCGGCGGTGGCCTGGACAGCCAGGATCACCAGGCGACGCAGGTGGTCAACGCCACCGACGGCGTGCTCACTCCGAGCACCGAAGCGGCCGACATCAGCGCCGCGGTCGTCAAGGGAATCGGCGATCTGCCGGTCAAGGTGCTGCCGGTGCCGTTCTGCGACCCGGGCCTGACCCTCACCTTCGATCCCGCCGGCGCCCGGCAGGTCCCCGGCGGAACGCCCGCGAACTTCGTGGAAAACGCGATCGTCGCCCCGACCGCGCCGCTCGGTGCGCGCCTGCACTGCCGGGTGGAGTTCCGGATCGACGGCGAGGACTTCGCGCGCCCGGGCTACACCGAAGACGTCACCGTGCGGGTCAAGGACCCCCGGCTGCCGCTGATCACCGTGCACGACAAGACGGTGCCCGGGACGGCCCCGACCGTCGTCGAATACCCCGCGAGCGCGATCGACGTCGACCGGGAAACCGCGATCACCCCGTTCTGCTCCCCGTCTTCCGGCAGCCTGTTCCCCGTCGGGGCCACCACCGTCACGTGCACCGCGACCGGGCAGAACGGCACCGCCACCGAGACCGCCGTCATGGCCGTCGACCCGGGCGGCGAGCGCCAGGAGCTGTGGCAGGCCGACCTCGCCCCGGCACCCGACAGCGTCGTCACCGGGACCCAGCGGGACCTCTCGCCGTCGTTCGGCGAGCCGTGCGGCACCGGTCGGCAGGGCTCGGCCGACGTGTCGCCGGACGGCGCGACGATCGTGTTCCAGAACGACGGCCGGCTGATTTGCGCCGCGCCCGCCGGCGGCGGACCCGCGCGGATCCTGGTGCGGAACGCCGACTTCGTCGACGATCCCGCGTGGTCGCCCGACGGCACCCTCGTCGCGTTCGACAGCGCGCCCAGCGAAACGCCCTCGAGCATCCGGATCGTGCCGTCGGCCGGGGGCGCGTCCGCGCTCCTGATCGACGGCCCCGGCGGGGCTTGGCAGCCGGCGTTCCAGCGGATCGCCGACGTCGGCGTGACCGCGACCGCCACCCCGCCCGCGATCGCGTTCGGCGGCCTGACGACGTTCGAGTTCGTGGTCACCAACCACGGGGCCGCGGCCACGTCCGGTACCGGGCTGTTCGTCCGGCTGACCGCCGGGTTGCGCCCGCAGACGCCCCTGACCACCGCCGGCACCTGCACCCCGGACCTCGTCTGCGCCTTCGGTCCGCTCGCACCGGGGGCGAGCGTGCGGGTCCGGTTCAGCGCCGCCGGCGTCGTGGCCGGGACGCAGGCGGCGACCGGCACCGTCACCACGACCGGCGGGGACGCCGACGCGCGGGACAACTCCGCCACCGCGGTCGTCACCGTCGCCGAGAAGCCGGCGCCCCCGGTGACGCCGGGATCGCTGTCGCTGGGGATGGCGGTGTCGGCGGTGCCGCTGTTCGTCGGCGGCAACGACGTCGTGCTGACCTTCCTGGTGCACAACGGTTCCGGCGCGCCGATGCCCGACGTCCGCCTGGCGGTCCAGCTGCCGCCGCGGCTGCCCGCGACCTCGGTGTCGCCGGGGTGCGCGCCGAGCGGCGCCGGCTGCGCGCTCGGGACGCTCGCGCCCGGGCAGACGGTCGAGGTCCGGATCGCGCTGGCGGCCAAGGCGGCCGTGGACGCGCCGGTGTCGGCGACGATCGCCACGAGCGGACTGGACACCACCGCCGCCGACAACGCGGCGAACGCGCGCGTGGTGATCCGGCAGCCGGTGGTGACGGTGGACCCGGGGATCGGCCCGCTGGGCTTCGTGCCGCGCGTGACCGGCACGGACTTCCCGCCGGGCGCGACGGTCCGGCTGGCGTGGTCGGCCGGCGTCTCGGCGACGCCGGGCCTGGCGACGGTGGGCGCGGACGGGAAGTTCCAGGCGCAGTTCCTGATCTTCCACCACGACCTCATCGGGCCGCGCACGGTGTCGGTGGCGTCGGTGATCGGGCCGAAGTTCCAGGCGGTGCAGTCGAATCCGATCCTGGTCGTCCTGCGCACGGAACAGCCGCCGTTCATCACCCGCGGCTGAGCCGCGGAGACGTCGGAACGCTGCCCGTACGGGCAACCACCGGCGCACGGCCGCACACCCGTCCGCCGGTGCCGCGGCGGGGAGCGGGCGCGGAGACTTCCGTGCATGGGAGCAACGGCGACGCTGTCGGAAGCCGGCCTGGTCGCGGAACCGGGCGAGGAGACGACCTGCTCGGTGACCATCCGCAACGCCGGGCAGGTCGTCGACCAGTTCGCGGTCGACGTCGTCGGCGACGCGAGTGGCTGGGCCACCGCGGAACCGGCGACGGTGAACCTGCTGCCGGGGGAGACGGGCACCGTCACGGTGCGCTTCGCCCCGCCGCGGTCCTCCGACGTCCCCGCCGGGACGATCCCCTTCGGGGTCCGGGTGTTCTCGAGCGAGGACCCCGCCGGCTCGGTCGTCGAGGAGGGCACGGTCCAGCTCGGCGCCTTCACCGAGGTGACCGCCGAGATCGTGCCGGCCAAGGTGGAGGCCGGGTCCAAGGCCGACTTCGAGGTCGCCGTCGACAACCGGGGCAACCGGCCGGTGGCGGTGGAGCTGAGCCCGCTCGACCCCGAAGACGAGCTGGAGTTCCGGCTCGAACGCGAGCGGACCGACCTGGCCCCGGGCACGGCCGCGTTCGTCCGGATGCGGGCGAGGCCGCGGAAACGGTTCCTGCGCGGGCAACCGGTCCGGCACCGCTTCCACGTGTTCGTCACCGCCGACGGCGGCGAGCCGATCAAGACCGAGGGCACGATGGTGCAGCGGCAGCTGCTGCCCAAGTGGCTGCTGCCCGCCCTCGCCGCGCTGCTGGTGCTGCTGCTGGCCCTGGTGACGCTGTGGTTCACCGTGCTGCGGCCCGCGGTGAAGTCCGCCGCCCGGGAGGCCGCCCAGGAGCAGAACCAGGAGATCGTGAAGGCCGCGCAGGACGCCGGCGCCGGGGCCGATCAGGCGAAGAAGAACGCCGACCAGGCCAAGCAGAACTCCGAGCAGGCGATGAAGGCCGTCGGCCTGACCCCGCCGGGGGAGACCACCGGCGGTGGTACCGCCAACGACGGCACCAACCCGAGCCGGCCGAACGCCGCCGCCGCCGGGACGCCGACGGACTTCCGGGTGGCCGCGGACGCGAACATCGACGCGAATGTCAACCGGTTCGCCGAGTTCCCCTACACGATGCCCGACCCGAAGAAGACGCTGGTGATCACCGACCTGATCCTGCAGAACCCGCGCGGGGACACCGGAACCCTGCGGCTGCTGCGGGATTCCGGTGGCACCAAGAGCGTCCTGCTGGAGGTCGGCCTGTCCAACTTCCGCGACCTCGACCACCACTGGCTGCAGGCGTGGCGGTTCCAGCCGGGGGAGAAGATCGTCCTCGCGGTCAGCTGCCAGAACCCGGGCGACCGCGGCCGGTGCACACCGTCGGTGTCCTTCTCCGGCCGGGTCGAGTAGGCCGTGTCAGATCAGCCCTTCGCGCAGGGCGAACGCCACCGCGTGGGCGCGGTTGCGCAGCTGGAAGCGGTTGGTGATGTCGTGCAGGATCGACTTCACCGTCCGCTCGGAGTAGCTCAGCTGGTCGGCGATCTCCTTGGTCTCGAACCCGTCGGCGACCAGCCGCAGCACCCGGGTCTCGCGCTGGGACATCCCGGCGAGGTCCCACCCGTTCGGGTGCAGCACGTCCCGTTGCAGCCGGGACACCCGGGACAGCAGGCGGCCGAGCAGGTCGGGCGGCAGCGCGCCTTCCCCGAGGGCCGCGGTCTTGACGAGCCGGACGAGCGTGTCGGGGGTGGCGTCGGCCCGGCGGATGATCGCCGACACGCCGTTGCCGACGACGTCGAGCAGCTCCGAGTCCTCCACTTCCCCGGCGACCAGGACGACACCGGCGTGGTTGGCGCACTGGAGGCTGCGCAGCAGCTGCCGGGCCTCCTCGTTCAGGCGTTCCACGATGACCAGCACCACGGCCGGCTCGCCGCCGTCCTCGTCGGCGAAGCGGATTTCGGGGCGTGAACGCAGCGCGGCCGTGACGCCCGCGCGGGTGATGGTGTCGGTGGCGTGCAGCAGCACCGGAACCTGGTCGGTGATCATCGGTGAGGCCCTCCCTCGAACGAACGTCGCTCCCCCTCAGGATCTCGGGTGCGGGGGTTCGCCGAACAGGGAGGAGGAGTCCCGACCTGTCCCGCTTTCCTTACTCCGATCGGGCAATGCCGGCTTCCCGGGCCTTGGCGATGGCCTGGGCGCGGTCGGTGACCCGGAGCTTGCGGAAGATGTGGGAGACGTGGTTGCGCACGGTTTTCTGGCTCAGCACCAGCTCTTCGGCGATGGAGGCGTTGCCCATGCCGCGGGCGATGAGCAGCATGATCTCCTTTTCGCGTGCGGTGAGCCGGGGGAACGATTCGTCGCGCCGGGTCGCGGTCCCCAGCAGGGACAGCACCCGGGTGGCGATCGCCGGGCTGAAGATGGCTTCGCCGTCGCCGATCACCCGGACGGCGCGGATGATCTGCTCGTTGCGCGCGCCTTTGAGCAGGTAGCCGCGGGCGCCCGCGCGCATGGCGGCGAACACGGCGGCTTCGTTTTCGAACATGGTCAGCATGAGCACTCCGGTGTGCGGCGCGGCGGCCACGATCCGCCGCGTCGCCTCGACACCGTCGAGGTCGGGGAGGTTGAGGTCCATCAGGACGACGTCGGGTTCCAGCTGGTGCGCGAGGGCGACGGCGTGCAGGCCGTCGGCGGCTTCGCCGGCGACTTCGACGCCGTCGGTGCCCTCCAGCAGGGCGCGCAGCGCGGCGCGGAAGACGGGGTGGTCGTCGACGACGAGGACGCGCAGGGTCCCGAACACCGCCTCACGCCCTGGCGAGCGGGAGCCAGGCGGCGATCCGCGTGCCGCCCGAGGGAACCGGCTCGACCCGGCAGCCGCCGCCGAGGTCGCCGGCGCGTTCGCGCATCGACCGCAGCCCGGTCCCGCCGACCGCGGGCAGGGCCTCGCCGTCGGTGCCGACGCCGTCGTCGACGATCTCCACGTGCAGGTCGCCGTCGCGGGGCCAGAGGTGGACGGTGCACTGGCGGGCGCCGGAGTGGCGGGCGACGTTCACGAGGGCCTCGCGGATGATCCGGTAGGCGGTGACTTCGACTTCGGCCGACAGCGCGGGCAGGTCGGCGTGCACGTCGACGTCGACGCGCAGCGGGCCGTGTTCGGCGGGCACCCGATCGGTGAGCGCTTCGGCGTACCGCCGCACGGCGAGGACGAGCCCGGCCTCGTCGAGCGCGGGCGGCCGGGCGTCGGCGACGATGCGGCGCAGATCGGTGACCGCGCGGCAGAGCTCGTCTTCGAGCCGCGCCAGCAGGTCCCCGGCGCCGGCGCGGTCGCGAGCGATCAGATCACGGGCGGCCCGCAACCCGAGCACGGCGACGGCGAGCGTCGGTCCGAGGCCGTCGTGCAGGTCGGTGAGCACCCGTTTGAGCCGGTCTTCATACCCGGCCGGAGCAACGAAATCGGCGACGACGAACGTCCGGCGCATCTTCACCCCCGTCCGGCGGAACGGACCCGGCCCTCCGGGCGCAAGACGGAAGGCCGGTTCGTGCGGGTGGTCCAACCGGCGTTGCGCTGTTTCGCGTAGCAGGGTGGTTACCCGTTGTACTAGTCGTCGCATCCGGTTCCGGCGTTTCACTCCAAACCCCCGGGTAAGGTCACGGAATGGTTCCGATACAGGGGTGCGAGTAACGGGAGCGGCCGAGTGGCGCAGAAACCCGGGAACGTGGAAATCAATTCATGAACTGCGCCGGGAATCGGTCGGAATTCGACAACGACCGGATTCGGGCTAGGGCCGGCGGTAGATCGTGATGGAGTGCCCGACGTCGTCGATCGGCGTGCTGCCGGCGATCAGCGCCGCGAGGCGGTCGTCGGCCTTGGCGACGGCGGAGTCCGACACGGCGAGCAGTCCGTGCACCCGGTCCGGGGACACGGCGAGCGGGTCGGCCGCGTCGATTCCATAGAAAGACGGCACGCCGCTGCCCTTGTAGACAAGCCAGATCTGCTCGCCCGGGTAACGCATACTCAGGCGGTCGGCCAAGCGGCCCAGGTCCTGGCCCCAGTCGACGTTCGAGTCGTGCAGGACCAGATGGGTCCGCGCCGGCCCGCCGAACGCTTCGTTGGCGTACGGCAGGTAGTACGGGAACGTCCGCAGGGAACTGACCGCGGTGAAGGCGACCAGGACCACCACGGCGGGGCGGGCCCATCGACGGCCGACGGTGACCGTGCCGGCGGCGGCGACCGCCAGGAACACCGGGACGAAGATCGCGTACCGGACGCCGAGGTCGCGGTCGCCGGTCATGGCCGCGGCCAGCAGCGCAGCCGTGGGGGCGAGGACGTAGAGCGCCGCCGGGCGCGATCGCGGGAGGGCCAGCAGTGCCACGGCACCGGCGAGCCCGAGCGCGAGCATGCCCAGCGGCGTCTTCACCAGCAGCGCGGCCGGCAGGTAGTACCACCGCGAACCGAAGTAGTGCTCGCCGAAGAGGAAACCGCTCCACACCTGGTCTTCGAAGCCGAACTGGACGTGCATCCCGTCCCGGTACGGCTGGGGGAAGGGCAGCCAGTCGACGAGCCCCCGCAAGCCTTCGACGCCGGGCAGGTCGGCCGGTGTCGTCCAGCGCAGCCCCGGATCCACGGCGAGGTAGGAAGCCCACACGACGGCGACGGCGATCAGCGCGACGGCGGCGGGACCGGCGAGCCACGAGTACTTCCCCGGGCCGGGATGCCGGGCGCGGCGGGCCGACAGCACGGCCAGGAGCAGCAGCACGGGTACCGCGGCGAGGGCACTCATCTTGGTGGCCAGGGCCGCGCCGAGAGCCAGCCCCGCCAACGGGAGGTAGCAGGCGGGGCGGTCCCGGGCCCGCCACAGCAGCCAGACCGACGTCAGCAGGAAGCCGACCACCGGCACGTCGAGGGTGGCCAACGACCCGTGCGCGATGACGTCGGGGGAGAACGCGTACAGGGCGAGCGCCACCAGCCCGCCGGCGGAGCCGGTCAGCTCACGCGCGAACGCGAAGACGACCAGGCCGAACAGAAGCGTGAGCAGGATGATCGGCAGCCGGGCTGCCAGCAGGAGCCGGCCGGGGTCGTTGCCCGACTCGTACAGCACGTGGCGGCCGAGCTGCGTCTGGTCGCCGGTGAAGCCGGGGTCGAGGTGGACGTCGGCGAAGGCGAGTCCGCCGGCGATGAGCAGCTTGCCCAGCGGTGGGTGCTCGGGGTTGTAGCGCAGGCTGTGCTGCTGCAGGTAGACGACCGCGGTGCCGACGTAGACGGGTTCGTCGATGGTCGGGGTCTGCTCCACGGCCGTCGTGATCATCGCGACCGCCATCTCGGCGAGCAACGCGACGGCGACGAGCGCGATCCACCACCGCCGCCCGCGCCTCGGCGGAAGCGGCTTTCGCAGGGCCGCTTCCGCCGGGCTCGAGAGCCCGCTCGTGGCGTGTGTCAAGCCTCCGGCATCCTTTCGTGGCGAACAGATCCACGGTGATCAGGGGACGCCTCGGCGGTGCTTCGGTTGCCGGCAGCCGGATCAGCCGTCCTGGTTGGCCCACCAGTTCTGTCCGGCCTCGGGCAACGTCGAGATCGGGTCGTAGTACGGGTACCGGCGCTGCAGCGCCTCCGGGTCCTCCAGCTCGATCCCGGTCCGGTAGTTCTTGGTCCAGTACGAGATCCCCAGCTCCCGGTCGTACTCGGCCAGCTGGTGCACCCACCGCTTCCCCACATAGGGCACGTCGCACACGATCCGCGGCGTCGCGTACCCCGGCAGGTACCCCATGATCGAGTGCTGCAGCTCTTGGGCCTCGTGCACCGAAACCCGCCAGTGCTCCGCGTTCGGGATCATGTCGCACATGTAGAAGTAGTACGGCAGGATGTTCGCTTCGCCCTGCAGCGCGAAGCACAGGTCCAGCAGCGCCGCCGGCGTCGCGTTCACCCCGCGCATCAGCACGCCCTGGTTGCGCACGTCCCGGACACCCACGTTCAACGCCGTCTGGGCCGCCTCCGCCACCAGCGGGGTCACCGACTGGGCGTGGTTTACGTGGGTGTGGATCGCCAGGTTCACGCCACGGCGCTGGGCGGTCACCGCGACGCGCTCCAGGCCCTCGACGACCTTCGGCTGGAGCCAGTGCTGCGGCAGCGCCGCCAGCGCCTTCGTCGCCAGGCGGATGTCGCGGACCGTGTCGATGTCCATCAGGCGCATCAGGAACGACTCCAGCTGCGGCCACGGCACGTTCGCCACGTCGCCGCCGGAGACCACCACGTCGCGGACGCCCGGGGTCTTCTTCAGGTACGCGATCATCGCGTCCTGGCGGTCGACCGGCTTGAGCGAGAGCTTGTGCTTCTCGACCGTCTCGGTGGAGTTGCCGACCAGGTCCATCCGGGTGCAGTGGCCGCAGTACTGGGGGCAGGTCGAGATCATCTCGGCCAGCACCTTGGTCGGGTAGCGGTGGGTCAGGCCTTCCACGACCCACATCTCGGCCTCGTGCAGCGAGTCGCGTTCGGAGTGGGGGTGGCTCGGCCAGGTGGCGTCGCGGTCGCTCTTCACCGGGAGCATGTAGCGGCGGATCGGGTCGGCGTAGAACGCCTCGGTGACCTTCGCCGGGTCGGTGCCCGCCGTGGGCGCCATGGTGTTGAGCATCTGCGGCGGCAACAGCATCGACATCGTCGCCAGCTCGCGCTGGTCGGCGAGCAGGTCGTCGTAGAAGCGCTCCTCCAGCAGGTCACCCATCAGGGCGCGCAGCTGCTTGACGTTGCGGACGCAGTGCACCCGCTGCCACTGCGCGTCGCGCCATTCGGCGTCGGTCACGTCGTGCCAGCCGGGGAAGCGGCGCCAGTCGGGCTCCACCAGCTCGGCGCGGGCGTACTCGTAGGGCTGGTCGAAGGCGGCGGCAGGCGTCACAGGTTCCTGGATCGCAGTCACTTGTACTCCTAGTCGTCGGAAACGCGTTAAAATATCCTGCCACAACGCTCTCATGACGTAAATCTTCCTGCATGCTGGGGTGGCTTCCCCCAGGTGGAGGAAGCCCCGACCGGCGGGGCAGACTCAGGGGTGTGACGGACGAACACACGACGCTCCTGCTCGGCGGGCGCGTCTACACCCCCGCCGGCCCGGACTCCACGGCCATGGCGGTCACCGGCGGCACCGTGGTCTGGGTCGGCCAGGACGCCCCGGCCCGCGCCCTGCACCCCGGCGCCGAGATCGTCGACCTCGACGGCGCCTTCGTCGCCCCCGCCTTCGTCGACGCGCACGTCCACGCCACCGCCACCGGCCTGCACCTGACCGGCCTCGACCTCACCGGCGTGCACAGCGGCGCCGAGCTGCTGGCCCGCGTGCGCGACGCCGTCGTCCCCGGGCAGGTCCTGCTCGCCCACGGCTGGGACGAGAGCGCCTGGACCGACCCGCGGCTGCCCAGCCGCGCCGAGCTCGACGACGCCGCCGGCGCCGCGCCGGTCTACCTCAGCCGCGTCGACGTCCACTCCGCCCTGGTCTCCACCGCCCTGGTCGAGCTGGCGCCGGCCGCCCGCGACGCCGACGGCTGGTCGCCCGACGGCCCGCTGACCCGCGCCGCCCACCACGCCGTCCGCGCGGCCGTGCGCGCCGCCATCACGCCCGACCAGCGTGACCGCGCCCAGCGGGCCTTCCTGGCCGAGGCCGCGCGGCAGGGCGTCGTCAGCGTCCACGAATGCGCCGGCCCCGACATCTCCGGCCGCGACGACCTCGCCGCCCTGCTCGCCCTCGCCGGCCCCGGCACCCCCGAAGTGCTCGGCTACTGGGGCGAGCTCGGCGCGGTCGGCACCGCGAAGCAGCTCGGCGCCCGCGGCCTGGCCGGCGACCTGTTCGTCGACGGCGCCCTCGGCTCCCACACCGCCGCCCTGACCCGGCCCTACGCCGACCACGCGAGCGAGGGGACGCTCTACCTCGACGCCCACCGCATCGGCGAGCACCTGGCCGCCTGCACCGAAGCCGGGCTGCAGGCCGGCTTCCACGTCATCGGCGACGCCGCCGTCGCCGAGGTCGTCGAAGGCTTCCGGCTCGCCGAGAAGGAGGTCGGGCAGCGCGCGCTCGCCGCCCGTCACCACCGCCTCGAGCACGTCGAGATGGTCACCGCCGAGCAGGCCAAGCAGCTGGCCGGCTGGGGCGCCGTCGCCTCGGTACAGCCCCTGTTCGACGCGCTCTGGGGCGGCGAGGACGGCATGTACGCCGAGCGCCTCGGCACGGCACGCGCGGCCGGGCTCAACCCCTTCGCCACGCTCGCCGCCGAAGGCGTCCTGCTCGCCTTCGGCTCCGACGCTCCCGTCACGCCGCTGGACCCGTGGGCGAGCGTCCGCGCCGCGGCCTACCACCGGACCCCGGGTGCCGGGCTGTCCCCGCGTGCGGCGTTCACCGCCCACACTCGCGCCGGGCACCGCGCGGCCGGCGTCAACGACGGCGTCACCGGCAGCCTCGTGCCGGGCGCACCCGCGCACTACGCGATCTGGGACGCGACCGACCTCGTCGTCGCGACCCCGGACAGCCGTGTGCAGCGCTGGTCCACCGACCCGCGCGCCGGCGTGCCGCCCCTGCCGCGCCTGGAACCGGACGCCGTCCTGCCGCGCTGCCTGCGCACGGTCCGCGCGGGTGCCGTCCTCCACGACGCGATCTCCTAGAGTTGGCGCCGTGGCAGTGACTGTGGCCGACCCCGAACCGGGCGCCCCGCACCAACCTTCGCGAACCCGGCGCTTCCCGCGCGCCTGGCTGCTGCGGCTGGCCGCGGCGCTGGTGTCCGGCTTCGCCTATTACCTGAGCTTCGCGCCGCGCCCGCTGTGGTGGCTCGCCCCGCTGGCGTTCGCCGGATTCGCGCTCGTGCTGCGCGGCCGCACGTTCCGCGGCGCGTTCGGCTACGGCTTCGCGTTCGGGTTCGTGTTCTTCCTGCCGCTGCTGACGTGGCTGCTGGACTTCCTCGGCCCCGACTTCGGGCCGTGGCCGTGGCTGGGCCTGTCGTTCGCACTGGCGCTCTACTACGGCCTCGCGGGCGGCCTCATCACGTGGGTCTCGCGCCTGCCCGCCGCGCCGCTGTGGGCCGCGCTGGTCTTCATCGCGCTGGAGACCCCGCGCGCGTGGTTCCCCTTCGGCGGCTTCCCGTGGGGCCGGGTCGCGTTCAGCCAGCCCGAAGGCGCGTTCCTGCCGCTGGCCTCCATCGGCGGCGCGCCCCTGGTCGGTCTCGCCGTCGTCCTCAGCGGCTTCTGCCTCGCCGCGCTCGCCGTCCGCCTGTGGGAGACGCGCAAGCCGACCCGCCCGGCCGTGTTCGCCGCCCTCGGCACGCTGCTGCCCGTGGTGGCCGGCCTGGCGCTGTGGCCCACGGTCGGCACCGACGCCCAGGACGGCGAACGGACCATCGCGACAGTGCAGGGCAATGCCCCGGACATCGGGCTCGCGCTGCAAGGCGAGCGGGTGCTGCTGCGCCGCAACACCATCGCCGAAAGCCAACGGCTGCTCGACGCCGTCAACGCCGGGAAGGTCCCGAAACCGGACCTGCTGCTGTGGCCCGAAAGCGCGACGACCGTCACCGGGCCCGACCCGCAGGTCGACCAGCTCGTCGCGAGCTTCGGCGTGCCCGCGCTGATCGGCGCGCTCTACCAGCTCCCGGACGGCCACCTGCAGAACTCCGTCATCGCCTGGGACCCGGGCGCCGGGCCCGGGCAGCGCTACGCGAAGCAGCAGCTGGTGCCCTTCGGCGAGTACGTGCCGGCCCGCAAGGTCGCCGAGCTCGTCACGCCGTTCCTCGACCAGGAAACGGTCGACATGGTCCCGGGCGACGGCGCCAACCAGGCGATGGCCGTCGCGGGCACGAAGGTCGGCGTGTTCGTCTGCTACGAGGCGGCGTTCGACTACCCGGCCCGCGACGCGGTCCGCGACGGCGCCGAGGTGCTCGTGGTGCCGACCAACAACGCCTGGTACGGCGAGAGCGAGATGAGCGTCCAGCAGCTGGCCATGTCGCGGCTGCGGGCGGTCGAACACGGCCGCGCGGTCGTGGTGTCCGCCGTCTCAGGAGTGAGCGCGATCGTCGCCCCCGACGGGACGGTTAGCAGCTCAACGGGCCTTTTCACCGCTGATTCCCTGGTCGGGCGCGTCCCGCTGCGGACGCAGACTACGCTGTCGGATCGACTCGGTGCGTGGACGGAGTACGGGCTGCTGGCACTGGCGATCGCCGGGGTGGCCGGCGGGCTCGTGCTCCGTTTTCGCACCCGGCGCACCAGCGCCGGCACGGCAGGGGAAGCGGCGGACTGACCGCCGCGGATATCGGAGGAGCACGGATGTCGCAGGCGCCGCGGGGGGCCCGGGAAATCGAGCCGGTGCTGGTGGTGATCCCGACGTACAACGAGCGGGAGAACCTCGGCCCGATCCTGGATCGCCTGCACAAGGTACTCCCGGACGTGCACGTGCTCGTGGTGGACGACGGGAGCCCGGACGGCACCGGCGAGCTGGCCGACGAGCGCGCGGCCGCCAACGACCACGTCCACGTGCTGCACCGCACGGAGAAGGCGGGCCTCGGCGCCGCCTACATCGCCGGGTTCCGCTGGGGCCTGGCGCGGGAGTACAACACGATCGTCGAGATGGACGCCGACGGCTCGCACGCGCCGGAGGACCTGCCGCGGCTGCTGGACGCCGTCGGCGACGCCGACCTGGCGATCGGGTCGCGGTACGTGCCGGGCGGCGCGGTGGTGAACTGGCCGGTCAAGCGCCAGGTCCTGTCCCGGGGCGCGAACGTGTACTCGCAGATCGCGCTGGGCATGCGCACCCGCGACATCACCGCCGGGTTCCGCGCCTACCGCCGTCCGGTGCTGGAGAAGCTGGCGCTGGACGAGGTCAACTCGCACGGCTACTGCTTCCAGATCGACCTGACGATCCGCACGGCCGACGCCGGGTTCGAGATCGTCGAGGTGCCGATCACCTTCACCGAGCGCGAGATCGGCGAGTCGAAGATGGACGGCTCGATCATCGGCGAGGCGTTCGTGCGGGTGGCGACCTGGGGTGCCGAGCGGCGCTGGCAGCAGCTGCGCCGCCTGCTCAAGCGGCGCTGAGCCGCGCGCGAGCAGACCGGTTCACGCAGCTTTCTCCTGTGCTCGGCCATCATGGGGCCGATGACGACCATCGTGGCCTTCCACGCGCACGCCGACGACCCCGTGCTGCTCAGCGGCGGCACCCTGGCCCGCGCGGCGGCCGACGGGCACCGGGTGGTGGTCGTCGTGGCCACCGACGGCATGGCCGCGGAGCACCCGACCCCGCGGTGGGCGGAGCTGGAGGCGAGCGCGGCCATCCTCGGCGTCCGGCGCGTCGTGCACCTCGGGTACGCCGACAGCGGGCACGGCCCGGAGCTGTACGCGGATCCGCCCGGCCGGCAGCGCTTCGCCCGCGCCGACACCGAGGAGGCCGCGCACCGGCTCGCCGCGATCCTGCACGAGGAGCGTGCCGACCTGCTGCTCGGTTACGACGCCAACGGCGGCTACGGGCACCGCGACCACGTCAAGGTGCACGACGTCGCCCGGCGGGCGGCCCGGCTGACCGGGACGCGGCTGCTGGAGGCCACGCTGCCGCGTGACTTCGCGTCGCGGTTCGTCCGGGTCCTGCGGGCGCTGCGGATCCCGTTCGACTACGACACCGAAGCGCTCGAGCGCGCCTACAGCCCGGCCTCGGCCGTCACCCACCGGTTCGACGTGCGGCGCTTCGCCGGGCGCAAGCAGGCCGCGCTGGCGGCGCACGTGTCCGACGTCCGCGGCACCGGGCGGCTCGCGGCGGTGCTGCGGCTGCTGGTGTGGCTGCCGGCGCCGCTGTTCGCGGTGGTGGCGGGCCGGGAGTGGTACGTCGAGGTCACGCCCGTACGATCGGCACCCGCTCTGCAAGTTCCTGCACGTTCTCGGCGTCGGTGATCACGCCGGCGACCCCGGCGAACGGCAGGACGCTGAAGCGGGAGGCCGCGCCGATCTTCTCGGCGCTGGCCAGGACGAACGTGTCGGCCGCGCGGCGGGCGAGGGTGCGTTTCATCGCGGCTTCGTCGGCGTCGCCGGTGGTGAGCCCGGCGTCGGGGTGGACGCCGGTGACGCCGAGCAGGAAGACGTCGGCGCTGATCGCCTGGGCGGCCTCGGCCGCGGCGGCGCCGCAGGTGACCGCGGAGTGCCGGAACAGGCGGCCGCCGAGCAGGAAGACGTCGACGCCCGCGTGGTCGAGCAGGGCGACCGCGACGGTCGGGCTGTGCGTGACGACGGTGGCTTCGAGGTCCCTGGGCAGGGCTTTCGCGACGGCGAGGGTCGTCGTGCCGCCGTCGAGGATGACGGTCGAGCCGGGCCGGACCAGGCCGGCGGCCACCTGGGCGACGCGGTCCTTGCCGTCGACGGCGATGGCCGTGCGGCTCGCGTAGTCGGCGACGGCGGGGGAGACGGGCAGCGCTCCGCCGTAGACGCGCTGGCAGAGCCCGGCGGCGGCGAGGTCGCGCAGGTCCCGGCGGATGCTGTCCTCGGAGACGCCCAGCTCGGCCGCGACGTCCTTCGCCAGCACCTTGCCGTCGGCCGCGAGCCGGGCGAGCAGCAGGTCACGACGTTCCCCGACCAACATGCACGATCCTCCTTGTTTCTGCCGAGTCGTGCACATTATGGTCGCGGCATGACCTCTTCGACAAGCCTGTCCCGCAATCCGCGCGTCCGGGTGCGGAACGTGGAGCTGCTGTCCTCGGCCTGGTACGTCCTGCGCCGCACGACGTTCGACTACCAGCACCGCGACGGCCGCTGGACCACCGAGCAGCGCGAAACCTACGACCGCGGCAACGGCGCCACCGTGCTGCTCTACGACACGGCAGGCGGCACGGTCCTGCTGACGCGCCAGTTCCGCTACCCGGTCTACGTCAACGACCACCCGGACGGCATGTTCCTGGAAACCACGGCGGGCCTGCTGGACACCGACGACCCGGAGACGGCGATCCGCCGCGAGGCGCAGGAGGAGACGGGCGTCCGCATCGGCGCGCTGGAGCACGTGTTCGACGTCTACACGAGCCCGGGCTCGGTGACCGAACGCCTGCACTGCTACGCGGCGCCCTACGACCCGGCCGACCGCGGCGAAGGCGGCGGCATCGCGGACGAGGGGGAGGACATCGAAGTGCTCGAGCTGCGCTTCGAGGACGCCCTGAAGATGATCGAGACCGGCGAGATCGCCGACGCGAAGACCATCATGCTGCTCCAGTGGGCCGCCCTGCGAGGCCCGTTCCGCACCGATTAGGTTTCCGCGCCCCACCCGTCTGTACCGGCGGGAATCGACCCACAGGAGGCTGACACGATGCGGAAACTGATCTTCGGCATGAACCTGACCCTGGACGGCTACACCGCCGCGGCCGGCGACGACATCGGCTGGAGCGGCGCGCCGAGCGACGAGCTGTTCCAGTGGTGGCTCGACTACGAGCTCGGCATCGGCACGTCGCTGTACGGGCGCAAGCTGTGGGAGGCGATGAGCTCCTACTGGCCGACCGGCGACCGGCGACCCGACGCCACGCCGGCGCAGGTCGAGTTCGCGCGCAACTGGCGGGACACGCCGAAGGTCGTGTTCTCCTCCACGCTCGAGAAGGTCGACTGGAACACCCGCCTGGTCACCGGCGACGCGCTCGCCGAGATCACCCGGCTCAAGGCCGGGGACGGCGGCCCGATGAGCATCGGCGGCCCGACGCTCGCCGGAGCCGCCATGCGGGCCGGGCTGATCGACGAGTACGTGGTGGTCACCCACCCAGTCCTGGTGGGCGGCGGCACGCCCTTCTTCACGGCGCCGGCGGGCCGGGTGAACCTGAACCTGATGGAGACGCGGACGTTCCCCGGCGGCGTGGTGCTGACCCGCTACGAGACGCGGTGATCACAGCGTCGGCGGCAGGCCCGGCCAGGGTGTGCCGCCGACGTCGAACCCGGTGAGCTCGGCGATCTTCCCGTCGACGACGTGCAGGGCCGCGATGGCGAACGGCCGGTGCGCCGGATCGCCGGGGGAGCGCAGGTACAGCGCGGCGGCGGGCATGCGGTTGACCGTCGTGGGGATACCGCGCCAGTCGTCGTGGCCGCGCTCGAAGAGCCCGCCGGAGACCCAGCCGTCCACCGCGTCCTTCGCCGTCCTGAGCACGGTGCCGGGGTCGGGCAGCATCGCGAAGCGCAGATCGTCGCGCAGCAGGGCGGCCAGCCCGTCGAGGTCGTTGCGCTCGTGGGCGTCGATGTAGGCCTTCACCACGCCGCGCTCGTCACCCGACAGCTCGTGGGTGGCGGGGTGCCGCCAGTCGAGGCGGCGGCCGGGCAGCTGCTCGCGCACGGTCACCCGGGCCCGCTGCAGTGCGCTGGTCACCGAGGCGACGGTCAGCTCGAGGGCCCCGGCGGCGGCCGACGCCGGCCAGCCCAGGACGTCACGCAGGACGAACACCGCCCGCTGCCGCGGCGGCAGGTGCTGGACGGCGACGATGAACGCCAGCTCGATCGTCTCCCGCGCCACCGCCGAGTCCTGCGGGTCCTCGGGGAGCATCGGGTCGGGGTAGGGCCGCAGGTGCGGCAGCTCGAGGTCCGTGCCCGGCAGCTCGGGCCTGCGCTTGTCCAGGAAGTCGAGGCAGGCGTTCGTCGCGATCCGGTACAGCCAGGTCCGCAGGGCCGCGTGGCCCTGGAACGACTCCCGTTTGTGCCACGCCCGCAGGAACGTCTCCTGCGTGAGGTCCTGGGCGTCCTCGAAGTTCGCGAGCATCCGGTAGCAGTGCACCTGCAGCTCACGCCGGTGCGGCTCGACGAGAAGCGCGAACCGGGCCGCGTCGGTCATGGTCATCGATCCTTCCACCGGTGCCAGGGGTCGGCAGTACTGACGGCGTGGCGGCGGATTTCTGATCGGCAGAGCTCCCCGGGCATGCGAAAGGCCCCCGCGGGGGGAGGTCGCGGGGGCCTTTCCGTTGTGGTGGGAGCGGTGGCTACGGGCCGACGCTCTCGGGCGTTACGCGGACCGGGAGGTCCGCCGGCCCTTCAGCTCGGCGAGACGTTCGTTCAACAGGTCCTCGAGCTCAGGGATCGTCCGCCGCTCGAGGAGCATGTCCCAGTGCGTGCGCGGCGGCTTGACCTTCTTCTGCTCGGGCTGTCCGCCGTCCACGATCTCGGACTCACTGCCGTGCAGCCGGCATTCCCACACCGTCGGGATCTCGGCGTCGTCGGAGAACGGCACCTCGAACTCGTGGTTCTTCGGGCAGGCGTAGCGCACGGTGCGTCGTGGGGCGAGGTCGTGGTTGCGGTCGGTCTCGTAGCTGACCGCTCCCAGCCGGCTTCCACGAAGAACACGGTCGGCCATGATGGGGGTCCTTTCAGTCAGCTCCGGGTGGAGCCAGGGTGATGCTCACCCTATGCAACGACTTGGGGGCCCCGAGGATTCCCGGGACACCATGTCGTTGCTCACGATGAGCTGCATCACCCCTCGGCATCAGCTTCCTCTAGTAGGAGGCGTTTCGCGCTTCGGCGTGACGTCAATACGGCCTTCTTAGTGCTGATATCCCCCGGATGGGCTACTGGCGCCCACGTCAGGTCAACCGTAACTGACCGTGACGACCAGTAACGGGCCCCAGGTCACCCGATCGAAAGTGGCGGCGACACAATACCTGATAACGCACAGTAGCGTTTTCGGCCTCAAAACCCGCCAAAGCTGAAGATTCAACTACGGATTGTTCGGTATCTGCCACCACAACGGTGTCACCCTCGCGCACGACTTCGCCGTCGAGCACCCGCGCGTTGAACCGTCCCGGCAGCCCGCACCAGCACAGCACCTCCACCTGAACCGGCTGCAGCTCGTCCGCCAGTTCGAACAGACGAGCGGCACCTGGGAACAACCGGCTCCGGAAGTCCGTCGCGATCCCGAAGCAGTACACGTCGATCTCCACCTCGTCGGCCAGCTCCGCCAGCTGGTCGACCTGCCCGGGGGAGAGGAACTGCGCCTCGTCCACCACCACGTAGTCCACGTGCTGCCCGCGCGCCCACTCCTGCCGCACCAGGTCCCGCACGTCGGTGTCCTCGCCGACCTCCACCGCCTGCCGGCTCAACCCGATCCGGCTCGAGATCTGCGGCGCGCCCGAGCGGTCGTGGCGCACCAGCACCAGGCCACGCCGGCCCTGCCGCGCGTGGTTGTGGTCGATCTGCAGCGCCAGGGTCGACTTCCCGCAGTCCATCGGCCCGTAGCAGAACTTCAGCCTGCCCACCGGCGGCGTCCCGCGGCGCGAACCGGCCGCGGGAACCGACGAGAGGGCATCGGTCGGGTCGTTCAACAAGGTCACGACAGTCGACCCTATCGGTGTCTGGACACTCGTCCAGGGACGCCCCCGCGTGACAGCCGAACAGACCACGTCACAGACTCACAGCACCTCCGGCGGGGTGTTGCCCGCCGCCACGATCGCCCGCCGCACCGGCACCAGCCAGACCAGCACCAAACCCACCGCGAAGAAGATCACCAACGCCACGATGGCCAGCCGGAACGACCCCGTCGCCTGCCCGACCCCGGCGAACACCAGCGGCCCCAGCCACGACGTCCCGCGCTCACCCACGACGTAGAGCGAGTAGTACTGCGCGTCCTTGCCCGCCGGGATCATCTGGCTGAACAACGACCGCGACAACGCGTTCGTCCCACCCAGCACCAGCCCGATCCCCACCGCCACCGCCAGGAACTGCAGCATCTGCTTCGGCTGCACGAAGTACGCCCCCGCCAGCACCACCACCCACAGCACCAGGCTGCCCAGGATCGTCCGCTTCGCCCCGATCCGCCGCGCCACCAGCCCGTGCAGCGTCCCACCCAGGTACGCCACGAACTGGATCACCAGGATCGTCACGATCAGCACACTGTTGCCGAAACCCAGCTCGTCCTTGCCGTACTGCGCCGACACCGTCACCACCGTGTTGATCCCGTCGGTGAAGACCAGGTAGCTGCCCAGGAACGCCAGCGTCAACGGAAACGCCTTCGCCGCCCTCACCGTCTGCCACAGCTCCGCGAACCCCGCCCGCAGCACCGACGACCCCGCCACGACGTCGACCGGCGTGTGCCGGCGGGGGAGCGCCCGCACCGCCGGGATCGTGAACGCCGCCCACCACAGCCCCGAGGTCAGGAAGCAGATCTGCACCGCCATGCCCTCGCTCACGCCGAACGCGTCGTGCCCGAGGTAGAACCCCAGCTGCAACGCCAGCGCCAGCCCGCCACCCAGGTACCCGAACGCCCAGCCCTTCGCCGAGATGTCGTCCCGCTCGTCCGGCCCCCCGATGTCCACCAGGAACGAGTAGTAGACCACCAGCGAACCGCCGTACCCGATGTTCGCGAGCACGAACAGCACCACACCCAGCTGCCAGTCCGACCCCGCGAGGAAGAACATCGCCGCCGCGGCCGCCGCCCCCAGGAACGCGAACCCACCCAGGATCCGCCGCTTGTTGTGGCTCCGGTCCGCCACCGCACCCGCGATCGGCAGCACCAGCACCTGCACCACCGTCGCCACCGACAGCAGGTAACCCCACACCGACCCGGCCGGGAAGTGCAGCCCGAACAACGTCACGTCGCAGTTGTGCAGCGTGTCCGCCCTGCCCGCCGCGTCGAGGCACGCGCGGTCCCCATTAAGGGTGAAGTTCGTCTTCGCGTCCGCCGCCGCGATCCCGCTCATCGACAGCGCGCCGAACACCGTCGTCGACGACGAATAGAACGGCGAATTCGCCCAGTCGTAGAAATACCAGCCCCAGCGCTCGCGCTTCGTCGAGCGCGTCCCGGCCAGCGTCATCCACGGCTCCTCATGCTCAAGAACGTCCAGGTCAGCGCGGAGACTACTGGTACTTCGCAACGCGAAGGACCGCGCCCGACCAAACCGTGTCCGCTTTGTCGCTTCGCGCTCATCCGCCACTTCCGGGGCAATCACGGTCCACCCCACCCCGCGTGTCGCGAACCGATGTGAACGGTGTTTCATGTGAGACTGAGGCGCGCAGTGTGTCCCTTGTGGTCAGTGGGACACACTCCTACTGTGCACGCATGATCCAGAACCGGAGACGCACCACCGCGAGAGTCCTGCTCCTCGCCATCGCCGCTTTGGGTCTGCAGCTCACCGTCCCCGCCGTCGCCTCCGCGGACCCCGCGTCGAGCGCCTGGGCCAAGCTGCGCATGTGCGAATCCAGCGGCCGCTACGCCACCAACACCGGCAACGGCTACTACGGCGCCTACCAGTTCGACCTGCCCACCTGGCGCAGCGTCGGCGGCACCGGCCGCCCCGACCAGGCCGCCCCCGCCGAACAGGACTACCGCGCCCTCTACCTCTACCGCATGCGCGGCTGGCAACCCTGGCAGTGCGCCGGCATGCTCAAACTCGCCGGCGACGCCGACGCCCGCAGCAAACGCGTCCCCACCTACGCCGAAGCCGCCTACATCGGCGGGGGAGGACTGCCCGCCCCCGTCCCCGGACCCGGCGGACCCAAGCCCGCCTGGCCCGGCGTCGTCTACCAATACGGCGACTGCGCCACCCCGCTCAAGGCCTTCCAGCTCCGCATGAACGCCTTCGGCTACGGCTTCACCGGCACCGGCTGCTACTACGAAAAGACCCGCACCGCCGTCCTCGACCTCCAACGCGCCAACGGCATCAAGGACAGCGGCCTGCTCGGCCCCAAAACCTGGGACGCCGCCTGGAACGGCAAAGCACCCCGCTGACTCACGGCTCCTGCGACCGCTGCCACGCACCCCGCTCGACCAACACCTCGCGCAACAGATCCGGCCGGTCCGTCACGATCCCGTGCACCCCCAGGTCCAGCAACATCCGCATCTCCGCCGGATCGTCGATGGTCCACGTGTGCACCTCGATACCCGACCGCCCCGCGATCGACACGAACGCCTTGTCCACCACCCGCAGCGCACCCTGCCGCACCGGCACCTGCGCCATCGCCCCCAGCACCAACCGGCCCAGGGGGAGCAGCGGCAGCTTCCCCCGCGCCCACAACGCGAACGCCGACCGCGGCCCCATCGCCGTCACCAGCTTCGGCCCCGCCAGCTTCCGCAACCGCACCAGCCGCGCGTCCGAAAACGCCGCCGCCGCCACCCGGTCGTGCGCCCCCGTCCGCTCCAGCACCGCCACGAACGGCTCCACCGCCCGATCGACCTTCACATCGACGTTGAACCGCGCGTTCGGCAGCTCCTCCAGCACGTCCTCCAACCGCGACAGCGGAGCCTTCCCCCCGACCTTCACACCCTTCAGCTGCGCCCACGTCTGCGCCGCGATCGGCCCCGACCCGTCCGTCGTCCGATCCAGGTTCGCGTCGTGGTGCACCACGACCACCCCGTCCGCCGTCGCGTGCACATCCGTCTCCAGGTACCGGTACCCCTCTTCACACGCCCGCCGGAACGCCGGCAGCGAGTTCTCCAGCCCCTCGAGCTCGCCGAGGTGCCACCCCCGGTGGGCGAACGCACGGGGGATCGGATCGGCCAGGTACGGAAACGACGCCTGCATCCCCCAAGTGTGCCCTTCCGCCATGACCCCGGCATGAGCAACCGGTGGCCAGCTAGGGTCTCCCGGGTGAGGGAAGCCGCCGAACTGACCCAGCTCGAACCCGTCCCCGCCCGCCGCGGCGCCCCGAAGCACTGCGGCTGGTGCGGCCGCCGCCTGCCCGAAGCCGGCAACGTCGGCCGCCGCCGCCGCTACTGCGGCCAGTCCTGCCGCCAACGCGCCTACGAACGCCGCACCGCACTCCAGCGAAGCGGCCTGCCCGAAGACGCCGTCGTCCTCTCCGACACCGAGATCGCGGCCCTGCAGGACCGCCTCTTCCAGCTCAGGTGCGCGGCCGAAGACATCGTCACCGCCGCCGACGACGGCGCCGACCCCCGCGAACTCAGGGGACTGGCCGCCGAGATCGCCCGAGCCGCCAAGGACCTCGAACAACTCCGCTGACCCCGGCCGGTGTGTCGCGACCTCACCCCAACCCATCCAGGGCCCGGTACGTCCGGTTGCTCGCCGCCGCCGCACGCTGCTCACGACCCGTCGCCTCGATGTAGTTCTGGCTCGTCGCCAAGCTCGCGTGCCCCAGCAACGCCATGATCTCCGAAGCCGACGCGCCATCCTCCGCCAACCTCGTCGCGAACGTGTGCCGCAACGCGTGCAGATTCGCCCCCACCGGCACCCGATCGTGCAACCCCGCACCCCGATAACACGACTTCACCAGGTACTCCAGCGCACCCCGCCCGATCGGCTCACCCGACCGATCCAGCAGCAACGGCGAACCAGGGGAGGACCGCGCACTCGGGAACCGCACCCGGCACGACTCCCGGTACCGCTCGATCAGCTCCGCCAGCACCGGCTGCACCGGGATCGACCGATCCCGGCTGCCCTTCCCCTTCACGTGCAACCGCAGCTCACCCGCACGCCCCACCAGCGACCGCCCCGTCAACGCCCGCATCTCCGCCGCCCGCAACCCCGCCACCAGCCCCAGCGCGATCACCAGCACGTCCCGCTCCGGCCACGGATCCCGCGCGCGCCGCGAACCGGCGGCCGCCGCCGACAGCAGCTGCTCCGGGGTTTCCTCACCCCGCAACGGTTTCGGCGTCAACGCCGGCGTCCGCGGCCGCGCCACCGCACCCATCGGATTGCCCTCCAGGAGCCCGTCCGCCACGCAGAACGTCAGGAACTGGTTCCACGTCGACCACGCGCGCAGCACCGAGCTCTTCGCGTGCCCGTCGGCGAAGACGCCGAACACCGCCCGCAGCGCCGGCCCGGTCAGGTCGGCGACGTCGAGGTCCTCGGCCGGGCGGCCGTGCTCGGAAACCAGGAGAGTGGTGATCCCGGCGAGGTCCCGGCGGTAGGCGTCGGTGGTGTGCGGAGAGTCCTTGCGGGGCCGGCGGGCCGCGAAGAAGGCTTGCTGGGCCTCGGAAACCTTCATGTGGATCTTGTACCGCACACCATCGACAGTTTCGGGCGCCGGGTCACTCTCCCGGTTTCATGCATAATGGCAATTATGCATGAAATGTCGGTTTAGCCCGGAACGGCTTCCCGGGGGATCTCAGGGGCCCTCGAAGACGATTTCGACCCCTGAACCGCCCCTCGGCACGCACGGCGGGGATGCGCACATATGTTCGAGAGGCTGTCGGCTGCCTCAGGGGGCCGAGCCGTCCAGGGAGATCGACTGAGTCCGCCGCGTCAGCGTCGCCGACCCCGAGCGGTCCGGCCGGAAACCTGAGGAGAAGCCGTCCTGGCGAACCGAACGCGTCTGCCGGGATTCCCGCCTTCGGCACCCCTCCCGGCTCGTCGCCGCAGCGTGTCCCTAAGTGCCGATAATGTACATTATGTCAAGTAGCCTCAGTGCCAGTCGCTGATCATCACGTCCCGCGGTGCCGGGGCGCCCTCCCCGGTCTCCAGCAGCTGCTTGAGGCTCATCAGGTAGCTGGCCCACTTCGTGCTGCAGTGGTGCATGAACTCGCCGGCCTCGCGCCAGTCTTCGTGCTTGAACAAGACGATCGTGTGATCCGCGCGCTGGTCGATGTCCCAGCGGATCGTCGTGCCGATCCATTCGGGCGGGCCGTCGACGACCTCCCAGCGGACGAGCCGACCCGGGTCGAGCTCGGTGACCTTCATGTCGAACCCGCCGGGGATGAAACGGAACGCGATGACGCCGCCGAGTTCGGTGTCCCCCACGGTTTTCTCGGTCCACCAGGCGGAGAGGCCGTCGAGGGTGGTGAGTGCTTCGTAGACCTTCTCGGGTGAGGACTTTTCGATGCCGATGCGGTGCAGGATGTCCATTTTCTAGTTCTTCTTCCGTTCGATGGTTTCGGCGATGCGCTTGATGCGCTGGAGGCGGGCGTCCCAGGTCTTGCCGACGTCGGCGAGCTGGGCGGCGGCGCGGGCGAGCTGGGTTTCGTCGACGTGGAACTGTTTTTCGCGTCCTTCGGGCCGGGCGTGGACGAGGCCGGCGCGGTCGAGGACGGCGAGGTGCTTGGCGACGGCTTGGCGGGTGACCGGGAGGTGTTCGCTGAGGCTGGTGGCCGTTCCCCCGCCTTCGCTGAGGAGCAGGTCGAGCATGCGGCGGCGGGTGGGGTCGCCGATGGCGGACCAGAGGTCGTCGTCGACGGCGGTGGTCACCGGGTGGCTCCCGCCTTGGCGGCGGTGGCGGGGATGCGGGGCAGGAAGTGGTCCCAGCCGCTGACGTGGTCGGCGTATTCGGCGGCGATCTTGGCTTCGTCCCAGCCGCGTTCGCGGAAGCCGGTTTCGGTCATGCGCAGGCGGGTGCCGGTGGCGGTGGGTTCGAGTTCGAAGACGACGAGGAAGGAGTTGCCTTCGGTGGCGGTCTCCCCCTCGGCGTGGGTCCAGCGGAAGGAGAAGAGTTTGGGTGGGATGGCGTCGACGACGGTGAAGCCGACTCGGGCGTCGCCGAAGCTGATGTGGCCCGCTCCCCCGGGTTCGACGGGGTAGTCGGCTTCGTCGGGCCACCAGTCGCGGACGTGTTCGGGGTTGCTGACGACGTTGAAGACGGTGTCGGGGGTGGCGTCGATGTGGATTTCGCGTTCGAGTGTTCCGTGGTCCATGGTGCTCCTCGTGCAACGTTTGGTTGCTTGTTACGGTAGCCGGAGCGGCGGCGATGCGCAACCATCGGTTGCTTGTAGGTCTTTCTGCACCCAGGCGACGTCGCGCCACGCGCCGTGTTTCCAGCCGACGCGGCGGTAGACGCCGGCGGGCTCGAAGCCGAGTGCGCGGTGCAGGCCGGCGCTGGCGTCGTTCGGGAGGGTCATGCCGGCGAAGGCGCGGCAGAATCCCTTGTGTCGCAGGCGTTCGAACAGGGTTTCGTAGAGGGCGCGGCCGCCGCCGGTGCGGTGGCGGCCGCGTTCGAGGTAGATGCTGGTTTCGCAGGACCACTGGTAGGCGGCGCGTTCGGCGAAGGGGTGGGCGTAGGCGAAGCCGGCGACGTGGCCGTCGTCTTCGAGGACGATCCAGGCGTGCGCGTGGGCGATGCGGCGGGCCATCTCGGCGGCGGAGGGTGGTTCGGTTTCGAAGGAGATGACGGTGTCGGTGACGTAGGGCGCGTAGACGGCGGCGCACGCGGCGGCGTCGGTGGGGAGGGCGTCTCGAATCATGGCTCAGATGGTAGCCAGATTGGGTCGTATAGTATCCAGGTTTATGACCGATCCCCTGACTCTGCGCTTGGCTGCCACTGTTCACGCGGCTCGGACGTCCCGAGGTCTGTCGGTGGCGGTGCTCGCGGAGCAGTCCGGTGTTTCGCGCGCGATGATCGGCAAGATCGAGCGGGGTGACGTGCAGCCGACGGCCGCGTTGCTGGCGAAGCTGTCGGCCGCGCTGGGCCTGACGTTGTCGGAGCTGATCGCGCGGGCGGAGGGCGACGAGCGGCGGCTGGTGCGGGCGGCGGAGCAGCCGGTGTGGGTGGACCCGGATTCGGGGTACCGGCGGCGGGCGGTCTCCCCCGCGGGCGGGCGTCCGCTGGAGCTGGTGGAGGTCGAGCTGCCGCCGGGTGCGGAGGTGCCGTTGGCGGCGGGGACGTATGCGTTCCTGCACCAGCAGATCTGGGTGCTGGCGGGGCACCTGCGGTTCCACGAGGACGCGGTGGTGCACGAGCTGGCCGCCGGGGACTGCCTGCAGCTGGGGCCGGCGGCGGACTGCGTGTTCGCGAACCCGGGGCCGCTCCCCTGCCGGTACCTGGTGGCGCTGGTGAAGCGGTGATCCGGAGTGTTCAGGGCGACGCTGCAGTAGCGAGAATGGCCGGCGTGGAGCGGGTGCTGGTGCTGGGCTGCGGCGGTTCGGGGAAGTCGGTGTTCGCGCGGCGGCTGGGGGTGCGGACGGGGTTGCCGGTGGTGGAGCTGGACGCGGTGTTCTGGGAGCCGGGCTTGGCGGGGCTGTCGCGGCCGGAGTGGGTGGCGCGGCAGCGGGAGCTGGTCGTGGGTCCGAAGTGGATCCTGGACGGTGACCTCGGGCCGTACGACGCGCTCGAGGTGCGCTTGGCGGCGGCGGACACCGTGGTGTTGCTGAACCTGTCGCCGGTGCGGTGTGCGTGGCGGGCATGGCGGCGGGGCCGGGAGCGGTGGGACTTCTGGTGGTGGGTGCTGACCTACCGGTGGCGGCACCTGCCGAGGGTGCGGCGGGCGTTGACGGAGTCCGGTGTGGAGGTTGTCGAGCTGCGGTCGCCGCGGGCGGTGCGCGAGTTTCTCAGCGCAGCTTGAGCGCGGCGACGGACGAGTCGAGCCACGCCTCCAGGAACCGTTCCGGCTTCAGGTCTCCCGGGGTGTGGCCGATGAGCACGTCGAGGATCGGGTAGTACGTCAACGACGCGACCAGGACCGCGGCGGTCGCCTCGGGGTCGGGCACCGCCGCTCGTCCGGAGTCGCGCAGGGTGGTGATCCACTCCGTCCCCCGCCGGGACGCGGAGGGCCTCGCGGGGGTCCTCCGGCAAGCGGGCGTCGGCGGTTTCGGCGGTGCGGGCGGTCAGGCGCGCGAGGTTGTCGTGCACGGCCGCTTCCAGGACCGCCGCTGTGGGATCCGGGTGGCGCGGCGGATCGCGTTCGGGTTCGCCGCTCCCCTGCGGCCGCTGCTCGAACCGCTGCTGCGGCGGAAGCTGCCGGCCGACGTCGAGGCCGAGGTCCGGGGCGCGAAGCGGCTGCTGGAGCGTTGACTGAAGCAATGAATCAGTGCTTCACTTCTTGACGTGCCCTACCGCCGCACCCCGAAGGTGCAGGAACGCCTCGACGCCCAGCGCGCGACGATCGTCGCCGCCGCGACCGAACAGCTGGCCGAACACGGCTACGGCGGCTGCTCCGTCGCCGCGGTGGCCGAGCGCGCCGGCGTCGCCGTCGGGAGCGTCTACCGGCACTTCCCCACCAAAGCCGACCTGGTCGTGCACGTGTTCCGGCAGGTCGTGACGCGGGAAGTCGACGCGGTCCGGGCGGTGTCCGCGCAGCCCGGCGAGCCCGCCGAGCGGGTGCTGGCGGTGTTCGAGACCTTCGCCCAGCGCGCGCTTAAGGCCCCGAGGCAGGCCTACGCCCTGCTCGCCGAGCCGGTCGACGCGCTGATCGACGCCGAGCGGCTGGAGTTCCGGCGCGCGTTCACCGAGGTCGTCGCCGAGCACGTCGCGGCCGGTGTCCGGGACGGCTCGCTGCCGCCGCAGGACGGCCGGCTCACCGCCGCCGCGCTGGTCGGCGCGGCCGCCGAAGTTCTCATCGGCCCGTTGACCAGCGGCAACGCCGGTGACGTCGCCGAGCTCCGCACGTTCGTCGTCCGCGCTCTAGGAGGTTCCGATGCCCGCCACGCATGAGGTCACCAACCAGGTCCCGCCGCTGGCCGGCCACGACGTCGCCGACGACCCGGCGCTGGTGGCCGGGCTGGAGCGCGCCGGGGCCGGCTGGGCGGCGGAGGAGCTGCACGAGCTGGGCCGGCTGGCCGGGAGCGAGCGGGCCCAGGAGTGGGGCCGGCTGGTCAACGAGAACGAGCCGGTGCTGCGCACCCACGACCGGTACGGCAACCGGATCGACGAGGTGGAGTTCCACCCGCACTGGCACGACCTGATGACCGTCGCGGTGTCGCACGGGCTGCACGGGACGGCGTGGCAGGACCCGCGCGAGGGCGTGCACGCGGCGCGCGCGGCGAAGTTCTACGTGTGGGGGCAGGTCGAGGCGGGGCACAGCTGCCCGATTTCGATGACTTACGCGGCGGTCCCGGCGCTGCGGGCCAACGCGGAGCTGGCCGCGCGGTACGAGCCGCTGCTGGCGGCGACCGTGTACGACTTCGGGCTGCGCGAGCCGAGCACCAAGCGTGGCCTGATCGCAGGCATGTCGATGACGGAGAAGCAGGGCGGGTCCGACGTCCGGGCCAACACGACCACCGCGACGCCGAACGCGGACGGCAGCCATTCCCTCGTCGGGCACAAGTGGTTCACCTCGGCGCCGATGTCGGACATGTTCCTGACGCTGGCCCAGGCGCCCGGCGGGCTCTCGTGCTTCCTGCTCCCCCGCGTCCTGCCCGACGGCTCGCGCAACCCGATCCGGCTGCAGCGGCTGAAGGACAAGCTGGGCAACCGGTCGAACGCGTCGTCGGAGATCGAGTACGACCACGCGGTGGGCTGGCTGGTCGGCGAGGAGGGCCGCGGGGTCCGCACGATCATCGAGATGGTCAACAACACCCGGCTGGACTGCACGCTCGGCAGCGCGTCCGGGATGCGGCTGGGCGCGGTCCGCGCGGTCCACCACGCGACGCACCGGTACGCGTTCGGCAAGGCGCTGGTCGACCAGCCGCTGATGGCGAACGTGCTCGCGGATCTCGTGGTCGAGTCCGAAGCGGCGACGACGGTGGCGATGCGGCTGGCCGCGGCGGGCGACCGGCGCGGCGACGCGCAGGAGCAGGCGTTCCGGCGGCTCGGCCTGGCGGTGTCGAAGTACTGGGTGTGCAAGCGGGCGCCGATGCACGCGGCCGAAGCGCTGGAGTGCTTCGGTGGCAACGGGTACGTCGAGGAGTCGGGGATGCCGCGGCTCTACCGCGAGGCGCCGCTGTCGTCGATCTGGGAGGGATCGGGCAACGTCGCGGCGCTGGACGCGTTGCGGGCCATGGGCAAGCAGCCGGAGTCGGTCGCGGCGTTCTTCGCCGAGGTCGAGCAGGCGGCCGGCGGGGACGCGCGGCTGGACGACGCCGTGGACCGCGTCCGCAAGGAGCTGACCGACCTCGACGGCATCGAGTACCGGGCGCGGCGGGTGGTCGAGGCGATGGCGCTGGTGCTGCAGGGGTCGCTGCTGGTGCGCCACGGCCACCCGGCGGTCGCGGACGCGTTCTGCGCGACGCGGTTCGGCGGCGACTGGGGCCTCGCGTTCGGCACGCTGCCGGCCGGGGTGGACACGGCCGCGATCATCGAGCGCGCCGCGGTGCGTTAGCGGCCGAGCGCGTCCAGGGCTCCGGCGACCGCGGCGGCCCGCAGGTCCTCGACCGGGGCGTCGGGGAACTGCATGCAGACGTCCTGCAAGCCGCCCAGCGCGAGGACCGCGCGGGCGGCCTGCTCGAGCGTGGGCTCCGGGCCGCAGATGAGGTCGGTGAGCCGTTTGCGCCAGCCCAGCACGCGGTCGATCAGGCCGAGGTCGGCCAGCGTCGGCATCTCGGCCAGCAGCATGATGACCGGCGCGCGGTGGCGGTAGTTGAAGTCGAAGAACCCCTCGATCAGCTCCCGCACCGGAAGGTCGCCGCGGGCCTCGACGTCGAGGAGGAACTTCTCGCCGTCGTCGAGCAGTGGCTGGATGATGCTGCGGACGAGGTCGTCGCGGGACGGGAAGTGGTAGTAGAGCGCGGGTTTGGTGATGCCCAGCCGGTCGGCGATGTCCTGGAGGCTGGTGCGCTGGACGCCTTGGGTCGCGAAGAGGTCGCGGGCGGCGTCGAGGATGCGCTGTTTGGTGTCGGAGGTTTTCGGCACGGGTCACAGCATAACTGACTTAACGATAGGTAAGGAGCTGTGGTACACCTTACCTACCGTTAAGTCAGGGAGGTTTCTCGTGGGGATTCTCGTCTCGGGGGCCAGCATCGCGGGTCCGGTGCTGGCGTACTGGCTCACCCGCCACGGCTTCGACGTCACCGTCGTCGAGCGCGCCCCGGTGCTGCGCAAGACCGGCGGCCACGCCGTCGACCTGTTCCGGCCGGCCGTGGAGATCACCGAAAAGATGGGCGTACTGGGGCGCGTCGAAGCCCTCAAGACCGGCACCACCCGCATGACGCTGCACCGGGAAGGCACCCGCCGGCCGGCCCGGGTGGACCTGGCGAAGATCTACCGCGCCACCTCCGACCGGCACGTCGAGGTCATGCGCGACGACCTCAGCGAGATCTACTACGACGCCGGCCGCGACGACGTCGAGTACCTCTTCGGCGACTCGATCACCGCCATCTCCCCCGACGGCGAGGTCACCTTCGAACACGCCGCGCCGCGGAAGTTCGACCTCGTCGTCGGCGCCGACGGGCTGCACTCCCACGTCCGGCGGCTGACCTTCGGCGAAGAGGCCGGGCTGACGAAGTTCATCGGCGCCTACCTGGCCGTGCTGTCCCTGCCCGACACGCTCGGCCTCGGCGACGGCGAGACCGTCATCCACCTCGGTGCCGGACGCACCGCCGGGTTCTACAGCGCCCGCCACCTCGACGAAGCTCGCGCGGTGTTCCTGTTCCGCCGCGACGAACAGCTCGACTACCACCACCGGGACGTCCCGCGGCAGAAGGAACTCCTGAGTCAGGCCTACGCCGGGATGCACCCGCAGGTCGACGGCTGGCTGGCCGAACTCGACGGCCCGGGCCCGTTCTACTTCGACTCCATCACCCAGCTGCAGCTGCGGACGTGGTCACGCGGGCGCGTCACGCTCGTCGGCGACGCCGGCTACTGCCCGGGCCCGGCGGTCGGCGGCAGCACCAGCCTCGCGGTCCTCGGCGCCTACGTCCTGGCCGGCGAGCTGGCCGCGGCCGGCGGCGACCACACCCGTGCCTTTCCCGCCTACGAACGGGAAATGGGCGAGCTGGTCGACAAGAGCCGCGCGTTCGCCGTCGGCGCCGCGAAGAGCCTGATCCCCGCCACCCGCGCGGGGGTGTGGGCCCTGGCCCGCGGCGGCCAGCTGATCTCCGCGCTGCCGGCCCGCGTGACGACGGCGCTGGCGAAGCTCAACACCGGCGGCGTCCGGATGCACGACTCGATGCGGGTCAAGGACTACGCGGTCACGCCCGTGGGCTGAGCCCGTCGGCGAGGATCTCGATCATCCGCTGGTTGTAGGCCAGGTCCTCGCCGCGCACCGGCTGGCAGAGCAGGGCCACGGCGTGCAGGAGGTCTTTCGCGCTGACGTCGGCGCGCACCTCCCCCGCCGCGGCCGCCGCGGCGAGCAGGGCGGCCAGCACCGGCTCCATCCGTTCCATGAAGTAGCCCGGCAGGGCGTCGAAGGCCGGGTCGCCCGAGTGCAGTGCCGTGGCCAGCCCGCGCTTGGCGCCGACCAGCTCGGTGTAGCGCCGCAGCCACTCCCGCAGCGCCGCCCCGGGCGCGTGCGCGGCGCCGAGCACCGGCCCCGCGTCGGCCAGCACGTCGATCTCGCGCTGCAGCACGGCCGCGACCAGGTCCGCGCGCTGCGGGAAGTGCCGGTAGAGCGTGCCGACACCGAGCCCGGCCAGGTCGGTGATCTCCTTCGCCGGCGCGTCCACGCCCGAGGTGGCGAACACGCGTTTCGCCGCCTCGAGCAGCGCATCGACGTTGCGTTGCGCGTCGGCCCGCCGCCGGCGCGGCGTGCTGCTCTCGGTCACTGTCTCCTCCGGGTAGCTAAGCGGAAAGGGTTTCCGTATAGTTGCGGAAAAGCTTTCCGCTTAGCTACGAGCGTACTCCCGAGGAGTCCCCATGCAGTACCGCACCCTGGGCCGGACCGGCATCCAGGTCAGCCCCTACGCCCTGGGCACCCTGATGTTCGCCACCTCCATCGGCAACGCCGACCCCACCGACTCCGCCCGCGTCCTGCACAAAGCCCTCGACGCCGGCATCAACTTCGTCGACACCGCCGACGCCTACGGCGACTCCGAGGAAATCGTCGGCAAGGCACTGGAAGGCCGCCGCGACGACGTCGTGCTCGCCACCAAGTTCGGCCGCCCGACCGGGCAGGACCCCAACCACCAGGGCGCGTCCCGGCGCTGGATCGTCACCGCCGTGGAGCACTCCCTGCGCCGCCTGCGCACCGACCACATCGACCTCTACCAGCTGCACCGCCCCGACCCCGCCACCCCCGTCGACGAAACGCTCGCCGCGCTGACCGACCTCCTGCACAGCGGGAAGGTCCGCGCGATCGGCGCGTCCGGGACCCCCGCCGCCGGCATCGTCGAAGCCCAGTGGGCCGCGGCCCGGCACGGCCTGACCGCCTTCCACACCGAGCAGCCGGTCTACTCCCTGCTCAACCGCGGCATCGAACGCGAGCTCCTGCCCGCCACCCAGCACTACGGGATGGGCACCCTCGTCTGGGGCCCGCTCGGCCAGGGACTGCTCACCGGCCGCCCGCACGACCAGCTGCGCCGCGCCGGCCTGGTGCGCCACCTCGAGGACGAGAACCGGCTCGCCGCCGCCGGGAAGTTCGCCGCCCTCGCCGCGGAAGCCGGCCTGCCCCCGACCCACCTCGCGATGGCGTTCACCATCGCCCACCCCGGCGTGACGAGCGCGCTCCTGGGTGCCCGCACGATGGCCCACCTCGACGACCTGCTGGCCGGCGTGGACGTCACCCTCTCCGACGACTTGCTCGACCGGATCGACGAGATCGTCCCGCCCGGCACCGACATCGGCGTCCTCGACCAGACCTTCCAGCCCCCGGCACTGCGGCGCCCGGACCTGCGCCGCCGGCCGCTCGGCGACCGCGCGGCCGCGTGAACCGCTAGGAGCGGAACGGCTCGGCCGCCTGCCGGATCCGCCCCACGTACCGCTCCCACCACGCCGCGTCGCCGATGTCGTCGTGGTCGCCGCCGCCGCGGCCGTCGATCAGCTCCCGGACGATGTCGGCGTGACCGGCGTGGTGGGCCGTCTCCGCGGTCGTGCGCACCAGCAGCGAACCGAACGTCGTCTCCCGGCGGTCCGCCGGCCACCACGGCACCGACGCCGGCGCGTCCAGCGGCAGCAGCTCGAGCGTCTCGTCGGTGTGCCGCCACGCCGTGCGGTACAGCCCGACCAGCTCCTCGCGGGACTCCTCCGCCGTGGCCCACATGTCGGCGCCGTCCCAGATCGAGCCGTCCTCGACCCACGGCAGCCGGACCGGGGCCGGGCGGCCCACGCAGTCGCCGAGCGTGCCCAGCTCGATCCCGGCCAGGTGCTTGACCAGGCCCAGCAGGTTGGTCCCCGTCGGCGTCACCGGACGGCGGATGTCGTACTCGCTCAACCCGGACAACGACGCGAGCACGTTCTCGCGGTTTTCCTGGAGGTAGCGGTGCAGATCGGCGGCAAGGGCGTCCATGCGCGCACGCTAGCGCCGGGCACCGACGGAAACCGGGCGGGCGCGCGGGAAGGCGGCCCCGCGCGCCCGCACCCCCAGTGGGCCCCGGCGGAAAGCCCGCCGTAGCGGACAGGAGACAACGAGGATCACGCTGGATACCGCGTAACCCCACGAAAATCCCTGGCTTGACGCGGGCTCGATCCGTGAAGAAGCGTCAGCCGATCAGCAGCCCCGGATCGGCTTCCGGCGGACCCGAAGGCCACCACTCGCCGTCCTCGCGCCGGTACGGGTGCCAGCGGCCCGCCCGGTCCAGGCGCAGCTGCACCTCCCCGGCCGTGCACCGGTTGCGCTCGAACACCGGCTCCTCGTCGACGAGCGCCGCCCGGGCCGCCGCGAGCGCCGCCTTCGGCGGGTTCCACGCCGAATCCAGGACTTCGAGACCGGCCCGTCCGCCGTGCGTCCAGGCCGCCACCGCCCGCTCGAACTCACGCCCCTCGCCCAGCCGCGAAGCCGCCGACGGGAACCGCGCGGCCAGCCGGACGGTGTCCAGCCGCCGTCCCGGCCAGGGCTCGCCCGCCAGCACCGCCCGGGCCTGCGCGGAGGCGTGCGCGGCCAGCAACGCGAACGCCTCCGCGGGCACGCCCGGCGCGGCCGGGATCGACGGCGCCCCCGACGGGGCGAACTCCGCCAGGTCCGGCAGCACCCCCGGCGTCCGGTCCCCGACGACCAGCTCCGCCCGTGGCGCCGTGCGGCTCTCCAGCTCTTCCCGGATCTCCCGTTCGCCCTTGCCCCGCATCAGCAGCAACACGAACGGGTCCGCGTCCAGCAGCCACGACGCCTGGAACGACAAGGCCGCCGCGTGCCGGCACGGCAGCTCCCAGCCGGGGCAGTCGCACTCCGGATCCAGGTCCCCGATGTCCGGCAGCAGGTGGACCCCGGCGTCGTCGGCCGCCGTCACCAGGTCGCGGGGCATGTCCCGGTCCAGCAGCGCCGCCAGGTGCCCGGCACGGGAGGCCACCCGGTCCAGGAACCGCGTCCAGTCCGCTTCCGACAGCACCGCCAGCCGCAGCTCGGTGCGGAACGGGCCGCCGTCGGCGTCGTCGACCACCGCCGCGATCCGGCCCGGGCTCACCGTGATCGGCCCGACCAGCCCGGCCGCGGCGTACTTGCGCCCGGCCTTGAGCTGACGCAGGTCCAGGGCGGTGTCCTCCATCGCGCGCACCCACGCCCGCCCCCACCACGTCCGGGCCAGCCGGCCGCCCGCGCCGAACGCCGGGAAACCGCGTACGTCGTCGCTCATCCGCGGCTCCTCAGCTCGACGAGCTCCGCGAGCTCGGTGTCGGTCAGTTCCGTCAACGCCGCCTCACCGCCGGCCAGCACCGCCTCGGCCAGCGCCCGCTTCTCCCGCAGCATCGCCGCGATCCGGTCCTCCACGGTGCCCTCGGCCACCAGCCGGTGCACCTGGACCGGGCGCGTCTGCCCGATCCGGTAGGCCCGGTCGGTCGCCTGGTCCTCGACCGCCGGGTTCCACCAGCGGTCGAAGTGCACGACGTGGTCGGCGCGCGTCAGGTTCAGCCCCGTCCCGGCCGCCTTGAGCGACAACAGGAACACCGGCACCGCGCCGTCCTGGAACCGCTGGACGAGTTCGTCGCGACGGGCGACCGGGGTGCCGCCGTGCAGCAGCTGCGTCCCGATCCCGCGCGCGGCCAGGTGCTGCTCCAGCAGCCGGGCCATGGCGACGTACTGGGTGAACACCAGCACCGCGCCGCCCTCGGCGAGGATCGTCTCGAGGAGCTCGTCGAGCAGTTCGAGCTTGCCCGACCGGCCGCCGGGCTCCTTGAGGTACTGCGCCGGGTGGTTGCAGATCTGCTTGAGCGCGGTCAGCAGCTTGACGATCCGGCCGCGCCGGGCCATGCCGTCGCTCGCGGCGATATCGGCCATCATCTCCCGCACCACCGCCTCGTAGAGCGCCACCTGCTCCGCGCTCAGCGCCACCGGCCGGTCGGTCTCGGTCTTCGCCGGCAGCTCCGGCGCGATCCCGGGGTCGGATTTGCGGCGCCGCAACAGGAACGGCCGCAGCAGCCGCGACAGCCGCTCGGCCGCGGCCGGGTCCCCGGCTTCGATCGGTTTCGCCCAGCGCGCCCGGAATTCCGACAGCGATCCCAGCAGGCCCGGCGCGGACCAGTCGAGGACCGCCCACAGCTCCGAGAGCGTGTTCTCCACCGGCGTGCCGGTCAGCGCCACCCGCGCGGCCGCGGGCACCAGCCGCAGCGCCTTCGCCGTCTCCGACCGGTGGTTCTTGACGTGCTGGGCCTCGTCGGCGACCAGCAGCCCCCACGAGATCCCGGCCAGTGGCGCGGGATCGGCGCGCAGCGTGCCGTAGGTCGTGAGCACGAACCCGTCGACGTCCTCGAGCGAGCGGGCGGTGCCGTGGAAGCGCCGCACCGGCACGCCCGGGGCGAACCGGCGGATCTCGCGTTCCCAGTTGCCCAGCAGCGACGCCGGGCACACCACCAGCGTCGCCCCCGATGCCCGGTGCAGGTGCAGCGCGATCAGCGTGACCGTCTTGCCCAGCCCCATGTCGTCGGCGAGGCAGCCGCCGAGACCCAGGCCGGTGACGGTGGCCAGCCACTGCAGCCCGCGCAGCTGGTAGTCCCGCAGTGTCGCGGCCAGCCCGGCCGGCGGCACCTGGGGCTCCGGCGGCGCCGAGAGCCGGTCGCGCAACCGCGCCAGCCAGCCCTCGGTGACGACCTCGACGTGCTCGCCGTCGACCTCCGTCGTCCCGGTCAGCACCGCACCGAGCGCGTCGACCGGTGTCAGCGGCTTGAGCGTCCGGTCCCGCGCCTTCGCCGCCAACGCCGGGTCGACCAGCACCCAGCGGTCCCGCAGCCGCACCACCGGGCGGCGGGCCTCGGCGAGCGCGTCGAGTTCCGCCTCGGTCAGCACCTCCCCACCCAGCGCGAGCTGCCAGTCGAAGGCCAGCGCCCGGCCGCCGCCGAAGAACGACGGCAAGTCGCCCGGGGTGTCCCCGGCGGTGACCACCGCTCGCGCGGTCAGCGAGCCGGCGAGCTCGGCCGGCCAGTGCACGTCGATGCCGACCGCCGCCAGCCGCGGCGCCGCGGTCGCGACCAGCTCGGTCACGTCGTCCCCGCCCAGCACCAGCTCATCGGGCACGGCCGAGGTCAGCAACGGGCTCAACGCCGGCCACACCTGCGCGCCGCGCCGCAGCGCCAGCACGACGTCGATGCGGGCCCGCGGCCCGAACCGGCCCGTCTCCCACAGCCGCGCCGCGTCGGCGACCTCGCCCGGTTCGGCCAGGCTGTGCACCTGCACGACGGCGTGGAAGCGGCCGGTGTCGAACCCGTCCGGCGCCTCGACGCGCAGCGACACCCGGATGCCCGAGTCGAGCCCGGCCGCCAGCTCGTCCGCCCAGTCCCGCAAGGACTCCGCCCGCTGTGGGGCGATGGCGGCGAACAACCGTGTCCCGGCCGCCTTCGCCGCGGCCGGCGTGCGGGGCAGGGTGTCGGCGACGGCGTCGAGGAACGCCCGCAGCAGCGGTCCCGGCGCGCGTTCGTCCACCGGCATCGCGGCCGCGAGGTCCCGCAGCCAGGCCGCTTCCGCCGGCTCCAGGGGGCCGACGCGCCAGGCGTCGTGCCCCGCGTCGGTCACCCCCGGCAGCAGCCGCCCGGCGGCGACCAGCCGCAGCGCCGCTTTCGCCGCGGTCGCCCAGAACAGCACGGACGGATCGGGGTCCGCGGTGGCGAGCAGTTCCCGCAGACCGTCCGCAATGGACAGTTCCCGGTCGTCGAGCACCAGGCGACCCGCTCGCGGCGGTTCACCCGGCAGGAAATCGGCGTTCAGTTCCCCAGCCTCCCGTATCGGCGGACCGACAGCGGCACGAACACCGCGAGCAGCACCAGCGGCCACGCCACCGCCATCAGCACCGCATGCGTGCTCACCCAGGACGTCCCGGCCGCGCCCGGGTTGCCGAACAGCACCCGCGCCGCCGTCACCGTGGAAGACAACGGGTTCCACTCGGCCACGGTTCCCAGCCACACCGGCATGGTCGCGGTCGCCACGAACGCGCTGGAGAGGAACCCGAACGGGAACTCCAGCGTCTGCGCAAGCGTCACCATCGCCGGATCGGTGGTCAGCAGGCCCAGGTAGACGCCGGCCCACACCAGGGCCGTGCGCAGCAGGAGCAGCAACCCGAACGCCGCGAACGTCTCGGCCAGGCTGCCGTGGGGCTGCCAGCCGACGGCGAACCCGCAGCCCAGCAGCACCGCCAGGGCGAGCACCGCGTTCACCAGGTCCGCCGCGACCCGGCCGGTGAGGACCGCCGAGGGCGCCATCGGCAGCGACCGGAACCGGTCGGTGACGCCCTTGGTGGCGTCGTCGAGCACGGCGATCATCGTCCCCGACAGGCCGAAGGCCATGGTCATCGCGAACATCCCCGGCATCAGGAACTCGCGGTAGGAGCCACCGCCGGGCACGGTCATCCCGCCGCCGAGCAGGTAGGCGAAGATCAGCACCATCAAGATCGGGAACGCCACCACCGTGGCCAGCCGCGCCGGGCGCCGGGCCAGCTGCGCGAGGTAGCGGCCGGTCAGCGTCCAGCCGTCTTCGAGGGCCCACCTCATCGCGTCACCTTTCCGGTCAGCTCCAGGAACACTTCGTCGAGCGTCGGGTGCCGCAGCGCGACGTCGGCGACCGCCAGTTCGGTCGCCGCCAGCTCGCGCACGAGGTCGGTCAGCATCGCCGGTTCCGCCGGTGCGCTGACCCGCAGCTCCTCGGTGACCGGCTCGGCGCCGGTGACCCGGGCCAGCAACGCCGTCGCGGCGTCCACTTTGTCCGGATCGGTGAGGGTCAGCTCGATCCGGGTCGCGCCGAGGGAGCCCTTCAGCTCGGCGGGGGTGCCTTCGGCGATCACGCGGCCGTGTTCGACCAGCGAGATGCGGTCGGCCAGCCGGTCGGCCTCCTCCAGGTACTGCGTGGTGAGCAGCACGGTGGTGCCGTCGGCGACCAGGGACCGCACCGCGCGCCAGACCTCGGTGCGGCTGCGCGGGTCCAGCCCGGTCGTCGGCTCGTCGAGGAACAGCACCCGCGGGGCGGCCAGCAGCGACGCGGCCAGGTCGAGGCGTCGCCGCATCCCGCCGGAGTACGCCGACACCGGCTTCGCGCCGGTGCCGGCCAGGTCGAAGCGCTCGAGCAGGTCGTCCGCGCGGCGCCTGGCCTCGCGACGGCCGAGGTGGTGCAGCCGGCCGAACAGGATCAGGTTCTGGCGTCCGGACAGGATCTCGTCGACCGCGGCCTGCTGGCCGACCAGCCCGATCGAGGCGCGCACTCGCGCCGATTCGGTGGCGACGTCGAAGCCGGCCACGCGCGCGGTGCCCCCGTCGTGACGCAGCAGGGTGGACAGCACGCGCACGGCCGTGGTCTTGCCGGCGCCGTTGGGTCCCAGCAGGCCGTGCAGCGACCCGGCCGGGACGGAGAGATCGAACCCATCGAGGGCGTACGCATCGCCGTAGCGCCTGCGAAGTCCCTCGGCGTGGATCTGCGGAGTCATCGAGCCCCTTAACTCTGTACCATGTACGAAGAAAAGCGTAGCACAACTCTGTACGGCGTACGAGAATCCGGTGGGCAGAATGAGCGGCGTGAGCACCGAGGACAACGGAGACGGCGACCCGCGACGGGCGATCGAGCTGCTCTGGGGCGTGCCGGGACCCCCGCGCCGCGGCCCGAAACCCAAGCTGACCACGGCCGACGTCGTCGGGGCGGCCATCGCGCTGGCCGACGCCGACACCATCGACGCCGTCACCATCCGCCGCGTCGCCGAGCAGCTCGGCGTCTCCCCCATGTCCCTCTACACCTACGTGCCGGGCCGCGCCGAGCTGCTGGACCTGATGATCGACCACGCCCACGGCGAGCTGCCCGTCCCCGACCCCGCGCTCGGCTGGCGCGCCGCGCTGACCGCGATCGCCGAGGACCAGTGGGCGCTGTTCCACCGCCACCCGTGGCTGCTGCAGGTCACCACCAGCCGCTCGGCGCTGGGCCCGCACAGCTTCGCCAAGTACGAACGCGAACTGCGCGCGGTCGAGGGCATCGGCCTCGACGACGTCGAGATGGACGCCGCCGTCGCCCTCGTCACCGGCCTGGTGCGGACCACCGCGCGCAGCTCGCTCGACGCCGCCCGCCTGGTCCGCACCAGCGGCCTGACCGACGCTCAGTGGTGGGAGCGCGCCGCGCCGGTGCTGGCCGGCATCCCGGCGGCCGCCGCCGAGCACTACCCCCTGGCCTCGCGCGTCGGCCAGGCCGCGGGCGAAGCCCACAACGCCGCCGAAGACCCCGCTTACACCTTCCGCTTCGGCCTCGCCCGCGTCCTCGACGGCATCGAAACGCTGATCACCGCCCGGTCGCAGCGCGCGTCAGAGCGTCAGGAGTAACTTCGCGGGCCGCCACGTCCCGCCGTCCGGCGCCCGCGGCACGTCACCGGCCAGGGCCAGATCCGGGAACCGCCGGAACAGTGCCGAAAGCGCCACCTCCGTCTCCACCCGCGCGATCGACGCGCCCAGGCAGAAGTGCGGGCCGTGGGAGAACCCGAGCTGAGCCGGCCCGGAGCGCGTCACGTCCAGGCGGTCCGCGTCGGCGAACACCCGCGGGTCGCGATCGGCACCCACCATCGCCGCGGTCACCCGCTCGCCTTCGCGGATCAGCTGCCCGTCGATCTCGACGTCTTCCCGGGCGAACCGCGGCGTGGTCAGCAGCTGCGGGCTGCAGAAGCGCATCAGCTCCTCGACCGCGCCCGGCCACCACCCGGGGTCCGCGCGCAGCAGGTCCAGCTGGTCCGGGTGCCGCAGCAGCGCTTCGACGGCGTTGGCGATCAGGTTCACCGGCGTCTGCCCGGCCAGCACGAGGTGCCAGACGAGCGTGACCAGCTCGGTGTCGGTGAGCCGGTCGCCGTCCTGGGCGTGGACGAGGTCGCCGATGAGGTCGTCACCCGGTTCCGCCCGGCTGCGCGCCACCGCCTCCTTCGCGCCCTCGATGATCGCCGGGATCGCGGCCGCGAAGTCCGGACCGGCCCCGCCCGCGACCGCGGCGCCGTACTCCCGCCAGCGCGGCCGGTCGACCTCGGCGATCCCCGCCATTTCGCAGATGACGTCCATCGGCAATGGCCGGGCGAAGTGCGGGATCAGGTCGACGACGCCGTCCTCGGCGTGCCCGGGCAGCTCGTCGAGCAGCCGCTCGGTGAGCGCCGCCAGCCGCGGGCGCAGCTGCGCCGCGCGCTTCGGGGTGAATGCCGGCGCGACCAGCCGGCGCAGCCTCAGGTGCTCGGGCCCGTCCTGCTCGGCCATGGTCCGCATGTACTCGAGGCAGTGCTCGGGGATGCCCGGCGGGCGCATGAAGCTCTCGGAACGGACCTCGAAGCGCGGGTCGGCCAGCATCGCGCGGGCCTCGCGGTAGCGGGTCAGGGCCCAGAACGGCCCGAAGCCGGGGATGACGAGCCGGGCCAGTGCACTCACTTCGCGGGCCTGGTCGTAGGCGGTGAACGGGTCAGTCAGGACCTTGAAGTCGGTCAGGTCGATCTCGGGGGTCATCCACCACTCCAGATGTTGATATCAGATGTTCTAATCATCTCAGTGGTCACGGTATCTTGGCTCGCGACGCCACGGCAAGGAGGACGATGGTCAGGCTCAGCAGGGCGGAGACCCAGGAACGCAACCGCGCGAAGGTCCTCGCCGCCGCCCGCGACGAGTTCGCCCGGCGCGGCTTCCGCGAGGCGAAGATCGACGTCATCGCCGACCGCGCCGAGCTCACCCGCGGCGCGGTCTACTCCAACTTCCCCGGCAAACGGGCCCTGTACTTCGCCGTCCTGGCCGACCTCGCCGAACGCGCACCCCGGCCCGCCACCCCACCGGCCGAACCCACCGCCGCCGACGCCCTCGCCGCGTTCTCCCGCGCGTGGGTCGCCCGCCTGCCCCTGGCCACCGACGCCGACAGCGGCGACGCCCGCCTCGGCCGCGACCTGGTGCCCGAAATCCTCGCCGACGAGCACACCCGCCGGCCGTTCGCGCAGCTCATGCGCGTCGACGCGATCCTGCTCGGGCTCGCCCTGGAACGGCTCCGCCCGGGCCGGCGGCTCGTGCGCGTCGCTGAAGCCGCGTTGACCACGCTGCACGGCGCGACCCAGCTCGCCGCGGCCGCACCCGGCTTCGGCGAGCCGTTCCACATCGTCACCGCCTGCACCGCGCTGCTCGACCTGGACCTCGACGACGACTGGCCGGCGACCCCGCCCATCACCCCCCAGGCCCGGCCCGCCGACGAGCCCTGGACCCCGCCGGCCGCGACCGACCTGCTGACCGGCGAGGTGTTCCGACCCGGCGACGGCGTCGTCACGGTCCTGGGCCTGCACCGCGCCGCCGCCTTCGAAGAAGCCGTCCGCACCGGCGCCGACGTCACCGCCGTGCTCGTCACCAGCGACCCCGCCGAGCTCGCGCCCCTGGCCCGGCTCGCCGTCGCCGACCTGCGCGGCTGCCTCGACCAGGCCGTCGCGCCCCCGGCCCGGCCCCGCCTGCGGCTGGTTTGCGACGCGGCGGGCGAACTGGCCGCGGCCGCGGGCGTCACCGCGGTCAGCGACGCCACAGAAACCGCGGTCCGAGTCGAGAGCGGCCGCATCGTCGCGCGCGCCGAAGGTTTCGGCGCCTGCCACGCCGCGGCGGTCGGTTCCGGACCCGGCCGTTCGTCGGGTGGGTGACCCGGCGCGAAGGAGGCACGGTGGACGTCGAGACCGCGCTCGCGGAAGCGTTCCGCGAGGAGTGGGGCCAGGTCGTGGCCACGCTCATCCGGATCACCGGCGACTGGGACCTCGCCGAAGAGTGCGCGCAGGACGCGTTCGCCCTCGCCCTGCGGACCTGGCCCCGCGACGGCGCCCCGGACCGGCCCGGCGCGTGGCTGACCACCGCCGCCCGCAACCGCGCCACCGACCGGCTGCGCCGCGACACCGTCGGCGCCGCCAAGCTGCGGGAGGCCGCCCTCATGCATGTCCCTGACGAGCCGGACCCGGATGACTCCGGCGTCACCGACGACCGGCTGCGGCTGATCTTCACCTGCTGCCACCCGGCGCTGGCCACCGAAGCCCAGGTCGCCCTCGCCCTGCGCACGCTGGCCGGCCTCTCCACCGCCGAGATCGCCCGCGCGTTCCTCGTCCCCGAAGCCACCATGTCCCAGCGGCTCGTGCGGGTGAAACGCAAGATTCGCAACGCCGGGATCCCCTACCGCGTCCCGCCCGCGCACCTGCTGCCCGAACGCACCGCCGCCGTCCTCAGCGTGCTGTACCTGACGTTCAACGAGGGCTACTCCGCCAGCGCCGGCCCCGACCTGCTGCGCCCCGACCTCGCCGCCGAGGCCGTCCGACTCGCCCGCGTCCTGGCCGGGCTGATGCCCGACGAACCCGAGGTCCTCGGCTTGCTCGCGCTGATGCTGCTGCAGCACGCCCGCCGCGCCACCCGCGCCGGCGCCGACGGCGAGCTCGTCCCGCTCGAGGAACAGGACCGCACCCGCTGGGACACCGGCGAAATCACCGAAGGCACCCGGCTGCTGGAGACCGCGCTGCGCCGGCGGCAACCCGGGCCGTACCAGGTCCAGGCCGCCATCGCCGCCTGCCACGCCACCGCCGCCCGGCCCGCCGACACCGACTGGGCCCAGATCGCGGGCCTCTACGGCGAACTGCGCAAGTTCGTCCCCAGCGCCGTCGTCGAGCTCAACCGGGCCGTCGCGGTCGGCATGGCCGACGGCCCGCTCGCCGGGCTCGCCCTGCTCGACGAGCTCGACCTGGCCGGCTACCACCTGCTGCCCGCCACCCGCGCCGATTTCCTCCGCCGCCTGGGCCGGACCGCCGAAGCCGCCGAGTGGTACGCGAAAGCCCGCGACCTCGCGCCCACCGACGCCGAACGCGCCTACCTCACACGACGGATTTCGGAGGTGGTGTCGGTCCCGGGCGAGCCCGTTCGTCGGTCGGGCGAACCACGATCTCCGGAGGAACGCCCATGACCACCCTCGCCGCCCCCGGCGCCACGCTCACCTACGACGTCACCGGCCGCGGACCGGTGCTGCTGCTGGTCCCCGGCGGCCCCGCCGACGCCGCGGTGTTCACCGCGATCCGGCCGCAGCTGGCCGAAGACCACACCGTCGTCACGTTCGACCCGCGCGGCCTCGGCCGCAGCCCGCTCGACGGCGAACCCACCGGTGACACGATCCGCGAACACGCCGAGGACGTGCACCGCCTGCTCACCGAAGTCGGGCCCGCGGACGTGTTCGCCAACAGCGGCGGCGCCATCACCATGCTCGACCACGTCGTGCGCCACCCCGGCGACGTCCGCACGGTCGTCCTGCACGAACCGCCCGTCACCCGTTACGCGCCCGCCGGTGCCCTCGACGGACCCGACATCCCCGCGCTGTTCCGCGACCAGGGCCTCGCCCCGGCCTTCGCCGCGTTCATGACCACCCTCGGCATCGACCCCGCACCGCCGCTCGACCCACGCGCCGAAGGCAACTTCGCCTACTTCTTCGGCCGGCTGATGCCCGCCACCGGCGCCTACGACCCCGACCTCGACGCGCTGCGGGCGACGTCCGCGCGGCTCGTCGTCGCCGTCGGCGAGAAGTCCGGCGGGCAGCTCGCCCACGAAACCGGCCTCGGGCTGGCCGCCGACCTCGACCTGAAGCCGGAACTGTTCCCGGGCGACCACGGCGGCTTCATCGCCGAACCGGACGCCTTCGCCGCGCGGCTGCGCGAAGTACTGGAAGGACGCTGAAGTGCGGTACCTGCTCCTGATCGCCGGCGACGAAACCGCCGAAGAACACCAGTACGACGGGTGCGACGGCTGGGGCGAAGACCTCGCCCGCCGCGGCAAGATCCACGGCGGCGGCGGCCTGCGCCCACCGTCGGAGGCCACCACGATCCGCGTCCGTGACGGGGAAGTGCTGCTCACCGACGGCCCCTTCGCCGAAGCCAAGGAACAGATCGGCGGCTACGTCGTCCTCGAGTGCGACGACCTCGACGAAGCCCTGGAGATCGCGGCGAAGCACCCGGCAGCGACCTACGGCAGTATCGAGGTCCGACCCGTTTTCGTCCCGGAGGAGCCCTGATGCCGTCCATAGTGGACCGGCCGGCCCAGTCCTACGTCGCCGAGCGCGCCACCCTCGGCCTCGAGGAGTTCCCGCGCATCGCCGACCGGCTGCCACCCCTGATCGGCACCCTCGCCGGACACGGGATCGTCCCGGCCGGGGCGCCGTTCTTCCGCTACCGCGTCCTGCACCCCGGCATGCGGTTCACCGTCGAGGCCGGCGTCCCGATCGAGGGCGGCTTCACCCCCGAGGAGCCGGCGTTCCTCGGGGAGGTCCTGGCCGGGAAGTACGTCCTGGACACCTACGTCGGCGCCCCCGACGGCCTGGTGGCCGCGACCGAAGCGGTCCTGACCTGGGGCGCCGCCGAGGGCGTCACGTGGGACGTCACCGAAGGACCCGACGGGCAGGAGTGGGGCGGGCGGCTGGAAGTGCTGCGCACCAACCCCCTCGAAGTGCCCGACCCCACCCAGTGGGTCACCGACCTGCTCTTCCGCCTGGCGGACTGATCAGCGGCGGGTGAGCACGGCCGCGACCAGGCAGCCGAAGCCGGCCGTGCTCACCACCGCCCGCAGCACGTTCCAGCGCACCCACACCGCCTCGAAGTTCGCGCGCACCGCCGCGTAGTCGTCGCCACCGGACTCCAGCGCGTTGTTCAGCGGGATGTTCACCACCGCGGTGATCACGATCATCGCCACCAGGCACGCGAACCCGGCGATCACCCACGGCCGCGGCCCGGGATTGAGGAAGATCGCCACCCCCGCCAGCAGCGGGGCGCCCAGGAACGTCAGCATGAAGACCGGGTTGACGATCGCGACGTTGATCCCGCGCATCGCCTCCACGAACGTCTTGTCGTCGCCGCGCCCGATCCCCGGCAGCACCGAGCACGCGTAGGCGTAGAACAGCCCCGCGATCAACCCGGCCGCGACCAGCGCGGCCACCAGCACCACTGTGGACATCGGCCTCTCCTTCCCCGTCACCGGGCCCAGACCCCGGTCGCCGCCGCGTCCCGCGCGAAATCCGTGAAGTCCGTCGCCGGCCGCCCCAGCACCCGCTCGACGTCCGAGGTCACCGACTCGTTGCGGCCGTCGAGCACCCGCGCGAACAGTTCGGTCAGCGCCCCGGCTTCTTCTTCCGGGACGCCGTACTCGACCGCCGCGGCCGCGTACTCCTCGGCGGAAACCGGAACATAGCGGACATCCCGCCCCGACGCGGCCGCGATTTCCGAGGCCGCGTCGGCGAAGCTCAGCAGCCGCGGCCCGGTCAGCTCGTACAGCTGTCCCGTGTGGCCGGGTTCGGTCAGCACCTTCACCGCGACGTCGGCGATGTCGCGGACGTCCACGAACGGCTCGGTCACCGTACCCGCCGGCAACGCGATCTCGCCGCCGCGCACCGCGTCGAGCAGGAAGTGCTCACTGAAGTTCTGCGCGAACCAGCTGCACCGCAGGACCGTCCAGCCGGTCCCCGCCCCGGCCACGATCCGCTCGCACGCCTCGGCCTCCGGTTCGCCGCGGCCCGACAGCAGCACCAGGTGCCCGACGCCGTGCGCCACGGCCAGTTCGGCGAACGCCCGGATGTCGGCGGCCGCCTCGGGCACCACCAGGTCGGGGTAGTAGGTCAGGTAGACGGCGTCGACGTCCTTCAGCGCCGCCACCCAGGTCTCGCGATCGCTCCAGTCGAACGGCGGGGCCCCGCGCCGCGACGTGATCCGCACGCCCGCGCCGCGCTCCCGCAGCCGGTCCGCCACGCGGCGCCCGGTCTTGCCGGTGCCGCCCACCACCAGGAAGTTCGTTGTCATGTCCCTGAGTCAACCGGGCCGTGGTGAGACTCTCCATAGTTCACAGGCTCGATCGCATGTTCCAGCGTCTACACTGGCCGCCATGGATCCGCTCGCCGCACTCCTGGACGGCCCGCGCGCGCACGGCGCGTTCCTGCTCCGCTCGGTGCTGACCCCGCCGTGGTCGCTGCGCATCGAGGACCGGGCGCCGCTGACGGTGGTGTCGGTCGTGCGCGGCGAGGCGTGGATCGTCCCGGACGCCGGCGAGGCCGTCCTGCTGGGCGAAGGCGACGTCGCGATCGCCCGCGGCCCGGACCCGTACCTGGTCGCCGACCAGCCGTCGACACCGCCGCAGGCGCTGATCCTGCCCGGCCAGGAGTGCCGCACCCCCGACGGCGGCCACCTCACCGACTACGCCGACCTGGGCGTGCGCACGTGGGGCACCGGCGGGCCGGTCGTGCTGCTCACCGGCACCTACGGGATGGCCGGGGAGATCAGCAAGAAGCTGCTGGCCGCGTTGCCGGCGCTGATCGTCCTGCGGGCCGCGGACTGGCCGACGCCGCTGGTCGGGCTGCTGGCCGGGGAGATCGGCCGGGACGTGCCCGGGCAGGAAGCCGTCCTGGACCGGCTGCTCGACGTGCTGCTGATCGCGGCGCTGCGCGCGTGGTTCGACCGGCCCGACACGAGCGCGCCCGCCTGGTACCGCGCCCACGACGACCCGGTCGTCGGGCAGGCACTGCGGCTGCTGCAGCACCAGCCGACCGAGCCGTGGACGGTCGCGAAGCTCGCCGCGAACACCGGCGTGTCCCGGGCCGCGCTGGCCCGCCGCTTCGCCACGACGGTCGGGGAGACCCCGATGGCCTACCTGACAGGCTGGCGCCTGGCGTTGGCGGCGGATCTGCTGCGCCAGCAACCGGAGTCGACGATCGCCTCGGTCGCCCGCCAGGTCGGCTACGGCAGCGCGTTCACGTTGAGCGCGGCGTTCAAGCGCGAGTTCGGCGTCAGCCCGCAGGGGTACCGGACGGCGTGAGCGGCACGGAACTGTGCTCGTGGACGATCTTCCAGCCGTCCTCGCCGCGGCGAAAACCGATGGTGGCACGCACGGCCATGTCCACCTCGGTGCCGTCGGTCATCGTGCCGCGCACCTGGAACACGAAGTGCGCGAACCCGGCATCGCCGCCGGCGACCACTTCGAGATCCCGGATCCGCAGGTCGATCGCGGTCCGGTAGCCGCCGAACCACGCGCGCAGCCGGTTCCGTTCGACGTCCCGGCCGGTGTCGCGCAGCGGGCCGAGCGCGTCGAACAGCGTGACGTCCTCGGCGTACTGGGCCACCAGCGTCTCGACGTCCTTCGCCGCCACCGCGGCGACCCGGGATTCGACGAGCGCCGTGAGTGCCGCGGTCATCGCAGAGCCTCGCCCAGCCGGTCGAGCCAGTCGCCGGTGCCCTGCTCGCGCCAGGCCGGTTCTTCGGCGCCGTCGAGGAACGTGCCCTGCTCGGTGAGGACCAGCCGGGCGCCCTCGCCGTCTTCGGCGAGCTCGACCGTCGTGATCGAGACCGTGGCCAGGGCCTTGCCGCCGCTGAGCGTCGTCGAATAGACGATGCGCTGTTCCGGCACGATGTCGTGGTAGGTCGAGGTGACGGCCAGGGCGGTGCCGTCCGGGCCGGTGGCGCCGACGGTCTCGACCCCGCCGACGCGGAAGTCCAGCTCGTGGGTTCCGTCGGGGACGAACCAGCGCGCCTTCGCGGCCGCGTCCGCCCACGCGGCGAACACGCGGGACGGCGGGACGGGGTAGGTGCGTTCCAGCGTGAAGGTGGCGTGCGTGACGGTCATGTCGTGCTCCCTTCCGAGGGGTCCGAGGGCTCGGCGAGGAAGTCGCCGAGCCGGTCGAGCCTGCTCTCCCACGTCGTGCGCTGACGTCCCAGCCAGTGCTCGCCGGCGCGCAGCATCTCCGGTTCGATCCGGCAGGTCCGGACGCGGCCGGCCTTCTCCGACCGCACGATCCCGGCGGCTTCGAGCACCTGCAGGTGCTGCACCACGGCGGCGAGCGACATGGTCAGCGGCTCGGCGAGCTCGCTGACCGATGCCGGCCCGCGCACGAGCCGCTCCACCAGCGCCCGCCGCGTCCGGTCGCCCAGGGCGCGGAACACCAGGTCCAGCTCATGGTCAAGCATGTACTTAAGTTACGACCGTGCAAGGCCAATAGTCAAGTAACTACTTGAGCATTACCGTGACGTCCTCGGGCAGCTCCAGTCCCGGTGTCTCGCGCAGCACGGCCAACGCCCTGGTCAACGCACGTTCCGCGGTGTCGGCCCGCCCGGCGGTGACGCGCAGTTCGGCGCCGAGGTTCGTGGTGGTCTCGTGCATCGACCGGACGGTCTGCTCGTGCGCGGCCTGCAGTTCGGCCAGACGCTCGTCGAACCGGGCGCGCAGACCCTCGGCCGCCATGCGCGCCTGGTCCTGGGCGGCCGCGTGGGCAGTAGCTGCCTTGGTCAGCTCTTCGTGCGCCGTGTCGAGCCGCGCGGTGGCGGCGTCCGCACGCGACTCGGCCGCCTCGAGCCGGCCCGCCATCGTCTCGGCGCGGCTCTCCGCGGCCCGGCCGCGGCCGCGTTCCTCGTCCAGAGCGGTCCGGGTGGCCGCGAGTTCGGCGGTCACCGTCGCGATCGTCCCGGCGCGCTCGCCGGCCAGCTCGACGGCGGCGTCGGCCCGCTCGGTGACCCGCGCCAGTTCGTCCCGCACGGCGGACAGCTGCCCCTCGGCGCGCTGCTGTTCGTGGAGCGCTTCGCGCTGGGCGCCGCGGGCCGCGTCGCGCTCTCGGATGGCCGCGGACTTCTCCTTCTCGGCCGCCGTTGCGGCAGCGGAGGCTTCCTGTGCGATCTCGCGGGCCTGCGCGGCGTCAGCTTCGGCGAGCCCGCGCTGACGGCGGTGCTCGTCGGCCTCGGTCAAGGCGGCGTCGCGTTCGGCGAGGGCGGTCGCGGTGGTGGCCTCCAGCTGGTGGCGCAGGGTCGTGAGTGTCTCGACGAGGCCGCGGGCGGGGTCGAGGACCCGGTCGACCTGCCCGGCGAGCGCGGTGACGGCGGTGTCGTCCAGCTCGGTGTCGCTCTCCCGCAGGGACTCGGCGTCGGACAGGACCGCCTCGGCGTCCCGGCAGGACAGGTTCCGCCTGCCCCAGGTCTTCCCGTCCTGGCAGAACCGCGCCCGGCTCCCCCGCCCCACCGCCGGCGGCAGCGGCGCCCCGCAGCGCCGGTACTCGCAAATCCGCAGCTGACCTGCCTCTTCCGTCATGATCGGGAGCATATCAAACCTTCTAATCAGGACTAGATTGAGCTGTTTCGAAACAGAAGATTGCCGAGTGACCATCTGGGTTTGGATAAGGTCACATATCCGAACCCAGACGAGCGGATCGAGCGGAAGCCGGATCTGGTAGTAACGGAGGCCCCGTTCTCGACGAGTCAGGAACCGATGAGCGCACAGGAGTTCGGCGACGACGACTTGGTTCCGCTCCAGACGATCGACGGCGTCTCCTACGCCGTCGCGCTGACCGAACAACCGTGGGATCTCCCGGTCGACGCGCTGGCGATCTCCGTGGGGGCCGGCTACGGCAGCCTCGGCGACGCAGTGCAGGACGCGTTCCCCGGCGCCGGCTGGGAGCTGGTCGACCTGGACTCGGTCACCCCCGCACAACCCATCACGATGGACCTGCCCGCCCGCACCGGTCGCCCGCGGCTGCGCCTGGCTGTTCTCGCCACCCCCCACGACAAGGGCAGGCGCAACGACCCGACGCCGAGCGCGATCACGACCGCAACGACGACCGCCATCACGGCCGCGGCCGGCGTGGGCGCGACGGCCATCGCCGTCCCGCTGTTCGCCACCGGGCGCCTCGGAGTGCCTGCGTCCGTCGCCGCTCGCGCGGTCATCGAGGGTGCGCTGGCCGCGAAGTCCGGCATCCGCGAGGTCGTCTTCTTCTCCGACTACTCCCTCAACGTCGACGCGATCCGGAAGCAGTGGGCCGCCGATGTCCCGGGAGCCGCAGCTTTCCCGGCGCCGGGAACCACCGCACCCGAGCCGGCCCCGGTCCCCCGCGTGCCGGTGTTCTCGGAGAAGGAGCTGGCCGGCGGCGTCGCCCGGGACTTGGTCGACCCGAACGAAAGCATCGCGCTGACCGAGGACCACCTCGGCGTCAGCCCGTACGTCTCCATGCTGGCCACCGTCATCGCCGCCAAGGACACGCCGCTTCCGTTGTCGATCGGCGTCTTCGGCGAGTGGGGTTCCGGCAAGAGCTTCTTCATGGGCATGCTGCGCGGCCAGGTCAAATCCCTCGAGGGCACGCCGGGCCACTGCGCGAAGATCGCCCAGGTCGGGTTCAACGCCTGGCACTACGCCGACGCTAACCTCTGGGCCAGTCTCGGCGACGAGATCTTCCGCCAGCTCGCCGAACCCGCCCGCCGCCCCGGCGAACGGGACGAAGAGCACGAGGCCCGGCTGCGCGAAGGCGCCCGGCTGCGCGAGCAGCTCGCCGCCGAGCTGGAACAGCGCAAGCAGCTGACCGCGGTGACCGAGCGCGCCCAGGCCGAAGCCGCCGCGCTGAAACACCGGATCGGCGAAGCCGAACACGCCCGCAAGGTCCGGGCCGGCGACCTGCTGCGCGCGCTGCGGAAGTCACGCACCTTCCACGAGGAGTACGACGGGCTGTGGCGCAAGCTCGGCGTCGGCGACCTGGCCGACCAGGGCAAGCTCCTGGCCGACGAGATGCGCGGCGCGCACGGCGAAACCGAGGCGCTGGCCCGGATCGCCCGCTACCGCCACGGCCGTGCCGCACTGGTCACCGCCGCGGTCGTCCTGGCGGCGGGTGCGGCGATCACGGCCTTCGTGCCCGATGTGAAGGCGTGGCTGACCGGCGTCGGCGTCGTGTTCGCCGGCCTGGCCGCGACCGGGCTGGCACTGGTGGGCGCGGCCCGCGCCGGGCTGCGCCGGCTGCGGGTGCTCGCCGAAGACCTGCGCGGCGGGCTGGACGAAGGTGCCCAGCAGGAGCTTCTCGCGCTGCGCAAGGCCGACGCCGAGCAGCAGATCGCCGAACAGCAACTGGCGGAGGTCGTCACCCGGATCGGGGAGCTGGGCCGTCAGCTCACCGAACTGACCCCGGGACGGCGGCTGTACGCCTTCCTCGCCGAGCGGTCCCGCGGCGAGGACTACCGGGGCAACCTCGGCCTGATCTCCACCATCCGCAAGGACTTCGAAAAGCTCGTCGCGCTGATGACCGCGCCGGTGGCCGAAGGCGAGGAGGCCACCCGGCCGCTGGACCGGATCGTGCTCTACATCGACGACCTCGACCGGTGCAGCCCGCAGCAGGTCGTCGACGTGCTGCAGGCGGTGCACCTGCTGCTCGCGTTCGACCTGTTCGTGGTGGTCGTCGGGGTCGACCCGCGGTGGCTGCTGCGCTCGCTGAGCACGCACTACGACCGGCTGATCGAAGCCGATGCCGTCGTGCGCGCGGACGGCTGGCACGTGACGCCCGAGGACTACCTGGAGAAGATCCTCAACATCCCGCTGGTGCTGCCGCGGATGCCGGCGGGCAGCCTGCAGCGGCTGCTGTGGTCGATGACCGACACCCCGGCCGCCGCCGACCCCGGAGAGCGCAAGCCGGCCGAGCCGGCACACGACGTCGAGACCGGCGTCGTGGCCAATGCTCCGGTGCCGGCCATCCCGGTCGAGCCCGGCTCGCAGGTGGCCGCGCAGCTGGCCCCGGGACGGCCCGCCGAGGTCCCGCGGCCGCTGACCGATCCGGAGATCACCCTGCTGTCGAAGCTGGACCGGCTGGTCGACACGCCCCGGGACGCGAAGCGCCTGATCAACCTCTACCGCATGCTCCGCGCCACGCGCGATCTCTCCGACGCCTCGACGTTCCTCGCCGGCGAATACGAGGCCGTGGTCGTGCTGCTGGGAACGTGCACCGCGCACGGCCGCCTGCTCGGCCGCTTCGCCGACGCGCTGCTGCGGGCCGCGCCGGAAACGCCGTGGAGCGACTTCGTCGGCCGGCTGCGGCCGGTGGAGCGCGAGGAGCGCTGGGTGAGCGAGGCCGTGGGCCGGATCCCCACCGACGAGGCCGCGCAGTGGGAGCACCTGCACGGCAGCCTGGACGAGCTGACCACCGCTGTCACGCTGCCCGACGTCCGCGTGTTCCAGAGGTGGGTGCCGCGGGTCCGCCGGTTCTCCTACGTGCTTTCACCGGGCGCCCGCTGAGGCTCGCTTCCGTTCCAGCAGCGCCCGCTCGGCGGCGTTGCCGGTCAGCTCGATCGCCTGGGTGTAGGCCGCGATCGCCTGGTCGTGGCGGCCCAGCCGGTCCAGCAGGTCCGCGCGGATGGCGTGGAACAGCGGGAACCGCGCCAGGTCCAGCTCGTCCACCAGGGCCAGCGCCGGGGCGGGACCGTCGACCTCGGCGACCGCCACCGCGCGGTTCAACGCCACCACCGGCGTCGGTGTGAGCGCCAGCAGCTGGTCGTAGAGCGCCTTGACCTGGGACCAGTCCGTCGGCGCGTCGCTGTGGACGGCTTGGATGGCCGCCTGGATCTGGTACGGGCCCGGTTGGTCGCGGCGCAGGCACCGGCGGACGATCCCCTGGCCCTCGGCGATCAGGTCGCCGTCCCAGCGGGACCGGTCCTGATCGGCCAGCAGGACCACCTCACCGGACGCGGTCGTGCGCGTCGCGCGGCGGGCGTCGATCAGCAGCATCAGCGCGAGCAGGCCCCAGGCCTCCGGCTCGTCGGGCATCAGGCCGGCCAGGACGCGGGCGAGGCGGATCGCCTCGCGGCACAGGTCGTCGCGGACCAGGTCCGGCCCCGCGCTGGCCGTGTAACCCTCGTTGAAGATCAGGTACAGCACGGCGAGCACCGCCGACAGCCGCGCGGGCAGGTCGGCGTCCTGCGGGACGCGGTAGGGGATGCCGGCGTCGCGGATCTTGTTCTTCGCCCGGACGATCCGCTGGGCCATCGTGGGTTCGGCGACCAGGAACGCGCCGGCGATCTCGGCGGTGGTCAGGCCGCCGAGCAGCCGCAGGGTCAGCGCGACCTGGGTGGGGCGGGCGAGCGCGGGGTGGCAGCAGGTGAAGATCAACCGGAGCCGGTCGTCGGGCACGGCGCCCTCCTCGACGGGCTCGGCTGTGTCGTCCGAAAGAGTGGCGTGCAAGAGGGCGGCTTGGGCGTGTTTGTCGTCCCGCGCGGCCTCGCGGCGCAGCCGGTCGATGGCGCGGTTGCGGGCGGTGGTGATGATCCAGCCCGCCGGGCTGGGCGGGACTCCGGCGTCCGGCCATCGCCGGACGGCCTCGGCGAAGGCGTCCTGCACGGCTTCCTCGGCGATGTCGATGCTCCCGAAAACCCGCACGAGCACCGACACGGCACGGCCGTATTCCGCGGCGAAGACGTCCTCGACGCTCATCCGGCGAACGGCCGCACCTCGACCGGCAGCGGCGCGACGGCGTCGGCGAGCCGGCTGCCCCAGGCGAGCGCCGCGTCCAGGTCGGGCGCGGTGATGATCGTGAAGCCGCCGAGGTGTTCCTTGCCTTCGGTGAAGGGGCCGTCGGTGATGAGGGTGTCACCGTCGCCGGCGCGCAGCACGGTGGCGCTGGACGGCGGGTGCAGCCCGCCGGCGAACACCCAGGCCCCCGCGGCCTTGAGGTCGGCGTTCAGAGCATCGAGCTTCTTGACGACGCCGTCGAGGACGTCGGGGGGCGGGGTGGGGCCGTCGGGTTGGTAGATGCTGAGCAGGTACTGCTTCACGTCGGCTTCCTTTCGCGGTTTTGCCCTTCATACGAACGCCGCGCGGCCGGATCGACAACGTTCGCGAAGAATGATCCCGTAACCTCGGCGCGTGCCCGAGCTGGAACCGGTGACCGCCGCCCTGAGTCCGCAGGACCGGCTCGCGCTGCTCGATCAGGCCGCCGCGCGGCACGTCGATGAGCAGCGGCCGCCCAACACGCTCAAGGCCTACGCCCAGGACTGGCAGGTCTGGCAGGACTACACCGCCGAGGCCGGGATTCCGCCGCTGTCGGCGTCGATCGGCGCGCTCACCGGGTTCGTCGTCTGGCTCGAACGCGGGCGGACGCTGCGGCCGGCCGAACGCGCCGTGCCCGAGGTGGCGGAGCTGGCCGCCCCGGCGGCGCCGTCGACGATCGAACGGCGGCTCACCGGTGCGCTCGCCGGGCTGCGTCACCACAAAGTCGTCGTCGACCCCGAAGCGAGCCGCGCCGCGTGGCGGGCGCTGAAGGGCTACCGGCAGCGGCTGGCCCGCGAAGGCATCCAGCGCGGCCGCGGCAAGGCCACCATGGTCACCCTCACCGACCTGCGGGCGATGTCGCGGGCCTGCCCGGACACCCTGGCCGGCGCCCGCGACCGGGCGATGCTGCTGATCGGGTTCCCGATCGCCGCCCGGTGCTCGGACCTGGCGAACCTGCTGGTCACCGACGTCGAGCCGGTCGAGGGCCGGGGGCTGGCGGTGACCGTGCGGCACGGCAAGAGCACCGGCGACATGGTCGTCCCGCGGCGCGAGAGCCCCGACACCGATCCGGTGCGGGCGTGGCACGCGTGGCGCTCGGGCGCCGGGATCGCCGACGGCCCCGCGTTCCGCCGGGTCGACCGGCACGGCAACGTCGGCCTGCCGGCGCTGAGCACCACCGGCGTCAACCAGATCCTCACCCGGGCGGGCGTCCGCGCGGGCCTGCCGTACCCGGTGACCGGGCACTCGCTGCGGTCCGGGTTCGCCACCGAGGCGCGCCGGGCCGGCGCCGACGACCTCGCGATCGCCGACCAGGGCCGGTGGGTGCGCGGCAGCCGCGCGCTGTACGAGTACATCCGCCGCGTCGACCAGTGGGACGACAACGCCGCGGGCGTGCTCGACCTCTGAGTCACGGCGTCCGCGTCGCGCCGACGACCTCGCCGTCGAGGCGGGCGAGCCAGCTGCCGCAGACGCAGCGCACGTAGTCGAGCCGGTGGGTGGCGGGCCGGGCCGCGGTCGCCGGCAGTTCGGCGAGCGGCCAGCCGCAGCGGGGGCAACGGTTTCCGTCCATGCCCCGATCGTGCTGTAATGGCTTTGTGCACTTCAACCCTTACGGCGGCCCGGCCGCGCTCGTGGCCGCCGACCTGGTGAACGCGGGGTCCGCGAGCGAGCTGCTGGACGGGATGGTCCGCAACGGCATGGCCATCCGGGCGCTCACCGACGACGAGGCGACGCGGATCGCGGGGTGGGCCGGCCGGCTGCGGCCGGTGTTCGCCGCGGTCGCGGAAGACCGCCCGGAGCTGGTCAACGACCTGCTGGCCGAAGCGGCGTGCCGCCCGTACATCACCACCCACGACGGCAAGCCACCCCACCTGCACTACTCGGCCGCGGACGCCGGTCCGGTGGGCCGGGTCCGCGCGTACACCGCGGGCGGGTTGGCGCACCTGGTGTGCGAAGCCCCGGACCGCTTGGGCATCTGCGGGCGAGAGGGGTGTGAAACGGCGTATGTCGACACCTCCCGCAACGGCCGGCGGCGGTTTTGCTCGACCCGCTGCGCGACCCGGGTGCACGTCGCCGATCACCGGGCCCGGCAGGTCAGCGCCTGACGGCCCGCCAGCCCAGGACGGTCGGCGTGGGCGAGCCGCCCTCGGCGAACCGCTCGAACACCAGCCCCGCGTCGAGGACGGCGTGGAGCAGCGCGGGCAGCGGCCGGTGGGTGGCGCCGACCTTGTCCCGCAGACCGCGATCGGTCCAGGACTTCGTGGTCCGGCCGGTCTCCCGGTAGCCGGGCCGCAGGACGACGGCCCGCTCGTCGGCGCGGTCGGCGAACCCGCCGCAGAAGCACGGATGCACTCCGATGTGGACGAACACCCCGCCTGGTGCCAGCACGCGCGCCGCCTCACGCAGCACCGCCGGGTAGTCGGGCATATCGGTGTGCACCATGACCGACACGACGGTGGGCAGCGATCCAGTGGCGATCGGGAGAGCTTCGGCGTCGCCGCGCACGACCGGCAGCCGGGGCGACGCGTGGCGCAGCATGCCGGCGGAAAGGTCGACGCCGAGCGGCGTCCGGCCGAGGTCCCGGATCCGGCCGGCGTGGGCGCCGGTGCCGCAGCCCAGCTCGAGGCACGGCCCGGAGCCGGGCCCGAGGAGGTCCCGCAGCACGAGGCCGATCTCCAGAGGATCGTCGCGCCAGCCGGGGAGGAACGTCGTCTCGTACCAGTCGGCGATCGCGTCGTAGCCCGTCACCTTTCCCGTCTACCGGCCGCGGCCGGCGGGGCGCCAGGGATTCCGCCCCGGGCGGAAAGCGCGCCACAGGCGCCCGCTTAGACTGCGGACATGAGCAAGCGCTTAGTGGCCATGGGGGACTCGTTCACCGAAGGCGTCGGAGACGACGACCCGGCCGCCCCCAACGGAGTCCGCGGCTGGGCCGACCGCGTCGCCGAGCAGCTCGCCGCGCGCGAGCCCGATTTCCGGTACGCCAACCTCGCCATCCGGGGCAAGCTGCTCCCGCAGGTGCTCGCCGAACAGCTCGAAGCGGGGCTCGCCATGGACCCCGACCTCGTCTCCCTCTACGCCGGCGGCAACGACCTCATGCGCCCCAAGGTCGACATCGACGCCCTGCTCGTCGGCTACGAGACCGCCATCGCCCGGGTTCGCGCCACCGGCGCGCGGCTGATCCTGTTCACCGGGGTCGACGGCGTCGAGGACCCGCTGTTCCGCGCGATCCGCGGCCGCGTGGCGATCTACAACGAGCTCGTCCGCGGCATCGCCGCCCGGCACGGCGCCCTGCTGGTCGACCTCTGGTCGATGCGGCAGCTGTGTGACCGCCGCTTCTGGGCGCCGGACCGGCTGCACCTCAACGCGCTCGGCCACACCGAGGTCGCGATCGAGGTTCTGCGCGTGCTCGGCGTCGAACACCCGCTGGTCAACCCCGAGCTCGCGCCGCGTGAGGTGCTCAGCCCGGCCGCGCGCCGCAGCCAGAACCTGCAGTGGGCGAAGGAGCACGCGCTGCCGTGGGTGCGGCGACGCGTGCGAGGCGAGTCGTCCGGGGACACCATGGCCCCCAAGCGACCGGCGCTGGAGCCGGTCGGCTCAGCGCCGCTCCCCCGCTGACGGGCGGAGGCCGTCGAAGAGGATCGTCACGGCCCGGTCGCGCAGCCGCGCGTCCGGGCCCGCGTACTCGGCGGCCTTCGCCACGCCGATGATGATCGTGATCAGCTCCCCGGTGACCAGGTCTTCGCGGACCGCGCCCGCGGCCTGCGCCCGCGACAGCAGCACCCCGAGGGCGCCGAGCAGCCGGCCGCCGATCCCGGACTTCTCCTTCGGCACGGTGACCCCGGCGGCGGTGAGGGCCTCGAAGTAGGCGTTCTTCGCGCTGGACATCTCGATCCAGCCGGCGAGGAAGGTGAAGAACGCCGCCCCCGGGTCGGCGGAGTCGGCCGCCACGACGGCTTCGGCCTCGTCGGCGAAGCGGTGCAGGCGGGCGATCAGCACGGCCTCGAGGAGGGCTTCCTTCGTCGGGAAGTGCCGGAACACCGTGCCGATGCCGACGCCGGCCGCGCGGGCGACCTCTTCGGTGGGCGCCCCGGTGCCCTTGGCGGCGAAGACGCTCTCGGCCGCTTCCAGCACGCGCGCCCGGTTGCGCCGGGCGTCGGCGCGCAGCGGTTTCGACTCGGTCGGCTCAGCGGCGGCGGGGGTCACCACCCGATCGTACTGCGCAGTTTGTCACCGATCCGACTACAGCTACGGCCGATGACTTTCGCGGTAACGGCTCCGTATTGCTCGGCGGGCGGCCTACTTCCGGTCGGATCGGTGACGGGTGTCGTCGTCGAGGGTGTCCAGCAACCGGGCCAGCGCGCGCGGCACGTGCGAACGCCAGCCGCCACCCATGATGCGGCGGGAGACGCGCTGGAACTCGTCGTCGGGGTCGAAGCCTTCGTGGCTCAGGAAGAGCCGGGTGCCGGTGCCCTCCGGTTCCAGCCGCCAGGTGACCGTCCACTGCGGACCCCAGCGGATGCTCAGCTTGCGCTCGGGCTCGACCTCCAGCACCTCGCACGCCACCGGCCCGCCGGCGAACCCGGCCGCCGGCACCGGCTCGGCCAAGAGCTGGAATTTGTGGCCCACCAACGGTTTGATGTCGTTGGGCATGTTGATCCAGCGCTCCAGCAGGTCCGGTTCGGTGAGCGCGCGCCAGACCTTGCGGGCGGGGTGGGCGAGGAACTGGTCGACGTGGATCGCGGTCGGGTCGTCGCCGGTCACAGGTCCTCCTCGTCGAGCAGGTCGCGCAGGTTCGTGAGCTTGCTCCGCCAGAAGCGCTCGTAGGGCGTGAGCCAGTCGGCGACTTCTTCGAGCGGGGCCGCGTCCAGCCGGTAGACGCGGTTGCGGCCCTGCCGCTGCTCGCTGACCAGGCCCGCCTCCCGAAGCACCCGAAGGTGTTCCGAGAGGCTGGGCCGGGCCATGTCGAACCGCTCGGCGATCGACCCCGCGGCCATCGGGCCGTCCAGCAGCAGCCGCAGGACCTCCCGCCGCGCCGGGCTGGCCAGCGCGGCGAAGACGTCGTCGTTGACCGGCATCAGTTCGGGACGTTGCCGAAGTCCGACGGCTGGAGCAGGCCGAGCGTGTGCCCGTCGAGGTCCGTGAACGACGTCGCCCGCCCCCACGGCCGCTCCTGCGGGTCGTCGACCTCGACACCGGCCGCCCGCAACGCGGCGACGTCGGCGTCGAGGCCGGTGGTCTGCAGCTGGAAGTGCCGCGGACCCGGCTCGATCCCGGTGACCTGCTGGTCGGTCAGCACCACGCCCGTCTGCGCGCCCTTCGGGGCGACCATCACGAACCGGCCGCCTTCGGGCGTGCGGCGGTCGACGAGCGCGTCGAAGCCGAGCTTGCCGACGTAGAAGTCGCGCGCGCGGGCGTGGTCGGCGACGGGCAGGGTCAGGAACTGCACGTGGGTGATCGTCATGGCGCCGACAATACGTAGGAGATCTCCTACATGTCAACGGCGGCGCCGAACCACCGCTCGAGCGCCGCCCGCAACGCCTTCCGCTCGGCGTCATCGGGCTCCGCGGAACCCGACGCCCAGGCGACGTAGCCGTCGGGCCGGATCAGCAACGCGGTCGCGTCCACCTCGGCCTGGCCGCTGACGAGGTCGACGCGCTCGGTCCAGCCGCGCAGCTCCTCGCCGAGCGAGCCGGTGAAGTCCAGCAGCAGTGGCCGGGCGGTCCGGGTCAGCTCGGCCAGCCGGGTGCCGTCGGCCAGGACGAGGTCCGGGGCCCACCGGCCGTCGAGCGGGTGGTCGGTGCCCGGTTCGTAGCGGACGTCGGCGCCGGACATCAGGTCGGCGACGTGCTGGACCGTGCTCGGCAGCCGCAGCAGTTCGCCGAACAGTTCCCGCAGCGCCGTGACGTCGCGGCCGGGCGCGATCAGCGCGGACTGGGCCTGGGTGTGCATGACGACGCGCTCGGCGACCGGGCGGCGTTCGCTCTCGTAGGTGTCGAGCAGGCCGGCGGGTGCCCAGCCGTGCAGTTCGGCGGCGAGCTTCCAGCCGAGGCCGACGGCGTCCTGCAGGCCGAGGTTCAGGCCGGGCCCGCCGATGGCGGAGTGGACGTGCGCGGCGTCGCCGACCAGCAGCACGCGGCCGTCGCGGAACCGGTCGGCCAGCCGTGTGTTGCGCCCGCGCAGCCGCCGCAGCAGGTGCGGCCCGTCGCCCTCCGGCGGCCCGATCGGCAGCGCGAAGCCGAGCACGCGCTCGATGCTCGCGCGCTGGTCCTCGAGCGTCATCGCGGGCTCGTCGGCGGGTTCTTCGGCGTCGGTCCACTCCACCGTCGTCACGAGCGGCCCGGTCGGGAACGGCGCGTAGACGAAGAGCCCGGTTTCGGTGCGGTAGTGGAAGAACGGCGGGATGACGCCGTGACCAGGCACCTTCAGCCCACCGGACGCGGGGTCGACGAACTCGGCGGGAACGGTCGCGTTCGCGGTGAGCGACAGTGTGCGGTCCTCGGTGACGCCGGGGAAGCCGATGCCGGCCAGCTTGCGGGTGATGCTGCGCCCGCCGTCGGCACCGACGACGTAGCGGGTGGTGAGCCGGCCCGGACCGTCCGGACCGGTGAGGTCGAGCGTGACGGCGTCGGCGTCCTGGACCAGGCCGGTCACCTCGTGGCCGCGGCGGATTTCGACGCCCAGTTCGGCGGCGCGGTCGGCGAGCATCGCCGCGACGCGCCGCTGCGGCACGCCGAGGATGTGCAGCGAGTTGCGTTCGGGCAGCGTCAGGTCCAGGCGCATCGCCCCGAAGACGAACGCGGGGGCGGGCGGCCCGATCGGGCCGGCGAGGCGGTCGTGCAGGCCGCGGCGGTCGAGCAGGCGCACGACCTGGCCGACCAGGCCGTTGGCCCGGTTCTCCTCGGTCGGCTCGGGCAGCCGTTCCAGCACGAGCGGGCGGATGCCGGCGAGGGCCAGTTCGCAGGCGAGCATCAGGCCGTTGGGCCCGGCGCCCGCGATGACGACGTCTTCCATGGCGGAACTCCTTGCGGTGAAAGGGCATGACGAAGAAACCCGGCGACCCTGCCGGGTGTGGAGCGGTGGGGATCAGCGCGGTTCGGGCAGGCCGGCGGCGAGCCGGCCGAAGACGTCGCGCAGGAGCTCTTCCATCGACTGCGGCCGGCCGGACAGGAGCCACTGCTGCGTGACGGTGTTGAGCGCGGCGCCGACGACGCCCGCGACGAGCCGCGGGTAGACGTCCTTGGCCGCGTCGGTGCCGGTGCGTTCGGCGACGACGAGCGCGATTTCGGTTTCGGCCGCCGCGCCCGCCTTCTGGAACTCGCCCTGCAGTGCGGGTTCCGCGACCATCAGCCGCAGGCCTTCGACCCACGACCGCTCCGGCGGCCGCCCTTCGGTCACCGGCTCGCCGAGCGCGAACCCGGTGAGCGCGGCTTCGGTGATGGCCGTCCAGATCGGCTCGCCGCCGGGACGCTGCCGCAGCGCCTCGGCGATGGCGCGCGCCCGGTCGTGGTGCCGGGCGACGATGGCTTCGCCCTTGCTGCCGAAGTAGTTGCTGAACGTCCGGGTGGAAACCCCGGCCTCGGCGGCGATGTCTTCGATCCGGACGTTGTCGAAGCCGCGTTCCACCGTGAGCCGGATGGCCGCCCAGCTCAGCGCGATGCGCGTCTCCTGCTTCTTGCGCTCACGCAGGCCTTTGGCGTCCATGGGTTCAGCGTAGCGGAACTTGCCGAATCTGCAAAGTTGCAGATTCGGCAAGCAGTGGTGCCGTTCATCGCCGACCGGACGAAGTAGCGGTCATCGATCGCCGAAACCGTCGACGGGCGTCACACTGTTGTGTGACATCAGTCACCGGAGGTGTTGCGAGATGGTCTTGGGCGACAACGGAGTCACTCACAAGGTGGAACCGGACAGCAAGTCCGGGAAGGTGCAGGTACGGCGTGCGGCGCTCGCGAGCGCGATCGGCACGACCATCGAGTGGTACGACTTCTTCCTCTACAACACCGCGGCGGCGCTGGTCTTCCCGCACCTGTTCTTCCCCGCGTCGAGTGCCTACGCGGGCGCCATGCAGTCCTTCGCGACCTACGCGGTCGGGTTCGCCGCCCGCCCGGTCGGCGCCGCGATCTTCGGGCACTGGGGCGACCGGATCGGCCGCAAGGCCACGCTGATCGTCACGCTGCTGCTGATGGGCATCTCCTCCGGCATCGTCGGGATGCTGCCCGGGACCTCGGCCATCGGGTTCGCCGCGCCGCTGCTGCTGGTGCTGCTGCGGCTGATCCAGGGCATCGCGATCGGCGGCGAGTGGAGCGGGTCGGTGCTGCTCGCGATGGAGTGGGGCGACCAGAAGAAACGCGGGCTGCTGGGCAGTTTCGCGCAGATCGGCGTCCCGGTCGGGCTGGTGCTCGGCACGGGCGGGATGACGCTGCTGTCGGCGACCCTCTCCCCCGCCGCGTTCGACTCCTGGGGCTGGCGGATCCCGTTCCTGCTCAGCCTGGTGCTCGTCGCGGTCGGGCTGGTGATCCGGCTGAAGATCCTCGAGACGCCGATGTTCGCGAAGCTGATCGAGAACCGGCAAACCGCGCGGACGCCGGTGCTCGACGCGATCCGCCACCACTGGCGCGAAATCCTGCTCTCGGCGGGCGTGCGTTTCAGCGAGCAGATGCCGTTCTACCTGTTCACCAGCTACGTGCTGGTCTACGTCGTGTCGCGGCACGAGTTCAGCAAGACGTTCGTGCTCAACGCGGTCCTCGTCGGCGCCGCGTGCGAACTCGCGTTGATCCCGTTCTTTTCGGCGCTGTCCGACCGCGTCGGCCGCAAGCGGGTGTACCTGGCGGGTGCGGTGTTCACCGGCGTGATCGCGTTCCCGTACTTCACGATCCTGGCGCACGGCAACCACGCGCTGGTGTTCGTGGCGGTCGTCGTGTCGTTCATCCCGCACGCGCTGCAGTACGGGCCGCAGGCGGCGTTGATCGGCGAGAGCTTCCCGACGCACCTGCGTTACGGCGGCGCGGGGCTGGGCTACCAGCTGGCATCGGTGTTCGCGGGCGGGCCGGCGCCGCTGCTGGCGACGTGGCTGCTGCACACGACCGGCACGCCGTACTCGATCTCGGGCTACATCATCCTGTCGGCGGTCGTCACGATCGTGTGCGTGATCTTCCTGCGGGACCGCTCGAAGGCCGACATCGACGACGTGACCGTCTACCAGCGCTGATCGCTCCTCGTTGGCCACCGGCCAGCGCCCCAATGTGGCCTTCGGTGCGTCAGACACAACCAAGGCCACATTGGGGCGCTCTCGACGCGTGAGCAAAAGCGGCGCTGAACGCGGTGAAGGCCTCCTTGCCGGGCGAAAACGCCGGTAAGGAGGCCTTCACGTACTGCGTCAGCGGCGCGGGCCGCCGAACGGGGGCTGCTGCGGGAACGGGCCGCTGCCCGGGTTCTGCGGGCCGCCGAACTGGCCCGGCGGCGGGGACTGCGGCGGTGGGCCCTGGTACTGGCCGCCCTGGGGCGGTCCGGCCGGCTGCTGCGGCTGCGGGAGCGGCTGGCCGCTCTGCGGGGTCGGCGGGTTCTGCAGCGGCTGCGGCTGCTGCGGGGCCGGCGCGACCTCGGTACCGCGGTCCTCGTCCGCCTCGAGTTCGGGCTGCTGCTGCACCGGGCGCGGGATCGACGGCCGCGCGGGCGGGGCCGACGGCGTCCCGAGGGCCGGGACCTCCTGGCGCGCCACGGCTTCCGCGGCCGCGACGGCTTCGGCGACCTTCGGGTCGCTCTTCGTCTCGAACCAGCTGGCGACCTCTTCGTCCTCGAGGTCGACCTTGTCCGGCACGGTGTCGTCCTTGGGCGGCTCGTAGCGGAACACGCCGTCGTCGCCGGGGGCGCCGAGCGCGCGGGCGAAGCCTTCGAGGGCCTTGCCGTAGTCGCTCGGGATCATCCACACCTTGTTCGCGTCGCCCTGCGCCATCTGCGGCAGCGTCTGCAGGTACTGGTAGGCCAGCACCTCCGGCGTCGGGCGGCCGGCCTTGATCGCGGCGAACACCTTCTCGATCGCCTTCGCCTGGCCCTGCGCCTGCAGGTACCGCGCGGCGCGCTCACCCTGGGCCCGCAGGATCCGGGACTGCCGCTCGGCCTCGGCCGCGAGGATGGTGGCCTGGCGAGCACCTTCGGCCGACAGGATCTGGCTCTGCTTCTGGCCTTCCGCGGTCTTGATCGCGGACTCCCGCTGACCTTCCGCGGTGAGGATCATGGCGCGCTTCTCACGATCGGCGCGCATCTGCTTCTCCATCGAATCCTGGATGGAGGGCGGCGGGTCGATCGCCTTGAGCTCGACGCGGCCGACGCGGATGCCCCAGCGGCCGGTCGCCTCGTCGAGCACGCCGCGCAGCTGCGTGTTGATCGAGTCGCGCGAGGTCAGCGTCTGCTCGAGGCTCATGCCACCGACCACGTTGCGCAGCGTGGTGGTGGTCAGCTGCTCGACACCGACGATGTAGTTGGAGATCTCGTACACCGCGGCGCGGGAGTCGGTGACCTGGAAGTACACGACGGTGTCGATCGACACCGTCAGGTTGTCCTCGGTGATCACCGGCTGCGGCGGGAACGAGACGACCTGCTCGCGCAGGTCGATCCGGGCGCGCACCTTGTCCAGGAACGGCACCAGGAAGGTCAGGCCGGGCGAGGCCACCGTGCGGAACCGGCCCAGCCGCTCGATGACCGCCGACTGCGCCTGCGGCACGACCATGATCGCCTTGGCTACCGTGATGATCACGAAGAGAGCCAGTAAGACGACCACGACGATCGCTACTGTGGTGGTCAAGAGATCTTCCCCTTACCTAGTACCATTCTTGCGCGGTTGACGGTGGTCCGGGCGCCGCGGGCGGGCTCACCTCGAGCTTGAGCTCCTTCGCGGCGATGCCCCAGCGGCCGGTGGTGTCGTGCAGGACCGTCCACACTGTACGGTGCAGGTCCCCCGGTGCGGTGATGGCGCGCTCGCCGGTGGTCAGGCTCGCCTCCTGCCGCAACGCGGTGGTGGTCAGCTGTTCGATCGCGAACGCCGGGTTGCCGATTTCGTAGGTCGCCAGCCGCGGGTCGGTGACGGCGAAGACGACTTCGAAGCCGATGAGGATTTCGCGGCCGTCGCCGGTTTCGACCGGTCGCGGCGGCGCCGAAAGGATCTGGTCGCCGAGGTCGACGCGGGCGCGGACCCGGTCGGCGAACGGCACGACGAAGTGGCGGCCGGGGCCGAGCACGGTGCGGAAGCGCCCACCGCGTTCGATCACCGCGGCCCGGCCTTCGGGGACGGTGACGAGGCCGAGGCTCACGGCTCGGCCGACACGACGGCGGTGGCGCCGGCGATCTCGACGACGGTGACCGCCGTGCCGGGCTGGATCGGCGGGTGGTGCTCGGAGAGGCTGCGGGCCGACCAGACGTCGCCGGCCAGCTTCACCTGCCCGGCCTCGTAGTCCACTGTGGACACGACGACCGCGCGGGCGCCGATCAGGGCCTCGATGCCGGTGCGGTGCCCGGTGCCGGCCAGGAAGCGCCGCTTGAGCGCGGGACGGACCAGCACGAGCATGCCGACGGAGGCGACGGCGAACACGGCGACGTCGATGAAGATGTTCCCGGTGAGCACGTCGGCTCCGGCGCCGAACAGCGCGCCGACGCCCAGCATGATCAGCACGAAGTCGCCGGAGAGGACTTCCGCGATCATCAGGGCGATGCCGACGACCAACCAGACCACTGCCCATGCCATGGCTTCATGCTCTCAGATCGCGCCGGTTCGCACCGGGACAGTGACGGGACGTGACCTTCGCGTGACCTTGGACAATTCGGACATTCAGCCCTCTTCCGTCGGCTCGGTGACGAAGTCGATGAGCCGTTCCACGGCCCCGATGAGCGGGGTCTCGAGGTCGCGGAAACTGCTCACTCCGCTCAGGACACGTTGCCAGCCCTCGTAAGGTTGCCCCCAGCCGAGCGCGTCGCAGATCCCCTGCTTCCACTCGGTGCCGCGCGGGATCTTCGGCCACGCCCTGATCCCGACGGCGGCGGGCCGCACGGCTTCCCAGACGTCGATGTAGGGGTGGCCGGTGACCAGCACGTTCTCGTCGTGGACGGCTTCGACGAGCCGGGACTCCTTGCTGCCGGGGACGAGGTGGTCGACGAGGACGCCGAGGCGGCGGCCGGGTCCGGTGCCGAACTCGGCGATCCGGTCGGCCAGGACGTCGACGCCGTCGAGGGGTTCCACGACGACACCCTCGACGCGCAGGTCGTGGCCCCAGACGCGTTCGACCAGCTCGGCGTCGTGCTTGCCCTCCACCCAGATGCGCGAGTCGCGGGCGACGCGGGCCTTCAGGCCTTGGACGCGGACCGAGCCCGACGCCGAGACCTGCCGGGCCGGCGCCTTGTCCGGGGCCCTGAACGGCACCAGCGTGACCGGCTTGCCCTCCAGCAGGAACCCGGCGGGGGCGAGCGGGAAGACGCGGTGGCGGCCCTTGGCGTCCTCGAGCACGACGTTCCCGTACTCGATCTTCACCACCGCGCCGCAGTAGCCGCTGGCCGGGTCCTCGACGACCAGGCCGGGTTCGGCCGGGACTTCGGGCACCTTCTTGCGGCGCGGGCCGGCGAGCACGTCGTCATACGAGTGGGAGCGCACGACCAGGCAACCTAGTGGTGATCGGTACCCGGACGGGTCATGCCACGCCGGTCAGCGCGCCATCTCCAGCAGGGCATCGGTGAACGGCGTGTGCTCGCGACGGCGCAGCGGCGGGTGGGCGGCCAGCGGTGCCAGGGCGGCGCACCACGCCAGGGCTCGTTCGCTGTCGAGGCCGGGCAGGTGCGGGCGGAGTGCCTCGATGCCGTCCTCGAGCGTGCCGCCGGCGGCCAAGGGCAGGTAGAGCCAGTCCGCGAGGTCGAAGGCGGGGTCGCCGACACTCGGGCGCGGGTCGATCGCGACCGCGCCACGGCCGGGGCCGGCGTCGAGGACGTTGCCCGGGTGCAGATCGCCGTGCACGACCGCGACCGGCCCCGCCGAGGCCAGGGCGAGGGCCCGGCTCCGGGCCCTCGCGAGAAGCTCGGGAGTCAGGTGCTCCTCGGCCGGCGAACCCGGGACGGTGCGCTCGGTGATGTCGTACATGAACGTCACGCGCTCGGTCAGCGGCGGCAGGTCGGACGGGGGTGCGACCGCGTGCAGCTCGGTGAGCAGCGCACCGAGCTCCGGCCACGGAACCGGGCGGCCGCGCAGTTCGGTGCCGGGCACCAGGCCTTCGAGCAGGATCGCGCCGGCTTCGAGGTCGGTGCCGAGGACCTGCACCGCCCGTCGGCAGCCGGCCCAGGCCCGCAAACCGGCGAACTCCAGCCGGGCCACCTCCGGGTCCGGGGTCAGCTTCAAAACCCGCAGGTCGCCGCCGGGGCCGGTGCACAGCAGCGTGCGGCCGGTGTTGCCCGGCCGGGCCTCGCGGACGGTCAGCTGCCACTTCGCGCTCAGCCGGGCGACCAGGTCCGGCAGGGCGTCGCACCACGGTTCGGCCAGCTCGGCGCCGAAGCGGTCGGTCAGCCGCGCGCGGGTGGCGTCGTCGACTAGAACAGCGGCCACGGGATGGCGCGCCAGTCGTCACCGGGCTCGGGGAAGATGCCTTCGGCGAGCAGCAGGTCGGTGCGCTCGGCCAGGGCCCGGACCTCGAACTTGGTGATGTGCTCCGAGAGCGTCTTGCCGAGGCCGCCGTCGAGTTCCGAGCGCAGCTTGCGCAGCTTCTCGACGGTGTCCGGCGGCACCGGCTCGCCGATCCAGCCCCACAGGACGGTCCGCAGCTTCGGGTCGGTGTGCAGGCAGATGCCGTGGTCGACGCCGTAGACGCGGCCGTCGACGCCGGGCAGCAGGTGCCCGCCCTTGCGGTCGGTGTTGTTGACGACGATGTCGAGCACGGCGAGGTCGCGCAGCCCGGGGTGGTCGGCGTGGACCAGCACCGCGGGCTCGCCGAGCCGGTCGTGGGCGTGCAGGACCGGGCGCCAGCCGTCGGGGACTTCGTCGGGCGGGAGGACTTCGACGAGGTCGTCCTCGGTCGTCTCGATCCACAGCTGGACCATGCCGGGGCCGAACGGGCCGTCGCGCAGCACGGTCGGCGGGATCGCGCCGATGCCGGCGGTGTCGCTGATGATCGCGGTCGCGACCTCGCGCCCGGCCAGGGTGCCGTCGGGGAAGTCCCACAGCGGCCGCTCCCCCGACACCGGCTTGTACACGACCCGGCCGGTGACGCCGTCGAGCTCGATGGCGCAGAAGAGCGTGACGTTGGAGGCGTCGACCAGTCGGCCTTCGACGTCGATGCGGCCGTGGGTGACCAGCTCGCGGGACGCCGGGTCGGCCGGATCGGGGGTCGTGGCCATGGTCAGTCTTCGTCCGCCTCGGTCTCGCGCCGGTAGCCGTTCTGCCGGGGGCAGATGTGCCCGTTCGGGTCGAGCGGCTCCCCGCACAGCGGGCAGGGCTTGCGGCCGGCGTTGACGACGCGGTCGGCTCGCTCGGCGAAGGCGCGGGCGGCGGCCGGGCTGAGGAAGACGCGGACGGCGTCCGGGCCCTCCTCGGTGTCGTCCAGCACGACCGTTTCGTCGACCTCGCCCTCGGTGATGGCGAGCAACTCGATGACGACGGCGCTGCTGTCGGCGTCCCAGCCCAGGCCCATGGTGCCGACGCGGAACTCCTCCTCGACCGGCACGGTGAGGGGGTCGAGGTCGACGAGGTCGTCCGGGGCGTCGTCGGGGACGTCGGCACCGAAGCGGCTGGCGACCTCTTCCAGCAGCGAGCCGAGGCGCTCCGCGAGGACGACGACCTGCTGCTTTTCGATGGTGACGCTGATGGTGCGCACGTCCTCGGAAGCCTGGAGGTAGAACGTGCGATCGCCGGGCTCGCCGACGGTGCCGGCGACGAACCGATCCGGCTGGCGGAAGACGTGGATTACGCGAGACATAGCACTGTCGACCCTAGGCCACGGCCGCATGATCGGCATCCGCCGCCCCACCTTCGCGGGCCGCTAGCCTCTGGGGGTGTCTCGGATCTCGCCGTACGGAACCTGGTCCTCGCCCATCACCGCCGCCGAGGTGGCCGCCGCCGGTGGCGGCCCGCAGTGGCTCGACGTCGTCGGGGACGAGGTGTGGTGGGCCGAGGCGCGGCCCGGTGAGCAGGGGCGGGTCGCCCTGGTGAAGGCCGGTCCGGGCGGCACGGAAGATGTGCTGCCGGCGCCGTGGAACGTGCGCAACCGGCTGCACGAGTACGGCGGGCGGCCGTGGGTGGTCGCCGGCGGTGTGGTGGTCTTCACGCACTGGGCCGATCAGCGCGTTTACGCCGTGGGCGAAACCGGTGTCGTGCCGGTCACGCCGGAGCCCGCGGAGCCCCAGGGAGTGCGTTACGGCGACCTCGTGGCCGGGCGGCCCGGCGAGGTGTGGGCGGTGCGGGAGCGCGCTGTGGGGCCGCGTCCGACCGACATCGCGCGGGAGCTGGTGGCGATCGCCGTCGACGGCGGCGGGGAACGGGTGCTGGCCGCGAGCCACCACTTCCTGACCGCGCCGAAGCTCGCGCCGGACGGGCGGCACGCGGCGTGGTTCGGCTGGGACCACCCGGCGATGCCGTGGGACGGGACCGAGCTGTGCGTGGCACCCGTGGCCGAGGACGGGTCCTTCGGGCCGCACCGCGTGCTGGCCGGCGGTCCGGACGTCTCGGTGTGCCAGGTCGAGTGGGAGACGCCGTCGACGGTGCTGGCGCTGCTGGACCCGGACGGCTGGTGGAACCTGCACCGCGTCGGCCTCGACGGCTCGGTGGTGAACCTGGCGCCGGTGGAGCGCGAGGTCGGCGGACCGCTGTGGAAGACGGGGTCGCGCTGGTTCGCGCCGCTCGGCGGCGGCCGGCACGCGGTGCTGGTGTCGGGGCGCCTCGCCGTCCTCGACGAGGCGGACGGTTCGGTGACCCCGGTCGCGGAGGAGCTGACGGCGTGGTCGTCGACGAGCCTCGCGGCGCTCGGCGACGCGGTCGCCGGGGTGGCGGGCGGCCCGGTCCGGGAGCCGGCGGTGGTGCGGGTGGCCCTCGACGGCCGCGTCACCGACCTGACGCCGCAGCCGGAGCTGCCCTCGGCCTACCTGCCGGTGCCGCAGGAGCGGGTGTTCACGACCGCCGACGGGGAGGCCGTGCCGGTGGTGCTGTACCTGCCGGCGAACCCGGACTTCGAGGCGCCGTCGGGCGAGCGGCCGCCGCTTCTGGTGCACGTCCACGGCGGGCCGACCGGGCAGTTCCTGCCGGCGCTGGACCTGGAGCCGGCGTACTTCACCAGCCGGGGCATCGCGGTGGCGGCGGTGAACTACGGCGGGTCGACCGGTTTCGGGCGCGCCTACCGGGAGCGGCTGCGGGAGCAGTGGGGCGTGGTCGACGTCGCCGACTGCGCCGCGGTGGCCGAGGCGCTGGTGGCGGCCGGGCTGGCCGACGGCGACCGGCTGGCGATCCGCGGCGGCAGCGCGGGCGGGTTCACCGCGGCGGCGTCGCTCACGACGACGAAGACCTACCGGGCGGGCACGGTGATGTTCCCGGTGCTGGACCTGGCGGGCTGGACCGGTACCGAGGGCGACACGCACGACTTCGAGTCGCGGTACCTCGACGGGCTCGTCGGGCCGCTGCCGGCGGCGCGGCAGCGGTACGTCGAGCGGTCGCCGCTGGCGAACTCGGCGTCGCTGGCCGGGCCGGTGCTGTTCCAGCAGGGGCTGGAGGACCGGATCTGCCCGCCGGAGCAGGCGGACCGGTTCGTCGCCGGGCTGGAAGGACGCGGGATCCCGTACGCCTACCAGCGGTTCCCCGGGGAGCAGCACGGGTTCCGGCAGGCCGCGACGATCGTGGCGGCGCTGGAGGCGGAGCTGTCGTTCTACGGCCAGGTGCTCGGCTTCGAGACGCCGGGTGTCGCGAAGCTGGAGCTGTCGCGATGAGGCCGCCACGGTTGCGGGCCGGTGACACGGTGGCGCTGGTGGCGCCGGCCGGGCCGGTGCCGGCGGACCTGCTGGAGAAGGCGATCCCGGTGCTGCGCGGCTGGGGTGTCGAGCTGCGCATCGGGCCGTGTGTGCGTGCCGCGCCCGGATCGCCGCCCTATCTGTCCGGTTCGGACGCCGCGCGGGCGGCGGAGTTCACCGAGGCGTGGCTGGACCCGGGCGTGCGCTGCGTGCTGGCCGCGCGCGGTGGCTACGGCGTGCAGCGGATGCTGGACCTGGTCGACTGGGCCGCGTTGGGAGAGGCGGGCCCGAAGGTGCTGGCCGGGTCGTCGGACGTCACGGCGTTGCACCGGGCGGTGAACGTCCATTTGGGACTGTCCACTTTGTTCTCCCCGATGCCGGCGAGCGTGCTGTTCGACGACTTCGCGGTCGAGCACCTGCGGCGGTCGCTGTTCGAGCCCGAGCTGAACGTGGTGGTGCGCGGCGGTGCGGCGCTGGTGCCGGGCCGGGCGTCGGGGGTGCTGACGGGCGGGAACCTGTCGCTGCTGGCTGGGGGGATCGGGACGCCGGAGCAGGGCTCGGCGCGGGACGCGGTGGTGCTGCTGGAGGACGTCACGGAGAGCGTGTACCGGTTGGACCGGATGCTGACGCAGCTGCTGCGCGCCGGCTGGTTCGAAGGCGTCCGCGGGATCGTGCTGGGGTCGTGGGCGGCGTGCGGGGATCCGGCGGAGGTGCGGGCGTTGCTGCTGGACCGGCTGGGGCCGTTGGGGGTGCCGGTGGTGGAGGAGTTCGGGTTCGGGCACGTGGCGTCGTCGCCGACGTTGCCGCTGGGGGTGCCGGTGACGCTGGACGCGGACCTGGGGACGTTGACGTTCGACTCCCCCGCGCTGACGTGACTCCGGACGAGGCGCGTTCCCGGTTCGCGGCGGCGCGGGTGGCCCGGCTGGCGACGGTGTCGGCGGCCGGGGTGCCGCACCTGGTGCCGGTGACGTTCGCGGTGCGGGGTGATCAGGTGGTGTTCGCGGTGGACCACAAGCCGAAGTCGTCCGTGGCGCTGCGACGGCTGGCGAACATCGCGGAGAACCCGGCGGTGTGCTTCCTGGCCGACGGGTACGCCGAGGACTGGTCGCGGCTGTGGTGGACGCGGGCGGACGGCACGGCTCGGGTGCTGGCGCCGGGTGCCGAGCCGGTGTCGTGGCTGGTGGAGAAGTACGCGCAGTACCGGAAGCGGCCGCCGGAGCACGCGGTCGTGGTGACGCGAGTGCACAAGTGGAGCGGCTGGACGGGTTCCTAGTCGCGGAGGAACTTCTCCGGGCGGCGCCACGCGTCGATGATGCCCAGCGGGTCCGGGCGCAGCAGGGACGCCGCCGAGTACAGGCTCGCCACCACGACCAGGGCGATGAACCACCAGTCGTACAGGGCCTGCTCGCCCGTCGGGTAGTACACCAGCGTCACGAACACCGACACCGCCACCACCAGCGCGAGGTGCCGCGGCTGCCACTTGAACGCCGACAGGAGCACGAAACCCCAGGTCAGGTACCACGGCAGGGTCGGCGGCATGAGGATCGCGACCGCCAGCAGGGAGATGCCGGCGCGGTAGACCGCCTCGGTGCCGCCGCCGCGGGCGAGCCACCACTGGCGGACGCCGAAGACGATCAGGACCAGCATGCCCGCCGCGCGGGCGACCGTCACGAACGGGGACACCTGGACGTCCACGACGATGTGGACCAGGTTGTAGAACACCTCGCCGATGCCGGTGGGGATGTTCAGCCAGTTCGCGATCAGCTGCGGGGCTTTGAGGCCGGACCACCAGCCCATGTTCAGCGAGCCCAGCGAGATCCACGTGCCCGCGACGAACACCGGCAGGAACAGGCCCACCGAGGCCGCGCCGGCGCGCAGGAAGTTGCGGACCTTCGATTCGCCTTCGAGGTGGTTGGCCCACATCCAGACGATGAACGGCAGCGCGATCGCCGCCGTCGGCTTGATCAGCATGCCGATCGTGACCAGGACGACCGCGACGACGTGCCTGCGTTCCAGGGCGGCCAGGACGCCGATGGTGAGGAACGCGAGCATCATCAGGTCGTTGTGCGGGCCGCCGAAGAGGTGGATCACCATCATCGGGCTGGCCACCGCGAGCCACAGCGCGACCGGGAGCTTGCCGCCGAGGTGCTTGACCAGCCGCGGGAGCGCCCACAGCGTCCCGGCCAGGCCCACCAGCAGCACGACGCGCATGAGGATGACGCCGAGGATCATGTTGTCGCCGGTGGTCGCGACGACGCCCTTGGAGATGAGCAGGAACAGCGGCCCGTACGGCGCGGGCGTGGTCTGCCAGAGCGGGTGGACGTTCTGCACGACGTTCGGCAGGACGTCGAGCTCGGCGGGTCCGTTGGCGTACGGGTCGAGCCCGTAGAGCAGCTGGGCGCCCTGGCCGAGGTAGGAGAAGACGTCGCGGGTGAACAGCGGCGGCGAGATGAGCAGCGGCGCCATCCAGCACCCGGCGGCGACCAGGATGGGGCGGCTGCCGATGCGCCCGGCCAGCACGTAGCGGCCGAGGCGGACCCAGGCCCACACGACGAGGCCGAAGCCGACGTAAAGGACGGCGTTGGCGAGCATGCGCCCGTGGCCGTAGCGGATCCACGACAGCGGGCCGTGGCCGAGCACGGGGTCCTTGATCAGGATGCCGCCGGCGCCGAACGCGGCCAGCATGAGCAGGGTGCTGCCGACCGTGCCCATGGCGATCGTGCGGTACGGGAATCGCGAGGGCACGCGCAGCCGCTCGGCCAGCCCGGCCGAGGGCGTCTGGGTGGGGTCGGTGGTGGTCGCCATTTCCGTTCGGAGATTACACACCGCGCTCGCGCGGAGTTCCCGCAGTGTCAGGTTTCGCCGGTCCGCTCCCGGCGCCGGGTGTCTTGAACGACTCATTCAGGTCTTCGGAGGTCCTGAATGAGTCATTCAAGACCTCGGCACTAGCCAACCCTGGCCGCCAAGCCGAGCGGAGCCGGCCCAGTCGAGCCGGGCCGAACGTCATGAACGAGTCGTTTATGAGGCCAGGCGTCATGAACGACTCGTTCATGACGTCGCCGTCGCCCCTGGACGTCCGCGGCAGGGGCTGGGTCAGGTTTCGACGGTGCGGCGCTGGGCGGTGCCGCCGGGGAGGGCGGCCAGCAGGGACTTCGTGTACTCGTGCTGCGGGTCGAGCAGGACCTGTTCCACCGTCCCGGTTTCGACGAGCTCGCCGCGGTACATCACGGCGACGCGGTCGGCGATGTTCCAGGCCAGGCCCAGGTCGTGGGTGATCACCAGGGCCGCGAGGCCGAGTTCGCGCCGCAGCCGCAGCAGCAGCCCGAGGATCTCCCCGCGCACGGACGCGTCCAGCGACGCGACCGGCTCGTCGGCCACCACCACCGATGGCTCCAGGGCCAGGGCGCCGGCGATGACGACGCGCTGGCGCTGGCCGCCGGAGAGCTGGTGCGGGAGCCGGTCGGCGTACTTCTCCGCCGGCCGCAGCTCCGCGGCCTCCAGGGCCCGGTGGACGACCGCGCGCTCGTCGGCGAGCTTGTGGATCCGCGGCCCCTCGGCGACGGCTTCGTACACCGTGTGGGCCGGGTTCAGCGCGCTCGTCGGGTCCTGCAGCACGAGCTGGACCTGACGGCGGTAGGCCTTGAGCCCGGCGCCGCCGGAGGGGACCGGCTTGCCGTCGTAGCGGACCACGCCGGAGTCGGGTTGCTGCAGGCCGAGCAGCGTGCGGGCCAGCGTCGTCTTGCCGGAGCCGGACTGGCCGACCAGGGCGACGATCTCGTCGCGCGACACCGTGAGGTCGACGCCGGCGACGGCGTTGATCCGCTTGCCGGTGCGGTCGCGGAAGGACACGCGCAGGTTCTCCGCCGCCAGCAGCGGCTCCCCCGCCACCCGTTCCGCGGGCTCCGGAGGCAGCGGGTTGCTGGTGGCCGGGGCGAAGCGCGACACCGGGTCGCCGACCGTCGGGAACGCCGCGGCCAGCGCGCGGGTGTGTTCGTGCTGCGGGGAGCCCATCACCTCGGCGCTGGGGCCTTCCTCGACGATCCGCCCGTCGTACATCACCGCGATGCGCCGGCAGGTGGCGGCGAGGACGGACAGGTCGTGGCTGATCATGATCAGCCCGATGTCCTGCTCGGCGACCAGCCGCGACAGCAGGTCGAGGACCTGGGCCTGGACGATGACGTCCAGCGCCGTGGTGGGCTCGTCGGCGATGATCAGCCGGGGCGAGCAGGCCAGGGCCATGGCGATCATGACGCGCTGCTTCTGCCCGCCGGACAGTTCGTGGGGGTAGGCGCCGGCGCGGCTCGTGGGCAGGTCGACCTGGGTGAGCAGCTCGGCGACGCGGGCGTCGACCTGGGCGTCGGTGAGCGCCTTCCCGTCCGCGGGCGGGTGCAGCCGCAGTGGCTCGGCGATTTGCTCGCCGATCCTGCGGACCGGGTTGAGCGCGTGCATGGCGCCCTGGAAGACCACCGACGCCTCGGCCCAGCGGACCGCGCGCAGGCGGCCCCACTTCATGGCGGTGACGTCTTCACCGTCGAGGACGATCTCGCCGGTGATCTTGGCCGTGCGCGGCAGCAGGCGCAGCACGCTCATCGCGACGGTGGACTTGCCCGAGCCGGATTCGCCGGCGACGCCGAGGGTGCCGCCGGGGTCGAGGGTGAGGTCGACGCCGCGGACGGCGGGCACGTCCTGCTCGCCCACCGCGTAGGTGACGTTGAGGTCCTTGAGCTGCAGCAGCGGGGTGGTCACTTCTTCAACCTCGGGTTGAACACGGTCTCCAGGCCCCGGCCGACCAGGGTGAAGAAGAGGACGACGAGCACGATCGCGATGCCCGGCGGGAGCACGTTCCACCAGGCGCCGCGGCTGATGGCGCCGTTGTTGAGCGCGCTCTCGAGCACCAGGCCCCAGGTGACGGAGTTGGGGTCGCCGACGCCGAGGAACGACAGGGTCGCGTCGGCGATGACGGCGTTGCCGACCACCAGCGTCGTGTTGGCCAGCACCAGCGGCATCACGCCGGGCAGGACGTGCTTGCCGATGACGTGCAGGTGACCGCCGCCGAGGGCGTGGGCGCGCTCGATGTAGGGGCGGCTTTCGATGGTGAGGGTCTGGGCGCGGACCAGCCGGGCGGTGCTGGGCCACGCGGTGAAGCCGATCGCGATGATGATCGTGCCGATGCCCTTGGGCAGCACCGCCGAGAGCGCGATCGCGAGGATCAGCGACGGCAGGACCAGGAAGAAGTCGGTGAACCGCAGCAGCGTCGCCGACACCCAGCCGCCGAAGTGCGCGGCGGCGATGCCGATCAGGGTGCCGATGACGACCGACAGCAGCGCCGCGGAGAACCCGACGAGCAGGGAGATCCGGGTGCCCCAGACGGTCATCAGCAGCACCGAGCGGCCGAAGTTGTCGGTGCCGAGCCAGAAGTCGCCGGTGGGCGGGCTGAGCGGCTCGCCGGTGGCCTTGGTGACGTCGAGGCCGCTCTGGTCGCTGATCAGCGGCAGCAGCAGGGCGACGACGACGGTGGCGCCGAGCAGGATCAGGCCGGCGAGCGCGGCGCGCTGGGCGGCGAACTCGCGCCAGGTCCGGGCGAGGGACGCGCGCCGGCGGTGCCAGGCGATCTGCCGGGGTGTCTCGGCGGTGGTCATGACGTACGCACCCTCGGGTCGAGCACGCGGTAGAGCAGTTCCGCGAGCAGGTTCATCAGCACCACGGCGCTGGCCAGCACGGTGAACACGCCCTGGAGCACCGGCAGGTCGGGGCCGTGGAGGGCGTCGTAGGTCAGCTGGCCGAGCCCGGGCCAGCTGAACACGGCCTCGACGGTGACCGCGCCGGCGACGACCTGGCCGAACTGCATGAACACCAGCGTCGTGGTGGGCAGCAGGGCGTTGGGGACGGCGTGGCGCTTGCGGACGAGGTCGTCGCGCAGGCCCTTGGCGCGGGCGGTGGTGAGGTAGTCGGCGTTCATCTCCCCGAGCAGCGACGAGCGCATGATGAGCATGTACTGGGCGTAGAACACCGCCAGCAGCGTCACGCACGGCAGCACCAGGTGGTGCAGCACGTCGAGGGTCTGGGACAGGACGTCGGGCGCGGCGTCCGGGGAGTGCATGCCGCGGCTGGGGAACAGGCCGTTGGTGACGACCAGCAGCATCAGGCCGAGCCAGAACTGCGGGACCGACCAGAGGGTCAGCGCGATCCCGGTCTGGGCGCGGTCGAAGAAGCTGTCGCGGCGCCAGGCGGCGCGGATGCCCAGCCACAGGCCGATGATCACGGCCAGCACGGTGGCGCTGCCGACGAGCAGGATGGTCGGCCAGAGCCGTTCGCCGATCATGTCGGCGACCGGGCGGCCGTTGTTGAGCAGCCGGGATTCGCCGAGGTCGCCGTGCAGCAGGTTCCAGAAGTAGGTGCCGAACTGGACGAGGACGGGCTTGTCGACGCCCATCTTCTCGCGCAGCTCGGCGATCTGCTGGGGGCTGGTGACGCGGTCGCGGGTCATCGCCGCGACCGGGTCGCCCGGCAGCATCCGGAACAGGAAGAAGAACAGCACGATCACCAGCAGCACGCTGATGACGGCTTCGATCACCTTACGCAGCACGAACCGGGCGGTGCCGGTCCCGCCGCGGTGCTCGTCGGGGTCGACGAGCACCGCGGCTTGTTCAGGGGCGGTCATGCTTACTCGCGGTCCTCGGAGGTCTTGTTGCGGCGGCTGATGATCACACCGCCGACGACGATGATCACCACGACGATCGCGCCGACGACGATCCACACGACGGTCCCGCTGCTGCCGGAGTCGGCTGTGGCGGTGTCACTGCCGGCGGGGGTGGCGCCGTAGACGCCCCAGTAGCCGGTCTGCTCGAGGATCGCGCCCTTGGGCTGCGGCTGGGTGGTGAAGGCGGAGAACTTGTCGGAGCGGTAGGCCTCGAGCGCGTTCTGGTAGTCCAGCACGATCGTCGGGAACTGGCTGTAGAGCCGGGCCTGGGCCTGCTTGACGTAGTCCGCGCGCTTGGCGTCGTCGGTCTCGGTCAGCTGCTTCTTGTACAGCTCGTCGTACTGCGGGTCGCAGAAGAACGTGTCGGTGCTGCCGCCCTTGCCGTCCGGCGCCGGCCGCGCACCGCAGGTGTGCAGCGAGAGCGCGTAGTCCGGGTCGGGGTTGGTGCCGTAGCCGCCGATGGCGAGGTCGTACTTGCCGACGGCGGTGCGGTCGGACAGCTCGTCGTCGGAGACGAGGTCCTGCTTGACGGTGATGCCGATGTCCTTGAGCCAGCCGGTGACGTATTGGGCGACGCCCTGGTCGTAGCTGCGGTTGGAGTGGCCGGTCAGGCGCAGTTCCAGCTTGGCGCCGCCGGGGGCGGTGCGGACGCCGTCGGGGCCCTTCTTGTAACCGGCCTGCTCGAGGGTGTTGTTGGCGGCGGCGAGGTCGAACTTGACCTTCTCGCTGTCGCTGGGGTCCCAGTGGTAGTCGGCGTAGACGGCGGGCACGACGCCGCCGCCGACCTGGCCGAGGCCCTTGAGGACCTTGTCGACGATCGCCTGGGTGTCCACCGCCTGGGTGATGGCCTTGCGGACGTTGATGTCCTTGAGGACCGGGTTGCCGTCACCGATCGGGTTGTTCGCGTTGTCGGTGACGCCGAAGTTGAGCGACAGCTCGTCGTAGCGGCGGCCGGGCGCGGCGTTGGTGGTGATGCCGTCCTGGCCCTGCAGCGCGGCGAACTGGTTGGGGTTGAGCCGGTTGATGACGTCGACTTCGCCCTGCTTGAGCGCGTTGACCGCGGCCTCGGTGTCCTTGAACTGCAGCAGCTGCAGTTCGTCGATCTTCGGGGCGCCGCGCCAGTAGTCCTTGTTGGCCTTGAGCTTGACGTACTCGTTGGGCTTGAACTCGGTGACCTGGAACGGGCCGTCGGAGACGCCGGCGATCTTGAGGTCGTCGGTCTCGGCGGCCTTGAGGTCCTTGACCGGCTCCCAGATGTGCTGCGGCACGATCGGGACGTCGAGCAGGTTCATGTTGACCTGCACGGTCTTGGTCTTGACGACCAGGGTGGTGTCGTCGGGCGCGGTGACCGTCTCGAAGTTGGCGACGTAGTTGCCGTTGGCGGTGCGGGCGTTCTCGTCGGTGAGCATCCGGTTGAACGTGTAGGCCGCGTCCTTGGCGGTCACCGGCTGCCCGTCGCTCCACTTGACGCCGCTGCGGATCTTGAACGTCCAGGTCAGCTTGTCCGGCGACGGCGTCCAGGACTCCGCGAGCGCGGGCGAGGCCTCGGCCTTCGCGGCGTCGGGGACGGTGAGGAACTCGTAGGTGAACCGGCCGATCTGCGTGGACGCGGCGAGCACGGCGGTGAACGGGTTCAGGTGGTCGATGCCGGTGGTCAGCGCGACCCGCAGCACCTTGCCCTGCTGGGCCTGGGCGGGCACGGCGAGCGGGATGCCCGCCAGTGCCGCGGCCGCGACGACCGCGCCGACGCGGCCGAACCGGCCGATTCTGCGTGGGAAATGCACCAAAAACCACCCCATCGTTCTCGCTGTGAGCCTCCCCAAGGACGAGAAGTAACCACATACCGCCACAACCGCGCAATATGTTGCCGCTGCGGCAGGTGTCCGATCGTTATCGATCGCTTTCGGTGACACGGTGTGATCGGGGAGCCGCGTCCGGGGCCGGGGCGGCCTGGCTAGAGTGCCGGGCATGCGCATCCTGATCTCGGCGGACATGGAGGGCGCCACCGGCGTCACCTGGACCGACGACGTCGTGCCCGGTTCGCCGCAGTGGGACCGCTTCCGGCGGCTGTTCACCGGCGACGTCAACGCCGTGCTGGCCGGGCTGTTCGAGGCCGGGGCCGCGGACGTACTGGTCAACGAGGCGCACTCGGCGCAGCGGAACCTGCTGCTGGAGGACCTCGATCCACGGGCGCGGATGCTGACCGGGCGGCACAAGCCGCTGTCGATGATGCAGGGGATCGATTCCGGTGTGGACGGTGTGGCGTTCCTGGGCTACCACGCCGGTGCCGGGTTCGACGGGGTGCTCTCCCACACCTACCTGGAGAACCAGATCACCGGGGTGTGGCTGGACGACGTCCCGGCGAGCGAGGGCCGGCTGAACGCGGCGATGGCCGCGGAGTACGGCGTCCCTGTCCTGCTCGTTTCGGGTGACGACGAAACGTGTGACGACGCCCGTGATTACGCTCCGGAGGCGGAGCTGGTCCAGGTGAAGGAGTGCGTGAGCCGGTACGCGGCGATCTGCCTGCCGCCCGCGCGCACGGCGGACCTGCTGACCGGCGCGGCGGCCGACGCGATGGCGCGCGCCGGGCGTGAAGAGCGGCGGGTCGGGGCGCACCGGATCGAGGTGGAGTTCGACGCGAGCCACCTGGCGCAGGCGACGGCGGTGATCCCGACGGTGGAGCAGATCGGGACGCGGCGGGTCGGGTTCGACGCGCCGGACATGACCGAGGCGATGAAGTGCTTCAAGGTCGTCACGGCGATCGCGGCGGGGGCGGTGCAGGGCATCTATGGCTGACGTCGTCGAGCTGTGCGCGGACCTGATCCGGTTCGACACGACCAACCGCGGGAACAACGACGCCAACCCGGAGCGGCCGGCCGCCGAGTACGTGGCCGCGTTCCTGGACGGCCTCGGCATCCCGTCGCGGATCCTGGAGGCAGCACCCGGACGGGCTTCGGTGATCGCGCGGGTGCCGGGGACCGACCCGTCGCTGCCGGCGCTGCTGGTGCAGGGGCACCTGGACGTCGTCCCGGCGGACGCGGCGGACTGGTCGGTGGACCCGTTCGCCGGCGAGGTCCGCGACGGCTGCCTGTGGGGCCGCGGCGCGACCGACATGAAGGACTTCGTGGCGATGGTGCTCGCGGCGCTGGCCGGCGGGGTGCGGCCGCGGCGTGAGCTGGTGCTGGCGTTCGTGGCCGACGAGGAGGACCGCGGCGAGTGGGGCGCGCACTGGCTGGTGGCCCACCATCCTTCGTTGTTCGAAGGCTGCGTGGCGGCGATCAGCGAGTCGGGCGGCTACACCTACCACGTCCCGGCGGCCGACGGCCGTGACGTGCACCTGTACCCGGTCGGGACGGCCGAGCGCGGCACGGCGCACCTGCGCCTGACCGCCCGCGGCCGCGCGGGGCACGGATCGCGGCCCAACGACGAGAACGCCGTCACCCGGTTGGTGGGGGCGTTGCACCGGATCGCGGCGCACCGCTGGCCGGTGTCGCTGACCCCGGCGGTGCGGGCGTTCCTGGAACGGACCGGCGACGCGCTGGGCGTACCGGTGGATCTGTCCACTTCGGACGGAGTGGACGCGGCGGTGGCGGCGCTCGGGCCGGCGGGGTCGCTGGTGCTGCCGACGGTCCGCAACAGCACGACCCCGACGATGCTGGACGCGGGCTACAAGGTGAACGTGATCCCGTCGACGGCTTCGGCGCAGGTGGACGTGCGTGTGCTGCCGGGGACCGAGGAGTCGTTGTTCCTTGCTTTGGACGAGCTGCTCGGCGAGGGGGTGACGCGGGAGTTCGTGGCACACCAGCCGCCGGTGCAGGCGCCGGTGGATTCGCCGTGGTTCTCGGCGATGGCTTCGGCGTTGCGGGCGGAGGATCCCGAGGCCGTGGTGGTGCCGTACTGCCTCGGGGGCGGCACGGACGCGAAGGCGTTCGCGCAGCTGGGGATCGCGAACTACGGGTTCGCACCGCTGTGGCTGCCGAAGGGCTTCCCGTACCGCGCGATGGCGCACGGGGTGGATGAGCGGGTCCCGGTGGAGGGCCTGCACTTCGGGACGCGGGTGCTGTCCCGGTTCCTGGCTACCGCGTGAACTCGGCCCAGTAACGGGCCCCGTCGCGAATCGTCTCCAGGCTCAGCAGCTTCACGCCGTCCTGGGCCACCGACTCGATCTCCGCTCGGCTGAACGGCCACGGCGGGCTCACCCACGTCGCCATGTCGAAGTGCTCCTCCGCCACCTCCGAGACCAGCATCGTCCCCTCCGGTGCCAGAAAGCCCGCCAGGGACGTCAGCGCCGCCGAGCGGAAGGTGCGGGGCATCGCCTGGACGTTCATGATCTCCACCACCAGGTCGAACGCCTGATGCCACTCCCCCGGCGGCTTCAGCAGGTCCGCCACCACGTACTCCACCGCCGACTCCGGGAAGCGCGCGCGGGCAGCCTCGACCGCCGTCGGGGCGACGTCGAAGCCCGTCACCGCCCAACCCTGCGAGGCCAGCAGCTCCGAGTCGTCGCCCAGGGCGCTGCCCACCACCAGAGCCCGGCGGCCCTCGCCGGGCTCCACCCAGTCGGCCAGGTCGGCGTTGGGCGCGCCGCGGGTCCACGGGACCTCGGCCTCGCCGCGGGCGGCGGCGGTGTAGAGCTCGTCGAACCAGCGGGTCGGGCTGCCCTCGGCGAGGGAAGCGCGGGAGAGCACACGGTCGGCGGGTTCCGGCGTCGTCATGGTCGCGACCTTAGCGGCGGCGCCGGACCCGCGTGACCGCTTTACCGCGCTACCGGGCCCGGGATCGCGTACAGGTACTCGCCGGCCCAGTGGACGACGTCCCGGACCGGCGAGGCGGGCGGTGCCGGGCGGAAGTTGGCGGCGTCGTCGACGCTGCCGGTGCCGTCGTAGACCGCTCGCCGCGGGTAGGCGAACACCGGCCGTGTCCGGGTGACGTTCCCGTCGGCGTCCCGGCCGGTCGCGGTCACCACCGTGGGTGTGGTGCCGCGTTCGACCCAGGCGACCAGCTGCTGGAGCGGGTCGAACTCGGTCAGCGTGGTGCCGCCGCCGCAGTGGTAGAGCGACGGGACCATGAACAGCCGGACCCAGTCCTGGGCGTGGCCGCCGGTGAGCCGCTGGTAGTAGTCGAGCGTGCCGGCCGGCGGGATGGCCTCGTCGGCCCAGCCGTGCCACAGCACGAGCTTGCCGCCGCGCCGGTGGAACGCCGACAGGTCGAGGCTCAGCGCGTCGTAGCGGACGCCGACCGGGGTGAGCCGGTCGAATTCGCGCCGGGTGAAGGCGAAGGTGTCCACCGTCGAGGCCGGCGCGCCGATCGGGTAACCGAGGTAGCGCAGGTAGTTGTCGGCGAGGCTGCGGGCGAAGGCGAACCCGCCGGTCTCGGGTGTCGCGATGATCCAGCCGGCCCAGGACAGCTCGGAGCCGGGCTGCTGGCCGCCGGGGTAGAGCAGCGTCCCGTGGGCGTCGGTCGGCGGCGAGTACAGCTTGCGGACGACGGCGACCTGGGCCGGGGTGAGGCAGGACGGCGTGTCGGCGCCGGCGCAGGTCAGCGTCGCCGGGTCGAAGCGGCAGGCACGCGGGTCGTCGAGCTGGCCGTCGGTGAGCCCGTCGAGCCGGTCGCAGGCGGCGAGCACCGCGTTGTGCAGCGCGGGCAGCTTGGCGGCGGTGAGGACGGGGCTGCCGTCGGCGGCGGTGTTGGCTCGCGCGAGCCACGTCTGGTACTCCCCGAGCAGCGGTCCCCAGTAGTTCGCGGGGGCTCCGGCGTCGATGCCGTCGAAGTCCGCCGGGTAGCGCTGGGCCAGCAGCAGGCCTTCGCGGCCGCCGTCGGAGCAGCCGGTGAAGTAGGACTTGCGCGGCGGGGAGCCGTAGAACGCCTGGATGATCGCCTTCGACGCGCGGGAGACGACGTGGGGTGCGCGGAACTCGAAGTCGTCGCGCGCGGCCTGGTCGTGCGCGCCCCAGCTGCCGTCGTCGACGACGGTGGGGGTCGTGCCGACGTGCCCGCCGTCGGTGGCCGCGACGGCGACGTCGCCGCCGTGGGGCAGGCCGCAGTCGGCGAAGGCGGGCGGGGTGATCACGCCGCAGAAGCCGCCGCAGCCGTACTGCAGGTAGCGCCCGGCGTAGGTCTTGGTGGGCAGCCGCAGTTCGAACCGCACGGCCGGTTCGACGTATCCCCGCACGCCGCAGTATTCGGGGTCGGTGGCGGTCGCGGGGACGACGGCGGCCGACGTGACGTGCGTGGTGGCGCCCGGGAGGGCGAACCCGCGGACGAGGTCGCCGCAGGCGGTGATCGGCCGGACGGGTGATTCCGGCTCGGGGTTGGCCGCGGCCACCGCGGCGCACCCGGTGGTAGCGAGCAGGAGAGTCGTGAGTGCGGTGAAGATCCGGACTGGTCTCATGGGTTCGGTGTCCCCTCGGTTGTCCAGTTCTGGCCAGGTTTGCCGACCGGTCTTGACATCGATGTCACCCGCGCGTTTCGCTCTCTGGGCGCCGCCGGTCCCCGTCCGTCGGTCCCCAGTTCACCCTCCAGAGCTTGGAGCAACGATGCCCCGAAGCGCCAGACCGCCGGTCGCTTTCCTGGTGACCGCCGCCGTGGTCGCCGCCGGCCTGGTCGCCCTCCCCGCCACGGCGTCCGCCGCCGAAGAAGCCCTTCCCGCGGATTTCTCGTCCTCCTTCGAGCCCGGTGACGTCCAGCCGACCTGGACCGACACCGTGGACACCGACGCGGCGGGCAAGCCGCGGGCGTCCGGTGTGAACGGCGCGAACGGCACCGCGATCCCGGGCGACATCCGCGGCAAGGTCACCGAGACCAGCGCCAGCAGCGAGAACACCGACGGCGGCGAGGTCGTCGCGAACCTCGTCGACGGCACCACCGACACGAAGTGGCTGTCCTGGGACCCCACGGCGTGGGCGCAGCTGAACCTGTCCGAGGCCACCTCGATCACGCACTACGCGATCTCTTCGGCCAACGACTTCGACGAGCGCGACCCCAAGGACTGGACGCTGCAGGGCTCGAACGACGCGAGCTCGTGGACCGACCTGGACAAGCAGACCGACCAGGCGTTCACCGCGCGGTTCCAGCAGAAGGACTATAAGCTGGCCGCGCCGAGCGCGGCGTACAAGTACTACCGGCTCGACGTCACGCGCAACAACGGCGGCCCGATCCTGCAGCTGTCGGAGCTGCTGCTGGCCAACGACGACCCGGCACCGCCGCCGCTGCCGAACATGCGCAGCTTCACCGACTCCGGTCCGACCAGCGGGTACACGAACAAGAACCGCGTCGGCTTCACCGGGCTCAAGGCGTTCCGCTACTCCGGCACGCAGACCGCCGCGCACGGCTGGTCGTACAACAAGATCTTCGACGTGAACGTGCCGGTCGTGGCCTCGACCGAGCTGTCCTACAAGGTCCAGCCGCAGTTCATCACCGGCGACCTGAAGTACCCGAGCACCAACGTCGCGATCGACCTGGCCTTCACCGACGGCACGTACCTGCGCGACCTGGGTGCGACCGACCAGTACGGCTTCCCGCTGACGCCGGAGGGCCAGGGCGCCTCGAAGGTGCTCTACGCCAACCAGTGGAACCTGGTGCGCTCGGCGATCGGGCAGGTCGCCAAGGGCAAGACGATCGACCGGATCCTGGTCGGCTACGACAACCCGAACGGCGCGGGCTCGCTGCAGGGCTGGCTGGACGACGTGAAGGTGTCGGCGACCCCGACCCCGCCCGCGAGCACCCGCCCGAGTGACAACGTGGTCACGACCCGGGGCACGATGGCCAACAGCACCTTCTCCCGCGGCAACAACTTCCCGGCCACGGCGGTGCCGCACGGGTTCAACTTCTGGACCCCGGTCACCGACGCCGGGTCGGGCAGCTGGCTCTACAACTACAGCACCCAGAACAACGCGCAGAACCTCCCGCAGCTGCAGGCGTTCAGCGTGAGCCACGAGCCGAGCCCGTGGATGGGTGACCGGCAGGCGTTCCAGGTGATGCCGTCCGCGGCCGCCGGGGTGCCCGACGCCAACCGCGACAAGCGCGCGCTGCCGTTCAAGCACAGCGACGAGGTCGCGCGGGCGCACTACTACGGCGTCCAGTTCGAGAACGGGATCAAGACCGAGATCGCGCCGACCGACCACGCGGCGATGATGAAGTTCTCCTTCCCGGGCGCGGACTCGAGCCTGATCTTCGACAGCGTCAACAACTCCGCCGGGCTCACGCTCGACACCGCGGCGGGCACGCTCTCGGGCTACACCGAGACCAACGTGTACGCCGGCGCGGGCCGGATGTTCGTCTACGCGACGTTCGACAAGCCGGTCACCGCGGGCGGCAAGCTCACCGGGCAGGGCCGCGACAACGTCACCGGCTACCTGCGGTTCGACGCCGGCGCCGACAAGACCGTGAACATGCGGATCGCGACGTCGCTGATCAGCGTCGACCAGGCGAAGAAGAACCTCGCGCAGGAAATCGCCCCCGCCGCGACGTTCGACACCGTGCGCGACGCCGCCCAGAAGGCGTGGGACGACCAGCTCAAGGTGATCGAGGTCGAGGGCGCGTCGAAGGACCAGCTCACGACGCTCTACTCGAACCTCTACCGGCTGTTCCTCTACCCGAACACCCAGGCGGAGAACACCGGCACCGCCGACAAGCCCGCGTACAAGTACGCGAGCCCCGTGTCGCCGAAGACCGGCGCGGACACCGCGACCCAGACCGGGTCGAAGGTGGTCGACGGCCAGATGTACGTCAACAACGGCTTCTGGGACACCTACCGCACGACCTGGCCGGCGTACTCGCTGCTCACCCCCGACATGGCCGGGAAGATGGTCGACGGGTTCGTGCAGCAGTACCGCGACGGCGGCTGGATCGCGCGCTGGTCCTCCCCCGGCTACGCGGACCTGATGACCGGCACCAGTTCCGACGTCGCGTTCGCCGACGCCTACCTCAAGGGCGTCCGCAACTTCGACGTCAAGTCGGCCTACGACGCGGCGATCAAGAACGCCACGGTCACGCCGCCGAACTCGGCGGTCGGGCGCAAGGGCCTGGACCAGGGCATCTTCCTCGGCTACACGCCCAACACCGCCAGCGAGGGCTTCTCGTGGGCGATCGAGGGTTACGTCAACGACTTCGGCATCGCGAACCTGTCGAAGAAGCTGGCCGAGGAAGCCGCGCCGAACGACCCGCGCAAGGCGGAGTACCAGGAGAACTACGAGTACTTCACCAGCCGCGCCCAGCAGTACGTGAACCTGTTCGACCCGAGCGTCGGGTTCTTCCAGGGCAAGGACGCGAACGGCAAGTTCACCAAGACCAAGGACCAGTACGACCCGCGCTCGTGGGGCGGCGACTACACCGAGACCGACGGCTGGGGCATGGCGTTCACCGTGCCGCAGGACGGCAAGGGCCTGGCTAACCTCTACGGCGGGCAGGCGGGTCTGGCGAACAAGCTGGACCAGTTCTTCGCCGACCAGGAGACCGCCACCTTCCCCGGTTCCTACGGGGGCGTGATCCACGAGATGCGGGAGGCGCGGGACGTGCGGATGGGCCAGTACGGCCATTCCAACCAGCCGGCGCACCACCTGCTCTACATGTACGACTACGCGGGTCAGCCGTCGAAGACGCAGGCGAAGGTCCGTGAAGCCCTCTCGCGGCTCTACAACGGCGCCGAGATCGGCCAGGGCTACGCGGGCGACGAGGACAACGGCGAGATGTCCGCGTGGTACATCTTCAGCGCGCTGGGCTTCTACCCGCTGCAGATGGGCAGCCCGAACTACGCGATCGGGTCGCCGCTGTTCAAGAAGGCCACCATCCACCTGGCCGGCGGCAAGAACCTGGTGATCAACGCGCCGAAGAACAGCGCGAAGAACGTCTACGTCCAGGGCGTGAAGGTCAACGGCAAGGCGTACTCCTCGACGTCGCTGCCGCAGGACCTGATCGCGCGCGGCGGGACGATCGACTTCGACATGGGCCCGAACCCCTCCAAGTGGGGCACCGGCCCGAACGACGCGCCGAAGTCGATCACCACGGGTGACGCGGTGGCCACGCCGCTGCACGACGAGACCGGCGCGGGCAAGGGCACGCTGTCCACTTCGGACGGTTCGAACGGCTCGGCGCTGCTCGACAACACCTCGCGTACCCAGGCCGCCGTCACCGGGGCCCTGCAGTACCAGCTGAACAACACCGACGAGGCCGTCACGCACTACACGCTGACGTCCCAGACCGGTGCGGGTGACCCGAAGAGCTGGACGCTGAAGGGCTCCTACGACGGCAAGACCTGGGCGGTGGCCGACCAGCAGACGAACCAGGCGTTCAGCTGGCGGCAGCAGACCCGCGCGTTCAAGGTGGCCAACCCGGCGCACTACGCCTACTACAAGCTCGAAGTCACCGCGACCAGCACCGGCGCCCCGGCGCAGGTGGCCGAGTTCGAGCTGCTGGGCAAGCCGGACGCCTCCTGCACTCGCACCATCACGGGTACTTCGAACGGCCCGCTCACGGTCTCGTCCGGCACGGTGTGCCTGCAGGACGCGACGGTGTCGGGTCCGGTGACGGTTGCCCCGGGCGCGTCGCTGGTGGTGCGCGGCGGTTCGGTCAACGGCCCGCTGTCGGCGACCGGCGCCGGCCAGGTCGTGCTGAACCGCACGAAGATCGGCGGACCGGTGGCGATCACCGGGACGACCGGCACGGTGTCGATCGAGCTGACGACCGTCGGTGGCCCGGTCGCGCTGACCGGCAACCACGGGCCGGTGCTCACCGCGAGCACGATCGGCGGCCCGCTGGCGTGCGCGGCCAACTCGCCGGTGCCGACGGACTACGACCTGCCGAACACCGTCCGCGGCCCGGCCGCGGGGCAGTGCGCGAAGATCTAGTCCCGTAGTGCCCTGGATGCCCTCCCCGCCGGTCCGGTGGGGAGGGCATCCTCGCGTCATGGAGTTCTTCTGCTACCACCGCGACCGGCCGGGCTCGGCGGCCCTGCGCCGGGAGCTGCTCGAGGAGCACTGGTCCTACATGGACCGGTTCCCGGGGATGATCGCGCGCGGCCCGACGTTCGACGGTGACCGGCCGACGGGCAGTGTGCACGTGCTCGAGTTGCCGGACCCGGCGGCCGCGCGGGCGTTCGCGTTCGAGGAGCCCGGCTACCAGGCCGGGGTGTACCGGGACGTGCTGCTGCGCCGGTGGCGCGACGAACTGGGGCGGACGATGTGGGAGTTCCCGGGTGGCCGGGAAGGTGGGGAGCGGTGGCTGGTGCTCGGGTTCGGGTCGGGCTCGCCGGTCGAGGTCGAGGGGGCGCGGGACGAGCTGATCGCGTGCGGGCCGCTGCTGTCGGACGACGGTGAGGCTTGGCTGGGGACGGCGGTGCTGTTGCGGGCGCCGGACGCGGTGGCCGCGCGGGAGGTGCTTGCGCCGGGGAGGTATGCCGGGGTCGAGGTGCATCGCTGGCAGTTCGGCGGGCGGCCGGACTGAGCGGTCACGGGTTCGCGTGGTCCCCGAGGGGCGGCACTTTCACGTGAAAGTGCCGCCCCTCGGACGCGGTCAGCCGGCGCGGGTTGGCGTGGCGAGGGCCTGCGGTGCTGCAGGCGGCAGCTCGGCCCCAGCCGGTGGCCGTGGTTCGGCCGGCTGCGCTCGGCCCCGGCCCGAGCGCGGTGAGCCGGCGCGGGTTGGCGTCGCCGGGGATGTGGTGCTGCGGCGCCAGCCCGGCCGTCGCGCTCGGCCCCAGCCTCGGCCCGAGCGCGGTCAGCCAGCGCGGATTGGTGTGGTCGAGGTGACCGCGGTTCGGCCTGCCGCCCGAGCGCAGCCGGCCGTCGCGAGTTGCCGTAGTGGGGTGTGCGGCGGTTCTGGCTGCCGCCCGGCCTCGACCCCGGCGCAGTCAGCCGGCGCGGGTTGCCATGGTCGAGGCGTGCGGCGCGGGTTCTCGTGACCAGATCCGACCGACCGGCCGCTCGCAGCCGTGCCGAGTGCGACCCGGTCCCGTGCTCAGAACCGCCGCAGCCGGGCCAGCGTTGTGCACAGCGCCGGGGCGAAGGCATCCACATCCGACTCGAACCCGCGGTGTCCCCCCGGGAACCGCGCGTACCGGCACGCCAAATGCTCCGCCTGGATCCGCGCCGACCGCTCCAGGCACGTGTCCCTGCTGGCCTCGCCCGCCGCCGTGACCACCGGGATTCCCGTGCGGCGGACCGCGTCGAGGTCCGGGGTGTGCAGGACCACCGCCGGGAACTCGCGCGCCAGGAACGCCGCCGCCGAGGGTCGGTCCGGGAACTCGGCCGACGTCAGCCCCGCCAACGCCAGCGCCGCCTCCAGCCCGATCCGCTCGTGCGCCTCGCGGACCTCGCGGGCCAGCGCCAGCCACTTCGGCGCGTCCGGGAGCAACGTGATCGCCGGGGCCTCGTGGACCACCAGCTCGGTCACCGCGTCCGGGAGCTGGGCCGCCAGCTCGAACGCCACCGAACCGCCGCCGCCCTGGCCGAACACCGCCGCTCGCGGGGCCGCCGCGTGGATCACCGCCGCCGCGTCGCGGGCCTGCTGGCCCAGGTCGAAGTCGGCGTCCGGGCCGCGACGGTCGTAGGTGAGCACCGCGTACGTGCCGGCCAGCCGCCGCGCGAGTGCCGCGTAGCGGGCGCCGGAGCCGCCGCGGCCGGGGATCAGCAGCAGGAGCGGCCCGTCGCCCCGCAGCTCGTAGCGCAGCTCGGCGCCCTCGTTCCGGACGGTGTGCGTGCTCACCGTGGCCTCCTCCCCCGCGTCGAGCACACGCTACGCCGTTCGGCCGATACGGTGGGCGCATGCCCGACGCCGTGTTCTTCTCGTCCTTCGAAACCGGTGATCCGCAGCCGGCGGACGCCGCTCTGACGGTCGACAGCGGACCGGACCGCTCCCCCACGGCCAAGCCCGGCGTCGGCTTCACCGGGGTCAGGGCCCTGCGCTACACCGCACGCCCCCGCAGCGTCCTGTTCGAGCTCGACGCGCCCGTCACCGAGCGCACCGAGCTGTCCTATGTGGTCTTCCCCCGCTCCGATGGCGACATCCCGGCATACCACGCCACCCGGGTCAGCCTCGACGTCGAATTCGCCGACGGCACCACCGCCGGGTTCGACCCGGTCGACGACAAGACGCTGTGGGTGGACCAGTGGAACGCCGTCCGCCGTCCGCTCGGGGCGTTCGCCGGGCGCCGGCTCACCCGGATCGTGCTGCGCACCGACGCGCCCGGGGAGATCACCGGCTGGCTCGACGACGTCCGCGTCGCCGAGCCAGCCGATCCGCCGCGCGATCCCGTCGACTGCGTCCGCACGACCCGCGGTACGCACTCCAGCGGCGAGTTCTCCCGCGGCAACAACTTCCCGGCCACGGCGGTGCCGCACGGGTTCAACTTCTGGACCCCGGTGACCGACGCGGGTGTCACCAACTGGATCTACTCATACCACCGCCACAACGACGAGGAGAACCGCCCGGCACTGCAGGCGTTCGCGCTGTCGCACCAGCCGAGCCCGTGGATGGGCGACCGGCACACCTTCCACGTCATGCCGGGCACCGGCCCGGTCGAACGCGATCGCCGCAAGCGCGCGCTGGCGTTCTCCCACGACGACGAGACCGACTCACCGCACCACTACGGCGTCCGGTTCGCCAACGGCATGACCGCCGACCTGGCGCCGACGTCGCACGCGGCGATCCTGCGGTTCACGTTCCCGGACAAGCACGGCTGGCTGCTGTTCGACAACGTCCGCAACCGCGGCCGCCTGCGGATCGACGCCGACACCGGCGAGATCAGCGGGTACACCCGGGTCCGCAGCCGCCTCTCGGCCGGCGCGCGCCGGATGTTCGTCTACGGCGTCACCGACGCCCCGGCGACGCGCGGGGCGAAGGTCCGCGTGCCTCCGTGGCGGCGGGTGTCGGGCTACTTCGAGTTCGACGGTCCCGACGCGACGCTGCGGATCGCGACGTCGCTGATCAGCCTGGCCCAGGCCAAGCGCAACCTCGAGCTGGAGATCCCGGCCGGGACGACGTTCGAGCAGGTCCGCGACCAGGCGCGGGCGCGGTGGCAGGAGCAGCTGGGCCGGGTCGAGGTCGAAGGCGCCACCGAGGACCAGCGCACCACGCTCTACTCCAACCTCTACCGGCTGTTCCTCTACCCGAACGCCGCGCACGAGAACACCCCGAAGGGCGTCCGGCACGCGAGCCCTGTGGTGCGGCGGCGGTGGCCGAGCACCCGGCGGCGCACCGGCGCGAAGGTCGTCGACGGCGAAATGTACGTCAACAACGGCTTCTGGGACACCTACCGCACCACCTGGCCCGCGTACGCGCTGTTCACCCCGGAGCACTGCGGCCGGATGGTGGACGGGTTCGTCCAGCAGTACCGCGAAGGCGGCTGGATCTCCCGCTGGTCCTCGCCGGGTTACGCGGACCTGATGACCGGCACCAGTTCGGACGTCGCGTTCGCCGACGCCTACCTCAAGGGCGTCCGCAACTTCGACGTCGAGGCCGCCTACGACGCCGCGCTGAAGAACGCCACCGTCACCGCGCCGCACCGCTCGGTCGGCCGCAAGGGTCTCGAGGAGTCGATCTTCCTCGGGTACACGCCGGTGTCCGTCCACGAAGGACTGTCCTGGGCCCTGGAAGGGTGCATCAACGACTTCGGCCTCGCCAACCTCGCCGCGGAGCTTTCACGTGAAAGCTCCGGAGAGCGGGCGCGGATGTACGCCGAACACGCCGCCTACTTCCGCGAGCGCGCCAAGCACTACGTCCACCACTTCGACCCGGTGATCGGCTTCTTCCAGGGCCGCCACCGCGACGGCCGCCGCAAGTTCGGTCCCGAAGGCTACGACCCGGCCGCGTGGGGCGGCGACTTCGTCGAGACCAACGCCTGGAACACCGCCTTCACCGCGCCCCACGACGGCCCCGGCCTCGCCGCGCTGCACGGCGGCAACGCCGGCCTCGAAGCGAAGCTCGACGAAGTCTCCGCGACCCCCGAGACCGGCCGCCGCCCCGGCGCGTACGGCGGCCTCATCCACGAGATGACCGAGGCCCGCGACGTCCGCCTGGGCCAGTACGGTCACTCCAACCAGCCCTCGCACCACATCCCCTACCTCTACAACCTCGCCGGCGCGCCCGCGAAGGCCCAGCGCGTCGTGCGGGAAGTGCTGCGCCGGCTCTACCTGGGCAGCGAGATCGGCCAGGGCTACCCCGGCGACGAGGACAACGGCGAGATGTCCGCCTGGTGGGTGTTCAGCGCCCTCGGCTTCTACCCCCTGGCCGTCGGCAGCCCGCGCTACGCGATCGGCTCGCCGCTGTTCGAGAAGGCGACCGTGCACCTGGGCGAAGGCCGCAAGCTCGTCGTCCACGCCCCCGGCAACACCGACGACACCGTCTACGTCCGCGGCCTGACCGTCGACGGCGAACCGCACGACACGACGTCCATCGCCCACGCCACCCTCGCCGCCGGCGCCGAACTCGTCTTCGACCTCACGACCGAACCCACCGGCTGGGGTGCCCCGCCGCCCCCCGCCGACCCCCCGGCCCCGATCTCCGACGTTACCGGCACCGCCACCAGCGAGGACGCCAAGAACCTCGGCGCGCTCTTCGACGACACCACCCGCACCCAGGTCACCTTCTCGAGCGCCACGCCGTCGGTCGAGTTCACCGTCACCGGCGAACCCCGGGAGGTCACGATGTACACGCTCACCTCCGGCACCCGCCGCGGCGACCCCAGCGCGTGGATCCTCGAAGGCTCCGACGACGGCACCCACTGGACCACCCTGGACGAACGCACCGGCGAACTGTTCCGCTGGCGCCGCCAGACCCGCCCGTTCACCCTCGCCGCCCCGGCGGCCTGCCCGCACTACCGGCTGCGGATCACCGCCACCCGCGGCGGCCGCACCACCCTCGCCCAGTGGGAGCTGCTCGCCCGATGAACCACTTCCGCACCGCCGCGCTCGACCGGCTGGCCGCGGCCGACCCCGGCCTGGTCCGGCTGCGGCTGGCCGGCTCCGCCGTCCTCGGCATCGTCCTGGCCGTGGCCGCGCTGCTGCCCACGCACGTCCCGCTCACCGTGATGCTGGTCGGCGCCATCGCGGCGATGATGACGGCGTTCACCGTCAACGACGCCACCCCCGGCGGCCAGGCCGTCACCCTGGTGCTGGCGTTCCTCACCGGGGCCGCGTCGATCACCGTCGCCAGCCTCAGCTCCGCGCTGCCGCCGATGGACAGCGTCGTGTTCGTCCTGCTGATCTTCGTCGCGGTCTACGCCCAGCGCTTCGGCGCCCGCGGCACCGCGCTCGGGTCGATCGGGTTCTTCCTGTTCTTCTTCCCGATGTTCCTGCAGGCCCACCTCGCCCAGGTGCCACAGCTGCTGATGGCCCTCGCCGTCGGCGTCCTCGCCAACGCCGTCGTCCGGTTCGTCCTGCTGCGCCACAACGCCGAAGCGGAGTTCCTGCGCGTGCGCCGCGCCTTCCGCGCCCGCCTCGCCGCGGTCGTGCGCGCCACCGAGGCGCACCTCGCCGTCAACGGCAGCGAGCGCACCCGCAAACAGCTCCGCCACGCACTGGCCCGGCTCCACGAGTGCGTCCTGCTCATCGAGGACGCCGCCCCCGACGTCGTCGACGCCCGTGCCGCCGACCGGCTGCGCCGCCGCGCCATCGAAGTCGAGCTCGCCGTCCAGTGGCTCGCCATCACCGTCCAGCGCACCTGCTCCGACGAACTCACCACCGACGTCCGCGACGACCTCATCGCCCGCCTCGCCCGCTTCCGCGCCCTGATGGAACGCGACCCGCGCGAACTCCCGCTGATCAGCCAGACCGGCGAATACAGCCGGATGCTCGTCGAAGGCAGCCGCATCGACTCTCACGCCGCCCCCGGCGACGGCGTCCGCAAAGCACTGGCCGAGCTCGCCCTGGCCGACGACCGCGCCCAGCGCGCCGCGGCACCCGAGTCCACAGTGGACCCGCTCGACGACGAAGACGACGACGAGCCGACCCCGGCCTTTGCCTACGACAACCGCACCCGCAGCGCCATCCAGGCCGTCGTCGGCGGCGGCCTCGCCGTGCTCGGCGGCGAACTCGTCTCCCACCAGCGCTGGTACTGGGCCGTGCTCACCGTCTTCGTCGTGTTCATCGGCGCCTCCAGCGCCGGCGCCACCTTCGTCAAGGGCGTCCGCCGCCTCGGCGGCACCCTCATCGGCATCGTCGGCGGCGTCCTGCTCGCGCTGCTGGTCGGCGGCAACACCCCGGCCACGCTCTCGCTGATCCTGGTCTGCGTCTTCGGGATGGTCTACACCGCCCGCGTCTCCCAGGTCGTGATGGCCTTCTTCATCACCAGCATGCTCGGCCTGCTCTACAGCCTGCTCGGCACGTTCAGCCTCGCCGTGCTCTGGATCCGCGTCGCCGAAACCGCGGTCGGCGCCGCCGCCGGCATCCTCGCCGCCGTCGTCATCGTCCCCGTCCGCACCCGCGCGGTCATGCTCGACGACATCGTCGCCGTCCTCGACGAACTGGCGGAGTTCCTCGAGCACAGCCGCGACCTGCTCGCCGGCGAAGAGAACGTCAACATCATCGAACTCTCCCGCGACCTCGACCGCGCCGTCGAACAGGTCCGCACCACCGTCGAACCGCTCACCCACCCGGTCAACCTCCGCAGCGCCCGCCGCGACTACGGCTGGCACGTCCTCACCACCCTGGAAACCATCGCCTTCCGCGCCCGCCACGTCGCCGCCCGCGCCCAGCCCGGAATGCTCGCCGGCCCCGACACCGACCGCCTCCGCCAGTTCACCGGCCGGCTCCTGGCCAACATCGACGTCCTGCGCAAAGCACTCGACGCGCCGGGTGGCCCCACACCCGGCACGCTCGTGCGCGACGACGGCACCCCGGTCTCCGACCGCGTCGAGCAGGCCGAAACCCGCGCCGTCCTCTCCAGCCTCAGCCACCTCGACGAAGCACTCGTCTCCCTCGGCCGCGTCTTCGACCTCCAGGCCACCGACCCCCGCGCCCCCGCGAAGAAGTGACCACCGGGGCGGCGCGGGTGCGCGCCGCCCCGGTTCACCGCGATCAGGTCACGGGCACTGCAGCCACGCGAAGTGGTACACCGTGGTGATGCTGCCGTCGGTCGAGTCCATCGTGACGTAGCTCGTCGTCTTCTTCGGATCCGACGTCCCGGCCGCGGCCCGCAATTCCGTGTTGATGTTCAAATTGCGTTCCTCACCACACGGCTTGAACACGATCGCGCCGACTTCCGTCGAATCGGTGAAATGCCAGTCGTCTTCGAACGGCCCCGCCAGCGGATGCTGGATGTACGCCGTCGGCGAATTGCCCTGGAAATAGTAGTTGGCTCTTTCCAGACCGGTCGCGCCGCGTTCCAGGTGGGCGAATCCGCGGTAGTCGGCCTGCGCGATTCCGTAGGTGAACCCCTGCGGGACGTGCACGCGCAGGCCGATCTGGCAGTTCTTCCGCGCGTCCAGCGGGCCGGCACCGACCCCGACCAGCGCCGTGTAAGCGCTGTAGGTCACGGTGAACGCCGTGTTGTCCTGCGAAACCGCCACCGCCGACGTGTTCGGCGGACAGCCCGTGCCGATGGCGTTCACGACGTCGATGACGATTTTGTCAGGCGGCGGAGGAGTGTTCCACGAATGCGGGGTGACCACAGAGGACAGCGCCACAACGGCAGCAACTACCGCAGAAAGCATCGGAATCCTTCCCAATACATTCTAATTGGGGACGGGGGCGCCGACCATGGTAGCGAATGGATCATGGTCCGAAACCCCGCTGAACGGAGCAACACGCAGTAGCCGTCCCGCCACGCGGTATACCGATAATTTCGAGCCGTCATTTAGCGGGCCACGGATAAAAGGGACCGGAAAACGATTTCGCGCCTCCGGACCGCCGCCCGCCGTCCGCGATCACCCCGCGACGTCCGGGCTTGATCGTTTCACTCCGCGAGCAGGCCCCCGACCCGCCCCAGCGTCGCGACGTCCGCCGCCCGCCACGGCCCGGCTGTGATCACGACCGCGTGCCCGATCCCCCACTCCGCGAACTCCGCGCACCGCCGCGCGAACGACTCCGCGGACTCCCCCGGCGCCAGGCGCGTGCTGATCGTCTTCTCGATCTCCCCGTACGGCCGCCCGGCCGCCTCGCAGTGTCGCGCGAGGACAGCCAGCTTGTGCCGCACGGTCTTCCCGCCGTCCGGGATGTCGAACACGTTGCACGCGTCGGCGTACTCCGCCACGAGCCGCAGGGTCTTGCGCTCACCCGCCCCGCCGATCAGCACCCGCGGGCGCCGCACCGGCCGCGGGTTCCCGATCGGACGGTCGAGGCGGTAGTGCCTGCCCTCGAACGCCGAGGAGTCGCCGTCCCACATCCGCCGCGCCAGCCGGAGTGTTTCCTCCATCCGCTCGAAGCGCTCGCCCACCGGCGGGAACGGCAGGCCCATCGCCCGCGCCTCGCCGTCGTGGTGCCCGGTCCCGATGCCGAACCGGGCCCGTCCGCCGGAGAGGACGTCGAGGGTCGTGACCGCCTTGATCAGCAGCGCCGGCGGCCGGAACGTCACCGCCGACACCATCGTGCCCAGCCCGATCCGGCTGGTGCGCGCGGCCAGGAACCCCAGCGTCGTGTACGCCTCCAGCATCGCCGAATCCGGCGTGCTGTTCGGGTCGGCCTGCAGCAGGTGGTCGGGCACCCACAGCGTGTCGAGCCCGGCGTCTTCGGCGGCCACCGCGACACCCGCCAGCTCTTCGGTCGGTTTGTCCGGCCACGAGAAGTCCGTGACCCCGATGCTCAGCCGCACGGCTACCCCCTCGTCAGCAGTTCCAGGTTGTGGCCGTCCGGGTCTTCGAAGTAGACGCCGCGGCCGCCGTTCAGGGTGTTGAGCTCACCGGCCCGCTCGTGGAACGGGTCCGCCCAATACGCGACGCCGGCCCGCTCGATCCGCGCCAGCGCGGCGTCGAAGTCGTCGTCACCGACCAGGAACGCGTAGTGCTGGCTCGTCACGCGCTCCACCCGCAGGTAGTCCAGCGTGACGCCGTTCGCGAGCCGGACCGGCACGAACGGCCCGGCGACCGGCTCGGTGCGCAGGCCCAGAATCCCGGCGAGGAACTCCGCCGACTTCTCCCGGTCGGTGGCACACACGATCGTGTGGTTCAGTTCGACGCTCATCGGTCGCCCCGTTCCGGCGTGAACGGCGGCGGGCCGCCGATCGGGCTGAGGTGGATGCCAGCCAGGCGCCACCGGTCGCTCTCGCGGACCAGGACGTGGGTGGCGCGGAACCTGCCGTTCGCCGGGTTGCCCTGGTGGGTCGCGAGCTGCTCGTGGACGCCGATCGCGACGGCGGTACCGCCGAAGTCGCGGACCTCGACGTCGGTCCAGGTCAGCTTTTCGGTGACCAGCCCGCCGCCGCGGTAGCGCCCCAGCCACCGGTCGCGGTCCAGGACGAAGCCGAGCGGGCCGACCAGGCGGAAGCCGTCGGTGACCAGGCCGGCCAGGACCTCGGTGTCCCCGCGCTCTTCCGCGGCCGCCCAGACCCGGCCGAACTCGCGGATCTCCTCTTCGGTGCTCATCGGGTTCCCCTTCCGGTTCGATGAGCGCAACGTTAGATGTCTAATGATTAGATGTCAAACGCTTAGACTTCTGCGGTAAGGTGCCCACCGTGCCAGCACCAGCCACCACCCCCATCGGCGTCGTCCTCGCCCGCACCGCCAAAACCGCCGGCCGCGCCTTCGACCAGGCCCTCGCCACCGCCGGCGGCTCCCAGCCCGTCTGGCAGATCCTCATCTCCCTCAAGACCAGACCGGTCGCCAACCAGCGCGAACTCGCCGACGCCGTCGGCATCCAAGGCGCCACCCTCACCCACCACCTCAACGGCATGGAAACCGCCGGCCTCGTCACCCGCCGCCGCGACCCGGAAAACCGCCGCGTCCACCTGGTCACCCTCACCCCGGAAGGCGAACAGCTCTTCCTGCGACTCGCCACCGCCTCCATCGCCCACGACGAACGCATGCGAAAAGGCCTCTCCGACACCGAGATCACCCAGCTCGCCGACCTCCTGCACCGGCTCGCCGCCAACGTCTCCGATACCTGATCGATCCAGCGAGAGTGACTGGACGCACCCGACCGGCGACCACGAGGAGGGATAGGCTCCAAGGCACTAGCCAAAGTCGTCTCAAGCTGGAGTACCGCAATGACCCAAGCCCCTGTCAACGTGACCGTCACCGGCGCCGCCGGCCAGATCGGCTACGCGCTGCTCTTCCGCATCGCGTCCGGTCAGCTCCTCGGCCAGGACGTCCCGGTGAAGCTGCGGCTCCTCGAGATCCCGCAGGCGGTCAAGGCGGCCGAGGGCACCGCCATGGAGCTCGACGACGGCGCCTTCCCGCTCCTGTCCGGCATCGACATCTTCGACGACCCCAAGCAGGCCTTCGAAGGCACCAACATCGCCCTCCTCGTCGGCGCCCGCCCCCGCAGCAAGGGCATGGAGCGCGGCGACCTCCTCGAAGCCAACGGCGGCATCTTCAAGCCCCAGGGCGAAGCCATCAACGCCGGCGCCGCCGACGACATCAAGGTCCTCGTCGTCGGCAACCCCGCCAACACCAACGCCCTCATCGCGAAGTCGCACGCCCCCGACGTGCCCGCCGACCGCTTCACCGCGATGACCCGCCTCGACCACAACCGCGCCCTCGCCCAGCTCTCCAAGAAGCTCGGCGTCCCCGTCACCGAACTCAAGAAGCTCGCCATCTGGGGCAACCACTCCGCCACCCAGTACCCCTCGGTCCAGCACGCCGAGGTCGGCGGCAAGGCCGTCGAGGTCGACCAGGCCTGGCTCGAGAGCGACTTCATCCCCACCGTCGCCAAGCGCGGCGCCGCCATCATCGAAGCCCGCGGCCTCTCCTCCGCCGCCTCGGCCGCCTCCGCCGCCATCGACCACGTCTACACCTGGGTCAACGGCACCCCCGCCGGCGACTGGACCTCCGCCGGCGTCGTCTCCGACGGCTCCTACGGCGTCGCCGAAGGCATCATCTCCTCCTTCCCGGTCACCGCGAAGAACGGCAAGTACGAAATCGTCCAGGGCCTCGAGATCGACGACTTCTCCCGCGCCCGCATCGACGCCTCCGTCGCCGAGCTCGTCGAAGAGCGCGACACCGTGCAGAAGCTCGGCCTCATCTGAGCCACACCACGACCAAGGGCCGCCGTCCACACCGGACGGCGGCCCTTTCGCGTGATCGCCCGCAGCGAACTCCGCACGCTCACAGCGAAACCCCCACCGCCGACCCACCCCACGGCCCTACCGTCAGCCCCATGACCCTTCTCGCCGCACCCGACATGCAGGCCCCGAGCACCGCCCCCGAAGACTCGGTCTACCAGCAGCTCCTGCGCGACCGCATCGTCTTCCTCGGCTCCGAGGTCAACGACGACGTCGCCAACCGCATCATCGCCCAGCTCCTCCTGCTCGCCGCCGACGACCCGGCGAAGGACATCACCTTCTACATCAACTCCCCCGGCGGCTCGGTCTCCGCCGGCATGGCCATCTACGACACCATGCAGCTCGTCAAACCCGACGTCGCCACCTACGGCCTCGGCTTCGTCGCCTCCATGGGCCAGTTCCTGCTCTCCTCCGGCACCCCCGGAAAGCGCTACCTCCTGCCCAACACCCGCATCGTCATGCACCAGCCCTCCGCCGGCATCAGCGGCGCCGCCACCGACATCGCCATCCAGGCCGAAGTCTTCGGCAAGATGAAGCGCCGCATCGCCGAAATCACCGCCCGCCAGACCGGCCAGAGCGTCGAACGCATCACCACCGACGCCGACCGCGACCGCTGGTTCGACGCCGACGAAGCCCTTTCCTACGGCTTCGTCGACCACATCGTCGCCGCCGGCTGACACGCCCCTGGCGGGGGATGCCAGCCCGCTGTGCGTTCCCCGCCAGCCGCCCCCGCCACCCTCGACCGCATGACGATCACCTTGAAACCCCACAGCACCGTGCTCTTCGCCGGCGACTCCATCACCACCCTCTGGCGACCGGAAGGCGAAGACCGCTGCGGCTACCCCCTGCTCGTCGCCGGCGAATGGTGCTTCCGCCACCCCGATCGCCCCATCACCTGGATCGACACCGCCGACGCCGGCCACACCGTGACCGACCTCGAAGCCCGCTGGCGGACCGACGTCCTCGACGCCCACCCCGACGTCGTCTCGATCCTCGTCGGCGTCAACGACAACGGACGCCACACCTTCGACCCACACCGCAGCGAAGTCTCCACGGACGAGTTCGCGGCGGGCTACGACCGCCTGCTCGCACCCCTCGCCGAAGCCGGCGCGGAGCTGATCCTCATCGAACCGTTCCTCCTGCCGGTCGAAGGGGTCACCGAAGCCGGGGACATCCGCATCGACGCCGACGTGCGCCGCGACTGGCGAGCCGGCCTCGACCCCAAGATCCAGGTCGTCCGGCACCTCGCGGCCGAATACGGCGCCCACCTGATCACCGCCGACCGCATGTTCGCCGAACTCTCCGCGGAAACCGGACCGGAACACTGGTCCGCGGACGGCGTGCATCCGACCCCGGCCGGCCACTGCGCCCTCGCGGAAGCCTGGCTCGGCCTGGTCTCCTAGCCGCAGCGGGACTCGCCCCGGGTGCCCGCGCGGGCACCCGGGGCGAGCGATCAGCAGTGACTCGTCAGCCGCATGCTCTGGATCCGGTCGAACCACGCCGGGTCGAACGACCCTGCGTCGAACCACCACGTCCACTGGTTCTTCACCGTGCCCCGCACGAACTTCGGGTCACCCCCGTGCGTGATCGGGCCCAGCACGAAACCGTTCACATCCGTGGCGACCGGCCACATCAGCCACGCGTCGTCGCTGTCGCTGCTGATGATCACCGCCTCGAACGACGCACTGCCGTTCCGGTTCAACGTCCACTTGGCCTGGTCCATCGTGCAGTCGCCCGCCGTGATGCGACCCCAGGTGAACCAGCAGGAACCGGCGCCGGTGCAGGTCGCCTCCGTGGTCGCCGCCGTCTGCGTCCCGGCCGAAGCCTGCCCCACGAACAGGCTGCTCAACGCCAGCACGAACAAGGCCACGACGACCGAAACCCGACGTGATCCGTTCATCGAATCTCCCTCCCCGAGAATTGCCGAAGCCCCAAGTTAGCTCCGCGCTGCTGGCGGGAGAGGTCACGGACGTGCGGTCCCGGGGGAAGCCGATCCCGTCCGTCCTAGCGTGTTTTCGGGCGGACGGAACGACTGCGGCCCGATCTTTTCCAAGATCGGGCCGCAGTATAGGTCGTTATACAGCTAGAAGGATCAGACTCCGGTGAGGCCGCGGCGGGTCAGGAGCGGGTCGATCTCGGGGTCGCGGCCGCGGAAGGCCCGGAAGGCGTCCATCGGGTCGATGCTGCCGCCTCGGCCCAGGAGGGTGCGGCGGAAGTGGTCGCCGTTCTCACGGGTCAGTCCCCCGCTCTCCCGGAACCACTGGACGGTGTCGGCGTCGAGGACTTCGCTCCAGATGTAGGAGTAGTACCCGGCGCTGTAGCCGCCGCTGAAGATGTGGGCGAAGTACGTGGTGCGGTAGCGCGGCGGGATGGCGTCGACCGCGACGCCCGCCTTGACGAGGGCGTCGGTCTCGAACCGCTGGACCTCCGCCACGCGGTCGTCGACGCCGAGGCGGTGCCAGGCCTGGTCGAGCAGGGACGCCGCCAGGTATTCGGTGGTGGAGAAGCCTTCGCCGTACTGCTGGGAAGCGAGGAGCTTGTCGACCTGCTCCTGAGGCAGGGCCTCCCCCGTCTCGTGGTGCTTGGCGTAGTGGGCCAGCACCTCCGGCCACAGCATCCACATCTCGTTGACCTGGGACGGGTATTCGACGAAGTCGCGGGGCACGTTGGTGCCGGAGAACGTCGGGTAGCGGACCGCCGAGACGAGGGCGTGCAGCGCGTGGCCGAACTCGTGGAACGCCGTGACGACCTCGTCGAAGGTGAGCAGGGTCGGCTCCCCCGCCGGCGGCTTGCCGACGTTGAGGACGTTGACCACGACCGTCTTGCGGTCCAGCAGCTGCGACTGGTCGACGAAGGTGTTCATCCACGCGCCGCCCCGCTTGGCGTCGCGGGCGTAGAGGTCGAGCAGGTACAGGCCGAGCGGCGTGCCGTCGGCGTCGAACACCTCGAAGGTCCGGACCTCCGGGTGGTACTTCGGCAGGTCGGTCCGCTCGGTGAAGGTGAGCCCGTAGAGCTTGGTGGCGGCGAAGAAGACGCCGTCGAGGTAGACGCGGTCGGCCTCGAAGTACGGGCGCAGCGCCTCGGTGTCGACGTCGAAGCGTTCGCGGCGGACCTGGGCGGCGTAATACGGCCAGTCCGACGGACGCAGCGTCGCGCCCGGGACGTCGGACTCCAGCAGCCGCTGCAGTTCCGCGGCTTCGGTGCGGGCGTTCGCGACGGCGGCGGGCGCGAGCCGCTCCAGCAGGCCGGCCGCGGCCTCGGCGGTTTTGGCCGTTTCGTCGGCGATGACGTACGCCGCGTGGTTCGGGTAGCCGAGCAGCACGGCCCGTTCCGCCCGCAGGTGCGCGATCTCCGCGACGAGCGCATTGTTGTCGAAGTCGTTGCCGCGGTTGCCCCGCGCCATCGACGCCGCGTGGATCCGCGCGCGGACGTCGCGGTCGCTCAGGGTCTCCAGCGGCGACGCCTGGCTCGTCGGCAGCGTCAGCGGGATGACGTACTTGCCGTCCTCACCGCGGGCGGAGGCCGCTTCGGCCGCGGTGGCGATCGCGCCGTCGCCGAACCCGGCCAGCTCGGCGCGGTCGTCGATGACGACGGCCAGTTCGTTGGTGTCCTTGAGCAGGTTCTGCTGGAACTTCGTCTGCAGCGTGGACAGCTGCGCGTTCAGCTCGCGCAGGCGGGCCTGCTCGGCCTCGCCCAGCCCGGCGCCCGCGCGGCTGAAGTCGAGGTGCCGGCGTTCGAGCAGCCGCCGCGACTCCCCGTCCAGGCCGAGCTCGTCGCGCTTCGCGTGCAGGGCGTCGATGCGGGCGAACAGCTTCGGGTTCAGGTGGATCGCGTCGTGGTGGGCGGCCAGCTTCGGCGCGAACTCCGCCTGGGTCGCCTGGATCTCGTCGGTGCTGTTGGAGCCGGAAAGGTTGTAGAACACGCTCGCCACGCGGCTCAGCAGCTCACCGGCGCGCTCGAGGGCGACGACGGTGTTCTCGAACGTCGGCTCGGCGTCCTGCGCCGCGATCTGCTCGATCTCCGCCGCATGCTCGGCCAGGCCCGCCTCGAACGCCGGCCGGTAGTGCTCGTCGGCGATCCGGTCGAAGGGCGGCAGGGCGTAGGGCAGCTCACTGGGTGCGGCGAACGGGTTGTCCGGCGAAATCATCGGGGCAGGCTCCTGGTGGGGGTACAACACTCGGTCCCGCCACCCTACGTGGTCCGCCGGTGCCGATGTCAGCGCTTTCCGGAGGTGGCCAAGCTCACCGGCCGGTGGTACCGCCCACGACGGCGTCGCTGCCCGAAGCGGCCTTCTTGCCCCGCTTCGGCTTCGGCTCGGGCGGCACGATCCCGCGCAGGTCGCCGCCGTGGTCGTTGACCCGCGTGACGAACGGCCGCGTCTCGGTGTAGCGCACCACCGAGATCGACGCCGGGTCGACGACGATCCGCTGGAAGGCGTCGAGGTGCTGGCCGAGGGCGTCGGCGAGGATGGACTTGATCACGTCGCCGTGGCTGCACAGCAGCCAGACGGCGTGGTCCCCGTGCTCGGCGGCGATCCGCCGGTCGTGCGCGCGGACCGCGGCGACCGACCGCGCCTGCATCGCCGCGAGCCCTTCGCCACCGGGGAAGACCGCGGCGGAGGCGTGCGCCTGCACGACCCGCCAGAGCGGCTCCTTGGCGAGGTGCTTGAGCTCCTTGCCGGTCCAGTCGCCGTAGTCCACTTCGGACAGCCCGGGCTCGACGACCTTGTCCAGACCGCGCGCGGCGGCCAGCGGGCCGACGGTCTGCTTGCACCGCAGCATGGGCGAGACGACGAGCCCCGAAAGGGGCACGCCGTCCAGCCGCTCGACCAGCTTTTCCGCCTGGGCGCGGCCGGTGTCGTCGAGGTTCACCTTGGGCGAACGCCCGGCGAGGATGCCGGACCCGTTGGCCGTCGACTTGCCGTGCCTCAGCAGAATGACCGTACTCACGACGCCCAGCCTACGTGGCCGCGATCAATGGCCGACCGGGCCCGCGTTCGGGTCCAGCACGCCGGTGAAGATCAGCACGAACAGCAGCACGCCGAGGACCAGCCGGTAGATCACGAACGGCACGAAGCTGCGCTTCTTGATGTAGGCCATCAGCCACGCGATCACCGCGTAGCCGACGCCGAACGCGACCAGCGTCGCCAGGATCGTCGGGCCCCACTGGGCCGGGACTTCGCCCGAGCCGATGTCCTTGAGCTTGTACACGCCCGACCCGAACACCGCCGGCAGCGCCAGCAGGAACGAGTACTCCGCGGCCTCCGCGCGGGTGTAGCCCAGCAGCAGGCCCGCGCTGGTCGTGCCGCCCGAGCGGGAGACGCCCGGGATCAGCGCCAGCGCCTGCGCGAAACCGAAGCCGAGGCCGTGCGGCACCGTCAGGTGGTCCAGCGTCCGCTCCTGCTTCCCGACGCGGTCGGCGTAGAGCAGGATCAGGCCGAACACGATGAGCACGGTCGCGGTGATCCGCAGGTCGCGGAACGCGCTGTCGATCTGGTCCTGCAGCAGCAGGCCGAGCACCACGATCGGCAGCGACCCGACGATGATCAGCCAGCCGAGCCGGGCGTCCGGGTCGCGGCGCCAGTCCGGCTTGTACAGCGAGAAGAACCAGGCGCGCAGGATCTTCCCGATCTTCGGGCCGAAGTAGATGATCACCGCCAGCTCGGTGCCGATCTGGGTGACGGCGGTGAACGCCGCGCCCGGGTCGTCCCAGCCGACGAGCGCCGCGACGATCCGCAGGTGCGCGCTCGAAGAGATCGGCAGGAACTCGGTCAGGCCCTGGACCAGGCCCAGGACCAAGGCTTCGAACCAGCCCACGTCAGGCCACCCCCGCCAGCTCGAGTGCCTCGACGGCGGTGGTCAGCGCGCCGGCCGGGTCGGGGGTGAACGGCGACACCGACAGGGTCGTCACGCCGGCCTCGGCGAATTCGGTCATCTTCTCCGCGATCCGTTCCTTCGGGCCCAGCAGCGACGTCGCGTCGAGGAACTCCAGCGGCACCGCCGCCATCGCCCCGGCGCGGTCGCCGGCCAGGTATTTCTCCTGCACGTCGGCGGCTTCGGCTTCGAAGCCCATCCGGGCCGCCAGCCGGTTGTAGAAGTTCTTCTCCCGGCTGCCCATGCCGCCGAGGTAGAGCGCCGCGTACCCGCGGACGGCGTCCGCGCACACCTTCCAGTCCTCGCCCGGGACGAGCGGCACGGTGGGGACGACGTCGAAACCGTCGAGCGTCCGGCCGGCCCGCTCGGCGCCGGCCCGCAGCTGAGCCAGCTGCTCCCCCGCGTGCGCCGGCGAGAAGAACACCGGCAGCCAGCCGTCGGCGATCTCCCCGGTCAGCTCCAGGTTCTTCGGGCCGATCGCGGCCAGGTAGAGCGGGATGTGCTTGCGCGCGGGCCGGACGGTCAGCCGCAGCGCCTTGCCGGGGCCGTCCGGCAGCGGCAGCGTGAAGTGCTCGCCCTCGAACTTCAGCCGTTCACGCCGCAACGCCGAACGCACGATCGACGCGTACTCGCGGGTGCGGCCCAGCGGCGAAGCGAACCGCACGCCGTGCCAGCCCTCGGACACCTGCGGGCCGGACACGCCCAGGCCGAGCCGGAACCGGCCGCCCGAGAGCGTGTCGAGGGTCGCGGCGGTCATCGCGGTCATCGCCGGCGTCCGGGCCGGGATCTGCAGCACGGCGGCACCGACGTCGATCCGCGTGGTCTGAGCGGCGATCCAGGTCAGCACGGTCACGGCGTCCGAGCCGTACGCCTCCGCCGCCCACACGACGGCGTAGCCCAGTTCGTCCGCTTGTTTCGCCAGGGCCAGGTTCGCGGGGTCGTTCCCCGCTCCCCAGTAGCCGAGATTCAGTCCGAGTCGCACGGGGCCAGACCCTAACGGGGGCCCTCGGGCGCGACACGACTCACCTTGGTCATGTTCGGACCAGGCTGCCCACTAGGCTCGGCGGTCGTGGAAAAGCGACTGCTCGGCCGGTCGGGACTGCGCGTCTCGCGGATGGCGCTCGGCACCATGACCTGGGGTGGCGACACCGACGCGGAAGAGGCCGCCAGCCAGCTGGTCACCTTCGTGGACGCCGGCGGCACCCTGGTGGACACGGCCGACATCTACGGCGAGGGCGAGAGCGAGCGGGTGCTCGGCTCACTGCTCGGCGACCTCGTGCCCCGCGACGACGTCGTCCTCGCGACGAAGGCGGTCGCCCGGCGCACCGACGGCCCCTTCGGCGGCGGCGCCTCCCGCGGCGCCCTGCTCAGCGCGCTCGAAGGCTCGCTCAAGCGGCTCGGCACCGACCACATCGACCTCTGGCAGCTGCACGCCTGGGACACCTGCGTGCCGATCGCCGAGACCCTCGCCGCCCTCGAGTACGCCGTGACCAGCGGCAAGGCCCGGTACGTCGGCGTCTCGAACTACGCGGGCTGGCAGCTCGCGACGGCCGCCGCCGGCGCCGCCGCGGTCGCCCCGATCGTCTCCACCCAGGTCGAGTACTCGCTCCTGGAACGCGGGGTGGACCGCGAGGTCGTCCCCGCCGCCGAGCACCACGGCATCGGGCTGCTGCCCTGGGCGCCCCTGGGCCGCGGCGTGCTGACCGGCAAGTACCGCACCGGCACGCCCGCCGACTCGCGCGGCGCGAACAGCGCGTACGCCGGTTACGTCGAGCACCACCGCACCGACCGGGCCGCCCGGATCGTGCAGGCGGTGGCCACCGCGGCCGACGGGCTCGGCACGTCGCCGCTGGCCGTGGCGCTGGCCTGGGTCCGCGACCGGCCCGGCGTCGTCGCCCCGGTCGTCGGCGCCCGGGACACCGGCCAGCTCACCGGCTCGCTGACGGCGGAGGACATCACCCTCCCACCCGCGATCCGCTCGGCGCTCGACGACGTCAGCGCCATCGAGGCCGGCTACCCGGAGCGCTGGCCGCATTAGGTGTCTGTTGGGTGACATGCGCGTGACGGCAAGACGATCGTGGAGGATGCTGGTGTTGACCGCCCGTCGAGGGACACCTGGAGGCAGCAACGTGCGTCGGTTCGCCGCCGTGTCGTGGATCACGATCCCGCTCGCCGGTGCCCTGGTGCTCTCCGGCTGCTCGTCGGCCAAGACCGACAACAGCGACGAGCTGCAGATCGTCGCGAACCCCGTGGCGGCCAAGCCGGCGGTCTCCCCCGCCGTGACCGTGAAGCCCGCCGGTCAGGTGCTCGCTTCCGGAGCGGTGTCGGCGCTGGCCGTCGCCGAGGGAACCCTCGTCGTCGCTCTCGCTCAACCGCCGTCTTTGCAGCTGTACGACCTGAACGCGCTCGCGTCCGCCCCGGTGAATATGCCGTTATACGGCAAAGCGGAGAAGCTGACCGTGGCGCCGGGGCGGGTCGAGATCGCGGAGCCGGCGCAGGGGGTGGTGCAGCAGCTGTCGCTGCCGGACCGGAAGCTCACGGAGACGAAGACGGGCGGGCAGCCGGCGTCGAGCATCGTCTACGGCGCCGACCGGCTGGTCGCAATGGGGGCGGCGAAGGACATCCAGGTGCTGCCGGCGACGGGACCGGCGCGGACGATCGGCGGGCAGCTCTACAGCGCCGACGACGTCGTGGACACCGGCAAGGGGGTCGTGGTGCTGGACCGGCTGCGGACCGCGGTGTTCTCGGTCGACGTCGCCGCCGGAACGGTCGGCGAGGGTCTGCGCGCGGGCGACGGCGCCGCGAACGCGGTGGCGGACTCCTACGGGCGGGTGCTGGTGACGGACGCGCGCGCGGGCGCGTTGATCGCGTTCACCGCTTCGCCGTTGATCATGCGGCAGCGCTACCCGGTGCCGGGCGGCGTGTACGGGATCGCCTACGACGCGCAGCGGAGCCTGGCCTGGGTGACGCTCACCGAACGCAACGAGGTGGTGGGGTTCGACGTCCGCGGCGGCGAGCCCGTCGAGAAGTACCGGTTCCCCACCGTGCGCCAGCCGGACTCGGTCGGGGTGGACGAAAAGAGCGGCCGGGTGGTCATCGGCTCGGCCGCCGGAGAAGGGACCCAGGTGATCCAGCCATGACGACGGTCAGCGAGGCGGTGGTCGAAGGGGATTGGGAGTATCGCCGCCTGCACCTCCCCCCGGGCGTGTCCCGGCGCGCGGCGGCGATCCAGCTCTCCATCCACGCGGAGTTCGCGGGCTGGGAACTGCGCACGGTCCGGCTCTACGCCGACGGCACGCGCAGGGTCTGGTTGCGCCGCAAGAAGACGAAGGAAAGCCTCCCGGGCGCGCTCCCGACCTAGTCGAAGACGCGGGTCAGCCAGTCGCTCCAGGTCTTCTCCTCGGTCTCGGCGTCCGCGCCCGGGGTGAAGACGTGGTGGGACGCGACCAGCGGGCCGTGGAAGCCCTTGATGAACCGGAGCATCGCGTCCGCCGTCCGGATGCCGACCGTCTGGTCGTTGGCCGCGTAGACGACGCCGTCGAGGGCGCGGTCGCCCTCGGCGGGCCGTGACGACAGCCCCAGCGCCGTGCCGAGCCGGGCCCAGGCGGCGGGCCAGTCCCCCACCGGCGGCCCGAACGCCGTCACCGGGACCGCCGCGCGCCCGGCGAAGTGCGTCACGTACTCGACGAGCGTGCGGAAGAACAGCTCGTTGCCCGTGGTCATCGCCTCGAACTCGTCCTCCCAGTCGTCGCCGGGCAGGAAGCCGCTGGTGACGCAGCGGAGCACCGTGCTCCCGCCGGCCCGGCCCTCGATGAGGAACTCATACGCGATCTTCCGCCCGTCCGGCGCGGGATCGCTGCCGTAGACGAGCTTTTCCAGGGGGTCCCACTCCCGGATCCGGTACTCCGGCTTGTACCCGCCGAACGCGCCGCGGACCACGCCGCCGGTGCCGCCCTCGACCTCGTTGCGGCCCATGAACCACGAGTCGATGCCCGGGCCGGTCGCGATGGCGTCCCACACCTGCTCCGGCGTCGCGTCGACCTCGGCGACGTCGGTCGCTTCGAACTCATGCCCCACTGGCGGTCTCCTCCGGGACGCTCGGGTGGACGGCGACGACCACCCGGTGCGGGCGGCCCTTTTCGGCCGTTTCGTCGTGGTACTTGCCGACCAGGGTCGTGACGGCGGTGGCGAGCTCCTCGGCGAACGCCGCGCGGTCGGCCGCGGAGGCGAACCGGACCTCGCCGTCGAGCGCGAAGGTCGCGACGCGCCGCTCGGCCTTGGCCGCGCCGGTGATCAGCACGCCGACGTCACGCACCAGCCGGCCGGCGACGGCGAGCAGCCACCGGGCCGAAAGCCGGTCCGGCGACTGGGCCGGATCCGGCTGCACGGCGGCCAAGGCGGCCGGCGAGATCACGTACGACGACGCCGTCGCCCGCATCATCCGCTCGGTGACGTTGCCCTTGCGCCGCTCTTCGACCAGCTCCACCAGCCCGTGCGCTTCCAGCGCCCGCAGGTGGTAGTTGACCTTCTGACGCGGCAGGTCGACACGCGCGGCCAGCATCGTCGCCGACGCCGGCTCCGCCAGTTCGGCCAGCAGCCGGGCGCGGATCGGGTCCAGCGACACCTCGGCCGCGGCCGGGTCTTCGATCACCGCCACGGAGAACATACGCCCAGCATCCAGCCGAACAAAGAACTTGTCAAGAACTCTCGTCTTGTCGGTAACCGGCGTTGACCAGCGCGACCACCCGCGGCAGCACCTGCGCCGCGGCCTCCAGCGGCACGACGTGGCCGACGCCGGGCAGCACCACCGCCGTCCCGTCGTCGAGGCCGCCGACCCACTCCTCGACGTCGGACGCGCGGACGATCCGGTCCCGCTCCCCCACGATCGCCGTCACCGGCAGGCCGCTGACCTGGGCCAACGCCGCGTCCCGGGCGTAGGCGTCCAGCGCCGGGCGGAACAGCGACACGGTGTGCGGCCAGTTGCCGCGGATCATCTTCACGGTCAGCTCGACCAGCTCCGGGTCCGGGTCGTCGCCGAAGAGCCACCACCGCAGGCCCGCGCTGACCGCCCGGCTCGTGTGCTCACGCACCACCCCGAACAGCTTCGAGCCGAGCACCGCTTCGAGGTCGCGGGCCAGCTTGCCCAGCGCGTTCGGCCAGGCCGCCGAGACCTCGGTGGCGAGCGTCCCCGACGACGTCGCCAGCAGCACCAGCCCTGACACGCGCGCTTCGAACAACGCCGGGTGCCGCTGGGACAGCGACATGATCGCCAGGCCGCCCATGTCGTGCCCCACCAGGACCACCCGGCCCGCCGGGACTTCGCGCTCGAGGAGCTCCGCGAGGTCGTCGCCGAGCTGCGCCATCGTCGCGGTACCGCGCCGCGCCCGCCCCGACCCGCCGTGGCCGCGCTGGTCGTAGGTCACCACGGCCACCGGCCCCTCGGCGGCGTCCGGCACCAGCGGCGCGACCCGGCCCCAGCTGCACTGGTCGAGCGCGTAGCCGTGGACGAACACCACGGTGACCGGCGCGGCCGGGTCGCCCCTGCGCACCACCTGCAGGGACGTGCCGTCGGCGAGTGCGAACGCGGTCATCAGCTGGTGCGCAGGAACCGGTCCAGCACGCGGGTGCCGAACTTCAGCGCCTCGACCGGGACGCGCTCGTCGACGCCGTGGAACAGCGCCGAGAAGTCGAGGTCGGCCGGCAGCTTGAGCGGCGCGAAGCCGAAGTTGCGGATGCCCAGTTCCTGGAAGGACTTCGCGTCCGTACCGCCGGAAAGCATGTACGGCAACGTCTTCGCACCCGGGTCCTCGGCGAGCACCGCGGCGGTCATGGCGTCGACGAGAGCGCCGTCGAACGTCGTCTCGACCGGCGGGAGCTCCATCCACTCCTTCTCGATGTCCGGCCCGAGCAGCTCGTCGAGCTCGCGGTCGAACGCCTCCAGACGACCCGGCAGGATCCGGCAGTCCACGGCGGCTTCGGCGACCGACGGGATGACGTTCGACTTGTACCCGGCGGTGAGCATCGTCGGGTTCGCGGTGTCGCGCAGGGTCGCGCCGATCATCCGGGAGATGTTGCCCAGCTTGGCGACCGAGCCCTCGAGGTCGTCCTCGGGGAAGTCCCAGCCGGTGATCTCGGTGACGCCGGCGAGGAACTCCTTCACGGAGTCGGTGAGCACCAGCGGGAAGCGGTGGTTGCCGAGCTTGGCGACGGCCTCGGACAGCTTCGTCACGGCGTTGTCGCGGTGGATCATCGAGCCGTGGCCCGCCGTGCCGCGCACGCGCAGCTTCATCCAGCGGATGCCCTTTTCGGCCGTCTCGATCAGGTACGCGCGGACGTCGTCCTTGAGCGTGATCGAGAACCCGCCGACCTCGCTGATCGCCTCGGTGACACCCTCGAACAGCTCGGGGCGGTGCTCGACGAGCCACTGGGCGCCGTACTTGCCGCCGGCCTCTTCGTCGGCGAGGAAGGCGAAGACGAGGTCACGCGGCGGCACGACGTTGTTCAGCTTGTAATGCCGGGCCAGCGCGAGCGCCATGCCGCACATGTCCTTCATGTCGACCGCGCCGCGACCCCAGACGTAGTCGTCCTGGACCGCGCCGGAGAAGGGGTGGACCGACCACTCCGAAGCGTCGGCGGGGACAGCGTCGAGGTGGCCGTGGATGAGCAGCCCGCCCCGGGACCGGTCGGCGCCTTCCAGCCGCACGATGACGTTGTGCCGGTTCTTCCCACCCGACTCGACGTAGGTGATCTCGTAGCCGGCGTCGGTCAGCTTCTCCGCCACGTACTCCGCCGCCGCCCGCTCGCCGACCAGCGTGTCGGGATCGCCGGTGTTGGTCGTGTCGATGCGGATGAGCTCGCTGGTCAGCGTGACGGCCTCGGCCGCGGCGGCTTCGATCAGGTTCGGTTCGGTCACCGGCCATTCCTATCATTCGCGGGGCCGATACCGCTGGCCGCGCGCCTGGTGGGGCCGGCGCCGGTCACACCGCCAGTTCGAAGTCGCTCACGTACCAGGCGCCGTCCTTTTTCGTGAGTTTCAAGGTCAGCCGGAACGAGCTGGTGTCCCCGGACGAGCCGACGAGCTCGAGCTCGCGCAGCGACTTGCCGCCGATCTTGATCGAGGTGTCCGGCGCGGTCGCGGTGTCCCCGGTCACCTCGACACGCTCGGTTTCCACCGCCGCGCCGGTGTCGACGCCCGGCTTCGCCCAGGCCTCGTGCAGCTTCCCGAGCGTCTTCACGGCCTTGCCGTCGCTCGCGCACAGCTTTTCCGGATCCGGCGTGCCCGCCGCGCTCGATCGGCAGGCCGCGGCGTAGTCCTCCTTCAGGATCTGCGTGACCCAGCCGGTCACCGCCGCTTCCGGGGTCCGTGCGGCACTCGCGGCGACCTCACCGGCCGACGTGACCGCCGACGAGAGCGCCGCGGGAGCCGGCACCCCGGTCCCCACGGTTTCCGCGGTGCAGGCGGCCGGGCCCAGCAGCAGCGTCGCGCTCGCCGCGGCGAGCAGTCCCGTGCGGGCCACGCGCCCCGCACCTGCGGTTCTCCGGGTTCCCACGCGCGCGCTCCTGTCCGCCGTCGATGCGCGGACAGGCTAGTACCCCGGCGGGATCAGCCGCGGTCGAGGGCCGAGACCACTTCGGACACCGGACGCAGGTGCTGGTTGAGGATCCGCAGCGCCTCCTCGGCGTCGTGCGCGTCCAGGGCCGCCACCAGGGCGCGGTGCTCGGCGTCGATCACCGGCAGCCGCTCGGGCCGGGCCTCCAGGGCCCGCACCGCGACCCGCTGCTGGCGCGAGCGCAGCGTGTCGTACAGCTCGGTCAGCACCGAATTGCCCGCCGCCCGCACGATCGCTCGGTGGAACGAACGGTCCAGGCCGGACACCGCGAACCAGTCGCGGGCCTTCCCGGCGCGGTCCATCTCCTCGATCAGCCCGGCCATCTCCGCGGGCGCGCCCGCCCGGGCCGCGCAGACCTCGCCGATCGCGTGCCCCTCGATCAGCCGGCGGCTCTGGTAGACCTCCGCCAGCTCGCGCGCGGTGACCGTGCGGACCTGCGCGCCCTTGCGGGGCAGCAGGCTGATGAAGCGCTCGGCCTCCAGGCGGTGGAACGCCTCGCGGACCGGTGTCCGGGACACCCCGACCACGCCGGACACCCACTGCTCGTCCAGGAACCGGCCGCCTTCGAGATCGCCCGCGATGATCCCGTCGCGCAGCCAGGCGTACACGCGGTCCCGCGCCGGCCCGGCCGGTGCACTGGTCGTCATGCGTCTCCCCTCGTAGGCCGCCAGCTTAGCGTCTGGACCGACAGATATCCATCGTGTATACACGGTGCACACAACGACCGGAGCTACCGTCGTGAGTGCGCAGGAGGTTCCCCGATGTCCTCAGTCCCCGCCGACCGGCGCTACGCCGTCTGGCTCTCCGATCCCTCGCATCCCGCGGCCGAGATCGCCCGCGGGATCGGCTACGGCGCCGCCGTCCTCGACATCGAGCACGGCGCGTTCGACCTGGCCGACCTCGAGCGGTTCGTCCCGTTCCTGCGCGCCCTCGGCCTGGAGGTGCTCGCCAAGGTCCTCGGCCCGGAGCGCGGCCCGATCCAGCAGGCCCTCGACTTCGGCGCCGACGCCGTGGTCATCCCGCACGTCGAGAACGCGGCGCACGCCAAGGCCGTCACGGCGTTCGCGAAGTTCCCGCCGCTGGGCGACCGCAGCTTCGCCGGCGGGCGCACCACCGGCTACCGCGGCTTCACCGACGAGTGGGTCACCGCCCAGGACCGCGGCACCCGCTGCCTGCCGATGATCGAGGACGCCGGCGCGCTCGAGGACGTCGCCGAGATCCTCGCACTGGACACAGTGGACGGTGTCTTCGTCGGGCCGTCCGATCTCTCGCTGCGCCGCGAACGCGGGGCGTACACGCGGGAAGAAGGCGACTTCGCCGATCTGAAGCGCGTCGCCGACGCGGCCCGGGCAGCCGGGAAGCCGTGGGTGCTGCCCGCGTGGAGCCGCGAGGAGAAGGAGTTCGCGCTCACCCACGGCGCCGGCCAGCTCGCGCTGACCATGCAGCACGGCGCGCTCATCGCCGGCCTGACCGCGGCCTTCGAGGAGACCACGTCCCTCGCGAAGCAGGCGCGATGACGACCGCGGAGAAGACGAAGACCCGCACCGCGGGCCGGACCCGGTGGACAATCGCCGGCGTGCTCGGTGTCGGGTCGTTCGTCAACTACGTCGACCGCGTCAACCTGTCCATCGCCGGGCCCGAGATGATGCGGGAGTTCCACCTCAGCGCGGCCCAGCTCGGTGTCGTCGCCTCGGCGTTCCTCTGGACGTACGCGGTGCTGCAGCTGCCGATCGGCGCGATCCTCGACCGGATCGGCGTCCGCTGGGTCAACCGCGCGGCCGCCGCCCTGTGGGCGATCGCGTCGTTCCTGACGGCGTCGGCGGGCGGGCTCGGCCTGCTCCTGGTCTCGCGGCTGGTGCTCGGTTTCGGTGAGGCACCCACGATCCCGGCGGGCTGGAAGGCGATCGGCCAGTGGTTCCCGCGCTCCGAGCGCGGCCGCGCGACCGCGGTCTTCGACGGCTGCGCCAAGATCTCCAACGTCCTCGGCATCCCGGTGATGGCGTTCCTCGTGACGGTGTTCAGCTGGCACGCGGCCTTCGTCTTCACCGGCATCCTCAGCCTCGGCTACCTGCTCGTGTGGTGGCTGCTCTACCTGACGCCGAAGCAGGCCCTCGAACGCGGCCGGCTGTCGCCCGAGGAGTTCGCGTACCTGCGCGAGGGCGGCGCGGACGACGAAGACGCGCCCAGGCCCAGTTCCCTCGCCGGCCTCGGCCACCTGCTGCGCCGCCGCAAGACGTGGGGCCTCGCGCTCGGGTACGCGTCCTACACCTACGCCTACTACGTGCTGCTGACCTGGCTCCCGGGCTACCTGGAGAAGCAGTTCGGCGTGAAGCTGCTGGCCGGCGGCTTCTACACGATGATCCCGTGGCTGGTCGCGGTGCTCGCGCAGTTCCTCGTCGGCGGCATCGTGCTGGACCGGCTGATCGCCCGCAGCGGCGACGAGACCAAGGCACGGCGGATCGTGCTGGTCGTCAGCATGCTGGTCTCGCTGTCGGTCGCCGGCGCCGCCTACGCCGGATCCGTCGCGGTGGCCCTGGTGTTCCTGTCGATCGGCGCCGCCGGGCTCGCCGTGTCGGTGCCCGCCGGGTCCAGCATCGTCGCGGTCATCGCGCCGGAGGGCTGCTCCGGCACCCTCGGCGGGCTGGTCAACTTCGTCGCCAACATGATCGGCATCGCCGCGCCGATCGTGACGGGCGCCGTCGTCGACGTCACCGGCTCGTTCGCCGGCGCGTTCCTGGTCACCGGCGTGGTGCTGCTCGCCGGGATCTTCTGCTACACGGTCGTGCTCGGCAAGCTCGACCGCATGCCCGCCGCTCCCCGGAAGGAAACCGCATGACGCACGTGGCACTGGCGCAGTACGCGCCCGGCGACGACAAAGCCGCCAACCTGACGCTGATCACGAAACTGGTCGGCGACGCGGCCGACCGCGGCGCGCGGGTGGTCGTGCTGCCCGAGTACGCGATGTTCACCGTCCCGGCGATGGACCGGCGGTTCGTCGACTCCGCCGAGGCGCTCGACGGCGAGTTCGTGACGGGCCTGCTCTCGCTGGCCGCCGCCCGGGGCGTCACGATCGTCGGCGGCATGAACGAACGCCTCGACGGATCGCGGATCTCCAACACGCTCGTCGCGGCCGGTCCGGACGGGGTGGCCGCGCGCTACCGCAAGATCCACCTCTACGACGCGTTCGGCTTCCGCGAGTCCGACGTCGTCCGCGCGGGCGAGCTCACCGACCCGGAGACGTTCGAGGTCGACGGCCTCCGGTTCGGGCTGCAGACCTGTTACGACCTGCGCTTTCCCGAGGTCACGCGGCGGCTGGCGGACGCGGGCGCCGACGTCGTGCTCCTGCCGGCCGAGTGGGTGCCCGGGCCGCTGAAGGAGTACCACTGGAGCACGCTGATCCGCGCCCGCGCGATCGAGAACACGCTGTACGTCGCCGCGGCGGGCCAGGCCGCGCCGACGGGATCGGGCACCAGCATGCTCGTGGACCCGATGGGCGTGGTCGTCACGTCGCTCGGCGAGCAGACGGGAGTCGCCGTCGGCGAGGTGTCCGCCGAGCGGATCGCCGAGGTGCGGGCGAAGAACCCGGCGCTGGAGCTGCGGCGGTTCTCGGTGGTGCCGCGCTGACGGTCAGGCGACGGTCGCGATCGTCTCGCCCGGCACCGGCGGGCACGGCAGCAAGCGGTGCGGCGGCTCCCCCGTCCCCGGCTCGACCAGGGACGCCAGCAGCCGCACCGCCGCGCGGCCCAGCGCCCGCCTCGGCACCTCGAACCCGCTGACCACCGGCCCCGGCGCTCCGCCCGGCGGCCGTCCCAGCACCGCCAGCGAGATGTCCCCCGGTACGGAAATCCCCGCCGCGCGCAAAGCCCGGTGAGCCGCGTCGAACACCGCGAACGTGTCGGTCTCCTCCACCACCAGCGCCGTGACGCCGTCGGCCAGCCAGCCCGCGATCGTCGCCGGGGCGAGGTCCGTACCGTCGGTGCGGGTCACGGCCAGGGACACTCCCGCGTCGGCCGCCGCACCCCGCACCCCGCGTTCGCGGTCGCCCGACGAAGGGGCCTCGTCCGGCTCGCGCAGGTACCGGACGCGGCGGTGCCCCGCCCGCGCCAGCCGCGTGATCACCTCCGCCGACGCCGACACGTAGTCCGCGCCCACGTGCGGGATGCGGCCGCCCATCTCGGTCCGCCGTCCGATGTAGACGATCGGGAAACCCGCGTGCAGCAGGCCGGCGAGCGCGTCCACCGGGACGTGCCGGCCGAGGAACAGGCAGCCGTCGGCGAGGCGGGTGCGGCGGATCCGGTCGGGTGCCGCGCTCGACGCCGTGAACATGATCAGGTCCTTGCCGAGCGCGGCCGCCTCGGCCTCGACGCCGGCCAGGATCGGGTAGTACCCGTCGGCGACGTCCGGGAACGCGGGCGTGAACGCGTACACGCCGAGCAGGTCGTTGCGCGCGGAGGTCAACCGCGAAGACACCGGGTCGGGCAGGTACCCCAGCCGCTCGGCCGCCTCCAGCACGCGCAGCCGCGTCCGCTCCGAGAGCCGGACCCCGGCGCGGTTGCCGCCCAGCACCACCGACACCGTCGCCTGCGAAACCCCCGCCACGCGCGCGATGTCGGCCTGCCGGACCTTGCCCATCGCCACCTCGCTCGGAGTCTGCCGATCCGATCCAGCCTGCGACCGCCCTCGGCGGGGAGTCAACGGTTTTGCCCGAAACTGCAGCAAACCTGTCCCGACCGTACTAATACGTATTACTCCCTTGCTCCGGCCCGTCCGGCCGTGACACCGTCGCCGCCACACCGGACCCCGAAGGAGCGGTCATGACCCTCACCCGACGCGGCCTGCTGGCCGGCGCCGCCGCGCTCGGCGCGGGCGCACTGCTGCCCACGACCGCCACCGCGGCCCCCGCCGGCTTCCCGGACTACCGCTACCAGCGGCTCGCCCTCGTCAAGAGCAAGCTGCGCTACAACCCGACCGGCGAGCTGATCTTCCCCTGCGTCCGCGGCACGAAGGGCCGCATCCCGAACGCGCTCGCCGCGTACTACCTCTACTACGCGCCCCACGACGCCCCGGGCGGGATCTGCCTGGCGTACGCGAACTCCCTCGACGAGGAGTTCACCGAGTACGCGGGCAACCCGATCATCAAGAACTCCTGGCCCGGCGAGTACTCCGTCAGCCACGTCTCCTCGCCGCACGCTCTGTGGAACGACGACGTCAACCGGATCTACCTCTACTTCCACGGCGAGAACACCGTCACCCGGCTGGCCAGCTCCGCCGACGGCATCCACTTCACCTACGAAAAGGAAGTCCTCTCGACGCGGCTGCAGCCCGCCGGCACCACCGAGACGTCCTACGCCCGGGTCTTCCGCCAGGACCTGCCGGCGAAGAACGCCCGGTACGTCATGGTGTTCATGCTCAACAACACGACCAACCACCGCGACATCGGCTGGGGCTGGTCGCCCGACGCGCTGAACTGGACGTTCTCGCAGACGCCGCTCGTGCGCCACACCGACGTCGGCGCGAACGACATCGGCGGCCCGCACCTGCTGTACCGCAACAACAGCACTTACGTCGTCTACAACACCGACATCGCACACGGCGGGAAGCTGATGATCACCGAGGTCGGCAACGACTTCTCGAAGCGCAACCACCTCGGCGTCTTCCACACGCCGCTCGCAGGCGCGCCGGACAACGGGCGGTCCGCGGCGCCCAGCTTCGGCACCTACCAGGGCCGCGAGTACATGATCTACGAGGCCGGCGAGCGGCTCGCCGGGAACATCGCGATCGCCCGGGCGGTCTGACCCGGGTGGCAGGATGCGGCCATGCGCTCCCTGCCCCTCGACGGCGTCACCGTCGTGTCCTGCGAACAGGCCGTCGCCGCGCCCCTGGCCACCCGGCACCTCGCCGACCTCGGGGCCCGGGTGGTCAAGGTCGAGCGGCCGGGCACGGGCGACTTCGCCCGCGCCTATGACGAAACCGTGCACGGCCAGTCCAGCCACTTCGTCTGGCTGAACCGGTCCAAGGAGAGCGTCACGCTCGACCTCAAGAGCGACGCCGCGGCGCCGGTGATGGCGGCCTTGCTCGACCGCGCCGACGTGTTCGTGCAGAACTTCGCCCCCGGCGTCACGGACCGGCTCGGGCTCGGGGCGGCGGCGATCCGCGCGTCGCGGCCCCGGCTGATCACGTGCTCGGTGTCGGGCTACGGCTCGAGCGGGCCGTACCGTGACGCGAAGGCGTACGACCTGCTCATCCAGTCCGAAGCCGGCCTGGTGTCGGTGACGGGGACGGAGAGCGAGCCGGCCAAGAGCGGCATCCCGGCCGCGGACATCGGCGCCGGGATGTACGCGTTCTCCGGCATCCTGTCCGCGCTCTACGACCGGGAACGCACCGGTCGGGGCACCGAGCTGGAGATCAGCCTGTTCGACTCGCTGGTCGAGTGGATGGGCTTCCCGCTCTACTACGCCGGCTACGGCGGCACGCCCCCGCCGCGCACCGGGACGAGCCACCCGGCGATCGCGCCCTACGGCACCTTCGCCGCGGGCGACGGGACCGAAGTCGTGCTGGCGGTGCAGAACGAACGCGAGTGGGCGGCGTTCTGCGAGCACGCCGTCGAACGGCCGGCATGGGTCACCGACGAGCGGTACGCCACCGGCAGCGCCCGCGTCGCCCACCGGCCGGAGCTGGAACGCGAGATCGACGCGATCTTCGCGCGGCTGACCGGCGCTGAACTGGAGGCGCGGCTGCGCCGGGGCCGGATCGCGCACGCGCGCCGCCGCGACCTGCCGGACGTCCTGGCGCACCCGCAGCTCACCGCGCGCGACCGGTTCGCCGAGGTGGCGACGCCGGGCGGGCCGGTCCGGGCCACGCTGCCGCCGATCACCGTCGCGGGCCGGGCGCCGCGGATGGATCCGGTGCCGGCGCTGGGCGAGCACACCGACGCGGTGCTCGCGGAATGCGGGTTCGACGCGGCGGAACTGCGCCGCCGGGGGGTCGTGTAAATCGGGTGATCTTGCCGGCGGCGTTCTGCGAGAATGGCCGGCATGACCGCCTTTCCCTTGGCGCCCAAGCCGATCCACGTGCCCGGCACGGTCCTCGACGACCTGCGCGCCCGGCTCGCGCTCACCCGCGCGCCGGTGGACGAGGGCAACGAGGACTGGTCCTACGGCGTCCCGGCCGGCTACCTCGGCGAGCTGGTCGCCTACTGGCGTGACGGCTTCGACTGGCGCAAAGCCGAGGCCGCCATCAACGCCTACGAGCACCACGAAGTGACCGTCGACGGGGTCCCGGTGCACTTCCTGCGCAAGCCCGGCCGCGGCCCGCGTCCCATCCCGCTGATCCTGACCCACGGCTGGCCGTGGACGTTCTGGCACTGGTCGAAGGTGATCGACCCCCTGGCCGACCCGGCCGCGTCCGGCGGCGACCCCGCCGACGCGTTCGACGTCATCGTGCCGTCGCTGCCCGGGTTCGGGTTCCCCGGCCCGCTGACCGGCTTCCCGGACGTCAACTTCTGGAAGGTGTCCGACCTCTGGCACACGCTGATGACCGAGACGCTGGGCTACGCGAAGTACGCGGCCGCGGGCTGCGACATCGGCGGGATCGTCACCAGCCAGCTCGGCCACAAGTACGCCGGCGAGCTGTACGGCATCCACATCGGCTCGGGGCTGCCGCTCGACTTCTTCACCGGTCCCCGGGCCTGGAGCTTCACCCGCAACCGGCCCCTCACCGACGACCAGCCCGCCGACGTCCGCGCCCGGATCGTCGAGCTGGACCACCGGTCGGCGGCCCACCTCACGGTGCACATGCTCGACGGCGCCACCCTGGCGCACGGGCTCAGCGACTCCCCCGCCGGCCTGCTCGCGTGGCTGCTGGAGCGCTGGACGGCGTGGAGCGACAACGGCGGTGACGTCGAGTCCGTCTTCACGAAGGACGACCTGCTCACCCACGCCACGATCTACTGGGCGACCAACTCGATCGCCACGTCGATGCGCTACTACGCCAACGCCAACCGCTACCCGTGGACGCCGTCCCACGACCGCACGCCGCGGGTGGAAGCGCCGACGGGCCTCACGTTCGTCACGTACGAGAACCCGCCCGGCATCCACACGGCCGACGAGCGGGTCCGGGCGTTCGAGAACGGCCCGCAGGCGGCGTGGTTCAACCACGTCAACGTCACCGCGCACGACCGCGGCGGGCACTTCATCCCGTGGGAGAACCCGAACGCCTGGGTGGACGACTTGCGCCGCACCTTCGGCGGCCGACGCCCCTAGGACGCCCCGGCCTCGAGGCCCGTCAGGTCGCACAGGTGGATGCGGGCACCGCGGAACCGGTGCTTTCCGGACCTGCCTCAGTCCCCGAGGATCCGGCGGGCGCGGGCGAGCACCGGCTTGTCCACCATGGACCCGTCCACAGTGGACACCGACTCCCCCGCCGTCACGACCCGGCGAGCCCACTCCAGTTCGGCCTCCGTCGGCGCGAACCCGGCCCGGACCGGCTCGACTTGACGCGGGTGGATGCACAACTTCCCGCCGAAGCCCAGCCGGCGGGCGTACCGGACGTCGGCCGCGAGCCGCTCGTCGTCGCGCAAGTCGGTCGTGACGCCGTCCACCGGTGGGGCCAGCCCGGCCGCCGCCGACGCGATCACCAGCCGCGAACGCGCGTAGGCGAACGGCTCCGGGTCCTCGGGGGCGACGCCGAGCTCCGCGGCCAGGTCGACGCTGCCGAACGCCAGCCGCGTCACCGACGGGACGGCGGCCAGCTCTCCCGCGCTCTCGACGCCCCGCGCGGTCTCGACGAGCGCCACGACCTCGCGGAAGCCGGCGAGCACGCCGGGCGCTTCGGCTTTCGGCACGACCACCGGGACGCCGCGCGCGGTCACCAGGGTGGCGTCGGCCTCGAACCACGGCGTGCCGGGGGCGTTGATCCGGACCGCCGCCCGGCCGGTCTCCAGCCAGGACGCGACCGCCGCGCGGGCGGTGTCCTTGTCCGCCGGGGCGACGGCGTCTTCGAGGTCCAGGATCACCACGTCGGCGCCGCTCGCCACGGCCTTGCCGAAGCGGTCGGGCCGGTCACCGGGCACGAAGAGGTAAGTGGTCGCGGGCACGCACCTCAGCCTAATAAGGGATCGCCGCGCCGCGGAGTGCGCGTTCACCCCATGCGGCGACGGTCCCCTCAGGACGAACGTGGAGTCCATCGGAAGACCTACGTGAGGAAGCGACCATGCGCGGCGACTGGATCTACGACTGGGTACGGGTGGAAATGGAGTACCGGGCCGGGCCGCCCCAGCCCGTCCGGCGGCGGCGCGAAGCACCTCGCCACTGGACGGCGCTGTGGGCGGGCCTGTTCTCGCCCCGGCGGGTGGAGGTGCGCCACAGCTCCGCGGCGAACTGCTAGGCGTGCGCGGCGAGGAACCGCTTCAGCGCCGGGTTGACCGCCTCGGCGTGCGTGTAGCTCAGGAAGTGGGCACCGCCGTCGACGACGACCAGGGGCTCGGCCGCGGGCAGCGCGTCCGCCAGTTCCGCCGCCCGCTCGACCGGGTAGGCGAGGTCGGCCGAGCCGTGCAGCACCAGCGCCGGGCACGCGATCTCCCCGGCCCGCGAGAGCACCTCGTCGCGGTCCACGAGCGCGCCCATCGTCAGCGTCAGCTGCGCCGGAGGCACCGACGCCCACCGCTTCTCGTCCGCCGAGGCGTCGAAGTCGCCGAAACAGATCCGGGCAACGCCGGACAGCACCTCCGGCGGCGCTCCTCCGCTGACCCACGCGTCGAGCACCGCGCGGTACCCGGCGGCGACGGCGGGGTCCTCCGCGGCCGCCGACGTGCCGAGCACCGCGATCGCGGACACCCGCGACGGCGCCAGCAGCGCCATCCGCAGCGCGACGAACCCGCCCTGGCTGGTCCCGACCACCGCCGCGCGCTCGACGCCGAGGTGGTCCAGCACACCGAGGACGTCGCGGGCGACGTCCCCGTAGTCGAACGGCCCGGTGGCGGGCGTGCCGCCGTGGCCGCGCTCGTCGACCGTGACGCAGCGGAAGCCGTCGAGGGCCGCGAGCTGCGGGGCGAACATGCCGCCGTCCATGAGGAAGCTGTGCAGCAGCACGACCACCGGCCCGGCACCGCCGTGATCGGTGTGAGCGGGAAGCGTCATCGATCCTCCGAGAGTCTCAGCCGGCGAACCGGCCCACCGCCACGAACGCCGCCAGCACCAGCAGCACGACGTTCATCGGCAGCGCCTTGGTCTCCTTGCGCCGTGCGTGCACGATGATCGCACCGATCTGGATCACCGCCAGTCCGGTGGCGGCCAGCGGCGTCAGCACCGGGGCGATGCCGAGCGCCCACGGCAGGATCAACCCGAGCGCGCCGAGGATCTCGACGGCGCCGATCGCCTTCACGCCCGCGTTGGAGAAGTCCGCAGTCCAGCCCATGTTCGGGTTTTCCAGCAGCTTCTCCCGTGGCGTCGCGAGCTTCATGCCGCCGGCGGCGAGGTACAGGGCGGCGAGCAGACCCGCCACGACCCACAGGACGACGTTCACGGTGAACCTCCGGTCCGAAGAAAGTGATTGAACACTACATCAGTTTCCGGAGGTTACGCCTCAACTTGGCTGGACCGTGACCGACTGCCCCGGCCGCAGGGTGATCGCGCGGCGCCAGGAACCGGCCCGCACCTCCGTCCGGGTCCCGCCGACACTGCGGACCACGGCCCGCGTCACCTTCCCGTCGCGCCACGCCAGGTCGACTTCGAAGCCGCCGCGGGCGCCGATGCCGGTCACCCGGCCCGACCGCGCCCACGCCGACGGCAGCGCCGGCAGCAGCTCCAGCACGCCCGGCCGCGAGTAGACGAGCATCTCGGCCATCGCCGCCGGCGCGCCGAGGTTCGCGTCGATCTGGAAGATCGTGTAGCTGCCCTGGCTGTACATGTCGAAGAAGTTCGGCGCGGTGCCGTTGCCGTTGGCGACCGACGGCCGCAGGACCGTGAGCAGCAGCTGGTACGCCTTGTCGGCGTCCTTGAGCCGCGCCCAGCACGCCGAGCGCCACGCGGTCGCCCAGCCGTAGCTGTCCATCCCGCGCGCGACCAGCAGCGCGCGGACGCCGTCGAGCAGTTCCGGCGGCGCCGTGTCGGCGGCGATCCGGTCGCCGGGGAAGAAGCCGATCAGCGGGGACAGGTGGCGGTGCGTCGTCTCGCCGAGGTTGTCCGGCGACATCCACTCTTCCAGCCAGCCGGTCGTCGGGCTCACCTTCGGCAGGTAGAGCTTCTTCTGCAGTCCCGCGATCCGGTCGCCGTACGCGCGGTCGCGCCCGAGGACCACGACGGCTTCGCGGTAGTGCTCGAACAGGTCCCAGACGATCTCCTGCGAGTAGGTGTTGCCGCGGGTGTCCTGCGGGCCGTGTTCGGGCGACCAGTCGTGGTCGTCGACGAGCACCTCGCGGCCGTCGACGGTCATCGGGACCAGGCGCGCTTCCCAGAACTCGGCCGCGCCCTTGAGCAGCGGGTAGATCCGCGCGAGGTAGGCCTTGTCCTGCGTGAACGCGTAGTGGTCCCACAGCGAGTTGCACAGCCACGCGTTGCCGCCGGGGTGCCACCACCAGCCGGAGCCGCCGTAGATGTTCGTCGAGAACGCGATCGCCCAGCCGGCGATCCTGCCGCTGGTGTTGCGGAACCGGTTGCGCGGGTCGTTGAACAGCCGTTTCGTGCTGTCCGTCCACACGGGAAGCTGCGCGAGGCAGTAGTCGGCCAGGGCAGTGAAGCTCCCGGGCAGCGCCGCGCGGTCGGCCAGCCAGTAGTTCATCTGCAGGTTGATGTCGGTGTGGTAGTCGCTCATCCAGTCGGGCGTGTTGTTGTTCTGCCACAACCCCTGCAGGCCCATCGGCAGCCCGTCGCGCGAGCCGGTGATCGTGAGGTACCGCCCGAACTGCAGGTAGCTCGCTTCCAGCTCGGGGTCCGGGGTCGCCGGGTCGTCGTGCCGGGCCAGCAGCCGCGACCACGTGTCGAGCGCGCGCTTCGCCGGCGGCGACTGCCCGAGGTCGACGGTCATCCGGTCGTAGAGCCGCCGGTAGTCGGCGACGTGGGTGGCCAGCAGCGCGCCGCCGCCGGCGCGCTGGGCCTTCGACGCCTTCTGCTTCGCGAGCGCCAGCGGGTCGAGGGACGCGTCGAGGAACTCGCGTGCCGCGTCGGGCACGTAGTTGGTGCCGCCGCTGAAGACGATGACCACGTCCCGGCTGCCGCTGAACGTGGTGCCGCCGGCCACCGTGCACCCGTACTTCAAGCCGTTGGCGAAGGTGCCGGTGAACGCGGCCGGGCCGGCCGTGGTTTCGCCGCGGGTGGGCTCCAGCGTGACCGAGCCGGTGACGGGCCCGCCGCTGAGCCGGATCACCACGACGTCGTCCGGGTGGCTCGCGAAGTACTCGCGGCGGTACCGCACGCCCTGGTGCCGGTAGGTGATCACGACGACGCCGTTGCTGAGGTCGAGCGTGCGGCGGTAGTCCGTGACGCCGGTGTGCGCGGGGACCGAGATCCGCAGCTTCGCCAGCAGACCGAGGGTGCCGAACTTCTCGCGTTCGTAGGGGAACTGGCCGTCGTCTTCGAGGACGTCGTTGGCGCCGCCGGTCCACAGCGACGCGTCGGCGAGGTAGAGGAAGTCGGCGGCCGGGTCACCGCCAACGAGGGCACCGATCCGACCATTGCCGATCGGCAGGCCCTGCTCGATGATCTTGTCCTCGGCTGCCGGAGCCGGGTACCACAACGTCGTCGCCCGCGTGTCCGGCACGAGGTCGGCGGCGGCCGGGCGCAGGACCTCAGCACTGGCGGCAAAAGCAGGAACGCCACTGAAGGCGAGCCCGGCGCCGACCGCGCCACCGAGCTTGAAGAAGGTACGGCGAGAGGGAGGGTTCGACATGTCGGATCCGTTCGGCGTTGAAGGCGGGACCGGCGTGCAGCCCGCCAAACATATGACCTATCCGGATCCGAGGTCAAGATTCTTCGTAATTAATCCGATTACATATGAGCGAGGTACTCCGCGAAGGTGATCTTGCCGTCACGGTGTTCCGGCGCCAGGTGACCGCCGTCGGCGTAGGCCCGGAACGTCTCCCCCGGCACCGTCAGCGGAACGATCCGGCGGAACCGCCCGCTCGCCTCACCGACCGCCTGGGCCAGCTCCGTCGCCGTCAGGATCTCCGGCCCGCCGAAGTCGGACACCCGGCCGGCCGGGTCCTCCTGGGCCAGCGACGCCAGCCGGCGGGCGACGTCCCGGACGTCCACCGGCTGGAACGAGATCCGCGGCACGGGCACCACCGGCAGCCGGGTCGCGCCCGCGAGGAGCTTCCGGACCAGGCCGTGGAACTGCGTCGCCCGCTGGAGCGTGTACGGCAGGCCCGAAGACGCGATGAGCTCTTCGGCCTCGTGCTTGGCCTGGTAGTAGCCGAGCGGCACGCGGTCGACGCCGACGATCGAGACGTAGACCAGGTGCTCGACACCCGCCCAGCGCGCCGCTTCGACCAGCGTGGCGGCCAGCGCCGCCTCGCGCCCGAAGTAGTCGGTGGCGCAGTGGACCACGACGTCGACGCCGGCCACGGCGCTGTCGATGCCGCGTCCGGTGCGCAGGTCACCCCGCACGACGTCCGGTCCGGCCCGCCTGCTCAGCACCCGGACCTCCTCGCCCGCCGCCCGCAGCCGCGCCACGACCGCCGACCCGAGCTGCCCGGTGCCACCGGTGACCAGGATCCGCACGTCGACCACCTCCGGCGTCATCCTGACACGGCGGTGCCCGCCGGGAAACGCCTTCCCGGCGGGCACCTGTGCTCCCCCGCTAGTTGCGGACGATGGTGAAGGTGGACGTCGTGTTGCGGATGTCCTGGTCGTTGTCGCTCAGCGTCAGCCCGGTGAAGGTCGCCGAGCCGACGGCCGGGCCCTGGCCCGGTTCCGGCAGCTCGTTGGCCCAGATCCCGATCCCCGACTTGGCGTCGAACTGGTCACCGCTGCGGTGGGCGCCGGTGATCGACACGTTCGTCAGCACGGTGTCCTCGACCGGGTGCTCCGGCGTGGTGCCGTCGTACTTGGTCTGGAACATGATGCCGCTGTAGGTCGGGCTCTGGATATCCACATCGGACACCCGGATGCCGCGGAACTCCTTGGACGCGGAGAACATCCAGATCGCCGGGAACGTCTGCTGGCCCCAGAAGTGGCCGCCGTCCCGGACGAGCGAGGCGTTCTGGACCGTCGTCGGCTGCGGCCCGAACCCGAGGAACGGGTAGCCGAAGTCGAGCGAGCTGATCGTGATCGCCGAGTACGTCAGCGTGTCCGCGATGTAGAGGTTCCGGAAGGTGTTGTTGTACCCGCCGTAGACCGCCAGCCCGGCCGCGCGCCACGGAGTGAGCGAAGTCAGGTTCTCGAACACGTTGTCGTACTGGTTGCCCTGGTTGATGTCCGTGGCGGTGAACAGCGCGAAGCTGTCGTCACCGGTGGACCGGGCCTCGTTGTTGGTGACGTGGTTGCCGGTGCTCCCGTTCGTGAGGTTGACGCCGTCGGCGAAGGTGTCGCGGATCCGGGAGTTCTTGATCGTGGTGTTGTCCACGTTCGTGCCCCAGACCATGACCACCTGGTGCTCGACCCAGATGTTGTCGATCGTCAGGTTCGAGACGTTCGTCAGGTTGAACACCTTGCCGGGCCCGTCGATGCGCGAGGTGTAGTTGCCGAACACGGCGAACCCGCTGAACGTCGACCCGTTCGCGCTCGACTGCACGTCGATGCCGATGTCGCTGTTCTCCTGGCCCGAAGGCGCGGAGAACTTCGTGAACCACGGCCCGGCGCCGGTGACCGTGACGGCCTTGCCGTAGACGTTCAGCTTGCTCGACAGCGCGTAGTTCCCGGCCGGCAGGTAGACGCCGGTGAGCGTCGTGTCCTGGCGGACCTTGTCGAGGGCGCTCTGCACGTCCTGCTGCGTGAACCCGGTGGGCACCGCGAAGTGCGCCGGGTCGGGGTTCGCGACCGCGGTGGCCTGCTCGAAGTTCACGAAGTCGATCGCGTAGTTCGTGCTGTTGGCCGCGTCCTTCTGCAGCTTGATCTTGTGCCCGGCAGGCACGGTCGTGCCGAGCATCATGCTGGCCTCGTCGTAGATGTGGCGCGGCCCGGCGCCCGGCGAGTTGCCCGGACCGGTTTCGGCGCCGTAGAGCCACGCGTAGTGCGAGGTCAGGTCGATGGCCTTGAGGAACGTGCCGTCGACGTAGACGTTCAGCGTGGAGTTGATCCCGCCGCCACCGGCCGAGTCCGGGATGGAGAACCGGGTGACGAGCGTGTTGGTGGACGCGCGGGTGGTGAACTCCACCGACGAGCCGGTCGAGTTCAGTGTCACGGCCTTGCGGCCCGACGCCTCGCCCGCGAGGTCGCCGATCGTGCGGTTCGGCCCGACCACGGACGCGCCGCCGGCGACGACACCGTCTTCGGCTTCGTACATGTCGTAGGGCATGTTCGCGCCGCGGCCGACGAACAGCGCCTGCGTGCTGGTGTTGTTGGCCTGCTTCACCGGCAGCTCGTTGGGGTCGTTCGCGACGACCGTCTTGACGGTGTACTTGCCGTTGGCCGCGGTCCAGGTGCCGACGGTCACCGGTGCGGCGGTGGCTCCGGCGGCGAGGGCGCCCGTGTAGGTGCCGCTGAGCGTCTTGACGACGGTGCCGTTCTGGTCGGCGATCGTCACGGTGATGCCGTGGGCTCCCGCGGCCGAGGCCACCGTGCCCTGGTTGCGCAGGGTCGTGGTGAACGTGACCGTGTTGCCCGCGGACGGGTTGCCCGGCGACCACGCCGTGGCCGCGACGAGGTCGGAGCTCTGCACCGGGCTGACGACCAGGGCCGTCGAGCTCGTGTAGGAGTTGTTGGCCTCGTTCTGCTCGATGACGGCGTTGGCCTCGTCGACCTTGGCGGTCAGCTGGTAGCTGCCCGCGTCGCGGGTGCCGATGTTCGCCGACACGGTCGTCGAAGCGCCGGCGGCGAGCGCGCCGACGTTCGCGGTGCCGACCTTGGTGGTGCCCAGGTAGAGGTTGACGTTCGTCGCGCCCGAGGCCGCGGTCCCGGCGTTGCGAACGGTCGCCGACGCGGTGATCGCGTCGGTCTCGACGGGGTTCTGCGGCGACCAGGACACGCCCGAGACGGTCAGATCGGGGTTCGGCGCGGGGACGCCGAAGACCTGGAACTCCGCGGCCTGCCCGCCGCCGGCACCCGAGTTCGCGGTGACGCGCAGGCGGACGTCGGCGGCCCGGCCGCTCAGCGGGATGGTCACGGTGTTCCCGGTGGCCGGGCTGAAGCTGTAGGTCTGCGCGGCCGACAGCGTCGTGAACGCGGTGCCGCTCTGGTCACGGCCTTCGACCGCGATCGTCTGGGTGCGCGGCCCCCAGGAAGCGTCGGGGTTGAGCTTGACGACCACCTGGTTCAGGTCGGCGTTGGAGCCGAGTGCGACGGTCAGCAGGTTCGGGTAGGTGCCCCCGCCGCCTTCCCAGTAGGTGCTGGTCGAGTTGTCGTTGGCGTTGGCCGCGACGAAGGTGAACTCCGTCGAGGACGCCGTGATCGGCTTGCCCACCGCGAGGTTCGTCCCGGCCTGGGTGCCGGTGCGGGTCACGGTGTTGCTGTTCCCCGACTGGTTGCCGGCGGCGTCCTTCGCCCGCACGTAGTACGCGACGGTCGTCCCGTCCGGCTGGTTGTCGGTGTAGGTCAGGACGTTCCCGCCGACGCTGCCGCGGAGCTGGCCGTTGGCGTAGACGTCGTAGCCGGCGACCCCGGTGTTGTCGGTCGAGGCCGACCAGGTCAGCCGGATCTGGCCGCTCGCCGGTTGCGTGTAGGCGAGGTTGCCCGGCGCGGACGGCGGCTGGGTGTCCCCGCCGGCCGGGCCGTGCACCTCGAACTCCGACAGCTGTGCGGCGGGCCAGCCGGTGTTGGCCGTGACGTTCAGCCGGACGTACCGGGTGCTGCCGGTGACGTCCACGGTGACCGTGTTGCCGGTGGCGGGGTCGAAGCGGTAGCCGGCCGAGGCCTTCAGGTCGCTGAAGCTGGTGCCGTTCGTGCTGCCTTGGACGCTGAAGGTCTCGGTGCGGGCCTCCCAGTTCGACGGCAGCTTCAGCACCAGCTGGGCGACGTTGGTGGTCGCGCCGAGGTCGGCCTGGACCCACTGCGGGAGCTGGTTGTTCGTGCTTTCCCAGTAGGAGGCCTGGTTGCCGTCGCCGACGTTGGACACGGGGTAGCCGGCGAGCTGACTGCTCGCGGTGTAGGTCGCGGAGGCCGCCTCGGCGGCGACAGCGGCGGGCGCGGGCGCCGCGGCCGGGGCGGCGCTCGCGGCCACCGCGGGGGTGGCGAGCAGGAGGGACAGGGCGGCGTAGGTCGCCGCGCGCGACAGAAGTCGCTTCGTTCTCATGGGTTTCCTCTGATCCGGGGAGGAGGGAGACACGTCGAGCACGCACATCCCGGCGCGGGGACGTGCGGGAACCGGGGAACGGGGGCACGCGCGGACCGGGGTCCGGGGGCGCGCGCGGGCAGCACGGAACAGCCGTCATGGGCACCTCTTCGTCGAGGGCTGGGCGGAATCTTCCTGACGTCTGCTGTGATTTCTCGTGCTGTTGTCAGGTTCTTGCACTGATTCGTTCAAGAGTTACCGTGACGGGGGTCTCAAGTCAACGCCCGCCCACGAAAAAGGCCTCCTCGCGGGGGATGCGAGGAGGCCTTGGTGGCGTCGATCAGGAGTGGACGGCGCCCAGCCGGATCGCGTGCGTGCCCGAAGCGTTGACCGGCTCGCCGCAGTGCGCGCAGACGGTCGCCGGTGCCAGCACCTCGCCGCACGCGTGGCGCCAGAGCGTGGGCGGTTCGCCCTGGTGGACGTACTTGTCACCCCAGGCCATCAGGCCGAGCAGGATCGGCTGCAGCGCCCGGCCGGCCTCCGTCGGGTAGTACTCGAAGCGCGGCGGGTGGTCCTCGTACCGGCGCTTTTCCAGCACGCCGGCGTCGACGAGCTTGCGCAGCCGCGCGGCCAGGATGTCGCGGCTGGCGCCGGTGTTCTCGGCGATCCGGTTGAACCGCCGCTCCCCCAGCATGATCTCCCGCAGCGCGAGCAGGCTCCACCGTTCGCCGACGACCTCGAGGGCCTCGGCCACCGAGCATTCGCGGCCACGCCGGGTCATGCCACCTCCCTGGGGTTGAAAATCCAACCTAGCACTTCAGTCGCGTGTGACTTGAAGTACAGGTGAGTTGTGTAATCCAACTTACTCGGCGTATACCGAAACCATCCCCGATCTGCGAGGAGGCAGACACGATGACGGACGCGGTGATCGTCGACGCGGTACGGACCCCCATCGGCAAGGGCAAGCCGAACGGAACCCTCGCCGGGGTGCACCCGGTCGACCTGCACGCCCACGCACTCCGCTCGCTGGTCGAGCGCACCGGCGTCGACCCGGCCCGGATCGACGACGTGATCAGCGGCGCCGTCGGCCAGATCGGCGAGCAGAGCATGAACACCGCCCGCTGGGCCGCGCTCGCCGCGGGCCTGCCCGAGTCGGTCCCGGCGGTCACCGTCGACCGCCAGTGCGGCAGCAGCCAGCAGGCCGTCCACTTCGCCGCCCAAGGTGTCATCGCCGGCGCGTACGACGTCGTGATCGCCTCCGGCGTCGAGTCGATGAGCCGGGTGCCGATGGGCAGCCAGGTGGCCGGGCGCGACCCGTTCGGGACGCAGGTCGCCGCCCGCTACCCCGACGGCCTGGTGCCGCAGGGCATCAGCGCGGAGCTGATCGCCGCGAAGTGGGGCTTCAGCCGGGCCCAGCTGGACGAGTTCTCCGCGGAAAGCCACCAGCGGGCCGCTCGCGCCTGGGCGGACGGGAAGTTCGCCGGCGAGGTCGCGCCGCTCAAGGCACCCGGGCCGGACGGCGTGCTGCTCGACGTCACGACCGACGAAACCGTGCGGCCGTCGACGACGCCGGAGATCCTGGCCGGGCTGAAGCCGGCGTTCCGCGCCGACGTCTGGGAGCAGCGGTTCCCGGACCTCGGCTGGCACGTCACGGCCGGGAACTCGTCGCCGATCAACGACGGCGCCGCCGGTCTGCTGCTGACCAGCGCCGAGACGGCGAAGGCGCTCGGGCTGCGGCCGCGGGCGCGGATCCACAGCTTCGCGGTCGCCGGCGACGACCCGCTGTACATGCTCACCGGCGTCATCCCGGCGACGCGCAAGGTGCTCGCCCGGGCCGGGCTTTCGGTGGGCGACATCGACGCGTTCGAGGTCAACGAGGCGTTCGCCAGCGTGGTGCTCGCCTGGCAGGCCGAGCTCGGGGCGGACCTGGCGAAGGTCAACGTCAACGGCGGCGCGATCGCCCTCGGCCACCCGCTCGGCGGCAGCGGCGCCCGGCTGATGACGACGCTGCTGTCGGTCCTGGAGCAGACCGGCGGCCGCTACGGCCTGCAGACGATGTGCGAGGCGGGCGGCCTCGCCAACGCGACGATCATCGAGCGCCTGGACTGACGGGCCAGGTACGCCCGCAGCGCCGCCACGGCTCCCCCGGGATCCGCGGCGGCGACCGGGAACACCTCGTCGTAGCCGAGCGCCAGCAGTTCCGCGCGCGAGCCCCGGAAGCGGCCGCCGAGCACCACCGGCAGGCCGGCGAGCGCGGGGTCCGCGCGCACGCGGCGAAGCACGTCCGCCCCCGACGCGCCGAGCACAGTGGACAGCACCAGGCAGTCCGGGCGCTCCCGGCGGCAGGCGTCGAGCACCTCCGCCGCCACGCGCACCGTGTGGCCTTCGCGTTCGAGGACCACCTGCAACGCGACGAGGCTCCACGCGTCCGCGTCCAAACCCGACAGCACGACTTTCACCCCGGGCAGAGCCGCGAGCCCGCCCGGGAAATACGTCAGTCGGGTTCGGGCGGTTCCTCGACACCGTCGCGGTCGGCCCACTCCAGCAGCGGGTCCAGGGAAAACACGGCCTTGTCGATGTCGGCGTGGAGGTCGCCGAGCTCGGCGAACCGCGCGGGGACCGTGGCGATGGTGAAGTCGCCCGGCTCGGCGTCGTCGACCTCGTCCCAGCGGATCGGCGTCGACACCGTGCCTTCCGGGTTGCCGCGGACCGAGTAGGCGCTGGCGATCGTGTGGTCGCGGGCGTTCTGGTTGTAGTCGACGAAGAGCGTGCGCGGGTCGCGGTCCTTGCGCCACCAGGTGGTGGTGACGTCGTCGGGTGCCCGGCGTTCGACCTCGCGGGCGAAGGCCAGCGCCGCGCGGCGGACGTCGGAGAAGCCCCACCGGGGTTCGATGCGGACGTAGACGTGCAGGCCGCGGCCGCCGGAGGTCTTGGGCCAGCCGACCGCGCCGAGCTCGTCGAGGACCTCGTGCGCGACGTGCGCGACCCGCCGGACGCGGTCGTAGCCGCAGTCGGGCATCGGGTCGAGGTCGATGCGCCACTCGTCCGGCTTTTCGGTGTCGGCGCGCCGGGAGTTCCACGGGTGGAACTCCACTGTGGACATCTGCACCGCCCAGGCGACGTGCGCCAGCTCGGTGACGCACAGCTCGTCGGCGTGCCGGTTGTAGCGCGGGAAGGTCACCCGGACGGTCTCCAGCCACGGCGGCGCGCCGTTCGGGACACGCTTCTGGTGGACCTTCTCCCCCGCCACACCGGACGGGAAGCGGTGCAGCATGCACGGCCGTTCGCGCAGGGCGTTGACGATGCCGTCGCCCACCGAGAGGTAGTAGTTGACCAGGTCGAGCTTGGTCTCGCCGCGGGCCGGGAAGTAGACCCGGTCCGGGTTCGAGACGCGGACCGTGTGCGGCCCGACTTCCAGCTCGATCGCCGCCGACTTCTGCGCCATACCGAGACGCTAGCCCAAAACCGCCGTTACCGTGGGCCCATGAGCCTGCCGCCCGACGGTCACGTGCACACCGAATGGTCGTGGGACACGGTCACCGGGTCGATGGCCGGGTCGTGCGAGCGGGCGCTGGAGCTGGGGCTGCCGTCGGTGGCGTTCACCGAGCACGCGGACCTGACGCCGTGGCTGATCCCCGAGCCGGTCCGGCCGCTGCTGCCGGACCACTTCCGGGTCCGGCTGCGGCCCGACGGCGTGCTCGAGCCGCCGGACCTCGACGTCGCGGGTTACCTGGCGAGCGTCGAGGAGTGCCGGTCGCGGTTTCCTTCGCTGCGGATCCTCTCCGGGGTGGAGCTGAGCGAGCCGCACTGGCACCGCCCGCGCGCCGACGCGCTGCTGGCCGCCCACGACTTCGACCGGGTGCTGGGCTCGGTGCACTCCCTGCCCGGACAGCACGGTCACCACCAAGAGGTCACGGTGTTGTCCGACCGGCCGCCGGGCAACCTCTTGCGGGCCTACTTGACGGAGGTGCTCGGCCTGGTCGAGTCGACGGCGGACTTCGCGGTGCTCGCGCACATCGACTACGCGCTGAGGTCTTGGCCGGCCGAAGGTCCACCGTTCGCGGCGGCGGAGTTCGAAGAGGAGTTCCGGGTGGTGCTGCGCGCGCTGGCCTCGAGCGGGCGCGCGCTGGAGGTCAACACGAAGGTGCCGCTGCCGGGCGAGGTGGTGCGCTGGTGGTTCGAGGAGGGCGGCGAGGCGGTCGCCTTCGGCAGCGACGCGCACGAACCGGGCCTGGTCGGCCACGGCTTCGCGAAGGCGGCGGCCCTGGTGGAGGCGTGCGGCTTCCGCCCGGGCCGCACCCCGCACGACTTCTGGCGCCGCTGAACGTCACGGCCGCAGCTTTCACGTGAAAGCTACGCCTAGCGCGGCGGTGGTCACGCCAGGGCGTGCCGGCCGTGGGCGCGGGACTCCGCGCTCTGGTCCAGCAACCTCGCCGCGACCCGGCCGATCGCCGCGTCCAGCTCCGCCCGGTTGCCCGTTCCCCAGTCGCCGAGGCGGTCGGCCAGCCAGTCGTGCCACGCTCCGGCCACCTTCGCGAACTCCGCGCGGCCCGCCGGGGTCAGCTCCCAGCCGTCGCGGGCGTAACGCAGGTGGCCGGTCAGCTCCAGCCGGTTGAACGCCGGTTCCAGCACCGGCGCCGGCACGCCGAAGTACTCGCCGATCGCGCGCAACGTCGCCGGCTCGCCGCGGCGTTCGCGCAGGTGGACCTGCAGGAGACACCAGATGCCGCCCTCGTCGAGCTCGGTTCCGGCCCGCGAAACGATCGCCGGGGCGACCTTGCGGCGCTCGCGGAAGAACAGCGTCGCGACCGCGCGCTCCAGCTCGCGGTCGTCCGTGCGGGCCTCCGGCATCGCGAAGCCGTCGCCGAGGTCCGGGGCCGCCGCGCGGGCCGTGTCGCGCAGCGGGACCTCCTTGAGGAAGAACGCCAGTACGAACGCCACCAGCCCGACCGGCGCCGCCGCGAGGAACACCACGTGCAGGGAGTCGCTGTAGGCCTTGATCACCGGCGCGGACACCGCGTCCGGCAACGCGTGCAACGCGGTGGGCACCTGGATCGCCCGGGGATCGACGCCCGGCGGCAACGAGGCGACCGCCCCGGCCAGGTTCGGGGTCAGCTGGTTCGCGTACACCGTGCCGAAGATCGCCGCGCCGAACGAGCTGCCGATCGAGCGCAGGAACGTCACCCCGGACGTCGCGACGCCCAGGTCCGCGTAGTCGACGGTGTTCTGCACCGCGATCGTCAGCACCTGCATGCCGAGCCCGATCCCCAGCCCGAGCACCGCCATGTACGCCGACGCCTCCCAGAAGCCGGTGTCGGTGTCGAGCCGCGAAAGCAAGTACAGCCCGATCGTCATGCCCGCGGCGCCGGCCAGCGGGAAGATCTTGTACCGGCCGGTCCGGCTCACGGCGTTGCCCGCGGCGATCGACGCGACGAGCAGCGCCAGCACCATCGGCAGCAGCCGGACCCCGGACGTCGTCGCCGACGTGCCCTGGACGTACTGCATGTACGTGGGCAGGTAGGACAAAGCACCCAGCATCGCGAACCCGACGACGAAGCTCATGATCCCGCCTACGGTGAACACCGGGTTGCGGAACAGCCGCATCGGCAGCATCGGTTCCTTCGCCCGCAGCTCCACGAAGACGAACGCGGCCAGCAGCACCACCGACCCGATCGCCATCCCGATGATCGTCGGCGAGCCCCACGCGTACTGCGTGCCACCCCAGCTCGTGACGAGCGTGAGCCCGGTGGCGGCGAGGCCGATGAGCAGGATGCCCGCGTAGTCGATCACCGGCTTGACCGCCGCGCGCGCGTTCGGCATCGCCGACGACGCCACGACCAGCACGACGACGACCAGCGGGATGTTCACGTAGAACGCCCAGCGCCACGACAGGTGGTCGACGAAGAACCCGCCCAGCATCGGGCCCGCCACGGTCACCACGCCGAACACCGAGCCGAGCACGCCCTGGTACTTGCCGCGCTCGCGCAGCGGGACGACGTCGGCGATCAACGCCGTCGCGGTGACCATCAGCCCGCCGCCGCCGAGGCCCTGCACCGCGCGCCAGACGATCAGCCAGACCATGCTGTCGGCGAACCCGGCGCAGAACGACCCGATGCCGAACACGATCACCGACAGCTGGAACATCAGCTTGCGGCCGAACAGGTCGCCGAGCTTGCCGACGACGACGGTCATGATCGTCTCGGCCAGCAGGTAGGACGTCACCACCCAGGACAGGTGCCCGGCGCCGCCCAGGTCGCCGACGATGGTGGGCAGCGCGGTGCCGACGATGGTCTGGTCCAGCGCGGCCAGCAGCATGCCCAGCAGCACGGCGCCGAACACGGCGTTGACCCGGGCTTTGCTCAGCGGCGCGGGTCCCGGCTCGTGGGCGACCTCCGCGGTGGCCGTCATCTCCCACCCTCCTCGCTCGGCCTCCGAGGCTAGTGCGAGCCGTCCACTGTGGATAGCCACCCGTTCCGGTGGTTCCGGCCGGTCAAAGGGTCCAGCGGTCCCGCGGCGGCGATTCGAGGACGAGCTCGCCGGCGACCGCCGCGGCGATCTCCTCCGGCGTCCAGACGTCCTGGTGCAGCACCGGACGGATGATCGCGGGCTGGCGGACGGCGTGCAGGTGCCCGTCCGCCAGCCGCAGCACCTGCCCGGTGACGCCGGCGGAGAGGTCGCTGAGCAGGTAGGTGACCAGCGGCGCCACCCGTTCGGGCGGGTGCGCGTCCGGGTTCCCGTTCGGGTCGGCGGCCATCAGCCGGGTCCAGGCGATCGGGCTGACGGCGTTGACGCGCACCCCGCGGCCGGCCAGGTCGGCCGCCCACGAGTACGTCATCGACGCGACCGCGCCCTTCGACGCCGAGTACGCGGCGGCCCCGCGCTGCCCGATCATGGATCCGGACGTCACGTTGACGATGACACCGTTGCCCTGGGCAACCATCACCCCGGCGGCCGCCGTGCCGCAGTGGAGCGGGCCGAGGACGTTGGTCTCGACCAGCGCCCGGGTCCGCTCGGCGTCGTCGTCCTCCCAGGGCCGCGCGTGGTAGCCGACGGCGGCGTTGTTGACGAGCCCGTCGACCTTCCCGAACCGGTTGTGGCACAGGCTGATCAGCGCGCGGGCGTAGCCGGCGTCGGCCACCGAGCCGACACTGGCGACGGCCGTGCCGCCGTCCCCCTCGATCGCGGCGACGGTCTCGTGCGCCGGTTCCGCGTCGATGTCGTTGACCACGACGGCGGCCCCCGCCCCGGCGGCGTGCCGGGCGAACGCCCGTCCGAGTCCACGCCCGGCCCCGGTGATCACGACCGCGCGTCCGTCCAGGATGCCCATGCTCCTCAGTGTGGCCCAGCCGCCCGGCTCACGCCTCCCTGGCGAGCCGCACTTCGAACGGCCGGAAACCCTGCGCCCGGTAGAAAGCCAGCGCGCCTTCGTTCGCCGCGTACGCCTGCACGGCCAGTTCGTTCGCGCCGCGTTTCCGGGCCCACGACACGAATGCGGAAACCAGTGCCTCCCCCACGCCCCGGCGCCGGCATTCCGCCGCGACCCGCATGCTTTCCAGCACCGCCCGCACCGCGTCCGGGCGCAACGGGCTGACCGGGAGCAGCCGCCCGATCAGGTGGCCCGCGGCCACGCCGTCCGCGTGGGCCAGCAGGCACAGCGCCTCGTCGTCCGCGACGAGGTCCTGGTAGTAGGGCGCGCCTTCACGGTCCGGCCAGCCGAGGTCCATGCGCGGGTCGTGGCTCCCGGCGTCTTCGGCGAACAACGCGGCGGCCGAGGCGACGAGAGCGGGAACGTCTTCGGTGACATCGACGGAAACAGTCATACCCAGCACGGTAACCGCGTGTTTTTTCAGAGTAAATGACAATCTTCAGGGCTGTAAATGGGCCAGGCTTTCCAGCGCGAGCTGTTCCAGATGCCCCGCCGCGGCGGCGCTTCCGCCCGCGGCGTGGAAGGACGCCGCCACCGTCTCCGCCGCCCGCCGGTACGCGGGCTCGGTGAGCACCTCCCCGACCGCCGCCGCGACGCGCCCGGCGTCGGCGCGGCCGAACCGCAGCCGGACGCCCGCGCCCGCGGTCACCACCTGGGCGGCCACGATGGGCTGGTCGTCGCGGATCGGGGCGACCACCAGCGGCAGGCCGTGCCACAACGCTTCGCACACGGTGTTGTGGCCCGCGTGGCAGAGCACCGCGTCCACCCTCGACAGCAGTGCCAGCTGCGGAACCCGGGGCAGCACGAGGACGTTCGGCGGCACCGGTCCGAGCACCTCGCCGGGATCGACGAGCACCGCCCGCGCGTCGAGGCCGGCGAACGCCTCCGCCGCGGTCGCCAGGAACCGGCCGCCCGCTTCGGTGTTCGCCGTGCCCAGCGAGACCAGCACCGTCTGGCGGAGCGGGTCGAGCCACTCCCACGGGAAGTCCGTTGTGGACGGACGCTCCCCGAGCGCCGGCCCGACGAGCCGGACCCGCGGCGGGAGCGTGGCCGCGCCGAGCAGCTCGCGGGTGGTGAACGCGAGGACGCCGTGCGGGGAGAACCGCGGGTCGGCCGAACCGCGGCCGCCGGCGATCCGCGACCGCAGTTCGCGCAGCAGCGAACCGACCCAGTCGGCGACCTTCGGCATGCCCGCGAGGGGATCGACCAGTTCGGCCGACGTCGTCGCCGAGGTCACCCACGGCAGGCCGCGGGCGTCGGCCAGCAGCCCGCCGGCCAGTGCCTGCTGGTCGGCGACCACGACGTGCGGGGCGAACGCGTCGATCGCCGCGGCGACGCCGGGGGCCATCGCGTCGGCCAGCGGGACGAGGAAGTCCTCCCAGAGGAACCGCAGCGCGGCCGGGCCCTTGAGCTCCGCCGGGCGCGCGGGGGCCCCGGCGGGCAGGCCGCAGGAGAAGACGAGCGCAGCCGGGCCGGCCAGCTGCCAGAGCAGCTCCTCGTGCCCGGCCCAGGCGACCTCGTGCCCGCGCGCGGCGAGCTCGGCCGCGACGCCGGCGGCCGGGTTGACGTGCCCGACGAGCGGCGGGACGACGAACAGGAACCGGGCCACTACCGCGTCCGCGCCGGAACGCGCGAGGTGTCGCGGACCCAGCCGAAGATCAGCTCGATCACTTCGGCGGTGCGCTCGACCAGCACCGAGTGGCCCTGATCGGGCAGCACGACGCAGCGGCAGCGGTCCAGGTGCGTCTCGAAGTGCGGCACCTGCTCGGAGAGGCCGGAGTCGCCGCCGAAAATGGCGAACACGGGGCAGCGCACGGCCGAGAGGTCGGCGGCGATCGTCGCGCTGCGCGGGATGTCCTCGGCGATCGTGGTGGTCTGGAGGATCTTGTTCGCCGCCTTGGACAGCCGCGCGGTGTGCGCGCCGTGGTTGTCGGCGATCCAGCCGATCACCTCGTCGATCGCCAGCCGGGTCTTCGCGTCGGCGAGGCCGTCGGCCATGTGCCGCGTCCACTCTTCCGTCGGCGGTTCGCCTTCGAGGACGACGACGCTCGCCACCCGGTCCGGCCGGGCCGCGGCCAGCCCGAACGCGACCGACGCGCCGAAGGAGTTGCCGACGACGTGCACCGGCCGCGTCACCTCGCACGCGTCGAGGACCGCGACGAGGTCGCCGACGAACTCCTCCAGACGGTAACCGGACTTCGGCCGGGTCGTCCGGCCGTGCCCGCGCAGGTCGTACATCAGCACGTCCAGGCCGCGCTCGGCGAACGCCGGGCCGAGCGTGAAGTAGTAGCTGGCGAGGCTGTCGGTGAGCAGGCCGTGCACGCACACCACCAGCGGTGCGTCGCCGTCCAGCGGCACCTCGGGGCCGAGCCGCTGGACGTGGACGTCCAGCTCGCCGGCGCGGACCTTGCTCACGCCGTCGCCCGCAGCGAAGCGACGATGTGGCGGACGAGCTCGCCGACGGTCAGCGCGATGATCTCGTCGAGGTCGCGCTCGGCGATGAAGGTCGCGAAGTTGACGCGCTCGCCGTAGTGCTCGCGCAGCTGCCCGGACAACGCCACCAGGTCGACGCTCTCCAGCTCGAGGTCGTCGTGGAACGTCGTGTCCATCGTGATTTCCGCGTCGTCCAAGCCGTACTCTTCCAGCAGCTCTCGCAGCATGCCGGCCAGCCGGGTGAGCACGGTGGCCTCGTCGGTGCCCGTGGTCTCGATGCTCATTCCGCGGTCTCCTTCGTCTCTTCGGTCCAGGCCACGACGTAGCGGCGCGGCGGGTGCACGACGTCGGCGCAGCGCACGAGGTGGTGGCGCCCGGCGGCCCGCACCGTGAGCTCGTCCGGCTCGGCGGCGATGACCTCGAAGTCGCGGGGCTCGCCACGCAGGCCGGTGCCAAGCAGCTTCGCGACGGCCTCCTTCGCGGTCCAGAAGCGGGCGAACCAGCGCTCGGGATCACCGGGCAGGCTCGCGAACAACGCCAGCTCGCCCGTGCCGAGTGCGGCGTCCACAGTGGACTCGCGACGCGCGCCGACCTCTTCGACGTCGATGCCGCACGGGCCGGGCCGGGCGATCGCCACGCCGGCTTCCGCGCGGTGGGCCACGGAGATCGTCAGTGGCGGCAGCTCCCGGCCGTAGGCGCCGGTCACGTGCGGACGGCCGCCCTCGTCGTTGAAGATCCGCAGCTCGGCCGGGAACATCTCGCGTTCGCCGCGGGCCCAGAGGAACTGCCGGACGGCGTCCTTCGCCGCGATCCGGCCGAGCAGCCACTGGCGGCGCCCGCGCGGCGGGCGGCTCTCGTAGGCGTCGCGCTCGGCACCGGCGAGGTAGTTGCGCATGATCAGCTCACGCGTGGCGAGGTCCGGCCACTCTTCGCGGACGAAGGCCCAGCCACCCGGCTGCTCGATCGACAACGTCGAGCGCTCCGGGGTCCGGTCGGCCTGGCGGATGTGCGGGGTGCTGTCGAACCGGCGGTCGCGCCAGCCGGTGAACTCGGCCCAGACCTGTCCCTTGTGGACGAGCTGCATGTCGGCGTCGAGGAACTCCCCGGTCAGCCCGGTGATCTTGACCAGGCAGTCCAGGCGCTCCCCCGGCGCCGGGTGCGGGCCGTGGAACCGGATCTCGCGCATGCCGACCGGGAAGACGGTGGTCCGCTCGCGCAACCGGGACATGATCCAGTAGCCGAGGACCTGGCCGACGTTGTCCAGCAGCGCGCCGGGCGCGGCGGGGGTCGTCAGGACGGCCCGGACGTGCCGCTCGCCGACGGCCGTCAGCTCGGAGACGCCCTGGAAGCGCGGGCCGTGGAACATCCAGCGTTCGTCGTACAGCTGCGCCGCCTTCGTTTCCGGTTCCTGCTCGTCCGACGCCGGGAACGTCCAGGGTGCGGGTGCGTTCGCCGGGTACTCCGGGGCGAGTTCGACGGTGGCCTGGGAATAGCCGTCGAAGGCCGCGAGCACGCGGTCGGGACCGAGCGGGCGGACGCGCACGCCGACGGTGACCGCCGGCACGGCCGTGATCCACTGCGTCAACCGGACGTCGTGCACCGCGACCGCCCGGCGGCCGGGCGCGGCCTGCTCGGCGAAGCCCATCAGGTGGTCGATCACGGTGGTCGCCGGCACGACCGGCCAGCGGTCCCCCGGCTCGGCTTGCGGCGGCTGCTTGAAGAAGCAGTGGTCGAGCAGGTACGGCATCGCCTCGACCGACACGGTGAGCGTGGTGTCCAGCTCGGCCGGTGGCGGAGCTTTCACGTGAAAGCTCCGCCCTGGGACGGCACTTTCACGTGAAAGTGCCGTCTCGGGGCGGCCGGCGAGCAGCGTGGACGCGAGGTCGGCGGTGTCGGCGAGCAGAGCCGCGAACTCCGCGGCCAGCGGGCCCTTGCCGGCGAGGTCGTCCACAATGGACTTGTGCGCCGCCGGCAGCACGATCCGGGCGCGGGCGGCGCCGTCCAGGGAGATCAGCCGGCCACCGAGGTCCAGTTTGACGGCCTTGTGCGGGGCCTGGCGGTCGCCGGGCAGCCGCGCGAAGTCGAGGTCGAGACCGTCGGCCCACAACGCCGTCGCGACGCGGCGCAGCTGGGCGAGCCCGGGCCGGTGCGCGGAATGCGCGGCCACGACCAGGTGCTCCTCGCCGTGCAGGGTATCGCCGACCAGCGAGCCGAGCTGGCCCGCGCCGACCTGCACGAACGCCCGGACCCCGGCCGCGTGCAGTGCGCGCACGAGCGGCCGGAACCGGACCGGCTCCAGCAGGTGCCGCACGAACAGCTCGCGGATCCCCGCCTCGGTGGCCGGGTACTCCGACACCGTGGTCGCCGACCACAGCGGCACCCGCGGCGGGTGCAGGGTGAACCGCGCCGCCGCCTCGCGGATCGGGCCGAGGTAGGGGCGCAGCATCGGCGTGTGGAACCCGGACCGGAACGGCAGCACCTGGGCCACGATCCCGGCGTCGCGGAACCGCGTCACGAGGGTTTCGACCGCCGCCGCGGGGCCGCAGATCATGGCCTGGTTGGGCGAGTTGTCGTGGGAGAGCATGACGTCGGCGCGTCCGGCCAGCTCCTCCAGCACGCGCGGCGCGGGCGCGCCGATCGCGGCGAACGCGAGGCCGGGGACGACGAGCGCGTCCGGGTCGAATCCGGCCAAGAACGCGTCGACCTCTTCTTCGGCGTACACGCCGGCGACGGCCATCGCCGTCCACTCGCCCAGGCTGTGGCCGGCGACGGCGTCCGGGGTGACGCCCAGCCGGCCGAGCGCGGAGCCCAGCAGCCGGCCCAGCTCGAACACCGCGGTGCCCTGGCGCCCGACGTCACCGACTTCGACGTCGTCGTGGTCCCACGGCAGGCCGAAGTGCCGAGCGACGTCGCCGCAGTTCAGCGCCAGTTCCGACTCCAGGCCGGGGAAGACGAAGGCCAGCTTGCCGCCGCCCGGCCCGAGCAGCGGGCGGTCGGCGAACCAGACGTCGTTGCGGCCGCGCCACGGCTTCCCGCGGCCGACCGCCTTGCGGGCCAGCGCCAGGCGCTTTTCGGTCGGGTCGACGACGCCGAGCCGGACCGGCCCGTCGCAGGTCCCCCGCGTTCCGGACCGGTCCAGCAGGTCGCGCAGTTCGTCGACGCTGCGGGCCGCGAGCCGCAGCACGCGTTCGGGCTCCCGGACGACGACCGGTGTGGCGCGCCCGGGTGCCTGTTCGAGGACGACGTGGGCGTTGATCCCGCCGAACCCGAACGCGTTGACCGCGGCCCGGCGCACCGGCGCGGTCCAGTCCCTCGCTGTGTCCAAAGTGGAGAAGCGGGTCCGGGCGAGCGCGGGGTGCGGGTCGTCGCAGTGCAGCGTGGGCAGCAGGACGCCGTGGTGCACGGCCAGCGCCGCCTTGACCAGCCCGGCGATCCCGGCGGCGGGCATCGTGTGCCCGATCATCGACTTGACCGAGCCGAGGACCGCCGCCCCCTCGGGGCCGAAAACCTCGGCCAGGGTGGCGAGTTCGGCCGCGTCGCCGGCCGGGGTCGCGGTCCCGTGGGCCTCCAGGAGCCCCACCGAGTCCGGTTCGGCAGGGTCGAGCCCGGCCGCGGCCCACGCCTGGCGGACCGCGCGGACCTGGCCGCCGGAGTCCGGGTTGGCCAAGCTGGCGGTCCGGCCGTCGGAGGCGACGCCGGTGCCGCTGATCACGGCGTACACGCGGTCGCCGTCACGCTCGGCGTCGGCCAGGCGCTTGAGCACGACGACACCGGTGCCCTCGCCGATGAGCACGCCGTCGGCGTCGCGGTGGAACGGCCGGATGCGCTCGGACGGCGAGAGCGCGCCGAGCTGGGTGAACACGCTCCAGAACGTGATGTCGTGGCAGTGGTGCACCCCGCCGGCGAGCACGGCGTCGCAGCGGCCGGACGCGAGTTCGCGCACCGCGTGGTCGACGGCGATGAGCGAGGACGCGCAGGCGGCGTCCACTGTGTACGCCGGACCGCGCAGGTCGAGGCGGTTGGCCAGCCGGGACGCCGCGAGGTTGGGCACGAGCCCGATCGCGGACTCCGGCGCCTCCGGGCCGAGCTGGTCGGTGAAGGCCTGGCGGACCGCATCGAGCCGGTCTTCGCCGAGTTCCGGCAGGAGTTCGCCGAGCGTGCGGACGAGCTGGCTCGCGGTCCGGACGCGCTGGTCGAGCCGGACGAGCCCGGGTGTCAGGTAGCCGCCGCGGCCGAGGACGACCCCGATCTTCGCGCGGTCCGCCGGCAGCCGGTCCGGGCCGCCGGCGTCCGCGACCGCCTGCGCCGCGACCCGCAGCGCGATCAGCTGGTCGGGTTCGGTGGCGGGCACCGAGTTCGGCATGATCCCGAAGCCGGCGACGTCCACTTCGGCCAGTTCGTCGACGAACCCGCCGCGGCGGCAGTAGACGCGGTCGGCGCGGCGCTCGTCCGGTGCATAGTGCAGGCTGTCCCACTTCTGGGGCGGGACTTCGGTGATCGCGTCGACGCCGCCGACGAGGTTGCGCCAGTACGTCGCGAGGTCCGGGGCGCCGGGCAGCAGCACCGACATCCCGACGATGGCGACGCGCACGTCCGTCACCACCCCGAGGCGGTGTGGACGACGGCGGCGACGTCCTGGCGGCCCCAGGCGAGCTCGCGCAGCAGGCCGAGGGTGCCTTCCTCGGGGTCGATCAGCTCGATGCCGCGGCGGGCGTAGTCGCGCATCAGCTCGGGGGTCACCATGCCGTCGTGGTCGCCGGTCGGCGCCCACGGTCCCCAGTGGACGGTCACGGCCCGCCCGGCGGGCCACCGTCGGCCGAGGGCTTCGAGGGCGTCGTTGGCGGCCGCGTAGTCCGATTGGCCGCGGTTGCCGAGCGTCGCGGCGATGCTGCCGAAGAGCACGACGAACTTGGGTTCGTCGGGCAGGTCGGCGGTGGCGTCGAGGAGGGTCCGGGCACCGTCCACTTTGGTGCCGTAGACGCGGGCGAACGATTCGGCTGTCTTGTCGGCGACGAGCTTGTCTTCGATGACGCCGGCGGCGTAGACGATGCCGTCGAGGCGGCCGTACTCGGCGTGGATCTCCTTGACGGCGCGGTGCACGGCTTCGGCGTCGAGCATGTCGACGGACTGGTAGCGCACCGCGCTGCCACGTTCCGCCAGTTGTTTCAGGGTCGTGCGGACTTCGCGTTCGCTCTCGATGCGGCGGATCTCCCCTTCGATCTCGCGCGGGTTGCGCATGCCGCTCTCGATCAGGGCCGCGCGGAGATCCGCGACTCCGGCGAAGGCATCTTCGCCGGCCGGGACGGGGGTCCGGCCGAGGAGTTCGACGCGGCAGCGGGTCGCGTCGGCGAGGGTGGTGGCGAAACGGGCGGTGATGCCCTTGGCGCCGCCGACGAGCAGGACGACGGAGCCGGCGTCCAGTCCGATGGCGGCCGCTTCGGCCGCGCCGTCGCCGGCCGGGCCCGCGCCGCTGCTGCCGAGGAGGCCGAGGGTCTGTTCGGTGGGTTCGAGTCCGCGCCGCGTTCCGTTCCTGAGGACCACCGGCTCGCGGTCCACGGTGGACAGCTCGGCGACGAGCTGTGCGGGGTCGGCGTGTTCGACGACCCGGGCGAGGGTGCCGGGGTACTCGCGCGAGACGCTGCGGTAGAAGCCGCGCAGCCCTTCGGCGGGGCCGGCGGTGAGCAGCCAGCGAGGATTTTCGCCGAGGATCGCTTGGTAGAGGGGGAAGGCGGCGGGCAAGACGGGATCACCGTCGGGAAGGTGGAGGTAGCCGTCGAAGCCGGGCAGGACATCGCGGCCGACTTCGGCTTCGGCGCCGTGGGCGGTGAGTTCGGCGCGGACGGCTTCGGCCCGGGACCCGGAGCCGAGCACGAGGAACCGGCTCCCGGCGATGTCGAGGGTGGTCGCGGGAGCGAGGTCCACCTCGGTCATGAGGTACCGCTTCGGCGCGACGATCACCGGCTGCGGTCCGGAGTCGCTCACCAGCGGCTCACCAGCCTCCGCGGCTTCGAACATCTCCGCGATCGCCGCGGCCGTGCGTGCCTTGGCGAGTTCCTCCACGTCACCCGCGCCAAGGCGAACCGTCAGCTCACCGGCGATCTCGGCCCGCTTGATCGAGTCGATGCTCAGGTCGGCTTCCAAGTCGAGGTCCGGCTCGATCATCTCGACCGGATAACCGGTCCGGTTCTCGATCACCTCGACCACGGTCTCCAAGACCGAGCGCCCCAATGTGGCCTTCGGTGCGTCAGACGCACCCAATGTGGCCTTCGGTGCGTCTGACGCAACCAAGGCCACATTGGGGCGCTGGGCGGCGACCAGGTCCGCGATCGCCGCCGCCGTGCGGGCCTTGGCGAACTCCTCGACGTCGCCGCCGGTCAAGCCCAGCCGGGACGCCAGTTCGCCCGCGATCTCCGCGCGCTTGATCGAGTCCACGCTCAGGTCGGCCTCCAGGTCGAGGTCCGGCTCGATCATCTCCACCGGGTACCCCGTCCGCTCCCCGATCACCGCGACGATCGTCTCCAGCACCGGCCGCTCGGCGAGCACCGGCACCGCCTCGATGACCGGCACTGGCGCCGACACGACAGCCGGCGCCTCACTGCCGAAGTACCCGAGCAGCACGTCCCGTTGAGCCGCGATCATCTCCCGGCTCGTCCGCAGGAAGTCGGCGACCATGTCTTCCGAAGGGGAGACAGCCGAAGACCCGAGCGAAACACGCGAAGCCGGACGCAGCGCCCCCGCCGGAATGACACCGTCGGCCGTGCGCAGGAGATGGCCGTCGACCGTCCACCCGGGACGCTTCGGGCGCGGCACGGAAGCCGCGTCCACCGCGTCGCGGCCGCGGAACAGCCAGTCCGTCTCGACGCCGGCCCCGGCCACCGCCAGCTGCGCCAACGCGCCCAGGAAGCCCGGCAGGCCACGGCGGCCCGGCTGTTCGAACCCGACCGTCCGGTGGGGCCGGTCGCCGAGGATCGCCTCGACCTGCCCGGCCAGCACCACACCCGGCCCGGCCTCGACGAACACCCGTGCGCCGGCCGCGTACATCGCCTCGATCTGCTCGACGAACCGGACCGGCGACCCCACCTGCGCGGCCAGCTCGCCCCGGATCTCGTCCGGGGAGTCCGGGTACGGTTCCGCGGTCCGATTCGCATACACCGGGACGGCCGGCCGCACGACGCCGATCGCGTCGAGGTCGCGCCCGAACGTCTCGCCCGCCGCCGCCACCAGCGGGCTGTGGAACGCGCACGCGACCGGAAGCCGTTTGGCGCTGAACCCCGCCGCGCGCAGCTGTGCGACCGCGGCTTCGACCTCCGCTGTGGCGCCGGAGATGACCGTCTGCGAAGGCGAATTGTGGTTGGCCAGCACGACATTGGACCCGGCGAGCACCGAGTCCACAGAGGACGCCGGCGCCGATACGGCCGCCATCGCGCCCGGGTCGTCCGCCGGGATGGCGGCGAGGATGGCCGCCGCCCGGGTATGGCTGGCGTTCAGCAGCGCCTCCGGCGTCAACGCGCCCGCCGCGGCCAGCGCCGTCAGTTCGCCGTAGCTGTGGCCGCCGAGCATCGCGGGCCGGATCCCGGCGCGGGTGAGCAGCCGGAACGCGGCCAGCCCGGTGAGGCCGAGCGCGGGCTGGGCGACGCGCGTGTCGGTGACGCGGTCGGCGAAGGCCTGCCGCGCCGGCTCGCCGAACACCGCCGGGCCGAACACGACATCGGCGGTCGGCGGGTCCAGCCGCAGGTACCGTTGCAGCTCGGGGAACGCGACGAACAACTCGGCGAACATGCCCGGCCGCTGGCTGCCCTGGCCGGGGAACAGGACCGCAACCTCGCCGGGTTCGCCGGAGCCGGCGCGGTACACGCCCGGGACGTCCTGACCCGCGAGCGCGGACCGCAGCAGCCCGGTCAGCTCGTCCACAGTGGACGCCACGACCGCGAGCCGGACCGGCCGGCCCTGGGCCCGCAGCGTCGCGGACAACGCGAGGTCCCGCAGCCGCCACGGCTGCGCTCCCGCCGGGACGTCCGAAGCGAGCGCCAGCAGGTCGCGGGCCGCCGCGTCCGTACCGAACACGAACAGCTCGGCCGGCCACTCGTCCGCCGACAGCGCGGGCGGGACGCTGTCGTGGGCGCCGAGCACGACGTGGAAGTTGGTGCCGCCGAAGCCGAACGCGCTCACCCCGGCGAGCCGCTCGGCGGGTGGCGCGGCCCACGGCTGCGCGGCCGTCTGGAACACGAACGGGCTGGTCGAGGCGTCCCACGCGGGGTTCGGCGCGGACAGGTGCAGCGTCGGCGGCTTGACGCCGGTGTGCAGGGCCAGCGCGGTCTTGATCAGCCCGGCCAGCCCGGCCGCGCACTTGGTGTGCCCGATCTGCGACTTCACCGACCCGATCGTGCAGCCGCCCGGCGCGGCGCCGGCCTCGGTGAACACCTTCGTCAGCGTGCCGAGTTCGGTCCGGTCGCCGACGACGGTCCCGGTGCCGTGCGCCTCGACCAGCCCGACGCGCGCGGGCGACACGCCGGCGTTGCGGTACGCCCGGGTCAGCGCCGTGTGCTGGCCTTCCGGCCGGGGTGCGGTGAGCCCGAGGGCGCGGCCGTCGGACGCGGCCCCGACGCCCTTGATCACGGCGTAGACGCGGTCGCCGTCGCGTTCGGCGTCGGCGAGCCGTTTCAGCGCGACGCATGCGACGCCTTCGCCGAGCGCGATGCCGTCGGCGGCGCTGTCGAACGTCGCCGAGCGCCCGGTCGGCGAGAGGGCGTGCGCCGAGGCGAACAGCAGGTAGTCGTTGATGCCGTTGTGCAGGTCCGCGCCGCCGCACAGCACGAGGTCGCTCGTGCCGGCCGTCAGCTCCTTGCAGGCGACGTCGACGGCGGTCAGCGAGGACGCGCACGCGGCGTCCACGGTGTAGTTCGCGCCGCCGAGGTCGAGCCGGTTGGCGATCCGGCCGGCGATGACGTTGGCCAGCACGCCCGGGAAGGAGTCCTCGGTGATCCGCGGGAGCTGATCGTCCAAAGCGGACGGCAGTTCGCCCACATAGGACGGCAGGACCGTCCGCAGCGACATCGCGTTCGACAGGTCGCTGCCCGCCTCGGCGCCGAACACGACCGACGTCCGGGCCCGGTCGAACGGGCGGTCCTCGTAGCCGGCGTCCACGAGCGCGCGGTGCGCGGCCTCCAGGGCCAGCAGCTGCACGGGTTCGATGCTGGCCAGCGATGACGGCGGGATGCCGTACTTCAGCGGGTCGAAGCCGATCTCGGGCAGGAACCCGCCCCAGCGCGACGGCGTCCGCTCGCCCTGGCCCTCGGGGTCGTAGTAGAGCGAGGTGTCCCAGCGCTGCGGCGGGACCTCGGTGACCGCGTCCGCGCCGGCCAGGACGTTCGCCCAGAACGCCGCCAGGTCCGGGGCCTGCGGGAACATGCAGGCCATCCCGACGATCGCGATGTCGAGCGGCGCGGGCGCCGGGGGTTCCGGCGTCTCGACGGCGAAGGCGGCCGCTCGCTCGCGCAGGACGGCGTTCGCGCCTTCGCCGACCGCGTGGTGCAGGTCGGCGATCGTCGTGACGGCCGAGCGCAGCACGGCGACCTCGCCCGCCATGAACATGCCTTCGGCGAGCTGCCGGTCCTCGCCGACGTCCCGCAGTTCGGTGCCGACGCGCTCGATGCCCTTGCTGGCCAGGCGAAGCCGGCCGACGTTGAGCTGCTCCAGCCGTTCCCAGGCGTCCCGGCTCGGCACGCCCCGCTCGGCGAGCCCGGCCTTGATTGCCGCGTACTCCTCGGTGAACGGGCTGCGGACGCAGCGGGTGGCGTGGCCCGGCGCGGTCTCCAGGAGGTCGGTGTGCTCGGCGCGGAGCAGGCTGCGCTGGAACAGCGGGAGCACGGCGCCGGCGTCGACGGCCTCGCGGGTGAAGAGGTAGGCGGTGCCCATCAGCACGCCGACTGCCGCACCGCGGGCGGCCACCGGCGCGGCGAGGGCGGCGACCATCGCGGCCGAGCGCTCGTCGTGGATCCCGCCCGCGAAGAGCAGTTGCAGTTCGCCGGCCGCGGCGAAGTCCGCGAGCACGCCGAGCTGCGTCTCCCACAGCGGGAAGCTGGTGCGGGGCCCGACGTGACCCCCGCACTCCGAGCCTTCGAAGACGAACTTGCGTGCCCCCGCTTCGAGGAACTGCTTCAGCAAGCCTGGCGACGGCACGTGGAGGAACGTCGAGATCCCGGCCTCTTCCAAAGCCGCGGCCTGCGCGGGGCGGCCGCCGGCGATGATGGCGTGCGTGGGCCGCAGCTCGCGGATCACTTCGAGCTGCGCGGCTTTGACGTCTTCGGCGGCGAAGCCGAGGACGCCGACGCCCCAGGGCGCGGCACCGACGGCTTCGCGCGTCCGTTCCAGGACCTCGCGGGTCTGGTCCGGACCGGACAACGCCAGCGCGATGAACGGCAAGGCCCCGCCGGCGGCGACCGCGGCGGCGAACGCGGGCTGGTCGCTGACGCGGGTCATCGGTCCCTGCGCGACCGGCAGCGCCGTGCCGAACGCGCGGCTGCCCGCGCTGCCGGGTCCGAGCACCGGGACCTCGGCGCGCAAGGCGTCGCCGATGGCGCCGGCCAGGCCGCGCACGGCCGCGGTCACGGTGCCCCACCGGTCGCGGAACCGGGTGGCGAGGAAGACGTCCTGGCCGGCTTCGACCGGCTCGGCGCCGTGCCGCGCGAGGCGGCGGACGCCGTCGACGAGCGTGGTCTCGGAACCGTCCAAGCCGGTGAGCGCACGGGTGAGCGCCGACGGCAGTTCGGCCTCGGGCAGGAGCGCGAGCTGCGTGTCGACGACGACTCCGGCGGCACCACCCGCGATCGCCGCGGCCGCGGTGTGCGGGCCGATCCCGCCCGCCGCCCAGACGGGCGCGTCGAAGCTCACGATGAGGGCTTGGAGCAGCACGAACGTGCTCAGCTCGCCGGTCCGGCCACCGCATTCGTGGCCGCGCGCGATCAGGCCGTGGGCCCCGCCCTCGACGGCTCGGGCGGCCGACGCGCGGCTGGTCACCTCGGCCAGCACCCGGCGGCCCGGGAAGTCCCGCGCGGTGTCCGGGGAGTCTTCGGTCAGCAGCACGGTGGTCGCGGCTTCGGGCAGTTCGGCGACCGGGCCGGTCAGCCGGACGCCGTAATCCGGGACGCCCCACTCGGTCAGCAGCGCGAGTTCGTCCGCGGCGGCCGCGCCGCCGGTCAGGTCGAGGACGCCGAGCCCGCCGCCACGCGCGGCGGCGGCGACCGCGCGTGCCGACGGCCACCGCACGGGAGACACGGCGACGATCAGGTCGGCCGATCCGCGGTCGGCTTTCGGGACACGCATGGGAACTCCCGCTCAGCACGAAAGGGTGATGGCAACGGGGAGTACTTAAGCGGGTTCGCACCGCCGCCGTCAACAACCCACCGCGATTTCGTCGTGCTGGTTCAGAAAATTCGGGATGGACCAGCCGGAAGTCGCAAGAATTTAACGCCGCCGTCACGTTCCGCGGCCCGACCTGCGGACCGCCTGCCACACACCACCAGATGGGGCAAGCGTTCTCACCCGGCGGACGCAATGCGACTGACCACACCGGACCACGACGTCCGGCGGTCCTGCCGAATTCCGGTCAGCGCAGAAAGCTTCGTGTCGGTAAAAACCGCCACGACGAACGAACCGTACCGCAATCCGGAATCCACGGAATTCCGTATTGACCGGCCGCTATTCTCCCGGCATTTTTACCCACAGCCGAAAGCAGTGCCCATCCCCGGCGCGATTCGCGTCGCCGGAACCGGGAGTCCACTGTGGATCCCCGGATGTCCCGGGTTCGTCGTGCTCACGCGACCTCGCTCGCGCCGGGCGCGTGCCGGCCGCACCGGCCCCGACCAGCACGACTCCGGGTATTCGGCCGGACACCATCGGTACCTTCACTCCTCCGCTCCGCACCTCTCGACAAGAATTTTCCACTCTCCGGTGACAGATTTTCCTTGAAGAAAGCTGAAAGCGTTTCGCATACTCATGAGTAACGGTGGACGGATCGTCTATACTTGGACGCACTGTCAAGCATGGAGGTGGTCGTGGAGCACTGGTACACCGACGAACGATCGGGGACGCGCTACCCGGCCGACCCGCGGCGGTGGCGCGGGGACGACGGCGCGCCCCTGACCGTCGCCCCGCTGCCCGGCCTCACCCCCGGCGACGTCGATGGGAGCGTCCGGTCGCTCTGGCGGTACCGGGCCGCGCTGCCCGGTGACCTGCGTCCGGTCTCCCTCGGCGAAGGCTGCACGCCGCTGGTCCCGCGGCCGTGGGGCGACGGTGACCTGCGGTTCAAGCTCGAGTGGTTCAGCCCGACCGGCAGCTTCAAGGACCGTGGGTCCAGCGTGATGATCTCGGCGCTCGCCGGCGCCGGGGTCACGGAACTGCTGGAGGACAGCTCCGGCAACGGCGGCTCGTCGGTCGCGGCCTACAGCGCCGCCGCCGGGATCGCGGCCACCGTGCTCGCCCCCGAAGGGACGTCGGCGGCGAAGGTCCTGCAGACCCGCGCATACGGCGCCGGCGTCGAACTGGTCCCCGGCACGCGCGACGACACCGCGGCCGAGGCCGTCCGCCGCTCCGCGCACACCACCTACGCCAGCCACAACTGGCACCCCTTCTTCCTGCAGGGCATCAAGACGCTGGCGTACGAACTGTGGGAGGACCTGGGCTTCCGCGCGCCGGACGCCGTCGTGACGGTGGCCGGCGCCGGCAGCATCGTGCTGGGCTGCGACCTGGGCTTCGGGGAGCTGCTCGCCGCCGGGTCGATCACCCGCCGGCCGCGCCTGCTGGTCGCCCAGCCGCAGAACTGCTCCCCGATCGACGCCGCCTTCCACGACCGGCAGCCGCCGCCGTTCGCCCCGACCGTCGCCGAGGGGACCGCCATCCGGCAGCCGGTTCGCCTCCCGGAGGTCGTCGCGGCGATCCGCCGGTCGGGCGGGGACACGGTCGCGATCGGGGAGGACGGCATCGCCGCCGCGGCGCGCAGGCTGGCGTCCCTGGGCCTCTACGCGGAACCGACCAGCGCGACCGCCGCCGCGGCCGTCGACGTCTTCCGCGAACGCGGCGCCATCCGGCCCGGCGAGACGACCGTCGTCGTCCTCACCGGGTCCGGGCTGAAGGCGCCCGCCGCGCTGCGGGAGCTGATCGGATGACCGAGGACGAGCTGCTGCTGCGCGAGGCCGAGAAGATCGCCCAGGCCGTGGGCCGGATGTTCCCGGGGCTGTGCGAGGTCGTGCTGCACGACCTGCGCGACCCGGCCCACGCCGTGCGCGCGATCGAGGGCGGCCTGTCCGGGCGGGCGGTCGGCGACCCGGCGACCGAACTCGGCCTGGCCCGGATCGCCGACGCCGCTTTCCCGGACGTGCTGCAGAACTACCCGAACCGCTTCCCCGACGGGCGGCCGGCGAAGAGCACGTCGATCGGCATCCGCAACTCGGGCGGGGAGTACGTCGCGGCGTTGTGCCTCAACCTCGACGTCTCCCTGCTCGGTTCCGCGGCCCGCGCCCTGACGCGGCTGGCCCGCACCGACGAGCCGGCCCCGCTGACCGAGTCGCTGCGGGCCCGCACCGGCGACGAGCTGCGCGCCCTGGTCGAGGACTACGCGACCGAACGCGGCCACACCCCGCGCAGCCTGCCGGCGACCGCGAAGAAGGACCTCGTCCGGACGCTGAAAGAACGCGGGTTCCTCGAGCTGAAGAACGCGGTGCCGGCGCTGACCGACCTGCTCGGGATCTCCCGGGCCAGCGTCTACAACTACTTGCGCTGAGCGGCGGGTTCGCGCCGCTTCGACACGAACCACCAGCCCACCGCGAGGACCACGGCCAGCACCGGGATCGAGTAGAACGCGATCTTCTCCGCGCCGTCGGAGAAGCCCATCAGGACGACCACCAGCACCAGGAACGCCAGCGTCGCCCAGCCCGAGTACGGCGCCCACGGCATCCGGTACGACGGGCGTTCCAGCTCACCGCGCAGCGCGGCCTGGCGCAGGCGCAGCTGGCAGAACACGAGCGTCGCCCACGTCGTGATCACGCCGAGGGAGGCGATCGCGATGGCGATGTCGAAGGCGTCCTTGGGCACCAGGTAGTTCAGCACCACGCCGAGCAGGTAGGCGACCGAGGTGAACAGGATGCCGCCGTAGGGCACGTGGCGGCTGCTCATCCGGCTGACAAACGAGGGCGCCTCGCCCTTCTCGGCCAGCGAACGCAGGATCCGGCCGGTCGAGTAGAGCCCGGAGTTGACGCTGGACAGGGCCGCGGTCAGCACGACGGCGTTCATGACGTCGCCGATGCCCGGGATGCCGAGGCGGCTGAACACCGTCACGAACGGGCTCTCGTCGCCGTTGTAGAACGGCCAGGGCAGCAGCATCGCCAGCATCAGCACCGAGCCGACGTAGAACACGCCGATCCGCCACACCACGCCGTTGATCGCCTTCGGCAGCACCTTGCGGGCGTCCTTGGTCTCCCCGGCCGCGATGCCGACGACCTCGATCGCTGAGTAGGCGAAGATGACCGCCTGCAGCGTCATCAGCGCGATGCCGATGCCCGCCGGGAAGAATCCACTGTGGTCGGTCAGGTTGTGCACGCCGGCCGGGGTGCCGCCGATGTCCGCGCTGGTGAAGACGAGGCCGAGCGCGGTGATCAGGAAGACGACGATGGCCAGCACCTTGACCACCGAGAACCAGAACTCCAGCTCCCCGAACAGCTTGACGCTCAACAGGTTCACCGCGAGCAGCACGCCGAGGGCGATCAGCGCGGTGATCCACTGCGGCACGTCCGGCAGCCACTTGTGGACGTAGATCGCGACCGCCGTGATCTCCGCGATCCCGGTCATCGCCCAGTTCACCCAGTACATCCAGCCCGACACGAACCCGGCCCACGGGCCGATGAACTTGCGCGCGTAGGTGACGAAGCTGCCGGAGCTTGGCTCGTGCAGGACGAGCTCGCCGAGCGCGCGCATCACGAAGTAGGCGGCCACCCCGCAGATCGCGTAGGACAGGACCAGCGACGGGCCGACCTGGTGCAGCTTGCCGCCGGCGCCGAGGAAGAGCCCGACGCCGATCGCGCCGCCGATGGCGATCATCTGCACTTGGCGGTTGCCCAGTGCTTTCGAGTAGCTTTCACCTTTTTCGGTGAGGAGCGAGGAATCCATGGTTGCCAAACGCTAGAGGTTGTGCGGCAAGTCACCAAGCAGGCTAAGGAAGACTTAAGGTGTGCCGGAGATCACCGCCCACTTTCGTTGGTGGTGACCAGTTTCGATTTGACAGGGCCGGTGTTCGGCACGCCGGGCGCGGCTTCTAAGCTGCGGGCCGTGGACCTCGCGGCGCTGCTGGACCGGATCGCCGGCGACGTCGCGCCCGAGGTCGGCCGCGGCGCCGTCGCGGACTACATCCCCGCCCTGGCGCGGATCGAGCCGCGCACGTTCGGCATGGCAGTGGCCGAAGTGGACGGTTCCCTGCACGGCACCGGTGACTGGCGGCGGCCGTTCTCGGTGCAGAGCATGTCCAAGGTGTTCACCCTCGCCCTGGTCCTGTCCCGCGGTGACAGCGTGTGGACGCGGGTCGGGCGCGAGCCGTCCGGCGACCCGTTCAACTCGCTGGTGCAGCTGGAACACGAGGACGGCATCCCGCGCAACCCGTTCATCAACGCGGGCGCGCTCGTGGTGACCGACGAGCTGGCCCGCCACGGCGACGCGGCCGGCGCGCTGCTCGCCTTCCTGCGCGAGGAGAGCGGACGGCCGGACATCGACGTCGACCCGGAAGTGGCCGCGTCGGAGGCCGGGCACGCCGACCGCAACCGCGCGCTCTCCTACTTCATGGCGTCCTACGGCAACATGCGCCACCCGGTGCCGTCGGTGCTCGACCAGTACGTCCGGCAGTGTTCGATCGCGATGAGCTGCGCGGACGTCGCGCGCTCGGCGCTGTTCCTCGCCCGGCACGGCATCCGCAACGACGGCACGCGGCTGCTGGACCTGAGCGCGGCGAAGCGGATCAACGCGGTGATGCTGACGTGCGGCACCTACGACGCGGCGGGCGAGTTCGCCTACCGGGTCGGGCTGCCGGGCAAGAGCGGGGTCGGCGGCGGCATCCTGGCGATCGTCCCGGGCCGGTGCGCGGTCTGCGTGTGGAGCCCCGGCCTGGACGCGCGCGGCAACTCGGTGGCGGGCGTGTCCGCGCTGGACCGTTTCACCACGCTGACCGGCTGGTCGATCTTCTAGCGCCCCGCCCCGGCGGGCATACTCGACGGATGTCCACGAGCAGCACGGAACCCCGGCGGGTGACGATCCACGACGTCGCCCGCTCGGCCGGGGTGTCGCGGCAGACCGTGTCGCGCGCGCTGAACGACAAGGCCGAGATCGACGGCTCGACCAAGCAGCGCGTCCTCGACGCCGCCCGCGAGCTGGGGTACCGGCCGAGCCGGTTCGCCCGCGGCCTGGTCCGGCCGGACACCACCACCATCGGCCTGGTCGTGCCGGACCTGCTCAACCCCTTCTTCACCGAGGTCGCCTCCGGGGCGCTGGCGGCCGCCCGGGCGCGCGGCCGGCACGTCGTCGTCTACGACACCGCCGGCGACGCCGAGCAGGAGCTCGCGACCCTGCGGGTCATCGGCAGCCAGGTCGACGCCGTGGTCGGCTACTTCAGCCGGTCCGAGGACGACCTCGACCGGTTCACCCCCGGCGTCCCGGTGGTGCTGATCGGCCGCGAGCCGCGCCTGCCGCGGTTCAGCGGCATCTCGATCGACGGCGAGGACGGCGTCCGCGAGGCCGTCGCCCACCTCGCCGGCCGCGGGCACCGGCGGATCGCGATGCTCGACGACGACGGTCCCGGACCCAGCGTCCGGCAGCTGTGGTTCCGGCGGGCCGCCGCCGAGCACGGCATCGCGATCGCACCCGGGTGGATAGCGTCTGCCGCCCAGACCGTCGATGGCGGCGGCGCGGCGCTGGCCGGCCTGCTGGCCGCCCACCCCGACGTCACCGCGGTGTTCGCCTTCAACGACGTGATCGCCATCGGTGCCCTGCGCGAAGCCCGCCGGTTCGGCCTGCGCGTCCCGGCCGACCTCGCGGTGATCGGCTTCGACGGGCTCGCCCTGGGCACCCTCGTCGACCCGGAGCTCTCCAGCGTCGCCCTCGACACGCGCGCGCTCGGCGCGCTGGCCGTCGACCAGGCGTCGCGGCTCGTGACCGGTACCGCGCCGCTGGAGCCCGGCGAACTGGTCGTCCGCGCCCGGCTCCACCTGCGGGAATCCGCCTGATCGCTTGACACGCCGGTCCGGCGGTCCGCACACTTCGACCGTTCCCGTGAACGTTCACGGGAACGCTCACGGGAGGTGTCATGGCGTACGTCGAAGACCCGGGACCGGGCTACGGCTCAGTGGCTCCGCGCGCGGCCTTCGGCTCCGACGCGCCGGCGCTGTCGTTGACCGGCGCTTGGCGGTTCCGGCTGTCGCCGAGCCTCGCCGCCGCTCCCCCGGACGTCGCCGATCCCGACTTCGACGACTCCGGGTGGGACGAGCTGCCGGTGCCGTCGCTGTGGCAGCTGCACGGGCACGGCCGGCCCGCCTACACGAACGTGCACTACCCGTTCCCGGTCGACCCGCCGCACGTGCCGTCGGAGAACCCGACCGGCGACCACCGGCTGCGGTTCGACCTGCCCGCCGCCTGGCCGGCCGGCTCGGCCCTGCTGCGCTTCGACGGGATCGACTCCTGCGGCCGGATCTGGCTGAACGGCACCGAGCTCGGCGTCACGAAGGGCAGCCGGCTGCCGGCGGAGTTCGAGGTCGGGCCGCTGCTGCGGCCGGACGGCAACGTCCTCGTGGTGCGCGTGCACCAGTGGTCGGCCGGCAGCTACCTCGAAGACCAGGACATGTGGTGGCTGTCCGGGATCTTCCGGGCCGTGACGTTGCTGGCGCGACCGGCCGGCGGCATCGGCGACTACTGGCTCCACGCGGACTACGACCACACGACCGGACTGGGCACCGTCCGGGTCGAAACCGGCCCGGACGTCCTGCTGGACATCCCGTCGCTGGGCGTCGCCGGGCACCCGGCCGGGGAGCCCCTGGACCTGCCCGTCGAGCCGTGGAGCGCCGAGACACCCCGCCTCTACGACGGCACGCTGTCCACTGTGGCCGAACGCGTGCCCGTCCGGATCGGGTTCCGGACCGTGACGATCGAAGACGGGCAGCTCAAGGTCAACGGGCGGCGCCTCCTGCTGCGCGGGGTGAACCGGCACGAGCACGACCCGCGCACCGGGCGGGCCGTGTCGCGGGAGACCGCGCTGGCCGACGTCCTGCTCATGAAGCGCCACCACGTCAACGCCGTCCGGACCAGCCACTACCCGCCCGATCCCGCGTTCCTCGAGCTGTGCGACGAGTACGGCCTGTGGGTCATCGACGAATGCGACCTGGAGACGCACGGTTTCGGGCCGCTCGGCTGGGACCGCAATCCGAGTTCCGAGCCGATGTGGATGGACGCCTACCTCGACCGGATGCGCCGCACGGTGGAGCGGGACAAGAACCGGCCCAGCGTGATCCTCTGGTCGCTGGGCAACGAAAGCCACACCGGCGACAACCTGGCACGGATGGCGGACTGGGTGCGCGAACGCGATCCGGGCCGGCCGGTGCACTACGAAGGCGACCACGACTGCTCCTATGTGGACGTCCACAGCCGCATGTACGCGACACCGTCCGAAGTGGAGCGGATCGGGCTTGGCGAGGATGACGACCAGCGTCGCCGCGTTCTGCCGTTCATCCTGTGCGAGTACGCGCACGCGATGGGCAACGGTCCGGGCGGGCTGCTCGAATACCGCGAGCTGTTCGAGCGGTACCCGAACTGCCAGGGCGGGTTCGTGTGGGAGTGGATCGACCACGGCCTGGCCGCGCCGGGCCACTTCGCCTACGGCGGCGACTTCGGCGAGACCATCCACGACGGCAACTTCGTCATCGACGGCCTGCTCTTCCCGGACCGGACGCCGTCGCCGGGGCTGACGGAGTTCGCGAAGATCATCGAGCCCGTCCGGATCGACCCCGGTCCGGACGGCATCCGGGTTGCCAACCACTACGACTTCGTGGACACCGGGCACCTGACGTTCACGTGGGTCCTGGAAGACGAGGGAATCGCCGTCGCCCAAGGTGTTCTCGACGTGCCTGTAGTCCATTCCGGACAGAGCGTCTCGGTTCCGCTGCCGTCGTGGCCGCCGACTCGCGGCGAGTCCTGGCTGACGGTCTCGGCGTCGCTGTCCTCCGGAACGTCTTGGGCGCCCGCCGGGCACGTCGTCGGCTGGGGCCAGCTGCCGGTTTCGCCCGCGCCGGCCCGGCCCGCTCCGGTCGTGCGGGGTCCGGTGTTCCGCACGACCGGCCGGCTCATCCTCGGTGCCGGCGAGTTCGATGCGGTAACGGGCACACTGACGACGCTCGGCGATCACCCGGTGCGGGGGCCGCGGCTGGACGTCTGGCGCGCCACGACGGACAACGACCGCGGTTCGTCGCCCGGGCCGTCCGAAGCGTCGCAGTGGCGGGCGGCGGGCCTGCACCGGATGCAGCACCGGGTGATCGAGGTGGACGCCGACGGCGACGAACTGCTGGTGCGCACCCGCGTCGCGCCGCCGGCCCAGCCGTTCGGCCTGTTCGCGGACTACACGTGGACGGCGTTCGACGGCGGCCTGCAGCTGCGCGTCGACGTGACCCCCGACGGCGAATTCCCGGGCACGCTCCCCCGCCTCGGCCTGACGATGGCGGTCCCGGGCACGTTCGGCTCGGCCGAGTGGTTCGGCGGCGGCCCCGGCGAGGCCTACCCGGACAGCCGCCAGGCGGTGCGCATCGGGCGGTTCTCGAGCAGTGTCGACGGCCTGCAAACGCCGTACGTGTACCCGCAGGAGAACGGCAACCGGACGGACGTGCGCTGGGCCCGCCTGACGAACCCGGCCGGAACCGGCATCCGCGTCGACGGCGACCCGGCGTTCGACTTCACGGCCCGCCGCTGGACGGCGGCGGCGTTGGAGACGGCCCGGCACACCGACGAGCTGGAGTCGGGGTCGCTGGTGCACGTGACGCTGGACGCGGCCCAGCACGGCCTCGGCACGGCGGCCTGCGGGCCCGGCGTGCTGCCGGCGTACCGGCTGGTGCCGCGGAAGACGTCGTTCACGCTGCTTTTCCGGCCCGTGGCGAGTGGTGTCGCAAATTGAGACCCCGGGACGCTCCCGGATGCGGTGTCGTTGAGGTTCGACCGCCGACAGGAGCGTCCCGGATGACCCCTTCCACGACGACCCCCACCAGCGCCCGGCAGCTCGCGACCCCGGGTGCGCTGGGGCTGGCCGATCTCGTCGCGCTCTTCGACGACCTGCAGTTCACCCTCGAGTGCTGCGAACGGCTCGTCGCCGAGCTGGCCCGGCCGCGCGTCGACGCGGTGCTCGTCGAGGCGCTCTGGGTGTCCGCGCTCAACTCCTACGCCCGCTGCTTCCGCACCGGGGACCGCGGTCTGCACCTGACGGTGGACGACGTCAAGGCCACCGGCGTGCCGGGCGAGGTCGCCGAGTGGCACGCGCTGCTGGGCCGGATCCGCGACTTCTCGATCGACGGGCCGGTCAACCCGCGCGAGGCCTACTCGGTCGGCGTCTCACAATCCTCGTCCGGTGAGGCTTCGGGGGTGGTCATCACGTCGGCCGCGCGGCCGCTGGTGGACGACGTCACGGTGAAGCAGACCGGCCGGCTGGCTTTCGAGCTGAGCCGGCTGGTGGACGAGCGGATCAAGGAACACCAGCAGACGGTGTTCGCGGCGGCGTCGAAGCTGACGTCGGCCCAGCTTGCGGCTCTGCCGGCGATCGCGGTCACGTCTCAATAAGTCTCACTAATCTGCGTCTCATTATTCCGCGCCCGGCAGGTGCCGGTAGATCGTCGCCCGGGAGACGCCGAGCGCCGTCGCGATGTCGGCCGGGGCGTGGCCCGCGTCGTAGAGGCGGCGGGCCGCTTCGATCGTCTCCGGGCTCATCACCGGCGGCCGGCCGCGGCGGCCGCGCGGCCTCGCCTCGGGCTCCGCCACCGCGTACAGCCGGTCGACGCCGTCGAGGACCGCCGCGCGCAGTTCGTCCGCCGGCGCGTCGGCGAACAGCACCACCGGGTCGCTGAGCATCGCGATCGCCTGCGCCGCGCGGACCCGGCCCGGCAGGTCCGCGTCCGGGCCCGCCACCAGGTAGTTCGCCTTGAGCATGCCGTCACGGAAGCGGTCGAACACCGCCTTCGACGCGGTGAGCCCCAGGTCGCGCAGGTTCATCCGGAGCAGGTAGCGGTGGCTCAGCCACACGTCGAGGACCCCCTCGATCGCGGCGGCGCGCGGGTCCGCGGCGTCGGCGGCCTTGGTCATGGCCGTTTCGAGGTCGTCCAGCAGCGGCTCGGCCAGCGCCGTCACGATGTCGGCCTTGCCCGGGAAGTGGTACAGCACCGCGGTTTTCGTGACGCCGACGCGTTCGGCCAGCTCCCGCACCGACACCGCGTGGAAGCCGCGCTCGGAGAACTCCTCGAGCGCGGCGCGCAGGATCCGGGCGCGGGTGTCGTCGGTCATCGCCCGAGCCTAGCGGCTTGCCTGACCGTTGGACAGGAGCGTACGGTCGTAACTGACCGATGGTCAGGACTTCGATGGGGGTTTCACCATGACCGAGCAGACCGCACTGATTTCCGGCGCGGGTGTCGCCGGGCCGACGCTGGCGTACTGGCTGGCCCGAGCCGGCTTCCGGCCGACCGTCGTCGAACGCGCCGCCGGGCTGCGCTCCAGCGGCAGCCCCGTGGACGTGCGCGGGCCGGCCGCGCGCGTCGCCGACCGGATGGGCATCACCGCGAAGCTGCGCGAGGCGAGCACCGCCGTGACGTCGCTGAAGTTCGTCGACGACGCCGGGCGCCGGACGGGCCGCGTCGCGATGGGTGGCGACGCCGGCATCGAGCTGCCGCGCACCGATCTCGCGGCGATCCTGCACGAAGCCGCGCGCGAGGACGCGGAGTTCGTCTTCCACGACTCGATCACCGAGCTGAGCCAGGACGAGGGCGGCGTCGACGTCACGTTCGAGCGCGGCGCTCCCCGGCGTTTCGACCTGGTGATCGGCGCGGACGGCCTGCACTCGGGCGTGCGGCGGCTGGCGTTCGGGCCGGAGCACGCGTTCGTCGAGCACATGGGCGTCTACGTCGCGACGCTCCCGCTGGCCGAGCCGCCCGCCGACCGCACCGAGCTGGTGATGTACAACTCGCCGGGCCGGGCGGTGGCGGTCCACCCGTCGCGCGGCCGCGGGATCGCCGCCTTCATGTTCCGCGGCGCCGCCATGCCGGGGTTCGACCACCGGGACGCGGCGCTGCACAAGCGGATGCTCGCCGAGGCGTACGCCGGCGCCGGCTGGCGCGTGCCGGAGCTGCTGGAGCGCGTGCGCGAGGCCGATGACCTGTACCTGGACTCGGTGAGCCGGGTGCGGATGGCCGAATGGTCGTCCGGGCGGATCGCGCTGGCGGGGGACGCGGCGTCGTGCGTGTCGTTGTTCGGCGACGGCTCGACACTGGCGATGGCCGGCGCGTACACCCTGGCGGAGGAGCTGGGCCGGACTCCGGGCGCCGCGGCCGCGGCGTTCGGCCGGTACGAGGCGGCGCACCGGAAGCTGGTGGAACCCAAGCAGCGCAACGTCTCCACGGCGGCGGCGCTGCTGATCCCGGCCACCCGGGGCGGGTTGGCGGTCCGCAACTTCGGCACGCGCCTGCTGCCGCTCGTCCGGCGGCTGACGCCTGCTTGACAGCGGGTTTGCCTAACCGCTATCTATTGAGCCGTGCAAGACGTGGTGCTGGCACTGCTGGCCAAGGAGCCGTCGCACGGTTACGACCTGCGGCGGCGGCTGGTGTCGGCGCTCGGACCGGTGGGGGAATCGCTGAACGTGGGGCAGATCTACGTGACGCTCGCCCGGCTCGAGAAGGCCGGCTTGGTCGTCCAGGAGCGCGAGGACGTGCCGGTCCGCGGCCCGCGGCGCAAGGTGTACGCGCTGACCGCGGCCGGGCAGGAGCGGGTCGTCGCGTGGATGGCCGAAGGCGCCGGACCCAAGGCGGACGTCACGGAGTTCCACCTGAAGCTGGTGGCCGCGGCGGAGTCGGGGCTGGCGGATCCGGTGGCCCTGGTGGACGCCCGCCGGCGCGAGCTGATGCGCAGCTTGGCCGACGCGCAACAAGAGGCGCTCGCCCAGGAAGCGGACTCGGAAGCCGGGCTGCTCCTGGAGGGCATCACGTTGCGGTGGCAGGCCGAGCTGCGCTGGCTGGAAGCGTGCGAGCGGACGTGGTCCGCCCGCGGGAAAGGCGGGAAGGCATGACGGGAGACGGCCGGCGGCTCGGGGACTCGCGGCGACGACGAACGATCGGGACACCGCGGTCGCCGGCCGAAAAGCCCGTGCTGCAGGCGATCGGGCTCTCCCGGACCTACGGCCGCGGCGAAACCCTCGTCCGCGCGGTCGACGGCATCGACCTCGACGTCTCCGCCGGGCAAACCCTCGCCGTCACCGGGCCGAGCGGCTGCGGGAAGTCGACGCTGCTCCAGCTGCTCGGCGGGCTCGACCGGCCCACCCGCGGCCAGGTCCGCCTCGGCGGCCGCCGGATCGACGACCTCGGGGAACGGTCGCTCGCCCGGCTGCGGCGGCGGGCCACCGGGTTCGTCTTCCAGGACTTCCAGCTCATGGACGAACTGACCGCCGCGGAGAACGTCGAGCTGCCCGCCCTGCTCGCCGGCGCCTCGCCGCGCACCGCCCGGGCCCGGGCCACCGCGCTGCTGGACCGGGTCGGGCTCGACGGCCGCGGCCGCCACCTGCCGTCGGAACTCTCCGGGGGCCAGCGGCAGCGGGTGGCCGTCGCCCGGGCGCTGGTCAACGAGCCCCTCGTCGTGCTGGCCGACGAGCCCACCGGGAACCTCGACAGCGCCGCGACCCGCGACATCCTCCGCCTCTTCGACGAGCTTCGCGCCGCCGGTCAGACCTTGGTCGTGGTCACCCACGACGAGCGCGTCGCCGCCACCGCCGACCGCGTCGTCTCGCTGCGCGACGGATCGCTCGTCGACGACACGCGGCTCGACGGCGCGACGGCCCCGCTCGGCGCGCTGCTGAGCTGGGAAGGCTGACCCCGTGGGACGTCTGCTGCTCGTGTGGCGCCTGGCCGCGCGCGACCTGCGCCGCCGGCCCGGCGAGGCCGCGCTGTTCCTGGTCGCCGTCACCGCCGCCACCGGCGCGCTCACCCTCGGCCTGGCCGCCGGCACCGCCGTGACGACCGGGTACGAGAACACCCGCGCGGCCACCGCCGGTCCCGACATCACCGCCATCACGACGGCCGCCGATCCGTCCGTCGTCGCCCGGCGGATCGCGGCCACCCCCGGCGTCGCCGCGCAAGCCGATCCGGTGTTCGCCTTCGACGCCGTCGTCCGGATCCACGGACGCGACGCGCACACCTCCATCGAGGGCCGGGAGAACCAGCCCTCCACTGTGGACCGTCCACTCGTGACCGACGGCTCCTGGGTGCGCCCCGGCGGCGCGGTGATCGAACGCGGCTTCGCGGACGTCTACGGCGTGCACGTCGGCGACAGCATCACCTTCCGCGACCACGCCTACCCGGTGGTCGGCGTCGCGATCAGCGCCGCGACCCCCGTCTACCCGTGGAGCGACTGGGCGCAAGGAGCCGGGCCGACCGATCGGGGCGGCCGCCTCTGGCTCACCACCGCCGACGCCCACGCCGCGGTGGGCGACGCGGAAGCCGTCCACCTCATCCACCTCAAGCTCACCGACCCGGACCGCACCGTCGACTGGCGCGAAACCGACTTCACCGACCGAGGGGCCGCCTGGGTCAACACGCACGACTGGCAGACCGTGCTGCAGGGCGACCGGAACATGATCAAGGACACCCAGCCCACCCTGGTCATCGGCGGCTGGCTGCTGGCCGCGGCCGCGATCGTCACCCTCGCCGCGCTCGCCGCCGTGCGCGCCGGGCGCGACCGGCGGCGGGCCGGGTTGCTCAAGGCCGTCGGGGCCGGCCCGCGGACCGTCGCGACCGCGCTGCTGGTGCAGTACCTGCTGCCGACCACCATCGCCACCGCGCTCGGGCTGACCGCCGGGACGCTCGCCGCCCCCGCGCTGGCCAATCCCAGCGCCGGGCTGCTGGTGACGACCCGGCCGCCGAGCGCCGGCACCGTCGTCGCCGTGCTCCTCCTCGGCGCGCTGGTGGTCCTGACCGGGACACTCGGGCCCGTCCTGCGGGCCGCCCGCACGAGCACGGTGCAGGCCCTGGCCGAGCCGGTCACGCACCACCCGCGGCTGACCGCGGTGACGGCGTACCTGCCGACGTCGCTCCTGCTCGGCGTCCGGCTGATCGCCCGCCGGCCCGGCCGCGCCGCCCTGACCGCGCTCGGCACGACCGCCATCAGCGTGACGGTCTCCGCGCTGCTCGCCTTCCGCACCACCGTCGCCCACGGCACGAGCACCGGCCTGACCGATCCCGCCATGGCGGTGATCAACGCCCGGATCGGCCAGGTCGCCCTCGGCGTCACCTTCGCGCTGGCCGCGCTTTCCACGCTCAACGCGGTGTTCGTCGGCTGGAGCAGCGCGGTCCAGGCCCGCCGGGCGCTGGCCGTCAGCCGCACCCTCGGCGCCACGCCCGGTCAGGTCGTCGCCGCGCTGTGCACCGCCCAGCTCCTGCCCGCCGTCCTCGCGGTGCTCACGGGAATCTGGGGCGGGACCGCGCTGTACGGCTTCCTCAACCCCAAGTTCGTCGCTCCCCCGGTGTCGTGGCAGCTGCTCGCCGCCCTCGGCGTGCTGCTGGCGGTCGGTCTGCTCACCGCGTTGCCTGCTTGGATCCACACCCGCCGCCCGGCCGGGCGCGCCCTCGGCTGAGCGTCACGCGCGCAGCATCGGCGGGTACAGCAGCTCCGCCTTCCCCCGCCGGTACAGCTGGGCCGGCCGGCCGCCGTCCCGCGTGGTGGTGCGGCCGGTCGGCTCCAGCAGCCCCTCGGCGCCGGTGACCTTGCGGTGGAAGTTGCGCGGGTCCAGCCGCGTGTCCCAGACCAGTTCGTACACCCGCCGCAGCTCCGCGACCGTGAACTCCGGCGCGCAGAACGCCGTGGCCAGCGGTGAATACTCCAGCTTCGCGCGGGCGCGCTCGACCCCGTCGGCCAGGATCCGGTCGTGGTCGAACGCCAGCCTCTCGCGGGTCAACGTCCGCACCGGCGTCCAGCGTGCTTCCGCCGCGTCCGTGCCCGCGCTCGGTGTCGGCAGGTCCGGCGCCAATGCCAGGTAAGCGACGGTGACCACGCGCATCCGCGGGTCCCGGTCCGGGGCGCCGTAGCCGGCGAGCTGTTCGATGTGGACGGTCCCCGGCGCCAGCCCCGTCTCCTCCGCCAGCTCGCGGCGCGCCGCGTCCGACAGGTCCTCGTCCTCGCGGACGAACCCGCCGGGCAGCGCCCACTCCCCCTGGTACGGCTCGATGCCCCGGCGCACCACCAGGGCGCACAGCTCGTCCTCGGTCAGGGTGAGCACGACGAGATCCACGGTGACGGCGAACGGCGGGTGACCCATGCCACGACTCTAATCGTCATCTTGACGATTAGCCACCCGGCCGCATATCGTCACCTCGACGATAAGAGGAGGGCTCATGGCCGACATCGACCGCCGCTTCGGGTTCCGCCACCTGCGCGGCGCCCCGACCGTCCACATCCGCCACTACCGCCGCGGCAAGCTCGCGCACGACGGCGTCGGGCTGTCGTTCTGGTACCGGCCGCTGACGGCGGTCGTCTCGGAGGTCCCCGTCGACGACCGCGAGCTGCCGCTGCTGTTCCACGCCCGCACTGCCGACTTCCAGGACGTCACCGTCCAGCTCGCGCTGACCTTCCGGATCGAGAACCCCGAGCTGGCAGCGCAGCGCATCGACTTCTCCATCGACCCCGACACCGGGCGCTGGAGAAGCGACCCCTTGGCGCAGATCAGCGGGCTGCTCACCGAGAACGTCCAGCAGTACGCCGTGGAGGTGCTGACCCGCATCGACCTGACGACCGCGCTGGCCGACGGCGTCCAAGCGGTCCGCGACCGGATCCGCGCCGGGCTCGCCGAGGAGGACACCCGGCTCGCGCAGACCGGCTCGGCCGTCGTCGACGTCCGCGTCGTCGCCATCCGGGCCGAGCCGGAGGTCGAAAAGGCCCTGCAGACGACCGCGCGGGAGAAGGTCCAGCAGGAAGCCGACCGGGCGACCTTCGAACGCCGGGCGCTCGCCGTCGAACGCGAACGCGCGATCAGCGAAAACGAGCTGCAGAACCAGATCGAGCTGGCTCGTCGCGAGGAGCAGCTGCTGACCCAGCGTGGCGCGAACGCCCGTCGCCAGGCCGAAGAGGCCGCGGCGGCGAGCCGGATCGAGACCGAGGCGCAGGCCTCGCGCAAGGAGCGCCTGACGCTCGTGGAAGCCGACGGCAAGCGCGCGCTGGGCGAGGCGGAAGCGGCCGGGGAAGCCGCGCGGCTGGCCGCGTACCGCGATCTGCCCGAGGCCGTCCTGACCGGGCTGGCGCTGAAGGAGCTGGCGGGCAACCTGCCGCAGATCGACAGCCTGACGATCACGCCGGACCTGCTCGCGCCGCTGCTGACGAAGCTGGGCGTGCGGTCGTGAGCCTCGCCCCGCGCGTGGTGCTGGTGCACCGGCGCACCGAGCTGGCCGAACTCCTCGCCCGGCACGGCACGCGCGGCCAGGCCGAGTTCTTCCTGCGCACGCGCGGGCGCGACCTGGCCGAGGTGACCGAGGCGGACGCCGCCGTGCGCGCGGCGCTCGCCGCGGCGTCGGCGGCGATCCCGCTGGACTGGCGCCGCGGCGAGGTCGAACGGGCGGACCTCGACCGGTTCCTGTTCACCCCGGAGGACGTCGTCGTGGTGGTCGGCCAGGACGGGCTCGTCGCGAACGTGGCCAAGTACCTCGACGGCCAGCCGGTGATCGGGATCGCGCCGGGCGCGCCCGGGGTGCTGGTGCGGCACCCGCCGGCGGCGGTCGCGGACCTGGTGCGCTCCACCGGCGACGTCGAGCACCGCACGATGGCCGAGCTCACCGCCGACGACGGCCAGCGGCTGCTCGCGCTCAACGAGATCTACCTGGGGCACGCCGGGCACCAGACGGCCCGCTACCGGCTGGGGGTCGGTGGCGGGCCGGCGGAACGCCAGGCGTCGTCGGGCATCCTCGTCGGGACGGGCACCGGCGCGACCGGCTGGTGCGGGTCGGTCTGGCGCGAACGCGGGAGCGCGCTGCACCTGCCCGCACCCGGCGAGGCCCGGCTCGTCTGGTTCGTGCGCGAGGCCTGGCCGTCGCCGACGACCGGAACCACGTGCACCGAAGGGGAATTGACGCGGGCGCCGCTGACGGTCGAAGTCGAATCCGACCGCCTGGTCGCGTTCGGCGACGGCCTCGAAACCGACGCCGTCGCCCTCACCCGCGGCCAGACGGCGACCTTCGTCCCGGCGGCGAAGACCGTCCGCCTGGTGCGGTGACCGCCGGTCCGGCACACCGAGGGGGCGTGCCGGGCCGGCCGGTCGATCAGGTGCCGTAGCGGGTCTTGACGATCGACGGCGTGTCGAGGTTGTGGCCCGCGTCCATGCTCTGCGCGAGCCGCAGGTACTGGCCCTCGGCCCACATCAGCGGACCCGCGCTGCCCGTCGGGCGGCCCAGGCCGAAGCAGCCGGCGTCGGCGCGGTCCCAGACCTGCTCGGGCACGAAGTACCCGTCGTTGGCCGAGTCCGCCATGGACTTCAGGTAGACCGCGGCCGAGCGGCCGTTGGCCAGTTCGTACTGCCCCCGCTCCCCCGACAGCACCGGCCAGAGCCGGCCGAACCGCTGACTACCTCCCGCGGGCCAGCCGGTGCAGTTCGCGGTGCTCTCGCCGTAGTTGTCGTGCGGGTAGCGGTGGAAGTAGACGTCCCCGTTCGGCAGCCTCACCTGCATCGGCGAGTTGCCGTCGGACGCGGCGGCCGTCGGCGCGACCGAGTTCGCGATCGTCGCGTCGCCCGCCGGGCGGATGCCGAGCCGCACGAGGTCGAGGAACCCGAAGTCGGTGACGTCGTGCTCGTAGAAGCACCCTTCGTCGAAGCAGATCGTCGCACCGTCGTCGGGGTTCCCGGCGCGGTCGAGGCGTTCGTAGTACGTGTGCCCGCCCCAGTAGCCCGACGTCGTGACCGTCCAGCCGGCCAGGGAGTTGCGCCACGAGTCCGCTGTGGACTCCCACGTGGTCGCGCTCGCCGTGTCGCCGTTGGCCCGCGCGATCGCACCCGCCGCGACGAGCCCCGCGATCTCGGCGGCCACCGACGACGGTGACTTGCCGTACTGCTCCTCCCACCGCTCGGTCGTGTCCGGGCCGGTCGAGACGATGTGGTTCGCCGTGGTCTTGACCTTGGCGTAGGTCGAGGCGTCGGTCACGCCCGTCAGCCAGGCGAGCAGGATCGCGTCGGCGTCCTGGTCGAGCTGTTCGCAGCAGCCGAGCTGTTGCGCGCTCGCGCCGCTCACCCCGGACACCGGGCTGTAGCGGGGAAACGATCCCGCCGGGTACGTCGTGCCGTCGCCCGCCGTGGGGCTGCCGATCCACTGGGAGTTCCAGAGGAACTGGGCCATCCGCTTCGCCTGGGCGTTGTCGCCGGCGGCGAGGAGACCCGTTGCCTGCTGGTAGAGGTCGCGGCCCCAGACCCGGTGGTAGCCGTCGTTGATGTGGTCGCCGTTCGTGTAGTCGCCCCAGGGGGTGGCCAGGCCCGCGACGCTCGCGCCGGGGTGCTGCTTGTCTTCCGCCGTCTTCAGGGCCATTGCCGCCACGTAGTAGGCGCGCCGCCGTTGCGTGTCGCCGGAGACGCTGGCCGGGGCGGGTTTCAGGCTGTTCACATAGGAGTTCCAGCCGCTGCGGTAGGAGGTCGAGATGGCGGTGAAGCCGGTGCCCAGGGAGCCACTCGCGTTGGACGTCGCCGATGCCGTCGTGCTGCCGTAGCCGAGGGCGACCGTGAACGTCGTGTCCGTTCCGACCGGAATCTGTCCACACTGGACCACGTTGCCCGCGCCGGAGATGTTGTCGTACTGGTTGTTCAGGGACTTGTCCGCGCGCAGGTCGGTCAGGCAGTCGCTCGCCGCGCCCGTGTAACCGTTGTCGTGCGCGGTGAACCCTGTCGAGACTCGCAGGGCTTGTACGACCGCCGTCGCTGTGCCGCCGAACAGGGTTTCGGTTCCGCTTGCGACGAGCCCGGTGCCGTCCCACCACGCGTTGTCGTTCGACCCTCCGCCCGCCATCGACGGGTTGGCCAGGAGGTACAGCCGGTAGCTCCCGCCGTCCAGGGATTGGAAACGCGTATTCGTGACCAGTGTGGCTCGGGCCGGGTCGGTTACGTAGTCCGTGGTGATCCGGTACTTTCCGCTCTTCGCGGTGTTCGTGACCGTGTACTGGAGGGCCTTCTCGTCGGGCATCGTCACCACGTGGTTCGTCGCGTCCCGCTCGAGGTCCACGAATGTGCTGCCGTCGGTGACGATGTACTGCATGTCCTGCATGTTCGGGACGTCGGCTCGGGGGTAGAACACCTCGGACGTCACTCCGTTGGCCACTGTGAACCACACCGGGCTGGCCGTCGTCGTTGCCGTCCCCAACGCCGACTTGTTGCCCGTTGCCCAGGATGCCCCTCCGCCGCAGCAGTCCGTTGCCGTGCCCGTTGCCTGGGCTGTTCCAGGGGATGTGCCGGTGAGCAGGATTGCTGCTGCTGCGCAGGCCAGGGCCGGTTTCCACCTGATCATTCGGGGCCTCCGACGGCTTTGTCGTGGATATGTTGTGGGCGGCAACATATTGGGTCACGCCGGAGTGACAAGCAATGTCCGATGGGACTGGATCGATGCAGCCCTGCTGCGGATGGAGTAGCTTTTTGCGGACCGCTGTCGCGGTCTTTGCTCCGCAACCCCGAAGCGCCATTGTGACTACGGCCGGCAACACCGCGTCAAGGCGGGAAAGATGCCTTGACCCGGTGCTGCCGGCCGTGTTCTGGCTTCGGATCGGGGTTGCCGGGGGGCCTGGGTTTCGATGGTGCCCGGGTTCTCGACTGGCCCTCGCCTTAGGCGTTCGCTATGCGGTCCAGCCATTCCGCCATCAGCACTCGTTCTGCCTGGGTCAGCGCTTCCGCGCCGTCCAGACCTGCTCGGAGGGCTATTGCTCGCTCTGGCAGGCCTGAGCCTGGCGACTCCTCTGTGCCCGTCAGGATTCGGGCCATTACCGTCTCTCGGGCCGTTGGTGACAGCTCTTCGTCGCGTTCTTGCTCCGGCGTTGCGATCAACGACAGCACCACGCCCATTCCCGTTGCGTGCACCAGTCTTGCCGCTCGCTCGACGCTCACCCTCAGCCTGCCCGCCGTCGCCACTCGCTCGACTATTCCTCGCAGCATTGCCTCTGCCTCGCGCGCTGCCGGAGACGTTCGGCCTGGGCGGGCGTCTCCGTACATCAGCACGTAGAACTCCGGCCTCGACAGCCCGAACTCGATGTGCAAGTCCCAACCACGGCGGAGGTCCTCGACCGCGTCGCCCGTTGACCCCAAGGCTCGCTTGCTCGTCAGGTACTCGTCGAACCCGTACGCCGCCACCGCGTCCAGCAGGCCGTCCTTGTCCCCGAACAACCGGTACAGCGCCGGTGGCTGGACGCCCGCCGCCGCGCTCACCGCGCGCGTCGACAGACCGTCGCGCCCCTCGGCCACCAGCAAAGCCGCTGCCGCTTCGAGGATGCGCTCCCTCGTGTCCGCCGCCGTCTTCGTTGCCATGGTTACGATGGTAACAACTTTTCAGTATCGGTTGTTCACGTGGTCTACGGCGATGCGGTGGGCGAGGCGGCGCAGCATGGGTGCCGCCTCCGCCATGCACCGCGCCGGGTCGGGTTCCAGGTCCGTCAGCGCGTACGCCGCCGAGATGCCCGCCGCGTGCAACTGCGGCGATGGCAGCCGGCAGCGTCCGGACACCGCGATGCACGGGATGCCCTTCGCCGCCGCCGCTCTCGCCACCCCGGCCGGGGCCTTGCCGGACAGTGTCTGCTCGTCCAGGGACCCTTCTCCGGTGATCACCAGCGACGCACCGGTCAACGCCGCGTCGAAGCCGAGCAGGTCCAGCAGCAGCTCGATGCCCGGCCTCATCGTGGCGCCGAGTACCGCCATCGCGGCGAAACCCACTCCCCCGGCCGCGCCCGCGCCGGGCCGGGACGCGAAGTCCGGGCCGGCGATCGACGCCCAGTGCCGCAACGCCGCGTCCAGCGTCTCGACGTCCTCGGAGGACGCTCCTTTCTGGGGCCCGTAGACGAAAGCCGCTCCGCGCGGGCCGTAGAGCGGATTGTCCACGTCGCTCGCCAGCTCGATGTCCACTTCGAACAGCTCCGCCCGGTCCAGCAGAGCGAGGCCCGCAAGCGCCGCGCCGCCGAACGGGAGGTCACGCCCGGCGCGGTCGAAGAGCCGGGCTCCCAGCGCGGTCAGCATGCCCGCGCCGCCGTCCGTGCAGGCGCTGCCGCCCACCCCCAGCACGATGCGCCGGCACCCCGCCCGGACGGCCGCCGCGATGACGTCGCCGGTGCCCGCGCTCGTCGCCGTCAGCGGGGCCGGGGCGCCCGGCAGGCGGTGCAGCCCGGACGCCTCGGCCAGCTCCACCACCGCCGTGTCGCCGCGGACCGCGTACGACGCCGTCACCGGCGCTCCCGTCGGGCCGCGCGCCGGGACCCGCACGCGCTCGTACCCGGCGGCGACGGCCGCGTCGACCGTGCCGTCGCCGCCGTCGGCCACCGGCAGCTGCTGCACCGCCACGCCGGGGTGGACGTCGGCGAGGCCGGAAGCCACCGCCGACGCCACCTCGGCCGCGGTCAGCGACCCCTTGAACTTGTCCGGCGCGACCAGGATCTTCACGCGCTCGCCTTGTACGCCCGCCAGTCGCCGACCTCGGTGATGTCGCGCAGGGCGACGTGCGAGGTGTACGGCCGCCGCAGCAGCATCGCGAACGCCGAACTGCCGTCCGTCAGCTCCACCACCCCCAGCTCCAGCTCGTGCGGCTCGGACGGCAGCACCTTGTCCCGCAGGTCGTCCAGCGAGACGTCGTAGACCTCACCGGTCACCTCGGCACCGCCGTGCGAGACCGGGTACAGCGCCGGGCACTGGTCGCCGACGGCGTAGAACCGGTACTTCGGGGCCGTGCGCGCGGCGCCCACGAACGGCGAGCCGTCGAGGAGGTGGTGCAGCGGTTCGCCGCGCATGGCGCCGCCGTTGAAGAACATCAGGGCCACGGGATTCTCCTTAGCGGAAGAGGGCTTCGACGCCGTCGACGGCGAAGTACACCGCGAACACCAGCGCCAGCAGGGACAGCAGCCAGCCGGCCTCGCGCCACTTGCCGCGGCCGATCTTGATCAGCACGAACGCGATCAGGCCGGCGCCGACGCCGTTGGTGATCGAATACGTGAACGGGATCAGGGCCGCGGTGAGGAACACCGGGATCGTGTAGTCCGGGTCGTTCCACGGGATGTGGCGGCACTGCGCCACCATCATGCCGCCGATGACCACCAGCGCGGGCGCCGCCGCCTGGGCCGGGACGACCCCGGCGAGAGGCGTGAACAACAGCGTCCCGGCGAACAGCAGCCCGGTGACGACGCTCGCCAGCCCGGTCCGGGCACCTTCGCCGACGCCGGCCGCGGACTCCAGGAACACCGTGTTCGGCGACGAGCCGGTGACGCCGCCCGCGATCGCGCCCGCGCCGTCGACCAGCAGGATCCGGCCCATCCGCGGGACCTTGCCGTTCTTCGACAGCCCGGCCTCGTCCGAGACGCTGGTGATCGTGCCCATCGCGTCGAAGAACCCGGACAGCACCAGCGTGAACAGGAAGACCGTGGCCGCGAGCGCGCCCGCCGAAGCGAACCCGCCGAACAGGTCGATGTGGCCGAAGAGCCCGAAGTCCGGGGCGGCGACCACGTGGTCGGGCAGGGCCGGGGTGGTCAGGCCCCAGCCGCCGACGCCGAACGCTTCGTGCAGCACGACCGCGAGCACCGTCGCCACGCCGATGCTGATCAGCACCGCGCCCGGGACCTTGCGGGCCATCAGCACGATCATCAGCAGCAGCCCGAAGCAGAACACGACGATCGGCCAGCCGTGCAGGTGCCCGGCCGCCCCGAGGCGCACCGGGACCGTGGTCTGCGCCGAGTCCGGCATCCGGGTCACGAACCCGGCACTCACCAGTCCGACCAGGGCGATGTAGAGCCCGATCCCGACGGTGATCGCCATCTTGAGCGGCCGCGGGATCGCGTTCATGATCCGCTCGCGGACACCGCTCACGGCCATCAGCACGATGCAGACACCTTCGAGCACGACCAGCCCGAACGCCTGCGCCCACGTCATCGACGGGGCCATCTGGAACGCGACGATGCCGTTGATGCCGAGCCCGGCGGCCAGCGCGAGGGGCGCGTTGCCGACGAGTCCCATGAGGACGGTCATCACGGCGGCCGCCAGCGCCGTCGCGGTGGTCACCTGCGCCGCGGAGAGCCGGGCGCCGGTGATGTCGGCGGAAGCGCCGAGGATGAGCGGGTTGAGCAGCACGATGTAGGCCATCGCGACGAACGTCGTGACGCCGCCGCGGACTTCACGGCCGACCGTGCTCTGCCGGGTCCGCAGCTCGAACAGCTTGTCGAGCAGCGATCGGCGTTGTTCGGGTACTTCTTCGACTACTGGGGTGGGAACTTCGGTCTGGGTCATGCGTCCTGCCCTTGCCGGTGGGTGTGCTCGGCCAGGCCAAGGCACCACACCGTGCCTGGGCGAGCGGGACGTTCGATTCGGTTTGCTCCGGTCAGCTGGCCTTGTGGGTCAGTAGTCGGTGCGGTCGGCCTTGTCGAGCCAAGCCGCGAAGGGGGCGAAACCGTCCTTTGCGGACAGTCGCGTCACGGGGACCGTCCAGGTGTCGCGCGGGCGGTCGAACAGTTCGTAGAAGGCGCGGTCGTCGAAGCCGGCCTTGGCGGCGTCGTCGCGGTCGGCGGCGAAGAGGACCTTGTCCACCCGCGCCCACAGCGCCGAGGACAAGCACATCGGGCACGGCTCGCAGCTGGAGACGAGCACGCACCCGTCGAGCTTGAACGTGCCGAGCGCCTGACACGCCGCGCGGATGGCGACGACTTCGGCGTGCGCGGTCGGGTCGAGGTTCGCGGTGACGCGGTTGACGCCGGTCGCGATGATCTCGCCGTCCTTGACGATCAGCGCGCCGAACGGGCCGCCGCCGTTCGCGACGTTGGTCTCCGCGATGCGGACAGCTTCGTCGAGCCAGTCTCGCTCGACGGAAATCGACGTGGTCATCTCAGACTCCAGTGATGTGCTCGGGGCGGATCGGGACGCGCGGCAGCTCGAGGCCGGTGGCCGCGCGGATGGCGTTGGCGACCGCCGGGGTCGCCGAGATCGTGGGTGGTTCGCCGACGCCGCGGACGCCATAGGGCGCGTGCGGGTCGGGCCGCTCGATGACGTCGACCTGCATCGGCGGCATGTCGAGGATGGTCGGGATGAGGTAGTCCGTGAACGACGGGTTCCGGACTTTTCCGTCCTTGACCAGGATCTCCTCCATCACGGCGAGGCCGAGGCCCTGTGCCGAGCCGCCCTGGATCTGGGCGACGACGGCGTCGGGGTTCATGGCCTTGCCGACGTCCTGGGCGCAGTCCAGCTGGACGACCTTGACCAGGCCGAGGTCGAGGTCGACGTCGACCACCGCGCGGTGGGCGGAGAAGCCGTACTGGACGTGGGCGTCGCCCTGGCCGGTCTCCGGGTCCAGGGGGTAGGTCGGCCGGTGGTGGAACTCGCGGGTCTCCTCGATCGCGGTGTCCCCCAGCAGTTCGGCCAGGTCCGCGACGACTTCGCCGTCGGCCGCGACGACCTTCCCGCCCACCAGGGACATGCCCTCGGCGGGCACCCCGAGCCGGGCGTAGACGGCCTCGGCGACCGCGCGGCAGGCGTTGCGGACCGCGCCGCCGGTGACGTAGGTCTGGCGCGACGCCGAGCTGGAGCCGGCGTCGCCGACGCTCGTGTCGGCCGGGTGCACGCTCACCCGGGTCAGGCCCAGTTCGGTGCGGGCGATCTGCTGCTGCAGGGTGACGAGTCCCTGGCCGACCTCGGCCGCCGCGGTGTGCACCATCGCCACCGCCTCGCCGCCGAGCACCTCCAGGCGCACGCGAGCGGTCGAATAATCGTCGAGGCCCTCCGCATAGGAGATGTTCTTGATCGTGACGCCGTAGCCGACGCCGCGGACAACGCCCTCGCCGTGGGTGGTGTTGGACGCGCCACCCGGCAGCTCACGGATGTCGCGTTCGCCCGCCGGCTCGGGCGGCAGCGGCAGGTCGCGGACCCGCTGGACCAGCTCGGCCACGGGTGCCGGGAAGTCGACGACCTGCCCGGTGACCACAGTGGACCCTTCGCTGAGCGCGTTGCGGATCCGCAGTTCCGCCGGGTCCATGCCCAGCGCGGCCGCGAGTTTGTCCATTTGGGACTCGTAGGCGTAGGTCGGCTGGACCGCGCCCAGGCCGCGCATCGCACCGCAGGTCGGGTTGTTGGTGTAGACGCCCCAGCCCTCGATGTGCGCGTTCGGCACGTCGTAGGGGCCGACGCTGAGCGTGGTGCCGTTGCCGACCACGACCGGGGTCTTCGACGCGTACGCGCCGCCATCGAAGTACATCCGCGCCTTGACGTACACGAGTTTGCCGTCGCGGGTCGCGCCGTGCTCGTAGTACATCTTCGCCGGGTGGCGGTGGACGTGCCCGAAGAACGACTCCAGCCGGTTGTAGCTCATCTTCACCGGGCGGCCGGTGCGCAGCGCGAGCATGCACGAGTGGATCTGCATCGACAGGTCCTCGCGGCCGCCGAACGCGCCGCCGACGCCGGACAGCGTCAGCCGCACCTTCTCCAACGGCAGCCCCAGAGCTTTCGCGGTCTGACGCTGGTCGACGTGCAGCCACTGGGTGGCCAGGTAGAGGTCGACGCCGCCGTCCTCGGCCGGCACCGCGAGCCCGGATTCGGGCCCGAGGAACGCCTGGTCCTGCATGCCGATCTCGTAGACGCCCGACACGACGACGTCCGCGGTCGCCGCCGGGTCGCCCTTGACGATCCGCTGGTGGCGGACCAGGTTCCCGTCCGCGTGCAGCTTCGGCAGCGTGTCGTCGTGCGCGGCCCGCTCGGGGTCGGTGATCGGCTCGAGGACGTCGTACTCGACGACGATCTCCTTGAGCGCCTGCCGCGCGATCTCCGGGTGGTCGGCGGCCAGGATGGCGATCGGCTCGCCCTGGTAGCGGACCAGGTCCGCGGCCAGCGCCGGCGTGTCCTGGTACTTGAGGCCGTAGACGTTCTCGCCGGGGACGTCCTCGTGCGTGAGCACCGCGTGCACACCCGGCTGGGCCAGCGCGCGGGAGACGTCGAGGCGGACGATCCGGGCGTGCGGGTGCGGGCTGCGCAGCGTGGCGCCCCACAGCATGTCCTCGTGCCACAGGTCCGACGAGTAGGCGAACTCGCCGCGCACCTTGAGCGTCCCGTCCGGGCGCAGCGGGCTCTCGCCGATGCCGCCGGCGATCGTGTCGTGCAGCTCCTGCGGCGAGCGGGCCGGGGCGCTCATCGGACGGCCTTCTTCGCGGCCGCGTCACGGACCGCGTCGAGGATCTTCTCGTAGCCGGTGCACCGGCAGAGGTTCCCCGCCAGGGCCTCGCGGATCTCGACGTCGCTGGGATCCGGGACGCGCTCGATCAGGTCGTGCGCCGCGACCAGCAGACCGGGCGTGCAGAACCCGCACTGGACGGCGCCGCGCTCGACGAACGACTCCTGCACCGGGTCCAGATCGTCTCCGGAAGCGAGTCCTTCGACCGTGACGACCTCGCGGCCCTCGGCCTGCCCGGCCGCGACCAGGCACGCACAGGCCGGGACGCCGTCGAGGTAGACCGTGCACGAGCCGCATTCGCCCTGCTCGCAGGCGTTCTTCGAGCCCGGCAGGCCGAGCCGCTCGCGCAGCACGTAGAGCAGGCTTTCGCCTTCCCAGACGTTGTCCGCCCGGCGGTGCTCGCCGTTGACGGTGACGTTCACGCGCACTTCGCGCTCCCTCCGCAGTAGTCGGTCCAGGCCCAGGTCAGCGTCCTTCGCGCCATGACCCCCAGGGCATGGCGCCGGTAGGCGGCGCTGCCCCGGACGTCGTCGATCGGCGCGGCGGCCGCGGCGACCAGGTCACCGAAACGGCGCTTCACCGAGTCGGTCACCGGCCGGCGCGACTCCCAGTCCAGCTCGCCGGCCAGGAACTCCTCGGCGTCCAGCGCACGGCGAGGCGTGGGCGCGGCCGAGCCGACGCCGGTGCCGACACGCCGCTGCTCCGGGTGCAGCGCGAGGCCGAAGGCGGCGACCGCGATGACCATGGCGTTGCGGGTGCCGATCTTGCTGAACTGCTGCGGCCCGGTGGCCGGCGCCAGCAGCACGGCCGTGATCAGCTCGTCCGGCTCCAGGACGTTCCGCTTGACCCCGGTGTAGAAGTCCTTCGCCGCCACGATCCGCGTGCCGCGCACCGACGCGATTTCGACCTCCGCGTCCGCCGCGAGCAACGCCGGGTGCGAATCGCCCGCAGGCGAAGCTGCGCCCAAATTGCCCCCCACGGAACCGCGGTTGCGGATCTGCGGGGACCCCACGGTCCGCGCGGCCATCGCGAGGCCGGGCAACCGTGTGCCCAGTTCGGCGATGATCCGGGTGTAGGGCACGGCCGCGCCGATCCGGATCCGGCCGCCGTCGGTGCCGTGCTCGTGGAGCTCGGCGACGCGGCCGAGGTCGAGCAGGGACTCCGGACGGCGGTGGTCGAAGTTGATCTCGACCATCACGTCCGTGCCGCCGGCGATCGGGACCGCACCGGGGTTCGCGGCACGCGCGGCGAGCGCGTCGGCCAGCGAGGCGGGTCGGAGGAATTCCACTGTGGACGTCCTTTCGGGGCTGCTTCGTGAAGAAGTACACACGCTCGGGTGTGGCCGGGACCACGGCAAAACCCCTGAAAGACGGGTGAATTTACGGCCGTCGTTTGTACTTTCCGACAACAGCTCGATCCAGGGCGTGGAAAGGCCGCCGTGCGAGGTCAGGGGCTCGCACGGCGGCCTGGGTCACGCGGGTACTACGCGGGTTCGAACTCCTTGACGGCGTCGAGCGCGGCACCCATGGCGGCGTTGCCCTCGCGTTCGATCATGATCTCCACCAGGACCGGCCGGCTGGTGCGCTCGGCCTCCTTGCGGGCCCATTCGAGGGACGTCCGGATCTCCCCGGGTTCGAGCACGCGGGTGCCCGAACAGCCGTAGGCCTCCATGATCTTGACGTTGTCCGTGCCGTTCGAGTCGTAGTGGATGTCGACCTCGAAGTTCATGTCGTACCCGGTCTCGGCCTGGCGGATCAGGCCGAGGTACTCGTTGTTGAGCATGATCAGCACGAACCCGACGTCGTACTGGGCGGCGACCGCCAGCTCCTCGACGAGGAACTGGAACGAGTAGTCGCCGACCACGCCGACGACTTCGGCTTCGGGCCGCGCCTTCTTGACCCCGATCGCGGCCGGGATCTCCCAGCCGAGCGGGCCGGCCTGGCCGCACACCTGGTAGTGGCGCGGCTTGTGCGCCTTCTGGAACTGGCCCGACCAGATCTGGTAGAGCCCGATCGCCGTGACGAAGTACGTGTCCTCGCCGAAGGTTTCGTTGATCTCCTTGAAGACGCGGGGCGCCTTGATCGGCAGGGTGTCGAAGTCCTCCTTGCGGGGAAGCGCTTCCTTCAGCTCCGCGATCCGGCCGACCCACTCACGCCGCTGCTCCGGCGAGCGCCGCTCCAGCGCCGCCAGCAGCGCGTCGAGGAACTCCCGCGTGTCGGAGACGATCCCGAGGTCGGGCCCGAACACCTTGCCCAGCTGCGTCGGTTCGATGTCGACGTGGATGAACTTGCGGTCGCCGCGGTAGACCGACAGCTCGCCGGTGTGCCGGTCGCCGAAGCGCGCGCCCAGCGCCAGCACCAGGTCGGCCTCCAGGAAGGCCGCGTTCGCCCAGCGCTGCGACGTCTGGATGCCGGCCATCCCGGCGAACAGCTCGTGGTCCTCGGGAAAGGATCCCTTGCCCATCAACGTCACCTGGACCGGGACGTCGAGGCGTTCGGCCGCGGCCCGGAGCTGCTCGCTCGCCTCGCCGAGGACCACGCCACCACCGGCCAGGATCAGCGGGCGCTCGGCGGCCAGCAGCATGTCGAGGGCCCGCTCGACCCGCGCGGACGCGGGCTTCACGGCCGTCACCGGCAGCGGCGAATCGATCGACGAGTCCCATTCGATGTCCTGCTTCTGGACGTCGATCGGGAGGTCGATGAGCACCGGGCCCGGGCGGCCCGAGCGGGCGATCCGGAAGGCCTCGCGGAAGATCCACGGCAGCTGCGCGGCTTCCTTGACCTGCACGGCCCACTTCGTCACGGGCTTGGCGATCTCGACGATGTCGACGGCCTGGAACGCTTCCTGGTGCAGCTTGGTCGTGGCCGCCTGGCCGGTGATGCAGATCATCGGGATCGAGTCCGCGTGCGCGGTGTAGAGCCCGGTGATCATGTTGGTCCCGGCCGGACCGGACGTGCCGATGGCGACGCCGACGTTGCCGTTCGTCCTCGCCCAGCCGTCGGCCATGTGTGTCGCGCCCTCTTCGTGGCGGACGATCAGGTGCTGGATCGCCCGGCCTTGTAGGGCGTTATACAGCGGGAGGATCGCGGCGCCGGGGCAGCCGAAGACGGTGTCGACGCCTTCGCTCTCCAGGACGTCGACGACCGCCTGCATCGCGGGGATTCTGGGCATGTCACACCTCCGCCGGGACGCGGCCCGACAACTGTTCGGCGACCTTCAGCAAGGCCGAGTGGTCCAGGGAGCCGTACCCCATGGCGCGGCCGGCGGCGACGAGCTGGGCGACCAGCCCGGTCAGCGGCAGCGCGACGTCGGCCTGCCGGGCGGCGGCCAGCGCGATCCCCATGTCCTTGTGGTGCAGGTCGATCCGGAAGCCGGGCGCGAACTCCCGCTCCACCATGGACTTGCGCTTGAGCTCGAGGATCCGGCTGCCGGCGAGGCCGCCGGCGAGCACGTCCAGGCCGACGGCGGCGTCCACACCGGACGCTTCGAGCAGCACGATCGCCTCGGCGACCAGGCCGTAGATGCCGCCCACGACGAGCTGGTTGGCGGCCTTCACGACCTGCCCGGCCCCGTGCGGGCCGACGTGCACGACGGTCTTGCCGAGCGCGTCGAACACCGGCTTCGCGGCCTCGAAGTCCTCTTCGGACCCACCGACCATGATGGACAGCGACGCCTGCTCGGCGCCGGCCTGCCCACCCGACACGGGTGCGTCGAGGACGCGGATCTTCTTGTCCCGCGCGGCTTCGGCGACGGCGATCGACGTCTCGGGCCGGATGGTGCTCATGTCGATCAGGAGCGCGCCGGGCTCGGCGGCGTCCAGGACCCCGCCCGCGGCCAGCACGACCTCCTCGACCTGCGGGTGGTTCGGCAGCATCGTGATGACGACGTCCGCCCCGGCCACCGCGTCGGCGACCCCCGACGCGGCGCGCCCGCCGGCGGCCTGGAGCTTCTCGCCTGCCGCCGCGTGGACGTCGTAGCCGCTGACGTCGTGCCCGGCCGCGACCAGGTGCGCGGCCATCGGGGCGCCCATCACGCCCAGTCCGATGAATCCCAGTTTCATGCTCGTCCCCTTCGGGTTTTCGGCAGCCAGGCCAGCGACGTGGAGGTGTCGGGTTCCGGGACGTACTCGATCCCGACGAACCCGTCGTAACCCGCGTTCTGCAGCCTCGCGAGGTGTCCTTCGATGTCCAGCTCGCCCGTGCCGGGCTGGTGGCGGCCGGGTGCGTCGGCGATCTGCACGTGCCCGATCCGGGAGAGGTGCTTCGCGGCCAGCGCGTCCAGGTCATCGCCGTTGACTGCCAGGTGGTACAGGTCGGCCAGCAGCCGCACGTTGCCGCGCCCGAGGTCGTCGAGCACGGCCACGGCGTCCGCGGCGGTCTTGAGCGGGTAGCGGTCCGCGCCGGAGAGCGGTTCGAGGACCAGCTGCGCGCCGATCTTCGCGGCGGCCTCGGCGGCGTTCGCGAGGTTGACCAGCGCCAGGTCGTCCTGCTTGGCGGGGTCTTCGCCGTCGAGCCGGTTGCCGTAGAGCGCGTTGAAGCTGCGGCAGCCAGTGCGTTCGGCGATCCCGAGGGCGACGACGAGGCTGTCGGCGAACTCGGTCTCGCGGCCGATCCACGACACCAGGCCGCGCTCCCCCGCCGCCATGTCGCCGGCGTAGAAGTTCAGCCCGCGCAACCGGACGCCGTCCAGGCTCTCGACGAACGCGTCGACCTCGTCGCGCCCGGGGACCGCGGAGTCGAACGGCCACCAGTACTCGACGTCGGTGAACCCGGCCTCCCGCGCGGCGGCGGCCCGCTCGAGCAGCGGTACCTCCTTGAACAGGATCGACAGGTTGGCGGCGTACGGCAGGGAGTGCCCCTCTTCTGGCATCGCGACCTCGAATTTCGCTATCCGGAATTTTTCTTTCGCATATCGAGAATAGCTGCTGACCTGCGCCGAGGTCAACGGCTCACGCCGGCCCCGCTCGTTACGCTCCTTCCGGACCACAGGGGGAAGACCATGACCGGAGCACGCGCCCGGATCGTCGAGAAGCTCGATCGCGCCGCCGCCGACCCGCGGCTGCGCGACTTGTTCGGCGCCGGCCACCACCGCTTCCGGCTGAACCCGGCCCTGCCGGCGGACGAAATCGCGACCTTCGAGGCGGAGCACGACATCCGCCTGCCCGAGAGCTACCGCACGTTCCTGCTCGAGGTCGGCGACGGCGGCGCGGGCCCGGGTTACGGACTGCTCCGGCTCGCCGACGCTTACGCGGAAGTGTCCGACTCGTTCCGCGGCCACCTCCGCACCCCGAGCCCGTTCAGCCCGGGCCAGTGGTACGAGAACGACTGGTGGGACGGCTTCTGGGGCCCTGGTGACGAACCCGACCCGGTCCAGGGCACGCTCGCGGTCGTCCACCACGGCTGCACCGGTTACACGCACCTCGTCGTGTCCGGCCCTGGCCGCGGGCGGCTGGTCAGGCTCGACCTCAACGGCGTTCCCGCCCCCTACGTCCTGGAGGACGAGGACTTCCTCGCCTGGTACCACCGCTGGCTCGACGAGCTGCTCGCCGGGTGTTCCGTGACGGAGTTCGGATACAAGATTCCCGGTGACGAAAGCACTTTGCTCGCCGTGCTCAGCGGCGACCCGGACCCGCGACGGAGGGCCAAGGCCGCGCATTCGGTCGCGTACCTGCCCTCGACCGGCCGCGAGACCGCCGTGGCGTTCGCCGCCGCGGCCGCCGACCCGGACGGCCGGGTCCGCGCGGCGGCGCTCGCGGCCGCGAGGGCCGCGAAGGTGGCGGTGGCCCCGGCGGCCCGCGTGGCCCTGACCGACCACGAACCCACCGTCCGCGCCGAGGCGATCGGCGTACTCGCCGCCCTCGGCACCCCGGATCTCGCGGACCGCGCCCGCGAGCTGCTCGCCGACCCCGATCGCGAGGTGCTCTGGCAGACGATGCGCGCCTTGACCGCCTCCGGGAAACTGCTCGGCGCGGACCTGGCGCCCCTGCTCACCCGGCCCGATCCGAACACCCGCACGTCCGCCGTCTGGCACCTCATCGAAGCCGGCGGCGAGGTGACCCCGCTCCTGGAGTCGGCGCTCGACGACGAGGACTCCCGGGTCCGGATCCACGCCGTCCAGGCCGCCCATCGCCGGGACGAACGTTCACTGCTGCGGGCGTTGCGCGGCCGCAAGGCCGTCGAGGAGCACCCCACCGTGCTCGTCAACCTCGACCGCGTGATCGCGGCGTGGTCCTAGCGGTTCTGGACGTGCTGCCAGCCGAAGCGGCCCTTGATGCAGAGGTTCCCGTGGGTGACCGAGCTGTCGTGCGGTGAGGTCACCTTGACGATCTCGTTGTCCTGGACGTGCAGCGTCAGATTGCAGCCCACCCCGCAGAACGTGCACACCGTCGTCGTCTCGGTCTGGCGGGACTCGTCCCACGTGCCGTCCTCGCGCTTGTCGTGCTCGCGCTTGAAGCTGAGCGCCCCGGTCGGGCAGACCTCGACGCAGTTGCCGCAGTACACGCACGCGCTGTCGGGCAACGGGTTCGAGAACTCCGTCGAGATCCGGGCGTCGAACCCCCGGCCGGCCACGCTGATCGCGAACGAGTTCTGCCACTGGTCGCCGCACGCGTCGACGCACTTGTAGCAGAGGATGCACTTCTCGTAGTCGCGGACGTACAGCTCATTGTCCACAATGGCCGGTTGGGCGACCGTCGCCGCGTCCGGGCCGAACCGCGACGGGTCGGCGCCGGCCTCGGCGATCCACTCGGCGACCTTCGGAGTGGTCGACAGGTCCGTCGCCGACGCCAGGAGCTCCAGGACCACCTTGCGGCTCGTGCGCGTCCGCTCCGAATCGGTGTGCACCACCATCCCCGGCTCGGCCTTGCGGGAGCACGACGGCACCAGCGTCCGGGAGCCCTCGACCTCCACCATGCAGACGCGGCAGGCGTTCGCCGGTTCCAGGGTGTCGCCGTAGCACAGCGTCGGGATCTCCTTGCCCGCCGCCGTGCACGCGTCGAGGATCGTCGAGCCTTCGGGCACACGAACCGTCGAGCCGTCCACGGTGAACTCGACCAGTCGACGAGGGATCCCGATGTCCACTGTGGTCATGGCTCCTCCACTGGGAAGCGTGTGTCGTCGCTGGTCACTGCAGTGCTCCCAACCGGTCGATGGCGGACTCGATGGCGTTCCAGGCGGTCTGACCGAGCCCGCAGATCGACGAGTCGCGCATGACCCCGCCCACCTCGCGCAGCAACGGCCGCTCCTCCGAACCGGCCGCCAGCACGCGCCGGATCGCCTCCTCCTGCCGCACGGTCCCGATCCGGCACGGGACGCACTGCCCGCACGACTCGTCGCGGAAGAACTCCGCGATCCGCAGCAGGAACCCGCCGAGGTCGGCCAGGTCGTCCAGCACCAGGACGACCCCGGACCCCAGCGTCGTCTTCGCCGCCCGCGCGTCTTCGAAGGTCAGCGGCAGGTCCAGCTCGTCCGGCCGGACGAACCCGCCGGCCGCGCCGCCCAGCAGGATCGCCCGCAGCGAGCGGCCCTCGGGTACTCCCCCGGCCAGCGCGAGCAACTCGCGCAATGACGTACCGAACGGCACCTCGTAGACGCCCGGCCGTTCGACGTTGCCGGACAGGCAGAACAGCTTCGGTCCGGCCGAGGCCTCCGTGCCGAGGGAGCGGTAGGCGACCGCGCCCTCGGTGAGGATCAGCGGCACGTTCACCAAGGTCTCGACGTTGTTCACCACCGTCGGCTTGCCGAACAGCCCCTGCTCGACCGGGAACGGCGGCTTCGTGCGGGGCTCGCCGCGGAAGCCCTCGATCGAGTTGAAGATCGCGGTTTCCTCGCCGCAGATGTACGCGCCCGCGCCGCGCCGGATCTCGATGTCGAACGAGAACCCCTCGTGGCCCATGATGTCCACGCCGAGGAAGCCGCGCTCACGAGCCACGTCGATCGCGTTGCGCAGCAACCGCAACGCGCGCGGGTACTCCCCGCGCAGGTAGACGTACCCCTGCCGGGCGCCGATGGCGAACGCGGCGATCGTCATGGACTCGACCAGCGCGAACGGGTCGCCTTCGAGCAGCACGCGGTCCTTGAACGTGCCGGGCTCGCTCTCGTCGGCGTTGCAGACGAGGTAGTGCGGGCCGGCGGGCTGCGCGGCCGTCGCCGCCCACTTGCGCCCGGTCGGGAACGCCGCGCCACCGCGGCCGAGCAGGCCGGAGTCGGTGACCTCGCGGATCACCGCCGCCTGGCCCATGCGCAGGGCGTTGCGCAGTGCGGCGTAGCCACCGGCCGCGCGGTAGCCGTCCAAACTGGACGGATCGACCACGCCGACCCGGCGCAGCAGCCGCAGTCCGTCCCGCTGGTGGATCACCGGCGGCGCACCGTCCGAAGCGGACGGTGCACGCTGGGCGGCCAGCACCGCCGAGGCGCCGGTCGCCGGGGCGAGCAGCTCGGTGGTGGCCGGGTCGCCGGCCTGGAACGTCAGCGCCGCGGGGGCTCGTTCGCAGACGCCGAGGCACGGGCTGCGCAGCCACGTGACCCCGCCGCGCGCCTTCCCCGCGGCGCCGACGTGCTCGGTGAGGACGTCGCACACCGTGTCCGCGCCCTTGAGCCGGCACGCCAGGTCGGTGCACACGTGCACGACGCGTTCCGGCCGCTCCTCCAGCGCGAACAGCGAGTAGAAGCTGGCCACGCCGTAGGCCTCGGCCGGGGGCACGTGCAGTGCCTCGCAGATGAGGTTGAGGGCGCCCTGGCTGATCCAGCCGATCCGGTCGTTGACCGCGTGCAGCGCGGGCAGCAGCTGGTCGCGGCCGCCGCCCTCGAAGCCGGCGACCGCCGCCCGTTCTTCACGCGACGCGACGGCGTCGAGGAGCTTGAGGTCCACTTCAGACCTCCGCCGTGAGCTTCTCGACGCGGATGGCCGCGGCCTTGTACTCGGCGGTCCCGGCGATCGGGCAGGTCGCTTCGATGGTGATGACGTTGACGTCGACCTCGTCCGGGAAGTGGAAGGTCATGAACGCCAGCCCCGGCTTCAGCCCGGTGTCGAGCCGCACCGGCGCGACGATTTCGCCGCGCCGGGACGTGATGCGAACGAGGTCGTCCGGGGCGACGCCGAGCGACCGCGCGTCCTCCGGGCAGAGGTCGAGTGTCTCGCCCTGCCGCAGCGGCGACGGGAACCCGCCGGACTGGACGCCGGTGTTGTAGGAGTCCAGGCGCCGGCCGGTGGTGAGCCGGATGGGGAACTCTTCGGTGAGCAGGTCGACCGGCGGGCTGTGCTCGATCACCGTGAACGGCGCCGGGCGGCCGCGCTCGGCCGGGTCCTCGGCCCACAGGCGGCCGTGCAGGAACGTCGGTTCGAGCGTGTCCTCGGTGTAGCACGGCCACTGGATGCCGCCGAGCTCTTCCAGCCGCGCGTATGACATCCCGGCGTGCATCGGGGACAGCGACCGCAGCTCGTCCCAGACCTCCTGGCCGCCGGTGTAGTGCCAGTCGTGGCCGAGCCGGCGGGCCAGCTCCGACAGCAGCTCGATGTCGTCGCGCGCGCCGTCGGGCGGTTCGAGGGCGCGGCGGACGCGCTGGACGCGGCGTTCGGAGTTGGTGAACGTGCCGTCGCTCTCGCACCAGGCCGCCGACGCGGGCAGCACGACGTCGGCCAGCTGCGCGGTCTTGGTGAGGAAGATGTCCTGCACCACCAGGTGGTCCACGTTGGACAGGCGTTTGACCGTGTGCTCGCAGTCCGCTTCGGACTGGACCGGGTTCTCGCCGATGATGTACACGCAGGTCAGGTCGCCGCGTTCCATCGCGTCGAGCATCTGGGTGAGGTTGAGGCCCTTGTGCGGCGGGATCGACGAGCCCCACGCGGTGTCGAACTTCGCCCGGACGCCCGCGTCGAGGATGTCCTGGAAGCCCGGCATCCGGTCCGGGATGGCGCCCATGTCGCCGCCGCCCTGGACGTTGTTCTGCCCGCGCAACGGGTTCAGACCGGCGCCGTAGCGGCCGACCTGCCCCGCCAGCAGCGCGAGGTTGATCAGCGCGAGGACGTTGTCGGTGCCGTTGTGGTGCTCGGTGATGCCGAGGGTCCACGACAGCTGGCCGCGGTCGGCGCGGGCATACGTGTGGGCGAGCTCCTTGATCAGCTCGGCCGGCACACCGGTCGTCTTCTCGGCGACCTCCAGGGTCCACGGCTCGACCGACGCGGCGAATTCCGCGAAGCCCTCGGTGGCGCGCTCGATGAACGTCGTGTTGGCGAGTCCGGAGTGGATGATCTCGCGGGCGATCGCGTGGGCCAGCGGGATGTCGGTGCCGACTTCGAGCTGCAACTGCCGGTGCGCCCACCGGGCGGTGCTCGTCTGCCGCGGGTCGACGACGAAGAGCTTCGCTCCCTTGTGGACGGCCTTGAGCACGTGCTGGAAGAAGATCGGGTGCGCCTCACGGGGGTTGCCGCCCCAGATGACGATGACGTCGGCGTCCTCGATCTCCGCGTACGACGACGTCCCGCCGCCGCTGTCGAACACCCGCGCCAGCCCGGCGACGCTCGGCGCGTGGCAGGTGCGGTTGCACGAGTCGACGTTGTTCGTGCCGATCACCGCGCGGGTGAACTTCTGGGCGACGAAGTTCATCTCGTTGGTCGCGCGGGCGCACGAGAACATCCCGAACGCCTCGGGCCCCTTGCTCTCGAGGGTCCGGCGGATCCCGGCGGCGGCCCGGTCGAGGGCCTCTTCCCAAGTCGCCGGGCGCAGCACGCCGGAGTCGCGCACCAGGGGCTGGGTGAGCCGGACGTACGGCTCGGTGTTCCTGCGCTTCACGGGCACCTCCGGTTCAGTGCGCCCCGACGGGGACGGGCGGGTTGCTGGTGTGGTCGAGCAGCGAGATGGCGGCGTGGACGTGCCGCAGCGCCGGCGCGGGCACGCCGGTGAGGCCGGCCAGCTCCACGACCGCGCCGATGATCGCGTCGATCTCCAGGGGCTTGCCGGCTTCGAGGTCCTGCAGCATCGACGTCTTGTGGTGCCCGACGCGCCAGGCGCCGTCGATGCGCTTCTCGACCGAGACGCCCGGGTCGCTGCCCGCCGCGCGGGCGATCTCCAGGGTCTCGGTCATCATCGTGGCGACGAGCGCGCGCGTGTCGTCGTGCTCGCACATCTGGGCCATGGTCGCCCGGGTCAGCGCCGAAAGCGGGTTGAAGGCGACGTTGCCCATCAGCTTGATCCAGATGTCGTCGCGCAGCCGGGGTTCGACCGGGGCCTTGAGCCCGCCGGCGATCATCGCCGCGCTGAGCACCTTGCAGCGCGCCGAGATCTCGCCGTCCGGCTCGCCGAGGGAGAACCGCGTGCCTTCCAGGTGCCGGATCACGCCCGGTTCCTCGATGACCGTGGAGCAGTAGACGACGCAGCCGATCGCGCGCCGCAGCTCGAGCACGGCGGTCACCGAGCCACCCGGGTCGACGGTCTCGACCCGGTGGTCTTCGAGCGGGTGTCCCTGCAGGCCGTGGAAGTACCACCACGGGATGCCGTTCTGCGCCGCCACGACCGCGGTGTCCGGTCCGAGCAGCGGGGCGAGCAGCGGGGCGCACGAAGCGTAGGAGTTGGCTTTGAGTCCCAGGAACACGAAGTCGACGGGACCGACTTCGGCCGGGTCGTCCGTGACGTGCGGGTGGGCGGTGAAGTCGCCGCGGGGGCTGAGCACGCGGACGCCGTGCTCGCGCATCGCGGCGAGGTGGGCGCGCCGGGCGATCAGGTGCACCTCGGTCCCGCCGCGGTGCAGCGCGGCCCCGACGTAGGCACCGATCGCCCCGGCCCCGAGAACAGCCACCTTCATGATGTGCCTCCGAGTTCGGTCCAGCGCGTGATTGCATACAGTATCCTGGATCCGGTCTGGAAACCAGGTTTTCGAGGCCGGAGCCGCCGTGAATCTCCCGACAGGGTGAGGTTCTGGGATTTTGCATACCAAAACCTGTATCCTGAGCTCAGATCGTCGCGTTCCTCTCCCTATCGAGGTGTCCCGTGAGCCAGCCCGCTTCTCCCCTCCCCGACCGCGGCCCGACCGGTCGCCGCACGGCCAAGGGCTCGCTCAGCTCGACCGCCGCCAAGCGCGTCGAACGGCCCGCGCCGCTGCGGCAGGTCGTCTACGAGGCCCTCGCCGAGCTGATCATCAACCGCACCCTCGAACCCGGGCAGCACCTGGTCGAAGCCGATCTGGCCGAGTACCTCGGCGTGAGCCGGCAGCCGGTGCGCGAAGCCCTGCAGCGCCTGCAGAGCGAAGGCTGGGTCGACCTCCGGCCCGCCCAGGGCGCGTTCGTGCACCTGCCGACCGACGAGGAGGCCGACCAGCTGCTGAGCGTCCGCAGCGTGCTGGAGACGCATTCGGCGAAGCTCGCCGCCGGCAACGCGACGGCCGACGACGTCGTACGGCTCTGGGAGCTGCAGAAGGCGGGCATCACGGCCCTGCGGGCCGAGGACACCGAGGGCCTGGTCGCGGCCAACGCCGCCCTCCACGCGTTTATCACGCAGCTGTCGGGGAACGCCGTGCTGGCGGAGCTGATCGGCCTCGTCGACCGCCGGGTCCGCTGGTACTACACGCCGATCGCCCGCCCGCGCGGGAAGGACGCGTGGAACGAGCACGACGAGCTGATCAATGCGATTTCGCGCGGGAACGCCGAAGCCGCGGAAGAGATCATGGCCAGGCACACCGAACGGACCCGCCAGGCCTACCACGAACGTCCGGAGGCTCCCCGATCCTGATGGCAGCAGGACCGGGGAGCGGGTAACCGGACTAGCCGCCCGCCGCGGCGGAAGGCCGCGCCACCAGCTCGGTTTCGGCGAGCTGGTGGCGTGTCCGGCCGGGCTGGCGCAGGAACAGCGTCAGCACCGCGGACAGGAGCGCGATGCACCCGGCGAGGATGTACGCGCCGGTGTAGCCCCACGCGCTGATGACGCCCGCGGCGAGCCCGCCGCCGCCGACGCCACCGACCAGTTTCGCGCTGTAGACCAGGCCGTAGTTCGACGCGTTGTTGTTCTCGCCGAAGTAGTCCGGCACGAGCGCGGCGAACAGCGGGTAGAACGCACCGCCGCCGAACCCGGTCAGGAACGCGAACACCATGAACAGCACCAGGTTGTGCGTGTTCCCGGCGTACAGCACGCCGAACTGCGCACCGGCCGCGATCACCAGCACCAGGGTCAGCGTCTGCTTGCGCCCGATCTTGTCCGACGCCCAGCCGACGACCGCGCGGCCGGTGCCGTTCACGATGGCCAGCACACCGGCCGAGGAAGCCGCGACGAACGCGCCGAAGTGGCTCTCCTTGGCGAACGGCACCTGGAAGTTGATGCCGAACAGCGACACCCCGCCGATGATCACCAGGCACACCCACATCAGCGGGAGCATGCCGGTGCGGATCGCCTCCATCGGCGTGAACTGCCGGACTGCCGGCGGGTTCTTGGCGAGCGTCTTCACGCCGACCTTGCCCTTGGCCCAGGTCAGCGGGTCGACCTCCTTCGGCCACCAGCTCTTCGGCGGGTCCTTGAACAGGAACCCGCAGACGCCGACGACGATCAGCATGTACAGGCCGATGCCGTCGAGCACCCCGGTGACGTTCTCGTGGCCGAGGAACGCGCTGAAGAGGTAGATGAACGGCACCGAGCCGTAGGCGAAGCCGCCGTTCACGAACCCGGTCCGCGCGCCGCGCTTCTCCGGGTACCACTTGCCGACCATGTTGATGCAGGTCGCGTACACGAGCCCGGCGCCGGTGCCGCCGAGGACGGAGTACCCGATGAACGCCAGCGTCAGGTTCCCGCTGTGCGCGATGGTGAAGTAGCCGATACCGCTGCAGACGGCACCGATCAGCATCGCCGTCTTGGCCGAGACGAGGTTCTTCTCCCTCAGCCGGCCCGCCGGGAAGGCCACCCCGGCCTGGAACACCGCCCAGATGCTCGCCAGCCAGAACGCGTCCGAGAGCGTCCAGCCGTACTTCTCTTCGAGGGTGCCTTCGACGGCGCCCCAGCCGTACTCGAACACGCTGACCGCCATCATGGCGATCCAGGGCAGCCAGACCATCCAGCTGCGTGAGCGCCCCATGATGTCCTGCGGCGACTCGCCTACCCGGTAAACTCTCCCGTTCTCGTCAGTGATCTCCTGGTATGTGGCTGCGGTCATGAAAGTTCTCCTTCGTCACCGTTGACTCAGGTTCGGCAGCAGGTTCGCGGCTCGCGCCCAGCGGTACTTCGCACCGAGCACCGCCACGGGCTTCTCGGTGGTGTAGGGGTACGCGACGACGCCGCGGTCGTACAAGTAGTCGCTCGCCTCCTCGACTTCGACGTCGCCGGACAGCGACGCGACAACAGGCTTGTGGATCCCTTTCGCGCGGTATTCCTCTACCACCTCCGCGACCAGTTCGGCGAACACCATCGGCGGGGTGACGATGGTGTGCCAGTAGCCCAGGATCAGGGCGTGGACGCGGTCGTCCTCGAGGCCCAGCGCGATCGTGTTGCGGTAGGTCGAGGGCGGCTCGCCGCCGGTGATGTCGACGGGGTTGCCGGCCGCGCCGAACGGCGGGATGAACGCCCGGAAGGCCGTGTCGAGGTCCGGCGGGATCTCCATCAGGCTCAGCCCGTTGTCGACGCAGGCGTCCGACAGCAGCACGCCGGACCCGCCGGCGCCGGTGATGATGACGACGTTCTCGCCCTTCGGCGTCGGCAGCAGCGGGATGCCGCGGGCGTACTCGAGCATGTCGTTCAGCCCGGGCGCCCGGATCACCCCGCTCTGGCGGAGGATGTCGTCGTAGACCTTGTCGTCGCCGGCCAGCGCGCCGGTGTGCGAGCTGGCCGCCTTGGCACCCTGCGACGTCCGGCCGGCCTTCAGGACCACCACCGGCTTGTGCTGCGAGACCCGCTTCGCCGTTTCCGCGAACGACCGGCCGTCCTTGAGGTCTTCGAGGTGCATCGCGACGAGCTGGGTGTTGTCGTCCTGCTCGAAGAAGGTGAGCAGGTCGTCCTCGTCGATGTCGGCCTTGTTGCCCACGCCGACGATCGAGGACACGCCCATCCTCGCCGAGCGGCTGAACCCGAGGATCGCCATCCCGATGCCGCCGCTCTGCGACGACAGAGCCACCCCGCCTTTGACGTCGTACGGCGTGCAGAACGTCGCCGAAAGGTTCTCCGGCGTGTAGTAGTAGCCGTAGATGTTCGGCCCGAGGATGCGGACGCCGTGCTTGCGCGCGATCGCCACGACCTCGTCCTGCAGCTCGATGTTGCCGGTCTCGCCGAAGCCGGAGGGAATGAGGATGGCGCCGGCCACGCCCTTCCGGCCGACCTCCTCCAGCGCCGCGGGGACGAACTTCGCCGGGATGGCGAAGACCGCGACGTCGACGTCGCCGGGAACGTCGGTGATGCTCGCGTAGGCCTTGCGGTCGAGGATCTCGGCGGCCTTCGGGTTGATCGGGTGGATCTCCCCCGCGTACCCGCCGTTGACCAGGTTCTTCATCACCGAGTTGCCGATCTTGCCGGCCTCGGCCGACGCGCCGATCACCGCGATCGACGCCGGCTTCATGATCCGGTTCATCGAGGCGAGGATCTCCTCCTGGGTGAACCGGACCGGCTCCTTCGCCGCGTCGGGGTCGACCAGGATCCGCACGTCGACCGCGGTGGCCCCGTGCGGGGTCGCGAGCACCGGGTTCAGGTCCACTTCGGACAGCTGGGGGAAGTCGGCGACGAGCTCCCCCAGCCCGGTGATCACGGCCGCCAGGGCGTCCCGGTCGACCGGGTCCGCGCCGCGGACCCCGCGCAGGATCTCGGCGGCCTGGATGCCGTCGATCATGGAGAGCGCTTCCCCGGTCGACGTCGGCGCGAGCCGGAAGGTGACGTCCTTGAGCACCTCCACCAGGACACCGCCCAGCCCGAACGCGACGACCTTGCCGAAGGTCCGATCGGTGACCGAGCCGATGATCACTTCCTGCCCTTCGGTGAGCATCTGCTGCACCTGGACACCGACGATCCGCGCGTCGGCGTGGTACGCCTTCGCGTTCTCGACGATCTTCGCGAAGCCCGCCCGCACCGCTTCGGCGTCCCGCAGGCCGACGAGCACGCCACCGGCCTCGGTCTTGTGCAGGATGTCCGGTGACACGATCTTGAGCACCACCGGCAGCCCGATGGCTTCCGCGTGCGTCACGGCTTCTTCGGCCGTGGTCGCCAGCCGCTCGGCGGGTGTCGGGATGCCGTAGGCCTCGCAGACCGCACGCCCCTCGGGCGCGGTCAGCGAGGACCGTCCTTCGGCCGCCGCCTCGGCGAGGACCTTTTCGACCGCCGCGCGATCCCCCACTCAGATCACCCCCGCGGCGCGGAACTTGTCCAGCTCGGCCTCGCTGTAGCCGAGTTCGGCCAGCACCTCGTCGTTGTGCTCGCCCAGCAGCGGCGAGCGTTCGATCTCGACCGGCGAGTCCGACAGCTTCAGCGGGCAGCCGACGGTCTTGAAGCTGCCGCGTTCCGGGTGCGCCACCTCGACGACCGAGCCGAGGTCGGCCAGCGTCTCGTCCTCGATCAGTTCCTTCGTGGACAGGATCGGGCCGCACGGGATGTTGTGGGCGTTCAGCTTCTCCATCACCTCCCACTTCGTGTGCTTCTCGGTCCACTCCTCGACGAGGGCGAACATCTTGTCCAGTTTGGACAACCGGACTTCCGGCGTGGCCCAGGCCGGGTCCTCGGCCAGCTCCTCCTTGCCGATCAGCCGCGCGAGCGGCGCCCACCCGGGTGGCTGGACGATCACGTAGATGAAGTCGTTCGGCCCGCCGGGCGCGCACTTGACCGCCCAGCCGGGCTGGCCGCCGCCGGAAGCGTTGCCCGAGCGCGGGACCTCGTCGCCGAACTGGTCGTTCGGGTATTCGCCGAGCGGCCCGTGCGCCAGGCGCTGCTGGTCGCGCAGCTTGACCCGGCAGAGGTTGAGCACGGCGTCCTGCATGGCGACCTGGACGCGCTGGCCGCGGCCGGTGGAGGTCCGCTGGAACAGCGCGGCGAGGATGGCGGCCACCAGGTGGATGCCGGTGCCCGAGTCGCCGATCTGCGCGCCGGTCGCGGTCGGCGGTCCCTCTTCGAAGCCGGTGGTGCTCATCGCGCCGCCCATGGCCTGCGCGATCACCTCGTAGGCCTTGAAGTCGGCGTAGCGGCCGGGCCCGAACCCCTTGATGGAGGCGTAGATCAGCCGCGGGTTCAGCGCCGAGAGCTTCTCCCACGGGTAGCCGAAGCGGTCGACGACGCCCGGGCCGAAGTTCTCGACCAGGATGTCCACTCCGGACACGAGCCGTTCGAAGACTTCCTTGCCTTCGTCGCTCTTCATGTTGAGCGTGATGCTGCGCTTGTTGGAGTTCAGCATCGTGAAGTAGAGGCTGTCGACGCCGGGGAGGTCACGCAGCTGCCCGCGCGTGATGTCGCCCCGGCCGGGGGTCTCCAGCTTGATGACGTCCGCGCCGAGCCAGGCGAGCAGCTGCGTCGACGACGGACCGGACTGCACGTGCGTCATGTCGAGGACGCGGACGCCCTCCAGTGCCTTACCCATGCCTTGGCCTCCGCTCACTTGTACATGGTCTGGTTCATGGTTCCGGGGGCGTACACGTCGGGGTCGACCCAGACGTTGATCAGCGACGGCTTGCCGGACTCCCGGGCCCGCAGCAGCGCCGGCCCGATGTCGGCCGGGTCGCGGACCTCTTCGCCGTACCCGCCGAGCATCCGCGCGAACTCGTCGTAGCGGACGTCGCCGAGGGTGTTGCCGATGCGCTCGCGCGGCAGGCCGTACTTCGCCGCCTGGCCGTAGCGGATCTGGTTCATCGAGGAGTTGTTGCCGACGATCCCCACGAACGGCAGGTCGAACCGCACCAGCGTCTCGAAGTCCCAGCCGGTGAGGCTGAAGGCGCCGTCGCCGAAGAGCGCGACGACTTCCTTGTCCGGACGCGCGTGCTTGGCGGCCATGACGAACGGGATGCCGACGCCGAGTGTCCCGAGTGGACCCGGGTCCATCCAGTGCCCGGGCGACTTGGGCTGCACGACCTGGCCGGAGAAGGTGACGATGTCGCCGCCGTCGCCGATGTAGATCGAGTCCTCGGTGAGGAACTCGTTGATCTCGTGGACCAGCCGGTACGGGTGGATCGGGCTCGCGTCGGAGTGCTGCAGCGGCAGCCGCTTCTGCTTCGCCTTCTCCTCCACGGCCTGGAGTTCTTCCAGCCAGGCCTTGCGGCCGACGGCCCCGTTGTCGGTGCGGCCGGACGCGGCCTCGGCGACGGCGGCCAGGACCTGGCCGGCGTCGCCGACGATGCCGAGGTCGACGTCGCGGTTCTTGCCGACCGTGCGGTAGTCGAGGTCGATCTGGACGACGGTGGCGTCCTTCGACAGCCGCTTGCCGTAGCCCATCCGGAAGTCGAACGGGGTGCCGACGATGACGATGACGTCGGCGTTGTCGAAGGCGTAGCGGCGCGAGAGCTGGAAGTGGTGCGGGTCGCCCGGCGGCAGCGTGCCGCGGCCGGCGCCGTTCATGTACGCCGGGATGTTGAGCGTGCGCACCAGGTCGACGGCCGGCTCGGTGGCCCGCGTGGTCCAGACCTGGCTGCCGAGCAGGATGGCCGGCTTCTTCGCGTGCACCAGCAGGTCGGCGAGCTTCTCGACGTCGGCGGGGTCGCCGGCGTTCCTCGTGGACGCGCGGTAGCGGCCGGCTTCGGGGATGCGGGCCTGCTCCAGGGGTACGCGCGCGTCGAGGACGTCGCGCGGGATCTCCAGGAACGACGGACCGGGCGCGCCCGCGTACGCCTCGCGGAACGCCATCGAGACGAGGTCGGCGACGCGCGCGGTGTGCGGCACGGTGGCGGCGAACTTGGTGATCGGCGTCATCATGTCCACGTGCGGGAGGTCCTGCAGGGACCCCATCTTGTGCTGGGTCAGCGCACCCTGGCCGCCGATGAGCAGCATCGGGCTTTCCGCGCGCAACGCGTTCGCGACCCCGGTGACGGCGTCGGTGGTGCCGGGTCCGGCGGTGACCACCGCGCAGCCGGGCTTGCCGGTGATCCGCGCGTAGCCGTCGGCCGCGTGCGCGGCGACCTGCTCGTGCCGGACGTCGATGACCTGGATGCCTTCGTCGACGCAGCCGTCATAGATGTCGATGATGTGGCCGCCGCAGAGGGTGAAGATCGTGTCGACCCCTTCGGCCTTCAGCGCCTTCGCCACGAGGTGGCCGCCCGAGATTTCGGCGGGCGCGGGCTCGGCGCCGTTCGTCGCCGCGGCACTCTCCCCCGCGGTGGTGCCGGTCATTGTCAGCGCCATTGCTCAACTCCTCTGGTCCGCCGCCGGATCTCTCTTGTCCGGCGGTGCGTACTCCCGTCCGCTCGTCGCCGTTCCCGGCGTCCGTCGAGGTCAGCGACCTCTTCGCGGCAGACTGTAGATTGCATACCGTATGGGGTAGGCATATAGTCACTCCTCAAGCAGCCCGTGTCCAGGGCCATCCGCAGGGTTTTTCCCGGGCCTCGATCCCGCCCCCGCGGAGCACCACTCCACGCCCTTCGCCCTGCCCCGCCGCGGAAAGGACGCCCCCGCATGGACCTCTTCGAACACGAAGCACGCGATCTCTTCGAGAAGCACGGTGTGCCCGTCCCCCGCGGCCGGGTCGCCGCCGACCCCGCGTCGGCCCGCTCCGCCGCGGCGGACCTCGGCGGCCCGGTCGTGATCAAGGCCCAGGTGAAGACCGGCGGCCGCGGCAAAGCGGGCGGTGTCCGCGTGGTGCGGACGGCCGACGACGCCGAGCAGGCTGCCGACGACATCCTCGGCATGGACATCAAGGGCCACACCGTGCACCGGGTCCTGGTGACCGAAGCCAGCGAGATCGCCGAGGAGTACTACCTGTCCTTCCTGCTCGACCGCGCCGGGCGCACGTTCCTCGCGATGGCGTCGACCGAAGGCGGCATGGAGATCGAGGAGGTCGCGGCGACCCGGCCGGACGCCCTCGTCCGCGTTCCGGTCGACCCCCTGGCCGGGGTGGACGCGGTGGCCGTCGCCGCCGCGTTCCCCGCCGACGTCCGCGGCGAGGTCGCCGGCGTCGTCGAGAAGCTGTGGGACGTGTTCGTCGCCGAAGACTGCACGTTGGTCGAGGTGAATCCCCTGGCCAGCACGTCGACCGGGATCGTCGCGCTGGACGGCAAGATCACACTCGACGACAACGCGTTCTTCCGCCGTTCCGCGGCGTTCGACGACACCGCGGACGGCGACCCCCTGGAACGGGAAGCCCGGTCGAAGGGCCTCAACTACGTCAAGCTCGACGGCGACATCGGCGTGATCGGCAACGGCGCCGGCCTGGTCATGTCCACTTTGGACGTCGTGGCGGCGGCCGCCGCGGAAGCCGGCGCGCGCGGCCCGGCGAACTTCCTCGACATCGGCGGCGGCGCGTCGGCGCAGGTGATGGTCGACGGGCTGACCGTGATCCTCGGCGACCCCCAGGTGAGCAGCGTGTTCGTCAACGTCTTCGGCGGCATCACCGCGTGCGACGCCGTCGCGACCGGGATCGTGCGGTCACTGGAGGTCCTGGGTGCCCGCGCCACCAAGCCCCTGGTGGTCCGGCTCGACGGCAACAACGTCACCGAAGGCCGGCGGATCCTCGCCGACGCCGCCCACCCCCTGGTCACCGTGGTGGCCACCATGGACGACGCCGCCCGCGAGGCGGCGAAGCTCGCGATCGCGGAGGTCTGAGCCGTGGCCATCTTCCTGGACGAGAACAGCCGGATCGTCGTCTCCGGCATCACCGGTTCCGAAGGCGCCAAGCACACGCGCCGGATGCTGGCGGCCGGCACGAACGTCGTCGGCGGCGTCAACCCGCGCAAAGCCGGGCAGCAGGTGGAGATCGCCGGTCGTTCGCTGCCGGTGTTCGACAGTGTCGCGGAGTCGATGGCGGCCACCGGCGCGGATGTCTGCGTGTTGTTCGTGCCCCCGCCGTTCGTCGCCGACGCGGTGATCGAAGCCGTCGACGCGGGCATCGGGCTGGCGGTGGTGATCACCGAGGGCGTCCCGGTGCACGACACCGCGCGGCTGTGGTCCCACGCCGTCGCCGCGGGTGGGCGCACCCGGATCATCGGGCCGAACTGCCCGGGCATCATCTCCCCCGGCAAGTCCAACGCGGGCATCATCCCGGCCGACATCACCGGCCCGGGGCGGATCGGGCTGGTGTCCAAGTCCGGCACGCTGACCTACCAGCTCATGCACGAGCTGCGCGACATCGGGTTCTCCACCTGCGTCGGCATCGGCGGCGACCCGATCATCGGCACCACGCACATCGACGCCGTCGAAGCGTTCGAAAAGGACCCGGAGACGGATCTGATCGTGCTGATCGGCGAAATCGGCGGCGACGCGGAGGAGCGGGCCGCCGAGTTCGTGAAGGCGAACGTGTCCAAGCCGGTCGTCGGATACGTCGCCGGCTTCACGGCCCCGGAGGGCAAGACGATGGGCCACGCGGGCGCGATCGTCTCCGGCTCGGCGGGCACGGCGTCGGCGAAGAAGGAAGCCCTCGAAGCGGCGGGCATCCGCGTCGGGCGCACCCCGAGCGAGACGGCGGCGCTGGTCCGCGAGGTACTCGGATGACCTCGGCGGTCGCGCGGCGGCTGCGGGCGTCCCCGTTCCCGCGGCACACCGGCGAGGTGCCGTGATGGAGCTGCGGCAGCTGGCGGTGGTGGTGGCGGTCGCGGAGGAAGGCGGGTTCACCGCCGCCGCGCACCGGCTGCGGACGGTCCAGTCGACGGTGTCCACAGTGGTCCGCGCACTCGAGCGCGACCTGGGGGCACCGTTGTTCCACCGCACGACGCACCGGGTGGAGCTGACGCCCGCCGGCGAGGCGTTCCTGCCCGCCGCGCGGGCGGCCCTGGAAGCGGCCGCCCGCGCGCGGGCGGCCGTGTCCCCGGTGAACGGACAAGTGCGGCTGGGGGTTTGCCCGGGGTTGCTGGCGGACTGGCACCGGGTCCTGGCCACGTTGCGGCACGTGCACCCGGGGCTGGCGGTGGAGGTCCGGCAGGTCGCCGCCTGCGATGGACCGGGGGCGGTCGCGGAGTCTACTGTGGACGCGGTGCTGACGGCGGACGCGGACGGGGCTCTGGATACGGCGGCCCGCCCGAGCGATCCGGCGCCGAACAGCTTCGCAGCCGCCGGATCGGCCACGCCCGGCCTCGCCGAGGCGGATCCCGCAGCCATCTCCGGCTTCGCTTCGTGCGCCGGCCCTTTCGCGCCGGGGCTGGCCGTCACCCCGCTGCCCGGCGAAGAACTCGTCCTCGCCACCGCGCCCGGCGGGTCTCCCTCGGCGCCCGCCGATCTGTCCGAACTGTCCCTCGTGGACTTCCCGGCCGGCTGGGCGATCCGCGAGGCCGTCGACCGCGCCTTCCCCCGCCGCCGGCTCTCCCTAGAGGTCGACGACCTCGCCGTGGCCGCCGGGTTGCTGCGGGCCGGGCTCGCCGCCTGCGTGCTGCCCGCCTCGGCCGCCGCGCGGTTCCCCGATCTCACCGTCCGGCGGTTCGACCGGCCGCCGGCGTGGCAGCTCGGTGTCGTGCACCGCGGCGACGTCTCCCCCGCCGTCGCCGCGTTGCTCGCTCAGCTAGGCTGAAGGCCCAGCCGGTCGGGTCGCGTGTAGACGTTCATCGACGTGCCCCGCAGGAACCCCACCAGGGTCAGTCCCAGCTCGGCCGCCAGGTCCACCGCCAGCGACGACGGCGCGGACACCGCCGCCAGCAACGGGATCCCGGCCATCACCGCCTTCTGCACCAGCTCGAACGACGCCCGCCCGCTGACCATCAGGGCCGTCCCCGACAGCGGCAGCCTGCCGTCGCGGGTCGCCCAGCCGACCACCTTGTCCACCGCGTTGTGCCGGCCGACGTCCTCGCGCAGGCACAGCAGCTTGCCGTCGGCGTCGAACAGCCCCGCCGCGTGCAGCCCGCCGGTGCGGTCGAAGACCCGTTGCGCCGCACGGAGCTCGTCCGGCAGCCCGGCCAGCGTCGCCGGATCGGTGCCGAACGGGTCCTCGGCCACCGGCCACGTCACCGTGGTCCGGACCGCGTCCAAGCTCGCCTTGCCGCACAGCCCGCACGAGGACGTCGTGTAGAAGTTGCGCTCCACCGACGCGTCCGGTGGCGCGACGCCCGGGGCCAGCACGACGTCCAGGATGTTGTACGTGTTGCTTCCGTCGGCCGTGGCGCCCGCGCAGTAGCGGATCGAGTGGATGTCCGCCGCGTCGCGCACCACACCTTCGCCGACCAGGAAGCCGGCGGCGAGGTCGAAGTCGTCACCGGGCGTGCGCATGGTGATGGACAGCGCTTTCCCGGCCACCCGGATCTCGAGGGGTTCTTCGACGGTCAGCGTGTCCGGCCGCGTGGTGTGCACGCCGTCGTGGACGCGCAGCACGCGGCGCCGGCTCGTCATCCGCCCCACGTCAGGCCGCCGGCAGCAGCGACTTGGGCCGGCCCGGCTGGGTCAGCCGCCCGGAGAGCACCGCGCCGGCCAGGCTCAGCACGCCCGCCGCGGCGAAGGCGGCGAGGAACCCGTGCGACGTCACGACGAGCGCGGCGAGCCCGATCCCGACCACCGCCCCGACGGCCTTGGCCGAGTACAGGATCCCGAAGTTCTGCGCGGCCGACTCCTCGCCGAAGTACTCGCGCACGAGGCCGACCAGCAGCGTGTAGCAGCAGCCGTTGCCGAGCCCGGCGAGCGCGACGCCCAGCAGCAGCCCGACGGCGTGCCGGTGTTCGCCCGAATAGAAGAGGACGAACTGGGCGACACCGCCGGCGAGCAGCGCGAACCGGAGGATCCGGTGCCGGCCGAGCCGGTCGGCGAGCCGGCCGATGAGCACCCGGCCGCTGCCGGTCGCCGCGGCGAGCAGCGCGAGCGCGGCCGCGGCGAGGCCGGGTCCGCTGCGCTCGGCGACGAACGTCGCGAGGTAGGCGAGGTCGAACAGCAGCACCGCGGCCGCGAGCACGACGACCAGGTACAGCGCGAGGGTCGTCCCGCACCGGAACAGCTCCGCGGGCCGGTAGTGCCGGACGGCGGGGCGCCGGTTGTGGGCCCGGTCGAGGGCCCACGTGCGCGGTTCGGGTGTCGCGGGCCACCAGTGCCGCGGCGGGTACCGCAGCAGCAGGGCGCAGCCGGCGATCACGACGAAGACGACGGCCGCGGTGCCGTCGAGCAGCGCCGGCCGCGCCGCCGGCAGGGCGGCGGCGAGCACGACGAAGGGGACGCTGCCGTAGGCGAACGCGCCGCTCACGACACCCGCGCTGGGGCCGGTGCGGTCCGGGAACCAGGCCAGCACCGCGCCGACGCAGGTCGCGTAGACCACGCCGGTGCCGAGGCCGCCGAGGACGGAGTAGCCGAGGAAGACGGTGAGCAGGCTGGTCGCGTGGCCGAGCGTCACCAGCCCGGCGGCGCACAGCACGGCGCCGGCGGCCATCGCCGCAGGCGCGGGGAGCAGGCCGCGTTCGCGCAGCCACGCGGTCGGGAAAGCGGCCCCGGCCTGGCAGATCGCCCACACCGCGAGCGAGAGCACGATGGCGCCGAACGTCCAGCCGTGCGTCCCGGCCAGCACGGGGACGAGCGCGCCGAAGCCGTACTGCTGCACCCCGGCGGCCAGCATCGCCGCGGCGGCCAGCCAGGTGACCCACGTCCGCGGCCGGCCGAGCAGCTCGCGGTCGGACTCGCCGACGCGGTACCGCCGTCCGTAGACGTCCTGGAGCTCGCGGACCTCGGCCATGGTGACCGCCTCCTCGGAACCCTCGACTGAAGATTGTATGCAGTATGGAGTAGTCTGAGTGTGCGCTTGCCGGAGTCGAATGTCCAGGGGAAAGCGCTTCGCGGCGAGAGGGGCCGGGCGCAAGGCGGCCCGGTGGCCATCGAGGGAGGAGGCGGCCACCGGGCCGTGCTCCGGCGCGGTACCGGCCGCGCGCGGAGCACTGACAGTCTGGCGATCGGAGCCACCCTCCGACAAGCGTTACCGGCCGGGAAATGTCCGCGTGCCGCGGCTTTTTAGCGCCGGGGCAACGGCGCGTGACCTCCGGCTACCGAGTGGTCCGGGTTCCTGTGGAGATCCACACGCGACAAAGGGAGGCCGACGCGCCGGGCGGACCGGCTACGAGGGCTGCGGGCGAGGGTCGAACCACCTCGGCCCGCGTGGGAAATACGGTTGGCGCAGCAGCGCGGGCAACATGATCGGCACCGCACAGGCGGCTGAGTGGAAAGCACGGTCGACACCAGCGGCGGCCGCGCGGGAACAATGTCGGCGCCGCAGCAGCGCGGGCAACACGGTCAGCACCGCACCGGCGGCTCGACGGGAAACACGGTCAGCGCCAGCGGCGGCCGCACGGGAACACCGTCGGCGCCGCAGCAGCGCGGGCAACACGGCCAGCACCACACCGTCAACGGGGCAAAAACCCCGCAGCCTCCGACCCAGCTCGCGCGCCGGAGCTCCCCCTGCTCCGGGCGCGCGAAACCGACCTGTCGAACCTCCCCCGGCCCGCCCGCCTTCACGACCGCGGCGAAACCGTGAGGACTTTCCTTGTCCGGCAAGCGATCCCGGCGTCAGGCCTTCTTGCGCGCCGCGCGCTTGCGGGCCGGCTTGGTCTCCACCGGCTCCGCCTCCGCGGCCTGCTCGGCCTCGAAGCCCGCGATGATCTCGCTCGACAGGCGGCCGCGCTCGGCGACCTCGTAGCCGTTCGCCTGCGCCCACTCGCGGATCTGGCGGTTGCGCTCGCGGTCCGTCCCCGAGCCCGCCGAGCCCGACAGCGACTGGCCGGTCGCGAGGCGCACCTTGCGGCCGCCGGTGCGCCGCGCCGCGCCGACGTAACGGGCGAGTTCGTCACGGAGCGCGGAAGCGTTGTCCTCGGACAGGTCGATCTCGTACGTCACCCCGTCGAGGCTGAAGGGGACGGTCTGCGAAGCTTCGCTCCCGTCGAGGTCGTCCACCATCTCGACGTGCACCCGTTGCGCCATGGTTCGTCGTTCCTCATCTTCTCCAGAACACGGTCGGACAGACCCTAACCTGTCGAATCCCGTCCGGCACGCGCGACACCCGTGAAGCGTCCACAATGGCCGCCGGGGCGACCGCGTCGCCCTCGTCCAGGGTGACCGCAACCGAGCCGAAATGCGCGTGATCTTGTCGAAGATTTGTTTTTGTGATATGCTTGGAATCAAATCGGTACCGTGGACGCATGACCACCGCCGACTTTCCCGGTATTGCTCCCCGCGTCAGCCGCACCGCCTTCACCGCGGCCGCCGCGCGCGCGGCACATTTGCTCGTCGACGCCGAGCCCGTCATCTTCTCCGACACCCTGGCCGCGACGCTCCTCGGCGACCACGCCGACGAACTCCTGGCCTATCACCACGTCCACGGCACGCATCCCGTCCTGGCCGGCGCCCGCGCCCAAGCGGTGTGCCGCGCCCGGTTCACCGAAGACCGGCTCACCCGCGGCAATTCCGGTATAGACCAGTATGTGATTCTCGGCGCCGGGCTGGATTCGTTCGCCTATCGCAGCGTACCCGGACGATTCCGGGTGTTCGAGGTCGACCGGGCGGCGACCCAGGCCGTCAAACGGGAACTGCTCGAACGCGCCGGCGTCACCGTGCCCGCTTCGGTCACCTTCGTCCCGGTCGACTTCGAAGCCGATCCGCTCCGGGAACGGCTCGTCCAGAGTGGACTCGACCCGTTTCGCCCCGTGTTCGTCAGCTGGCTCGGTGTCACCGTGTACCTGACCCGGAAGGCGATTCTCGCCACATTGACGGATCTCGGCGGTTTCGCCCCGGGATCGGAAATCGCGACCGATCACCTGCTTCCCCCGGAACTGCGGGACGCGGCCGGAAACGCCTACGCCGAAGCCGTCGCCCCGGTCGCCGCGGAACAGGGCGAGCCGTGGCGCACGTTCCTCTCCCCCGCCGAGATGGCCGATCTCCTGCGCCAGGCCGGTTTCGAAGCCGTCGAACTGGCCGGTCAGCGCGAGAGCGTGGCGCCGGAGCTGTGGAACCGCACCGACGCGCTGCGCCCCGCCGCGCTTTCCGCGCTGGCCCACGGCCGCATTCGCTGATCCGTCCGGAAAGGCCGCCGCCGGGAGCTGACGGGATTCCCGCCGTCAATCCGGCAGCAGTGGCACTTCGAGGTCGTCCGGGCGGCCGAGCAGGATCGCCCGGGTGACCGCCGCCTTGCCGAAGCGGTCACGGACCGCGTCCAGCGCGGTGTCGAGCTGCGTGGCCCGCTGGCGCTCGAACGGCAGCGCCAGCTGGAACGGGTCCTCGTCAGCCAGGTTGGACAGCGCGGCCCCGAGCAGCGTGAGGCCGCGGTCGGCGATCATCGGCAACGCGGCCACGAGCAGTTCCCGCGCCGCGGCGAGCAGCACGCCGGTGCCCGCCGTCGGGTCGGTGAGCGTGTGCGAGCGGGTCACCCGCGTGAAATCGGCGAAGCGCAGGCGGATCGTCACCGTCCGGCAGACGCGGCGGGCGGCGCGCAGCCGGCGGGCGATGCGGTCGATCAGCGCCACGAGCACGACGTCGAGCTCCGCCGGGGTCCGTCGGCCGCGCCCGAGGGCCCGCTGGGCGCCGATCGACCGGCGCCGCCGGCCGATCTCGACGCGGCGCGGATCCCGGTTGTGCGCCAGGTCGTGCAGGTGCCCGCCGGCCGCCCGGCCAAGCATGCTCACCAGGTCGACGGGTTCCGACGCGGCCAGCTGACCGACCGTCGTGATGCCCCGCGCGCGCAGCTTCTCGGTGGTGACCTTGCCGACGCCCCACAGCGCGCCGACCGGCAGCGGGTGCAGGAACTCCAGCTCCGCGTCGTGCGGGACGACGAGCAGGCCGTCCGGCTTGGCGACCCGGCTGGCGACCTTGGCGAGGAACTTCGTCCGCGCAACCCCTACCGTGATCGGCAGCCCGGCGCGCTCGGCGACGGAAGCGCGCAGCCGTTCGGCGATGTCACGGGGCCGTCCGCCGATCCTCGTCAACCCCCCGACGTCGAGGAAGGCTTCGTCGATCGAGAGGCCTTCGACCCACGGCGTGGTGTCGTGGAAGACGTCGAAGACGACCTTGCTCGCGGCCGAATACGCCGACATCCGCGGCGGCACGACGACGGCGTGCGGGCACAGCCGCCGGGCCTGCGCGCCCCCCATCGCGGTGCGCACGCCGTAGGCCTTGGCCTCGTAACTCGCGGCCAGGACGACCCCGCCGCCGACGATGACCGGGCGACCCTTCAGCGCCGGGTCGTCGCGCTGTTCCACCGACGCGTAGAACGAGTCGAGGTCGGCGTGCAGGATCGGCCCCTCGGCGACGGTCATAGAACATATGTTCGCATAAAGCGGGGCCAAAGTCCGCACGTCCGCCCGCCGCGGAACCCCTGCCGCCGGGCGAAACTGAGCGTTTTCCCGGTTGTCGCCGCTCTGTTGCCCCGGTCACACTCGACGGATCGATTCACCCGACCTCTGGGGGCGACATGTCCGAGAAGTGCCGATGCGGCGACCACCACGCGTGGGCCAGCCCGAATCCCGACGACCGTCCGTCCGCGGCGCGCCAGCCGCTGCTGGCGTCGACGCTGGTGGGCGAGGACCGCGACGAAGACGCCGGCCGCCTCGACCCGACCGACCGCGTGACGTGCCGCACGCACCGCCGCTGGCTGCACGACTGCGTCGCCTCCCCGGTGCACACGAACCCGGCGATCGGCTACCGCTGGTGCCGCCGCTGCGACCACCAGGCGCTGGTCGCGGTGGACGAGCTGACCGGCGAGGTGACGATCCACTGCGGGCTCTGCGGCCGCAGCCCGCGCAGCCGCGCGAACCTGGAGCTGGTCGAGCTGTGCCGGCGGAGCTTGGCGCTGGCCCGCTCGGGACGGTTCCGGGAGTCCGCCGCCGCGTGACGGCGGTGGCCGGTTCCCGAAGACCACCCCGCCCGGCTGCCATGATGCGGAGGTGCCCGAAACCGGAACCACCGCACTGGTGATCCTGCTGCCCGCCGCCGAACCCGCGCTCGCCGCCGCCCGGCGGATCGACCCCGGCTTGGTACGGCCCGGCCTGCCGGCTCACGTGACCGCGCTGTACCCGTTCCTTCCCGATGCCTCGCTGAACGACGAGGTCCTCGCGGCAGTCCGGTCGCTGGCCGCCGGAGTTTCGCCGGTGTCCGTCGAGCTGTCCGAGATCCTGGTCGCACCCGGGTTCTCAGCCCTTCCGGCTCCGTCGCTCCAGGGGATCACCGATGCGGTCTGCGCCCGGTGGCCGGACGTTCCGCCCTACCGCGGGCGCTTCGGGCACCGACCGCCGGCCCACGTCACGGTGGCGATGGGCGGCGACGACGAGACCCTCGCGAGGGTGGCCGACGAAGTCCGGCCGCTGCTGCCGGTGACCGGCCGGGCCGAAGCCCTGCAGCTGGTCGCGTTGACCGAACACGGCTGGGAGCCGCGGCTGGAAGCGCCCTTCGGCGGCTGAGCGGCTGAGCGGCTGAGCGGTCACCCCACGGCACCGTCCAGCTTCCGGTACGCCCCGGCGATCGCCCGCAACCGCGCGACGTCGGCGGCGAACGGCTCGGCCTGCGCGGCCGGCGGTTCCTCCTCCCCCGGCTCGTCCGGGAGGTCACGCACCAGCCGCGCCGCCGCCGGGGCCGGCAGCTCCGGCGTCACGCCCGCCAGGATCAGCCCGTCGTTCGTCTCGCTCATCGCCGTCAGCAGCCGCTCGCGGCGGGACGGCCCGCCCGGGTCGATGCGGACGATCTCCGGGAACCGCCGGGTCAAATGCGCCCGCAACGGCCGAAGCAGGCGAAGCGTCTTCGTGTCGCGGCGGCCGGCCACCAGGCCCGGCACCGACGGGATCGTCAGCCCGACGACGATCAGCAGCACCGAGACCGCCGGGAAGCCCACGTCGAGCGTGCACGGCAGCGTCGAGAACGGGCCGCGGCACAACGCCTTCACCGGGTGGTCGGCCTGCAGGGCCCCGATCGTCGCGACGACCTTGCCCGCGAGGTAGGCGACCGCGAACGCCGACGCCAGCAGCAACAGCGTGAGCCCGGCGCGCAGCGCGCCGCCGCTCGCGCGGATCGTCACCGCCGACACCACACCGATGTCGATGACCGCAAAGCCGAGGTAGACCGTGTACACGAAGACGTACACGACCAGCGTCGGGTGCGTGCGGTACAGCTCGTCGAACACGCCGATGCCGCGCGGCAGATCCGGCGTGCTGAAGAACATGACGGTCAGCAGGACGAGCGCGACGCCCAGCGCGACCAGCCGGAGCCGGGCGCCGCGGTCGCGGGTTCCGCTGATCTCCGCGACCGTCAGCCCGATGCCGTAGGCCGCGACCATCGTCGCGAGGTTCGACAGCAGCCGGCCGAGGCTCGGGTAGAGCTCGCTTTCGAAGAGCTGAGCCCGGTTGGAGAGGAAGCAGAACGCCGCGCCCAGCGCGATGAGCGAGACGGCCAGCCCGGTTCCCGCGCCGGTGCGCCGGGCGCGGATCGCGCGCCAGATCCCGACCGCCAACGCGAAGAGCCCGACCCCGACGAACAGAATGTCGATCACGAGACGGCACTATCCCAGGAGTGCCGCCAGCCGCCTAGCCTGCTCCGCCGCGCGGCCGGACGCGCCCGGCTGGACGGCGGGCGGCTCGCTCGTCGCGGCGCTCAGCACCAGCACCGCGATCAGCTCGGCTTCGTACTCGTCGGTGCCGGTCGTCACGCGCGTGAGCAGGTGGGACAACGCCTGCGGCGCCAGGTCCGGGGCCAGCCGCGCCGCTTCGGACTCCGACATCTGGCAGGTCCCCGTGTGCGCGCACAGCATGTGGGCGAGCTCGTGGGCGATGATGTGGTCCTGGTGCAGCGCCGAGGTGTGCTCGACGTACGCGATCAGGTCGTAGCCCGGGCGGGCCTGCCACGCGCCGGACGGGCGGCCGGGCCGGTACTCGACCGGGACGAGGTCGATCTCGCGACCGCGCCAGGTCTCGAGGCGGTCGACCCACGCGTTCATCGACCACGGCCGCGGCACCGGAACGGCGGTGAGCAGCGTGCGCACCCGTTCGCGGGCGCCGGCCCGCAGGACGGTCAAGCCGCGCTCGTCGATGGGTCCTCCCCGGTCACCGGGCGCCAGCCGGGTGCACCGGGGCGCGATCACGGACGAGGTCATCGTAGCCGACCGCGCGCGGTCACTCCGGCTTCCGGCGCCGGCCCTCGCGGTGCCGGGTTTCGTCGTAGCCGGCCAGCTGGTCGAGCAGCGCCGTCACGGTTTCGCGGTCGCGCGGCGAGAGCCGCATGGCGCGCTGCGCCAGGTTGCGCGCCTCGCTGTCGCGCCACGCGACGACGTCCTCGACCTGGCGGTCGACCTGACCGGCGACCTCGTCGTCGAAGAAGTACGTCACCGGCACGCCGAAGAACTGGGCGAGGGCCTGGATGTGCGACCGCTTGGGGTCCTTGCGCGCGCCGACGGCGAGCTGCTGGACGTGGGTCGCCGACATCGTCACGCCGGTCTGCTCGGCGACGCCGTGCGCGATCTCCCGGTAGGAGTACGGCTTGCGGTCCGGCGGGTGCACGGTCGCGATCAAGTGCGCCAGCCGTTCCGCGAAACTGCGCTCGTCGCTCACCACACACCACCTTCGGCCAGGAAACGTGACAACCATCAGCCTAGCTGTCCTGAAAACTTGACACAGACTGTCCCGTAAAGACTACGATACCCCTGTTCGGTGTTTCGAAAACAGGACATCGGATCCCGGGGTGGCACGGCGGCCGCGGGGTGCCGTCACGTGGTCGCTGGGGGTGGCCACGCGCCCCACCCTGTCCCGCCGCGCCACCCTGCTCGGTTCACGCCCATGGCCGTCGCCAGTTTCGCCAGGTCTTCGCGCAGCGCGGGCACGGCGTCGCCGGTGACGCAGCCGGTGGAGAACTCAGCCGCGCCTCGACGGCGCCCGCCTGCGGGAGCGGGCCCACCAGCTTGAGGTGGAGGTCGGCGGCGCCGGGTCCGGGCCGAGGGCGAGGTCGTTGATCCGGTCGCAGGGCCATTCGGTGAAGTCGCGGGCGGCGCCCGGCAGCAGCGCGAAGCCCGACAACCCCGCGGTGAGCCGGGTGATCGCCGCCGACGTCGGTCCGGGCGGGAAGGGACCGCGGTCCAGGGACTGGTCGAGCAGCTGCAGCCCGAACCAGGTCCCGAAGAACAGCCATACCCCGAGCGCGAAGGCGAGGAATCCGCCGCCGGCGCCGAGGCGCGGCGCGGCGGGATCGACGCCGTACCGGACTTCGAGGTCGGGGACCTTGTCGCGCACGACGGCGAGGAAGGTCTCGGCGGATCGGTAGTCGCGCCAGCGGGTGCGCACGCGGCCTTGGCCGGCGCGGAACTCGACGACCTCGCGATCGAAGTCACCGGACGGCCGAAGCGCGACGATCAGCCCGACCACCGGCGACGTCGGGATCCAGAAGGCGAGCCAGAACGGCTTGGCCGACACGGCCCCGCGCCGGACGTCGGTGATCTCGCGGTAGTCGATCCACGGCCGGCCAGGCACGGCCGAGCAGCCAGGCGATGACGGCGACGAGGACGTCGAGCGCCACGCCGATCCAGAAGTAGGGCCGCTCGGGTGCGACGGTGATGCCGTAGCCGTGCCAGCCGGCGAAGGCGAGCGCGACGACGACGAGCACCCACGTCCAGCGCCGGGCGCGGGAGAGCGGGACCACCCGGGTCGTCGTGTCCACCATGGCCGGAGCGTAGGGGACGGCTGAACGGGCGCGGTTCGGCGAAAGTACCGCCGCAGCAAGGAGTCCGGCCGATGACGGTCGCGGCGCGCGTTGGGTCCGCGGGTCCGCGGGTCCGCGGGCGAAGAGATCGCGCACCTGGCTCGCCCGACGGTCTCAGGCTCGTGGGGCGGCTCCTTTCCGCTCCCCCGCCAGCAGCCGCCGCAGGGCGGCCGGGGTCGCTCCCGTGTGTTCACGCACTGTCCGCGTCAGATGGGCTTGGTCCGCGAAGCCCAGCTCCACCGCGAGCGCCGCCAGCTCCCGCTCCCCCGCCTCCAACCGATCCAGCGCGCGACCGACGCGGAGCCGGTTGCGGTAGCGCGTCAGCGAAACGCCGACCGCACGCGGGAAAGCCCGGCTCAGCCGGTACGGCGACACCTCCAGCAGTTCCGCCAGCGGAAACAGCCCCACGGCCGCGGGCACGTCCGCGGCGAGCGCCTCCCGGGCGCGCGTCACCAGCGCGGCGTCGTCGCCCCGGCCGCCGGAGGCGGGCGTCGGACCCTCGGCCGCCTGGGTGATCGCGCGGCCCACCAGCTCCACCATCGCCTCCGCCAGCGCGTAGTCCGGGTCGGCCGCCGACGCCACCACCCGGCGGTGGGCCAGGTCGAGCCGCGCGTCGACGTACACCGCCGGCCGGGCCGGCCCGGAGCCCGCCAGCTCGTGCCAGCGGCGCGCGCCGAACGTCACCGAGGTGCACACGTCTCCGCCCGCCGGGTGGGCGAACCGCTCCTCGTCCCCCGGCGCGGCGAGGTACCCCACCGCCGCGTCGGAGTCCGCCACGACTCCGCGCGCGTGACGGCGGAACCGGCCGCGCCGGACGAGCACCATCCGGTGGCCGTCCGCCACCTCCGGCGGGGACCAGCCCGGGTGGTCCTCCGCGCACTTCACGACGCTCACCGCGTACCCCGGGCGGGCCGCGACTTCCACTGCCTCCAGCACGATGCGGACGCTACGCCGGGGGTCCGACAGTTTCCGCAAGGATCTTCAAGACCGGCGACGCCTCACCCGGAAAGGTGACGGCAGAACGAAAGGAGTCGGGAAATGCCCGCGGAACTCACCACGATCGTCCTCGACTGCGCCGACCCGGCCGCGCTCGCCGCCTTCTACGCCAAGGCCCTCGGCCTCGAGGTGACCTACTCCGGCGACGACACCGTCCAGCTCGGGATCCTCGGTTTCCAGCGCGTCGCCGGCTACCGGGGCCCGTCCTGGCCGGACGACGCCAAGCACGCCCACCTCGACCTCCGCGTCGGCGACCTCGCGAGCGCCGTCACGGAGTTCGAGGCGCTCGGCGCCACCAAGCCGGAGTTCCAGCCCGGTGGCGCCGACTGGGTCGTGCTCGCCGACCCCGAAGGTCACCTCTTCTGCCTGATCCCGGGGTGACTCACCGGCGGTAGACGCCGAACTCGTAGAGCGAGTAGCCGTACGCGGTGCCGCGCTGGGTCGCCGACACCCGGACGTACCGGGCGGTGCCGGCGATCGCGAGGTCGTCGGCGCCGCCGTCGCCCGACGTCGTCGAGTACACCGGCCGCCAGTTCGCCGCGTCGTCGCTGACCTGGATCTCGTAGGCCTTCCCGAACGCGGACTCCCAGATCAGCTGGACGTGGTCGAACGCCTGCCGGATGCCCAGATCCACCTGCAGCCACTGCGGATCGGCCCACGCGCTCGCCCAGCGCGTCGCGGAGTTGCCGTCCGTCGCGGCTTGCGGCGGGTAGGGCGCGCCGGGGCCGTCGGCCTGGTAGGTCGACGCCGTGGTCGCCTTGCCGAGGGCCAGGTTCGTGCCCGGCACCGGCGGGGCGACCACGCGCAGCGAGCGCGTCTCGATGCCGACGTTGCCGTGGCCGTCCCGGGCGTAGAGGTAGATCTTCCAGACGCCCAGCTGCTGCGGCGCGGTGACGGTGAACGTGCCGCTCCCGGTGAACTGCGCGGGGATGAGGCCGGCGGCGTTGTTGATGTACTTGCTGTTGTAGCCCATGGTGTAGGTGATCGGGTCGCCGTCCGGATCGGACACGTTCGCCGTGAGGGTGAACGTCGAGCCGGCCGGGACGTCGGTGACGCGGCTGAGGTTCATCGACGAGATCACCGGCGGCTGGTTGCCACTCGTCTGTCCACTGTAGAGCTTGCGGACGGCGTACCAGGAGAGCCGCTTCTCGTTGCCCGTGGTGATGTTGAACCAGACGCCGCCGAAGTCGCCTTCGGTGCCGTAGTGGAACAGCGTCGCGCCGAGCGCCACGCCGGGGTGGCCGAGCACGCAGTTCCAGGCGTTGACGTACCCGTCGCGCTTCTGCTGGTCGGTCGGTTCCGCGGGCACGCCGTTGACGTCGTTCGGCACCTCCCACTCGCCGGCCGGGCCGGTTTCGGTGATGATGTACGGCTTCGTGTAGCCGCCCGCGAGCCAGTCCTGCTTCACCTGGCAGACCTGGGCGTAGGAGTTGACGGAGTAGAGGTCGAGGCTCGGCGCGTACGCCTTGTAGTACGGCCACGCGCCGGTCCAGGCGTCGGTCGAGGTGACCGGGTGGTTCGCGTCGATGGCGTGGATCGCCTGTGCGGTTTGGTCGACGAAGCGCGTGTAGGCGATCCGGTTCTGCTCCAGCTGCGTGCCGGAGTAGCAGTTCTGCATCCCGAGGATCGACTCGTTGCCGACGTTCCACATCAGCACGCCGGGGTTCGCCTTGTAGGCGGTCACCCACTTCTGGATCTCGGCGAGCATCGTGTTCTTGTAGTTCGTGTCGGTGGTGTAGTCGACGCAGCCGCCGCTGCCCGGGCCGCCGCCGGGTTGCAGCCAGAAGCCGGCGACGACCTTGATGCCGTTGGCCGCGGCGGCGTCGAACAGCGGCTGGCTGCTGCCGTCCGTGCCCCAGGTGCGGACGGTGTTGACGCCGATCGAGTGCAGTTCCGGCATCCGCGTGCCCGCTTCGCTCACCGGCGGGCCCCACGTCAGCCCCTTCACGGTCCACGGCGCGCCGTCGACGCTCAGCTGCCAGTTGCCTTGACCGCCGGTCACCTTCGTGACCCCGGGGCCGCCCGGCGTCGAGGTGCCCGGGGTGCCGCTGACCTGGAACTCCCACAGCGAGTAGCCGTAGCCGCCGACGCGGTGGGTGCCGTGGAAGCGCACGTACCGGCCGTGGCCGGTGACGGCGAGGTTCTGGGTGCCGCCGGTCGCCGTCGTCGTGCTGTAAACGGTCCGCCAGCTGCCGGCGTCGTCCGAAACCTGGATCTCGTAGGCGGTCGCGTAGGCGGCTTCCCAGTTCAGCGTCACCTGGCTGATGTCCGCGGGCGCGCCGAGGTCGACCTGCAGCCACTGCGGGTCGCTCCAGGCGCTCGCCCAGCGGGTGCCGGTGTCGCCGTCGACGGCCGCGGACGCCGGGGTTCCCGCGCCTTCGCTGCTCGACGCGGTCGCGGGTCTGCCCTGGGAAAGCAGGGTGGCCGCGTGGGCCGGGGACGGGCCGGCGAGCAGGCCCAGCACGAGCAGGGCCACCAGCGCCGGGACGGCACGGAGGAGCGACGGTCGGTCCACGATGACTCCCGTACGACAAGGGGAACGGAGAGGGAGAGCGCTCTCCGGCGCGATCGATGGTTCGGCACGAGCCCCCGCGTTGTCAAGATTCGCCTGCGAACTCGACAATGACTGTCCGGCGGCCGATCCGGGTGCTCCTTGACAGGGCCGTGGCCTGGTGCGCATGCTGTGGGAGAGCGCTCTCCCATCCTTGGCACCTCACCGTGGAGGACCCTTGGCACCGAAAATCGCGCTCCTCGCCTGCACCGCCGCCACCGTGCTGGCAGGCGCCTTCCTGACCACGGCCACCTGGTCGCCCGCCGGAGCGGACGACCTGGTGACCCACCACGAGTTCCAGGTCAACTGCTCCCCCAGCCACCACCAGCCGGACGACCCGATCGTCTTCCCCGGGCTGCCCGGCGCGTCGCACGACCACACGTTCCTCGGCAACAAGACCACCAACGCCGCCACGACCCTGCAATCGCTGCAGAACGCGGGCGTCGGCAACACCACGTGCCTCGCGCCGGACGACCTCTCGGCGTACTGGTTCCCGACGGTCTACAACGGGAACCAGGTGGTGCTGCCGAACTTCGCGCAGGTCGTCTACTACAAGTCCGGCATCCTCGACTACACGAAGGTCGTGCCGTTCCCGCCCGGCCTGCGGTACGTCGCCGGCAGCGTCACCGCGACGCAGGACGAGTTCCAGCACGCACCCGGCGCGATCGAGGGCTGGGAGTGCGGGGACAGCTTCCACAACTGGGACGTCCCCGTGCACTGCGTCGAGGGCAGCCAGCTCAACATCCGCTACCAGGCGCCGAGCTGCTGGGACGGCGTCCACCTGGACTCGGCCGACCACAAGAGCCACATGGCGTACCCGGACCGGGCGACGCTGACGTGCCCGGGCGACCACCCGGTGCCGGTGCCGATGCTCGAGTTCAAGATGGCGTTCCCGGTCAGCGGCGACATGTCCGGCGTGCACCTGGCCAGCGGACGCGGGTACTCGTGGCACTACGACTTCTTCAACGCGTGGGACCCGCCGACGCTGGACGCCCTGGTGAAGCACTGCATCAACGGCGGCCTGCAGTGCGACCCGCGCGGGTTCGACCTCTACAAGCCGGACCGCGGCACGGTGCTCGGGCCGAACTACCGGCTGCCCGGCCGTCCGTGAGACGGCCGCTCCTGGGGGCGGCGGTGGTGGCGCTGATCATGGGCGGTTGCGCCACCACCGGCCCGGGTCCCGCCCCCGCCGCCTCGCCCTTCAACCCGACCGACGTGGCGTGGCTGCAGCTGGTCGTGCCGATGACCGAGAACGCGCTGGCGGCCGCCCGGCTGGCGCCCGGTCACGCGGCGAGCCCGGCGGTGCGCGCGGCCGCGGACGCGGTCGCCGCGCCGGCGGAACGGCTGTTGACGCGGTTGAAGTCGACGCGCGACCGGGCCGGGCTCCCGGCAGCAGATGTCCACAGTGGACACAAGATGCCGGGGATGGTCACGGCGGCGGATCTGGTGGCGTTGCGCACCGGGAGCGGTGCGGAATTCGACCGGCGGCTCGTCGCGTTGCTGCGGGCGCACGCGGCGCAGCTCGTCGTGCTGGCGAAGGGTGAGCAGACCTCGGGTGGGGATGCGGGAACCCGGGAACTCGCCGGTGAGGTCGGCGCCGAAGGGGCGCGGCAGGAGCAGGCGTTGACCGGTCTCGGGTGACCGGAGACGAAGCAACGGCCCGGGCCGCGCGTCGCCATGAGCGCGGCCCGGGCCGTGGAGGTCACTCAGCCCACAGGGTGACCGAGCCGGGCGCCGTCGAGGCCACCACCCCACGTGGTGGCCTCGACGGCCATACCGGCTCCGCCCGCCGGCAGTCTCAGTAGGTCACGGTCACCGGCCCGTGCCCGCCGTGGGCCGTGACGGTCAACGTCTGCGTCGCCGCGTCCCACTTCCAGCTCTGCGACGGCGCCCAGCCCGCGCCGACCCGGACCCGCGACGGCGCGGACGGCACCCCGAGGAACTTCACCGTCCACTCCCGCGAAGCGACCTGGGACCGGCCCCGCGTCGGCTCGACCGTCACCGTGTGGGTGCCGCGCCGCTCCGAGTACGTGATCCGGGTCGTCGAGCTGTGCTTCGACGAACTCCCGTCGTCCTCGTACAGCGAGAACGACCCCGGCGCACCGGGCGCCACCGTGACCGTCGCGCGGTTCAGCGGGTTCTGGACGTCGTTGGTCACGTCCGCCGTGCGGGTCACCGTGATGCCGCCCGCCCGGACGAACACCGGCATCGTCCCGAGGTCGGACGTCACCTGCTGGGTCGAGCCGCCCTGGTAGACCTTGCCGCTGAAGTAGTCCGTCCACTGCCCCGGCGGGAACCAGACCGGGGTCGTCGCCGACGTCCCCGGGTTGGTCACCGGCGCCACCAGCATGTCCGGCCCGTAGAAGTACTCGCTCGACGCCGCCGCGTACGCCGCCGGGTCGTCCGGGTACTCCACGTACGTCGGGCGCACCACCGGGACGCCGGTCGTCGCCGCCTGCTGGGCCAGCGTGTAGGTGTACGGAACCAAGTTCTCGCGCAGGTTCAGGAACTTCGTCGCCGACGCCTTCGCCGCGTCGCCGTACTGCCACGGCAGCCGGTCGCTGTGGTTGCTGTGCAGCCGGTCGATCGGCTGGAACGTGCCGAGCTGGACCCACCGCGCGTACAGGTCGTCGGGCAGCTTGACCGTCTGGTGCTGCTGCCCGCCCGAGGTGTAGGTCTCGCTGCCGCGCAACCCGGTCGTGTCGTTGTGGCCGCCGATGTCGTGGCTGATCGGCGAAAGGCCCGTCGCGGCCGACTCGGCCGGGGTGATCCCGACCTCCATCCGCAGCGTGCCCCACGTCGAGGACGTGTCCCCGGTGAAGTGGACGGTGCTGCGCTTGTCGGCCCACGGTCCCGTCGACAGCCCGACCGGGCCGCCGTACCCGCCGGCCTGCAGCGAGCCGTACGCCCGCGAAGTCGCGAAGCCCCGCTCGATCGCCGGTGCGGACAGGTCGGCGTACTTCTGGTTGATGAACGAGTCCGGCGTGACCCCCTGCAGGCTGGACTTCGACGCGTCGCAGCACCAGTCGAGCCACCAGAAGTCGTTGCCCTGGTTCATCATCTGGCCGTGCAGGTCCAGGTACGCCTTCAGCTGGTCGGGGTCGCCCCAGTCGAAGACGTAGCAGTCCGTGCCGCAGTTCGACTTCGCCAGCTTGCCCTTCGCCGTCGCCTGCGCGCGGGCGAACTGCGGGTCCGAACCCATGATGCTCGGGTGGATGTTCAGCGTGTTGTGCAGGCCCTGCGAGTGCGCCCAGGCGAAGAACGCCGTGGGGTCCGGGAACTTGGCCGTGTCGAACTGCCAGCCGTTCCACGTGTCCGGCGCCTTGAAGTCGGTGTCGGTCACCAGGACGTCCAGCGGGACGCCTTCGCTGCGGAAGCGCGGCAGGATCCGGTCGCGGTAGTCGGCCGCGGTGCGGTCGATGTACTCGGAGTACCAGACGCCGTAGGCCCAGCGCGGCAGCAGCTCCGACGGCCCGGTCAGGGTCGCCAGGTCCCGCAGCCCCGCCTTGTAGTCGTGGCCGAAGGTGAAGGCGTAGCCGTCCTGGTACGGGTTCCCGCCGTGCGATGGCCGTTGCGTCACCTTCTCGGTGGCGGTGTCGTACAGCGCGGACGGGCTGTCGTCGAGCAGGTACCAGCCGTCCTGGTGCAGCAGGCCTTCGGTGAGCGACGGCGTGCCGTTGTCGCCGTTGACGCCGTCGAGGCCGCGCCGGTAGCCGCCGAGGGTGAGGTGCGGCTGCGGGACCGCGGCCCCGGTGCGCGTCACCGCGACGGTGTCGACGTTGACGTGGCAGCTCGCGTCGTCGGGACAGGCGACGACGACGTCGTTCGTGCCCGCACGCAGGTCGACCGGGACCGAGGCGGTGCCCCAGGTGTCCCAGTTCGCGGTGGCCGGCATCGACAGCGTGCGCGTCACGCCGGCCGAACCGACGGTCGCGGTCCGCGTCTGGTGCAGGCCGTCGCCGCCGGTGCCGTTGGCGTACCGGACGTCCAGCTGGTATGTGCCGGCGGCGGGGACCTCGACAACGCGGTGGGTCAGCGACGAACCGCGGTTCAGCTCGGCGACGAACCCGCGTCCGGCGTACCCGGCGTGGTCGGTCGCGACGACGGCCGAGCCGGTGCGGAGGCCGGATTCGGCTTCGCAGCTGACATCCAGGGCACAGCCGGTGAACGCGCGGGCCGTCGACGGCGGGAAGGGCGCCCCGGCGGACAGCACCGCGATGGCGTCGACGTTGACGTTGCCGGAGTCGCTCGCGGTCCGCTCGAGGCGGACGCTGTGGCGGCCGGCGGCGAGGGTGACCGGTACCGACGCGGTGGCCCAGCTGTTCCAGTCGGCCGTCGTCGGGAGGGTGAGCTTCTGCGGCGCCCCGCCGTCGACGGACACGCTCAGGGTGCGCGTGACGTGCTGGCCGTCCCCGCCGGAGCCGTTGGCGTAGCGGGCGGTCAGGTTGTACGTCCCGGCCGCGGCGGCCGAGACGTCGGCGGTGGCCGACGTGCCAGTGCTTTCGAAGCCGGCGAGGAAACCCTCGCCGGTGTAGCCGGTGTGGTCGGTGGCGACGCCCAGCCCGTCGGCCGTCAGGTCTTCGGCCTCGCAGAGCGCGCCGGTCGCGCAGGTCAGGTGGTGCCACGGCGCCGCGGTCACCGGGGTCCCCGCCGTGGTCTTGAGCTGGAGGTTGCCGGAGTCGAACGGGCCGGAGTTCAGCTTGTAGGTCAGCGTCGTCGCGCTCGTGCGGATGGTCAGCACGCCGTTCGCGGTCGTCGAGGTGAACTGCGGAGGCGTGAACGAGCCGCGGCCGACGGCGTTGAAGGTGGCGGAGTCGGTGAACCGGCCGTCGCCGGCGTACTCCGTGCGGATCAGGGTCGGGGACAGGACCTGGAAGCGCGCGTTCCCGGCGGCGACGGTCCCGCGCGCGGCGGGTCCGGCATCGGCGGGCGCCGCGACGGTGACGACCGCGGCGGCGACCGCCAGGACGCTCACCAGGTGGAGGGATCTGACTGCTCTCGGCCGCACGGCGGAACTCCGTTCCGGTCAGGGGACCAGTTTTACAACGTTGGAAAGGCGATTCGATCTGAGCACAGCGGGCGGGCGGCTGTCCAGCCCGGTGAGCGGAACTGTCCGGACAGGCCGGAGCCGCTGCCCGGCAGGCCAAGCGGGCGGAGCATCGGGGCGAACCGGTGGCGCGATTGGTATTGCGGCCAGTCCTCCGGCCGGCCCCTTGGGCACGAGCGAGGCGGGGCGGCCGGGCCCACCCAGCGAGGCCTGGAGGTCGCGAAAGTCGCATTCGGGACCTCCGACGCCCCGAATGCGACATTCGCGGCACCGGGCCGCCGCTCAAGCCGAGTCGCGGATCACCAGCTCCGGGTCGAAGATCACCGACTCCGCGCGCCGCTGCGGGTCGGCCATGCGCTCCAGGACCATCCGGGCCATCGCCGCGCCCATTTCCTCCACCGGCTGGCGGACCGTCGTCAGGCGGGGGCGGCAGCTCAGCGCCACCCGGCTGTCGTCGAAGCCGATCACCGCCACGTCGTCCGGGACGCGCCGCCCCGCTTCGCGCAGCACCGTCAACGCCCCGTACGCCATCAGGTCGTTGGCCACGAACAGCCCGTCCAGCGCCGGTTCCTCGGCCAGCAGCCGCTCCATCGCGCGCTCGCCGCCGTGCTCGGTGAAGTCGCCCTCGGCCACCGCCACGTACGCGTGGCCGTGGCGGGCCATCGCGTCGCGGAAGCCGGCCAGCCGGTCCTGGCCCGCCGGCGTCCCCGCCGCGCCCGCGATCGTCGCGACCCGGTGGCAGCCGCGCGCCACCAGGCGGTCCGCGGCCAGCCGGGCGCCGTCCTGGTGGGCGACGTCGACGTAGCTCACCGGCGCCGGACGGCCGGGCCGCGCGAACAGCGCCGTCGGGACCCCCGCGTCGGTCAGCATCCGCGGCAGCGGGTCCGCCGCCGGGTGCAGCGAGATCAGCAGCACCCCGCTCACCTGCTCCTGCCGCAGCTTCGGCACCAGCTTCTCGCGCTCTTCGTCGCTGTCGACGAGCATCAGCAGCGGGTGCAGCCCCTGCGGGCGCAGGTGCGCGATCACCCCTTCGACCACCCGGCCGAAGAACGGGTCGCCGAACACGCCACCGAAGGCTTCGATGTGCCGTTCCGGCTCGGACACCACCAGCGCCACCCCGCCCGTGCGGCGGGTGACCAGCGAGCGGGCCGCACGGTTGGGCACGTACCCGGTGGCGGCGATCGCGCGTTCGACCGTCTCGCGCAGCTTCGGGTCGACGTTGCGCACGCTGTTCACCACGCGGGACACCGTGGCCCGCGAGACGCCGGCGACCCGCGCGACGTCCTCCAGGGTCGGCGGCGCCGAGGGCGGGTGCGTCGTCACCCCTTCTTTGTAGCACGCTGTGAGAGCGCTCTCCCAGTCGCACCGATGACAAATGTCATCGGGAGCCGCTGAGGGCCGGCACTGCCCTCGACCCCACCCGCGGGACGAGCATTTCCGGCATGACCACCACCCTTCGCACCGAGACCGGCGTCCGGCCCGTCCTCCTGCTCACCGGCGCCTACGCCGTCCTCAGCGTCCTCACGCTCGTCGCGATCGTGCTCTTCCGGAACAACCACACGATGGTGACCGACGCGGTCTGGGTACGCGCCACCCTCGTCGTCGCCAGTTCGCTGCTGACCTTCGCCTTCGCCCGCAGCGCGGCCCGCGGGTCGCGAAAAGGGCTCCTGAGACTGCGGATCGTCGCCGCGGTGATGCTCGTGGCGATCGTCGTCATCGTCGCCCTGCCCGGCTTGTTCCCGATGTGGCTGCGGATCGAACAGGCCGTCTGCGGGCTGCTGCTGCTCGGCGTCACGGTCCTGGTCAACGGCCGGCGCGCGCGGGCCCGGTAGCGTGCCGGGAGTGGACAGGACGGAACCGGCCGACGTGCAGCGCTGGGTGCGCGGCTGGCGGGTGCTGGTGCTCGACGCGGGCATGCTCGTCTACCCGGCCGTGACCGTCCCCGGCGTGCTGCAGCACTCGACGGGCCACGCGGCGATCGCCGGTTGCGTGCTCGTCGCCGTCTTCGCCGGCTGCTACATCCTGGCCGCGCGTGCCGCGGCACGGCGGGCAGCGCGCCGGTTCTGGCTGCTCCTGGGGGTTTCGGCCGTCCTGTTCGTCGCCACCCTCCCCTTCGCCCACGCCGAGACGTTCTTCCTCGCCATCGTCGTCGTTTCCCTGGCCGTCCCCCGGCTTCCGCGCCACTCGGGCGCGCTCGTGGTCGTCGCGGCGATGGCGGCACTGGTCGTCCCGTGGGTCGTCTGGGGCACCGCGGGGTGGACGCAGGCGGTCGCGCTCGTCTTCACCGTGCTCGTGGTCTACGCGTTCGCCGAGGCGGTCCGGGCCAACGCCGCCCTCCTCGAGGCCCGCGCCGAGGTCGCGCGGCTGGCGTCGGAGGCCGAACGCACCCGCATCGCCCGGGACCTGCACGACCTGCTCGGCCACTCGCTCACCGCGATCACCGTCAAGAGCACCCTGGCCCGGCGGCTCGTGGACGCCGACACCACTCGCGCGGGCGAGGAGATGACCGCCGTCGAAACCCTCGCCCGGCAGGCGCTGACCGACGTCCGCGCCGCGGTGTCCGGCTACCGCGAGGTCACCCTCGCCGGCGAACTCGCGCGCGGCCGCGAACTGCTGCGCGCGTGCGGTGTCGCCGCCGACCTCCCGACCGCGACCGACGTCGTGGGTCCGGCACACCAGGAACTGTTCGGCTGGGTCGTCCGGGAGGGCCTGACCAACGTGGCCCGGCACGCCCGCGCGACCCGCTGCACGGTCACCGTCACGGAGTCCACAGTGGAGGTCGTGGACGACGGCGTGGGCGGCTCCGCCGACGAAGGCTCCGGGCTGGCCGGGCTCCGCGAACGCGTCCGCGCCGCCGGCGGGCGGTTCGGGGCGGGGCCGGTGCTCCCGCGTGGCTGGCGGCTGCGGGTGACGCTGTGATCCGCCTGCTGCTCGCCGACGACCAGGAGCTGGTCCGCCAAGCGCTGTGCGCGTTGCTCGCGCTCGAGGACGACTTCGAGGTGGTCGCGTCCGTGGGTCGCGGTGACGAAGTCGTCGACGCCGCGCGCGAGCACCGGCCCGACGTGGCGCTGCTGGATATCGAGATGCCGGGCCTGGACGGGCTCGCCGCCGCGGCGGTGCTGGCCGCGCGGGTGCCGGACTGCCGCGTCGTCATGCTCACGACGTTCGGCCGCGCGGGGTACCTGCGCCGGGCGATGGACGCGGGCGCGGCCGGGTTCGTGGTCAAGGACGCCCCGGCCGACGTCCTCGCCGACGCGATCCGTCGCGTGCGGGCCGGCGAGCGCGTCGTGGACCCGGCGCTGGCGGTGGCCACGCTCGCCGCGGGCGAGTCGCCGCTGACCGCGCGGGAACGGGACGTGCTGATCACCGCCCGGACCGGCGCCACGGTCGCCGAGATCGCGTCCCGGCTGTACCTGTCCGAGGGCACGGTGCGCAACTACGTCTCGGCGGCGATCACCAAGACGGGCGCACGCAACCGAGTCGAGGCGGTGCGCATCGCCGACGAGCGCGGCTGGCTCTGATTGGCCCGGTCCGGTGTTCCGGAATTGGATCTTCTGCCGGGCCGATCGCCGCCTTAGGTTGGGCAGGTGAAAACCGTTGACCTGTGGTTCGACCCGGTGTGCCCGTGGGCGTGGATCGCCTCCCGGTGGCTGCTGGAGGTGGAGGCCGTCCGCGAGGTGCGGACGCGGTTCCACGTGTTCAGCCTGTCCCTGCACAACGAAGGGCGGGAGGTGGACGACTGGTACCGCGGCTGGCTCGACGAGCGCTGGGGCCCGGCGCGCGTGGCGCTGGCCGCCGAGCGGGCGCACGGCAACGAGGTGCTGCGCGACCTCTACACCGCGCTCGGCACGCGCATCCACCGCGACAAGGAGCCGGTCTCGCGCGAGACGATCGTCGCCGCACTGGCGTCGGTGGACCTGCCCGCGTCGCTGGCGGACGCCGCGGAGTCACCGGACCTCGACGCGGACCTGCGCGCCGGCAACCGCGCGGCACTCGACCCGATCGGCGAGGACCTCGGCGTCCCGGCGTTGCACGTGGACGGGAACGCGTTCTTCGGCCCGGTCGTCAGCCCGGTCCCGCGCGGCGAGGACGCCGGGCGGCTGTGGGACGGCGTGCTGCTCGTGACCGGCACACCCGGGTTCTTCGAGCTGAAGAGGGGCCGCGGCCGTCCGGTGACGAGCTAGGCCGTCTCACCGAACGGGCGCAGGCGGGCCTCCGCCGCGTCCCAGTCGCCGACTCCCGAGGGCTCGTACCGCCGGACCTCCTGGGTCTCCCGCACCAGCGCCCGCATCGACGCCAGGTCCGGCAGGTCCTCCCCCAGCGCCCGGGCCTGGACCAGCACGTTCCCCAGGGCGGCCGCTTCGACCGGGCCCGCCAGGACCGGGACTCCGCACGCGTCCGCCGTCAGCCGGCACAGCAGTTCGTTGCGCGCGCCGCCGCCGACGATGTGGACCACGTCGATCGTGCGGCCCGTGATCGACGCCGCCGCCCGGAGCGTGCGCCGGTAGGCCAGGGCCAGGCTGTCCAGGATGGACCGGACCAGCGCACCTCGCGACGACGGCGGCCGCTGACCCGTCGCCTCGCAAGCGGCGGCCAGCCGGGCCGGCATGTCGCCCGGTGGCAGGAACTCCGGGGCGTCGATGTCCACCACCGCCGCCAACGCGGGCGCCGCGGCCGCCGCCGCGAGCAGCCCCGGCAGGTCCGAAGTGGACCACGTCCGCAGCGTCTCGGACAGCACCCACAGGCCCATCACGTTGCGCAGGAAGCGAATGGTGCCGTCGACACCGCCCTCGTTCGTGAAGTTCGCGGCCAATGCCGCGTCGCTCAACTCCGGCGCGGGCAGCTCCAGGCCCGCCAGCGACCACGTCCCCGAAGAGATGTAAGCGAAGTTCGTCTCCGGCGACGCGGGCACGGCGACCACCGCGGACGCCGTGTCGTGCGAGCCCACCGCGATCACGGGCAGCCCGGACAGCTCCGCCGCCTTGCCGACCACCGTGCCCGGGTCCCGCAACGGCGGCAGCAGCCGGGGCGGGATCCCCACCCGGGCAGCCAGCGACGCTGCCCAGGTCCGCGCGCGCACGTCGTAGAGCTGCGTGGTCGACGCGTTCGTGCGTTCCGCCCCGATTTCCCCCGTCAGCCAGTAGTTCAGCAGATCCGGAATGAGCAGCATCGTCGCCGCCGCGTCGAGCCGACCGCCTTCGGCCACCAGCTGGTACAGCGTGTTGAACGGCAGCTGCTGCAACCCGGTGACGTCGTAGAGCTCCCGGTCGGGCACCGGCACGGTGATCCCGTCGGTCCGCGAGTCCCGGTAGCAGACGGGATTGCCGAGCAGCGCGCCCCGCTCGTCCAGCAAGCCGTAGTCGACCGCCCACGAGTCGATGCCGACACCGTCGAGCGCGCCGGCCTCCCGGATCCCGGCCAGGGTCTCGCGGTAGAGCCCCAGGACGTCCCAGTACAGCACCGGCCCCGCCCGGACCCCGCCGTTCGGGAACCGCCGCACCTCCTCGACGGCCAGCACCGACGGTCCGGCGGTCCCGGCCATCACGCGCCCGCTGGACGCGCCCAGGTCGACGGCCGCCACCCGCTTCACGGGTTCACCACGGTCAGCTCCAAGCCGAGCAGGTCCGCGACGGCCGTCAGCTCGCCCACGCGGTGGCCGGTGCCGAGCGCCCAGTGGTGCGCGATGCCACTGGCCGACCAGGCGTCGGTCCACTCCCCCGGGTCGCAGCCGAAGTCCACGCGGGACGTCGTGTTGCCGATCCGCAGCAGCGGCCCGGGCACGACCGTGCCTTCGGAGGCGATGAGCGTGAACGTCCCGTCGCGGCGCTGCCCGAGCCCGCACAGCGTCACCGGCCCGTGCTTGACGTCGAACTCGACCGACACGCCCCAGCCGCGTTTGCCGTGGTAGACACCGAGTCCGCGCAGCAGCGGCTTGCGGGCGCTGATGCCGAGGTGCGCCGGGCCGTCGTGACCCATCTCGACCACGTCGTCCCGGAAGTTCAGCGCCTGCAGCTCGGTGAACGAGCCGCCCGCGCCGAGCCGGTCCATGACCAGCATCGCCAGGGACGTCCGCAGCTCGTACTCGCCGACCGCCGGGATGCCGCGGGCGGTGAGCAGGGACGCGCCGAGGATGAACCCGGCGCCGACGCGTTCGTGCGTCTCGCCGTCGAGACCGCGGTGGTAGTAGGCCAGGGAGTCGAGCGAGAAGTCTTCGACCAACCGGTCGAGGGCCACCGAAACCTTTGCGCCCCAGGCGAAGTCTTCGTCCACCACGGACTCGTCCACAGTGAACACTTCGCGGGCCAGCTCCATCCGCGCCGCCGCGTCGGAGTCGGACACCTTTTCCACCCGCACGCGCAGGTCGTCGACCTCCAGGATCTCGACGTGGCCGCCGAGCTGCCCGGACACCAGCGTCGGGTCGGTGGAGACGTCCATCATGCCCGGGTAGAGGTGCCCGAGCAGGCCGTGACGTCCGTGCCGTAACGCCGCCCGCACGCCGGCGGCCTTGATCCACCGCTCGATCTTCGTCCACGCGCGGGCGTCCTCGAGGTAGCCGGACACCGAGCGGAACTCGACGCCGACGCGGCGGAACGCGTTGGCCATCTCCGGAAGCGGGCACGCGCCGCAGTAGGCCAGCCACGCGCCGGTGTCGAAGGACTCGTGGTCCATCGCCTCGGTCGGCTGCAGGTTCAGCAGCAGCACCGGCGCGCCCGAGCGCTGCGCGACCGGCGTCATCATGCTGGACGTCAAGTACGTCGTGAGGAACCCGACGATCAGGTCGCACCCCGCGACCCGGAGCTTCTCCGCCGCGGCCGCGCCCTCCTGCGCGTCCGAGACGAACCCGGCGTCCACGACCTCGCAGTCCAGTTCGGACAGTCGCGAAGCGACGCGCCGCGCCGAGGCCTCCAGCTGGGGCAGCAGCGCGAGGAACTGCGGCCAGTACGCGCCGAGCCCGCCGGAGACGAGCCCGACGCGGGTCTTGCGCGGCGTGATCCGGTCGAGGGTCATCGAACCTCCTTAACGCAGGAACGCGGCGGCCACCCCGGCGTCCACCGGCACGTGCAGGCCGGTGGTGTGGGTGAGGTCGCCGCCGGTCAGGGCGAACACGGCGGCCGCGACGTGCTCGGGCAGCACCTCGCGCTTGAGGATGGTCCGCTGGGCGTAGAACTCGCCGAGCTTCGCCTCCTCGACGCCGTAGACCGCGGCGCGCTGGGCGCCCCAGCCGCCGGCGAAGATGCCGGAGCCCTGGACGACCCCGTCGGGGTTGACGCCGTTGACACGGATGCCGTGCCCGCCCAGTTCGGCGGCCAGCAGCCGGACCTGGTGGGCCTGGTCGGCCTTCGCGGCGCCGTAGGCCACGTTGTTCGGGCCGGCGAACACCGAGTTCTTGGACGAGATGTAGACGATGTCACCGCCGGTGCCCTGGTCGATCATCGCCTTCGCCGCCGCGCGGGCGACCAGGAACGAGCCCTTGGCCATGACGTCGTGCTGCAGGTCCCAGTCCCGTTCGGTCGTCTCCAGCAGCGGCTTCGAGATGGACAACCCCGCGTTGTTGACGACCAGGTCAACCCCGCCGAACGCCAAGGCGGTCGCGTCGATCGCGGCCTGGACCGCGTCGGCGTCGGTGACGTCGGCGGTGACCGCGATGGCCTTGTCGGCGTTCCCGATTTCCGCCGCTGTCTCCGAAGCGGCCGAGGCGTTGAGGTCGGCGATCGCCACGCACGCGCCTTCCGCGGCGAGCCGCTGGGCGATGGCCTTGCCGATGCCCGACCCCGCGCCGGTGACCAGCGCGATCCGCCCGGCCAAGGGCTTCGGCTTCGGCATCCGCCGCAGCTTCGCCTCTTCGAGCGCCCAGTACTCGATCCGGAATTTCTCGCTCTCGTCGATCGGCGCATACGTCGAGACGGCCTCGGCGCCCCGCATCACGTTGATCGCGTTGACGTAGAACTCGCCCGCCACGCGCGCGGTCTGCTTGTCCTTGCCGAAAGAGAACATTCCGACACCGGGAACCAGCACGATCGCCGGGTCGGCGCCGCGCATCGCGGGCGAATCGGCGACGGCGTGCCGCTCGTAGTAGGCGCGGTACTCGTCGCGGTATTCGCCGTGCAGTTCCTTCAGCCGTGCGACGACGTCCTCGAGCGGCGCCGACGAGGGCAGGTCCACGACCAGCGGGCGGACCTTCGTGCGCAGGAAGTGGTCCGGGCAGGACGTGCCCAGCGCTGCCAATCCCGCGAGCTTCTCCCGCGAGAGGAACTCCAGCACGACGTCGCTGTCGGTGTAGTGGCCGACCTGCCGCTGGTCGGTCGAGGCCAGCCCGCGGATCACCGGCGCCAGCGCGGCCGCCCGCGCGTGCCGCTCGGTTTCGGGGAGCGCCTCAAAGCCCGGCACGACCGGCCCGAACGGCTCGGCGACCCCACGCGAGGCGAGGAACTCCTCGGCCGTGCGGATGATGTCGAGCGAGTTGCGCTCGCACTCTTCCGAGGTCGCGCCCCACGCCGTGATGCCGTGGCCACCGAGGATCACGCCGATCGCCTGCGGGTTGGCCGCCTTGACCGCGGCGATGTCCAGGCCGAGCTGGAACCCGGGCCGCCGCCAGTCCACCCACGCGACGCGGTCGCCGAAGCACTCCTTCGTCAGTGCGGCGCCGTCGGCCGCGGTGGCCAGGGCGATGCCGGAGTCCGGGTGCAGGTGATCGACGTGCGGGGCCTCGACGAGACCGTGCATCGCCGTGTCGATCGACGGCGCCGCACCACCCCGGCCATGCAGGCAGTAGTCGAACGCGGCGACCATCTCGTCCTCGCGCTCGACGCCCGGGTAGACGTCCACCAGGGACCGGAGCCGGTCCAGCCGCAGCACGGCGAGCCCGGACTCCTTCAGCGTGCCGAGGTCGCCGCCGGAGCCCTTGACCCACAGGACGTCGGTGGGCGAGCCGGTGACCGGGTCGGTCACCGAACCCTTCGCGGAGGTGTTCCCGCCGGCGTAGTTGGTGTTGCGCGGGTCGGCTCCGAGCGCGTTGCTGCGCGCGATGAGCTGCTCCGGCACCGTCATGCTCATGCTCCCCATCCGGCCTGCGTGCCGCCGGCGCGCTCGGCCACGATCTTCTCCTGGTACCCGCTGCGGTGGTAGGCGGCGATCGGGTCCGGGTCGAGCCCGGAGTCCGCGCGCAGCTCGGCCAGCAGCGGCCGGACGTCGGTGTTGTAGGCGTCCATCAGCACGGCGTTCGCGCCGAGGACGTCACCCGCCTGCTGCGCGGTGCGCAGCGCGGGCCGGTCGACGAGCAGGGCCTTCGCCGTGGCCTCCTGGACGTTCATCACCGACCGGATGATCGCCGGGATCTTGGCCTCGATGTTGTGGCACTGGTCGAGCATGAACGCGATGCCGTAGGCCGGGTCGAGGGCGTCGCCGCGGACGATCTCGTACATGATCCGGAACAGCTGGAACGGGTCCGCCGCCCCGACCATCAGGTCGTCGTCGGCGTAGAAGCGGGAGTTGAAGTCGAACGCGCCCAGCTTTCCCGCGCGCAGCAGGAAAGCGACGATGAACTCGATGTTCGTGCCCGGGGCGTGGTGGCCGGTGTCGATGCAGACGGTCGCCCGCTCCCCCAGCTCGACGCAGTGCGCGTAGGACGTGCCCCAGTCCGGGACGTCGGTGGCGTAGAACGCGGGCTCGAACAGCTTGTACTCCAGCAGCATCCGCTGGTTCTCCCCGAGCCGGTCGTACGTTTCGCGAAGCGCCGCGGCCAGCCGGTCCTGGCGGTCGCGGATGTCGTCCTGGCCCGGGTAGTTGATGCCGTCGGAGAACCACAGCTTGAGGTCGCGCGAGCCGGTGGCGTCCATGATGGAGATGGCTTCGAGCAGGTGGTCGGTGGCCTTGCGGCGGATGCCGGCGTCGGGGTTGGTGACCGAGCCGAGCTTGTAGTCCTCGTCCTGGAAGACGTTGGTGTTGATCGCGCCGATCTCGACACCCTGGTCGTGCGCGTACGCGGTCAGGGCGCCGTAGTCGTCGACCTTGTCCCACGGGATGTGCAGCGCCACGCTCGGCGCGACACCGGTGAAGCGGTGCACGGTCGCGGCGTCGGCGATCTTTTCCTCGGCTGTCCGCGGGACACCGGGTTGCGGGAACACCTTGAACCGGGTGCCCGAGTTCGCGTACGCCCACGACGGCGTTTCGATTCGCTGGGCTCGCAATGCCGCTTTGACGGCTGTCAAATCACCCATGGCGATCACTGTCCTTCCGCGACGGTGGGGGGTTCGAGGTGGAAGACCTCGGCCAGGAGCCGGAAGCCTTCGTCGGGCGGGCCACCGTCGAGTCCGGTGAAGAACTCCGCCATCTCCGCCTGCCAGCGGGCGTTCACCTCGGTTTCGGCCATGGCGGCCTGCGCGGCGGCGAGGTCGTCCGCCTCGACGTAGCCGATCAGGAGGCCGTCTTCCCGCAGGAAGAGCGAGTAGTTGCGCCAGCCGGTGTCGAGCAGGGCCTGCCGCATCTCCGGCCACACGCTGCGGTGGTGCTCGGCGTACTCGGCCGCTCGGTCGGGCTTCACCTGCAGGCAGAAGCAGTAACGGGGCACTGTCCGTCCTTAGTGGACTCCGTGGCCGGGCCGGGCGGCGATCGGCCCGGCCACGGAAAACCGTCAGAAGTTGAACTTGTCGATGTTGTTCGCGTCGAACGTCGTCGGCGGGCCGAGGACGATCTCGCCGCTCGCGCCGACCTTGTAGTCGCCGAGCTTGCCCGCCTTGAACGTCTCGCCCTCCTTGCCGGTGATCTGGCCGGACTTGAGCGCGACACCCGCGTAGGCGGCGAGGTAGCCGATGTCGGCCGGGTTCCACAGCGCGAACTGCTTGACCGTGCCGTCCTTGACGAAGGCGCGCATCTGGTTCGGCGTGCCCAGCCCGGTCACCGCGACCTTGCCCTTGTAGCTCGACGTGCTGACGTACCGCGCGGCGGCCGCGATGCCGACCGTCGTCGGCGAGACGATCACCTTGAGGTTCGGGAACGACTGCAGCAGGCCCTGGGCCTCCTGGAACGACTTCTGGTCGTCGTCGTTGCCGTAGGCGATCTTGTCCAGCTTGATGTTCGCGTACTCCGGCTTGGCCAGTTCCTTCTTCAGGACGTCGATCCAGGCGTTCTGGTTGGTGGCGTTGGGCGTCGCGGACAGCACCGCGATCTCGCCGGAGCCGCCGGAGAGGTCCTTGGCCTGCTTGGCCAGCGCCTCGCCGATGCCCTGGGTGGTGGCCTGGTTGATGAAGACGTCGCGGCAGTCCTTGGCGGCGTCGGAGTCGAACGCGACGACCTTGATGCCGGCGCTGCGGGCCTGGTTGAGCGACGGGCACACGGCGTTCGGGTCGTTCGCGGCGATGCCGATGACGTCCTGCTGCTGCTGGATCAGCGTGTTGATGTAGCTGACCTGCGAGGAGGCACTGGCGTCGTTCGGCCCGACCAGCTTGTACTCGCCCTTCAGCTCGGCCAGCGCGTCCTTGCCGCCGCTGACCTCGATGTCGCTGTAGGGGTTGTTGAGCTGCTTGGGCAGGAAGGCCATCTTGACGCCGGTCGCGGCGGCGGCGTTCGGGTTCGCCGTGGCCGTGGACTGCTGGGCGCCGGAGCTCCCGCTGTCGTTCTTGGTGGTGCCGCCGCAGGCGGCCAGCACGAGCACCAGCCCGGCCGACACTGCGCCGGTGAGGAACCGTCGGGACATCTTCGTCACCTTTCTGGGGATACCGGAGCAGTCGCTCGGTGCCGGCGCCGGAGAGCCGTGCGGGCCGAGGACACGATGTTGGGCAGCAGGACCGACACGATGAGCAGCACGCCGGTCACGATGTTGAGCGCCTCGTTCGAGACGTCCTGCAGGCGCAGGGCGTTCTGCAGCGTCGCCAGCAGGACCACCCCGGCGAGCACGCCGGGCAGCGTGCCCTTGCCGCCGAAGATGGACACGCCGCCGAGGAGCACGGCGGCCACGACGGCGAGCTCGAGGCCGAAGCCGTTGTCGGCGCGGGCGCTGGAGTAGCGCAGGGTCCACAGGACCCCGGCCAGCCCGGCGACCGCCCCGGCCACGACGTACAGCCAGAACTTGAGCCGTCCGGTGCGGATCCCGGCGAACCGGGCCGCCTGCTCGCCCGCGCCGGCCGCGAACACGCCGCGGCCGATCGGCGTCGCGTGCAGCACGACGCCGAAGATCAGGGCCACGACGGCCAGCGGGACCAGGACGTTCGGGATCGGGCCGTCGCCGATGGTCCCGGTGACCCAGCTCGTGTAGTCGCGCGGGAAGTCGGCCACGGCGCCGTCTCCCAGCACCACGAAGGCCAGCCCGCGGTACAGCGCGAGGGTGCCGATCGTGACGGCGAGCGACGGCAGCTTGAGCACGGTGACGAAGAAGCCGTTCAACGCGCCGAGGACCGCGCCGAGCACGATGCAGAGCGGGATGATCGTCTCGATCGACAGGCCCGCGTCCCACAGCGAGCCCATCACCGCGGACGTCAGCCCGAGCGTGCTCGCCACCGAGAGGTCGATCTCGCCGGTGACGATGATGAACGTCATCGGCAGCGCGACCAGCGCGATCGGGAGCAGGTCGAGCAGCAGGAAGGTGAAGTTGCGGCTGGTGCCGAAGTTCTCGACGGCACCCGAGGCGACGATCAGCACGATCACCGTCACGAGCACGACGGCGGCGTCCCAGCTGAGCAGCCGCCCGAGCGGGTTCGGTCGGTCAGACATGGGCGTCCCTCTTCTTCAGTGCCTTGGCGACGCGCACAGCCACCAGCCGGTCGGCGCCGATGGCCAGCAGGATCAGCGCGCCGACGATCGCCTGCTGCCAGAACTGGTTGATGTCGAGCACGGCCAGGGCGCTGCCGATGACGGTCAGCAGCAGCGCGCCGAGGCCCGCGCCCCAGACCGAGCCGCTGCCGCCGAACACCGCGACCCCGCCGACGACGGCCGCGGCGACGACGTTCAGCTCGTAGCCGGTGCCGGCGGCCGCGTCCACGGTGCCGAACCGGGCGGCGAACAGGACCCCCGCCAGGCCGGCGAGCGCGCCGCTGACCAGGAACGCCGCGGTGGTGTTGCGCCCGACCCGGATGCCGGCCAGCTGCGCGGCCTGCGGGCTCGAGCCCATCGCGTACAGCTCGCGCCCGGCCGGGTAGCTGCGGAGCACGATCCCCGCGATCACCAGGACGAGCACCGCGATCAGGACGAGCCACGGCACGCCGAGCACCGACGCCGTCCCGAAGTCCAAAAAGGACGCGGGCAGCTTGTCGGCGTTGATCTGCTGCCCGCCGGCCCAGAAGTAGCTGACACCGCGGTAGGCGTAGAGCGTGCCGAGCGTGACGACCAGCGCGGGCACCTGGCCGAACCGGACGAGCGCGCCGTTGAGCAGCCCGCAGACCGCGCCGACGCCGAGGCCGACCAGGACGGCGACGATCACCGGCAGGCCGGGGTTGTCGCGCATCAGCGAGCCGACGGCGAAGGCGGCGAGGCCGAGCACCGACCCGACCGAGAGGTCGATGTTGCGGGTGATCATCACGATCGCCTGGCCGACGGCGAGCACCGCCAGGATGGCCGTGCCGAGCAGGATGTCGCGGATGCTCTGCCCGGACAGGAACCGGGAGTTCTGCGTCGCGGTGAACGCGACCAGGACGATCAGGGCGAGGACGATGCCGGATTCGCGGGCCTTGAACACGTTCGCGGTCCACGAGCGTCCGGAGCGGACGGCCGGTTCGCCGGTCACGGGGGCCTCCTTCGTGACGGTCATGCGGCGGCTCCCTGCCCCATCGCGGCGTACATGACGGCGTCTTCGGTCGCGTCGGCGCGGGAAAGCTCGGCGACGAGCCGGCCTTCGCGCATCACGAGCACGCGGTCGGCCATGCCGAGCACCTCGGGCAGTTCCGAAGAGACCATGACGATCGCGACGCCTTCGGCGGCCAGGGCCGACATCAGCCGGTGCACCTCGGCTTTCGTGCCGACGTCGATGCCGCGGGTCGGCTCGTCCACGATGAGCACCTTCGGCGCCATCGCGAGCCACTTGGCCAGCACGACCTTCTGCTGGTTGCCGCCGGAGAGCGTGCCGACGGGGTCGGCGAGGCGGCGGTACTTGGTGCGCAGGCGCTCGGTCCAGTGCCGGGCTTCCTGCCGTTCGCTCGCGCCGGTGAGGAAGCCGAGCTTGGAGAGCGCGCGCGACCGCGGCAGCGTCACGTTCCGCTCGATCGAGAGGTCCATGATCAGGCCCTGCTGACGCCGGTCTTCCGGCACGAGCGCCATCCCGGCGGCCATCGCGGCCCGCGACGAATGCGCTTTCAGCTTCCTGCCGCCGATCTTGACGACGCCGGCGTCCCGTTCGTCCACTCCGAAGACGGCTTGGACGACTTCGGAACGTCCCGACCCGACCAGGCCGGCGAACGCGACGATCTCCCCCGCGCGCACCGAGAAGGAGATGTCGCGGAAGACGCCTTCGCGCGCCAGGCCTTCGACTTCGAGCACGACCGCGCCGGGCGTGACGTCCTGCTTCGGGAACAGGGCGTCGAGGTCGCGGCCGACCATCCGCTTGACCATGTCGTCGACCGTGACGTCGGCGAGGAGGTCGGTGGAGACGTGCTTGCCGTCGCGCATGATCGTCACGCGCTGGCAGAGCTCGGTGATCTCCTCGAAGCGGTGGGAGATGAACATGATCGCCGCGCCTTCTTCGCGCAACGCCCGTGCGACGCCGAAGAGCCGGTCGACCTCGACGCGGCTCAGCGCGGCGGTCGGCTCGTCCATCACGAGCACGCGGGCGTCGGCGCTGAGGGCCTTGGCGATCTCGACGATCTGCTGGTCGGCGATCGACAGCCCGCGCGCGGGGCGGGCGGGGTCGATGCGGACGCCGAGGCGGGTGAAGAGCCGCTCGGCCTCTTCGCGGATCGCCGTCCGGTCGATCCGGCCCATGCTCTTGCGGGGGTGCCGGCCCATCACGATGTTCTCCGCGACCGAAAGGTCCGGGAACAGCGTGGGTTCCTGGTAGATCACGGCGATGCCGGCGGCCTTGGCGTCGGCGGGCGAGCCGAACTCCACGGGCCGCCCGTCCAGCAGCAGCGTGCCGTCGTCGGGTTTGTGCACCCCGGCGAGCATCTTCACGATCGTGGACTTGCCGGCGCCGTTCTCCCCGACCAGCGCGTGGGCTTCCCCCGCGTGCAGGCCGAAGCTCACGCCGGCGACGGCGGCGACCGCGCCGAACGACTTCGTCACGCCGCGCACCTCCAGCAGAGGAGCCCGGCCCGGGTCCTGCCGCGTCATCGCGACCTCCGGATTGAAAGGTTTCACAAACCTGGCGCGGTGACGCTACTATGCGGTCGGAGAACAAGTCAATGAATCCGCCGAACCGTGGCCAAACGGCTTCTGGACCGGGCAGTTCGTGATGATGTTACGTTTCAAAGGGGAGCGCACATGACGGTCCAGGAGTCCGGTGCCGAGCCGAGAACGGCGGGCATGAAGGACGTCGCCGCGGCCGCCGGCGTCTCCCTCGGCACGGTGTCCAACGTGCTCAACCGGCCCGACCGGGTCAGCCCCGCGACCCGCGCGAAGGTCGAGACCGCGATGGCCGAGCTCCGGTTCGTCCGCAACGAGTCCGCGCGGCAGCTGCGGGCCGGGCGCAGCCGCGTGCTGGCGTACGTGATGCTCGACGGCAGCAACCCGTTCTTCACCGACGTCGCCGCCGGGATGGAAGACGCCGCCGACGCCGGTGACCTCTCGCTCTTCCTCTGCAACAGCGCGCACCAGCCGTCGCGGGAGGCGGCCTACCTCGGCCGGCTCGAACAGCAGCGGGTGCAGGGCATCCTCATCACGCCGGTCGACCCGGACGCCCCGCTGCTGGGCGAGATCGCGCACCGCGGCACGCCGGTGGTGGTCGTCGACCGCACCCCGGGCGGCACGACGCACTGCTCGGTCGCCGTCGACGACGTCTACGGCGGCGAAATCGCCGTGCGGCACCTGGTCGAGCAGGGGCACGACCGGATCGCGTTCATCGGCAACCACACCACGGTCGGGCAGGTCCGCGACCGGCGGCTGGGCGCGCTGCGCGCGTTGAAGGCGGCCGGGCTCGGCCCCGATCGCCTCGTCGACCTGACCACGACGGCGCTGACCGTGGCCGACGGCCGCGGCGCGGGCGAGCGGCTGGCGGGGCTGCCGGCGGCCGTCCGCCCGACCGCCGCGTTCTGCGCCAACGACCTGGTCGCCCTCGGCCTGCTCCAGACGTGCGCGAACCTGCGCATGCGCGTCCCGGAGGACCTGGCGATCGTCGGGTACGACGACATCGAGTTCGCCGCAGCGGCGGCCGTCCCGCTGACGTCGGTCCGCCAGCCCCGCCGCCGCCTCGGCCGCACGGCCGCCGAGCTGCTGCTGGCGGAGGCCGAGCCGGGGCACGAACACCGGCAGGTCGTCTTCACCCCCGAGCTGGTGGTGCGCGCCTCGACCCTGCGCTGAGCAACCCTTTGATCGTTTGTGACGTCTTACCCGGCACAAGCGATAACACCAGGGAGCCCGAGCACGGAGGTCGTGGATGGCCGACTCGCACCCGCGGCCGACCCGGCGCGGGTTCCTGGCCGCGAGCGGGGCGGCGCTGCTCGGCGCCGTCGTCGCCGGCTCGGCCGGGCACGCGGCGCCGCGGCCGGACACCGCACGGCTGGGCGATTTCTGGCTGTTCGGGCGGTACGACGACGGCTGCACGGAACTCGGCTTCGACGAGATCGACCTCTCGCCGGTGCAGCTGCCCCACTGCGTGACGCCGTTGTCGTGGACCGGCTGGGACCCGGCGTCCTGGCAGGACCGGTGGATCTACCGCAAGCACTTCACGGTGAACGCGGCCGAACGCCACGTCGCCCGCTTCGACGGCGTCATGACGAACGCGTCGGTGTTCCTCAACGGCGCCCTCGTCGCCACCCACGAAGGCGGCTACCTCCCCTTCGAGGTCGGACTGCCCGGCGTGGTGCCGGGCGACAACGTCGTCGCGGTGGTCGTCGACGGGCGGTGGGCGCTGGACGTCCCGCCCAACCTGCCGCGCGGCGGCGGGCCGTCGGTGATCGACTTCTACCAGCCGGCCGGGATCTACCGCCCGGCCGCGATCGGCCCGGTGCCGCGGATCCGGCTGACCGACGTCTTCGCCCGGCCCGTCGACGTCCTCTCCCCCGGCCGGTCGCTGCACGTCACCTGCACGCTCGACGCCCCCGTCGTGGCCGAGGTGACCGCGTCGGTCCGGCAGGCGGGCCGCGAACTCGCCCACGGCACCGCGCCGGTGGCCGGCACCACCGCCGAGTTCGACGTGGGCGGGCTCGGCGCGGTCCGGCTCTGGGACGTCGACGATCCGGCGTTGTGCGACGTCGTGGTCACCGTCCGGTCGGGGCCGGTGCTGCTCGACCAGCGGACGGTGCGGATCGGGTTCCGTGAAGCGGAGTTCACTCCCGGCGGCTTCTTCCTCAACGGCCGCCGCCTCAAGCTGACCGGCCTCAACCGGCACCAGTGGTACCCCTTCGCGGGCGGTGCCATGCCCGACCGCGTCCAGCGGCGCGACGCCGAGATCCTGCGCCGCGAGCTCAACTGCACCATGGTCCGGTGCTCGCACTACCCGCAGTCGAGCGCGTTCCTCGACGCCTGCGACGAGCTGGGCCTGCTGGTCTGGGAGGAGATCCCCGGCTGGGGCCGGATCGGCGACGCGGCCTGGCAGGAACAGAACTTCCGGGACGTGTCGGGCATGATCACGCGCGACCGCAACCACCCCAGCATCATCGTGTGGGGCACCCGGGTGAACGAGGCCAACGGCACGACGGCGATGTACGGCCGGACCGGACGGCTCGCGCGGCGGCTCGACCCCTCGCGGCCGACGAGCGGCGCGCTGGCCAGTTCGACGGGCGCGCGGTTCGCCGGCAGCGACGTCGAAGTCCTCGCCTACAACGACTACACCGCCCGCCGCGGCGCGCCCTTCCAGCTGCGCCCGCCCCGCGCGGGAGTCCCCTACCTGGTCACCGAGACGATCGGCACCATCTCCGGCGCCCGCGCCTACCGCCGGACGGACCCGGCCGCGACCCAGCAGCTGCAGGCCGAGCTGCACGCGAAGGCCCACGACCTGGCCGCGGCGGACGACCGCTACTGCGGGCTGCTGGCCTGGTGCGCGTTCGACTACCCGTCGGGCTGGCAGCGGTCGGTCGGCGGGTCGAAGTACGCCGGGGTGTCGGACTTCTTCCGGATTCCGAAGCCGGCGGCGGCGTTCTACGCCTCACAGGGCCACCCGCTGGTGCGACCGGTCGTCGAGCCGGGGTTCGCGTGGGACTTCACGGCCTCGCCGGGCGGGCCGGGGCGGGACGTGACGATCTGGTCCAACTGCGACCGGCTCCAGCTGTTCCTCGACGACCGTCCGATCGGGGCGGCGCGCAGCCGCCGGACGGACTTCCCGCACCTGCGGTACCCGCCGTTCGCGGTGGACCTGGTCGTGCCGCGCGGGCAGCGTCCCCAGCTGCGGATCGACGGCTACGCGGGCGAGAAGCTGGTGGTCTCCCGGCGCTTCAGCGGCGACCGGAGCCGGGACGTGCTGGGCTGCGTCCCGGACGACACGCGGCTGCGCGCGGACGGCGCGGACGCGACCCGGGTCGTCGTGTCGGCGCTGGACCGGTTCGGGACGCTGCGCGCGGGGACGACCGGCAAGGTGACACTCGCGCTGACCGGCCCGGGCGAACTGGTCGGGGACCCGGTGCTGGACCTCGGGGCGACCGGCGGCGCGGCGGCGGTGTGGCTGCGGCCGTTCGCGGGCCCGCCGGGGGTGCTGACGCTGACCGCGCGGCACGACTCGCTGGGCACGGCCACCGCGACGGTGACGACGAGCGCCAGTGGCTCGGCCGACGGGTCGCGGTCGTGAGGTCAGCCGGTGAGCAGTTCGGCGAGCACCGCGGCCTGGCTGATCGCCGGCGACCCGCTCGCGGTCAGCAGCGTGACCGGCCCGCCCGCCGCGAGCTCGCGCAACCGGTCGAGGGCCGCCAGCCGATCGGGCTCCCGCAGCTCCGCGCGGTAGCGCTCGGCGAACTCCGCGAACCGCTCGGGATCGTGGCCGTACCAGGTGCGCAGCTCGTCCGACGGGGCCAGCCCGCGGTACCAGCCGTCCAGGACGACGGCGGTGCGGGCCGTGCCGCGCGGCCACAGCCGTTCGACGAGCACGCGGACGCCGTCGGCGGGCCCGGCCGGGTCGGCCAGGCGCGCCACCCGGACGACCGTCGGCTGCATGCGCGCATTCTGCGGTGCGCCCGCGCGCCCCGCCACCGGAGAACGCGGGGGTGCCGGTGCGCAACCGCGTGACCCCGGCCGGCGAGATCGTCGACATCCCGCTGCGCGGCGCGTGGACCGGCAACCGGGGCGTGCTGCACCGCGGCCACGAGATCGTCCGCTTCCACGGCGGCGACCTCTGGATCACCTGCGCGCTGACGTTCAAGGACCGGTGGCGCGAGCAGTGGTTGCCCCACCGCTACACCCACCTGTACTTCCACGACGAGGCTGTCTCCTTCGCCGCGGGGCACCGGCCTTGCGGGGAGTGCCGCCGTCCCGCGTACACCGCTTACCGCGACGCGTGGCCGGGGAGCCCGTCGGCCGGCGAGATGAACCGGCGGCTGCACGCCGAACGGCTGGTCCGGGGTAGCCACACCCGGCGTCTCCACGAACTGAGCTGGGCCGAGCTCCCGGACGGCGTCTTCGTGCTCCGCGACGACCACCCCGAGCTCAAGGTCGACGGCCACCTCACCGAGTGGACGACCGCGGGTTACGGCCGGAAACAGCAGCTGCCCCGGGCCGGGACCGTCCCGGTCCTCACGCCGCCGGCCACGATCGCCGTGCTGCGCGCCGGGTACCCCGTGCAGATCGACGACCGCGCCCGCTGAAGGCGGTTGCGCACCGCTCGCTCCCGGCCGAGACTGCCGGGATGGATCAGCACCTCGTCGACCGCGCCCGGCAGCACTCCCTCGGCGACCTGCTGCGCCGCACCGCCCTGCGGCTGCCGGACAAGCTCGCCGTCGTCGACGGCACCACCAAGCTCACCTTCGCCGAGTTCGAAGCCGCCGCCAACCGGTGCGCCCACGCCCTCGCCGCCCGCGGCCTGCGCAAGGGCGACCGGCTCGCGTTGCTGAGCCACAACTCCTGGCAGTACGGCGCGCTCGCCTTCGCCACCGCGAAGCTCGGCGTGCTGCTCGTGCCGGTCAACTTCATGCTCGGTGCCGACGAGGTCGCCTACATCCTGCGCCACGCCGAGGTCAAAGCCTTCCTCGCCGAAGACGCCCTCGAGCCGACCGCCGCCAAGGCCCTCGAACTGGCCGGGCTCGGCGCCGTCGTGCGCGGCCGGATCCCGAAGAGCGGCGGCGGCGAGTGGGAGGACGTCGGCACCTGGCTGTCCGAAGGGGACGCCGAGGCACCCGACGTCCTCGTCGGCGACGACGACCCGCTGCGGATCATGTACACCTCCGGCACCGAGTCGCGGCCCAAAGGTGTGCTGCTGTCGAGCCGGTCGCTCATCGCGCAGTACGTCTCGTGCGTGGTCGACGGCGGCATGAGCGCCGACGACGTCGAGGTGCACTCGCTGCCGCTCTACCACTGCGCCCAGCTGGACTGCTTCTTCTCCGTCGACGTCTACCTCGGCGCGACGAGCGTGCTCCTGCCCGGCCCGGACCCGGCCGCGCTGCTCGCCGCCGTCGAACGGGAGCGCGCGACGAAGCTCTTCGCGCCGCCGACGGTGTGGATCTCCTTGCTGCGCCACGAAAACTTCGACCGGACCGACCTGTCGAGCCTGCGGAAGGGCTACTACGGCGCGTCGGCGATGCCGGTCGAGGTGCTGCGCGAGCTGCGGCGGCGCCTGCCCGACGTCGAGCTGTGGAACTTCTACGGCCAGACGGAGATGGCACCGCTCGCGACGATCCTGCGCCCGCACGAACAGCTGGCGCGCGCCGGGTCGGCCGGGCGGGCGTCGCTGAACGTCGAGACGCGGATCGTCGACGACGAAGACCACCCCGTGGCCCCGGGCGAGATCGGCGAGATCGTGCACCGGAGCCCGCACGCCACCCTCGGCTACTACCGCGACGAGGCCAAGACCGCCGAAGCGTTCCGCGCCGGCTGGTTCCACTCCGGCGACCTCGGCGTCATCGACGAGGACGGTTATCTGTCCGTCGTGGACCGCAAGAAGGACATGATCAAGACCGGCGGCGAGAACGTCGCCAGCCGGGAGGTCGAAGAGGCGCTGTACCTGCTCGACGGCGTGGCCGAGGTCGCCGTGTTCGGGATCGGCCATCCACACTGGATCGAAGCGGTGACGGCGGTCGTGGTGCCGCGCGACGGCGTGGATCTCGACGCTGTGCAAGTGATCGACCACGCAAAGACACACCTCGCCGGTTACAAATGTCCCAAGTACGTCGTGTTCGCGGACCGGCTTCCCAAGAATCCCAGCGGAAAGATCGTCAAGCGCGAATTGCGGGAACGGCACAAAGGACTCGCGACCGAGGGCTGAGCCACCGAAAACTCCTTGCGCGGCACGGAAGACGGCGGATACCGTCGGTTGCCTGCCACCCCTTTCCGAGGAACGCGGGACGTCTGTCCCACCAGGGCCGACCGGCCCGGGAACGAGATGTCCGAAAGCCATGGCGCGCGGCGTCCGTCGGGTCTAGTAATGAGGCCGTTCCCCGTTCCCGAACCGCGAAAGGAATCTCCCGTGTCCGTCTTTCTCGCCGTCCTGCTCGCCCTGGGCGCCGGGCTGTTCGTCGGCAGCCGTGTCCACAGCGCCCGCGAGGCCCGCTCCAACTACTCCGCCTACCGGGCCCGGACCGCGAAGGGCTTCGGGGAGATGATCCGCTCCGGCGTGTCGGCCGTGCTCGCGGTCGCCGGGGCCCTCGTCCTGCTCTTCATCCTCCTGAACGTGCTCCAGCAGGCCTGACGCGGAACCCGACTCATGGCGGGTTGTTGCCGCCCCGGCGGCAGCGCACGCTTTCTCCTGGCTCCGACGGGCGGGGCCGGGAAAGGACTCCCCCATGAGATCGAGGGTGCTTTCTGCTGCGCTCGGTGTGGCCGCGGGCCTGCTGGGCACAGTCGTCGTCGCCGCGCCGGCCCAGGCCGCCGCGGTCTGCGGTGACCAGGTCGTCGGCAACGGCGGGTTCGAGAGCGGTACCGCGCCGTGGACCCAGACCAGTGGCGTGATCTCCGCCGCCACCACGGCGGAGCCCGCGCACGGCGGGGCGATGGACGCCTGGCTGGACGGCTACGGCAGCACGCACACCGACACCCTGTCCCAATCGCTGACGCTGCCCGCCGGCTGCGCGTCGGCGTCGCTGTCCTGGTGGGCGCACGTCGACACCAAGGAGACGACGACCTCCACCGCCTACGACAAGCTGACGGTGCAGGCCGGGACGGACACCCTCGCGAGCTACTCCAACCTCGACAAGAACACCGGGTACGTCCAGCGCACGGTCGACGTGTCGCGCTACCTGGGCCAGACCGTCACGCTCAAGGTCACCGGCACCGAGGACTCGAGCCTGGCGACGAACTTCCTCCTCGACGACTTCTCGCTCACCACCACCGGCTCGCAGAACCCCCAGTCGCCGGTCGTGACCTCGCCGGGCGCCCAGTCCAGTGCCGTCGGCCAGGCCGTCTCCGTGCAGGTCCAGGCGAGCGACCCGCAGGGCGACGCGCTCACCTACACCGCGGCCGGGCTGCCCGCCGGCCTCGCCATCGGCGCGAGCACGGGCAAGATCACCGGCACGCCGACCACGGCCGGGACGTCGTCGGTGACCGTCACGGCCAAGGACCCGGCCGGCAACAGCGGCAGCGCGACCTTCGCCTGGACGATCACCGCGGCGCCCGCGGACTCCACCCGCACCCCGATCAACCCGGCGTACACGGTCAACCTGACGTCGAACACCGCGGGCGACACCTGGAACGGCCACCAGAGCGTCAGCTTCACCAACGGCTCCGCGACCGCGCTGCCCGAGGTCTACCTGCGGCTCTGGGACAACTACCACGGCGCCTGCCCGACCACGCCGATCACGGTCACGAACGTCACCGGCGGCACGGCCTCCGCGCTGAGCGTGAACTGCACGGCCATGAAGATCACGCTGCCCACGCCGCTGGCACAGGGCCAGTCGGCCACCATCGGCTTCGACCTGAAGATCGTCGTGCCCAGCGGCGCCGACCGGTTCGGCCACGACGGCGCGTTCAACATGATCGGCAACGCGCTGCCGGTGCTCGCGGTCCGCGACGGCGCGGGCTGGCACCTGGACCCCTACACCAACAACGGCGAGTCGTTCTACACGGTGATCAGCGACTTCGACGTCACGCTGGTGCACCCGACGTCGTTGCTGACCCCGGCCACCGGCACGTCGACCGAGACGACCAGCGGCACCACGACGACCACGCACGCGGTGGCGGCGAAGGTCCGCGACTTCGCCTGGGCGGCCGGTCCGTTCGCGAAGATCAGCACGACGTCCGGCAAGGGCGTGCGCGTGAACGTCTACTCGGTCAGCGGGATCTCCACCAGCAGCGCCAACCAGATGCTCTCACTCGCGGCCGACTCCATCGACGTCCACTCGGGCCGCTTCGGCGACTACCCGTACGGCGAGGTGGACGTGGTGCTGGACAACAACTTCTGGTTCGGCGGCATGGAGTACCCGGGCTTCGTGATGGACCTCGTGTCGACCACGGCGCTCCCCCACGAGCTGGCGCACCAGTGGTTCTACGGGATCGTCGGCGACGACGAGTACAACTCGCCGTGGCTCGACGAGAGCTTCACCGACTACGCCACCGACCTCTACCGCGGGATCACCGGCAGCGGCTGCGGCATCACCTGGCAGTCGAGCGCGGAGAAGCTGACCAACTCGATGGCCTACTGGGACGCGCATTCGTCCCGCTACTCGACGGTCGTCTACAACTACGGCAAGTGCACCCTGCACGACCTGCGCCGGACGATCGGGGACACGGCGATGGCGAACCTGCTGAAGTCCTACGCGCAGTCGCACTGGTACGGCGTGTCGACCACGGCGGAGTTCAAGGCCGCGGCGCAGGCGGCGGCCGGGTCGACCGACCTGACCTCGTTCTGGGCCTCGCACCGCGTGGAGGGCTGAGAAACCGGTTGGAGTTCCCCGTCCGTGTCCGCCACTCTGGGGGCATGGACGGGGAACGGCTCTTCTGCGGCACCGCGCTCGCCGCACGCATCGAGCGCGCCGAAGCGCGGTTGATCGCCGAAAGCAGCGACGCCGCCCGCGCGCGGCGCGGGGACTCCGTCGGGTTCGCGCGCCCGCTCGCCGGCGGCGTCGCCAGCTTCGCGGAGGCGGATTCGCCGTTCAACAAGATCGCCGGGCTCGGCTTCGACGGCCTGCCCGACGCGCTCGACGAGGTCGAGCAGGCTTTCGCCGAACTCGGCGCGCCGGTGCAGGTCGAGCTGGCACAGCTCGCCGACCCCGCCGTGGGCGCGTTCTTCACCGGGCGCGGCTACCACCTGGAATCGTTCGAGAACGTGCTCGGGCGGCGGGTCGGCGAGGGTGTCCCGGCCGAGGACGTACGGCTCGCCCGCGACGACGAACTGGAGACGTGGCTGGCCGAGGTCGCCGACGCGTTCGCCGTCGCCGACACCGAGGGCGTGCCGTCGCACGAGGACTTCCCGCGGCAGACGGTGATCGACGCGATGCGGGACATGGCCGGGGTGCGGCGGTACGTCGCCGAGCGCGAAGGCGAGTTCGCCGGCGGGGCGAGTTTCCGCGTCACCGACGGGATCGCGCAGTTCACCGGCGCCGCGACCGTGCCGCGGTTCCGCCGTCGCGGGGTCCAGACGGCCCTGCTGCGGGCGCGGCTGGCGGCGGCCGCCGAGGCCGGCTGCGACGTCGCCGTCGTCACGACGCAGCCGGGGTCGAAGTCGCAGGAGAACGTCCAGCGGCAGGGGTTCGACCTGCTCTACGCGCGGGCGATCCTGGTGAAGGGCGTCTCCTCGACGAGCTCTTCGGGCGCCGACAGCCGCCAGGCTTCGTAGACCAGCTCGCCCAGCTCGTCGACGTCGATCTCGTCCAGGTACACCACGACCCAGCCGAAGCCGCCGGCCGTGAACTGGACCTCGAACACCTCCGGGCGCTCGGCCACCAAGGCCAGCTGCTCGGAGATCGTCTGCTTCAACCCGACCGTGCGCGTGCGCGGCCAGAAGTAGCCGAAGCGCTTGCCGCGCACGCTGAACGACGAATAGTCGCGCGCCTCCGACCGCTGGACCTCCGCCAGCGTCGTCAGCACCCGTTCGAACTGCTGGACCCGCACCGTCACCGTCGCACCCTCCGGCGCACACCGTAGCGCGCCGGTACCGTGCGGGACATGAGCGACGTCTTCGTCAAGCGGGGACACGCCCCCGGCGCGACCGCCGCGGAGGCCGCCGGCCTGCGTTGGCTCGCGTCGGCGGGCGCGGTCGCGGTGCCGGAGGTGCGCAGCCAGGACGACGAGACGCTCGTCATCGACCGCGTCCCGAACGGCCAGCCGACCACGGACGCGGCGGAGCGCTTCGGCCGCGGACTGGCCCGGCTGCACGCGGCCGGGGCACCGGCGTTCGGCTCTCCTCCCCCGGACGGGCCGGCCGACGCGTGGATCGGGCTCGCGCCGATGTCGAACGTCCCGGCCGAGGACTGGGCGTCGTGGTACGCGTCGGACCGCGTGCTGCCCTACGTCCGGCGAGCGGTCGACGCGGGGACGTTCGACGCCGCGGAGGCGGCGGTGTTCGAGCGCGCGTGCACCCGGATCCCGGCGTCGGCCGAGCCGCCGGCGCGGCTGCACGGCGACCTGTGGACCGGCAACGTCCTGTGGGACGGCCGGGAGGTGTGGCTGATCGACCCGGCCGCGCACGGCGGGCACCGCGAGACGGACCTGGCGATGCTGCACCTGTTCGGCTGCCCCCACCTCGACCGGATCGTCGCCGCGTACGACGAGGCCGCGCCCCTGGCCGGCGGTTGGCGCGACCGGATCGGGCTGCACCAGCTGTTCCCGCTGCTGGTCCACACGGTCCTGTTCGGACGGTCGTACGCCGGCCAGGCGCTCGCGGCGGCGCGCTCGTGCTAGCAGTGCTGCAGCATGCTCTCCAGGGCGGTCTTCTCCGGGACGGTGATCGTCAGGCCGTAGTTGCTCTTGACCACGATCCAGTCCGTGGCGTAGGTGCACCAGTACGAGACGAGCGGCGGCTTCCACTGGTCGGGGGCCTTGTCGCTCTTCTGCTCGTTGAGGTTGTCGGTGACGGCGTGCAGCTGCGGGCGGGTCAGGTCGTTCGCGAACTGCTCGCGGCGTTCCTGGGTCCACTTCTTCGCGCCGCTGACCCAGGCCTGCCCGAGCGGCACCATGTGGTCGATGTCCACATCGGACGCCTTGTGCCAGGTCTCGCCGTCGTAGGCGCTGACCCAGGTGCCGGACTTCGGGGCGCAGTCGGCGTTGGTGGTGACGTCCTTGCCGTCGCGCTTGAGCACCTGTTCGCGCGTGTCGCAGGCGCCGTCGACCTTGTCCCAGTGCGGGAACTTGTCGCGGCTGTAACCGTCCATGGTGCCGCGCACGGCGACCTGCAGCTTCGCCAGCTCGGCGCGCGCCTCGGCAGGAGCGACCGGCGGAGCCTGCTGCGTCCCGGTGGGCTGGCTCCCCGCGGCCAGGTCGTTCGGCACCTTGCAGCCGGTGAGAGAGGCGCCCGTGAGGACGGCCAGCAGGACGAGCGCTCGGGTGCGCGGCATCGTGAACCCCTTTCACGTCTACCGGGAGGTGCCCAGGCGGCGACGCGGGGAAACGGTGCAGATGGCCTAGTTGGCGCGAAGTTCACGAGCCATGGAAGACCTGTGCGACGAAAACCGCGGCGATGATGCCCGCGGTGACGAGCAGGGTGAGCACGAAGAGCAGCCCCCACGGCACGAGCCGGATGGGCCGTTGCCGAGGGAAGACGGCTTGCCCGCGCTGGGCCGGGATCCACTCGCTTTCAGGCTCGTCGGCCAGGGCCGGCGGCTCCGGCGGGAGTTCGAGAACGGCGGGAAGTTCGGGCAGCGGCGAGCGGGTCGGAATGCGGGCGGGGAAGCCGTCGGCGAGGAGAGCCGACCGCGGCGGCGCGAGGTGGGCGAGGGAGAGGGCGTAGCAGGCGTCGAGGACGTCGTCGGCCGACCAGACGGTCCGCCAGCGGTTGTGCTGCCCGATGATGCGGCGGAGACCTCGCGGATCGGCGAGGACGACGGCCACCCCGGGCACGGACTCGGGGACGCGCGGGTGCGGGAGGGTCTCGGGTCCGGGCGGCTCGGCCTCCGGCGGCGGACCGTCCGCCGGCCGGGGCTCGGGCAGCCCGGCAACCAGCTCTTCGCGCACGTCCGGCTCGTCGCCACCCGGCCCGGAATCCGGTCGCGGCTCCGGCAACCCGGCCGGTTCCGCGGCACGCCCGCTCGCAACCGGCGCGACCGGACCGGCCACGAACCGCCGCGGCTCCCCTGCCGGCTCCGCCAGCCGTCCACCCCGGTCCGCCTCCGCGACCGGCGGCACGACCGCGACCAGCCCCGTCACGTACCGCCCACCGTCATGCGCCGCCAACGCCCCCTTCGCCGCCTCCACCCCCGCCCCGGCGCGCTCCTCCGGGCCGGGCGACACCCCCGCGCCCGGCTCGTGCGCCGCGATCACCACCACTCCCGTCCGGGTGAACACCAGCGCGTCGACCACCCTGGGGCCGCGCCGGCTCGGGACCGTGATCCCCGCCAGTGCCAACCCCGTCAGGTGGTCCGGGCCCGGGCCCCACGAACGCAACAACCCCACCAGGTGCTCCGCCGCGGCGGGCAAGCGCCGCTCGTCACCGGTGCGCTGGAAGGCCACGAGCACCGCCGGTCACTCCTCCCACGAGTAGAGCTCCCTCGACGGTAGGAGCCGACCGGTCGCCGCCCCAGCAGCCGAACGAGTGATCGAACACCACCGTGCGTAGCCGGGGCATGCTGGAGCCGCATCCACACGCACGAGGGAGACACGATGCCCCCAGCCGCCTACCAGGGCCGCGCGCTCGACGTCGACCAGGACTTCTACCGGCGGCTCGCCGGGGACGACGGCCGGGAGCTCGTCGACGCCTTCGAGGTCCCCATCCGCTCCGGCCGCGCCTGGCGCGTGCCCGCGGGCCACCTCTGCCGCCTCAAGACCGTCGGCGGCCCGCAGGTCGGCGACCTCAACCTGTGGAACGCCGCCGACCCCCGCGAACGCTTCTGGGCCGCGCGCACCCGCCAGCTCCAGCGCGCCCACGTCAGCACGTTCGACCGGCTCTGGTCGACGCTGCCCTTCCTCCGCCCGCTCGCGACGATCACCGCCGACACCCTCGAAAACTACGGCGAAGACGACGAAGGCGGCCGGGTGCACGACCTGCTCGGCACCCGCTGCGACCCGTACGTCAACCGGATGCTCACCGGTGAGGACTTCGACTTCCACTGCCACTCGAACCTGGTGCGCGCGGTCGCGCCGTTCGGGCTGACCGAGTTCGACGTCCACGACGTCCTGAACGTCTTCCAGTGCACCGGTCTCAACGACGAGGACCGGTACTTCATGAAGGCGTGCCCCGCCCGCCCCGGCGACCACTTCGAGTTCTTCGCCGAGCTGGACCTGCTGTGCGCGCTCTCGACGTGCCCGGGCGGCGACCTGTCCATCCCGCTCTGGGGGCCGGGCGCCCGCGACCCGATCGACGTCTGCCACCCGATCGGCGTCGAGGTGTTCAAGCCGCGTGACGCCCTGCTCGACGGCCGCCGCGAACCCGAGCGCGCGGCCTACCGCGGCCTGCACGGTGTCCGGCTGCCGGAGTGGGGTGCGTAAACCTTGCGCCGCAACGGAATCCGCCGGCACGGTTCACCTCGCTTGCGCCGCGTGTGATGATGGCAGTCCGGGGACACCGATCGGCTCGGCGAGGAGTGCGAGTGGACCTGCGGACCGAGATCGCGCAGTCGTGGCGGCGGGCGGAGCTTTCCGGGCTCTCGCCGGCGTCGTCGGTCGAGCGCCTGGACTTCGCCGACGTCGACAGCCGCAGCCGGTTGCTGCGGGCCGCCTCGCCGGTGCTCGACGAGCTGGCCCGGCAGCTGGCCGACACCCGGTTCTGCGTCGTGCTGGCCGACGACGAGTGCCGGATCGTGGCCCGCCGGTTCAGCGAGCGGTCGGTCGAGACGGCGCTGGAGACCATCAGCGCCGTCCCCGGCTGCCAGTTCCTGGAGGAGCGGACCGGGACGAACTCCCTCGCGACGCCGTTCGAAACGCGCCGCGGCGTCTCCGTCGACGGCGACGAGCACTTCCTCGAAGCCATGAAGCAGTTCACCTGCTACGGCCACCCGGTGGTGCACCCGGCAACGCGGCGGCTCGCCGGCGTCCTCGACATCACCGGCCCGGCGGGTGACGCGAACCCGCTGCTGGGCCCGTTCCTGCGCCGCGCGGTCGCCGACATCGAACGGCGGCTGCTCGACGGCGCCAAGCTCGCCGAGCAGCAGCTGCTGGCCGCGTTCCAGTCGGTGCAGCACCGGTCGTGCGCGGTGCTGGCGCTCGGTCAGGACGTCGTGCTCGCGAACACGGCGGCGACCGAGCTGGTCGACACGGCCGACCACCGGCTGCTGCGCGAGCTGGGCCGCACCCGGCGCGGGCTCCGGCGCCTCCGGCTGACGTCGGGCACGCCGGTCGAGGTGCGCGTCGAGGCGGTGTCGGCGAACGCCGGGCTGCTGTTCGAGCTGGCGCCGGTCCGGACGTCGAGCCCGGTCGTGTCGCGTCCGCGCGCATCGCGCGGCCTCTTCCCCGAGCAGGTCGACGAGCGGCTGCGGGGCGCGGGCCGGGCCCGGCGGCGGGTGCTGATCTCCGGCGAGCCGGGCGCGGGCCGGACGACGGCGGCGCGGATCGTCGCCGGGGACGAGCCGGTGCACGAGTTCGACGCCTCCGACGTCGTCACCGGCTCGGTGGCGGCCTGGTGCGCCCGGGTCGAAGCGGCCTGCGCCGGCGGCGGCCTGCTGGTGGTCGACGGCATCCAGCTCCTGCCCCCGCTGGCGGCGGTCCGCCTCTCCCGCCTGCTGGACACGACGACGGCGTGGTTCGCACTGCTCAGCGGCCCGCCGGCGGAGCTGCGCGGCGAGCAGGCGACCTTGGCGGCGCGCATGCACCGGCGGATCGAGCTGCCGCCGCTGCGCGAGCGTCGCGACGAGATCCCGGCGATCGCCCGCACGCTGCTGCGTGGTTTCGGCGACTCCCTCCGGCTGACCCCGGGCGCGCTGGAGCTGCTGGGCTCCCAGCGCTGGCCGGGCAACCTCCGCGAGCTGGCGGGGGTACTGGCGGGCGCGGCCGACCGCCGTTCCGCCGGCGACCTGACGGCGGAGGACGTGGCCCCGGGCTGCGCGGAGACGGCCCCGGGCGGCGCGCTGAGCGGCTGGGAGCAGGCGGAGTACGACGTGATCGTCCGGACGCTGCGAGCCTGCGACGGCAACAAGGTCCGCGCGGCCAAGCAGCTGGGCATCAGCCGCTCGACGCTCTACAACCGGATGCGCGCCCTGCGGGTCCGCTGACCTCGACTGTCCGGGATTCGGACACTTCACGGAACCGGCGGCTGCACACAATCGAGGTCACCACCGCCGCACGTGGAGGAGATGGCCGTGAAGACCAAGGCAGCCGTACTGTTCGATGCCGGTAAGCCGTTCGAGATCATGGAGCTGGACCTCGACGGCCCGGGCCCCGGCGAGGTGCTCATCAAGTACACCGCCGCCGGGTTGTGCCACTCGGACCTGCACCTCATCGACAACGACCTCGTGCCGCGCTTCCCGATCATCGGCGGCCACGAAGGCGCCGGGATCGTCGAGGAGGTCGGCGCGGGCGTCACCAAGGTGCAGCCGGGCGACCACGTCGTCTGCAGCTTCATCCCGAACTGCGGCACCTGCCGCTACTGCTCGACCGGGCGCCAGAACCTCTGCGACATGGGCGCCACCATCCTCGAGGGCCACCTGCCGGACGGCACCTTCCGCTTCCACGGCGGCGGGCAGGACTTCGGCGCGATGTGCATGCTCGGCACGTTCTCCGAGCGCGCCACCATTTCGCAGCACTCCGTCGTGAAGGTCGACGACTGGCTGCCGCTGGAAACCGCCGTCCTGGTCGGCTGCGGTGTGCCGACCGGGTGGGCCACCGCCAACTACGCCGGCGGCGTCCGGGCCGGGGACACCACCGTCGTCTACGGCATCGGCGGCATCGGGATCAACGCCGTGCAGGGCGCGAAGCACGCCGGCGCGAAGTACGTCATCGCGGTCGATCCGGTCGAGTTCAAGCGGGAGGCCGCGCTCAAGTTCGGCGCCACCCATGCCTTCGCCACCGCGGCCGAAGCCGCCGAGAAGGTCAACGAGCTCACCTGGGGCCAGCTGGCCGACCAGGCACTGATCACCGTCGGGACGGTCGACGAAGACGTCGTCAGCGAAGCGTTCAACGTCGTCGGCAAGGGCGGCACGGTCGTCATCACCGGCCTCGCCAACCCCGAAAAGCTCACCGTGCACGTCTCCGGCGGCGTGCTGACGCTGTTCGAGAAGACGATCAAGGGCACGCTGTTCGGCTCGGCGAACCCGCAGTACGACATCGTCCGGCTGCTGCGCCTCTACGACGCCGGGCAGCTGAAGCTCGACGAGCTGGTGACCCGCAAGTACTCCCTCGAGCAGGTCAACGAGGGGTACCAGGACCTGCGCGACGGCAAGAACATCCGCGGCGTCATCGTCCACGGCTGAACCGTGTCCACAGTGGACCTCGACGCGGCGTACCGGCTGAACCCGCGCGCCGCTCTCGATGTGCTGTCGCACAGCTGCGAGCATCGGGAGCGGTGTTCACTCGGTACGCCGGACGTGGTCCGGCTCGTCCGCGCGCTGGTCATGCACGCCTCGGTCCGCGACGCACTGGACGCCGCGGACCTCGGCGGGACGAGCCGGGCCCGGGTGGTGGCGGCGCTGGAGCACCTCGCCGCCACCGGGGTGATCGTCGTCGATCCCTAGGGACGTGGCGCGTTGCGCAGGTTGGCGCGCGCCAGGTCGACCATCTTGCCGACGCCGCCGTTGAGCACCGTCTTCGTCGCGCCCAACGCGAACCCGCGGACCATCTCGCCGGTGATCCGCGGCGGGATCGACAGCGCGTTCGGGTCGGTGACCACCTCGACCACCGCCGGGCCCGGGTGGGCGAAGGCCTTCTCCAGCGCGCCGCGCACGTCCGCCGGGTCCTCGACCCGCACCGAGAACACCCCGCACGCCGCCGCGATCGCCGCGAAGTTCACCGGCGCGTGGTCGGTGCCGAAGTCCGGGAGGCCGTCGACGAGCATCTCCAGCTTCACCATGCCCAGCGTGGCGTTGTTGAACACCACCACCTTCACCGGGACGTCGTAGGCCGGCAGCGTCAGCAGGTCGCCCATCAGCATCGCGAGCCCGCCGTCACCCGAGAGGGACACGACCTGGCGCCCCGGCTGCGAAAGCTGCGCGCCGATCGCGTGCGGCAGCGCGTTCGCCATGCTGCCGTGTCGGAACGAGCCGAGCACGCGGCGGCGGCCGTTCGGGGTCAGGTAGCGCGCCGCCCAGACGTTGCCCATACCCGTGTCGACCGTGAACACCGCGTCGTCGGCGGCGACTTCGTCGAGCACCGAGGCGACGTACTCCGGGTGGATCGGCCGGCGCTGCTCGATCTTGCCGGTGTACGCGCCGACGACCTTTTCCAGCTTCCGCACGTGCTCGCGCAGCATCCGGCCGAGGAACGCGCGGTCGGTGCGGGGACGCAGCAGCGGGAGCAGCGCACGCAGCGTCTCGCGCACGTCGCCGTGCACCGCCAGGTCCAGCGGCGTGCGCCGGCCGAGGCGCGAGGCGTCGTGGTCGAGCTGGATCGTGCGGGCCTGCGGGAGGAAGTTGTCGTACGGGAAGTCGGTGCCCAGCAACACGATCCGGTCGGCCTCGTGCATGGCGTCGTAGCAGGCGCCGTAGCCGAGCAGGCCGCTCATGCCGACGTCGAACGGGTTGTCGAACTGGATCCACTCCTTGCCGCCGAGCGAGTGCCCGACCGGCGCGGCGAGCTTCTCCGCCAGCGCCATGACTTCGTCGTGCGCGCCGCGGACGCCCGCGCCGGCGAACAGCATCACCTTCTCGCCCGAGTTCAGCAGGTCCGCGAGCTCCTGGACGGTCTCCGGCGACGGCACCGCGGGCGACGGCGTGACCAGCGGGAGGCGCTCGGTCAGCGGGCCGGTGGCCTTGCGGTCGGCGAGGTCGCCCGGGATGGTCAGCACGGCGACGCCGCCCTTGCCGACGGCGGCCTGCGTGGCAATGCGCAGCAGCCGCGGCAGCTGCGCCGGGTCCGCCACGACCTCGCTGAAGTGGCTGCACTCGGCGAAGAGCCGGTCCGGGTGGGTCTCCTGGAAGAAGCCGGTGCCGATCTGGTTGGACGGGATGTGCGACGCGATCGCGAGCACCGGCGCGCCGGAGCGGTGGGCGTCGAACAGGCCGTTGATCAGGTGCAGGTTGCCCGGCCCGCAGCTGCCCGCGCACACCGCGAGCTTGCCGGTGACCTGGGCTTCGGCCGCCGCGGCGAAGGCGGCGGTCTCTTCGTGCCGGACGTGCACCCACTCGATGCCGTCGGTACGGCGGACCGCGTCGACGATCGGGTTGAGGCTGTCGCCGACGATGCCGTAGATGCGTTCGACACCCGCGTCGCGCAGGGTCCTGACCAGTTGTTCCGCCACGGTTGCCATGCCTCCAGCGTGGCCCGTCGCGACCGATGCGTCCAATGCCTGATTGGCTGAAAATCCATACACTGAAAGCATGGACGTCCAGACGCTGCGCCTGTTCCGCGAGGTCGCCGGCGGCGCCACGGTCACGGAGACCGCCGCGCGGGGGCACCTCACCCAGCCCGCGCTCTCGCGGGCCCTGCGGCGGCTGGAGCACGACGCCGGCGCCGAGCTGTTCCGCCGGTCGGGGCGGGTGCTGCGGCTGACCCCGGCCGGGCACGCGTTCCGGCGGCACGTCGAGGCCGTGCTCGACCAGCTGGACCAGGGCCTGCGCGAGGTCGCGGAGATCGTCGACCCGGGCACCGGCGTGGTCCCGCTGGCGTTCCTGCACACGTTCGGCACCTGGCTGGTCCCGTCGGTGCTGCGCAGCTTCCTGCGCGAGCACGCCGGCGCCCGCTTCGAACTGCGGCAGCACGGCGAAGCCGGCCTCGAGACCGAACTGCTCGACGGCACCGCGGACCTCGTCATCACCAGCGGCGACCCGGGGCACGCGCAGCTGCGCTGGGAGCGCCTGCTCGTCGAGCCGCTGCGGCTCGCGGTCCCGCCGCACCACCGGCTCGCCGGCCGCCGCCGCGTCCGCCTCGCCGACCTCGCGGACGAGACGTTCATCCTCCTGCGCCCCGGCTACGCCCTGCGCGAGACGACCGAGCGGCTGTGCGCCGAAGCCGGGTTCGCGCCGCGGATCGGGTTCGAGGGCGACGAAGTCGAGACGCTGCGCGGGCTCGTGACCGCCGGGCTCGGCGTGTCGGTGCTGCCGCTGCCGCACACCGCGACGTTCCCGGCGCCGCACCTCGCACTGACCGATGTGGACGCTGCCCGCGACATCGGGCTGGCGTGGGCGGCCGGGCGGACTCTCCCGCCGCTCAGCGAAACCTTCCGGCAGCACGTCCTCGCCGCCGACCTCGACCGTCCACAAGGGACGATGTGAGAACCACCGTAGGACCAGGCGGTTTCCGCGTGGGTGTGACAGGGTGGTGACATGGCCGCGCTGAGATCCTTCCTGACGTCCTGGACCTCCGTCACGCCGGTGCTCGGGATCGTCGTGCTCGCGCTGGCCTGGGGCCGCGATCTCGGCCCGGTGTTCGTCGCGGTCGTCGCGATCGCCCTGGGCGCGACCGTGCTGGCGGCGGTCCACCACGCGGAGGTCGTCGCGCACCGGGTCGGCGAGCCGTTCGGGTCGCTGGTGCTCGCGGTCGCGGTCACCGTCATCGAGGTCGCGCTGATCGTCACGATGATGGTCTCCGGCGGCCCCGAGGCCGGCTCGCTCGCGCGCGACACGGTGTTCGCCGCGGTGATGATCACGACCAACGGCATCGTCGGCATCTCCCTGCTCGTCGGCGCGCGGCGCTACGGCTCGACACTGTTCAACCCCGAGGGCAGCGGGGCCGCGCTGGCCACGGTCGCGACGCTGGCGTCGCTGAGCCTGGTGCTGCCGACGTTCACCTCCAGCACGCCGGGCCCGGCGTTCTCGCCGGCGCAGCTGACGTTCGCCGCGCTCGCGTCCCTGGCGCTGTACGGGACGTTCGTGCTGACGCAGACCGTGCGCCACCGCGACTTCTTCCTCCCGGTGGCCGCCGACGGCGAGGTCAAGGAGGACGACCACGCGGAACCGCCGTCGAACCGGGCGGCGCTGAGCAGCCTCGCGCTGCTGCTGGTGGCGCTGGTCGCGGTGGTCGGGCTGGCGAAGGTGGAGTCCCCGGCGATCGAGGCGGGCGTGCGTGCGGCCGGGTTCCCGCAGTCGTTCGTGGGTGTCGTGATCGCGTTGCTGGTGCTGCTGCCCGAGACCCTGGCCGCGACGCGCGCGGCCCAGCGCGACCGGATGCAGATCAGCCTCAACCTGGCCTACGGCTCGGCGATCGCGAGCATCGGCCTGACGATCCCGGCGATCGCGCTGGCGTCGATCTGGCTGCCGGTCCAGCTGCTGCTCGGCCTGGGGTCGACGCAGATCGTCCTGCTGGCGCTGACGGTCGTGGTGAGCGTGCTGACGGTGGTCCCCGGCCGGGCGACGCGCCTGCAGGGCGGCGTGCACCTGGTGCTGCTGGCCGGGTTCCTGGTGCTGGCCGTCAACCCTTGAGCCGCGCCTCACCCGGCGGCACTTTCACGTGAAAGTGCCGCCCGCAGGCGCCGCTCCCCGCCCGCGAGGGCGGAGCTTTCACGTGAAAGCTCCGCCTCAGGGCGACGGCGTCGTCCGGACCTCGATGCCGACCACGCACGTGTCGTCGTCCGTGTCGGCCGTGCTGTACGTCAGCAGCGTGTCCAGCTGGTGCTCCAGCCCCCCGTCGTGGCCGTTCACCAGCGTCACCAGCCGGGCCACCGTCTCCTGGACCGGGCGGTCCCGCCGCTCGATCAACCCGTCCGTGTAGATCAGCAGGATGTCGCCCTCGTCGAGCTGCAGCTCCTCCTCCTGGTACACCACGTCCCGCACCGCGCCCAGCAGCGAGCCCCGGATCAGCGGCAACGTCGTCGCGCCGCCGTCGCGGTGGCGGACGATCGGGGGCAGGTGCCCCGCGCGGGCCCAGCGGAGCTTGCGGTGCGCCGGGTCGTACACCGCCGCCACCGCCGTGGCCGTGACGTGGTCGGTCAGGTGGTAGGCCACCAGGTTCAGCCACGTCAGCAGCTGCGCCGGACCCGCGCCCGTCGCCGCCAGGCCGCGCAGCGCGTTGCGCAGGCTCACCATGCCGGTCGCCGCGTCGATGCCGTGCCCGGCGACGTCGCCGACGCACAGCAGGACCTCACCCGTGGGCAGCGCCACCGCGTCGTACCAGTCGCCGCCGACCAGGTGCTCCTTCTCGGCCGGCCGGTAGCGGACCGCCGCGCGCAGGCCCGGCATGTCGATCGGGCCCTTCGCCGGCGGCATGATCGCGTGCTGCAGCTGCAGCGCCAGCCGGTTGCGCTCGATCGCCTGCTGCTCGGTTTCGGCCAGCCGGTCCCGCGTCGCCGCCAGCGCCACCTCGGTCCAGTGCTGCGCCGAGACGTCCTGGTAGGCCCCGCGGACCGCGACGAGCTCGCCGCGGCCGTCCACGACCGGCTCGGCGACCACCCGGATGTACCGGGCGACGCCGTCGGAGCGCTGCAGCCGGAACGCCGTCGACGACGGGCGCCGGTGGTGCAGCACCGCGCGCAGGAACCGGCCGATCCCTTCCGCGTCGTCGGTGTGCGCGTGCGCGGCCAGCTCGTTCAGCGACAGCGGCGTCGCCGTGGCGGGGAGGCCGTAGAGCGCGAACAGCTCGGTGTTCCAGGTGATCGCGCCGGTCACGACGTTCTCCTCGAACCCGCCGATGCGGCCGAGGCGCTGGGCGTGCTGCAGCAGCACGGCCAGCTTCGCCGCGTCGTCCTGGATGCGCAGGATCAGCAGCACGTTCCCGGCGAACCGGGTCAGGCTGATGTCGGTCAGCACGGTCAGCGGCACCTTGTCCACCAGCGTGGTGATCGCCATGCTGTCGGCGCGGAACGGCTCGCCGGTGGCGTAGACCCGCTGGATCATGTCCAGCAGGCCGCTCTTCTCGGCGGCCAGCGGGTAGGTCTCCAGCAGCCGCGTGCCGACGATCCGGCTGCGGGGCCGCCCGCCGGGGTCGGCGAACCGGACGTTGGCGTGGTGGATCCGGAAGTCGCTCAGCCGGCCGCCGTCGAGGCACGGCGAGAGCAGCACCGCCGGGTCGTGCAGGCCGTCGACGAAGTCCACCAGCTCGCCGAGGAAGTCGCCCGAACCGTCGGCCGCCACCGGCGCGATCACGCCGTCCCAGGTGTCGAGCGTGTGCGCGCACAGCTCGGCCAGCGCCTCCAGCTGACGGCGCAGCCGCCCGGGTTCGGCGGGCAGGGGTTCGGGCCAGCACATCTCGACGACGCCGATGATCCGGCCACCGGTGCCGGTGGGCACCGCGACCCGGCCGCCTTCGCCCAGGGTGTGCTGCCCGATCGACGGCAGCCCGCCGCCGGCCAGGGTCGGGTACCAGACCGTGTCGCGCTCGATCAGCGCGCTGCGGGCGGGGGTCGCGACGCCGGGCGGGACGTACCGCCAGCGCGCGGCTTCCTCGGCGGAGAACCCCGCCGAACCGGCGAGGGTCATCGACCCGTCGGGCCCGGCGAGCCACACCGCGACCGCCGTCGCGCCGAGCGGCCGCAGCGCGTGCTCCAAAATGGACTCCGCGACGCGCTGGGTGTCCCCCGCCGCCAGGACGCCGCTTTCCGCGGTGCGCAGGCGGACCGCGACGGAGTCCTCGCCTTCGGCGCGGGCCAGGAACTCCTGCGTCACCTCGCTGATCCGGTCCTCGGCGGCCTCGCCGACGACGTCCGCGGCGAACTCCAGCGGCGTCAGCCCCGCGCGCTCGGCGAGGGAATCCAGCTGCCGCGCGGCGTCCGCGGGTGTGCAGTGCAGGCGTTCCATCAGGACGCCCTTGGCGAGCTCGATCAGCGCGCGGCCGTCGGCGACGGCGTGCGCGTGGTCGACCTCGCCGCGCAGGCGCGCGACGGTGTCGGCGAGCCGGGCCAGGTTGGCCGACACCTCGGCGGGCGGTGCCAGCACGGGCAGCGTCTCTTCTTCGGCGGTCACCCGATCACGCCGTCACGTGCCGCTTGATGCGGGCGATCAGGTCGTCCGCGTCGACCGGCTTGGTCACGTAGTCGGTGGCCCCCGAGGCGAGGCTCTTCTCGCGGTCGCCCGGCATCGCCTTCGCCGTCACCGCGACGATCGGGATGGCGGCGTGCGCGGGCATCGCCCGGATCTTCGCGGTCGCGGTGTAGCCGTCCATCTCCGGCATCATCACGTCCATCAGGATCAGGTCGATGCCGGGGTGCGCGGCGACGGTCTCGACGCCCTTGCGGCCGTCTTCGGCGTGCAGCACCTGCATGCCGTGCAGCTCCAGGATCCCGGTGAGCGCGTAGACGTTGCGCGGGTCGTCGTCGACGATCAGCACCGTGCGCCCGGCCAGGGTCGTGTCGACGTCGGCCGCGCGCACCGGCGCGGCCGGCTCGTCCGGGCGGACCAGCGGCAGCACCGCGCCGGGCTCCTCCGCCGAGAGATGCAGCGCGATGCGTTCGCGCAGTTCGTCCAACCCGGACAGGACTTCCAGCGACTGGACGTCCGCGCGCGACTGCACCAGCTGCTCCAGCTCGCCGTCGAGGCGGCGGCTGTTGTGGGCGAGCACCGGGACCAGCCGCAGCGCGCTGTCGCCCTGCATCGCGTCGAGGAAGCCGAACGCGGTGCGGTCGGGCAGGTCCAGGTCGAGCACGACGCAGTGGTAGGCGTCGGTGGCCAGAGCGGCCGCGGCTTCCTGCGTGCCGACCGCGGTGACGACTTCGACCTCCGCCGGGGAGATGCCGATGTCCCGGCTGTCGGCCAGGTCCGCGGCGGCGCTCTCGGCGACGAGCGTCAGCAGCCCGTGCTGGCGCTCCTCCACGACCAGCAGCCGCCGGTAGGACCGCGGTGCCGACGTCGTGACGCCCACGCCGGCGTCGCCGGCCGTGATCGCCGTGCCGGGGTGGTCGCCCGCGGGCAGCGGCGCGAAGTCCGGCCGCGCGACCGGCAGCGAGAACGTGAACGAGCTGCCCTCGCCGGGCGTGCTCTCGGCGGTGATGACGCCCCCGAGCAGCTGGGCGATCTCGCGGCTGATCGACAGGCCGAGGCCGGTGCCGCCGTACTTGCGGCTGGTCGTGCCGTCGGCCTGCTGGAACGCGCCGAAGATGGACTCCAGCTGGTGTTCGGCGATCCCGATGCCGGTGTCGGTGACCCGGAACGCGACTGCGGGCCCGTGCACGCGCAGCGGCCGGGGCAGCGCATCCGGATCGACCGGCTCGATGTGCAGCTCGATCCCGCCGACCTCGGTGAACTTGACCGCGTTGGACAGCAGGTTGCGCAGCACCTGCCGCAGCCGCGAGTCGTCGGTGAGCAGCTCGGTGGGCGAGCCGGGGGCGACGGTGATCCGGAAGTCGAGGTTGCGTTGCGACGTCATCGGCCGGAATGTCGCCTCGACGTAGTCCAGCAGGCCGCGCAGCGACACCTGCTCCGGGGTGACGTCCATCTTCCCGGCCTCGACCTTCGACAGGTCGAGGATGTCGTTGATCAGCTGCAGCAGGTCCGAGCCGGCGGAGTGGATGATGCCCGCGTACTCGACCTGCTTCGCGGTGAGGTTGCGCGTCGGGTTCTGCGCGAGCAGCTGGGCGAGGATCAGCAGGCTGTTGAGCGGGGTGCGCAGCTCGTGGCTCATGTTGGCCAGGAACTCCGACTTGTACTTCGACGCCAGTGTCAGCTGCTGGGCGCGGGCCTCCAGCTCCTGGCGGGCCTGCTCGATCTCCAGGTTCTTCGTCTCGATGTCGCGGTTCTGCGTGACCAGCAGGGCCGCCTTCTCCTCCAGTTCGGCGTTGGACGACTGGAGTTCTTCCTGTCGCGCCTGCAGTTCTTCGGAACGGGCCTGCAGCTCCGCGGTCAGCCGCTGCGACTCGCCGAGCAGCTCGTCGGTGCGGGCGTTGGCGACGATGCTGTTGACGTTGACGCCGATCTGCTCCATCAGCAGCTCGAGGAAGGCCCGGTGGACGGCGGTGAAGCCGTGCACCGACGCCAGTTCGAGCACGCCGAGCACCTGGTCCTCGACCACGATCGGCAGCACGATCAGGCCGGCCGGCGCGGTGTTGCCGAGCCCGGAGGAGATGGTGGCGTAGCCGGGCGGGACATCGTCGACGACGATCGGACGGCGGCTGCGCGCGGCCTGCCCGACCAGGGACTGGCCGACCCGGAACCGGACCGCGGGGCCGTCGCCGTCGTCCGGGTGGCCGTACGCGCCGACCAGCCGCAGCTCCGGCACCTCGGTCGTGTCGTCGGCCAGGTAGAACGCGCCGAACTGGGCGTTGACCAGCGGGACCAGCTCGTCCATCACCGCGGCCGCGACGACGGCGAGGTCACGACGGCCCTGCATCAGCCCGGTGATGGTGGCCAGGTTGGACTTCAGCCAGTCCTGCTCCTGGTTCGCCCGCGTCGTCTCGCGCAGCGACTCCACCATCGAGTTGATGTTGTCCTTCAGCTCGGCGACCTCGCCGGAGGCGTCGACGGTGATCGAGCGGGTCAGGTCGCCCTCGGCCACGGCGCTGGTGACCTCGGCGATCGCGCGGACCTGCCGGGTGAGGTTGCCGGCCAGCTCGTTGACGTTCTCCGTCAGCCGCTTCCAGGTGCCGGACACGCCCTCGACCTCGGCCTGGCCGCCGAGGCGGCCTTCGCTGCCGACCTCGCGCGCCACGCGCGTGACCTCCGCGGCGAACGCCGAGAGCTGGTCGACCATCGTGTTGATCGTGGTCTTGAGCTCGAGGATCTCGCCCCGGGCGTCGACGTCGATCTTGCGGGTCAGGTCGCCCTGGGCGACGGCGGTGGTCACCTGGGCGATGTTGCGGACCTGCCCGGTGAGGTTGTTCGCCATCGAGTTGACGTTGTCGGTGAGGTCCTTCCACGTGCCGGCGACGTTCGGCACGCGCGCCTGGCCGCCGAGCATGCCTTCGGTGCCGACCTCGCGCGCCACCCGGGTGACCTCGTCCGCGAACGCGGACAGCGTGTCCACCATCGTGTTGATGACGTCGGCCAGCGCCGCGACCTCGCCCTTGGCCTCGACGGTGATCTTCCGCGACAGGTCACCACGCGCGACCGCCGTCGCGACCTGGGCGATCGAGCGGACCTGGCCGGTCAGGTTGGACGCCATGACGTTGACGTTGTCGGTGAGGTTCTTCCAGGTCCCGGACACACCGCGGACGGTGGCCTGGCCGCCCAGGTTGCCCTCGGTGCCGACCTCGCGCGCCACGCGGGTGACCTCGTCCGCGAACGCGGACAGCTGGTCGACCATCGTGTTGATGGTCTCCTTCAGCTCCAGGATCTCGCCGCGGGCGTCGACCCGGATCTTCTGCGAGAGGTCACCGCGGGCGACGGCGGTGGTGACCTGGGCGATCGAGCGGACCTGCGCGGTGAGGTTGTCGGCCATGACGTTGACCGACTCGGTGAGGTCCTTCCAGGTGCCGGAGACGCCCTTGACGTCGGCCTGGCCGCCCAGCCGGCCCTCGGTACCCACCTCGCGCGCCACCCGGGTGACCTCGTCCGCGAACGCGGACAGCTGGTCCACCATCGTGTTCAGCGTGTCCTTGAGCTCCAGGACCTCGCCGCGGGCGGTCACGTTGATCTTCTGGGAGAGGTCGCCCTTGGCCACCGCGGTGGCGACCTGGGCGATGTTGCGGACCTGGTCGGTGAGGTTGCCCGCCATGAAGTTCACCGAGTCGGTGAGGTCGCGCCAGGTGCCGGAGACGCCCTTGACGTCGGCCTGGCCGCCCAGCCGGCCCTCGGTACCCACCTCGCGCGCCACCCGGGTGACCTCGTCCGCGAAGGAGGACAGCTGGTCCACCATCGTGTTGATCGTGCTCTTGAGCTCGAGGATCTCGCCCCGGGCGTCGACCGTGATCTTCTGGGAGAGGTCGCCCTTCGCGACCGCCGTCGTCACCTGGGCGACGTTGCGGACCTGGTCGGTCAGGTTCCCGGCCATGAAGTTCACCGAGTCGGTCAGGTCGCGCCAGACACCGCCGACGCCGGGCACCTGCGCCTGGCCGCCGAGGCGGCCTTCGCTGCCCACCTCGCGCGCCACGCGGGTGACCTCGTCCGCGAAGGAGGACAGCTGGTCGACCATCGTGTTGACGGTGTCCTTGAGCTCGAGGATCTCGCCGCGGGCGTCGACGTCGATCTTCTGCGACAGGTCGCCCTTGGCCACCGCGGTCGCCACCTGGGCGATGTCGCGGACCTGGGTGGTCAGGTTGCCGGCCATGGCGTTCACCGAGTCGGTGAGGTCCTTCCAGGTGCCGGACACACCGGGGACCTTGGCCTGGCCACCCAGCTGCCCTTCGCTGCCGACCTCGCGCGCGACGCGGGTGACCTCCGAGGTGAACAGCGACAGCTGGTCGGCCATGCCGTTGAAGACCGTCGCGATCTCGCCGAGCAGCCCGTCGGTGCCGCCCGGCAGCCGGATGCCGAAGTCGCCGTCACGGACCGCGGTCAGGCCCGCCAGCAGGCGGCGCAGTTCCTGCTCCCCCGCCTCGCCGACACCCGAAGCGTCCGCACCCGCACCCGGGCGCGTCCCCTCGACCATTGCCCCACCCATCCGCCACCCGTTTCTTCGGTTGTCGACGCCCCGGCGCCGTCCCGGTGAGCACACCGGATGGCCCAGCATAGTGCAGCTGCACTATGCTGGCGGGCAACGGTTGAGCAACCAGCCGCGCCCTTGTGCTCCTGCGCGCTCCCAGGCGGTCCTCGACAGCTTTCCGTTTCCCCCCAGGCCATTCGGCCGCATTGACCCGTTCGGCTGAACGCGCTCCCAGTCACCGGCGAACCGCGCTCGACGCGGCTTGCCGGCCATCGGCGTGCCCGGACCCTGGCGTCCACAGTAGACACTCCACTGTGGACCCGGTCGGCTGAGCTGAAGCCGGTCGTGTACCGGCGCGCGCCCGGGGTACCCCGTCGGCATGGATGCCGAGAACCTGATCGTCATCGGAAGCGGACCGGCGGGCGTGTCGGCGGCCCGCGCCTACCGGGAAGCCGGTGGCACCGGAGGAGTCCGCGTGCTCACCGCCGACGCCGACCCGCCCTACGAACGCCCGCCGCTGTCGAAGGAGTTCCTACGCGGCGAAGCCGAACTTTCCCCACTGGACGAAGACTTCGCCGCAAAGCACGACATCACCGTCACGCTGGGCGACGCCGTCACCGAACTGGGCGACCACGAAGTCCGCACCGCCGCGGGCGCGGTCCACCCGTTCACCACCTGCGTGCTCGCCACCGGCTCGGAACCCGTCCGGCCCGACCTCCCCGGCGCCGACCACGCGGACGTCCGGACCCTCCGCTCGGCCGCCGACTCGCGCGAGCTGCGCGCGGCCGCGTCGGGGGTGCGCAGCGCGATCGTCGTCGGCGCCGGGTTCATCGGCTGCGAAGCCGCGGTTTCGCTGTCCCGGCTCGGACTGCAGGTGACCGTCGTCTGCCCCGACGACGTCCCCCAGGAGAAGCGGCTCGGCCGCGAAGCCGGCGGATTCCTGTTGCGCTGGCTCAAAACCGAGGGCGTGAGCGTGCTCCGCGGCACGAAGCTGCTGTCGGTCGAGGGCGGCTACCGGGTCCGCACCGACCTCGTGCCGATCCTCGACGCCGGGCTCGTCGTGCTCGCCACCGGCGTCCGGCCCCGGATCGGGCTGGCCGAGGCCGCCGGGCTCACCATCGAAAACGGCCGCGTCCGCACCGACGAGCACCTGCGCACCAGCAAGGCGGGCGTGCTCGCGGCGGGTGACGTCGCCCTCGCCCACAACCCGGCGGCGGGCCGCGCGCTCGCCGTGGAGCACTGGGGTGAGGGCCTGGCGATGGGTGAGGTGGCCGGGCGGACCGCCGCAGGTCAGGACGCGGCCTGGGACGCGGTGCCCGGCTTCTGGTCGGTCATCGGCGACCGGGTGCTCAAGTACGCGGCCTGGGGCGACGGCTTCGACCGCGCCCGCCCGCTGCCGCGCGACGACGGCGGTTTCACCGTCTGGTACGAACGCGACGGCAAGGCGGTCGGCGTGCTCACCCACGAAGCCGACGAGGACTACGAGCGGGGCCAGGACCTCGTGCGGCGGGGCGCGCCGATCCCGGAGTCATAGCCAGTCCCGTTTCTTGAAGAGCACGTAGAGCCCGACCGAGAGCACCAGCATCACGACCGTCGACACCCAGAACCCGATCGTGGTGCCGTTGCCCGGATAGGCGACGTTCTGCCCGTAGAACCCGGTCACCGCGGTGGGCACCGCGATCACCGCGGCCCACCCGGTGACCTTCTTCATGATCAGGTTCAGCCGGTCGCTCTGCAGGTTCAGCTGCGTCTCCCGGACCGTCGTGAGGCGCTCGCGCAGCGCCTCGGCGTGCTCGGCGGCTTGGCGCGCGTGGTCGTGGACGTCCTCGAAGTACGGGCGGGTGGTGCCGTCGGCCAGCTTCAGGTCCGGCCGCATCAACGAGCCGACGACCTCGGGCACCGGTGCCACGACCCGGCGCAGCGCGGTCAGGTTCTTGCGCGACCGGAACGAGCGCTGCTGCAGCTCGGCGGTGTCCGGGCGCTCGTCGAACACCATGTCCTCCAGCTTCTCGACCTCGTCGTCGAGCGCCTGGACGGCGTCGAAGTGGCCGTCGACGATGAGGTCGAGCAAGCCGTGCAGCAAGAAGGGCACCCCGGACTTCGCCAGGTCCGTCGCCTGGTCCCAGCGGCGCGTGACGGCCCCGATGTCGAAGCCGTCGTCCTTGCGGACGGTCACCAGCGCGCGGGGCGTGATGAACACGGCGAGCTCGGACGTCGTCGTGCGCTCGCTCGCGGCGTCGAACCGGACCGCGTAGACGGTGAGGAACGCGTGGCCGTCGTAGCGGTCCAGCTTGGGCCGCTGGTGTTCCTGGACGGCGTCCTCCACGGCGAGCCGGTGCAGGCCCAGCTCCCCGGCGAGCTCGGCCAGGTCCGCTTCGGACGGTTCGCAGAGGTCGGCCCAGACGGCGGTGTCCGGTTCGGCCAGGAAGTCCGAGACGTCCGCCATCGGGAAGTCTTCCTTGAGCAGTGCGCCGTCGCGGTAGGCCCGGGTTTTCGTCATACGGCCGGGGTGCCCGTGCGCGCGCCCGCGTAACCGGCCGGAAACGGGGTACTCGTGGATCTTGTGAACGCCCTGCTGGCGGCGACCCCGCCGAAACCCCTGCCCTCGCCGCGGACCACCGAGGTGGTCGCCGCGGAACTGCGCACGCTGCACACGGCGGGCGCGCTCGACCTGCCCCTGCCCGGTGCCGGCCGGACCGCTGCGCGGTGGGCGGCCCTCGCCGCGTTCGGCCGCCGCGACCTGGCCCTGGCCCGGCTCGCCGAGGGGCACACCGACGCCGTGGCGATCCTCGCCGAGGCCGGCCACTCCCCCGCGCCGGGCGCGCTGTACGGGGTGTGGGCGGCGAAGTCCGGCGGCACCGGCGCGGTCCTGGCGGACGGCGCGCTCACCGGCACGGTCCGGTTCTGCTCCGGGCTCTCGACGCTGGAGCGCGCCCTGGTCGCGGCGGGCGACCGGCTGGTCGAGGTGGACCTCGCCGACCCGCGCGTGCGGCGGCACCCGGACGCCTGGCAGGCCGTCGGGATGGACGCCTCCGACAGCGGTGACGTGGTGTTCGACGGCGTACCCGGCACGCTCGTCGGGCCGCCCGGCTGGTACGTGGGCCGGCCCGGGTTCGCGCTCGGCGGGGCCGGCGTCGCGGCCGTCTGGCTCGGCGGCGCCGCGGGCGTCCTCGACGGCGTGCTCGCCTACCTGCGCGAGCGCGGCGACGCCGACGAGCACCAGCTGGCGCACGTCGGCGCGCTGCACACGGCGGTGAGCGGTACGGACGCCGTGTTGTCGCAGGCGGCTTCGGCCGAGGTGGACGCTCTCGTGGCGGGCACCTGCCGGGCCGCGGCGGAACGGACCGCGGTCGAGGTCCTGGAACGGGCGCTCAAGGTGACCGGGCCGACGCCCGCGTGCCGGGACCGGCGCTTCGCCCAGCGCGTCGCCGACCTGCCGGTGTACGTCCGCCAGCACCACGCGGAGCGCGATCTCGCCACCCTCGGCCGCACCGTGCTGGGCGCGGCATGATCCCGGACTGGCCGGACGAGCCGTTCGAGCGCGCGCTGGTCGTCGCCGCGCACCCGGACGACGAGACGCTCGGGGCGAGCGGTCTCCTGCAGCGGCTGCACGCGGCGGGCACCGCGGTCACGCTCGTCGTGGCGACCGACGGCGAAGCGGCCTTCCCCGCGTCGGGCGCGGATGAACGGCGTGAGCTGGGCCGCACCCGCCGCCGGGAACTCCGGGATTCCCTGCGGGCGCAAGGGTTGTCCGAAGTGGAGCCCGTCTGGCTCGGGCTGCCGGATTCGGGCCTGGCGTCCCGCGGCGACGAGCTGACCGCGGCGGTGCGCTCGCACGTGGACGGCCACGACCTGTGCCTGCTGCCGTGGCCGGACGACCCGCACCCCGACCACCAGGCCGCCGCCCGGGCCGCGCTCGCCGCGGCGCCGGTGTCCGCTCAGTGCTGGTCGTACCCGATCTGGCTCTGGCACCGGCTGAGCCTTGACGACCCGGTCATCCCGTGGCCGCGGGCGCGGTCGCTGCGGCTCACGGATGCGGAACGGGACGCCAAGGCGGCGGCGATCGCGACGTTCACCTCGCAGCTCAAGCCCGGCCCCCGCGGCGAAGAGCCGATCCTGCCGGAGGAGGTGCTGGCCCACTTCTCCGGCGGTACCGAGGTGTTCTTCCGCGAGCCGCCGCGGACGTCGGCGCCGGTGAGCCGGTTCGCCTCGCTGTACGCGGCCGCCGACGACCCGTGGTCGGTCGCGACGAAGTGGTACGAGCGGCGCAAGCGGGCGATGGTGCTGGCGTGCCTGCCCGAGGAGCACTACGGCACGGTCGTCGAACCCGCCTGCGGGGTCGGGGCGCTGACCCGGGACCTCGCGGCGCGGGCCGGGCGCGTGGTGGCGTTCGACCCGGTGCCCGCGGCGGTGGAGCGCACGCGCGCCGCCGTCGCCGATCTGTCCCATGTGGACGTCCACATCGGAGCGGTCCCGGCCGCGATCCCCGCCGGGCCCGCCGACCTGCTGGTCTACAGCGAACTCCTGTACTACCTGGACGATGCCGCCCTCGACGCGACGATCGAGGCGTCGGCGGCGGCGCTGCGTCCCGGCGGGCACCTGCTGGCCGTGCACTGGCTGCCGTGGGCGCCGGAGGCTCCGCGCGACGGCCGGGACGCGCACGCGCGGCTGCTCGCGCACCCGGCGTTCGAGCCGCTGGTCGAGCACACCGACGAGCAGTTCCTGCTGCACGTGCTGAGGCGCCGGTGATCACGGCCGTCGGCGTCGTCGTTCCGGCGCGGGACGAGGCGCCGCTCGTCGGTGCCTGCGTCCGCGCCCTGGACGCCGCGCTGCGGCACCTGCCGGCCGGGGTTTCGCGGGCGGTGTGCGTGGTCGCGGACCGCTGCGGCGACGCGACGGCGGACGTGGCCCGCGCGGCGTTCGGCGAGGTGCCCGGCGTGGTGGTGACCACCCGGTCGGCCCGGACGGTGGGCGAGGTCCGCGACCTGGGCGTGGCGCGGGTCCGCGCGGCCCTCGGTTTCCCCGTGCCGAAGCGGACCCTGCTGTTGAGCACCGACGCCGACACGCGGGTGACCCCGGGCTGGGCGCGGGCGCACCTGGCCCGGGCCCGCCAGGGTTACCACGCGATCGCGGGGACGGCCGAGCTGGCGGAGCCGTTCAGCGCGTCGGCGCGGGCGCTGGCGCGGTACGACCTCGTCCTCGACCGCGCGCGGACGGCCGACGGGCACGGGTCGGTGTACGGCGCGAACCTGGGCGTCCGCGCGGATGCGTTCGACGTGGTGGGCGGCTTCGGCGAGCGGGCGACGGGCGAAGACCACGATCTGTGGCGCCGGCTCGGGCAGGCGGGGTTCCGGCGGTGTTTCGAGTCGCGGGCACCGGTGGTGACGAGCGCGCGGCTGGCCGGCCGGGCCCCGGACGGGCTGGCGGCGCTCCTGCGCGGCTTGGCGGAGGACACGCTGGAGGAGGACACCGTCGCTTGAGGCGGTTTCGCGGTTGTAGAGGTCGTTCGTAGAGGTTGTCGCTGTCGCCCGCCGCCGTCCGCCGCGATGATCGGGTGCGCCGCCACTCCCGACGCGAAGGGCACCGGTGAGAGCCGCCTTCAGAACGCTCCTCGCCGCGCTCGCCGCCGCGGCCCTGCTCACCGGGGTGCCCGCCGCCGCGGCGACGCCGGGCCGGCTGCTGGTGGTGGAACGGGTCCGCGACACCGTCTCCGTCGTCTGCGCGAACCACGACGGCAAGGTCGCCTGTCACGCCGTGCACCGGCCGCGGGCCTTCCTGGTCGTCACCTTCACAACCGTGCCAGCTCCGCCCGCACCGCGTCCGCGCGCTCCGCACCTCCGTACTCCCCCAGCATCGCCAGGGCTTCCGTGAGGACTTCGCGGGCCCGGTCGCGCTCGTCCCGGCCCACGTGGGCGCGGCCCAGCTCGGCCAGCGTCATCGCTTCGTACAGCCTGACCCCGGCCTCGCGCCAGAGCTCGACGCTGCGGCCGAGCTCGTCGACCGCGGCGTCGAACCGGCCCAGCTCGCGGTGCACGATCCCGATCCGCATCCGGCCGTACGCCATGCCCCGCACGTCTCCGGTTCCCTCGGCGACGGCGACCGCTTCGCTCGCGTACGCCAGTTCGCGCGCACGGTCGCCTTGGCGTCCGTACAGCACGGCGAGGTTGACCAGGTTGAGCGTCTCGACGTGCCGCAGCCCGAGCGTCCGGTTGAGCGCCAGGCTGCGCTCGCCGAACTCGACGGCCGTGGTGATGTCGTCGCCCAGGCCGTACACGAAACAGAGGTTGTTGAGGATGCCCGCCAGCTGACGCTCGTCGCCGATCGCCTCCCAGTCGGCGAGGCTGCGGCGGAGCAACGCGTGCGAACGCCGGAACCCGGCCGCTTCGCCGCCGCTCGCCAGTTCCGCTTCGGCCACGCCGAGGTCGCCCCGCAGCGTCGCGGCCGCGACCGGGTCGACGCCGTCGACCAGCCCGAGCGCGACCTCGTCGACCTGGATGGCGTCGCGCCAGCGGGCCCGCGCGCGGTGGTACTCGTACAGGCCGAGCCCGACGGCGGCGATCGCTTCGGCCGGCACGCCCGGGGTCGCGGCCGCCTGCCGCACGACCGTGACGAGGTGCGCCTGGTGCCGGTCGAGCCACGCGAACACCTCGTCCGCCGACGCGGGTCCGGCGGCGGCCCACCGTCCGGCGGCCCAGTCGTGGCGGTGCGAGGCCGCCGAGACGAGCGCCATGCTCCGCCAGGCCATCGCCGCGCACAGTTCGACGACCCGGGTGATCGCCGCGGCCCCCTCGTCCGGCGGTGCCTGCTCCCGGGCGTAGAGCCGGAGCAGGTCGTGCAGCCGGTACCAGCCCGGGGCGGGGGTGGTCAGCAGGTGCTCGTCGGTGAGCCGTTCGAGCAGTGCCTCCGTCTCGGGTTCGGGCGCGTCGAGCAGCCGGCTCGCGACGGGCACCGACAGCTCCGGGACGTCGAGCAGCGACAAGAGCGGGTAGGCGCGCGCGGCGGTGCCGTCCAGGGCGTCGACGGCCAGGGCGAAGCTGGCGCGGACGCCCGTTTCGTCGAGCCGGCGGTGTTCGTCGTCGAGCCGGTGCGCGAGGTGGGCGACCGGCCAGCGCGGCCGCGTCGCCAGCCGCGCGCCGACGAGGTGCAGGGCCAGCGGCAGGTAGCCGCAGAGACGCGCGACCGTCCGCGCGGCGGCGGGTTCGGCCGCGACGCGCTCGGCGCCGATCTCCGCGGCGAGCAGGCGGAGCGCGTCCGCCTCGGGCAGGACGTCGAGCAGGACCTGGTGTGCCTGCGGCAGGTCCGGCAGCGCGGCGCGGCTGGTGATGATGGCCCCGGAGCCACCGGCTCCGGGCAGCAGCGGGGCGACGTGGGCGGCGTCGCGGGCGTTGTCGAGCAGGAGCAGGACGCGCTTCGCCGCGAGCAGCGTCCTGAACCGGGCGGACGCGGATTCGAGCGACAGCGGCTTCGGCGGTTCGCCGCCGAGTTCGCGGATGAGCCGGTCGAGCAGGTCCAGGGGGTCGGGCGGGTCGGCGGCGTGGCCACGCAGGTCGAGGTGCAGCGAGCCGTCGGGGAAGCGCCGGGCGAGCCGGTGGCCGGCTTCGAGGGCGAGCGCGGTCTTGCCGATGCCGGCCATCCCGGCGATGGCGACGACGACGCTGTCCCGGGAGTCGAACAGGGCGAGGACGCGGCCGAGTTCGGCGTCGCGGCCGGTGAAGACGGCGACACCGCCGGGCAGCTCCCGCGGCACGACGTCCTTCTCGGCGGCGGGTTTGGCGGGCCGTGCGGCCGCTGCCGCGAACTCGGCGCGGTCGGTACCGGTGAGGCCGAGCGCGTCGGCGAGCCGGTCGAGCGTGTCGCGGTGCGGGAAGCGCCGGTCCCCGCGTTCGAGCGCGCCGACGGCCTGGCCGCTGAGCCCGGACTTCTCGGCGAGCGTCTCCTGCGTGAGCCCCGCGGCGCGCCGGAGGCGGCGCAACCGGCTGCCGAACGAATCCATCCCCGCCCTCCTCCCCGGAGGAGGATCACACGGAGTGGCGGGTCGGCGCCAGCACCGAGGATTGTCGCCGAAGATCGTATCGCTTATCGTATACGACACTGCTCCCCTCTCGATGCTGCGAGGTGACCCGTGCCCGCCCCCACGACCCTGATCGCCCGGGACTTCACCGAGTTCCGCGCCGCCGTCTCGCAGTCCTTCGTGCCCCTGCACGTCACCGCCGGCGGTGACGGCTTCCGGGGCCGGATCCGCTCCTCGGGCGCCGACGAAGTGCAGGTCTCCGAAGTGACCGCGTCCCCGCACGTAGTCGAACGCACGCCCGAGCTCATCGCGCGCGGCGACCGGCGGTACTACAAGCTCAGCCTGATCCTCGCCGGCACCGGGCTGCTCGTGCAGGACGACCGCCAAGCCGTCCTCCGGCCGGGCGACGTCGCCCTCTACGACACCCACCGGCCCTACTCGCTCGTCTTCGAAGAGGACTTCCGCACCCTCGTCGTGATGTTCCCGCAGCGGCTGATCGACCTGCCCGCCGAGCTCGTCGGCCGGCTCACCGCCGTGCGCATGTCCGGGAAGGAAGGCGTCGGCAACGTCGTCGTCCCCTTCCTCGCCCAGCTCGGCGGGAACCTGGAACAGCTGGCCGGCCCGGCGGGCGCCCGGCTCGCGCACAGCGCCGTCGACCTCCTCTCCACGCTGGTGGCGACCGAGCTGGACCTCGCGAACGCCGACCCGCACCACGAGCTGATGCGCCGGATCCGCGCGCACATCGACGCGAACCTGCCCTCGGCCGACCTCGGCCCCGCGCGGATCGCCGCCGAGCACTTCATCTCCACGCGGCACCTGCACGGCCTCTTCCAGGAGCAGGGCACCACCGTCGCCGGGTGGATCCGGACCCGGCGGCTCGAGCACTGCCGCCGCGACCTGCTCGACCCCGTGCACGCCGGCCGCCCGGTCGCGGCCATCGCCGCGCGCTGGGGCTTCGTCGACGCCGCCCACTTCAGCCGGGTCTTCAAGAGCGCGTTCGGCCGCGCGCCGAGCGAGCTGCGGCGGGAGTTGACCGTCAGCGACCGGTAGTTGCCCCGCAGCGCGTGACCGCTCGCCGGGCGGGCCACCCCGCCCGACGATGAGGCCATGCCCGAAGCCCCCACCGACGGCTGGCGCACCTACGACGAGTTCGCCGCCGGGATCGCCACCTACCGCCTGCCGAACGCCGACCTCACCGGCCGCGAAGTCACGATCACCCTCGACGACGGCGAAGTCCTCGCGCTCACGTTCAAGGACGCCGGGCACGTCGTGTGCAACGGCGTCGAGGACCCGTACGACGCGGTCGCCGTGCGCGACGACGTCTTCTTCGTGAACCTGCCGTTGACCAGCGTCGACGGCGAAGCGCTGACCGTCGTGTACTCGACGACGTCCCACCGCGCGCTCGCCGTCCGTTCGGTGATCGGTGCCGAAGACGTCGTTCCCCGCGTCTCGCAGCGGTTCGGCGCCGGTGTCACCGACGGCGGCCCGCCCTCCGGCGAGGTGCCCGGCCCGTCACGCGACCTGATCGGCAAGCGCAACCTCTACCGCTACAGCCCGGACCACCTCTACGAGCACGTCTACGTCTCGTCGGAGCGCTACGCGTGGCAGTGCCTCGAAGGCGTCCAACGCGGCCACGGCGACATGGACCTCTCGACGGTCTGGAAGTTCGCCGACGGGCTCTACCTGTTCTGCTTCCGCGAGTTCCGGATCGCCGTGGCGAGCGTGTGGCTGCACGACCTCGGTTACGCGCTGCGCACCACCGGCGTCTTCCTCGGGCTCACCGGCGACGGGGAGTCCGAGCACTCCCGCGCCGGCGGGCACGTCTACCCGCTGGGCTCGGTCAGCTACCCCGACGCCCAGCCCGTCTGAAGGAGCTTCCTGTGTCCACTGTGGACGTAATCCGCGCGCACTACGCCGCCAGCGACTCCGGCGACCTGGCCGGCATGCTCGCCCCGCTCGGCCCGAAGACGACCTGGACCGAAGCCGCGGGCTTCCCCTACGCCGGTACCTACACCGGCCCCGACGAGGTCCGCGCGCACGTCTTCGAAGCCATCGGCCGTGACTGGGACGGCTACACCTTCACCCTGGCCGACCTCCTCGACGCCGGCGACACCGTCGTCGGCGTCGGCACCTACACCGGCACCCACCGCCGGACCGGCCGGTCCTTCACCGCCCGCGTCGCGCACCTCTGGCGCTTCGACGGCGGCGAACTCACGTCCTTCGAGCAGATCGTCGACTCCGCGCCCGTCGTGGCCGCGGCCCGGGAGCAGTCATGAGAAAGATCCTTCCCCTGGCGGTCGCCGCGGTGCTGGCCGCGGCCGGCTGCGCCGGTTCCGAAGCGGGCGGCGACGGTCCGATCGTCGTCGGCTCGGTCAACGCGCTGAGCGGCGCGGCGACCTTCCCCGAGGCCTCGCAGGCGGCCAAGGCCGTGTTCGACGCGGCCAACGCCGCCGGCGGGGTCAACGGCCGCAAGATCGAGTACAAGGCGATCGACGACAAGGGCGACCCGGCCGCCGCCGCGGCGGCCGCCCGTGAAGTGGTCGGTGGCGACGACGCCGTGGCGCTCGTCGGGTCGTCGAGCCTCATCGAGTGCGAGATCAACGCGAAGTACTACGAGCAGCAGAAGATCCTGTCTGTGCAGGGCATCGGCGTCGACCCGGCGTGCTTCTCCAGCCCGAACATCGCACCGGTCAACGTGGGCCCGTTCCACGACATGACGCTCACCCTGCTCTACGGCTCGGAAACGCTGAAGCTCGACAACATCTGCGCGTTGCTGGAGATCGCGGGCAACACGCTGCCGGCGTACCAGGCCGCGATCGACGAGTGGACGAAGATCACCGGCAAGAAGCTGAAGTACGTCGACGCGACCGTCCCCTATGGAGGGTCGGACTACACGTCCTACATCGTCAAGGCGCGGGCCGCGGGGTGCCGGGCGATCACCGTGAACCCGGTCGAGCCGGACTCGATCGGCCAGCTCAAGGCCGCGCAGGCGCAGGGCTGGAACGACGTCACGTGGCTGCTGCTGACCAGCGTCTACAGCGAGAACTACGCGAAGGCGATCGCTAACGCCGGCGCCGGGGTGTACGTGCCGGCCGAGTTCTACCCGTTCACCGACGCCGGCAGCCCGCAGACCAAGGACTGGCGCGACCTGATGACGAAGAACAAGATCCCGCTGACGTCGTTCAGCCAGGGCGGTTACCTGGCGGCCAAGTACTTCCTCGACGTCGTGCGCGGGATCAAGGGCGACATCACGCGCGAGTCGGTGACGAAGGCACTGCGCGAGATGAAGCCGGTCAGCGACCCGATGGTCGGCACGCCGTACGTGTTCGGTCCCGCGCGGACGCACCACGACAACACGGCGGGCTGGCCGATCAAGCTGGCCTCCGGCACGAACAAGTGGGAGCTGGCCGCGCAGGACTGGCTCCGGATCCCTCGGTCCTAGGAGGACGGTCATGCTGCAGGGCGCTCTCGCCGGTCTCGCCGCCGGTGGCCTGTACGCGGTGCTCGCGGTGTGCCTGACGCTGATGTCGCGCCTGGTGCGCGTGGTCAACTTCGCGCAGTCCGCCACCGGGATGTTCGGGTGTTACGTCGCGGTGTTCCTGGCCGTCCACTGGGGACTCCCGGAGTGGCTGGCCACTCTGGCGGGGATCGTGCTCGGCGGCGCGCTGAGCGCGGTCCTCGGCTGGATCGTCTCGACGTGGCTCGCCGAAGCGGACACCGGCACGCGCTCGGCGGTGACGGTCGCGGTGCTCCTGCTGCTGATCTCGCTGGCGTTCATCCTGTTCGGCAACAAGCCGCAGCCGTTCCGCCCGCTGCTGGCCGGACCGGCGTTCACGGTCGGCGGCGTGGTGGTCAGCCAGGTCACGGTGGTGACGGTCGCGCTGGCGGCGCTGGTGGCACTGGGCTGCCGGGTGGTGCTGGCCCGCACGACGCTCGGCGTCCGGCTGCGCGCGCTGTCGGAGCGGCCCACGACGGCGGAGCTGCTGGGCATCCCGGCCCGGCCCCTCTCCGTCGGCGTCTGGACGGCGACGGGGGTGATCGCGACGCTGGCGGTGTCGATCGTGGCACCGTCGCAGTCGAACGACCCGACATCGCTGGCGATGCTGGTGGTCCCGGCAGCGGCGGCAGCCCTGCTGGGCGGCTTCCGGCGGCTCGACTTGGCGGTGGCGGGTGGATTGGTGCTGGGGATGGCACAGGGGGCGGTCGCGCAGTCGGACAAGCTGTCGGTGCTGCGGTACTTCCTGCCGTTCCTGGTGATCGTGGCGCTGCTGCTGTGGACGCAGCGCAAGGAGGTGTGGGATGCGGCTCGGTGACGGTTGCCGCTCGGTCGGGTTGGCGGTGCGGGCCGGGCGGCCGGTTCGCTTCGGCTCCTCGCAGCCGCGGCCGGGCCGGCCGGAAAGGCGGCCCACCGCGGCCGGGAGTGGGCGCCGCCGGCTCGCCGCGGGCGAAAAGGCGGCGCGCTGTGCGGCGCCCTGAAAACGCCCTTGCGCTGGCGAGCCTCCGCCTCACCGCCGCCGCCGTGCACCGGGCAGCTGCCCGGTGCGCTGTGCGGCGCTCAGAAGCCCCCCTCCCCCGGGCAAGCCTCTTCACCGCCGCGGCCGCCGTGGGCCGGGCGGCCGAGCGGTGGTCGCCGCCGGCAGGGTCTGCGCCCGGCTCCCCGCGGGCGAAAAGGCGGCGCGCTGTGCGGCTCTCAGAAACCCCCTCGCGCGGGCAGGCCGGCCAATGGCCGCCGCTGACCGGGGCCACGCCGGCTCTCCGCGGCTCGAAAGGCGGCCCTCCTTGCTCCTGAACGACAACTCCCCCGGCCGGCCGGTGCACCAACCGACCTCGGCCGGAAAGGCGGTGCGCAGTGCGGCTCACTGAAAACCCCCTCGCGCGGGCAAGCCTCCCCTTCGCCGTCGCGGCCGCAGCGATCGGCGTCGGCTATGCGCTGAGCGTCGGGCTCGCCGGTTACTTCGTCTACCTCGGCGTCACCGCCGTCGTCGCGGCGATCGCGTTGCTCGGGCTCGGCGTCGTCACCGGGACCGCCGGGATGATCTCCCTCTGCCAGCTCACCTTCGCCGCGGTCGGCGCGTTCGTCGTCTCGGCCTGCAACGTCGCCGGCGTGCCCGGCGGGTTCGTCGTCTGGCTGCTGCTCGGCGGGCTGGCCGCCGCGGTGGCCGGGGTGCTCGTCGGGCTGCCCGCGCTGCGGCTGCGCGGCATCACCCTTGCCGTCGTCACCCTCGGACTGGCCGCCGCCGCGGACCTCACGCTGGTGCAGATCCAGTTCCCCGGCGCCACCGAGGGCCTCTCGATCGAGCGGCCGGACGCGTTCTCCGACGACCGGTCGTACTTCCTCTTCGCCGTCCTCGTCCTGGTCGCGTGCGGACTCGTCGTGCACTTCCTGCGCCGCGGCCGCTGGGGCAGCAGGTGGCACCTCGTCGCCTTCTCCGAGCGGGGCACCGCCGCGGTCGGCGCCGGCGTGCGGACGTCGAAGCTGACGGCCTTCGCGGTCAGCGCCGCGCTCGGCGGGGTCAGCGGCGGCCTGCTCACCGGCCAGGTCGGGCTCGCCTTCCCGGCCAGTTTCACCGCCATCCAGTCGCTCGCGCTGTACGTCCTGGCCATCATGTCCGGCGCGCACCTGATCGACATGGCGGTGTTCGGCGCGCTCCTCTGGGTCGCCGTGCCGGAGCTGCTCAAGCGCTGGGGCGTGCCGCAGGACTGGGGGTTCGTCATCTTCGGCGTGCTCGGCATCCAGGCCCTGGCCGGGCGCGGCAACCTCGGCACGGCCGTGCGGAACCTCTGGTACCGGTCCCGCAAGCCCACCGGCCTCGGCCTCACCGACATCCCGGAGGTCGAGCCGTTGCCACCCGGCGATCCGGTCCTGGAGGTGCGTGGCCTGAGTGTCCACTTCGGTCACGTTCGCGCGTTGTCCGAAGTGGACATCTCCGTGCCGGAACACGGCATCCTCGGCGTGATCGGACCGAACGGCGCCGGCAAGTCCACTTTGGTCGACGTCATCAGCGGCTTCCTTCCGCGCGCCACCGGAACCGTGACGCTCGACGGCCGCCCGTTGACCGGCTCACCCACCCGGCGGGCGCGGCGCGGGCTGCGGCGGACGTTCCAGCAGGACCGCGTCCCGCCCGGGCTGACGGTGGGCGCCTACGTCCGGTTCGTCGCCCGGCGCCGGGTCACCGGCCGCGAGGTCGCCGACGCGCTCGAGTTCTTCGGCTGCCCGCCGGCCCGGACGCCGTTGTCCCGGGTGGACGCGGGCGCGCGGCGGCTCGTCGAGGTCGTCGGGCACCTGCTGGCCCGGCCGCGGGTGCTGCTGCTCGACGAACCGGCGGCCGGCCTGCCCCACGAGGAGCACGTGGCGTTCGGGCGGCGGCTGCGGCAGGTCCCGGCCCGGTTCGGGGTGTCGGTGCTGCTCATCGAGCACGACCTCGACCTCGTGCGGTCGGTGTGCGACCGGCTGACGGTGCTCGACTTCGGCGAGGTCCTGGCGAGCGGGCCGCAGGCGGACGTGCTGGCCGACCCGGCCGTCCTCAAGGCGTACATGGGCGAAACGGAGCTGCTGTGACGACGTTGCGAGTGCACGGACTGACGGTCGAGCGCGGCGCCGGCCCGGTCATCCGCGATGTCGGGTTCGCTCTGGAACCCGGCCGGATCACCGCGCTGGTCGGGCCCAACGGCGCCGGGAAGACGAGCCTCCTGGAGGCCGTGTCGGGGGTCGTGGCGCCGGCGGCGGGCAGCGTCCACGTGGGTGCGGTGAACGTCACCCGGCACTCGCGGGTGGCGCGGGCGCGGCTCGGGCTGGCGCACATCGAGCAGGGCCGGGCGGTGTTCCCCGGGCTGACGGTCATGGAAAACCTGCGCCTGACCGCGCGCACCCCGGACCGGCTCGACGCCGTGCTGGAGCTGTTCCCCGAGCTCGACAAGCGGCGCGACTCCCCCGCGGCCCTGTTGTCCGGCGGCGAGCAGCAGATGGTGGTGCTGGCGCGGGCGTTCGCGGCGCGCCCGGCGTTCCTGCTGATCGACGAGATGTCCCTCGGCTTGGCGCCGGTCGTGTTCACGCGGCTGCTGCCGGTGGTGACGCGGTTCGCCGCCGAAGGAGCGGCGATCCTGCTGGTGGAGCAGTTCACGCACTTGGCACTCGGCGTCGCGCAGGAGGCTTTGGTGGTCTCCTCGGGCCGGGTGACGTACGCGGGGGACGCCCAGACGCTGCTGGACTCCCCCGCGACGTTGCACACCGCCTACCTGGGGTCCTGACTCACATGCCGGCGCGCTCGAAGGCCAGCGTCGGCAGGTCCACCGCGTGGGCGCCGCCGTCGGCGACGAGAACCGCGCCCGTGATGTACGACGACTCCGCCGAGCCCAGGAACCGGACCACCGCCGCGATCTCCTCGGGCTCGGCCGGGCGGCGCAGCGGGACCTCCGCCGTCACGCGGCGGTAGCCCTCGTCGTGACCGCCGGTGAAGCCCGCCGCCGCGGCGAACTGGTCCATCTCGCCGTCGGCCATCGGCGTGCGGACCCAGCCCGGGCAGACCGCGTTCGCGCGCACCCCGCGTGACCCGAAGTCGCGGGCGATCGAGCGGGTGAGGCCGATCAGCGCGTGCTTGGCGACGGTGTACCCGGCGACGTTCGGCCCGGCGAACAACCCGGCCAGCGACGACACCACGACGACCTGCCCGCCGGTCTCCACCAGCGACGGCAGCGCGGCCCGGCACAGCACGAACGCGCTGGAGAGGTTCGAGCGCAGGGCGAGCTCCCACTCGTCGTCGCCGGTGTCGACGACGGACGAGAGGCCGTGGCCGCCGGCGTTGGCGACGACGACGTCGAGCCGCCCGAATTTGCCGATGATCTCGGCGACCGCGGTTTCGGCGTCGTCGCGCACGCTCGCGTCGCAGGCGATGACGTGCGCGCCGGTTTCCGCGGCGACCTTCTCGAGGGGGCCGCGCCGCCGGCCGAGCACGACGACGTGGGCGCCCTCGCCGGAGTAGCGCCGGGCGACGGCCGCGCCGATGCCGGTGCCGCCGCCGGTGATGGCGACGACCCTGTTCGGTGTGTCCACTGTGGATCCTTTCCTAGGCGGGGAAGGCTGAACGGGCCGACATCCCGAAGTCGGCCAGCAGGGCTTGGCCGTTGACCGGCCGGGACGCGGGGGACGCGAGGAAGAGCACCTGGCGGGCGACGTCCTCGGCGGCCTGGACGGGGAAGGCGGGGTCGTCGAGGAGGTCTCCGAGGTCGCCGCGCGCCATCGGGGTGTCGACGACCGACGGGCAGACGCAGTTGACGCGGACGCCGGGGACTTCGACGGAGAGGGCCCGGGTCAGGGCGACGACGGCGCCCTTGGAGGCGCAGTAGGGCACCATGCCGGGCGCGGCGGTGAACGCGGAGTCGCTGCCGAGCAGGACGACCGAGCCACCGTCGGCCAGGTGCGGCAGGGCGTGTTTGACCAGCAGGAAGGGGCCGGTGACGTTGACGGCCAGCACGGCGGCGACCTCGGCGGCGGTGGTTTCGGCGAGGGGCTTGCCGACGGGCCCGGAGACCCCGGCACAGCCGACGACAACATCGAACCCGCCGAGGTGACGGGCGAGGGTGTCGACGGCGGCGGCGAAGGCGGGTTCATCGGTGACGTCGGCGCGGGCGAAGGCGAGGCCGGCATCGGCGACCCTGGGCAGCAGCCGAGGAGCGGTAGCCCCACCCGATTCGGCAGCCCCATCCGAGCCGGCCGACACGGCGCCGGCCGCCGCGGGCTGCGGCCGGTGATCGGCCGCCTCTCCCGAACCGAGCACCGAGCCCGGTGAGCGGCCGACCGGCTCGGCGCCGACCGCGGGCAGCGGCCGGTGCTCGGCACCGCCACCCGAACCGGCCCGAGCCGGCGAGCGTGCGCCCGCGTCGGCCGGTGCCCGCTCGGCCACCTCCGCCCACGGCCCCGCGTCCCGCTCGGCCACCTCCGCCCACGGCCCCGGGTCCCGCTCGGCCACCTCCGCCCAGGGGCCCGCGTGCCGGTCGATCACCCCGACCCGCGCCCCCTCCGCCCGAAACGCTCGCACGCACGCCAGCCCGATGCCCGACGCCCCGCCGGTCACCAGCACCGCCTTGCCGGCCAGTTCCCATCCCATGCGCCCATCCTCACCGCGCGCACCCCGCCCGCGGTTGGCGTCGAGTGCAGCCTTGTTGTCCGCCGCCGCACGGGCGGGTTCCGCGCGAGGGCGAAGCGCGCGAGACTGCCCAGGGTGAGCACGCCGCACCCCCTCGACCCGCTGACCGCCGCCGAACTCTCCGCCGGGCGCGCCCTCCTCGCCGACGCCGGGCTCGTCCCCGACTCCGTCCGGTTTCCGCAGGTCGTGCCGCTCGAACCCGGCAAGGCCGACGTCCGCGCCGGCGCCGGGACCCGGCGGATCCGCTACACCCTGCTCGACACCGCCACCGGCGAATCGGGCGAAGCCGTCGTCGACGTCACCAAGGGTGAGGTCGGCTGGGCCGGCTGGAGCACCGACCCCGGCCAGCCGTCCTACCTCTTCGAGGAGTACGAACTCGCCGAGCAGCTGACCAAGGCCGCCGCGGGCTGGCAGGCCGCGATGGCCCGCCGCGGCCTCGGCGACCGGATCGACCACGCCTTCTGCGCGCCCCTCGCGCCCGGTCACTTCGGCCGCGAGGACGAGTCCGGCCGCGTCCTGCGCTCGCTGACCTTCCTGCGCGAGGACGACGGCGACAGCCCGTGGGCCCACCCGGTCGAAGGCCTCATCGTTCACCTCGACCTCACCCGGCAGGAGGTCCTGCGCGTCGAGGACGAGGGTGACGTCCCGGTGCCGGCCGAGCACGGCCGCTACACCGGCGTCCCGGCCCGGACGACCCAACGGCCCATCGAGATCACCCAGCCCGACGGCCCGAGCTTCGCCGTCGACGGCACGGAGGTGACCTGGGAGGGCTGGCGCCTGCGCGTCGGCTTCAACTCCCGCGAAGGCCTGACGCTGCACCAGGTGAGCTTCCAGGACCGGCCGGTCCTGTACCGGGCCTCCGTCCCGGAGATGGTGGTCCCGTACGGGGACGTCGCGCCCGGCCGGTTCTGGATCAGCTACTTCGACGCCGGCGAGTACCAGTTCGGCAAGAACGGCAACGACCTGCGCCTCGGCTGCGACTGCGTCGGCGAGATCCGCTACTTCCCGGCCTGGGTCGCCGACGACCACGGCGAGCCCGTCGAAATCCCGCGCGCGATCTGCCTGCACGAAGAGGACGACGGCATCCTCTGGAAGCACACCGACCTCGCCGGGACGCCGGAGGTGCGCCGCTCGCGGCGGCTGGTCGTCTCCTCGATCTCGACCATCGGCAACTACGACTACGGCCACTACTGGTACCTCCACCTCGACGGCTCGATCGAGTTCGAGGCGAAGGCCACCGGCATCGTCTTCTGCGGCGCCGGCACGCCCGGGCAGGACCAGCCACACGCCACCGAGCTCGCGCCGGGGTTGTTCGCGCCGGTGCACCAGCACCTCTTCTGCGCCCGGCTCGACGTCGAGGTCGACGGCGAGCGCACCAGCCTGCACGAGGTCGACGTCGTGGGCGTGCCGACCGGCCCGGACAACCCGTACGGCAACGCGTTCACCTGGCGGAGCACGCCGCTGCGGACCGAAAGCGAGGCCCAGCGGCACGCCGACCCGGCCCATGCCCGCGTCTGGGAGGTCCGCAGCGCGGACCGGGTCAACCGGCTGGGCAAGCCGACCGCGTACCAGCTCGTCCCGCGCCCGTCGGCGACGCTGATGGCCCGGCCGGAAGCGTCCGTGCACGCCCGGGCCACCTTCGCGACGCGGCACCTGTGGGCGACGCCGTACCGCGACGACGAGCGCTACCCGGCCGGCGAGCGACCCAACGCCCACCCCGGCGGCGCGGGCCTGCCCGCCTGGACCGCCGCGGACCGCGACCTCGTCGACGCCGACCTCGTGCTCTGGCACGTCTTCGGCCCCACCCACGTCCCCCGGCCGGAGGACTGGCCGGTGATGCCCGTCGACAAGTCCGGCTTCCTGTTCCGGCCCAACGGCTTCTGCGACCGCAACCCCGCGCTCGACCTGCCCGCGGGCGACCACTGCGACCACTGAGGAAAAATGACTCTTTCGGACACCTCCACCTGGCTCCCCCTCGACGGCCTCGCACCCGGCTTCGACGCGAACAAGGCACCCACCGTCGACGACCTGCACGGCCGCGAATTCGTCCTGCGCGACGACACCGGCCCGCTCTTCACCTGGCACGGCACCGACGAGACGTTCCTGGTGGACGACGACCTCTACTACGTCCAGGTAGAGCCGACCGGACGCGAGGCGGTCTCACTCTTCCTGGACCTGCGCGACGGCCGCGCGCTGGTCGTCACCACCACGATCGGCGACCACGGCACCCCGCGCGTCACCCAGGACTTCCGGCCCGCGACCATCGACGGCCACGACGTCCGCGGCGAGGCGATGGCCCCGAGCACCGCACTGATCGGCCGCCGCGTGCTGTGGGTGTACAGCGCCGAGCACGCTTACGAGCACGTCTACCTCAGCCCGCACTGGTACACCTGGCAGTGCCTGGCCGGGCCCGAACGCGGGCTGGCCGACACCGACGAGAACACCGTCTACCGGCTGCGGCCCGGCATCCACGTCTTCACGTGGCGGGAGAAGGTGATCCCGTGCGCGTCGGTGACGGTCGCCGACCACCGCGACGCCCGCGCCCTGCGCTCGCACGGCGTCCTCTTCGGACTCGACGCCACCGGCGAGCAGCCGACGCACTTCACCTTCGGCGCCCACGGCCGGCTGCTGAGCACCACCGTCCACCCCGGACCGTACGACCCGGCGGAGGGCTGAGCCGTGGCCGCCGACCTGGTCCTCACCAACGCCGTCGTGTACACAGTGGACACCACCCGGCCGTGGGCGTCCTCGCTGGCCGTCGCCGGCGGGAAGCTCACCGCCGACGAGGAGATCGGCCCGGAGACCGAGGTGCGCGACCTCGGCGGCGCGTTCGTCATGCCGGGTCTGGTCGACGTGCACAACCACCACGCGATGGCCGGCCGCGCGGACCTGTACGAACTCACCTTCGGCGCCAACGCGGGCTTCGAGGACATCCTCGACGCGGTCCGCGCCCGGGCCGCCTCGCTCGGCCCGGACGAGTGGCTGACCGGCGGCGCGTGGGCGTCCACCCTGGTCTCGAAGCTGTCCACAGTGGCCGCCCGGCGCGCGCTCGACGACGCCGCGGGCGGGCGGCCGGTGTCGCTGGCCGACGACAGCCGGCACAACCGCTGGGTGAGCAGCCGCGCGCTGGAGCTGGCCGGCATCACCGCGGCCACGCCGGACCCCGCCGGCGGGGTCATCGTGCGGGACGGCGAAGAGCCGAGCGGCCTGCTCCTGGAGGCCGCCGGCGTGCTCGTCGAGCGGGTCACCGGCGAGCTGACACCCGAGCAGCACCGGCGCGCCTCGCAGCGCGCGATCGAGATCCTGCACGGCTTCGGCGTCACCGCGTTCCAGGACGCCGGGGTCTCGACCGACATCCTCGGCGCGCTGCACTCGCTGGACACCGACGGCGAGCTGGCCGCGTGGGTCGTGTCGTCGCTGCTGGTCAACGACCCGATCTTCGGGTTCGACCCGGTCGGCGCGCCGCTGCTGGAGGTCGCCGGGCGCTACCGCACCGAGCACCACCGCCCGGACTTCGTGAAGATCTTCCTCGACGGCGTCCCACCGACGCGCACGGCGGCGTTCCTCGAGCCGTACCTGCCCGACGACGTCCACGGCGGCTGCTTCCACGGCTCGACGACCATGCCGCCCGAGGAGCTGACCGAGTGGCTGCTCACGGCGGCCGCGGCGGGCTTCTCGGCGAAGGTGCACTGCACCGGGGACGCGTCCGTGCGGCAGTTCCTCGACGCCGTCGGGCAGGTGCGGGCCGCGGGGTTCGCGGACACGCGGTTCCAAGTGGCGCACGGGCAATTCGTGCACCCGGACGACCTCCCGCGGTTCGCGGCCCTCGGCGTGGCGGCGGACATTTCGCCGTTCCTGTGGGTGCCGGGCGTCATCCCGGACGCGATCGCGGACGTGCTGCCCGCGGAGCGCGCGTCCCGGATGCAGCCGAACCGGACACTGCTGGACACCGGCGCGCTGGTCGCCGGCGGGTCGGACTGGCCGGTCAGCGAGTCACCGAACGCGTGGGAGGGCATCGCGGGCCTGGTGTCGCGCGAAGACCCGCACGGCCGCCGGCCGGGCGCACTGTGGCCGGAACAGGCGATCACGCTGGCCGAGGCGATCGAGGTGTTCACCCTCGGCGGCGCCCGGGCGTGCGGCCTCGACGACGTCACGGGAGCACTGACCCCGGGCCGGTCGGCGGACTTCGTCGTGCTGGACCGGAATCCCTTCGAGACGGCCGACGTGGCCGGAACGCGGGTCGCCGAGACGTGGTTCGCCGGGAAGCGGGTGTTCGCCGGCTAGCCCGGGTCGGTACTCGCGGGTAGTTTCTCCTACACTGGTAGAGAAACCAGTGCGGGAGGTGCCGGGTGCCCAAGATCATCGACCACGACCAGCGGCGCAGGGACATCGTCGACGTCACCTGGGACCTCATCGTGCGCGGCGGGATCGAAGCCGCCACCATGCGCGAGATCGCCGCCGCGGCCGGGTTCGCCAACGGCGCCCTCAAGCTGTACTTCCCCGGCAAGGAAGACATCATCGCGGCCACCTACGAGCGCGCCCTCGACATGATGCGCCAGTACGTCGACCTCGACGGCCGCCGCGGGCTCGACGCCCTGCGCGAGATCTGCGTGTCCTCGATGCCCATCGACGAGGAGCGCATCACCGCCGGGCGCGTCCTCATGATCTTCTGGCAGATGTCCCTGGGCAACCGGCGGATGCACGACAAGTACCTCGAGCACGTCCGCGAGTGGCGCGGCCTCCTGCACCGCTTCCTAGCCGAGGGCCGCGAAGACGGCGACGTCGTCACCGAGACCCCGGACGAGCAGATCGTCGACGAGATCGTCCTGCTCAACGCGGGCGCGAACGTGATGAGCCTGGTGGCGGGTGAGTTCTCCACGGTCGGGCTCCAGCACCGGCACCTGGAGTCCCTCCTGGAGCGGCTCACCCGCCCCTGACCCCTCAGCCGAAGATCCCCCGCAGGTACGCCGCCACTTCGGCGTGCGACCGCGGCGACGCCGGCAGGTCCGTGTACAACCCGTAGAACCCGTGGATCTGCCCGGCGTACCGGTGGACGTCGACCGCGACCCCGGCGTCGGCGAGCCGGGCCGCGAAGGCCTCACCCTCGTCGCGCAGGACGTCGTACTCCGCCGTCAGCACCAGCGCCGGCGGCAGGCCCGAGAGGTCGGAAGCCCGCGACGGCAACAGGTAGGCATCGTCCGAAACCGACGGATCCGGGACGTACTGGGCGAAGAAGAACCGCATCGCGTCGGCCGTCATGCCGTAGCCCGTCGCGAAGTCCGCATAGGACGCGAACCCGTCGTCGGGGTGGCCGAACACCGGGCAGATCAGCACCTGCGCCGCGATCGGCGGCCCACCGCGGTCCCGCGTCATCAGCGAGACCACAGTGGACAGGTTGCCGCCGGCGCTCTCGCCGCCGACCGCGATCGCGGCGGGGTCCACCGCCGGCCCCGCGCCGCCCGCCGCCAGCCATTCCAGCACCGCGTAGCAGTCTTCCGGCGCGGTCGGGTACGGGTGTTCGGGCGCGAGCCGGTACTCGACGGCCGCCACCGCGACCGACGCGGCAGCGCAGACCGCCCGCGACGCGACCTCGTTCTCGTCGACCGAGCCGATCGTCCAGCCGCCCCCGTGGATCCAGAGGAACACCGGCACCGGGCCGGCCGCCTCCGGCAGGTACAACCGGACCCGGAGGCCACCGGGCAGCCGGTGCTCGGTCACCGACGCGACCGGCGCCACCGCACCCGGACTCGGCCGGGAGGCGGCGAAAGCGGCTCGCAGCTCCACGGCCGTCATCGGGCGGTCCGGCGCTTCCGGGCTCTGCGCCAGCATCTCCCGGACGGCGGGGTCGAGGCTCATGCTCACACCGCTTCCGCGACGAGGACCCGCGGCGAGCCCGGCAGCGTCAGCCGGTCCACCGGCCGCCACCCCGCTTCGGCCAGCCAGCCACGGACGTCCGCCTCGGGGTACACGACCGTGCCGTCGATGACCAGGTACTCCCCCGCATGCAGCGCGTCGAGCGCCCGCGGCTCGGCGTCGTCGTCCAGGAAGAAGTCGAGCAGCAGCAGCCGCGCACCCGGCGCCGCCGCGGCCCGCGCGTGCCGCAGGATCGCGCGGTTCTCGCCGGCGGAGAACCGGTGCACCACGTGGTTCACCATGACCAGGTCGAACTCGCCCTCGGGTTCGGCGTCCGGGGTCGGGGCGCCGACGACCGTCGTGCGGTCGGCGAGCGACGCCACCGCGGACGTCACCGACGGTACCGACCGCGGGTCGTAGACGAACGTGGCGCGCAGGACGTCGTTGGCCCGCAACGCGCCGAGCGCGAATTCGGGCGAAAGCCCGCCCAGGTCGAGGAGGTTCTTGCAGCCGCCGAAGTCGAAGGCTCGCGCTAGCTGCCGAGCGTGTAGGGCGTTATACACCATGACCCCGCCGAGGAAGGTGCCCCAGCGGTCGCCGGTGAGGTCGAGTTCGCCGGGCTCGCCGGTGTCGGTGGTGTGCGTGAACTGCTGCCAGTGGGGGTAGCTGATCGTTTCGAGGAAGGTCAGGAACGGCGCGAGGTCCAGACCTCCTCCCCCGAGGTGCTCGGCGGTGTCCGTAGTGAGCGCGTAGCGACCGTCCACGCGGGACAGCAGGCCGAGGGAAGCCATGGTGTCGGCGAGGATCCGGGTGATCTTCTCCGGCCGGCCGGTCCGCCCGGCGAGGTCGGCGGCGGTCGCCGGTCCGTCGGCCAGTGCCGGGAACAGGCCGATCCGGTTGGCGGCGAAGAGCTGTTGCGCGGCCATGTAGCCCACCGCGATGTCCACGATCCGTTCCGGCGTGGCTGGGGTCGTCGTCACGTCGTCCTCCTTCTGTTCGACGCGGACACTCTACATGCGTAGATAAACGAGTCCAGTGCCGATTTCGCCCGCACAGCACCAAAAACCGGTGAGGATTCAACTTCCTACGTTTGTAGAATAAAACCATTGACACCGCCTGACCCGAGTGTCAACATGCGTAGAACTACCCCTGCCGGTGCCCGGCAGTCCGGCCCGCCCGTCGCGGCGGGCACGAGGAAGGGGAATCCATGACGCTGCTCGAAATCCGGGACTTCACCGTGGGTGTGGTCGCCGGGGACACCGAGCGCGAACTCGTGCGGGAACTGTCCCTCGATCTCGCGCAGGGGCAGACGCTCTGCGTGGTCGGCGAGTCCGGCAGCGGCAAGACCGTCACCGCCCTGTCGATCATCCGCCTGCTCGAGTTCGTCGCCCCGGTCCGCACCCGCGGTGAGATCGCGATCGACGGCGTGGACGTCACGAAGCTGCCCGCCGACACCATGCGCGCCTACCGCGGCCCGCGGATCGGCATGATCTTCCAGGAGGCGCTCGACTCCCTGAACCCGGGCCGGCGCGTGGGCGGCCAGCTGGTCGAGGCCTACCGCGAAGCCGGCTCGCTGCCCGGCCAGGCGGCCCGGCGCGGCAGCCCGCTGCGCAAGCGCGCCGAAGCGAAGGCACGGCGGCTGCTGACCGAGGTCGGGCTCACCGACACCGACCGGTTCCTGCGGCAGTACCCGCACCAGCTCTCCGGCGGGATGCAGCAGCGCGTGATGATCGCGCTCGCGCTGATGGCCGACCCCGACCTGCTCATCGCCGACGAGCCGACCACCGCGCTGGACGTCACCACGCAGGCGGAGATCCTCACGCTCTTCGACCGGGTGCGCCGCGACCACGGCACCGCCTGCGTGTTCATCACCCACGACATGGGGGTCGCCGCGCAGGTAGCCGACCGGATCGCGGTCATGTACCGCGGCCGCCTGGTCGAGACCGGCTCGCGGGACGAAGTCCTGACGCGGCCCCGGCACCCCTACACGCGCGCGCTGCTCGGGTGCGTGCCGCAGCTCGGCGTCAGCCGCCGCGACGGCTTCCCGACCATCTCCCCCGCGCTGCTCGAATCCGCGATGGCCGGCGGCGGCACCGAAGCCGTCGAGACCCGGACCCTGAAACCCCGGCCGGACCGGGTGGTCGAGGGACCGCCGCTGACGATCACCGCCGCGTCCAAAGTGTACGGACGAAAAGGACGGGTGCACGCCGTGCGGGAGGTCTCCCTGGAGATCCCGGCGGGCGAGTTCTTCGGCCTGGTCGGGGAATCCGGCTCCGGCAAGTCCACCCTCGGCCGGCTGGTGACCGCCCTCGAACCGCCGACGTCGGGCACGATCGCCTTCGGCGCGCACGGGATCACCCCCGCCGGGCTGACCGGCGACGAACGCGCGTTCCGCCGCCGCGTCCAGCTGATCTTCCAGGACCCGCAGAGTTCCCTGGACCCGCGCCACACCGCGGCGCGGATCATCGCCGAGCCGTTGAAAGAACTGACTCCCCTGCGCGGCGCCGAGCTCGACCGGCGCGTCACCGACCTGATCGACGAAGTCGGCCTGCCGAAGGACACCGCCGGGAAGCTGCCGTCGCAGCTGTCCGGCGGGCAGCGCCAGCGCGTCTCCATCGCCCGCGCGATCGCCGCCGGGCCCGAGCTGATCGTCGCCGACGAGCCGACGTCCGCCCTCGACGTCTCGGTGCAGGGCCAGGTCATGAACCTGCTGCTGGACCTGCGCCGCACCCGCACGCTCAGCCTGCTGTTCATCACCCACAACCTCAGCCTCGTGCTCTCGGTCGCCGACCGCGTCGGCGTGATGTACCGCGGCGAGCTGATCGAAACGGGCACGCCCGAGGAGATCCGGCTCGCCCCGCGGCACGACTACACCCGGCGGCTGCTCGCCGCCAACCCCGACCTGCCCGCCCTCCCCCACACAGGATCGACGCGCCCATGAAAAGAACTCCGCTGTTCGCCGCCCTGGCCGTCGCGGCCACGCTGCTCGCCGGCTGCATGGGCAGCGCCTCCTCCGGCACCGGTGCCGCCGACGGGCCGCCGGTCCGCGGCGGCAACCTCACCGTCGCCGTCCCCACCGATCCGCAGTCGCTCGACATGGTCGCCAACCCCGGCCAGGTCACCGCGCAGATCGGCAACATGATGTACGAGAAGCTGTTCGAGGTCGACCAGCACTTCGTGGCCCGGCCGATGCTCGTCAACACCTACGACACGAGCGCGGACCGGCTCACCTACACGTTCAAGCTCCGCCAGGGCGTCACGTTCCAGGACGGCGCCCCGCTGACCGCGAACGACGTCGTCGCCAGCCTGCAGCGCTGGCAGAAGAGCCACCGCACCGGCCAGCTGGTCACCCCGGACATCGACGCGATCGCCGCGCCGGACCCGGCGACGGTGACGATCAAGCTCAAGCGGCCGCGCTACCCGCTGATCGACGAGCTGGCCGGCGCGGGCACCGAGATCTACGAGGCCAAGAACCTCGTCGGCCTGCCCGCGACCGGCTTCGGCCAGGACAAGGCGATCGGCACCGGGCCGTACAAGCTGAAGAGCTGGGACATCGGCCAGCAGCTGGTGCTGGCGCGCTACGACGGCTACAAGTCGCGGTCCGAAGAGGACTGGGGCGGGCAGGCCGGGGCCAAGCACGCCTACCTCGACACGGTCACCTACAAGATCGTCGGCGACCAGGACGCGCTGGTCAACGGCCTGCAGACCGGCCAGTGGGACCACGCGATGCCGGCCAACGACCAGTACGAGCAGCTCAAGGCCAACTCCGGCCTCGTCGTGCACAACCTGCCCGGCGGCAACGAGAACGTCATCATCCCCAACTTCAACCCCGGCTCGAAGTTCGCCGACCCGCGGGCGCGCCAGGCGCTGAACCTGCTGCTGGACAAGCCCGCCATCAACGCGGCGACCGGCGGCAGCAAGGACCTGACGATCGAGACCGGCGCGTTCGCCTCGCCGGACAACAAGGCGTCGTACTCGACGGCCGGTGAAGACGTCTACAAGCAACACGACCCGGCGCGCGCGAAGCAGCTGCTCGCCGAGGCCGGCATCACCGCCGGGGCGACGATCCACATCGTCACCACGAACTCCTACCCCGAGTTCGGCAAGTGGGCCGTGCTCATCCAGGACGAGCTGGGCAAGATCGGGCTGCAGGCCAAGATCGACACCTACGACTTCGCCACGATGCTCGGCACGCTCACCAAGGACCCCGGCGGCTGGGACATCACGACGCTGTTCTTCGACTCGTCGCTGACCTCGCCCGCGCAGATGCCCGCGCTCACCCTCGGCACGCTGAACGGCTCGTCGTCGCCGGAGCTGGACGGGCTGATGACCGAGTTCAACGCCTCGACGACGCCGGAGCAGGCCAAGGCCGTCATCGACAAGCTCCAGGCCTTCACGTGGAAGCAGCTGTCGGTGATCACGCTCAGCCAGTCGAAGCTGTACGCGGCCTACACCCCGCGGCTCAAGGGCTACGGCGATTTCTACCGCGTCTTCTGGAACTCCTGGCTGGCCGCATGACCGCCGTGCTGCTGCGCCGGCTGCGCGATCTGGCGATCATACTGGTCATCGTCGGCACGATGATGTTCTTCGTCATCCGGCTGATCCCGGGTGACCCGGCCCAGGCCATCCTCGGCCCGACCGCGCGCCCGGCGGACGTCGCCGCGCTGCGGTCGAGCCTGGGCCTGGACGGCTCGCTCTGGCAGCAGTACCTGACCTGGGCCGGGCACGTGCTGCGGGGCGACTTCGGGACGTCGATCACCTACCACCAGCCGGTGCTCGACGTGGTCGCCGCACACATCGTGCCGACGTTGACGCTGGCGGTGCTGTCGACGGTCATCAGCTTCTTCCTGTCGGTGGCGATCACGGCGTGGCAGGCGGTGTCGCCGCGCAACCCGGTGGCCCGCGCGCTCGACCGGCTCTCGGCGCTCGGCATGGCGATGCCGGACTTCTGGATCTCCCTGGTGCTCGTGCTCGTCTTCTCGGTGACGCTGCGGTGGTTCCCCTCCAGCGGCTACCACGACCTGCTGACCGACCCGGTCGCCGCGGTGCCCGCGCTGGTGCTGCCGGTGACGGTGCTGGTGATCGGGCAGACGGCGTTGTTCGTCCTCACGTTGCGCGAGAGCGTCCTCGGCGAACTGCCGCTGGCCTACCTGCGCACCGCGCGCGTCAAAGGCCTGCCCGAGCGGCGGGTGCTGCTGAAGCACGTCCTGCCGAACGCGCTGATGCCGCTGGTCACGCAGCTGGGCAGCAACTTCGCCATGCTGGTCGGCGGGATCGTGATCATCGAGTCGATCTTCGTGGTGCCGGGACTGGGCCACCTGCTCATGGGCGCGGTGTCCACTCGCGACTTCCCGTTGATCCAGGGCGTGACGTTGTTCGTCGCGGTGCTGTTCGTCGTGGTCAACCTGCTGGTCGACCTGTCGTACGCGCTGCTCGACCCGAAGGTGCGGGTGGCATGAGGAACCGCACCCTGCTCGTCGCCTCCGTGCTGCTCGGCCTGATCGTGCTGGCCGTCGTGGTGCTGCCGTTCGTCCTGCCGAGCGTCAGCGCGACCGACCCGGTGCACCGGCTGCTGCCGCCGTCGGGCGCCCACCCGCTCGGGACCGACTCGTTCGGCCGGGACGTGCTCGCCCGGCTGGTGTCCGGCGGGCGCGCGTCACTCGGGCTGTCCGCGCTGATCACGCTGTGCGCCGCGTTCTCCGGCATGGTGATCGGCCTGGTCAGCGGCTTCTACCGGGCGGCCGACGCGGTGCTGATGCGGCTGATGGACGCGTGGATGTCGTTCCCCGCGATCATCCTCGCGATGGCGCTGGCCATCTCGCTCGGCGCGAGCATCTGGACCGAGCTGATCGCGCTGACGGTGATCTTCACGCCGTTCACCGCGCGGGTGATCCGCAGCCGCGTGCTCGGCGTCGCCGGCCGGCAGTACATCGGCGCCGCACGCGTGTCCGGGATGAGCCGCCGGAAGATCCTGCTGGTGCACGTGTTCCCCAACGTGCTGCCGCTGGCTTTGGTGCAGGTCGTCATCCTGGCGGCGGCCGCGATGCTCGTCGACGGTGCCATGAGCTTCCTCGGCCTCGGGATCGCCCCGCCCACCCCGACCTGGGGGAACATGATCGCCGAAGGACGTTCGTACCTGGTCGTCGCGCCGTGGCTGGTCGTGGTGCCGGGCGTGACGATCATGGTCTGCGTCTTCCTCCTCAACCTCGCCGGTTCGGCGCTGCGGCTCGCCGTCGACGCCCGGGCCCGCACGCTCAGCGAGCTGCAACGACTCCGCCGTTCCTAGTCAGAAAGGGCTTCCTTGACGCTCCCGACTTCCCTGGCCGTGCGCCGGTTCGCTCCGGGCGGCTCGCCCACCGGACCGCCGGTGTTGCTGCTGCACGGGTTCGCCTCCGACGGGCACACCGACTGGGTCAGCACGGGCTGGCCGGCGGCGCTCACCGCGTCCGGCCGTCCGGTGCTGGTGCCCGACCTGCCCGGGCACGGCTCCAGCCCGGCGCCGGCCGACGCGACCCCGCAGGCGGTGGTGAAGGAACTGGCGTCGGCGGTCGGTGACGTGTCCGAAGTGGACGTCGTCGGCTACTCGCTCGGCGCGCGGCTGGCGTGGGAACTGCCCGCGCTGCTGCCCGTTCGGCGCCTGGTGCTGGCCGGGATCAGCCCGCACGAGCCGTTCGGCGCGGTCGACGTCGAGGCGGCGCTGGGCTTCGCCGGCGGCGGGAAGCTCCCCTCAGACCCGCTGACGGCGGCGATCGCCCGGATGATCACGGCTCCAGGCCGGGACCCGGTCGCGCTCGCGCACTGCATCGAGGGTCTGCGCCGGGAGCCGTTCGCGCCGCGCGTCGGGACGATCACCGTGCCGACGCGGTTCGTCGCCGGCCGGGACGACCCGATCAGCCGGGGCATCGAAAGCCTGGTGCCGCTGGTGCCGGGCAGCGACCTCCTCCTGGTGCCGGGCGACCACGGCGCTGCCCTGCGCTGCTTCCCCTTCCGCACGGCGGCCCTCACCTTCCTCGACACCCCCTGACGAGAAGGGGCGGCACTTTCACGTGAAAGTGCCGCCCCTTCTCGTCACCAGGTGCCGTCGGGGTTCACTTCGCGGTCCAGCCAGAGGTGGTCGACCGCCGTGCGGATCTCGGAACCGTGCTCGCGAGCCAGGTCGAGGGCGGCCAGGTTGTCGGTCAGCTGGGACTCACGGCTGACTCCGAACAGGACGTTCGCCACCGGCGCGTACGCCAGGCAGAACGCCAGGGCCAGCTGGGCTCGCGTCGCGCCGAAGTCCGCCGCGATCGTGCCCAGCTCGGCGGAAGCGTCCACGATGGACTCGCGGATCCCGCCGACGTCGGCGCCGATCTTCCGCGCCGGTGCCGCATTGCCCAGCAGGACGCCGCCTTCGAAGACGTCCGAGGCCTGCAGGACCAGGCGGCCGCTCGCGATGTGCTTGCCGTAGTACTCGCCTTCGGCCATCGAACGGCGGGCGACGGAGTACTTCAGCTGCGCGAACTCCGGCGCCGGCAGGCCTTCGCGGGCGGCGAACTCGTAGGCGAGATCGAGGTCGGCCGCGAGCCAGTTGTTGACGCCCCAGCCGCCGATCGTCCCGGCCCGCACCTGCTCGGCCACCTCCGTGACGACCCGCGGGATGTCCGGACGCTCCCGGTAGTCCCCCACGACGACGAGGTCCGCGTGCCCGGTGCCGATCCGGCCCAGCGACGTCTCGAGCTGTTCGGCGAACCCGCTGCGCGGGTAGTCCCACAGCCACAGCTTCCCGCAGAGCACGTAGTCGTCGCGGGCGATCCCGGCTTCCCGGACGGCCTCGCCGAAGAGGATGTCGGTGCGCGAGTTCTCGGCGTGCGGGCCGAAGTCGTAGTGGGCGACGTCGAACAGCGTGACGCCGGCGTCGACGGCGGTCCGCAGCAGCCGGGCGGCGTCGCCGGGGGCCATCCGGTCCCAGGTGTTCCACGAACCGAGGCCGAAGACCGAGTTTCCGAGCACGCTCACGGGTTTTCCTTTCGTACCGGCACTTCGTTCGTCTACGATTGTAGAATGAAAACACGGATCGTGGTGGTCACCGGGGGCGCGAGCGGAATCGGCCGGAGTGTCGCCGAAGCGTTTCTCGGCGAGGGCGACCGGGTGGTCGTCGCCGATGTGGACGTCCGCGCGGCGCACGACGTCGCCCGCGAGATCGGGGCCGAGCACGTCGAACTGGACATCTCGGACCCGGCCTCGGTCGACTCGGCCGTCTCCCTGGTCGCGGACCGGTTCGGGCCGGTCGACGTCCTCGTCAACAACGCCGGCCTCGCGGGCGGCGGCGGGCTGCTGACCGACTTGGACGTCGATGTCTTCGACCGGTGCGTGCGAGTCAACTTCCGCGGGACGTTCCTGATGACCCGCGCGATCGGCGCGCACATGGTCGCGGCCGGCACGCGCGGCGCGATCGTGAACGTCTCGTCGATCGGCGGCCGGCAACCGACGCCCGGGCTCGGCCACTACGAGGCCACGAAGGCGGCGGTCGACGCGCTGACCCGGTCCGCGGCCCTGGAACTGGCGCCGCACGGAATCCGGGTGAACGCCGTCGCCCCCGGGCCGGTGCTCACGCCGATGACGGCCGGTTTCGCCGCCGACGCCGCGGCTCGCGCGGCCTGGGAGTCGAGGATTCCCCTGGGCCGGATCGCCGAGGTCGGGGACGTCGTACCCGCCGTGGTGTTCCTGGCGGGCGCGGCCCACATCACCGGCGTGAGCCTCGCGGTCGACGGCGGCCAGCTGCTCACCTGACTATCCCTTGTGGACGATCCGGCCGCCGGTCACGGTCAGCTCGACCGCGACCGACGGCAGGTCGCCCAGCGCGACGCCGAGGGGATCATCGTCCAGGACGCAGAAGTCGGCCACCTTCCCCGGCTCCAAGGAGCCTTTCCACCCCGCGGATCCGTCCTGCGCGGCGGCTTCGGTCGTGTAGCACCGGAGCAGCCGCGCGGTCAGCTCGGGCGTGCCACCCCGCGCGCCCAGCAACTCCCCCGCCGCGGCGAGGTGGACCCGCCAGTCGGGTGTGACGACCGGCGCGTCACTGCTGAGGGTGAGCTGGATCCCGGCGTCCAGGATGTCCCGCAGCGGCCAGGCCTTCGCGGCGACGTCGTCGCCGAGCGCCGTGGCGACCATCGGCCGCATCGCGGTGGCGATGACCGGTTGCGTGGTCAGGCCGACTCGTCGCGAAGCCATCCGCCGCAGCTGCGCGGGCGTGACGAGGTCGCCGTGCACGATGTGGTCGCCGGCCCGCAGGTGCTCCAGCGCGGCCTCGATGCTGCGTTCGCCGGTCGCGTGCACGCCGACGACCAGCCCGGCGTCGTGCGCCGAGGAGATCATCGCCGCCAGGGCGGCCGCGCGTTCGTCGTCGCCGGGGCCGTCGACGAGCAGGGCACCGTGCGTGCCGTCGGCGTAGCAGTGGTGCGTCCACGCCGTGCGCATCGGCGGGATCCCGTCGGCGAAGATCTTGACGCCGGGGACGGCGAGCCATTCCGGATCCGCGTCCGGCACCGGAGTGGCGAGGCCACGCGTGAAACCCGCCAGCGAACTGGCGCCGTCCAAGAGGCCGAACAGGCGCAGCACGGTGACGCGCGCCCGCAGCCGGCCTTCGCGGTGCAGAGCCGCGTACTCGTCGAGGACTTCCGCCGAGAAGCACCCGGTCTCGCCAGGACCGAGCCCGGGTTCGGTGTAGCTGGTGATGCCGAGCGCCGCGCAGACGTCCCCGGCGCGCAGGATGGCGGCCCGGCGGTCTTCGGCCGTCACCACCGGCGTTTCCTCGTGCGGCGCGCCGAGCAGCGGGTGCGGCCAGCGCGCGCCGAGCCAGGTGGCGTGCAGGTGCGCGTCGTTGATGCCGGGCAGCACCGTGCGGCCGGCGAGGTCGAGCACCTCGGTGTCCGGTCCGATGTGGCCGGTGACGTCCTCGACGGCGGCGATGCGGCCGTCCCGCACGGCCAGGCCGTCCACCACCGTGCCCACGGCGTCGAACGTCTGGACCCGGCCCCCGTGGACCACCAGGTCCGCCGGCCGGATGCGTTGTGCCGTCATGGTTTCCTCCCGGCCCTGGACTTTTTCTTCCACGACTGTAGACTAAAAAGATGGCTCTGCCCACCCATACGGAGGCCGCCGTCCTCACCGGCCACCACGCGCCCCTCGAACTGCGCGAGCTGCCCCTCCCGGCCGAACCGGAGCCCGGCGCGGCACTCGTCCGGCTCACCTGCACGACGTTGTGCGGCACCGACGTCCACCTGTGGACCGGGCAGATGAGCCTGCCCGGCATGCTGCCGATGGTGCTGGGACACGAGATGGTCGGCGAAGTCGTCGCCACCGGACCCGGGACGACCGACACGCTCGGCCGGGAGATCCGGAGCGGCGACCGGATCGGCTGGTCGGAATCGACGTGCGGGAAGTGTCACGGCTGCACGATCCTGCGGGAGCCAGTCGCGTGCGAAAGCCGCGGCTACGGCTTCCTCCAGCGATCGGATCGGTTCCCCTACGCCACCGGCGGGCTGGCGCGGTACTGCTACGTCACGCCGGGCGCGGCGAAGCTCCTGCTGCCGGACGACGTCGAGGACACGTGGGCGTCGATGTCCGGCTGCGCGGGCAAAACCGTGCTGCGGGCGGTCGCGCGGTCCGGCGGCATCCGTCCGAACGCGACCGTCGTCGTCCAGGGCGCCGGCGCGCTCGGCGTGTTCGCCACGGCGGTCGCACGCCTCTGCGGCGCCGGGACGGTGATCACGATCGGCGGCCCCGACGACCGGCTGGCGGTGGCCGAACGGTTCGGGGCCACCGCGACCGTGTCCGTCGAGTCCACTCCGGACGAACGCGTCGAGCGCGTGCGCGAGCTGACCGGCGGCCGCGGCGCGGACCACGTCTTCGACTTCGCCGGCGGCCCGACCGTCGGCGCGGAAGCCGTCGCGTTCGCCGCCCAGCGCGGGACGGTCGCGATCGTCGGGTCGACCGGTCCGGCACCCTCCCCGGTGCCGCTGGGCACGGTGATGGGCAAGGAGCTGACGATCGCCGGCTCGCTCAACGGCGACATCGCCGACTACCACCGCTCGGTCGAGTTCTTCCGCGCCTTCTCCGCGCGGATGCCCTGGGCGGAGCTGTTCAGCGCGCCGGTCGGACTGGCCGGCGCGTCCGCCGCCGTCGAGTCGATGTCCCGCCTCGGCGAGCTCAAAGCCGTCATCGATCCCCGACTTCCCTAGGAGTTCCCGTGCGCATCCCCCAGCGCCGCATCGGCCGCGACGGCCCGCTCACCGGCGTCCTGTCCCTCGGCTCGTGGCACACCTACGACCGGATGGACTTCCGCGAGGCCGTTTCGCTGCTGCAGACGGCCGTCGACGCCGGGATCAGCCTCTTCGACGTCGGCGTGTACGGCCTGCCCGGCAGCCCGCCCGTGTTCACCGACGTGCTGTTCTCCGCCATGGTCCGGGCCGCCGGCCTGCGCCGGGAGGACTACCTCCTGTCGGCGAAGCTGTGGCTCGAGGGCTACCCCGAGCACAGCTTGCGCGCCCAGCTGGAGAACGCTTTCTTCCGCGCCGGTGTCTCGCACGCCGACCTCGTCATCCTCGGCGACCTGCGGCGCGACGACACCGACCTGCACGCTCTCGTCACCGACCTCGCCGAACTGCACTCGGCCGGCCTGATCGGACAGTGGGGCGTCAACAACTGGTCGGCGCCGGCGATCAAGGCGGTGCACGGCTTCGCCGTCGCGGACGGCGTCCCCGGGCCGGCGATCGCGCAGCTCAAGTACAGCGTCGCGCGCCGGTCCATTCCGGACGGTGACCCGTTCGCCTCGGTGTTCTCCCTCGGTGTTTCGCTGCAGGCGTCCGACGTCTTCGAGGGCGGGGTGCTGCTTGGGAAGGGCGGGCGCCAGGTCGGCCGGGACCCCGGCGACGTCCGGCAGCGGATCGCGGACTCGGCGGCCGGGCTCGCGAAGGCCGCCGCGAGCGTCGGGGCGACGCCGGCCCAGCTGTGCCTGGCCTTCACCCTCACGCACCCGGCGAACACGACGACGTTGTTCGGCGCCACCAGCGTCGAGCAGCTCACCGACAACCTGGCGGCGGTCGCGCTGGTGGACAAAGTGGGCGCGGCCGAACTGCGCGCCCTGGTGGAGCCGTTCTGGGCGGACCGCGACGCGGTCGATCCGGAGGGCCCGTGAACCTCTCCGCCGAGACTCTGGCCGAAGTCCGCGCCGCCGTCCGCGCGGAGAACCTCACCCCGGCGGAGGCGATCGGCGACCGCGACATCGTGTGGTCGGAGCACGTCCTCGACGGCGGGGTGGTCGTCACGGTCCTGCGGCCCCGGCTCGCGCGGCCGGACGCGCCCGGGCTCTACAGCATCCACGGCGGCGGGATGGTGCTGGATGACCGGTTCGCCGACCTGCCCCGGCTGGTGGCGCTGATCGAGGAGTTCGGGTTCGTCTGCGCGACGGTCGAGTACCGGCTCGCACCCGAACACCCGCACCCCACGCCACTCGAGGACTGCTACGCGGGTCTCGAGTGGTTCGCCTCGGAGTTCGCCTTCGCCCGGTTGATCGTCGGTGGCGGCAGCGCGGGCGGCGGGCTGAGCGCGGGCGTCGCGCTGCTCGCGCGGGACCGCGGCGGGCCGGCGTTGGCGGGTCAGCTCCTGCTGTGCCCGATGCTCGACGACCGGACGTCGGCGGACCTCCCGGATCTCGTGTGGACCCGGGAGGCCAACGACTTCGGCTGGCGCAGTCTCCTGAACGGGCGGACGTCCCCGTACGCGGCCCCGGCTCGGATGGCGGACCTGAGCGGGCTGCCGCCGGCGTTCGTGGAGGTCGGCGGGGCGGAGCTGTTCCGCGACGAGGACGTGACGTACGCCCAGCGGCTCGCCCAGGCGGGGGTACCGACCGAGCTGCACGTCTGGGCGGACGCCCACCACGGCTTCGACCGGTTCGCCCCGGACACGGAGGTGACGCGGGCAGCCTTGGCGGCCCGGTCTTCGTGGCTGCGCCGCCTGCTCACCCGAGGATGAAGCGCGCGGCCCGCTCCCCCACCAGGACCGCCGGCGCGTTGGTGTTGCCCGTCGTCACCCGGGGCAGCACCGACGCGTCCGCGACGACCAGTCCCTCGAGTCCGTGCACCGCCAGCCGCGGGTCCACGACCGCGTCGTCGCCGGTGCCCATCCGGCACGTCCCGACCTGGTGGTGGTACGTGATCGCCGTCCGCCGCACGTACTCGCGGACGTCGTCCGCCGGGCCCGGATACAGCGGCCGGGCACCCCAATCCGAAGCGAGCGCCGGTTCCCGGCCGACCGCGAGGCACTGCTCGACCGACGCCACCAGGCTCTCGAAGTCGGCCGGCGCGGACAGCGCCCCCAGGTCGATCAGCGGCGAGCCGTCCGGGGCCAGCCGCAGGCTGCCCCGGCTCGCCGGCGTCACCATGCCCGCCATCAGCGAGAACCCGGTCGGCGGCCCGGACATCCACGGTTCGTACATCGGCACGCTGAAGCAGATCGGCTGCGTGTCCGGCACCGCCAGGCCCGGGCGGCTGCGCCAGAACCAGTGCACCTGCGTCACCGACCGGCCGGACACCGGCGGTTCCACCTCCCGCGAAGTCGTGAAGACGACCGGCGAGAGCAGGTGATCGTGCAGGTTCCGGCCCACTCCCGGGAGATCCGCGACGACGTCGATGCCGAGCGCGCGCAGCTCGTCCGCCGGGCCGACGCCGCTGCGGAGCAGGATCGCGGGCGAGGCCAGGGCACCCGCGGCGAGCACCACCAGGTCGGCCGGCAACTCCCGCACCACGCCGTCGATCGTCGCCACCACCCCGGTCACCCGGGAGCCCGAGAAGACCAGCCGCTCCACCAAAGCTCCCGTGTGGACAGTCATCCGCGAAGCCACCGGAAGGCCGTAGGCGTGCCAAGTGGTGAAACGCTTTCCGTCGCGCACGGTGATCTGCTCGACGGAGACGCCGTCCGGGGATCCGCTGTTGTAGTCCGGGTTCAGCGGCAGCCCGGCCGAGACGCAGGCGTCCACTATGGACCGCTGGATCGGGTGCAGCGGCTCGTTCGGCACGACCTCCAGGAGGTCCTTCTCGATCCGCGCGAACACCGGCTCGACGTCGGCCCAGCTCCAGCCGGGCAGGCCCCAGCCGTCGTAGTCCGCGGGCGCGCCGCGGACCCAGATCATCGCGTTGAGCGCGTGCGACCCGCCGAGCACGCGACCCCGCGGCAGGTGCAGCCGCCGGCCGCCCGCGTGCGGCTGCGGGACCGTGTACAGGTCCCAGTCCTCGGGACCGTGCCACAGTTCCCCGGCCCGGGCCGGGTCGTGGATGGCGGGGTTCCCGTCGGGACCACCCGCTTCCAGCAACGTCACCGCCGCGCCCGCGTCGACCAGCCGCCGCGCCACCACCGAACCGGCCGAGCCGGCACCCACCACGATCACGTCCATGCGCCCCAGCCTGGCGCGCGCCCGGCCGTGCGGGACGCATCCCTTCGCGGTCGGTCAACGGGCATGCGTGAGCGGACAAGACCCGCGGCCACCCGGCGCCCGATACTCGGCTCACCGAAGGCCGAGGAGGAACCCGGGATGGCGACACGCCTGTGCATCGACGGACAGTGGACCGAAGCCGGCGGCGGTGTCATCCCGACGCGTGACCCGGCCACCGGCAAGGTGCTCGAAGAGGTCGGCACCGCGGCGAAGGCCGACGTCGACGCCGCTGTGGCCGCCGCTCGGCGCACACTCAGCGCGCCCGAATGGGCCGGGCTGCTCCCCGTGCGGCGGGCCGCGCTGCTGTTCCGGCTGGCCGACCTCGTCGAGCGGCACCACGAGGAGCTGGCGCGGCTGGAGACGCTCGACCAGGGGCAGCCGATCGGCGTGTCCCGGCAGGTGAGCGTGACCGGCGCGGCGGAGCACTTCCGCTACTTCGCGGGCTGGGTGACGAAGCTGCAGGGCACGACCAACCCCGTGTCCTTCCCCGACACCCTGCACTACACGCGCCGCGAGCCGGTCGGGGTGAACGCGCTGATCACGCCGTGGAACTTCCCGCTGATGATCCTCGCCTGGAAGCTCGCGCCGGCGCTGGCCACCGGCAACACGGTGGTGATCAAGCCCAGCGAGGTGACGCCGCTGACCAGCATCCGCCTGGTCGAGCTGGTCCACGAAGCCGGGATCCCGGCGGGCGTGGTCAACCTCGTCACCGGCGACGGCGCGGTCGGCGCCCTGCTGACCGAGCACGTGGACGTCGACCACGTCTCCTACACGGGCTCGACCGCGGTCGGGAAGCTGATCACCGCGGCGAGCGCGGCGTCCAACCTCAAGCGGCTCACGCTCGAACTCGGCGGCAAGGCCCCGAGCATCATCGCGGCCGACGCCGACATCGACGCCGCCGTCGCGGGCAACCTCGCCGGCGCGACGCTCAACACCGGCCAGGTCTGCGCCGCCTACACGCGCTTCTACGTCGACCGCAAGCGCGAACAGGAGTTCGTCGAGAAGATGGCGCGCGGCCTCGAAGGCCTGCGGCTCGGCCCGGGCACCGACGAGGCCACGCAGCTCGGCCCGCTGGTGTCCGAGAAGCACCGGGAGCACGTGGACTTCCTGGTCGGCACCGGCCGCGAGCAGGGTGCCGACCTGATCACCGGCGGCACCGCGGTCGAGCGCGACGGCTACTTCTACACCCCGACGCTGTTCGCCGGCGTCCGCGACGACATGGCCATCATGCGCGAGGAGATCTTCGGCCCGGTCCTCGCCGTGACACCGTACGACGACGGCGACGAGCTCCTCGGCCGCGCCAACGACACCGAGTACGGCCTCGCCGCGACGGTGTGGACGCGCGACCTCCGCACCGCCCAGCGGTACGCCGACGGCATCCGGGCCGGCGCGGTCTTCGTCAACATGCCGCCGATCCCGGACATGGCCGCGCCCTGGGGTGGTTACAAAGCGTCCGGGTGGGGTCGCGAAATGGGCCCCTGGGCGCTCGACGCGTACACCGAAGTCAAGTCGGTCTGGCTCCACTACGGCGGGTGAAAGGGGGTTTCCCCACGCCGCAGATCGTATATCATTTGAGATACCTTCTCCGAACCGGCAGGCAGGACCACGGATGACGACCCTTCCGCAGCGGCCCGGCAAGATCATCGCGCTGCACATCGGCTACCGCTCCCGCGCCGCCCAGCGCGGCCGGGTGCCCGAGCAGCCGTCGTACTTCCTCAAGCCCTCGACGTCCGTCGCGGCGAGCGGCGCCGCCCTCGAACGGCCGGCGGGCACCGAGCTGCTGGGCTTCGAAGGCGAGATCGCGCTGGTCATCGGCCGCACCGCCCGCCGGGTCTCCCCCGAGCACGGCTGGTCCTACGTCGGCGGGGTCACCGCCGCCAACGACTTCGGCGTCTACGACCTCCGTTACGCCGACAAGGGCAGCAACCTGCGCACGAAGGGCGGCGACGGCTTCACCCCGCTCGGCCCGGCGGTGCTGCCCGCCACCGACGTCGACCCGGCCGCGCTGCGGCTGCGGACGTGGCTCAACGGCGAGCTGGTCCAGGAGGACACCACCGGCGACCTGCTGTTCGGCTTCGGCCGGCTGGTCGCGGACCTCTCCCAGCTGATCACCCTCGACCCCGGCGACGTCGTCCTGACCGGCACGCCCGCGGGCGCGTCGGTCGCCATCCCCGGCGACGTCGTCGAAGTAGAGGTCGACACCGCCGGGCACAGCACCGGCCGGCTGGTCACGCCGATCACCGAAGGGACCGTCCCCTTCGGACCGTACGGCGCCCTCCCTCGCGTGGACGACCAGCAGCGCGCGGACGCCTACGGAACGTCCACACCGGACTTCGCGCTGACCGCGGACCTCAAGCGGCGCCTCGAATCCGTCGGCACCGCGACGCTGTCCGCCCAGCTGCGCAAGCGCGGGTACAACGCGGTATCGATCGACGGCTTGACGTCCACGCGGCCCGGGGCCCGGCTGACCGGCCGCGCGCGGACCCTGCGGTACCTGCCCTACCGCGAAGACCTGTTCAAGTCCCGCGGCGGCGGCTACAACGCGCAGAAGCGGGCGATCGACAGCCTCGGCCCCGGCGAGGTCCTGGTCATGGAAGCCCGCGGCGAACGCGGCACCGGCACGGTCGGCGACATCCTCGCGCTGCGGGCGCAGGTGCGCGGCGCCGCCGGGATCGTCACCGACGGCGGCGTCCGCGACCTCGCCGCGGTGTCCGCTCTGGACATCCCCACCTACCACGCCGGGCCGCACCCGGCGGTGCTCGGCCGGCGGCACGTGCCGTGGGACGTCGACGTCGCGATCGCCTGCGGCGGCGCGGCCGTCTGCCCGGGCGACGTGATCGTCGGCGACGGCGACGGCGTCCTGGTCATCCCGCCCGACCTCGTCGAAGAGGTCGTCGACGCGGCGATCGAGCAGGAGCTGCAGGAGACGTTCATCGCCGAGCAGGTCGCCGCGGGCGAGCGCGTCGAAGGCCTCTACCCGATGGACGAGCACTGGCGCGGGAGGTACGCCGCATGGCTCGCGAAACGGTGAACGGCACCGCGATGAGCAAGTCACGGATCGCCTACGAGTGGATCAAGGCCCGGATCGCCGACGGCACCTTCTCCCCCGGCTACCGGCTCGTCCTCGGCCAGCTCGCGCACGAGCTCGGCGTCAGCGTCGTGCCGATCCGCGAAGCCATCCGGCTGCTGGAGGCCGAAGGGCTCGTCACGTTCGAACGGCACGTCGGCGCGCAGGTCGCGATGGTCGACGAACGCGAGTACCAGCACACCATGCAGACCCTCGCGCTCGTCGAGGGCTACGCGGCCGCGCTGGCCGCGCCGGTGCTCCCGCCCGGCGCCCTGGCCGAGGCCCGGGCGCTGAACGCCGAGCTGACCGGCTGCCTCGGGCACTTCGAGCCGGCCCGGTTCACCGCGCTCAACCGCGACTTCCACGCCGTGCTGTTCGGTGCCTGCCCCAACCCGCAGGTCCTCGACCTGGTCCGGCGCGGCTGGGATCGGCTGAGCGGCCTGCGCACCTCGACGTTCAGCTTCGTCCCCGGCCGCGCCCGGCAGTCGGTGGCCGAACACGAGCACATCCTCGGCCTGCTCGGCGACGGCGCTCCGGCGGCCGACGTCGAACAGGCCGTCCGCGCCCACCGGCTGGCCACCCTGGACGCGTTCCTCGCCCACCGCCACCCCTGACCCAGGAAGGAACCCCATGCGCTTCCGCTCCGACCCCCAGGCCGTCCGCGGGTCGATCGCGCCGCTGATGACGCCGTTCACCGCCGACGGCGCCGTCGACCACGACGGCCTGAAGAACCTGGTGCGCTGGCAGCTCGCGGCCGGCTCGCACGGCATCTCCATCGGCGGCTCCACCGGTGAACCCGGTTCGCAGACGGTCGCCGAGCGCGCCGAGGCGATCCGGACTGTGGCCGCCGAAGTCGGCGACCGCGTCCCGATCGCCGCGGGCACCGGCTCGGCGAAGCTCGACGAGACCCTGGAGCTGACCGCGCTGGCGCGGGACGCCGGCATCGACGCGGCGCTGGTCATCACGCCGTACTACGCGCGGCCGACGCAGGACGCACTGTTCGTCTGGTACCGCACGGTCTGCCGCGAGTTCCCCGACCTGCCGATCGTCGCCTACAACGTGCCGAGCCGGACCGCGGTCGACCTCGCGCCCGAGACGGTCGCGCGCCTGTTCCGGTCGTGCGACAACTTCGTCGGGATCAAGGAGACGACGAAGGACTTCGAGCACTTCTCCCGCGTGCTGCACCTCTGCGGGCGCGAGCTGCTGGTGTGGTCCGGGATCGAGCTGCTCTGCCTGCCGCTGCTGGCCCTCGGCGGCGCCGGGTTCGTCAGCGCCACGGCCAACATCGCCCCGGCCGCGTGCGCGGAGATGTACACCGCGTGGCAGTCCGGCGACCACGAGCGGGCGCGGGAGATCCACTACGGCCTGCACCCGCTGGTCGACCTGCTGTTCGTCGAGACCAACCCGGCGCCGGGCAAGTGGGTCCTCGAACAGCGCGGGCTGATCGCGTCCGGGCACGTCCGGCCGCCGTTGATCACGCCGACCGAAAAGGGCGTCGCCCGCATCACCGAACTGATGGCCGAAGGCGAAAAGTACCTCTCGCCGGCCGACGGCTTTACCGTGGAAGGGAAGCGATGACCCACTACGTCCCGGAAGGACTGCCGGGCGAGCTCAAGCACTACATCGGCGGTGAGCTCGTCGACAGCGTCTCGGGCAAGACGTTCGACGTGCTCGACCCGGTGTCCAACACCCCGTACGTCACCGCGGCCGCGGGCCAGGCCGAGGACGTCGACCGGGCCGTTGCGGCGGCCCGGAAGGCGTTCACCGACGGGCCGTGGCCGCGGCTGCTGCCCCGGGCCCGCGCGCGGATCCTGAACAAGATCGCCGACGCCGTCGAAGCGCAGGACCGGCGGCTGGCCGAGCTGGAGACGTTCGACACCGGCCTGCCGATCACCCAGGCGCTCGGGCAGGCCCAGCGCGCGGCCGAGAACTTCCGGTTCTTCGCCGACCTCGTCGTGGCGCAGGCCGACGACACCTACCAGGTGCCGGGCCGGCAGGTGAACTACGTGCACCGCAAGCCGGTCGGGGTCGCCGGGCTGATCACGCCGTGGAACACGCCGTTCATGCTGGAGAGCTGGAAGCTCGCGCCCGCCCTGGCGTCGGGCTGCACGGTGGTGCTCAAGCCGGCCGAGTTCACCCCGCTTTCGGCGAGCCTGTGGGCGCGGATCTTCGCCGACGCGGGCCTGCCCGACGGCGTCTTCAACCTGGTCAACGGCTTCGGCGAGGAAGCGGGCGACGCGCTCGTCAAGCACCCTGACGTCCCGCTGATCTCCTTCACCGGAGAGACCACGACCGGGCAGACGATCTACCGCAACTGCGCGGCGCACCTCAAGGGCATGTCGATGGAACTGGGCGGCAAGTCCCCGGCCATCGTCTTCGCCGACGCGGACCTCGACGCCGCACTCGACTCGACGTTGTTCGGCGTCTTCTCGCTCAACGGCGAACGCTGCACCGCGGGCAGCCGGATCCTCGTCGAGCGCCCGATCTACGACGAGTTCTGCGCCCGGTACGCCGAGCGGGCGGCGAACATCGTCGTCGGGGATCCGCACGACCCGGCCACCGAGGTCGGCGCGCTCGTCCACCCCGAGCACTACGAAAAGGTGATGCGGTACGTCGAGCTGGGCAAGTCCGAGGGCCGGCTGCTCGCCGGCGGCGGCCGTCCGTCCGGTTTGGACAGTGGGAACTACGTCGCGCCGACGGTGTTCGCGGATGTTCCTTCGTCCGCACGGATCTTCCAGGAGGAGATCTTCGGACCGGTCGTCGCCTTGACGCCGTTCGACACCGAAGCCGAAGCCCTGGCGCTGGCCAACGACGTCAAGTACGGGCTGGCCGCCTACCTCTGGACGGCCGATCTGACGCGGGCGCACACCTTCGCGCAGGCGGTCGAAGCCGGGATGGTCTGGCTGAACTCGCACAACGTCCGCGACCTGCGGACGCCGTTCGGCGGGGTCAAGGCGTCCGGCCTCGGCCACGAAGGCGGCTACCGCTCGCTCGACTTCTACACCCACCAGCAGGCCATCCACGTCTCGCTCGGGCCGGTGCACACCGCCCGGTTCGGGAGCGTCCGAAAGGGACAGTCATGACCGCCACCCCGCCGGACGTCCTCCGCTGCGCGTACGCCGAGCTCGTCGTCACCGACCTCGCCGCGTCCCGGGCCTTCTACGTCGACGTGCTCGGGCTCGTCGTCACCCACGAAGACTCTTCCGCGTTGTACCTCCGGGCGTTCGAGGAGTACCTGCACCATTCGCTGATCCTGCGGAAGGGGCCGACGGCCGCTCTCGCGGTGCTCGCCTACCGCGTCCGGAGTGCGGCCGATCTCGATCTGGCCGACGCGTACTACCGCTCGCTCGGCTGCCGGGTCGAGCGGCGGGCGGCGGGGGCGACGCGCGGGATCGGCGAGGCGGTGCGCGTCATCGACCCGCTCGGGTTCCCGGTCGAGTTCTTCCACGAGGCCGAGCACGTCGAGCGGTTCACGCAGCGCTACGACGTCCACGGTGCCGGCGCACTGTCGCGTTTGGACCACTTCAACCTGGACACCCCCGACGTCCCGGCGGCCCGGAGGTACTACGAGGGCTTGGGTTTCCGCGTTTCGGAAGACATCCAGGACGACGAGGGCACGGTGTACGCGGCCTGGATGTTCCGCAAGCCGACGGTGCACGACGTCGCCCTGACCGGCGGCGACGGCCCGCGGCTGCACCACATCGCGTTCGCCTCGCACGAACGGCACCAGATCCTGCACATCTGCGACCACCTCGGCGCGCTGCGCAAGCCGGGCATGATCGAACGTGGCCCGGGCCGGCACGGCGTGTCGAACGCGTTCTACCTGTACGTCCGGGATCCGGACGGGCACCGCATCGAGATCTACACGCACGACTACTACACCGGCGACCCGGACAACCCGGTGATCACGTGGGACGTCCACGACAACCAGCGCCGCGACTGGTGGGGCAACCCGGTGGTGCCCAGCTGGTACACCGACGCGTCGGTGGTGCTGGACCTGGCCGGTGCGGTGGCCCCGGTCGTCGCCCGGGCCGAGCCGCGCGAGGCCGACGTCACCATCGGAGCGGACGGGTTCTCCTTCAGCGCCGGTTCGGCGGAGTTCAAGTTAGGCGAGCAGGTCTGAGAACCAGTCGCGCGTGCGGTTCAGGACGTCGATCTGGTGGCCGCGTTCGCGGATCGAGTGGCCCTCGCGCGGGTAGACGACGAACTCGTGCGGGCGGTCGCCGAGGGCGTGGTGCAGGAGTTCGGCCTGCGAGAGCGGGACGTTCGTGTCGTCCTCGCCGTGCAGGATGAGGACGGGTGTGCGGATGTTCGCCGCGTGCGTGATCGGGCTGTTCTCCCGGCCGCCCAGTGCGGCTTCGAACCGGGAGTGCTCGCCGGTCGCGGCCAGGAGCGGCCAGTCGATGACGCCGGCGCCGACGACGGCCGCTTTGAAGCGGTCGGTTCGCGTGACCGCCCAGGCGGCGAAGAACCCGCCGTGGCTCCAGCCGCCGATGCCGAGCCGGGCTTCGTCGGCGACGCCGTCTTCGACCAGGAGGTCGATGCCGGAGAGGACGTCGGCGAACTCGCCACCGCCGACGTCCCCGGCGACGGCGGACGCGAAAGCGTGGCCGTGGCCCAGTCCGCCGCGCGCGTTCGGGAGGAACGCCGCGAACCCGGCCGCGGCGAGCCACTGGCCGGAGGGGTACCAGCCGAGGTGGAAGCGGTCGGCGTAGCGGTCGTACGGACCGCCGTGGACGAGGGTGACGAGCGGGAACGGGCCATCGGCCTTCGTCGTGCCGGGCGGCAGGATCAGGAGGCCGTCGAGGTCCAGGCCGTCCGGGGCGCGGTAGGCGAGGCGGTGCTGGGTGCCCCAGGTGCCCGGCGGGGCGGGTGCGCTGACGCGGTTCAGGCGGTGCGGCGGGCCGGCGTGGATCTCCTCGGGTCCGGTTCCGGTGCTCGCGACGAGCGCGATCGTGGCGCCGTCCGGGCTCGCGGTGAGGGAGGTGCCGTGGACGCGGGCGATCTCGGTCGTCCCGCGGCGGACGGTCGTGTCCAGGCCTTCGGCGAAGAGGGCGAGGGGTGGGCCGGTGTCGACCTGGGTGAGTTCGATCGGGCAGGCGTCCAGGCCGGCGGTGAGGTTGTCGCCGTTGTCGAAGACCGCGGTGCCGCCGATGAGGCCGGGCGGGGTCAGGCCGAGGTGGGCGAGGTGCCAGGTGGTGCCGTCGTGCCACCAGGCCGGGTGGGACGCCTCGAGGGGCGGGGTGGGTTGGTCGTGGGTCTCGCCGGTGGCGAGGTCGACGAAGTGGAGGCCGGGGTCGAAGACGCCGGGTTCGCGATCGGCACAGGACCAGGTGAGGACGGCGAGGGTGGCGAAGTCGGGCCGGACGGCGACTTCCCGGACGTGCCGGCGGCCGAGGTCGCCGAGTGGCTTGATGCCGGCGGCGCGGAGGTCGAGCAGCCAGAGCCGATCGGGGCGGGCCGCGGAGTCCCAGCGATTCTCCAGATCGCCCGAACGAGCTTCAGGTCCACCACGCCCGCTCTCAGCTCGTCCGACAGTGCGCACCCGGGGATCACCCAGCGGCTCCTGAGGATCCGGTGCGATCAGCACCACCGCCGCCGGCAGCGGGATGTGGCCGCTGATCCCGGCCGGCCACTCGGTGAACCGCTCGGGCTCGCCGTCGCCGAGGCCGATGCGGTAGAGCTGCGCCGTCCCCCGGTTCGCGCGGTCCGAGAGGAAGAACACCGAGCCGGAATCGGGCGCCCACCGCGGCGCGTGATCCTCCGCGACCGCGCCGGCCGCAAGCCTCCGAGGCGTCGCGCTGCCATCGGAAGGGATGAGCCACAACTCACTCACGGGGAGCCGGCCGGCCCGGCCCACCGGGGCGGCGACGTACACCACCCACCGGCCGTCCGGGGAGATCCGCGGCTCGCGCGGCACTTTCCGGTCCACCGCGGTTTCCGCCGTCAGCACCCGCCCCAGTGTGCCGCAGATGATCAGCTCGGGGCCAGTGTCCCCAGGAGTTCCTCGTGCCGGCCCGGCTCGCGGAGCTCGGGTGCCTCCAGGGTTCCGGCGTCGGGATCGCCGGCGCGGACCGCCGCCAGGAAGCGGACCACCGCGCGGGGTTCGGGGAGCACTTCGCCGCCCAGGTAGGTCAGCACGGTCGCGCCGCCCGAGTCTTCGATCGCGGCCGCCCAGCCGTTCGCTTCGTCCCACACCAGGGCCAGGTCGTGTTCGGCGAACCGGCTGAGCCGCCAGTCGAGCGCGATGTACGCCGCCGCGGGGGTGCCCGCGTCCAGTGTGCAGGACTCCAGCCCGACCCCCACCGCGCGGGCCACCGCGGCGACGTACCCGCGCAACCCCCGCTCGAACGAGAACTCCGTATCGCGCCCGAAATCGATCAGAATGCTCAACGCCGCCTCGCTTTCCCCATCCGGCCGCGGGATCCCCGCGGTCCGAGCGCCGGATACCCGGTCACCACCGCGATCAACCCCGGCGATCGCCGTCATCGATCCGGCGACCTGTCGAATGTCATCCTTTCGATGACATTTTAGAGCGTGGCAGCCGGAACCGCTACCGGCTGCCGAAGATCGGGGCGTTCCGGGCCGCGGCGGCGGATCTCCTCGAAGCGGACACCCGCCGAGGGGCGTCGCCTGAACCGTTCCCACCACCCGGGACAGGCCGCGAAAGCCCGCCCGGACGGCACGGTGCGCCCGCCGTCGGCGTGAGGCAGGATCGACCACGTGACCATCGATCAGGCCGGGGTGCCGGAAGCCCCGCCGTTCCCCGAACACGAAGCCCGCGTCGACGCGGTGCGGCGGCAGCTCACCGCCATCGCCGGCCAAGCGACGATCCGGCTCGCCAAGCGGACCTCCAACCTCTTCCGCTCCCGCGCCGCCGCGAAGCACCCCGGGCTGGACGTCTCCGGCTTCACCCACGTGCTGCGCGTCGACCCCGAGAGCCGCACCGCCGATGTCGAAGGGATGGTCACCTACGAACAGCTCGTCGACGCCACCCTGCCGCACGGGCTGATGCCGCTGGTCGTCCCGCAGCTGAAGACCATCACCCTCGGCGGTGCCGTCACCGGCCTCGGCATCGAGTCCTCGTCGTTCCGCAACGGCATGCCGCACGAGTCGGTGCTCGAGCTCGAAGTGCTCACCGGGGACGGGCGGATCGTCGTCGCCACGCCGGACAACGAGCACCGGGACCTCTTCCGCGGCTTCCCCAACTCCTACGGCACCCTCGGCTACGCGCTGCGGCTGAAGATCCTGCTCGAGCCGGTCAAGCCGTTCGTCGAGCTCCGGCACGTCCGCCACCACGACCGGGACAGCTACTTCCGCGCGCTGGCCGAAGCCTGCGACAGCGGCGAGCACGACTTCGTCGACGGCACGATCTTCGGCCCCGACGAGCTGTACCTGACCCTGGCGAAGTTCACCGACACCGCGCCCGCGACGAGCGACTACACCTGGCTGGACATCTACTACCGCTCGATCCAGCGACGTCAAACGGACCACCTCACCGTCCGCGCCTACCTCTGGCGCTGGGACACCGACTGGTTCTGGTGCTCGCGTGCGTTCGGTGTCCAGCACCGGCTGCCGCGGCTGCTGCTCGGCCGCCGGTTCCTGCGGTCGTCGGTGTACTGGAAGGCCGTGGCGCTCGACCGCCGGTTCAAGATCGCCGAGCGGCTGCTCAAGCTGCGGCGCCTCCCGCCGGAGGAGACGATCGTGCAGGACATCGAGGTCCCGATCGGGCGCGCCGCGGAGTTCCTGGAGTTCTTCGAACGGGAGATCCCGATCAGCCCCGTGTGGATCTGCCCGCTGCGGCAGCGCCCCGGCGGCGTGCGCTGGCCGCTCTACGAGCTTGACCCCGAAGCGCTGTACGTCAACTTCGGGTTCTGGTCGGCCGTCCCGCTCGACCCCGGCGAGCGTGACGGCGTGCACAACCGGATGATCGAAGCCGAGGTCACCCGGCTGGGCGGGCACAAGTCGCTCTATTCGGACAGCTTCTACGCCGAAGACGAGTTCTGGCGGCTCTACAACGGCGACACCTACCGGGACCTCAAGCGGACCTACGACCCGGCCGAGCGGCTGCTCGGCCTCTACGAGAAATGCGTCCGCCGCCGGTGAAAGGAACGAACGTGAACCAGGCAACCATCCCGGTCGGCGAGGTCTTCGAACGCCTGCTCGGCCCCCGCGCGACCGTGTCGATCACCGCCTACGACGGCAGCAGCAGCGGCCCGGCCGACGCGCCGGTCGCGATCCAGGTGCGCTCGCCGCTGGCCCTGGACTACCTGATGTCTTCCCCCGGCGACCTCGGCCTCGCCCGCGCGTACGTCGCCGGCGCGCTCGACGTCACCGGTGACCTCTACACCGCCCTGCACGCGCTGGCGGCCCAGGTCGACCAGCTCAGCCCGGCCGACCGGCTGTGGCTGCTGCGCAAGCTCGGCCCGCGCCACCTGCGCGTGGTCAAGCCGCCCGCCGAGGAGCACCCGAGCCGGTTCCGGCGCGGGCTGACCGCGCTGCGGCACTCGAAGGGCCGCGACAGCGAGGCCATCGCCAGCCACTACGACGTGTCCAACCGGTTCTACGAGCTGGTCCTCGGCCCGTCGATGGCCTACACGTGCGCGGTGTTCCCGGAGGCGGGCTCCTCCCTGGAGGAGGCGCAGTACCACAAGTTCGACCTGGTCTGCCGCAAGCTCGGCCTGCAGCCGGGCATGAAACTGCTCGACGTGGGCTGCGGCTGGGGCGGCATGGTCGCGCACGCCGTCCGGCACTACGGCGTCGAGGCGCTCGGAGTCACCCTTTCGCGTGAACAGGCGCAGTGGGCGCAGAAGAACATCGTCGCCCTCGGGCTGGCCGACCGCGCCGAGATCCGCCACCTGGACTACCGGGACGTCACCGAGACCGGGTTCGACGCGATCTCCTCGATCGGGCTGACCGAGCACATCGGCGCCCGCAACGTGCCCGGCTACTTCCGGTTCCTCGCCGAGAAGCTCAAGCCGCACGGGCGGCTGCTCAACCACTGCATCACCAACCCGGACACCAGCGTCGCCCACCGCTCGCGCGGGTTCATCGACCGGTACGTCTTCCCGGACGGCGAGCTCGAGGCCCCCGGGGAGCTGATGACGGCCATGCACGACGCCGGGCTGGAGGTCCGGCACTCGGAGAACCTCCGCGAGCACTACGCGCTGACCCTGGCCGGGTGGTGCGCGAACCTCGACGAGCACTGGGACGAGGCCGTTTCCGAGGCCGGCGCCGGGCGCAGCCGGGTGTGGGCACTGTACCTCGCGGCCTGCCGGCTGGCCTTCGAACGACGCGAGATCGAACTGCACCAGATCCTGGGCGTGCGGACCGACCGCGAGGGCGGGATGGGCATGCCGCTGCGCCCCGATTGGGGAGTTTGACCACCGGGGCTGGCCGCGCGGGACCGGGAATGGAAGGATGGTCGCGAGACCGGGCGTCCGAACGGGGCGTCCAGGCTCACTACAAAGAGTAGGTATTGGTATGGCTCAGGGCAGTGTCAAGTGGTTCAACGGCGAAAAGGGCTTCGGCTTCATCGCCCAGGATGGCGGGGGCCCGGACGTGTTCGTCCACTACTCCGAGATCCAGGGCACCGGCTTCAAGTCCCTCGATGAGGGCCAGCGCGTGGAGTTCGAGATCGGCCAGGGCCAGAAGGGCCCGCAGGCCCAGCGCGTGAGCGTCATCTGAGCCACGAGGCACCGAAGGCCCTCGCCCCCCGGGGCGGGGGCCTTTCTCGTGCGCGGCCACACTGCGGGTTCACAACGATCAGGTAACGTGAGACGCATCGGGAGACCCCCTTGGACGCCGGCGTCCCGCCGGTTCCACTCCCGACCGGGGCCACCGAGGCCATCGCCGACAGGAGCGGCGACGCGCCCGGCCCGCCCCAGACCGTTGATCGCCGGGTGTTCCCGCTCCCCGGCTGCCCGCGCACGCGCGCGTCGACCTCGAAACGAGAAGTGCATGACAGCCTCCGTGAAGGCTCCCCGTTCCGTCCCGAAACCCGTGCTCTCCGGCCGCCAGACGGTGGCCGAGCTGATCACCATCCGGACGTTCCTGCTGGTCCCGTTCCTCGCGCTCGCCGCGGCCGTCCCGGTGTTCTGGGGCTGGGGCGTCAGCTGGCTCGACCTCACCATCGGCGGCGCGTTCTTCGTCGTGTCGACGCTGGGCATCACCATCGGCTACCACCGGTACTTCACCCACGGCGCGTTCCGCGCGAAGCGGGCGCTGCGGATCGCGCTGGCCATCGCCGGCGGCCTCGCCGCGCAGGGCCCGGTGATCGGCTGGGTCGCCGACCACCGCCGGCACCACGCCTTCTCCGACCGCGAGGGCGACCCGCACTCGCCGTGGCTGTTCGGCACGTCCCCGGTCGCGCTCGCCCGCGGCTTCTGGCACGCCCACATGGGCTGGCTCTTCGGCCGTGACAAGACCAACGTGGACCGCTTCGCCCCCGACCTGGCAGGCGACCGCGACATGCGCGTCGTCGACCGGCTCTTCCCGCTGTGGGTGGTGCTGAGCCTGCTGCTCCCGCCGCTGCTCGGCGGCCTGATCACGCTGTCGTGGTGGGGCGCGCTGACGGCGTTCCTCTGGGCCGGCCTGGCGCGGATCTCGTTCCAGCACCACGTGACGTGGTCGGTGAACTCGATCTGCCACATGATCGGCGAGCGCCCGTTCGCCAGCCGCGACCGGTCGGCGAACTTCTGGCCGCTGGCGATCCTGTCGATGGGCGAGTCCTGGCACAACACCCACCACGCCGACCCGACGTCGGCCCGCCACGGCGTGCTGCGCGGCCAGATCGACGTCTCCGCGCGGGTGATCTGGGCGTTCGAGAAGCTGGGCTGGGCGTGGAACGTCCGCTGGCCCACCCCGAAGCGGCTGGCCGCGCTGGCCCGCTGACGAAAGCCCGCCGAAAGTCCTTGCCTCGCGGGTTCCGCCGGGTGACCTTGGCCGGGTGGACTCGGTGGCGCTGACCTTCGACGACGGCCCGTACCCTTCGACGACGCCGGCGCTGCTGGCCGCCCTCGGCGGGGTCCGGGCGACCTTCTTCCTGTGGGGCGAGCACGCCGCCGCGCACCCGGCGCTGGTCCGGGAGATCGCGGCGGCGGGGCACGTGCTCGGCAACCACACGTGGACGCACCCGCACCTCACCGGCGTCTCCGCGCGGGTGCGCGACCAGGAGGTCCGGCGGACCCAGGACCTCCTGGTTTCGCTGACCGGGGTGCGCCCGGAGCTGTTCCGGCCGCCCTACGGCGACACGGACCCGTCGGTGGCGCGGACCGCGGCCGCGCACGGGCTGACCGAGGTGCTGTGGACCGTCGACACCCGCGACTGGGCCGGTGCTGCGGAGGACGAGATCGTCGCCGCGGCGGACCGCGTGGCGCCGGGTGGCGTCGTGCTGATGCACGAAGGCCGCCCGGCGACCGTGGCGGCGGTGCCGCGGATCCTCGCGGCGCTCGCCGCCCGCGGCCTGCGGCCGGGACTCACCAGGGGTTGATCCGCAGGTAGGCCGGCTTCGGCTGCAGGTTCTCGTCGAACAGGCAGGCCGCCCCTTCGCCCGGGAAGACGTCCGGCACCCACGAATGCCGGTCGGTGAAGCCCCAGGTCGTGAACTCGACGCACCGCCGGACCGCCTGGCAGCCGTCCCACAGCTGGTCGAAGTAGCTCGCCTGCGTGTCCAGCTTCGCCGCGTCGGCCGGGGTGGGGATCCGGACGTCGGCCTCGGTGACCGCGACGTCCACGCCGAGCTTCGTCAGCCGGGCCAGGTTCTCGCGGTACTGGCCGGGGAAGCCGTACTGGATCGACAGGTGCGCCTGGACCCCGACGCCGCCGATCGGGACGCCCTGCCGCCGGAGCGTCTTGACGAGGTCGTACACCGCGTCGCTCTTCGGGTTGATCCCTTCGATGTTGTAGTCGTTGATGTAGAGCGTCGCCGCCGGGTCGGCCGCGTGCGCCCAGCGGAAGACGTCCGCGACGAAGCCGTCGCCGAGCTTCTGCCGGAAGACGGTGTCGCGGCGCGTGCCGTCCTCGTTGAAGATCTCGTTGACGACGTCCCAGGCGCGGATCTTCCCCTTGTACCGCTTGACCTCCGTGGTGATGTGGTCGCGCAGGACGCGGCGCAGCTCGTCGGCGGGCAGCGCGGCGACCCAGTCCGGCAGCTGGGAGTGCCAGACCAGCGTGTGGCCGCGGACGGTCTTGTGGGTCGCCTGCGCGTACCGGACGATCGCGTCGGCGCCCGACCAGTCGTACTGCCCGCGAACGGCTTCGACCGTCCCCCATTTCATCTCGTTCTCGGGCGTCACGTTGTCGAATTCACGGGTGAGGACGGCCCGGTAGTCGGGTTCGTTCGCCAGGTACTGCGCCGCCACGGCACTGCCGACGTACTTGTGCGTGATGGCTTTCAGCGGAACCGACGCCGAAGCGGCCGGCGCCTGCCCCACGACAATGCCCGCGACGATCGCGGCGGTCATGAGCGCGCGTTTAATAGGAATTCTTCGCAGCATCCGCATCCTCCATTTGTCCGAAAGTTTCGAGGTATGTCAAACCGGGTTTCGATGACCTAGAATCTCCTCCATGACAACGAAGTCCGACGATCCCGAGCCCTGTGCGTCCCGGGTCACCATCGCCCGGATCGCGGCCGAGACCGGAGTTTCCGTGCCGACCGTTTCGAAAGTGCTCAACGGTCGTCCCGACGTCGCCGAAAGCACCCGCGCACGAGTGGAAGCCGTCATCGGGAAATACGGTTACCGCCGCCGGGCCGACGAACGGTCCCGCCGTTCCCGGTTGCTGGAACTGATGTTCCACGAACTCGAAAGCACGTGGGCGCTGGAAATCATCCGCGGGGTCGAGTACGTCGCCCGCGAAAACGGAATGGCGGTCGTGCTGGCGGAATCGTCGGGCCGTCACACGCCGGGCCAGAGCTGGCTCGAAAGCGTCCTGGCGCGGCGGCCGGTCGGCATCGTGTCGGTGTGCTCCGACTTCACCGGCGGGCAGCTGGCGAAGCTGCGCGCCCGCGACATCCCGCTGGTCGTGGTCGACCCGGCCGGCGCGCCCGGGCCGGAGACGCCCTCGATCGGGGCCACGAACTGGCAGGGCGGCCTGACCGCGACCCGGCACCTGGTGGAGCTGGGGCACCGCCGGATCGCGATGATCGGCGGGCCGGACGGGGTGCTGTGCAGCCGGGCCCGGATCGACGGCTACCGGACGGCGCTGGAGACGGCGGGCCTGGCGTTCGACCCGGCGCTGGTCCGTCGCGGTGATTTCCACGTCCGGTCGGGTTACCGCGAGCTGGCATCACTGCTGACCCTCCCGGATCGTCCGACGGCGGTGTTCGCGGGCAGCGACCTGCAGGCCCTGGGGGTGTACGAGGCGGCGCGGGACGCGGGGCTGCGCATCCCGGACGACCTGAGCGTGGTGGGTTTCGACGACCTGCCGGTGGCCCGGTGGTTGACCCCGGAGCTGACGACGATCCGCCAGCCACTGCAGGAGATGGCGGCGGCGGGGGCCCGGCTGGCGATTTCCCTGGCGCGCGGGACGCACCCGGAGAGCCACCGGCTGGAGCTGGCGACGAGCCTGGTGGTCCGGCAGAGCACGGCGGCGCCGGCGCGGCGGGCGGTTCCGGCCGGCCGGGGCTGAGCGAGCGACCGGTGGGCCCGGCGGTCGTTCGCGGACTTCCGGGCGCCGGAATTGTCGGTGGCCACCGGTAGAGTAGAGAACGGGGGGCGCCCCGGCGGCCGGACTCGGTGAGCGGTCGTCCGGAAAGCGGCGGCCGGGGCTGAGCGGCCGGCCGGGAAGCGACTGGCCGAGCCCGGGACCGCCCGCGTTCGAGGACCTTCGGGCGCCGGAACTGTCGGTGCCCACCGGTAGAGTGAGAAACGGGGGGCGCCCCGGCGGGTGGGCGCTCGGCAGGCCGCCGAGCCGCGGCCGCTCGCCCCGCGAACCCCGCACCGGTCCGGCGACCCGGGCCACCCCCGGCCCGGTAATCCCGGCCACCCCCGGCCCGCTCATCCCAGCCACCCCCGGCCCGCTCATCCCAGCCACCCCCGGCCCGCTCATCCCGGCCACCCCCGGCCCGCTCATCCCGGCCACCGCAGGCTTTCCGGCGGACCGAAATAACTGGGCCGCAGCCCACCGGTGTCCACCACCAGCTTCTGGACCACCACCGCCGGGTCCACCATCCACACCTTCAGCACGTGCGGCCCCGCCGCCCCCACCTCGTGCCGCGTCGAGGTCAGGTTCACGTTGTCCGACGTCGTCCGCTCCCACTGGCGGTTCATCGTCATGTCGTCCGCGCCCGTGGCCTTCGTGATGTTCACGACCTGTGGCGAAGCGTCGTCGAACGACACCGCGTAGCGCAAACCGTCCCCTTGCAACACGTTGCTGCGCGGGGACAAGTACGCCCACACCGTCACCGGCCCCGGGGTCACCAGCGTCAGCCGGTACTCCAGCCGCGGGCCCGCTCCCGCCGCGCGGCTCGGCGCCGTCACCGGGAACGGCGTCATCCCCGCGCCCGTGCGGCCCAGGTCCGGGATCGCCCGCCACGCCACCGGCCCGGCCGGGACGTTCGCGCTGCAGTGCGCCGCCTCCATCGACACGTACCCGCCCGCCTCGACGAACCCGCGCCGCGCCGAGGCCGGCAGGTCCACCTTCCGCACGACAGCGTCCACCACCACCGACTGCCCCGCTCCCGACACCGTGATCGGCACGGTCGAGGTGCCCTTCGGCGCCCGGCTCCAGTCGATCCGCACGGTCATCCGCAGCTCCTCCTCCACCCGGCCGCCGCGCGGCTCGACCCGGACCCACGGCGCCCCCGCGGTGGCCGTGCACCGGAACGGGGTCCGGCCGCGGTTGAAGACGTCGATGTACTGCGCCGGCGCCGTCTGGTACGGGCTGAACTCCGGCAGCACCGGACGGCCCGCGGCACCCGGCCACGCCTCCGCCGACCCGTCCACCGCCACGCCCAGGGAAGCCGCCGCGGGCAGGTCGAGCCGCCGGACCGCCGGGAAGATGACGTCCGGCAGCGCGACGTTGTTCAGCTCCGGCTGCTGCCACGGCGCGTTCGGGCCGTAGCGGGCGACGTCGCCGTAGTCGATATGCGGCTGGGTCTGGAACCCCTTCCACTTGCCGCCCGCGATCCCGGTGTTGTACCTCTCCGCGAGCGCCAGGTCGTCGGCGAACCGGGCCTCCGTGACCGCCGCCAGCCCGTTCGCCGACGCACGCCCCTGCGCCGCGTACAGCAGGTTCGTGAACTCCGCGCGCCGCAACGCGTACAGGTTCGCCGACGCCGTGACCTCGTACCCCACCAGTTCGTAGAACGCGTCGCGGTGGGCGGCCGGCACCCGGGCCGCGAGCCGGGCCGTCCGCGCCGCGAGGTCCTGCCACTCGTCGGTCACCCGGTCCAGCTCGCGGTAGTTCACCAGGCTGAACGGCGTCATCTGGTCGTCGTAGGTGATCACCCCGGCGCTGTCCACCGTGATCCGCCGGTTCAGCAGCTCCGGCTTGCGCCGCGACTGCAGTCGCCCGTAGTCGTGCAAGACCGCGGCGATGTCCGACGCCAGTGCGGACCCGAAGTTCTCCGAAGCGAACGAACGCTCCCAAGTGGACAGTCGCTCGGCCGGCAGCGCGGCGGGATCCCACGCGTAGTCGAGGAAGAACTGCAGCGGCAGCTCGTTGCCCTTCATGTCGCCGACGTTGGCGACCCACAACCGGTCGTTCCCGTACGAGACGGCCTGGTGCAGCTGCTCCCACGTGTTCGCGAGCAACGCGGTGTCGACCCACTTGTAGTTGCGGCCGCCGCCGACGTAGTCGAAGTGGTAGTACAGCCCGTACCCGCCGGGGTGCGGCGGCAGCGAGAGGTCCGGGTGCTTGCGGATGTTGCCCCAGTTGTCGTCGGTGAACACGACGATGACGTCGTCCGGCGGGCGCAGGCCCTGGGCCCAGTACCGCTGGACCTCCTTGTACAGCGTCCACACCTGCGGGACGTCCGTGCTGAGCTCGCGCGCGAGGATGTCCCGCTCGGCCGCGATGATCTCCCGCATCAGCTCGATGCCGTCGCCGTCGGGCAGGCTGACGTCGCCGTTGCCGCGCATGCCGAGCGTGACGACGCCATCGAAGCCCTCGCGGGCCATCCGCCGGATGCCGTCGGTCCAGTAGGCCTTGATGGCGTCGCCGTTGCGGCGGAAGCTCCACTCCCCCGTGCCGCCGTAGGGGTCGTGGCCCGGCGTCGTGATCGTCCCGGACGAATCCCGGACCGCGGGGACCGCGTGCCGGTTCCACTCCTCGATGCCGCGCATCATCGGCGCCTCGTGCGAGGTGCCCATCACGACGCCGTACTCCTTGGCCGTGGCGTGGTTGAGCGGGTCGTCCTCGGCGAACGCGCGACCCCAGACGGCCGGCCACAGGTAGTTGGCCCGCAGCCGCAGCATCGTCTCGAAGACCTTGGCGAAGAAGAGGTGGTTGAAGCCGTTGGGAAAGCCCGGCGCCTTCCCCGGCCCGAAGTACGCCGGCGCCCAGGTGCCGAGCGCCGGGTTCTCGTCGTTGATGAAGAACCCGCGGTACTTCACGTGCGGCGTTCCGAGGCTGAACCGCTCCCCCGGGAGGTGCAACTCCGCCCGCCGCAGCGGCGGGACGTCGGCCCACCAGTACCAGGGCGAAACCCCGATCCGCCGCGAGACCTCGTAGACGCCGTAGATGACGCCGCGCTGGTCGCTGCCGGTCAGCACGAGCCGGCCGTCGACGACCTGGCTCAGCGACGTCTCCCACTTGCCGGCGATCCCGCGGACGTCCAAGCGGCCGGCCGACACCAGCGAGTCGACCAGCGGACTGTGGCCGAGGGTGCCGACCACTACCACCGGCCCGCTCGCCGGCACGACGTCCGAAACTGCGGGGCGGACCCCGGTGACGCGTTCGACGTCGGCCGCCAGGTCGCCCGCGACCCGCCGCACCCCCGGCAGATCGCCGGGACTGACGACGATCGTCGCGGCCTTCCCCCGCGACACCAACGGAAACCCGGTTCCGGCCTCGGCCAGTCCCGGGAGGGCGGCCGAGCCGGCTCCGGCCAGCGCGAGCAGCTGCAAAAAGGCACGACGGTGGACCTCGGACGGCACGGCAGACCTCCTGAGTCAGCCCTTCACGGATCCGGTCAGCCCGCCGACGATGCGCCGTTCGGCGAGCACGAAGAACGCGAGTGCCGGGATCATCGACAGCGCGGTGAACGCGAGCACCCGGGCGGTGTCCTGGGAGTACTGGGTCCGGAACGTCGCGACGCCGAGCGGGAGCGTGAAGTGCGCGGAGTCGTTGAACACCAGCAGCGGCAGCAGGTAGGCGTTCCAGCTGGTGACGAAGGCGAGCACGCCGACCGTGGTCAGCGCCGGCGCCGACAGCGGCAGCAGGATGCGCCAGAAGAACCCGAGCCGGCTCGCGCCGTCGAGCACGGCAGCGTCCTCGAGCTCACCCGGGATGGCGTGCATGAACGGGCGCAGGATCACGATCGTCACCGGCAGCGAAAACGCCGCTTCCGGGATCGCGACCCCCCAGAAGCTCTCGAGCATGCCCAGCTCGCGCAGCCACAGGTACAGCGGCAAGGTCGCCACGGTCAGCGGGAACAGCAGACCGAGCGTGAACAGCGTGTACAGCGCTTCACGGCCCTTGAACTGGTACCGCGAAAGCGCGAACCCGGCCATCGAACCCAGGCCGACGGCGACGGCGGTCGCGATCACCGCGATCAGCGCGCTGTTGCCGAGGAACGTCCAGAACGCGCTCGAGCCGAGGACCGAGGCGTAGTTGTCCATGACCCACGGGCCGGGCAGCCCGGCCGGGTCGTTGTTGATCTGCGCGTTGGTGCGGAACCCGCCGAGCACGACGAACAGCAGCGGCACGACGGTCACGCCGAGCACGACGATCGCCGCGAGGTACCCCATCGAGAGGCCGAACTTGCGTGACCGCATCAGCCCGCCATCCTCGTCAGGGCGCCCTGGGTGTCACGGCGCAGCGCGAATCGCTGGTACAGCAGCGCGAACAGGAAGCAGATGACGAAGAGGATGACCGCCACCGCAGAACCGAAACCGAACTCGTAGCGCTTGAAGCCGTGGTCGACCAGGTAGGTCGCCATCGTCGTCGACGCGTTCGCCGGCCCGCCCAGCGTCATGATCCACACGACGTCGAACAGCTGCAGCGAGCCGATCACCGACAGGAAGATCCAGATCCGGATGGTCGGCCCGAGCAGCGGCAGCACGACGTGCCGGGTGGTCTGCCACGCCGACGCGCCGTCGAGCGCCGCGGCCTCGCGCAACTCGGCGGGCACGCCCTGGAGACCGGCGAGCAGCAGGATGATGCCGAAGCCGATGTACTTCCAGGTGATCACCGCGAACATCGTGTAGAGCACGAGGCCCGGGTCGGCCAGCCACTGGTGGACCAGGCCGCCGAGCCCGGCGCCCTTGAGCACCTGGTCGGCGAACCCGTTGGGCTGCAGCATGAGGATCCAGATCACCGCGGTGATCGCCTCGGAGAGCACGTACGGCGCGAACACCAGGGCCCGCAGGACCGCGCGTCCCCGCAGCTTGCGGTTGAGCAGCATCGCCAGGCCGATCGACAGCGGCAGCTGCACCACGATCGACAGCCCGGCGATGATCAGGTTGTGCACGATCGCGCCCTGGAACACGTCGCCGCTGAAGGCGTCGACGTAGTTGTCGAGACCGATGAAGTCGTCGAGCGGGCCGAAGCCGTTCCACTGGAACAGGCTGTAGAACCCGGCGATCCCGATCGGCACCAGGACGAAGCCGACGAACACCAGCAGGGCCGGCCCGAGCAGGATCGTCAGCTCGAGCCGTTTGCCGAGGCCGGATCGCTTCGCGCGGCGGCCCGGAGCCGGTGCGGACGGCTGGTTCGCCGTCCGCACCGGCTTCGTCGCCGTGGTCACTTGTTGCCCGCCGCGGCCTGGTTGACGGCGGCCACGATGCCCTCGGGGGTGCCCTGGCCGGCGAACATGTTGGCCACCGCGTCGTTCAGCGCGGCGCCGACCGCGGTCGGGAACGCCCGGTCGAAGTACATCTGCAGGTACGGCGCCTTCGTGCCGTAGTCGTAGACGGCCTTCAGCGTGTCGGTCTTCAGCGACTTCGCGGCGACGGTGTTGACGGGCAGACCGGCTCCCTGGGCGGCCAGCTGCGTCTGCACCGGTTCACTGCCCAGGTACTGCAGGAAGTCCGCACACGCCTTCGACGCCCGGGTGGTGCAGGCGAAACCGTCGCCGCCGCCGAGCACGGCCGCCGGGTCGCCCTGGCCGCCCGCCACGGACGGGAACGGGAACCAGCCGACCTTCGAGTCGAGCTGCTTGTCGTCGGTCAGGGCCGACATCGTGCCGGGCTCCCAGTCGCCCTGCAGTTCCATCGCGGCCTTGCCGTTGGCGACGAGGCCGGCGGAGCTGCCCGCGCCCTGCTGGGCCGGCGTGCCGGCGAACCCGGTCTGGAACGGCTGCGTCGCCAGGAAGCTCTTCAGGTCCTGCCCGGCCTTGGTCCAGCACGGGTCTTCGAGCTTGACCGCCTTCACCGACTGCTTGAGCACGTCGATCGAGCATTCGCGGATGGCGAAGTAGTTGAAGTAGAAGGCGTCCGGCCAGCGGTCCTTGCCCCCGACCGAGATCGGCGCGATGTTTTTGGCCTTCAGCTGCGTGACGGCGGCGTTCAGCTCGTCCATCGTCTTCGGCGGGGTGGTGATCCCCGCCTGCTGGAAGAGGTCCTTGCGGTACCAGAAGCCGACGAAGTGCTGTTCGAACGGCACGCCGTACTGCTTGCCGTCGACCTGCCAGTTCTCGCCGAACTTGCCGGTGGTCTGGGTGATCCACGACTTCGTGGCGTCGGTGATGTCGGCGACCTTGCCCGAGGTGATCTGCGAGGCCAGGTCACCGGCGCCCCAGGACTGGTAGACGTCCGGTGGCTCGGCGCCCTGCAGGGCGAGCGGGACCTTGGTGGGGAAGTCCTCGTTCTGCAGCGGCTGCGCCTTGATCGTGACGTCGGGGTGCGCCTGGTGGTAGTCGACGACGACCTTTTCCCAGATCGTCTTGATCGGGTCGGTGGTGCCGTTGTGCCACCAGGTGAGGGTGACCGGGCCGCTCGGCTGGGCGGGCGCTTCGCTCCCCCCGCTGCACGCGGAAAGCGCGAGCGGGACGACGGCCGCCAGGGCGGCGAGAACGGGGATCCGGCGTTTGACAGACATCGTGGGTCCACTCCTGACGACTTCGGCCGAGTTGGACGGGGCGCGACTGCGCCCGGGTTGGCGAAGAGTCTGCTCCCGGGCAAATCGGATGTCAATCGTTGTCGATAACGTTTTCCATGGTTAGTCTGAGCCGATGCAGCCCAGTTCCAGGGTGACCATCCGTGACGTCGCGGCCCGGGCCGGCGTCTCGGTGGCCACGGTGTCCAAAGTGATCAACGAGCGCTACGGCGTCTCCGCCGCGACGCTCGCGAAGGTCCGCGCGGTGATCGAAGAGCTCGGCTACGAGGCGAGCCTCGTGGCGCAGAGCCTGAGAAACCACCGGACCAACGTGATCGGGATCCTGGTCGCCGACCTCGAACCGTTCTCCACCGAGCTGCTCAAGGGGGCCGCGGACGCCATCCGCGGCAGCGGGTTCGAGCTCGTCGTCTACTCCGCGGGCGGCCGCACCGGCGACCCGCGGGGCTGGGAAAAGCGTTATCTGTCCAGGCTTTCCGGCACCCTCGTCGACGGGGCCGTGCTGGTCACGCCGGCGGTGTCGCTGGAGGCCGTCCCCGGCACGCCGGTCGTCGCGGTCGACCCGCACACCGGGCCCTCGCACCTGCCCACCATCGACTCGGATAACCTGCGCGGCGCGCAGCTGGCCACCGAGCACCTGCTCGACCTGGGGCACCGGCGGATCGCGTTCCTCGCCGGCCGGCCCGACCTCGAATCGGCGTCGCTGCGCAAGGCGGGCTACCTGCGCGCCCTGGAAGCCGCGGGCGTGCCGGCCGACGAGAGCCTGATCCGGATCGGCGCCTACGACCCGGAGGTCTCCGCCGCCTCGGCCCACGACCTGCTGACCGGCCCGGACCGGCCGACCGCGGTGTTCGCCGCGAACGACATCTCGGCCATCGCGACCGTCGGCGCGGCCCGCGAACTGGGTCTTTCGGTGCCCGACGACCTGTCCGTGGTCGGCTTCGACAACGTCCCCGAGTCCGCGCTCTGCAGCCCGCCACTGACCACAGTGGACCAGCCGATCCGCGAAATGGGCCACCGCGCGATCAGCATGCTCATCGCGCTGATCAACGGCGACGAAGTCCCGCGCACGCACGTCACCCTGGACACCGGCCTCGTGGTGCGGCACTCCACCCGGGCCCTCTCTTAATCTCCCCTCCCGACGAAGGGCGGAAAAGCCTTGACCACGCAGCCTGCCACGGCACCCGAGCCGTGGCGCGACCCCGCGGCCGACCCCGGCGAACGCGTCCGCGCGCTGATGGCGCGCATGAGCCTGCGCGAAAAGCTCGGCCAGCTCTACGGCATCTGGGTCGGCATCGACTCCGGCGGCGAGGTCGCGCCGCACCAGCACGACTTCGACGACCCCGCCGTCGACTTCGACGACCTGGTCCGCCACGGCATCGGCCAGCTGACGCGCGTCTTCGGCACCCGGCCGGTCGACCCGCTGATCGGCGCGCACAGCCTCGCCCGCACCCAGCGCCAGATCGTCGCCGGCAACCGGTTCGGCATCCCCGCGGTCGTCCACGAGGAATGCCTGACCGGCCTGGCCGCGTGGCAGGCGACGATCTACCCCGCGCCGCTGTCCTGGGGTGCGACGTTCGACCCGGACCTGGTGCGGCGCATGGGTGCGCGCATCGGGGAGACGATGCGGGAACTGGGCGTGCACCAGGGCTTGGCGCCGGTCCTCGACGTCGCCCGCGACCTGCGCTGGGGCCGCGTCGAGGAGACCATCGGCGAGGACCCGTACCTGGTCGGGACGATCGGCAGCGCCTACGTCGCCGGGCTCGAGTCCGCCGGCGTGATCGCGACGCTCAAGCACTTCGTCGGGTACTCGGCCTCGCGCGCCGGGCGCAACCTGGCGCCGGTTTCGGCCGGGCCGCGGGAGATCGCGGACGTCCTGCTCCCGCCGTTCGAGCTGGCGCTGCGCGCGGGCGCCCGGTCGGTGATGAACACCTACACCGACGTCGACGGCGTCCCCGGCGCCGCCGACCCGGCCCTGCTGACCGAGCTGCTGCGCGAGACCTACGGGTTCACCGGCACCGTCGTCTCGGACTACTTCTCCGTGGCGTTCCTGCACCGGCTGCACGGCGTCGCGGCCGACCGCGGCGACGCGGCCGGGCAGGCGCTGACCGCGGGCATCGACGTGGAACTGCCCACCATGGACTGCTACGGCGAGCCGCTGCTCGCCGCGGTGGAAGGGGGTGCGGTCGACGCCGCCGCCGTCGACCGCGCCCTGATGCGGGTGCTGCGGCAGAAGTGCGAGCTGGGCCTGCTCGACGCGGACTGGGCGCCCGAGGTGCCCGAAGAGATCGACCTCGACGACGCTTCTTCGCGGACGCTGGCCCGCGAAGTGGCCGAGAAGTCCATCGTGCTGCTGCACAACGACGGAACGCTGCCGCTCTCCCCCGGCGCGTCGATCGCCGTGGTGGGGCCGCGCGCGGACGCGCCCGGCGCGATGCTCGGCTGCTACTCCTTCCCGCTGCACGTCGGCGTCCACCACCCGGACGTCCCGTTCGGTGTCTCGGTGCCGACGGTGGTCGAGGCGCTGCGGGAGTCCTTCGAAGTCACCTACGCGCTGGGCTGTCCGGTCACCGGTGGCGACGACGACGGGATCGCCGAGGCCGTGGCGGCGTGCGCTTCGGCGTCGGTGTGCGTGGCGGTGCTGGGCGACCTGGCCGGGTTGTTCGGCGGCGGGACGTCCGGCGAAGGCTGCGACGCGGCCGACCTGCGGCTGCCGGGCCGCCAGGAGGAGCTGCTCGAAGCCCTGCTCGCCACCGGCAAGCCGGTCGTCGTGGTGCTGCTCTCGGGTCGGCCGTACGAGCTTTCGCGGCAGATCGACCGGCTGGCCGCGGTGGTCTGCGGGTTCTACCCCGGCGAGGAGGGCGGCCCGGCGCTGGCGGGTGTCCTCAGTGGACGGATCGACCCGGCCGGCCGGCTGCCGGTGAGCTTCCCGGCGGCCGGCGCGAGCCAGCCGTCGACCTACCTCGCCGCGCCGCTCGGGCGCCGCAGCGAGGTGAGCACGGTCGACCCGACCGCGCTGTTCCCGTTCGGGCACGGGCTTTCCTACACGCCGGTGACCTGGGCCGACGTCAGCGCGACGGGCTCGCTGTGGCCGACCGACGGCGTCTGCCGGGTCCGGGTGACCCTGCGCAACGACCACGCGCGGACGGCGTCCGAAGTGGTCCAGGTGTACCTGCACGACCCGGTCGCGGAAGTCGCGCGGCCCGAGCGCCAGCTGATCGCGGCCCGCCGGGTCTCGGTCGAGCCGGGGGCGACGGTGGTGGTGGACATCGGGCTGCACGCGGATCTGACGTCCTACACCGGCCGGGCGGGCCGTCGCCTGGTCGAGCCGGGCGAGGTCGAGCTGCGGGTGGGGACGTCGAGCGAGCAGATCGTCACGACGCTGCACTGCACGCTGACCGGCTCTCGGCGTTACGTCGGCGTCGAGCGGGTGATGACGCCGGAGTTCGGGTCATGAAGCGCACCCTGTCCGTCTTCTGCCTCGCGGTCCTGACCGCGCTGTTCGTGGGAGCGTCGGGACGTCCGCCGGCGTCGCACTGGGTGGCGACCTGGACGTCGATGCCGCAGCTGACCGAGCCCGCCAACCTGCCGCCGGCGCCGTTCACGGGCGCCGACCGGGTGCTGGACAACGCTTCCCTGCGCCAGACCGCGCACGTTTCCGCCGGTGGTCCCCGGATCCGGCTGCGGTTTTCGAACGCCTTCGGCGGCGCCGCGCTGCCGCTCACCGCGGTCTCGGTGGCCCGGCCGGCCGGTGGTGCCGCCGGGGTGTCCGCGGTGGTTCCGGGCAGCGTCGTCCCGGTGACGTTCCACGGCAAGCCGTCGACGACGGTGCCGGTGGGTGCGCAGGTCGTGTCGGATCCGCTGCCGTTCCCGGTGCGGCCCTTCGAGAACATCGCGGTGACGACGTACCTGGCGCACGGCCAGGCGTCGCTGTCGATCACTTCGCACCCGGGCTCGCGCACGACGTCGTACCTGATGGCGGGTGACCAGGTTTCCGCGCTCGATCTTCCGGGTGCGACACCGGTCGACCACTGGTACTTCCTGAGCGGCGTCGAGGTGCTGTCGCCGGCGTCGGCGGTGGCGGTGATCGGCGACTCGCTGTCCGACGGCCGCGGGTCGACGACGAACGGCAACGACCGGTGGCCGGACGTGCTCGCTTCGCGAATCCCGGCCGCCGTCGTGAACCAGGCCGCGGGCGGCAACCGCGTGCTGCAGGACGGCCTGGGCCCGAACGTCCTGGCGCGCCTGGACCGCGACCTGCTGGCGACGAGCGGCGTGTCGTGGGCGATCGTTTTCGAGGGCGTCAACGACATCGGCACCGCGACACCCGACGCGGCCGCGTCCACGGCTGCGGACCTGATCGACGCCTACGACCAGATCCTGACGCGAGCCCACGCGGCCGGAATCCTGGTGTACGGAGCGACGTTGACGCCGTTCGGCGGCAACACCGGCTACGACGCCCCGTCGCGCGAAGCGGCGCGGACGTCGGTGAACGCGTGGATCCGCGGCCATTTCGACGCGGTCCTTGACTTCGACCGGGTGGCCCGCGACCCGGCGGCGCCGACGCGATTGCTACCGGCCTACGACGTCGGTGACCACCTGCACCTGAACCCGGCCGGGTACCGGGCGCTGGGTTCCAGCATTCCGCTCGGGCTATTCCGGGCGGGGTGAAGGAATTGTCCCGACGCCGGAAAGTGGACAATTCCTGGACGCCATTTCCGATCCCCGATCACGGACCGGCGAACCCGGCCTGACGCTGGGTGATCAGTGGTCCAGTCAACGGGTATCCGTTGGGACACAAGCGAGTCTCGAAGCCCAGACCCGGTGACGCCGCTCACCCCTCTCCCCTACTATGTCGCCGTCTGCTCGTCCCCCATCCGCAGTCGACGATCCCGAAAAGGGGAAACCATGTCCGACGTCATCAACAGCATCTTCGGTCGCGCCCAGAACGAAACGCCCAGTTCAGAGACCTACGAGTACGGCACCACCGCGACCGACACGGTGGACGCCGTGGACACCGTCGACACCGTGGACGCCGTGGACGCCGTGGACGCCGACGCGACGGAGACCGACACCGAGACCGCCGAGCCGGCCGAGGACACCGCCGAGGTCGAGGTCGAGGCCGTCTCCGAAGAGGACAGCGCCGAGGAGACCGACGAGCCCGCGGAGTCCGGGCAGGACACCGAGGAAGCGGTTTCGGAGGAGGCCGAAGCCCCGGTCGTCGCCGAGGAAGAAGAGGCCGAGACGCCGGTCGCCGTGGCGGAAGAGCCGGCGCGCCCCGCCGCGGGCAGCCGCGGCAGCACGACGGTGGCCGACGGCGTCGTCAGCAAGATCGTCATCCGGGTCGCCCGCGGCGCGGAGGGCGTGCACGAACTCGACGAGGCGGGCACGTCGGTCGAGGTGGACGGCGAAGTCGCGACGATCGCGGTCACGCTGGTGGTCGAGTTCGGCCGCGCGGTCAAGACCCTGGCCGAGCAGATCCGCGTCCAGGTCGTCGAGGCGGTCGAGGAGTACCTCGGCCTGGAGGTCGCGACGGTGGACGTCCACGTCGCCGACATCCACTTCCCCGACGCCGACTGACCCGCCGTCCGGTCCCGGGTCCCGCACCCCCGGGACCGGCCGCCGGTCACCGGCGCACCTTCTCCGGCATTGTCGATCTCACCTTCGTGGCACGCACACAGTCGATCTTGTAACGCACACAGGTCAGCCTGACGACTCAAGGCGTTGTCCACGAGATGATGACAACCGAGCTCGGCCCACAGAGCAGGTGACCGACGTTGATACCGGCGTACGCTTCAGTGAGCAAGTTCTCGAACTTTCCCCAGATAGCAGGGTTCTATTCTCAGCTGGCCGGCGTTCTGGCAGGCTTCGCGTTCGCCGGGCTGATCACATTGATCGCCTCCCAGTTGGTGTCCGGCAGCGTAGCCGACATAACCTTGCGCAGCTATCGCCCGCTGATCGGCGCCTTTCTCGGACTCGTGGCCACGAGTCTCAACTATGCGATAGTCGCCGGCGAGGACCGCGACACGCCAAGACTGGCCGAACTCGAGGTCACGGCAGGCTTGGGTTTCTGCGTTGCCGCGTTGATGGTCCTGTACTCGATCCTCGTACTACTACGCGGTGTACAGACCGACCTCTCCGGCAACGGGCAGATGAGCGGAGACACCGCGGATCTACTTCGAGGAACGCTGATCTTCGGCGTATGCCCCCTACTCGTAGTCATGATGTACGGAACAGTACGAGACCACAACATCGCGAAGTACGGCAGCGCGGACTTTCGAGGACTCGACATCGCCGTGGCGATCATCCTGCTTCTCACCTTCTGCTACATGCCGGTAATGAAGCAGAACTTCCGCAAACCGACATCAACACGCGGCCAAGTCGACACCATCGCCAAGGCCGGAGTGATCCTTGCACTGCTGTCTCTTCTTGCGTCAACGCTGACGATATCGTTTTCCACACCAGACGAGACCGTCTCCGACTACGTCCCTCTTCTCTGCGTCCTCATTCTTGCGTTGTACAATTTTGCCGTCATGTACTCGGCCTCCAGGTATCGCCCCTGACGCAGGCCCCTCACCGGCGCACGGTGTACCGCAGGTGCAGCACATCGCGGTCGGTGAGCTGCCGGACGAGCTCCAGCTCAACCTGCTCCCCCGCCCCGAACAACCGGCGGCCGCCGCCGAGCAGCACCGGGACCACGTGCAGTTCCAGCTCGTCCAGCAGCCCCGCCTTCAGCAGCGCCTGCGCGGCACCCGCGCCGTGCACCATGACCGCGCGACCGCCCGCCGCCGCGCGGGCCTCTTCCGCGCACGCCACCACGTCCGTGTAGAACCGGGCGCTGCCCGGCGGGGTGTCGGACGGGTCAACGTGGTGGGTCAGCACGTGGATCGGGACGCCGTCGTGGTGGTCGCCGCCCCAGCGGCCGGCCAGCTCGAACGTCCGCCGGCCGGAGATCAGCGCGCCCGTGGCCATCGCCTCGGCGAAGATCCGCGCGCTCGGCCCGGAACCCTGGCGGTCGTCCAGCCAGTCGAACAACCGGAAGCCGCCGCGGCCCATCTCCTGGCCCGGCCGGTCGTCCGGCCCGGCCACGAAACCGTCGAGCGACGTCGTCATGTACAGCCTGATCGGTCCGGTCATCGCGGACTCCCTCCTCGAGTGGGCTACTCCGGTGCGTCGAACGGGAAGCGGCCGGATCGACAGCCCGCGCGAGATGATCTCTCCCCCGCCGGGGTGAAGCCTTGCCGCGATCCGCGATGAAGCCGTTCGTGCGCCCGTCGCTGTCCGGAACGAGCCGCCACCCCATCGAGTCAAAACCGGCGCCGATCACCGTCACCGGCGGGTCGAAATCATCACCGGGCGTCAGAATCGGCCTGGGTAAAGGATTTCCCGCACCGACGACGGCGCTCCCACGTCCCCGGCCGGGGCCGGCGGCCGCTGCTACCGTTCCGCCCGCCCTGGTCCGGACCACGTTTCCGGCCGGGGCCTTCTCACGGGCGCTTCCGCCCGCACCTCCTGGAGAAAAGGCGACACTTGACCCACCTGGACCACCCCGGCGCGCCCGCGCCGGACTGGCACGTCACCGCGTTCCCCGGTACCGGCGACCGCTCGACGCTCGACGCCGTCCGCGAACTCCGCGCGCGGATCCTGTTCGACCACGGGCGCCGCCCGGCCTTCCGCCGCGCCGACGGCACCCACTCCGACGACCAGGCCCTCGACTTCGGCGCCTGGCACTTCATCGCCCGCCGCAGCCCCGCCGGGCCGCCGCTGGGGTACATCCGGCTGTCCACACCGGACTCCGGCGTCCCCTTCCAGTCGCGCGAGTTCCTCGGCGACGACCGCTACGAGGACCTGCTCGCCGCCGAGGATCTTCCGGAAGCCGCCGTGTTCGAGCACAGCCGGCTCGTCGTCGAGCACCGCGCCCGCAAGCTCGGACTCGGGCTGTACCTCAACGCGCTGGCGATCGGCGCCGCCCACCACCTCGGCGCGCGGGCGATGATCGGCACGTCCGGCACCAAGGACGGCCAGGACAAGTTCCACGAACGGTTCGGGTTCCGGCCCGTGCGCGGCACCCGCAGGTACGTCCCGCAGTACACCGAGGACGTCGTGATCCTGCTGCACCGCGCGGACGAGGGCGGCGGGCGGCACCACGACCTCGTCACCCGGCTGCGCGACGAGTTCCCCGTCATCGCCGCGAGCGGGCCCGCCGAGCCGGCCGCCGTGGCACGCACCCGCCGTCCCGCGCCGGTCACCCTGATCGGCCCGCCGGACCACGACGTCTGGCGCCCGGTGCTCCACACCGCGGACGACGCGCTGGACGCGCTCTTGGCGTCCGGAGACGTCCGCGAAGTCCACGACACGATCGACGACCAGCTGACCGAACTGGTCCGCAGCCGCGAGCCGTCGTGCCGCGACGAGGCCGAGATCGAGCGGCTCAAGCAGGACCAGCTGGCGGGCGTTCCGCCGTGGACGTACGGAACCTGGGCCTGGTACCCGTGGTCGGGCCGGCTGGTGCACGTGCTGCCGCGCGAGGAGTTCCGGCTCGTCCGGACCGACCGCAACCGCGGCCGCATCGAGCGCCCGGACCAGCGCCGGCTGTTCGGCAAGCGCATCGGGGTCATCGGCCTGTCGGTCGGCAACAGCGCGGCGCTGACGTTCGCGCTCGAGGGCATCGGCGGCGCGTTCAGGCTGGCCGACTTCGACGCCTTCGGGCTGTCGAACCTCAACCGGCTGCGCGCCGGGGTGCACGACCTCGGCGTCAACAAGACGGTGCTGTCGGCACGCCAGATGTTCGAGATCGACCCGTACCTGGACATCGAGATCCAGCGCGACGGCCTGAACCCCGACACCATCGAGGACTTCTTCCGCGGCGGGATCGACCTGCTCGTCGAGGAGTGCGACACGCCGTGGGTGAAGATCGCCGCCCGCGAGCACGCGCGCGACCTCGGCATCCCGGTCGTGATGGACTGCAACGACCGCGGCATGCTCGACGTCGAACGGTTCGACCACGAGCCCGACCGGCCGCTGCTGCACGGGCTGCTCGGCGACGTGAAGTCCGTCGACCTGCTCGACCTCGCGCCTCGGGACAAGGTGGACCTCATCCTCGCGATGGTCGACGCCGGGCGGATCAGCCCGGAGCTGGCCGCGTCGTTCGGCGAGCTGGGCCGCACGCTCAGCAGCTGGCCGCAATTGGCGTCCGGCGTCGCGCTCGGGGGCGCGCTCTGCGGCGAGGCGGCCCGGCGCGTCCTGCTCGGCGAGCCCTGCGCGTCCGGCCGGTTCTACACCGACCTCGGCGAGCAGCTGCACCCCTCGCGCGACGTCTACGCCGGCGGTGTCCGGTGAGCGCGCTGTCCGTTCCCGTGGCGATCGCGGGCACCGGCGTCCACCTGCCGCCGGAGGTCGTGACCAACGCCGAGCTGGCGTCCACACTGGACACTTCGGACGAGTGGATCGTCAGCCGCACCGGCATCCGCGTCCGGCGCCGGCTGGCGCCGGACCGCTCGACATCGGACATGTGCGCGGCGGCGGCCCGCCCGGCGCTGGCGGCCGCCGGGCTGACGGCCCGCGACGTCGACGCCATCATCGTCGGCACGTACACCTACGACCAGCCGCTGCCGTCGACGGCCCTGATCGTGAAGGAGTTGCTCGGCGCGGATCGCGCGCTCACGCTGGACGTCACGCAGGCGGCGTGCGCCAACGGCGTCCAGGCGCTGTTCCTGGCCGCGCACCTGCTGCAGACGTCGGCGGCCCGGACGGTCCTGGTCCTGGCGGCCGACTGCGCGTCCCGCGTGACGGACCCGGCGGACCGCACGACGAGGGTGTTCTTCGGCGACGCGGCGGGCGCGGCGGTCCTCACGCGCGCGGCGTCCCCGCAGGGCGGCCTGCTGGGCTGGGACTTCGGCGCCGAGCTGTCCTACGACGTCGAGATCCCGGCGCCCGGCTCGTACCTGAAGATGAACGGCCGCGCGGTGTGGGAAACGGCGACGAGGTGCCTGCCGGACAGCATCCTGCGCGCGACCGACGAGGCCGGCGTGCCGGTGGAGGAGGTCACGCACTTCTTCCTGCACCAGGCGAACCTGAACATCATCACGGCGGCCCTGGACAAGCTCGGCATCGACCGCACCCGGGCACCGGTCACAGTGGACACGTTGGGCAACACGGGATCGGCAGGCGTGTTCACGGTGTTGCACGCCCGCTTCGCGGCCGGCGAGGTGCGTCCCGGCGACACGTACGTGATGTCGTCGATCGGGGCGGGCTTCCAGTGGGGGACGCTGTGCTTCCGCCACGCGTGAGGTGACGGCGGCCCCGGTCCCCCACCGGGGCCGCTACTCCGCCTCGTCGCGCGCCCGGGCGAGGACCTCCTCCAGTCTCAAGGGGCTCGCCGGGTGGTGGGACAGGCACAGCGGCGTCGCCACCTGGCGGAACCCGAACGCCTCGCCCGCCACGTAGAACTGCGCGCGCTCCAGCCTCGAGATGTCCGCGACGGGACTTCCCTTGGCCCGCGCCAGTTCGTTCGCCGCCGCGATCTGCGCCGGGCTGTTCAGCCGGCCGAAGAACTGCGTCATCGCGTTGCCGACCACCTGGTTGTGCAGCCCCTTCGGCGCCTGGGTCGCGAACAGCAGGCCCAGCCCGTACTTGCGCGCCTGCGAGGCGAGGACGATCGTGCTGCGCGTGCTCGCCGTCAGACTGCCGGACGAGGCCATCGTCTGGGCTTCGTCCATCACGAACAGCGCGCCCAGCGGCCGGTCGCCCGCCGGGTGGCGCTTGATCCAGGCGAACAGCTCCATCTGCAGCTGGTTGACGAAGTTCTGCCGTTGTTCCTCCGCCTGCAGGCCGACGAAGCTGATCACCGAGACGCGCGCCCGCTTGCCCTCCGCCGGGGTGAGCAGCGCGCCGGGGTCGACGGGCTCGCCACCGCCGGCGAAGAGGGGGTCGTTGACCATCGCCGCCTTGAGCACCTCGGCCAGGCCGGCCGCGATGCGCGGGGCGTCGTTGAGGTTGCTGACGTCCTCGGGCAGGTCGGTCAGCAGCTCGATGAGGTCGGGCAGGCTGCGCGACCCGGTCCGCGCGTGCCGGACGACGGCCTGCCGCAGCACGGCGAGCCCGATGTTCGTCTTGGCGGTGCTCCCGGTGAGCCGGGCTTGCGGCGCGAGCGTCGCGACAGCCACCTCGACGGCGGCGCCGAACTCGTCGGAGTCGTCGAGAACGCCGGCGAAGTCCGGCAGCGGCTGGAAGGCGAGCGGCCGTCCGGTGGCGCGCCCAGGCGTCCAGACGACGACGTCGGTCTCGGCGAGGTACCGCTTGGCGAGCTGGGCGTCGTCGGGGCCCCAGCCGTCCGGCGGGGCGGGCCAGGGGTCGCCGAGCCGGGCGAGGTCGTTGTTCGGATCGAGGACGATGGCGGAGACACCGAGGAGGGCGCACTCTTCGACGATCCGTCGCAGCAGCACGGTTTTCCCGGAACCGGACCCCGCGAAGACGGCGGCGTGCTTGCGGAGGGCGGAGAGTTCGACCCGCACGGGTTCCCCGGAGCCGACGACGGTTCCGAGGGTGATTTCCCCTTCGGCGGGCGGCGGGTGGGTCCCTTCGGAGGGCTGCCCCGACGGCTTCTCCGGCAGGACGGCGGAGAGCAGCTCGGACCGGCTCGCCGGGCGGCGGTCGATCAGCCACTCGTGCAGTTCGCGGCCGCCGTTGCCGAGCATCTTCTGCAACGCCCAGAAGGTCTTCACGTCGGACGGGCTCGGCGGGATCGTCCGGCCGCCCGCGGTCGTGAACTTCGCGACCTCTTCCCGGGTCTTGGCCCCGCGGCCCCACGCGTCCCGGAGGATGACGAGGTGTCGGTTGTCCGCACCCTGCAACTGCCCCGCGGCGGACCGGGCCTTGCGGAAGCGGCTCAGCGCGGCTCGCGGATCCCGGGCCGCGATCACCCGGAACGCCCAGTGCTCCTGCAGGTCCGCGGCCTCATCGAGGGTGCGCGTGAGCCAGGCGTGCACCTCGGTGCGCCCGTTCTGGCGCTCGCACGACCACTCCATGTCGTCGTCCCCGACTTCGGTGACCCAGCAGCGCAGGGCCGCCGAGAGCAGGTCGGGCATGGCCTTGTCCACGGTCTTTTCGGCGAGCAGCTTCTCGGGCTCCGCTTCCGCCTGCAGCTTTTCGAACTCGGCGTCGAGATCGGCGAAGCGGTCGCTCTCGACCGCGGTCCGCACGGGCGCGACCGGCACGACGGCCTTCTCGTCGAAGGACAAGAGCTCACGAACCTGGCCGGCACGCAGGCACGCGTCGATGTGCGCACCGATGCGCTTCAGCAGCTCCCGCGGAGTCCACTGCTCCCAGGGTTCGTCGAACGCCGTGGGCGCGACGGGCCAGGTCGGGTGCGGCGGCGTGAACTCCATGGCCTGGTAGGCCACTCCGAGCCGTTTCGCCACCAGCGCCCGGCCGACCTCGGCATCGACGATCCGGCCCAGCATCAACGATTCCCGGAAGCGGTCGGGGACGGTGCCCGCCGCCTTCGACTTGATCTGCTCCCAGGTGGACGGCAGGCAGGCCAGCACGGTCAGGGTCTTGTGGGTGACCTCCCGCAACCCCATGAGCCCGTCGGCGATCTGCGCCACCAGGGGATCGTCCCCGACGCCTTCGCCCAGCATGCCCTGCTTCGAGCGCGCGACAAGGGTGTCGAGCTGGTCGACCGCGATCACGACCGGCCCGGTGAGGGCGAGCAGCCGGGTGATCTCCTGCACGAGGACCCGTGAGGGTTTCGGCCGGGAGTAGATGTTCCACTCACGGGCTTCGGAGGTCAGCTCGGTGTCGCCGTCGAGGAAGTCCTCGCCGATGTACTTCGCGCTGCGGTCCCGGCTCGCGATGAGCACGAGCGCGCGGGCGGTGTCCCCGCACTCGTCGGCGACCATTTCGTCGAGCGTCGCCACCCCGTCCACGAACGCCTCGACATCGGCCGCGGTCAGTCCGCGGCCGCGCCGGATCGTCGCCGTGACCTCGGCGCTGACCTGGGCGCGCAGGCAAACGCGGAGCAGGAAGCTTTTCAGCTGCGACTCGCCCGAATCGTCCGGGCGGGCCAGCCCGCGGCGCAGCGCCTCCGCGGTGTTCTCCCAGAACGCTTCGGCCGCGGTGACGTCATCGAGGAAGAAGTACCCCCGCGCGCGGTGGACCTGCCGCCGGACGAGACCGAGCAAATGGGTCTTGCCGACCCCCTTCAGCCCGCGCATGACGAGACCGATCGGGCTGGGTCCGTCGCTGGCCACGGCATCGCGGATCCCCGTGTCCAGGGCGGCGAGCGCGTCGGCGTGCAGGCCGTCCACGTGGTAGGGCGAGTCCCGCCAGACGTGGTCGGGGGTGTCCGCCCAGTCGAAGCTCAGGGTCGCCAGTGCCTTGAGTTCGTCCATCATGACGCCTCGAAGGAGACGAAGTGGTTGTCCTCACCGCCGATGCGGATGGCCGCCTCGTGGTCGGCCGCGGTGAGCGCCTTGCGGTTGTCCTCCGGGACGAGGTGCACCTTGCCCGCGCTGCTCAGCTTCTTGAGCACGGCATCGACCTCCGCCGCGGGGGCGCCGAGCTTCGGGCGCAGGTCCACCAGCCCGACCCAGCCACGCGGCTCCTTGACGAGCTCCCGGTATGCGACCCGGATGCGGTCTTCGAGGTCGCCGGCCGGTGTCGCTTCGACGGTCGGTGCCTCGGCCGGCCCGAAGACGTGGGACAGCCGCTTGTTCTCCCGCGCGAGGTACTCGTTCAGGCCCCCCAGCAGCACGTACAGGGCCGACGCCAACGTGCTCTGCCCTCGGGGCGGAGGCGGATCCCCGGCGGCGAGCTCCTTCTCGCACCACGCCCAGCCGCTGTCGCTCAACACGTGCACGAAACTCTTCCTCGGCCCGGTCGGCTCGCTCTCCACGTACCCCAGGGTGTTCAGGTTCGTCCGGTCCTTGCCGGTGAGCGTGAACCCCACGACCTCCTGCAGTTCCTGGTTGGGCACCTCGCGGCCCAGCACCATCAGCGTGAACATCGCCGCGGTCTGCTTGTGTCCCAAGCGGTCGGTCATCCGAGATCCTTCCGGTGGTTCGGTTTCGTCGTGGTCCGGGCGCGGGCTTCGAGGATGCTCAGGAGCCAGTCGATCGAGCGGCGGAGCTTCACCGGCGCCGCGAGGTGGGTGTCGCCGTTCGGGGGGCGGGGCTTGATCGCCACCGCCAGGTCGGTCGCCAGGTCGCGGGTGCGGTCGGCGTCGCCCGCGCCGACCGCCGGTTGCAGGGCCGTCACCAGCTCGTCGACCAGGTCCCAGCGGGACGGGCGCAGCCGGGCTCCGCGGGCCTGCCCGAGCAGCGTCGCCAGGTCGACGTCGTCGTCCGCCTCGACCAGCGGGGTCAGCCCCTTCAGCTGGGCGACCAGGTCGCGGGCCACCTCGGCCGGTCCGCGCGTGCCGCTCAGCCGCAGGTAGCGGAGGTTCCCGACGTACCCCGGCAGCGCCGTCGGCTCGGTGCCCGGCGTCAGGACCGGGATCACCCGGCGGTCCTGGCCGAGGGTGCGGTGCAGGAACAGCTCGACCTCGGCCGCCTGCCAGCGGCTCACCTTGCCGTCGACGACCAGGCACAGGTGCCGCGCGTCGTCCTCGACGCGGGCGAGCAGCGAACGGTCGCCCGACAGCGACTTCACCGCGCGGACGCCGCGCGCCTCCAGCTCGGTGACCAGCTCGGTCGCCGTTTCGAAGGCCGGCCGCGGGGTGCTGACCCGCAGGTCGTGCCGGAACTCCTGCCGCCTCGCCCGCACGGCGGCCACGTAGGCGTCGCGGTTCTCGGCCAGCAGGTCGGTCCGGTCGAGCCGGCAGGCGATCACCGCCGCGACCGTCTCGAGCGCGAACCCGATCTGGTCGGCACTCGGCGTCTGTTCCGACAGCACCGGCAGCTGCTCGCCGAAACTCCAGTACGACACGTACGGCAGCGTGAGGTGACGGGCCATCGTCGCCGGCTCGACGGTCTGGTCGAGCCACGTCCGGTACAGCTCGGCCGTCTCGTCGACGACGATCCGGCGCCACGTCTCCGACCGGTCGTACTCCTCCCGGTTGTCGAACCGCGACAGCACCGGCAGGACCGTCAACCTGGCGCGGTCGAAGGGCAGGAGGTTGCGCGCCGCGTCCGCGCGCCGGGCGAGGTCGGTCGCACCGCGGATGCTCTGCCGGTTCGCCGTGAACAGCACGACGAGGTGGTCCGGCAGGTGCGCCGTGCAGATCCCGCCGATGTCCGAGATACCGGTCCGGCTGTCGATCAGCACGAAGTCGTAGTTCGCGGCCCACTGCTCACGGCACTTGTCGAGGTACTCGCCGAACCCGTCCTCGTAGAGGACTTCCCAGTCGATCTCCTGCACCTGCCCGACGTAGCCGTCCTCTTCCCGGCCGGCGGCGATGAAGTCGAGCGCACCGACGTCCTTGAGCCGCAGGGCGTGTGTTTCGGGCGCGAACCGGCCCTGCCGGAAGTCGGCGACGAGGTCGACCACGCCGCCGTCGGGCCGCCGCGGCAACCGGTCGCGGAAGTAGTCGGCGAGGCCGGGGGCTTCGAGGTCCCAGTCCAGGCAGAGCACCCGGTGCCCCCACCGGGCGAGCAGGACGGCGATGTTGGCCAGCGTGAAGCTGCGGCCGACCCCGCCCTTGTAGGAGTAGAAGGTGAAGACCGCTCCGGGCATGGGTCAGAACCTCGGCATCCGCGCCCGCTTCGGCGGCTCCGGGGCCGGCGTGAGCACCGGCCAGTCGGCACGCCAGTCCGGCGCCCCTTCGATCAGCTCTTCCAGCTCCTTGGCGATGTGCCCGATCTGCTCGTTGAAGTCGAGGTACGCCGGCGCGGTCTGGAAGTGCTCGAACGGCTGGCTCCACTTGTGGAGGTCACGCATGCGCCGCTGGTTGGCGTAGTCGGGGAAGTTCCACGAGTCGCAGAAGATGACCGGGTAGATCAGCTGCCGCGGGTGCTCGCCGGTCAGCTCTTCCCGCTTGGCCATCGAGTGCCACTCGGCCAGGCACCACTCGTCCTTGAAGTACTTCGGCGAGCAGACCGGGACCAGCACGCGGGTGCGCTGGAGCGCCGAGCGCAGCTGCGCCGGCCAGTTCGAACCGGTGGGGATCCGGTCGTCCAGGAATACCCGGACGTCCCGGTAGAAGTTGTTGTCGAGCACCTCGGTCAATCGGGGGTGGAAATGGTTTCGCACCCACGACGGGACGTCGTGACCGGAGCGTTGGTAGCTGATGTACACGTCGTACTCGTACACGCGTGCCGACGCTCCTTCACCGCTCCCCACCAGGCGGATCCGATCCTAGATCGGCCGCACGCCACCGAAGAAGGCGGGAAACCTGACAGATCCAGGACAATAACTGGCCACGCCCCAAAGCGACCGGAAAACGCGCTCTTGACAACGCGCCGAGCCGTCGATATATGACAGGCGAACACGGGGGACGATGCCGAGAATCGTTTCCGGAATACCCGAGGAGCGAGATGATGTCCGACCGCGAGGTACCCCGGGTGTTCGTCACCTATTCGCACGACACCCCGGAGCACAAGGAACTCGTCGGGCGGTTCGCGGCGTTCCTGCGCGCGACCATCGGCTTGGACGTGCACCTCGACGCGTGGTACGACAACATCCGCCGCGACTGGTCGGCGTGGGCGGTCGAGCACCTGGACAGGGCGGACTTCATCCTCGTCATCGCCTCCCCCGAGTACAAGCGCCGCGCGGACGGCGCGGCGATGCCCCACGAAGGGCGGGGCGCCCAGTTCGAAGCCGCGATCATCCGGAACAACCTGACCCGGGACCTGCGCCGGGAGACCGAGCGCGTGCTGCCGGTCATCCTGCCCGGCCGCTCGGTCGACGAAATCCCCACGTTCCTCAACGGCCACTCGACGACCCGGTACCACGTCGAGGAGTTCACCGAAGCCGGTGTCGCCGATCTGCTCGCCGCGATCACCGGGCAGGGGCAGTACCCGATGCCCCGCCGCGGGGTGTGGCGCGGTGGCGGGGCACGGGACCGCGAGCCGGTGCGAGCCGGCGAGCTGCCCTGGGCCTGCGCCAGCCAAGGCGTGCGCCGCGATGCCGCGTCCATCGACGGCACCCACTACGAACACGGCATCGTCCTGCGCCCCACCACGCCCACCGCCACCGGGCCCGGCTTCGTCGAACTCGACCTGGGTGGCCACTACCAGCGGTTCACCACCGTCGCCGGGGTGCTCGACGATGCCCGCGATCCGTTTCAAGTCGGCCGCTTCCGCGTGCTCCTCGACGGCAGGCCCCGGTCGGAACACGAGGTCGCCGCCGGGAAGCCGGCGACCATCGACCTCGACGTCACCGGTGCCCGGGTGCTGCGGCTCGAAATGTCCCGGCCCGGGGTGCCCGCCTCGCCCTTCGGGTCCGCCGCCGTCGTCGTAAGCAGGCGGGGACGGCCGCCCGAGCTGGGCCTCGGGGATCCGGTCGTCACCTAAGGCGTGATGACCACCTTCAGCGCCGAGTTCGCGGCCGCGTTGCCGAACACCTCGTACGCCTCGGCCATTTCGGCGAACGTGAACCGGTGGGTGCCCATGCGCTCGGCCGGGATGCGGCCCGAGGCCACCATCTTCAGCAGCGTCGGGATCGACACCGTGTCCACCAGGCCCATCGTCAGGGTGACGTTCTGGATCCACAGCTCCTGCATCGGCAGCTCGACCGGCACCCCGTGGACGCCGATGTTCGCGATGTGGCCGCCCGGGCGGACCAGGGACGCCGCCGTCCGCAGCGTCTCCGGGTAGCCGACCGCCTCGATCGCCACGTCCACGCCCAAGCCGTCGGTCAGCGACCGGACGTCCTCGAGCAGGCCGGGACCCGCCTCGAACGCGTCCGTCGCGCCGAACTCCAGGGCCTTCTCCAGGCGGAACTTGTCGGAGTCCACCGCGATCACCTTCGCCGCGCCCCACAGGCCCGTGGTCAGGATCGCCGCCAGGCCGACCGCGCCGGCGCCGACCACCGCCACCGCGTCGCCCGGGCGGACGCGGCCGGCCAGGACGCCGACCTCGTAGCCCGTCGGCAACGAGTCGGCCAGGAAGATCGCCTGCTCGTCGGTGACTTCCGGCGGCACCGCGTACAACGACGTGTCCGCGTACGGCACCCGCACGAGTTCAGCCTGCGTGCCGTCGATGAGGTGCCCGAAGATCCAGCCGATCCCGCCGACCGTCTGGCAGTGCGAAGGCATCCCGCGTCCGCAGTATTCGCAGCGTCCGCACTGGGTGATCGCCGGCACCAGAACGCGGTCCCCCACCGCGAATGCCCGCACCGCGTCCCCGACCGCCGTCACCGTGCCGACCGCTTCGTGCCCGAGGATCCGGCCGTCGGTGACCGCGGCGACGTCGCCCTGCAGGATGTGCAGGTCGGTGCCGCAGATCGTGGTCGTGTCGACGCGCACGACCACGTCGGTCGGCTCTTCGACGACGGCGTCCGGGACGTCTTCCCAAGCCTTCGCACCCGGACCGTGGTAGACCAGCGCCTTCATCGTCGCCTCCGTCGCACCGCCCGGCTCCGGTGGCCGGGCTCGGCCGCCTTCGACGCTAGAACCGCGAAAGCCGCGCGGCTGTCGCAATTTGAGACCGGCACCCCGCGAGATCCACCTGGCGCAAAGCCGCCCCGACGCCGGCCAGCGCCACCGCGTTCATCGACAGCGACGTCACGCCCAGCCCGGTCAGCACCGGCGCCAGCGCCGGGTCCGCCGCCGCCTCGCCGCACACCCCGACCGGTTTGCCGGCCTCCGCGCCCGCCGCGGCCACCATTCCCACCAACCGCAGCAACGCCGGCTGATGCGGATCGTTGAGCGACGCCACGGCGCCGAGCTGGCGGTCCGCCGCGAAGACGTACTGGGCCAGGTCGTTCGTGCCCAAGGACACGAAGTCGACCTCGGCGAGGATCGACTCCGCGCACAACGCCGCGGCGGGGATCTCGATCATCACGCCCACGCGGGGAATCCCCGCCGCGCGGGCCCGCGCGGCGAACCAAGCCGCCTCCGAAGCCGTCGCCACCATCGGGGCCATCACCGACAGCTCGACTCCCGCGTCGGACGCCGCCGCCACGATCGCCGACAGCTGACGATCCAGCAGTTCCGGCCGGTCGAACGCGACCCGCAGGCCACGCACGCCCAGCGCCGGGTTCGGTTCCGCGCCCATCGGCAGGAACGCGAGGGGCTTGTCGGAGCCCGCGTCCAAGGTCCGGACCACCACCGGCTTCCCGGCGAACGGCGCCAGCACTTCGGCGTACGCCGCCCGCTGCTCGGCCTCACCCGGCTCGGCGTTCGCCGACAGGTAGCAGAACTCCGTGCGGAACAGGCCGATTCCCTCGGCTCCCGCGGCGACAGCCGCCCGGGCGTCGGCGGGTGAACCGACGTTGGCCAGCAGCTTCACGCGGTGGCCGTCGGCGAGCCGCCCGACGCCGTCCCACGACGCACGCGCGGCTCGCGCCGGTGCCGAAACCTCGCCGCCGGACGGGGAAACCGTGCCCGCGGAACCGTCGACCACCAGGCCGGGGCCGGGCAGGTCGAGGACGCCGGCGCACGCGACGACCGCCGGGATGCCCAGTGCCCGCGCCAGGATCGCCGTGTGGCTCGTCGGCCCGCCTTCCTCCGTCACCAGCGCGAGCACGAGGTCCGGGTCGAGGCCCGCGGTGTCGGCCGGCGCGAGGTCGCGCGCCGCCAGGACGCTCGGCGACGTCAGGTCCGGGACCCCGGGCGGCGCCGCCCCTAGCAGCGCGGCAACGATCCGGTCGCGGACGTCGGCGACGTCGGCGGCGCGTTCGGCCAGGTACCCGCCGGCCGCGCGCAACGCTGTCATGAACTCCCCCGCCGCTTCCCACACCGCGCGCGGCGCCGGCAACGACCGCGTACGGACGAGGTCCGAAGCGGACGCGACCAAGGCCGGGTCCGACGCCATCGCCGCCGTCGTCTCGAGGACCGATCGGGCGTCTCCGGACACGGAACGGGCACGATCGGACAGCGCCGCCGCGACCGACTCCGCCGCGGGCCCGATCTTGCCCGCTTCTGCCGAAAGATCGTCCGGAGCCGGCGTTGAAGCGGGTTCTTGCAGGTCAGCGGCCACGACCACGCGGGGACCGGCGACCCGGCCGGGGCTGACACCGACACCGGACAACTGCATGGCGGGACCTCCGGGAGCAAAGGATCTCGTAACTGGGGATTGACAGTACGGTAACAACGGGCACAATCAAACTGCAACGGGCAAACATCGGAGAGGAACGGGCATGTACGCCGCCGAACGGCACCAGCTCCTGGCGCAACGCGCACGTCGCGACGGCCGGGTCGACGTCAACGACGTCGCCGGCGAACTCGGTGTCGCCCCCGAGACCATCCGCCGCGACCTCGGCGTCCTCGAACGCCAGGGCGTCGTCCGCCGCGTCTACGGCGGCGCGGTCGCCGTCGAGCGGCTCGACTTCGAACCCGAAGTGGCGCAACGGGACCAGACCAACGCCGCCGAGAAGGACGCGATCGCCCGCGCCGCCCTTGACCAGGTCCCCGACCGCGGCTCGATCCTGCTCGACGCGGGCACGACGACCAGCCGGCTCGCCACGCTCCTGCCCACCGACCGCGAGCTGACCGTGATCACCAACTCGATCCCGGTCGCCTCGATCCTCGCCACCCGCCCGGGCATCACGCTGCACATCCTCGGCGGCCGCGTGCGCGGGACGACGCTGGCCGCCGTCGAAGCCTGGACGCTGCACGCGCTCGACGGGCTGCTCGTCGACGTCGCTTTCCTGGGCGCCAACGGCTTTTCCGCCGAGCACGGCTGCACGACCCCGGACATGGCCGAGTCCGCGGTGAAGGCCGCGGTGGTCGCCGCCGCGCGCAAGCGGGTCCTGCTGGCCGACCACAGCAAGTACGGCACCGACCAGCTCAGCCGGTTCGCGCGGCTGGCCGAGATCGACGTCCTGGTCACCGACAGCGGCCTCGACGCCGGCGCGGTGGCCGAACTGGAAGAGGCGGGCCCGGAGGTGGTGCTGGCGTGATCGTCACCGTGACCCCGAACCCGAGCCTCGACCGGACCGCGCGGCTGGCAGGCCTGCGCCGCGGTGAGGTCAACCGGGCCGAGGCCGTGCGGCTGGACCCCGGCGGCAAGGGCGTCAACGTCGCCCGCGCGCTGGCCGCCGCCGGGACCCCGACCGTCGCCCTGCTGCCCGCCGGCGGCCTGGTCGGCGACCGCCTGGCCGACCTGCTCGCCCCCGAAGGCGTCCCGGTCGTCGCCGTGCCGATCGCGGGGACGACCCGCAGCAACATCACGCTCGTCGAAGCCGACGGGACCACGACGAAGATCAACGAGCCGGGTCCGGAGATCTCCCCCGCCGAGCTGGCCACGCTCGAACGCCGGGCCGTCGAGCTGGCCGCGCGGGGCGAATGGCTGGTGTGCTGCGGAAGCCTCCCCGCCGGCGTGCCCGACGACTTCTACGCGCGCCTGACGAAGCTCGCCCGCGACGCCGGCGCGAAGGTCGCCGTCGACTCCTCCGGCGCACCGCTCGCCGCGGCCTGCGCGGGCGGGCCGGACCTGCTGAAACCGAACCTCGACGAGCTGGTCGAGCTCGCCGGCCACCCGCTGCCGCTGCTCGGCGACGTCGTCGCCTTCTGCCGCGAGCTGATCGCCGGGGGCGTCGGCACCGTGCTGGTCAGCCTGGGTGCGCGCGGCGCGGTCCTGGTCGGCGACACCGAAACCTGCCACGCGCTCGGCCCGCTCGTCGCCGTGCGCAGCACCGTCGGCGCCGGAGACGCCGCACTCGCCGGGTTCCTCCACGCGGGAGGGACCGGCCCCCGAGCCCTGCGGACCGCGGTCGCCTACGGCACCGCCGCGGTCACGCAGGAGGGCAGCCGCATGCCCACCCCCCACGACGTGCACCCGGACCAGGTGCGCGTGCTCGACGCCGACCCCACCCTCACCCTCAGCGGAGCCGCCGCATGACCACCGCAGACCTGATCACCGCCGACCTGGTCGACCTCGGCCTCGACGCCACCGACAAGGCGGGCGCCACCCGCGCGCTCGCGCGGCGGCTCGTCGACGCCGGGCGGGTGACCGACCTGGACCTGTTCCTCGAGGACGTCGCCGCCCGCGAGGAGCAGATGGCCACCGGGCTCGAAGGCGGGATCGGCATCCCGCACTGCCGCTCGGCCGCGGTCACCGCGCCGACGCTGGCGTTCGGCCGCAGCGCCGCGGGTGTCGACTTCGGCGCGCCGGACGGCCCGGCGACGCTGATCTTCCTCATCGCCGCGCCGGAAGGCGGCGGCAGTGACCACCTCAAGGTGCTGGCAGCCCTCGCCCGGCGGCTCGTCCGGGCGGAGTTCAAGCAGCACCTGCTGGCCGCCACCGACGCCGGCGCCGTCGCCTCGTACATCCGCCAGGAGGTGTCCTGACCATGAAGTTCGTCGCCATCACCGCGTGCCCGACCGGCATCGCGCACACCTACATGGCCGCCGAATCGCTGGAGCAGACCGCGAAGGCCAACGGCGACACGATCGTCGTCGAGACGCAGGGTTCCGCCGGTTCGGAGCCACTGTCCACTGAGGACATCGCGAGCGCGGACGCCGTCATCTTCGCCGCGGACCTCGCCGTGCAGGGCCGGGACCGCTTCGCCGGCAAACCGATCGTCGAGGCGCCGGTCAAGGCCGCGATCAACGACGCGGCCGGGTTGTTCGAACGCGCGAAGGCCGCCGCGCGCGAGCCCGTCGCACCCGCCGCCGCTCCGGAGCTGACGTCGAAGGTCGGCGCGAACGACAAGGCCGGAACGAAGGTCCGCCAGTGGCTGATGACCGGGGTCAGCTACCTGATCCCGTTCGTCGCGGCGGGCGGGTTGCTGATCGCGTTGAGCTTCGCCTTGGGCGGCTACAAGATCGTCGACGCGCCGAAGGTCACCGAGCACTTCGACGCGGGGTCGGTCGCCGGCTGGGCCGCGCTGATGTTCCAGATCGGCAGCGCCGCGTTCGACTTCCTGGTGCCGGTGCTGGCCGGGTTCATCGCGTTCGCGATGGCCGACCGCCCGGCCATCGCCCCCGGTTTCGTGGGCGGCGCGATCGCCGTCACCGTCGGCGCGGGCTTCCTGGGCGGCCTCGTCGCCGGTCTGCTGGCCGGTGGAGTCGTGCTGTGGCTGAAGAAGATCCGCGTGCCGAAGGCGATGCGCGGGATCATGCCGGTGGTCGTGTACCCGCTGCTCGGGTCCATTGTGGTCGGTGTGCTGATGTACGTCGTGGTCGGCAAGCCGATGGCGGCCGCGACGAGCGGGCTGACGAACTGGCTCAACAGCCTCAGTGGCGCCAGCGCGGTGCTGCTGGGCGCGCTGCTCGGCCTGATGATGGCGTTCGACATGGGTGGCCCGGTCAACAAGGCGGCGTACGCCTTCGCGGTCGGCGGGCTGACGACCGGCGCGACCGGGTCGCTGCAGATCATGGCCGCGGTGATGGCGGCCGGGATGGTGCCGCCGCTGGCCCTCGCGCTCGCGTCGGCGGTCCGGAAGAAGCTGTTCACCGAGGCCGAGCGCGAGAACGGCCGCGCGGCCTGGCTGCTGGGCGCGTCGTTCATCACCGAGGGCGCGATCCCGTTCGCGGCGGCGGACCCGTTCCGGGTGATCCCGTCGATCATGCTCGGCTCGGCGGTGACGGGCTCGCTGTCGATGGCGTTCGGCGCGACGCTGCGCGCCCCGCACGGCGGCATCTTCGTGCTCCCGCTGATCGGCAGCCCGCTGCTGTTCCTGGTGGCGCTGATCGCCGGGACGCTGGTCGCCGCCGGCTCGGTGGTCGCGCTCAAGCAGGTGCGCTTCCGCGCGGCCGAGCGCACCGCCGCCGTCCCCACCCAGGCTGTCAACGCGTGAAGGAGTCCACTGTGTACCAACGCCGAACGCTCGTCGCCAGCAGCGTCGGGCTGCACGCCCGGCCCGCGGGCCTGGTCGCTCGCACGGCGGCCGAGCAGGCCGTGAAGGTCCGGATCGCGAAGATCACCGGCGGAGTGGCCGGAGACCCGGTCGACGCCGCCAGCGTCCTGGGGTTGATGACCCTGGGCGCGGCGTTCGGCGACGAGGTGGAGCTGACCGCCGAAGGCGACCACGCCCAGGCGTCGGTCGACGCCCTGGCCGAGCTGATCGCGCGCGACCTGGACGCGTAACCAGCGGGCACCGGCTGAGGGCGCGGCACCCGGTGCCGCGCCCTCAGCCGCGTGTTCCGGCGCGGATTCCGCCCAGCTGCAGGTCGATCAGCCGGCGCCAGCGGCCGTCGCCGGGCATGTTGGCCATGGCCGCGCGGGTGACGAGGACGAAGTCCCCGGGGCCGAAGTCCGCTCGCAGCCGGCCGGCTTCGACCGCGCGTCGCACGATGCGCCCGACGCTCGCCGAGAACGCCACCTTCTGCTCTTCGATGTCGGCCCAGCTCGGTTCTTCCGGTCCGAGGAGGGCGAACCGGAACGCGGCGTCGGGTTCCGCCGCTTCCAGGTAGCCGTAGAGCAGCGACTCGAACGCGACCCACGGGTCGTCGGCTTCCTCGGCGGCCTGGGCGAGGAAGGTCATCTGCTCGAACCGGCGGCCGATGATCGCCGCACGCAGTGCGTGCTTGTCGGCGAAGTGCCGGTACAGGGTGCCGACGCCCAGCCCGGCGCGGTCGGCGATCTCCTCCATCTGCACGGCGTCGCCCCGCTGGGCGAACAGTTCGCCGGCGGCGTCGAGGATGGCGTCGCGGTTGCGCCGGGCATCGGCGCGCAGGACACGTCGGGAAGCGGTCATGGTCGCCCCAGCGTACTTGACCGCGGGGATTTCCGGACTATATTCGGAACCGGAATTCACCTTCATCTTAGGAGCTCTCCTGATCGTCGTGACCACCCCGACCGGACAGGTCGGCCGCCGGCTCGTCCGGCACCTGCTCGCCGGGGGCACCGGCGTCAAGGTCGTCGTCCGGGACGCCGCCCGCCTGGACGACGACGTCCGCGAACGGGTCGGCGTGGTCGAGGGATCCCACGACGACCCGGCGGTGCTCGATGCGGCGCTGCCCGGAGCCACCGCGCTGTTCTGGCTCGTGCCGCCGAACCCCGCCGCGGCGAGCGCCGAGGAGCACTACCTGACCTTCGCCCGCGCCGGAAGCGAGGCCGTCCGCCGCCACGGCGTCCGTCACGTCGTCGCCGTGAGCAGTGCCGGCCACGGCTGGGCCAAGCCGGCCGGCGTCCTCTCCGCGGCCTTCGCCATGGACGCGGAACTCCAGGAGTCCGGTGCGGCCTACCGCGCGGTGTCCCCGCCCTTCTACATGGAGAACCTGCTCGGCCAGCTCGCCGCGATCCGCGAGCGGGGCACGTTCTCCCTGACCTGCGCCGGCGACCAGCCCCTGGCCACGATCGCGACGCGGGACATCGCCGCCACCGCCGCCGACCTGCTGGCCGACCTTTCCTGGACCGCTCGCGCGGATGTTCCCGTCTTCGGCCCCGACCGGCTCACCCCGGACGGCATGGCCGGGGTGCTGAGCGAGGAACTCGGCCGGCCGGTCCGCTACGACCGCATCGCCCTGGCCGACTTCGCCGCGATGCGCCGATCGCACGGCGCGAGCGAACGGGTGGTCGACGACGCGGTCGCGATGTTCGCCGCCCAGGACGAGGGCATCTACGACGCCGACTGGGCGAAGGCGACGATCGCGCCGACGAGCTTCCGGACCTGGTGCCGGGAGGTCCTCAAGCCCGCACTCTGACCGGGTTCAGGCCGGGCCGAGCAGGGCGATCGACGCCCGTACCGCGACCTCGGTGACGTCACCGGCTCGCCCGCCGTCCTCCACGGTCGTCGCGATCAGCTCGCGCAATCCGCCCAGCAGGATGATCGCCGTCTGGCGGGATGGGGGGCTGATGCCCGCCGCGCGCAATGCCGGTGTGTCCGTCAGCTTCTGTGTCATCGCGATGAACCCCTCCATCGCGTCGCGCTGCAAGTCGCGGGCCGGCGCGCCCAGGGCCGGGACGTCGCGGATCCAGCTCAGCGTGATCTCCGGCTCCGACTCCGCGCACGCGATCCACGCCTCGATCGCCTGACGCACCTGGTGCGCCCACGGCGCGTCCGGGTCGACGGCGTCGGAGATCTGCTGGATCATCGCGCGGTTCGCGTCCGCCAGCAGCGCGATCAGGCACTCTTCACGACTCGAGAAGTGCTCGTAGAACGTCCGGCGGGACGTGCGCGCGCGGCGGACGACGTCGGCGACCGTCGTGTCGCGGAAGCCGCCCTCGGTGATCGAGGCGGCCAGGCCGTCCAGCAGCCGCTGCCGGCGGATGTCGACGTCCACAGCAGTCACGCTATCGCCTCCCTCTTGAACCCGGATGGTACACCGGCGTACCGTACCGACGGTACGCTCGCGTACCACCTCTCGGGAGGGTCGATGACGACCATGACAAGCGCGGTGACGCTGCCGCCGGGACCGACCGCGCCCCGCGCCGTCCAGGGCGCCTACGCGCTGACGCGACCGCTTCGGGGCATGCGGCGGCTCAGAGAGCGGTACGGGGACGCCTTCACCGTGAACGTGCCGATCTTCGGCCGCGCCGTCGTGCTCAGCGACCCCGCCGAGATCAAGCAGCTGTTCACCTCGGGTCCCGATCTCGTCGACAACCTCGAGGTCAACCTCGGCCGCGTGCTCGGGCCGCACTCGATGTTCGCCCTCTCCGGCGATGAGCACAAAAGGCAGCGCAAACTCCTCGTTCCGCCCTTCCACGGGCGGCGGCTGGCGACCTACGAGAAGATCGTCGAGGAAGAGACCGTCCGCGAACTCGCGAATTGGCCGGAGGGCACGGCGTTCGCCACGCTGCCGTCGATGATGCGGATCACGCTCAACGCCATCCTGCGCACGGTGTTCGGCGCCGAGGGGGCGGAATTCGCCGAGCTGCGCGAGCTGCTGCCGCCGTTCGTCACGCTCGGCTCGAGGCTGGCCGTCGCGCCGATCTCCAAGAAGGGCCGCTTCAACCCGTGGCGCCGCTTCGAACGGATGCGCCGCGAGTACGACGCGATCGTCGACCGCCTCATCGCCAAGGCCCGCGTCGAACCAAAAGACGACGTCCTCTCGATGATGCTGCAGACCCGCTACGACGACGGGTCCGGGCTCACCCGCGACGAGATCTCCGACCAGCTCCTCACGCTCCTCACGGCCGGCCACGAGACGACGGCGACCACGCTGGCCTGGGCCGTCGAACGCCTCCGCCGGCACCCGGCGGTCCTGCGCGAGCTGACCGAAAGCGATGACCTCCTCGACGCCACCATCCTCGAGGTCCAGCGCAGCCGCCCGGTCATCGACCTCACCGCCCGCCAGGTCAAGCAGGACGGCTTCCGGCTCGGCCGCTGGACATTGCCGAAGGGGTACGCGGTGCTCGTCAGCATCGCGCTGGTCCACGACGACGACGCCGTCTTCCCGCGCGCGAAAGCCTTCGATCCGCACCGCTTCGCAGGCGCGCGACCGGACCTCTACCAGTGGATCCCGTTCGGCGGCGGCACCCGCCGCTGCCTCGGCGCCGCCTTCGCGACCATGGAGATGACCGTCGTGCTGCGGACCCTGCTGCGGGACTTCACGCTGGTCCCGACGGCCGAACCCGACGAACGCTGGCACTCGCGGGGCGTGGCCTACGCCCCGGCCAAGGGCGGGCGCGCGGTCGTGCGCCGCCGAAGCACCGGAGGAGAGCAGTGACCGAACAGATCGCCGACGTCGGCCGGGGCATTTCCCTGGCCTACGAGCGGATCGGGGACGCCGGCGCCGAGCCCCTCGTCCTCGTCGCCGGGCTGGGCCAGCAGCTGCACAGCTGGCCGGACGCCTTCTGCGCGCAGCTCGCCGAGCGCGGCTTCGAGGTCGTCCGGTTCGACAACCGCGACACCGGGCGCTCGACCCATCCCCGCTTCCGGCCGCCGAGCCTGCCCGGCATGCTCGCGGGCCGGTTCCCCGCGCAGCAGTACGACCTGACCGACCTGGCCGCCGACACGATCGGCCTGGTCGACGCCCTCGACCTCGAAACCGTCCACATCGCGGGCGTCTCGATGGGCGGCATGATCTCCCAGACGGTCGCGGCGCTGCACCCGGACCGGATCCGCACCCTGACGTCGATCATGTCGACGACCGGGTCGCGCCTGCTCGGCCGCCCCGCGTTCTCGACGTTGCGGATGATGGGCGCGAAGCCGCCGAAGTCCCGCGAAGAGGCCGTCGAGAGCGCCGTCCGGATGTTCCGGCACATCGGCTCGCACGGCTTCCCGTTCGACGAGGCTTTCGTGCGCGAGCTGGCCGGGACGGGCTGGGACCGCGACCCGACATCCGGTGGCGTGGGCCGCCAGCTCGCCGCGATCATGAAGTCCGGCAACCGGACCCCGCTGCTGCGGCGGATCACCGCGCCCACGCTGGTGATCCACGGCGACCGCGACCGGATGGTCCACCCCACCGGCGGCGCCGCCACCGCGCGCGCGATCCCGGGCGCCCGCCTGGAAACCGTCTCCGGCATGGGCCACGACCTGCCCGAAGGCGCGTGGCCGACGATCCTCGACCTCATCGACAAGCACGCGAGGAGCAGCGATGTCACGGCCCCGTAGCCTCACCGGCCGCCCGGTGGTGATCACCGGCGCGGCCTCCGGCATCGGTCGCGCATTGGCCACGCGGCTGTCCCGGCTCGGCTCGCCGGTCGCCCTGGCCGACGTCGACGAAGACGGTCTCAAAGCCACCGCGGCCGCCCTGCACGGCAGGGTGCTGACGCGTGTCCTCGACGTCCGCGACGCCGAGGACCAGCTGAAGTTCGCCGCCGAAGTCAAGGACTGGCTCGCGGCGCCCCTGGCCGCCGTGTTCAACAACGCGGGCGTCGCCGTCACTTCCACCGTCCTCGACGCGGTGATCGAGGACGACGACTGGCTGCACGACATCAACTTCCGCGGCGTCGTGCACGGCACGCGCGCGTTCCTGCCGATCCTCGTCGAGCAGGGCGAAGGCGCCATCGTCAACACCTCCAGCGTGTTCGGCCTGCTCGGGATGCCGAACCAGAGTGCGTACTGCGCCGCGAAGTTCGCCGTCCGGGGCTTCACCGAGTCGCTCCGGCAGGAGCTGCAGGGGTCCGCGGTCCGGGCGATCACCGTGCACCCCGGCGGCATCACGACGAACATCGCGCGCAACGCCCGCCTGCGCCGCGACCCCACCGGTCTGGGCCGCAGCCGCGAAGAGATGGCCGCGCAGTTCGAAGCCATGACCATGACGTCGCCGGACAAGGCGGCCGCGATCATCCACGCCGGCGTCGACCGCGGCAAGGCCCGCATCCTGGTCGGCCCGGACGCCTACCTGTTCGACGCGCTCGCCCGCATCACCCCCACCCACTACAACGCCGTGCTCTCGCGCGTGATGAAGCGCCCGCGGCGGACGGAGGCCGTTCGATGACCGAGCACGTCGAAGTCCTGATCGTCGGCGCCGGGCTGTCCGGCGTCGGCGCGGCCCACCACCTGCGGACGGCCTTCCCGCGCAAGACGTACGCGATCCTGGAGGCCCGCGAGGCCATCGGCGGCACGTGGGACCTCTTCCGCTACCCCGGTGTCCGGTCCGATTCGGACATGCAGACCCTCGGCTACCGGTTCCGGCCGTGGACCGACGCGAAGGCCATCGCGGACGGCCCGTCGATCCTCCAGTACGTGCGCGACACCGCGGCCGACGCCGGGATCGACCGGCACATCCGGTTCGGGCACAAGGTGGTCCGCGCCGAATGGTCCACAAAGGATGCATTGTGGACGGTCGAGGCGACCCACGACGGGAAACCGGTCGAGTTCACCGCGAAGTTCCTCTACCTGTGCAGCGGTTACTACGACTACGCCGGCGGCCACACCCCGGAGTTCCCCGGCATCGAGGACTTCGCCGGCACGGTCGTGCACCCGCAGCACTGGCCCGAAGACCTCGACTACGCCGGCAAGAAGGTCGTCGTGATCGGCAGCGGCGCGACCGCCGTGACGCTCGTGCCGGCGATGACCGACCGCGCCGAGCACGTGACGATGCTGCAGCGCTCCCCCACCTACATCCTGTCGCTGCCGTCGGAGGACGCGCTGGCCAACCGGCTGCGCGGGCTGCTCGGCCCGAAGCTCGCCTACCCGATCGCGCGCTGGAAGAACGTCGCCGTGAGCACGCTGATCTACCAGCTCAGCCGGCGCCGCCCGGGCGTGGTCAAGGCGCTGATCCGCAAGGCCGCGATGAAGCAGCTGCCGCCCGGGTACGCCGTCGACACCCACTTCAAGCCGCGCTACCAGCCCTGGGACCAGCGGCTGTGCCTGGTGCCGGACGGCGACCTGTTCCGGTCCATCAAGCGTGGTGACGCCTCGATCGTCACCGACCGGATCGCCTCCTTCACCGGCTCCGGCATCCGGCTCGAATCGGGCGACGAGCTCGAAGCGGACGTCGTCGTCACCGCCACCGGGCTGCGGCTGCTGGCCTTCGGCGGCATCGACCTGGTCGTCGACGGCGACCCCGTCAAGCTGCCGGAAACCATGGCGTACAAGGGGATGATGCTCAGCGGCGTGCCGAACTTCGCGTTCACGATCGGCTACACGAACGCGTCGTGGACGCTCAAGGCCGACCTCGTCGGCGAGTACGTCGTCCGGTTGCTGCGCCACCTCGACCGCGGCGGCTACGACCAGGCCGTCCCGGTCAACGACGACCCGGCGGTCACCGAGCGGCCGCTGCTCGACTTCGACGCCGGGTACGTGCTCCGGTCGATCGACGAGTTCCCGAAGGCCGGCTCGCGGGCGCCGTGGACGCTCGGCATGAGCTACGCCCACGACGTCGTCAAGCTGCGGCACGGCAAGATCGACGACGGCGCGCTGCGGTTCTCGCGGCGGAAGGCGGGAGCGGGCAGACTGAGCGCATGACGCTCTGCACTCCGCCGGTCCGGGGCCGCTGACATGCACTCCGCGGGACTCGTGCTGCACCCCCGCCGCGACTCGGCGGCCGCCGTCGAGGCCGTGCTCGGCTGGGCGGGCAACCGGAACATCGAGATCCTCGGCATCGCCGACGAGATCGTCCGCCTCAACTGCGCGGCGATCGGGGTGACGGCGGAGGAGCTCGGCCGCCGGTCCGACCTGGTCGTCAGCCTCGGCGGCGACGGCACGATGCTGCGGGCCATGCGGCTGGCCGACGGGCAGCGCGCGCCGGTGCTCGGGGTGAACCTCGGCAAGCTCGGTTTTCTCGCCGAGGTCGACGTCCCGGACCTGCCCGGCGCGCTCTCGGCCATCGACGACCACCAGTTCACGGTGGAGCCGCGGCTGGCCGTGGACGCCGTGCTGGAGGGGCGGAAGATCACGGCGTTCAACGACATCGCCGTGGTCCGCGTGCCCGGCGACGGCAGCGCGGTGGTCGCGGTGCACGTCGGCGGCCAGCAGTTCGTCAGCTACTCGGCGGACGCGGTGGTCGTCGCGACGCCGACCGGGTCGACGGCGTACAGCTTCTCCGCCGGCGGGCCGATCACCAGCCCGTCGGTCGAAGCACTGCTGGTGACGCCGGCGGCGCCGCACTCGGCGTACAGCCGGGGCGTGGTGCTGTCGGTGCACGACGAGGTGACGCTGGAGCTGCTGCCGACCAGCGGCCGGCTCGCGGTGGAGGTCGACGGCCAGGTCCAGGGGTACATCTCCCCCGGCGACCGGCTCGACCTGCGCGCCCGCCCCAGCGCGGCCCGGGTCGTCCGGCTCGGGATGACGACGTTCTACCAGCGGGCCCGGCGCAAGCTGCGGCTGACGGACTCGGCCGAGATCCCCCAGGACGGCGACCACTGAGCGGAGCTTTCACGTGAAAGCTCCGCCTCCAGGTCGCAGCTTTCACGTGAAAGCTCCGGCGGTGGCGGGGATCACATCTCGGGCGTGTCGCGCGTTGGTCACGGAACGGTCACGGGTAGCGTCCGCGGCTTCGCTTGAACCAGCCGAGCCGCCCGGGAGTGTCCCTCTACATGCTGTGCCCCGCACCCGTCCGTCCCCGCCTCCGCGCCCGGCTGCTCGTGCCCGGCGCGCTGGCCGCGTTCGCCGGCGCCCTCGTCCTGCTCGCCGTGCTGCACCTCGACCGGCGCCTCGCCCCGCTGGACCCGGTCAGCTCGATGCTCAGCGACTACGCGCTCAGCCCGGGCCGCTGGATGTGGGACGGCGCGCTCCTGCTCACCAGCACCGGCTCGGCACTGCTGCTGGTGGCGCTCTACCGGCGGGGCCTGCTGGCCAACCCGGCGCTGGTGGCCGCGAAGGTCCTGTGGTGCGTGAGCCTGCTCGCCGTCGCCGTCTTCGCGAAGGACCCGCAGGGCGGCGCCATCACCGCCACCGGCAAGATCCACCTCTACGCCTCGGCGGTGACGTGCCTGAGCCTGCCGATCGTCGGCTGGGCGCTGGGCCGGCGCCACCGTGACGACCCGCGCTGGCGGCGGTTCGCGACTTGGTCACGGCGGCTGGCGCTGGCGGCCATCCCGTTCTACCTGCCGTTCATCGTCCCGTTCGCGGTGAACGTCGTGCTCGGCGGCCACCTCCCGACGGTGGCGACCGGCCTGGTGGAGCGCCTGATGATGGTGCTGGAGATCGCGTTGCTCGTCGTGCTGGGTCGCTGGGCGCACCGGGCGATGCGCGCCGGGGTTCAGCTGCGGGCGTAGGCCGCGATCCGCTCGACCGGCGGCGCCGGAGCCGGCATCCGCAGCCGGCCGTTCCCGAAGCCCCGCTGCCGGACCGCCTCCTTGATCCCCTCGACCGTGCCACCCAGCGCGGCCCGGACGGCGTCCGCGCGGGACTGAGCAGTTCGTTCGGCCTCGGCATCTCCGGCTTCGACCGCCGCCGCCAGGTCCGTGAACGGTTCCGGGAACGCCGACGACAAACCGGACACCACCCCCGCTCCGCCGCCCCGGGCCACCGCCGCGACGTCGGTGTCGGCGCCCGACCAGAACCGCGCGTCCGGCAGCGCCGCGCGGAAGTCGGCGAACCGGGCCGCGGCCGCGCCGGAGAGCTTGCCGCCGCGCAGGCCCGTCGCGGCGAACTCCGCCGGCGACACCGTCACGCCGGTGCGGTCCGGGAAGAGGTAGCCGTAGACGTCGGCGTCCCCGGCGGCCTCGCGCACGGCCGCGAAGTGCCGGCGAACCGTGTCGGCGTCCACGGGCAGGTAGTACGGCGTGATCACGGCCAGGCGCGTGGCACCCGCGGCGAGAGCGTCCCGGGTCAGCGAAACGGCTTCGCGCGTGCTCGCCGCGCCGACGTGCACGATCGTGCGGTCCGCGCCGAAGACGTCCAGCGCGAGCCCGGCGAGCGTCCGGCGCTCGGCCCGGTCCAGGGCGGGGAACTCGCCGGTCGTCCCGGCGACGAAGACGCCGTCGACGCGGCCGTGCAACCAGGTCAGCAACGCGGTGTTGGCGCCTTCGTCGAGCACGAGGTCGTCGCGGAAGAGCGTGGGCGTGGCGGACAGGACCTCAGCGCGCATCGGCGTCTCCGGGCTGGTCGCGGGTGCGGTGCAGGAGCCAGTCGCGGTCGGTGCGGATCAGCGCGTAGCGGACCGCGCCGGTCCGGCCGTGCAACGTGAACAGGATGCGCTTGTCCGTGCGGTCGTGCTCCTCCCACCAGCCGGTGTCGGCGACCTTCTTCGTGTCGTCCTCGTAGGCGAGGTGGTCGAGCCCGTGGTCGGGGACGGCGACGGCGAGCCGGTTTCCCGACGAGTCCGGCGGCAGCCCGCGCGGGACGGCCCACGAGCGCAGCACGCCGTCCTCCTCGAGGCGGAGGTCGAAGTGGTGCCGCGGGCGCCAGTGCTCGTGCAGCACGAAAGCCGGTCGCTCACTCACCACCCCCACGATGCCAGAAACCCCGCTTCATACCCGTTTTCCGGCCGGTCAAACACGCCATCCGAGGACTTGACCGAATCCAGAAAGGCGCGCACGGTGTGGTGTCATGACGGAACCGACCACCACTGACGCCGGCATCCCGGTCGAGAGCGACGAGCATTCCCTCACCGTCGGTCCCGACGGCCCGATCCTGCTGCACGACAACTACCTCATCGAGCAGATGGCGCAGTTCAACCGCGAACGCGTCCCCGAACGGCAGCCGCACGCCAAGGGCAGCGGCGCGTTCGGGCGGTTCGAGGTGACCGGCGACGTCAGCGCGTACACGAAAGCGGCGGTCTTCCAGCCGGGTGCGAAAACCGACCTGCTGGTGCGGTTCTCCACCGTCGCCGGCGAGCGCGGCAGCCCCGACACCTGGCGCGACCCGCGCGGCTTCGCGGTGAAGTTCTACACCAGCGAAGGCAACTACGACATGGTCGGCAACAACACGCCGGTCTTCTTCGTGCGGGACCCGATGAAGTTCCAGCACTTCATCCGTTCGCAGAAGCGCCGCGCCGACAACAACCTGCGCGACCACGACATGCAGTGGGACTTCTGGACGCTGTCGCCGGAGTCGGCGCACCAGGTGACGTGGCTGATGGGCGACCGCGGGATCCCGCGCACCTGGCGCCACATGAACGGCTACAGCTCGCACACCTACATGTGGGTCAACGCCGCGGGCGAACGCTTCTGGGTGAAGTACCACTTCAAGACCGACCAGGGCATCGAGACCTTCACCCAGGACGAAGCCGACCAGATGGCCTCGGCCGACACCGACTACCACACGCGCGACCTGTACGAGTCGATCGAGCGCGGCGACCACCCGAGCTGGACGCTGAAGGTGCAGGTCATGCCGTTCGACGACGCCAAGACCTACCGCTTCAACCCGTTCGACCTGACGAAGGTGTGGCCGCACGGCGACTACCCGCTCATCGACGTCGGCCGGATGACCCTCGACCGCAACCCGACCGATCACCACAGCGAAATCGAGCAGGCCGCGTTCGAGCCCAGCAACCTGGTGCCGGGGATCGGCGCGAGCCCGGACAAGATGCTGCTCGGCCGCCTGTTCTCCTACCCGGACGCCCACCGCTACCGGATCGGCGCGAACTACCGGCAGCTGCCGGTCAATGCGCCCGTCGCGCCCGTGCACAGCTACAGCAAGGACGGCGCGATGCGGTACACGAAGGTGTCCGACCCCGTGTACGCGCCGAACTCGAAGGGCGGCCCGCGCGCCGACGTCGCCCGGTACGGGCAACCCGCGGGCTGGCACACCGACGGCGACATGGTCCGCACGGCGTACACGCTGCGCGAGGACGACGACGACTGGGGCCAGCCCGGGACGATGGTCCGCGAGGTGCTCGACGACGACCAGCGCGGCCGGCTCGTCGACAACATCGTCGGGCACCTGCTCAACGGCGTGTCCGAGCCGGTGCTGGCGCGGGCGTTCGACTACTGGCGCAACGTCGACAAGGACCTCGGCGACCGGATCGAATCCGGGGTGCGGGCCAAGCAGGACGAGAAGGACCCGAAGGCCGCCGACCAGGGCAACCCGGCCCGGTCGAGCATGCAGCACAAGGCCTGACGCCGACGCGGCCCCGGCGTGCCACCGCCGGGGCCGCGTGCTCTACGTTGGCCTCGTCACGGGAGGTGGGGAGGCCGGGTGAGCGTCACGGGTGCCGTGTTGCCCGGCTGCGCCGCCGTGGCGCTGCTGGTGTTCGCCGCGCGCCTGGCCCGCGAACCGCGCCGGCTCGGCAACGCCGTCTGGCTCGGGATCGCGCTCCTGTGCACCGGGTTGTGGGTGCTGCGCGCGGCCCTGCACCTGGAGTGGCTCACCCCGGTGCTGGGCGGGCTCCTGGCGGCGGTCGGCGTGCTCGTGGCGGTCGTGCTGCCGGCCGCGCTGATCGGCAACGGCGTCCGGATGGTGCGTCGTGAGGGCCGGAAACTCGCGAACCTGCTGTCGTTCGTGCTGGGCGTCGGCATGCTCGTGCTCGAGGGGCTGTTCTTCGTCCCGCTCGGCCGGTGGGGCTCGGCGCTGGTCGCGACGGCGGCGGTGCTCGCCTGCTACTTCGGGTTCCTCTTCGTGTCCCTGCTCGGGTATTCGATCCTGTACAGCCGGTTGCGGCGCCGCCGGGGCGTCGAGGCGATCGTCATCCTGGGCTGCGGCCTGGCCGGAAACCGGGTGTCACCGCTGCTGGCCGCCCGGCTCGACCGCGCGATCCGGCTGTCCTCACGGGAAACCGTGCCTCCGCTGCTGGTGGTGTCGGGTGGCCAGGGGCCTGGCGAGACGGTCACCGAGGCCGCGGCGATGGCCGAGTACCTGCGTGAGCGTGGGATCCCGGCCGACCGGATCCGCCGCGAGGACCGCGCGACGACGACCGAGGAGAACCTCCGGTTCTCGGCCGAGCTGCTGCCCTCCGGTGTCCGGCCGCACCGGGTGCTGGCGGTGACGAGCAACTACCACGTCTTCCGCACGGCCGTGGAGTGCCGCCGGCTGGGCCTGCCGTTCGACGCGGCGGGCGCGCCGACCGCGCGCTACTTCCTGCCGAGCGCGCTGCTGCGCGAGTTCGCGGCACTGATCCTGCACTACCGCCGCACGACGATCGCGGCGTGCGCGCTGATCACCGGCACCGGGCTCGCGCTGGCGATCTTCGCCTAGATCGGCACGGCGGCGACCGCCTCGACCTCCACGGCGTACTCCGGTCGCGCCAGCCCCGCCACCACCGCGAGCGTCTGCGCCGGGTAGTCGCCGCCGGGGAACCAGCCCGCGAAGACCTCGGCCTGCGCGGCGCGGTAGCCGTCGAGGTGCTCGGTGCCCGCGACGAGCGTCAGCAGCTTGACGAGGTGCTCCGGCCCGGCGCCTTCGGCCGCGAGGAGGGCGCCGAGGTTGGCGAAGAGCTGCCTGGCCTGCGTTTCGGCGTCGGCGCCGGCGAGCGTCCCGTCCGGTTCGACGCCGAGCTGTCCGGCGAGGAAGACGAGCCGGTACCCGGCGGGGACGTCGGCCAGGTGGCTGTACCGCCCGAGCGGGGCGGCGACGGTGTCCGGGTTCCAGCGGCGTGGCTTCACGCCGTCATGATCGCAGACCGGGCCGGACCTCGCGCAGCACCGAGCAGGCGTGGGCGACGCCGTTCTCCTTGCGCAGCCGGGCGCCGACGTACTGCGCGCCGCGGCGGAAGAGCGGATTGCCGGTCAGCTCTTCGAGTTTCGCGGGCAGCTCCGCCGGGTCGGCGAGCGGCCGGGGACCCGCGCCGAGGCGGAAGACGCGGTCGCCCCAGTAGGGCTGGTCGGCGAAGACCGGGCACACCAGCGTCGGGACGCCGGCTCGCAAGCCGGCCGCGGTGGTGCCCGCGCCGCCGTGGTGGACCACCGCCGCGGTGCGCGGGAACAACCAGTCGTGCGGGACGTCCGCGACGGTGAGCACGTCGTCGGTCTCCGGTCCCGCGCCGGCGACGAGCCCGCGCAGCCCGGCGCGGCGGAGGGCAGTGCGCGCGAGGGCGAAGGTTTCCTCGGTCGCACGCATGCTGCCGAAGCCGATGTACACCGGCGGCGGACCCGCGGCCAGGAAGTCGCGCAGCCGCGGGCCCGGGCGCCAGCCGGGGTCGGCGTCGAGGAACCAGTAGCCGGTGACGTGGACGCGGGCGGGCCAGTCGGGCGGCCGCGGCACGACGGCCTCGGAGAACCCGCACAGGACGGGGGAATCGCGGCGCGGCCGTTTCCCGGGCACGCCGAGGGTTTCGGCGCGCCAGCGGTCGAGTTCGGGACGCAGGAGGCGCCCGGCCAGCGCGTCGACGGCGGTGAAGCTCAGGTGGCGGCCCCACGGTCCCAGTCTGGCGGCCCACGGGAGCAGCGGGTGCGGGAAGGCGCGCGTCGGGACGCTGGGCTGGTAGTGGAGTTCGACGTTCGGGACGGGCAGGTGGGTGCCCAGGAAGCCGAGCGTCGGCGCGAGCACGAGGTCGGCGGTTTTCGTGCCGGCGTGGACGTCGGCGAGCAGGCGGTCGAGCACCGGCCGGAGGGCGGCGCGGAGGCCGGTGAGGAACTTGAGCGGGCGGCCGGTGGTCCAGGCTTTCCCGGCTTCGGAGCCGAGCAGGGCGCCGGGATCCGCCGATAGGGGGCCGAAGCCGAGGCCGTGCCGGGTGACGAGGGGTTCGAAGGCCGGGGCGGCGAGCACGCGGACCCGGTCGCCATCGGCAGCGAGCCCTCGCCCGAGGGCGACGCAGGGTTGGACATCGCCGCGCGAACCGGGGGCGATGATGACGACCTCGCGGCTCATCGCTTCGCCGCCGAGCGGTGGGGTTGCGGCCGGCCGCAACCGGCGGCCGACGAGCACGCCCCCGCGGCCGCCGCCACACGGTGGAGTTGCGGACCACCGCGCCCGGCGGACAACCAGCAAGATCGCGCGGCCGCCGCCACACGGTGAAGTTGCGGACCACCGCGCCCGGCGGCCGACCGGCAAGCCCGTTCGGGCCGCTTCATCGCTTCGCCGCCGTCAACCGGTAGCGCAGGCGGAACGGCAGGTTCGCCAGCACCGCTGCCAACCGCGCGTCTCCCCCGACCAGGTACCTCGGCGCCGGCCGTCTCGTCGTCAACGCCCGGACCACCACCTCCGCAGCCCTTCGCGGCGGCAGCCCCGTCCGCGCCGACCGCGCCGCGCTTCGCTCCGCCGCCGCCAACTGCTCGCCGTACCTCTCGAGACCCGCGGCCGGCAGCGTCGCGCGTACCTCCTCCGCTGCTTCGCGCGCCCGGGTCCAGATCGCCGTCGCCACCGCGCCCGGCTCGACCAGGACCACCTCGATCCCCTCCGGGGCCAGCTCCGCCCGGAGGCTGTCCGTCAAGCCCACCAGCGCGAACTTCGACGTGTGGTACGGCCCGACCATCGGCCCCGCGACGCGGCCGCCGATCGAACCGACCGTCACCACCCGCGCCACCGGGGCGATCCGCAACGCCGGCAGCATCGCGCGGGTCACCGCCAGCTGACCCGTCACGTTCACGTCCAGCTGCTCGCGGAACGCCGCGAGCGGCACGTACTCCAGCGGCCCCGGCCGCGCCAGCCCGGCGTTGTTCACCAGGCCCCGCACCGGTCCCGCCGCCGCGACCCGCGCGCCGCACGCGGCGATCGACTCCGCGTCCCGCAAATCCATGCGCAGCACCGTCACCGCGTCGCCGTACGCGCGGTCCAGCTCCTTCTCGTCCCCGTCCGTGCGGACGCTCGCCCACACGTGCGCGCCGCGGCGGACCAGCTCCGCGACGCACGCGCGGCCGATCCCGCCCGACGCGCCCGTGACCACATAGGACGGTTTCACGACGCCACCACCGCCAGCATCCGCGGCCACGTCTTGTGCAGCTGCTCCTGCCAGTACGCCCACTGGTGCGTGCCCGGCCCGTAGAGGTCCGCCGTCACCGGGACGCCGAGCGCACGCAGCCGGCCGGCCATCGCCGTGGTCTGGCCGCCGCACAGGAACTCCAGCAGCATCGCCCCGGGCAGCACGTCGACCGGGAGCTTCGCGTCGAGCGGCCCCGGCAGGCCGTTGCCCGCCGACAGGTACAGCTCCGTGCCGCGCAGCCGATCGGCGTTCACGACCGGGTCGTGCGCCTCCCACCGCGCGGATTCGCGCCGGCGGTCGCCCCACAGCGCTTCGGGGTCGAGGTGGGCCGAAGCGACGATGGCGTCGGTCAGCAGCTCCCCCGTGGGGCCGGCCGGGTTGAGGTTCCCGCTGTACGACGCCGCGTAGCGGAAGACGCCCGGCCGGCGCGCCGCGAGTTCGATCGCGCCGTAGCCGCCCAGCGACAACCCGGCCGCGGCGCGCCGGCCGTTCCCGCGGTAGCCGCGGTCGACCAGTTGCGGCAGCTCGACGGCGGTGAACGTCTCCCACTGGTTGAGCGCGAGGTCCTTGCCGTAGTTCCACCAGTCGCTGAAGAACCCCGCCGGACCCGCCCCCGGCATGACGACGAGGACGTCCGCGTCGTCGGCGAGGCGCCGGACGTCGGTGTTGGCGCTCCAGCCGCGGTAGTCCTGCAGCCGCGTCTCCCCCGCGAGCAGGTAGACGGCGGGCCACGTCCGCTCCGGCGAAGCGGCCCAGTCGCGCGGCAGGATCAGCCGGACCATCGCATAAGCGCCGACGCCGGTCGAGCGCACGGTCAGGTCGAGCACCCGCGGGTCACCGTCCACAGTGGTCTGCGCGACCACGTGCGAGCCGTCGTCGGCGCGGGCGTCCGGCACGCCCGTCGCGGCGTGGGCGGGGACGCCGGGCAGTGTGGCCGCCACGGCGAGCAGCACCGCGGCGCACCGCCGCCACCTCGCGGATATGCGCATCTGTTTTCCTTTCCCGGGAAAGTGACGGCGATCACCCGGAAACGCGCCGGGTATGCGGTCAAGTTAGCCGAGCGAGAAACGGGAACGCAATTGTCCGATGCCGGACAATGTGACCGGCAGGCAAACAAACTCCCCCACCAGGGTGAGTCGGCGACCACCCAGGGTGACGAAAGTCGGACGCCCGTGCCACACCGCCGGGGTTGACTCGCCAGTAACCTGCCATTCCACAGGTCACGCCGGGTACACGCACGACGTTTACGCAATCTTGAGGCTCTTCCGGTAACCGATTACCTGCCGTAGGGTCACCCGTGCCGCCGGGCTTGGCCGTCCGCAGACGCAGCGCCGGCGAAGGGTCCCAGCGCGGGGACCGCGAACCCCTCGAAAACCCTCCCGAAAGGGATGACCATGGCTGCCCGAATTCGCTTTCTCCCCGTCTTCCTGATCATCGCCGCCGCGACGGCGACCATTTCCGGATCGACCGCGAAACCGCCGCCGACGGTGCCGCCCGCCGCGCTGCTGCCCGCCGAAGCGATTCCGGGCACCCCCGCCCGCGCCGAGTTCGCCGTACCCGAAGCACCGTCCACAACGGACCGGGACGACGGCTGCACCGCCGTCGTCCACGGCCGGCTGCTCCCCGGCGGACAGGTGACCGCACGCGGCTTCCAGACGACGCTGGAAAGCGGTCAGCTGTCGGAACTCCTCGCCCGTACTCGCACCGATCTCAAGGCGTGGACCGCTCAGGCGCGCCGCTGCGCCCAGGTCACCGTCGACGACGGCGATCTCCCGACGGTCTCGACGCTCACCCTGAACACCCCACCCGCCATTCCCGGTGCGGAAACCCTGTCCTACCAGCAAGTCCTGAGCCTGCCCGGCCAGACCACCGGGCTGCGCCTGCGCACCGTCGCCATCGCCGCCGACGACGTGCTGCTCGTGCTCCGCGACGCCGGAGCGACCGATCTCGACCTCGACGCCCTGGCCGTCGCCGCGTGGCAGCACGCGGGCCCGCGGCTGGGCCGCTGAACCGCTGATCTGCCTGAACCACAAGGAGAAACCCGATGTCCCTGCAGCACCTCGGCGGCGCCACCCTCACCGCCTGCCTGCGCCACTGGGCGGCGGCGACGCCCGACGAGCCCGCCGTGACCTTCACCGACTTCGCCGACGACCCCGCCGGGCGACGGCGCGGGCTGACCTGGCGACAGCTCGCCGAGCGCGTCGACGCCGTCGCGGCCGCGCTCCCGGTCCGCCCCGGCGACCGGGTGGCCGTGCTCTGCCCGCAGGGGACGGACTACGTCGCCGGCTTCCTCGGCGCGATCGCCGCGGGCGCGATCGCCGTGCCGCTGTTCGACCCCGGCCTGCCCGGCCACGCGGGGCGCCTCGCCGCCGTGCTCGACGACTGCGCGCCCACGGCCGTCGTCACGACCACCGGCGCCCGGCCCGCGGTCGAGGACTTCCTGGGCGGCGGTGTCCCGGTCGTCGCCGCCGACCGCCCGGGCCCGGCGCACTCGTGGCCGGCTCCCGCGGCGGCGCCGGACGACGTCGCGTACCTGCAGTACACGTCCGGCTCGACGCGCAGCCCAGCCGGTGTGGTGCTCACCCACGCCGCCGTGCTCGCCAACGTCGGCCAGGTCGTGCGCGGCCTCGGGCTCGACCCGCGGACGGCGACCACGGTCTCCTGGCTCCCGCTGTTCCACGACATGGGGCTCGTCCTCGGCCTGATCACGCCGCTGGCCCTGGGCCTGCGGTCGGTGCTGATGGACCCGCTCGCCTTCGTCGAGCGCCCGGTCCGCTGGCTCGACCTGCTCGGCGACCACCCCGGTGCGTGGAGCGCGGCGCCGAACTTCGCCTTCCACTACTGCGCGGCCCGCGTGCGCGAACCGGAGCGCCTGCGCCTCGGCGGTGTCGCGGCGATCGTCAACGGCGCCGAGCCGATCAACCCGGACGTCCTCGACCGCTTCCACACCGCGTTCGCCGCCGCCGGGTACTCGCCCGAGAAGACGCGCCCGGCCTACGGCCTCGCCGAGGCGACCGTCTTCGTCACCACCGGCCCGGCCGCGGCCCCGCAGGTCACGACCTTCGACCGGGACGCCCTCGCCACCGGCACCGCGCGGCCGGCCGAGACCGGCGTCCGGCTCGTCGCGTGCGGGGTGCCGGCCGGCCAGCACGTCGCCCTCGTCGACCCGCACACCGCCGTCGCCCTGGCCGACGGCGAGGTCGGCGAGATCTGGGTCCACGGACCCAACGTCGGCGCCGGTTACTGGGAGAAACCGTTGGAGAGCACCGAAACCTTCGGCGCCCGCCTGACCGGCGAGCACCCCGGGCTGCCCGAAGGCCCGTGGCTGCGCACCGGCGACCTCGGCGTCCGGCACGACGGGCAGCTGTACATCGCGGGCCGGATCAAGGACCTCATCATCGTCGACGGCCGCAACCACTACCCCCAGGACGTCGAGGCGACGGCCGCGTCCGCCGACCCCGCCATCCGCCCCGGCAGCGTCGCCGCCTTCGCCGTCACCGGTGCCGACACCGAGTCCGTCGTCGTGGTCGCCGAGCACCGCACCCACGACGCGCTGACCGAGGAGGCGGAACGCGCACTCGCCGTCGCGGTGCGGCGGCTGGTCTCCGACGCGCACGGGCTGTCCCTGCGGGACGTGCTGCTCGTCCCGGCCGGCCGGGTGCCGCGCACCTCCAGCGGCAAGATCGCGCGCGCCGCCTGCCGCGACCGCTACCTCGCCGGCGACTACGGAAAGGCTTTGGTGCGATGAGAAACCGCGATCTGCGCCGGCGGCTCCTGGAGCTGCTCGCCGAACACACCGGCACCGACGTCGAGCCGGACCGTCCGCTCGCCGACTACGGCCTGTCCTCCCGCCAGGCCGTCGGCCTCGCCGCCGACCTCGAAGACCTGACCGGCAAGCGGCTCCCCGCGACACTGCTGTGGGAGAGCCCGACCGTCGACCACCTCGTCCGCAGCCTCACCTCGGACGACGAGCCGGCGGCGGCGCCGGCCGACCGGCGCCGGACCGACCCGGTCGCCGTCGTCGGCCTCGGCTGCCGGTGGCCCGGTGCCGACGGCGTCGAGGAGTACTGGGACCTGCTGCGCGGCGGGCGGGACGCCGTCCGGACGGCGCCGCCCGGCCGCTGGAACGCCGACGCCGCACCCGTCGTCGGCGGCTTCCTCGACGACGTAGCCGGGTTCGACGCCGAGCACTTCGGCATCACCCCGCGCGAAGCCGCGACGATGGACCCCCAGCAGCGGATGCTCCTGGAGGTCGCCTGGGCCGCGCTCGAGCACGCCGGCATCGCCCCGGCGTCGCTGCGCGGCAGCCGCACCGGCGTCTTCACCGGGATCGCCACCCACGACTACGGCCACCTGACGCTGACCGGCGCCGAACCGGACCTGTGGACGGCGACCGGCGCGGCGGGCAGCATCGCCGCCAACCGGCTCTCCTACGTCTACGACCTGCGCGGCCCGAGCATGGCGGTCGACACGGCCTGCTCGTCGTCGCTGGTCGCGGTGCACCACGCCGTGCGCGCGCTGCGCGACGGCGAAGCCGATCTGGCGCTGGCCGCCGGGGTGAACCTCATGCTCGTGCCGGGGCCGACGGCCGCGTTCGCCGCCGCCGGGCTGCTCGCCGGCGACGGCCGCTGCAAGACCTTCTCGGCCGGCGCGGACGGCATCGCGCGCGCCGAGGGCTGCGGCGTCGTCGTGCTCAAGCGGCTGGCCGACGCCGAAGTCGACGGTGACCGCGTGCTCGCCGTCCTCCGCTCGTCGGCGGTCAATTCCGACGGCCGCTCCAACGGCCTGGCCGCCCCGAACCCCGGTGCCCAGCAGGCGATGCTGCGCGACGCCTACCGCGGCGCCGGGCTCGATCCATCCACTGTGGACTACGTCGAGGCGCACGGGACCGGCACCCTGCTCGGCGACCCGATCGAGGCCGGCGCGCTCGGGGCCGTCCTGGGCGCCGGCCGCTCCCCCGGCGCACCGCTGCTGATCGGCTCGGTCAAGACGAACATCGCGCACGCGGAGGCGGCCGCCGGGATCGCGGGGCTGATCAAGGTCGTGCTCGCGCTCGTTCACGGTGAGCTCCCGCCCCAGCTGCACTTCACCGCGCCGAACCCGCACATCGCGTTCGACGACCTGCGGCTGAAGGTCGTCACCGAGCCGACGCCGTGGCCGGCGTATTCCGGGCGTGCCACGGCCGGGGTGTCGGCGTTCGGGTTCGGCGGGACCAACGCGCACGTCGTCCTCGAAGAGGCGGCGCGGGTCGAGCCCGTTTCGGCGGGGCCGGGGGTGCGGATCGGGCTGCTGTCCGCGCGCACCCGTTCCCGATTGACCGAGCGCGCGACGCAACTGGCGGACTGGCTGGACTCGTCGCCGGGCCAGTCCCTCGCCGACGTCACGCACACGTTGTTCCGGCGCGACAACGGCGAGCGGCACCGGGCGGCGTTCGTCGCCGGGGACACCGCCGAGCTGGCGGCGCTGCTGCGGGCGGTCGGCGCCGATCCGCTGCCCGCGGGCGTGGCGGCGGGGACCGCGGTGCCGGGCGACGGGCCGGTGTTCGTGTTCTCCGGGCACGGTTCGCAGTGGGCCGGGATGGGCCGCGGGTTGCTGGCTTCGTCGTCGGTGTTCGCGGCGCAGGTGGACAAGCTCGGCGACCCGTTCACCGAGCACAGTGGACGGTCGTTGCACGCGTTGCTCGGCGCGGACCGGCTGTCGCTGCCCGAAACGCAGCTGGCGATCTTCGGGACGCAGGTGGCGCTGGCCGCGCGGTGGGAGGCGCTCGGCGTCCGGCCCGCGGCCGTCATCGGGCACTCGCTGGGCTCGGCGGCCGCCGCCGTGGTGAGCGGGGTGCTGACGGCGGACGAGGCGGTCCACCTGGTCGCCAGCCGCGCGCGGCTGCTGGGCACGATCGATGCGGGTGGTGCGATGGCCGCCGTTTCGCTGACGCCGGCGGAACTGCCGGCCGGGGTGGAACTGGCGGTCGACTCCGCGCCCGGGCAGGTGACGGTGGCCGGCGAGGCGTCGGTGTTGGACGACCTGGTCGCGTCGCTGACGGCCGCCGGGCGGACCGCGCGCCGGCTCCCGGTGTCGGTCGCCGGGCACTCGGGCGCGGTGGAGCCGATCCTGGGCGCGTTGCGCGAGGCGCTGACCGAGCTGGGCGGGCGTCGGCCGCTGGTGCCGTGGTACGACACGGTGCTGACGGACCCGCGGTCGTTGCCGGACTTCGACGCGGGCTACTGGGCGGCGCATGTCCGCCGTCCGGTCCGCTTCCGCCAGGCGGTGACGGCGGCGGCCGCGGACGGGCACCGGGTGTTCGTGGAGGTCTCGCCGCACCCGATCCTGCGGGGGTCGCTGTCCCGGACGCTGGAGGCGGCGGGGATCGCGGACGCGGTGGTGACGGGGACGGTGCGCCGCGGGCAGGACGAGGTCCGCGCGTTCGGCGCGGCGGCGGCGGAGCTGTACTGCGCGGGAACGCGGATCACGGTGAGCGCCCCGGACGACGGTGCCCGGTTGGCGGACGTGCCGCCGATGCGGTGGCGCCACGAACGGCATTGGTACACGGATGTCGCGCCGGTGGCCGAGTGGCCGCCCGGCTCTCGGGCCGGCTCGCTCGCCGCCACCGGCGCCCGAGCCGCCGCGGCGGCGGAGCCGCTCGCCCAGCCGTTGCCGAGCGGTGGGGGCACATCGCTCGCCGCCACTGGCGCCCAGGCGGCCGCGGCGAAACCGCTGTCCGGTCAGGGGAGCGCATCAGCCGAGCACCCCAGCCGACCGCTCGTTGCCACGGGCGGCCCGGCAGCCGCGGCGGGCCAGGCCGCCACCCAGACCGGACCGCTGCCCGGCCCCGGAGGCACCTCGCTCGCCGCCACTCCTGCTCGCGACCGGCTCACCGAAATCGTCGCCGCGGTCATGGGCCTGGCCCCCGCCCACCTCGATGCCGATACCCCGCTCGTCGACCTCGGGCTCGATTCCCTCATGGCGAACCGGATCCGCGAGGCCGTCCGGCGGGAACTCGGCGCCGAACCCGATACCGCCGCCGTCCTGCGCGGTGCCACCCTGGCCGACCTCAACCGGGACCTCGCTCCCCGGGACGGCGAACTCCCCCGTCCCGCCCGCGGCCGCGCCTGGGACGCCGCCGACCGGCTCGTCCTGCGGCTCTGGCGGACGCACACCGGCGCCGACCCGGGCCCGCACGTCCACCTCGACGACCGTCTCGCCCGGCTCCTCGCCACCGACCTCACCGCCGAGCTCGACACCCCCATCGACGCGGCCGACCTCCTCCCGCACGACTCCCTCGCCGCCCTCGCCGACGTCGCCCGCGCCGTCCTCGACACGCGCGAGGCCCGGGGCCCGGTGCACGTCCTCGCCCCCGGCGACGCCGGCGCCGCGTCCCTGCTGCTGTTCCACCCCGGCGGCAGCACGTGCACCGTCTACCGGCCGCTGCTCGACCGGCTGCCCGCCGGCGTGCCGTGCCTCGGCTTCGAACGCGTGCCCGGCACGAGCATCGAGGACCGCGTCGAACGGCTGCTGCCGCTGGTCCGCGCGCGGCTGCCGCGCGGGCCCTACCGGCTCGCCGGGTGGTCGTTCGGCGGCGCGCTGGCCTACGGCGTCGCGACCCGGCTCGCCGACGACGGCGCAGACGTCGAGCTCGTCGCCCTCGTCGACACGATGCTGCCGCTACCGGAACCGGACCTCGACCCGCGGGCGTCGTCGGCGCGGCGGTTCCTGCGGTTCACCGGCTACGTCGAGGGCACCTACGGCCGACCGGTCCGGCTCGGCCACGACGAGCTCGCGCCGCTGCCCGAGGAAGAACAGATCGAGCTGACCATGCGCCGGGTCGCCGAGGCCGGGCTGCTCAGCCCCGGCGTCCTGCGGCACCAGCGTCAGTCCTTTTTGGACACCCTCGCGGCCGAACGCGGGGTCCCGCGCCGCTACGACGGCCGCGTGGTGCTCTACCGGGCGACCGAGCCGTACGCCGCCGGGCTGGCCATGGAACCGCGCTACTCCCGCTCCGACCTCGCCGCGGGCTGGGCGGACCTGTGCCCGCGGCTGGAGATCGTGCCGGTGCCCGCGCACCACCTGTCGGTGGTCGACCCGCCGCACGTCGACGTCGTCGCGCGGCACCTCGCGAGGCTGCTGTGAGGCGGCCACTGCTCGCGGTGCTCGGCGCGGGGCTGTTCCTGGTGGCGGTGGACGCGACAGTGCTGCACGTCGCGCTCCCCGACCTCGTCCGGGACCTGCGCCCGGGCGCGGCCGCGCAGGTCTGGATCGTGGCGATCTACCCGCTCACGGCGGCGCCGCTGCTGCTCCCGTTCGGCACGCTCGGCGACCGCTTCGGCCGGCGGCGCGTGCTGGTCACCGGCTACGCGGTGTTCGGCGTCGCGTCGCTCGGGTGCGCGCTCGCCCCCGACGTCCCGGCACTGCTCGCCGCCCGGGCGGTGCTCGGCTGCGGCGGCGCGATGATCATGCCGGTGACGATGTCGCTGCTGCGCGAGCTGTTCCCCGACCAGCGCCGCCGGCGCCGGGCGATCGCGGTGTGCAGCGGCGTCGCGGGGACGGGTTCGGTGTTCGGGCCGGTGCTCGGCGGCGTGCTCGTCGAGGCGTGGGGCTGGCGGGCGACGTTCCTGGTGAACCCGCCGGTGATCCTCGCGGCGGTGGCCGCGGCGCTGCGGTGGCTGCCGCGGTCGCCGCCGGGCCCACGGCCGTGGGACGCGCTCAGCGCGGTCCTCGCGGCGGGCGGGGTGCTCGGGATCGCGTTCGCCGCCGGGCCGTCGGGTGGCGGCCTCTTCGCGGGCGCGGCCGGTGGTGTCCTGTTGGGACTGTTCGTGCGGCGGCAACGCCGTTCGGCCGCGCCGTTGCTGGATCTGGCGTTGTTCCGCCGTCCGGGCGTGCCGGGTGCGGTGGGCGGGGTGCTGCTGGTGATGAGCACGCTGGTCGGGCTCGGGGTGCTGCTGGCGCAGTACCTGCAAGTGGTGCTGGGCCTGTCCCCGACGGCCGCGGCGGCGCGGCTGCTGCTGGTGCTCGGGGCGTCGGCGGCGGGCAGCGTGACGGCGCCGGCGTTGCTCGGCCGGTTCGGCAACGCGCGGGTTCGCACCGCGGGGTTCGCCCTGGCCGGGGTGTCGCTGGCGGTGCCGGCGGCGGGCGGGCTGACGTCGTGGTGGCTGGGTGCGGCGTTGACCGGTTCGGGGTTCGGGATGGCGCTGGCGCTGACGTCGAGCACGGACACCCTGCTGTCGGCGGCGCCGGCCGGCCAGGCGGGCGGCGCGGCGGCGGTGGAGAAGACGGGGTACGAGCTGGGAGCGGGCCTGGGCACGACGGTGTTCGGTTCCCTGGCGGCGGCGGTGTATGCGGCGCGGCTGGTGGTGCCGCCCGGCGTGCCGGCGTCGGTGGCCCGGGTGGCGGAGGCGGGGCCGGTCCAGGCGGAGGCGGCGGCGCGGGAGTTCGCGGCGGCGGGGTTGTCGGCGGCCGCGCGGGCGGCGTGCACCGCGGGGGTGCAGGTGTCAGCGGGTGTCGCCGGTGGGCTTTTCGCGGTCGCGGCGATGGTTTCGGTGTTGAGTCGCGCCAAGACTCGCGGCGCGAAGACGGCCACGGTATAGGGCGTTATACACACGTCGTCAGCGGAACCAGGTGCCCGCCCCCGAGCGCATCACCAGGCCGTGCGGCTCGGCCGGGAGCGGCAGCGATCCCTGGCTCGGCGGCCACAGCAACACCGCCGGCACCTGACGCAGCTGCGCGCGCAGTTTCTGCAGCGGCAACGGCCTCCGCCGCGTCAGCAACGTCGTCGTCCGGGGGTGCAGGTCCACGAACGGGTAAGTCGCGTGCAACGCCGCCAGCCGGGACTCCAGGTGGCGGCTGCGGGCCGTCAGCTCGGCCGGCTGGACCGCCGGCTGGATCACCAGGAACTCCCCCGGCCCGAGCCGGACCGCGCGGTCGAGGGGGCGCAGCCCGCGGCGCAGGAGGTCGGCGATGTTCTGCTCGGTGTGCATCCGGACGCGGGAGCCGTGGCGGCGCTCGACCGCCGTCAGGTCGTCGACGGCCACCAGGACCAGGCCGAGCGGGACCGTGTCCGTCGCGTCGCCGAGCCACGGCGTGACGCCGGCGAGGGTGTCCAGGCCCGTCTCGGGGTCGACCGCCGGGCCCACCGGGACCGGGGCCGACGCGCGCGCCGCGTCCAGCCGGGACGCCACGTGCCGCAGCGCCGCCTCCGCGCGGCTCTCGATGTCGAGCTCCGCCGGGGTCTCCACCGACGCCAGGACCTCGCCGACCTTGCGGCGGACCGCCGGGGGCAGGCGGTCGCCCATCGCGTCGCGCAGCCGGACCACCTCGGCGTACGCCTCGTCGCGGCGCAGCCCCCAGCGGCCGCGGAACAGCCGCGCCCGCTCGACCGACGTCGCCTGCGGGTCGATCTCGTCCAGGTCCTGGGCGACGACCGACGCGCCGAACGTCGGCGACAGCACGGCGACCGACCACTCGCGCGCCATCGGCTCGTCGGGGCGCAGCAGCACCGGCGTCACGCCGTGCGGGAGGTCGGGCCGGCCCGAGTCGACCATGCCGACGACCGTGACGGCGGCCCGGCGCGCGATCTTCGCGTACATCTCGCGTTCGCGTTCGAAGTACTGCAGCCGCTGGAACAACGCGAACACCACGGTGTCCGTGCCCGCCCCCTCGGCGAGGGCCGCGCGTTCGACCGCGTGCGAGGCGGTCACCAGGGCGCGCTTGGACAGCACACCGGCGCGCGGGTCTGCGTCGGGCATGAGGGGTCGCCTTCGCCGGGGAAAGGGAGGCAATCAACCTAAAAGAGCAAACCCGGCTCGGCTAGCCACACAATGAGGTGAAATCAAAAGTGGCGACGGTCATCCTCACGGGCGACAACCTCGTCACGGTCCGCAAGCCTCTCCAAGCCCCGCAACGGCTGCCGCATCCGGTGGTTGTCCCGCAGCCGCCCCGCGTTGCGGTCGAGGAACGCCCAATACCCGGCGGTGAACGGGCACGCGTCCGGGCCGGTCCGCTTCTTCGGGTCGAAGACACAACCGGGGCAATGGTCACTCATCCGGTTGATGTAGGCGCCGCCGGCCGCGTACGGCTTCGTCGCGACGACCCCGCCGTCGGCGTACTGGCTCATGCCGATCACGTTGGCCGGCATCACCCACGGGAAGCCGTCGACGAAGGCGGTGGCGAACCAGCGCGTCAGCTCGGCGGGGTCGTACCCGCGCTGCAGCGCGTGGTTGCCGAGCACCATCAGGCGTTCGATGTGGTGGGCGTAGCCGCGGTCGCGCACGCCGGCCAGCGCGGTGCGCAGGCAGGCCGCTTCGACGGCGTCCGCGTCGAGCGAACGCCACCACTCCGGCAGCTTCCGGCGCGCCTGCAACGCGTTGCGGCGCAGGTACTCCGGGCCCTGGTGCCAGTACAGGTGCCACACCCACTCGCGCCAGCCCAGCACCTGCCGGACGAACCCTTCGACGCTGCTCAGCGGCGCGTCGCCGGCCCGGTAGCGCTCCTCGGCCCGCCGGATGACGTCGCGCGGGTCGAGCAGGCCGAGGTTGAGCGGGACCGAGAGCAGCGCGTGCGCCATCGCCCAGTCGTGGGTGAGCATGGCGTCCTGGTGCGGGCCGAAGACAGGCAGGCGGTGGTCGAGGAACCGCCGCAGCGCGCGGACGGCTTCGTCGTGCCCGACGGCGAACTGCCGCGGCCCGTCCAGGCCGACGGGGTGGATCTGCCCCGCCCGAACGGCGTCGTCGAGCTCGGCGCGGACGCGGTCGTCGATCTCGTTTTCCCGCGGGTGCCACGGCGCGGGAACGTCGAGCCGGGTCGTCTTCGGCGGCGGCTGCCGGTTGTCGTGGTCGTAGTTCCACTGCCCGCCCTCGGGCTCACCGTCGGCTTCGAGCAGCACGCCGAACTTCCGGCGCTGGTCGCGGTAGAAGTCCTCCATGACGAACCGCTTCCGTCCGTCCGCCCAGATCTTGAAGTCCTCTTTGGACAGTACGAAACCGGGTGTGGGCAGGATTTCCGTGACGAGGCCTTCGTCGCGCAGCTGCCGCACGAAGGCATCGGCGGCGTGCGACGTCGGCTCGTGCACGACGACCGGCCGCCCGAACCGCCGCAGCCCGGTGCGGTAGTCGGGCGCGTCGAGCAGCGTGACGCGGTCGCCGAGATCGGCGGCGAGCCGGTACAGGGCAGCTTGGACGAGGTGCAGTTTCTGCCGGTGGAACGGCTTCGCCCCGAAAGCGGCGGCGGACCGGATGAGCAGCACGTCGCGGCCGCGGTGGGCGGGGGTGCTGTGGAAGTGCGGCCCGAGCTGGTCGGCGAACAGCCAGAGCGCGGGCTCGTTTCGCATGAGCGGAACGCTAACCCGGTTCGCGGGGCTCCGCACTTCCGGTCAGGTAGGCGAGGGTGAGTTCGGTCGTTTCGCCGGCCCACGCGGCATCTACGAGCCGACCCGCGGCAGCGCCCGGTCACCGGCCGGATTGCGCAAGCAGATGGAGAAGCGCGCCGACGACATCGCGGAGTTCACCGAAGGCCCGCGGCCGGCTCGTGGACCTCGGCCGCCGGGCCGGGGCGCTCGTGTTCGCGTCGCATTCGGAGGAACTCCTGCGCGCGCTGTGCACCAGCGCGCTCTGGATGGACGAGGGCCGGATCCGCGCCAGCGGCCCACTGGACGACGTCCTCACCGCCTACCGCGGCTCGGCGGCGTAAGCGCGCAGGACTTCCGTCGTGTCGCCGAGGAACTTCGCCACCACCTCCGCCTCCCCCGGGGCCAGTTCCTCCGTCAACCGCGTCACCGCGTCCACCAGCGGGGCCAGCGCCGCGCGGACCTCGGCACGCGCCGCCTCCGCCACCACCAGCGTGATCCGGCGGCCGTCGCTCGGGTGGCGGTCGCGGCGGACGTGGCCCGCCGCCTCCAGGCGGTCGACCAGGACCGTCGCCGACGCCGAGCGGATCTTCAGCGCGTGCGCCAGTTCCACCGTGCCCATCGGCGTTCCCGCTGCCAGGTGCTGCAGCGCCTGCACGTCGGTCGCGCCGAGGCCCAGGCGGCGGGCCAGGGCCAGCTGGACGTCGTGGGCGAGCGCCAGCAGGTCCCGCAGGGCGAGGTTCACCCGGAGCGCCACACCGTCTTCCACCCGGCCATTCTAAGGTAGCTAGACAATCTAGCGAGTTTTGCTACCGTGGACCGGGTGGACGTGCGAGCGATGAACGCCGAAATGACCGCCAAGCTGATCGACGCCCCCGGCGAGGCCCCGCCCGAAGGCGGGTACGCGTTGCGCGTCGTCGAGACCCGGGGCCGCAGCTCCGGCGAGCCGCGGCGGGTGCCGCTCGCCGTCGTCGCGCGGGACGGTGGGCACTACCTCGTCTCGCCCGTCCGCGACCGCGACTGGGTCGCCAACCTCTTGGAAGCAACGGAGTGCGCGTTGCTCGCCGCCGGTGAACGCCAGGAGTTCCGAGCCGGGACCGTCGGCGGCGACGAGGCCGCGAACGTCGTCGCGACCTACCTGGCCGCGATGTCGGTGCCGTGGGCCGTCAAGGCCTTCCCGGTTCCGCAGGACGCGACCCCGGCGCAGATCCTCGAACACCTCGACGGGATGGCCGTCTTCCGGCTGGAGCCGGCGTGAGCCTCGCCGTCGCGGGCGGCGGCCCCGGCGGGCTGCTGCTCGGCTACCTGCTCGCCCGCGCCGGGATCGACGTCACCGTGCTCGAAGCGCGGTCGGACTTCGACCGCGACTTCCGGGGCGACTCGCTGCACCCCTACACCCTCGAACTGCTCGACCGCCTCGGCCTGGCCGACGACCTCCTCGAGCTCGACCACTTCAAGGCGCGCTCGTTCCGCTTCCACACGCCGTCCGGCGTCTACAGCTGCGCCGACTACGACCGGCTCGACACGCCGTTCGGCTACATCGCCCTCATGCCGCAGGTGCGGTTCCTCGACTTCCTCGCCGAGCGAGCCGCGAAACTGCCGTCGTTCACGCTCAAGACGAACGCCAAGGTCACCGGCCTGCTCGAAACCGACGGCAAGGTGACCGGGGTCCGGTACCGCGGCGGCGAACTCGAGACGTCCCTCGTGATCGGTGCGGACGGCCGGTTCTCGACCGTGCGGCGGCTGGCCGGGCTCGACGCCAAGCCGCTCGGCGCGACGACCGACCTGCTCTGGTTCCGCCTGCCCCGCTCCCCGAGCGACCCGCAGGACGCCGACCTCGACCTCTACTTCGGCCGCGACGCCTACGTCGGCGTCCTCGGCGGCGTCCACGACTGGCAAGTCGGCTACAGCCTCGAAAAGGGCGAGTACCCGGCCCTGCGCGAACGCGGTGTCGAGCCGATCCGCGCGTTCCTGCGCGAGCGGGTGCCGTGGCTGGCCGACCGCGCCCACCTGCTGACCGGCTTCGCCCAAACCACGCTGTTGTCGGTCGACATCTCCCGCGTCGACCGCTGGCACCGCCCCGGCCTGCTGCTGCTCGGCGACGCGGCGCACGTCATCTCACCGGTCGGCGGCAACGGGATCCTGATGGCGATCCAGGACGCCGTCGCCGCCGCGAACCGGCTGATCCCCGCACTGCGCCGGGGAGACGTCACCCCGGCCGACCTCGCCGGCGTCCAGGCCGACCGGATCGCGGCGATCGAGCGGGTGCAGGCCGACCAGGTCAAGGTCGAACAGCGAGCCGCCGCCGCGCGGGCCCGGGGACGCGGCACGGCTCCGCCGGCGTTGCTCAAGTACCTGTTCGCCGTGCCCGCGCTGCGCACCCGCGGCGCCCGCGGCAACGCCTACGGGCCGTTCCCGCCTCAGCTCGACGTGTCCCTCTTGGCGTCGTAGGACGTCCAGCCGCCCTCGCCTTCGGCCGCTTCGACGTCGGCGTCGGCGCTCGCCGCGTGGGTCATCGCGGCCACCGTGCGCTCGAGCCCCTGCTGGACCTCGCCGCCGTCGGCCTCCCGGACGCTGTGCAGCGTCACTGTGATCTCCGATGACGCCGGGCCGTCCTCGGCGATCCGCAGTTCGCCGTGGTAGTCGTCGGGACCTTCGGCACCCCAGGACAACGAGCGGTTCGCCGCGTCGGTGTGCAGCCACGCCTCGCCGGCGACGCGCTGACCATGCACTTCCGCTTCGACGTGCACGCTGTCACCGCCCTTCGGTTCGGCGACCTTCATCTCCGGGAAGTACCGCGGCAGGTTCTCCGGGTGGCTCAGGAACGCGAACAGCTCGTCCGCGGGAACGTCGGCGGTCGCGGTGTGGCGGTACTCGGTCATCGGCTCACCTTTCATCGACCCCTCGGTTACCCCTGAAACCGTGCATTAAAAGGCGTTCCTCGGGGAACCTGGTGAACATGACGGCCACCGAACCCGAGACCCGGCGCGGTCCCGCCCCCGTCCAGGGCATGGGCATGCTGATCGGCTTGCTGTTCCTCGTGCTCGCCGCGCTGGAGCTGATGTCGGGCGTCGCCGACGGCGGTGGCCCGCATTGGCTCTTCGGAGTGGTCGCGGTGTCGGGGCTGTGGGCTCTGCTGCACCTGCTGACCGGTGCCGTCGCGGTGTTCTGCACCCGTTCGTCGCGCCTGGCCGCCCGGTTCCTGCTCGCCGCCGGTATCGGCTACGCCGTGGTCGGCCTCGCCGGGCTGCTCCCGTTGCCGCAGGCGGTCACCGACGTGCTGCCGATGAACACCGCCGGGGTCTGCCTCGCCCTCGGCCTCGGCACGGTCATGCTCGTCCTGGGAGCCGGCTGGCGGCAACGGGGACGGAACCGCTGAAGTCGTCCGACGGCCGCGGGAAGCGCACCAGCGCCGCCGTGACGAGCACGGCGAACCCGAAGAGGACGTAGCCGTTGCCGGTCAGCTGCTGGAGGAACGTCCAGTCGCGCTCGGCTTCCCCGCCGCGCGGCCACCACCACTGCGGCCCGGCGACGAACAGCACCGCGCCCACGCCCGCCGGCATGGCGAATCCGCGCCGCCGAGTACGGCGCGCCAGCTCCGCCCAGCCGAGCAGGACGACGACGGCCCAGACCCAGTGGTGCGTCCACGAAATCGGCGAGACCAGCAGCCCGCCGACGGCGTTGACGCCGAGCGCGACCGTCTTCTCCCCCGCTTGCAGGGCCCGCCGCACCCCCAGCGCCGTCAGCACGAGGACCACCGCGACCAGCGGCAGCCACCACGCGGTCCGCGCTTCGGCCGGCACGCCGGCGCGGGCGAGCAGGCCCAGCAGCGACTGGTCGCCGGCGTAGGTCGGCTCGCCGACGCGGCCGGTGTCCCACAGCGCGCCGGTCCAGTACCGGACCGAGTCGGCGCCGGCCAGCAGGAAGCCCAGCGCCGTCGCGGCGAGGAACGTGACGGCGCTCGTGACGGCCGCCCGCGTGTCACGGCGGAGTAGGAAGTACAGCAGGAACACCGCCGGGGTCAGCTTGATCGCGGCGGCGAGCCCGATCAGGAGGCCACGCGGCCACCGCGGGGTGTCCACGAGGACGTCGAGCACGACGAGCGCGAGCAGCAGCACGTCGATCTGCCCCGCGTACACCGTGCGCAGCACCGGCTCGAGGATTTCGGCGGCCAGGAGGAGCGCCGCGACCCGGCGCCAGCCGGCTCGCGCGCCGAGTGCGCGCAGGACCGTGACCAGCACCAGCGCGAGCAGGCCGAGGGTGCCGACGGTCACCACGAGGCAGGCGGCCCAGTACGGCAGCACGGACAGGGGTGCCAGCACGACCGCCGCGAACGGCGGGTAGGTGAACAGCAGCAGCTGACCGTCGCCGGTGGGCGGCAGGGTGCCGTAGAGGGCGTCGCCGTGCAGCAGCGCCGCCGACCCGAGCCGGTAGACGTCGAGGTCGACGCGGTAGGCCGGGAACCGCACCCGGCCGTCGTTGTAGGACACCAGCAGCACCGCCAGGACGAGCACCTGCGCCCCCAGCAGCACGTACACGTTCCCGAGCTTGGCTCGCACCCCTCGTCCCCCTCGGATCATCTCTCGCATTCTGTCGGGTCCCCGCGCCGGCGCCATCCGGGAAACCCCCGAGCCGGCCCCGGGGCCGCTGCTCCCGAAAACGGGTTGCCCGGCGTGCCAGCCTGGGCGGATGGGGACACCGACCGGCTTCGCCTACCGCGTGGACGAACGCGGCACCGTCACGATCACCCACCACGGCCGCCCGGCCGGGACGCTGCGCGGGTCCGCCGCCGCGCGCTTCCTGGCCGCCGCCGACCGCGGTGACGACCGGCAGCTGCTGCTGGCGCGCGCCACCGGCAACTACAAGCACGGCAACGAGCGGCGGGCCCGCGAGCACCCCCGCAACCGCTGAGTTCCTGGCACGCTGGCGCCATGAGCTACGACGTGCGGACGATCCGCAAGCACTTCCCCACCCTCGCCGCCGCGCACTTCGACGGACCGGGCGGGTCGCAGGTTCCCGACGTCGTCGGCGAAGCCGTGGCGGGGACGCTGTGCGCCGCGATCGCCAACCGCGGCGTCGTCACGGCCGCCGAGCGCCGGGCGAGCGCGGTGGTCGCCGAAGCGCGTCAAGCCGTCGCCGACCTGCTCGCCGCCGACCCGGCCGGGGTCGTCTTCGGGCGCAGCATGACGCAGCTGACGTACGACTTCTCCCGCACGCTGGCCAAGAACTGGGGGCCCGGCGACGAGGTCGTCGTCACCCGGCTCGACCACGACGCGAACATCCGCCCGTGGGTGCAGGCCGCCGAAGCCGCCGGCGCGACCGTGCGCTGGGCGGACTTCAATCCCGCGACCGGGCTACTGGCCACGTCCGCCGTCGCCGGGCTGCTGTCGGACCGGACGCGGCTGGTGGCGGTGACGGCTGCGTCGAACCTGCTCGGCACCCGGCCGGACATCCCGGCGATCGCGGCCGCGGTGCACGACGCCGGCGCGCTGCTGTACGTCGACGGCGTGCACCTCACGCCGCACGCACCGGTCGACGTCACGGCGCTGGGAGCCGACTTCTACGCGTCCTCGCCGTACAAGTTCCTCGGCCCGCACCTGGGCCTGCTCGCGGCGGCGCCGGCGCTGCTGGAGACGCTGCGCCCGGACAAGCTGCTGCCGTCGACCGACGCGGTCCCGGAGCGGTTCGAGCTGGGGACGCTCCCGTACGAGCTGCTGGCCGGCACGACCGCGGCGATCGACTTCCTGGCGGGTCTGGTGCCCGGCTCGGGCTCGCGCCGCGCGCGGCTGCTGGGCTCGTTGTCCGCCTTGGAGGACCACGAGAACGCGCTGCTCGCGCGCTTGGACACCGGGTTGGCCGCGCTCCCGGGCGTGACCCGGTACGGCGCGCCGGACCGGCACCGGACGCCGACGGTCCTGTTCGCGATCGACGGCGTCGCGTCGCAGACGGTGTACGAGCACCTCGGGGCTTCCGGGGTGAACGCACCCGCGGGAAGCTTCTACGCGATCGAGTGCTCCCGGCACCTCGGGCTGGGCGACACGGGCGCGGTGCGGGCGGGGATCGCGCCGTACACCACGGAAGCCGACGTCGACGCCCTGCTGGCCGGCGTCGAGTCGGTCCCGCGGTCCTGAGGTCCGCTCAGCTGGGGTCCTGGTCCAGCTGGGTGGCCTTCACGGCGTTGCCGACCTGGGTGCATTCGTCGGCGGTGATGCCCGCGGTGCCCGCCTTTTTAAGGTCGGTCGTTAATCACCGACATTTCGGGCGGGGCCGGTCGCTGGTGCGGGGACGGGGTGGGGCTGCGGCGGGAAGCGGGCGCCGGGGATGGGTGGGGCCGCCGACGCCGGGTGGGCTGCGCGGCAAAGCGGTGCCGCCGTGGCGCGAAGCCGCCCCGCTCAGGCCGGCTGTCGCGGCGAAGCGGGCGCCGAGCGGCGTCCGAACCGCCGACCTAAGCCCGGCGGCGCGATTCGGTTGGCTGTCATGGCGAAGCGCGCCGGGGCAGGCCGAAGCCGACCTCAACTCGCCGGCGGTGCCACCACCCTCAACTGCAGCATCGCCGCGAAACGAGCCTCCGGATCCGTCATATCGAACCCCCCGACCTCCGCCAATCGCCGCAGGCGGTACCGGAACGTGTTCGGGTGTACATGCACCGCCGCCGATGCCGCGATCACGTCGCCGAAAGCGTCGAGCCACGCCCGCAGCGTCTCGACCAAATGGGCGTGGTGCTGCTCGTCGTAGTCGAGCAGGCGGGCGACCGGGCCGGTCGGGCGGTCGCCGCGGGCCGCCACCAAATCCTGCAGCTCCAACAACAGCGCCTCGACGTGCACGTCGGCCAAAGCCGCCACCCGGCGGCCGGCTCCGCTGCCCGACCGCAGTACGCGCAACGCCCGGTCCGCGCTGTCGCGGGCCTCCGGCAGCTCCGCCGCGCTGCGCGCCACCGGCCCGATCCCGATCACCGCCCGGACTCGGTCGCCCACCCGGTCCAGGAAGTCCTTCGCGATCCGCAGCGCGCGGCGCTCGCCGTCGGCGTCGCGGGTCACCGGTACCAGCCCGTACGCGGTGTCGCCGACGAGCGCCGCCGCGCAGCGCGGGTGGACCGCGCTCAGGTGCATCGCCAGGCCGTCGGCCAGCCGCTGGCGCTCGGTCGCGACCTCCGCGTCCTCGGCACCGTTCTCCAGCACCGCCAGCGCCAGCACGACCACCGGCTGGTCCGCCAAACCCAGGCGGCTCAACGCTTCCCGCGCGGCCGCCCCACCTTCCAGCGCCGTGCTCAGCAGGTCCGCGCGCAGCCGGCGTTCGACGTCGGCGCCCGCCCGGACGCGCAGCAGGTGCAACGCCACCAGCCGGGCCGCGTCGCACAGCGCCTGGGTTCGGTCGGCCGTCAGCGGCTCGCGCACCGCGGCCCAGATCGAGCCGAGGATCTCGTCGCCGGCCCGGACCGCGACGGCCACGCGGGGGATCATGAACCCCTCCGGGCTTTCGTCCGGCCGGTCGACGTACACCGGCCGGTCGCTGCGGTAGAGCTCGCGGAACACGCCGCGGTCGGCCAGCATCCGCGAGAACCGCTCGGGCACCTGCCGGCCCAAGATGGTTTCGACGCGCGAGGGGTCGGCTTCGTCCTGGCGCCCGGAGAACGCGAGCACGCGCGAGCGGCGGTCCTCGATGGTGACCGGCGCGTCGATGAGCGCCCCGATCGCGTTGGCCACGGCGAAGAGATCGCCCGACGGCAGCCCGGCGAGGGTCTCGGGCTCGGCGTCGCCGACGTCGCCCTCGGCCAGCAGCGACCGCAGCATCGCCGCGAGCTGGGCCCAGGACGCGCCGCGCGCCAGGCTCAGCAGCGCGACGCCGGACTCCTCGACGGCGGCGGTGATCGCGGCCGTCACCGTGACCGGCGCGCGCAGCACCAGCCCGGCGGCGTCGTGGCGGGCCAGGACCCGCAGCTGGCGCACCACCTCGTCGGGCTCGGCGAGGCCGACGCCCAGCACCAGGGCGTGCTGCGGCAGGGCGGGTTCGTCGAGCGGGTCGTGGATGGCGACGCCGCCGATGCCGCCGGGCCGGTCGGCGTCCCCGAGGACGAGGTCCAGGAGCGTGCCGCCCAGGTCGTCGAGGACGCGGCCGAGGCTGGCGTGCGGGCGCAGGTTCACCGAAACGAGCACCTCCCGAAGCTAGGCGGGACGCCGCCAGCCTAGTTCGTCGGGAGGGACGAATTCACGTCTCGGATTCGTGCGCCCGCACCAATCGGGTCACGACGTCAGCTTCGCCGCCACGTTGTAGGCCTCCACCTGCAGCCGGGCGCCCGGCACGCGCCGCCGCGGCTCGACGCGGACCGTGCGGCTCTCCCCCGGCAGCAGCCAGAAGTAGTTGTCGCCGTAGCGGGTCGGCAGGACTCGGTCGGTGCCGTTGCGCTCGCGCAGCGACAGCCGGATCATCGCCGCGACCGTCTTGCCGTCGTTGCGGATCGTCGCGGTGAAGGCGTCGCCGTCGGCCTTGAGCGACGACGTCAGCCGCGCGCCCGGGAGCTGGTTGAGCGCACGCATGGCCGCGTCGCTGCGGTAGCGCCAGTACGTGTTCTCCGACAGCACCGCCCCACCCGCGTCGGTCAGGGTCAGCCGGAGCAGGTGCAGGTCGGGGTGCGCGGCGTCGAACGGCACGGTGAACGCCGCCGCGCCGACGTTCGCGGCGACGTCGAGCTTCTGCTGCACCGCGGCACCGAGCGAGGCACCGGCCAAGGAGAACAGCCGCGCGGTCACCGTCACCCCGCTCAGCGGCGCCGGCGTGTGGTTGACGACGCGGATCTGCCACGTCGTCAGGTCGGCCTGGACGTGCCGGGCCTCGCAGCCCTTGCGCGCGCCGTAGTAGCTGCCGTTGACGTCGAGGTCGTAGTCGTAGGTCTGCCACACCGTGCTGTGCCAGGCCGGGTGCGACATCCAGAGCAGGACGCCGGTCGCGTCCGCCCACAGCTTCGTGTTCCACGCCTCGAAGATCGCGCGCATGTTCTCGTAGTTGACGAACTGCGCCTTGCGGCAGAACTCCGCCAGGCTCGTCGAGGGCGCGAGCCGCGCGTCGATCGCGGCGAGGTAGCTCTGCGGTGACTGGTTGCCGCCCGTGGACCAGTCGTGCAGGAACCACGGCGCGCCGATCGGCCAGCCCGGGTCGTCCGGGCCGACGAGGTTGCGCATGCTCTCCACCACCGACACCGTCGGCAGCCCGATCTCGCTCCAGAACCCGTACTTCCCGCCGGTCGCCTCACCGGTGAAGTACCGCTTCGGGTCCTGCCAGAAGTACGGCCCGTCGCCGGTGATCACGCCACCCGCGGAGTTGCCCTGGTAGAGCAGATCGGTGTGGTCGTGGACGATGTCCCGCAGCGCGTTGTCGATCACCGGCGGCGGAGTGCCCTCGTTGCAGCCGAACCAGACCGTCGCGCACGCGTGGTGGCGGTAGCGCAGCACGGTGTCCTTCGCCTGCGCGAGGAAGACGTCGTGGTTGGCCGGGTCGGTCGACCAGCCGTCCCAGAACTCGTTCCACAGCAGGATGCCGTACTTGTCGCAGGCGTCGAACAGCTCCTGACGGTAGGACGAGCCGACCCAGTTGCGCAGCAGCGTGAAGTTCATGTCGCGGTGCATGCCGACGACGGCGTCGGTGCGCTCGGCCGGCATCCGGCGCAGCAGCTCGTCCCAGCCCCAGCTGCCGCCGCGGGCGAACACCTTGACGCCGTTGACGAGGAACGTCAGCGGCTTCGGGCTGTTGTCCACCGACGCCGCGTCGGTCCACGTGTCGCCGTCCTGCGACACCTGGATCTTGAAGGTCGCCGCGTACGCGGTCTCCCAGGTCAGCACGACCTTCTCGAACGCGGTCGCGGCCCCGAGGTCGACCTGCAGCCACTGGTTGTCGTCGTAGGCCGAGGTCCAGCGCGTGTTCGGGTCGCCGTCGAAGGCCCGCTCGGGCGGGTTGCCGTCGGCCACCGACAGCGAGGACGCCGCCTTGCCCTGGGCCACGTCGGTGCCCGAGCCGTCCAGCACGGCCATCGTCCAGAGCGAGAAACCCCAGCTCGTGGCGCGCTTGAGGCCCTGCATCCGGACGAACCGGGCGGTCTGCGGCGCGAGGTCGACGGTCTGTGTGGCGCGGCCGTCGGCGATGACGATCGGCAGGTCGTACTGGTAGCCGATCTCGCGCAGGCCGATCTTGACCGTCCGGCGGTCGCTGGTGCTCGCGCCGATCGCCGCGGTCAGCGTCAGGTCGTAGAGGTTCGGGTCGCCGTAGCCGTTGGGCCACCACAGCTTCGGGTTCTTCACCACCTGCTTCGGGAACGCGACGTCGGTGGTCTGCCCGGGCGGCACGGTGACCGTGGCCGACACGCTGACCGGGCCGAACGCGGCACTGACCTTGACGCGCTGGGCGGTCGCGGCGGCGTTGCGCACCGGCACGGTGAGCGTCACCTCGGCCGTGTCCGCGGCGGGCACCACCGTGTCGACGCGGACGTCACCGAGGACCGCCGCGCCGGTGGAGCGCAGGCGGACGTGGTCCCAGATGCCGGACGCGCGGTCGCGCACCGCGGGCATCCAGTCCCAGCCGGACACGGCCAGGTAGGTCGGCGAGTTGTCGAACATCGTGCTGCCGGCGTCGCGCCAGGAGCTGCCGTCGGCGCCCTTGTCCCCCGGGCTGCCCGGACGTGGCATCGGCGCGATCTTCACGGCGAGGGCCTGGTCGCCGGAGCGGCGCAGCGCCGCCGTGACGTCGAACGCGCCGCGGCCGAACGGGTGGCTCTGGGTGCCGATTTCGGCGCCGTTGAGCCAGATCCGCGCTTCGTGGTTGACGCCGTCGAACTCGAGCCAGACGTGCCGGCCCGACGAGGTGTCGAGGCCGCGCGGCAGGGCGAAGCGGCGGCGGTACCACCAGGCGTGGCGGGACAGCGCTTCCGGGACCTGGAGCTGGTTCATGCCGGAGACGGGATCGGGCAGCTGACCCTGCTCGACCAGGGATGCCAGGACGGTGCCCGGGACCGTGGCGGGGAGCCAGCCGCGGGTGTCCACAGTGGATCCCGAGAGGGCCTTGCCGTCGGCGGTCGGCGCCCAGTCGTCCATCGTGAGGACCCAGCCGGACTCGAGCGGCACGGTGCCGTCGGCCGCGACGGCGAGCGCGGGCGGGTCGTCGTGCGGACGGACCGGGAAGCTGGTCCAGCCGTGCACCGCGGGCCGGTTCTGCGGGCCGGTGCCGAAGACCTGGAAACCGTTGAGGCCCAGCGGGTTCGTCGTCGAGCGGCTCGCGGCGCTGAAGCGGACCCAGCGGGCGGTGACGGCCGGCAGCGGGATCGTGACGACGCCGCCCGTGCCGGCGTCGGTGTGGTGGACGGTGCGCCAGGCCTTGCCGTCGCCGGAGACGTCGAGGTCGAAGGAGACGGCGTAGCTGGAGAGGATCTCGAAGCCGCTGGTGTGGCTGCGGGAGCCGGCGGCGTCGAACGCGGCGTCGCCGGGCTGGGCTTCGAAGGTGAGGACGACCGAGTCGATCCGGCACTGGCCCTGCAGGTCGACGACGATCCACTGGCCGTCGCCGTCCGCGGCGCGCCAGCCGGAGCCCTTGACGCCGACCTGGGCGAGGCCGTCGACGGCGAAGCCGGCCGGGGTGGCGGCGTAGGCGGTCGAGGACACCTGCACCGGGCGGAACAGGGCGAGGTCGGTCTTCGCGACCTGCGCGCCGGCGGCGGCGGGCGCGGCGGACGCGACCCCGGGCAGGACGGCCGCGAGGCCGAACCCGGCCAGCAGCCCGGTCCCGGCGGTCAGGACGTGCCGCCGCGAAACGGCGGTCACCTCCGCCGGCTCGACATCGGCGGCGATGCCGTACTCCTCCGCCATGGGGGAACTCCGTTCGGGAGTGGGTGACAACGTTGCCAGGAAGCTTCCGCCGCGCGCGCTGGGAGCGTCAAGAAGACAAGGAGGACAAGAATTAGGAAAAATGACATCGATGTCGGCGAGCGGCTCACGGTGTCCCGGTCAGCGGGGATCGGCGCGGGTGCAACGAATCCGCATCCGGCGCGCGGAGCCGGTGGAGTCCGGGTGGCCGGCCCGCGACGACCGCCCACCGTGGCGTCGCGAATGACGCATTCGGGACCTCCGAAGCCGCCAATGGGTCATTCGCGACGCTCGACTCCGGCGGCCGAGCTCTCCCGCCCGGCGACGCCGCCTAATTCCCCGCGTTCGCCACGGCCAGCTCCACCGCCGACGCGAGGTCGTTCACCCGGGCGAAGCCACGGTCACCGAGGTGCTCCCAGCCCGGCCCCGCCGTCCCGACCACCCGCCCCAGGTCGCGCACCCGGGCCGCGAGGAGGTCGTCGGCCGTCGGGGGTGCCAGCGACCACAGCAGCACCAGTACCGGGTCGAGGCGCGCGGCCAGGTCGGCGACCGTTTCCGCCGGGACCAGCTGCCCCAGGTACGCCACCGGGATCCCCGCCTCGGCCAGCGTCGCGCGCAGGGCCTCCAGCGGCAGCGAATGCCGCTCCGCCGGGCAGCAGGCCAGCAGCACCGGACGCCCCGGCACCGCCGCCGGGAAGCGGCGGCTGAACCGCTCGAACGCCAGCGAGATCTCGGTCGTCAGCGCCCATTCCGACGCGAAGCAGACTTCGCCGCGCTGCCAGCGGTCACCCAGGCCCCGCAGGACCGGGGCCAGGACGTCGGTCCACGCCGCCGCCGGGCCGAGCGTCGCGAGGGTTTCGTCGAGCAGGCCCGAGACCGACGCCGACCTCAGCTCCTCCGCCGCCTCCTCGAGTTCGCGCACCCGGCGGGCGGCCGGTACCTCGGGTGGTTCCGCGGGTCCGCCGAAGGCCGCCGCGGCCGCCTCGCGCACCGGCATCCCGCGCCCGACGAGCCGCTGCATGTGCTGCAGCCGGCGGACGTCGGCGTCCGAATAGCGGCGATGGCGGCCGGCGCCGCCCGCCGACGGGCCGATCCCGTACCGCGCGCTCCAGCTGCGCAGGGTCACCGGTGAGACGCCGAGCAGCTCGGCGACCTTGCCCGGCGCCCAGGCACCGGCCGCGGACGGCTCGTCGACGCTCTTCCGTTCCACCGTTCCCCTTCGCCTCGATCGCCGCAGCTTAGCGACGACCGGATCATGGGGCAGGTGGCGACACGGTGGACAACCCGGGCGTAGGAGACGAAGCGGCCATAACGACCCGAGCCGCGCCCAGGGGACGCGGCGGCGGGGCGTCGACCTGCCGCGTCCCCTTTCGGCGCCGCCCGGCGCCGGGACCCGGCCCGCGTCAGCCGGATCCGGCGGCCGCGGGGTGTGGCAACCCACCACGGCCGGCCCGTCGCGAAACGGTTCTGCCACCCCAAGTTACCGCTGATCGCAACGTTCGTGCATCGTTATCCCCCGGATGCCGCAGCGAGCAACCCGCTTTGGCGCGTGATCTCGGACGGCGTTGGGTACTTCGCAGCACAGGAGGGACTCCGATGACCGAGAACCGCACTTCGCCCCGCTTCGCGACGACGACCGACGCGGGTGTCGTGACCGTGCACTGCGCCGGCGACCTCGACCTGGCCACGACGTCCAAGCTGAGGGACGTTCTGCTGAGCCCGTTCGCCGGCGGCGCCGAGGGGGTCGTGGCCGACCTGACCGAGACGACGTTCTGCGACTCGACCGTCTTCAGCGTGCTCGTCGAGGCCTACCGCGAAGCGCTGGCGCGCAAGATCCCGTACGCCATCGCGGCCGCCCGGATCGCCGTCGCCCGGCCGCTCGCCATCCTCGGCCTCGACCGCGTGCTGCCGCTGCACCTCGAGCTCGCCGAGGCCCACGCCGCGCTCGCCGGGACTCCGGCCGCGCGCGTCTCCTGACCGCGGGGACCCCTCAGCCGGGGAAGTCCGGGTGGAGCACGTCGTCCAGCACGGCCCGGTGCGCGCGCCGCAGCTCCTCCCCCGGTTCGACCCCGAGGTCGGTGGCCAGCCGGTCGCGGATCCGGCCGTACACGGCGATCGCCTCGGCGCGGCGGCCGGTGGCCTGCAGCGCCCGCATCAGCAACGCCCCCACCGGCTCGCGCAGCGGCTCGACGGCCAGCACGGCCGACAGTTCGTCGGCCGTCTCGGCGTACCGGCCCAGCCCCAGCTGCAGCCGCGCCTTGCGGGTCAGCATCGCGGCGCGGCGCTCGGTCAGCCGCAGCCGCTGACCTTCGGCGAACGGCCCCGGCAACCCGGAAAGCGGCTCGCCGTGGAACAGCCCGAGGGCGGCGGACCAGGACTCGACGGCGGCGGCCGGCTCGTCCGCTTCTTCGGCGGCGGTGGCGTCCGCGGCCAGCTCGGCCAGCCGCGCCGTGTCGATCCGGACGCCGTCGACGGCGAACCGGTAGCCGCCGCGCGTGCGGCCGATCACCGAGTCCGGCGTCCGCTCGCCGGGTGCGCGCAGGCACTTGCGCAGCCGGTGCACGTACACCGGCAGCACGCGGCCCCCGGTCCCCGGCGGCTCCAGCCCCCAGACGCCGTCGAGCAGCTCGGCCGGGCCGACCGTGACGCCCGGGCGCAGCACCAGCGCCGCGAGCAGGGCCTGCTGGCGCACCGGCCCGAGGTCGAGCGGGGTGCCGCCGCGCCAGGCGCGCATGGGTCCCAGCACCGAGAACCGCAGCCCGGGCAGCGGGGCCGGCTCCGCGACGGCCGGCCGCACCGGGGCGTCGTCCACAGTGGACCCGCGCGGGCTGACGATGCCGTGGTCGAAGGCGTACACGACGGCCGCGGCGCGGTCGCGCAGGCCGAGCTTGGTGAAGATCCGGCCGAGGTGGCTCTTCACCGTCAGCTCGGAGACGACGAGCGCGGCGGCGATCTCGGCGTTGGACAGCCCGCGCCCGGCCGCGCGCAGCACGTCCAGCTCGCGGGGCGTCAGCAGGCCCGGCGGCGGACCACCGGGCTCTTCGGCGGGGGCGCGCCGGTAGGTGGTGAGGACGCGCGCGGTCACGGAGGCGTCGAGCCAGGCGTCGCCGGCGGCGACCGCCCGGACGGCGCGGATGAGGTCCTCGGCGGGTGAGTCCTTGAGGATGTAGCCGACGGCGCCCGCGCGCAGGGCGCCGGCGAGCAGTTCGTCGTCGTCGAAGGTGGTCAGGGCCAGCACCGGCGGCCGGCCGCCGATCCGCCGGGTCGCCTCGATGCCGTCGACGTGCTTCATCCGCAGGTCCATCACGACGACGTCGACATCGAGGGCGGCGAGGGCGGCGGGAACTTCGGCGCCGTCAGCGCACTCGCCGGCGATGACGAACCCGTCGCGCCGGCGCAGGATCCGCCGTAGGCCGGAGCGGACGAGCTCCTGGTCGTCGACGAGCAGGACGCGGACTTCGCCGGCGGTCACGGGCCCGGCGGTCACGGGGTGCCGCCCGTGGAGATGCAGCCCGAGTCTTCCGGTCGCGCCACCAGCTCGGCACCGCGCCGCCCGGCGGTCACGAGGCGCCCGCCCGCGGGAATGCGGTCCGAGTCTTCCGGTCGCGCCGCCGGCTCGACACCACGCCACCCAGCGCGCCCGGCGGTCACGAGGCGCCGCCCACGGGCACGCCGACCGTCACGACCCAGTCCGGGCCCTCCGGTCCCGCCGTCAGCTCCGCGCCGAGCTGGCCGGCCCGCGCTGCCATGCCCCGCAACCCCGAACCGCCCGTGGCAGCCGGCCTCTCGCCGGGCAGCCGGTTGCGGACGACCAGCCGGGCCTCCGTCGCGCCGATGTCGAGCCGGAGCCGGGCCGGTGCGCCGTCGCCGTGCTTGGCGATGTTGGCCAGCGACTCCTGCGCGATGCGGTAGAGCCCCAGCCCGGCCAGGTCCGGCACGGCGGCCACGTCGCCCTCCTGCTCGTAGTGCACCGCCAGCCCGGCCGCGCGGGTGCGCTCGACCAGCGCGGGGATGTCGCGGGCGCCGGGCAGCGGGCGGGTCCCGGCGGGCGCCTCGGCCAGCAGCCCGACGGTCCGGCGGATGTCGGCCATCGCCGTCCGGCCGACGCGTTCGGCTTCGGCGAGGCCTTCGAGGGCCTCCTCGACGTCGCGGTCCTGCTGCAGCGCGTGGCGGGTGCCGGTCAGGTGCAGCAGCGTGATGCTCAGCGAGTGGGCGACGACGTCGTGCACCTCGCGGGCGATCCGCTGCCTTTCGGCGAGGACGGCCTGGTCGCGGGCGGCGTCGCGGGCCGCGCGTTCGGCGTCGAGGGCGCGGACGTACCAGCGCATCATGAACCCGCCCGCGGCGCCGAGCAGCACGGCGGCGACGTAGACGGGGAACCCGACGAGCCCGACCCGCGCGGCGGCCACGGCCAGGGTGGCGACGCTCGCGGCGGCGACGCCGTAGGCGATGGCCGGGCGCGCGATGGCGGCGGTCTCGGCGGCCAGCACGACGAGCACGACCGGCGCGAAGTCCGGGACGGCGGGGCGCGCGAGCAGGACGGCGACGGCCGCGAGCACGGTGAGCGCCTTCAGCCACGGCGGGACGATGGTGCCGGTGACGGCCCAGACCAGCGCGGTCACGATGGCGAGCAGCCCGGCGAGGGCGATCGGTGCCGGCGGCGCCAGCGCCCCTCGCTGCGCCACCGCCGCCACCGCCAGCACCACCCCGAAGGCGGTGACACCCACGGGGACCCACCACGGCAGCCCGATCCCGGCGCGGCCGAGGCTCGTCTCCAGACGGGCCCGGATCCCGCTCACCACCCTCGCCCCCACGACGGACAGCCTAGGAAGCGCGCGGGGCGGGCGCATCCGGCCCGGGGAGGAAGTTGCGGTTCACCGGGATTTCATCGGCGCAGGTCCGTCCACTGTGGCTTCCGCGCCGATCGGCGCGGAACACCCCGGCAAACTTGACAACAATCCACTCAAGTTTGTCGCCCGGGGACACCCTCCCCGATCGGGTGGATCGCCGGGCGACCGCGCTGACCGGCCGCTATCGTCCGCGACGGAGAGTCCACAGTGGACAGGGGAGGTCCCGTGCGCGTGACCCATGCCGCCCTGGCGGCGCTGGCGGCCTGCGGGCTCGTGGCCCTCTCGGTGCCACTCGGCCGGACCGCGCACGCCGATCCGCTGCCCGACGGCCTCGGCCCGTGCGTGCCCGGCACGTGCCCGACCGTCCACCCGCCGGTCGGCAACGGCCCGTTCGCCGGCCGCGACAACGGGGTCAACCTCTACGTCGGCGGCGACATGCGCGTGACCGGCAGCGCGGCCGAGGCGGAGGGCCGCGTGGTCGTCGGCGGGGACTTCACGCTGCGGAAGACGTCCGGTTCGTCGATCTACAACGTCGGTGTCGCCGGGGTCGGCTCCCGCGTTCCGCCACCGGACGGAGCCGACTACCTGACCGTCGGCAAGGACGTCACCGTCGCCGAGGGGCAGCGGCTCGACGCCGTCGGCGACTCGGCGGGCGGGGTCGTCCGCCACGCCGGGTCGGTCACCGGCACCGTGATCGGCAAGCTCGTCCACGACCCCGCCGCGCTGCAGCCGTACGCCGGGCTGCGGGGCCGGCTCGAGGCGGCGAGCAAGTGCTACGCGCGGGCCGCGACCACCGGGACCGCGAAGAACCAGGGGTACCAGACGCTCTTCACCGGCGACGGCAAGTCCAAGCTGCAGATCTTCACGATCGACGCCGACATCGCCGGGCCGGGCGGCAGCACGCAGGGCATCGCGTTCGAAGGCATCCCCGAAGGCGCGACGGTGCTGGTCAACCTCACCGGCCGCGTCCGGACGATCAACACCTACAGCGGCACGCTCGATGACAACGACCAGCTCAACAAGCTGCGGCCGCGCCTGCTGTGGAACTTCCCGGACGCGAGCACGACGGCCCTCACCGGCAGCGGCATGTTCCAGGGCAGCGTGCTCGTGGGCAACCCGGCCGGGACGACGACCGTGACGCTGCCGGGCACGAACGGCCGCTTCTTCACCGCGGGCGACCTCGTCCACGGCTCGGGTTCCGGCCAGGGCAGCGGGCAGGAGTTCCACGCGTACCCGTTCGTCGGCGACCTGCCGTCGTGCCACGGCAAGCCCGACCCGACCACGACCACCACCAAGACGACCACCACCACGCCGACGACGGTCACCACGACGGCCGGCCCCACGACCACGACGGCGCCGACGACCACCACGAGCCCGGCCACGACCACACCGACCACCACCGCACCCACGACCACCAGCCCGACCACGACGGCCCCCGCCACCACGACACCCACGACCACGACCCCGGCCACCACGGCCGAGCCCTCGACCACCGCACCGTCCACGACGACAGGCCCGGCCACCTCGACGGAGACGTCGACCGAAACGTCCACCTCGACCCGCACCTCGACGAGCCCGGCGAACCCGACGAGTTCGACCACCCCGGCCCCAGCACCGACCACCACCCCGGGCGGCGGCACCGGCCTGCCGGACACCGGCACCGACGCCGGCCCGCTGCTGGGCCTCGGCGCCCTGCTCCTGACCGGCGGCACCGCCCTCGTCCTGGTCACCATCCGCCGCCGCACGCCCTGACCGCGTCCACTGTGGACCACACTGCGGACCCCGCCGGGCCATGACACGATCAGGTGAACCCCGGCGGGTCCGGCGGACGTGATCCGGGTGTAGCAGCCCGGTAATACGCCGTCGTTACGGTGCCGGGCCATGGCAGTCGGACAGCGGGCGGTGGTTCCGCGAGGTGGGCAGGTGCTGGCGGAAACGGACGCGAAGACCACGACCGCGCCCCGGTGGCTGCCCGTCTTCGGGGCGGTGCTGGGCGCCGTCGTCTTCCTGGTGGTGCGCGGCAGCCTCACCGACGACGGCTACATCACCCTCGCCTACGCCAAGAACCTCGCCGTGCACGGCGAGTGGGGCCTCATCCCGGGCTCGCCGGCGAACTCGGCGACGTCGCCGCTGAACGTCCTGCTCCTCGCCGCGCTGACCCTGGTGACGCGGGTGACGGGCGGCCCGCACCCGGTGGTCGCGCTCGGGATCCTGACCGTGCTCTGCGGCGCCGCGCTCGGCTGGGCGTGGCTGCGCCTCGGCCGGGCGTTCGCGCTGCCGGCCGCCGCCGGCGTGCTCGGGGTCGCGCTGGTGCTGCTGAACCCGTTCGTGCTGTCCGCGATCGGCCTGGAAGTCCTGCTGATCCCCGCCGTACTGCTGGTGCTGACCGTCTTCGCGGTCGAAGCGCGGCCGCTGCTCTTCGGCGTGACCGCCGGGCTCACCGTCCTGACGCGCCTGGACCTCGTGCTGTTCGTCGTGGTGATCGCGGTGAGCGCGCCCGCGATCCGGCGGCGCCTGCTGCCCGTCGCCGGGGTGGCCGTGCTGACCGCGGCGCCCTGGTTCGTCGTCAGCTGGGTCGCCTTCGGGTCGTTCGTCCCGGACACGCTGGTGATCAAGCAGCTGCAGGCCGGGCTGTTCGCGCCGTGGACCTACAGCACCGGGCCGGTCATGTACTACGTCGGCTGGCCGGTCACCGTGCTCGTGTCGTTCGTGCCCGCGCTGCTCGGCGTGGTCGCGCTGGCGGGCTGGGCGGCCGCGCGCTTCGGCGTCCGCTGGCCGCAGTTCCCCGCCCTGGGCCCGGTCGCCGCGCTGGCCGGCGGCGGGATCCTCTACTACGTCGCGTATTCGCTGCTCGGGGTCGGGCCGTTCCACTGGTACTACGTGGCCCCGGTGACCGCGGCGAGCGCTTTCGCGGTCGCCGCCTTCGGCGCCTGGCTCGGACAGGCCCGCGAGCGGCCGGCGCTGCGCGGTGCTCCCCCGGCGCTCGCGCTCGGGCTCACCGGCGTCCTGGTGCTGGCCGGGGCCGCGGTCGACGCCGCGCAGGGCGTGCCGTGGAAGTCGCCGGTGATCTTCGGGAACTGGGCGAGCGCCCCGGACTACGCGCGCGTCGGCACGGAGCTCGGCGCCCGGCTCGGCGGGGCCGCCGTGGCCAGTCCCGGCGAGATCGGCACCCTCGCCTACTTCTGCGAGTGCGCGATCCTCGACGAGTTCTCCGACCGCGGCCAGGCGGTCGCGCTCGTCGAAAAGCGGATCGCGACGGCGAACCCGCTGATGAGCCTGGCGCTGCGGGTCAACTACCACTGGCTCGACCGGTCCGCGGCGCCGCGCAAGCCGGACTACCGGCTCGTCTACGCGACGGGCCCGGCGACCGGACCGGACAGCTGGCAGGTCCGGTCCGCGGCCAAGGGCACCGGCCACTTCACGCTGACCCGCGAACCCTGATCTTCGCGCTCATCTGAGCAGTGACGGAAAACTCCGAAGATTCCCCTGGACGCCAGACTGCGCCACAGGCCGGGAAGGCCATAGGGTTCCGGTCATGAAGGTCGGCCTGCTCACCCGGGAATACCCGCCGGAGGTCTACGGCGGCGCCGGAGTTCACGTGGAGTTCCTCGCCCGGGAGTTGCGGCCGCTGGTCGACCTCGACGTGCACTGCTGGGGCGCGGACCGCCCCGACGCGACCGGGCACACCGATCCCCACGGCTACCGCCAGCCCGCGTTCACGACCATGGACATCGCCGTGTCCATGGCGAACGCCCTCGAAGGCCACGACCTCGCGCACAGCCACACCTGGTACGCGAACCTGGCCGGGCACCTGGCGAAGCTGACGCACGGCATCCCGCACGTCGTCACCGCGCACTCGCTCGAACCGCTGCGGCCGTGGAAGGCCGAACAGCTGGGCGGCGGCTACCGCGTCTCGTCGTGGATCGAGCGCGAGGCCTACGAGTCGGCGGACGCGATCGTCGCGGTCAGCGGCGGCATGCGCCGCGACGTCCTCGCCGCCTACCCGGCGGTGCCGCCCGAGCGGGTGCACGTGATCCACAACGGCATCGACACCGCGCTCTACCGCCCCGACACCGCGACCGACGCGCTGGCGAAGCACGGCATCGACCCGAACCGGCCGTACGTGCTGTTCGTCGGCCGGATCACCCGCCAGAAGGGCGTGCCGCACCTCGTGCGCGCGGGCGCGTCGCTCGACCCCGGCGTCCAGCTGGTGCTGTGCGCGGGCGGCGCGGACACCCCCGAACTCGACGCCGAGTTCCGCGGGCTGGTCGCCGACCTGGAGAAGACCCGCACCGGCGTCCGGTGGATCCCGGAGATGCTGCCGCGGAACGAGGTCGTGCAGCTGCTGACCCACGCCGCGGTGTTCGCGTGCCCGTCGGTCTACGAGCCGCTCGGCATCGTGAACCTGGAGGCGATGGCCTGCGGCACGCCGGTGGTGGCCAGCGACGTCGGCGGCATCCCGGAGGTCGTCGACGCCGGCCGCACCGGGCTGCTCGTGCACTACGACGAACAGGACGCGCAAGGGTTCGAGGCGGGCCTGGCCGCCGCGCTGAACGAAGTGGTCGGCTCCCCGGACCGGGCCGCCGCGATGGGTACCGCCGGCCGCGAGCGCGCGGTCGGCGAGTTCGGCTGGAAGGCGATCGCCGAGCGGACGGTCGCCCTCTACGAGGCGTGCGGGAGGTCGTCGTGAACACTGGAGCCGACGTGCTGGGCATCGTGCTCGCGGGCGGCGAGGGCAAGCGGCTGATGCCGCTGACCGCCGACCGCGCGAAACCGGCCGTGCCCTTCGGCGGTGTGCACCGCCTGGTCGACTTCGTGCTGTCGAACATGGTGCACGGCGGGTTCCGGCGGCTGTGCGTGCTGACGCAGTACAAGTCGCACTCGCTCGACCGGCACATCTCGACGACGTGGCGGCTGTCCTCGCTGACCGGCGAATACGTGACGCCGGTGCCGGCGCAGCAGCGGCTGGGCCCGCGCTGGTACCAGGGCAGCGCCGACGCCATCCACCAGAGCCTCAACCTGGTCTACGACGAGGACCCCGAGTACATCGCGGTGTTCGGCGCGGACAACATCTACCGGATGGACCCCCGGCAGATGCTGGAGTCCCACATCTCCTCGGGCGCCGGGGTGACGGTGGCCGGGATCCGGGTGCCGCGGGCGGAGGCGAGCTCGTTCGGCGTCATCCGGACCACCGACGGGCTGATGATCGACGCGTTCATGGAGAAGCCCGACGACCCGCCGGGCCTGCCGGACTCCCCCGAGGAGTCGTACGTGTCGATGGGCAACTACATCTTCACGACGAAGGTGATGCTCGAGGCGCTGCACGCGGACGCCGAGAACGCGGCGTCCCACCACGACATGGGCCGGGACATCATCCCGGCGCTGGTGAAGTCGGGCGAAGCGGCGGTGTACGACTTCAACGGCAACGTGGTGCCCGGCGAAACCGAGCGCGACCACGGCTACTGGCGCGACGTCGGGACGATCGACAGCTACTACGACGCGCACACCGATCTGATTTCGACGCACCCGATCTTCAACCTGTACAACCGCAAGTGGCCGATCCTGGCCCACCCGGGCCAGCGCGCGGCGGCGAAGTTCGTCGAGGGCGGCTCGGCGAACCAGTCGATCGTCAGCAACGGCTGCATCATCTCGGGCGCGCAGGTGGTGGACTCGGTGCTGTCGCCGGACGTGCTGGTGGAGCACGGCGCGGTGGTGCAGGGCTCGGTGCTGCTGGACGGCGCCCGGGTGGGCCGCGGCGCGGTGGTGCGGCGGGCGATCCTCGACAAGAACGTCGTGGTGCCGCCGGGGGCGCACATCGGCGTCGACCTGGCTCGCGACCGCGGGCACTACCACGTGAGCGAGGGCGGGATCGTGGTGCTGGGCAAGGGAGAACGCGCGATCTGAGCCGGCGGGCCGCCGCGGGGTTTCGCCCGCGGCGGCGGTCCGGTGTGGACCGCCGGTTCAGCGCGCGGCCGCCGAAAGGCGCTCGAGGACCTGGCGGGGGTCGATGCCCCAGCGCTCGGCCAGCTCCGAAATCGTGGCGCCCGCCGCGTGCTCCGCGGCGATCATGCTGTTGACGACGCCTGCCACGTTCCACTCCTCGACCGCAGGTGCACGGGTGTCCGACATGCTACATGTTCACTGCGAACGTCGAACAAAGTGCCACAGGTCAGCGTCTCGCTTCGTCCGGCTCGCCCGGCGGATTCGTCGTTTCGGCCCGCGCGCGGGTGGCACTGAACACGGCGTCGAAAATCGGCGTCGGTTCACCGTCGTCGCGCTGCGGCCGCTGGTCCCCCGAGCCGCGCTTTTCCTCTCCCACGCGCCCAGTTTCTGCGACGGCGGCCGATTTCGCGCGGGCAACACCGAAAATCGCCCGGCCGGGGGATCACCTACGCGAAACCCGTTTTCGGCATTTCCCGCCGGCGGTGCGATCTGCCGCCCCCGGGCATCGTGTGTCAGAATCCTGACATGAGTCGAGACGACCTCGGCGTCGACCTGAAGACGTCCCTGGGCTACCTGCTGAAAGAGGCGTCGAGCGCCCTGCGCGCGGCCATGGAGGAGGTGCTGCGGCCGCTCGGGATGAGCGTCACGCACTACTCCTGCCTCGAGCTGCTGGCGCAACGGCCGGGCTTGTCGAACTCCGAGCTCGCGCGGGGCGCGTTCGTGACCCGGCAGACGATGAACGTGCTGCTGCAGAACCTGGAGCGGGACGGCTACGTGAGCAGGCCCGCGGCGGCGCCGGTCGGCAAGGTGCTTCCCACGCGGCTCACGCCCCGCGGGCGGCGGAGCCTGGAGAAGGCGAGCGCGGCGGTCCGGGCCGTCGAGGTCCGGATGCTGGCCGGGATGACCGGGGCCGACCAGGCGGCGGCGTTCCGGATCCTGCGGGGCATGATCGGTTCCCTGCGCACCGGCGACGACGGCGGATAAGCTCCTTCTTCTTCCGCGAACAGCCGAACAATGGCCGCGGATTCCACCTCCGTCCATTTCCGGGTGCCCGGGAATAACCCGGCGGGCGGCGGGATTGCACCGGGCATGAAAGCAGTCGTCTACCGCCGCCACGGCGGACCCGAGGTACTGTCGCTGTCCGAGCGGGCCGTCTCCGACCCCGGGCCCGGCGAGGTCCGCGTCCGGGTCGTCGTGTCCGCGGTCAACCCCACCGACTGGAAGGCCCGGGCCGGCCGCGGCGCCGAGGCGGGGACCGAAACGCCGGACACCGTGCCCAACCAGGACGGTGCCGGCGTCGTCGACGCGGTGGGCCCGGACGTCACCGGCCTCTCCCCCGGCGACCGCGTGTGGCTGGTCCTCGCCGGCACCCACGGGCCCGAGGCCGGCACCGCGCAGGAGTACACCGTCCTGCCCGCCTCGCAGGTGGTCCCGCTGCCCGAGACCGCGCGGTTCGACGACGGCGCCGGGTTCGGCGTCCCGGGCCTGACCGCGCACCGGGCGCTGACGGTCGCCGAAGACGGGCCCAGCCGGCTCGCACCCGGCGCCCTGGACGGCCGGACGGTGCTGGTCAGCGGCGGCGCCGGCGCGGTCGGCAACGCCACCATCCAGCTCGGCCGCTGGGCCGGTGCCACGGTGATCGCCACGGTCAGCAGCGACGAGAAGGCCGCTCTCGCCCGCGCGGCCGGCGCCCAGCACGTGCTGCGCTACCCCGATCCCGAACTGGCCGCCCGGATCCGCGAGGTCGCGCCGGACGGCGTCGACCTGGTCGTCGAGGTCGCGGCCGCGGTCAACGCGAAGCTGCACACCGAGGTCCTGCGCCCGCGCGGCACGGTCGCGGTCTACGGCAACGACCGTGGCGGGGCGACCCTCAGCCTGGACTTCGGCGCGAACCTGTGGCTCAACACGCGCTACCAGTTCCTCGTGCTCTACACGGTCGGCGCGGACAAGCTGCGGGCCGGCGCCGAAGACGTCACGGCGGCGCTGGCCGACGGCGCGCTGCGGCTCGGCGAGGACCGCGGGGTGCCGGTGCACCGCTTCCCCTTGGCGGACACCGCGAAGGCACACATCGCGTCCGAGGAGGGCGCGACCGGGAAGGTGCTGATCGACGTCACCCCGGCGGGGTGACCAGCGCCTGAAGCAACCGCGGGAGCGTGACGCCGTCGTCGTCGCGGTGCTCGCGCCAGTGCCCGAACAGCTCGCGCACGGCGTCGAGCAGCGCCGGGGACAACCCGGCGGCGGCGCACGCTTCCGCGATTTCGGCCATCTCGCCCTCCCACCGCCATGCCCGCCCGGCGGCGGAGGCGATTCCGGCGGGCGCGCCCAGCGGCGTGGCCGGCAGCACGTCGGCGGCGAGCTCCCGCAGCTCGTCGCCGACGCCGTGGTGTTCGGCCAGCGCGTACGACTGGGCGGCGAGGGCGAAGGTGAGCTTGTTGTAGGCGGCGAAGGAGAGCTTGAGCGCCGACGCGCGGCCGACCGGCCCGTCGAGGACGACCGGCTTCAAGTACGTGCCTTCGAACAAGCGCGCCAGCGGCGTGACGGCGGCTTCGGGTCCCGACAGGTAGAGCCGGGTGGTCCCGGCCGACCGCGGGGGCGGCCCGACGAGCCCGCCGTCGGCGACGGTCGCCGTCCCGCCGAAGAGCGCTTCGACCTCCTCGGCGTGCCGGGGGCTGATGGCGTTCGCGTCGAGGTAGACGCCGGCGAACCCGGTGGCCGCGACGGACCGCGCGACGTCGAGCGCGTGGGCGGGCGGGCAGACGCTGAGCACGACATCGCACCCGGCCAGCGCGGCGACGTCCGGCACCTCGGTCAGCCCGGCTTCTTCGGCACGACGGCGCGTCGCGGGGCCGCGCCCGGCCGAAACCCAGGAGACCGGGGTCCCGGCGCGGGTGAGCACGGCCCCGACGGCGGCGCCCATCGCGCCGGGGTGCAGCAGTCCGACCGATGTCACGGCGGCTCCTTCCACGGGAGCCCCCATGATCGCCCACGACGCGCTAGACGCGCAGGCCGCGGCGCAGGGCGTCGACCTCGTCGGCGAACATCCGGCGCGAGATCGCCGCCGTCTCCACCATGCCGGAGCCGTGGAACGTGCCCGGGTAGTGCCGCAGCTCGGTCGCCACGCCGGCGTGCGCGAGGCGCCGGGCGTACTCGATCCCCTCGTCCCGCAACGGGTCGAACTGGCACGTCGTGACGAACGCGGGCGGCAGCCCGGCCAGGTCCGCCGCGCGGGCCGGGGCCGCGTACGGCGAGACGTCGTCGCCGCCGGGTTCCGCGCCGAGGTAGCTGGTCCAGCTGTAGATCGCGTTCGGCCGGTTCCACAGCGGCGTGTCGGTGTAGGCCGTCATCGACGGGGTGCCGAGGCGGTCGTCCAGCTCCGGGATGCCGAGGTACTGGAAGCACAGCGCCGGGCCGCCGCGGTCGCGCGCCAGCAGCGCCACCGCCGCCGAGAGGCCGCCGCCCGCGCTTTCGCCGGCCACGCCGAGCCGGGCCGGGTCGATGCGCAGCTCCGCCGCCTTGGCCTCGACCCACTGCAGGGCCGCGTAGCAGTCCTCGACCGGCGCCGGGAACGGGTGCTCGGGGGCCAGCCGGTAGTCGACCGACACGATCACGATGCCGAGCTCGTCGACCAGCCGGAGCAGCGGCGCGTGGAACATGTCCAGGTCACCGAGGACGAACCCGCCGCCGTGGATGTACAGCAGGCCGGGCACCTCGCCCGTGCGGTTCGCCGGGGAGTAGACGCGCACCGGGACCTCCGGCGCGTCGGACGGCCCGGGCACGGTCGTGTCGCGGACGTCGACGGGGTGCACCGGCTCGTAGGCCGGCAGGACGTCGCCCAGTTCGCTCATCGAGGAGCGCGCGGCGACCAGGGCGTCGTAGTCGGTCAGGGTCACGCCCGGCAGCATGTCCAGCCAGGGCAGCAGCTCGGGATCGATCGCGTAGGTCATGGGACCGATCTTCGGCCGCGGGACACGGTCGCGGCCACCGCCACGCGGCGGGCGTTGCGGGTGCGGACCTCGCCATCCGGCGGCGGGCGCGCCTATCGTGACGGCATGAAGGGGCTGCTGCTGCGGCTGTCCGGGCTCGACGCCGACGCCGAGAACGCCGTGCGGGTGATCGGGTTCTTCGACCGCCTGATCACCGGCCGGGCCGGGCTGGACGCGCTCGTGCGCAGCACGGCCGACCTCGCCGGCTGCCCGGTCGGCGTCCACGCGCCGGGTCAGGGGATGTCGCTGCGGGCGGACCCGGGCGGGGCCGTCGCGCCGCCCGGCACGGCCCCCGCCGGGGCGGCCGTCCGCCGGCTCGAGGGCGGCGTCGAGGTGTGGGTGGCCCGCGCGGGCGCGCCGGTCCCGCTCGACGACATGCTGCTCGAACGGTTCGCGATCGCGACCGCGGTCCTCCTGGAGCAGAACGGCGTTCCGCGTCCCGAGCTCGGCGACCCGGCGCTCGTCGAACTGGTGCTGTCCGGCGACGCGGGCGCGGCCGAGCGGTCGCGGGCGCTGCACCTGCTCGGGATCGCGCCCTCGGCCCGGCTGCGCGTGCTGGCGGGCACCGGCGTCGACGGGCTCGCGGGGCGATCGGCCCAGCTGGGCGGCGTGCGCGCGATCCTGGCCGAGGCGGTCCCCGCGGCGTTCGGAGACGGCGGCCGGGCGGGCATCGGCCCGGAGCTGCCCGCCCTCGACGCGGCGCGGTCCTGGGCGGCGGCCCGGACCGCGCTGCGGTTCACTTCGGACACCGAGCCGGTGGTGTGGTGGGAGCGGCTGGGCAGCCTCGGCGCGCTCGGTTCGCTGCTCGGCGACACGGACCTGCACGACCTGCCGGACGTCCGCGCCCTCGACCGGCTCGCGGCCGAACCCCACGGCGCGGACACGCTGTCGGCGCTCGACGCGTTGTGCGCCACCGGGTCGGCCCGCAAGGCCGCGGCGGTGCTGCACCGCCACCACAGCACGATGCCGGCCCGGCTGGCCCGCGCCGAAGCCGTCCTCGGGTTCGAGGTCGACTCCCCCGCCGGCCGGTTCCGGCTGCACCTCGCGCTGATGCTGAGGAGGCTGCGGGACAATAGCGCCGTAAGTCCGTGAATGGCACATTCACGGACGCTAAGTCCGTGAATGTGCCATTCACGGACTTACCCGGCGGATCAGGTCTTCCGCCGCGGCCGGCCAGTCCGGGTGCTCGAAGGCGAAGCCCGCGTCTCGCAAGCGGCCCGGCACCACCCGGCGGCTTTTGAGCAGCAGTTCGGTGTCCGAGCGCAGCGCGAACGCGCCGAGCTCCGCCAGCCACTTCGTCGCCGGGAGCCCGAACGGGACCCCCGCCGCCGCGCGCAGAGCGCGCATGAAGTCGCGGTACGGCAATGGTTCCGGGGCCGCGAGGTTGACCGGCCCGCTCACGTCGTCCCGGGCGATGAGGAAGTCGATCGCCCGGACGAGGTCGCCCTCGTGGATCCACGACAGGTACTGCGCGCCGCCCGCGACCGGGCCGCCGAGGCCGAGGCGGGTCAGCCGCAGCAGCATCGCGAACGCGCCGCCGGGCTCGGGGCTCATCACCATCGCCGTGCGCAGCGCGACCTTGCGCGTGCGCGGGGTGCCGGCCGCCGCCTGCTCGCGCTCCCACGACCGGGCGAGGTCGACGCTGTAGGCCCAGTACGCGGGCACGCCCGGCTCGCCACCGCCGAGGACGCCGGTGGTCTCGTCGTTCGGGGCGTCGAAGCGGTGCGCGTAGATCGTCGCCGTGCTCATCTGCAGCCAGACCCGCGGCGGCCGCGCGGCGCGTTCGATCGCGCCGCCGACGACCCGCGCCGAGTCGATCCGCGAGGTCCACATCTCCCGCAGGTTCGCCCGGGTGTAGCGGCAGTGCACCGACCGGCCGGCCAGGTTGAGCACGACGTCGCTGCCGTCGAGCTCGGCGGCCCACGGCCCGGCGGCGCGCGCGTCCCAGCGGACGTGGCGCACGCCCGGCTCCGGTGCGGCGTCCCGCCGGGTGAGCACGACGACCTCGTCGCCGCGTGCGGTGAACGCGCGGCTCAGCACGCGCCCCAGGTGCCCGGTCCCGCCGGGTATCACGACCTTCACGGACCCCACCGTACCGAAGGATTTGAACGCGTTCAAATATTGGCGGCGAGGAGATCGAGCAGCGTCCGCAACGCGCGGCTCGGCGGCTTCGCGGCCGAGGTGACGACGTTGAGCGGCCAGTCCAGGCCGGCGCCGGCGAGCGGCACCACGACGACACCCGGCCCGTCGGGCGCGGGAAGGTCCGGCACGACCGCGACACCCAGCCCGGCCGCGACGTACCCGGGGACGGTCCGCAGGTCGGCGACCTCGACGGTGACCCGCCGCGGCGACCCGAGCGCGTCGAACGCGCGGTCCAGGGCGACCCGGTTGCCGAAGCCGCGCGGGGTGTCGACGAAGGACTCGCCCGCCAGGTCGGCGAGCCGCACCGCGCGCCGGCCCGCCAGCCGGTGGGTTTCCGGCAGCAGCACGACGAACGGCCGGGTGTCGACGCGCAGGACATCGAGCCCGGCGAGGTCGGCTTCGGGCAGGCCCACCACCGCGACGTCGAGCCGGCCCTGGCGGACCTCTTCGGCCAGCCCGGTCGAGCCGGTGAGCGACACCGTCACGTGGATGTCCACGCGCGGGTGCCGCCGGTGGAACGCCCCGAGCAGCCCGGGCAGGTCCACCCCGCCGATCGAGGTGAGCGTGCCGATCCGCAGGCTGCCGCGCACCCCCTCCGAAGCCTCTTGGACGGTCGCGCGGGCGCGTTCGACGGCCTCGATCGCGGTCTTCGCCTCGGGCAGGAACGCCGCGCCGGCCGCCGACAGCGCGACACGGCGGGTGGACCGGTCGAACAGCTTGGTGCCGAGTTCGGTCTCCAGGGCGCGCACGGCAGCGGACACGGTCGACTGGACCGCGAACATCCGCTGGGCGGCCCGGGTGAAGCTGAGTTCCTCGGCCACCGCGACGAAGTACTCGAGCTGACGCGTCTCCATTCATCGATCGTACCGATAACTCGGACCAGGACTTTTCGTTGGACTTGCTGAGTCGGCGGGCCCATCGTGGAGGGCGGAAGATCCCCCGCCTCCCGGAAGGTCCCGATGTCCGTCACCCTTTCCCCCGCCCGGCTCCGGATGAGCCACGGCTGGGGGTTCCGCGTCGTCGCGGTCGCGTTCGCGACGGCGCTGGCGTTCTCCACCGTCCCGACGCCGCTGTACGCGCTTTACCAGCAACGGGACGGGTTCCCGGCGTTCCTCGTCACCGTCGTCTTCGCCGCGTACGCGGTCGGCGTGATGCTGAGCCTGTACCTGGCCGGCCACGTCAGCGACTGGCTCGGCCGCCGTCGGGTGCTCGTCGCGGGACTGCTGGCCGAGGCGCTGTCGGCGGCGGTGTTCCTGCTGTGGCCGGAGGTGCCCGGCCTGATCGTCGCGCGGCTGCTGAGCGGCGCGGGGATCGGCGCGATCACCGCGACCGCCACCGCGCACCTGTCCGAGCTGCGCCCGCGGGCGCGGGCCGGCCTCGCCGCGACGGTCGTCAACGCCGGTGGTCTGGCCCTGGGTCCCCTGGCCGGCGGGCTGTTCGCGCGGTTCGCGGGTCAGCCGCTGCACACGCCGTTCGCGGTGTTCCTGGTGGTCCTGCTCGCCGAGGCGGCCGTGGTGAGCCTGGTGCCGGAGACCGTCGAACGCCGGGAGGAGCGCCCGGCCTACCGGCCGCAGCGGCTGTCCCTGCCACCCTCGGCCCGGTCCGGGTTCGCCGGGGCGGCGACCGGCGCGTTCGCGGCGTTCGCGCTCAGCGGGCTGTTCATGGCACTCGCCCCGACTCTGCTGGCGCACGAGCTGCACGAGCCGTCCCGCCTGCTCGCCGGACTGGCGCCGTTCACGATGCTGGGCAGCGCGGCCGTCGCCCAGATCGGGCTGGCGCGCTTGCGCACGACGGTCCAGCTGCGAGCGGGGTATGCGCTGATGGGCACCGGGCTGGTGCTGCTGGTGTTCGCGGGGACGGTGCCGCTGTTCTTCGCGGCGAGCGCGCTCGCGGGAGCGGGCTTCGGCCTGGGCTTCCGCGCGGCGGTCGGCACGGTCGCGGCTTTGGCGGACGACTTCAGCCGGGGCGAGGTGCTGGCCGCGTTGTTCCTCGCGGCGTACGCGGGGTTGGTGGTGCCGGTGCTGCTGATCGGGCTGGCGATGCTGGTGGCGTCCGGGCCGGTGGTGCTGGGTGGGTTCGCGGTGCTGGAGCTGGGTTTGCTCGGCTGGTCCGCCCGGCGCACCCTCGGCTCCCGCGCCGGTGGGCTCGGCTGAACGGGCCGGGCCGTGCCGGGCGCCCGGCACGATCGCGGCGCTCGCACCCGCGGTTGGTGGCGCCGGCTCGGCTGATCGACCTGGCGATGCCGATGGCGCCCGGACCGGTCGCGCTGGCCGGGTTCGCCGTGCTGGAGCTGGGTTTGCTCGGCTGATCGGACCGCCGCACCCTGGGCTCCCCTGCCGACCGGCTCGGCTGATCGGACCGGTGGCGCTGGCCGGGTTCGCCGCGCCGCAACCGGGCTCGCCCAGCTACTCGGCCCGCCGCATCCTCGGCCCCCGCCCCGGCCGGCTCGGCTGAACGGGCCGGGCTGGGCGCCCGGACCGGTCGCGCCGGCTAGGTTCGCGGTGCTGGAGCTGGGTTCGCTCAGCGGGTCCGCCCGCCGCACCCTCGGCCCCCGCCCCGGCCGGCTCGGCTGATCGGGCCCGCCCGCCCCTTCCTCGGGCATACAGTCGGCGGATGACCGCTGCAGCCGCGCCGCCGATCGTCACCGGGGTGGACGGGTCGGCCGAATCCCTGGACGCCGTCCGGTGGGCCGCGCGGACCGCCTGCCTGCGGGACGCGCCCCTCGAAATCGTGCACGCCCTCGACGTCCCCGCGCTGCTCGCGGGCGGGGTCGTCCCGCCGCCCGAAGAAATGATCGACGCGCTGCGGGCCCGGGGCCGGCGGGCGTTGCGGACCGCGCGGGAACTCGCGGCCGCGCAAGGGGTTCCGGGCGCCGGCACCCGGCTCGACCCCGACCGGGCCGCCCAGACGCTGATCGAAGCGTCGCGGGGCGCCTCGCTGCTCGTCGTCGGCTCCGCCGGACACGGACGGCTCGCCGGCCTGCTCGCGGGCTCGGTCGCCACCGCGCTCGGGACGCACGCCCGCTGCGACACCGTCGTCGTCCGCGGGGATAGCTGGGACGAGCCCGGCGCGAGCGACCGTCCGGTGGTGACCGGGATCGACGGCAGCGAAGCCGGGACGCGGGTGCTCGCGGCGGCCGTCGCCGAAGCCCGGGCCCGCCGCGCGCCGCTGGTCGTCCTGCACGCCTGGGCGGACACGCCGCCGCCGCGGCCGGACCCGCGGTGCGTCGACGACGCCGGGCGGCGGCTGCTCGGCGAACGGCTGCACGACCACGACACCGGTGACGTCGCCGTCGAGCAGGTCGTCGTCCACGCCCACCCGCGACGCGAGCTGATCGACCGCAGCGGGGCCGCCCAGCTGATCGTCGTCGGCGACCGCGGCCGCGGCGGTTTCCCCGGGCTGCTGCTCGGCTCGACCGGGCAGGCGCTGCTGCACCACGCGGCGTGCCCGGTCCTGCTCGTCCGCACCGCCCTTTGAGCGGAAGCGCGACGGAAGCCGGCCACGGCAGGATGGCGGGGAACGAGAGGAAGAACCCATGAAGACAGTGGTGGCGGCCGCAATCCTGATCACGGCGCTGGCGACCCCGGCCCAGGCGGCGACGGTCAAGCAGGTCACGAGCACCTGCCACGCCGGCGCGTTCGCCGGGACGTTCACGCTGCGCTACGAGACCACCGGCGGCTACCACCACCCGCTCGGCTCGTACACGACGTCGGGGCCGTACATCGGCGACTCGGGCACGCAGACGCTGCGGATCTCGTACGTGGACGGGTTGGGCACGCACGCGGTCTACACGTGGGCGGGGCCGGCGACGAACGGAACGCAGAGCCTGCCGGCGGGACTCGCGATCCCGGCGACGGCACGGGGAACGGCGTCGGTGAAGTTCGACAACGGCTCGACGCCCTGCACGGCGACGGTGCCGATCACGTAGGGCCAGTGAGGGGCCGCGCGGGATGGCTCGCGCGGCCCCGGCCTGCGCTCCGGTTCGCCGCGACCGAAGGCAGCGCCGAAGATCGCCGGGGCCGCTTGAGCCGCACCGGCCTCGACCTGCGTTGGCCGCACCGGCCTCCCCTCACGCCGCCGGACCGAGCGCGGCGCGGAAGATCGCCCGCGCCGAGGCCGCCAGCACCTCTGCCGCCCGCTCGCGATCCAGGCCGCCGATGTCCGTCAACCACACCAGCGACTCGATCCCCGTCGCCGAGCGTATCGCCACCGCCAGGCCGTGCACGTCCACCTCGGGATGGGTCTCGGCAAGCGGCTCCAGCGCCTCCTCGATCCACCGGATCGCCCGGCCGCCGCGGAGCACCGGCTGCTCCGCTCCCGGTTCCAGCGACAGCCGCAGCTGGGTGCGCAGCTGGGGTTCCCAGCGCACCGTGAACCCGATGAACTCGCGCATCACCAGGTCCAGCCGCGCGGCGAGGTCGGTGGGCGCGTCCGGTGGGAGCAAGCCCGCGCCGGCGTCGATCTCCGGGTACGCCGCCAGCAGCAGAGCCCGCTGGTTCGGGAAGTACCGGTAAGCCGTCGTGCGCGAAATCCCCGCCTCCGCCGCGGCGTCCTCGACCGTCGGGGCGGCTCCGCGCGCCAGGAGTTCGTGGGCGGCGGACACCAGCGCCGCCCGGGTCCGGCACTTCTGCCGGCGCCGGCCCGTGGACTCATATGGCACTTCCATGCCATCATGGTACTCAAGTCCCATAAAGGAGGCTGCCATGACCGCCGATCCGGCCGAAACGAACCCCGAGCTCTACCGCGTCGTCCTCGAGAACGACCGGGTGCGGGTCCTCGAATACCGCGACCGGCCCGGCGACCGGACCGCGCCGCACCGGCACCCGGACACCGTGATGGTCACACTCGGCTCCTTCAGCCGCCGCATTTTCGCGGGCGGTCGCGAGGTGCGCGTCGACCTTTCCGCCGGCGAGGCGCGCTGGGTGGCGGCGCAGGAACACTCCGGCGAGAACGTCGGTGACACGCCCACACACGCCTTTTTCGTCGAACTGAAAGAGCCTGGGCCCGCGATCGTTCCGGGTGCGGCCCTGGGGCCCGGCGAGTGAGCCGGCCGCCGGGAAACCCCGGCCGGTAGTCGACAGTTCACCGACGCCGCTTTTCCTTCCTGTCGACGTATCTCGCGCCCCCCACCACGCTCCTGTACGCCTGAGCGCGGACGCGTCCGCGGCGGAGGGGTGGGATGGTCGGGAACACCACCGGCGGAGTGGACCTCGGAGTGCTGGGACCGTTCGAGGTCCGGATCAGCGGCGCACCCCGGGACGTCGGCGGGCCGCGCCTGCGGACCCTGCTGGCGGTGCTGGCGGCGGAGGCGGGTCACGTCGTGAGCGTCCCCGCGCTCGGCCGCGCGCTGTGGGGCGAGCGGCCGCCCGGCAACGCGGACCGGACCGTCCGGACGTACCTCTCGCGGCTGCGCGGGTCCGTGGACCCGCGGCTGATCCTGACCCGCGCGCCGGGTTACGTCCTGCACGTCGCACCGGAGGCGCTCGACTCGGCGCGCTTCGAGCAGCTCGCCGCGGAAGGACGCCGGGCGCTCGCGGCCGGCGAACCCGACGTCGCCCGCGAGTACCTGGCCGGCGCTTTGGCCCTGTGGCGCGGGAACGCGTACGAGGAGTTCGACGACGTCGAAACCCTGAAGGCCGAAGGGATGCGGCTGGACCGGTTGCGCCACAACGCCGTCCAGGACCGGATCGACGCCGACCTCGCCACCGGCGAGGACACCGGGTTGATCGCCGAACTGGAGGCGCTGACCGCCGCGTTCCCCGGGCACGAACGGCTGTGGGCGCAGCTGATGACGGCGCTCTACCGCGCCGGGCGCCAAGGTGACGCCCTGGAAGCGTTCCGCCGGGCCCGGCACGGGCTGATCACCGCGTCCGGGGTGGAGCCGTCGCCGGTGCTGGCCCAGGTGCACCGGCAGGTCCTGGCGCACGACCCGGGACTGCTCGCGGTCCGGTCCGGGGCCGTGGCGACCGTCCCGGACGACGCGCTGGCCGCCGGCGAGCACGCCCTGCTGGAGGACGGCGACCTGCGTACCAGCCGCGAACAGTTCGACGTCGCCTACCGCCGCGCCGAGCAGGCCGGCGACACCGACACGCTCGCTCGCGCGGCGCTCGGCCTCGGCGGGGTGTGGGTGCACGAGCACCGGACGGCCGCCACGTCGGCGTTGCTGCGCACGCGGCTGCGGTACGCGCTGGACCGCCTCGACCCGGCGGCGCCCCTGGCCCAGCGGCTCCGGACCCGGCTCGCCGGCGAAGAGGACTACGAAGCCGGGACGCACGAGAAGATCCTGGCCGTGCTGGAGCGGACCCGGGCGGGTGACGACCCGGTCGCGCACGCCGAGGCGCTGAGCATCGCCCACCACTGCCTGCTGGGCCCGGACGACACCGCCGTGCGGCACCGGCTCGCGACCGAACTGGTCGGGGTGAGCACCCGGTCCGGGCGGCGCACCGACCTCGTGATGGGCGTGCTGTGGGAGACGGTCGACCAGTTCCTGGCCGGCGACCCGCACGCGGAGCGGATGCTCGGCGAGCTCGACGACCTGCTGGCCGCCCGCAAGCACCTGGCGGCCGGGTTCGTCGCCGACGCCGTGAAGGTGATGCTCGCGATCCGGGCCGGCCGGTTCCACGAGGCCGAGCAGGGCGCCCAGGCGTGCGCGGAGCTCGGGCAGGCGGCGGGCGACGTCGACGCGCTGGGCTGGTACGGCGCGCAGCTGGTGGCGATCCGGTGGTTCCAGGGCCGGCTCGGGGACCTGGTCCCGGTGCTGGACGGGCTGATGCACTCCCCCACGCTCAGCGCTCGGGACAATTCGTACTACGCGGCGCTGGCGGTGGCGGCGGCCTCGGCGGGCGATCGCCGGACGGCCGCGGGCGCGCTGGCCCGCCTATGCGGCGACGACCTGGGGGCGTTGCCCCGGTCGAGCACGTTCCTCGTTTCCCTGTGCGGCGCGGCGGAAACCGCTTACTTGCTGTCGGACGCGGAGACGGCGACGCGGGTTTCCGAGCTGCTGCGCCCGTTCGCCCAGCTGCCGGCGATGGCGAGCCTGGCGATCGCGTGCTTCGGGTCGGTCCACTACCCGCTCGGCACGGCGGCGCTGACAACGGGCGACCTGGACCGCGCGGTGGCCCACCTGCGCGCGGCGGTCCACCACAACCTGGCGCTGTCGCACTGGCCGGCGGTGGTGTTTTCCCGGCGCCGCCAGGCCGAAGCGCTGCTCCGCCGCGGCGGCGTTGGCGACGCGGTGGCGGCGGAACGGGAACTGCGGGCAGCCGACGACGAGGCCCGCATCTTCACCCGATGACGAACGCCCCTCTCCGGGGAAATCGGCGTTTCCGTGGTTATCGCCCCGGCGCCCGGGAATGCGGTGGCTTCCGGCCACCGGTTCCGCCCCGGGAACCACCGGCGCCGACGAAGGGGAACCACGCGTGTTCCGTCACACCAAGCTGCTCCAGTTCGAAGCCAAGCCCGAAAAGCCCGATGCCGTCTACGCCCACAAGCTGCAGGAACTGATCGGTGGCGCGTTCGGCGAGATGAGCGTGACGATGCAGTACCTGTTCCAGGGCTGGAACTGCCGCATCGAAGGCAAGTACAAAGACCTCCTCATGGACACCGCGACCGAAGAGATCGGGCACGTCGAAATGCTCGCCACCATGGTCGCGCGCCTGCTCGAAGGCGCTCCCGCCACCATGACCGCCGAGGCCGCCAAAGACCCGGTCATGGCGGCCACGCTCGGCGGCATGGATGTCCAGCAGGCCATCGTCGCCGGCGGCGGGGCACTCCCAGCCGACAGCAACGGCTACCCCTGGAGCGGCCGCTACATCGTCGCCTCCGGCAACCTGCTCGCCGACTTCCGCGCCAACGCCGCCGCTGAAGCCCAAGGCCGCCTGCAAACCGCCCGCCTCTACAACATGACCGACGACCCCGGCGTCAAGGCGATGCTCAAGTTCAACCTCGCCCGCGACACCGTGCACCAGAAGCAGTGGCTGGCCGCGATCGAAGAACTGAAGGCTGACGGGCTCGAAGAGGAAATCGCGCCCAACGCCCTCCTCGACGAAGAGGACCAGACCCACAACCACACGATCTGGCACCTGTCCGACGGCCCCGACGGCGCCAAGGGCAGCAGCTGGACCACCGACGCGGGCATCGAGTACCTGATGGACCCCGAGCCCCTCGGCGGCCCCGGCACCGCGCCGAAGCCCGACCCGGCCCTCTACGGCACCTACGCCCCGCTGCAGGACGCCAAGGGCACCGCGAAGGGCAAGGCCAAGGCGGTCAAGAACAAGCTGACCTGACCGGGTGCCCGGCGCGTCCCTCGGGACGCGCCGGGCCCTTCCCCCGCCCGCGTCCGGGTGTCACGCTCCTCGGTGACGAGAAGGAGCGACGATGCCCGGACTTCTGCTGCGCGACGGCCACCCGTGGCGCGCCGGCGGTCCGGCCGACCTCCTCGTCCGCGACGGCGTCGTCGCCAAGATCGGTCCCGGGCTCGTCCCGGGGACGCCGACGTGCTCGACCTCGGCGGCCGGCTGGTTCTGCCGGGCCTGGTCGAAGCCCACTGCCACCTCGACAAGACGCTCTTCGGCGGCCCGTGGCGGCCGCATTCGGCCGGGCCCGCGCCGGCCGACCGCATCGCCGACGAACGCGTCCGCCGCGCCGAGCCCGGCCTTCCCGACGCGGCCCGCGTGACCGCCCTGCTCGAAGCGATGGCGGCCACCGGTACGACGCACGTCCGTACCCACACTGACGTTTACGCCGGCGCCGGCCTGACCGGGGTCGAAGTCGTGCGGGACGTCGCCGCGCGGCTGACCGGGCGGATCACCGTCGAGCAGGTCGCCTTTCCCGCAGAGCGGCATCCTCACCAACCCGGGCACGGCCGAGCTGCTGGAACAGGCGATCGGCCTCGGTGCGCGCGGTCGGCGGCATCGACCCGGCGGGTGTGGACCGCGATCCGGTCCGCCACCTCGACGTCGTGTTCGGCCTCGCCGAGCGCCACGGCGTGCGGATCGACCTGCACCTGCACGACCCCGGCTCGCTCGGCGTGTTCGAGCTGGAGCTGGTCATCGAACGGACCCCGCGCCGCCGGGCTCGCCGGACGGGTGACGGTCAGCCACGCCTACGCGCTGGCCCAGGCGGACGCGGCGACGCAGGACCGGCTGGCCGCCGGCCTCGCCGCAGCCGGCATCACGATCACGACGGCGGCGATCTTCGACTTCCCGGTCCCGCCGCTGAAGCGACTGCGCGCGGCCGGCGTGAACGTGGCGTGCGGCCACGACGACATCCGCGACCTGTGGAGCCCGTTCGGCAGTGGCGACCTCCTCGAGCGGGCGATGCACCTGGCCTACCGCAGCACGTTCCGCCGCGACGAGGACATCGAGCCGGCCCTCGAAGCGGTCACCTACGGCGGCGCCCGCGCCCTGGGGCTCGACGGCTACGGGCTCACCGAAGGCGCGCCCGCGGACCTCGTCGTGGTCGACGCCGAGACCCCGGCGCAGGCCGTCGTGACGCGGCCGCCGCGGGACCTCGTCGTCAAGGCGGGCCACGTCGTCACCCGCACGGCGGCGCTGTCACCGCCACCCCGGTGAGAACACCGGCCGGACCGGCACGCCGCCGCGCAACCTCATCCGCAACGCGGCCCACATCGTCGCCCGAGGGGCGGCGCTGTCACCGCCATCCCGGTGAGAACACCGGCCGCACCGGAACCCCATCCTCAAGGTGGGCCACGTCGTCGCGCGCACGGCGGCCCTGTCACCGCCACCCGGGTGAGTACACCGGCCGGACCGGCACACCACCGCGTGCCGAGCCCAGGTCGGTCAGTGCCACCTGCTCCAGGCCGTTGCCCGCGCCGCCGTCGCTGGTCACCGCCAAGGCCAGGGTGTTGCGGCCGTGCGGGTCGAGGAGCCCGGTCGGCAGCGCGAACGTGTGCTGCGGCCCCACGTCCGCGACGTACTGCCCGACGTTCCAGCCGTTGAGGAAGATCAGCACCCGGTAGTGCCCGCCGGAGCGGGGCCGTGCCGGGTCGCCGAGCGTCAGGCCCACCGACGTGTCCTGTCCGGCCGGCACCTTCAGCGAGAACGTCGTGCGGTACCACGTCGTCCCCGCCGAAGCCGTGACCGCCGGCACGGTCGCCGGGGCCCAGCTCCGGTCCGGGAAGCCCGGCAAGGTCCAGCCCGCGCGCTCGCCCGCGAGACCGCCGTTGTTCAGCGGCCCGCGCACCGGGTCGGCCGTCCCGCCCCGGAGTTTCCACGTCACCCCGGTCAGGGACGACGAAATCAGCCCGCGCCCTTCCTTGTGCGCGTCGTTGACGCCGCCGTCCTCGTTGTGGCCGTTGTTCCGCACCATCACCGACAGCACGTGCGGCCCCTCCCCGCGCAGTCCTTCGGGGACCGTGAAGGTCGCGGTGCCGGTCGTCGGCGGCGACGCCAGCGCCGAGGGCAGGACGTTCTCGCCGAGGTACTGCCCGTCCAGCCACGCCTGCAGCATCCCGGCGCCGCCCCCGCCGTAGCGCAGGGCGACCTGCTCCCCCGGCGGGCCCGTGAACCGGCCGCGGTACCAGACGTCGCCGGTGCCGAAGCCGTAGTCGTCCGCCGTCAGGACCGGCTCGCCGGCCGGTGGTGGGGTCGTGCTGTTGGTCGTCGTCTTCTCCGCGACGGCCCACGTCGTGTCGTCGTAGCCAGGCGCCGACTCCGGGGAGCCGGGCGCGGACCGCCAGCCGGTCAGCTCCGGCAGCCGCGGGTCGGCGGGGCCCGGCAGCGGCCGGAGCGCGACCAGGCTGCCCGACGTCGTCCGCCGCGTCGGCACCACCACGCCGTTCCACCGGAGCACCGGGCCGCGGGCACCCCAGACCTCGAGGTCCCTGGGGCCCTTCGTGTCGCCGGTCAGCGAGCCGCCGGCCTGCGCCGTCCGGACCAGGTCCGGACCGCGCACGAGCAGACCCGAAGCGAGCCAGAACGTGTCGGCCGTCGCGTCGTCGGCGAGCAGCAGCGTGGCCGCCGGGCGGCCGCCGCCGCTGATCCGGACCCGGGCGAGCCCGTCGTGCCGGTAGGCGAGCTTCAGGTCGCTGCCGGACCAGGTCGTCGTGACGTCCCCGGCGAGCACGTCCACCCGCGGTCGCGACGCGTACCGCAGCACGGTCTCGCCGTCCTCGCCCGGCCGGCCGTGCAGCAGCACCGTGCCGGCCGCCTGGGCCATCGGCTCCGACGTCGAATAGACCAGGTGCTGGCCCGCGACGTCGAAGTTCGCCACCAGCTGCTTGGCGTCCTGCCCGTTCAGCCGCACCGGAACGGTGTAGAAACCGTCCGGTGTGGACAGTGGGAACGTGAAGCTGTCGTCCGTGGTCAGGTTGGACGGCGAATGCATCGGGACGTACAGGTGCACCCCGGTGTCCGGGTTGACGTTGTGGTAGACCTTCACCGCGGACGACGACGGCGTCACCGGGTCCGCACGGTCCATTTTGGCCACATCGGGAACCGTGGCGAGGAAGTAGCCCAGCTCCTTCATCGTCAGCGCCTTCGGCCGCAGCTGACGGCCTTCGTCGATCGCGGCGCCGTAGTCGTACGACGAATAGACGACCGGGGCGGGCAGCCAGCCCCACGACGTGCCGCCGAACGTCATGTAGAAGTTCTGCAGCGTCAGGCCGTTCGCCAGGTTCGTGCCGTAGAAGACGCGCTCGTAGCCCGGCCCCTGCCGCACGGCCGTGCACGGGTAGGTCCCGTTGCTGCCCCAGTAGTCGAACCAGCCGCCGCCGAACTCCGCCACGAACCCGGGCGTGTTCGGCGACGCGCTCGCGCCGCCCTTGGCCCCGCCCGGTCCGTAGGTGCCCCAGTCCGGCGCGGCGTTCGGGCTGCCCGGCGTCGCGTCGGTGCGGCAGGTGCCGCCCGGGTAGCCGTCGAAGGCGTACAGGTCGACCTTGCCCGGCACGGTGCCGGGCACCCCGGAGTCTTCGGGGACCCAGATCCCGTTGCGGCCCTTGTCGTTGTGGAAGACCGGGACGGTGATGCCGTCCGCCCGGACCTTGTCGTAGAGGTGCGCGACGTAGTTCCGCTGCGCGGTGCCGGTCGCCGCGAGCTCGTTCTCGATCTGGTACAGGATCACCGAGCCGCGGCCGTCGGTGTACTGGTGGCGGCCGATGATCCGGTCGATCCGCGAGAGCCAGTCGTCGGCCGCGGCGAGGTAGTCCGGCGCGTCACCGCGGGCGCGCCCGGCCTGGGTGCTCAGCCACGCCGGGAACCCGCCGCCGGTGACCTCGGCGTTGATGTACGGACCGGACCGCGCGATGACGTACAGCCCGGCCTCGGCGGCGAGGTCGAGCACGCGGTCCATGTCGCGGACGCCGCCGAAGTCGTACACGCCGGGCGCCGGCGAGTGGTAGTTCCAGTCAAAGTAGATCGAGACGGCCGTGTAGCCGGTGGCCTTCATCTTCTGCAGCACGTCGCGCCAGAGGTCCGGGCTGGGCAGCCGGAACGGGTGGAATTCGCCGGACCAGACGACCTGGCGGCGGCCGTCCAGCAGGAGCGAATACTTGTCGAACGTGACTTGGTGCTTCGCCGGTGATACCGCCGACGCGGGCGCGGCGCACAACCCCGCCGTCACGAGCAGAGCGAGGACGAAGGCCGGGAAGCGGCGCATGGAATACCTTTCAGGCCCGGCTGCGGCCGACGTAGACGTTACGGGCGCGGTAGCCGTGCCACGCGTGGGGTTGCCGATCCCGACGATCGTGTTCGACCAGGCGTCGCTCGCCTTCTGGCAGGTGTTGAATCGGTTCCGCGCGGCACCCTCGAACTCGGGGATGTCGCCCTCCGGCGGCCGGGAAATCGCGCTGGGCACCCAGAAGGCCTGCCAGGCGCCGCGGGCGAACGGCGCCTGGAACTCGCTCTTGACCTCCCACTGCGGGAACCTCCCGAGCCTCAGTAGACGTAGGGCCAGCCGGCGCTGTCGTAGCCGATGAGGTTGATGCCGAGCTTGCCGGTCAACGGCGTCGCGTCGGAGTAGTAATAGTGGTAGACGAGCACATCGGCGTCGGTGTCGTGCAGGACCGCGACGTGCCCCGGGCCGTGGACGTCACCGTGGCTCGCGAGGATCTGCGTGCCGCCGCCCGAGGTCATCCGGACGCCGGCCCGGTCGGTGTAGGGCCCGGTGATCGACGTCGAGCGCCCGACCATCACGCGGTACGTGCTTTTCGTGCCTTGGCAGCACAGGTCCCACGAGACGAACAGGTAGTAGTAGCCGCCGTGCTGGACGATGTACGGCGCTTCCTCGGCCGTCGTACCGCCGGTGCGCTGGGCGATGCCGCGCAACGCGGTGTCGGACGTGCTGCGCTTGCCGGTGGCCGGGTCGAGCCGGATCAGCTTGATCCCGGTCCACCACGAGCCGAAGCTCAGCCACCAGCGCCCCGAAGAGTCGACGAACAGGTTCGGGTCGATCGCGTTGTAGTCGTTGCTCGTGCTCGTCTGGACGACGATGCCCTGGTTCGTCCAGCTGCCCGGCAGCCCGGTCGTGCTGGTGGCCAGGAAGATCGCCGAGTTCCGCGAGCCGAACGTCGAAGCCGCGTAGTAAAGGTAGTACCTGCCGTTGTGGAACGAGATGTCCGGCGCCCACAGGTAACCCGGGTTGGCCGGGTCGGTGAAGGGCGCGGTCCACGGCGCGCCGTTCGGGAAGACGGACCCGATCCTGGTGAAGTGGATCCGGTCGGTCGAGCGCCGGATCTGCAGGTACTGGTCGGTGGAGTAGAGCAGGTAGCTGCCGTCGGCCGCGCGGATCATCGACGGGTCGTGCACCGCCGTGGTGTCGCCGGTGACGTAACCGGGGTTCGGGTAGTCCGCGGCCTGGGCGGCGGGCACGCCCAGCAGGGCGGTGGCCACGGCGAGCACGGCCGGGAAGCGGCGCAGTCTCATGACGTGTCCTAGGGTCGACGCTGATCCTCGGTTGTTAACGCTAACAGGATTGGGCCGGTACTTTCGTCGGGTCAGTGGACGGGGTTCCACCCGTCGCCGCCGGCGAGGTAGCGCTGCGCGGTGAACGTCGCGGCCTGCGCGGCGGTCAGCTGCGGCCGGTCGGTCCCGGTACCCGCGCCCGGCCCGGTGTTGCGGTACTCGAAGAACCGGGCGTCCTTCCACGAAAACCCGGACATGTCCGTCCACGGCGTGGTCTTGATCGCCGCCGGCAGCGCGGTTTCGCGGATGACGACCTGCGCGATGGCGTCGACGTCCCCGCCGGGGTGCCACGGCCGGCCCAGGTAGAAGCTCCCGTTCGCCGCCGAGCTGAGCACCTTGCTGCCGACGACCAGGAAGCCGTACGGGTTGGTCCGGCGGGTGCTCGCCGCGGTCAGGTAGCCGTTCGGGTTCGAGCCGCGGTCGAGCGCGGTGATCGTCGCCCGGTCGAACACGGCGGTGGCGCGCCCGAAGAGGAAGTCGACGTCGCCGCTGATCGCGCAGTTCCGGTAGTACTGCCGGCCGACCGTGCCGGTCGCCGCCGTGTCGGCGTAGAGCGTGTCCTGGTGGCCGAGGAACGTGACGTTGTCGAAGACCATCCGGTCGCCGGTGGTCTTCACCGCCACGGCCTGGGTCGCGGTGATCTCCGGGTGGGCCGAGCGGTCGAACGAGTTGCGGAAGGTCAGCGCGCTGGCGGTGAAGCCGTTCGCGGCGATCGTCGCGGTCGCGCTGCCCGACGTGCCGTACGTCGAGCCGTCGGGTTTCTTGGTGCCGCCGGCGTTGTCGTAGTCGACGACGACGTCGGCGGCCTTGCCGGTGGTGCCGCGCAGGGTGATCCCGGTCTTGGCCGCGGGGACGGTGAGCACCTCGCGGTAGGTCCCGGGCTTGACCGACACGGTGCCGCCGGCGGACACGGCGTCGATCCCGGCCTGGACGGTCGTGTAGTTCCCGGAGCCGTCCTTGGCCACGACGACGTTCGCCGCGGCGAGTGGGGCCAGCGTCGCCCCGGTGAGCACCGAGGCGAGGAGCAGGGTCTTGAACATGACACCTCCACGGGGGACGCCGGGGGTGCCGGACGGCGACCGGCACCCCCGGTCGCTTACTGGTAGGTGATGTTGGCGGTGGTGTAGAGGCAGTTCGTCGAGTCGGGCCCGCTGCCGGTCTTCGTCGGCTCGCCGCTCGTGACACCTTTGTACTTCTCGCAGGGCACGATCTTGCGGCTCGAGTCGCCGACGATGGTGATCCGGGTCAGCTTCGCGGTGTCGCCGTAGTTGGTGTTGATGCCGACGAGCGTCTTGCCGGGCACGGTCGCGGTGACGTTGTCGACGACGACGTTGCGCTTGTACTGCGTCTTGCAGTTGCCGCAGGAGCGGTACAGCTTGCCGAAGTCGTTGACCTGGAAGTTCCGGATGTACATCGTGCCGGGGCCGTTGTGCTGGAAGACCTTGTCCGACGCCTTGCGCGCACCGCCGCCGTCGATGGTCATCGTCTGCGACGCCGAGGTGCCCTTGAAGGTCGCGGCGTCCTCGCCGACGTCCTCCCACCAGACGTTGAGCAGCGTGCAGGTGCCGAGGCAGTGCACGCCGTCGGCGGCCGGGTTGCCGAGGACGACGTTCTTCAGCGTGGTGCCGTTCGCCAGCTCGAAGATCGGGCCCTGGTCCTCGTCCTAGCCGCCGGTGCCGAGGTCGCCGGTGCCGTAGAAGCGCTTGAGGCCGCCGTCGTAGGTGCCACTGGTGACCTTGATGGTCGCGCCGACGGGCACGCTCGTGCTCGGGTTCGGCCAGGACGCGGCTCCGGCGGCGGTCGCGCCGGTACCGACGGCCGCCGAGAGCGCGAGGGCGGCGACGACCGCGACCCGGAGCACCCGGGAGATCGGGGACATGCTCATCACTCCTTGGTTCTTCCCGTGCGGGAAATGGTCCTTCGAGTGCTGAAAGCGCTTTCTCAGTCTCCGGTCACCGAGATCGGGGTGTCAATGTCACCGGCCGCAGCGACGACCCTGTCGCCCGGATGGTCGCTCCGGCACCACGTTTTCAGAAAACGGGACCGGCGCCGGCCAGTACGCGCATCGGCACTTGCCACGTCGGGTCGAGCCGCTCCACCAGAGTCGGCGTCCAGCCCACCTCCGAGCCCAAGTCCGGGTCGTTCGCCGCGTCGTACTCCGCCAGCAGGTCCACCGGACGTGGCAAGGACGCACCGGAAGAAACCAGCGTCCCGGTCGCGTGGAACACCGTCCCCTTCCAATAGTGGACCAGCGCGCCCAGCGGCACCGAAGCCGGGATCCGGAAGAAGTTGTTCTCCGCGTAGATCCGCGATTCGACCCCGACGCCCAGCGAATACGTGTACGCGGCCACATCCCGCACCACGTACAGGTTGTCGTACACGTGCACCTGCCCGTACCGCACCCGCGGGGCGCGCTGCCCGATGTCGGAGAACAGGTTGTGGTGCACCGTCACCCGCAGCTTGCCCACGTCGTAGGTCGGCTTGTCCGTGTTGCCGATCAGCATCGTCTTGTCGTGGTCGTGCAGGCGGTTGTCCGACACCGTCACCAGGTCCGAGCCGTTGACGATGTCCAGCAGTCCGTCGTGGACTTCGTACTTCCGCCCGAAGTACGTCGGCTGCGCGTCGTTCCCGCCGTCGCTGAACTCGTTGTGGTTGACCCACACGTGCGTCGCCCCGACGAGGTCGACGTTGTCGTACTCGGAGTTCCAGTTGCCGTCCGCGCCGTCGAGGGGGTCCCACTGGGGGAAGCAGTCGTGCGCGTCGGAGAACCGGAGGTTCCGCAGGATCACGTTGTCCCCGGTGACGCGCAACGTCAGGCCGTGCAGGTTCGCGCCGCCGAGGCCGTAGACCGTCGTGTTCGGGCCGACGTCCACCACCACCTGCGCGGCCTGGTTGGCCTGCGACCGCGCCCGGGCCTCCTCCAGCGGGCCCGACGGCGCGACCTTGCCCCAGGTCGCCGGGTCGTACGCCGCCAGGTACGCGGGCAGGCTGTAGGCCGGGTCCGCGAAGTCCTCGCACGTCCGAGGTCGATCGGCGGCGTCGACGTTGCCCTCGATCGTGCCGCGGACGTAGACGATCTTCGGCGCGCCCGGGTTCGACGCCAGCGCCGCGACCAGCTCCGAGCGCTTCGACACCGTGTGGACGTCGGCGGGTGCGGCGGCGGCTCCGCCGGTCGTCCCCGCGCCCCAGCCGTCGTGCGCGCCGGGCACCGCGCGGCCGGGGTCGTGGCCGTGGGCGTCCGCCGGTCCGGCGGTGAGGGTGAGTCCGAGCAGGGCGAGGCACCCCGCGAAGGCCTTCCAGCGCATGTCGGCTCCTTCTACTCGGCCGCCCGGGCCGCGAGCTCGGCCAGCCGGGCGGGCTGCGGGTCGCCGTCCACGACGACGACGTGGTGGGTCAGCGTCAGCTCCTCGCCCGGTTCCAGCAGCCACGGCCGGTGGTAGGTGGCGGCGAAGCTGACCACCGGGAACGGCTCGGCGCGGACGTACCAGGCGGTCGGGAAGCCGGGGTTCGCCGGGCTGTCGGCGAACAGCAGCGTCGAAGTGCGCAGGCTTTCGTCGTGGCGGCCGGTGAAAGCGAGCCACGGCGCGCGGTGGCCCATCGCGCTTTCGGCTGAGCGGCCGTCGGACGTCCGGACGGCGCCGCCGACGAACGAGCGCGGGCCGCGCCAGAACAGCCCGCCGTACCCGGCGGTCTCGCGGCCCTCGGTGACCGGGCTCCCCCACCGCAGCTCCTGGTTGCTCGTGTTGCGCAGCCGGCTCGACCACGTGAGGGTCCAGCTGTCCGCCCAGACGTCGCCGAAGCGCAGCGTGCGGTGCTCGGTCAGCCACCGCCGCCCCGCCGCCGTGCGCCAGGCCAGCTCGTGGCGCAGTTCGCAGTGCCCGGCCGCGCACACGATGCTCTCCCAGCGGACGTGGCCGATCGTGCCGTTGTTGTCGAGCGGGGTGTACCCGCGGCCGCGCACGTAGGTCCGGCCGCCCCAGAAGTTCTCGCCCGACAGGTGGGCCATGGTGAACTGCAGGCCGTTGTGCCAGGTGTGGTCGTGCGGCCGGACCGCGGTCACGGTCTCGCCCGCGGTGGTCCGCAGCGGGTGCAGGTACGGCTTCGGCGAGTCCCCGGCCGGTGTCGGCGGCGCGATGACGTACTCCGCCAGGACGAGGTCGCCCAGGCGGACGCGCACCGCGCCGTCGTCGTCTTCGGCCAGCTCCAGGGTCCCGTCGCCCACCGCCGCGCGGCTCACGCCCGGTCCCCGGTCTCGGCGAGCAGTTCCGCCACCGGCACCGGGCGGCCGGTGGCCAGGGACCGGTTCGCGGCCAGGCCGGTGAGCAGGGCCCGCAGGCCGGCGTCGTGGTCGGCCGCGCAGCCGAGTTCGTCCGGTTCGGCGTCGCCGAGGAGTTCCGCGAGCATCCGCTCGTCGCCGCCGCCATGGCCTTCGCCGAGAACGCCGTCGAACACGGCTTCCGCCGGCTCCCAGTGCCGTTGCACGGTCAGGACGGCCCGGCCGGGTTCGCCGGCGTCCGTGGGGTACTCGTTCTCCCGGACGTCCAGTTCGAGCCGCCCTTCACTGCCGGAGAACGCGACGCGGTAGCCCTCGCGCGGCGAATAGGCGTGCAGGTGGTAGTTCAGGACCACCCCGCCGTGGTGGCGGACGAGCACCGACACGTCGTCCTCGATCGTGACGCCGGGCGCGAACACGTCCTGGTTCCGGACGTAGCCGTCCTCGTGCTCCGCGTCGCGGTAGAGCGCGCGCAGGCGGGGCGAGGCATCGAGGTCGAGGGCGAACCGGTCGTCGGTGTGCCCGGTGCCCTCGCCGTAGAAGAACAAGCGCCCGAACGCGAACACCGTCTCCGGGCCGCGGCCCAGCCACCAGTTGACCAGGTCGAAGTGGTGCCCGGACTTGTGCACGAGCAGCCCGCCGGAGTTCGCCTTGTCGCGGTGCCAGCGGCGGAAGTAGTCGGCGCCGTGGGCGGTGTCGAGCAGCCAGCTGAACTCGACCGAGCCGACCTCCCCGATCGCGCCGGCCGCGAGCAGCTCCCGCACGCGCCGGTGCACCGGGTTGTAGCGGTAGTTGAAGGCGACGCGCACCGAGCGTCCCGTCTCGCGGCGGGCCGCCAGGATGCGGCGTGCGCCGTCGACGTCGGTGGTCATCGGCTTTTCGGTGACGACGTCGCAGCCCGCGTGCAGCGCGGCGACGACGTAGTCCGCGTGCGTGTGGTCGGGCGAGCACACCACGACGAGGTCGACGCGTTCCTTCGCCAGCATGGCGGTGAAGTCGTCCGGCCGGTAGCCAGGCACCGCCGTGCCGAGCCAGCCGTTGTGGACGCGCATGCGGGTTTCGTTCGGGTCGCAGAAGGCCGCGAGCTCGGCTCGCGGCGAACCGGCCAGGGCGCGGGCGAACAGCTCGGCGCGGGAACCCAGTCCGACGATCGCGCAGCGTCGCATCACCTCTCCTCTCGGGCGGGGGTCCAGGGCAGGGCGAGTTCGGAGAAGAGGGCGAGCCGCTCGGCCGCGTCGTCGACCGCGCGATCGACGCCCGGCACGACGAACCGGCGGTCCGGCCCGGTGCCGACCGCCCGGGCGTGGGGCAGCCGCCGCGGCTCCGGCGCGTCGCGGACGGCCTCGACCAGTGCGGTGAACGCGCGGGTGGCGTCCAGCGGGGCGAGCAGCGGGACGCCGTCGCGGAGGTGGCCGACGAGGTTCGCCAGCAGGTCTTCGGGCGGTCCGGCCTGCACCGGCTCGCCGTCGATGAGGACGACGTCGGTCTTGTAATGCCACCGGATCCGGCCGTCGGTGCCGTGGATCAGCACGTAGGGTTCGTGGTCGGCTTCGGCGGCGAGGGTCGCGGCGGCCACGACGTCCGGTGCGCCGGCGAAGCACAGGCGAGCGCACGCGGTGTCGTCCGACTCGATGTCGCGGGCGCGGTAGAGCTCGACGGTGGTCCGCTCGGGCAGCGCGCCGGCGGTGCCGTTGAGCAGCAAGGCGGTCGCGACGGCGTGGGCGAACGGGTTGGTCAGGGCACCGTCGACGACCGCGTGCCCGTCGAGCCGGCGCCGGCCCGCCCACGCGGTGCGCGCGAAGTAGCGGTCACGCCGGATCCACGCGCCCGCGGCGGCGATCCCGGTGACCGCCCCGATCGCGCCGCGGGCCAGCGCGGCCCGGATCACCCCGACCGCGGGCGAGCCGAAACTCTGGAACCCGACCTGGCAGGCCCGCCCGCGCGCCCGCTCGGTCAGCTCGTCGAACGCCGCCAGGTCGAGCACCGGCGGTTTCTCCACGAGCACGTGGCAGCCCGCGGCGAGCGCGAGGCGGGCCAGGGGCAGGTGCGTGTGCGGCGGGGTGGCGATCACGGCGATGTCCGCCGGCACGCGCGCCAGCAGTTCGGCCGGGTCGTGGGTGAACACCGGAACCAGGTCGCCGTCCGGTGGTTCGCGGACGTCGCACGCCCCGGCCAGGACGAGCTCGCCCCGCTCGTGCAGCGCCCGGGCCCGGCGCAGGTGCGTGCGCGCGTACCCGGCCGTGCCGAACACGACCACCGCTGGGGTCATCGGGGCCCGCCGGTCGCCACCGCGGCCAGGGCCAGCGGCCCGGCCACCACCAGCGCCAGGATCGGCAGCATCCACACGAGCACCACCGAGAGGCCGGCCGCCCCGGCCAGGAGCAAGGCGTTCCCCGGCGCCGCCGCGGTCTCGCGGGCCGCCGTCACCACCGCGCGGCGCCAGGACGGTTCCCCGGTCGCCACGACCGCACAGGTCCGCACCGCGACGACGACGGCCACCGCGGCCAGCGCCCACAACGCCGGCCGCAGCACACCCGCGCCCGGCATCGAGGCGGCGACCTCGAGGTCGACCGCGAACACCACCACGGCGGCGAGGCACCCGAGCGCGAAGAGCGAACCACCCCGCGCGGTCTCGCGGAAATCGGCCCAGAACGTCGTCCACAATGGACGTCCGATGCCGTGGCGCGACCGGTCGAGGGCCCGGCAGCCCGCCGTGAACGCCGGCGGCGCGGTCACCACCGGCACCGCCGCCAGCGCGACGAGCAGGCCGGTCAGCAGGCAGTCCGAGAAGTCCGCCAGCCCGGTGCGCCACTCCGTCGATCGCATCGCCGTCACCCCTTCAGGCCGCTGGTGCTGACGCCTTCGACCAGCAGGCGCTGGAAGGCGAGGAAGAACAGGACGATCGGCACGAGCGCGAGCGCCGACATGGCGAACATCGCGCCGAAGTCGGACTCGCTGCTCGTGTCGACGAACAGCCGCAGGCCCAGCGGCACGGTGAACTTCTCCGTGTCGTTGAGGTACACCATCTGCGTGAAGAAATCGTTCCACGTCCAGATGAACGTGAAGATCGACGTCGTCACCAGCGCCGGTTTCGACAGCGGCAGCACGACGTGCCAGAACGTCCGGTAGACCGAACAGCCGTCGATGGTCGCCGCTTCGTCCAGCTCGCGCGGGATCCCGCGCATGAACTGCACGATGAGGAACACGAAGAACGCCTCGGTGGCGAGCAGCTTCGGCAGGATCAGCGGGACGAACGTGTTGACCAGGCCGGCCTGCTGGAAGATCACGTACTGCGGGATGAGCGTGACGTGGTAGGGCAGCATCAGCGTCGTGATCATGAACGCGAACAGCGCGCCGCGGAACCGGAACTTCAGCCGCGCGAAGGCGTACGCCGCCAGCGAGCACGACAGCACGTTCGCGAGGACCGACAACCCGGCGACGAGCACCGAGTTGAGGAAGAACCGGCCGAACCCGACGTCGGCCGCGCCTTCCCACCCCTTCGTGTAGCCGTCGAAGACGAACCGCGTGGGCAGCAGCGACAGCCGCGACAGGATTTCGTCCGGCGGCTTGACCGACGCGAACGCCAGCCACACCAGCGGGTACAGCACGACGAGCACGCCGGCCACGCACAGGACGTGCCAGCCCACCGATCGCGCGGAGCGGGGCACCACCGTCATCGGCGCTCCTCGGCATCGTCGTAGAACACCCACAGCTTCGCCGTGCGGAACACGATCGCCGTCACGATCGCGATCACGACCAGCAGCACCCACGCCATCGCGGACGCGTACCCCATGTGGAAGTCTTGGAAGCCGACCTCGTACAGGTAGAGCGTGTAGAACAGGTCCGCGTCGGCCGGGCCGCCGCGGCCGCCGCCGATCACGAACGCCGGCGTGAACGCCTGGAACGCGTGGATGGCCTCCATCACCAGGTTGAAGAAGATCACCGGCGAGAGCATGGGCAGCGTGATGTGCCGGAAGCGGCGGAACGCGCCGGCGCCGTCGATCGCGGCCGCCTCGTGCAGCTCGGCCGGGATCTGCTTGAGCCCGGCCAGGAAGATCACCATCGGCGCGCCGAACTGCCAGACGCCGAGCAGGACGATCGAGGCGAGGCTGAACCGCGGGTCGTCCACCCAGCTCGGCGTGTGCCAGCCGGCGAAGGCCAGCACCTCGTTCACCGGGCCGCCGCCCATGAACAGCGCCCGCCACACCAGCGCCGCCGCGACGCTCGCGCCGAGCAGCGACGGCGCGTAGAACGCGGCGCGGTAGAAGCCGCCGGCCCCGCGGCGGGTGTTGAGCAGCATGGCCACCAGCAGCGACACCGTCAGCTTGAGCGGCACCGAAACCAGGACGTAGACGAGCGTCACCTTGACCGACTGCAGGTAGCGGTCGTCGTCGGTGAACATGTGCGTGAAGTTGCCGAAGCCGACCCACTTCGGCGCGGTGAACAGGTCGTAGTCGGTGAAGGACAGGTAGAGCGAGACGACCATCGGGCCGACGGTCAGCGCCACCGCGCCGAGCAGCCAGGGCGTCAGGAACGCGAAGGCCTCGGGCTGGTTCCGGCGCCGGCGTCCGGCCGGGCGATCCCGCCGCCGGACCCGCGCGGCCGCCTCGGTGGCGACCGGCGGGTCCGGGGTGCGCACGGTCGTCATCTAGCCCAGCGCCTTCTCGGCTTCGGACATGAACCGCGTGACGGCGTCGTCGATGCTCATCCGGCCGAACGCGACTTCCTCGTAGGTGCGCTGGAGGAGCTTCTGGATCGAGCCGGCGCCCTTGGGCGGGACCGGCGGCGCGGCCCCGAGCTTCGGTTCGAGTGCGGCTTCGTAGTCGTAGAGCGTCTTGTCGGCGCCCTTCGCGCTCGTCGCGAGCTGCGCGCGGACCTTGAGGTTGGGCGCGAGGCCGCGGTCGGTGCCGACGATCTTGCCGACTTCCGCGTCGTTGACCAGGAAGTCGACGAGCTTCGCCGCCGCCTCCTGCTGCCGGCTGCGCGCGGACACCGACAGGAACATCGACGGCCGCCGGTACTGCCCGAGGTCGCCGTTCGCGGCGGTCGGGTACGGCGCCACGTTCAGCGGCTTGCCGTAGGCCTTCTGGTAGGCGGGCAGGAGGTTGTCGTAGGCGAACTCGGAGCTGGTCAGCTTCTTGCCGAGCGGCGACTGCTCGGGCGAGGTGTTGTAGGACGCCGTGACGTCGGCCGGGGACGCGCCCTTGCTGTCGCGGAACCCGCCCGCCAGCTGCCAGTACCGGCGCAGGTCGTCGGCGGCGAAGCCGAGCTTGCCCTCGGGGGTGTAGAACTGCTTGCCCTGCTGGCGCAGCCAGATCTCCAGGGGGGTGTCGAGGATGCCGAAGTCGGTCGTGCCGCGGGCGCCGCCGGCGGCGCTCACCTTCCGCGTCGCGTCGGCGTACTGGTCCCAGGTGAGGCCCTTCGCCGGGTCCGCGCCCACCGCGGTGAACGCGGCGGGGTCGTAGAGCATCGCCGGGGTGTTCTGCGCCCACGGCACGGCGTACCGCTTGCCCTGGTAGACGCCGGTGGCCGCGAGCTCGGGGTTGACGTCGGCCAGCGAGACCGACTTCCCGGCGCCCTGGTTCAGGTCGGCCAGCACCCCGCGGCCGCCGTACTCGGCCAGGTAGCGCGTGTCGACGTTGAGGACGTCCGGCGGTTTCCCGCCCGCCGTCTGCGTCGCCAGCTTCTCCCAGTAGGCGGCGTACGCCGAGAACGACGTCTGCACCTTGATCTTCGGGTTCTTCTGCTGGAACAGCTCGACGGCCTTCTTGGTCAGGTTCGCCCGGCCGTCACTCCCCCACCAGACGAACGTGATCGTCACGTCCCCGCCGCCGCCGGAGTCCGAGCCGCACGCGGCCACCCCGGTCAGCAGCAGCGGCACCACCGCGGCCAGCGCGACGAGGGTCCGCCGCTGTCTTGTCCGACGCATCGAGCTCTCCGTTCTCAGCCGGTCAGCTTTTTCTGAAAACGCTGTCAGCGCGCTCACGGTAGGCAGTGCGCGCGGCACGTGTCAACGGCCGAAACGGCGCAATAACCCTTGTGCAGCAACGGTTATGCCGATATTCGGGCAGCTTGAGAAAGCGCTTACAGCACCACCGGTCCGGAGCGGGCTGTCAGCGCGGTGAGCACCGGGGCGGCGTTACCCGGTGCGTTGCGCGCCCCGGCGGACGGCATTCGCCCACGGGACGCCGATTTCGGAGAACAGCGCGAGGCGATCCGCGGCGACGGCGACCTCCTCGCCGATCCCCCGGACCACCGGGTGCCGGCTCGCCCCCTCGCCCGCCGTGCGGATCCAGCCCGGCGGGATCCGCGCCGGCGAGGGCGCGTCCCGCACCGCCTCGACCACCGACGCGAACGCGCGGGTGGCCGGCAGCGGCGCGAGCAGCGGCACCCCGGCCGGGTCGCGGTGGTGGGCGACGAGGTTGCGCAGCAGGTCCACCGGTTCGCCGAGGTGGACGCGCTCGTCGTCCAGCTCCAGCCGGTGGCTCTTGTACCAGAACTTCGCGCGCCCCTTCTTGCCGTGCACCACGACGTAGGGCTCGTGGTCCTGCTCGGCGCACAGCGACGCGGCGACGACGATCTCGGGCCCGCGGTCGAAGCGGATGCGCAGGCACGCCGTGTCGTCGGCTTCGATGTCCCGCGTGCCGTACAGCTCCAGGGCGATCTCCGCCGGGTCGCGCCCGCCGACCCCGCCGACGAGCAGTGCGGTGGCGACGGCGTGGGAGAACGGGTTGGTCAGCGCGCCGTCGACGACCGCTTCGCCGTCCAGCCACCGGCGGCCCGCCCAGGGGTTGCGGCGGTAGTAGGCGTCGGTGCGGATCCACGCCCCGGCCGCGCCGACGCCGGCGATCTCGCCGAGCCGGCCCGCCGCGATCGCCGCCCGCAGCACCGGCAGCGCGGGCGACCCGAAGCTCTGGAACCCGGTCTGGCACGCCGATCCGTTCTCCGCGGCCAGCCGGGACAGCGTCCGGAACCCGGCGAGGTCGAGCACCGGCGGGGTTTCCAGCAGCAGGTCGCCACCCGCCCGCAGGACCGCGCCGCCGACCCGGACGTGCGCGTGCGGCGGCGTCGCGACCACGGTGATGTCGGGCCGGCAGCGGCGGAGCAGGTCGTCGACGCCGACGTGCGCGGTGCCGCCCTCGGGCAGCAGCGCGATCGCCGCCGCCGAGGGCACCCGGATGTCGGCCATCCCGGCGAACCGCACGAGCCCTTCGTCGTGCAGGATGCGCGCGCGGTGCAGGTAGCTGAACGCGTAGCCGGACGTGCCGACCACGGCCAGCTTCGGCGGGTCCGCGACGGTGCGGCGCCTGCTCCCCGACATGGGTCTCCGATCGGCGCGGCCGGCTCCGGCCGTGCGGGAACTGACGAATGGGCAGTTCGGGAGAAACTTCCGGTGGTCACGGTAGGGCGTTCGCGACAAGTGTGTCAATATCCGCCGGCACCCTTTCGAATTCGTCGAAAACCGGGTACTCCGAACGGCGGTGGCCGGTTCGAGTAAGCGCTTACTCGAACCGGCCGGGCCACTCAGATCCGGCCGGTGCCCGCGCCCGCGGTCACCGACGCCTTGACCGTCGAAGTCGGCTCCAGCGTGAAGGAATACGGCGCCTGGGACAGGCTCCCCGTGCGGGTGATCTTGTTCGTGCAGCCGCCGAAGGAGTTGCCCGACTCGTTCAGGTAGCCGTCGACGTCGCTGTCGCCGGTCGTTTCCAGGCACACCTTCGTCGATTCGAAGACGTTGTTCTGGGCGAGGAACTGCGCGTTCATCCGCGAATGCACGGCGGAATCGGTGACCGAGTGGAAATAGTTGTCGTAGGCGTGCCCGGTGCCGAACCGCAGGCTGGGCAGCCGCGAGTTCACGTTCTCGAACCAGTTGTGGCTGTAGGTGACGTGGAGCTTGCCGGTGTCCTCGGCGGCGTTGTTGTCGCTGTGGCCGACGAGGGAGACCTTGTAGTGGTCGTGGAACTTGTTCCAGGACACGGTGATCCCGTCGGCGGCGTGGCTGATGTCGAGCAGGCCGTCGTAGTAGTCCTTGCCGTGGTCGAGGTCCGAGGACAGGTCGTTGTGGTCGATCCACACGCGGGTCGCGCCGCGCTGGATCTGGATCGCGTCGGTGCCGACCGCCTGGGAAATGGCCAGGTTGCGGATGATCACGTTCGACGACTTGTCCACGGCGAGCCCGCCGCCGGTGAAGCCGGACGCGGAGCCGACGCCGAGGATCGTCTTGTTCGACCCGATCTTCACCAGCGTCTTGTTCGCCAGCGCGATCTTCCCGCTCACCTTCACCGTGCGGGCGGTGGCATCGGCGACGGCGCTGGTGAACGCCGACGCAGTCGAGACGGTGACGGTCTCGCCGCCCGCGCCGCCGGTCGTGCCGGCTCCGAAGCCGACCGGGGAGTTCTCGTAGGCGTGCGCGACCCCCGTGGGGACGGCGACGGCCATCGCGGCGGCGACGGCGGCGGTTCCGAAAACGCGCAGGGATTTCCTGGTCATCAGGCACCTCTGAAGGGGAGGGGACCCGCGCCCCGGGAGCGGGGAACACGGCGGAGCTTCCGTTCTACGATTTGCAGCAAAACCCGGTCAACGATTTGCAGTGTTTTCAGCGCAAGCCCAGCCGAATGGCCCTGCGGCGGCCGGATCCCCGCTGCCGCAAGGCGATCCGTTGTTGACAACGCTGCCGCGCGTTTCCATGATGTTGCGCAGAGCCTGCCGAGGAGTAGCCGTGAGCGTGACCATTCACGACGTCGCCCGCCGGGCCAACGTGTCGATCTCGACCGTGTCGCGCGCGTTCACGTCCCCGGACCTGGTCCGCCACCAGACCCGCAGCCGGGTGCTGGCCGCGGCGAGCGAGCTCGGCTACCACGCGGCCGGCGCGCCCCAGCCGGTCGCGCGCACCGGGCACATCGGCATCGTCGTGTCGGATCTGGGCAACCCGTTCTTCACCGGCGTGCTCGACGGCGTGCAGGCCCGCGCGCGCCAGGACGACGTCGCCGTGCTGTTCGCCAGCAGCGACCAGGACCCGGCGACCGAGCAGAACCTGGTCCGCCGGATGGCCCGGCAGGTCGACGGCGTGGTGCTGGGCAGCCCGAGCATGACCGACGACCAGCTGCGCGCGCTCGCCGGCCAGACGACGCTCGTGCTGCTCAACCGCGAGGTGCCGGGGATCCCGTCGATCGTGATGGACGCGGCGGACGGGATGCGCCAGGCGATCGAGCACCTGGCGGCGCTGGGCCACCGCCGCTGCGCCTACCTCGGCGGCCCCCGCGCGTCGTGGGCGAACCGAGCCCGTCGTCAGGGGCTGACGGAAGCGGCCGAGCGGCACGGCACGGAGGTCGTCGAGTTCGGCCCGTTCCCCCCGGTCTTCGAGGGCGGCCTGCAGGGCGCGGACCTCGCGCTGGCGGCGGACGTGACGGCGATCGTCGCCTACAACGACCTGGTCGCCTTCGGGGCGCTCGCGCGGCTGAACGCCCGCGGGGTCCCGGTCCCGGACGAGATCAGCCTGATCGGCTTCGACGACTTGGTGTTCGCGGCGATCTCGGCACCCCCGCTGACGACGATCGCGATGCCGACGGAGGCAGCGGGCCGCGCGGCGGTCACGATCCTCCTGGATCTGCTGGACGGCCAGGCGGACGGGCGCACGAACCAGGTCCTCGACACGTACTTGATCGTCCGCGCGACCACGGCCCCACCGGCGGGCTAGTGCCGCGACGGCCGTCAGCGGTGTCTGCCCACCCCTTCGGACGACCTGGCGAACACGGAAACGACCGCCATGAGAGTGACCGCGGTCGCGATGAAGACCAGTTCGATTCCCAGAACGGTGTCCAGCCGGGTGATGCCGGGAACGTCGTTCGGAACGAGGACGCTGCGCAGTGGCAGCAAGGCCAATATCGCCGCCGCCAGTTCGAAGGGAACCCGGTCTCGCCGCCGCAGCCAGATCACCATGGCGGCCAACCCGAGCACCAACGGCGCGATCGCGACACCGTACACGAATTTACGCACGTTTGACGACCGCTCCAGGAGGAGCTCCACGTACCACGTCGGACTGGTGTTCCGCACGACCGTCCGCCAATCGGTGAGCGCTTCGTTGCGGAGAGGAAGAACAGCCAGAGACAGGGACTTGTTCTTCGTTCCGGACAATGTGTAACCATCGGGCAATAACAGATCGAAAGCCTGATGGAGAGAGTACTGGTCGTCCGGGAATCGCTGCGAAGCCGCTGTCAGCGGCAGCTTGACCGTGGCGTTGTACCCGACGGTGACGCCGCGCCCGTCGGTCGCGGCCAGCTCCTTCGGCCGCACCTCGGCGACCGCACGGTAATCGGCCATCAGAGTGTAGTTCCCGTTCACCTCCTCAACAGGTACGGTTCGACCGTCCGGACCGGAAACCGGCTCGGCGTGGTCGCCGATCTCGATCGAGACGGCCACGTCGGCAGTTCGCGTCTTGTGGTCGATCGCCAGCACTTTCACCCTGGTCGGAAGGCCAGTACCGAAATGTGGTGACACCTCGTCGATGGGCGACTCCCAATAAGGGCCCGGATAGAGGATTGACACTGTCAACCAGATAGTCGTCGATGCGAGTGCGATCAAGATGAGGCAAGCGATGATCCGCCAGGGCAGAGCTTTCCCTTCCATGGCGCTTCAGTCGCCGTGGCAGCAGAAAGCGTTTCGGTCCTCGGCGTATCGGACTCCGTCCCCATCAGCGGGCCGCCGTCGCGGAATCAGCCGGCCAGCACGTGCCGCTCCAGGAACGGGTTGCGGAACTTGCCCGCCGGGTCCAGTTTCCCGGCCAGCGCCCGGAACTCCGCCAGCCGCGGGTAGTCCCCGCCCACCGCGTTGAAGAGCTTTCCCCAGTGGGGCCGGGCCCCGAACGGCGCGAGGCGCTCCTCCAGGACCGGGAGCACCGCCTCGACCTCGGCCTGCCGCGGCTGCCACGTGAAGTGCAGCGCCACGCGGTCGCCGCCGTGGCAGGGGCTGAGCCACAGCTCGTCGCCCGCGATCGCGCGGATCTCCGACACCAGCAGCACCGGGGTCAGGAGCTCGCCGATCTCGCGGACCGCCCGGATGGCGGCCACGGCGTCGGCGTAGGGCACGAAGTACTCCGACTGCAGCTCGTCCCCGACGCTCGGGGTGAACGCCAGCTGGAAGTGCGGCAGCCGCTCGTGCCACGGGCCCGGCACCCCGAGCTGCGGTGTGCAGTTGCCCGCCGGGACGCCGGCCGCGTGCGCCGGGTGGCGCGGGCCGTCGGCCGGGACCGCGCCGAACAGCTCCGCCCGCGGGGTGAACGCGTCGACGCGGCTCTTGACCCACACCTGGTCGATCGTGTCGTTCGCCCAGTTCGTGAACATGCTGACGCTGTAGCCGGCGTCCTCGATCTCGTCGAAGTGCCGGTACGCGGACTCCCACGGCAGGGCGTCGAAGACGTCTTGGCGGACGTCGAACGCGGGCACGACGTCGAGCGTCAGCCGCGTCACGACGCCGACCGCGCCCAGCCCGACGACCACGCCGGCGAACTCCGGGTCGGCGCGGGTGAACGTGCGCGGCTCGCCGTCCGCGGTGACCAGCTCGACCGCCGAGACGGCCGCGGCGAGCCCGGGCTGACGGCGGCCGGAACCGTGGGTGCCGGTCGCGACGCTGCCGGCCACCGTGATGTGCGGCAGCGACGCGAGGTTCGGCAGGGCGAACCCCGCCGCGTGCAGCTGTCCGGCGAAGTCGCCGTAACGCGCGGAGCCGCCGACGGTCACGCGGCCGTCGTGGAACTCCAGCGGGACGTCGAGCGCGCGCAGGTCCAGCAGGACGCCGCCGGGTGAGTCCGCGATGTCGTTGAAGCAGTGCCGGCTGCCCAGCGCCTTGACGCGCGACGCGCCGGCGACCGCCGCCCGCACCTCGTCGACCGTGCGCGGGGCCACCACCGCGTCCGCGGTGTAGGCGTGGTTGCCCGCCCAGTTCGACTCGCCCAATGTCCCTCCACAGTGCCGGATCCCCGTCTGGAGACCCTACGCGGCCGCCTCCCGCCAGAAGTCGCGCAGCCACTCCGGCGGCACCGGGTTGTCCTCGCCGACCTGGGTCAGCAGGACCGCGACGGTGCCGGTCGCGGGGATGACGTGGGCGGTCGTGCCGGTGCCGCCGACCCAGCCGTAGCGGCCGGGGACGGTCCACGGTTCGCCGGCGGTGACGTCCACCGTGCCGCCCATCCCCCAGCCCTGGCCCTCCAGGAACAGCGCGCCGATCTCGCGCTGGGCCGCGGTGGTGTGGTCGGTGGTCATCGCGCGGACCGACTCGGGGCTGAGCACGCGCCGGCCGTCCGGGGCGGTCCCGGAAGCCAGCAGCATCCGGCCGAAGGCCACCCAGTCCCCCGCCGTCCCGGCCAGGCCGCCGCTGCCCAGCGGCAGCGCGGGCATCGTGCTCCACTGGCCGTCGGCCGGATCGGCGAGGACGAGACCGTCCGTCGTCTTCTTGTAGAACGCCGTGAACCGGTCGCGCCGGTCCGGGCCGACGACGAACCCGGTGTCCGCCATGCCCAGCGGCGCGAAGATCCGCTCCTCGAGCAGCGCCGGCAGCGTCCGGCCGGACGCGCGGGCGGCGAGCACGCCCTGGATCGTGGAACACGTGTCGTACAGCCACGCCTCGCCCGGCTGGTAGGCGAGCGGCACCTCGCCCAGCCGCGCGAGCCAGACGTCCGGCGAAGGGAAGCTCTGCACCTCGCGGCCGTCGCCCTGCACGGGGAACAGCGCCCGCACCGCCGGGAGCGTGAAGTCCGACGCGAAGCCCCAGCCGGCCTGGCCGGTGAGCACGTCGAACACGGTGATCGGCCGTTTCGCCGGGACCAGGTCGTCGACCGGGCTCGACGGCGTCCGCACCACCTTCGGGTCCGCGAGCTCGGGCAGCCACCGGCCGATCGGGTCGTCGAAGGCCAGGGTGCCGTCGTCGACCAGGGTGAGGACGGCGGCCGCGGTGATGGGCTTGGTGAGGGAGGCGATCCGGAACAGCGTGTCTCCGGCCATCGGCCGGCTGCCTTCGACGTCGGCCGAGCCGACCGCCACGATTTCGCGGTCGCCGGCCCGGTCGACGACGGCCACCGCACCGGGCAGCGTTCCGGCGTCGACGTGGTGTTGCAGGGTTTCGCGCAGGCTCATGATCCTCCCCAGGGGTCTCCTCGCCGCACGGTAGTCAGCGGGCGGGGATGATCGCCTGGTGGGTGCCGCCGAGGCCGTGCGGGCTGAGCAGCCGGCCCATCCGCTTCGGCATCCGCAGCGTGATCGCGCGGTCCAGGACGCGGGCGCCGGGTGCCGCGGCCGCCAGCCGCTGCTCGTAGCCGGTGCAGCCGGCCGGTTCGCGCAGCCACGCCGAGACCACCAGGTTGCCCTCCCCCACCACGGCTGCCGAAAGCCGCGTCTCCGGCAGCTGCGCGATCGCCGTGCCGGCGCGGTCCAGGTCGCCGGCGGCGATGTCGAGGCGGTAGCCCGCGATCACCGGCCAGCCCGCCGGGACGTGCGCGAGGTCGCAGCGGAAGTCGAGCTCGTGGTTGCGCAGCATCCGCGCCAGCGTGCGGCGCACCGCGGACTCGCTCATCCGGCAGTCGCGGGCCAGTTCGGCGTAGCTGCGCCGGCCGTCCTGGCCGAGGGACTCGACCAGCGCGCGCACGTCGCGGTCGTCCCACTGCTGCGGGACGACCAGCCGGGCCTGCACCGCCGTCTCGTCGAGCACCGCCCGCTGTTCGGGGGCCAGCGCGTTCACCAGCCAGCCGCTGCCCTCGCGGTAGACGCGCGTCGCGACGGCGAACCGGACTTCGCGCACCCCGGGCAGCGCGCCGAGCCGGCCGGTGACCAGCTCGTCCAGCGCGTCGAGGTCGCGGGCGGCCAGCGAGAGGAACAGCGAGAACCGGCTCGTGGTGCGCTCGACGCTGAACACCGGCGGCCAGCCGCACAGCTGGCGCGTCAGCTCGGTCAGCGCGTCCGGGCGGCAGGCCAGGTCGACGTAGCCGACCGTCGTCGTCGGGGCCGTGGCGTACGCGGTGAGCCAGGCCAGCCCGGCCGCCTGCAGCCGGTCCCAGCGGCGCGCGGCCGTCGTCGCGTCGGTGCCGACGGCGGCGGCGATCCGCGTCCACGGCGCCCGCGGGTCGCGCTGCAGCGCCTCGACCAGCGCGAGATCCGACCCGGTCAGCCGCGCCGGTTCCGGCTGGGCCGCCGTGGGAACGGGCATGGCGCATTGTGCCCTGATCATGATCACCTGCCAAGGGGCCGCCGGGCGCGCCGGCGGCCCCGCCGTCCTACTGGCGCCGCAGCCGCGGCACCACGACCGCCCCGGCCACCAGGACCAGGACCCCGCCGAGCACGAACGGCAGCACCGGCACCTCGTCGGAGCCCGTGGCCGGCACCGCGCGCTCGCGGCCGCCGTAGCCGCCGCCCGCGCCGTCGCGGTCGTAGGCCGAGCCGGGCAGCTTGTCCGCGTACCGCTGGTGCAGCTGCGCGCGGTAGTCGGCGAGCGCCAGCTTCGTGCCCGCGGCCAGGCCGGTGACCGAGCCGTCGAGCACCGTCACGGCGTCACCGTGCACCGCGTACCAGGCGTTGACCTGCGGTTCGTGCAGGAGGTAGCCGCCGGCCGCGGCTTCGGCGTACTTGCGCTCGTAGTCGCCGGACGCGACGTTGACGACGGTCCAGGCCGCGCCTTGGCGCTCGGCCCAGACGGTCGCGGTGGTGCCGTCGCCGGTCCGGGCCGGGACGGCGACGTAGGCCAGCGCGGCGGGGACGTCCGAGGTACCGGCGACGAAGGCCGCCGTCGGCTCGTAGACCGCGACCTGCGAGCGGGCGTCCGCGTCGGCGCGTGAAGCGGCGGCGGCCGCGTGGGCGCCGGGGAACTTCGTCTCCGCCAGCCGGTCGAGGGTCTGCTTGCCGCCGGTCACCTGCCCGATCGCGGCGGTGTCGGCCGCGGTCGGGGTGCCGGCCGGCCCGGTCGCCGCGCCGGCCGCGCCGGCCGTCGTGAGCATCGCGGCGCCGGCCAGCACGGCCGCGCCCATCGCGTTCTTCAGCACGCTCATCCCTCGATCCCGTACAGCGTGTGCGTCCACTGGAACTGGTTGTTCGAGCGGTAGGTGTCGTAGTTCATCGAGTTGTAGCGGCTGTTGTTCGGCCACGGGTCGCCGTATTCGACGCGGGTCGCGCCGCCGGAGTTGTCGTAGCCGTAGAGGACGTGCATGTGCCCGCCGCCGGAGCGCCAGCCGATGCGGGTGCCGATCGGCTGTCCCGCGTCGATCTGGTTCTTGATGGTGGTGAAGGAAAGGACCTGCCCGTTCGAGTTGTACGACCCGACGTTCGAGAAACCCAGCCAGCGGAACACGCGCTGCTGGTCGGACAAGTAACCCTGGTTGTTCGCGCAGTCGCTCCCGGATTCGTTGTGGGCGACCTGGCAGAACCGCGTCTGGGAAAGCGAATATCCCCAGAAGTCGGCGATCGTGTTGCCGCTGGCGTCCCAGCACCACTGGTCCTTCTGCTGGGCCTGCATGCTGATGCCGAGATCGGTCCGCGCGGCGGCCGCGGTGGCGGGCGCCTGCAGTGCGACGACGGCCACCGCGGCCGAAATCGCCGCGAGTCCACGTAGGACTCCTGAAGTGGTTTTCACGAAGTGCTCCTCCAGCCGGTGGGGATTCGACCTGGTGGCGAGAAATACTCCGCGCACGCCCGGTATCCCGGTACCTACGAAGGGAGGATCACGTTGGGAGGGAACGGTTTCCGGCGGATCCCGGCATTTCCCGGGTGCCGGATTCCGGCATCGACTCCGGCCCGCCGGGCGGATTCCGGCGGGCCGGGACGGTGCCGCGGGAGGTCAGCTCACCGTCGTCGTGCCGAGGGTGGCGTCCTGGTCCGGCGGGTCGAGGGTCAGCGCGACGTCGAACTCGCCGAGCCCGCTGTCGGTGACGACGTGGGTGGTCGCCGCGGCGTCGACGCTGCTCGTGGCCTCCCCGGCCGGGGTGCCGGCGGGAACGGTGAAGTCGACCTGGCCCTGGGCGGTGAACTTCAGGCTGCCTTCGGCGGGAACGGGCGTCTCCGGAATGGGCAGCTCGATCGGGATGGCGACCGACTGGCCGCCGATCGCGACGTTCACCTGGGACTTGATGCTGCCCGAGACCTTCGTGGCCCCGACCAGGCGCAGGCCGTCGCCGGCCGCCTGCCCGGCGTCGACGTCCAGGCTGAACGGCACCGAAACGGGGGTGCCCGCGGTGGCGGTGGCGGGGATGTCCGCCTTGACCACGACGGTGACCTGCTGGTCGCCGATCAGCGGAAAGCCGCCCTTGTAGGTGAGCGATTTCTCGGCCGCCGCGGCCGGTCCCGCGGAAACCACGGCCACCGCGCACGCCAGGAGCGCGGCCAGCCCGATTCCCCGGAACCGCTTTTTCCGCACGAGGGTTTCCGTCATGTCTGGTCCTTTCGTCGTCGAACGGCCTTTCGGATGCTAGGCGGAAACTTCCCAACCGGCCAATGCGCTTTTCCGTGGCTGCGTAATTTGTCACGCGCTTCGGCGGGAACGGCTTTGTTTTTTGTCACGCGCGTTTTCCGGGGTGACAATTTTCCGGTCCCGCGCACTCACCCACGTCAGCACCGCGAGCGCGCGGGTGTAGTGCCGGTGTAGGGGGCGCGCGCAGGGTCGTCGGCGTCGGAACCCCGTTCCCCGAGGGAGAAGTCATGCGCACGATCTACCCGGCGGCCACGCTCGCCGCCGCCCTGCTCTTCGGCGGCGCGTCCGTCGCCTCGGCCGCCCCGGCCGACGTCTACGCGGAGGTGACCGCCGCCGACATCGCCGACCCGGGCGCGGTGATCGTCGATTCGCCGGCCGCCCTGGCCGCCGCCCGCACCGCCGCGCAGGCGATCGCGTGGTATTCGAGCCGCAACGGCAGCACGGCGTACCAGGGCTATTGCGAGAAGGCCGCGCGGCTGTCGTGGAACCGCACGACGCACCACGCGAGCGCGATCGAGCACTGGCGTTCCTCCGACGGCGCCCGCCACACGACCGGCACCCCGCCGAGGGGCGCGTTCGTGTTCTGGAACATCTCGGCGTACGGCCACGTCGGCATCGCCGACGGCAGCGGCGGCGTGTGGGCGACGAGCGTCAACGGCGCGATCGGCCACGCGCGGCAGGGCTACTTCGCGAACTACCTGGGCTGGAAGCCGGGCAACAGCAACTGATCGCGGCGCGGGGGCCGGGCGCGGGAGCAGCGCACCCGGCCGGCCGCGCTCACGTGCGGGCCGGGGTCAGCCGCCGCCGGACCTGCTCCAGCAGCTCCAAGCCCGTCGTCTCCCCCTGCCGGTTCCCGGTCTCCCGGAACACCCGCAACGCGCGGTCGCACACCCCGCGCGCCTGGGTCCGCTCGCCGGCCGCCAGCAGCGTCTGGCCGATGCCGAGCAACGCGTACGCGCTGCACCGCTCGTCGTCGAGGTCCTCGAGGATGCCCAGCGCCGACCGCAGGCACGTCAGCGACTCCGGCAGCCGGCCCCGCTCCCGGTGCAGCGTCCCCAGCTCGGTCAGCACCTTCGCCTCGCGGTGCGGGTCCTCGATCTCCCGGGCCAGGTCACGGGCCTGCCGCAGCCAGGAATCCGCTTCTTCGAACGCCCCCAGCAACGCGTACGTCGTGCCCAAGGAGGTCCGCAGCTGGGCGACGCCCCGGCGGTCGCCCGCCCGCTCCAGCCCGGCGAGGGCCTTGCGGTAGAACTCGAGCGCGTCCCGCGGCCGGTCGCGGACGCGCGCCACCGTGCCCAGGCCCGCCACCGCGAGGGCTTCCCCGCGCACGTCGCCCAATGCGGCGAACAGCGACGCCGAGTGCTCCATGTCGCGGACCGCGTCCGCGTATTCGTCGTGGTACAGGCGGACCTGGCCGAGCCCGCGGTGCAGCACGGCCGCGCCGAGGCGGTTGCCCGCCGCCTCGACCGCGGCCAGCGCCGTCAGGTGGCTTCGGCGCCAGTCGTCGTACGCGCCGCGCAGGTCGTAGAACGGGACCGCCGTCGCCGTCAGCTGCCAGGCCAGCTCGTCGAGACCCGCGTCCGCGGCCAGCTGGACCGCGGCCGCCAGCAGCTTGCGTTCGGCCGTGAACCAGCCCAGCGGATCGGCGGGCCCGGCCGGCGGCACCGGCGGCCCGACCGGCGGCCCGGTCATCGCGCCGAACGCCGGGGGCAGGCTCGCCGCCGCGGACTTCGCCAGCGCCAGCAGGACCGTCAGCACCCGGGCGAGCGCGTCCCGGCGCACCGCGATCGGTTGCGCGGACAGCAGTTCCGCCGCGTGGCAGCGCAGGAGGTCGTGCAGCCGGTACCGCGGCCGGTCCCGGGAATCCCGCCCCACCAACGCGACGAGGTTCGCGTCGACGAGCACGTCGAGCACCTCGTGCGCGTCCGCGCGATCGAGGAGCGCGTCGAGGACCCAGCTCGGGAAGTCCTGCGCGCCCAGCACCGCGGAGCGGCAGAACGCCGTCCGCGCGGGCGCGGGCAGCTGGCGCAGGCTCAGCTCGAAGCTCGCCCGGACGCCGAGGTCGCCGACGCGCAGCTCGTTGAGCCGGCTCGACTCGTCGGCCAGCCGCTCGTGCAGCGTCCGCAGGCTCCACGCCTGCCGCCCGGCCAGCCGCGCGCCCGCGACGCGGATCGCCAGCGGCAGGTAGCCGCAGCAGCGCACGATCGCCGCCGCCTCGGCCGGTTCGCCGACGACCCGGTCGCCGCCCGCCACGCCGGCCAGCAGGTCGAGGGCTTCGCGCTCGCCGAACACCGGCAGTTCGACGTGCTTCGCGCCGGCCAGCTCCGGCAGCCGCCCGCGGGTGGTCACCAGCACGGCGCACCCGGCGTCCCCGGGCAGCAGGGGGCGGACCTGCGCGGCCGTCGCGGCGTCGTCGAGCACCAGCAGCACCCGCCGGCCGGCCAGGCGGGAGCGGAACACCGCGGCCCGCTGGCCGAGCCCGGCCGGGACGGTGTTCCCGGTGACGCCCAAGGCGTGCAGGAAGTCGGCGAGCACCTCGGCCGGGTCGCGCGGGGCGCCGGTGCCCGCGAGGTCGACGTACAGCTGCCCGTCGGGAAAACGGCCGGCGAGGCGGTGGGCGACGTGCATCGCCAGCGCCGTCTTGCCGGTCCCCGGTGCGCCGGTCAGCACGACCGGCGCCGGCCCCAGCGCGTCGGTCAGCTCCCGGACGTACTCCGTGCGGCCGGTGAAGTCGGGCAGGTCGGCGGGAAGCTGGCGCAGCGGCGGGGGAACCGGTGGCGCCACCGGTTCGTCAGCGAGGATCGCCGTCTGCACGGCCCGCAGGTCCGCCCCGGGTTCGACACCGAGGTCGGTGACCAGGCGCTCGCGGGCCGTCGAGTACGCCTGGAGCGCTTCGGCCCGGCGGCCCGCGCCGGTCAGCGCGAGCAGGTACTGCCGCCAGAGCCGTTCGCGGTACGGGTGTTCGGCCAGCAGGACGGTGAGCTCGGCGATCGCCGCGTCGTGCCGGCCGAGGCGCACCTGCAGCGCGAGCCGTTCCTCGACGGCGGCCAGCCGGTTCTCGACGAGCCGCCCGAGTTCGGCGTCCCACGCCGGCGCCGTCGGCAGGTCTTCCAGGGGATCGCCGCGCCACAGCGACTCCGCCTCGGCGAGCAGCTTCACCGCCGTCTCGGGCACGTCGGCCCGCGCGGCGTCGGCGACGAGCCGGGCGAACCGGTGCACGTCGACGTCGCCGGGGTCGACGACCAGCGAGTAGCCCGGGCCCTGCGTGCGCAGGGCGGCACCCTCGGGCAGCAGCCGGCGCAGGCGCCACACGTAGGTCTGCAGGTTGGCGGTGGCGGACGTCGGCGGCTCACCGGGCCAGATCGTGTCGACGAGCTGCCCCGGCGCGACGGTCCGGTTCGCGTTGAGCAGGAGGTGGGCCAGCAGCACCCGCTGCTTCCGCCCGCCGAGCGGCACCGGCCGGCCGCCGGCCGTCACGGTCAGCGGTCCGAGCAGGTGAAACCGCACTTCAGGCCCCATCGCGCACCCCGTTCCCGCGGCCGCCCCCAGGCGGCACCCAGTGGCCGGACTGTAACCGGGTGTCGCCGCACCTCGTGCGGGATTCGCGCACATTCGGGACAGCGGACCAGGACATGTCACCGGTTCCGCCGGACGGCGCACGACGAAAGTCGCGTTGTGGATCAACCGACTATCGGCGGGTTTCGGAGATTCACCCACACCGGTGACGGTAGGCGTGTCCTTCACCACACGTCACCGCGAGGCCTCGGTCCGCGGCAGGAGGTTGATCCTAAAGTGCGTATCGCGCGAACCGGCGTAGTCGTCTCCGGCGTCTTGTTCTCGGCCCTCGCGGCGGCAGCGCCGTCGCCGGCGGCCCAGCCGGCCATCATCGACGGGAGCAACGCCGACTCGCTCCACTCCGCGGCCCGGATGTTCGCCGGTGGCCAGGAGATCTGCTCGGCGACGATCATCGCGCCGGACTGGATCCTGACCGCCCGCCACTGCACGCAGGGCGCGGGCGGCCAGCCGATCAGCTTCCACGTGGGCGACCTCGACCAGACGAAGGGCACGACGGTCAACGCCACGTCGGTGCACGAGGCGCCGGACTCCGACCTCGCGCTGGTCCAGATCGACCAGCAGGTGCAGACGGACTACGCACCGCTGGGCAGCGAGGGCGACGTGAAGGTGGGCGACCAGGCCGAGGTGTACGGCTGGGGCGCGACGTGCACGGACAAGCCCGAGATCGAGTGCCAGTCCCAGCTGCTGAAGGTGGCGAAGGTGAGCGTGACGTCGATCGACTGCCCGGACGGCGCGGCAGGGGTGTCGGTCTGCGCGAACCGCGGCGACGGCATCACGGCGGGCGGCGACTCGGGCGGCCCGATGTACGCGAACGGCAAGCAGGTGGGCGTGGCCTCGACGAGCGACCGCCAGTCGTACACGGCGTACATCAACATCACCGAGTACCGGGACTGGATCTCGTCCACCGCGGGCGTCTGAGGCGTGGCGCGCCCGTCGAGTCCACTGTGGACCCGACGGGCGCGCGCGTTCAGCTGATCCAGAGCGAGCGGATGCGGTTGCTCCAGTCCTCGGGGAAGCAGTAGCGGATGTCGTCACAACCGTGGACCGCGTTGTCGGTGACGAGCTTCGAGGAACCGGTGAAGCCGATGCCGTCGAACACCCGGACGCGGCAACCCGACCCCGGCCGGATGTAGATCGAACTGATCGAACGATCCATCAGCGCGCCGGTGTTCTGGTAGAAGGCGTCCCGCAGGTCGCCGTCCGAGGCTTCGTGCGGACTGTCCGCCGCGGTGCACGTGGTGCGGTTGTAGACGTTGGTGTAGTTGAAGAACCCCTGGTCCCCCAGGTAGCTGACGCTCTTGAAGACGGTGACCACCGGAGCGAGTGCCGCCGCGGCCTCGTAGCCGCGGAGACCGTCCGCGGTGGCGAAGCACGTTTCCGCGCCACTGCCCAGGTTCACGTCGCAGAACGGCTTCGCGGCCGAGGCCGCAGGCGCGCCCGCGAGCACGATCCCCGCCGCCGCCACCGAAGTGAAGAACGCGGCCACGAGCCTCTTGGAAAACTTCATCGGTTCCTCCCCGAGCCGGCGTGGGCCGCCTGCCCACCCCAGCAGGTATATCGAGCCCGGGGGCCTCGCGGGCGGTTCTGACCGAAGCCGGACGCCGCCCGGAACTGGACACGGCCACGAGAGTGAGTGTACAGTCACTCACATGACGAAACGCGGTGCCACCCTCTCCACCTCCGACGCCCGGCGGGATGTCGTCGTCGACGCCGCCATCGCCGAGTTCGCGCGGGGCGGGTTCCACGGGACGCCGATCAGCGCGGTGGCCGACCGGGCCGACATCTCCCCCGCCTACGTCTTCAAGTTGTTCCCCGGCAAGGTTTCCCTCTTCGTCGCCGCGCTCGACCGGTGCTACGAACTCGTCACGCACGCCCTCTCCAACGGCGCCGCCCGCGCCGACGGCGAAGACCCCGGCAAGATCCTCTACGAGATGGGCGGCGCCTACGCCGAACTCATCGCCGACCGGAACCTGCTGATGCTGCAGGTGCACGCCCAGTCCGCCGCCGACACCCCCGAGATCGCCGACGCCGTGCGCCGCGGGCTGGCGAAGGTGACCGAGTTCGCCCTGACGCGCTCCGGCGCCGAGGGCGAGCAGGTGCAGCGGTTCATCGCCTACGGGCAGCTCTGCCACCTCATCGCCACCCTCGACCTCGACGAGCACGCCGGCGAGTGGGCCGCGCTCCTCGCCGCCGGCATCCGCCACCCCGGCAAGAACTGAGCGCTACCCAGCCCTTTTTTTCGTGCCCGTCGAGTGATTGACCAGTCACTCACCTCTGGAAGGAACCACCGTGAACATCACCGAGATCGTCCTCCCCGGCCTCGTCGAGCCGGACGGCCTGCGCGTCGAACACCGTGAGCTGCCGCCCCTGGGCGCCGGCGAAGCGCTGCTCCGCGTCGAGGCGAGCGGGATCTCCTTCGCCGAGCAGCAGATGCGGCGGGGCAAGTACTACGACCAGCCGCCGTTCCCGTTCGTGCCTGGCTACGACGTGGTCGGCACGGTGGTCGAAGCCGGAGACCGCGCCCTGGCCGGGCGTCGCGTGGCCGCCATGACCAAGGTCGGCGGGTGGAGCAGCCACGTCGTCCTCCCGGAGGCCGACCTGGTGCCCGTCCCCGAAGAACTCGACGCGGCCGAGGCCGAAACCTTCGTGGTCAACGGCATCACGGCGTACCAGATGCTGCACCGGTGGGCGAAGGTGAAAACCGGCGGGACGATCCTGGTCCACGGCGCGAGCGGCGGCGTCGGCAGCACGCTCGTCCAGCTCGCCCGCGCGGCCGGGATCACGGTGATCGGCACGGCGTCGGCCCGCAACCTCGACGTCGTCACCGCGCTCGGCGCCACGGCGCTGGACTACCGCGGCGACGTCCCGGTCCAGGTCCGCAAGCTGGCTCCCCGGGGCGTCGACGCCGTCTTCGACCACGTCGGCGGGCCCGGCATCGTCGACTCCTTCCGGCTGCTCGCGCCCGGCGGTGCCTTGCTCGCCTACGGCAGCGCGTCCACCAAGGACGAGACGGGCAACTCGCGGCTGCCGGTGCTCAAGCTTTTCGCGCGGCTGCTGTGGTGGAACCTCCTGCCGAACCGCCGTCGCGCGCACTTCTACAACGTCTGGGGCGGCAAGCGGAACCTCGCCCGCTTCCGCGCGCGGCTCGCCGAAGACCTCACGGCCGTCTTCGCGCTGGCGGCGAAGGGGGACCTCAAGCCGCAGGTCGCCGCCCGGATCCCGCTCACCGAAGCCGGGAAAGCCCTGGCACTGGCCGAATCCGGCACGGTGACCGGCAAGGTCGTGCTCGTCCCCTGAACGCGCCGAAGGCGGCACTTTCACGTGAAAGTGCCGCCTTCGGGTCGTGGGCGATCAGTCCGTGCCGAACTCCATCGCGGCGCTGTCGAGCAGCTCGACGTCGTCGGTCTTGCCGCGCGAGGCGATCACTTCGGCGCCGCCCTCGGGCATCGCGCCGATGAGCCCGGTCGACGCGGCCTGGGCGGCGCCGATCAGCTTCGGGTTCGAGCCGCCGACCATGCCGAGGCTGGCGTACTGCTCCAGCTTCGCCCGCGAGTCGGCGATGTCGAGGTTGCGCATGGTCAGCTGGCCGATCCGGTCCACCGGGCCGAACGCCGAGTCCTCGGTGCGCTCCATCGACAGCTTGTCCGGGTGGTAGCTGAACGCCGGGCCGGTCGTGTCGAGGATCGAGTAGTCCTCGCCGCGCCGCAGCCGCAGCGTCACCTCGCCGGTGATCGCGGTGCCGACCCAGCGCTGCAGCGACTCGCGCAGCATCATCGCCTGGGGGTCGAGCCAGCGGCCTTCGTACATCAGCCGGCCGAGGCGGCGGCCTTCGTTGTGGTAGCTGGCGAGGGTGTCCTCGTTGTGGATGGCGTTGACGAGCCGCTCGTAGGCGGCGTGCAGCAGCGCCATGCCGGGGGCCTCGTAGATGCCGCGGCTCTTGGCCTCGATGATCCGGTTCTCGATCTGGTCGGACATGCCGAGGCCGTGCCGGCCGCCGATGGCGTTGGCTTCGAGGACGAGGTCGACGGCGGAGGCGAACTCCTTGCCGTTGATCGTCACCGGCCGGCCCTGCTCGAAGCCGATCGTGACGTCTTCGGCGGGGATCTCGACCTCGGGGTCCCAGAACGCCACGCCCATGATCGGCTTGACGATCTCGATCCCGGTGTCCAGGTGCTCGAGGGACTTGGCCTCGTGCGTGGCGCCCCAGATGTTGGCGTCGGTCGAGTAGGCCTTCTCGGTGCTGTCGCGGTAGGGCAGGTCGTGCGCGAGCAGCCACTCGGACATCTCCTTGCGGCCGCCGAGCTCGGTGACGAAGTCCGCGTCGAGCCACGGCTTGTAGACGCGCAGGGAGGGGTTGGCCAGCAGGCCGTAGCGGTAGAACCGCTCGATGTCGTTGCCCTTGTAGGTGGAGCCGTCGCCCCAGATCTGGACGTCGTCCTCGAGCATGGCGCGCACGAGCAGCGTGCCGGTGACCGCGCGGCCGAGCGGGGTGGTGTTGAAGTAGCCGCGGCCGCCGGAGCGGATGTGGAACGCCCCGCAGGTCAGCGCCGCGAGCCCCTCTTCGACGAGGGCTTCCTTGCAGTCGACGAGCCGCGCGAGCTCGGCGCCGTACTGCCCGGCCCGGCCGGGCACCGACTCGATGTCGGGCTCGTCGTACTGGCCGATGTCGGCGGTGTAGGTGCAGGGGACCGCGCCTTTGTCGCGCATCCACGCGACCGCTACGGAAGTGTCGAGGCCACCGGAGAAGGCGATACCGACACGCTCGCCGACGGGCAGAGAAGTGAGCACCTTGGACATGCGAATGATTATGCACGCCTATGCATCGTCGTGCAATCCGGGGGTGTGCCGAGTCACGGAAACCCCGTTGACGTGCGTGGTTCGGTGATCACATGGGCCGGATGCACGCCGACGAGCACACCGTCGACACGACGCTGGTCCGGCGGCTGGTGCGCGGGCAGTTCCCGCGGTGGGCGGACCTCCCGGTCACTCCCCTGGCGTCGGGCGGCACGGTCAACGCCGTGTACCGCCTCGGGGACGAGCTGACCGTCCGGCTTCCGCTCACCGAGGGCGGTGCCGGCGACATCGCGAAGGAACGCCGGGTTCTCGGTGCCCTGGGTGAGCTGCCGGTCGCGGTCCCCGCTGTCGTCGCCGTGGGCGAACCGGCCGAGGGATATCCGTGGCCGTGGGCGGTGCACGGCTGGCTCGACGGCTCACCGGCACGCGAAGGCCGCGCCGCCACCGGCCTGGCGGAGTTCGTCCTCGCGGTCCGGGCGAACCGGGCGGCGGGTCCCCCGGCCCGCCGCGGGCGGCCGCTGTCCACAGTGGATCCGGCCACCCGCGAGGCGATCGACGAGCTGAGCCGTACCGGCGAGCCGTTCGACCCGGAGGCCGCGCTCGCGGTGTGGGCCGAAGCGCTCGACGCTCCACCGTGGACCGAGCCGCCGTGCTGGCTGCACGGCGACCTGATGCCGAGCAACCTCCTGCTGCGCGACGGCCGGCTGAGCGGCGTCCTCGACTGGGCGACCGCGGGCCTCGGCGACCCGGCGATCGACCTGATCCCGGCCTGGAACCTGCTCACCGCCGAGACCCGGCACGCTTTCCGCGAGGACGTCGACGCCGATGACGCCACCTGGGCACGCGGCCGCGGCCGGGCGCTCTCGATGGCGGTGATCCAGCTGCCGTACTACCGGCACACCAACCCGGTCATCTCGGCCAACGCGCGGTACGTGCTCACCGAGCTGGGGTGCGTCCCGGCTCGGTGAGCACGCCGGATCAGCTCGGCAGCAGCGCCGGGGCCGCGAGGCGGGTGGCGTTCGCCGCCGCGTCGTCCGGTGCCTCCTGCGCCGAGCGCTCCGCCTCGACCCGGGCCAGGTAGTTCGCGACCTCCCGGTCGGCCCGGTGCGCGTCCCAGCCCAGCACCGGGGCGATCAGCCCGGCGACGACCGGGGCCGCCGCCACCCCGCGGTCGCGTTCCTCGATCGAGATCCGCGTCCGCCGGGTCAGCACGTCCTCCAGGTGCAGCGCACCCTCGTGGGAAACCGCGTAGACGGCCTCCACGCGCAGGTACTCCGAGGTCTCCGTGATCGGTTCCCCGAGCGAAGGGTCCTCCTCGACCAGCGAAAGGAGGTTCCAGATCCGCGTGCCGTACCGCTGCAGCAGGTGCTCGACGCGCGGCAGCGGCAGCCCGGTCCGGGAAGCGACCGAACCGCGGTCGGCCCACAGTTCGTGGTACCCCTCGGCCCCGGCGATCGGGAGCCGGTCGGTCCACGACGGCGGCGCCGGGCGGCCGAGCTCCTCGACCACCACGTCGACCGCGTCCGCGGCCATCACCCGGTACGTCGTGTACTTGCCGCCGGCCACGATCACCAGGCCCGGCACCGGGTGCGCCACCGCGTGCTCCCGCGACAGCTTCGTCGTCGCCGCCGCCTTCGCCGCGAGCAGCGGACGAAGACCCGCGTAGACGCCCTCGATGTCCTCGTGCGTCACCGGCGTCCGGAGCACCTTGTTGAGGTGCTCCAGCACGTAGTCGACGTCCGCGCGGCTCGCCGCCGGGTGCTCGCGGTCGAGGTCCCACTCGGTGTCGGTCGTGCCGACGATCCAGTGGCGGCCCCACGGGATCACGAACAGCACGCTCTTCTCGGTGCGCAGGATCAGCCCGGTGTCGAGGTCGATCTTCTCCCGCGGCACCACCAGGTGGATGCCCTTCGACGCCCGCACGGTGAACGGCGCGGGGATCCCGGCCGCCGCCGCCATGTCGTCGCTCCAGACACCGGTCGCGGCGACCACGGTGCGAGCGCGGATCTCGAACTCGATGCCGCTCTCGCGGTCGACGACCTTCGCCCCGACGACCCGCTCGCCGTCGCGCAGCAGCGACGTCACACGAGCCCGCGTCAGCACCGAAGCACCCTGCTCCGCCGCGGTCCGCGCGATGGTCATCGTGTGACGGGCGTCGTCGACCTGGGCGTCGTAGTACTGGATCGCCCCGACCAGCGCGTCGTCCGCGAGCGCCGGGGCCGCCTTGAAGGCGCCCCGCCTGGACAGGTGCCGGTGCCGCGGCAGCGCGCGGGCGCCGCCGAGCGTGTCGTACAGCGTGACGCCGGCACCGATGTACCCGCGCTCCCACACCCGGTGCTGCAGCGGCACCAGGAACTTGACCGGCCGCACCAGGTGCGGGGCCAGCTTCTGCAGCAGCAGCCCGCGTTCCTTGAGCGCTTCGCGCACCAGCTTGAAGTCGAGCTGCTCCAGGTAGCGCAGGCCGCCGTGGATCAGCTTGGACGACCGGCTGGACGTACCGGCGGCGAAGTCGCGGGCCTCGACCAGCGCGGTCGAGAGCCCGCGTGACGCGGCGTCGAGCGCCACGCCCGCCCCGGTCACTCCCCCGCCGACGACCAGGACGTCGACCTCCTCGCGCGCCAGTTTCCGCAGGGCGTCCGCGCGGTAGGACGGGGACAGTGCGGTCACGGTGTTCCTCCTCATCTCAGGGCCTCAGTCCACGTCGACCCAGTCGAGCGTGCGGCCGACGGCCTTCTGCCAGCCCGCGTAGCCTTCGGCCCGCTGCTCGTCGGTCCACGACGGCGCCCAGCGCTTGTCCTCGTTCCAGTTCTGCTCGAGCTCGTCGGTGGACTTCCAGAAGCCGACGGCCAGCCCGGCCGCGTAGGCGGCCCCGAGCGCGGTGGTCTCCGCGACGACCGGCTTCGACACCGGCACGCCGAGGATGTCCGCCTGCAGCTGCATGCACAGCTCGTTGGCGGTGACGCCACCGTCCACCCGCAGCACGTCCAGGGTGACGCCCGAGTCGTTCTGCATCGCCTCGACGACGTCGCGGGTCTGGTAGCAGATCGCCTCCAGCGTGGCCCGCGCGAGATGAGCGTTGGTCGTGGCGCGGGTGAGCCCGACGATCGCGCCGCGGGCGTCCGAGCGCCAGTAGGGCGCGAACAGGCCGGAGAACGCCGGGACGAAGTAGACGCCGCCGTTGTCCTCGACCTGGCGGGCCAGGCTTTCGCTCTGCGCCGCGCCGCTGATGATGCCCAGCTGGTCGCGCAGCCACTGCACGGCCGAACCGGTGACGGCGATCGAGCCTTCCAGGGCGTAGACGGGCTTGTCGTCGCCGAACTGGTAGCACAGCGTCGTGAGCAGGCCGTGCTTCGAGCGGACCAGCTCGTGGCCGGTGTTGAGCAGCAGGAAGTTGCCGGTGCCGTAGGTGTTCTTGGCTTCGCCAGGCCGGAAGCAGACCTGCCCGACGGTGGCCGCCTGCTGGTCGCCGAGGACGCCGGTGAGCGCGACCTCGCCGCCGAGCGGGCCGTCGGCGCGGGTGGTGCCGAAGCGGCCCGGGTTCGACGACGGCCGGATCGCCGGCAGCATCTGCTTCGGGACGTCGAAGAACGACAGCAGCTCGTCGTCCCAGTCGAGGGTTTCGAGGTCCATCAGCATGGTGCGGGAGGCGTTGGTCGGGTCGGTGACGTGCACGCCGCCGTCCGGGCCGCCGGTGAGGTTCCAGATGAGCCACGAGTCGGTGGTGCCGAAGAGGGCGTCGCCCTTCTCGGCGTCCTCGCGCACGCCGTCGACGTTCTCGAGAATCCACTGCAGCTTGCCGCCGGAGAAGTACGTCGCGGGCGGGAGGCCGGCCTTGCGGCGGATGACGTCGCCCTTGCCCTCGCGCTCCAGCGCGGAGGCGATCCGGTCGGTGCGGGTGTCCTGCCAGACGATCGCGTTGTAGTAGGGACGGCCGGTGCGGCGGTTCCACACGACGGTGGTCTCGCGCTGGTTGGTGATGCCGAGCGCGGCCAGATCGGCGTGCGTCAGGTTGGCCTTGTTGAGCGCGGTCGCGATGACCGAGCGCGTGCGTTCCCAGATCTCGGTGGCGTCGTGCTCGACCCAGCCCGGCTTGGGCAGGATCTGCTCGTGCTCGAGCTGGTGGCGGGCGATCTCGTTGCCGCCGTGGTCGAAGATCATGAAGCGGGTGCTGGTGGTGCCTTGGTCAACCGCGCCGACGTAGTCCGGCATGGGCGTGCTCCTCACTCAGTTGGCGGGCTCGAAGTCCTTGGCGGGCATGGCGTCCAGCGGTTCCCCGGCGGGCAGGTGGCGCTCGATCAGGTACTTGTAGATCCCGCCGCCGATCACCGCGCCGATGACCGGTGCCACGATCGGGATCCACCAGTAGGGGAAGCCGTACTGGTCGGACCACGCCGTGTCGTAGCCGGTGAGCCAGGACGCGAACCGGGGGCCGAAGTCGCGGGCGGGGTTGATCGCGTAGCCGGCGTCGGTGCCCCAGGCCATGCCGATGGCGACGACGAGGAAGCCGACGACGACCGGGGCGAGGTTCGCGCCCGGCGAGGTGTTGCGGAGGTCGGTGATGGCGAAGATCACCAGGACGAGGATCGCGGTGCCGATGATCTGGTCGCGGAAGGCGCCCCAGTCACCCACCGGGAGCGTGCCGTTACCCGGCAGGGTGGAGAAGACGCCCTGGGTCTTGATCGTGAGGCCGGGGTCCTTGGCGTTGAGCACCTCGGTGTAGTTCCAGCGCACCAGCAGCGCGGCGAGGAACGCGCCGGCCGTCTGGGCCAGGGCGTAGGGGGCGACCTTGCGCCATTCGAAGCCCTTGAAGACCGCGAGCGCGACGGTCACGGCCGGGTTCAGGTGCGCGCCGCTGATCCGCGAAGCGACGTAGACACCGAGCGTGACGCCGAGACCCCAGGCCCAGGCGATGCTGTCGTGGTCCCCGATGCCCGCGGCGACGACCTGCGCCACCACTCCGCACCCGAACAGGATGAGGATCATCGTCCCCACGAACTCGGCGGCCATCTCGCCGACGAGCCCGTGGGCCTTGAGGTTTCGCACCATTGCTTCCTCCACAAAGGACCGCTCTTCCCCCTGGTGAGTGAAAGTTAAGTTCGGGTTGCGGAGGGGTCAACGGACGCCGGTCGGCATTGTCGAACGACCGAAGTGGATGTTCGACATTGTCGAATCGGGGCCGGTCGGGTTAGGTTGGCGGCGTGCCCGGTCCGATCCAGTCCATCGAGCGCGCCGCCGCGATCCTGCGGTTGCTGGCGCGCGGCTCGGGCCGGCTGGGCGTCGGAGAGATCGCCGAATCGCTGGAGCTGGCGAAGGGCACCGCGCACGGGATCCTGCGCACGCTGCAGGGCGTCGGGTTCGTCGAGCAGGACCGCGACACGGGCAAGTACCAGCTCGGCGCGGCGCTGCTGCACCTGGGCACGAGCTACCTCGACGTCAACGAGCTGCGGTCCCGGGCGATCAACTGGGCGGACGCGCTGGCCGCCCGCAGCGGCGAGGCGGTCCGGATCGGCGCGCCGCTGGAAGGCCGGGTGCTGGTGGTGCACCACGTGTTCCGGCCCGACGACAGCCTGCAGAGCCTCGACGTCGGCACGCTGCTGCCGCTGCACGCGAGCGCGCTGGGGAAAGTCCTGCTGGCCTACGACACGACGTTGAAAGCCGACCTCGAGCCGTACACTCGCCGCACCCTGGTCACCCAGACGGCGATCAAACGGGCGTGTGCGAAGGTGCGCGAGGCCGGCTGGGCGTCGGAGAACAGCGAAATGATCTCCGGCGAGGCCGGGATCGCGGCGCCGATCCGCGGTCACGGCGGCATCGTGGTCGGCGCGATCGGCGTGTCGGGACCGGCGGACCGGGTGTGCGAACCGGACGGCACCCCGATCCCGCGGCTGCTGACCCACGTCCGCGACGCGGCGCGCGCGGTGTCGCGGGATCTGGGCGCGTCCCGATGGTGAAGGAGGTGGCGAGCGTGAAGTACCCACGGCGCGCCCGCGAAGGCGCCTCCGCGCCGCAGCCGGTTCCACGCCCCGGCGGCTCACTGGCCGGCCCCACGATGACGGCACCCCCCGTGCGGCGCCTGCGCCCACCGCACCGACCGCCCGCGCCTCGCTCGGCCACCCCGCGCGGCCGGCACCAAGCCTTCCCGATCCGATGGAGGTGAGCACGTGGTCCAGCGGTACGTGATGTCCATCGACCAGGGCACCACCTCGACCCGGTGCATCCTGTTCGACGCGCGCGGCCGGCTCGTCTCGGTCGTCCAGCGCGAGCACCAGCAGCACTTCCCCCGGCCCGGCTGGGTCGAACACGACGCCGTCGAGATCTGGCGGAACCTCGCCCGGATCGTGCCGCAGGCGCTGGCCGACGCCGGTGCCACCGCCGAGCAGGTCGTCGGGCTCGGGATCGCCAACCAGCGCGAGACCACCGTGCTGTGGGACCGGCACACCGGCAACCCCGTCGGGCGGGCGATCGTCTGGCAGGACACCCGCACCGACGCCATGCTCGAACAGCTCGCGCGCGAGCCCGGCGCCGACCGCGTCCGGCAGCTGTGCGGCCTGCCGCTGGCCACCTACTTCTCCGCGCCGCGCGTGCGCTGGCTGCTCGAACGCACCCCCGGCCTGCGCGAACGCGCCGAACGCGGTGACGTCCTCTTCGGCACCATCGAGTCCTGGCTGATCTGGAACCTCACCGGCGGCGCCGAGGGCGGCGTGCACGTCACCGACGTCACCAACGCCTCGCGCACCATGCTGATGAACCTGCGCACGCTCAACTGGGACGACGAGCTGCTCGACTTCTTCGACGTCCCGCGCGCGATGCTGCCGGAGATCCGCTCCTCCACCGAGGTCTACGGCACGACCAGCAGGGTCGTCCCCGGCATCCGGATCGCGGCGGCGCTCGGCGACCAGCAGGCCGCGCTGTTCGGCCAGACGTGCTTCGCGCCCGGCGAGGCGAAGTGCACGTACGGGACCGGCAGTTTCCTGCTGCTCAACACCGGCCCGACGCCGGTGCTCTCCACCCACGGCATGCTCACGACGGTCGGGTTCAAGATCGGCGACGAGCCGGCCGTGTACGCGCTCGAAGGGTCGATCGCCGTCACCGGGTCGCTGGTGCAGTGGTTCCGCGACGGCCTGGAACTGATCGGCAGCGCGCCCGAGATCGAGACCCTCGCCCGGACCGTCGAGGACAACGGCGGCTGCTACATCGTCCCCGCGTTCTCCGGGCTGTTCGCCCCGCACTGGCACAGCGAGGCGCGGGGCGTGATCGCCGGGCTGACGTCGTACATCACCAAGGGCCACCTGGCGCGGGCGGTGCTGGAGGCGACCGGCTGGCAGACCCGCGAGGTCGTCGACGCGATGAACGCCGACTCGGGCCTGGCCCTGAAGACGCTGAAGGTCGACGGCGGGATGACCGCCGACAACCTGCTGATGCAGTTCATCGCCGACGTCCTCGACGTGCCGGTGGTCCGCCCGATGGTCGCGGAGACGGTGTCACTCGGCGCGGCCTACGCGGCCGGGCTGTCCGTCGGGTACTGGCCGGACCTGGAAGGGCTGCGCCGCAACTGGCACCGGGCCGGGCAGTGGCTGCCGGCGATGGACCCGGCCCGCCGCGACACCGAGTACGGCCACTGGCGCCAGGCGGTGGAGCTGACGTTCGGCTGGATGCGCCCGGGCCCGGCCGCCGCGGCGCCGGGGTCCGACCTGGTCGAGGTGCTGCTGGCCGACCACCGCCGGTTCGAGCAGTTGCTGCGCGACCTGCGCAACACCGAGGCCGACCGGCCGGCGCTGGTGGCGGAGCTGGCGGCCCTGCTGGTCGCCCACGCGACGGCGACCGAGCGGATCGTCCGTCCTTCCGCGCCGGGCACCGCCTTCGCCGACGAGCTTCTCGCGGTTCTCGAAGCGGAGGATTTCGAGAAAGCGTTGCTGCGCTTGGAGAACGTGATCGACGCGCACGTGCGTGGCGAGGAACGCGGGCTGCTGAACGACCTGCGCCGCACGATGTCCACTTCGGACCGCACGGGCCTCGGGCGCGCGTTCGTCGCGGAACGCCGCCGCCAGCTCGACCTCGACTGCGGGACGACCACCCACATCCGCGAACTCGGCGACCGCCTCACGCTCTAGCCGGCGCCGGAAAGCCGCCGCCCCCGTCGTGTCTCGAACGCGCGGAGGCGGTGGCGGCGCGACCGGCCCGCGCGGTCCTAACCCGCGCGCAGGCAGCGGCTGCTCTCCCGCACCACCAGTTCGACCTCCACCGACTCACGAGGCGCCGGGACGCCGTCGATGCGGGCCGCGAGCGCTGCCAGCGTCTGGCGGCCCGCCGCCTCGAAGTCCTGGCGGACCGTCGTCAGCGGGGGTTCGAAGTACGCCGCCTCGGGGACGTCGTCGAAGCCGACCACGTGGGCGTCGCGGGGGACTCGCATTCCCGTTTCCCGGAACGCCGACAGCAGGCCCAGTGCCATGTGGTCGTTGGCCGAGAACACCGCGCCCACCCCCGGCTCGACCGCCAGCGACTGACCGGCTCGGTAGCCGGACCGGGCGGACCAGTCGCCGCGGACCACCGGGGGGACGTCCGCGCCGTGGTGCTCGAGGGTTTCGCGCCAGCCCCGCTCGCGGGCGCGGGCGATCGGGCCGTCTTCGGGGCCGCCCAGGTGCCACACCGTCGGGTGGCCGAGCTCGAGCAGGTGCTCGGTGGCCCGCCGGGCGCCTTCGTACTGGTCGGCCGACGCGGCCGGGATCAGCGGGACACCGGCGACCGGGGGCAGTTCGGCGACCAGGTGCGGGTCGAGCACCACGATGCCCGACACGCCCTGCAGCAGCAGGCCGGCCACCGCGGCCGGCACCGCGGACCGACCGCGGCCCGGGACGCCGAAGACGACGAGGGCGTACCCGTGCTCGCGCGCGGCGGCGCGCAGACCGTTCAGGACGGGCCCGGACGCGGCGGTCCCGGTGGCGATCACGCCGAGGGTGCCCCGGCGCCGCGTGGGGAGGGAACCTCTGGGACCCGCGTCGTCCTCGGTCATGGCCTGGATGTTAACGATCACACGAGTAGACGTGAACTTCCTTCACTTTCCATAAATAACGAAACGATAACGCGCTGAACCGGCCCGCTTCCGGGGCCGTTTCAGCCAGTGCCGGAACCAGTGACACCGGGCGCGGTTCCCCGATTCCCGCGCCCGCGGTGGCACTCCCCCGGGTTCCGCGCGTCTCCCCTCGGGCACGCAGCTTTCCCAGTCGTGCCCGGAAAAACCGAAGAAGGTGACCATGCCCCGGAAAACTTCCCCCGCCACGGGCAGACATCGCATCACCCGCCGCACCAAGATCGCGACCGGCGGCCTCGCCCTCGCGCTCGCGGTCGGCGGCATCGTCGTCGCGACGACGGCCGGGCGCACCGGCGAAGCAAGCGCCGACCCCGCGGACGCGTCGTTCTTTCTCGACATCGCCAAGGTGCCGAGTGGTGTTAACGTGAACAAGGCGCAGCAGCAGAAGGGCGCGCGTGGCACGTTCACCGTGGACTGCGGGCGCAACGAGAACCAGCACTTCAACCCGGACAACTTCATCGCCCAGCCGGGCATCAAGAACGGCGCGCAGCACCTGCACGACTACGTCGGCAACCTGTCGACGAACGCCGATTCGAACAACAAGAGCCTGGCCAAGGCCGGGACCACGTGCAAGAACGGCGACAAGTCCGCCTACTTCTGGCCGGTCGTGCGCATCGACACCGGCGAAGAGGACGAAAACCCGCCCGCGACCCAGCCCGACCGCGCCGGCAGCGCGAAGGACAAGGCGAGCACCCAGGTCGACTGCCCCGACGTCGCGAGCAAGCTCCCCGATGTCCCGGACCAGGCCATGGACGAGGTGAACCGCAACCTCGACCTGCTCGACAAGCAGATCGACGAGGCGAACGCCCGGATCGCGAAGGGCGACCTGAAGACGCCGCAGGACGTCCAGAACGCCGTCGTCGGCCCGCTCAAGGACAAGCGCGCGGCCACGATCGACCGGATCGCCATCGCGATCGGCCGCCGCGCCACGAAACCCACCGACCTCGGCGGGCTCGCGGCCTGCGTGCTCAAGCAGAACGGCCAGGGCGGGCTCGACAACGGCGGCCAGAACGGCACCGGCCAGGCGGGCGAGCTCCCCGGCGTCAACGACCAGAACGAAGTGGCCGGCAACGACGGCGAGATCCAGCGCGTCCGCTCGGCGACGATCACGTTCACCAGCGGCGGCGCGAACAAGGTCGTCGCGATGCCGCAGTTCCTCCGCATCCTCTACGGCGACGCCAAGCAGAGCACCAACGGCCCGGCCAACGCCCGGCCCAGCTGGACGTGCACGGGCTTCGAGGACCGGCTCACCGACCACTACCCGATCTGCCCGCAGGGCAGCCGGGTCGAACGGATCCACGCCTTCCCGAACTGCTGGGACGGCAAGAACATCGACAGCGCCAACCACCGCACGCACATCGTGTTCGCCGACCAGCGGGGCAAGTGCCCGCAGGGCTTCAAGAACGTGCCGCAGCTGGTCATCAAGCTGGTCTACGACATCCCGCACGACATCCAGGTGAAGGGTCAGTACAAAGTGGACGCCTTCCCGCAGGAGAGCCACAACCCCCGATCGGACCACGACGACTTCGCCAACGTCATGGGCCAGCGGCTGATGAACCAGGTGGTCAACTGCATCAACACCGGCAAGCGCTGCACCCAGTAGGTCAGGACGCGGTGACGGAGTAGCTGTTCGCGGCGAAGTCCAGTCCCCCGGCGGACGAGGTGATCTCGAAGCCGAACTGGACTTCGCCGAGCGTCACGTCGCCGAACCAGCCGCGGGCGCGGATCCAGTTCAGGACCGCCAGGACGTCGACCGTGCCCGCGTCGGTGTTCGACGTCCGGACGAACGAGAACACCGCGTTCGAGCCGTTCGACCCTTTGTAGACGTCCCAGGTGTGGCCGCCGACGGAAACGGTGGTCTGCTTGCTGCCGAGCGGGCCGACCGCGCCCTGCTTGTTCAGCCACAGCATCGTCTCGTAGGCGTTGTTGTCCGCCCAGATGTCGTACGCCGTCTCGTAGGCGCCACCACCCGGGCGGGTGACGTTGAAACTGCTGGACACCTTCCCGAGCGCGCTCAGCTTCTTGCCGACGTTCTTCGCCGAATGCGGGTACGACTTCACGCCGCCGGTGTTCGGCTGATTCGACCAGACACCCCAGTTGGAATACGAATTCGCCCAGATGGTCTGCGGGCCGGCACCGCTGCCCCAGACGTCGTTGCGGACGGTGTAACCGCCGTTGGACCAGGTCGCCCATTTGTCCGTGGACGACCAGGTCGCCGCCGAAGCGACACCGGCCGAGGCGGCCACAGACGCAGCCACGGTCAAGGAAACCACGAGGAAACGCACGCCATTGCGCATGAGGGAGGTCCTCCACTGGTGAGGGATTCACCAGCACTATGAACGTCCCGTTACCACCCGGTCAAGCAATTCGAGAACTTCGAAAAAGAAAGGGGCTTTCCCGTCGAACGGGAAAGCCCCTTTCGATGCCGGGACTCAGGAAGCCGCGCGGCGTTTCGTCCAAATGTCGTAGGCCACGGCCGCCAGCAGCACGACGCCCTTCACGAGCATCACCCGCTCGCTCGGCGCGCCGATCAGGGACATCCCGTTGTTGATCACCGCCATGATCAGGCCACCGGTGATCGCGCCGACCACCTTGCCGACACCGCCCTGGACCGCCGCGCCGCCGATGAACGCCGCCGCGATCGCGTCCAGCTCGAAGTTGACGCCCGCCGTCGGGCCGGCCTGGTTGAGCCGGCCGGCGAAGATGATCCCGGCCAGCGCCGCCAGGACGCCCATGTTGACGAAGATCCAGAACGTCACCGACTTGACCTTGACGCCCGAGAGCGTCGCGGCCTGCAGGTTGCCGCCCACGGCGTAGATGTGCCGGCCGAACACCGACTTCCCGGCCACCAGCGAGTAGCCGAGCACCAGCACCGCCAGCAGGATCAGCACCCACGGCAGGTTCTTGAACCGCGCGAGCTGCACGACCAGCGCGAGGACCAGCACGGCGATGCCGACGATCTTCAGCACGAACACCGGGAACGGGTCGACGTCCTGGCCGTAGCCGAGCCGCCCCGCGCGCTTGCGCCACTGCGTGAACGCGATCCCGGCCACCGCCGCGACGCCGGCGAGCAGCGACACGAGGTCGGCGCCGCCGAGCGGCCCGAGGCCGATGTTGCCGAGGTAGCCGTCGGTGAAGCCGTTGGACAGCGTGCGGATGGCGTCCGGGAACGGGCCGATGCCCTGGTTGCCCAGCACCGTCAGGGTCAGCGCCCGGAACGCCAGCATCCCGGCCAGCGTCACGATGAACGCCGGGATGCCGAAGTAGGCGACCCAGTAGCCCTGCCACGCGCCGATCACCGCGCCGACGACGAGGGTGATCAGCACCGCCCAGAACCACGGCAGCTGCCAGTTCACCATCAGCACCGCCGACACCGCGCCGGTCATCGCCACGACCGACCCCGCCGAGAGGTCGATGTGCCCGGAGATGATCACCAGGATCATCCCGATCGCGAGGATCAGCACGTAGCTGTTCTGCACGATGATGTTGGAGATGTTCTGCGGTTCCAGCAGCGCGCCGCCGGTGAGCACCTCGAACAGCACCACGATCAGCGCGAACGCGACGTAGATACCGCTCTGGCGCGGGTTGATCGAGATCCGCCGGGCGGAGCGCTCGGCCGGGGGCGCGGCGGGCCGCGCTTCGGTCGTGGTCATTGCCGTTCCTTGGTCATGTACTGCATGAGCAGTTCCTGGGTGGCTTGTTCGCGGGTCGCCTCGCCGGTGATCCGTCCGGCCGAGAGCGCGTAGATCCGGTCGCAGAGCCCGAGCAGCTCCGGCAGCTCGGAGGAGATGACCAGCACGGCCTTCCCCTGCGCGGCCAGCTCGTTGATGATCGTGTAGATCTCGAACTTGGCGCCGACGTCGATGCCGCGGGTCGGCTCGTCGAGGATCAGCACGTCCGGGTCGGTGAAGATCCACTTGGCCAGCACGACCTTCTGCTGGTTGCCGCCGGAGAGCTTCCCGGTGACGCTGCGCACGGACGGCGCCTTGATCCGCAGGTCGCGGCGGTAGCGGGCGGCCGTGTCGTGCTCGGCGTGCTCGTTCACCCACCCCCGCTTCGCCAGCTTGCCCAGCCCGGCCGCGGACACGTTGCGCTGGATGTCCTCGATCAGGTTGAGCCCGTAGCGCTTCCGGTCTTCGGTGGCGTAGGCGATGCCGTGGCGGACGGCGTCCTGCACCGAACGGACGTCGATCTCCTTGCCGTCCTTGAGGATCCGCCCGGAGATGTCCTTGCCGTAGGACCGGCCGAACACGCTCATCGCGAGCTCGGTCCGGCCCGCGCCCATCAGCCCGGCGAGGCCGACGATCTCCCCGCGCCGCAGGGAGAGCGACGCGTTTTCGACGACGACTCGGCCGGCCTGGCTCGGGCTGTGCACCGTCCAGTCCTCGATCCGCAGCACCTCTTCGCCGATGTCCGGCTCCCGGGGCGGGAACCGGTGCTCGAGGTCGCGCCCGACCATGCCGGTGATGATCCGTTCCTCGGTCAGCCCCGCCGCTTCGAGGGTCTCGATCGTCTTGCCGTCCCGCAGGATCGTGACGGTGTCCGCGATCGCGGTCACCTCGCCCAGCTTGTGCGAGATGATCACGCAGGTGACGCCCTCGTCGCGCAGCCCGCGCAGCAGGTCGAGCAGGTGAGCCGAGTCGTCGTCGTTGAGCGCCGCGGTGGGCTCGTCGAGGATGAGCAGCTTCACCTCCTTGGACAGGGCTTTGGCGATCTCGACGAGCTGCTGTTTGCCGACGCCGAGCTCCTGCACCGCGCGGGTCGCGTTTTCGGCGAGGCCGACGCGCTTGAGCAGCGCGCCGGCCTCGTGGTTGGTGCGGTTCCAGTCGATCCAGCCCCGCTTCTGCTGTTCGTTGCCGAGGAAGATGTTCTCCGCGATCGACAACTGGCCGCACAGCGCGAGTTCCTGGTGGATGATCACGATCCCGCGCCGCTCGCTGTCGCGCACCGACCCGAACTCGCACCGCTGCCCGTCGAAGGTGATCTCGCCGTCGTAGGTCCCGTGGGGGTAGACGCCGGAGAGCACCTTCATCAGGGTGGACTTCCCGGCGCCGTTCTCCCCGCAGATCGCGTGGATCTCCCCTTGGCGCACGGAAAGGGTGACGTCCGACAGCGCCTTGACCCCGGGGAAGGTCTTGGTGATCCCGCGCATGCCGAGCAGTTCGGTCATTTCAGCTGACCTGCCGTGTAGTAGCCCGAGTCGACCAGTTCCTTCTGGTAGTTGGCCTTGTCCACGGTCACCGGCTGCAGCAGGAAGGACGGGACGACCTTCTTGCCGTTGTCGTAGTCGGTGGTGTTGTTGACCTCGGGCTTGCCGCCCTTGAGCACCGCGTCGGCCATCTTCACCGTCGTGTCGGCGAGGATGCGGGTGTCCTTGAAGACCGTCGAGTACTGCTCACCGGCGATGATCGACTTGACCGAGGCGACCTCGGCGTCCTGCCCGGTGACGATCGCGTACGGCTGGCCGGCGGTGCCGTAGCCGTTGCTCTTCAGCGCCGAGAGGATGCCGATCGACAGGCCGTCGTACGGCGAAAGCACGCCCGCGACCTTCGCGCCGCCGGTGTAGGTCTTGGTGAGCAGGTCCTCCATGCGCCGCTGGGCGGTGGCCGGGTCCCAGCGCAGGATGGCCGCGCGGGCGAAGTCGGTCTGCCCGCTCTTGACGACCAGCTTGCCGCTGTCCATCAGCGGCTTGAGGACGGACATCGCGCCGTTGAAGAAGAACGTGGCGTTGTTGTCGTCCGGCGAGCCGGCGAACAGCTCGATGTTGAACGGTCCCGGGCCGGTGCCCAGGCCCTTGACCAGCGAGTTCGCCTGCTCGACGCCGACCTTGAAGTTGTCGAAGGTGGCGTAGTAGTCGACGTTCGGCGAGTTGCGGATCAGCCGGTCGTAGGCGATGACCGGGATCTTCTTGTCGGCCGCCTCCTGCAGCTGGGTGGTGATGGCGGTGCCGTCGATCGAGGCGATGACCAGCAGCTTGGCGCCCTTGGTGATCTGGTTCTCGATCTGGTTCACCTGGGTGGGGATGTCGTTCTCGGCGTACTGCAGGTCGACCTTGTACCCGAGCTTCTCCAGCGCCGACTTGATGTTGTCGCCGTCGTGGATCCAGCGCTCCGACGACTTCGTCGGCATCGTGACGCCGACCAGTGCGCCCGCCGCGCTCGCGGTACCGGGCGCGGCCGCCTGGTCGGCGGTCTTCTGGCTCGAGCCGCACGCCGACAGCGTGAGCACGAGCCCCGCGGCCGCGAGCGCCGCGATTCCTCTGGTGAACTTCATTGTTCCTTCTTCCTTTCTCAGAAGCCCTGTGCGAGCCGGTGGTACGCCTGGTTCCAGCGGATGCGGTCGGCGAAGCCGTGCGGGGTGGTTTCCTTGTCGATCATGAGCAGCTCGACGCCGAGCAGGTTCGCGAAGTCGCGCAGCGTCTCGGTGCCGACGGCCTGGGTCAGCACGGTGTGGTGCGGGCCGCCCGCGGTGATCCACGACTCGGCCGACGTCGACAGCGACGGCGCCGGCTCCCAGACCGCGCGCGCCACCGGCAGGTTCGGCAGCGGCTCGTCCGGCGCGACGACCTCGATCTCGTTGGCCACCAGGCGGAACCGGTCGCCGAGGTCGACCAGGCCGAGGGTGACGCCGGGGCCGGGGGCCGCGTCGAACACCAGCCGGACCGGGTCTTCCCGGCCGCCGATGCCCAGCGCGTGGATCTCGCACGACGGCTTCGCGGCGGCGATGCTCGGGCAGACCTCCAGCATGTGGGCGCCGAGGATCTTCGGCGTGCCCGGCCCGAAGTGGTAGGTGTAGTCCTCCATGAAGGACGTGCCGCGCTCGGCGCCGACCCCCATGGCCTTGACCGCGGCGAGCAGCGCCGAGGTCTTCCAGTCGCCCTCGCCGCCGAAGCCGTAGCCGTCGGCCATCAGCCGCTGCACGGCCAGGCCGGGCAGCTGGCGCAGGCCGCCGAGGTCCTCGAAGTTCGTGGTGAACGCGCCGAACCCGCCGTCGCTGAGGAATTTTCGGAGTCCGGCCTCGATCTTCGCCGCGTAGCGCAGGGATTCGTGCCGCGCTCCCCCGGCCGCCAGCTCCGGGACGACGTCGTAGTCCTCGGCGTACTGCGCGACGAGCGAGTCCACATCCGGCACCGCGTCAACGACCTCGACCAGGTCGTTCACGCCGTACGTGTTGACCGAGACGCCGAACCGCAGCTCGGCCTCGACCTTGTCCCCTTCGGTGACGGCGACGTCGCGCATGTTGTCGCCGAAGCGGGCCAGCCGCAGGTTCCGCAGGTGGTCGGCGCCGATCGCCGCGCGCGCCCACGCGTCGATCCGCGCGACGACGGCCGGGTCCGACACGTGGCCGGCGACGGTCTTGCGCGGGACGCCCAGGCGGGTCTGGATGAACCCGAACTCGCGGTCGCCGTGGGCGGCCTGGTTGAGGTTCATGAAGTCCATGTCGATGGTGGACCACGGCAGGGCCTCGTTGAGCTGGGTGTGCAGGTGCAGCAGCGGCTTGCGCAGCGCGTCCAGCCCGGTGATCCACATCTTCGCGGGCGAGAAGGTGTGCATCCACGCGATCACGCCGACGCAGGCCGCGTCGGCGTTGGCTTCCTGCAGCACGCGCCGGATGGACGCGGACTCGGTCAGCACCGGCTTGCCGACGATCTCGGCCGGGAGCCCGCCGGAGGCGGCCAGCAGCTGCTGGATGCGCAGGGACTGGCCGGCGACCTGTTCGAGGGTCTCCTCGCCGTAGAGGGCCTGGCTCCCGGTGAGGAACCAGAGCTGGGGTTTCGACGCGCGGGTCATCGTTCTCCTTGAAATCAGTGCTGGCCGTAGACGTTCTGGTACCGGGCGTAGAGCCGGTCGACGTCCTCGGGCGGCAGGGGTTCGGGCGTGCCCAGCTCGAAGGCCTTGTGGACGGTGCGGGCCACGTCCTCGACCATCACCGCGGCCTTGACCGCGGCACGCGCCGTGCGGCCGACGGTGAACGGGCCGTGGTTGCGCATCAGCACGGCCGGCGACCGGCTCGCGCGCAGCGTCTCGACGATCCCGCGACCGATGGAGTCGTCGCCGATCAGGGCGAACGGCCCGACCGGCACGGGACCGCCGAACTCGTCGGCGATCATCGTGAGCACGCACGGGATCGGCTCGCCGCGCGCGGCCCACGCCGTCGCGTACGTCGAGTGCGTGTGGACGACGCCGCCGATCTCGGGCATGTGCCGGTAGACGTAGGCGTGCGCGGCGGTGTCGGACGACGGCGCGAGCTCACCGTGGACGAGTTCGCCGTGCAGGTCGGTGACGACCATGGTGTCGGCGGACAGGTCGTCGTAGGAGACGCCCGAGGGCTTGATGACCATCAGCTCGCGGCCGGGGACCCGTGCCGAGACGTTGCCGGCGGTCCAGATGACGAGTGCGTTGCGGGTCAGCTCGCCGTGCAGGTTCGCCACGGTCTCGCGCAGTTCCGCGACGGTGTCGAGGACTTCGTCGGTCAGCGACATCAGGACCGTCCTTTCGCGACGGCTTTCGAAACGGCGCGGCGGCGGGCGGCGAGGCGGTGCATGACATCGTTGCCGCCGCGGCCGAAGTAGTCGTGCAGCGTCGTGTATTCGGCGTAGAGGTCGTCGTAGGCGACGACGTGGGCGGGCACCGGCCGGTAGACGGCGCGCTCGACCGAGCCCATGGCCGCGGCCGCCGCGCGGATGTCCGGGTAGGCCCCGGCGGCGACGGCCGCGTGGATGGCCGAGCCGAGCGCGGGGCCCTGCTCGGAGCCGATGACCGACAGCGGGAGGTTGGTGACGTCGGCGTAGATCTGCATGAGCAGCGCGTTCTTCACCAGCCCGCCGGCGATGATCAGCTCGGTGACCGGCACCCCGGCCTCGGTGAACGTCTCGATGATCTTGCGGGTGCCGAACGCGGTGGCTTCCAGCAGCGCACGGTAGACGTCCTCGGCGCGGGTGGCGAGGGTCTGGCCGACGATGACGCCGGACAGCTCGTGGTCGACGAGCACCGAGCGGTTGCCGCTGTGCCAGTCCAGCGCGACCAGGCCGTGTTCGCCGATCTCCTGCCGCGCGGCGAGCCGGGTCAGCTCGTCGTGGCCGTGCGGGGCGAAGTGCTCGGTGAACCAGCCGAAGATGTCGCCGACACCGCTCTGGCCGGCCTCGTAGCCCCAGAGCCCGGGGACGATCCCGCCGTCGACGACCCCGCACATGCCGGGGACTTCGCGCAGTTCGGCGCCGTTCATCACGTGGCAGGTCGACGTGCCCATGATCGCGACCATCTGGCCCGGTTCGACGGCGTTCGCGGCGGGCGCGGTCACGTGGGCGTCAACGTTGCCGACGGCGACGGCGATGCCCTCGGGCAGGCCGGTCCATGCCGCGGCCTCGGCGGACAGCGAGCCGGCGCGGGAACCCAGCTGGCCCAGGGGGTGCTCGAGCTTGTCGGACACGAAGGACTCGAACTCCGGCGCCAGTTCCCGGAGGAAGTCGCGGCTCGGGTACTGGCCGTCCTGCAGGACGCCCTTGTACCCGGCGGTGCAGGCGTTGCGGACGTAGGTGCCGGTCAGCTGCCAGACGATCCAGTCGGCCGCCTCGACCCAGTGCCGCATCGCGGCGTAGACCTCGGGCGCCTCCTCGAGCAGCTGGAGCGCCTTCGCGAACTCCCACTCCGAGGAGATCAGCCCGCCGTAGCGCGGCAGCCACTTCTCGCCGCGGGTGCGGGCCAGCTCGTTGATCCGGTCGGCCTGCGGTTGGGCCGAGTGGTGCTTCCACAGCTTGACGTACGCGTGCGGGTCGCCCGCGAACTCGGGCAGCTCGCACAGCGGCGTGCCGTCCGCGGTCGTCGGCACCATCGTGCACGCGGTGAAGTCGGTGGCGACGCCGATGACGTCGCCCGCGTCGGCGCCCGCGTCCCGCAGCGCCGCCGGTACGGCGTTGCGGAGGACCCCGACGTAGTCCGCGGGCACCTGCAGCGCCCAGTCCGGCGGCAGCGCGCGGCCGGTGGCGGGCAGCGTCTCGTCGAGCACCCCGTGCGGGTACTCGAAAGCCGCGGAGCCGAGCTCGGCCCCGTCCCGGACCCGCACGACCACCGCGCGACCCGACAGCGTGCCGAAGTCGACGCCGACGGTGAGTGGTTCTGCCACGGTGTCCTCTCCCTCCTGTGTGGTGACCGGGGCGCGGCGCGGGCGGCGGTGGACGCGCCGCGCCCCGGGGTTCTAGCGGCCGGTGAGGACCAAGGTCGTCACCGAGTTGGCGGGCAACGTGAGCTTCGAAGTGGCGGCGAGGCCGGTGATCTCCCTGGTCTGCGGCACGATCGCGGTCGGCGCGGCGAGGCTGTTGCGGCCGGCCGGGTCGCCGGTGAGCGTGGTGAGCGTCCCGGTGCCGTCGACCGCGGTGACGCCGGTGAGCGCCAGCCGCGCGGTCTGGACCTGGCCGGTCGGGTTGACGAGCTTGACCGTGAACGTCTTCCTGCCACCCTTGGTGGTCACGTTCACCACCTGCCGCAGCGGGCTGCCCTGGTTGAGGCGGCTGGTCACGATCTGCTTGCCGAGCGTGCTGGAGAACATCTGCTGCACCCAGTACGACGGCGAGGCGTAACTCGTCCCGGCGTCGAAGCCGATCAGGTTGACCGGCCAGTTCGACTGGTTCTCCTGCACCAGCACCGGCGCGTACATCGAGCCGATGACGACGTCGCTGTTGCGTTCCAGCCCGGTGAGGAACGCGGCCTCGCCGATGGCGGCGGCCAGGGTGCCGGTGGGCCGGCCGTCCTGGGCGCCGTATTCGCCGACGAGGATGTCCGGCCCGGAGCGGTCCGCGGTGTCGTAGCGGGTCGAGTTGTCGGTGAACCACTGCGGCGACTGGTAGTAGTGGTCGTCCGCGGCGTCCGGGCGCACGCCGGTCGAGGTGCTCGACGCGGCCCCGCCCTGCAGGCCGCCGGTCGTCGCGATGACCGTCAGCTGCGGGTACTTCGCCTTGATCGCGTTGTACATGTCGGTGAAGCGCCAGGCGTAGCTGCCCGAGCCGTCGAACCAGTCCTCGTTGCCGACCTCGACGTAGTGCAGGTCGAACGGCGCCGGGTGCCCGTCGGCGACCCGCTTCGCGCCCCACGTCGTGGAGGCGTCGCCGATGGCGTACTCGATCTCGTCGAGGGCTTCCTGGACGTACTGCGGGTAGTCGGCCTGGCTGACGTGCTGGCCGTTGAGGGTGTAGCCGGCGAACAGGGCCAGGAGCGGCTGGGCGCCGATGTCCTCGGACAGCTCGAGGTAGTCGAGGATGCCGAAGCCGTCGGTGGACCAGTAGCCCCACGCGGTGTTCTGGTGTCCCGGCCGCTCCTCCGGCTTGCCGATGGTGTTCTTCCACGCGAACCGCGTGTCGAGGGTGTTGCCTTCGAGGTAGTTGCCACCCGGGACCCGGAAGAGGCCGAGCTTCATCGCCGCGAGCTTCTGCCCGAGGTCGAGGCGGACGCCGTGGTTCTTGAACGTCGGCGGGAACAGCGAGACCTGCTGGAACCAGGCGTCCCCGGCCAGTGCCTTCTTGGTCTTGTTCACCAGGGAGACGACGATCCGGTTGTCGGTCGACGCGGTGATCGTCGACGGCGTGGTGAAGCTGAACGTCTGCTGCGCCCAGTTCACGCCGACCGGCTGGACGTCCTTGCTCGCCAGCACGGTGCCGTCCGGCTTCTCCAGGCTCACCCGGACCGCGCCGGTCCACGTGCCCTTGCCGAAGAAGCTGCCCGTGTACTTCGTGGACGGTTTGGCCGCGATGCCGTAGTAGCCGACGTTGGCCGCGGCCACGCGCCCACCCGCCGGAACCGCGTCGGCGTGCAGCTTCAGCGACCGGTCGAGGGCGGTGTTGAGCGGGGTCGCGGTGTCGATCGCGTAGGTGCCGGTCGCGCCGGCCGAGGTGAGCAGCGACCAGTACGGGACCGGGGTGTCGCCCGCGCCGCTGCCGCGCTGGTAGGCCTCCTTGAAGGTGCGGTTGCGGACGAGTTCGGCGTAGAGCCCGCCTTCGACGGAGTGGCTGATGTCCTCGAGGATCGAACCGTACGTCGTCGGGCGGGTGTTGGCGCGCACGACGTTGGCGTCGACCGCGAGCTGGTTGGCTCCGGCGAGGGTGCCGATCTGGGCCGCGGTGAGCGGGAAGCGGCGCAGCTCCAGCTCGTCGACCGCGCCGGTGAACCCGGCGCCGACCGTCAGGGGCGCCGCAGCGGTCCCGGACGCCGGGCAGGCGGAGACGTCCAGCATCGTGCCGGTGGGGGTGCCGCAGGTGCTGGTGACCGCGGCCGCGTCACCGTCGGCGTAGACGGTGAGCCGCTGGGAAGCGCGGTCGAGGACGACGGCGGCGTGGTGCCAGGTGCCGTCGGCGAGCCCGCCGCCGGTGGTGGTCACCTGGAGGGTGCCGACGCGGGCGGTGAGCTTGCCGCCGGTCACGCCCAGGGCGTAGCCGTCGCCGTGGTCGACGAGGGTGCCGCCGGTGGTGGTCCGGAACCAGGCGGCCAGCGAGAGCGAGCCGGTGCCGGTGTCGAACGCGGGCGAGGTGCCCATGTCCACAGTGGACTTGCCGTCGAACTGGACGGCCTGGCCCGCCGCACCCGCGGTCCACGTCGCGCCGCGCAGGGTGCCGTCGGCGGCGTTCGCGCTCGAGTCGCGGGCGACCGTGCCGGTACCCTCGTCGAAGTGCCACGAGCCGCTCGCGGCCAGGGCGGCGACGGCGGACGCGGCCAGCGGCGTCGGGTACGCGCGGACGTCGTCGATGCCGCCGGCGAACCAGTCGGCCGGGGCGCCGGCCCACTTGCCGCGCCCGATCTCCAGGTGCCCGGAGGCGGTCCACGGCGTGGTGAACGGGACGCTCTGCTGCAGGGTTCCGTTGACGTACAGGGAAAGGGTGCCGGCGGCGCGGTTGTAGACACCGACGAGGTGCTGCCACTGGTCGGCTTGTGCGGGCAGCGTCGAGACCGCCGCGGACGACGCCGTGTCGCCGTCACCCGCACGGCGCGTGAACGCGAAGCGGCCGTCGCCGGCGCGTTGGAGGTAGAAGCCGCTGATCGCCGAGCCGTCGACGCTCACCGCGGTCCGGAAGCCGGTGGCCGCGGTCGGCTTGACCCACGCGGACACCGAGAAGCTCTGCGCGGTGTCGATCACCGGGGCCGGGGCGTCGATGGCGGCGTCGGTGCCGTCGAAGACCGCACCGTGCGGGCCGACCACCCCGTCGCCCCAGGTCGCGCCGCCGGTCAGGGTGGCGGTGCGGGCGTCGAGGGAGTCGTCGGCCGCGGTGGTGCCGGTGCCCTCGTCGAGGGTCCAGTGCCCGGCGATGGCCAGGCGGGCGGCGTCGGCTCCGGTCAGGGCGCCGCTGTAGGCGCGGACGTCGTCGATCGAGCCGTCGACGTAGTCCACCGGGTTGCCGCCGTACTTGCCGCGGCCGATCACCAGGTGACCGGTGCCGGCCCAGCCGGCGGGCGCGGCGACGGTGGTCTGGCGGGTGCCGTCGACGTACAGGGCCAGCGTCGACGCGGCGGCGTCGAACACGCCGGTGAGCTGGTACCACTGGCCCACGACCGGGTCGAAGTTCGCGGCCGCGACGACGCCGTCGGCCGGGGCGTCCCCGGCGAGGCGGGTGAAGGCGAACCGGCGCGAATCGTCGCGGAACTGCAGGAAGAAGTTGCTGACCTGGTTCCCGTCGATACTCACGAACGTCTGGTAGCCCGACGTCTTGTCGAGCTTGACCCAGCTGCTGACCGAGAAGCTCTTGGTGGTGTCCAGCACGGGTGCGCCGGCGTCGGCGAATCCGCTCGTGCCATCGGTCGTCAGGGCGCCGCCGCGGACACCCGGGCCCCAGCCCGCGCCGGAGGTCAAGGTGGCGGGGTGGTCCCCCGCGCTGTCGGCGGCGGTGGTGCCGCTGCCCTCGTCGAACGTCCAGTGCCCGGCGAGCGCCGACCCGGGCTCGGCCGCGGTCGCTGTCGCGGGCAGGGCGGAGAACAGGGTCAAGGCCGCGAGCACGGCCAGAACGCGCCGGATCATCGGTCGCTCCCTCGGGTGACGAGGCGCTGCAGGACGATGAAGACGAACAGGAGGGCTCCGGTGATGATCGACGTCCACCAGGAGTTGAGCGTGCCGTCGAAGGTGATCAGCGTCTGGATGATGCCCAGCACCATGATCCCGAGCACGGTGCCCAGCACGTACCCGGAGCCGCCGGTGAGGATGGTGCCGCCGATGACCACCGCGGCGATCGCGGTCAGCTCCAGGCCGACGCCGTTGAGCGGGTCGCCGGAAGACTTGTACAGCACGAGAAGCAGGCCGCCGAGGGCCGAGCAGAACCCGCTGATCGTGTACACGGCGATCTTCGTGCGACCGGTCTTGAGGCCCATCAGCATCGCCGACTGCGCGTTGCCGCCGATCGAGTAGACCGTGCGCCCGAACCGCGTGAAGGCCAGGACGTACACCGCGACCGCGACGACGACCAGCGCGACGACCACGCTGATCGAGATGTGCAGCTCCCCGCCCAGCGGGATCTGTGTCTGGGCGAGGGTGGCGATCGTCGGGTTGTCGATGGAGTACGCCTCGGTGCTGATCGTGTAGCAGAGCCCGCGCGCGAAGAACATCCCGATCAGCGTCGCGATGAACGGCTGGATCTCGAAGAAGTGGATGAGCGCGCCCATCCCGGCCCCGAGCAGCGCGCCGACCACCAGGACCACGGCGATCGCCGCGTACGCCGGCCAGCCGTGCTTCTGCATCAGGTCGCCGGAGACCACTGTGGACAGTGCGACGACCGAGCCGACCGACAGGTCGATGCCGCCGGTGAGGATCACGAACGTCATCCCGATCGCGACGACGAGCAGGAAGGCGTTGTTGATGAACAGGTCGAGCACGACCTGCCCGGACCCGAAGGCCTCGTACTGGGCGGCGCCGAAGATGTAGGCGGCGATCAGCAGCGCCATGGTCGCCAGGATCGGCACGTGCCGCTGCTGCGGCCGGTAGCCTTTGACGCGGGCGAGCGTGGTCATGCCGTGACCTCCACCTTTTCCGGAGCGGACGCGGGGGCCGGCGCGGCCGGGCGGGCCCCACGCCGGCGCAGCTTGCGGCGGAACGCGGGCGACTGCAGCAGGCACACCGCGAGGACGACCAGGGCCTTGAACAGCATGATCGCCTCGGGCGGGATGCCGAGGGCGTAGACGGTGGTGGTCAGCGTCTGGATGAGCAGCGCGCCGATCACCGAGCCGCCGAGGGAGAAGCGGCCGCCGGTCAGCTGGGTGCCGCCGACGACGACGGCGAGGATCGCGTCGAGCTCGATGAACAACCCGGCGTGGTTGGCGTCGGCGCTGTGCACGTTCGCGCTGATCATCAGCCCGGCGATGCCCGCGCACAGTCCACAGAAGACGTAGACGAGCCAGGTGAGCCGCGCCGAGCGGAGCCCGGCGAGCCGGCTGGCTTCCGGGTTGCCGCCGACGGCTTCGACGAGCATGCCGAGCGCGGAGCGCCGGACCAGCAGCGAGGCGAGCACGAAGACGAGCAGGGCGATGAGGATCGCGCTCGGCAGCGTCAGCACGAACCCGCTGCCGATCCACTCGTACGGCGCGGCGTTGATGGTGATGATCTGGCCGCCGGAGATCAGCTGCGCGATCCCGCGGCCGGCGACCATCAGGATGAGCGTCGCGATGATCGGCTGGATGCCCAGCTGGGCGACGAGCCAGCCGTTCCACACGCCGAGCACCAGGGACAACCCGAGCGCCAGCCCGACGGCGACGAGCGTGGCGCCCACGCCGTCCGGGTGGTCGGCGATCCACAGGCACGCGAGCGAGCCGCTGATCGCGACGACCGCGCCCACCGACAGGTCGATGCCGCGGGTGGCGATCACCAGCGTCATGCCGATCGCGATGAGGATCAGCGGGGCGCCGTTCTTGAGGATGTCGACGAGGTTCCCGTAGAGGTGGCCGTCGCGCAGCTCGATCGAGAAGAACGCCGGGCTGGCGATCAGGTCGCCCAGCAGCAGCGCGAGCAACGCCACCACGGGCCAGAAGAGCCGGTGTTTGGTCATCCCTTTCACGCCTGCACCCCTTCGGCCATCGTGGCCATGATGTCGTCCGCGGTGAGTCCCTGGTTTTCCCGCTGCGCCACGACTTTCCGGTCGCGCAGCACGACGACGCGGTGGCTCAGCCGCAGGACCTCCTCCAGCTCGGCGGAGATGAACACGACGGCCATGCCGTCGGCCGAGAGCTGCGTGACGAGCCGCTGGATCTCGGTCTTCGCGCCGATGTCGATGCCGCGGGTGGGCTCGTCGAGGATGAGCAGCCGCGGCTCGGTGATGAGCCAGCGGGCCAGCAGCACCTTCTGCTGGTTGCCGCCGGACAGGTTGCCCACCAGCGCTTCCGGGTCGGCGGGCCGGATGTCGAGCGCCTTGACGTACTTCTCGGCGATCTCGTCCTGACGGCGGCGGGACAGCGGCCGCGCCCAGCCGCGGGAGGCCTGCAGCGCCAGGACGATGTTCTCCCGGACGGTCAGCTCCTCGACCAGCCCTTCGGACTTGCGGTTCTCCGAAAGGAACGCGATCCGGTGGTCGAGCCCGGCGCGCGGGGTGCGCAGCGACGTCGTGTCGCCGTCGATCCGCACGGATCCGCTGTCGGCGTGGTCGGCGCCGAAGAGCAGCCGGGCGAGTTCGGTGCGCCCGGAGCCGAGGAGCCCGGCCAGGCCGACGACCTCGCCGGCGTGGATGTCGAGCGTGAACGGCTCGACCCCGCCCTTGCGGCCGAGGTCTTCTGCGGACAGCAGCACCGGCGCGTCCGCGACCTCGGCCCGGGTGGGCCCGGAGTCCTCCAGGTCCTCGAGGACCTGCAGCTCCTTGCCGATCATCCTGGTGACCAGTTCGACCGGCGTGATGTCCGCGGTGCGGTACTCGCCGATCAGCTTTCCGTTGCGCAGCACGGTCATCCGGTCGGCGATGGCGAAGACCTGGTCGATGAAGTGGGAGACGAACAGGATCGCCAGGCCTTCGTCGCGCAGGGACCGGACGACCTTCAGCAGCTGCTCGACCTCGCCGGTGTCCAAACTGGACGTCGGTTCGTCGAGGACGAGGACCCGCGCGTCGACGTCGAGCGCGCGGGCGATCGCGACGAGCTGCTGGACGGCGATGGAGCAGGTGCTCAGCTCGGCCGAGACGTCGACGTGGACGTCGAGGCGGGCGAGGAGCTCCTCGGCCCGCCGCCGCATCGGGCCCCACTGGATGCGGCCGAAGCGGCGGGGTTCCCGCCCGAGGCAGACGTTCTCCGCCACGGACAGGTTCGGGCAGAGGTTGACCTCCTGGTAGACCGTGCTGACGCCGGCCTGTTGCGCCTCGCCGGGGCCGCCGAAGGAAACGGCGGTCCCGGCGAGGGTGATCGTGCCCGCGTCCACCCCGTACACCCCGGTCAGCACCTTGATCAGGGTGGACTTGCCGGCGCCGTTCTCCCCCATCAGCGCGTGGACCTCGCCCGGGAACAGGCGGAAGTCGACGCCGTCGAGGGCGAGGACGCCGGGGAACTCCTTGCGGATGCCGGTCATGGTGAGCAGTTCGGTGGACACGACGGACCTCTCAGTACTGCCGCTGCGGCAGGGCGGCCTTCGCCGACGCCTGGTCGAACTCGGTTTCCTGGGTCTCGATGCGGGCGGGCACCTGCTCGCCGGCGGAGACCTTCTTCACCAGGTCCATCAGCTGCGGGCCGAGCAGCGGGTTGCACTCGACGACGTGGTTGATCTTGCCGTCGGCCAGTGCCGTCAGCGCGTCCTTCACGCCGTCGACCGAGACGATCTTGATGTCCTTGCCCGGGACCTTGCCCGCGGCTTCGATCGCTTCGATGGCGCCGAGGGCCATGTCGTCGTTGTGCGCGTAGAGGACGTCGATCTTCGGCTGGGACTTCAGGAAGGCCTCCATGACCTCCTTGCCCTTGGCGCGGGTGAACTCACCGGTCTGCGACGCGACGATCTTGTACTTCGGGTCCGCCGCGATGACGTCCGCGAAGCCCTTCTTGCGGTCGTTGGCCGGCGCCGAACCCGTGGTGCCCTGCAGCTCGACGATGTTGACCTGGCCGGTGGCGCTGCCGAACTCCTTGGTCAGCCACTCCCCCGCCTTCTTGCCCTCGGCGATGAAGTCGGAGCCGAGGAAGGTCTTGTAGAGCGACTTGTCCGGCGAGTCGATCGCCCGGTCGGTGAGGATGACCGGGATGTTGGCCGTCTTCGCTTCCTTGAGGACGGTGTCCCAGCCGGACTCCACCACCGGCGAGAAGGCGATGACCTTGACCTTCTGCTGGATGTAGGAGCGGATCGCGGAGATCTGGTTCTCCTGCTTCTGCTGCGCGTCGGAGAACTTGAGCTCGATGCCGGCGGACTTGGCCGAGTCCTGGATCGACTTGGTGTTGGCCGTCCGCCACCCGCTCTCGGCGCCCACCTGGGCGAAGCCGAGCGTGATCGCCCCGCCGGAGCCACCGGAAGAGCCACCACTCCCGCAGGCGGTGAGCAGCACGAGTCCGGCCGCCGCGGCCGCCGCGGCGGCCCATCGCTTCTTCAGCACGTTCACTCCTCGATCGACGGTGATCAATTTTGTTAGCGTTAACAGTCGGAGCTGGTCTTCTTCTGCCGGGCGCGTTCGCCGTGCTAACGCGGCCCGGTGCTCTCGCGGACGATCAGCTCGGGCACGACCAGGGCGCGCGCGTGCCGGTCACCCCCGTCCATCCGCTGGGTGAGCAGGCCGAACGTGCGCCGGCCGACTTCGATGAAGTCCTGGCGCACCGTGGTCAGCGGCGGCGTGAAGTACGCCGCCTCGGGGACGTCGTCGAAGCCCGCGACGCGCACGTCCCGCGGCACCGAGACGCCGGCTTCGGCGAAGGCGCGCAGCAGGCCGAGCGCCATCTGGTCGTTGCCGGCGAAGACGGCGTCGAGGTCGCGTTCCTTGGCGAGGGATCGCCCCGCCTCGTAGCCGGAGCGCGAGCTCCAGTCACCTTGGATCACCCGCGGCATGTTCGCGCCGTGGCGTTCGAGGGTTTCCCGCCAGCCGGCTTCGCGGTCGCGGGCCTCCAGCCAGTCCTCGGGTCCGGCGACGTGCCAGACGGTCCGGTGCCCGAGGGCCAGCAGGTGTTCGGTGGCGCGGCGGGCGCCGTCGCGCTGGTCGACGGAGATGACCGGAACCGGTGCCGCCTCGCCGCCACCGACCGCGACGACCGGGAAGTCCGCGGGGGCGGCTTCCAGGGCCCGGCCGGCGGTGACGTGCGGGGCGATGACGATGATGCCTTCGACGGCCTGGCGGCGGAGGTTCTCCACCGCGTCGGCGATCGACGACCGGCCCGGCCGGCTCACGCTGGAGATCGTGATCGCGTACCCGGCTTCGCGGGCGGCGTTCTCGATGCCGTAGAGCGTGCTGGCCGGACCGTACAGATTGGACTCGAGCGCGACGACGCCGAGCGTCCCGGTGCGCCCGGTGACCAGCGCGCGGGCCGCGGAGTTCGGGCGGTAGCCCAGTTCCTCGATCGCGGCGAGCACCCGGGCGCGGGTTTCGGGCCGCACCGGGCCGGTCCCGTTGATGACCCGGGAGACGGTCATGTGCGACACGCCCGCCACGCCGGCGACGTCGGTCAGGCTGGGCTGCCGCGTGCCGGCGGTCACCCTGACGGGGCCGCCGGAGCGGGGTCGTTCGGCCACCGGCATCCCCTTCCCGCTCGCTTCGCTGTGGCAGTCACAGTGGTCACCGTCACCCGTTCGGGTGGCGGCGAGGAGTCAGTGTTAGCGATAACACCGGCGGGGTCAAGCCTGGGTCGCGTAACGGTCTAGTCACGTGCGTTCAGCGCCCGGCACCGCCGCCGACCAGCGGAGGGCGCCGTGGGGAATTCACCGGAAGGGGCGTGAGCGGGGTGTTCAGGTGCACAAACCGGGGGGTCAGAGGGCGAGTGAAGCCGCCACCGGGAGGTGGTCGCTGCCCGTCGCCGGCAGGGTCCACGACGCGGTCGGCCGCACCCCCGCCACGAAGATCTGGTCGATCCGCGCCATCGGCAACCCGGCCGGCCAGCTGAAGCCGAAGCCGTCGCCGGCCTGCTCCTGCGCGGACCGCAGCCGCGCGGTGATCGGCTCCAGGGCCCGGTCGTCCGCCGTGCCGTTGAAGTCGCCGACCAGCACCGTGCGCGACGACCGCTCTCCCGCCAACGCGTCGGCGAGCAGGCCGATCGCTTCGTCGCGGCCGTTCGCCGTGAAGCCCGAGTCGAGCCGGACGCGCACCGAGGGCAGGTGCGCGACGAACACCGCCACCGGGCCCTTCGGAGTGTCCACTGTGGTCCGCAGCGCGCGGGTCCACGGCATGATCGCGACCGGTCTCGTGTCACCCAGCGGAAAAGTGCTCCAGATCCCGACCGTGCCCTGCACCGAGTGGTGCGGGTAGGCCGCGGCGAGCGCGTCTTCGTACTTCGGGATCTCGGACTTCTTCAGCTCCTCCAAGGCGATCACCTGCGCGCCGGTCGCGGCCAGCGCCCGCGCGGTGCCGGCCGGGTCCGGGTTCTCGTCGTTGACGTTGTGCGACACGATCGTCAGGTCGCCGCCCGCTTCGGTCTTGTCGGACAACCTGCCGCCGAAGAACCCGCCCCACACCAGCGCCGGCAGCAGCAGCGAAACGAGCGCGAGCGCCGAACGCCGGAGCAGCGCCGCCACGAGCAGCGGGAGCACGAGCAGGGCGGTCCACGGCAGGAACGTCTCCAGCAGGCTGCCGGCGTTGCCGACCCAGTTGGGCACCAGTCGATGCGCGAGCAGCAGAAGCGCCGTCAGTGCGGAAAACGCCGCGATCACGCGGCCACGCCGCCAGGTTCCGCGGTCCGGCGCCGTCTCGAGCACCGCCGTCATCGCGTGGCCGCCGGCAGTTCGCGCTGGATCGCGGCGATGAGCGTCCGGCTGTTCTCCAAAGCGGCCCGCAGCCCCTGCGCCGGGCTGCCGCCGGGGTTCTGGTGCAGGACGACGCCGAGGATGAGCGCGCCGCCCGGGCCCTTCGCCGCCCACATCAGCGCCCCGCCGGCGGCGGTCGACGAACCGGTCTTCAGCCCGATCACGCCGTCGGAGCCGAGGAGGGTGTTGGTGTTGACGACTCCGGGCACGCCGTCGACGCGGAGGTTCGTCGTGGCGACGATCTCGCGGATCACGGCGTTGCGCATCACCTCGCGCGCCAGGCGCAGCTGGTCGGTGGCGGTGCTCGTCGTCGAGTCCTCGACCCCGCTGGCACCGGTGTAGGTCGTGTCGCTCATGCCGAGCGCGGCGGCCTCGCGGTTCATCTTTGCGACGAAGTCCTCCTGGCTGCCGGCGTCCCAGCGCGCGAGCAGCCGGGCCGCGTTGTTGCCGGACGGCACGAGCATCAGCGCCAGCAGGTCCCGCTCGCTCACCTGCCGCCCGGCCCGCAAGGTCACGGTCGACTCCTCGCGGGACGCCGACTCGGCTTCGGCCTGGTCGTCGACGGTGATCATCGGGCCCGCGTCGCCCGGGGCGAGCGGGTGGTCCTTGAGCACCACGTAGGCGGTCATGACCTTGGTGACGCTCGCGATCGGCACCGGCCGCCGCTCCCCGCGGCTGCCGAGCGAGCCCAGGCCCTGGACCTCGGCGCTCGCCTGCCCGCCGTCGGGCCACGGCAGCGCGAGGTCGACGGCGGGCCGGGCACTGGCGTAGCCGTCGACGGTGGGCGGGAAGAGGACCCAGCAGGCCACGGCGAGCGCCACCGCGACGGCGGCGGCGATCCCGCCGACGACGGGTGGGATGCGGGTACGGGCCATGGGTCTCCTCCGGGTGCCGGGGCGCTTTCTCAGCGCACTCCGTCACTGTGTCCGGGGAAGATCGCCGGGCCGTCGGGGTTGTTCGACAGGTCTGAACCAGGAATGTCCGGATTCTGTACCAGAAGACGTGGCGCGGGACCGGTTCCTCTCCGCCGCGCACGGGGAGGAGCCGGTCCCGCTGGTCCGGACCGCTCAGCTCACGTGGACGTAGTCGACCACGAGCTGCTGCGGGAACTGGGTGCTGCCGTCGGGGTCACCGGGCCAGTAACCACCGACCGCGAGGTTCAGGATCACGAAGAAGCCGTGGTTGAACACCCACTGGTTGCCGCCGACGTCGGCCGGCGTGCGGGTCTGGTAGGCGTTGCCGTCGACCGACCACACGATCTTGTCCTGCGACCAGTCGATCGCGTAGGTGTGGAAGTCGTCGGAGAAGTTCGGGCCGTCGTAGGGCGCGCCGATGCCGCCCGAACCCGAGTAGCCCGGGCCGTGGATGGTGCCGTGCACGGTGTTCGGCTCGAACCCGACGTTCTCCATGATGTCGATCTCGCCGCACTGCGGCCAGCCGACGCTGCCGATGTCGGAGCCGAGCATCCAGAACGCGGGCCACATGCCCTGCCCGCGCGGCAGCTTCATCCGGGCCTCGACGTGCCCGGAGGACGCGGTGAACTTGCCGGAGGTGTTGAGCCGCGCCGAGGTGTACTCGCAGGCGCCGTACCAGCAGTTGTTCCCGCTGTTCTCCTTCTTCGCGGTGATCACGAGGTGGCCCTGGCCGTCGAGTACCGCGTTGGCGGTGCCGTCGGTGTACCACTGGCGCTCGTGGTTGTTCACGTTGTCGCCGGTTTCGTGGCCCCACTTCGAGCCGTCGACCCCGCTGCCCGCCGGGCCGTCGAAGTCGTCGCCGAAGCTCGCAAGGGTCTGGGCGGGCGCAGCCTGGCTCTGCGGCGCGGTCAGCACGGCACCGGCCACGAGCAGCGCCGCGGGCGCCACCAGCAGGCGGGCGGTCCGCCGCCATCGGGCGGAGTTCCTGGTCGACATCGTCGTCGCCCCTTCCGTTCCGCGGGCGACGGCTGGCGGCTCACCGGCACCCTATTTGTTGTCGAACACAACAAAGTATGAACGGGTCGATGGCGAAGAACAAGGCTATCCGGTCGGACATTTTCCGACGAGTACCCGATGGTCCGGACCACCGGGTACTTTCGGGCAACTCAGGCGGCCGAGCGCTGGATGCAGTCGAGGCCGATGCCCAGCGGCGTGGCCAGGTACTGGCAGATGTGCGTCGAGTGCGCCTCGTCGGTCGGCGTGCAGGCGACCGGTACGCCGAGCAGGTCCACCGAGCAGTAGGCGTAGAACTGGGTGGCGCTGCCCGGCACCGGGTCGGCCGACGCCGGAGCCGCCGCGGCGACCACCGCGGAAATCGTGAGCGCAGCGGCCGCCGCCAGGGAAGCGATTCGGGTCTTCATCGTGCTCTCCTTCCGCAATCTCCCCTGCGCGTCAGGGGTGTGTGGTGATCAAGATTCCCCGTCCGGACCGCGTTCAGCTCCGGGTCACCGGAAAGTGTCACCCCGGCGGGCCGCGAACCGAACAGCGCGTGAACTTCACGCTGTGTGATTACGTACCTTCGTCGGTGTCACCGAGCGGCTCGGAGTACCTACGCTGGCGCTGCCCTGCCGAGGTCCCCAGGAGGCTCCCGTGATGGCCGACCCGCACGAGCTCACCCGACGCACCTTCCTCGGCGGGGTCGCCGCCGCCGGCGCCCTGGGCGCCCTCCCGCCCGGCATGGCCGAAGCCCTCGCCGAACCTCGCGTGCCGGGCAGCCTCTCGGACGTCGAGCACGTCGTGGTCCTCATGCAGGAGAACCGCTCCTTCGACCACTACTACGGCACGATGAAAGGCGTCCGCGGCTACGGCGACCGATCGGCGATCGTGCAGCCAGGAGGCCTGGACGTCTTCCACCAGCCCGATTCCGGGCGCGGCGACGGGAAGTACCTGCTGCCGTTCCGGGTGGACACGACCAAAGTGGACGGTCAGGACCTCGGCGACCTCGGCCACGGCTGGGCCGACCAGCACCAGGCGATCGCCGGTGGCGCGAACAACGCGTGGGTCGCGGCCAAGGGCGAGATGACCATGGGCTATTTCGGCCAGGGGGACATCCCGTTCCACCGCGCGCTGGCCGACGCGTTCACGGTGTGCGACCACTACTTCTGCTCGGTGCAGGGCCCGACCACGCCCAACCGGCTCTACCTGTTCACCGGCACGATCGACGCCGACGGCCGGGCGGGCGGGCCGGCGAACTACAACCCCGCCGACTACAAGCCCGTCTTCAGCTGGACGACCTACCCGGAACGCCTGCAGCAGCAGGGCGTTTCGTGGAAGGTGTACGCCAACAAGGAGGTCGGCGACGCGGGCGGCTCGTTCGTCGGCGACTACGGCGACAACCCGCTGTGGCTGTTCAAGGCCTACCACCAGGACTACAACTCCGAGCTGTCCCAACGGGCCAGTGTGTTCAAGACGTGGGGCCCGGATTCGGGCCAGGGCAAGAACGTCGACCACGTGCTCGCCGAGTTCAAGGCCGACTGCGCGAGCGGATCGCTGCCCCGCGTCTCGTGGGTCGTCGCGCCCTACGGCTACTGCGAGCACCCCGAAGCACGCCCGGTCGACGGCGCCGCGTACACCCAGACCGTGCTGAACGCCTTGTGGGCCAACCCGAAGCTGTGGGAGTCCACTGTGGTCCTCATCAACTACGACGAGAACGACGGCTTCTTCGACCACGTCGCCCCGCCGATCGCGCCGAGCGGCACCGCGAGCGAGTACATCGGCAGCAAGCCGATCGGGCTCGGCGCCCGCGTGCCGATGACGGTGATCTCGCCGTGGAGCCGCGGCGGCTGGGTCAGCTCCGAGGTCACCGACCACACGTCGGTCATCCGGTTCCTCGAGCGCTGGACCGGCGTCGCCGAGCCGAACATCAGCGCGTGGCGACGCGCGCTCTGCGGCGACCTCATGACGTGCTTCGACTTCGGCACCCCGAACACGCAGATCCCGCTGCTGCCGGACACCGCGGCGCTGCGCAAGCAGGCCGACGACACCCAGAAGAAGCTGCCGAAGCCGGCCCCGCCGGCGACCGGGAAGCAGCAGGTCCCGGTCCAGGAGGACGGCACGCGCCCGGCCCGGGCCCTGCCCTACCGGCCGTCGGTCGCGACGTCGCTGAGCGCCGACCGCAAGATCCTCACCACGACGTTCGCCAACCAGGGCACGGCGGCCGTGCAGCTGCTGGCCTACCGCAACGACGGCCAGACCGACGGCCCGTGGCCGTACGACCTCGCGCCCGGCGCGCAGGTGAGCGACACCTGGCGGATCCAGCTCTACGGCGGCGGCAAGTACGGCGTCGCGGTGCACGGCCCCAACCGGTTCCGCTGGGTCCTCGCCGGGGACGCGAACAGCGCGGGCGCGGGGGTCGACGTCCTGGGGAGCTACACGACCGAGAACAAGCTGCGCCTGACGATGCGCAACGGCGGGACGACAGCCGTGCGCGTCACGATCACCGCGAACCACTACCGCACGGACGGCCCGTGGACGTACGCGCTGGCCGCGGGCCAGACCGTGACCGACGAGTGGAACCCGGTCGCGTACGGGAACGGCTGGTACGACCTGTCCGCGACGCTCGACGCCGACCCGAAGTTCCTCCGCCGCTTCAGCGGGCACCTCGAGACGGGTGCGCCGAGCGTTACCGGCTGACAGATTCAGATATGTGACCGCTATTCAGCCCATTGACGCTTCCGGGAGGCTCACCTATAAAGGGAACGTCCGGGTGTACGCCGCAACACCTCCGCTGTCCCTTTCGGAGGCCTTTGGTGTCCCCACGCAGTCGTGCCGTCCTCCTCGGCGCCGCCACCCTCTCGGCCGCACTCGCGGTGACCGGCGCGGTCGGCGCCCAGGCCGCCGCGGCGAACCTGTCCGCCACCTTCGCGCAGACGTCGATCTGGACCGGCGGCTACGGCGCCGGCTACACGATCACCAACCGCGGTGACGCGCCCGCCACCGGCTGGACCGTCGAATTCGACCTGCCGGCCGGCACGGCGGTGACCAGCTCGTGGAGCTCGGTCAAGACGCAAAGCGGGCAGCACTACAAGTTCACCAACGCGGGCTTCAACGGCACGGTCAAGCCCGGCGCCACCGCGAACTTCGGCTTCAACGTCGCCGGCTCCGGGCTGCCCGCCGGCTGCACGGTCAACGGCCTCCCGTGCGCCGGCGGCGGCCCGGTCACCACCACCCCGACGACGACCAGCACCCGACCGCCCACGACCACCACGACTCCCCCGCCGGCCGGGGACACCGTGAACGTCTCCACGGCCGCGCAACTGCAGGCCGCCTTGGCCGACGCGGCGCCCGGCCAGGCGATCAAGCTCGCGGCCGGCACCTACCGCGGGTCGTTCGTCACGACGAAGGCGGGCACGGCGGCCAAGCCGATCACCCTTTCGGGTCCGTCGGACGCGATCCTGATCAACGACGGCCCGAGCGGCGACGCGCCGGACTGCCCCGCCCCGACCGCGGGCTGGGACTCCGGGTACGGCCTCTGGCTCTCCGGCGCGCCGTACTGGAACCTCGTCGGCTTCACCGTGCAGGAGTCGAAGAAGGGCATCGTCGCCGACGACTCGCCGCACACGACGATCGACGGCGTGAACGTCAACCACGTCGACGAGGAGGCGATCCACTTCCGCCGTTCGTCGGCCGACAGCGTGCTGAAGAACTCGACGATCACCTACACCGGGCTGGTGCAGCCGGGCTACGGCGAGGGCGTCTACCTCGGCTCGGCCAACTCGAACTGGGCCTGCCACGGGAACTCCGGCGGCGTCGACCGCGGCGACCGGATCCAGGTGCTGGACAACCACATCGGCCCGTTCATCGCGGCGGAACCCATCGACGTCAAGGAAGGCACGTTCGACGGCGTCATCCGCGGCAACACGTTCGACGGCCGCGGCATCTCGGGCGAGAACTCGGCGGACTCCTGGATCGACGTCAAGGGGATCGGCTACACGATCGAGAACAACACGGGCACGTTCGCGTCGCCGGGGGTGTTCGCCAACGGCTACGAGAACCACAACACGAGCACGTCCCCGTCGTTCGACAACGGCTGCGGGAACGTGTGGCGCGGCAACAAGTCGGATCTCGGCGGCGTGGGCGCCTACGCGATCAAGATCAGCTCGGTGTCCAAGTGCGCGGCGAACCCGAACGTGGTGTACGCGTCCAACACGGTCGCGAACGCGACGGCGGGACTGACGAACATCCCGGTCACGCCGTAGGTCACAGGTGCATGGCGAGCCAGAGCGCCACCCAGGCCGCGGCGGCGAGCAACGCGCCCGCCGCCGCGGCGAGGAGCACCCGGCGCAGGCCGCTTGCGGGTTTGGCGGGCGTCTCGATGTGGTCCATGAAAACGATCATGACCCACGCGCGCCGGACGCGACAGCCGGCGCGCTCGTCCGGGCGACCCCTGCGCGGGGTACCCCGGACGGCGGCGACGCACGTCACTCCCGCCCGCGGAACACCGGAACCGGCGAAGCGTTGTACTGGGTGTCGGTACGGCGGTGCCCCCGGGCCTCACCCCTTGCCTTCACGGAATACCGGTAGCGCTGGAGCCGTGTCGTGCCTTCCGCCGCGAGGCGGCCCCCGTACCGGCCCCGAAACCCCCGTTCCCACCCGGGTCTCCCCCGTGCGCCCGGGCGGGAGCGGGCCTACGGCACGATCGAGTCGACGTACCCGCCGTCGACGCGCACGGCCGCGCCGGTGGTCGCCGAGGCGAACGGGGAACTCAGGTACACCACCAGGTTCGCGATCTCTTCGGGTTCGATCAGCCGCTGCAGCAACGACTGCGGCCGGTGCTCCTTCATGAACTCGCGCTGGGCTTCCTCCCACGGCAGGTCCTTGTCGACCAGCTCGTAGACGAAGTCCTCGACACCGCCGGTGTGCGTCGGGCCCGCGATCACGGCGTTCACCGTGACGCCGGTGCCGGCCGCGTGCTTGGCGAACCCGCGCGAAACCCCGAGCAACGCCGTCTTCGAGACGCCGTAGTGGATCATCTCGGCCGGGATCACGACCGCGGAATCGCTGGCGATGTACTGGATCCGGCCCCAGCCGCGGCCGGTCATGCCGGGCAGGTAGGCGCGGGTGAGCCGCACCGCGGCCAGGACGTTGACCTCGAAGTAGCGCCGCCAGTCGGCGTCGGTGATGTCGAGGGGCTCCTGCGCGCCGAAGATGCCGAGGTTGTTGACCAGGATGTCGGCGTCCGGCACCTCTTCGACGACCTGGGCGGCGCCGGCTTCGTCCGAGACGTCACCCGGGGCCGGGACCAGGTCGGCGTCCGGCTGGTCCTCCTTCAGGCGCGCGATGGCCTTCGCGACCCCGGTCTCGCTCCGGCCGTTGATCGCGACCCGCGCGCCCGCGGCGGCGAGCCCCGCCGCGATCGCCGAGCCGATGCCCTGGGTGGACCCCGTGACCAGGGCCGTCTTCCCGCTGAGGTCGACCCGCATCGTGAAAACCCTTTCTCGCGTCGGCCGGTCCCCCGGCCGATTCAAGCACAGGCGCCCCGTGCGCACCGGCTGGAAATCGGGTTGCCCAGCCGGGCCCGCGGCTACACCATCTGCGCATGACCTCTTACCGCACACCGCTCCTGCCGACCGTCGCCGCGACCACCGCGCCGGTCCAGCAGCAGCCGTGCCGCCCGCGGAGGTCGATCACCCCAGTGCCGTGACGGGCGCGCTGCTCGCCGGCCTGCTGGCCGGCTACGGCATCGCGATCCCGGTCGGCGCGGTCGCGACGTACCTCGTCGCGCTCACCGCCCGGACGTCGCTGCGGACCGGCCTGGCCGCGGCGCTCGGCGTCGCGACGGCCGACGGGGTGTACGCGCTGGTCGCGGTGCTCGGCGGCGCCGCGATCGCGGGCGTGATCGCCCCGGTCGCGGAGCCGTTGCGGCTGGTGTCGGCCGCGATCCTGGTCGTGCTGGCGATCCGCGGCGCCGTGCTGGCGCTGCGCTCGCACCGGGCGCCGGCGGCCCGGCCCGTGACCCCGCTCGCGCCGGGCCGCGCGTACGTCAGCCTGCTCGGCATCACGCTGGTGAACCCGACGACGGTCGTCTACTTCACCGCCCTGGTGGTCGGCGACCGCGCCGGGGACGCGGTGTCGGTGCTCGAGCAGGTCGTGTTCGTGGTCGCGGCGTCCGTCGCGTCGGCGAGCTGGCAAGCACTGCTGGCCGGCGGCGGGGCGTTGCTCGGGCGCGTCCTCACGGGACCGCGGGGCCGGCTGGTGACGGCGCTGGTCTCCAGCGCGGTGATCACCGCCCTCGCCGTCCGGCTTGTCCTGTCTTGAGCGGGAAACCATTGCTCTGCAACGCTTTGCCCGGTTCGCGGCCGCACGGACGGAGACGTTCGGCGGCCCGTTCCGCGGCTAGCCTGGGCGGGACGCGGACGGGAGGCGGCCATGACCATGCCGATGGGGACGATGTCCGGCTGGGAGGTCGCGGGCGCGACGCTGCTCGTGCTCTGGGCGCTGGCCATGTGGGCCGCGGTCGGGGTGCTCGCGTACGCGAACCGCGGCCCGGTGCGGCCGTGGGTGTACCGCGGCTCGGTCGCCGTGATCGGCGTCGGCGTCCTCGGGCAGCTCGGCCACGTCCAGGAGCACGTCGCCCAGGCCGGCTACTGGCTCGGGCACCCGAACTCCGCCGCGTGGATGACGCCCTGGGGCACCGGCCTCGCCGACGGCCTGCAGATGCTGCTGCCGGACCGCAAGACGTTCGGGATGGAACTGCTGCACCTCACCGGCAACTTCATCTTCCTCGCCGGGCTGGCCGGGGTCATGGTGATCACGCGGCGGGCGCTGAAGACCCGCGCCCGCCGCTGGGCGAAGATGGGCGTCTGGATGCAGGGCCTGCACGGGCTCGAACACCTGGTCCTGACGCTGTCCGTGGCGTTCGGTTCGCGCGCCATCGGTCTCTCGACGTTCTTCGGCCTGGTGGACCCCGGTCCCGGCCTGACCACCTACCGCGTCTGGTGGCACTTCGTCGCGAACGTGCTGGGCTCGGTCATCTTCGGGCTCGCGCTGTACCACCTGTGGAAGGAACGCCGGGAGGTCCGGACGACGTTCTTCGTCCGGCCCCTCCCGGAAGTCACCCGGCAGGCGGCGTAGCGCAGGTCAGCGTCGGCAGCGCCCAGTCCGCGTGGTCGTTGCCGTTGCCGTCCCCGCCGTCGCCGACCAGCAGGTCCAGGACCTGCGCGCCGGTGACGTCGACGTCGATCGGCACCGCCGCCTGGCCACCGCGGACCACCGGTGTCGTGACCTTCGTCGCCCCGTCCACCGAAACGCCGAAGCTCACGCTGCCGCCGGTGCCCGTTTCGCCGTCGACACCGACCGAGGCGGTCAGGCGGGTGCAGGCGCCGGCCAGGTAGAGCTGGACGTCGCTCGCCGCGTGCGCACCCAGCCCCTTCGCGTACGCCACCCCGCCGATGGTCATCGGCTTGCCGTCGCCGGCGCCCGCCTCACCGTTGCTCGTGTCCCGCTCGACGGGACCCCAGCCGTTGGTCGCCGTCAGGAAGGGCAGCGAGCTGACGGCCACCTGCCCGGCCGGCGGCGCGGGCGGCACCGCGCCGACGATCCGTTCGTCCGACGCCGTCCCCGCCCGTCCGGTCTGCCGGTACGCGACCGCCACCTTCAGCGCGGAGGTGTCCACTGTGGAGGGAGCGGTGACGGGCCAGGTGAAGGTCGCCGCCGCGCCGCCGTCGAGCTTCGCCACCGACGGCGGGGAGGCCGCGCCGACGGTCCACCCGGCCGGCGCGGTGAGCACCGGCTTGACGTCGAACGCCGGCGGGGCGCCCGCGGCCACCCGGACCGTCGCCGACGCGGTGAACCGCTGCCCGCCTGACGCCGTGTCCGGCGCGGTCAGCGCCACGGTCGTGGCCGGCGCGGCCGGCATCGCGTATCGCGCGGGGTCGAAGCCCGGCGAGGCGTTCTGCCGCACGGTCAGCGGCGAGCGGTAGCTGCCGTAGTTCGTCCACGTGATCTTGCCGAGCCCGCCGGTGCTGCCGTCGAGGTTCCACACGGCGACCGCGATCGTGTTGTGGCCGTTCGGGTTCAGGATTCCGTTCGGGATCGGGAAGCTGTGCTGCGGCCCGAGGTAGTTGACGTACTGCCCGAGCTGCCAGCCGTTGACGAAGAGCAGCGCCCGGTACTGCCGCGCGGGGTCGTCGGTGATCGTCAGGCCGAGCGAGGTGTCCTGGCCGCGCGGCAGGTCCAGGTCCGCGGTGGTGCGGTACCAGGACACGCCCGGGGTCGTGTCCTTCGCCGGCAGCGACGCCGACGTCCAGCGCGCGTCGGGGAAACCGGGCAGCGACCAGCCCGCGCGCTCGCCGTACAGGCCGCCGGTGTTGAGCGGGCCGCGGACCGGGTCCAGCCCGGTCTCGCCGCCGCGGACGCCCTGCAGCCGCCAGGTCACCGACGTCAGCGGCGCCCCGGTCAGCCGCGCCGAAGTGAGCCCCCGCGCGGCCTTGTTGCCGTTGTTCGCGCCGTAGTCCTCCTCGTGGCCCATGTTCACGGTCAGCACGGAGATCTCGTTCTCGCCCTGCTTAAGCGATCCCGCCGGGAAGGGGAAAGTGTGCTGCGGATCCGTCGAGCTGCCGAGGAAGACGCCGTTGAGCCACGCCGAGAACGCGCCGGCCGGGCCGCCGCTCTGGCTCGACACCGTGATCCCGGTCTGCTTGCCGTCGGCGGTGAACCGGCCGCGGTACCACGTGTTGCCGGTGTGGAAGCCGTAGTCGTCGGCGAACAGCACGGGTTTGGTGCCGAGCGTGGTCGAGCTGTTGGTGGTGTCCTTGTCGGCCACCCGCCACGCCGAATCGTCGAAGCCCGGCTGGCTCTCGGGTGATTCCTGCTGGTGCTTCCACCCGGTCAGCGCGGGCAGCGTCACCGGTTTCGCGGTCGGCGCGGCGGCGGTCAGGCTGCCGCTCGACGTCGGCCGCGTCGCGACGCGGGAACCGTTCCACGACAACGACTTCTCGGCCGCGAAGACCTCGAACGCGCCGTCGGTGCCGGTGTCGCCGGTCAGGTTCAGCGTGCCGTGGTCGTCGGCGCTGGTCCGCACCAGGTGCGTGCCGCGGACCAGCACCGGGCCCGCCGCGGTGTCCTGGCGCCAGAAGGTCGCCGCCGTCGCCTTGTCGGCGAGCAGCAGGAGCAGCGGCCGCTGCCCGGGAGCGGTGACCAGCACGCGGGTCAGGCCGTCGTGGGTGTAGTTCAGCCGCAGGTCGCCGCGGGTGGCGTCCCAGGTGGACGTCGCGCTGCCGCCGAGGACCTGCACGGCCGGCTGCTTCGCGAACCGCAGGACGGTTTCGCCCGGTCCGCCCTTGTCTCCGTAGAGGACGGCGACGTCCCGGCCGCCGATGGTCGCGTTCGTCATGATCTCCGACGTCGAGTACTGCATCCGCGTCCGCCCCAGGTCGTAGCCGGCGACGACGATCTTCGACTGGCGGCCGTTCAGGGTGATCCCGGCGCCGGGCTGCTGCGGGACGACCGGGTAGTAGTCGCCGCTGCCGCTCAGCAGGTCGACGGCGTCCACGACGACGAACGGCCCGGTCGCGCTCGCGTTCTTCTGCCCGGTGACGACGATCTTGAGCGTGTGCGCCCCGGCGGGCAGGCCGCGGACCTCGTAGCCGGTGACCTGGTTCTGCTTGCTCGCCGCGTAGAGGTCGACGGTGCTGACCTTCGCGTCGTCGAGGTAGACGTCGGCGATGCCGTGGTTGCCGTCCTTCGACGTCACCCAGCGGATCCCGGTGCCGGTGAAGGGAATGCTGACGCTGTCGCCGGTGACCTCGGAGAACGATTCGGTGTGCTGGTAGTCGCCGCCGGTGTAGTTCACCTCGGGCCCGACGTGGCTCCAGGTGCCGGTGTACCCGGCCTCGGCGGCGCGGTCGTCGTAGGTGTAGCCGGCGTGCGCGGCGAGGTCGAGCGCCATCGTGGTGGTGTTCGTGGCGGTGGACGTCGAATCGGTGTGACGCAGGGTGTGGAACTGCGTGCGGGTGTCCGGGTTGATCCGCGCGGTGTCGGTGAGCGCCGGATCGGTCAGCGGTGCCTGGGCCAGCCCGTCGGTCTTGGTCAACGGCGTCACGGCTTGGGTGAAGTAGCCGATCAGCTTGTCCTCGTCGTACTTCGGGTCGAACTGGCGGCCTTCGGTGATGGCGGCGCCGTAGTCGTAGGACGTGTAGTTCTGCGGGATCGCGCTCCAGCCCCACGACGTGCCGCCGTGCAGCATGTAGAAGCTCTGGCCGGTCGCGCCGACCGCGATGTTCTGCTTGTAGAAGACGTTCGCGAACTGGTCGTTGATCAGCTGCGCGCACTTCTCGTAGCCGGGCCCGCCCCACGGGTCGAAGGCGCCGCCCTGGAACTCGGCGGTGATCAGCGGCTTGCCGGGGACGTGGTCGTAGCTGATGTCGGGGACGCCGTTCCAGCGCGTGGGGTTGGAGCAGTCGAAGCCCTGCGGGTAGGAGTCGGCGGCGTCGACGTCGAGCGCGGCCTCGCCGGCGTTGAAGGTGCCGTTGTTGTTGCCCACCAGGGGAACGGTGATGCCGTCGGCGCGGGCTTTGTCCTCGAGGTGCTTCATGTACGCGCGGCCGTCGGCGTTGCCGTTGTAGTACTCGTTTTCGACCTGGTAGGCGAGCACGCTGCCGGTGCCGTCGGTGAGCTGGTGGCGGGCGATGATCCGGTCGATCTGCGTCTGCCACTCGTCGGAGTACTTCAGGTAGACGGGATCGGCGCTGCGGGTGTGGCCGGGGGTGGTGGACAGCCAGGTCGGGAAGCCGCCGCCGTCGACCTCGGCGTTGATGTAGGGCCCGGGCCGGGCGATGACGTAGAGGCCGGCCTGCTGCGCGGCGTCGAGGAGCTTGTCGAGATCGCGGACGCCGGTGAAGTCGTAGACGCCCGGGCGCGGCGAGTGGTAGCCCCAGTCGAAGTAGAGCGACGTGGAGTTGAACCCGGCGGCCTTCATCTTCTGGAAGATGTCGAGCCACAGGTCGGGGCTGGGGAGGCGGTAGGAGTGGAACTCGCCGGACCAGAGGTAGGTGCGGTTGCCGTCGACGAGGAAGGAGTAGCCGTCGTAGGTGACGGTGTGGGCGGCCTTCGGCGGGGGCGGGGCCGCGGTGGCCGGCGGGACGGTCACCCCGACGAAGGCGAGCACGGCGACGAGCAGGGTCCGGACGACGGCACGCATGCGGGGACCTCCAGGAACGGCACTGAACCGAACACGATCCTTTGCCGATCGCACAGAAGCGGTCAAGATACAACACCGGGATGGATCAGTGCGTCGGTTGTGTTAGCGTTAACACTCAATCCGGCAGGCCATGAAAGGGTCGTTCATGGCGTCGGACGACATGAACGACCCTTTCCTGGCGTTTGTCAGCGGGGGCCGGTGCTCTCCCGCACGATCAGCTCGGCCGGCACCAGGTGCCGCGCGCCGACGTCGCCGCCGGCCATGCGGTCCTCCAGCAGCCCGAACGTCTTCCGGCCGACCTCGATGAAGTCCTGGCGGACCGTCGTCAGCGGCGGGGTGAAGTACGCCGCCTCGGGGACGTCGTCGAAGCCCGCCACCTGGACGTCCTCCGGGACCCGGATGCCGGCCTCGGTGAACGCGCGCAGCAGGCCGAGCGCCATCTGGTCGTTGGCCGAAAACACCGCCTTGAGCCCGCGCTTGCCGACGAGCGCCCGGCCGGCCTCGTAGCCCGAGCGCGGGCTCCAGTCGCCGCGCACGACCGCCGGGACCCGCAGGCCGCGCCGCTCGAGGGTCTCGCGCCAGCCGCGTTCGCGGTCGCGGGCTTCCAGCCAGTCCTCCGGGCCCGCCAGGTGCCAGACCGTCTTGTGCCCCAGGGCGAGCAGGTGCTCGGTGGCGCGGCGGGCGCCGTCGTACTGGTCGACGGAGATCACCGGCACCGGCGCCGACTCGCCGCCGCCGACCGCGACCACCGGGATGTCGCCCGGCACCGCCGCCAGCGCCCGCCCGGCCGTCACGTGCGGGGCGATCACGACGATCCCCTCGACCGCCTGGCGCCGCAGGCTTTCCACCGCGTCGCCGATCGAGGTCCGGCCCGGCCGGGTGACGCTGCAGATCGCGACGCCGTAGCCGGCCTCGCGTGCGGCGTTTTCGATGCCGTACAGGGTGCTCGCCGGGCCGTAGAGGTTCGACTCCAGCGCGACGACGCCGAGGGTGCCCGACCGGCCGGTGACCAGCGTCCGCGCGGCGGTGTTGGGCCGGTAGCCGAGCTTGTGCACCGCGGCGAGGACGCGTTCGCGGGTTTCCGGGCGCACCGGGCCGCTTTCGTTCACCACCCGCGAGACGGTCATGTGCGAGACCCCGGCCATGCCGGCGACGTCGGCCAGGCTGGGCTGCCGCGGCCCCGGGGCCGACGTCCTGGCCTGCTCCCCCGGCTTCGCCCGGTCCACCACCCTGGCCCCCTTCACCTCGCGCGTCACCACCGGGGAGACCGTACCGCCGAACGGCCCGTCACCGATGGACGCCGGGCCACACCGGCCGCCACCTCGACCCGGGAGCGGCTCGGCGGACCGCGTCAGGACCGGCCGAGCCGCGCCGAGGTGGGCGGCGCGGGGGTTGCCGCCACCGCCGCGCCGGTCCCGATCGGCGGCGCGCCGGCCACCGAGCGCCCGGGACCGCGCGAGGCACCCGCCGCCGGGCGCTTCCTCGTCGACTCCGGTGGTGCGGACGTCGCCGTCGTCGCCACGCTCGTCGTCAGCGGCGGCTCGGCCGGTGGCGCGGCCGGCGCCGGTGGCCGGACCGCCGCGGCCACGACCAGCATCGCCACCACCACCCCCGCGCACGCCCCGGCCAGCAGCACCGCGCCTCGCGACTCCATACCCCCTGTTGTCCGCACCCACCGCCGCTGTTCGCCCGATGTGGCGTGGGTCTCATCCGAGCGGGCGACCGGGGACGCGGGCGAGGGGTCGCGACAACCAGTAGCGTGACCAGAATCGTGGAACGGCTCGACCGGCCCGACCTCGCCGCGAAGGATCCGAAAGAGGTCTTCTCGCGGCTCTTCGACGAGTACGCCCATCCCCTGCGCGGGTACCTCGCGGGCCGGGTGGGCGTGCACGCCGCCGACGACCTCGTGGCCGAGACCTTCGTCGTCGCGCTGCGAAGACGCGCCAGCTACGACCCCGCGCAGGCGCCCATCCGCGGCTGGCTCTACGGGATCGCCACCAACCTGCTGCGCAACCACCTGCGCCAGGAGGTGCGCGGCTTCCAGCTGACCGCGAAGGCGGGCGCCGAAGATCGTCCGGAGGAGAACCACGACACCGCGGTCGCCGGCCGGGTCGACGCGGCCGCTCGCCTGCGCGTCCTCGCCGGTGAGCTCGCCGCCCTGTCCGAACAGGACCGTGACGTCCTGCTGCTCACGTCCTGGGCCGGGCTCGAACCGGCCGAAGTCGCCGAAGCGCTCGGCGTGCCCGCCAGCACCGTGCGCTCGCGCCTGCACCGCGTCCGCCACCGCCTCCAGGCCCTGCTCGTCCCCACCGAGGAGAACCCCCATGCGTGAGCTCGACGAAACCCTCGAGCTGCTCCACCGCGACGCCCGCAAGGCGCCGGCCGACCTGTCCGCCGCCCGGGCGCGGCTCATGGCCGAGCTGGACGCCGCGCCCGCTGTCGTCCCGTTGCGGCCGAAGCGGTCCCGCCGGTGGATCGCCGTGCCCGTCGCCGCCGCCGTGGCCGGGGCGGTCACGGTGGCCGTCGTCGTCCAGACCGGTTCGACGCCGGCGCCGGACGTCCCGCGGGCCGCGTCGCCGAGCGCGAAGCCCACTTCGAACCCGACCGCGAACTGGCCCGACATCAAGCTGATGTCGGCGGCGCAGGTGCTGAACCGGGCGGCCGACCTCAGCGTCGGGGCCACCGATCAGCCCGTCGGCCCCGGGCAGTTCCGCTTCGTCGCGGAGCACACGTGGGTGCAGCGCGGCGTCCAGATGGGCCAGACGACCGGGTACACCTACCTGGCCGAACAGCAGGTCGACCGCTGGATCCCCGCCGACCCGCACGACGTCTGGCAGGAGAACCGCAAGATCCTGAACCCCGGGAAGTTCCTGGGCGGCTCGGTGCCGCAGGCGCAGGCACCGGTCCCGGAGGTCACGGACACCGACCAGGGCCAGTGGCAGGGCCGCTGCGGCGACTTCTTCCCGAAGTCCAAGCCGGCCAAGAAGTGCGACGACCCGGCCGACTGGGACAGCCCGGCGTTCTACGCGACGCTGCCGCACGACCCGGCGGCGCTGTACGCGAAGCTGCGGGCGCTGACGGCGGGCCGCGGCTCGACGCCCCGGGCGATGTTCCACTACGGCATCGAGATCCTCCGCGCCGGCGTGATGCCGGCGCAGCTGCGCGCGCAGTGGTACCGGGCGCTGGCGAAGATCCCGGGCATGACGGTCCTGGCGGCGGAGACGAACCTCGACGGCCGTACTGGCGTCGCCCTCGGCCTCGACGACCGCCACGAGATCCGCCAGCTGATCATCGACCCGGTGACCGGGCAGTTCATCGGCGAGCGCCAGGTCGCGGGCGCGGAGCCGGACGAGCCGTGGATCAAGCCGGGCACGGAGATCGGCGCGAGCGCGATCACGACGAGTGTCGCCGGGCAGCTCGGGGTCGTGCCGGCCAAGTAGGAGTCCGTCAATGGCACATTCACGGACACTTGGTCCGTGAATGTGCCATTCACGGCGTGTTAGCGTCGGCGTCGTGGTGGTCGTTCTGCTGCTGGCCGTGCCGGTCGGCGTCTTCATCGGGGCGATCGGCATCGGCGGCGTCCTGCTGCCGCCCGCGCTGACCTGGCTCGGTGGGCTCGACGTCCACTCGGCGGCGGGCACCAGCAGCTGGGCCTTCCTCTTCACCGGGCTCGTCGGCACCGCGGCCTACGCCCGGCACCAGGCGATGCCGTGGCGCTTCGGCGGGTGGCTCACGCTCGGCGCGGCCCCCGCCGCGGCGGCCGGGGCCCTCGTCAACGGCGTCGTCCCGGCGACGGCGCTCTGGCTCTTCCTCGCCGTGGTGACGGCCGGTTCCGGCGCCTTCAACCTCTGGGCGCGCCCGCGGGAATCCCGGGAGCTGCCCGCCCCGGCGGCCGTCGCGGTCGGCGCGGCCGTCGGGTTCGGCTCGGCGCTGACCGGCACCGGCGGGCCCGTCCTGCTCGTCCCGGTGCTGCTGGCCCTCGGCGTGCCCGCGTTGACCACGATCGCGGCCGGCCAGCTGATCCAGCTGCCCCTGGTGGGTTTCGCGACGCTCGGCTACGCGGCACACGGGTCCGTCCACTTCGGACTCGGCACCGTGCTGGGGATCCTGGCGGGCGCGGGAACGCTGCTGGGCACGCGGCTGGCGAGGCGATTGCGCGGCCGAAGCCTCCACCGCGTCGCCTCGGCGGCCCTCGTCGGCTTCGGCGCGTTCCTCCTCGTCCTCGCCGTCCGCGGCTGACGTCAGGCGGGCGCGAGCCGCACGCAGCAGAACCCGGGCTGCGGGTCCAGCCGAGCCCGCAGCCGGCTCTCGCCCGCCCCGTCGAGCAGCCCCTCGACCAACCCCAGGTTCATCTCGCAGACCAGTCGCGTGTGCGTCCGGGCCAGCCGCTGGAACGGGCAGTTGCCGAGCAGCACGTCGTCGCCTTCCACCCGCGGCTCGAACCCGTGCTCCTCCAGCGCGCCGACGACGTCCGGAGCCGCCAGTCCCACGCCGTGCTCACGGGCGCGGCGGCTCAGGATCTCGCGCGCCGAACCGCCGGTCTCGTCGGCTTCCTCGATCGCCGACGCGAGGAGTTCGCCGGCCAGCTCGTAGTGCCGCTCGGGCACCGAAACGCTCACCTGGCGATCCGACCGGCGGTAGAGCTTGGCCGGACGGCCCGCGCCCGGACCGGTGCGGCCGCTGCGGCGCTCGTACTCGACGACCAGCAGCTGCTCCTCCACCAGGCGATCGAGGTGGAAGGCGACGGTCGCGCGGGGCACGGCGAGCGCCGCGGCGACGTCGTCGCGGCTGACCGGCTGCGGGCGCCGGACGACGTACTCGTACAGCCGCCGGCGCGTCGGCTCGTCGAGCGCCGCCACCGCGGCCAGCGCGCCGGCCTGGGACTTGTGCATCCGAGCACTCTAAAACAAACAACCGTTGACGAAAACCCCTGCGGGCTTCTAACGTCGGCACGTCTTGGTTTTAGAAGGAGGCTTCCTGTGACCGTCGAACCCGTCAGCGAACCGGTGCCGCTGCGGCACCTGGGTGTCGTCCACGATCGGGACGCGATGGACCTGCCCGCGGCGGAACGCGCGGTCGCCGACCTGCTGCGCGCCCTGGGCAAGGACCCGTCGTCCGAGCACCTGGGCGACACGCCGCGCCGGGTGGCCAACGCGTACGCGGAAATGCTGAAGCCGCGCGACTTCCAGCTCACGACGTTCCCCAACGACGAGGGCTACGACGAGCTCGTGCTCGCGAAGAGCATCCCGGTGCAGTCGCTGTGCGAGCACCACCTGCTGCCCTTCCGCGGCGTCGCGCACGTCGGGTACCTCCCCGGCGAGCGGATCCTGGGCCTGTCGAAGCTCGCCCGCGTGGTCGAGATGTTCGCGCGCGACCTGCAGGTGCAGGAGCGGCTGACCAAGCAGGTCGCCGACTGGCTGCAGGAGCACCTGGCGCCCAAGGGCGTCGGCGTCGTGATCGAGGCCGAGCACCTGTGCATGTCGCTGCGCGGGGTGCGGGCGGCCGGCGCGCTCACCGTGACGTCGTCGCTGCACGGCCTGCTGCGGGAGGAACCCAAGACCCGCCAGGAGTTCTTCGCGCTGACCGGGGTGAGTGCCTGATGGACGCGTTCGTCATCGCCGGCGCCGGGCTGACCGGCGCGAAGGCCGCGGAAACGCTGCGGGCGGAAGGGTTCGCCGGGCGGGTCATGCTCGTCGGCGCGGAGCCGGACCTGCCCTACGAGCGGCCGCCGCTGTCGAAGGGGTACCTGCTCGGCCAGGACGACCGCGCGTCGGTCTTCGTCCACGACGAGAAGTGGTACGCCGACCAAGGCATCGAGGTGCTGACCGGCCGGCGCGTCACGGCCCTGGACCGCGCCGCCCACGAAATCGAGCTGGCGGGCGGCGAACGCCTCGGCTACACGAAGCTGCTGCTGGCGACCGGGGCGTCGCCGCGGCGGCTGCGCGTGCCGGGCAACGACCTCAAGGGCGTCCACTACCTGCGCCGCCTCGCCCACGCCGACCGGCTGCGCGACGCGCTGGCCGCGGGCGGCCGGGTCGTCGTGGCGGGCGCGGGCTGGATCGGCCTGGAAACCGCGGCCGCGGCCCGGACCTACGGCTGCGAGGTGACGATCGTCGAGCCGAGCCCGTCGCCGCTGCACGCGACGCTCGGGCCCGAGCTGGGCGGGTTCTTCGCCGAGCTGCACCGCAAGCACGGCGTCGACCTGCGGCTCGGCACCGGCGTGACAGGCTTCGCGGGCGACGCGTCGGTCACCGCGGTGCAGACCGAAGCCGGCGAGATCCCGGCCGACGTGGTGATCGTCGGGATCGGCGCGCGGCCGGAGACGCAGCTGGCCGAGGAAGCCGGGCTGGCGGTCGACGACGGCGTCTGCGTGGACGCCTCGCTGCGCACCGAGGACCCGGACGTGTTCGCCGCGGGCGACGTCGCGAGCGCGTGGCACCCGGCGTACGACCGCCGGATCCGCGTGGAGCACTGGGCGGCGGCCACGAACGGCGGCCCGGCGGCGGCGTTGTCGATGCTGGGGCGCGAAGTGAGCTACGACGACCTGCCGTACTTCTTCTCCGACCAGTACGACGTGGGCATGGAGTTCACCGGCTGGTTCCCGCCCGGCGGGTACGACCGCGTGGTCACCCGCGGGTCGGACGAGGCGTTCCACGCGTTCTGGCTGGCGGGCGGCCGGGTCGTCGCGGGCCTGCACGTGAACCAGTGGGACGAGGGCCTCGACGCGGTCCGCGAGCTGATCCGCAGTGGACGGACGGTGGACGCGGACGCCCTCGCCGATCCGGCCCGTCCCCTCCCGAGCTAGCCGCGCCGGCTACGAGGTCGTGAGTGGGAAACAGTGTTCCGACACTGTTTCCCACTCACGACCGGTCGTCGCGTCAGTTGTCCCGGCGGTGGCGGCCGCCGCGGCTGCCGGCGATCGCCCGGACCCGTAAAGCCAGGTCGCCCCGGCGCGCGCGGCGGGCGTACTCCAGCAACGCCTCCGCCTGCTCGTCCGGCAGCCAGCCCTCTTCGGCCCCGATCTCGAGGCACAGCAGGTGCCCCACCAGCTCACGCGATTCGACGTCGTTTTCGCCCGCCAGCTCGGCGAAGCGGCGGGCCGCCTCGGCCTCGCCGTCGCACCACGCCGTCATCGCCAGGAGCGTCGCCGTCGCCGTCAGGATGTCGCCGCGGTGGACGCCTCCCTCCGCCGCCAGGTGCTCCGCGAGCTGGAAGCTGCGCGTGCCGACGCCCCCGGCCCCTTCGCTGCGCACGGCTCTCGCCAGTGCCCGGATCTGCTGCGTGACGTAGTCCCCGCTCGACATCCCCGACATGCTGTCCCCTCTGCCGCGCACGACAATTCGTGCGTCACCCGTCAGGTGTATCGCATCCGCGGCCAGATACGTCGGATGCCCCACGGGTTTGCGCCGAGTGGGCGTGCGATCAGCTTGAACGGCCGCCGTCGGCGTGTCGCTGCGACAGGTACACCGCCGCCGAGGTGCGCCGCTCGACCCCGAGCTTGTGCAGCACCGACGACACGTAGTTCTTCACCGTCTTCTCCGCGAGGAACAGCCGCTCGGCGATCTGCCGGTTGGTCAGGCCCTCGGCCACCAGGTCCAGCACCCGCCGCTCCTGCGGGCTGAGCTGCTCGTACCGCGGGTCCGGCGCCGCGACGTCCGCGCCGCGCAGCTTGTTCATCACCGACGCGGTCAGCGTGGCGTCCAGCAGCGACCCGCCCACGGCGACCGTGCGGACGGCGTCCACGAGGGACCGGCCCGACACCTGCTTCAGCATGTACCCGGCCGCGCCCGCCATGATCGCGCCGAAGAGCGCGTCGTCGTCCGAATAGGACGTCAGCATCAGGCACGCGGGCGGCGGCGCGACCGTCGAGCGGATTTCGCGGCACACCTCGACGCCCTGGCCGTCGGGCAGCCGGACGTCGAGGATCGCCACGTCCGGGCGCGACTGCGGGATCCGGACCAGCGCCTCGGCCGCGGTCCCCGCCTCGCCCACCACCTCGATGTCCGGCTCGGACTCGAAGACGGTCTTCAACCCGGTGCGGACCAGCTCGTGGTCGTCCAGCAGGAACACCGAGATCGTCATCGCCCACTCCCCTGCTCGCCGGTCCGCGCCGGCAGCTCCGCGGTCCATTCCAAACGCGAGCCGCCACCCTCGGCGGCCGCCAGCGCGCAGTTCCCGCCCCACCGCGCCGCGCGGGCGGCCAGGTTGCCGAGCCCGCTGACCCGGCCCGGCCCGGGTGGCGGTCCCGTCCCGTCGTCGCGCACGGCCAGCATCAGCCGCCGGCCGGCGGCGTCCACGGTGACCTCGACCGAACACGACGTCGCCCCGGCGTGCCGCGCCACGTTCGTCAGCGCCTCCCGCAGCGACGCGATCAGGTCGGACCGCACGGCGTCGGGCACCGCCGCGTCGAGCGGCCCGTCGAAGCCGACGCGCGGCTCGAAGCCCAGCGTGTCGCGCGCGTCGACGGCCACGCGCAGCAGCTCCGCGCGCAGGCTGCCCTGCGCCTGCGCGGGCGCCTGCAAGGAAAAGATGCTGTTGCGGATCTCGCGGATCGTGCCGTCCAGGTCGTGCGCGAAGCCGGCGACGCGCCCGGCCACGGCGGGCTCGGCGATCAGCCGGCTGACCCCCTCCAGCCCGAGCCCGGTGGCGAACAGCCGCTGGATGACCAGGTCGTGCAGGTCGCGGGCGATCCGGTCGCGGTCTTCGAACACCGCCAGCTGCTGGCGCGCGTCCTGGGCCCGCGAGAACTCGACCGCCAGGGCGGCGTGCCCGGCGAAGGTTTCGGCCAGTTGCACTTCGGCTTCGGTGAACGGCGTCTTGTCCCGGAACTTCGCGACGACCAGCACGCCCAGCGTCTCCTCGCCGACGATCAGCGGCACCGAGATCGCCGAGTCGAGGTCCTTGATCATCGCCGGCATCGACCCGGCGCGGTCGCGCTGCTGTTCCTGCACGCGCTCGCCGTAGTCGCGCACGACGACCGGGCGGCGGGTGGCGAACGCGACGCCGGTGGCGGTGCCTTCGGTCGGCACGGTCACGCCGGTGAGGCGGTCGGCGTCCTCGCCCGGCGGCTCGACGATGTCGAAGACGAGCCGCCCCGGCCCGTCCGGCACCGCGATCGCACCGGCCGTGCCGCCGGCCACGACCCGCGCGCGTTCAGCGATCAGCCGCAGCGTGGCGTGGAAGTCCTTCGTGGCGAGCAAGGCGCGCGTGACGTCGTAAGACGCTTCGAGCCAGCGTTCGCGGCGGCGCATCTGCCCGACCAGGACGGCCTTGTCGACGGCCATCGCGGTCGCCGCGGCGAGCGCGCCCAGCACCTGCCGTTCGCGGGGGCCGAATTCGCGGTCGGCCGGCGGTTCGACCGCGAGGGAGCCGAACACCTTCGGCCCGGCCCGCACCGGGAGCTCGACGACGCCGTTGCCGCCGGGCCGGCCCTTTTCGGCGACGGCGCCCTCCGGGCCGGTCACCTCGACGCGGCCGTGCGGGGCGCCGAGCAGGTCGCACACGACCGACACCGCGGCGCCCAGCACCGCCGGCACCTCCAGCTCGCGCGCGATCCCGGCCACCGCGGCCAGGATCGCCGGCATGCCGATTTCGTCCGCCACTGACCGCCGACCCCGTGTCCGTCCGCTCCCGAGGGTCTCCTCGGGCCGTCAAGGGTCCCACAGGTGACTGCCCGCGTCGGCCCAATCCGGTTCGTCCATCCGGTGGGTCGATCGGCGGAGTGGCTTTGTTACTCGGCGTGGCAGCTGATGCGGTGGCCGGTGATGGCCTCGACCGGGATCCGCAGGAAACGGCGGCCGGACAGGGCCGGGCACGGGCAGAGGCAGGCGACGCCGGCGTCGTCGACCGGCGACTCGGTGGCCCGGCCCAGGAGGCTGACGTACCACCCGGCACCGAAGTCGGCGGCGAAGTCGTCGGCTTCGAAGGCCACGACGGCGTCGCGGGCGCCCGCGTAGAGCGGGCTTCCGGTCGGGACGGCGAACACGACGGCGTCGTCGACGACGGTGAACCGCACCGGCCGGACGGCCGGCATGGCCCGGTGGGTGAAGATCACCCGCCCGAGGCTCGCCGTCCGGAGCAAGGCGAGGCACTGCTGCCGGTCCAGCAGCAGCCCGAAGCCCACGTCGTCCACCATCGCGTTCCCTGTGTTTCTCCTGTGAAAAATCCCCGGCCACCAGCGTGGTCGGTGGGCCGGGGCGGCCGATAGGGCCGTTCGGCCCGGCCGCCGCCGCGCGGGCCCGGCAGGCACATCGCCGATGGCAGGCACCAGGGCCGGAAGACCCGGGTCGTGGCGGCCGCCCGGCCGGTGTGGCGACCACTCCGGGTGACCTAGCGTCGTGACGGTCAGTCGCCGACGAGAGGTGAAGATCCGATGCCGCCGCAGTCCGCCGCGGGCGAGCCCGCGACGTTCGGCCTCGATCCGGAGCTGGTCCGGTCCGCGATGACCGGCAACCGCGCCGCGGTCGCGGGGGTGCTGCGCGCGCTGCGGCCGATGGTGTTCCGCTACTGCCTGGGCCGGCTCGGCACGTGGCAGGACGGGTCGTCCGACGCCGAGGACTGCGCGCAGGACGTGCTCCTGGCGGTCGTCGGCGCGCTGCCCGGGTACCGCTACGCGGCCGACGGCTTCCTGGCGTTCGTGTTCGGCATCGCGGCGCACAAGGTGTCCGACTTCCACCGCCGCCGGGCGCGCGACCGCACGAGCCCGGTGGCCGAGCTCCCGGCCGACCGCTGGACCGGCCCGGACCCGACGGGCGAGGAGGTCGAGCGCGCCGCGGGACTGGACTGGTCGGAGGGGCTGCTCGACACGCTTCCGCCGCGCCAGCGCGAAATCCTGGTGCTGCGCATCATCCTGGGCCTGTCGGCCGAGGAGACGGCGACGGCGGTCGGGTTGAGCAGCGCGGGAGCGGTCCGGGTGGCCCAGCACCGCGCGCTCACGACGTTGCGGCGCGGGTTGCTGGCCCAGAAGCGCGAGGTGTCCTGAAGAGCGGGTGGCGGCCCGGGGCCACCGGATCGAGGGACTTGGCCTGCTCCGATCCGGCGGCTCCGGCGAGCGTCACCGCGCCGGCAAGGCTTCGTCGGTGAGCGCCGCCGACAGCTGCTCCCCACGCCGAGACCGCCTCCCCGCGGAAGCCGAGGCCGCCCGCGCCGGAACCGCCGTGGCGTCCCGGCGGGCCGTCACCGCGCCGGCAAGGCTTCGTCGGTGAGCGCCGCCGACAGCTGCTCGCCACGCCGGAACCGCCGTGACGGCTCCGGCGAGCGTCACCGCGCCGGCAAGGCTTCGTCGTTGACGTTCTCCAGCCGGCGGCCCGTCGTGCGCGGGCCGAGGACCGCGACGTCCAGTGCGACGACCACCAGCGCCCCCGCCACGACCAGGAACAGCGTCGTCGGGCCGTGGGCGTTCAGCAGTGGCACCAGCACGAACGGCATCGCGCCGCTCGCCAGCCGGGACAGGGAATACGTTCCGCTGGACGCCGTCGAGCGCAGCGCCGTCGGGAAGATCTCGGCCTGGTAGATGTGGTAGGCGTTCGAGAACAGGTTGCTCGTCGCGGTGTAGAGGAAGCCGAACACGAGGATCAGCGCCATCGAACCCGCGTAGCCGAACGCGATGCCGAACACCGCCATCGCCAGCACCGAGCCGACGACGAGGTACTTCCGCTCGACGCGTTCCACGATCGGCAGCGACAGCGCGGAACCGACCGGGTAGCCGAGGTAGGTCAGCGCGGCGAAGAGCAGCGACTGCGAGACCGCGTACCCCTTCGCGGCCAGCACCAGCGGCACGAGCGTGCCGAAGCCGTAGTAGCCGAGGGTCTGCAGGACGTGGAACACGACCATCATCCCGGTGCGCCGGCGCAGGGCGGGGCCGAACAGCTCGCGCACCGGGGCGGCGGCGCGCCTGCGGGTGGTGCCGCGCGGCGGGGCCGGGGTTTCGTCGACGCCGCCGCGGGCTTCGGCCTCCATGCCCGCCACCAGGTGCTCGGCCTCCTCGGAGCGGCCGACCGACTCCAGCCACCGCGGCGACTCGGGCAGGCCGCGCCGCAGCAGGAACACCGCACCCGCACCGAGCGCGCCGAGCACGAACAACCAGCGCCAGCCGGCGATGCCGAGGATCTCGTGCTCGGTCAGGCCGCGGGCGAGGAACCCGACGACCGGGAAGCCGCAGAACGCGAGCGTGTACGCCCACGCGATGAACCGGCCGCGCTTGCGGGCCGGCAGCAGGTCGGTCAGGTAGGTGTCGGCCAGCGGCGGCTCCGCGCCCAGCCCGATGCCCGCGAAGAACCGCGTCACCAGCAGCATCAGCGCGCTGCCGCTGAACGCGCCGAGCAGCGAGAACAGCGAGTAGAGCCCCAGGTTGAGCAGGAACGCGCCGCGGCGGCCGAACCGGTCGGCGAGACGTCCGAGCAGCAGGGCGCCGAAGAACATGCCGACGAACGTCGACGCCAGCAGCGGCGGCAGCTCCGCCTTCGTCAGCGAGAACTCCTCGACGAGCACCGAGCTCAGCACGCCGGTCAGGAAGACCTCGTAGAAGTCGAAGAAGAGGCCGAGCCCGACGGCGACGGTGGCCCGGCGGTGCGTGCGGGTGATGGGCAGCCGGTCGAGCCGGCCCGCGATCGTGCCGGTGTCCGGCACGGCGGCGTCGGGGATGTTCGCCATCCGTCGTCTCCTTTGACATCTCCACCATGTGGTTGGCCGACTCATAATGTGACGGCAGCCGCGTGGAGTCAAGGACGGACGAGCGCGCGTCCGAACCCGTCAACGGGCAACAAGGCGGTCTTCGGCACGAATCGGGCGCCGGCGAAGATCAGAGAGCGGCGACGCGCTCCACGCCGGGCCGGTACCCGAGCCGCTCGGAAGCCCGCCGGCCCGCTTCGACGACGATCGGCGCCAGCCGCGGGACGTCGGCCGCGGTGAACCGCTGCGTCGGCGCGCCGATCCCGATCGCCGCGCTGACCTCGCCGTTCAGGCCGAACACCGGCGCGCTCAACGACGCCGCGCCGAGGTCGCGTTCCTCGAAGCTCACCGCGTAACCCGCCTCGCGGATCTGCCCGAGCTGCTCGGACAGCAGGTCGATGTCGACGACGGTCCGCGGCGTGAACCGGGCCAGGCCGTGGCCGATGGCGTCCTTGACCGCCAGTTTGTCCCAGGCCAGGAACACCTTCCCGGCCGAACCGGCGTGCAGCGGCATCACCATGCCGACCACGAACAGCCGCACCACCGGGTGCCGGGACTCCGCCAGCGAAATCACCGTGCGGTACGCGCCGTCGCGGACGTACAGGCACGCCGTCTCGCCCGTTTCGTCCCGCAGCTGCTGCAACACCGGCCGGGTCAGCCGGACCAGGTCGAGGCCGAACGTGCCGGGCGCCGCCCAGCGGACCAGGCCGAGCCCGACGCGGTAGGTGTCGTCGTACCGGTCGAGGAAGCCTTCGCGGACCAGGTTGTGCACCAGCCGCTGGCACGTGCTCGCCGGCAGCCCGGTCGACCGGGTGATCTGCTGCAGCGTCAGCTCGGGGTTGTCGATCGTGAACGACTCGAGGATCTGCTTGAACTTGCTCAGCACCAGCACCGGCGTCGTGCCACTGCGTTCTTCCTCTGCCATCGCCCCGCCCCGTGCCGTGGTGTGCCACACAGTCTATCCAGGCGTCACGCTGTTGACTCCTCGACACTCGCCCGTATTCTGGGTTTGTAACTCACATCGTGGTTTGGAGTCGGGCATGAGTCAGCAAACCGGACCTCTCGCCGGCATCCGGGTGGTCGAGCTCGGCGGCTTCATCGCCGCGCCGACCGCCGGCCGGCTCCTGGCCGACTTCGGCGCCGACGTCGTCAAGGTCGAGCGCCCCGGCACCGGTGACGAGCTCCGGCGCTGGCGGCTGCACGACGGCGACACGTCGCTGCTGTTCCGCACGCTCGGCCGCAACAAGCGCTCGGTGACCGTCGACCTGCGCCGCCCCGAAGGCCAGGACCTCGTCCGCTCGCTCGCCGAGCGCAGCGACGTCCTCCTGGAGAACTTCCGTCCCGGCACCCTCGAACGCTGGGGCCTCGGCCCGGACGAGCTGCGCGCGCTCAACCCGCGGCTGGTCGTCGTGCGCGTCTCCGGCTACGGCCAGACCGGCCCCTACCGCGACCGGCCCGGCTTCGGCGGCGTCGCCGAGGCGATCGGCGGCCTGCGCGCGCTCACCGGCTACCCCGACCGGCCGCCGACGCGGGTCGGGGTCAGCCTCGCCGACTCCGTCGCCGGGCTCTACGCGGTGATCGGCGCGCTGATGGGCCTGCTCCGCCGCGAGCGCGAGCCGGGCTCCACTCCCGGCGAGGTCGTCGACGTCGCGTTGTACGAAGCCGTCTATTCGCTGATGGAGTCGCTGATCCCGGACTACGACGCGTTCGGCGTCACGCGCGGGCCGGCCGGTTCCGCGCTGCCCGGGGTCGCGCCGTCCAACACCTACCGCTGCGCCGACGGCAAGTACATCGTGGTGAGCGGCAACGGCGACGCGATCTTCCGCCGCCTGATGCACGCCGTCGGCCGCGCCGACCTGGCGGCCGACCCGCGGTTCGCCGACAACGCCGGCCGGGTCGCCCACGCCGGCCTGCTCGACGACGCGATCGGCGCGTGGGCGGCGACACTCACCCAGGAGGCCGCCGAAGCCGCGCTGCGCGCGGCGTCCGTCCCTTGTGGACCGATCCTGACCGCCGCCGACATCGCGAAGGACCCGCACTTCGAGGCCCGGGGCATGCACGAGCGACACCGGGTGCCCGGCCACGACACCGAAGTCACCTTCCCCGGCATCGTGCCGGCGCTCACCGAACGGCCCGGCCGGACCCGCACGCTCGGGCCGGAGCTGGGCGAACACACCGAGGCCGTGCTCGCCGAGCTCGGCGTCACCGGCGAGGCGGTCACCCGCCTCCGCGAGTCTGGAGTGATCTGATGACCGAAGTCCTCCTCACCGAGGTCGTGCTGCGCGACGGCCTGCAGGACGAGCCGATCACCGTGCCCGCGCACGAAAAGGTGCGGCTCGCGCGCGGCCTCGTCGACGCCGGGGTGCGGTCGCTGGAGGTCGGCTCGTTCGTCTCCGCGCGCCGGGTGCCGCAGATGGCCGACACCGGTGAAGTGCTGAAGACGCTGCTGGACGCGCCGGCGGTCCTGCACACCCTCGTCTTCACCGAACGCGGCGCCCGGCAGGCGATCGAGGCCGGCGCGCGTTCGGTGCGGCTGGTCGTCTCGGCCAGCGACGGGCACAGCGTCGCCAACGCCGGCGTCCCGACGGACGCGGCGCTCGAGCGGCTGGCCGGGTGCGCCGCATTGCTCACCGAAGCCGGCGTGGCCATCGAAGCTTCGGTCGCGACGGCGTTCGTCTGCCCGTTCGACGGCGACACCGACCCCGACCGCACCGCCGACGTGGCCGCCCGCCTGGGGAAGCTGGGCGCGCGGGTCGTCCACCTCGCCGACACGATCGGCGCGGCCCGGCCGGGCCAGCTGCGCGCGACCGTCGCCGCGGTGCGCGACGAGCTGCCGGACGTCCCGCTGGGCCTGCACCTGCACAACACCTACGGCCGGGCCGCGGCCAACGCGTGGGAAGGCTTGTCGCTCGGCATCCGCCGCTTCGACTCGGCGCTGGGCGGTCTCGGCGGCTGCCCGTTCGCGCCGGGGGCGTCGGGCAACGTGGCGACGGACGACCTCGTCGACTTCTTCCACCACGAAGGCATCGCGACGGGCATTGACGTGGACAAGCTGGCCGAACTGCGCGACCAGGTCGGTTTGGCGGTCGGCCACCGGCTGGACTCGGCACTGGCGGCAATTCCCGCGGTCCCGGCGACCCTGCGCTGACAAGTCCGCCGCGGCATTTCGGTCGATGGGCATTCTCGAGGTCTCACCCAGGGATACGTACGCGGGTTCAAGTCGGTTCAAAGTTTTTCGCCACACCGTCGGAAGCTGGACAACGCCCAGCTCAGCGGCCCAGGATGGCCGCACCACCCGAGTACGCCGGAGAGGGACACGCGCGGCGATCCAGCGTGATCCAGTCGCGGGCCGTCGCGCCCGCTTTTTCCGCGTCCGCCATTCTTCGTTGATTTCTCGCACCTTTTCGCAGCCACTCGCGACTACGCAGACGAGAACACGAAATGACGGTTCGTGATTGCCGGAAATCTCTTCTTGCCCGGTGTCAAACCCCGGTGTAGCTTCCATCACGGAACGATAACCAGCCGGTTGACGGCGTGGCCACGGGCAGGTGGCCGCGCACCCATCGATGTCGGGTCGGTGGCCGGCGCGGAAATCGTTCCGTCCCGCCGACGCAGTACCTGGTGGGTACGAGCCTGGGCTCGCACCGCCAGTGTCGCGCGTTCCCGCCAGCCCGACACCCCGGAGGATCCATGTCCCGCACCCAAGGGCGCCATCGCATTTCCCGCAGAACCAAGATCGCGACCGGCGGCCTCGCGCTCGCGATCGCGGTCGGCGGCATCGTCGTCGCGACGACCACCGGCAACACCGGTGAAGCGAGCGCCGACGAGGCGAACCCCGCGTTCTTCGTCGACATCCTCAAGGTCCAGCCGAACCAGTTCGACCCGCGCCCGGTCTACGGCGCGTCGACCGGCACCTTCACCGTCGACTGCGGCCGCAACGAGAACGGCCACTTCAACCCCGACAACTTCATCGCCCAGCCCGGCGTCCGCAACGGCGCCCAGCACCTGCACGACTACGTCGGCAACCTCTCGACGAACGCCGACTCGAACAACAAGAGCCTCGTCAAGGCCGGCACGACGTGCCGCAACGGCGACAAGTCCGCCTACTTCTGGCCGGTCGTGCGCATCGACACCGGCGAGGAGGAGAAGAACGAGCCCGCGAAGAAGCCCGACGGCGACCGCGCGCAGGCCGACCAGGAGGCCAAGACCGTCCAGGTCGCCTGCCCGGACGTTGCCAGCAAGCTCACCGACGTCCCCGACCAGGCCATGGCCGAGGTCGACGGCAACCTCGACCAGCTCGACACGCAGACCGACGAGGCCAACCAGCGCATCGCCGCGACGCAGGGCCAGGGCGGCGCGAACTTCGTGCAGAACGCGATCCTGAACCCGCTCAAGGACCGCCGCGCCGCCATCCTCGACCGGATCGCCACCATCATCGCCCGGTTCGCGCCGAAGCCGCAGGACCTCGGCGGCCTCGCACCGTGCGCGCCGAAGCCGGGCAAGGACACCGGCACGCCGACCCCGCCGCCGAGCACCTCGGCCCCCGGCGGCGCGCTGCCCGGGCAGGACGAGAACAACGAGCTGCCGGGCAACGACGGCAAGATCCTGCGCCCGCAGAAGGTCCAGATCACCTTCCGCGGCAGCCCGGTCGGCAAGGTCGTGGCGATGCCGAAGTTCCTGCGCGTGCTCTACGGCGACGCGAAGGTGTCGACCAACGGGCCGGCCAACGCCCGGGCGAGCTGGACGTGCACCGGGTTCGAGAACCGCGTCACGGACAAGTACCCGATCTGCCCGCAGAACAGCAAGGTCAAGCGGATCCACACGTTCCCGAGCTGCTGGGACGGGAAGAACACCGACAGCGCCAACCACCGCACGCACATCGTGTTCCCGGACCAGTTCGGGCAGTGCGCCAAGGGGTTCAAGGCCGTTCCGCAGCTGCAGATCTCGTTGACCTACGACATCCCGCACGACATCCAGGTCAAGAAGCAGTACAAAGTGGACGCTTTCCCGCAGGAGAAGCACAACCCGGGTTCCGACCACGACGACTTCGCCAACGTGATGTCGCAGCGGATCATGAACGGGCTGGTCAACTGCGTCAACCGCGGCCGGACCTGCCGGGCGTGACGTTCGCCGGAGCCGGCGGCGCGGGTACGCACCCACGCCGCCGGCTTTGCGGTTTACCGGGTTGGGCAGATCGTGTTCGCGGCGCTGTCGCGGGGACGAGACCGTCCTGGGCCTACGCGGAGACGCATTCGCTCTGATCCTCGGTCAGCACGCGGAGGCCGGCCACCACGGCGAAGGCCAGGACCGCCATCACCACGAAGACCGTGCGCAGCCCGAAAGCCTGGGCGATCGCGCCGCCCGCGAGGGCTCCGAGGGACTTCGTTCCCCACGCGACCAGGCGGTGGCTGCTGTTCAGCCGGCCCAGGAGCCGGTCCGGCGTGAGGCGCTGACGCAGCGACACCATGACGACGTTGGACACCATGACGCCCACGCCGCCGAGGAAGAAGCCCGTGCCGACGGCGTACGGTTTCGCGGTCACCGCGAGCGTGCCGACCGAAAGCGCGCCGGCCGACCAGGAGATCCACAACGCGCGGATGCGGCCGAGCCGGCGTTCGGCCGCTTCGGCGAGCACCGACCCGGTCAGCCCGCCGGCGGCGCTCGTGGCCATCAGCAGGCCGAACGCCGGCGCGGACAGGCCCATCGCCGAGCCGGGCCCGACCGCGTAGAGGACCAGGACGGCGAAGGTCGCGCCGGTGGCGAAGTTGTACGTGCCGACCATGAGCGAGAACGTCCGCAACACCTTGTGGCGCAGCAGGAAACGCAGTCCGTCGGCGATGTCGGCGCGCAGGGTGGTGCGGCTCTCGCGGGGAATCCGGTATTCGCCGCGCACGAGCAGCAGGGCGGCGACGGCGACGGCCCACAGCGCCACCGGCGTCACGAGCGCGGCGACGACCCCGGCGGCGGCGAGCACCCCGGCGAGCGGCGGGCCGGCGAACTCGTTGGCGGTCTGCTCGGCGGCGAACATCCGGCCGTTGGCGCGGGCGAGCTGTTCGCGCCCGACGACCTGCGGGACGATCGACTGCGCGGCGGTGTCGTAGACCGTCTCGGCGCAGCCGACCCCGACGGCGACGACGTAGAGCGCCCAGATCGAGCCGGCGCCGAAGACGGTCAGCAGCGTGACGGCGGCGAGGAGCCCGCCGCGGGCGAGGTTGGCGGCGAGCATCGCGCGGCGGCGGTCGAGCCGGTCGACGACCGCGCCGGCGAGCAGCGCGAAGAGCAGCCACGGCAGGCTGAAGGCGAAGGCGAGCCCGGCGATGAGGGCCGGTTCGCGGGTGTAGCCGACCGCGACCAGCGGCAAGGCGACCTTGAGGACGCCGTCGGCGAGGCTGGACAGGCCCGCGGCGGTCCACAGCCGCCAGAACGCGGTGGTCATCAATGGAGGATCGCACATCGATGGGGTTTTCTCCATCGATGGGAGCCGATTCCATCGATGGACTACCCTCCGGTCATGACCGAACCCCGCCACCGGCGCCCGGCGACCCCGGAGGAGGCGAAAGCCCTCGGCCACCCGCTGCGGCTGCGCATCATGCGGTTGTGCCTGGTCGAGGAGCTGACGAACAAGCAGCTGGCTGACCGCCTCGACCGCGACCCGGGAACGGTCCTGCACCACGTCCGCCAACTGGTGGCGGCGGGCTTGCTGGAGCCGGCGCCGGTCCGGACGGGGTCGAGCGGGGCGTTGGAGAAGCCGTACAAGTCGAACGGCGAGACGTGGTGGCTCGACGGGCCGTTGTCCGAAGCCGACGCGCAGACGCGGTTCGCGCCGATCGAGATCTTCCAGGAGGAGATCCGGGCAGCGGGTCCCGAGTCGGTGGCGGTGCACGAGAAGTTCCTGCTGCACCTGTCGCCGGACGAGATCGAGGAGCTGGACCGGCGGATCCTGGCGGTGCTGGACGAGTACGTGGCGAGCGACCACGAGCGCCGCGACCGGCCGGCGGTGGGTGGGATCTTCGTGCTGCACCACCTGAAGCCGGGCGGCTGACCACGCGGAGCTTTCACGTGAAAGCTACGGCCCAGGTGGGAGCTTTCACGTGAAAGCTACGGCTCGGCTCCCGGCCGGGGATGGTGGCCGGAGCCGGGCGGGTCTCGCCGCCCCCAGTTGCCGGCGAGACCCGCGTCCCCGCTTCAGCGGGTCAGTGGTTGACCTTGAACCACGGCTGCGACCAGCCGAGGTAGGTCTGGCCCCACTTGCTCTTGATCTGCGCGATCGTCGTCTCGGTGTAGCTGCCGTAGCCGTTGATGTCGTTCGACAGGAACTTGCCGCCGCCGATCGAGATCATCGTGTGCCCCGCGCCGCTGCTCTTGAAGAACGCGAGCCCGCCGGCCGGGACCTGGGTGTCGCCCGGGTGCTTGAACGAGGCCGGGATCTGGGTCCAGTGGATGTAAGCCGTCTCCGAGCCCGAGGCGGTCCAGCCGTAGTTCTGGGCGTTGATCCGGTCGCACCAGCCCTCGTAGGAGTCGAGGTCGTTCGTGTGGACGCGGGTCTTGGCGTAGGCGACCGCCTGCGCGCAGGTCTTCGGGTTCCCGGTGCCCGCGGTCGTGCAGGTCAGGGTCGAGCCCGCGCAGTCCGGGGCCACGCGGCCGTCGGAGCCGGTGTAGACGTAGGCGTCGCTGATGTAGCCGTTGCCGACCTTGTCCCAGATGTCCGAAGTGCCGTACTTGCCGTCGACGGTCGAGCCGTTGGTCTGGCAGGAGATGGTGACCGCGGTGCCGTCGGCCACGGTGCCGACCGCGCTCCCGCTGGTGCTCGGCGTCGCCCGCACGGTCAGCGCGATGCCCGAGTCGGTGTGCACCGTGCCCGAGGCCGCCAGGGCCGGGGTGGCGCCGGCCAGCGCGATCGCCGCCGCCGCGCCGACCACGGCCGCCGTCCGCTTCCCGATCCGAATTCTCATGGGTCCGTCCCTCCAGGATTTCGTTGTGGGGACAGCATGGCGACCGCCGGTACAAGGCCCGTACAAATCCGCTGACGCCTTGTGAAGGTGCGGCAAAAAGGACGAAGCCCCGCCAGAAGGCGGGGCTTCGTCGGAACGAACGGTCAGGCCAGGTACTCGGCCGCCGCGCGCAGGCTCACGTACGAACCACTGAACGTGTCGATCCGCGGCCCGTCGCCATCAGGCGGTCCCGGGACCCCGGTCTCCACGCGGATGAAGTCCACAGTGGACAACGCGGCCAGCAGCTCGCGCACCCGCGGGTGCCGGTGCGCCTCCCGCGTCACCACGACGACGCTGCGCACCTCCCGCGCCGCCGCCAGCACCTCGGCGACGTCGTCCGGGGTCGCCGTCAGCGTCCGCGTGCCCGGCACCAGCTCGGCCAGGTGCGCGCCGAGGCCCCACGGCATCGGGCCCGCCGCGATCGTCGGCTCCGTCTGGACGTCGACCACCAACGGCGGTCCGGCCAGCCGAGGCGAACCCTGGACGCGCAGCGCCTTGCGCGCCGCCTCGAGGCCGAGCCGCCGGTCCACCGGGCCCACCGAAGCCGGGGCCGGGTCGGTGCCCAGCGCCGCCGTCCGTGCGGCCGCCTCCGCCAGCCGCTCCAGGGGCAGCTCCCCCGCCGCGACCGCGGCCACGATCGCCGACACGCACGCGTCCAGGTGCTCGGGTTCGAACGCCGCACCGCCGAGGCACAGCGCGTCCGCGCCCGCGGCCAGCGCCCGGACGGCGGAGCGGCCGAGGCCGTCGTGCTTGCCGTACGCGCCCGACACCGCGCCCATCTCCAGGGCGTCGGTGATCACCGCACCCGTGAAGCCGAGCTCGCCGCGCAGGACGTCGGTGAGCGCGACCCGGTTGAGCGTCGCCGGCTCCTCGCCCCACGCGCGGACGACCAGGTGGCCCGACATCACCGAGCGCACCCCCGCCCGGATCGCCGCGGCGAACGGGACCAGCTCGATCTCCCGCAGCTCCTCGACCGTCCGGGGCAGCACCGGCAGCGCGACGTGGGAGTCTTCGGTCGCCGCACCGTGGCCCGGGAAGTGCTTGGCGCACGCCGCGACGCCGTACTTCTGCAGACCCGTCACGTACGCCGCGACGTGCGGTGACGCCTTCGCCGGGTCCGACCCGAACGCCCGGACGCCGATGATCGGGTCCTCGGCCGCCAGGGTCAGGTCCGCGCACGGCGCCAGGTTCAGCGTGACGCCGCAGGCCGCCAGCCGTTCGCCGAGCGCCGCGGCGACCGCCGTGGTCAGCTCCGGGTCGTCGGCCGCGCCGAGGGCCAGCGGCCCCGGCACGAAAGAACCCGTGCCGACGTCCAGGCGGGTGACGTCCCCGCCCTCCTCGTCGATCCCGACCACGACGCCGTCGCGTTCACCCCGCAGCTGCGCGGTGAGCGCGGCGACCTGCTCGTCGTCGACGACGTTGCGGCCGAACAGGACCACCCCGCCCAAGCCGTCGGCGACCCGGCGGCGGAGCCAGTCCGGCGCCGTGGTCCCGGCGAACCCGGGCAGGAGGACGGCTTCGGCGAGCTTCTCGGCGGATGTCACCGGCTACCCCTTCACCGCGCCGGCGGCCACGCCGGCCACGAGCTTGCGCTGCACGATCAGGAAGAACACCAGCGCCGGGACCGCGTAGATGACCGACGCGGCCATGACGCCACCCCAGTCGGTCGCGAACGCCGTGCGGAACGACGCCAGCCACACCGGCAGCGTCTCCTTCTGCTTGTCCCGGATGAAGACCAGCGCGAACAGGTACTCGTTCCACGCTGTGATGAAGCTGAACACCGAGGTGGTGACCAGGCCCGGGCCGAGCAGCGGCAGCGTCACCCGGCGGAACGCGCCGGTCTGGCTGCAGCCGTCGATCATCGCGGCCTCCTCCAGCTCGTACGGGATCCCGTTGACGAACCCGTAGAGCATCCAGACCGTGAACGGCAGCGTGGTCGCGAAGTAGATCAGCAGCAGCGACGGCAGCGTGTTGAGCAGCCCGGCGTCCCGCATCAGCAGGAACAGCGGGATGAACAGGGCCGACACCGGCGCCAGCTGCGCCACCATGACCAGGACCAGGAAGCCCTTGCGGCCGGTGAAGCGCAGCCGCGAGAGCGGGATGGCCGCCAGCGTCCCGGCGACCAGCGCGCACAGCACCGACCCGACCGTGACGATCAGGCTGTTCATCAGGTAGACCGGGAAGTTGTCCTTGCCGAGCGCGGTGGCGAAGTTGCCGAACGAGAACGACGTCGGGATGAGGTCGTACTTGGGCGAGAGGATCTCGCCGGGCGTGCGCAGCGACGTGACGAACATCCAGTACGTCGGGAAGACGATCAGCAGCGCCACGATGACGCCGACGACCGACAGCACGATCCGCTGCGACAGCGGTTTCCTCACTTCAGATCACCTTCCGGGGTCCGGACCAGCAGCTGGATGTACCGGCCGGTGATGAGCGCCAGCACGATCAGCATCAGGGTCGCGATCGCGCCCGCCGCGCCGAAGTGGTTGCCCGCGATGCCCTTGAGGTAGAGCACGACGGCCAGCGTGGTGCTCCCGCCGTCCGGGCCGCCCTCGCGGATCGCCCAGATCTGGGCGAACGCGTTGAAGTCCCACAGCACCGACAGGAAGGTCACCATCGTGGTGATCGGCCGGATCGCGGGCCAGGTGACCGCGCGGAACGTCTGCCACCCGCTGGCGCCGTCGATGCCGGCGGCCTCGTACTGCTCGCGCGGCACGCCGATCAGGCCCGCGTACAGCGAGAACGTCACGAACGGCACGGCCTGCCACACGATGAGCAGCCCGATCACGGTCAGCGTGCTGGGTCCGCTGGAGAACCAGGAGAACCCGATGAAGCTGTGGAACCCGAGCCGGTCGAGGGTCTTGTTGAGGATGCCGTACTGCTCGTCGAAGATCCACTGGAACACCGTGGTCGTCGCGATCACCGGGGTCGCCCAGGCCAGCACGAGCGTCACCTGCAGGATGATCCGCACGACCGGGTCGAGGTGGCGCATGAGCACCGAGAGCAGCAGGCCACCGAGGATGGTGGCGGCCACGATCGCCGCCGTGAAGACGAGCGTCCGGACCGTGATCGTCCAGAACTCGGGGTCCGAGAGCGTGTTCGTGTAGTTGTCGAGGCCGATCCAGATCGTCTTGCCGGAGATGAGCTGGCCGATGTCGAGCTTGCGGAAGCTGATCGCGAGCACCTGGACCAGCGGCCAGGCGAGCAGCACGAGGATCGCCACGAGAGCGGGGAGGAGCAGCAGGTACGGGAGCACCCGGTCGCCGAACCGGCCCCGCCTGCGCTTCTCGGCCCGCGCGTCGCGCGGCGATGCCGGCGGGGTCGCCCCCGCCGGCATCGTCACATTCGCGGTCGCTGTCATCCGCCGATGAGCTTGTTCAGCGCTGCGTTGGCGTCGGCGGTCGCCTGGTCGAGCGTCTTCTTGCCGGTCAGGTACGCGGTCAGCATGTCCTTGACCGGGTTCTGGCCGGACTCCACGTCACCCCACTTCGGGCTGGCCGGCACGGCCTTGCCGTTGGCCGAAGCCTTCGCCATCACGCTGCCCAGCGGGTCCTTGTCCAGGCCGGTGAGGTCGGTCGACGTGCCGGGCACCACGCCGGCGGCGGCGAGCTGGCTCTGGTACTTCGGGCTGGAGAGCAGCTTGATGTACTCCTTGGCCGCGGCGGCGTTCTTGCTGTTGGCCGGGATCGCCAGGTTGGAGCCGCCCAGGAAGACCGGGGCGGCCTGGCCCGCGTTCTTGCTCGGGATCGCGAAGGCGCCGGTCTTGCCGGTCAGGCTCGCGTCGGTCTTGGCCGCGGTCGCGAGCTCCCACGGGAGGCCGATCATCATGGCCACCTTGCCGGCGCCGTACACGGTCGCCTGCTGCGGCTTGGCCTCGTCGGCGTCCTTCGGGGCCTTGGTGCCGGAGGTGTCGACGAGCTTCTTGTAGAAGTCGAGGCCCGCCTTCGCGCCGGCGCTGTCCAGCGTCGCCTTGAAGTTCTTGCCGTCGGGCTGGGCGATGTCACCGCCGTTGTCCCAGATGAACGACAGCAGCGCGTACCAGTTCTGACCCGGCATGTAGAGCGCCTGGAAGTCGGGGTCGGAGCCGAACTTCGTCTTCAGCTTGGTGATCGCGTCGACCCACTCGTCGTTCGACGTCGGCGGCTTGGCGATGCCGGCCTGCTCGAACATGTCCTTGCGGTAGATGACCTCGCGGTTGGCCGCGTAGAACGGGACGCCGTAGACCTTGCCGTCGTAGGTGCCCGAGTCGGCGAGGCCCTTCAGCCACTGCGCGCCGTTGAAGCTGTCCTTGTCCGCGGTCAGGTCGGTCAGCACGCCGTCCTGCGCGGCGAAGGACGCGGTCTGCGTGTTGCCGATTTCGATGACGTCCGGCGGGGCGCCACTGGCCAGCGCGGTGGTCAGCTTCTGCTGGATGCCGTCCCACTGCTGGACTTCGTACTTGACCTTGACGCCGGGGTGCGCGGCCTCGAACTCCTTGTTGAGCGCGTCGGTCAGCGTGGCCGGCGCGGACCCCGTCATCAGCCAGACCGTGACGTCGCCGCTGAGCTGCGCGGGAGCGCCGCTCGACGAAGCGGCCGTGTCGGTTCCGCTGGAGCCCGCGCAGCCTGCGGTCGCGAGCGTGAATGCGGCGGCGCCCGCCGCCAGCTTGAGCCAGCGTTTCACTCGATGCCGTCCTTTCCCTGCCCGGCCAACCGCGGCCGAGCGCCCCAAATGGTGTAGACCAATGTTGGGGTTAGAGTGGTACGTACCACAGGCGGTGTCAAGGCGGTTGCCGGAACGTTGTAAACGCACCGGGGAGTTGTACGCGCAGTAGCCGGATGGTTACCGGGAACTGACGAACGGGCGGCGGAAGTCGTCCTGATAGGAAGGTGTCCGGGCCGTTTTTCACCGCAGGACAGCGGAAAGCCGCGCGGCCGCTCGTGGGCCGCGCGACGAAAACCGCCCCGGGAAAGGCTTCCCGGGGCGGCGGTCACGCGCGTGAAGTGGTTTTGGCCGGTGGGGCGGGCGCTCTCGCGTCCCGGCGCGCGCGGTGGGCGGCCATCCGCACCGGGGCGTTGACCACGCCGTACCCGCGGTACCCGCCGATCCGCTGCACGACCTCGAAGAACACCCGCGCCCCGGCCAGCGCCGTGTAGAAGTGCAGGAACTCGCCGTGGGCGTCGCGGTCGTAGAGGACCGAGTGCTCCCGCAGCCCGGCCAGCCGCTCGGCCGGCAGATCCAGGCGGGCGTCGAGGTCGTCGTAGTAGTTGGCCGGGACGTCCAGCAGCGGTGCGCCCGCGGCCCGCATCGCCGCGGCCGCCGCGAGCGCGTCCGCGCAGGCGAACGCGACGTGCTGCGGTTCGGGGACCGCCGGCGCCCATTCGCCGCGGCGGACCAGGGCGCTGTCCAGCGTCAGCCGGACCTCCCCCGCCGCCACCGCACGGCTGCGCACCAGCCCGAACGGGGCCGCGAACTCGGCCACCGGCGACGGCGTCAGCCCGAACACCGAACGGTAGAACAGCGCCGCCTCGTCGAAGTGGTCGAAGGGCTGGGTGAGCGCCACGTGATCGATTCCGAGGATCCCCGCGCCGGCCACCGTTTCGCCGGTGTGCACGAAGTCGTCGCGCCAGTCGTCGCCGCAGAGGAAGACCTGGGTGCCGTCCGGGGCCGCGACCGACGCCAGGTCGGCTTCGCGCGGGCCGCGCACCCGCGGCAGGACCGCCGCGAGCAGGACCTCCGCCCGGCGGGCCGAGCGCGCCGGATCGGTGCTGGCCAGCGCCACCGCGCCGACGGCGCCGTGGGCCGCGCCGCCCTCGTTGACCACCACCCGGGCTTCACCCTGCTCCCACAGCTCGACCGGCTTGGTCCGGTGGATTCCGGTGCGCGCGAAGCCCAGCGACGCCAGGATCCGGCCCGCGCCCGGGTCGGTGACGACCTCGGCGAACGCGTGGCCGGTCAGCGCCGGCGCGGGCGGGACGTCGAGGACGCCGAGCGAATCCTGCAGCGCCAGCAGCGACCGCATGGCGTCGACCGCGGCGGGGCGCGGGTCGGCCTGCCGGTAGACGTCGTTGAAGACCTCCAGGGACAGCGGGCCGCGGTAGCCCGCGGCCAGGACGTGCCCGGTGAACGCCGTCAGGTCGAAGTCGCCCTGACCGGGGAAGAGCCGGTGGTGACGGCTCCACGGCAGGACGTCCATCGGCAGCTCGGGTGCGTCGGCGAGCTGCAGGAAGAAGATCTTGTCGCCGGGGATCGCGCGGATCGGCGCCGGGTCGTGGCCCTTCGACAGGATGTGGAAGCTGTCCAGGCACACGCCGAGGGCGGGGTGCGCGGCGCGGCGCACGATGCGCCAAGCGTGTTCGTAGCCGCTGACGTGGCGGCCCCAGGCCAGCGCTTCGTACGCGATCCGCAGTCCTCGCTCGGCCGCTTGCTCGGAGAGCGCGTGCAGCTGTTCGGCGGCGAGCTCGTCGTCGTCGATCGCGTCCGGCGAGACGGACGAGCAGACCAGCACCGTGTCGGCGCCGAGTTCGGCCATGACGTCGAACTTGCGCCGGGCGCGGCGGAGGTTGGCCGCGTAGACGTCCGGCGGGACCGCCTCGAAGTCGCGGAACGGCTGGTAGAGGTCGATCGAGAGGCCGAGGTCCGCGCAGCGGCGGCGGATTTCGGCCGGGCTCGACGGCGAGACGACCAGGTCGTTCTCGAACAGCTCGACGCCGTCGAACCCGGCCGCGGCCGCCGCGGCGAGCTTGTCCTCGAGGGTTCCGGAGAGGCAGACGGTGGCGATCGCGGTACGCAGTTCAGGCGGCACGGGCGGCCTCCCCTTCGAGGGCGTCGAAGTGGCGCAGCATCCGCGCCGGGTCCGGCTCGACGCCGGTGAACAGCCGGAACGACTCGGCGGCCTGCAGCACGACCATGCCGCCGCCGTGCAGCACGCGGCAGCCGCGGGCGCGGGCGTCGGCCAGCAGCGCGGTCTCCAGCGGACGGTAGACGATGTCGGCGACCCACAGCCCAGGCCGCAGGTACCCGGCCGGCAGCGGCGAGCCGGGGTGGGCGGCCATCCCGGTCGGGGTCGCGTGCACCAGGCCGTCGGCGCGGTGGACGGCGTCGAGGCCGCCGGGTTCCGCGCGTCCGGCACCGAACCGCGCTCGCAGCGCGTCGACGAGCTTCGCGGCACGCTCGCGGTCGACGTCGTGGACCGTGAGCCGGCCGGTGCCCAGGGACAGCAGCGCGTGCGCGACCGCGGCGCCCGCTCCCCCGGCGCCCAGCAGGACGACCTCGTCCATCCGGACGTCCGGCAGGCCCCGGGTGAGGCTGCGGGCGAAACCGGTCGCGTCGGTGTTGTGCCCGATCGCGCGGCCGCGGTCGAAGACGACGGTGTTGACCGCGCCGAGCGCGGCGGCTTCGGGGGACAGCTCGTCGAGGTGCTCGCACACCAGCTGCTTGGCCGGGTGCGTGACGTTGAGCCCGTCGAAGCCGGCGAGCCGGGCGGCGGCGAGGACGTCGGCGACCGGGCGGCGCAGCGCGTCGAGGTCCAGCAGGCGGTAGACGTAGCGGAGGCCGAGCTCGTCGGCCTCGCGTTCGTGCAGGGCCGGGCTGGCGGACGGCCCGATGCCGGTGCCGACGAGTCCGATCAGGTAGCTGGTCACGCGGACGCCCTCCGGATTAATGTACGAACTAGTACGTTCACGGTAGCGCGGCGAGCGGTCCAGGGGAAGGGCTGGGCTAGAGTGGGGCCGTCGACCTGCAGCGGAAGGAGCCCGGTGGCCGCACCATCGTCGGAGGCCGAGCGCCAGCGCGACAAGGACCGCACGCGCGCCGACATCCTCGCGGTGGCCACGCGGGAGTTCGCGGACAAGGGCTACACCGGCGCCCGCGTCGACGAGATCGCCGCCCGCACGAGCACGACCAAGCGGATGATCTACTACTACTTCGGCGGCAAGGAACAGCTCTACATCGCGGTGCTGGAGAAGGCGTACTCGACGATCCGCTCGCTGGAGCGGCAGCTCGACGTCCGGCACCTCGACCCCGAGGACGCGCTGCGGCAGCTGGCCGCGCTGACGTTCGACCACCACGAGGCGAACCCGGACTTCATCCGGCTGGTCAGCATCGAGAACATCCACAACGCGGAGCACCTGGCGCAGTCGGAGATCCTGGCCGGCCTGGCCGACCCGGCGCTGGGCGGGCTGACGGTGGTCCTGCAGCGCGGCCGCGCGGCCGGCCGCTTCCGGGAAGACGTCGACGCGCTCGACGTCCACATGATCATCAGTTCCTTCTGCGTGTTCCGGCTGGCGAACCGCCACACGTTCCAGGCGATCTTCGGCCGCGACATGCTCGACCCGGCCCGGCGCGAGCACTACCGGAAGATGCTCGGCGACCTGGTGATCGACTACCTCACCGCCTGAAATCCCCCTCTTGACACCCGGGGTCCGGTCTCGCACTCTCTATTAACTAACTAGACCGTACATTGCTTCCCGCCGACTCTGAGCAACGAAGCACGGACGTCAGGAGCTCATCCCCGTGACCGGATCGATGCCCCGCAAGGCGGCGCTGGCCGCCTGGATCGGCAGCGCGCTCGAGTACTACGACTTCTTCATCTACGGGACCGCCGCCGCACTGGTGTTCAACAAGGTCTTCTTCCCCGCCTCCTCCCCCGCGACCGGCACCCTGCTGGCCCTGGCCACCTTCGGCGTCGGCTACCTGGCCCGGCCGGTCGGGGCCTTCATCCTCGGCCACGTCGGCGACCGCTTCGGCCGCAAGCGCGTCCTGGTGTTCACGCTGCTGCTGATGGGCGTGGCGACGTTCGCCGTCGGCTGCCTGCCGACCTACGGGTCCGTGGGCGTGCTCGCGCCGATCCTGCTCGTCGTTCTCCGCCTGCTGCAAGGACTTTCCGCGTCCGGCGAGCAGGCGGGCGCGAACTCGATGTCGCTCGAACACGCCCCGGAACGGCGGCGCGCGTACTTCACCAGCTTCACCCTGAGCGGCACGCAAGCCGGCCAGATCCTGGCGACGGCGATCTTCCTGCCGGTCGCCGCGCTCCCCCAGAGCGACCTGCTGACGTGGGGCTGGCGGGTGCCGTTCTGGTGCAGCGCGGCGGTCGTGGTGGTCGGGTTCGTCATCCGCCGCAAGCTCGACGAGACGCCGGTGTTCGAACGCACCGAGGTCGCGAAGCTGCCGGTCGCGGTGCTCTTCCGCCACCACTGGGCGGACGTGCTGCGCGTGGTCGTCGCGGCGACGATCGCGTCGGTGAGCACGATCTTCACGGTGTACGCGCTGAGCTACGCGGTCAACACGATCGGGCTGGCCCGCACGCCGATGCTGTGGGTCGGCGTGCTCGCGAACGTCGTGGCACTGGCGGCGATCCCCCTGCTGGCCGGGCTCGCCGACCGCGTCGGGCGCAAGCCGGTGTTCATCACCGGGTGCCTGCTGTGCGGGGTGCTGATCTTCCCGTACCTGTGGTCGATATCGATCGGTTCGTACGCGCTGGTGTTCGTGCTGGGCATCGTGCTCTTCGGGGTGGCGTACTCCGGGGTCAACGGTGTCTGGCCGTCGCTCTACGGCGAGATGTTCACCGCCCGCGTCCGCCCGTCGGGCATGGCGATCGGCACCCAGATCGGCTTCGCGGTGGCGGGTTTCGCACCGAGCGTAGTGGCGGCGATCGGCTCAGCCAAGGAGGACTGGCTGGGCGTCGCGATCTTCACGGCGGCGGTCTGCGTGGTGGCGGCGGTGGCCGCGGCAACGGCCCGGGAGACGTACCGGGTACCGACCGCCGAACTCGGCAGCCGGCTCCCGGTGACGCCATCACCGTCCACTGTGGTCGCTTCCACTGTGGACAGCTGACGGCCGGCGCGGGCGCGCGTTCCGCCGGCGCGCCCGCGCCAGTCCGAGCGCCGACAGCACCAACCCGGCCACGAGCAGGCCGACGCCGATCTCGGGGCCGGCGTCGAGGTGCCGGAGCACCCGCGCGGCCCCGACCCCGAACCCGGCGACGAAGAGAACCGGCCCGGCGACGAGCGCGACCGCACCGCTCCGGGCGGCGGGGACGGAGGCGAACACGGGCTCGTCACCGGCCGCGCGGAGGTCGGAGTAGACGGTGGTGATCGGCCCTAAGGACACGCGATCACCGTCCCGCAGCAGCCGCGCCCGCCCCGGCGCCAGGGGCTCGCCGTTGACGAGGGTGCCGGCGCGGGAACCGGCCTCGGACACCCAGGTACCGCGGGCGTCGCGCCGGAGCCAGGCGTGCCGCGGGCTCACGCGGTCCGAATAGAGCTTCAGGTCCGCTTCGGGAGCACGCCCGACGAGCCACGAGCCGCGCCGCACCTCCAGCCGCGTCACGGCACCCTCGACGGTCTCGATCGTCGCTTGGTGTTCCATCGCCCCTCCCGCTTCGTCCCGGCTCGGAACAGAGCCGGGACGAGGCGGGAAGATATGCGGCGAACGGGTGATTCCGTCAGGGCTTGGGCGCCGCCTCCGGGGCTTTCACCCGCTCCAACAACAACTGAGCCACATCGCGGACGTCGACGTTCTCCGCCTTCTGCTCGCTCTGCCGCTGCACCAGCCCGTCGGTCAACATCACCCGGCAGAACGGGCACCCCGTCACGATGGTCGAAGCGTCGGTTGCGATCGCTTCGTCCACGCGCTCCAGGTTGATGCGCTTGCCGATCTGCTCCTCCATCCACATGCGCGCGCCACCCGCGCCGCAGCACAGCGCGCGGTCCGCGTGCCTCGGCATCTCCTCCAGCGTCGCTCCCGTCGCGCCCACCAGCTCGCGCGGCGGGGTGTAGACCTTGTTGTGGCGCCCCAGGTAGCACGGGTCGTGGTAAGTCACGCGGGGGCCGGCGTCCACCGGCGCCACCGGGGTCAACTGACCGCCGCGGACCAGGCGGTTCAGCAGCTGCGTGTGGTGGACCACCTCGTAGTGCCCGTCCAGGTCCGGGTACTCGCGGCTCAGCGTGTTGAGGCAGTGCGGGCACGTCGTGACGATCTTGCGCAGCCTCGGCTCGCGGCCCTCGAACACCGCGTTCAACGTCTCCGCCGTCTGCTGGGCCATCATCTGGAACAGGAACTCGTTGCCCGCGCGCCGCGCCGGGTCGCCCGTGCAGGACTCCTCCTTGCCCAGCACCACGTACTTGAGGCCGGCGATGTGCAGCAGCTCCGCCGTCGCGCGGACCGTCTTGCGCGCCTGGTCGTCGAACGCTCCCGCGCAGCCGACCCAGTAGACGTATTCGACGTCTTCCGCGAGCTCACCGTCGAACACCGGGACGTCGAAACCGAGATCCTTCGTCCAGGCCAGCCGCTCGGAGTTGTTCTGGCCCCACGGGTTGCCCTTGGTCTCCAGGTTCTTGAACAGCCCGCCCAGCTCGGTCGGGAACGCCGACTCGATCATCACCTGGTAGCGGCGCATGTCGACGATGTGGTCGACGTGCTCGATGTCCACCGGGCACTGCTCGACGCACGCGCCGCACGTGGTGCACGACCACAGGACGTCCGGGTCGATGACGCCGCCGTCGGCCTCCGGGCCGACCAGCGGGCGCGCCTCCTCGTGCTCGGTGCCCGCGAGGATGTACGGCGCCTCCTCGAACAGGTTGTCGCGCAGGTTCATGATGACGAGCTTGGGCGACAGCGGCTTCCCGGTGTTCCACGCCGGGCACTGCGACTGGCAGCGGCCGCACTCGGTGCACGTGGCGAAGTCGAGCATGCCCTTCCAGGTGAAGTCGCCGATCTTGCCGCGGCCGAACGTGTCGTCCTCGCCCGGGTCCTCGAAGTCGATCGGCTTGCCGCCGGACTCCATCGGCAGCAGGGGGCCGAGCCCGTCCGGCAGCCGCTTCGCCGAGACGTTGATCGGCGCCACGAAGATGTGCAGGTGCTTGGAGTACAGCACGATCGACAGGAACACGAGCATGACGCCGATGTGCAGCAGCAGGCCGACCGTCTCGAGCACCTCGGTCGTCGAGTGCCCGAGCGGTTCCAGGAGGTTCCCGACGCCGAGCGAGACGTACGCGCCGTTGTCGTACGGGAAGTTGCCGGACGCCGAAGATGCGCCGCGGAAGAAGAACATCGTCCACACGACGTTGAAGATCATGATCAGGATCAGCCAGGCGCCGCTGGTGTGGGAGCCGTAGAAGCGCGACGCGCGGTCCTTGCGGGCGGGGGCGTTGCGGATCCGGATGATCGTGAACACGCCCAGCGAGACGGCCACCGCGACGGCGATGAAGTCCTGCAGGAAGCCCAGCACCGCCCAGTGGCCGATCCACGGGATCGCGAACCGCTCGTCGAACAACGCGCCGTACGCCTCGAGGTAGACCGAAGCGAGGATCACGAAGCCCCAGAACGTGAAGAAGTGCGCCAGGCCGGGCACCGACCACTTCAGCAGCTTGCGCTGGCCGAACACTTCGCGCACCTGCGCGAAGAGCCGGGCACCCAGGTCGTCGGACCGCTTGGTGTCCGGCTGGCCGGCCTTGATCAGCCGGTACAGGAACGCCACCCGCTTGCCGGCGACGGCGAGGCCGACGACGGTCATGAGCAGGCCGAGGATGAGACGAACGAGCACGAGTCCTCCGTGACGTGCTGGACGGAACGGCTCAGTGCGAGCCGGTGTAGTACCGGCACGCCTTGCACGCGTACCGCATCTTCGCGACCCGCCAGTGTTTCCGGTACAGATCGAGGTCGGGCGACCGGCGGACGCCGAGGCGCTGGTAGCGCCCGGGACGGCGGCGGCCGGTTTCGTACTGCTCGGTCGCGCGGCCGAGGTGGGCGCGCCGCAGCACGCACCCCCGCGGCCCGCACCGGCCGAGCGCGCCGCGGCAGAACCGGTGCAGCAGCACCAGTTCCCCGGTGACTTCTTCGACCACGCCGTAGCCGGGGTGGTCACTCCGCCCTTCGAGCCGGACGGGCAGGCCGCAGTACCCGCACTTGAGGGTGCAGGACAGGCAGCCGGCGATGTGCCTGAGCCGCAGTTCGCGCCGGTCTTCGGAGCCGGGTCCTCGGACGCGCGACGCCATAGAGCCTCCCGGAACGACTGTGATCGGCACCACTGTCTGCTACTGGAGGGTAATGAGGAGATCACTTCGCGCGACAGGACCGAAAAGCCTAGTTACCTTGCTCCGTTCGGCCCAAAAATCGAGGCAAGGATGACCTTACTGTCCGTATATCGGACGCTTAACTCCGCGAATCGTACGTTCGGCCCTGCTGCCGCGTGCGTGTCCCCAGCCACAATCCCGGCATGACCTTCCACCCGGTCCCCTACCGCCCGACCCGGCTGCCCGACGACGAAGCGCTCGCCCGAGCCGCCGCGCTGCGGCAGCGGATGGAGGCCCGGCGGTCGGTCCGGATGTTCTCGCCCGACCCGGTGCCCGAACGCGCGGTGCTCGACGCGATCGCGGTCGCCTCCACCGCGCCCAGCGGGGCGCACCAGCAGCCGTGGACGTTCGTGCTCGTCACCGATCCCGAGGTGCGCCGGCGCCTGCGCGAAGCCGCCGAGGCGGAGGAGCGGATCTCCTACGACGGCAGGCTCGGCGAAGCGTGGCTCGACGCGCTGCGGCCGCTGGGCACGGACGCGGTGAAGCCGCACCTGACCGACGCGCCGTACCTGATCGTCGTGTTCCAGCAACGGTTCGCCCTCGACGGCGACGGCGGCGTCCGCAAGCACTACTACGTCGACGAGTCGGTGGGCATCGCGGTCGGCATGCTGCTGACGGCGCTGCAGGTGGCCGGGCTGGCGGCGTTGACGCACACGCCGTCGCCGATGCGGTTCCTCGGCGAACTGCTCGGCCGGCCCCGCAACGAAAAGGCGTTCGCGGTGATCCCGGTCGGCTACCCGGCCGACGACTGCGTGGTGCCGGACCTGCGGCGCAAGTCCCTCGACGAGGTGCTGGTCCGGATCTGAGCCCTCAGGAGGGCAGTCCGTCCGGCAGCGCGGCGAACAGCGGCCCGGACAGCCGGTCCGCGCCGCGCTCGCGCCACCACCCGGCTTGCTCCTCCGTCGCGATCCCGGTGACCGCGACTTCGGCGCCGGCCAGGTGGGCCGCGTCGATCAAGGCCGTCAGCGAGCGCTCCACCAGCGGGTGCTCGCGCCGCTCCACGACGTGCGCCGCCACGCGGACCGCCCGGGCCGGGAACTCCGTCAGGCACGTGACGTCCGCGAATTCGTGGATCTCCGCGTTCACCCCGATTTCGGCCAGCACCTTGAGGTTGTCCGCCGCGTCTCCGGTCGCCGCGGTCAGCGACGCCATCGGGAAGCCGGGCCGCAGCCGGTCCGGCTCGAGACCGGTGGACTCCAGCACGCCGCGGATCTCGCCGACCAGCTCGGGGTCGGCGGCCTGGTGCGCGGCCAGCTCGACGGTGAGCGGCACGGTGACACCGGCCGCCACGACGCGCTCGGCGGCTGTGCGCAGGAGCCACGTGCTCAGCGGCAGTGCCAGGCCCGTCTCCGCCGCCAGCCGCACGCACGTCTCGTGCGACAGGACGCCTTCGGCCGGGTGGTTCCAGCGCAACCGCGCCTCGACGCCCCGGACCGCGCCGTCCCGCGCGTCCGCCAGCGGCCGGTACCCGACCTCGATCTCGCCGTTCTCCCAGGCGCCCGCCATGGCCGCGGCGAGGCCGAAGTCGTGCCGGTCGCGGCGGTCCAGCTCGCGGTCGAACAGGCCCCACTGGTTGCCGGTCCGCTGGACGCGGCGCAGCGTCAGGTCCGACGCGCGCAGCAGCTCGGCCGGGGTGATGTCGCGTGGCGGCCGGTGGACGACGCCGATGCTGGCCGACACCGCGACCCCGCGGTGCCCGTCGACGTACTCCGGCTCCGCGAGCTCGTGGGTGATCTTCCGGACGAGCGTCACCACGCCCGGCGTCTCGGCCGCGTTCTGCAGCAGCACGCCGAACTCGTCACCGCCGAGGCGCGCCACGAGCGCCTTCTCGTCGTCGAACACCGTCTTGAGCTTCGCCGCGACGCCGCGCAGGACGCGGTCCCCGAGGTCCTGCCCGAGCCCGCCGGTGATCTGCGAGAAGCCGTCGAGGTCGAGGTGGAACAGCGTGACGCCGCGGGACGCGTCGGCGTCACGCAGCAGGGTTTCCAGGCGGGTGCTGAAGAACTGGCGGTTCGGCAGCCCGGTCAGCACGTCGTGCAGGGCCTGGTGGGACAGCCGCCGCTGCAGCAGCGACACCTCGGTGTCGTCGTCGACGATCGTGATCAGCTGCCGGGGCGCACCGACGGCGTCGCGCACGACCGACGCGGCGAAGGTCGCCCACATCGGTTCGCCGTCCCGGCCGACGAGCCGGCGTCCGACCCGCAGCCGGTGCAGCCGCCCGGCGACCAGTTCGCCGTAGGACTCCCGCAGCTGCTCGACCTCGTCCGGGTGCACCAGGTCGAACAGCGTCATCGACGCGATCTCGGCCGGGGTGCGGTTGAGCGTCTTGGCGAGCGCCGCGTTGGCCCGCAGCACCCGGCCGTCCAGCTCGGTCAGCGCGACACCACTGGCGGAGCCGGCGAAGACCTCCTCGAACTGCGCGCGCGTGATGATCTGCTTCTGCCGCGTCTCCTGCTCGACCTTCAGCAGCGCGCGGCTCAGGCCTTCCTGGCGCTTCTGGATGTCTTCGCGCAGCATCTCGCCATAGCCCGAGCTGAGCGCGCCGAGCACCAGCACCACCCGCTCGGCCAGCCCGTCGACCTGCCGCAGTTCCGGCTCGCGCAGCAGCGCCTTGCCGAGCACCTCCAGGGTGCGGCGGAGGCTGTCCACGCCCACACAGCGCAGTTCGACGAGCTTGCCGCCCGCGGCGGCGGCTTCGTCGAGGCCCGGCGGTTCGCTCGCGACCGCGTCGAACACCCTGCCGACCAGCACCGCCAGCTCGCGTTCGATCTCTTCTGGTGTGTGCGGCAGGTAGGCGGTGGTGCTGATCAGGTAGCCCCACTTGCGCGCGAGCGTGCCGAGCCGTCGCGCCGCGCGTTCGGCCGACGGCTTCTTCCGCGGTTCGTCACCGCGGTGATGAGGAGCAGTCACCTCAGCCTGTCCTGGGGTTCAGTGAAACTCCGGTTCGGGTAGCCGATATATCTTGGCGCGAAATTGTGTCCGACGCACGAAACAGCATTCATCCAATCGAGTGATAACCCTGCGGAGCGATCGCCAGCCGGTCCCGCAGCCACGACCGGGTGGCGTCGCGGTAGGCGGCCGCGTTTTCGTGCAACGCAACGGAATGACCGGCACCCGGCAGGACGTACATCGACAGTTTCGACGGATCGGCGTAATACGGTGCTTCCTGCGCGCGCAACACAGCGGAGTCCGAGCAGTCACGCAGGGCGAGCAGTCCGCAGAAAAGGACGTCCTTTTCCCCCACCACCTGGAAAACCGGTACGGAAATTCCCTTCGTCGCCGGGAGCACGATCCCGAACAGCGCGACCGTGCCCATCCCGGGCACCGAAACCTGGTCCTTCGTCGCTTCGTCGGCGGCGATCACCGCGGGGTCGGAATCGCCGGCCGCGTAGAACAACCCGGCCCGCGCACCCGGCCTCGTCGTGAAGTACAGCGGATCGCTGCCCAGCCGGCCGAGCTGACCGTCGAGCAACGCCGGCCGCAGGCCGAGCGCCGCGCCGAGCGCCAGCACCGGCAGCGCGGGCAGGTGCGTGATGCCGGTGAGGACCACGCCGTCGACGTCGTGGTAGGTCGACGCCTCGACCGCGACCACCCCGGACCCGACCGAGTGCCCGACGATGACGACCTTCGCGAACGGCACGCCGCCGACGCGCCCGGCCCGCAGATGCCCGACCACCTCGTGCATCGACTCGGCCGCCGCCCAGACCGACAGCGGCAGGCTGAGCGGGTGGCTGCTGCCCCCGGCGCCGAGCTGGTCGGCGGCGAAGGTCGCGTAGCCGTGCGTGGCCATGTCGCGCTGGTAGGAGTACCGCGCCGGCTCGTACGGCAGGTCCCAGTAGGCGCTGTTGTACGTCCCGCCGTGCACGAGCAGCTGGACGGTGTCGGGAGCGTCGCCCGCCGGCAGGCACAGCCGGCCGTGCACCATCGCCGGCGCGCCCGGCACCAGCGGGGGCAGGCCGGGCCCGCTCACCGGCAGATCCGTGTCGGTGCAGGAGATCGCGGCGGCCTCGGCCGGCATCGCGGCGGTCAGCGAGGCCAGCAGGACACCACAGGCGAACAAGGCCGACGTCACCTTGACGGGCAGCTTCACGCTGTTCTTCCTCTCGGACAGGTGAAGGAACTCCGGAACACTACACCTGGTAGCCGAATGAGTACCGTCAGGTCCCGCGCGGCACCAGGGTCATCGGCAGCCGGTTGGGCTGCATGGTGGCCTTGAGCTGCGCGCGGACCTTCTTGCCCGGCACCGGGACCAGCCGCCAGCGCGCCCCGATCGTGGCGGCGACGATGCCGATCTCCGTCGGCGCGAACACGTGGCCCGGGCACAGCCGCGCACCGGCGCCGAACGGGATGTACGCGCCCTTCGGCAGTTCCGCGGTCTCGCCGGGCGCCCAGCGGTCCGGGTCGAACCGGTCCGGGTCCGGGAACCAGCGCGGGTCGCGGTGCAGCGTGTGCTGGCTGACGGCGACCTCGCTGCCGGTGCGGACGGTGACCCCGCCCAGGTCGACGTCCTCGCGGGCGCGGCGCATGAGGATCAGCGGCGGCGTGCGGCGGACGATCTCGTTGACGATCTGGTGCGTGTACACAAGGTCCGGCAGATCCTCGAAGGTCGCGGGCCGCCCGCCGAGGACGTCGTCGACCTCCGCGTGGAAGCGGCGTTCGACCTCCGGGTGCTGCCCGAGCTCGTGGAAGAACCAGGCCAGCGCGACGGCGGTGGTCTCGGCGCCGGTGGTGAGGATGGTGATGACCTCGTCGTGCACCTGCCGGTCGGACATGCCCTCGCCGGTGTCCTCGTCGCGAGCCAGCAGCAGCATCGACAGCAGGTCGCCGTGGTCGGCGCCCTCCTTCCGGGCGGTGATCACGGTTTCGCCGATCACTTCGCGCAGGCGCGCGGCCGCGGCGTCGAACCGCCGGTTCGCGGGGATCGGCAGTTTCTCCACGAATTTCGGAGAGAACGCCCGGATCAGCACGTATTTCAGCATGATCGGGATCGACCGCTGGATTTCCGCGAGTGCTTCTTCGCCGAGCGCGGTCGAGAAGAGCGTCTGGCCGGCGATGGTGAGCACGAGGTCCTGCATCCGCTTGTCGAACTCGACGACTTCGCCGGGCCGCCAGGAGCTCGTCAGCTCGTCGGCCAGCTTGGTGATCGTGGTGTCGGCGTAGCCCGCGATGCGCGTCCGGCCGAACGCGGGCATCACCAGGCGGCGCTGACGGCGGTTGAGCTCGCCGTTCGAGGTGGCCAGCCCGTCGCCGAACAGCGGGCGCATCTTGTCGAAGACCAGGCCCTTGTCGAACTTGTCGGCGTCGGTGGCCAGGACCTGCCAGGCCAGCTCGGGCGTCGTGACCACCTGCACCGGCAGCGGGCCGAGCCGGAGTTCGACGACATCTCCGTGCGCCGGAAGGGAAGTGAAGAGCTTCAGCGGGTCGCGCAGCAGGGGCACCGTGTGGCCGAGCACGGGCCACCGTCCGGGAACGTTCGTCATGGCCTCGTCTCCTCGCGACCGGAACACCCTAGCGGTGCGCGGGTGGCGTCGAACGCGAGTCCACACGAACGGATGAGGGGGCTACACTCCGGCTTCTCTGAGGCGAGGGTGGGAGGTCCCGTGACCGGGGAGCTGAGCTGGGTACCGCCGGAGATCGACACCACGGTGCCGAACCCGGCGCGGGTGTACGACTTCTGGCTCGACGGCGACCACAACTTCGCCGCCGACCGCGCGCTCGGGGAGCAGATCCTCAAGATCATGCCGGGGGTGCGCGACGCGGCCCGCCTCAACCGCGCGTTCCTGCGCCGCGCGGCGCGGTTCATGGTCGCCTCGGGCGTCCGGCAGTTCCTCGACATCGGCTCCGGCATCCCGACCGCGGGCAACCTGCACGAGATCGTCCAGCAGGCCGACCCGTCGTGCCGCGTGGTGTACGTCGACCGCGAGCCGGTGGCCGTCGCGCACAGCCGGCTGCTGTTGCAGGACAACGACCGCTGCGCGGTGCTGCAGGCAGACCTGCGCGACGCCAACGACGTCTTCGAGGGCGCGGCCGGACTGCTGGACCTGGACCAGCCGGTCGGCGTGTTCATGTTGCTGCTGCTGCACTTCGTCCCGGATTCGTGGGACCCGGCGGGCATCCTGGCCCGCTACCGCGACCGCCTCGCGCCGGGCAGCTTCCTGGCGGTCACGCACGTCGCGGCGGACTCCGAAGCCGGGCGGCTCGACGAGGCGGTCGAGGTGTACAAGAGCAACCAGGACCAGCAGAACCAGCCGGTCCCCCGCACGCACGACGAAGTCCTGGCTTTCTTCGACGGCTTCGAGGTGGTGGAGCCCGGCGTGGTCGGCTGCGCGATGTGGAAACCCGAGGGCGCCGGCGACATGTCCGACGATCCCGCCATCAACTCGCTGCCGTACGCCGGGGTGGGCCGGAAACCGGGATCCTGATTTTGCCTGGCTCCTTCCGGCGGGCGCGCCGGGCACTGACGGCTCGCCGGTCGACGATCGCGCGGTGGAGCGCCGGCACCTCGGCCGCCTTACTCGCTGTAGCCCTCGTCATCCTGCTGATCGGTCCGGTCGCCATCGCGGTCGGCGGCGACGACCTGCGCCACCTGGATCCCAAGGCACGCCTCGACGCGCTCGACAGCATCCGCCGGATCTTGCTGTCCGCCGCCGCCGGCGCGACGGGGTTCGCGGTCATCGTCATTACGCTTCGCACCTACGTGATGAACCGAAGGGGCCAGCTCTCCGGCCGGTTCAGCACGGCGATCACCCAGCTGTCCTCCGACAAGCTCGACGAGCGGACCGGGGCGATCTACAGCCTTCAGAACATCCTCGGAGAATCCCCCGCCGACCACGAAAAAGTGGTCCGCCTCCTCGCGGCGTTCGTCCGGGTCAATTCGACCGCGAAGACCCCCGGCCCGTCGGAAGACCGGCTTGGCGTCCAGCGGTCTCGACCGCACCGGCTCCGGACTCCGCCGACCGGACTCCCGGCCGAAGTGGAAGAGGACATCCAAGTCGCGATGACCGTCCTGGCCACGAGGCCCGCGAGAGCGGAGAAGTTCACCCTGAAACTCGACGGGGGCGGACCTCCGCGGCGTCGACCTCACCGGAGGTCGGCTGGCCGGCGCCTCCCTGCTCAGGGTCAAGCTCGACCACGCGCAGCTCACCGATGTGGACTTCACAGACGCCCACCTCGACTGCAGCACCTTCACCCAGGCGGACCTGACCCGCGCGAACTTCAGCGAATGCTTCGCCTGTTCCGCGGACTTCACCGACGCTCACATCGTTTCAGGCAAATTTCGCGACACCATGTTGGTGGGCGCCGACTTCTCGGGCGCCAAGCTCGTCCACGCCGACTTCTCGGGATCCGTGCTGCATCTGACGGTATTCAACAACGCGGACACCAGGAGAGCGAGAATTCCCGCCAAGGACGCGAAGACCCTCGAAGCGGAGGAGAGACTGGCGGCCGCACTCAGCCACGGCTTCACGTTCGACGACATCCTCGGCGAGGGTCTGCTCAACCTCGAGGTCGACGGCTTTCCCTCTCCCCGCCCGGTCTGATCGAGACTCCCGGATCACCGCAGGGAGAACGTCGCCAGGTTCACCGGTCCGTCGAACGTCAGGTAGACGTCGTGGCGGCCGGTCGCCTTCGCCAGTGCGGCCGTCACCGTCGTGTACGCGTACCGGTCTCCCGTGGACGGCACCGACGCCGTGCCCAGGACCCGGCCGGTCGGTGAGTCCAACCGCACCGTGACGCGCGCGGGCTCCACAGTGGACACCGAAGCCGTGAACCGCGCCGGTCCGTCCAGCGCGACATTCCGGTACGCCACCCAGCTCCCGGCCGCCGCCGCGACCGAGGTGCCCGACGTCTTCGACGTGTCCGTCAACGTCGTCCCGGCGTAGTCGTCGAAGTTCTGCGCCTGCGTCGGACGGCTCAGGTCGCGGGGCTCGGCCCGCTCCCCCGGCACGAACACCGGCTGCGCCGAGGACAGGTCCGACGCGTCGCGGCCCACGGCGAACTCGTACACGCCCTGTGCCACCACGGATCGGTCGCGGGAAACGTCCCAGGAAGCCAAGTCGGCGACGGGAACGGAGAACCGGACCGTCCGCGTCTCGTGCGGGGAAAGCGTCACGCGGGAGAAGTCCCGCAACCGCTGTACCCCCGACGCCTTCGAGTACAGCTGGACGACGTCGGTCCCGGCGCGGCTCCCCGTGTTCGTCACGTCGAGGCTGACCCGCACGGACGAACCGGCCAAGGAAGCGCGCACCGCGCCGTACCGGAAGTTCGTGTAACCGAGCCCGTAGCCGAAGGGGTACAACGGCTTCCCCCGGTAGTACTGGTACGTCATCCCCGTTTTCGCGATGTCGTAGTCGAGGATGCTCGGCAGCCCCGCGTCGGACGCGTACCAGGTCTGGGTGAGCCGACCGCTCGGGTTCACGTCGCCGAACAGCACGTCCGCGACCGCGTGCCCGGTCTCCTGGCCGGCGTGGCTCGTCCAGACGATCCCCGGCACGGACAGCGTGTCCCAGCCGGTCGTTGGGTAGCTGTTCTCCACCACGACCACCGTGTGCGGGTTCGCCTTCCGAACCGCCTCGATCAACGCCCGCTGCGCCGGCGCCAGGGCGGTGCTCGTCCGGTCGTTCGCCTCCCGGCCGTTGATGAACGGCATGCTGCCGACCACCACGACCGCCGTGTCCGCGCCCCTCGCGGCCGCGACCGCCGACTCGACGCCGCTGGTGAGCACCTCCCGGCCGAACTTCGTCGCGTGCGCCGCGTCCGGCGACGAGATCGTCAGGACCCCGTCGGCGCCGACGGCGGCGAAGCGGTTCGGGCCGAACCACGGCTCGGTCACCTCGTTGCCCGCGTACTCGAGCACGTAACTGCCGTCGGGCTGCGGGTCGAGCTTGAGCTGCTGCTGCACGAACCAGCCCGTGGGCTGGTCGACGTCGTTCACCAGCGCGCCACCGGAGTAGCCGAGGAACTTGCCGTTCGCGGCGGCACGCAGGGTGTTCTTGCCCGCGCCCCAGTCGTAGACGTCGAAGGACTCCGGCGTCCCCGCGGTGGTCCCGCCCGCGGTGACCTTGCCGGGCGAGGCGGGCGCCGTCAGGTAGCGGCCGGTGGCGAGGTCCTTCAGCGCGATCCGGTCGACGCCTTCGGACGAGGCGACCGGCGCCCCGAGCCGCTCCTCGATGCCCTGCTTCGGCGTGACGCGGTACGGCATCGCGCCGCTGTACCAGTCTTCGTACAGCGTGTCGGACAACGGCCCGACGACGGCCACCTTCTTCTTCGCCGCGTCGAGCGGGAGGGCGTTGCCGTCGTTGCGCAGCAGGACGACCTGCTCGTCGGCGACCTTGCGGGCGAGCGCCTGGTGCGCCGGGGAGTTGATGACCGCCGGGGTGATCTTCGCGTACGGGTTGCGGCCCGGCGGGTCGAACTCCCCGAGCCGGAACCGCAGCGACAGCAGGTGCCGGTCGGCGCGCTCGACGTCGGCCATCGTCAGCAACCTGCGAGAGAGCGCTTCCTTGACCGCTTCGACGGTGATCGAGCCGTTGGTGTCGTTGTCGGTGAAGCTGTCGAGCCCGGCCTTGATCGCCGCCGCGTCGGCTTCGGCCTTGGTGGCGTAGTACTTCTCCGAATCGACCAGGTTGGACGGTGCACCGGCGTCGCTGACGACGGCGATGTCCTGCGGCGCCCACTTCCGCAGCAGGCCGCCGAGGTCGGGGCTCACGGTGTTGGGCCGCCCGTTGACCAGGTTGTACGAAGGCATGACGCCGTTGGCCGCGCCGGCCCGCAGCGGGATCTTGAACGCCTGCTCGTCGTAGTCGTGCAGGATCTTGGGCGGCACCGAGGAGTTGCTGGTATCGCGGCTGACCTCGTTGTTGTAGGCGAGGTAGTGCTTCAGCGTCGGGGCCGCCTGCAGGTAACGCGGGTCGTCGCCCTGGATGCCGTGGCCGTAGGCGGTCGCGAGCGCACCGGTCAGGTACGTGTCCTCGGAGTAGCCCTCCTCGTTGCGGCCCCAGCGCGGGTCGCGCAGCAGGTTGACCACCGGCGCCCACAGGTTGAGGCCCCACAGCGTCGGGTTGCGCGCGTTGAAGCCGCGCGCTTCCTGCCCGACGGCCGTGCCGACCTGCTTCACCAGCGGCGGGTCCCACGTCGAGGCGAGGCCGATGGCCTGCGGGAACACCGTGCCGTCGGCTTTGACGACGGCACCGTTGTTGTCATAGTCGGTCGACCAGGCGACGCCGTGCAGTGCTTCGGTGCCCGTCTTGAACACCCCGATGCCCAGCCGCGGGATGGCCGGCTCGTACTGGTGCAGCAGCGAGATCTTCTCGTCCGCGGTCAGCCGCGACAGCAGGTCGTCGATCCGCGTCGCGAGCGGCAAGGCGGGGTCGCGGAACGGCGGTGGCGGCGCCGCGAGCGCCGGCGCGGGGGCCAGCAGCAGGGTGGCGGCCACCACCGGGACGAGGACGCGGCGGAGCGGGGACTGGCGCACGGACGGCCTCCCGGAATCGTCGAATCGTTTCGACAGTGCGGCGCGGAACATTCGCGTCGAAGGTGAGGATGGTGCCGACTATTGCAGTCGTGTGAGCACGAGGTCAAGACTTTCTGGATGCGCTCCCAGGAAGTGCCGGCAGCCGTCGAATCTTCGCGCTGAGCTGGAGGAAGAGCCACCATCAGCGCCGTTCGACAAATTCGACGCAGGCGGTCATCGTCGAATGCGAATCGAATAACCGCGAACGGAAAATCGTGCTTGTGTTTCGGACCGGTCTCTTCTACCTTCGTGCCATCGTCGATGCGCTTCGACGCACCTTCCGCTCCGCCCGTCCCCAGGAGGCCGCCCGTGGTCACGATCAACGACGTCGCCACGGCGGCGGGCGTGGCACCCAGCACGGTGTCGTACGTGATCAGCGGCAAGCGCTCGATCTCGCCGAAGACCCGGCGGCTGGTGGAGGAGAGTATCCGCAAGCTCGGCTACCACCCGCACGCCGGGGCCCGGGCGCTCGCCAGCAGCAAGACGAACGTGCTGGCGCTGGTCGTGCCGCTGCGCACCGACCTCAACGTCGCCGTGGTGATGCAGTTCGTCGCGGCCGCGGTCACCGCGGCCCGCGCGCACGACCACGACCTGCTGCTGCTCACGAAGGACGAAGGCCCCGCGGCGCTGCAGCGGGTGGCGTCGTCGGCGATCGCCGACGCGCTGATGGTGATGGACGTCGAAGCCGCCGACCCGCGGGTGCCGATGCTCATCGCGCTCGACCTGCCGGTGGTGCTCATCGGCGTGCCCGACCACCCGGCCGGCCTGAGCTGCGTGGACCTGGACTTCACCGCCGCCGGCTCGGCGTGCGTCGCGCACCTGGCCGAGCTCGGCCACCGCTCGATCGCGCTGATCGGCCCCTCCCCCGCCGTCTACCGGCGCGGCACCAGCTACGCCACGCGGTTCCTGCGCGGGTTCGACGACGCCGCGAAGACCCACGACGTCCGGGCGACGAACCGGCCGTGCGCCCACTCCTACGAAGCGGTGAGCGCCTGCCTCGACGACCTGCTCGCCGCCGACCCGGACCTGACCGGCCTGGTCGTGCACAACGAGGCCGTGCTGCCGGGCCTGCTCTCGGACCTGCGCCACCGCGGCCTGCGGGTGCCCGAGGACATCTCCGTCGTCGCGGTCTGCCCGGACACGATGGCCGAGCAGCACCCGGTCGCGCTGACCACGGTCGCCATCCCGGCCGAGGAGGTCGGGGCCCAGGCCGTAGAAATGACCATGCGCCGGCTCGCCGGCCACTCCACCCCGGAGGTCCGGCTGCTCGGACCCCGCCTCACCCGGCGCGACAGCACCGCCGCGCCGCGCGCCTGACTGTGCTGTTCATCGCCGATCCGGCCACGGCCACGGCCGATTCGGCCCGTAGCGACGGTCACCTGCCGCTGCGGGGCCGGCCTACCTTTGGCCGGATCGGCGACCGGTTCTGCTCCAGCGTCGAAGGAGGATCACCATGTCCCTACCCCGTCGCGCCCTGATCCTGGCCGCGAGCGCCGCACTCGTCGCCGCGTGCAGCCCCAGTCCGACCGCGCCGCCCGCCGCCACCGGGGCCGCGCCCGCCTCCTCGATCACCGAGCTCGACTACTACGCCGACGAGCAGGGTTCGGCGGCGTGGCAGAAGATCCTCGACGCGTGCGCGGCGCAGACCGGGATCAAGGTCCAGCGCCAGACCGTGCCGACCGCGCAGATGCTGCCGAAGGTCCTGCAGGGCGCGAGCTCGAAGACGCTGCCGGACCTGCTCTTCACCGACAACCCGACGCTCCAGCAGGTCGCCGCGACCGGCGCGCTGACCCCGCTGGACGGCTACGGCATCACCACCGACGGCTACTACGACAGCATCGTCAAAGCCGGGACGTACCAAGGAAAGGTGTACGGTGTCGCCCCCGGCGTCAACGGCCTCGCGCTGATCTACAACAAGGACCTCCTCACCGCGGCCGGGGTCCAGCCGCCGAAGACGTGGGACGAGCTGAAGGCCGCCGCGGCGAAGCTCACCAAGGACGGCAAGTACGGCCTCGCCTTCTCCGCCATCCCGTCGGAAGAGGGAACGTGGCAGTTCCTCCCGTTCTTCTGGAGCAACGGCGCCGAACTGTCCCGATTGGACTCCACGCAGTCGGTGAAAGCGCTTCAGTTCGTCACGGACCTGGTGAACGCCGGGTCGGCGTCGAAGTCCGTGGTGACGTGGAACCAGAACGACGTCGCCGACCAGTTCGTCGCGGGCAACGCGGCGATGATGGTCAACGGGTCGTGGAACCTGGCCCGGCTCGACGAGGAGAAGTCGCTGCACTACGGCGTCGTCCCGATCCCGGTGCCGCAGGCGGGCGCGAAGCCCGTCGTCGCGCTCGGCGGTGAGGTCGGCACCGTGCCGGTCACCGGCGGCCCCACCCAGGCGGCCGCCGGCAAGGTGCTCTCCTGCATCCTGTCCGAACCCACGATGCTCGAGTGGAGCAAGGCGCACGCCTACATCCCGTCGAAGACGGCCACCGCGGCCAAGTTCGGCGCGGACCAGCCGGCCATGCAGGCGTTCGTCGACGAGGTCGGCACCGCCCGCTCCCGCACCGCCGAACTCGGCGAGAAGTACCCGAAGGTCTCGCAGGCTCTGGCCGACGCGCTGCAGGCGGCGCTGACCGGCAAGCAGCCCGCCGACCAAGCCCTGATGGCCGCCCAGCAGGCGAGCGGTTCGTGACGCTGGTCGCCCCGGCCGTCGCGGCCGGAAACCCCGGCGCCGGCCGGAAACCCCGGCGGGACAACCGGTTCGCCGCGTGGTTGTTCCTGCTGCCCGCGCTGGCCTACATCGTGGTGTTCTTCGGCTACCCCTTGGCCGCGAACGTCGTGATGAGCACGCAGAACTACACCGTGAAGTCCTTCTACACCGGCGAAGCGCCCTTCGTCGGCCTGAGCAACTACACGGCCGTGTTCGGCAACCCGCTGTTCGGCACGGCGGCCCTCGACACCGTCCTGTTCACCGCCGGGTCGCTGATTTTCCAGTTCGGCATCGGCCTGGCGCTCGCGGTGTTCTTCACCGGCCGCTTCCTCGGCAGCGCGCTGCTGCGGTCGCTGCTCCTGCTGCCGTGGCTGCTGCCGCTGGTGGTCAGCGGCGCGGTCTGGCGGTGGATGTTCGACCAGGACCACGGCGTGCTCAACGCGGGCCTGCGGTTCCTCGGGTTCGACGCGGTGCCGTGGCTGAGCAGCACGACCTGGGCGCTGCCGGCGGTGATCCTGACCAACATCTGGATCGGCATCCCGTTCAACCTGGTGATCCTGCACGGCGGCCTGCGCGCGATCCCCGCGTCGCTCTACGAAGCCGCGGCGCTGGACGGCGCGGGCGCGTGGCAGCGGTTCCGGCACGTCACCTGGCCGCTGCTGCGGCCGGTCACCGGGATCGTGCTCATGCTCGGGCTGGTCTACACGATCAAGGTGTTCGACGTGATCATGGTCGTCACCGGCGGCGGCCCGGCCAACGCGACCCAGACGCTCACGACGTGGTCCTACCGGCTGTCGTTCCAGGACTTCGCGTTCGGGCAGGGCGCCGCGGTCGGCAACGTCCTCATCCTGGTGGCGACGGTGTTCGGGCTGCTGTACCTCCGGTCGGCGAAGGCGACCCTGGCCGAGGCGGCGGCATGAAGACGTCGTCCTGGCCGCGCACGGTCGCCGGTGTCCTGATCGTGGCGGTGCTGCTGTTCCCGCTGTACTGGATGGTCAACGCCTCCTTCCAGCCCAGCGGCGCGCTGCTGCGCCCGGACCCGGCGTTCTTCCCCGTCGGCGGCACGCTCGAGGGTTACCGGAAGGCGCTGGCGTCGCAGGGACCGCACCTGCTCTCCAGCGTCGTCGTCGCGCTCGGCGCGGTGCTCGTTTCGCTCGCGATCGCCGCGCCGGCGTCGTACGCGCTCGCGCAGCTCAAGGTCCGCGGCGGGCCGGTGCTGGTTTTCGTGCTGCTCATCGTGCAGATGATCCCGGGCATCGTGATGGCCAACGCGCTCTACACCGTGTTCGGCAACCTCGGGCTGATCGACAACTACCTCGGGCTGGTGCTCGCGGACTCCACCGCGACCATCCCGTTCGCCGTGCTCCTGCTGCGGGCGTTCATGATCTCCGTGCCGAAGGAGCTCACCGAAGCGTCCCGTGTGGACGGTGCCGGGTACTGGCGGACGTTCGTCTCGATCATCCTGCCGGTCAGCCGCAACGCACTCGTCACGGCCGGGCTGTTCTCGTTCCTGTTCGCGTGGGCGGACTTCCTCTTCGCCGTCACGCTCACCACCGGGCAGTCGTTCGAGCCGATCACGGTGGGCATCTACCGGTTCGTCGGCAACCAGTCCGCCGACTGGAACGGGATCATGGCCACCGCCGTCCTCGCCGCGGTCCCCGCGGCCGTCCTGCTCGTCGTCGCCCAGCGGTACGTCGTCGCCGGGCTGACCAGCGGCGCCGTCAAAGACTAAGGAGACCGCGTGATCACGTCCGAAGACGGCCGCTCGCTCGAAGTCACCGTGCGGCACGAGGTCCTGCGCGTCGAACCCTGGGGCGAGGGCAGCCTGCGCGTGCGCGCGGGCCGGCACCGCATCCTCGACGACGTGCCCGGCGCGCTGCTGCCCGCGAAGCCGTCCGCCGCCACCGCGTCGGTCGAGGAGCGGATCGGCAAGGTCGTCAACGGCCCGCTGACCGCGATCGTCGAGATCGCCGACACCGACACCGGGATCGACGCGCAGCTGAAGTTCGTCCGGACGGACACCGGCGAGGAGCTGCTTTCCGAGCAGCGCGCGCACTTCTGGTGGCCCGGGGCGCGGCTGTTCATGCCGTCCCGCAACGGGTACGGGCGCCTCGAACAGCGGTTCACCGCCTACGAAGACGAGCGGATCTACGGCCTCGGCCAGCACACGCACGGCCGGCTCGACCAGAAGGGCCTGGTGCTCGACCTGGTGCAGCGCAACGCCGAGGTGTCGGTGCCGTTCCTGCTGTCCAGCCGCGGCTACGGGTTCCTCTGGAACAACCCGGCGGTCGGCCGGGTCGAGCTGGCCGCCAACGGCACCCGCTGGGTCGCCGACGACGCCCGCCAGCTCGACTACTGGGTGACCACCGGCGACGGCCCGCGCGAGATGCTCGGCCACTACGCCGACGCGACCGGGTACGCGCCGATGCTGCCGGAGTGGGCCGCGGGGTTCTGGCAGTCGAAGCTGCGCTACCGGACGCAGGACGAGCTGCTGGCGGTGGCGCGCGAGTACCACGCGCGCGGGCTGCCGCTGTCGGTGATCGTGGCGGACTTCTTCCACTGGACGCACCTCGGCGACTGGCGGTTCGACCCGGCCGAGTGGCCGGACCCGGCGGCGATGGTGCGGGAGCTGTCCTCCTTCGGCACCAAGCTGATGGTGTCGGTGTGGCCTTCGGTCAGCCCGCTGTCGGCGAACTACCGGGAGCTGCACGAGAAGGGGCTGCTGGTGGCGGCCGAGAACGGCGTCCCGGCGCACGCGCCGTGGAAGGACAAGGGGTTCGACGTCGAGATGCCGGTGGCGTTCTACGACGCGACCAACCCGGCGGCGCGGCGGTTCGTCTGGAGCGAGGTCAAGGAGAACTACTACGACCTGGGCGTGCGCGCGTGGTGGCTGGACGGCGACGAGCCGGAGATCCAGCCCGGCCACCCGCACAACCTCGGCTTCCACGCCGGCCCGGGGTCGGCGGTGTTCAACCTCTACCCGCAGGCGAACGCGCAGGCGTTCCACGACGGCATCCGCGCCGAGGGCGACGACGAGGTGGTGCTGCTGAGCCGGTCGGCGTGGGCGGGCAGCCAGCGGTTCGGGGCGGCGCTGTGGTCGGGCGACGTCGGGGCGACGTGGGAGTCGCTGCGGGCGCAGGTGCGCGCGGGGCTGAACGTGGCGCTGGCCGGGATCCCCTGGTGGACCACGGACATCGGCGGCTTCCACGGCGGCGACCCGGAGTCGGAGTCCTATCGGGAGCTGCTGGTCCGGTGGTTCCAGTACGGGGTGTTCTGCCCGCTGTTCCGCCTGCACGGCTTCCGCGACCCGCGCACCGCCTTCGGCCCGGCGATGACCGGTGGCCCCAACGAGGTGTGGTCCTACGGCGATTCGGCCTACTCCTCGATCGTGGCGTCGCTGAGGCTGCGGGAGCGGCTGCGGCCGTACTTGATGGAGCAGATGCGGGTGGCGCACGAGCAGGGCGTCCCCCCGATGCGGCCGCTGTTCGTCGACTTCCCCGGGGACGCCGCTGCCTGGGACGTCGCCGATCAGTTCCTGCTGGGCCCGGATGTGCTCGTGGCGCCGGTGCTTTCGGCCGGGGTGACGTCCCGGCGGGTGTACTTGCCCGCCGGGGCTTCGTGGACGGACGCCGTCACGGGCTCCCGGCACGACGGCGGCGGCTGGGTCGAGGCGGCGGCACCGGCGGACCGCATCCCGGTCTTCCTGCGCGACGGCGCGCACGTGCCGATAGCCGGTCGTGAGTGAGAAACAGTGTTCTAACCCTGTTCCACACTCACGACCTCGGCCCAGTGGCCCGGCTTGCGCGGGGACGGCGGCCCGAGCGCCCAGCCCGGCGGCCAGCTGCGGCGCGCGTATACGTCGGTGCGGGCCCGAGCCCGCGGAAACCGGAGCCGCTCGGCCGCGGTCCCCGTGAAGTCGGTGTGCCCGCTGAACCGCGCTCCGCCGAAGAAAGCGTCGCCGAACCGGGCATCGCGGAAGGACGTCCGGCCCGCGAAGCCCACGTCCGCGAACGACACGTCCGCGAAGGCGCACTCGGAAAAGTCCGTGTGAGCCGAGAACCGGGCGTGGTCGAACCACACTTGCTCGCCGGCGGTGGCTCCGGCGAGCAAGGCCGTGCCGGTGAAGGTGACCTTCTCGAAGTCCGCGCCCGCCTCGAAGGCGGTACCGCGGAACAACGCGTGGCGCGCGAAGCACGCCCCTTCGAAGCTGACCAAGCGGGTGAAGACCGCGCCGCCGAACCGGGCGGTGCCCGCGAACCGGACACCGCGGAAAGTCACGTCGCGCAGTTCGCAGCCCCGCAAGTCCACGTCGTGGAGCACTATCGGCTTCACGTGCAGGTCCATCCCGGGCCAGAACAGCCACGAACCGCGACGCAGGCGCGCCAGCAGCACCGGCCAGAGCCGGGCCTGCCACGCGGCGACGTCGTGCCCCCCGTAGCCGAGCTGGACCACGACGTGGTCGACAAAGTCCTGGCGCAGCGACGGGTCACGGTCCGCCAGCTCGGCGAACTCGTGCACGCCGGCCAAGCGGACTTCGCGGTCGTCGGCGAAGGTCTTGCGCTCGGCCTCGGAGCCGGCGAACTCCTCGGGTGCGGCGGTCAGCTCGGCGTAGCGGTCCCGGCGCACCACCAGCCACGCCGTCACCAGGCAGGCGGCGACGGCGGCGTAGAAGACGACCCAGCCGGACACGCCCGGATTGTCCCGTGGTGGCCGACGTCCGCGACACCGGTTTAAAGTGGACCCGTGAGTCCAACGCTGACCCGGAAGGGCGCCGCGACGCGGCAGCGGATCGTCGAAGGCGCCGCGGCGGAGATCCGCGAGCGCGGCGTCGCCGTCACGACCCTCGACGACATCCGCGCGCGGACGGGCACCAGCAAGAGCCAGCTCTTCCACTACTTCCCCGAGGGCAAGGAAGAGCTGCTGCTGGCGGTCGCGCGCTTCGAGGCGACCCAGGTGATGGCGGCCCAGCAGCCGCAGCTGGGTGAGCTGGACTCGTGGGACGCGTGGGGCCGCTGGCGGGACACGGTCGTCTCGCACTACCGGGAACGCGGGCAGTACTGCCCGCTCAACGTGCTGATCTCCCAGCTGGGCCGGGCGACGCCGGGGGCTCAGGCCGTAGTGACCGAGCTGCTGCGCGGCTGGCAGAACGAGCTGGAAGCGGGCATCCGCCGGCTACGGGACGCGGGCGAGGTGAGCCCGGACCTGGACGTCGAACGCACGGCGGCCGCCCTGCTGGCGGGCCTGCAGGGCGGCGTGGTGGTGATGCTCTCGACCGGTGGCATCGAGCACCTGGAAGCGGCGCTCGACGTCGGGATCGGCAATCTGCGGGCGAGCGGGAACCGGCCGTCGAAACCGGCTCCCGCTCCCGAAGTCAGGCGTTCTTGATCGCCGAGATCTCGAACTCCAGGGTGACCTTGTCGCTCACCAGGACGCCGCCGGTCTCGAGGGCCGCGTTCCAGGTGATGCCGTAGTCCTTGCGGCTGATCGTGGCCGAGCCCTCGAAGCCGATCCGGTCGTTGCCGAACGGGTCCTTGGCGGAGCCCTCGAACTCGAACGGGATGGTGACCGAACGGGTGACGTCCTTGATGGTCAGGTCGCCGGTCACGTCGAAGCTGGTGTCACCGGTCTGCTTGATCTCGGTGGTGGTGAAGGTGATGGTCGGGTACTCGTCCATCGACAGGAAGTCGTTGCTCTTCAGGTGACCGTCGCGGTCGGCGTTGCGCGTGTCGATGCTGTGCGCCTGGATGGTCACCTGGGCGGACGACTTCTCCGGGGCGTCGCCGTCGATCGTGGCGGTGCCGGTGAACTCGTTGAAGCTGCCGCGGACCTTGGTCACCATGGCGTGCCGGGCGACGAACCCGATCCGCGAGTGGGCGGCGTCCAGGGTGTACTCGCCGGTCAGCTGGGGGTAGGTGGTCGCGCTGGTCATGGCTCTGCGTCATCTCCTCGTGGTGGCGCCCCCAGGTGATTGAGGGTTCAACGACACTGTACTCACTTTTACTGGTTGCGCAAGCAAGCTTTGGCTAGACTCGCCGGTATGGGTGAACAGTCCGCTCTCGACCTCGACGAAGCCCCGTTCTGGCGGGCCCTGATGCGCATCACGACCGCGCTGCCGCGGGCGCTCGAGGACCAGTTCCTGCCCGAGACCGGCCTCGCGATCACCGACTACGGCGTGCTGGTCGCACTGTCCGAAGCGCCGGAGCACCTGCTCCGCATCTCGGCACTGGCGACGACCACCGGGCTGTCGCTGAGCCGGATCAGCCGGGTCGTCGACGACCTCACCCGCCGCGGCCTGGTCGAGAAGCGCAAGTGCGCCGAGGACGGCCGCGCCTCCAACGCCGTGCTGACCGGCGCGGGATTGGCCAGACTGGAGGCGGCCTACCCGAGCCACCTGGCCCGCGTGCGGACGTCGGTGTTCGACCACTTGAGCGCCGAGGACATCCGCACGGCGGGGCCGGTGCTGGCCCGGCTGGCCGCGGCACTGGACACCGCTCCCCCGACCGACGACTGCTGAGGACGCCGATGACCGACCAGGGCGAGTACAAGCGGGACCTGAACTACATCCCGGACCGCATCACCGCCGACGGCCGCGACGGCTGGCCGGTCGAGCCCGGCCGCTACCGGCTGGTCGTCGCCCGCGCCTGCCCGTGGGCCAACCGCGCGGTGATCGTGCGGCGCCTGCTCGGCCTCGAACCGGTGCTGTCGATGGGCATCGCCGGGCCGGTGCACGACGAGCGGAGCTGGAGCTTCGACCTCGACCCCGGTGGTCGCGACCCCGTGCTGGGGATCGAGCGGCTGCAGGAGGCGTTCTTCAAGCGCGACCCGGAGTACCCGCGCGGCATCACGGTGCCGGCGTTCGTCGACGTCCCGAGCGGCCAGGTCGTCACCAACGACTTCGCGCAGATGACCTTGGACATGTCCACCGAGTGGACCGCCCACCACCGCACCGGTGCGCCCGAGCTGTACCCGGAGCAGCTGCGCGACGAGATCGACGACGTCGCGCAGAAGGTGTTCACCGACGTCAACAACGCGGTGTACCAGTGCGGGTTCGCGCGGTCGCAGGAGGCGTACGAGCACTCGTACACCAAGCTGTTCGCCCGGCTGGACTGGCTGTCCGAGCGGCTCGCGGGCCAGCGCTACCTGGTCGGCGACACGATCACCGAGGCCGACGTCCGGCTGTTCACGACGCTCGTCCGGTTCGACGCCGTCTACCACGGCCACTTCAAGTGCAACCGGCAGAAGCTGACCGAGCTGCCGGTGCTGTGGGCGTACACGCGCGACCTGTTCCAGACACCCGGCTTCGGCGACACGATCGACTTCCCGCAGATCAAGGAGCACTACTACGTGGTGCACAAGAACGTGAACCCCAGCGGCATCGTGCCGCTGGGGCCGGACACGTCGGGCTGGCTGACCCCGCACGGCCGCGAGGACCTGGGCGGCCGCCCGTTCGGCGACGGGACCCCGCCGGGCCCGCCTGTGGAGTCCGAACGGGTGCCCGCGCTGTAGGTTCCGGGCTACGGTGATCGCCATGGAACGCCTGCGCGATCGCCGGATCCTGGTCACCGGTGCCGGCTCCGGCATCGGCCGGGCCACCACCCACCGCCTGCTGGAGGAGGGTGCCCTGGTCATCGGCACCGACGTCTCCGAAGAGGGGCTGATCGAAACCCAGAAAGCCGCCCCGCGCGGCGGCCTGACGACCTACGTCATGGACGTGGCCGACGAGTCCTCGGTGAACTCCGGGGTGACCGCGGCGGTCGACGCGCTCGGTGGGCTGGACGTACTGGTCAACGCGGCGGGGATCCTGCTGGCGTCACACACGCACGAGACGTCCTTGGAGCTGTGGAACCGGGTGCTGGCGGTGAACCTGACGGGCACGTTCCTGGTGACGCGGGCGGCGTTGCCGGCGCTGCTGTCGTCCGAACACGGCGTGGTGGTGAACTTCAGCTCGACGTCGGCGTCGTTCGCGCACCCGTACATGGCGGCGTACTGCGCGAGCAAGGGCGGGATCCAGGCGTTCACGCATTCGCTGGCGTTGGAGTACGGGAAGCGGGGGTTGCGGGCGGTCAGCATCGCGCCGGGGAGCGTGAAGAGCGGGATCACGGATTCGGCGGCGAGCTGGTTGCCCTCGGACGTCGATTTCTCGTTGTTCGGGCGGTTGTTGCCGATTTTGCCGACCGAGCACACGACCGAGGTGGGGAACGCGGTGGCGGGCCCCGAGACGGTGGCGGGAGTGGTGGCGATGCTGGCATCGGAGGACGGGAAGTTCATCACGGGCACGGAGATCCGCATCGACGGCGGCACGCACACCTAGGTCACGGCGCCGGGCGATCAGGACCGGAACTGTCCTGAAGAGACGCCACCCTGGCGCCATGGAACCGTTCCGCATCGACGTCCCCCAGGCCGACCTCGACGAGCTGCACCGCCGGCTCGCCCGCACCCGGTGGCCGGGTGAACTGCCCGGCGCCGGCTGGGACTACGGCGTCAGCGAGCCCTACCTCGCCGAGCTCGTCGAGTACTGGCAGACCGGCTACGACTGGCGTGCCCACGAAACACGGCTCAACGCCTTCCCGCAGTTCACCACCACCCTCGACGGGCAGCGCGTGCACTTCCTGCACGTCCGCTCCCCCGAACCGGACGCCACGCCGCTGATCCTCACCCACGGCTGGCCGAGCACGGTCGCCGACTTCCTCGACGTCCTCGCACCGCTCACCGACCCGCGCGCCCACGGTGGGGACCCCGCCGATGCCTTCCACGTCGTCGCGCCGTCGGTGCCCGGTTTCGCCTTCTCCGGTCCGACGCACGAGCGCGGCTGGAACACCCGGCGGACGGCCCGGGCGTGGGCCGAGCTCATGCGGCGGCTCGGCTACGACCGCTACGGCGCCCAGGGCGGCGACTTCGGCAGCATCGTCTCGCCCGAACTCGGCCGGGCCGCGCCGGAGGCGGTGCTCGGGGTGCACGTCAACGCCGTCGCCAACGCCGGGGTCCCGACCGCGCCCGGCGACCTCGAGCGACTGTCCGAAGAGGACCGGAAACGAGCCGAAGAGAACCGAGCCTGGTGGTACGGCCATTCCGGCTACGCCACCCAGATGGCCACCCGCCCGCAGACGCTCGCCTACGCGCTCAACGACTCCCCCGCCGGTCAGCTGGCCTGGAACCTGGAGTGGTTCGTCGACTGGGATCCCACCGCGACGGCCCGGACGCCGGTGGACCGCGACGCCATCCTGACCGACGTGACGATCTTCTGGCTCACCGGCACCGCGGGCTCGGCCGCGCGCCTCTACCTGGAGGCGGCCCAGGACGGCTGGGGTGAGCGGCCGGCGCCGTCCGGGGTGCCGACGGCGGTGGCGAACTTCCGCGGCGACCACGCCCTCCGCGGGCTCGCCGCACTGTCGAACACCATCACGCGCTGGACCGAGTACGACAGCGGCGGGCACTTCGCGTCCCTGCAGGCACCCGAAGTCCTGGTCGAGGACATCCGGGAGTTCTTCCGCGATCTTTAGGCCACGGCGCCGTCGAGGAGCGGGCGCAGCTCCGCGACCACCGTGTCGAGCGGTGCGACGTCCTGGTGCGCCCGCGCCAAGACGATCGCACCCTCCAGAGCCGAAAGCATCAGCACCGCCAAAGACGTGCTGCGGGCCGCGGGCACGCCCAGCTCCGAAAGCGTCGCCGCCACGGGGCGCTGCCAGCCCTCGAACGCCTTGCCGACCGCTTCGCGCAGGTTGTCGCTCGTCGCCACGGTGTCGGCGACCGTCGCGACCAGCGGGCAGCCCGCGTCGAAGCCCTGCGCCGTGAACTCGTCGCGCCACTGCGCGGCCATCGCCTCGAACAGCTTGCCCGGCGTCGGGTCCTCGAGCTTCGCGGCGATGCGCGCGACGCGCCGGGCCGCGTAATCCCCCGCCCACGCGACGGCTTCGGCGATCAGCTGGTCCTTACCGCCCGGGAAGTAGTGCTGCAGGGACCCCCTCGGCGCCTCGGCGTGCGCGACCACGTCCCGCATGCCGGTCGCCCCGACACCGTGGATCCGCACCAGCTGCGCGGCGCTCAGCACCATCCGCTCGCGGGGTGTCCGCGTCATCCGCCGCCTCCTTCATGACGTCCGTCATGGTAGCCCAGTCCGGGACGACCAGCGCGAAGTCCCGTTCGCCGCGTTCGTAGGACGGCACCGGCCGGAACCCCTGGCGCAGCAGCAAAGCCTCGGCACCGGCGTTGCCGGCGCGCACGGTGGCCCGCACGGTCCAGCCCCGGAACTTCCCCGAAGCCCACAGCCACCGGGCCAGCGCGCTGCCGATCCCCCGGCGTTGCCAGGCATCGGCGACGAGGATCCCGATCTCGGCCTCACGCGGGGCCACCGCGGCGAAGTTGAGCAGCCCGACCGGAAGCCCGCCGCGGGTGGCCAGCAGCGCGGGAGCCCCGGCGAGCAGGAACCGGCCGTACCGCCGGAAGACCTCGTCCGGCTCGGCCGGCCCGCCCATCAGGAAGCGCCGCCGGAGGCTCTCCGGCGAGCAGGCCGCGACCAGTGCGGCCACGCACTCCCGGTCCGCCGGGTGGACGCCCAGCTCCCGGATCGTTATGACGGCTGTCATAGCTCCATGAGAGCACAGTGCGACGCGAAGCACACTATGACAGCTGTCATAGTCCGTGGGGTGCGCGACAGGGCCATGGGGACCATGCTGGGGATTCACCGCGAGACCGGCAGGAGGAAACGACACTCCCTTCCGTAATTAATATATAGCGCACCCCTGGGCTTGCGGCAAGACCCCCGTCATGCTCCACAATTCTCGGCCGTAGCCACAACCTGCACAAATGCGGGTGATCCAAGGGGGTCTTTTTTGTTCGACGTGATCATCGCCGGCGGCGGGCCGACCGGCGTGATGCTGGCGACGGAGCTGCGGCTGCACGGCGTCGGCGTGCTGGTGCTCGAGCGGGACGCCGAGCCGACGAAGGTCGTCCGCGCGCTCGGCCTGCACGCGCGGAGCATCGAGGTGATGGACCAGCGGGGACTGCTGGAGCGGTTCCTGGAACTCGGCACGAAGTACCCGGTCGGGGGTTTCTTCGCCGGGATCCCGAAGCCGTCGCCGGAGAAGCTGGACACGGCACACGGGTACACGCTCGGCATCCACCAGCCCGTCATCGACCGCCTGCTGACCGAGCACGCGCTCGAGCTCGGCGCCGAGATCCGGCGCGGGTGCGAGGTGACCGGGCTGAGCCAGGACGACGACGGCGTGACGGTCGAGCTGGCCGGCGGTACGCGGGAGCGCGCGCGGTTCCTGGTCGGCTGCGACGGCGGGCGCAGCACCGTGCGCAAGCTGCTCGGCGTCGGCTTCCCCGGCGAACCCAGCCGGAACGACATGCTGCTCGGCGAGGTGGAGGTCGGCGTCTCCCGGGAAGAGATCGACACCGCGAACGTCGAGGTCCGCAAGACCCAGAAGCGGTTCGGGTTCATGCCGGTGGAGGGCGGCACGTACCGGGTCGGCGTCCCGGCCGCCGAGGTCGCCGAGGACCGCCGCACCCCACCGACGCTGGACGAGCTGAAGGAGCAGCTGCGCAAGACCGCCGGAACCGACTTCGGGATCCACTCGCCGCGCTGGCTCTCCCGCTTCGGCGACGCGACCCGGCAAGCCGAGCGCTACCGGGTGGGCCGGGTGCTGCTGGCGGGCGACGCGGCGCACGTCCACCCGCCGGTCGGCGGACAGGGGCTAAACCTCGGTGTCCAGGATGCGTTCAACCTGGGCTGGAAGCTGGCCGCCGAGGTCGACGGGTGGGCGCCGGAGGGGCTGCTGGACAGCTACGAAACCGAACGGCACCCGGTCGCCGAGGAGGTGCTGAACAACACCCGGGCGCAGATGGAGCTGATGCTGCTCGAGCCCGGGCCGCAGGCGGCGCGGCGGCTGCTGGCCGAGCTGATGGACTTCGACGACGTCAACCGGTACCTCACCGAGAAGATCATCGCGGTGAACATCCGCTACGACTTCGGCGAGGGGCCGGCGCTGCTCGGCCGGCGGCTGCGGGACGTCGAGCTGAAGCAGGGCCGGCTCTACGGGCTGCTGCACGCCGGCCGCGGGCTGCTGCTCGACCAGACCAGCCGGCTGTCGGCGAAGGGCTGGGAAGACCGCGTCGACCACGTCGTCGACGTCAGCGAGGAACTGGACGTGCCGGCGGTGCTGCTGCGGCCGGACGGCCACGTCGTCTGGGCCGGCGAGGACGAAACCGAGCTGCCCGGCGTGCTGCGGAAGTGGTTCGGCACGCCCACCGCTTGAAAGCCGTCGCGGGACAACGAAGAGGGAATGTGACACAGGGGTACGAAGAAGAACTGCGGTCCGAACGCGACCACGTCGCCGGGCTGTACGCGCGGCTCGACGCCGAGCGCGCGCGGGTCAAGGCCGAGTACGAGGCCGCCCTCGGCGGCAACGGCGTCGGCGCCATGGAACGGGACGTCAGCGTGCGCGCGCTCGGCCGGCAGGTGAAGCGGCTGGACGTCGTCGACAACGGGCTGTGCTTCGGGCGGCTCGACGCCGTCTCGGGCGAGCGGACCTACATCGGGCGCGTCGGCCTGTTCGACGAAGAGGACGAATACCGGCCGGTGCTGCTCGACTGGCGGGCACCCGCGGCACGCCCGTTCTACACCGCCACCGGCGCGAACCCGGAGGACATGCACCGCCGGCGCCAGTTCCACACGCGCGGGCGGCGCGTCCTCGGCTTCACCGACGAGGACCTCGGGCGGCCCGGTGGGGACGCCCAGGGCGACGCGGCGCTGCTCGCCGCCGTCAACGCGCCGCGCGGCGAAGGCATGCGCGACATCGTCGCGACGATCCAGGCCGAGCAGGACGAGATCATCCGGCTCGACCACCCGGGCGTGCTGGTGATCGAGGGCGGGCCGGGCACCGGGAAGACGGTCGTGGCGCTGCACCGCGTCGCGTACCTGCTGTACACGCAGCGGGAGCGGATGGAACGCCACGGCGCGCTGGTCGTCGGGCCGAACCCGGCGTTCCTGAACCACATCGGGCGCGTCCTGCCGTCGCTGGGCGAGACCGACGTCGTGTTCACGACCACCGGTGACCTCGTCCCCGGCCTGCACGTCACGGCCGAGGACACCCCGGAAGCCGCGCGGCTCAAGGGATCGCTGAAGATCCTCGACGTGCTGAAGGCGGCGGTCGCCGACCGGCAGCGGCTGCCGGTCGAACCGGTGCCGGTCGTCCTCAAGGACGTCACCGTGCGGATCGACGCCGAGACCGCGGAGTGGGCCCGGCAGGAGGCGCGCGACAGCGGGCTGCCGCACAACGAGGCCCGCAAGGTGTTCACCGACATCGTCACGTACGTGCTCACCGAGCGCGCGATCGCCCGGATCGGCCGCGGCTGGCTCAGCCGCGACGACAAGGACGAGTGGGAGAGCATGCGGAAGGGGCTGCTGGCCGACCTCGCCGGCGACGCGAAGTTCACCGCGGCGATCGACGCCCTGTGGCCGATCCTGACGCCGGAGGAGCTGCTGTCCTCGCTGTACACCTCGGCCTCGGCGGACTCGCCGCTGTTCCGCGCCGACGGTTCGGCGTGGACGGTGTCGGACGTGCCGCTGCTCGACGAGCTCGTCGACCTGCTGGGTCACGACAAGACGGCCGAGAAGGCGGCCGACGCGGCGGCCGAGCGGGCACGGAAGGCCGAAGCCGAATACGCCGAAGGCGTCTTCCAGACGATGAAGCTGGACCGGGAGGAGATGGACGAGGACGTCATGCTCTCGGCGGAGAACCTGCTCTACGCCGAGGACCTGGCCGAGCGGTTCGTCGAAGCCGACACGCGCACGCTGGTCGAGCGGGCGTCGGCGGACCGGGACTGGACCTACCGGCACGTCGTCGTCGACGAGGCCCAGGAACTGTCCGAAATGGACTGGCGGGTGCTGATGCGGCGCTGCCCGGGCCGGTCGTTCACGGTGGTGGGCGACCTGGCCCAGCGCCGCTCGGCGGCCGGCGCGCGGTCGTGGGGCGCGATGCTGGCGCCGTACGTCCCCGATCGCTGGGTGTACCGGTCGCTGACGGTCAACTACCGCACGCCGGCGGAGATCATGGCGGTCGCGGCGGCGGTGCTGGCGGACTTCGCGCCGGACGTCGTGCCGCCGGAGTCGGTGCGGGCGTGCGGGGTCCCGCCGTGGTCCCGGCGGGTGACCGGCGACGAACTGCCGTCGGCGATCGAGGAGTTCGTCCGCGAGGAGGCCGGGCGTCCCGGGACGAGCGTGGTGATCGGGCCGCCGGGGGTGCCGGGCGCGGTGCTCGCGTCGGAGACGAAGGGCCTGGAGTTCGACGCGGTGCTGGTGGTGGAGCCGGCGGCGATCCTCGCGGACAGCGCGGCGGACCTCTACGTGGCGTTGACCCGCGCGACGCAACGGCTGGGCGTGCTGCACGAAGGCCCGTTGCCCGCCGCGTTGGCGGGGCTCGCGGAGGTGGTCCGGAGCTAGCGAGGGGTTCGGTGCCGGGGAGCGCGGGTACGTTGCCCGCGCCCGCGCTCCCCCACCGCGAAAGGCGTTCCGATGCAGTTCTACGCCGAACGGCCGATCCGCCGCACCGCCCAGCTCGTCAGCGACCTGCTCGCCCTGCTGCTCGTGATCTTCGCGGTCTGGCTGGGAACGACGGTGTACGACGAGGTGCTGAAGCTGCGCGCCCCGGGCGACGGGCTCGTCGACGCGGGCACGGGCCTGCGCGGGACGTTCGATTCGGCGGCGGACTCGGCGGGCGGGCTCCCGCTGGTCGGCGACGCGCTGGCGAAGGCGCTGCACGGCGGTTCGGACGTCGGGACCAAGCTCGTCGACTCCGGGCGGTGGCAGATCGAGGCGGTGGAGAACCTGGCGTGGTGGATGGCGGCGATCATCATCGCGCTCCCGGTGGTGACGCTGGTGGCGACGTGGTTGCCGCTGCGCTGGCACTTCACGCGCCGGGCGTCGGCGGCCGCCCGGCTGCGCTCGCTCGGGGACGAGGGGATGGACGTGCTTGCGCTGCGGGCGTTGACGACCCTGCCGCCGCACCGGCTGGCTTCGGCCGGCGAGGTGGCGACCGGGTGGCGGGAGCGGGATCGGGACGTCATCGGGGAACTGGCCGAGCGGGAACTGGCTCGCCACGGCCTGGTGACCTGACCGACCTGCCCGGTTCAGGCTCGCGGGCCCTGGCGGCGGCCCACCGAGCGGCCGACGAAGAACCCCAGCAGCAGCCCCACGACCAAGCCGATCGCGATGAAGAAGATCACCGTCGCCGCGGCGATCTTGCCCACCGTGCCCAGGAAGCCCTTCGCCTCGAATTCCCCGACCGTCGCCAGCGTCTGCGCGAGAACGTAGTGCGTCATGATCACCAGGATGGCAGCCGGGCGCGGCGGGCGCACGATGGCGAAGGTCCCCTCACCGGAGCTCAGGACACCGGTGAGGGGACCTCCGATCCCCGTGAGCCGCGGACGAAGGCTCAGCCCACGGAGGGACCCATCCCGAGGGACTGCGGCGTGCTCGCGTCGGGCGAAGGCTGGTGCAGCCCCTCGTCCAGCGGGCCGAACTCCGTCATCAGCGCCGCGCTGCCGCCCCACGGGGTCTGTTCCTCGGCGATCAGCGAGTTCGTCGTCAGCAGCAGGCCCGCCACCGACGCCCCGTTCTGCACCGCCGACCGGCACACCCGCAGCGGGTCGACCACGCCGAGCGCGATCATGTCGCCGTAGCGGTCGTGCAGGGCGTCGAAGCCCTCGTCGTCGCCCAGCTCCCGGGTCCGCGCGACGATCTCGTGCGCCGGGTGGCCCGCGTTGTGCGCGATGAGGAACGCCGGTTCGGCCAACGCGCGCCGCACGATCTCGACGCCGATCGCCTGGTCACCTTCCAAGCCGAGGCCTTCCAGCGCCTTCTCCGCGTGCAGGAGCGCCGCTCCCCCGCCGGCCACGATGCCCTCGGCCATCGCCGCCCGGGTCGCCGACAACGCGTCCTCGACCCGGTGCTGCAGCTCCTTCAGCTCGGCCGGCGTGGCCGCGCCGACCCGGACCACCGCGACCTTGCCCGTCAACGCGCCGATCCGCTCGGTCAGGACGTCCTCGTCGACGCCGAACTGGGCGCGTTCCAGCTCCGCCCGCAACTGGCCGACACGGAAGTCCACGGCGGAAGACGACCCCGCGCCGCCGACGATCGTCGTGCGGTTCTCGGTGACCCGGACCTGCTTGGCCCGGCCGAGGTGCTCCAGGGTCATCGTCTCCATCGTGAACCCGGACTGCCGCGAGAGCACCGCGCCGCCGACGATCGCGGCGAGGTCCTCCAGCTTGTGCAGCCGCCGGTCGCCGAAGCCGGGCGCGCGGATCGCGACCGACTGGAACGTGCCGTTCATGTGGTTGTGCACCAGCATGGACAACGCCGTGCCCTCGACCGTCTCGCCGATGACGACCAAGGGCCTCGGCGCGCGCATCACCTTGTCCAGCAACGGCATCAGCTGCTGCACCTTGGTGATCTTCTCCGCGCACATCAGGATGTACGGGTCGTCGAGCACCGCCTCCAGGCGGCCCGGGTCGGTGACCAGGTACGGCGAGAGGTAGCCGTTGTCGAACTCGAACCCCTCGACGAAGTCGACGCTCATCCCGATCGACGGCGACTCCTCGACCGTCACCACGCCACCGTCGCCGACGGTGTGCAGCGCCTTCGCGATGACCGCGCCGACCGTGTCGTCGTCGTTGGCGGAGATCGCCGCGACCCGCGCGTAGTCCTGTTCGGACACCACCGGGTGCGCCTGCTTCTCCAGGTGCGCCACCAGCAGCCCGACCGCGTGGTCGATGCCGCGCTTGACGAGCACCGGGTTGCCGCCGCCCGCGATCGCCCGCATGCCTTCGTGGACGATCGCCTGGGCCAGCACGGTGGCCGTGGTGGTGCCGTCGCCGACGACGTCGTTGGTCTTGATCGCCGCTTCCTTGACCAGCTGCGCGCCCATGTTCTCGAACTGGTTCTTCAGGTGGATCTCGCGCGCGATGGTGACGCCGTCGTTGGTGACCACCGGCGAACCGGTGATCTTTTCGATGATCACGTTGCGGCCCTTGGGCCCCAGCGTGGACTTGACCGCTTCGGCCAGCTTGTCCACGCCCGCCAGCAGCAGGTCGCGGGCGTCCGAGCCGAACCGCAGTTCCTTCGCCATGTTTCCTGCTCCTAGGGGGTGAGGATGGCCCGACCGCGCACTCGACCGGCGTCGAGGTCGGCCAGTGCGTCGAGAGCCGCGTCCAGCGGGTACTTCTTCGTGTGGAGCGTGACCTTCCCGGCCTGGGCGAGCACCATCAGCTCCACCAGGTCGTTGTAGGTGCCGACCAGGTTGCCGATGACGTTGCGCTCGGTGGAGATGATGTCGATGGTCGGGATGTCGATGTTGCTGCCGTAGCCGATCACGAAGTGCGACCCGGCCCGCCGGGTCATCGCGAACGCGTCCTGCTGGGCGCCCTGCTCGGCGACGAAGTCGAGCACGACCTCCGCGCCGTTGCCGCCGGTCAGGTCGAGCACGGCGTCGACCTGCTTGCCGTCGCCCAGCACCGTCTCGTCGGCGCCCAGTTCGGCCGCCAGCTTCAGCGCTTCGGCGTTGCGGTCGACCACGATCACGCGGGTCGCGGTGAGCGCCTTGAGCGACTGGATGCCGATGTGCCCGAGGCCGCCGGCGCCGTTGACGACGCAGGAGGTGCCCGGGTACAGCAGCGGCACGGCCTTGCGCACCGCGTGGTAGGCGGTGATGCCCGCGTCGGCCAGCGCCGCCACGTCCTCCGGCTGGGTCGCCGGGTCGAGCTTGATGCACGCCCGCGCCGACGTCAGCAGGTACTCCGCCATCCCGCCGTCGCTGTCGATGCCCGGGAAGCTCCCGTTGGGACAGTGCATGTCGTCGCCCGCGCGGCAGGCGTGGCACAGCCCGCACGTCGGCGTCGGGTGCAGGATGACCGTGTCGCCGACCTCGACGTTCGTCACCGCCGGGCCGACCTCGTGCACCCAGCCCGCGTTCTCGTGCCCGATCGTGTAAGGCAGCTCGACGCCGGACTTCTCGGCCCACTGCTCCTCGATGATGTGCAGGTCGGTGCGGCACACGCCGGCGCCGCCGATCTTGACCACGACGTCGAAGGGCCCGGTCGCGCGCGGCTCCGGCACTTCTTCGATCACCGGGTGCTGGTGGTACTTCTGCAGCCGCACGGCCTTCATCCCGTGCCCTCCTCGTCTTCGGTCAGCGCGTACCGCGCGCGCAGCATGCCGCGGCACACGCCGGAGTTGGCCTCCATGCTCGTGCGGGTCAGCCGGGCGAACGCCAAGTGGCGCTTCGCGTCGGCGGGAGCCACCGCTTGGCCGGTGGCCGGGTCGAGCAGCAGCGGGTCGCCGTCGTCGGCGGGCAGGCCCAGCTCACGGCGCCGGGCCCGCAGCCGGTCGAGGTCCGGGCTCGGCGGGACGTCGCCGAGGGTCAGCGACGTCGGGTCGAGCCCGGCCAGGGACCGGCAGACGCGGTCGGTGCCGGCCAGGACGGCCTTGCGGACGAAGTCGTACCGCAGGGTGTCGAGTTCGTCGGCGGCCTCGCCTTCGAACGACGCGACGAACCCCTGCCGGGCCGCCACCCCGCGGTTGATGACGTCGGACGCGAAGTGGTCGTCGAGCCGGATGTCGAGCGCGGTCAGGCCCGGCACGCCGGCCACGGCGTCGTAGGCGTCGGCCACCATCAGGAACGCGAAGTTGGGCGCGCAGAAGTACGTCGGCAGCCGCAGCCGGACGACGGCGTGGCCTTCGTCGTCCACTTCGCAGCGGGCGACGAACCCGAGGTCGGTGAGGGGTTCGTCCAGCTCGGGATCGCGGACGGTGCCCAGCGCCGCCCACACGGCGGCGCGGGCACCGAGCACCAGGGTGGTCATGAGTTCGGCACGCCGACCGGCTCGACGTTCTCCGGGTTCGCGAGCTTCAGCTCCTCGGGGACGTCGATGTCGTACAGGCGGGCGGCGTTCAGCCCGAGGATCTTCTTCTTCTGGTCGACGGTGAGCGGCGCGAAGTCCGACAGCTCCTCGTCACCCGGCATGTTCCAGTCCACGAACCCTTCGACCTGCCACTTGGGTTCCCAGATGGCGTAGTCCGCGCCGAAGATCAGCTTGTCCTCGCCGAGCCAGAACATCAGCTCGCCCATGACCTTCGCGAAGAACTTCGGCCGGGCGTGCATCAGGCCGCCGACCACGACGGCCAGCCCCGCGTAGACGTTCCGCTCCTGGGTGGCCATGAAGCAGAAGTCCTCGATGCGCGGCAGGCCGACGTGCTCGACGATGAAGTTGAGGCCCTGGAAGTTCGTCGCCACGTGGTCCACATCGGACACGTCGAAGGCGTCCTTGTCGAGGGGCCAGATCGTCGGTCCCTTGTGGATGTGGATGTTCTTGACGCCGAGCTCTTCGCACTTCTCCAGGTACCGCGCGGCTTCCGGGTCCTTGAGGCTCCAGCCGCGCGAGTCCCCGCGCCACTCGGCCGTGTACAGCTTGACGCCCTTGCAGCCGTACCGCTTGACGCGCTCTTCGAGCGCCTTCAGGCCTTCGTCGCCTTCACGCGGGTCGAAGGTGGTGTTGACGAGGAACTTGCCGGGGTGCTTTTCGGCGAGCGCCGCGTCGGCCTCGGTCGTGTTGAACCCGTTCTTGTACCACTGCCGCAGGTTGGTCGGCTGGAAGATGGCCGTGTCGACGTGCCCGACCTCGAACAGGTCGTGCATCATCAGTTCCTCGGAGTACTTCTGGAACCGGTCGATCGGCCAGTGCGTCTCCTGCGGGCCGAGCCCCTGGTAGGCGTGGAAGCACTCGATCCAGCCCTTGGCGTATTCCTCCTGGCCCTTCACCCAGTTGTCCGGGCTCGCGTCCCAGAAGTGGGTGTGGGCGTCCACCACGAAATACTTTTCGCCGTCTTTTTCGTACATGGTTGATCCTCCTGAGCGGGATCGAGTGCTTCCTACGGGATTACTTCAGCGGCTTGAGGTCGAAGTCGAGGTACTCGGCCGCGTCCTCGGGGTTGGCGAACATGATCGTGCGGTCGTCTTCGTGGATCATGCGCCCGTAGTGGGTGGACATGCTCTCCTCGAACTCGGCCGCGTTGAACCAGCCCTCCTCCTCGCCGGCGGCCTCGTCGACCTCGGCGTAGACGACGTCCATGCGGCCGACCGCGTCGACCCGGATCATCGACGGGAGCGGCGTGATGGTGACGTTGTCCTTCGTCCCCATGACCTCCGCGATGATCGCGCCGACCTGGTTGTTCATCAGGGTGAAGCCGCACATGTTGGACGCGGTGTTGTCCGCCTTGTACGGGCTTTCCGCGGTTTTGAAGACAGTCACTGGCCCAGCTCCTCGGGTGCCTTGAGGCCCAATTCGGACAGGATTCCGGCGAACCGGCTCTTCACGCGGTCGAGACCGTCCTCGAACCGGATCGGCTTGGCGTCGGGCTGCGACCACAGCGGCTGCAGCGCCCGGGCGGCGGCGATGCTCTTCGGCACCCACTCCTGGAGCCACTTCTGCAGCAGCCCGCGGTTGTGGTCGGCGAACTCCTTGTCGTTGACCAGCAGGTCGAACATCGGCTTGGTGTAGCGGAGGTCGCGTTCGGAGAAGTCGAACTCCTCGGCGCCGATCAGCGTCGGGGTGACGAAGTCGCCGTTGGCCGGCGCGGCCTGCTGCACGAGGTTGCTGCGGAACAGCTCGCCGACGAGGGGCTCGAAGACGATGTTGGCGGCGAAGATCGCCTCGCCCCAGTCCCAGATCCCGGTCAGCTGCTCGGCGGTCTCCCGCACGCCCTGCCAGGCCGGGTCCTCGTTCCAGGTCGAGAGGTGGGCCGTGCCGTCGAAGCCCTCGATCTCCTCGGTCAGCGTCAGGTTGTACAGCGCCAGGTCCTGGGCCGCGCGGATCCGGTGCATGCTGTTCACCGAGATCGCGTTGTTGTGCATGTTCGTCGGCGCCCGGCGGTTGGCGTTGGCGAACAGGTACAGGCCGAGGCCGTGGTCGACGTGCATCCACGCGCCGACGTGCTTGGCGACGAACTCGACCCAGTTGCGGTTCCACTGCTCGAACGCCTTGGCCTGGCGCGCGGCGTCGATGTTTTGGTTGAGCTGGCGCACGACGTTCGCGTTGTACCGGTAGAGGGTGAGCTCCCACTCCTCGTTGGGGTCGCGGAACTCGTGCCAGCCGTGGGCCGGCCAGTCGTAGCCCTTGCCGCCGGAGCCGGGGCTGCGTTCGGGCACCGGGCGGTCCGAGCCCCACGCCTTCAGCGCGGTCCACTCCAGCGGGTACCCGGCCTTGCCGTCGGCGAAGGCGTAGAGCCAGCCCTGGGACAGGTAGTGCCGCGGGTCGGGCTGGACCTCGACGGTCACGTCTTCGTAGTGGCTCTGCTTGCGCTTGGCCGGGGTGAAGTAGTTGTACTGGCGGGCAGTGGAGTCCGGGAAGACCTTCGCGCCCGCTTCGGCGTCGGTGAACGCCGGCTTCGGCACGCTGCGTTCGGAGGTGGCTGTCATGGGTTTCCTTACCCTTCGCCCGTGGTGGTGAACTTGTCGTAGAAGACGCGCTTGTCGGCGACGCCGAGCGCGGGCAGCAGTTCCAGCGCGGCTTCCACCATCGGCGGCGGTCCGCAGACGTAGGCGTCGGCTCCGGTCAGGTCGAGGCCGGCCCGGCGCAGGACGTCGGTGATCAGGCCGGTCTCGCCGTCCCAGGCGTCGTCACCCGGTTCGGAAAGCGCTGGGACGTAACGGAAGTTCGGCAGCTTCTCCTCGAGCTCCCGCAGCTCCGCCTCGAAGCAGAGGTCGTGCCGGCGGCGGGCGCCGTAGTAGAAGACCGCCTTCCGGTCGAGGCCGCGCTCGGCCATGGACCGCAGCAGCGCCAGGATGGGCGCCATCCCGGCACCGCCGCCGACGAAGATCAGGTCCGCTCCCGGGTTGTCCCGGAGGGTGAACACCCCGAACGGGCCGGTCACCCGGAGCCGGTCACCGACCGCGACATCGGCGTCGAGGAACCGGGAGAACAGCCCGTCGGGGTAGACCTTGATGACGAACTCCAGCAGCCCGTCGCGCGCGGAGGTGTTGGCCATCGAGAACGACCGCGTCTCTTCGGTGCCCGGGATCGCGAAGTCCAGGTACTGCCCGGGGAAGAACTTCAGTTCCTCGTCCAGGCGCACCACCAGGTGCCGCAAGTCGTGCGTGACGTTCTCGTTCGAGACGACCTCGACGGTCGCTTCCTGGATCGGCAGCCCGGACTGGATCATCTCCTCGTCGTAGTTGAGCAGCTCGATCGTGAGGTCCTCGTAGGCGTGGGCCCGGCACAGCAGCGTGAAGCCTTCCTCCTTTTCGTAGTCGGGGAGCGCGAAGGTCGAGTACCGGTCGTGTTCGACGTCGTCGCCGTCGAGGATGAACGACTTGCACGCCGCGCACTGCCCTTCCTTGCAGCCGTGCATGAGCATGACGCCCTGCTCGGCGGCGGCGCGCAGGATCGTGGTGTCCTCGGCGACGTCGATTTCGATCCCGACCGGCTCGAACCGGACGCGGTGCTTTTCCGCCATCCCAGCCCCGTTCCGGAGCTTTCACGTGAAAGCTCCCACCTGGGGGCGGCACTTTCACGTGAAAGTGCCGCCCTTCCCGTCTCGTCAGGCCTGCTGCGGCGCCGGGCGCCCGGCCGGGCCCTGGCGGTTGTAGTCGGCCACGAAGGCGGCCCGCTCGGCGTCGGTCATCTGGTTCAGCAGCACGTTCGGCGACTGCACCTCCGGCATCCGGCGCAGGTGGTCGAGCGTCCACATCTTCTTCGGGTCCAGGTTCAGGTGCGGCTGCGCGACCATGGTCTTGCCGTCGTCGCGCACGAAGCCCATGTCGGAGACGACGTCGGCCCAGTTCCAGCCGTGGTAGAGCGTCTCCCACTCGCGGGCGCCGACCAGCTGGCCCATGTTCGGGGTGTTGCGGCCCTGGTAGGTGGGCCGGAACGCCTCGGCGTCGGTCCAGCGGCACGTCTCCGAGCAGTACGTCCGGTGCTGGCCGTCGACCTGGTCGACCACCATGTCCTCACGGATCAGGCACGGCACCATGCAGGTCCAGCAGCGGTGCGGGTACACGTAGTCGACGTCCTCGGCGACGATCGGGTGGTGCCCGTTCGGCGTCGCGAGGCGGGCGTAGTTCTCCCACCACTTGCCGTACTTGTCGTACCAGCCCGGGTACTTGTACTCGAACCACTCGAAGTCTTCGTCGGTCATCGGGTCGATGCGCCAGTAGTTGGCGAGCCACCCGGTGGCGAAGAACTGCGCGACCTCGTGGACGTAACCCTTGTTCCAGATCCGGTTCCAGGCTTCCTCGATGAGGTCGTGCGGGATGACGAGCCCGTACTTCTCCAGCGGGACGAGGTAGGAACGGTAGTAGTCGTCGTAGATCCAGCGGCGCCACATCTCCGCGTAGCTCTCGCGGTCCTTGCGGCGGTCCTTCGTGCCGTACTCGATGAACGTGCCGATCGCGGCGTCGACGACGGCGTGGTTGTTCCACCACGCGTACCGCAGGTCGCGTTCGAGCAGCTGGTGGTTGCTCTCGTCCGACAACGCCATCAGCAGCGTCGCGTACCCGTTGCTGATGTGGCGGGACTCGTCGGACTGCACCGAGTGGAACACCGTGGGCAGCAGGTAGTCGCCGTTCGCGGCGGCCTCGGCCGGCATGGCGACGAACAGCGTGTTCGTGAACGCCGTTTCGGCGACGATCGTGAGGTAGATGCTCGCGGCGGTGATGGCGTCACCGGTGATGAAGCCTTCGGCGAACTGGCGCCCGATCGTGCCGCAGTAGTCGTTCTGGAAGTTGCGCAGGCTCGAGTTGAAGCCCGCCGGGTCGATGTAGTTCTGCATGTACAGGCGCTTGAGGTTCTGCTGGATCGTCGAGTGCCGGACCTCGTCGATCATCTGGATCGCCTGGCCGTTGTGCAGTTCCGGGTTCGGCACCGTGCGGAACAGCAGCGGCATCGCCCGCGCGGCCGAGATCTCGGGCAGCGGGATGATCGAGAGGAACAGCTTCTGCCACTCCAGCCAGCGCTCCTGCACCTGGCGGAACATGTTGCCGCGGATCGCGCCGTCCTCGGCGCCGTAGACCCGGTGGTCCTTTTCCTCCTGCATCGGGAAGTACGAGCGGAGGACCTGCTTCAACGGGTCCTTCTTCTTGGCCTTCTGGAACGTGTAGTCGGTCCCGTAGTGCGAAACCGGGGTGTGGTACGCCGGCTCCCACGACAGTTCCTGGATCTTCTGGTGGGCTTTCGCCACACTCTGGCGACTCATGGATCAACTCCTTGTCGGTCGCTCGCCGTCGGGGCGGACGTCCTGCGTTGACCATTGAAGGGGCGCGCTCGCGTGACGCGGGTCTCAATCTGAGACAGAACCGCTGCTCAGGGCGTTTCGTCCGGCCCGAGCATCCGGGCGCGCAGCTCGGCGAGCTCGCTGTGGACGCTCGTGCGCACGCGCGCGTCCCCCTCGACGGTCGGGGTGATCCCGAGCGCGCGCAGCAGCGCCGCGGCCGGTTCACCGGGATGGCCCTCCCCGCCGAACGTCGGGTGCAGGCCCTGTTCCGCCAGATGCGTGAAAACCAGGTTGACGATCGTCCACGGGTTGTACGTCTCCGCGGCCTCGGCGGCCATGGGCACTCCTCCTGGTCAGCGGTGGGTCGGACCTCCATCGGACCGCCGCGCGCGGGACCTGGGCGTCTCAATTTGAGACACCGCTCGTCGCGCACCGCATCTAGGCTGAACGGGCGGCACAACGGGTGTGCCCGCACCCACGTGGGCCGCGGGAAGCTGGAGGTCACGTGGACGAGATGGCGCCCGGAACCCTGCTCGCCGACGACGAGCTCGCCCGCACCCGGGTGCGTTTCCTGACGGCCGAACCCGTGCCGCCGGGCACGGTCCGGCAGACGATCCTGGCCTCCTGGCGGCGTTCGCAGGAGTTCCGGGTGGAAGCCGACCGGATCGATCCCCGCTACTTCGGCGACCAGAACCTCGACATCCCGCTCATGCGCGGCGCCGAACCGGTGCTGCACAAGCTGAGCGAACAGTTCGACGGCCAGCCCATCAGCCTGATCCTCACCGACGCCAGTGGCGTCGTGCTCACCCAGCGGACCGGCGACGCCGACCTCAAGCGGCACCTCGAACGCGTCGAGCTGGTACCCGGGTTCAGCTACGGCGAGCAGTCCGTCGGGACCAACGGCATCGGCACCGCGCTGGAGGACGGCCGCGCGACCACCGTGTTCGGGCACGAGCATTACGCCGAGCACCTGGAGAACCTGGCTTGCGCGGGCGTGCCGATCCACCACCCGATCTCCGGCAAGAAGATCGGCGCCGTCGACCTCACCTGCTGGTATAAGGACGCCGGCGGCCTGCTGATCGCGCTGGCGCGGTCGACGGCCGAGCAGATCCGGCAGGCGCTGCTGCGCCACAGCGACCTGCGGGAGATGATCCTCTTCCAGGCCTACCTGCAGACCTGCCGCCGGTGGACGGGCATCGTGCTGGCGTTCAACGAGGACATCGTGATGATGAACGACCGGGCGCGGCAGCTGCTCGACCCGGCCGACCAGTCGGTGCTGCTGAGCCACGCCACCGCGGCCCTGACCGACGGCCGCCGGACGTCGGCGACGCTCGCGCTGTCCAGCGGCCTGCGCGTGCGCGTCTTCTGCCGCCGCGTCCCGGGCCAGCGGGAGACGGACACCGCGGGCGGCGTGCTGTCGGTCAAGCTGATCGAGGCCGAAGAGACGCCGGCGGTGCCGTCGACGCCGATGCTGCCGATGTACCTGCCGGGCGTGGTCGGGTCGGCGCCGCTGTGGCTGCGCTGCGGGCACGAGCTCGACACGGGCCACCAGCGCGACGAGTGGGTCGCGCTGGAAGGCGAGGCCGGGACGGGCAAGCTGACCCTGGCGAAGGGCCTGCACCAGCGGCACCACCCGGCCGCGCGCCTGCTGACCGTGGACGCGGCGGTGGCGACCGGCACCGACTGGGCGGCCGAGCTGCTGCGCGAACACACCGACGCCCCGATCCGCACCCTGGTGATCCGCCACGCCGACCGGCTGACGGCGTCGGCCGCGAACGCGCTCGCCACGGCGTTGCGGGAGCTGCGTGAGCGGGCCGACGCGCCGTGGGTGGTGCTCACACTCGTGCCGGAGGCCGAGACGAAACCGGCGCTGGCCGAGCTGCTGAAGTCGTTCCCGCGGACGGTCCGGGTGCCGCCGCTGCGCCACCACGTCGAGGACCTCGCGGAGCTGGTCCCGCTGGTGCTGAGCAAGCTCGGCTACGGCGGTCGGCTGACGTGCTCGGCCGCGGCCCTGCACCTGCTGATGCGGGCGGAGTGGCCGGGCAACACCGGGCAGCTCTACCAGGTGCTGCGGACGGTCGCCCAGCGCCGCCGCGCGGGCACGATCCGCCCGGGCGACCTCCCGGCGGAGTTCCACACCGTCGGGCGGCGGCCGCTGAACCGGTTCGAGTCGATCGAGCGCGACGCGATCGTGAAGTGCCTCGAAGACGCCGACGGCAACAAGGTCCGGGCGGCGAAGCTGCTGGGCATCTCCCGGGCGACGATCTACCGCAAGATCCACGAGTACGGGATCGTGCCGCCGGCCCGCTAGGTTGGCGGCATGACCTGGCCGCCTCCCCCGATCGAGACCGCCGACCGGCTCGTGCTCGCCGGAGGTGGGCATGTACGTCGGCGGGTCCCGGCCGCGCGCCGAGGTCGGGGCCGCGGTGCCCGAGCTGCCGGGGCGGCGGTCCGGGTCGTTCGTGGTGGACATCGGCATGGTCACCTTCGACCCCGATGTAACTGGCGAGACCGAGATCGGCTACCTGTTCTCGGCCTCGGCGTGGGGCCGGGTACGCGCCGGAAGCGCTGGGCTGGTTCGCGTCCGCCCGGCCCGGCGAGCCGGTGGCGCTGCGCACCCAGACGGCCAACGCCGCCTCGATGCGGCTCGCGGCGAAGCTGGGGTTCACCGAGGTGGAGCGGTACGAGGACTACGGCGCCGAGCAGTGGCTCGGCCGGTGGTCCCCGGACCGCTGACCCCGGCCGTCACTTGGGCGGGTTCACCGCCGCGGCGACGTCGGCGATGGTCTGCGGGTCGACGAGCCCGGTGTCCTCCAGGACGTTCATGTGGTCGAGGACCGTCTGGTTGGCCTGCGTCGCATGCCGCCGGATGACGTCGTTCTGCGTGCCCGCGCGGACTTCCGCGATGGTCGCGAAGATCTTGCCATGCGAGGCGCGCAGCAGGTTGACGAACAGCCGGTCGAACTCGATCCCCTGCGCGGCGGTCAGCTGGCGGACCCAGCCCTGCTGCTCGGCGCTGGCCTGGTCCGGCAGCGTCACGCCGAGCATCCTTGCGTCTTCGCGGACGAGCTGGTCCAGGTGCGAGTGCCCGTCGAGCAGGTGCAGCCCGGCGCGCTTCACCGCGTCGCTGCTGGCGTGGCTCTGGGCAAGGGTGCCCGCCGGCATCTCCCACAGCCCGGCCTGGCGGACCTTCACCAGGAACGTCTTGTCCAGCTCGGTGACCGGCCCGGCGCCGACCGGGTTGTCCCCGGCGCCGGCCTGGGCGGCCGAGCCCATCCGCATGCCCGCCATGTCGTGCCCGTACGCCGGGACCTGCGCCTGCGTCGACCCGGGTGCGGTCTGGGCGCTCGCTTTGAGCACCATGACCGAGCCCACGCCGACCACGGCGAGCGCGGCCACGACGACCAGCACGGTCCGAGCCCTGGCCTTGGCCGTCATGCCACGGTGATCCGGCATCGTTCCTCCTTCTGGCAAGTGCCTGTACGGGGTACTACGGCTCCCGGCGCGAAGGGGTTCAAGCCAATTCTTCTTGTGCCGCAAGGGTTTTCCGACGTCTCATGTGGACGCGAAGAAGTTCCGGGCGAGTGCCGGTGCCCCCCATCTTGACCGATGCTCTTGCCGTTGGCAAGTATTGCTTCATGCAAACCCTCGAAGACGCGGCCCCGGGCGCCGACCCGGACGTGGTGGCCCTGGACGGCCTCACCCTGGTGCTGGTCGGGATCGCGTGGGAGTGCGCGCACACGGCGCCGCCCGAGGTCTCGTTCCCGCAGACGCGGTTGCTGCTCATCCTCGACCGCCTCGGCCGGGTGCCGAGCTCGCGGCTGGCGGCGGCGATGGGCGTGAACGCGTCGTCGGTGACCCGGCTAGCCGACCGGCTCGAGGCCCTCGGCTACGTGGCACGTGGGCGCGACCCGCGCAACCGGAGCGTGGTGACACTCGAGGTCACCGACGCGGGCCACGAGCTCGTGGCCCGGGTCCTGGAGCAGCGCCACGCGGCACTGGGCGCGCTGCTGGACCGGTTGCCGGCGGCGCAGCGGAAGTCCGCGGCGGCGGCGGCCCGGCGGCTGGTCAACGCGGCCGCGACGATCCCCGCGCTCGGCCCGGCGCCGCTGTGAGTGCCATCCTGGACGGCATGCCGACCCGGTGGACCTGCCCGCGGTGCGACCGCGAGTTCGCGCGCACCGGCCAGGGCCACACGTGTGTCCCGGGCTGCACGGTCGAGAAGACGTTCACCGGCCGCGACCCGAAGTTCCGCGCGATCTACGACGCCGTCGTCGCGCACCTGCGGACCCTCGGCGACGTCCACGAGGACGCCGTCAAGGTCGGGGTGTTCCTCAAGCGGGACCGGAAGCTCGCCGAGCTCCGGCCCCGCTCGCGGGACGTCCTCGTGTACCTGTTCCTGCCGCGGCCGGTCGAGACGAACCGGATCGCCCCGGCGCGGTGGGCGTCGGGGCCCCGGGTGGGACACCAGCTGAAGCTGCGCGAAGTGTCCGATGTGGACGACGAAGTCCGCGGCTGGTTCACGCTGGCCTACGACTTCTCCTGAGCCGGCTCAGGCGGCCGGGCCGGTCCAGCCCTCGGGGACGTGGCCGATGCGGACCCGCTGCGGGTGGTCACCCACCGGCACCGAAACCAGCTTCTGCCCCGTCGCGAAGTCGATCGCCGTCACCTGGTCCGCGCCGGCCTCGGAGATGACGCACGCGCTGCCGTCGCCGCTCACCGTGGCCCAGTACGGTTTCACCGCCGGCACCAGCGCGCCCTGCTGCAGGGTCGCGCGGTCGACGACCGTGGCGTAGTCGTCCATCGTCCCGGCGACACAGAGCTTGGTGCCCGCCGGGTTCATCGACATGCCGTGGTGGCGGGAGTCGTTGACGAACGTGGTGCGGTCGTCGCTCGTGGCCGGGTTCTTCGGCAGCTCCTTGAGCCGGGTGATCTTGTCGGTCGCGACGTCGTACTCCAGGAAGCCGTTGAAGAACGACACCTGGAAGTACAGTTTGGACTCGTCCGGGGTGAAGGCGACCGGCCGGACGGCGTCCGAGAGGTCGCGGCGCCCGAAGGCGTCGAGGCGGTCGCGCATGTCGATCACCTTGACCTGCCGGAAGGTCGTGGTGTCGACGACCGTGATGTGCCGGTCCCCCTTGGTGAAGTCCCAGCCGGGGTCGTCGAGGTTCGTGTCGACGTTGCCGATCGACATGTTCCACAGGTACCGGCCGCCGCCGGTGAAGACGTTCTCGTGCGGCTTGTCCCCGGTGGCGAACGAGCCGACCTGCTGCCCGGTCACGATGTCCAGCACGTGCACGGTGTTCGACGTCGAGGCCGAGACGGCGACGCGGCGGCCGTCCGGCGAAACCGCCATGTGGTCGGCGCGGAAGCCGGAAACCGGGAAGCGCCAGTTGATCCGGCCGGTGGCCAGGCTGATCGAGACGACGTCGGCGAAGCTCGGCCGCGACGCCACCACCGACGCCCCGTCCGGGGTCGTGTACATGTCGTCGACGAACTGGTCGTGCCCCTCCCCCGGCCCGTTGCGGATACCGAGGAAGAACGCCAGCTTGATCGGGTTCAGGTAGATCTCGCGGAGCCGGTCGTCCTTGTCCGGGATGATGTTCACGCGCCCGATCTTCGCGAAGGAGCCGCGCGAGGCGATGACGTCGGCCGTCCCCTCCCAGTTGTTGCCGACGAACATCACCTCCCGCAGCGCCGCGGGCGCGCCGGTCGCGGGCACCGCCGCGCCGGTCGCCAGCAGGGCGACGGCGGAGGTCGGGTACGCCAGGCGCGAGAGGTAGGACCGCCGTCGGCGGGTTCTCGGGGAAGTGCGCACGGGAAACACCTTTCGACGCTGAACAGGTGCGGCGGTGGTTTTTGCGCTGGACAGGGGTTACTGTCCGGTATCGCCACGATAACCGGGTACCGGAGCCCGTCCGGTAGGGTCGGCCGCCCAACGTCGCCGGTGCCCGGTTGTGGCGGTGCCACAACGGTTTCGGGAGGTGCCCGGTGACGCCGCTGCTCCGCCGGATCCTCGACGAGCTGGCCGCGGACGAGACCGTGCTCGACGAGCTCGTCAAGGCGGCGCGCAGCGAGTCGCCCGAGGTCGCACGCCTGCCGGAGGCCGAAAACCGGCGGCACATCCAGGTGCTGCTGTCCGCGGCGTTGCGGGCGACGGCGAGCCCGGACGGCCCGGCGCGAGAGGACTACACCACCGCCGAGGCGCTCGGCGCCGACCGCGCGGCGCAGGGTGTCCCGCTCACCGGACTGCTGCGCGGGGTCCAGGCCGGCCGCACGCACGCGGCTCGCGTCGCGGTCGCGCGCGCCCGGGCGGCGGGCGTGCCCGACGAGCTCATCCTCGAAACCGTCCTCGACGCCGACCGCTACACCGGGGCGCTGGAGCACCACATCGTCAAGGGCTACCACGCGGCCGAGCTCCAGCTGTCCCGCACGGTGCGCGACGCCCGGACGCAGCTGCTGCGGACGTTGCTGCTTTCGGGGCACCCGCCGACGCCCGAGGAGCTCCGGCGGGCGGGGCTGCACCCGGACGTCCGGTACTTCTGCGTCGTGTCGGACGTCAGCGACCCGGCCCAGGCGCGGACGCTGGAGCAGGCGCTGCTGGCGTTCGGCGGGGTGTACGGGCTGGTCGAGGGCCGGCTGACCGGCTTGGCCGTGCGGTCACCGGCCGGGGTCGCGCTCTTCGAAGGTGCTTCGCTGGTGGTCGCGCCCCCGGCGGCGTTGCCGGCACTGCGCGAGGTGCACCGGCTTTGCACGGCGGCGGCGCGCATCGCCGGCCCCGGCTACCACGACGTGACGGCACTGGCGGGCGAGATCGCGTTGACGGCCCAGCCCCTGCTGGCCGACCTGCTGACGACGGCCCTGCTCGGCGCGCTGGATCCGGCGAACCCGTTCCACCGCGAGCTGGCGGCGACGGCGCTGGCGTACCTCGACCACGGCCAGCGCCTGCGCCCGACGGCGGAAGCCCTGCACCTGCACCCGAACACGGTCCGGTACCGGCTGGACCGGCTGGCGGAGCTGACACCGTTGCCGTGGGCGGAGAACACGGGCGGCCGGGTCCTGGACGCGGTGCGCTCGTGGTGGGCGCTGCACCACTGGCTCACGGCTTCCGAACGCCCATGAGGGTGCGGTTCACGGCGACCCTGATTCGCGAGCGCGGCGGCCGGCCCCACCGGCTCAGCGCGCCGGGCTGATCCCCCGCACCGCCAGCTCCAGCAACCGCTGCGCCTCGGCCGCCGGGGCGCGGTGGTGCTCGGTGGCCAGCACGATCCCCGTCACCACCGCGATCAGGTCCGCCGCCGTGACGTCCGCGCCGACCGCGCCCGCCTCGGCCGCTCGGCGGACCAGCGGCTCGCTCGCCGCCGTCATCGTCGTCGAGCACGCGTGCGCCATCGACTCCTCGTCGCGGACCAGCGCCGTCGCCAGCCCTCGGGCCGTCGCCGCGTAGGTCGTCAACGCGCGCAGCCAGTCCAGCAGGGCCGTGCGGGCGTCCGGCGCCTCCGCCAGTGAGCGGGCCCGCTCGGCCAGCGCGTCCAGCTGCCGCCGGAACACCGCCTCCAGCAGCGCCGGCCGGGTCGGGAAGTGGCGGCGGACCGTCGCCGAGCCGACGCCCGCCGTCCGGGCGATCTGCTCCAGGGACGCGTCGGCGCCGCGCGCGGCGACCTCCTCCTCGGCGACGGCGAGGATGCGCGCGTAGTTGCGGCGGGCGTCGGACCGCGGCACGGACCACCTCCGGAACAGGAAGTGGCGGGGGCCGCCACTTAGTCGCTAGTGTAGCGAGCACGAAGTGGCGGGCCCCGCCACTTATCGGTCCGAGGAGTTCCCATGTCCCCCGTCCTGGTCACCGGCGCCACCGGCAAGCAAGGCGGCGCCACCGCGCGCGCCCTCCTGAAGGCCGGCGTGCCCGTCCGCGCGCTCGTGCGAAACCCCGGCAAAGCGGAGGCTCTCCGCAGGTCAGGCGCCGAAATCGTGCAGGGCGATCTTTACGATCCGGCCTCGCTGGCGCCCGCCGTGAAGGGCGTGCGCGGCGTGTTCTCCGTCCAGATGCCCGACCTGACGAACCTCGACGGCGACTCCGAGTGGGTCCAGGGCCGCAACCTCGTCGACGCCGCCCGCGACGCCGGGGTGCCGCAGTTCGTGCACACGTCCGTCTCCGGCGCCGGGCAGCACCGGTCCGTGCCCGGCTGGGCGGAGGGCCGCTGGGCGTCGATGGAGCACTACATGGAAACCAAGACGGCGATCCAGGACCGCGTCCGCGACGCGGGCTTCGCGCACTGGACGCTGCTCAAGCCCGGGTTCTTCATGGAGAACTTCCTGCCGCCGTCGTTCCTCCTGCCGCACGGCCGGCTCGTCACGACCATCAAGCCCGCGACCGAGCTGGCCCTCGTCGCGGTCGACGACATCGGCGCGGCGGCGGCCGCCGCGTTCGGAGACCCGGCGCGCTTCGACGGCGTGGAGCTGGAGCTGGCGAGCGAGCTGATGACCATGACGGAGGTCGCCGAGGTCCTGTCGCACGCGCTCGGCGTCGAGCTGACGGCCCCGGACATGACGGCCGAGCAGGCGATCGCCGCGGGAGCGCCGTCGTTCGCCGTCCGGCACGAGTGGCAGAACGAGGTCGGCCACCCCGCGCGCCCCGAGTTCGCCCGGGCGCTCGGCATCCCGCTGACCACCTTCGCGGAGTGGACCCGGAAGTACCTCGCGAACAGCTAGGCCTTGTGCAGCTTGTCCGGGTGGTGCACCGCGGTCTTCCCGGTCTTCTCGCTCTTCACCAGGTACTGCGGCTCCTCCGGCGACGCCTTGACGTCCCGCTTGCCCGCATGGGTGTCCTTGGTGATCTTCTCCTCGACCGTCCCGACGGAACTCTGGTTGCCCGCGTCCCAGCGGACGCGGTCGCCCTTCTTGAAGTCCTTGCTCACGAGAACCACCTCCTCGGGTGGGCATACCCCTGTTCGCAGCGGGTATGCGTCCCGAATGGACGACGAAGAGACCCGCCGCGAGTTCGGCGAGAACGTCAACATGACCGCCAAGCAGCTCGAAGAGTGGCTCCAGACCGACGAGTCCAAGGACGCCGGGCAGCACAAGAACGGTGGGGAGTCCGTCGGGCACGAGTCCGGCCGGCGGATCATCGGCATCCTGAACAAGAAGAAGGACGACGTCTCCGCCGACGACCTCGCCCACATGCGCAAGGTCGTCGGCTACGTCCACCGCCACCTCGCGCAGCGGCCGTCCGGGGACGTGCAGGAGACGACCTGGCGATACTCGCTCATGAACTGGGGGCACGATCCGCTGAAGAAGTGAAGTCCTTGAGCACCAACGCGTTCGCCGCCTCACGGATCGGGCGGGCCATCTGCTCCAGGACGCGGTTGCGGCCCGGGAGGTACGGCATCAGCTTGATCATCCGGGTGTTGAACCACGCGAACGCGCGCGACTGCGGAATGATCCCGCGCAACGCCGTCTTCGCCAGCGCCTGGTTCTTCTCGATGTACGGCCGCATCTCGCGCTCGTAGGCGGCGAACGCCACCGTGTGGTCGCCGGCTGCCGCCGCCAGTTCGCCCGCCAGGACGTACGCACCCGCCAACGCGAGGCTCGTACCTTGTCCCGACGCCGGCGAGGGGCAGTACCCCGCGTCGCCCAGCAGGGTCACGCGGCCGGCCGAGAGGCGGTCCATGACGATCTGGCACACCGGGTCGAAGTAGAAGTCGCCGGCTTCGCGCATCGCGGCGAGCAGCGCGGCGGTTTCCCAGCCCAGGCCGGCGAACTGGTCGGCGACCAGGTCCTTCTGGCCCTCGACGTCCCGGCGGTCGTAGCTCAGCGGCGGGGCGCTGAACCAGAACGCCGCCTTCGCGTCGTCGGCGCGGGCGGTGCTGTAGACGTTCACCATCTTGCCCGCGGCCGCCGAGTGCAGCAGTTCCCAGCGGTCCAGCTGATGCGTGTTGGGCACGGTCAAGATCGAGATGTAGGCGTCGAACCGGCGCAGGAAGTCCTCCTCCGGGCCGAACACGAGCGCGCGGACGCCGGAGTGCAGGCCGTCGGCGCCGACGACCAGGTCGAACCGGCGCGGTGCCCCGTGGGCGAACGTCACGTGGACGCCGTCGGCGCGCTCGTCCAGGCCGGTGATCCAGTCGCCGAACACGTACTCGGTGTGCTCGCGGGTCGCGTCGTAGAGGATCTTCGCGAGGTCGCCGCGCAGGATCTCGGTGTCGTCGCCGTGGCGGAAGCCGAACGTGTCGGCGTCGAGCGTCGCGATCTCCTTGCCGCGCTTGTTCACGAACGCCGCGCCGCGCATGTCGGTGCTCGCCGCGTGCACCTCGTCGAGAAGACCCATCCGGCGGACGACGCCGACCGCGACGCCGCGGATGTCGACCTTGTAGCCGCCTTCGCGCAGGCTCGGCGCGCGCTCGACGACGGTGGGGCGGAAGCCGTGGTGGTGCAGCCACCAGGCGAGGGCGGGGCCGGCGACGCCGGCGCCGGAGATCAGGATCGTCTTCGTCATGCCCCGGACTGTGGGCGCGGCCGCTGACCGCTCACGAACCGAGCGCGAACCGCCGCTGACCGAACTCGCTCAACGCCTGCTCAGGAGGCATTTCGCGGCCGCGGTCGAACGCCTTGCCGTACGCCTCGGCGTCGATGCGCGAGAGCACCCGGCCGGTCACGCCCGCCACGTCCGGGTCGCCGGCGACGGGCGCGCCGCGCAGCCCGACCGCGACGCCGAGCAGGAACGCGGCCCGTTCGTCCTCCTCTCGTGCGGCGAGGACGCCGGCCAGGCCTTCGACCGCCTGGGCCACGCCCGGCAGGTTCGCGTGTTCGAGCGCGGTGGCCAGTGCCTCCTGGTGCAGTTCGGTCGCCTCGTCGAGCCGGCCTTCGGCGACGGCGGTCCAGCCGAAGCCCGTGTGGAGCCGGATCCGCGTCTCGCCGCCGGTGACCGAGCCCGCTGCCAGGCCGAGGGCCGCGGTGTACCAGCGCCGGGCCTCGGGCAGGTCGCCCGCGCGCCGCGCGATCTCGCCGAGGCCGCCACGGGCCCGCGCGAGCGTCACCGGCGTGCCGGCCGCGCGCGCCTGTTCGGCGGCGGTTTCGTAGTCAGCGCGGGCGGTTTCGACGTCGCCGGTGCGCAGGACGCCGTCGGCGCGACGGCAGAGCAGGTCGGCCGCGTCTTCGAAGGAACCCAGCTCACCGGCCAGCCGGACGGACTCGTCCATCAGCTCGCGGAACCGCGCGTGGTCGCCGCGCCAGTCCGCGAACTCGGCGAGCTTCTCCAGCGCGCTCGCTTCGCCCCAGCGGTCACCGAGGGCGCGAAACCCTTGCAACGCAGCCGAAAAGTGCGTCTCGGCTTCTTCGATCCGGCCGCGGTACTGGGCGCCGAGGCCGTCGCCGATGCGCGTGAACGCCCGCGACCACGGGTCGTCGCCGACCAGCGCGGCCAGCCGTTCGCCGTCGGTCACCTTGGTACGCGGGGAAAACGCCCACAGCAGGAAGAGGTACGGGTGGCGCAGCGGCCCCTCGAGCTCCCGCAGGATCGGCTCGGGCTCGACGTCGGTGGCCGACGCGTGGATCAGGCAGACCACGTACTCCTCGGCCAGCCCGGGCGGTGGCTCGGCACCGAAGGCGGCGACGACGGCGTCCGCGAACGGTGTCGCCTCGCCGCGCCGGCCCCGCAGCCACCAGTACCAGGTCAGTGCGGCGATGAGCCGGACCGCGGTCTCCGGGTCTTCGGCGGTGCTCCAGCGCAACGCCGCGGTCAGGTCGGCGTGCTCGGCGGTCAGGGCGTCCAGGGCGCTCAGCTGCTCCGCGCCCCGCAGCTTCGGCTCGGCCGCGCGGGCCAAGTCGAGGAAGAACTTCGCGTGCTCCGCGCGCCGGTCGGCGCCGTGCTCGGCGCAGAACGCCCGGATCGTCTCCAGCATCCGGTACCGGCCGCCGGCGAACTCGACGAAGGACTTCTCGACCAGCCCGGTGAGCAGGACGTCGGCGTCGGGCTCGGCGCAGACGCGCTCAGCCGCGTCGAGCCGCGCGCCGCCGGCGAACACCGCGAACCGGCCCGCGAGCCGCCGCTCGTCCGGTTCGAGGAGGTCCCAGCTCCATTCGACGACGCCGCGCAGGGTCCGGTGCCGCGGCTCGGCGGTCCGGTCGCCGCGTGAAAGCAGCCGGAAGCGGTCGCCGAGCCGGGCGGCGACGTCGGCCACCGGCAGCGACCGCAGGCGCGCGGCGGCCAGCTCGATCGCCAGCGGCAGGCCGTCGAGGGCGGCGCAGATCCGCGTCACCGCGCCCGGGTCGAGCTCCGCGCCGGGAGCGACGGCCGCGGCCCGGTCGGTGAACAGCCTCGCCGCCGCGTCCACCGGCAGCGAGCCGACCGGCACCAGCGTCTCGCCGGTCAGGCCGAGGGGTTCGCGGCTGGTGGCGAGCACGCGCAGGCCGGGACACCCGGCGAGCAGCCGCCGGACGAGCCGCGCGGCCGCGGCGACGACGTGTTCGCAGTTGTCGAGGACGAGCAGCAGCGGCCGGTCGGCGAGGGCGGTGGCCAGGCGGTCGGCCGGGTCCTCGGCCGCGCCCGGGGCCAGCACGCCCTGTTCGCGCAGGCCCAGCGCGGTGAGCACGGCCCGGGGCACGTCGGTCGTCGTCGCCAGTTCGACGAAGCAGGCGTCGCCGGTCGCGGCTTCGATGGCGAGCCGGGTCTTGCCCGCGCCGCCGGGTCCGGTGAGCGTGACGAGCCGGGCGGTGGCCAAGGCCGTCGTCAGCCGGTCGAGTTCGCTCCGGCCGACGAACCCGGTGAGCGGCACCGGAACCCGCCGCGCCGGGGCCGGAGCGGCGGCGCGCAGGACGGCGGCGTGCGCGTCCGCCAGCTCGGGCGACGGGTCCGCGCCCAGCTCGTCGGCGAGCCGCTCCCGCGTCTCGGCGAACACGGTGAGGGCCTCGGCCGAGCGGCCGCTGCCGTGCAGCGCGCGCACCAGCTGGGCGGCGAGCCGTTCGCGCAGCGGGTGTTCCCGGGTCAGCTCGCGGAGTTCGGCGACGACGACCTCGTGGTGCCCGAGCACCAGATCGGCCTCGACGCGGTCCTCGGTCGCGGCCAGGCGCAGTTCGGCCAGCCGGGCCGCGCGGGGCGGGTCGGCGAGACCGTCGAGCGCCGGCCCGCGCCAGAGTCCCAGCGCTTCGGCGAACAGCGCGTGTTTCCCACCCGGATCGGATGTCTCGCGCGCTTCGGCGGTGAGGCGTTCGAAGCGGTGGACGTCGACGTCCTGGGGGTCGACGGCGAGCCGGTACCCGGCCGGCGTGAACTCGACGAGCCCGTCGGGCGCACCGCCGTCCCGCAGCCGGCGCCGCAGCCGCGAGACCTGGGACTGCAGCGCTTCGGCGGCCCCCTCGGGCGGCTGGTCGCCGTGCAGGCCGTCGATCAGCCGCTCGGCACTGACAACGCGTCCGGCATCGAGGGCGAGGAGCGCGAGCAACCCCCGCAGCTGCGGACCACCGAGGGCGACGACGGTCCCATCGGGACGGCGGGCTTCGACCGGCCCGAGGATCGCGAACTGCACGCGCTGATTCTGGCCCACCGCCCCCGGTCGTGAGTGGGAATTCGGGTTCTAACCCGAATCACCACTCACGACAGCCGCGGAAGAACGTGCGGATGTCCTCGACCAGCAGCTCCGGCTCCTCCATCGCCGCGAAGTGGCCGCCCTCGGCGAAGTCCGACCAGTGCGCGATCTTCTCGTCGGGGTCCATGATCCGCCGGACGACCGGTGAGCTGTCGAACACCGCCCAGCCCGCCGGGACGTCCGACGGCGCCAGCCACCCGTGCGCCGAGTGGGCGGCCTCGTACAGGAACCGGGCCGCGGACGCGCCGCTGCGGGTGAACCAGTAGATGCTCACGTTCGTCAGCAGCCGGTCGCGATCGACGCCGGTCGCGCCGGTCCACGCCTCGAACTTCTCCGCGATCCAGGCCAGCTGCCCGACCGGGGAGTCGGTGAGCGCGGCCGCGATCGTCTCGGGCTTGTGGGACTGCAGGTCGAGGTAGCCGCGGCCGGCGACCCAGGCCGCCCGGGCCGCGTCCAGTTCGGACTGTTCGGCGTCGGACAGGTTCTCCGGCAACGGCAGCTGCTCGCCCGCGAGCGCGATCGTGCCGCGGTCGCTGGTGACGTGGGTGCCGATCACGCGGCCGGGATACACCGCGGCGAGCCGCCCGGTGACGCCGGCGCCGATGTCGCCGCCCTGCGCGGCGAAGCGGTCGTAGCCGAGGCGCGTCATCAGCTCGGCGAACGCGTCCGTCGTCCGGGCGAGCTCCCAGCCCGGGCCGCTCAGCGGCGTCGAGAACCCGAAGCCGGGCACCGACGGGACGACGACGTGGAACGCGTCCGCGCCCGGCTCGGTCAGCGGCCCGATGACGTCGAGGAACTCGGCGAAGGAGCTGGGGTAGCCGTGGGTGAGCAGCAGCGGCACCGCGTCGGCTCGCGGCGACCGGACGTGCAGGTAGTGGATGGTCTGGCCGTCGATCACGGTCGTGAACTGCGGGAACGCGTTGAGCGCCGCCTCCTGCGCGCGCCAGTCGAAGCCGTCGCGCCAGTACTCGGCCAGCTCGCGCACGGCGGCGGTGGGCATGCCGCGCGACCAGTCCGGCTCGTCGCCGGGGACGGGGTCGGCGAACCGGGCCCCGGCGAGGCGGCGGTGCAGGTCGTCGAGCTCGGTCTGCGGGATCTCGATGCGGAAGGGGTTCGTCATGAGCGGTACGGTAGAAACCATTGCGGAAGACTTTCTTCCGCGATTCGTGCGATCCTCGGAAAATGTTGCAGACCTCCGCCCGCCTGCTGCGGCTGCTGTCGCTGCTCGAGACCCGACGCGACTGGACCGGCGCCGATCTCGCCGAACGGCTGGGGGTCACCGCGCGCACCGTCCGCACCGACGTCGGGAAGCTGCGCGACCTCGGCTACCCGGTCGAGGCCTTCCCCGGCGTCCAGGGCGGCTACCGGCTGGGCGCGGGTGCGCAGCTGCCGCCGCTGCTGCTGGACGACGACGAAGCGGTGGCCGTCGCGGTCGGACTGCGGACGGCCACCGGTGTCGCCGGGATCGCCGAGACGTCGGTGCGGGCGCTGGCGAAGCTGGAGCAGGTGCTCCCCTCCCGGCTGCGGCACCGGGTGCACGCACTGCAGGCCGCGACGGTCGCGGTGCCGGGCGGCGGCCCGGCGGTCGACGCCGACGTGCTGACGGCGATCGCGGCGGCGATCCGGGCGGCCGAGCGGCTCCGGTTCGACTACACGAGCCACACCCGCGCGCCGAGCCGCCGCGACGTCGAGCCGCACCGGCTGGTCAGCTGGGGCCGGCGCTGGTACCTCGTCGCGTGGGACACCGCGCGGGACGACTGGCGCACGTTCCGCGTCGACCGGATGACGCCGAAGGTGCCGAACGGGCCGCGCTTCACCCCGCGCGAGGCGCCGGAGGGGGACGTCGCGCAGTTCGTCCAGCGCAGCGTCGGGGCGGCGACGTGGCGGTTCCACGCGAAGGTGCGTCTGCACGCTTCCGAGGCCTACGTGCGGGCCCGGCTGCCGATCGCGGTCGACGTGACTCCCGAGACGCCGGACCGCTGCGTCGCGGAAGTGGGCTCCGACAACGCCCAGATGCTCGGGCTGTACCTCGGGTTGCTCGAGGTCGACTTCGAGGTGCTCGACGCGCCGGACCTGGCCGCCGAGCTGGCGAAGACGGGCGAACGGTTCCTGCGCGCGGCTAGCGCAGGGAGTCCGCCAGCTCCTGGATGATCACCATCTGCTCCCGGACGCCGACCTCCATGCCGGACTGCAGGATCGTGTCGCGCAGCTCCCGGCTGCCGGTCACGGTCAGCAGCTCGAGCCGCGTCCGGTCGCCGTCCAGGGCGGTGAAGGTGGCGGTGTTGAGCGGGCCGTCCACGGAGTCGAGGTCCACGCCGGGCAGCTCGAACACCTCGGTGTAGACGATCCGCTCGTCCGGCACGATCTCGCGGTACTCGCCGTGGAAGCCGACCTCGGCGCCGTCGTTCGTCTTGATCACGTACCGCCAGCGACCGCCGGGCCGCAGGTCCAGCTCGACTTCGGTGGTGGTCCCGCGGTGGCCGCTCCACCAGCGCCGCACCAGCTCCGGGGTGGTCCAGACGCGGTAGACGAGGTGCTTCGGCGCGTCGAACTCGCGCGTGATGAGGATCTGGTCCTCGGCGGGGGTGGTGATCTCCACGTCACTTCTCCTGTTCCTTGAGTTCTTCGAGGACTTCGTCCATCAGGTCGAACCGCTCGGCCCACGTCCGCTCGTAGCGCTTGACCCAGTCGTGGATGGGTTTCAGCGCCGGGCCGTTGAGCCGGTAGAGCCGCTGCCGGCCGTCGCCGCGCACGTCCACCGCACCCACCTCCCGCAGGACGCGCAGGTGCTTGGACACCTGCGGTTGAGCGAGGCCGAGCACGTCGACGAGGTCGCCGACGGACCGCTCGCCCGCCATCAGGACGTCGAGGATCTGGCGCCGCCGGGGTTCGGCGACGGCGTTGAAGGTGTCGGCGGTCGTCGCTGCTCGTGCCACGGGAGCAATCATATGCCCATATGGGTATGCGTCAAGCCCCACATCCTGGACGCGCTGGGCTCCCGCGCCCGCCGCCAGTCGCGCCGGGCGTCCACTCCTCGTCTCGCCGCGCCTTACCCACCCACCGACCCGGCCGCAACCCCCACCACCGCCGTCAAGCACCCACCCGAAGCGCGCCACGGCGGCAGCCGCCGGAGGCGGTGCCCGCATGCTGAGCACGCTGGGCTCGCGCCGCCGCGTCTGCCACCATCGGGCCATGACGGCGGTGGCCGACGGTCCACAGAGGACGGATGGACGCGGCGCCCGGCGCAGTGCCGCCGCGAGCTCCGTCCTGCGGGCCGTCCTCGACGAAGGGCCGATCGCCCGCAGCACCATCGCGCGGCGGACCGGGCTCTCCGCCGCGGCCGTCACCGGGCACACCGCCGAGCTGCTCCGGCGCGGGCTGCTGCGGGAACTCCCGGAAACCGGGAAGCGCGGCGTCGGGCGGCCGCACGTGCCGGTCGACCTCGACACCGGGCGGCACGTCGCCGGCGCGCTGCACGTCGCCGTGCACCACGCGACCGTCGCGCTGCTCGACCTGCGCGGCAATGTCCTGGTGCAGCACGAAGAACCGCACGACGGCCTGGCCGCCGAAGACCTGCTCGCGCGTGCCGCCGAGATCCTCGACGACCTGCTGCTCGGGCACGCCCCGGACCGCGAGCCGCTCGGGCTCGGCGTCGCCACCGGCGGCTGGGTCGACCGGGCCTCCGGCACGGTGGTCGACCACCCGCTGCTGGGCTGGCGGGACGTCCCGGTGCGCGACCTGCTCACTGCGTCGACCGGGCTCACCGTCGCGGTCGACGGGCACGCGCGGTCGCTCGTGCACGCCGAGCGGCTCTTCGGGCACCCGCGCGCGCGGGACAGTGTCGTGCAGCTGTTCACCGGCAACGTCGTCGACTCCGCGTTCGCCACCGGCGCCACCGTGCACCACGGACCGCGCTCGGCCGCGGGCGCGGTCGCGCACCTGCCGGTCGACGACAGCGCCGAGCCGTGCCGCTGCGGGCGCACCGGCTGTCTCGAAGCCACCGTCTCGGAAGCGACGCTCGCGCGCAAAGCGGGCCTGCCCTTTCCGGAATTGCTCGCGCTCGCCGCGCACGGCGATTCCGAGGCGGTGCGGATGTTCCACGACCGCGCGCGGCTCATCGGCCAGGCGGCCGCACTGCTGCTCGACGTGCTCAACCCGGCCGTGCTCGTGGTGGTCGACCGGAGCATCGCGGTCGTGCCGAGCTGCCTTCCCGCCATCCGGGACGAGGTCGGCGCGCGCTCCCGCCGCCTTGACAGCGCGGAAACCGTTGTGGGAACGAGCTTCCCGGGCACGGAGCTGGCCACCGCCGGCGGCGCGGTCCTGCTCGACCTCCTCTACGAAGACCCGAGTTATTTCACGAACTCGCAAAATTGACCGTCCGCCCGACGGCCGCGAACAATTGCGGTATCCCCGCCGACTCCCGGAACGGACGACACCACCGTGAAGAAAACCTTGCCCCTGCTCGCCTTCGCCGCCGCGCTGCTGGCCGGCTGCGCGTCGGCGACGGCGACCGGGCCCCCCGGGCAGCCGGAGAAGCTCGAGCTGCGCTACCAAGGGAGCGCCAACTCCGTGACCCTGCCCGAACTCGCCGAGGATCTGGGCTACTTCGGCCCGGTCAAGCTGAAGTGGGTCGGCAACACGATCAGCGGCCCGCAGGACATCCAGTCCGCGGCCACCGACCAGACCGACTTCGGCGGCGCCTTCACCGGCGCGGTCGTCAAGCTGGTCGAAGCGGGCGCGCCCGTCAAGGCGGTCGTCAACTACTACGGTTCCGACGACAAGGCGTTCATCGGCTACTACACCGAAGAGGACAGTCCGATCCGGACCGCCCGCGACCTGATCGGCAAGAAGGTCGGCGTCAACACCGCCGGCGCGAACCTCGAAGCCGCGCTCGACACGTGGCTGAAGAACCAGGGCCTGTCCGACGACGAGATCAAGCAGGTCCAGCTGGTCGTCATCCCGCCGGTCAACGCCGAGCAGGCGCTGCGCAACGGCCAGCTCGACGTCGTCGCCCTGCAGGGGATCCTCCAGGACCACGCGCTCGCCACCGGCGGCGTCCGGCCGATCTTCAGCGATGTCGGTGCGTTCGGCCCGTACAACGGCGGCCCGTACGTGCTGCGCACCGACTTCATCAAGAAGTACCCGGAAACCACGAAGATCTTCGTCGCCGCCGTGGCGAAGGCGATCGAGTGGGAGCGCACCACCCCGCGCGAACAGGTGATCGCCCGCTTCACCCGGATCATCCAAGCCCGCGGGCGCAATGAGAACACCGGCACGCTCAAGTACTGGAAGAGCGTCGGCATCACCCACGGCGGCCTGATCGCCGACCAGGACTACACGCTCTGGGAGCCGTGGCTCAAGCAGCAGGGCTACATCAAGGGTGACCGGATCGACACCTCGAAGCTCTACACCAACGAGTTCAACCCCTACCGCGACGGCGCCCCGGCGGTGACGAAGTGATCAGCATCCGGTCGGTCACCAAGACCTTCGGCGCGCTCACCGCCCTCGACGAGGTCTCCCTCGACGTCGCCGACGGCACCTTCCTCTCCCTCGTCGGGCCGAGCGGGTCGGGAAAGTCGACGCTGCTCGACCTGCTCGGCGGGCTCACCACCCCGACGTCCGGTGAAGTCGTCATCGACGGCGAACCGGTGCGCGGCCCCGGGCTCGACCGCGGGGTCGTCTTCCAGCAGTACGCGCTGTTCCCGTGGCGCACCGCCCGCGCCAACGTCGAGTTCGGCCTCGAAGGCGGCCCGCTCGGCAAGCGGGAGCGGGCCGAGCGGTCCCTCGAATACCTTTCCCTGGTCGGGCTTTCCGGGTTCGAGGACCGCTACCCGCACGAGCTGTCCGGCGGGATGAAGCAGCGGGTCGCGATCGCCCGCAGCCTCGCCTACGACCCCGCCGTGCTGCTGATGGACGAGCCGTTCGCCGCCCTCGACGCGCAGACCCGCGAACAGCTGCAGGACGAGCTGCTGCGGATCTGGCGCCGCACCGGCAAGACGATCGTCTTCATCACCCACGGCATCGACGAAGCCGTCTACTTGGGACAGCGGGTGGCCGTGCTGACGTCACGGCCCGGGCGGCTCAAGGCCGTCGTCGACGTCGAGCTCGGCGACCGCTCCGGTGACGTCCGGTCCGACCCGGCGTTCGGGCGGCAGCGCCACCGGCTCTGGGAACTGCTGCACGACGAGGTCCGCAAGGCGGCCGAACACGAACGGAGCGCGGCCCGATGACCACCACCCTCGAAGCCCCGACCGTCCACACCGGACCGGCGGCCCCGCCGCCGAAACCCCGCCGGTTCGCCGGGAAACTCACGCGCGCGGTGCACGCGTCCGCCGCGGTCGTCCTGTTCGTCCTGCTGTGGGAGCTGGTCCCCCGGTTCGTCCTGGACGAGGGCACGCGGACGTTCCTCCCGCCGCTTTCGGAGGACTTGCAGGCGCTGTGGGACCTCGCGCTCGACGGCGAACTGGCCGACCACCTCCTGGCGAGCGTCGGCCGGTCGGCCGCCGGGTTCGCGATCGCCGTCGCGGTCGCGGTGCCGCTCGGGCTGCTGATCGGCTGGTACCGCCCGGTCGCGCGGTTCCTGCAGCCACTGCTGGAACTGGCCCGCAACACCGCCGCGCTCGCGCTGCTCCCCGTGTTCACGCTGCTGCTGGGCATCGGCGAGCTGTCCAAGGTGACGCTCGTGGTCTACGCCTGCGTGTGGCCGGTGCTGCTCAACACGATCGCCGGCGTCAACACCGTCGACCCGCTACTGGTGAAGGCGGCCCGCTCGCTGGGGTTGTCGAGCCCGCGGCTGTTCCGGAAGGTGATCCTGCCCTCGGCCGTGCCGACGGTGTTCACCGGCATCCGGATGGCGGCGTCCTATTCGATCCTGGTGCTGGTGGCGGCCGAGATGGTCGGCGCGAAGGCCGGGCTCGGCTACCTCATCAACACCAGCCAGGTGAACTTCCAGATCCAGCAGATGTACGCCGGGATCATCGCGGTCTCGGTGCTCGGCGTGCTCGTCAACGCCGGCTTCGTCGTCCTCGAACGGCGGTTCTCGACCTGGCGTCCCAAGGAGAAAGCATGATGCACCTCAACGCGTTCGTGATGCCGAACGGCCACCACGAGGCCGCCTGGCGGCACCCGTCGACCGACCCGCACCGGGCCCGGACGCTGCAGCACTACGTCGACATCGCGCGCACGGCCGAACGCGGCAAGCTCGACTCGCTCTTCCTCGCCGACGGCGTCGCGTTGTGGGGCAACGTCAAGCACAACTCCCACAGCCACTTCGAGCCGTTGACGCTGCTGTCGGCGCTCGCCGCGAGCACAGTCCACATCGGACTGATCGCGACCGCGTCCACGACCTACAACGAGCCTTACCACCTGGCGCGGAAGTTCGCCTCGCTCGACCACCTCTCCGGTGGCCGGGCGGGCTGGAACATCGTCACTTCGGCCGGCGTCGACGAAGCCCGGAACTTCAACCTGGCCAAGCGGCCGGCCCACTCGGCGCGCTACGAGCGTGCGGAGGAGTTCATCGAGGTCGTCAAGAAGCTGTGGGACAGCTGGGACGACGACGCCGCGCTCGTCGACCGCGCGAGCGGCGTCTACGCTGACACCGACCGGATCCGGGCCATCGAGCACGACGGCCCGCACTTCCAGGTCCGCGGCCCGCTCAACATCGAACGCCCGCCCCAGGGCCATCCGCTGCTCGTGCAGGCGGGCTCGTCGGAGACCGGCAAGGAGTACGCGGCCCGGCACGCCGAAGCCGTCTTCACCGCGCAGCAGACGTTCGCCGAGGGCAAGGCGTTCTACGACGACGTCAAGGGACGGCTCGCGAAGTACGGCCGGACACGCGACGAGATCAAGATCCTGCCCGGCATCTCCCCCGTCCTGGGCCGCACCGAAGCCGAGGCCCGCGCGCGTGAGGCCGAGCTGAACGCGCTGATCACGCCGGACTACGGGCTGCGGCAGCTGTCGAAGATGCTCGACCACGACGTGACCGGATACCCGCTCGACGGCCCGCTGCCGGACGTCGGCAGCTTCACCGAGGGCGGCCAGAGCCGGTTCGAGCTGGTCGTCGGCCTGGCGCGGCGCGAAGACCTGACGATCCGGCAGTTGCTGGAGCGGCTGGCGGGCGGGCGCGGGCACCGCGTCTTCGCCGGGACGCCGGTGCAGGTCGCCGACGAGCTGGAGGCGTGGTTCACCGGCGGCGCCGCCGACGGCTTCAACGTCATGCCGCCCACCCTGCCCGGCGGGCTCGACGACTTCGTCGACCTCGTCGTCCCCGAGCTGCAGCGGCGCGGGCTCTTCCGCACCGAATACGCCGGCACCACCTTGCGCGAGCACTACGGCCTCGCGCGTCCCGTCAACCGCAACCGAGTGAAGGAGCCCGCATGACCGCGATCAGCACCGACGTCCGCAAGATCACCGGGAACATCGGCGCCGAGATCATCGGCCTCGACCCCGCCGGGGATCTCGACCCGGCGCAGGTGGCGTTCCTCGCCGACGCCCTGCACGAGCACAAGGCGCTCGTGTTCCGCAACACCGAACTGGACGACGAGGGCCAGCAGCGGTTCGCCGCCCGCTTCGGCGAGCTGACCAAGGCGCACCCGACCGTGCCGGCGGTCGACGGCGCCCCGGCGATCCTGCCGGTGGACAGCGAGCTGGGCCGGGCCAACCACTGGCACACCGACGTCACGTTCGTGCTCAACCCGCCCAAGGTCAGCACGCTGCGCAGCCTGGTGGTGCCGCCCTACGGCGGCGAGACGCTGATCGCGAACGCGGCCGCGGCCTACCGGGACCTGCCGGAGCCGCTGCGGGCGTTCGCCGACACGCTGCGGGCGGTGCACACCAACGACTACGACTACGTCCGGCCGCCGGAGACGGTGGACGAGAAGGAGCAGGCCCGCCGGACCCAATTCGTCTCGCGCAGGTTCCGGACGGTCCACCCGGTGGTCCGGGTCCACCCGGCGACCGGCGAGCGCGGCCTGTTCATCGGCGGGTTCGCACAGCGGATCGAGGGGCTGTCGGTGAGCGAGTCACGGGATTTGCTGCGGTTGCTGCAGTCCTACGTGACGCGGCCGGAGAACGTGGTGCGTGTCGCGTGGGAGCCGAACCAGCTGGTGCTGTTCGACAACCGCATCACGCAGCACTACGCGATCGACAACTACGACGGTCTCCCCCGGCGGCTGAACCGCGTCACGGTGGCCGGTGACGTTCCGGTGGGGATCGATGGGCGTCCGAGCGAGTCGCTTGAGGGCGACGCGTCGCATTACACCTCCGTCGCGTGAACCGGGGGCGGGACGGGCGCGCTCAGTGCCCGTTCCGCTCCTGGTTCCGGAAGCAGTCCCACACGCGGCTGACCAGCGCCGGATGGGTGGACAGGTCGATCGCCGTCCGGGCCAGCGCCGCTGCGGCGGCCAGCATCGCCGAGCGGCCGCGTGGGCTCGCCGCGGCCGCCGCGAACTCCGGCGTGTGGTCCGAGTACTCCTCCGCCGTGATCGCCACGAACGGGTGGATCGCCGGGACGCGGACACTCACGTTGCCGATGTCCGACGACCCCAGGAACACCCCCGGCGCGGGCGGGGTCGCGTGGATCCCGCACGCCGCCAGGTGTTCGGTGAACCGCTCCGACAGCACCGGGTTGTCGCGGAAGTGCGCGTACCCGCGCCCGAGGCGTTCGACGTCCACCTTCGCGCCCGTCGCCAAGGCCGCGCCCTGGGCGCACGTCGAGACGTCCTCGACCAGGCGGTCCAGCGCGTCGGTCGTCAGCGCGCGGAGGCCGAAGCGGCCTTCCGCGCGGTCGGGGACGATGTTCGTGGCCTCGCCGCCGTGGGTGATGATGCCCTGGACGTGCGATCCCGCCGGGAGCCGCTGACGCAGGGCCGAGATCGCGCCGAACGCCTGGATCAACGCGGCCAGCGCGTCGATGCCGGCCTCCGGGTCGCCGGTCGGGTGGGCCGCGCGGCCGTGGAAGGTCACCTTCAGCTCGACCTGCGCGGTCAGCGGCGCCCACGACCACGAGTGCACTCCGGGGTGGACCATCAGGGCGGCGTCGACGTCGTCGAACACGCCCGCCTCGGCCAGCGCCACCTTGCCGCCGCCGTGTTCCTCGGCCGGGCAGCCCACGGCGAGCACGGTGCCCGGGCCGTCCGCCAGCACCTCGCGCGCCGCCAGCGCGGCGCCGAGCCCGGTCGCGGCGATCAGGTTGTGCCCGCACGCGTGCCCCAGCCCCGGCAGCGCGTCGTACTCCATCAGCAGCGCGACGCACGGCCGCCCGCTGCCCGCCCGCGCGACGAACGCCGTGGGCAGCCCGGCCACGCCGGTCTCCACGGCGAACCCGTCCGCGGCCAGCTCCGCGGTCAGCCGTCCGGCAGCCGCGTGCTCCTCATAGGACAGTTCCGGCCGCTCGTGCAATGCGGTCGCGACGGCCCACAGCCGGTCCGCCAGCGCCCCGACCCGCTCGTCGGCGCGCTCGTGCAGCTCTTCGTGCCACTCCATGCCCACGGGAATACCCCTACCACGCACGGTCACACCAGCGGGGGTGTTTCACCCAGCCGGCGAGGGCGGCACTTTCACGTGAAAGTGCCGCCCTCGCCGGTTCCCTGTCAAGCCTTGGCGCTCTTGAGCTCCAGGGGATTCTTCGGCGCGTCACCCCGCGCGTCGAGCATCCGCTGCCCCAGTTCCTGCAGCTTCTTGCGGCCCATCGCCGAACGGACCTCCGGGAACCACTCGTCCTCTTCCTCTTCGACGTGGTGGCGGACGTTCTCCGTCAGCACCGTCACCTTCGCGTCGAACGTCTCGTCCTTCGGGTCCATGCCGAGCAGCTCGGACAGCATCCACACGACGACGTGGTGCTCCTCCACGCTTTCCAGGACGTGGTCCTTCGTCTCCGGGACGGCTTCGCGCGCGGCCGGGTAGAAGATCTCCTCCTCGATGTACGCGTGGACGGTCAGCTCTTCGATGATCGAGTCGGCGAGCCGGCGCTTCTCGGCGTACGCCTCCTCACCCGCCTTCTCGAACTCCTTGAACAGCTTCTCCACGGTCTTGTGGTCGTTCTTGAGCAGCACGATCGCGTCGGTCGACATCGGTGTCCTCACGGTGCGGCCAGGTCCCGCAGGGGAACCTGGGCGTTCTCCAGTTCCTTCGTCATCAGCAGGGCGACGGTCCCGGCGTGGGCCAGTGCCCGGCCGACGTCCCCCACCGAGTCCCACGTCGCCGCGACGGCGTCGCCGCCGCCGTGGCCGGTCACCCGGCCGGACAGCAGCCCCTCCTCCAGCCGGCCCTGCAGGGCGGGCAGGAGGTGGGTCAGGTCGTCCGCGAGCAGCCGCAGGGCGCCCAGCACGCGGTACATCTCGGCGGGTGAGTCGAGCTCGCCGTCGCCGACGCAGCGGGCCAGGCGGCGCACGGTGGCCCCGGCGTCGGCGGCCAGCAGTGACGGCGTGGGAGCGTTCATGAGCGCCCGGTTACCCGCTCCCCGCCCGGGAAAACGCCGTTTGCGCAGGCTCGTGCCCGGGTATCACTCCGGCTCCCCGACCCGCAGGAGATATCCCGGTGAACCCAGACGTACTGACCTTCGGCGTCGAAGAGGAGTTCTTCGTCGTCGATCGGCGTGGTCACCTTTCGCAGGCGGGCGACGACGTCGTCGACGCCGCGGAGGCGGCCGAGGACGTCCAAGGCGAGCTGCAACACGAGCTGAACCTTTCGCAGGCCGAAGCCGCCACCGACGTCTGCAGCACCCACGCCGAAGCGTTGCGCCAGCTGAGCGGGCTGCGCGAAGACCTGGCGAAGGCGGCCCGGACCCGCGGCTACCGGCTGCTGCCGGCCGGTGCTCCTCCGCTCGCCGAAACCGAACCACCGAAGATCACGCCGAACCCACGCTACCAGCGGATGGCCGAGCACTTCGGGGCCACCGCGTGGACTTCGCTCACCTGCGGCTGCCACGTGCACGTCGCGATCCCCGACAAGGCGAGCGGGATCGAAGTCCTCAACCGGGTCCGGCCGTGGCTGCCCGCGTTGCTCGCGATCACCGCGAATTCCGCGATCGTCGACGGCTACGACACCGGCTACGCGAGCTGGCGCTACCACCAGTGGAGCCGGTGGCCCTCGGCCGGGCCGCCGCCGCGGTTCGCTTCCCTCGACGAGTACGAAAGCATCGTCGACGGCTGGCTGCGCAGTGGCGCGATCCTCGACCGCGGGATGATCTACTGGGACGTCCGGCTTTCGGAAAAGCAGCCGACGCTCGAGTTCCGCATCTCCGACGTCGCCGCGACACCGACGGAGGCGGTGCTGTTGGCGGTACTGGCCCGCGCGCTGGTCGCGACCGCTCTGGCCGACGGCGGGCCGACGCCGATGCTGTCGAACGAGGTGCTGCGCGGCCGGCTGTGGCGGGCGTCGAAAGAAGGCGTGACCGGCTCCTGCCCGCACCCGCGGACCGGGGATCTGGAGCCGGTGAAGGCGGTGCTCGACGACTTGATCTCGCTGACCGCGCCGGCGCTGGAAGCGGCCGGGGACCTGGATTTCGCGCGGGAGACCACGGCCCGCCTGGTGGCCGAGGGCGGCGGCGCCGACCGGCAGCGGCGCGTCTTCGCGGAGAAGAGCCGGGCGGACGCGGTCGTCGACCTCCTGACCGGCTAGGGCAGGAGGGCCTCGAGTTCGTCGAGTAGCTGGAGTGCGCGGACGGCGGCGCGGGAGCGGCCCGGGTCGACGACGAGGTGGACACCGGCCGCTTCGGCGTGCCGGTGGGCTCGCACGAGGACCCGCAGGCCCGCGGCGCCGAAGAAGCGGACCTCGCTCAGATCCACCCGTAGGACACCGGGGCGGGCGCGGACGTGCTCGGTCAAGGTCGCTTCGAGCGCCCCGGCGGTGCAGAGATCGATTTCGCCGCCGACCTGGACGACGATCGCGTCGGACGACTTCCACCGGAGACTGCTCCGGAGGTCGGCCGGGGCGCGGGGCGACGGCAGCCGGTGCGTCGGCGGCGGATCGGCTCCGACCAGGCTCGGACGCTCGTGAGTTGTCATGGGTCGGAGATACCCCCGGCCCGCCGACGGCGAAACAAACGCCGGGCCCGGGCGCATTTCCGGCGGCCGAGCGGGTAACCACCGCCGAGCGCCCGCGCGGAAGGAGCCCGCCCATGTCCGACGGCCCGCCCACGATGGGCGTCGAAGAGGAGTTCCTGCTGGTCAACCCGCGTACCGGGCACGCTTCGCCGGGCGCGGAGCAGGTATTGGCGCGCTACCCTCACCACGGTCCGCTGCCGGACGGCGTCCGGGTGCACCGCGAGCTGCGGCTCACGCAGATCGAGGCCGCCAGCGGCGTCTGCACCACCGCCGGCGAGCTGCGTGACCACTTGACGGCGGCCCGGCGGGTGCTGGCCGGCGCGGCCGCCGCCGAGGACTGCGCGTTGCTGGCCACCGGGACGCCCGTCGGGCCCGGACCGGCCACGCCGCCGCCCGCGGCGACCGGCCGCTACGCCGACATCGACGCGGCCTACGGCGCGCTCGTCGCCGACTACGAGGCCTGCGGCTGCCACGTCCACGTCGGGGTCGCCGATCCCGACACGGCGGTCGCGGTCGTCAACCACCTCGGCCGCTGGCTGCCCACCCTGCTGGCGCTGTCGGCCAACGCGCCGTTCGACCACGGGCGCGATACCGGCTACCACAGCTGGCGGATGGTCCTGCAGTCCCGTTTCCCCGGTTCCGGCGTCGCGCCGCACCTGCGGGACCACGCCGAGTACCGGCGGTCGGTCGGCACGCTCGTCGACTGCGGCGCGCTCGTCGACCCCGATCAGACGTTCTGGCTCGCCCGCGTGTCCGGCCGGTTCCCGACGGTCGAGTTCCGCGTCGCCGACACCGCGCTGACCGTCGACCACGCCGTGCTGCAGGCCCTGCTGAGCCGGGCGCTGGTGCGGCGGGCGCTCGACGACCTGGCCGCCGGACGCGAAGCCGTGCCGCTGTCACCACAAGTGGCCGCGGCCGCGGTGTGGGCCGCCGCGCGCCACGGAGTGACCGGCCTGCTCGTCGATCCGCTGGAAGAGACGCGCGGCCCGGCGTGGTCGCGGGTCGAGGCACTGCTGGACCACGTCCGGACGGCGCTCGATGACAACGGGGACCTGGCCGAGGTCCAGGCGCTCGTCGCGGCGCTGCGCGCCGACGGGACCGGTTCGGTGCAGCAGCGCGCGGTCGCCGGGCGCGGCACGGCGGAGGCGGTGCGGTGGCTCACCGCGCGGACCGTGCCGCCGGGGCATGGAACGCGGCTGACCGGGTAAACCCCGGCCATGACGACCTTCACCGCCGCTGCCACGCTGCCGGCGTCCCGCGGTCCGCTCTCGAGGTCCGTCCTGCAGACGCTGCTGCGCGAGCAGCCGCGTGCGGACCTGAGCTTCGACGGCCTGGCGGACGCCGATCCCCTCGGCGACGACGTCCAGCTCGCCCTGCACCTGTGCTACGAACTGCACTACCAGGGCCTGCCGGGCGTCTCGGCCGACTGGGAGTGGGACCCGGAACTGCTGCGGCTGCGCGGGGCGCTGGAGGCGCGGTTCCTGGCCGCACTGCGGGAAAACGTGCCGGGTGGCGACGACGTCACCGCCGAACTCGACGCAATGCTCGTCGAACCGCTCGACGCCGAAGGCGTGTCGCACTTCCTGCGCGACCACGGCGATTGGAACCACGTGCGCGAGTACTTCACGCACCGCTCGATCTACCACCACAAGGAAGCCGACCCGCACGCGTGGGTGATCCCGCGGCTGCGCGGCCGGGCCAAGGCGGCCCTGGTGGCGGTGGAGTTCGACGAGTTCGGCGGCGGGCGCGCGGAGCTCGCGCATTCCCGCCTCTACACGGATCTGCTGCGCGCAGCGGAATTGCCGGACGGCTACCTCGAACTGATCGACCAGGTTCCGGGCACGATGCTCGCCGTCGTCAACATGATGTCGATGTTCGGCCTGCACCGGTCGTTGCGGGGCGCGTTGTGCGGTCACTTCGCCGCGGCCGAGATCACGACGGCGCCGTCGGCGACGCGGCTGGACCAGGGGTTGCGGCGGCTGAACGCACCCGAGGCGTGCCGGTTCTTCTACACGGAACACATCGAGGCCGACGCGGTACACGAACAGGTGATGCGCCACGACGTGCTCGGCGACCTGCTCGAGCAGGAGCCCGAGCTGGCCGCCGACGTCGTGTTCGGGATCCAGGTGACGGAGTTCCTGGAGGGCCGGTTCGCCGCGGGACTGCTGGAGAGCTGGCGCGCCGGGCGGTCTTCGCTGCGTCAGCCGGCGGGCTGAGCCCGGACGCGTTTGCGGTGGCTCGTGTCGCAGAAGGGGAACCGCTTGCTCCGGCGGCACGCGCACACCGCGACGACGAACCGGTCGGACGTGACGACCTCGCCGTCCGGGGTGCACAGCTCGACCGGTCCCTCGACGAGGACCGGTCCACCCGGGACGACGGTGACGCGGCGGGGGCGCTCAGCGGACGGCACGCAGCACCACCAGCTCCTCCATCCGCTGCCCCGGCTCGATCAGGCCGGCGGCCTCCAGGAACTCCGTCCGTCCGGACAGGACCGGGCCGAACGGGATACGGGCACTGCGGTCCACCTCGGCCCGAAGACCCTGCGCGGTCAGCATTTCCAGTGACTTGTCCACATCGGACAGCCGGGACTGGACGATCAGCATCGTGCCGCCGGGCCGCAGGAGCGTGCGGGCCCGGCCGCAGAGCGGGTCGAGGACGGCGCGGCCGTCCGGGCCCGCGTCCCAGCCGCGGGTCGACCGGACCGTCGCGGCCGGGGACGGCACGTACGGCGGGTTGGCGACGACGACGTCGAACGGCCCCTCCCCCAGCGCGGTCGTGAGGTCGCCGCGGCGGGGCCGGATGCGCAGGCCGCGGGTGAGGGCGTTGAGGCGGACCGACGCGAGGGCGCGCCGGGAAAGGTCCAGTGCCAGCACGGTTTCCGCGCCGCGGCGGGCGAGCGTGAGCGCCTGGGCGCCGGTGCCCGTGCAGAGGTCGAGGGCGCGTGCGCCCGGCGGGATCGCGAGGTCGCCGATCGCCGCGGCGAGCAGGGCGGTGTCCTCCTGGGGACGGTAGACGCCCGGCAGCCGCAGCAGCCGCGGCGCGGGCGAAAGGACGACGGGCCGGGCGGCCAAGGGGCCCGGGCGGACGGGTTCCGCCGACGTGGTCATCTCGGTCTCCTTCACCTCACCGCGGCCCGGCGCACTCGCCGGGGGACAACCGCGTCGCCCCGGGCTACCCGGCGAAGATCGGCGCAAACGGACGAAGGTAAGGGCGGTTGAACGGGAACCGGCGGGGTAACCGCCTCCGGAACGGACCCCGGAGGAGGATTCGAGATGACGTCCCAGGACCGCACACAGCACCCGACGGACGCGGCCGAGGGCGAGGACCCGCACGGCGACACCCCCGAGGCCCAGCGCGAAACCCTGCGCGGCGAGCAGGGCACGTCAAGCGGCGACCAGCACGACGACAGCGACCCGCAGTCGGGCTGACGGGGGCGCGGTCGGTCGGGCCGGATCTCACGCCGGTGGCGTGGTTTCCCCATCATCAGCCGCGCGCTGCCGCGGCCGATGTCGCGTTCGGACAGTCCGAACGCGACCTCAGCCTGCGCGTTGACGAGGGCGGTAACCCCTCGTCATCGGTCACCACGATCTGCGGCCACCAGGCTCGCCGAGAAGGCGTGCTCGCGCAGCTCGTCCAGCCCGGAGATGTCCCGGTCCGCCGCTGCGGGAAGCCCCGGGTCGCGGTAACCGCCGGCGGACCAGCCGCATCAGGCTCACGGTCCGACGCGCTACTCGCCGTCACGACCGCCGGAACCGGCGGTACGCCGGGTGAGCACCGCCCAGACGACCTTGCCGCCGGACCACGAGCGGCTGCAGCCCCACACCCGCGCCACCTGCGCGACCATCCGCAGGCCGAGACCTGGTTCGAGCGGGCTCAGCCGCTCGAGCAGGACCGCCCGCCGCGGATCGTCGTCGGTCACCGCGACGCTCAGCAGGCTCTGCCTCAGCTCCAGCCGCACCCGCGGCGTGGAGGCGGTGTGCCGGATGACGTTCTCGACCAGCTCGGTCACCACGAGCAAGGCGTCGTCGGCGAGGTCCGGCACCGCCCACTCCGCGCAGACGCGCCGCACGAAGTCACGGGCGAGGCCCGAAGCGTTCGCCGAGCGGGCCAGCAGCTGGGCGGCCCGGCGGCGCGGCGGCGCGGAGAGCCGGGTTTCGGCGATTTCGCGGGTCTCGTGCAGCGGCACGAACCGGTCGACGGCCATGCCGCGGAACATCGCCCGGTGCTCGGTCCGGCCGGTCACCACGGTGAAGGGGATGGCCGGCCAGTCCCCGATCCGCATGGCGACCAGCGAAAACACGGTCGCCAGCGTGGGTTCGCGGATGGCGAGCGCGTCGATGTCCGCGATGAGCCCGTCGGGGGCCTCCGCGGCGATCTTGAGCAGGCCGTCACGCAGGTCGGGGTAGGACTCGATGTCGAGGACTCCGGTGACGAGCGCCGTCGTCACCTTGTCCCCGGGCTGCGGCACCACGTGCACCTGGCCGGCCGGTGCCGTCACAACAGCTCCTCCACCCCGGCGCCGGACAGCGAAAGGAGGAACTTGCGCGGCGTCGCCGCGGCGGTGGTGCGTTCGGCCGCGGTGACGGCGTACCGGGCGGCGAGCAGGCTGTCGTCGCGCAGGTGGGAGTCCCGGCGCAGGCGCTCGTCGAAGCCTGCTTTTTCGTCGAGCGAGCGCAGCGCCGTCCACAGTGTCCGCTGGAACTCGGTGTCGTGGGCGCCCGGCAGCGCCTCCGTCGACCACGCGTGCCCGATCCGGCAGCGGTACTGCCCGGCGTCGCCGACCTCGAGCAGGAGTCCGGCTGACGGCGGCGGCGCGTCGGCGCTGTCCACGGGAGCCCGGGTCAGCTTGTCCAGCGCCGCACCGAGCTCGTTCGCCGGCAGGACGAACTCCGCGTCCACCGCGGCGAGCGCGCTGTCGGGCATGCCCCGGTACAACGCGTCCGCCGGATCCTGTACGACGGCGACGCCCCCGCGGTCGGCGACCGCGCGCAGCCCGGCGGCACCGTCGTCGAGGGTGCCCGAGAGGACAACGCCGATCGTGCGCGGCCCGGCCCCCACCGCCGCCGAGCGGAAGGTGGCGTTGATCGCCGGCCGGTACCCGTTCTCCGCCGGCCCCCGCGTCAGGATCACCGAACCGTTGTCCACCAGCAGGTGCCGGTCCGGCGGTGCCACGTAGATGACGCCCGGCCGCAGCGGCGCGCCGTGGGTGGCCGGCAGCGCCGGCAGCGGACCCGCGCGATCCAGGATCATCGGCAGCGCACTGCGCGCCCCGGGTGGCAGGTGCATGGTCACCAGCAGCGTGGCGAGGAAGTCGGCGGGCAGCGACCGGGCCAGGGCGCGCAGCGCTTCCACCCCGCCGGCCGAAGCTCCGGCGACCACGACGTCCCGCCGGGCTGCGGGCACGGTGACCACCTCCTCCCGGCACACGCTAGACCTCGTGCTACCGGGCGGGTAGCCCACCCGTGGCCGGTCGAAACGTTATCGTCACCCTTCGTCGAACTCGAACCGCAGGGCGTCCACGCAGGCGTCGTACTTCTGCGTCATCTCGTGCTCGGTGTGCGCCGCCACGAACAACTGGGCCAGTTCGAAGCTGTAGCTGTCCTGCTCCGGCAGTTCCGAAAGCCGCTGCCCGGCGGTCGGCACGATCTCGATCTGCGTGCCGTCGATCCGGTCTTCGATCGCGGCGACCTCCTCACGGGTCGGCACGCGCGTCACGACGCCGTCCTCGAAGCGGCGCAGGTACCACTTCCCGGCGATCTGGTACTTGCCCTTGCTGGGCCGGCGGCCGGGATCCTGCCCGAGTCCCAGCCGGACCATGATCTCGTGGTTGGCGACGCCGTCGACGAACTCGAACAGCTCGGCGTGCGACTGCGAGTGCCGCGGGTTGATCTCCAACAGGGCCACCTGGCCCGATTCGGGGTCGCAGAAGAACTCGATGCTGAAGGTGCCGTTGTCGTAACCGATCTGCCGCATCACCCGCTCGGCCACCTCGCGCATCCGCCGCACGGGCTCCTCCGCCAGCTGGGACGGGTACTGGTGGCGCAGGAACGACGAGCTGTCCGGGTAGTTGATCGAGTCGAGAGCGCCGTAGACGACGACTTCGCCGTGGTAGACGTAACCCTCCACCGCCGCCTGGACGCCGTGCAGCGCCTCCTCCGCCAGACAGGCGGCTCCGCCGACCTGGGCGATCTCGGGCGGCAGCTGCACCTGGTCGAGCACGTACCCGAACGGCTCGCCCACGCGGCCGACCCCGGCGCGGATTTCGGCAACGGCGTCGGCGAACTCGGTCTCGTCGTCGGCCTTGAACGCGAGTTCGGAGGAGAACGACTTGACCGGCTTGAGCCACATGGGGAAGCCGACCCCGCGGGGCGGGGCGGGGTGCTCGTCGTCGAGGTCGACGACGCCGAAGTTCGGCAGCTCGTCGATCACCTTGCGCTGTTCCAGGCGGCTCCAGTACTTGTGCTCGCACTTGAGCACGGCCTCCAGCGACAGGCTGGGCAGGCCGTACCGGGCGCACAGGATCGGGACCAGCGTCGCCGCCGGGAAGTCCCAGTAGGTGACGATCGCGGCGACGTCCCCGTCGAAGGCGTCCAGCTGGTGCTGCGCCGTCTTCAGCAGTGCCTCGAAGTCGATCTCGCCGTGCTGCAGTTCCTCGGGGGTCAGCAGGCCGTGGAATTCGTACGTCCCGGCCCAGGGCAGTCTCTGAAGGACGCGCTGGTTCTCCTCGTCCAGCCCGACCACGAAGATGTTGTTGCTCATGACCGTGGCCTACCCGGCACCCCCGGCCCAAAACGGTCCGGACGGCCGAGTTTCGGCGCACCGCGAGCGGGAAACCCGCGCGCATGACCGCATTGCCCGAACCGCTGTCGCTCTGGGTCGAAACCGCTCCCGCGCCGGATCGCACGGGGGTGCCGGTCCCGGAGTCGGCGGATGTCGCGGTGCTGGGTGCGGGCATCGCCGGGCTGACGACCGCCCTGCTGCTCGCCCGGGGCGGCCGTTCGGTGGTCGTGCTGGAAGCGGAACGGGTCGCCGCCGGGGTGTCCGGCCACACCACCGCGAAGGTCAGCGCCCAGCACGGGGCCAAGTACGCGGACCTGACCTCTCGGCACGGCGAGAAGGCCTCGCAGACCTACGCCAGGACGCAGACCGCCGCCCTCGAGTGGATCGCCGCCACCGCGGCCGACCTCGGGATCGACTGCGGCTTCACCCGCGCGGACAGCTGGGTGTACACGACTCGGGAGAAGACCGTCGACTCGCTGAAGCGGGAGGCGGAAGCCGCCGCCGCGGCGGGCCTGCCCGCGGCGTTCACCACCGACGTCGGCCTCGACGTGCCCGCGCTCGGCGCCGTCCGGACCACCGGGCAGGCGCACTTCCACCCCCGCCGGTGGCTGCTCGGGCTGGCCGCCGAAGTCGAGCGCGCGGGCGGGACGGTCGTCGAGAACGCCCGGGCGACCGCGCTGAACGGGCAGACCGTCCGCACCTCGCGCGGCGACGTCGTGGCGGGCGAGGTCGTCGTCGCGACCCACTACCCCGTGCTCGACCGCGGCCTGTACTTCGCGCGGCTCGAACCGGTCCGCGACCTCGTCGTGGCGGGTCCGGCGGCCGGGAACGCGGCCCCGGAGGGCATGTTCCTCGACGCCGACACGCACCACTCCGTGCGCGGATACGTCGAGGCCGGCACGCCGATGGTGATCGCCGGCGGCGAGCACTACCGCGTCGGGGCGCACGTGCACGTCGAACGCCGGTACCGGCGGCTCGCGGACTGGGCGGACGCGCACGCCGGCCTGCACCGGGTGACCCACCGCTGGTCCGCGCACGACATGTCCACCGTGGACCTGCTGCCGTACGTCGGGCGGTACCTGCCGGGGACGAAGAACCTGTGGGTGGCCACCGGGTTCGGCCAGTGGGGCATGACCGGCGGCACCGCCGCGGGGCACGTGCTCGCCGCGCGGATCCTCGGCGAGCCGCACCCGGCCGCGGACCTGTTCGACCCCAACCGCTTCGACGCCCGCTCGGTGTTCGGGGTGGCCGAGGACAACCTGACGGTCGCCAAGTACCTGATCGGCGACCACGTGGCGGCGCTGTGGCGGTCGGAGAAGCTCGACGACCTCGCGCCCGGCGACGCCGAGGTCGTCCGCGTCGGCGGCGAGCTCGTCGCCGCGCACCGCGACGAAGCCGGTCGGCTGCACACCGTCGGCGCGCACTGCACGCACCTGGGGTGCCTGGTTTCGTTCAACGACGCGGAGAAGACGTGGGACTGCCCGTGTCACGGCTCGCGGTTCGGGGTGGACGGCGAAGTCGTGCAGGGACCCGCGGTCCGCCCGCTGCGCCGCGGCCCCGCCTGAGGCTTGACCGGCACTTTCACGTGAAAGTGCCGGTCAGCCCGAGGCGAGCTTCTTGCCGGCGTCGTAGAGCAGGTGGAGGGCGTCGGCGACGCCGACCGCGGTCAGGACCGTCGCCGCCAGCCGGGTCGGCTTCGGCGCGATGACCAGGCCGGCCGCGAGCCCGGTGCCGACCCACACGTTCAAGCAAAACGGGCACGTCAGCAGCTCCCCCACGGCGTGCTTGACGTGGCCCTTCGCCGGGACGGACTCGTTGAGCTCGTCGTCGCCGGCCGGCTCCTCGTAGCGCGTGAACGGCGCGCGCAGCGGGCTCGTCACCGCGTCCTTGGCCAGGAGCCGGCTGGCCTTGAACGTCGCCGTGCCGAGCAGCACCGTGTCGCCGGCGCCGAACCGGCTGGGCAGCCGCTTGCCGAGGACGCGGCCCAGCGCCGTCAGCCCGCCGACGAGGGTGCCGTAGGCGCCCATCACCCCGAGATACCCGGCCAGCGGTCGGTCGGCCTGCCCCGCGTAACCGCGCTGCACCCGCTTCGCCTTCTCCTTGACCACGCTCATTATTCCGCCGATCCGGGCTTCGTCTTCTCGCCCTGCTGCTTCGCCTTGGCCTCACCGGGCACAAGCTTGTCTTCGCCGCTCATCAGGGCTTCGTAGCCGACCTCGACCCGGGCCTCGCAGGCGCGGATCGGTCGGCGGCCGCGGCCGGCTCGGCGTCCTCGGCGGCGAGCACGACGTCGAAGCCGTGCCGGGCGAACTGCTTCGCCGGTTCGAGCCCGATCCCGCTGGACGCGCCGGTGACGACGGCCGGCGGCTTGGTGGCGGTGCTCATGCGGCCGCTCCCTTCCGGTTGACTCCTCCCGGCGTACCCGGCGCGCCGCCGGGCAATCATGGTTTCCCCGTACGCCGGGCGGGTATTTCGCGGCGATGGGACGCACCCGACTCCGCCGCAGTGACCTGCGCGGCCCCGGCATCCGGCGGATCCGCCGCGGCCGGGGTTTCTCCTACGCCACGCCCGAGGGCTCGCCGGTCACCGACCCGGAGCTGCTCGACCGGATCAAGGGCCTGGTCATCCCGCCCGCCTGGCGGAACGTGTGGATCTGCCCGTACCCGAACGGGCACGTCCAGGCCGTCGGCACCGACGACGCCGGGCGGCGCCAGTACCTGTACCACGAGCAGTGGCGCCGGGATCGTGACGAGGAGAAGCACGACCGCGTGCTGGCGATGGCGCGTCGGCTGCCCTCGTGGCGCGCGTCGGTCGAGGACGACCTGGCCGGGTCCGGCCTCACCCGGACGCGGGTGCTCGCGGCGGCGTTGCGGATGCTCGACCGGGGGATCTTCCGGACCGGCGGCGAGGAGTACGCGGAGGAGAACGGCACGCACGGCGTCGCGACGCTGCTGCGGTCCCACGCGTCGGTCCGCGGGGACGAGTGCCGGTTCTGCTACGTCGCGAAGGGCGGCCTCGACCGGGAGGTGGCGATCCGGGACGCCGCGCTGGCGTCGGTGGTGAAGTCGCTGCTGCGCAGCAAATCGGGCAGTGACCGGCTGCTGGTCTACCGCGAGGGCCGCACCTGGCACGAGGTGCACGCGGCCGACGTCAACGAGCGGTTCAAGGAGCTCGCCGGCGACGACTGCACGGCGAAGGACCTGCGGACGTGGAACGCGACGGTGCTCGCGGCGGCCGCGTTCGCCGCCGCGGAGGCGCCGGCGTCGAAAGCGGCGGCCAAGCGGGCGGAGTCCGGGGTGATGAAGGAGGTCTCGAAGGCGCTCGGCAACACCCCGGCGGTGTGCCGGACGTCCTATGTGGACCCCCGGCTGGTGGAGGCCTACCGCGACGAGCGCACGATCTCGTCGGCGCTGAAGCGGGCGGGCAAGCTCGACGGCGACGACGCGCGAGCGGTGCTGGAGAAGGCGACCGCGCGGCTGCTCAACCGCGCGTGATTGAAGATCACCCGAGCGGGGAAGACTTCCCCTGTCGAGTGACAGGAGACACGGTGAGTGAACTGCGATCCACCCGTCCGTGTACTGGCCCGCGGACGCGGTCTTCCGGGAACCTGGGACCGATGAACCCCGACGCTTCCCCCGTGCGCTGGCGCGCGTCGATCGGCCTGACGGTCGGCGGCGACGGCCCGGTGTCGAGCATCGTCGAATCCGACCACGGCACTGAGGGATCGGCGCGGGAGTGGGTCGAGCGGAAGCTGCCGCGGACGCGGTTCCCGGCGTGGATCCCGGCGGCTCGGCGGGCCGATGGGGTCGAGTTGTTCGGTCAGGTGGCCCGGGGACGCGTGGTGACCGGGCGGCTGGTGCCCACTTGGGAATCCGAGGGGACGGCTGTCTGGCACGCCGATCCGGCCGGGGACCGGGTTCGGTGGCGCCGGTGTGCCGCGGAGTCCGCGGACAGCTGAGGGTCGGCGGGCATGCCGGGCAAACCTTCGGTCGGTCCCGCGCCCCGCGGGTTCGGCGGCAGCTCCCCCGCCCACGTCATGAACGAGTCGTTCATGACGTCTTCTACGCCTCCCCCACGTCCTTGCGCAGCAAGCAGAACTCGTTGCCCTCCGGGTCCTGCAGCACCTCCCAGGACTCGCTCCCGTCCTGGCCTACATCCGCCCGGCGGGCACCCAGCGCCAGCAACCTCGCCAGCTCCGTCTCCTGGTCCGTCCCCGCCGGGCTCACGTCCAGGTGCAACGGCAGCTTTCCCCGGCGAGGGTTCTCCGTCTGTGCCAGGATCAGCGTCGGCGGGCCCGCGCCGAACCGGCCGCCCGCCGGGCCCAGCTCGAGGCCGTCCGGCTCGTGGCCGATCACCTCGTAGCCGAGCACCGCGCACCAGAACTCGGCCAGCCTGTCCGGGTCTCGGCAGTCGAGCACCAGTTCCGTGATCCGGCAGGCCATCCGTTCAGCTCCGTTCGGTTTCCCGAGCCACATTCGCGGCTTCGTCCTCGTCCATCGCCTTCGTGTCGCGCGGGGGCAGGAACGGCTCCGCCTGGTCGTCCTCGCGGCCCGCCTCGATCGCGCGCCCGCGGGCCAGCTCGGCGTCCAGCTCCGCCCCCAGCAGCACCGCCACGTTCGAGATCCACAACCATACAAGGAACACGATCACCCCGGCCAGCGAACCGTAGGTCTTGTTGTACGACCCGAAGTTCGCCACGTACAACGCGAACCCGCCCGACGCCAGCACCCACAGCACCACCGCCAGCAGCCCGCCCGGCGTCAGCCACTTGAACCCCGGCAGCCGCACGTTCGGGCCCACCCAGTACAGCAACGCGAACGCCAGGCTGACGAGCAGCGCGATCACCGGCCACTTCGCGATGTCCCACACCAGCACGCCCGTCGAGCCGAGGCCGATCAGGTCGCCGATCCGCCGCGCCACCGAGCCGGTCGCCACCACGCCCAGCGCGCACGCCGCCAGCAGGATCACGATCCCGATCGTCAACGCGATCCGCAGCGGGATCGTCTTCCAGACCGGCCGTCCCTCCGGCATGCCGTAGATCGCGTTCGACGCGCGCATGAACGCCCCGATGTAGCCGGACGCCGACCACAACGCGCCCAGCAGGCCGATGATCGCCAGCGGCCCGGCCAGGCTGCGCGAGCCCGCCAGCTCCTTGATCGCGCCGACGAGGATGTCCTTGCCCTGCCCCGGAACCACCTGGTTGATGTTGTCGATCACGGTCTGGATCGCGTTCGGGCCCAGCAGGCCGAGGATCGCCGTGAGCACGATGATGCCCGGGAACAGCGACAGCACGCCGTAGTAGGTGAGGGCCGCGGCCCAGTCGGTCAGGTTGTCGCGGTTGAACTGCTTGAAGGTGCGCTTGAGCACCCCGCCCCACGTCCGCTTGTCGAGCTCGCCCGGGCTTTCGGGCTCTTTCCGGCGTCTGGCTGCCATCGCCACCTCCTGCGTCGTCGCCGCGGGGCATACCCCGTCCACGACCGGGTACTCCTCGGTGGTCCCGATGAGCAGGAGGAAGCCGTGACCGAGGTCAGCCGCGTGATCGACGTACCGCCCGAGGCCGTGTTCGAGGTGCTCGCCGACGGCTGGCTGTACGCCGGCTGGGTGGTCGGGAGCTCCCACATCCGCGACGTCGAGCAGGACTGGCCCGCCGTGGGTTCGCGGATCCACCACAGCGTGGGCCCGTGGCCGGTGCACATCCAGGACGAGACGGTGGTGACGGCTGTCGAGCCGGGCCTGTCGCTTTCGCTCGAGGCCCGTGGCTGGCCGCTGGGCGCGGCGGCGGTCGGGTTGACGCTCGTGCCGCACGGCGAGGGCAAGACGCTCGTCCGGATGACCGAGCACATCGTCCGCGGCCCGGGCAAGGTGCTGCCGGCGGCCGTCCAGGCGCTGCTGGTGAAGCCGCGCAACACCGAGTCCCTGGCGCGGCTGGCGGACCTCGCGACCGGCAAGCACGCCCGGGCGAAGAGCGGCCACCCGCGGCCGTGATCAGCCGGCGGGCTCGCCGAACCAGCGGGCCAGGTGGACGTCCAGTTCGTCCTGCCGGTCGCCGGCCCAGGCGACGTACCCGTCGGGGCGGAGCAGCAGCGCGGGGACGTCCAGCGCCGCCGTCGGATCGGCGATGACGTCGACGCGGTCCGCCCAGCCCCCGGCGGTCAGCCGCTCGGTGCGGTCGAGGACCAGGCCGCGTCCGCGGTGCAGCCGGTCGAAGAGCTTGCCCTGCTTCAGTTCGACGTCGCGCAGGCGCCGGCCGACCAGGTCCGGGCCCGCGCCGAAGTCGTAGCGGACGCCGGTCGCCGTGATCTTCTCGATGAGGTACCGGTTCACCTCGGGGAAGTCCATCAGTTCGGTGAGCAGCGCGCGCACGGCTCCGGCGGAGTGGAGTTCGACCTGGGCGCGGGTGTTGGCGAGCACGTCCCCGGCCACCGGGTGACGTTCGGCGTGGTAGGTGTCCAGCAGGGTTTCCGGTGCCCAGCCGCGGATCCGCGCGGCCAGTTTCCAGCCGAGGTTGACCGCGTCCTGGACACCCAGGTTCAAGCCCTGCCCGCCGGCGGGCGGGTGGATGTGCGCCGCGTCGCCGGCGAGCAGCACGCGTCCGACGCGGTACTGCTCGACCAGCCGGGTGGCGTCGCCGAAGCGGGACAGCCAGCGCGGGGAGTGCACGCCGAAGTCGGTTCCGGCGAGGGTGTCCAGTGCCCGCCGGAAGTCCTCGATGGTCGGTGGCTCCGCGCCGGGGTCCGATTCGGGGACCACGACGCGGTAGATGCCCTGGCCGAAGGGGCGGAAGTCGAACGCCTTGTTCGTCTCGCGGACCTCGGCCACCTTGGCGGAGACTTCCTCCGGTGGTGCCCCGGCTTCAAGTTCGCCCATCAGCGTGAACATTCGCGACGGTTCGCCGGGGAAGCCGACGCCGAGCAGCTTGCGGACCGTGCTGCGTGCGCCGTCGCAGCCGACGAGGTAACGGGTTCGCAGGTGTTCCCCGTCGGCGAGTTCGACGGTCACCCCGTCGTCGTCCTGGTCGAACCCGGTGACGGTGGCCCCGCGCCGGACTTCCGCACCGAGGTCGGCCGCGTGGTCGCCGAGCAGCCGGTCGACGACCGGCTGCGGGATGCCCAGCAGGTACGCGGATTCGAGCCCTTCGGGCGCGGGTTTGGGGATGGCGGCGAAGACCCCGCCGACCGGGCGCTGCCTGCCGTGTTCGAGGAGGCGGTCCAGGAGGCCGCGCATCGCCATGAGTTCGAGACTGCGGACGTGCAGGCTCACGACCCGCACGAACGACGACGCGGGTTCGGGTTCCTTGTCCAGGACGAGCACCCGCACATCGTGCAACCGCAGCTCGGCCGCCAGCATCGCGCCGGTCGGCCCACACCCGGCAATGATCACATCGAACACGAACCACCCGTTTCCGCAGGTCCCGACATCGGCGGCCGAGTATGCGGCAGGTGGGGTGGAGCCGCAAGCGAAATAGTGGGGAGGTTGCCGCGCGCCGCAGTGGAGCGCCCGGCGGGTGGCTCGGATCAGCGGTGCTCGGCCGCGGATCGCGCACGACCGGCCGCCGGAAGCTTTGCCGCGCTTCTGCTCAGCCACGAATCGCCCGGTGAAGCGCCCAGCTCGCCGACGGCTCGCGCGGCAAGGCGCCGCCCCCACCACCGCCGCTCAGCCCGGATCACATGGCCGGCCGCCGGAAGCTTTGCCACGCTTCTGCTCAGCCACGAATCGCCCGGTGAAGCGCCCAGCCCGCCGACGGCTCGCGCGGCAAGGCGCCCCGCCACCGCCGCTCAGCCCCGCGCTCAGCTGTAGATCGCGCGGTTTGCCGCCTGGGTCGGCGGCGCTCGTTCCCCGCGCTCGGCCGCGAATCGCACGCGACCGGCCGCCAGTCACCGCAGGCTCAGCGCCCGGCCACCTCAGCTCAGCCGTAGATCGCCCGGTGGGCCGCCCGGATCACCGCCGCGTACCCGCCACCCAGCACACCCGCCCGCGCCAGCGCCGCCTTGGCCGCGTTCGCTCCCGGACCGCCGTGGACCGCCCCTCCCGGGTGCGCCGATGCTCCCGCCAGGAACAACCGGTCGACCGGGGTGTCCGCCCGGCCCGTCCCCGGCACCGGCCGGAAGAACAGCTGCTGGTGGATCGCCGTCGTCCCCGCGTTGATCGCGCCGCCGACCAGGCCCGGGTTGTGGTCCGCCAGCTCGGCCGGCCCCTGCACGTACCGGGCCTTGATCAACCCCGTGAAACCCGGCGCGTTCGCCTCGACCGTCTCTTCCATGCGCTTCGCCCGCCGCTCCAGGGCCGTGCGGTTCTCCATCGTGCCGCGCGGTACGTGCGTGTACGCCCACGCTGCCTCCGTGCCCGCCGGGGAGCGCGTCGGATCCGTCGTGGTCATTTGGCCCAGCAGCAGGAACGGCCGGCGCGGGGTCCGGCCGCGGGTGAGCTCGCCGCCGAACGCCGACAGCCCGTCCAGGTCCGTCCCCAAGTGGATCGTGCCGGCGCCGCGAGCCTCTGAGGCCGTCCACGGGATCGGGCCGGACAACGCCCAGTCCACCTTCACCGTCGCACTGTCCCATTCGAACTTTCCGAGGTCTTCGACCAGCCGCGACGGCAGCCACTCCTCCCCCACCAGCTTGCGGTAGAGCACCGGCGCGGGCACGTCGGCGAGCACGGCCTTGTTCGCCCGCACCGCGACCCCCGCACCGTCCCGGACGCCGAGCGCCCGGCCGTCGCCGACGATCACCTCGCGCACCGGACGTCCACAGTGGACCACTCCGCCGCGGGACTCCAACCGGCGCACCAACGCCGCGATCAGCTCCCCCGCTCCGCCTTCGGGCACCGGGAAACCCACGTCCTGGCCGATCATCGCGAGCAGCCAGCCGAAGACCGCGCTGCCCGCGTTGTCGACGGAAAGGTCGCTGTGCGCGGCATTTCCCGCCACGAGCAGCTTCGCGCCTTCGCCGGCGAACAGCTCGTCGCCGAACCGGCGCGCCGGCAGCGTCAGCATCCGCGCCAGGCGCAGCGCGTCCCCGGTTCCGGTGCGCCGCAGCAGCTTCAGCGCCGGGCGAACCGGCGGGAACGGCGTGAACAACGCGTTCAGCAGCGGCTCGCGGATCTCCTGCCACTGCTCGAACAGCCGGCGCCACGCGTCTCCGTCGCCCGGGGCGAACTCGTCGGCCGACGCCGCGGTGCGGTCGAGGTCCCGGGACAGGACCGCGCACCGGTCGTCGGGCAGGATGTGCGCGAGGACGTCGGGGGCGTGCCGCCAGCGCAGGCCGTGCTCCTCCAGCTTCAGGCCCCGGAGCACCGGTGATACGGCCGAAAGCGGGTAGAAGGCGCTGAAGAGGTCGTTGCGGAAGCCCGGCTCGGTGACCTCGGCGGTGCGCACGGCCCCGCCCGGGTGCTCGGTCGCCTCCAGCACGAGCACCGACCAGCCCGCGTCCGCGAGGAGGTTCGCCGCCACCAGGCCGTTGTGGCCGGCGCCGATCACCACGGCGTCGGCGGCTTCGGTGCTCACTGGCGGCCTCCCGTTCAGGCTTGCGACTGGTGGCTCGGCCCCACCCGCGTGAGCGAGCGCAGCCTGGACACGACCCCACCGCGGCGCGGCGGGGCCAAGGGCGGGCTCGCCGCCCCCTCGCCCGACCGGAGCCCGGCGACCAGCTCGGCGACCGCGGACGCGGCGTCATACCGAGGTTGCCAGCCCAGCGCGGTCTCCGCCAGCGTCGTGTCCGCGAGCGCCGCGCGGTCGGCGAGCTCCAGCCAGCCCGGGTGCACCGGCAGCACGCCGCCGGCCCAGGCCGCCCGAACCGCCACCTGCGCCAACGGCTTCGGAACGGGGATCCGCCGGCCGCCGAGGATCCCGGCCAGCGCGTCGGAATCGAGCACCTCGGGTGCGGCGAGGTTGACCGCGCCGGCGAAGCGGCGGTCGAGGATCCGCTCGATCGCGCCGGCGACGTCGGCGGTGTGCACCGCTTGGGCGCGCAGACCGGTCCACAGCGGAACCGGCAGCCGCCGGCCGCCGACGATCCGGGCGGGCACCACCGGGTCGAGCAGCCACCGCGCGAATTCCCCGGCGGCGCGCCGGTGGACGATCGCGCACGGCCGGATCCGCGCCACCGGCACCTCGGGGTGCCGCTCCTCGAACCGGTCGAGCAGCGTTTCCAGCGCGGCCTTGCCGCGGCTGTAGGCGCTGTGCGGGATTCCGGTGCACACGTGGGTTTCGGGCACCTTCTCCCAGCGCGGCGCGGGCCCGTAGGCCGCCACCGACGAGGCGACCACCAGCTGCGGCACCCCGGCCGCCGCGGCCGCGGCGAGGACGTGCCGGGTGCCGTGGTCGTTGGTCCGGTACATGGGTGGGTCGCCGCGCACCGGCGAGATGGCCCACGCCAGGTGGACGACGGCGTCGGCGCCCTCGAACACCCCGGCCAGCTCCTGCTCGGCGCCCCGGACCCCGATGTCGGCGGCGCGCCAGCCCGCCCGGCGGTACGGCTCGGCCGTGGTGTCGGGCAGCCGGCGCGCCAAGCCGACGACGTCGTGGACAGGGTCGAGGGCGGCCAGCAGCGCCGTTCCGACGTTGCCGGTGGCCCCGGTGATCACGATCCGCACACGGAGTGCGTACCCCGTCGCGCCACGGTGAAACTAGACCAGGTCACGCGGGATCCGCCGGTGCCAGTTCCGGGAGACGATTCGGCGGGCGCCGTCGTAGCCGTCGAGCTGCGCGTCGATCACGAACTCGGTGTCCGTGCAGGACACCCGGGTGCGCGTTTCGCTGCGCGCCAGCCACTCACCGCGGGAGAACGTCACGACCCATTCGGTTTCGGCGACCGGCGAGCAGAAGTCGTCGGCCTCCCAGCTGTAGCGCTCCCGGACGTCGCGGGCGACCTCGAGGTCGAGCTCGTCGAAGCGCACGGTGCCGGCGTTCTTCACGATGTCGAGCGCCGAGTGGTAGTCGACGAGGTCCCGCGAGACGGTCCAACGCTGCTCCCCCGGCGTCACCGCGGTGACCGGCATCGGCGGCGCGCCTTCGGGTTCGCCGAACGGCCGGGCGGGCAGCTCGTCCGGTTCGGCGACCGGCCGCACCGGCAGCTCCAGCGCGCTGTGTCCGGTGTGGACGCTCAGCAGCACCGGCTTCGGCGGCGGCCACGCCAGCGGCCAGTACGAAGTGGACAGTGACAGCCGGATCCGGTGCCCCGCCGGGAAAGCCTGCGCGACGGCGTTCAGCTCGATCTCCACGGCGCACCGCTGCCCCGGCTCCATCGGCGCCGGTTCGTCGTGGCCGTCCCGGTGGGTCAGGTTGAGCAGGCCGTAGGTGACGCGGGTGGCGCGCCCGTCCGGGGCGACGTCGGACAGCCGGGCCGCGATCATCGCCACCGGCTGGTCGGCCGAGACCTCCAGCCGGACCACCGGCGAGCCGAGGATCTCACAGCGCTCGGTGAGCACGTCGGTGTCGAACACCAGCGAGCCGCCGTCCTCTTCGCGCTGGTCGTACGGCAGGTCCGGCGGCGCGCTGTAGGACGCCCACTTGCCGGAGAACTGCCCGACCGACAGCGGCGAGGACACCGTCACGGCCTCGTCCTGAACGGTCTCCCCCGGCCGCCCGAGCCGGTGGCGCGCCAGCGGCAGCTCCTGCGGCTTCACGTGCGGCGACGGCCAGGTGGCCTCGCCGACCCACCGGCCGGGCCGGTCCTCGTAGGACGTCGACGGCGGCACGCTCTCCTGCATCCACGTCCGCAGCATCGGCCCGTCCATGGCCTCGTTGTCGGCGCCGCGCAGCCAGTGGTCCCACCACGTCACGACTTCCTGGAGGTAGCCGATGGCCGGGCCCGGTTCGCCGAGGTGCGGGTACTTGTGCGACCACGGCCCGATCAGCCCGCGCCGCGGGACGTCGAGGTGGGCGAGCAACCGGATGACGGCGTTGGAGTACCCGTCGGCCCAGCCGCTGGAGGCCAGCACCGGGACCTGCACGTCGCTGTAGTTCTCCGACACCGAGGCGTGCCGCCAATAGTCGTCACGGCGCTGGTGGCCGAGCCAGTTCTCGATCCACAGGCTGCAGTTCTCCAGCCGCTCCCGCCACATCTCGCGCCACCGGTCGCCGACGACGGCCGGGTCCGGCGGCAGCGTGGCGTAGGCGAACATCGTGCCCGACTCGGCGACGTTGTCCGACAGCAGGCACCCGCCCATGTAGTGCATGTCGTCGGCGAAGCGGTCGTCGGTGAACGAGGAGATCACGATCGCGCGCAGGCTCGGCGGTTTCCGCGCCGCGACCTGCAGGGCGGCGAACGCGCCCCACGAGATCCCCATCATCCCGGTGTCCCCGGTGCACCACGGCTGCGCGGCGATCCACTCCAGGACGTCCTCGGCGTCGAGCTGCTCGCGTTCGAGGTACTCGTCGGCCAGCACGCCCTCGGACTCGCCGGTGCCGCGGATGTCCACACGCACGCACGCGTAGCCGTGGCCGGCGAGGTAGGGGTGGTGGATCGAGTCGCGGGGCGCGGTCAGGTCGCGCTTGCGGTACGGGATGTACTCGAGGATCGCCGGCACCGGCTCGGCGTCCGACGAGACCGGCCGCCAGATGCGGGCGGACAGCACGGTCCCGTCGGACGCCGGGATCCGGACGTGGTCCTCGACGGTGATTTCGTACGGCAGCGAGGTGACGGCTCGCAAGAGTCAGTTCCCTCCTGGGGTGTCTAGGCGTTGGGCTGCAACAGGATCTTCTGCGCGCCGTCGAGCTTCTTCTGGAAGATCTCGTACGCGCGCGGCGCGTCGGCCAGGGGCAGCTTGTGGGTGGCGAAGCCCTCCACGCCGAGCGGGTCGCCGTCGCCGGTGAGCACCGGCATGATGTCGTCGAGCCAGTGCCGGACGTTGGCCTGGCCCATCCGCAGCTGCACCTGCTTGTCGAACAGCTCCATCATCGGCATCGGGTCGACCATGCCGCCGTAGACGCCGGACAGCGAGATGGTGCCACCACGGCGGACGGCGTCGATCGCGGCGTACAGCACGCTCAGGCGGTCGACGCCGGCCTTCTCGGTGATCTTGGCGCCGACGGCCTGCGGGAGCAGGTTGACCAGGTTGTGCGCGAGCTTCCCGACCGGGGCACCGTGGGCTTCCATGCCGACGGCGTCGACGACGGAGTCCGCGCCGCGGCCGTTGGTGAGCTGCCGGATGGCGTCGCCGATGTTCTTGTGGTCACGGGTGTCGAGGGCCGTGGCGCCGTGCTCCCGGGCCCGGGCGAGCCGCTCAGGTACGAGGTCGACCCCGATCACCTGCGCGGCCCCGCGGTGCCGGGCGATGCGGCAGCTCATCTGCCCGATCGGCCCGAGCCCGAACACGACGACCGTGCCGTCCTTCGGGACGTTCGCGTACTCGACGGCCTGCCACGCGGTCGGGACTACGTCCGAGAGGTAGACGAACCGCTCGTCCGGCGGGCCCTCCGGCACCTTGATCGGGCCGTACTGCGCCTGCGGGACGCGCAGGTATTCGGCCTGGCCGCCGGGGACCTGGCCGTAGAGCTTGGTGTAGCCGAGCAGCGCGGCGCCCTTGCCCTGCTCCTTGACCTGGGTGGTCTCGCACTGCGACTGCAGGCCGCGTTCGCACATCCAGCAGTGGCCGCAGGAGATGTTGAACGGGATGACGACACGGTCACCGGGCTTGAGGTTCGGCACGGCGTCCCCGACCTCTTCGACGATCCCCATCGGCTCGTGGCCGAGGATGTCGCCTTCGGTCATGAAGGCGCCGAGCACTTCGTAGAGGTGCAGGTCGGAGCCGCAGATCCCGGTCGAGGTGACGCGGATGACGGCGTCGGTGGACTCCTCGATCTTGGGGTCCGGTACGTCCTCGACGCGGACGTCACGCTTGCCGTGCCAGGTCACTGCCTTCATGGCTCTCCCTTTCCGGGTACGGGTCTCGGGGCCCGGTTTCCCGCAGGACGAGGAGGCAAACGCGACCGAGGGCGGGAGGCGGCTCCGATCGGCGGCCCCGCGCGCGAGTGCTGGGCAGCGGGCTCACGAAATCGCCTGGCGACGACATGAAAGGGTCGTTCACCACGCCCGACGCCACGAAAGAGTCGTTCATGACGTCCCGGCACCGCCTGCTCAGGTGAGCGCGTCCGCCACCAAGTACACCGCCGCGGCCACCGCGGCCGCCGCCGGGAAGGTCAACACCCACCCCAGCACGATGTCCCTCGCGATCCCCCACCGCACCGCCGACAACCGCCGGGTCGCGCCCACACCCATGATCGCCGCCGTGATCACGTGCGTTGTCGAAATCGGGGCCTTCACCGCGAACGCCGTCACGTACAGCACCGACGAGGCCACCGACTCCGCCACGAACCCGTGCGGCGGGTCCAGCGGGAACACCCGGCGGCCCAACGTCCGCATGATCCGGAGACCACCCGAATAGGTGCCCAGCGACAACGCCGCCGCGCACAGCAGGGTCACCCACAGCGGCACCGAAAACGTCGCCTGCTCGCCCGCCGCCACCAGCGCCAGGACGATCACGCCCATGCCCTTCTGCGCGTCCTGCAACCCGTGGCCCAGTGCGAGCGCCGAGGCCGAAAGGATCTGGAACCGGCGGAACACCCGACCGCTGCGGTGCGGGTTCGCCCGGCGCAGCAGCCACAGCGCCGCGACCATCGCGGCGTAGCCCAGCCCCAGCCCCAGCAGCGGCGACGCCACCATCGGGATCAGCACCTTCTCGGCGATCCCCGCCCAGTGCACCGTGCTCGCCGCGGCCAGCGCCGCCCCCACCATGCCGCCGATCAGCGAGTGCGAAGACGACGACGGCAGGCCGAAGTACCAGGTCACGAGGTTCCAGGTGATCGCCCCGGCGAGGGCGGCGAACACCACCGTGAGCGCGTCCGGGCCGGCCGGGACGTCGATGATGCCCTTCGCCACCGTCGCGGCGATGCCCGTCGACAGCAGCGCGCCCGCCAGGTTCATCACCGCCGCCAGCAGCAGCGCCGCGCGCAGGGTCAGCGCGCGCGTCGACACCGCGCTCGCGATCGCGTTCGCCGCGTCGTGGAACCCGTTGGTGTAGTCGAAGAAGAGCGTCAGGACGATCACGACGACCAGGGCGGCCGTGCCCGTCACTCAGGACTCCTTGACGGCGATGGTCTGCACCACGTCGGCGACGTGCTCGAAGGCGTCGGCCGCCAGCTCGAACTGCTCGACGACCTCCTTGGTCTTGAGCACCTCGAGGGCGTCCCCGCCCGGTTCGAACAGGTGGGCCAGCACCCGCCGGTAGACGCGGTCGGCCTCGTTCTCCAGCTCGTTGATCTCGATCCAGTACGGCTCGAGCTCGCCCACCTTCGCCAGCCCCGGCATCGAGTTCGCGGTCAGCTCGGCGCACCGGCACAGCACCCGGACCAGCACGTCCGTCCCCGGCGGGAAGGCGTCGATGCGGTACAGCACGGCCAGGTCCGCCGCGGTGTCCATGAAGTCGAGCACGTCGTCGAGCTTCCCGGCCAGCGCCTGGATGTCCTCGCGGTCGAACGGCGTCACGAACGAGCTGTTCAGCTCGACCATGATCGTGTGCATCAGCTCGTCGCCGTGATGCTCCACCTCGTGCAGGCGCTTGGCGAAGGGCTCCCGCTCGCCGGGCTCGGCGGCGACGAGGTCGCGCAGCACCGCGCTCGCGGTCACCAGGTTTCTCGCCGCGTCGGTGAGCAGGTCGAAGAACCGGGTACCCCGTGGGGTGAACCGCATCGATGGCCGTCCCTTCGTCGACGCAAGCGCCGGGAGCCGGGTACCCCCTGGAGGGGCACGTTTAACAGGCGTTCTCCGGGAAACCAGGGGGCCATGACCGAACCCGGATCCCGGCGCCTGAGAGTACTGCTCTGGCACGTGCACGGCTCGTGGACCGACGCCTTCGTCCGCGGGCGCCACCAGTACCTGCTGCCGGTGTCCCCGGAGGGTGCCCCGTGGGGGCTCGGGAAAGCGGGTCGCGACTGGCCGTCGGTCACCGAGGTGCCGCTCGACCGCCTCGCCGAGGCCGAGCCGGACGTCGTGGTCGTCCAGCGCCCGGAGGAGCTCGACCTGGTGGCGCGCCTCGGCGTGCCCGCCGTCTACGTCGAACACAACGCGCCCCGGCCGTACGCCGCTTCGAGCGAGCACCCCCTGTCCGCGCGGGCGGACATCACCGTCGCGCACGTGACCCACTTCAACGAGGCGATGTGGGACTGCGGCCGCGCGCCCACGACCGTCGTCCCGCACGGCATCCCCGACCCGGGCGCGCGCTACACCGGCGAGCTCGCCGCCGGCGTGTCGATGATCAACGAACCGGTGCGCCGCCGCCGCGTGACCGGCGCCGACCTCCTCGAAACGCTCGCCGAAGCCGCGCCGATCGACCTGTTCGGCATGGGCACGGAAGAGGTCGGCGGCCGCGGCGACGTCCCCGCGCCGGCGCTGCACGACGAGATCGCCCGCCGCCGCGTCTACCTCCACACCGCCCGCTGGACGTCGCTCGGACTGTCCCTCCTGGAGGCGATGCACCTGGCGATGCCGGTCGTCGTCTTCGCCTCGACCGAGGCGATCGAGGCCGTCCCGCCGGACGCGGGCGTGCTCTCCACCGACGTTTCCGTGCTGGCCCGGGGCTTCCGCGAGCTGGTGCACGAACCCGACTTCGCCGCGCTGGCCGGCAAGAACGCCCGCGAACACGCCCTGAAAAAGCACGGGCTGGACGCCTTCCTCACCACTTGGGACCACCTCCTCGCCGAGACGGCCCGCTGAACCCCGAAGGGAACGCCTCTCCGATGAAGATCGCGATGGTGTCCGAACACGCCAACCCCCTGGCCGCGTTGGGCGAAGCCGACGCCGGCGGGCAGAACGTGCACGTCGCCGAGCTGTCGGCGGCTCTCACGCGCGCCGGCCACGACGTCACCGTCTACACGCGACGGGAGAGCCGCGACGAGCCGGCCGAGGTCCGGACGCCGCAGGGCTACGACGTCGTGCACGTGCCCGCCGGGCCGCCGCGGAAGGAGCCGAAGGACCGCCTCCTGCCGTACATGGGCGAGTTCGGCAGCTTCCTGCGGGACCGCTGGGCCGCCGATCGGCCGGACGTGGCGCACGCGCACTTCTGGATGTCCGGTCTCGCGACCGTGCTCGCGGCGAGCGCGACCGCGACGCCGGTGACGCAGACGTTCCACGCCCTCGGCGTCGTCAAGAAGCGCTACCAGGGTGACCAGGACACCAGCCCGGCCGACCGGATCCGGCTGGAGCGGATCATCGGCCGGCAGGCCGGGCGCGTCGTCGCCACCTGCTCCGACGAGGTCTTCGAGCTGTCCCGCCTCGGCGTGCCGCGGTCGCGGATCTCGATCGTGCCGTGCGGCGTCGACCTCGGGCGCTTCTCCCCCGACGGGCCGATCGCCCGCCGCCGCGAACGCCACCGCCTGGTGGCCGTCGGCCGGCTGGTGCCGCGCAAGGGGTTCGACATCGCGATCACCGCGCTCGCCCAGCTGCCCGACACCGAACTGGTGATCGCGGGCGGGCCCGAACGCGGCCGGCTTTCGCAGGACCCCGAGGCCAACCGGCTGCGCGAGCTGGCCGGCCGGCTCGGCGTCGGCGACCGCGTCCGCTGGCCCGGCCAGGTGTCCCGGGACGACATGCCGGCCCTGTTGCGCTCGGCCGACGCCGTGGTGTGCACGCCGTGGTACGAGCCGTTCGGGATCGTGCCCCTGGAGGCGATGGCGTGCGGGGTTCCGGTGGTCGCGGCCGCGGTGGGCGGCCTGACCGACACCGTCGTCGACGGCGTCACCGGGCTGCTGGTCCGGCCGCACCAGCCGAAGGAGCTGGCGTCCCGGGTCCGGCGGCTGCTGGACGACCCGGCGCTGTGCCACGCGTACGGCACCGCCGGGCACGACCGCGCGGTGGCCCGCTACTCGTGGGACCGCGTCGCGGCCGACACGCTGCGGGCGTACCACAAGCTCGTGCCGGAAGCCGCGGTCACCGCCGAGGCCCGCTGACGAAGTCCGTGAATGGCACATTCAGGGCCGCTAAGTCCGTGAATGTGCCATTCACGGACTTCAGCCCACGTACCGGCGGGCCTTCGAGGTGCGCTGGGGTTCTTCCAGCAGGTAGAGGCCGTGTTCGACGTGCGGCGGGACCACCTTGCGGTCGCGCAGCACCCACGGCAGGCCGCGCAGGACGTCGAGCAGGGCCGCCGCCGTCGCGCGGTCGCGAGGGGCCGTGCGCAGCACCTCGCGGCCGCGGCGGAAGACCGCCGGCCACGGACGGCGCAGCAGCAGTGTCCACAGTGTGTTGCGGATGCCGAGGCGACGGCGGTGGCGCGGGTCGCGCAGCTTCGACGGCGCGTGGTGGATCACCACGTCCTCGGCCCAGCACATCCACCAGCCGCGCGCCGCGAGGTCCAGCGCGAACAGCTCCTCCTCGCCGCCCAGCCACATCCGCGTCGAGAAGCCGCCGACCTCCCGGAACGCGCTGACGCGCACGGCGGTCAGCCCGGCCATGATGCCCAGCAGCGCCGGCCCGGGCAGCCACGAGGGGCCCGGCACCGGCGAGTCGCGCAGTTCGGGCGTGATCGGGTCTTCGGCCAGGCTCGGCTCGACCAGGCAGCGGCCGGTCACCGAGCCCAGGCCGGGGTGGGCGTCCAGGATGTCCGACGCCCGGGTCAGCGCGCCCGGCTGCCAGGTCGTGTCGTCGTCGCAGAAAGCGACGTACGGCGTCGTGACCTCCTCGACGGCGACGTTGCGCGCCACCGCGCCGAGGTTGTCCGGCAAGGCGAACAGCCGGACGTCGGGGAATTCGCGCGCGACCATCTCGGCCGTGCCGTCCGCGGAGCCGTTGTCCGCGACGAAGACCGGTGGGTCGTCCGGTAAGGACGTCATGTGCGCCAAGGTCTCCCGCAGCTGCTCACGGCGGTTGCAGGTGATGATCACGACCGAGATGCGCGCCATTCGGCGGTCCTTTCCAGTGTCCGGGCCTGGTCTTCGACGTGGGCGGGCAGTACGCGGCGGGAGCCGAGCGCCTGGGGCAGCCGGGCGACCGCGCCGAGCACGGCGCCGGGCGCGGTGACGAGCGTCCGGGCGACCTCGCGGCGGCAGACGCGCGGCGGCCGGCGCAGCACGGCGATGAGCAGCCGGTTGCGCAGCTCGGCGCGGCGGCGCCAGGACGACGGCGGCCGCGACCGCGACGGGTGGTGGTGGGCACGCAGGTGCCCGACGTAGCAGACGTCCCAGCCTCGCGCGGCCAGGTCGTAGGCGAGCAGCTGCTCCTCCGCGCCGAAGTGCAGCAGCGGGCTGAAGCCGCCCACCTGCAGGTACGCCGTCCGGCGGACGATCGCGGAGCAAGCGAGGAACCCGAGCACCAGCGGTCCGGGCGCGCCGTCGGGGCGGCCGAGCGGGCTTCTTTCCATGTCGGGCGTCACCGGGTCGTCCCGGCAGTCCGGGCCGACGAGGGTGCGTGCGGCGAGCAGGCCGGCCCGCGGGTGCACGTCGAAGATCCGTTCGGCTTCGGGCAGGGCATCGGGCGCCCACCACGAGTCGTCGTCGCTGAAGGCCACGTACGGCGTCTCGGCGACGAGCACCCCGAGCGTGCGGGCGGCGGCGCCGACGTTGTGCGGCAGCCGGATCAGCCGGACGCCGGGGAAGCGCGCGGCGACGGCGGCGGTGTCGTCTTCGGAAGCGTTGTCCAGCACCACTACCGGTGGCCGTGGGTCCAACGAGGACAGTTGCGTGAGGGTGCGGGCCAGCTCGCCGGCGCGGTTGTGCGTGGCGATGACGACGGTCGTGCGCGCGCTCACCGCGAGGCCGCCAGCTCGTCCACGAGACCCGCCAAGGACGGCGCCGGCGGTGGTGTGACCGCGGTGGTCAGGCACCCCTTGAGCCTCGCGTCGAGCAGCGCGGTGTCCCCGGCTTCTTCGGCTGCGACGACCGGCCAGCCGAGCGCTTTCGCCTGCGCCGTCACCTTTCCCCCGCCGGCCACCGGATCGACGGCGACCACCGGGACCCCGGCCTTCAGCCCGAGCACCAGCCCGTGCAGCCGCGTGGTGACCACTACGTCCATTGTGGACACGAGCGAGACGAACTGGTCCGGCGTCGCGCACCGCTGCCAGTCCTCGTGCGCCAGCCGCGTGTCCAGGGGCACCCGCGCGCAGTCCAGGCCGGCGACCCAGCCGGTCAGCGCGTCGTGGACGTCGTCGTGGCGCCCCGCACCGCCGTACTCGGGCTGGTGCGGGGCGAGGACCACGCCGAGCACCGGGGTCTTCGAGACCGGCGCGGCCAGGGACAGGTCCGGGGTGACACCGTCGTCACGCGGGAAGATCCGGTGGAACCCGGTCGCCGCCGGGTCGTCCGGGTCGGGCACGGATACGCCGATCGCGATCCGGCGGCAGGACGCGTACCGCTCGTGCAGCGAACGCACCTGCGGCCCGTGCAGCGGACCGCAGGCGAACACCACGTGCGTGTACTCCGAGGGCGGGGCGTCGGGCAGGTGCCGGGTGCCGGGGCGGAAACCGGGGCTCCAGACCACGTCGTGGTCGATCCCCGCCGCGGTCAGCGCGGCCCCCACCGCGCGCAGGCTGAGGGCGTCCCCCGCGGTCGCTTCGCCGTGCAGGAAAGAGGCCCATCCGGTGAGCAGAACTCGCATGTCGGCCGGGTACCCGGCTGGCGCGGCCTAAACGGGGTTTGCGCCCACTACGCCCGGGTAGCCGCAACGGCATGACGGATCCGGGAGTGCCCAGGCGGTTCGAACGCGCGGTCGTGACTGGGGGTGCCGGCTTCGTCGGCGCGCACCTGTGCGAGCTGCTGCTCGAAGAGGACGTCGAAGTGATCGCCGTGGACAACCTCGCGACGTCCTCGGCCGACACCCTCGACGCGCTGCGCCGCCACGACAAGTTCCGGTTCGTGCGCCACGACGTCACCCAGCCGATGCCGCTGCACTGCCGGGCCGACGTCGTGTTCCACCTGGCCTCGGCCGCGTCGCCGCGCGACTACCTGGCCCTGCCCCTGGAGACGCTGCGCGCCGGCTCGCACGGCACCGAGCACGCCCTCGACCTCGCCCGCCGCGACGGCGCCCGGTTCGTCCTCGCCTCGACCAGCGAGGTGTACGGCGATCCCCTGGAGCACCCGCAGCGCGAGGAGTACTGGGGCAACGTCAACCCGATCGGGCCGCGCAGCGTCTACGACGAGGCCAAGCGCTTCGCCGAGGCACTGACGTCGGCCTACCGCCGGGAGCACGGCGTCGACACCGGGATCGCGCGGATCTTCAACACCTACGGCCCCGGCATGCGCGCCCACGACGGCCGGATGATCCCCGCGTTCCTCGACCAGGCCCTCAAGGGCGAACCGATCACGGTCACCGGGACCGGCGAGCAGACGCGGTCCATCTGCTACGTCGAGGACACCGTCCGCGGCCTCGTCGCCCTCGCGCGGTCGGGCCACCCCGGCCCGGTCAACATCGGCAACCCGCACGAGCTGACCGTCCGCCAGGTCGCCGAGCGGATCAAGGACATCACCGGGTCCGGCTCGCCCATCGAGGAGATCGACGCGGTCGTCGACGACCCGAAGCGCCGCTGCCCCGACATCGGCCTCGCGCGGGACGTCCTCGGGTGGGAACCGAAGATCGACGCCGACGATGGGCTCCGGCGGACGGCGGCGTGGTTCCGCCGGGCGCCGCTGCGCTGAGTAGCGACGCCCAGGGCATTCGGGCGCAATCGTTTATGGGTGACTTCGCCGGGTAGCGCTATAGGCGAGAGCGGACCGGCCAAGAAGTCCGCACCGGAATGCCAGAGGCAGGTCGATGCGCATCCTCGGGATCAACGCCGTCTTCCACGACCCGGCCGCCGCGCTGGTGGTGGACGGCGAGATCGTCGCCGCGGCCGAAGAAGAACGCTTCAGCCGCCGCAAGCACGGCAAGCAGGCCGTCCCGTTCTCCACGTGGGAACAACCCGCGCAGGCCGCGGCCTGGTGCCTCGAACAGGCCGGCCTGTCCGCGAAGGACCTCGACGCCGTCGGCTACTCCTACGACCCCGCGCTGGTCGAGCCCGGTCTGGCCGGGCACGACCCGAGCGGCGAGGAACTGCGGACCGAGTTCGCGAAGCGGGCCCCGCTGTTCCTCAAGTCCGCTTTGCCCGGTCTGGACCCGGGCATCGTCCGGTTCGTCCGCCACCACGTCGCGCACGCCGCGTCGGCCGCGCTGGCCGCGCCGTTCGGCGACTGCGCCGTGCTGGTGGCCGACGGGCGCGGCGAGAGCACGTCCTACCTGGCCGGTGAGTACCGCGACGGCCGGTTCAAGGAACTGGCCGCGCAGAAGCTCCCGCATTCGCTCGGCCTGCTCTACGAAGACCTGACCGAGCACCTCGGCTTCGCCCGGTCCAGCGACGAGTACAAGGTCATGGCGCTGGCCTCCTACGGCAAGCCCGAGTACCTCGACGAACTCTGCGAGCACGTCCACGTCACCGGCGACGGCGGCTTCCACGCCGCCGGCGTCGACCTGGCGGCACTGGCCCCGCGCCGGGAAGCCGGCGAGGAACTGACCCGGCGGCACGCCGATCTGGCCGCGAGTGTCCAGAAAGTCCTCGAGGACATCCTGCTGGAGCTGACGGACTGGCTGCACGACCGCACCGGCCACCGTGACCTCGCGCTGGCGGGCGGGATCGCGCTCAACTGCGTCGCCAACAGCCGGCTGCACGCCGAAGGCCCGTTCGACCGGGTGTGGGTGCAGCCCGCGGCGGGTGACGCGGGCACGGCGCTGGGCGCGGCCCTGCAGCTGGCCGCCGACGCCGGGGAACGCGGTGCGCCGATGGGCGACGCCGGGCTCGGTCGCGAGTGGACCGACGAGCAGCTCGAAGAGATCCTCATCAAGGCGAAGCTGCCTTACGAACGCCCCGGCGACGTCGCCGAAACCGTCGCCGAAGCGCTCGCGGACGACGCCGTCGTGGCCTGGTTCCAGGGCCGCGCCGAGTTCGGGCCGCGGGCGCTGGGGCACCGGTCGCTGCTGGCCCACCCGGGACGGAAGGCGAACCTCGAACGCCTCAACGACGTCAAGGGCCGCGAGCAGTTCCGCCCGGTGGCGCCGATGGTGCGCGCCGAGCGGGCGGCCACCATCTTCAGCCGCGGCCCGCTGCCGAGCCCCTACATGCTGTTCGTGCACGACGTCGCCGAGGACTGGCGGCAGAAGATCCCCGCCGTCACGCACGTCGACGGCACGGCCCGCGTCCAGACCGTCGAAGACCGCGAAAACCCCGTGCTGGCACGGATGCTCGCCGGGTTCGAACGGCGCACCGGCCTGCCGGTCGTGATCAACACCAGCCTCAACACCGCGGGCCGGCCGATGGTCGACTCGCCCCGCGACGCGCTCGAGTGCTTCGGCTCGGCGCCGATCGACCTGCTGGCGCTGGGGCCGTTCGTGCTCCGGCGTCCCCGTCCGACACGAGCCGGCGCGGCGTCGCCGGAGGAGAAGGAGGTGCCGTGATGGAAGACCATCTCGCCGCTCTGGCCGAGGCCGCCCGGCGGACCAGCGAATCCGCGCCGAAGATCACCGGCTGGGGCCGGCACCTGGCGGGTGTCTTCGAGGCCGGCGGCCGCCTGCTCGCCTGCGGCAACGGCGGCAGCGCGGCCGAAGCCCAGCACCTGACCGGCGAGCTCGTCGGGCGGTTCCGCCACGAGCGGCAGCCGCTGTCGGCGATCGCGCTGCACGCGGACACCTCCGCCACCACGGCCATCGTCAACGACTACGGCGACCACGAGGTCTTCGCCCGCCAGGTGCGCGCGCACGGGCGGCCGGGTGACGTCCTGGTCTGCCTGTCCACCAGCGGGACCAGCCCGAACGTCGTCGCCGCGGCGAAGGCCGCGCACGAACTGGGCGTCACGACGTGGGCGCTGACCGGGCCCGCGCCGAACCCCCTCGCGGCGTTGTGCGACGACGCCGTGACGGTCGAAGCGCCGACCGTCGCGACGGTTCAGGAAATGCACCTCGCCCTGGTGCACGGCCTGTGCGCGGCGCTCGACGACGCGCTCGGGGTGACCGCGTGAGGCCGCTGGTCGTCCTCGGCGACACGCTGCTCGACGTCGACGCCGAAGGCACCGCCGAGCGGCTGTGCCCGGAGGCGCCGGTGCCGGTGGTCGACCTGACCTCGCGGCGCCGCCGCCCGGGTGGCGCCGGCCTCGCCGCGCTGCTGGCCGCGCGGTCCGCGCCCGAAGTCGTCTTGGTGACGCCACTGGGCGACGACGAAGGCGGCCACGCGCTCACCGGCCTGCTCGAACCCGACGTCACCGTGCTGCCGCTGCCGCTGCGCGGCACCACGGTGTGCAAGACCCGCGTCCGCGCGGGCGGGCAGTCGTTGCTGCGCCTGGATTCCGGCGACGGCACGGCCACCACCGGCCCGCTGCCCGACCCCGTGCGGGAGGCCCTCGAAGAAGCCGGCGCGATCCTCGTCGCCGACTACGGGCGCGGCCTGACGCGCAACCCGCACGTCCGGCGGCTCCTGCGCGACCGGGCCGAGCGGATCCCGGTCGTCTGGGACCCGCACCCGCGCGGCGCCCAGCCGGTACCCGGCCTCGCGCTGGTCACCCCGAACCTCGCGGAGGCCCGCGCGGTGCTCGCCGGGCACGAAGAGCCGGCCGAGCTGGCCAAGCTGCTGCGCGGGCACTGGCACGCCGGCGCGGTCGCGGTGACCGTCGGCTCGCGCGGCGCCGTGCTGTCCGACGGCTTCGGCGAAACGGCCGTGCCGATCCCCGCCGCGGCGCGGGCGCCGGGGCACGCCGCACCCGACACGTGCGGCGCCGGCGACCGGTTCGCCGCGGCCGCCACCGCGGCCCTGCTCGCCGGGGCCGGCGCCGGGGAAGCCGTCACGACCGCGGTCGAGGCGGCCGCCCGGTTCGTCACCGACGGCGGCGCCACCGCACTGTCCACGAACGACGGTCCGGTGCCCGACCCGCAGCCGGCCACCGACGCCTTCGGCCTCGCCGAACGTGTCCGCGACCGCGGCGGCCGGCTCATCGCCACCGGCGGCTGCTTCGACCTGCTGCACCCCGGGCACGTAAGCCTGCTGCGGCAAGCCCGCGCCCTCGGCGACGCGCTCGTCGTCTGCCTCAACTCCGACAGTTCGGTACGGGCCCTCAAGGGACCCGGCCGTCCGCTCGTGCGCGACCGCGACCGGGCGCGGCTGCTGACCGCGTTGTCCTTCGTGGACGCGGTCGCGGTGTTCGACGAGGACTCGCCGGCGGCCGTGCTGGACCGGCTGCGCCCGCACGTGTGGGTCAAGGGCGGCGACTACGCGGCCGCCGACCTGCCCGAACGCGAGGTCGTCGAGCGCCACGGCGGCGAGGTCGTGCTCGTCCCGACCGTCCCCGGCTATTCGACGTCGCGGCTGGTCGCCGCGGCGGCCAGTGCCTGAATCCCCTTATCTCCCGAAGGAGTGCGATGCGACCCCTCGGCAACGTCCTGATCACCGGTGGCGCCTCCGGCCTCGGTGCCGCCACCGTCGACGCCGTCCGCAAGGCGGGCGGCACCCCGTACGTCCTCGACCGCGTCCGGCCCGAAGACCCGGCCGAATACGTCGAAGCTGACTTGACCGACACGGCCGCGACCGAGGCCGCGGTGCGCGAGCTCGCCGACCGCGCAGGCGGCCTGGACGGCGTGTTCACCGCCGCCGGCACCGATGCCTGCGGCCCGCTCGGCGGAGTGTCCACCGAAGACTGGGAGCGGGTGGTCAAGGTGAACTTGCTCGGCACCGTCGCGGTGATCCGCGCCGCGCTCCCCTACCTGGAGCGGTCACACGGAACCGTCGTCACCGTGGCGTCCACTTTGGGCATCAAGGCCGTGAGCGACGCGACCGCCTACTGCGCCTCGAAGTTCGGCGTCGTCGGGTTCACCCGCGCGTTGGCCGCGGAGCTGGCCGGGCGCGTCGGCGTCACGCTGCTGATCCCGGGCGGGATGTGGACGCACTTCTTCGACGGCCGCACCGACCAGTACAAGCCGCCGCCGGACGCGAAGCTCAACCAGCCGGAGAACGTCGCGAACACCGTCGTCTTCGCGCTCCAGCAGCCGCCCGGCTCCGAGGTGCGCGAACTCGTCGTGTGCGCGTCCGAGGAGGGGTCGTGGCCGTGAGCTCCGCGGTCCTCGTGCTGCGCGCGCTCGGGCTCGGCGACCTGCTGACCGGGGTTCCCGCGCTGCGGGCGCTGCGCGCGGCGTACCCGGACGACCGCCTGGTCCTGGCCGCGCCGGAGGGGCTGCGCGACCTCGTCGAGCTGATCGACGCGGTCGACGAGCTGCTGCCGACCGCGGGCCTGGGCGACCTCGCGTGGCCCGGGCCCCCGCCGAGACTCGCCGTGAACCTGCACGGCAGCGGCCCGGAGAGCCTCCACGACCTGCTGGCCACCGACCCCGCCGAGGTGCTGACCCACCACCACCCGGACTTCCCCGACGTCCCCGGCCTCGAATGGCGCGACGACGTCCACGAGGTCGACCGCTGGTGCCGGCTCGTCGAGTACGCCCACCTGGAAGCGGACCGCACGGCGCTGCGGCTGCCGGCGCCGCCGGGCCCGAGCCCCGCGCCGGACGCCGTCGTGGTGCACCCCGGCGCCGCGTTCCCCGCACGCCGCTGGCCGCCGGAGCGGTTCGCCGGCGTGGTGCGGGCGCTCGCCGCGGCCGGGCACCGCGTGGTGCTCACCGGCAGCGCCGCCGAGCGCGAGCTGGCGACGTCGATCGCCGACCGGGCCGGGCTCGGCGAAGACGCCGTGCTGGCCGGACGGACGGATCTGGCGGAACTGGCCGCGCTGGTGGCCGGGGCCGCGCTGGTCGTCTGCGGTGACACCGGGGTCGGGCACCTCGCGACCGCGTTCGGCACACCGTCGGTGCTGCTGTTCGGCCCGACGCCGCCGCGGCTGTGGGGACCGCCGCCGGCCGCGCGGCAGCACGTCGTGCTGTGGGCCGGCAACGTCGGCGATCCGCACGGCGAGGAGCCCGACGGCGGATTGCTGCTGCTCGGCGAGGAACGCGTGCTGGCCGCGACCCGGTCGGCCCTGGAGGCGCGGGTGGCGCATGGCTGAGCACATCGGGATCGTCGGCGCGGGCTACGTCGGCCTGACCAGTGCCGCCTGCTTCGCGCGGCTCGGGCACCGGGTGACCTGTGTGGACGCCGACGAGTCCAAAGTGGACGCCCTCGGCCGCGGCGAGGTCGCCATCGCCGAGCCCCGCCTGGCCGAGCTGGTCGCCCAGGGCCTCGGCGACGGCACGCTCACCTTCACCGACGCCCAGGCCGAGCTGTACGGCGCCGACCTGGTGTTCCTGTGCCTGCCGACCCCGCCCGCCGAGGACGGACGGCCCGACCTCGGCGTGCTCGAACACGTCCTGCCGCAGCTGGGCCGGCTGCTGCGGCCCGGCTGCGTGGTGGTCACGAAGTCGACGGTCCCGGTCGGCACCGCGGCCCGGATCCCGGGGCTGCTGGGCCGGGACGACCTGCCGGTCGTGGCCAACCCGGAGTTCCTGCGCGAAGGCCACGCCGTCGACGACTTCCTGCACCCGGACCGGGTCGTGGTGGGGACCGACCCGCCGGGCTCGCCCGCCGGACACCGCGTCGCGCGGCTGTACGAGCCGACCGGCGCGCCCGTGGTGGCGACCGACTCGGCCAGCGCCGAGCTCGCGAAGTACGCGAGCAACGCGTTCCTCGCGGTGAAGCTGTCCTACGTGAACGTCCTCGCCGAACTGTGCGAGCGGTTCGGGGCGGACGTCCGCGAGGTCGCCCGCACCATGGGCCTGGACGCGCGGATCGGCCCGGAGTTCCTCGCCCCCGGTCCCGGCTGGGGCGGCTCGTGCCTGCCGAAGGACACCTCGGCGCTGCTGCACGCGGCCGAGTCCGCCGGCGTCGAATTCGGCATCCTCCGGGACGCGGTCCGCGTCAATGCCCGGCAACGCGCGCGGGTCGTGCGAGCCGTCCGCCAGGCCGTCACCGGGTCGCCCGCGGGCTCCCTCGCCGGCACGCGGATCGGCCTGCTGGGCCTGGCGTTCAAGGCGGGCACCGGCGACCTGCGCGACTCGCCCGCGCTCGCGGTGGCGGCCGACCTCGCCCGCGCGGGCGCCGAACTGGCCGCCCACGACCCGGCCGTGAGTGCCGTGCCCGGCCTGGACGCCGTCCAGGTCGTCGACGACCCGTACCTGGTGGCCAAGGACGCCGCCGCGCTGGTCGTGCTCACCGAATGGCCGGAGTTCCGGGACCTCGACTGGGCGCGGCTGGCCGCGTCGGCCGCGCGGGCGGTCGTCGTCGACACCCGGAACCTGCTCGATCCCGGCGCCGTCGCGGGCTTCACGCACGTCGGCGTCGGAACCCAACCCAGGAGGCAGTCATGACCCTGCGCGTCCTCGCGCTGACCTGCACGCTCAAGCCGTCGCCGGCGAAGTCGAGCAGCGACCTGATCACGCGTCAGCTGCTCGACCTCTTCGCCGAGCGCGGGGTCACCGGCGAGGTGGTCCGGGTGGTCGACCACGACGTCCGCCCGGGCGTCGAAGCCGACATGGGCGCCGGTGACGAGTGGCCGGAGATCCGGAGCAAGATCGCGGCCGCCGACATCCTGCTGATCGCCACGCCGACCTGGGTCGGCCACATGTCGAGCGTCGCCCAGCGCGTCCTGGAACGGCTCGACGCGGAACTGTCCGAAACCGACGACGAGGGCCGGCCGGCGATGTTCGGCAAGGTCGCGGTGGCCGCCGTCGTCGGCAACGAGGACGGCGCCCACAAGATCATCGCGGACCTGTTCCAGGCGCTGAACGACACTGGCTTCACGATCCCGGCGCAGGGTGGCACGTACTGGAACGGCGAGGCCATGCAGGGCGGCGACTACCAGGACCTCGACGAGACGCCCAAGGCCGTGGCCTCGACGAACGCGACGCTGGTCCGCAACGCCGTCCACCTGGCGACCCTGCTCGGAACGCAGCAGTACCCGGCGTCGTGATTACTCCTTTCGAGTGAGGTCACTGCTCCGGACGAGTGTGGCGCAGGACACGGGGTAAGCGGTCGGGACCATCCACAGTGAGGGGATACCGTGCCGAACCGAGTGCTCATCAGCCGCGACAGCAAGCCCATTCCGTGCGAGGAGTGCGGCCTGCCCTCGTTGCACGTCGCCCGGCTGATCGCCGGGGACGGCTCGCTGCTGGGCCAGACGATGGTCTGCACGGCCTGCCGCCGCCACCGCTCGGAAGCCGAGGCCATCGCGGTGCCCTGACCGCTCAGCGGTTCTCCAGCTTCTCCACCAGCAGCCGCGCGGGGAGGATCATCGTGCTCAGGCCCAGCCGGGCCGGCACGCCGTCCTCGTCCGCCGTCACCAGGCGCTCCTCGAGCTTCTCCAGCAGCGCGCGGCACTCCTCCAGGTCGACCGGCTCCCCCACGACGGCCACCGCCTGCACCGCGCCCGCCAGCAGGTGCACCAGGTCGGCCAGGGTGTCGCGCGCGTCCGGCCAGGGGTATTCGAACGGGTGCCGGTCGCGGGCCTGGGTCGTGGTGCGCACCGCGGCGATCAGCTGCGCCACGGCGGGCCACAACGCCGTGAGCGTCCGAAGTGGACGTTCGTGGCGGGCACCGGACGTCGGGCGGCCACGGCGGAGGTTCAGCATCCGCCCCTCGCGGGTCAGGCCGACCGCCTCCTCGGCCGCCAGCACCTGGCTCCGGGTGTCCTGCGCCTGCCCCAACAGGTCCTCGAGGTCACCCGGGTCGTCGTGGCGCACCAGGTCCGAGATCGACTCCAGCAGGCCCGCCAGCGCCGTCGCGAGCCGGTCGGTCGTCGTGGCCAGGCGTTCGCCGTAGAGCGGCGGGAAGATCAGCGTGTTGACCGCGACGCCGATGGCTGCGCCCAGCGCCGTCTCCAGGAGGCGGTCGCCCAGCAGCGAAACGTCGCGGGCGGTGCCGTAGGAGATCAGCAGCATGCCGGTGACGCCCACCCAGACCCCCGCGTCGCCGAACCGCCGCCAGTTCCCCGCGAGCAGGCCCACGAACACGACGACGGCCAGCGCGACCGCCTGCGACGGGATGAGCTGACCGGCCACGGCGGCGAGGAGCACCCCGGTGGCCACCGAGCCGACCTGCTGCAGCCACCCGCGCAGCGACCGGTACACGGTCGCCTCCACCAGGAAGATGGCCGCGTACGGCGCGAGGAACGGCTGCGGCAGCTTCAGCACCAGCGTCGCCAGCAGCCACGCCGCGGTCGCCGCCAGCGTGGCCTTCGCCGTCTGGACGAGGATCCGCCGTTCGCGGCCGGGCACCCGCAGCGCGCGGGCGAACCAGCCCAGCGGCGTCCGGTCGTGCCGTTCGGCGTCCGTACCGCCCGTGCCGAACGCGGCGGCGAGGCCCCGCCGGACCTCGTCCCCCGCCTTCAGCCGGACCCGGCGCCCGGCTCTGCCGTGCCGGTCGGTCATCCGGGCGGCGCCACGTGCACGAGCTTCGTCTGGGTCAGCTCGTCGAGCAGCTCCGGCCCGTAGCCGTAACCGTTGCCGCTGCGGCCCCTCGGGTGCGCCGCGCCGCCGGGAGCGCCGCCGAAGACGTTGTTGACCTTCACCGTCCCGGCCGGCAGGTCGCGCCACGCGCGCTGGGCGTTCGCCATCGAGGCCGTGAGCACGGTCGCCGCCAGCCCGTAGTCGCCCTTCGCCGCTTCGGCGAGCCCGTCGTCGAAGTTCGCGACGACCTGCACCGGCGCCACCGGGCCGAACGTCTCCTCCTGCATCACCCGCAGGTCGGACGCGCAGGCCGTGAGCACGGTCGCCGGGTAGTGCGCGCCGGGACCGTCGGGCACCGCTCCCCCGGTCAGCACCCGGGCGCCGCGCTCGACCGCGTCCGCGACGTGCGAGTGCACGTGGTCGCGGTGCCGGAGGTCGACCAGCGGGGCGAGGGTCCGCGCCTCGGCCTCCTTGACCAGCGCGGCGAGGAAGGCGTCGGCGATGGCCTCGTGGACGTAGATCCGTTCGACGGCGACGCAGATCTGGCCGGAGTTGGCGAACGCGCCCAGCGCCGCCTGGCCCGCCGCCCACGCCGGATCGACGTCCGCGTCGACGACGAGGGGGTCGTTGCCGCCGTTCTCGAGCAGCGTCTTCGCCCCGGTCGCGGCCGCACTCGCGGCGATCGACCGGCCGGTCGCGGTGCTGCCGACGTGGGCGAGCACGTCGACGTCGGCGCGCATCGCCAGGATCGCGCCGACCCCGCCGTCGCCCTGCAGGGTCTGCAGCACGCCGCCGGGGAACACGCCGCCGAGGAGCTCGCCCAGGAGCTGCCCGGTGTGCGGCGCGCGTTCGCTCGGCTTGTGCACCACCGTGTTCCCGGTGGCCAGGGCGGCGCCGAGCAGGCCGCAGGCGACCGCGACCGGGTCGTTCCACGGCGTCAGCGCGACGACCACGCCCCGCGGCTCGGGCACCATCAGGTCGGTAGCGCCCGCGTCGCCGAGCAGGCTGCGCCCGCGATGGACCGGGCCGAGCTCGGCGTACTGGTCCAGGGTGCCGGCGCCGGCGAGCACGCCTTCGCGGGCTTCGTCGCGCGGGCGGCCCGTTTCCGCCTCGTTCGCGGCGGCCAGTTCGTCCGCTTGGGCGCGCAGCCGCTCGGCCGCGGTGTGCAGCAGTGCGCCGCGCTCGGCGGCCGGCGTCCGCGCCCAGGCGGCCTTGGTTTCGTTCGCCAGCGCCAGCACGGCGTCGATCTCGTCCTCGCCCACGGTCGGCACGCTGCCCACCACGCTGCCGTCGGCCGGGTTCCGGATTTCGAGTGTCCCCGCGATCATCCGCACCTCCTTCTCGTCCCCGCCCGGTTACCCGCGCACCCACGATCGACACGCCGTTTGACCGGGCACCCCGCGGGTAGCCCGGTCCGGTGACGACTTCGCTCGACTACACCGTGGTGATCCCCACGACGGGCCGGGAGACGCTTCGGCCGCTGCTGGAGACCGTGCTCGGCGGCGACGGCCCGCGCCCGGCGGAGATCCTCGTCGTCGACGACCGCCCCGGCGGGTCCGAACTGGACGTTCCCGGCGGCGTCCGCGTCCTGCGTTCGGGCGGGCGCGGTCCGGCCGGCGCGCGGAACCTCGGCTGGCGCACGGCCGCGAGCGAGTGGATCGCCTTCGTCGACGACGACGTCGTGCTCGCTCCGGACTGGCCCCGGCAGCTCGCCGAAGACCTGCTGTGGCTGCCGCCGGAGGTCGCCGCGTCCCAGGGCCGGATCACCGTCCCGCTGCCCGCGGACCGCCGTCCGACCGACGACGAGCGCGGCACGGCGGGCCTGGAGACGGCCCGGTGGATCACCGCGGACATGGCCTACCGGCGCGCCGCGCTCGTCGAGGTGAACGGGTTCGACGAGCGGTTCCCGCGCGCGTTCCGTGAGGACTCCGACCTCGCGCTGCGCGTCGCCGAAGCCGGGTACCGGATCGACCAGGGTGAGCGGCTGACGACGCACCCCGCGCGCCGAAGCGGGTTCTTCTACAGCGTGAAAGCCCAGCGCGGCAACGCGGACAACGCGTTGATGCGCGCCAAGCACGGTGTTCTCTGGCGCCAGCGCACCGGTGCGGGCCAAGGCCGGCTCGGGCTGCACGCACTGTCCACAGTGGCCGGTCTGACCGCGCTGGCCCTCCCCTTGCTGCGGCAGCGCGGGAAAGCCGTCCTCGCCGCCGGGATCTGGGCCGGGCTGACGGCGGAGTTCGCCACCCGCCGGATCCTGCCGGGCCCCCGCACCCCGGGCGAGGTGGCGCGGATGGCCGTCACGAGCGCGCTCATCCCGCCGGCCGCCTGCTACCACCGCGTCCGCGGGGAAATCGCGGCGCGGCGCCCGAAGCCACCGGTCGCGGTTCTGTTCGACCGGGACGACACGCTCATCGTCGACGTCCCCTACCTCAACGACCCGGCCGGGGTCCGCCCGGTGCCGGGCGCGGCCGACCTGGTCCGCGGGCTGCGGGACCGCGGCATCCCGGTCGGGATCGTGAGCAACCAGTCGGGTGTCGCGAAAGGACTGATCGCGCCGCACCAGCTCGCCGCCGTGAACGCCCGCGTGGACGAGCTGCTGGGTCCGTTCGGCACGTGGCAGGTCTGCGTGCACGACGACGGCGACGGCTGCGAGTGCCGCAAACCCCGGCCCGGCATGGTGTTGCGCGCGGCGGACGAGCTGGGCGTCGATCCGGCGTCCTGCGTGGTCATCGGCGACACCGGCGCCGACGTCGACGCCGCTTTGGCCGCCGGCGCCCGCGCGGTGCTGGTGCCGACGGCCCGCACCCTCGAACCCGAGATCGCCCGCGCGCGCCGGCACGCCGCCGTGGCGCGGGACCTGTCCGAAGCGCTGCGCGTCGCCGGGGTCGCCGGATGAGCCGGGTGCTCGTCGCCCGCCAGGACAACCTCGGGGACGTCCTGCTGGCGGGGCCGTGCCTGCGCGCAGTGGCCACGCAGGCGTCACACGTGACGCTGCTGGCCGGGCCGCACGGGCGCGCCGCGGGCGAGCTGCTGCCGGGCGTCGACGAGGTGCTCACGTGGACGGCGCCGTGGATCGACCCCGCGCCGCCGCCGGTCACCGCCGAGGACACCGGTGAGTTCGTCGCGCTCATCCGGGCGAAGTCGTTCGACCGGGCGCTGATCCTGACGTCGTTCCACCAGTCGCCGCTGCCGTTGGCGCTGTTGCTGCGGCAGGCGGGCGTCCCGTGGATCGGCGCGATTTCCGAGGACTACCCGGGCAGCCTGCTCGACCTGCGCCACCGCGTCGGGGGCGACCCGCCGGAAGCGGTCCGGATGCTGTCGCTCGCCGAGGCGGCGGGGTACGCGCTGCCGCCGGACGACCACGGCGCCTTGGCCCTGCGGCGCCCGCTGCCGCCCAGCACGCGGCTGACGGGCGGCGGTCCGTACGTCGTCGTGCACCCGGCGGCGTCGGTACCGGCGCGGCAGCCGTCGGCGGGGTGGAGCCACCGCGTGGTACGGGCGCTGGCCGCCGAAGGCCACCGGGTGCTGGTGACGGGCGCCCCGGGCGAGGCGCAGCTGACGGCGTGCGTGGCGGGAACGTCGGCGGTGAACCTCGGCGGCCGGACGTCGCTGGCCGAGCTGGCGGCGGTGCTGTCCGGCGCGCAGGTGGTCGTGGCGCCCAACACCGGCCCGGCGCATCTGGCCGCGGCGGCGGGCACACCGGTGGTGTCGCTGTTCGCGCCAGTGGTCCCGGCGTCGCGCTGGGCTCCGTATGGCGTCCCGGTGGTGCTGCTCGGCGACCAGCGAGCGCCGTGCCGCGACAGCCGGGCGCGGGTGTGCCCGGTGCCGGGGCACCCCTGTCTGGAGGAGATCGACCCGGCGGAGGTGTGCAAGGCGGTGGCCGAGCTGGGAGCGACCGTGCCGCCGCGGGTCAGTTCCTTGCTGTAGACGTTCCTTCCGCTTCCGGGCGGGCCTTGGCTGATCTCGCTGGTCGCGGTCCAGCCCCTGGTGCTGGAGTTCCAGGCGTGGGTGGTGCCGCTGACGGAGTCGTGGCCGTTGCCGCTGCGAGCGGCGCTGTTCCCGGTGGTGCTGCTGACGACGATGACGTACGTGGTGATGCCGGCGGTGACGCGGTTGTTGCGTCCGTGGCTGTGACGGCCCGGGCGGGCGGCATCCCGCCCGGGCCGCGTTCAGGGGTCAGCCGCCGATTTCCTTGCTGACGCCACTCGGCCCGTCGTAGGACCGATCGGGCAAGCCGCGCACGACATCGAGGGTCCCGTCGTCGGCCCCGTTCCGCTCGGCGGCGCGCACGAGATCGTCGCGCTGGGCGGGGTAGTCGACACCGGCGAGGTACTTCTGCAGTTCGATCGGATTCGGCTTGCTCACGGGAGTTCCTTCCGTTCGGCGAACGGCGCGGTTACCCGCCCGAAGCCCGGACACACCGGCGACTTCGGTTCGATCGGCCGAGATCGCCGCCCACGCCCGCGACGGCCCGGGTTTAGTCCCGGGTGGACGTGGTAGCCGACCCGGAACGAGAGGAGCCGCCCGTGTCCTTGCCGGCACCACTGCCCGCCGACGCCGCTTCGCCGCGACGCGCCATCGTGACCGGCGCTGACTCCGGCATCGGCCGCGCGGTCGCCGTCGCCCTCGCCGGTGGGGGTCTGGACGTGGGCATCACCTACCACTCCGACGCCGGTGGCGCCGAAGAAACCGCCGCCGAAGTCCGCTCACACGGCGTGACGGCGCACGTCCGGCAGCTCGACCTGACCCGGCTGCCCGAAGCCGCCGACGTCATCGACGCGTTCGAAGGCGATCTCGGCGGCATCGACGTCCTGGTCAACTGCTCCGGTACCGGCAGCAGCCGGCGGGTGCTCGACCTCAGCTACGAAAAGTGGCGCGAAGTCCTCGACGTCGACCTCGACGGCGTCTTCCTCCTGTCGCAGCGCGCGGCGCGGCACATGATCGACGCCGGCCGCGGCGGCCGGATCATCACCATCACCAGCGTGCACGAACACGTCCCGCGCGTCGGCGCCGCGCCCTACTGCGCCGCCAAGGCCGGGGCGGGCGCGCTGACGCAGGTGCTCGCCATGGAACTCGCCGAGCACGCCATCACCGTGAACTCCGTGGCACCGGGCGAGATCTCGACACCGATGACCGGGCAGGCCGACGCCGACCCGCGCGAGCAGCGGCGGCCCGGCATCCCGCTCGGCCGCACCGGGCACGCCGCCGAGGTGGCGGCCGCCGTCGCGTTCCTCGCGACGCCCGCGGCCGGGTACATCACCGGCACGTCGGTGGTCGTCGACGGCGGACTGCTCCTGATGGGTGCCCAGCACGGCACCGCCCACGACGGGAACGACTGGCGTTCCCCCTGAGAACCGGGGGTCCGCGCCGAGGCTGCAGGGACCGGCGCGGGTCCCGGCCGTGGGCCGGACGGTGGGACACAGTCCACCGTCCGGCCCCTTCCACTCCCCCGGTTTCCCGTCCGGTTCGCCGGGTATCCGGCCGTGAAGGGGAAAAGGAGGCTTTTCATGACGTCCGCCGAGACCCGCTCCCGGACCGGCCCCGCCTGGCTCCGGCCGGTCGTCGCCGTGCTCGGGTTGCTCTACCTCGCGCTGGGGATCGCCGGGTGGCTGACGCCGGAAACCGCGACGGTCGGCCACGTGACCACCCACCAGGTGGTGGGCCTGTTCAGCGCGAGCGCCCTGCTGAACCTCGTCCACACGGCCGTCGGGGTGCTGGGGCTGCTCGCCGCGACGCGTGGCGCCGGGGCGGTCATCTACTGCTGGGTGCTGTTCGTCGGCTTCGCCGGCATGACCGCGTACGGCGTCCTCGCCACGGCGTTCAGCACGCCGGACGACGACCCGATCAACATCAACTGGGCGGACAACGTGCTGCACGGGCTCACCGCCGTCGCCGGGCTGGTGCTCGGGATCGCCGGTGCCCGCTCGCTTTCGGCGCGGCAACGCCGGACGACCGGGGAGGACAACGCGTGACCGTGGAAACCGCCGTCGTCGTGCACTACCGGCTGCACGCGGACTTCTGCGTCCGGTTCCCGTGGTTGCGCCGTGCACTGGGCGCCCGCAGCGGCCTGGAGCTGGACGCGGACGGCTTGCGCGCGCGGTTGGGGCCGTGGCTCGTCACGACCCCGCTGAGCAACATCGCCGGCGCCGAGGTCAGCGGGCCGCTCAGCCCGGTGCGCGCGCTGGGCGTCCGGCTGTCCCTGGCCGACCGCGGCCTGACGTTCGGCACGACCACCGAAGGCGGCGTGTGCCTGCGGTTCCGGGAGCCGGTCGGCGGCATCGACCCGTGGGGCCTGGTCCGCCACCCCGGCCTCACGGTCACGGTCTGCGAACCGGACCTGGTGGCCGAGGCGATCAACCGGGTGGTGACGCGGGCGTGACGAGGATCCTGGCCATCGCCGTCGACTGCCGCCGACCGGACCTGCTGGCGGAGTTCTGGAAACAGGCGCTGGGGCAAGGGAAAAGCCGGACCTGGACCGACTCCCACGGCTTGACCTACCGGCAGCTGGACTTCGACGACGGGCCCGCGCTGCTGTTCCAGCCGGTCCCGGAGGAGAAGGCCGGGAAGAACCGGTTGCACCTCGACCTGGCCCCGGCGGAAGGCGACCAGCGCGCGGAGGTCGAGCGGCTGGTGATGCTGGGCGCGAAGGTCCTCGACGATCCGCCGGACGACCCGTGGATCGTGCTCGCGGACCCCGAAGGCAACGAGTTCTGCGTGCTCCCGCCGCGGTGATTCTAGGCTTGGCCCTCGGGCAGGCAGACGGTCTCGTCGCCGGCGTAGGCGGCGAGACGTTCGTCGAAGCCGTCCGGGGCCCCGGGTCTCCGGAAGTCCGGGGGATCCGGTTGGCCCGGGTAGTCGTCTTCGTAGAGCCCGTGGACGAACGCCACCACCGCGGCCGGGGCCGGCAGCACGTCCGCGCCGAGGTAGGCGAGCACGACCACGTCCTCGCCGGTGGCCGATTCGACGGCGGCGGCCCAGCCGTCCCGCTCGTCCCACAGCAACGCCGTCTCGTGGTCCGGGAACCGCTCGAGCCGCCGCTCCAGCGCCAGGTACGCCGTCGCGGGCGCGTCCACTTCGCAGAACCAGGCGGGCGCGTCCAGCTCGGCCGCGACGGCCAGCAGGTACTGCCTCAGCCCACGCGCCGCGGCGCCGAGCCCGTCCCGTTCGATCATCCCGCGCCTGCCCATCCGGTCGGTACCCCCGCCGGGTGATACCCCACCACTCTTCCGGTCAATCCCGGTGTTCCGCCAGGTGGAGCAGCACGTCTTCGCCACTCGTCTGGTGGAAATCCGCGTACCACTGACCCACCGCGCGAAAGTCCGGCGGTTCGGTCACGCAGACGACGTCGTCGGCTTCGCGCAGGGCACCGTCGGGGTGATGCCGGTGCGAGTCCCTCGTCGATGAGGAGGCCCCGCCGGACCGGCCGGCGGACGGCCGTTCCGGCAGCGTTCGAGCCGGAGGAACGCCTCAGCGCGTTCGCGGCCGTGCGGCCGCGTCATCCGGGCCGCCATAGCTTCACCCGCGCAGGGCCCCGGCGTGATCGTGCCGACGCTGAACTCGCGCCGCGCGGGCGCGCCGATCCTGCGCGCCACCGCGGGCGAGGCCGAGCAGAAGCGGCGAAACTCAGCGCCGGCGAGTCGCCGCCCGTCAGCCACCACGCGCGTGGGTCTGCGCCGGGACGAACGGGATGTCCTCCTCCGGCTCCCAGTGGTGCAGCGGGGTGATGGCGGTGGTCTCGTCGCAGTGGACGAACGCGTCGTAGCGGGCCGCCGGGACGTACCCGCCGCCGCGGTGGACGACGCCGATCGCGCGCTCTTCACGCGGTTCGCGCACCCACTCGTCGTCACCGAAGACGAAGAAGCTGTCCTCGCCGGGCACCGCGTCGTGCAGCACGCCCTCGAAGCTGTCCGGGGGCGCCGGCTCGACCGTCATCCGGCGCGCCGGGCCGCCCCAGTGGCCGGCCGCGATCACCGAGCCGTGGTGGGTGCCGAACCCGACCGTGACGACGCCGTCGGCCGCGTGCCGTTCCCGAGCCAGCCGGCCGAGGGTGCCGCCGACGTGCGTGTTGTGCGCCCACACCACGGCCTTCGAGCGCGGGCCGTACGCCTGCAGCAGCCGGTCGAGGGTGTCACCCAGGTGGGTGGCGCGGGCGGTGCGGGCCCGCACGCCGCCGTGGAGGAGTTCGCGGTAGTAGTCCTCGGCGCCCGGCACCCCGGCGCGGGCCGCCGTCAACCGGCGCACGACCTCTTCGCGGCAGTTCTCCGGCACCAGCTCGGGGTCGCGCGGATCGGCACCGCCGGGCTCGAAGCAGCGGAACGCGCGGATCGTCGCGTCGAGCTGGTCGGGCGCGTGCTCGCGGACGAAGTCGAGGACGCCGCGCAGGGTGTCCCCCAGGCTGTAGACGTCGAGACCGTGGAAGCCGCACGGGACGCCGTCGCCGGTCGCGTTGAACGCGCGCTGCCAGCGAGCGAACTCGGCCACTTCTTCGTTGGCCCACCGCCAGGTCGGCCAGCGGCGGAACCCCCACAGCGCCTGCCCGGGGTCGTTCGGCGCGCCGGGCGCCCCGGCGACGCAGCAGTGCACGCGGTGGCACTCCGGCCAGTCGCCCTCGACGGCGACGAACGAGAAGTCCCGTTCGGCCAGCAGCCGTTTCGTCAGTTCGGCGCGCCAGCGGTAGAACTCGGCGGTGCCGTGGGTGGCCCCGCCGAGCAGCACGATCCGGGCGCGCCCGATGCGCCGGACCAGCGGGTCGAGGTCCTGCGGACTCCGCAGGGGCGTCGCCGCTTCGCGAATCGCCGTCACGTCGGTGAGCAGGGTTCCTGACATGCTTGGACGTTCCCGTTCCGCCGGGCCGCGAAACCCTCAGGGCCGCCAGCCGTCCTGCCAGTCGGGGTGGGCCTCGTACACGGAAGCGATCAGCTTCACGGACGCGTCGTCGTGGACGTCCCGGATCTCGCGGCGCAGGAACTCGGCCTTCTCGGCGAACGGCACCGGGTGCCGGTCCTCCATCGCTTCGACCGGCCCGCCGGCGAGGATCAGGCCGTCGCCGTCGTCGGCGTACATGATCCGCAGCCTGCCCCGCCGTTCGGCCTCGTCGAGCAGCGGCAGTTCACCGTCGCGGACGCGGTCTTCGTCCTCCGCGAGCCGGGCGAGCACGAACGCGTCGAGATTCGTCATGGCCGGGGGTTACCGCGGGAATTCCTGTCCGAAACCTGTCCGGGTAAGGACTGGACCAATATTATTAGCTCCCGAAAATGGAAGCATCGCCCTTCAGCGCGGAAGGTGACAGATGAGCTTCCTGGTCCCCCTGCTGACCGTGGTCCTCGCGGCCACGCCCACCCCGGCCCCCGCCCCCGCCGCCGCCCCACTGGCGACGATCTGCGACAAGTACTGCGACGCCCGGGATCCCGCCCTCTCCCCCGGCGACCGCGAAGGCGCTTCGGCGACCGTCAGCGGCCGCCGGCTGTCCCTGCACCTCGACGACGGCGACGACATGGGCTGGGCGGCGATCACCGGCGGTGCGCCCGGCGACCACGTCTGGCTGGACCGCTCGTTCGACGCCGGGCGCACGTGGGCCTCGGGCAGCAAACTGGGCGACACGGCGACGCCGTCGGGCAGCACCGGCTGGCGGACGCTGATGTACAACGCCGACGACTGGAACAACCGCGGGGTCGGACTCCTGCGAGCGTGTGGGCAGCCCGCCGGTTCGGGCACGATCGCGTGCACCGGCTGGGCCCGCACGACGTGGAACGCGGGGGACCGCCGCACGGCGGCCGCGACGGCGTTGATGGAGCGGTACAACCAGGGCACCGGCCTGTTCGACACGACCGGCTGGTGGAACTCGGCGAACGCCCTGACCGCGATCATCGACAACGCCCGGATCAGCGGCATGGGCAGCTACCGGTACGCGATCGACACGACGTACACGAAGAACCTCGGCGCCCAGGGCGGCCAGTTCCGCAACGACTACATCGACGACACGGGCTGGTGGGGCCTGGCGTGGGTGAAGGCGTACGACCTGACGGGCGACAGCAAGTACCTGAACACCGCGCGCGCCGACGCGGACCACATGTACGCGTACTGGGACGGCGTCTGCGGCGGCGGGGTCTGGTGGAGCACGGCGCGCACCTACAAGAACGCGATCCCGAATTCGCTGTACATCCAGCTGAACGCGGCGCTGCACAACCGCATCGGCGGCGACACGACGTACCTGGCCCGCGCCCGGGCCGGCTGGACCTGGTTCGCCGGCAGCGGGATGATCAACGGCTCGAACCTGGTCAACGACGGCTTGACGACGTCGACGTGCGCGAACAACGGCCAGGCGGTGTGGTCGTACAACCAGGGAGTGCCGCTGGCGGCGCTGACGGAGCTGAACCGCGCGACGGGCGACGCGAGCCTGCTGACGAAGGCGCGGGCGATGGCGAACGCGTCGACGGCCAACGGGTCGTTGAACCCGGGCGGCATCCTGCGCGACCCGGGTGAGTCGGCCGGAGGCGGCGGCGCGGACGGGCCGACGTTCAAGGGCGTGTACGCGCGGGATCTGGCGGTGCTGAACGCGGCACTTTCGGACCACCCGTACACGGGGTACCTGCAGCGCCAGGCGAACTCGGCGTACGCGAACGACCGGAACAGCGCGGAGGCGTACGGGCTGCTGTGGGCAGGGCCGTTCGACCAGGCGGACGCGGCCCGGCAGCAGAGCGCGCTGGACCTGATGAACGCGGCCCCCTGACAGCTCGGCCGGTCGTGAGTGGCAATTCGGGTTCCAACCCGAATCACCACTCACGACCACGGCTCAGAGGGTCTTCTCCAGCCGGCCCGCCAGCAGCTTGATGAACCGCGACGGGTCGGCCAGCTCGCCGCCCTCGGCGAGCAGCGCCATCCCGTAGAGCAGCTCCGCCGTCTCGGCCAGGCCTTCGTCCTCCGGCCGGGAAGCGTGTGCCTCGCGCAGGCCCGTCACCAGCCCGTGCTCCGGGTTCAGCTCCAGGATCCGCTTGATCGGCGGCAGTTCCTGCCCCATCGCGCGGTACATCTTCTCCAGCGTCGGCGTCAGGTCGTGCGTGTCGCCGACGATGCACGCCGGCGACGTCGTCAGCCGCGACGACAGCCGGACCTCCTTGACGTCCTCGCCCAGCGCCGTGCCCATCCACGTCAGCAGGCTCTCGAAGTCCTTCTTCTGCTGCTCGCGCGCGACTTCGGTGGCCTTCTTGTCCTCGTCCGACTCCAGGTCGACCTGGCCCTTGGCGATCGACTGGAACTGCTTGCCGTCGAACCCGCCGACGCCGTCGACCCACATCTCGTCGATCGGGTCGGTCAGGACCAGCACCTCGTAGCTCTTGGCCCGGAACGCTTCCATGTGCGGCGAGTTCTCGATCGCGGAGCGCGACTCGCCGGTCATGAAGTAGATGTGCTCCTGGCCCTCCTTCATCCGCGAGACGTAGTCGCGCAGCGAAGTCGGCTTCTCCGCGTCGTGCGTCGAGGCGAACGACGAGATCTCGAGGATGGCTTCGCGGTTCTCGAAGTCGTCGAGCAGGCCCTCCTTGACCGCGCGGCCGAACTCGCGCCAGAACGTCGCGTACTTCTCGGCGTCGGCGGTCATCATCGTCTTGACCGTCGAGAGGACCTTCTTCACCAGGCGGCGGCGGATCAGCTGGATCTGCCGGTCCTGCTGCAGGATCTCCCGCGACACGTTGAGCGAGAGGTCCTGCGCGTCGACGACGCCCTTGACGAACCGCAGGTACTCCGGCACCAGCGACTCGCAGTCGTCCATGATGAAGACGCGCTTCACGTACAGCTGCACGCCGCGCTTGCGCTCGCGCAGGAACAGGTCCATCGGCGCGTGCGACGGCAGGAACAGCAGCGCCTGGTACTCGAACGTGCCCTCGGCCTGCAGCCGGATCGTCTCGAGCGGGTCCTGCCAGTCGTGGCTGACGTGCTTGTAGAACTCGTGGTACTCGTCCTCGGTGACCTCGCTCGACGAACGCGCCCACAGCGCCTTCATCGAGTTGACGGTCTCGACCTCGGCGTCTTCGCCCTCGCCCTGCATGCGGATGGGCCAGGTGATGAAGTCGGAGTACTTCTTGACGATCTCCCGGATCTTGGCCGGGGACGTGTAGTCGTAGAGGTGGTCCTCGGCGTCCTCGGGCTTGAGGTGCAGGGTCACCGCGGTGCCCTGCGGCGCGTCCTCGACCGGCTCGATCGTGTACGTGCCTTCGCCGCTCGACTCCCAGCGCACGCCTTCGCCGGTGCCGGCCTTGCGCGTCACGAGCGTGACCTTGTCCGCGACCATGAAGCTCGCGTAGAACCCGACGCCGAACTGGCCGATGAGGTCCTGCGACGCCGCCGCGTCCTTCGCCTCCTTCAGCTTGGTCAGGAAGTCGGCGGTGCCGGACTTGGCGATGGTGCCGATGAGCGCCACCACCTCGTCACGCGTCATGCCGATGCCGTTGTCCCGGACGGTCAGGGTCCGCCCGGCCGCGTCCGCCTCCAGCGTGATGTGCAGGTCGGAGGTGTCCGCGCCGAGGTCCTTGTCGCGGTAGGACTCCAGGCGCAGCTTGTCGAGTGCGTCGGAGGCGTTGGACACGAGCTCGCGCAGGAAGGTGTCCTTGTTCGAGTAGATCGAATGGATCATCAGCTGCAGCAGCTGACGCGCTTCCGACTGGAACTCCAGCGTCTCGATCGGCGTGGTCACTTCCGGTCCTTTCCGGGTGCGGCGGCCTTGGTTGGGTCGATCCTACCGAGGGGGTCCGACAGTCCCGGCCGCGCACTTTATGAACGCAATGCAGACTCCCCCGGCTGCCGGGGTGATGCTGACCACGCCCCGCTGCCGATCAAGGAGGATCGAGTGCCCGGACGCCTTCCCCGGTGGGCCGCCGCGTTCGCCGCGACCGCTGCCCTGACCACCGCTTTCGCCGCTCCCGCCGCCGCCGCGGCGGGGGTCGCCGACCACCCCGTCCGCACCACCGGCTGCGGGCGCGCGGCGCCGGTCCCGGCCGGGGTGACGACGACACAGCACGTCGTCTCCGGCGGCCTCGACCGCGAGTACACGGTCCACCTGCCGGCGCACTACAACCCGCGCCGGGCGTACCCGCTGGTGCTGTCGTTCCACGGGCACAAGCGCACGTCGCAGTACCAGGAGGAGCTGACGGGCTTCTCGGCACTCGACGCGATCTCGGTGTACCCGCAGGGCCTGGTCGGCACCGACGGCGAGACGGCCTGGACCGGCGCGCCCTACTCCGCCGCCGCGGACGACGTCCTGTTCACCAGCGACCTGCTGAACTCGCTGCAGCGCACGCTCTGCGTCGACAACGACCGGATCTTCGCCGCGGGGAAGTCCAACGGCGGCGGGTTCGTCGGCGTGCTGGCCTGCCGGCTGCCCGGCCGGATCGCGGCGTTCGCGCCGGTGTCGGGCGCGTTCTACCCGCAGGGCGGCGCGTGCGACCCGAGCCGCCCGGCGCCGATCCTCGACTTCCACGGCACGGCCGACACGACGATCCCGTACACCGGCAACCCGGCCAAGGGTCTCCCGGCGATCCCGGACTGGCTCGCGGCGTGGTCCACAAGGGACGGTTGCTTCCCCAAGCCCGTGTCCTGGACGCCGGTTTCCGGTGTCGTCGCGCAGAAGTGGCTCGGCTGCGACCGCCGCGGCACGCTCGAGCACTACCGCGTCGAGGGCGCCGGGCACGTCTGGCCGAGCACGAAGCCGAACAACGACTCGGCGACGCCGACGGTCATCGACGCCACGCCGGTCATCTGGCGGTTCTTCCGCGCGCATCCGCTGCACTGAAACACGATTGACGCACCTCTTTCCCCTCGGCGACGATTTCGCCGAGAGGAAAGAGGTGCGTTGTGAAGGTGCTCGTCTTGAACGCCGGCTACGAGCCGCTGCAGACGGTTTCGGTGCCGCACGCCATCCGGATGCTGGTGCGGCACGTCGCCGAGATCCACGAGGCCGAGGACGGTCTCGCCTACGGGCTGTTCCCGCGCCCGAAGATCGTGCGGTTGCTGCGGTACGTCGTGATGAAGTGGCGATATACGCAGCCGCCCCGCTGGTCCCGCAGAGGCGTGCTGACGCGCGACGGCCACCGCTGCGCGTACTGCGGCGGCCGCGCGACGACGATCGACCACGTGACGCCGCTGAGCCGCGGCGGCGAGCGGACGTCGTGGCTGAACACGGTGGCGGCGTGCGGCGGGGCGTCCCGCAGCTGCAACGCGCGCAAGGCGGACAAGCTGCCGGCCGAGGCGGGGATGAAGCTGCGGTTCACGCCGTACGTCCCGACGTGGGACCAGCTGCACGCCCTGACCGCGTGACGGCGCGGCCTGCCCCCGGCAGGCCGCGCCCGTCGGCGGGGCGGGCCGCCCGTCGCTAAGCTCGAACCGATCGTTCCCCGCATCCGTGTGTTCCGGGGAAGGCCGGGAGGTCGTCGTGACCGACGAAGGACAGCTGATCGCCGGGCGGTACCGCCTTGCGGCGCGGGTCGGCCAGGGCGCGATGGGCGTCGTCTGGCGGGCGCGGGACGAGCGGCTCGACCGCGTCGTCGCCGTCAAGCAGCTCGGCTACGACCCCGCCATCGGGCAGGCCGCCGGGGAGCAGGCCGCCCAGCGCGCCCTCCGCGAGGCCCGGCTGACCGCGCGGCTGCGGCACCCGCACGCCGTCACCGTGCACGACGTCGTCGAGGACGGCGGCGAGCCCTACCTCGTCATGGAGTACCTGCCCTCGCGCAGCCTCGCCGACGTCCTGCTCGACCGCGACCGCCTGCCCGCCGACGAGGTCGCGCGGATCGGTGTGCAGGTCTCCTCCGCGCTGGCCGCCGCGCACGCCGAAGGCATCGTGCACCGGGACGTCACGCCCGCCAACGTCCTGCTCGCCGACGGCGACGTCGCCAAGATCGCCGACTTCGGCATCTCCCGCGCCACCGGCGAAGGCACCGTGACCGGCGGCGGCTTCATCGCGGGCACCCCCGCCTACCTGTCCCCCGAAGTCGCCGGCGGCGGCGAAGCCGGCTTCCCGGCCGACGTGTTCTCCCTCGGCGCGACGCTCTACCGCGCCCTCGAAGGCCGGCCGCCGTTCGGCAACGACGACAACCCGATCGTCCTCCTGCTCCGCGTCGCCCGCGAAGAGCCGACCCCGCCGCGGCACAGCGGCCCGCTCGCCGAGGTCCTCGGCCGGCTCTTGCGGCGCGACCCCGCTCAGCGCCCGGCGATGGCGGAGGTCCAGGAGCTGTTCCAAGCCGTCACCGACGGCCGCCCGCTACCGCCACCGCGCCCGCGGCCCCGCACCGAGACCCGGCTGCTGCGCGTCCGCCGTCCTCGCCGCCGGGTCGTACTGGCCGCCGCGGGCGGAGCCGTCCTGCTGGCCGCCGGCGTGCTGATCGGGACGGCGCTCGTCCCGGACGCGACGCCGATCGCCGCCCCGGCGACGACCTCGGCGACCCCGCCACCGACGACCACCACCAGCAGCAGTCCGCCGCCGGACCTGGGCTGCGCCGCCAACTACCAGGTGACGAACTCCTGGCCCGGCGGCTACCAGGTCGAGGTGACGGTGCGCAACGACCGCACCGGCGGCCTGTCCGGCTGGAGCGTCCGCTGGTCCCTGCCCGGTGGCCACCACATCACCGGCCTGTGGAACGGCAACTTCACCGTCGAGGGCACCACCGTCACGGTCGACAACGCGGCCTGGAACGCGAAACTCGACGCGGGCGGCGCGACGACGTTCGGCTTCATCGCCCTCACCGGCAGCGGCAACGCCACGAGCCGCCCGGAGCTGACCTGCCGGACGGTCTAGGACTCTAGGACCGGCAGAGCAGCGCGTCCGGCGTCCGGTTCGACCCGATCCGGCCGGTGTAGGCGACGCCGGCGACGTACTCCCCCGGCGCGCACTGGCCCTTGTAGTTCCCCGACGCGAAGTCGCCGCCGGGGTCGCCGGACGGCCGGTTGTCGCCGCGGTCGAACCACACCGTGCGGCCGGTGCGGCCCAGCGGCGTCGCGGACCGGCCGCACAGCACGGCGGAGAAGGCCGCGCCCTGCACGCTGTACCCGACGACCGCGTGGTCGGGCGGGCACTGCGTCTTCGTGTACCCGGACGCCCAGTCGGTGTCGACGTAGGTCTCGTCGCGGACCACGACGTACCCGGCCGGGGCGGCGAGCGTCCCGGTGCACAGGCCGCGGTTGCCGGTGTGGGCCAGGCCGGCGAGCCGCTGGCCGTCCGGGCAGACGCCCTTGCGGGCGCCGGAGTTCCAGTCCGGCAGCGCCCGGACCTGGCGTGACTCCTGGAAGTCGCCGTAGTCGAGGTTCAGCATCGACCAGTGCACCACGCCGTCCGGGATCTGCCCGGTGCGGGACGGCGCGGAGATCAGCCGCTGCCACGCCGGGCCGCGCCAGTCCGTGCCGTCGAGGACGTCGATGCGGCGGCCCGCGGAGTCGTATTCGAGCAGCGCCCAGCCGTCGCCGGAGCCGCCCGTCTGGAAGCCGACCGCGGGCCAGTAGGCGAAGTCGGTGTCGGTCTCGGCGAGGTGGTTCACGAAGTTCTCGAAGAACGCGCGCGACGCCGGGTCGGTGGTGTTGCGGCCTTCGCCGAACTCGCTGATCCACAGCGGCGCGGTGTAGTGCTTGCCGGTGTCGGCCGAGACGAAGAACGCCTGCCGGTACAGGGTGTCCCGCAGTTCCTGGGGTGAGAGGTCGCGGTAACGCGGGTCGTGCGTCTCGCCGATGCCGGTCGCGCCCGAGTGGTTCGGCCCGGTGTAGCCGTAGAAGTGCGCCGAATAGACGAGCTTGCCCGAGTCCACGAGCGTGTGCGACAGCGTCCGGGCGGGTTCGAGCGTCGGGCGTCCGTGCGCGAAGCCGTCGATCGGCAGCCCGGTCCAGTTGATGCCCTCGACGAAGATGAGCAGGTCGCGGTTCGCCTCCGTGAGGATGCGGTCGGCGACCTGCTGGCTCGCGCGCTGCCAGTCGGTGCCGTTGCCCCAGCCCCAGTTGGGGTCGTCGAACGCGTTCCGGCGGACTTCGTTGTACAGGTCGGCGCCGACGACGCGCTTGTTCGCGGCGTAGCGGCGGGCCATGAACAGCCAGTCGTCCTGCCACTGCTGTTCGGTCTGCGCGGTGTTCCAGCGCTCGTTGCCGTCGAGCCCGCAGCACCAGCGCGAGGTCGTGGTGTGGTTGTTGAGGATGACGGCGAACCCGCGCGCGGTCAGCCGGTCGACGACGCGGTCGTAGACCTGCAGCGGGGTCAGGCCGTGCAGGTCCGGGTTGGCGGGCAGGTCCGGCACCGGCCGGGTGTCGTGCAGCATCGCGTTGGAGAACTGCAGCCGGACGCTGTTCAGGCCGAGCTGGGCGAGCCCGTCGATGACCGTGTCGATCGACGCGCGGTCCAGCCCGAGCGGCGTCTGGTAGGCGATCTCGCCGGCGTGGTGGTTCGCCGGGTCGTTCACGTCACCGGAGCCGGTCCACGTGCCGCTCGCGCCGTGCCAGTTGGCGGCCTTCAGCTTGAAGCGGTCACCGTGCGCGTCGACGATGTACCGGCCGCGGGTGCTGAGCGGCCCGGTCCAGGAGGGCGGATCCGCCGCGGCGACGGTCACGGGGACCGCCAGGCCGGTGGCGACGAGCAGGACGGTGAGCAGCGCACCCAAGATCCTCACGGAGGAAGTGAACCAATTCCGAGCCCGCCGGATAAGGGCCATAAGGAGGTCAGCCGTGGAGGCGGTCGAACGGGAGCCGCAGGACCTGGCCGGCCGGGGCCGGCGCGTTCCGCACGCGGATCGCGTCGAGTTCCGACGTCGTCAAGGCCCGGCGGTAGAAGCGGACCTCGTCGAACGAGCCGTTCCAGCGGAACTGGTTGTCCAGCCGCTGCCCCAGCTGCAGCTGGAACGACACGGTCTGGCTGACCGACCCGGCGGCCGCGGCGCCGGACGCGACCTGGACGCCGTCGACCCACAGCAGCAGCTGCCCGCCGGTGCGTTCCAGGGCCACGTGGTGCCACGCCTGGTCGTCGTACGCCTGCGCCGACGTGATCGACGCGCTCCCGGCGGCGGTGGTCATCATCGCGATGAGCCGGTGGTTGGCCGGCTCGCCGCGCAACCACAGCTGCGGTGCCGTCGTGCCCATTCCGCCGAGCCAGAACAGCACCTGGTTGCCCTTCGTGGCGCCGTACCGGAACCACCCCGTCCACGTGAGGTCGCCGTCGCCCGGGGGCTGCGCCGGGTCGTACGGCACGCGGACGTAGTCGTCGACGCCGTCCAGCGTCACCGCGCCGCCGAACCGGCCGGGGGTCACCGAAGCACCGCCGAGGACCCGCGCGTCCGCGTGCCCGGAAACGTCCGGTGTGGACGGTCCCGCGGAGTTGTGCCGGCCCAGGTAGGATTCGTCGAAGCGTGCGAAGCGGATCTCGTCCCGCGCGTCGACCGCGCCACCTTCGTACATCAGCCCGATCTTCGAGCCGCTGATCCGCACCAGATCCGAGTAGCCCGACCAGTCCGTCGTGATCTGCGTGCCCTGTTCGGCGTTCTCCCACGTCCGGCCGTTGTCGTAGGACGAGCGGATCATCATCCAGCGCCGCCGGTCGGTGTCCGACGGCGAGGAGAACAGCAGCCGGTCGCCCACCCGCAGGATCGACCCCTGCACCATCGGCGTCACCAGGTCGGGGATGGTGGTGAAGGACCTGGTGAACGTCTCGCCACCGTCGCGGCTGATCGCGGAGTCGCGGTTGCCGATGTCGGTGCCGCCCTGCTCGCGGCCGCCGGCGTAGATCGAGCCGTCCGGCAGCTCGGCCACCGTCACTTCGGACGGCTTCTGCGTGTACGTCCCGCCGACCGGGTGCGGGTACGAGTTCACCGCGCCGACGTGCCAGCTGCGGCCGCCGTCGTCGCTGTACACGAGCCCGGCGTGGTTCTCGATCGAGTGCGTGCCGTCGCTGGTCTCCGCGTTGACGCCGAACACGAGCCGTCCCGCGTGGCGGCCGCGGGTCAGCTGGATGCCGTGCACCGGCCCGGACGCGTACCAGGAGTCCCAGTCGGGCAGTTTCGCCTGCGCGCTGATGTCGACCGGGGTGGACCAGGTGCGGCCGTCGTCGTCGCTGTACTGCGAATGCGGCGTGCGCGGGCACGGGACGTCGCACGCCTTGTCGTCGGCCCGCCCCTTGTTGTACGTCGTGATCAGCACGATCCGGCCGGTGCGGCGGTCCACCATGGGCACCGGGTTGCCGTGCGTGTCCCCGCCGCCGCGGTTGACCACCTGCAGCGGCGACCACGTCCGGCCGCCGTCGGTGGAGCGCTTGAGCACCAGATCGATGTCGCCGGTGTCGCCGCAGTTGTCGACGCGGCCCTCGGCGAACGCCAGCAGCGTGCCGTGGGCGGACTCCACGATCGCCGGGATCCGGAAGCAGCTGTACCCGGGATCCTGCGCAGCTTTGAACAGGACTTGCTGGTCGAGCTGCGGCTCGGCCTGCGCCGGGCTCACCGCCAGGAGCGTGCTCGACACCAAGGCCACCAGCGCGGCCCATCTCCCCAGTGTTCTCATTCTCATCCCTTCAGGACGGCGACACCCCGCGGGGCGAGCCGCACCTCGCGCACCGGCCGCGACGGGTCGGTCAGCAGGTCCGGCGCTGCTTGCGGCAGGTCGACGGTGACCGGCTCGGTGCCGTGGTTGAGCAGGATCAGGTAAGCGCTTTCCCCGCCGTGCCGGACGACGGCCTGGACACCGGGCGGGGTGGCCAGGACCGGCGTCACCCCGGCTTCGGCGGTGATGCGGCCGAACAGCGGCGCGAGGTCGGGCCGGGTGCCGAGGTACCAGGCGACGCCGTCGCCGAACGCGTGCCGCGTGATCGCCGGACGGCCGGTCAGCTCCCCGGAAGCGAACGACGCGACGGCTTCCGCGCCCTCGGGTTCGATCCACTCGGCCCAGATCGTCCCGGAACCCGTTGTCCCATCTACGAAAATCACGCCGACAGAGTCATCGAGAGGCCAGAACTCGTCGACCCGCAGGCCGAGGATGTCCCGCAGGGGCGCGGGGTGGCCGCCGAGGTAGGCGCGGTCGCAGGCGTCGACGATGCCGGAGAAGTACGACACCACGAGGTGCCCGCCGCCCGCGACGTAGGCGCGCAGGTTGTCGGCGGTGGACGGTTCGAGCAGGTACAGGTTCGGGACGACGACCAGCTTGTACGACGTGAGATCCCGCGAAGGGTGGACGACGTCGCAGGTGACGTTGGCGTCGAACAGCGGCGCGTAGTGCGCCAGCTGCGTCTCCAGGTACTCCAGCCGGGCCGGGTGCGAGTCGAGTTCGAGGCCCCACCAGCTCGGCCAGTCGTGCAGCAGGGCGACGTCGGCCCGCACGCGCATCCCGGCGAGTTCGGGTACCCGGGCCAGTTCCCGCCCCAGCGCGGCGGTCTCGCGGAACGTCCGGGTGTCGCGGCCGCCGTGCGGGACCATCGCCGAGTGGAACTTCTCGGCGCCGCCGCTGGTCTGGCGCCACTGGAAGAACAGCACGGCGTCGGCGCCCTGGGCGATGGCCTGCCAGCTGCCGAGCCGCATGGCACCCGGGGGCTTGGGACTGTTGCGCGGCCGCCAGTTCACCGCGCTGGGCGCCTGTTCGAGCAGCATCCACGGCTGGTCCTTCGTGGACCGGACCAGGTCGTAGGCGAACGCGGCCTCGACGTGGGCACGCGGGTCGTAGGGGTCGGGGTAGGAGTCGAGGCTGACGACGTCCTCGTGCGGTGTCCACCGGTGCCAGTCGAGGGCTTTCTGGACCAGGCCGACGAAGTTGGTCGTGATCGGGACATCCGGCGTGACGCGGCGCAGCACCCGCTCTTCGGTCAGGAAGCACCCGAGTGCGGCGTCGGAGGAGAACCGGTGGAAGTCCAGCTGCTGCGCGGGATTGGGGAACGTCGGGGCCACCCGCGGCGGCAGGATCTCGTCCCAGGTGGAGTACCGCTGGGCCCAGAAGGTGGTCGTCCACGCCGCGTTGAGCTCCTCGATCGTGCCGTACCGCTCCTGCAGCCAGACGCGGAAGTCCGAAGCGGACTCGTCGCAGTAGCAGGCCCGGACGTGGCAGCCGAACTCGTTGCCGACGTGCCACATCGCCAGCGCCGGGTGGCCGGCGTACCGCGTCGCCAGCTCCGTGACGAGCCGGGCCGCGTGCGCGAGGTAGACCGGGCTGGACGGGCAGAACTGCTGCCGCGCCCCGGGTGAGAGCCGGACGCCGTCGGCGCGCACCGGCAGGATCTCCGGGTGCGCGTGCGTCAGCCACGGCGGCGGCGACGCGGTCATCGTCGCCAGGCAGACGCCGATCCCGGCGCCGGCGAGGCCGTCCATGACGTCGTCGAACCAGCCGAAGTCCCATTCCCCCGGCCGCGGCTCGACGCCCGCCCACGAGTAGATCCCCGCGGTCACCATCGTGACGCCCGCCTCGGCCATCAGCTTGAGGTCTTCCCGGCGGACCTCTTCGGGCCAGTGCTCGGGGTTGTAGTCGGCGCCGTAGCGGAGCATCAGAGCAGCCCCGCTTCGGCGAGTTTCTCCTTGATCCGCAGCAGTTCTTCGTCGTCCAGCGGAAGCTGCGGCGGCGCCATGACAGCGTTGTCGATGAAGCCGCGCATCTTCATCGCGGCCTTGAAGGCGCCGAGCCCGGCCGAGCCGCGGCCCATCCGGCTCGGCGGCGCCACGGCCGTGATCGAGAACAGCTTCAGCAGGCGTTCCTGCTCGCGGCGCGCCGCGGCGAGGTTGCCGGACTTGAAGTGGTCGTGGATGAGCACGTACCCGACCGGGTCGACGTTGCCGAGACCCGGGACCGCGCCGTCGGCGCCCATCGCCAGCGCCGCGTCCACGACGAGTTCGGAGCCGGTGAACACCGCGAAGGAGTCGAGGCCGCGCTCCCGCTTGCCGAGCAGGACGGCGCGGAAGGACGCCTCGTCGCCGCTGGAGTCCTTGAGCCCGGCGAGGACGCCGTCGGCGGCCAGGTCGAGCACCATCGCCCCGTCGAGCTTCGTGTGCACCGCGACCGGGATGTCGTAGGCGACGATCGGCAGCGCCGTGCGTTCGTGCAGCAGCCGGAAGTGCCGGTCGACCTCGGCGACGTGCGTGCGCGTGTAGTACGGCGCGGTGACGACGACGGCGTCGGCCCCGGCGGCCTCGGCGGCCTTGATGTGCTCGGCGACCCGCAGGGTCGTCATGTCGATACAGCCGACGAGTACCGGGACGCGGCCGGCGACCTGGTCGACCGTCGTTTCGACGACGACGCGGCGCTGGGCGTCGGGCAGGAAGGCGACCTCACTGGAGGAGCCGAGGACGAAGACGCCGTGCACGCCGGCGTCGAGCTGGAACTCGACGTGGCGCCGCAGCGAGTCGGTGTCCACGCCGAAGTCGTCGGTCAACGGCGTGCACAGCGGCGGGACGATTCCGGCGAACTTCGGCATCAGGCGCTCACTTCGGTAGGGATCTCGGGGTGGATGCAGCGGTAGGTGTGCCCGCCCTCGGCCGCGGCGAGGGGTGGCAGCTCGGCCGCGCACTCGGCGGTGGCCTTGGGGCAGCGGGTGCGGAACGGGCAGCCGCTCGGCGGGTTGGTCGCCGAGGGCACCGGGCCGGTCAGCACGATGGGCTCGACCGGGTGCAGCAGACTCGGCGTCGCGGAGAACAACGCCCGCGTGTAGGGGTGGCGGGCCTCGGCTCCGACCGGCGCCTCCTCGACGATCCGGCCCAGGTACATCGTGACGATCCGATCGCTCATCTTCGACACCGTCTGGATGTCGTGGGAGACGAACACCATCGCCAGTTCGAGCTGTTCGCGCAGGTCGAGCAGCAGGTTGAGGATCTGGGCGCGGACCGAGACGTCGAGGGCCGACGTCGGCTCGTCGGCGACCAGCAACGCGGGCCGCAGGGCCAGCGCCCGGGCGATGGCGACGCGCTGGCGCTGACCGCCCGAGAGCTGGCCCGGCACGGCGTCGGCGACGCTCGTCGGCAGCCCGACCAGGGACATCAGCTCCCGGACGCGGTCGTCGCGCTCGGCGGGCGTCCCGACTTTGTGCACGTCCAGGGGGTCGCGGATGATCTTGGCGACGGCGAGCCGCCGGTTCAGCGCCGTCGACGGGTCCTGGAAGACCATGCCGACCTCGCGTCCGGAGCCCCCGTCCAGGGGCTCGCCGCGGAAGCGCACGGTTCCCGCGGTCGGCCGCTGCAGGCCGACGATCACCTTGGCCAGCGTCGACTTGCCGCAGCCGGACTCGCCGACGACGCCGATCGTCTCGCCCGGGTTCACCACGAGGTGGGCGTCGGTCAGGGCGTACACGTGCTGGTGGCCGAGCAGGCCGCGGCCGCGGATCTTGTGGACGACGTGGACGCCGTCGACCTCGAGGAGGTTCACGCCGTCGCCTCCTTCTCGCGCGCGATGTCGACCGCCGGGAAGTGGCAGGCGACCAGGTGGTCGACCGGCTCGCCGAACCGGACCGGCGTTTCTTCGTGGCACTTGGCGCGGGCGGCCGGGCAGCGGTCGGCGAACCGGCAGCCGGCCGGGAACTCGGCCGGGGCCGGGACGACGCCCTTGATCTGCGTCAAGCGGGCCTCGTTCTCCTCCAGCGACAGCACGGCGCTGAGCAGGCCGCGCGTGTAGTGGTGGCGGGGCGACCCGACGACTTCGGCGGTGGTGCCGAGCTCGGCGACCTGGCCGCCGTACATGACGACGACGCGGTCGGCGATCTCGGACACCAGCGCGAGGTCGTGCGAGACGAGGACGAGCGCGAAACCCAGTTCTTCCTGCAGCCGCAGCAGAAGCGCCATGATCTGCGCCTGCACGGTGACGTCGAGCGCGGTGGTCGGCTCGTCGGCGACGATCAGCTTCGGGTCCCGTGAGAGCGCCATCGCGATCAGCACGCGCTGGCGCTGGCCGCCGGACAGCTCGTGCGGGTACGCCCGCAGCGTCCGCTCGGGGTCCAGGTTGACCAGTTCCAGGAGCTCGACCGGGGTGCGGGTGCCGCCGCGGCGGGTGAACTGCTTCAGCTGGGCGCGGATCGTCATCGCCGGGTTGAGCGAGCTCAACGCGTCCTGGTAGATCATCGCGATGTCGTGACCGAGGTGGCAACGGCGTTCGCCGGGCCGCAGGGCCAGCAGGTCCCGCTGGGCGAACCGGATCTGCCCGGACACCTGTGCGCCCGCCGGCTGCAGGCCGAGGATCGACAGCGCGGTGAGCGTCTTGCCGCAGCCGGACTCGCCGATCAGGCCGAGGACCTCACCGGCGCGGACGCTGAACGACACGCCGTCGACGACGTCGACCCCCTCGTGCCGGCCGGGAAACGCGATCCGGAGCCGGTCGACTTCGAGGACCGGCTCCCGGTGGTCCAGAGACCGGGCGGTGCGGGCGAGCCGCTCCCCCGCCTCCCGCAGCCCGGCGATCGGCAGGACGGGCGCGGTGTCGGCGTCGTCGCGAGCCTCGACGGCCTTCGCGACTTCGGCGGCCTTGACCGCGCGGGCCGACGGCGCCGCCCAGGCGTCGGAGATCCGCTCGGAGAGGATGTTCAGCGCCAGGACCGTGACCAGGATCAGCAGGCCGGGGAACAGCGTCGCCCACCAGCCGCCGGTCAGCACGAGGTCCTTGCCGTCGGCGAGCACCGAGCCCCACGACGGGTCCGGCGGCTGGATGCCGGCGCCGATGAACGACAGGGACGCCTCGAAGACGATCGCGTCGGCCACCGTGACCGTGCAGTAGACGAGCACCGGCGCGGCGCAGTTGATGGCGACGTGCCGGGTCAGCACGAAGAACCGCTTCGCTCCGATGACCCGCTCCGCGGCGACGTAGTCCTCGCCGTACTGGGCCAGGACGTTCGCCCGGATCACCCGGGCCACCGGGGGCGTGTTGAGGAAGCCGATGGCCAGGATCAGCACGAGGATGCCGTGGCCGAAGACCGCGACGAGGACCGCGGCCAGCGCGATGCCGGGGAATGCCATGATGACGTCCAGCACGCGCATGACCACGGCGTCCACCCGGCGGTGCGAGGTCGCCGCGAACGCCCCGATCACCGCCCCCGACACGAGCGCGAGCGCCACCGCCCCCAGGCCGATGGCGAGCGACCAGCGCGTGCCGGCGACGAGCCGGGAGAAGATGTCCCGGCCCGACGTGTCCGTGCCGAACCAGTGCGACCCGCTGGGGCCGCCGGTGTCGGTGCTCAGCGCGTCCGGGTTGTGCGTCGCGACGAGCGTGCCGAGCACGGCGACCAGGAGCAGCACGCCGAGGATCGCGAGCGCGGGCCAAGCCGCGCGCAGGCGGTTCACGCGTGGCTCCGCAGGCGCGGGTTCGCGATCAGGTACAGGACGTCGACGATCAGGTTGACCAGCACGAACCCGATCGCGATCGTGATCACGAAGCCCTGCACCTTGGCCGTGTCGCCGTCGGTGACGGCCTGGATCATGTTCTGCCCCATCCCCGGCAGCGCGAACATCGTCTCGATGACGACCGCGCCGCCCAGCAGGTAGCCGACCCGCAGGCCGAGCACGGTCAGCGGCGTGACGAGCGCGTTGCGCAGCACGTTGCGCCCGACGACGACCACCGGCGGCAGCCCGCCGCCGCGCGCGGTGCGGACGTAGTCCTTGTCCAGCTCTTCGACCATCGACGTCCGGATCACCCGGGTCAGCTGGGCGGCCACCGGCAGCGCGAGGGAGACCGCGGGCAGCGTCAGCGAGTTCAGCCAGCCGCCGAAGGAGTCGGCCGGGCTGACGTACCCGCTGGTCGGGAACAGCCCCTGCCCGACCGCCAGCCACTGGACCAGCAGCAGCGCCACCCAGAACGCCGGCGCGGCGACCCCGGCCAGGGTGACCACGCGGATCAGCTTGTCCGGCCAGCGGTCGCGGAACAGCGCCGACGTCACGCCGAGCACCAGCGCCGTCACCAGTGCGATGACCAGGCCGAGCAGGGTCAGCTGGACGGTCAGCGGCAACGCGGTCGCGATGGTCTCGCCGACCGGCTGCTTGGTGATGACGCTGGTGCCGAAGTCACCTTGGACCAGGTGCCAGACGAAGTGGACGTACTGCAGCGGCAGCGGGTCCAGCAGCCCGTTCTCGAGCCGGAACTGCTGGAGCTGCTCGGCGGTGGCGTTCGCGCCGTCGAACGCGGCCAGCGCCGGGTCGACCGGCGCGAACCGCATCACGATGAACACGAACAGGATCACGCCGAGCAGCAGCGGGATCAGGGCGAGGATGCGGCTGAGCAGCATCCGCACGACGACGGCCACGGGTGTTCTCCTCCTAGGCCGGCTTGGCCTGGTTCAGGTAGATGCCCGGGTAGCCCTGGGCGTGCACGCCGGTGATCGCCTTCGGGTCCCACGCCGTGCCGAGCTGGGTGAACACCACCGGGTAGATCACGGCCTGCTCGGAGATCCGGTCCAGCAGCTGCTTGTTGAGCGCGGTCCGCTTGGCCTCGTCGGTCTCGGCCGCGGCCTGGTCCTGCAGGGTGAGCAGCGACTGGGCGTCGGCGCCGGTGAAGCGGGCGTACTTGCTGGTGAGGATGGACTTGGCGTCGTAGTAGTACCGGATCATCAGGTCGGGGTCGTTGCCGAACTGCAGCGGGTTGTTGGTCGTCGCGACGACCTGGAAGTCCGTGCCCGCGTCCAGCTTCGAGAACAGCGCCTTGGTGTCCTGGGAGTCCAAAGTGGTCTGGACGCCGATCGCGTCCCAGCCCTCCTTGATCACCTTGACGCAGTCGGCGACCAGCGAGGTGTTCGTCGTGGACAGCGTGACCTTGAGGCCGCTCACGCCGGCCTGCTGCAGCAGCTGCTTGGCCTTCTCCGGGTTGTAGACGAAGTCCTGGGAGGCGGGCTGCGACGACGGGAGCTTCGGGTTGATGAACGACGTCCCCGGCGAGCCGGCACCCTTCAGCCCGATGTCGATCATCTTCTGCTTGTCGATGGCGTAGTGCAGTGCCTGGCGCACGAGGTTCTTGTCGAACGGCGCGTGCGCGGTGTTGAAGAGCAGGAAGAGGTTGTTGCCGCCGTCGGCGAACTCGACCGTGCGGCCGGCCTTGCGCAGCTGGTCGGCGTTGGCGGCCGGGATGTTCTCGGCGATCTGCGCGTCCGGCTTGGCACCGGAGATCGCGGCGACGCGCGGGGCGGCGTCCACGATGGACTTCCAGAGCATCTTGTCGTAGGCGGCCGGGCGCGGGCCGTTGTAGCCGGCGAACTTCTCGAAGCTGGTGTGGGAAAGCGGCGCCTGCTCGACGACCTTGTAGGGGCCGGAACCGACGACCTTGCCGCCCTTGGCGTCGTCCCACTTGCCGTCGTAGACGTGCTTCGGGACGATCTTGCAGCACTGGATCCGCTGCAGCGCGTAGGGGAAAGGGAACTTGAGGACGAACTCGACCGCGCGGTCGCCGGTCTTGCGGACTTCCTGCAGCCAGTGCGAGAAGAAGCTGTGGATCAGCACGTTCTCCTTCTCGTCGAGCGCGCGGGCGTAGGTGAAGACGACGTCGTCGGCGGTGACGGGCTGCCCGTCGTGCCACTGGGCGCCGTCGCGCAGCTCGAACTTCAGGCTCGTCCCGCTGACGTCCGCGGGCAGCGCTTTCGCCAGGCCGGGGAAGGGCGCGCGGGTGATCGGGTCACCCTCCACGAGGGACTCGTAGCAGTGCAGGATCGCGGCCATCGAGAACGCGGACGCGGTCTGCAGCGGGTCCCACGTCTGGTTGTTGCCGTAGCCGATGACGGCGGTCAGCGAGCCCGCCGAGCTGCCGGTCTTGTTGGTGGACGCCGGCCCGCCGCACGCGGCGAGCACGGTCGGGAACGCCAAAGCCGCCCCGGCGAAGGTGGTGTAGCGCAGCAACTGGCGGCGGCTGAGCGACGGGCTCTGGGACATCGCTGTCTCCTGCGGGCCTCGAACGGTAGGACATGGGACGTCCTATGACCGGCGTGAGCCTAGGATGGGTTCGCGTGCTGGTCAACCCTTCTGGACGTATGACGTAGGATGTCCTCTCACGACGCACCCGGGGAGGACAGCAGTGGCCCGTCCGCAGCGCAGCGAAGAGATCACCAAGCGCATCATCGACCTGATCGTCGAGCGGGAGCTCCCGCCCGGGGCACCCATGCCCACCGAGCTCAGCCTGATGGAGGACATCGGCGTCAGCCGCAACTCGATCCGCGAGGCGATCAAGGCCCTGCAGGCCCTCGGCATCGTCGAGATCCGCCACGGCTACGGCACGTTCGTCGGCTCCGCCGGCTCGGAGTCGCTGCAGACGTGGCTGCTGTTCCGCACCCGCGCCCGCGGCGCCACCGACGTCGGGCGGCTGCGCGACCTCCTGGAGGTGCGGGAGATGCTCGAGACCGAGCTGACCCGCCGCGTCGCCACCGACCACCGGCCCGGCCTCGTCGAGGAGCTGCAGGCCTGCGTCACGCGGATGAAGCGCAAAGGCCCCGACGCCGCGGAGGCCGACCGCGAGTTCCACGACCTCATCTGCGCCGAGGCCGGGTTCGACCTCGCCCGCGAGCTGACCGGGTTGTTCTGGGACGTCTACCGGATCGCCGAAAGCGAGCTGGGCGGGCCCGCGTCGTCCCCGACGGCCACGGCGAAGCGGCACCAGGCCATCGTCGACGCGCTCCTGCTGCGTGACGCCGACGCCGCGGCCGAAGCCGTGCACCGGCACTTCGACGAGGTCCGCAAGCGCGCGAAAGCCGGTCCGTACGGCGGTTTCGGCGTCGCCCGGCCGGTTCCCGCCGCGCACTCGGAGACTGTGCGTCGTTGAGCCGATCGAGGTAACTTCGCGAAGATCGAGAACCGGGCTCAACGGGTTCGGCGTCTGGCTCGTCGGTAGTGGTGATCAACCACCACACGGAGGTGCCAGTGCGAAGAACTTTGTCCGTCCTGGGGGTCGTGCTCGCCGGGCTCGGGGGCATCGCTCCCCCGCCGGCCGGCGCCGCGGTGCCCACGACGTCCGCCACCTTGATCACCGGCGAAACCGTCAGCGTCCGGACCACCGCCGACGGCCGGTCCCTGTTCGACATCCGGCCCGCCGCGGAGAAGGGCATGGCGCGGACGCTGGTGCACCTGCGGCTCGGCGACCGCGACTACGAGGTCCCCGGCACCGCCCTGCCCTACCTCGGGCGCGGGCTGGACCTGAGCCTGTTCGACGTCGGCGCGCTGCTGGCCGGCGCGCCGCTGCCCGCCGACCCGGCGACGTTCGGGCCCGCGCTGGCGAAGCAGTTCAAAGAGGACAACGCGCGCGGGCACTTCGGCGGGCAAGGGCTCTTCGCCGGCGGCGCCCGCTTCGCGCTGCCGGGCGCGCGCCCGGCCGTCCAGCCGCGTTCGGTGATGCGCACGGTGTCGCTCGACGCCGACGACATCGCGGGCAAGCCGGCCGACACCGGTGTCGCGTTCCTCTACAACACCGACGACGGGAACCTCCTCGACCCGAACGAGAGCGTCAACTACTTCTCGGGCGGCACGGCGAAGTTCAGCGCCCCAGAAGGGAACTACAGCGCGCTCGGCCTGTTCTGGACGGCCGACGCCGACGGCAACCCGACGGAGGTGCGCTTCAGCGCGCAGCCCGAGTTCGCGGTCAAGGCGGACAAGACCGTCCGCGTCGACGCGTCCCGCGCGTCGAGCAAGCTGACCTGGGTGACGCCGCGGCCGGCGTTGCTCGACGACACCGGGTTCCTGTTCCGCCGCGCGGCCAAGACGGGCCCGGCGCTGGTCGTCGACTTCGACGCCGGGCCCGGCGTGCCGGTCGCGGTGTCGCCGACGGCCGTCCCGGTCAAGACGGGCGCGCTGCAGACGTACCCGTACAGCAGGCTGGTGTCCCCACCGGGGCCGGGCACGCCGTACGAATACGTGCTGCAGAAGGCGAGCACCGGCACGATTCCGCAGCAGCGGTACGTCATCACGGCGAAGGACGTCACCGCGGTCGACTCCACCTACTTCAGCGAGTACTCGTCGCTGGGGTTGCGCCAGCGCAGCGGGATGTTCTCGTTCGAGGACTCCGGCGGCCGGGTGTCGCACCCGATCCAGCTGCCGCGCCGGCAGGTCGAGTACGTGTCGGCGGCGCCGGACCTGCGCTGGTTCGGCGGGTTCTCGAAGTACGTGCTGCCCGGTCCGTTCCCGGGCTGGGCCGGGGGCCAGTACGAGCCGTTCCACGCCTACCGGGGCGGTACCTCGGTCACCGAGGACTGGAACAGGTTCCCGCTGCACCCGGCGGGCGAGGTCGCGCTGCTGCCGCTGGACGACGGCACCGTTCCGGTGGCGCCGGCCGCGACGAGGGCCGGGGACCTGCTGCGGCTGTCGCTCACGCCGTTCAGCGACAACCAGCCCGGACACACCGGGCTGGGCTTCTACGGCGAGGCCCGGGACACCATCACCGGGCACTACGCGCTGACCCAGGACGGCGCCACGATCGCCGAGGGCTCCCCGCAGAACGGGGTCACCGAACTCGCGCTGGAGCAGCCGGTGGCGGCCGGGCCGTCGACGCTGGGGCTGACGGTCGACGCCGGGCGCACCGGCCCGATGTACCGCCAGAGCACCGCGACCCACACCGAATGGACGTGGAAGTCCCAGCACGTCGAGGGCGCGGAGCTGCCGCCGGCGCTGGTCTGCCTGCGCCTGCGGGGCGGAGTCGACCGCTCGTGCGCGGTCGAGCCGATGCTGACCCTCGGGTACGCCGTCGGCGGCCTGCGTCCGGACGGCTCCACGGTGTCCGGGCCGCAGAGCCTCGACCTGACGGTCGGGCACCTACAGCTGAGCACGGCTTCGCCGGTCACGGCGGCGACCGTGCAGTATTCGGACGACGGCACGACCTGGCACGACGCGGCGGTCACCGCCCGCGGCGACGGGGTCTTCCACGCGGACTTCTCCGCGGTCACGGAGACCTTCCGCGGCACGGACGTCTCGCTGCGCGTGACGGCGTCCGACGCGGCCGGGGCGACCGTGGCCGAGACGATCACCGCCGCCTACCACGTCTACGTGGCCTGAACGGAGAGTCCACTGTGTACAGAACACTGATCGGCGTGCTGAGCGCCGCCCTGGTCGTCGCGTTCGCTCCGGCCGCGACCGCGTCCCCGGCACCGCGCGCGGCGTGTCCCGAGCGGCCCGGGGTGGCGCGCTGCCTCACCACGTACACCCCGGGTGCGGTGCGTGCCTTGGCCGACGGCCCGGCCGGCTGGGGTGCCGACGACCTGGCGTCGGCCTACCGGCTGCCGTCCGACGCGGGGCCGGACACCGTCGTCGGCATCTCGATCGCCTACGACGCGCCGAACCTGGAGGCGGACCTCGCGGCCTACCGGGCGCAGTACGGCCTGCCGCCGTGCACGACGGCGAACGGCTGCTTCCGCAAGGTCAACCAGCAGGGTCTTGCCGCCCCGCTGCCCGAGGCGGACTTCGGCTGGGCGATGGAGTCCACTTTGGACGTCTCGATGGTGTCGGCGGCGTGCCCGTCGTGCCGGCTGCTCGTCGTCGAAGGGAACTCACCGGGCTTCGCCGACCTGGCGGAAACGGAGGACACGGCGGTCCGCTCGGGCGCGACGGTGGTGTCGAACAGCTACGGCGCCCGGGAAAGCGGCGCGTCGCTGGCGCTCGCGAGCCACTACCGGCACCCGGGCGTGACGGTCGTGGCGTCCTCGGGTGACGCGGGCTTCACGGCGGCGAGCTACCCGGCGGTCCTGGCGACGACCATCGCGGTCGGCGGGACGTCGCTGGCGCGCGACCCGTCGTCGGCGCGCGGGTGGACGGAATCGGCGTGGTTGTACGGCGGCAGCGGCTGCTCGGCGTACATCGCGAAGCCGTCGTGGCAGAAGGACACCCACTGCGGCAAGCGAACGGTCGCGGACGTCGCCGCGGCGGCCGAGGACATCGCGATCCACTACGCGGATGCGGGCGGCTGGCTCCCGGCGAACGGCACGAGCGCGTCGGCGCCGTTCATCGCGGGGCTGATCGCCCGGTCGGGACACGTCCCGGCGCCGTCGGACGTGTATGCGAAGGCGTCGTCGTTCACCGACATCACGGCGGGTAGCAACGACCCGGCGGGTGCCGGCAAGAAGTGCGGCGGCGACTACCTGTGCGTCGCGGGCCCGGGCTACGACGCCCCGACGGGAGTGGGCGTCCCGAACAGCCTGTCCGGCTTCTGACCCGGTCGTGAGTGGTGATTCGGGTCAGAACCCGAATTACCACTCACGACCCCGGGCGGCACAGGCCTCGTTCGTAGGCCAGCAAGCCGGCTTCGGTCCGGTGCGCGCACCCCAGCTTCCGCACCACCTGGTCCACCACGGTCCGCACGACCGGCTCCGGCAGCTCGAGCCGCGTCGCGATCTCGGCGTTCGTCAGCGCCGAGCCGATGCCGATCAGCACTTCCCGCTCCCGCGCCGACAGCCGGTCGACGCCCGCGAGCCGCTCGTCGCGCGGGCCCGACAGCCGGGTCGCCGCCGAGACCAGCCGGCGGGAGGCGTCCGGCGACAGCACCACATGCCCGTCGGCGGCCAGGCGGACCACCTTGATCAGCTCGTTGCGCCGGGCCGAGCGCAGCACGTACCCCGAGGCGCCGTCGCGCAGGGCCCGCAGGATCCCCGCGTCGGAGTCGAACGTCACCAGTGCCAGCACCGCCGGGCGGCGGAACACCGGCCCCAGCGAGCCCAGCCGCAGGTCCAGCAGCACCACGTCGGGCAGCCGGCGGCGCAACGTCGTCCGGGCCGCGGGCGCGTCCGGGACGGAGCCGATCAGCTCGATGCCGTCCGCCTCGTCCAGCAGGGCACCCAGCCGGGATCGCACCGCCGGGTCGCGTTCGGCCACCAGGACCCGGACGGGTGGCGGGGGCAGCACCGTCAGTCCTGGTCCTTGGGCCGCAGGCGGATCAGCGGCAGGTCGGTGCGCGACGCGCCCACCAGGTCACGCCCGCCCGGGCCGCGCAGCCGCAGCTCGCGGAACCGCACCGAAGACAGCTGCGCCGCTTCGATCGGGTACACGTCGCCGTAGCGCTTGATCTTGTCGACCAGTTCCTTGCCGAGCAGCTCCACCAGCCCGGCGTGCCGCGTCGAGCCGCCGCCGAGGGGCACGTCGAGCTGCTTGCGGACCTCGGGGAACCGCTGGTCGAGCTCGACCGCCAGCTGGTGGATGGTCACGTAGGCCGGGCCGAACTCCGGCGCGTCCGGGCCCGGCGGGATCTCCTTCAGCACCTTGATGAGCTTGTCGTCCATCCCGAGCCTGTCCCACAGCGTCACCGCCGCAGGTCTACCAGAGGACCGGCACGCGGTCCACTCCCCCGGTGACCCGGTTCGTCCGCACTTCCAGCTCGTCGACGGGCACCGCGAGCCGCAGCCCGGGGAACCGGCGGAACAGCGAGCCGAACACGACGCGCAGTTCCGTGCGGGCGAGGCTCGCGCCGATGCAGAACCAGCCGCCGTAGGCGAACGACACGTGCGAATTCGGCTTGCGCCCGGCGTCGAACTCGCCGGCGTCCGGGAACACGGCCGGGTCCCGGTTCGCGGCGGCCAGCGCGAGGACGACCGCGTCGCCGCGGGCGACCCGCACGCCGCCGAGCTCGACGTCGTCGTGGGCGTACCGGAGGACACCGAGCCCGCCCGGCGCGGACAGCCGCAGGATCTCCTCGACCACACCGTGGACCTGCCCGTCGGGGTCGGCGACGACGGCGTCGCGCCGCGCGAGGTCGGTCAGCAGGTAGAGCACGCCGAGGTCGATCCGGTTCGACGTCGTTTCGTGGCCGGCGAAGAGCAGGCCGGCGGCGAGCCGGGCGAGGTCGTCGTCGGTGAAGGCGGGGTCGTCGGCCTGGGCCCGGACCATGTCCGAGACGACGTCCTGGCCGGGGTCGCGCCGCTTGGCCGTCGCGAGCCGGCCCATGTAGGCGGCGAACTCGTCGAGGGCGGCTTCGGCGCCGGAGCCGATGTCCATCCGGCCCACCCGCTCGGACAGGACGCGGAAGGTCTCGCGGTCTTCGTAGGGGACGCCGAGCAGCTCGCAGATCACGAGCACGGGCAGCGGGAAGGAGAGGTGTTCGTGCAGGTCGACGGGCTCGTCGCCGTGCCGGGCGCGGTCCATCGCGGCGAAGCAGCCGTCGGCCAGCTCCTGGACGTGGCCGGCGAGCCGCCGGATCCGGTTGGCGGAGAAGGCGGGCACGAGCATCCGCCGCATCCGCGCGTGTTCGACGTGCTCGGTTTCGTGGTCCCCCTGCGGCCGGCTGAGGATGGCGGCGTCCGACAGCGCCGACGCCTCTTCGGGCGCGGGGTGCGAGCGCCCGAAGCGCGAGTCGGTGAAGACGGCGCGGACCTCGTCGAACCCGGTGACGAGCCAGGCCGGGTCCCCGGTGGGCGTGGTCACCGCCACGACGGGCCCCTGCCGGCGCAGCACGTCGAAGAGCGGAGCGATCTCCAGGACGTTCGGCCGCTCGAAAGGCAGGCGCGGGGTGTCCGTGGTCGCGGTCATCGGGTCTCCTCCCGGGTGCGCGGCCGGTCGGCGCGGACACGGGCGGCCCGGTCACCGGCCGCTCCCCCCGGTCCCCCCGCGATCCACGGTACTCAGAAAGCCCGCGTGGGGCGGGGAACCCGCGATTCGCCGCCCTTTCGGGTCAACCCGCCGACTGCGCAGGACGGCGGAGCGGCCCGCCGCGCGACTTCGCCGGAACTGTCGGTGCCCTCCGCTAGCGTGGATACCGGGGGCCGGAGGCGCGCCCTACAGCATCTTCCACGCCCGGGTCAGCGTGTCCCTCAGGATCTGCTCCATCTCGTCGAACTCCCGCTGCCCGCAGATCAACGGCGGCGACAGCTGCACCACCGGCTCGGCCCGGTCGTCGGCCCGGCAGTACAACCCCGCTTCGAACAACGCTTCCGACAAGAACCCGCGCAGCACCCGCTCCGACTCCGCCGCGCTGAACGTCTCCTTGGTCGCCTTGTCCTTCACCAGTTCGATGCCGTAGAAGAACCCCGCCCCGCGGACGTCCCCGACGATCGGCAGGTCCGTCAGCTTGTCCAAAGTGGACCGGAATGCGTCCTCCGACGAAAGCACGTGTTCGTAGAGCCCTTCACGAGCCATCAAGTCCAAATTGGCCAGCGCGACCGCGCACGACACCGGGTGCCCGCCGTAGGTCGACCCGTGCATGAACGTCGTCGAGCCACGCGTGAACGGCTCCATCAACCGCTCCGAAGCCAGCACCGCCCCCAGCGGCGCGTACCCGGACGTCAGGCCCTTCGCCGTCGTGATGATGTCGGGCTGGTACCCGTAGCGCTTCGCGGCGAAGTCGTACCCGACGCGGCCGAACGCGCAGATCACCTCGTCGGACACCAACAGCACGTCGTGCTTGTCGCAGATTTCGCGCACCCGCTCGAAGTACCCCGGCGGCGGGACGAAACAGCCGCCGGTGTTCTGCACCGGCTCGAGGAACACCGCGGCCACCGTGTCCGCGCCCTCGAACTCGATGGCCTGCTCGATCTGGTCGGCGGCCCAGCGCCCGTAGGCAGCGTAGTCGTCGGCGTGCTCGGGCGCGCGGTAGAAGTTCGTGTTCGGCACGCGCAGGGTGCTCGGCACGAGCGGCTCGAAATCGGCCTTCGCACCCGGGATGCCGGTGATCGACAACGCGCCTTGAGACGTGCCGTGGTAGGCCAGCGCGCGGCTGATCACCTTGTGCTTCGTCGGTTTCCCGACCAGCTTGAAGTACTGCTTCGCCAGTTTCCACGCCGTTTCGACGGATTCGCCGCCGCTCACGGTGAAGAACACGCGGTTCAGGTCGCCCGGAGCGGCCGACGCCAGCCGGGACGCCAGTTCGATCGCCGTCGGGTGCGCGTGACCCCACAGCGGGAAGTACGCGAGCTGCTTCGTCTGGCGCGCGGCGGCTTCGGCGAGCTCCTCGCGTCCGTGGCCGACCTGGACCGCGAACAGGCCGGCGAGCCCGTCCAGATAGCGCTTCCCGCGGGCGTCCCAGATGTACGGCCCTTCGCCGCGCACGATCACCGGCACGTCGGTCTCGTCGTAGGAAGAGTGGCGGGTGAAGTGCATCCAGAGGTTGCTGCGGGCGGCCTGGGCGAGGCCGGCGGCGTCGACGGAGGCGAGGTCGGCGGTAGTGGTCATGCCTCGGTTATCGCACGCCTCGGACCACCGAAGCAAGCGATTCAGTCGTCCGGCCGAACTTGGCCGACTAATTCAAGGTCATTTACGACCAACAACCTTCGGATTTAGTCGTCACACTCAGCGAGTACCCCACTGGTAGGTCTGTTTCCGCAGCTTGAGGTACACCATCGCCTCCGCGTGCCGGACGCCCGGCAGCGCGCGGATCCGCGTCGAGATCAGCTGCAGCAGCGCCTCGTCGTCCGCGCAGACGGCCTCGCACAGCAGGTCGTAGCGCCCGGCGCAGAGGATCACGTACGCGATTTCGTCCATTTCGGCCAGTGCGTCACCGACCGGCTCGAGGGGACCGTCCACGGTGATCGCGATCATCGCCTGCCGGAACAGCCCGACCTGCAAGGGATCCGAGACGGCGACGATCTGGATGACGCCGGAGTCGGACAGCCGCTGCACCCGCTGCCGCACGGCGGCTTCGGACAGGCCGACGGCCTTGCCGATCGTCGCGTACGCGCGCCGGCCGTCCTCCTGCAGCTGCGCGATGATCTGCCGCGAGATGTCGTCGAGCACCGGCGGCGCGGGCCGGCTCGGGGTGTCCTGGCTGCTCACGCCCCGGATCATCCCCGACGCGGGCGACACAGGGCAATCCCGGCACGCCGTCACAACCCGTGACTAAATCCGAAGGCGCACGGCCAGCCAGACGACGATTTCGGTCGTCTTTGTTGCGTTGACAACACCGAATCGGTGCTGTTCCATCCGTCGCACCTTGCTCCCGGCCGGAGGGAACGCCCATGCCCCGCACTCCCGCCCCGCCCGACGTCACCGCGCCCGCCCCGGCGAAGAAGACCCTCACCCGTTCCATCGGCGTCGGCGGCGGCACCCTGCTCACGCTCAGCTGCGTGACGCCGGCGTCGTCGCTGTTCGTCCTAGTGCCCCCGCTGTTCGCCGACCTCGGCACCGGCACCGCCCTCGCCATCGCCCTCGCGGTGCTGCTCTGCGTCGGAATCGCCTTCTGCTACTCGGAACTCGGCACGCTGGTACCGAGCGCGGGCGGCGAATACGCGATGGTGACGACGGTGGCGAACCGCTTCGCCGGCTGGCTGACGTTCATGTTGTCGTTCATCGTCATCCTCGTCGTCCCGCCGATCATCGCGATCGGCGTCGCGGACTACGTGGCCGCGGTCGCCGACATCGACCCGTCGGTCGCCGGGGCGCTCGTCATGCTCGCGTCCACCGTGATGGGCCTGCTGAACCTGCGCGCCAACGCCTGGATCACCGGCATCTTCCTGGTGATCGAGGTCGTCGCGATCTTCGCCGTGTCCCTGCTCGGGTTCACGCACACGACGCAAAGCCCGGCGGTGCTGGTCAAGCCGAGCCTCGGGACGGGCTCGATCGGGCTCATCGCCGTCGTCGCCGGGCTCGCCGTCGCGTTGTTCGTCGTGCAGGGCTTCAGCACCGCCGTCTACCTCGCCGAGGAGATGCGGGAGCCGCGCAAGACCGTGGCCCGCACGGTGTTCTGGACGCTCGGGATCAGCGCGCTCGTCATCCTCGTCCCGGTCGTCGCCGTGACCCTCGCGGTGCCCGACGCCGCCGCACTCGCGAGTGTCGACCTCACCGCGCTGGTCACGGGCTGGAGCAACTCCGCCGTCGGCGCCGCGATCAGCCTGTGCATCGCGGCCGCGATCGTCAATGCGGTGATCGTCATGGTCATCCAGAACTCGCGCGTGCTCTACGCCTCCGCGCGCGACCGGGCGTGGCCGGCGCCGGTCAACCGCGCGATGAGCGTGGTGAGCGACCGGTTCGGCGCGCCGTGGGTCGCCACCCTCGTGGTCGGGCTGTCCGAAGCCGTCCTGTGCTTCGTGCCCGTGGACACGCTCAGCGGCGTCACCGGTGTAGCAGTCGTCGCGCTCTACCTGAGCGTCGCGGCCGCCGCGTTGCGCGCCCGCCGGGCCGCGCACCGGAAGCCGCACGTGTGGCGGATGCCGGCCTGGCCGGTGGTGCCGGTGCTCGCGGTCGCGGCGCTCGCCTACGTCCTGGTGGAACAGAGCGCGCTCGACCTCGGGATCACCGCCGGTGTGCTGGTGGTGTCGGCGCTGTACTGGTGGGGCTACCTGCGCCGCCGTCCCGAACGATGGGTCGTGACGGTTCCGCGGGAGTAGCTCAGTCCTTCCGGCGGCCCAGCAGCTGCCGCAGCCCGACGACGATGACGGCGAGCAGGCCGGCGATCGCGACCACGACCCAGATCCAGCCGGGGATGCCGGTGGCCACCGCGGCCGGCGCGGGCGCCTGGGCCTGCGCGGCCGTCGCGGGAGCCGGTGCCGACGTCGTCGCCGGCGCGGTGGCCGCGAGGGTGAAGTGCACGGTGCCGGTGAGGTTGTCGCCGTCCTTCGCGATCACCTTCCACGTCAGCGTGTAGGCCTGGGCCGGTCCGGACGGCGTCACCGGCGCGGTCACGACGGCCCCGGCCACGGTGGGCGTGCCGACGGTCCAGGCCGTGCCGTCGCGGCCGGTGACCTTGATGGCCTCCGGCGGCAGCGTCACCGGCTCCTCGAAGGTCAGCTTGACCTCGGACGGCGCGGCCGTGAGCGACGCACCTTCGGCGGGTGAGCTGGACGCCAGGTCGGTGTGGGCGGTGGCCGGTCCGGCCAGCACCACGAGCCCGGTGAGGGCGGCGAAAACGACTCCGAACACGCGACGCGGGATCATCCGGACATCCTGCCCTATCCGCCCGTGCAGTCTTCGTGTCCACCCGTGCACCCGGGTGGGGCGGTCTTCTCTTCGCGGCGGGCATTGGCCAGGATGGACGCCTGGGTGGCGAGGGAGGACCTCAAATGGCGACTGTGCGCGACGAAGCCGACGCGCGGCGGCAGCTGCGGGCGGAACGGCGGCGTGAGAACGACGAGCTGGTCGTCGCGGGGCCGGTGACCAGCGGCATCGAGCTCCAGTACGGCGGCGTCGACGACGCCAAGAGCGCCATCGACGCGCGCGTCGAGGAGCTGACCCAGCACCTCGAAACGGCCAAGAGCCTCGACGTCGAGCTGGCCAACGGCAAGGGCCCGGTCGCCCACTGGATGCGCCGCTCGTTCGCGGTCCGCGGCGGCGGGCTGCAGACCGCGTTGCAGTCGTACCTGAACGAGCTGGCGACGCTGCGGCAGACGCTCGACACCGTCGTGGCGATGCACCAGAGCAACGACGAAGAGGCCGCCACGGCACTGCCGGCGGGGGACGTCGATGCCTGAGTTCTACTCGACCCACCACGCGCCGACCGCGCGGCAGCGGGCCAAGGCCCGGCGCGTCCGCCGGGAGAAGGCCGTCAACGACCGCGAAGCCACGTTCGGCAAGATCAACTGGGACGCCTACGAGCACCGCGAGCTGTGGGACATGACGCAGTCGGCCATCCCCGCGGAGCTGTCCCAGCACACGGACTGGTGGCGGCAGGTGGCCGAGGGCGTCGGCTCCGCGACCGACGAAGTGTCGAGACTGGTGCGGAAGCTGCGGGAGTCGTGGACGGGGCCGTCGGCGGACCAGGCCGCGGCGTCGGTGGACCGGCTGACCGGCTGGGCGACGACGGTGGGCGAAAACGCCCAGCGCGTCGGCTCCGGGCTGGAGGACTACACGTCGGTGGTCGGCGAAGCCAAGCAGCGGATGCCCGAGCCGGTGCACTACTGGGCCGAGCGGTGGTTCCGGCAGGGCTACGCGGTGAAGCGGCTCGACGGCCCCGAGGGCACGTACATGCTGGACCAGCTGCTCGACGACAAGCTGCCGACGAAGCGGGAAGCCGACGCCGCCAAGGCCGAGGCGGTCCGCGTGATGGAGCAGTACGAGGGCGCGAGCCACGACGTCCGCCACCGGCTGCCCCCGGAGTTCGACACGGCGCCGCCGGTGACCGCCGGGCCCGACAGCACACCGCTGCCACCGGCGCCCCCGCCTGGGCCCCCTGTCCCGCCTGGGCCCCCGGTGCCGCCGGGTCCGGGCGGCCCCGGCGAGCCGGGTCCCGGTCCGCACGACGGAGCCGGCCACGAGCCGGGCACCGGACCGGACGACTCGACGTCGACGGCGGCCGCGTTGCCGCCGGTAGTGACCGGCGCCGGGGTCCCGGGCACGTTCGACGGGGTGATCGGCGCCGCCGGACCGGGTTCGGCGGCGGCCGGCTACGGCTTCCCCGTCGCGGGAACGCCGGGTGCGCTCGGCGAGGGCGGCCGAGCCGGCGCGGGACGTTTCGGCGCCGGGACAACGGGTTACGGACCGGGCGGGACGGCCGGCCGCGGCCCGGCGGGCGGGTACGGCATGTACCCACCGGGCCAGGGAGCGCGGCGCGAGGAGGACACCGAGCACCGCGACAAGTACGCGAAGGGCTACGACCTCCTCGACGACCTCCCGCCGGCGTACCCCCCGGTGTTCGGCGAATGACGGGCTTCCACGCGGACCCGGCAGCCCTCGACGCGCTGGCGCGGCGCTTGGAGGACACGGCCGAGGAGTACGGCGCGGCGGCGGCTTCGCTGCCATCGCCGGATGAGGTCGGGCCGGGCCCGGTCGCGGCAGCGTTGACCGCGCTGACGGGCGAGTGGTCCGGCAGGATACGGGCGGTGGAGAGGGATTTCACCGCAGCGGCAGCGGATGTCCGGACGGCCGCGAAGGCCTACCGGGCAACGGATGCGGCCGCGGCAGAGGAGCTGGGCCGGGCTGATGGCTGAACGGAGTCACGAGTCTGGCTGCGCCGCGAAAGCAGCCCGGCGGCCGACCCAGGCGCCCGGCCGCCCCGGGACTGTCGGCCCCCGCGCGACCAAACCGACAGCCAGCCCAACCCACACACCCAGCCACCCCACGACCGCCGGCCCCCGCCCCACCAAACCGACAGCCAGCCCAACCCACACACCCAGCCACCCCACGACCGCCGGCCCCCACCCCACCAAGCCAACAGCCAGCCCAACCCACACACCCAGCCACCCCACGACCGCCGGCCCCCACCCCACCAAACCGACAGCCGACCCGACCTACGCGCCCAGCCGCCCCACAACCACCGGCCCCCACCCCGCAGCCGAATCGAGCCGAGCCGATGGCTGAATTCCGCGGCCTGGGCTTCGACCCCGTCCCCGGACGCCCCGACGCCGTCGCCGAAACCGCCCGCCGCTACGCCGCCACAGCCGCCCGCCTCGAGGAAATCCGCTCCCCCGGCCCGATCCCCGAATGGGCCGGCCGCTCCGCGCAAGCCCTCGCCGACCGAGCCGAAAACGCCGCCACCGGCCTCGCCGCCACCCGCGAAGCCCTCCGCGCCGCCGCCGGCCTCCTCGAAGACTGGGCCGGCACCCTCGCCGCCCACCACCGCCGGGCCGAAGACCTCGACCGCCGCGCCACCGCCGCCCGCCAAGCCGTCACCGCCGCGCGCGACGACGTCGAACGAGCCGAAACCGAAGCCCAGTTCTCCCCCGCCACCGAGCCGAACCTCACCGCGGCCCGCGCCCGGCTCACCGCCCGGCAAGACGACCTCGGCCGCGTCCTCGCCGAAGCCCGCGACCTGGAACGCGCCCACCACGCCGAAGCGGCCCGCGTCGCCGGCCGCCTGACCGGCGGCAATCCCCTGCCGGAAGCCCCCGATCGAGCCGGAATCACCGCCCACCTGGAGACGTTCTCGGCCGCCGGGCGCGAGCTGGCCGTGACCATCGCGCGCACCCCCGCGGGCAAGGTCACGCCGCCGCCGGGTGCCGTCAGCGCGTTCGCCGCGGCGCTGGGTGGCCGGTGAAACTGCCCGCCGTTCCGGGGATCACCCCGGTGAACCTGGACTCGGTCGAGCGCACCACCGCCGAGCTGCACGCGCTGATGGCGCGCCTGCGCGGTCCCGACGCCGCCCGCGACCTCGGCCTGGAAGCCGCCGCCGTCCAGTGCGCGGAGATCGCCCACGAGCAGCGCGCCGGGCTGCTGGCCCTCGTCGAACACCGCGACGCCGACCCCGCCCTGCTCATCGCCGGCGTCGTCCCCGTCGACCACCCCGGCGAGGCCGCGGACCTCGGGTACTTCATCGCGGACACGACCCCCGGCATCCGCGAGGTCAGCAACGCGCACACCAGCCGCGGCTACCCTGTGGTGATCGTCGAGCGGATCGGCCTGTCCGGCGCGCAGCTGCAGGCCGTCGTGCTCGACCCGGACCGGCCGCGTGCCGCCGTGTTCACCCTGCACTCCCCCGGCGGCCGCGGCTGGCTGGAGGTCGCCGGGCTGGCCGGGACGCTCGTCGCCGGCGTCGACCTCAGCCCCGCAGCGCCCGCTCCCGGAACTCGCGCGGGGTCCGGCCGGTCGCCTGGCGGAACGTCCGCGAGAAGTGCGGGGCGCTGGTGAACCCGCAGTCCCGCGCGATCTCCGCGATCCCGCGCCCCGCCTTCGCCGGGTCGGCCAGCACCGCCTTCGCACGCTCGATCCGCAGGCCCTTCAGCCGTTCCGCGACGCCCTGGCCGTCGTCGAAGAGCTGGTACAGCCGCCGACGCGAGATGTACAGCGCTTCGGCGATCTTGTCCGCGCTGAGCGACTGCTCGCCGAGGTGCGCGCGCATGTACTCGAGCGCTTCGCGCCTTCGCGTCGCCAGCGCGTCGACGCGGTCGAGTTCGACGCGCAGCGCGCTTCGCAGCACCAGTTCGGCCAGGCCCAGCAGGTGGTGGGCGAGCCCGTGCGGGTCGAGCCGCGGACCGGCCGCCACGACGTGCGCGACGGCGCCGGCGAACAACGACCGCAGCGGCGCGTCGACCTCGACCGGCCGGAACATCAGCGGCCGCAGCTCGGCGAACGAGATCGACAGCTTCGCCGCCGCGACGGTCAGCATCACCACGCCGGAGGGCTGCAGGTGCAGCGTCGCGTCGGCGAACGTCAGCTTCGCGCCGGACTCGGCGACCGCCCGCGGGACGGGACAGCGCAGCAGCAGCTGGACGTCCTCGGGGTCGCCGCGGCCGCCGAGGATCGCGGCGCGCGCGGCCGCCGCGCCGGACGCGCGGACGACGAGGTACCCGCTCGCGGGGACGTCCATCGACTGCGGCTCGGCCATCGGCACCATCGTGCCGGACGGCGGCCGCTCGGCACGGGAAGGGGGACCATGGCGCGGCGCACCGCGACGGCGGCGGGAGTGATCCTGTCGCATCTGGAATTCGATCTCCTCTGGGAGGACCTGGGACCGGGCGGGCCGCCGCCGTACCCGTTCGACGTGCCGTCGCACGGCGCGACGCACGCCGAGCGCGACGACCTGGGCGTCCAGGTCTTCGCCGGCCTCACCGAAGCGGGGCTCACCGACGGCGACGACGTCGACCCGGAACTGGCGGACCTGGTCGTGCTGCTGGGTTCGCCGTCGCTCAGCATCGACGCGCTGGTGCTGGGCGAAGCGCCTTGGCGGCTGCTCGCGGCGGCCCGGGACGGCGCCGGCGTGCTCGCGGTGCTGGACGACCGCGACCTGGTGCTGGAGCCGGTGCGCCCCCACGACTTGGTCACCGCGGTGGCCCGGATGCTCGGCGACGCCGGACCCGGCCCCGGCGATCAGCTGCGCCTGCCCCGGGCCGCTTATTCGGCGGCGATGGACGCCTACGCGCGCAGCGGGTACGACGCGTTCGAACGGGCGTTGAGCACGGCCGGCATCACCGGCCGCGCGGTCCGCCCGCTGGCCACGCTGGTGACGGCGGAGCGGTACGCGGCCGGCCAGCTGGCGGCGACGGGCCCGGCGGGCCGGAGCCCGGTGCTGGCCTGGTTCGACACGGCGGCCGGCCGGTACGCGGTGACCCCGGAGGACGTGGGCGGCGAGCCGTGGGTGACGGTCACCCCGGCGGACGGCCCGTGGCTGGCCGACCGCCTGGCGCGGCTGGTCGACGACGTCCGGTGAGCAGTCACTCACGACCCTAGGTAGCCCAGGTCGCCGGCAGGAAGGAGTCGTCCGGCCCGGTGTGCTCGCGCGGGCGGATCCTCGGCCCGGCGTCGGTCACGCTCACCGGCCGCGGTCCGATCCTCGGGCCTTCCCCGGGCAGGAGATCGCCCAGCAGCTCGCGGCCCTGCCGCAAGGTCTCCGCGCCCGCCTCCGAAGCCAGCCGCCGGATCAGCCCGGCCAGCTCCCCCGGTGACTTGTTCAGCGCCCACCGGTCGAACCGCAGGTCCACCAGCGCGCCGTGCAGGTCGACCACCACCGACACCCCGTCCTCCGCCGCGGCCGCGCGAATGGCCGCCAACCGAGCCCCGAACCCCGGCTCCTCGGCCGCGAAAGCGTCGTCAGCCAGTTCCGAAGCAGTCCGCGAGTCGTTCACTGCGCCCGCCAGCTGTCCGGAATGGTCTCTTCGGCGGCTTCCCCCGGCTCGGGCAGGCCGAGCGCCTCGACGCCGTCCGCGTTGTGCCACAAGGAAGCCGTGGCCCGCGCCGACGCGGCCGCTGTCAGCAGCAGGATCCGGCGTGCCAGCTCGTCCGGCTCCAGCCGCAGCGCCGCGGCTTCCAGCGTCAGCTCCTGCAGCGCCCCACCGGGCGCGACCTCCACGGCGACCGTCCGGTCGGCGGCTTTTCCGGTGATCACGGGTGCACCCCTCCGTAGAACGTCGACGCCGAGAGCGTGTGGGTGTTCCGGCGGACGGCGTCCCCGGAGTTGCCCTCGATCATCGTGACCCGGTTCCCTTCCACCTTCTCGACGATGCCGATGTGCGTGCTCGTTGACGTGTTCTGGGGGCCGGTGCCGAAGATCAGCACGTCCCCGGGTTTCGCTTCGTGCAGCGAGTTCTTGCCGTACGCGTGCCCGTTGCGCTCACCCCAGTGGTAGACGTCGCCGCTGAAGGGCAGGACCGGGATCTTCACGCCGGCCTTGCGCCACATCGCCGTCGCGAACGACGAGCACCACGCCGCGGTCGGCCCGTACGGGTTCCGGTTGCTGCCCGGCGGGCTCTCCCGGACGCCGAGCTGGGTGCGCGCCGCGTGGACGATGTCCTTGCCCCGCCCTGAAACCGCTTTCGTGGGCGCGGTCTTGTCCCCGGCTTCGTCGTGCGTCAGGTCCTTTCGCAGCTCGTGCAGTTCCTTAGCCGCCGCCTTGAGTTCCGCGTCGACGTGCCGCAGCGTCGACGCCGACTGCCGCGTGTACCGCGGCGCGAGGTCGGCGGCGTGCCCGACGGCCCGCATGAGCGCCGCCTGCGTCCCGGCCGCGACCCCGGCGTCGAGAACCTGCTTGGCCTGGGCGGTGTACTCGTCGACCAGGCGCTGCACGGCCGCGTGCCCGCTGTCCACTGTGGACGCGACGTGCGCGACGACCTTCTCCGCCGCCGCGCCGGCCGCACCGGTGACCTTCAGTTCGTTCGTCAGCTTCGCGCTGTGGTGGCGGAAGCCGTCGGCACCGCGGCCGTGCCAGTGGTCCAGGACCGTGGTGCTTTCCTTGTGGTAGGCGTCGTGCTGGGCGTCCAGCGCCCCGGCCACCTGGTGCAGCGCGTATTCGGCGCGGACGGCGTATTCGGCCTTCCCGGCGAGCTTGTTGCGGTGCGCGACGAGGTCCTTCGCGAAGGAGCGCGCGAGTGCGGCGGTGTCCACGTCAGCCCTTCCCGTTCAGCGCGGCGGCGGTGGCCGTCTCGTGGTCGCGATAGGACTTCGCGGCCTTCCCGGCCGCCGACGCGAGCCCGTCGGCGTGCGCGCCGACGCCTTTGACCTGCCGCTGCAGCGCCAGCCCGAACCCGGCGAGCGCGTCGGCGAAGCCCGACTCCTCGCCGATCTTCCCGAAGCTGTCCCGCGCGATCTCGCGGACGTCGCGCAGCTGCCCGGTCGTGGTGCCCAGCGCGTCGGCGACGTGCCGGGTGCGGTGCACGTAGGAGTGCAGCACCGCGTCGTCGACCCGGAGGGTGCTGCCGCCCGTGCTGCCCCCGCCGGGCTTCCCGTGGTGCTTCGTGACGTCCTGGGCGGCCTTGCGGGCGGCCGTCAAGTGGTGCTTGTACGCGCCGTTCGTGTACGTCGACCAGGGCGTGAAGTCGTGGCCGTCGCCCGAGATGCTGTTCGCGACCCGGGCGTTGGTGTCCGGGTCGAACAGCTGGTCATCGGACTTCAGGTGGTACTGCCGGCGCCGTTCCGGGCCGAGCGCGCCCAGCATGTTGATCTGCCAGAGGCCGTAGGAGTCGTCCGGCGGGGTGGCGTTGTGCGCGGTCGACCGCCCGCCGGACTCGGCCAGCGCGACCGCGACCGCCGTGGTCAGGCCCTGGCCGCGGAACCCGGCCGCGTAGGCGTGCCGGGCGATCTGCTCGGCGCTCAGCTTCGTCATGGTTCGACCTTGTCCCTCCGGGTACCCACCCTGGTAGGCGCGGTGCACGCAGGGACAACCCGGGTGCACGCGCGGCTCAACCTCCGGGGCGGCTCACCCGTACTGATCGGCGGGAGAACTTCGGCGAGGGGAAGAGGCATGCGCACTACCAGGGTGGTCACCCTGCTGGGGTTGACGCTGGTCACGGCGTCGTGCGCGGCGCCGCGCACGACGACGCCGACCCCGATCGCGGAACCCGCGCCGCTCGTCCGGACGTCCACTCCGGTCACCACGACCACGCCGCCGCCCGCACCGCCCTGCGCGGTCACGACCGGCGCGTGCGTGAGCCTCGCGCAGCACCTCGCCTGGCTGCTGCGGGACGGCCGGGTCGTGCGCGGCCCGGTCCCGGCCGGGTTCGGGCCGCCGGACCAGACGACGCCGGCCGGGTCGTTCCACGTCGTCTGGAAGGACCGCGAGCACACGAGCAGCGAGTACGGCACGAACATGCCGAACTCGGTGTTCTTCGCCGCCGGCGGCATCGCCTTCCACGCCGGGCCGCTGGACGCGCCGTCGCACGGCTGCGTCCACCTCACCGACGCCGATTCGGCCGCGTTCTTCGACGGCCTGAACGTCGGGGACGCGGTGACGGTCCAGTAAGCTCACTCCTCGTTGGACACTTCACCGATCGTTTCCCGGCTGCGCGCGGCGGGCTGTGTTTTCGCCGAGGACGAGGCGGACTTGCTCGTCGCGGCCGCGTCGACCCCCGCGGAACTCGAGTCGCTGGTGGCGCGCCGGGTCGACGGGCTGCCGCTGGAGCACCTGCTGGGCTGGGCGGAGTTCCACGGCCTGCGGATCACCGTGCGGCCCGGGGTGTTCGTGCCGCGGCACCGCACCGAGTTCCTCGTCGACGTCGCCGTCTCGCTCGCGCCGCCGGACCCGGTGGTGCTCGACCTGTGCTGCGGCTCGGGTGCGCTGGGTGCCGCGTTCGGCGCTTTCGTGACTCCTCGTGAGCTGCACGCGGCCGACGTCGAACCCGCGGCTGTCTCGTGCGCCCGGCTGAACCTCCCTCTTGCCGAGGTGCACGCGGGCGATCTTTACGACGCGCTGCCGGCGTCCCTGCGCGGGCGGGTCGACGTGCTGTTGGCGAACGTGCCGTACGTGCCTTCGGAGGCTGTGGCGACGATGCCGCCCGAGGCGCGGCTGCACGAACCGCGCGTCGCGCTCGACGGGGGTTCCGACGGTCTCGACCTCGCCCGGCGCGTCGCCGAGGGCGCCTCGCGCTGGCTCGCGCCGGGTGGGACGCTGCTGGTGGAGACGAGCACGCGCCAGGCACCGGTGTTGAGCGGGATCTTCGCCGCGGTGGGGCTCGCGCCGCGGGTGCACGAGTCGGACGAGCTGGGCGCGACCGTGGTCACGGGTTCCACGAAGGTGTGACCTCACATTCCGGCGGACCCGGACGTCTACAGGGTGTGATCGTGAAACCGTTCGAGCAGATCGTGGCCGAGCACGGGCCGATGGTCCTGCGCGTCTGCCGGGCCGTCCTCGGCCAAGCGGACGCCGAAGACGCCTGGTCGGAGACCTTCCTGGCGGCGCTCAAGGCGTACCCCGAGCTGCCCGCCGACGCGAACGTGCAGGCGTGGCTCGTCACGATCGCGCACCGCAAGGCCGTCGACGTCACCCGCGCGCAGGCTCGCCGCCCACTGCCCGTGGGCGAGATCCCGGACCGCCCCGGCCGCACCGACGCGTGGAACGGCGACTTGTGGGACGCGCTGGCGAAACTGCCGGACAAGCAACGCATCGCCGTCGCCTACCACTACCTGGCCGGGCTGCCGTACCGCGAAATCGCGGAGATCACCGGAGGCACGGCGGAGGCCGCCCGCCGCGCGGCCGCCGACGGCGTCAAGGCCTTGCGGGCCGTCTATCCCCTGGAAGGAGCGCACTCATGATCGACGCAATCTGGTCGTTCCCGGTGGAGGCCCAGGTCCTGCCGCACCACATGCACGAACGGCTGCAGGCCGACGCGGAGCGCGAGGGCCTGCTGGACGTCGCCTACCGCACGATCGACAGCCCGGTCGGCCCGCTGCTGCTGGCGGCGACGAAGGAGGGCCTGGTCAAGGTGGCCTTCGACCGCCAGGACCACGACGCGGTCCTGGCCGCCCTGGCCGAGGCGATCAGCCCCCGCATCCTACGCGCCCCAGCCCGTCTCGACGCGGCGGTCCGCCAGCTGGACGAGTACTTCACGGGCGGCCGCCAAAGCTTCGACCTCCCCCTCGACTTCCGCCTGGCCCGCGGCTTCCGCCTGTCGGTACTGGAGCACCTGCCGGAGATCGACTACGGCCACACGGAGAGCTACGCCCAGGTGGCAGCGGCGGCGGGAAGCCCAAAGGCGGTCCGCGCGGTCGGCACGGCCTGCGCGCTCAACCCGCTGCCGGTGGTGGTGCCGTGTCACCGGGTGGTCCGGTCGGACGGATCGTACGGCCAGTACGCGGGAGGAGAGGAAGCAAAGCGGACGCTGTTGACACTGGAGGCCGCTTGAGGTGACGGGCCGCGGGGGGCCGGGCCGGGGTGGGCGGAGGTGGGGCGTCCTCAGCCTTCCTTGCTCTGCCTCTCCATTGACCTCCGCCCACTCCGCGTCTCCGCTCCCGCTCAACCCGACTGACACCTCCCGCGCTCCGCCACACTCAGCACCCCGGCGCAACGCCGCCCACCCCTGCTCCACCACCCGCACCGGCATCACCCACGCCACTTTCTGCACTCCGCCATCCCACCGGCACCATCCCCACGCCACCATCACCCCACCCCACCCCTCCCAATTCTCCCTTCCACTCCGCCATCCCATCGGCACCTTTCCCACACCGCCATCACCCACCGCACCCAACCCGCTTTGCTCTTCCCCGCTCCACCCTTCCCACTCCGCCATCCCACCGGCACCCTTCCCACACCGCCACCACCCACCGCACCCAACCCGCTTTGCTCTTCCCCGCTCCACCCTTCCCACTCCGCCATCCCACCGGCACCCTTCCCACACCGCCGCCACCCACCGCACCGCTCCCACTTCACCCTTCCCCACTTCGCCTTCCCAGCCCGCCATCCCACCGGCGCCATCCCCACGCCACCATCACCCACCGCACCCCTCCCACTCCCCCCATACCCGCTTCACCCTCCCCAGCCCGCCATCCCACCGGCACCATCCCCACCCCGCCCTACCCACCACACCCCTCCCACTTCCTCTGTCCCCGCTTCGCCTTCCCAGTCCGCCATCCCACCGCCACCCTTCCCACCCCTCCCACTTCTCCCTTCTCCGCTTTACCCTTCCCAGCCCGCCATCCCTACCGGCACCTTCGCTAACGGCGCCTTCCGCACCCGCCATCGCAACCGGCGCCCTCCCACTTCGCCTTTCCCTTTCCGGCCACTCCCACCGGCACCGTCCGTGCGCCGCCTTCCCGACACCGCCTGCCCAGGCCGCCGTGCCCTTCCCCACTCGGCATCCCGGTCGGCGCCGCCCGCAGGCCGCCCTAACCGCCCCCTCTCCCACGCCCAGTCCCGCCGTTCTCCCCGTGCCGGATTCCGCCGCCGGTCGCCATCCCCCCGGTGGAGCGCCGCCGGGAAACCCAAGCCCACCCGCGCAATCCCGCGTCCACCGAAGCCGCCCGGCGCGGCCGGCGAACCCATCCGAATTCCGACCTCACGTTTCACCCCGCCCGAGCGTCTACCAGGTATGAGCACCTTCGAGAAACGCGTCGCCGCCGCCGATTGGGAGGCCGTGGCCGCCGAAGTCGATGACTACGGCTGCGCCCTGCTTCCCCCGCTGCTCACGCCGGCCGAGTGCGCAAAGCTCGTTGCCCTCTGGGACCAGCCCGAACACTTCCGCGCGACCGTCAACCTGCGGCGCCACCGCTTCGGCGACCACGGCGACTACCACTACTTCGCCGAACCCTTCCCCGAACCGGTCCACCGCTTGCGGCAAGCGCTCTACCCACGCCTCCTGCCCATCGCCCAAGACTGGTACACACGGCTCGGCCGCGAGCCGGAATGGCCGTCCACATTGGACGAATGGCTGAAGGTCTGCCACGCCGCCGGGCAACAAAGGCCCACGCCCATCCTCTTGCGTTACGAAACCGGCGGCTGGAACGCCCTCCACCGCGACCTGTACGGCGACAAGGTGTTCCCCCTGCAAGTCGTGATCAACCTCAACGAACCGGGCGTCGACCACACCGGCGGCGAATTCCTGCTCGTCGAGCAACGACCACGAGCCCAATCCCGCGGCACCGCAACCCTCATCCCGCAAGGCCACGGTCTGGTCTTCACCACCCGCGACCGCCCGGTCCGTTCGGCCCGCGGTTGGTCCGCGTCCCCGGTGCGGCACGGCGTCTCGGCCGTCCGATCGGGCCGGCGGCACACCCTCGGCCTCGTCTTCCACGACGCCGCATGACCGACGCGGAACTCGAGGCACTCGTGAAACTGATCGGACCGGCCCGGCACGCCGTGATCGGCACGGCCGCGGACCCGGATTCGCGAGCCGACGGCGAACGGATCGCCGAAGCCTGGGGCGGCCTGGTGCTGGCGACGGTGACCTGGCCGGAAACGGCGGCGTCCTGGCTGCGCCAGGCACGGCGGTTCGCGGCGCCGGACCCGGACGTCTGGGTGGTCAGCGCCACCCCGGCCGGCTGGGCGGGCATGTCCCGGCGGCTCCGGCTGTCGACGACCTGGAGTCCACATCGGACGGTCGTGACCGAGAAATCCGCGGAAATCCGGCTGCCCGGCCTGCGCGGCGCGCGGGCGGACGGCACTACTTGGGAGGACTGATGAAGCACGCGATCATCGACTCGCCGATCGGCGAGCTCACCCTGGTCGGCGACGGCGACGGCGACGTCGTCACCGGCCTCTACTTCCCGCACCACTGGACCCGTCCGGACCGGACCGCGTTCGGCCCGCGCGACGACTCGGCGTTCCCGGCCGCGGCCGCACAACTGAAGGAGTACTTCGCCGGCCAGCGCACGGAGTTCGACGTCCCGACGCGCGCCGACGGCCCAGCCTTCGACCGCGCGGTCTGGGCCGAGATCGCGAAGATCCCGTACGGCGCAACCGCGACGTACGGCGACCTCGCGCGATCCGTCGGCGTCCTGCCGCAGGAAGTCGGGGCCGCGGTCGGGCGGAATCCGCTGAGCATCCTGGTGGCGTGCCACCGGGTCGTCGGGAAGAACGGGAAGCTCACCGGATACGCGGGCGGCGTGCGGCGCAAGGAGTTCCTGCTGGAGCTGGAACGACCACCGGCCGACGAGCGCGGGCAGCTCTGGTGACTCACACGTGACTCAGGAGCATCGTCGCACCGAGGCCGGTCATCGTGACGGCGATGAGGACGTCGAGGACGCGCCACGCCACCGGCCGCGCGAAAACCCCGGCGAGGCTGCGAGCTCCGAAGCCGAGCGCACTGAACCAGACGGCGCTGGCGATCCCGGCGCCGAGGCCGAACAGCCAGCGCCCGTCGCCGTGGGCGACCGCGACCGAGCCGAGCAGGAGCACCGTGTCGAGGTAGACGTGGGGGTTGAGCCAGGTGAACGCGACGCAGGCGAGCACGGCCTTGCGCAACGGCGTCCGCTCGTCGCCGACGGCCATGACCGAGGGCCGGAACGCCCGCCGCGCGGCGAGGGCGCCGTAGCCGAGCAGGAAGAGCCCGCCCCCGACGGCGATCACCCCGATCGCCGTCGGCCACTGCTCCAGCACGGCGCCGATCCCGCTCACCCCCAGCCCGATCAGCACGAGGTCCGACGCCGCACAGATGACGACGAGCGGAGCGACAGCACCGCCGCGCAAGCCCTGTTGCAGCAGAAAGGCGTTCTGGGAGCCGATGGCGACGATGAGGGAGAGACCGGTTCCGAACCCGGCGAGGAGCAGCGGTAGCACCCCTCCACGGTAAGGCGGCCCCGCCGGATTACTCCAGCTAAAGATTCTTACGTAACATTAGCGTTCGTGATGTCAGATCTACCCCTCGACCAGGTCAGGACGCTGCTGGCCGTAGTAGACGAGCAGAGTTTTGACGCCGCGGCGGCGGTGCTGCACGTGACGCCGTCCGCGGTCAGCCAGCGGGTGAAGGCCTTGGAGCAGCGCACCGGCCGGGTACTCCTCCTCCGCACGAAGCCGGTCACGCTCACCGAGTCCGGCCAGGTCTTGATCCGCTTCGCGCGCTCACTGGCCCAGCTGGAACAGGACGCCCTGGCCGAGCTGGGCCTCGGTTCACCGACCCGCACACTTTCGGTCGCGGTGAACGCGGACTCCCTCGCCACGTGGTTCCTCCCCAGCCTGGCCCACGTCCCGGAGTCCCTCGGAATCTGCTTCGACGTGCAACGCGAGGACCAAGACCACACAGCGGCACTCCTGCGCGAGGGTCTGGTGATGGCCGCGGTGACGGCGTCACCCCAACCGGTCCAGGGCTGTACATCGGTCCGTTTGGGCCGCATGCGCTACCGGGCGATGGCGTCCCCCGGGTTCGTCGAGCGATGGCTCTCGAAAGACCCGCTGCCGGCGTCCCTGCCGATAGCGCCGGTGGTCTTGTTCGACCGCAAGGACGACCTCCAGGACCGCTTCCTCCGAGCCGTGACCCGCCGCCGCACGTTCACCCTGGTCCGCCACTACATCCCGGCATCCGAGTCGTTCGCCGACGCAGTGGCGGCCGGCCTGGGCTGGGGCATGGTCCCGGAGATCCAGGCAGCACCCCGCGGAGACGCCCTGGTGGACCTCGCCCCGGACCGCCCATTGGACGTACCGCTGCACTGGCAGCAGTGGAAACTGGACTCCCCCGCCCTGGCCGCCGTGGCCGCCGCAGTCGCCGAAGGCGCGAAGACCGCCCTCCGCTGAAGATCAGCCTGATTCGGCTCGTCACACATGGACAATGCGCGTAACGCGGTTCGCGCGGAATCCGACTACCGGAACGGCAACCGAGGGCGTCCGGCGATGGGAGGGCAGTTTGATCCTCACGATCGCGGCCGTTGTCACATCGGTGGGTTTCGGCGTCACGGTGAATCTGGTCAGCAACTACTTCGTACCGATGGCGAGCAAGAAGCGCCTGACCACGCTGGTGGCACTGGCCGCGTCGGTCGTCTTGACGATCTTCCTGACCGTTTTCAGCGAACAGCAGGTGACGGACCTGCTGAACAGGGTCAAAGCGTTCATCTCCGCGACGCTGAACACCCGGTACGGCTGGATCCTCGTCCTGGTCGCTGTCGTCGGCGTGGTGGTCTCCGTGTTCATGGTCGGCCGGCGCACCCTCTCCATGGCGTCCTCCCCGAACCTCGATCCGCAGGAGGCCGCGTACCTCAAGGGAGTCATCGCCGAGGTCGACAACCTCAACGCTCGGAGCAGCTGGAAGGACGATCTCTTCGTCGACCCCGAGGCCGAGATCGTCAGCAACGACCACCTTGATCGGATCCGACCTTCGTACTACCTCGTGCAGAAGCTGAAGCTGGGTGTCGAAAGCAGCGACTTCGAGAACCTCCCCAACGCGGAGAAGGTGGAGAACTCCCGCGGCGTCAGCTACCGCTCCTTCGCGCACGCGGCCCGGCGGGCGACCGACAGCGCGACCGTGGTCCTCGCGGCACCGGGCGCCGGCAAGACCGTGACGTTGCGACGCCTCGCGGCCGACCAGGCCAGGAGCCGGCTCAAGAACGGGCCCAGCACACCGATCTTGGTCAACTTGGCCTACTACACCGGCTGGCGAACACCCGAACAGGTGGAATCGTTCGAAGACTTCCTCCGGAGCCAGTTCGCGACCGGGTACCGGAGCTGGCTGTCCGACTCGAAGTGGGAAACCCTGCTGCGCGAAGGCAGGTGCGTCTTCATCCTGGACGGACTCGACGAAATGCCCCGCGCCGCCGACGAATACGTGGCCCGCGCGCTGGAGGTGGAACGGTTCGTCCGGTCGTGGCCCGGCACCAGGTTCTACCTCTCCTGCCGGGAGCTCGACTACGACTACCGGCTGGGGTTCCAGCAGATCCTGATCAAGCCGTTCGACTTGCGCCGAGTCAAGAAGTTCACCAAGCTCACCTTCGGCGGGCAGCCCGAGCTGCACGCCGTCAGCGGCCAAATCTGGCAGAACCCCTCTTTGCTCCAGCTCGCCAAGGTGCCGTTCTACCTCAATCTCATCTGCGGCTACATCAGGGCGAACCATCGAATCCCGGCCGACAAGTCCCAGCTGTTCTCCTTCGTCGTCGACCGGGTCATGACTCGAGAGGTGTCGAGGCGCACCGGACAGAAGACACTCACCTCGGTCGAAGAGGTCATCGAGTTCCACAGCCGGCTGGCCGCGACCATGTCCCTGGAGACGATGAGCCGGACGCTCAGCCTCAAGGCAGGCCCGGGCCGGGCGAGCTTCGCCGACGAGGTAGGCCCGAACTCCGTGCTCAGACTGGGTACCCGAAGCGGCCTGCTGGAGCACGACCTCGACAGCGACACGATCCGGTTCGCCCACCACCGGTTCCAAGAGTACTTTTGCGCCATCTACCTCGCCGAGCAGCTGCATCTCGGCAACGCGGACCTTCCTCCCGATTTCTTCTTCAACATCTGGTGGCGGGAAACCATCCTGATGATCGCATCGGTGGATCCGGACCCCGAACCGTTCGTCCGCCGCCTGCTGGAGAGCGGCGCCAGGTACCGGAACGAACTCCCTTACATCGAAGCCGCCATCAAGATGGACACTCGGACACTGGCGCACGAGTGCCTGCTCAGCAGCGATGCCACCAAGAACTCCGCACTGCTCGCGGAAACGCGCAACGAGCTGATCTCTGCCTTTGCCACTCAAAATCCTTCCGGCAAGATGAAGATCCTCGACGCGATGACCGAGGACCCGTCCCGAGACGCCATGTCATTGCTCGAAACCGCCGAAAAGGATCGAAGCGCCTGGATCTCCGAGAAAGCGTTCTTCATCCGCAGCGCCGGCTCCTTGCGGTTCCGGCCGACTTTCTGGGGAGCGACCAAGGAGTTCACCCGCTTCCTGCTCGCCGGACGCATCTTCTCCAACGCCAGGAGCGTCCTCGCGCTGGCGTTCCGCTTCCCGGAGATGCGCTGGCTCGTCCCTCTCTACTTCCTGTTCGCCGCCATCGGATTCGGTGCGGTGACGGCCTTGGCGGTGCTGGCCCTGGTCGTCGGCAAGTTCCTCATGTTCGACCTCCACTACTCCATGAGCGTGCAATGCCTGCAGTGCCTGTTCAACGTGAGTGCCATGGCCGCGATCATCGCTTACCTGCTCACCCGGCACCGGCCCTGGCTGCAACGGTTCCTCGTCGCCACGCCCATTTCCCTGATGTGCTGGTTTCTCGTGTTCAACATCCCCGACGAAGTGCTACTGAAGGTCGCCGGCCTCGCCTTGGGCGGCGCCTTGGCATTAGGACTCGAACGCTGGGGGAAGGATTCACGAGCAACGGAAATCGCGCCCCAGGGAATGGAACCGTACGTCATCGGAGTGATCACCGGATTGTTCCTGGCCGGCGTCACAAGTCAGGTCATCGCCGGCGACCTGGACACGGCACCGGGCCCGGCCGTCGCCAGCTTGCCGCTGCCGGTCATGACCGCGTCTCTCGCGCTCATCGTCTTGTTGTTCGTGTTCATCGTCAGCCGGGACCTTCTGGTCATCAGGTCCTTGAGGGAGTGCCGCCAGCGGGTGAATTCGCTCATCTCGGAGAAGAAGGTCTCGCCGGACCTCGTCGCAGCCCTGGCCGCGGTGTTCAGCACCCTCAAGGCGCACAGCTGGGCACAGCGCGTTCTCCTCGACCACCTGCTGGTGAAGCTCGCCGAGCAGGCCGAGTTGAGCCCGGCCGCACGTCTGGAGTTCTTGTTCCAGCTCGGCGATCTACTGCCTTCGTCGCGATTCCGCGACATCCTGTACCAACGTTGTGACGAACTGGAGGCGAACATGCGAAGGGCCATGGGAGACACGGCGCACCCCGGCCCCGCGATCGCTTGACCCGCCTCGGGCGGCACCGGCGTCAGAGCCCCCCGACAGCCGGGAAGTCGCCCACTCCGCGTTCCACCAGGTCAAAAGCCTGATCGATCGCCGCGACCTGCTCCCGACGCACCAAATCCGCGTCCTCCCCCGCCACGATCCGCCCCATCGCGTGCGAAAACACCGTCGTGATCGCCGTCGTCAGCAGGCCCGCCGCCATCCGGGACCGGAACACCTCGCCCGTCTCCGCGACGAACACCTCCGCGAACGCCGCCGCGATCTCTCGCTCCTGCTCGTACCACCGCGCCATCAACGCCGGGCTCGATGTCAGCACCCACCAGAACCCCGGCCCACCCGTGATCGCCCCCGACAGGGGATGGCCCGAAGCCAGCAGTGCGTGCTGATGCGCACGCAACGCCGTCGCCGGTGATACCCCCTCCGGGCGGGACCGGACCACGTCGACCAGCTCTGCCAGCCGGTCCGCGTGGCGGTCGAGGAACAGGTCCTCCTTGCGCGGGAAGTAGTTGAACACCGTCATCTTCGAGACGCCCGCCGCCTCGGCTATCTCGGCCACCGTCACCTCTTCGAAGCCGCGCTGGATGAACAGGCCCGTGGCCACGTTCGAGATCAGCTCGCGCGTGGCCCGCTTCTTGCGCTCGCGCAGTCCGTGATCCGCCATGAGCCGAGAGTATAGACCGGACACAAAGTTTGACTCGGTAAAAGTTTCGCGACATCATCGGAGGCATGAACAGGGATGTGGTGATCTCCGGGGGCGGACCGGTCGGGTTGATGCTGGCCTGCGAACTCCGGCTGAAGAACGTGGACGTGCTGGTCGTCGAGCGGCTGAGCGAGCCCGACCTGACCATCAAGGCCGGGTCGGTCAACCTCACGACCGCCGAAGCCTTCTACCGCCGTGGCCTGCTGCCCGCGGTGGACGAGATCGTGCGGCAGAACGCCAAGCAGATCGAGGCGTTCATGAAGTCACGCGGCGGCGGCGGGCCGAACCCCGCGATCCCGGTCGGGCACTTCGCCGGGATCATGGTCGCTTCGCGGGGGGTGCACTTCGACGACCCCGCCTTCCGGGAGGTCGGGCCCGCCGCCCGCGTCGTGGTGATCCAGCAGCAGGCCGTCGAAGCGGTCCTCGCCGCTCGCGCCCTCGAGCTCGGGGCCGAGATCCGGCGCGGGGTCGAGGTCGTCGGGTTCGACGCCGGCGACGACGGCGTCACCGTGCGGCTCGACGACGGGACCGAGGTCGGCGCCGGGTGGCTCGTCGGGGCCGATGGCGGCCGCAGCTTCGTCCGCAAGCACGCCGGGTTCGAGTTCCCCGGGACCGACCCCGCCATCACCGGGCGGCAGGCGCTCGCCGAGCTGACCGGCGCCGAGGCGCTCCCCGCCGGCTGGCAGCACGGCAACGGCGGGCTCTACGTCCACGGGCCGATGCCCGGCCGGATGCTGACCGTCGAGTTCGACGGGCCGCCCGCGGACCGGACCACCCCGATCACCGCCGAAGAGCTCGAAGACAGCTTCCGGCGCGTGTCCGGCGCGGACATCCGGGTCAAGAAGATCCACAGCGCGACGCGTTTCACCGACAACGCGCGGCAGGCGACCACCTACCGCCAGGGCCGCGTGCTGCTGGCCGGCGACGCCGCGCACGTCCACTCCCCCTTTGGCGGGCAGGGGCTCAACCTCGGCATCGGCGACGCCGTCAACCTCGGCTGGAAACTCGCCGCGACCATCCACGGCACCGCGCCGGACGGCCTGCTCGACACCTACACGACCGAGCGGCACCCGATCGGCGAGTGGGTCCTCGAGTGGACCCGCGCGCAGGTCGCGCTGATGCGCAGCGACGTCCGGACGAAGGCGCTGCGCCAGGTCGTCACCGACCTGCTGCTCACCGACGACGGCGCGACCTACCTGGCCAAGAAGCTCTCCGGGGTCCTGCACCGGTACCCGATCGACGGCGAGCACGACCTCACCGGCCGCGGCGCGCCCGACTTCGCGTTCGCCGACGGCACCCGGCTCGGCGAGCACCTCCAGGACGGCAAGGCGTTCCTGCTCGACCTCGCCGAGAACGCCGAACTGCGCGAAACCGCGAGCGGCTGGGTCGGCCACGTGACGACGTTGACGGCGAAGTGCGTCAACGAGCCGGCTCTCACCGGTGTGCTGATCCGGCCGGACGGCTACATCGCCTGGGCCCGCGAAGACGGCACGACGACCGGCCTGGCCGATTCACTGCACCGCTGGTTCGGCGAACCCGCCTGACCCCGAAAGGGGCGCGCCGGAAACCGGCGCGCCCCCGGACTTCAGTAAGCGACCGCGAAGGCGTGGCTCATCGCGTCGTAGTGCTTCGCCGTCGAACCGGCCGCGTCCGGCAGACCGCCCGACGCCATCTGGACCGCACCCGTCGACCCGCTCACCCAGTCGGTCTTCACGTAGAAATTGAACTTGGGCACGCAGCCGTTGCCCGTCGCCGCCGTGAAGCGGGTGTTGAGCGGGACCACGTAGTGGTGGACGTCGCGGCGGACCAGCGCCGTCACGCTCGACGAGGCGTCCGACTTGCACAGCGTGCCGTCGGCCTTCCACTGGTTGACGAACAGCGTCACCCGGGCGGTCATGCTGTTGACCGGGCAGCCGCCCTTCGGCTCCGGGTAGCACGCCATCAGCTCCATGTCGCCGAACACGCTCAGCCCGGTCACCGGCGCCATCTCGAAGATGCCGGTGGCCGGCTCGCGGACCGTCGGGGCCGCGGAGCTGAGGCCGATCACGCGACCGGGAGGCGTGTCACCGTCGTCGGCCTGCGGCGGCGTGCCGGCCGTCGTGTTCGCGACGCTGGTGTCCGCGAACTTCAGCTCACCGCTCGCCAGGCGCACGGTCGAGTTGCCCAGCCCGAGGTTCGCGCTGCGCAGGTACGTCGTGCACGTCACGGTGCCCGCCGCGCCCGGGTGGACCAGGAACCGCGTCGTGATGTTGATGTCCCGCAACGACGCCGGGGTGCCGGTGGCGCTCGCGATGATGACGTTCTGCCCGAGCACCTCGTTCTTCGTCCAGCCGCTCGTGCTCGAACAGCGGACCTCGTTGTCGATCAGCGTCGTGTTGGACGCGTTGTTCGCGCGCAACGTCGAGTAGACGTACGCGGTCTGGTTCGCCGTCATCGACAGTTGCACCGAGCCCAGCGCCGCGACGTACTGGGTCTCGTGCGGCGAGGTCACCGTGCGCGGGGTGAACGTCACCGACGTCGCCGCCTGCGCCGCCGGAGCGGCGCCGAGCAGTCCCGCGAACGTGGCCGCGCAGGCCACGGCCGCGGCGAAGATCCTGCGTTTCATCGAAGTCCCCTCAGTGGAAGTGGAATGATCACCGGGACCGATTCTGGCGGCCGGAAACCCGCCGCGGACCGGTCAAGACCGGACGTCGACCGAAAGAGGACACCGGAGATGGCGGAGCTGTACCCGTTGACCGAGCCCTACGACCACGGGCTCCTCGACGTCGGCGACGGCCACCGCGTCCACTGGGAGACCTACGGGAACCCGGCCGGCAAGCCCGCGGTCGTCCTGCACGGCGGGCCGGGCCAGGGCAGCGCGCCCGGCATGCCGCGGGCCTTCGACCCCGCCCGCTACCGGGTCGTCCTGCTCGACCAGCGCGGCTGCGGCCGGAGCACGCCGCACGCGACGACCTCGGTGCACGCCAACACGACCGAGCACCTGGTGGCCGATCTGGAGAAGCTGCGCGAGCACCTCGGCATCGAGCGCTGGATGGTGACCGGCGGCTCGTGGGGCACGACGCTCGCGCTGGTGTACGCCGAGCGCTTCCCGGAGCGGGTCACCGAGATCGTCGTGAGCGCGATCAGCACCACGCGCCGGTCGGAGATCGACTGGCTCTACCGCGGGGTGCGCCGGTTCTTCCCCGAGGAGTGGGCGCGGTTCAGCTTGGGCGCCGAGGACGACGTCGCCGCGTACGCGCGGCTGATGGCCGACCCCGATCCGGCGGTCCGCGACCGGGCGGCCGCCGCGTGGTGGCGGTGGGAGAACGTCGTGCTGTCGCTCGAACCCGGCGCTCCCCCGGTCCAGGACGAGCCGGTCGACGACACGATCCGCGCGTTCGTCCGGCTCACGACGCACTACTACGCGAACGCGGGCTGGCTCGAGGAAGGCGCGGTGATCCGGGATGCCGGCCGGCTCGCCGGCATCCCGGGTGTCCTGATCCACGGCCGGCTCGACCTCAGCTGCCCGGTGACCACGGCGGTCGAGCTCGCCGAGGCGTGGCCGGGCGCGCGGCTGCTCGTCGACGACCACTCCGGGCACCGCGCGAGCGACGTCAAACGCGACTGGAAGCTCGCCGCGCTCGACCGGTTCGCGGCTTAGCCTTCGGCGGCCAGCGTCACCGCCACGTCGATGATCATGTCCTCCTGACCGCCGACGAGCGCGAGTTCGCCACAGCGGCGCAGGATCGCCTGCGCCGGCACGCCGTACCGCTCCGCCGCGCGCTCGGCGTGCAGCAGGAAGCTCGAATACACCCCGGCCCAGCCCTGGACGATCGCGTTGCGGTCCATCTTCGGCCAGCGGTTCAGGTACGGGCGGACGACCTCCTCGGCCGCGTCGAGCAGCCCGCCGACGTCGAGGCCCGTGTCGATGTCCAGGCGGTCGAACACCGCCGCGAGCACCTCGGTCGGCGAGTTCCCCGCGCCCGCGCCGAGCGCGCAGAGCGACCCGTCGATGTAGCGGACCCCGGCTTCGTACGCCAGGACGGAGTTCGCGACACCGAGCGAAAGGTTCTGGTGCCCGTGATAGCCGACCCACGCCGTGTCACCGACCTCCGCAACCAGGGCCTCGAACCGCGCGCGGGCCTCGTGCATCAGCAGCGCGCCCGCCGAGTCCGTCACGTACGCCGCCTGGCAGCCCGCGTCGACCATGATCCGCGCCTGCTTCGCGAGGTCCTCCGGTGGCGTCCGGTGCGCCATCATCAGGAACCCGGCGGTCTCCATGCCAAGCTCGCGCGCCAGCCCGAAGTGCTGCGGCGAGACGTCGGCCTCCGTGCAGTGCGTCGCCACGCGGACCATCTCGGCGCCCGCGTCGAACGCGCGCTGGAGGTCTTCCGCCGTCCCGATCCCCGGCACGAGCAGCACCGCGATCTTCGCTTGCTTCGCCTCTTCGCGGGCCGCCGAGATCAGTTTCAGCTCGTCGACGGCGGAGAAGCCGTAGGTGAACGACGAGCCGCCGAGGCCGTCGCCGTGGGTCACTTCGATCACCTCGACGCCGGCGCGGTCCAGCGCGCGCACAGTGTCGCGGACGTGCTGTTCGGTGAAGCGGTGGGCCATCGCGTGGCTGCCGTCGCGCAGCGTCGTGTCGACGATCCGGACGTCGTGCTTCAGGTCTGGGCGCGTCACGCCGGCACCTCCTGCTTCGCGCGTGCCATGAGCTCGCCGACGCGGGCGGCCGCGGCGGTCATGATGTCGAGGTTGCCGGCGTACTCGGGCAGGTAGTCGCCGTTGCCGCGGACCTCGAGGAAGATCCCGACGCGGGCGTTGCCGTCCCACTCCTCGCGCGCGTCGTCGAACTGCGGGTCCGCGCGCAACGTGTAGCCGGGCACGTACTTCCGGACTTCTTCGGCCATTTCGTGGATGGACGCGGTGATCGCGTCGCGGTCGGCGTCGAGCCCGATCGCGCAGAACACGGTGTCGCGCATGATCATCGGCGGCTCGACCGGGTTGAGGATGATGATCGCCTTACCGCGCCCGGCACCGCCGACTTCGGCGACGGCGCTGGACGTCGTGCGCGTGAACTCGTCGATGTTGGCGCGCGTGCCGGGCCCCGCGCCGCGCGAAGCCACCGACGCGACGATCTCCGCGTACGGCACCGGCGTCACCCGGGAAACCGCGTGCACCATCGGGATCGTGGCCTGGCCGCCGCAGGTGATCATCGAGACGTTCGGGGCGTCGAGGTGCGCGCCGAGGTTCACCGGCGGGCACACCATCGGGCCGAGGTGCGCCGGGGTGAGGTCGATCGCCTGGATGCCGGCCGCTTCGTAGCGCGGCGCGTTGGCGGCGTGCGCCTTCGCCGACGTCGCCTCGAACACCAGCTCCGGCAGCTCCTCCTGGCGCAGCAGCCAGTCGACGCCCTCGGCGGACGCTTCGATTCCCTGCTCGCGGGCGCGCCGGAGCCCGTCGGACTCGACCACGCCGACCATGTAGCCGACTTCGATCACTTCACTGCGTCGCAGCTTCGCCAGCAAATCGGTGCCGATGTTGCCGGGGCCGACGATCGCCGCTTTCACGGGTGCCATGCCCTCGACCGTCGCACCGGGCCGGGTGGGCGGGACAGCCTGGTGTTCCGGCCAACGGAACGTCACCTCACCTCCTCTTTCGAGCGGACACCCGTGACGACCGCCGCCGCGGCGAGCGCCACCACTGCCCCGGCGACCATGACGGCCGGGACGGAGACGGCGTCGACCACGAAGCCGCCGGCCAGCGCGCCGAGGGAGAGCGTCGCCTGGAAGGACGCGGTGAACACGACGGTCGCCGCCTCGGGGGTGTCGGGGGCCGCGCGGGCGAACCACGTTTGGGAGCAGACCGGGACGGCCCCGTAGCCGACACCCCACACGACGAGCAGCAGGAGCGCGCCGATCGGTCCGGCGTGCGGCAGGAGGACGGTCGCGAACGCGATGAGGATCGCCGCGGTGGTGAAGTTCAGCCGGTTCGCGCCCGCCAGGAAGGTGCCCGCGATCCCGGCGGCGCCGTAGACGAGGAGGTAGCCGCTGAGCACCTCCAGGCGGACGACGTCCCGCAGCAGCGGCGTGACGTAGGTGTAGGTGGCGAAGTGGGCCAGGACGACGAGGACGGTCACCACGAGTCCACTTCGGACTCCGCTCTTGCCGAGAAGTCCTTTCAGGACGGTCGCACGGGTCACTTCTGTTGCGGGCAAAGGCGGTGTGACGAGCCAGAGAGCGGCGGCGGTGCCGACACTGAGCAGGCCGACCAGGAGGAAGGCCGTCCGCCACCCGGCGAGCTGCCCGACGAGGGTGCCCAGCGGCACGCCCAGCACCGAGCCGAGCGGCACCGCGGCGAAGATCACCGACGTCGCCCGGCCGGCTGCGGCCGGCCCGACGAGCCGGGGTGCCAGGCCCGAACCGATCGACCAGAAGCCGCCGATGACCAGCCCGACGAGGAAACGGGCCGCGAGCAGCACGGCGAAGGTGGGCGCGGCGGCGGCGAGGAACCCGGCGGCCGCGAGCAGCAGCATCAGCACGGCCAGCATGGTGCGCCGGTCGAACCGCCCGGTGCCGACGGTGACGACCGGCGCGGCGACGGCGGCGACGAACCCGGGGACGGTCATGGTCCAGCCGGCCGTCCCGGCCGCGAGGCCGAAGTCGCCGGCGATCGGGTTCAGCAGGCCGATCGGCAGGATCTCGGTCGTGACGATGGCGAAGATCCCGACGGTCACGGCCACGACGGCGGGCCACCGGCGGTGCGGAGAGGTGATCATGGGGCCGAGTAGACCGGCCGCGGCGCACGGATGCTGGCAGGAACGCGACAACTCCGTGCCGGCGGTTTGATCGACACGCGATCGGGGCAGCTACGGGAAGTCGACCGAACGAGGAGGCGCGATGGCCGGGCAGACCCGTTGGCACGTGATCCCGAGGACCGCCCCGCTGTGCTGGCTGAGCCTGGCCGCGGGGGTACTGCTTTTGGTGTCGAGCATCGTCACGTTGACGACGACCGCGGCCCGGGTGCCGGTGCTGGAGGTGATCGTCGCGGTGGCGGCGGTGGCGCTCATCGCGTTGGCGGGCATCGGCTTGGCCCGCCCGGACCTGCGCGGCCGCTGAGTCAGCGCGGCCGGCGGCGGGTCATCGTGCGGTGGGGAGTCGTCGGCTTCTTCGTCGTCGTGTGGGCTCGTGTTTCCGGCGTCGTGGTGGTCGGCCGGGTCGTGGTGGTCGACGGTGACTCGGTCGTCGGCGCGGTCCCGGTCGTCGTCGGAGTCACCGTGCTGTCCGTCGTGGACGGTGGGAGCAGCCGTCCCGTTCCCGATCCGCCGCCCGCGCACGCGGCCACCAGCACCACGCCGCTCACGGCCAGTCCGCACCACCACACCTTCACCCACCGGACGTTAGCAGCGGCGCGCCGCCCGCATGACCGAAACCGGCCGGGTCCCGCGGCGGCGCCAGGACCCGGCCGGCAGCTTCACAGCTCCTGGTGGTCCGCGTGCTCCACCTTCGCCTCCGGAACCGGGCGCCCGTCGCTCACCCGGAAGTCGTCCACGTCGTCCAGCACGAACGTCGGGGTTCCCGCCACCTTGTCCGCGCGGCAGTGGTGCACGTCGAGATCCACGACGTCCCGCGCCACGAACGCCGGGCGCGTGTCCGGCGTTCCGAAGTGGACGTCCACATTGTCCAGGCTGATCCCCCGCGCGTGGCGGATGAAGAACCCGTACGCCGGCAGCGTGCCGAACATCGACGGCTCCGGGTACGCCGTTTCCAGCTCCGGTGGGTTCTGGACCGCGTCGCCCGGGGTGAGGCCGCCCGCGAGGTGGTGGCGGATGTTGCTCAGTTTGACGTCCTCGATCGGGTGGCCGGGGATGCCCGCGATACACGACGGGTACCTCGGGTCCGCGGCGAACGTCGTGACGTCGCTGATGCTCACCCGCCGCAGGAAGCCGACCGGGATGCCCGCCGGGCCGCGCATCCGCGCGCCCAGCCGCAGGAACAGCGGCATCTGGACGTTGCGCATCGTCAGGTTGCCGATCGTCACGTCCTCCAGCCACCCGCCGTCCACCGTCTCCAGCGCCAGCCCGCGGCAGTACTCGAAGACCACGTTGGAGATCGCGATGTTGCGGAACCCGCCGTTGGCCTCCGTGCCGAACTTGACCCGGCCGGTCCGCCCGTACGACGACGTCTTGAACGTTCCGTCGACCAGCGTCCCGAGGTCGTAACCGCTGACGAAGCAGTTGTCGATCGTCACGTTCTCGGTGTCCCGCACCCGGTTCAGCGCGTACGAGCTCTTCAGCACGATCGCGTCGTCGTTCGGCGAGTTGACCGTCGTGCCGGAGATCCGGACGTTCTTGCAGCAGTCGATGTTGATGCCGTCGCGGTTGGTGTCGATCACCAGACCTTCGATGCGGAAGTTGTCGACACCGGTCGGGAGGATGCCGAAGTGCCCGCCGTTGACGATCGTGATCTCGCGGATCGCGACGTTGCGGCACAGCTTGAGCGCGATCGCCTTGTTGCCGTTGAGCGGCGCGGATTCCGCGCTACCGCCGGCGACGAGCCCCTTGCCGTCGATCTTGCCCGGCCCTTCGATGGTGACGTTCTCCAGATTCTCGCCCCAGATCAGGCTGTTGTGCCAGTGGCTGTGCCCGAAGTCCTGGTACGGGTTGCCCGCGCCCGGCTCGGCGGGGTCGTACCCCCGGCCGCCGGCCGGCGTGGCCGCGAGGATCGTCGCGTTCGCCGCGAGGTACAGCGCCACGTTGCTCTTGAGGTGGATCGAATAGCTCGCGTACGTCCCGGCCGGGAAGTAGACGGTCCCGCCGCGGCCGGCGGCCGCGTCGATCGCGCGGTTGATCGCCGCCGTGTCGATGGTCCGGCCGTCACCTTTGGCGCCGAACTTCGTGACGTCGAAGACGCGGCCCTGCGCGCCCTCTTCCGCCGCGACGGCCGGAGATCCGACGAATGGCAGCGCGGCACCCGCCGCCGCTCCCCAGGTGACCGCGCGACGACGGCTCAACGGTCTGCTCACGGGACCTCCCTTTCCTGGCCACGACGGAAGCACCACGCGGTGTTCCGACGGCGGATCGGGAATGCGTCAAATCAGGCTAGGAGGAAGTGATCGGATGAGTCAAGCGTGAGCGCATGACCAGCGCCGCGACGTGGTACGAGCACGGCTCGTGGCCGCGGTTGGCGTACGAATGCGTCTCGTCCGCCGGGAAGTAGACCGAATCCCCCGCCGCCAGGACGTACTCGGCCGAGCCGACGCCCAGCCACAACGTTCCCGATTCGACGGCGACGAACTCGTGCGAGCCCGCGGCGTACGCCGGGAAGCTGCCCGCGTCGCACCCCGCCGGCAACGTGGTCCGGATCCACTCGAAGTTCACGCCGGGCACCACCGGGGTCAGCACCGTGCGGTGCCAGCCGCCCGGTTCCGCGACGTGGTCCTGCTCCGCCGCGCGGCGGACGATCACCCGGTCCGACTCCAGATCGGCCAGCAGCCGCGACAGCGACAGCCCCAGGCCGTCGGCGACGCGGGACAGCACGACCACCGTCGGCGTCTTCTCGCCGCGTTCGATCGCCGACAGCATGCTCACGCTCACCGCCGCCCGCGTGGCCAGCGCGCTCAGCGCCAGGCCGCGGTCGGTCCGCAGGTCGTGCAGGCGGCGGCCGAGGACAACCGGATCGATCATTCCTCTATAATACCTGTCATGTCCACTATCGAGGAAGCGGGCGAGGCCGACGCCGAAGGCATCGCGGCGGTCTTCGCGCCCTACGTCACCGACTCGGTCTTCACGTTCGAGACCACGCCGCCCACCCCGGACCAGTGGCGCGCGAAGATCCACGGAAGCGACCTGCCATTCCTTGTCCTGCGCGGCACGAAGGTCGACGGCTTCGCGTTCGCCGCGCCCTGGCGGCCGAAACCCGCCTACCGGCACACGGTCGAGACCACGATCTACCTCGCGCCCGAAGCCGCCGGGCGCGGGGACGGCCGCCGGCTGCTGGACGGGCTGCTCGAGCGGTGCGCGAAAGCCGGGGCCCGGCAGGCGATCGCGGTCGTCGTCGACTCCGGCAACCCCGCGTCGCGGAACCTGCACCGCGCCGCGGGCTTCACCGACGCCGGCGTGCTGCGGCGCGTCGGGTTCAAGCACGGCCGCTGGCTCGACACCCTGCTGATGCAGCGCGAACTGGGCTGACCATCGGGCAGGATGCGCGCATGGACACCGAAGCCGACCTCCTCGAAGCGGCGCGGCGCGCGGACCGCGGCGCGTTCGACCGGCTCGTGCGGCCCTACCAGAGCGAGCTGCGCGCGCACTGCTACCGGATGCTCGGCGCCCTGCACGACGCCGAAGACGCGCTGCAGGAAGCGTTGCTCGGCGCGTGGCGCGGACTGGCCGGGTTCGAAGGCCGCAGCACGGTGCGTGCGTGGCTCTACCGGATCGCCACCAACGCCTGCCTGCGGTTGATCAAGCAACGCCCGAAACGCCTGCTGCCGCGCGACTTCCACCCCGCGGCGAACCCCGGTGACGCGCTGGCCGACCCGGTCGACGGCGAGGCGTTCGTCGAGCCCTACCCCGAGGACGACTGGGACCCGCAACGCCTGTTCGAGCTCCGCGAAAGCGTCGAGCTGGCGTTCGTCGCGGCGCTGCAGCACCCGCCCGGCACCCAGCGGGCCGTGCTGATCCTGCGTGAGGTGCTCGCGTTCTCGGCCGCGGAAGTCGCCGAAGCACTCGGCACCTCGGTCGCTTCGGTCAACAGCAGGCTGCAGCGGGCGCGCAAGACCCTCGACGAACACGCACCTTCGCAAAGCCAGCAGGCGACGCTGCGCGCCCTCGGCGAGGACGCGGAACGCGCACTGGTGGCGGACTTCGTCGCGGCGTGGGAGCGCGCGGACGTCCCGGCGCTGCTGGCACTGCTCGCCGAGGACGCCCGTTTCACGATGCCGCCGCTGCCCGCCTGGTTCGACGGCCGCGACGACGTCGCCCGGTTCCTCACCGCCAACGTGTTCGCGACGCCGTGGCGGCTGGTCCCGGTCCGGGCCGCCGGCCAGCTCGCGTTCGCCTGCTACCAGCGCCATCCGGACGGCGTCTTCCGCATCGGCTGCGTGAACGTGCTGACGCTGCGCGGCGATCGCGTCGCCGAGATCATGGGCTTCCTCGACCCGAAGATGTACGCGGGCTTCGGGCTGCCGGAAACCCTCGCCTAGCTCGTCCAGCGCCGGAGTTTCTCGGGGTTCCGCACGACCCAGATGCGCCGGATCCGGTCGGCCACGACGTCGAAGGCGAACACCGTCACGGTGACGCCGTCCTCCTGGGCCACCAGGCCCGGCCGCCCGTTGACCGTGCGCTCCAGGACCGTCATGCCGGGCGGCCGGCGCCGGGCCAGCTCGACCCACGCGGTCGCGATCCGCTCGCCGCCTTCGAGGGGACGCAGGAAGGTGAGCGCGAGGCCGCCGCCGTCGGCGGTCGCGGTGGCCGCGGGATCGAGCAGGCCGATCAGGGCGGCGATGTCCTGGGCCTCCCACGCCCGCCTGAAGTCCCGGACGATCCCGGCCTGCCGGGCCGCCGGCGTCACCCGGCCGCGGGACTCGCGGACCCGGCGCCGCGCCGAGGACGCCAGCTGCCGGCACGCCGCCGGCGTCCGCCCGACGATCTCGGCGACTTCGGCGAACGAGTGGCAGAAGACGTCGTGCAGGACGAACGCCACGCGTTCGGCCGGGGTCATCGCCTCGAGCACGACCAGGAAGGCCATGCTGACCGACTCGTCGAGGGTGACCCGGTCGGCCGGGTCGCCGCCCTGGTCCCCGGGCACCGGCTCGGGAAGCCAGTCGCCCACGTAGCTCTCGCGCCGGGCCCGGGCCGAGCCCAGGACGTTCAGGCAGACGCGGCCGGTCACCGTCGTCAGCCACGCGCCGGGGGACGCGATCTCGTCCCGCCGCGCCGGAGTCAGGGCGAACCAGCGGGCGTAGGCCTCCTGAACGGCGTCCTCGGCCTCGGCCAGGCTGCCCAGGAGCCGGTAGGCGAGGTTGAGCAGCGCGCGCCGCTCCCCCATGACCGCGTCGCGAGTGGTCATCGTGCTCCCTTCGTCGTCACCCCTACGACCGGACAGCGCCCCGGAATGTGAGGCCTGACGTTCCGGGCCGCTGCGTTGTCGAACCCTCCGAAACCGATCCGACCACGTTCCGGAGCCACCATGACCACGTTCGCCGAGCCGGCCGCCGCCGGCCGCCTGGAGCGCGCGGCCGCCGCGTTGACCGCCCACGGATTCGCCGTGGAGATCCTCGACGACGCCGCCGCCGCGCGCATCCGCGTCAAGGAGCTGATCCCGGCGGGCGCCGCCGTGTTCACCGGAGCCAGCGAAACCCTCCGCCGGTCCGGCATCGACGACGACCTCAACGCGACCGGGAGCTACGAGGCCATCCGGCCGCGGGTGCTGGCCATCGACCGCGAAACCGGCGCCGACGAGATCCGGCGGCTGCTCGCGAGCCCGGACGTCGTCGTGGGCAGCGTCGCGGCGGTCACCGAAACCGGTTCGCTCGTGGCCGCCTCGGGCAGCGGCAGCCAGCTGCCCGCCTACGCCGGGGGCGCGGCCCGGGCGATCTGGATCGTCGGCGCGCAGAAGATCGTGCCCGACCTGGAAACGGCGCTGCGTCGCGTCGAGGAGCACTGCCTGCCGCTGGAAAGCGTCCGCACGCAGGAGGTCCACGGGTGGCCCAGTGCCGTCAACCGCCTGCTGGTTCTCAACGCCGAACCGCGGCCCGGGCGCGCGACCGTGCTGTTGCTGCGTGAGGCGATCGGGTTCTAGCGGGACTTGGCCCGCAGGTGGAGCCGCTCGCCCTGCTTGCCGAACAGGCTGAGGATCTCCGCCGGCCGCCCGACCGCGCCGAACCAGTGCGGCAGCCGTGTGTCGAACTCCGCCGCCTCGCCCGGCCCCAGCGTCAGGTCCCGGTCGGCCAGGATCAGGCGGAGCCGGCCCGACAGGACGTAGAGCCACTCGTAACCCTCGTGGACCTGCGGGTCGGGCTCGCCGGTCTCCGGTTCCAGGATCATCTTGAACGCCTGGGGCGCGCCGGGCTGGCGGGTCAGCGGCAGGACCGTCATCGTCGCGCCGTTGGCCCGCGGGAGGCGGCGGGCGGTCAGCCGGACGCGGGGGTCGCCGACCTCCGGGGCGCCCACCAGCTCGTCCAGCGGGACCTGGTGGGCCTGCGCGATCGGCAGGAGCAGCTCGAGGCTCGGCTTCCGCTGCCCGGATTCCAGGCGGGAGAGCGTGCTCTTCGAGATGCCCGTCGCGGCCGAGAGGTCGGCCAGCGTGACCCGTCGCTGCGTGCGGACCCGCTTGAGGCGGGGGCCGACCTCGGAGAGGGCCTGGGTGATCGCGTCCGTCATCCCTCCAGGAAACGCGCTCGTTGCGGAAACGGCAACATGTGTTGTCGAATCCGCCAAGCCGGGCGCAGGGTGGCGGCATGACCGAAAACAGCTATGACGTCCTGGTGGTGGGTGGCGGCGCGGCGGGTCTGAGCGCCGCCCTGATGCTGGGCCGGGCGCGGCGGCGCGTCGCGGTCGTCGACGGTGGCTCGCCGCGCAACGCGCCCGCCCAGCACATGCACGGTTTCCTGTCCCGCGACGGCCTGCCGCCGTCGGAGCTGCTCAAGATCGGCCGCGAGGAGCTCGCCGGCTACGGCGTCGAGGTCCTCGACGACCGGGTGACCCGGCTCGACGCGGGCTTCACCGCCGAGCTGGCCAGTGGCCGGGAGCTGACGGCCCGGCGCGTCCTGGTCGCGACCGGCGTCCACGACGACCTGCCGGAGCTGCCCGGCCTGCGCGAAAGCTGGGGCACCGACGCCGTCACCTGCCCGTACTGCCACGGCTACGAGGTCCGCGACCAGCCGCTCGGCGTCCTCGGCACCGAGCCGCTGAGCGTCGAGCACGCGCTGCTGGTGCGCCAGTGGTCGCCGGACGTCGTGTACTTCCCGCACACCACGCCACTGTCCGAAGAGGACCGGACGCGGCTCGACGCGCGGGGCGTCCGGGTCGTCGACGGGGCCGTCACGGCGGTGCGGCGGGAAGACGGGCACCTCACCGGAGTCGAACTCGGCGCGCGGTTCGTCCCGCGGGTGGCGCTGTTCATCCGCACGCGGACCGTCCCGCACGACGATCTCCTGCGCGGGCTCGGCTACGAAGAAGGGTCCACGGACCCGATGGGCAAGACGAACGTGCCGGGCGTGTGGGCGGCCGGGAACGTCGTGGACGCGCGGGCGACGGTGATCATCGCCGCGGCCCAGGGCGCGGCCGCCGCGGGTGCGCTGAACCACGACCTCGTGGCCGAAGACGTCCAGCGGGCGGTGGACGCGTTCGGCGGTTTCACCCCGGCCGCGGAGCGAGCGGCCGCGGCGGCGCGCTGACGTCCTGGCGTCCGGCGGCCGGGCGTGCCAGGCTCGACGCCGTGCGTCCGACCCTGTACGACTTCGCCGGCGGCGACCCCGCGTTCCTCGCGCTGGCCGCCGCCCACCACGAGCGCTGCCTGGCCGACCCCGAACTGAACCACCCGTTCTCGCACCCGGGGCAGAACCCCCGGCACGTGGAGCGGCTGGCGTGGTACTGGGCCGAGGTGATGGGCGGCCCGCCGCGGTTCTCCGCCGAGTGCAGCGACCATTCGGCGATGCTGCGGATGCACGCGGGCAACGGCGACATGAGCGACCTCGGCCGCCGGTTCGTCGACTGCTTCGTGCACGCCGCGGACGACGCCGGCCTGCCCGCCGACCCGGAGTTCCGCGCCGCGCTGCGGTCCTACATGGAGTGGGCGGTGGCGGAGGTGCTCACCTACCCCGGTCCGGCCGCGGAAGTGCCCGGCGGGCTGGCGGTACCGCGCTGGTCGTGGACGGGTTTGCAGCCGGTGTAACGCCCGGGGCGGCGCCGACGTCTTGCAGGCAACGACCGGCTGTGGAGGTCCGTCGCAGAGCCGGCCCCGGGCGCGTTTCCCCCAACCCGCCCCGGGCCGGCTCGTCCACGGTGTCCGAACCTGGACACGGCACAAGACCGGCCGGGGATGTCCTTCGACCGCTTTCTCCCCACCCACCAAAGTTTCGAGCGCAACCTGCGCGCGGTCCCGCTCGACGGCCGGGACGCGCCGAACGGACGTGCGGGCGCTGGTGAACCCCGTGGCCCCGGGGCAACCTCATCCACTTCCAGCTCGTGCGCGGCCCACCCGTGAGGACGTCCCGGCAGCCCGCGACACCTCCGGCGACGACCCCGCGGCTGCGTTTACCGGGTCGGTGCGGCCTTCGCCGAAGCGGGAGCGCTGGACCGGGTCGTCGACTACTTGCTGGGCAGGCCAACCGAGTGGCGCGCGCAGGCGTCCGCACCACCGACAGTACTGGCGCACCTGCGAGCCCGCCCGCGCTCGGCGCCGACCAGGGCTTCGACGACATCTTCGCGGGCCTGGCGCTGAACCCCCGCGTGTTCGCCGGCCCACCGCCCGGCGTGCCCGCCGCGTCCCGGCAGGACCGGTTGCTCACGCGCTTCGGTCGCGATCCCCGCACCCCAGCCGCTCCGCCAGCTCGGTGAGCGCCCGCCCCAGCGGCAGATCCACGCGCAGCGACGCGTACCGGTCACCTCGGGTTTCGCCGTGGTTGATGATCGCCACCGGCTTGCCCGCGGCCGCCGCGTGGCGGACGAACCGCAGACCCGACATCACCGTCAGGGACGAACCCAGCACCAGCAGCGCGCCGGCTTCGTCGACCAAGCGGTAGCACTGCTCCACCCGCGGCCGTGGGACGTTCTCGCCGAAGAACACCACGTCCGGCTTGAGCACGCCGCCGCAGTCGGTGCAGGGCACCGGTGTGAAGCGGCGCACGACGTCCTCGGGCAGCTCGACGTCGCCGTCCGGGTTGATCCGGGTGGCCGCGCCGCCGAAGTCCGGGTTCGCCGCCCGCAGCCGGCGGTCCAGCTCGGCGCGCTCGCTGAGGCGGCGGCAGTCCAGGCAGATCACCCGGTCGAGGCTGCCGTGCAGCTCGACGGCGTCCGCGGTGCCGGCCGCCTGGTGCAGACCGTCGACGTTCTGCGTGATGACGCCGCCGAGGTAACCGCCGTCGCGCAGGGCGGCGACCGCGCGGTGGCCGTCGTTCGGGTCGGCGCGGGCGATCGTGCGCCAGCCGAGGTGGCTGCGCGCCCAGTACCGCTGCCGCCCCTCGACGCTGGTCACGAACTCGTCGTAGGTCATCGGCGTGTGCCGGCGCAGGCTGCCGGACTCGCCGCGGTAGTCGGGGATCCCGGACTCCGTCGACAACCCGGCGCCGCTGAGCACGACGACGCGCCCGCGCGCCACGACGCCGGCGAGCTCGTCGAGGCTCGAGGTCCGGGGCAACGGCGCGTCCGGGGACGTCCAGGTCAGGGTGGGGCGGGTCCGCACTACGCCAGGGTACGTGGGCTCGGGAGGTGCTTCTCGAACCAGTGATCGGCGTAGTGCTCGTCGTTGAACGACGGGACCTCGCGGTAGCCCGCCGCGCGGTAGAGGCCGATCGCCTCGTCGAGCGCGCGGTTGGTCTCCAGCCGCAGCGTGCGGACGCCGAGGCCGGCCGAGTACGCCTCCAGCTCGCCCAAGAGCCGCCGGCCCAGGCCCAGCCCGCGGGCCGACGGCGCCACCCACATCCGCTTGACCTCGGCGGGCGCGCCGTCGTGGAGCTTCAGCGCGCCGCAGCCGACCGGCTCGCCGTGCAGCGTGGCCACCAACAGGACGCCGGCCGGCGGGGTCATCTCGGCGTCCGCCGCGGAGATGCTGCGCTCGGGGTCGAAGCCGTCGTCGAACCGCCGGGCCAGCTCGGCGAAGTAGGCGCGCAGGCAGTACCGGGCGTGCGCGTGCGAAGGCGGGCACGGCGCGACGGCGACCGCCGAGGCCGTCAGGAGCCGCTCGACCTCCGCCATCGCGGCGACGAGCCGCCTGCGCTGCCCGGCGGACAGCGGAGCGAGCAACGCGGCCGCGGCGTCGTCGGAAAGCCGGTCGAGCGCGGCGCGTTCGGCGCGCCCGGCCTCGGTGAGCCGCGCGGAGCGGACGCGGCCGTCGGCGGTGCTCGGCCCGACGCGCACCAGGCCGTCTCGTTCCAGCCCGCGCAGCAGCCTGCTGAGGTAGCCGGAGTCGAGGTCGAGCCGTTCGCGCAGCTCACGGACGTCGCAGCCCTCGGCGCCGAGCTCCCACAGCACGCGGGCCTCGCCCAGCGGGCGGGCGCGGGCGAGGAAGGCGTCATCGAGTGCGCCGATGCGCTGGGTGACCGTCCGGTTGAACCGCCGGACGCCCGCGACCAGGTCGTTCGCCATTCTCTGACCTTAGTCAGCTAATCGGCTGTAACGCAACGCCGCGTGCGGCAGACTTCCCGGTGTCGGGGTGCCTTGCGGAAAGGGTGCACGTGAGCTGGCAGTTCGGCCCGTACCGCGTCGAGTCGCTGATCGCCCGGGGCGGCATGGGCGAGGTCCTGCGCGCCTACGACTCGCGCCACGACCGCGTCGTGGCCCTGAAGCTGCTGGCCCCGGAGTTCGCGGCCGACCGCGACTTCCAGGAGCGGTTCCGGCGGGAGGCGCACGCGGTGGCGCGGCTGCGCGAGCCGCACGTGATCCCGATCCACGCCTACGGCGAGATCGACGGGCGCCTCTACCTCGACATGCGCCTGGTCGACGGCGACGACCTCGGCAGCCGGCTGGCCGCGGGTGGCCCACTGGCGCCGGCCGAGGCGGTCGACGTCGTCGGGCAGGTCGCGCAGGCCCTGGCGGCCGCGCACGCCGAAGGCCTGGTGCACCGGGACGTCAAGCCGTCGAACGTGCTGGTCGGCGCGACCGGGTTCGCCTACCTCGTCGACTTCGGCATCGCCCGCGCGGCCGGGCCCGCCACCGGGATCACCGCCACCGGCGGCGCTGTCGGCACCCTCGACTACATGGCGCCCGAGCGCTTCACCGACGCGCCGGCCGACCACCGCGTCGACGTCTACTCGCTCGCGTGCGTGCTGCACCAGTGCCTGACCGGCAGCAAGCCGTTCACGGCGACGACGGCCGCGTCGCTGATCGGCGCGCACCTGCACCAGCCGCCGCCGCTGCCGAGCGCGCTGCGGCCCGGGCTGCCCGCCGCGTTCGACGCCGTGATCGCGCGGGGCATGGCGAAGGACCCCGCGGTGCGCTTCGGCAGCGTGACGGAACTGGCGGCCGCCGCCCGGGCCGCGCTCGGCGGCACCAGCCCGGTTCAGGCGCCCGCTCCCCCGACGCGCCACGCCACCCGGCTGACCGCGGTCCCGGAGCCGAAACGGCCGTCGAAGGCGCCCTGGCTCGTCGCGGGCGTCGCCCTGCTCGCGCTGCTGGCCGTCGTCGGGTGGTTCACCGTCCTCAAGCCGTCGTCGCCGGTGGCGTCCGGCTCGACCCCGCCCTCGACTCCGCCCTCGACTCTGCCCTCGACAACGTCGTCCGCGGTGCCGCCGATGACCGCCCCGCCGGTCACCACGACGCGGATCAGCGTCCGGACGTCCGTCGCCACCAGTGTCGCGAGCAGCGCGGACCTCGGCCTGACCACGGCGCTGAGCACCCCTGCGTGCGACGGCTCGTTCGTCGTGATCCTCGGTTCGGCCATCACCCCGGCCCGCTACCGCGCCGACGTAGAGGGGTTCCTCGACGCCCACCCGGGCGCCGGGTACCTGCACGCGCCGAGCACGGGGTGCGGCTCGCTGCGGCAGCAGGTGGACGGCGCCGACGTGTACGCCGTCTACAGTGGACCGTTCGCCACGAAGGACGCGGCCTGCGCCCACCGCAGCGGCGGCGCGTACGTCAAACGGCTCGACAACACCACGGCGCCGACGCAGGTCGTCAACTGCTGACCGCGTTCCACACCGACTCGGTGTCCACAAAGGACTTCAGCAACGCGGTCAGCCGCGGGTCGCCGCGGCCGTTGAGCGCGTCGGAGGCGATCCGGCGGGCGACCCCGGCGAGGAAGTCGGCGACCTGCACCCGGGCGTCGGACCGCGAGTCGACGAACCGGACGCCCGCCAGCCGGTGGCCGAGGGTGGCCTTGAGCTGCAGCACCCGCTCCCCGGTCAGGGCCAGCTGCTCGTCGTGGACCACCGCGACCGGCGTGCCGCCGGCGCTGAAGTGCCGGACGGTGTGGACCACCGCGGGCACCAGCGGATCCAGCACCGGGATCAGCCCGGGGTCGGTCGCCAGCCGGACGCGGTAGTCGGCGACGCGCGCGGCACCTTCTTCCAGGCGACCGACGATTTCGCCGGCTTCCCCGGGGACCACCGCGAGTTCGCCGGCCAGCGCGAAGAACTCCGCCGGCGACGTCGTCACGCCGCGCCGCGGCCGCAGGCGCAGCACGCTGGTGAACGCGGCCAGGAAGTACGCCCAGCGCTCGGCCCCGAACGCGGCCGGCCCGGCGCGGTGGAGGGTGCGGGCCATCTCGTCGGTGCCGTCCTCGGTCAGCAGCGTGACCGCGGCCCGCACGGCGAAGAACGTCTTGTCGGTCAGGTGCACGTGCCCGTGGCCGGCGAGGGGGCCACCGGGGTCGAGCAGCCACTCGAGCACCGGGCGGTGCTTGGCGCGCAGGAGGTGGTTGGCCTTGTACTCCTCGGCGGGCGAGCCGATCCGGGCCCGGATCTCGCGCACGCAGGCGCGGGCGGCCTCGGGGGTCAGCCCGACCCCGGCGTGGGCGAACACGTCCGTCTCGCCGCCGACGAGGTTTTCGCCCTCGGAGCCCGACTCGTCGCAGGCGATCTCGACCGGGCTCACCGGTCCGATGGTGCCAGACCGGCCGCGCGGCGGCGACCGGTTACCGGCAGCGGCGTCCGTCCACGGTGAACCGGTGGACCGGTGAGAACGCCTGCGGCGACGGTCCGTGGTCGCGGAGGAATCCCAGCCGCGCCAGGGCCTGCCCGACGGTGGGCCGCCGGCCGTCGGCCACCCACCACAGCGCGGTGGCGGGCGGCGGCGTCGGCGCGAACCAGTCGCGGCGGCGCGGGAGGAACCGTCCGTGCGCGCCGCGGTAGACGAACTCGTGCAGGCTGCGGTAGTCGCGCCACACCGACACGTTGACGACCACCTCGATCCCGGCGGAGGTGGCGAGGACCGCGTGCCCGGACTCGGCGGCGAGCCGCCAGACGAACCCGGGTGCGGCCTCGGCGAGCCGCGCGACGACGTCGAAGGCGTTCGCGAACCCGGCCATCACCGGGTCGTCGAGCGGGGCCCGCGGCACCGCGACGTTCACTTCGGCGAGTTCGGCCACCGCCCCAGCCTAGGTCCGGCGCTGTCACGGTTGGGCCACGACGGCTGACGACCACGGCGGGTGCGGTGACTTGCCGGACGTAGGTGTGCTGGGAGGCGCCGATGGCCACGAACGACCGGCCGGCCCGGCTCGCGCTGACCGCGGCGGTGCTCGCGCTGCTGCTCGGCGGGGCCGGAGTGCTGGTGCAGCACCGGTTTTCCGCGACGGCGAGTCCGGGTGGGACGGTCGCCGGGATCGAGGCCGCGGGCAGCCGTGTCTCGGTGCGGCCCGCACCGGAGCCGGCCGTCGCGACGCCGTTGACGCGCCGGTTCGGCGGTGGCGCGGACCTCGCTTTCGACGGCGCTCAGCCCGTGCGGGTGCGGATTCCCGTCCCCGCGGCACCGCCGGCCGGATTCGCGCCCGTCGTCATCGGCGGGCGAACGCTCGTCCCCGCGGTGTACGACGCCGCGAGCCGGAGCATCGTCGCGGAACTGGGCCGGCCGGGTCCGTTCTGGGGCGGGCTGCTGGACTTCGCGGCGCTCGGCCGCGAAGTCCGGCCGGCACCGGTGTCCCGGCCGGGTTGCGCCGGCCGCTCGGCCGGCTCCGACGGCGTCGTCGTCGCCTCGGCGTCCCCGGCCCGGCGGCACCGCCGGCCCCTGCGTGAGCGCCGGCGGTGGGCGAGCGAGCGTCACCTTGACGTCGAACGCCCCGGTGCCGTACCGGATCACTCCGCCGCCGGACTGGCCGGAACCGGCCGCCCGGACGGTCACCGCCGGCCAACCGGCCGGTCGGCCGCGGAACCGTGACCTGCTGTGGCCGGGTGCCACCGTGACCTACGACGTCCCGTTCGGCCGGCTTCCCGGCACCCTCCGCGGCCGGGCCGAGCCCGGTCCGGCGATCGGCACGACGCTCGCCGCGGCCGCCCACCGCCTCGCCGCGTTGTTCGGCATGACCGACGCCGCCGGGCCCGCTCCCGAGGTGCCGGCCTGCGCCGCGGACGCCGGCGCGGGCCACTTCACCGCGGACCGGCCGGAGGCCGCCGTCTGGGCCGCGCTCCCGGCGTGCCACCCGGCCGGCGGGGACGTGGTGCGCCGGTACCGGCCGCGCGCCACGACGGCCCGCGCGACCGGCACGTGCGCGTCGGTCTCCGCGGTGTCCGGCCGCCACGACGCCTACCGCTGCACGAGCGGCGCCACGACGTACGACCCGTGCTTCGCCGTGCCGGGAACGCGGGTCGTCTGCCCGGTCTCGGCGGTGAAGGCGGTGGCGCTGACCTACACCGGCGCCCTGCCCGTGCCGCCGGCGCCCGGCGGCACGGGCGAGGTGTTCCTGCTCGCGCTGGCGAACGGCGTGCAGTGCGCCGCCGTCCCCGAGGACCCGGGTATGCGGTTCGCGTGCGCCGACGGGACCGTACTGTCCGACGCACTGGACACTTCGGGTCCACTGTGGACGATCGGTGGGCTGACCGTCGCGAAGGCCTACACCTAAGCAAGCGTGATCTTGCCGTTCGCGACGGTGACCGATTTCTTGTCGAGGGCCTTCGACGCCGGGCCGTTGGCGACCGAACCGTCGGCGATCTTGAACTTGCTGCCGTGGCACGGGCAGTTGATCGTGCCGTCCGCGACCGTGTCGACCGTGCAGCCCTGGTGCGTGCAGATCGCCGAGAAGGCCGCGAACGTGCCCGCCGCCGGCTGGGTCACCACCACCTGCTTGTCCGCGAACACCTTGCCGCCGCCGACCGGGACGTCGGCGGCCGCGCCCAGCTCGGTGCCGCCCGGTGCCGCGGGCTGCTGCGCGGCCGACGACGGCGCGCCCGCACTCCCGCCGTAGGTGCTGCAGCCCGCCACCAGGCTCGCGCCGGCCACCGCGATCGCCGTCCGGCGGGTGACCGCCGGGTCCGTTTCGTCGTTGCCCACGATCGTCCCCCTAGAACGTCAGGCCGGATTGGGTGAAGAACCACAGCGACGCGCTCAGCCAGAGCCCGACGAGCCCGGTGAACACGAGCCCGCCGAGGACCGGCAGCGACCAGGCGGGTGCGCCGTCCTTGCGCAGCAGCAGCATCTTCGCGACGAACGCGCCGTAGAAGAAGCAGCCCAGCAGTGAGTGCAGCAGCACGCGCGTGTCGAACGTCTGGAACCCCAGCGCGTACAGGCAGTGCAGCGCCACCGGGATCGACACGAGGAACGCCAGCCGCCCCGACCACCGGTGCACCGGCGACACCCACGCGGGCGCGTTCCGGCCCAGTTTCCCATACATCGCCAGCGCCGACAGCAGCTGCACGATCGCCAGCACGACGACGACCGTCGCGAGCCACGCCTTCACCGACTGCGGGCCGGAGAAGCCGGCGACGTTGATCGCGACGCCGGTCGGGGTGTGCAGGCTGCCGTAGACGCCGAGCGCCACCGAGACGACGGCGCCGGCGACGAGCGGCACGAGGAGCGCGGCCGCGGCGCGGTTGCCCGCCGTGGTCATCAGAAGTCACCGTCCCCGGTGAGGCCGCTGACCGGCTCGGCGGTCACGGGCGCGCCGTCGACGGTCGCGGTCGCCCCGGTTCCGAAGTTCAGCGCCGGCGCGGTGGCCGAGTCCGCTTCCGTCGTGAGGATGCCGACCTGGCTGCCGTCGGGCTGCACGATCCAGCCGACCTTCCCCGGCTTGCCCTTGACCTTCGGCGCCGCGCGGTAGAGGCCCGCGGGCTTCTTCGCCGTCGGCGCGGTGAACTGCCAGGTCTTGCCGGACGCCGTCACGGTCCCGGTGACCGTGGCCGCGTCGAAGCTGCCCGTCAGGCTCGAGTTCTTCGCCCCTTCGAGGTCGAGCTTCCCGCCGGCCGTCACGCCCTGCAGCCAGGCTTCGACCTTCTTGCCGTCGCAGAGGTAGGCGATGGCGTGGCCGTCGCGCACCGACACCGCGACCGACGCGCCGCCGCCGGTGACGCGCCCGGCGTAGTCCGCCCGCGCGGGCGGATCCGCCCGGGGCGCCTCGGTTTTCGGCGCTTCCGATGTCTCGGGCGGCGCCGCCGTGGTACTGGCGGCGGCCGCGTTGGCGGCTCCGGCGACCGGCGCGACGCCCGTCCCGGTAGCCAGGTTGACGATCCCGATCCCGCCGGCGAGCACGACCCCGGCGAGCAGTGTGAACAACGGCCCCGGATGTTTCATGACTTCCCCGCATTCCCCAATCCCACCACCGTGCCCATAACACGGAGGTCGGGGCGAAACGGCTCAACGCTACCCGCGGAAAAGAGGTATCGCTTAGCCCCCGCAACCGGTTGGGCCGTGGTTGACTGGCCGCATGCTGCCCTGGGACGGCGACCTCGCCGGCCGGCTCGACCGGCACACCGTCACGTCCGCGCTGCTGCGCGGCAACCCGCTCGGCGACCCGCACGAGCGGCCGCTCTGGGTGTACGTCCCGCCGGGTTACGACGACGGCGACGAGCGGTACCCGGCGGTGTACGTCATCCAGGGCTACACCGGGCACCTGTCCATGTGGGCCAACCGGACGCCGTTCCGCCAGCCGTTCGTCGAGACGGCGGACGCGGTGTTCGCGGACGGCGCGCCGGGCTGCGTCGTGGTGTACGTCGACGCGTGGACGGCCTACGGCGGCTCGCAGTTCGTCGACTCGCCGGGCACCGGGCGGTACCACTCGTACCTGTGCGACGAGATCGTCCCGTGGGTGGACGAGCACTACCGGACGATCCCGGACCGCGAGTCCCGCGCGATCGCGGGCAAGTCCTCGGGCGGGTTCGGCGCGATGATCACGCCGATGCTGCGCCCGGACCTGTTCGGCGCCCTGGCGACGCACGCGGGCGATTCGTTGTACGAGCTGTGTTACGTCCCGGACTTCGGCAAGGCGGTCCGCGCGCTGCGGGGCTACGGCGGCGACATCCACGAGTGGTGGGCGGACTTCCGTTCCCGCCCCGCGTTCACCTCCCCCGACGACCCGACGCTGCTGCAGCTGCTCGGCGTGTCGGCCTGCTTCTCGGCCGGCCCGGACGGCACGCCGGAGCTGCCGTTCGACCCGGCGACCGGGGTGCTCCGCCCGCAGGTGTGGCAGCGCTGGCTGGACTGGGACCCGGTCCGCATGGTGCCTTCGCGGGCGTCGGCGGTGAGTTCGTGGCGGGCGGTGTGGATCGACGCGGGCACGAGCGACGAGTACTTCCTCGACGTGGGTGCGGAAGCGTTCCACGCGGAGATCGTCACGGCGGGGCTGCCGGCGGACCGGATCCACTTCGAGCTGTTCGAGGCGGGCCACGCCGCGATCGACTACCGGTACCCGTTGTCCTTGGCCTGGCTGGCCGGAAAGCTGGCCCGGTGAACGTCACCGAGACCGACCTCGCGCTGCCCGGCGGGCGCACCCTGCACGTCCACGACACCGGGAACCCCGCGCGGCTCACCGTCCTCTGGCACCACGGCACGCCCAACCTCGGCGCCCCGCCCGGACCGCTGCTGCCGCTCGCCGAAACGCTCGGCGTCCGCTGGATTTCCTACGACCGGCCCGGCTACGGCAGCTCCACTCCCCGGCCGGACCGGACCGTCGGGTACGCCGCCGAGTGCGCGACCGCCGTCGCCGACGCCCTGGGCGTCGGCCGCTTCGCCGTCATGGGGCACTCCGGGGGCGGTTCGCACGCCCTCGCCACCGCCGCGCTGCTGCCCGACCGGGTCCTGGCCGTCGCGAGCCTCGCCGCCGTCGCGCCCTTCGGGACCGAGGGCTGGTTCGACGGGATGGCCGCCGGCAGTGCCGCTTCCCTGCGCGCCGCCGCCGAAGGCCGGGCCGCCAAAGAGAAGTACGAGGCCGCCGCCGAGTTCGACCCCGACGTCTTCACCAAAGCCGACTTCGCCGCGCTCACCGGGTCGTGGTCATGGCTCAACGAGGTCGTCCAGCCCGCGCTCGGGGCCGCCGGGCTGATCGACGACGACCTCGCCTACGTCACGCCGTGGGGCGGCGACCCGGCCGCCATCACCGCGCCGGTCCTGCTGCTGCACGGCGAGGACGACCGGATGGTCCCCGCCACGCAGGGCAAGTGGCTCGCCGGGGCGATCCCCGGCGCCGAGCTCCGGCTCACCCCCGGCGACGGGCACATCTCCGTCCTGGACCACGCCGCCGACGCGCTTACCTGGCTCGCCGGTCAGGACAGCAGCGCCAGCGACGCGACGACCGGGGCCAGGTAGAGCGCGGGGAAGGCCAGGTGCCCGTACGACCGCGCGCGGGCCACGGTGAGCAGCGCGCCGAGGAAGTACAGCACCAGCCCGATCGCCGCGGCGACCCCGATCGGCGTCCAGAAGAGGCCGGCGACCAGGCCGGCGGCGCCGGCGGCCTTCGCGGCACCGAGCCAGTTCCACCACGCCTGCGGCACGCCGTAGGAGGTGATCGGCTCGACGACCCACTTCGCGCGGGTGAAGACCGAGACGGCCGAGAAGCCGACGAAGGCGGCGGCGAAGAGGGTGACGATCACGTAGGCGGTGGACATCGGAACTCCTTCGGGGAGCGCGGACCCCGGGGTTTCGGTGTCCGTCACCCCCACGACTCCGCCCGCGGAGCCGATGTGACCGGCCGTGACGGCGATCACAATCCGAGCCGCAGCACGATCTCCCCGTGGTCGATCTCGCCGGTCGACCTCGTCCGGCCCGACGACGCCGGCCGGCCGGGTGACACGTTCCAGCTGAGCACCACGAACGCGACCGTCTCGTCGCCGGAGCCACCGGTGATCTCGACCAGGCGCACCGGCGTTGTCATGCCGCTCCCGTCGGTTCCGGCACCCCCACCTCGCCGGGTGCCCGGTCCGGGCGCAACCCCCGCCACGACGTGTGCCGCAGCCGCCGGTCCGGGGTGACGCGGCGGAAGACGACTTCGCCCACCAGATCCGGCTCCACCCAGTGCGCGCCCCGGGCACGGTCCCGCGGTACCTCGGTGCCGAACGGGCACCGCGGGCGGGCCAGCGGCGCCAGGACGTCGCGGAGGTGGTCGAGCGCGTCGTCGGTGAAGCCGGTGCCGACGTCGCCGACGTAGACCAGCGTGCCGTCGTCGTCGTAGCCGCCCAGCAGCAACGCGCCCAGCGTGCCGGCGCGGCGGCCGGCGCCGGTCCGCCAGCCGCCGACGACCACTTCGCGCGTCTGGGTCAGCGCGCGCTTGGTCCACAGCGGTGAGCGGGTGCCGGGCAGGTAAGGCGCGTCGAGCCGCTTCGCGACGACGCCCTCGATGCCGTGCTGGGCCGCCGTCGCCAGCAGCTGGTCCGGCCCGATGTCGGCGCCGCTGTACCAGGGCGGCACGACGAGCCGGCCGTCGGCGGGCCGGACCAGCTCGGCCAGGAGCTCGCGCCGCTGCTCGTACGGCCGGTCCAGCAGCGATTCGGCGCCGATCCGCAGCAGGTCGAAGGCGAAGTAGACGACCGGGACCTCGGCGCGCAGCTTCGCCGTCGGCTCGTGCATGGCGCGGCGCTGCATCAGCTCGAACTCCGGGCGGCCGGCCGCGTTCACCGCGACGACCTCGCCGTCGAGCACCGCCGCGTGGCCGCCGAGCGCGGGCGCGAAGACGTCCAGCAGCTCGGGGTAGCGGTGGGTGTGGTCGCTGCCGCTGCGGCTGGTGATCCGGGCGTCGCCGGTGTCCGCGACCCGGGCGCAGCCGCGGAAGCCGTCCCACTTCCACTCGTAGCCGTGCCGGCCGTCGTCCGGGAGTTTCCCGTCGACGGCGAGCATCGGCGCCACCGCGTCCGGCACCGTCCCCATCGCTCCAGTGTGGAGGATCGGGCCGCCCCGCGTCACCCGGCCGGCAGCAACGGCAGGAGGTCCTGGTGGCGGCCCGCACGGCGCAGCACGGGTGATCCGGGTCCGTCCGGTGCCAGGTCCCCGGCGCGCAGCGCGGCCAGGAACCGCACGATCACGCGCGGCGGCGGCAGGATGTCGGCCCCGCCGAGGTAGGCGAGCACGATCATCTCCTCCCCGCACGCCGCCTCGACCGCGACGGCCCAGCCGTGCACCTCGTCCCACAGCAGCGCCACGTCGCGCTCGGGGTAGCGGCGCAGCCGCCAGTCCACCGCGACGTAGGCCGACACCGGGACGTCGACGTCCACGGTGCAGGACTCGAAGCCGAAGCCGAGCGCGGCCGCCACCTCGCCGAGGTACGCGCGCAGCCCGCGCTGGAACCAGAACTCGAGATCGGTGTCGATCAGGACGGACACCCGTTTCCTTTCTTCCCGGATCCGCACCGGGCACCCTGCCCGGTGCGGTCGAAGCGGATCAGCCGGCCGCCGCCAGTGCGTCGGCCCGATCCCCGTAGCAGGAGAACCCGGCGGCGCCGCTCCCCCGCAGCAGCCGCCGCAGCGCCGGCGTGCCGACCACCCACGCGACGGGGACGGCCGCTTCGTCGGCGGTGCGCTGGACGCCGTGCAGCGTCCGGAACCCGGCGCCGGTGCAGAACGTCACCCCGCCGAGGTCCACGACGAGCGCTCCGCCGCGGCGGAGCGCGATTTCCGCGCATTCGACAAAAATGGCGACGGTCGACAAATCCAAGTCGCCCACGACCACGAGAAGCGTGCACCGGCCACCGGGGAAAGTCGTGGTGACCGAGAACGGCTCGCACAACGCTCCCGGTGTCGAACGCCCGAATGCTCGCGAAAGCCGCGGCGGTTTCTGGATCTTCATGACCGGCTCCGGCGGCTCAAGATGAACGTTTACGGGGTAGACCGTACCCACAACGTCCACCTTGGCGCACACCAAGATCTTCCCGGCCTCCGGGGTGTGCAGCGACACGGCCACCTGCACGTGCAGCAGTCCACAAGGGACCGTCCGGGTCGCCTGGTCGGGCCCGATTTTTCGCAATTCCCCCGAACCGCCCGGCGAGCGCTTCGGAGAATCGCCGCCGGCGCACCGGGCAATTCCGATTTCCGAAATTCAGCCGAACGCCGGAATCGCGGCGCGCGTCCGGCCCAGATCCGCGAACAGGTCGCCGTGCTGCTCGACGCGGTCGAGCACCTCATCGGCGGTGAAGCGCAGGTGCGATACGTGCCGGCAGGCCCGCACCTCGTCCCAGGTGACCGGCGTGGACACGGTCGGCTCGTCACGCCCGCGCAGCGAGTACGGCGCGACGGTGGTTTTGAAGGGGTTGTTCTGGCTCCAGTCGATGAAGACCTTGCCCGGCCGCAGCGTCTTGGTCATCCGCGCGACGACGAGGTCCGGCGTCTCGGCCGCGAGCCGCTCCGCGAGCGCTTTCGCGTACTGCGACGTCTCGGCGGGGTCCGTCGTCACGACCCCGGCGTAGAGCTGCATCCCCTTCGAGCCGCTGGTCTTGGCGACGGGGGTGAGCCCGTCGCCGGTGAGGACGTCGTGCAGCCGCTCAGCGACGCGGCAGCAGTCGACGACAGTCGCCCCGGGCCCGGGGTCGAGGTCGAACACGAGCCGGTCGGGCGTGCTCCGCTCGTCGTCGGCGTCGACGGTCCACTGGTGGACGTGCAGTTCGAGCGCGGCGAGGTTGGCGGCCCAGACGAGCTCGGGCAGGTCGTTGATCAGCGGGTAGGCGACGACCTCGGCGTCCTTCCCCCGGCCACCGACGGCGAGCCGAGCGGTGCGCACCCAGTCGGGCGCGTGACGCGAGACGTCCTTCTCGAAGAAGGAGCCACCGGCAACGCCGTCGGGGAACCGCACGAAGGTCATGGCGCGATCGCGGATGTGCGGCAGCAGCAGCGGCGCGATGCGGGTGTAGTAGTCGAGCACCTCGCCCTTGGTGAAGCCGTGCCGCGGGTAGAGGACTTTTTCGAGGTTCGAGAGCGTCAGCTGCCGCTCGCCCACCCGCACCGTGATCCGGCTCCCCGCCACGACGCCGACGATATCACCCATGGTTATGATGCACTTGTACCAAAAAAACGGGAGGGGACCACGTGAAGTTCGACGTGCTGCAGATCGTGGGAGCGGTGTTGACGGTCCTGGGAGCCCAGGGCGCGATCCGGCTGCTGGTGGACCACGGGAACACGGGCCTGCTGGGGTGGCTGGGGGCGGGCTTCGCCGGAACGCTGGTGTGCTACTTGGCGGTGACGGCGGCGGGGGTCGTGCTGGCCGGCTGGGCCCACGACCGCGCCAAGGCACTGGGGCGGCGGAAGTAGCTAGGCGCCGTGCTCTCCGGCCAGTGCCCGGTACACCGGCCGGAGCAGCTCGGCGACGTCCGCTCCGCCCGCCGTGATCGCGAACGGCGGGGCCTGGTCCACCAGCGCGTCGAACGGCGCGCGCGGTCCGTGCAACGGTGCCGCGCCGCCCAGGCCCGGGGCCTCGCCGCAGGCGAAGAACGTGTCCAGCACCTCGGTCAGCGCCGGTGACCGGTCGTCGGGATCGCGGGGCTCGGCGGACATGAGCCGGTTCTTCAGCTCCTCGAGCAGCGCCTCACGATCGCGGCCGCGCAGCGCGAGGACCGTGAACGGATCGTCGTCCACCCTCGCCACCAGCGCCGAGAACACCGCGTTCAGGTGGCCGCACGGGACCTCGGCGGCCGGGCACGTGCAGTCCAGCGACACCTCCCGCGCCGACGACGGGAACAACGGCAGCCGCAACGCCTTGAAGATCTCTTCGACGTCTCGGGGCAACTCGCCGCTGAGCAGCAGGACCGTGGCCGACGCCTTCGCGGCGAGCGCGTGCGTGATCGCCGCCCACTCCGTCTTCCCGAACGCCGTCAGGCCGATGCGCACCCGGTACGGCCGGCCGTCCCGGACCTCGGCGTCGACACGCCCGGCTCCGACCTCCAACGACTCCACGCGGCCCGCGCCGGCAGCGGGCAGGAGGACGCCGATCGCCGTCAGCGCGCGGAGGAACCGGGCCGGCCACCACGGGAGCGGGTCAGTCATCGAGCGCCTCCTCCCCCAGCGTGAGCACGCCGCGCAGCGCGTCCGTGGACAGTTCCGTCAGCCAGCTTTCGCCCTCGCCCACGACCATTCCCGCGAGGGCGCGTTTCCTGGTGATCAGGGTGTCGATGCGCTCCTCGATCGTGCCCGGGCAGAGGAACTTCCGGACCTGGACGGTGCGCCCCTGCCCGATCCGGAACGCGCGGTCGGTGGCCTGGTTCTCCACGGCCGGGTTCCACCAGCGGTCCAGGTGCAGGACCTGGCCGGCGGCGGTCAACGTGAGCCCCGAGCCGCCCGCCTTGAGCGACAGCAAGAGGATCCGGGGCCCGTCGCCGGACTGGAAGCGGTCCACGATCGCGTCCCGCGTCCCCTTGGCCAAGCCACCGTGCAAGAACGCGACTTCGGTGCCGAGCCGGGCCGACAGGTGCGGCACGAGCAGGTGCCCGAATTCGGCGTACTGCGTGAAGCACAGCACCCGATCGCCCGACGCCAGGATTTCCGCCAGGATCTCTTCGAGGCGGTTCACCTTTCCGGAGCGTTGCCCGATCGGGGAACCGTCGTGCAGCAGGTGCGCGGGGTGGTTGCAGACCTGCTTGAGCTTCGTGATCGCGGCGAGGACGTTGCCGCGGCGCTTGATGCCTTGGCTGTTCTCGATCTTCTTCATCATCTCGTCGACGATCGCGCTGTACAACGTGCCCTGTTCGCGGGTGAGCCGGTATTCCTGCCGGATTTCGAGCTTGTCCGGGAGTTCGGGGACGATCGCGGGGTCGGTCTTCACCCGGCGCAGCAGGTACGGCTGCGTGAGCCGGCGCAGGACGGCGGCCGTGGCGGTGTCGCCGCCGCGCTCGATCGGGGCCGCGAACCGCTGCCGGAACTCGAACCTGCTGCCGAGCAGCCCGGGGTTGAGCAGGTCCAGCACCGACCACAGGTCCGCCAGCCGGTTCTCCACCGGGGTGCCGGTCAGCGCGAGCCGGTGCCCGGCCGTGAACCGCCGCACCGCCTTGGCCGTCGCGGTGTCGGCGTTCTTGACGGCGTGCGCTTCGTCGAGCACCAGGCGCCGCCAGGTGACCGTCTCGAGTCCCTCGGCGTCCCGGGCGGCGGTGGCGTAGGTCGTGACGACGAGGTCGGCCGCGGCGACGTGGGTGGCGAGCGCGTCCCCGTGCGCGCGGGCGCTGCCGTGGTGGGCGAGGACCCGCAGGTCCGGGGCGAAGTTCGCGGCCTCCCGCTCCCACATGCCGACCAGCGACATCGGGCACAGCACCAACGTCGGCCCCTGCTCGCCGGCCGCCCGCTCGACGGCCTCGAGCGCCAGGGTCTGGACGGTTTTGCCGAGGCCCATGTCGTCGGCCAGGCACGCACCCAGCCCCAGTGCCGACATGAACGCCAGCCAGGCGACACCCCGCCGCTGGTACGGCCGCAGGGTGGCGCGGAACGACGGCGGCAGCTCGACCGCCTGCAGCGTCTGCTGGACCCGCCCGGCCAGGACGTCCCCGACCCAGCCTTCGGTGTGGACGTCGGTGACCGGGAGCGGCACCTCCCGCGTGAGGCGGACGAGCTCCAGCAGCTCGGCCGCGGTGGGACGCCGGGCGTCCCGGTCGCGGCGCAGGAACTCGAGACCGGCGCGGAGCCGGTCGGCGTCGACGCTGATCCACCTGCCCCGCAACCGCACCAGGGGTTTCTTCGCCGCGACGAGCTTCGCCAGCTCTTCCTCGCCGATCTCGTCGTCGCCCACCGCGATCGTCCAGCGGAACGTGGCCAGCTCGTCGCGGCCCACCCGGCTGCGGGCGACGACCTGTTCGGACGGCGTGCCGCGGACGGAGAGGCGCAGGCCGAGCCGGCGCCGGCCGTCCCAGGTGGCCGGGAGCTGCGCCTCGAACCCGGCTTCGATCAGCCGGGTGGCGCCCGAGGTGAGGAAGTGCTCGGCTTCCTCGACGGTCAGGTCGTACTCGGACGGCTGACTCCGGCGCAGTGCCGGCGCAAGCATCGGTTCCACCAGCGCGGCGCGGCCCAGTTCGGCTACCAACAGCCCCCTCGGGTCCCGGACCAGCCCGTTCGCCTCGCCCGACCAGATCTGCCCCGCCGACAGCAGCAGGCTCGGATCGGCCGCCGACCGCAGGAGGAACTGCAGCTGCCACTTGGTGCCGTCGCCGGTCTGGTCGTCGGGATCGTCCTCGGCCGGCCGGCGCAGGGTGCCGACCTCGGCCAGCCGGAAGCAGGCCCGGCCGTCGACGACGTCGGTGTCGGCGACCTGGTCCCACTTCGCGACGGCGTCGGTCAGGACCCCGAGCTCGCCCAGCGGCAGCTCGACGCGGGCGGCGCCGCCCTGCAGAGCCGCCAGCCACACCCCGGCCGCGCCCCGGCCCCCGCGCAGGTCGACGGGTGGATCCGCGCGGGCCAGCCGGTCCCGGACCGCCGCGTCGACCAGCGTGTGGAGGGCATCGGTGCCGAGCGCGCGCGGCGACGCCCCGGTGAGCGGCGCGATCTGCTCGGCCCGCCCGACCGGCGGCATGGCCGCGACCAGCGCGTCGAAGGCGACGAAGTCCACGCCCTGGAGCACCGGCCGCCACCGGGCCTCTGCCGCGTCACCGCGGCGGCGGAGCGTCGGCAGCACCCGCCCGCGCCGCACCAGATCCTCGGCAAAGCGAGCCACAGCCCGGAAGTAGCCGACCGACGAGCCGTAGGAGGCCGCGTCGTCGAGGTCGTCCAGCTCGAGGGGGTCGACGACCAACGCCGGCACCGACCACGGCCGCAGCGCCGGCGCACGCCGGTTGGCGCCCGCCACCGGCTCGGCGGAGGCGAGCGGCCGGTTCGCCCGCGAGGGCAGCAGCAACGTCACCGACGTGGGCTTGCCGGGGTGCAGCGCGGTCAGCTGCGCGCTGGAAACGGCGAACGGATGCGAGAGCGCGACCAGTGTCGAACGGCTCGACGTGCCGGCCGGGCGGTCGTGCTCCGCCCAGAGCAGCAGACCCCGGCCCGGAGACCACAGAGCGTGCACCGAGGGCAAGGTCTGGAGCTCCTTCTTCCGATCCGCGTGACCCCCAGATCGTCGCACGGGGGGAAGCGGCGCCCGCGAAAGCCCGCCGGCGGTGCGGGTCAACCCCGTGCCCGACCGAGAATCAAACGACGCCGCTGGAAACGACCCGCTCCACGAATCGCTCGGCGATTTCGCGTAGTTTCACGTTCTCCCGCTGCGACTGCTCGACCAGCACCGCGAACGCGTCGTCCGCGCCGATGCGGCGGATCGCCATCAGCATCCCCTTCGCCTGGTCGATGACCGCGCGCGAGGTCAACGCCGTGCGCAGGTGGTCGGCCGTCTCGCGGGCCTCCACGTACCGGTGGTAAACGCGGAACACCGCTTCCACCGCCGTCGTGTACAGCTCCAGCAGCTGTGCTTCGATCTCCTCGAAGCCGTCGTCCTGGCGGCCGTAGCAGTTCACCGCGCCCGTGTACTCCTCGTCCGCCACCAGTGGTGCGGCGAGGAAACTGCCGAAGCCCGCTTCCATGGCGCCGCTCGCGAACGCCGGCCAGCGCTCCGCCGCGTCGGTCACCGACGTGCGGACGATCTTGCCGCTGCGGACGGCCTCCAGGCACGGCCCGTCGCCGAGGCGGTACTGGTCGCCGTCCAGCTCGCTCACGACGGCGGCGGTCGCGGACGCCGTGTGCGGCTCGTCGGCGCGCACCAGCGTGATGGACGCTTCGGCGACGCCCGGGATCGCCCGGCGCACCTCGAGGCACACGTGCCGCAGCAGGATCCGGAAGTCGTCTTCCTGCCGCAGGACGGCGGTGAGCGACTCGAGCGCTCCCGTTACGTCGTCGAGCAGCGGCGAAGCCGTCGTGGTGGGCTCCGGCAGTTCCATGTCCTCTCCTCCCGCTGGTGCGCCGACCGCCCGGGTACCCACTTCACGCGACGCCATGTGCAGGTTTGGCCGCCGCCTCCCTTTGGTATTCAGCGGCCATGGCGACGGAGAAGGCGGACGGGCTGCCGCTGGACGGTGAGCTCGCGGCGGTCGCCGCGCGGATGTCGGGGCTGCTGCTCTCGCGCGAAAGCGTGGATTCGGTGCTCGAACTGGTCGTCTCGCTCGCGGGCAAGACGATCTCCGGCGCGGCCGGCGCCGGGGTGACGCTCATCGACGACGAAGGCCGCCCCGCCACGACGAGCGCGTCGGGCCCGCTGGTGCGCGACGCCGACACCCTGCAGTACCAGCTCGGCGAGGGCCCCTGCATGGCCGCGCTCGCGGAGTGCGCGCCGATGCGGATCGACGACGTCACCACCGAACGGCGCTGGCCGCGGTGGTGCGCCGCGATCACCGGCTCCGGGCTGCGCTCGGTGCTCACCACCCCGCTCGTCGCCGAGGACGGCTGCCACGGCGCGATCAAGATCTACGCGACGACGGCCGGCGCGTTCGGCCACGCCGAGGAGCAGGCGCTGGCCTCGTTCGCCGCCCGAGCCGCGACGCTGGTCGCCAACGCTCGCGCCTACGAGCGGGCGAGCCGGTTCAGCGAGCGGTTCAAGCACACCTTGCGCGACCGCGACGTGATCGCGATGGCGAAGGGCTTCCTGATGGGCCGCGACGGCCTCGACGAGGACGCCGCGTTCGACCGCCTGCTCTCCCTGGCCCGCGCGGACGGCCTCAGCCCGGCCGAGGCCGCCACCGGACTGCTCGCACCCGCGCCGCGGGGAAGGTGAGCCGCCGATGCGCTTCCTGCCCGAGGGCGAACAGCAACGGCTGCTCACCGCCTGCTTCGCCCGCAGCGGCCTGACCCTGGAACAGCTGTGGATGCGGTACTTCGCGCTCGGCGGCAGCCAGAGCCTGCTGGAGCTGGACGCCTACCTCAACGCGCTGACCACGCTCCCCCGCGTCGACCGCGACATGCTCGCCCACGCCGTCAACGAGCGGCTCGACGAGCTGGCCGGGCCGCCCCGCGCGCCCTACAGCCATTCGGTCCGCGACGGGAAACCGTTGCACGGCCCGCTGAAGGCGCTCGTCGACCTCCTCGAAGGCGCCCACCGCGCGCCGCCCGAGCGGCTGCCCTCCGTCGTCGCCGCGGCGGGCCGCGCGCTCGACCTGCGCATCGGCGTCTACCTCGCCGACTACGACCAGCGGACGCTCGTGCGCGCGGACTCCGCCGCGGAGCTGGACATCGACACCACCGTCGCCGGCGCCGTCTTCCGCCACGCCGGGACCGCGGTGACGCGGGACGCGCCCGGCCCCACGTTGTGGACGGTGCTGCTCGACGGCGTCGAGCGGCTCGGCGTGCTGGAGATCGTCCCCACCGACGGCGCCGACCCCGACGACCCCGTGCTGCGGGAGCAGTGCCGGTGGCTGAGCACGCTGCTCGGGCACCTGGTGACGGTCACGACCCAGTACGGCGACGGCCTCGACGTGCGACGGCGGCGGCGCCACCGCGGCTCTCCCGCCGAGCTGCTGTGGCAGAGCCTGCCGCCGCTCACCGGCGCGACCGAGAGCGTGGTCGTCGGCGCGAGTGTCCAACCGGCGTACGACCTGTGCGGGGTCGTGTTCGACTACGCGCTCTCGGAACGGCGGGCGCGGCTGGCGATGTTCGACGCCGGCTCGCGCACGGGCGACGCGAGCTACGCGGTGGTGAACGCGCTGGCGGCCTACCGCGCGGCCCGGCGCGACGGCGCTTCGCTGGAGGAGCAGTACGAGGCGGTCGCCGGCTCCGCCGCGGCGGTCACGGGGGTGCTCGCGGAGCTGGACCTGGTGACCGGCGACGTGCGGTGGCTGGGCGCCGGGCACCCGGCCCCGCTGATCGTCCGGGGTGGGGCCGTGCTGCCGGAGACGGGGTCGGCGGCCGTCGGCTTCGAGCGGCCACCGCGGGTCACCGACGCCCGGCTCCGGCCCGGCGACGTGCTCGCGCTGTACTCACCCGGCCTGGCCGGGGCGACCGACCGGCTGGGGACGCCGTTCGGCCGGGAGCGCGTGGCGCGGTGCCTGGCGGGCGGGACGCTGCCACCGGAGACCGCGCGCTTGCTGACCCAGGAGGTCGTCGCGCACGCCGGTGGTGAGCTGCGGTCGGACGCGGGAGTCCTGGTGGCCCGCTGGGTCCCGCGTTGAGCGACGCTCAGCAGGCGGTGTCCCGCACCCCGGCCGCCAGCAGCTCGCGCAGCGCGTCCGACAGCGACGCGAACATCGGGACGACCGCCGCCAGCCCGGTGATCCGGAACAGCCGGGCCAGCGTGCGGCTGTTCGCGACGACCCCGAACCGCCGGCCCTCCGTGCTCGCGAGCCGAGCGGCCGCCGCCAGCGCGCGGGCGCCGGCCAGGCCGAGGAACGCCACCTGCGTGAGGTCCACCACCGTCGTCCCCGGTGGGGACGCCGCCAGCTCGCGTTCCAGGATCGGCAGGGTCAGCGCGTCGATCTCGCCGGCGAAGGTCAGCACGAGCAGACCGGGGCGGTACTCCGTCCGGCGCGCCGCGAGCGGCGCGGACCGGGTCGGGACCGGGGACGTGGGGGACACGGGTTCGGCAAGCCTTCCGGGGTGATCAAGGTCGGGGTCTTGATACCCAAACCGCCGGAACGGAAACGCCCTATTCCGCGGTGAACGCCGACCAGAGCCGTTCGGCCGCATGCCGGGCCGAGGCGCCGGGCCGGATCTGCGGAACGCCGTCGGGCTGCGGCGCGTGCCCGCCGCCGACGTGCTCGACCAGCGCGACGGCCAGCTCGCGGACCTTCGCGTTGAACTCCTGGCTGGCCCGCCGCAGCGTCTGCCAGGCTTCGTCCGGCGAGCACCGCCGGACCGCCATGACCACGCCTTTCGCCTGCTCGATGGCGGCGCGCGAAGCCAGCAGGTCGAGGGTCTGGCCTGGGTCGCCGGCGGTGGCGGTCTCGGCGACCACCAGCGTCATCTCGGTGAGCTTTTCGTAGCGCCGCAGGACGCTCAGCACGCGAGCGTCGGGCGGCCGGTCAAACGCCGCCGACAGCACGAACGCGCTGGTGTCCTCCCAGAGACCGGGCAGGGCGGCCGCGCCGCGGACCGCGGCGAACTCCGGGCGGCCGGCGACCGCGCGGGCGAGCTCCGGCCAGCGTCCGTCGGTGAAGAGGTCGTCGGTGGTCACCGGCTCCCCGGTGGCGGCCGCGACGGCGACCGGGCCGCCGTGCGCCAGCGAAACGGCCAGCAGATCGGCGGCGACGCCCGCGACGGCCAGCACCCGCGGCGGCCGCCCGCCCTGGCCGACCGTGAGCCCGGCGCCGAGGCACCCCGGCAGCTCACCGGTGATCCGCTCGAGCAGCGCACCCAGCAGCTCGGTCAGCGGTCTCCACCGGTCGGCGGCGTTCATCAACGTCTCGGTCACCCGAACCTCGCTTTCGTTCTCGTTCCTCTGATTTACCCGAAGACGCGGTGATCCACATCCGGGGCGCGGACGAATCGGTACCGCCGTCCGGGGGAACGAAGGATCACCCGGTGACGGCGGGCAGAGGACGCCGCTCGCGAGCCCGGCACCGCCGGAACCAGGCCGCCTTCCCCCTTCGGCGGTCCCCCACGTCGACCGCGCGACCCGAACGTGCGGTTTATCCGCCGCCCGGGACGGGGTAGCCGATCTTCGCCAACCGAGGAGGCGCCATGACCGACCGGCGGTACCGGTGATGTACAGCGAAGTCGTGGTCGTCGGGCAGATCGCCCGCGACCTGGTGGTCGAGGTCCCGGACGCACCCGATGCCGACTCGTCGGCGCCGGTGAAGCACCGGAAGGAGGTGCTCGGCGGGAAGGGCGCCAACCAGGCCGTGGCGCTCGCCCAGCTCGGCGTGGCCGTTTCGCTGGTCGGCGTGGTCGGCCGGGACCGCACCGGCGACGCCCTGCGCGCGCAGGCACGCGCCGACCGGATCGGCACGTCGCACGTGGTCCGCCGGCCGGGCACCGAGACGGCGCTCCTGATCGACGTCGTCGACGCCCACGGCCGCCGCCGCTACCTCGAGCACGTCCCGGACGGGACCCTGGTGACCGAGACCGACGTCTTCGCCGCGTCCGCGCCGATCTCGGCGGCAAGTTCGCTGATCATCCAGCTGCAGCAGCCGGCCCCGGCGGCGCTGCTGGCCGCGCGGCTCGCGCACACCGCGGGCACCCGCGTCGTGCTGGACGGCGCCCCGCAGGACCTCACCGGCGAGCTGCTCGCCCTGGCCGACGTCGTGCGCGCCGACGGGCACGAAGCCGAGCTGCTCACCGGGCAGCCGGTGGACGACGTCGCGAGCGCGGCCCGCGCGGCGGCGGACCTGCGGGAACGGGGGCCGTCGCTGGTCGTGCTGGAGGTGGCCGGGCAGGGGAACCTGTTCGCCGGACCGGCGGAGTCGTGGTTCGTGCCGCACGTGGAGACCGAGGTCGTCGACCCGACCGGCGCGGGCGACGCGCTGGTCGCGACGCTGACGGCCGCGCTCACCCGCCGCCGTCCGCTGGAGACGGCGGCGTGCCTGGCGGTCGCGGCGGCCGCGGCGACAACCGAGCACGCGGGCGGGCGGCCGCACCTGACCCGCCCCGACCTCGACCGGCTGCAGCCCCGCGGCCTCGAAACCGTCCACGCCTGAAGGGCACCTTCCTTACGTCACATGCACGGAAGGTGCCCTTCGGCCCGTCACATGCACCGAAAGTGCCCTTCAGCTCACAGGCCCGGCAGCTTCTGCTCGATCCCGAGCAGCGCCGCGAACGGGTCGCCGCGCTCGGTCAGCCGCTTCGGGACGTCCCGGATCGTCCAGCGGTCCGGGGTGAGGCCGTCGTCGTCCAGCTCGTCCCACTCGAGCGGCACCGACACCGGCGCCCCGGGCCGCGGGCGCACGCTGTACGGCGCCACCAGCGTCTTGTTCAGCACGTTCTGCGTGTAGTCGAGCCGGGCGCGGCCCTGGCGCTTGTCCTTCGACCAGGCCCAGCTGACCAGGTCCGGCAGGACCCGCCCGATCGTCTTCGACACGGTTTCCGCCCACTCGCGGGTCTGCTCGAACGTGCAGTGCGCGACGATCGGCACCCACACCTGGATCCCGCGCTGCCCGGTGACCTTCGGCCGCCCGGTCAGGCCGAGGTGCTCCAGCGCGGTGCGGTGCAGCCGCGCCAGCTCCAGGACCTCGGCGAACGACGTCTCCGGGCCGGGGTCGATGTCGAACAGCACCCACGTCGGGTGGTCGACGTCGGCGGCGCGCGACGTCCAGGCGTGCAGCTCCAGGGCGCCGTAGTTCGCGAGCCACGCCAGCGTCGCGACGCTGTCCGCCACGACGTACCGCCGGCTCTCCCCCGCCTTCGCGCGCTCGTTGCGCCACGTCGTGAGCCAGTCCGGCGCGTGCTTCGGGACTTCCTTCTGCCAGAAGCCGGTTTCGGTGACGCCCTGCGGGAAGCGGTGCGTGTTGAGCGGCCGGCCCGCCAGGTACGGCAGCATGACCGGCCCGGCGGTGACGTAGTAGCGGATCAGGTCCCGCTTGGTCACCGGCTCCCCGTCGCCGGCCGGCGGGAAGAGGACCTTGTCGAGGTTCGTCAGCGTCAGCTCGCGTCCGACGACCGACCACCTGCCCTTGGCGCCGAGGTCGTCGAGGGCCGCCAGCTCGTCGGCGGTCGCGGCGGTGAACCCGACGGCTTCCTCGGCCTGTGCGGCGGGCCGGTCGCCGTGCCACAACGCGCCCGGCGCGGCCGCCACCTCGTCGTTCGTGCGGCCGCTCTTCACCGAGCGCGGGTGGTCCTCGGCGTCCCAGCCCGCTTCGGCGTGGTCGTCCTCCTTGTGCAGCAGGAACCACTGGTCCTTCTCGCCGCGGTTCGTGCGGACGAGGACGAACCGGCCGGCCAGCTTCTCGCCGTCGAGGTCGAAGTGCAGGGTGCCGTCCTCGATCGCCTTCGCCGGGTCGGCGTCGACCGGCCGCCACTCGCCGCGGTCCCAGACGATGACGTCCCCGCCGCCGTATTCGCCGCGCGGGATCACGCCTTCGAAATCGGCGTACTCGATCGGATGATCTTCGACGTGCACAGCCAGCCGACGGGCCTTCGGGTCCAGCGTCGGGCCCTTCGGCACCGCCCAGCTGACCAGGACGCCGCCCAGCTCCAGCCGGAAGTCGTAGTGCAGGCGGCGGGCGCGGTGCCGCTGCACCACGAACCGGTGCCCGGCCGGGCCGCCCGCGGCCCCGCCGGCCGGCTCGGCGGTCCGGCCGAAGTCCCGCATCTCCTGGTAGCGCCGCAGTTTGCGGGCCGAGCCCTCTGCCATGACGACGGGGTACCCACTCAGTCCGGTGCCGACCAGGGCGGGTTCTTCTTCGCCAGCTCCTGGTACTCCTCGACCTCCTGCGGGGTCGGGTCGAGCCCGGCCTCTTCCGCGAACTCTTCGGGGTCCCGGGGTTCTTCGGACGTCACCGCCCTCACCTCCCCAGCGCGCCGCGGATGAGGTCGCGCGCCCGGTCCATGATCGCCGCGGGCGGGCCCAGCACCAGGTTCGCCGTCGCGCTCTCGACGCCCGGGTGCGGCCGGGTCGGGCCGACGGCTTCGGCGAGCTTGGCGGTCGCGGCCATGGCGCGCAGCCGCTCGGGCGGCCGGTGGGCGCGCAGCAGCGGGAACTCTTCGCGCTCTTCGTGGTCGGCGTGCGCGAGCACGTCTTCGCGCAGCTGGACGAGCAGCGTGTCGAACCCGTCGGCTTCGGGTCCCATCTTCTGCAGCGTGCTCAGCAGTTCCTTGGCGCGGTGTTCCTCGCCGAGCCGCGCGTCGACGACCGGTCCGGCGGCGGGCTCGAGGTCCCGGATCTCCGGGTGCACCACCAGTTCCTCCGCCGTCTCGTGCACGGCCAGCAACCGCACGAGGTCGGCGAACACCTCGCGCCGCCGGTCGCCGCCGGCGGTTTCCAGCGTGGCGAACAGGTCCCGGATTTCGCGGTGCTGCCGCTGCAGCAGCTCGATGACGTCCTCTTCGTGGTCGGGCACGGAAAGCCTCCTCGTCGGTGTGTGGGAGGGGCTTTCCCCGTGGCGGGCGGGTTACTCGTGCCGATTGCCCGTCAGCCCATCCTCCCGTCGACGGCGGCCACGACGAGCGCCGCGCACCGCGCGACCGTCAGGCCCCGCTCCTGGGCCATCGCCTTCAAAGCGGTCTGCGCGGCCGGGCGGCTCATGCCTTGCGCCGCAAGGACTTCCAGCGCCAGGCCGACGACGTCGGTGGCGGGCGGGGTGGCGGTTTTGACGGGCACGGGACGACCTCCGGCTCGGACAGCGGCAGCGAACGCGACCGGATACCCCGCCGATCGCGGTTTCACACCACCGGTTCGACCCGGCCGGGTGAACCGCTCAGCTCCCGGCGAGCCACACCGCCGCGTCGGGCGGCAATTCGCCGTCGAGGGGCACGCTGGACAGCACCACCCGGCCGGCCGGCAGCCCGACCGGTTCCGCCGACAGGTTCACCACGCACCGGAACCCGGGCTCTCGCGCGAAGGACAGCACTCCGGGAGGCGACGGCAGCCACGTCAGCGTCCCGTCCCCCAGCGCCGGATTCGCCCGCCGCTCGGCCAACGCCGTGCGGTAGAGGCTGAGCATGGACGCCGGGTCGGCCGCTTGGGCTTCGGCCGTGCTCCAGTGGGCCGGCTGCGGCAGCCACGTCGGCACGCCGTCGGGCGCGAAGCCGAACGGCGGCTCGGTGCCCGACCACGGCAGCGGCACCCGGCAGCCGTCGCGGCCGCGGCGGGTGTGGCCCGAGCGTTCCCACGTCGGGTCGGCGAGCACTTCCTCCGGCAGGTCCTCGACTTCCTCCAGGCCCAGTTCCTCGCCCTGGTACAGGTACGCGCCGCCGGGCAGGGCGAGCATCAGCAGCAGCGCCGCCCGGGCCCGCTGCCGGCCGCGCGCGAGGTCGCCGCCGGGCGCGAACCGCGTCACGTGCCGGACGACGTCGTGGTTGGACAGCACCCAGGTCGCAGGCGCGCCGACCGCGTGCAGTGCTTCGAGGGTCCGGTCGACGACCTCGCGCAGCGCGGCCGCGTCCCAGTCGCAACGCAGGTAGTCGAAGTTGAACGCGGTGTGCAGCTCGTCCGGGCGCACGTACCGGGCGAGGCGGTCCGGCCGGTCGACCCACGCCTCGGCGACGAACACGCGGTCCGGGCCGAACTCGCCGGCGATCTTCCGCCAGGCGCGGTAGATGTCGTGGACGCCGTCGAGGTCCCAGTGCGGGTGCGCGGCGCGGTCCGGCGGCCGCGCGATCTCCTCGTCGTCGGCGCCGAGGTCGGGGAAGGCCGGGTCCTTGAGCAGGCCGTGGGCGACGTCGATGCGGACGCCGTCGACCCCGCGGGAGAACCAGAACCGCAGCAGGTCTTCGAATTCGGCGCGGACCTCCGGGTCGTCCCAGTTGAGGTCGGGCTGTTCCGGGGCGAACAGGTGCAGGTACCACTCGCCGTCGGCCGCGCGCGTCCAGGCCGGGCCGCCGAAGACGCTGCGCCAGTCGGTGGGCGGCAGCTCGCCGTGTTCGCCGCGGCCGGGCCGGAAGTGGTAGCGCGCGCGTTCGGGCCCGCCCGCGAGGGCTGCGAGGAACCAGGGATGGCGGTCGGAGGTGTGGTTCGGGACGACGTCGATCAGCAGCCGCAGCCCCACCCGGTGCGCCTCGGCGACCAGGTCGAGGACGTCGGCGTCGGTGCCGAAGAGCGGGTCGGGGGTCCGGTGGTCCTCGACGTCGTAGCCGCCGTCGACCATCGGCGAGCGGTACCACGGGGTGGTCCACACGGCGTCGACGCCGAGGTCGGCGAGGAAGCCCAGGCGCGAGCGCAGGCCCGCGAGATCCCCGGTGCCGTCCCCGTCCGCGTCGGCGAAGCTGCGTACGTAGACCTCGTAGACGACGGCGTCGCGCCACCAGTTCGCGGAGTCCATGACACCCGAGTATCTACGCTGGGGGCGTGGCCGACGCGTGGGAGTGGGATCCGTCCCTCTATTCGGGCAGTGCCGGGTACTACGCCCGGGGTCGCGCCGCGTATCCCCCGGAGCTCGCCGAGGCGTTCGCGGCGGAGCTGGGGCTGGACGGTTCGGGCCGCCTGCTCGACGTCGGCTGCGGGCCGGGATCGCTGACGCTGCTGCTGGCCGGGTGGTTCGAGGAGGCGGTCGGGCTCGACGCCGACGAGGGCATGCTCGCGGAAGCCCGGCGGCTGTCGGGGGCCTGCCGGTGGGTGCACCGCCGCGCGGAGGAGCTGCCGGCCGGACTGGGGCGCTTCCGGCTGGTGACGTTCGCGCAGTCGTTCCACTGGTTCGACCGGGCCAGGGTCGCTTCGGCGGTGCACGGGATGCTGGCGCCGGGCGGCGTGTGCGCGCACGTCCACGCGACGACGCACGAGGGTGTCGAGGGGACGGTGCCGCGTGGCGAGATCGCGGAGCTGGTGCGGGAGTACCTCGGCTCGGTCCGGCGGGCCGGCCAGGGGACGCTGCCGGCGGGGACGGCGGGCGGCGAGGCGGAGATCTACCGAGGCGCGGGCTTCCGCGGGCCGCGGCGGTTCACGGTGCCCGGCCGGGTGGTGACACGGACGGCCGACGAGGTGGTGGCGGGGGTGTTTTCGCTGTCCAGCGCGGCGCCGCACCTGTTCGGTGAGCGCCGCGCGGAGTTCGAGGCCGGGCTGCGCGGGGTGCTGGAGCGGGCGAACCCGGGTGGGATCTTCAGCGAGCGGTTGCGGGAGATCGCGGTCGACCTCTGGGAGCCGTGACGGCCGCGGGCGGGGGTTTGGCGCTGCTCGGCCGGGACCGCCGTGGCCTCCGGCGCCCGCTGGACCGGCGCCGCCACAGCCGCGGGAGATCGCGACCGACCTTCGGGAGCCCTGACCGCCCCGGCCGGGTTTGCCACTGCCCGACCGGAACCGCCGTGACCTCCGGCGCCCGCTGGACCGGCGCCGCCACAGCCGCGGGAGATCGCGACCCACCTTCGGGAGCCGTGACCGCCGCGGCCGGGTTTGCCACTGCCCGGCCGGGACCGCCGTGACCTCCGGCGCCCGCCCCAGCCGGCACTACCGCAGCCGCGAGAGATCGCGACCGACCTCCGGCAACCGCAACCACCGGGGCGAGCTGTGACCGCCGACCCCTCAGCCCCTCACCAGGGGTTGTTGTCGAAGTCGTCCTCGGCCTCCGCTGCCCGCGACCGGCGCGCGCGGCGGGGTGACTCGTCACGAGCCGCCGGGGGTGTCGCCGAGGGCGCGAACGGGGATGCCTCCCCCGGCTCGCCGCCGAAGGCGTCCGTGTCGAACGCCGACTGCTGTTCCGTGCCGCGGTCGGTGCTCCAGCCCGACTTCGTCTTGCGCTGCGCCATCTCGCGCACGTGCTGCACGTACCGCTCGGCCGCCTGGACCTGCTTGGTCATGTACTCCTGCGACCGGGCCTTGATCTCCTCGCCCCGCTGCTCGCGCAGCTCGCGGCGCTCGGACTGTTCGCGCACCAGGCCGGCCAGCTCGGCCTTCATCGCGGCGATGTCGGTCATGGGTCCTCCTACCAGGTCCGGCGGCCGGACGGCGGGTCTTCGTCGTCGTTCAGGGAGCCGATGATCCGGCGGCCCGGCTCACCGAGGTTGTCGAACACCGCGCCCTCGATCCGGTACGCGGGCGTGCGCCGCTCGGTGTCGCCGCCGCCGGCGCCGCCGTGGGCCCCGCCCATGGCGCCCATGCCCGGCATCCCGGACATCGCCTGGCCGCCGGTCCCGGCCGACGCCCCCATCGGGGCGAACGCCGCCGCGGGCTGCGCCTGCCCGACGCCCGCGCCGGCTCCCGTGTGGGCGCCGCCGGTCATCGGGGTCTCGCCGAGCCCGGCGTGCGTGTCGAGGCCGGCCGAGGACAGCCCGCCACCGCCGTGCGAGCCGCCGCCGATCGCGGCCCCGGCGCCACCGCCGCCGTGGTGCGCGCCGGAACCCCCGTCGTCGGGGCCGCCGCCGTGGTGCGCGCCCGAGCCGCCGAGGTCGTCGAGCGTGCCGCGGTGGGTGGGCAGGTCGTCGTCGAGCTTCTTGGCGGGCGTGTCGCCCAGGACGTCCGACGGCTTGTCGTCCTCGCCGAGGGTGTAGGTCGTCGGCTTGCCGCTGCCGTCGTCGACGGTGACGACGGTCGGACCGTCCGGACCGTCCGGCCGCTCGGCGGTGATCTTGAGGTCGCCGTCCTCGATGTGGATCTTGCCGTCCGGGCCGGGGCAGTACGCGTCGTCCGTCCCTTGTGGACTCTGCCCGTCCGCGGCCTTGGACCAGTCCAGCTTGAAGTCCTTGACGGCGTCGGTCCCGTCGCCGACCTTGATGTCCATCTTCCCGTCGTGGTCGGGTTCGGTCATCTCGAAGGTCTTGTCGCCCTGCTTGACCTTCAGGTGGTCGGGGGTGTCGTCGCCGTCCTTGCCGTCTTCTCCGAGCAGGCCGTCGGGCTTGCCGTCCCCGTCCTTGTCCAGGCCGTCGGGCTTGCCGTCCCCGTCCTTGTCGAGACCGTCGGGCTTGCCGTCGCCGTCGGTGTCCAAGCCGTCGGGCTTGCCGTCGCCGTCGGTGTCGCCGAGCCCCGCACCTTCGCCGGAGTCGGTCTTGATGCCGTCGCCGCTGAACTCCTTCAACGCGTCGGCCGCCTTCTGCTTGGCTTCTTCCGCGGCCTGCTCGGCCGCCGCCTTGCCGTCGTCGCCGGAACCGCCGCCCGAGCCGGAACCACCGCCCGAGCCCGAACCCGAGCCGCCGCCCAAGCCTTCGCCGCCGCCGAGCCCGCTGCCCGCGGAACCCGAACCGGCGCCGTCACCGGACTCGGTCTGGATGCCCGGGCCGCTGAACTCCTTCAACGCGTCGGCGGCCTTCTTCTTGGCCTCCTCGGCGGCCGCGGCCGCCGCATCCTGGCCACTGGACGAAGGCGGCGGCACCGACGAAGGCGACGTGTCATCGGAACCCGAGCCGGATCCACCGCCCGAACCCGAGCCACCGCCCAGGCCTTCGCCACCGCCGAGGCCGGCGCCCGAGCCGCCGCCGAGACCGGCGCCGCCGCTCCCGCCGCCGTCGAACGAACCCAGCGCCTCCGAGGCCTGCTTCTTGGCCGCTTCCGCCGCCTCCGCGGCTTGCTTCTTGGCGGCTTCCGCGGCGGCTTGCTGGTCGTCGCCCGGTGAACCGGAACCACCGCCCGGCGAACCGGAGCCGCCACCGGTCGACCCGGCATCCGACGGGGTGTCCGTGTCCGGGATCGGGGGCACCGAACCACCGCCCCCGGCACCCGAGCCACCGCCCGAGCCCGAACCGGAACCCGAACCGCCGCCGGGAATGCCCGAGCCGGAGCCACCACCGGGGATACCCGAGCCGGAGCCGGAGCCACTGCCCGAGCCACTGCCCGAGCCGCCGCCCGGGATGCCCGAACCGGAGCCCGAGCCACCGCCGGAACCCCCGCCCGGAATGCCCGAACCCGACCCGCTGCCGGACCCGGAACCGTTCCCCGTCCCGTAACCGCCCCCGGCGCCACCGGCACCCGGACCGCCCGCGCCACCGGCACCCGGGCCACCGGCCCCACCGGTCCCGGACCCGCCGGGCATCGACACACCCTCGAACTCGTTCTTGACCGCGCCCATGACCTTGTCGAGCGCGTCGTAAGCCTGGTCGACGAGGTCCTTGGTGTCCTTGCAGGTCTTCTCGAAACCCTTGTACAGCCGGTCCCACATGTCGGGGTTGAACTGGTTCTGGATCCACTGCTTGGCCAGGTCCTGGCCGTGCTTCTTGATCTCGTCGCCGTCGCAGCAGCCCTGGTCGTTGAGGGTCTTGACCAGGTTGGTGCCGAAGTTGAGGTCCATCCAGCCGGCGATCTGGGCCAGGTCCTGCTCGTTGCCGTGCTCGCCGCTGGCGACCGCGACGACCTTCTGCGCCATCGTGTAGTCGGCCTTGCCGACCAGGTCGGTGTACATGCCGATGACGGCGTCGGCCTTGCCCTTGCACAGCTGGAACACCGTGGTCGCGGTGGTCGTCGTCGCCTCGCTGACGTTGCCGAGCGTCTGGGCGAGCTTGGCGGCCTTAGGCTGGATCTTGTCGTTGTAGGTGTCGGACGCCGCGTCCGCGCCCGCGCCGCTCCACGTCTTGTACAGGCTGCCGAGCTGGGAACCGGTGTCCTCCAGCGTCCGGTCCACCGTCTCCGAGCCGGTCTTGAAGTGCGCGGCGTCCTGGACGAAGTGCTCGAAGCTGATCCCGCGCTGCTCGTCGAACGGCGCGCGGATGTCCTTGTCGAGGTCGAGCGCGCGCGTGTTGCCGCGGCAGTCGGCCGGGATCTTCGCCAGCAGCGAGCCGAAGGTCTCGAACAGCTTCAGCGCGGGCGCGGCGGCGTCGAAGATCTCGTCGGACGTCTTCGTCCCGGTGGTGGTCCCGCCGTCGGCGGACGCGGGCGGCTTCGTGTCGCCGAGCTTCGTCTTGCCCTCGTCGACGGCCTTCTTTTCCTGGTCTTCGTTGTAGGAGTTCTGGTCGCCGCTCGACTTGGCCTTGTCGAAGGCTTCGTCGACCGACTGCCCGGCGAAGAGCGGGTTGGCGTTGTACGCGTTCGCGTACTTCTCGGCTTCCTGCCGCTTCTGCTTGATCTCGTCCGGTTCCTGGTCGGACAGGAACGGCGGGGGCGGCGGGTTCTCCCGCAGCCAGCTGCTGATCAGCGCGCTCTTCTGCTGAGCGGGGACGCTCGGGTCGTCCAGCAGCGCCTTGACGTCGGACCACTTCTTCTTGTTCTCGTCGGCCATCAGAGCGAGCCCCCGGCGTTCGTGATCGTGCCGGCCTGGTTCTCCTCGTTGGCGCCGTAGCTCGAGCCGGCGGTGCCGAGGTTGGTGCCGAACGAGCCGAGCGTGCTGCTGTAGCCGGAGACGGCGGCCCACAGCGCCTGCGCGCCCGCGGTGTACTTCGCCGCGTGGGCGTTGTGCGCCTTGCCGAACCCCTCCGCGGTCACCTGGGGGGTCTGCAGGTCCGGGTTGTCGTCCAGCAGGTGCTCCGCCAGGTCCCCGATGGTCTTGGACGCCGTCGACAACGCTTCCGTCGTCGCGGTGTACCCCCCGCCGCTCATTTCCGAGCCTCTCCTGTAGGTCCGCCAGTTCCCAGGGCTTCCGCGAGCACGGCGGCCACCGAACCCACGTCGGTGAACCGATCGAGCTGGTCCAGGTCGATCGTCACGCCGTAGTAGACCTCCAGCGCCGCGAGGAGCTTGATCCGGCCCTTCGAGTCGATGCCCAGCTCCTCCAGCGGCGCGTCGGGCTCGACGAGGGCCGGGTCGAGCCGGAAGGTCTCGCTGACGACCTTCGTGACCTCGGCGCGGTGATCACCCACGGGCGCCACCATAACGTGCCTTCGCCGCCGACCGGGCGACCTTGCCACTCGATGTGCGCGGAAGTCCGCCGGAAGGGACCAGATGTACCGCACGGAGCGTGAGATCGTGCTCGCGCGACACCGCGCGCAGCACCGCCCGGGTCACCTCTTTGAGGTCGGCGTCGGCATCTCGGGCCCACTCGGCCACCACCACCGCGCCTTCGCCGTGCTCGTCGGCGACGCCGAACGCGGCGACGCGGTCGCGGCGGACGGCCGGGTGGGCCTCGCCCGCCGCCGCCTCGATGTCCTGCGGGTGGAAGTTGCGGCCGTCGACGACGATGAGGTCCTTGAGCCGGCCGGTGACGTAGAGGTCGCCGCGGTGCACGACCCCGAGGTCGCCGGTGCGCAGCCAGCCGCCGGCACCGTCCAGCGTGGCGTCGAACGCGGCCGCGTCGCCGCGCCTCCAATAGCCGGTGGCCACGTTGGGACCGCGGATCCAGATCTCGCCGACAAGGCCTTCCGGCTGTTCCCGTCCTTCGTGGACGATCCGCACGTCCTGCCCGATCGGCCGGCCGACGGAGATCAGTTCCTGGCCGTCGACGGTTTCGACGGCCCGGCCCTGCGCGAGCGTCTCGCGGTCGAACACCGCGCCGCTCGGCCCTTCCGGCCCCGCGCTCGCGACGTACACGGTGGCTTCGGCCAGCCCGTACGACGGGCGGTACGCCTCGCGCCGGAAGCCGTGCGGGCCGAACACCTCGAGAAAGCGCTCGCCCGTGCGGGGCCGGACGGGTTCGGCGCCGTTGAGCGCGACCCGCACGTCCGACAGGTCGAGGCCGGCTTCGGCGCCGGCCTCGGCCGCGAGGTCGTAGGCGAAGTTCGGGGCGGCGGTGAACACCGCGGGGTAGTCCGCGAGCTGCCGCAGCCAGCGCGCCGGCCGGTGCACGAACTCGGCCGGCGCCATGAACACCGCGCGCCCGCCGGCGAAGACCGGCAGGCACAGCAGCTGGATCAGGCCCATGTCGTGGAAGAACGGGATCCAGCCCGCGCAGGTCGTGCCCTCGTCCACGGCGTAGGCCCGGCTGCCCTGCCAGCAGGCCGCGACGATCGCCCGGTGCGGGATCACCGCGCCGGCCGGCTCCCGCGTCGAGCCCGACGTGTACTGCAGGTACGCGGGACTTTCCGGCGCGACCGGCACCGGGTCGGCGCCCGGCCCGCTCAGCTCGTCGACGACCAGGAGGTCGCCCGCGTCGCCGAACTCGCGGACCCGCGCCGCCGCGGCCGACGACGTCAGCCACACCCGCGCGCCGGAGTCGGCCAGCACCCCGCCGAGCCGCTCGGCCTGCGCGCGGTTGCCCGGCGGCATCAGCGGGACGGCGATCAGGCCGGCGGCGAGGGCGCCGAAGAACGCGAGCGGGTACGCCAGTTCCTGCCCGGCGAGGACGGCGACCCGCTCCCCCGGCTCGGCGACCCGGCGCAGCTCGCCGGCGACGACGCGGACCCGCGCGGCGAACTCGGCCCACGTCACCGTGTGCTCGGCGTCGTGGCTGTGGTCCTGGTGGGTGAACAGCGGGCGGTCGTCGTCCGCGCGGGCGAACAGCCGCTCCACGATCGAGACGCGCAGCACCGCCTCGGGCACGGTCGCGGGACGGGGCACGCAGCGAACCTACTGGACGTCCCAGAGGTCGCCGAGCCCGGCCACGTCGACGACCGTGGCGGTGCGCGGGAACACCGTGCCGGTCAGGAAGTCGTGCGTGGCCTGGTCGCGGTCGCCGCACGCGTCGCGCAGGACGACGATCCGGTAGTCGCGGTCCATCGCCTCGCGGACCGTGCTCAGCACGACGCCGCTGGTGCTGAGCCCGGCGAGGACGAGCGTCGTGATGCCGCGCTTCTCCAGCTGCGCCGCCAAGTCCGTGGTGGAGAACGCGCCGACGCGGATCTTGCGCACCTGGACGTCGTCGGCGTGCGGAGCGAACTTCGGGTGGATTTGTGTGCCGGGCGCATCCGCGTGCATCGCCGCGCGGAGGTCGGCGGAGGCGGCGATCGGGGCGAACATGCTCGTTTCGGGTATCGCGTCGAACTCGGTGTCCTCGAAGGCGACGCGCACCCAGCCGACGTGCCCGCCGCGGCCGCGGACGTCGTCGACGACGCCGGCGACGCGGTCGAGCAGCGGGCCGGTGCCGGGCAGCTGCCCGACGATCCCCTCCTGGTAGTCCATGACGAGCAGGGCGGTGCGGTTCGGGTCAAGCACGGGTTTCGTCCTTTCCGGGTGGGGTGGTGCGCTGGGACAGGGATCGGTCGAACGCGGTGACGGCGAGGAACACCACGCCGATGCCGAGCAGCAGCAGCGCGAGGTCGTGCAGGCCGCCGGTTTCGGCGGCGGGTCCGTAGAAAGCGCCTTGCAGCGCCGAAGAGACGATCGCGCCGAGGTAGCCGAAGGTGCGCAGCAGCCCGGCCGACGCGCCGATGTCGGCGGGATTCGCCTGGTGGTACACGGAGTTCTGCAGCGCGAGGCTGTTGAGCCCCTGCGGGATCCCGGCCACGAGCGCGACCACGACGAGCAGCCAGACGGCGGCCGAAGAGTCCAGCGTCAGCAGCAGCGCGCAGCCGGCGAGCTGCCCGAGCGCGGCGACGACGAGCTTGCCGCGCACCTGCTCGCGGCGCCCGCTGATCAGCGACACGAGGATCCCGGTCGCGAACAGCGGCAGGGTGGCGAGCCCGGCCTCGGCCGCGGACAGGCCACGCCCGTGTTCGAGCCATTGCGTGTAGCCGTAGAGGAAGCTGTAGGCGATGACGTAGGCCAGCAGCGCCCGGCCGTAGGTCCGCAGCAGCGGGCCGTTGCGGCCGAGCAGCCGCAGGTCGATGAACGGGTGGGCGCAGGTCAGCTCGCGCACGGCGAAGCCCGCCGCCCCCGCGACGGCGATGACCGCCAGGTACCGGTCCCCCGCACCCGGGTGCATCAGGAACAGCAGCACCGCGACGAGCGAGCCCGCGAACAGCGCCATGCCGGGCAGATCGAGGTCGAACGACCCCTTCGCCGCGGGTTTGGGCGCCCCGGGGAAACGGCGCGCGCCGAGGACGAACGCGACCAGCGCGATGGGGATGTTGAGGGCGAAGGTCGTGCGCCAGCCGCCGACACCGATCAGGAGGCCGCCCAGGGCCGGCCCGATCACCGAGATCGTCTGGGTGGAGATGGCCAGCACGGTGAGCACGGACGCGGGGCTGTCGCGGCCGGTGCGGTCGCTCTCGTCGCGGATGAGCCGCATCGCCGCCGGGTAGCCGGCGCACGTGCCGAAGCCGAGGACGACCCGGGCGGCGATGAGCCACCCCAGGTTCGGCGCGAGCGTGCCGAGCACGCCGGCCAGGCCGACCAGCGCCGTCGCCGGCAGGAACACCGGGCGCGGCCCGTAGGTGTCGATGAGCCGCCCGGCCACCGGTTGCCCGACGGCGGTGGCGAGGTACAGCGCGGAGATCAGCCACGCGGTCGCCGAGGCCGGGGCGCCGAACGCGACGCCGATCGGCACCAGCGCGACCGCGATGACGGTCGAGTTGACCGGGTTCAGCACCGCGCCCGAGACGAGCGGGGCCAGCAGCTTGCGGTCGAACCCGTCCCGCGTCCCCGGCCGGGCCGTCACGATTCGACGACCCGGCCGAGCAGGGCGACCGCCTCGGTCACCACCGCCAGCTCGTCCTCGGTGAGCCCGTCGGCGAGGGTCCGGGCCAGCCATTCGTGCCGGGAGGCGCGGGCCCCCTGGGCGTACTCGCGTCCTTCGGCCGTGAGGAAGAGCAGCTGGCGGCGGCCGTCCTCCGGGTCGGCCTCGCGGCGGACCAGGCCGAGCTTCGCCAGCGCGGCCACGGTCGCCGCCATCGACTGCGGGCGCACCTTCTCGCCGCCGGCCAGCACGCTCGCCGTCGTCGGCTCGGTGATCGCGAGCCGGGCCAGCGCGGAAGCCTGCGCGGAGGTCAGGCCACCGACCGCCGTCGCGTCCATCATCCGCCGCCGCAGCCGGCCGACGAGCACGCGCAAGTCCTGCGCGGCCGCGACGGCCGCGGCCTTCTTCGAAGTCATAATCGACAGGGTAGACTGATCAGGTAACCCTGTCGAATCTACTGTGGACTCATGGCAGCACGGCCGGCAGGTCGAACAGCGCCAGCACGGCGGGATCGGCGAACACCACGTTGTGCGCCACGCGCCCGCCGGCCACGGTGAAGACCTGCAGCGTGTGCAGCCGGTACACCCCGGTGTCGTCCCGGCAGTAGGCCACCAGCGCGGGCTGCCCGTTCGCCGCCGCGCGCGTCATGCGCCAGTCGCGGCCGCGCATCGCGAACAGCCGCTCCAGGAAGCGGCCGTAGCCGTCCGGGCCGAGGAACCACAGCGGCACCGGCGGCATCTCCATCACGACGTCCTCGGTCAGCAGCTCGACCAGGCCCGTGACGTCGGCGGATTCGAACGCGCGGACGTACCGGTCCAGGACCGCCTCGACCGCCGAGTCGTCCGGTTCGGGCACCTCGTCCGCCGTCAGGTCGCCGAGGCCGGCGCGGGCGCGCTGCAGAGCGCTGTTGACCGACGCCGGGGTCGTCTCCAGGAAGCCGGCCACCTCGGCCGCGCTGAACTCCAGGACCTCGCGCAGGATCAGGACCGCGCGCTGCTTCGGCGGCAGCGTCTGCATCGCCGCGAGGAAAGCCAGCCGCAGCGTGCCGCGCCGGGCCAGGCGCAGGCCGGGGTCGTCGAGGCGCGCGTCCGGGAACGGGTGCAGCCACGGGATCTCGAACGACGGCGTCAGCGGCGCGTCCGGGTCGTCGCTCGGCCGGCCGAGCCCGGACGGCAGCGGCCGCCGGGACCGGGTTTCCAGCGCCGTCAGGCAGGCGTTGGTCGCGATCCGGTAGAGCCAGGTGCGCACCGACGCGCGGGCCGGGTCGTAGCCGTCCCACGCCTTCCACGCGCGGACCAGCGTCTCCTGGACCAGGTCCTCGGCCTCGTGCACCGAGCCCAGCATCCGGTAGCAGTGCACCAGGAGCTCACGCCGGTGCGGCTCGGTGTTCGTCACGAAGTCCGGCATGGCTCTCCCGTCACTGGGGTACGGGAGACGATTCTCTACAGGTCGTCGAAGTCCTCGGGACGCAGCCCGTCGAGTTCGGCGCGGAAGCGGGCGACCTCGGCCTCGGTGTCCAGCACGTCGGCGGCGGGGCCTTCGGCCTCCTGCTCGACCTCCAGCTGCACCGACGCGACGTCGAGCACCTCTTCGGCGACGCTGATCGGCGCGCCTTGGCGCAGGCCGAGCGCGACGGCGTCGCTCGGGCGGGCCGACACGCGCGTACCGGAGGCGAGCACGAGGTCGGCGTAGAAGATCCCGTCCCGCACCTCGGTCAGCTCGACCGCGGCGACGCCCTGGCCGAACGCCGCGAGCACGTCGCCGAGCAGCTCGATGGTCCCCGGGCGCGGTTGCGCGATCTGCTCACGCGCCCGCACGAGGGCCTCGGCTTCGCCGTACCCGATCATGATCGCCAGCCAGCGGCGCGCCCCGTCCGGCTCCCGCAGCAGCATCAGCGGCGCCTCGCCGGGCACCGGGACGGCCATTCCGACCACCTCGATCGGGATCACGCTGACCACCGCACCCTCCGTATCGGGACACTCCTCCGCGCGCGAGATACCCAGAACCCCGGGTCGGCAACCCAGGTGGCGGGCGGGAGTTTTTCACCGCCGGATCTCCTCCGCTGCGGACTCCGCCCGAACCCCTTGCCGGGCACCCGGCGGCACTGTCACCGTCGAGGCGTGGAACCGACGATTTCCCGCGCCACCGACGTCCCGGCCGACGCGGGCACGGTGTGGTCGTGGGTCACCGACCTGCCCCGGATGGGCGAGCTGAGCCCGGAGAACATCGGCGGCCGCTGGCTCGACGAGCCGGGCTTGGGAGCACGTTTCCGCGGCCGCAACCGCAACGGCGACCTGCAGTGGTGGACGCGGGTCCGCGTCGTGGCGTTCGAGGAGCGGCACCGGTTCGCGTTCGACGTGCGAACCCCGATCGGGTCACGGGTGTCGCGGTGGGAGTACGTACTGACCCCGACGGCGGACGGCTGCCGGGTCACCGAGAACTGGTACCGGATCGGCAGCTGGGTGGTCCGGAAGTTCATGGGGCCGCGGGTGACGGGGCGCGCGGATCGGCCGGGGTACAACGTGCGGTCGATCGAGCACACCTTGGCGGCGATCAAGGCGCGGGCGGAGGCCCAGGCCGCGGCGGCTTGAGCTGCCCCCTGGAACGCCGCGAAAGTCGCATTCGCGGCGGCGGAGGTCCCGAATGCGTCCTTCGCGGCACTCCGGCCCAGCGCGGTCGCGGCCGTCGGGCTGGTCCGCCCGCCCGGCAAGGGGGCTCTTGGCCCACTTCCGCCTCGCGCGGTCGCGGCCGGCTGGTCCGCCCGCCCCACCTCCGGGCCCACGAAGTGCTGCGAAAGTCGCATTCGCGGCGCCGGAGGTCCCGAATGCGTCGTTCGCTGCACCTCCGGCCGAGCGCCACCCACCCCGGCCCCCGGAGCACCCGGCCACCCGAGCCCCTCCACCTCGCACCCTCCCGGCTCCACGTGACCTATCTCGCTCCGAACAGCTCAGTCTCTTGTTGAGACCCACACCCTCCGGCTAGGTTGCTTTTTCAAACCTAGGAGGACCATGACCGACACCGCGCCGAAGCCCGGCCTCGTGCTGCTGGTCGTCTCGACGGCGGCGTTCCTCGCCAGCCTCGACACGTTCATCGTCACGATCGCGTTCCCCGGCATCCGGGCCGCCTTCCCCGGCGACGGCCTCGCCACGCTCTCCTGGGTCCTCAACGGCTACACCGTCCTGTTCGCGGCCTGCCTCGCGCCCGCCGGACGGCTGGCCGACCGCTACGGCCGGAAACGGCTGTTTCTGCTCGGTGTCGCCGTCTTCACGCTCGCCTCCGCCGCCTGCGCCGTCGCGCCGTCCATTCCGCTGCTCGTCGCCTTCCGGGCCGTGCAGGCCGTCGGCGCCGCGCTCGTCATGCCGACGTCGCTGGCCCTGCTGCTGACCGCGTTCCCCGCCCACCGGCGGCCGATGGCGGTCGGGGTCTGGGCGTCCGTCGGCGCCGCGGCCGCCGCGCTCGGCCCGCCCGTCGGCGGCCTGCTCGTCGAGGCGTCGTGGCGGTGGGTGTTCCTGGTGAACCTGCCGATCTGCGCCCTGACCCTGCTCGCCGGACCGCGCGTGCTGCGCGAGTCTCGGGACACCACCACCGGCGTCCCGGACCTGCTCGGCGCGGCCGGCCTGCTCGCCGGCGTCGGCGCCCTCGCCTACGCGCTGGTGGAAGCACCCGAGCGCGGCTGGACCGCGAAGCCCGTCCTGCTCGCCTTCGCGATCGCCGTCGTCGCGCTGGCCTGGGTGCCGGTGCGCTCGGCGCGGCACGCCGTGCCGGTGCTGGACCTGCCGGCCCTGCGCGTCCCGACGCTGTGGCTGGCGTGCGTGACGACCGGCGTGTTCGCCGCCGGGTTCGCCGCGATGCTGTTCGGCAACGTCCTGTTCCTGACGTCCGTCTGGCACGACTCGATCCTGGTGGCCGGACTGTCACTGGCGCCGGGACCGCTGATGGTGGTGCCGGTGTCGATCCTCGGCGGCCGGTTCGTGCACCGCTTCGGCCCGGGCCCGGTGGTCGCCCTCGGCGGCGTCTCCTTCGGTGCTGGCGCGCTGATCTGGTTGCTGCGTATGGGTTCGACGCCCGACTACGCCGCCTCGATGCTGCCCGGCCAGCTCCTCACGGGCATCGGGGTCGGGCTGATCCTGCCGAGCCTGTCGGGCGTCGTCGGCACGGTCCTGCACCCGGCACGCTGGGGCGCGGGTTCGTCGATGGTCAACACGACGCGCCAGATCGGCACGGTCCTGGGGACGGCGGTGCTGGTGGCGATCTTCGCGGGAACCCCGGACCTGACGGACTTCCGCCACGGCTGGCTGCTGGTCGTGGCCACGGCGGTGGCGACCGGCGCGGGCGGCCTGGCGATCGCGGCCCGGCGGCGGACGGACCACTACGTCGAGCCCCAGGCCGCGTCCAGCGCCGCGAGCCCGTCGCCGATCCTCTCGACCGGGATCGAGCCGTAGCCCAGCACCAACCCCGGCGGAGGCGACCCGCCGCACAGGTCGGCAAGGGTCTGCACCGCCACCCCGGCGACCGACGCCCGCGCGGCGATCGGCTCCACGTCGGAGCCGGCCAGCGCGCACACGTGCAGCCCCGCCGCCGACGGCACCACCCGGAGCCGGCCCGCGAACAATTCGTCCACAGTGGACACCAGACGCTCGTGGCGTTCCGCGTACACCTTGGTGGCGCGCCGGATGTGGCGGGCGAACAAGCCTTCGTCGACGAACCGGGCCAGCGTCGCCTGGGCCGGGACGTCGCCGTGCCAGTCCGAAAGCTGACGCGCGGTCCGCAACGCCTCGCGCAACGACGGAGGAGCCACCAGGAAACCCAGGCGCAGCATGGGAAGCAGCGTCTTCGAGAACGACCCGACGTACGCCACACGCCCGCCGCGGTCCAGGCTCTGCAGCGGCTCCAGGGGCCGATCGGAGAACCGGAACTCGCTGTCGTAGTCGTCCTCGACGACGACCGCGTCCGCCCGCTCGGCCCACGCCAGCAACGCCGTGCGGCGGGCCAGGGACATCGGCGTGCCGAGCGGGAACTGGTGCGACGGCGTCACGTACACCAGCTTCGTCCGCGAAGGCAGCGCCGAGACGTCAAGGCCTTCGCCGTCCACCGGCACCCCGACGACTTCGGCGCCGTGCGAAGCGAACAGCAGTCTCGCCTGCCGGTAACCGGGTTCCTCGATGGCGACGCGGTCGCCCGGCGAGAGCAGCACGCGGCACAGCAGGTCGAGGGCCTGCTGCGCCCCCTGCGTGACGAGCACGTCGTCCGCGCCGGCGCGCACCGACCGGGAAACGCCGACGTGGCGCGCGATCGCCGCGCGCAGCCCCGCGTGGCCGCCCGGGTCGACGTAGTGAGCGAAGCCGGTCCGCAGCTCGCGCCCGAGCAGCCGCCGCCACGTCTCGAGCGGGAACAACGCCGGATCGGGGACGCCGACGCGGAAGTCGAACTCCAGGGCGTCCACCACCGCGGCGGCCGGCGCCGGCAGTGAACGCCAGATCGCCTTCGGCCGCGGACCCCGCGTCGGCGGCGCCGTACGCGGCTTGGGTGTAGGCAGCGAACCGCTGACGTACGTCCCGGCGCCGACGCGGCCGGTCAGGAAGCCGTCGGCGGTCAGCCGGTCGTAGGCGACCGCGACGGTGTTGCGCGAGACGGCCAGGCGCCGCGCCAGTTCCCGCGTCGGCGGGAGCCGCTCGCCCGCCCGCAGCCGGCCGTCCAGCACGGCGTCCCGCAGCTGCCGGTAGATCCGGACGGACAGGTCGCCGCGGCCGGCCAGGCTGACGTGGAAGTCCATCCGGCGAGCCTATATTGGCCCAACCCGATTCGACGGAATTGGATCTGGGATCGGGCCAAGTCCCGATCTACGGTAGGTCCATGACGCTGACCCAGGACCGCCCCGCCCGGCTGCTCGCCACCGCCCAGCTGGCCGGCTCGCTCGGCGACGGCGCCTTCCTGACCTGCTCGGTTCTCTTCTTCACGCGGGTCGCCGGGCTGACCCCGGCGCAGGTCGGGCTGGGCCTGACGCTCGGCTGGGCGGTGGGCTCGGTCGCGGGTGTGCCGCTCGGCCACCTCGCCGACCGCCACGGCGCCCGCGGCTGCGCGATCCTGCTGGCGCTGGCCACGAGCGCGTCGATCCTGGTGTTCCCGTTCGTCCGCACGCCGCTGCTGTTCGTGCTCGCCGCGTGCCTCTACGGCAGCTGCCAGACCGGCCTGGCCGCCGTCCGGCAGGCCCTGCTGGCCGCGCTCGCCGATCCGCGACGCCGGACGCGCATCCGGGCCCAGCTGCAGTCGGCGGGCAACGCGGGGCTGGCGATCGGCGCCGGTCTGGGCGGCCTCGCGCTTTCGGCCGACACGGCGTCGGCGTACATCTCGGTCTTCGCGCTCGACGCCGCGGCTTTCGTCGTGACGGCGGTGCTCATGGTCGCGCTCCCGCCCGTGGCGCCCTCAGCGCCGCGGGCCGGGGAGCCGAAGCTGGCGGTGCTGCGTGACCGGCCGTACGCGCTGGTCACGCTGCTGAACGCGGTCCTGCTGCTGCGGATGCCGCTGCTGAGCGTCGCGATCCCGCTGTGGATCGTCGAGCGGACCGCCGCGCCGGGCTGGACGGTGTCCGCGCTGTTCGTGCTCAACACGGTCGTGGTGGTGCTGCTGCAGGTCCGCGTGGCGGGGCGGCTGGCGAGCATCGGCGCGGCGGCGCGGATGGTCCGCCGGTCCGGGGTGCTGCTGCTGGCGTCCTGCGTGGCGTTCGCGCTGGCGGCGGCCGGGACGTCGCCGTGGACGGCGTTCGCGGTGCTGGTCGTGGGCGCGGTGGTGCAGGTGTTCGGCGAGATGCTGCAGTCGGCGGGCACGTGGGAGATCGGCTTCGCGCTGGCGCCGGCCGACCGGCAGGGGCAGTACCAGGGGTTCTTCGGCACGGGGGTGTCGGTGGCGCGCGCGGTCGGGCCGGTGCTGCTGAGCACGGTCGTGGTCGGCTGGGGCCTGCCGGGCTGGCTGCTGCTGGGCGCGGTGTTCCTGACCGCGGGCGCGGCGATGGGCCCGGCGGTCCGCTGGGCGCAGGCGACCCGCACCACGGCCGAGGCCCCAGCCGCCGCCCGCTGACCGCTGACCGGCGGTGGCTGGGGCTCCGGCCGGAGACCGACGCCACCCCGCCAGGAGCCGACCCGCACCACCAGCCGCGCGCCGACCCACGCCACCCCGCGCCGCCGGCCGCCACACGCCGACTTCATGCCGCCCACGTCACCAGCCGCCGCGCACCGGGCCCGCCTGCACCTTCGGCCGCCGCATACCGGCCCGCCTACACCGCCGGCCACCGAACACTGACCGGCGCAGGCTTCGCCTCCGGCCGAGGACCGACGCCGCGCGCCACGCGCCGCCCCATGCCACCCACGGCGCCGCCCGTCGCGCACCTGCCCCGGCCCGCCCACGCCGCCGCCCGTCACACACCTGCCCATGTCACCTGCCGCCGCGCACGTGCCCAGGCCCGCCTACGACTTCAGCTGCCGCGCGTTGAGGCCGTACTGCGCCATCTTCCGGTAGAGCGTCGCCCGGCCCATGCCGAGCTTTCCCGCCGCCTGCACGACCGTTGCCCCGGGCTCGGCCAGGCACCGGACGATCTCGTCCCTTTCGAGCGCCTGCAGCCGGCTCAACCGGTGTCCCACCGCGCTGAACACCTCGGCCGGCAGGTGCCCCACATCGACCACGTCGGACCGCGAAGCCGCTTCGCGCACAACCCGCCGAAGCTGCTTCGCGTTTTCCGGCCAGTCGTACGCCGCCAACGCCCGCGAAGCCGCCGAAGTGAACGTGATGTCGCGTCCGCGGTCGCGGCGGACGAAGTGGTGGGCCAGCGGGAGGACGTCGTCCGGGCGGAACCGCAGCGCCGGGACCTCGACGACCCGGTCGACCAGGGGCCGCAGCGCCGGCGGCACCGCTCCGGCGTCCTCGGCCGTCAGCACGAACGGCGGCGGCCCGTCGCCGCGCACCTCGGCGAACCGCCGCGCCAGCTCCTCCGCCGCCCACGCCGGCAGGGCCTCGACGCCGGACACGATCACGCACGTGCCTTCCTTGGCCAGCTCCGGCGTCCACAACGTCAGCCACGTGTCGACGTCGTCGGGCGCGGGCGGGCGCGCGTTGAGCACGCGCTCACGCGGCCGCAGCTGCCGCCGGGCCAGCGACGCCAGCGCCGTCTTGCCCGCGCCCGGCTCACCGACGACCGCGACGACCCGGCCCGCCGCGAAGGCCGCCTGCGCCGAACCGACCGCCGTGGTCCAGGCGGGTGATAGCCGCGGCAGGTCACCCGGGTCGACGCGGTCGGCGTAGACGCGGAAGACCTCGCCGCGCGGGGTCGGCCGGGCGATCCGCCCGGACGCGCGGGCCAGCATCAGCGCCGCGGTGTTGCCGGCCGCGGCCTGCGCGAGCGCCAGCAGCAGCTCCGAGGACTGCTCCGACCAGGTGGTCAGGTTGACGCTGCCGGCCAGCGACCCGGTGAGCGGGTCGAGCACGGGCACCGCCGCGCAGGTGTAGCCGCGCAGGTCGGTGCAGTAGTGCTCGCTCGCCCGGACCAGCGACGGCGCCCGGTCGGCGAGCGCCAGGCCGAGCCCGTTGGTGCCCGCGTTGCTCTCCGCGAAGTAGAAGCCGGGCGCCAGGTGCACCTTGTCGAGCGAGCGGTTGATGGACGCGTCCGTGCACAGCCGGCTCAGCACCAGGCCTTCGCTGTCGGTGATCATCAGGCTGATCGGCTCGTTGGCCAGCGTCGCCTGCAGCCCGCGCAGCACCTCGGTGCCGCACTCGTAGAGCAGCGACCCGGTGTCGACCGCGCCGGAGAACACCGGCAGGACCTCGTCCTCGGGAACGCCGTAGCGCTCGCTGCGCTGCCAGGACGCCCGCAGCCGGGCCGCGTCGAACGACCGCGTGACGGACACCTGCGGGTTCTCCACTCGACCTCCTCCGGACGCGCCGCTGCGTCGGACGTCGTCCAGCCTACGTCCGCCGCCCGGGAGGCGGCGGCCCGAGCTGTCTCATATCGAGACACCGGACGGGTCCCTGACCAGCCCCGACGTCCCTAGCGTCGCCTCCACCGAGCCAACCGTGGAGGACCGCATGTACAGCAAGGACGGCGAGACGTACTTCATCGTGGACGCCCACGTGGCGCTCTGGGACGCGCGCCCGGAGAACCAGCGGAACGTCCACGGCAAGCAGTTCATCGACTGCTTCTACGACTACCACCGCAACCTCAGCCCCGAGTCCGAGGTCTGGCCCTACGAGGACTACCTCTACCAGGGCGGCGAGCGGCTGATGCGCGACCTGTTCGAGAACGGGTACGTCGACCACGCGATCTTCCAGCCCGCGTACCTCGGCGCGTTCTACGAGAACGGTTTCGGGCAGACCGAGGAAGCCTTCGCGCTGACGCAGAAGCACAAGGGCAAGCTGACCTACAACCACTTCTTCGACCCGCGCTTCGAGCAGGCCGGGATCGACCAGCTGCGCCGGGACGCGGAGCGGTTCAATCTCAAGGGCGTCAAGCTCTACACCGCCGAATGGCAGGGCGACTCGCGCGGCTACAAACTCGACGACAAGTGGACGTACAAGTACTTCGAGGCCTGCCAGGAACTCGGGATCAAGAACATCCACGTCCACAAAGGACCGACGATCCGGCCGCTGGACCGCGACGCCTTCGACGTCGCCGACGTCGACCACGCCGCGACCGACTTCACCGACCTCAACTTCGTCGTCGAGCACTGCGGGCTGCCGCGGCTGGAGGACTTCTGCTGGATCGCGACGCAGGAGCCGAACGTCCACGCGGGACTCGCGGTGGCCATCCCGTTCATCCACACGCGGCCGCGGTACTTCGCGCAGATCATCGGCGAGCTGCTGTACTGGCTGGACGAGGACCGCATCCAGTTCTCCAGCGACTACGCGCTGTGGACGCCGAAGTGGCTGATCGAGCGGTTCGTCGACTTCCAGATCCCCGAGGACATGCCGGAGTACGCGCCGCTGACCGTCGACCAGAAGAAGAAGATCCTCGGGCTCAACGCGGCGGCGATGTACGACATCCCGGTTCCTTCCGAGCTGCAGCTCGCGCCGGTCGAGCCGCAGGCCGTCTCGGTGGCCTGACGTGGACGCCCACACCGCGCTGGACGCGGTTCTCGACCCCGAGCTGGACGAGCCCATCACCGACCTCGGCTTCGTCAAGTCCCTCGACGTCGACGGCGGGCGGGTGACCGTCCACTTGCGACTGCCGACGTCGTTCTGCGCGCCGAACTTCGCCTACCTCATGGCGTCGGACGCCAAAGACGTGCTGACCGCGCTGCCGTGGACGACGGAAGTCGTGGTGGAGCTGGACGACCACCACGACTCGGACCTCATCAACGCCGGTCTCGCCGCGGACGCGGGGTACCGCGGGACGTTCGGCCACGAAGCCGACCAGGATCTGGAAGAACTGCGGGAGATCTTCCGCCGCAAGGCCCACCAGGCCGCGATGGAACGCGCGCTCACGGTGCTGCTGCGCGCGGACGAGGACGTCGACCTGCACGGCGTCACGCTCGCGGACCTGCCGGACACCGCGTCTTCTCAGGCGTTGCTGCGGCGGCGGGCGGCGCTCGGGCTGTCTTCCGACCCGTCGTCGCCCGTGCTGGTCGATCACGACGGAACCCCGTTCCCCCGCGAGGAAATCCCGTTGCGGCTGCGGTTCGCTCGCTCGGTCCGCATTTCCATCGAGGGCAACTCGCACTTCTGCCGCGGCCTGCTCCGCACCCGTTACCCCGAAACTCCCGTGGAGGCAACAGCATGAAAGCGGTCCAGGTCGTCGGGTACGACTCGCCGTTGGAGATGACCGACGTCCCGGCGCCGGAGGTGACCGGGCCGTACGACGTGCTCGTCCGGATCGGCGGCGCCGGTGTCTGCCGCACCGACCTGCACATCCTGGAAGGGCAGTGGAAGGAGAAGTCCGGCGTCACGCTGCCCTACACGATCGGGCACGAGAACGCGGGCTGGGTGCACGCGGTGGGCAGCGCGGTCACGAACGTCGCCGAGGGCGACAAGGTGATAGTGCACCCGCTGATCACGTGCGGGCTGTGCCGGGCGTGCCGCTTCGGCGACGACGTCCACTGTGAACAGTCGCGGTTCCCCGGCATCGACACCGCGGGCGGGTACGCGGAGTATCTGAAGACGTCGGCCCGCAGCGTCGTCAAGATCGACGACTCCCTGGTGCCGGCGGACGTCGCGGCACTGGCCGACGCCGGTCTGACGGCGTACCACGCGGCGGCGAAGGCGGCGCGGCGGCTGCGTCCGGGCGACAAGTGCGTCGTGATCGGCGCGGGCGGGCTCGGGCACATCGGGATCCAGGTGCTCAAGGCGATTACGGCGGCGGAGCTGATCGTCGTCGACCGCAACCCGGACGCGGTGAAGCTGGCGGTGTCGATCGGCGCCGACCACGGCGTGACCGGCGACGGCTCGCAGGTGTCGCAGGTGCTCGACCTGACCGGCGGCCACGGCGCGGAGACGGTGATCGACTTCGTCGGTGAGGGCGGGGCGACGCGCGACGGGATCGCGATGCTGCGGCGGGCAGGCGACTACCACGTCGTCGGCTACGGCGAGAACATCGACGTCCCGACGATCGACATCATCTCGACGGAGATCAACCTGATCGGGAACCTGGTGGGGTCGTACAACGACCTGTGCGAGCTGATGGTGCTGGCGGCGCAGGGCCGGGTGAAGCTGCACACGGCCCGCTACCGGCTGGAGGAGTTCCAGACGGCGCTCGACGACCTCGACGCGGGCCGCATCCGAGGCCGCGCGATCCTCGTCCCCTGAGCGGAGCTTTCACGTGAAAGCTACCCGGAGCGCGCACTCCAGGTCACTTTCACGTGAAAGTGCCGCTACTGGCTGGGCTGGGGGGCCGGGGCCTGGTGCAGCGCCAGGTCCGGACCGGCGGCGGGGTCCTGGGCCCAGGCCCCGGACTCCGCCGTCCACGTCTGGCCGGCGAAGCTCACCTTGTCCACGCCCAGCGCCTCCGCGCGGCCGACCAGCCAGCTCGCGTACGCCCACCCCTGCGCGGCCGGGTGCGCGCCGCTCAACCGCGCCGTGCCCAGCTCGTTCGTCGCCGTCGTGGCGAGGTCGCCGGGGGCCGCCAAGGTCAGGTTGCGGCACGTCATCGCGGCCGGGAACTGGCCGGCGAACGCCGCCGCCATGGCCCGCGCCTGCGGCTCCCACTGCGCGTACGCGTCCGGGACGCCCGAGCGCTGGATCTCCTGGGCCGCCTCGGTGATCGGCAGCGTCTCCCAGCCCGGCAGCTTTTCGAGCTTCTCGTAGAACGCCGTCGCCGCGTAGACCGGGTCGCGCAGCTGCGCGACCGCGCCCCAGCCCTGGCTGGGCCGCTGCTGGAACAACCCGACCGAGTCGCGGTCACCGCCTTCGAGGTTGCGCAGTTTCGACTCCTGCAACGCGGTGGCCAGCGCGACGGTGGCCGCGTGCGGCGGCAGGCCGAGCTTCGTCCCGACGCCCGCGATCGTCGCGGCGCTGTCCATCTGCTCGGGCGTGAACGTGTACGACGCCTGCCCGGGCAGCGCCACGGTGCAGCCCGGCGTCCGCACCGGGCTGCGCGTCAGCACCACCACCACGACGACCCCCGCCGTCAGCACGACGACCGCACCGAGGAAGATCGCCACCTTCAGACCACACCCGCGCACCCTGCCCCGCTTTCACCCGTTCGCACCAGTCTGCCAAAGGACGCGGCGCGGGGTGTGGAGGTTCGGTGAAGGTTCTCGGCCGGACGGAGCGTGCCTCAGTCGTCGGCCCCGAGGAAGATCGGGTTCGACATCGCGACCATCGCGTTCGGCTGAGTGGTGTTCGGACCCCCGGACGGGCGACGGACCTCCACGCGCACCCACCGGGAGTACCTCGGGTAGGTCGTCCACGTCACCGTCGCCGCGCCGCCGTCGCCGATCGTCTCCGTGTGCTCCGGCCCCAGCTGGTCGAGGAACGTCACCGTCGTCCCCGGTACTCCGCCGACCACCGCGCGCACGGTCACCGGCGTCCCGGTGCCGGCCGGCAGCCGCGAGCCGATCCCCGCCGTGCGGCCGCCGCCGGAGGCCGTGAAGTCCAGCTGGACCGCCGACGACTCGGCCAGCCACGACCGGCCCGCCTTCAGCCCTTCGAGGAGTTCCTTGCGCCGCAACCGGTCGGCGAGAACCACCGTGTGCGGCAGCGCGACGCGCTGGTCCGGGTTGTGCGCGTCGGAGTCGCCGATAGCCGGGATGAACCGGCCGCCGCGCAGGAGCCCGTCCCAGTGGATGACGCTCGCCTCGTCGTCCTGGGTCCACGGCCCGTTCCAGACCTCGACCAGGTCGGCGATCTCGTACGCGAACTCGTAGGTGCAGCCGAAGCAGTTGGCGAACGGGTGCGCCGCGGTGACCAGGCCGCCCGCGCGGTGCACCTGGTCGGTGAAGCGGCGGAAGTCCCGCGGGTCGGCGGCGCGGTAGCGCCAGTCGATCCACGTGCCGGCGGGCAGGCCGATCGCGGGCCAGTGCCCCGACCGCGTCGTGACCTCTTCGCCGTTGAGGATCAGCAGGTCGTCGGTGGCGTGGTTCCCCCAGACGAGCTGCGAGCTGGACGTGTTGTGGTCGGTGGAGACGATGAAGTCCAGGCCCGCGGCACGCGCGTCGGCGACCAGCTGGTCCGGCGTGCGGCGGCCGTCGGAGTGGACGGTGTGCAGGTGGCCGTCGCCGCGGTACCAGGCGCGGCCGCGCTCGCGGGCGGGCGCGGATTCCGGCGCCGGCTTCGGCACGAAGGGCGCCGCGTCCGGCCCGAAGGTGAGCGTGATGTCCACTTTGTAGGTCAAGCCCTGCGGCGCGACCGTGTACGGGCCGAGGATGACGTGCCAGCGGCCCGGCTTGATCGGGCCGGCGAGGTAGCCCGGCGTGGCTTCGGACGCGCTGATCGAGAACCGGTCGCGGAAGCCGCCGGACCAGCCGCGGAAGCCGCGCGCGTTGCCCAGTTCGTGGCCTTCCGGGCCGAACATCCCGATGTCGCAGGCGTTCCCGCGGGTGCCGGCCGGGACCGTCGGCCGGTCGTAGGAGTAGACGACGTCGATCTGCCGCACCCCGCGCGGGACGTCGACGGGCAGGTAGTACCAGTCCGGGACGTCCGGCTTCAGCGCGCCGGTGACGGTCCGGGTCTGGCTGCCGGTGCCGCCCGGCTGGTCGGCGAACGCGACACCGGGCAGCAGCCCGGCCGCTGCCACCACCCCGCTCGCGCGCAGCAGCGTGCGCCGGCTCAGGTCCCCAGTACTCATGCGTACCTCCGCATCGAAAGACGCTCTGACGCTAGGTGGGCCACGCGAACACCGGCGCGAACCGGTGGTGAACTTCCGCCGTCGGGTCAGCGCCGCGAAAGGATCTTGGCGAGCGCGACGACGGTGACCGCGGCGGCCAGCCCGATCCGCGTGCGGTCGACCGCGGGCACCCAGGTCACGGCGTCCCCGCGGACCACGAAAGCCCCGGCGGGCCGGGCGAACACCCCGAACCCGGCACCTTCGCGCACGGGCAGCGCGGCGGTGTCGTCCGCGCCCCCGCCCCCGCCGCCGAACACCGCGGCGGCGGGGATCACGACGACCCCGTCGCGCTCGACCGGATCGCCGTAGACCAGCTTGGCGGTGAACAGCTCCTGCGCGGTCGTGGCCAGTTGCCCCAGTTTCATCTGGCCATCATGGCCGACTTTTCTCCACCATCGGGTGTAACCGCGAGGTATCCGGGGCATTAACCACCGACACCTGTGCTTCACGGGGAGTGCACGACCGAGGGGAGACCGCGATGACCTTCGACTTCGTCGGCCGGTGGCTGGGCAGGCATCGCGACCGCCCCGGGATCAGCGTGGACCTCTCCTGCGGCGGCCGGGTGACGCTCCGGGAGATCGACGGGCAGCCGGTGCTGGCCATCACGACGGCCCCGGGCCCGGACGGCCGGTGCAGCGTCGCGGCCGTCCCGCTGTCGGAAGCCGAACGGCGCGAGCTGGGCCAGGTCCTCGGCCCGGACGTCCTGCTGGCTTCCTGACCCCTGCCGCCGGGGGCCCGCGAACAGGGGCCCGTACTTCCGCTTCACCGGATGTTCCCCTCCCCGTCGCCGCCGTAAGCTGCGCAGCGTGCTTTGTGGCAGTCCTCGCGAGAAATGCGGCCCCCGCGGTGTGGCGCGGGTCGCTTTTTGTGGGGTGTCCACAACGCAGCCGCCTCGGCATGCGCCATGGCGGACATTGGTCTACCCCTCGGTAATCCAGCAGGGTGTAGACAGGTGCAGGCGACGCCCCAGGACAGGTGCGTCGCCTTCTGTGCGTGGGTACTTGGGAGGCTCAGCCGGTGTTCAATCGTGTCGCCATCGTCAACCGCGGAGAGGCCGCGATGCGGCTCATCCACGCCGTCCGGGATCTGTCGGCGGAAACCGGCACGAAGATCGAGACGGTCGCCCTCTACACCGATGCCGATCGCACCGCCACCTTCGTCCGTGAGGCCGACCTGGCCTACGACCTGGGGCCGGCTTCGGCCCGCCCCTACCTCGACCTGGCCAAGCTCGAGCGGGCCCTCGTCGAGACGAAGGCCGACGCCGCGTGGGTCGGCTGGGGTTTCGTCGCCGAAGACCCGGCGTTCGCGGAGCTGTGCGAGAAGGTCGGCATCACCTTCGTCGGGCCGAGCGCCGACGCGATGCGCAAGCTCGGCGACAAGATCGGCGCGAAGCTGATCGCCGAAGAGGTCGGCGTGCCGGTCGCGCCGTGGAGCCGCGGCGAGGTCGCCACCCTCGAAGACGCGCTGAAGGCCGGCGAGCAGATCGGCTACCCGCTGATGCTCAAGGCCACCGCCGGCGGTGGCGGGCGCGGCATCCGCATGGTCGCCTCCGGCGAAGACCTCGCCGACGCCTACGAGCGCACCAGCTCCGAAGCCCTGCGCGCCTTCGGTTCCGGCGTCGTGTTCCTCGAGCGACTGGTCACCGGCGCCCGCCACGTCGAGGTCCAGGTGATCTCCGACGGCGAGACGGCGTGGGCGCTCGGCGTCCGCGACTGCTCGGTGCAGCGGCGCAACCAGAAGATCATCGAAGAGTCCGCCTCGCCCGTCCTCTCGCCGGAGCAGACCGCCGAGCTGAAGGCGTCGGCCGAACGCCTCGCCGTCGCCGTCGGCTACCGCGGCGCGTGCACCGTCGAGTTCCTCTACCACCCCGGCGAGAAGCTGTTCGCCTTCCTCGAGGTCAACACCCGCCTGCAGGTCGAACACCCGATCACCGAGATCACCACCGGCACCGACCTGGTCCGGCTGCAGCTGCACGTCGCGGGCGGCGGCAAGCTCGACGGCGCCCAGCCGGCCGAGCTCGGCCACGCCGTCGAGGCGCGGCTGAACGCCGAGGACCCCGACCGCGACTTCGCGCCCTCCCCCGGCCTCATCGCGCGGCTGGCGCTGCCCGCCGGCCCCGGCATCCGCGTCGACACCGGCGTCAGCGAGGGCGACACGATCCCCGCCGACTTCGACTCGATGATCGCCAAGATCATCGCCTACGGCCGCGACCGCGACGAGGCGCTCGGCCGCCTGCGCCGCGCGATGGCCGAGACCACCGTGATCATCGAGGGCGGCGCGACCAACAAGAGCTTCGTGCTCGAGCTGCTCGACCAGCCCGAGGTCATCGACGCCAGCGCCGACACCGGCTGGATCGACCGCGTCCGCGCCGAAGGCCGCCTGGTCACCCACCGGCACTCCGCGGTCGCGCTCGCCGCGGCCGCCATCGAGGCTTACGAAGACGAGGAAGAGGTCTCCGTCCAGCGGCTGCTGTCCACCGCCCACGGCGGGCGCCCGCAGGTCCAGCACGAGACCGGCCGGCCGCTCGACCTCAAGCTCCGCGGCGTCGGCTACCGCGTCAGCGTCGCGCGCACCGGCCAGAAGCGCTTCCGCGTCGGCGTTTCGGCCGGCGCGTCGGACGTCCACCACGCCGACGTCGAGATCGACCGCTTCGACGCCCACAGCGGCCGGATCCGGGTCAACGGCCAGGGCTTCCGCCTGGTGGCCGCCACGCACGGCCCGATCCACCTCGTCGAGGTCGACGGCGTCACCCACCGCGTCAGCCGCGACGAAGGCGGCGTCGTCCGCTCCCCCGCGCCCGCGCTCGTCGTCGCGACACCGCTGTCCGTCGGCGACGAGGTCGAGGCGAACGCGCCGATCCTCGTGCTGGAAAGCATGAAGATGGAGACGGTGCTGCGCGCGCCGTTCCGCGCCCGCGTCCGCGAATGCCCGGTGTCGGTCGGCAGCCAGGTCGAGACCGGCGCGCCGCTGATGCGCCTCGAACCTCTGGCAGACGGCGACGAGGACGAGGTCGCCGAGGAGACCCAGACCGTCGACATCGACCTGCCCGCCGAGGCGGCCGACGTCTCCGCGGCCGACCGCGTCGAGCGCGGCCTGCAGGACCTGCGCAGCCTGCTGCTCGGCTACGACGTCGACCCGGCCGAACGCAAGCGCGTCCTCTCGGCGTACACCGCCGCGCGGGCCGAGCTGGGCGGCCGCCCGGTCGAAGGCGAGCTGGAACTGCTCACCGTCTTCGCCGACCTGTCCGAGCTGAGCCGCAACACCCCGGGCGGCGAGGACACCGTCCCGAACGGCGCGGTGCACAGCCCGCGCGAGTTCTTCCACAGCTACCTGCAGAGCCTCGACGTCGAACGCGCCGGCGTCACCGAAGGCTTCCAGGCCAAACTGGCCAAGGTCCTCGGCCACTACGGCGTCACCGACCTGGAGCGCACGCCGGAGCTGGAAGCCGCGGTCTTCCGAATCTTCCTGGCGCAGCAACGGACTTCGGCCGACGTCGCCGTCGTTTCGGAGCTGCTTCGGCAGTGGCTGACCGGGCCGCAGCCGGCGGAGGCGCTCAGCGACCGCGCCGGCCGGACCCTGGAGCACGTCGTCGAGGCCACGCAGGTCCGCTTCCCCGCGGTGTCCGACCTGGCCCGCGGTGTGGTCTTCCGCTGGTTCGCCCAGCCGCTGCTGCGCCGCAACCGCGCCGAGGTCTACGCCGCCGTCCGCACCGAACTGCGCTACCTCGACCAGCACCCGGACGCCGCGGACCGCGCCGAGCGGATCCAGGCCATGATCACCGGCTCCCAGCCCCTGGTGCGGCTGATCGGGCAGCGGATCGGCCGCCCGGGGCGCGACCACGCGCCACTGCTGGAGGTCCTGACCCGCCGCTACTACGGCAACCGCCGGCTGACCGGGGTCGCCGTCCGCGACGCCGGCGGCTCCCGCTGGCTGACCGCCGAGCTCAACACCCCGGACGGTGTCCTGCCGCTGGTCACCACCGCCGTCGACTTCGCCGCCCTGCCCGACGCGCTGCGCGCGCTCGGCGAGGTGGCCACCGACGGCGTCGTCGCCGACCTGTACCTGCGCTGGGAGGACCAGCCGGACGTCGACGCGACCGCCGAGCGGCTCGGCGCGCTGCTGGCCGAGCACGTGGTGCCGGCGAGTGTCCGCCGGATCGTGGTCACCGTCGCCGGCACCGGCGGCGCGGTGATGCACCACCACTTCACCTTCCGCCGCGACGACAGTGGCTCGACCGGCTTCGCCGAGGACCGGCTGATCCGCGGCCTGCACCCGCAGATCGCGAACCGCCTGCAGCTGCAGCGGCTGCACGAGTTCGACCTCACGCGGCTGCCGTCGGCGGACGAGGAGATCTACCTCTTCAAGGCCGTCGCGAAGAGCAACCCGGCCGACGAGCGGCTGATCGCGATGGGCCAGGTCCGCGACCTGACCCCGCTGCGCGAGGCCGACGGCCGGCTGGTCGCGCTGCCCGCGCTCGAGGACGCCGTCACCGCGTGCCTCGACGCGATCCGCAACATCCAGGCGCAGCGGCCGCAGAACAAGCGGTTCGACACCAACCGGATCATGATGTACGTCTGGCCGCAGACGGACCTCACCACCGACGAGCTGAACACCCTCGTCCAGCGCATCCTGCCGACCTCGGTGGGCGCCGGACTGGAGGAGGTCCAGTTCCTGGCCCGCCGGCGCACCGACGCGGGCAAGCTGACCGAGCTCGCCGTCCGGATCACCTTCGACCCGAGCCAGGGCGCGCGGCTGCACGTCGGACCGCCCTCGACCGAGCCGGTCAAGCCCCTGGACGACTACCGCCTGAAGGTGCTGCGCGCGGCGCGGCGCGGCAACGTCTACCCGTACGAGCTGACCGACCTGCTCGCCGGGCCGGCCGGCACGTTCGCCGAGCACGACCTCGAAGGCGGCGCGCTGGTGCCGGTCGACCGGCCGAAGGGCGGGAACACCGCGGCGATCGTCGCCGGCGTCGTCACGACCCCGAGCGAGCGGCACCCCGAGGGCGTCACGCGGGTCGTGCTGCTCGGCGACCCGACGAAGTCGCTGGGCGCGCTGTCGGAGCCGGAGTGCTCACGCGTCATCGCGGCGCTCGACCTGGCCGAGCGCATGCGGGTGCCGCTGGAGTGGTTCGCGCTGTCCTCGGGCGCGCGGATCTCGATGTCCTCGGGCACCGAGAACATGGACTGGGTCGCCGCGGCGCTCAAGCGGATCGTCACGTTCACCCAGGACGGCGGCGAAATCAACATCGTCGTCAACGGGATCAACGTCGGCGCCCAGCCGTACTGGAACGCCGAAGCCACGATGCTCATGCACACCAAGGGCGTTCTCATCATGACGCCGGACTCGGCGATGGTGCTCACCGGCAAGCAGGCGCTCGACTTCTCCGGCGGCGTCTCGGCCGAGGACAACTTCGGCATCGGCGGCTACGACCGCGTGATGGGCCCGAACGGCCAGGCGCAGTACTGGGCGCCGACCCTGCCGGCCGCCCGCGAAGTGGTCATGTCCCACTACGACCACACGTACGTGGTGCCGGGCGAAGCCGGACCGCGCAAGGTGAGCACGAACGACCCGGTCGACCGCGACGTCTCGCCGTTCCCGCACGCGATCGTGGGCAGCGACTTCCGTACTGTCGGCGAGATCTTCTCGGCCGAGCACAACCCGGACCGCAAGAAGCCGTTCGACATCCGCACGGTGATGCGCGCGCTGTCGGACCAGGACCACCCGGTGCTCGAGCGCTGGGCGGGCATGGCCGACGCGGACACCGCGGCGGTGCAGGACGTACACATCGGCGGCCGCCCGGTCTGCCTGGTCGGTATCGAGTCGCGGTCGGTCCCCCGCCGCGGCTTCCCGCCCACCGACGGCCCGGACACCTACACGGCGGGCACGCTGTTCCCGCGGTCGTCGAAGAAGACGGCGCGCGCGATCAACGCGGCGTCGGGCAACCGGCCGGTGGTGGTGCTGGCGAACCTGTCCGGCTTCGACGGCTCGCCGGAGTCGCTGCGCAAGCTGCAGCTGGAGTACGGCGCGGAGATCGGCCGGGCGATCGTCAACTTCGAGGGCCCGATCGTGTTCACCGTGATCTCGCGCTACCACGGCGGCGCGTTCGTGGTGTTCTCCAAGGCGCTCAACCCGAACATGACGGTGCTGGCGCTGGAGGGCTCGTTCGCCTCGGTGCTGGGCGGCGCCCCGGCGGCGGCGGTCGTGTTCGCCGGCGAGGTGGCCAAGCGCACGGCGAACGACCCGCGGGTGACCGAGCTCCAGGACCGGGTCACGGCCGCCGACGCGGCCTCGCGAGCGGCGTTGAGCACCCAGCTGGCCGAGGTCCAGTCGTCGGTCCGGGCGGAGAAGGTCAGCGAGATCGCGGCGGAGTTCGACAAGGTCCACAGCATCCAGCGAGCGGTGGAGGTCGGCTCGGTCGACGCGATCATCAGCACCGCCGAGCTGCGGCCGCGGATCATCGAGGCCATCGAGCACGGCTTGAAGCAGTAGCAGCGTCCTCCGGAGGGCGGCACTTTCACGAGAAAGTGCCGCCTTTCGGCATTCCGGCGCTTCGCGACTTTCGGGGGTATGGCGGTTTTGCCCCCACCGACACACTGTCCGTGCCGGTACGGTGACCACGGGTACCGACCGGACCCTCCATCCGTGCGGCGTGAGGAGAACTCCCGATGGCGTCAAGGTCCCTGTCCCGGCTCGCCCTCGCGGCGACCGGTGTCCTGCTCACCACCCTGCTCGGGGGCACGGCCACCGCGCAGCCCGCGGACACGCCGGTCTTCTGGCGCGTCCCGGCCACCGCTGCCCAGGCGCAGATCCTCACGAACGCCGGCTTCGACGTCGAGGAAGGTGACGCCGGCGCCGTCTTCGTCGTCGGTGGGCAGGCCGTCGCGAACCAGCTGCGGGCGCGCGGCTTCACGCCGTCGTTCCACGACACCGTCTACAAAGAACTCCCCGCGCAGGCGAATTCCCTGGCTGCGGACACCTTCTACGGCGGGTACCGCACGGTCACCGCGCACGAGAACCACCTCACCGCCGTCGCCGCCGCGCACCCCGACCTCGCCACGAAGTACACCATCGGCCAGTCGTGGAAGAAGACGAAGGGCCAGGGCGGGCACGACGTCCAGGCCCTCTGCCTCACCAAGAAGCAGGCCGGCGACTGCACGCTGTCGACGACGTCACCGAAGCCGAAGTTCTTCCTGGTGGCCCAGATCCACGCGCGCGAGCTGTCCACCGGCGAGCTCGCCTGGCGCTGGATCGACTACCTCGCCGACGGCTACGCGACCGACGCCACCGCGAAGTCCATTTTGGACACCACCGAGGTCTGGGTGGTGCCGATCGCGAACCCCGACGGCGTCGACATCGTCGCCTCCGGCGGGAATTCGCCCAAGCTGCAGCGCAAGAACGCGAACAACTCGCGCGGCGGCTGCACCGGCACGAACATCGGCATCGACCTCAATCGCAACTCCACGTTCAAGTGGGGCGGCGACTCGAACTCCGCGTGCTCGGAGACCTACCAGGGCGTGAGCGCCGGTTCCGAGCCGGAGGTGCAGGCGCTGGAGAAGCTGGCCCGCGCGATCTTCCCGGACCAGCGCGGCACCGGGAACAACGACCCCGCGCCGGCGACGGCCAAGGGCACGATGATCACGTTGCACAGCTACGGCAACGACATCATCATCCCGTGGGGCTTCACCCAGTCCACCTCGCCGAACGACGCGCAGTACCGCCGGCTGGGCGCGAAGTACGCGGCGTCGAACGGCTACCTCGTCGGCACCAACGAGGAGACCGTCGGCTACGACACGAGCGGCACCACCGACGACTTCACCTACGGCGAGCTCGGCGTCGCGAGCGTGACCTTCGAGGTCGGCGGCTCGAGCGGCACCTGCGGCGGCTTCCTGCCGAGGTACACCTGCGTCGACAGCACGTTCTGGCCGAAGAACAAGGGCGCGCTGATCACCGCCGCGAAGGCCGCGGCGGCGCCCTACCAGCAGTGAGTCACGGCCGGCAGACGTAGATGCAGTTCTGCGGACGCGGGGACTCGAGCACGCTCACGTGCCCGAACCCCGCGTCCGCCAGCATTTCCGACGCCTTTTCGGTGCCCCACATGGCCCCCAGCGCGGCGCCGCCTTCCGCGAGCGACGTCGTCGTGCAGTACATGAGGCTGATCGAGTAGCACAGCGCCGCCATCGGGTTGCCGACGTTGTTCTCGACGTGGCTCGAGAAGTTGGTGTCCACCATGAAGAACAGGCCGTCTTCGGCCAGGGCGCCACGGACCCGGCGCAGCACGACGTCCGGCCGGTCCTGGTCGTGCACGGCGTCGAACGCGGTGATCACGTCGTATTCGCCGGTCAGGTGCGCGGCGTCGCCGACGGCGAATTCGGCGTTCGGCAGGTCTTCGGTGGCTTCCCGCGCTTGGCCGACGACGTTTTCGTTGATGTCGAGGCCGGTGAACCGCGACGCGGGGAACGCGCGGGCCGCGACGGCGATGGCGTTCCCGGTGCCGCAGCCCAGGTCGAGCACGCGCGCGCCGGCCGTCAGCTGGTCGTTGAGGCCGGGGACCGCGCCGAAGAAGCCGTCCACGAGGTGCTCGCGGTAGATGTGCTTCCAGCTGTCGCCGGTCTTGGCGCCGAGGGTTTCGAGGTGAGGCCCGTAGGCCGACCGCGGGACGCCGCCGCCTTCGGCGAAGCTGCGTTCGAGGTCGGGCAGGATGCCGGTGAAGGCGCTCAGCGTCAGCAGGGACGGCATGAGGTTCGCCGCGGTCTCGCCGAGCAGGAACTTGGCGTGCTGCGGCGGGAGGGTGTAAGCCCCGGCGTCGAGGGTGAAGATGCCCCCGGTGACCATGGCGCCGAGCCATTCGCGGACGTACCGCTCGTGCAGCCCGGCCCGCTCGGCCAGTTCGGCGCTGGTGGCGGGCCCCCGCGCGGCGGCGGCGAGCAGCCCGGTGCGGTGCCCGATCCCGAGCAGCATGGTGAGGGCACTGCCGGTCAGGGTGGCCGTGAGGTGGGCCGCGAAGTCCTTTTCCTCCATGCGGCCGGAGTCTACCGGCCGGGCGGACCGTCCGAAGTGGACGATCCGCCCCGGCCGGGTCAGTCCTCGTCCTCGAGGCCGGCGTCGGCGAGCACCGCGTAGACGCGGCGCCGCGCGTCGGCGAGGATCTTCTTCACCTCGGCGACCTGCGCTTCCGTGCCGCTCTGGCCGACCTGGGCGGTCGCGCCGGACAGCTCTCCCAGCGCGTGCCACAGGGCGGCGAAGCGGTCGGCGTTGGGTGCCTCGTCGGGTTCCTCCCAGAGGGCGGCGAACTCGGCTTCCCGCCCGGCGACGTGTTCCCGCCCGGCATCGGTCAGCTCCGCCACGCGGCGTCCCCCGGTCTCGGCGGTGTGCACCAGGCCTTCGTCCTCCAGCTGCTGCAGGATCGGGTAGACGGACCCGGGACTGGGCCGCCACCGCTCGTTGGTGCGGCGCCGGATCTCCTGCATGAGCTGGTAGCCGTGCATCGGTTCTTCGGCGAGCAGCGCGAGCACGGCCGGCCGCACCGGACGGCTCGGCCCCCGCCCGCGGAACTCCTGCACCCGTTGGAACGGACCCGCCCCGCCGAACCAGCCCCCGGGGCCACCGAAGGAGCCGGGACCACCAGGGAAGCCGGGGAACCCGGGAGCGCCGGGCGGCCCCGGCGGCTGGGGTGGGTGTGGCGGGTGGGGCGGGAAGCCGCGGGCCAGGTCGGGGCCGGGGTCGAAGTCTTCGTGTCCGGGGAAGCGGTGGTCCGGGTGACCGTGGCCGGGGTGACCGTGCCCGGCCGGCCCGTGACCACCGAACATCCCGCCCCCGAAGCCGCCGAACATCCGGCCGGCACCTGCGCTCATCGCCATGGTTGTCTCCTTCGGTTTGCCGTATCGCCGACACTACGACGATATATCGCCGTTGGATCGGCAGCAACCCGCCAGGTCAGAGTGGGTCGGCTCCCGCGGCGTCGGCCGCGTTCACCCGGCGTTTCCCGCCCGGCCATGAATAGTTCGTTATACGCCAGGTTGTACGGGTCTTGTACGGGCCGCGTCGACGCTACCGCCGAGACGTAGGACGTAGAACGAATCCGTAGGGAGCTTTCACCGTGAAGATCACCCGACTCGCCCAGGGCCTGCTGGCCGGGCTGCTGGGGTGCGCCGCCGTCGCCGTCCCGGCGGCCGTGGGCGCCGCCACCGCGTCGGCCGACGTGGCCAGCACATTGGTGTTCAACAAAAACACCGAAGGCCACGACTGCTACCGCATCCCGACCATTGTCAAAGGCAACAACGGCGATCTGCTCGCCTTCGCCGAGGGCCGCAACGGCGGCGCCAGCACGTGCGCCGACCTCGGCGAGATCGACCTCGTGCTGAAGCGCTCGACCGACGGCGGGAAGACGTGGAGCGCGCTGCAGACCGTCATCAAGGCCAACGGCGACACCAAGGGCAACCCGGCGCCGATCGTCATCCCGGGCAGCAGCCGGATCGTGCTGCTGTCCACCATGCAGTGCTACACCAACCCCTCCTGCGGCCGGATCCCGCGCGTGTCGATCAGCGAGGACAACGGCAAGACGTGGGGCGCGCCGAGAGTCCTGACCACCGAGCTCGGGTTCCCGAGCGCACCCGGCTGGCTGGCGACGGGCCCGTCGCACGGCATCGTGCTCACGCGCGGCGCGCACGCCGGCCGGATCGTGGCCGGCATGAGCTACACGACCGGCGGCAAGAACACCGGATCGCTGGTGTACAGCGACGACCAGGGCGCGACCTGGCACCGCGGTGCGACCGACACGTCCACTTCGGACTTGATGAACCCGCAGGAGATCAGCGTCACGGAGCTGAAGGACGGCCGGATCTACGCGGCGGCGCGCAACGACGCCAACGGGGACGACAAGTGCCTCGCGGACGGCACGCACAACCGCGCGTTCGCGATCAGCTCGGACGGCGGCGCGACGTTCAGCTCGAAGTTCGCCTTCGCGACCGACCTGGTCACCCCGACGGTCGAGGGTTCGACGGCCCGGATGAGCGCGACCGACACGGGTGCGAAGTACAACCGGATCGTCTTCGCGGCACCGTCCACTTGCGACCGTCGCAAGGAGCTGCGCGTCCACTCGTCGTTCGACGAGGGCGCCAACTGGACGGGCACGGCGGGCAGCCTGCTCGTGTGGGGCCAGGACGCGGCGTACTCGGACATGGTGCAGCTGTCGCAGGCGTCCGTGGGCGTGTTGTTCGAGGCGGGCCCGGAGTTCCACGCGAACGACACGATCCGCTACGCGACGGTGACGGAGACCCAGCTGGGCGCCCCGGCGTGCGGCGGCGGTTACGGCGTGATCGACTCGGCCCCGCTGGGCTCGGCGGGCACGGTGTACCTGTCGTACAACGCCTCGAACGGCAAGAACTGCGTGAGCGCGATGAAGAGCGCGAACGCGGGAACGGCGACGCAGACGTCGGCGTACTTGGAGGTCAAGGGGTCGACGCGCCAGACGGACTCGGGCGCGTTCTCGTACTTCGCGGGCCCGGTCGCGGCAGCGGCGGCGGACAAGTGCGTCAAGTGGGGCGGCGCCGTGGACGGTCAGGCGTACAACAGCGAGTTCGAGCACTGCGGCTGAGGTGCACGGGGCGGCCGGGCTTCCGGCCGCCCCGGCTCCGCGCCGGAGAACTCACGCGGGGGCGAGAGCAACCCGCGGCATGAGCTGCGTGAACGCGACGCCGCTCCTGCGCAGCCTCGGCGGGAGCGGCGGGACCGTCAGGGCCAGCGCCTGGTTCCAGCCCTGGACGTGGAGCTGGAACTTGAGCAGGAAACCCGACTTCGGTTCGGTGATGGCGGCGTACGCGCGGGGGATGCTCAGGATGTGCTTGCCGGGAGTGCCGGCGTGCGACCGGAAGAAGAGGATCTGCTGGCCGGTCAGCACGATGTAGGCCTCCGCCTGCGTCGAGAAGGCCATCATCGTGCCGCCGCTGAGCACTCCGACGGCGACACCGTAGGCGATGGACTTGCCGACCGCCTTCTTCACCGATCCGATCTTCGCCATGGCGACGAGCTCGACGCGCTCGTCGGGCCGCATCACCGCGGCGGCGGACTCCAGCAGACGTCTTTCCTGGCGGGCACCCATGGTGGTTTCTCCTCGAAGCGCCGGGCGCGTGCGGGCGCACGCGAGCGCCTCAACGTAGAGGAGGCCCGGGGTGCCGATTTCCCCGCCTCGGCGGGAAAATCGCCTCGTTGCCCCACAATCCGGACAGGTCGCCGCGTCGGCCGGTGCCAACAGTTGCGCAACCGAGACCGGCCGTCCGAACTCCGCGGAACGACCGGCTCGGTAATGACGTTGCTGCGCCGTGTGGGTGACACCACTGTTGCGAATCCCGGCCCCGCAGCGATGTAACCGACATGGTCTGGCCCGAAGACGACGCCCGGCACCGCGAGGTGCTGGCGGCTCTCCGCGCCTGGGCCCGGGAGATCGACTCCGTCCCCTACTCGGCCGGCCTCGACATCGACGCCCTGATGGCCCGTCACTACGACAGCCTGCGCGGTGAGCCCACACCCGAACTGGCCCTCGTGGTGACCACTACCGCCGAGGCCACCGTGCTCGCCGCGCACGGGGATCTCGACCTGGCCGGGAGCCGCCGGCTGCGGGCGCGGCTCGACGACGAGCTCCGCCTGGCTCCGCCGGTCCTCGTCCTCGACCTGACCGGCGCCACCCACTGCTCCGCCCGGGGCGTCGCCGTGCTCGTCGAGGCGACTTCGGACGCCCACGAGGCCGGCATCCCGTTCGCCATCGCGGGCTGCGCCCCCGTGGTGCGGCGGGCGATCGACGCACTGGGCCTCGATGACGCGCTTCCGCTGCACTTCACGACGGCGGAGGCGATCGAGTGGCTCCGGCTCCTGGACCGGCTGAAGACCCTTCGGTGACCCAGGTCATCGTCCTCAACGGCGGCTCCAGCAAGACCTGCTCCCCGGCCCCTGGCTCACCTTCGGCGTCGACACCCTCCTCACCGGGCTGCCCGCGACCGGAGGCGGCATCACCATCTCCGACGACGGCGAAGTCACCTGGGCGGCGGGGCTCGCCGCCATGGTCCGCACCGGTGCGCGGATCGTCGTCGACGAGGTCTTCCTGAGCGGCGCCGAGTCTCAGCGCCGGTTTCTCGCCGCCCTCGACGGGCTCGACGTGCTCTGGGTCGGTGTGCGGTGCGACGCCGCCGAGGCCGTCCACCGCGGGGTCCGGTACGACGTCGAAGTCGACACGACGCACGCCGAGCCGGTGACCTGCGCGAAAACCGTCGCCGCCCGGGTCTACTGAGCTCCGGCCGGTGCCGTCGTCACCGCCGACTCGCCGAACCGGATTCCCTTGGCCTCCTTGCCGATCGCGGTCAGGACGGCGACCACCACCAGGCCCGGCACGACTGTCCACAAGAGAGCGGACGAATACCCGTGGGACTCCGCGATCGCCTGCTGGATCGGCAGGTTCAGCGCCGCCAGCAGGTTGCCCAGCTGGTAGGTGACCCCCGGGTAGAAGCCGCGGATCGCGTCCGGCGACATCTCCGTCAGGTGCGCCGGGATCACGCCCCACGCGCCCTGCACCATGATCTGCATCAGGAACGAGCCCAGCGCCAGCATCCCGGCGCCGTGGTCGAACGCGAAGATCGGGATCACCGGCAGGCCCAGCACCGCGGCCGTCACGATCGTCCGGCGCCGGCCGAGCCGCTCCGACAACGTGCCGAAAGTGAGGCCGCCGATGATCGCGCCGACGTTGTAGAGCACCGCGATCCACGTGCTCGTCGCCGCGCTCAGGCCGGCACCGCCGTTGTCGTGCGCCTTGAGGAAGCTCGGGTAGACGTCCTGGGTGCCGTGGCTCATCCAGTTGAACGCCGTCATCAGCAGGATCAGGTACCCGAAGCGGCGGATCACCTTCCCGTTCAGCAGGACGTCCTTGACCGACGTCCGCGTCACCTTCAGCTTCTCCCGGGTCGCCTCCCAGACCTCCGACTCGCGCACCCGCGCGCGGATCAGCAGCGTGATCAGCGCCGGGAAGATGCTCAGCACGAAGATCCAGCGCCACTCGAGGCCGAGCGCCGAGTGGAACAGCAGGTACGCGAGCGCGGCCAGCAGGTAGCCGATCGAATAGCCGACCTGCAGCAGGCCGGAGAAGAACCCGCGCCGCGCGACCGGGATCTTCTCCATCGCCAGCGCCGCGCCGAGGCCCCACTCGCCGCCCATGCCGACGCCGTAGACGAACCGCAGGACCAGCAGCACCGTGAAGTTCGGCGCGAACGCGCAGAGCAGACCGGCCACCGAGTACAGCAGGACGTCGGCGATCAGCGGGATCCGCCGGCCGACCCGGTCGGCCCACAGCCCGAAGAGGAGGGCGCCGACCGGCCGCATCACCAGCGTGGCCGTCGTGATGAACGCCAGCTGCGTCGCCGTCGCGCCGAACGACTTGTCCTTCGCGATGTCGGCGAGGACGAACACGACCAGGAAGTAGTCGAACGAGTCCATGCTCCAGCCGAGCAGCGCCGCGAGGAACGCGTTGCGCTGATCGGATGTAAGCGCTTTCTTGCCTTCAGCCGGTGCCGCTTGCCGTTCCGTCACGTTCGCCCCGTCCCGTCGGTTTCCCACCGGAAGACCTCAGGGCTGGTCTAGCACCCACCGGGCCGCGCGGGCAAGGGGCTACAGCGCCACGCGGGTCCGGACGCGGCGGCCGACGTCGCGGGCCCACGCCTTGATCCGGTCCCAGTCGCGGAAGTCGCCCGCGCGCTGCCCCGACGCCATCAGCCGCGGGATGAGCCCGCGCACGGTCGCCGGGTCCAGCCGGCCGCCGAAGGTCGCGGTGCGCTCCGCGTCGATCCGCGCGGCCAGCAGCGCCACGTTCGCCGGCAGGCTGACCTGGTGGGTGGCGGCGCCCGGGCCGCACGGTCCGCTGTGGAACAGCCACACCGGGCGCTCGGCCAGCGCCCGGGCGTTGCGCTCCAGCAGCCGGACGGCCTCGGGCCGCCAGCGGTGGTAGTACAGGGCGCTGCCGACGACGACCGCGCCGTAGTGGCCGACGGTGGCGACGTCGGCGGCGTCGCGCACGTCCACGCTCAGGCCGGCTTCGCCGAGCTCGGCGGCGATGACCTCGGCGATCTGCCGGGTTCCGCCGTGACGCCCGGCGTAGGCGACGAGGACTGCGGTCATGCGTCCCATTGTCGGCCCTGCCGCGCGGTCCTGCGCCTCGGGCCGCTCACGATCCGCCATACGGGCGCTCCGACGTTGCTCTCCGTGGCTCCCCGCGCACCACGGAAACTCAGTCCGGTGAAAGGAACGCGGGGCGCTCCTCGGGATCGGGCGGGTCGTAGTACCGGTGGAAGACCGGCGTCTGGCCGCCGGACAGGGGCGGGACGATCCAGCTCCAGTCGGCCGGGCACCGCCGGCCGGACCGCTCCTCGCGGTCGAGGTGGGACAGGAAGCGCCGCGATTCGGTGTGGTGGTCGGCCATCGTGACGCCGGCCGCGTCGAACGAGTGCTGCACGGCGAGCGTCAGCTCGACCAGCGCCCGGTCGCGCCACAGCGTCCGCTCCGACGCCGTGTCCAGGCCCATCAGCTCGGCGACGACCGGCAGCAGGTCGTAGCGCCGCTCGTCGGCGAGGTTGCGCGCGCCGATCTCGCTGCCGAGGTACCAGCCGTTGAACGGCGCGGCGGGGTAGGTGACGCCGCCGATCTCCAGGGGCATGTTGCTGATCGCCGGCACGGCGTGCCAGCGCAGGCCGAGCCCGGCGAACCAGCGGTGGTCGGGGTGGGTCAGCGGCACCTCCAGGACGGCGTCCGCGGGGAGGGTGAACAGCCGCTGCTCGCCCGGCTCGGCCTCGACCAGCAGTGGCAGCACGTCGAAGGACCCTCTGCGTTCCGGCGGCCGCCACCCGAGTCTTCGCACCTGCTCGGTGAACTCCGCGTAGCGCGGGTCGCCGAGGACCGAACCGTCGTCGAGGCGGTACCCGGCGTAGCGGATCAGCTGCTCGTTGTGGACGCGCGGTCCGGGCGCGGCGGGCGTGTCCGGGGCGAACACGGTGATCGTCGGCCGGATCCGGCCGCCGCGGGTGGCCTGGCGCAGGTGGCCGACGCACTCGGCGGCGATCCCGGCGGCGTCGGTGACCCGGCGCCGGTCGCGGATCCGCAGGCTGTTCCAGTACAGCCGGCCGATGCAGCGGGCGGAGTTGCGCCACGCGACGCGCGCGCCGTAGGCGAGTTCGGCCGCGGTGTGCCGGTAGGTTCCCGTTTCGGAGATTTCCGCGCGGACCTCGGCGAGCCGGGTCTCGAAGCGATCGCCGTCTTCGGCGGCGCCTTCAGCGAACATCCGGTCCAGGAATTCTTCGGCCTCCGCGGAATTGACGCTCTGCTCCCCGGAGACGCGCTGGTAGATCGGCAGCGAGGGCGTCACCCGCTCGGGGGTAACCGTCATCGCGCTTCCCCACTCTCCGGAATCGTGTTCTGCAGGCCGACGGAAAGGGTCACCGTTCCTCCGATGGTCGCCGTTGACGGGGCAGGCCGGAAGTCGCTGCCACCGCAGCGCCTCCGGCCAGGCCGGGGAGAGTACCCCACGTTCTCCCGACCGCAATCCACCGGACGTGAACGACACCCGGCAGCGTCCCGCAATTCCGCTCCGGCCAGCGAAAACGCCGGAAAAATAACTGTCACCAAGCGTTATCCGGACATGCCGCAGCGCGTTTTCCGTCAATCGATCACAGTGGACAGTCGAATCGGGGTGATCCTTTGTCTGAGAACCGGTTTCGGCTGTTCGAGGGTATTCGCCGAATGGACTTTCCCGGCGCCGGTCCCCCGTGTATCGACGCGCCCGCGCGCGACGCTAGAGTCGTTTTGTGCGCAAGATCCCCGTGGTCCTCGTCGCCGGGTTCCTCGGCGCGGGCAAGACGACGCTGCTCAACCACCTGCTCGCCAACCGCGAGGGCGCCCGGGTCGGCGTCGTGGTCAACGACTTCGGCAGCGTGAACGTCGACGCGCTCGCCGTGGCCGGCCAGGTCGACACGATGGTCTCGCTCGGCAACGGGTGTCTCTGCTGCGCGGTCGACGCGAGCGGGCTCGACGCCATGCTGGGCCGGCTCGCGGCGCCGGAGGCCGGGATCGACGTCATCGTCGTCGAGGCCAGCGGCATCGCCGAGCCGCGCGACCTGATCCGGCTGATGATCGCCAGCGAGAACCCGGACATCCGCTACGGCGGGCTGGCCGAGGTGGTGGACGCCGCCGAGTTCGAGTCCGCCCGCGAGCGCCACCCCGAACTGGCCGACCACGTGCGGCTGGCCGACCTGGTGGTGCTGAACAAGGCCGACCGGGTGCCGGCCGACGAGCTGGCGAAGGTCACCGCGACCGTCGAGGAGCTCGCCCCGGGCCGTCCGCTGCTGGTCACCTCGCACGGGCGCGTCGACCCGCGGCTGTTCTTCGACCCCGAGCCCCGCGGCGAGCGCGTCGGCCAGCTGTCGTTCGACGACCTGCGCGAGCACGACCACTCCGAGCACCTGCACGCCGCGTACGAGACGGTGACGTTCACCGCGGAGACACCGCTCGCGCCGAAGGCGTTCGTCGAGTGGCTCGAGCGGCGCCCGGCCGGGCTGTACCGGATGAAGGGCCAGGCGGACTTCGGCGCCGGCGCGCGCTTCCACCTGCACACCGTCGGCGGGTTCGTGCAGCTGGAGCGGTCGGCGTGGCCGGCGGGCGCACTGCGGCGCACGGAACTGGTGCTGATCGGCGCGGGCCTCGACTCCGGCGCGGTGCTCGCCGAGCTGGCCGCGTGCGTCGCGCCGGACCCGTCGGTCGTCGACGAGCGCGGGTTGCTGCACATCCTCCGCTACCTCCCCGACCAGGCCTGACGCACCCGCCACGCCGAAGATCGGCAAATGCGCCCGGGTCGCGGGAGCGGCGACGGAGACTGACGGCCATGACGACCACCGCGGTGAGCGCACCACGCTGGTACCTGGTCGGCGTGCTGCCCGAGGAAGTGCCGTTGGCGCACTTGATGACCCGCTCCGGCGACCTGCGCTACCGGCGTTCGGCGTGTGGGGAGCGCGAGTCCCGCAGCTGGAAGCCGGTGGACCTGACGACGTCGGAGGTGGCACCCTGCCCGGCGTGCGTGGCGACGCTGCCCGCGCCCCCGGCGGGCGTGCGTGTGGCCCCGGGCGGCGATGACCTCGGCCAGCTCTCGCTGGACCTGGAGATCTAGGCGGTCAGAGTCTCCGCGAGCCGCTTCGCCGTGCGAAACGGCTGTGCGGTCCGGGCGACCACCGCCGTGACCGCGGCGCCTTCGAGCAGCAGCATCAGCTCGTCGGCGAGCGTTTCGGCGTCGGCGCGTCCCCCGCGGTCGAGCTGGGCCCGCAGGAAGCCGCGCACCGCGGTCTTGTGGTGGCGGACGACTTCCCGGACCGGGTCGCCGGGGTCGGGGAACTCCGAAGTCGCGTTGAGGAAGGCGCAGCCGCGGTAGTCGTCGCGGGCCAGCCAGTCTTCGTAGGCGTCGAACACCGCCAGCACCCGGTCGCGCGGGCCGGCGTGCGCTTCGGTGATCCGGTCGATCTCCTCCTGCCAGCGTCGGTCGCGGTCCCGCAGGTAGGCGACGACGAGCCGGGTCTTGGAGCCGAAGTTGCCGTAGAGCGCCGCTTTCGTCACGCCCGCCTCGGCCGCCACCGTGTCGACGCCGACGGCGTGGATGCCGTCGCGGTAGAAGAGCGTCGACGCGGCTTTCAGGACCTTGGCTCGTGCTGCGCCGGGAGGGGTACGGCCCACAGCGTTCCTCCTGACCGAGCGGTATGGCTGCTGAACTGCACTGATCCTACCATCGATTGACAACAGACAGACCTGTCTGTTTGGTGGAGGGTATGGCTCTCGAAACGGAACGGAAGCCGGCGGCCGCGTGGTGGTCGACCGCCGCGGCCGGGGCGAGCGTGATCGCCCTCTGCTACGGCTTCGCGCGCTACGCGTACGGGCTGTTCGTGCCGCGGTTCAGCGAGACGTTCGGGCTCACGACGGTCGGCGCCGGCGTTCTCGGCGGCTTGTCGACCGCCGGGTACGGCCTCGGGCTGCTGGTGTCGCCGGTGACGTCCCGGCGGTCGGCGCGCGGCACGGTCGTCCTGGCCGGCGTGTCGGCGACGCTCGGCCTCGGCTTGATGGCGGCGGCCCCGGGGGTCGTCGTCTTCGGGGCGGGCATCCTGGTCGCGGGCGCCGGCGCGGGTCTCGTTTCGCCCGGCGTCGCCCAGCTGATCGGCCGGACGGTCGGCCCAGGCGTCCGGGACCGGGCGCAGACCTGGGCCAACACCGGGACCGGGCTGGGGCTGGCGGCGTCGGCGTTCACACCGCTGCTGGCGTTCGGCTGGCCCGCGATCTGGTCGGCGTTCGCCGCCGCCGGCGTGGCTGTGACGCTGATCGCGTGGCGGGTGCTGCCCCGGACACCGGCCGCCCCGGCGGATCCCGGCTCCACCCGCGGGATGGCACCGCTGGTGGTCAATTCGGTGCTGATCGGGGTGACGAGCGCGCCGTACTGGACGTTTTCGAGTTCACGGCTGGCCGAAGCGGGTCTGAGCCCGGTCGCGGTCACGTGCAGCTGGTGCGCGATCGGCGTGGCCGGGCTGTTCGGCGGTTGGGCGGGCCGGCTGGCCGAACGGGTGGGCTTGCGGATCGCGAACGTGGCGGCGTGGACACTCGCGGCGTGCGGAATCGGCCTGCTGGCCCTGCCGCGTCCGGGATTGCCCGGCGCGCTCGTGTCGAGCGCGCTGTTCGGCTTGACGTACATGGCGTTGACGGGGCTGTGCATCCTCTGGGCGGCACGGCTGTTCCCCGAGCGGCCGGCCCGCGGGGTCACGTGGTCGTTCGCGGGACTGGGCGCCGGTCAGACCGCGGCGGCACCGCTGGCCGGCGCGGCGGCGTCCGGGGTGGGTCAGGCCGCGGTGTTCGGTGTGACGGCGTTGGTGGCACTGGTCGCCTGGACCCAGCTCACGCCCCGGCTTGCCCCGCCGACCGGCTAAGCCAGCTCCTTCTCGTAGCAGACCGACTCCGGATCACCGTCGTGCGGCGGGAAGTTCGGCACCCGCCGGTACCCCGCCCGCTCGTACAACCGCATCGCCGCCGGCTGGCGGACGCCCGTCTCCAGGCGGATCAGCACTCCGCCGTCGCTGCGGGCCAGGCGCTCGGACTCCGCCACCAGCGCCGTCGAGACGCCCGTGCCGCGCACGTCCGGTGCCACGAACATCCGTTTCAGCTCGTACACGCCCGGCGAAACCGGCTCCACCGCGCAGCAGCCGATCGCGCGGGAACCGTCACGGGCCAACAGGAACCGGCTCGCCGGGGCCAGCGGCCGCGGGCGCGCGTCCGGCGGCAGGTCGTACACCACCACCAGCTCGGCCGTCATCGCCGTCAGCAGCGCCCGCAGGAACCCGTCGTCGGCCGGGCATTCCGCGACGGTGGCCACCTCACGCCTTCTTCGCCCGGCTCGGCGCCACCCGCGGCGGCTCGTTCGGCATCTTCGGGTACACCGGCGGCCACGGCGCGTCCATCATCCCGTTCGCCATGTCCGCTTCGGACATTTGAAGCAACGGCTCGATCGACTGCGGCCGCTCCCCCGCCCCGGCCCACGGGTCGCCGCGTTCGGCCACCCGCGCCGGCACCGTGCTCAGGGTGAACGCGTCCGGCTCGACGCCGTCCAGCTCGTCCCACGCGATCGGCGTCGACACCTGGCCGCCCACCCGCGGCCGCACGCACCAGGTGCCGAACACGGTCTTGTGCGGTGCGTTCTGGTTGAAGTCGACGAACACGCGCGAGCCGCGTTCCTCCTTCCACCACTGCGCGGTGATCTTCTCCGGGTGCCGCCGCTCCAGCGCCCGCGCGAGCGCGACGGCCGCGGCCCGCACCTGGAAGCTGTCCCACCGCGGTTCGAGCATCACGTACAGGTGCAACCCCCGGGACCCGGATGTCTTCAGATGTCCTTCGATGCCGTGCTCGGCCAGGAACTCCCGGGTCAGCAGCGCGGCCTCGCGCAGCTCGTCGAACCCGATCCCCGGCGACGGGTCGAGGTCGACACGCAGCTCGTCGGTCACCTCGGGGGTGTCGGCCAGGTACGGCCAGACGTGGAAGCCGAGGCACCCGAGGTTCACCGCCCACAGGATGTGGGCCAGGTCCTTGGCCACGAGCGCGTCGCTGGTCGTGCCGTTCGGCGTCGAAACGACGGTGGTGCTCAGCCACGGCGGCGCGCCCTTCGGGACGCGTTTCTGGAACCAGTTCTTGCCGCCCGCGCCGTCCGGGTAGCGCTCCAGCAGCAGCGGACGCCCGCCGAGCCGTGCCAGCAGCGGCCCGGAGATCGCCCGGTAGTACTCGACGAGGTCGAGCTTCGTCTGCCCCTGCTCCGGGAAGTAGACCTTGTCCGGGCTGCTGATCTTGACCTCGACGCCGTCGACGTCGAGCACGAGCGCCTCGCTCATCTCGCCTCCCCGAACAGCTTCGCGAGCTCGGCGGGCGGTGCCTCGTCGAGCTGGGCGTACGTGCACGACTCCGGGGTGCGGTCGGGCCGGAACCGGACCAGCCGGCCGCCGTGGCGGAACCGGCCGCCCTGCAGGTGTTCGTAGCGGACCTCGGCCACCCACTCGGGGCGCAGCGCCTCCCAGGACAGGTCCTTCTGCGGCGCCCACCGGCTGTTCGCGCCCGGCTGCCGGCCGGCCGGTGGCTCGTACTCGGCCCAGGACCGCCACGGGTGGCCTTCCAGGGCGTTCTCCCGCAGGGGCGCCAGCTCGTCGACCAGCTCCGCGCGCCGCGTCTTGGTGAAGCTGCTCGCCACGCCGACGTGGTGCAGCACGCCCTCGTCGTCGAACAGCCCGAGCAGCAGCGAGCCGACGCCGGCGCCGTCCTTGTGCCAGCGGAAGCCCGTCACGACGCAGTCGGCCGTGCGCTCGTGCTTGACCTTCAGCATGACGCGCTTGTCCTGCTCGTACGGCAAGTCGCCGGGCTTGGCCATGACGCCGTCGAAGCCCGCGCCCTCGAACCGGGTGAACCAGTCCTCGGCCTGGGCGGGGTCGTCGCTCAACGGGGTCAGGTGGACGCGCTGGAGGCCTTCGGCGTCGGTGCGGAGGATGCTTTCCAGCCGCTCGCGCCGCTCGCGGAAGGGCGCCTCCGTGAGGTCGGTGTCGCCGAGGGCGAGCAGGTCGAAGGCGATGAAGCTGGCCGGCGTCTCCTCCGCGAGCTTGCGCACGCGCGAGGCCGCCGGGTGCAGCCGCAGCTGCAGCGTCTCGAAGTCGAGCCCGGCCGGCGTGACCAGCACGATCTCGCCGTCCACGACGCAGCGTGGCGGCAGCGCGGCGGCCAGCAGTTCCACCAGCTCCGGGAAGTAGCGGGTCAGCGGCCGGTCGTTGCGGGAGCCGAGCTCGATCTCGTCGCCGTCGCGGAACACGACGCAGCGGAAGCCGTCCCACTTGGGCTCGTAGAGCAGCCCCGGGTCACGAGGCACCTCGTGCACGGCTTTCGCGAGCATCGGCCGCACGGGCGGCATCACGGGCAAGTCCACCGCGCGAGCTTAAAACACGAGTACGACATTTCCGGGCGTGATAGACACTGTCCGGTGACCACCGAACGACCCGAACCACCCCTGACCGGGGGCGAGCGCGAAATGCTGCGCACGTTCCTCGACTTCCACCGCGCCACCCTCGCCATGAAGTGCGACGGCCTGTCCGACGAGGACCTCCGCCGAGCCTCGAGCCCGCCGTCGACGTTGTCCCTGCTGGGCCTCGTCCGGCACATGGCCGAGGTCGAGCGCACCTGGTTCCGGCGGGTGATCAACGCCGAGGACATCCCGCTGCGGTGGTCACCCGAGGGGGACTTCCAGGCCGCCTACGACGCGAGCACCTCGACGCGCGCGGAAGCCTTCGAGGCGTGGCAGGCCGAAGTGGAGCAATCCCGCAAGATCGAAGAGGCGGCCGAGTCCCTGGACGTCACCGGGCACCAGGCGCGCTGGGGCGAGGACGTCTCGCTGCGGCTGGTCATGCTGCACATGATCCACGAGTACGCGCGGCACAACGGCCACGCCGACTTCCTGCGCGAAGCGATCGACGGGGTGACGGGGGCCTGATGGACGTGCTCGCCTGGTTGCGCGACTCCGACCCGGCCCTGCGCTGGCAGGTCGAGCGCGACCTGGCGGGCGAACCGCCGGAAGTCTGGGAAGCGACGCGCGCCCGGGTCGCCACCGAAGGGTTCGGCGCGCGGCTCCTCTCCCTGCAGGACGCGGACGGCCAGTGGGCGGGCGGCGCGTTCTTCCCGGCGGGCTTCCGCGGCGACGAGCCCCAGCCGTGGACGGCGACGACGTGGACGCTGAACTCCCTGCGCGAGTGGGGTCTGGACGCTGCAGCGTTGCGCGGAACCGCGGAGCTGCTCGCCGAGAACTCCCGGTGGGAGTACGAAAACCTGCCGTACTGGGACGGCGAGGTCGACTGCTGCATCAACGCCTGGACGCTGGCCAACGGCGGCTGGCTCGGCGCGGACGTCGCGGGGATCGCGGAGTGGTTCGTGACGCACCGGCTGCCGGACGGCGGCTGGAACTGCGAGTGGGTCGAGGGGTCGACGCGCTCGTCCGTCCACTCGACACTCAACTCGCTGAAAGGGCTCCTCGCCTGGGAAACGGCCACCGGCGGCACCGAGGCAGTGCGCGAAGCCCGCCTCGCCGGCGAGGAGTACCTGCTGGAGCGCCGGCTGACCCGGCGGTTGTCGACGGGCGAGCCGATCGCGCCGGGGCTCGGCGAATTCTCGTACCCGATCCGCTGGCACTACGACGTGCTGAACGCGGCTTCGTACTTCCGCGACGCGGACCGCCCTGACCCGCGCCTGGCGGAAGCGATCGAGCTGATCCGCGCGGCGCGGCAGCCGGACGGGACGTGGCTACAGACCGAGCGGCACCCCGGCCGGGTGTGGTTCGAGGTGGACGTCCCGCCGGGCGAGCCGTCGAAGTGGCTGACGCTGTTCGCGACCCGGGTCCTGAACTGGTGGGACGCCCGCTAGAGCTCCGCCAGCAGCAGCCCACTGCGCGGCTTCGGCGTGAAGTACGTGGCCTTGCGCGGCATCCGCCGCCCCGCCGCGTGCACGGCGAGGACGTCCGCGTACCGCACCGGCGCCAGCAGCACGACCGCGTCCGCGCCGGCCGGCACCGGGCGGCCCGCGGGCAGCGGCCGCACCCCCGGCCCGTCCGGGTCCACCCCCAGCGCGTCGGCGAACAGCACCCGCTCGACGACCTCGTGGTCGATCACCGGTGAGGGCCCCTCGACGACCGGGAGCGGGATCCGCAGCACCGCCGACCCCGCGCGGACCACCACTTCGCCCGGGACCGGCACCGCGTGCTCGTCGTACCGGACGTCGAGGCCGGCCGCGGACCAGCGCTTCACCAGGTCCTCCGGCCCGAGCCCGGTGCCCGTCAGCACCCGGTGGATCGCGCCGATCCGCAACTGTGGGCCCGCCGTGACCAGGGCCAGCAGGGCGCCGTGGCCGGCCGCCGCGGCCGCCGCGACCCGGTGGTTGCCGTCGGCCACCAGCAGGTCGGCGGCGGCGACCGCGGCCAGCAGCCGGTTCTGCAGCGGGCCCGGCGGCACCACCCACAGGTCGTGCCGCCGCCCGGCCGCGTCCGTGGTGGACAGATCGGGGAGGCCGAGCCCCGCGCAGGCGCGTTCGACCTGCTCGGTCAGTACGTCGCCGCCCGAGGCCGGGACGAGCATCGCCGCGCTCGTCGCGCAGCCGAGCCCGGCCAGCACCGCGGCGCGCTCGGCCACGACGTCGGCGTAGACGTCCTCGGTGTGCCGGACCCGGGCGGCGCCGTCGTCGGTCACGGCGGCGGCGTCGACCAGGCAGAGCAGGCCGAGCGCCACGCCGTCCGGCCCTTCGATCCGGTAGGGCGCGACGACCTCGCGCACCGGCCGGTAGAACCGCTTGCGGAGCCGGTCGAGCACGGCCCGCGCGATCGGGACGGCGTCGGTGAGGCCGAGCCCGCGCGCCAGCGCCGCCGGTGTCCGGGCGGGGTGCTGCACGGCCAGCAGGCTGTCCGCCGCACCGGGCGCGGCCAGCGCGGCGACCACGCGGTCGGGTTCGGCGAACTCGTCGACGTCGGGGCCGGGCACCACGTCGCGCACCACCCACCCCTGCCCGATCGGGCGGATCCAGTCGCTCATCCCACCCATCTTCCGCGATGCGCACTGTGGCGGAAATCCGCTGGGGTGCGGGGCCCCCGGATGGAATGCTTAGGGCAGCAAACCAGTTGACCCCGGTCATGACCCTCCCGAGGAGCAGCCCGCCGATGACGACCGACGCCGCCACCAGCGTGAAAGGGGTCGGTTTCCGGTCGGACCGCGGCCCGGTGCTGATCGCGGTCATGCTCAGCACGGCGCTCGTCGCGCTGGACAGCACGATCATCGCGACCGCCGTCCCCTCGGTGGTGCGCGACCTCGGCGGGTTCTCGCAGTTCCCGTGGCTGTTCTCGATCTACCTGCTCACCCAGGCGGTCACCGTCCCGCTCTACGGCAAGTTCGCCGACGTCCTCGGCCGCCGCCCGGTGATGTTCTTCGGCGTCGCGGCGTTCCTCGTCGGCTCGGTGCTGTGTGGCGCCGCGTGGAGCATGCCGGTGCTGATCGCGGCGCGCGCGGTGCAGGGCATCGGCGCCGGCGCGATCCAGCCGATGTCGATGACGATCATCGGCGACCTCTACACGGTGGAGGAACGCGCCCGGGTGCAGGGCTACGTCGCGAGCGTCTGGGGCATCGCGTCGGTGGTCGGCCCGACGCTGGGCGGCGTGTTCGCGGAGTACCTCGACTGGCGCTGGATCTTCTTCATCAACCTGCCGCTGGGCGCGATCGCCGCGGTGATGCTGCACCGCAACTTCGCCGAGAAGGTGGAGCGCAAGGCCCACAAGGTCGATTACACGGGTGCGGCGCTGCTGACGGTCGGCTGCTCGCTGGTGATCCTGGGCCTGCTCGAAGGCGGCGTCGCGTGGGCGTGGGGGTCGGTGCCGAGCGTGGCGATCTTCGCCGCGGGCGCGCTGCTGCTCGTGACGTTCGTGCTGGTGGAGAAGCGGGCCGTCGAGCCGGTGCTGCCGCTGTGGGTGTTCACCCGCCGGATCCTGGTGGGCGGCAACCTGCTGGCCGTGGTGGTCGGCGCGGTCCTGATGGGGCTGACGTCGTACCTGCCGACGTACGCCCAGGGTGTCCTCGGCGCGGGCGCGCTGGTCGCCGGGTTCGCGGTGGCCGCGCTGACGGTCGGCTGGCCGATCTCGGCGTCCCTGGCGGGCAAGATCTACCTGCGCATCGGCTTCCGCGACACGGCCCTGATCGGCACGGTGTTCGTCGTCGGCGGCGGTGTCCTGGTGGCGCTGCTGGACGCGTCGTCGTCGATCTGGTCGGCGGCGCTGGCGGCGTTCGTCCTGGGGCTGGGCCTGGGCTTGACGTCGAGCCCGACGCTGGTGGCGGTCCAGTCGGTGGTCGGCTGGGACCGCCGCGGAGTGGTGACGGCGACGAACCTGTTCAGCCGGTCCCTGGGCAGCGCGGTGGGCGCGGCGGTCTTCGGCGCGATCGCCAACGCGACGCTGGCCTCGCGGTTCGCTTCGCCGCCACCGGAGGTTGCGGGCAAGCTGCCGGCCTCGGTGGACGCGACGAGCACGGTGCTGAGCGGCCACCCGGACAACTCCCCGGTGGCGACGTTCGTCCGCGGCGCGCTCGCGGAGGCGACGCACTACGTCTTCGTCGGGCTGCTGGTGGTGGCGGTGGTTTCGGTGGTGGCGCTGCTGCTCATGCCGCGCAAGACCGAGCAGCTGGAGTTCTAGGCGCTCCGGACGGCCAGCGAACGCAGCTCCGGTGGCACCGGGCCCGGGTGCACGACACCCAGTCCCCGGGTCGCCCGCGTCATCGCGACGTAGAGGTCGGCCGGACCGGCCGCGAGGATGGCCGCCGGGTCCGCGATCACGACCTCGTCGAACTCCAGGCCCTTCGCTTCCGCCGGCGTCAGCAGCACGACGTCGTCGGTGAGGTCCGGCGGCACCGGCAACGCCAGCGCGGCCGCGAGTTCGCCGGTCCGCGGCGCGATGATCGCCAGCTTGCCGCCGGTGTGCGCGCCGGCCAGCGCGGCGAGCGTGCCGGGCACGTCCACGGCTCTGGTGCGCCACGGCGTTTCTCCGCTCTCGCGCACCGACCGGGGCGGCCGCACCGCCGGGTGGTGGGCGGCGAGCACCTCGGCCGCGACCGCCATGATCTCGGCCGGCGTGCGGTAGTTGACGGTCAGCTCGGCGAGCCGGTGCGGCCGCGGCACGCGGTCCCACGACGTCGCGCCCGCCGCGCTGCCGGTCTGCGCGAGGTCCCCGACGACGGTCATCGACCGCGACGGGCAGCGGCGCGCCAGCATCCGCCAGTCCATTTCGGACAGTTCCTGTGCCTCGTCGACCACCACGTGCCCGAACACCGGCACGCTCTCGCCGACCAGCGCGGCGACCTCGTCGAGCAACGGGACGTCCGCGGCGCTCCACGGCCCCGCGACGACGTCCGCCGGGGCCAGCGGCGGCCACAGCTCGTCGAGCGCGTCCCGGACGCTCGCGTCGGCGAGCAGTGCCGTCCGCACGGCTTCCCGATCCACGTCGTCCAGCAGGAGACGCGGGCCGTCGTCGTCCTCGGGGCCGAGCACCACGCCCGCGCCGGCCAGCGCCCGCAAGTCGGCTTCGCCGAGCCGGCCGTCGGCGCTGCCGCCGTCGAGCGCCTCGCCGGTCTCGCCGAACACGACCGCTTCCAGGCGGTCGGCCAGTTCCCCGGCGAGCGTGCCCACGACCTCCCGGTGGAACACCAGCCGCGCCGGGTTGTGCGGCAGCCCGGTCTCCCGCGCCTTCGCGACGGCCCGGCGGAGCACCGCCGGCTCCAGGCGCAGCACCTGCTGTTCGAACTCGACGTCGACCGGCTCGTCGGGAATCCGGACCGTCGCGCGCACCCGCTCGGCCAGCTCGGCCGCCATGTCGGCGCGGCCCTTGCGGACGGCGTCCCCGACCGGGTCGACCTCGCTCACGACGACACCGGGCACGAGGTCGGACACGGTCGCCGTCACGACCCGGTCCTCGCCGAGCCCGGGCAGCACCTGGCCGATGTAGTCGAGGAACACCCGGCTGGGGCCGAGGACGAGCACGCCGCGGGTCCGCAGGTGCTCGTGGGTGTAGAGCAGGTAGGCGACGCGGTGCAGGGCGACGGCCGTCTTGCCGGTGCCCGGACCGCCCTGCACGACGAGCACGCCGCGGGCGCCGTCGCGGACGATCCGGTCCTGCTCGGCACGCAGGGTCGTGACGACGTCCCGCATCCGCCCGGTGCGCTCGGCCGTCACCGCGGCGAGCAGCGCGGCCTCGCCGACGAGGTCGTCCCCGGGTGCGTCGAGGTCCAGGAGCTCGTCGTCCAGCGCGACGACGGTCCGTCCACGCGTGCTGATCCGCCGCCGGCGCACGACGTCGCCGGGTTCGGCGGCGGTGGCCGTGTAGAAGGGCCGGGCCGCGGGAGCGCGCCAGTCGACGAGCAGGGCTTCGTCGGCTTCGAACAGCCCGAGCCGTCCGATGTAGACCCGCCGGCCGCCGGTCAGGTCGAGGCGTCCGAAGCACAGCCCGTCCTCGACCGCCGCCAGCCGCGCCAGCTCCGCCCGCCACACGTCGGCCGCGTGCCCGCGGGCGAGAGCGTCGGCCGCTTCCACGCGCACCGCGTCGAGACGGGCGTAGAGGGTGTCCAGGTGGTTCTGCTCGGCGGCGAGTTCACGCATGCCGCCGAGGGTGCCCGCGAATCCGCGCGAAGTGCAGTCTTGTTCTTCTTGACAGCCTCAGCCGTCAGTTCTGGAGCGGCACCAGTTCCGCCTGGAACTTCTCCAGGAAGTCGTCGAAGTCCCCGGGTCCGGGCCGGATCACGAACTTCGACAGCCCGGCCTCGATGTGCTGCTCGACGAGCCTTCGCGCGTCGGCCCAGCTCGTCGCCACGAGGTCGGTCACCGGGGCGCCCGGATTGCGCCGGGCCGCCGCGGCCACCAGCTCGCCGGGCAGGCCGTGCTCGGCCACCGCCAAGCTCAGCCCGAAGTGGTCTTCTTCGATTTCGCGGCCCGCCTCGGCCGCGGCCTCTTGGATCGCCAGACGGGCGTCGCGCGCCTGCGCCGGGGTGAGGAAGCTGCCCAGCCAGCCGTCCGCCAAACGGCCCGTCCGCCGCAGAGCCGCCGGGGCCGAGCCGCCCAGCCAGACGTCCAGGCGCTTGGCCGGACGCGGGCCCAGTTTGACCTCGGACACCTGGAAGAACTCGCCGTCGAAGGACACTTCGTCCTCTTCGAGGAGCCGGCGCAGCAAAGTCAGTGACTCGTCGAACACCGCCGCGCGGCGGCCCGGCGGCACCGGGAACAGGTCGTGCTCGGCCGCGCGCGCCGGGCGCAACCCGAACACCGGCAGCACCCGCTTCGGCGCCAGGCCGGCCAGGGTCAGCAGCTGCTTGGCCACCAGCACCGGGTGCCGGCCGGGGAGGATCGCGACGCCGGTGCCGACCTTCAGCTTCGCCGTCCGCGCGAGCGCGTGCGCCATGCCGATCATCGGGTCGACCTCGGGCGAGTACACCAGCTCGGACAGCCACAGCGAATCGACGCCGGCCTCCTCCAGCCGCTGCGCCAGCCCGGCGAACTCCCCCGGCCCCGTCCCCGCCGCCGGTGCGACGCCCAGCCTGATCTTCAGCACACTGTGCTCAACCCCACGCGGTGCGGGGGCATTCCTCAGGCGGTGGCGTCGATGACGCGGGTCAGGACGCCGTGGAGCGCCTCCAGCTCGGCGACGTCCATCCCGAGCGTCTCGACGACCTTGTACGGGATCTTCTCTGCCTCGGCCCGCAGCGCGCGCCCCTTGGCGGTCAGCTCGACCGTCAGCTGCCGCTCGTCTTCGCGGCTGCGGCTGCGCGTGACGTAGCCGAGCGCCTCGACCCGCTTGAGCAGCGGGGACAGCGTCGCCGGCTCGTGGCGCAGCGTCGTGCCGAGGTCCTTGACCGACCGCGGCGAGCGCTCCCACAGCGCGAGCATCACCAGGTACTGCGGGTGCGTCAGGCCGTAGGGCTCCAGTAGCGGCCGGTAGATCGCGATCACGCTGCGCGAAGCCACCGACAGCGCGAAGCACACTTGCCGGTCCAGCTTCAGCGGGTCTTCACCCAGGTCGATCATGGCGCGATCCTAACGTGGTCCACGAGACACTTAGTGCACTAACTATTAGTGTACTGTAGTCCTCATGGAACGACCTGGTGTGCTCCGCCGGCTCGGCTACGCGGTCGGCGTCAAGCTGCCGGCCCGCTACAACGATTGGGTGCTGCACGACGCGACGTCGAAGTACTGGTGGGCCCGGTACGTGCTGCAGCGGTCGGTCGGCATCGTGCCGCTCTGCGCGGTGTGGCTGCTGCTGCCCGGGTCGATCTGGCTGCGGCTCTCGATCGTCCTCATGGCCGCGCTCGTGGCGTACTTCTACTCCTGCGCGTACATGGAGGAGAGCGTCGAGCACCGGCTGGGCCGGCAGGGCTTCCCGCACAACACGGGTCGCCGCATCCGCGCCGAGGCCGCCGAAGCGAAGAACGCCGAGGCGACCGCCCGCTACGTCGCGCGCTACCGGACGCCGTCGGAGGGTTAGCTACAGTCGGGGGACGATGAGACGCAAGCTCCGGCCCCCGATCCCGCCCCGCCACGGGCTCGAAGCCGCTCGGTTGAAACTGCCCGACGGCGAGTGGCCGACGCTGCTGGAGCATCTCGTCGACCGGCTGCCACGGGTGACACCGGACCGCATCGAGCAGATGCTGCGTGAAGAACGCATCCACGGCTCCGACGGCCCCCTCGGCGTCGACACGCCGTACGCCCCCGGCTCGTTCATCTGGTTCCACCGCGACCTGCCGGACGAGGTGCCGGTGCCGTTCGAGATCCGCGTGGTGCACCGCGACGAGCACCTGCTGGTCGTCGACAAGCCGCACTTCCTCGCGACCATCCCCCGCGGGCAGCACATCCTCGAGACGGCGCTCGTGCGCCTGCGCCGGGACCTCGACCTGCCGCAGCTGTCCCCCGCCCACCGCCTCGACCGCGTCACCGCCGGCCTGGTGATGTTCGTGATCACGCCGGAGCTGCGCGGGCGGTACCAGACGCTCTTCCGCGACCGGAAGGTCCACAAGGAGTACGAGGCGATCGCGCCTTTCGATCCGGCACTGGAGCTGCCGCGGACCGTGCGCAGCCGGATCGTCAAGGAACGCGGGGTGCTGGCCGCGCAGGAGGTGCCGGGCGAGCCGAACGCCGAGACGCACGTGGAGCTGGCCGAGCACCGCGACGGTTTGGGCCGCTACCGGCTGCGGCCGTCGACGGGCCGGACGCACCAGCTGCGGGTCCACCTGAGCGGCTTGGGCATCCCGATCCTCGGCGACGACTTCTACCCGGCGCTGCGCGAAAAACCCCTGGGGGACTTCACGAAACCGCTGCAGCTGCTGGCGCGGGTGGTCGCGTTCGACGACCCGGTGACCGGGATTCCCCGCCGGTTCACCAGCGGACTGCGGTTGACGGCCTGGGAAGACCTCGACGCGTGGGCGGCGCCGCCGGCGGGCTGACCATCGGCGCTAGAGCTGGGCGGCGCCGCCGTCGACGGGGATCTCGGCACCGGTGGTGAACGTCGCTTCGAACGCCAGGTAGGCCACCGCCGCCGCGACCTCGGCCGGCTCTCCGAAGCGCTGCATCGGGTTCTGCGCCTCCATCTCGGTCTTCATCCGGTCGGCGGCGTCGGGCGGCAGGGTCGCGCCGAGGATGCCGGTGTCGATCGGCCCCGGGCTGACGGCGTTGACGCGCACCCGGCGGGGCAGCAGTTCCCGCGCCAGGGACCGGGTCATCGACCGCAGGGCCGCCTTGGTCGCGGCGTAGACGCTGATCATGTCGAGGCCCTTCCGGTTGGCCACCGACGTCGTGAGCACGACACCCGCGCCCTCGCGCAACAGCGGTGCGAGCTTCTGCACGGTGAAGTACGGGCCCTTGGTGTTCACCGCGAACAGCTCGTCGTACTGCGCTTCCGGCGTCGACTCGAACGGCGCGAAGGCGGTCACACCGGCGTTGACGAACACCGCGTCCACCGCGTCGAACTCCGCGCGGACCAGCCGGGCCAGCTCCTCGATGTCGGCCATCGACGCGGAGTCGCTGCGCACGGCCGTCGCCCGCTCGCCCAGCCGCCGGCGCGCGGACTCGAGCTTTTCCTCGTCCCGCCCGGTGATCAGCACCCGGGCGCCGCGGTCGACCAGCAGTTCGGCGGCCGCGAGACCGAGGCCGCTGCTCCCGCCGGTGATCACGACGTTCTTTCCCTCGTAAGCGTTCATGACCCGAGTCAACTGCCGGGTGCGCCGCCACGTCCAAGTCCCGTTCCGCATGCCGCCATACCGTCGGCGCATGGCGGCGTACCCTCGACGGAGTGGATCTCGACCTGCGGCTGATCCGGTACTTCACGGTCGTGGCTCAGCACGGCAACTTCGGCCGCGCCGCGACGGCTCTGCACCTCGCCCAGCCGTCGCTGAGCCGCCAGATCCAGCGGCTGGAGCACCAGCTCGGCGTGCGGCTGCTCGCGCGCACACCGCGGGGAACCAGCCTCACGTCGGCCGGCGAAGCGTTCCTGCCGCGCGCCCACGCCGTCCTCGAAGCCGCCGACGACGCCGTGTCCGTCGCCCGTGCCGCCGACCCGCCCGGCGAGATCACCATCGGCTACGTCGAGGGCCTGATCGTCACCCCCGCGGTGCAGGCGCTGCGCCACCGCCACCCGGACGCGCGCGTCCGGACGCGGCTGCTGCGCTGGCACGACGTGCGCGCGCTGGCCGACGGCCGGGTCGACGCCCTGGTCACCCGCGAGCCGCTGTCGTTCTCCGCCACGGTGACGCCGTTGTACGAGGAGCCCCGTGTGCTGCTCGTCCCGGCCACGCACCGCTTGGCAGGTAAGGAAGCCGTCTCGGCGGACGACCTGGGTGACGAGGAATTGGTGCCGTGCGCGGTGACGCCGACGCTCTGGAGCACACCCAGGGACGGCGCACCACCGCCCGCGCCGGACGACAGCTTCGAGGACAAGCTGGAACTGGTCGCGTCGGGGAGCGCGGTGGCGGTCCTGCCCGCCGGCGATCACCGGCTTCGGCTGCGCGACGACGTGACGGCGATCCCGGTCGAAGGCTTCGAACCCTGCCGGGTCGTGGTGGCATCGCGGGCGTGGGACCCGAACCCGCTGGTGGCCCCCTTCCGCGAGGCCGCGCGGCTCCTGGTGCCGGCTGCTCTCGGGGAGCGAGGCACGACGTAGGGCCGGGTGGTCGTCCGGAAGATCCCGTCGTCGCGGCGGCAGGTGGCTTGACCATCCGTGGACATGTCCGGTTCCGGCCACTGACCGGGGAACCGAAAACGGCAGCCAGGCCTCCGATCTGCGGCAAACTGTTACATTGCCGCCGAGCCCTGTCACTCGGACGGCGGGGAGGGAGTTCCGGTGGGTTTCGAGGTCGACGTCGCGGACATCAACGCCGCGGCGGCCAAGCTCAGTGCGGGGACGTCGCCGACGTTGTCCATCGGCGGATCGCCGAACGTCGGGAGCACAGCGCGCGTCGGCGGCTTCGCCGGGGACTACGACGTCTGGCTGGCGACGCGCAAGGACGACCTGGACGCCGCCCAGCAGCAGGTCGACAACCTGGTCGAAAGCATCCAGACGGCCGCGAAGAGCTACCACCGCACCGATTCCGGGGCCCGCGACGCGTTCCTGAAGGCACTGGACAGCAGCCTCGGCAGGATCGACCGGTGACCGCGGTGTTCGACAAGATCTACGCGCTCGCCGACCAGGTGGAGAAGGGCAGCACCACCGAACTGGACGACCGCGCCCGGGCCTGCCGGGCCACCAAGGAAACCATCGCCGACACCAAGGCCCTGCTGGAGAGCGTGCGCGTTCAGCTGAGCGAGGCCTGGCACGGCGGGGCCGGCGAAGCGGCGCTCACCTCGCTGGAAGCGTTCAAGAAGAACCGCGACGACCAGGCCCAGGATCTCGAGGACTCGGCCAAGTCGTTCGAGACGATCCGTGACGCGCTGGCGAAGGCCCAGCAGGAAGCCCGGAACACGCGCGCGGACGCCGAGAGCCTCCAGAAGAAGCTCGACCACGGCTGGCACGGATTCGGGATCCGCCAGGTCGACCTCGCCGTCGCCTGGGCGCAGGACAAGGCCGTCAAGGCCCAGGCGCTCGTCCTGCTGGCCGACCTGGAACGGGTGACCACCACCTACGACGCGATCCTGCTCATCGAGGGCCAGAAGCTGCGGTTCAAGACCGGTCAGGTGTGGGAGCTCGCGGGCTCCGAGAAGCGGAACCTCGCCGAGATCGGCGCGATCATGCTCCGCGAGATTCCCGGGCTCCTCGCCCTGCTGAAGAAATATCCGGAACTGCGGGCGGCGCTGCTTCACCAGGACTGGAACAAGATCATGCAGAATCCCGAGGTCGCGCAGAAGATCTACGACTACCTCGGTTTCCGGTACAACGAGGAAGGCGGCTTCTTCACCACCGGCGAGCATTCGGTGCAGAGCTACCTGGGCTGGAAAGACCTCTACGACAAGTTCGGCGAGGCTTTCGGAATGGAGCTCGACGAAACCGGCGACGACGGCGACAACATGGAGTTCACCGACACCGAGACCGGGAAGACATACCGGCTGGAACTGTGGAAGGGCAAGTACGGGAACCACGCGTTCGGCGGGGAAGTCGGCTTCTACACCAGCGACTCGCCGAACAACAACGGGCACTTCAACGCCGCCCAGGGTGACGACCAGATCAAGGTGACCCAGACGATCTACAACAAGGACACCGGCCAGGTCTACTTCACCAACGACGGCCAGGGCGCCGACGGCACCGACAAGAAGCACTTCTGGAACCTGGCGATCCGCAACGACCCGGGCGTGCAGGCCGACCAGCTGCCGCTGGGCCAGCGCGCCACGATCGAGGTGCGCGACGTCGGGATGCGCGACCGGATGTACGACGAGATGGTCCGGTACGCCGCCGCGCACCCCGGCGACCACCTCACCGTCACGAAGGGTTCCGACCAGCCGCCCACGCTGAGCTACGACTGGCAGAAGTGACCCCTACAGCGAGCCCACCGGCTTGAACTCGTACGGCTCGTCGTCCTCCGGCTGCGGCCGCCCCCGGCGAGCGGTGACCGGATCGTCCAGGCCGGCGAACACGCCGTCCACGTCGACCAAGGTGACGACCCTGTCGGCGACGTGCTGGCCGTACCGGTCTTCGATGTCTTCCAGCCCCGCGCGCAGCGCCGAAGTGGCGGCGCTCCTGGCCTGGTCCCGCAACGCGTTCGCCAGCTCTTCCGGCGTTTCGCCGGAACCACGCCTCGAGTCGGTCATGCCCTCAGCCTAGCCGGACCGGGCCGGGTTCGAGTCCTTTTCGGGCATCCTGACGCACGCCTCCTGCCGGGTGCGGGCCCGATGGGCCGAAGCGCGGGTCGAATCGACGGGATCAGCAACGACGAAGGCCCTTCCCCGCTCGGCGGACGCCGCCCGGATCGGCTCCTCCCCTGCCGCTCGCAGCATTCAGGTGAATCGGGTGCCGGATCGTCAACCGTTCCACCCACTCGGGTGTGGGCCGAATGCACAGGCACGAACCTTTCCCGCTCGAAGTAACAGGGGAAGCCGAATCTTCGACGAGGAGTCGTTTTTGTACACGCGAAGAACGTCATGCCATCGTCCGGTCCTCGCGGTCGCGACCGCGTTGGTGCTGTTGTCCGGTGGTCTGCTCGCGGTGACAACGGCCGAGGCCGGTACCGCCGCGGTGCTGACCCCGACCTTGGGCGGGCCCCGCCCATCGGCGACCCGGATCCCGTTCCCGATCTCCGACACGGTTTCCGCGTCGGTCGACGTCGGCACCGGCAACCTGCTGGTCACCACCTCCGACCTGGCTCTGCCCGGCATCCAAGGTGACCTCCAGCTCGGTCTGACCTACAACAGCCTCCGCCTCGGCACCGGCACCGCGCTGCCGTCCGGCGCAGCCGGAGCCGGGTGGGCGATGCGAGTCGGTCAGGACACCAAGGTCATCCTGAACTCCGACAACTCGGTGCTCTACCTGGCCCCCGAAAGCCGCGAAGGCCTGTTCCAACCCACCGGCGGCACGGCCTACACCGCGCCGGCCGGATTCAAGGTCGCCATGGTGAAGACCACCTCGGGCTGGACGATCACCGACCACGACACCAACTCCGTGTCGGCGTTCGACTCGACCGGACAGCTGGTGTCGATCAAGGACCGCAACGCCCAGACCACCACCTTCGCCTACACCTCCGGCAAGCTGTCCCAGGTCACCTCGACCCGCGGCGGCGCCGGCGCCCGGACCGCGAACCTCTCCTGGTCGGGTTCCTTGGCCACGATCGGCCAGACCGGCGACGACGGCACCGCGCGCAGCGTCACCTACACCTACACCGCGGGCAAGCTGACCAAGATCACCGACCCCACAGCGAAGAGCACCCAGTTCGGCTACGACGCGAACACCGGTGACCTGACCACCATCACCAACGGAGCCGGCAAGCAGACCGCAATCCAGTACGACACCGCCCACCGCGTCAAAAAGGTCACCCAGGAGAACCCGGCCGGCGGCGCGACGACCCGGTTCACCTACTACTCGGCCGGGGAGACGCTGGTCGCGAGCCCGAACAACACCCAGGCCATCCCCGCCGACGGACCCCAGACCGACTACTTCCTCAACGCCCAGGAGCTGGTGACCTCCGTGGCTGATCCGCTCGGCCGGGGCCGCGCCAAGACCTACACCCCGTTCACCGACATCGCGACCTCGACCAGCGGCACCGGGGGTGTCACCATCTTCGGCCACGACCCGGCCGTGAACGCCGGCGAGTCGCTGACCAGCGTCACCGCGCCGACCGGAGCGAAGGCGACCGCGACCTACGCGAACACCGGCACCGCGAAGTACCTGCCTTCCGGCGGCACCGACTGGCAGGGCAACGCCAAGCTGTTCACCTACGACGGCGCCGGGAACCAACTCGCATCGGCCAACACCACCGCGACCGCGACCTCGAAGGTCGGCTACAACCCCGACGGCACCCTCGACACCGCCACCGACCCGCGCACCAACGTCACCGACTACAGCGCGAACACCGACCACCAGGTCACCGACGTCGCCCCTCCGGCCGGCTCGAGCCTGGCGGCGACCACGCTCTCCTACGACGGGTTCGGGCGCTTGCACGCCGTCCGCGACGGCCGCGGCCTGCGCACGATCTACGCTTACGACCGCGCCGACCGGATCAAGACCATCCAATACTCCGACGGCACCCCCGACGTGGCGTTCACCTACGACGGCGCCGGCAACGTCCTCACCCGCACCGACACCTCCGGCACGACCACTCTCGCCTACGACGCGCAGAACCGGATCACCTCACGCACCGCGACCTCCGGCGGCGGCACCCTGACCTACGGCTACGACAAAACCGGCAACCTGATCTCGAAGACCGATGCCCGCGGCGCCACCACCTACGGCTACGACGCGGCGAACGAGGTCACCGACATGACCACCCCGAACGGGCAGAAAACCGCCTTCGCCTACGACGACGACGGCAAGCGCACCGACACCTGGTTCACCACCAACCCCGCCCACACCACCTTCGCCGCGCACACGAAAACGACCTTCGACAAAGCCGGCCGGATTTCGCGGACCTGGACCTCACGCGCGTCCAACGACGCGACCAAGACGTTCGACACCGGGTTCTGCTACTCGCCCCGCGTCGCCGGTCAGGCATGCCCGTCGACGTCGGCCACCACCGACACCGACCTCATCAAGTGGTCGACCGACAACCTCACCGGCGCGGTGTCGCTCTACAGCTACGACACCTCCAACCGGCTCACCGCGATCTCGAACCACGGCGGTCACGACTACGCCTACACCTACGACAAGGCCGGCAACAGGCTCACCGCCAAGGTCGACGGCACCACCACGCAAACCCTGACCTACAACACGGGCAACCAGATCTCGAACACCGGCTACAGCCACGACGCCGCCGGCAACCGAACCGCCGACCCGGCTCAGGGCACCTTCACCTACAACGCCGCCGGGCAGACCACGACCCGCACCCAGGGCTCCTCCTCGAGCACCTACACCTGGGCGGGCGGCGACCAGAACGAACTCGTCTCCACCACTACCGGGGCAACCACGACCAGCTACGTCTACGGACTCGGCGACGCCAACGGTGTCCCGGTACTCCAGTCGTTCGCCAGAAACGGCCAAACCGCATACATCGACACCGACCCCACCGGCGTACCCCTCGTCTTCCAGCGGCCTGACGGCACCACTCACTACTACGCGCTGGACAATCAAAGCAGCCCCGTCAACCTGATCGACAGCACCGGCACGGTGACGGCTACTTACTCCTACGACCCCGCCGGGCGACAGCTCACCGCCGCCGGCGCAGCATCCGCTGCCAATCCCATCCGCTATACCCAGGGACTGCTGGACGAGACCACGGGCTGGCTCAGACACGGCGTCCGGTGGCACGACCCGGCCACCGGCAACTGGACCGCCCTCGACCCGATCAGCCTGGTCCTGGAGCCCGACATGGCCAGCCGGTACGCCTACGTGGGCGGTAACCCCGTCAACCGGATCGACCCCACCGGCCTGAAGGCCGACACCTCCAAGGCGTGCCTCGGAGGCGCCGCCGGCAGTGCCATTGCGGCTTTGGCCGGGGCGGCCAGTGCCCCCGCGATAATCCCCGCTGCCGCCCTCGGATGCATCGGCGGCGTCGTGACGAGTTGGATAGTCAACGGGCCCGGTGATTGATCACGCAGCGGCGACTCCTTGAGATGCCGCATCGGTGACGTGGGGAACTCATTCGAGCGGCCGCGCTCGTGGCCCAGCCAAGAGCGCGGCCGGCCGAACTGTCGCTGCCCCTTCGTTCAGCGCACGCAGTAAGGACCAAACAGTCCACTTTTTGCCGGGGCGGATGCACCCGGCCAGGGCGGGCACGACTACTGTGCACGCCATGACGGCCGACTGGTACGACGGACGCTGCCCCGATCTCGACATATCAGAGCCGGATTCTCGTGCACGCGTTGTGGCCTCGGCGACCGCGCTCCTGGCGCAGAACGGCGTCGGCTCGCTCACCCCCGCGCGCATCCAAGCTGCCGCCCGGGTGAGCCGAGCCGAATTCGAGCAGTTGTTCCCAGACCCCGACGTGATCGTGGAGGTGATCGTGTCAACCCAGCTCGACGCCGTCTTACGAGCTCAGCTTCCCCGCCTGGACGCCGTTCAGAACCTTGAAGACCTGCAACACTGGCTGTCGCGGCTCCTCGACCCACGCGCGCGGAAAAGCAGTAGTGCGCTCGGTTCGCTGATCCACCACCTCGCCGACCGGCACGACCGAGGCCAACGCGCGCTCGCAACGGCTTTTGCCCACTGGAGGACTTCGCTGGCCTCAGCCCTGTCCCGCCTCCAGACCGCCGGCGAGCTCGACCGCGGCGTACCTCCCGAGGAACTCGCCGTCGGCCTGATCGCCGCCCTGCAAGGAGGTCATCTGCTGGCGCACCTGACCCGAGACGCCGACCAACTGCGCGTAACGCTCGAGATGGCGTTCGATCAAGTTCGAGCCCACGCCACCTGACGAGTGCCGTGGGGCCGCCGGCAACAGCCGGCTCAGGCAGTCGGTCCGAACCGGCTCACCCGGATTCGCTTCGTCTCGACTCCGGCGCCGAGGAGAAGGCTGGTCGCCGTGTCGCAGAATCCCTGCGAACCGCAGACGTACACCTCGCGATCGCCTTCGACAAGAGGCGCGAGGTCCTCGACCGTGAGACGGCCCACCGGCCGGGAACTGCGCTCCAAGGCTCGGCGGGTGTAGACGACAGTGGTCTCCGGGCCGGCGATTTCGTCTGCGTAGTAAAGCTCTTCGGGCGATCGAACGGACACGATCAGCCGCATCAGATCGGCGCGGTCGGCACGTCGGGCCAGGCGCAGCATGGACATGAGCGGGACGACCCCGGAGCCCCCGGCGACGCCCACGATCGGTGTGGCACCGTCCCAGGAGAAGAACCTGCCGATCGGACCGCGGACCTGCAGGACGTCACCGACTTCGACGTCGTTGTGCAGAAACGCCGACACTTCGCCGTCCGGCAGCTTCTCGACCGTGAGCTCGATGTCGTCTCCGCCGGGGGCATTGGCCACCGAGTAGTCGCGCTGGGCGTGGTAGCCGTCCGGGGCGGTCAGCCGGACGACGTAGAACTGGCCGGCGCGGTGCGTCCGGGGTTCGGCGAGCCGCAACCGAAACGTCTTCGCGTGCGGTGTCTCCGCGCCGATCGCGGTCACGACACCGGTCTGCCAGGTCGAAGCGGTGGCCATCAGTCGCCCTGGTAACGCTGCTCGAGCCACGGGTCGCCGTGGTCGTGGTAGCCGTTCCGCTCCCAGAAACCCGGTTCGTCCTCGGCCATGAACGTCAGCCCCGACACCCATTTCGCGCTCTTCCAGAAGTACAGGTGCGGCACCAGCAGCCGGGCCGGGCCGCCGTGGATGTCGTCCAGCGGTGCGCCGTCGACGTCCCACACCACCCAGGCCCGGCCGTCGACCACGTCCTCGATCGGCAGGTTGGTCGTGTAGCCGGTGTGCGACCGCGCCAGGACGTAGGCCGCATCGTCCCGCAGACCGGTGATCTCGAGCAAGGTGTCGATCGAGACACCGTCGAACGTCATACCGAACTTGGACCACGTCGTCACACAGTGGATCGCGCCTTCGTACCGGTCGCCCGGAAGCGCGTGGATCTCGTCCCAGGTCCACTTGGCAGGTGTGTCGACGAGGCCGTCGATGGCGAAGGTCCAGTCCGCGGTGTCGATCGACGGCGTCGCTTCCGCGTGCAGTACCGGCCAATCGCCGCCCGCGTCGTGTTGCCCGGGTGGAAGCCGTGGATCTCGGCCGGCGCGCCCGCGCCCGACGAAGCCCCTGGTGATCACCATACGTGCCTGCCCTTCTGGATCGTGCGGGTCGCGTCGACGGTCATTCCGTCACGATGTGGATCGCTGCTTCTTCGGCTGACGCAGCGGCGCCGTCCACGCCCACATCGGAAGCGAAGAGGTAGGGATACACCTCGTCGGCGTCGGGGTCCTCGATCAGCCTTCCTGCCCGCACCACACCGACCTGGTCGTCGTACGGCTCGCCGTCCGTATCGGACGCGTCACCGAGCCCATCGCCCCGGTCCGCGACGGGGAAGACGTCCGGCAGCTCTCGAGCGAGGCGTTTGCCGAGCTCCTCGTGACCAGCGGCCTCCCGTGCCGTCGTACCCCAGTCGAAAACCGCGATGGGGTGGTCCGGCGGCGTGTAACCCTCGTCCAGCACATCCGGTACTCCGCGGTCCACGAGGCTGTCCTCGGGATCCAGCACACCGTTGTCCAGGTCGAAACCGCCGTCGAACTCGTCGGAGTCGTCACTCATGGGTTCCTGTCCGATCTGCCTCGTTGTTCCCGCGACCCTAGCCAGTCTGGACCATTTAGTCCACCTCGGAGGCGGTCAGAGAACGCGCCGCTGTTCTTACGAAAGAAGAACGTCCCCACCGGCCGGAGGAATAGAGCTGGTTCGCGGCTTGTCTCTACATCTGCACGTCCAGGTGCGTTTCACCTGGTCCCCCAGCTTCACGCCGCAAGGCGGGGAAGGGAGAGCTGTGCCTCAGCAGACCAACTACCACAAGAGCCCGGAAGCCGTGTCGCGACTGGATCCGGAGCAGTACCGCGTGACCCAGCAGGACGGCACAGAGCGTCCCTTCGCGAACGCGTACTGGGACAACCACGAGCCGGGCATCTACGTTGACGTCGTGTCCGGCGAGCCGCTGTTCGCTTCGGTCGACAAGTACGACAGCCGTTCCGGCTGGCCGAGCTTCACCAAGCCGATCGCCAAGGCGAACGTCGTCAAGCGCGAGGACTTCAGCCACGGGATGATCCGGGCGGAGGTCCGCTCGCCGCACGGGGACAGCCACCTCGGACACGTCTTCGACGACGGCCCGCTCGACAAGGGCGGTCAGCGCTACTGCATCAACTCCGCGTCGTTGCGGTTCATCCACCTCGACGACCTGGAGAACGCGGGCTACGGCGACTACCGCACCCTGTTCACGAGCGACACCGACGACCGGTAGGCCCGGTGTCGTGGCCGCGCACACTGGTCACCTGCCACGGCCCGGCTGGACGCTCCCCAGCCGGGCCGGGATGATCCCTCCGGCGTAAGCAGCGGGAGCGAGGAGAGCCCATGCCGGACCACCCCCGGGCGAACGATCGGCTCGTCACGACCACCGAGGTGGAGATCGTCGCGCTCCTGACCTCCCCTGTGCACGCCTTCGAAGGCCGGCCCGCGGACGGACCGCGGCCCGATCCGGAACCCGTCGAGCGCGAGGAAGTCGCCGTGCGCGCGAGCCTCGGGCTCGTCGGCGACCGGTACTTCAACCAGCCCGCCCACCGCCGGGCCGCCGTCACCGTCTTCGCCGCCGAGTCGCTCGACCTCCTCGCCGAGAACCTCGGTCTCGCCGCGGCGCCACGCCCCCACCTGCCACGACGCAACGTCGTCCTGCGGGGGTTTCCCGTCGACGAGCTGGCTGCGCCGCGGGGCGGGACGGGGGCCGTCTTCGGCCTCGACTCCGGGGCGGGCGAAGTCCGGTTCCAGGCCTATCGCCCCGCCCACCCGTGCGCGTGGATGGACGTGGTCCTGGCGCCCGGCGCGTTCCGCGGGTTGCGCGGACGCGGCGGCGTGCGGTGCGCCCCTCTCGACGACGGGCTGCTGCGCGTCGGACCCGCGACGCTCACCGTCGTGCGCTCCCCCGCTGCCCACGATCCGGCGTAGCCACCGCGGTCTGCCGGGTCGCCTCAGGGCTGGTAGCCGCGGATGTGGTCGATGGCCATGTCGAGCGCGATGCGCATCGGCGTGACGTCGTGCTCGGTCTGCGCCAGCAGGTACCCACCCTGGAGGGCACCCATCAGGCCGATGGCGAGCCGTTCGGGATCGGCGTCGGGCCGCAGCTTGCCCGAGTCACGCATCCGCCGCAGACCGTCGGCGATCAGGTCACGCCAGGTCTCGAAGTGACCCGCGAGAGCCGACCGCGCCCGCTCGTTCTGGTCGGCGAGCTCACTCGCCAGGGAGCCGAGCCGGCAACCGTGAGCACCGTTGCGCAGCGCGTTCCGCTGGATGATCGCGTCCCGCCAGCGCTCGAGTCCCCGGATCGAGTTGAGCCGGCGCAGCTGTTCCCCCTGACCGGACAGCACCTGCTCGGCCTGGTACTCGACCACGTCCTGGACCAGAGCGTCCTTGTCGGGGTAGTGGTGGTAGAGCTGCGACTTGCTGGTGCTGCTCGCCGCACGGACGTCGTCGAGCGTCGTGGCGGCGACGCCTTTCACCGTCATCAAGTCGACCGCGGCCAGCAGAATCCGCACCCGGGTCGCCTCACCACGCGCCGTGCGCCGGACAGGCTTCACAGTGCTTTCCGGTTCCACCACGGCACCAGGCTATCGCACCACGGCGGCCCGGCGATGCGCGTCCGGACCGGAGGTCGATTCGGTCGCCGCCGTAGACGGACCATGCAGACCACTTCCCGGTCGAGGAGAGCGCGTTCACCCACGTCCCAGGACGATCGACACCCGGCGCGCCAGTTCGGGAACGACCTCGGCCTCGAACCACGTGTTCCGGGCGTGCCAGCGGTAGTTCAGCGGCGACGGGTGCACCAGCGGGAACTCCCCGGGCAGGTACTCGCCGTAGGCTCGCACGGTCTCGGTGAGGTTCGCCTTGGCCCGGCCCGCGAGGTAGAACCGCTGGGCGTAGGCGCCGATGAGCACCCGGAGTTCCACGTCGGGCATCCCGGCCAAGATCCGCGGATGCCACCGCGGCGCGAAGTCCCGGCGCGGCGGCAGGTCGCCCGTCTTGCCCTTGCCCGGGAAGTAGAAGTCCATCGGTACGACGGCGACCAGTTCGGGATCGTAGAACTCGTCGTCGCGGACACCGAGCCACGAGCGCAACCGCACGCCGCTGGCGTCGTCCCACGGGATCCCGCTCTCCTGAGCGCGCCATCCCGGCGCCTGCCCGATGATCACGATGCGCGCCGAGGACGACCCGGCCCACACCGGACGGTAGCCGAGGTCACGTGCCCACGCGTTGGAGGGGTCCGCCGTCAGCTCGTCCACGACCGCGCGCAAAACGTCTGCCAACTGCACTCCGGGTTTCGTCGTCGGGATGTTCGGAACGATACTCTAGCTGGACCATCCAGTCCATCACTAGGTCAGCGCGAGGGCGATTCGCGTCTGCTGACGAAACGAGAACGATCGTGAACTCGTTCTCCACCAGGCACGAAGGCGCCGCCGGTCGCGGCCCGCCGAAGAGCTCCACCGCCTGGCGGGCGATCTGGTGTGGGTAAGAACCACCGAAGATCGGCTGCTAACGTCCAGGACCGCGGTCGAAACTCCCGAGGTAGGGCATGAGCGACTGGGACGCACTGAACGAGTTCCTCCGGACCGATCCGAGGGACATCGGTTGTGACCGCGCCCTCGACGCGCTCCACACCTACTCGGAGATGGCAGCCGCCGGTAAGAACCCAGCAGAGCTTTTCCCCGGGTTGGCTGCGCACCTCGAGTCGTGCAGTGCCTGTTCGGGTGATCACGAAGCCCTGGTCCGCGCGATCCGCGAATTCGGTGGCGGCGAACTCTGCTGACCACCCGGCGGTCAGCCAGACCGCCAGCACGTGGTGACCGCGGTGGAGCAGCCAGGCGAGCGGCCCTTCAGCACCAGCCGCCGGTACTGGACGATGCCGAGCGTCGCCACCGCGCCGAGGCTGCGGTGCCGGTAGTTCTTCGGCGTTCGGCCGCGCAGGCTCGCGGCGATGGTGCGGGCGAGCAGCTTGTCCTGGCGGACGGCGTGCTGGGCGTTGGGCACCGTGCGAGTGCCCGGGACCGGCGCGGTGAGGTCCTCGATCCCGGCGTCGTCCCCGGCGGCCCACGCGCCAGGGATCGGCTCGAGGTCGGTCCGGCCCGGAGATCGGGCCGGACGCGACCCTTCCGGCGAGCAGCCCCAGCAACAAGAAGTCGGCCGGCACGAGCACGGCTTGCCCCGTGACCACGGCCGCCAGGACTCGGTCCGCCTTCCCCGCCGACCGGGGCAGGCGGAGCACCGCTTTGCCGTTCACCGCGTTCGTCATGGTTGCCTGGTGCCGGCCGGACTTCTCACCGTCGGTTCCGTGTGGCCGCGCTCAGGCGTAGCGGCCGGAGAACTCCGAACCGTCTTCGGTGTGGGTGAAGCGCAGGCCGACGATCGAGCCGTCCTCGACCAGCCACCGCAAGTCGTACGAAGCGCGGTAGCTGGGTGGCCAGAACGACGCGAAGCGGCCGTGACTGTCGACGTACCACTCGCCACGCGTGGGGTGTCCGCGCTCGACGTAGGTGGTGACGCCTTCGGTGTCGAAGACTTGTTCGGCGCCGTCTTCGTAGACGATCCGCCCGGCCGTCAACGCGGCGACCAGATTCTTCGCGGCCACTTGCTCGCCATCGGCGGGGCTGAGTGACTCCAGTGAACGGGGCATGGGGCTCCTTTCCGGACCGGCTGCCGTTCGAGGCGTGCAGTGCGGTCCAGCCGATCGCAATGTCTGAAGGTCGTCGGTCACTTGGTCTGTTCCCGTTCCAGCGCCGCGGTCTCCTCCGGTGGGTCCGGTGTCCACAGTGAACCGGGCACGGCCCGGCCGGCGGATCCGAGCTTGTTCATCTTCTTCGGCACCGGTGCGCCTTGGTAGTCGAGCGGGGTGCCGGCCAGCGGCTGGTGGATCTCGGTGAACGCACCGTGCGGCAGGCGCCGGATGATGCCCGTCTCGACGCCGTGCTCCAGCACCTCGCGGTCGGCCCGCTGCAGACCCAGGCAGATCCGGTAGGTCAGGTGGTAAGCGATCGGCGGCACGAGGAGCACGCCGATGCGGCCGGCCCACGTGGTGGCGTTCAACGAGATGTGGAACTGGTCGGCGATGACGTCGTTGAAACCCGACAGCTCGATGACCAGGAGGAACCCGAGCGCCATCATGCCCAGCGCCGTGCGGACCGGAGCGTCCCGGGGCCGCTGGAGCAGATTGCGATGGCCGGTGTCCTTCGCGAGCTTCCGCTCGATCCACGGATAGAGGGTCAAGATGCCGAAGAGCAGCGGCATGCCGACCGCGCCGGGGAAGAACACCGCCGGGATCGTGTGGTTCCCCAGGTACACCTCCCAAGCGGGCCAGATCCGGAGCAGGCCGTCGGCCCAGGCCATGTACCAGTCCGGCTGCGAGCCCGCCGACACCTGCGCGGGGTTGTACGGACCGAAGTTCCACACCGGGTTGATCTGGAACAGACCCGCCATGAGCGCGATCACGCCCGTGACCATCACGGCGAGCGCGCCGCCGTGGAGGGCGAACTCGGGCACGATCCGGATGCCGACGACGTTGGTTTCCTTCGCCCGCACGCCCGGGAACTGCGTGTGCTTCTGGAACCACACCAGTGCCAGGTGCACGCCGGTCAGGGCGAGGAGGATGCCGGGCAGCACGAGGATGTGCAGCGTGTACAGCCGCGGGATGATCCGGTCGCCGGGGAACTCCCCACCGAAGAGCGCCCAGTGGATCCAGGTGCCGATGACGGGTACCGAAAGCACGATGCCCGAGAGGGTCGCGCGGATCCCGGTGCCGGACAGCAGGTCGTCCGGGAGCGAGTAGCCGAAGAAGCCCTCGAACATGCTGATCAGGAGCAGGAGGACCCCGACGACCCAGTTGGCCTCCCGCGGGCGCCGGAAGGCGCCGGTGAAGAAGATCCGGAAGGTGTGCAGAAGAGTGGCGGCGATGAAGATCAGCGCACCCCAGTGGTGCAGCTGGCGGACGAAGAGCCCACCGCGGACGTCGAAGGAGATGTCCAGCGTCGTGCGGAACGCCTGGGACATCTCGAGGCCCTGCAGGTTCGTGAAGCTGCCGTGGTAGGTGACCTCCTGCATCGACGGGTCGAAGAAGAGCGTCAGGTAGACGCCGGTCGCGATCACGAGGATGAAGCTGTACAGCGCCACCTCACCGATCAGGAAGGACCAGTGGGTCGGGAACACCTTGTTCAACTGGTGTCGCAGCCCCTTGGCGAGCTTGTACCACCGATCCGCGTTGTCCGCGGTCTCCCCGAGACGTCGTTCCAGCGCGCCGGTGCCCCTCGTCGGCGTGGTCAGTGAGCTCATGGTGCATTGGTGTCGGCGAGCGTGCCCGGTCTTACCGTTCTCGGCCGGCATCGAGGTCGAACTCGGCGTCCTCGCCGATCGATCCGCGATGAGCACGATGGGTCAGGTGTCTGGCCATTCCTTTGTGGATTCCGTTCGCAGGACGACCGGACCGCCGTTGCCGCCCCGGACCGCGCGATCGAGTGCGGCCGCCGCCTCGTCCAGCGGCATGGTTAAGCCCACCGAGAGGGACAGCCTTCCCTCTCCGAGCAGGGCGCTCAGCTTCGTGAGCTGCCCGGAGTCCGGGCGCACGTAGACGTCCGCGAAGCCGACGCCCCACCCGGCCGACCGCCGGTCGCCCGTGATCGTCGCCAGCCGGCCGCCTTCGCGCACGGCCCGGACGGCGTCGGCGCTGCCGCCGGGTACCGCGCTGAGGGCGGTGTCGACGCCGGCACCGCCGGCCCACTCGCGCACCCGGTCCGGCCAGCTCCGGTCGCGGTGGTCGACGACCTCGGCCGCGCCGGCCCGCACCACTCGATCGGCGCTCGCGGGTCCGGCGGTGGCGATCACCCGCGCGCCACGCAGGACCGCGAGCTGCACCGCCAACCCGCCGGTCGTGCCTCCCGCGCCGTGGACGAGCAGCGTCTCGTTCTCGGCGACCCGAAGCGCTTCGGAGAGCGCTTGCTCGGCGGTCAGAGCAGGCACGGGGAACGCCGCCGCCGTCTCCCACGACACGCCCGGGGGCTTCGCCACGACCAGTGCGGCGTCGACCACCACCCGCTGGGCCCAACAGCCCTGGTGACGCAGCGGAAGCGGATGACCGAGGACCTCATCCCCCGGCCGGAAGTCCCGCACGTTCGAGCCGACGGCCACAACCGTGCCGGCCAGCTCCACGCCGAGCGCCGTCGGCGGCGTCAGCCCGACGTCCCACGCCCCCGAGCGGACGATGTCGTCCCAGTTGCCGACGCCGGCCGCCTCGACGTCGACCACCACTTCGCCCGGACCGGGGCCGGCCGGCTCCGGCAGGTCGAACAGCTCGACCGGGCCACCGATTTCCCGTACACCAGCGGCAAGCACCACGATCCTCCGCTTCACGTCGAACACCAGCTGGTCACCGCGTCCGGCTCTACATGAAGGTGAACAGCCGGTCTGCTTCGAACCGCGAGATCGGTCCCTTGTAGGCCTTTTCCCGGTCGGGATAGCCCAGAGCCATCAGCACGGTCGTGGTGTGCCCGGTTTCCCGGATCTTGAACGCTTTGTCGACGCTGGTCGGGTCGAACCCCTCCAGCGGCGTCGCGTCGAAGCCGAGTTCGACCGCCGCCATCATGGTCATCCCCATCACCATGTACGTCTGCTTTTCCATCCAGTGGTTGAGATCCTTGTAAGCGTAATTGCGCAGGCTCAGGAAGTCCCGCGTCATGTACTGCCACATCGCGCGTTTCGCCGGGTCGGGGAAGCGGCCGTCGGCGTCTTCCTTGCCGAACACCTCGTCGAGGTGGCTGTCCGGCACGTCGGCCCGGGTGGTGAGGATGAGGGCGTGCGAGGCGTTCAGGATCTTCCCGCTGTTGTCCTGGAACCGCTCCCCCAGGTTGTCCGCGAGCTGCCTCTTGGCCTCGGCCGACGCGAGGACGTAGAAGTGGTTGGGCTGGATGTTCGTCGACGTCGGCGCGGACCGCAGGAACCGCAGCAGCTGCTGGAGTGATTCGTCCGGGATGGTTTTGCTGCCGTCGAACGCCCTGGTGAGGTGCTGGTTCATCAGCTTGTCGAGATCCATGTCGGTGTGCCTCTTCTTCCTGGTTGTCGGGGTACGTCAGTTCTTGGCACCGGCGATCAGTTCACCGATCCGGTCGAAGCCCATTCCCGCGGTGGCGGTCGCGAGGTCACCCGCGACCAGCGCCTTCGCAGCCTGTTCGAGTGCGGCCATCGCACCGGCGTAGAGGAACGGGCCCAAACTGATCCGCTTCACGCCTGCCTGCCGCAATTCCGCGACGCTGAGGACCTTGTCCGCGGGCGACACGAGAACGTTGACCGGCGTCGGCGCGACGGCTGCCACGATCGCGCGGAGTGCTTCGAGGTCGGGCGGGAACGGCGCGTACACCACATCCGCGCCGACCTCCGCGAAGGCCGTCAAGCGCCGGATGGTGTCGTCGAGATCCGGCCGGCCCTGGATGAAGTTGTCCGTGCGGCCGGTGACGACGATCCGCCGCTTCGCCGCGGCCACGGCGACGCGCACGCGGTCGACGGCTTCGTCGAAGTCGCGGATCGGCCGGTCGGGCCGTCCCGAGGTGTCTTCGATCCCGATGCCGGCCAAGCCGTGCTCGGCCGCGGCTTCGACGGTCGCCGCGACGGCTTCGCGCGTGTCGCCGTAACCGTCCTCGAAGTCCCCGTTCACCGGCAACCCGGTGAGCCGGCCGAGCAGCCGGGCGTGCTCGAGGTGCTCGCCTCGGGTGACTTCGTGCCTGCCGTCGGGCCGGCCGAGCGTGGCGGCCAGTGCCGCCGACGAGGTACCGATGGCCTCGAAACCGGCATCGGCCAGCACCAGAGCGGAGAGGCCGTCCCAGGCGTTCGGCATGACGAGGCCGCCTTCGCGGGTGTGCAGCGCCATGAATTCTTCGTACAGCTCAGAGCCCGGCATTTCGCACCTTCGCCGGTTCTGCCGCCTGGGCGGCGGGGATGTCGATGCCGGTCTGGTTGACGTTGTTGATGAAGTTGGTGAGCAACGCCTGCACCGCGACCGCGATGATCGCCAGGATCTGCGGGTCGGTGTACCCGGCCGCACGCACGCCGGCCAGGTCCTCGTCAGTGACCCGGCCACGGCTGTCCACCAGCCGGTGCGCGAAGCCGGCGGCCGCGGCGCGCTTGGGGTCGACCGAGCTGCCGGCGCGACCCAGGGCGATGTCCTCGTCCGACATGCCGCCGAACTCCGACGACACGTACGTGTGCATGGCCAGGCAGTAGTCGCAACCGTTCGCCTCCGACACCGACAGCGCGATGCTGTGGCGGGTCCGCGCGTCCAGCACCCGGCTCAGCGCGCCCGGCAAACTCGTGACGACCTCGAGCACGGCCGGGTTCGATGCGATGACCTTGAACATCTCCGGGACGAAGCCGAGCTGCGCGCCGACCCCTTCCAGGATCTGCCGCGAGCCGGCGGGGATGTCCTCGGCGGCGGGAACGTCCAAACGTGACACGGTGAATCAACCTCCGGTAGGCGTGTGATTCGTCAGCGTCGCCCCGGAGGCGGCTCTTACTTCCTTCGTTGGACTATATAGTCCATGGATGAGTTCCCGGCACTGGCAGCCACCCTTCCCCGTGAACGCGAAGCTGACACTCAGGAGCCTGCGGCGCGGACGCCACGATCCCACCCACCGCGAGGAAGCCGACGGCAGCTTGTGGCGGACGGCTCTGACCTCGTCGGGACCGGCCACCTACCGGATCCGGCAACAGCGCCTCGACGACCTGGACGTCGACGCGTGGGGCCCCGGGGCCGACGAGCTCCTCGAGAACATCCCCGCCGAGCTCGGTGTCCACGACCACCCCGAGGAGTTCCGGCCGGCCCACCCGGTTCTCGAACGAGCCTGGCACCGGCTGCCGGGCCTGCGGGTGCCGCGCACGGGACGGCTGTTCGAGGCTTTCGTTCCCGCGGTCCTCGAGCAGCGGGTCGTCGGCCTGGACGCCCAAGCCGCCTGGGCCCGGCTGCTCCGCGTACACGGCACCCCGGCGCCGGGACCGGCGCCCGAAACGATGCGGGTCATGCCCTCCCCCGGCGCGTGGGCGAACATCCCGATCTGGGACTGGCGGCAAGCCGGCGTCGACCTGCGGCGCTCGAAAACCGTCATGCTCGCCGCCGGGCACGCGGGCGAACTCGAACGGGCCGCCGCCGACCCGGCCCGCGCCTACCGGCTGATGTCGGCGATGCCGGGTGTCGGCGTGTGGACCGCGGCGCAGGTCGGGCACCGCGCGCTCGGCGACGCCGACGCGCTCCCGCTCGGCGACTTCGGCCTCGGCCGGATGACCGGCCTGGCGTTGGCGGGCCGGCCGCTGGCCGACGAGGAGGTCGAGGCGTTCTACCTGCCGTGGCGACCACACCGGTACCGGGTGGTCCGCGTTCTCGAGCTCACGCCGCGCGCGGCGCCGCGACGCAGCCACCGGGCACCGCGCGCACGGCAGTTCCGATGACGAAGCCGTCGCCGCGGCGGGTCAGGGATTTCGGGCGGCCACCACGGTGAACACCGTGGCGACGAGGGCGAGCCCGCCGTACCCGACGGCGATCTGCGGAAGCGAGAACGTCGTGGAAAGCCGGCCGGCGATGAGGGCGGGAATCGTCGCGCCGGAGTAGGAAAGGAGGTAGACGACCGTGAAGATCGATGCCCGGTCGTCCACTCCGCTGCCCGCCAGCAGGCCGCGGGTGACGGCGCTGATCGCGACGCCTTGACTCGCACCCGCGACGACGGTCGCCGCGAAGAACAGCACCAGTGCACCGGTGGCGATCGCCGCGATGATGCCGGTCATGCCGGACAGGAACCCGATCATGCCGGCCCGCTGCGCCACCGCGGGCGCGAACCGGCCGCTGATCGGCGCGCCGAGCACGCTCGGTCCCATGTAGGCGGCGAACACCAGCCCGAGGGCGAGCGGGCTGCGCGTGTGCAGCTGGTCTTCGACGAGCGCCGGCACGAAGGCCTGGTAGAAGGCTCCGGCCGCCCAGGTCGCCGGCAACACCGCCGCTGCGACGGGGAGCAGGTGCTTGACCGCGGCCGGAACGCGGACCCGGGGACGCAGCGATCGCCGGACGCCCGGGGTCGGGGTCACGGTTTCCGGGCTGACGACGATGAGCGCGGCGGAGAGCAGGAGCAGGCCGCTCACCACCAGGTAGATCAGCCGGCGCGGCCAAGGACCGAACTGCACCAGGGCGCCGGAACCGATGGCGCCGACGGCGAGGCCGAGCATGACCGTCTGGCTCGACGCGACCGAAGCCAGCCAGGCGGGCCTGGCCGGCGCGGCGTCGACGATGTAGGACGTGAGGCTGCTGCTGGCCAGGCCGGCGCCGAAACCCATCAGGAGCCGGCCCGCGATCAGGACTCCGATGTGGTGCACCTCCAGCAGGAGCAAGCAGCCCGCCAAGAGCAGACCGAGGCTCGCGATCGAGATGGGCCGCCGCCCCACGTGGCCGGAGACCCGGCCCAGCACCAGCAAAGTGCCGAGGGTGGCAACGGAGTACGCGACGACGGTGATCGAGATGTCGGCGTTGGTGAACCCCTCCTCGGCCCGGTAGATGTTGAACAGCGGGATCGTGGAGCCCACCGCGGCGAACGACGCCACCAGGGACACCATCCCGGCCGGGAAAGCCAGCGAACGCCGTCCACCGCGCCGGGCGATGTCGGGTCCGGGTGCGGCGCCTCGCATCAAATCACATCCCTCTCGATCGACAGTTGGACTATACAGTCCTCTTTGCGGCATGATGAGCCGCGACGCCTTGAACTTCCCCTCGAAACGACGAACCCAAGTGGAGTGATCACCATGTCGGCACGTACGGTCCTGATCACCGGCGGTACCAGCGGGATCGGGAAGGCGGCCGCCGAGGCCCTGCACAGCCGCGGATACGGCGTCGCGGTCACCGGACAACGCACGGAAAGCGTCACCCGGGCGAGAGAGGAACTGCCCGGGGACGTTCTGGTCCTGCAAGCGGACGCACGCTCACTCGCGGACACGGACAAAGTCGTCGCCGAAGTCGGAGCCCGGTTCGGAAGCTTGACGACGCTGTTCCTGAACGCCGGCGTCAGCCTTCCGATGACCCTGGAAAACTGCGATGAAGCCGCGTACGACGAGGTGTTCGCCGTCAACACCAAGGGCCAGTTCTTCACGCTGGCCAAGGCGTTGCCGCTGCTGTCCGACGGCGCTTCGGTCATCGTCACCGTCGGCATCGGAGCCACCCGCAGCCTCCCCGGCAACAGCGTCGCGGCCGGGTCGCACGGCGCGATGCTGGCCATGATCCCGACCCTGGCCCTGGAGCTCGCCCCGCGCCGCATCCGGATCAACGCGGTGAGCCCGGGATTCACCGACACCCCCATGACGCGTACCGCGCTCGGCACGGCATCCGACGACGTCGCGGCGACGATGGAGGCGATGGCGGAGCAGAACCCGTTCGGCCGCCTCGGCCGGCCCGAGGACATCGCCGGTACCGTCGCGTTCCTGGCTTCGGACGAGGCCGCGTACGTGACCGGGCAGGAGATCGTGGTGTCCGGCGGCGCCGGGCTGGCCATCTGACCATGGACGCACAGAAGCTGCAGCAGATCGCCGGTGACTGCGCCGCGGATCTCCCGGGCACCGACCTCGAACGTCGATCCGCGCCCGACTGGGACCTCTACAAGGTGCGCGGCAAGGTTTTCCTGCTCATGACCGACCTGCCGGGTCACCCGGTCGTGATCCTGAAGGCCGACCCGGACCACGCCGCCGCGTTGCGCGAGCAGCATTCGGACATCACCCCCGGCTATCACATGAACAAGACGCACTGGATCACGGTGGAGGGCGGCGGCACCGTCGACGAGGAGCTGGTGAAGGAGCTCGTGGTCGGCTCCTACCGGCTGGTGGTCGACGGGCTTCCCCGGTCGCTGCGGCCCACCGGGGTGTAAGACCAGGCCGCGGGCAGGTCGGGGATGAAACTGGCGGAGCGCTCCGATCCGGACGTGGCGAAGCTCGCCGACCTCTCGGCGCCGCCGGACTGTCGGTCGGCCGGCGCGTGTTCGGCCTGACCGACTGGACCCGCGACGGAACTCTCGCGGAGTACACAGTCGTCGAGGCGCGCAACTTGGCGTGGCGCGGATCCGGTCAGGACAGGAAGCCGTTCGCCACCAGGTGGGCGCGGATGTTGCGCCGGGCGTCGAACATCGCCTTGTAGATGGCGTTGCGGTTGGTGTCCAGTTTCGCCGCGAGGGCGTCCATCGGGATGTTGTCGACGGCCAGCGCGACGAAGACGGTCCGCTGGCGTTCGGTCAGCGCGTTCTCGACGGCGTGGCCGAGGGCAGCGCGCAGCTCGTTCGCCTCCACCTGGTGAAGCGGTTCGTCGCCGACGGCTGCCGGGGCGCGGTCGGTCTCGCCGTCGTCGAGGGACACCCGGTGGTCGCGCCAGAAGTGCCGGCCGACTTTGGTCGAAACCTCGAAGAGGACGAACTTGAAGGCCCAGGTCGTGAACTGCGCGTCACCGCGGAACTCGCCGATCTTCCCGGTGATCCGCATGAGCGCGTCGGCCGCGGCCTGATGAGCCAGGTCCTCGAGCTCCGGACCGGTCAGCCGCAGCAGCGGCGACCTGCGAACGGTCTCTCTCTTCGCGATCTTGCAGAGCATCGCGTACAGCCTGCGGCAAGCGGCTTCGAAGGCCGGGCTGCCCGGGCTGAGTTCCCGGACCCAGAGGGCGGACTCGGGGTCGAAGCTCCGTCCGTCGACCAGGACTCGCCCGCCGACCTCAGACGTTGTCATGCGAACCGCCCTCTCCACGATCGATCTTCGGCAACCCCACCGCCGCGGCGATAGCACCCGAGACGAACATCGCAACGGCGCAAATCACGCACGCCGGCCGGTAGCCGCGCAGAAAAGCCTCGGCCTGCGTGTACGAATCACCGGTGAGCCCGACCAGTGGCGGGAGGCCCGCGAGCCATACCAAGCCCGCCGCGCGCGCCACGGTGTTGTTGACCGCGGATGCGACGCCCACGTGACCGCCTGGCAGCGACGACAGGGCGACGGATGTCAACGGCGCCACCATCGTCGCGGTCCCGAGGCCGAACACGCACTCGAGCGGGACGGCGACGCTCCAGTAGCCGGTCTCCGGCCCGACCCGCAAGGTCAGCAGTGCCGCCGTGCCGCACAGCACGGGACCGATCGCCAGTTGCGGTCCGGGCCCGATCCGGGCCGCGAGCCGGCCGCTGAACCGCGACAGCGCGAGGCCGAGGACCGTGATCGGCAACAGGGTGCTGCCGGCCTCGGCGGGGCTGTACCCGGCGACCGTCTCGAGCGCGATCGTGAAGATCACGGAGAACACGCCGAACGCGCCGTAGATGACGAACGTGATCACGTTGATGGTGACGAACGGCCGGGACTTCGTCAACGTCGCGGGCAGCATCGGCGACGTCGTCCGCCTTTCGTACCAGGCGAACCCGCCTCCCGCTCCCACGGCCACGACCGCACTCACCAGGCCCCACGGCCGGCTCGGGTCGGCCGGCAGCACGGTCAACGCGTACGTCACCGCCGCGAGGGAAGCGAAAGCCAGTGCCGAACCACCCCAGTCCATTCCGGACGAGCCGTCGTCGCGCGTCTCCGGAAGGTGGCGCAGGCTGATCACCAGCACGACGATCGCGACGGGCACGTTGATCAGGAAGATCCAGCGCCACGACCCCAGCGACAGCAGCCACCCGCCGGCGAACGGCGCGAGAGCTCCCGCGATCCCGGCGAACCCGGACCAGGTTCCGATCGCCGCCGGGCGGTCGCCGGGCGCGATCGTCGCCTGCAGGATGGCCATGCTCGCGGGCGCCATGAGCGCACCGCCGACGCCTTGCAGGATCCGCGCGCCGACGAGCGATCCCACGTCGGGGACGGCCGCGCACAGCACCGAGGCGAAGGTGAAAACCGCTACCCCGGCGAGAAAGATCCTCCTGCGCCCGTACCGGTCCCCCAGCGCACCGGCGAGCAGGATGAGCGAGGCGAGGCTGAGGGTGTACCCGGTCACCGTCCACTGCAGCGACGCGAAGCTCGCGCCGAGGTCCCGGCCGATTTCGGGCAGAGCGACGTTCACGACGCTCGCGTCGATGCCCGCGATACCGGCGCCGAGGACCGTCGCGACCAGAATCCGCCGGCCTTGCCGAGACCGGACCGGAACGCTCACCGGTCGCGCCAGGACGATCTCCGAACCGGTCACGGTGAGCACCCTTCACGTGCTGGCTGTCCTCGCCGCGAATTACGGTCGAGGCACCAACCGATCGAGGTCGGTGACTTCGGCTGCCGTGAGCCGGATGTCGGCTGCGGCCACGTTCTCCCTCAGGTGCCGGACGCTCAGCGTGCCGGGGGTGGGGAGCAGCGCCGGCGAGCGGTTCAGGAGCCAGGCCAAGGCGATCTGTGCCGGCGAGACACCACGCCGCCGGGCCGTCTCCGCCAGCGGGCCGTCGTCGCCGGCCAGTGCACCCGTCGCCAGCGGGAGCCACGGGATGCACCCGATGTTCGCCGATTCCGCGTAGTCCACGAGCGGGTCGGCCGCGCGGTTGACGAGGTTGTACTCCACCTGGATCGTCGCGATGTCCGCGAACTCACGGGCTTCCCGCAGTTCGGCCAGGGTCACTTCCGCCAGCCCGATCTGCCCGATCTTCCCTTCCCGCCGCAGATCGGTGAGGAGCCCGAGCTGGTCGGCGATCGGCGCGTGCGGGCTGAACCCGTGCAGCTGGAACAGCGGGATGCGGTCGAGCTTCAGGTACCACAGCCGCGTCTCGATCTGCTTGCGGAGGAACGAAGGCCGCGGCAACGGCTCCCACTCCCCTTGGGGCGTCCGGATCAGCCCGCCCTTGATCATCAGCAGCAGATCGTCCGGAAACGGGCTCAGCGACTGGGCGATCAGTTCCTCGTAGTCGAAGGGCCCGGACGACTCGGCGACGTCGATGAGGTTCACCCCGAGATCGACTGCTTCCCGGAGAACTCGCTTCGCTTCGGCGGCGTCCTCGGGATGGCTCCAGACGCCGGACTCGCTCATCTGGGCGGTCCCGAGCCCGAGCCGGGTGATTTCGTGTCCGCCGATCGCGTAGGTACCGCATCGGTCGGGAAGGGTCCCAGGCATGGTCGTTTCTCTTTCGGCGTGCGTCGGTCAGGTTTCGGTGGGCTCTTCCGGCGGCGCCAGGCCGCCCGGGACGTCGAGGTCGTACCGGCGCAGGCGGAACACGTCGAGCCGCGTGCCGTAGTACTTGCCGGTCTGCCCGACCCAGTCCATTCCCATCCGGCGCGCGGCTGCCGCGGCGCGCCGGTTCGCCGGACGCGAGACGGCGAAGATCTCGTCCAAGCCGGCGTCGAACGCGTAGTGGGCGACCGCGTCGCCGGCTTCTCCGGCGTAACCGTTGCCCCACCGGTTCCGGGCGATCTGGATGCCGATCTCGAGGTCGATGTCGTCGGGCGGCAGCGGCAGCAGCGAGACCGCGCCCACCACGCGTCCACCGGCGCGTTCGGCGATCTTCCACCGGCCGGCCGGCGGCTCGGCGCCCGAAATCCAGCCGTCGAGAAGCTGCCGCATGGCGGCCAGGTCCGGAACCCGCGCGACGGCCGGTGCCAGCCACCGGGCCACTTCCCCGTCCCCGAAGATGCCCAGCGCCGCTTCGGCGTCGGAGGTGGTCCACGGGGTCAGGTGGAGGCGAGCGGTCCGGATCAGCGGTCCGTCGATTTCGACCGCATGCGACGCCCGGGTCACCTCCGCACTCCCACGTGATCGCGCGGCGCGCGCTCGGGCACCGTCGCCCGCCCGGGGAACCGGCCGTCGACCAGGTCCTTGTATTCGGGGTGATCGGCGATGTAGTCCGCGACGAAGGTGCAGTAGTTGGTGAGCTTCCGGTCTCGGGCGCGCAGATCGTCCAGTGCGTGCTTCACGAGCCGGGTGGCGATGCCTCGGCCCCGGTAACCCGGTTCGACGATCGTGTGGCTCAACGTCACCCGCTGCGCGCCGCGCGGGACGTGGTAGACGATCATGCCGACGACCTGTCCGTCGACCACGGCTTCGTACGATCCGGTGTCGCCGTTGCGTCGGACGTCCATCTCGGCGGTCATTTCACTTCTCCTGAGGTCTTCTTCCGGCGCTGGGGCCGAAGGGCACGGTGAGGTGCCAGGTCGAATCTCCGAGCGGCGAACCCGGTACCTCGAACGTCGTGGTCCATGCGCTCCTGGAGGCGTCCCCTTCGGAGAAGGTCAACGTCAGGGTGCAGGACCCGGTCCGGGGCGCGCCGCGGCCGGCGAGGTGGATCACGTCCGGGATCATGCTCAGCAGGATCGCGTTGACGTGGAGTTCGTGGTGGCCGTCGGCCGTGCTCCCGCCCGGCCGGTGGGTCGTGGCGAGCATGATCTCGGTCTCGCCCAACACCTGTGCGCTGACCGAGAGTTCCCACGGCACCAGGTGGTCACCGCCGTCGGTGGTCACGACGGCCGAGGACAGCTTCAGGGCCCTGTCGGCCGCCGGCCTCGTCGCGAAACCCAGCTGCTCAGTCACCGTGGTGGCCCTTTCCCGCGATCGCTCGGCTTCGTTCTCCGGGACTCATCATGCCGGAAAGAGGACCATTTAGTCCAGTGCTTGTATCGAAACCTGGCTCACAGTCGGGTGGAGGACCAGAAAGATCAGACTGAAAGGTCCATTACGGCCGGACGGGGAGCGCGGCCGCACCGCCGAGCGGAGGGCGGGAAAGCGGATCCGGCCCTGGTAGCCGCGACCGTCGATGAACAAGGGGTGCCCCGGACTCCCAGTTCGGCGCCGGAGGTGTAGTCGGCCACGACGGCGGGGCGGAATCGCTGCGCGGCGACGTCGGACGCGTCGACCGCCACCCACAGTCCGGCTGCGACGACGGGTCCGTGGCTCGATCCGAGGTTGGCCCAGCGGCATCGTGAGCAGCCATTATCGTTGACCCGTGAGCGATCGAGCGGCTGAGCGCCGCCCCCGGACGACGGGCCTCGACCTGCACCTGGGGCGGCTCGACGGGAACGTGCGGGCCAGCCTCACCGACGCGGTCCGCGACGCGATCCGTGCCGGCCGGCTCGCGCCCGGGACCCGGCTGCCGTCGAGCCGCGCCCTGGCCGCCGACCTGCAGGTGGCCCGCAACACCGTGGTCCGGGTCTACTCCGAGCTCATCAACGAGGGCTGGCTCACCGGGCTTCAGGGCTCCGGCACCAAGGTTTCGGAACAGGTGGCCGACTTCGTCGCCGAACGACCGCGGCCGGCCGTCACCCGCTCCCGGCCGGGCCACGATCTGCGGGCCGGGCATCCGGACTTGTCGTCGTTCCCCCGCGACGAGTGGATTCGCGCGGTGAAGAAGACGGTCAGCACGGCGCCGTTCGAAGCGTTCGGCTACACGGATCCCCACGGCCGGGGCGAACTCCGCGACACTCTCGCCCGGTACCTCACGCGGGCCCGCGGGCTGCGCGCGCACGCCGGCAACGTCGTAGTGTGCAGCGGCGCCGCGGAGGGCGTGCGGCTCGTCGCGGCCGCGCTCGCGGCGGCCGGGGTCACGCGGGTGGCGGTCGAGGAATTCGGCCTGCCGGCCCAGCGTCGTACGCTGGCCGACGCGGGGCTGGAAACCGTTCCCCTCGCCGTCGACGCCGACGGCGTCGACCCGTCCGCGCTGGACGGATCACCGGCGATCGGCGCCGTCCTCCTCACCCCGTCTCACCAGTTCCCGCTCGGTGTCGCGCTGCGCTACGACCGGCGCGCGGCGATCGTCGAGTGGGCCCGCCGGCGCGGCGCGCTGGTCATCGAAGACGACTACGACGGCGAGTTCCGCTACGACCGCTCCCCCGTCGGCGCACTGCAGGGCCTCGACCGCGAGCACGTGCTGTACCTGGGCACGGCGAGCAAATCGCTGGCGCCGGGCCTGCGCCTCGGCTGGCTCGTGGTGCCGGACCACCTCATCGAGTCGATCGTCGCCCAGAAGGGGGAGACGGAGGAAACCGCCGGGTTCGTGAACCAGCTGGCGATGACCGAGTTCGTCGAGTCGGGTGCCTACGACCGGCACATCCGGGCGATGCGCGCGCAGTACCGCCGCAGGCGCCGGCACCTGGCCGAGACGCTCGCCCGGCACGCACCGGACGTGCGCATGGCGGGGACGGCCGCGGGACTGCACGTCCTGCTCGAACAGGCCGGGCGCACGGGCCACGAACTCGTGCGGCGGATCGCCGCCGAGCAGCTGACCGTCGAGCCCCTGGAATTCTTCCGGCACCCCGGCGCGGCCTCGGACCGGGACGGCGTGGTCATCGGTTTCGCCGCACCCTCGCCGAGCGGGTGGTCGGGGGTTCTCGACGCGCTGGTCCGCGCGCTCAGGTGAGCCGAGTGGTCCCCGCTCGCGCGTCCCAAGTGGACCCAGGTGCCGGGCCGGACCGGAACTAGCCTCGCGGACAGGCCGGCGAACACCCGCGGCCACCAAGTTGCCCGCAAACCACGAGGACTCAGCATGAAAGCCATCATCGTCAAGGACCCCGCCGCCGGAGCCGAAGGGCTGACCCTGACCGACTGCCCGGCCCCGCGCGCCGCGACGAAGGACGTCATCGTGCGGGTGCACGCGGCCGGCTTCACCTCCGGTGAGCTGGAGTGGCCAGGCACCTGGACCGACCGGGCCGGCCGTGACCGGACGCCCAGCGTCCCCGGTCACGAGCTGTCGGGCGTCGTCACCGAGCTCGGCTACGGCACCACCGGCCTCACCGTCGGGCAGCGCGTGTTCGGCCTCGCCGACTGGACCCGCGACGGGTCGCTCGCCGAGTTCACCGCCGTCGAAGCCCGCAACCTCGCACCGCTGCCGTCCGGCGTCGAGCACGCCGTCGGCGCCGCGTTGCCGGTCTCCGGGCTGACCGCGTGGCAGGCCTTGTTCGACCACGGCCGGCTCCAGGCGGGGCAGACCGCGCTGATCCACGGCGCCGCCGGCGGAGTCGGCTCGATCGCGGTGCAGCTGGCGAAGCGGGCGGGCGCGACGGTGATCGGCACGGGCCGCACCCACAACCGCGAGGTCGCCCTCGACCTGGGTGCCGACGAGTTCGTCGACCTGGAGAACGACCGGCTGGAAGACGTCGGCGAAGTCGACGTGGTGCTCGACGTGTTCGGCGAGGAGATCGGCGTGAAGTCCGCCGGCCTGGTACGGGCGGGTGGCACGCTGGTCACCATCGCCGCCCCGCCGGAGTTCGAGCCGCGTTACGGGCGGTCGGTCTTCTTCGTCGTGGAACCGGACCGGGCCCAGCTGACCCAGCTCGCAGCGCTGGTGCGCGAAGGCAGCCTGCGTGTGCTGATCGGGTCACGCCATTCGCTGGCCGAGGCACCGAAGGCCTTCGCCGGCGGACGGCAAGGTGGCGGGAAACCGATCGTCATGGTCGACGAGTCTTGAGCGTCGCAGCCTTTGCCGCGGCAGGACGGCTTGGCCGTCGGACGGCGTCGTCACGCGATGCGTTCGAGGCGGTGGCCCATGCGGTGCCGTTTCGTGCTGAGGTATGACCGGTTGTGCTCGTTGGGCTCCGTTTCCAACGCCGTGCGGCCGGTGACGGTCACGCCACCCGCGGCGAGAGGCCGAGCGCGAGGTTGGCCTCCAGGGTGTCCAGCCCCTCGCGCTGCTGGAGCTCGTACGCCCGCAGCTTCTGCCCCAGCCCGATCCCGCGGCCTTCGTGACCGCGCATGTACACGACGACGCCGCGGCCTTCGGCGGCGATCGTCTCCATCGCCGTGCGCAGCTGGGCGCCGCAGTCGCAGCGCAATGAGCCGAGCAGGTCGCCGGTGAGGCACTCGCTGTGCAGGCGGACCAGGACGTCGGCGGCGCCGGAAACCGAGCCCATCGCCAGCACCACGTGCTCGACGTCGCCCTGCCGGTAGGTGAGCGTGCGGAACGTGCCGAGGTCGGTGGGGATCGAGGCCTCGCCGGTCTTCTCCACCCCGGCGTCCAGCCAGGCGACGAGCTCGGCGATGGAGATCATCGGGATGCCGTGGCACGCGGCGAACTGCCGCCGCGACGCTGTTCGGGTTCGCCGTGTCCTTCCTGGTCCGGCCGATCGGCGGGATGATCCTCGGCCCGCTGGGCGACAAGATCGGCCGGCGCAAGGTCATGCTCTTCACCATCGCGCTGATGGCGGTCGCGACCACGCTGATCGGCGCGCTGCCGAGCGCGGCGGCGATCGGCCCGTGGGCGCTGGTCCTGCTCTACCTGCTGCGCATGTGCCAGGGCTTCTCCACCGGTGGCGAGTACTCCGGCGCGCTGACCTACGTCGCCGAGTTCTCGCCGGACAAGAGCCGCGGGTTTCACACCTGGATCCTCAACAGCGGCTCGCAGCTCGGGTTCGCCGCGGGCGCCGGGGTCGTCGCGGGGACGACGGCCCTCGTCGGGGGTCAGTCCGCGATGGTCGCCGGCGGCTGGCGGATCGCGTTCCTGCTGGCGCTCGTCCTCGGCGCCGTCGCGCTGCTGCTGCGCAGCCGGATCGAAGAGTCCCCGAGTTTCGTGGCCAGCACGGGCTGATGGGCTACCACGGCATCCGCGACGGCCTCATGGCGATCGACGCGGGCGGCACCCTCGGCCCACGCCCCACGGTCGGGGTCGTGCGCGTCGCGGCGAACGACCCGCGGTGCCTCGCACTGGGTCCAGCCGCACGTCTGGTCCGAGGTGACCCGCTACGGCCTGCGCGTCGGCCGCGGTCCCAGGTCGGAGGAGACGTTCTGGATCGCCGACGGCGAGGTCGTCCACGGTGACCTGCCCGGCTTCATGGAGGTCATCGACCCCGGCATGCGCGCGCTGGTCGGGCAGGCCGGGAAGCTAATGCCCCGCCCGGACCGGATCGCCGACCAGGCCGCCTTCGCCGAAGCCGACCGGCTCACACTGCAGCAGGCGTTGGACGCCCTGGACCTGTCCCCCGCCGAGCGCAGCGCCAACGAAGCCGCGTGGGTGGGCCACTGCAACGGCCCGCTCGACCAGGTCGGCTACGCGGCCGCGATCCGCTGGACCGCCGCGACGTCCGCTTCCTGGGAGGTGATGCACGAAGCCAGTTCGATCTACCGCCTCGAAGACGGCAACGCCGGTCTGGCCCAGGCGATCGCCGCGGACCTGAAGGGCGACATCCGGCTGAACACGGTCGTGACGCGCGTCGAGCACGACGACACCGGCGTCACGGTCCACACCGCCGACGGCGACCGGGTGCGCGCCCGCCGCGCCGTCCTCACCCTGCCGCTGAACATCCTGCACGAGCTGGACGTCCAGCCGCCGCTTTCGGCGGGCAAGCTCGACGCGAGCCGCGCGGGCACGGCGTCGCAGGGGCTCAAGCTCTGGATCCGCGTGAAGGGCCCGATCAAGCCGTTCTTCGCCTACTCCACCAAGGACCACCCGCTTTCGGTGGTACGCACCGAGTTCGTCGGCGAGGAAGACGCGGTGCTCGTCTCGTTCGGCGCGGACGCGACCCGCCTCGACGCGACCAGCGTCGACGAGGTCCAGCGCGCGCTGAAGGTCTGGCGCGACGACCTGGAGGTCCTCGAGGTCGCCTCGCACGACTGGAACAACGACCCGTTCGCGAAGGAGACCTGGCTGATCCAGCGCCCGGGCGCCTACTCGGCGTCCCAGGCGGAGCTGCAGCGTCCGGAAGGGACAGTGCGCCTGGCGGGCAGCGACCTCGCCAACCTGTGGGCGGGCTTCTTCGACGGCGCGATCGAATCGGGCCTGCGCACGGCGAGGGAGGTCACGGCCGAGCTCCGGCCGGCAGGCTGAGCGGGGAGCTCGGCCGGCCAGGCCCGACGTCACGGGCGAGGTCTGCTGGTGAGGCCGAGCAGGGTGAGCCGCTCGGCGGTCGCGGTGCCGGCGACCGGGGAGAACAGCGCGAGAACCTGGGTGCGGTCCTCGTCGACCAGCGACTGGCAGTCCAGTTCGAGCAGGCCGGCCTCGGGGTGCAGGATCCGTTTGCGGCGGCGCCGCATCACGGCGACGTCGTGCAGCTCCCACAACCCGGCGAACTCGGCGCTGCTGTCGCGCAGCTGGTCGACCAGGGTGCGGGCGGGGTCGTCGTCACGGCGGGCGACGGCGGCCCGCAGGTCGGCGACCAGAGCCCGCGACTCGCCCGCGTGGTCCGAGACCGGGAACCCGCCGCGCGCGCCCGGGTCGGTGAACCAGCGGTAGATGACACTCGCTCCGGGGCCGCTGCGGCCGGTGAGGTCACCGAAAACGGCGCGGGCGAGGTGGTTCTGGGCCAGCGTGTCACCGAGGTCGGTCATCACCTGGGCGGGCACGTCGTGCAGCCGGTCGAGGACGGCCAGCAGGGCCGGGGCGACGTGCCGGTCACCTCGCCGGCGGTCCGGCACGTTCAGCCCGCACAGCCGGTAGAGGTGGTCGCGTTCGTCCAGGCTCAGCCGCAGCGCGCGGGTCACGGCGCGCAGCACCGACTCCGACGGCGTCGCCGTGGCCCGCTCCTGCTCGAGGCGGGTGTAGTAGTCGGTCGAGATCCCGGCGAGCCCGGCCACCTCCTCCCGGCGCAGCCCCGGGGTGCGCCGCCGCCCGGCCACGGTCAAGCCGACGTCGGCGGGGCTGAGCGCCGCACGCCGGACGCGGAGGAACCGAGCGAGCTGCCGAGTGTCCACAACGAACAGTCTGCGCCGGCGGCACGGTGTCAGCCAGGGAGAACCTCACTCTGCCTGACGCGACTCCGACCACCGAAGCTGGGTTTCACCGGCTCACGAACGGAGAAATCGCATGTCTTCCGCCCGCACGTGGTTCATCACCGGCGCCTCCCGAGGGCTCGGCGCGCTCTGGACCGAAGCGGTCCTCGAACGCGGCGACCAGGTCGTCGCCACCGCCCGCGACGTCGCGGTCCTCGAACCGCTCGCCGACCGTCACGGCGGCCGGCTGCTGCCGCTGGCACTCGACGTGACCGACCGGGCTGCCGTCGACGCCGCCGTGCACGCCGCCGAGCAGCGGTTCGGCGGCGTCGACGTCCTGGTCAACAACGCCGGGCACATGCTCGTCGGCGCGGTCGAGGAGGTCGGCGCCGAGCAGGCCAGGGCGCAGATGGACGTCAACTACTTCGGTGCGCTGTGGACCACCCGGGCCGTGCTGCCCGGGATGCGCGAGCGCCGCTCCGGCCGGATCCTGCAGGTTTCCTCGATCGGCGGGCTCGTCGCCTACCCGGCGCTGGGCAGCTACCAGGCCACCAAGTGGGCCCTGGAAGCGATGAGCCAGTCCCTGGCCGCCGAGGTCGAGGCGTACGGCATCCACGTCACGCTGATCGAGCCGATCATGTTCCCCACCGGCCTGGCCGAGGCCTCTCCGCAGTCGCGGCCGAACCCGGCGTACGCCCACGCCCGGGAGGCTCTGTTCGCCGGTTCGGGCCGTGGTTTCGTCCCGGGTGATCCGGCCGCGACGTCGGCGGCGCTGCTGGCGGTGGCCGACGCCCCGAACCCGCCGCTGCGGGTGCTGTTCGGCACCGGCGGTCTCGACGCGCTGCGCACGGAGTTCGCCGGCCGGCTCTCCGGACTGGCGGAGTGGGACCACCTCTCCCGCCTCGCCCAGGGCAACCCGGCCGGAAAGTGACCGCCATGACGCGCTATTTCAGCACGCTGACCGCGCGGGCGATGACCAGCAACGACGTCAGCAGCGCCGCGACGCTCTGCACCGCCATCAGCACCTTCGCCCGCGACGACAGCGGCATCGTGTCGGTCGGGCTGAACGCCGTCGAGTTGGTCACCGACACGTACAGGTAGTCCAGCAGGGTCGGCACCCAGTCGGACTTGACGCTGGAGCCCTCGGCGACCTCCTCGACGGTGTCGGCGTTCTCGTCCTGGGAGAACCGGAAGTCGGCCAGCGGGAGATCGGCGCGACCGGACTGGGTGCGCTTCACCGGACCGCCGCGGTCCAATTCCCAGTAGGCCAGGCCGAACGCGATCACGTTGGTCAGCCACACCTGCAGCGCGCCCAGCAGCAGAGCCTGCCCGTCACCGGCCGCGCCGGCGACCAGATCGTGGATCAGCAGCGCCAGCGCGCCCAGGTTGGTGACGCCGATGACCACGACCAGCGACAGCGACAGCACACGGGAGACCTTGGTCTGCCGGGTGACGCGCCGCGGGTTGATCGCGATCAGCGGCACCAGCAGCAGGATTTCCAGCGCGGGCACGACGAACCGGGGAGCCACCAGCAGCTGTTCGGGCAGCGCCAGGTAGAGGGCGATGGCCACGAGCGTCGCGACGGCGGCCGGCAAGCGTGCTTCACCACGGCGCTGGTGGCGTGGATGACGGGTACGGGCCTCGGCGCGATCGGCTGGCATGACGGCGACTCCTCGCGCACGGCCGCGGACCGGCCCCTGTTGATCAGGGCGTCAGCCTAGCCTCACGCACAGCAGCCGCCACCGCCACCGCGCACGCGACACGCAAGCCGCCTCTTCCGACGTCGCCGTCACGAGCGGAACACCTTCTTGGCCACGGCCATGGCCGCCATCGCCTGGGGCCAGCCGGCGTAGAAGGCCAGGTGGGTGAGCGCTTCGATCAGCTCGGCCTCGGTGTTGCCGTTCTCCTTGGCCAGGCCGAGGTGGAACACGAGCTGCTCGGTGTTGCCATTGGTCACCAGCGCGGCGACCGTGACGAGACTGCGTTCCTTCGGCGTCAGCTCGGCGCGCTTCCACACCTCGCCGAAAAGGACTTCGTCGGTGAAGTGCACCAGTGCGGGTGCGAAGTCACCGAACATCTTCTCCGCGCCGGAGGGCTCCTTGTCGGGCATGCCGGATTCCTTTCGTTGATCTTGGTTCAGTCGCGGAGACCCGCGACAGCTGCGAACGCCGCACCCGCGGCGACGGCGGCCGCGAGCAGCAGGCTGATCCGCATCCCTGCCGGGCCGGTCAGCAGCGCGCCGAAGACGGCGACCGCCAGCGCACCGCCGAGCTGGCGGCTGGTGTTCAGCACTCCGCCGGCGGTCCCGGCGCGCGCCGGGCCGACGCTGCCGAGCAGGACCGTGATCACCGGCGGGATCACCGTCGGCCCGCCCAGCCCGACGAAGACCATCACCACGGCGGTCACCCAGGTGGGGGCGCTCGCCGGTACGACGGCCAGCACGGCCAGCCCGGCGGTCATCAGGGCAAGCCCGGTCACGACCACGGGACGGGCGCCCGTGCGCTCGACGACCCGCGGCACGAGCGGGGTCAGCACGAGCCCGGCCAGCATCATCGGCAGGAACACCACGCCGGTGGCCGGCGCGCTCAGCCCGCGCTGCTGCAGCACCAGGCTCAGCACGAACGGCATCCCGTAGTAGCCGACCATGAACGCGAACCCGATCACCACCGACGCGACCACCGTCCTCGACCGGACCAGCTCCGGCGGCACCATCGGATGCCCGCCCCGCGCCTCGACCACAGCGAACGCCGCCGCCGCGAGCACGGCCAGCGTCAGGGCGGCCAGCACCGCCGGGTCGGTAAAGCCGCGGCGACCCGCCTCGATGGCCCCGTAGACGAGCGCGGCCATCGCGACGACGCCGGTGACCTGCCCGGCCCGGTCGAACGGGACCCGCTGCGTGCCCGACCGCGTCACCCGGGTCAGCAGGACCAGCGCCACTACACCCACCGGCACGTTGACCAGGAAGATCCACCGCCAGCTGACCGTCGTGAGCAGACCACCCAGGATCGGGCCCGCCGAGGAGGCGACGGCACCGCCCATCGCCCAGATCGCCACCGCCCGGGCGCGTTTCACCCGATCGGGGAACGCCTGACCGATCAAGGCCATCGACGAAGGCATCACCACCGCCGCCGCGGCGCCCTGCACGAACCGGAACACCACGAGGGCAGCCAGGCCGGGGGCGAGCCCGCAGGCCAGCGACGCGACCACGAAACCGGCCACACCGAGGCCGAACGCCCGTTTCGCGCCGATCCGGTCGCTCAGCGACCCGGCCGAGAGGAGGGACGCGGCAAAGGTCAGCGTGTAGCCGTCGACGACCCACTGCAGGCCCGTGATGCCGCCGCCGAGGTCGGCCCGCATCGCCGGGAGGGCGACGTTGACGATGACCGCGTCCAGCGTGACGACGAAGAACCCGAGCAGTGCCGCGGCCAGCGTCGCGAACGCCGAGGTAGCGACGGTCCGGGGTGCGGTGATGTCTGCGGAAGTGGTCACGCCTCGATGCAACGCCGGTCTTCGTGCGCGCGGCAGGTCGCGTCTTTCCGGGTCATGACAGAACCCCCCTCGCGCTCGGGGCGCGTCGTACCGTGGAGGACGTGAACGCCAAGAGCACCGAGGTCCGCGACTTCCTCCTCACCCGCCGGGCCAAGATCACGCCCGAGCAGGCGGGGCTCCAGCACTACGGCGGCAACCGCCGGGTGCCGGGCCTGCGCCGCGAAGAGGTCGCCATGCTCGCCGGTGTCTCCGCCGACTACTACACCCGCGTCGAAAAGGGCAACCTCGCCGGCGTCTCCGACAGCGTCCTGGACGCCATCGCCGGAGCGCTGCAGCTGGACGAAGCCGAGCGGGTCTACCTGTTCGACCTCGCCCGCGCCGCCAACGCCACCGGCCGGCCCCGCACCGCCGGGCAGCGCCGCCGATCGCCCTACCGGATCCGGCCGGTCGTGCAGCAGATCCTCGACAGCATGACCACCACGGCCGCGTTCGTCCGCAATGGACGGCTGGACATCCTGGCCACCAACCTGCTCGGGCGAGCGCTGTACTCCCCGGTGTTCGACAGCCCCACCCGCACCAGCGAGGCCGCTCCACCGAACCTCGCCCGGTTCCACTTCCTCGACCCGGCTGCGCGCGACTACTTCCCCAACTACGAGGTCTCCTCCGCGACGCCGGTGGCGATCCTGCGCACCGAGGCCGGCCGCGACCCGCACAACCGCGACCTGTCCGACCTCATCGGCGAGCTGTCCACCCGCAGCGAGGATTTCCGCACCCGCTGGGCCGCCCACGACGTCCGCCTGCACCGCACCGGTACCAAGAGCTTCCGCCACCCGGTCGTCGGCGAACTCACCCTCGACTTCGAGGCGATGGAGCTGTCCGCCGACACCGGACTGACGCTGACCGCCTACGCCGCCCGCCCCGACTCCGACTCGGCCGAGCGGCTCCAGCTGCTGGCCAGCTGGGCCGCGAGCGCGGTTCAGCCGGCCGGCCCGGCGCGGTAACCCGAGATCTTCGACGGATAACCGTGAAGGAATGTCGGCCCGTTCGGCGGGGTCGTTGTCCGCGGGACGGTGGCAAGGGCAGATCGGCCGGCCGTGCGGGTCGGAACCGCCGCATCCTGGTCAGGCGCTGCGCTTCGCCGGCGCCGAAGCACGCCGGTCCGCCTCCGCTGCGGCGGTCTCGCGCCTGCGGGCGGCGGCTTCGTCTCCGGCCGCCCTGGCTGACTGGGCGGCGGCTCGTTCGTGGTGGGCTTCCGCGCGGCGGATCGCCGCGAACGACTCCTCCACCAGTCGTGTCCATTGTGGAGTGTGACGCGGGTATCGCCGCGCTTCGCCACGAGCCTCGGCCGCGGCGGCCAGCTCCTGGTACGCCATCGCGTGGCAGTCGGCGACCTCCGCGAGCCAACGCTGGTGCCTGCCCCGGTGGAGACCATCGGGGTCGTTGCCGGTCTCCAGCTCGACCGCCAAGCCGCGGTGCGCTCCCGCGGCTTCCCCAACCCGTTCCGCGTCCAGGCGCAGCCGGCGGACCTCCGGGAGCACCCAGGTTCCGGAGGTCTCCTTCACCGCTACGTCGGTCGTCATGTCGTGGTCACCTTCCTTCCTCGCTCGGGTTCCACCCTGACACGGTAAGAAGGACTTTCAACTGACGACTGCCTTACGATCGCGGCCGCAGACCCACGAGAGGCAGCTGCCGCGCCATCCGCCGACGGGCGAAGTCGCTGCCGTCGTACCGCCACCCCAGCAGCTTCCCCAGCGCGAACCGCACCACCGGACCCACGAAGCGGTTGCGGTGCTCGTAGCCGGCGATGACCGCGACAGCCTCGTCTTCGCCGAGGACCCGGTGCTCGGCCGGGAAACGGCGCCTGCCGACGACCACCTCGACCGGCGGCCGGGCCTGGATGTTGCGGAACCAGTCCGCGCCCGCGCCGAGCCCGGCGACCACGACGTATTCATCGCCCTTGACGCCGACGACTTCCAGCACCGTGCGGTACATCCGCCCGGATTTCCGCCCGAGGTGGGTCAGGCACAGGAAGCGGTGGCCGAGCAGCCATCCGAATCCCTTGTCGTACAACCGGATCGGTGCGCGGAACACAACCCTGACGACCCCGTTCACCGCGCGGCCCCGGCGGCCCGGCGGAGGTTCGTGACCACCGCGGTGGACTTGCCCGCGAGCACCGCGGCGACATAGCGGTCGAGCACCGGCACCCTGGCCAGCCGCAGCGCCGCCCGCCGGATCCCGAGCTGGAGCGGGCTCTCCGGCAGGAACCACCGCGCACTGCGGCGGGCCACCTGCTGTTTCTCTTCGACCACCGGGCGCATCAGCCGTTCGTACTCGGCGAACGCGTCGGCGACCGGCCGGTTCCGCAGCTGTTCGCCGAGCACGAAGGCGCCGGCGACGCCGAGCGAGGCACCTTGCCCGGCGATCAACGAGACCGCGGAGCACGCGTCTCCGGCCAGCACGACCCGCCCACGGCTCCACCGCGGCATGACGATCTGGGCGACCTGGTCGTAGTACACCGCTCCACTGGGCGGGCACCGCCGCAGCGCGCGGGGAACGAGCCAGCCCAGCGATCCGTACTCCTGCCGGAGCGCCTCTCGAACGTCCTCGGGCAGCCGGGGGTCATCGGTGCGGTGGACGGCGAAGGCGGCGACCCGGCCGTCCCGCAGGCCGTAGAACCCCATCTGGCGGCCGATGGTGTCGGTGAGGCAGAAGCGGTCGCCGATCGCTTGGTGGATCTCGGGGTCGGTGAAGACGAACGCCGCGGTGTGAAACCCGAGATACCGGAGGAACCCGCCGTCCTCGCCGAACACCAGCCGGCGCACGGCCGAGTGGATCCCGTCGGCGCCCACGGCCACGTCCGCCTCGACCACCTGGTCCCCGGCCGTCACCCGCACCTGGTCGCCGAGGTCTTCGACCGCCGTCACGCCCGCGCCGAACCGCAGGTCCACTGTGGACGGAAGGTGCTCACGCAGCGCCCGCTCGAGGTCGGGGCGCATGATGCCGCACAGACGGTCCCGCATCGTCCGGGCGAAGGTCGTGTACCGCGCCCCCGCGCGACGGCGACCCTGTTCGTCGAGCAGGCTCGCCTCGTCCACCCGGTAGGCCAGCTCCCGGATCCGCGGCAGCACGCCCAGCTCCTCGGCCGCGTCGAAGCCCGCACCGAAGAAGTCGATCATGTAGCCCTGTTCACGCGGCGCCGGCGCCCGCTCCAGCACCACCACCTCGACGCCGTCTTGCGCGAGCTTGACCGCCGCCGACAGGCCGGTGATTCCAGCCCCGCACACCACAGCTTTCATCGTTCTTCCTCCAGCGGACGGCGACGGCATCAAAACTTGCATCAGGGCGATCGCCCTGAACATTCGTCCTACCTGTGTCGAATCAGGCTAGCACAACTGTTCGCCTATGCAACAATTTGACCGCTGCTAGGATCCGGCAGATGCCGACGCGGGTGCTGCTCGTCGAAGACGACGCAATGATCAGCGAGGCCCTCAGCCTCGCCTTGGAAGACGAAGACTTCGCGGTGACCACGGCGGCCACCGGCGAAGACGGCCTCGAACTGCTGGAGTCCACCACCGTCGAAGTCGTCCTGCTCGACCTCATGCTGCCGGGCATCGACGGGCTCACCGTCTGCCGCGCGGTGCGCGAGCGCGGCGACTTGCCGATCATCGTGATCACCGCCCGCACCGACACCCAGGACGTCATCGCCGGCCTCGAAGCGGGCGCCGACGACTACGTCACCAAACCGCTGGTCGCCGGCGAGCTCGCCGCCCGCATCCGCGCGCTGCTGCGCCGGGCGGCCCCGGACCGGCCGGCGCGGTTCGCCCTCGGCGGCCTCGAAATCCGGCCGGACGAGGAAGCCGTCCACCGCGACGGGGTCCCGGTGCACCTGACCCGCACGGAGTTCCGGCTGCTGGCCGAACTCGTCGCGGCCGAGGGCAAGGTCGTCACCCGCGAACAACTGCTGCAGCGCGTGTGGGGCCACGACTACTTCGGCGACACCCGCCTGCTCGACGTCCACATCAGGCGGCTGCGCCGCAAGGTCGAACCCGACCCCGACTCCCCCAGCCTGGTGCTGACCGTGCGCGGCAGCGGCTACCGCATCGCCCCCGAGCCGTGATCCGCCGCCTCTCGCTGCGGTGGCGGGTCGCCGCCGCGTTCGGCATCGGGCTGGCCCTGGTGATGACGATCCTCGCGGTCGCGACCTGGAACCTCACCACCGGCTACATGCTCGACCAGCGCGAGCAGAGCGTCACCCGCCAGTCCGAGGTCAACGTCCGCCTCGTCACCACCGCGCTGGCCGAACACGCCGACGATCTCGACGAACTGCTGACCGGCCTGGCCACCGGCCCCGACTCCTCCATCCTGTTGTCCCGCCCGGCCGGCTGGCTCACCAGCGGCCGGCAAGTCGACCCGGCCATCGTGCCCGGCGGCCTGCTGGACCAAGCCCGCCGTGGCGTGTCCGCCCGGCAGCGGTTCTCCGCCGACGGGATTCCCGTGCTGGGCGTGGCGACCCCGGTCGGCTCGGACGCCGTCTACGTCGAGCTGTACCCGCTGCTGGAGCTGGACCGCACCTTCCGCTACCTCAGCACCCTCCTCATCGCCGGAACCGTCGTGGCCGCGCTCTTCGGCGTCGGCCTCGGAGCCTGGTCGGCCCGCCGGGCCCTGCGGCCCCTGGCTTCGCTCACGGCGGCAGCCTCACGCGTCGCGCGCGGTGACCTGACGGTCCGGCTGCCCGACCAGTCCGATCCCGATCTCGCGCCCCTGGCTTCGAGCTTCAACACCACCGCCGCGCAGCTGGAACAACGCGTGCGCCGGGACGCCCGGTTCGCCTCCGACGTCAGCCACGAGCTGCGCTCACCCCTGACCACCATGGTGAACGTGAGCGAGGTGCTCGAACGGCGGCAGGACGCGATGCCGCCGACGGCACAGCGGGCACTGCGGCTGCTGCGCGCGGAACTGCGGCGGTTCCAGCGGATGGTCGTCGACCTGCTGGAGATCTCGCGAGCCGACCAGGACGAGGCCGACAGCACCGTCGAACTGGTCGACCTCGGTGAACTCGTCCGCAACGTCGTCGAGAGCCGCCCGGCGTGCGCGGTGCGCATCGAAACCGACCCCGGTACGCCGCTGGTGTCCGCGGATCGCCGGCGCATCGACCGCGTGGTCGCCAACCTGCTCGACAACGCGGACCGCTACGGCGGCGGCGCGGTCGCGGTGACCGTCCGCCCCGACGGCGACCGCGCCCGGATCGAGGTCGACGACGCGGGCGGCGGCGTCCCGCCGGCACTGCGTGAACGCATCTTCGAACGCTTCGCTCGCGGCCTGCACGCGGCGAGCCGGGACCAGGAGACCGGCAGCGGCCTCGGGCTGGCCATCGTCGCCGACCACGTGCAGCGGCACGGCGGCCGGGTCTGGGTCGAGGACCGCGCGGGGGGCGGCGCCCGCTTCGTCGTCGAACTCCCGGAGGCCACGACATGAAGATCGCGCTCGCGGTACTGACGCTGCTGTGCCTCGCCGGCTGCGGTGTGACCACCGAGGACGAGCCGGAACCGATCACCACGCCCGTGCCGACCGCGACCCCGACGGTCACCAGCAGGCCCGCCTCGCCGACGCTGTGCCCGCCCGAATCGTCAGCCAGTCGTCAGGTGCAGCCCGCGCCCACGCCCACACAATGAAGGCATGACCGTCGAAACCCACCAGGCCGACGACATCACCGACGAGGTCAGCACCTGGCTGGCCGGGGAGTTCGCCTCGCTGCTGCCCGCCGCCGACATCGCCGAGATCGTCCGGTCGGCGCGCACCGACCTCGAGGGGCAGATCGTGCCCGAGGCGATGGGCGAGATGCTGCACCGGCTGGCCCGGTTCCGCGTGCTGCGCGCGCTCGAGCGCTCGTGACGGCCTACCGCCAGCACTGCCCGGTCGCGAGCGCAACCGAGGTGCTCGGACACACGTGGAAGCTGCTGGTCGTCCGCGAACTGCTGCACGGCAACAGCCACGTCAGCGAAATCGCCCGTGGTGTGCCCGGAATGTCGTCCGCGCTGCTGGCCCGGCGGCTCAGGCAGCTCACCGAAGCCGGCGTCGTGACGCGGCTGGCGTCCACCGGCGAAGGACGTTTCGCGCTTACCCCCGCCGGCCGTGATCTCGCCCCGGTCGTCGAGCAGCTGGGACGCTGGGGCCGGCGCTGGCTGCCTCCGCCACGCAGTGGCGACCTGAAGCCGAACCTGTTGCTGCTCGACATCTGCCGGGGCATCGATCCGGCCACGCTGCCTCGGGAGAAAGTCTCGCTGCACGTGCGATTCGCCGAAACGCCGCCCCCGCGGTGGTGGTGGCTCGTCCTTTCCCCCGAAGGCGCCTCGCCAACCGACACCGATCCCCGGCTGCCCACGGCCGCCCGGATCGACTGCACCGTTTCCGCGCTGGCCGGCGTCTGGCTGGGCCACCGGACCTGGCGGGAGGCGCTGGCCGACCGGGCGATCCGGTTCGAGGGAACCCGCGAAGCGGTCCGGAACACGATCGGCTGGCTCGGCCGCAACCGGTTCACCTTGTCCGTTTCCTCATCGAACAAATCGGTGATGCCACAGTTCGACTGAAGCAACTGCTCCTGCCGGAGAAGACCAGCGACGTCGACTACGCGCACTTGCCGGGTGCCGGGCCGGTGAGGCAGTGGGGTCAGCGGCGGTAGGGCGCAGGTCGGCGCGGCTGATCGCCGCGTCCGAGTGTCCATCGGGCACACTGGTGGGTATGCCTCGCAGCTCCCCTGCCCTCGACGCGACGGACGTCGACGCTGTCACCGACGCCGTGCTGACCGCCTCCCGCCTGCTGGTCGCCGTGTCGGCGCGGTCCATCGCCGCCGCGGGCGACACGATCACGCTGCCGCAGTTCCGGCTCCTGGTGATCCTGCAGACCCGAGGACCGCTGAAGCACGCCGACCTTGCGGAGTACCTGCAGGTCACGCCGTCGACCGCGAGCCGGATGGTCGACCGGCTGGTCACGGTCGGCGTGGTCGACCGGCAGCACAGCACCGTCTCCCGGCGGGAGATCGTGCTGGCCCTGACCCGCGAAGGCACGAAGGTCGTCCGCCAGGTGACCGCGCGCCGGCGCAAGGAGATCGCGAAGATCGTCGCCCGGATGCCCGATGAGGCCCGCCACGGCCTGGTCGACAGCCTCACCGCCTTCGCCGAGGCCGGCGGCGAACCTCCCGCCTCGACCACCGCCCCCGAGGCCGTCTGGACCTGACCGCCTCCACAGCGCCCGGCGTAACAGCACGTGGGCGAATCGACCAGAGGTCACACCGGTCCGCGAGACCCGGCCGAAGCGAGCGCGGAGAGCACCGCCTGGTGCGTGAGCCACCCGGTCAGCTGGTGGTCGCCGTCCAGTACCGGCAAGCCGGTGCCCGGGGCGTTCGTCAACGCCGTCAGCGCATCGGCGAGCGAGGTCTCGCACGTGACCAGCGGCGGCAGCTCGGCCAGGTCCCCCACGGTGCCGTCGTGGTCGTCCCCCAGCGCCTCCGCCACCGCCTGCGCCGTGACACAGCCCTGGTAACGGCCTGCTTCGTCGGTCACGGGCAGGATGCCGTGCCCCGACACCGCGAGGGCGTGCGCGGCGCGCTCGAGCGGGGTGCCGGCCGGAAGCGGTTCGGGCAACGGCTCGGCGACGGCTTCGACCGCCGTAGCGGCCAGCCGGCGTTCCTGCGGGTGGCGGTCGAGGTCGACGCCACGGCGGCGCAGCTTCAGCGTGTAGATCGTGTCCCGCGACAGCGTCCTGCCGGTGGCCGTGGCGATCACGATCGCCGTCAGCATCGGCAGGATGATCGTGTACTGGCCGGTCAGCTCGAACAGCACGATCACCGCGGTGATCGGCGCCCGCGCCGCTCCCGCGAACGCCGCGCCCATCCCGATCAGCCCGTACACCCCGGGCGAGGCGGTCAGCGACGGCAGCCAGGCGTGGACCACGATCCCGAACGCCGTCCCGCCCATCGCGCCGATGAACAGTGACGGCGCGAAGACCCCACCGGAGCCGCCGATGCCGATCGTCAGGCTCGTCGCAACGATCTTGCCCACCAGCAGCAACAACAGGAACCCGAGGACGTACTTGCCCTCGACGGCGTTCTGCAGCACCGGGTAGCCCACGCCGTACATCTGCGGCAGCAGGAGCAGAAGCCCGCCGAGGAAGACTCCGCCGGCCGCCGGCCGCAGCCACTCCGGGCCGCGCCAGACCCAGTCGCAGAAGTCCTCGATCCAGTACAGGACCCGGGTGAACAGCACCCCGCACGCGCCCACGACGATCCCGAGCACCACGAAAAGAAGGTATTCCACCGGGTTGCGCAGGGTGAAGGGCGGCAGGTCGAGGAACGGCGTGTTCCCGAACGCCGCCCGCCCGACCACACTCGCGGTCACGCTGGCGAGCACGACCGCGCCGAACGATTCCGCGGCGAAGTCGCGCAGGATCAGCTCCATCGCGAAGAACGGTCCCGCGAGCGGCGCGTTGAACGTCGCCGCGATCCCGCCCGCCGCACCGCAGGCCACCAGCACCCGCAGGCGGGACTCCGGCAGCCGCGTCAGGCGGCCCAGCGTGGACCCCAAGGCCGAGCCGATCTGCACGATCGGCCCCTCACGCCCGACCGAACCGCCGGAACCGATGGTCAGCGCCGAGGCCAAGGCCTTGACCGCGCTCACCTGCGCCGGGATCCGGCCGCCGCGCTCGGCGACCGCGTACATGACTTCCGGAACGCCGTGCCCGCGGGCTTCCGGTGCGAACTTGTACACCAACGGCCCGTAGATCAGCCCGGCGACGACGGGTGCGAGCAGCAGGAACCACGGGCCGAGCTCCGGGAACCAGGGGTGCGCGACGCGGCCGGCACCGGCGTAGTCGGCCTGCCCGGAGAACAGGCGGGTGAAGGTCGTGATGAGCCAGCGGAACACGATCGCGCCGAGGCCGGCGCCCGCACCGATGAGCACGGCCAGCCCGACCAAGCCACTCCGGCTTTCCCGCAGCCACGTCCCGATCGGCTGCCGGACCGGGACGGGTACCCGCCTGCCCGCGATGCAATTTCCTGAAGACACTATTGCATTATGCAACACTTGGTTCGATCACGCGAAGGAGCACCCACGCCACTTGCGTACGACAACAGTTTGCCCTTCCGGCGAGGAACCGGCGCGGCGGCGGGGCACAACGCTGTACCCCGCCGCCGCGTCACGGCGCCGTTTCCGCCCGGGCCGGAGCTTTGCAGCACCCTCGGGCCCGCGCCCCCAAACCCATGACGCGTTCCTCGCTCACGACGGCCGCTCCGAGCCAGTCGGCGCCGGACTCCACTGTCGCGCGGAATCGTCCCGCCGAACCTGACGATTTCCTTGCGATCCTCAGCCGAGCACGCAGTAGCGCAACCGGCTCAGTCGGCGCGATCCGGGTCTGCCTGCTGGATGCCTCCCGGCGGCAAGACGAGAACGGCGAAGCCGCTCAGCAGCTCGTGCAGGTCGCAAGCGGAACCAGAGGCGGGCCGCCCGCCGCGGCGCCGGCCCGCCAGGACGTCGTCGACGAAGCCCGCCACGTCAGCGGGCTCCGGCACGAGCGGGTCTCCGAACCGGGCCAGTGTCTCCCCGGGCCCCAGCTCCGGATGCTCCAGAACCAGTTCCCAGCCGGCGTCGGCCGACCAGACGAGCAGGAGGTCCCGTTCGGGATCTCGGGGACTCCGCCGGCTCAACGCCAGGTAGGCGGCAGGCGGATCGAAGTCCCGGCCGAGCCCACCCGGGAGTACGCCGACGGCCTCCGAAACGACGCGGAGGTAGCCGGCCAGGCCGATCTCCCAGGACCGGAGTCCGCGCTGCAGCACCTGCTCCCTTTCCGCCAGGACCGGAACGAACGACCGCCGGCACGGGACTCGATGTGCTTCCCGCCTCGTCGCCGGCCGCCACCGACCAGGTCCGCGACCGGTTCGGGCCGCACCGCTCAAGCATGCCGAACCGTCGGCGAACTGAACCTGACGAATACCTTGCGATTCCGACCCGAGCCGGCGCCGGGAGGCCGGCTTCAGCGGTTCGAACCGGGCGCCGCGGGTTGGAGTCCGCGTAGCGCGAGCGCAGGTTCGCCACGGCGCGACGACCGATGTCGAACCACGAGTTCCGCACCACGTGCAACCAGGCCCGGTGGTGACCGGACGGACGTTGCAGCCATTCGCCGGCCGGCAGCGACGGTCCCGACGCCCACCGCCGCCAGATCCCGGCCGCCTCGGGGAACTCACACCGGTCACCGAAGAAACGAAACGAAACACGACGGACTTTTCCTGCGAACCACCGCCGACCTGCAGAACCGGGTCGCCGGCTGGCACCGCACAGCGAAACCACCCGGCCGTTGCAGCCCGCCCCGGGCCGCATGCCTCGCCAACTCGGTCTCCCTGCCGGTCGTGCCGGTGAAACCTCGACCACCTGACATCAAGATCGCGAGACGCGGCCGCGTCGCGGGATTGCACGGAGCGCCCCATGGTGCCAGTCTGGCCAGGGCACTCTAGGCATCGGACACGATATGGATCTGTTGACGCCCTGGGGCGGTTCGAGGATCGGATTGGACCAGGACGAGATGCGCCGGCACAATCGCGGCGCTTTCCTCCGCCTTGTGCACCTGAGTGGCGGGATTTCGCGAGCTGAACTCGCGAGACGGATGGACCTCAATCGCAGCACGATCAAGCAGTTGACGGCGGAACTGAGCGCGGCAGGCCTGGTCCGGGAGGTGTCGCAGACGGACAACCGGCACCAGGGTCGTCCGTCGCCCATCGTGCGGCCGGAGACTCAGCGGATCCACGTGTTGGCGTTCGACGTCGCGGTGGACCGGCTGGTCGCCGCCCGGATCGGCCTCGGCGGCGTCATCCTCGACCGCAAGGTCGCCGCCCGGCACCGGTCCGGCGTCGATCTCGACTACGTGGTCACGACGCTGGCAGAGCTCGGCCGCCAGCTGACCGAGGCGGCGCCGTCGACGTCGACGTGCGTAGGGCTCGGGGCCTCGTACTGCGGAATGATCCGTCCCGACGACGGGGTCGTCCGGTTCGGTCCCGACCTCGGCTGGGTCGACCAGGCCTTCGGCGCCGAACTGGCACGCCGGCTGGGTCTGGGGCAGCGCGTGCTGGTGGGAAACGAGGCGCATCTCGGAGCGCTCGCGGAGCACCTTCGTGGTGCCGGGATGGGGGTGCAGAACCTCGTTTACCTGCACGGCGACGTCGGCGTCGGTGGTGGGATCATCGTCGGCGGCACGGTGCTGGACGGCGACGCGGGGTACGGCTGCGAGCTGGGCCACATGGTCGTCAACCCGCACGGCGGACGACCTTGTGGCTGCGGCTCCAGCGGGTGCCTGGAGGCCGAAGCCGGTGAGCGGGCCTTGCTGGACGCCGCGGGCCGGCCGGCGGGCGTCTTCGGTCGTGACGCCGTGCGGGCGGTGGCCGACGACGCGGCCGCCGGCGATGCCGACGCTCGGGACGCGCTCGATTACGTCGGGGATTGGCTGGGCATCGGCGTGGCGAATCTCATCAATCTGTTCAATCCGGCTGTGGTCGTCTTCGGTGGGATGTTGCGGGATGTGTACGCCGGTGTGTTGCCGCGAGTACGTAGTCGCGTCGCACGCAATGTGCTCCCGGTGGCGAAGGAAAGAGTACGCCTGAGTGTGTCGGCTCTCGGTGACGACACCACCCTGCTCGGCGCGGGCGAGCTCGGATTCTCGCGGCTGCTGCGCGATCCATTCAGCGCAACGCCGCAGGTTTCGCAGACCGCTTGGTGATCCGGCTGCGGCGTGTCACCTGGGGTTGAGCCCCGAGCGGGGAGGCGATGCGGGCCGCCGGACCGATCGGTCACACCGGCTTCGCCGAGGGCGCGGTTGCGGCCGGCCCGGCGGCTGAGCATCCGATCTCCTTATATCCGGCAAGGGTTCCGCACACGGTGATCGTTTCACCGTCGGGTTCGAGCCGGCTGTCGGCGAGGAACCTCCGTGACCACTCCAGTACCACCTGGTTCTCTTGAAGCACGTCGCAGCGCACCCGGGTCGAACCGGACGCCGTCAGCACAGCCGACAACTCGTGCGCCAACCTTCTGCCGACGCCCCGGTACTGGTACGCGTCGGCGACGACGACGCCGATGTCCACCGCTTGCCCGTCGGCGCGGACGGCCATCGCGTGGCCGACCACGGTTTCTCCGTCGAGCGCGAGCAGCACCCATTGGGTGGAGGTGACCGTGAGCATCGCGTCGACCAGCTCGGCGGTGATGTTTCGGATACCGGAGAAGAACCGGTGGTACCGGCTGACCAACGACAGTCCGATGAGGAATCCCCCGACCGAGCCGTGATCCCCGGGGCGCGGCGGCCGGACGACGATCCGCTCTTCCACTGTGGACAGCACCCTACTTGAGTTCCGTCGAGGACTTCCCGAGCAGCCTTCGGGCCACGATGAGCTGCTGGACCTGTTGCGTGCCTTCGAAGATGTCCATGATCTTCGCGTCCCGGGCCCACTTCTCGAGCAGCGAATCCTCCGAGTACCCGAGGCTGCCGACGAGCTCGATGCAGCGCAGGGTGATGTCCGTGGCGCAGCGGCCGGCCTTGGCCTTGGCCATCGATGCCGGCAACGAGTTCGGCCGGGCGTTGTCGGCCATCCACGCGGCTTCCAGTGTCAGCAGGTAGGACGCCTCGTAGTCGGCTTCCAGTGCGATGAAAGCCGCGACGGCCGCGGGCTGACGCGGGCCCGCGCGGTCGTAGTCGATGGTCAGTCCCGCGTCCGTGAGCAGCCGGCGGGTCTCGTCCAACGCGGCTCTGGCCACGCCCACGGCCATCGCCGCGACCAGCGGGCGGGTGTTGTCGAAGGTCTGCATGACGCCGGCGAAACCGCGCCGGACGTCGATCTCCGGGTCGCCGAGCAGGTTCTCCCGGGGCACCCGGACGTTCTCGAGGCGGAAGTGCGCGGTGTCGGAAGCCCGGATGCCGAGCTTGTGCTCCAGGCGCACCAGCTCGAACCCCGGCGTGCCCTTCTCCACGACGAACGACTTGATCGCCGCCCGGCCCTTCGACTTGTCCAGCGTCGCCCACACCACGACGACGTCGGCGCGCTCGCCGGAGGTGACGAAGATCTTCTCGCCGTCGAGCACGTACTCGTCGCCGTCGAGGGCGGCCGTGGTGCGGATCGCGGCCGAGTCCGATCCGCAGTCCGGTTCGGTGATCGCCATCGCCGCCCACTTGCCGGCGAACCGCTTCGCCTGCTCCTCGTTCGCGACCGAGGCGATCGCGGCGTTGCCCAGGCCCAACCGGGGCAGCGACAGCAGCAGGCCCGCGTCGCCCCAGCACATCTCCATGATGCCGAGCACGCTGGTGAGGTTGCTGCCGTTGCGGTTTTCCGCCTTGTTCGCGGGTTTCGGGCCGCCGCCCGGGCCGAACGCGCTCAGGTGGTCGGCGAGGGGGCCGAGCACGTCGAGTTCGGGGGGCCGGGTGTGTTCGGCACGGTCGTTGCGGCGCGAGCCGGGCCGGAGGATCTCGGCCGCGGCGCGGTGGGCCTGGCTCACCACAGTGGCGAGCGTTTCCGGCACCTCGAGGTTGATCACGGGTTTCTCCTTGAGTACCGGGGTTCAGACGAGCACGCCGCCGGTGGCGACGCCGACCGCGCGCAAGTCGCGGTACCAGCGTTCGACCGGGTGCTCGCGGACGTAGCCGTGCCCGCCGAGCAGCTGCACGCCGTCGCTGCCGATGCGCATGCCCTTCTCCGCGCACAACCGGTGGGCCAGCGCGGCCTCCCGGGCGAACGGCAGCCCCGCGTCGGCACGGGCGGCCGCGCGGTAGGTGGCCAGCCGCATGGCCTCCAGCTCGATGGCGATGTCGGCGACGGTGAACGCGACGCCTTGGCGGTGGCTGACCGGTTCGCCGAACGCGACGCGGTCGTTGACGTACGGGATGACGTAGTCGAGCACGGCCTGGGCGGTACCGACGGCGAGCCCGCACCAGGCCAGCCGGGACAGGCGCACGCATTCTGCGTAGGCCTCACCGAGGAGGGCGGTCTCGGGCACGTGGACGTCGGTCAGGTCGACCCGGCCCAGGCCGGCGGCCCGGACCCCCATCGCGGGATCAGCCGTCACAGTCAGGCCGCTCGTGTCCGCCTCGACCATGAACAGGGCGGGGCCGCCGCCTTCCAGGTGCGCCGAGATGACGAACAGCTCGGCCTGCGCCGCCCGGACGACCATCGACTTGGCGCCGTCGAGGACGAACCCGCCCGGCGCTCGCCGCGCCACTGTGTGCGGCTCGAACGGGTCGGCCAGAGCGTGTGGCTCCGCGATCGCGAGGGCCGCGACCGGCACGTCGGCGCCGACGAACCGCGGGAGGTACGTGGCCTGGGCGTCACCACTTCCCCACCGCGCGAGCGCGGTGCTGACGGCGGCGGAGGCGAGGCACGCCACAGCGAGTCCCATGTCGCCGGTGGCGAGGGCTTCGGTGACCAGGATCGAGGTGACCGCCGCACGCGCGGTGGCCACGCCGCCGAGCTCCTCGGGCACGCCGAGCAGGGTCAGGCCGAGTTCGGCGGACTTGGCGACCAGGTCGTCGGGGGCGCCGTGGCGCGTGTCGGCCTCGGCCGCGCGGTCGCGGAGCTGCTCGGCGGCGAACTCGGCGGCGGTGTCCCGGATGAGCCGCTGGTCCTCGGTCGGGGTGAGGTCGAACAGGCCGGGCGTGGACGTGCCGACAGCCATGGGGTTCTCCTGAGCTGCGAGAGGCCTGCCCCCGGCAATCAGCCGGGCGGCGGCGAGAGGTGGTGAGTCCTATTTGGAGCGCGTGCGGCGCGCGGGAGCGAGACCGGTGACGAGCGCGGTGAGCCCGAGCCGCCAGCGACGGTCGACCGAGTGCTTCGACGAGCCGAGCCGGCGGGCGCTTTCGGCGGTGGCCATGCCTTCGACGTAGGCGAAGAACACGTGGGCGAGGTCGGTCGGGTCTCCGGCGAGCACGCCCGCGTCGACGGCGTCCCGGACCCGCCGGACGAAGATCCTGCGCACCTTGACGCCGGCCTTGTCCTCGTCCCCGGTGGGGTCGAAGTCGACGAACGGGCGGGAGAACATGATCTGGGCCAGCACCGGACGGGTGACGACGAAGCGGCGGAACGCCTCGGCGAGGGCGAGGAGGGCTTCGCGCGGCTCGGTGTCCGCAGGCAGCGCCGCCAGGTCGTCGCCCAGCATCCGGAAACCCTCGAAGAAGACCTCGCGGATGAGGCCGGCCTTGTCGCCGAAGACCTCGTAGATCGCCGGGACGGACGCGTCCGCGCGGCGGGCGACGGACCTCGTGGTCAGCCCGGCCACGCCCTCGTCGGCGAGCACCGCCAGCGCACTGGCCACACCGCGCTCGCGGAGGGCGTCGGTGCGTTGCTTCACCCGAGGCACAGCGTGATGTTAACACCCGGCTCCCGATCTGGACAGACGTTACGGAACATCGATACGGAACAGCGTTACAACTTCCGTCACTGTGCCTCGCCCGGTCGGCCGTCGCTACCCTTGAACGGGGGTAATCCTTGGCTGCCCGCGTTAACGGCCGCTAACGTGGGCCGTGTCGAGCGCACACCGGCAGCTGCCGGCATCGAAGGAGGAACCCGTGATCGACAACCGGCTCAGCGACGAGCATGAGGACTTGCGCAAGATCGTCGAAGCCTTCGCGCGCGACGAAGTCGCGCCGGTGATCGGCGACCTCTACGAACGAGCCGCGTTCCCCTACGACATCGTCGCGAAGATGGGTGACATGGGCCTGTTCGGCCTGCCCTTCGACGAGCGGTACGGCGGCATGGGCGGTGACTACTTCGCGGTGTGCGTCGCCGTGGAGGAACTGGCGCGGGTCGACTCGTCGGTGGCGGTCACCCTCGAAGCCGGGGTCTCCCTGGGCGCGATGCCCATCTACCGCTTCGGCACCGAAGAGCAGAAACAGGAGTGGCTCCCCCGGCTCTGCAGCGGCCGGGTGCTCGGTGCGTTCGGCCTCACCGAGCCCGGCGCGGGCTCCGATGCGGGCGCGGCACGCACGACCGCCGTCCGCGACGGGGACGACTGGGTCATCACCGGCTCCAAGGCCTACATCACCAACTCCGGCACGGACATCACCGGGCTGGTCACCGTGACCGCCGTGACCGGAACCGCCGACGACGGCGGCAAGGCGATCTCCACCATCATCGTGCCGGCGGGCTCCCCGGGCCTGCATGTGTCCAAGCCGTACTCGAAAGTCGGCTGGTGCGCCTCCGACACGCGGGAACTGGGTTTCGACGCGGTCCGCGTCCCGGCCGGGAACCTGCTCGGTGAGCTCGGCCGCGGCTACGCGCAGTTCCTCTCGATCCTCAACGAAGGCCGGGTGGCGATCTCGGCGCTGGCCACCGGTCTCGCGCAGGGCTGCGTCGACGGATCCCTGCGCTACGCGAAGGAACGCGAGACGTTCGGGCAGCCCATCGGCAAGCACCAGGCCATCGCGTTCAAGATCGCCGAGATGGAGGCCCGCGCCCGCACCGCCCGGTTCGCCTACTACGCCGCGGCGGCGAAGATGCTGCGCGGCGAGCCCTTCACGCGTGAGTCGGCGATCGCCAAGCTGGTCTCCTCCAACGCGGCCATGGACAACGCACGCGACGCCACGCAGATCTTCGGCGGCATGGGCTTCAGCAACGAAACACCGGTCGCCCGCTTCTACCGCGACGCCAAGATCCTCGAGGTCGGCGAAGGCACCAGCGAGGTGCAGAAGATGCTCATCGCCCGCGAGCTCGGGCTCTAGAACGGAGGATCATGGAAGGCACTCGGACCTACAGCTGGGTCGATCCGCGAGAGCTCGCCGAGCTCAGCCGCGAGATGGACGGACTCGCGTTCAGCCGGCACCTGCTCGACGCCGGCGACGCGGGAATCATGCCGATCGCCGCGACCCTCGGCTTCCGCCTCGCCGAGATCGACCGCGGGCACGCCGTGCTCACCGGTGAGCTCGGCGAGCACCTCTACAACCCCATCGGCATGGTGCACGGCGGAGTCGCCGCGACGCTGCTCGAAAGCGCCGCCGGGTACGCCGTCCAGACGACCGTGCCCGTCGGCAACGGCTACACCACACTGGACCTGTCCGTGCACTACCTGCGCCCGCTCACCGCCGACCTCGGCCGGATCCGCGCCATCGGCACGGTGCTCAACCGCGGCCGGCGCACCGCGCTCGCGCACGCCGAGATCCGCGACCCGGCGGACCGGCTCCTCGCGCACGCGACGAGCTCGTGCATGATCTTCGCCGCCGGAGAGTGAGCCCGGGATGAACCGGCCGGACGCCGACGGCCCCACACCCCGGCAGATCATCGACGAACTGCTGCCCGAGCGGCTCGAGCGGCTGCGGAAGGTGACCGGGCTGCCGATCGTGCTGGGCGGCGCGACCCGTCGGGACGCCACCGGCGTGCAGCTGGTCCTCGACCGGCTGGTGGGCAACTCCGGGGAGTCGTTGCGGGGGCTGGTCGTGCGTTCCGGCAAGGGACTCGGCGGCTGCGTGCTGCGCAGCCGCACGCCGTACCGGGTGAACGACTACGCGTCCACCATGGCGATCACCCACGACTACGACGACGCGGTCCGCCAGGAAGGGCTGACGTCCGTCTTCGCCGTGCCTGTCCTCGTTCGCGGCGAGGTCGGCGGTGTGCTCTACGGCGCGGTGCGGGAAGGCAGCCCGATCGGCGACCGGACGGTCCGCGGCGCGGTCGTGGTCGCCGGACAGCTCCAGTCCGATGTGGAGCGGCGGCTCGGACGCGCACCCGCCGACCGGTCGCGCGAGGCGCTCGCCGAGCTGACCGCGCTGATCCGGGACACCGACGATCCCGTGCTCCGCGCGCGGCTGGACCGGATCCGGGCGGACCTGGCCCCGGAGCCGGCGCGCTCGGAGGCGCACTTCTCCCTGTCGCCGCGGGAAATCGACGTGCTGCGGCTGGTCGAGGTCGGCGCCGCCAACCTCGAGATCGCCGCCCGGCTCGGACTCGGCTTGGAGACCGTGAAGGCGTACCTGCGCTCGGCCATGCGCAAGCTGGAGGTCCACAACCGCACGGCCGCGGCACACAATGCGCGGCTCGGTGGGTTGCTGTGACGATCCGCCCTTGGCCTTACCCAGCAGCCGGCGGACGCGGAACTTCGAGCCGGCGGTCAGTGCGGGCAGGTCGCCCGCGACGAGGGCGAGCGCGGCCGAGAGTCGGTCAGCCGGCTTCGGCGTACGCGGTGGCAAGCCGGTGAACGCCTTCGCCGATCTCCTCCGCGCCCGCCGTGTCGGCGAAGGCCAGGCGCAGGTACGGGGCCGGGGCTTCCGCGGCGAAGTACGCGCGTCCGGCCGACACGGCGACCCCTGCTCTCCAGGCAGCGGAGACGACCGTGGTCTCGTCGGTTCCCTCGGGCAACCGGAGCCAGAGGTAGTGCCCGCCCACCGGGAGCCGGGCCGGCGCCAGGTCGGGGATGTCCCGGTGCAGCGCGGCGGCCATGGCATCGCGACGTTCGCGCAGACCGGCGGCGAGCGCACGGAGGTGGCGAGGCCAGGCAGGCGCGCCCACGAGGTCGAGGGTGGCCTCCTGCAGTGGGCGCGGTACGAAGAAGCTGTCGACGACCTGGGTCGCCCGCAGCCGTTCACGCACCGGACCGCGGGCGACGAGCGCGGCGATCCGCAGGTTGGGCGAGGTCACCTTCGTCAGCGAACCGACGTGGACGACCGCGCCGTACGGGTCGTCGGCGACCAGCGGCGGCGGCACCGGTCCGCCGTGGCCGAGGTGGCGGGCCCAATCGTCTTCGAGCAGGAACGCGCCCGCGGCGTGCACGACCTCGATGATCTCGCGACGCCGGTCCGGGGCCAGGACGGCGCCGGTCGGGTTCTGGAACAGCGGTTGCGCGTAGAACACCTTCGCCCCGGTCGCGGCAAAGACGTCCCGCAGGAGGTCGAGCCGAACGCCGTCCTCGTCGACCGGCACCGGCACGGGACGCAGCCCCGCCGCGCGGGCGGCGGCCAGCGCGCCCGGGTAGGTCGGGGACTCGACCAGCACGGCGGATCCCGGCGGGGCGAGCGCGCGCAACGCCGTGGTCAGCGCGGCCTGTCCCCCGCCGCTGATCAGCACTTCGGCCGCGGTGAGACCACCGCCCAATTCCCGGGCGAACCACGTCCGCAGTGCGGTGAGCCCCTCCAGCGGTGGCCGCTCCCACGCCCCCGGCCGGCGAGCGGCTGCCGCCAAGGCGGTGGCCAGTGGCCGTTCCGGCTGCAGCGACCGGTGCACGAACCCGCCGTTGAAGGAGATGACACCCGGCGGCGGCACGGCGAGGTTCGTGCTCAGCCCCGAGGCGTCGACGACACCGCGTTGATCGTCAGCGGTGAGCGCGACCTGCTGCCACGACGTGTCGATGGTCCGCCGCTCGAGCGCGGTGGGCTCCGCGCGGTACGCCCCGGCGCCCGGCCGCGTCACCACGAGCCCTTCCGCCGTGAGGACCGCCAGTGCCCGCGACACGGTGACCGGACTGACCCCGAAGCGGTTGACCAGTGCCCGGTTCGACGGCAGCTTCTCGCCTCGCGAGTAGTGATTCAGCTCATCTCGCAGCACCTTGGCCAGATTTCGCGCACTGCTATCGTTGGACATGAGAATGGATGATAGCGCTACTGGTCATTCGAGAGTAACAGCCGGAGTGCTCCCGACGGTGCTGGACGCAGTCGGTGCCACCCCGGTGGTGCGCCTGGACCGGCTCTCGGCCGACGTCGACGGCGTTCTGCTGGCGAAGCTGGAGTACCTCAACCCCGGCGGCTCCAAGAAGGACCGGGTCGCGAAGCGGATCATCGAAGACGCCGAACGCGCCGGCGTGCTGCGGCCTGGCCAACCCGTGGTCGAACTGACCAGCGGCAACACCGGTGCCGGACTCGCCATCGCCTGTGCGGTGACCGGCCACCCGTTCGTGGCGGTGCTGTCGCGCGGCAGCTCGGCCGAACGCGCTCGGATGATCGCCGCGCTCGGCGGCGAGGTCGTGCTCGTCGACCAGGCACCCGGCTCGGTGCCCGGCCGCGTTTCGGGCGCCGACATGGACCTCGTCGAAGCCGAGGCGCAGCGGATCACCGAACGACGCGGCGCGTTCCGCTCGGACCAGTTCGAGAACCGCGGCAACGTCGACGCCCACCGAACCGGGACCGGGCCGGAGATCTGGGAACAGACCGGCGGTGAGCTGGACGCGTTCGCCGACTTCGTCGGCACCGGCGGCGGTCTGGCCGGCGTCACCCTCGCCCTGAAGGTACGCGACCCGTCCATCCGCTGCTACGCCGTCGAACCCGCGGGCGCCGCCGCGCTCGCGGGCGGGGACACCTCCCGGCCGAACCACCCCATCCAGGGTGGCGGCTTCGGCCGCGCCGACCTGACCCACCTGCGCGACGTCCCGCTCGACGGCCACCTCCAGGTCACCGGCGACGAGGCCCGGACCACGGCGCGGCTGCTGGCCACCCGCGAAGGCATCTTCGCCGGCTTTTCCGCCGGCGCCAACGTCGCCGCCGCGCTCCGGCTGCTGCGCGGCGACCTCGCGGGGGCCACGGTGGCCGTCGTCATCCCGGACTCCGGACTGAAGTACTTGTCCACCGACCTGTGGGAGCAGCCGTGACGGCCGTACGGGAGCGGACCGAGGTCACCCCCTACCTGTCCCTGCTCACCACGATGGCGTTGTTCGGCTCGGCCTTCACCAGCGCGAAGGTCGTCGTCGGCGAGCTGCCCCACGACGTCGCGGCGGCGCTGCGGTTCGGCGGCGGCGCGGTGATCCTCCTCGTGCTGCTGCGCCTCCGGCCCGGCTCGGAGCGCTTTTCGTGGCGCGACCTGACCCGCGCGGGCTCGGCCGGCCTGGTCGGCTTGTTCGCGTACAACTTCTTTTTCTTCTGGGGCCTTTCCCTCGCACCCTCCCTCGACGGTGTCATCATCGTGCCGGTGCTGAGCCCCGTGCTGACGACGCTCTTTTTCCTCGTCACCGGGCGAGAGCCTTCTTCGAGGACGCGCGTCGGCGGACTCGCGTTCGGGATCGGCGGCGCGGTCGTGTTCTTCGCCGGTATCAGCGGGACCGGCGGTGTGAGTGGCTCGCGCCTCGCGGGCGATTTCGCCTTTCTCGCCGCGGCCGCGTGCTGGGCCGCCTACAGCATCATGTCCAAGAAGGTGCTCCGTGGCATCGAGCCGTTGCGCGCCACGACCTACGCCACCGGAGTCGGCGCGGTGGCGCTCGCGCTGGTGGCGCTGCCGTCCCTTCGTGGTGTCGAGTGGTCAGCCGTCTCGGCCGGCACCTGGGCGAACGTCGCTTTCCTCGCGATCGGCCCGACCGCGATCGCGTACCTCTGCTACTACCACGGGCTGCGCTCGGTCAGCCCGGTCACCGCGACCACCACCATGTTCGCGGTGCCGGTGTTCGGGACCGTCACCTCGGTCCTGTTCCTCGGCGAGTCCTTCACCGCGATCCAGGTCCTCGGCGCTCTGACCACCGTCGCCGGTGCCCTGCTCGCAGTCACGAGTGAAAGAAGTGTCATGGCGAACAAGGAGAACCAGTGACCGACAGCGTCCTGCAGCTGCTGCGAGACCGCAAGCACCACGGCAGCACCCCGGGCCACCGCGACGACGACGCCCGGCTCGCGCTCGTGATCGAAGGGGGGAGCTCGCGAGGCGCGTACTCGAGCGGGATGACCGTCGCCATCGAACGACTCGGTCTGCTACCGGCGTTCGACGCCGTCTACGGAAGCTCCGCGGGTGCGCTCAACGGGGCTTGGCTGCTGTGTGGCCGGGCCGAAAGCACCATGCACGCGTGGTGGGACCGGGCCATCATGGGCGCGACGATCGCGCCGGTGCGCGCGCTGCGCGGCCGTCCGGTCGTGGACACCGGCTACCTGGTCCACACCATCTACACCGAGGTCATGCCGATGGGGTTCCGGGAAGTCCTCGGCAACGCCGTCGAGTTCCATCCGATCGCTACGGATGCCGTGACCGGCGAAGCCGTCGACCTGCACGACCACATCGTCGACCAGACGTCGCTGCAAGCCGCGCTGCGGGCATCGACGGCGATGCCACTGCTGGCGGGCAAGCCGGTCGAACTCGGCGGACGGACGTACGTCGACGCGGGCGTGAGCGAGGCAGTCCCCTTCCGGACCGCCGTGGCGCAGCAGGCCACCCACGTCGTGGCCCTGCGGACCAAACGTCTGGACGAGCCCGCCGCGACCCCTCCTTCGCGCGGCGAGCGGCTGGTCGCTTCGCGGTGGTTCGCCCGGCACGCGCGCGGCGCCCAGGCGACGTGGCTGCGCCGCGACGTCATCCGAGCCGAGGAAGAACGGCTCCTGGCAACGCATCCCGACACGCTGCAGATCCGTCCCCCGCAGGGCAGCGCCCGGATCGGCCGCACCGAACGGGGTCCGGACCTGCTGCGCGCGGCCGTGGACGCCGGCATCCAGGCGGCGACGAGCGCGCTCTCCGCCGCCGGCGCCACCCCCGACCTCGAGGAGACACCGTGGACCTGACCACCGACCGCGTGCGCACCGTCACGTGGGCCGACCAGCAGGCGTTCGCGGCGGCGGCCGAGCTGACCGGCCTGGAGTTCCTCAAGGCCATGGCTCGCGGCGACGTTCCGCCGGCACCGATGATGGACCTGATCGGCCTGCGCCTGGTCGCGGCGGCTGAAGGCGAAACCGTGTTCCGGCTGCTGCCGGGCGAGTTCCACTTCAATCCGATGTGGACGGTCCACGGCGGGGTGTACGCGACGATGCTGGACTCGGCGGCCGCCTGCGCGGTCCACACGACCCTGCCCGCCGGGGCGCGATTCAGCACCCTCGACCTGTCGATCCGGCTCCTCAAAGCCATTCGAGCCGACACAGGAGAGATCACGGTCACCGGCCGGGTGGTGCATCAGGGCCGGAACTTCGCGGTCGCCGAAGCACGTTTGGAGGACTCCGCGGGAAAGCTGCTGGCGACGGCCACGGCCGGCTGTTCCATCACCCGTCCGCGTTGACGCACCGCGCGATCCTCCGACCAGTCGAGCTGCTCCAGCTCGGCCGAATCCTCCCGATCCACCACGACCGCGCCGACCCGCGCGACGTTCCGCCGGGCCCCTTCAGGTTGGCATCCGGAGTGTCGGCCGAGTACCTCCCGTCAAGTCGTCGCCGGGCGCGTGAGGCAGCCGACGGGATCTTCAAACCGCGCCACACCGGGGCGGCACGGCTTGAAGATCCCGAGACGGCCTGAGCGGACCAGCAACGGCGAAGGTTCTATCTGCCCTACTTGTGCCAGAACTTGATGCCACTCCACTGCACCGTGATCGGCCCGGCGCCGCTGCCCGTGCGGTAGCTGCCGAACTTGTCGTAGTAGCTCCCGCCCGGGCTCGAGATCGTCTGCTTCAGCGAACCGTTGATGTACACCTTGTGCGAGCTGCCGACCTGGTTGATCGTGTTGACCCGGACCGACGTCCCGACGGTCGCGCCGCTGCCCAGGGTCGCTCCTCCCTCGACCGCGTACATGCGGCCGCCCTTCTCGACCGCCAGCAGGAAGTACGGGCCTGCACTCGAGCCGTCCCGGAACGTCTGCTTGAGGCTGATCCGGGTGCCGGACATGCTGGTGATCTTGAACGATCCCTCGAACTGGTGGGTGCCGCCGCTGTAGGTGGTGTAGCGGCGTTCCGCGCGCTGGTCGCCGCTGGCCGTCGAGCAGGTCAGCTTGAACGTGAGCCCGGAGACGTCGCCGCACCCCCGCTCCTGCTCCGAATAGCCCGGCGAGTCCGAGATCCACGGGCCGGTCCCGACCTGGGCGCCGGCGACCGGGGTGAGTACCGCGAGCCCCGTCGCCACCGCCGCGAGCACGCCCGCGCCGCGAAGTTTGCGCACCGTCCAACCTCCTGTAGCACTCGAGGCGGCGGTGCCCGGCCAAAGGTCAGACCTTTGTCCGGCTTGGGCTCGACTGTACGAGTCCGGGCCGCCGCGATCAAGGCCCGGAAAATTTTCCGCGGACCGGTGTCGAATCCGGCTCCCGCCGTTCGACGGACTCACAAGAGCACGGAACGACCACCGAGGAGCACCCATGCGCACCCTGATCGCCACCGCCTTCGTCTCCCTCGACGGCGTCGTCGAAGCCCCCGGCGGCGAGCCCGGCTACCGCAACGCCGGCTGGACCTTCAAGGACATCGAATCCGACCCGGCCGCCTTCGAGCTCAAGGGCCGTGAGCAGGGCGAATCCGCCGCGATGATGATGGGCCGGGTCAGCTACGAGACGTTCGCGCCGGTGTGGCCGGGCATGACCGAAGAGTTCCCGGACTACAACGCGATGCCCAAATACGTCGTCTCGACGACGCTGTCCGAGCAGGACCTGGTGACGAACTGGGGCGAGATCACCATCCTGCGTTCGCTCGACGACGTCGCCGCGCTCAAGGAGACCGACGGCGGGCCGATCACCATCCACGGCAGCGCCACGCTCAACCAGGCCCTGGCCGACGCCGGCCTGATCGACCGCTACCACCTGCTGGTGTTCCCGGTCCTGCTCGGCGCGGGCAAGCGGCTGTTCAGCGCGACGGACAAGGACAAGCAGAGCCTCAAGGTCGTCGAGAGCGAGACCTACGGCAACGGCATCCAGAAGCTCGTCTACGACGTGATTCACTAGAACAGGTGTTCGATCCTGGTGTAGGCTGGAGCCATGAACCCGGGTCTCCAGTCCTCACTCTTCGACACCCAGGGGTCGATCGCGCCGCGCCCCCTCGCGCCCGAGCGGACCGACCTCGGCTCGGGCGCGTGGGTCGACGTCCAGCCCGGCTGGCTCGAGGGCGCCGACGAGCTGTTCGCGGCACTGGTCGAGGGCGTGCCGTGGCAGGCCGAGAAGCGGAAGATGTACGACCGCGTCGTGGCGGTGCCGCGGCTGTTGAGCTACTACCGCGAGGACGTGCCGCTCCCCCACCCGGTGCTGGCCGCCGCGCGGGACGCGTTGAGCCGGCACTACCAGCGGGAACTGCGCGAGCCGTTCCGGACGGCGGGGTTGTGCTACTACCGCGACGGCCGCGACAGCGTGGCTTGGCACGGTGACCGGATCGGGCGCGGGGCCCGGGAGGACACCATGGTCGCGATCCTGTCCGTGGGGGCGGCGCGGAACTTGGCTCTGCGGCCTCGGGGTGGCGGGGGCAAGACCTTGGCTCGGCCGTTGGGGCACGGGGATTTGCTCGTCATGGGTGGGAGTTGCCAACGGACCTGGGAGCATGCGATTCCGAAGACCGCCAAGGCTGTCGGGCCTCGGATCTCGGTTCAGTTTCGGCCTCGGGGGGTCAATTGAGGGATTCTCCGGGGCCGGGGCCGGGGCCGGGGCCGGGGCCGGGGCCGGGGCCGGGGCCGGGGCGAAGTTAGTCCATAAAGGACTTCTCTGGCCCTGGACCATGGCCCTGTGCCCAGTCTTTCCGGGCCGCCCCTCTTCGGTCGGCTTCGCTCCGCTCAGCGCGTTCTCGTTGCCGGTGCCGGTGGCGGCTTCGATGTCTATGCCGGGCTTCCGCTTGCCCTCGCTCTTCGCTCGCAAGGCAGAGCCGGCCACCTCACCAACCTGCCTTCAGCGATCTGAACCGGCTCGACCTCGACGACTGGCTCTCCCCCGGAGTCGCCGACGTGCGGCCGCACAGCTCGGGCGACGATGCCTACTTCCCCGAACGGACCCTGGCCCGCTGGCTCGACTCCCGCGGCCGGCCGTCCGTCGTCCACGCCTTCCCCCGCACCGGGGTCCGGCCGCTGCGGGCCGCCTACCGGGACCTCGGCGCCCACCTCGGGGTCGATGCCGTCGTGCTCGTCGACGGGGGTACCGACATCCTGCGGCGCGGTGACGAAGCCGGGCTCGGCACCCCCGAAGAGGACATGACCAGCCTTGCCGCCGTCGCCGCCCTCGATCGGGGTGGCGGGTACCTCGGTGCCCTCTCCATCCCCTCGCGCTCCCCTGAAGCCGAGGCCTACCTCGACGCCGTCGCCGATGCCAGCGCGCCACCCCGGACCGGCCCAGCATCGTGCACGGGCAGATCGCCGCCGCGCTGCCGGGACAGTTCGGGGATGCCCAGTTCACCTCACCGCCGGCAGAGAGCTCTTCGTGAACCCGCTCACACCGAAACCGCCGAAGAGGTCGCCATGGTCATCGAAGCCCACCGGGACCGCGTCGGACGGCGGCCGCGGCGGGCCATTCCGCACTGACCGCTCAGTCGACCAGCACCGGGAGCTCGTCCAGGCCGTACACAATGGACACCTTGCGGAACGACAGCTCCTCCGCCGGCACCGCCAGGCGCAGGTTCGGGAACCGGCGGACCAGCGCCGGATACGCCGTGCGCAGCTCCATGCGGGCCAGCTCCGCGCCGATGCAGCGGTGGATCCCGTAGCTGAACGCCAAGTGCGACGTCGGCTCGCGGGCGGCGTCGAACTTCTCCATGTCCGGCCCCAGCTTCGGGTCGCGGTCGGCCGCCGACAGCGACACCAGCACGATGTCGCCCTCGCTGATGCGCGCGCCGGCGATCTCCATGTCCTCCTTGGCGAACCGCGGGAACGCCATCTGGACGACCGTCAGGTACCGCAGCAGCTCCTCGACGAACCGGTGCACCGACTGCTCGTCGCCGCGGACCGCCTCGAACGCCTTCTCGTCGCGCAGCAGCACCAGCGCGCCGAGCGCGAGCATGCTGGCCGTCGTCTCCAGGCCACCGGTGAGCACGCCATCGGCGAGCCCGGCCAGCTCGCGGTCGTCGATCTCGTCGCCGTGCTCCTTGATCAGCATGCCCAGGAGGCCGTCGCCGGGCTGCTCGCGCTGCTTCTTCACGATGTCGAGCAGGTAGGTCAGCGACTCCGACATCGCGCCGAGCGACGCGCCCGCGCCGCCGAACAGGTCGAACCGCGCCGTGCTCAGCCGCTGGAAGTCCTCGCGGTCCTCATACGACACGCCGAGCAGCTCGCAGATCGTCAGCGACGGGATCGGCAGCGCGAACGCCTGCCACAGGTCGACCGGGCCGTCCGTCTTGGCCATCGCGTCGAGCTGCTCCGCGACGATCTCGTCGATGCGCGGGGTCAGCCGGCTCAGCCGCCGCATCGTGAACTCCGGCGTGAGCAGCTTCCGCAGCCGCGTGTGCACCGGCGGGTCGGCGAAGCCGAGGCCGCCCGGGTTCTGGTCCGCGGTGACGCCGGCGTTGCCGACGAGGTTGCCGAAGTCGCTGGAGAACCCGGTCGCCTTGCCGAGCACCGCCTTCGCCTCGTCGTACCCCGTGACCAGCCACGCGTTCATCCCGAACGGCAGGTCGAGCTTGCTGATCGGGGCTTCGGCGCGGCGCTCGGCCATCGCGGGTACCGGGTCGAGACCCTCGCGCCGGAGCGGCTCGAGCGCCGAGTCCGGCAGCAGGGACGACATCTTTTCGAGGTCGAAGCCCTTTTTCGACTGGCGCGCGAGGTACCGGCGCCCGACCCAGCCCAGGACCCGTGAGCGGAGACTCCCCATGGATCCGACAGTACCGCACTAGCCCGATCGGGTGAGGCACCGCGAGACCGGACTCACCTCCGCGGCGGGACCTCCCGGTTCTCGGTGATCAGCCCGTGCTCGCTCGCGACGTAGTGGAAGTACGGCCGGCCGAGGTCGTCGGTGCCGGCGTACGACGTGCGCGAACGGCCGTCCGCCTCGGTGTTGACGCCGTTCGTGCGGGCCAGGACGCCGGACGAGCTCAGCCACTCCGTCGACGCGCGGACCGGGCGCCAGTGCCGGCCGTCGCCGGTGAGGTCGCCGAGCGTCTGCGTCATCCGCGCCGAGCCGGAGATCCGCAGGTTCTGGTCGTCGGTGATGTTCGCGGTGGCGTCGGTGGTCAGCGGGTAGGACCACGTGTGCCGGTCCGCCGAACTCACCCGGCCGTCCACAGTGGACGTCGAGGTCTGCTGCCCCGAGTCGCCCTGCACCACGTGCTGGGTGAAGCCGCCACCGGTGACGTCGTCGCTGTTGCGGTAGTCGCGGGTGCGCTCGACGCGGGTGTACACGCGGCCGGCGGAGGTGTCGACGTAGCCGGCGGTCACGTCGTGGCGCTTCGCCGTGACGGTCACGTTCACGCCGTCCTCGATGTCCTTCACCGTTTCCTGCCGCACCGGGGCAGCGGCGACGTCGTGCTGGACCAGGGCGCCGGAGGTCCGCGCGGCTTTTTTGTCGGTGTAGAGCAGTAGCGTCGGGACGACGGTGAACTCGCCGCCGATGTCCGGGAAGGAGAAGGAGAGGTCATGCGCCGCGCCGTCCACGAGCCGGCCCGCGAACGGCGTGATGTCGTAGGTTTCGGCGTGCAGGCTGAAGGTGTCGATCGCGACGATCGGCCGCCACAGCTGCGGCACGATCCCGCCGGAGTAGATGTGCGGGAAGGTGAACGCGCTGCCGGCGGGCGTCCCGTCGAGCGCGAAGTTCGCTTCGCGGTACGGGCCCTTGCCGCAGAGCCCGGCCGCCGGGTACTTCGCGCTCACGGCGTCCGGGACGTCGTCGAACCACTGCTCGTCGCAGGCGTGGCCTTCGAGGGTGACCTCGAGGTAGGCGCGGGTGATGTTGCGCGGCAGGTCCTTCGCGCTGAAGTGGACGGTCGGCGCCGCGGGGGTCGCGTCGGCGTGCCCGAAGCCGGCGACGTGGTCGGCCGTCTCGGGCGCGGGGTGCTTCCGGTCGGCCTGGTAGTAGGTGAGCGTCACGGTCTGGGCGTAGACGCCGGTGTAGACCGGCGAGTTGTAGTTCTCGATGCCGCCGTGGAAGGGCTGCGGGGTGCGCAGCAGGACGGCGTACGGCGTGAGGTCCTTGTCGAAGTGGTAGGTGATCGGCCGGGTGCCCTCGCCACTGGGCTCCTCGGTGGTCCCCCACCAGACTTCGGTGCCGCCGATCCGCAGGTCGCCGATCCGGTCGTACTGCCGGCCGCCGACGGTCACGGTCTGGTCCATGACGACCTTCGCCCACGGGCCCGGGCACGCCTTCGGCGGCGCGAGCGTGCCTTCGTAGTACTGGGGCGTGCCGTCGGCGGCGTTGGAGCGGAAGGCGTCGGCGAGGGTGACCGTGCAGTGCGCGGTGTCCGGCCGGGTCACCGCGGGCGCCGCCGTCACGGGGTCGTCGGTGTCGTGTTCGAGCACGGGATCCGCCGAGGCGACCGCCCCGGAGAGCACCCACGTCAGCACCAGTGACAGGACGATCGTGAAGATCCGCACCCGGACTCCTCCCAGCGGCAGGCACACCGCGGGGAAGCCTAGTACCGCGATCATGCGACTTACGGTGGGAAACCGACGTTCTGAAACGTTTCAGTACCGTGGTAGGCTCACGCCCTTCTCAGCGAGGGGATGCGGTGGTCGGCATCAAGGACGTCGCGAAGCGGGCCGGCGTCTCGATCGGCACGGTGTCCAATGTGGTCAACCGGCCGCACGTGGTCGCCGCGGCCACCCGGAACCGGGTGCTGTCGGTCATCGAAGAGCTCGGCTACGTCCGCGACGAGTCGGCCCGGCAGCTGCGCGCCGGCCGCAGCCGGATCATGGGGCTGCTGGTGCTCGACCTCGGCAACCCGTTCTTCGTCGACGTCGCGCGCGGTGCCGAGCAGGCCGCGCACGCCGAGGGCCTCAACATCATCACCTGCAACAGCGGCCAGCGGTCCGACCTCGAGGCGTCCTACCTCGCCATGTTCGCCGAACAACGGGTCCGCGGCGTGCTGCTGAGCCCGGTCGGCGCGTCCGGGGAAGCCCTGCGCGCGTTCCGCCGCAGCGGCACGCCGTACGTGTTCGTCGACCGCAAGGCGCCGACGTCGGAGGCGAGTTCGGTCGCGGTGGACGACATCGCGGGCGGCGCGCTCGCGGCGCGCCACCTCCTCGAGACCGGCCACCACCGCATCGCGTTCGTCAACGGGCCGGCGATCCTCGCCCAGTGCCGCGACCGCGAGCAGGGCCTGCGCACGGCGCTGGAAGGCGCGGCGGTGGAGCTGACGGTGCTGGAGGCGATCGGCCTCGACGTGGCCTCGGGCCGCGACGCCGGCGCCCGCCTGCTGGGCACGATCCCCCGCCCCACGGCGGTGTTCTGCGCGAACGACCTGCTGGCCCTGGGCGTGCTGCAGGCGATGGTCGGCGCGGGGGTGCGCGTCCCGGACGAGATGGCGATCGTCGGCTACGACGACATCGAGTTCGCGGGCGCGGCGGCGGTCCCGTTGACGTCGGTCCGCCAGCCGGCCCAGCGCCTCGGCCGCACGGCGGCGGAGCTGCTGCTGGCGGAAACCGCCGGCACGACGGTCGACCACCAGGCGGTCGTGTTCACCCCGGAGCTGGTCGTCCGCGAATCCACCCGCGTGCGCCGCTGACCGCTCACCCGGCGATGACGGCGACGATCGTCGTGCCCTCCGCGAACTCCCCGCGGCGGACGCGGTCCCGGAGGCCGAACATCATCTTGGCTTCGTAGACCCAGTCGAGCCGGACGCCGTGGCGCCGCTCGAACTCCTCGACGAACCCGTCGAGTTCGCGGGTCCGCCGGGCGAAACCCCCGAAGTGGTAACCGGTTTCGACCGACCACTCCCCCAGCTCGCGGCCGAACGTCTCGCGCTGGAACCGGGCCACGTCGGCGGGAAGGAACTCGCCTTTGAGCGCGGAGAACCCGATCGCGCGCTGCCCCGGCCCGAGCCCAGCGGCGATGCCGGCGAGGGTCGCGCCCGTGCCGACGGCGCAGGTGACGACGTCGAACGGCCGGTCGATCTCGGCCACGAGCTCGGTGCAGCCCCGGACGCCCGCCGCGTTCGCGCCGCCTTCCGGGATCAGGAAGAACTCGCCCCACTCGCGCCGCAGACCGGCGACGACGGCGGGATCGGTCTTCGCGCGGTAGGTCGCGCGGTCGAGGTAGGTCAGCCGCATGCCGTGGGCGGTCGCCGCCCGCAGCGTGTCGTTGAGCGGCCGGTGTTCCTCGCCCCGGACGACGCCGACCGTCTCGAAGCCGAAGTGGTGCCCGGCCGCGGCGGTGGCGAGCAGGTGGTTGGAGTAGGCCCCGCCGAAGGTCAGCAGGCGGGTGGCGCCGGCCGCGGCCGCGTCCCGGAGGTTGTGCTTGAGCTTGCGCCACTTGTTGCCGGGCAGCTCGGGGTGGATGAGGTCGTCGCGTTTGAGGAGCACGCGCACCCCGCGCTCGGCGTCCCCCAGCTCGACGAGCGGCGAAGGCACGGTGAGCTGCAGCTTCGTCACAGTGTGAGCTTAAATCGTTTGAACTGCGAACGACCCTTCGGCATGATGGGCGATCATGGGGCTTCGCGCGTGACGAACAGGTGGATGCGGCTGCAGGCGGTCGCGGTGTCCGGTTCCTCCGCCGAAGGGCTGATGCTCGCCGCGCTGCCGTTGCTCGCGGTCTCCGTCACCACCGATCCGCGCGAGGTGTCGCTGGTCAACGTCGCCGGGCAGGCGCCGTGGCTGCTGCTCTCGCTCTTCGCGGGCGTGCTCATCGACCGGGTGCGGCGGACCGCCGTGCTCGCCTGGGCGTACGCCGTGCAGGTCGTCGCCGCCGTCGTGCTCGCCGCCGTCGCCTCCGCCGGGCTGCTCAGCCTGCCGGTGCTGCTGGTGGTCGCCTTCATCGTCACGTCCGCGCAGGTGCTGGGCGACGGCGCGAGCGGCGCGCTGGTGCCTGAACTCGTCCCGCCGGACCGGCTGGCGCACGCGAACGCGCGGCTCACGGTGATCGACCGGGGTGTCGTGCAGTTCATCGTGCCGCCGCTGACGGGGTTCGTGATCGTCGCCAGCGCCGGAGCGCCCGCGTGGCTGGCCGCCGGTTGCGCGCTGGCCGCCCTGCTCATGGCGCGGCGCATCCCGTCCGAGTCCCGGACCATCGCGCGGACCCACCCGCTGCGGGACCTCTCGGCCGGCCTGCGGCACCTGGTCCGGACGCCGTTGCTGCGGTCGATCACGCTGAACGTCGCGCTGGGTTCGTTCGCCGCGAGCGCGGGCAACTCGATGTTCGTGCTGTACGCGACGCAGGTCCTGCACGTCGGCTCGGTCGGCTACGGCCTGCTGCTCGCGTGCCTCGCCTTCGGCTGGATCGCGTCGTCGTTCGTCGTGCAGAAGGTCGTCGACCGGATCGGCTACTCGTGGTCGATGCGGTTCGGGCAGAGCTTCGGGGTGGTGACGAACCTGCTGATCGCACTGGTCCCGCCGTGGCCACCGCTGGTCGGCGCGGTGCTGGTGCTGCTGACGGCGACGGTGCTGATCTGGAACGTCTGTTCGCAGTCGAGCCGCCAGCGCTTCACACCGGCGCCGCTGCTGGGCCGGGTGCTGACGAGCCACCGGGCGCTGGCCTGGGGGTTGACGCCGCTGGGCGCGTTGACCGGCGGTTTCGTGGCGGCGCACTGGGGACTCCGAGCGGTGTGGGTGATGGCGGCGGCGATCCAGGCGGTCAGCGCGGTCCTGGTGTGGTTCTCCCTGTCCCCGGCGGCGTTCGACCGCACCGAGCGCGAGATGGCCGAAGCCCGGGCTTGATACCGGGTGGTGCACCGGGTCGGGGCACCGGCACACCACCCGGACGCCTACCCGCCCAGCGCCAGCGCCACCGCGCCCAGCAGCGCCGCGTCCTGGTCGAAGCGTGCCGAAACCAGCTCCGGCGGGAACGGCACCGCGTGCGCCAGCCGGTCCGCCAACGCCGGCAGCAGCACGTCCGCCGAGCGCACCAGCCCCCCGCCGACCGCGATGCGCTGCGGGTCCAGGGCGATCGCCAAGTTGGCCACGTGCATCGACAGCTCGTCCAGCGCCGCCGTCACCAGTTCCTTGGCCTCGACGTTCTCCTTGGCCAGCGCGAACAGCTCGCCCGCGGTGACCGGGCGGCCGAGCAACTCGCTCGCCCGGCCGCCCAGCCCACGCCCACCGACGGCTTCCTCAAGCGGCGCCGCTCCGCTTGCGAAACCCTCGGTGTCCTGCGGCGAGAGCAGGTTGTACCCGATCTCGCCCGCAGCTCCGTTGGCGCCGGTCAGCAACCGCCCGCCGACCAGCACCGCCGCCGCGATGCCCGTGCCCAGCGACAGGAACACCGCCGGGTCCGCCCCCTCCAGCGCGCCCCAGCGCCACTCCGCCAGCGCTGCCGCCTTCGCGTCCGTGCCGACCGAAATCGGCACGTCCGGGAACTCGGCCGCCACCAGCTCGGCCAGGTGCAGCTGCTCCCAGCCCGGGACGTTCGGCGCGAGCAGGATCTCCTCCGGCAGCACGATCCCCGGGCTGACGACCCCGATGGCGGCGGGCGACGCGCCGGCCTCGGTCAGGAGCGACCGGGCCCCGGCCAGCGCCCGCACCACCACCTGCTCGGCCCCCGCCTGCGCGTCGGTGTCCAGCCGGCGCGTGGCCAGCAGGTTTCCGTCGTGGTCGGCGAGCCCCAGCGCCACTTTCGTGCCGCCGAAGTCGATCCCGAGAATTGGTTCGCTGCTCACTCCGCAGCCCCTCCTGTCCCCCGGACCACGATGCGGCCGGTGTTGAGCCCGTCGACGCTGATCACCGGCACCGCGCCGCGCAGGTCGGCCGCCTGGTAGGTGACGGTCAGCGTCTGCGACTGGCCCGGCCACAGCGTGATGTCGTTGTCGTCCCAGGTCGCGTTCGCGAGCTGGTTGTCCCCCGGCCCCTCGTGCCCGGCCGGCGTGCCGCGGCGGACGTCGGCCCGCAGGAAGAACGCCGCCCCCGGCGTCTTCGACGTGTTGGTCACGGTCACCGTGGAGACGAGGTCACCACCGCAGGAGCGCGTCGACGCGACCGCGCTGACCTGCGACTTCGGCAGGCTCTGCAGGGCCTGCAGGTTGCTGTACTGCGACAGCGTCGCCTGCGGGTTGCCGAGCGTCTTGCCCCAGTCGACGACGTCCTTCTGCGTCGAGAGCCAGTAGACGTTCCGGTCGACGACCTTCCCGCCCTGCTTCACCTGCAGCTCGACGAAGTAGACCTGCGCGGGCGCCGGCGCCTTCGTCTCGGCGGGCACCTTCGGCTTCAGGACACCGGTCTTCACGCCCTGCGAACCCAGCGAGACACCCGAAGCCGTCTGGTCGTCGAGGACCTTGCCCGCGGTGTCGATCACCCGCGCCTGCACCGAAAGCCCGGACTGGGTCGCCGCCCCGAGGTTGTCGAGGGTCACGGAACCGTTGTCGTAGCCGTAGATGGCGTGCAGCGGCTTGTTCGCCTTCTTGGCGCCGAAGAACGCGCCGGCCTGGTCACCGTCGTCGTTGTAGAGCGACCACAGCAACGTCGGCCAGCCCTTGTTCAGCTGCCAGTAGACGACGCCGGTCGACGGGTTGGCCTGGTCCGTCGAGTGGTGCAGGAACGCCTCGAACTGCGAGCGGGTGTTCTCGTAGTTCGCGATGTTCGCCAGGTCCACATAGGACTTCAGCGAGTTCCACTTTCCGTACCGCTGCTGGATCGACTGGTCCAAGGTGTACAGCGTGCCGAACGCGTAGCCGCCGTGGTCGGGCTCGAAGTTGGCGTGGTACTGGTTGTACGCCGGGTCCTGCCACAGCTTCGCCTGCTCGGTGGGCGAGAGGAACCGCTTGATCGAGTCCAGCGTCGGGACGGTGTGCCCGGCGCTCTGTTCGCTCGCGAAGCCCCACGACCCGCCCGCGTTGGTGCGGGAGGAGTCCTCGGCGTCGAAGTGCGAGGTGTCGTACCAGTACGACGGCGGAACCCAGTCGTACGGGCCTTCCTTCTCGCCCGACTGCCCGAGCGTCGGTGTGCTCTTGTACTCCGCCGACGCGATCACCGGAACCTGGAAATCGGCTTCCTCGAACGCTTTCAGCGTCTCGGGCTCCTGGCGCGGCACCGGCTCGTTGTCGCTCCAGCCGTAGTTGAAGACGCTCGGGTGGTTCCGCTCCATCTGCGCGATCGTGTAGGCCGAGTCGTGCATGATCCGGTAGTCGCGCTCGGTCAGCGTCGAGGCGTCCTCGGGCTGCCAGGCGTCGCAGCAGAGGAAGCCGCCGATGACCAGCAGGCCGGCCCGGTCGGCCTGGTCGTAGAAGTCCTGCGGCATGTCGTGGCCCTCGAGCCGGACGCCGGAGAGGCCCATGTTCTTGATCAGCGCGATCTGGTGCGCGGTGTCGGCCTTGTCGTAGCGCAGGAACAGGTCCGGCGCGAAGCCGCCACCGCGGAACACGAAGTCCTTGCCGTTGATCGTGAACTGCCGCGCGCCCTCGGGCAGCGGCGCGGACTTCCCGACCAGGCGCGAGGTGACCGTGCGGATGCCGAAGGTGCTCCTCGACGACGTCGACAGCACGCCGTCCTGCGAGACCGCGGTGCTCAGCGTGTACAGCGGCTGGTCACCCATCGAGTACGGCCACCAGACCCGCGGCTTGGCGATCTTCACCGGCGCGAACGCGACGGTCCGCTTGGTGTTCGCCGGGATCGTCACGCGCTGCTTGACCACGATCGCGGCACCCGAGGGCGGCGTGATCGTGGCGGCGACGTCGCCGGTCTGCGGGGTGGCGGCGTCGTTGGTGACGTCGACCTTCACCGTCAGCTTGGAGCTGGACAGGTCGGGCGCGTTGTCCTGCACGACGTGCGCGTTGTCGCCGGTGAGCGCGTCACCCACCTGCAGCGTCGGCGCGAACTGGATGCCGGTGTTGTTGTCCGGCGGGATCTGGCCCCAGTCGACCTGGTCGAGCGTGTACATCTTCAGTGGGTCGTTGGGGTAGACCTTGATCGCGAGGGTGTTCTTGCCCGGCTTGACCAGCTTCGAGACGTCGAAGGTGTGCCCGGCGAACGCGCCGCTCACGACGTCCTTCGTGGCGACCAGCTTGCCGTTCACCCAGACGTCGCCCTCCCCGACGATGCCCGGGATGGTCAGCTTCGCGTGCTGGCCGGCCTTGAAGTCCGGGGTGAAGTCGGTGCGGTACCACCAGGGGTCGGAGAACGGCTTCGTGACGACGGGGCCGAGCTTGTCGACGTACCCGAAGCACTTGCGCATGTTGTCGGAGTAGAAGACGTCGGGACACTTGCCGTTCTGCACCAACGCGTTGATCTCGGTGCCGGGCGCGCCCGCGTCGTCCGGCTTGACCGGCAGCCAGCCGCGGGTGGCGTACCCGGGCGTGGAGACCTTGTCGCCGCCGTCCTTGACGTTCGCGGTGGTGAGGACCTGCCAGCCCCGCGCGCCGATCGTGGTGAGGCCGTGCGGCTTCGCCACCTCGGCCTGGGCGTCCTGCGCCGCGGCCGGCCCGGCGACGCTGAGCACGCCGGGCACGAGCAGCAGCGCGGCGAGCGCCGCGAGCTTCTTCGTCATGCCTGAGCCCCTTCGGTCTCGGTGGAGGCGAAGGCCTCCTTGATCTCCTTGGGTCCGAACGGCCAGGTGTTCTCGGCCTTGGCGTAGACCAGGTACGCGATCGCGCCGAGGGCGATCCAGCCCAGCGACAGCCCGATCGAGAGCCAGGTCGCGGAGACGTAGATGTAGACCCAGCCGACCAGCGCGAGCAGCGTCGGCACCGGGTACAGCCACTGCTTGTAGGGCCGCTTGAGGTCCGGCTGACGGCGGCGCAGTGTCACGATCGCCGCGACCTGGGCCAGCGACTGGATGATGACCAGCGTCGCGACGGCCGCGTTGATGACGTCGGTCAGCGTGAACAGCGAGCCGATGATCGTGATGGCGCCCATCGTGAGCACGCCGGCGGTCGGCAGGTTCAGCTTCGGGTGCAGCTTGCCGAACATCGGCAGGAAGACCTTGTCCCGCGCGGCTTCGAAGGGGACGCGCGAGCCGCCGAGCAGGCCGGCGAACACCGAGCCGACGGCCGCGACGACGATGAAGACCGTGACGATCTTCGCCGTCACCGACCCCCACGCCTGTTCGAGCACGGTCGAGGCGACGGAGGTGGCGGTCTTCAGCTCTTCCAGGGGAACCGAGCCGAGCACGCCGACCTGGAGCAGGAAATAGAGGCTCATGATGCCGACGATCGAGAAGAGGATCGACCGCGGGAGCGTCCGGCCCGGGTTGCGCACCTCGCCGCCGAGGTAGGCCGTCGTGTTGTAGCCGAGGTAGTCGTAGATCGCGATGATCAGGCCGGCGCCGAGACCGCCCCAGAACGTGCCTTCGCCGGCCGAGCTGAAGGCGCCCGGGGTGAAGGCGAACGCCTGCGCGCCGCTGAAGTGCGTGAACGCGGCGACGACGGTGGTGAGCACCGCGATCAGCATGACCACGAACAGCACCGTCGTGAGCTTGCCGATCTGACCGATCTTGCGGAACAGCGCGGCGACGATGACGAGCGTGATGCCCACGCCGATGATCTTGCCCAGCGGGGTTGTGCCCGCGTCGTCGGTGACGCCGGGGATGAGGTAGCCGAGGTACTGGACGAGCCCGATGATGCCGGTGGACATGATCAGCGGGATGAACAGCACAGCGCTCCACACGAAGAGGAACGGCATCAGGCGGCCGGTGCGGTACTGGAACGCCTCGCGCAGGTAGAGGTAGGTGCCGCCGGCACCCGGCATCGCGGCGCCGAGCTCGGCCCAGATGAGGCCGTCGGCCAGCGCGACGATCGCGCCGATGATCCAGCCGAACATCGCCTGCGGGCCGCCCATCGTGGCGACCATGGCCGGGATCGTGACGAAGGGGCCGATACCGCACATTTGCGTCATGTTGATCGCGGTGGCCTGCAGGGGCCCGATCTTGCGTTCAAGGGCGGGCTGCGGCTCCCTCGAACGAGTGGGTGAACTCACGACGTGCCTCCGGCTAGTAGTTAGTAAAGTTTCTTAACATAGAACGGGCGGGGTCGAAAGAGTTCCGTCGATAAACTTGCGGCAACGCGGGAGGATCCAGTGGGGCAAAACGGGCCGCAGGTCGGAACTCCGGCGAGCATGCGGGCGCTGAACCAGCGGCTCGTGCTCGACCGGCTGCGCACCCGGGGCGAGGCGACGCGACCGCAGATCGCGGCCGGCACGGGGTTGTCGAAACCCACGGTGGGACAGGCACTCCTCGATCTGGAGCAGCACGGACTGGTCCGGACCACTGGCCGCAGCCTGGCGGGCCCGGGCCGCGCGGCGGTGGTGTACCGGGCGGCGCCGGACGCGGGGCACGTCGTCGGCGTCGACATCGGACGGCGCGCGATCCGGATCGCGGTGGCGGACCTGGAGGGCAGCATCGTCGCGCGGCTCGACGAGCCCAACCGGTGCCGGTCCGCGAGCACTTTGGTGCGCACGGTGAGCGAATCCGTCGAACGTGCGGTGGCTTCGGCGGGGCTTTCGCCGCACGACGTCGTCGCGACGGTGGTCGGCACGCCGGGCGTCCCCGACCCGGCCACCGGGACGGTCCACCGCGCGCCGAACCTCCCGGGCTGGGAGCGGCGCGGGGTGCTGCACGAGCTCGTGGCGGCGCTGGCCGGAGCGGGGTCCGACGTCGTGGTGGAGAACGACGCGAACCTGTGCGCGGTGGGCGAGCACGCGCTCGGGGCGGCGCTGGGCGTGGACGTGCTGGTGTGCTTGACGGTGGGGACGGGCATCGGGATGGGCCTGCTGGTGGAGGGCCGCCTGTTCCGCGGCGCCCACGGGGCGGCGGGCGAGATCGCGGACCTGCCGTTCGGCCCGTTGCCGTCATCGGCGGGAGCGGGGGCGCGCCGGCCGGGTCCGGTGGAGACCGCGGCCGCGGGGCAGGCCGTGGTGGACGCGGCGCGGGCCGCGGGGTTGACCGTGCGGTCGGCAAAGGACGTTTTCCGGCTGGCCCGGGGTGGGGACGCGCGGGCTTCGCGGGTGGTGGCGGAGGAAGCGGAGAAGCTGGCTTACGTGGTCGCGGCGGTGACCGCGGTGCTCGACCCGCGGCTGATCGTGCTGGGTGGTGGGATCGGCGGCAACGCGGACCTGCTGGCGGCCCCGATGCGGCGAGCCCTCGCGGCGACGGTGCCGGTGGTGCCGGAGATCGTGGCGGGCCAGCTGGGTGAAGACGCGGTGCTGGCGGGGGCGATCGCGACCGCGCTGGGGACGGCCCGGGAGCTGGTGTTCGACCGGCGCGGCCTGCGCCGGGCGGCCGGGGAGGGGTAGCGGGAGAACGACCGGTCACTCCGGTCGGAACGATCGGTCGTTCTCAAGGAGAAATGATCGGTGGTTCCCAGGGAGGAATGATCGGTCGTTCCCAGGGAGAACGATCGGTCGTTTCCAAAACGAACGACCGGTCACTCCGGAAGGAACGATCAGTCGTTCTCAAGAAAGAATGATCGGTCGTTCCCGAGGAAGAATGATCGGTCGCCCTGGAATGACCGCCCCCGACTGCTCCAAAATGGTCGGGGCGGCAGACCGACCTGCCCGCGCCGCCCAGTCGCAAGAAACCTCCCCGCGGGTTCGCGCGGCGCAGCAGCCGGCACACGGCCGCGCGGGAAAGAACGATCGGTCCCCTGAGCGCGCTGCGATGAACTCCCCGGCTAGTCCGAAGGCCCCCGCAGGGTGAGCACGACCCGCAGCACGTGCTCGACCGCCGTCGGAAACGGAGCCCCTCGCAGCTCTCCCCGTTCCGCCAAGTTCTCCGCCGCGAACTCAAGCACCCGCTCCGGCCCGCCCCGCCGCACGACGAGCGCCGCCAGGTCCTCGAGGTCCAGCTCCGGGTGGTCCAGGCGCGTCAAGGCGAACTCGACCATCAGCTCCTCCGCCGTCATGTCCACCTCCACCGTCCATCCTAGGCGCCGCCGGCTAACACTTGATCGAACAGACGGCGAGCCCCGATGTGGTGATCTCCGCCCCCGCGCCCACCACCCACAGCAGGCGAACAATGGGCCATTCGGCGGATATTCCGGGCGATCGTGTACGTACCGCGAATACCCGGTAACCCGGACGAGCCGGTCGGTCATGATGCATAACCCACCCGGCGACGGACGGAGGCGCCCCATGGCGATGCACCGGTACCGCACCCGGCCCGTCGTCCGGCGGCCGCGGCACGCTCTGCCCGCCCGCTGGTGGCCGCCCATGCTCCTCGCCGCCTCCGTCGCCGCAGTCATCCCCGGCGACACCGTCGGCGGCCTGCTCGTCGGCTCCAGCGTGCTCGTCGCGCTCACCGCGCTCGCCGCCGCGCGGCGGGTTCTGGGCCACGCCGCCGTGCACGTCAACCTCATCCTCGCCGAAGAACTCAGCGAAGACCCGCGGGGCGACTGACCCCGCCCGACCGGCGCGGTGACCGACTTCACCCGTGTTACTGTACCGTCCAGACGGTATAGTAACCGGCATGACCATCACCGCGCCCACCCCGGAACACCAGACCCTGAGCCCCCGCCGCCGCTGCGCGGCCCTCGGCGTGCTGGTCGGCGCGGTCCTCCTGCTCGCCGTGGACGGCACCGTCCTCTACCTCGCCGTCCCCTCACTCACCCGCGAACTCGCGCCGAGCGCCGTCGAGGTCCTCTGGATCGGCGACGTCTACTCGCTCGCGCTGGCCGGCCTGCTCGTCACCGCCGGCAACCTCGCCGACCGGTTCGGCCGCAAGAAGGTGCTGCTCCTCGGCACCGCGGCGTTCGGCCTCGCCTCCGCACTGGCGGCCTTCTCCCCCACCGCCGGCGTGCTCGTCGTCGCGCGGCTGCTGCTGGGCGTCGCGGGCGCGACGATCATGCCGTCGACGCTCTCGCTCATCCGCACCCTGTTCACCGACCCGCGCGAGCGCACCCGCGCCATCGCGATCTGGTCGGCCGGGTCCGGCGGCGGCATCGCGCTGGGCCCGCTCGTCGGCGGCGTGCTGCTCGAGCACTTCTGGTGGGGCTCGGTGTTCCTGATCAACGTGCCGATCGTCGTGCTGTTCCTGATCGCGGGCGCCTTCCTGCTGCCGGAGTCGCGCGACCCGAACCCGGGCCGTTTCGACGTGCTCTCGGCCGCGCTGTCGATGGCCGCGATCGTCCCGCTGGTCTACGCGGTCAAGCACGCCGTCAGCGCCGGCGTCGACGCGCAGGTCGCCGTGGCCGCCGCCGTCGGGATCGCCGCCGGCGTCCTGTTCGTGCGTCGGCAGAAGCGCGCGGCCGACCCGCTGATCGACGTCACCCTGTTCCGCAACGGGGCGTTCAGCGGCGCGGTCCTCGCCAGCTTCATCGCGGTCTTCGCGCTGATGGGCCTGCTGTTCTTCTTCTCCCAGTACCTGCAGCTCGTCCGCGGCTTCTCGCCCCTGCAAGCCGGCTTCGCGGAAATGCCGGCGACACTCGCGTCGATCGTCGTCGTGGCCGCGGTCGGTGTGGTCGTCGGCCGGCTCGGCCGCGGACGGGCCGTCGCCGCGGCGCTGGCCGTCGCGGCACTCGGCTTGGCACTGGTCGCCGTCGCCGAACGGATGCCGCAGTACTGGTGGCTCGGCCTGACGCTCGTCCCGGTCGGGCTCGGGGTCGGGCTCGCGCTTACGCTCACCGTCGACTCGGTGCTGTCGGCCGTGCCGCGCGACAAGGCCGGCTCGGCGTCCGCGATCTCCGAGACGGCGTACGAACTCGGTGCGGCACTGGGGATCGCGATCCTCGGGTCGCTGGTCACCGTGGTCTACCGCGGGTTCCTGCCCACCGGCCCGGTGCCGGCCGAGGTCCGCGATTCCCTCGCGGCCGCGGCGAACACGCTCGACCCGGCGTCCGACCTCGCGCACGCCGCACGCGAGGCGTTCACCGGCGCCATGCAGGTGACGTCGCTCGCGGCTGCCGCGGTCACGGCCGTCGCCGCGGTGATCGCCTGGCGTACGATTCCGTCCGGAAAGGACTGAGAATGCCTCGCAAAGCCGGTCGTAGCCCGGAGGAAACGCGCCGGGCGCTGCTGGACGCGGCCGGGACGGTCATCCGCACGCGGGGCATCGCCGCGTCGCTCGACGAGATCGCGAAGGCGGCCGGGGTGTCGAAAGGCGGGCTGCTGTACCACTTCCCCGCCAAGGACGCGCTGGTCCGCACCCTGGCACAGGACCTGCTGGACACGTTCCGCACCGAGGTCCACGCGGCCCTCGACCCGGCGGACACGGCACCGGGCCGGCTGACGCGCGCGTACGTCCGGGCGTCGCTGGACACGTCGTACGACGAGGTGGCGATCCGCCAGAACATCGCGCTGATCGCCCAGCTGATCTCGATCCCCGAGATCGCCGAGCTGGCCCGCGCGGACGCCGAGCGCTGGAACGCGGACTTGAGCGCCGACGGCCTCCCGGGCCCCTTGGTCACCCTGGTGATAGCGGCGGCGGACGGCGCGAGCACGGCCCCCCTGTGGGGCGCGGGCATCGACGTCACCGCCGCCCGGGAGCTCGAACAGCAGTTGCTGGACCTGACGACCGGGACTTTGTCAACCCGCGAATAGTGTTGGTAAATCACCACTTGCCAAGCCCTACGGAAGTCGGCTCCGGGACGGGCGAGCAGCCGGTAAATTTTCGACAGCGCGCGCAAATCCGGCAAATCCCCGTCCCCCACGAGGAGTCTTCCGATGTCGAGGAAGTTCGCCCTGGCCGGCGCCGTTGCGCTGGCCCTGGCCGTGACGCCGATCGCCGCGGGCACCGCGTCCGCCGCACCGGCCTCCACCCAGCAGGAAGCCGCCGTCACGACGGTGTACTACAGCACCGCCAGCGCGCCGTCGTTCCGGTCGGTCATCAACGCGGGTGCCGCCAACTGGAACAACAGCGTCACCAACGTCAGACTGGTCGAGCGCAACTCCGGCGCGAGCCTGCGCTACACCGAGGGCAACGACCCCCGCGGCTCCTACGCCTCGACCAACGGGCACGGCAGCGGCACCATCTTCATCGACTACACCCAGGCCCGCCAGTACAACCCGACCCGCATCGCGGCGCACGAGACCGGCCACGCCCTCGGGCTGCCGGACCACTACTCGGGCCCGTGCTCGGAACTGATGTCGGGCGGCGGCCCCGGCCCGTCGTGCACCAACGCGGTGCCGAACGCGGCCGAGCGTTCCCGGGTGAACTCGCTGTGGGCCAACGGCCTCGTGGCGACGAACCAGCAGCGCGCCGTCGAAACGATCTACGGCTTCTGATCGGTCCGCGCGCCGGTGGCCTTCGGGTCACCGGCGCGCTCCGACGGGTCTTCGGCCAGCTGCCAGCCCCCGCGGCGGCGCAGCACCACGCCGTAGTACACCGCCGCCAGCAGGACGATCCCCGCCGTGACGATCAAGCTCGGCCGGCCCACCTCCGGGTCCAGCAGGTTCTGGTACACCACGAACACCAGCACCGCCAACGCCAGCACCGGCGCGACCGGGAACCACGGCATCCGGTACCGCGCGTGCGCCGTCGCGCCCGTGCGGCGGCCGTTCAGCGCACCCAGGCACAGCGCCGCGTACACCACCACGATCGACGTGCTCGTCACCACCAGCAGCAGCTTCGGGTCGACGTAACACAACGCCGCCGCCACGATGCCGGTGCCGACCGTTGCCACCCACGGGGTTCCGAAGCGCGGGTGGACCGCCGCCAGCGCGCGGTTGACCGCGCCCGGCCAGGCGCGGTCTCGGCCGCTGCTGAACACCAGGCGGGAGCTGATCAGCACGATCGCCAGCACCGCGTTGACGATCGCCAGCGCCACCGCGAGGCTGATGATCGTGTCGAGCGTGCCACCGCCCCGGGCGGTGATGAACGCCGACAGCATGTTCTCCGCGCCGAACAGCTGCCCGAGGTCGGGGGCGCCCAGCAGGACCGCCGTCACCGGGACGAGCTCGGCGACGACCGTGATCGCCAGGGCCAGCAGGATCGCGCGGGCGATGCCGCGCGGCGCGTCCTGGGTTTCCTCGCCGAAGTAGACCGCCGAGCCGTAACCGTTGTAGGCGAACATCGCCACGGCCATCGCGATCGCGATGGCGCCGACGGTCGCCGGGCCGCCGTCCGCGGCCACCGGGTGCGCGAGCAGGTCGGTGAACGGCCGGGCCGGGTGCAGGAACCCGAGCGCGCTCACCACGACCAGCGCGAGGATCTCGATGGCCAGGAAGACACCGGTGACCCACGCGTTCAGCTTGATGTCGAACACGCCGACCACGGCGGCCAGCACGCACGTCACCGCCGCGACCGCCGGCCCGGGCAGGCCCGGCCAGAGCACGCTCAGGTAGGTGCCGACGCCGAGCGCGATCACCGCGACGATGAGCACCTGCGTGATGATCATCAGGCCCAGCACGGCGAACCCGGGCAACCGGCCCAGCGTGCGCGCGACGATCGCGTATTCGCCGCCGGCCACGGGGAACGCCGACGCGAGCTCCGCGTAGACGAACGCCATGAACACCCCGACGACCGCCGCGGCCGCGAAGCTGAGGAACGCGCCGGTGCCGGCGCCGGTGAGCACCCCCGGCGCGATGATGAACACCGACGACGCGGGGCTGATCGCCGAGAGCGTGATGAGCAGGGTGCCGAGCGTGCGCAGGCCGCGGCGGAGGGCGGGGGTGGTCACGAGCGGGCCTCCAGTTCTTTGAAGCTCCTTCGAACAACCAGGTGACCACGCATCAAAGGCGCTCAACGTGTTCTAGTCAAGAGCTTGCTTTTTTCGAAGATCCTTCGAAGAATGACCCGCATGGCACGACCGAGCAGGGCCCCCGAGCGGCGGGCCGAGCTGATCGCGGTGGCGCGCCGCGCCGTCGTCGAACGCGGGGTCCTCAACCTCCGGCTGCGCGACATCGCCGACGGCGCCGGCCTCTCGTCCGGCTCGGTGCTCTACTACTTCCCCACCCTCACCGACCTCCTGCAGGAGGTGCAGCACGAGGCCGTCGAACGCTTCTGCACGCAGCGCGAGGAAGCCGCCCGGCGCGGGACACCCCGGGACCGGCTCCTCGCCACGATCCGCGGCGGGCTGCCGAGCGGCTCGGACGACGAACTGTGCGTGCTGCTCTACGAACTCGGCACGATCGCCCGCCGCGACCCCGCCTACGCCGCCCGGCACATCGCGCTCTACGAGCGGCAGGTGCGGATCTACACCGGGATCCTCGAGGCCGGCGCCGCGACCGGCGAGTTCACCCTGACCGCCGACGCCGTCGCGATCGCGCGGAACCTCGTCGCCCTCGAAGACGGCTACGGCCTGCACCTCACCCAGGCCGTGCCGACGCTGGAGCGGGCGACCGCCGAAGCGATGCTGCTGTCCTACGCCCGCACCGCCTGCACCCTGGAGGACCTCCGATGACCCGTGCCCGCGACCTGGGCGTCCCGCTGCCCGGCCGGCCCGGCACGCACAACGCGCTCACCGACGTCCCCGGCGTCGAAGTCGGCTACACGACGCTGGTCGAGGGCGAGTCCGTGCGCACCGGCGTCACCGCGGTCCTCCCCCGCGGCCGCGCGGACTTCGCCGTCCCGTGCGCGGCCGGGACGTCCTCGCTCAACGGCAACGGCGAGATGACCGGCACCGCGTGGCTCGCCGAGACCGGGTCGCTGACGCTGCCGGTGCTGATCACCAACACCCACGCCGTCGGGCCGTGCCACCGCGGCGTCATCGACTGGGTGGTGCGCGAGCGGCCCGACGTCGCCGCGGAGTGGCTGCTCCCGGTGGTCGCCGAGACGTGGGACGGCTACCTCAACGACATCAACGCCCCGACCATCCACAGTGGACACGCGGTGGCGGCGATCGACGCGGCCCGCCCGGGCGCGCTCGCGGAGGGCTCGGTCGGCGGCGGCACCGGGATGACGTGCTACGGCTTCAAGGGCGGCACCGGCACGGCGTCGCGGGTCGTCGCCCACGGCGCGGACGAGTACACGGTGGGCGTGCTGGTGCAGGCCAACTTCGGCAGCCGGCGCGAACTCACCGTCGCGGGTTCGCCGGCCGGCCTCGCGCTGACGGCGGACAACCCGATGGAAGAGTGGGCGGCCGCGCCGGCCGGCGCGGGGTCGGTGATCGTGGTCGTCGGGACGGACGCGCCGCTGCTGCCGGGCCAGTGCACGGCGCTCGCCCGCCGCGTCCCGCTCGGCCTGGCCCGCACGGGCACAACGGGCTCCCACTTTTCGGGCGACCTCTTCCTCGCGTTCAGCACGGCGAACCCCGGCGCGTTGACCAGCACGTTCCCGCGGAGTTCGGACGCCGAGTACGAGACGTTGCGGTTCGTGCCGTGGGGCCGGATCGACCCGTTCTTCGAGGCGGTCGTGCAGGCTGTCGAGGAGGCGGTGCTCAACGCGCTGGTGGCCGGCCGCGAGACGACCGGCCACCGGGGACGGCGGGTGCCGGGGCTGCCGGTTTCGCACTGGCTCGGGTGACCCTGACCGGGACGAAATCGGTGATCATCCCGATGGCGCGCCAACGCCGCGACAATACGGTCGAACCATGCGAAAAACCCTCCTCGCCGGGCTCACCGGCGTTCTCCTGGCGACCACGGTTCCCGCGGCCACCGCCGCGCCGGAACAGCTCGGCCCGCCCGAGCCGCAGTGCCGGCACCACAACGGCTACCACTACTTCGCCACGACGACGTGGAACTCGACGATCACCATGCGCAAGTCACGCACCCCTCGGCGGGCTCGCTTCCGCGCGCGACACCGTCGTCTTCACCCCGAGCAGGCCGAACGGCGCCGGGACCATGTGGGCGCCGGAGTGCCCCCTGCTCACCGGGCCGAACGAGCCGCGCTGCTACCTGTACTACGTCGCCGGCCGGCCACTGTTCCACTCACGACGTCAGTTCAGTTGCAGGTAGTCGAGTTCGGCGTACCCGGTGCCGCCGGCGAAGAACGGCGCGCCCTTGGCCAGCCGGATCACGTTGTAGCCCGCATGCAGGCTCACCGACGTCGAAACCGTGCCGAAGCTGCCCCAGCCCGCCGTCGGTGGGTAGCTGACCGTCGACCAGGCACCGCCGTTGTAGGCCAGCCCCTGGGTCGACGTCGCTCCGGTGCCGTTCGCGTAGCCGATCGTCATGGTGTACGCACGCGCGCTCGGGACGTTCACCACGAAGTCGACGTAGCTGTCGCTGCGCGGATCACCGGAGTTGTCGATGCGCCCGACGTAACCGCCGTTGGACGCGCTGCCGCTCGACAGCCGCTGCGCGCGGAACACCGACGCGTTCTCGGCTTCGAAGCGCTGCTGATAAGTACCGCTGGTGGGTTCGACGACCAGGTGGTACGCGCTCGTCGCCGACATGTTGGCCACCGGCACGGTGATCTGTCCATTGGAGACGGTGTAGGTCGACGTCGAGATCGTGGTCGGCGCGGTCACCGCCGTGAACCGCCCCGACGACGGCGTCGACTCCAAGGTGACACGCACGGTGCCGCTGAGCCCGGTCACCCGCACCGAGTTGGTGCCGGACTCGTCGCCGAAGACGACGTCGACGCGCTTGCGGGTGGAGTCGTAGGACGCGAACCCGTCGAGCCCGGTCTGCGCCGGCGGCGTCGTGGTCACCATCGACCCGGCCATGTCGCCGTACCACTTGTACAGCCACCACGTCCCGGTCGGCTGGGTGTTGTTGACGACCAGGCCGTTGACGGTCCCGTACTCGTACCAGAACGCCCGGTCGGCGCCCGCCACCCCGGCGCGTTCCAGCTTCGAGACGTAGTTCGCGACGCGCCCGGGCACGTCGACCTCGTCGGTCCAGGCGTACTCGTTGATGAAGATCGGCCGCGCGCCGATCCCGAGCGAGGACTCCAGGGCGCGGTACGCCGAGACGTCGGCCGCGATCGACGCGCTGCTGTGGCCCAGCTCGTGCCAGACGACGACGTCCGGCACGGTGTTCGTGTTCCTGGCGTTGGTCAGGAACGTCCGCATCCGGTCGGTGTTCCAGCTCGAGTACCCGGGCCCGGCGACCGGCGTGACGGTGTCGCGGGTGCGGATCCGCTGGACCGTCCGCGTCCAGCCCGTGTTGAAGTCTCCGGCCGCCGCGGTGTTCCAGGTGCCGTCCGGCTCGTTCCAGATCTCCCACGCGGCGACGTTGCTCACCGACGTGGCCGCCAGTCGCCTCGACACCATCGTGTCCACCTTGGACAGCCAGTCGTCCCAGCTCACCCACTTGTAGGGGAAGTCCGGGTAGATGTCGGGCATGCGGATCACCTGAGCGGCGCCGACCCGGTCGGCCTGCGGCGCGACCAGCAGCGCGTCGCCACCGGGCGGCTGGCCGTTGGGCTTCTGCCCGACGCCCGGCGGAGGCTGGGTGAGGGTGTTCAGCTTGAGCGGCAGCAGGGTCGAGTCGGCCGGCCGGCTGTTTTCGGCCAGCGCGTACAGCCCGCCGGCGGCGGCGTGCGTCACCGGCCGGAACGCGGCCGCGGCGTTCACCACCAGCGTGTGCCCGGCGGCCTGGGCGGGGGCCACCGCGAGAGCGCCGAAGACGGCGATCGCGCTGACCAGTGCGAGGGTTCGGGACATCGGGGAACCTCGATCGTGTCGGGGACGGGGATCACCCGGCGGTCACCGGGAGCCAGACCCGCATCGGGCCGGGTTCCCGGTTGCCCCACCGGAAGTACGGAATGAGGTGCAGCTCGACCGGCTCCCCGGCCACGTCGGCGACCGCCGGGTACAGCTCGTCCGACGCGGGCGGCTCGACCCGGCCCCGCGCGGTGAGGGCCACCGGGTCGCCGGCATCAAGGGGGCCGGCGGGATCGATCCGCACGTCTTCGAGCGTGACGCCGGCCGGCAGGTCGGCCTGCTCCACGCAGTGGACGAGCGGCCCGCGCGCCACGGCGACGCAGCCGCGTACGGCGTCGATCCGCGGGTGCGGCCGGACGATCCGGGCGGGCATCGGCAGGTCGAGGGTCACGGTGGCGCCGGCGGACCAGTCCCGGCGCACTTCGGCATATCCGTCGCGGACTTCGGCGGGCGAGCCGTCGATCAGCGCTTCGGAAGCCCAGCCCGGGATGCGCAGGCTCAGGGCGAGCGCCGCGTCCGTCGTCACCGAGACTTCGACGCGGCCGTCCCACGGGTACCGCGTGCGCGTGACGACGTGGACGTCGAAACCGTCCACAGTGGTCTTGACGGCTCCGTCGGCGTACAGGTGCAGTTGGAGCCCGCCGTGGTCGGTGGTGGCGACGTAGCCGGACAGCGACGCGACCAGCCGGGCGAGGTTCGGCGGGCAGCACGCGCACGAGTACCACGCCAGGCGCTGCGAGGGCGCGTCCTCGTGGGAGCCGTCGTGGCCGGTCCGCAGGTGCAGCGGGTTGGAGTAGAAGAAGTGCGTGCCGTCCACCGCGGTCGAGCCGGCGATCGCGTTGTACAGCACGCGTTCCATCTCGTCGGCGTACTTGCCTTCGCCGGTGGCCAGCAGCATCCGCCAGTTCCACTGGAAGCTCGCGATCGCGGCGCAGGTTTCGCCGTACGCCCGGTCCGGCGGCAGCTCGTAGGGATCGCCGAAGGCCTCGTCCCGGTGGCGTGAGCCCTGGGCGCCGGTGAGGTAGGTCTTCGCGCCGAACGCGTCGGCCCAGAGCCGGCGGGCGGAGTCGAGCAGCGCGTCGTCGCGGGTCTCGACGGCGACGTCGACCACGCCGGCGAGCAGGTACAGCTGGCGCACGACGTGGCCGGCGACCTCGTCGGCCTCGCGCACCGGCACGTGGTCCTGCAGGTACCGGGGACCGAACCGCTCGCCGTTGAGGAGGCCGCGACCGCGCAGGTCGAGGAACCGCTTGGCGAGGTCGAGGTACGGCCGGTGCCCGGTCACCCGGTACAGCTCGACCAGCGCGGTCTCGATCTCCGGGTGCCCGTCGACGTCGTCGACGACCGAGAACCGTTCGACGATCAGGTCGGCGAACCGCCGGGCGACCGTGACGAGCTGGGCGCCCACCCCGGCCCGCGCGGCGGCGACGGCGGCCTGGATCAGGTGCCCCGCGCAGTACAGCTCGTGGCTCCAGTGCAGCTCTTTCCACCGCAGTTCGGGCTTGTCGACGGCGAAGTAGGAGTTGAGGTAGCCGTCGTCGGCCTGTGCCTTGGCCACCAGCGCGGCGGTGGTGTCGAGGAACGCCCGCAGCTCGGCGTCGTCCGGAGTCCGGCCGAGCTGCCAGGCGGCGGCCTCGAGGGTCTTGTAGACGTCGGAGTCGGCGAACCACATGTTGCGGCGGCCGGCTTCGACCTCGCCGGTGACGCGGCGGAGGTTGTCCAGCGCGCCCGCGACGTCAAGCTGCTCGACGCAGTGCGGCAGCGACCGCGTCGCGTTGCGCTCCTGCCAGTCGCCCAGGAAACTCCCGGCGGCGAAGGTGACGGCGCCGAGGAAGAGCGGGCGCAGCGCCGCCGTCGCGGCGGGCGTGGGGTGGACGGGGCCGAGGATGCGTTCGGTCATCGAGTGCTCCTGTCACGCCGTTGAGGTGGCTCAGCCCTTGAGGGCTCCCGAGGTGAAACCGCGGACGTAGTACCGCTGCAGGACGAGGAAGACCGCCACGCACGGCAGGGCGGACACGACCACGCCCGCTTGCAGGGCCCCGAAGTCGACCGAGCCGAGGCTGCCGGACTGGAGGTTGAACAACGCGACCGGCAGCGTGAACTTCTCGCCGTCGGTGAGGAAGATCAGCGGCGCGACGAACTCGTTCCACGCCGCCAGGAACGAGAACAGCGCGATGGTGACGACGCCGGGGAGCACCCCGCGCAGCAGCACCCGCCGCAGCGCGCCGCCGACCGAACACCCGTCGATCAGCGCCGCCTCTTCGAGTTCGACGGGCAGCGCTTCGAAGGAGTTGCGCATCATGAACAGCCCGAAGGGCAGCTGGAGCACGGCCAGCACGAGGCCGAGGCCGATCAGGGAGTTCTGCAGGCCGAGCCAGCCGAGCAGGATGTAGAGCGGCACCAGGATCGTCGTGTACGGCACCATCAGGATCGCCAGGGTGACCAGGAACAGCAGGTTGCGCCCGGGAAAGGCGAGCCGGGCCATCGCGTAGCCGCCGAGCGTGGTCGTCACGACCGTGACGACCACCGCGACGAGTGCGACCACGGTCGTGTTGAGCAGGTAGGTGCCGAGGCCGGTGCCGTAGCCGGCGAGCCGCCGGTAGTTGTCGATCCCGGAGTCCCCCGCCTCGCGGCCGGTGAGCGACGAGTACAGCGTCCACAGCAGCGGCAGCAGGAACAGCACGGCCAGCGCCGCGCTCGTGACGAGCCTGCCCGCGCCCCGGATCACCGGCCCTCCCGGCGGATCAGCCGCAGCTGGGCGACGTTGAGGACGACGAGCACGGCGAGCGTCGCCACCGACACCGCGGCGGCCCGGCCCAGGTCCTGCGACAGGAACGCTTCGCGGTAGATGTCGATGACGACCGTGGCGGTGTCGTGCCGGCCGCCGGTGAGGATGAAGAACTGGTCGAACGCGAGCAGGGAGCCGGTCAGCGACAGCACCGCCGCGAGCGCGAGCGTCGGGCGCAGCAGGGGAAGCGTGACGCGCCACAGGATCTGCCACCGGGTGGCGCCGTCGATCCGGGCGGCCTCGTACAGCGCGGGGTCGATGCTCTGCAGGCCGGTCATCAGGATGAGCATGTAGAACCCGGCGAAGCGCCAGGTGATCATCCCGACGGCGGAGCCGAGCGCGCTGCCGCCCGAGCCGAGCCAGTCGACTCGGCCGAGGCCGAGGAAGCCCACGAAGTTGTTGAGCGCGCTCGAATCCGTGTTGAACAGGCCGTAGAAGAGCAGGCTGGTCGACGCGAGCCCGACCGCGCTGGGCAGGAAGAACACCGTGCGGGCCACACCCGTGCCGGGCCGGTCGTGCTGGACCAGCAGCGCCAGCCCGAACGCGACGAGCCCGAGCACCACGGTCGTCACCAGCGTGTACTTCACCGTGAACCCGACCGCGCGCAGGAACAGCGGGTCGGTCAAGGCGTCGTAGTTCGCGACGCCGTTGGGCGCGGACGTGCCGACCAGCGGCCAGTGGTTGACCGACATCCACAGCATCAGCCCGAGCGGCACGACGAAGAAGACGGCGACCAGCACGGCCATCGGTGCGGCGTAGGCGATCCCGAGCCGACGCCGGCCGCGGGCGATCGAGCCGCGACGGCGGCGGCGGTGGGCCGGTGCCGGGGTTTCCGGCGCCGGGGCCCGCGAGGACAGCAGCGACACCATCGTCAGCTGCCGCTGGAGAGGGATTCGGTGACGGCCGCGTTGTGCTGCTTGAGGATCGAGCCGACGTCCCCGCCGCCGAACACCGCGTCGATCACCGTCGCGGTCCAGGGACCGTTGGTGTCGTTGAAGGTCTTGCCGAAGTTGACCGAGATCGGCGTCTGGCCCTGGCCGGCGAGCCGGTTGAACACGCCGAGCCGCGGGTCCTGCTCGGCGTAGGTGTTGTCGGCCAGGTCCGAGCGGACGGTGATGTTCTTGCTCTTCGCCACGACGTCGACCTGGGCCTGGTCGGACAGCGTCCAGGAGATGAAGTCCCACGCCGCCGCGGCGTGCGTGCTGTTGCTGCCGATCCCGACGACGTCCCCGCCGACGAACGAGGAGCTGCCGCCGGTCAGGCCGGGGATCGGGGCGACGCCGACCTGCAGGTCCGGTCCTTCCTTGATGCCCTGCAACGCGGTCGCGCCCATCGGCTGGATGCCGATCTTGCCGTCGGCGAACGGCTGCGTCCACGTCGGCCCGGACTCGTTCTTCGCCGAAGCCGGCACGACGCCGTCGGTGAAGAGCTGCCGCTGCCATGCGTAGACCTGAGCGGCCTGCGGGCTGTCGAGGGTGGCCGCGGTCCCCTGCTCGTCGAGCACGGTGCCGCCGGAGGCCCAGATCATCGGCCAGGTGGTGAACAGCTGGCAGCCCGGGCAGGCGCCGCCGAAGAAGTAGCCCTTGACGTCCCCGCCGAGCGCGGCGATCTTGCGGGCGGCCGCAGCGAGCTCGTCGAGGGTGGCCGGCGGTTTCGCGGGATCGAGGCCGGCGCGGGTGAAGAGGACCTTGTTGTAGAACACCGCGGAGAGGTCGATGTCGTGCGGCACCGCGAAGTGCTTGCCCTCGAAGGTGGCCGCCTTCATGTGCGCCGGGGCGAGGGATCCCTTGAACGCCAGCTGGTTCACGCGGGCGGAAAGGTCGAGGAAGAGGCCCTTGGCCGCGTAGTTCGGCGCGTAGACGACGTCGGCGGCGAGCAGGTCCGGCAGCTGCCGCGCGCCCGCGGCGGTGCCGACCTTCTGCTGGTAGGAGTCGGCCGGGAAGACCGTCAGCTTGACCTTGTTCCGGTGGCTCGCGTTGTAGGCGTCGATCAGCGTCTGGCTGAAGGTGGCCGTCGGCGACCGGGTCCACATGGTGATCGTGGTGCCGTCGTCCACGCCGGCCGGGTCGCCGGCCGCCGCCCCGGACGGACCGCTCTGGCACGCCGCGAGGACGAGCACGCCCGCGAGAGCGGCCGCGGCCCTGGTTCGGATGTGCGAAGTCATCGACTCTCCTAACGAGAGGCCGCCGCCTGGGAACGTCGAGGAGGAGGAAAATTCGGAAACCGGTTGCCGAATCAAGTTAGGCGCTTCGCCACGAGCTCGTCAAGCGCCTGAGGTACTGTCGCAGCATGCCCCCGCGGAAACTTTCGGAAACTCCCGGAAACGTCGCCAAGCCGGCCACGATCAGCGAGGTCGCCCTGCTGGCCGGCGTTTCGGTCGGCACCGCGTCCAAGGCGCTCAACGGCCGCGGGTCACTGCGCGCGGAGACCCGGCAGCGAGTGCTCTCGGCCGCCGAGCAGCTGGGCTTCCAGCCCAACCGCGCGGCCGTCACGCTCAACTCGGGCCGCACCTACACCGTCGGGATGATCACCACCGACACGATCGGCCGGTTCAGCATCCCGCTGCTGATGGGCGCGGAGGACGCGCTGGGCGCCGGCGAGATGTCGGTCTTCCTCTGCGACGCCCGCGACGACCCGATCCGGGAGCAGTACTACCTGCGCACGCTGCTGTCGCGCCGGGTCGACGGCATCATCGTCACCGGCCGCCGGACCCAGGCCCGCCCGCCGATCGGCGCCGCGCTGCCGATCCCCGTGGTGTACGCGTTCATCAGCTCGGCCGACCCGCACGACTGCTCTGTCGTGCCGGACGAGGCCGGCGGCGCACGCAAGGCCGTCGACCACCTCCTGGCCACCGGCCGCCGCCGCGTCGCGCACATCACCGGTCCCGAGCACCACCACTCGGCGACCGTGCGCGCGGCCGCGGCCGCCGGGCGGCTCGCCGAAGACGGGCTCGACCTGGTCGGCGCGCCGATGTTCGGCGAATGGAGCGAAGCGTGGGGACGCCAGGCCGCACGGATCCTGCTCGGCGCGGACACGGCGTTCGACGCGGTGTTCTGCGGCAGCGACCAGATCGCCCGCGGCGTGGCCGACGCCCTGCAGGCGGCCGGACGCCGGGTGCCCGGCGACGTCGCGCTCGTCGGCTTCGACAACTGGGACGTCATGGCGCTGGCCTGCCAGCCCCCGCTGACGAGCGTCGACATGGAACTGGAGACACTCGGCCGGACCGCCGCCGACCTGCTGCTGGCGGCGATCAACGGCGAGCCCTCCCCCGGCCGGCACACCAGCCCGGGCCGGCTGGTGATCCGGGACTCGACCGCGTAGGTCACCGCCGGGTCCACTGCTGGTTGGCCCCGCCGCCGCAGGCCCAGAGGATGATCTTCGTGCCGTTGGCGGTGGCGGCACCGCTCGCGTCGAGGCACAGCCCGGACAGCGCGTTCGTGATGGTTCCGTTCGTGTTCAGCGTCCATTGCTGGTTGCGCCGGCCGTTGCAGTCCCAGCTGACGACGGCGGTGCCGTTCGTGGTCCCGTTGTCGTAGGCGTCCAGGCACTTCGTGCCGTTGACGACGAGCTGGCCGCGTACCGGCACCCACGTCTGGTTGGGGCCCGCGGCGCAGTCCCACAGCTGGGTCCGGACGCCGTTGGCGATGCTGTTGTCGTTCACGTCGAGGCACCGGCCCGACTGCGTGCCGGCCACCTGGACGCCGGTGGTGCCCGGCAGGGGCAGCAGGGAAACCGCGGACGGCGGGGTGCCGCCGAACGTCAAGGTGTTCGCGCCTTTGCCCAGGGAGACGATGGCGGACACGGTCTTGGCCGCTCCCCCGGTCGCCGGGAAGGCGACGACGGTGGGCTGCTGGCCGTTGACCGTGAGGGTCTGCGTCCGCGTGGTGGTCGCGCTGTAGGTGAAGGTCGCGACGGCCAGACCCGTTGCGGCCGCGGTGGTTCCGCCGGACTGCGCGGCATCGGTGCCCTGGACGGTCAGCAGCACGGAATCGTCGGCCGGGACGCTCACGCTGTAACCAGTGGTGTAGCCGCCTTTGTCGGACCCGGCCCAGAGGTTCCGCACCTTCGCCGACGCCGTCGTCAGGCCGAGGTCGGCCCAGCGCACGGTCATCGTCGCCGCGGACGACGTCCGGTTGAGCAGCAGCACCGCGCGCTTTCCGCTGCCGCTCAGGACTTTGCCGTACACCTGGAGCCCGGCGGCGTCCTCGGCGACCTTCACCCCCTGCAGGCCGCGCGGGTCCTGGTCGACGGCGACGACTTCGCGGTTCTTCAGGATGTTCGCCGTTTCCGCGGTCATCGTCGCGAGGTTGTTGCCCGCCAGCAGCGGCGCGCCGGAGACGGCCCACATGCCCAGTTCGGTCCGGCCCTGCGCGGCCGTCAGCCCGGGCATGCCGACGGTGAGCATGTCGGGGTCGTTGACGTACCCGGTGTGCTGCGAGACGGGGTGCTGCGCCTGGTCGAAGTTCGTCAGCGCCTGCGGGAGGGTCGCGGTCTGGCCGTAGTAGATGATGTCGGTGCTGGTGCGCCACATCGGGGCCGTGCCGGCGCCCCAGTTCCAGGGGTTCTTCTTGCCCCAGTCGCAAATGGACAGGGTGAGCGTGCGCCCGGTCTGCGCGGTCGCGGCCTTGTTGGCGTCGCTGATCGCCTTGTACGTGCTGACCGGGTCGAGGCCCTCGGCGTCGCCGCCGCACCAGTCGACCTTGACGAAGTCGAAGCCCCAGCGCTGGAACTGCAGCATGTCCTGCAGGTAGTGGCCTTCGCTGCCGGAGCCGGGCGCGGCGGGGCGGCCGGTCGGGAAGTAGTAGCCGCAGCCGTCGCGCCCGGCGTCGGTGTAGATGCCGGCTTTCAACCCCTTGGCGTGCAGGTAGTCCGCGATGGCCGGCATGCCGCCGGGCCACTCGGCGGTGTCCACCGTGATGTTCCCGGCGCTGTCGCGGGTGCCCTGCCACCAGCCTTCGTCGATGTTGACGTAGGTGTACCCGGCGTCCTTCAGGCCGGCCGAAACGAGGGCGTCGGCCTGCGCCTTGATGACGGAGGCGTCGATCTTCGCGGCGAAGGTGTTCCAGGAGGCCCAGCCCATGACGGGTGGCGGCACCGGGGCCTCCGCGGCGCTCGCGGTGCCCGCACCCAGGAGCATTCCGGCGAGCAGCAGGAGCGCGGACAACGCGTGGCGCAGCTTCATGGCGGGGCTCCGACTTCGTCGTCGAATGTGTTAGCGTTAACATTCGGTGCTACGGGTGAATTGTTGACCTGCGATCATTCCCCCGTCAACCGGCGGATGGCGGAAAGTCGCTCAGTGGGCGGTCTTCAGGCCGATGACGACGAGCCCGAGCCCGACGAGCGCGGCCACGAGGAGCAGCTGCTTCCACCACGGCAGCCGCGTGCGGCGGACCGCGAGGAGGGCGAACAGGCCCATCTCCGCGACGAGCAGCCACACGCTCGCCCAGATGGCGACGGAGAACCGGACCACGTCGAGCGCGCCGGCGACCAGCAGGAGACCGGGCAGCACCGCGGCTTCGAGGATCTGGCCGCTGGCCCGCAGGAGCAGCCGGACGTCGGCGCGTTCGCCGTCGGCCTCGTGCAGGGCGAGGTGGGAGACGTACTCGGCGAACAGGCTCGCGGCCCAGATCCCGCCGGTGGCGATCACCAGGTCGAGGACGGCGGACCAGGGGTCGAGGGGGTCCCCGAGCCGGCCGGCGAGGACGAGCAGGGTGCTCAGGCAGGTGATGCCGCCGTAGACGCGTTCCCGCAGCACGGCCGCCAGGTGCGCAGGCCTGAGCCCGGTCCGGGTCACGCTAACCCCAGGTCAGGAAGCGGTAGTGCAGCCCGGTCGACGACTCCTGCCACTCCCCCGTGGCGTCCGGCGCCCGCCCCACGTCCGGCGCGAGCGTGTCACCCTCGAACGTCTCCCGGATCTCCGTCACGACGATCCGGTCCGCGAACGGCAGCGCCGCCCCGTACACGGCCGCGCCGCCGATCACCCAGCCGTCGCCGGACACCGAGTCCAGCGCCTTCGGCAGCTCCGGGAACGTCTCGACGCCTTCTTGCGGGGTCGACGACAGCACCACGTTGCGCCGGCCCGGCAGGGGCCGGAACCGCGGCGGCAGCGACTCCCACGTGCGGCGTCCCATGAGGACGGTCGCGCCCGACGTCAAGGTGCGGAAGTGCTTCAGGTCCTCCGGCAGGTGCCACGGCAGCGTGCCGTCGCGGCCGATGACGCCGTTCGCCGACTGCGCCCAGACCAGCCCGATCACACCGCCACCGGCGCCTTGATGCCCGGGTGGGGGTTGTAGCCGTCGAGCGCGATGTCGTCGTAGGTGTACTCGAAAAGGCTGTCGGCGTCCTTGAGGCTGAGCGTCGGGAACGGGCGCGCGTCGCGGGCGAGCTGCTTGCGCACCTGCTCTTCGTGGTTGTCGTAGATGTGACAGTCGCCGCCGGTCCAGATGAAGTCGCCGACCCGGAGCCCGACCTGCTCGGCGATCATGTGCGTCAGCAGCGCGTAGCTGGCGATGTTGAACGGCACGCCGAGGAACAGGTCGGCGCTGCGCTGGTACAGCTGGCACGAGAGCTCGCCGTCGGCGACGTAGAACTGGAAGAACGCGTGACACGGCGGCAGCGCCATCTGCGGGATCTCGCCGACGTTCCACGCCGACACGATCATCCGCCGCGAGTCCGGGTTCTCGCGCAGCGTGCGCAGCACCTCGGCGATCTGGTCGACGTGCCCGCCGTCCGGGGTCGGCCACGACCGCCACTGGACGCCGTAGACCGGCCCGAGATCGCCGTCCGGCGCGGCCCACTCGTCCCAGATCGTCACGCCGTTGTCCTGCAGCCAGCGGACGTTGCCCTCGCCGCGCAGGAACCACAGCAGCTCGTAGGCGACCGAACGGAAGTGGACCTTCTTCGTCGTGATCAGCGGGAAGCCGTCCGCGAGGCGGTAGCGCAGCTGGTGCCCGAAGATCGACCGCGTGCCGGTGCCGGTGCGGTCCGCCTTGCGGGCGCCGGTGTCGAGAACGTGGCGGAGCAGGTCTTCGTACTGCGTATCGGGCATGCCCGCGAGCCTAGACGAGCCGTTCCAGATAGGCCCGGAGCATCGCCTTCAGCTGGTCGAGCAGCGCGGCGGCGCCGTCGGGATCGGCGCGGAAGGCCTCCTGGATCACGGCGTCGGCGGCCAGGAACGCGGTCCGGCACGCCGTCGCGGCCGCCTCGTCGTCGCGCAGCAGGCCTTGGGCGACGAGCACGCGGTGCACGCCGGCGGCCATCACGCGCTTGTGGGCGACGTCGGCTTCGCGCGTCGCCGCGGTGAGGCCGCGGCCCAGCCAGAGCGCGCGGAACCCGGGTTCGGCGCGGTACAGCGCGGCGAAGGCGTCGACCAGCAGGCCGACGGGATCGTCCCAGTTCTCCCGCGCGGCCTGGTCGGTGAAGGCCGTCATGAGGTCTTCGAGGCGGGCGAGGTAGCCCTCGGCGAGGGCTTCGGTGATGGCGTCGCGATCGGGGAGGTACTGGTAGAGCGTCCCGACGGAGACGCCGGCCGCGGCGGCGACCCGGGTGGTCGTCAGCGCCTCGACGCCCTCTTCGGCGAGCAGCCGGTCGGCGGCCTCGAGCACCCGGGCCAGCTTTTCGCGGGCCCGGGCCTGGCGCGGCACTCGCGGTGGCATCCGGCTCCAAACCTGAACGTGACTTTGTTTCGGGTTTATTCTAGCCTCGGGCCATGACAGCGGGAAGTTCGGTGCTCGACGACGCCCGGCGGGCGGTGGCCCGGGCGAGCAACGGCCTCGCCGCGGAGGGCCTGCTGATCGGCACGGCGGGCAACGTGAGCGTCCGGGCCGGTGACCACGTGGCGGTGACCGCGACGGGGGTCGTGCTGGGCACGGCCGGGCCGGCGGACGTCACGGTCGTCGACCTCGACGGCGGAGTCGTCGACGGCGAGCTGGCGCCGACGTCGGAACTGGAGCTGCACCTGGGGATCTACCGGCGCTACGGCGCGGGCGCGGTGGTCCACACGCACTCCCCGCACGCGACAGCGGTGTCGGTGGTGCTCGACGAGCTGCCCTGCGTGCACTACCAGCAGCTCGCCCTGGGCGGCGCGGTCCGCGTCGCGCCGTTCGCCGTGTTCGGGTCGGCGGAGCTGGCCGAGGGCACTCTCGCGGCACTGGAAGGCAAGGCGGCGGCGCTGCTGGCCAACCACGGCGCGATCGTCCACGGCCCGACCCTGGAGGCGGCGATGGACCACGCGTTGCTGCTGGAGTGGGCGTGCGGCCTGTACGTCCGGGCGGCGACGCTCGGCGTCCCACGGGCATTGGACGACGTGCAGCAGGAAGCCGTCGTGACCGCGGCGGTCCAGCGCGGCTACGGCCGCCCGCGGCGGCTGGAGGACCGGTGACGCAGACCGTCGTGACGCTGGGGGCGCACGTGTTCGACGTGCAGGTCCGGCCGGTGACGGCGATCCCGGAGGGCCAGGGCGCGACACTGGTGGAGCAGATCCGCTTCGGCCCGGCGGGAACGGCGGCGGGCACGGCGGTGACGCTGGCGAAGCTCGGCGCGGACGTCCGGACGGCGGGCGCGGTGGGCGACGACCCGATCGGCGACCTGCTGCTGTCGATGCTCGCCCGGTACGGCATCGACACGTCGCTGGTGCTGCGGCGATCCGGGGTGCAGACGTCGGCGTCGGTGCTCCCGATCCGCCCGGACGGCAGCCGGCCGGCGTTCCACGTGCCGGGGGCGAACCTGGGGTTCGAGCCGGCGGAGTTCCCGGCCGCGTCGCTCACCGGCGCGACCCACCTGCACTTGGGCGGGCCGGAGCTGATGGGCGGCGTCGCGGCGGCGTCTCTGCTGGCGCCGGCGCAGGCCGCCGGGGTGGTGACGTCGGCCGACTTGCTGGCGCCCGGGGATCCGGGGGTGCTGGCGTGGATCGACCCGGCGTTGCCCTCGGTGGATTACCTGTTGCCGAACGAAGAGCAGGTCCTCGGCTTGACGAGCGCGGTGTCGCTGGAGGAGGGCGCGCACGCGTTGCTGGAACGCGGGGTCGGCTGCGTGGCGGTCACGCGGGGTGCGCGTGGGGCGCTGGTGGTGACACCGGAGGCGACGCTGGCGGTACCGGCGTTCGCGGTCCCGGTGGTGGACACGACGGGGTGCGGGGACGCGTTTTCGGCGGGCTTCCTGCGGGGCGTGGGCCTGGGGAGGTCGTTGCGCGAGGCGGCGGTACTGGGCTGCGCGGCGGCGGGGCTGGTGGCCCAGGGGCTGGGGACGGACCACGGCGAGTTCGACCTGGCGGCGGCGGACACCTTCGCGGCGGAGACGCCGGTGCTCCCGATCGACTGACGCCCGGGCCGGGCGAGCCCGGACTCCCTCCGCGGCCTCGGTGGCCCGGCCAGGACTTACCGCCCCGCCCTCAACCCACCGGCGGCCAGAACTTCCCCGACCGGCCTTCCGCCCACCGGCGGCCCGGCCAAAACTTCCCCCGACCCGTCTTCAGCCCACCGGCGGCCCGGCCAGAACTTCCCCGACCCGCCGTCAGCCCATCGGTGGCCCGGCCAGGACTTCCCCGACCGGCCTTCCGCCCACCCGCGACCCGGCCAAACTTTCCCGACCCGCCCTCAACCGACCGGCCGCCCGGCCAAAACTTCCCTCGACCCGCCTTCAGCCCACCGGCGGCCCGGCGCGGCGTCCGCTGCCCCAAGCGCCCCAATGTGGCCTTGGTTGCGTCTCACGCACCCAATGTGGCCTTCGGTGCGTCACACGCACCGAAGGCCACATTGGGGCGCTAGCCTCCAGTTTGCAGCTTTCTTGCACCGCAACCCCTTGACTTGACGTTTTCCTGCATTCAGGATGCGTCCCATGCCGAACGAAGGCAAGACCGCCGATCTCGACCGGCGTATCGTCGCGGCCCTGCAGCTCAACGGGCGGGCTTCCTGGGGTGCCATCGCCCGGCACGTCGGGGCCAGCGAGTCCACCGTGCTCCGGCGGGCCGAGAAACTCACCGAAAGCGGCCGGCTGCGGGTCATCGGGGTCGTCGATGTCCTGCGCTGCGGGCTCGGCGTTCCCGTCATCGCCCGGCTGAAGTGCCGGCCCGGGACCGCCGCCACCGTCGCCGAAGCCCTCGCCGCTCGGCCCGATGTGCGGTACGCCAGCGTGCTCGCCGGGAGCGCCGACTGCTCCGCCGAGTTCGTCCTCCCCTCCTACGCCGACATCGCCGGCCTGCAGGAAAACGGCTTCCCCGCCGCCGAAGCCATCCGGGACGCCGAGACCTTCGCCGTCATGCGGACCTTCACCTCCAACCACGACTGGGACTCCGGCGAGCTCAGCCCCGGCGCCGCCGAAGACCTGCGGGGCGGGGACGTCCGGCCGTTCGAAGAACAGCACTGGGAACGCCCGCCCGAACAGCTCGACGAACTCGACCTCGCCCTCTGCGCCGCCCTCGGCGAGGACGGCCGGCTGCCGTTCAAGGAAGTGTCCAAACTGGTCGGCACCAGCGAGTCCACAGTGGCCCGTCGCGTCGATTCGCTCGTGAAACGCGGGTGTCTGCGGTTCCGGACGCTCGCCGAGCCCGCCATGTTCGGCTACGCCCTCGAGTTCATGCTCTGGCTCTCCGTCGTCCCCGGCGAGCTCGACCGCGCCGGGCAGCAGCTCGCCGCCCACCCCGGCACCAAGTACCTCTCCGCCACCACCGGGCGGTTCAACCTCGTCGGCCAGATCGTGCTGCGCCACTACGCCGAGCTCTACCGCCACACCACCGACGTCGTCGGCGCGCTGCCCGGGCTCCGGGAGGCCGACGTGACCCTGCAGGTTTCGACGCTCAAGCGCGCGTGGGCCCCGACACGTGCCGCCAGCTTGGAGGACGCATGACCGACCAGCCCTGGCAGTGGGACGAAAAGACGTGGCGCGGACACGTCGAGCACGTCCGCGCCGGACGCCCGCTGCGCCCGGCCGCGTGGCCCGGCGGCGCGAAGGTCGCCGTCGCGCTGTCCTTCGACTCCGACCACGAGACGCCCGCCCTGCGCGACGGCGACGTCCTGCCCGGCAAGCTGGCGCAGGGCGAATACGGCGCCCGCGTCGGCGTGCCGCGCATCCTCAAGCTGCTGCGCAAGTACAACGCACCTGCGTCGTTCTTCGTGCCCGCCGTGTCGGCGCTGCTCCACGAGGGCGAAGTGAAGTCCTATGTGGACGCGGGACACGAAGTGGCGCTGCACGGCTGGATCCACGAGCGCAACACCGCGCTCACCGAGACCGAGGAACGCGACCTCGCCTTCCGCGCCGCCGACGTCCTGGAAGGACTCGCGGGCACCCGGCCGGTCGGGATCCGGACGCCGTCCTGGGACTTCTCCGCCCACACCCTCGCCATCACGCGGGAGCTGGGCCTGACGTACGACTCGTCGCTGATGGCCGACGACGACTGCTACGAACTCCTCGAAAACGGTGAGCCGACCGGGGTCGTCGAGCTGCCGGTGGAGTGGATCCGCGACGACGCGCCGTACTTCATGATGGACCGGTTCGCGTCGCTGCGGCCCTACACCCCGCCGCGCGGTGTGCTCTCCATCTGGCGCGACGAGTTCGACGCCGCCTACGCCGACGGCGGCATCTTCCAGCTCACCATGCACCCGCACATCATCGGTCACCGCTCGCGCCTGACCGTCCTCGACGAACTCCTCGACCACATCGCCGGCCACGACGGCGTCTGGTTCGCCACGCACGCGCAGATCGTCGACCACGTCCGCCAGGAGCTGAAATGACCACTGTGGACACCGTCGTCAGCCACCGCCTGACGGCCCACCAGCGCAAGGCGATCGTCGCCGGCGCCGTCGGCAACACCGTCGAATGGGTCGACTGGGCCGTCTACACCACCTTCGCCCCGGTCTTCGCCGGCCAGTTCTTCACGGGTGGCAGCGAAACCACCGCGCTACTGTCCACTTTGGCCGTGTTCGCCGTCGGGTTCGTCATGCGGCCCATCGGCGGCGCGGTGCTCGGCGCGTACGCCGATCGCCGGGGCCGCAAGAAGGGCCTGACGCTCACCATCTCGCTGATGGCCGGCGCGTCGATCGTCATCGCGCTGACCCCGACCTACGCCCACATCGGCGTCCTCGCCCCGATCGTGCTGCTGCTGGCCCGGCTCGTGCAGGGCTTCTCCGCGGGCGGCGAGTTCGGTTCGTCGTCGGCGTTCCTGATCGAGTCGGCCGCCCCCGGCCGCCGCGCGTTCGCCGGTTCGTGGCAGCAGGTGTCGGTCGGCCTCGGCTCGCTGCTGGCCGCGCTGATGGGCACGATCCTCAACTCGACGCTGTCGGACGCCGACCTGCGCGGCTGGGGCTGGCGGCTCGCGTTCGGCCTCGCCGGGCTGCTCGGCCTGGTCGGCCTGTGGCTGCGGGTGTCGGTGCACGAAACCGAGGCGTTCGCCAAGATCAGCGCCAAGCCGCGGCGCAACCCGCTGGTGGCGATGCTGCGCGACCACCCGAAGGCCGCGCTGCGCGTCGCCGGGGTGACGATCGCCGGGACGTTGATCTACTACGTGTGGGTGTCCTACATGCCGGCCTACGCGCACCTGGCCACCGGCATCCCGCTCAAGACCGCGCTGCTGGCCAACACCCTGGCGATGGTCGTGTTCATCGCGCTGCTGCCCTTCGGCGGCCTGCTGTCGGACCGGATCGGGCGCAAGGCGACGATGACGGCGTTCGCCGGCGGGTTCGTGGTGTTCGCCTGGCCCGCGTTCCACTTCCTGGGCAACAGCTTCTGGAGCGTCTTCGTCATCGAGCTGATCGGCCTGGTGCTCATCGTCGGGTACTCGGCGAACTGCGCGGTGATCATGGCCGAGCAGTTCCCGCCGGAGGTCCGCACCACCGGTATCGGCCTGCCGTACGCGCTCGCCGTGGCGATCTTCGGCGGCACGGCGCCGTACGTCACGACGTGGCTCACCACGAACCACCTCGGGAACCTGGTGTGGGTCTACGTCGCCGTCGCCGCGCTCATCGGCGTCGCGGTTTATCTCACCATGCCGGAGACCAAGGGGAAGGAGCTGTAGTGCGGACCGTGCTCGTCACCGGAGCCGGCGGCGGCATCGGCGCCGCCATCGCGCGGCGGTTCGCCGAAGCGGGCGACCGGCTCGTCCTGTCCGACCTGCGCGCGGCGGAACTGTCCACAGTGGCCGCTCGGCTGCCCGCCGACGTCGTCGAGCTGCCCGGCGATCTCGCGGACGCCGAGTACGCCGAGGGGCTCGTCGGACGGGCCGGCCCGGTCGACGTCCTCGTCAACGCCGCCGGGATCTACCCCGCCACTCCCCTGCTGGAGATGACCGCGGAAGTCTGGGACCGCGTGCAGGACGTCAACGTTCGCGCCGCACTGCTCACGACTGTCGCTTTCGGACGCGCGCACGTCGAAGCCGGAACCACCGGCGCCGTCGTCAACATCTCCTCCGGCGCCGCGACCCGGGCGCGTCCCGGCGCCGCGCACTACGCGACGTCGAAGGCCGCGCTGGAGATGGCCACCAAGGCCTGCGCGGTCGAACTGGGCCCGCACGGCATCCGCGTGAACGCGGTCAGCCCGGGTTTCGTCACCGTCGACAGCGACGCCAACCCGGTCACCGAGGCGTACGCGGCCGCGGTGTCGGTCAACCCGCTCGGGCGCCGCGGCGAGCCGCGTGAGATCGCCGATGCCGTCCACTGGCTCGCCGGGCCGGAATCCGCGTGGATCACCGGCGCGGTCCTGCGCGTCGACGGCGGCTCGACCGCGGGCGCGGTGGGTCTGCCACTGCACTGGGCCGGGGAAACCGCTGTCCAGCAAGGAAAGGAAGCGCATGTCTGATCGGCGCTCGTACACCGTGGTCGGCGGCGGCGCGATCGGCGGGACGCTCGCGTTCCACCTCGCCCGCGCGGGCCACCCGGTGTCCATCGTGGACGCCGACCCGGACCACGTCGCCACGATCACCGCTCGTGGCCTCACCCTGCGCCGCCCGAGCGGCGACGAAACCGTGGCACTACCGGCATTCCTGCCCGAGGACGCGCCGCCGACGCTCGGCCGGGTCCTGCTGGCCGTCAAGGCCCAGGCCACCGAGACCGTGCTGCCGTGGCTGACACCGCGGCTGGCCGACGACGGTTTCGTCGTGTCCCTGCAGAACGGGCTCAACGAAGGGCTGATCGCCTCGCACGTCGGTCCGGAAAGGACGGTCGGTGCGTTCGTGAACCTCTTCGCCGACGTCGTCGAGCCCGGCGTCGTGCGGGACGGCGGGCTCGGCGCACTGGTCGTCGGCGAGCCCGACGGCCGGATCAGCGACCGGGTCGAGGAAGTCGTCGCCGACCTGCAGGCCTGGGGTCCGGCGAAGGCGACCGCCAACGTCGAGGGCTACCTGTGGGCGAAGCTCGGTTTCGGCGCGATGCTCACCACGACGGCACTGGCCGACGCGCCGATGGCCGACCTCATCGACCGGCACCGCCCGCTGATGCACGCCCTCACAGCCGAGGTCCTCGCCGCGGCGGGCGACCGCGTCCTGGAGCCGTTCGACCAGTTCGACCCGGCCGCCTACCGGCCCGGCGCGACCGGCCGCGACGCGGCGACCGACCGCCTGGTCGCGTGGCTGCGGACCCAGCCGAAGGACCGCAGCGGCATCTGGCGCGACATCGCCGTGCGGCACCGCCCGATCGAAGTGCACCACCACTACGCGCCGGTGCTCGCCGCGGCGGAAGTCCCGCTGTTGCGGGCGATGCTGACGCGGCTGCGTGACGTCGAGACCGGCGCCGCACCGATGTCCGAAGACCACCTCGTCGAATTGGAGCGAACGCTGTGATCCGCGAACTGCACGAATGGGTGTGCGCGCACCGCGACGACCTCCTCGCCGACGTCGCCGCCTACGTCGGCATCGAAACCCCCAGCGACGACAAGGCCGCGCTGACCGCGGGACTGTCCTGGGTGGACGGCTGGCTGCGCGAACGCCTGGGCGCGCCCGGAACCGTCCGGGACGTCGACGGCGGGCGCCACGGCGACATCAAGGTCTACGACTTCCCCGGCACCGGCGAGCCGGTGCTCCTGCTCTGCCACTACGACACGGTCTGGCCGCTCGGGACCCTGGACGGCTGGCCGTTCGCAGTGGACGGTGACCGCGCGACCGGTCCCGGGATCTTCGACATGAAGTCCGGCCTGGTGCACGCGGTGTGGGCGCTGCGCGCACTCGACGCGGCGGGCCTGCCGCGCCCGGCCGTGCGGCTGGTCCTCAACGGCGACGAGGAGATCGGCAGCCCGGCGTCCCGCCCGGTGATCGAGGAGGCCGCCGCCGGCACCCGCGCGACGCTGGTGTTCGAGGCGAGCGCGGACGGTGCGGTGAAGACCGCGCGCAAGGGCGTCGGCCTGTTCCAGGTGCACACCAAGGGCGTCGAGGCGCACGCCGGGCTCGACCCGGCGAAGGGCGCGAGCGCGGTCGACGAGCTGGCCCGGGCGGTGCTCGCGCTGCACGGACTGTCCGATGTGGACGCCGGAACCACGGTGAACGTCGGCGTGATCACCGGCGGCACGCGGCAGAACGTGATCGCGGGCGCGGCTTCGGGCGAGATCGACGTCCGCGTGTCCAGCGCGGCCGAGGCGGCCCGCATCGACGCGGGTCTCGCGGCGCTGAAGGCGCACGACCCCCGCGCGGCGGTCGAGGTGACCGGCGGCTGGAACCGCCCGGTGATGGAACGTTCGGACGCCATCGCGCGGCTGTACGAGTTGGCCCGCGAAGAGGCCGCGGGCCTGGGCGTCACGCTGCGGGAGTGCTCGGTCGGCGGCGCGAGCGACGGCAACTTCGTGGCGGCGCTGGGCCACCCGGTCCTGGACGGCTTCGGCGCGGTCGGCGACGGCGCCCACGCCCGCCACGAGCACATCAGCGTCGAGGGGATGCTGGAACGGACCGCGCTGGCGGCCGCCGTCCTGCACCGGCTGGCCGGGTGACCGGTTTAACACCGGCCGCTGCGGGGTAATACTGCTCTCGTAATGCAACCAGTTGTGAGGTGGGAGCGGTGCGGGAAGCGCGGTCGGGGTGCCCGATCAACCTGTCGCTGGAGATCTTCGGCGACCGGTGGACGCTGCTCGTGCTGCGGGACGTCGTCTTCGGCGGGGCTCGGCACTTCCGCGAGCTGCTCGACGGCGAAGAGCGGATTTCGTCGAACGTGCTCGCCGACCGGTTGGCCGTGCTCGTCGAGCACGGCCTGCTGACCCGGGCCGGCGATCCGTCGCACAAGCAGAAGGTCACCTACAGCCTGACCGAGCGCGCGATCGACCTGGTCCCGGTGCTCGTCCAGCTCAGCGCGTGGGGCGTCCGGCACCTGCCCGTGACCGACGAGTACGCCGCGCGCGCCGAGGTGCTCACCGCGGGCGGTCCGCCGCTGTGGGAAGCCTTCATGGCCGAACTGCGCGAAACCCACCTCGGCACCGGCCGACGAACGGAGTGACCATGGAAACCCGGCTCGACGAACGGTTCAGCGACCCCGGCACCGAGCCCACCGGCTGGGCCGAAACCCAGCGGGCACTGGAAAACGCCCAGATCAGCTGGCTCACCACCGTGCGCGCCGACGGCCGGCCGCACGTGACCCCGCTGGTCGCGGTGTGGCTCGACGGCGTCCTGCACTTCTCGACCGGCGAGACCGAGCAGAAGTACCGCAACCTCGGCGCGAACCCGAACGTCGTGCTCACCACCGGCCGCGACTCCTGGGACGACGCCCTGGACGTGGTGGTCGAAGGCGTCGCCCGGCGCGTCACGGAGCGGACGAAGCTGGACCGGCTCGCCGAGGCGTGGCTGGCCAAGTGGGACGGCAGCTGGGTCTACGAGGCGACCGACACCGGGTTCCGGCAGGGCGGACACGACGACGTGGCGGTGTTCGCGGTCGAGCCGGCGAAGGTACTGGTGTTCGGCCGCCGCCGCTCGACGACGGACGCCTCGATGCTGTCCACAGTGGAGTTCACCCACACGAGCCATTCACCGTCGGGCGGCTGACCGGCGGCGCTGTCCGCGCGTCCGCAGCCGGCCGGCGACCGCGTCCTCCAGCAGGGCGCCGACCGTCTCGCGGGCGCACGCCTTGTTCGCGCCGATGCCCCCCGACGGGCCGCGCTTGATCCACCCGGCCACGTAAGTCCCGGGCAAGACCCGGCCGGCGGTGTTCGGGACCGTTCCGGTGACCTCGTCGAACGGCAGGCCCGGCACCGGGGCACCCCGGAACCCGGCCGCCCGCACGACCCGCCCGGCCGTGATCTCGACGTCGCCGGTCACGCGGACGCCGCGGACCTCCGTGTCGCCGGTGAACTCCAGCGGGGCCGAGTGGAAGCGCAGGACGACCCGGCGCGTGCCGTCCGAGGGCGGCGATGACCAGTCCACCGTCTCGCGCGGAACTCCTTGCAGCAGCGCGGCTTTGCCGTCCCCGGCGTCGATGGCCGCGGCGACGCGCGGGTCGTGCGCGTCCACGACGAGGTCGCCGCGGGCCGCCAGCGCGAGCAGTTCCGACCGCGTGTAGGCGGCGTCGGAAGGCCCGCGCCGGGCCAGGAGCACGACTTCGCGCACCTTGCTCGACCGCAGCCGGGCCAGCGTGGCCGGCGCGATCGACGTGTCGGCCAGGGACTCCGGGTCGGCCGTCAGGATCCGGGCGATGTCGAGGGCGACGTTGCCGGTGCCCACCACGACGACCCGCTCGGCCGAGAGGTCGACGGCGTCCGGCCGGACGCCGGGGTGGCCGTTGTACCAGTTCACGACCGTGGCCGCGGGCAGGCTGCCGGGCAGGTCCTCCCCCGGGACGTCGAGGCGGCGGGCTTCGGTGGCCCCGACCGCGTAGATCACCGCGTCGTACCGCTCGGCCAGCTCGGGACCGGCCTCGGTGCCCAGCCGCAACCGCAGCCGCGGGTGGTCGTGGAAGCGCGCGAACGTCTCGCCGATCTTCTTCGTCGACGGGTGGTCGGGCGCGACGCCGTAGCGGATCAGGCCGCCGGCCGTGTCGAGCCGGTCGATCAGCGTGACGCGGGAAGTGGTGTGCAGCAACAGGTCTTCGACGGCGTACATGCCCGCCGGGCCGGTGCCGACGACCGCGACGTCCAGGGGCGCAAAGTCGCTCGGCAGGATCCGCGCGAACGAAGGTGGGGACCAGCGGTGGAAGTTGGGCGCGACGGTGGCCTCGGCGAGCACGTCCCGGCCCGCGTAGAACTCCGCGTTGATCTCCTCGTAGACCTTCAGCGACCCGGTGAGGTCACCGGCCGGGAAGATCGCGTCGACCGGGCAGGCGTCGGCGCAGGCGCCGCAGTCGATGCAGGTCGCCGGGTTGACGTAGAGCATGTCGGTCGTCCCGAAGTCCGGCTCGTCCGGCGTCGGGTGGATGCAGTTGACCGGGCAGACCGACACGCAGGACGCGTCGGCGCAGCAGGTCTGGGTGATCGCGAACGCCATGTCAGATCAGGTTCGCCCGCTTGTAGAACCACAGCGACGGCTTGGTGAGCAGCCCGGCGGAGTGCAGGAACTCCATCAGCCCGGAGCAGCTCGAGCGCAGCATCGACTTGTGGTGCTCGTTGGCCTTGGCCTCGCGCCGCGCGCGCTTGCCGTCGAGCCCGGCGTTCTCGTACACCTTGGCGTTCCACATGCTGCCGACGATCACGTAGGACGCGATCGCGACGACCAGCGCGTTGACCTGCCGCCGCACCCAGCCGGCGCCCTCGAGCCGCTGGCGGGTCTCCTCGCGCGCGAACTTCATGTGCCGCGACTCTTCGACGACGTGGATGTTGTTGATGGTGCGCACGAACGGGACGACGCGCTCGTCGCGCATCCAGTCGCGCTGCATGACGTCGAGGACCTCTTCGGCCACGAGGATCGCCGCGTAGGCCGCCTCGCCGGTCGCGGTCGCCTTGAAGATCCGGCCGGCCTCGACGACGAACCGGCGCGGCCGGTAGGCCGGCGCACGCAGCTTGGCGGCGCCGCGGGCGAACATGATCGAGTGCCGGCACTCGTCGGCGATCTCGGTCAGCGCCCACTGGAAAGCCGGGTCGGTCGGGTCCTTCGCGTAGAAGTCCCGAAGGATCATCTGCTGCAGGATCATCTCGAACCAGATCCCGGTGCTCGCCACCGACGCCGCTTCCTGGCGGGTCAGCTCGCGCTGCTGTTCCGGGGTCATGTCGGCCCAGTAGGACGTGCCGTAGAGCGTGCTCCACTCGGGGCTCGCACCGTGGTAGTCCGTGTCCAGCGGCGTCTCCCAGTCGACCTCCTTGACGGGGTCGTAGGACAGCTGCTCCGACGAGTCCAGCAGCCGGCGCGCGGTCGTCTCGCGGTCCGTCCCCGCCTCGCGTTCGCTGATGCTGGTCATCGCCGACCTCCCTGTCAGGTGTTACCCGAGTTCACTGTTACCAACCGTAACACATATCCGCTCCGGTGCACATCCGTCGGCTCAACCAACGCGTGCAGCACGACCTTCATCGTTCTTTCGGACTCGAGCGGCGTGATGAGCCACTCGACGGCGTGAACCGGCTCGCGAGCCACCACTGCTTCGGTGTACATTCGTTCACTCAATCGCGCGAACGGCAGGGAATCGGTGCACCCACGAAGCGACACCCCCACCGGGCCGTTCGGCTCCGGCCTGCTCGGGCCCCTCGACCAGGACGTCACCGTATTGCGCCGGCGCGTCCAGCGCCTGCTGACCGCCACCTTGATCGCCACGAACGTCATCGGCGCGCTGGTCGTCGTCGGGCTCGCCGCGCTGCTCATCCCCGCGCCGGGCATGTCCGGCGACCTGGTGCGGACCACCGCGATCGCGGTGCCGGTCTACGTCGTGTCGGCGGTCGCCGTCGGTGCGCTCTGGGGCACCCGCGGGGCGCTGCGGACACTGCACTGGGCCGCCGAAGGACGCCGGCCGAGCGATGCCGAACGCGTCGCCAGCCTGCGCGTCCCCCTGCGGCTCACGCTGATGCAGGCCGTCCTGTGGGGCGTGGCGACCCTCGTGTTCGCCGCCCTGGCCGTGGCCGAGCAGCCCGCCGTCGCGCTGACCGTGTTCCTCGTCGTCGCGTTCGCGAGCGTCGTGGTGTGCGCGATCGCCTACCTCTTCGGCGAGTTCGCCCTGCGCCCGTACGCGGCGCGGGCCCTCGACGGGATCGCGCCGCCGCGGCCGCTCAGCGGCGGCGTCAACCTGCGGATGCTGCTGTTCTGGTGCCTCGGCACCGGGGTGCCGGTGGCCGGGCTCGTCGTCACTGCGGTGCTGGCCTGGGTGCGCGGCGACGTCTCGACGACGAAGCTCGCGGTGTCGGTGATCGCGCTCGGCCTGGTCGTGCTCTGCTTCGGCCTGCTCGTCACCGTGTTCACCGCCCGCGCGGTCGTCAACCCGATCACCTCGGTGCGCGACGCGCTGGGCCGCGTCCGCGCGGGCGAGTTCGACGTCGCCATCCCGGTCTACGACGGCACCGAACTGGGCCTGCTGCAGGCCGGGTTCAACGACATGGCGGCCGGGCTGGCCGAGCGGGAACGGATGCGCGACCTCTTCGGCCGGCACGTCGGTCACGAGGTCGCCGTCGAGGCCATGCGGTCGTCGGCCGAGCTGGGCGGCTCGGTGCGGACGGTGTCGGTGCTCTTCGTCGACCTGGTCGGGTCGACGGCGCTGGCCGCGAGCCGCCCGCCTGAGGAGGTCGTCGGCCTGCTCAACCGGTTCTTCGCGGTGGTGGTCGACGAGGTCGACCGCCACCACGGGCTGATCAACAAGTTCGTCGGCGACGCGGCGCTGGCCGTCTTCGGAGCGCCCGCGGCGCTCGAAGACCACGCGACGTGCGCGCTGGCCGCCGGCCGCGCGATCGCCCGCCGCCTCGCCCTGGAAGTGCCGGACGGCCCGGCCGGCATCGGCGTCGCGACGGGAGACGCGGTCGCGGGCAACGTCGGCGACCCGCGCCGGTTCGAGTACACGGTGATCGGCGACCCGGTCAACGAGGCCGCCCGGCTGACCGAGCTGGCGAAGAACGCGCCGGGCCGCCTCCTCGCGTCGTGGACGGCCGTCGAGTCGGCGGCCGTCGAGGAAGCCGAGCGGTGGGCGGCGACCGAGGACGTCACCCTGCGCGGGCGCAGCCGCCCGACGACGCTGGCCTCGCCGCGTTAGGCACGCGGATCGACGTGGACCTTCGGTGCGCCGAAGCGCTCGCCGGCGAGCACCGCGCCGACCCGGTCCAGCCCGACAGTCGCCCCGACGAGCGGGCGCGGGTCGACGGTCCCGGCGGCGTAGGCGGCGATCGTGTCGGCCAGTCCCGGTGACGCGGACAGGACCCCGACCGCCGTGACGTCCTTCAGCACCAGCGCGCGGCTGTCGAGCGTGCTGGGCCGCCCGGACAGTCCGATGTAGACGACCCGGCCGGCCGGTTCGACCAGCTCCAGGGCCAGTGCTGGTGAATCCGCCGCGTCGGTCGCGTCGACGACGGCGTCGAACGGCAGGTCCGGGAGCGTTTCGCGGGTCCGGACGTGCTCGCTTTCTTCCAGGCCCAGCAAGTGGACCTCGGCGCCGTCGGCCCGCAGGAACAGCGCGGTGAGCCGGCCGATCGTCCCGGGGCCCAGCACCAGCGCCCGGTCACCGGGCCCGACGCCGGCCGCCCGCGCCGCCCGCAAGGCGTTGCCGCCGGGTTCGACCAAGGCGCCGAGCACGGCGTCGACCTCGTCGGGCAGGACGTGCAGCGACCACGCCGGAACGGCGAGCTTCTCGGCCAGCGCCCCGGCCCGGCCGCCGCGGATGCCGACTTCCTGGCGGTGCTCGCACGTGTGCTGGTGGCCCTTGCGGCAGCGGCGGCACGTCCGGTCGCCGAGCATGGTGTCCCCCGTGACCCGCCGCCCGAGCCACGCGGGATCGACCCCCGCCCCGACCGCGGAGACGGTGCCGGACCACTCGTGCCCGAGCCGCATCGGGTAGGCGGCGTGGCCCTGGTGCAGGTAGGCCATCTCGCCGGTGAAGAACTCGACATCGGTGCCGCAGACCCCGGCCCGGTCGACGTCGACGACGACCTCACCGGGAACGGCTTCGGGGACGGGCACTTCCTGGACGGCACCCTCGCGCGGGCCGGTGAGCACGAAGGCCCGCATGGTCGAAGACATGGCTGCATGCTCGCACCCGCCGCGGCGGTGCATTCCGGGCGGCCTCGCTGTCCAAGTACGCGAGAGAGAGGAAAAGCCATGATCTTGCTGACAGGGGTGACCGGGCTGACCGGATCCGCGGTGCTCCAAGCATGCGTCGCCGAGGGGTTGCCGGTGCGCGCGCTGGTCCGGGATCCCGCGAAGGCCGCCGGTTTGCCCGGCGGCGTCGACGTCGTGCCCGGCGACCTGCTCGACCCGCCCACGAGCGCGTTCGACGGCGTCGACCGGGCCCTGCTGATCTCCTCCGCCGACAAACGGCTGGTCGAGACGCAGCGGGCGTTCATCGACGCCGCGAAACGCGCCGGCGTGGGGCACGTGGTGAAGATGTCCGGGCGCGGCTGCCGGGACGGCTCCGGGTTCCGGTTCGCCCGGATGCACGCCGGGATCGAGCGGTACCTGGCGGGCTCCGGGCTCGCCTGGTCGGTCCTGCGGCCGAGCCAGTTCATGCCGGTGTACTTCCGCGAGGTGCCGTCGATCCGGCGCGACGGCGTGCTGGCCCTGCCGATGGGGGACGCGAAGCTCGCGCCGGTCGACGTCGGGGACATCGCGCGCGTGGCCGTCGCCCTGCTGCGCGGCGAAGGCGAGGACGGCGGGCGGTACGAAATGACGGGACCCGAGGCACTGACGATGACCGAGGTCGCCGCGCGGATCGCCGCGGTCGCCGGGCGGCCGGTCCGCTACGTCGACGCGGACCCGGCCGGCAAGCGGGCGGCGCTGCTCGCCGCCGGGATCCCCGGCTTCTTCGCCGACGCGATGGACGAGCTCTTCGCCGAACGGCGGACCGGCGCCGAAGAGTCCCGGGTGGACCTGGGCACGCACGAACGGTTCGGGGTCCGGCCGACGACCTTCGCCGAGTTCGCCCGGCGGCACGCGGCGGTGTTCCGCGGGGATACGCCGCCGTCGCACCTGTGGGCGTCCGGCTGGGTCGACGCCCCAGTGGTTACCGAACACTTGCCATTTTCTTGACAACTGTCCATTATCAGTGAGTGCGAGCCGGCTGGACGACCGAAGCCCCCGCCAAGGACCGGCGGGTGCGCCGGTCGCGCGCCGCCCTGATGCGGGCCGCGGTCGAGCTCGTGTCCGAACGGGACTCGGCCGCGGTGTCCGTCTCAGAGCTCGCCGAGGCGGCCGACGTCAGCCGCCAGGTGCTCTACCAGCAGTTCGGCGACCGCGACTCGCTCCTGCTGGAGGCCGCGCTCGACCTCGTCCGCCGGGAACTGCTCGAAGACCCGCCCGGCGACGAACGCGCGTCGCTCCTGGCGCTGGCCCGGCACTTCGCCGCCCACCGGCGCTTCTACCGCGCGCTGCTGACCGGGACGCCCGCGTTCGCCTTCACCGAAGCGCTGACCGGGGTGTTCCTCCCGCTCAACCGCCGCCACCTCGGCCACGCGCTCGGCAACCGGCTCGGCGCGCGGGAGATCGAAGACCTGGCCACGTTCCTGACCGGCGGCGCGGGCGCGGTCGTCAACGCGTGGGTCGTCGACGGGCCGGACCCGCTCGACGCGGACGAGTTCACCGACCGGCTGCTGCGGATCCGGTCGGTCGTCACCGCGACCATCACGAAGGAGGCCGGCCGGTGATCAGCCGTGTCCTCGAACGCCTGCTGCGGCTGCCCGCCCCGGCGACCCGGCGCTTGACCGTCCGGCGCGACCTGCGTGTCCCGATGCCCGACGGCGCCGAGCTGCTCGCCGACCACTGGGCGCCCCGCACGGGCGGGGACGGCCTGCCGACCGCGCTCGTCCGGAGCCCCTACGGGCGCACCGGCGCGTTCGGCGCGTTGTTCGCCCGGCCGCTGGCCGAACGCGGCTTCCAGGTGCTGATCCAGAGCACCCGCGGCGGCTTCGGCTCCGGCGGGGTCTTCGACCCGCTGCGCCAAGAGCGTGCAGACGGCCTCGCGACGCTGGACTGGGTCGTGCGGCAGCCGTGGTTCGGCGACTCGATGGTGCTGCTCGGCGCGAGCTACCTCGGCTACGTCCAGTGGGCCGTCGCCGACCGCCTGCCGCCGCAGGTGAAGGCGATGGTCCCGCACGTCACCGAATCCGGGCTGACGCTGGAGTTCCTGCGGGAGGACGGCCTTTCGCTGGAGACGCCGTTCGGCTGGGGCGTCCAGGTAGCCGTCCAGGAGCGGCGGTTCGCGCTGCTGCGCCGGCGCGGTCAGGCGAAGAAGCTGGAGCGGGCGTTGAACACGCTGCCGCTCGCGCAGGCGGACGTCGTCGCCATCGGCCACCGCTCCGACTACATCCAGGACGTGTTGACCCACCCCGAAACCGACGCGCGGTGGGCGGCGGTCGACCACCGCGCCCGCGTCGCGGACGTCACCGTGCCGGTGAGCGCGATCGGCGGCTGGTACGACATCTTCCTGCCCGGCCAGCTGCGCGACTTTCGGACGCTGCAGGACGCGGGCCGGCGGCCCCGGTTGACGGTCGGGCCGTGGACCCACGCCGCCCGGCCCGACCTGCTCGCCGGCGCGGGCCTCACGCTCCGCGAGACGCTCGGCTTCGGGCTCGCGCACGCCCGTGGCGAGGAGCCGCCGGAGCGTGCACCGGTCCGGTTGTTCGTCATGGGCGAGGAAGCCTGGCGTGACTTCGCTTCCTGGCCACCGGAAGGCTATGCGCCGCAACGGTTCCACCTCCACGGCGGCGGTACGCTGTCGGTCGGTGAACCCGCGGAGTCCGAACCGGACCGCTACCGCTACGACCCGGCGGACCCGACCCCCGCGGCCGGCGGCGTGCGGATGGCCCCGGACGCCGGCCGCGTCGACAACACGGCCCTGGAAGCCCGCGCCGACGTCCTCACCTACACCACGGCCGTGCTCGACGAAGACGTCGAAGTCATCGGGGACGTGAGTGCGGAGATCTGGTTCCGCAGCAGCCTGCCGTTCGCCGACGTCTTCGTCCGGCTCTGCGACGTCGATCCCGGCGGCCGGTCGGTCAACGTCTGCGACGGCCTGACGAGCCTGTGGAACGCCGACGAGCTCGCGGCGGTCGGGGTCCGGATGTGGCCGACGGCGCACCGGTTCCGGCGCGGGCACCGCCTCCGGGTCCAGGTGTCCAGCGGCGCTTTCCCGCGCTACGCCCGCAATCCCGGCACCGGCGAGCCGCACGCCACCGCGACGACGTTGCGCGCCGCGGATCAGGAGGTCCGGCACGACCCGGCGCACCCGTCGGCGATCGTGCTGCCGGTGCGGACGGGCGGGGCTACGACCAGGGCGTGACCGGCCGCGGCAGCCGTTCGCCGTCGAGGACGACGTCGACGCGTTCGGTCAGGAAGGCGATGAGGCCGGCGACGTCCCGGGCGTCGGACAGCGGTTCGTCGTAGGTCCAGGCGAGATCGCGGTGGGCACCCACCGACCAGTAGGTCGCGTGTCCTTTGTAGGCGCAGGTGGTGCGCGTGTCCGACGGCGTGAGCAGGTCCATCCGGACGTCCGCGCGCGGCAGGTAGTAGCGGGTGGTGATGCCGGTTTCGAAGAGCATGCGGGGCGCGGCGGAGTCGGCCACGACGACACCGTCCACTTCGATCAGCACGCGGCTGTCGCCGCGCCGGATGTCGATGCGCGCGAAGGGGTCGCGCGGGTGCCCGACGATGGGTTCGGCTTCCTCGAGCCACTCGTCGAAGGCGGCGAAGTCGAGGACGACGTGGTCGGCCAGATCGGGATCGGCGGGCCGGAAACCGGCGCCCGGCAGTGTCACGTCGCCGGCGGCGAGGGTCAGCGGCTCGCCGGCGCAGGTGTGCACGGCGAAGGCGGTCCGCGGGTCGAGGACCGGCGGGCCGCCTTCGGCCAGCCGGACGGGGTGTTCCGGGGACGCCGCTTCGCCGGCCGGGGTCAGGGTCGCTCGGAGGTCGGCCAGCGGGAAGGCGTAGGAGGGCACGACCCGCTTCGGTTCCCAGACGAGCACGGCCCGCCGCGAGCCGGCGAGGGTCCGTCCACTCGCGACGGCGCGCACGCGCTTGGCCACCGGTTCGTACCGCAGCGCGGAAAGGTCCCCGGTGAACCGCGCGCCCATGCGTGTCGCCATGGGTCCACGATCCGCGCCGGACCGCGGTGCCGTCAACACCCGGCGGTGGGCCGGGTGTCGACGGCGCCGAGCGCGAACGCCGCGGCGTCAACTCCGGTCGGCGGGCCCGAGCCACCTCTCCAGCACCGACCGCAACTCCCCCTCGTCGAACTCACCGACCGAAGCCCACACCACATACCCGTCCGGGCGCACCAAAGCCGCCGGGCGCCGGTCCGGGAACGCCAGCGGCCGCGCCGTCACCACCTCGACCCTGCTCCCCCACTCCGCCGCCGCCGACGCCGTTCCCGGGTCCAAGACCACCGCGCGGCCGTCGCGGAAGCGGGTTGCCAACGGAAGGAGGTCCGCGGTGCCGGCGAACGACCAGCCGCCGCTCTGGCTGCGTCCCGAGCAGGGCACGCGCGGCCCGAAGCCCGCCCACAGCTGGCGCGACGTCGCCCTGGCCGCGATCCGGATCGCCGACGCCGAAGGCCTCGACGCCGTGTCCATGCGGCGGGTCGCGGCCGCGCTCGGCGCCGGGACGACCTCGCTCTACCGGTATGTGTCCAAAAAGGACGAAGTGCTCGAGCTGATGGGCGACGAGGTGCAGGGCGAACTGCGCAACACCGCGCTACCCGCGGGTTGGCGCGACGGACTTCGCACGATCGCCCGGTCGCTGCGGGAAGTCTGCCTGCGCCACCTCTGGTTCGCGAACGTCCTCGCCGGCCGGGCGATCCACGGCCCGCACAGCCTCCGCTGGCGCGAGCGCACGCTGTCCGCGTTCGACGGCATGGACCTCGGCACCGACGAGATGCTCGCCGCCCTCGGCACGCTGTCCGCGTTCGTCCTCGGCCACGTGCTGGGCGAACTGGCCGACGGGGAGGCCGCGCGGCGCTCGGGCCTCAGCCACGACCAGTGGATGGATCGGGAGGGCGAGTACGGCCCGATGATCATGGACAGCTGCGCGTACCCGCGGTTCACGCGGGTGATGATCGAGGCCGAGCTGCCGCACGCCGCCGACCGGCAGAACCGGGGTTTCGAGGCGGGACTCGACCGGGTGCCGGCCGGGATCGCGGCCCACCTGCCCGCGTGATCAGGACCGTCCCGTGAGGACGTCGAACGCGTGGCGGCGGTGGACGGCGAAGAGGTCGAGAGCCGCGTCGCGATCACCGGCCCGCAGCGCCTCGGCCAGCTGCCGGTGCTCGGCGGGGATGCCCGCGAGGTAGCCCTCGGACTCCACGCCGATCCGGGTCAGCAGGAACAGGTGGACCTGCGAGCGGATCGCTTCCCACGCTTCGCGCAGGCGGCGGTGGCCGGCGGCGGCGTAGACCGCGTCGTGGAAGTCGAGGTCGCAGCGGACCATCTCGTGCTCGTCGGCCGCCCGTTCCATGCGTGCGACCACGGCGTCGACCGCCGCCAGGTCGGGTCCGCGCTCGACCACGAGCGCGACGGCGAGCTGTTCCAGGGCCGCCCGCAGGCTGTCCAGCTCGGCGACGTCCACCTCGTCCAGGGCCGTCACCGTCGTCCCCCGGTGCCACTCGCCGCGCACCAGCCCCTCGCGTTCCAGCTTGAGCAGCGCCTCCCGCACCGGGCCGCGGCTGACGCCCAGCGCGTCCGCCAGCTCCACCTCGCGCAGCGCGCCCCCCGGCGGGTAGGTCCCGTCGAAGATCGCGTCGCGGACGCGGTCGGCGACCTCGTCGGCCAGCCCGCGCCGGCGCGCGGGAGCCACTTGAGCACTCATGTCGTAATGTTAACATTCAGACATGACGATCCCGCGCTTCCACCTCGCCATGCCCGTCGATGACCTGGCCGCCGCCCGCCGCTTCTACGGCGAAGTCCTCGGCCTTGCCCAGGGCCGCAGCGCCGACACGTGGGTCGACTGGAACCTGCACGGCCACCAGTTCGTCACGCACCTGGCGCCGAAGGGGCCGGAGCGGGTCCACAACCCCGTCGACGGCCACGACGTGCCGGTCCCCCACTTCGGGCTCATCCTCGCGGTCGCCGAGTTCCAGGCCCTGGCCGAGCGGCTGCGCGCCGCCGGCACGGAGTTCGTGATCGAGCCCTACGTCCGCTTCGAGGGACAGCCCGGCGAGCAGTGGACGATGTTCCTGCTCGACCCCGCCGGGAACGCCCTGGAGTTCAAGGCCTTCGCCGACGACTCACAGGTCTTCGCGGTCTGACGACCCCCGCAGGGATCCCGGGTGCGCCTTCGCCCCGGGATCGCGCCGGGTCTTGACCAGGCTGGCGACCGTCGCGACGGCCAGGACGCCGATGATCACCGCGAGGCTCACCGGCGTGGCGATCTCCGGGACGCGCTCGTCGAGGTCGACGTGCGCCCAGTGCAGGATCAGCTTGACGCCGATGAAGGCGAGGATCACCGCGAGGCCGGCCGAGAGGTACACGAGCCGGTCGAGCAGGCCCTTGACCAGGAAGTACAGGGCGCGCAGGCCGAGCAGGGCGAAGGCGTTCGCGGCGAAGACGACGTAGGGCTCGTCGGTGACGCCGAAGACCGCCGGGATCGAGTCGAGGGCGAACAGCAGGTCGACGCCACCGATGGCGACGAGCACGACGACCAGCGGCGTCACCACCCGGCGGCCGCCTTCGCGGGTGAACAACCGGCCGCCGTCGTAGGCGTCGGAGACCGGCAGGACGCGCCGCGCCGTCCGGACGATCACGTTGTGCTCGATGTCGGGGTCGGCGTCGCGGTGCCGGAACAGCTGGACACCGGTGTAGATCAGCAGCAGCCCGAAGAGCAGGAACATGACCGAGAACAGCGAGAGGAGCGTCGCGCCGAGCACGATGAAGATCGCCCGCATGACCAGCGCGAGCACGATCCCGAAGGTGAGCACCTTGTGCTGGTGCTCCTCCGGGACGGCGAACGTCGTCATGATGATCACGAAGACGAACAGGTTGTCGACCGACAGGCTCTTCTCGACGATGTAGCCGGCGAAGTACTCGGTGCCGAGCTCGCCGCCGTGGGCCAGCGTCAGCCAGACGCCGAACGCCACCGCGACGAGGATGTAGCCGACCGACCACGCGACCGCTTCGCCGAACCGGACCCGGTGCGGCCGGACCGCGGCGAGCACGAGGTCGATCGCGAGCAGCGCCACGACGACGCCGATGGTGACCAGCCAGGTGCCGACGCCCATCCGCTCCCCCGCTCCCGTGTGTGCCGCGATCGTAAGGGCGGGACGGCGGCCGCGCATCAGGAGTCCACTGTGGACGGACCCGGCGGTCCTGGACGCCCGCACCGGTCGCCTCCACGGCCGGCCGAAAGGTCATGAACGACCCTTTCATGGCGCCACCGCCGCCGGAAGCAAGACCCGGCCACCGACTTTGCCGGGGCGCTGACGTCGGATCGCAGGAACGAGTCGTTCATGACCTCCGGGCCGGGCAACCGTTGCGCGAAGGTTGCGTCGATCCCGCTCTCCCGGGTTACCGTGAAGGCCGGCCCAGGAGGTAGCGGTGGACGACGAAGTCTGCGCGGTCCGGCCCGGCACCGATGTCGCCGGGCACGCCCGGCTGCTCGCCGGCATCCACGACGCCGTCCTCGCCGGACGCGCGCCCGCGAAGGCGCCGCGCCGGCTCGTCGAACGGTCCTGGCGCCGCGTCGCCGCGCAGGGGGTCGATCCCGACCGGCCGCCCGCGCCCGACCCCGTCGGGGCCGCCGAGGTCGAACGGCGCCGGACGGTGTGCCGGCTGAACGAAGTCCTCCCCGAGCTGCGCGGCGCGCTGACATCGGTCGCCGAGGACGCCCACCACCTGATGGTCGTCACCGACGCCGACGGCGTCGTCCTCTGGCGCGAAGGCGCCCGGCGGGTGCGCCACCGCGCCGACTCGCTCGGCTTCACCGAGGGCGCCACCTGGTCGGAGCCCGCCATCGGCAGCAACGCGATCGGCACCGCGCTGGCCGAAGCCGCGCCGGTGCAGATGTTCGCCGCCGAGCACTTCGTCCGCTCGCACCACACCTGGGCCTGCACCGCCTACCCGGTGCACGACCCGCGGACCGGCGAGCTGCTCGGGATCGTCGACGTCAGCGGCCCGGCCGAGACCGTCCACCCGATGACCGTCGCGCTGGTCGGGACGTCGGTGCGGCTGGCCGAGGCGGTCCTGCACCAGCGGCACGAGGCCCGCCTGGAGGCTCTGCGCCGGCTGTCCGGGCACCTGCTGAGCACGACCGGACTCGTCGTCGACGACCACGGCTGGGTCGCGGCGCAGAGCGGCGTCCACGGCGTCGACCGCGTCGCCGCGCCCCGCCACGGCGTCCCGGTCGCGGTCCGCGGCCTCGGCGCGTGCGAGCCCGAACCGGTGCCCGGCGGCTGGCTCCTGCGGCCGAGCCGGCGCGAAACCCTGCGGCTGACCCTCGAACTCGACCCGCCGCGCGCGGTCGTCGAAGGCTCCGCACGCTGGACGCACCCGCTCGGCCGGCGCCAGGCGGAGCTGCTGCGGCTGATCGCGACCGCGGGCCCGGCCGGGGTGCCGGCCGCGCAGCTGTCGGAGACGCTCTACGGCGACCGCACGCACCTGGTGACCGTGCGCGCGGAGCTGTCGCGGCTGCGCAAGCTGATCGGCGGCCTGCTGCTCGCGCGCCCGTATCGGTTCGCCCCGGGCGTCGAAGTCGTGCTGATGCAACCTTGAAGCAACCCTTTCCCCGGCCGGGCCCGGCGGGGTTGGCTGCGCTGAACGCGCCGCCGACGACGACGGTGCCCCGAGACGGGGAGGTCCGCTCATGACCCAGACCCTCGAACCCGCCGCGGCCCTCGATGCCCGGCAGCGCGTCGACGGCTGGCTCGCCGCCTTCGAGGCCGCGCTCGCGGCCCGGGACGCCGACCGGGCGGCCGCCCTCTTCGCCACGACGTCGTTCTGGCGCGACCTGATCGCGTTCACCTGGAACCTCAAGACGGTGGAGAACCGCGACGGCGTCAAGGACCTGCTGCTGGCCACCATGGACAGCACCGGCGCGACCGGCTTCCACACGACCGAGGAGCCGACCGAGGCCGGCGGCGTCGTCGAGGCGTGGATCGGGTTCGAGACGGCCGCCGGCCGCGCCCGCGGGCACCTGCGGCTGAACGACGAAGGCGCGTTCACGTTCCTGACCACGCTGTACGAGCTGAAGGGCCACGAAGAGCCGCTCGGCACCGCCCGGCCGAAGGGCGCGGAGCACGGCATCAACCGCGAGCGCGTCACCTGGGCGGAGGCGCGGCAGGCGGAAGCGGACGAACTGGGCACGACGCGGCAGCCGTACGTCGTCGTCATCGGCGGCGGGCAGGGCGGGATCGCGCTGGGGGCGCGGCTGCGCCAGCTGGGCGTGCCGCACGTGGTCGTCGACCGGTACGCGCGCCCGGGCGACCAGTGGCGCGGCCGGTACAAGTCGCTGTGCCTGCACGACCCGGTCTGGTACGACCACCTGCCCTACCTGGACTTCCCGCGCACCTGGCCCGTGTTCGCGCCGAAGGACAAGATCGCTGACTGGCTCGAGATGTACACGAAGGTCATGGAGGTCAACTACTGGTCGTCGACGACCTGCAAAAGCGCCTCCTACGACGAAGAAACCCAGGAGTGGACCGTCGTCCTCGACCGCGACGGCGAAGAAGCCGTGCTGCGGCCGAAGCAACTGGTGTTGGCGACCGGCATGTCGGGCAAGCCGAACGTCCCGGTGCTGCCGGGCCAGGACCGCTTCCGCGGCGAACAGCACCACAGCTCGAAGCACCCCGGCCCGGACGCCTACCGCGGCAAGAAGGCCGTGATCATCGGGTCGAACAACTCCGCGTTCGACATCTGCGGCGCGCTGTGGGAAGCCGGCGCCGACGTCACGATGGTCCAGCGCAGCTCGACGCACATCGTGAAGTCGGACTCGCTGATGGACCTCGGGCTCGGCGACCTGTACTCGGAGCGCGCGCTGGCCGCGGGCATGACGACGCAGAAGGCGGACCTGACGTTCGCCTCGCTGCCGTACCGGATCATGCACACGTTCCAGCAGCCGGTGTACGCGGCGATCAAGGAGCGCGACCAGGAGTTCTACGACCGCCTGGAAGCCGCGGGCTTCCGCCACGACTGGGGCGACGACGACTCCGGCCTGTTCATGAAGTACCTGCGCCGCGGCTCCGGCTACTACATCGACGTGGGCGCGGCGGACCTGGTGGCCAACGGCGACGTCAAGCTCGCCCACGGCCAGGTCGCTTCCCTCACCGAGACGTCAGTGGTGCTCGAGGACGGCACCGAGCTGGAGGCCGACCTCGTCGTCTACGCGACGGGCTACGGCTCGATGAACGGCTGGGCGGCGGACCTGATCAGCCAGGAGGTGGCCGACAAGGTCGGCAAGGTGTGGGGCCTGGGGTCGGAGACGACCAAGGACCCGGGGCCGTGGGAAGGCGAGCAGCGGAACATGTGGAAGCCCACCCAGCAGGACGGGCTGTGGTTCCACGGCGGGAACCTGCACCAGTCACGGCACTACTCGCTTTACCTGGCCCTGCAGCTGAAGGCCCGCGCCGAGGGCATCCCGACGCCGGTCTACGGGCTGCAGGAGGTGCACCACCTCTCCTAGCCGGTCGAGAGCGCGCGCACGGGATCGCCGAACAGCAGGGCGGTTCCGTGCGCGCGCTTGAAGTACAGGTGGGCGTCGTGTTCCCAGGTGATCGCGATGCCGCCGTGGAGCTGGATCATCTCGGCCGCCGCGTGGGAAAACGCCTCGCCGCACACGACTTTCGCGGTCGTGACCGCTTCGGGGTCACCGTCCACAATGGCCGCGTACAGCGCCGACCGGGCGGCTTCGACGTGGACGTGCACGTCGGCCATCCGGTGCTTCAACGCCTGGAACGAGCCGATCGGACGGCCGAACTGGCGGCGTTGCTTCGTGTACTCCACCGTCAGTTCCAGGGCCCGGGCCGCCGCGCCGACCTGCTCGGCCGCCACCGCGACCACCGCCGTGTCGAGCAGCTTCCCCAGCTGCTGACCGAATCCGTCGGTGTCGAGACGCCGGGCCGGGGTCGACGCGAAGTCCACGACAGCCAGCCGCCGCGTCGGGTCGAGGGTCGTGACGCGCTCGCGGCGGACGCCGTCCAGGGGCACCTCGAACAGGCCGGCGCCGTCCGCGGTGCGGGCCACCGCCAGGAGGACGTCCGCGAGGTCGCCGTCGAGGACGTAGTGGGCGCGGCCGCCGAGTCCGCTGTCGGACGCGGTGAGCGCCGGTGACCAGTCCTCGTCGGACCAGGCCAGCGCGGCGAGGGTGGTGCCCGCGGCGATGCCCGGCAGCAGCCGTTCGCAGGCCTCGTCGTTTCCCGTGCGCAGCAACGCTTCCCCGCACAGCACCGCGGATCCGAGCAGCGGGGTGGGCGTCAGGGTCCGGCCGAGTTCCTGCTGGACCACGCAGATCTCGGCCAGGCCGGCGCCCGCGCCGCCGTAGTGCTCGGGGATCGCGAGGGCGGCGACGCCGATCTGCTCGCACAGCGTCGACCAGAGCTTGTCGTCGTGGCCGAGCGGGGACTCCAGCGCCGCTCGCACCGCCTCGGGACCCGACCGGCGGGTCAGCAGCGCCCGGACGGCGTCCCGCAGGGCCCGGGCTTCCTCGGTGTCCAGGGGATCGGTCATCGCAGCACCCGCGTCCGGTGGAACGACCCGGTCCCCCAGGCGCCGGCGAGGGCCCGCACCTTCGTCAGCCGCAGGCCGAGGTCGTGTTCGGCGGTGTAGCCGATGGCGCCGTGGACCTGCAGGGCGGTCCGTGCGGCGAGGTGCGCGGCGCCGCCCGCCATGACCTTCGCCGCCGAGACGTCCCGGGCGAACGTGTCGCCGGCGACGGCCGCGCCGTGGAGCAGCGGGCGGGCGAGTTCGAGGCGGGTCGCGACGTCGGCGAGGAGGTGCTTGATCGCCTGGTACTCGCCGATGGCGCGGCCGTACTGGCGGCGCTGCTTCGCGTATTCCACCGACGTGTCGAGGAGCCATTGGCCGGCGCCGAGCAGCTGCGCGGACACCGCCAGGACACCCAGGTCGAACGCGGCGGTCTCGCCCGCCGGAGTGGCGGAGACCGGGAACAGCCGCCGAGCCGGGTCGATCGAGCGGACGACGTCGGACTCCGGTTCCAGTTCGGCGCCGGTCAGGTCCAGCACGACTCCCGCGACGTCGGCGTCGAGTGCCAGGGGGACTTCCGGTGGGGCGGCGACGGTGGCCAGGAGATCACCTTCGGCGAGCGCGGTCAGCCGGTCGCCGGTCAGCAGCGCCGGCGTGACCGCCGCCGATTCGACGAGCGGGCCCGGGACGGCGTGGTAGCCGAGCGCTTCACACGCGACGACCAGGTCGACCGGGCCGGCACCGAGGCCCCCGTAGTCCTCGGGCACCAGCAAGCCGAAGACTCCGATGTCGGCGAGCGCGCGCCAGAGTTTGAGGCCGCGGTCGTGCTCCCCCGCCGCCCAGGCACGGGCGGTCGCCGCGGTGTCCGCCCCGCCCAGCAGGTCGTGCAGCGTCGCGGCGAACTGGCGGTGCTCCGGCGAGAGCTGAAACCTCATCGGCGGGCCTCCCTGGGCAGCTTCAGCAGCCGTTCGGCGATCGTGTTCCGCTGGATCTGGTCGGTACCGCCGTAGATCGGCCCGGCGAGGGAGAACAGGTACCCGTCGACCCAGGTCTCGTCGGTCTCCGCGGCCGGGCCGAGCACGTCCAGGGCCGTCTCGTGCAGTTCGACGTCCAAATGGGACCAAAAAAGCTTGTTGACGCTGGATTCCGGGCCCAGCTCGCCGCCCTCGGCCAGGCGGCTCACGGTGCCGAACGTGTAGAGCTGATAGGCACGAGCACCGATCCAGGCGTCCGCCACCCTGTCCTTTGTGGACTCGGGCGCGCCCTCCGTACGCCAGAGGTCGACGAGACGATCGGCTGCGGCGAGGAACCGGCCCGGGCTGCGCAGCGACAGGCCACGCTCGTTGTTCGCCGTCGTCATCGCCACCCGCCAGCCCTGCCCGACTTCGCCGATGACGTCCTCGTCCGGGACGAACACGTCGTCGAAGAAGATCTCCGCGAAACCGGGTTCGCCGTCCAGCTGCGGGATCGGCCGGACCGTGACACCCTCGGCGCGCAGGTCGACCATGAAGTACGTCAGGCCGTGGTGGCGCTGAGCGTCGGGATCGGTGCGCAACAACCCGAACGCACGATCGGCGAAGGAGGCCCGCGAACTCCACGTCTTCTGCCCCGACAGCAACCAGCCACCGTCGGTGCGCACCGCCGTGCTGCGCAACGCCGCGATGTCGCTGCCCGCCTCGGGCTCCGACCACGCCTGGGCCCACACCTGCTCACCGGTCGCCATCGCGGGTAGGATCCGGTCGCGCTGCTCTTGCGTGCCGTGCGCGAACAATGTCGGGCCGAGCATGAAGATGCCGTTCTGGCTGACCCGCCCCGGCGCCCCCGACGCGTAGTACTCCTCCTCGAACAGCAGCCACTGCAGCATCGACGCGTCTCGCCCGTGGTACTCCCGCGGCCACGACACGACCGACCACCGCGCCTCGGCCAGCTCGGCCTCCCACTCGCGGTGCGCCGCGAAGCCCTCGGCGGTGTCCATCGACGGCAGCGAACGAACATGCGAAGCCAGCCACTCACGGGCCTCGTCGCGGAAGGCCGCGGACGCCTCGTCGATGTCGAGGTCCATCACGCCCCCTTGTTCGCGTCACGCATCGACCGCGCCGACTGCCCACCGAGGGAGTCTTCCGACGTCTCCGCGTTGTGCGCGTGCGCCAGGTGGTGGAGCCCGAACACGGAGTCCATTCCGGACCGCAGGCCCATCAGGTCCTCGGCCTGGTTGACGGCTTTCTTCGCCAGTGCCAGTCCGAACTGCGGCATCCCGCTGATCTTCTCCGCGAGTTCGAGGGTGCGTTCTTCCAGTTCGGCGCGTGGCACGATCCGCGTGACCATGCCCCATTCCTTGGCCTGCTGGACGGTGAACCGCTCGCCGGTGAACAGCACTTCCTTGGCCGCGCGCGGGCCGAGCACCCACGGGTGCGCGAAGTACTCGACCCCCGGAATCCCCATCCGCACCACCGGATCGGCGAAGAACGCGTCATCGGCGGCGACGATCAGGTCGCACACCCACGCCAGCATCAGCCCGCCCGCGATGCACGCGCCCTGGACGCTCGCGATCATCGGCTTCGGGATCTCCCGCCAGCGGCGGCACATCCCGAGGTAGACCTCGGACTCGCGGGCGAACCGCTGGTCACCGCCGGCCCGGTCGGTGTGGTCCCACCACATCACCGCGCGCCGGTCGAACGGCTGGTCCGCGTCGCGGCCCGGGCTGCCGATGTCGTGCCCGGCGGAGAAGTGCTTCCCCTCCCCCGCCAGCACGATCACCTTCACCTCGGGGTCGTTGACGGCGTCGGTGAAAGCGTCGTCGAGCGCGTAGGTCATGGCCGAGTTCTGGGCGTTGCGGTAGTCCGGCCGGTTCATCGTGACCACCGCGACCGGCCCGCGCCGCTCGGAGCGGACCACCGGTTCAGTCATGCGTTCTCCTCGGTCAGCAGCCGCTTCAGCACCTTGCCGGAAGCGTTGCGGGGCAGTTCGTCCAGGAACGCGACGAACCGCGGGGTCTTGTAGTTGGCGAGCCGCTCGCGGCAGAACGCGAGGACGTCCCGCTCGGTCAGGCCGGTGCCGACGACGAAGGCCTTGCCGACCTCGCCGAGCCGCTCGTCCGGGACGCCGACGACGGCGACGTCGCGGACGCCCTCCAGCTCGGTCAGGGCGTGTTCGACCTCGGCGGGGTAGACGTTGAAGCCGCCGCAGATGTACATGTCCTTGAGCCGGCCGGTGAGCGTCAGGTTGCCGTCGGCGTCGAGTTCGCCGACGTCGCCGGTGTGCAGCCAGCCCTGCTCGTCGACGGCCTTCGCGGTGGCGTCCGGGTCGTCGAGGTAGCCGAGCATCACGTTCGGCCCCCGGACCACGACTTCGCCGGGCGAACCCTGGATGGCGACCTCGAAGTCCGCCGTCGCGCGGCCGGACGTGCGCGCGACCAGCTCGGCGTCGTCGCCCGGCCGGCACATGGTCACCACGACGGCTTCGGTGAGGCCGTACGCGGTCAGGACGATGTCGAAGCCCAGGTCGGCCCGCATGCGCCGGACGAGCGACGCCGGGACGTCGGCCGCGCCGGTCACCGCCAGCCGCAACGACGAGACGTCGCCGCGCTCGGGTTCGTTGAGCAGCGACTGGAAGATCGTCGGCGCGCCCGGGAGCACCGAGATGCGTTCGCGCTCGATCAGCTCCAGGGCGGCGCGCACGTCGAACACAGCCTGCGGGACGATCGTCGCGCCGGTCAGCAGCCCGACCACGATCCCGGCCTTGTAGCCGAAGCTGTGGAAGAACGGGTTGATCACCAGGTACCGGTCGTCGGCGGTGACCCGGCCGCACTCCGCCCAGGCCGCGGCGACGCCGACCACCTGGCGGTGCGCGGAGAGCACGCCTTTCGAGCGGCCGGTCGTGCCCGAGGTGAACAGGATGTCGCTGACGTCGTCCGGCCGGACGGCGTCCGCGCGTCGTTCGGCTTCGGCGAGCGGCACCTGCGGCGCGAGATCCAGGAATTCGTCCCAGCCGAGGGTGCCCGGCACCGGCCGGTGCGGCCGCTCCAGGGGTACCCGGACGACCGTGGCGAGGTCCGGCAGCTCGGCGCCGGTCGCCACGATCGCGGCGTGGCGGTCCGCGCCGAGAAAGTCCGCGGCCACGACCAGGGCTTTCGCCCGGCTGCGGACGAGCAGGTCGACGGTCTCGGCGGCGGTGAACCGCGTGTTGACCGGCACCAGGGACGCGCCCGCGTAGAGCGCGCCCAGCGCCGTGAGCACCCAGTGGCTGGTGTTGGGCAGGGTGACGGCGACCCGGTCGCCGGGCTGGACGCCGCGGGCGGCGAAGGCCCGCGCGACCGCTTGAACACGTTGCAGAAGCGCGTCGAAGCCGAGCCGGACGTCGCCGTCGACCAGTGCCTCCGCGGCGCCGAACTTCGCGGCGGCATCGCGGACGACGGCCGGGATCGTGGTCTGTCCCACCACACCCTCCTCTGGACCGACAAACTAGAACGTGTTCTCATTACCCTAGGTGCCGGACCGGCCCGGCAGCAAGGAGGCGTGCGTGGAACCGACGCGATTCCGCCGCGAGGTCGCGGGCTGGCTCGCGGACAACCTGACCGGCGAGTTCGCCCGGTTGCGCGGTCTCGGCGGGCCGGGACGCGAGCACGAGGCGTTCGACCTGCGCCTGGCCTGGGAACGCCACCTCGCCGCCGCGGGCTGGACGTGCGTCGGCTGGCCGGCGGAGTTCGGCGGCCGCGGCCTCTCCCTCGACGAGCAGGTCGCCTTCCACGAGGAGTACGCGGCCTCGGGTGCACCTGCCCGCGTCAACCACATCGGCGAGCAGCTGCTCGGCCCGACGCTGATCGCCTTCGGTACGCCCGAGCAGCGGAACCGGTTCCTGCCCAAGATCGTCGCCGTCGAAGAACTCTGGTGCCAGGGCTACTCCGAGCCCGGCGCCGGCTCCGACCTGGCCGCCGTCTCGACGTCGGCGGTTCTGCGCGACGGCGAATGGGTGGTCAACGGCCAGAAGATCTGGACGTCCCTGGCGCACGTGGCCGACTGGTGCTTCGTCGTCGCCCGCACCGAACCCGGCTCCCAGCGCCACCACGGCCTCTCCTACCTGCTGGTGCCGCTGCGCCAGGACGGCGTGACGGTCCGGCCGATCCAGCAGCTGACCGGCACCTCGGAGTTCAACGAAGTCTTCATCGACGACGCCCGCACACCCGCCGACCTGGTCGTCGGCGCCCCGGGCGACGGCTGGAAGATCGCCATGGCCACCCTCGGGTTCGAACGCGGGGTTTCGACGCTGGGCCAGCAGATCGGCTTCCGCCGCGAACTCGACGACATCACCGCCGATGCGAAACGGCTCGGCACCTACGACGACCCGCTGCTGCGCGCCGACCTCACCCGCGCCCGCCTCGGCCTGCGCGTCCTGCGCGCCCACGCCCTGCGGACGCTGGGCCGCCCGGCCGGGCCGGAGGTCGCCGTCGGCAAGCTCCTGTGGGCCCAGTGGCACCGCGGGCTCGGCGAACTCGCGATGCGGGCCCGGGGCGCGCGGTCCCTGGTCGCTTCCGGGGACGAACTGGACGACGCCCAGCGGCTGTACCTGTTCACCCGCGCCGACACCATCTACGGCGGGTCGGACGAAATCGAGCGGAACATCATCGCCGAGCGCGTGCTCGGCCTGCCGAGGGAGGCCCGCCCGTGATCCCCCAGTACCCGCCTGGCCACGAGCTGTTGTCCGGCAAGGTCGTCGTGGTCACCGCCGCGGCCGGCACCGGCATCGGCTCGGCCGTCGCGCGACGCTGCCTCGAGGAAGGCGCTCAGGTGGTGATCAGCGATTGGCACGAACGGCGCCTGGGTGAAAAGGCCGCCGAGCTGGCCGAACTCGGGAAGGTGCACGCGATCCCCTGCGACGTCACTGCCGAGGTCCAGGTCCAGGCGCTCATCGACGGCGCCGTCGACCACTTCGGCCGCCTCGACGTCATGGTCAACAACGCCGGGCTCGGCGGCACGAAGTCGGTGCTGGAGATGACCGACGACGAGTGGTCGCGCGTCCTCGACATCACCCTCACCGGCACGTTCCGCTGCACTCGCGCCGCGTTGAAGCAGTTCGTCGCGCAGGGCGGCGGGGGCGCGATCGTCAACAACGCGTCGGTGATCGGCTGGCGCGCCCAAGCCGGGCAGGCGCACTACGCCGCCGCGAAAGCCGGCGTCATGGCGCTGACCCGGTGTTCGGCCCTGGACGCGGCCGAGCACGGCGTCCGGATCAACGCCGTCGCGCCGAGCCTCGCCATGCATCCCTTCCTCGCCAAGGTGACCAGCGACGAACTCCTGGCCGACTTGACCAAGCAGGAGGCGTTCGGCCGCGCCGCCGAGCCGTGGGAGGTCGCGAACGTCATGGTCTTCCTCGCCAGCGACTACGCGAGCTACCTCACCGGCGAAGTCGTCTCCGTCTCCAGCCAGCACCCCTAGGAGTTGTCGTGCCCGAAGCTTTCCTGCTCGACGCGGTCCGCACGCCCGTGGGCCGGCGCGGCGGCGCGCTGTCCGGGTGGCACTCCGCCGACCTCGGCGCGCACGTCATCCGCGCGGTCGTCGAACGCGCCGGCGTCGACCCGGACCTCGTCGACGACGTCATCCTCGGCTGCACGGACACCCTGGGCCCGCAGTCGGGCAACATCGCGCGCACGGCGTGGCTCGCGGCGGGGTTCCCGGACCACGTGCCCGGCGTGACGATCGACCGGCAGTGCGGGTCGAGCCAGCAGGCCGTGCACTTCGCGGCCCAAGCCGTCATGTCGGGAACGCAGGACCTGGTGCTGGCCGGCGGCGTGCAGAACATGAGCCGCATCCCGATCAGCGCGGCGATGCTGGCCGGGCGCGAGTACGGCTTCGACGACCCGTTCTCCGGCTCGAAGGGCTGGCAGGAGCGCTACGGCAGCGTCGAGGTGTCGCAGTTCCGCAGCGCCGACATGATCGCTTCCCATTGGGACATCAGCCGGGAAGCCATGGAGGAGTACGCGTTCCGCAGCCACCAGCGGGCCCTGTCCGCCATCGACTCCGGGCGGTTCGACGCGGAGATCGCGCCGGTCGACGGCTTCCGCCACGACGAGGGCCCGCGCCGGGACACGTCACTGGAGCGGATGCGCGGGTTGAAGCCGCTTTCTCCGGAGTCACGCCTGACGGCCGCGGTGGCCAGCCAGATCTCCGACGGCGCGAGCGCGGCGCTGTTGGCGTCCGAGGCGTTCGTCAAGGAGCACGATCTGACGCCGCGGGCCCGCATCCACCACCTGTCCGTCCGCGCGGCCGACCCGGTGTGGATGCTGACCGGACCGATCCCGGCGACGTCCCACGCGCTGCGCCGCGCGGGGCTCGCGATCGAGGACATCGACCTGTTCGAGGTCAACGAGGCGTTCGCGAGCGTCGTGCTGGCGTGGCTGGACGAAACGGGCGCGGACCCGTCCCGCGTGAACGTCAACGGCGGTGGCATCGCCCTCGGCCACCCGATCGGGGCGACCGGGACGAAGCTCCTCGCGACGCTCCTGCACGAGCTGGAGCGCCGCGAGGGTCGTTACGGCCTGCAGACGATGTGCGAAGGCGGCGGCACCGCCAACGTGACCATCATCGAACGCCTGTAACTCAGCCCAGGGCGCGCAGCTTCGGCAGCACGTCCTCGGAGAACTGGCTCAGGAACCGCTCCTGGTCGTGGCCCGGACCGTGGAAGACCAGGTGGTTCAGCCCCGCGTCCAGGTACGGCTTGATCTGCGCGACGGCCTCGTCCGGGTCCGACGCCACGATCCACCGCTTGGCGACCTGCTCGATCGGCAGCTCGTCGGCCAGCCGCTCCATCTCCTCCGCCGAGGACACGCTGTGCTTCTGCTCCGCCGACAGCGACAGCGGCGCCCAGAACCGGGTGTTCTCCAGCGCCTTCTCGTGGTCGCGGTCATACGAAAGCTTGATCTCGATCGTCCGGTCGACGTCCTCGACGGTCCGCGAAGCCGCCTCCGCACCCTCCTTCACCGCGGGCATCAGCTTCTCGGTGTAGAGGTCCATGCCCTTGCCCGAGGTGCAGATGAAACCGTCACCCGCCCGGCCCGCGTACTTGGCCACCACCGGGCCACCCGCGGCGATGTACACCGGCACCGGCTGCTCCGGCCGGTCGTAGATCTTCGCGTCCACCAGCTCGTAGTAGTCGCCCTTGAAGTTCACGTTGTCGCTGGTCCACAGCTCGCGGATCAGCTTGATCGACTCCCGCAGCCGCGCGAACCGCTCCTTGAACTCCGGCCATTCGCGCCCGGAGACGGCGATCTCGTTCAGCGCCTCGCCGGACCCCACCCCCAGGATCACGCGGCCGTTCGACAGCAACGACATCGTCGCGAACGCCTGGGCGATCACCGCCGGGTTGTACCGGAACGTCGGGGTCAGCACGCTCGTGCCGATCTGCACCCGCTTCGTGCGCTCGGCCACCGCCGGCATCCACGCCAGCGCCCACGGCGCGTGGCCACCCTCGTGGCGCCACGGCAGGAAGTGGTCCGACACCCAGACCGAGTCGAGGCCGACCTCTTCGGCACGCACCGCGTACTCGACCAGGTCCCGCGGTCCGAACTGCTCCGCCGACGCCTTGTATCCGACCTTGAGCGTCACGCTCACCCTCCCGTTTCCCGGCCGAGCCGTCGCAGGATCTCACCTGCCTCGGCCACTGTGCCCTCGACGATCCCGGCCACCGTGGGCAGGTCGTGGATCATGCCCACCACCTGTCCCGACGCTAGCACTCCCGCGTCCGTCCGGCCGTCGACCAGCCCCGCCCGCAACAGCATCGGGGTGTTGGCCGCCATGACCAGCTGACTCCAGGTCAGATCGTTGCCGTGCTTCATCGCAAGGCCTTCTTTGACCATGGCAACCGGGGACAGTCCGGTGATATTCCGGAAGCGCAGCGCGTTGCGCGCGGCCTGCGCGAGCCCACGCAGGCGGCCGGTGCGTTCGAGCTTCTCGACGAGGTCGGTGCGCAGCACCCGGTGCGGCAGGCCGTCGACGCGCCGGGTGACGACCGTCCCGGTGAGCCCCTGCTCGAGGTAGACGCGCTTGACGTCGTCGGGGACCGTGCTCTCCTTGCTCAGCAGGAACCGGGTGCCCATCGCGACCCCCGCGGCGCCGTAGGCAAGGGCGGCGGCCAGGCCGCGGCCGTCGAAGAAGCCGCCGGCGGCGACCACCGGGATGTCGACGGCGTCCAGCACGCTCGGCAGGAGCAACGTCGTGGCCACGCCCCCGGTGTGCCCGCCGCCTTCGCCGCCCTGGACGATGACGGCGTCCGCGCCCCAGGCGGCGACCTTCTCGGCGTGCCGCGCGGCGCCGATCGACGGGATCACGACGATCCCGTGGTCCCGCAGCTTCGCGATCATCTCCTTGCGCGGCGCGAGCGCGAACGACGCCACCTTGACACGCTCGCGGATCAGCAGGTCGACGCGGTCACCGGCGTCGGCCGCGTCGGCCCGCAGGTTGACCCCGAACGGCTTTTCGGTGCGCTTCTTGACCTCGGTGATCGCGGCTTCCAGCTCGGCGAAGGTCATCGTGGCCGAGGCGAGGATGCCGAGGGCGCCCGCCTCGGCCGTCGCGGAGACGAGCCGCGGCCCCGCGACCCACCCCATCCCGGTCTGCACGACCGGGTGCTCGACCCCGACCAGCTCGGTCAGCGCGGTCTTCATGCCGGGACTTCCTTGTCGCGCAAGCTCTTCGGGTCCACGACATCGCGGATGAGCCGCAGCTCTTCGCCGGTCGGCTCGCGGCTGGTCTCGGCACCGGAGAAGTCGATCTCGAACGTCGTCGCCGCCACGACGTCGTCGCGGGTCACGCCGGGGTGCAGCGACACCGCCCGCATCGCGTGGTCGGGACCTCCGAAGTCGAACACGCCGAGGTTCGTGACGACCCGGTGGACGTCGTGGTACTTCTGCGCCGACGGGCCGGCTTTGGCCGCGCTGTCGTAGCCCACTCCCGACACGACGTCCACTGTGTCCACGAAGACCCGTGGGGAGTGCCGGGGAACCCAGTAGCTGGTGCGGTGGTTGACGGTGTTGCCCGGCGCGCCGCGCACGCCGAGCAGCTGCTTCTTCGGCCGGGCGTGGTCACCGATCGCGGAGATGTTCTGGTTGCCGTACCGGTCGATCTGGTTGGCGCCCATTACGACGTGCCGACGTCCGTGCGGGACGATCGTGTCGAGCATCTTGCGGAACGGCTGCCAGCCCTCGACCACGCCGTCGGTCGTGACCAGGAACGCCTCGCCGTCGGACATCAGCAGGTCCGGCTCGAACGTCAGCCGCGCGAGCTTCGCGCCGAGCTGCGGGACCAGGCCCATCGGGCTGACGACGATCTCGCCGTCGCCGCGGAACACCTCGGCCATCGCCACGACGACGATCTCGGCCCGGGTCGCGCTCATGCCGCCTCCGCCTCGAACTTGTCCACTTCGGACAGATAGCGCCGGTCGTCGCCGGAGAGGAACCGGTCCACGAACCCCGGCCACGCTTCCAGGTCCTTCGCACAGGATGCGTAGTGGCGCTGGAACCGTTCGTCGCGGCCGTAGTCCGGCACCGCGGTGGTGAAGTGCGCGCCGTGCGGGGACTCGACGACACCGTCGACCGCACTTCGATTGAGCAGCAGCGACTGCACCGGTCCGCCCGCCATCAGCTCAGGCGTGTCGACGACCTTTTCCACCGAGACGAACCGTTTGTCCGCCGCCAGGCAGAAGAGGTCGTCGAAGTAGGGGTCCGGGCCGAGGTACTGGGCGTTGCCGCGGGCGTCGGCGCGGTTGAGGTGCACGAGGGCGACGTCGAGGTGCTGCGCCGGGACCGCGACCAGTTCCTCGCCGTCGGCGTACGGCGAGCGCACGGTCCGCAGGTCCGGGTTGGCGCGCATCACCTCCGAGCCGAGGCCGGCGCGCATCGGCAGGAACGGAAGCCGTTGCGCTGCCGCGGAAAGCGCGGCGCCGAACATGCCTTCGTCGTATTCGGTGACCTCAATCGCGCCGGCCTCGCGGGCTCGGCCGAACCACGGGTCGAACGGGATCGAATCGAGCGTCACGAACCCGAAGACGACGCGCTTGACCTTGCCCGCCGCGCAGAGCAGGCCGACGTCGGGACCGCCGTAGGAGACGACGGTGAGGTCCTTGACGGACGTGCGGAGGATCGCGCGGACCAGCGCCATCGGCTTGCGCCGTGAACCCCAGCCGCCGATGCCGATGGTCATGCCATCGCGGAGTTCCGCCGCGACGTCGTCGGCGGTCGTGCGCTTATCGGCCATTCAAGAACTCCTCGCGGGCTTCGTCGGACGCGCCGAGCAGGTTGAGCTCGAAGGTGAAGCCCTGCTCGAACCGGTAGCTGCGGTGCACCTGCTGGGTGTCGATGCCGTTCAGGGCCTCCTTGGCGGCCCGGATGACCCGCGGGTCCTTCTTCGCGATGTCGCGGGCGACGGCCAGGGCGGCGTCGTCCAGCTCCGCGCGCGGGACGAGCTGGTAGACCGAGCCGTGCGCGTGCAGTTCGGCGGCGGTGATGGTGCGGGCGGTGAAGTAGAGGGTGCGCATGAGGTGCTGCGGGACGAGCCGGGCCAGGTGGGTGGCGGCGCCGAGCGCGCCGCGTTCGACCTCGGGGACGCCGAAGGTGGCGTCGTCGGAGGCGAGGATGACGTCGGCGTTGCCGACCAGCCCGATCCCGCCGCCGAGGCAGAAGCCGTGCACCGCGGCGATGACCGGCACCGCGCAGTCGTAGACCGCGCCGAAAGCCGCGTGACAGCCCCGGTTCGCGCCGACGAGCGCGTCATATCCTTCGCTGCGTTGGATCTCCTTGATGTCCACGCCCGCGTTGAACCCACGGCCTTCCGCTCGGAGCACGACGACGTGGACGTCGGGGTCCTTCCCGGCCTTCAGGATGGTCTCGGCCAGGTCGAACCAGCCCTGCACGGGCAGCGCGTTGACCGGCGGGAAGTCGACCGTGACGAGCTCGACGTGCGCGTCGCGTTTGGTCAGGATGCCCATCAGCTCACTCCGTAGACGGGTTCGGGCTCGGGCGCGCGCTCGAGCAGGTCCTTCACCACCGGGCCGAGCTCGGCGGGGTCCCACCGCGCGCCCTTGTCCACGACCGGGCCGTGCCGCCACGCCTGGGCGAGCGACACCTTGCCGCCCTCGACCTCGAAGACGCGTCCCGTCACCTGCGCGGACTCCTCGCTGCCCAGCCAGACGACCAGCGGCGAGACGTTTTCCGGGGCCATCGCGTCGAAACCGTCGTCCGGACGCGCCATCGACGCGAAGACCGCCTCGGTCATCCGGGTCCGCGCGGCCGGCGCGATCGCGTTCACGGTCACGCCGTAGCGCGCCAGCTCGGCCGCCGCGACGACGGTCAGCCCGGCGATCCCCGCCTTCGCCGCCGAATAGTTGCCCTGGCCGACGCTGCCGAGCAGGCCCGCGCCGGAGCTGGTGTTGATCACCCGGGCTCGCGGTGCCCGCCCGGCTTTGGCTTCGGCGCGCCAGTGCTCGGCGGCGTGCCTCAGGGGCGCGAAGTGTCCTTTGAGGTGCACGCGGACGACCGCGTCCCACTCGTCTTCGCCGAGGTTGACCAGCATCCGGTCGCGGACGAACCCGGCGTTGTTGACCAGCACGTCGAGACGGCCGAAGTGCGTCAGGGCGGTGTCGACGAGGGACTTCGCCCCGGCCCAGTCGGCGATGTCATCGGTGGTGGCGACGGCTTTTCCGCCCAGGGCCTCGATTTCCGCGACGACTTCCGCGGTCGCGTCCGCGTCGACGTCGTTCACCACCACCGGCGCGCCCTCGGCGGCGAAGGCGAGGGCGTGGGCCCGCCCGATGCCGCGGCCGGCGCCGGTCACCACGACCACCCGGTCCTGGCACAACCCGCTCACGAATCCTCCCGTTGGTTGACGTCGGCCGCGGCGAGGAACGCCGGGACCTCTCCGCCGCCGTGCACGAGCAGGGTCGCGCCGGAGACGTAGGAAGCCAGGCCGGAGGCGAGGAAGGCGGCGCAGGCGCCCACTTCCGCCGGCTCGGCCAGCCGCCCCAGCGGCACGGTCTTCCCGACCGCTTCGACGGCGGCCTCGCTGCCGTAGTGCAGGTGGGCCTGTTCGGTGCGCACCATGCCGACGTCGAGGGTGTTGACCCGCACTTTCGGAGCCCACTCGACGGCGAGGCTGGCGGCGAGGTTGTCGAGCCCGGCCTTGGCGGCCCCGTAGGCGGCGGTCCCGGGCGACGCGCGCGTGCCGCTGACGCTGGAGATCATCACGATGGAGCCGCCTCCGTCCTGGCGTTGCATGACGGCGTTGGCGTGCTGGGAGACCAGGAGCGGGGTGAGCAGGTTCAGCTGGACGATCTTGTCGTGCAACCGCGTAGACGCCTCCGCGGCGGGCGCGTACGGGGCACCACCGGCGTTGTTGACGACGACGTCGAGGCGGCCGTGGTTGTGGACGATCCCGTCGATGAGGGACTTGACCTGGGTTTCGTCCCGGACGTCGCACTGGACGAACTCGGCTGTGGTGGCGGTTTCGCGCCGGGCGCAGGTGACCACGTGGGCGCCGTGGGCGAGGAAGACGTCGGTGATGCCCCGGCCCACGCCGCGGACACCCCCGGTCACCAGGACTACGGCACCGGACAGGCCCAGATCGGTCTTCACTCCCCAAAACTAGAACACGTTCCAACTTTGGGCAAGGCTCCCGGGAGCCGACCCGGCGCGACTTGTCGAGTCGAACTAGAACGCGTTACGCCTCACGCTTCGCCGCGTCGTACTCCGCATTCGCCGCCATCACCTCGGGCATCTGACCCTCGACGTCCTCGATCAGCGCCAGCAGCAGCGCCGCCGTGCGGCGGCCGCGCGGGGTCAAGCTGTACTCGACCTTCGGTGGGATCGTCGGCTGGGCCTCGCGGTGGACGAACCCGTCGCGCTCCAGGGCCTGCAGCGTCTGGGCCAGCATCTTCTCGCTCACCCCGGACACCCGCCGGCGCAGGGCGTTGAACCGGAGCGTGCCGTCGTGGAGGGCGGCCATCGCCAGGATTCCCCAGCGGCCGGTGATGTGCTCGAGCGTCGTCCGGGACGTGCACGCCTGCGCGAACACGTCGTACAGCACCTGCCCGTGCTCGTCCAGCCACTCGCTCATGGGGTCAACGGTACCTCCCCCGCCGCACAAGCCCAGGTGAGGATGCTCACCAACAGTTTGCACTTTCGAAAAGTTAGTACACTCTGATGGTAAGCACAGCGAAGAGCGAGGAGCAGCAGATGATCGTGGTCACCGGTGCCACCGGCCAGCTCGGCCGCCTGGTCGTGGAGGGCTTGCTGAAGAAGGTCGCGCCCGGCGAGGTCGTCGCCGCCGTACGCGATCCCGCGAAGGCCGCCGAGTTCGCCGCGCGGGGCGTGCAGGTGCGGCGAGCCGACTACGACGACCCGGCGAGCCTCGTCGCGGCCTTCGCCGGCGCGGACAAGGTGCTGCTCATCTCCAGCAGCACGCCCGGGCAGCGGCTGGCGCAGCACGAAGCCGTCGTCGCTGCCGCGCGCGAGGCCGGCGTCGGCCACCTCGCCTACACGGGCGTCCTGGCCGCCGACACGACCACGCTGTCCCTCGCGCCCGACCACAAGGCCACCGAGGACGCCATCCGCGCTTCGGGTCTGCCGTTCACCTTCCTGCGCAACGGCTGGTACACCGAGAACTACGCGCAGACGATCGGCCAAGCACTCGCCGTCGGGTCCTTCGTCGGCAGCGCCGGCGAGGGCAAGCTGGGCGGCGTCCCGCGGGCCGACTTCGCGGAAGCGGCCGTCGAGGTCCTGACCGGCGAAGGGCACGAGGGCCAGGTGTACGAGCTGGCCGGCGACGAGCCGTGGAGCTACGCCGACCTCGCCGCCGCCGTGACGGCCGCGGCGGGCAAGCCGGTCGCCTACCAGGACCTGCCGGTCGAGCAGTACCGCAAGGTCCTGGTCGGCGCCGGGCTCCCGGAGCCGGTCGCGGCCATGCTGGCCGACGCCGACCGCGGCATCGCCGAGGGCGAGCTGACGTCGGACTCCGGCGACCTCCGCCGCCTGATCGGCCGCCCGACGACACCCCTCGCCGAAGCCGTCACCGCCCTGGTCAAGGGCTGAGGTCCGGGAGCCGGAGAGCCGAGGCGCGCAACGCGGCCTGCATCGCGAACCGCGTCTCGGCATCCTCCAGCCGCTCGCCGAACGCCTCCTTCAGCTGGCGCACGCGGTACCGGACCGTCTGCGGGTGCACCGACAGGTCCACCGCGATCTTCTCCGAGTTCCCGCCGTTTTCCAGCCACGACAGCAAAGTCTCGCTCAACCGGCGCCGGGTGCGGTCCGGGAAGCCGGCCAGCGGCGCCAGTTCCTGGCGGCCCACCTGGTCCGCCAGGGCCGGGTCGCAGAGCAACCACAACGTCGTCAGGTGCTTCGCGCACCACGTCACCGGGACGTCCGGCAACGCGCCTTCACCCACCAGCCGCAACGTCGTCCGCGCCCAGCGCAGCGACTGCGCCGACGCCGAAGGCGCGACCGGCGGCCCGACCGCGACCCGGACATCCAGGGCGGCGAGGAACCGCGCGTCCGCCGGCGCCGGCACCACCAGGCAGGGCTGCGGCGGTTCGAGGTCGGCCAGCACCTCGGGCCCCCAGCACGGTTCCACCGGTGCCTCGAGGACGACGGCCGCCACCTCGCCGGGCACCGGCCACCCGGCCGCCGTCGCGAGTTCGGCGACGACCGCGTCCGTCGGCGCCACCGGGCCGGTGATCAGGCGCAGCAGGCGACGGCGCAGGCCCGCCCGCGTGCCGCCGAGCTCCGCCTCCGCCTCGCGGTGCCCGCGGATCGACATCCGCGCCAGGTCGTCCGCGTAGCCGAACAGCATCTCCGCGAGGCGCGCCATCACCGCCGACGACAGCCGCTGCCGGCGGCCCAGGCGCATGATCCAGCGCCAGCCCGCGCGCGTGCCGACCCGGTACGCTGCCTGCAGGTCGTCGAGGGTCCGGCCCTCGTAGGCCTCGCCCGCGCCCAGCCGGCGGCACGTCTCGTAGAGCCGCTCCCGCGGCGCCAGCGGGTCCTCGACCAGGTCGACGAACAGGACCACCGCGCACTCGACCCCGTGCCGGGTCACACGGCCGTGCCGGGCGTACACCGGGACGGCCTGCCACACCTCCCGGACGATCCACTCCACCAGCGACGGGATCGCCGGACGCATGAGCGCGGCCAGCTCCGCGCGTCCGGAAACCTCGTGCGCCACCGGGATTTGCTGCCGAGCTTGGTCGCCGGACACCGGGCTCCCTTCGCGGGGCGGGTGAGCTTTACCGAGCGGTAAAGCAGCGAGACCGTACAGTACACCTCCATGAGCAGGCCGCGGTCCCCTGATCGATCCAGCACGCGCCGGAGCCCGGCCGCCCGACCCACCGACGGCGAGCTGCTCGACGCCGCCCGCGCGGTGTTCGCCGAACGCGGGTACGCCCAGGCCACCATGGACCTGATCGCCGCCCGCGCCGATTCCACGAAACCGACGCTGTACGCGCATTTCGGGGACAAGGCCGCCCTTTTCCGCGCCACCGTGAGCCGCGAAGTCGCCGCGCTGCGGAATTGGGTCCTCACCGCGTACGAAACCGCGAGCGCGAGCCCCCTCGAAGACCGCGTCCGGCTCGCCGTGATGGCGATGTTCCGCTACGCCGGCGCGCACCCGGACAGCTTCCGGATGCTGTTCGACTCCGCCGTCGACGAGATGTCGGACGAGCGCCGCGCGCTGGCCGACACGGTCACGACGCACGTCGTCGACCGCGTCCGCGAGCACCTGCTCGCCCACAACCGCACGCCCGGCCCCGGCGCGGACCTGCTGGCCGCGATGATGGTCGGCCTGGTCGGCCGGGCCGCGATGCACGTCTCCCACTCCCCCGGCGTCGACCCGATCGCGGCGGGCGAGCTGGCCACCGGGTTCGTGATGGCCGCCCTGCGCGGGCTCGACCCCGCCCTGCTGGACCGCGTCGACGCCGTCGGCTGAGTATCCACATAGGACTGATTGTCACCGGCCGAACAACTCCGCCCGGCCGACCGAAGATTCTCTTGCTTTTAAGCGCATTTCGAGAAAGCGTTTGCGGACATTCCGTTTCCCAGCAGAGGTGGGATCAACCATGAATCGTCTGCTTTCTTCCGCCGTCACGATCGGCCTCGCCGCCGCCGGTCTCGCCGTCACCGTCGCCACCGCCCCGGCGGCGTCGGCCGCGCCCTGCACCGACGTCGACGTGCCGGTCGCCCGCGGCACGTTCGAACCCGGCACGCTCGGGCTGATCGTCGGCGACCCCGTCTACCAGGCCGTGCAGGACCGGCTGCGACCGCGATCGCTGAGCAGCTACCGGGTCGACTACCCCGCCGACCTCGGCGAGCCGGCATCGGTGCAGAAGGGCAACACCGACCTGGTCAACCACGTCAAGGCGCAGGCCGCGGCGTGCCCGCAGCAGCGGTTCGTCCTGGTCGGCTACTCCCAGGGCGCCAACGTCGTCGACAACTCCATCGGTGTCAGCAGCGACGGCGCGGTCGTCGGCGGCCCGATCGTCGCGGCCATCCCGGCGGAGCTGGCCCCGCGGGTCGCGGCCGTGCTGCTGTTCGGCAACCCGATCCGCGCGATCGGCCGTCAGGTGATCGGGACCTACCAGAGCCGCACCAAGGACTACTGCGCCGACGGCGACCCGATCTGCCAGCCGGGCGGCGCGAACTTCCTGGCGCACCTGAGCTATGGCGGCGACGCCTCCGACGCCGCCGCCTTCGCCGCGGGCAAGCTCTGACGCTCAGCAGTTGGACGGGGCCTGCTCACCGGCGAACCGCTTGACGATCCACTGGTGGGCATCCCCGTTCCCGGCCAGGATTCCGGTGGCGTGGTCGGAAACGTAGGTCTGCCACTGCTCCCGGACCCCGGCCGCGCAGTACGCCCGGTGCAGCGCCTCCGCCTGCGGGGTGTTGACGATCTCGTCGGTGCTCGCGTGGTACTGGAACACCGGCACCCGCGGCGGGTTCGCGCCCAGCTTGTTCTGCGCGAGCCGCGCCTGCCACTGCGGCGTTCCCAGGGGGTTCGAGGTCGTGTAGTCGCTGATCTTCTTGAACGAGTAGTTCAGCAGCAGTTCCGCGACGCACGCGTTCTTCTTCGCGTCGTTCAGCTGCTGCCGCCCGGTGTCGTTGAGGAACGAGTCGAGCTTCAGCTCGGGGTACGCGGCGTCGAGCCCGACCGCGGCGAACGCGAGGAACCCGAACCCGATGTAGCCGTCCAGTCCTTTCGCGACTTCGGTCAGGTCGGCGGGCACGCCGCCCGCGACGACGCCGACGACGTTCAGCTCCGGCGCGTAGGCCGGTGCCTTCTCCCCCGCCCACATCGATCCGCCGCCGCCTTGCGAGTATCCCTGGAAGATCACCTTGGCGGCCTTGGCCAGCTTGGCGGCCGGGAGGTTCTGCGCGGCCCGCACCGAGTCGATCACGGCCGGTCCTTCGGACTGGCCGGTGATGTACGTCGGCGTGGTCGTCGGCGAGTAGCCCTCGTAGTCGGTCACGGCGACGGCGAACCCGCTGGACAGCGAGTCGTTGATGGCCGGCTGGTCGTAGAGCGTGCCGCGTTCCATCGCCTTGGACGCCGTGCACTTGAACGCCGGGCCCTGCGTGCCGACCGCGTAGCCGACGATCGGTGCCTGGGCCGGGTCCTTGCCCTTCGGCACCAGGATCGTGCCGGTGACCGCGTCCGGCAGGCCGCGGGCGTTGGTCGAGAGGTACATGACCTGCCAGGCGTCGGCGTTGCCGGCGTTCAGCAGCGGCACCGTCGGGCGCCAGCGCAGGACGTCACCGGGCTTGCCGGCCGGCAGCGGCGACGGCGGGGTGTAGAACGAGTCGTCGAACGGGCCGGGCAGGATCGGCGCCGCCGCGGCACCGGCCGGCGGGCTCGCGGCCACGACTCCCAGCGCCGCCAGGGAGACGCCCAGGAGCGCGGACAGCACGCGTCGCAAGGGGACAGACTTCACCACAACCTCCATCGGGGAAAGGAAGAACGCTCAGGCGGGGAGTCCGAGCGCGCCGGCCAGGACCGGCCACGAGTTGTGCAGGGCCCGCTGCCAGTACGGCCAGCTGTGCGTGCCCGGCCCGTAGTAGTCGACCGTCGCCGGGATGCCGGCCTGGCGCAGCTTGTCGGTGAAACTCTGCGACGAAAGCAACGCCGACGGTTCGAGGACGTCGGACTGCCCGGGCGGGTCGAGCGGCCCGGTCTGCCCGTTGCCGCAAGAGATGTAGAGCGCCATACCGCGCAGGTCCTGGACGTGGTCGTAGGGGTTGTGCGACGACCAGATCGGCTGCATCCCGAAGGAGTCGCCCCACAGGTTCAGGTAGTTGAAGATCCCGGCGCGGGCGAGGATGCCGATGATCCAGACCGGGATGCCCGGGTAGAGCGTGTTCGGCACGCCGGAGTACGACGCCGCCGCGGCGAACATCCCCTTGTGCTGGAAGGCGTACGCCATGGCGCCGTAGCCGCCGATCGACAGCCCGGCGATCGCGCGGCGGGTGCCGCCGTGGTAGCCGCGTTCGACGATCTGGCGGACTTCGGCGGTGTGGAAGGTGTCCCAGTCGGGTTTGGCCGACAGCCCGAAGTTCCACCACTTCGTGTACATCCCGGCCGGGCCGTCGCTCGGCATCACGACGAGGGCGTCCTTGGTCGCGGTGAACGCCTTGACGTCGGTGAACTGGTCCCACGACTTGTAGTCGACGGGCTCGCAGCACCCGTGCAGCAGGAACAGCACCGGCCAGGTCCGCGTCGGTTGCGACGCCCAGCCGGCCGGCACGATCAGCCGGACCATCCCGGTGGTGCCCAGCGCCGGGGAATCGATCTTGAGGTCCACGGTCCGGGCGTCGAGCCAGGTCTCCTGGACGACTTTCGCGCCGTCGTCGGCCACGACCGGGCTCGCCTGGGCGGCGGTGACACCGCTCGCGACCAGGATCAGCACGACCAGCGTCAGCAGTGTCGCTCTCATCGCCGCTCCTTCACAGGGGGATGTTTCCGTGCTTCTTGGCCGGCAGGGTCTGCCGTTTGGTCCGCAGGGTGCGCAGGGCGCGCGCGACCTGCAGCCGGGTCTGCGACGGCGTCACGACCTGGTCGACGTAACCGCGTTCGGCGGCCAGGTAGGGGCCGGTGTGGCGCTTGCGGTACTCCTCGGTGAGCCGTCTGCGCGCCGCGGCCCGCCGGTCCGGCGGCAGCTCGGCCAGCTCGCGGCGGTAGAGCACCTGCACCGCACCTTCCGCGCCCATCACGGCGATTTCGGCGGTGGGCCAGGCGAGGGTGACGTCGGCGCCGAGGTGCTTGGAACCCATCACCGCGTACCCGCCGCCGTAGGCCTTGCGGACCACCACCGTCACCTTCGGCACGGTGGCTTCGGAGTAGGCGTAGATCAGTTTGGCGCCGCGGCGGATGATGCCGCCGCGTTCCTGGTCGCTGCCCGGCAGGTAGCCGGGGACGTCGGCGAGGGTGAGCAGCGGGATCGAGAAGGCGTCGCAGAAGCGCACGAACCGCGCGGCCTTCTCCGAGGCGTCGATGTCGAGCACGCCGGCCTGGTGCCGCGGCTGGTTGGCGACGACGCCGACCGTGCGGCCCTGGACGCGGCCGAACGCGCAGATCATGTTGGGCGCGAACGTACTGTGGACTTCCGCGTACTCGCCGTCGTCGACCAGCCGGGCGATCAGCTCGGTCATGTCGTAGGTCTGGTTCGGCGAGTCCGGCACCAGCCGGTCGAGCTCCAGGTCGGCGGGGGTGACGACGGAGCTGGTGTCGTCGGCGTACTCCGGCGCCGGGTCGAGGTTGTTGGCCGGAAGGTAGCCGAGCAGCGTCTGCACCCACTCGATCGCGTCCTGCTCGTCGGCGGCCCGGTGGTGGGCGTTGCCGGCGATCTCGCTCTGCACGGCCGCACCGCCGAGTTCCTGCGCGGTGACGCGCTCGCCCGTCACCGCGTGCACGACGTCCGGGCCGGTGACGAACATGTGCGAGGTTTCGTCGACCATGACGGTGAAGTCGGTGATGGCCGGCGCGTAGACGGCGCCGCCCGCGCACGGGCCCATGATCATCGAGATCTGCGGGACGACCCCGGACGCGTGGGCGTTGCGCCGCCCCAGCTCGGCGTAGTAGGCCAGCGAGACGACGCCTTCCTGGATGCGCGCGCCGCCGGAGTCGTTGATCCCGACGACCGGGCAGCCGAGCGCCATGGCCAGGTCCATCACCTTGAGGACCTTCTCGCCGGAGACTTCGCCCATGCTGCCGCCGAAAACGGTGAAGTCCTGGGAGAAGACGCAGATCTGCCGCCCGTCGACGGTCCCGTGCCCGGTGACGACGCCGTCGCCGTAGGGGCGGTTGGCGTCCATCCCGAACTCCGCGCACCGGTGCCGCGCGAACTGGTCCAGCTCGACGAACGAGCCGGGGTCGAGCAGCAGCCCGATCCGCTCGCGCGCGGTGAGCTTGCCCTTCGCGTGCTGGCGGTCGACGGCCCGCTTCTCGGCGATCCGGACGGCTTCGTCCTGGCGCGCCGCGAGATCGGCGATCCGGAACGCCGTGGTCGGCATGAGTTCGTCCATCACCGCACTCCTGCTCCCAGCCGGGCCGCGAGCGCGGCGGCGATCACCGCGACGTGCGGCGGGTCGATCATCGAGACGTGGTCGCCCGGCACCCGGACGACTTCGAGGTCGGTGCAGTACTCGTCCCAGCCCAGGGTGTCGTCCGTGCGCAGGTACCGGGGGTCCAAAGTGGTCGTCAGCGGGTGTGGTTCCTGGGCCCGCAGCAACAGCACCCGGCCGTCGTACCGCTGGGGTGTGTACCGCTCGGCCACCCGCGCGTCCACATAGGACTCGTACTGGTGCCGCAGGACGCCGGCACCGAGATCCGGGACTTGCTCGGCGAGGTTTTGCATCACCCAGCGGATCTGCGCGCCCTCGTCCAAAGTGGCCAGTTCGGCGCGCGGAATCGCGAACGGGACGCCGTAGGTCCGCGACACGTGCTCGGCGAACCGGTCGAAGCGGTCCAGCAGCAGGTCCGCGGGCTTCCCCGCCGCGGGCAGCGGCAGGATCGAGTCGATCAGGACGACGACGTCGACCGGACCGTCCAGCCGCCGCGCCGTCTCGTAGGCGAGGCAGCCGCCGAACGACCAGCCGCCCAGCCGGTACGGGCCCCGCGGCTGGATCTCGCGGATCAGCTCGGCGTAGCACGCGGCCTTGGCCTCGACGGTGTCCTCGTCGTCGATCCGCTCCAGCCCGTAGACCGGATGCCCCTCCGGCAGCAGCCGGACGAGCTCGCGGTACACGCTCGTCGGGCCGCCCGCGGGGTGGAACAGGAACAGCGGCTCGGCGACGCCGTCGCGCAGCAGCCGCACCGGGCCGCCGCCGTGGCCTTCGAGTTCCGCGCGCAGCAGGTCGGCCAGCGCGGCGACGGTCGGCGTGGCGAACAGCCGCTCCACCGGGGGCACCGCGCCCAGCTGCTCGGCGAACACCGCCCGCAGCCGCCGCGCGCTGTCCGGATCGCCACCGACGGCGTAGAAGTCGTCGTGCACCCCGGGTTCCGGGCCGCCCAGCTCGGCCCGCCAATGCCGGGCCACCCACCGTTCGGCGGGGTCGCGCGGCCCGGCGGTGACCGGCTCGGCTTCGGCCGTGCCGAAGCCGGCTTGTCCGGCGAGGTGGGCGGCGAGCTCGGCCAGGCTGGCGCCCCGCAGGAGCAGCGGGATCGGCAGCGGCAGGCCGAAGTCGCGTTCCACCGCGCCACGGGCGCGCATCGCCGACAGCGAGTCGAGACCGAGCCGGGTGAGCGGCACGTCCCGCTCGACGTCGGCGTAACCGAGCACCCCCGCGACGAGCCCGGCCAGGTGGTCGGCGATCGCCCGGCGGGCGGTTTCCGCCGGCCCGGCCCGCAGCGCGTCCAGCCCGTCCCAAGTGGACGGTCCGGTGCGCGGCGCGAACAGCCCGAAGAACGGCCGCTCGGCCAGCCGCGGGAACAGCTCCAGGACCGTCCCGGCGTCGACCCGGGCGACACCGGTCGTCTGCCGGTCGCGCGCGAGGACGGCGTCCAGCGCCGACAGCGCTTCCTCGGTCACGAGCGGCTCGAGCACCGGGTTGCGCGACCCGGCCGCGGCGCCGACTTCACCCCAGGCGCCCCATTCGATCGTCGCGGCCGGGAGGTCTTGCGCCCGCCGCCACGCGACCAGGGCGTCGGCCCAGGCGTTGGCGGTCGCGTAGGCGGCCTGGCCGGGCGAGCCGAACAGCGCGGCCGCCGACGAGTACACGAGCCACCAGTCGAGGTCGTGCCCGGCGGTCGCCTCGTGCAGCCGCCAGGCGCCGAGCGCCTTCGGCCGCCAGACGGCGTCGAGCGCGGCGGCGTCCAGGCTGATCGCGGCGCCGTCGGCGAGGACCCCGGCGGCGTGCAGCACCCCGCGCAACGGCACGCCGCCGTCGACGGCCGCCGCGACCAGCGCTTCGGCCGTGCCGGGCCCGGCGATGTCGCCGGGCACGACGCGGACGTCGATCCCCAGGTCCGGCGCGGGCGCGGCGCGGCGGCCGTTGAGCACCACCCGCGTCGCCCCGCGCTCGGCCAGCCACTTCGCCGCGACCAGGCCGAGACCGCCGAGCCCACCGGTGATGACGTAGGCGCCGTCGCGGACCGGCTCGCGCACGCGGTCGCCGGGCTCGGGGCGGGCCAGCCGCCGCACGTACCGGACGCCTTCGCGCCAGGCGACTTCGTCGTCGGGGCCGTCCGCGCGGACCTCGTCACGCAGCTGCCCGACCCACAGCCGGGCCGGATCGGGTCCGGCGTCGAAGTCGACCGCGCTGACGCGGAGTTCGGGGTGTTCGAAGGCGAGTACGCGGACGAACCCGCGCAGGGCGGCCAGGCTTGGGTCACCGCGCTCGCCGGGTTCGATGGCCTGGGCGCCGGTCGTGACCAGCCACAACCGGGGCGGCCGCGGCAGTTCGGCCAGCTCGGCGACGACTTCGGCCAGCGTCCCGACCAGGTTCCTGGCCCGTTCCGGAACGGGGTCGTCTTCGCTGTCGAGGTGGATGAGCACCTCGGTCGGGTCTTCCCACCGCCGGCCCTTGAGGGTGTCTTCGGTGAGCTCGATCCAGCGCTCCGCCCGCTCCGGCGCGGCGGGGAGGTCCACCTGCTGCCAGGCGGCCTCGTACAGCAGCCGGTCCAGTGCCGCGTCGCGGAAACGGCGGCAGTAGACGTCACGGAACTCGACCAGGACGGTGTCGTCGGCGTCGACGAGCTGGACGCTGCCGAGCAGGCCGTCCCCGGACGGGTCCCGCGAGGTGAGGACGGCGTCCACCCGCACCCCGTGGCGCGGTTCGCCGGCCAGGACCACCTCGCCGATGGTGAGCGGCAGGTAGAGGGCATCGGAGTCGCCGACGGCCGCGGCGAGCGCGTGCAGGCAGGCGTCGGCGAGGGCGGGGTGGAGCCGGTAGGCGGGGTGGTCCTCGGGCTGGACGATTTCGGCGGAGGCTTTGCCGTCGGCGGCGACGACGGTGCGCAGGCCGCGGAAGGCCGGGCCGTAGTCCTGGCCCAGTTCGGTCAGGACGCGGTAGAGGTCGAGGCGTTCGCCGGCGGTCGCGCCGAGCGGTGCCGACGGGGTCCCGCCGGGCTCGATGCGCGCGGTGGCGTGGCGGATCCATTCGCCGTTCGTCTTGGCGTGGACGCTGAATTCGGTACCGGTGCGGCTGGTCGTCACTTCCGTGTGGTCGCCGAGTTCGAGGACCTCGCGGAGTTCGAGATCCCGGACGCGGCCGCCCGGTGCGGCGGCGAGAGCCAGTTCGAGGAAGCCGGTGGCGGGGAACACCGGCGTGCCCCGGACCGTGTGGTCGGCGAGCCAGGGGTGTGCTTCGGTGCCGACGTCTCCCCGCCACAGGTCGCCGTCCGGGTGTTCGATGTGGACACCCAGCAGCGGGTGGCCGCCGTGGGTTCGCGCACGGCGTTTGGGCCAGAAGGTCTGGTGGCGCCAGACCGGTCCGGGCAGGTCGACCGGGGTCGTCCTCGGTCGGGCGGCCAGGGCGCCGGGACGGCCGTCGACGTGCAGCCGGGCGAGGGTGGTGAGGAAGGCGGCCCGTTCGTCGAACTTCCGGCTCGCGGAGGGCAGGGCTCGTGCGCCGGTGGTCTGTTCGACAGCGGCGAGGGCGACGGGGTGCGGGGCGACTTCGATGAAGACGGAGTGCCCGTCTTCGGCCGCGGCGGTCAGCGCTTGGCTGAACCGCACCGGACGGCGGAGGTTCGCGGCCCAGTACTCGACGTCGAAGGCCGGTGTTTCTCTGGGGTTGTCGAGAACCGTGGTGTAGCAGGGGATCTCGGGCTTGCGCGGCTGGATTTCGACCCGGAACCGGTCGAGCACGGCGTCGACGGCGGCGGAGTGCCCGGCCCCGCCGACGGCGAGCCGCCGGGCGAGCCGGCCCAGGCGTTCGGCGTGCTCGACGAGGGCATCGACCTGGTCGGCGGCCCCGCTGACGGTGCACTGGGTCGGCGAGGCGTAGACGGCGACGGTGACTTCGGGGAATTGGGCGAGTTCTTGTGGCGAGAGTTCGACGACGGCCATAGCGCCTTCGCCGCCCTGATCGAGTTCGGCGAGCAGGCGTGCCCTCGTCGCCATGACGCGCAGGCCGTCGGCGGGATCGAGGGCGCCGGCCACCACGGCGGCGGCAACCTCGCCCATGGAGTGCCCGACAACGGCGGCGGGGACGACCCCGTGGGCGCGCCAGAGGCCGGCGAGGGCGAGTTGCATGCCGAAGAGGGTGAGCTGGGTGGTGGCCAGGTCGCCGGGTTCGCCTTCGAGGAGGTCTCGCAGCGTCGAGCCGGTTTCGGCGCGGAAGACCGGATCGAGGGCGTCGACGGCGGCTTGGAAGGCGGGTTCGGTCCGGAGGAAGGATCGGCCCATGCCGGGCCAGTGGGAGCCGTAGCCGGAGAAGACGAAGACGGGATCACCGGCTTCGCCGGGGCCGCGGACCGGCTTGCGAGCCACGCCCGCGGCCAGGTCGCCGGAGCCGCTGCCGACCGCTGGGTTGGCAGGGGAGGTCACCAAACCACGCTCGGCGACCGGCTCGCGAGCCACGCCCACGGCCAGGTCGCCGGAGCCGCTGCCCGGCTTGCCCACCGGGCCGCTGCCGGCCGCTGGGTTGGCAGCGGCGGCCGCCAAACCACGCTCGGCAACCGGCACGCGAGCCACCCCCGCGGCCAGGCCCCGGCTGCCGACCCCCGTGGCCGGCTCCCCCACCAAGCCTCGCCCCGCGGCCAGCTCCCGTAGCCCGTCCACCACCTCGGCGCGGGTCTCTCCCACCACCGCTCCGCGCACCGGCAAGTGCTCCCGTCCGTGCGCCAGCGTCGATGCCACCGCACCCAACGGCACCTCCGCGGACCCCTCGAGCCACTCCGCCAGCTCGCCCGCCCGGGCCCGTAACACCGAACCCGACCGGGCCGACAGCGCGAACACCGCCGGCCCCGCGGCCTCCGGGGGCACCCGCACCGGGAACGCCGCCGCCGGCCATTCCTCGACCACTACGTGCGCGTTCGTCCCACCGAAACCGAACGCCGACACCCCCGCGCGGGCCGTGCCCGAGTAGCGCGGCCACTCCGTCGGCGACGTCACCACCCGCAACCCCGTGAAGTCGATGTGCGGGTTCGGCTCCCGGAACCCTAAGGTCGGCGGCAGCCGCCGATGCGTCATCGCCAGCACCACCTTCAGCAACCCCGCGATGCCCGCCGCCCCTTCGAGGTGGCCCAGGTTGCTCTTCACCGACCCCAGCAGCAACGGGCGATCGACCGGCCGCCCCAGCACCGCCGACAGCGCGCCCGCCTCCAACGGGTCGCCCAACGGCGTTCCCGTTCCGTGCGCCTCCACATAGTCCACCGAGGACGGTTCGACCCCGGACGATCCATAAGCCGAACGCAGCAACTCCGCCTGCGCCAACGGGTTCGGGGCCGTCAAGCCGTTCGACCGGCCGTCGGAATTCACCGCGCTGCCGCGCAGCACCGCCAGGATCCGGTCACCACGAGCCGCTCGCAACGGCTTCAGCACGACGACCCCGCACCCCTCACCCCGGGCGATGCCGTCGGCGGCCGCCGCGAACGGCTTGCAGTGGCCGTCCGCGGCCAGCACCCCGGCGCGGTGGAAGCCCGCCGTGATGCCCGGCGCCAGCAGCACGTTCACGCCGGCCGCCAGCGCGATCTCGCTCTCGCCGCGACGCAGGCTCTGCATCGCCTGGTGCACCGCCACCAGCGACGACGAACACGCCGTGTCCAGCGTCAGGCTCGGGCCGCGCAGGTCGAGCAGGTACGACAGCCGGTTCGCCGCGATGCTCGCCGCCGCGCCCGTGCCCGACCAGACGTCGACGCCGGCGACGTCGGTCATCGTCAGCGAGCCGTACTCGGTGGCCGACAGCCCGACGAAGACGCCGGTCCGGCTGCCGCGCAGCCCCGACGGCGGGATTCCGGCGTGCTCCAGCGCCGCCCACGCGACCTCCAGGAGGATCCGCTGCTGCGGGTCCATGGCCAAGGCCTCGCGCGGGGTGATGCCGAAGAACTCCGCGTCGAACCCGGCGACGTCGTCGAGGAACCCGCCCCGCAGCGGCAGTCCCGCCAGGTCACCGGCCGGTGCGAACGTCTCCCAACGGCCTTCGGGAACATCGCCGACGCCGTCGCCGCCGGAGTCCAGGAACCGCCAGAACGCCTCCGGCGAGTCGATCCCGCCCGGCAGCCGGCAGCCCAGGCCGACGATCGCGATCGGCTCCTCTTCCCTCTGCGCAGGGGAAGTCACCACGGAGTCCCCTGTGGACAGATACGCGGCGAGAGCGTCGACCGTCGGGTACTGCCAGACGAGCGTGACGTCCAGCGGGCGGCCGACGAACTCGCCGAGGTCGGCCGCGAGGGCTGTGGCGTCCCGTGAGGACAGTCCGGTTTCTTGCAAGGGCCGATCCGGGTCCACCGGACCGAGCCGATCCAGGAGCCACGCGCGCACCGCGCCGGACGTCGTCATCCGAGCCGCCGACCGGTCAGCGCACCGTCCAGATAGGACTTCCGGCAGCGCGCCCGGCTGATCTTGCCGCTCGACGTCCGTGGCACCTCACCCGGCGGGAGAACCACCACGTCGTGCAGGCCCAGGCCGTGCCCGGCCGACACCGCCGCTCGCAGCGCGGCCGTCAGCTCGGCGATGCCGGCCGAAGAGTCCTTGGCGCGTTCCAGCACGACGACCGCGGCCTCCCCCTCGCCGGTGCCGATCGCGAACGCCGCCGCCGAGTGCGGCCGGACACCGTCGTGCGCCTCGGCCGTCTGCTCGATGTCCTGCGGGTAGTGGTTGCGGCCGTCGACGACGACCAGGTCCTTCAGCCGCCCGGTGACGTACAGCTCGCCTTCGAAGACGACGCCGAGGTCGCCGGTCGCCAGCCAGCCCGCACCGGTTTCCGGGTCCAGCGGCGGCAGACCGAAGGTCGCCGACGACGCTGTCCGGCCCCAGTACCCGCGGCCGACGTTGGGGCCGCTGACCCGGATCTCGCCGACCTCGCCCGGCTCGACCGGTTCGCCGGAGACGGGATCGGCGATCAGCACCCGTTGCCCGGCCGGTCGCCCGCACGAGACGAGCGTCGACCCCGACGCCGCGGGCACCGCGAACCCGGCGGCGAGGCGGTCGCGATCGAACGTGACCTGCCGGGCCGGTTTCCCGGCGTCGGACACCGAAACCAGCACGGTCGCCTCGGCCAGCCCGTAGGAGGACCGGTGGACCTCCGGGCGCAGCCCACACCCGGCGAAGGCGTCCTGGAACTTCGCGATCGTGGCCGGCAGCACCGGTTCGCTGCCGTTGATCAGCGAGACGACCCGGCTCAGCTCCAGGTAGCTCTTCTCGGCCTCCGACACGCGGGAAGCGCAGTAGGCGTAAGCGAAGTTGGGCGCCGCGCTGATCGCGCCCGGGCTGGCCGAGAGGGCGCGCAGCCAGCGTGACGGCCGTTCGAGGAACGCCAGCGGGTCCATCAGCACCGAGGCCATGCCACCGGCCATCGGCGCGCCGATGCCGAGGATCAGGCCCATGTCGTGGAAGAGCGGCAGCCAGCTGACCGTCGAGGTGGTCCGGGGTTCGACGCCGTAGGCGGTGCACGCCTGCCGCGCGTTGGCGAGCACGTTGCGGTGCGTCAGCACGACCCCGGCGGGCGTGCGGGTGGAACCCGAGGTGTACTGCAGGTACGCGGTCGCGTCGGGATCCGGCGCCGGCCAGTCCCGCGGCTCGGCCGGCGCGAGCGCGTCGACCGCGACGACGTCCGGCCGGACCGGCGAGTCCGCGAGGAAGGAGTGGACGTCGTCGAGGTCCGCGGTCGTGGTGAGCACGACGCTCGGCGCGCAGTCGGCGAGCGCGGCGGTCAGCCGGCCCGCGTGCCCGGGCAGGCCGGGCGCGAACAGCGGCACGGCGATCAGCCCGGCCCGGATCGCGCCGAGGAACGCGACGACGTAGTCCACGGACTGCCCGGCCAGCACCGCCGCCCGGTCACCCGCGGCCGCGATTCCGCTCAACCGCGCGGCAACCGTGCCGACGCGCTCGTCGAGCTCGCGCCAGGTGAGCGTGACCGCCCGGCCGTCCACGCTGTCGCGGTGGTCCAGGTGGGTCAGCGCGACCTCGTCGCCGAGCACCCGCGCCCACTGGCCGAGCAGGGTCGCCAGTGAGGCCGTCGATTCAGCCCCGATGACGGGAACCGGCGGGGAAATGGTATCCATGACACCTCGCAGAGAGCGTTTACCGGCGCAGTGAATAGCTGCGCCCGGGCGGTTGTCAATCAAGCGAATTGCGATACTCACCGGCACACGGATTACGGCACCGCGCGTTTGTCACCCGGCGACGAGGTCCCCGCCGACCGGCCGCGCAACACGCGCACGGCGAGCAGCGCGCCGGCGAGCGTCAACCCGGCCGCGGCGAGCAGACCCGCCGTGTAGCCCGTGGCCAGTGCCGTTCCCGGCGGCGCGCCCGCGTCGAGCCGCAGCCCTCGCACGGCGGTCAGGACCGCCCCGATCAGCGCGACCCCCAGCGCGCTCGAAAGTTCGCGAGACGCCGTGAGCAGCCCGGATGCCGTACCCGCCTGACGTTCGGCCACGACGTCCAGCGCGTGTGACGTCAGCGGGGTCGTGAACGCCGAACCGGCCCCGATCAGCACCAGGCCGGGAATCCGCGGGAGGACCGCCGGGAGGTGGTTCACGACCGCGAGGGCGAGCAGCCCGGCCGCGACCACCCCGAGCCCGGCCGCGACCGTCCGATGTGGACCGTGCCGGTCGACGGCCCGCGCGACCAGCGGCGTCGCCGCCACCACCGCGACCGCGACCAGCGCCAGCGGCAGCCCGGCCCGCACCGGGTCGAGACCGAGGAAGTCCTGGTGCAGCAACGGGGTGAAGAAGACGATCCCCGAGATTCCCAGGCCCCACAGCACCTGCACGGCGAGCGAGCCGGCGAACACCCGGTTGCCGGTCAGCTCGGCCGGCACCAGCCGGGCCGGCGCCCGGCGCTCGCGGACCACGAACGCCGCCCCGAGCACACACCCGCCGGCCAGCAGCGCCACGCCGGTCCGCGGGTGCTCGCCGAGTTCGACGAGCGCCGCGGTGAGCAGGACCAGGCTCGCGGTCACGGCGGTCATCGCGCCGGCGGCCGGCCTGGGGGCGTCCGGGTCGCGGCCACGCGGGACCGTTCCCGGCAGCAGCACGAGCATCGCCGCCACGAAGGGCAGGTTGACGAAGAAGATCCAGCCCCAGCCGAGGTATTCGCTCAGCAGGCCGCCGAGCGCCGGGCCCAGCGCGAGCGCGGCCGCCAGGCACGCCGTCCAGACGGCGGCACCGAGCGTCCGGCCCCGCGCGTCGAGGTTGGCCCGCAGCAGGCTCAGCAGGCCCGGGACCAGGAACGCGGCCGCCGCGCCCTGCACCACCCGGGCCGCGACCAGCAACCCGGCCGACGTCGCCAGCCCGCCGGCCGCCGCGCCGAGCCCGAACGCGAGCAGCCCGCCGAACAACGCCGGCCGCCGGCCCCAGCGGTCGATCGACGTTCCCGCCACCAGCAGCAGCCCGGCGAACGGGAGCATGTACCCGAGGGCGATCCACTGCAGCGACCCGAGGTCCAGGGCGAGGTCGCGGGCGATCGACGGCGCGCCGGCCGCGACGATGGTGTTGTCCAGCGTCGTGACGAACGCGCCGAGCGCGATCAGCACCAGGGTCCGCCGCGTCATCGCGCGCTCCCCACCAGCTCGCGCGCCACCTCGACGCGCCGGCGGCGCGGGAACCACCAGTTGGCCTCGCCGAACCACGCCATCACCGCCGGGACCAGTACGCACCGGACGACGACCGCGTCGAGGAGCACCGCGACCGTCAACCCGACGCCGGCTTCCCGCACGACGCGCGCGTCCACGAAGGCGAACGCCACGAACACCAGCGCCATGATCAGCGCGGCCGCGGTGATGGTCCGGCCGGTTGCCGCGACGCCGTCGACGACCGCCGCCCGGGTGTCGCCGCGGCGCCGCCACGCCTCCTGCACGCGCGCGATGAGGAAGACCTCGTAGTCCATCGACAGCCCGAACAGCCCGGCGAACAGGAACACCGGCAGGTACGGCTCGATCGGCGCGCCGAAGGCGAAGACGACCGCCCCCGTCGTCGCGGCCGCGGTCAGCAGGTTCATCACCGCCGCGGTCAGCGGGATCACGACGCTGCGGAACACCCAGGCCAGCAGCAGGACCGAAATCCCGACGACGCTGAGGAGGAACAGCGGCAGCCGTGCGGTGACGGCCGCGGAGAAGTCGGCCCGGGCGGCGACGGGCCCGCCGACGTGCGTGTCCGGACCTCCGACGGTGATGGCCATCGCCCGTGCCCAGCGCAGCAGCTCGGCGGTGGCCGGGTCGTCGGGCGCGGTGCGCGGGGTGGCCGTGAGCAGCCAGCCGCCGCCCGGGAGCGGGGTGGGTGGCCCGACTTCGGCGCGGGCGAGCAGCGCCTCGCGCAGCGTGCCGAGCGACGCGTCTCCCGTGCCCACCACCAGCAGCGGAGCGCCCACGCCGGGGCCGAACCCGTCGTGCAGCAGCTCCGCCGCCGTGCGCGTGATACTGCCGGGTGGGTCGAGGGAAGCGTCCGGGACGCCGAGCCGCAGTCCGGTCATCGGCAGCGCGAGGACGGCCACGACCAGCAGCGCGGCGAGCGTGTACGGGACCGGCCGCCGGGTCACCGACCGCGCGAGCCGGGCCCACCGGCGGCCGCCACCTTCCGGGGGGATCCGCATCCGCCGGGCGGCCGGGCGCAGCAACGCCGGCAGCAGGGTCAGTGCGGCCGACGCGGTGAGCAGCACGGAAACCGCGGCGGCGACGGCGATCCCGTCGAGGAACGGCAGGCCGACGGTCAGCATCCCGGCCAGCGAGACGCACACGGTGACCCCGGCGAACACCACGCTCCGGCCGGACGTCGCCGCCGCGACGGCCAGTGCGGCCGCCGGGTCCGCGCCGTCGCGGCGGCCCTGCCGGAACCGCGTCAACACGAACAGCGCGTAGTCGACGCCGACGCCGAGGCCCAGCAGCGCGGCTATCTCGGTGCTGATCTTCGGCACGGTCATCACGTGCGACAGGAGGGTGACGGCGGCGAGCGCGCAGCCGACCGACACCGAGGCGGTGAGGACCGGGAGCAGGACGCAGGTCAGGGACCGGAACGTCACGAACAGCACGAGGGCCGCGGCGAGCAGGCCGATCCCGGCGTTGCCGAGGTCCGGCGCTCCCGCCGTCATCGCGGCGAGCTCCCCCGACGCCCCGGCGGTGAGGCCGCGGGCGTCGCGGACGGCGTCGGCGAGCGCGTCCGCGGTGTCCTGCCCGAGGGTCGCGGCCGGCGCGTCGAACCGGATGGTCAGCACCGCGGTCCGCCCGTCGGGTGACACCCGGCCGGGCGGCGGGCCGACGGCGACGACGTGCGGGAGCGCCGCCAGGCGGGCGGCGAACGTTTCGAGGTCCACCCGGCCCGCGCCGCGGTCGATCGGGCCGTCCGGCGCCTGGACAACGACGCTTTCTTCGGTACCGGTGCTCCGGAGCAGCTTCGCCGCCGCGGTGCTGTCCGCGGCGGGCAGGTCGACCGTGTCGCGGAAGTCCGCGCCCGTGTGCAGCACGGCGAAACCGAGCCCGGCCAGCGCCGTCAGCCACAGCGCGACGACCACGACGGCGTGGCGGAAACACCAGGAAACGACCGTCGTCATCCCGTTTTCCTCCGACCGCGCATGGTTGATCACGCTAACTCCGCCGGAGGCCGGGAAGATACGGTCCCGGCTCACAAATCCGATTCCGGAAACCCTTGCGGCGGTGAGTGTTCTCCCCGCTTGTCGGACGCGTGACAAATCCGCGTGCGCCCCTTGGTCCCCGCGTGACAGAACCCCTTCCGCGGGCGGGAAGCCGGTTGCCAATCTCGTTTTCGTGTGAGTACATGACCTTCGCGCCGACGCGGAAAGGGGTGCCCATGACCCGGACGATCACCGTCCCGCACCCCCGTGGCACCGGCCGGGCGCGGCAGCTGTGGTGCTCGCTGCCCACCGAGCTCGCGCGCCGGTTCCGGCCGCACGCCGACCCGCTGTCCCGGCGGATCCTCGAGGAGATCCAGCGGGCCGTGCCCGAGTACGCCAAGCCCCTCGAAGGCGAGTTCGGGAAGATGATCGTGCTCGCGATCGAACAGGCCGTGCTCAGCTGCATCGACAGCATCGACGATCTTCCGTCCACAGAGGACAACTGGCCGAAGTTGTTCCGGGAGGTCGGAAAGCGCGTCCACCACGACGGCGGCAGCCTGAACTCGCTGCAGGCGGCCTACCGCGCGGGCGGCCGCGCGGCCTGGCGGTACGTCGCGGAACTGGGCCAGGCCCACCGTTTCCCGGCGGCCGTCCTGTGCGTCGGCGCGGAGGCGATCTTCGCCTACGTGGAAGAGATTTCGTCGTACTCGGTCGAGGGGTACACGCTGGCGCAGGCGATGGCGACCGGCACGCTCGAACGCCGGCGACGGCGGCTGCTCGAACTCCTCCTGGCCACCCCGCCGTCGTCGCCGGCGACCCTGGACACGATGGCGAAGGCCGCGAAGTGGACCATGCCCGAGTGGGTCACCGTCGTCGCGCTCGACCCGCGCGACGAGCAGCACCTGGCGCCGGCGCCGCAGGTCGCCGACGACGTCCTGCTCGACCTCGAAGGCACCGAACCCTGCCTGCTGACCCCGAACCCGGACCGCGACCTGCGGGACCTCGAAGGCCGGCTGCCGGGCTGGCGCGCGACGGTGGGGCCTCGGGTGCGGCCGGCCGACGCGGGGACGTCGTCGCGCTGGGCCCGGCGCACGCTCGACTTGGTGCGCCAAGGCCTGATCGGCGACCGGCCGGTGACGCACACCGCCGACCACCTCGCGACGCACTGGCTGCTGGCGGACCGGTTCCTGCTCGACGCACTGTCGGCGAAGACCCTGGGACCGTTCGCGGGCCTGACGGTGAAGCAGCAGGTCCGGCTCGCCGAGACGTTGCTGAGCTGGCTGGAGCACAACGGGAACACCCCGGACATCGCGCAGGCACTGGGCGTGCACCCGCAGACCGTCCGCTACCGCGTGAGCCAGCTGAGCGACCTCTTCGGCGACCGGCTGGCCGATCCCGCGCAGCGGCTGGAGATCCAGATGACGCTGCGCGCGCACCAGCTCCTCGGGACGGAGCCGCCGGGCGAGCAGTGACCCTTGACCGCGCGGCCCTCCTCCCGCATGCTGTTAGCGCTAACAATGGGGAGGCCGCCGATGACGTCCACCGAGCTCACGCGGGAGTTCTTCGGCCGTGCCGGCGGCACCGACGTCCACCGCTACACGCTTTCCCGGTCCGGGATCACCGTCCGCGTGCTGGACTACGGCGGAGTCATCCAGTCGCTCGAAGCGCCGGACCGGTCGGGGCGACCGGCCGACGTCGTCCTCGGCCACCCCGGCCTCGAGGGCTACCTCGAGAACAACCGGCCGGGCGCCGCGCGGGTCTTCCTGGGCGCGGTGATCGGCCGGTACGCCAACCGGATCGCCGGCGGCGCGTTCAGCCTCGACGGCGTCCTCCACCGGGTGCCGGTCAACGACGGGAAGAACAGCCTGCACGGCGGGCCGGCCGGGTTCGACACGCGGGTGTGGTCCGCTGTCCCGGTCCGCGACGGCGTGCGGCTCACGCTGGTCAGCCCGGACGGCGACCAGGGCTACCCCGGCCGGTTGACCACCGAGGTGACCTACCGCCTCGACGACCGGCTGACCATCACCTACCGCGCGACCACCGACGCGCCCACGGTCGTCAACCTGACCAGCCACACCTACTGGAACCTGGCCGGCGCCGGGACCGTGCACGACCACGCGATCGCGATCGCCGCGAGCCGCTACTGCCCGGTCGACGAGGACCTGATCCCGGCGGGCGACCCGGCACCGGTCGCCGGGACGCCGTTCGACTTCCGCCGCGCGACGCCCCTCGGCGCCCGGCTCGGCGACCCCGATCCCCAGCTGGCGATCGGGCACGGCTACGACCACAACTGGGTCCTCGACGACGGTGCGCCGTTCGCCGCCCGCGTCTGGGAGCCGTCGTCCGGGCGGCTGCTCACGATGTGGACGACCGAGCCCGGGCTGCAGTTCTACTCGGGCAACCACCTGGGCGATCCCTTCACCGGGTTCGCGCTGGAGGCGCAGCACTTCCCGGACTCGCCGAACCGGCCGGACTTCCCGAGCACGGTGCTCCGGCCGGGCGAGGTCTACCACCAGGAAACGGCCTTCGCGCTGACGACGGCGGACGAGCCACCGGTGGCGTGAGCAACATTCGCCCCTCCTAAGGCGACCCCCGCCGTTACCCTCGCCGGTCATGGGAGACCTCGCCGCCGATCTCACGCCCACCGGGGCGCTGCGCGCCGCCATCAACCTCGGCAACCCCGTGCTCGCGCACGGCACGCCGGACTCGCCGGGTGGCGTCACCGTCGACATCGCGCGCGAAGTGGCCGCGCGGCTGGGCGTGCCGGTCGAGTTCGCCTGCTTCGACGCGGCCCGCAAGTCGTTCGAGGCGCTGACCTCGGGTGCGGCCGACCTGTGCTTCCTGGCGATCGAGCCAGCACGGGCGGCTTCGGTGGCGTTCACCGCGCCGTACGTCGTCATCGAAGGCGTGTACGCGGTTCCGGACGGCTCCGCGTTCGCCTCGCCCGCCGACGTCGACCGGCCGGGTGTCCGGATCGGCGTGAAGCAGGGCTCGGCGTACGACCTGTTCCTGACCCGGACGCTCGAGCACGCGACGGTCGTGCGCGGCTCGGACGGCGTCGCGGTTTTCGAAGAGCAGGGCTTGGAGGTGGCAGCCGGGATCCGGCAGCCGATGACCGCCTACGCGGCGTCCCACCCGGGGACGCGGGTGCTCCCGGAGCGGTTCATGCAGATCCAGCAGGCGGTCGGGACGTCACCGGATCGCGACCCGGCGACGGTGGATTTCCTGCGTGAGCTGGTCGAGGAGCTGAAGGCGAACGGCTTCGTGGCCGACGCGCTGCGACGCGCGAACCAGCCGGACGCCACCGTCGCTCCCGCCGCGTCCTGAGTCACAGCCGCGGCAGCACCTGGGTGCGCCAAGCCTCGAAGAACTGCTCCTGGTCCGGGCCGATCTGCTGGACGTACACCTCGTCGAACCCGGCCTCGGCGAACTCGCGCACCGCTGCCACGTGCCGGTCGGCGTCCGGGCCGCACGGGAACTGCTCGCGGACCATGTCCTCGGTCACCAGGGTCGCCGCCGCCGCGTAGTCGGCCGGGGTCGGGAGCGTCGAGGGCAGCTTGCCCGGCAGGAGTTCGTTGCGCCACCGGCGGTGTGCCGTGCGGACACCGTCCTCTTCGGACTCCGCCCAGCACACCTTCAGGCCGCCCTGCACGGGCTTGTCGCCACCGCCGGCTTTCCGGAACTCGCGCACCAGGTCGGCGTCGGGCATCACCGTGCAGAAGCCGTCGCCCGCGCGGGCGGCCAGGTCGGTGGCCGCCGGGCCGAACGCCGACACGTAGATCGGCACCGGCTCGTCGGGCAGGGTGTAGAGCCGGGCGTGGTCGACCGTGTAGTACCGGCCGCGGTGGTTGACCTCCTTGCCGGTGTGCAGCTCGCGGATGACGTCGATCGCCTCTTCGAGCATCTCCAGCCGCACCGCGGGCGGCGGCCACTGTTCGCCGGTGACGTGCTCGTTCAGCGCCTCCCCGGTGCCGACGCCGAGCACGAACCGGCCCTCGCACTGCACGGCGGCGGTCGCGGCGGCCTGCGCCACGACGGCCGGGTGCAGGCGGATGATCGGGCACGTGACGGCGGTGGAGACGGGCAGCGACGTGACCTCGCTCAGCGCGCCGATCACCGACCACACGAACGGGCTGTTCCCCTGCTCCTCGAGCCAGGGGTGGAAGTGGTCGGAGATCCACAGCCGCTCGAACCCGGCGGACTCGGCGAGCCGGGCCTGCCGGACCAGCTCACGCGGCGAAAACTCTTCGGACGACAGGAAGTAGCCGACGCTCACCATGCCCGGGGGCTACCACGCCGCAGGCACCCGAAACGTGCTCGCGGCCGTGCGCTGTCACTGTGCGCCGCTCCCGGTCGACGGAGTGGTATCGCTTTCTCGTCGCTACCGTCATCGATCCGGCATCGCGCCTTCTCGACGGTCGCAACGAGTGCTACGTTCCTCGTGGTGCAGGTCGACCCGAGGGGTTGCGATGAGGCTTTCTCCCAGCGCGCACACCGACTCGTTCTGCCGTGACCGGCTGCCGCCGGAGCGGCAGTGGCCGCGGCTCGTGTTCGACCTGCCCGAGCTGCACTACCCGGACCGGCTCAACGCCGCCACTGCCCTGCTCGACGGCGCGATCGACCGCCTCGGACCCGACCGCCCGTGCCTGCGGTCGCTCGAGGAGACGTGGACCTACGGCGAGGTCCTCGCCCGCGCCAACCGGGTCGCGCACGTCCTCACCACCGAGCTCGGGGTCGTTCCCGGCAACCGCGTGCTGCTGCGCGGCACCAACACGCCGTGGCTGGCGGCCTGCTGGCTGGGCGTCCTCAAGGCCGGGGCGGTCGCCGTCGCCACCATGCCGATGCTGCGGCGCCACGAGCTCGACAAGATCGTCGACCGGGCCCGGCCGGCCGTCGCCCTGTGCGACGAGCGCCTGCTCGACGAGCTGCCACCCGGCTTGCCCGTCGTCGCCTACGGCGGCGAGCTCGCCGAACGCTGCGCCCGGCACCCGGTCACCTTCGCCGACGTGCCGACCGCCGCCGACGACGTCGCGCTGCTCGCCTTCACCTCCGGCACCACCGGGACACCCAAGGCGACCATGCACTTCCACCGCGACCTGCTCGCCATCGCCGACACGTTCTCGCGCCACGTCGTGCGCCCCACCGCGGACGACCTCTTCTGCGGCACCCCTCCCCTCGCGTTCACCTTCGGCCTGGGCGGCCTCCTCGTCTTCCCGTTGCACGCCGGCGCGTCCGTGCTCCTGGTGGAGCGCGCCACGCCCAAGGAACTGGCTTCGATCGTCGCCGGGCACGCGGTGACCGTGCTGTTCACCGCGCCGACCGCCTACCGCGCGATCCTCGGCTCCGGCGACGGCGCCCTCCTCGCCGGAGTACGCCGCGCCGTCTCCGCGGGCGAAGCACTGCCCGCCGCCGTCGCCGAGCAGTACCGCGCCGTCGCCGGCCGCCCCCTCATCGACGGCATCGGCAGCACGGAGATGCTGCACGTCTTCATCTCCGCCGCCGACGAGGCCGCCCGGCCGGGCACGACCGGCACCGTCGTCCCCGGGTTCCGCGCCGCCGTCCTGGACGTCGACGGCACGCCCGTACCCGACGGCACCCCCGGGTTCCTCGCCGTGCGGGGACCGACCGGCTGCCGCTACCTCGAGGACCCGCGACAGGCCGACTACGTCCGCGACGGCTGGAACTTCACCGGCGACACCTACCTCCGCGAACCCGACGGCTACTTCCGGTTCGTGGCGCGCAGCGACGACATGATCGTCTCCTCCGGTTACAACATCGCGGCTCCGGAGGTCGAAGAGGTGCTGCTCGGCCACCCGGACGTCGAGGAGTGCGCGGTCGTCGGCACGCCCGATCCGGACCGGGGCGCGGTCGTGACCGCCTTCGTCGTGCTGCGCGCGGGCGTCACCCCTGGACCGGAGGTCGTGCACGCCCTGCAGGAGCACGCCAAAGCCGTTGCGGCGCCGTACAAGTACCCGCGCCGGGTGCGGTTCATCGACGCGCTGCCGCGCAACGCGAGCGGGAAGCTCCAGCGCTTCCTGCTGCGCGAGCACGGGCTGGGGTGACGGGCCCGCTGCCGAGGTGGGGTGGCGGTGGGCCCGTCACGTCTGGGGGAGGACATGCCGCCATATTACCCGGCGATTCGAACACGTGTTCGCGTCTCTTCGAGTGAACCACCACTACGAAAAGTCACCAAAACCACGCCGCGGCAACACTTCCGAGTGACGCGCCGTCCTCAGTGGACAGTCGCGGGCCCGCGGAACTCCGGACAACCGCACTGACCTGCACCGGAGGACCGTCACCCCGACGCGCCGAAGAGGCGGTGGCAGACCGGGAAACCGCGTCCCATAAAGTCTTCGCGCAGCCATCCGGAGGTGAACGCCCGCGTGCCCGAGGTCGACTACTACGAGGTGCTCGGCGTCCGCCGGGACGCCACGGCGGCCGACGTCAAGACGGCCTACCGCCGGCTGGCGAAGACCATGCACCCCGACGCCGGCGGTACCGTCGGCACGTTCCGCCTGCTCCGCGAGGCCTACGACGTCCTGAGCGACCCCGTCGCCCGCGGGCGCTACGACTCCGGCGGCGCGACCGTGGTGCCCGTCCCGGTCCGGCCGCGGCCCCGGCGGCGCTTCGGCGACGAACCCGGTTTCGTCCCCGACCTGCCCGAACTGGACGCCGAAGACCTGAGCTGGTGGCACTTCGCCGGGCAGGACACCCGGATGCGCCACGGCCGCCGCCGCGGGCCCGGGCACACGCCGGTGGTCGCCGCGGTGGGCGGGATGGTGCTGGTGCTGCTGCCGCTGGTGACCGGCGTCGGCTTCAGCACGCCGGTGCTCATCGTCTGGCTGCTGCTCACCGCCGGCACCGCGCTGCTCGTCCAGCGCCTGGCCCGCGGCTACCTGCGGGCGAGCCGGGCCCGCGAGGCCTACGCCGAGGAGTTCGGCGGCCGCACCGTCTTCGGCGCCCCCGGCAGCGAGCGCGACGAGCTGGCCGAGCGGCTCACCGCCGACCTGCTCGAGACCTACCTGACCCGGCTGCCCGGCGCGCGGATCTTCCACGGCCTCGCCTGGCCGGGCTCGGTGTTCGCCGACGTCGACCACGCCGTGCTGTGCGGGAAGCGCCTGGTGCTGATCGAGTCGAAGCTGTGGCTGCCGGGGCACTACGAGACGGCCGAGGACGGCAGGCTGCTGCGCAACGGCCGCCCGTTCCGCGGCGGCGGCAGCCGGCTTGCCGAGAGCCTCGCCGCCTACCGCGACCTGCTGCCCGGGGTCGCGCTGCGCGGGGCGATGATCGTGTACCCGAGCCGCAGCGGCGACCTGACCACGGCGGACCCGGGTGACCTGCCCGCGGCGCCGATGACGCCGGAGGAGTTCCTGCACGAGATCGGCGAGTGGCTGGCCGCCGATCCGTCCACAGTGGATCACCAGGCGCTGCGGACCATGCGCGACCAGGTGGTCGGCGGAGGCGGCCGGGCGGCGTGAACCCCGCCGCCACGCTGGGCACGGTCCTGCTGGCCTACCTCCCGGCCGCGGTCTCCCCGGGCCCGAACTTCGTGCTCATCGCGCACACCGCCGCCGCCGGCACCCGCAAGGCCGCCGTGGCGGTCGCGCTCGGGGTGGTCGCCGCCGGTGGCCTGCTGGCCGCGGTCGCGGTGTTCGGGCTGGGCGCGGTGCTGGCGCGCGAACCCTGGCTGGCCACGGCGCTGCGCGTCGTCTGCGGCGCCTACCTCGCCTGGCTCGGCGTGAAGCTCTGGCTGCGAGCCCAGGCGCCGGACGCGGCCCCGCCGGCCGGACGCGGCGGCGCCTTCCGCCAAGGCGTGGTCAGCAACCTGACCAACCCGAAAGCCGCCGCGTTCTTCGGCAGCGTCCTCACCGCGGCCCTGCCGCCCACCGAGCCCACCGCGGTCAAGCTCGCCGCGGTCGCGCTGATCATCATCGCGTCCACCGCGTGGCACCTGTCCGTCGCGCTGCTGTTCTCCTCCCCCGCCACCCAGCGTTGGTACGCCCGCGCGAAACCGGCCCTCAACCGTGTCGTGGGCACGATCCTCGTGGTCCTCGGCATTACCCTCGCCGTAACGCCGTGAAGGCCTCCCCGCCGGAGCGAAGAGGCCTTCACGGGCTGCGAACCGGCTACCGAACCCCACCCGAGGCGCGCTGCTTCTGCGCGTGCGCGGAGCGGGTGCAGACCTCGCCGACGTCGATCGTCTGACCGCGGTCGACGAACACGTCCGCCACACCGACCAGCTTGCCCTTCGGCGACGAGCAGGTCAGCTGGTAGGCCTCCTTGGTCCCGTACGTCGGCGGGATCGGCGACGCGAACGAGACGTCCCCGGTCCAGTCGTCGACCGTGGCCGGGTCGGCCTGGTCGTAGTTGACCACCACGGCCGTGTAGTCGCCGGCCGGCGGGTCGAACAGCACGGCGTGCTCGGACGTCGTGCCGCCGTTGGCCGACGAGCTGACCAGGTTGCCCGCCGCGTCGTAGACGAACAGGTCCCAGTCGGTCGCGGTGCTCGCCCAGTTGATGTTGACGCTGAACTTCCCGTTGTCCACCTTCGGCAGGCCGTCGACGTGGAAGGTGAACGTGTCACCCGCCGGGTCGGCCGGGTAGTTCTGGTTGATCGGCGGGACACCGGCCGGGTTGGCGACCGCGAAGCCCTGCTGCGCCGGGCCCTGGGGGTCGCGCCCGTAGCGGCCGGCCACGTACGGCCGGGTCGACGGGTTGACCGACCAGGCGAACCGCCCGCCGGTGGTGGTGAGCTTCGAGTTCAGGTCGTCGGTGACGTAGATCGGCGGCGTGGTGGAGCCGTCGGCCTGGATCACCGGTGACGTCGGCGTCTGGAACGTCTTGTGCAGCTTGAGCTGGTAGCCCTTCGGCGCCGAGCCGATCAGCGTCGAGTGCTGCTGCGGGTCGGCCGCGTTGCCCAGCATGTCCAGGAACGCCTGCCGGTTGCCGCCCTTGCCGGCGCCGGCCGCGGGGGCCAGGCCCTCGTACTCGGCCACGACGCTGTCGGCGTACGGCCCGTGGAAGCCGTTGCCGCCGACCTCGATGGTGAAGCCCCAGCCGCCGGTGGCCCAGTACGACCAGTCCTCGGTGGTGCCCGTGGTGTCGTACAGCGCCCAGCTCGGCTCGCTGGTGTAGCCGTTGCGCGAGGCCAGCTTGTCGCCGAGGGCCTTGTAGGCCGGCTCCTCCAGCGGCGGGCGGACGTCGGCCACGCCCGGCGGGCGCAGCACCAGCGCGGCGACGGTGTGCATCGTCATCAGGTTCGTCACCTGGCGCGAGGACACGATCGACCGGACGTTGCGCACCTCGGGCTCGCTGAACGGCGCGGACCCGCGGAAGGTGTCGCCGCTCCAGGCGATCTCGGCGCCGTTGCCGCCCCAGAAGCCCGCGTAGTTGCGGTTCGGGTCGGTGCCGCGCAGGCGGCCGGCCGGGTTGGCCTTGCACACGCCGGTGGAGTACTGCGCCGGCGAGTCGTTGACGTTGCAGTTCTTCCGCTTCATCTCGTAGTCGAACCGGGTGAAGTCACCCTTGGGCTCGGCTTCGCGGGAGATCTCGAACCCGTCCGGGTTGATGATCGGCACGACGATGTTGCGGGTCTTGCCGACCAGGCTCCGGATCGCGTTGTCGTGGGCGTAGCCGTTGATCAGCTCGTACGCCCATTCCATGACGTGCTCGCCGGCCGGCCACTCCCGCGCGTGGTGCACGCCCATGGTGAAGTTGACCGGCTTGCCGTCGGTGACGTTCTTGACGTCGGTGGCGATCTCGATCCCGACGACGTCGCGGCCTTCCCACGTCGACTCGGGCATGGTGAACGCCGAGACCAGGCCCGGGTTCTTGCGGGCCAGCTCCTTCATCTCGTAGTTGTAGTCGTAGAGGTGCCGGTAGCTCGTGCGCCCGGACGGCAGCGCCGACGCGGCGGTCGTCGCGGCGTACTGGCGGTCGGTCCTGGCGTCCTGCACGGACTTGGCCGAGAGGTCGGCCTCGATCACCTTCGACTTGAAGCCGGTGTTCTTGAGCGTCTGGCGGTCCGCGTCGTCGGCGAGGACGACTTCGACGCCGGTCGCGTCACCCTTCTCCGTGACGTCGAGGCCGGAGGCGGTGAGCTTGTTCTTGTCGGCGCGCGTCGGCGTCTCGACGCGGACCAGCTGCGCCTTCTGCGCGGTCGTCGGCGTGCCCTGCGGCGTGAGCGCGAGGAAGTCGACGCCGAGCTGGGCCTGACCGGCCGGGCCGCCGTAGCGGCAGCCCTGGACGACGAGCTGCTGCCCCTTCTTCACGAAGCTCTCGGCGAGTTCGTGGGTGCGCAACGCCGTCGAGGCGGCGACCACGGCGCCCGTCGCCTTGTCGAACACGGCGACGTCCCAGTCGCCTTCGGTGCCCGGGACCGGCCTCAGCCGGGCCTGCACCAAGCCGTCCACAGTGGACGTCAGCTCGCGGCGATCGACGCCCGAGGTGCCCTTGGGCTGCACTTTCGCGAAGCACGAGCGGGGTACCGACTTGTCGGCACGCAATATGTTCTGGGCTGCGCCGGCAGTACCGGCCGGCAACGCGACGAACGCCGCCGCCAGCGCCACGACCGAAGCCGCCAGCACCAGTCTTCTTGGTGAATTCCCCACAGGCAAAGACCTCCTTGACCGAGGCCGGCACAGCACGGACGTACCGGTAGCGGATGACCGTAATGGACGAAAACGGGCTACGGTAACCGCCGTAAGTCGTACAGCCTTCACCCCGCTTTCACACCTTCGGCCGCCCGAAGGGACATTTCACCGGGAGTTCAACCGCTGCTCGGCTACTGTCGGTTCATGGTCACGGTCCCTGCGCGACGGACGTCGCTCGCGGTTTCGCTGAGCGGCATCGCCGCCCTCGCGATCGGTGCCGCGCTGGTGCTGCTGCTGCAGGTCATCCCGCCGACCGACGAGATCAGCGCGACCCGCCGCACGATCAGCGAATACGGCCTGTCCGACCACAAGTGGGTGTTCGACCTCGCGGTGGTCCTGGTGGCCCTGGGCTCGGCGGCGGGGCTCGCCGTGCTGCACAGCCAGCGGCGGCTACCCGTGCCCGCGGCCCTGCTGGGGACACTGTGGACGGTCGGGCTGCTGGTCATCGTGGCCTTCCCCAAGCCGGACTGGGCGACGGTCTCCCGCGCGGACTTCGGCGGCACGCTGCACCGGATCGCCAGCGTGGTGGCGTTCGTCGCGCTCCCGCTCGCGGTGCTGGTCGCGGCGCGCACGGCGTTCCCCGGCTCCCCCGGCCGCCGGTGGCTGGCCCGGGTGCTCGCGATCGCCTCGCTGGCCTGGTTCGCGGTGATCCTGGGCGCGGTCGTGGTCGCCGCGGTCGACGGCGGCCGCTGGTGGACGCTCATCCCGCTCGGCCTGGTCGAACGCGGGATGGCGCTGACCGAGCTGGTCGCGCTGGGTGTCCTGCTCGCTCCGGCGCGGGCTCAGCCGCGGTAGAGCTCCGTCAGCAGGGCGGCGGCCAGGTGCGTCGCCGGGTGCGCGTCGTGGTGGCGCCAGATCAGCCGGACCGGCACCAGGTCCGCGTCGCGCAATGGCCGGTAGCGGATGCCGTCGCGCCGGTACTGCGCCGCGGTCGCCTCCGGCGTGACGCCGACGCAGCGCCCGGTCGCGATCGCCGCCAGCCAGTCGTCGATGTCGTGGGTGTACTCCACGGCCGGTCGGCTGCCTTCGGGCCACAGGTCCGGCGTCGTCGTGCCGGTGCGCCGGTCGACGACGAGCGTGCGCTCCCCCAGTTCGGCGAACCGGATCGAGCGCCGCCGCGCCCACGGGTCGTCCGAAGCGAGCGCGACGCACCGGCGTTCGCGGCCGACGAGCGCGTGGCTGTACCGGCGCGTGTCGACGGTGGTGCGCACGACGGCCAGGTCGCAGCGGCCTTCGGCCAGTCCCCCGGTCGCCGTGTTGGTCCGGACGAGCTGCAGCTCGACGTCCGGGTACCGGTCCTGCCAGCGCCGCTGGAACTCCGCGGTGTGCTTGCCCACGGCCGACCACGCGTGCCCCAGCCGCAGCCGCGTGTGGCCGGTCGTGACCTCGTGGACCAGCGTTTCGGCGTCGGCCAGCAGGGTCCGGGCGCGGGCCAGGACCGTGACGCCGGCCGTGGTCGGCTCGACCGTCCGGCTGGTCCGGTGCAGCAGCCGGACGCCGAGCACCCCCTCCAAGGCGAGCAGCGTCCGCGACACCGTGGCCTGGGAGACACCCAGCTCGATCGCGGCGTCGGTGAAGCTCCCGGTGTCCACGACCGCGACGAAGTGCCGCAAGTGGCGCAGCTCCAGATCCATGCGGTCAGCGTATAGCTGACGTGTCGGATGCATTTTGCGTATGCGTCCGCAGCGCCGATAGTCGGGACATGACGAGTGAAGGACGCCGGCGCGGGGCCGCGCTGATGACGGGCAGCGGCCTGTCCAACCAGGTCGGGGCGTCGGTCGCGGCCCTGGCGTTCCCACAGCTCGGCCCGGCCGGTGTCGTGGCCATCCGGCAGTGGGTCGCGGCCGTGGTGCTGCTCGCGACCACGCGACCGCGCCTGCGCGCGTTCACCGCCGCCCAGTGGCGCCTGGTCCTGGCGCTGGCGCTCGTGTTCGGGACGATGAACCTCACCCTCTACAGCGCGGTCGACCGCATCGGCCTCGGCCTGGCCGTGACGCTGGAGTTCCTCGGCCCGCTGGCCGTCGCCCTCGCCGGCTCGCGGCGGCGGGGTGACCTGCTGGGCGCGCTCGTCGCGGCGACCGCCGTGGTGGTGCTGGTGCGGCCCCGGCCGAGCACGGACTACCTCGGGATCGGCCTGGCGCTGCTCGCGGCCGCGTGCTGGGCGGCCTACATCCTGCTCAACCGCGCCATCGGCGCGCGCATCCCCGGTGTCGAGGGCTCGGCGGCCGCCGCGGGCGTGTCCGGGCTCGCGTACGTGCCGGTCGGCGTCTTCGCGATGATCGCGCACCGCCCGGACCTCGGCGCGGTGCTCGCCGCGGTGACCGCGGGCGTCCTGTCGTCGGCCGTGCCGATGCTGGCCGACCTGCTGACGCTGCGGCGGGTCCCGGCGCCGGTGTTCGGCACGGTGATGAGCGTCAACCCGGTGCTGGCCGCGCTCGTCGGCTGGGTCGTGCTGGGTCAGCGTCTCGACGCGCTGTCGTGGGCGGCGATCGCCGTGATCGTCACGGTGAACGTCGCCGCGGTACTCAGCTCTTCAGCACCGGTTCCGTCGTCTCCGTCAGCCGCGGGTCCGGCTGCTCCCCCGACATCGCCAGGAACCCCCGCGCCACCCGCAGCAGCAGCGGCCAGTTCTTCGGGTTCTTCTTGTCCACCCCGCCGATCAGCTGCTTGAGCATCGAGAGCGTGTCGAAGTAGATGCGCTCGCACACCAGGTTCTCGTCGGCGTCGAACACGAAGTACGCGGTCATCCGGACGCGGAAGCGGGACCCGGTCGCCGGGATCGCGCCGAGCGGGCCGAGGTGCGTGCCCAGCAGCCAGAACTCGACGACGACGGCGTCGGCGCTGTGGCGCAGCGCGATCAGCTCGTGGTGCTGGTCGGGGAACGCCGTGCGCGTGTCGTGGTAGTAGCCGCGGACGGCGCCGTCGCCGTCGTGGACGGTCATCGTCGCGACGACCTCGTAGTGCGGGTGCGGGAAGGTCGAAAGCGTCGCGTCCCAGTCCTGGGCGACCTCGTCGCGGAAGTGGTCGAGCACCAGCTTCTGCCGCGCGGCCAGGACTTCGGGTGCCGGGATGTCGAACTCACTCATCGCGCTCCTTAAATCTACGACGTAGGTAAATGCCGATAACCTACACTGTAGGCACGCCAATGGAAGGGGACGCCGTGCTCGAAGGAACCCTCGCCCGCGCGAAGCCGGTGATCCGGTGGGGCCTCGGCCACGCGCTCCCCCGGACCGTGCTGCGCCGCGAAGCCCGGCGCGGCGACCTGCAGGGACGGATGGTGGTCGCCGCGGCCGAAGGCCACGACCTGACCGGCCTGTTCGAGGAGATCCGCGCGGCCGGCCCGCTCGCCCGCACCCGCTTCGGCTGGATGACCACCACGCACGCCGCCGTCCGCGAAGTGCTGTCCGGCGACGACTTCCGCGTCGGCGTCATCGGTTCCGACGGCTCGCCGCTCGGCCGGCTGGTCGAGTGGTCGGCCGGCGAGCACCTGCACCCGGTGCGGCCGCCGTCGCTGCTCGCGGTCAACCCGCCCGAGCACACCCGCTACCGCAAGCTCGTCACCGGCGTGTTCACCGTGCGCGCGGTCGAGCAGCTGCGCGGCCGCGTGCAGAAGATCGCGGACGGCCTGCTCGACGCGCTCGACCCGAGCCGGCCGCTCGACCTCGTCGAGTCCTACTGCGGGCTCCTGCCGGTGACGGTGATCAGCGAGATCCTCGGCGTGCCGCCGGCGGACCTGGGCAAGGTGCTGTCGCTCGGCGCGGCCGCGGCGCCCAGCCTGGACCTCGGGCTGGGCTGGCGGACGTTCCGCGACGTCGAGACCGCGCTGGCGGAGTTCGACGCGTGGCTCGGCGAGCACCTCGACCACCTGCGCCGCCATCCGGGCCCGGACCTGTTCAGCAAGCTCGTCGCGGCGCGCGACGGCGGTGTCGGGCTCACCGAGACCGAGCTCAAGTCCACCGCCGGCCTGGTGCTGGCGGCCGGGTTCGAGACGACGGTCAACCTGCTCGGCAGCGGGATCGCCCTGCTGGCGGGCGATCCAGGGCAGCTCGCCGTGCTGCGCGAGCGGCCGGAGCTGTGGGGCAACGCCGTCGAGGAGGTCCTGCGGTACGACCCGCCGGTCCTGCTCACCGGGCGCCTGGCGACGCGCGCCACCGAGGTCGCGGGCGTGCCGCTGCCGCGAGGGGCGCTGGTCACGACGGTGCTGGCCGGCGCGAACCGCGACCCGCTGGTGTTCACCGACCCGGGCACGTTCGACGTCACGCGGGAAGGCGCGCGCGACCACGTGTCGTTCGGCTCCGGCCGCCACCACTGCCTGGGGGCGTCGCTGGCGCGGATGGAGGGCGAGATCGGGCTGCGGACGATCTTCGACCGGTTCCCCGAGCTGCGCGTCCTGCCCGGCGGGCGCCGGCGGGACACGCGGATCCTGCGCGGGTACGAGGTGCTGCCCGCGGTGCTCAACCCGTGACGGGCCGGCGCGGTCGGCCGCCCAAGGAGGCCGGCGGCCTGTCGCGGGAGCGGATCCTGCGCGAGGCCCTGGGGCTCGTCGACGAGGAGGGTCTCGAGGCCGTGAGCATGCGCAAGCTCGCGCGGCGGCTCGGCGTCGACCCGATGAGCCTGTACAACCACGTCGACGGCAAGGATGCCCTGCTCGACGGGGTCGCCGAGGTGCTGCTGGCGGCGATCCCGGCGCCGGTGCCCGGGCAAGACCTGCGGGAGACGATGTCCGGGCTGGCCCACGGGTTCCGGGACGCGATGCTCGGCCACCCGCGGGCGGCGCCGCTCGTGCTGACCCGGCAGCTGGCGTCGATGACCGCGCTCGCGCCGGTGGAGGCCGTGCTCGGCCCGCTGCTCGCGGCGGGCTACCCGCCGGAGCGGGCGGTGCACGGGTTGCGCGCGGTGCTGGCGTTCCTGATCGGGACGTTGATGCGGGAGGTCGACGCGGCCCCGACGTTCAGCGCGACCGGCTCTTCGGGACGGCTCGCTTCCTTGGCGGGATCCGGGCTGCCCGCCGTGTCGGCAGCGGCGCCGTACCTGGCGGTGTGCGACCACGAGGCGGAGTTCGAGTTCGGGCTGGGCATCCTGCTCGACGCGCTGGCGCCGTGAGTCAGCGGATCCGTTCGTGCAGGGCGGCCATGCGGGCGTCGAGGTCGGCGGCGGTGCGGGCCGCGGCGGCGAGCTCGCCCGCGAAGTCGTCCGGGACGCGGTCGGCGTACTTGTACGACAGCTTGTGCTCGACGGCGGCCCAGAAGTCCATCGCGATGGTGCGCAGCTGCACCTCGACCTTGACCTTCTCGACGCGGTCGGACAGGAAGACCGGGATCCGGACGATCAGGTGCAGGCTGCGGTAGCCGTTGGGCTTCGGGCGGGCGATGTAATCCTTGGTGCGCAGCAGCTCGACGTCGTCCTGCGCGGTGAGCATCCGGGCGACCTGGTGGACGTCGGAGACGAACGGGCAGACGACGCGAATGCCGGCGATGTCGTCGAGGACGTGCGCTGCGGCGACCCAGTCGTCGCCCAGCCCGCGGCGGCGGACCTTCTCCTTGATGGCTTCCGGCCGCTTGACGCGGCTGGTGATGTGCTCGATCGGGTCGTGCTGGTGGACGAAGTCGAACTCCTCGCTGAGGATCCGCAGTTTCGTCATCAGCTCTTCGATGGCGAACTTGTACATCAGCAGGAATCGCGGGAGCTGCCCGGCGACGGCGAGCTCGTCGGCCGCCTCCCGCAGGTCCTCGGCCGCCGGATCGGTGGTCACTGAAGCCTCGTGCTGTCGTCGGTTCGTCTGGGCCCTTCAGGTTACTGCGCTTCGGTCGGTCAACGAACGGCGGTGGGGGCGAGTTCCCGCCGGTCACCGGATCGGGTGACGGTGGGTGTGCACCGGCCCGCCGCCGGTGCACACCCACCTGGTTTCAGTTGCCCGCGGTGGCGGACTCGCTTTCGGTCGCGGTGCCGGTCTCGGCGCCGTTTTGGTCAGCGGCTCCGGCACCGTTCTGGTCGGCGGCTCCGGCACCGTTCTGGTCGCTGGCTCCGGCGCCGTTCTGGGCACCGGCCGCGACGCACTTCTCGGCGACGGCGACCGCGGCGGCCTGCTCGGCGGCCTTGGCGTTCTTGCCCTTGGCCTTGGCCTGCTGCTGGCCGTTGCCGTTCTGGGCGGTGGCCATGCCCTGCTGGTCCGCGGCGGCGGCGGGATCGGCCGTGGCCTGGGCCACGCAGTCGAGGATGGCGGTGCAGTCCTGGTTGGCGGCCGCGTTCTGGGCGGCGCCGTTCTGGTCCGCTGCGCCCTGCTGAGCGGCCATGCCGTTCCCGTTGGCCATGCCGTTTTCGTTGGCTGCGCCGTTCTGGTCGGCCGCGTCCTGCTGGGCGGCCATGCCGTTCTCGTTGGCCATGCCGTTCTCGTTGGCCATGCCGTTTTCGCTCGCTGCGCCGTTCTTGTTGGCCGTGCCCTGCTGGTTGGCCATGCCGTTGCTGTTCGCCATGCCGTTCTGGGCGGCCGCGCCGTTCTGGGCGGCCATGCCGTTCTGGTCGGCTGCGCCCTGCTGGTCGGCCATGCCGTTCTCGTTGGCCATGCCCTGCTGGTCGGCCATGCCGTTCTCGTTGGCCGCGCCGTTCTGGGCGGCCTTGCCGTTCTGCTTGGCCGCGCCGTTCTGCTTGGCGTTGTTCTCGTTGGCCATGCCGTTCTCGGCGGCCATGCCGTTGGCGTCGGCGGCTCCCGCGGCCTGGGCCACGCACTGCTCGACCACCTGGCAGGCCTGGACGGCCGCTTCGTCCTGGGCGGCTTGGTCGGCCTTGGCGTTCTTGCCGGCTGCCTTGTTCTTCTGCTTGGCCTTGCCGTTGCCCGCGGCGGCCTTGTCCTGGTCGGCCATGCCGTTGGCCTCGGCCATGCCGTTCTGCTCGGCCGCGCCGTTCCCGGCGGCCATGCCATTCTCGTCCGCCGCGCCGTTGCCGGCAGCCATGCCGTTCTCATCGGCGGCGCCGTTCTCAGCCGCCGCGCCGTTCTCGGCGCCCATCCCCTGCTGCGCCGCCTTGCTCTTCGCCGCCTTGCCCGCGGACTTGGCGTCCGCCTCTTCGCCCGCTTGGGCGACCGCCGCGCACTGGGCTGCTACCTCGTTCGCCGCCACCTCGCCTCCGCAGCCTGCCGCCGCTCGGCGTTGCTGGATCTGGTCCACCACCGCCTGGCGGTTGGCGATCCGCGCGGCCGATTGGGCGTCCGGGGCGGCTTGCTGACCCGCGATGAACGTCAGGTTGTTCTGCAGCGCCGTGTCCAGGCCGCCGCAGCTTTCCGTGGCCGCGTTGCTCGCCGGGCTGCTGAGCGCGATCGCCGTCGCGGTCGCCCCCGCGACTCCGAGCAGCGCCGCCAGTCCGATCGTCGCCTGCTTGCGGTGTCGTCCGGTACTGCGTGCGTGGGGCATCGAGCCCCTCCTCTCTGGTCGCCACCTCACCACGGCACACGGCGCATTGCCGCAAACGGTTCACCGCGAAGGGAAACAACCGGAGAGAGTCCACAGTGGACACAGGAGAACGGCCGGCGGTCCGCCGGCCGCTTCCTGACTACCAGAGCCCGGGTTATCGGGAGGTAAAGCTTCAGCCCAACGAAGCCAACTGCGGCACCGCCGGCGCCATGCCCTCGATCCACGCGGCCGGCGAGCCGGTGGTCGGGGTGACGATCGCCTGCTGGATCCCGAGCTTCGCGTAGTCCGCCATCGAGCGGACGAAGTCGTCGCGGGTCTCCGGCGTCGGGCGCGGGTTGTTGGCCAGGACCGTCTTGCGGATCGCGTCGTAGTCGCGGCCGGCCTCGTCGCAGTGGCGGCGCAGCACGTCCAGCTTGTGCTCCACGTCCGAAGGCGACGAAGCGAACAGGTTGCACGCGTCGCCGTACTGGGCGACGAGCCGCAGCGTCTTGCGCTCCCCGCCGCCGCCGATGAGCACCTTCGGCCGGCTGATCGGCTGGGGCGAGCACAGCGTCTCGGCGAGCTGGTAGTACTTGCCGTCGAACGGGCCGTTGGCGGCCGGGTCCCACATCTGCCCGCAGATCCGCAGCGTCTCCTCCAGCCGCTCGAACCGCTCGGCGATCGGCGGGAACGGCACGCCCATCCCCCGGTGCTCGCGCTCGAACCAGGCCGCGCCGATACCCAGGGCGGCCCGGCCGCCCGAGACGACGTCGAGGGTGGTGACGATCTTCGCGAGCAGGCCGGGGTGCCGGTAGGTCACGCCGGTGACGAGCAGGCCGAGCTCGATCCGGGACGTGTGCGCGGCGAGGAAGCCCAGGGTCGTGTAGCCCTCCAGCATGTTCGACTCGGCGGGCAGGCCGGTGGGCTCGATCTGGAAGTAGTGGTCCATGAAGGACAGCCAGGTCGCCCCGGCCTCCTCCGCCGCGGCGCCCACCCGGGCGAGCTCACCGGCGATGGCGGTGGTCCCGCCGTCGATGTCGAAGATGGGGAGGTGGAAACCGAGTTCCATGGAACGTGCTCCTGACGTGTGGTCGGCGTGACCTCACGCTAGAGGCTGGAGCGCGCTCCAGGTCAAGCCAGCTCGGCCACCAGGTCCGTGGCGGTCCGGTACTCGACCGGCGCCGGCACCGACTGGACGCCGCTCGCGAGCCCGCCCGCGGCCACCGCCGCCAGGCTGCGGACCTGCAGGGTGAGCCCGAGGTCCATGGCCTGGATGGAGTTCCCGTTGGCGGCGGTCAGGTTCAGCATCCGCCCGCGGTCGAGGATGACGACCTCCCGGCCGTCGGCCCGCACGTGCCCGACGCGGCGGCCCGGCTCGCCGTACTCGACCGTGCGGACCGTCGCCGCCCGCAGTGCCGCCGCGTCGATCTCCCACGCGAAGTGCCCGACGCCCGCGAGCAGAGCGCCGTCGGGCAGGGCCGCGAGCTCCTCGGCCCCGACGACACCCGGAGCGCCCGTCGCCGTGAACACCGCCTGCGCATCGGAAACCACCTCGACCGACGAGCCGACCCGGTGACCGTCCAAAATGGCCTGCAACGCCCGCATCGGGTCGGTGTCGCACACCGCGACCCGCGCGCCGAGCCGCGCCAGGGTGTCCGCGACGCCCTTGCCGCACGGCCCGTAGCCGAGCACCGCCGCGCGCATCCCCGGCACCATCAGGTTGGTGGCGTTGAGAAAGCCCTGCACGACGCTCTGGCCGACGCCGAACTCGTTCTCCACCAGCAGCTTCAGCCGCGAGTCGTTGATCACGACGACCGGCCGGCCGACGCGCTCCTCCCGCAGCCGGAGGCCGCCGGTCGTGGTTTCCTCGGTGCCGCCGAGCCAGCCCGCCGGCGCGCCGGACCGCAGCAGCGACAACGTGAGGTCGGCGCCGTTGTCGAGGGTGAGGTCCGGCTCGCACTCGAGCACCGCGGCGACGTTGCGCGCGTGGTCGGCTTCGTCGTCGGCGCGGCGGGTGTGCACTGTTACCCCGAGGTCCCGGAGCGCGGCCGCGACGTCGTCGTGGGTGGTGCCGGGCGAGCCGGTCAGCGTGACCTCGACGCCGGCGCCGGCCAGCAGCGTGACCAGCGCCGCGGTCTTGGGCTCGACGTGCAGGCACATCGCCAGCCGCCGCCCGGTCAGCACGGGCGCGGCCTCTTCGACGGCGGCGGCGGTCAAGGGCATGTGGTTGAGCGCCCAGCGGGTGCCGGCAGACATGGTTTTCCTTACGGTTGGAGAAATACAGGACCCGGAGAAACGGATCCGTCAACCGTAGAAGTCGCAGCGGTACGAGTGATCGCCGAAGATCGCCCGTCCGTCCACGTCCACCAAGCTACCGCACCCGGTCGCCCGGCACCGTGCACACCGCCGTGCCGACGCGGCGCAACGTCGTCGTGTGGGAATGAGGGTCAGCCGGTGGCCAGGAACCGCGCGACCTCGGCCGGGTCGCCGGTGCCCGTCGTCACCGGGGCACCCGCCGCTCGCAGGTGGTCGGCGAACTCGGCCGACTTCCGGCCGCCGGCGATCAGGAACGCCGGCGCGCCCACACCCGGGTACGCCAGCGGGCTCGCCTCGCGCAGTGTCGCCGGGGAGCGGCCCAGGGCCAGCAGCACCGACGCGCGGGTGACCGGGTCCAACCCTGCCAGCTCGAAGTCCGCCGGGGCGTCGACCGCGGCCACCGCGCGGACCTCCGGCTTCCCCGCCACACCCAGCAGGGACGCCAGCGTGCCGCCCGTGCCCGTGCCCACGGCCGTGATCCGCGCCGGGTCGAGGTTCAGCGCCGACGCGTTGGCCTGCAGGAACCGGACCGCGCAACGGGCGTCCTCCAGCGGGGCCGGCCAGCGGGCGGCGGGCGCGAGGCGGTAGTCGATCGCGGCGACGGCGATTCCTCGTGCCGTGAGCGCGTCGCGCAAGGGTGCCAGTCGCGAGCCGGCCAGTAGCGCGCCCGGGCCCGATGGCCGGCGGTTGCCGGAGATGAGGCCACCGCCGTGCAGGAAGAGCGCCACCGGGGCGGCGGCGCCGGCGGCCGGGCGCGTGAGGTCCATGGCGAGCGGGATGCCGTCGGGACGGCAGTACTCGACGGTGCTGCCGTCCAGGAGCGACGACGCGGCCGTGCCGCTGATGCGGTCGCCGGCCGCGACCGTGCCCGCGGCGCCGGCTGCGAGCACCACCAGCAACACCGGGAACAGCAGGATCCACGCCGTCACGCGCCGGAGCGTCGAGGGCCGCAGGTGCGCGCGCCGCCGCGCGACGACCAGGAAGCCGAAGACGGCGATGACCTGCAGCGCGGCCGCGACGTAGTCGGTGAAGCCGACGACGGTGTCCGCGGGCTGCCAGGGGTCGAGCCGGGTCAGCAGCCCGAGCGGCCGGCTCGCCACCCACAGTGCGAGGGAGCCGGCGGCGATGAACGCGCCGGCGTGGGCGGTCTTGCGGGTCGGCCAGCCGAGGACCGCGACGAAGGAAACCAGCTCGATGGCGGCGACGAGGGCGAACAACATCGCGTAGAACTGCCAGATCCGCCAGAGCGCGGGCACCGAGGCGGCCGGGATGAGGGCCCCGCCGAGCGCGGCGAAAGCGGCCGTGACCAGCACCGGGCCACGCCGGAGCGGCGGCGGGCCGGCGTAGCGCGCGGTCGTCGACGGGCGGCGTGTGCCGGGGTAACCGTCGACGACCTTCATGCCGCCAGTGTCACCCCGGGCCGGGGTCCGCCGCCACGGATCAGGCGGCGAACCCGGCGAGCGCGCGCACCTCGATCGGCGCGTGGATCGCCGCGGTGACCCGGGCCGCCCAGCCCAGCGCGGCGTCGAGGTCGGCGGCTTCGATGAGGTAGAAGCCGCCGATGTGCTCCTTCGACTCGGCGAAGGGTCCGTCGGTGGTGAGCAGCCCGTCGCCGGCTTCCCGGACCACCCGCGCGGCCGCGGGCTCGGCCAGCCGGGCGCTGAACACCCAGGTCCCGGTCGTCTTGAGGTCGTTCTCGACGTCGCCGAGCCGCTGCTGCATCGCCCGCAGGTCCACCTCGGTGGGCGGCTCGCGGACTTCACCTTCGACGCTGTGCACGGACAGCAGGTAGTGCGCCATGACGTTCCTCCTCGCGGGCGGGCCCGTCCCGCCGCTCACCGCTCGTACGAACGGGCCCGCCCCGGATCGACAAGGCTACTTGCGCGCGGCCGTGTAGTTCCGGAACAGCAGGTAGGTGTCCAGGATGTCGGACGAGGCGCTTTCGACCGAGCGGTAGATCCCCCACTTGGGGCGGACGTAGTCGCCTTGGTCGGGGATGTTCACGTTCGTCATGCTGCCCTGCGCCGCGACCGGCGCGCCCGAGCCGGTGCCGCCCCGGATCACGCACGCCGCCTTGCCCTTCGAGCCCGGCGTGAACGTCCACTCGATGGTGATCCACTTGTTCCGCAACGGCGACAGATCGGTGGCCGCGATGCTCGGCGAACCCGAGTTGGCGTACGCGCGGGCGTTGAGCATTTCCTTGCCGCCGCTGCGGGTCAGGTCCAGCGTCACCCACGGGCCGCCGTTGGTCGACGGCGTCTTGGTCTGGAAGATGTGGGTGAACTTGCTGGTGCCGTGCAGGGTGCCCGGGATATACATCTCGTACGAGAGCGTCCAGGTCTCGCCGTCGTGCATCTTGAGCGTCGTGCCGCTCTGCACCATGCCCTTGGACTCGGTGCGCTGGCGGTCGCCGCCGCCGGTCGTGTCGCGGTCGTCCTTCCAGATGTTGAAGCGGTAGTGATCGCCCTCGACGACGACGTACTTGCGGTCCGGGTGGTGGTTGCCGCGGTCGGCTTCGATGCCCTCGAAGGCCTTGAGCCCGTCGGTCGCGGGGTTCGGGTGCCACAGCGGGGCGGCCTGCGCGACGGGGCCGAACAGGATCGGGACGGCGAGGGCGGCGACGGCGAGAGCCGTCCGGCGGGGGAAGCGAGGCATCATCGGTGTGTCCTTCCTGACGAGGCAGGGGTGCACATCGGTCGGCGGACGGACCCGGTGAATCGGGTTGGACATCCGATGTCTGGCGCTCAGAAGTTAGCGCTATCCGGCAGCGGTTGGCAAGATGCCCGCCTTCTTGGTCGGCGATTCATCTGATGGATAACCTGCCGCGACCGGCTCGGCGGGGCTCAGGCGTAGCACTCCGCCAAGGCGCCGAACGCCGCCTTCGGTTCCCACGGCACGCCCGCGTAGGTCTCCCCCGTCCCCTCTTCGAGGACCTTCACCACGCCCCAGCTGGCCATGTCCAGGTCCCGCCGGGGATCCGCCCGGTGCACCAGCCCGTAGCACACGAACGTGCAGGCGAAAGCCGCGTCGACGCCCTCGGTCTCGAACACCTCCAGCAGCTCGCGGAAGTACCGCGCCTGCTCCTCCTCGTCGCGAACGTAGGAACCGTTCAGCCGGACCGGCTCGTCGCCCTCGTACTCCAGGATCTCGCCGCAGCGGGCGCCGAGGTCGGCCGCGCCGCGGTAGGGCGTCACGCCGAACTCCGTGATCGCCACCGGTTTGCCCGCGGCGACCAGCGTGCGGACGCCCTCGCGGTACACGTGCTCGACCTCCTTCGACCGGTGCGCGTCGACCGAAACGATGTCGAACGGCGTCCAGTCCACCCGTTCCAGCGGCACCGACGCGTAGGTGACGCGGCCGCCGAACCGCGCTCGGACCGCCGCGACCGCGCGGGCCAGGAACTCGTTCACCCGCTCCGGAAGCCCGGCGACGAGCTCCCGGGACGCCAGCAGCCCGGCCACGCGGGCGGGGAGGTCGGCGCCGGGCAGGAAGCCGTGGTTGAACAGGCTCAGCTCGGCGCCGGTGACGAACACGACCTCGGCGCCGGCCGCGCGGAGGCGTTCGGCCCGGGCGGCGCCGTCGGCCAGCAGCTCGAGGATCTCCTCCGGGTGCCGGTCCCACGGGAACGGCGAGAACCACACTTCCAGCCCGAGCGCGGCCGCCTCCCGCGCGGCGTGCTCGATGCGGTCGAGGTCCGTGCCGATCAGCCGCACCGCCGTGCAGTGCAGGTCGTCGCGGATGATCGTCAGCTCGCGGCGGACCAGGTCCGGGGCGAACGGGCGGTTGAAGCGCCCGTCGCGCGCCAAGCCCGTGTCGTAGCCGATGCCCTTGGCTCTCACAGTTCCTCCGAAAATTTAGGGTACGGTCCGTACCGTACCCTAAAGCGGTACACTGCCGCACATGGCCGAGAAGACCCGCCGCCGCGGCGCCGAACTGGAAGACGCGATCCTGCGCGCCGCCGCCGACGAACTCGCCGAGTCCGGCTACCCCGGGCTGACGATGGAACGCGTCGCACAGCGGGCCGGCACCAACAAGAACGCGATCTACCGCCGCTGGCCGAACCGCGCCGCGCTCGGCGTCGCCGCCTACCGGCACGTCGCCGAGGACCGGCTCACCCCGCCCGACACCGGCAACCTCCGCGACGACGCGCTCACCCTGCTGCGCGCGATCAACTGCGGCCAGTCCTCCCCCGCCGCGCGGATCCTGCGCGGCCTGCTGACCGGCGTCGGCGACGAGCCCGAGCTGCGGCAGCAGCTGCACGACCAGGCCGCCGAAGGCGGACCGAAGCCGTGGCTCACCATCCTCGACCGGGCGGTCGCCCGTGGCCAAGCGCGCCCCGGAGCACGCAATCCACGAGTAGCAACCGTGGCACTCGTGTTGCTGCGCAACGAATTCCTGACGCGCGGACTGACCACAGTGGACGATTCCGTGCTGGTCGAGATCGTCGACGAGGTCTACTTGCCGCTGGTCGGCGCGTAGATCGTCAGGCGCAACGCGGGATCCTCGGCGACCTGGAAGGTCGCGTAGTCGAACTCCGCCGGCTCCGGGCGGTACAACGTCTTCCGGCCCGGACCACTGCGGCCGACGTCGTGGCGGTCCCACCACGTCGCGAACTCGCGGCAGCCCGCGCGCAGCCGCGCGGCCAGCCCGGTGAACGCCGGGTCGCCGGCCCACAGGTCGTGCGCGGAGCGGAACTGCGCCACGGCGTGCTCGGCCTGCGCGGCCCAGCCCGGGCCGAACAGCCGCCGGCCGCGCTCGTCGAGCAGCAGGAAGACCAGGACGTTGCGGTCCGCCTCCGGCAGCGCGGCGAAGTCGGCGAACAGCCCGGCCGCCGCGCGGTTCCAGGCCAGCACGTCCCAGCGGCCGCCCGTCACGTACGCCGGTTCGCCGAGACCCTCGACGAGCCAGCGGGTGGCGTCCGGCACCCGCTCGCGCGCGAACGGTGTCCGGGCCGGGTTCCGGGCCAGCGCCCGCAGGTGGGCGCGCTCGGCGTCGTCCAGCCGCAGGGCACCGGCGAGCGCTTCGACGGTCGCGGCCGACGGGCTGACCGTGCGGCCCTGCTCGAGCCGGATGTACCAGTCGACGCCGATGCCGGCCAGTTCGGCGACCTCTTCGCGGCGCAGCCCCGGCGTCCGGCGCCGGCGGCGGTCCGGCAGCCCGAGCGCCGCCGGGCTCAGCCGCTCGCGCCGGGACCGCAGGAACTCCCCCAGCCCGGCTCGCGCCGCGTCCGGCATGACGACCTCCGTGACATTGGGCAGTCCCAGGATGATACCAGGCCTGGATACCACTCCCGATCTTCCCGACGATGGCCGTATGAGAGCTGCTGTCCTCGAAGAATTCGGCAAACCGCTGTCGGTGCGCGAAGTCCCGGCACCGGTGCTCGGCACGGGCGAAGTGCTGGTCGACGTCGTCGCGGCGGGCGTCCTGCCCTACGCCGCCGAAGTGTTCCGCGGCGAACGGAACTACGCACTGACGCTTCCGGTGGTGCCCGGCGCCGGAGCGATCGGCCGGGTCCGCGAGACCGGCCCGGACGCGACCCGGCTGCGGCCCGGCGACTGGGTGCTGTGCGACCCGGTGATCCGCTCCCGCGACGACGCCCTGACCCCGGACATCACGCTCCAGGGCCTCAGCGCCCGCGGCGACGGCGGCCTGCTCCTCCAGCGCCACTTCGGCCACGGCGCCTACGCCGAGCAGGTGCTCGTGCCGACCGAGAACGCGATCCCGCTCGGGCCGATCGACCCGGCCGACGCCGGGCGCTGGACGGCGCTCGCGCTGTGCCTGGTGCCCTACGGCGGCCTGCTCGCGGCCGGGCTGCGGCCCGGCGAGACCGTGCTGGTCAGCGGCGCCACCGGGAACTTCGGCAGCGCCGGGGTCGCCGTCGCGCTCGCCATGGGCGCGGCGTGCGTGGTGGCGCCCGGCCGCGACGAAGCCGCCCTGGCGGACCTGGACCGCCGGTTCGGCTCCCGCGTCCGGACCGTGCGGCTGACCGGCGAGGACGACACCGGCCGCCTGCGCGACGCGGCACCCGGCCCCGTCGACGTGGTCCTCGACCTGCTGCCGCCGTCGGCGTCCACGGCTCCCGTGCGGGCCGCGGCGATGGCGGTCCGCGAGCGCGGCCGGGTCGTGCTGATGGGCGGCGTCGGCATGCTCGGGGGCGAGGACCTCGCGCTGCCCTACCCGTGGCTCATGCGCAACAGCGTCACCGTGCGAGGCCAGTGGCTGCACCCGCGGACGGCGAACACGAGCATGATCGCCCTCGCCCGGTCCGGGCTGCTGGACCTGGACCTGTTCACCGTCGCCGAGTTCGGCCTCGACGACATCGCCGGTGCCCTGGACCACGCGGCGAGCGGCCGGACGCGGTTCGCCCTCACGGTCGTCCGTCCTTGAGTAGCTTCGAAGCATGAGCCGACTCGCCCGCCACGACAAGATCGCCGCCGCGCTGGCCGGCGCACCCGACGACGTCCTCGCCGACGCGCGCCCGCTCGGCACCGGGATCGGCGGGTCCACCTGGCTGCTGGAGGTGGCGGGCGAGCCGGTGTTCGTGAAGCGGGTCGCGCTCACCGACGTCGAACTGGCGAACCCCCGCTCCACCGCCGACCTGTACGGGCTGCCGCCGTGGTCGCACTACGGCGTCGGTTCCGCCGGCGGCGGTGCGTGGCGCGAGTTGGAGATGCACCTGGCGGCGACCGAGTGGGTCCGCACCGGCGCGTGCGAGAACTTCCCGCTCCTGCACCACTGGCGGGTCCTGCCCGGTCTGCCGCGCCCCAGCACGGACATCGAACAGGACGTCGCGTTCTGGCACGGCGACACGGGTGTCCGGCGCCGGCTGGCCGCCCTCGCCGCCTCCACCACCGATCTCGTGCTGTTCCTCGAGCACCTGCCCGAAGACCTCGCGCACTGGCTCACCGGCAACCCCGATGGCCTGGGCTTGGCCCACCGGGACCTCCGCCGCGTCACGGAGTTCCTAACGGACCGGGGCGTTCAGCACTTCGACGCGCACTTCGCGAACATCCTCACCGACGGCGATCGGCTCTACCTCACCGACTTCGGGCTCGCCGTGATGCCGGGCTTCACGCTTTCGGCGGCCGAGGCGGAGTTCCTCGCCGACCACTGCGCGCACGACCGGGCCTACGTGCTGACCCGCCTGCTGAACTGGGCCGTCCGGCACGACCTCGACGACACCGGCCTCCGTGGCTACGCCGCACTGGCCGAGGTCGTCAACGACTTCTACTTCAAGCTCCACACCGAAAGCCGCAGGACTCCGTACCCCCGCGACGAAATCGCTCAGCAGCTGGAGCGCGCCGGCTTGCCCGCGAACCGGTCGCCGAGGTAGTCCACGACGTCGCCCGCGGAGAACGCCAGCGTCGTCACGTGTTCGCCGACGTACGTGCCCCACGTGACGTCCACCCCTGCCGCGCAGTACTCGCGCCGCAGGGTCTGGGCCTGCGACAGCGGGATGATCTCGTCGAGGCCGCCGTGGAACAGGAAGACCGGCGCGTGCGGCGGCCGGGCGCCCAGCTCGTTCTCCGCGAGCCGCGCCTGCCACTTCGCCGTCGTGAGCGGGTTCGCCGTCGTGTAGTCGGAGATGTGCCCGAAGGCGTAGCCGAAGACCGCGTCGACGCACGCGTCCCGCTGCGTCTCGTACAGCGTGCGGCCGCGGTCGTTGAGGTAGGCGGGCAGGTCCAGCTCCGGGTACGCCGCGTCCAGGCCCAGCGCGGACAGCAGCAGGAACCCGAACCCGACCCCGCCGTCGAGGCTCTTCGCCACCACGTTCAGGTCCGCGGGCGTCCCGCCGGCCGTGATGCCGGCGACGTGCAGCTCCGGCGCGTACGACGGCGCCAGCTCGCCCGCCCACGCCGCTCCCCCGCCGCCCTGGGAGTACCCGGAGAACGCGACCGGCCCGCCCGCCGCCAGTCCCGCGGCGGGCAGCCGGGTGGCCGCGCGGACCGCGTCGAGCACCGTGTGCCCCTCCGACCGGCCGACGACGTAGGTGTGGAGTCCCGGCGTGCCGAGGCCCTCGTAGTCGGTGATCGCGACGGCCCAGCCGCGGCTCAGCATCGCGTCGACGAACAGCGGTTTCTCGTAGTCCGGCTGGAACTTCGACGGCGCGCAGCGGTCGCCGATGCCGCGGGTGCCGCTGGCCACCGAGACGATCGGACGCGGGCCGGTCCCGGTCCACGGCGCCGTCGGCACCAGCACGCGGCCCGAGACCGCGATCGGCGTGTCCGTCGCGGACCTCGACCGGTACAGCACGAGATACCCCTTGGCCGACCCGGAATCCGGCAGCGGCCGCCACCAGACGACGTCGCCGTCGGCGCCGGCCGGCAGTGGGCTCGGCGGCGTGTAGAACGCGTCGCCGTCCGGTCCGCGCGGCGGATCGGCGGCGACCGCCGGGCCTGCCGTGGTGAGCACCAGGACGACGGCCAGCAGGACCGTCCACAAGCGACGCATGAGGTCTCCAGGGCTTCAGAAGACGCGATCGACGTCTTCGGCGATCAGGGTGTCCAGCGCGCGCTCGGCGAGCGCGGCGATGGTCATCGAGGGGTTGCAGGCGGCCGTCGTGCCGGGCATCAGCGCGCCGTCGAGGACGTAGAGGCCGCGGTGGCCGAGCACGCGGCCGTCGAGGTCGCAGACCGAGCCCAGCGCGGCGCCGCCGAGCGGGTGCCACGTGCTGGGTGCGACGGCGGTCGTGTCGAGCAGCACCCCGAGCGGGCCGGCGATGCGCGAGACGCGTTCGTGGATGCGCGCGCTGAGCTTCGCGTCCGCGTCGGACGGCCAGTGCAGGACGGCGTCGTCCTTCGCGGCGTCGTAGACGAACCGGCCGCGGCCGCTGCTGATCCCGTACCCGACGAGCATCGTGGTCCGCAGGTCCGGCAGCGGCGGCAGCGACGCCTGGATGACGGTGTTGGCCGTCGCGGGGTCGGCCCACTCCTTGCTGCCGTAGACGACCGGGCCGCCCTGGGGCGCGCCGAAGTCGTCGGCGAGGTCGGTCCAGGTGTAGATGCGGTCGCCGTTGCTGCCCCAGCCGGCGCCGAGCGCGTCGGGCAGGTCGGGGATGTCGCCCTTCGCGCCCGCGCGCATCAGCAGCCGGGTCGTGTTCGCCGTGCCGGCCGCCATGACCAGTGCTTTCGCCGTGAGGACCTTCTGCTCCAGCACGGTCCCGGCGGTGTCGATGCGGTCGACGCGGATCTCCCAGCGGCCGTCCGGCGCGAGCGCGACGTCGGTGACGTGGTGCAGGGCGGCGACGGTGCAGCGGCCGGTGGCCTCGGCCGCGGCGAGGTAGGTGACGTCGACCGAGTGCTTGCCGCCGTTGTTGACCCCGAGCGCGCAGTCGCCGTTGGTGTAGGACGGTTTCATCTCGCCGTTCAGCTCGCGCAGGGCGAAGTCCCAGTCGATCGGCATCGGGATCTTCTCGACCGCGTAGCCGGCGTTGCGCGCGTTGCGGGCGAAGACTCGTGACGCCTTGTACGACTTGCTTTCGACGAGGGCGTCCGGCGCGGTCGCGATGCCCAGCATGCGCGCGACGCGCGGGTAGTACTCGGCGTCGAGGCGCGCGTAGTCGAGCTGCTCGGGGAAGCAGGCGTGGAACAGCTCGGCCGTCGGCTGCAGCGTCATGCCCTGGTAGACCAGCGATCCGCCGCCGACGCCGGCCGCGCACATCATGCTCATGCCCTGGCCGCTCACCTGCTCCAGCAGCCCGGTGTAGCGCTCGAACGGCGGCAGCGAGGGCAGGCCGGGCAGGGCCGGGGCGGAGCCGAGCCAGAAGATCCGCTTGTCGGGCGCCGACGTCGGGTGCGGGAACGTCTCGGCGTCCGGCCCGGTGGGCCAGCGGCGTCCGCGTTCGAGCACCAGCACCGGCACGCCGGCCTGCGCCAGCCGCAGCGCCGTGACCCCGCCGCCGAACCCGGACCCGATGACGACGACCCGGTGCTCTTCCCGGGTGAGCGGCACCCGGCCGGCCCCGAGCGCGGCGACGCCGGCGACGGCGGCCGCGCCCCGCAGGACGGTGCGGCGGTTCAAGCTGCGCATTGGGACGGCTCCTTCGGCGACGATGACGTTGCGTCACCGTACGAATCCGAACCGAGAGATGGAACGGATTGCCGGTCTCACTACTCGCGAGTAATGTCCGGGCCCATGCGCGCTGTGCGACCGTCCGCGGCCGGGCCCCGGCGCGTCGACGCCCGCCGCAACCGCGAGGCGATCCTCCGCGCCGCCGACGAGGTCTTCAGCGAGGAAGCCGACGTCGCCCTGGACGAGGTCGCCCGCCGCGCCGGGCTCGGCCGGGCGACGGTCTACCGGCACTTCCCCGACCGCACGGCCCTGGCCCTCGCCGTCGCCACGCACCACTTGACGGCGCTGAAGAACCGGGCGCGCGGCCCGGAGCCGTTCCGCGAGCTGCTGCGGACGGTGCTGGCGATGCAGGCCCGGCGGCGCCCGCTCGTCCGGCTGTTCCGCGAGCTGCCGGAGCGCAGCCGGCGCCAGTACACCCAGGCGCTGGTTTCGTTGCTGCGCCCGGCTTTCGAGGAGGCGCAACGCGCGGGCAGCGTGCGCGCGGACCTGGAGCCGGCGGACCTGGCGCTGCTGTTCGAGATGCACGAGGCGGCGCTGGTGTCGGCGGAGCCGGCCGAACGCCTGGTGCGGGTGTTCCTCGACGGGCTCGCGGCGACGCCGGATCACGGTCCGGTCGCGACGGACCACCGGCCCGGCCCGCCACCCTGGCGCGCGTGAAGCGTTTTCAGCGGAGGAGACGTCGCCGCCGGCGATCTCCCGCAACCGGTTCACCTCGAAGGGAAAGGCGTTAGCCCGCCTGGAGCACTCCTTGCGCCGAACGTGTGAACCCCCGGTCGCGCAGCGAAGATCCGCAGGTCGGGCCACAAAATCGTGGTTGACCACGAGGAAGCCTGGGTACTTCGGGGACACGGCACCGGCACCCCGGATCCCTGGTCCTCCTTCGCCGGTCCGGCCCTTCCGCCCGTGACCGGGTTCGCCCGCGGCACGGCACAGCCACGCACATTTTCGCCCACCGGAGTGCACCATGACCAACGACTCAGGAGCCTGGCACGCCAAACTGCAGCGCGAACAGGAAGCCATCCAGCGGAAGCGGGCGCGACAGGCCTCGCGAACGCCGGCCGGGACGTCCGCCACGCCCCGCTGACCCGACCGTCCACAAAGGATGCCGCGGTGCCCCGTCGAGGCGCCGCGGCATTCTGCTTTCACGGCGCCGGGGCGAGCAGCGCTCCCGCGTACTCGCGGAACGCCGCCACGAGCGGGTTGCGCTCGTCCGCGCGCGTGGCCACCGCCACCCGGCTCGGCTCCCACCAGCGGGACCGTCGTGAGGTCGGGACGGTAGCCGGTGCCCGGCACAGCCGGGATGATCGCGACGGCCTGCCCGCTCGCCACGAGCTCGATCTTGTCCTCCACGGAGCCGACCCGCGTCCCACTCGGCGTCGAGGGGGCACGGCTGCAGTTCGCCGGCCGATGTAGTCGAGCGTCACGCGCAGCCCGGCCGCCCGCACCGGCAGGCGGGCCACGGCTACGTCGACGCGGTGCTCGAGCATGGCCACGTGCGTGTCGTCCCAGCCGAGGTGCCGGGTGCCTCTTGACCAGCGGACACAACCGACTCTATGGTCAGCGTGCCCCGCCTGATGTTAACGCTAACATCACCTGGTCCCCGACGCGCCCGAAGGAACCGACAACGATGAAGTTGTTCTCCCCACGCCGTTTCGGCGTCGTGCTGGCCGTCGCGGCCGCACTCGTCCCGCTGGGCACCGCCGGTGCCGGCGCCGCGCCCGCGTCCGACGGAGTCCGCGCAGCCGCGAACACCCTCGAAGTGCCCGGCCTCGACGACGTCCGCGGCAACCTCACCCTGCCGGCGAGCGGTGCGGACGGCACGAGCGTCGCCTGGACGTCGTCCGCGCCCGCCGTCATCACCCCGACCGGGGAGGTCACCCGGCCGGCGACCGGCGCGCGTCCCGCCGAAGTCGTCCTCACCGCGAAAGTGAGCCTCGGCCGGGAAAGCACGACACGGCGGTTCACCGCCACCGTCGTCCCGAAGCCGAAGCAGGAACCCCTGGCGGGCTACAGCTTCTTCTACTTCACCGGCGAAGGCACCTCCGACGGCGAGCAGATCTACTCGGCGCTCAGCAAGGGCAACGACCCGCTGAACTGGACCGAGCTGAACCACGGCAAGCCGGTGCTCAAGTCCAGCCTCGGCGAGCTGGGCGTGCGCGACCCCTTCATCCTGCGCTCCCCCGACGGCGACAAGTTCTACCTGCTCGCCACCGACCTGCGGATCTACGCCGGCCGCGGCTGGGACGCCGCCCAGCGCACCGGCAGCCGGTCGATCATGGTCTGGGAGTCCACCGACCTCGCGCACTGGTCGCGCCAGCGCAGCGTCCAGGTCTCCCCGCCGACCGGCGGCAACACCTGGGCCCCGGAGGCGTTCTGGGACGCCAAGCGCGGAACCTACGTCGTCTACTGGGCTTCGAAGCTCTACGCCGAGAACGACCCGAACCACACCGGCGACAGCTACAACCGCATGATGTACGCGACCACCCGCGACTTCGTCACCTTCACCGCGCCGCAGGTGTGGAACGACCCGGGCTACTCGGTGATCGACTCGACGGTCATCGAGAACCAGGACACCTACTACCGCTTCACCAAGGACGAGCGCAACAACACGTCCTCGACGCCGTGCAGCAAGTTCATCACCGAGGAGAAGTCCACCGACCTGCTCGACCCGCACTACGGCTTCGTCGCCGACTGCGTCGGCAAGGCGACCGCGACCAGTCCCGGGCTTTCCGCGGGCGAGGGACCCACGGGATTCAAGTCCAACACCGAGGACAAGTGGTACCTGTTCATCGACGAGTTCGGCGGCCGCGGGTACGTCCCGTTCGAGTCCACCGACCTGAATTCGGGCAAGTGGACGATGTCCGCGGGCGCGCACCTGCCCGCATCGCCGCGGCACGGCACCGTCCTGCCCGTCACGCAGGCGGAGATGGACCGGCTGAGCGCACCCCCGGCGCCCGTGCGCGCGGACGCCGACGGCTTGGTCGCGCACTGGCCGCTCGACGCGAAGTCCGGCCGGGTCGCGACCGACACGACCGGCCACGGCTATGACGGTGCTCTCGCCGGCGACGTCTCCTGGGCCGATGGCTCGCTGACCTTCGGTGGCACGAACGGGCACGTCCAGCTGCCGAACAACCTGCTGACCGGCGCCGCCGCCGCGACCGTGTCGGCCGACGTCCTGGTCGACCCGGCCCAGCAGACGCCGTACTTCCTGTGGGGTCTGGGCAACACCGCGAAGGACGGGACCGGCGACGGCTACCTCTTCACCACCGGCGGCACCGCGAGCGGCGGCCTGCGCGGCGCGATCGCGACCGGGAACTGGACGACCGAGCAGCAGGTGCCGGCGAGCGGCGGATTACCGCGCGGGGTCTGGAAGAACTTGACGCTGACCGTCGGCGACGGCGTGGCGGTCCTCTACCTCGACGGCGTCGAGGTGGGGCGCAACAGCAACGCCACGATCAAGCCGTCGGACCTCGGCGACGGCGTCACCGCGGCGAACTACCTGGGCCGGTCGGTGTACGCGGGCGACAAGTACTTCCGCGGCAGGATGAAGGACGTCCGGCTCTACGACCGGGCCCTGTCGGGGCTCCAGGTGTCGGCGCTGCCGTCGAACAGCACGGCGATCCGGTCGGTGGAGCTGGCTTCGCTGAAGACACCGGCCGTCATCGACTCCGGCGCGTCGACGGTCGTGCTGCCGGTGCGGCCCGGCACGGACCTGCGGAAGCTGTCGCCGAAGTTCGGGCTGGCGCCGGGCGCCACGATCAAGCCGGACACCCGGACCGTGGACCTGAGCCGCCCCCGGCGGTTCACGGTGACCGGCGCGGGCGGTGACCGTCGCGTGTGGACGGTCGAGGCGCACGAGACGCGCAGCCCGGTCCTGCCCGGGTATAACGCCGACCCGAACATCGTCGCGTTCGGCGACACGTACTACCTGTACCCGACGACCGACGGCTTCGACGGCTGGAGCGGCACGAAGTTCTCCGCGTGGTCGTCGAAGGACCTCGTGCACTGGACCGACGACGGTGTCATCCTCGACCTCGGGCCGGACGTCTCCTGGGCCGACAAGAACGCCTGGGCGCCGACGATCGCGCAGCGGGGCGGCAAGTACTACTTCTACTTCTGCGCGGAGGCCAAGATCGGCGTGGCGGTGAGCGACTCGCCGACCGGCCCGTTCGTCGACTCGGGCAGGCCCCTGATCGCGGCGAACCCCGACGGCGGCCAGGCGATCGACCCGGCGGTGTTCGTCGACGCGAGCGGGCAGCCGTACCTGTACTGGGGCAACGGGAACGCCTACGTGGTGCCGCTGAACGACGACATGGTGTCGTTCGACCCGGCGAAGATCACCCGGCTCACCGGCCTGGACGGCTTCCGCGAAGGCCTGTTCATGGTGCGGCGGCAGGGGACGTACTACCTGAGCTGGTCGATCGACGACACCCGCAGCGAGGACTACCGCGTCGGCTACGCGACGGCGTCCTCGCCGACCGGCCCGTTCACCAACCGCGGGCTGCTCCTGAGCAAGGACGCGCACCTGGGCGTCCTCGGCACCGGGCACAGCTCGATGCTCCAGGTCCCGGGCACCGACGACTGGTACCTCGCCTACCACCGGTTCGGCATCCCGGGCGGCGACGGCACCCACCGCGAGACGACGATCGACAAGCTGACCTTCCGGCCCGACGGGACGATCGAGCCGGTGAAGCCGACGCTGGAGAGCGTGCGGCCGAGCGGATCCCGTGGTGCCGGGGCCGGGTCCACGCCGGCTGAGCTCGGCGAGTCACTCGAAGCGGTGAGACGGAGATCACGAGTGGTGGCGTTTACCCCGGGTGGGGCGGGGTAAACGTCCACCGTTCAGGTTGGTTCACCGCTTCCGCCCAGGAGTCGTTTGATGACCAGCGTCCTGACCGACGGTCTCGAAAGCTCGCGCCCGGTCCCCGTGCCGCGCCGCCGTCCGGTTGCCTCCGACGCACTCACCGAGCTCGGCCGCCTCGCCGCGCTGGCCGAGCTCGCCCGGCGTTCGTCGCCGTCCCTCATGCACCACGCGATCCTCGCCGGCACCGCCCCCGCCACGGTGGCGTCGGCCGCGAAGATCGACGTCGCCGAGGCGCACATCCGCTGGCACGAGTGGGCCGACGCGGCGGTCGGCCGCGACGAATACCTGCGCGTGCACACCGCGTTCGCCGAAGCCGTCATCGCCCGCCACGACGCGTTCGAGGAAGACCTGTGAAGACCGAAGAGACGACGCTGGCCGACCTGGCCGCGCTGGACCAGGCCGCGACCGAGCTGCTCGCCCAGATCACCGAGCAGCTGGCGACCGTAGCGTCACGGCGCTGAAGCCGGCCGGCGGGCGAGATGGCCGATCAGACCCGGGTCGCGTCGTACTCGTAGATCCACGCGTTGTCGCGCAACGGGTCCCCCGCCGCGAACGCCGCATCACGCGCCCGCTGTTCCTCCCCGTCCGGCAAGTGGTTCACGTGAGCACGGCCGTGGCTCGCCTCCTGCAACCGGGTCGTCCGCGGCATTCGCAACGCTTCGTACCGCCGCAGCGCCTCCTCCGGAGCGAGAGCCGGAGAAGCCAGGCATCGCGCCAGCACCGCCGCGTCCTCGACGGACTGGGCCGCGCCCTGGCCGAAGAACGGGAACATCGGGTGGGCCGCGTCGCCGAGGACGGTCACCGGGCCGTGGCTCCAGCGTCTTAACGGAGGCCGGTCCAGCAGTGCCCAGCGGCCCGGGGTTCCGGCCGCGCGGATCAGCTCGACCAGCCTCGGATCCCAGTCCTCGAACTCCCCCAGGAACTCCTCGACCGTGGCCGTCGCCGTCCAGGATTCCACCGAGCAGCCGCCCGCCGGGGCGAACGCCACCAGGTTGACCAGCTCGCCGCCCGAGACCGGGTAGTGCACCAGGTGGTGATCCGGCCCGATCCACAACGTCTGCGCGCGCCGGCGGGCCAGTTCCGGTGCCGCCGAAGCCGGAACCAGCGCCCGGAACGCGCAGATCCCGGAATACACCGGTGCCACCGCCTCCGCGAACGCCGCGCGCACCGTCGAATGCACGCCGTCCGCGCCGATCACGACGTCGGCCTCGACCGACGTTCCGTCGGCGAACCCCACTCCGACCCGCGACCCCACCTCGATCGACACGCAGCGCTTGCCGAGCCGCACCGCGTCCGCCGGGACCGCCGAAGCCAGCGCGGCCAGCAGATCCGCCCGGTGGACGGTGTACATGCGCTCGCCGTACACCGCCTCGCGGAGATCCTCGCTCGAGAGCACCGTCCCGTCCCGCCAGCGGCGGAACTCCCAGCCGACGTCGAGGCACACCGCGTCCCCCGGCAGTGCGTCCAGCTCACGCAGGAGCCGCGCCAGGTTCGGCGCGACGACCAGGCCGGCGCCGACCTCCTTCAGCTCCCGCGCCTGTTCGTACACAGTGGACCGCAGCCCGGCCCGGCGCAGGAAGGCGGCGGTGGCGAGACCGCCGATCCCGCCGCCGATCACGGCGATCTCCGGTGCGGCGCGCATCCCCCGAGGGTACGGCGTTCCTGGGAGTGACAGGGCCAGGCGCGGGCCCGCGGTGCGACCTACAGTCGAGGCATGACCGACGAGCCGAACCTGCTGGGCGACCACCTGCGCGCCCGCCGTGAGCTGCTCACCCCCGCGCAGGCGGGCCTCCCGGTCACCGGCCTGCGGCGGGTCCCCGGCCTGCGCCGGGAAGAGGTCGCGATGCTGGCCGGCATCAGCGCCGACTACTACCTGCGCCTGGAGCAGGGCCGCGACCGCAACCCCTCCCGGGCGGTGCTGGAGTCCCTGGCGCGCGTACTGCGGCTCGACGACGACACCACGGCGTACCTCGTCGGCCTCACCGAAGCGAAGCCCCGCCGCCCACGCCGGCGGCGCAAGGAAAGCGTTCCGCCCAGCATCGTCAAGTTCCTCGCGGCGCTGTCGCTGCCCGCGTTCGTCGAGGGCCGCTACCTCGACGTGCTGGCCGCCAACCCGCTCGCCGCGGCGATCTCGCCCCGCCTCGTCGTAGGCGCCAACCGGCTGCGCGACGTCTTCCTCGACCCAGCTGAGCAGGCGCTCTTCCCGGACTGGGCGGCCGCGACGCAGGGTCTGGTCGCCGGTTTCCGCCAGTCGGTCGGCACCGAGACGCAAGACCCGCGGTTCATCGAGCTCGTCGGCGAACTGTCGCTGAACAGCCCGCGGTTTCGCGAGCTGTGGGCCCGCCACGACGTCGCGAACCGGCGGGGCGCGACCGTCCGGTTCGACCACCCGCAGGTCGGCGAGCTGGTGCTGAACCGGGAGAAGCTGCTCGTCAGCGAGGCTCCGGGGCTCGTGCTCGCCGTCTACCACCCCGACCCCGGCACGGACGCCGCGGACAAGCTGGCCCTGCTGGCCTCCGCGACGCTGGCCCCCGTCACCCCGATCGGACAGGACAACCACGCATGAGCAAGCTCGCCCTCGTCACCGGCGCCACGTCCGGAATCGGGCAGGCGTTCGCCGACCGGCTCGCCGCCGACGGCCACGACCTGGTGCTCGTCGGCCGGCGGCAGGACCGGCTGGACGAATTCGCCGCGGCCCACAGCGGTGTCGAGGTCCGCACGGTGGCCGCCGACCTGTCCACCGACGACGGCATCGACGCCGTCGCGGAGATCGCCGCCGCCGAACCCCTCGACCTGCTGGTGAACAACGCCGGCGTCGCGCACTACATGCCGCTGGCCGAGCTGCCCGCCGCGAAGGCCCGCGAGCTGGTCAAGGTCAAGGTCCTCGCGCCGACGCTGCTGGCCCGCGCGGCCGTGGGCGGCATGGTCGGACGCGGCCGCGGCGCGATCGTCACCGTGGCGGGCATGATCGCCTTCAGCGGCCCGGCCCCGCACGCGCAGATGCCCCGGCGCGCGGTCTACGCGGGTTCGCTCGCCGGCTTGGTCACGCTGTCCCAGACGCTGAGCGCCGAACTCGAAGGCACCGGCGTCCGGGTCCAGGTGGTGTGCCCGGGCGTGGTCGCGACGGAGTTCCACGAGCGCCAAGGAATGGATCTCAGCGCGATCCCCCGGATGAGCGCGGCCGACGTCGTCACGGCGTCCTTGCGCGGGCTGGAGCTGGGCGAGGTCGTCTGCGCGCCGGGTGTCGAGGACACGGGCTTGCTGGAGACGGTGTTCCGGGCCGAGCTGGCCGCTTTCGGGGGCCAGAGCCCGGCACTCGCCGCCCGCTACCGGGACGGTCAGATCTCGTAGGTGACCTCGGCGAGCCCGACGTTGGCGCTCTTGACCCGGATCTCCAGCAGCGACAACGTGTTCGCGGGCCAGCTCACCTTCGCGGTGGTGCCCTTGCCGCAGCCGAGGGACTCCCACGGCCGCGGCGAGCGCACGCTGGCCATCCGGCCGTCCACGCAGCCCCACTGCTGCGTGCCCGCCTCCACGAACCAGGTGACTTCGAGGTAGCCGCGCCACTGCGGCGGGCTGGTGAAGCTGCACGACTTCGACACGGCGCCCCACTTCCCGGGGAACCCGACCGCGGCACCGCGGCAGAAGACGTCCGAACGGGTCGCCGCGGTGGCCGGGGCCGACAGCGAAACCAGCGCGAGCAGGACGACGACCAGTACTCCCCAAGATCGTTTCATCGTTCGAGGCTAGCGCCGCGAAGCGCGTTTCCCTGTCACTCGAACGGTTCTTTCTCCCTCAAGGGACGACCAGAACCGGCCAATGACCCGCCCGGATGAGTTTCGTCGCCACCGAGCCCGCGAAGCGGTGGCCCGCCTTCTGGGACGCGCCGACCACCACCGTGTCGGCCTGGCAGCGGTCGGCCGTGTCGCGCAGGGCCGTGTACGGGTCGCCGTACGTCTTCACCAGCGTCACCGCGATGCGCAGTTCCTCGGCGGCCGAACGCATCTGGTCGCGCAGCTCCGCGTACAAGTGCGTGGCCGTGTCGTGCTCCAGGACCGTGGCCACCGCCGGGCGCAGCGGGGCCAGCGGGGCCGGGCACGCCACGAAGACCACGATGAGCCTGCTGCCCTGGCGGCGGGCCATGCCGAACGCGAACGCCGCCGCCCGCATGGCCGTGTCGGTGCCGTCGACGCCGGCCAGGATGGCCCGCGCCGGGATGTCCCGGCGCGGGCCGAAGCGCTCCACAGTGGACTCGAACGCACCGGGGCCGCCCATCGCCCGCTCCCCTAGCCGACCACGGCGTCGGACGCCGGTTCGTCCGTCTTTTCCGAGACGTCGATGGTCGTGCGCAGCGTGATCGGCTTGAGCAGCAGCGCCGCGATGACCCCGACGACGGCCACCGCCGCGGAGATCAGGAAGATGTGCGCGGTCGCGTCGCCGTACACGGTGTGCACCACCGCCTGCACCTGCGGCGGCAGCGCCTTCAGGTTCAGGGCGCTGACCCCGCCGGTGGACGCCTGCCCCGCCGGCACGTGCAGCGCCGCGGCCAGGTCGGCGGACACGCGGTTCGCCAGCACCGCGCCGAGCACCGAAACGCCGATGGTGCCGCCGAGGGAGCGGAAGAACGTCACCGACGCGCTCGCCGAGCCGAGGTCGCGCAGCGGGACGTCGTTCTGCACGGCCAGCACGAGGTTCTGCATCGTCATGCCGACGCCGATGCCGACGACCGCCATCGCGATGCCGACGATCCACAGCGGCGTGGCGTGGTCGACCAGGCCGAGCCCGAGGAACCCGAGCACCAGGACGATCGCGCCGGAGACGATGTACGGCTTGATCTTGCCGGTGCGGCTGATCAGCCGCCCGGACACCGTCGAGGAGACCAGCACGCCGGCCATCAGCGGCATGGTCAGCAGCCCGGCCTGGGTCGGGGTGTAGCCGCGGCCGATCTGGAAGTACTGGCCGAGGAACACCGCGCCGCCGAACATGGCCATGCCGACCGCGAGGCTCGCGATGATGGCCAGCGCCGGCGTCCGCTGGACGACGATGTGCAGTGGCACCACCGGTTCGCGGACCTTCTTCTCCACCACCACGGCGACCGCGAGCAGCACCAGCCCGGCCGCGACCATGACACCGGTCTGCCAGGAGATCCAGTCGAACGAGTTGCCGACGAACGACACCCAGATCAGCAGGACGCTCACGCCGGCGGCGATGAGGCCCGCGCCGAAGTAGTCGACCTGGACGTTCTCGCGGCGCACGGTCTCCAGCTTCAGGGTGCGCTGCAGCACGATGAACGCGAGCACCGCGATCGGCACGCCGACGAAGAAGCACCAGCGCCAGCCCAGCCACGGGACGTCCACGATCAGGCCGCCCAGCAGCGGGCCGCCGACCGTCGCGACGGCCATCACGGCGCCGAGGTAGCCGTTGTACCGGCCGCGTTCGCGCGGCGGGATGATCGCCGCGATCACGACCTGGACCAGCGCCTGCAGGCCGCCGACGCCGATGCCCTGGAACGCCCGCGCGGCGATCAGTTGCCCGGTGTCCTGGCTGAAGCCGCTGATCATCGAGCCGGCCACGAAGATCACGATCGCGACCTGCACGAGGGTCTTCTTGTTGAACAGGTCCGCGAGCTTGCCCCAGATCGGGGTGGTGGCGGTGGCGGCCAGCAGCGTAGCCGTGACGACCCAGGTGTACTGCGTCTGCGTGCCGTTCAGCGAGCCGATGATCAGCGGCAGCGACGTCGAGACGACGGTCGAGCTGATCATGGCCACGAACAGCGCGAGCAGCAGCCCGGACAGCGACTCCAGCACCTCGCGGTGCCGCATCGACCCGGACGAGTCGGTTCTATCGGACTTCATGGCATCCCTTCGCACGTTCCGGACCATCATTGCCCATTGGGCAAACTTGCACAATGGGCAAATTAGTCCGGGAGTTACTCTGTGCGCATGGACACCCTCGACCTCCGCGCCCGCAAGAAGGCGGCGACGCGGCAGTCGTTGCACGAGGCCGCGCTGCACCTGGCGATGGAGCGCGGGCTGGACGGGGTGACGGTCGAGGACATCGCCGACGCGGTGGGCGTCTCGCGCCGGACGTTCTCCAACTACTTCACGAACAAGGAAGACGCGATCCTGCACGCCGACCGGGAACGGACCGGCGTGCTCGTGTCCCTGGTCGAGCACCGGCCGGGCGGCGAAAAGGCGTGGCCGGCGCTGCGCGCGGCCAGCCGCGAGCTGTACCACGGGCGCGCGGTCCCCGACCGCGAATGGGTGGCCCAGCTGCGCCTGCTGCGACGCCACCCGTCCCTGCTCGCACAGCAGGCCGGCGACCAGATCACCCTGGAGCGCGACCTGGCCGCGGTGCTCGTCGCGCGCGGTCACGACCTCGACGAAGCGCTGGCGCGCTTGATGACGGCGACGTTCCTCGCGGCCGTGCGGACCGCCAGCGTGCTGTGGCTCGAGGGCTCGGCCGACCAGCCGCTGCCCGACGTCCTCGACGAACTGCTCGGCCGAGTCGCCTTCAGCTAGCGCCGAAGGCTTTGAGCGCCGCCGCGACCAAGGCGTCGGCGTAGCTTTCGGTCAGCGGGCCGGTCCGCAGCAGCCACCGCTGGTACAGCGGCGCGTAGAGCACTTCGAGCACCAGGTCGAGATCGGCATCGGCGTCAAGCTGGCCCGCGCGCTGGGCACTGCGCAGGCGGTCCTTCTTGGCTTCGTCGACGGGGGCGGCGAGCCGCTCGCGGTAGAGCGTGGCCAGGTCCGGGTCGTTCGCGATTTCCGTGTTGAGCGCGCGGATCGGCGCCTCGAACGCCGGATCGGCGAATTCGGCGACGGTCGCGCGCATGACCAGGCGCAGGTCCGCCGCCAGGTCGCCGGTGTCGGGCAGCGCGGCGACCGCGCCGGACGGGTCCGCGCTCAGCTCGAGAACCGAGTCGAACACGACCGCGCCCTTGTTCGGCCACCACCGGTAGATCGTCTGCTTGCCGACGCCGGCCCGCGCCGCGATGGCGTCGATCGACACCTTGGCGTAGCCGAGCTCGACGATCAGCTCGCGAGTCGACGCGAGGATCGCCCGGCGGGACCGCTCGCTGCGCCGGGTGGCGTCGGGTTTCTTGGTGACCACGCCGACAGCCTAGCGGCGAGACGAACCGTTCCGTCTTGACACGCCGCCGAGAGCCAAGCAGACTCGACACCGCGAGACGAGACGATTCGTCTCGCGGAACGACAGGGGGTTGGAGCCATGACGGCTACCGAAGGTCAGGTCTGGTTCGTCACCGGGGCTTCACGCGGTCTGGGCCGGGCGATCGCCGAAGCCGCACTCGCGGCCGGCCACCGGGTGGTCGCCGCGTCCCGGACGAAAGGCACGCTCGCCCACGACCGGCTCGTGCACGTCCCGCTGGACGTCACCGATCGCCAAGCCGTGTTCGACGCCGTGGAGCAGGCAGCGGCCGTTTTCGGCGGGCTCGACGTCGTCGTCAACAACGCCGGCGTGATGCTCTACGGAATGGTCGAAGAAGCCACCGAAGCACAGGTCCGAGCCCACTTCGACGTCAACTTCTTCGGCGCGCTCTGGGTCGCCCAAGCCGTGCTGCCGCACCTCAAGGGCGGCGGGCGGCTGCTGCAGGTGACGTCGATGGGCAGCGGCGGCGGGATGGCGTCGGTCGGGTTCTACGCCGCCGGCAAGGCGGCGTTGGACGCCCTGACCGACGCGCTGGCCATGGAGGTCGAGCGCTTCGGCGTGCGCGTGACGAACCTGCAGATGGGCGGCTACGCCACGGACCTCTTCACGAGCGGCACAACGGCCACCACTCCGGACCCCGCCTACCAGGAGCTGCGCAAGGAGCTCGAGGAGATGTGGGGCGACGACGCCGGACCCGCACCCGAGACGGCCACGCCGGTCGTACTCCAGGTCGCGGCCATGGACGACCCGCCACGCCGGCTCGTCGTCGGCGGTGCGTCCTTCGACATGGTCCGGGAACTGGCCCGGCTGCGGGCGGAGCAGTACGCGAAGTGGGAGGACCTCAGCCGGCAGGCACCCGGCTGAGGTCCTCCCCCCGGCTCAGACCAGGCCCTGCTGCGACAGCCAGTCCTTCGCCACGTCCGCGGCCTTCTCGCCGTCGGAGTCGACGCGCTTGTTCAGGTCGCGCATCCCCTCCGTCGTAAGCTTCGCGCTCACGGCGTTGACCGCGGCCGCGAAGTCCGCGCCGCGCTCGTCGAGGACCTTCTTGGTGACGGCCGGGACCACGTTCTCGGTCGGCACCATGGACAGGTCGTCCTTGAGCGCCACGTACTTCGAGTCGCCGGCCTGCGGGCTGACCGAGTCGACCGGGATGACCGTGACGCCGCCGGAGTCGAGCTGCTGCACCCGCGGCCCGAGCTCCTGGACGGTCTGGAACGTCGCGTTCGTCAGCTTGTAGACGTCGGTCAAGCCCTTGAAGCAGGTCAGGCGCTTCTCGCACTCCGGCCCGCCCGCCAGGACGACCTTGTCGAGCTTCTTCAGGTCGCTGATGGTCGCGAGGCCCTTCGACTGCGCGAGGTCGGCCTTCACTATGTAGGTGTTCTTGTCCTCGGCCGCCGCGTAGTCCAGCAGCGAGACCCCGCTGGGCTCGAGCAGCTTCGCCAGCTGCTCGTGCTCGCCCTTGGCGTCCTTCACCGGGTCCTTGCCGAACCCGGCGGCGATCGCCGAGCCCTGGTACTCCGGGATGAACTGCAGCTCACCGGACTTCAGCGACGGGTAGATCAGCTCCCGCGAGCCCAGGTTCAGCTTCCGCGTCACCGGGTAGCCCTTGGCCTCCAGGGCCTGCGCGTAGATCTCCGCCAGGATCTGGCTGTCGGTGAAGTTGAAGGACGCGACGACGATCGGCGCCCCGCCCTTGCCCGCCGCGGCGGGCTTGTCGTCCCCACCGCCGCACGCCGTCAGGCCCAGAGCGGCCACCGCCACCAGCGCGGCCACTCGGATGTTCCGGGTCCAGCCCACGTCCCACACTCCTCAATCACAATTGACGGTCAGGACCCTAACCAGCCCCACCGACAGAAACCACATGCTGGGAATCACCCGGCGAGGTGATCACGCAATGTCGAGCCGGCGTATTCGGTCCGGTACCGGCCCTTGGCCTGCAGGATCGGCACGACGTGGTCGACGAACGCCGCCAGTTCGCAGGGCAGCGTCGAGCCCATGATGGTGAACCCGTCGACCGCGCCGGCGTCCTGCCAGGTGAGCACGTGGTCGGCGAGCTGCTCGGGCGTGCCCACGAAGTGGACCTGCCCCGCTCCCCCGGTCACCTTCTGCGCGATCTCCCGCAGCGAAGCCTCGGGCCGCTCCCGGGCCGCCGCGGCGAGCTGCTGCAGCCGGGAAGAGCCGCCCTCGGCCCGCAGCTCGGCCGGTAGCGGCGCGTCCGGGTCGAACGCGTCCGGGTCGAGACCCGCGGTGTAGAGCGCGTTCTGCCAGCGGAACTCGGGACTGGCCAGCTCTTCGAGCCGCTGCGCCCGGGCCTTCGCCTCGGCCTCGGTGCCGCCCAGGGTCACCATCAACGCGGGCAGGACCCGCACGCCCGACGGGTCCCGGCCGGCCGCGACGACCTGGGCGTCCAGCTCGGCGCGGAACTTCACCGCCGCCTCCAGCGACGGCGGCCCGGAGAACACCAGCTCGGCGTACCGGGCGGCGAGCCCGATCCCGGCGGCCGACTGTCCCGCCTGGACGAGCACCGGGCGTCCCTGCGGCGACCGCGGGAACGGCAGCACGCCCTCGACGTCGTAGAACTTTCCGTGGAACCGCGGCGCGTGCAGCTTCGAGCGATCGGCCCACACGCCGTTCTCGCGGTCGCCGACGATCGCGTCGTCGTCCCAGCTGTCCCACGCCCGGGTGACGACGTCGACGAACTCGTGCGCGCGTTCGTACCGGTCGGCGTGGTCGGGGTGCGCCTTCTCGCCGAAGTTCGCCGCGGCCAGTGACGTGATGGTGGTGACGATGTTCCAGCCGGCGCGGCCGCCGCTGAGGTGGTCGAGCGTGGCGAACCGGCGGGCGAGCTCCCACGGCTTGTTGTAGGTCGTCGAGCCCGTCCCGATGAGGCCGATCTTCTCGGTGACCGCGGCCAGCGCCGACAGCACCGAAATCGGGTCGAACTGCGTCTGCGGCAGGTGCGTGACGCGGTACTCGGCGATCGCGATGTTGTCGGCGAGGAAGATCGAGTCCATCAGGCCGCGCTCGGCGGTCCGCGCGATGTCCGCGTAGTACGGCAGCCCGAGCACGCCGCGGACGTCGTCGCCGACGACCCGCCACGCGGACTCGTGGTAGCCGTTCGGCCAGATGAAGGCGTTGAAGTGCAGGGACTTCCCGGTCACAGCGTCGCTCCTTCGATGCTTCCCGCCGCATCGGCGGTGGTGCGCCCGTGGACGGCGGTGCGGCCGCCGTACGGGTCCTGGTCGGTCCACAGTGTCGTCGGCGCGGCCGCGCGGACCCGGTGGCCGGTCACCGGGTTGGTCAGGATGTCCAAAACCTGGAATCTCATGGGTGGCTCCGTGGCTCGCGCGGGGGTCCGTCAGTGGTCAACCGGATCTTCGCGGAGCTATTCCCGGGCACGCCCGTGTTCCACATGGTGAACGCCTCGCCGCCCGCCCTGGCGGTGGAGGACGGCGAGGCGCTCGATCAGCTGCCCGGGGTCACGGGCGTCTTCGACACCCCCTTCCCGCCGGTGGCGGTGTTGGACGCGCCGATCACGTTCGGCTTCTTCCGGGAGACGCAGTCGCTCTGGTTCGTCGAGTTGATCCCCCAGCCCGCCGCGTTCGTCACCGTGTGATGTCGATGCCCTCGGCCGCCACGCCCGGGCCGATCCTGTTGTCCAGCACCTGGATGTAGTCACCCGCGTCGGGCGAGTTCCCGCCGTTCGTGCCGTAGCACTCCCAGTTGCTGTTCGCCGAACCGAGGTAGACGCCTTCGCCGTACCCGGGCTGTTCCTTGCCGGTGTTGATGATGGTCGAGTTCTTGATCACGCCGTAGGCGCTGCTCTTGCGGAAGTGCACGGCTTCGGCGCCGATGTCGTGCACGCTGACGCCGTCGATGGTGACGTGCGTGGCGCCGTCGAGCACGATGCCCTTCTTGGAGTCCTTGACCGTGAACCCGGTGAGGTTCCAGTAGCTCGCGCCCTGCAGCCAGAGGCCGTAGCCGGTCTGGCCGGACGGGCAGTCGGTGTCACCGGGGTTGAACAGCGGGTCGTGCAGCACGGCTTTCGCGCTGCCGGTGAGGGTGATCGGCGCCGACGCGGTCCCCGGTTTGGTCGCCACGAACTGGCCGCTGTAGTCGCCGTCGGCCAGCTTGATCGTGTCACCCGGCTTGGCCGCGGACAGCGCCGCGATGGTTTTGAACATCGTCTCCCCTCCTCAGCCGGCGTTCTTCAGGAACAGGGACTTGGCCGTGCTCGTCTTGGAGTCGTCGACGCCGTGGCCGCCGGTGTAGTCCTTCTGCTCGTTGTGGGCCCAGTCGGTGATCGGCTTGCCGCCGACGTCCAGGTGGTGGAAGGCGGTCCCGTCCCAGCCGAACTGGTAGATCTTCGTGTGGTCCGGGTAGTACGGCGTGTACGCCCCACCAGCGGTCGTCTGCTTCGTCATGGTGTTGTCGAAGAAGACGTTGCGGGGCCCGGAAGACCCGGACCACTTGACCGCCTTCTGCCCGGTCGACCAGTAGATCGGGAACCACGTCGAATCGTCCGGCGCGTCGCCGCCTTCGTCCCCGCAGTGGGCCGTGCAGTTGCCCGAGCGGTGGGCGAACGACACCCGGTTCGTGTTGAGCTCGAACAGGTTGTTGCGTTCGTAGCCGCCGTGGATGTTGAAGTCGGAGTCGATGTCGTTGCCGATCACGACATTGCCCGAAGCCGACCACTGGAACGTGAAGTGCCGCAGGTCGCGGGTCGTGTTGCCGGCGTAGAGCGAGTCCCACACGCGGGAGCCGCGGAAGTAGCCGTTGCCGCCCTTGCCCTTGTTCCACGAGCCGTCCAGCTCGTTGTCGACGATCTGCAGGTTCTTGGCTTCTTCGGTGACGATCGGGTGCGAGCCGGTCATGATGGCGTGGGTGTTGCGGACCCAGGAGTCGGCCGCCCACTTGAACACGATGCCCTGCATGGCCAGGCTCGGCGCGAGGTTGCCGTAGTTGTCCTTGGCCTGCTCCGGCGTGATGCCGGGCGGAGCGGCCTGGGTGTAGGAGAGGTCCTCGAACCCGACTCCGACGATCGGGTCCACGATCGGCGACGCCTTGGACGCGTACGTCGAGCCGTCGATCGGCGCCGAACCGTCCGAAGTCGAGTCGACCGGGACGTCGTACTCGAGCGGCTTGTCGATGGACACCGTGTGGTTCTTGGTGTCGAGCGCGGTGATGGTGAACCACTGCTGGCGCATGTGCAGGTTCTGCAGCGGCCACGTCGTCGGGACGGCGTTCATCGACTGGTAGAACTTCATCGTGTTGGCCGCGCGGATGTTGATGAAGCCGCCGACCTTCATGTTCGTCGTCTTCGCACCGGTGGCCAGGTAGACGGTCTTGTCACCGGTGCGGGCGGCGAAGCCCTTGTCCCCCGGCTTCTCGCGCAGCTTCGCGCCCGCCTTCCAGTGCACGTTGATCGTGCCTTCGAGGATGTCCTTGCGGTTGGCCGGCGCGGATTCGTACTGACTGGCGTAGCTGGGGTCGACACCGCGCGACTGGACGCGGAACAGGCCGCGGCCCGGCCACAGCCAGCCGCCGGAACCGTCCTCGTAGTTCATCTCGTGCTGGTCCCACTGGTCGCCGTCCGGGGTGACGACGTCGTACTCGGTGTTCTTGTCGGGCTGGTAGACGAACTTCGTCGCGTCCATGCCGGCGCCGCGCAGGACGAGGTAGTTCGCGTCGACGTGGATTTCGTGCGTGACGTTCAGCGTGCCGGCCGGGAAGGTGATCAGGCTCAGCTTGGTGTAACTCGCCGACGGCGAGCAGGACGTGTGGATCTTGTCGATGGCGGCTTGGATGCCGGCCGTGTCGTCGACGCCGTCGTCCGGCTTGACCTGGTAGGTGGAAGCGAGCTGCGCCGCGGTGATCCGGCAGCTCGCACTGGGGTTGACGGCGTCGGCGCCGGGCAGGTTCTGCCCGCCGCGGAAGCCGGCCTTGCTCCAGTCGTAGAGCCCGGGCACCGGCGCGGCGCGGTTGCCGGCCGAAGTGTCCAAAGTGGTCAGTGCGCCGGGGCCGGGTGCCGCGGCCGACGGGCTCAGGCCGCCGAAGCCGGCCGCGACGGTCGCGGCGACGGCCGCGATCGCGACGGTTGTCTTGCGTGACAAGGAAACCTCCGGGAATGTCGAGCCCGCGGGCTCGCGTGGGAGCACACCGGGATCCGGTGTGCGTGACTCGTCCGTGGCGGGTGCGGCGAGTGGCCCGTCCGGGAAGGGATTACGGCCGAGCGGCCGGGATGCCGTGCGTCAAGAGTTCCTCCGTAGCTGACTGGTCTGCACCAGGACTGCTTGAAGGCGGCGGTGCGACGAACATACCAATCGGAGCGAGGATTAGTAAAGTAACCTTCCAAATACAGCCCGTATGTGACCTGCATCACTTTGATGGTCGTCGCCGGAACCCGTTCCCGGGCCGGTGAGAACAGCAGATGACACTGGGCGCGACGAGAGGCGGGCGATGACCCCGGAAGACACCGGCGACGACGCGAGCGTGATCGGGCGGTCGCGGGCGGAGCCGAGCCTGTTCGCGGTCATCTTCGACCGCCATTCCCGGCACATCCACCGCTACCTCGTCCGGCGGCTCGGGCCCACCGCGGCGGACGACGTCCTCGCCGACACGTTCCTCATCGCCTTCAGCAAGCGGGCCGGGTTCGACCTGTCCCGGCCGGACGCGCGGCCGTGGCTCTACGGCATCGCGACGAACCTCGTCTCGCGGCAGTGGCGGTCCGAGGTGCGCGAACTCAAGCTCCGCCAAGCCGTCGGGCCGCCCGACGTCGACGCCGGGCACGCCGACCGGGTCGCCGAGCAGGTCAGCGCCCAGGCCCTCGGCGCCGACCTCGACCGGGCGCTGGCCAAGCTGCGCCCGCGCGAGCGGGACGTCCTGCTGCTCGTCGCCGCCGAAGGGCTGGGCTACCAGGAGGTCGCCGAAGCCCTCGCCATCCCCGTCGGCACCGTCAAATCGCGGCTCAACCGCGCCCGCGGCCGCGTCCGCGCCGAACTCGGCGCCCTCGACCTCGTGAAGGAGACCGCCAGCCATGGATGATCTCGACCTGATCCGCGAGCGCGCGCGGGCCGTCGGCTTCGCGCCGCCCGAACAGCTCGCCCCCGCACGGGACCGGCTGCTGGCGGCCGCCCGCGCCGAACGCGCACCCCGCTCCCGGCGCTGGTTCTGGGCCGCCGGCGCCACGGTCGGCCTGGCCGCGGCGATCACCGCGGTCGTCGCGCTCGCCCCCGCCGACCGGGTGGGCATCGGCGCGAGCGTCGCGAACGCCGACCCGGTCAAGGTCCTGACCGAGGCCGCGAGCGCGGCGCTGCGGGAACCGGCCACGCCGCCGCGGCCGGACCAGTTCCTCTACGTGAAGACGGAATACCCCGACCACCACGTCCGCGAGATCTGGCTGTCGGTCGACGGCACCCGCGACGGCCTCCTGGCCGAGGACACCGAGCTGCCCGGCTGCCACGACGGCAAGGCGCCCTACTCCGGCCCGTACGACCCGAAGAAAAAGGGCACCCTGGAGGACTGCCGGCCCACCCCCGCCTACCGCGCGGATCTGCCGACGACCGCCGACGCGATGCTGGCCTACCTGCGCACCATCCCCGGCGGCAAGGACAGCGTCAACTCGATGGGCAAGAACGTGCTGACCCTCGCCGACGAGCGGGCCCTCACCCCCGCGTCCTACGCGGCCCTCTACCAGGCGGCGGCGAAGGTGCCGGGCCTGAAGGCACTCGAGCACGTCACCGACGGCTCGGGCCGCCCCGGCGTCGGCATCACGTGGCGGAACCCCGCCGACCGGCCGGACTTCAAGGGGATCGTCCTGGTTTTCGACGCCCGGACACACCAGTTCCTGGGCACCGAAGACAGCGCCGTGACGGCGAAGACCTTCGTCGACGAAGCGGGGCAGCGGCCCTAATCCGCGACGCGATCGTGGAAGGTCGCGAACGCCGACACCGGCTCGCGGGTCGTGCGGTGGGCGCCGAGCCGGTGGTCTTCGTCGGCGTAGCCGAGCGCGATCCCGCAGACGACCACGTGGTCGGCCGGGACGTCCAGGTGCCGCCGCAGGACCGGGTGGAAGTCGATCAGCGACGCCTGCGCGCACGTGTGCAGCCCGGCTCCGCGCGCGGCGAGCATGAGCCCCTGCAGGAACAGCCCGGCGTCGACGAGCGCGCCCCGCAGGGGCAGCCTGCTGACGGTGAGGACCATGCCGACCGGCGCGCCGAAGAAGTCGTAGTTGCGGCGGTGGTGGGCGAGGCGCCCGGCGGTGTCGCCGGGTTCGATGCCGAGCGCGTCCCGGTAGAGCCCTTCGCCGAAGCGGCGACGGCGGGAGCGGAACGGCTCCCGCCACTCACCGGCGCCGGGCTGGTAGCCGAACTCGCTCGCGGCCCGGCGGCCTTCGTCGTGGGCGCGCAGCAGGTCCGCGGTCAGCGCCCGCTTGGCCGCGCCGGTCAGCACGTGCACCCGCCACGGCTGGCAGTTGGAGTTGCTGGCCGAGCGGGACGCCAGCGCCAGCAGCCGCTCGACCTCCGTGCGGGGCACGGGATCCGGCCGGAACGCGCGGCAGCTGCGGCGGGTCAGCAGCGCGTCCTCGACGGTGGTGCTCACTCGGCCGGCGGGGCGATGTCGTAGGAGATCCGGCCGGCGGGCAGGTAGAAGAGGGCGATCAGCGCGCCGCCCTTGACCTCCGGGTAGTGGTGGCTGCCCGGACCCGGCGCGGTCCAGCCCGGGCCGCTCCAGCCGCGCGGGCCCATCAGCTTCGCGCCCGGGTTGAGCGGCACGACGAGGTTGAGCTCGCCGTAGGGGTGCTGGTGGTACTGGCCGCGGTAGGGCTCGACGCTGTCCATGTAGACCGCGGTGACGCTGAAGTAGTTCAGCGCGTCCTGGGGGTCGGCGATCCGGCTGCGCCGGTACTTCGGGCCGTCGACTTCGATGTTCGCCGCCCAGCCGTCCCGGACGCCGTCGGTGATCATCCGGGCGAGGTCGTCGTAGAGCGGGCTGCCGGGGCCGTGGTGGGTGTTGAGCCAGGTCTCCAGCTCGCCGCCCGCCGTCCGGTTCTTGACGGCGTCGAGGAAGGGGACGCTGCGGTCGATCAGCTGCTGGGCGGTGGTCATCGGGGGCTCCTTCCGGTGGTGTCCCGAAGGTAAGCCGATGTTTCATTACAGTCAAGTATCGTAACTTAACAGCCAAACGTCGTAACGTATCCGCTACGCTTCCGGCATGGCAGCAGACGCGCCACGCCCCGGAGGGCGTCCCCGCGACGCCGCGCTCGACGAGGCGATCATCCTCGCCACGCGCGAGCGGCTCGTCCGGGACGGCTACTCGCTCATGACCATCGGCGACATCGCGTCCGACGCCAAGGTCAGCCGCCCGACGCTGTACCGGCGGTGGAGCACGAAGTTCGAGCTGGTCGTCGACGCGCTGGACTACGGCTTCCGCAAGCAGCGGGACAGCTACGCCGTGGACCTGGCCGGCCTGGCGCCGCGCGAGGCGTTCACCGAAGCCGTCCGGCGGCTGGACCCCGCGTACTTCAACCCGGACGCGATGGTCCTCATGGGCAACTTCGCCGGCGAGGCCATCCGCACGCCGGAGCTGCTCGGGATCCTCCGCGAGCACGCCGTCGAACCGCGGGTCACGCTCGTCGAGAACGTGCTGACGCGGCTGCAGGACGAGGGCGCCGTGCGCGACGACGTCGACAAGCACACGGTCGCGACGATGTGTTTCGGCAGCTACTTCGCCGCGTTCTACCGGGGTGACGGGCGGGACGAGATTCCCGAAGCGGTCGTTTCGGTGCTGTGGCCCGCGATCGCCGCGCCGAAGTGAGCGTCGCGCACAACCATTCCGGGCTCTCATCCGTGCATTAAAGGTGTGAGGACGACTTCGGATCGACGGCGCCGCTTCCGCGCGCGGGCCGTGACCCTCGCGGTGCTGGTGGGGGCCGGCATCGCGTTCGCGGGCGCCGTCATCGGCACGCCGGAAACGGGACCCGCGCTGGCCGCGGCCCTCGGCGGGCACAGCCTGCCGGACACCGCGCCGCTGGGCCGGAGCCCGGCGCCCGCTCCGGTTCCCCCGCCGCCTTCGCCGATCCTGCCGTTCAACGCGAAGCTGACGTCGGACGACATCCCGGTCCCCGGCGGCGGCGTGCGCGACGGCGCGTGCAGCGGCTCGCTGGTCGCGCCGCAGTGGGTCGTCACGGCCGGGCACTGCTTCCACGACCTGAAGGACGCCCGGATCGGCGGCCGGCCGCGGTACACGATGACGGTGACGGTCGGCCGGCTGAAGGACACCGACCCCGGCGGCCACACGGCGGTGGTGGTCGACGTCCGCCAGTCGCCGGTCAACGACCTGGCGGTGGCGAAGCTCAGCGCCCCGGTGCCCGGCATCGCCCCGGTGACGCTGGCCTCGACCCGCCCGAAGGTGGGCGAGGAACTGCAGTTCGCGGGCTGGGGCTCGCACTCGGCGACCGTCCTGGGCCCGTCGGACCACCTCAAACGGGGCCGGTTCCGGGTTTCGGGCATCGCGGAGTCCACTTTGGAGGCGCTGCCGATCGGCACGCGCACGGTGGACAACGGCCCTTGCCCGGAGGACTCGGGCGGCCCGTTCTTCGTATCGGACGACGACGACCGGAGCGGGACGCTGGTGGCGATCGTGAACACGGGACCGCCGTGCCCGGGACCGGGCGCGGAGACGATCGCCCGGGTCGACGTGGTGGCGGACTGGATCCGGGAGCAGACCGGCGCGGCTTGACGTCAGTCCGCGCGGCGGACCGTCACCGCCGGGGCCGAACCCAGCGACGGGACCGGGCCGAACCAATCGAGGCACACCACCATCGCGTCGTCCTCCGCCTGGCCTCCGCGCCGGCGGCGGGTCAGCTCGCGCAGCACCGCGCCCGGGACGTGGGCCGCCGGGAGGTCCGCCGTTGCCGTCACCGCTTCCGCCAGCTCGCGGTCTCCGTAGTGCTCTCCGTGCGGGCCGATCGCGTTGTACACCCCGTCGCTGACGAACACGTACCGGTCGCCCTCGGTCGCCTGGAAGCCCTCCGACTCGTAGATCGTTCCGTCGAACGTGCCCAGCGGGAGCTGCTCGTCGAAGAACACGCGCTCGGCCTTGCCGTCGCGCAGCCGCCACAAGCGCGGGGAGCCCGCGTCGACCACCGACACCGCGCCCGTCGCCAGGTCGAACTCCAGCAGCAGCGCGGCCACGTGCTCGGCGCCGCGATAGTGCGCGTACACCGCCTGGTCGGCCAGCTCCGCCTGCGCGTCGAGCGGGATTCCCGCGCGGCGGGCGTTGCGCAGCGCGTTGATCGCCAGGTTGGTCAGCAGCGCGGCTTCGCTGCCCTCCCCCATGCCGTTGATCAGCGTGACGGCGAGCTTGCGCGCGGACGCCGACCAGTCGAAGCAGTCGCCGTAGATCGCGTACGCCGGTTCGAGCTGGCCGCCCAGGGCGAACTCGGCGCGGGTGCACGCGCGGCCCGGGAGCAGCTGCCACTGCATCTCCGCGGCCAGCGTCAGCCGGGACGACCGGCGCGCCTGGATGTAGAGGTCGGTGTCACGATCGGCGACGAACAGCTCGTGCGCCACCGCCTCGGCGAACCGCTCGAGCTCGGCCCACACCGGCGGCTCGGGCTCCGTCGGCAAGGTCACCGCGAGGACGCCGAGCCGGTCGCCGCGGACGCTGACCGGCAGGTACCCCGTGACTCCGCCACTGTCGGAGTCGAACGTCGCCGCCTGCGCGACGAACGCGGCCCCCGGCGTCGTGCCGTCCACCGGGATCGGCTCGGTCGTGTACGGCTCGCGGCCGACCCGGCACAGCTCGGTCAGCGCGTAGTCGGCCACCAGCAGCTCGACGGTCAGCGCGCCGAAGTGCTCGCCCAGCCCCGAGCGCAGCGCGGCCGGCAGGTCGTGCGGCGGGACGTCACGCAGAAGCCGTTCCACCGCCAGGGATCTGTCCAACGCCGCCTCCTGCTCGCCCAGCACCGTGCGCACGCCGGCGCCGGCCGGTCAGACGAGTCTGCGCCGTCCCGGCGTGCCGGTCCACGGCGAATCGCGTGAGCCGTGCTGCCGGTTCAGCATAGGGATGCCACGATGGGGGCCGTGGATCCATCCCGCGAGCAGGCCACCGCCCCGGCCGGGGAGGCGCCGCTCGCGAGCCTCGCGGAGCTGTTCGAGGCGGTGTTCGAGCGCGGGCGGGACGTCTCGCCGCGGCCGCTTTCGGTGTCGCAGCTGCGCGCGGTCGTCGCGCTGGACCACCACGACGGCGTCAACCTGCGGGAACTGGCCGAGCAGCTGCATTCGACACCGCCACTGGTCAGCCGGCTCTGCGACCGGCTCGAGGCGGTGGGCTTCCTCGAACGGCTGCCCAGCGCGCGCAGCCGGCGGGAGCTGACGCTGCGGCTGTCCGACCGCGGCCGTGCCTACCTGCGGGACCTGCGGGCCCGGCGCCGGGAGCACGTCGAGACGCTGCTGGCGAAGATGAGTCCCGCGGGCCGCGCGGCGCTGGCCGCCGGGCTGCGGGAGTACCGCGACCTCGCCGACGGCGAGTCCGCCGGGATGCCCTGAACCCCGCGCTGTATAGTTCCCGTAATTGTTGTCTTATGACAACAATCGACCGGCGTACAGCAGCGCGCGCCCCAGGACGTCGAGGAGGGGTTCGGTGCTGGGCACGGACGAGGGTCGGGTCCGGGAAGTGCTGGCGCGGACGCTGGCCGAGGACCAGGCCACCTTGGTGCGTGACTGGGCCGGGCAGCAGGCGGGCACCGGTCCGGAGAGCGACCGCGAGCTGCGGCGCGAGGCGACCGGCCTGCTGGAGGCCCTGGGCGGCGCCGTGGGCGGCACCTTGCCGGTGGCGCGGATCGCCGAGCGCGACCCGGGGGTGCGCGACGCGCTGACGTCGTGGTCGGAACGCCGGGCCCGCGTGGGCGCCGAGCCGTCGGCGGCCGCGATGGCGATGCTCGCGCTGAAGCGGACGATGCTGGGCGCGACCGAACGCCGCACCGAGGACTCCGCGCTGCGCTACCGGGCCGCGCTGCTGGTCGACGAGCTGCTCGCCAGCGCGCGCACCCAGGTCGTGATGAACAGCCTGCTGGAGGCGATCCAGGCCGACGAGGCGCGGGTGGCGATCATCGACATCACCGGCGTCCCGACCGTCGACACCGCGGTGGCGCAGCACCTGCTGATGGGCGCGGAGTGCGTCGTCAGCGGCATCCGCCCGTCGATCGCGCAGACCATCACCCAGCTGGGCATCGACGAACGCACCCGCCCGGGCGGGGTGAGCGGGTGAACGCCGGCCTGCCGATCCTCCGGCTCGGCGACGTCCTGCTCAGCGGGCTGCTGAGCGATCTCGACGACAAGACCGCGCTGGCGTTCACCGACGAGCTGACCGCGCGGATCGCGAACGAGGGCATCCGCGGCGTCGTCATGGACATCTCCCGGCTGGAGATCGTCGACTCGTTCGTCGCCCGCGTGCTCATGGAGATGGCGGGCGCCGGCCGGCTGCTCGGCGCGCGGATGGTCGTGGCGGGCATGCGCCCGGCCGTCGCGCTGACCCTGACCGAGCTGGGGCTGCAGTTCACCGGCGTCATGACCGCGCTCAACGCCGAACAGGCGATGGAGCTGCTGGGCCGGCGCCGTCCCGAGGCCGCCGAAGAGGCGCCTCATGCGCCCTGACGAGCGGCTGATCGGCGAGGAGCACGCCGTCCACCCGGTGCGGGTGGAGGAAGACCTGCTGGCCGCCCGCCACGCCGTGCGGGCCGGCGCGGTCGCCGCGGGCTTCTCGATCGTCGACCAGACGAAGATCGTCACCGCGGCCAGCGAGCTCGTCCGCAACGCCTACATCCACGGCGGTGGCGGCACCATGACCGTCGGCGTCGTCCGCGACGCGGGCAGGCGTGTCGGGCTGCGGCTGGAGGTGCGCGACGAGGGCCCCGGCATCGCCGACGTCGAGCAGGCGCTCGCCGACGGGTTCAGCACCGGCGCCGGGCTCGGCCACGGCCTCGGCGGCACCCGCCGCCTGGTCGACGACTTCCACCTCGACACCGCGCCCGGCCGCGGCACCACGGTCACCGTCGTGCGCTGGCAACCGTGACCGCGACCGTCGCGGCGCCGACCCACCGGATCCGCGTCGACCACCCGGGCGCCGCCGACGCCGCCGCCCGGGTCGCGCGGGAGACCGCGAACGACGCCGGGCTGCCCGACGTCCTCGCCGAACGCGCCGCCGTCGTGGCCGCCGCGCTGGCCGGCGCCATCGACGAGCACACCCGCGGCGGGTCGGTGTTCGTGCAGCGGTCGCTCACCGGGCGCGGGGTCGACGTGCTGGCCGCCGGCGACGGCCCGGGCACGGCCGACCTCGACCGCCGGCTGCTCGACGGCACCGGCCCGGACGAGGTCAAGCGGCTGGCGACCGGGTTCCGGATCACCTCCTCGCCGACGGCCGGGACGCTCGCCGCCGCGCGCGTCCTCGACCCGGCCGGACCGCCGTTTTCGGGGTCGGCCGGGCACTTCCGGCTGCCGCGCGAAGGCGAGGAGTACTGCGGTGACGCCGTCGCGCTGGCCGAGGTCACCGGCAGCCGCACCGCGTGCGTCGCCGACGGGCTCGGCCACGGCCCGGACGCCGCCGAGGCCGCGGACGCCGCGATGCGCGTGTTCACCGAGAACCCGGACCGGCCGCTGCCCCACCAGCTGACGAACATGCACCGCGCGCTGCGCACGACCCGCGGCGCCGCGGTCGCGCTGGTGCGGGTCGCGCCGCACCGGCTCGAGTTCTGCGGCGTCGGCAACGTCAGCGGCGCGACCGTCGGTGGCGCGTCGCGGCTGCTGCTCAGCACGCCCGGCATCGTCGGGTTCTCGCTGCCCGCGGCGCCGGTCCGGCAGCTCGCGCTGGCCGGTGACGAGGCCGTCGTGCTGCACACCGACGGCGTCGGCAGCGGCTGGCGCGGTCCCGGCCGGCCGGCGGACGTGCTGCTGTTCGCCGCGGACGTCGCCCACCGGTACCGTGATCCGCACGACGACGCCGCCCTGCTCGCCCTGCACCCGGAACGCCCCGCCTGATGCACGACCACCTCGCCCGCCTCCGGCGGGAGCTGCGCACCGCCTGCGGTGCGGCCGGTGTGCCCGCCGACGACCGCGCGCGCCTGGTGCTGGCCGTGACGCTGCTCGCCGAACCCGCCTTCGCCGCGGGGGAACCCGTCGATGTGACGACGGTGGCCGAAGGGCACCGGCTGGCCGTCACCGTCCGGTTCGCCCACGCCGTGAGCCGGCGGCGGCGCGACGAACTGCCGCTGCTGCCCGAAGCCGGCGCCGACGGCACGCTCACCTGGCACCTCACCGGCGGCCGGCCGGCGACCGAACCGGCCGATCTCGACGACGAACCGGCGACCCGCGCGGAGATGCTCGCGCTGGTCGCCCGCGCCGACAAGCTGACCCAGGAGCAGCGGGACCTCAAGCACGAGCTCGCCGAGACCAACAGCGGCGTGCTCGCGATGTACGTCGACCTCGAACAACGCGACGAGCAGCTGCGGCGGGCGCACGCGCACATCTTCCGCGAGCTGGAGGACGCCCTCCGCCCGCCGCCGCCGGTGGTGCCGGGGCTGGAGCTGGCCGTGCACTACTCCCCGACCGGCGGCGACCTCTACGACTGGTTCGTCCTGCCCGGCGGCGACCTGCACGTGACGCTCGTCGACGCGGTCGGCCACGGCGTCACCTCGACCCGGCACGCCCTGACCGTCACCCACGCGATCCGGACGCTCGCCCTGGAAGGGCACCCGTTCCCGGACCTGATCGCCCACACCGCCCGCACCCTCGCCGCGATCGAACCCGGGCTGATGGCCACGGTCCTGCTCGCCCGCGTGGACCCGGTGACCGGGCGCACGCGGCTCGCGAACGGCAGCCACCCGGAGCCGCTGCTGGTCACGGCGGCGGGCGACGCGCGGCTGCTGCCCTCACCCCTCATCGGCCGCGGGATCGGCTTCCCGGATCCCGGCAGCCGGCGGCTGGTCGAGGTGGACCTCGCGCCGGGCGACACGCTGCTGCTGTACACCGACGGTTTGGTGGAGAGCCGCAAGGACATCGACGAAGGTCAGGCCCGGCTGCTGCCGCTGGCCCGCGACCTGCGCACCCGGCCGGCCGCCGTCCTGCCCCGCGAGCTGGTGGCCCGGATGCACGACTTCGTCACCTACGCCGACGACACGGTGGCCATCGCCCTGCGCCGGGGCTGACCCGGCTCAGGAGGCGAGCGGGATCTCCGCCCAGACCGTCTTCCCGCCGTCCGGGCGGTGGAAGTACCCGCGCCGGTCGGAGCACGCGGCGACCAGGGTGAGCCCGGTCCCGGCCGGCGCGGCGTCGGGCACGACCGGGTCGAACCACGCGGACCCGCCGGCGTCCTCCACCCCGATCCACACCGCGGCGTCGGCGCAGACCAGCAGCGCACGCAGTGGTCCGGCGGCGTGGCGGACCGCGTTGGTCGCCAGCTCGCCGGTGATCAGCACGACGTCGGCGGCGATCCCGGCCGGCACGTTCCCCGCGGCCAGGCGCTCACGCACCCAGGACCGCACCAGCCTGATCTGCACCGGCTCCGGCGCGAACTCGAAACTTTCGGGCGTCACGTCTTCGGCACCTCCCCCAGAAGGATTGTCCGGGAACGGAGTGACCGCTCCGGGCCGTCCTCACACGTGGATTAGCACGAACGGACGCACCCACTCGTCGCGCGGGCGCCACTGGGCGGGCGATTCCGGCCGCTCACCGCAGCCCGGGCCGCCGGCCTGTTACAGATCCCGGCCGGTGCGCGACACCACCGTGGAGCATGAAGGGGAGAGCGGGGTCGATGAGGGGCGAACGGCAGGTGCGGCTGCGGCTGGGCACCCGCGCGGTCTCGGTGCCCGCCGGGCACGGCCGCGAAGTCGTGGAGTACGCCGGGGTGACCGTCCTGCGGGTCGAGGACGGCGAACCGGTGGAACAGGCGTGGGTCCCGGTCGGGACCTGCCCCAGCTACGCCGACGACGAAGCGCTGATCGCCGCCTGGCACGCGGCCCTGGTGTGGAGCCGCTCCCCCACCGACGCGTGATCCCGGGCCGTCGAGCCCCGGTGACAGGCAGGGTGCCGGGTCGCCCCGGCACCCGGTCCCCTACCTGGCCCCGCGCCGGCCCGTCGCGACCACCGCCGGGACAGGAGCCCCGTTGACCACGAACTGCGAGCCCGGCTCGATGACGACGTCACCCTTGGCCGATCCGGTGATCCGCACGTTCGTCAGCGTCGCGCTGCCGCGGGCGCCGCTCATCGCGAGGATCCCGGCCCCGTTGTTCGACTTGTCGACGGTCACGTTGGTGATCGCCGCGGTCACCACGCCGCCACCGGTCTTGAACTGGATGCCGTCGTAGGTCGAGTCGTGGATCTCGGTGTCCCGCAAGGTCACCCCCGGGATGTCCTTGCCCTGCGCGAAGAACGTGATCGCCCCGAACTTCTGCTGTTCGCCCCAGAAGACCCCGCCGCAGCGGTAGAGGGCGTTGTTGGCGATCGTCGTCTGCCCGGAGAACGGCAGCGGGTCGTGGTCGGTCGCCAGCATGATGCCCGGGTAGTTCATCGTGTCGTAGACGAGGTTGTTCTCGATCCGGTTCCCGTACCCGCCGTAGATCGCGATGCCGTTGGCGCGCCAGGGAAGCTGGACCGTGTTGTTGGTGAACGCGTTGTCGTGCCCGATGTCGGTCGAGGTGTCCTTCACGTACTGGTTGGCCCACACCGCCATCGAGTCGTCACCGGTGGTGCGGAAGGACGAGTTGAACACCTTCGAGTTGCGGGTGCCGTTGGTGAAGTTGATGCCGTCGGCGTAGGTGTCGCGGATCCGCATGCCGCTGAACTCGAGGCCGTCGGCCGGGCCCCACAGCTCGGGCTTGTTGCTGTAGTCGCGGCCGACCCAGACCCCGACGTTCGCGTGTTCGATCCACACGTTCGAGATCTTCGTGCCGGTGCCGAACCGGCCGTTGAGCCCGACGCCGCCCTCGGCGTTGCCGTCCCCGCCGCGGATCCGGCCGGACCCGAAGATGGCGATGTCCGAGAGCTGCACGTTCTTGTCGATGTCGAACCCGAAGTTGCCTTCGTGCGGGTGGTTGATCGTGCCCGCGTCCTGCGGCTGGATCAGCGAGTACAGCTGCGAGCGCCACATGCCGGCGCCGCGGATCGTCACGTTCGAGATGCCGACCTGGTTGTACTGACCGCCGCCGTTGGGCACGGTCGGGTCGTCGGTCAGGATCTTGGCTTCCTGCCGCCACTGCCCTTCCGGGATCCAGACGCAGGCGATCCTGCCGTTCTGGTCGTCGGTGACCGCGCGCTGGATGGCCGGGGCGTCGTCGACGCCGTCGCCGGACACGGCGCCGTACTCGGTGATCGACGTGCACTCGGCCGGCTTCGGCAGCGCCGGGGCCACCTGTTCCAGGTCGACGAGGTCGATCACGTAGTACGCCGCGTTGTCGCCGTTGTCCCGCTGCAGCCGGAACTTCGTGCCCGGCGGGTACGACTGGGAGAGCAGCGCGTGCGACTCGTCGAACAACCGCCGCGCGTCGCTCCCCGGGGTGTTCGTCAGGCCTTCGGGGTCGTCGGTGGTGCCGTAGAGCCAGCTGTGCGTCGAGGACAGCGTCAGCTTCTGCGCGAAGGTCCCGTTGACGTACAGGCTGAGCGTGTAGTCCTGCCCGCCGCCGCCCGGGGCGTCGGGGACCGAGTTGCGCACGACGATCGAGTTCGCCTGGTTCGCCGACGTCACCTCGACGTACTGGCCCTGGCTCGCCAGCCGGACGGACTGGCGGCCCGAGGACTCGGTCGCGAAGTTCGTGTGCCCGAACGTGCGCAGCGCGTCGGTCTGGAGCAGTTGTCCTTGGTACTGCGCGGATTCCGCCTCGTACTCGGTGTACGGCACGGCCGCGCCGCGACCGACGACGATCGCCCGCGACAGCTCGTTGTTGGACTCGTTGGTCTCCGCGACCGTGTTCGTCGCGTCGGCGGTCGCGGTGAGCGTGGCGCCGCCGTTGGTGGCGGTCCACGTGCCGGAGATCGCGACGGTCGCCGTGGCGCCGGCCGCGATCGTGCCCGTGGCGCCGGTCAGGGTAGTCGTGCCGGCGGTCAAGCGGGTCACCGACGTGCCGGAGGCGGTGGTGCCGCGGTTGTGCACCGCGACGCTGAACGACACCGCCGCGCCCGCCGCCGGGTTGGGCGGGTTGGACGTGATGCCGGTGACCTCGAGGTCCGGCCCCGGCGCCTGGGCGATCACCAGCGGCGTCGGTGAGGTGAAGGTGTTGTTGGTGTCGTCCTGCTCGACGACCGTGCCGGCCGGGTCGACCGTGGTCGAGACGCTGTAGGTGCCCTGCGGGCGGGTGCCCGCGTTCACCGTCACGGTCGTGGCCGCGCCGGCGGCGAGGGCGCCGACGGGCGCGGTGCCGACGACCGTCCCGCCCAGGCTGACGGTGGCGGTCGTGGCGGCCGAAGCCGCGGTGCCCGCGTTCTTCACGGTCGCCGAGACCGAAACCTGGCTGGTCTCCGTCGGGTTCGCCGGGGTCCACGTCGTGCCGGTGACGACGAGGTCCGGGTTCGGCGCCGGCGTGCCGAACACCTGGTATTCCGCCACCTGCCCGCCGGGCGCGCCGGAGTTGGTGGTGAACCGCAGCCGGACGTCGGCCACCCGCCCGCTGACGGGGATGGTGACGGTGTTCTGGTTGGCCGCCGGGTCGAAGCGGTAGTCGGCGCCGGCCTTCAGCGTGGTGAACGCCGTGGCGCCCTGGTCGCGGCCGAGCACCTCGAAGGTCTGCGTCCGCGCACCCCAGACCGCGTCCGGGTTCAGCTTCACGACGACCTGGTCGAGGTCGGCGTTCGCGCCGAGCTTGACGGTCAGCGTGCCCGGCTGCCCGGAGGCTTCCCAGTAGGTGCCGGTGTTGCCGTCGTTGGCGTTGGCGGCGACGAAGGAGAAGACGCTCGAGGAGGCCTCGATCGGCTTGCCCGCGGCGAGGTTCTGCCCGGCCTGGGTGCCCTGGCGCACGACGTGGTTGCTGTCGGCCGACTCGTGCCCGGCGGCGTCCTTGGCGCGCACGAAGTATTCGACGCGTGTGCCGGCGGGCCGCGTCTCGGTGAAGCCGGTGCCGGTGACCGTGGTGACGGCGGCGCCGTCGCGGTAGACGGTGTAGCCGGTGACGCCGACGTCGTCGGTCGAGGCCGACCAGGTGAGCTTGATCTGCCCCGAGCCCGGTTCGGTGAGCGAGAGGTTCGCCGGCGCGGTCGGAGCCTGCGTGTCGCCGGAATCGTGGCCGTACAGCTCGAACTCCGCGAGCTGGGCGGCGGGCCACTGGCTGTTCGCGGTGACGTTCAGCCGGACGTACCGGGTCGAGGCGGTCACCGGGATCGTGACGGTGCCGGTGCCGGCCGCGAAGGCATACCCCGTGGCGGCGGCGAGGTCGGTGAACGCCGTGCCGTCGGTGCTGCCGCGCACGGCGAGGGTTTCGGTGCGGGACTCCCAGGTCGCGGGCAGCTTCAGCACGATCCGCGAGAGCGTCTTCGTGGAGCCCAGGTCGGCCTGGATCCACTGCGGGAACGCGTTGTTCGCGGACTCCCAGTAGGTGGCCTGGTTCCCGTCGACGGCGTTGGCGACGGGGTAGCCGGGCAGCGCGCTGCTCGCCGACACCGTCCTGGTCAGGGGCACGTCGGCGAGCGCGGCGGGCTGCGCGGCCGTGCCCGGCGGAGCGCTCGCGGCGGCGGCGAGGGACAGCCCGGCGGCGGACAGCCCCACGGCGAGGAATCCGGCGACGAGCCGGGACAGGCGCGTTCGAGTCATGGCGTCTTCTCTTCTTCGAGACGGCGGGGAGGGGACTCAGAGCCACCCGAGCATGCAACAAGTGAGCGCCGTCACGCAAGAACTTGACACCGACCAGAAAATTTTAGACTTCGGACAGATCACCTGATTGGCGCAAGCGCGAACCTCTCGGCGAAGGCCGCCAGCTCCTCCCGCTGGGCGACCGGGTCGGCGGTCGAGGGGCTCACGACCAGCCGGGTCACGCCCTCGTTCGCGAGCCCCTCGACGTCCACTTCGGACATTCCGAGCGAGCCCCATCGCGTGTACTGCAAGGCATCCGGGTCCCGGCCGGCTTCTGCCGCGGCCGTCCGGGCGAGGCCGAGCTGACGGCGGCGCTCGTCCGGGGTGAGCCGGCCGCCCGGGAAGTAGCCGTCACCACGGCGCCCGGCCCGCCGCGCGGCCGCCGGGCTCGAGCCCCCGACGTGGATCGGCAGCCGGCCGGTCGGCTTCGGGAAACTGCAGACGTTCTCGAAGCGGAAGAACTCGCCGTCGTGGCTGACGCCGGTCTCGTCGCCCTCCCAAAGCAGCCGCAGGACGTCGAGCGCCTCGTCGGCGCGGCGGCCGCGGGTGGCGAAGTCGACCCCGGCCGCGGCGGCCTCCCCGGGCAGCGCGCCGACGCCGACGGTGAGCAGCCGCAGGCGCCCGCCGGAGAGCAGGTCGAGGGTCGCCAGCCGCTTGGCGAGCACGACCGGGTGGTGGTACGGCAGCAGCAGGACGCCGGTGCCGAGCAGGATCCGCCGCGTCCCGGCGGCGACGAAGGCCAGGCACTCGAGCGGGTCACCGTAGGGCAGCGCCGGGTCCAGCGTCATCGCCCCGATCTTCGTGCCGGGTTGCAGGGCGATGTGTTCGGGAAGGTAGAGCGATTCGAAGCCGAGTTCTTCGGCGTCACGCGCGAAGCGAGTGAGGGTGGCGGGGTCGACGCCGAGGTGCGGGGTGCTGTAGCTGATTCCGAACTTCACGGGCGTGACGCTAAAGCTTGCCGCGCCCGGCAAGGCAATGGTCAGCGCAGTGCGAACACCATCCCGATGTCGGCCGCCCGCTGGACCGGGTCCTGCACCGCCTCGACCGTGAACCCGCGCGCGGTGAACACTTCGCGGACGCGGTCGCGGTTGTCCGCCCACCGCTCCACCTCGACGACCGCTTGGCGGACGAGCGGCCAGTGCCGGTCTTCGATGCCCCGCAGCACGTCCAGCTCGGCGCCCTCGACGTCGACCTTCAGCAGGTCGATGCGGTCGATGCCCTCCTCGTCGAGCACCGGCGAGAGCGGCCGGACGCGGACGCGGTGCGTCTCCAGCTCCCGCATCACCCGCAGCTTGCGGCCGACGAGCCCGCGCAGCACGGGCGCCGGCACGCGGCGGGCCGCCGAGCCGAGGCCGCCCCGGCGGATCATCTCGACGATGCTGGCCGTGACGCGGCGGCGCTCGGCCTCGACGTTGCCCTCGTCGCGCCACGACGAGGAGAAGATCGTCGCGCCCGGGAAGTAGCTGAAGTCGAGCTCGTCCTCGCCGGCCGCGAGCCCGAAGGGCAGCGCTTTCAGCCGGCCCGCGAAGAAGTCGTCGCCGTTGCGCGCCAGCTTCTCGAACAGCGGCGGCAGCGGCTCGAAGGCGTAGATGCGCACGTCACCGGCCAGCCGTTCGTAAACGGCCGCGGAAAAGACGCCGACGTTCGCACCGACGTCCAGGACGGTCGCGCCGGGCTCGAGCCCGACCCCGTTGGAGAAGTAACCGCCGACCTCTTCGCGCAGGAACGACACTTCCCACGGGTTGATGCTGTGCAGGTCCATCGTCACGCGCAGAGGCTTATCAGTCCCGGCCCGCGCGAGCCAGCCCCATCGGTAGGTCACCCGATCGTGGACGGCCGCGTGGGCCACACTGGAGGGCATGACCACGACGCTGCTCATCACCCGCCAGCTCGAGGTGCACGACCACCTGCTGGCCCGGGGCTGGCGGCTCGACGGCGACACCGGCCCGGCCGACGTCAAGTTCCTCGACGACGCCACGGCGGGCTGGTCGTACCCGGCCAGCTTCGGCGGCCGGCGCACCAACGAAGTCGGCGACACGACACCGATGGTCCTGCAGTGCTACTTTACCTTCGGCGACGAGGGCGAAGTGGTGTTCGGGGTGCTCCCAGCGGGCAACCTGCGCGGCAGCGGGTGCGCGAAGCACGACACGAGGGAGCGGCTGTTCCCGCTGACCGGGACGGGTCACGTGGACTTGGTGACGCTCACGGCGATGGTGGAGGAGCTGGAGCCCCTGGCGCGGGCGCACGACGTGCGCGCGCTGGTGGAGTGCCGGTACTTCGGCCCGTGCGGGACGCGCCGGCGGTAGCCGGGCAGCGATCGGGCGGGTCCGGGCGGCCTGGGGTCCGGGCGGCAGCGCCGGCTGGGTCCGGGCGGCAGCGCCGGGTGGGCGCTGGTAGCCGGCTGCCCGCGGTCCGCGCGGCCGAGCCTAGCGAGTGCCGGCGGCCCCTCGGCTCGGGTGACCGAGCCTGCTGAGCGCTGACAGCCTCCCCCACCCGGTCCGCATACCGCGAATGTCGCATTCGGGGCGTCGGAGGTCCCGAATGCGACTTTCGCGACCTGCGCACGCGCGGCCGGCCGAGCCGGGTCCACCACCCCACCGCCCGGAAGTAGCCGTCCCGGCGCGCAACGTAAACCTTGACGAGCGCGCGCGACCTCCCTAGGTTTGCCGGACATAGGACGTCAGACATCCCATGTCCTACCTCGACGAGGAGGTCGAACCCCGGTGTCCCCGATGCGCAGACTCGGCACGATCCTGCTGGCCGCCGCCACCCTGGGCCTGCCCTTCATCCCCGCCGCCACCGCGGCTCCCGGCTGCACTTCCTCGGTGCCCTTCACCTCGGGCACCGACGGCTACGACACGTTCCGCATCCCCGCGGTCGTCCGGGCCGCGAACGGCTCCCTGGTCGCCTTCGCCGAAGGGCGGCGCGACTCGGCCGGGGACTCCGGGGCCATCCAGACCGTCTCGCGCAGCTCGCGCGACGGCGGCTGCACCTGGGGACCGCTGTCCGTCGTCGACAGCAACGGCGACGCCACCGCCGGCAACCCGACGCCGGTGCTCGCGCGCGATGGCGAGCTCGTCCTCCTGACCGTCCACAACGGACTCGTCTCGGAGAAGCAGATCATGTCCGGCCAGGCGTCCGCGCAGGACACCCGGCGCGTCTTCGTGCTGCGCAGCCGGGACAACGGGCGCACGTGGAGCAAAGCCCGGGACATCACCGCCGACGCGAAACTGCCCGGCTGGCGGTGGTACGCCACCGGCCCCGGGCACGCCACCCTGCTGCGCCACGGCCCGCACGCGGGCCGGATCGTCGTGCCCGCCAACCACTCCAGCTCCCCGCCCACCGGCTCGGCCGACGTCGGCACCGAGGCGAAGTACTACGGCGGCCACGACCTCTACAGCGACGACAACGGCCGCACCTGGCGCATCGGCTTCACCGACGACCGCACCGACGGCGTCGTCGCCGCGAACGAGACCACCGCGACCGAACTGCCCGACGGCACCCTCTACTTCTCCAGCCGCAACCAGGGCTCCGCCGCCGAGCACCGCGTCGACGGCTACAGCGTGGACGGCGGGAATACGCTGGTGAAGTCCTACCAGCCGCAGCCGGCGCTGTCCGGCACGAAGGTCGAGGGCAGCGTCCTGCAGACGACCGTCCCGTGGCTGCTCGTGTACTCGGGCCCGGCCGACCCCGCCACGCGCGCCGTCATGCAGCTGCGGCTGAGCGGCGACCGCGGGCGCACTTGGCGCGCCGGCCCCACGCTCACCACCGGGCCCGCCGCCTACTCCGACCTGGTCCAGGCCGACCCCGCCACGCTGGGCGTCCTGTACGAGGCGGGCACGGCGGGCCCGTACGAGAAGATCGTGTTCGAGCGGGTGCGTTTGGCTCCGGGACAGCTCGGGAACGCCTCCGCCGGGAGGTGATCGCCGTGGCCGATCTGCTGGGTCCGCGGGTGCCGGGGCCGGCCCGGCTGCGGGAACTGCTGGCCGCCGGCGAGCCGGTCGTGGCGCCGGGCGCGTTCGACGCGCTCAGCGCCCGGCTGGTCGAGGCGGCCGGGTTCCCGGCCGTGTACATGACCGGTTTCGGCACGACGGCGTCGCTGCTCGGCCGGCCCGACGTCGGCCTGCTGACCATGACCGAGATGGTGCAGGCGGCGGGCCGGCTCCGGCAGGCCGTCGAGGTGCCGGTGATCGCCGACGCGGACACCGGCTACGGCAACGCGCTGAACGTGATCCGCACGGTCCGCGAGTACGAGGCCGCCGGCGTCGCGGCGATCCACCTGGAAGATCAGGTGGCCCCGAAGCGCTGCGGCCACCTCGAAGGCAAGCGGGTGGTCCCGGCGGCGACGATGGCCGACCGCGTCCGGGCCGCGGTCGCCGCCCGGCACGACCCGGACTTCCTGCTGATCGCCCGCACCGACGCCCGGGCGGTCGAGGGCCTGGACGCGGCGATCGACCGGGCCCGCCGCTACCGCGACGCGGGCGCGGACATGCTGTTCGTCGAGGCGCTGCAGTCCGAAGCGGAGATCGAGCGGGTGGCCGACGTCTTCCGCGGCGTGCCGCTGCTGTTCAACTGGGCCGAGGGCGGCAAGACCCCGCCGCTGGGCCGGAACCGCCTGCGGGAGCTGGGGTTCCGGCTGGTGATCTGTCCGATCTCGACACTCCTCGCGGCCACCGAGGCGATGCGCGCGGTCCTCGGCCGGATCGCCGCGGACGGCACGCCGGCCAGGGTGGTCGACGACCTGCCGGGGTTGACCGACTTCGCGAACCTGGCCGGCCTGCCCGAGATCGAGGACATCGCGGGCCGCTTCGGCGACGGCTGACCATTTTTGTCGGTGCTGCCCGGTAATGTCCTGTCCGTGGAAGCACGGGAACGCATTCAGGAGCTCGCCGATCGCATCGTGGTCCTCCGCGACGCCTACTACCGGGGTTCGCCCGTCGTGGCGGACGCCGAGTACGACGCGGTCGAGGACGAGCTGCGGGCGCTCGTCGAGGCGAACCCGGAGCTGACGCCGGACCCGAATCCGCTCGACCAGGTGGGCGCGCCGGCCGTGCTGCACGCGCCGATCCGGCACTCGCGGCCCATGCTATCGCTGGAGAAAGCCACCAAACCCGAGCAGGTCGAGGCCTTCTTCGGCCGCTTCCCCGGCCAGCCCGTCGTCGTCATGCCGAAGCTGGACGGCCTGTCGCTCGCCGTCGTCTACGAGGAGGGCCGGCTGCAGCGGGCCGTCACGCGCGGGGACGGCACGACCGGCGACGACGTCACCGTGCTGGTCCGCGCCCTCACCGACGGCATCCCCGACCGGCTCGACGCCCCCGGCCGGGTCGAGGTGCGCGGCGAGGCCGTCATGCTGCGTTCCACCTTCGCCGCCTACAACGAGGCACACCCGGACAAGCCGCTGATCAACCCGCGCAACGCCGCCGCCGGCACGCTGCGGGCCAAGGATCCGGCCACCGTCGCCGAGCGGCGGCTTCAGTTTTTCGCCTTCGACCTCTACACCGACCCCGACAGCGCGGACACCGACCTGGGCGGCGCGCTGCACACCCTCGGCTTCACCGCGGCCGACATGCGCCGGTGCGCCGACGCCGCCGCCGCGCAGGAGGTGATCGGCGAGATCGAGCAGCGGCGGGGCGACCTGGACTACGACCTCGACGGCGCCGTCCTGCGCCTGGCCGACCGGGACGCCTACGCCGCGGCCGGCACCCGGTCGAGCTCGCCGCGCGGTGCGCTCGCCTTCAAGTTCGCCGCCGAGGAGAAGACCACCATGCTCGTCGATGTCCGCTGGGACGTCGGCAAGACCGGCAAGATCGCCCCGGTCGCGTGGCTGGAACCGGTGTTCGTCGGCGGCACCACGGTCACCCGCGCCACCCTGGCCAACCAGGAGGTCATCAAGGCCCGCGGGATCAAGATCGGCGACACCGTCCTGGTCCGCCGCGCCGGCGACGTCATCCCGTTCGTGGCCGGCGTGCTCGACGCGTCGAAGCGCACCGGCGCCGAGCGGGAGATCGTCCCCCCGTCCGAATGCCCGTCGTGCGGGCAGCCGCTCACCGAGCAGGGCAACAGCCGGGAACTGTTCTGCACCAACGTCGCCTGCCCCGCGCAGACCGTGCGGCGGCTGATCCACTGGGCGTCGCGGGCCGCGGCGGACATCGACGCGATCGGCGGCGTGTGGATCGAGCGGCTGGCCGAATCCGGCGACCTCGAACACCCGTCGGACTTCTACCGGCTGACGAAGGAACGGCTGCTGGAGTTCGACCGCATCGGCGAGGTCTCGGCCACGCGCATGATCGAGTCGATTGACGGCAGCCGGTCGGTCGGGCTGCGCCGGGCGCTGATCGGGCTCGCCATCCCGATGGCGTCCGAAGGCACCGCCGCCCGCCTGTGCCGGGCCGGGTTCGGGTCACTGGAGGACGTCGTCGAGGCCGGGGCCGACGGGCTGGTCGCCGTCGAAGACATCGGGCCGAAGGTCGCCGCGTCGCTGATCGAACACCTCACGCGGCTGCGGCCCGAACTCGAGCGGCTGCGGGAACGCGGTGTCTCGCTGGACGTCCGCGAGGAGGACCTGCCGCCGGTCGTCGCGGCCGGCGCTCCCCTGGCGGGCAAGACCGTGGTCGTCACGGGCTCGATCAGCGACCCGCGCTCCGGCGAGAAGGTGCCCCGGCCGACGTTCCAGCGGCTGTGCGAAAAAGCGGGCGCGACCATCGCGTCGTCGGTCTCGGCGAGCACGGACCTGCTCATCACCGGCGCCGACGTCGGGGCCGCGAAACTGACCAAGGCCGAGAAGCACGGGGTGACCGTCGCCGACCAGAGTGAAATCTGGCCGCAGCTCATCGAAGCCGGGATCATCTGAGGCAGGGGCTCGTGAGATGCTGCGACCGCGCAGCAGGCCCGAGGGAGAGGCGGCACGGGTGACCACCTGGACCGATGTGATCAACTATGTCCGGACGCGGTACGAGGTCCTGGAGGACACCGACGGCTGGCTCCGGTTCCGCTTGGCGGGCCCGGACGGCCGCACGCAGCAGGTGACCGCGCACCACGTGGAAGAACTGCACGGCGGCGCGTGGGTCGAAATCTCCTCACCGGTCGGCTGGGCCGACAAGATCGACCTGCGGCGCCTGCTCGAACTGGCCGGCAACTCGGCGGTCGGCGGCGCGGCCGTGGTCGACGGCGTGGCACTGCTCAAGCACACCGTGCCGCTGGAGGACCTCAGCATCGAGCACGAGTTCGAGCGCCCGCTGAAGTCGGTCGTCGCCCGGGCCGACTCGCTGGAGCACGAGCTGACCGCGTCGGACGAGTTCTAGCGCCTACACGTGCATCGCGAGCCACAGCGCCATCCAGGCGAGGCACGCGAGCGCACCGCCCACTCCGAACGCCAGCAGCACGCGGCGCAACCCCGCGACGACCCCGGCCCGGCCCGACACTTCGGTGATCCCTGCTTCAGTCATGACTTCCTGATGCCCCGGGCCGGGGACGGCAAACATCCGGTCAGGAATCACCCATCACGAGGCCTTCGATCGTGTGCTTCTGGGTGATCGGCGTCAGGGTGTCGACGATCGGGCAGTGCAGGTGCGCCCGCACGGAGTCCGGAAGGGACGCCCAGAACTCGCGGGTCACGGCGGTGTCGTGGCGCTCGTCGTTGCCCGCGCCCGGTGCGTCGAGGCCGAGCACCAGGACCGGGCGGGACTTCGCCGAGTGGTTCGCGGTGCCGCGGTGCACGGTCAGCGCGGAGCGGATCGAGATGTCGCCCATCCGCGGGAACTTGCGGACGGCCAGCTCGCGGTAGCGCGGGTACGCCTCGCGCGGCGGGAACATGCCGTGGTCGAAGGCGGTCCCGTCGTCCCAGTGCGTGCCGGGCGCGATCTCGAACGGGCCCATGTCCGCCTCGGTGTCCACGGCGGTCACGTTGACGGCGAGCGAGTTCAGCCTGCGGTGGCGGGCCGTCTCCTCGGGCATCGGGAAGTCGCGGTGCCACGGCTGGTCGACGGCGCCGGCGAGCGGGACGTCGAAGCCGACCTCGACGATCCGGTAGTCCGGCCCGAGCACGGCTTCGGCGACCGCGGTGATCCACGGGTGGCCGGCCAGGTCGGCGAAGCCGCGCAGCTGTTCGGGGTGGATCTCGACGTAGAAGCGGTTCGGGCCGCGGCCGACCGCACCGTCCGGCCGGGCGCGGGCCTCGGCGAACGCCGTGTCGATGTCTTCGCCGAGCCGGGCGACCCACTCGCGGGGGAAGGCCCCGGGCAGGCCGATGATGCCGTCCTCGTGCAGCCGGTGAGTCAGGGACTCGACGTCGGCGGCGGGCAACGGCGAGGTCAGGTTCGTGGTCATGGGGACCTCCTAGGCGTCACGACGGCGTGGCGACTTCAGTTTGCAACGTGGCATGCCACGTTGCAAGAGGTACGCTGCGGTCGTGAACCCGAAACTGCGGGACGTGGCCGAGCACGCCGGGGTGTCGGTGCGGACGGTGTCCAACGTGGTCAACGGCTTCCGCTACGTGGCCCCGGCGACGCGCGAACGCGTGCAGGCGAGCATCGACGCGCTGGGCTACCGGCCGAACATGGCCGCCCGGACGCTGCGGCGCGGCCGGACCGGCCTGATCGCCCTGGTCGTCCCGGAAATCGACTCGCCGTACTTCGCCGAGCTGGCCGCGCGGACCGTCCGGATCGCCGAACGCCGCGGGCTGACCGTCCTCATCGACCAGACCGACGGGGACGCCGAGCGGGAGAAGCAGCTGCTGCACGGCCGGCGCAGCCAGCTCGTCGACGGCGTCCTGTTCAGCCCGTGGGCCGTGGCGCCCGCGGAGCTGGCCGCCCGCACCGACACCGTCCCGCTGGTGCTGCTCGGCGAGCACGACGGCGCGGCGGGCGTCGACCACGTCGCGATCGACAACGTCGCCGCCGCGCGCGAGGCCACCGGGCACCTGCTCGCCACCGGCCGGCGGCGCATCGCCGCGCTCGGCATCCAGCCGCGCTCCCTCAACGCGACCGCCCGCCAGCGGCTCGCCGGGTACCGCCAGGCGCTCGCGGAAGCCGGCGTACCCGCCGACCCGGACCTGGAGGTGCCCGTCCGGCGCCTGCACCGCGTCGACGGCCACTGCGCGCTGCTGGAGCTGCTCGACCGGGCCGAGCCACCCGACGCCGTCTTCTGCTTCACCGACGAGCTGGCCCTGGGCGCGCTGCGCGCGGCCGCGGACCGCGGGGTTTCCGTGCCGGAGGACCTGGCGCTGGTCGGGTTCGACGACATCGAGGACGGCCGGTTCAGCGTCCCGGCCCTGACGACGGTGTCGCCGGACAAGGACCGGATCGCCGAGCTGGCCCTCGACCGCCTGGCCGCCGAACCCGGCCCGCCGCGCTCGGTCGTCGCCCCGCACCGGCTCCTGGTGCGCGGGACCAGCGTCACGCCCGCCGGTTGACCACCCGCAGGATGAGCCACTGGTCGAACCAGGCCCCGGCCGTGGTCACGACGAGCATCACGAGGCCGAGGATCAGGTGCGTGTAGCTGTGCAGCGGCGCAGCGCTGTCGGTCAGCTTCGACAGTCCGAACTGGAGTCCCAGGCGCAAGGCGAACAGCACGGCGACGAGCGCGAGGGCCTGCTTGCTGCGCCAGATCGCGCGCAGGTACTTGCGGCGCCGGGACAGCAGCGTGAACCACAGCGTCAGGTGCACCGCGACGAGCACGAGCGGCAGGAACACGACCCAGTGGTACCGGTCGCTGAACTGCAGGCTCAGGTCGTTGGACGCCACCAGGAGCCCGACGAGCACGAAGTACCAGCCCGGCAGCCCCTCGATCTTCCCCGGCCGGCTGTCGGCCACGGCGTCGTCCTCTCGCATGAGAAATCGGTTCATGCTCCCCAGCCTCGCGGGAACGGCGTCGCGATCGATCAACCGGCGGTACGAGATTCCGCCGCCGTCTCCTACCCAGGTACGAACTCCGGGCGCGAACGCGGCGCCGGGCCGCCGGGTCAGGCACCATCGGGCAGGTGACCGACCGGATCCCGTGGACCGGCCGCCGCGGCCCGCTGGTGGCCGAGGCGGCCGTGCTCGGCGTGCTGGTGGTGCTCGACATGGTGTTCGCGGCCCGAGCCGTGCCGGGGCAGGGCCAGTGGACGACCATCGCGATCGAGTTCGCGCCCGGCGCCGGCCCGGTCGTCGCGGTGCTGGCCGTGCTGCGCCGCCGGTTCCCCGGCCACATCGCCGGGCTGGCCACGGCCGTTTCCGGGCTTTCGCTGCTGGGTTCGGGGATCGCGGCGGCGCTGGCCGTCGCGGGCACGCGCCTCCCGCCGCAGCCCGGCGCGGCCGAAACCCTCGCGATCGCGCTGGTGGTCGGCGCTTCCTGTCACCGGCTCTCGCCGCGGGCGGCCGCCCTCCAGGCCGTGCTCGGCGGCTGCGCGGCGACGCTCGCCCCGATCCTGCGCTACGGCACCGGCTCCCCCGCCGCGCTCTACGCCGCCGGGGCCGCCGTGGTCTGGGGCGGCGCGCTGGCCGGCGGTCTGGTGCTGCGCGACGCCGACGTCCGCCACCGCGTCGACGTCCTCGAACTCCGCTCGGCCGAACGGCTCCGGCTGGCCCGCGAGCTGCACGACCTCGTGGCGCACCAGATCACCGGGATCGTCGTGCGCGTCCAGGCCGCGCACCGGGTCGCCGAACGCACCGGCGGCGACACCGCGACGTTCGCCGAGCTCGAAACCGCGGGCGCCACGGCGCTTTCCGCGATGCGCCGGCTCGTCGGCGCGCTGCGCACGGGCGACGAAGACCTCTTCGTGCCGCCCGCCGACCTCGCCACCGCCGTGGACCGCGCGGTGCCCGACGACGACCGCATCCACCTCGACGTCAGCCCCGGCCTCGGCGAGCTCGCCGTCGCGCCGGAGGTCGTGACCACCGCGCACCGGCTGCTCACCGAGTCACTCACCAACGTCCGGCGGCACGCGCCCGACGCCGCCGAGGTCCGGGTGCTCGTCCACCACGAGCCGCCCGGCGAACTGCGCGTCGAGGTGGTCAACGACGGCGCCGCGCGGCCCGCGCGCCGCGGCGGCTACGGACTGCTCGGGATGGCCGAACGGGTCGCGGCGGTGGGCGGTACGGTGCACGCGGGCCCGGCGGACGGCCGGCGCTGGCGCGTGGTCGCGCGGCTGCCGCTGCGGCCGGGCTGACCGCCGCGGGAGGGGAGAGCGGGTTGCCGACGCGAGTGCTGATCGCCGACGACCAGGCGATGGTCCGCGCGGGGTTCCGGCTGATCCTCGAAGGCGAACCGGACATCGAGGTCGTCGGCGAGGCCGCCGACGGCGACCAGGCGGTGCGGCTGGCCCGTGAGCTGCGCCCCGACGTCACGCTGATGGACATCCGGATGCCCGGCGTGGATGGGCTGCGCGCGACCGAACTGCTGGCCGGCCCGGACGTCCCGGACCCGTTGCACGTGGTGATGGTGACGACGTTCGGGCTCGACGAGAACGTGCACGCGGCCCTGCGTGCCGGCGCGTGCGGGTTCCTGCTCAAGGACGCCGGGCCGAACCTGCTGATCGAGGCCGTGCACGCGGCGGCCCACGGCGAGGCGCTCGTCTCCCCCGCGATCACGACCCGGCTGCTCGAGCACTTCACGCGCGGCACGTCCCGGCCCGCGCCGGAAACCCCGCTGACGCCCCGGGAACTGGACGTCGTGCAAGCCGTGGCGCGCGGCGCGACGAACGACGAGATCTGCCGCTCACTCGTGGTTTCGCTGCCCACGGTCAAAACCCACATCGGCGCCGTCAAACGCAAGCTCGGCGCGCGGAACCGCACCGAAATCGCCATCTGGGCGTGGGAAAGCGGCCTGGTTCGGTAGTTTCGGTACGTGTTCGACGACCGTGCGCGCCACGACGTCGCCGAACCGCTGCCGGCGCCGCGTCACCAGCATCACCACGATGCCCGCGAGGCCCCACGCGAACCCGTCGACGACCATCAGCAGGTCGCGGACGAAGAACGCGCCCAACGTCGGGTGACCGCCGTCGAGGGTCCGGATCCGCAGGCGCAGCCAGCGCATGGCCGGCGTCTGCCCGCCGTGCCGGTAGGGCCACCACACGTTGACGAACACGAGACCGAGGAAGTCCAGCGCCAGCATGGTGTAGAGGACGACCTTGAGGAACGTGAGCAGGCCCGGGCCGTTCGGGTGGAACAGCCAGACCACGGCGATCGCGAGCAGCAGCATCGGCAGGAAGACGAGCAGCTCGTCGAGCAGGAACTGCACCAGGCGGCGGCCGACGACACCGATTCCCGGACGGGTCATGCGAACCATGATCCCGATCCTCGCGGTCGGGCGCGCGCTGAGTCGCCCTCATACCCAAGGCCGAGGCTCCGGCGGCGAGTTCGTCCTCCGGGCTGATCACCGGCGCCCGGCGCCGGGCCAGGCTCGGGCGCACCCCCACCCGGCGACGGAAGGACACCCGGTGCGCATCTCCCGGACTGGATTGGCGGCCGCGACGGCCGTCCTCTTCGCGGCGGCCGTGCCCGCCGCGGCCGCGGACCCGCTCACGCCGTACACAAGCCAGCAGCTCCAGTGGGGCGCCTGCCCGTTCAAGCCGGGCGCGGACGACGCGCCGACGCAGTGCGCGCTGGTCACCGTACCGCGCGACTGGGCGAACCCGGCCGCGGGCACCGACCTGACCGTGCAGATCAGCCGCGCCGCGGCCACCGGCGAGCGGCAGGGCGCGCTCCTGCTCAACCCCGGCGGACCGGGCGGCCAGGGCAGCACGCTGGCCGGCCCGCTCGCCACACTGGAGCCGTCGGTGCACCAGCTCTACGACTTCGTCGGCATGGACCCGCGCGGCACCGGCCACGCGGGCACCGACGACCAGGGTTTCCAGTGCCAGGTCCCGGTCGGCCGGCTGCCGCAGGGCCTGCTGGACGCCCGTGACCGGTCGGCCGCAAGCATCGCCGAGCACCAGAAGCGTCCGCGTGCCATCGCCGAAGCTTGTCAGAGTGACGCGCTCGCGCCCTACGTCACGACGTGGCAGACCGCGCACGACATGGACCTGATCCGCACGCTGCTCGGTGACGAGAAGCTGAACTACCTCGGTTACTCCTACGGCACCTGGCTCGGCGCGAAGTACGCGTCGCTGTTCCCGGAGCACACCGGCAAGACCGTGCTCGACTCCAGCGTGAACTTCGAAGGCCGGCTGCAAGCGGACTTCGAGGCGTTCCCGGTGATCGACCAGCGGCAGTTCGACGACGTCTACGTGCCGTGGCTCGCGCGGAACTTCGCCGCGCAGCTGGGCGCGACTCCCGCCGAGGTGAAGGCGAAGTGGGAACGCGTCCGCGCCTACTACGGCAGCCACGGGGTCGCCCCCGACGGTTTCGACGGCATCTTCGTCGGCAACGGCAGCGAAATCCAGTGGCTGCTGGGCGCGCTGGTCTTCCTCCAGGGCGCGGCCGCGCTCGACGGCACCCCGGCCACTCCCCCGCCGGCGCTGGCCGACGCGATGGATGCCACGTCCCGCAAGGCGTTCGGGGTCCCGGCCGCGGCGGTGACCCCGGCCGTCGTGGCCGCGGCGGCCCCGGACTACACGCAGGCACCCGGCACCCGCTACGCCGTCGCGTGCGGTGACCAGCCCACCCGGTCGGCGGCCTGGTACAAGCGGCTCAGCGACCAGCAGGGTCCGCGCTACCCGCTGTTCGGCTGGGCCTACGGGTTGGGCGAAACGTGCGGCTTCTGGTCGGACGCACCGCAGCACGAACTCCCGGACGTGCCCGCTTCGGTGGCGGCGAACATCCTTGTGGTGCAAGGGGAATTCGACCCGCAGACCGGTTACGAGCAGGCTTCGGCGGCGGCGCGTTCGGCGCGGGTACCGCTGGTGTCGGTCGACGACTCGCCGTTCCACGGGCAGTACGCGCTGGCGGGCAACCCGTGCGTCGACGGGCTGGTGAACGTGTTCCTCACGAAGAACTCCCGGCCGGGCAGCACGACGTGCCCGGGCGTCCCGCTGCTGGGCGAGGACCAGGTGTACCCGGTCGCCGGACCGGTGCGGAGCCCGGCGTCCGTCCAAACGCGACTGTCGGCCGCGAACGCGGTGCGGACGCGGGTCCAGGACGAAGTCAGCGCGGTGAACCGCTGACGAACCGGCCGCCGGGACCCGGATCACCAGGCCCGGCCGGCTAACCTCGCCGGCACGGCCGGGCGGCCCCACGGCGGCACTTTCACGTGAAAGTGCCGCCGTGGGGTGAGCGCGCCGCAGGCGACCCCTCACCCGCGTCCGATCCGTCAGCGGGGCTCGCCCGGCCACCGGAACTTCGGCCCCGCCGGCCAGACCGGCGCCGGGAACCACGACGCCCGCGCCAATCCCTTCACCAAAGCCCGCCAAAACGCCTTCACTCCACCCACCTCCCCCGCGCACACACCGCCTGGACCCGCAGCAACGCCCGCGGGTCGGCCAGCGGGTCGCCGTCGACGGCCAGCAGGTCCGCGTCGAACCCGGGCGCCACCCGGCCCTTGCGGTGGGCCAGCCCGCACACCCCCGCCGCGACCGACGTGATCGCCCGCAGCGCGTCGGCCGGGGACAGCCCGATCTGGCGCAGCATCAACGGCGCCCACGGCAGGACGCCGTGCGGCTTCACCGGTGCGATCCCCGCGTCCGTGCCCGCGACCACCCGCGCGCCCAGTTCGTGCAGGCGCCGGTAGTTGCCGATCACGCCCGGCATCCGGCTCGCGATCTCCTCGGGCGGGACCAGTCCCTCGACCGGCACCATGCCGACCGTCGCACCCACCGCGACCCCCAGGTCGACGACGGCGCGCAGCAGGTCCTCGGAGTGCTCGACCCCCGTCGCGGTCCAGAACGTCACGTGCTCCATGCCGTCGACACCGGCCGCCAGGGCGTCGGCGATCGCCGACGTGCCGTGCGCGTGCGCCGTCACCGGCAGCCCGTGGCGGTGGGCCTCGTCGACGGCCGCGCGCAGGACGTTCCGGTCGAATTGCGCCTCCTCCTGGCGCGTGCCCGGTGTCATCGTCCCGCCGCTGGCCATGATCTTGATGACGTCGGTGCCGCGGTCGACGTGCTCGCGCACCGCCGCCCGCACGCCCGCCTCGCTCGCCTCCGCGACGCCGCCGAGGAAGTGGCAGTGCCCGCCGGGACTGGTGATCGGCGGCCCGGCGGCGACGAGCGCCGGCTGGTCCGGACGGTCCCGCAAGGCCAGGGACAGGTAGCCGCGGTCGCCGAGGTCCCGCACCGTGGTCACGCCGGCCCGCAGCGTCGCCCGCCCCGCTTCGGCCATCGCGGCGAGCGCCTGCTCGTCGTTACGGGCGGCGAGCCGCGCGACCGGCTCGGTGCTGGCGTCGAACGCGAGGTGGACGTGGGTGTCGATCAGCCCGGGCAGCAGCGTCGCCCCGCCCAGGTCCACGACGTCGGCCCCGTCGGGCGCGGTCCCGCCGGACTCGACGCCCAGGATCGTGGTGCCGTCGAGCACCACCAGCGGGTTCGCCACGAGGGCGGACCCGACGCCATCGAACAACCGAGCCGCGCGCACGGCCGTGAGCCGCCGCCGCTCGGTCACCACAAGCTGTTTCGTCATGCGGCCACGATCACCCGGATCCGCGGTACGCACGTCGGGGCAACTACGGAGCCGCGGTACGGAGGTTCCCGGCGGGCCCACCGGCGTCGCCGAGATCGGCTGGCTGGGAAGTGCCGAAAGGGCACCGCTCGGCTCGCGGATGATCGCCGCTCCGGGAGCCGGTCCGGATCCACCGGCCGCTCACCCTTGCCGACCTGGCGATACCCGCCGGAAACCCCCGAGCGCCGTATCGTACTGGCGCATGGAGCTCGGCCGGGGCTTCGTCGGCCGGGCCGGCGAACTGGACCTCTTGCGGGCCGGCCTCGCCGATGCGCGGGCCGGGCACGGCCGCCTGGTGCTCGTGGTCGGGGAACCCGGCATCGGCAAAACCAGTCTCGCCCGAGAACTCGCCCGGCACGCCGCGGACACCGGTGTCCCCGTCGGCTGGGGGCGCGCCAGCGATGACGAAGGCAGCCCGCCCTACTGGGTCTTCCGGCAGCTGGCCCGCTCCCTCGAGCGTCCTTTCCCGACCGGCGACGCGAACGCCGAAGCGCGCTTCCAAGCCTTCGAAGCCTTCGCCGATGGCCTGCGCGAGGCCGCCGCTCCCCACGGCCTCCTCGCCGTGCTCGACGACCTGCAGTGGGCCGATGCCGCGTCGCTCGCTCTGCTCGTCCACCTCGCCCGGGACCTCGACCGCGCACCCGTGCTGATCGTCGCGACCTACCGGGACACCGAGACGACCGGCCGCGAAGCCCTCACCACCGCCCTCGCCGCGCTCGCCCGCGAACCGGTGCTGACCCGGATCCGGCTGGCCGGCCTGACCGAGGCCGAGGTCGTCGACCGGCTCGGCCGCGACGGGATCCCCGCCGAGGTCGCGACGCTCGTCAGCCGCCGCTCGGGCGGCAACCCCTTCTTCGTGAACGAGCTCGCCCGGTTCGGCGACGCACTGCCGGACGGCGTCGTGGACACCGTCCGGGCACGGCTGGCCCGGCTGGGCGAGCCCTGCCGGCGGCTCGTCGCGACCGCCGCGGTGCTCGGCCGCGACGTCGACCCGGCCGCGCTCGCCGAGATCACCGGCCGCCCGGCCGCCGACGTCCTGACCGACCTCGACGAGGCCGCCGAAGCCGGCATCGTGACCGCGCGCAGCTTCACGCACGACCTGATCCGGGAGTCCGCCGCCGCGGACCTGCCGACGGCGGCGCGGCTGACCGCGCACGCCCGGATGGCGGCCTGGCTCGAGCGCCGCGACCCGGCCCGGACCTCGGAGATCGCCCACCACTGGCTGGAGTCGCTGCCCGTCGGTGACGCGGCGATAGCCGCCGACCGGGCCGAACGCGCCGGCGACCAGGCACTCTCCCAGCTCGCCTGGGAACGCGCGGCCGAGCTCTACCGGCGCGCGCTCGACGCGGCCCCCGCGTCCGCCGCCGACCGCGCCCGGCTGGGACACCATGAAGGTGTCGCCCACCTGCGCGGCGGCGAGATCGAACGCGGCTCCCAGGTCCTGGAGCTCGCCGCCGGCGCGGCCCGCGAAGCGAACGACCCCGCGCTCCTGGGCGAAATCGCGCTCGCCATGGAAGGCCTGTCGGACCCGTGGGGCAGCTTCAACGGCGCCAAGATCGCCCGCGAGGCGCTCGCCGAGCTGCCTCCCGGCGACGACCCTCTGCGTGCCCGCCTGCTCGCCCTCCACGCGGGCGAAGCCGGCTTCCTCGGCGGCGACCACGCCGAAACGGCCTCGGCCGAGGCCCTCGCGATCGCCGACCGGCTCGGCGACCCGGACGTGCTCTGCTCGGCGCTGCGGGCCCGGCAGATGGTGCGCTCCGCCCCCGACGGCGTGCACGAACGGCTGGCCCTCGCCGACCGCATGATCGCCCTCGGCGAGGACCGCGACGACGCCGACGTGCTGCTGTGGGGCCACCTGTGGCGGTTCGACGCGCTGCTGATGCTCGGCCGGTTCGGGGAGGCCGAAACCGAGCTCGGCGCGCTGCGGCTGCCGGCCGAACGCCTCCGCCGGCCGCTCGCGCGCTGGCACCACCTGCGCAGCTCCGCGACGATCGCCATCGCCCGCGGCCGGTTCGACGACGCCGTCGAGGCGCTGCAGCAGAGCTTCGCCCTCGTGGCCGACCGGGCGCACATGTCACTGCAGGGCGTGCCGATCACCGTATTGGCGGCCGTCGTCGGGCTCACCGGGCGGACCAGCCTGGTGACGCCGGCGATGGAGAGCATCTTCACCGAGCACGCCCCGCCGTTCGTCGCGCTGCTGCATTCGGCGTGGCTGCTGCAGATCGGCGACCGGGTCCGCTCGGCCGAGTTCTACCGCCGCGGTTCGGGCCCGCAGCCCGCGCCGGTGCCCGCGACGCTGCCCGTCGCCGCGGCGGCGGTGGAGCTGGGCGTGGAGTTCGGGCCGCCCGAGGCGGTCGAGCGGGCGGCGGCGGTCCTGCGGCCGCACGCCGGATTGTTCGTCACCGGCGGCGCGGGCTCGATCCTCGTCACCGGCTCGGTCCGCCGGTACCTCGCGCTCGCGGCCGCGTCCGCCGGCCGGCTCGACGAAGCCGTGCGCGAATCCCGGCTCGCGATCGCGGCCAACGACGAAGCCGGCACCCCGCCGTACGCCACGCTGGCGCGCTTCGAGCTGGCCAAGACGCTGGCCCGGCGTGCCCGCCCGGGCGACGTCGCCGAAGCGCTCGGCCTGGCCGCGTCGGTGTCGGCGACGGCCGCGCAGCTGGGGATGGCCCCGGTCCGCGACGCCGCCGACGCGCTGGCGGCGGCCCTGCGCGGGGACACGCCGGGCCCGCTGACGCGCCGCGAACGCGAGGTCGCCGCGCATGTGGCCGACGGGCTGACGAACAAGCAGATCGCCGCGCTGCTGCACATCTCCGAGCGGACGGCGGAGAGCCACGTCCAGCACATCCTCACCAAGCTCGGCCGCACCAACCGCGCCCAGATCGCCACCTGGGTGACCACCCACACTTAGCGCGGCACCAGCGACAGCACCGCCTCGACGAGTTCGGGCCCGTCCAGCAGCACCGGATCGTTGTGATCGGCGCCCGGGACCTCCACCAGCCGCGCCGACGCCGCCGCGGCCACCTCGCGGCTCTGGGCCGGCGGGACGACCGCGTCGCGGCCGCCGAGGACCACCACCGTCGGCACCCGCAGGCGGGCGACCTCGTCCCGCACCGGGAACCGGTCACGCAGCAGCAGCCGCACCGGCAGGAACGGATAGACCTCGGCACCGACCGCGGCCAGCTCGGTGAACGGCGACCGCAGCAGCAGCCCGGCCGGCGGGTGCTCGAGGGCCAGCTCGGCCACGACCGCGCAGCCGAGGCTCTCGCCGTAGAAGAGGATCTCCCCCGGCGGCACCCGCCGGCCCTCGGTGAGGAACCGCCAGGCCGCGCGGACGTCGAGCGCGAGGCCGGCCTCGCTGGGGTCGCCGGGATTGCCGCCGTAGCCTCGGTAGTCGAGCACGAGCACCGCCAGCCCCGCCCGCGCGAGCTTCGCCGCCAAGGGCGCCCGATCGGCCCGGTTGCCGCCGTTGCCGCCCGCCACCAGCACGGTCGCCGCCGGTGTCCGGTCCGGCCGGACGAACCAGGCGCCCAGGTCGAGGCCGTCGGCGGTGCGGAGCCGGACGTCCTCGGCGCCGGGCAGCGCCGTGGCGGCCGCGGGCACCGGCGAGGTGTCCGGGGCGTAGATCAGCCGGCGCTGGAACACCCACACGAGCGCCAGGACCAGCACGACGACCAGCACCAGCCCGAGCAGCACCCGCACGACCACCGTCCCGGTCACGCGGACCGCCCGGGAAACAACCACGCCGTGCGGACGTTGTAGTGAGCGATGACCATTCTCCGATTCTGCGTCCTCGGCGACTCCCTCGCCGCCGGCGTCGGCAGCACCCGGGTCGAGGACACCCTCGGACAGCGGCTCGCGCGGCGGCTGCGCGCCGAGGGGCACGAAGTCCGGCTTCGCGGCTACGGGGTGCCCGGCGCCCGCTCGGCCGACCTCGACCGCCAGACCGGCGCCGCCGTGGGCGACGGCGTGGACCTGGCCTTGATCGTGATCGGCGCGAACGACCTGGCGGGGTTCGTCTCGCCGGCGGTCGGTGCCCGGCAGCTGCACGACGCCGTGGCCCGGCTCGTCCGGGCCGGCGCCCGCGTCCTCGTGGTGCCCGCCCCCGACCTGGGGATCGTGTCCCGGGTACCGGCGCCCTACCGGAACCTCGTGTCCGCGGCGAGCGGCCAGTACGCGAGCGCCCAGGCGGACGCCGCCATCCGGGCCGGTGGTGCCGTCGCCACCGCGAGCGCCCAGCTCGCCGCCCGCTTCGCCGCCGACGCCACGTTGTTCTCGGCGGACCGGTTCCACCCGTCGTCGGCCGGCTACGCGGTGATCGCGGACGCGCTGGCGCCGCACCTGGTCGCGGTGGCGGCCGACCCGGCCGCTTAGTACACCCCGTGCAGCAGCTCGGCGACCTCCGCCGCCGACGGCAGCCGGGGCGCGTTCTTCGTGACGGCGTCGGCGACGGCGTCCGCCGCGATCGCCGGGATGTCCGCGCGGGTGACACCCAGTTCGCGCAGCGGGCGCTTGATGCCGATCGCGCCGGAAATCCCGCGCACGGCCTCGATCGCCCCGCCCGGCCCGCGCAGCGCCCGAGCCGTCGCCTCGTACGCCTCTTCGGCCGCCGGGGCGCTGAACGCCATCACCTCTTCCAGCACCGCCGCCAGCGCGACGCCGTGCGGGGTGCCCGTGTGCGCGGTCAGCGCGTGCCCGATGCCGTGGACCAGCCCGAGCCCGGACAGCGTCAGCGCGTGCCCGGCCAGGTGCGCGCCGAGCATCAGCCCGGACCGCGCCGCCAGGTCACCGCCGTCGCGGCAGGCCACCGGGAGCCAGCGCCCGACCAGCTCGACCGCCTGCGTCGCGTACGCCGCGGAGAACGGCGTCGACCCGCGTGACGCCAGGGACTCGATGCCGTGGACCAGAGCGTCCAATCCGGACGCGGCGGTCACCGCGGCGGGCAGGCCGAGCGTCAACTCCGGGTCCAGGACGGCGATCCGCGGCCGCACCGACGAGTGTCCGATATAGACCTTCCGGCGCGCGCACCGGTCTTCGGTGACGCCGAAGCCGTTGGTCTCGGCGCCGGTGCCCGCGGTGGTGGGCACCGCGATCAGCGGCAGGCCGTCGCCGGCGTCCCACAGCCGGTCCGCGTCCGCGGCGGCCGCGCCCGGGTTGCCGGCCAGCAGGGAGATGCCCTTGGCCGCGTCCAGCGCCGACCCGCCGCCGAGCGCCAGCACCGTCGCGACGCCGAACTCGCGCAGCCGCGCGGCCCCGCCGTCCAGCTCCGCCGTCGACGGGTTCGGGCCGACGTCCTCGTGCACGACGTGCTCGATCCCGGCCGCCGCCAGGATTTTCTCGACGCGTCCGACGATCCCGGTCGCGCGCAGGCCGCGGTCGGTGACCACGAACACCCGCGCGTGCCCCAGGGAAGCGACGAAGGCGGGCAGCTCGGCCAGGACGCCGGGACCGTATTCGGTCCGCCCGGCCGGCGCCACCGACAACCGCGTCAGATCCGCCACCGCGCCACCGCCTCCTCGTCGAGTTCGACGCCCAGACCGGGCCGGTCCGGAACCTCCAGGTGCCCGGCCGGGGTGATCACCAGTGGTTCCGCCAGCATGAAGTCGCGCCGCTCGGGCGTCCAGCCGGGCGGGTCCCACGGGAACTCGAAGTACGGGCCGCCGCCGACGCCGGCCGAGACGTGCAGGTTGGCCAGCACGCCGATGCCGTTGGTCCAGCTGTGCGGGGTGAACGCGCGGTGCTTGAGCCGCGCGAGCTCGGCCAGCGTCCGGGTGCGGTGCAGGCCGACCGCCAGCACGACGTCCATCTGGTAGACGTCGAGGACGTCTTCTTCGAGGTACCGCAGCAGTTCCGGCACCGAGTGGTGCATCTCCCCCGCCGCGATCCGCAGGCCCGGGTTCTCCGCGCGCAGCGTCCGGAAGCCGTCGAGATCGTGATAGGGCAACGGTTCCTCGACCCACAGGACGTCCAGCTCGGCCAGCCGGCGCACCAGCTTCCGGGTGGCCGCCAGGTCGGTCGCGGCGCTGGTGTCGCCGGCCATCCGCCAGGACTGGTTGAGGTCTGCCATGATCCCGAAGCCCGGGCCGAGCGCGTCGCGGACGGCCGCCACCGCCGCGACGCCGTCGTCCACGCGATCGGGGGCGATGCGGATCTTCATCGCCTGAAACCCGGCTTCGCGGGCCCGCAGCGCCGTTTCGACGCGCTCCTCCGGCGGCTTCAGCTCCGCCGAGGAGGCGTACGCGGGCAGCGAGCGGGCGGAGTTCCCGAACAGCGCCGCCACCGGGAGACCGGCGACCTGGCCGATGACGTCCCAGAGAGCGGCTTCGAGGGGCCAGAAGCGGCCGCCGTGGAAGTTCGCCGTTTCGATGGCCTAGACGTGCCGGACGATGTCCAGGGGATCCTGGCCGAGGAACAGGTGCTCGACGGCCTCGAACCCGGCCATGGTGTCGCCGGAGCCGATGCCGGTGACGCCGTCGTCGGTGTGCACGCGCACGATCGTGGCGTCGAAGTGGCGGCGCGGGTCCGGGTCCCAGGCCGCGTGCAGCGGCGGGTCCAGCTCCAGCCGCAGCCGGTCGAGGGTGATGGCCGTGATCCGCACGGGCCGACGGTAGGAGCCGCCGGAAACGCCGGGCAAGGACCGGCCGGAGATCGCAACGCGCGTTGCGCTCACGCCAACCGCGGCTTGCTACGTTCGCGGTGTGCCCGACGACCCGCGCCGCCCGGGGTACGGCCTCCGCCGCGACCTGGACCTGCTCGAAGCGCTCGCCTCACCCGAGGCTCAGCGCGCCGGCGGGCTGGGTGTCGTGCGGCTCGCCCAGCTCACCGGGCGGGAGAAGAGCCAGGTGTCGCGGGCGCTCAAGGCGCTCGCCGAAGAGGGCGTCGTCGAACGGGATCCGGACACGCTCTCCTACCGGCTCGGGCGGCGGTTGTTCTCACTCGTCGCCCGGACGGTCGACGACCGGCTCGTCCGCGTCGCCGAGCCGGTCATGCGGGAGCTGTCGGCCGAGCTCGAAGAGACCATCCACCTGTGCGTCCTGCGCGGCCAGGAGGTGCTCACGGTGCTTTCGGTGTCCGGGCACTCGTTCCGCGCACCCGGCTGGGAAGGCCGCGGTGTCCCGGCCCACTGCACGTCCGCCGGGCGCGTGCTGCTGCTCGACGCCTCCCCCGACGACCTCTACGTCCGCTTCCCCGGACCGTCCGAAGCGGACACTCTGCCTCGATTGTGGGCGAAGATCGGGGAAGCCCGCCGGGACGGGTACGCCCGCGTTCACGAAGAGTTCGAGCCGGGTCTGGTCGGCGTTTCGGCGCCGGTGCGGGACTTCCGCGGCCGGGTCGTCGCCGCGCTCAACGTGTCCGCGCCCGCCGGCCGGCTCGGCGCGCGCCTCGACGCCGCGGGCCGGATCACCGCGCGGGCCGCCGCGGAGGTTTCCGCGCACCTGGGCTGGGAGCCGGCTTGAGGTAGGTCCACAGTGGACGTCAGCGGGCCGCCGTTGACGTTCGGCGTCCGTCTCCCCCGAGAGAGGGGCCGGCTGATACCTCGGCGGGAGGTACCGGCGTCGCGAACCGGACAGAGTCGGGACCATGACCGCACCCTCCGTCGTCCGCCCGCAGCGGTGGGCCGTCGTCGCCGCGCACGCCGTCCCGCTCGTCACCCTGCCGTCCGGCATCTGGCGGCTCTTCCTCGCCGGCGGCGCCGATCTCGGGCTGCGGCCCCACTACGCGATCGGCTTCGGCGAAGCCGCGTACATCGTCGGGCTGAGCGTCGTCTCCGAAGCCCTGGCGCTGCTCACGCTCGGCCTGGTCCGGCCGTGGGGCGAACGCGTCCCCCGGTGGATCCCGCTGCTCGGCGGCCGCCGGGTCGCGCCGTACGCGGCTATCGTCCCCGCCGCCACCGGGGCGTTGGCGCTCGCGGCGATCTGGGCGTACGCGTTCCGAGACTTCCCCGGGCTCGGCGCCGTCACGTTCGCCGGCCCGGGCTGGCACGCCCTGCTCGTCGCCTGCTACCTGCCGCTGCTGCTGTGGGCGCCGCTGCTGGCCGCCGTCACCTGGGCGTACTGGCGACGGCGTCGCCGCGTGTAGCGAGCCGGGTGCGCGGGTATCCCCGCGGCAACTGCGAAAGGGAGCTGACATGGGAATCCTCATCGGGCTGCTGGTGATCTGGGCCGTCCTGGCCGTCCTCGGCATCGTCATCAAGGGGCTGTTCTGGTTGATCATCGTCGGCGCGGTGCTGTTCGTGGCGACCGCGGTGATCGGATTCGTCAAGCGGGAGGCGCTCGGCCGCAAGCACTGACTCGTCCGATATCACGGTTTCACGCCGGAAACGGCCGTTCGTTCAGCGGGCGGGTCGTGAGCGTGCTATTCGATCTCTATGACCGAATCACCGAACTACCCGAACTATCCCGAATCCGCGGCGGCGGGCCGGCCCGCCGCCGCACCGGCGCGGCCCAGCACGGTCGAAGGGGCTTTCTGGGCGTTCATCGCCTCGACTGTGATCGGCCTCGTCGGCGGCTTCCTGATCTTCGCAAGCCGTGACGCGATCGCCGACACACTGCGGAATTCGAACAGACAAAGCGGCGGTTCGCTGACCGACGCGCAGATCGACCAGGCCGTCACGATCACGATGGTCGTCGCGCTCGTGATCGCCGTGGTCATCGCCGCGCTGTACCTGCTGTTCGCGTTCAAACTGCGCGCCGGCCGCAACTGGGCGCGGATCGTGCTCACGGTGATCACCGCGCTGCAGCTGCTTTCGGTGCTCGTCGGGCAGACCACGGTGCTGGGGTACATCAGCGTGGTCGTCGCCGTCATCGGCGTCGTGCTGTCGTTCCTGACGCCGTCGAACGCGTACTTCGCCGCCGCCAAGCCCATCCGTTAGGACCGGTCCCGGGCCCGCCGCACCGGCGGGCCCGGCTCAGCGGCCGTCCCACGGACGGCCCGCCAGCAAGTTGGCTTCCCACCGCAACGCCGTCTCGCACAATGCCGCTTCCGGACCGCGCCGATGGGCGATCACTTCGTCGTCGCACCACAGCATCAGCGCCGTCGCCCCGCCCGCCGTCGGGGTCAGCCCGACCACCCAGTGGTGGCTGCCGAGCGACAGGACGCGTTCAGCCGTGCTCCAGCGTCCGCGCGATCCCGTCACCGTCCACGCGGGACTTCGTGCGAGCTCCCGGATCGACGCCGGGCGCTGGTGGTTCATCCCGCCACTGTCGCACACCGGCCGGCGCGAACCCGGTCACCGGCCCGTCGACCCGTCGATCAGTTCGCGCAGGATGTCGGCGTGGCCCGCGTGGCGGCCGGTCTCCTCGATCAGGTGGACCAGCGCCCAGCGCATCGACGGCGGCGTCCGCCCCGGGCGGGCGACCGGCTCCGTCAGGTCGGCGCACGCGTCGATCACCTCGTTGGCCTCGGCGACCGCCGCGCGGTAACCCGCCAGGAGCGCTTCCGCCGTCTCCTCCGGACGCGGCCGGAACGTGGCTGGCCAGTCGGCTGTCCGCTCGCCGAGGAACGTGAAGCGCTCGACGTGCGTGAGGTGCCGGACCAGGCCGAGCAGGGACGTGCCCGAGGGCACGCCCGGCGTCCGGACCTGCGGTTCCGGCACACCGTCGGCCTTGGCGGCGACCGCGGCGCGCAGCTGGTCGAGGAACCCGCGCAGCACGTCCTTCTCGGCGGGTCCGGTCCGCGGGGGCGGGGTGTCACGACGGCGGGGCATGGGGTGTCCTCTCTGTCCTTCTCGGACGGTCAAGCGGCTCGGCGGATCAGCAGCAGGTTGTCGACGACCTCGGCGACCTGCCCGCCGGGTCCGGTGGCCCGGCGGGACAGCGCTTCGGCGCGCTCGACGGCCCACTCACCGCCGTCCAGCTCGAGCGACAGGGCCACTTCGCGAGGCGAGGTGAACCGGGCCTCCTGGTCCCACGACCACGGCGCGACGGACCCGTGGTCGACGACCAGCAACCGGCCGCCCGGCTCCAGCGCGTGCGCGGCCTGTCGCAGCACGCGGGCGCGTGGCAACGCGAAGGAAGTGTGCAGGTAGTGCGCCGAGACGAGGTCGAAGCGGCCCGGCGGGAACGTCTCGGCCAGGTCGTGCCGCTCGGCGTGGACGCGCTCGCCGAGCCCGAGCTCTTGTGCGCGTTCGGTCAGGCGGGTCGTCGCGACGCCGGAGATGTCGGCCGCGGTCACCCGCCAGCCGCGGCCGGCGAGCCACAGCGTGTCGCCGCCGGCGCCGCAGCCCAGGTCGAGCGCCGTGCCGGGCGTGAGGTCCGCGACGACTTCGGTGAGCCGGACGTTCGGGCGGGGTGCGGCGCGCGGCGTCGCGTAGTGGGTGTCCCAGAATTCCGTGGCGGTCATGCCCCCACCGTGGCGCGGGGCGTGCCGGAGTGGCACGCTTTCTTGCGGTTTCGGCAAGATGGCCGGGTGAGCGACGACATCGAAGACGTCCTGCACGCGGTCGGCCCCCGGCTGCGGGCCCTGCGCCGCACCCGCGGGCTGACGCTGGCCGAGGTCGCCGGCACCACCGGGGTGTCGGAGAGCACGCTGTCGCGGCTGGAAAGCGGGCAGCGGCGGGCCAGCCTGGAACTGCTGCTGCCGCTGGCGCGCGCCTACCGCGTCCCGCTCGACGACCTCGTCGGCGCGCCCCGCACCGGCGACCCGCGCGTCCACCTCGCGCCGATCCACCGCTACGGCATGACGTTCGTGCCGCTGTCCCGGCGGCCGGGTGGCATGCAGGCGTACAAGATGCTGATCCCCGGCAGCGACCGCCCGCCGGAGCCGGTCCACCAGACCCACGACGGCCACGAGTGGCTCTACGTACTGCACGGGAACCTGCGGCTGGTCCTCGGCGAGCACGACCTGGTGCTGCCGGCGGGCGAGGCCGCCGAGTTCGACACGACGCTCCCCCACTGGCTCGGCAGCGCCGACGGGACGGCCGTCGAGCTGCTGATCCTCTTCGGACAGCACGGCGAACGGGCGCACCTGCGCGCCCGCGCCACCCGCGACTGACCCCGGCCGGAATCGATTTCCGGGGAAGCGCGCGGCGATTCCGCTCCCGGCCGCGCGGACTCCCAGGGTTCTCCCAGAACCTCCCAGGAACCGGCCAGGCGGCCGGGCCACGCTCGCCGCCATGACCACCATCGAAGTGCGCGGCCTGACCAAGCGGTACGGCCCCGACACCGTCGTCGACGACCTGTCGTTCACCGTCGAACCCGGGCAGGTCACCGGGTTCCTCGGACCGAACGGCGCGGGCAAGTCGACGACCATGAAGCTGATCCTCGGCCTCGCGGCGCCGACGCGCGGGTCCGTCACCGTCGGCGGGCGCCGCTACCGCGACCTGCCCGTCCCGCTGACCGAGGTCGGCGCGCTGCTCGACGCCGGCGCCGTCCACGGTGGCCGGAAAGCCCACGACCACCTGCTGGCGCTCGCGGCGAGCAACGGGCTCCCGCGGCGCCGGGTCGGCGAAGTGCTGGCCCGGACCGGGCTGGAGAGCGTGGCGGGCAAGCGGGCGGGCGGGTTCTCGCTCGGCATGCGCCAGCGCCTCGGCATCGCGGCGGCGCTGCTCGGCGACCCGCGCGTACTGATCTTCGACGAGCCGGTGAACGGGCTCGACCCCGAAGGCATCCGGTGGATCCGCGACTTCATGCGTTCCCTCGCCCGCGAAGGCCGGGCCGTGCTGGTGTCCAGCCACCTGATGAGCGAGATGGCGCAGACCGCCGACCACCTGGTCGTGATCGGCCGCGGCCGGCTCGTCGCCGACACCGCCGTGAGCGAGCTCGTGCGCGGCGAGGGCACCGTGCTCGTCCGCACGCCCGATGCCGGTTTCGCGCGGCTGCTCGCCACCGCCGGCGCCACCGTGCGCGAAGGCGCCGAGGCCGCGCTCGTCGTGTCCGGCCTGACGAGCGGCGAGATCGGCAAGCTCGCGGCGTACCACGGCGTCGCGCTCGCCGAACTCACCCCGCAGCGCGTCTCGCTCGAAGACGCCTTCATGAACCTGACCCGCGACAGCGTCGAGTACGAGGGAGCGAGCGCGTGAGCTTCACCCAGTCGATCCACGCGGAGTGGATCAAGCTCCGCAGCCTGCGCTCGACCTGGTACACCCTGGCGTGCCTGTTCGCGGCCGGGCTCGGCATCACGGCGCTGGCCATGAACGCCGCCGGGAAGGCGTACGCCGAGGATCCGCAGGCCTGGGACCCGACCAACCGCAGCCTGACGTCGTACATCGTCGCGCAGCTGATCATCGGGGTGCTGGGCATCCTGGTCGTCACCGGCGAGCACGCGACCGGGCTGATCGGGACGTCCCTGATCGCCACGCCCCGCCGGCACCGGCTGCTGGCGGCCAAGGTCGTGGTGGCTGTGGGCGTGGCCGTGGTGGCGGGCCAGGTGCTGATGTTCGCCGCGTTCTTCCTGGGCCAGGCGGTCCTGGGCGCGCAGGACCTGCCCCGGGCCGGGCTCGGCGACCCGGGGGTGCTGTCGGCGGTGACGGGCGGCGGGCTCTACCTGGCGGCGATCGCGCTGCTGGCGGTCGGGCTCGGCACACTGATGCGCGCGACGGCGGGCGCGCTCGCGACGCTCGTCGGGATCGTCTTCCTGGTCCCGGCGCTGGCGGGCCTGTTCCCGGCGTGGGTGCGCGGGCTGTTCTTCTACTGGCCGACGCTCGGGGCTTCGGCGGTGCTGAAGACGGTGCCCGACCCGGATTTCCCGCACCCGTGGCTGAACCTGGCCGGGATGTGCGTGGGGGTAGCCGCGGTACTGGCGGCGGCGTTCACGGTGTTCCGGCGCCGGGACGTGTGATGCGCGAGATCGTTCGGGGCTTGGTGGCGGCGGGTGTCGCGCTGCTCGCGAGCGGCGGAGGTAGCCGCAGTACTGGCGGCGGCATTCACGGTGTTCCGGCGCCGGGACATGTGATGCGCGAGATCGTTTGGGGCTTGGTGGCGGCGGGCTCGGCCCTGCTCGCGAGCAGCGGAGGTAGCCGCGGTACTGGCGGCGGCGTTCGCAGTGTTCCGGCGCCGGGACGTGTGATGCGCGAGATCGTTCGGGGCTTGGTGGCGGCGGGCTCGGCCCTGCTCGCGATGGCGGGTGTCGCGGCGGTGGGGTTGGCGCTGCTCGGCGCCGCCGGGTTGACGGCGCCGATGGTCGCGTTGGCGGTGGGCGGATCGGTGGACTTTCAGGCGGCTGCCGTGGCCGGCCTCCCGGTCGGCTTGCGGGGTGAGCTGCACGGGATTCCGTTGGGGGTTTCCGTTGCGGGGGCGGTGGTTTTGGGGTGGCTGTTGCTCAGACGGCGGGAAGGGTTGCTCTTGCGCGGTGCGGTGGCGGGGGCGGCATTCGTCGGGGTGTTGGGTGGGATTGCGTTGTGGGCCAGGGAAAGGTGGGGTTGCCGCGCGGGGTCGGCGGACCCGCGGGCTGTGTTTCGGCTCGGCTGCCGGGTGCCGGTGCTCCGGCGAGGGTTCCGCTGGGCGGCCTTGGCGCCGGTTATCCGGCGCACGCCGGCCCGCCCGGCGCCGGTGGGCTGAAAGCCGCGTTTCCCGCGCCCGCCGGGCTGCCCGGCGCCGGCGGCCTGAACCCCGCGTTCCCCACCCAAGCCGGCCTGCCCTCCTCTACCCACTTGGAAGCCACCTACTCGGTCGCCGCCGGACCCACCATCGCCGGCGCGCTCGGCTTCGCCCTCATCGTCATCGCTGCCTGCTGGCTCATCACCCGTTTCCCTTCCACCGCAACAACCCTCCGCGCCCTCCGATGGCCACTGGCTGCCCTCACCGCCGTCTCCCTGATCGCCGCCGGCGCACTCGGCGGCACCACCGCGGCCGGAGCCGTCCTGCTGCTCCTCCCCCAGTTGATCCCCGCCGCCGTCCTGACCGGGCTCGGCGTCCCCTGGCACCTCACCGGCATACCCTCCTGCGCCCCCGACACCAGCTTTCCGGCCACCCACTGGATCGCCGCGGCAGTCCTGCTCGGCTGCGGCATCGCGGTCGCCCTCCGCCGGCGCCGGCCACCCCTTCGCCAAGCCACCGAACTCGCCGCGATCACCGGCGGCGTCCTGGCGGCCGTCGCGCTCCTGTCCCGGTTCTCCGTCGACCTCTCCGTGACCGTCTTCGGCTTCTCGGTCCCCGTCTTCGGCGCGCACCTCGCGGCGAACCCGCTCCTCGCCCTCGCCGCCGGGGCCGCGGGCGGGGCCTGCGCCGGGCTTGCGGGCAATCTGCTCGTCCGCGCGATCTCCGTATCCTCGCGGGCATGGACGCGATGACCCGGCTGCTGGTGGTGGACGACGAGCCCACCGTCCGCGAGCTGCTCTCCGCCGCGCTCCGGTTCGCCGGCTTCCGGGTGACCTCCGCGGCGACGGCGGGCGAAGCCGTCGCCGCGGCCACCGAAGAACCGCCCGATCTGGTGCTGCTGGACGTCATGCTGCCGGACCTCGACGGCTTCGAAGTGGTGCGGCGGCTGCGCGAACTGCACCGCACCGTGCCCGTCCTCTTCCTCACCGCGCGCGACGGCCAGGCCGACAAGGTCACCGGCCTGTCCCTCGGCGCCGACGACTACGTCACCAAGCCCTTCGACCTGGCGGAGCTGATCGCGCGGATCCGGGCGATCCTCCGCCGGACCGCGGGACACCCGGCCGCCGTGCTGAGCGTCGGCACGCTCGCCCTCGACGCCGGCGGCCACCAGGTGACGCGCGCGGGCCGGCCCGTCCGCGTGTCCGCCACCGAGTTCCGGCTGCTGCGCTACCTGATGGAGAACGCCGGCCGGGTCGTGTCCAAGGCGCAGATCCTCGACCGCGTGTGGCGCGAGGACTTCGGCGGCGACGCCAGCATCGTCGACACCTACATCTCCTACCTGCGGCGCAAGGTCGACACCGAGGAGCCCAAGCTGATCCACACCGTCCACGGCGTGGGCTACGTCCTGCGCGAGCCCCGCCGGTGAGGCGGCTGTCGCTGCGGGCGCGGCTGCTGCTGCTCACCGCGGGTCTCCTGCTGGCCGGCCTGACGCTCGTCAGCGCGCTCGTCTCCGATCAGCTGGAGCGCTTCCAGCTCGACCGCCTCGACGGCCAGCTGCGGTCGATGACCGAGCTCATCTCCCGCGCGGCGGGCCCGCCCCCGGCCGCGAACCCCGCCGTGCGGCCGGATCTGCTCGACCCCGCGCTCGACCTGTTCGGCACCCCGTACGTCGTCTACCTCGACCCCGGCGGCGCGGTGGTGGGCGGCCTGCACTCGTCGCGGGTACCGGGATCGACGCTGCCGCCGCTGGATGCGCTGCGCACCGTCCCCACCGACGGGACGGCCGTCGACCTCGGCGCCACCGACGGTTCGGAACGCTGGCGGGCCATCGCGCGCCCGGCGCTGCGCTGGGGCGGGACGGTCGTCTCGGCCGCGCCCCTCGCCGAAGCCGACGCCACCATCGCCCAGCTGCGGGTGAGCAGCCTGGTCACCGGCGCGGGGCTGCTCGTCGTGCTGACCGCGGCCGGCTGGTTCGCCCTCGGCCGGGGCCTGCGGCCGCTGCGCCGGATCGAGCACACGGCGGCCGCGATCGCCGGCGGCGACCTCACCCGGCGCGTCCCGGTCCTCGCGCCGCCCGGCACGGAGATCGGGCACCTCGCGGCGTCGCTCAACACCATGCTCGGCCAGCTGGAAGGCGCCTTCGCCGCCCGGGCGGCGTCGGAGGCGCGGATGCGCGCGTTCGTCGCGGACGTCAGCCACGAGCTGCGCACGCCGCTGTTCGGCATCAAGGGGTCCACGGAGCTCTACCGGATGGGCGCGTCCGATGTGGACGATGCGATGCGGCGCATCGACCGCGAAGCGACCCGCCTCACCGCGCTCACCGAGGACCTGCTGCTGCTCGCCCAGCTCGACGAGGCGCCGGAAGAACAGCTCGACCGCGCCCCGATGGATCTGCGCACCCTCGCCGGCGACGCCCGCCACGACCTGCGCGCGCTCGACCCGTCGCGCGAAGTCACACTCACCGGACCGGGTGGGGACGGACCACCGGGCCCGGCGCCGGTCGACGCGGACGAGGCCCGGCTCCGGCAGGTGGTGACGAACCTGGTGGGCAACGCGGCCGCGCACACCCCACCGGGGACGGCCGTCCGCATCGGCGTCGGCACGGTGGCGGGCCGCGCGGTCCTCGAGGTGGCCGACGCCGGCCCGGGGATGACGGCCGGGCAGGCGGAGAAGGCGTTCAACCGCTTCTACCGCGCCGACCGGTCCCGCACCCGCTCCGGCGGCGCGGACGCGGGTCTCGGGTTGTCGATCGCCCGGTCGCTGGCCCGGGCGCACGGCGGCGACGTCGAATTGACGACGGCGGTCGGGGAAGGCGCGTGTTTCCGGCTGACAGTGCCGTTGCTGGACTGAGGTTCAGGAACGCCGGGCCCGTTGGTCCCGCTGGTCCCGCGGGTGATCAGCGGTCAACCCACGGCCGGGTGACCCAGCGCCGCCACCAGTTCGGCGACGTTGTGGTGGGCCTCCAGCGGGTGCCGCAGGCGGCCTTCCGGGTGGATCGTGTAGTGGTTGCGGCGGCCCACGCGCTCGCGTTCGACGTAGCCGCCGGTGATCAGGTCGGCCAGGATCAGCTGTACACCGCGTTCGGTGATGCCGACGCGCTCGGCGATGTCGTGCAGCCGGTGGTCCGGGTCCTCGGCCAGGCACAGCAGGACGTGCGCGTGGTTGCTCAGGAACGTCCACGAAGCCATGCGGGCAGCTTAGCCGTCCACACTTGACAGACGAAGCAGAGTTCGTCATTCTGGAGTGGACGGAGGGGAGTACCCGCCCCGGTCCGGCATCGTCAATACGGCTGCCCCAGCGCAGACCCGGTGCCGGCGCCACCTCGCGGTGGCCGGGAAGACCTCCGGTTCGCACCGAACCGGAGGAGTGTGCTGTGACCGTCCCCTTCTGGGCCTGGGCCGCTGTGCTCGGCGTCATCCTGCTGATGCTCGCGGTCGACCTGTTCGCCCACCGCAAGGCCCACGTCGTCGGCGTCCGCGAGGCGCTGGTGTGGTCGGGTGTGTGGGTGACGCTGGGCGTCGCGTTCGGCGTGGTCATTTGGCAGGTCTGGGGCGCGGAGTTCGCGGGCCAGTACTTCGCCGGGTACGTGATCGAGAAGTCCCTGGCGGTCGACAACGTCTTCGTGTTCGCGATCATCTTCGGCTACTTCGCCGTGCCGCGCGAACACCAGCACCGGATCCTGTTCTACGGCGTCCTCGGCGCACTGGTGTTCCGGGCGGTGTTCATCGCGGCCGGCTCGGCGCTGCTCGCGAGTTTCGCCTGGATCCTCTACGTGTTCGGCGCGTTCCTGGTGCTGACGGGCGTGCGGATGGCACTGCACCGCGCGGGACCGGCGGACTACTCGCAGAACGTGGTCTTGCGCGCGTTCCGCCGGCTCGTCCCGTCGACGGACGTCCCCCACGGCGGGAAGTTCCTGGTCCGCGAGGCCGGCCGCTGGGTGGCGACACCGCTGCTGGCGGTGCTGGTGCTGATCGAGGTGACCGACGTGGTCTTCGCGGTCGACTCGATCCCGGCGATCTTCGCCGTCACGCAGGAGCCGTTCCTGGTCTTCACCTCCAACGCGTTCGCGATCCTGGGCTTGCGTGCCTTGTACTTCCTGCTGGCGGACCTGATGCACCGGTTCGTGTACTTGAAGCTGGGTTTGGCGCTGGTGCTGGTCTGGGTCGGCGTGAAGATGCTGCTGCTGGAGATCTGGAAGATCCCGACGGGCCTGTCGCTGGGTGTGGTCGGCGCCATTCTCGCGACCGCCGTCGTGGCCAGCCTGATCCGGACCCGTACCGAAGTCCGCTCGTCCTGACGAAAGGAATCCCGGAATGCGCTCGACGGAACGACTGACGGCGCGCCGCCTCGACGGTCGGGGTGTGCACCGAAGCCGTGCGGATCGCCACAGTCACCCCGGACCTCACCGACCCGCGGGCCGCGGCGAACCGCGCGCACGCGGCCGCCGGCGAATTGGCCGGCTGGCGGAGCGCGCGGCGAACACCACGGCCGCCGACGCGATCGGCGCCCTGGCGGAAACCGCCCGCCCCGGTGCGGGCGACCGACGCTTCGGCCACGTCCACAGCGCCACGCCTGCCACTCCCAGTGCTCCGCCGCGCTTCACCGCGGTCCGGCGGGTCGATTCGGCCAGAGCGTGTCGGGCCACCGCCCACAAGAATTAGGCTGAGAGGATCGGGAGGTGCCTGTGGACCCCGTGGTGTCGCCGTTCACCTCCGCGCCGGGCGCGGAGTCGCTCCTGCAGCGCGCCTACACCGACGCGCTCGAGCAGGTCGGCGACGCCGATGAGGTCCGCGTCCGCGTGCTCGACGCGGCCTTCGAGCAGTTCTGCCGGATCGGCATCCAGCGCTCCACCATGGAGGACGTCGCCAAGCGGGCCGGGCTGTCGCGCATCACCGTCTACCGGCGCTTCGCCACGAAGGACACGCTGGTCGAGCACGTCGTGCGCCGCGAATACCGTCGCTACTTCGACCGGTTCCTCGCCGAGATCACGCAGGCCGAGACCGTCGCCGACCGGGTCGTACTCGGCTTCGTCAGCTCGCTGCGCGCCATCCGCGGGAACCCGCTGATCGGCGGGCTGATCGCCGCCGAACCGGGGCTGCTCGCCTCGTCCATGATCACCGACGGCGGGCGGACGCTGGCCACCGTCCAGCAGTTCGTGGCCGGCCAGCTGCGGCGCGAGCAGCACGCCGGGACGGTGTCCGCCGAGCTCGACGTCGAGGTCGTGGCCGAGCTCATGGTCCGGGTGTCCGCGTCCTTCCTGGCGATCCCCAGCCTCGTCGTCGACCTCGACGACGAGGCCCGGCTGGCCGACCTGGCCCGGCGCTACCTCGTCCCGATGCTGGACACCTGAGCCGCGCGCGGATATGAAGATACAAGACAGGTAGCCTTGTATCTTTCCGACCGCCGGGAGCGCCCGTGAGCCTGAGCACCGAACAGCGCGACTTCGTCGCCGCCGTCGACGACCTCTGCCGCCGGGAGGTGGGCACCCGCGAGAAGTGGCTGGCCCTCACCGACGACGGCCGGAACCCGCACAACGACGCGCTGTACCGCAAGATGGCCGAGCTGGGCTGGCTCGGCGTCGGCGTCCCGGCCGAGTACGGCGGCGCCGGCCAGGGCATGCTCGACCTGGTGCTGTTCCTGGAGACGACGGCCTACCACCAGGCGCCGATCGGCGGGTTCGCCACGTCGGTGATCACCGCGGCGTCGTACGAGAAGTTCGCCGGCGAGGAGCGCAAGCACGAGGTGCTCGGCGCCTTCCTCCGCGGGGACGTCCTCGCCGTCTCGATGTCCGAGCCCGGCGCCGGCTCCGACGTCGGGGCGCTCGCGTGCAAGGCGGTGCGCCACGACGACGGCTGGGTCGTCGACGGCCAGAAGACGTGGTGCTCCAACGCCCACATCGCCCAGCACATCCTGCTGGTCGCGCGCACGTCCGCCGACGGCGGCAAGCACGACGGCCTGACCATGTTCTCGGTGCCCGCGGGCGTCGACGGCCTGGCGGTGCACGGCATCGACACGATGGGCGGGCGCGAGGTGAACGACCTTTACTTCACCGGCTGCACGCTGCCCGGCGACGCGGTGGTCGGCGAGGTCGGGCAGGGCTGGCGGCAGCTGATGGCGGGGCTGAACCTCGAACGCATGATCCTGGCGGCCCTGATGCTCGGCACCGCGCGCCGCGCGTTCGACGACACGGTCTCCTACGTCAAGGACCGCCGGCAGTTCGGGCGCCCGGTCGGGTCGTTCCAGGCACTGCGGCACCGGATCGCCGACCACGCGACCGAACTGGAGTGCACCCGCCTGCTGGTGCACGACGTCGCCCGCAAGATCGACGCCGCGGCCGGGAAACCCCTGCCGCGCGAGGCTTCCATGGCGAAGCTCAAGGCGACGGAGTTCGCGAAGGCGATGGCCCTCGACGGCATGCAGATGCTGGGCGGCTACGGGTACGCGACCGAGTACGGCATGGAACGCCTGCTGCGCTCGACCGTGGTGTCCACTGTGTACGGCGGGACGAGCGAGATCCAGCGCGACATCATCGGCAAGACCTACGGGCTCTAGCCGAGGTTGGCCCGGAGCGCCGCCGCGACCTCGCCGGCCGCGGCGAGCTGCTCCGGGGTCAGCGCGTCGACGAACAGCTCGCGCACCGCGGTCAGGTGCGGAACCGTCGACGCGCGGAACGCCGCGTCGCCTTCCGGTGTCAGCACCACTTCGGCGCCCCGGTTGTCCGTCCGGCACTCTTCCCGCCGGATCAGGCCGCGCTTCTCCATCCGGCCGAGGTGGTGCGACAGGCGGCTGCGCTCCCAGCCGACGTCGTCGGCGAGCTGCGACGAGCGCAGCCGCCGCTCGTCCGCCTCACTGAGGGCGAGCAGGACCGCGTAGTCCCCCGGGGACAGCCCGGACTCCGCCTGCAGGCGCGCGCCAAGTTCGGCGCGCAGGGCTTCGGCGGTCTCGATGAACCCGCGCCAGACGCGCAGCTCCTCCGTGGTCGGCAGCACGCGCCGCCGTCGTGTCGGCTGGGTCACCACACCTCCTGATTGACACGTCAATCATATCGAGCGGATGATTGACACGTCAACCAAAGGAGTCATCGTGACCGACCTGGAATTCGGGCTCGACACCTTCGGCGACGTCGCGCAGGACGACGCCGGCCGACCGCTCTCCCCCGCCGCCGCCATCCGGCAGGTGGTCGACGAAGCCGTGCTCGCTGATGAACTCGGTGTCGACGTGCTCGCGCTCGGCGAGCACCACCGGCCCGAGTACGCGATTTCCACCCCCGAGACCGTGCTGGCGGGCATCGCCACGCGCACGTCGCGGATCCGGCTGTCCTCCGGCGTGACGGTGCTGAGCTCGGACGACCCGGTCCGCGTGTTCCAGCGCTTCGCGACGGTCGACGCCCTTTCGCACGGCCGCGCCGAGGTCATCCTCGGCCGCGGTTCGTTCACCGAGTCGTTCCCGCTGTTCGGCTACGACCTGAGCGACTACGACACGCTGTTCGAGGAGAAGCTCGACCTGTTCGTGCGGCTGCTCGACGAGAAACCGGTGACCTGGCGGGGAACCCTGCGGCCGGCGCTGGTGGACGCCGACGTCCACCCGAAGACCGAGAGCGGGCGGCTGAGCACGTGGGTCGGCGTCGGGGGTTCGCCGCAGTCGGTCATCCGCACCGCCCGCCACGGCCTCCCGCTGATGCTGGCGATCATCGGCGGGCCGCCGGGGAGGTTCGCGCCGTACGTCGACCTGTACCGCAGGGCGGCCGCGCAGTTCGGGACGACCGCCCACCCGGTCGGCATGCACTCCCCCGGGTTCGTCGCCGACACGGACGAGCAGGCGCGCGAAGTGTTCTGGCCGCACTACCGCGTGATCCGCGACCGGATCGGCGCGCTGCGCGGCTGGGCCCCGATCCGGCGCGCGGAGTACGACCACGAGATCGAGCACGGCTCGCTGTACATCGGGTCGCCGGAGACGGTCGCCCGCAAGATCGCCCGCGCGGCCAGGGAGCTGGGCGTCGGCCGGTTCGACCTGATCTACACGGCGGGCGCGCAGCCGGTGAGCGCGCGCCTGCGGGCGGTGGAGCTGTACGGCACCAAGGTGCTCCCGATGGTGCGCGACCTCTTGGCGGCGGCGGACTGATCCTCGGGATCCTCGGCGCGGGCAAGGTCGGCACCGTCCTGGCGCGCCTCGCTCTCGCGGCCGGGCACGACGTGCTCGTGACCGGCTCGGGGGCACCCGGGAAGATCGCGCTCGCCGTCGACGTCCTCACCCCGGGCGCGGTCGCGGTGACCGCGGCGGACGCGGTGGCCAAGGCGGACGTCGTGCTGCTCGCACTGCCGTTGGGCAAGTACCGCACGCTCCCGGCGGCGGCGCTCGCCGGCAAGCTCGTCGTCGACGCGATGAACTACTGGTGGGAGGTCGACGGCGTCCGCGCCGACTTGCGCGAGTCGACCAGCGAGTCGGTCCAGGCCTTCCTGGCGGGCGCGCACGTCGTGAAAGCGTTCAACCACATGGGCTACCACGACCTCGAAGACGAGGCACGGCCGCCGGGCACGCCGGGCCGCAAGGGATCGCCATCGCGGGCGACGACCCGGCCGACGTGGCGCGCGTGGCGGACCTGGTCGACGCTCTGGGCTTCGACCCGGTCGTCGCCGGCCCGCTGGCCGAAGGCGTCCGGCTCGAGCCCGGCGCCGAAGCCTTCGGCGCGAATGTCGGCGCGGGCAAGCTGCGGGCGATGCTCGAGCGGTTCACACGACCGCCGGCGTGACGCGCCTCGCCCGGGCCGTCAGCGCCGCGATCGCCGCCGCGCCCGCCAGGGACACCGCGATGCCCACCACGACCGCCGTGTTCCAGCCCGCGGTCAGCGCCTCCCGCGAGGGATGCACAGCCAGCACGCTGACCACCGTGACGCCGAGCGCCGCGCCGACGTAGCGACTCGTGTTGTTGATGCCGCTGCCCATTCCGGTCCGGTGCGGCGGCACGCTCGCCACCGCTTCGCGTCCCAGGGACGCGTTCACCACGCCCGTCCCGAACCCCGCCACCACCAGGCCCGGCAGCAAGGCCGCCGGGCCCGAGGCCGGCGTGACGAACGCGAGCGGCACCAAACCCGCCGCCACCGCGACCAGGCCCGCGCTCAGCCGCGCGCCGCCGGAGAACGTCGACGGGAGCCGGCGGGTCAGGATCGCCGACACCACGCTCGTCGCCGACCACGCGAGCACCACCAGCGCCGCCGCCAGGGGGCTCAGGGCCAGGCCGTTCTCGAGCATCGTGCAGAGGAACGCCATCAGCGCGGTGACGCCGGCGCCCGCCACGAACGCGCCGGCCGTCGCCGAAACCAGTGCCGGGCGGCGGAACAGCGTCAGGTCGAGCATGCCGCCGCCGGAGCGGTGCTGGTGGGCGAAGAACGCCGTGAGCAGCACGACCGCCGCCGCGATCAGGGCCAGTTCCAGGGGACTCGTCCAGCCCTGCCGGCCTTCGGTGAGCGCGGCCAGCAGCGCCGCGAGGCCGCCGCCGAGCAGCAGCGCGCCGGGCAGGTCGACCGTCCGCGGACGGTCCGATTCGGACTCCGCCAGCAGGACCCGGCCGAGCACGGCGACGCCGAGCGACAGCACCGCGATCACGACGTAGAGCACGCGCCAGTGGTGGTCGAGGGCCGCGCCCACCAGGGGGCCGATCGCGATGCCCGCGCCCAAGCAGGCACCCCACAGGCCGGTCGCGCGGCCGCGGCCGGCGGCGTCGGGGAACGCCGGGCCGAGCACCGCGAGCCCGCACGCGATCAGCGCGGCGGAGCCGAGGCCTTCGACGACGCGGCCGCCGATGAACGTCAGCGGCCCCGGCGCGACCGCGCACAGCAGCGAACCGGCGGCCGTCACGACGGCGCCGGCGACGAAGACGCGCCGCCGGCCGAAGTCGTCGCCGATCGCGCCGGCCGGCAGCAGCGCGACGGCCAGCCCGAGGCTCATCGAGCTGAGGATCCAGGACGTCGCGACCGCGCCGGCACCGAGCCCGCCGGCCACCGCCGGGACGATCGACAGCGGCGCGGTGAAGACGAAGAGCGCGAGCAGCGTGGCGCCGCCGGAGGCGACGAGGACGGCTCCGGGGCGGCTGGCCATGCGGGCTCCTGAGTTGATTCGGTCACCGAACTCTTTCGCCGCGGAGACTAGCACGGTTGGTTCGATGAACGAACTCTTCTGTGGCAGACTGGACGCATGGCGCTGCCCCGCGAGTACACGAACCAGGCCTGTTCGATGGTCCGCGCGCTGGAGATCGTCGGTGAGCGCTGGACGCTGCTGATCGTCCGCGACGCGGTGTTCGGCGTCCGCCGCTTCAGCGATTTCGTCGAGCACCTCGGCATCCCCCGCGCGGTGCTGACCGAACGGCTGGAGTTCCTCATCGGCGAAGGCGTGCTGGAGCGCGTGCCGGGCCCGGGCAAGCGCAGCGAGTACGAGCTGACCGCGAAGGGCCGCGGGCTCTGGCCGGTCGTGCGCGCCCTGTCGGCGTGGGGCGACGAGCACTACGCCCCTTCCGGCCGGCGCCGCGTGTTCGTCCACGCGGGCTGCGAGGGCGAAGTCGCGCAGTCGGGTACGTGCCTGCGCTGCGGCGAAGACGTCACGCTCACCGAAACGGTGATGACTCCAGGACCGGGCCTCACGCCGTCGCCGGAAGACGGCCAGGTCACCGCCATCCTTGCGCGGCCGCGTCCCCTCTTGCGGCCCATCCACTGAGCCACGCCGCGCCCGAAGAGGACAACAGCTCTGGCTTCTGTACCTACTAGTATGTACAGTCCCGGACGTGGACACCAGGGACCAGCTCATCGACAGCGCTCGCGAGCTGCTGTGGGAGCGCGGGTACGTCGGCACCAGTCCCAAGGCCATCCAGCAGCGTGCCGGCGCCGGCCAGGGCAGCATGTACCACCACTTCTCCGGCAAGCGGGAGCTCGCGCTGGCCGCCGTGCGGCGCAGCGCGGACGAGTTGCTGACCGCCGCCGACTCCCAGCTGCGCGGGCCCGGCACCGCCGTCGAGCGCATCACCGCGTACCTGCGCCGGGAGCGCGAGGTGCTCCGGGGCTGCCCCGTCGGCCGGCTCACCCAGGACCCCGAGATCGTCGCCGATCCGGAGCTGCGCGCGCCGGTCGACGCAACGCTGACCCGCCTGCGCGCGCGGCTGGCCGAGGTCCTCGGCGAAGGCCAGGCGGCGGGCGAGCTGCCCGCCGGGCTGGACCCCGCCGCCTTGGCCGCCACCGTCGTCGCCGTCCTGCAGGGCGGGTACGTCCTCGCCCGCGCCGCGAACTCCCCCGTTCCCTTCGACCAGGCCGTTTCCGGTGTCCTCGCCCTGCTCACCGTCCACTGAGGAGTCTTTCGTGCACGTCCGGCCCGTCCCGCAGACCAGCACGCCCGCGCCCGCCGACGCGATCAGCGGCAGCGCCTGGGTCACGTCGCTCGCCGTCCCCGAAGGCCCGTCGCGCACCCGCGTCGACCGCGTGCAGTTCGCGCCCGGGGCCCGCACCCGCTGGCACCGGCACCCGCTCGGCCAGGTCCTCGTCATCACCGACGGCACCGGATATGTGCAGCGGCGCGGCGGCCCGGCCCAGCTGGTCCGGCCCGGCGACACGGTCCGGGTCGCCGCCGGGGAGTGGCACTGGCACGGCGCCACCGACACGTCCGCGATGACCCACCTCGCCATCGAAGAGATCCCCGGCGACGGCGGCGAAACCGAAATCGGCGACCCGGTGGCCGGCGGCGAACCGGCGCCCGTCCCCGCCGAGCCCGTCACGCGGACGCTCGTGCTGGAACAGCGGCTGCCGGCCCCGCGCCTGGTCGACCTCGTCGAAGTCCGCCGCATCACCATCGCGCCCGGCTACGGCGCCGGCCTGCACGTCCACAACGGACCGGTGTTCGGCAGCATCGAGACCGGTTCGGCCGTCTACCAGATCGAGGGCGAGCCCGAGACGCTGCTGCGGCCCGGAGACGTCTTCCACGAACCGGAAGCGACCCGGATCGCCCGCTTCGACGCGCGGGAGGACGGCGTCACGTTCCTCGCCCAGTTCCCGGTCGGCCCGGGCGAAACCCCGCGGCTCGACCTGATCGAGGAGGAGGGCCGGTGAAGGGCGTGCTCGTGACGGGCGGGTCCCGCGGAATCGGCCGCGCCACCGCGAAAGCGTTCGCCGCCCGCGGCTACCGCGTGGCCGTCCACTACGGCACGCGGCGCGACGACGCCGAGACGACGCTGCGTGAACTCGACGGGTCCGGGCACGTGTGCCTGGCCGGCGACCTGGGCGACCCGGCGGCGGCACGGCGGGTCGCCGACGACGCGGTCGCCGCGCTCGGCCGGGTCGACGTCCTGGTCAACAACGCCGCCCAGGCCCCGACCGAGCGGACCCGCCACGCCGTCGCCGAAGTCGGCTACGACCAGTGGGTCGACGTGTGGCGGCGCACAGTCGAGGTCAACCTGCTCGGCGCCGCGAACGTCACGTGGGCGGTGGCCCGGCACCTGATCGAGCAGAGTCGCCCGGGCAGCGTGGTCAACGTCGGTTCGCGGGGCGCGTTCCGCGGCGAACCCGAGCACCCGGCCTACGGCGCGAGCAAGGCCGCGTTGCAGGCGTTCGGCCAGTCGATGGCGATCGCCTTGGCCCCGCACGGGATTTCGGTGACGTCGGTGGCGCCGGGGTTCGTCGCCACCGAACGCCAGGAGACCAAGCTCGCCGGCCCGGGCGGCGACGACCTGCGGGAGCAGAGCCCGTTCGGGCGCGTCGGCACCGCCGAGGACGTCGCCGCCGCGATCGTCCACCTGGCCTCACCCGGGGCCGTGTGGAGTTCCGGTGCGGTCCTCGACGTCAACGGTGCCTCGTACCTGCGGTGACCGGCGGGCGAGGAGGACCGCGACCGCGACGAGGACCAGCACCGCGACCTCCGCGAGCACGCTCACGAGTGCTTGCGGCGCGGGCCGGAACCCGCGTTCGGAGAAGCCGAACAACCCGGTGGTCCGCGACAGCACGAACCCCGCCAGCGCTCCCGCCGCCAGGCCGGCCGCCGCCAGCCGGATGAGCGGCGGGCCACCCGCCAGCACCAGGATCGCCACGGCGAGCGCCCCCGCGGCCTGCAGCAGGAAGGCCGGCCCGATCACCGGGATCACGCGGTACCCGTCGACGTAGAGCTGGGCGTGGACGTAGCCGCTGACCCCGAGGCACGCCGCCGTCGCGAAACGCAGGAGGACGTTCATGCCAGCTTCACGTCCTTCACCGCGAGGCCCGGCGTGCCCGGCCGGTAGGTCACTTCGCGGATGCCGAGCGCGTCCGCGAGCTTGCCCGCGGGCAGCGTCACCGGCGTGGGCGCGGGGCGCGTTCCCGGCTGGGGCAAGGGGTACGCGGTCGTCGTCGCGCTGTGGAAGGTGATGGTGCCTTCGGTCTTCGTGAACAACTGGTGCACGTGTCCGTTGAGGCAGGTCACCGACGAGAACCGCCGCAGGTACGACAGGGCCTGGGTGGCGTCGTCGGTGCCCCAGCCCCACGCCGGGTACATCGCGAACAGCGGGATGTGGCTGAACACCACGATCGGCGTGTCCGCACCGAGTTTCGCGACGTCCTTGCGGACGAACTCGAGCTGGTCCGGCCCGAGGTGGCCGAGCTTCTCCAGGCTGAGGGTGTTGACCAGCGCGATGAAGTGGACGCCCTTGACGTCGAAGCTGTACCAGCCGTCGCCCGCGGTGCCCGCCCCGAACGCCGCGCGGTACTTCTGCCCCGCGTCGTCGATCGAGTCGTGCTCGCCGGGCACCGTGGACACGTGCCCGGTGTCCAGCGTGCCCAGCATCTGCTTGACCTGGTCGAACTGGGCCGGGGTCGACAGGTGCGTCAGGTCGCCGGTGTGCATGACGAAGTCCGGGCGGTACCCGAGCCCGTTGATCTGGGTGAGCGCCTGGGAGAACGACGACTCGACGGCGGTGTTGGCGGGGCCGGTGAAGCCGAGGTGGCTGTCGCTGATCTGGACGAACCGCAGCGCGTTCGGGTCGTCGGCGGCGACGGCCTCGCCCGGTCCGGCGAGCCGGCTGAGCACTTCGCCGCCGGACACCGTCAGGACGACCGCGGCGCCGAACCACGCGGTGTGGCGCAGCAGCTGGCGCCGGGTCATGCCTTCGGGGTTGCCGTCTTCGTCGCTCACGGCGTCACCGTCACGGTGGCGGTCATGAACGGGTGGATCGTGCAGAGGTAGCCGAACGTGCCGGGCGTGCTGAACGTGTACTGGTAGGACTGTCCGGTTTGGAGGGTCGGCGAGCGCAGCGGGCCGCCGGACCCGGTACTGGTGACGGTGTGCGCGTCCTGGTCCTGGTTGGTCCACGTGACGGTCGTGCCCACCTTGACCGTGGTCGCGGCCGGCGTGAACGCGAACTCCTTGACGGCCACGGCGTTCGCGGTCGAGTTCGTCACCACCGGTGGCGGCGGCGGTGTCATGCTCGCCATCCCGGGCATCGACGGCGGCGCGGGCGCGGCGGCCGGCTGAGCGGCGCAGGCCGTGAGCGCCAGCGCCGCCGCCGCGGCGAGCAGGAAGTGTTTCACCCCAACGGAATTCCTCATGCCAGGAATACGCGCGGGGGTTACGCTCCCGCCGACGGGACCAGCACCTCGACCACTCCCCCGGCCTCGCGCACCACCAGGTGCGGCAACGGCGGCGGCGTCACGGGCAGCTGGTGCACGAGGACCGCGCCGTCCACGGCGAAGGACGTCCGGTGGCACGGGCAGTTCAGCCGCCGCGCGGGGGCGTCCAGGTTCAGCCGGCAGCCGAGGTGCGTGCACGTGGCCGAGACCGCGCGCACCTGTCCGCCGGAACGCTGCACGAATCCCGCCACCGCACCGAAGTCGAACGGCAGCACGCCGCCTTCGGGCAGGTCGTGCGCCGCCACTACCGCCCGCCACTCGCCGTTCTCCGGCCGCAGGACGTCGTCGGCGGGCGTTGGCGCGGCGGCCGGTTCGGCACCGGACGTCACCAGGTATTCGACGCCCGCGCCGGCGGCGGCCGCCACCGCGGCGGCCGACGACACCTGGATGAACCGGCGGCGGTTGCCCGCCGGGGCCGGTTCGCCGAGCTCCTGGGCGAGCCGGCGGTGCAGATCGGCGACGAACTCCTCGCCCGCCGCCCCGGCACCCGGGCGGGCGGCGCGCAGCAGCACCGCGGTCCGCAGTTCGGCCTCGTCGCCGGGCCCGGCCGTGAACGGGCGCGGCCGCCGCCGGCGCAGGAGGTCCTTGACGAACCGCCGGACACCTCGAGTCGTCACGGCTCCATCCCTTCCGCCACCTGGGCCGCCTGCCGCAACGCGCGGTGCTGCAACACTTTCGCGTTGCCGACGGTGATGTCCAGCTCGGCCGCCGCTTCCTTGAGCGAGCACGCCTGCAGGAACCGCAGCCGCAGGATGCGGCCGTACCGTTCGGGCAGCTGCGCGAGGATCGCCTCGGCGCGCGCGGGGGTGCGCGGGTCGACGACGCCTTCCTCGAACGCGGCGATGTCACGCTCTTCGTCGAGTGTGGTGATCTCCCGGCCGAGCGTGCGCCGCCAGTGCCCGGCCAGCACGGTCCGCGCGGTGGCCAGCAGGTAGGCCCGGACTTCGCCGACGCTCGCCGAGACGCGCAGCGGCCGCAACGCCGTGAGGAAGACCTCCGTGGTGAGGTCCTCCGCGTCGGGCCGGTTGCCGACCTTCGAGAACATCAACCGGTACAGGCGGTCGACGTTGTCGCGGTAGACCGCCTCCCAGTCCGGGTAGGCGTCCGCGCCGACGGCGTGCAGCCGCGGTCTCGGTGCCGCTTCGTCCTGTTCGGCGCTTTTGCGCCGGAACCGCTGTGCCACCGGCACCGCCCGCTTTCTCCCCTGCCGATTCTTCCCGCCAGATGAGGGATACGAGCCGGGGTTACGCCGTAACCAGGGACCGTATCGGGAAGCGGACCATCCGCCGAACCGGGGAGAGAAATGACCACATCGATGTCGCGCCGGCACCTGTTCGTCACCGGCGGCGCGGCCGCCGCCGTGCTCGCCACCACCGGCCTGCCCTCGCCCGCCGCCGCGGCGCCACCGGTCCGGCGGGGTGGCGCGGACTTCGTCCTCGCCTGGAACCGGGAGCTGCTGGCCACCGTGCGCACGCCCGGCCTGCAACCCGCGACCGTGCACGCGACCCGGAGCTTCGCCCTGCTGCACGCGGCGATGCACGACGCCGTCGTCGCGACGACCGGGACCGGGCGGCCGTACCTGTTCACCGTCGACGTCCCCCGCTCGGCGGACCCCGAGGCGGCCGCGGCGCAGGCCGGGCACGACGTGCTGGCCGCGCTGTACCCCGCTCGCGCGGGCGAGTTCGCGAACCTGCTGGCCGGCCAGCTGACGCGCGTGCACCCGGCGGGTCGCGCCGCCGGGGTGCGGGCCGGTGGGCTCGTCGCCCGGCTGCTGCTGGGGTTGCGGGCGAACGACGGCTCGGCCGCGGTCCCGCCGGCGATCCCGCCGGGCACCGCGCCGGGGCAGTACCGGCCGGCGCCGCCCGCGTTCGCGCCCGCCGCGTTCACCCACTGGGCCGCCGTGACGCCGTTCGTGCTCGACCACGCCGGGCAGTTCCGGCCCGGCGCCTACCCCGCGCTGACCGGCGCCCGGTACGCGCAGGCGCTGAACGAGGTGGCCGCGGCCGGACAGGACACCAGCACCACCCGCACCGCGAACGAGACCGAGCAGGCGCGGTTCTGGGCGGCGCCGATCTGGAACTACTGGAACGAGATCGCGCAGTCCGTCGTCGGCGGTTCCCACGCCGGACTGCTCGTCGCGGCGCGGGTGTTCGCGCGGCTGAACCTCGCCTTCGCCGACGCCGTGATCGCGTTCTACGAAGCCAAGTACCACTACCGGATCTGGCGCCCGATCACGGCGATCCGCCTGGCCGGCGACGACGGCAACCCGGCGACGGACGCCGTCGCCGACTGGTCGAGCCTCGCCGCCACCCCGGCCGACCCGGCCTACCCCGGCGCGCACAGCGTCGTCTCGCAGGCGGGTTCGGTGGTGCTGCGCCAGGAGTTCGGACCGCGGTGGCCCCTGGCCGTCACGTCCGAAGCGCTGCCCGGGGTGGTGCGCCGGTTCACCACGTTCCAGGACGCCGCCGACGAGGCCGGGCTCAGCCGGATCGTCGCCGGCGTCCACACGCGGATCGACCACGAAGCCGGGCGGCAGCTCGGCCTCGACGTCGCCGCGTTCGTCCTCCGGTCGTGACCCCTACCGGCGGGCACCGGTCAGCGACGGCGGGTCGAACCGCACGTACCGGCCGGTGCCGCCGGCGGCTTCGTTGAGCCGCCGCGCCTCGGCGACGTCACCCCACCGCCCGGTCTCGATCCGCGACTCGAGCGCGTGCAGGGCGGCGATCGTCTCCGAGGTCCGGAACGCGCAGTGCCCGGTCGCGCCGACGTAGGCCTGGCGCAGCAGCGCCCCCGCACCCGCCCGGCGCACCCGATCGCCGTACCAGTCTTCCTGCTCCACCGGCACGAGCTGGTCGGCGACCGTGTGGACGTCCAGCGTCGGCACGCGCAGCCGTCCGGTCACCGCGGACGTCCGCGCGAGGGTGCGCACGGCGCGGGAGTCCGGCCGGATGTCGGCGTCCCGGGTGAGCGTCGCGAGGTCGGCGTCCAGGTCGAGGCCGGCCGCGCGGTAGAGGGCGCGGACCTGGCGGGCGTGGCTGCTGCCGGCGAGCAGGGCGCGGTAGTCGACGCCGGCGGTGAACGCGCTGTTGCCGCCGGCGGCCAGCTCGATCTGGTAGCGGCCCGAAACGACGAACCCGAGCACGAGCTGGGAAAGTTCCTGCTGCTGCTGGACTTCCTGGCCCGCGTAGTCCGCCGGCGGCGTCGGGCCGGTGAACCAGCCGGGCTCGTTCATCAGCGCGGCGGCGAGCGCGATGCGCGCCTGCCCGGCGGGCGTGGCCTGCGCGTCGGTGGCGATCTTCGTCAACGCGGCGGCCGACGCGCTCGCTTCGGCCGGGCTCGCGAACCGGACGAGCTTGACGTCCTGCGCGGGCGCGAGGAGGTGGGCCAGCGCGTATTCGCCGTCCAGCTGGTAGTTGTTCAGGTTCAGGCCGCCGGCGACGAGCCCGCAGGTGCTCAGCACGCCGTCGAGCCCGCCGCGTTCGGCTTCGAGGGCGCTGACGAGGCCGCCCATCGAGGTGCCCCACGCGATCGTGCGGCGCGGGTGGCCGGTCAGCCGCTCGACCGCCGCCAACGCGCCGAACTGGTCGTCGACGGCGGAGGCGAGCGCCCACCACGACGGGCCGCTGTAGGAGGAGCCGACCAGCGCGTACCCGCTGCCGAGCAACGCTTCCCGGGTCTCGTCGTCCGGCGCGTCCTGCGCGGTGAGCGGGCCGAACCCGTGGCTGTAGAGGATGGTCGTGCCGTTCCAGGCCGCTGGTACGTCGGCCACCCAGGTGGCCCCGTCCGGCAGCCGGCCGGTGTGGTGTTCGCTCGTGGCTGCGGCCGCGGTCCCCGGGGCCAGGCCGGCCGCCAGCAGGATCGCGCCGAGCAACGCCAGGACGCGCATGGAGGTGCCCCTCACCCCGGGCCACCCGTGCCCGGCTCGATGTGGCACCGAGAGTCCCACGCCGAACGGGAGATGTACAGGTTTCCTGTACTTTTTCAGCGCGACGGCCGGTCGGCGAGCGCCGCGTGGCACGCGACGACGTAGGCGCGGAACCGGGCCGCGTCGCGCGGGTTCAGCTGCGAAACCATCCGTTCTTCCAGCGCGGTGACGTCGTCGCGGACCCGGTCGAGGAGCTCTTGCCCGGGGCCGGTCAGGCCGATGACCCGCCGCCGGCGGTCCCGCGGATCGCCTTCCCGCACGATGAGGCCCCGCCGTTCGAGCGCGACGACCATGTCGGCCATCGCCTGGTCGGTGACGAAGGAGTTGCGCGCCAGTTCGGCGGTGGCGAGCCCGGACCGCCGCTCCAGCACGGTGAGCGCGGTGTACTGCAGAGGCGTGAGCGCGACCGGGCGGAGCACCTCGTCCAGCCGGGCCCGCACGGCGAGCTCGAGCTGCTTCACGAGGTACAGCAGGCCGGGGCCGGCGGCTTCGGGCGCGGGAACGGGCTGGGACACGGTCCCATGGTGGCCGACGGCGAACCCCGGCGCCCGGGCCGGTCAGCCTTTCGGCCGCTTGAGCACCTCGGTGGGCAGCCCCAGGTTGTCGACGACCCGTTCGACGGCGTCCCCGAGCCGCACGAAGTCCGCGCCGAGCGGCTCGATCACCAGCCGCCGGACGTTCGCCACGTGCGCGGGTGACGCGGCGGCCAGCTGCGCGCGCCCCGCGTCGGTCAAGGTCGCGGTGGTGAAGCGGCGGCCCTGGCCGGTGCACACCTTCCGGGTCACCCAGCCGCGGTCCTCCAGCCGGGCCACCGCGTGGGAGATCCGCGGCAGCGAGCCGTTGGCCATCTCCGCGATCTCGCTCATGCGCAGGTTCTCCCCCGGCACCACCGAGAGCCGCGCCAGGATCATGTAGCCCAGCAACGTCAGGTCCGCGTCCCGCAGCAGCTGGCTTTCCAGCGCTCCCGGCAGCGTGAGCAGCACCTTCGCCAGGTTGACCCACGCCCGCCGCTCGTCGTCGCCGAGCCGGTCGAACGGCTCCACTGCTTCTCCAGGCTCGTGCACGCTTGACTTTAACACGCAACTCAAACTACCTTTGGGTTTAACACGCAACCCAAGGAGGAGCGATGCCGACCACCGCCACCCCGACCTCGGTCCTGGTTGTCCGCCTGGGGATCGCCCTCGTGGCGGCCGCCGGCGTCAACAGCCTCCTCGCGCTCGGCGCGTCCTCCCTCGACGACGGCGGGATCGGCATGGGCCTCAACGCCGGGTCCTACCTGCCGGCGACCGTCGTCGGGCTCCTCGTCGGCACCGTGGGCTGGTTCCTGATCGCCCGCCGCGCCCCGAAGGCGCTGCGCGTCGTCGTCCCGCTGGCCCTGGCCGTGACCTGGATCCCGGACCTGCTCCTGTTCACCGCGGGCGCGACGGCGGCCAACGTCGTCGGCCTGATGCTGATGCACCTGGCGGTCACCACCGCGGTCGTGCTCGCCCTCCGCCCGACCCTGCCGGACTCAGCTCCGGCGTCGGCCGCGGGTGACGTCCAGCAGGTCCACAGCTGACGCCAGCCGCGGGAACAGGCGGGCGCAGTTGGCGGTGGTCAGGTCCCGCCAGGTCGTGCCGTCCGGCTGCGCCGCCGCGTCGATGCTCGCCAGCTGCGCGTCGACCGCGGCCGGCGGGGTCCAGCAGAAGTCGCTGCCGTAGAGCAGTTTTCCGGTGCCGAACGCGCGCTCGAACGCCGGGACCTGGTGCGGGAACGGCGTTCCCGCGAGGTCGAACCACAGACCGGCGATCTGGTCCCCGACCGCGGGGTCGCTGTCCGCGCCCGCGAACGCGGTGCGGAACAGCTCGAGGCGTTCGGCCAGCAGCGGCAGCACGCCACCGCCGTGGGTGAAGATCCACGGGATGTCCGGATACCGCCGGAAAACCCCGGTGAAGACCAGGTCGCTGACGGTCCGGCCGGTGTCGAAGAGGAACTCCAGCATCGGCCGCGGCCGGCCGAGCGCGATCGCCTCGGCGTTCGGCGGCGACGTCGGGTGGACGAACACCGGCGTCCGGCGGCGGGCCAGCTCCGTCCACAAGGGATCGAAAGCCGGGTCGCCCAGGTAGCGGCCGCCGGCGTTGGTCTCGACCGTCACGCCGTCGCAGCCCAATTCGTCGACGGCGTAGGCGAGTTCGGCCAGCGCACCGTCCACATCGGGCAGCGGCAGCGACGCGAAGTGCCCGAACCGATCCGGGTGCGCCCGCCGGGTTTCCGCGCCCGTGTCGTTGACGTGGCGGGCGAGCTTGCGGGCCGCGGCGTCGTCGCCGAAGTGGACACCCGGCGAGGAGATCGAGAGCAGGGACACCGCGACACCCCAGCGGTCCATCAGGTCGAGGTGCCGCGCCGCGTCCCAGGTGGGCCAGCCGGGCATGCCGTCCGGCGAGCCGTGCCCGGCGGCGATCGCGGCTTCGGTGTACTCCGGGGTGAGGAAGTGCGCGTGGACGTCGACGAGCCCGCTCACGCGACCGCCACCCCGGCCGCCCAGACGCCGCGGATCTTCGCGGTCGCCGTGATGTCCCGGGTGGGGTCGCCGTCGACGAGCACGACGTCGGCGCGCAACCCGTCGCGCACGGCACCGCGGTCGGGGAAGCCGAAGTACCGCGCGGGCAGGTCGGTCGCCGCCCGCAGCGCGTCCACTTCGGACAGTCCGGCGCCGGCCAGCAGCGCGAGTTCCTCGTGCAGGCTCGCCCCGTGCACGACCGGGACCGGCAGCATCGGCGCGGAGAACGCGTCGGTGCCGGCGAGGATCGGCACGCCGGCCGCGTGCAGCGCCGCGACCGAGTCGCGGCTGAAGCCGTAGCCGTCCGCGCCGAGTTTCGTGGTGAGCGCGGCCATCATCGTGAGCGTCGGGACGGCGATCTGCCCCTGTTCGGCCATCCGGGACGTGGTTTCGGTGTCGAGGACGCCGTCACGCGGGACGTGGGTGACGACGTCCGCGCCGGCCCGGACCGCGCGGCGGTAGGCGTCGACGGAAGAAGCGTGGGCGACGGTGAGCTTGCCGTGGGCCTTGCCTTCGGCGACGACCGCGTCGATGGTCGCCTGGTCCAGGAGGTCACCTTCGATGACGACCTTGACGTAGTCGGAACCCTCGGCGACGCGGCGCGCGACGAAGTCCGCGGCCTGCCCCGGCGCGGTGAGGATCGCCTCCGCCGGCATGCCGGGCATCTTCGCGTGGTTGCCGCCGGGGCCGATGGCGGGCAGCCCGGCACTGCGGATGTCGGGCACCCGCCCGCGGAAGGAGTCGACGCGCTCGCGTGGCCAGCACGCCATGTCGAGCGCGGTGGTGATGCCGTGCGCGGCGAGGGCCTGCAGGTCGCCGGGGGTGAGGAGGTGGACGTGGGCGTCGAAGAGGCCGGGCAGCAGGGTGGCCCCGGCACCGTCGACGACCTCGGCACCGGTCGCGTCGGTGCCGAGGAGCGGCCCGTCGAGGACGACGGTGGTCGGTTCGGTCAGGCGCGCGCCGTCGAAGACGCGGACGCCGGTCAGGGCGGTCTTGGTCATGATGCCTTTCCGGGAAGCCAGGTTAAGAGCGTGTCGTAGAGTTCGGCGACGCCGTCCGGGCGGTCGTCGCCGTAGAGGTCGTCCGGGACCGGGTACCCGCGGTGGCCGAGCACCTGCGCCAGGAACCGGTAGGACGGAATCCCTCGATCGCGCGACAAACTCCTCCCCGGTGCCCCGGAACAGCTGAGCCGCACGGCCGCGTCCGGTGCGTAGCAGGCCCGCATCCGGTCCCACCAGCCGCGGTCGCGGCCCTGCCGCTCACGCAGGACCACCTCCGCCGGGGTCACGACGCGGGCTCGGCGCTGAAGCTCGAATCCATCAGGATCTCCTTCGTCCGGTTGACGTGCGCCTCGAACCGGGCGACCGCCAGGTCGGCGTCGTGCGCCAGCGCCGCGTCCACCAGGCCCTGGTGCTCGCCTTCGACGTCACGGTGGTGCTTTTCGCCGCCGGGGCCGGACCACGCGCGGTAGAGCTCGGCGGCGTCGGACAGGCGGGTGCAGATGTCGAGCAGCACGACGTTGCCGCACGCCTTGATCAGCGTGTGGTGGAACTCCAGGTGCGCGCGGGCCCACTCCTCGTTGCGCCGCATCGGCGATCCCGGCAGGATCATCGGCTGCCCGGCCAGCCGGTGGTGCGCGGCCAGCACCTCCGACTCCCACGTGACGCCGCCGCGCTGCACCGACAGCCGCAGCGCCGAGCCCTCGTTGATCGCCCGGGCCTCGGTCAGGTCGGTGAGCGCCCGCATCGACAGCGGCGTGACGCGGAACCCGCGGTTGCGGTCCACCTGGACGAGGTCCTTGGCCGCGAGCAAGCCCAGGGCCTCCCGCACGACACTGAGGCTGACCTCGAACTCCGCGCTCAGCTCCGCGGGCTTCACGCGCTCGCCCGGGGCCAGTTCACCGTTGAGGATCGCCGACCGCAGCCGGTGGTACACCGACACGGCCAGGCTTTCGCCACCCGCTCTCTTCGCCATGCCGAAACGATAACACACTCTCGCCGCAAGAATCGATTCTTCTCTTGACAGTCGTATACGGCGCGCAGAGTATGAGATGACTCCTCGACCGAAAGGCATCGCGATGCGGATCGCCAACCTCGCCGGCCGGCTCGTCCTCCTCACCGGGGACGGCGCCGTCGACGTCGAGCGCGCCAGCGGGCAGCGCTTCCCCGCCGACCCCCACGCCGTGTACGCGCGCTGGACGGAGTTCACGGCCTGGGCGGCCGGCCTCCGGGACCTCGACGCCGAAGCGTTCGACGAAACCGGCCTGCGGGCCCCCTCCCCCACGCCGGCGCAGGTGTTCGGCGTCGGGCTGAACTACCGCGACCACGCGGCGGAATCCGGCCTGGGGCTGCCCGAGTCCCCGGCCGTGTTCACGAAGTTCCCCAGCTGCCTCACCGGCCCGAGCGGTGACATCGCGCTCACCGGGTCCACTGTGGACTGGGAGGTCGAGCTGGTCGCCGTGATCGGCCGGGAGGCGCGGAACGTGCCCGCCGAACGCGGGTGGGACCACGTCGCCGGGCTCACGATCGGCCAGGACCTCTCCGACCGGACGGTGCAGCTGGCCGGACCGGCCCCGCAGTTCAGCCTGGGCAAGTCCGCGCCCGGTTTCGGCCCCACCGGCCCGTGGCTGGTCACGCCGGACGAGTTCGCCGACCGCGACAACCTCGAACTCGGCTGCGCGGTCAACGGGGAATCCGTGCAGAAGGGCCGCACCAGCGACCTGATCTTCCCGGTCCCCGAGATCGTGGCCCGCCTGTCGGCGATCCTGCCGCTGCGGCCCGGCGACGTGATCTTCACCGGCACGCCGTCCGGGGTCGGCATGGCCCGCAGCCCGCAGCGGTTCCTCGCCGCCGGGGACGAGCTCGCCACCACCATCGAGGGCATCGGCTCGATGCGCCACCGGTTCACGGAGCCGTCATGACCACTGTGGACGGACACCGGTTCCGCGCGGTGATGGCCGCGGTCTGCGCACCGGTCACGGTGGTGACCACGACCGGCGCGGACGGCCCGCGCGGGGCGACCGTCAGCTCGTTCACCTCGCTCTCGCTCGACCCGCCGCTGGTCAGCGTCGCCTTCGACCGCCGGTCGGCACTGCTGGCCGAAATCCTTGACGCCGGCCGGTTCGGCGTGAACCTGCTCGGCCAGGGCCAGGACGACCTCGCCGTCCGGTTCGCCACCCGCGGCGCCGACCGGTTCGGGGACCCGACGACGTGGTTCACCGACCGCGGGCTGCCCCGGCTGCGCGACGCCGCCGGCTGGGTCGCCTGCGACCTCGACCGCGTCGTCGAGGCCGGCGACCACCTCCTGCTGTTCGGCCTGGTCACCGACCTCGGCCGGACGGATCTGCCGCCGCTCGTGTACGCCCACCGCACCTTCGGCACCCACTCCCGCTTCGCCGAGCGGCCGCGCCCGCTCATCACCGACCAGATCGCCGCCTGCGCCCGCTGACCGCCTGGAAGGACACCGCCGTCATGACCCTCGCGACCGAACAACCCGCGCCCACCCTCGACCAGCTCCTCGCCCGCATCGCCGACATCCAGCCGCTGCTGGAGCGCAACGCCGCCCAGGGCGAGGCCGACCGGCGGGTCGTCGAAGAGAGCATCGCCGCGCTGACCGACGTCGGCGCGTTCAAGATCGCCCAGCCGCGCCGCTACGGCGGCTACGGGCTGCCGGTCCGCGCGATGCTCGACGTCTCCGCCGCGGTCGCCGAGGCCGACGGCGGCACCGCCTGGGTCGTCGCGCTGAGCAACGTCTGCGCGTGGCTCGCGGGACTCTTCAGCGTCCAGGCCCAGGACGACGTCTGGGGCGCGAACCCCGACGCCAAGGTGTCGGGCGTGCTCTCCCCGACCGCCGAAACGACCAAAGTGGACGGTGGCTGGCGGGTCACCGGCCGCTGGTACTACAACTCCGGCTCGTGGCACGGCGACTGGGCCGGCCTGGGCATCCCGCTGACCGACGAGCGCGGCGAGGTCGTCGACCAGGGCATGGCCCTGGTCCCCCGCACCGACCTCGGCTTCGAGGACACGTGGTTCGTCGCCGGGATGCGCTCGTCGGGGTCCAACTGCCTGATCGCCGACGACGTCTTCGTGCCGGAACACCGCGTGATGTCCGTGCCGCCGGCCATCGGCGGGCAGTACGCGAACGGCGAGCCCGAGGAGGACCTGTTCCGGGCCGCGCTCGTCCCGGTGCTCACGCTGGTACTGGCCGGCCCGCAGCTCGGGCTGGGCCGCAAGGCGCTGAAGCTGGTGCGCGAAAAGGCCGCCCGCAAGGCGATCTCCTACACGAACTACGCGACCCAGGCGGAGTCCGTCGCCTTCCAGCTGCAGCTGGCCGAAGCGGCGATGCGGATCGACACCGCGCACCTGCACGCCTACCGCGCGGCCGACGACATCGACACGGCGTCGGCCGGCGCCTTCCCCGATCTCGAAACCCGCGCCCGGACCCGCGCCGACACCGGCTGGGCCGTCGAGAACATCACCCGCGCGATCGACGTCCTGCTCTCCGCGCACGGCGCCGGCAGCTTCGCCGAGGTCAACCCGCTGCAGCGGATCTGGCGCGACTCCGCCGTGGCCGCCCGGCACGCGATCGTGCTGCCCGCGGTCAACTACGAGGTTTACGGCAAAGCGCTGCTCGGTCGCGACGACCAGATCACCCCGCTTATCTGACCCCGAGGACTCCTCATGAGCCTGCACCGCCTCACCAAGATCGCCATCGGCGTTCCGGACGTCGACGAGACCGCGAAGTACTACACCCAGTTCGGCCTGACGCCGACCGCCTCCGGGTTCGCCACCGCCGACGGCGGCGAGCAGCTCGAACTGCGCCGGACCGCGCAGCGCCGGCTGCTCAGCCTGGGCATCGGCGCCGACGACCCGGACGACCTCGGCCGGATCACCGCGTCGCTGGCCCGCCTCGACGTCGAGAGCCGCATCGACGGCGATGCACTGTACACAAAGGACCCGATCACCGGGCTCGACGTCGTCGTGTCGGTCGCACCCCGCTTGACGCAGGAGGCGCCGGAACCGGTGGCCTACAACGGACCCGGCCGGATCGAGCGCGCGAACACCCGCGCGCCGGGCATCGACCGGGAGCCCGCGGTGCGGCCGCGCAAGCTCGGGCACGTCGTGTTCGGCTCGACCGACCAGGCCGCGACCCAGCGGTTCTTCACCGAGGGCCTCGGGTTCAAGGTCAGCGACGAGGCCCCCGGCCTGGCCGCGTTCATGCGCTGCTCCACCGACCACCACAACGTGCTGGTCCAGCAGGCGCCGGTCAGCTTCCTGCACCACACGTCGTGGGAGGTCGACGACGTCGACGAGGTCGGCCGCGGCGCCACCGCGATGCTCGAAGGCCACCCGGAACGCCACACGTGGGGTCTGGGCCGGCACTACATCGGGTCGAACTTCTTCTGGTACCTGCGCGACCCGGCCGGCAACTTCTCCGAGTACTACTCCGACATCGACTGCATCCTCGAGGACCAGCTCTGGGAGCCCCGCGTCGTCGCCGGCGAGAAGAGCCTCTACGCCTGGGGCCCGCCGCCCCCGCCGTCGTTCCTCGCGCCGGAGGACCTGGCCGACCTGATGACCGACGCCCACGACGGCGCATGAGCGAGCTGGACGCCTTCGGCCGGGGCTTCGGCTCCTACGAAGAGCTGTGGCGGTGGTCGGTCACCGACCTCGAAGGGTTCTGGGCGAAGGTCTGGGACCACTTCGAAGTCCGCGGCTCCTACGACCGCGTCCTCGGTTCGGCCGGGATGCCCGGCGCCGAGTGGTTCCCGGGCGCGGAGCTGAACTACGCCGAGCACATGCTGGGTGGTGCCGGCGACGACCTCGCCGTGGTCGCGCACTCCCAGACGCGCGCTTCGCTGTCGCTGACGTCCGGCGAACTGGCCGATCAGGTCGCCCGCGCCCGGGCCGGGTTGCGCCGGCTCGGCGTCGGGCGCGGCGACCGCGTGGCGGCGTACCTGCCGAACATCCCGGAGACGCTGGTGGCGTTCCTGGCGTGCGCGTCGCTCGGGGCGGTGTGGGCCGCGTGCGCGCCGGAGTTCGGCGCCCGCAGCGTCGTCGACCGGTTCGCCCAGATCGAGCCGACGGTGCTGCTCGCCGTCGGCGGCTACACCCACGGCACGAAAGAGATCGGCAAGAGCGCCGACGTGACGGCGATCCGCGCCGGGCTGCCGTCCGTCCGGCACGTCATCGGCGTCCCGTATGGACAGTACACAGTGGACGCCGACGTCTCCTGGCCGGAGCTGCTCGCCTCGGCACCGGAGCCGGGCTTCGACCGGGTCCCGTTCGGCCACCCGCTGTACGTCCTGTTCTCCTCCGGGACGACCGGGCTGCCGAAGGCCATCGTGCACGGCCACGGCGGGATCCTGCTCGAACACCTGAAGGCGCACGCGTTCCACCTGGACACCCGCCCCGGCGACCGGCTCCTGTGGCACACCACGACGGCGTGGATGATGTGGAACGTCCTGGTCTCCGGCCTGCTGCGGCGGGCCGCCGTGGTGCTGACCGACGGGAACCCGCAGTACCCGGACCTCGGCGCGCAGTGGCGGCTCGCCGAAGGTGCGACGCTGGTCGGCACCAGCCCGGCGTACCTGATGGCGTGCCGCGCGGCCGGCGTCGAGCCCGGCGACCTGCCGCACCTGCGGACGCTCGGCGTCACGGGATCGCCGTTGCCCGCCGAGGGGTTCGACTGGGCCACCGAGCGCCTGGGCGTCCCGGTGAACTCGATGTCGGGCGGCACCGACATCTGCTCGGCGTTCGTGGCCGGCAACCCGTGGGTGCCGCCGCGGCGGGGCGAGCTGACCGCGCCGTGCCTCGGCGTCGACGTCACCGCGTTCGACGCGGCCGGGCACGAGGTCGTCGGCGAGGTGGGCGAGCTGGTCGTGCGCCGGCCGCTGCCGTCGATGCCGGTCGGGTTCTGGAACGACCCCGGGCACCGGCGGTACCGCGCGGCCTACTTCGACACGTATCCGGGCGTCTGGCGCCACGGCGACTGGGTGACGAGGACGCCGGAGGGCGGGTTCGTGATCTCCGGCCGGTCGGACGCCACGCTCAACCGCGGTGGCGTCCGGCTCGGCACGGCCGAGTTCTACGCCGTCGTCGAGGAGCTGCCCGGCGTCGAGGACTCCCTGGTGGTGCACTTGGAGGACGGCGACGGCGGGCCCGGCCGGTTGCTCCTTTTCGTCGTCACCCCGGCCGGGCTCGACGACGACCTGCGGCAGCGGATCCGGACGGCCCTGCGCGAGGAGCTCTCACCCCGGCACGTGCCCGACCGGATCGAAGCGGTCCCGGCGATCCCGCGCACCCTGACCGGCAAGAAGCTGGAGACGCCGATCAAGCAGATCCTGCGCGGCCGCCCGCCGGCCGAGGTGATCTCCCCGGACGCGGTCAGCGACTACGCCGCGGTCGGCGCGTTCACGGGTTCCCTCCGGTGAACATGGTGATCAGGCCGTGCGGTGAGTCGTCGCCGAAGAGCAGCTCGTGGAGCTCGTTGCCGTCGGCCGCCGCTTCGGCACTGCGGGGGAACATGGTCCGCTCGAACTCCGCCAGCGCGGTCTCGACGTCGTCGTGCTTGGCCAGGGCCAGGGCCAGCTCGGCGCCGTCGAGCATCGCCAGGTTCGCGCCTTCGCCGTTCGGCGCGGCGAGGTGCGCTGCGTCGCCGATGAGCGTGACGCCCGGGACCCGCTCCCACCGGTGCTCGACCGGCAGCGTGTGCAGCGGGCGCAGGACCGGCGGGGTGTCGCCGTCGGTGATCAGCGCGGTGAGTTCGGGGGCCCAGCCGTCGAACTCCCGCGCGGTCCGCTCGACGGCGGCGGCCGCGTCGGTGAAGTCGCCGAACCACTCGACCGGCCGGGTCAGCGCGACGTAGGTGTGCAGCGTGCCGTCCTTCTCGCGGTGGGCCTGGATCCCCTTGCCCGGGGCGAGCGCGAGCAAGGCTCCGGCGCCGACCGCCTTCGCGGCGGCCGGGTGCCGGTTGTCGCTGTCGTACAGGAAGGTCTCGACGTAGGACCGGCCGATGTAGGCGGGCGTGGCATCCGAAAGCAGCGGCCGGACCTTCGACCAGGCACCGTCCGCCCCGACCAGCAGCGTCGTGGTGACGGTGGTGCCGCCGGCGAAGGTCACCTCGTGGCGGCCGCCGCCCAGCGCGCGGACGCCGGTGACCTTGTGTCCCCAGTGGACGGTGCCCTCCGGGAGCGAGTCGAGCAGCAGCTGCCGCAGCTCGCCGCGGGGCACTTCGGGGCGTCCTCCGGTGCCGTCGTCGGGCTCGTCGTGCAGGACCGCGCCGGTGCGGTCGAGGACCCGGGTGGCTTCGTGGCCCTCCAGGACCAGCCCGCGGAACCCGTCGGTCAGGCCGGCGGCTTCGAGGGCGACCTGGCCGGTGCCGACGTGGATGTCGAGCAGGCCGCCCTGCTTGCGGGCGGCCGGGGACCCTTCGGCCTCGTAGACCGTGACCGCGATGCCGTGGACGTGCAGGACACGGGCGAGGACGAGACCGCCGAGCCCGGCTCCGATGATCGTGACGTTCATGATGCCTCCTTCTGGAATGTTGTTCCATCAGTTTGGAACGTCATTCCAGATGTGTCAAGATGAGGCATGCCACCCCGCACCCGCCGCTCCGACGCCCTCAGCCGCGACCGCATCGTCGAGGCGGCGGTCGAGCTGCTCGACACGGCCGGCGAGGCCGGGCTGACGTTCCGGACGCTGACCGAGCGCCTCGCCACCGGGGCCGGCGCGATCTACTGGCACGTGGCGAACAAGGGCGAGCTGCTCGACGCGGCGACCGACGGGGTCATCGCCGCCGCGCTGGCCGCCGGCTCCCCCGGCTCACCGCGTGAGGAGATCCGCGCCGTCGCGCTCGGCCTGTTCGACGCCATCGAGCGGCACCCGTGGCTCGGCACGCAGCTGGCGCTGCAGCTCGCGCGCACCCCGTGGGGGTCGGTGACGGCCCGGATCTTCGAAGGCATCGGCCGCCAGGTCCGCGCACTGGGGGTGCCGGCCGGCCACCTGTTCACGACGACCTCCGCCCTGGTGAGCTACATCTTCGGCGCCGCCGGCCAGAACGCCGCGAACACCGCGGGTGTCCCGGCCGGCGCGGACCGCGCGGAATTCCTCGACGCCGTCTCGACGGCCTGGGAGGAACTGGACCCGGACGAGTACCCGTTCACCCGCGCGGTGGCGGCCGAGGTGCGCGGGCACGACGACCGCGAGCAGTTCCTCGCCGGGCTGGACCTCGTCCTCGCCGGTATCACCGCCGTCCACCTCTCCCGGGCGAAGTGATACAGCAACCGGAAAAGGCCCGAACGCGAAATTCGTTGCTGAATTTTCTGCGCGTCCGGCCCGGGAAATCGGTCGTACCATGACGTGATGGGCGCTCAGGAGCAGCAGGCACTCGATTCCCTCTACGAGATCGACAATGTGCTGACGATCGAGATCACGCTGCCACCGGCGGACTGGGACGCTGTGCGCACCGAACAGCCGGCCGGCGGCGTGTGCAACTTCGACTGGGCCGGCGGAAGCCGTTACACCTGGCGGAAGGCGTCGGTCACGATCTCCGGGACGAAGTTCCCCGCGAAGAAGACGTTCGCCGACGTGGGAATCAAGAAGAAGTCCTTCTGCGGTTCGATCAACAGCGACAAGCCGTGCCTGCACGTCGATTTCGGGAAGTTCGAAGACGCCAACAAGGCACCGATCCGGGACCTGATCGGGACCCGGTACCTGACGCTCAACAACTCGGTCCAGGACCTTTCCTACCTCCGGCAGCTGCTGGGCTACCGGCTGTTCGAGCTCGCGGGTCTCCCCTATTCCCGGGGCAACTTCGCGAAGGTGCTCGTGAACGGCACCCCGATCGGCCAAGGGGTCGCCGGCGTGAACAGCCCGGGCGTCTTCGTGAACGTCGAGCCGATCATGCCGCGCTACATCGAGCGCAATTTCCGGCACACCGACGGAAACCTGTACGAGCTGGAGCACAAGGACGACTTCGTCGGTGCCCGGTTCGGCTTCATCGGCGTGGAATCGCTGTCGAAGTTCGAGGACAAGGCGGACCTGAAGTTCGCCATCGACCACATCGCCGCCCACGGGCTGGCCGGCGCGAGCGAAGTTTTCGACCTCGACCAGTTCGTCAAGCTGTACGCGATGGAGTTCTTCCTCAAGCACTGGGACGGCTATTCCCGCAACACCAACAACACCTACGTCTACAACGACAAGACCGCCGTCGCCGCGCCCGGCGTCGGCGACATCGAGTTCAAGCTGATCCCCTGGGGCCTCGACCAGACGCTGCAGCCGGCCCGGCACTTCCGGATCGACACGGCCGGGCTGCTCGCCAAGCTCGTGCGCGACGACCCGGGCCGCCGCGCGCAGCTGCTCGGCCAGATCCGCGCCTACCGCGAGAGCGTGTTCGGCCACAAGACCCAGGAAACGGTGCTCAAGCCGCTGCTCGAGCGGATGGCCGCGCTGCTGACCGGGCTCGGCGTGCCCGACGTCCCCGCGCAGCTCACCGTCGTCCGCAAGCAGCTGCGGCTCGCGACGTCCGCCGGCTACCTCTGCGGCGGCCTGCCCGGCGCGGAAGGGGCGTTCGTCCGCGAAGACGTCACCAACGAGTGCCTGCACGCCAGCGGCACCGAAACCATCGAACCCGGGAGCTTCGAGGTCGTCCACCGGCTGCGGCCCGCCGACGTCGACGAAGCCGATCTGTGGTGCTTCGACACGCTCGGCACCGGGAAGTCCCTGTCCGTCAAGGCGTCCGGCCGGTTCCTGCACGCGAGCACGACGACCTCGGCCCTGGGCCACCGGCTGCTCTGCACGCGCGCGGCCGACAACACCGAGCACGCCGAGGAGTTCTCGGTCACCCAGGTGGACCCGCCGGACGACCCCTTCGCCACCAGCGGCTACTTCACCTTGACGAGCGTCCGGACCGGGGCGGGCGCGGCGTTCGCCGCCGACCCGGCGCCGTCCGGGCGGCCCCGGGTGGTCCAGGACCCGGCGGCGTCGAAACTGTACTTCTCCTAGAGGACCGCGTAACCGCCGTTGTCGTCGACGACGAGGATCTTCCGCTCGCCGCCGGCGGAGAACGCCGTGACGCCTTCGGGTTTCGCGGTCCGGTGGAAGGTGATGTCGAGCAGCCGGACCGTGTCGCCGCCGCGCGGCCAGGTGCCGAGCCGGAACGGCGCGTCGTCGTGGCTGGCCGAGCGGCCGAGCAGGACCAGCAGGTCGCCGTCGCAGTCGAGGTCACGGATCCCTTGCGCGGCCGCGGATCGCGGGATCCGGGCCGAGCGCACGGTGGGCGCACCGAGCGAGTCCGTCGTCCACTCGCCGGTGAGGTCGACGGGAACGTGGATCAGGGTGACCTGTCCGGTGACGGCCGGGCCGCGCAGGCCGAACAGGAGCGCACTCGTCCCGGCGTCGAAGGCGAGGCCCTCGACGTTCAGGCCGTCGTCGTCCGGTTTCCGCCTGCCGGGCGCGGCGAGGGCGGGCACGTGGCCGAGCAGCCAGGCCCGGAACCCGGCCATCGGCTCGGCGGGCAGGTCCCCGTCGGGGCGGTACCGGACGCGTACCAGTCCGTCGTTGACCCGGTTCCGCTCGACCGACAGCGAGGAGGCGACGACGAGGAGGGTCTCGCCGTCGTGGTCGATCCGGGTGAGGCCTTCGGGGTCACCGAGGTCGCCCGCGCCGAGCAGGTGCCGCCGGCGAATGCGTTCGACCGTGTCCAGGTCGGCGTCGAACGTCATTTCGAACAATGCGGTGGGGTCTTTGTTGTCGACGAAGGTGAAGCACCGGGATCCCGTCCGCACCACGCCCGAAGCGTTGAACGGGTTTTCGCCGTTTCGGTCGCGGAACGGCGTCGGCTTCACGTTTTTCCGCTTCGCCACGGACTCGAGTGTAAACCGGGTTTCGGCGGTCATGGCACTCAGTGCCACTACGGTCGGCGGAGCACCTCACCCACCTGGGCGACGACCTCGTGCAGCGGCGTCGCGGTGGTCATCACGGCGACGACCGTGGCCGGTTCCGCGCGCGGGGCCCGGAAAGCGGTGACGACCAGCGCGAACGCCTCGGCCGCGCGGACCTTGATGTCGTCTTCGCCACCTCGGCGCAGCCAGCGCCGCAGGACGTGGTTGTTGGCGGCCGCGATGGCCGCGGCGGCGACGGCCGCGCGCAGGCTCGCCGCCGGGTCGCCCTGCTGTTCGTAGCGCGCCTGCAGGTAGCGGGCGAGCACGCGCTGGTAGCGGTCGACGATCGCGATTTCCTTGTCCCGCAGGGAAGGCACCGTACGGGTCAGGGCGAAGCGCTTGAGCGACACGTCGAGGTCGTCGGCGTAGGAGTCGAGCACCAGGCCGACCGCGTCGCAGGCCACCTCGACCGGGTCGCGCGCCGGGTCGGCGGCGGCGAAGGCGTCTTCCATCTCGGCCACGATCTCGTCGTGGTTGGCGAAGAGGACGTCGTCCTTGGCGTCGAAGTACCGGAAGAACGTGCGGCGGCCGACGCCGGCCGCGGCCGCGATGTCGTCCACCGTGGTGGCCTCGTAGCCGTTGGCGGCGAACAGGTCCACGGCCGCCGAGGCGAGGGCGCGGCGCAGCTGCCGCCGGCCCGCGGGGGTCGCCCCGACCCGGGTGGCCGGCGTGCGGCGCGGCGAATCGGTCATGGCCGGGACGGTAGCAGCCGGGCTTGCTAACGGCACTGAGTGCCGTTAAGCTGGCGGCCACTGCCCCACCGAGTGGAAAGGCGTCGACGATGTCGCTCGACCAGCAGGTGCCTGTCGCGCCCCGGGACCCGGCGGGCGACCGGGTCGACGCCTTCTACGGCCGACTCTTCGGCTGGCCGGTGAAATGGCGGGGAGTCCACCCGTTCCTGGCGCTGGAGAACGGGATCTGCGCGGTGACGCTGCCCAAGCTCAGCGCGGGCCCGGTCCTGTCCCGGCTGGTGGCGACGGGCTGCCAGGGCCCGGCGATGCACCTGCCCACCCAGCAGGGTCCGCGCGTCGCCCTCCTCGCCGAAACCGACGGGCTCATCCCCCCGCGTGACGCGCTGCCCCGGAACGTCGAGGTGCTGGCGTGGGGAACGCTGCTGCCGCTGCCGGTCGGCCCGCGCCGGGTGGACGTGGCGACGGAATGGCTGTCGGCGCCGGATCCGCGGCAGCGGTGGCTCCCGAGCCTGAGCGCGGTGCTGGCGGGGATCCCCGACCGGTTCTAGCGCCGAAAACGGTTCGACGCCCGCGCTCCTCGCCTGCCAGGGTGGCCGACCATGGGGAACGCCGAACTGCTGACCGCCGAAGACGTCGAGCTCATGCAGGGTCTGGCCCAGCGGGTCACCGCGCTGCGCCCCGACCTGGTGAACGGCGACGCCTCCTTCGGCGAGCTGGCCTGGAACTGGGGCCGCGGCCACACCGCCGACGGCGCGCACTGGCCGCGCCGGCTGTGGTTCGCCGGCCGGGACCTGGTGGCGTGGGGCTGGGCCCAGCTCCCGCGCCGGGTCCGGCTCAATGACGGCTCGGTCAAGGACGTCACCGGCGCGAACCTGATCCACCAGGTCCACCCCGGCCACGCCGAGCTGCTCGACGAAGTGATCACCTGGTTCGACACGACGGCGGGCGCCGTCGAACGCACGGCGCTGCCGGGCGCCGGCGACGAGTTCGCCTCGACCCGCTGGGCCGCGCACGGCTACCGGCCCGACCCGGCCGCGCTCGGCGACACCGGGTCGTGGACCCAGCTCAACGAACGCGACCTGACCGACCTCGAAGAGCCGGTGCTGCCGGGCGGCTTCCGGTTCCGCACCGCGGCCGAGGCCGGTACCGCCGCCGCGGTCCGGGCCCACGTCGACGCCTGGGCGCCCAGCGCGTACACGGCGGAAAGCTACGAAGGCGTCCGGCGGACCACCGCGTACCGCGGCGACCTGCACGTCCTCGTCGAGGCCCCGGACGGGACGATGGCGGCCTCGGCGATCCTGTGGCTCGACGAGCCGAACAAGACCGCCGAGTTCGAACCCGTCGGGACGCACCCGGCGTACCGGCGGCGCGGCCTGGCCCGCGCGATGCTGCTGCACGGGCTGCGGCGGGCGCGCGACGCCGGAGCGACGCACGCGACGGTGGCTTGCCTGGGCGCGGCGGGGCGCCCGGCCGCGCGGGAGCTGTACTACGGCGTCGGTTTCCGGGAACTGTGCCGGGACGCGCCGGTCGTCAAGACGGCCGGGTGAGGCCGGCGGCGGTTTGACCGGGGCGCCGGTGGGGTATTAACCACCCCCCGCGAATCCACGCAGCCCCCGTCCGGGCGACGACCGTGGTCGCCCGGCCGCTGTGAGGTACCGATGAACCCTGACGGCACCGCCGGGACGCCCCGGCTCGAAGGACCGGTTCTCCGCCCGCCGTGGACGGCCTACGCCCTGCTCCTGGTCGTCGTCGCGGATCAGGTGACCAAGGCGTGGGCCTGGCGCGAAGTGCCCCGGACGCGCATCAACTTCGGCGGCAACCCGCTGGTCGGACCGGTCGTCGGCGCGTGGTACGCCGGTCCGGTGACCGGTGCGGTGCTCGACCTGGCCGGTGCCGCGCTGCTGACGGCCGCCGTGCTGCTGCTCCTGCGGCGGCGGCACCCGGTGCTCCTGCGCGCCCCGGCCGCGCTGGCGATCGGCGGCTGGACCAGCAACCTGCTGGACCGCCTCGGGCTGCACCACGTCACCGCGCCGGGCAGCGTCCGCGGCGCCATCGACTTCGTGCCCGTCGGCAAGTACACCTTCAACGTCGCGGACTTCTTCATCATCGGGGCCACGCTGGCGTTCTCGCTCGCCCACGGCTACCGGTGGGCGACGGCGCGGCTGTCCGACGCCACCGCCGACATCCCCCTCCCCCGCCCGCGGCTGCGCACCCCGGCGCGCATCGTGACGGTCTCCGGCGCCGTCGCGCTCGTCGCCGCCGTGACGCTCGGGGCCACCCACTACGGCGGGGCGACGCATCCCCCGCGCGGCCACGGGACGGCCACGACCCGGTGACCCGTCCGGTTGGGACCGGCCGGTGCGGGTACCCGATCTTCTTCGGGTGCCGGAGGAGGTGGGGACATCGTGGAGGGCGTCGAGGTCACGCCGATGGACGCGGAGCAGGCCCTCGTCCTCCGGCTCATTGGGACGCTCGGCCCGGAAACCGCTTCGGCCGCGCTCGCCCGGCTGGTGGACGCGACCGTCACCCTGCCGCCGCCGCACCTGGTGATCCTCGACCTGCGCGACGTCGAAACGCTGTCCGCGGCCGGGGTGCGGGCGCTGGGCGAATTCGCCGCGGGGCGCGCGCGGGCGGGGGTCCGGTCGGCGGTCCTGCTCGACCCGGGCGCGCTGAACGCCCGGATCCTGCGCGGTGCCCTGCCCGGCGACACCCTGCCCGTGCACGCCGGCGTCGACGAGGCGATCGAGGGCGAAGGCACCGAGCAGACGTCCGAGGAACGGCTCGGCGGGCAGCTGGCCGCGCTCACCCGGGTCCTGCTGAACGCCTCCACCGTCACCCAGGCCCTGAACCACGTGGTCGCCGCGACCACCGTCATCGTGCCACACGCGCGACTGGTCAGCATCACGCTGCGGGACGCCGCCGGCCGCTTCTTCACCCCGGTGGAGATCCCGGAGACCGCCGCCGACCTCGACGACGTCCAGTACCGCAGCGGGTCCGGGCCCTGTCTCGACGCCGCCGCCCCCGGTGGGCCCGCCTACGCGCTCGACCAGGACCTCGCCCGCTCGCCGGCGTGGCCGCGGTTCGCCGCCGCGGCGACGGCGCACGGTCTCGGCGCGGTGCTGTCCACCGCCCTGCTGCCGACGTCCCGTCCGGCGGGGCTCACCGGGGCGCTCAACATCTACGCCCACCGCGAGGGCATCACCTCGACCGACCGCCACCGCGCCCTGCTGCTGGCCACGCACGCCTCGCTCGCCCTGGAGCACGCCCGCGTGGCCGAACTCGCCGAACTGGAGCGCGCGCACCTGCGCCGCGCGCTCGAGTCCCGCGACGTGATCGGTCAGGCGAAGGGCATCTTGATGGCCCGCCAAGGGCTCAGCGCGGACGCCGCGTTCACGCTGCTCCGGCACACTTCGCAGGAGCTCAACGTCAAGCTGACCGAGATCGCCGCCGCCCTGGTCGACAACCGCGCCGCGCTGGGCCGGGAGGACTGACCTCAGTCCGCCGGGCGGTGCCGCCACGGGTCGCCCGCGACGAGCCGCGCGGTGAAGCCCGTTTCGTCGCGGTACAGCGCCACCTGGCTGCAGATCTGGTGCGCGATCCACAGGCCGCGGCCGCCGATCCGGCGATCGGCCGGGAGCAGGCCGGCGAACGGGTCGCCCGGGCCCTCGCCGGTGTCGTGCACCGTCACGACGAGGTGGTCGGGGTCCGCCCAGATCCGCAGCTCGACCGGCGCGCGGCCGTGGCGCAGCGCGTTGTCGACGATCTCGCTGACCGCCAGGACGAGGTCGTCGAGCTCGGCGACGGGCAGGTCGGTCTTGCCGAGGTCGAGCACCGCCCGGCGGGCCACCGCGGGCCGCGGGTCGGCGAGCACCACGAGCGGGGCGGTGTGCTGGATCGGCAGCGGCGCCACCGGCCGCGGACCGGCCAGGAAGGCGGGCGGGTCGACGTAGCCGGCGTTGCCGTGGCGGCCGCCGGGCGTCGCGACGAAGGGGTGCGTGCGGGCGACGTCGTCGAGGACGTGGCGCGGGGTGGTCCGGGTGTCGTAGGCGCACATGCTGCGCAGCGGGAACTCGTCGTAGGCGTGGTTGACCGCGGCTTCGTAGCGCGCCCACCAGTCCCACGACGTGTCGATCACCGCGCGCGGGATCTCGCCGAAGATGCGGATCCCGGTGGCACCGCCGGCGACCAGCCCGGCCATCATCGTCCGGTAGGACTTGATCGCGGCGGCCGGGCGCACGTAGAGCTCGTCCGTGGTCAGGTATCGCACGTCCGCCGACGCCGGCAGCGCGCCGCGCACGAGCTCGGCCCGCGCCGGTTCCAGGGACACCATGGTCGGTTCGCCCGCGGTCAGCCCGCCCTCGAGGAACGGGACGGCGACGGCGAGCAGTTCGGCGTCGGAACGGTAGTGGACGGCGGCGTGGTCGTAGCCCCGCGGCGCGGTCTCCGGTTCGGCGGTCATGACACGCCCTCCACGCGGACGCCGGTCAGGTCGAACAGCCCGAGCAGGCGCCCCGGCGTGGTCAGCCGCGTCCGCAGGACCACCGTCTTGGCGTGGCGCTCGGCGTAGTCGGCGACGGCGAAGAGGCTGCGGTGGTCCATGAAACCGAGGTCGCCGGCGTCGATCGCGATCAGCCCCGGCGCCGCCCGCAGGTCGGCGCGTTCCAGGGCCAGCGGCCACAGCCGGCGCACCGCGGAGTCCAGCTCGCCCGCGAGCGCGGCGACGGTCCCGGCGCCCGCGTGGCCGTGCAGGTGGAACGGGGTCGCGCCCTCGTGGGCGACCGGGTGCATGCACGCCAGCTGCGCGACGGCGTCATCGCCCAGCTCGGTCAGGTCGTAGCCGCACATCGCCGACATCGGGTGCGCGGCCATGTAGCGGTCGACCAGGTGCTCGTAGCGGGCGAAGGCGTCCAGCTGCGCGGGCGTGCGCACCAGCGAGGTCGCGTCCGCGGCGACGCGCAGGCCGGTGAACCCGGCGGCGAGGGCCTCTTCGGTCGCGGCGGCGTAGAGCCGGACCTGGCCGGCGGGGTCGACGACGGTCCCGGTGGTGTAGGTCGAGTCGACCGAGGAGACCAGCACCGCCCCGCGCCGCAACCCGGCGTCGAACCGGCCGGTTTCCCGCAGCTGGGCGATCAGGGTGGCCTCGTCACCGGGGGCGACGTAGAGCACCCGCTCCCCCGCCGCGAGTCCCGCGGCCAGGAAGTCCCGGGCCCGGGCGGTGAACTCGGCCCGCCGCCGGTATCCCTGGCAAACGTGCCCGCGGACGGGCCCGCTGCCCCGCTGTGTCGGCATCTGCACGCTCCGACAATACGCCGGGGTGGCCGGGGACCGGTTCGCTCATCGGGTGGGGCGGTCCGCATGGCCGCCGCGAAGGTCCCGGCTCAGCGGTCCACGACCGCCGCCGCGAGCGCCCGCACCGCGGTGTCCACATCGGCTTGCGTGCTCCACCTCCCCAGCGACAACCGGATCGCGGCCAGCGCCCGCCCCGCGTCGAACCCCATCGCGGTCAGCACCGGCGACGGCTCGTGCACCCCGCTGTGGCACGCCGATCCGGTCGAGGCCGCGATCTCCGGTGCGCGAGCCAGCACTTCGTGGCCGCGGGTGCCGTCGATGCCGACGTTGAGCGTGTTCGGCAGCCGCTGCCCGGCGGCCTCGGGGCCGTTGAGCCGGACGCGGCCCGGCAGCGCCTCGGCCAGCCGCCGGTGCAAGTCGTCGCGCAGCGCGGCGATCCGTCCCGCGTCGAGGTCGTCGGCCGCGAGCCGGGCGGCGGTGCCGAGCGCCACCGCGAGCGCGACGTTCTCGGTGCCTGCCCGCAGGCCGCGTTCCTGCCCGCCGCCGTAGACGACCGGCTCCAGCGCGACCCCTTCGCGCACGAAGAGCGCGGCCGCGCCGCGCGGGGCGTACATCTTGTGGCCGACCACCGTCAGCAGGTCGACGTCGAGCTCGCCGACGTCGACCGGGATCTTCCCGCACGCCTGCGCGGCGTCGCAGTGCACGAGCGCGCCGCGGGAGTGCGCGAGCGCGGCCAGGTCCGCGACCGGCTGGATCGCGCCGGTCTCGTTGTTGGCCGCCATGATCGACACGACTGTGCGATCCGAGCCGGTCCGAAGAGCCGCGGCCAGGGCGTCGTGGGAGACGAGCCCGTGGTGGTCGACGGGCAGCACGGTGACGCGGGTGCCGTGCAGCCGGCCGAGCGCGCGAGCGGTCTCCAGCACGGCGGGGTGCTCGGTCGCCTGGACGACCAGGTGCGCGTCCCGGGCCCCCGCGGCGAGCACCGCGCCGCGCAGGGCCAGCAGGTTCGCCTCCGAGCCGGAGCCGGTGAACACGATCTCCGCCGGCCGCGCGCCGATCAGGCCGGCCACCTGGGCCCGCGCCGCGGCCAGCGCCCGGCGTGGTTCGCCGCCGTAGGCGTGTTCGCTCGACGGGTTCCCGAAAAAGCCCGTCCAGTACGGCAGCGCGGCTTCGGTGACCCGCGGGTCGACCGGCGTGGTGGCGTTGTGGTCGAGGTAGACCGGTCCGGTCGCCAGGCTCGGCGGCCGGGGGCACGCCACTTCGCTCGTCCGTCCGCCCACCCGGTACCTCCCTTTGCCGGAACGCCGCGTCCAGCATGCCCCGGGCTGGGCGTCCGCGCCGGTTGCAACGTGGCATGCCACGTCGCAAACTGAGCCGTCCGATCCGTCCCCACCCGGAGGTCAAAGGTGACCGACTTCGATCGACGCGACGTGCTGCGTGCCCTCACCGCGCTGGGGGTGACCGGGGCGGCCGCGGGCCTGCTCGGCGGGACCGCCGAAGCCGCCGGTACCGACCCGTTCTCCCTGAAGTTCTCCGTGACCGAACAGTTCCGGCCCTTCGCCCTGATCGCCCCGAAGTTCGTCCAGGTCGACACCGCGGCCCGCCCCGGCGCCCTCGTCCGGACCGGCGTCCGGCCGAAGGCGCCCTACGGGACGGTGACCGTCGAGGTGCTCGATGCCGGCGCTCCCGTGGTCGCCGGGCTGGCCGGCGACGGCGTCTCGGTGCTCGGCACCTACGACCCCGCCGCCGGGCAGGCCCGCATCGAGATCACCACCGCGAGCGGCACCGCCGTCGTCAAGACCGCCGCGGCGAGCTTGCCGAAAGCGTTCGGATTCGCCGTGGTGGTCAACGAAAACGCGGTGACGGTGCTGGCCGACACGGGCGCCGGCTGGCGGCCGCTGCTGACCGAGCGCGACCAGGTCCGCGCGCGGATCGACCTGCGCGACCCGGCCGTGCTGGGCAAGCTCGGCTACGCGTACGGACGCCGCGGCCCGGCGCGGCTGGGCCGGGTGCGGGCCGGTTACTACGGCCAGGCGGGGGTGCGCGACCCGCACGTCGTCCAGTACGCCGACGGCCGGCCCGTCATCCGCGACGGCAAGCTCTACCTGACCATGACCAACGCCGGGCTCGGCTTCTTCCAGCAGGCGCACTGGGCGGTGTGGACGCTCGACCTGGCGGATCCGACCAAGCTGGAGCAGGTGGCGTCGCTGTTCTTCGCGCGCGACGGCGTCGTGCTCGGCGACCACGCGGGCCAGATCGTCGTCGACGACGACCGGTTCATCCTGCTGATGAGCTCCTGGGGCGACTTCGCCTTCACCGGCGTCCACGTGCGGCACACGGTGACCCGGGAGAACGTCCTTTCCGGCGTGCACGTCCTGCCGACGCGGCAGCTCCCGCTGCCGACCACCGTCAGCTCGTGGGACCCGGCGCTGACCCGGATCGACGGGCGGTGGCACATCGCGTTCGTCGAAAGTCCCGCGCAGCAGCCGTCCTTCGTGTTCCACCCCGCGCTCGCGGCCGCACCGCGCGGCGCCGACTACGACCACGGCCTGACGCTGCTGGGCGCCGACACGTCGGTCGGCCAGACCGAAGGCACGATCCTGCAGCGGGTGGGCGGGCGGTGGTACCTGTTCGCCAGCGACGGCGACGCCCGCGAGTACCCGGTGTACGACCTGCGGCTGCGCAAGCTGGGGACGCTGGACGCGCCGTACGGCACGAACATCCCGCACCCGATGCTGGTCCGGATCGGCAACCGGTGGTGGCTGCCGACGTTCGACGGCACCCAGTACGCGGAGGACGTCCTCGGCTACGGCGGCCACGGCGACTTCATCCTGATGCGCGCCTGAGCCGGTTTTGCCGCTCCGGCGCGGGGGTAGCCGATCGGGGACCACGTCGGATCGTCCGAGGGCGGTGCGTGCCCCATGACCGGTTCCTTCCAGCCGGAGCGGCTCCAGGTCGTCCGGACGCGCGGTGAGTCCGGTGTCGTCGTGCTGGCCTTGTCCGGCGAGCTGGACGCGGGCACGGCGCCGAAGCTCGGGGAGGCCGCCGTCCAGGTGTTCGCGAGCGATCCGGAAGTGCTGGTGCTGGACCTGTCGGAGCTGTCGTTCCTCTCGGTCGCGGGCGTCCGCGAGGTGCGCGCGGCCCACGACCGCACGGCGGCCAACCGGCTGCGCGTGGTGACGGGCGACCGGCCGGCGGTGCGTGAATTCCTGCACGCGACCGGGTTCGAGGCGGTGCTGGACTGCTACCGCACGCGAATCGGGGCGATCACGGCGGGCAGCCGGGCGGAGTTCGTGAGCCACGCGAAAGCGGCGTGGGAGGCCGGTTGAGCCGCGGCGGACGGGGTAGCCGCGGGGCATGAACTCCCCCGCACCTCACCGGGCCCTGCACGCGGTCGAGCACGCCGAGGCCCTCGACGCCCCGGCGGCCGAGCTGACCCGGCGCCTGCGCGGCCCCGCGGCGAGCACGGTCGGCAAGGTGCTGCGCGGACGCTGGCTGGGTCACCCGTTGCACCCGATCGCCGTCACGGTCCCGATCGGCGCCTGGCTCTGCGCGGCGGCGTTCGACTTGCTGCCCGGGCGCCAAGAGGAGGCGCGCCGGCTGGTGGCGGCGGGGTTGCTGGCGACCCCACCGGCGATCGTGCTCGGGCTGGCCGACTACGCGGACCTCGACGTGCGGCAACGCCGGGTGGGCTTGGTCCACGCGGCGAGCAACGCGGTGGCGATCGCGCTGTTCGGGGCGTCGTACGCGGCCCGCCGCCGCGGCCGCGTGGTGCGAGGGAGGCTGTTGAGCGCCCTCGGCTTGACGGCAGCGAGCGCGGGCGGCGCACTGGGTGGGCACCTGGCGTATGCGCAAGGGGCGGGGGTGTTCCGGTGGCAGCCGCTGGACTTCGACCCGGCGGAGCTGGCAGGCAGCGACCCGGCCGCGCCACGGAATCCGGCTTGATCGGGTTGCCGCATCCGGCCCGGGCGCGCTGGAGGAACCCGGCCAGACCGAAGTTGAGATGCCGCATCCCCGCCCTGGGCGCGCCGGCGGGACCCGGCCTGATCGGCTTGCTGCTTTCGGTCCGGCGCCGCGGAACCCGCCCCGACCGAAGCCGAGTTACCGCATCCCGCCCGAGCGCACCGCGGAGCCCAGCCTGATCGGCCTCCCACATCCGGCCCAGCGCCGCGAAACCCGGCCAGGCCAAAGCCGAGCTGCCCACCACCCAGCCACGCCGCGGAGCCCAGCCTCATCGGCCTCCCACATCCAGCCCAGCGCCGCAAAACCCACCCAGACCGAAGCCGAGCCGCCCACCACCCAGCCGTGCCGCAGAACCCGGGCTGATCGGCTTCCCGCATATCACCCGGCCGCGCCGATTCCGGGCTAAATTGGCGAAATGGGGAGATCCGGCGCCGCCCTCGTGGCCGTCATGACCGTGCTGTGCACCGCGTGCTCGACCTCGACCCCGACACCACCTGCGCCGGACGCTCCCTCGGCGACCCTCCCGGTCGCCACGGCCAAAAAGGCCGCCCCGCCGCCGTTCACCCCACCCGCGTCGCCCGCGATCGTCGTCCGCGCCTGCCCCTTCCTCGGCACCACGGAACTGCAACGAATCCTCGAAACGAGCGAAGACATCATCATGACCGAGCAGCCCCCGGACCCCGCTTTCCCTCCCGGCACGCAATTCCAATGCCGGTACGAAGGCAAGTACGTCTCCCCCTGGCTGCTCGACCTCTGGATCAGCACCGCCGCGCTCGCCGACGGCAAAAGGGACTGCACCGGACCGGTGACCGTGCTCCCCGGCGTCGGCGACGGCGCCTTCTTCTGCGACATGGCCGGTGACGCGGAGCTCGTCGCGACCGGCAAGCGCAGCCACGGCCAGGACCGGATCGCGGTGATCCACCTGCGCAAACACCGCGCCGACGTCTACACCACCCTGGCGGAGACGCTCGCCGGCCGGCTCTAGCGCAGGATGTCGCGGGTCAGCTCGAGCTGGCCGTGGTGCTGGGCCAGTTCCTCGAACACGTGCTGCAGCGCCCCGCCCTGCGTCCGGCCCGCCGGGGTGTCCGCGTACTTCGGCGGGGCCGGCGCGCGCAGGGGCTTCGTCGGCTCGGACACCGCGAGGTCGGCGCGCAGCTGCTCCTTCGCCGCCTCGACGCGCGAAACCAACCCGGCCACCGGTCCCGACGCCGTGAACTCGGCGTCCCGGTCGCGCTCCACCGCGCGGCCGGCGACCAGGGCGCCGATCCAGAACTCGAGCACCCCCAAGCAGTGCGTCACGATCGCGTAGGGCGTGTTCGCCCCCGGCAGCGGTGGCCGGCGGTTGGCCCGCTCGTCGCCGAGGTCCGCGAGGATCGCCGTCATCCCGTCGAGGGCGCGGCCGGCGAACCACAGGTAGTCGTCTTCGCTGATCCGCATGCCCGTCACTCTGCCACGGCGTTCAGGGCGACACCTCCATCTCCAGGCCCATGAGCCGGACCGTGCGCCGCCGGCGGAGCCAGCCGCGGGCGGCCGTCCCGTCCGGCAGTTCGTCGAGGAACGCCTTGCGCTGCGCCGAGGTCGTCGAACGCCAGCGCATCGCCAGCACCGGGCGGACCGGGGCGATGAAGGGCCGCACCCGTTCGTGCGCCCCCGCCAGGCGGATCTCGTACTCGCGGTCCGGCCGGTAGGCGAGGTCGAGGTCGATCAGCGGCTCGGCGCCGCCGGCGCGGTGGTGGCAGCGCGAGAGCACCCGCGCGAGCTCGTCCATCGCGACCTGCAGCGTGCAGGGCATCTGGTCCTGCCAGCGGCCGAGGCGCGGGGCGTTCACCGAAGCCGCCGTGACCTCGTCCGCGAGCACGACGAGGGCCCGGACCGGCGAGCCGGCCAGTTCGACGCGGATCCGCCGCCGGTCCGCGTCGACGTGGAAGCGGAGCACGCGGTCGGCCACGACGGCACCCGACCGCAACCGGACCCACTCCTCGACGGCGTCGGGCGAGGGGCAGGACGACACGAACGTGAACGCCAGTTCCTCGCCGGCGAGGGTCATCGCCACCGGGAACAGGGACCCGAGGTCGTGCATCAACGCCGAGCCGATGACGAGTGCGGCGCGGGAGCCGCCTCCGGTCATCGTCTCCTCTCCTTCCGGGCTACACCTGCAGGTCGGCTTCGATGCGCTTGAGGTAGTGGCGGGCCAGGGCCAGGTTCGCCCGTTCCCGGTCCAGCACCAGGTACAGGAACAGGGAGTTGCGCGAGGAGTTCATCAGCCGGATCAGGTGGTACTGGCGGTGCAACGTGATCAGGATGTCCTCGATGCTGTCGTTGAGCGCGAGCGACGACATCACCCGCAGCTTCGACCGCACCACCTCGGTGTTGCCCGCGGCGGCGACCTCCAGGTCGAGCCAGTCGCCGCCACCGCTGGTGCCGAGCGACATCCCGCTTTCGTAGTCGACCAGGGCGACGCCCACGGCGCCGGTGATCGACATGGCTTCCTTCAACGCGGTGTCGATGTTCATCATCATGCAGCAACCTTTCCGTTGTGACAGGCTTGTTCGCTACGCGGCCAGGATCGTGCCGATCCGCTCGATGACCGGCCGGGATTCGAAGAGCAGGCGCCCGACGTTCAGGCCCTTGTCCCCCAGGACGACCATCAGCGCCAGCCGTCCGACGGCGTAGACGGCCATGTAGCCGTCGCTGCCGAACACGACGGTCTGGCTCAGCGTGCCCTTCCCGGTCATTTCGGCGGCCTGGCGCGCGATTCCGAGATCGGCGGCGGCGAGCGCGGAGATCTTCGCCGGATCGATGTAGTCGTCCGCGTCGGCGATGATCGGTATCCCGTCGACCGCCGCGAGCACCGTGCCGGTCACCCCGGCGACGCTGTCCCGGAGATTGCGCAGTTCAGCGGCCAGTGCGTCGAAGTCCAATTCTCTCTTTGCTTTCTTTCGACAGCGGCCGATCGGCCCGGGAGGCAGCGATCAGCCGTTCGAGTTGCTCTGTCGCCGGGGACCCTACCGCCATCATCACTGCACGCCTATCCGCGGCGGATGGTCGTCCCGTGCATTTACACGATCGGGTGAAATAGGATCGTTGGTGTAACCGAAATAAATTCACCGGCAAATCTCCGTTCATTGATCACGATCGACGGTCGATCGGTTGTCCGGAATTTTCGGCGAGGTCCCTGAAATGCGGTGATGGCATTTCCGGTGCGCCGGCCGCGCATGTTTCTCTGCGTGATCGGCGGTTACCATTCACCCGTTCACCTGGATCGGGCATCATGCGGGCATGACCGAACACGTCCTCCGCGCGGCCGCCGGGAGCGTCACCGGCGAGCGGTACCCGGCCAACTTCGACGTCGTGCACCTCGACGAGGAGCCACTGCTCGCGGTGCTGGCCGACGGGATGGGCGACGGCGAGGGCAGCCGCGTGGCGGGCCGGACCGCCGTCGAGGTGTTCGTGGACCGGATCCGCGCGGCCGGGGAAGCCGTCGCTCCCCCGCTGCTGCGCGAAGCGGTCGCCGAAGCCCAGGCGCGGGTCGGCGCGGCCGGCCGGCGGATCGGCGACCTGACGGGCTGCACCCTGACCGCGCTGGTGGCGTCCGGCGCCGGCCTGTGGCTCACGCAGATCGGCGACTCCCGCTGCTACCGCCTGCGCGACGGGCTGCTGGAGCAGCTGACGACCGACCACACCATGGCGTGGCTCGGCGCGGTCAACGGCTGGTACCCGTTCGACTCCCCCGAAGCGCACGCGGCCCGCTACCAGCTGACCCGCTACATCGGCCACCCCGCGCACCCCGAGCCGGACGTGCTCAACCTCGCGCCGCGCCCGGGCGACGTCCTGCTGCTGTGCACCGACGGGGTCACCGACCAGGTGCCCTACCGGCGGGTGCGGGAAATCCTCGCCGGACCGGCGTCGCCCGCCCGGAAGGTCGCCCGGCTCCTGGCCGACACCGAAGAAGCGGGCGGCCGGGACAACGCGACCGCGGTCGTCGTGCACGTCGTCCCGGCCTGAGCGGCGCGGTGGTCACGATCGGGGAAGGCACCGGTGCATCCGAGGCCGCCGGGTTGTCCGTACGGGAATGGACAAGGAGGACCCGATGTCCGACGAGGACTTCTGGCGGCTGGCGGCCCCGTACCGCGGCGAGCTGCTCGCCCACTGCTACCGGCTGCTGGGCTCGTTCCAGGACGCCGAAGACCTGGTGCAGGACACGATGCTGCGCGCGTGGCAGGCGTTCGACGGCTTCGAAGGACGCTCGTCGATCCGCACCTGGCTGTACCGGATCGCCACGAACGCGTGCCTCAACGTGCTGAAGAGCGCGCGGCGGCGGGTGCTGCCGTCCGGGCTCGGCGCGGGGAGCGAGACCGCCGGGGCGCTGCCGAAGATCGACACGGTGTCGTGGCTGGAGCCGTTGCCGACCGCCGGGGACGATCCCGCCGACCTGGCCGTGCTGCGCGACAGCACGCGCCTCGCCGTGGTGGCGGCGTTCCAGCGGCTGCCGCCGCGGCAGCGGGCGGTGCTGATGCTCGTGGAGGTCGCCGGCTTCCGCCTCGCGGAGGCGGCCGCGACGCTGGGCACGACGACCACGGCGGCCCGCAGCGCCCTGCAGCGCGCCCGGGCGGCGCTGGCCGCCGACCAGCCGGTCCAGGACGACGTGCTGCCGGACCCGGCGCTCGACGACGAGGTCCTGCGGCGCTACCTGAAGGCGTTCGAGGACGCGGACACGGCGGGCCTGGCGGCGCTGCTGCGATCGGACGTCGAGTACCAGATGCCGCCGATCGCGGTGTGGTTCCACGGCCGCGACGCCGTCCTGGAGCACCACACGCGCCGGATCTTCTCCTCGCCCCGCCGGGCGCTGCCGACCAGCGCGAACGGGTTCCCGGCGGCGGGCACGTACCGGAAGCGGGCGGACGGCTCGTTCGCCGGCCACGGCATCCACGTCCTGGAGGCCGGGGGTGGCGGCATCGGCCGGATCGTCGTGTTCCTGGACGAAACGCTCTTCCCGGCGTTCGGGCTGCCGGCCACGCTGCCGGGGTGAGCGCTCAGCCCGGCAGCGACCGCGGCAGGCCGAACGCCGGGAGCACGCTGTTCTCGAAGCGGGTCATGGCGCGGATGCGGTCGCCGGCCAGGGTGAGGACGTACAGCCCCGTGCCGTGCCGGCTGCCGGACGACGTGCGCAGATAGGCCCCGAACGCCGGCTGGCCGTTGGCGCGCGCCGGGACGAGCGAGAACCGGCGGCCCGCGTCGAACAGCCCGGCGCAGAAACGGGCCGCGACGTCCCGGCCCTCGTACTCGAACGGCAGCGGCGGCATCGCCAGGAACACGTCGTCGGTCAGCAGACCGACCAGCGCGTCGATGTCGGCGCTTTCCCACGCCCGCACGAAGTTCGCCACCACCGCGTCCTCCGCCGGAGACCCCGGCGAGGGCGCCGGCACACCCGGTTCCCGGCGCCGCAGGCCGGCCCGCGCCCGCTTCAGGGCGCTCTTCACCGAGTCGACCGTCGTGTCCAGCATCCCGGCGACCTCACCCGCCGGGAACCCGAGTACGTCTCGCAGCACCAGCACGGCCAGCTGACGCGGCGGCAGGAGCTGCAGCGCCGTCACGAACGCCAGCGAGACCGACTCGCGCTGCTCGTACCGCGCCTCCGGACCCGGCGGTGCGGGCAGCAGCGCGTCGGGAAAGGGCTCGAGCCAGACGACTTCGCCGAGCCGCGTCGGTTCGGGTGGTTCGACGCCGGGGATGTCCCACGCCTTCGCCGGGCGCCTCCCGGCCGCGCGCAGCGCGCTGAGGCAGCGGTTGGTGGCGATCCGGTACAGCCAGGTGCGGATCGACGCGCGGCCGTCGAAGCCGCCGAGACCCCGCCAGGCGGAGAGCAACGTGTCCTGCAGGGCGTCCTCGGCGTCCTGGAACGAGCCGAGCATCCGGTAGCAGTGCACCTGCAGCTCGCGGTGGTGCGGCTCGGTCAGCGCGCGGAACGCCTCGCCGTCGCCGGCCCGCGCCCGCCCGATCAGTTCGGTTCCCATCCGGCCTCGTCTCCCTGCTCGCGCTTCCATCCTGTACGGACGCCGCGAGGGACGCGAAGGGGGCGGCCGACCCCTTTCCGGTCGTCACGGCGTCTGCCCCGGCATGGGAAAACTGATCATCAGCGAGAACATCACGCTCGACGGGGTCATCGAAGACCCGACCGGCGACGAGGGGTCGGTCAGCTGGTTCACCCGGATCGGCGAAGACGACCGCGCGGCCTGGGCCGAGGCCGAATACGCGGAGGCGGTGGAGGCCTCGGCCCTCTTGATGGGCCGGCGGACGCACACGTACTTCCTGAACCGGGGCTGGGCGTCCCGCACCGGTGAGTGGGCGGACCGGTTGCGCGCCCTGCCGAAGTACGTCGTCTCCTCCACCGCCGTCGACGACGGCTGGGGCGAGGCGACGGTCCTGGCGGGCGACGTCGTCAAGGAGGTCACGCGGCTGAAGGAGGAGGTGAGCGGGGAAATCGTCGTGTACGGCAGCGGAAAGCTGGTCCGCCCGCTGATCGAGCACGACCTGGCCGACGAGCTGCGGCTGATGGTCTACCCGTTCGTGGCCGGCACGGGCGCGCGGCTCTTCCCGGCGGCCGTCAAGCCCGCCCGGCTGATCGGCACGCGCACGGTCGGGACCGCCCTGGCCCTGCTGACCTACGAGCTCCTCGGCCCCTGACCCCGACCTCGGCCGAAAGGACGAGATCCGCTGTCCCTTCGGCCGAGGTGGTGGCCCGCGCCCCCGCCTAGCTTGATCGTCATGGACTTCACCGCCAGGAGGATCGGGGTCATTTCGGTCGCCGCCGGGGCCGCGGTGGTGGCGATCGGGGCCACCGTCATCGCCACCGCCGCCGACCCGGTCGCGCCCGAGGTCGTCAGCGCGACCCCGGCCGAGGCCGGGCACGAGGGCCAGGGCAAGTACACCGCCGGGGACTACGTGCTGACCGTGCACGAGCTGAACGCCGACGGCGAAGGCATGGGCACCACCATCGGCCCGCACACCGCGTACTACTCGAAAGTCCTGCACGGCACCGGTTCGTGGCAGCCGACGGTCATCAAGTTCGCCGCCGGCCGGGACAGCGACGCGCCGACCGTCTTCGCCTACCCCGTTCCCGGGCCGGGCCAGGGCGTCGACTGCGTCGCGTCCGGGACCGAGGCGGCGCCGCAGGTGCGGTGCGAGACCAAGGTCAGTAGCCGACCGTGAAGTGCCGGTCCGCACCGGCGTCTTCGAGCTCGTCGACGACCGCCGTCGCGAGGTCTTCGGCCGAGATGGCGGACGTGCCGTCGGGCCGGGTCAGCAGCGTCGTCGTGCCGCGGCGGTAGCCGCCGGTCCGGGCGCCGGGCTCGAGGAGCGCGGGCGGGCTCAGGTAGACCCAGTCGGCGGCCGGGTGCGCCCGGCAGACGGCCAGCTGCGCGGCGCTCGCGCCGGCGATGGCGCGGTACTCGGGCGGGACGTACCGCGGGTCGTCGAGGACGAGCCCGCCGCCGGGGACGTGCAGCGGGCCCGCGCCGCCGACGACGAGGACACGGGTGCCCGCCGTCGCGGCCGCGTCGAGCAGCGCCGTCGTCATGGCGCCGACGGTGTGCTCCTGCCCCGGTGCGGGACGGGCCGCGGCCACGACCGTGTCGGTGCCCGCGAACAGCGTGGCCATCCGGAGGCTGTCGCTCGCGTCGGCTTCGGCGGTGCCGACGCCGGGCGGCAGGACGGCCGGACGCCGCGTCCGCAGGATCGCGAGCAGGTCATGGCCACGCCTCGCGGCTTCAGCGAGGACACGAGAACCGACCATGCCGGCGGCACCAACCACGGCGATCTTCATCGGGACTGTCCTTTCCGGACGGACGGACCGGAGAGCTGGCCGGCGACGAGCGCGGCCAGGGCGAGCGCGAACCCCGGCGAGCTGCACGGCCGGGCGCCGCGCCCGCAGGACCGCGAGCAGGTCATGGCCGCGCCTCGCGGCTTCGGAGAGGACGCGGGAGCCGACCATGCCGGCGGCACCCACCACGGCGATCTTCATCGAGACTGTCCTTTCCGGACGGACGGGCCGGAGAGCTGGCCGGCGACCAGCGCGGCCAGGGCGAGCACGAACCCGGCGAGCTGCACGGCCGGGCGCCGCGCCCGCAGGACCGCGAGCAGGTCATGGCCGCGCCGAGCGGCTTCGGAGAGGACGCGGGAGCCGACCATGCCGGCGGCACCCACCACGGCGATCTTCATCGCGACTGTCCTTTCCGGACGGACGGACCGGAGAGCTGGCCGGCGACGAGCGCGGCCAGGGCGAGCGCGAACCCGGCGAGCTGGACCGAGCCGAGGGTCTGGCCCAGCACGACCGCGCCGAGCAGCGCCGCGACCAGCGGGGACAACAGCCCCAGCAGGGCCACCGACGCGACCGGCAGCGTCGTCACGCCGCGGAACCACAGCGAGTAGGTCAGCAGGCCGCCGATCAGGCCCAGCCAGAGGTAGCCGAGCGCCGCCCGGCCGTCGATCGGTGGCGGCGCGCCTTCGAGGAAAGCCGTGAGCGGCAGGAGGAAGAGCCCGCCCGCGGTGAGCTGCCAGCCGGCGAACGCGGCCGGACCGACGCCTGCCGGCCGTCCCCAGCGTTTGGTCAGCGTCACGCCGAGCGCCATCGTGGCGGCGCCGCCGAGGCCCGCCGCGACGCCGGCGCCGTCGAACGCCGCCGCCGGGCCGAGCACGACCAGGCCGACACCCGCCATGCCCGCCACGCCCCAGCCGAGCCGCCACCCGGACAGGCGTTCGCGCAGCAGCGGCACGGACAGGACGGCGACGACGAGCGGCTGCGCGGCCCCGAGCGTCGCGGCGACACCGCCGGGCAGGCGCTGCGCGGCGACGAACAGCAGCGGCAGGAAGAGGCCGATGTTGAGCACGCCGAGCACGGCGGCCTTGCCCCACCAGGCGCCGCGCGGCAGCGTCCGGGTCAGGGCCAGCGCGATGAGCCCGGCGGGCAGCGCGCGCAGGAGGCCGGCGAAGAGCGGGTGGCCGGCGGGGAGGAACTCGGTGGTGACGAGGTAGGTGGTGCCCCACACGGCGGGAGCCGCCGCGGTGAGCGCGATGCGCGGGAGGTCCACGCGGCGGGGTTCCGCGCGCTGGAGCTGACTGGTCATACGTCGATTCCACCGGTCGCCGATCGATGAGTCCAACACATGTTCGTCACCGCAGCGATCGTGGTTCAAGATGGATGGGTGGAACTCCAGCAGCTGCGGTACGTCGTCGCGATCGCCGAAACGACCAGCTTCACCCGGGCCGCCGAGCGGTGCCTGGTCGTCCAGTCGGCGCTGAGCCACCAGGTCGCGCGGCTCGAGCGCGAGCTCGGCGCGCGGCTGTTCGAGCGGACGAGCCGCCGGGTGCGGCTGACCCCGGCGGGCGAGGCGTTCCTGCCGGCGGCACGTCAGTGCCTGGCCGCGGCGGAGCGGGCGGCGGCCGAGGTCGCGGCGGCGATCGGCGAAGTGCGCGGGCGGCTGGCGGTCGGCCTGATCCCGACGGTCACCGCGGCCGACGTCCCGGCCGCGATCCGCGAGTTCCACGACCGGTACGCCCAGGTGCGCATCAGCCTGCGGGTCGGGGCGAGCGACGACCTGATCGAGCAGGTCCGCGACGGCAGCCTCGACGTGGCGTTCCTCGGCCTGCCCACGACGCAGACCCCGCGCGGCGTCGCGGTCCGCGAGCTGGCCCGCGGGCACCTGATCGCGGTGGTGGCCCCGGACCACCCCCTCGCCGGCGAACCGGCCGTCAGCCTCAAGCGCCTGGCGGCGGAGGTGTTCGTCGACCTCCCACCGGGCACGGCCGGACGCGCGCAGTCCGACCAGGCGTTCGCGGCCGCGGGCCTCGACCGCGAGGTGGCGTACGAGGTGACGAGCGCGGACTACGTGCCGCGCCTGGTCGGCCCCGGGCTGGGGGTGGCGATGCTGCCGTCGGGGTACGCCCCCCAGCTGGCGGGCGTGGTGACGATCGAGATCACCGACGCCCCGGCCCGGGTGGAGTACGTGATCTGGGCGGAGACGAACCCGACCCCGGCGGCGACGGCCTTCGTCGAGCTGCTGGGCATCGACCCCGCGCCGGTCAGTGGCTCCCGGTGAGTTCCCCGGAGAGCCTGCCGTGCACGGACGCGCTGCGCCGGTCGAGCCCGGCGATCTCCACGGACTTGCCGCGGCTCGCGTACTTCGCAGTGACCGCGTCGAGGGTGGCGACGGTGGAGGCGTCCCAGATGCGGGCGCCGGTGAGGTCGATGACGACGCTGTCCGGGTCGCCGGCGTAGTCGAACCGGGAGACGAGGTCGTTGCTGGAGGCGAAGAACAGCTCGCCGGTCACCGCGTAGACGACCTGGGTGCCGTCCGGGTCGGTGGCCGCGGTGACGTCGACCGACCGCGCGACGCGGCGGGCGAAGATGACCACCGCCGTGATGCTGCCGACGACCACGCCGATCGCGAGGTTGCCGGTGGCCACCACGATCGCGACCGTCACGACCATGACGGTGAGCTCGCCCGCGGGCATCCGCTTGAGCGTGGCCGGGGCGATGCTGTGCCAGTCGAAAGTGCCGAAGGCGACCAGCACCATCACCGCGACCAGCGCGGCCATCGGGATGTCGGAGACGACCGGGCCGAACACGAGGCACAGGACCATCAGGAACGTCCCCGCGAGGAACGTCGAGAGCCGGGTGCGGGCGCCGGCGGTCCGGACGTTGATCATCGTCTGGCCGATCATCGCGCAGCCGCCCATGCCGCCGAAGATCCCGGTGACGACGTTGGCGATGCCCTGCCCGATCGCCTCGCGGGTCTTGTTCGAGCGCGTGTCGGTGAGGTCGTCGACGAGCTTGGCGGTCATCAGCGACTCCATCAGCCCGACGAGGGCGAACGCGAGCGCGTAGGGCGCGAGCAGCGTCAGGGTGTCCCAGGTGAACGGGACGTCCGGCAGGCCCGGGACCGGCAGCGACGACGGCAGCGCACCCTTGTCCCCGACCGTCGGGACGCTGATGCCGGCGGCGATCGTCAGCGCGGTGAGCGCCACGATGGCCACCAGCGGCGCGGGCACCGCCCGGGTGAGCTTGGGGAAGAACACCATGATCAGCAGGCCGGCGGCGAAGAGCGGGTAGACCGGCCACGGCACGTCGATCAGCGCGGGGACCTGGGCCAGGAAGATCAGGATGGCGAGCGCGTTGACGAACCCGACCATGACGCTGCGCGGCACGAACCGCATCAGCTTCGCGACGCCGAGGGAACCGAGCACGATCTGGAAGAGCCCGCCGAGGATCACGGTCGCGACGAGGTAGCCGAGGCCGTGCTCGCGCGCGAGCGGCGCGACGACGAGCGCGATCGCGCCGGTGGCCGCGGAGATCATCGCCGCGCGGCCGCCCGCGACCGAGATCACGACGGCCATGGTGAAGGAGGCGAACAGGCCGATGCTCGGGTCGACCCCGGCGATGATCGAGAAGGAGATCGCTTCGGGGATCAGCGCGAGCGCGACGACCAGGCCGGCGAGCACCTCGGTGCGCGCGACCTTCGGCGACAGCCAGGCCGGCCGGGCGGGAAGCAGGGAGGGCACAGGCATCCAGACGTGGGGCGGAGCGGCAGAATCCGCCCCACGCTAGAGGAACGCCACGGCTCACCCGGCGCCGCCCGCCCCCGGGTGAGGCCCTGATCACGCGTGCCGGGCGGCGACCGGCGTCACATCTTCTCCGCTCCCGCCTTCACCGCCTCGCGGATCCGCGCGTAGGTCCCGCAGCGGCAGATGTTGCGGATCTCGTCCAGGTCCGCGTCCGTGATCTCCCGGCCCGCCGCCCGGGCCTGGCGGACCTTCGCGACCGCCGCCATGATCTGGCCCGGCTGGCAGTAGCCGCACTGGGCGACGTCGAACTCCAGCCACGCCTCCTGCATCGGGTGCAGGTCCTGGCCCACCGTCGCCGGCAGGCCCTCGATCGTCGTGATCTCGTCGGACTCCTTGATGTCGGCCACCCGGACCGAGCACGGGTTGAACGCCTTGCCGTTGATGTGGCTGGTGCACGCCTTGCAGACGTCGAGCCCGCAGCCGTACTTCGGGCCTTTGATGCCCAGCAGGTCGCGCAGGACCCACAGCAGCCGCAGGTCGTCGTCGGCGTCGACCGTGACCACCTTGCCGTTGATCTTCAGGGTTTGTTGCGGCACGACGGGCTCCTAGTAGGCGTGGTCAAGGCCGTCGGTGGGCGACGGCGGCGTGGACGGCTGCACCGGCAGCGGCTCGAAGGAGAGCGTGCCGTGGTTGATCGGGAACGAGGTCGGCATCTTGCCCACCGCACGCGCGTACGCGCAGGCCACGGCGGCGAACGACGGCGCCACCGCCAGCTCGCCCGCGCCGCTGGGGCTGGACGACGTGTTCGGCATGACGACGACCTGCGTCTCGGGCGGGGTGTTCCACTCGCGCGTGTAGAAGTAGTTGTCCCAGCTGCCTTCCAGCGGCAGGCCGTCCTTGATGTGGATGCTCGACGTCAGGCACATCGCGATGCCGTCGTTGAGGCCGCCGATCATCTGCGCCTCCAGGCCACGCGGGTTGATCGCGAAGCCGGGGTCGACGACGACCAGCGCCTTCGTCACGCGCGGACCGGTGACGCCGTCGCGGATCGGCCGGTTGACCGTCGCCGGCCGGCAGTCGATCTCGACCAGCACCGCCACCGCGCCGCGGTATTCCGAGTGCAGCGCGATCCCCTGCGCCACCCCGGCGGGCAGCGACCGGCCCCAGTTCCCGACCTGGACCGCCTTGTCCAGCACCGCGCGCAGCCGGTCGTCCTTGAGGAACTCGCGGCGGAACGCGACCGGGTCCTTGCCGAACTTCTTCGCCAGCTGGTCGACGACGAGCTCTTCGGCGGTGACCACGTTGGGCGAGTAGATGTTGCGCATGCTGCCGGTGTTGAACTTCAGCGGGATCTCGTTGAGCAGCTGGGTGGTGACGCCGAAGTTGTACGGCGACGACTGGCTCAGCAGGAAGATCGACTCGGCGAAGCTGAGGTTGCCCGCGATCGGGAGCTTCGCGGCGGTCGAGGTGATCATCTCGCCCAGCCCGTGGCTGAACTCCGTCTGCACGCTCGTGTGGCGCTGCTCGAAGCTGACGACGTTGCCGAGCAGGTAGGTCGCCCGCACGCGCGACACGCACATCGGGTGGATGCGGCCCTGCCGGAAGTCGTCGGTGCGCGACCACATCAGCTTGACCGGCTTGCCCATCTTCTGCGACGCCTCCGCCGCTTCGGCGGCCGCGTCGTGGAAGAGGTGCCGGCCGAACGACCCGCCGCCCTGGGTGACGTGCACCGTGACGGCGTCCTGCGGCATCCCCAGCAGCTTGGCGATCTCCTCCTGGGCGACGATCGGCACCTTGAGGCACGACCAGATCTCCGCGCGGTCGGCGCGGACGTCGGCGATCGCGGCCCCCGTTTCGAGCGGGCTGTTGCTGGCCGCGGCGAAGGTGAACTCCGCGTCGATGTACTGGTCGAGCAGGCCCGGCACGGCCATCGGCAGCTGCGCGGCCTTGAGCTTCTTGAGCACGGTGGCGTCGGATTCGCCGTCGACCGTGCCCGCGCCCCAGGTCACCTTCAACGCGCGGATCGCGTCGATGCACTGGCCGAACGTGCGGCCGCGCACCGCGACGCCGTGCGCGATCGCGGCGACGTCGGTGATCCCCGGCATCGCCTTGACCTCGGCGGCGTTGAGGATCGCGCGCGGGGTCCCGTTGATCGTCGGCGGCCGCGCGACCATGGTCGGCAGCGCGTCCGGCACGTCCAGGTCGAGGGTGAACTGCTTGGTGCCGGTGACCGACGCATGCGCGTCGAGGCGGTTCTGCGGGGTGCCGAGGACCTTGAAGTCCGACCGCGCCTTGAGCGTCGCGGTCACGCTGATCGTCGTCGCGGACGCGGCCGCCTTCGCCAGCGAGCCGTAGCTCGCCGTGCGGCCCCCGGACCCGCGCACGACGCCGCCGGACGTCGTCAGCTGCGACACCGGCACGCTCCACTTGGCGGCGGCCGCGGCCAGCAGCCGCTGCCGGGCGATCGCCGACGCCGTCCGGACCGGCGTGTAGATGCTGCGCATCGAGTTGGAGCCGCCGGTCAGCTGGTTCATCAGCAGCTCGGGCCGGGCGTCGGCGAGCGTGACGTCGATCTTGTCCAGCGGGAGGTCGAGCTCTTCGGCGATCATCATCGCCACCGCGGTGGTCATGCCCTGGCCGACCTCGGTGCGCGGCACGGCGAACGCGGCCCGGCCGTCGGCGCCGATCTGCACGCTGATCAGGCCGGACGTCGGCAGCGCGGCGAGGTTCTGCAGGTCGCCGAGGTCGAAGATGTCCTCGGGCTGGGGCAGCGACGGGATCGCGGCGTCGGCTTCGCGCGGGGCCAGTTCGGAGCCGCCGATCTGGGCGGCGACGGCGAGCGTGGGCGCGGCCAGCACGAAACCGAGGAACCGGCGGCGGGCCATGGAGCGCGGCTCGGACCCGGGTGGCGGCGCGGCGGGGTCTTGTTCGGGCATGAGCGGCTGGGACCTCTCGAACGACGGTGTGGGAGAGCGCGAGCCGGAGTGTTACACACATCACGCCGCCGAATGAAGGATCTGAGTGCCTACATTTGGCCTAGTGTCGTTGTGCAGTGTGCACAGCGGGTACCGGTCAGGGCACGCGCGGTGGCGGGAGGAACGGCAGCGCCCGGACGACGAGCGCGAGCTCCAGGGCCAGTTCGCCGCCGGTCAGCGACCGGCCGGTCAGCTCCTCGAGCCGGTGGATCCGGTTGAGCACGGTGTTGCGGTGGCAGTGCAGTGCCTGCGCCGAGCGGGTCGCCGAGCCGCCGGTGCGCACCCACGTCGCCAGGGTTTCCAGCAGCGGGCCGCGCTCGGCCGTCCGCAGGTCCAGCAGCCCGCCGAGCCAGTCCTGCTGCAGCGATTCGGTCAGTTCCGGCGAGGAGAGCAGCAGGGCTTCGGGCAGCCGTTCGGCCAGGCAGACGACCTCGACGCGGCCCGGCGGGACCGTCCGCATCGCCAGCACCGCCTGCCGGTAGGCCGTGTGCACGGCCGCCAGCCCGTCGACGACCAGCGACACCCCGGCCGGCAGGGTGAGCACGGACGCGATCGCGGCGACGGCGCCGGACACCTCCCGGCCCGGCAGGGACACGAGGCCGACGAGCACGTCCGCGCGCGACTGCCAGGCCGACGCCGAGCCGAGGTCTTCCAGCGCGGTGCCGAGCGGCTCGGCGAAGGCGGCGTCGCCGGGACCCGCGGCCGCCACGACGACGTAGGGCCCCGAGATGGGCAGGCGCAGGGCGCGGCCGGCCTCGTAGGCGAAGCCCGCGTCGGCGGCCCGGCCCTGCAGCAGGCCCTCCCACAGCGACGCGCGGCGCTGCTCGTCCGCGCGGACGAAACTGCGCTCCGCCGCGTGGTAGGCCAGCGCGACCTGGGCCGAGGTGGCGTCGACGACCTCCCACACGCGGGTCGCGAGATCGAGCATGGCTTCGTTGTTCACCGACCCGGTCGCCCGGGCCTGCGCGGTGAGGGCCTGCCAGACCAGCCGGCCGCCGATGCGGAACGAGCGCAGCACGTCGTCGAGCGGGAGCTGCTGCTCCGCGCGGCGCCGGCCGGTCGCCTTCGCCGCGTCGTAGAGGTCTTCGTCCGTCCCGGCCGGGCGGCCGATCAGCTGCAGGACCCGGCGGAGGTTGTCGTGGCAGGAGCGCCAGAGGTCGTCGTCGGGCACGACGTCGACCACCTGGTAGCCGGGGTTCTGCTCGACGATGACGGCGACCAGGGCGCCGGTGAGCTCGTCGAGCTCGTCCAGCACCCTGGCCGCCAGTGACCACGCGGTGTCCCGGGCGTCCGCCCGCGCTTCGCCCATCCGCACCACCACTGTCGCGCTCTCCCCGGCGCGTCAGCCTACGTCGGCGTTTGCGTTCCCGCTCACCTCGCGAGCGCGAAACTCGGGTGCGGCGGCTGGTTGTAGGCGGTGTTCTGCCACGCGATGGCTTCCCGGTACTGCCGGTCCTGCATCAGCGAGACGTGGGAGATGCTCGTCGCGTCCGTGGTCGAGTAGATCCGCAGCGCCCGGTTGTCCGACGTGGGCCAGACGACCTCCTCGCGCCAGTCGCCGAACAGGTCGGCCTGCAGCGACGGCGTGTTCTTCGTGCCGTTGTTGGCGTGCACACCGGACGCGGTCAGCAGGCGCGTGTCCGCGCTGGTGCCGTACTTGTCGATGTGGGTGCCGTCGAGCAGCTCGCGCTGGGCGTCGCCGTCCCACCAGATGACGAAGTTCGTCGAGGACGGCTTGCGCCCGATGTTCTGCCCGCTGGTGTTCAGCAGCCCGGACACCGCGGACGACCACGACTCGGCGCCGGGGCTGCCGGCGTAGATGTCGTCGGAGACACCGCGGCCGTTGTCGCACGAGCAGGACGCGTTCTGCCAGATGATCTGCCCGGTCTTGGCGTCGGCCATCCACGCGGCGGGCTTCGACGTGTCTTCGTCCACTTTGAACTCTTCGAGGCCGGCCCGGCTCGGGATGAGGTCGCCGACGTGCATCGCGTCGCCGTGGCCGAGCCGCGTGTTCCACAGTGGAGCGCCGTTGTCGTCGATCGCCATGGCGCCGAAGACGATCTCGTCGCGGCCGTCGCCGTCGGCGTCCGCGATGGCCAGCTGGTGGTCGCCCTGGCCGGTGTACTGCGAGCCGGCCGAGTTCGAGTCGAACTTCCACCGTTCGGTCAGCGCGCCGCCGCGGAAGTCCCACGCGGCGATGACCGTGCGGGTGTAGTAGCCGCGGGACATGATCAGGCTCGGGTGCGAGCCGTCCAGGTACGCCGTCCCGGCGAGGAACCGGTCGACGCGGTTGCCGTAGCTGTCACCCCACGAGGACACCGTGCCGCGAGGCGGGTCGTAGTTCACCGTCGACATCGCCGCGCCGGTCTGGCCGTTGAACATCGTCAGGTATTCCGGGCCGGACAGGATGTAGCCGCTGGAGTTGCGGTAGTCCGCGCTCGAGCTGCCGATGACCTGGCCCGTGCCGGAGCGCGTGCCGTCGGCGGTCTTCATCGCGACTTCGGCGCGGCCGTCGCCGTCGTAGTCGAAGACCTGGAACTGCGTGTAGTGCGCGCCGGCGCGGACGTTGCGGCCCAGGTCGATCCGCCAGAGCCGGGTGCCGTCCAGGCGGTAGGCGTCGACGTAGACGTCCCCGGTGTAGCCGGACTGCGAATTGTCCTTGGCGTTGCTCGGATCCCACTTCAGCACGATCTCGTACTGGCCGTCGCCGTCGAGGTCCCCGACGCTCGCGTCGTTCGCGGCGTAGGTGTAGCTCTCCCCCGACGGCGTCGTGCCGCCGGGCGGGATCTGGATGGGCACGTCCCGGGTGCTCGCCGCGGCCGTGCTGTCGAGCGTCAACGACTCCTCGGCGGCGAAGGCGGACATCCGTTCGACCCCACCGACCACGGCGCGGACGGTGTACTTCGCCCCCGCCGGGGCCCCGGCGTCCAGGAAGCCGGTCGGACCGCCGGCCGGGGTCTCCGTCACGCGGGTGCCGTCGCGGTAGACGGCGAACGTGACACCGGCCGGGTCGCCGGCGAGCAGCCGCCAGCCGACCCGGTTTCCCTGCGGGGTGTGGACACTGACGACCCCGCGGTTCAGTTTGTCGTACTGCGGCGGGGTTTCCGCCGCCGCGACGGCCGGGGTCAGCCCCAGCACGAGGACACCCACGGCGGCCACGACCAGCCGGCGGCTCAGCGCGTACATGCTCTTCTCCTGTCTGATGTGGACGGATCAGCCGACCGTGCAGGTGCTGCCGTTGAGGGTGAAGGCCGCCGGCGCCGGGTTCGACCCGGTGAACGTGCCGTTGAAGCCGATGCTGGTCGACGCGTTCGGGGCCAGGGTGCCGTTCCAGGTCAGGTTGGTGGCCGTGACGTCGCCGCCGGCCTGCGTGAACGTCGCGCCCCAGCCGGGCGGGGTCACCCGTTGGCCCGCGGTGTAGGTGAAGGCGAGCGTCCAGCCGGTGAGCGTGCTCGGACCGGTGTTGGTGATGGTGACGCCGGCGGTGAACCCGTTGCCACCACCCCAGGGCGGTGCGGAATAGCCGATCCTGCACGTCCCGGTGCCGCCGCCCGCGCCGGTCGTCACGCTGACGGCCGCGGAGGTCGCCGACGTGTTCCCCGCCGCGTCGCGGGCGCGCACCTGGTACCGGTAGGTCGTCGACGCCGTCAGGCCGGAGTCGGTGAAGGTGGCCGTGCCGGTGGTGCCGACCTGGGTGAACGTGCCGCTGCCGGTCGCGCGGAGGACGTCGTATCCGGTGACGCCGACGTTGTCGGCCGAGGCGGTCCAGGACAGCGTGGCGCCGGTGGCCGTGACGGCCGACGCGGACGGCGTGCCCGGCGTGGTCGGGGCCTGGGTGTCGGCGGTGCCCCCGCCGTAGATCGTGGCCTCCTTCGACGTCTGTCGGACACCGTTCGCGCCGTTCAGAAAGCGCTCTCCCCACGCCGTCAAACTGGCCGGGTCGAACGAGTTGACCATGTCCAGGTAACCGACGTCGCTGCTGTTGCCGCTCCACGACCAGCCCAGGTAGCCGAGGCCGCGGGCCTGCGCCTGGGCCATGATCGTGTCCTCGTCCGGGTTGCCGTCGGTGTGCATGTTCCCGAACTCCCCCACCACCAGCGGCAGGCCGGCGGTGCGGAAGGCGTCGAAGTACCCGGTGATCTCGGCGGCGGTGTCGTAGACGCCGTACATGTGGATGGAGAACACCGTGTTGTGCTGCGGATCGGCGCTGAGCACCGAGGCCGCGTTGTCGCGCATGATGTTCTGCCAGTCCTGGCCCCACATCGGCGCGTCGGCCATCAGCAGGTGCTGCAGGCCGGCACCGCGCAAGCGGGTGATCGCGGCGCTCGTCGCGCTCGCCCACGTGGCGCTCACCTGCTGGTTGTTGCCGAACGGCTCGTTGCCCAGGTTGATGACGACGTAGTTCTCCTGGCCCTTCAGCGCGCTCGCGACGCTGATCCAGTAGCTCGCGGCCTGGTCCAGGCTGGCGGCCGCGCTCTCCTCGCCGTAACCGGTGGTGTCGTGGGCTTCCAGCACGCAGATGAGCCGGTTCTGCTTGCACAGCGCGATGACGCCGGTGACCTCGGCCGCCGACGTCGGCCCCCACCGCTGGCCGCTGCCGAGCACCACGCGGACGGTGTTGGCACCGAAGGACTTGATGTCGGCGAACGCGCCGGTCTGCGCCGGGTACCAGGCGTAGGGGTGGTTGACGCCGCGCATCACGAACGCCGCGCCGGTGGCCTCGGCGACCTGCGTGCCGCTGACGTGCAGGCCGGCCGCCGCCGTCGCGCCGGGCAGCGCCGCGACGACGGCCGGGTACCAGCGGCTCTCCATCTTCTGGATGCCCGTGGTGCTGTTGGGGTGCACGCCATCGGTCGTGTCGGCGGCGGTGTCGAAACCGGTCCACTGGTCGACCACGGTGATCGGCGACGCCGCTGTGGAGTGCGCCTGCGCCCAGCCCGGGATGGCGCTGTTCAGGTCGACCACGCGCTGCGCGCAGGCGGCGCAGTTGGCCGGGTTCATCGGGATGATCTTGGCGACGACGAGCTTGGTCGCCGGGTTGCTCGCCCGCATCTGGCCGAGCAGCGTGGTGAAGGCGTCGAGGATCGTGCCCGCCGCGATCCCGTTCCAGACGTCGTTGGTGCCCAGGTGCATGAGGACGACGTCGGGCCGGGTGGCCGAGAGCCAGCCGGGCAGCTGGTTGTCGCGCACGATGCCGGTGGCGAGGAAGCCGCCGTGACCCTCGTTCTCCCCGTCGTAGGTGAAGCCGCAGCCCTGCGGGGGCAGCGTGCCGACGAAGTCGACGTCGGTGTGGCCGGTGTCCTGCAGGTGTTTCCACAGCAGGGCCCGCCAGCACCCGGGCGAGCCGGTGATGGAGTCGCCCAGCGCCATGATCCGCGTGGGCGCGGCCGCGGGGGCCGGGGTGGCGGTGGCTGGTGACGGGGTGAGGGCGCAGGCGGCCGCGAGCACGCCGACCACGACCGCCCGGAGAAAACGCCGGGGCATACCGACCTCCTGGTCGAAACCGAGTGGGACAGTCGTGCTGGGAGCGCTCCCAGCACGGGAGTGTAACGGCTCGCACGCCCGGAGCGAAAGTATCGGTGAATTCGACCACCTCGTCGAAACCCCGGGCGGCGCCGCCGAGTCCGATGTGGACAGTCAGCCGCGGCGAGGGCACGGTCGTGCCCGGAATGGCGCAACGCGGCCCCATTGCCCACCGGCGGCGGGCTCGGTACAGTCCCTTTCGTCAAGATCGTTCTTGACGACGCCGCGTTGCCCACCTCCCGCCCACCGGCCCCAGGAGCACGACGTGCGCATCCCCTCCCGGCTTCCCGCGGTCCTCTTCACCGCGCTGCTCGCCGTCCCCACGGGCACGGCCGACGCCGCGACGGCGAAGTGGCCCGGCGATCCCGCCGTCACGGTCGCCGACGCCGCCGGCGTCTTCGGCGAGAACCTGAGCGGGCTCTCCTTCGACGGCCCCGACGTGCTGTGGGCGGTCAAGAACGGACCCGGCACCCTGTACCGGCTCGTCCGCGACGGCGGCAGGTGGACCCCGGCGGCCGGCTGGCCGGCCGGGAAGGAACTGCACTACCGCGACGGCGGCGGCGACCCGGACGCCGAGGGTGTCGTGGCCACGCCCGACGGGGTCTTCGCGGCCACCGAGCGCGACAACGACGGCGACGGCAGCCTGCTGAAGGTGCTGCGGTTCGACACCGCGTCGGCGGCCGGGTCGCTGAACGCGGTGGCGGAGTGGGACCTCACCGGCGACCTGCCCGCCGTCGACGACAACGGCGGGCTCGAGGGCATCACCTGGGTGCCGGACTCGTTCCTGACCGCGAACGGCTTCCGCGACGACCACACGAAGGCGCGGTACGACCCGGCCGCCTATCCCGGCCACGGCAGCGGCCTCTACTTCGTCGGCTTGGAGGACGAAGGCATGGTGTACGCCTACGCCCTCACCCAGGCGGGCGGCGGCTTCACGCGCGTCGCGGCGTTTTCGGCCGGTTTCCCGAGCGTGATGGAGCTGGAGTTCGAGCCGGCGGCCGGCCGCCTCTGGTCGGTCTGCGACGACACCTGCGGCGGCAGGACGGCGACCTTGAAAATCGTCAACGGCAAGTTCGCGGTGTCGGCCACCTACGCACGACCGGCGAAGCTGCCGAACTACAACAACGAGGGCTTCGCGATCGCGCCGACCTGCGCGGCGAACCGCAAGGCCGTGGTGTGGGCCGACGACGCGGACGACGGCGACCACGCCCTGCGCGCGGGAACGCTGACCTGCTGATCCGGTGCGTTGCTCCGGATGTACCAACGGCTCACCGGTTCGTGTGGATCGTGACAGCTTTGGGTAAGTGGTCACCATGGTTGTCAGAGCCCCTGAGCGACCCGCCGCGACGCTCACCCCCGCGCCTCGACGGGCCAATCAGTTCGCCCACTGCGCTCCGCTGTTCGACGAGCGCAGCGAGCTCACGCCCGGCGATCCCCGGCACGCCGAGCTGCGCGCCCGGCTGATCACCGAGCACCTCGCCTTGGCCGAGAACATCGCCAAGCGCTTCGCCGGCCGCGGCGAGTCGTTCGACGACCTCGTCCAGGTCGCGCGGACCGGCCTGATCCACGCGGTCGACCGCTACGACCCCGGCCGCGGCCGGGACTTCCTGTCCTTCGCGGTGCCGACGATCATGGGCGAGGTCCGCCGCCACTTCCGCGACAGCGCGTGGTCGATGCGCGTCCCGCGGGCGCTGAAGGAGCTGCAGCAGAACCTCGTCAAGGCGACCGGCGAGCTGGCCCACGACCTGGGCCGCTCCCCCACCCCGAGCGAACTGGCGGCGCACCTGGACATCGACGTCGAGACGGTCCGCGAAGGACTGCTGGCGGCCGAGGCGTACAAGCCGGCGTCGCTGGACGCCCCGGCCCGCGGCGGCGGCGACACGGGCACGGTCGGCGACCAGCTGGCGGACCGCGAATCGCCGTACACCAAGGCCGACGACCACCTGACCCTGGAAGCGGCGATGGCCGACCTCCCACCCCGCGAGCGCGCGATCATCGAGATGCGGTTCGTGGAAGAGCTGACGCAGAGCCAGATCGCGGAGCGGGTGGGCGTGTCGCAGATGCAGGTTTCGCGGTTGCTGGCCAAGACGCTGGAACAGCTGCGGCACCGGGTGGTCGCCCGCTAGCTCGACCGGAATCCATTGCCGCCACGGGTCCTCACCCGTCGGCCAGTCGCTGGATCGTCTCGCCCAGCCACGCCTCCAGCTCGGCCGGGTCGCCGAGTTCGGCGCGCAGGACCCGGCGTCGCGTCGAAACGCCCAGCACGAACGCGTCGATCGCCGCGGCACGGCGGTGGGCCTCCGCGTCGTCCAGACCACTCTCGCGCAAGTAGCGGTGCAACGGCTCCAAGGAGTTCGAGTCCAGGAACGCCGCCAGCGCCTCCGCCGCCTCGGGGCGTTCGCCGGAGGCGCGTTGCAGCACCAGCAGCGGGTCCTCGCCCGGCTCGCCGAACCAGCGGCGGACGATGCTCGCCGCCAGGCGCGGGCCCAGCGTGGCGCGGTCGCCGTCGAACGAGTCCGCGACCGGGATCTCCACCCGGGTCGCCGCGAGGAACAGGCCGTCCTTGCCGCCGAAGTAGCGCGTGATCAGGTTGGGTGACACGCCGGCCGCGTCGGCCACGCCCTTGACCGTGATCGCCGTGTAGCCGTGGCGGGCGAACTGGCGTTTCGCGTGCTCCAGGATCCGCTGCCGGGTGGCCGCCGCGTTGCGCGAAGTCATGTGTACGAGCATACACATCTTGTGTACGGTGATACACATGAGCGACGAACTACGCGAGAGACTCCGGCGCACGCGGCGGGTCACCACCCCGTGGGGCGACGACCCGGCCCGCGGCACCGGCCGCGCCCGCCTCGACGAACTGTTCGGCCGCTGGGCGAACGGCTACGACTGGGAAGTGCACGAACGCCGCATCCGCGCGCTCCCGTGGACGACCGCCGGGGCCTTGAACGTGATCCACCGGCGGGCCGCCGATCCGGAGGCCTCGGTCGTCGTGCTGCTGCACGGCTGGCCGGACTCCGTGCTGCGGTTCGAACGCGTCCTGCCGCTGCTGACCGACTTCCACGTCGTGGTCCCCGCGCTGCCGGGCTTCCCGTTCGCGGCCCCGCTCACCGAACCCGGCATGTCCGCCGGCCGGATCGCCGGCCTCGTCGCCGACGCCCTCGCCGAACTCGGCCACCCGCGCTACACCTTGTCCGGCGGCGACATCGGCGGGACCGTCGCGGAAATCCTGGCCGCCGATCACCCGGACCGGGTCACCGCCCTGCACCTGACGAACGTCGCCCCGCAGCGCGCGCTCACCGCGGACCCCGCGACGCTCGCCCCGGACGCGGTGGCCTACCTCGGCCGGGCGGCGCGGTGGTTCCGCGCCGAAGGCGGCTACATCGCCGAGCAGTCGACGCGGCCGAACACCCTCGCCGTCGCCCTCGGCGATTCCCCCGCCGGACTCCTGGCCTGGATCGCCGAGAAGCTCGATTCCTGGTCGGACGGCTCGGCTTTCACCCCGGACGAGCTCCTCACCTGGGTCACCGCGTACTGGGTCACCGGCACGATCGGCACGTCGTTCACCACCTACGCCGAACCGGTCACCCTGCCCGGCCGGGTCGGCACGCCGACCGTGCTGTCGATCTTCCCGCGCGACATCAAGCCCGAGCCGCGAAGCTACGCCGAAGCGTTCCTGAACATCCGCGAATACGTGGAACACCCGGCGGGCGGCCACTTCGCGGCCTGGGAACAACCCGAGGCCTACGCCGGCGACGTCCGCCGGGCGGTCGAGCTCTGAGCGGTCACCAGTCTCAGACCGGTTTCCACGAGGATCCACCCGAGACGTTCCCTTCGTGTTCTCTCGCACCGGACCCGAACCGCCGCCCGCCGCAGGTCTGCTTCCCGTTCGTGGACGAGGTCCTCGGCCAGCAAGAAGTGCACCATCGTTTCCCCCTCAGTCGGATTCTTCGGGCCGCGCTCGCCGCGGGAACGCCGACCAGTGCGCGATCACGCTGTCGTCGCCCGGTCGCGCATCCCGGCGGTAGCGGTGGAGCACGGCGTCGACCTCCGCGCTCATCGCCGCCGCCTCCTCGGGTGTCAGCGAAAGCCGCATGTCGTTGAAGACCGCTTTGTCGTGCCACCGGTCGATCCACCGCGGCAGTTCGCTGACGAACCGCGCCTCGGCCTCGTAGCGGTGCTCGATCACCGAGCGCAGGTACGTGTCCAGCGGCGCCGCGAGATCGGGGTCGCCCATGAAGTCGACGACCCGCATCCGCGTCGACTTCTGGGCGGGCTTCCACCACCGTTCGCGCTTGGTGCCGCGTTCGCTGTCCTCTTCGACCAGGCCCACCTCGGCCAGCAGCCGCAAGTGCCAGCTGGTGGTGCCGGAGCTCTCCCCGACCCGCTTGCCCAGCCCGGTCGCGGTCGCCGGGCCGTCCGCCTGCAGCAGTTCGAGCATGCGCATCCGCAGCGGGTGGGCCAGCGCCCGCAGCATCCGCGCGTCGAGCGGCCGCGACGGCTCGTTCGTGGTCATGCCTCCACCGTAGACCACAGAGGATCCTTTGCAAAGAGCCCTCTGCGATCGCCTTGCCTCGGCGGCCGACCCGCTCGCGGCCGCAGGCGGTCGGGCACTTCTCGGCGCGAAAACATCCCCGCGCCCGGCCGAAACCCTGATCAATGCTGTCGACCTTGCCCGCCCGAGCCAGGGATCACCGGATTTTCGGGCAAGCGGGACTCCCGCCGTCGCGGCGCTGCTACGTTCACCGGAAGCTCTTTGAAAGTTTGACGAATGTTCGCCGTGACGTCAGGAAGGTCGCGTAGTGGGCAACCCGCTGGTCGCGGAGACCAAGGACTCCACCAAGGCGTATTCGGGCATTTCGCTGCTGGAGTCGGCGAACGACCTGAAGTCCGCGATCGAAAGCGGCGACTGGGCGTCGGTCGCCCTGGGTGCGGTGGGCACCGCCCTCGACGCCCTTTCCATGGCCATGGACCCGTTCGGCGCGATCCTCGCCGCCGGCGTCGGCTGGCTGATCGAACACGTCGGCCCGCTCAAGGAAGCCCTCAACGGCCTCACCGGCAACGCCGACGAAATCGCGGCGCAGTCGGAAACCTGGAAGAACGTCGCCACCGAGCTCGGCAAGGTCGGCGAAGACCTCACCGGCATGGTCAAGACGGACGTCTCGTCGTGGACCGGCACCGCCGCCGACAACTACCGGCAGCGCGCCCAGGACACCGTGACCCTGCTCGAAACGGCGCAAAAGGGCTGCGAAGGCGCCTCGAGCGGCGTGAAAACCGCCGGTGAGGTCGTGGCCGCGGTCCGCGCGCTGGTGCGCGACATCATCGCCGAGCTCGTCGGCCACCTGATCAGCTGGGCCCTGCAGGTCGTGTTCACCCTGGGCATCGGGATGACGTGGGTGGTCCCGCAGGTGATCACCGCCGTCGCCAAGACCGCCTCGAAGATCGCCGACCTCACCAAGCGGCTCGTGAAAGCGTTGCAGGCGCTCATCCCGCTGCTCAAGCGCGCCGGCGACCTGTTCGGCGACGCGGCGAAGGCGCTCAAGAACATCAAGCCCGGCAAGGCCGCGCCGCCGCCGAAGCACGCCGACATCAAGGGCAACCCGAAGGACCTCGGTGGCCCCAAGGGCAAGGGCGATCCCGACGCGCCGCCGCCCAAGACCGATCCGCCGCCCAAGAACGGCGACGACAGCACCACGACGTCGGGCGCGAAAGGCGATCCTCCCCCGAAGAACGACCCACCGCCCAAGACCGATCCGCCGCCGAAGAGCGACCCGCCGGCCGACGGCCCGCCGCCGAAGGCCGATCCGCCCGGAGGCACGCCGAAAGGCAGCCCGGACGGCGGCGGCACCCCGAAGGGCGACCCCAAGGGCGACGGCCCGCGGGACCGCGCGGTGCCCGACGACAAGAAGGTCTGCGTCTCCGACCCCGTCGACGTCGCCACCGGCGAAGTGGTGCTGGCGCAGGTCGACCTGACCCTGCCCGGCGAGGCGGGCGATCTGGTGCTGTCGCGCACGCACCTGTCGTCCTACCGCGCGGGCCGGTGGTTCGGCCGCTCGTGGGCGTCCACTTTGGACCAGCGGCTGGAGGTCGGCCGCGACCGCGTCCGGTTCTACGCCGAGGACGGCATGGTCCTCGTGTACCCGCTGCCCGACGGCGACGGGCCCGTGCTGCCGATCGAAGGACCGCGCCACCCGCTGCGGCGGACCGCCGAGGGCTACCTCCTGTCGACCGGCACCCGCGACCTCGGGTTCGCGGCCGGGCCCGGCCCGGTGCGGCCGCTGACGCTGATCGAGCAGGGCGGCGCCCGCACCACGATCGACCACGACGCCGCCGGCGCCCCGCGGCTGCTGCGCCGGGACGACGGCACCGAGATCACCGTCGAGTCCGGCGCCGGGCGGGTCAAAGCGCTCGGCGTCCCCGGCGGCGCGCCGGTCGTCCGGTACGGCTACAACCGGCTCGGGCAGCTGACCCAGATCGCCGGGTTCGCCGGGCGCCCGGTGAACCTCGACTACGACGTCGACGACCGGATCGTCGGCTGGCAGGACCGCACCGGCACCTGGTACCGCTACGTCTACGACGCCGCGGGCCGGTGCGTCCGCAGCGTCGGCGCCGAGCGCTACCTCAACGGCACGTTCGCCTACGACGCCGAAGCCCGGACCACCCGGCACACCGACGCGCTGGGCCACACCTGGGTCTACCGGATGAACGAGGCCGGCCAGCTCGTCGAGCGGACCGACCCGCTCGGGCACACGCGCCGGTACTCGTGGACCCGCTACGACGACCTGCTGTCGCAAGTGGACGAACTCGGGCGGATCACCTTCTACGGCTACGAAAACGGCGCACTGACGACGGTGACGCGGCCCGACGGTTCCGTGGTGCGCGTGACCCCGGCCGGCCCGGGCGAGGTGGAACTGCGGACCGGCGACGCCCGCGCCGTCGCCCCGGCGACGGATCCCTACGCCGCCCTGCCCGGTGTCTCGACGCGGTTGCGCGTCGACGGGCCGGCCGACCCGCTCGGCGACGAACCGGTGCTCACCGCGGCGGTGCGGCCGGGCGACCGCGACCCGTTCGGCCGGCCGCGGCTGGTGCACACCGCGTCCGGCGGCGCGGCCCGGCTGGGCTGGACGGCCGAAGGGCAGCGCTCCTGGCGGATCGGCCCCCACGGTGAGCGGGAAAGCTGGCGCCACGACGGCGAAGGACGCGTCGTCGAACACCGCGACGCCGCCGGGCGCGCCACGCGGCGCACGTACGGCCCGTTCGGCCTGCCGATCGAGGAGTTCGACGCCGCGGGCGCGCGGACGGCGTACGGCTACGACGCCGAGCTGCGCCTGATCGCGGTGACCAACCCGCGCGGCCGGACCTGGCGCTACACCTACGATCCCGCCGGGCGGCTCGTCGAGGAGACCGACTTCGACGGCCGCCGGCTGACCTACGCCTACGACGAAGCCGGGCAGCTGCGGCGGATGACCAACGGCCTCGGCGAGGTCACCGAGTACGCCTACGACCAGCTCGGCAACGTCGTCGAACGCCGCACGGCCACCGGCGTCACCGGGTACGCCTACGACGCGCTGGGACAGCTCGAGTACGCGGCCGACAACGACTCGGTGCTGCAGATCGTGCGCGACGAACGCGGGCGCGTGCGCGAGGAGACCGTCAACGGGGTCGGCGTGCGCTGGACCTACGACGCCGCGAGTGTCCACCGCACCACACTGTCCGGTGTGGACAGTGCGTGGCGCTACGACGGCGAGCTGCCGGTGTCGCTGCGGGTCGCGGGCCACGAAATCGCGTTCGAGTACGACGAAGCCGGCCGCGAGGTCCGCCGGTCGGTCGACGGCGCGGAGGTGCTGCGCCAGGTCTTCGACGCCGCGGACCGGCTCGGCGAGCAGGAGAGCACCGGCCTGGGCCGGCGAACTTACCAGTACACGCCGGACGGCCGGCTCGCCGCGATCGACGACGCGCGGCCGGTCCGGTTCGGGTTCGACCCGGCCGGGCGGGTCGCGGAGGTGCTCACGCCCGAGGGCGTCGAGCGCTTCGCCTACGACGCGGCGGGCCGGCTCACGCCGCCGGCCGGGACGCGGTACGCCCACGACGCGCAGGGCCGGGTGACCAGCCGGGTGCGCGCGACCGCCGAGTGGCGCTTCGTCTGGGACGAGCTGGACCGGCTGATCGTCGCGATCGGCCCGGACGAGTCGTTCTGGACCTACCTCTACGACCCGCTCGGTCGCCGGTTCGCCAAGCGGCGCTGGGAGATCGGCGACGACGGCGCACCGCGGCAGACCGCCGAGACGTGGTTCGTCTGGAGCGGCGCCGAGCTCGTCGAAGAGATCGAGGTGGCCGACGACGGGTCCTCGCGCGTGCTGACCTGGGAGCGTCACCCGGACGACGGCCGGCCCGTGGTCCAGGTCGAGCAGCGGGGCTCCGAGGTGCGGTTCCACACGGTGGTGACGTCCCCGGCGGGCACGCCGACCGAGCTCGTCGGCGCGGACGGCGGCGTCGAGTGGCAGGCGCGCACGAGCTTCTGGGGCGAGCTGCTGCCGTCGACGTCCGGCACCGCGCCGATGCCGCTGGCGTTCCCGGGCCAGTACCGCGACGCCGAGACCGGGCTGCACTACAACGTCTACCGCTACTACGACCCGCACACCGGCCGGTACCTGAGCCAGGACCCGCTCGGCCTGGCCGCGGCGCCCGACCCGGTGGGGTACGTCGAGCAGCCGCACCTGCGGGCCGACCCGCTCGGGCTGGTGCAGAGCCCGTGCGGCAAGACGGGCGGCCCGAAGGCCCCGGACAACCCGGCGGGCGGCGGCGACGCGGCGAAACTCCCGCCGGGGTCGAAGAAACCGGACGGCCTCGGCGAGTTCCGCGACCCGGACGGCAAGATCCGGCCGCACAACATGACCGACGAGCAGTACGCCAAGTTCTCGAAGAAGTGGGACGAGATGATGGCGCCGGGCAAGGACAAGTCGTGGTTCTGGTCCGGCGGCCACATCAAGGACTCGGTCGTCGACCCCGCGACCGGCAAGCAGATCTCCGGGTCGACGTACCACGGCTCGATCGAGAACCCGGCGATCGACCTGGCGAAGAAGAACGGCGGCAACACGCTCGAAGGCCTGCTGAAGGACAACAACGTCGAGATGCCGAAGTTCTCCGACAACCACCCGAACGGCGAGAAGGTGTGGAAGGACGCGTCGAAGGCGCTGGCGCACAACGCGGAGGGCGACGTCCACATCGCGCTGCCGAACACGCCGGGCAAGTCGAGCGGCTGGCCCGGTCAGGGCGACGAGCTGGGTTCCCGCCGGCCGAACAACGTGTTCGACATGGACGAGTTCCCGATCCTGCGCCACAACCCGAAGGTGGACAAGGTCTGGGCCCACGACACGGACCACCCGGACGCGCCGCCGGTGGTCATCTGGGACAAGAACACGCGCTGAGGGCTCAACCGGCCGGGGTGTTCGGGCGTGGGAGGGACGTCCGCACGTACCCACCGGAGAGGACTCCCATGGACACCTTGCCCGAAGACCCGCTCGGCCCGCCGGTGATCGGCCAAGCGGCGCCCCTCGTCACCGCCCGCAACCAGGCACTCGCCGGCCGCGACCCGCGCCGGGACATCTTCATCCAAACCACCACCATCAGCCTGCACCCCGAAGACAGCTGACCGGCCGCCCGCCACCGGCAGCACCGGTGGCGGGCACCCCTGGCTCAAGCGAACTGGATCCCGCCGTCGATCATCACCGACTGCCCCGTCATGTAGTCCGAATCCGGCGAGGCCAGGTACGACACGTAACTCGCCACGTCCTCCGGCACCGACACCCGGCCCAGGTGGATCAGGTTCGAGTACTTCTCGATCGCCTGTCCCTTCCGCAGCCCCTCGGACTCGGCCAGCTTCTCGTCGATCAGGTCCCACATCGCGGTCCCGACGATGCCCGGGCAGTAGGCGTTCACCGTGATCCCGTGCTCGGCCCACTCCATCGCCGCCGCCTGGGTGAGGCCGCGGACCGCCCACTTCGACGCCGAATAGTGGCCGAGCAGCGCGAACGGCCGGTGGGCCACGATCGAGGCCGCGCCGATGATCTTGCCGCCGCCGCCCTGGGCGATCATCTGCTTCGCCGCCGCCTGGTAGCACAGGAAGATGCCGCGCGCGTTGATCGCCAGCATCCGGTCCCAGTCCTCCGGGGTCACCTCCAGCAGCGGCAGCACCTGCGCGATGCCCGCGTTCGCGACCATGACGTCCAGTGCTCCCAAGGCAGTCACGGTCTCGGCGACCATGGCCGTGACCGCCGCCGGGTCCGACACGTCCGCGGTCACCGCGGCCGACCGCCGGCCGAGACCGCGGATCTCCTTGACGACCGTCTCCAGCTCGGTCTCCTGGGCGGCGATGTCGTTGACGGCGACGTCGTGGCCGTCCGCCGCGAGCCGCAGCGCGATCGCCTTGCCGATCCCCCGGGCCGCGCCGGTGACGAGGACGTTCTTGCTCATGCGATGACTCCTTTGTGTCGCGGGGCTTCCACGGAACGTAGGCGAGCCCCGCCGGAGTCAGAAGGCGGCCGCTGTCTCAGTTTGAGACGCGCGGAACAGCGCCCGGTAGTCCCGCGGTGACGTGCCGAGGTGCCGGTGGAACGCCGCGCGCACGGTCGCCGTGCTGCCCAGGCCCGTGTGCCGGCCGAGGTGCTCCACCGGGAGGTCCGTCGTCTCCAGCAGCTCCCGCGCCCGGTCCAGCCGCGCCGCGGTCAGCCACGCCATCGGGGACGTCCCCGTCTCCTCGCGGAACCGCCGCAGGAACGTGCGCCGCGACAGGTGGACGCGGGCGGCGAGCGTGTCGACGTCCACTTCGCGTGCGAGGTCGGCCAGCAGCCACTCGCGCAGCGGGCCGAGCCGGTCGCCCGTCGCCTCCGGGCGCAGGCGCTCGATGTACTGCGCTTGGCCGCCCGTGCGGTGCGGCGGGGCGACGAGCAGCCGTGCCTTGGCGTTGGCCGCCGCGGCACCCCTGTCGGTGCGGATCAGGTGCAGGCACAGGTCGATCCCCGCGGTCACCCCCGCCGAGGTCAGGATGTCGCCGTCGTCGACGTACAGCTGGTTCGGCAGCACTCGCACCCGGGGGAACCGGCTGCGGAATTCGGCGGTGAACCGCCAGTGCGTGGTCGCCGGCCGCCCGTCGAGCAGGCCGGCCTCGGCGAGCGCGAACGCCCCGGTGCAGATCGACACGATCCGCGCACCCCGCGCGTGGGCGGCGCGCAACGCGTCCAGGACCTCGGCGGCCGGCGGGGTGCCGACGTCGTCGTAGCCCGGGACGATCACGGTTTTGGCACCGGGCAAGGCTTCGAGCCCGGCGCCCGCGGCGATCGTCAGGCCACCGCCGCCCACCGGGACCGGGCGCCGGTCGGCGCACACCGTCAGCTCGTAATTCGGGTCCGAGCCGAAGACCTGCACCGGGATCCCGACGTCCAGGGCGAGCACGCCCGGGAGCGCCAGCACCGTGACGCGGTGGTTCATGGCACGATCCTAGCGGTACTCGGCCTGCGGGCCACTGTCGCGGGCCGGCGGCGGCTTCTAGCGTCGACGCGGTGACCGACTTCCTCGCCCTGCCCGCCGGGCCGCTCGCCGACACGATCCTCGCCACCGTGCGGAAGACGGAAAGCCCCGCCGTGGCCAACCACAGCGTCCGGAGCTTCCTGTTCGCCCGCCTGCTCGCCGAGCACGAAGGCTGCGTGGCCTACGACGCCGAGCTGCTCTTCGCCGCGACCGTCCTGCACGACCTCGGCCTGGGCACGCTGGCTCCCGGCCGGACGCGCTTCGAGGTCGAGGGCGCCGACCTCGCCGCCGAGCTGCTGACCGAGCACGGCGTCGACGCGCCGCGGGTGGACCTCGTGTGGGAGGCGATCGCCTTGCACACCTCGCCGGGCATCGCGGAACGCCGCGGCCTGCTGGCCTACCTGACCCGCGAAGGCGTGGGCATCGACTTCGGCCGCAAGGCCCACGTCGTCACCGGCCGGCACGAGCGCATCCACGAGGAGCACCCGCGGCTGTCGATGGTCCCGTCGCTGGTCGACGCCATCGTCGAGCACGCGGCCCGCGCGGAGGAAGCCGCCGCACCGCGTTATTCGATCGCGGGCGAACTCCTGCGCGAACGCCGGGAAGCCGGGGTCACCGGGCTGGAACGCGCGACCGCCGGCACGCCCTGGGCGTGACCGCGCTCGGGGAATCGAATCAGGGCCGAAGAGGTCGGGCCCCGGCCGTGAGCACCGGCAACGCCAGCCGATCGACGACGTGGTCGAGGAAACCGGCGGCGAAGGGCAGCCGCACAGCCACCCTCGACCTGCTGGTTCCGCAGGGGCGGGTGAGCATGGTCGGCGTGCCGCCCGAGCCGATCGCCGCACACCCGATGCGACTGCTGCCGGCCGAGAAGACGATCTCCGGCGGCGTGCCCGCGTCGCCCGGCGAGACCCGGCTGATGCTCGGCTTCGCGGCGCGGTACGGGATCGGGCCGCAGGTGGAGACCTTCCCGGTGGCGTAGATCACCACCACCGCCGACGTCGTCCGCGGTGGCCGGGCGCGTTACCGGGCGGTCGTCGGGCTCACGTGAGCCCGGACGTTCTCCCGGGTTTCGTCGTCCATGGGGTGGAAGCACTCGATGCGCAGTTCCTGCAGCGTCACGTCCTGCGGTGTGCCCAGCGTCGTCACCGTCGAGAAGAACGCGAAGCGCACGCCGTCGCGGGTGTAGCGGATCGGGACGATCGGCAGCAGCGGGCCGGTCACGTCCAGGGTCCGCAAGCCGGCCGGCACACCCGGGTAGCGCAGCACCTCGTCGAGGATGCCCTGGGCGCGTTCGTCGGTCACGCCACCGAGGGCTTCCCGGCGCACGCGCCCGACCAGGGCCTCGGCCACCTCCGGCCAGTTCGTCACGTGCGGCCGGACGCCGTCCGGGTGGAACATCCGCCGGAGCACGTTCGGCGGCCCGGGCGGCTCCGCCGCGCGTCCACTGTGGAGGAACGCGAAGAACCGCCGGGCCGCACCGTTGGCCCGGCGGATGTCCCAGCCGCGGTCCATCACCAGCGCCGGGTACGGTTCCTGCTGCCCGAGAATGGCCTCGAGCGCGTCCCGGACGGCGGCCAGCGCCGGAGCGTCCAATGCGGACTCGGCGTACTCGGGCGAGAACCCTGCGCTGAGCAACAGGGTGTTGCGGTCCCGCAGCGGCACGTCGAGCACGCCGGCGAGCTTCAGCACCATCGCACGGCTCGGTTTCGCGCGGCCGGTTTCGAGGAAGCTCAGGTGCCGCAGCGAGACGGCCGCCTCGGCCGCCAGCGCCACCTGGCTCAGCCGCCGGGCGGCACGCCAGTGCTTCAGCAGCGGGCCGACCTCAGGCACCCGGCGTCCACGCGTGCGGTTCGACGACGGGCTCCAGCGGTGGCCGGGCGACGTTCGCCGCGTAGTTGGTCATCGCCGAGATGGCCACGCCGGCGACGACCTCGAAGAGCTGCTCTTCGCCGAACCCGGCCGAAGTGAACGCCTTCACGTCCGTTTCGTCGAGGTGCCCGCGCTTCTCGATGTAGGCGACGGTCAGCGCGGACAACGCGGCCAGGCGCGGATCGCGGGGCAGCTCGCCGCGGCGCACCGCCTCGACCGCCTCGCGCGGGACGCCGTCGGCGAGTGCCTCCAGCGTGTGGAAGGCCACCGCCCACTCGCTGCCGTTCGCGACGGCGTTGGAGAGCAGCAGCACCTGCCGCTCCGCCGGGGTGAACGTGCCGCCGCCGCGGAAGTGACCGAAGGCCGAGAAGAACGAGTTGAGCAGCGCCGGCGAGTTCGCCATCACGGCGGCCGCGCCGGGCACGAACCCGAACGTCTCGCGCAGCACGGTCAGCGGCACCTTCGCCTCGGCCGGCGCGGTGTCGAGCGTGTGCATCGGATAACTGGTCATGGCGCAAGCTTGGCCCGGCCGGGGCACGGAAACAATTCCCTCCGAGGTAAGCACCGGGCTCAGCGCAGCTGCCGCCAGGCCTCCCGGCGCCGGCGCTGGGCCTCCGGGTCCGCCACCGGCGCCGCCGACAGCAGGCGCTGCGTGTAGGCGTGCGCCGGAGCCGTGAGGACGTCCTTAGTCGGGCCCTGCTCGACGACGTGGCCGCGGTGCATCACCGCCACCCGGTCGGCCAGCTGCTCGATCACCGCCAGGTCGTGGCTGATGAACAGGCACGCGAAGCCGAACTCGTGGCGCAGGTCGCGCAGCAGGTCGAGGACCTTCGCCTGGATCGTGACGTCGAGCGCGCTCGTCGGCTCGTCGGCCACCAGCAGGTCCGGGTTCAGCGCCAGGGCGCGGGCGATGCACGCCCGCTGCCGCTGCCCGCCCGACAGCTCGTGCGGATAGCGTCCGGCCAGCGACGGCGAGAGCTGGACCGAGTCCAGCAGCTCCGCCACCCGTCCGTCCACTTCGGACGAAGAGACCGCGCAGTGCAGCCGCACCGGCGTCGCGACGCTCTCCCCCACCGTCGTGCGGGGGTTCAACGAGGACAACGGATCCTGGAACACCACACCGATCCGGCGCCGCAGCGCCTTCGCCGCCCGGCCGCGCACCCGGGTGACGTCGGTGTCTCCGATGTGGACGGATCCGCCGGTCGGCGCGAGCAGCCCCGTGACCGCGCGGGCGACCGTGCTCTTGCCCGAGCCGGACTCGCCGACCAGGCCGAGCACCTCGCCCGGCTCCACGTGCAGGTTCACCCCCGACGCCGCGCGGACGGCGATCGCGCGGAACCGGCCGCGGTAGGTCACCGACAGGTCCGCGACCCGCAACAGCGGTGCCTCGGCGGGGACGTCCGGCACCGACGCCACCGCCGGGTGCTCGGCCGCGGCGACGTGGCCGGGGCCGACGGAAAGATCCGCCGACAGCGCGCGTTCGAGCCCGGACGTCGCCGTCGCCGACAGCGAGACGACCGAGCCGAGCAGCTGCCGCGTGTAGTCCTGCTCGGGAGCGGTGAAGATCGCGGCGGCGCTCCCCTGCTCGACGACCCGGCCGTCGTGCATCACCACCACGCGGTCGGCGAGGTCGGCGACCACGCCCATGTCGTGCGTGATCAGCAGGATCGCCGTCCCCAGCCGCGAGCGCAGGTCCCGCAGCAGCTCCAGGATCTCCGCCTGGACGGTGACGTCCAGGGCCGTGGTCGGCTCGTCGGCGATCAGCAGCTTCGGCTCGTTCGCCACCGCCATCGCGATGACGACGCGCTGCAGCTGCCCGCCGGACAGTTCGTGCGGGTACGCCCGGAACCGTTCGCGGGGCGCGGGCAGCCCGACCAGGTCGAGCAGTTCGATAGCGCGGTCGCGCGCCGCCGCGGCGGTCACGTCCCGGTGGGCCCGGATCGCCTCGACGAGCTGGTCGCCGACGGTGAACACCGGGTTCAGCGCGCTCATCGGCTCCTGGAACACCATGCCGACCTCGCCGCCGCGCACCGCGCGCAGCTCGGCCGGGGTCATCGCGTAGAGGTCCCGCCCGGCCAGCTCCGCGCGGCCCGTGACGCGGGCCGTGGGCGGGAGCAGGCCGAGCAGGGACATCGCGGTGACCGTCTTGCCGGAGCCGGACTCCCCGACCACCGCGACGACTTCCCCGGCCGCGACCTCGTAACCGACCCCGCGGACGGCTTCGACGTCCCCGAAGGAGACCTTGACGTCGTGCAGCCGCAGGAGCCCGGCTCCGCTCACTGGAGGATCCCGAACTTGCGGTAGTCGACGTAGGCCGGGAAGCGCCCGATCTCGACGCCGCCGACCTGCGACCCGCGCAGGAACGAGTTGCGGGTGTAGATGAGCGGCACGACCGGCGAGTCGGCGAGGATCTTCTTGTCCAGCGCCGCCCACTTCTTGCCGGCTTCGGCCGGGTCCACAGTGGCCTGTGCCTCGCCGATCAGCTTGTCGACCTCGGGGTTGTGGTAGCGGGATTCGTTGTACCCGCCGTTGCCGATCTCGGTGGACTGGAACAGCGGCTGGATGTTCGCGTTGGCCGACGGGATGTCCGGCTGCCACGAGCTCAGTGTCAGGTCGAAGTCCGACAGGCCCTTGGTGTCCACTTCGGACGTGTAGGTGTCCTCGTCGAGCGGTTTGATGGTGACCTTGATACCCGCCCGCGCCAGCGATGCCTGGATCGCCGCGGCCTTCTCCGGGTAGCCGTTTTCGTTGTGCGTGGCCAGGACCAGGCCGTCGAGCCCGTTCGGGAAGCCGGCCTCGGCGAGCAGCTGCTTGGCCTTCGCCACGTCACCGGACGGCGGCGCCGGGTACAGGTCGTACTGCTCGCGGCCCTGCAGGCCCGGGGTGATCAGCGTGGTGGCGACGTCCCCGGCCAGCTGCGCGCTGCCCGCGCTCGCGACCTGGTAGGCGGCCTTGTCGACGGCGTACTGGAACGCCTGGCGCACCTTGGGGTTGACGAGGTTGCCGCGCTGGGTGTTCAGCGAAAGGTAGGCCAGCGCCCCGGATTCCGACGTCACCAACCGGGTCTTCGCCGACGCGTTGCCCTGGATCTGCGCCAGCTGGGCGGGCGAGGCGAACGACATCCCGAAGGCGTCGCGGTCCTTGCCGGTGTCGTCGATCAGCCGCTTGGAGATGACGCCGGTGTCCTGGCCGAGCTCGAACTCGATGGTGTCGGGGTTGGCCAGCCGCGTCTTGTCCTCGTCGCGGCTCCAGTTCGGGTTGCGCGTCAGCTTCGCCGCCTTGCCGCGTTCGTAGCTCGCCAGCTGGTACGGCCCCGACGCGACCGGGTGGTCACCGTAGTTCGCCTCGGCGCCCTTGCCCTTCGGCACCGGCGAGAACGCCGGCGTGCTGGCGACCCAGTTGAAGTCGCCGTAGGCGCGGGCGAGGTGGAAGACGATCGTCTTCGGGTCGGGCGTCTGGATCGTGTCGAGTTCCTTGCCGTCGAACGGGCCCTGGTACGCCAGGCCCGGCGAGAGCAGGTCCTTGTGGTAGGCCAGACCGCCGGAGAACGCGGGTGCGAACGAGCGCTCCAGGCCCCATTTGACGTCCGCCGCGGTGATGGCGGTGCCGTCGGCGTACTTCAGGCCGTCCTTGAGGGTGAAGGTCCACGTCTTGCCGCCGTCGGTGGCCTTCCCGGTGTCGGTGGCCAGGTCGGGCACGATCGTGGTGTCCTTGCCCGGCGCGACGTCCCACGACGTCAACCGCCGGTGGATCAGCCCGAGCGTCGTGACGACGAGGTTCGAGCTCTTCGCCGGGTCCCAGGTGATCGACGGCGCGTCGTTGAGCAGGACGAGGTTGCCGCCCGGCTTGACGGTGCCGCCCTGCCCGGCCGGTGTGTCGTTGGCGCCGCACGCCGTCAGCAGCGTGACGGCGGCCAGCACTCCCGCGGCGAACCGCAGCTGTTTCATCGTGTCCCCTTCAGACGAGGCGAGCCCGCGGATCGAGCGCGCCGTAGCAGAGATCGACCAGGAAGTTCAGGACCGTGACCAGCAGGGCCGAGAACAGCGTCACGCCCAGCAGGACCGGCAGGTTGAGCGACGCGATCGCGTCGACGAGCAGCCGCCCGACGCCGGCCATGCCGAAGATCCGCTCGGTGATCACCGTCCCGGCCAGCAGCCCACCGAGGTCGACCCCGAAGACGGTGATGACCGGCAGCAGGACGTTGCGCAGCGCGTGCCGGCCCACGACCTTCCGCTCGGTGAGGCCCTTCGCTCGCGCGGTGCGGATGTAGTCCTCGCCGAGGGTTTCCAGCATCTGCCCGCGGGTGAGCCGCGCGTAGATCGCGGCGTGCAGGAACGCCAGCACGAACCACGGCAGCACCAGGTGCCACGCCCACTGCGCCGGATCTTCGGTCAGCGGCACGTACCCGTTCTTCGGGACGACGTCGAGCGCGAACGCGAAGATCGTGATGCCGATCATCCCGGCCAGGTAGGCGGGCATGGACACTCCGGTCATCGCGGCGGCCATCGTGATCCGGTCGACGGCGGTTCCGCGCCGCAGCGCCGAAAGCACGCCGAGGCCCACGCCGAGCACGATCCAGATCGCGGCCGCGCCGAGCGCGACCGAGAAGCTGACCTCGATCCGGCCGCCGATCTCGCTGAGCACGTCGACGTTGTTCTGGAAGTCCCAGCCGAAGCAGGGCGCGGTGCAGTGGACCGCCGCGGCGCCGGTGCCGAACGTGCGGCCGCCGAAGATGCCGCCGAGGAAGTCGAAGAACTGCTGGTACCACGGGACGTCGTAACCCATGAACTCCCGCGCCAGCCGCAGCCCCTCGGGCGAGCACGGGCGGCCGCAGGCCAGCCGCGCCGGGTCGGCGGGCAGGACGTAGAACACCACGAACGTCACGAAGGCGACGACGAACAGGACCAGCAGCATCCCGGCGAAGCGGGTGGCCACGAACCGGGCGGTGCGCATCAGGCGGCACCCCCGGACCGCGGGTCGAGCGCGTCGCGGATCGCGTCGCCGACGACGTTGAACGCCAGCGTGATCAGGAACAGCATCGCGCCGGGGAAGACCAGGTACATGGGGTCCGTCTCGAAGAAGTCGATGGCCGCGCTGATGGTGCGGCCCCAGCTGGGGGTCGGCGGCAGGACGCCGACGCCGAGGAAGGACAGCGCGGCCTCGTTGCCGATCATCGACGGGATGGACAGGCTGGCGACGACGATGACCGGCGCCCAGAGGTTCGGCAGCAGCTCCTTGGTGAAGACGTGCCACGGCCCGCCGCCGACGACCCGCGCCGCGGCGACGAAGTCCCGCTTGGCGAGCGTCAGGGTCTGGGCGCGGACGATGCGCGCGATGCGCGGCCAGCCGAAGAGCCCGAGCACGACGACGAGCGTGATCTGCCGGGGGAAGTCCACCGGCAGGACGGCGCCGAGCGCGATCATGAAGATCAGGTAGGGGAAGCCGAGGATGACGTCGGCGGTCCAGGTGACGAGCCGGTCCCACCAGCCGCCGAGGTAGCCGGCGCTGACCCCGATGACGACGCCGAGCACGGTCCCCAGCACGGTGGCACCGAGCCCGACGAGCAGCGAGGTCCGGGCCCCGTGGGCGACGAGCGCGAAGAGGTCGACGCCGGTGAGCGGCTCGACGCCGAACCAGTGGGCGCCGCTGACCCCGCCGAGCGCCCCGGCGGGCAGGCCGGTCGGGCCGAGGGTGCCGATGTCCGGGGTGAGGCTCTGCCCTTCGGCCAGGACGAACAGATCGGCCCCGGCGGCGAGCAGCAGGATGACGACGATCAGCACCGCGCAGACGGGCGTCCACCGCCCGGTCCGGACGGCACGCCACACCGCGGCGGGCAGGGAGCGCGCCGCGAGCGGCGGGAGGGAGGGGGCGGACACAGCACCTTCTGGAGTTGGAGTTCAGCCGATCGAGTGACGATCGGGACTTTAGGGAGGGGCGTCGGTGATCATTCAACCGTCTCAGGATGTGGGCGGGAAGTCACGGGCTTGCGGGTGTTTGGTCCGGGTTGTCCCGGTTTCTTCGCACCATGCGGACGCTTCGCGGTGATCTTCTCGGCACCGCCACCGCACCGACCGCCGCGGGCGCGGCCGGAAAGCACCCCGGCCAACGCGATCGAGCCCGGCGAACCGGCCAAAGCCTTTCCACCTCACCGAGCGGGTTCTCGAGCCGATGCCCGCGCCGAGTGGCGGCCGGAAGCGCGCGGCGGCGACACCCCGGCCGACGCCGCCGAGCGCGCCGAGGACATCCGGCGCCGGCAGATCACGCCCCGGCGCGCGCTGGCTTTCTCGAGCAGTACTGGGGTCGGGACCTGTCGCGCGGGACGATCCCGGTCGAGGAGCGGACCGGCAAGCTCGACCGGATCCGGAAGTGGCGAGAGCTGGCCGAGGCGAAGAACCTGTCGATCCACCAGCTGGTCCTCGAAGTCCAGCCCCGCCGGCACGGTTTCGTCGGCACACCCGGCCAAGTCGCCGACGAGCGGGCGCGGTACGTGCGGACCCGCGCGGTGGACGGGTTCAACCTCGGTCCGCACCTGGTCCCGGCCGCGCTGGACGACGTCGTCGACCGGCTGGTCCCGGAACTGCAGGACCGCGGCGTCCACCGGACGGCGTACGAAGGCGCGACCCTGCGCGAGCACCTCGAGCTGCCACCGCCCAGGTGACCAGCGCGGCGCCGGCCAGTGCCGCACCGAGCACGGTCGAGCCCGGCCAGCCCGCCACGGCGTACACCGCGGTCGTCGCGGCGGCGCCGGCTGCCGAGCCGAGGGAGTAGAACACCATGTACCCGCCGATCACCGTGCTGGTGCGGCCGGGGAACGCGGTGGTCAGCGCGTGCTGGTTGGCGACGTGCACGACCTGGACGGCGAAGTCGAGCAGCAGCACGCCGAAAGCCGGCAGCGGCAACGACCAGCCCAGCTGACCGATGGCGAGCCACGACCCGAGCAGCAGCACGAGCGCGAGACCGGTGACGCGGCCGGCGTGTCCCGCGTCGCCCCAGCGGCCGGCGCGGGCCGCGCCCAGCGCGCCCGCGAGCCCGGCGGCACCGAACAGCCCGATCTGCGTTTCGCTCAGGCGCCACGGTTCACCGGCCAGCGGCAGCGCCATCCCGCTCCACAACGTGCCGAAGGACGCGAAGAGGAAGAAGGCGATCAAACCGCGGCTGAGGAACAGCGGCCGCGTGAAGAGCCCGGCCAGCGACCCGAGTATCCGCCGGTGGGACTCGGTCGCGGTCCGGCCGTCGGCGGGCAGGAAAACGAGGCACAGCAGGGAAAGGACGGCGGCGAGGACCGCGAGCGCGACGTAGCTGCCACGCCAGCCGCCGAGGTCGGCCAGGGTGCCGGTGAGGACCCGGGCGCCGAGGATGCCGGCCACCACGCCGGACGTGACGACGCCGAGGGTGCGCCCGCGCTCGGCGGGCGGGGCGATCGACGCGGCGTAGGCGACCGTCGTCTGGACCACCACCGCGAAGAGCCCCGCGACGGCGAGCCCGCCGAACGCCACCCACGCGACCGGCGCGGCCGCGGTGACCGCCAATCCCGCCGCCACCAAGCCCAGGTGGACGGCGATCAGGCGGCGCCGGTCGAGCCGGTCGCCGAGCGGCACCAGCAGCACCAGCCCGGCGAGATAACCGAGCTGTCCCACCGCCACGAACCAGCCGACCGAGTCCCGGGGAACGCCGAGGTCGTCGCCCATCGGACCCAGCACCGGCTGTCCGGCGTACACGCCGGCGACCGCGACGCCGCACACGACGGCGAGCAACAGCCTTCTCCCGCGTCCCACCCGACCTCCAATTGGTTGCGATTTGCAACTCTTCGGAGCGTAGGCGAGAATGGTTTCATTACGCAACTCATGGGAGACGCGATGTGGACGGACCCGACCTGCCCGGTCGCGCGGGCGGCGGACGTGATCGGCGACCGGTGGAGCCTGCTGATCGTCCGCGACGCGATGGACGGCGCCCGCTCGTTCACCGACTTCCAGCAGCGCACGGGCATCGCCCGCAACATCCTGACCGACCGGCTGCGCAAACTCACCGGGCACGGCCTGCTCGCCCAGGTCGACGCGCCATCGGGGAAACGGCGGCAGTACGCGCTCACCGAGGCGGGCCGCGACCTGTTCGCCGTGATCGTGACGCTGCGCCAGTGGGGTGAGCGGCACGCTTTCCAGGCGGGCGAACCGCATTCGGTCCTGGTGGACGAGCACGGCAGGGTCGTCCCGCCCCTCGCCCCCACGGCCTCCGACGGCACACCGCTGACCTGCGACACCACGTCGGTGCGCAAGGTCGATCAGCCGTAACGCCCGACCTCAGCCGACCTCGGCGGACCGATCGCCCGCGCGCGCCAGCAACCCGGAAATCGTCACTTCCAGGGTCCGGCCCACCAGCTCGGTGAACTCCACCCGCGTGGCCGCCACCGCCGGATCCAGCGCGTAAGCCGCCTGCAACGCCTCGGACGGCCGGCTGTGCGGCCACGCCGCCGCGGTGACCAGACTGGTCGTGGACACCAGTTCGTAGGCGGCCCGGTCGTCGAACTCGGGCAGGTGCCGGCGGACCACCGCGGTCAGCGACTCCACGGCCCGCAGCAGCGCGTGCTTGTGCTCGAGCGCCACCTCGGTCGAGACGTTGTGCTCCAGCACCGTCGCCTGGGAGCTGATCAGGTCGCACAGCACCGGCCTGCGGACGAGGGATTCGGCGAGCACCGCCGCCAGCCGGTCTCCACGCTCGCGAGGGCCGCCTTCCGCGGGGACCGAGCCGGCCAGCTCGGCGATCCAGTCGCGGATGTGCCGGTCGAGCAGTTCCAGCAGGACCGCCTCGCGTGACTCGACGTACCGCACGATGTTCGCCTTGGCCAGGCAGACCCGGCGGCTCAGCTCGTTGAAGCTGAGCTTGGCGACCGGCATCTCGGTCAGCATCTCGTCGGCGGTGGCCAGGATCGCGCGCCGCCGCTCGGCTCGTTGCTCGTCGGTGCGGGCGCGCTTGAAGTTCACCTCTCCCATCTTACGTACCCCCGGTACGTTGTCAACGAACCGCCGGTACGTTATCGTGGGGGTCGTAACGTACCAGCGGTACTTAGAGAGGTGTGCCATGTACCAGGTCCCGGACCAGCACGGGAAGCGCGCCGTCGTGACCGGCGCGAACAGCGGAACCGGCAAGGAGGCCGCCAAGCGGCTGGCCGCGGCCGGCGCGGACGTGGTCCTCGCCGTCCGGACGCCGGAGAAGGGCGAACAAGCTCGTCGCGACATCCTCGCCGAGTACCCCGAAGCCCACGTCGAGGTCCGGCGGATCGACCTCGCCGACCTCGCCTCGGTGCGCGAGTTCGCGGACGGGCTGATCGCCGCCGGCCGGCCCCTCGACCTGCTCGTCAACAACGCCGGCGTGATGACCCCGCCCCGGCGGGTCGAGACGACCGACGGCTTCGAGCTGCAGCTGGGCAGCAACTACCTCGGCCCGTTCGCGCTGACCGTGCGCCTGCTGCCGCTGCTGCTCGCCGCGCCCGCCCCGCGAGTCGTCACGATGAGCAGCGGCATGGCCAACGCCGGCCGGATCGCCTTCGACGACCTGCAGGCGGAACGCGAGTACCGCCCGAACCGCGCCTACGCGCAGTCGAAGCTCGCCGACCTGATGCTGACGCTGCGGCTGGCGGAGATCGCGGCCGAGCGCGGCTGGCCGCTCCTCTCGACCGGCGCGCACCCCGGCTACACCCGCACCAACCTGCAGACGTCCGGCCCGGGCCTGGACGGGCGCGGGCCCGGCCCGCTCACCTCGCTGGCGTTCAAGCTCGTGCCGTCCCAAGGGGTCGAGCGGGGCGCGGAACCCCTGCTGTACGCGGCGACGAGCCCGGACGCGACGCAAGGCGGCTACTACGGACCCCGCTGGGCACTGGTCGGCCCGGCGACGACCGCCAAGCCGACGCGCCGCGCGCTGGACAAGGCGGTGGCCGAGCGGCTGTGGACCGAGTCCGAGCGCCTCACCGGTGTCTCCCTGCCGGCCCACGCCTGAGGCGTCACCCGCGCAGCGCCGGCCCGATCCACCGCCGGACGAGCGCCCGGATCCCGTCTTCGGTGAGCGACGAGGGGTAGCGCAGGTAGGACTGGAAGAGGCGCATCAGGATTTCGGCCAGTCCCTCGAAGTCCGCGTCACCGGTGACGCCGGCGGCCGCCCAGTCGACCGGCACGTTCCGGAGAATCCTCGCGCCGTAGGAGAAAGCCAGCGGTGACAGCACGGCTTCGGTGAAGAAGTCGGCCTCGCCCGCCTGCAGGAGGAGACCGAGGTGGGGCTCGCCGGGCAGCGTCCGGACCGCGAACACCACCGATTCGACGGCGACCTCGACCGCGGTGGCGAAGGACGTCAGGTGGCGTTCCATCCGCCCGGCGAACTCCTCGACGCCGGCCAGGGCGACCGCGCGCAGGATGTCGTTGAGGCCCGGGTAGTAGCGGTAGACGGTCTGCCGCGTCACCCCGGCCTCGGCGGCGACGTCGGAGAGGGACGTCTTGGCGAGGCCGACGCGGTCGAGGCACGCCGTCGCCGCGTCGGTGATCCGGCGGCGTGCCTCGTCTTCGGTGCCGGGTGGGTTGCCCCGCCAGCCGTGGTGCCCCATGCGGCCCATCTTTCCCGACCGGACGGTGTCAGCCGGGAGCAGGGGCCCGCTCGTTCCGGTACAGCGCGACCAGCACGAGCCCGGCCGCGACGAAGCACGCGAGCACGTAGGGAACGCTCCCGGCCGGGCCGTCGCCGTCCGCGGCGACCCAGAACGCCGCCAGCCCACCCAGGTAGCCGGCGGGATAGACCCGCGCGAAGGCCGACGGTGGCGGGCGGTCGGCCCGGTTCGTGGCGATGATCCACGCTCCCGCGAGCCAGACCAGGCCCAGCTCGACGCCGAGGATCCACGCCTGCGCGTCCGCGTTGCCGTCGAAGAGGCTCGACGGGAGTCCCGCGATCGCCATCGCCGGCGGGGCGAGCACGCCGGCCACGACCGTGCGCCAGGTCAGCGACCACCCGCGGCGCGGGCCGCCGGCCAGCCGCACCACCAGGTAGGTCAAGGCACCGAAGGAAACCGACGCGAACAGCAGCATGCTGGTCATCGGCACCGCCGCCAGCGCCGGCCGGTTGACGATCCGGTTGCCCGGGTTCCACGCCCACCACCCCAGCCGCGGGCCGAGCTGGTCGAAGACCTCGTAGAACACCTGGCAGACGAAGGCGACCGCCACCGACCCGGCGAGCGGGCCCCGGCCGCGGAAGATCCCGAGCGCGCGCACCAGCTCGTAGGCGAGCTGGCTGAACGCCGGGTAGAACGCGACGATGTAGAGCGGCAGCCGGTCGGCCATGAACTGCACGGTGAATTCGTTGTGGGCGAAGATGAAGCCGTAGACCCGGTCGAGCCCGAACCACTCCGGGAAGTACAGCGGCGGCTCGGTGACGAACAGGTAGACCAGCGAAGCCCACCACAGCGCCAGGTTGACCGGATCACCGGCGCGGTACCGGCGCAGCGCGTGCACCAGCGCGAACACGGCACCGCCGACGACGAGCAGTTCGAGCAGCGGCATCGTCCAGTGGGCGAGGTCCCACGGGAGCCGGACCGAGACGACCGGCGAGACGTCGTGGCAGTCGAAGCCGAGACCGCGGGTGACGGCTTCGGCGTCCGGCCCGCACGCCGGGCTCATCGCGCGGTCGCCGTCGAATAGTCCGTGGCGGGCGGCTCGGCCTGGGCGTCGAACCCGAACGGGACCCGGTGCCGGCCCAGCGCGGCGCGGACGCGGTAGCGCACGAGCCCGCCGAGCACGCGCGGGTTGCGCAGCATCTCCCCCAGCGACTCGTCGAGGTTGAACACCTTGGCGAAGTGCTCGTCGACGGCTTCGTCCTCCCGCGCGGCCCCGACGATGAGGCTGAAGGCCGGCGCCGAGATGGCGGCGAGGATCCGGCGCCGCCACTCGGGCGGCTTCTCGGTGCCCTCCGCGCACTCGTACCCCTGGTCGCGGGCCATCGCCAGCCGCCAAGGCACGTTCAGCAGTTTGCGTTGCGCAGCAAGGAACTTTGCGGCGGATTTCCCGTCGAGCCGGGTTGCGTCGGCGAGGTGCTCGCGCAGCAGCAGCGCGGACCCGGCCGCGGAGCTGATGCCCTGGGCGTAGAACGGGTTGAACGCGCAGATCGAGTCGCCGACGAACGCCAGCCGCGCCGGCGGGGTGCGCAGGCGGTCGTAGCGCCGCCACTTGTTGCCGGTCGAGCGGGTCAGGTGGACTTCCGAGGTGGGCTCGCACCGGTCCATCGCGGCGGCGAACAACGGCGTCCGCACCCGGCGGGCCGTCTCGACGAACGCGTCGGTGGTGCGCGGCATCGGCAGGCCCCACGAGCCCATGCAGGCGATGACCCGGTCACCCTCGACGGGGAAGAAGTTGACCAGGTAGTCGTGTTCTTCGGGGTGCGCGCCCTTGTCCGGCGTCGGCATGATCACCAGGTGCCGCCACCACCAGGACTCCGGCCGCGGCGCGGGCAGGTCGTACCAGCGCGAGGTGTAGGTGACCTTGGCGTCGAGCGTCCTGGTCTCCGGTTCGGGCCAGCCGGCCGCGGCCAGCCACGCGCCGACGGAGGACCCGCGGCCCAGGGCGTCCACGACGAAGTCGGCGTCGAGGCGGCCGTCGTCGGTGTCGACGCCGGTGATCGCGCCGTCCCGGGTGGTCAGTCCGGTGACCGCGACGCCTTCGCGGATGGTGACGTTGGGCAGTTCGCGCACTTTGTCCCGCAGGACGCGTTCGATGAGGATCCGCGAGCTGTAGACCATGGTCATCGCGCTGCGCTTGCGGGCGGACCAGCCGACGCCGTCGAGGTAGGCGGCGTCCATGGACGGCATGAGGTGCAACCCGCCGGCGGCGACGAGGTCGGCTTCGAAGCCGGGGAAGAGAGCGCCGATCGCGCGGCGGCCCGAGTTCAGCAGGAAGTGCGGGTGCTTGCTCTGCGGCACCCCGCGCCGGTGCTCGGCTCCGGCGGGGAGTTCGTCGCGTTCCAGCACGACGACGTGGTCGAAGTAGGGCGCGAGGGCGCCGGCGGAGCAGAGCCCGGCGGCACTGCCCCCGAGGACGACGGCGATTTGGCCGAGCCGCATGCGGACCACCTCCATTCATACAAAGTGACGACGAATGTATGAATGGGTGGGCGTGGGTGTCAAGGCTCCGGACGGAGCTCGCTCGGTTACGACGCGGGCGGCGAGCTGACCCGCAGGACGTTCCCGTCCGGGTCGGTCAGCCGCATCTCGTACATCCCCCACGGCCGCACGAACGGCGGTTCCGCGACGTCACCCCGCGCTCGCGCCACTCCCGCAACAGGCGGTCGACCTGGGCGGCCGTGTGGACGTCGAGGTGCAGGCGGGTCGTGTGCGCGCCCGGGACCTGGGTCAGCATCAGCTGGACGTTGTCCCGGGCGACCAGCGCGGTGCCCGGTTCGTGCGGTTCGCCGTCGTGCAGGAACCGGCCCCGGCGGTCCGACCAGCGCCAGCCCACGGCGAAGCCCAGAGCGTCCGCGTAGAACCCGAGACTGGCGACGACGTCGGCCACCAGGAGGTTGGGCCGGCACGCGAAGATCGCCGGCCCGGCCGCGGCGCCGTGCCAGTCCTCGGCCAGCAGGCCGAACAGGAGGTCGTCCGTCCACTCGCCCTTGAGCCACGTGTGCCGGCGGCGAAACCCTTCCTGGCTGAATCCGAGCCGCTCCAGCAGGCGCGCCGACGCGGTGTTGCGCGCGTCGCACTCGGCGGAGACGCGGCGGACCCCGGTGGCGAACACGCGGTCCAGCACGCCCTGGACCGCGTCGGTCGCGTAGCCGCGTCGCTGGTGCGCGCGGGCGATCGTGAACCCCAGGTCGGCCTGCATCCGGTTGTCCGCCAAGCAGACTCCGACGTCCCCGACCAGCATCCCGCCGACCTCGACGGCGTACTGGAACCAGCCCGGCGCGCCTTCTTCGGCGGCCGCGAACTCGGCGACGAGCCGCCGGGCGTCCGCTTCCGGCACCGGCGCGGCCCAGCCCTGGTACCGGGCGACCTCGGGATCCGAGCGGTACGCGGTGAACTCGGCCACGTCCGCGGCGGTGAACCGCCGCACGACCACCTGCCCGGCCGCCACCGGCAGTCCGCTCATCCGCCCAGGCTAGCGAGCCGAGCCGTGGGAACCGCGGATGCGCAGCCCGTCGGTCTCGATGATCAGCTCGGTCGGGCAGTCGTTCACCCCGACGCCGGCGAACCGGATCGGCTCGCGGCCCGCGCCCACCAGGGTGGTCGTGCCGTTCTTCTCCTCGAGCCGGACCGTCCGGGGCCCCGATCGGGTGTCGAAGACGTGCAGGCTGCCGAAAGCGGCCTCGACATCCCGCCAAACCGCCTCGCGCGTCCCGTCCAGGACGACGGACGGCAGCAGCTGCGGCTCCCCGTCGAGGAAGACCTCGGTCGTGGCGGACTCGCCCGTGTCGATCCGCAGGCCGGTCTGCTCCTCGTTGTCGAGGGTCAGCTCGACGTACCCGCCGCGCGGCGCCGTCTCGCGGATCTCGAGCTCACCGCCGGGCCGCACCAGGAACTCCGCCGGGTACCGGGCGATGACGGCGAGGAGCGGCTGGCGCAGGCCGTTGACGACGCGGATCGTTTTCACCCGCTGCGCTAGTGATTCGGTCAACGGAGGAACCCTTCAACGATGGTGCGAATCGGCAGATCGTACCTCCGGGTGCCGGTTCTCCGGCGCTGCCCCAGGGGTCTCTAAGGGGTGGTCCAGTCCTGCGCGGCAGCCGGGTTCTTCAGCGCGGGTCGCGGTGGTACACGTGCAGCAGCGCGGCGGGGTTTCTCCGATGGTGCTGCTTCCACGGACCGAGGCCGATCTCCGCGCACCAGTGGACACCCGCGGCGAGCTGGGCGGGACCGTCTTCGACGAGCGAGCGCACCTCTTCGCCGGCGAGTTCGAAAGCGCGCCGGCTGCCGATCACGAACAAGGTGTCCGCGGCGAAGGAGTACCTCAGGTGGTCGCGGAAGTCGCGGTGGAAGAACCGTTCGTGGTCCGCACGATCGAAGAGGGGAAACGGCCGCGGCGGCAGCGTGACGGTGGTCGCCGCGGGCGGGGACAGCCGGGCCCGCAGCCCCTTCCAGCTCGACACGCGGAACCCGAGGCGGTGGTGCAGGAGCACGAGGTCGAGCGGCCGGCCCGCCGATGCCGGCGCGCGCAGGGGCAGGTGGACGAGGCTGTGCGGCGACCGCGCGGCCAGCCACCAGGCGGCGGCGAAGTCCACGGCCGCGTCCTTGCCGACCGCGAACTGCGCCCCGAACCGGTCTTCCTCCAGGACGGCGTCCCGGATCGGCCGCCGCGGGCGGACGACGCGGTGATCGACGCCGTCCAGCCGCGCGGTGCCGACCGACGCCCGCCACCGCACCCCCGCGAGCCGCATCCCGCTTTCCCCCTGCCTTTCGCCCGACGGCGAAACGATAGGTGCCGGGCGTCGCCGGAACCACCGGTTTACCGGCTGACCGCGTACGCGCTCCGGTTCCGGCGGCTGGTCACCGCCTGCGTTCCGGTGTGGTGTCCAAGGTCTGCAGCACCGCACCGCGTGAGCCCGGGGTGTGCGGCCGAACCGGTGTCAGCGACGGGCGCGGCGGCCGGACGGGTCGTGGGCCACCGGGCCGGGACGGCGTTGCGGGCCGGGTCCGGGCGCGCCGTCGGCAGACGGTGCCGGGGTGTACACGGGTTGGCGGAACAGGCCGCCGTACCGGACGTCTTGAGGTGTGGTGAGCGTGCCGGGCCGGGGTTCCTCGGCGACGGGGTGGCTGAACAGCGAACTGTCCACTGTGGAAGCAGTGATCGGGCGATCCTTTCGTGGACGCCACCGGAGGTGGCGTGGGTCAGGCGGGCAGCGGCACGCGGCCGCCCCGGGAGGCGAGCAGGTGCGCGCCGCCGTCGGCGTTGTCCGCGCTCGCGGCGGTCGCGAGGACTTGCTCCGCGGTTTCGGAGCCGGTCTCCGGCGGGACGACCACCAGCGTGAGCCGCACGACCTGGTCGTCGTCGTGTCCCGTGGCGGGTGCCGCCGGCTTCGGCCGCAAGCGTCGTCCGGTGGTAAGTGGTGTGGTGGTGTTCGAGCCCGACGACATGTCGGTGCTCCCGTCCTCGGCTGTCGACATCGGCCGGATTGGGGCCGAGGACGGCGCAGGTTCGACCACTCGCGCTCGAAATGCTCTCGGACACCACCCAGCGTACACGACGGCTTCGCGGAGTGTGTCGAGACTGGCAAAGGGGCCACGACCACGAACCCGTGGAGAGCCGGCACCGCGCACCGGACTACCCGGACGACCGGCGCTCACGCACCCCCGTTCGCCAGGGCCCGGATCTCCGCGGCCCCCAGGGCCCGGCCGTACAGGCGGAAGTCCGCGACCGCGCCCTTCAGGTACGGGTGCTTCGGGTTCTGCGAGCGCCCCAGGTAGTTCAGCTGCGTGGCGCCCAGCAGGAGCGGGCTCATCTTCGGGGCCGGGTTCGCCCCGGTGAGCTCGCCGCCGAAGTACAGCCGCAGCCCCGTGCCCGCGGTCACCGCCACGTGCGTCCACTCCCCCGCCGGGAGCGCGACGGCCGCGTCCACGTAGTCCTCCGCCTCCATGCCGCCCAGCTTCATCGCGCACCGCGCCACGCCGAGTCCGGTGCGCGGGGTCAGGAAGAAGTACGACTGCGCGTTGAAGCCCAGGTCGAACACCCGCGCCGAGTTGACGAGCGCGTCCACCCGCACCCACATCGACACGGTCAGCTCGGTCAGGTTCGCCGGCAGGCCCGGGGCCAGCTCGACGTGCCCGTCGACGCCGTTCAGCTCGATCCCCCGCTCCCCCGCGGCGGCACCGCCGGCGCGCACCGCGGCCGGCCAGCGCCGCGTCGACTCGGCGAGGTTCGCGCCGAGCGGGTACACCGCCACGGTCTTCGGGGCCAGCCGGTCCGGCTTCGCGGCGAGGTAGACGCTGTAGTGCTCGTGCTGCACGTCCAGGAACGGGCTCAGCCGCAGGCGCTCCGCACCGGCCGCCACGCTGAACTCCGCCCGGCCGGGCTCCCGCCGCAGCGAGCGCGGGTCCACGGTCGGGATGACCGGCGGCACCGACGACCCGTGCCGCGCGGCGAGCACCAGCGGGCCGTACGTCAGGGCCGACACCGCGGGGTTGTCCGGCGCGGGCAGCCACCGCGGGGTCATCGGCAGGCGCAGCTCGACGACGTCGCCCGCGCGCCACCGCCGCCGGATCGTCGCGAACCGCCCCGGGGTCGCGGCCACCGGCACGCGGTTCACGGTCAGCCGCGGATGTGAAACCCACGAAGGGATCCGGACGCGCAGGGCGAACTCGCCGGAGCCGTCGACGCGCAGCCGAACGGTTTCGTCGTACGGGTACTCGGTCTCCATGCGCACCGACGCACCGCGGAAGTCCACTGTGGACGGGATGAACAGGTTGACCGACAGCGTGTCGCCCGAGGCGAAGTAGATGTTCTCCGCGTATTTGACGTGGGTTTCCAGGCCGGTGCCGTGGTCGCAGGTGAAGTTGCCGTAGTCGCTGCTGTAGGTGCCGGGGTCGGACGTCACGCCCTGCTTGCCCTGGCGCTGGGTCCCCGGCGTCAGCCCGGTGTAGTAGGTGACGAAGCCGTGCGCCGAGTCCGGGTCCTGTTCGCCGAGCAGCTGGTTGAGCAGCGTCCACTCGTAGTGGTCGAGGTATTCGGTGCGGGTCGGGTCCTGCAGGAACAGCAGCCGGCCGAGCTTGAGCATGTTGTAGCTGTTGCAGTTCTCGCAGGTGTTCTCGCCGAGCTGGCTGACGACCTGGTCCGGCGGGCCGAAGAACTCCGCGTTGGCGTTGCCGCCGATGACGTAGCTGTGGTGGTGCACGACCTGGTCCCAGAAGTACGTGGCGATCGTGCGGTAGCGCTGCTCGCCGGTCACGTCGTACTCGGCCGCCGCGCCGACGATCTTCGCGATGTCGGTGTTGGCGTGCCGCCCGGCGAGGGTGTCCTGGCGGGCGGCGAGCGGCGTGAAGATCTCGTCGTGGTCGAAGCGGCGGGCCAGCGTGAGGTGCAAGGGGTCTTTCGTTACGGCGTAGAGGTTCGCGAGAGCCTCGTTCATCCCGCCGAACTCGGTGTGCAGCACCTTCTGCATGGCATCGCGCGAAAGGGGCGCGGTGCGGGCGTCGATCCAGCGCGCGATGCCGCGGGCGACGTCGAGGGCGCATGCGGTACCGAGCAGCCGGTGCTGGTCGAGCAGGCCGGCGAGGATCTTGTGGATCGTGTAGTACGGCGCCCACACGGACTTGCCGGCTTCGAGGTTGACGAAGTCGGACTCCGGGAACGCGGAAAGGTAGCCCTCGGTGAACCCGGCGGCGGGCGCCGCGGCCTGGCACTCGGCCAGGGCGGCGACCAGCCGGGTGCTCTTCGCGGCCAGTTCGGCGTCGCGGGTGTTGGCGGCGGCGAGGGCCAGGCCGGACAGCAGGTGGCCGGTGGTGTGGCCGCGCAGCTGGACGTCCGGCGCTTCCCAGCCACCGCACGGTTCGGCGGTGGTGGGCAGGCCGACGGTGAGCCGGAAGGTGTGCAGCAGCCGGTCGAGGTCGACGAACTTCAGGTACGCGACGGTCCGGCGCATGTTCGCGAGGTACCGGCTTTCCAGCAGCCGGACCCCGCCGAGCGCGACGGGCCGAAGAGGCGTGACCTGAGCAGCCGACGCCTCCCACGGGACGACGGCGGCCAGGCCGAGGGCGGCACCAAGGCTGAGCGCGGTGCGTCTGGTCACCTTCGTCGGATCTCCTCCTGCCGGTAGGGCAGCAGGCGCACCGGCCCGACCAGCCCGTAGGCCTGCCGCGCCGCGATCGCGAACACGGCGGGACGGCTCACGCGGAGCCGGTTGTTCAGCGTGGTGGCGACTTCCACTTCGATGCTGTTGCGCCCGGGCTCGAGCCACGGCCCGACGTCGACCACCGGGTCGAGCACGTCGCACGGCGGGAGCGCGGCACCGTTCACCCACACGCGGTAGGTGTCGAACACCTCCCCCAGTTCCAGGTACGCGCCCAGCCCGCGGTCCCACCGGCCCAGGTCGACGGTGGTCCGGTAGCGCCCCACCCCCGACACGTCCTCCAGTCCGGGAATCGACGGCCAAGCCGCCAACGCGGACAACGAGAACCGCCGTTTCGGCTTGAGCGTCGACGTCGGGGTCGCCCCGGGCTGCCAGTCCTCGACTTCGAGGTCCCAAGTGGACAGTGCGATCGGCGCGGGCGGAGCGGCCACCGAGGTCCGCACGACCCGACCGGTCGACAACGTGGTCGAGTACGTGCCGGCCGCCGAAGCGCGCACCACCAGTTTCCCGTCGTGGTCCCGCACCTCCGGCGCGTCGGACGACACCGCGTGCGGACCGCGGCCGGCGGCCAGCCCGACGATCACCGACTGGCCCGGGTTCAACGACACCGAAACCCGGATCTTGTCGCCACTACGGGAGAACAAGCCCCATCGTGAGGTCTCGCCGGTCCACGCGTCGAGCACGAACGGCTGCGCGTTCCGGTCCTGAGCCGTCAGCCACACGTCCTGCGTGACGGCGGTGATCTTGCGGTTTTCCGCGTGCCGGGCGTTGCAGAGGTAGTAGTAATCGGTGTCACCGTCGATCCGGTGCACGCTCATCACGGTCGACGGGTCGTGCTCCACGTCGCGCGTGACACCCAGCGAGGCGAGCGCGGCCGGGATCCCGGTCGCGTCCGGCACCACACGCACCGAAGGCAGCGCGACCAACGCGGTGACCAGCGATCGCAGCCGGTCGTTCTCCCCCGGCTGCGCGATCCCCTCGGCGTGGACGTCGGTCCAGGTGCCGATGACGACCGTCGGCAGCCCCGCGCGAGCGAAGTCCAGCAGCCGCTGCGCCGCGTGGACGGACAGCGTGTGCTCGCTGCCGTGGAACTGGTCGCCGCCGAGGATCATCGCCTTGTAGGCGGGCCCGTCGGGCGCCAGCCTGCCGCGCCGGACGACCGCGCTCGGCAGGTCGAGGACACCTTCGCTGAGGAAGCCGTGGGTCCAGCCGGCCGGGATGCCGTCGTTGGTCGCCCACGGCGCGCCGATGCCGGTGGACGTCCAGCCCTTCTGGCGTAAGAACGCGAGGTCCACCTGCGGCCGCCCGGTGCGCAGGACGAGCTGGGTGCGGGCGAACCAGCCGGCGATGTCCGGCACGTGCCCCCACGTCGGCTGGCGCGGGCCCCACGCCTCGGCGTACCCGATGCCGTTGCCGTTGTACGGCGAGAAAGCCGCGAAGCCGGGCCATTCCGCGCCGGGCGCCATGGCGTAGGCGAAGCCGTGCAGCACGGCCTGGTTGACGCCGCCCGCGAAGACGCTGCCCATCGTCTGCAGCACCTTGTCCCAGGTGGTGTTGTACGCGCCGTTCGCGTACGCCGCGGACTCGCACGACAGCAGCCGGCGGCCGCCCATGTCCCGGCCGGAGGCGAGCACGCGGTAGTCGTCGAGGTTCTTGAACCCCAGCGACTCGCTTTCCGGCACGTCCAGCAGCGCGGCGCTGCGGAGGGCGTCGGTCTGCAGGCCGTAGGGCTGCCCGCGCAGCGTCATGCCGAGCCGGTGCGCGAAGTCCCGGATCGGGAGCAGGTGGTTCTCGTGGTAGAGATCGGAAAGCACCTGGTTGTAGTCGTCACGCACGTGGTTCGACGTGTCGGAGTCGAACGCGAACAGGTACTTCCCCTTGCGCTGCACGACGACCGGCAAGTACGGCAGCAGGTCGTACCCGGCCCGGCGACGGAACTCGGTGAGGAAGTCCGGCGTCCAGATCGTCGCGTCGGTCTCGATCTCCAGGGAGTCCTCGAACAGGTCACCGCCGACGTCCTTCAGCAGGCCGCGGATGGCGCGGGTGAGGATCGTCGAGTTCCACTCGTCCAGCACGGCTTTCGTGCCCGCGGCACCGAAGTGGTCCACGACGTAGGCGAGCGGTGCCGTGTGCGGACCGGCTTCCGGCTGCTGCGCCGAGCCACGGGCCCAGTACGCGAACAGCATCCACGTGCCCTCGGGCGCGGTCCAGTCGATCTGTCCGTTGTGAACGTCCACGGTGCGCACCGACGCCGGGTCCAGTACAACCGTGGCGGCCGTGGGCGAACCGACCACCAACGCGGCCTGGACGGCGATCAGGTCCTGTTTCCCCACCGCGGGTTCGGCGGGCACCAGCGCGGCCGGCGGCGGGCCGCTGTAGCCGCCGGTGACCGTGACGACGCCGTGGGCCAGCTCCTTGCTCGCCGCGACGTCGTCGGGCGTGATGGTCGGGACCGCGGTCGGCCAGCACGGGCCCATCGCGAGATCCACGGTCAGGCCACGCGCTTTCGCCCGCCGCAAAGCGGTTTCCACCGCGGCGAGCCAGGCGGGCGTGCCCCAGCCGTGGTGCTCGGGGTCCAGGACGGTCTGGACGCTGTGGTGGACGTCCTGGATTTCGACCCCGCCGAAGCCGGCGTCGGCGATCTGGTCGACCTCGCGGGCGATCTCGCCGAGGTCGACCAGGCCGTGCGGCCACCACCAGCGGAACTTCGCCGCGGTCGACGCGTCCGGCTTGGCGAACTGCTTCGCGAACGGCTTGCCGGATGCGGCGAGGGCGGGCGGGGCCCACGAGAGGGTCGCGCCGACACCGAGGGCGGCGCCGATCGTGAGGACGGTGCGTCTGCTGACGGTCATCGGGTGGGCTCCAAGCGGGCGGTGAGTGCGGCCTGCGGGCGCAGCGCGACCGGGCCGATCAGGCCGGACGGCAGGATCTTGTTGCGCGAGTTGGCCAGGGTGTTGGTGACGCGGACGCTGATCGCGTTGACACCCGGGTGCAGCGCGCTCGTGGCGTCCACTGTGTACGGGTGCCACAACGCGGCCGGCAGCTCGGTGCCGTTCACCGTCGCGGTGGCGAGGTCGTGCACCTCCCCGAGGTCGAGCACGAGCTTGCGACGGGCGAGGTCGGCCGCCGTGAGCGTCACCGTCGTCGTGTAGACGGCGCTGCCCGAGAACGTCGGCGCGAAGGTGGTCCACGAGCCGAGCGGGCGTTCGGTGGCGACGGCGCCGTCCTGCTCCAGCCGGACCGTCCACGGCCCGTCGAGGGCGATCGGCGTCAGCGGGTCGGTGACCTGCGCGGTGCCGCGGTAGGTGCGCCCGTCCGCCTGCCCGGTGAGCGCGTAGGTGCCGGGCGCGGTCGCGGTCACCGCCGCCCGCATCCCCTGCCGGTCGGCCGAGACCGAGGTGGCGGGCAGGGTGCCGTCGGTCAGGTGCGCGGTGTCGCGCACGCCCTTGCGGAACACCACACCGAGGGTCTCGTACGGCTGGAGCGTGATCGGGACGCCGGTGGTGGCCCGGCCGGCCGAGTACGCCGTGGCGGCCTTCGTGGTGCCGGCGCGCGGGTCCCAGATCTCCGGGGTGCCGCCGGCCGCGAAGGTCGCGGTGGTGGTGACCACGGCGTCGCTTTCGTTGTTGAGCAGGAACGCGGTGTCCGCGCCCCGGCCGGTGCGGGACACCCGGACGGCGTCGGCCGCGGGCTGCAGCCGGGCCGCGCCGAAGCCGGCGTTCTGCGCCAGGCCCGCGATCGCGTTCACGTCGGTGACGAGGGTGACCGCCCCCGACAGGGTCCGCAGCTCGCGCGCCAGGTCGGCGTCGCGGCCGGCCGCCTCCCGCGTCGGCAGCGGACCGACCGCGATCAGGTGCCCGCCGGTCCGGACGAACTTGGCCAGGGTGCGTGCGGTCGCCAGATCCAGGACCGGCGTCCGCGGCAGCACCGCGAGCCGGTAGCCCGCCTGGCCGACCTGCAGGGTGCCGCCGCGCACAGCGGCCTGGAAGCGCGCGGCCGGATCCCCGGACAGCGACGAGTCGCTCAGCAGGTCGAAGTCGACCTGCCCGCGTTCCAGCGCGTACGCCGTGGCGGAAAAGTCCTTGTCCAGCTGGTGGCCGCTGTCCGAAACGCGGGTCTGCTCGGCCGCCCGCTGCGGCTGGATCAGCGCCGTCCGGGCGAGGCTGGTGCCCCGGCCCAGTTCCATCACGCGGCCGATCCACGCGTCGACGTCGGGCATGTCCTCCCAGAACGTGCTGCGCGGGCCGAACGGCGGCGCGAACGTCACCGAGGTTTCGTCGGTGTACATCGCGTGCAGGAAGGTGAGGTTGACCCCGCGGGTGGCCAGCGCGCCGACGGTGGCGTGCATGTAGTCCGGCGCCACCTGCCAGCCCGCGTTGCCGAAGGTCTCCATCAGCGTCCGCGGCGCGCCGCTCTGGTGCGCGGCCGAGGAAGCGTTGCGCCCCAACGTGGTCTGCTCACCGGCGGTGTAGTCGGTGGTGATCATGTCGCTGCCGGGGACCTGCGCCCACTGGTTGTCCTTGGCCAGGTCACCGGTGGAGTTCATCCGCTGCTGCGGGCTCTGCTCGTCGAGCAGCGGGTTGGTGATCAGCTTCAGGCCGTGCCGGTCCATCCAGGCGGCTTCGCGCTGGTAGTAGCTGGTGGCGAAGAGGTTGTTCACGGCTCGCCAGTACGAGCCGGCCGCCCGGTCGGCGACGGCGTCGAGGCCGTCGGCCGCCGCGGTGTAGGCGACGCCGGGGGTGCCGCCGGCCGCGCGGACGGCGTCGGCGAGCCCGGGCGAGGAAGGCAGCCGCTTGAACGGGTGGGGCTGCGCGGACGCGATGAAGGGCTCGTCGTCCCAGAAGCCGGGCACGACCGTGCCCATGGCCCACGGGAACCGCCGCGCGTACTCCTCGGGCGCGATGCTCAGGAAGGCGTCGGTCGCGTTCGGGTCGAGCAGGTCGAGGTAGCCGCGGACGTACCCGCTGGAGTCGTCGCGCAGGAGGACCTGCGCGTAGACGTCGACCTGCCACGTCCCGGCGGGCACCTGCCAGGTGTCGCCCTTCAGTTCCACCGCGGCGGTCGTGCCCACCGGCCGCGCGGCCGCCGCCGTGACGCCGGCGAGATTCACCCGGGTCTGCCCGAAGTCCGCCAGCGCGGTGGCGTTGTCGAACGTCGACGTCCACAGCTTGGCGCCGTCCGGCGCGGTCACGGTCAGGTCGTCCCACAGCGAGCGCTGCGTGCCCTCGGCCGACACGGCCGCGGCGCCGGTCGGGTAGCTCGCGTCGGTGGCCGCGGGCTGCACGGTGTTGTTGATCTTCGGGGTGATCGTGTTCCCCGAGACCGTGACGTTGATCGTCTGGACGTGGGTCGGGGTGAAGCCCGGCGTGTTGACGCCGGTGGTCAGCCGCGTCCGGTTCGGACCGTCCACTTTGTACACGCTGGCCGCGCCCTTGGCGTCGACGTCCACGAGGTAGCCGTGGGTGCCGTCCGAGCGCACCGCCAGCTGGACGCCACCGGCGGTCAGCGTGACCTTGCCGCTCACGGTGTAGTCGGTCCACCCCGTCCCGGGCGTGAGCGGGGCGGCGCCGGGCGCGGTGGCCGGGTCGACGACGAGCTTGCCGGTGTCCACGCTCAGGCCCGAGGTCTCGGCGAGCTTCAGCTTCGAGGGCCCGGTGACGATCCGCGTGGACCGCAGCAGGCCTTTCAGCCGCAGGTCCGGGCGCGCCGGGATGGTCCGGTCACCGAGGGTGCCACCGTTCACGACGTAGTTCGCGCCGCGCCCGCTCGGGAAGTTGTTGTCGTTGAACAGCCACATCTTCATGCCGGTGCGCTGCGCCTCGCGCAGCACGTGCCCGACGAGGGTGAACCAGTCCTCGGACAGGAAGACCGGCTTCATCGAGTCGCCGCCGAGGGGGAAGATCACCGCCTCGTACACGCCCTTCGCGCGCATCTCCGCCATCTGCCGGTCGGTGATGTCCGCGGTGATGGTGTTGTTCCAGTACCAGTAGATCGCCGGGAGGCTGTCCTTCGGCGGGTTCGCGAACGCGGCCGGGTCGAAGCCGGGCGTGTCGTGCCCGGCGGTGGCCGGGGTGCTCACGCTCAGGGCGGTGACCACCGCGAGCACGAGGGACATCAGTGTCCTGCGCATGGGATTGCCTTTCAGCCGCGCGAAACGGGTTGCCGGAAGGTGTGGGTGCCCGCGCCGACGTGGTGGACCGCGTCGCCGATGTGCACTTCGGCCGTGCTGCCCGGCGGGACGGTGACGGTCAGCCGGTACTCGCGGTCGGACTTGGTCCACGCCGTGCTGACGCGGCCGTTCGGGGTCTCGTAGCTACCCGAAGCGGAAGTCAGCTCGCCGACGACCGCCGGGTCGATCACCAGCTTCCGGAAGCCCGCCGAGTCCGCGGCCTGGCCGATGCCGGTCAGGCGGGTGGTGAGCCAGCCGTCCATGGCGCCGAGCATGAAGTGGTCCTGCGACTGGCCGCTGCCGCCGTCCCAGGTCTCGCCGAGTGCGGTCAGCCCGGCCTGCACCTGGTGCCCCAGACTGGGGCTCGTGGTCTGCGTGGCGATCCGGTAGACGACGTCGTCGCGCCCGGCGTTCGAAAGCACCCGCAGCACGGACGGGAACGAGATCTCCCCCATCACCAGGTGCCAGCCGGCGGCCTCGATCGTGTCGACCAGGTGCTGGATCTGGCCGGCCCGCAGGTCGGCAGGCACCGCGCCCATGTCGAGCGCGAGGGCCGTCGCCCCCTGACCGCCGCCGCCGAACAGGCCGGTCGCCGCGTCGTAGTACTTGGCCCACACGGCTTTCGCCAGCGCGTCGGCCTGGGCGCGGTAGGTCGAGGCGTCCTGGCCGAGGGCCGTCGCCACCTTCGCGAGGCCGTCTTCGACCGCCCAGACCCCGAAGGAGCTGGGGATCGCCCTCGGCATGGCCGGCTTCTCGGTGGTGATCCAGTCGCCGAGGCCGTAGTCGTAGACGCCGTCGACCCAGCGCGCCGGTTGTCCTTGCAGGTAGGCGAGATAACGCCGCATCGCCGGGTAGAACCGGCTGAGCGGTTCCTTGTCGCCGTAGACCTGGTACGCCTTGAGCGGCACCTGGACCAGCGCGCCGCCCCAGTTCGGGTCGTCGCGGTAGGAGCCCGCGAGCGTCACGTGGTCCGGCACGGTGCTGGGCACCAGGCCGCTCGCCTCCTGGCCGTCGGCCATGTCCTGGACGATCTTGCCGAGGTAGGCCTGGACGTCGTAGTTGCGGGCGAGGGCGTCGAACGCGAGGTGGTCCTGTTCGAGCCAGCCGAGCTTTTCGCGGCTCGGGCAGTCGGTGAGGATGCTCTGCATGTTGTTCTCGACGGCGGCGCGGGTGAGCCGGTGGATGCCGTCGAGGGTCGCGTCGGAGGAGTCGAAGTCCCCGGCGGAGTCGTTGTCCGCCATGGTGCGCAGGCCGGTGACCGACAGCTGCGCGTCCTCCGGGACGCCGGCCACTTCGAGGTAGCGGAAGCCGTGGTAGGTGAAGTCTGGGTGCCAGGTCTGGTTCCCGCCTTTGCTCGTGAAGCTGTCCCAGATCGGCGCGCCGACGTTGCTGATGGACTGGTCGACGTGCCCGTCCCGCAACGCTTCCGCCGGGTAGATCCGCACGGACGTGCCCTTCGGCGCGGCGAGCGTCACCTGGGGCAGGCCGGCGATATTGCGGCCTACGTCGTAGACGCGCACGCCGGGCGCCGGACGCGAGATCTCCTTGCCGGGCAGCTGTTCCACGACCCGGACGGGTTCGGTCTGCCGGGCGGTGAGCTTGGCCGTGCTCGTCGCGGGCACCACCGGCGACCACGTCCGGCGGTCGGCGCCGGGGCGGTCCCAGCCGGGGATCTCGCGGCGGGCGTCGTAGTCCTCGCCGCCGTACCACTGGGACACCGTCGTGGCGCCGAGTGTGGTGCGCCAGCTCTCGTCGGTGACGATCCGCTTGGTCGTCCCGTCTGTTAGCGTTAACTCAAGCTGCGCGATGACTTGCGGGTCACTCGTCGTGCGCGCGAACTTCCGGTAGCGGCCGGAGGTGTGCAGCGCGTCCGCGGTGCCGTTGCCGACCGCGAGGCCGATCGTGTTGGCGCCGCCGCGGATCTGCTTGGTGACGTCGTAGGCGGCGTAGGTGACGTGGTCGGCGTAGTCGCTGTCGCCCGGCTCGAGGACGGCGTCGCCGACTCGGGTGCCGTTGAGGCTGGGCACGTAGACACCGAGGCCGCTGACGTAGAGGCGGGCGCTGGCGACGCGGCCGGGCACCGTGAAGTCCTTGGCGAACACCGGAAGCGCGGGCGGCAGCCAGGTCGCGGGCGCCGGTTGGCCGGTGACGGTCTTGGCGACGGTGAACGGGCCGTCGGCGGCCGTCTGGACCGTGTAGTCGACCGGGAAGTTCGGCGTCTTGCCGTCGGCGGTGAGCGTGTCGGTGCGCGGGTACAGCACGACCTGGTCGAAGGTCCGCGTGACGCCGAGGTCGAGGGTGAGCGAGACGTCGGCGTCTGGGCCGGTGTGCGCGGCGCTCTGGTACCCGGCGTTGCCGGCGTCCTCGGGGTTGGACGTGGTCAGGCCGTCGGCGACCAGGCCGGGCTCCCACTCCTTGCGCACGGTCTGGGTTTCCGAAGCGGTGACGTACTTCTGGCGCCCGTCGGCGAAGTTCACGCCCGGGTCGGCCGAGTCGCGCACCTGCAGTTCGGCCAGCTGCAGCCGGTAGGTGACGTCGGGGAACCGGCGGGTGTCGCCGGTGGTGACCATCCGGTTCTGGCTGTCCAGGGGTTGTTCGGCCAGCGGGAGGCCGAGCTTGGTGACGTCGAGCTTGACGTACCGCGCGGTCTGGCTCGGGAGGGTGACCACGACGGGCTGGGCGGGCTTCGCGCCGAGTTGCCACCGGCTGTTCGCGACCCAGCCGGCGGACCAGTCCTTTTGGTCGGTCAAGCCGGTTTCGAACCAGCCGGGGGCGCTCCAGGCGGAGGGGACGGGCCCCGACCAGACCCGCACGCGCCAGTGGACGCGCTGGCGGCTGCCGAGGGCGCGGCCGGCGTAGTCGAGGGCGGTGGCGGTGCCCGCGACGCGGCCGGTGTCCCAGAGGTCGGGGCGGGCCAGCCGCGCTTCCGAGGTGGCGGCTTGGACTTCGTACGCGGTCTGGTCGCGGGCGGTGGTCCGCCAGCTCAGCTCGGGGGTGGTGTCGTCCGTGCCCAGCGGCCGGTCGAGGTGGTTCGCGCGGAGACCGGTGGCGGCGAAGGGGTTCCCAGCTTGGGCCGGGACGGCGGTTCCGGCGGTCGCCGCGACGACGAGCGCGGCGAGGGCGAGGAGACGGCGGGATCTGGGGCGCACGGCAGCTCCTGGGGACGGCCGTCGGCGAGCGGCCTGGATTCGACGATGAATCGTTTCAACTCTGGGAGAAGCGGTTACGGCAGCGCTCAAAAGAAAAGGGGATACTGCGATGCCAGGCGATTGAAAGGTTTCAGGTGCCCGACGAGCAGACGCTACCTTGCGCCCGAAGCCGAAGTCAATGACGCCGAACGGCCGGGGCGAACGATCTTCCCGGGCAGCGGTCGGCTCCGCGGGACGGCGATCGGCGCGTTCCACCACCGATCACCGGGGCGCCCAAGCAGGCCGCCAGGCCCGGAACCGTCAGTCCGCGAGCGCGTCCGCGCGGGTGCCGGTGACCCCCAGCGCGTCGGTCAAGCCGGTCAGCTCCAGCGCCCGGCCCACCGTGCCGCGCGCGGGCGCCACGACCCGCAGCCGGGTGGCGTCGCCGGCCTGGCGGTGGGCTTTGAGCAGGACCGTCATGCCGACGGAGGCGAGGAAGGACACGCCGGTCAGGTCGATCACGAGCAGCGCGGGTCCGCGAGCGAGCGCCTCGGCGAGAGCGTCGTCCAGCACCTGGACGCTGAGCAGGTCCACCTCGCCGGTCACCTCGAGGACCTCGGCCTCGCCGCCGGGTCGGTGCACCGTCACGCTCAGCAGGTCCTGGGGCCGGACCCGGCCTCCATCAGCAGTCACTCTCACCTCCGGTCTCCTCAGCCGCCTACCCACTCCCCCGGCGTCCCAAACCCGGGGCGCTGACGTTCCCGCAACGACCTGGTGACGGCCTCCTGCGACGCTGTCCGAGGGTTCCCGTCGCGGGAGGAGAGCCGGCAAATGCCACCGCCACCGAGGGTTCGAGCGAAGCTCCCCTCGGTGACGACGACCCCCGCCACGACACCGGTGGCAGTGAAGGACCGGCCGCGGCGGAAGCCTCCCCAGCTGCCACCGTCGAACGCCGCCGCGCTGGCGGCGTTGCGCGCGGGTGACAAGAAACCGCTCGGCGACCCGTCGCGGAAGGAGTCGCAGGACAAGGTCGGCAACGGCGCGGTGGCCGCGGGCCTGGCGCGGAGCCCGGCCACGGACCCGAAGTTCGCGGTGCTCAAAAAGGACGTCGCACACAAAAAGCACACCGTGGCCCGATCGCACCCGCCGGCGGACAAGGAAGCGACGTCGGCGCAGGCCGCGTCCGTGCCCCCCAAGGACGACGAGGTCGCGCAGGGCAAGACGGCCAACGCCGAGAAGATGAACGAGGCCAAGCCCAAGGAGTTCGACAAGGACGCGTTCGTCAAGGCGGTCGAGAAGGCGATCGCCGAGAAGGCGCCGAAGAACCTGGAGCAGGCCGACGAGTTCGCCGGCTCGGGCAAGCCCGCCGAGATCAAGGCCGAGGTGCAGGGCAGGGTCGGCGAGGGCAAGACGGACTCGGCCGAGCAGATCGCCGACACCACGGCCGCGCCACCGGACACGGCCGCGGCGGAAACCAAGCAGGTCGTTCCGATGGCCGCCGACCGCCCGCCGGGCACGCCGGCCACCCCGGACCCGGCCAAGGCGACGCCGGACAAGCTGCCGCCGTCGGCCACCGACCTGTCCGCCGGGCCGGCCGGCGTCGACCGCGAGATGGCCGGCAACCAGGTCACCGAGCAGCAGCTGCGGAAGTCGAACGAACCGGCGTTCGGCGCGGCACTGAAGGACAAGAAGACCGCGGAGAAGCATTCGGAGACGGCCCCGCCCGAACTGCGCAAGAACGAAGCGCAGCAGTTGCGCCAGACCACGGCCCAGGCCAAGGGGCTCGGCACGGCGGCGATGGGCGCGATCGCCGGGCAGCGGGTGCGCACCGGACGTCAGGTCGGCGGCGGCAAGCAGGCCACGAAGGCCACCGACGAGGAGAAGCGGGCCCAGGTCACGGCCGTCCTGCAGAAGGTCTTCGACACCATGAAGACCGAGGTCGAGGGCATTCTGACCGGCCTCGACAAGCTCGTCGACGACCAGTTCACCCAGGGCGAGAAGGAAGCGCGTGACGCGTTCACCGCCGAACACCGGCAGAAGATGGACGAGTACAAGGACCGCCGCTACGGCGGCCCCCTGGGCGCTCTCCGGTGGGGCAAGGACAAGCTGTTCGGCCTGCCGGCGGAAGCGGACCTGATCTTCGTCGTCGCCCGCGACCACTACGTCAAGCGGATGCGCGGGGTCATTTCGGCGGTGGCGGACACGATCGGCCGCGAGCTGACGCGGGCCAAGCAGCGCATCGCGAAGGGCCGCGACGAGCTGCAGTCCGAGGTGCGGAAGCTCCCGAAGGACCTGCAAGCACTGGGAAAGCAGGCGGCGGCGGGTTTCGCGGACAAGTTCGACGAGCTGACCCAGTCGGTGGACGACAAGAGCACCGAGCTGGTCGACACGTTGGCGACGAAGTACACCGACGCAGTCAAGGCGGTGGACGACGAGATCGCCGCGGAGAAGGAAAAGAACAAGGGCCTGGTCGACAAGGCTCTCGACGGCATCAAGGGCGTCATCAAGACGATCCTCGAGCTGAAGGACCTGCTGCTCGGGGTGCTGGCGAAGGCCGCGCAGGCGGTGATGGGGATCCTTCGCGACCCGATCGGTTTCCTCGGCAACCTGGTTTCGGCGGTGGGCGGCGGGTTGAAGCTGTTCATGCAGAACGCGGGCCGCCATTTGCAGCAGGGAGTGCTGTCCTGGTTGCTCGGCACGGCGGCGACGGCGGGGATCACGCTGCCGACGAGCTTCGACGTGATGGGCATCCTGCTGCTGATCGCGAGCTTGATCGGGTTGTCGTGGGCCAATTTGAGGTCCCGGCTGGCGAGGAAGTTGCCGAAGGAGGCGATGACGGCCATCGAGGTCGGCGAGCACGCGCTGCCTTTGGTTCTGGAGGTTCGCAAGCGAGGGATTCGAGCGTTGTGGGACGACCTCAAGGCTCGTGTCGGTGATCTCAAGAAGAACTTGATCGACAACTTGGTTTCTTACCTGCTGCCTACGATCATCATTGCCGGGGTTACGTGGATCATCTCGCTGTTCAATCCCGCGTCGGCGTTCATCCGGGCTTGCAAGATGATCATCGACATCATCCGGTTCATCGTGACGAACGGCAAGCAGATCATCGAGTTCGTCAACACGGTTTTGGATGCCGTGATCGCGATCGCCAAGGGTGGGTCCGGTGGGGTGCCGGCTTTGGTGGAGAAGGCGCTGGCTCGGTCGATTCCGGTGTTGATCGGGGCTTTGGCTGCGTTGCTGGGGATCGGGGGGATCGCCTCGAAGGTCAAGGAGATCTTCCAGAAGCTGGCTCGGCCGGTGAACAAGGCTATTGACTGGGTTGTGGACAAGATCGTCGGGTTGGCCAAGAAGGTTTGGGCCAAGGTCAAGGCTTTGGCGAAGAAGCTGAAGGACAAAGCGAAGGCCGCGGGGAAGAAGGTCAAGGACAAGTTCGGCAAGAAGAAGGACCCCGAGAAGGACAAGAAGAAGCCGGCAGCCGCGCAGAAGCCGGAGGAAGACAAGCAAAAGCGTCTCGACAAAGCGGTCCGGGAACTCGAACCGAAGATCATGCGGCTGGTCAGCTCGCACGCGTCGGGCATCCGGCTGCGCGCGCAGCTGCTCGTCTGGCGCGTGACCCACCGGCTGTCCCGGCTGTGGGTCGAACGGCTCGGCCCCAACCTCATTTCCGTTCGCGCGCAGATCAACCCGACCGCGGACGTGGTGCGGAAGGTGTTCACGGCCGAAAAGCTGCACGAGCTTCTCCTGCGAGTGGGACAAGCCATGATCAGCCGCCCGAAGGTCGCCGCCAAAGTCCAGGCGATCCGGGACGCCCGGGCTCGGGGCGAAGGGAAGATCGACACTGGCGCTCCGCTCCGGCAAGCACAATCGCCGGCGGTCGAGGCGGCCGCCATGCAGCAAGGTGCGGCGCCGATGCCGATCATGCGCGGCGAGCACATCCGGATGGGCGACCAGGAAGTCAGCCAGCAGCAGATGTTCGGGCCTGGCCCCGGCCCCGTGATCGTGCACGGCGCGGGCCCGTACGCACCCGACCCCGAGCACCCAGAGAAGGCGAACGTCAGCGACATCATGAAGGACATGGAGGCGGCCGGGCTCCCACCCGCGGTCATCCGCCAGGGCATGCACGACCTTCTGCGGAACAAACCCCTCGGACCCGAGTTCGCGAACCACCCGGAGCAGGCCAGACGACTGGCAGCGGTCACGAGGCTCATGTTCGTCGTCGAGGGAGCCCGCAGTCCCCACGCGTTCCCCACCGGTTTCATGGCGTGGGAGACCGCGGGACGGCGTGGCACCACGGTGGAAGGACAGCAGCAACCGCAGGCCACCACCGTGCGGGAAGTGGTCACCTCCCTCCACCCGATGTCGCCGCCGGGCGCCGTGGGCCACGCCCGGGACGCCCTGTTGCCTCCCGGGAGTCTCGCCGGAGCCGAAGTCCGGCGAGCCAACGTCGAAGCCATGTACGAGAAGGAGCTCAACGTCACGGTGCGGTACCTCGAGGTCCTCATGGCGGCGGAGAAGCCGCTGTTCAAGGACGAACAAGAGTGCGAGGCGTTCCTCCGCGACAAGTTCGAAGCGCATCTGATCGCTAAGCTGACCCCCTTGTTGCTCGCACCCGGTGAATGAGGAGTGGATCGTGGCTGTGGACAACGCCGTTCGGCTGGTGCCGAGGGTGGCGGACCCGTTCGAGGAAACGATGGCCCTGATCGACCGTCTGGGCTGGGTCCCGAGCGCCAACTCCAGCGACGAGCTGGTCGAGTGGCAGGTGCCGGGCGGTGGAACCGTCGTGCGCTGGGTCGTCGATGGGGACACCGGTGTGCAGTTCTTCGTCGTGGAAGGCCCTGACCGGGAACGGGTCGCCGGTGAAATCGCGAGTTCCATCGACATGCTCGACGCGGAGAACTCCGAGCACTACTTGAGCCGATCCGACGACGTCGACTGGGTCATGCGGGGCCTTTATGCGGTGGCTGCCGCCGCCCCGGACCAGCACGACCAGCGCATCGTCGATCTGCTGACACGGCACATGGAATCTCCGCGTCCCCTGATCCGCCGTGCGGCGCTGCTGGCGACCGCCATCACCGGCTGGGCCGAATTCGTCGAGCCCGTCAGCCGGTTCACGGGTGACCCGGATCCCGCTGTCCGGGACGCGGCCGAAGCCGCGTTGCACGGCCTGACTTCAGGACGCTGACCACCGGACGTCAACAGCCGGGGCAGTTGTCCTTCTTCGGGATCGCCATCGGGACCACCCGCATAGCCGCCCCCGCGATCGCGGCGTTCCCGACCCGGTCCTGACCCGCCGCCAACGTCGACGCCAAATGCGACGGCACCGTCTTCGACGACCCGTCCATCGCCGTCTTCGCGGCCTGCGCGTTCCCCACCACCGCCGGCACCAGCACCAGCTTTCGGTGCCCCCGATCGGACGCCGCGGAAACCCGAAGCTCCTGAGCGGTCACCGGTACCGCCGGTTTCGTCTGCGGGGGCATCAACTCAGGCATCACGCACTCCCGTTGTCGGCCAGCAACCCAGCATACCGGCCCAGCTCCGCCGGGCGGAACAACCGAGCCTCCCGCTGGAACTGCCGCGACACCCCGCGGACCACGTGCCGCATCCCGATAGAACCAGCACCAGCGTCAGCGGCCGCGAGGGCCGCCGTTCGGGCCGCCGACGCTATCCCCGCCCCCGTCATGTCCAAGCGACACAACACGTCCACGTCGACGTCCGGTGACAACGGTGCCTCCGGTGGGAACGCCAGCTGCCACAACCGGCGACGCTCGGCCAGCGACGGCCGCGGGAAGTGGACCACGAAGTGGAACCGCCGGGTGAACGCCGGGTCGATGTTCTCCTTCAGGTTGCTCGTCAAGATGATCAACCCGTCGCTCGCCTCCAGGCGCTGCAACAGGTATCCGACCTCCAAGTTCGCGTAGCGGTCCGTTCCCTGCTTCACCTCGCCGCGCTTGCCGAACAGGGCGTCCGCCTCGTCGAACAGCACCACCGCGTGGCTGTCCTCCGCCTGGCGGAACACCGCCTCCATGTTCTTCTCCGTCTCCCCCACCCACTTCGACACCACCTGCGCCAGGTCCACTTTCAGCAGCTCCAGCCCCAGGATCCCGGTGACGACCTCCGCCGACATCGTCTTGCCCGTGCCCGGCTCGCCGGTGAACAGCGCCTTCACCCCGCCCGTCGCCGACTTGCGGGCGAACCCCCACGACTCCGCGATGCGCGGCCACGCGCGGAACGCCGACGCGATCTCGGCGATCTGGCTCATCTGGGCCTCCGGCAGGACCAGGTCGGCCAGGCCCCGGCGCGGGATGATCGACTGCACCGCGCCGCTCGTGCGGCCCCGCGTCACCGTCGCGATCGCCGGCTCCACGTGCTCGGTGATCGGGTGCCCGTTGCCGGACAGGCGCGCGTCCGCGTCGGCGACCGCCGCCACCGCGCGGAGCTCGCCGCCGCTCATGCGGTAGCGGGCGGCCAGGTCCGTCAGGACCTCCGGGTCCAGCACCGGGAACGCCGACGACCACATCGCGCGACGCTCCGGGAAGCCCGGGACCGGGATCGTCAGCTCCGCGTACGTGCGGGCCGCCAGCAGCCGGGGCGGGCGCCACGGCGTCACGCCCGTCAGGCACAGCGGCACGCCCGAGCGCAGCAACGGCTCGTCCGGGTGGGCGGCGCGGCCGTCGGTCGGGATCCACAGGATCGCTTCGAGCGCGGCCGCGGTCCGCAGGTCGCGGGCCACGTCGGTGCCCACGCGACGCAGGGGGCGCCCGGCCGCCGCCGCGAGCGCCTGGGCCGCGTCGGCCTGGCTGTCGGCGGGCAGCCCCCACAGGCCGACCACGTCGATGTCGCCCGAGTGCAGAGCCTGGCCGAGCTTGGTCAGCCGGGCCGATTCGAGGTGCGGCGCCGCCGCGGCCGGGGCGACTTCGCCGGGGTCGTCGCCCAGGGTGCCGACGTCACCGCCCCAGCCCATCAGGTACTCGAACACGCCGTCGCCGAGCGCCAGTTCCCGCGCCGGTTCGGCCGGCGCCTCGCCGTAGGCCCGCAGCAGGCCGTAGCGGCGCAACCGGCCCGCCGCGCCCAGTGCGCGGCGCAGCGCCAGCCGGTCCGCCGGTGTCTCGCCGAGCACCGTCACCAGCAGTTCCACGCACGGCGCCCGCCGGTTGAGGTTGTCCACGACGTACGCGTAAACGCGCTCGTAGCCCGGGTCCAGCTCCGGCGCGGCGACCAGCAGGAGCGCGTCCTGCTCGGCCCGCGACAGGCCGTACCGGGTCGCCAGCGCGTCCAGCGGCAGCGTGACCCCGCGCGCGGCGGCCAGGCGCCGCAGCTGCTGTTCGGACTCCGGGTCCGCACGGACCGGCGACGGCGGCTCGGTCATCGCCTCGGTGAACGCGTCGACGCGGTCCAGCAGCGCGTCCACCTGGTCGTCGGTCACGCAGAACGGGGTCAGGTCCGGCCGCGTCAGCGCCGCGGCCGCCTCCGACTGCGCCGCGACGGCGATCCGCAGTGCCCGGTGCAGCTCCGCCATCCGCGCCCGCAGGTGCTCGACCGCCAGTCCGCTCACGTCAGCCACCGGAGAAGGTCAGGGTCCGGCCGCCGAGCCAGACCACGTTCGGCACGTCGGTCAGGGCGCCGCCCCGCCACAGGTCCGTGTGGCGGCGCCCCAGCGGGATCTTCACCCGCACCGCGTCACGGGTGAACCGGACGGTGGCCTCCAGGTCGGCGAACCGCGTCAGGGCCAGGACCGGGGTGTCGCCGCCCCACAGCTGCCCGGCGACCATGCCCAGCGCCAGCGACGCCGCCAGCGCGACACCGCGGTCCAGCGCCCGGTCCGCGGCCAGCGGTACGGCCCGGTGCTCGACGAACACCGTGCGCACCAGTTCGTCGACGCGCTCACCCGGGAAGTCCGCCGCCAGGCGGGGTTCCACGCCGCCGGTCGTCCACAGTGGAGTGCGCCACCGCAGCCGGGTCAGCGGTTCGTCGCGCACCGGGCGCGCGTCCGTGATGAACCGGACGCCCGCCGCGGCCAGGTCGCGCAGGCACGTCGGCGGGAGCGGGCCGGCCCGGACCAGCACCGGCGGCCGGCCGCACGCTTCCCAGTGCGGCAGCAGCCCCTCCACTGTGGACGCCCAGGCCACCGGGAACAGGCCTTCGCCGTCGATGAGCAGCAGGCCGTCGTCCACGCCCGCGACCAGCAGCGGGCCGGCCGGAGAGTGGCCGCGGCACAGCGACAGCGCCAGCACACCGTCCAGCACCGGCAGCGCCGGAGCCACCCGGCGGGCGAACGTGGTGAGATCCGGCACCGATTCCAGCCCGGCGAACGCCGCCGCCACGACGTCGTCGCCGGGCGCCCGTCGCCAGCCCCGCTGCGGCGCGCCCAGCACCTTGTACGCCAGGGCCGCGGCGAACAGCGGCGCTTCGGCGAGCAAGTCCACTCCGGACAGTGCGGGGCCGATCGCGTCCAGGTAGCCGGTCCGCGCCAGCGGGCCCGCCAGCAGGAACGGCAGCACCGAGCCGACGCGCACCTCACCCGCCGGTCGCGGCGAGCCGGTCACGGTCTCGACCGGTCCTTCCGCGGCGGGCGGGGTCGCGTCCGCGCCGCGCGGCGGCTCCAGCAGCCGGGCGAGGTCCGCGCGGGTCGCCGGCGGCCACGGCAGCGACCGCCGCCGGGCCAGCTCCGCCGCCAGCTCGGCCACGGGTCCCGCGAAGTCCCCGGCAACGACCGATCCGATACGTTCGTCGGTGTCGGCATTGGACGAACCCGCACGTTCGCCGGGAGTCGCGGCCAGCAGCGCCGAAAGGTACGTCCGCACGGTCTCCTCGGGAAGCAGTCCGAGCAACGCCGCCAGTTCGCCTCGGACGGCGAGTTCCTCGAACAGCGCGGCCACGGTCGGCTCCGCGATGTCGGCGACGAGCGCATCCTGGTCCAAAGTAGACGGTTCGGCCGACGGCGGCGCGGTGACCGGCACCGGCGGCGGGATCGGCTCGCGCGGCGAACCGGCGACGGGTTCGACGACGAGACCGGCCGGCACCAGTCCCCCTCCCCCGGGCGCGGACAGCCGGACCGACAGCCGCACCGGCTCGGTGATCTCCAGGTCCGGCCCCTCACCGGTGAGGTACTCGTCGAACTCCGCGGCCAGCAGCTCCGGCAGCGCGTCGAGCACCCGCTGGACGAGGCCACGCGGATCGGGCCCCCAGCTCCACCCACCCCGCCGGACCACGTGCACCACGCAGCGGCGCACGGTGATCTCGCCGGTGGTGGGCGCGCTCACGGCTGCTCGACCTTCTCCAGCCGGCCCGCCCAGCCGGGGACCAGGACCAGCACGCCGTGCGGGTCGCCGTCGACGGCCGTCGGGAGCGTCGTAAAGGTGTCACCCTGGTTGATCTGCCCGGGCAACACGGTCGTCGCCTGCCCATAGGAGATGAACACCCGTACGACGGTGTCCGTCCCGACCGGGTTGTCGACCTCGACGCGCAGGCCATTGTCCTTGAACACCAACGGCTTGCTCGACACCACCAGCGGCACGAGCGCGGGCTTCGACGGTTGCCCTTCCGGTACGGGCTCGACCCCGAACGCGAGCGGGTCGAGGAACACGCCCGGCTCGTCGTCGGCCTCCTGGACGGCCAGCTCACCAGTGTCGAGGTGCAGCGTCGCAACCTCCTCCGGGAGGAGGGAGACGCGCACCGGCAGCTCGGCGCCGGCCACCTCGGCCACGGTCGGCACCGCGGCACCGATCGCCCGGACCGCGCCGACGACGTGGCCGGTCTTCTTCACGTACACCACGAAGAGGCTCATGGTCAGCCACCCCCACCCGTCGCCGCGACCGTTGCCAGGACCAGGAAGTCGACCACACCCGGCTGTTCGAAGACCTGCGCCGGGGCCGCCGTGGGGTCGTACACCCGGATCCGGCACCGCACCCGCCGGTCACCGTCCACAGTGGCCTCGGCCGGGCTGGTCAGCGCCGAACCCGTCGCCGTCGACGGGATCCGCGGGGTCACGTGGACGTGCAGCGACACCCGGCCGTCGGCGACCTCCTCGGGCGTCACCCCGGCCGGCAGCGGCAGCACCACGCCGTCGGTCGCGCTGCCGGACGTCGCCAGCACGCTGCCCGCGGAGATCCGGCCGGAGAAGCTCCCCGCGATGGTGAGGTTGCCGTTGGACTCCACCGTCAGCAGCGGGTCGACGACGCCGGTTCCCTTGTACAGCCCGTAGACCAGCGTCGGCGCGTCCGCGTCGGACAGCACCAGCGCCGGCTTCCCCTCCTGGACCGCCGGGCGGGTCCGCAGCGCGAGTGAGCCGGACCGGGCCGACACGGTGTCCGCGCGCACGCCCAGGTACCGCGGCCCGACACCCCGGGCCGTCGGGAAGGCCGCGGTGAAGTGCCCGGCGGTCCACTGGACGAACCCCAGCAGCACCAGCCACTGCACGGGCGGGGCGGCGGGCGCGGCGTTCACCGCGGGCGGCTGCTGGTCGGCCACCAGCCGTTCGTCGCCGAGCCGCCGGAAGAGGACCTGGAAGGACTCCTCCACGCGTGTCGGCCCCGAGGAGCCGGCGCACGACGCGGGCCCGGTGGCGGGCCGGCCCCGGTCGGCGGCGGTGAGGAACACCGGGTACGGCTCGGTCGTCGCCCGGTCGGCGCCGTTGACGGCCGCGAAGTCCGCCTCCGACAGCACGACCGGCGCCGGCACCACGAGTTCGCGGCCGGTCCCGTCGACCGCCAGCCCGGCCTGCACGCTCACCTCGACGTACCGGGCGCCCGTCGCCGGGTCGGTCCGGCTCTCGGTGGTCAGGGCGAGCCCGTCGGCGATGCCCCAGTCGTGCGCCAGGCGGGCGTGCCGGACCGCCGTCGCGCGGGCGTAGGCGACCGTCGCCGCCAGGTCCGCGGCGGCGAGCACCTGGCCCTCGCGGAACTCCGGGCGCAGTGGACCGGTCACGACGACTCACCCGACCGCGGCTTGCGGGCCGAACCGCCGCTGCGGCTCGACGTCGACCGGGTGCGCCGCGGCGGCGGCTTCGGCTTCTCCTCGTCCTCTTCCGAAGCGGCTTCGGAAGCGGCTTCGGAGTCCGGCGCGTTTTCGAGCTCCGAGAGCCGGTCGGACAGCCGGTCCGGCAGTTCCTCCCGCACCCGCGAAACCTGTTCGCGCGCGGAGTCCAGCTGCCCGCGCAACGCCTCCACGGTCGCGACGAGGTCGCTCACCTGCCCCCGCAGCGCGTTCATCTCCTGCAGGCTGTCGGTCACCTCGTCCGGCACGGTGTAGACCTGCTCGTGGATCGGTTTCGGCGGTGTCTCCCCCGGCGCGGGCCGGACCAGCAGGCTCCACATCCGGTCCAGGTCGGTGTCGCGCGGCCAGCGGGCCAGCAGCCCCGCCACGTACACCGCGGGCACCAGGCCGTCGGCCGGGGGCGTCGGTTCGCGGTAGACCGGCGGCGGCTGGCAGCACACCCGCTCGGCCAGCTCCCGCAGCCGGTACAGCTTCGGCAGCCACTCGCCGTACGCCGACCCGCCGGGCAGGACCTGCTCCCGCGTCGCCGAGCAGACGCGCACGACGTCGCAGCCGGCCAGCTCCAGGTGCGCGAGCAGCACGTCGTTGTCGGCGCAGTCGCCGCACGGCGGGTTCAGCGTCGAGCAGGCGGCGTCGGTGACGAACCGCTGAAGGTGCCGCGTGAGCTTGCCGGCGGCGTCGACGAGCTGGTCCAGGCCGGTGATCGTCAGGCGCTGGGCGGGATCCGGTTCGGGCGTGGGCAGCGGCTGCGGCACCGCCACCTGCCGCACCTGGTCCCGCAGCGTGCAGTCCGCGACCCCCGGCACCCGGTCGAGCCGCCCCAGCAGCCATTCCCGCAGCTGGACCAGGTCGGACCGGAATTCGGCCTCCAGCACGTTGCCGAGCGGCGTGCCCTGCGCCAGCAGGCGGACCTCGAGCGGCGCGTCGTGGGCCGGTTCGACCACGCGGGCCTGCGCTTCGGCCACGACGGCGAGCGCGATCGAACGGTGCACCGGCTCGGGCCACATCTTCTCCGCGTCGGTCCCGGCGAGCGTGTCGCACGCGGTGCCGAGCACCCGCCGGGCGTCCTCGACGTCGCCGGGGTCCAGCCCTTGCTGCCCCTCGGCGTCGTAGGTGTCGTACCGGGCGAGCGTGCCGGCCACCGCGCGGACGCGCTCGGTCATCTCGGCGACGACCGGCGGGGCCAGGGCCGCTCCGGTGTTCCCCTTCAGCCATTCGAGGGCTTCCTGGTAGCGGGCCCGGTCGGCCGCGGCGAGCTCGAACGTCCGGGTCGAAGCGGACTTCGCCAGGGACATCGCGTCCAGGTACAGCCCGAGCCGCTGGGCACGCAGGCGCACCGCTTCGTACTTGTCCAGCGGGCCGATCCGCTCCAGCAGCCGCGTGCCGGGGTTGTAGCGGTGGTCGTCGGTCGTGTCGCACTTGACGACGAACCGGAAACCCTCTTGGACGCGCGAAGGCACGCACCCCGGCGACGGGCACGGCTCCTCGGTGGCGAACGGCGTCACCGGGTCGGCCATGCTCTCCTCGTACCGCACGTACAGCCCGAAGCGGCGCGAGCCGTCGTCGCACGGGTCACCGCACTCGACTCCCGGCGAGGACACCCGCAGCTCCCGCACGAGCGCCTGGACGTCGACCTTCTCCTTGCAGGACAACACGATGTCGTTGCCGCAGCAGTCCAGCGCGTGCCCGGGGTGCACGAGGACCGTGCCGCCCGCGCACGAGTCGCAGGACACCTCCAGCCCGCACACGACACCGGGGCCGGACAGCATCCGGTTGTGCAGCCGGTCCTTCCCGGCCACGTAGTCGGTCAGCAGGGACAGGTCGTCTTCGGTGAGCAGCTGGCCCGCGAAGAACCGCGGCCGGACGAACGCGGCCGGGAAGGCCGATGTGCCGCCGCACCCGCAGCCGCAATCGGAGGTGCTCATGAACGCTCCTCGGTGATGAAGAACCAGCTCTCGAAGACGTCGCCGCCCGCGCCGGTACCCGACGTCCACGGCCCGATGCCCGACGGCGGCACCAGGCAGCCGGTCGGGTCGGGCTCGGGCTTCGGGTCGTGGCCGTGGCCGGTTTCGGTCTCCGCGTCGGCGTCGGCGTGCACCCGGCCGATGAACGGCACCCGGCCGCCGACGTTGGTGCCGTCCACCGGTCGGCAGCAGCGGTCGAGCAGGAACGCGGCGCGGACCGTGACCAGCACGCGGTCGCCGTCCTGCAGCGTTTCGCGGGTCGTCTGGCGGTAGCGGAAGCGCCGGGTGAACTCACCGTCCTTGTCGGTGGGTTCCTCGAACTGCCCGCCCATGTACCAGGTGTCGGCGTTGCGGCCGGCGCCGCCTTCGATCACCTGGATCTCCACCACGCCGCGGCGGAGGCTGTCGACGCGCACGTCGTCGGAGAACTCGACGACGAGCCCGCCCGCGTTCTTCTGCGTGCCCAGCAGCTCCTTGGCCTGGTCCACGGTGTAGGTGTGGCCGTGGCGCCAGTTGATCCCGGTGATCACGGTCGGCACGTGCCGGCCGAAGAAGCGGCGGACGTTCAGGTGGATCCGGTCTTCGCCGACGGGCTTGCCGAAGTCGACGTCGTCGATCCGGGCCAGCCACAGGACCTTGTGCTCGCACGGGGTGCAGCAGGTCTCGCAGCGCTCGTCCTTCGGCGGCGTCTTGGTGGTGACCCGGACGCAGTAACTCTCTTCGGTGTAGCCGAAGTCGCAGTCGGAGGTGTCCGAGCAGGCGGAGTTGAAGACGGTCCGGGTCGGCTCGACCGCGCGCTCGGTGTACTCGACGCCGACCCACACCGTCGTCCCGCCGGTGCGCTCGTCCTCGTGCAGCGCGTCCCACAGGTCGATCGCGCAGCCGCCCGGGACCACCACCTCGTTGCCGTCGCAGTCGACGCCGAGCCCGGCGGTGATGCGCACCCGGGCCTGGTGTTCGTGCTTCTCCTTGTCGTCGGCCGGCGGGGCGGGTTCGACGAGCAGCCCGCACACCACGCCGTAGCCGAGCAGGCAGCGCATCCGCAGCTTCAGCTTCTCGCGGAAGTACTCCTGCTCGCGCTGGAAGTCGCGCGCGGTCAGCAGCTGCCCGTGGAAGTACCGCAGCCGGCGGAAGGGCTGTTCCTGTGTCGTTGCCTCGGTCATCTCTCTTCTGTCCTCTCAAGACACTCGCGTGTGGACCCCGACCGCGGACACCACGCCGACGCCCACGCCGTGGCGGGCACCCCGTGGCCCGGGTCTCAGTACTCCGTCGTGGTTCAGGCGCGCCCCGCCCACCACCGGCGGCGGCAGCGGGACGAACGCGGTGTCCACCCCGACCGTCGACCGCGTGCCGACCACGAACCCCGTCCCGCCGGCGCGCACCGATCCCCTCGTGTGCGCGGGCGCCTGCCGGACGACCAGGCGCCGCACCGCGTCCTCGTCGGCCGCGCCGGCCGGCAGCAGGACGCGGAACCGGTGGGCGTGCTCCGTGAGGGGGTCGGTGTCCGGGTCGCCGAACGCCCGCAGTGGCGCCCCGCCCAGCGTCGAGGTGCCCAGCCGCAGCCGCGCCGCCGAGCGGCCGAACAGCCGCACCGAGCCGAGGCCGCGGGCCGACGACGGTGTGGCGGTCGCGCGCACCTGCGCCCAGTGGCGGTCGCCGGCCAGCTCGTCGATGACGGGTTCGACGCCGAAGACGATCTCGATCGCCTTCTTCAGGGCGCAGGGCGTGCCGCGCCGGCGGTACAGCTCGGGCGCCGCCTGGATCAGCTTCCGGCGCGTCGGCGCGTCCCAGCCCGCCTCGAACGACAGGCCGAGCAGCCCGGCCAGCCACGGCAGCGCCCCGTCCGGCACGCCCGCCGGGTCGAGCAGCGCCGGGTAGCGCTCGACGACCCGGTCGATCTCGGCGGTGGTGGCGTCGAACAGCGACAGGAACCGCTCGGTGAAGTCGTCCGCCGCCGGGTCCTGCCGGAACGCGACGGGCAGCAGGTCGGCGCTGGTGGAGCGCGGGAAGTCGAGCCGGAGCCGGTGCAGCACCGGCGTCGCCGACGAGTCGCCGGACAACCCCACCCGGGCCGTGAGGTAGCGGCCGGGTGGCTGGTCGACGAGGAAGTCGGTGACGCCGGCGGGCGCGGTCTGCCAGTCGCTCGCGGCGAACTTGCCGTCCTCCGAGACGACGACCGCCACGGACACCGCCGTGCCCGCCGGCACGTCCGCCTCGACCCGCACCCGATGCCAGCGGCAGCGTGAGATCCCGCTGTCGATCCGGTGAGTGGTGAACTTGCCTTCGGTCACGAACTCCCCCGAGGCCGCCACCGGTTCGTCGCGCGGCTCGCCCGCCCAGTCGTAGCAGGAGGTCACGTCGCCGTCGGGTCCCTTTTCCCGCAGGCAGAAGCCGTCTTCGTCCGCGCTGCTCAGCGAGCTGGGCGGCAGTGCGGCGGCGAGCTCGTCCACAGAGGACACGACACCGTCGCGGTAGACGTTGAACCGGTCGCCGTCCGCGGTGAGCAGCCAGATCGTGCGGCCCGGTCCGGTGCGGACGCCGATGATCTCGCCGCACACGTCCGGCCGGATGACCTCGCCCAGCCGTCCGTCGGGGCCGTACCGCCGGATCTCGCCGCTCCGGGCGCCGGCCACGAGCAGCTGCTCGTCCTGCGCGAGCGCGACGACCGTGGCGTGCCGCAGGGCGATCACCGCGGTCAGATGGTCGCCTTCGTTGCGCCACACGAAAACCCGGCCGGAGTCGACCACGGCGATCCGGTGTCCGCGCACGGCCACCGCGGTCGGCGCGCGCAGCAGCCGGGGGTCGCAGTACGGGGCCCAGACGGGCCGCCAGCCGCCGGCGCACGTGTCGCGGCGCAGCAGCCGCTCGCCGGACAGCAGGAACCAGCCGCACGGCCCGCAGCCGGGCGCGAGCCGCGGGTCGGGGAACCACGGCAGCAGCTGCGTGCGCGTCGGCCCGGCCGGGGACGAGCCGGCGTGGGCGAGCCGGACGCCGGCCGGGTCGTCGAACCCGACGACGTCGGCCACGGCGTCCTGGTCCCACCCGACGACGTCGTCGAGGAGCCGGAACGTGACGGTGGTCGGTGTGCACGTCATGGCGTCTCCTCCACCGGGATCAGCAGCGGGCGCTCCGGCCACACCAGGTCGTCCGGCGGGATCGCGTGGTCGGCGCACGGCGGCAGCCGCAGCCCGTCGGCGGTGAGCGAGAGCCCGGACACCGCCAGGACGCCGTCCACCGCCAGCAGCCGGCGCACGAGCGGGGTGTGCCGCACCGCGCCGCCGAACGGCCAGCCACCGCCGTCCTCCCCGCCGCGCAGGGGATCGAGGTACGTGGTCACGGCGTCGGCCGCCCGCGCGAGGACGGCGGCCCGGTCCTGGTCCGCGTCGAGCACGACCCGGGCCTCCACCGCGATCCGCCGGAACGCGACCGGACCGGTGACGACCGTGATGCCGGCGGGGGCGACCTCACGGGTGAGGTACTCGGCCACCGCGCGCAGCGTTTCGGCGGTCGGCACGGGCGGCTCGGTCGCGCCCGGCTCGATCGGCGGCACCACGAGCACGCCGACGACCCCGGGGATCGGGGTGCCGGCGAAGTCCGGGTGCAGGCCGGGCACGCCGTGCGCGCGGGCGATCGACGCGCCGGGCGCGCGCAGTGCCAGCAGGCCGTAGTCGGCGGGGGCGACGGCGCGGCCGCGCGACCGCAGCTCCCCCACCCCTCGCCGCACGACATCGGCGTCCGGCTCGGCGTCGGTGCCGCCGGTGGCCGGGAACGGGTTGGTCACGCCGGTCACGAACGGCCGCGCGGTGACGACACTGTTGACGGCCCCCGCCGCCACGGCACCCGCCGCGCCGCCGCCGACCCGGTACCGCACGGCCCGCACGTTGCGGAAACCCGGCGGCACGGGCGCGCCGTTGACGCCGTCGCCGAAGGTGACGATCCCGGTGTCGTAGTCGACGGCGAACACGCGGTCGTCCGGCCCGTACGCGGCGAGGCTCGGCACCTCCTGCCACCGCGACGAGTTCTCTTCGGCCGTCCCGAAAAGATCAGTGCCGGGGTCGTCGTCGACTTCGATCACGACGCTGCCGGCGAGGACCGGAACCTGGCTCAGCCGCAGCTGCCGCCGCTGCGACGGTGTGGCCGGGTCCTGGATCGGTTCCAGGGCCTCGTCGAAGATCGTGCGCGCGGCGGTGGCGGCGACGGTGTTCAGCCGCAGCCCGGACACGAGCGGCGGTGCGACCGTGATCAGGCCGTTGGTGACCTGCAGCCGCAGCCAGCGCAACGCCGGGCCGGGCCGCGCGGTCGGCGGCTGCCCGGGTGCCCAGGTGCGCGGCAGCCGCAGCTCGATCGTGCCGCTGGCGCGCAGGCCCCGGGTTTCGTCGCGGACGACTTCGGCGGGGACGAACCGGCCGCCGTCCAGCACGTCCCACCGCAGCAGCGGCTGGGGCGCGACGGGCAGCGGGGTGAGCCCGCCGGCGGCCGCGGGCGCCGGCGGCGCGGCCGCGATCACGAAGCCCAGCGACAGGGACGGGAACGGGCTCGCGGTGCCGTCGAGGCCGAGCCAGAGGGCGTTGCCGGGCTGCGGTTCGGTGCCGAACGGCGGGAACGGGCGGCCGGGGCCGCTGGGCCCGAGCGGAACCGGTTCGAGCGCGCCGCCGCGTTGCACCGCGAGCACGGCGAGCGTGGCGGGAGTGGCGTAGAGGTCCTGGCCGGTCTCGAAGACGATGTCGCCGTCGGTGCCGGACGCGGCGGCCTGGAAGCCGGCGGGCACGAGCACCGAGGCACCGTCCGGCGGGGTCACGGTGAACTCCAGCAGCGCGGCGGCCGCGGCGGCCGGGCGGCGGCGCACGCCGGCGGTGCCCAGGTGCTCGGCGAGGATCTTCTCCGGCAGCCGGTTGACCCGGGCGAGCACGGGTTCGGCCTGGGTGCCGAAGAGCCGGACGAGCGCGACGCCGGCATCCCGCCGGTCGGGGTTGGTCCAGTCCGGGGTGTAACCGGGAATACGGTCGCGCACGGCGGCCCGCACCGCTTCCCGCGTCGCGTCGACGAGCTCCGGCTGCACCCCGGACGGCCCGGGCCCGGGAACCAGGTGCGCTTCTTCGCCCGAGTCACGGGCCCACCAGACGTCGGTCACAGCAAGCCCTCCCCCGGCTCCACGGCGGGCACCACGTGGGTCCGCACCTCACGCACCACGGGCAGCTCCCCGGCACGCAACTCGACGTCGTCGCACGTCTCCGCCGGGTCCGCGCCGTCGATGCCGATCGCCGCCGCCGTCACGTCCGCCAGGTCGCCGAGGGCCTGCTGGGCCGCCCGGAGCAACGCCGAAGGCCGCAGAGCTTCGCCGAACGGCCAGCCCGTCCCCTCGTCCCCACCGACCAGCGGATCGAGGAACCGCCGCAGCGCGGCACCGACCACTGTGGACACCCGCACCCGGTCGGCCGGAGTCCAGGACAGGTCGACGCGCAACCGCACATCGCGGTAAGCCGGAGCGCGCACGAACACCTCGGCCGTCAGCAACCGCGCCGAAGCCAGCCGCTTCGCGACCGCGCACAGCATCCCCGGGTCCGGTTCCGGTGCGGCCACCCCGAAAGGCACCGACGGGACGATGTGGACAGTCACCGCACCGGGCACCGCAACGCACGGGAAACCCGGGTGCTCGCCGAGCGCGGCATACGCCCGGCCGACCGCCACCCCCGGCGTCGTCACGGCGAGGGTGACGAAGTCCTCGGCGGTGACCGCCCTGGTCACCTCGCCGAGCGCGCCCGCGGCCCGGTCGCGGGCCTGGTCCAGGGTCTCCTGGTCCGCGCCGCCGTCGGCCTGGACGAGGTTCGCCGCGCGCACCGCGGCCTCCGCCGTGACGGGCAGCCAGTTGTCGGTGATGCCGCCATTGCCGTCGCGGCCGCCACCGATCGTGTACTCGACGACCCCCTCGCCGTCCGGGCGCGGGACGCGGCCGGTGAGCCCGTCGCCGAACACGAGCGCGCCGTCGTCCCGGTCCAGCAGGAAGATCCGGTCGCGGGACGTGCCGAACGTGAAGTCCGGGACCGCCGTCCAGTCCTCGCCCGCCAGTTCCAGCGCCGCGGTGAGCAGCTGGCCGGCCGCGTCGGGCAGCACGAGACGCTGCCCGGGCAGCTTCAGCCAGGCATCGGTCTGGTCCGTGAAGCCGGTGGCCGTGCGGTGTTCGAGGTGACGGGCCGCCGAGACGTTGACCGCCAGCCGCAGCAGCAGCGGCGGCGACGCGTAAGTGGCCGCCGGAGTCGACACGACCAGTCCCCGGTGCACGGTGGACCACGAATTCGGCAGCCGCAGGCGCACCACGCCGGATCGCCGCAGCCCGCCGGTGCCGTCCTCGACCTCGTCGAACCCGCCGGCGGCGTCCCCGCTCGGGCGGAACCACGACCAGGTCAGCTCGGCGGGCGGCTCGGCGTCAGCCGCGAGCGGCGACCAGGACGGCGGCACCGGCGAGTCCAGCTCGAACAGCACCGACAGCCAGCCGGATCCGTCGTGCACGCCGGTCAGCGGCAGGGTGAACCGGGCCGACGCGGCGGAACCGTCGCTCGCCAACAGCGGAACCCCGCGCCGGGCGGCGAGGTCCGCGGTGCGGTCCCGGTCGGTGAAGACCGTGACCTGACCGTCGAGCGGGAACGCCGTGACGTCGTCGTCGAGGCTGAAGCGGATGGCCGCGGCCGCGTCCCGGGCGAAGACGGTGCCCGCGGGCACCTCGGCCGGGAGGTCGGACTCGGGCGTCAGCGCCAGCACCGTCGACGCCGGCTGCGCGGGCCGCGGCGGCTCCAGGCCCAGGAGCTTCAGGATCGCGACGATCAGCTCGTCGGGCACCTGGTCCAGCCAGTAGAGCCGCTGCTCCAGCAAGTAGGCGAACAGTTCGAGCAGCGTGACGCCGGGGTCGACGGGCGCGTGCAGCGTCCACAAGCCGTCCGACTCCGCCGGGATGCGGCGGGTGACGGCCGCCATCAGGTCGGCCCACGTGAGGTCGTCGAGCTTCGGCACGGGCAGCGTCATGGCGTGGTTCCCGTCATCCCGAGGTAGAACGGGAACACGAGGTTGGCCTTGGTGTTGGTGCGCCGGACCCGGTACTCGACCGAGATCGTGACGTGCGATTCGTCGGCCGGGTCGGCTTCGGCCAGCACGCTCGAGAGCTCGACGCGCGGTTCGAAGTCGCGCACCGCGTCGGCGACCGACCGCTCCAGTTCGCGCAGGTTCTGCACGCTGCCGGCCGCGAACACCGACTCGCTCACGGTGGTGCCGAGGTCCGGCCGCATCACGCGCTCGCCGGTCGCGGTGAGCAGGAGCGCGCGCAGGCAGTGCTCGATGCTCGTCTCGCCGACGGCGTAGGCGAGCCGGCCGGCCTCGTCGGGCAGGATCGGGAACCGCCAGCCGGTGCCGAGGAAGGGTTCGGTCACGTCGCCTTCACCTTCTTCGCCAGCACGGACGGCGGCAGCGGCGACGCGGGCCCGGTGGCCCCGCCCGGCGCCGGGTGGGTGTGCTGGACGAACGCCTGCAGCAGCGCGTTGCCGAGCACGACGGGTTCGGTCGAGCCGCCGCCGAGGTCGATGTCGGACGCCTTGACGGTCACCGTTTTCGCCTCGAGGGTGATCTCGCCGCTGTCCTTGAGCACCACCGTCGCGCCGGACGCGGTGCTGATGGTGATCTCCTTCTCGTGGTCGTCGAAGAGGATCCGGTGCCCGGCTTTGGTGCGGATGATCTTCCGGTCGACGCCGTCCTTGTGCGCGACCGGCGGCTTCTTCTTGCCGTTGTAGAGCCCGCCGAGCACGTACGGCTGGCGCATGTCGCCCTGGAAGAACGCGACGAGCACCTCGTCGCCGACCTCGGGCACGAACACCGAGCCGTAGCCCGCGCCCGCGTACAGCTGGCTGACCCGGATCCACGGGCTGATCGACGCGCCGCCGTCCAGCCAGTAGTACTTGACGCGGACCCGGCCCTCGTCGTCGCCGTCGTTCGCCACGACCTCCGCCGGCGCGACGCCGTAGAAGCGCTGGTCGGTGGCCATGGCCCGGGGCATCGCCGTCATTTCTTTTCCCCCTGGAAGATCTTCCGGCCGGTGAACGTGGTGAAGAAGCCGCTGGAGTTGAGGGCGTGCTCGACGCGCTTGACGAAGTAGGTGCCGGAGAACCGCTTGCCCAGGCCGAAGATCTCCAGGTTGTCCCCCGGCCGCAGCTCCGGCAGCCCGGCCACCCGGCCGGTCGCGGTGATGAACTCGTACGCCCGCTCCCGCAGCAGCGCGATGGCCAGCTCCTTGGCCTCTTCCTGGCTGAGCACCGGCGCGTCGACGACGACCTCCTGCCGGCCGCCCGCCGCGCTGTCGGCCGCCTCCGGCCCGCTCTGCCCGTCGCTCTGGTCCTGCCCGCCGGGCAGGTCCTTCGCGGTGGCGACGTACTCGATCGGCTCGGCCTTCACCGGGTCCCAGCCGTGCACGGTGAGCTTGCTGACCTGGTTGGACACGGTCATCGTCGGGGTGAAGTCGAGCAGGTTCGGCACCAGCCCGGCCGGCTGCCCGCTCGGCCCGGTCGCCAGGCCGGGGCTGTAGGCGAGGCGGAACACCCGGATCGGCGCGCTGTCGCGGCCGTCGGTGGGCTTGACGAAGTAGAGCGTCTGCTCGCCCGTCTTCGGGTCCGGCAGGATGTAGCAGTCGAAGTCGATCCGCTTCGCCCGTTCCATCAGGAACTGCGCGTCGGACTGGTTCTTCTGCACCACGAGGTCGTGGCGCGGACCCTCGTGGGTCGTCTTGACCGCCAGCTTGTTGCGCCGGGCGATCTGCTCGGCGATCTCCCAGTCGGTCTTGCCGACGAAGTTCTTGTCCTCTTCCTTGGTGGGCTTGCGGTCCTTGAGCGCGAGCATCCCGTCCACGCAGGTGATCGACACGGTCGGCGACGCGGCGTCCGGGAACTTGGGCGCGAGCGAGCTGATCGTTCCGGTGCCGACGGTCAGCAGCTGGTCGGCGTAGCCGAGCCGGACGGACACGCGCGTGCCGATGCGCAGCTGTTCGGAGTCGCTGTGCTTGAACTTCAAGGTGACGTCGTCCCAGTTGTTCAGCTCCAGGTCGAAGCCGGACATCTCGTCGAGGTCGCGGTGCACCTTGATGTCGAGGATGTCGTTGCGGGTCGTCGGATCGGCCTGCAGGCCGTCGATCACCACCTCGAACCCGGGCGCGTAGCGGTCCGGGTCGGCGAGCTCGGGCTTCGTGCCCGCGGGCGCGGTCATCGCACACCCCTCACGGCAGCCGGGGCACGGTCAGCACCAGCCCCGGCCGCAGGTCACGGGGATCGGAGATCCCGTTGGCGCGCGCCAGTTCCCGCCACACGTCCGGGCGCCGGTAGACGGCGGCGGAGATGCGGTCCCAGGTGTCGCCGCGGCGCACGACGTAGCTCTTCTCCACCGTCGGCGACGACCGCGGCGGGTCGTTGGCCTGCTCCTTCGCCGGCCGGTACTCCTTCAGGGTCAGGTCGAGCTGGGCCCGCAGCGGCACGCCGTTCTTGGCGAACAGCACGTAGTTCACGTCCAGCTTCTCCACCACGCCGCGGAACACCGTCCTGTCCCAGACGAACTTGACGATCGGCGGCGCGTGCAGCGTGTTCTGCGGCCGCATCAGCTTCCGGATGTTGTCCACATAGGACTTGCGGACGTCGTCGAGCGTGTCGGAGGTGTCCACCAGCGCCTGCACGGTCAGTGACTCGCTGCCGCCCCGGATGTACTGGATGGGCGGTGTTTCGAGACCGGGGATGGTGATCTCGGCGAAGGTGTTGCTCTTGCTCAGCTTGTACTCGGTCGGATTGAACTTCAGCGGGATCCGCTGGGGCACGTCTTGGGGGTTCGCCGGCTGCTCGATCTCCAGGTGCGCGTCGGCGCCCTGGCTCACCAGCGAGAACGGGGTGGCGCTCACCGGCGGCCCCCCGCGTCCCCGAGCCTGCGGTCGTTGTCGCTGCGCTCGGCCCGCGCGCACTCGTCTTCGTACAGCCGTGACCAGGCCTGGATGTGCTTGTTGAACAGGCGTGCGAACAGGGCCCCGTCGTCGCCGTCCACCTGGAACCGCACCTCGAGGTTGTGGATGATCAGGTTCTTGGGCACGCTCTTCCCCTTCTACAGAACGGCCGTCAGGCCCTCGTGGGCGATTTCCAGCTGCTCGATCGCGACCGCGTTCTGCTCGGCGTGCAGGTCCGGGCCGGTCCACTTGGCGGCCAGCCCGCCGTGGAAGATCCACGACTTCGCCGGCAGGCCCGCCTCGTCGAGCATGATCACCGCGCCGTCGCGGCGGGCGCCCAGCGAGTCGTGCAGGCCGGTCTCGTACCAGGACCACAGGAGCCGGTCGCGGACCACGCCGCGCTTGAGGGTGATCGGGTTCCACGAGTGGCGCAGCGGCAGCCGGTGCACCGAGTCGTTGCGCCCGCCCTCGGCGTAGGTCACCACCTCCAGCTGCGCCCCCATGCCCGTGACCTCCTGGAACGCGCCCGCCGCCACGACCTGCAGCAGCAGCGCCTGCGCCGGCGGCAGGTAGACGTCCGCCGGGGCGAGCGTCACGAGGAAGCGGAACTTGCCCAGCGGCTCGTTGAGCGCGAGCAGCTGCTCGACCGGGGTGGTCACCGCTCGATCACCTCCAGGCCGCGGTCCTGGCCGAGCACCAGCCGCAGCGCGATGAACTCCATCGGCACGGCCGGCGCGACGCCGATCTCGCAGACGACCTGGCCGGGGTCCTGTTCCGGCGGGTTGTTGGTCTCGTCGCACACCACGCGGAACGCGTCCTCCGGCCGGGTCCCGGCCAGCGCCCCGGTGCGGAACGCCTCCAGCAGCACCGAAGTGATCGCGCGGACCAGCGACAGCCGCAGCTCCGGGGAGTTCACCTCGAACACCAGCGGCGCGGCGGCCCGCCGGATGGCCCGCACCAGCAGGTGCAGCAGCCGGCGGTGGGCCACGTACAGCCGGCGGGGATCGGCCGACAGCGTCCGCCCGCCCCACACGACCAGGCCGCGGCCGCGCACGCACCGCACCAGGTCGACGCCGGCCTCGAACAGCCGGACCTGCTGCGCTTCCGGGTATTCGACGTCGAGGTCGACGGCGTCCAGCAGCGTGGCGTTCGCCGGGGTTTCGGCGGCGCCGCGCTCGGCGTCGAGCCGCGCGACCAGCCCGGCGACGTGCCCGGAGGCCGGGACGGTCCGCAGCCCGGCGCCGTCCAGCGACGGCGCCCGCAGCGGCGGGTGGTACACCGCCGCCGCGGCCAGCAGCCCCTCGTCGCCGAAGCCCGCCAGCGCATCGGTCCACTCCGCCACTTCGTCCACTGTGGACCGATCCGGCGGGACGTCCAGCAGCACCAGCCGGTCCAGCAGCGGCGCCACGGCGGCCAGCAGGTCCAGCACCAGGCCCGTGTGGTCGTCGCCGGCCAGGTCGGTGCCCAGGTCCGGCAGGGCCACCAGCGCGGGCTCCGGCAGCTCGGCCTGCGTGGTGACGGCGGCCGCGTAGTCCGCGCGGCCCGGCGGGCTGTCCGCGCCCCCGGTGAGCGTCAGGTCCCACGACAGCGAGATCGGCGCGTCCGGCGGGATCGGGTCGCTCCCGCCGACCGGGACCACCCGGATCAGCCGGGACGCGGCGACCCGCTCGACGACCTCCCCGGGCGCCATCCCGGCGAAGACCTCCGCCGGTTCGCCGGGCACGAGCACCCGCACGGTGACCACCGGCGGCCCCGCGACACTGCTGGCCCGGTACCGCACGACGACCCGGCCGCCGTTGGCCCACGTGCCGGGACTGGCGGCCACCACGAGGAAGCCGTCCGTCCACAGTGCACTGGCCGGTTCGGCGGCCCCGGCCACCCGCAGCACCCACGCCGTACGGCCCTCGTTCTCGAAGAACCCGCGCAGCGCGTACGGCGTCGACGACGTGCCGTCCGGCGGACCGAACTCGCCGACGACGTCGTTCCAGCTCTCGACGCGCACGGGCCGGCCGACCGGGCCGCGCCGGGTGCGGCCGAGGAACACGGCCACGTCCGTGCGCAGCGGCTCGGCACCGGTGGCCGCGCGCTCGAAGGTGAGGGAGACGCCGGGAAGCGCCGAGCCGGCCATCACGCGTCGATGCCGAAGCTCTCGACGGCCAGCACGAGCGTCTCCATGGCGATCTCGTTCTTGGTCGCGTTGAACGACGGTCCGGTGTACTTCGTCGGCCAGGCCCGGTCGAAGTTCCAGCGCATGACCTCCTGGCGGTTCTCGTCGAGCATGACGATCGAGCCGGCCGTGCGCCGCACCCGGCCGTCGAGGGCCTCCTTCACCCAGTTCCAGAAGCCGACGTGGCCGGTGACCCCGCGCTTGAACGTCAGCGCGCTCGGGAACTTCTTGAGGCCCACGAGCTTGCGGACGGTGATGTCCTCGCTGCCGGTCCGGTACTCGATCACCGGCATTTCGATGTCGAACCCGCTGGCTTCGGTGAACGACCCGCTCACCGCGACGCCGTCGTCGCTGACGTTGGTCACGATGACCAGGAAGTTATACGCGGCGTACGGGTCGTCCCGCGTCACAGGTGGCATGTCCCTTGCCTTTCAGTGGTCAGACGAGCTGGGGCTCGCGGGTCTTCTGCTGGATCCGGAAGATCACGAACTCCGCCGGGAACACGGGCGCCACCCCGATCACGCAGATGAGCCTGCCGTTGGCGATGTCGTCGTCGGTCATCGTGGAGCGGTCGCACTGGACGAAGAACGCTTCGTCCGCGGTCGTGCCGGCGAGCGCCCCGCTGCGCCAGACGGTGGTGAGGAAGTTCGCGACGGTCTGGCGCACCAGCGCCCACAGGGACTCGTCGTTCGGCTCGAACACGACCCACTGCGTGCCTTCGTCGATCGACTCTTCGAGGAACAGGAAGAGCCGGCGCACGTTGACGTACTTCCACGACGTGTCCGAGGACAGCGTGCGCGCGCCCCAGACCCGCTGGCCGAGGCCGGGGAAGAACCGCAGCGCGTTGATCCCGCGCGGGTTGAGCACGTCCTGGTGCCGCTTGGTGACGTCCTGGGCGATGCCGTCGGTCAGCCGGATGCCGCGGATGACCGCGTTGGCGGGCGCCTTGTGCACCCCCCGTTCGACGTCGGTGCGGGCGTAGATCCCGATGATGTGCCCCGAAGGCGGCGCCTCGACGAACTGGCCGGTCGACGGGTCGTTGACGACCAGCCACGGGTAGTACAGCGCCGCGTACTTGGTGTCGAAGGGTTCCCGGAACGCCTGGATCCCCTCGATGTCGAGGCCGTCCTGCGGGTCGAGGACGGCGAAGCGGTCCTTGAGCTGTTCGCAGTGGGTGACGAGCGCCGATTCGACGGTGCCGGCCCACACGCCCGGGACCGCGCAGATCGCGATCTCGTCGATGTCTTCAAGCGCCACGATGCCGGTGCGCTTGCCGCTCCCGCCGTCGGTGCCGACGAAGTCCCCGACGTCGAGGCCGTCGAACGCGTCGTCGCCGTCGTCGGCGAGGCTCAGCCAGGACCCGCTCGCGGGCGTCGGGAAGTCGGCGGGGTCGCTGCTGGGCTCGCCGATCGTTTCGCCCCGGACCAGTCGTGACTGGCTCGCCAGGGTGCCCGTGACGGTGCCGGGTCCGTCGCCGGTCAGGCGGAGGTTGCGGAAGGTTTCGGTGACCGAGCCGCCGCCCGGGTCGGTGAACCGAGTGTCCACAGTGGACTCGACCAGCCGGAGCCGGGCGGATTCGAAGACCTGCTCCGGGGTGTTCGCGTCGAACGTGACGACGTCGTCCGGCCCGACCGAGCGGATGGTGAGGGTGGTCAGCTTGTCGCCCGTGTCGAGCTGCGTGGCCGCGCCTTCGTACAGCCGGCCGGAGCCGCTGATCCGCAGGGTCGCGCCGGCGCCGGCGTTGGCCAGGCGCACCCGGCGGACCGTGAGGCCGGCCTTCCACGGCGCGTGCGTGGTGCCGTCCGGGAAGGTGAGCGTCACCTTGCCGTCGACCGGCTCCGCGACGGTGACCGGGAACCGCCGGTCGTTGATCAGGACCCAGACGTCGTCGGGCAGCGGGCCCGGGTCGAGCCCGGGCACGGCGTTCACCGTGATCGCCCCGGCGTCCTGCTCGGCGTTGGCGGCGAGCGCGGTGGTGAACAACGGCCCCTCACCCGGATCGGGCAGCACCGGCAGCGACGCGCTCACCGACGGCGAGATCCGCACCTGGACCGCCTTGCCCCACGACCCCGGGCTCGACGCGGAGAACCGCAGGCTCGGTTCGGTGCCCCGGTCACCCAGCTGCACGTAGTCGCCACGGCTGGCCTTGACCGCCGCCGGCAGCCCGGTGCCGAGCGTGACCCGGCCGGTCGTGGCGTTGTACGCGGTGATCGTGACGGTGCCGATCTCGACGTCGTCACCGCCGCGGAAGACGGTGACCGCGTCGGTTCCGGTGAAGCCGATGACGTGCGCGAGCTGCAGGGTGGTGACCCCCGCCGCGGCGTCCTGGGTGATCGCGCTGACCAGGCCGGTGAAGACCTGGCCGGAAGCGGGCTGCGCGGCGCCGCTGGCGACCCGTTTGACGTAGAGGCGCTGACCGCCGTTGTCGAAGAAGCCCTTGACCGCCAGCGGGAACAGCCACCAGCGGCCGCCCTCGGCGGGGTTGTTCGCCCAGGCGTCCCGGATCGCCGGGTCCGGCTCGGGCAGGAACCCGCCGAAGGTCGTCTGGAACTCCAGGAAGTTGGTGACCAGCTTGGGCTTCCCGTCGGTCGGGCCGCGCTGGGTGACCCCGACCATGCCCGCCGTGCTGGTGCTCACCCCCGCGATCGGCCGCGGCCCCGCGTCGACCTCCTCGACGTAGACGCCGGGGCTCAGGTACTCGGGCATGGTTTCAGCTCCTTCTTCACTGCTCGGCGATTTCGATGACGTGCCGGACGTCCCGGCCGGTGGGCAGCCGGACGTCGACCGCCCCGGTCCGCCCCGGCCGCTCGGTCGCGGTGAGGTGGAAGACCTGCACGGGCGGCGGCCCGGCGACCGGCTCGCCCTCCCAGCGCAGCGCGAGCCGGAACACCCCCGCCGCGTCGGTCAGCGTCCGCTCCTGCCAGGCGATCCCGTCGCGGCCCGTGACGCCGCGGGCCTCGACCAGCGCGTTCACGATCGGTGCCCGCGTGGCCGCGTCGAGGACGACGCCGTACACGGTGCGGACGCCGGGCGCGTACCGGAACGCGACGCTCGGCAGCAGCCGCACCACGCGCGGCGCGCTGTCGACGGCGGGCGGCGTGGTGTCGTCGTACGGGGCGGCGACGAACTCCACCCCGGCCACGGCCGCGTCGAAGTCCTCGCCGTCGGCCGGGTACAGCGGCGTGAGCCCGATGGCGCTGAACCGGACGCGGAACCGCTCGGGCCGCGCCCCGGGGCTCCGGCGCCGGCCGAGCTCCGGGTAGGCGATCGCGGCGCTGGGCGTGCGGATCGCCGGCGTGTCCTGCGGGACCCAGACGTTCGCGTCGGGGTCGAAGCGGTCCAGCTCGGTGCCGACGCCGGCGGCCCGCGGGCGCTGGGCGAACTCGTCGAACGGCACGAACCACGCCGGGCTGTGCAGGACCGAGGTCTCCACGGGGTAGAAGCGGGTCATGGCAGCGGCGCCCCGGTGATCGTCCGGCTGCGCACGAGCTTCAGCTCGGAAACGTCGAGGGAGTCCAGGTTGACGACCCGGACCTCGTAGTTCAGCGACAGCCGGTAGGGCTTCTGGATCGCGTACCAGATCCACGACTTCTGGTCGAGCGTCAACGGCGTCAGCGTGAACTGCAGGGCCTCCGTGGTGCCGGCCAGGCTGCCGGTCAGCTCCTCGCCCGCCCAGATCGCGTCGTCGTAGAACGCCTGCAGCGCCCGGCCGATCATCTGGTGCTGGGTTTCCTGGCTGCCGCCCCACGGTGTGATCAGGTACCGCAGCAGCAGCGCCATCGGCGGCTTGCGGCTCGTGGGCGCGTCCGGCGGCAGCGACCGGACCGGCGGCCGGTTGCGCGAAGTCGGGTCTTCGGCGACCTCGTACAGGAACACCGTGAGCGTCGCGCTGCTCGGCCGGTCCTCGAGGTCGCTCAGCACCGCCCTCGGCGGCTCGACCGGGTCGAGGGGGCGCAGGGCTTCGTTGAGCCGGTCCACGATGATCGTCGAAACGTCGGCGACGACGCCGAAATCGCCCATGCCAGTCCTCCCCTGCCTGCCGCGGCGCAGCATCGCAGGGGTGGCGTGGCGGGGCCGCGATCAGCGCGTCGCGCGAGCGTCACCGCGGCGTTCCCGGCCACCGCGTTGACGCCGCGGCGACGCGGTGGTGACAGGTCTGCGCGCATCCTGCGTCGGTGGAGGCTCCCGAGGAACACTCCGGCAGCATGGTCCTTCGTGCCTGGCTGGAAGGCGGCTCGCCCGGCGCGCTGCGCGTGCGCATCCTCTCCACCGTCGGCACGGGCGAGCCGAAGCCGCTCGCGGTGACGTCCGCCGAGGCGGTGCTCGAAGCCGTGCAAAACTGGCTGGACGAGCTCGGATCAGGGCCGATGACGTTTTCGTGACGCCCTGTTGACGCCACCCGTCCGATAATTCGCGTAACGTTTCCCACACGGGTCGCGAATTGCTGTGCGGTGGGGTCGACCCGATCGGTGGCGGGCGTAGGTTGGGGAGCCGATGCGCACTGACGTGACACAGATCGTGACATTGCGGCTGTTGAAGGGATTCACGCTGCTCGTGGAAGACGACCCGGTGACGCTGTCCTTCAGCGCCCAGCGGCTGCTCGCTTTCCTCGCCCTGCAGGACCGCCCGCGCACCCGCACGTACGTGGCGAGAACGCTGTGGCCGGAAGCGACCACGAGCCGCGCCAACGCGAACCTGCGCTCGTCGCTGTGGCGGGCCTCGCGCAGCGGCCACCAGGTCATCGACGCGTCGGTGCACGAAATGGCGCTGGCGGGCAACATCAGCGTCGACATCCACGACGCCGTCGCCCGCGCGCACCGCCTGCTCGACAAGTCCTGCGGGTGCGACGACATCCTCGACCGCCGGACCCGCGACGACCTGTCGGCTGACCTGCTGCCCGAGTGGTCGGACAACGAGTGGGTGCTCATCGAGCAGGAGCAGTACCACCAGCTGCGGCTGTACGCGTTGGAGGCCATGGCGAAACGGCTCACCACGGCGGGCCGCCACGGCGAGGCGGTGGCGGCCGGCCTGGCGGCGGTGCGCGCGGAACCGTTGCGGGAGAGCGCGCACCGCGTGCTGATCGACGCCCACCTCGCGGCCGGTAACCGCGCGGCGGCCCGGCACCAGTACGAGCAGTGCCGCGGGACGCTGCTGGAGGAACTGGGCCTGGAACCGTCGGAGTCGCTGCGCCACCTCCTACCGCACCCGACCGCGCACTGACCGTGATTTCCGGGAATGGTCCGCCGAATCATCCGGCGGCCACTCGCCGAATCACGGCGAATTCGCACGGAATCGGCTCGGCGTGTGCGGGATTCGCATTGAATGGGTTTCCACGGCCGTCCTCCCTCGTTCGGCGGAACCCGTCCACGGTCGCAGGCGCGGCGGCCGCGGTTCCATCGCTCGCGGAGTGAGGGAAAACCGCGCGGGGCCTCATCGCGCGGGCGGACCGGGAGGATGATGACAAGGTGCCCCCTGACGACCCCCGGCTCCGGGTCGACGCCGAGACGACGCTGATCCTGCGGGAGGCGTTCCACAAGATCGACGCCAACTACCGCACCGACCACTACGGCCTCTACGACTACGCCCGGGCCGTGATGAGCAAGATCGTGCCGCTGGACCACTTCTACGTCGGCTTCTTCCACGGCGCGAACCGCGTCCGCTACCCGTACGGCTACGACGGCGGCATGTACACCGATCCGGCGTCGCACACCTACGGGCCGCACGGCCAAGCCGCCTGGCTGCTCAAGCACCGCCAGACCTACCGGATGCAGTACGACAACGGGGCCGCGCTCAACGCCGGGGTCGCCTCGGGCGACACGAGCCGGATGTCCGCCGACGCCGTCACGACGCCGCTGCTGCGCCGCGGCCGCGCGGGCGAGCCGGCGGTGTTCGGCATGATGTCCATGCAGAGCTACCGGCCGCGCACCTTCGACGACAACTCGGTCCGCGCGTTCGAGTGGCTGGCCGACCTCGTCGCCCGCGTGCTGACCGCGGAGGCCGAAAACCTCGACGCGCTGCGCCGGCTGCCCGCCGACGTCGGCGGCGCACCGCCGCTGGTCACCGCGGACCACATCGTCGAGTTCCTCTCGTCCCGGGTGGCCGACGTCCGGCAGCGGGCCCAGGACGCCCTGGCCTTCCCGGACACCGGCGCCCTGCGCGAGGCCCTGCGGCGCATCGTCACCGACTGCCAGCAGCTCCAGTCCGACCTCGTCGAGCTGACGCTCAACATCGACAACGGCCCCGAAGAACGGTTTCGGTCGCTCACCGCGGCCGAACAGGGCGTGGCGGTCCTGCTCGCCAGCGACCTGCCGAACGAGCGGATCGCCCGCGAGCTGGGCATCAGCCCGCACACCGTCAAGACGCACGTCCGCAACATCCTGGCCAAGTACCGGATGAGCGGCCGGGCCGCCGTGGCCGACGACGTCCGCAAGCACCTGGCCCGCTGATCGGGCACGGCCGGTTCCCCCGCGCACCCCGGCTGCCGCCGCGATCTTGCCGCCCGCGGGCGCCCGGGGTTATCCAGGATGTCCCGCCGACCGAGGAGCGCCTCGTGAAGAAGATGCTCGCCATCGTCGCCGTCGTCCTGCTCGCCTTGGCCGTCCCCGCGGCCGCGGCCACCGCCAAGAAGGGCGTCAGCGCCAACCCCTACGCCGGTGCCGCCACCGCGCTCAAGGACGTCGGAGCGCGCTGGTTCTACACGTGGGCGGCCGATCCGCAGGGCATCGCGGTGCCGGCCGGCACCGAGTTCGTGCCGATGATCTGGGGCCGGGACTCGGTCACGCAGGACCAGCTCGACCGCGCGAAGGCGGCGGGCAACACCCTGCTGGCCTTCAACGAACCCGATCTGGCGGGCCAAGCGAGCATGCCCGTCGAAACCGCCCTCGACCTGTGGCCGCGGCTGCAGTCCACCGGCCTGCGCCTCGGCGCGCCCGCGGTGGCGTACGGCGGCGACGTCGCGGGCGGCTGGCTCGACCGGTTCATGAGCGGCGCGGCCGCGCGCGGCTACCGCGTCGACTTCATCCCGCTGCACTGGTACGGCGGCGACTTCTCGACGGCGGCGACCGGGCAGCTGCAGTCGTACCTGCAGAAGGTGCACGACCGCTACCACCTGCCGATCTGGCTGACCGAGTACGCCCTCATCGACTTCTCCGGTTCCACCCCGCGCTACCCGTCGTCCGCGCAGCAGGCGGACTTCGTCACCCGCTCGACGGCGATGCTGGAGGGGCAGTCGTACGTCGAGCGGTACGCGTGGTTCTCGCTGTCGACGTCGACGTCCCCGACCGGGCTGTACTCGGGGACGACCCCCAACGCGAGCGGGGTCACCTACCGGGCCAGGTGACCGCGTTCCTGGACGGTCCACCTGTTGCCGTCCGGGTCGGCGAAGCCGAAGAAGCTCGCGTAGTCACGCCGGTCCGGGTCGGTGCCGGGCGCGAAATCCCCTTGCCAGTCCGCGGACTTCTTGTGCCGCAGCCCGCTCACCGGCACGCCGCGGCCGGCCAGTTCCGCGTGGGCCGCTTCGATGTCGGCGACCACCAGGTAGTGGTCCCGCGCCGAGCCGGGGACCGCGGTGGTCAGGCCGACGCCGAGCTGGATGGACGCCGCCGACCCCGGCGGGGTCAGCTGGACGACCCGGAAACCGGCGTGCGGCGCGTAGTCGACGTCGAGGCCGAAGCCCACCTGCTCGGTGTAGAACCGGACCGCCCGGTCGACGTCGGCGACCGGCAGCGTGACGACCTCGAGCCGGAACTCAGACAAGGGACTCACCCCCGTCGACGCCGAGCGAGACCCCGGTCAGGAAGGTGCTGCCGAGCGCGAACACCACGGCCTCGGCGACCTCCTCGGGCCGCCCGACCCGCCGCGCCGGGCTGGTCGCCGCGCGACTGGCGAACAACGCCGCCTTCTTCTCGGCCCCGAGTGCGTCGTAGGCGCCGGTGTCGATCGTGCCCGGCGAGACCGCGTTCACCCGGATCGGCGCCAGCTCCACCGCGAGCCCGCGGGTCAGCGCGTCGACCGCGGCGTTCGTGGCGCCGACGGCGAGCATGCCGGCGGCGGGCTTGCGCGCCGACGAGCCCGAGAAGAACACGAACGAGCCGTCCTCGGGCAGCCGGGGCGCGAAGTGCTTGGCCAGCAGCAGCGGACCGAGCACCTTGACGTCGAACGACCGGAGCACGACGTCGTGGGCGAGGTCGCCCACCGCGCCGCGGGCCCGGGCCGACGCCGTCGAGACGACGTGGTCGACCCGGCCGAGCCGTTCGGCGAGCGCGGCGACGGAGGCTTCGTCGGTCAGGTCGACGGTGGCCGCCGTGACGCCCGGGTCGTCGTAGGCGGCGGCCAGCGCGCTTTCGTCGCGGCCGGCGACCACGACGCTCGCCCCGGCGTCGCGGACGGCGAGCGTCACCGCGCGGGCGATCCCGCTGCCGCGGCCGACGACGAGCACTCTGCGGTCCGTCAAGGCGGTCATCTCAGTTCCCCTTCCGGAGCAGCAGTTCGTCGGGGTCCAGGCCGCGGTCGACACCGTGCGGGGTGACGGTCTGGCCCGGTTCGAGCGCCAGCTTGCGGCCGTCGAGCGTCACGTCGACGACGTCCGGCTCGAACGACACGAACCCGGACACCCGCTCGACCTCGGGCCACGCCTCGGGGTACGACCAGGCCGCGCGCTTGCCGGCGCCGATGTCGAAGTAGCCGGCCAGGCCCTTGTACGGGCAGAAAGTCTCGCCCTCGACCGGCGTCAGCGCCGTCATGTCGATGTCCTCGCGCGGCACGTACCAGCGCGGCGCGAAGCCGGATTCGTAGAGCACGACCGGCCGCCGGGTCTCGGCGACGACGCGGTCGCCGTCGCGGACGACGAGGTGGCGCGAGGTCTGCCGGATGTCGATGCGGTGGTACGGGTCGGCCGCGTGCCCGACGATCCGCTCGTCCTCCTCGTAGAAGGCGTCCATCGCCCGCCAGGCGAAGGCGACGCGGTCGCGCAGGACGTCCGCGTGCCCGGGCAGCCCGGTGTATCGCCAGGCCGCGCGTGGCGCCTCCCGGTCCCCCGCCCGGACGGTGAACCACTCGGTCGGGCCGAGGTCGCGGTGCGTCGTCGTCCGGTTCTCGGCGGCGAGCACGTCGTCGCGGACGTCGGCGACCGGGAAGTACGCCACCGGGTAGCGGCCGGGCTCGTGCAGCAGGACGACGTCCTCGCTGTCGGCCACCCATTCGCCGCCGAACCGCACGCGCATCCGCCGCCGCAGCGGCTCGGCGAACAGCAGCCGCTCGGGCAGCGGCTGTTCGACCAGGAAGTGCCCCACCGCCCGCGTGGCCAGTGGTCCTTGCTGCCAGGCCAGTCCCATCGTCCTAACCTTTCTAATAGACTTTGATGGTTAGACATACAAGCACTGGTACTGTAACCTGTCAAGCATGAGTTTGGAGGTTAGATGACCGACGAGACGCTGCTCCTGGACCTGCTCAACACGACCCCGGTGCGCGACGGGGTCCCCGCGGACGACCTGGCCGACCCGGAGGCGGGCCGGGAGTGGCTCGCCTCCCACGGGCAGCCGGCCACCGGCGATGAACACGAGGCGCTGCTGCAAGCGCGGGCCGTGCTGCAGGCGATCGTGCGGGGGCAGGACGTCGCGGCGGCCGCGGCCCGGTTCGTCGACGACGTCAGCTACCGGGCAGCCTTCGGCGACGACGGCGTCGAGTGGGTCCTCGACGTCCCGGCCGGGCGGTCCGCCGCCGCGCGGGCCGTCCTGGCCTGGGACGAGCTCGCCAAGTCGAGCCCCGGCCGGCTGCGCCCGTGCGCCAACCCGGAGTGCCGGCTGTTCCTGATCGACCACAGCAAGCCCAACAGCGCCCGCTGGTGTTCGATGGCCGTGTGCGGCAACCGCATGAAGGCCCGGCGCCACTACCAGCGCTCCCGCACCGCGGCCGACTGAAGGAGACGACCATGGCCCGTTTGGTGTCGTTGAACGTCGGGATGCCGAAGGACGTGCCCTGGGAGGGGCGGACCGTCCACACGGGAATCTTCAAGTACCCGGTCGACGGCCGTCGTATGGTCCGCCGGCTCAACGTCGACGGCGACGGCCAGGGCGACCTGGGCGGTCACGGCGGCGAGAACCGCGCGGTGCTCGTGTACCAGCGCCAGTCCTACGAGCACTGGCGGGACTTCCTCGGCCGCGACGACCTCGAGGACGGCCAGTTCGGCGAGAACTTCACCGTCGACGGCCTGCCCGACGACGAGGTGCACATCGGCGACCGGTACCGGATCGGCGAGGCCGAGTTCGAGGTCACGCAGCCGCGGGTGACGTGCTTCCGCGTCGGCATGCGCCTGGGCGAGCCGCGGATGCCGTCGCTGCTGGTCGCGCACCACCGGCCCGGCTTCTACCTGCGCGTCATCACCGAAGGGCACGTCCAGGCCGGCGACGAGATCGTCCGCACCCGGACCGGCCGGCACGAACTGAGCGTCGCGGACGTCGACGCGCTCCTCTACCTGCCGGGCCGCGACCAAGACACGCTTCGCAAGGCCGTCGACATCCCCGCACTCAGCCCCGGCTGGCAGGCGTCGTTCCGCGACCTCCTCGCGTCGCCGCCCGCGGCCGAACCGGTCGGCTGGCGCGGCTTCCGGCCGTTGCGCGTGGCCCGGGTGGTGCCCGAGAGCACGACGGTCGCGTCGATCCACCTGGCCGCCGACGACGGCGAGCCGCTCCCCCGGCCCGAACCGGGCCAGTACCTCACGCTGCGCGTCCCCGGCGCGGGCGACCCGGCGCCGGTGCGGAGCTACTCGCTGTCGGCGGCACCGTCGGACCGCGAGTACCGCATCAGCGTGAAGCGCGACGGCGTCGTCAGCAGCTACCTCCACTCGCGGCTGGCGCCGGGCGCGGTCGTCGACGTCGCGGCACCGCGCGGCGACTTCGTCCTGGCCGGCGACGACGGGCCGGTGGTGCTGCTGTCGGCGGGTATCGGCGTGACACCGGTCCTGGCGATGCTGCACGCTTTGGCCGCCAGACGGAGCCCGCGGGCGGTCTGGTGGGTGCACACCACCCGGTCGGCGGCCGAGCAAGCGTTTGCGGCCGAAGCACACGCGCTGCTGGCGAGCCTTCCCCACGGGCACGAGCACGTCTTCCACACGGCGTCGACCGGCCGGCTGACGCTCGATACCTTGTCCACTTTGGACCTCCCGACCGACGGGACCGCTTACCTCTGCGGCCCGGACGCGTTCATGACGGTGATGCGGGAAGCCCTGGTGTCATTGGGTTTCGATACCGCCCGCGTCCACAGTGAACTGTTCGGCGGGGTGTCGGCGCTCAACCCGGGGCTGACCGACGTCGTCCGGAAGACCCCGCACGCGCCGGCGGGCGAGGCGGGGACCGGGCCGGCGGTGACGTTCGCGCGCAGCGGGCTCACGGTGCCGTGGAGCGGGAAGTACCCGAGCCTGCTGGAGCTGGCGGAGGCGTGCGACGTGCCGACGCGCTGGTCGTGCCGCACCGGCGTGTGTCACACGTGCGTGACACCGGTGCTGTCGGGTCGCGTGGAGTACGCCCCCGACCCGCTCGAACCCCCGGCGGCGGGCGAGGTGCTGGTCTGCTGCGCGCGGCCGGGCGAGGACGTCGTCCTGGACCTGTGAGGTCAGCGGAGGTCGAGCCGCATGAGCCAGCGGACCCGGCGGTCGGCGCGCGCGGCGGTCGGCCGGACGCGCTCGAAGCCCGCCGCCTCGAACAGCGTCGTCGTGCCGACGTGGGCGGCGCTCGAGGAGATGCGCTCGCCCCCGGTGTCGACCGGGTAGCCCTCGATCGCGGGCGCGCCGCACTCCCGCGCGTAGTCCACCGCGCCCGCGAGCAGCGCCGCGGACGCCCCGCTCCGCCGGTAGGGCGCGCGGACCACGAAGCACACGACGCTCCACACCGGCAGATCGTCGAGCGGCGGCATCGTCCGCGACCGTTTCAGCCGTTCGAAGCTCGAGCGCGGCGAGACCCCGCACCACCCGGCGGGCGTCTCACCGTCGTAGGCGAGCACACCGGGAGCCGGTTCATCAGCGCAGAGGCCGCGGACCCGGTCGGCCCGCTGCGCGCCGCGCAGGGCGCTGTACTCGGCCGAGGTGATCCGGTAGGCGAGGCACCAGCAGGCACGGTCGTTCCCGCCGGGGTTGAGGATCGCGGCGACGTCTTCGAAGCGCGTCGCGGGACGGATCGAGAGCATGGCGCCACTGTAGGCGATTTATCGACTCCGATCACGGCGGCGCTCGCCGCCCGACTCAGGTCGGATGCCCTCGGTGATCACCGGCTTTACAGTGGAGCCAGCTGAGCGCCACCGGGAGGCGTCGTGGACCTGGAACTGCGCCACCTGCGCGTGCTCGTGACCGTCGCCGACGCGCGCAGTCTCACCCGTGCCGCCCGGCTGCTGCACGTCTCGCAGCCCGCGCTGTCCACGCTCCTGCGCCGCGTCGAACGGTCCGTCGGCGGGGCGCTCTTCGTCCGCTCCCCCACCGGCTGCGTGCCCACCCGGCTCGGCGCGGACGTCGTCGCCGACGCGCGGACCGTGCTCGCCGGCGTCTCCGCGCTGACCGAACGGCTCGGCGAACAACGCGCTCCCACCGGGCCGCTGCGCGTCGGCGGGTACTGCGGCTTCCTGCACCTCGCCGTGTCGCGGTGGCTGCGCGACCGGCCGTGGAGCCACGGCGTGAGCGTCCACGAAGACCAGGACGAGACGGCCACCCTGCACCGGCTCGCCACCGGCGCCCTCGACCTCGCGCTCGTCTACCTGCCGCCGCTGCCCGATCCCGTTGTCCCCGAAGGCATCGAGAGCCTCGTCGTCCACCCGCGCGAACCGGTGTTCGTCATCCTCGCGCCCGATCACCCGCTGGCCGGCGCGCGGCAGGTTCCCTTCGCCGGCCTCGCCGGGCACCCGTGGGCGGACGACCCGCCGGGCACGACGCGGTGGTCGGCCTACCTCCAGCGCGTCTGCCGCCGCCACGGCGTCGCGCTCGACCAGCCGCACCGGCCACAGTGCCTGGCGACGCTGCTGGACCTCGTCCGCGCGGGCATGGCGGTCGCGCCGGCGCTGGCGACGCGCGAAGACCGGCCCGCGAGCATCGCCGTGCGCGCGATCGAAGGCGCGCCGCTGTGGCAGGAGCTGCGGCTCTGCTACCGGCCCGGCACCCCGGTCGCGGCGCACGCCGAGGAGATCCACGCCGCCGTCGTCGCGAGCTACGCCGGCCGGCGGGGCTGCAGCGCCGCGTTCGACACCTGGTGGCGCGAACGCGGCCGCGAGCTGCTGGTCACACGGTGACCCGCCAGGTGCTGTTCGGCGCCGGGACCTCGAAGCGCAACGTCGAGCAGTCGTAGTCGGCCGGCCGCGGGTTCGCGGTCGGGCGCAGCGGCGAGTTGGCCGGCGAGGCGTTCACCCAGTTCCCGGCGACGCGCAGTTGCAGCGAGCTCGACTCGAACACCGCGCCACGGGCGTCCGAGCAGTAGTACGCGTTGCCCGTCGCGGGGTTGCGCGTCGAGTAGAGCTCGAAGATGTCCCAGCCTTCGTTCAGCGAGCTCTGGTCGCTGCCGCTCTGGGTGAACAGCGTGTCCCACGCGCCGGTCTTGACGTTGCGCAGCGAGGCCGTCCAGGAGTTGGCCGTCGCGTTGGTCCGGACCTCCTGCACGGTGTAGGCGGGGTGCCCGTCCACCGTGCTGGTGTAGTTCGCGAGGAAAGCGCTGTCGATCGGTACGACCTTGGCCGGCGCCACCGAACGGCACCAGTCCCAGGCCCAGACCTGCGCGGCCTCGCCGAGGCCGTAGGCGGTGACGACCTCGACGCACGAGTGCCCGGTGGGTTTCATCGTGGGCGCGTAGACGACGTCGTTGCGGTTGGAGATCCGCAGCGACGGCGTGACGCTCTGGGTGACGACCAGCCCGTCCGCGCTGGTGGCGAGCTGGGGTTCGGGGCCCCAGAAGGTGTGCCGCTGCGCGAGGGCCTTCCCTTGGCGCAGCTGGAGGAACCGGTCGGCCATCGGCCCGGCGGCGGCCTTCGCGGCGGCGCCGGTGAGGCCGGGAACGGTTCCCGCCGCGGACGCCGGCCCGGCCACCACGGTGGTCGCCACGACGGCACAGCACAGGACGGCAAGCAGTTTCCGCATCGGCGCGTCTCCTCGTCCTCGGCGGACGAGGGCCGCCCGCGGGACTCGGAGGTTAAGTCGCGGTTTTCCTTGCCTGACACCGACTTTCGGCGGGTGGCGGCGATCGGCGCAGGTCGGCGCGGGTATGCGATCCGCGCCGCGGCGGTGTTATGCCGCCGCCCGGCTCAGCCGACCCGGAGCTCGGGGACGATGAAGTCGACCTCCATGCCCATCGTGCCGCCGAGGACGGCCGTCAGGTAGTTCCGGACGTAGTCCGAGCCGGCCCGCGGTGCGCCGGGCTCGTAAGACCCACCGCGGCTCGCCACGACGTAGACCGGCTTCCCGACGGAGCTCGACCCGCCGGGCGAACGCGGCGGCCTGCTCGGGGTCGTGCGTCGCCGGATCGGCGAACCCGGCGGCGGCGCCCTGGCCATGACGAACTCCGGTTTCTTGTCGGTGGAAAGGAAAAGACGTGGCTCAGCCGTCGACGAACGTGACGGTCTCCGCGAGCGGGGCCCGGCCGGTGCGGGAACGGTCCGCCGCGGCGTCCTCGTACCCGATCGACATGCCGCAGAAGAGCAGGAGCTCCGCCGGCGGCGCCACGATCTCCGCGACGGTCCGGTGGAACTTCGCCCACGCCATCTGCGGGCAGCTGTGCACCCCTTCGGCGCGCAGCAGCAGCATGACCGTCTGCAGGAACATCCCGGCGTCGGACCACTGCGGCCGGCCCAGGCCGCGGTCGAGGTAGCAGAACAACGCGGCGGGCGCGCCGAAGCAGTCCCAGTTGCCGGCCGCGGCGCGCTGGCGCGCCTCCAGGTCGTCACGCGCGATGCCGAGCGCGCCGTAGCGCTGCTCGCCGAAGGCCGCCCGGCGCTCGCGGTAGGGGGACCGCAGCACCGGCGGGTACATCTCGTACTCCGGCTCGTCCCACGGATCGCCGGTGGCCAGGCGTTCCGCGGCGCGCTTCTTGAGGTCGGCCAACGGCGCGCCGGTCACGACGAAGGCGTGCCAGGGCTGGAGGTTCGACCCCGAAGGCGCGCGGACGGCCGTGGCCAGCACGCGCTCCAGCACTTCCCGCGGCACCGGCCGGTCGCTGAAGGACCGCACCGCCCGCCGGCTCGTGACCGCTTCGTAGACGTCCAGCACCGCACTCCCCTCTCCGCCGCAGACTTCGTTACGAATGAGACGGTATCATTCGATACTAATTCAGGGCGTGCGAATGTCAGCGAGGTCTCAGGGAAGAACTTCTACGCCGGGCCGGGATGGGCGAGCCGGGTCAGCAGCTCCGTCAGGCGGGCGGTTTCTTCGGCGTCGAAGTCGGCGACCAGCCGCTCGGCGACCGGGTCCGCCCGGAGGTGGGCCGCGTCGAACAACTCCGTGCCCCGCGGGGTGATCTCGACTGCCCGCACCCGCCGGTCACCCGGCACGGACTTGCGGACGGCCAGCCCCAGCCGCTCCAGGTCGTCGACGACCCGCATGATCCCGGCCTTGTCGGAGCCGGCCGCCTCCGCCAGGTCCCGCTGCACGGTGGGCCCGCGATCGGCCAGCACGATCAACACGGCGAAGTGCCGCAGCTCGATCCCGAGCGGCCGCAACGCCTCGGTCATCACGGCGGCGGCGCGCCAGTGCGCCCGGCGCAGCAGCAGGCCGATCGCGAACGGCGAGACGTCCCCGGGACGGTCGGTCGCCCGCGGGGCACTGGTCCTGCGAGGAACATCGGCCACGGACCCACACTATCCGCCGGTCACTGACTGGCCCCGTCGCACACACCGGGTCCGAAGTGCTTGATCGCGACGACGCGCGTCAGCGCGACCGGTCCGGCTTGACCGAGCATCGTCGTATAGACCGTTATACGCGTCAGGCGCACGAGGGGCGCCGATCCGCAGGCCGGCGTCGAGACGGCGGCGAGTGCCACCGGTTCGTCGGAGGTTCAGGGTCGCTGCCCCGCAGGGCAGCCGGCGCCTCCGATGCAGTGGGCGTAGAGCAGTGCGGCGGCTCCCACCACGGCCAGCCGTCCCGGGATCGTCGTCCGCGTGCGCTTCCTCGGAATGTGAACCGCCCCCTCGCCCATTCACATCAGTTGGTGAACTCGGCGGTGATCGTAAACTGACGTGGGCGACGAGGTCAACGGTAGACTCCCGCCATGCCGGAGGACATCGCCGCGGGAAGCCTCTCCGCGAAGCTGAACCACCTGTTCAGCGTGGTGCGCCCCGCTGACGGCGACGAGTACACCTTCGACGAGGTCGCCGAGTCGATCCGCACGCAGGGCGGCCCCACGATTTCGGCCACCTACCTCTGGCAGCTGCGCAAGGGCCTGCGCGACAACCCGACCAAGCGGCACCTCGAAGCGCTCGCGGGGTTCTTCGGCGTGCCCCCGGCGTACTTCTTCGACGACGCCGAAGCCGAGCGCATCGACGCGGAGCTGACGCTGCTCAGCGCGTTGCGGGACGCACCGGTCCGGCAGATCGCCCTCCGCGCGCGGGGGTTGTCGGCGAAGAGCCTCGAAGCGATCAGCGAGATGGTCGACCGGGTCCGCGAGCTCGAGGGCCTCCCCGAACCGGCGAGCGACCCGGAACGATGAGCTCGCGGGGGCGACGCCGGCTGCGGCAGCGGTACGCCGCGGTGCTGCGGGACCTGAGTCTCCCGGCCAGGTTCGACGTCCGCGAGCTGTGCGCGGCACTGGGCGAGCGACGCGGCCGCCCGATCCGGCTGCTGCCCCTGCCGGGCCTGTCGGAGGTGTGCGGCCTGTGGATCGCGACGGCGACCGCGGACCTGATCGCGTACGAGAAGCACACGAGCGCCCCGCACCAGGACCACATCGTGCTGCACGAGATCGGCCACATGCTGTGCGACCACTACCCGGCAACGCTCACCCCGGCCGAGCAGGCGCACGTACTGCTCCCCAACCTGGACCCGGCGATGGTCCGGCGAGTCCTAGGACGCGCGGGGTATTCGAGCGACGAGGAGCGCGAGGCGGAGCTGTTCGCCTCGATGCTGGGCCAGCACACGGGTTTCGCGAACCACGGCGACTCGGCAGCGGACCGGCTCCGGTCGGCCCTGGAGGACGGCGGCGACCGTGGGTGAAGTGAACGGCAGCGCGACCGCGGTCGCGATTGCGAAATGCGGCGCCCATGGGTGAACTCGTCCGCCGCTACGGTCCCGCCCTCCTCGCCTGGGCCCTCCTGCTCTGGCTCCGCCCGAGCCCCACCCCCGGCCGCCGGCTGGTCCGGTTCTGCGTGCTCGGCCTCGCCGTCTCGCAAACCGCCCTCACCCCCGCCGTCCGCGCGCTCACCCGCGGACTCGGGGCTCCCAACGTCGAACTGCTCGTCGCCCACCTCGCCATGGTCGGCGCGGTCTGGGCCGGTGCCCAGCTGCTGCTCACCGTGCACGGGCTCCGCGCAAGCGCCCGGCGCCACACCGCCTGGGCCGCCACCGGGGGCGCCGCGATGATCACCCTCTTCGCTCTCGCGCCGAACATGATGCCGCAGTCGCCGTTCGTCATGGAGTACTGCATCGCCTACGCCGTCGCGCTCCTGCCCGAGTTCGCGGTCATCGCGGGGCTGTGCCTGCAGGACGCGCGCCGCACCGCCGGCCGCGTCGTGCGCGCCGGCCTCGGCCTGGTCGTCGCCGGGGTCGTCGCCGCGGCGGCCTACATGGTGATCCGGACCGTCATCGCCGTCACCGCCCGCGCCCCTTTCAGCTTCGAGTACGGCCGCGGTTTCCTGCTGAGCAAGGCACTTCCGACGGCGGCCCACGTGCTCGTGCTCGTCGGCGTCGGCGTGCCCGCGGCGGCCGGCTGGCTGCGCCGCCACCGCCAGTACCGCCGGCTCGCCCCGCTCTGGCTCGCCCTCTACCGCGCGGAACCCGCGATCGCGCTCGAACCGCCGCGCACCACGCTGTTCCCGACGCGGCTGCACCTCTACCGGCGGGTCATCGAGATCCGCGACGGCCTGCTCGCCATCCGCCCCTACCGCACCGGGTCCGGCACCGGCGAACACCAGGAAGCCGCCGAAATCGCCGCCGCCCTGCACGCGCGAGAACAAGGCACGCCACCGCTTTCGACCGAACCGGCCGTCCACGGTGGACAGGACCTCGGCAGCGACACCGAGTACCTCTGCCGCGTCGCCGACGCCTACCGGAAGCTCACGCCACCGGCGGCGTCCCGTGCGTGTGGAACGATTCGATCGTCTTCAACCCCCACGCCTGACCCTTCGCGCGCTCGGCCTCGGTCCAGGTGACCGGCTCCCAGTCCGGCGCGAAGATCAGCCGCCCGGTCGGGTTGCACAGCTCGATGCGATTGCCGCCGGGTTCGTAGAGGTAGAGGAAGAACGTCTGCTGGATCGCGTGCTTGTGCGGCCCGGTCTCGATGTGGACGTCGTTGTCGAGCGCGATGTCCGCCGCGCGCAGGATGTCCTCGCGCGTGTCGGTCGCGAACGCGATGTGGTGCAGCCGCCCGTTCGACTTCGTCCAGTCGTTCGTGTAGACGAGGTCGTAGGACTTCTGCGCGAAATGCGTCCACTGCCCCGAAATCACGCCGCTGTCGAGCTGGATCTGCTCGGTGACGCGGCCGCCCAGCGCGTCGCAGACGAACCGGCCGTTCGCCTCGGCCTCCCGCGCCAGGTAGTTGACGTGGTCGAGGCGCCGGACGCCGACCCCGCGTCCCGGGTACGCCTGCGCCTGGTTCTTCAAGGCCGGCCGCAAGTGCTCCGGCGGCTGGTAGCGCTCGGTTTCCCAGTAGACCTCGAGCTCGTGGCCGTCCGGGTCGCGGAACAGGTACGTCGCGCCGATCCCGGTGTCGCCGTCGACCCAGCCGACGCCGAGCCCGCGCTCTTCGAGGGCGACGACGCGCCGCTTGAGGGCCTCTTCGCTCGACGCGCGCAAGGCCGTCCGCCCGACCCCGGACGTCTTCGCCGCGGTCAGCTTCAGGCTGTGGTGCTCGTAGTCGTCCCAGGTGCGCAGGTAGACGGAATCGCCGTCGGTGCCGTTCTCGGTGAGGCCGAGCACGCGGACGAAGAAGTCGAGGCTCTTTTCCGGCTCCGGCGTCAGCAGCTCGACGTGGCCGAGGTGCGCGATTTCGTGGCGCGGCGAGGGATCGGGCATGGACAGCTCCTCAGGGACGCGGGAAAACGGTGCCGTCGAACAGCTTCCGCGCGGTGCGGATCACGGTGGACCGGCGGACGCGGGCGTCTTCGAACTCGATCGCCACGGCGAGCTTGCCGCTCGGGTGCTCGATCTGGACGGGCTCGCCCGCCGCCGGCTTCCGGAGGAGTTCGGCTCCCACGGCACCTTCGAGCAGCAACGCCGTCACGACGCTGACCCCGCCGAGCACGCCGATCGACGGGTGCTGCTTGACCGGGATGAACGTGCGCGTGGCGATGGCGCCACCGTCACGCGGCGCCGAAACGAGCGTCGTCTTGGGGACCGACGAGCCACGGACGTCGCCGAGGCCCATCAGCTTCCCGGCTTCGACGCGCAGGGCGTCGATCCGGTCGGCGAGCCCCGGCTCTTCGCCGAGGTCCTCGGCGCGGGCCACGACGACCGGCATCCCGTTGTCCACGCAGGTGACCGCGATGCCGCCGATGTCGTCGCGGACGTTGCCGGTGGGCAGCAGGCTGCCGCAGACGGACCCTTCGGTCTCGGTGAAGTCCAGTTCGACCGGGGCCGCGGTGCCCGGGACGCCGGAGATGGCCGTGTCACCGGCGTAGTCGACTTCGCCGCCCGGGGTGGCGAACGTCGAAACGGCGATCGTGCCGGTGTTGAGCAGCCGCACGCGCACGGTGGTGCGGTCGTCCCCGGCGGGTACGAGCCCGCGTTCGACGGCGAACTGGCCGACGCCGGCCAGGAGGTTGCCGCAGGTCTGCCGGTCGGAGACGGTGGGCTCTTCGACGCCGAGCTGCAGGAACAGGTAGTCGACGTCGTGGTCCGGTCCGTCCGCTTCGGACACGATCGCGACCTTGCTGGTGACCGGCTGGGCCCCGCCGAGACCGTCGATCTGGCGCGGGTCGGGGGTGCCCATGATTCGCATCAGGAGGTCGTCGCGGGTCTTCGGATCCGAGGGAAGGTCCTCGGCGAGGAAGTAGGCGCCCTTGGAGGTGCCGCCGCGCATGAGCGTACAGCGCACGCCGGTCATGCCTGCTCCTTTTCGTACTCCTCGGCGGTCAGGTACCGGACGCCGAGGGCTTCGAGCTTCTCGCGCAGCCCGTAGCGGTCCAGGCCGAGCTGGCCCTGGGCGAACGCTTCCCGCGCGGCGGCTTCCTTTTCCAGCCGGGCCTGCGAGGCCTCGAGTCCGGTTTGGACATCTTCGCGGCGCACGCGCATGACACCGTCGTCGTCGGCGAGGATGGCGTCACCCGGGCGGATCACCTGGCCGCCGATGACGACGGGAACGTTGACGGCACCGGCGGTCGCCTTGACGGTGCCCTGCGCGCTCACCGCGGCCGACCAGACGGGGAACCCGAGGGCGCGCAGGTCGGTGACATCGCGGACACCGGTGTTGATGACGAGGCCTTTCACGCCGCGGTAGCGCAGCGCGGTGGCGAAGAGCTCGCCGAAGAGCCCGTCGCGGCAGGGCGAGGTGGTGGTGACGACGAGGACGTCGCCTTCGCGGCACTGCTCGACGGCGGCGTGGATCATGAGGTTGTCCCCGGGCCAGCAGAGCGCGGTGACGGCGGTGCCGCCGATCCGCGCGCCGTCCTGGATCGGGCGCAGATCGGGACCGAGCAGCCCGGAGCGCCCGAGGGCCTCGTGAACGGTGGCGACGCCGTAGTCGGCCAGCTGCGCGACCTGCGCGAGGTCGGCGCGCGGCGGGTCGGTGACGATGACGGGCTTCATACTGGCCACGGTACGGTTCGGTAGACGAAATTGTCAACAATCTTGGCGCCAGCGGCACGCCGACGACATGAACGAGTCGTTCACGCCATCAGGCGCGCTGAAAGGGTCGTTCATGACATCGCGGGCGGCGCCACCACAACCGAGCCACACCTCACGGGCGCAGGTGCGAAACCTCCGCCGCGTCGGCAGCCTTGAGCGCCTCGATCACGCTCGCCAGGTGCACCCGCGCCGCTTCCGCCGCCCGCTCCGGGCGGTGCGCGCAGATCGCGTCGATGATCGCCAGGTGCTCCGGCAGCGACACCTGCGGCCGGCCCGGCCGCATCGCCAGCCGGAACTGGTGGCGCACGCTCTGCCCGCGCAGCCGCTCCAGCACCTGCGCCGCCGTGCGCTGGCCGCTGATCTCGCGCACCCGGCGGTGCAGCCGCTGGTTGAGACCCGAATACCCGACCACGTCGCCGGCCGCCACCGCCTGCTGCATCAGCTCGCCGAGTTCTTCCAGCTCATTGGTCTCCGCGTCGGAAACACGCTCCGCCGCCTTCGCCGCGCACAGCGACTCCAGCATCATGCGGACTTCGGAGATCTCGACGGCCTCTTCCAGCGACACCGCCCGCACCCGGGCGCCGCGGTTCTGCACCCGCTCGACGAGCCCCTCGTTCGTCAGCTCGATCAGCGCCGCGCGCACCGTCGCGCGGCTGGCGGCGAACTGGGCGGACAGGTCCGCCTCCACCAGCCGCTGGTTGGGCACGAACTCCCCCCGCACGATCGCGTCGCGGATCGCCGCCACCACGGAACGCTCCCCCGGCTGCCCGTCCGCAGCACTCTCCGTCATACCCCGACTCCGTTTGTTGAAGAACCGCCGTTTGTTGACAATATTGTCGAACACATCGTGTACTCGATCGTAGCTTGCTGAGAGGATTCTGCTATGTCCGGAACCATCGCGGTACTGGGGCTCGGCGAAGCGGGCAGCGCGCTCGCCCGCGATCTGGCCGCCGCCGGAGCCGTGGTGCGGGGCTACGATCCGGCCGTACCGGCCGCCGAGGGCGTCGTCGCCACGGGCTCCGAAGCCGAAGCCGCCGACGGCGCCGACCTGGTGCTCAGCGTGAACAGCGCGCACGCGGCCGTCGAAGCGCTCGAGGCCGGCCTGCCTGGCCTGAAGACCGGCGCCGCCTGGGCCGACCTGAACACCGCCTCCCCCGGCACCAAGCGCGAGCTCGCCGGCATCGCCGCCGGGCACGGCGTGCCGTTCGCCGACATCGCGATCATGGCGCCGGTGCCGGGCCGCGGCCTGCGCGTCCCGATGCTCGCCACCGGCCCCGCCGCCGAGGTCGTCGCCGACGCGCTGAACGCCTTCGGCGCATCGGTCGAGGTCATGCCCGGCGACGCCGGGCTCGCCGCCGAGCGCAAGCTCCTGCGCAGCGTGTTCTTCAAGGGCATGTCGGCCGCCGTGGTCGAGGCGCTGACCGCCGCCCGCGCGGCAGGCTGCGAAGACTGGCTGCGCAAGATCATCGTCGACGAGCTCACCGCGGCGAACGCGGCCACCGTCGACCGGCTCGTCGGCGGCTCGTACCAGCACGCCGTCCGCCGCACCGCCGAGATGGCGGCGGCCGCCGAGATGCTGGGCGAGCTGGGCGTGCGCGCCGACGTCGCCGGCGCTTCCCGTGACCAGCTTGCGCACATAGCTGATTCACAGGATTGTTAACAATCTTGCCGCAAGTCTTGTGTTCAATATCTCCACGGATGTAACTTCGGTCACCTTCGCTGCGCCAGTGACGAAAGGGACGAGGATGTCCACGAGAGAGCTCGGCGGCACGACCGCCGCCACGGTCCGGCTGTCGATCCGGGTGACCGCGTTGTGCTGGATCCTCGTCCTGCTCGACGGGCTGGACCTGTTCGTCTACGGGGCGACCCTGCCGGGTGTGCTGGCCGACAAGAGCTTCGGCCTGACCGCGGTCACCGGCGGGACGATCGGCAGCCTGACGACGTTCGGGATGATGCTCGGCGCGCTCGCGTCCGGCATCCTCACCGACCGCACCGGGCGCCGGAAGATCATCATCACCGGGGTCGTGGTCTTCTCGCTGGCCGCGGCCGCGTGCGCCGTCGCGCCGACGGTCGAGTTCTTCGGCGCGGCGCGGTTCGTCGCCGGTATCGGGCTCGGCGGCCTGCTGCCGTCGGCGATCGCGATGGTCATGGAGTACGCGCCGGCGTGGCGGAAGAACCTCGCCGTCACCACGGTGATGACGGCCCACCAGGCGGGCGGGGCGCTGGCCGGCGCGCTGGGGATGACGCTCGTCCAGTCGCTGGGCTGGCGCTCGGTGTACTGGATCGGCGCGCTGCTGCTCGTGGTGGTGCTGCCGGCGGTCGTCTTCCTGCTGCCGGAATCGTTGACATTCTTGTTGACCAAGGGCCGGACCGACCGCGCGCGGGCCATCGCGGACAAGTACGCGGTCTCGCTCGACACGTTCGCACCCGAGCCGGCCGAAGACCGGCGCGGCGGCCTGCGCGGCCTGTTCACGCCGTCGGTGCGGATGACGACGCTGCTGTTCTGGATCGCTTCGTTCGCCGGCCTGCTGCTGGTGTACGGCGTCAACACCTGGCTGCCGACGATGATGCGCGGCAGCGGCTACAACCTCGGCTCCGCGATCAGCTTCCTGCTGGTGATCAACCTGGGCGGCATCGCGGGCATGCTCGTCGCCGGCCGGCTCGCCGACCGGTTCGGCGCCCGGCCGGTCGCGATCATCTGGTTCGCGCTGACGGCGTGTGGCGTCGGGCTGCTGGCGGTGCACCTGCCGCTGGTCGTGACATACGTGGTCGTGTTCCTGACGGGCGCGTGGCTGTTCAGCGCGCAGACGCTCATCTACGCGGCGGTCGGCGCGTACTACCCGGCCGACAGCCGGGCCACGGCGCTCGGCTGGGTGTCGGGCGTCGGCCGGCTGGGCGCGGTGTTCGGGCCGTGGCTGGGCGGGATCCTGGTCGCGAGTGGACTGTCCTCTTTGGGCTTCGTGGTGTTCGCGATCGCGGGCGTGCTCGGCGCGGCGATGGTGAGCCTGGTGCGCCGCGCCGGCAAACCGGTCACCGAGGAGCGCACCACAGCGCAGTCGGCTTGACGATGGCGAGCACGAGCGTCGCGACGGCCGGCACGAGGGTCAGCAGCAACCCGACGAAGCCGGGGAACAGCCCGGCGCTGTAGTGCCCGATGCCGACGAGATCGACGACGACGGTCGCGAGGGCCACGAAGATGGCGAACCCGCTGCCGACGATGGTGAGCAGCCGGCCGGCCGGCTTGCGCAGGAAGAGGAGGATGCCGCCGGGCAGCAGCGTACCGACGAGAACGAGGTTCTCGACCAGGGCGACGACGAAGAGCCAGTGCAGGAAGCCGAGGCTGGAGACCCCGATGACGCCGACGATCAGGCCGAGCAGGGAGGCCAGCCCGCCGAGCACGGCGAGAACGCCGGCGATGATGGCGGTGGCACCGTTGGGTTGAGGGGGCCGCATGCCGTAGGGGGCCGCCGGGTAGGGCGCGGCGGGGTACGGCTGGGCGGCGTATCCGCCGGGGTAGGAAGGTGGGCCGGGGTAGGGCTGCTGCGCGGGATACGGCTGTTGCCCCGGAAACCCGCCCGAAGGCGCACCATAGGGCTGCGGCCCGGCGTACGGCTGCTGCCCGGCATCCGGCGCGACGAACCCGCCCGAAGGTGCCGGGTAGGACTGCTGGCCCAGGTCCGGCTGCGCGGCGAACCCACCCGAAGACGCCGGGTCTTGCGCGGCGAAACCACCTGAGGGCGGCGCATACTGCTGCTGGCCTGCCTCCGACTGCGCGGCGAACCCGCCCGAGGGAGCCGGGAACGCCTGCTGCCCCAGGTCCGGCTGCGCGGCGAACCCACCCGAAGGCACCGGGTCTTGCGCCGCGAACCCACCCGAGGGCGGCACATACCGCTGCTGGCCTCCCTCCGGCTGCGCAACAGACCCGCCCGAGGGCGCCGGGTAGGGCTGCTGGCCCGCATCCGGCTGCGCGGGGAAGCCGCCCGAAGACGCCGGGTCTGGCGCGGCGAACCCACCCGAGGGCGGCACATACCGCTGCTGGCCCGCCTCCGGCTGCGCAGCAGACCCGCCCGAAGGTGCCGGGAACGCCTGCTGCCCCGCGTCCGGCTGCGCAGGAAAACCACCCGAGGGCGCGCCATACGGCTGCCCCTCCCCCTGCGGCCCGGCGTACGGCTGCTGCCCCGGCGACCCGGGGTACTGCGGATTCGTCATGGTGTCCTCGGTCTCGGCTGACCGCCCCCACGGTGCGCCGATCCCGGCCCCGGCGGTTCCGCCGAAGTCTCTCACGCGCTCCCCACGCACTCCGCCGAGTCGAACCATCTCAATCAGGTCAATCTCGTCGTAGATATTGTCAACAATTTCATCGACGATTAGTGTGCGAGTATCGAAGCACGGAAGCGACGAGGAACCACCTTGATCATCGATTGCCACGGCCACTACACCACCGCCCCGCCCGCCCTCGCGGCGTGGCGCGACCGGCAGGTCGCGTCCCTGACCGGCGAGGCCGCCGCCCCCGCGCGCGCGGACCTGCGGATCAGCGACGACGAACTGCGCGAGACGATCGAGCCGAACCAGCTGCGCCTGATGGACGAACGCGGCATCGACCTCACGATCTTCTCGCCGCGCGCGTCGTTCATGGCCCACCACGTCGGCGGCTTCGAGACGTCCGCCGAATGGGCGGCCATCTGCAACGAGCTCTGCCACCGCGTCAGCACGCTCTACCCCGAGCGCTTCGCCCCCGCCGCGATGCTCCCGCAGTCGCCGGGCGTCGACCCCGCCACCTGCCTGCCCGAGCTGACCCGCTGCGTCGAGGAGTACGGCGCCGTCGCGCTGAACCTCAACCCCGACCCCAGCGGTGGCCACTGGACGGCGCCGCCGCTCACCGACCGGTCGTGGTACCCGATCTACGAAAAGATGGTCGAATACGACATCCCGGCCATGGTGCACGTCAGCACCAGCGTCAACCCGGCGTTCCACACCACCGGCGCGCACTACCTCAACGCCGACACGACCGCGTTCATGCAGCTCGTGCAGGGCGACCTGTTCACCGACTTTCCGACGCTGCGGCTGGTCATCCCGCACGGCGGCGGCGCGGTGCCCTACCACTGGGGCCGGTTCCGCGGTCTCGCGATGGCGCTGGGCAAACCCGAACTCGAAGAGCACGTGCTGAACAACGTCTACTTCGACACCTGCGTCTACCACCAGCCGGGGTCGGACCTGCTCTTCGACGTCATCCCGGCGCGCAACATCCTGTTCGCGTCCGAGATGATCGGCGCCGTGCGCAGCGTCGACCCGCGCACCGGCCACCACTTCGACGACACCCGCCGGTACGCCGAATCCGCGAAACTGTCCGAAGCGGACTGGGCCGCGATCCGCGAGCACAACGCCCGCGCCGTCTACCCGCGCCTCGACACCCTCCTCAAAGGACAGGGCCGATGACCAAGACACCCGGCTGGCTGGACTGGTACGCCGATCCGTCCACACCGGACTTCCGGCTGCCCGAGGGCACTGTGGACGCACACTGCCACGTCTTCGGCCCGCAGCAAGAGTTCCCGTTCGCGCCCGAACGCAAGTACACGCCGTGCGACGCGAGCAAGGACCAGCTGTTCGCCCTGCGGGACCACCTCGGCGTCACGCGGAACGTCATCGTGCAGGCCACCTGCCACGGCGCGGACAACTCGGCCATGGTCGACGCCGTGCGAGCGGCGGCCGGCCGGGCGCGCGGGATCGCGACCGTCCGCCCCGACGTCAGCGACGAAGAACTCCGCCGACTCGACGAAGCGGGCGTCAAAGGCGTCCGGTTCAACTTCGTGAAACGGCTCGTCGACGCCTCGCCCAAAGAGGACCTGAGCACCATCGCGAAGAAGATCGCGCCGCTCGGCTGGCACGTGGTGCTCTACTTCGAAGCCGCCGACCTGCCCGAGCTCGAGGACTTCTTCGGCGAGCTGCCGGCGCCCCTGGTGATCGACCACATGGGACGCCCGGACGTCACGAAACCCGTCGACGGCCCCGAATTCGCGCGGTTCCTGAAGTTCGTCGACCGCAACGACGTCCACGTGAAGGTGAGCTGTCCCGAGCGCCTCACCGTCACCGGCCCACCGGCCCTCGACGGCGAACGGCACGCGTACACCGACGTCGTGCCCTTCGCCCGGCGCGTCGTGACGGAGTTCCCGGACCGCGTCCTGTGGGGCACCGACTGGCCCCACCCGAACCTGAAGAACCACATGCCCGACGACGGGCTGCTCGTCGACTACATCCCGCACATCGCGGAAACGCACGAGCTGCGGCGGAAGCTGCTCGTCGACAACCCGATGCGCCTCTACTGGCCCGGCGAAACCGCCTGAAACCCCCTGAAGGGCATGCAATGCAGCACGCCAACGCGCTCAACCGGCTGAACAGACTGCCGATTTCGCGGTTCCACAAGATCACCCTGCTCGCCGTCTCGTTCGCCTACTTCTTCGAGTTCGCCGACATCAACAGCTTCGCCACCACCGCGCCCAAGCTGATCAAGCTGTGGGGCGTGACGGTCGACCAGGTCGCTTACGTGACCTCGCTGTCGTTCGTCGGCATGTTCTTCGGCTCGGTCGTCGCGAGCAAGCTCGCCGACCGCTGGGGCCGGAAGAACGCCCTGATGTGGACCACCGTGTGGTTCGGCGTCTTCTCGTTCGCGGCGGTGTTCTCCTGGGACATCGTGTCGCTCGGGGTGTTCCGCATCCTGACCTCGGCCGGGCTTTCGGCGATGACGGTCGTCGCGGTCATCTACGTCAGCGAGCTGTACCCGGCGGCGAGCCGCGGCAAGTACCAGGCGTACGCGATCGTGATCGGCATCTGCGGGACGCCGGTGACGAACCTGATCGCGAGCGCGGTGGTGCCGATCAACTCCTGGTCGTGGCGGCTGGTGTACCTGTGGGGCGCGCTCGGCGTGCTGCTGGTGCTGTTCACGCGGCAGCTGAAGGAATCGCCGCGCTGGTACGAAAGCCGTGGCGAGCACGCCAAGGCGGACGCGGTGCTGCGCGAGATCGAAGAGCGCGTCGCGGCGGAGAAGGGCCCGCTGCCGGAGCCGGCGCCGCCGATCGACGAGGCACCGGTGGGCAAGGCGCCGCTGCGCTTGCTGCTGAAGAAGAAGTACCTGATGCCGACGTTGCTGCTGACGGTCCTGTGGGTGACGCAGACGATCGGCTTCTTCGGCTACTCGAGCTGGGCGCCGACGCTGCTGGCCAAGGAGGGTTTCAGCGTCGAGAAGTCGGTGTTCTACGTGGCGCTGACGACGGTGGGCGCGCCCCTGGGCTCGTACCTGGCGGCGCTGGTGACGGACCGCTTCGAGCGCAAGTGGTGCCTGGTCGCGTTCGGCACGGTGATCGCGCTGTGCGGCCTGTTCTACGGGCTGACGTTCAACCCGATCCTCATCGTGGTGTTCGGGTTCCTGGTGAACCTGTTCGAGCGCGGCTACACGGCGCTGGGGTACGCGTACTCGCCGGAGCTGTTCGACACGCGCGGCCGGTCACTGGGGACGGGCGTGTCGTACGGCCTCGGCCGGCTGTCCAACGCGGTGGGACCGCTGATCGTGGCCGGGTTGTACAACGGGAGCGGGTACCAGAGCGTGTTCCTGTTCATCGCGGGGACGTGGCTGGTGGGCGCGGTGGTGCTGGCGGTGTTCGGCCCGAAGACCCGCGCGGCCCGTCTGCAAGCGACACCCGAAGCCAAGCCGGCCGGGGTCTGAGCCCGAGGACCAGGGCCGCGGCGTATGCGGCGGCCCTGGTCCATCAAGCCCGTTTGATGTATTTTACGACGATGGAGCCGCCCGCGTTCGTCCGGCTGGCCGCCCACCCGCTGCGGTGGGCGCTGCTGACCGCGCTGGCCGGGAACGACCTGCGGGTGCGCGAACTGACCGACCGCCTCGGCCGGCCGCAGAACCTCGTCTCCTACCACCTGCGGCTGCTGCGCGACGGCGGCCTCGTCGCCGCCACGCGCAGCAGCTTCGACGGCCGGGACAGCTACTACCACCTCGACCTCGACCGCTGCGCCACCTCACTGGCCGAGACCGGCGCGGCGCTCCACCCCGCGTTGCGCGGCGAGACCACCCCGGCGCACTACGGACGGATCGCCGTGCTCTTCGTCTGCACCGGCAACAGCGCCCGCTCCCCCATCGCCGAAGCCCTGCTCCACCGGCGCACCGGCGGCAAGGTCGACGTCACCAGCGCCGGGACGCGACCGAAAGCCGCGCTGCACCCCGACACGCTCCGAGTGCTGCGCGACGACTTCGACATCGACCTCGCCGGGCAACGACCGCGGGCCCTCGACGCCTTCGCCGGACGGCGGTTCGACCACGTCGTCACCCTGTGCGACAAGGCCCGCGAAGTCTGTGCCGAGTTCCCGAGCCGCCGCCACTGGAGCCTGGCCGAGCCCACGGGCTACGCCGCGTTCCGGCGGACGGCGGCCGAGATCGACACCCGCGTCCGGCACCTGCTGCCGGATCTCGTTGTGGCGCAAGGCAAGGAGGCCCAGCCGTGACCGAGCAGCTCGCCAGCGTCCGGTACGTCGTGGATGACGTCCCGGCCGCCCTCGACTTCTACACCACCCACCTGGGCTTCACCGTGCGCATGAGCGCCGCGCCCGCGTTCGCCGACGTCGTCCGCGGGCCGCTGCGGCTGCTGCTCTCGGGACCCGCCAGTTCCGGCGCCCGCGCCACCCCCGCCGACGCCGCGGCCGCCGGGCGCAACCGGATCCACCTCGTCGTCCCCGACCTCGACGCCGAGATCACGCGGCTCAGCCAGGAAGGCCTCACCTTCCGCGGGGACGTAGTCGCCGGGCCCGGCGGACGGCAGATCCTGCTGGCCGACCCGGCCGACAACCTCGTCGAGCTGTTCGAGTCCGCCCGCTAAGCCCGGAGCGCGGCGTGGCCGGCGTCGAAACTGCGCAACGCCGCGCCCACCGCCGCGGCCACCGTGACCTCGAAAACCTCGTCCTCACCGCACCCGGCGGCGAGCAGGGCGCGGACGTCGTCGTCGCTCACCCGGTGCGACGCCTCGCGGACCAACGCCACATAACCGCCCCACGGCGACGGCAGCCCCTCCCCCGCGCCGGCCGCCCGCCGCAGGTCGGGGCTCGTGTGCGCGGGCTGGTCGAAGACGCTCGCGCGGAGGTCGTCCGGGCCGTCGGCGAGCAGGAAACCCGGGAACCGGTAGCCGGCGCGGTGCAGGGCGCGCGTGCCCGTCTTCAGCTGCCCGTCGAGCAGCTCGAAGCCGAACGCGTTCGCGAGCCGGTTGACGATGTTCCACACCAGGTTGACGTCCAGTGCCTGCGCCACGGCGTGCGCGGGCAGGTCGCGCAGCGGCGCGGTGTCGAGGTCGGCGTCGCGCGAGACGTCTTCGACAAACCTCTGCGCGGCAAGCAGTTCCGGCCGGGGGTCGAGGTCGCCGCCGCCGGCGACGCGCACCAGTTCGGCGTGCGTGACCGCGCAGAACGGGCACTCGTGCACCTTCGCCGTGCTCAGCGCGAGGTACTCGCGCTCGGCGGCGGTCCAGTACGACTCGCCGCGCATCGCGGGCGCGGTCAGGTCCAGCAGCGGCCGGGTCAGGAAGCCCGGCCGGTACAGCAGCAGTTTGACGATGTCGGGGCTCGTCACGCCGGAGAGCTTTCCGGTGACGGTCATGAAGAGCCGGGCCCGGCGGCGGTGGCCGGTGTCCAGGACGGACAGTCGCATCAGGACTCCAGTTCGTGCAGGCGGCGGTCGAGGAAACGGTGGTCGGCGGGGGCTTCGGCCAGCTCGCGCGCCCGGCGGTACGCGGCGACGGCGTCTTCGGAACGGCCGAGGCGGCGCAGCAGGTCCGCGCGGGCGGCGTGCCAGAGGTGGTAGCGGTCGAGGCCGTCGATCGTGTCGAGCAGCCTCAAGCCGTCCTCGGGACCGGACGCCATCGCGACGGCCACGGCGTGGTTGAGCGCGACCACGGGTGACGGCGCGAGCGTCCGCAGCTGCGCGTAGAGCGCGGCGATGCGCGCCCAGTCGGTGTCGGCGGCGACGCGGGCCTGCGCGTGCTGGGCCGCGATCGCCGCCTGCAGCTGGTACTGCCCGACCGTCCCGTGGCGCAGCGCCCGCCCGAGCACGCCGAACGCCTCGGCGATCTCGGCCCGGTCCCACCGTCCGCGGTCTTGGTCTTCGAGCAGGACGACGTCGCCGCCGGGTGTGTAGCGGGCGGCCGAGCGCGAGTCCTGCAGCAGGAGCAGCGCGACCAGGCCGAGCGCCTCCGGCTCGTCCGGCATCAACGCGGCCAGCAGCTTCGCCAGCCGGATCGCCTCGCGCCGCAGCTCCGCCGGCTCGTCCCGCCCGGACGGCGACGCGTAACCCCGCGTGAAGACGAGGTAGATCACCGCGAGGACGCCGTCGAGGCGGTCAGGCAGCAGGTGGTCCGGCGGGACATTCAGCGAGATGCCCGCGTCGCGGATCTTGCGTTTCGCGCGCACGAGCCGCTGCGCCAGCGCCGGCTCGGCGACGAGGAACAGCCGGGCGATCTGGGCGGCGGTCAGGCCCGCGACCGCCTGCAGCGTCAGCGCGACCCGGGCGTCTTCGGCCAGGGCCGGGTGGCAGCAGGTGAAGAGCAGGCTCAGCCGGTCGTCGCCGACCTCGGCGAGCCGGTCGTCGGGCAGGCGCACGGTGGTCACCCCGCTTTCCCCGGCCGCGACCTCGGCCAGCTTGGCCCGGCCGACGCGGGCGCGGCGGATCCGGTCGACGGCGCTGTTGCGCGCCGCGGTCAGCAGCCAGGCCGCGGGGTCGTCCGGGATCGCGGCGTCCCACGTCCGCAGCGCCCGCGCGACCGCGTCCTGCAGGGCGTCTTCGGCGAGTTCGAAGTCGCCGAGCACCCGGACCAGCGCAGCGAGCAGCCGGGCGCGGTCGGCGCGGTAGACGCGTTCGACGGCACCGGCCGCCCGCTCAGCCACGGGCGGCGCGGTGGTCCAGCCCGGGCACGCCGGCGACCGGGCGGACCTCGACGGACCCCTGGGCGGCCATCGGGCACAGCGCGGCCAGCTCCAGGGCTTCGTCGAGGTCGCGGCAGTCGAACACGTAGACGCCGCCGAGGTGTTCGTGGGTCTCGGTGAAGGGTCCGTCGGTGATGAGCGTCCGGCCCTCCTGCACGGTCACCGTCGTAGCGGTGTGTTCGCCCTGCAGCGGGTGGCCGGAGACGAAGACCCCGCGGCGGCGGCACTCGTCGGCGAAGGCGTTGACGGCGGCGAGTGCCTCCTCGAACCCGGGATCGCCCGGCTCGGGGCGGTCGCAGTTGTAGATCAGCAGCATGTAGAGCACGAGCGCTCCTTCGTCCGGCGTCGGTCGAAGAGGATGACGAACGGGACGACGGTAACTCGACAGGCCCCGCGAGACCCGCCGAAATCCGCTCGCGAAATTACCAAAGGTAAGTTCTGTCGCCATCTTGACTTTACCAATGGTCAGGAGGAGAGTCCTCGCCACCTGATTCGTCTAGACCAATCAGCGAGCTCCGGCGGACGGCCATCCTCAGGAGGAGACCCATGTCCCGCAGAACCCGGACCACCACCGCAGTCCTCACGAGCGCCGCGACCGTGGCCGCGACGGCCCTGATCCTCTCCGGCGGGGCCGCCGCGAGCCCGACGGCCGCGGCGGCCGCCGACTGCGGGGTGCTGTTCGACGACTTCCACTACAACGCCCCGACCGATTCCGCCTTCAGCGGCGCCGGCTGGACCACGCGCAACGACGTCGGCAGCCCCGGCGTGGCGGGCGCGCGGTGGCTCACCAGCAACGTCACCTTCCCGACGGTGAACGGCGAGCGCGTCGCCCAGCTCGCCGCCAGCACCGACGGCAGCGCGGCCGGCACCACGCATTCCGAGATGTACCAGAACCAGCTGCGGTTCCTCGACGGGACATACGCGAGCCGGGTCCGCTTCACCGACGCGCCGGACAGCGGCACGGACGGCGACCACGTCAACGAAACGTACTTCACCATCTCGCCGCTGCGGTACGACCGCGACCCGCTCTACAGCGAGCTGGACTTCTCGGAATACCTGCCCAACGGCGGCTGGGGCGGCCCGACGGCCGACTACCAGACCAGCTGGTACACCTACTGGAACAACCCGACGTGGGACGGCCTGCGCACGTCCACCGCGCAGAACCGCAGTTTCGCGGGCTGGCACGACATCGTCACGCAGGTGTCGGGCGGGCACGTGAAGTACTTCATCGACGGCGTCCAGACCGCCGACCACACGACCGACGCGCAGGGCAACCCGGTGTACCCGCGGACGCCGATGTCGATCAACTACAACATGTGGTTCATCGACACGGCCGGGCACACGAGCGGCACCAGCGTCTACACCGAACAGGTCGACTGGACGTACTACGCGGGCAACCAGGTGGTGTCGCCGGCGGACGCCGTCGCCCGCGCGGGTTCCTACCGGACGGCCGGAACGTCCCATGTGGACACGGTGAACGGGTGCACCACGCCGACCACTCCGCCGGCGACCACTCCGACCAAGCCGACGACGCCGACCACGCCCACCACGCCTTCGCAGCCGGCCAACTGCTCGACGGCGGCGGAATGGGACTGGGGCACGGTGTACCTCGGCGGCCAGCGGGTGAAGCACAACGCGCACCTCTGGCAGGCCAACTGGTGGACCCAGGGATCCGAGCCCGGGCTCACCGCCCAGTGGGCCGACCTCGGCCACTGCTGAAGTCCGGCCGCGGCCCGGGTCAACGGGACCAACCCGGGCCGCGGCCTCCCACGGCTAGCTCCCCCACCACCCCACCCACTTCACTCTTCGGGAACTCCCATGCGCAGACGCACCTTCGCCGCCGCCCTGGCCGTCGCCGCCGTGACCGCCACCGCCGCCTGCGGTACCGATACCCCTGCCCCCGCCGCCGCCCAAGGCGGGCAGCTGACCGTCTGGCTGATGAACGGCGACCTGTCCGACAAGGCCACCGCGGCGATCAACGCCGCCTTCGAAAAGGCCACCGGCGCGAAGGTCACCGTGCAGATCCAGGAGTGGGACAACATCAACACCAAGATCAGCACCGCCCTCGCGCAGGACAACACGCCCGACGTCATCGAGATCGGCAACACCGACGTCCCGCTCTTCGCCGCCAACGGCGCCCTCACCGACCTGAACCCGCACCGCGACGAGCTCGCCGCCGGGCAGACCTGGCTGCCCGGCCTCGCCGGTCCGGCCACTGTGGACGGACACGTCTACGGCGCCCCGCTGTTCGCCGGGAACCGTGCGGTCATCTACGACAAGCAGGTCTGGGCCGACGCCGGGATCACCGCTGCACCCAAGACGTTCACCGAGCTCACGCAGGACCTCGACAAGATCAAGGCCAAGCACCCCGCCGCCGACTACTCGGCCTTCCACTTCCCCGGCAAGTACTGGTTCGGCGCGCTGCAGTTCGTCTGGGACGCCGGCGGCCAGATCGCCACGCAGAAGGACGGCAAGTGGGCCGGCGCGCTCGAGAGCCCCGAGGCGCAGAAGGGCCTGCAGGCCTGGAAGGACTTCCAGAACGCCTACTCCTCCCCCGCCTCCCGCAACGTCGACACGAAAGCCCCCGACCAGGCCGCCATCTTCTCCTCCGGCGGCGCCGGCGCGATCCTCGACACGAGCGTCAACACCGTCGTCAAGAACAAGCCGGAGCTGAAGGACCGCCTCGGCACCTTCCCGTTCCCCAGCGCCACGCCCGGCAGGACGCAGCCGGTGTTCCTCGGCGGCTCGGACCTCGCGATCGCGGCCAAGAGCCGCAACTCCGACCTCGCCCTGGCCTACCTCAAGGCCGCGACCGACCCCGCCGTCCAGCGCGACGCGATCGTCGGCATCGACGGCTGGACCCCCATCTCCACCGAGCTGATCGACCGGATCACGCCCACCCTGCCGCCCGTCAACGCCGCCTTCGCGACCGCGGCCAAGACCAGCGTCGCGACGCCGGCCGCGCCCGGCTGGGCGACCATCGAGAGCGACAAGTCGATCAACACCTTCTTCGCGGACATCGCCACCGGGCGGCGGCCGATCGCCGACGCCGCCAAGGACTTCGACGCTCACCTGACCGAGGCGCTGAACGCCCGCTGACCGGCGGGGTGGCCCGGCCGACTGCCGTCCCCAACCGGGCCACCCCGCCCCTTTTCCCGCGAAGGAGTCCTCGTGTTGCTGGAGAAAGCTCCGCCCGAAGCCGCGCCGAGACCGGTCACGCCACGCCGGCGCCGCTCGCTGCTCCCGTACGGCCTGCTGCTGCCCGCGACCGTCCTCTTGGGACTCGTCCTGGGCTACCCGCTGGTGCGCCTGATCGTCATTTCGCTGCAGCAGTACAGCCTGCGGTCGCTGTTCACCGGCACGACGTCCTTCGCGGGACTGGACAACTACGCCGCCGTCCTCGGCGACGACCAACTCCTCCCGGTCCTCGCCCGCAGCATCGGGTTCTGCGCGGCCCTGGTCACCGGCACGCTCGTCATCGGCTTCGGCGTCGCGCTGCTCCTGCAACGTCTCGGCCGCGGCATGCGCACGGCCGTCACGCTCTGCCTGATCGCCGCGTGGGCCCTGCCGAACGTGGCGTCCACCTTGGTCTGGCAGTGGCTCTTCCAGCCCGGTTACGGCGTGGTCAACTGGCTGCTCAGCCAGGTCGGCTTCGGCGACCTCACCCAGCACGACTGGACGACGTCCCCGGCGTCGGCGTTCACGCTCGTCTGGCTGCTCGTCGTCTGGCAGTCCGTGCCGTTCGTCGCGCTCACGCTCTACGCGGGCCTGTCGCAGATCCCGCGGTCCTACTACGAAGCCGCCGCGCTCGACGGCGCCGGTCCGTGGCGGGTGCACCGCACCATCACGTTCCCGTTCCTGCAGCCGATCCTCGGCCTGGTCACCATCCTCTCGGTGATCTGGGACTTCACCGTGTTCAACCAGATCTGGATCCTGACCCAGGGCGGGCCGAACGACGGCACGACGACCCTGGGCATCTGGACGTTCACCCGGGCGTTCAGCCGCAACGACTTCGGGCAGGGCGCGGCGATCGCCGTCGTCTCGGTCGCGCTGCTCGTCGGCCTGACGGCCGTGTACGTGCGCCGGCTCGTCCGCTCCGGGGAGGACCTGTGATCCGGCGGATCGGCCGGAACCTCACGGCCGCCCTCTTCTGCCTGGTGTGGATCTTCCCGGTCTACTGGATGGTGCTCACGGCGTTCAAGCCCGCGGGCAAGATCCTCCAGCCGACGCCGGAGTTCCTGCCGTTCGACCTCACCTTCGACAACTTCGCCGACGCCCTCGCCAAGCCCGGGTTCGTGCAGGACCTCGTCAACAGCGTCGTGGTCGTCGTCGCGGTGGTCGCACTGTCCATCGTGGTCGCTTTCCTGGCCGCGACGGCGTTGACGCGCTTCCGGTTCTTCGGCCGCCGCGGCTTCCTCGTCGGCGTGCTGGTGCTGCAGATGGTGCCGGTGCCCGCGCTGGTCATCCCGCTGTTCCTCGGGCTCAAGAGCGCGCACCTGCTGGACACGCTGTTCGGGCTGGTCCTGACCTACGTGGCGCTCGTGCTGCCGTTCACGATCTGGACGTTGCGCGGCTTCCTGCACGGCATCCCGGTCGAACTCGAGGAGGCGGCGATGGTCGACGGCGCGACCCGCGCGCGCGTCATGCGCTCGGTCCTGCTGCCGCTGGTCCTGCCCGGGCTGATCGCGACCAGCGTGTTCGCGTTCATCACGGCGTGGAACGACTTCCTCTTCGCGTACGTGATCATGAAGGACAGTTCGGGCTACACGCTGCCGGTGTGGCTGGTGTCGTTCAGCACGAGCACCGGTACCGACTACGGCGGCCTGATCGCGGCCTCGACGCTGTTCGCGCTGCCCGTCGTCGTCTTCTTCGCGCTCGTGCAGCGCCACCTGGTCGAAGGCATGACCGCGGGCGCGGTGAAGGGCTGATGATCATCCCCCACCCCGCGCGGCTGACGCGCCGCGCCGGTTCCTTCGCGCCCGCCGGCGGCCTGCGCGTCCTGGCCGGGCGCGGCACCGAGCGCGTCGCGCGGCTGCTCGCCGGCTACCTGCCCCGGCCGTCGATCCACAGTGGACCGGCGATCCGCCTCGACCTCGTGCCCGACGGCAACCACGGGCCGGAGGGCTACGAACTCGACGTCACGCCGACGGGTGCGCTCCTGACCGCGTCGGCCGAAGCGGGGCTGCGCAACGGCGTGCAGACTCTGCGCCAGCTGGTGCCGCTGCACGGGCCGCCGCGGCTGCCGTGCCTGCACGTCCGCGACGCGCCCCGGCTGCCGTGGCGCGGGATGCTGCTCGACGTCGCCCGGCACTTCATGCCACTGGAGTTCCTGCGCGAGTTCGTCGACCTGCTGGCGCTGCACAAGTACAACGTCCTGCACCTGCACCTGACCGACGACCAGGGCTGGCGGATCGAGATCGACGGCCGGCCGCGGCTCACCGAAATCGGCGCGTGGCGGACGGAGTCGATGGTCGGCGCGGCCGGCAGCGACGTCTACGACGGTGTCCCCCACGGCGGCTTCTACACCCAGCGCGAGCTGCGCGAACTCGTCGCGTTCGCGGCCGAGCGCGGCGTGCGGGTCGTGCCGGAGATCGACCTGCCCGGGCACATGCGCGCGGCCCTGGCCGCCTACCCCGAGCTGGGCAACCGGCCGGACGTGCGGCTGCCGGTGTGGACCGCGTGGGGCATCAGCCCGGACATCCTCGGCGTCCACGACGGCGCGTTCGCCTTCTGCCGCGAGGTCCTCGCGCAGGTCGCGGACGTCTTCCCGGCGCGGCACCTGCACATCGGCGGCGACGAGTGCCCGACGACGCAGTGGGCGTCGAGCCCCCTCGCGCGGGCCAAGGCCGCCGAGCTCGAGCTGACCGACACCGCCGAGCTGCACCCGTGGTTCCTGACCGAGCTGCACGGGTTCCTCACCGGACTCGGCCGGCAGGCCGTGTGCTGGGACGAGACCGGCCACACCGCGGGCCGGCTGCCACCGGACCTGGTCGTCACGGCCTGGCGAGACGCCGCGCACGGCGCCCTCGCCGTGGCCCGCGGGCACCAGGTGATCATGGCGCCGCACACGTCGACGTACTTCGACTACCGGCAGAGCGAGGAACCGGGCGAACCGCCGCGCGCCGACGTCACGACACTCCGGGACGTCTACCGCTTCGACCCCCTGGCGGGCGGGCTCCCGGTCAGCGACGGGACGCGGCCCGGGGTGCTCGGCACGCAGGCCCAGCTGTGGACCGAGCACGCGCCGACCCCCGACCACGTCCGCCACCTGGCGTTCCCGCGGCTGTGCGCGCTCGCCGAACGCGCCTGGTCGCCGCCGGCGCGCGGTTATGCTGAATTCCAGGAGCGCCTGACCGGTCACCTCGAGCGGCTGCGTGCCCTGGACGCCCTGCCCAAGGAGCGCGTCCGGTTCGCCGGGGCGCTCGGAGTACCCAGGAAGACGGTGCCTTGACCGCTGAGCCATCAGGGGCTCCGCTCCAAGCCGGGGGCTCCGCCCCCCGAGGCCCCCGAAAAGAAGGTGGCGAGCCGGCGGACCGCCCGCCCACCGTGAAGCGCGACCGCGTCCGGCGGCACCTGCTCAAGGTGATCGAGAACGCCGGCCCCGGCACCGGGCTGGCCTCGGAACGCGACCTGGCCGCGGAGCTGGGCGTGTCCCGCCCGACCGTCCGGGCGGCGATCGACGAGCTGACGCGCACCGGGCTGCTGGTGCGCCAGCGCGGGCGCGGGACGTTCACGAGCCCGCACAAGGTGACCCAGGAACTGGCCACGGGGCTCGCCGTTCCGCCCGCGGAAGGGCACTGGACCAGCCGGGTGGTCGCGTTCGCGGTCTCCCCGGCCCCCCGGTCCTTGGCGGCCGACCTCGAACTCGAGCCGGGAACGCCGGTGCTGCGCGTGACGCGGGTCCGGCACGTCGACGACGAGCCGATCGCGATCGAACAGCTGGCGCTGCCGGCGTCGGTGGCCCCGGGACTCGCCGTCGCGGACCTGGAATCGGGCAACTTCTACCGGCTGCTGCGGGAGCGGTTCGGGATCGTGGTGTCGGACGCGGTGCAGACTATCGAGCCGGCGGTGACCAACCCGGAGCAGGCCGAACTGCTCGAGATCGCGGTGTACGCGCCGATCCTGCACATCGAGCGGCTCACCCGCGACGCCACGGGCCGGGTCGTGGAGCTGACGCGATCGGTGTACCGGGGCGACCGCTACCGGATCACGTCGAAACTCCGCTTCGACGCGGAATCCGGCTGAGCGCATTCGGAAAATAGATCATCACCGGGGTGGAATCACGCCGGTTTTCGCGACCGGCCATTACCCGATCGAGTGACAGCGGGACGGCATCCGGGTGACCGGTCACCGGGAAACCCCTTGTCGCAGCAGGTGTCCGTTGTTTCGCATCGGTAACGAACTGCGCTGTTGGCTTCGCCTTTCTGGCGCCCGGGTGAGACACCTTCAACGCACTCCCGGCACGGCATAGGATTTTCCTTCGGCCGGGAAAACGATTCCCGGAATCCACTTTCGCGAAAGAATCGAGGACCATTCATGCGAAGACGCATGCTGGGTGCCGTGCTGCCCCTCGTGCTCGTCGCGGCCTCCGCCGTCGCGCTGCCCGTGGCCGCCGAGGCCGCCCCCGTCTCCGGGCTCACGAAGTCCGTGCAGGGCACCGGATCCCCCGCCGACCACGGCGCCACCGCGAACTGGGTCATCGGCTACGACGACCAGGCCACCGGGTCCGGCGCCGCCACCATCACCGACGCCGTCGGCGCGGGCCAGGCGTTCCAGTCCGGCTCGCTGCACGCCCCGCCCGGCTGGACGCCGTCGTGGTCCACCGACGGCACGACCTTCACCGGTACCGAACCCGCGTCCGGCGTCACCGCCGTGCGGGCGAGCAACCCCGACGCCGGCCCCGACGCGACGTCGTTGTCCGGCGCCCTCACCCCGCCCGTGCAGGCGGTCACGACGGCGACCGGCGGCGACGGCTTCAGCCCGATCCTGTACCGCACCCCGGGTGGCGCGCTGCAGGCCTGGAACATCTACCACCACCTGGGGGCCACCTCGCCGAAGGTGGTCTGCACCGACCTCGCCACCGGGCAGCGCTGCCCGGGCGGCCCGTGGCCGAAGGTGCTCAACACCGCGCCCGGTCCGCTCGGCACGCTGGGGGCCGGCGACATCGCCAGCACCATGGTCGAGCAGTACGTGCACGACCCGGCCGCGCCGGCGAAGGTCTACTACCCCGCCGTCACCGCGTCCTCGGTCGGCGTCGGCTGCCTCGACATGGCGGCCTCGGCCAACTGCGGGTACTGGGCGCTGTCCCCGACCGGCGGCTCGCCGGCGGTGAACAGCATCGGCGGCTTCGTCGAGAACAGCGGGAACCTCTACGGCATCGTCAGCTCCGGCGCCGTGGTGTGCTGGACGATCGCGACGCAGAGCGCCTGCGGCGGCCAGCCGTACGCGCCGATCGTGCCGGCGGCCAACCAGCCGTACGTCTACGGCGGGGTGACGGTCGCGGCGGGCAAGGTGTTCGCGTCGACGTCGAACCCGGGCACCGGGCAGCAGCCGACGCTGGGCTGCTTCGACCCGGCGACCGCCACGGCGTGCGCGAACTGGGCGTCCGCGCGCCCGACCGGTCCCGCCGGCAACTACAACTACAACGACTACACGGCGTTCGACACGAGTGGCGCGTCGGTGGGTGCCTGCGCGACGACGACCGGCAGCCCGGACGTCACGACGTGCTACGCGCTGGACGGGTCCGCGCTCGCGGCCCCGCCGGGCCCGGCCGCGCTGCCGGCCGGCGTGTACGCGTTCCCGCCGGAGGTCGTCACCGATCCCGCCGGGCACGTGCGCAGCTACCTGCCGATCTGGAACGGCGGCTACGCGGGCGCGGCGCTCTGCCACGACTGGACGACGGGCGCGGCGTGCGCGGGCCTGCCGGGGCCGATCTCGCACCCGACGGTGAACGGCGGGGCCACGCGGGACTACGGGTATTCGTACGACCCGCCGTCCGGCTGCCTGATCGGTCTCGGCGACGCGGGCGTGCTGTTCTCGATGGACCCGGCGACCGGGGCCACGCCGTGCGTGCGTTCGGGCGGGCAGGTGACGCTGAAGCCGGGTGACTTCTACTGCGACGGCGGCTCGCACGTCCAGGGCTACACGGCGGCGCGGCTGACGGGCGTCGACCCGGCGAACGTCGACTTCGCGGCGTCCCGGGTGACGGTGGTCGACCAGGACGGCGTGACGGTGCCGACGCCGGGCTTCGCCCCGGACGGCTCGGTCGACCTGACCGGCGTCTCCGTGGCGGCGCACCCGTCGATCACGGTGACGACGACGCTGGTCCTGCACTCCGCGGCCGGGTTCGCCGGCCGGCTGGTGGTGGACTACGTGGGCGACGCACCCCAGCTGTGCTTCCGCACGACGATCTCCGCGGACTGCGCGGTGTCGTCGGTGGCGAACACGGCGTCGGGCACGGATTCGACGGGCTCGTTCACGTCGAACACGGTGACGCTCCCGGTGGCGCCGGGCGCGTCGTGCACGCCGAACGTCAAGGTGGAGAAGGAGATCTGCAAGTCGTCGACGCCGGCGAAGTGCGGACCGGGTGGCGCCGGGCCGTGGGTGAAGCAGGCGGGGGTCGGCCTCCTCGGCCTGCTGAACGCGACGGCGTACTGGCGGATCACGGTGACCAACCTGGGTCCGGTCGGCATCACGTCGGCGCACGTGGTGGACAGTGTGGAGCCGTCGTGCCAGACGGGCGACTTCACGTTGGCGGCGAACCAGTCGAAGCAGGTGTACTGCTCGACGTACGCGTTGCTGAGCCTGTTCCCGATCACGAACCAGGCGAAGGTGAGTTACCTGCCGGCGAACGTCCCGCCGGGGACGCCGCCGTCGCACACGGGGTGGTCGTCGGCCACCGCGTGTTCGCTGTTGTGCATCCTGTAGGGGGTTGAGGTGACGGCCCGCGGGGGGAAGTTCCCCCCGCGGGCCGTCGCTTCGCCGACCTGGGGACGTTCGCGCACGACCCGGTCGTCCACAACGACCGCACCCTGAGCCTGACCGCGTTCCAGGACCTCCTGAAGCGCGACGCCACCGAGATCCCCGGCCTCCGCTACGCCGTCGAACGCCTCGTCGTCCAAGGCGGCCAGGTCGCGTGTCGCATCCGGTTCGACTGCACTCCGGCCGCGGACTTCCGCGGGCTGCCGACCACCGGCAAGCGCGTTTCCTTCGTCGAGCACGTCTTCTACCGCTACGACGACGGCAAGATCGCCGAGATCTGGTCCCTCGTCGACACCGAAGCCATCCGCGAGCAGCTCACACCGTGACGACTTCGCCCTCCGAAGCCGGGACCTCCGCGGCCTGGGACCTGACCGGCGGCGCCATCAGCACCGCGCACAGCGGGACCGCCATCGCGATCGCCGCCAGGACGAACACCGGGAACAGGAACGAAAACACCTCGACGCCCGCCGGGTCCGGGGCGTTCATGTCCATGTTCATCCGGACCGCCGCCATGCCCGTGTAGTGCATGCCCGTCACCGCGGCGCCCATCACGAACCCGGCCAGCAGCCGCAGCGACAGCCGGTCGAGGAACACCGCGAACCACAGCGCCGCCGTCGCCGCCACCACCGCGATCACCACCGACAGCGCCACCAGGACGCCGTCGTAGCCGAAGTCGCCCTTCACCCTCAGCGCGGACATCCCCGTGTAGTGCATGACGTTCACCGCCAGGCCCGTGATCACGCCGCCGAGGGCGAGGCGCCACCAGCCGAACTTCGCGCGGCCGCCCACCACCAGCAGGCCCGCGAACACCGCCGCCACCGACAGGATCGCCGACAGCACCGTGCGGAAGATGTCGTAGCGGACCGGCATCCCGGGCGTGCTGAAGCCGAGCATCGCCACGAAGTGCATCAGCCAGATGCCGACGCCGCCGATCGAAACCGCCGCCAGCACCAGCCAGCGCAGGCGGTGGCGGGGGTTCGCCGCGTGCCGGGCCTGCACCGCGCACGCCAGCCCGAGCGCGCAGCCCACCACCGACGTGAGGTACGCGAGCACCAGCAACCAGTGCCCCAGCGCGAAATGCTCCATCGCGAAGTCCTTCCTACAGGTCGCGCAGCCCGTGCAGCACGCGTTCCATCAGGTCGTGGCGCTCGTCCCAGGTGGACGTGTCCGACAGCGTGTCGCGCACGATCACCAGGTGGTCCTGCATCAGGTCCGCGACGAGCACGCGGACCACGCCGAGCGGCAGCGACAGCAGCGCGGCGATCTCCATCAGCGACCGCGGCCGCAGGCACAGCTCGGTGACCTCCGCCAGCGCGCTCGACCCGAGGTAGCCGGCTTCGGCCCGGCCCGCCGCGGTGGTCTCGACCAGCGCTTCGACGGCGATCTCGACCGCCGGGGCCGTCCGGCCTTCCGTCCAGGCGTACGGGCGGGCCAGCGACGCGCTGCGCCGCGGCTCCTCCCCGTACGGCCCGGGCGGCGGGTCGTCGATCACCGGTGGTCCTGGGCCACCGGTATCTCGCGCGCGGGAACGTCGACCTTCTGCCCCACCCGCTCGACCAGCATCGTCATCTCGTAGCCGACCAGCCCGATGTCGCAGCCGGTCGAGGCGAGCACCACGAGGTTCGAGCCGTCGCCCACGCTCATCAGCAGCAGGAAGCCCTGCTCCATCTCGATGACCGACTGCACCACCCGCCCGGCGGTGAACAGCTCGGCGGTGCCCAGCGACAGGCTGGACAGGCCGGCCGCGATGGCCGCCAGCTGGTCGGCGCGCTCGCGGGGCAGCGCCTCGTCGGCGGCCACGAGCAGGCCGTCGGCGGAGACGAGCACGGCGTGCGCGACCCCCGACACATCCTGGACGAACCCGTTGACCAGCCAGTTCAGCGTCGCCGTCCGTTCGGGCGGCGCGGCGGAACCGGGGAAGGCCAGCGTCCCGCTGAGGGACCGGGCCGACGGTTCGGTGCCGTGGCGGCGCGGCACGTCGGGAAGTTCCGTCATCGCGGATCCACTTCGTCCTTTCCGGATTCTTCGGAGCGCGCCGCGGTCTCCCGCCGGGCCGCGCGCATCCCCTGGTAGTGGCGGGAGAGACTGGAGCGGACGGCGGCGGCGTCGCGGAACGAGCCGCCGTTCTGCTCGCGCACGCGCGGGACGACCGCACCGGGGGCGAGCTGGGCCCCGGGCCGCCGGGTGGGCAGGCCGGCATCGGTGAGCCGCTGAGCGGCGGCGGGCTTGAGAGCGCTTTCGGCGGCTTGCCGCGCGCGGTCGGCCGGGGTGTCCCACTCGCCGACGGTGGGCTTTTCGGGCCGCGCGACGGACTTTTCGACCGAGGTGGGCCAGTCGGTGGCGGGAATCCCCGCGGCGGGTTCGAGCCGGCTCGACAGGTCGCCGCGGCCGGCCGGGTCTGCGGGCTCGGCGCCGGAGGTGCCGACCGGACCGAGCCGGTCGGCCGCTTCGGCGCGGCCGGTCGCGGAAGTACCCTGCGTTGCAGCGGTTCCGGCCAGACCGGACCACTCGGCGCGGCCGGCCGAGCCGCCCGGCTCGGCCGCGGCGGTTCCGGCCGGACCGAGCCGGTCGGCCGCTTCGCCACGGCCGGTCGCGGAAGTACCCTGCGCTGCAGCGGTTCCGGCCAGACCGGACCACTCGGCGCGGCCGGCCGAGCCGCCCGGCTCGGCCGCGGCGGTTCCGGCCGGACCGGACCGCTCAGCCGCTTCGGTGCGGCCCGTCGCGGAAGTGCCCTGCCCCGCGGCTGCCGCGGGCCACTCGGCACCCTCGCCCGCGGAAGTTCCCTGCGCCGCAGGGGTTTCGGGCTGTCCCGGCCACTCGACCTCGTCGAGCCGGCTCGCGGAGTCGGCCGCTTTCTGGCCGACCGCCGGCCACTCCTTCGGCCCCACCGATCCGTTCCGCCGCACCACCGGCTTCGCGGACGGCTCGGTGAACCAGTTCGTCACGACCTGCTCGAAGATCGGCGTCGACCCCTGCGCCGGGACCACCGGGGGCCGGGTGTGGCCGTTGCGGGTCGCGCCCGCCGTCACCAGCCGGCCCGCGCCGATCGGGCGGGCCAGGTCCGCGATCACCAGCGCGCCCGGGACGTGGACGCTCGCCGTCACCCCCGCGTGGCGTGCTCCCGTTCCCGTCGCGCGCAGGCGGACCGTCACCCCGTGCAGGGCCGCCAGCCGGCCGACCACGAACAACCCCATCCGGCGCGTCGTCTCCGGGCCGACCGTCCCGGCCGCCGCGAGGCGCTCGTTCACCGCCGACAGCTCCGCCGGGGTCATGCCCAGCCCCTGGTCGACGACCTCGATGAGCAACCCGCCGTCGGCGCCGCGGTCGGCCGTCAGCGCCACCTTGTGCTCCGGCGGCGAATACCGGGTCGCGTTCTCCAGCAGCTCCGCGAGGATGTGCACGACGTCCGCGGCCGCTTCGGGCTGTACCGAGCTGCGCGGCGCGTTGCCCAGCGCCACCCGCCGGTAGTCCTTGACCTCCGACGTCGCCGCGCGCAGCAGGTCGCGCGTCGGCACCGGTTCGCGCCCGTGGCGGACCGGCCGCCCGCCCGCCAGGACGTGCAGGTTCTCGCCGTTGCGGCGCAGGCGGGTCGCGATGTGGTCGATCCGGAACAGCTCGTCGAGCCGCTTCGGGTTCTGCTCCCCCGCCTCGAGGTCCTCGATGATCGACAGCTGCTGCTCGACCAGCGACTGGCTCCGCCGCGACAGCGTCATGAACATCTCGCTGACCTGCTTGCGCAGCTCGGCCTGCTCGACGGCGAGCCGGACCGCCTGCCGGTGCATGTCGTCGAACGCCCGGGCCAGCTGCCCGATCTCCTCCTCGGTCTCGACGCCGGACTCGGGCACCGCCCGCCAGTCGACGTCGTGGCCCTCGCGGACCTGCCGGACGGTCTCCGGGAGCTGTTCGTTCGCCGCGCGCAGGGCGGCCGCGCGCAGCCGCCGCACCGGCGTCACCAGCGACCGCACCACGAGCAAGGCGATCGCGAGCGCGCCGAGCAGCGCGCCGAGGACCAGCGCGGTGTCACGCAGGGAGTCGGACCGGGCGCGGTCGGCCGCGGTCGCTACGTCGTCCGCCAGCTGCGTCGAGACGTCGTTCAGCACGGCCGTCACGCCGGTGGCCTCGGCGGTGATCGAGGGCAGCAACGCGGCGAGCGGGCGGCCGCCGCCCGGCTCCTGCAGGGCGTCGAGCCGCTCGTCGGCGCCGTCGGCCGCCGCGGTGAACCGGGCCAGCTGGTCACCGGTCAGCTGGTGCTCCGCCTGCTCGGCGAGGACCTCCTGCTCGGCGGTCGTCTGGATGACGGCCGGGCGCAGCGACGCGTCGTCGGGGCTGTTCTGCGCGGCCCGCCGGTAGGTCTCTTCGGTGGCCAGCTCGCCGCGCAGGTGCACCAGCAGCCGGGTGGTCTCGGCGTTGCCGGCGTCGGCGGAGACGATCGCGGGCACGAGGTCGCCGAGGGTGGCGATGATGTCGTTGTAGCCGGCGGCCTTGGTGCGGACGTCGCCGCCGCCGGCGCCGGCCGCGCGGATCCCGGCGAGCTTGCCCAGCGCGGTGTTCAGCGCCCGGCCGGTGTCGGCGGGCAGGGGCGCGAACCCGGTGTCGCGCTGGACGGCGGCCACCTTCGCGTCGACGGTCGCGGTCAGCGTGTTCGGCGCGCCGGCCGGGACGGCGACCGCGGCGACCATTTCCTCGCCCAGCGACGCCGTCAGGGAGATCGTGTCGCGCAGCACCGGCAGCCGGTCGCGGGCCGCGCTGAGCGCGGTCGCGCGGTCGAGCTCGCCCTGGATCCGGACCTCCGCGAGCGCCACCGCGACCAGGACCGGCAGCAGCAGGACGACGCTGATCTTGGTGCGGACGCTCCAGTGCGCCGGCCACCACGCGGCGTCCACCGGCAGGCGGGGCGTGGATCTGCTTTCGTGCATGGCGGAATCGCTCGATTCCCAGCCGCGCGCACGGCTGACGTCGAACTCGGACAGGACGAGGGGCCCCAGGGCCGATCACGGAGGACGTGGCGTGATCGAACCGACCAGCAGAGAACCTCACGCCCGGCATCCTTGTCAACCCTGAGCAGCGGCGTTTCGGAACGCGGAAATCGAATTGATCGCGATTCTCTCCGGCGGTTCACGCATCGTGTTCCGGCGATCGCTGCTTGTACACCGTACAAGCGTATTCACGCAGCTCCCGGGCCTACCGAGCGATAAACGAGCCCCGCGTCGCATTGGCGGCAGAATTACCCACAACGGCCGCCGGGGCGAATTCTGCCATTGTTCGAATGGTGTGTTATTAATTCCCGCGGCGCCCGGTCGCGGAGGCCTGCCACGGACGCGGCAGAATCGCCGTCGTGACCGATGTGGACGAAACCGGCGGCGGCAAGCGGGTCGGCTGGGTCGAGCTGTACTTCGACCTGGTCTTCGTGTTCGCGGTGGGCCAGGTGGCGCACGGCGTCGTCGCCGACCCGCACTGGGCGCGGGTGGCCGCCGCGGGCGGGCTGTTCGCGACGCTGTGGTGGACGTGGATCGGCTTCGCGGTGCTGTACAACCGGCGCGGCGACGACCGCCGCGTCGCCGACCGGCTGTTCGTGCTCGCCGGCACGATCCCCTGCGGGATCGCCGCGACGCAGGCCCACCACGTCTTCGAGGGACACCCGGCGATCTTCGCCGCGGCCATGGCCGGGGTCCGGCTCATCCTGGCGGCCGCGCACCGCTGGCCGGCGCGCGAGGGGCTCGACCAGCGGCGGATCAGCTGGGGCTACACGATCTCGGCGGTCCTGTTCGGCGTGTCGGCGATCATCCCGCAGACGTGGGCGCTGTGGGTGTTCGCGCTGCTGCAGGAGGCGGGCTTCCTGCTGCTCGGCGACCGGCCGAAACGGCGTCGCGGCGAACGCCGGGAGCGGCCCACGCGCGAGGCGAGGTGGCGGAGCATGTGGGCGCCGCCGAGCGACCCGAACCTGGCGGTCGACTCGGCGCACCTGGCGGAGCGGTTCGGGCTGTTCATGATCCTGCTGCTCGGCGAGCTGGTGATCACGGTCGGCACGGCGGCGCTCGAGCGGCCGGCCGACGACCTCGCGTACTGGGCGTCGCTGGCCGCCGGCCTGGTGATGGCGGGCGCGCTGTGGTGGCTGTACTTCACGTCGGCGGCGCTGATCTACGAGCGCATGCTCGACCTGTCGGGCGGCAACCCGGCGCTGGCGTATTCGCTGTACGCGGGCGGCCACCTGTTCCCGGCGTTCGCGCTGCTGCTCATCGCGGCGGGGGTGAACCTGTCGCTGCACGAGTCCCCACCCCAGGCGGCGGGCTGGTTCACGACGATCGGCCTGGCGCTGTACCTGTCGGGGACGCGGGTGTTCTCGGCGGGCCCGGCGGAGCGCTGGTACGGCAGCGCGGCCCGCACCGCGGCACTGGCGGCGACGGTGTGCCTGGCGTTCCTGGGCCGGGTGCTCCCGGCACCGGCGGTGGTCGTGGTGGTGGCGGCGTGGGCGGTGGGGTCGACGGTGGTGGCGGCGGGGATCCGCCACCGGGCACTCGACAGGTTCGGCGCGGACCCGGTGGCGTTCTTGCGCAGCATCGAAACGGCCCGGCGCAACGCCCACGACCGCGAGACGCGGCCGGCGACCGACCTCCGCGGGCCGCGTGGGGCAGGCGAGGCCGAGCCGGCCGAGTAGCCGACGGTCCGGCTGGGGCAGCCAGCCCCCGCGGGACACGACCGACCTCCGCGGGCCGCGCGGAGCGGGCGAAGCCGAGCCGGCCGAGTAGCCGACGGTCCGGGTCGGGCAGCCGACCCCCGCGCGACACAGCCGGCGACCAACCTCCGCGGGCCGCGCCGGCCAGGCGAGACCGAGCCGGCCGACTAGCCGACGGTCCGGGTCGGGCAGCCGACCCCCGCGGACCGCGGCGATCCGGCCAAGTCCACGCCGTCGCCGTAGGAGTGCGGCGCCGCGACCCAGCGAATGGCCCTAATTTGCGTCACGCAACAGTGGTCGAAAATCCGTTTCGTACGCTTTGACCGCCTCAGCGAACCTTTCGAAAGCGACGACCGCAGCTGCCCGGTCCTCGGCGTCGAGCCGGCCGAGCACGGTCGCGAGCACCTGCCGCCGGTCGGCGTCGACGCGGTCCACCAGCCGGCGGCCCGGGGCCGTCGGCGCCAGCAGGGTCTCGCGGCGGTTCAGCGGGTTGGGGGCCTTTTCCAGCAGGTTCAGCGTCACCAGCCGATCACACGCCCGGGTGACCGACGACGGGTTCAACGCCAGCTCGCGCGCCACTTTGCCCACCGTTACCGGCGTCCGGTCGGTCACCACCCGCAGCGCGCGGAACTGGGTGAGCGTCAGCTGCTCGGTGGTCCGCCCGACCGTCGCGTCGGCGATGGTCACCATGGCCCGCAGCACCGCCAGCGCGGCACCGGCCTCATCGGACTCCGAGGACATTTGCGTCACGCAAGAATGATACGACTCGAAAGCGGGTACTGCGATTCCACGGGCGCCGCACGGGTAACCGACACCGGAAGCTCAGGACGCACAGGGAGTACTCATGGCTCAGACAGTCGGCGACTACCTGCTCCAACGCTTGCGCGAATGGGGCGTCGAGCAGGTTTTCGCCTATCCCGGCGACGGGATCAACGGCCTCGTCGCCTCGTTCGGCAAAGCGGACAACCAGCCACGCTTCGTGCAGGCGCGGCACGAGGAGATGGCCGCCTTCTCGGCGGTCGGCTACGCGAAGTTCAGCGGCAAGGTCGGCGTCTGCATGGCGACGTCCGGGCCGGGCGCGATCCACCTGCTCAACGGGCTCTACGACGCCAAGCTCGACCACGTCCCGGTCGTGGCCATCGTCGGGCAGACCGCGCGCAGCGCGATGGGCGGCAGCTACCAGCAGGAGATCGACCTGCAGGCGCTCTACAAGGACGTCGCGAGCGAATACCTCGTCGAGGTCAACGTCGCCGAGCAGCTGCCGAACGCGCTCGACCGGGCGATCCGCACGGCCGAGGCCGGCCGTTGCCCGACCGCGCTGATCATCCCCGCCGACCTGCAGGAAGAACCGTACGAAGCGCCGAAGCACGCGTTCAAGCAGGTGCCCTCCAGCCCGCCGAGCACGGCGTGGCCCGCCCCGGTCCCGCCCGAAACGGACCTCGACGCGGCGGCCGAGGTGCTCAACGCCGGCGAGAAGGTCGCGATCCTCGTCGGTCAGGGCGCGCGCGGTGCGGCCGAAGAGGTCAAGCAGCTCGCGGAGGTCACCGGGGCCGGCATCGCGAAAGCGTTGCTGGGCAAGGACGTCCTGTCCGACGAGCTGCCGTACGTGACCGGCGCGATCGGGCTGCTCGGCACCCGGCCGAGCTACGAGCTCATGCGCGACTGCGACACGCTGCTCATCGTCGGCTCGAACTTCCCGTACAGCCAGTTCCTGCCGGACTTCGGCCAGGCGCGGGCGGTGCAGATCGACCTCGACGGCCGGTTCATCGGGATGCGCTACCCGACCGAGGTCAACCTCGTCGGCGACAGCGCGGCCACGCTGCGGGCGCTGCTGCCCCGCCTGACGAGCAAGCCGGACCGGTCGTGGCGCGAGACGATCGAGAAGAACGTCGCGTCCTGGTGGGAGACCGTCGAAAAGGAAGCCGCGGTCGACGCCGACCCGGTCAACCCGATGGCCATCGTGTCGGAGCTGTCGAAGCGGATCCCGGAGAACGCCATCGTCACCGCGGACTCCGGCTCGTCCACCAACTGGTACGCCCGCAACCTCCGCATCCGCGGCGACATCCGCGGGTCGCTGTCGGGGACGCTGGCCACCATGGGACCGGGCGTGCCGTACGCGATCGGCGCGAAGTTCGCCCACCCCGACCGGCCGGTGATCGCCCTCGTCGGCGACGGCGCCATGCAGATGAACGGCCTCGCCGAGCTGATCACCATCGCCCGCTACCAGCACCTGTGGAGCGATCCGCGCTGCGTGATCTGCGTGTTCCACAACAACGACCTGAACCAGGTCACGTGGGAGCTGCGCGCGATGGGCGGCGCGCCGAAGTTCGAGGAGTCCCAGAGCCTGCCGGACGTCGACTACGCCGGCTTCGCGCTTTCGCTGGGTCTCACGGCCGTCACCGTCGACAAGCCGGACCAGCTCGCGTCGGCGTGGGACACCGCGCTGTCCGCGGGGAAGCCGGCGGTGCTGGACGTCCGGTGCGACCCCGAGGTGCCGCCGATCCCGCCGCACGCGACGTTCGAGCAGGTGAAGTCGGCCGCGCAGGCGGTGCTGAAGGGCGACCCCGACGCGTTCCACCTCGTGGCGCAGGGGGTCAAGACGAAGCTGCAGGAGCTCCTGCCCGGGAAGAAGAACTGATGACCACGATCGAGCGGGTCGGCGCCCGGGCCTACCGGGTGCCGACCACGGCGCCCGAGGCCGACGGCACGTTGGCCTGGGACGCCACCACGATCGTCGTCGTGCACGCCGAAGCCGGCGGAATCCGGGGGCTCGGCTGGACCTACGCCGACGCGGCCTGCGTACCGCTGGTCGAAGGAATGCTCGCGAACGCCGTCCGGGGCCGCGAAGTGCTCGACGTCCCCGCCTGCTGGGCGGCCATGCGGCACGCCATCCGCAACCTCGGGCGGCCGGGCCTGGTCTCCTGCGCGATGTCCGCCGTGGACATCGCGTTGTGGGACGCCGCGGCCCGCTCGCTGAACCTGCCGGTGAGCAGGCTGCTCGGCCGGGTGCACGACGAGGTCGCCGTGTACGGCAGCGGCGGGTTCACCACGCTCACCGACGGCGAACTGGTCGCGCAGCTGGACCACTGGGTCCGCCGCCAGCGCATCCCGCGCGTGAAGATCAAGATCGGCGAGTCGGCGGGCACCCGCGTGGACCGCGACCTGGACCGGGTGGCCGTGACGCGGGACAAGGTCGGCGATGACGTCGAGGTCTTCGTGGACGCCAACGGCGCCTACTCCCCCGGCCAGGCCCGCCGGGTCGCCGAACGGCTGCTGGAGTGGGGCGTCACGTGGTTCGAGGAGCCCGTTTCGAGCGACGACCTGCCCGGGCTCGCCGCGACGCGCTTCCCCGGTGGCCCGGACATCGCCGCCGGCGAGTACGGCTACGACCTGCCCTACTTCGCGCACATGCTGCCGTCGGTCGACTGCCTGCAGGTCGACGTCACCCGCTGCGGCGGCTACACCGAGTGGCAGCGCGCCACGGCGCTCGCCGCGGCGGTGAACCGGGACGTGTCGGCGCACTGCGCCCCCAACCTCTCGGCGCACGCCGCCGTCGCCACGCAGAACTTCCGGCACATCGAATGGTTCGCCGACCACGACCGGATCGAGCGGCTGTTCTTCGACGGCTGCCTCGACCCGGCCGGCGGCACCGTCACCCCCGAGCTGACCGCGCCCGGCCACGGACTCGCGTTCCGGGCCGAGGCCGCCGCCGAGTACGCACTCTGAAGGAGGATCCACGATGGGAACCGTCCAGCTCCCCGACCCCGTGGTGCGCCACCCCGACCACGAGGACCTGGACACCGGCGCGCTCGCCGCGGCCCTGCGCGAGCGGGTCGCCGGTGAAGTGCGCTTCGACCGCGGCACGCGCGCGGCGTACTCGACCGACGCGTCCAACTTCCGCCAGGTGCCGATCGGCGTCGTCGTGCCGAAGACGCCGGACGACGCCGTCGCGGCGATCGCGGTGGCGCGGGAGTTCGGGGCGCCGGTGCTCTCGCGCGGCGGCGGCACGAGCCTGGCCGGCCAGTGCACGAACACCGCCGTCGTACTCGACTTCTCCAAGTACTGCACGGAACTCGAGTCGGTCGACGCCGACGCGCGCACGTGCGTCGTGCAGCCGGGGATCGTGCTCGACGAGCTGAACCGGCAGCTGGCCGACACGGGCCTGCGGTTCGGGCCGGAACCGGCGACGCACATGAACTGCACGCTCGGCGGCATGATCGGCAACAACTCGTGCGGCGCGACGGCCCAGCGGACCGGCAAGGTCGTCGACAACATCCGGCGGCTGGAGGTGCTCACCTACGACGGAACCCGGTTCTGGTGCGGGGAAACGACCGACGAGGAGTACGCCGGGATCGAGCGCCACGGCGACCCGCGCGCGGCGATCTACCGGCAGCTGCGGCGGTTGCGCGACACCTACGCCGACGAGGTCCGCCGCCGGTTCCCGGACATCCCGCGGCGCGTGTCCGGCTACAACCTGGACTCCCTGCTGCCGGAACACGATTTCGACGTCGCCGGGCTGCTGGTCGGCAGTGAGTCCACTTTGGTCACCGTGCTGCGGGCCGAGCTGGAACTGGTGCCGGTGCTGCCCGAGCGGACGCTGGTGGTGCTCGGCTACCCGGACATCGCGAAGGCGGCCGACGCCGTCCCGTCGATCCTGCCGCACGAGCCGGTCGCGCTGGAAGGCGTCGATCACAAGCTGATCCGCGACCAGCAGATCAAGGACATGAATCCGCAGGCCCTGCGGGAAATGCCCGAGGGCCGGGCGTTCCTGATGGTCCAGTTCGCCGCGTCGACGCACGACGAGGCCGACCGCCAGGCCCACAAGATGCTCGAGGCCCTGCACGACACCGAGCACGAGGCCGACGTCGAATTCCTGGACGACCCGGCGCGCGAGAACGAGCTGTGGCAGGTCCGCGAAGCCGGGCTCGGGGCCACCGCGCACGTGCCCGGCAAGGCCGACACGTTCGAGGGCTGGGAGGACTCGGCCGTCGCGCCCGAACGGCTCGGTGAGTACCTGCGGAAGCTGACCGCGCTGTACCAGGAGTTCGGGTACGCCGGCGACACCGGGCCGAGCCTGTACGGGCACTTCGGCCAGGGCTGCGTGCACACGCGGATCCCGTTCGACCTCTACAGCGCCGACGGCGTCGCGACCTACCGCCGGTTCATGGAGCGCGCCGCGGATCTCGTCGCCTCGCTGGGCGGCTCGTTCTCCGGCGAGCACGGCGACGGGCAGTCGCGCGGCGAACTGCTGCCCAAGATGTTCGGGACCGAGCTGGTGACGGCGTTCGGGCAGCTCAAGGCCGTCTTCGACCCCGGGAACCGGATGAACCCGGGCAAGGTCGTCGCGCCGGCGCGGCTCGACGAGCACCTGCGCCTCGGCAGCGGCTGGAGCCCGGCGGACCCGCAGGACCTGCACTTCCGGTTCCCCCACGACGGCGGTTCGTTCGCCCAGGCGGCCAACCGCTGCGTCGGGGTCGGGCGGTGCCGCCAGCACACGACGAGCGGCGGCCAGGTGATGTGCCCGTCGTACCAGGTGACCGGCGAGGAGGAGCACTCGACGCGCGGCCGCGCCCGGCTGCTGTTCGAGATGCTGGACGGGCACGGCGACAGTCCCGTCGCCGACGGCTGGCGCTCCACGGAGGTCCGCGACGCGCTCGATTTGTGCTTGGCGTGCAAGGGGTGCAAGACGGACTGTCCGGCCAATGTGGACATGGCGACGTACAAGGCGGAGTTCCTGGCGCACCACTACGAGGGCCGCCCGTGGCGGCGTCCGAGGTCGGACTTCACGATGGGCTGGCTGCCGGCGTTCGCGCGGATCGTGGGCCGACTGCGGGCCGGCCGGGTCGTGAACGCGGTGACGCACGCACCGGGCCTGTCCCGGCTGGCGACGCTCGCGGCGGGCGTCGAGGATCGCGAAGTTCCGTTGTTCGCAGGGGAAACCTTGCGACAGTGGTTCGCGCGGCGCGGGCCGTCCGGAACCGGGGCGCGCGGCACGGTGGTGCTGTGGCCGGACACGTTCACCGACTCGTTCCACCCGCACGTGGGGCAGGCGGCGGTCCGGGTGATGGAGGACGCGGGCTGGCGGGTGACGATGCCGTCGGCGGAGTTGTGCTGCGGGTTGACGTGGATTTCGACGGGGCAATTGGCCGTGGCGAAGCACATCCTGGCGCGCACGGTCCGTTCGCTGGCCCCGCACTTGCATTCCGGCGGGTTGGTGGTGGGGCTGGAACCCAGCTGCACGGCGGTCTTCCGGTCCGACGCGGCGGAGTTGTTCCCGGGTGACCAGGACGTCCGGCGGCTGGGGGCGCAGACGGTGACGTTGGCCGAGCTGTTGACCGAGCATTCGCCCGGCTATCGGCCGCCCCGGGTTTCGGCGAAGGCGATCGCGCAGGTGCATTGTCATCAGCACGCGGTGCTGGGGTGGGACGCGGACGCGCGGTTGCTCGCCGCCGCCGGGGTCGATGCCGAGCAGCTGGATTCCGGGTGCTGCGGGCTGGCGGGGAACTTCGGGTTCGAGAAGGGGCATCTGGAGGTTTCGGAGGCTTGCGCCGAGCGGGTTTTGCTGCCGCGGGTGCGTTCGGCCGAGCCGGAGACCGCGGTGCTGGCGGATGGGTTCAGCTGCCGGACCCAGCTGCATCAGCTGGACAGCGGGGGCCGGGAAGGGATGCACTTGGCGGAGCTGCTGGCGAGCGGGTTGGAGGCACCGGCGGAAGTGCCGAGGCGGAAGGGAAAGGCGCTGGTTTCGGCGGCCGGCCTGGCGGCAGCGGCGGGCATTGCGCTGGCGCGACGGAGGTCCCGATGACGCGTGGGATCGCAGCGGCGCGAATGGTCTGGGGTAGCGGGGTGCTGATCGCCTCGCGTTACCTGCCGGTTCCGCGGAAACTCGCGGTGGCGCTCGCCGCTCGCCACCTCGCACAGGGCGCGGCCACGCTGCGGCGCCCGGACGGCGTGGTCGCGCGGTGGGGCTGGACGGCCGATGCCGCCCACAGCTTGAGCATGCTCGGCCTGGCCGCGGTGTCACCCCGATGGCGGGCCGCGGCTTTGGCGAATGCGGTCGTCGCGGCCGTTTGGGCTCGTGCGGCCCGAATCCACACCGGAGAACGGAGGTAATCATGTCCAGCAACCAAGTCGTCGTCGTAACCGGGGCCAGTGGGGGCATCGGCCGGGCCGTCGCCCGCGCCTTCGGGGCCCGGCACGCCCGCGTCGCCCTCCTGGCCCGCGGGGAAAAAGGCCTCCACGAGGCCGCCGACGACGTCACCGAAAACGGCGGTACCGCCCTCGAAATCCCCACCGACGTCGCCGACTTCGAGCAAGTCGAAGCCGCCGCCGAACGGGCCGAAAAGGAACTCGGCCCCATCGATGTCTGGGTCAACGTCGCCTTCACCTCGGTCTTCGCGCCCTTCGCCGAAATCGAGCCCGACGAGTTCCGGCGCGTCACCGAGGTCAGCTACCTCGGCTACGTCCACGGCACCATGGCCGCCCTCAAGCACATGAAACCCCGCGACCGCGGCACCATCGTCCAGGTCGGCTCAGCCCTCGCCTACCGTGGAATCCCCCTGCAGAGCGCGTACTGCGGCGCCAAACACGCCATCCAAGGCTTCAACGAGTCCCTCCGCTGCGAACTCCTGCACGAAGGCAGCCGGGTCCGGACGACCATGGTGCAGATGCCCGCCGTCAACACGCCCCAGTTCTCGTGGGTCCTCTCGAAACTCCCCGATCACGCACAACCCGTGCCGCCGATCTACCAGCCGGAAGTCGCCGCGCGGGCCGTCGTGCACGCCGCCGATCACCCGCGGCGGCGCGAATACTGGGTCGGCGGGAGCACCGTCGGCACGCTCGTCGCCAACGCCGTCGCCCCCGGGATCCTCGACCGCTACCTCGCTAAGACGGGCTACAAGTCCCAGCAGACCGGCGACGCGAAACCCGCGGACCAGCCCGCCAACCTCTGGGCCCCGGCCGACCGGACGCGGGACTTCGGCGCGCACGGCGAGTTCGACGCCCAGGCCACCCCCCGCAGTTTCCAGCTGTGGGCGAGCCGCCACCACGGCCTGCTCGCCGCCGGCGGGAGCGCCCTCGCCGCGACGGCGCTGGCGGTGTGGCGCCGAGCGCGGTCGTGACCGGCTTCGCCCCGCACGTCCTGCGGGAATACGCCCTGCTGGCCGACGGCGAGCGCGGTGCCCTCTGCGGCCCGCGCGGGGACATCGCCTGGCTCTGCGCGCCCGGCTGGTCCGACAGCGCGGTGCTGTCCTCGCTGATCGGCGGCACCGGCAGCTACACCGTGAGCCCGGCCGAAACCTGCGTCTGGGGCGGCTACTACGAGCCCGGCACGCTGATCTGGCGCAACCGCTGGGTGACGACGTCGACCGCCGTCGAGTGCCGGGACGCCCTGGCCTACCCCGGGGATCCGCACCACGTCGTGCTGCTGCGCCGGGTCGAGGCGGTCGAGCGGGACGTGCGGGTGCGCGTCCGGCTCGACCTGGCCGACGGCTTCGGCCGCCGGTCGCTGCGGGAACTGCGGCGCCACGACGACGGCACCTGGACCGGCCGCACCGGCGACCTGCGGGTGCGGTGGACCGGCGCCGGAGACGCGACGCCGAGCGAGAACGGGCTGGGCTTCGAGCTGACCGTGCCCGCCGGCGGGCACCACGACCTCGTCCTCGAAATCGGCGGCCGCCTGCCGGACCCGGTCGACGTCGAATCCGCGTGGCTCGCGACCGAAACCGCTTGGCACCGAACGGTTCCCGAGCTGAAGCAGACCGTCGCTCCCCGAGACGCGCAGCACGCGTACGCGGTCCTGCGCGGCCTGACCACCCGCGGCGGCGGCATGGTCGCCGCGGCCACCCTCGGCCTGCCGGAACGCTCGGAAGCCGGCCGCAACTACGACTACCGGTACGTCTGGCTGCGCGACCAGTGCTACGCCGGGCTAGCCGCCGCCGTCGACGAGCCGCACCCGCTGCTCGACGACGCGCTGCGGTTCAGCACGGCCCGCGTCCTCGACCACGGCGACCGGCTCCTGCCCGCCTACCGCACCGACGGCACCCCGCCACCCGACGAAACGACGTTGAAGCTGCCCGGCTACCCCGGCGGCTCGGACGTCGTCGGCAACCACGTCGCCCACCAGTTCCAGCTGGACGCCCTCGGCGAGCTGCTGCAGCTGCACGCGGCCGCGGCCCGCCACGGCCGGTTCGACGGCGACGTCCAGCGCGCCTCCGACGTCGTCGTGCGGCTGATCACCGAACGCTGGGACCAGCCGGAAGCCGGCGTCTGGGAGCTGGAAGACGACTGGTGGACGCACTCGCGGCTCGCCTGCGTCGCCGGCCTGAACGCGCTGGCGCGGGAGGTGCCCGCCCACCACGGGGCGCGGCTGTCCGGCCTCGCCGACAAGCTGCTCGCGGAGACGACGTCGCGCTGCCTCGACGCGCGCGGGTTCTGGCGGCGCGGTCCCGCGCACACCGGGACCGACTCGGCGCTGCTGCTGCCGCCGGTCCGCGGCGCCCTGCCCGCCGACGACCCGCGGACGCGCGCGACCCTGGACGCCGTCCGCGAAAACCTCACCGAAGACGGGTACGTCTACCGCTTCGCGCCCGACGAGCGGCCCCTCGGCGAAGCCGAAGGCGCGTTCCTGCTGTGCGGGTTCACGATGGCGCTGGCGTACGCGCACCAGGGCGAGCGGACCGAGGCGTTCCGCTGGTTCGAACGCAACCGCGCCGCGTGCGGGCCGCCGGGGCTGCTCGCCGAGGAGTACGACGTGCGGCAACGGCAGCTGCGGGGGAACCTGCCCCAGGCGTTCGTGCACGCCATGCTGCTCGAGGCGGCCCAGCGGCTTTCCTGACGGGTTCCCCCGGACCGGTGACGCCGATCGCGCATACTGGGAGGCGTCCTCGGTACTCGGAGGAGGCCAGTTGAGCGCGCCCGCGGATCCGTTCGTCCACCCCGCCTTGTTCTACCGCGACGACGCCGAGTACGTGGCCGGATGCGTTCCGTTCGTGTGGGCCGGGCTCGCCGCCGGCGAGCCGGTCGCCGTCGCCGTGCCGGGGCCCCACCTCGAGCTGCTGCGCCGCGAGCTCGGCGCGGACGCGGGCAAGGTCCGGCTGCTGGACATGACCGACGCCGGGCGCAACCCCGGGCGGATCATCCCGCGCGTGCTGCGGGCCTTCGCCGACGCGCACTCGGCCGGGCCGGTGCGCATCATCGGCGAGCCGATCTGGGCCGGCCGCTCGGATGTCGAATACCCGGCGTGCGTGCAGCACGAGGCACTGATCAACCACGCGTTCACCGGCCGGGACGTGACGATCCTGTGTCCCTACGACGTCTCGCGGCTCGACCCGGCCGCGCTGGCCGACGCCGAGGCCACCCACCCGGTCCTGATCGACGGCGCCGGCCGCCGCCCCAGCACGGCGTACGCCCCCGACGACGTGCTGACCCGCTACAACCGGCCGCTGCCGCCGGGGCCGGCGGCGGACCGGGTGGTGGAGCTGGCGGACACGACGGACCTCGCGGCGGCCCGGGCCCTGGCCCACGTGCACGCGGCGGCCGGTGGGCTGGACGCCGACCAGGTCGCCGACGTCGAGGTGGTCGTGACGGAGCTGCTGTCCAACTGCGTCGAACACGGCGGTGGCACGGGCACGGTCCGGCTGTGGAACGAGGACGGCGAGTTCGTCTGCGAGGTCGAGGACAGCGGCACCCTGGCCGATCCGCTGGCCGGCCGCCACCCGGCGCCGCCCGAGCAGCCCCGGGGCCGCGGGCTGCTGCTGGTCAACTACCTGGCCGACCTGGTCCGCCTGCACACCGGCGACCACGGCACGACGTTCCGCGCGTACTTCCGCGCCTGAGAGCGGCTCAGGGCAGGCCGGCCAGGCCGGCCAGCAGGGCCATGTGGTGCTCGAAGTACTCCGCGCGGGCCTGGATCATGTCGTCGAGGCGGTGGAAGACCTCGAAGTTGACCTGGCCGAACAGGTGCGTCCAGGCGAGCAGCACCCGGTCCAGGCGCTCTTCCGGCAGTTCTCCCGCCTGCTCGTCGACCAGGCGGCGCAGGTCGGCGCGGACCGGGGCCGGCGGCGGCGGGCCGGCCGGGGCCTCCGGCGCCTCGGCGACGATGGCCGCCAGCAGCAGGATGACCTTCGACGCCGGGGCCACGGTGTCCGGCGGCGCCGCGTAGCCGGGGACCGGGTCGCCGTAGAGCAGGCCGTACTCGGCCGGGTGCGCGAGCGCCCACGACCGGACCGCGTGGCAGGCCGCCAGCCACCGGCCGCGCAGGTCGTCGCGCGGGAGCGCCGCTTCGGCTTCGGCCGCCGCGTCGCCCAGTGCGTCGTAGGCGTCGATGATCAACGCCGTCAGCAGCGCGTCGCGGCTCGGGAAGTACCGGTACAGCGCGGAAGCGACGATTCCCAGGTCGCGGGCCACGGCGCGCAGGGACAGGTTCGCGCCCTCCTCGGCGAGACGCCGGCGGGCGACTTCCTTGATCTCCTGGTGCATCTCCGAGCGGACCCTGGCACGCAGCGACGAGGCGGACACGGCCCCAGTGTCGCACAGGCGAGAACACTGTTCTTGACTTGGCGAGCCCGCTGCTCGTACGGTGTTCTTGTTCGAGAACAGTGTTCTCTCCTGGGGGTTCCATGGCTCTGCACGTCATCGTCGGCGCCGGTCCGGTCGGTTCGGCCACCGCGCGCCTGCTCGCCGCCCGCGGCGACGAAGTCCGCTTGCTCAGCCGGCGCGGTGGCGGCCCGGCTGTCGAAGGCGTCGAGCTCGTGGCGGCGGACGCGACCGACGCCGCCACGCTCGCGCGGCACACGGCCGGGGCGGCCGCGCTGTACAGCTGCGCGGGACCGGCGTACCACCGCTGGTCGACCGACTGGCCGCCACTGGGCGCGGCGCTCCTGCACGCGGCCGAGGCGAGCGGCGCGGTGCTCGTCACGACCGGGAACCTGTACGCCTACGGCGCGGTCGACGGCCCGATGACCGAGCAGCTCCCCCCGCGCCCGAACTCGGTCAAGGGCGAGGTCCGGGCCAGGCTCTGGGCCGACGCGCTGGCGGCCCACGAGGCCGGCCGGATCCGCACGGCCGAGGTCCGCGGCTCGGACTACCTCGGCGCGAACGCGTTGTCGGCGTTCACGGCGCTGGTCTTGCCGAAGGTCCTGGCGGGCAAGCGCGCGGCGGCCCCGGCCGACCTCGACGCGCCGCACAGCTGGACCTACGTCGGCGACGTAGCTCGCACGCTGGTGGCGGTCGCGGCGGACGAGGGCGCATGGGGCCGGCCGTGGCACGCGCCGACCCCGCCGCCGATGTCGGTGCGAGCCTTGGCGACGCGGGCGGCGGAGCTGGCGGGAGCCCCGGCGGCCCGCGTGACGACGATGCCGCGGATCGCGTTGCGGCTGGCGGGAGTGTTCAACGTGACGGCGCGCGAGATGCCGGAAGTCGAGTACCAGCTGCGCGGGCCGTTCGTGCTGGATTCCTCGGCGGCGACGGCGAGGTTCGGCATCGAGCCGACCTCGACCGACGACGCCCTGCGCGAGACGATCGAAAGCTTGCGCGAAGTGGCCGGCGAAAGCGCCGCGACACGATGACGGCCAGGATCGACCACCCCGCGGCGGCGAGCGGCCCGGAACCTTCGAACGCCGGCCAAGCGGAGTGAGCCGACTCCGGTCCGCGCACTGATCCGCCCCCGAGGTGGTGCGGCGTGTGCGGCGAGCCGCCAAGTCGGCCGAGTGCTGCGCCCGCCCGCTAGTTCGGGATCTCCGTCGCCCGCTCCCAGCCCGCCGGCAGCGGGCTCAGGTTCAGCGCGTGGTCGAGGCCGCTGCCGGCCAGGGCGCGCCGGACGACGCGGTTCTCGCCGGTGACGATCCGGAGGGTGGTGTTCTCGCGGACCGTCCGCACGTGGATGTCCGCGAGCACGGAAAGCCCGGCCGAGTCCAGGAAGTCGACCTCGGAGAGGTCGAGCACCAGCGTCGGGAACCGCCGGTGCGCCCAGGTGGCGAGGACCGAGCCGAGCTCGGCGGCGCTGTCCTCGTCGAGCGCGCCGCTGATCCGGACCATCACCGCGCCGAAGTACGGCCGGATGACCTTGATGGCGGAGGAACTGCGTTCCACACGGGGAGACGGCACGGGGATCGCCGTCGCGGGGTGCTGCACGACCAACATTGTGTACGCCTTCACTAGCGGATGGCGGTTCGAGCGGTGTCCACTGCCCGCTCGAACGCCGGCAAGTCTGGGGGAGGGCGGCTGCTCCTGAACCGCACCTACGCAGCCTAGTACTTGATCCAAACGGCGCAACCCCGCCAACGGCCGAACCGACGGTGAACGACTGTCGGCCGAAAGCACGTCTTCCCGGCGTAGGCACCAAAAAACCCGCTTCCGGACGGCCCACCCTTGACAGCCCGCGCGGGTGACGGTCATGCTCGTGAGTATCTCAGGGTTCCTGACATAGGAGGTGCGCGGCATGACCCACGGCCCGGCCGGCTTCGGCCTCGGCAGCTGGCCCGCGCGCCGGGCCCGGATCTCCCCCGGGCGCACCGCGCTCGTCCAGCCCGGCCGCACGCGCACCTACGCCGGGCTCGCCGAGCGCGTCGAACGGCTGGCCGGCGCGTTCACCCGGCTCGGCGTGCGGCCGGGCGACCGCGTCGCCTACCTCGGCGTCAACGACGTCACCGTCTTCGAAACGCTCTTCGCGACCGCCCGCCTGGGCGCGCTCTTCGTGCCGCTCAACTACCGCCTCTCCCCCACCGAAATCCGCTACATGCTCGAAGACAGCGGTGCTTCGGTGCTGGTGCACAGCCCGGACACCGACGAGCTGGTGGCCGGTCCGCTGCCGGAGACGCTCCGGCACGTCGTCGCGACGGACCCGGCGTCGTGCCCGGCGGGCGGGCTGGACTACGAAGCCGAACTCGCCGCCGCCGGGGACCCGCCGGTCACCGGCGTGCGGCTGGACGACCCGTGCCTGCTGCTCTACACCTCGGGCACCACGGGCCGGCCGAAGGCGGCGGTCCTCACCCACGGGAACCTCACCTGGAACACCGTCAACCAGCTCGCCCACCTCGACGTCCTGGGCACCGACCGGGCGCTGTGCATCGCGCCACTGTTCCACTGCGTCGGGCTGGGCCAGATCACGCTGCCGACCCTGTTCAAGGGCGGCAGCGTGGAACCGGTGGCGAAGTTCGACCCCGGCACGATCCTCGGCCGGATCGGCGAGGCCGGCATCACGAGCTTTTCCGCCGTCCCGACGATGCTGGAACTGCTGTGCCGCCACGAAGACTGGGACCGCACGGACCTGAGCTCGCTGACGTGCGTGCTCTACGGCGGTTCGCCGGTCGCCGAGCGCGTCGCCCGCGCGTGGCTCGACCGCGGCGTGAAACTCCTTCAGGGCTACGGCATGACCGAGGCCTCGCCGGGTGTCTCGATGGCCACCCACGAGGGCACGCTCGACCACCCGGTCGCCGCGGGGGTGCCGCACTTCTTCACCGACGTCGCCGCTCTCGGCCCCGGCCTCACCCCCGAGCCGGTCTCCGGGACACCGGCGGAGCTGCTCGTGCGCGGCCCGCACGTCTTCGGCGGTTACTGGAACCGGCCGGAAGAATCGAAGGCGAGCTTCGTCGACGGCGACTGGTTCCGCACCGGCGACGTCGTCAAGGTCGACGACGACGGCTGGGCCCACGTCGTCGACCGCGTCAAGGACCTGATCATCTCCGGCGGCGAGAACGTCTACCCGGCCGAGATCGAGGCCGTCGCGGTCCGGCTCGACGCGGTCGGCGACTGCGCCGTCGTGGGCGTGGCCGACGAGCGCTGGGGCGAGGTCGGCGCCGCCTTCGTCGTCCGCCGCGCCGGCGCCGAACTCGACGAAGCCACCTTCCGCGCCCACCTCGAACTGCACCTCGCCCGCTACAAGGTCCCGAAGTACATCCGGTTCACCGATGCCCTGCCCCGCAACGCCACCGGCAAGATCCGCCGCGTCGAACTCCGCGCGCGGGCCGCCGAAGCCCTCCCGAACGGACCCGCATGACCACCGCTTTCCTGCCCCCGTCCCTGCGTCTCGAACTGCACGACGACATCGCCGTGCTGCGGCTCGCGCGGCCCGAGAAGCGCAACGCCCTCGACGACGCCACCGTGCTGGGCCTCGAAGCGTTCTTCGGCGCCCCGCCCCGCGGGGTCAAGGCGGTCGTGCTCGACGCCGTGGGCGAGCACTTCTCCGCCGGGCTCGACCTGTCCGAGCTGACCGAGCGCGACACGTTCGAAGGCCTGGAGCACTCGATGATGTGGCACCGCGCCTTCGAGCGGCTCGAACGCGGGCGCGTCCCGGTCGTCGCCGTGCTGCGGGGCGCGGTCATCGGCGGCGGCCTGGAACTGGCGGCGGCCGCGCACATCCGCGTCGCCGAGCCGTCGGCGTTCTACGCGCTGCCCGAAGGTCAGCGCGGCCTGTTCGTCGGCGGCGGCGCGTCGGTGCGGCTGCCGCGGCTGATCGGCGCGCACCGGGTGGCCGACATGATGCTCACCGGCCGCGTCCTCGACGCCGGCGAAGGCCACGCCGCCGGGCTGTCGCACTACCTCGTCGACGACGGCTCCGCGCACGCGCTCGGCCTGGCCCGCAAGATCGCCGCGAACTCCCCGGTCACGAACTTCGCCGTGCTGCAGGCGCTTCCCCGCATCGCCGAGGCCAACCCGGCCGAGGGCTACCTGCTGGAGGCGCTGATGGCCGCCGTCGCGGGCGGCAGCCCCGAGGCCAAGGAACGGATGCAGGCGTTCCTCGACAAGCGCGCCGGGAAGGTCGGCCGATGACCGAAATCGACCGGTACCTGGCGTGGCTGGCCGAGCGCGGCCACCCCTTCGACGGCTACTCGGCGCTGCACCGCTGGTCGGTGACCGACCTCGACGGCTTCTGGGCGTCGATCAAGGACTTCTTCGGCGTCCGCTTCCACTCCCCGGCGAGCGCGGTCGTCCCGGACCGGCGGATGCCGGGCACCGAGTGGTTCCCCGGCGCGACCCTCAACTACGCCGAGCACGCCCTCGGCGGCCCCGCCGGCGACGTCGCCGTGATCGCCTACTCGCAGACGCGCGACCGCACCGAACTGACCTGGGGCGAGCTGCGCGACCAGGTCGCCCGCGCTCGCGCGGGCCTGATGAGGCTCGGCGTCGGGCGTGGCGACCGCGTTGTGGCGTACCTGCCGAACCTCCCCGAAACCGTGGTCGCCTACCTGGCCGTCGCGAGCCTCGGGGCGATCTGGGCCTCCTGCGCGCCGGAGTTCGGCGCCCGCTCGGTCGTCGACCGGTTCGGCCAGATCGAACCGCGGGTGCTGCTGACCGTGGCCGGCTACCGCTACGGCACCAAGGACGTCGACCGCCGCGCCGAGGTGGCCGAGATCCGCGCGGGCCTGCCGACCGTCGAGCACGTCGTCCACGTCCCCTACGGCGGCCACGACCTCCCGGACACGCTCGCCTGGAACGACCTGCTCACCGAAAGCGCACCCGGGTTCGAGCCGGTCGGCTTCGCGCACCCGCTGTGCGTGCTGTTCTCCTCGGGCACCACCGGCAAGCCGAAGGCGATCGTGCACGGCCACGGCGGGATCCTCCTCGAACACCTCAAGAACCACGCCCTCAGCTGGGACCTGCGCCCCGGCGACCGGATCCTGTGGTTCTCCACCACCGCCTGGATGATGTGGAACGCGCTGGTCTCGGGGCTGCTCACCGGCGCGTCGATCGTGCTGGTCGACGGCAACCCGCTGCACCCCGACCTCGCGTGGCAGTGGCGCCTGGCCGCCGAGACCCGCGCGACGCTGATGGGCGCGAGCCCGGGTTTCCTGATGGCGTGCCGGAAAGCGGGCCTCGACCCGGCCGCGTCCCACGACCTGAGCGCGCTGCGGCAGCTCGGCGCGGCCGGCAGCCCGCTGCCCGCCGAGGGCTACCACTGGGTGCACGAGCGATTCCCGGGCGTCCTGCTCAACGTCGGCAGCGGCGGCACCGACGTCTGCAGCGGGATCGTCCAGGGCGGCCCGCTGCAGCCGGTCGTCGCCGGGGAGATCTCCGGGCCCTGCCTCGGGGTCGACGCCAAGGCGTTCGACGAGCACGGCGCGCAAGTCGTCGGCGAACTGGGCGAACTCGTGATCACCGCGCCGATGCCGTCCATGCCGGTCGGGTTCTGGGGCGACGACACCGGTGCGCGCTACCGCGACACGTACTTCGGCACCTACCCCGGTGTCTGGCGCCACGGCGACTGGATCCGGTTCTCCCCCGAAGGCAGCTGCGTCATCGCCGGGCGCTCGGACGCCACCCTGAACCGCGGTGGCGTCCGGCTCGGCACCGCCGAGTTCTACGCCGTCGTGGAGGAGCTGCCGGAGGTCGACGACTCGCTCGTCGTGCACCTGGAAGACCCGGCGGGCGGCAACGGCGACCTCCGCCTCTACGTCGTGCTCCGGGACGCCGTCCTGGACGCGCCGCTGCGGGCGAAGATCGCTTCGGCGTTGAAGAGCGCGCTGTCGCCGCGGCACGTGCCGGACACGATCACCGCCGTCCCGGTGATCCCCCGCAACCGCACCGGGAAGAAACTGGAGCTGCCCGTGAAGAAACTCCTGCTCGGCGCCCGGGCCGGCGACGTCGTCGGCGCCGACGTCCTGGCCGATCCCACCGCGCTGGACCACTTCGGGGCACGCGCGTGACCACGGTCGCGGTCGTCGGCACCGGCGTGATCGGCGCGAGCTGGACACGGCTCTTCCTCGCGAACGGCCTCGACGTCGTCGCCACCGATCCGGCACCCGGTGCCGAGGAACGCTTGCGAAGTGCGCTTGAGGACCCGGATCGGCTGCGGTTCGTCGCCGACCCCGGCGAAGCGGCCTCGGTCGCGGACTTCGTCCAGGAGAACGGACCCGAGCGCGAGGACGTCAAGCACGCGCTGTTCGCCGTCCTCGACGAGGCCGCGCGGCCGGACGTGGTGCTGGCGAGCAGCTCGTCCGGGCTGCTGCCGAGCGCCATCGCGCGCGGCTGCCCGCGCCACCCCGAGCGGGTCGTCGTCGGGCACCCCTTCAACCCGCCGCACCTGATCCCGCTGGTCGAGGTCGTCCCCGGCCGCGACACCGCGCCCGGGGTCGTCGACCGGGCCGTGGCGTTCTACACCTCGATCGGGAAACGCCCGATCCGGCTGGCGCGCGAGGTGCCCGGCCACGTCGCGAACCGGCTGCAGGCCGCGCTGTGGCAGGAGGCGTACTCGCTGGTGGAACGCGGCATCGCGACCGTCGCGGACATCGACACCGCGATCGCCAACGGGCCCGGTCTGCGCTGGGCGGTGCTCGGCCCGTTCGTCAACCAGCACCTCTCCGGCGGCGCGGGCGGGCTCGCGCACGTCCTCGCGCACCTCGGGCCGCCGACGGAAGAGTGGTGGCGCGACCTCGGCCGCGTCCACCTGACCCCGGAGCTGGCCGACACGCTCGTCGCCGGCGTCGACGCCGAACTGGCCGCCACCGACGACCGATCCCTCGCCGCCGCCCGCGACGCCGTCCTGCACCAGCTGCTGGCCGCCAAGGCCGCGCAGCCCGACCTGCCCTGAGCACCGGAGATTCCCGTGGACCTTTCCGCACTGACCGCCATCGACGTCCACACCCACGTCGAACAGGACGGGCACGGCTGCTTCGCCCTCGACCAGGAGCTGCTGGACGCCTCGGCGAAGTACTTCCGCGCCGACCAGGACCGCACGCCGACGGTGGCCTCGATCGCCGAGCACTACCGCGCGCGGAACATGGCGGCCGTCGTCTTCACGGTCGAGGCGCCGGCCGCGACCGGGCACCCCGCGCTGTCGAGCGAGGAGATCGCCGACGCGGCGGCCGAGCACGCCGACGTGCTCATCCCGTTCGGCTCCGTCGACCCGCACGCCGGGAAGGCCGCCGTGCACCGCGCGCGGCGCCTGGTCACCGAGCACGGCGTCCGGGGCTTCAAGTTCCACCCGAGCCTGCAGGCGTTCGAGCCTCATGATGTGCGCTACTACCCGCTGTACGAGGCGATCGCCGAACTGGGGGTGCCGGCGCTGTTCCACACCGGGCAGACCGGGATCGGCGCGGGCCTGCCGGGCGGGCACGGCATCAAGCTGCGCTACTCGAACCCGATGCTGCTCGACGACGTCGCCGCCGACTTCCCGGAGCTGACGATCATCCTGGCCCACCCGTCGGTGCCGTGGCAGGACGAGGCGATCTCGGTCGCGACGCACAAGGCTAACGTGTACATCGACCTCTCCGGCTGGTCGCCGAAGTACTTCCCGCCCCAGCTGGTCCGCGCGGCCAACTCGCTGCTGAAGCGCAAGGTGCTGTTCGGCTCGGACTTCCCGGTCATCACCCCGGACCGCTGGCTCGCCGACTTCGCCGCCCTCGATCTGAAGGACGAGGTGCGCCCGCTGATCCTGAAGGAGAACGCCGTCCGGGTACTCGGCCTGGGCTGAACGTTTGTCCGGTCCGTCCCCGGGCACCCGGCAGGTCTGGCGGATTGCGGACGGAGGCGGACGTCGTGGCCGAAGGTGACGTGCACACCTACTTCGAGGACGGGCTGTGGAAGAACCGCGTCGAAGGCGGCAGCCGGGCGTCCAACACCTCGCCCCGCCGGACCGACGCGGTGCTGGCGGGCCGGCTGATCGCGAAGAAGCGGCGGGTCGGGCACGTGGTCCACACGCCCGAGGGGGACGTCGAGACCGAGCGCGACTTCCGGCCGCGGGTGAAACGTCCACAGTAGACGGAAGGCCGGCCCCGCCCGGCGAAGGCTGGGGGTTACCTGCGAGCGGGAGCCGGTACTCGTTACAACGCAGGGGAAACGGCGGTGTTCCCCGACGTGACGCGGGCCTCAGCGACGGGCCAGCACGGCCCACACCGTCTTGCCGCCGGAGCGGCGCCGGCTGCTCCCCCACGTCGTCGCGACCTTGGCGACCATCCGCAGGCCTAGTCCCGTCTCGGTGAGGTCCAGCCCTTCGCGGACGACGGCGGGGCGCGAGCTTCCGTCGGCCACCTCGACGGCCAGCCGCCCGCGACGCAGCTCCAACCGCAGCCGGGGCACCGAATCCGTGTGCCGCAACGCGTTTTCGACGAGTTCGGTCGCGATCAGCTCGGCGTCCTCGGCCAGTTCGGGCACCCGCCACTCGGCGCACGTGCCCCGGACGAACTCGCGGGCGCACGCGGACGTGCGGGAGGACCGGACCAGGACCCGCCGGGCCCGTTTCCGCGCGGGGCGGCTCAGCGCGGCTCGGGCCGCGGCGACGTCGGCGTAGACGGGCACGCGCTGGCCGGCCAGCACCGCCCGCTGCTCGGCCCGCGCGGTCACGAGAGCGAAGGGGACGGCGGGCCAGTCGCCGACGCGCAACGCGACCAGCGCGAACACCCGCAGCAGCTCCGGGTCGCGCAGGGCGAGGCGCTCGACGTCGACGAGCACGGTGTCCTGGGAGTCGGCGACGAGCTCGAGCAGGCTGTCGCGCAGCCGCGGATAGGTGGTCCGGTCGAGGACGCCGAGAACGGATGCGGTGACGGCCGAGCGCGCCGGGGAAACCAGCCACACGGAATTGTGCCGGACGAGCACCGGGGACCTCCTCCTGGTGAGTACAGAACCGGATATCCGGTCCCGGAGCGCTCAAACGGCCGGTTTCGGCGGTTGATCGCGGCGAACGGGGGAACTCGCGCGGTTCGGAAGGGAGACGACCTTGTTCCGTCACACGAAACTGCTGCAGTTCGAAGCCAAACCCGAGAAGCCCGATCCCGTGTACGCCCACAAGCTGCAGGAACTGATCGGTGGCGCCTACGGCGAAATGACCGTCACGATGCAGTACCTGTTCCAGGGCTGGAACTGCCGCATCGAGGGCAAGTACAAGGACCTGATCATGGACACCGCGACCGAGGAGATCGGGCACGTCGAGATGCTCGCCACCATGGTCGCTCGCCTGTTGGAGGGCGCTCCCGCGACGGCGACCGCGGAAGCCGTGAAGGACCCGGTGATGGCTGCGGTGCTCGGCGGGATGGATCCGCAGCAGGCCATCGTCGCCGGTGGCGGGGCGCTGCCGGCCGACAGCAACGGCATCCCGTGGAACGGCGAGTACATCGTCGCCTCCGGCAGCCTGCTCGCCGACTTCCGCGCCAACGCCGCCGCCGAAGCCCAAGGCCGCCTCCAGACCGCGCGGCTGTACAACATGACCGACGACCCCGGCGTCAAGGCGATGCTCAAGTTCAACCTCGCTCGCGACACCGTCCACCAGAAGCAGTGGCTGGCCGCGATCGAAGAGCTGGAAGCCGACGGGCTCGAAGGCCCGATCGCGCCGACCGCGCTGTTCGACGAAGAGGACCAGACCCACAACCGGACGATCTGGCACCTCTCCGACGGCCCGGACGGTGCTGCGGTGACCACAGACCTCGAGTATCTGATCGACCCGGAACCGCTGGGCGGCCCGGGAACCGCGCCGAAGCCGGACCCCGCGCTCTACAGCACTCACACGACGGCGTCGTCGTCGCTCGCACCGGCGGAGGGCGACATCGAGACGTTCCACGACGGGGAAGTCTGGAAGAACAAGGTGGTCGGCAACGCGCGGGCGTCGGGCAGCGCGGAGAAGAAGTCGGACGCGGTGACGGCGGGCCGGAAACTGGCGATCAAGCGCGGCACGGCCCACTTCATCCACACGAAGGACGGCCGGATCGGCGAGCGCCGGACGTACCCGCGGGCCCGCTGAGGCGCTGCCGCGACCGAGGTCGCGAATGACCCATTGGGGACCTCCGAAGCCCCGAATGAGTCATTCGCGACGCCACGGCCGGCGGTCCGCTTCGTCCGATCGGGCGAAACCGGGGCACCCCCGGCGGCCGAAGCGGTACCACGCGTTTGCCAGGCCCCGCGCCGGGCATGCCGCCCCGGCGCGGCCCCCGGCCGAGGGCCCGTCCCATCCGAATCGGAGGAACCACCATGGCATCGACGGAGACCGCCGTCCGGCGGACCCCGCGCCAGCTGCTCGCGGCGATCGTGGGAGTGGTTTTCCTGCTGGTCGGCGTGCTGGGATTCATCCCCGGCGTGACGACGAACTACGACATGCTCACCGGTGCCGGGCACCACTCCGGGGCGCTTTTGCTCGGGATCTTCAACGTCTCGATCCTGCACAACATCGTGCACCTGGCGTTCGGCGTCGCGGGCCTCGCGCTGGCGCGGACTCCCGGCGGCGCCAAGGCGTACCTCGTCGGCGGCGGCGTGATCTACCTGGTGCTGTGGCTCTACGGCCTGGTGATCGACCAGGACAGCGCGGCCAACTTCGTCCCGGTCAACACGGCCGACAACTGGCTGCACTTCGGCCTGGGCGTCGGCATGATCGCGCTCGGCCTGATCCCCCTGGGCGCGACGCGCAGCCCGATCGCCGACTCGCGGTGAGCCGCACGGGCCGGGCGGTCGTCACGACCGCCCGGCCCGGCTGCCCGCGTAAGCCCGTTCCCGCAACCCGGCCAGCCATTCCGGCGCCACGTCGACGCCATCGGGACGGTGCAGCACCGGATCGAACGCCGGCGCGTCCCCTCCGGCTTCCGACAACCTCAGCTCCGCACTGTCGCACCAGCGCCCGTCCTCCCGACCGGTCCGGAGCACGAACCCCAGGCCACCCGCCGCCGCGACGGCTTCCAGTGACGCTTCGAGCCGCGGCGAGTCCGCCGTTGCCCACGCCCCCAGCCAGATCAGCCGATCCGCGCGGCGGTAGGGCACCAGGCTGCTGTACGCGCCGCCGGTCCACGTCGCCACCGGGCGAGGCAGCATCCGGCCGAGGTGCCCACTGCCCGCCGTCGTCAGGGTGAGGTCCCACGGCTCGCCATCGCGGCCCGCGCCGGGGATCCGCACCGCCAGGCCGAGGGCGTCCGGCAGCCGCCCCGGCGTGCCCGCGCCCTTGGACAGCCGCGCGACGATCGCCGTCGGTGCGGACGGCCACGGCAGGTCGTCGTCGACGGCACGCAGCTCGCCGCGCAGCGCCAGCCCGGTGGGGTGGAACGCGCGGGCGCGGCGCACGGCAGCGAGCCCGCGGAAGCCGGCCGCCACCAGACCGGTCAACGGTCTTCGGTCGCTTCGCGCTCGGCCGCCTCGCGCTGCTCGCCCGGCTCGAGCTCGGCGGTGTCAGCGAGCTCGCGGTCCAGCTCGGTCGCGGCGTCGCGGTCGTCCGGCGTCGTCATGTGTAGGTCCTTTCGCGTCGGGTACCCGCTCGGCGATACCCGCCCGGAGCCCGCCGAAACCCGAGGAGCCCACCATCGCCACCGCGGTCCTGTTCGACGTCGACGGCACGCTCGTCGACTCCAACTACCTCCACGTCCACGCCTGGCGGCGGGCCTTCCACGAGCTGGACCGGAAGGTCGACTCCTGGCGCGTGCACCGCGCGATCGGCAAGGGATCGGGCAAGCTGCTGAGCACCCTGCTGGGTGACGAGGACGCCGAGCGCGTCGGCGACGAGGCCAAGGAACTCCACAGCCGCTTCTACCTCGAGACGGCCGAGCTGCTGCGGCCGTTCGACCAGGCCCCGGAACTGGTGCGGGCGCTCGCCGCGAAGGACGTGCGCGTGGTCCTGGCGACGTCGGCGGGTCCCGACGAGCTGGACGTGCTGCGCAAGGCCCTCGGCGTGGACGACGTGGTCAAGGACATCGTCGCGGGCTCGGACGTCGAAGCGACGAAACCCGACCCGGAACCGGTGAAGGTGGCCCTGGAGAAGGCGGGCACGGCACCGGAGGACACGATCTTCGTCGGCGACGCGGTCTGGGACGTGCGGGCCGCGACGAAGGCCGGCGTGCGCACGATCGGCGTGCTGTCGGGCGGGGTCAGCGCGGCGGAACTCGAAGAAGCCGGCGCGATCGCGACGTACGACGACGTCGCCGCGCTGCTGGCCGACCTCGAGAAGAGCCCGTTGGCGACGTTGTTCAGCTGACTTTCCGCGCCACCAGCCGCTCGACCAGGCCCAGCTTGAACCGCTCCCGCCGCTCGATCGGCATCCCGAGCGCCTCCACCAGCTTCAGCGGCCGGCGCCGGAAGTGCTCGCCCGCCAGCGGGACGCTCGCCAGCTCCACCAGCCACTGCGCCGCGCGGACGACGACCGGTGAGCCGGCCACGTGGTCGACCAGGATCAGCCGGCCGTCCGGGCGCAGGACGCGCTGCATCTGCGCCACCGCCGCCGCGGGGTCCGGGATCGCGCAGAGCCCGAACGTGCACACGACCGTGTCGAACGACGCGTCCGCGAACGGCAGTTCGTGCGCGCTGCCCTCCCGGAACGTCACCTCGCGGCCCAGGTCGCGAGCGCGGGTGCGGGCGATTTCCAGCATCCCGGCGCTGAGGTCGAGGCCGGTGAGCGTCACTCCCGGCGGGTACCAGGGCAGGTTGAGGCCGGTGCCGACGGCGACTTCCAGGACGTCGCCGGTCGCCTGTCCGCAGGCCCACTCCCGGGAGTCGCCGAAGAGGCGGCGGTCCCAGACGCCCATCTCCGCGTCGTAGGTCACCGACTTGCGGTCCCAGTACCGGTTCCACCGCTGCGTCTTCGCCATGTCCCCCAGCGAAGCACGAACCGGCCCGGGATCGGGTGATCCCGGGCCGGAAAGCGTCAGCCGAACATGCCGGGCTCGTAGGAGCCACCGCGCTGGTGCAGGATCACCGCGAGCCGGTTGGCCGAGTTCATCTGGGCCACCAGCGCGACCAGCGCGGCGGTCCGGTCGTCGTCGAAGTGCTTGCGCACGCTCTCCCAGGTGTCGTCGGAGACGCCCGGGGCGGCGTCGGCGACCCGGGTGCCCTCCTCGGCCAGCGCCAGCGCGGCCCGCTCGGTCTCGGTGTAGACCGTGGCTTCGCGCCAGGCCGCGACCAGGTTGATCCGGACCGCGGACTCCCCGGCGGCGGCCAGCTCCTTCGTGTGGATGTCGACGCACCAGCCGCAGCCGTTGATCTGGCTGACGCGCAGCGACACGAGCTCTTGCGTGACCTTCGGCAGCGGCGACTGGATGATCGCCAGGCTCGCGGTGCCGAAGCGCTTGGCGAACTTCGCGCCGATTTCGTTGTCGGTCAAGGTGAACCGGGGTTCCATGGTTCCTCACTTCGTGGTCGCGGAACGGTCGACCAGGAGATGCCGGACCACCCCGGTCCCGTGACAGTGACCACCGTCACGGTCACAGCCGGGGCGTGGCCGGCATCTGGTGGGAAACTCGACGGCGACCGAGGAGTCACCCATGGCCGACCCCGCGACCGAGGCGTTCCTCGCCCACCGCAACCTGCTGTTCACCGTCGCCTACCAGATGCTGGGCTCGGCCGCCGACGCCGAAGACGTCCTGCAGGAGACGTGGCTGCGCTGGGCGGGCGTGGACCTCGGTGAAGTCCGCGACGAGCGCGCGTACCTGGTCCGGATCACCACCCGTCAGGCGCTGATGCGGCTGCGAACCCTGGGCCGGCGCAAGGAGTCCTACGTCGGGCCGTGGCTGCCGGAGCCGCTGCTGACCACGCCGGACGTCGCCGAGGACGTCGAGCTGGCCGACAGCGTTTCGATGGCGATGCTGCTGGTGCTGGAGACGCTGACCCCGGCCGAACGCGCGGTGTTCGTGCTGCGCGAGGTGTTCGACCTGGGCTACGCCGAGATCGCCGAGGCGGTGGGCAAGACCCCGGCAGCGGTCCGCCAGATCGCCCACCGCGCCCGCTCCCACGTCGCCGCCCGCCGCCCCCGCGGCGACGTGTCACCGGCAACGTCCCGCGACGCATTGGAGGCGTTCCGGCGCGCGGTGGAAACGGGCGACCTTCGGGAACTGCTGGACGTCCTCGCGCCGGACGTGGTGTTCCTCGGCGACGGCGGCGGAGTGGTCCAGGCGGTCCTCGAACCGGTGGTCGGATCGCCGGCGGTGTCCCGCCTGCTCACGGCGGGCCTGGGCAACTTCGCGACCGGCGCCCTGGCAGCGGCCCAGGTCAACGGCCACCCGGCCCTGGTCCTCCGCCGCGACGGCGAGGTGGACACGGTTCTGGCCCTGCGCATCGACGACGGGCTCATCACGGGCCTGTACGCGGTGCGCAACCCCGAGAAACTGTCCCGTTTGGACAAAGAAACCCCGCTGCGGCGATGACCAGGACAAGAGCAACCACCACCCACGGGGCAAAGGCGGTGTCGCTCGCACCCGCCAGGACAGAAACGATCTCGACTACGGCACCCAAGCTGTTTCGGCCGGAAGTACCTTCACGCGCGCTCATCATCCACGACCTTTCCTCTGCGTGAACCCCGGGAAGGGTTTCGCATTCGAGGTATAGCGGCGCATTCGGTTGCCGGGGAGAGGTCCGGGCGATGCCGCGGAGTGACCGGACTACAACGATCTTCCGCAGGCATGCGCGGATTTACGGGGACTTCGCGGACAATGACGGGCAAAGGCGGACCCGCCGTTTTCGGAGGCCACACCATGCCGGCACAGCCACGTCGCCTGGACCCGGATCTGCCCGTCGAGCGGTTCGCCCTCGCACTCCGCGATCTCCACCGGCAGGCGGGGCGCCCGAAACAACGGCAGCTGGCCACTTCGCTGCACGCCAGTCACGCCACGGTTTCGGCCATTCTCAACGGCCATCGGTTTCCTTCGTGGGAGCAGACCGAGGCGCTCGTTCTCGCCTGCGACGGCGACCTGGCCCGGTGGAAACGACGCTGGCTGCAGACGAGCCGGGAGATCGACTCCGACACGACCCTTCCGGATGCCTCGCCGGGCCTTTCCGCCCTGCGCCCGCTGTCCGGCGGCGAGTTCTACCGGACCATGCTCGAGGAGGTGGACCGCGCCCGGCACCGGATCATGACGACCTTCCTCCGGCGCCGACCGCCGGCGTACTTCCTCGGGTTCACGGACGAGGAGACCAGCCGGGCCGCGTCGGCCTACTTCGAGGGTGTTCTGGCGTGGTCGGACCGGCCTGGCCCCCGATCGGTCAGGCGCCTCATCTGTACGCCCAATGTCGAGATGCGGGACTGGGCCGAGCAGTTCCGCCGCGAAACGGCCGGCCACTTGCATCACGAAATCCGCGTGGTGGACTGGCCGTTCGCCACCGACGCCGTGAACATGGCCATCTTCGACGACTCCGTGGCCCTCCTCGCCTTCACGGCCGGCTCCGCCCAGCAGCTCGTCGCCTTCCGGGCGGATCAGCCCGACTTCGTGCGCTGTTGCGTCGGGCAGTTCGAGTGCCTGTGGCTCGAATCCCGCGCCTAGTCGTGCTTTTCCTTGAGGTCCTTCGCTTTCACCCCGACGAGCAGCACCACCACGGCGAGCAGCACGATCCCCGAGCTGATCACCAGCCCCAGCGACAGGCTGCCGGTCGCCGACTGGATGAACCCCAGCAACGACGGTGAAGCCGCCGCCGCGAACGAGCCCATCGACGTCACCACCGCGATGCCCGTCGCCGCCGCGCTTTCGCTCAGGTAGATCGACGGGATCGAATAGAACACCGTCAGGCCCGAATAGTGCGCCGCCGCCATCACCGCCAGGAGGACGACCACCACCAGGACGCTGCCGCCCGAGAACGCCAGTGCCAGCATCGCCGCCGCCGCCACCAGCCAGCTGATCGCCGCGTGCCAGCGGCGTTCCAATGTGCGGTCCGAATGGCGGCCGACCAGCAGCATCACGACGATGCCGAGCAACGGCGGAATCGCCGAGAAGAACCCCAGGTTCAGCACGTCGCCGACGCCGGCCTCGGCGATGATCCGCGGCGTCCAGTACGACACGGCGTTGGCCAGCGTGTAGGCGCCGCACGCGCACAACCCGAGGATCCAGACCTTCGGATCGCGCAACGCCGAGAGCATGCCGCCGTGCTGTCCGGCCGGCTTCGACGACCGCTCGGCCTCCAGGTCGGCCCGGACCAACGCCTTCTGCGCCGGCGTCAGCCACTTCGCCTGCTCCGGCTCGTCGACCAGGAAGAACGCCACCAACACCGCCAGCAGGATCGGCGGGATCCCCTCGATGAGGAACAGCCACTGCCAGTCCGCCAGGCCCGCGACGCCGCCGAGCGCGTGCATGATCCAGCCCGACACGAGCGAGCCGAGCACACCCGACACCGGGACACCGATGAAGAACACCGCCGTCATCCGCGTCCGGCGCGCGGACGGGAACCACCGGGACAGCAGGTACAGCGCGCCCGGGAAGAACCCCGCTTCGGCCACGCCGAGCAGGAACCGCGCGACGTAGAACGTGATCTCGTCCTGCACGAACAGGGTCGCGATCGTGACGACACCCCAGGTCGCCATGATCCGGACGAGCGTCTTCCGGGCGCCGATCCGAGCCAGCAGGGCGTTGCTGGGGACCTCGAACAGGATGAACCCGACGAAGAACAGCGTGACGCCGAGCCCGTAGACCGCCGAGCCGAAGCCGAGGTCGCGCTTGAGGCCCTGCTGCGCGATGCCGATGTTCGTCCGGTCGATGAAGCTGACGACGTAGCAGACCACCAGCAGCGGCATGACCCGCAGCGCGATGGTCCGGTAGGTGGACGCGCGGCCGGCGACCGCGGGAGGCCGTCCGGTGACGGCGGGGTGTTCGGCCACGGCTACTCGACTCCTTCGTCAGGCGGGGCGTGCGGCTGAAGTGTTGGCATCAGGTGTTGTGTTTGTCAACACCTGATGCACAGCGGCTACGATGACCGGCATGGCGGAACGCGCGGACGGCCGGGACCTGGTGCCCATCTCCGGACTCCTCTCCTACCGGCTCTCCCGCACGTCGTCGGCGATGTCGCGCAGCGCCGCGCTGCGCTACCGGCGGGAGTTCGACGTCAGCCTCGGCGAATGGCGGGCGATCTCGCTCATCGCCGCCGACCCCACCTTGACTCTCAACCGGCTCGCCCGCCGTGCGGGCCTGGACAAAGCGCAGATGAGCCGGGTGGTTACCCGACTGACCGAACGCGGGCTGGTCGACCGGACGGCCGGCTCGGGCCGCACGTCGCAGCTCGCCCTGACCCCCGAGGGCACCCGCGTCTACCGGGGGCTGATCGCCGCGGCGAACGAGCGCGACGCCGAGTTCCTGGCCGCGTTGACCCCGGCCGAGGCGGCGACGCTGAGCGGGGCGCTGGACAAGCTCGCCGACCTGGCGCTGGCCGTCGAGGAACGTGAGCGCGCCCACCCCGTCACCGACGACTGTTGACTTTATCAACACAGCCGCGTAGTTCTGGAGCCACCGAACAGGAGGTGGCCCGATGCCCGACGCCGTCACGATCTGCGAGTGCTTCGCCCGCGACGGGCTGCAGCACGAACCGGAGTTCGTGCCGACCGCGACGAAGGTCGCGCTGCTGGACGCCTTCGCGGACGCGGGGTTCCGGCGGATCGAGGCGACCAGCTACAGCCACCCGGAGCGCGTTCCCGGTTTCTCGGACGCGTCCGAGGTCCTGGCGAAGGTCAGCCGTCGTCCCGGCGTCAGGCTCAAGGCGACCTGCCCCAACCCGCGTGCCGTGCACCGGGCGCTGGCCGACCTCGACGCCGGCCACGGCGCCGACGAGCTGAGCCTGCTGGTCTCGGCCAGCGAGTCCCACACCGAACGCAACCTGCGGACGTCGAGAGCCGGGCAGTGGGAGCGGGTCGAGGAGATGGTCCGGCTGGCCGGCGGCCGGTTCAAGCTGGTCGGGGTCGTCTCGGTGGCGTTCGGCTGCCCGTTCGAGGGCGCGGTCGACCCCGCTCGCGTCGCCGAGGACGTCGCGCGGTTCGCCGACCTCGGCGCCGGCCTCGTCACCCTGGGCGACACGACCGGCGTCGCGACTCCGCCCTCGGTCGAAGCGCTCTTCAAGCGGCTGGACGCCCAGGTGCCCGTGGTCGCGCACTTCCACAACACCCGCGGCACCGGCGTCGCCAACGCCGTCGCCGCCCTCGACGCCGGCTGCCGCAACTTCGACACCGCGATGGGCGGCGTCGGGGGTCACCCGAGCGCGATCCGGTACGGCGCCGGGCTGACCGGCAACGTCTGCACCGAGGACCTGGTCAGCCTGTTCACCGCGATGGGCGTCGAGACCGGCCTCGACCTCGACCTGCTCGCCAAGGCCTCGGCGGCCTGCGAGGACGCGCTCGGCCGTCCGCTGCACAGCATGGTGGCCCGCGCCGGTTTCACCCCGACCCCGAACCAGGAGACCCCGTGACCGTCATCGCCGAGGACCACGGCCCCGTCCGCGTCCTGACGCTGAACCGGCCCGACAAGCTCAACGCCCTCGACACCGCACTGACCCGGGCGCTCAGCGAGGCGCTCACCGCGGCCGACGCCGACCGCGACGTCCGCGCGCTGGTGCTCACCGGCGCCGGCCGCGGCTTCTGCGCGGGAGCGGACCTCGGTGAGTTCGCCGACCTGACGCCCGGCCGCGCCGACGCCGTCCTCGAGCGGGCCGCGCTGACCGCGAAACTGCAGGTCCAGGCGCGACAGCTGCGGATCCCCGTGGTCAGCGCCGTGCGCGGCGCGGCGGTGGGCGGCGGCGCGGGCCTGGCGATCGGGGCGGACATGGTCGTCGCCGGGACGGACCTCAAGTTCGGCTACCCCGAGCTGAAGCACTCGATCGTGCCCGCGCTGGTGATGACCGGGCTCGTCCAGCACCTCGGCCGCAAGCTGGCGTTCGAGCTGGTCAGCACCGGACGCCTGCTCACCGCCGCCGAAGCCTTCGAACACGGCCTGGTCAACCGGGTCGTCGCGCCTGCCGACACCCTTCCCGCGGCCCTGGAGATCGCCGAGCGGTGGGCCAAGGTCGAGCCGCGCGCGATCGCCGCCGCGAAGGACCTCCTCTACCGCGTTGCCGACCTGCCGACCGACGCCGCGATGCGCGCCGGCCAGGACGTCAACGCGCTGATGCGGGGGTTCCGCGCATGACCGGCCCGCTCACCGGAATCACCGTGCTCGACTTCTCCCGCGTGCTGGCCGCTCCCCTGGCCACGCAGGTGCTGGCCGAGCTGGGCGCCACCGTCGTCAAGGTCGAACGGCCCGGCTCCGGCGACGAGACCCGCGGCTTCGAACCCCGCCTGCCACACGGCGAAAGCGCGTACTTCTTCGCCTTCAACCGCGGCAAGAAGTCGGTGACCCTGGACCTCAAGGATCCGCGCGGCCAAGAGGTGGCGCGACGGTTGGCGTCCCGTGCGGACGTCGTCGTCGAGAACTTCCTGCCCGGCGCGATGGACCGCCTGGGCCTCGGCTACGCGGACCTGGCGCGGCCGGACCTGGTGTACGTGTCCGCGACCGGGTTCGGCCAGACCGGCCCGGACCGCGACCGCAAGGGCTACGACACGGTCTTCCAGGCGCTGTCCGGCGTGATGGCGATGACCGGCGAGCCGGACGGGCCGCCGGCCAAGACCGGGATTCCCGTGGCGGACATGACGTCCGGGCTCTGGGTGGTCATCGCGGTGCTGTCCGGACTGGCCGGGCGCGCGGCTTCGGGGCGGGGCCGGCACCTCGACGTGTCCATGATGGACGTCCAATTGAGCCTGCACGCGCTCAACGCGGCCCGGCTCTTCGCCCTCGGCGAGGACCCGGTGCGCACCGGCACCGAGCACCCCGGGCGCGTGCCGTCGGCGGCGTTCCAGGCCGGCGACGGCGCATGGCTCCACATCAGCGGCAGCGACCAGCACTGGGGTCCACTGTGCACGGTCCTCGGGCTCGACGACCTGGCCGCGGATCCCGCGTTGCGGGGCAATTCCGGCCGCGTCGAGCAGCGCGCACGCGTCATGAAGGCCCTGCGCGGAGCCATCGCCCAGCACGACCGCGACCCGCTCGTGAAGGAGCTGCGCGCCGCCGACGTCCCGGCGGGGGCGGTCCGGTCGGTGCGCGAGGCCCTGGCCGACCCGCACGCCGTCGCGCGCGGGGTCGTCGGCCAGTTCACCCACCCCGTCGAGGGGAAGTTCCCGGCATTGCGGACGCCGTTGCGCGAGACTGCCGGGGACGCCCCGGCGCCCGGCGTGCCGCCGCTGCTCGGCGCCGACACCGACGACGTCCTGGCGGAGCTGGGGATCTCTCCGGCCGAAATCGGAGAACTGCGTGCCGAAGGGGTGATCCGGTGACCGAGCGCGTGTCCGTCTCCGTGGCAGGTGGGATCGCCCGGGTCGAACTGGCCCGGCCCGAGGCCCGCAACGCCCTCGACCTGCCGATGTGCCACCAGCTGCGGGAGGCGTTCGAGTCCCTGCCCGACGACGTCCGCGTGGTGCTGCTGAGCGGGCGCGGGCCGGTGTTCTGCGCGGGCGCCGACCTCAAGGAGCGCACCGGCAAGGACGCCGCGTGGGTGCGACGCCGACGTCTCGCCTCCTTCGCCGCGTACGCCGCCATCGAGGCGTGCCCGGTGCCGGTCGTCGCCCTGGTGCAGGGCGCCGTCGTCGGCTCGGGCGGTGAGATCACGCTGGCCGCGGACTTCGCGCTGGCCGCTTCGGGAACCGTGTTCCGGTTCCCGGAGCCGCACTGGGGTACGGTCGGCGCGACCCAGCGCCTGCAGCGCGCCATCGGCAAGCGCCGGGCCAAGGAGCTGCTGTTCACCAACCGCGCGCTCGACGCCGCCGAGGCCGCCAACCTGGGCGTCGTCACGCGCGTCGTCCCGGCCGAGGCGTTGTCCGAGGCCGGCGACGAGACGGCCGCGAGCATCGCGAAGGCGCCCCCGCTGGCCATCGCGCTCACCAAGCGCGCGGTCGACCTCGGCTCGGAAACCGACCTGGACCGCGGGATCCGGATCGAGCTGGCGGCGATCGAACAGTGCCTCGCCGACGGCGGCTGGCGCGACGGCGTCGCCCGCTTCACCGCCGGGAACGGAGAACCGCGATGACCGACCTGCGCACCGCCTGCCCGCTGACCACGCACGAGGTCCTGGCGCGCGCGGCCCTGCTCGCGCCGGACGTCGAAGCCGTCGTCACGGCCACCGAACGGATCACCTACGGCGAGCTCGCGACGCTCGTCGCGCGGATCCGGGCCGGGCTCGCGGCCGCCGGGATCGGCCGCGGCGACCGCGTCGGCCTCTGCCTCGGCAACGGGCCGGACTGGGTGGCGCTGTTCCTGGCGATCGGGGCGGCGGGCGCGGTCGCCGTGCCGGTCAACACCCGGTTCACCGCCGACGAAGTGCGCTACACCCTCGACCACGCCCGCGTGCGGACGCTGTTCGTCGCGTCCCGGGTGCTCAACGTGGATTTCGCGGCCATGCTGCGGGAACTCGACGTCTCGTCGATCCCTTCGCTCGAAAAGGTCGTCGTGCTCGGCGAGGATGTCCCTCCGTTCGCTTCTTCGTGGAACGAGTTCCTGTCCGGTTCTTCCGAGGTGCCTCCCGCTGTCGGTGCACCGGACGACATCCTGCTGGTGCAATACACCTCAGGGACGACGTCGCGGCCGAAGGGTGTCCTGCTCACCCATCGCGGCATGTGCGCGGACGCGTTCTTCTCCGGCGCGCGGATGGGCCTGCGACCGGGCGACCGGTTCCACTCGGCGCGGCCGTTCTTCCACGTCGCCGGCAGCACGCTGTCGGTGCTGGCCTCCCTCCAGCACGCGACGACGTTGGTCACGATGCCGAAGTTCGAGCCCGAAGAAGCGTTGCGGCTGCTGGAAACCGAGCGTTGCACGCACTTCTCCGGCAACGACACCATCGCGCTCCTCCTGCTCAACCATCCCTCTCTGGCCCAGCGCCGGCTGTCGCTGCGCGGCGCGTGGGTGGCGGCGTCGCCGACCGTGATCCGGCGGGTGATCGACGAGCTGGGCGCTGCCGAATGCGTTGCGGGGTATGGGCTTTCCGAGGCGTCTCCGAACGTCGCGCAGTCGGCGTGGTGGGAGCCCGTGGAAATCCGCGCGTCCGGGGCGATGGCCGTCCAGCCGGGGGTCGAGGTGCGGATCCGCGCGTTCGACGGCGACCGCGACTGCGGCCCCGGCGAGCCGGGTGCGGTGCTGGTGCGCGGCTGGAACGTGATGGTGGGCTACCTCGACGACCCGGCGAAGACGGCCGACACGATCGACGCGGACGGCTGGCTGTCCACGGGGGACGTCGGCCTACTGGACGCGGGCGGACGGCTGCACTTCACCGGGCGCACCAAGGACATCATCCGCGTCGGCGGCGAGAACGTGGCCCCGGCGGACATCGAGGACACGCTGCACCGGCACCCGCTGGTCCGGCAGGCGGCCGTCGTCGGCGTCCCGGACGCGCGGCTGGTCGAGGTGCCGTTCGCGTTCGTCGTCGTGACTTCGCCCGAGGTCACCGAAGCCGAGCTGCTGACGTGGGCGCGCGAGCGGATGGCGGGGTTCAAGGTGCCTCGGCACCTGCGGATCGTCGAGGGCTTCGAGGGCATCGGGATGACGGCGAGTTCGAAGGTCCAGAAGAACCGGCTGGCGTCCCACGCGCGTTCGCTGCTGGAGCGGGCATGACCCGCATCCCGACGTCGGTGACCCGGCTGCTGGGGATCGACCTGCCGATCGTGCAGGCCGGGATGTCGTGGGCGTCCTCGTGTTCGGCGTTGCCCCTGGCCGTGTCGAACGCGGGCGGGCTCGGCGTGGTGGCGGCGGGACCGATGCGACTGTCCGATTTGGACCGCGTGCTGACGGAGGTGGCGGCGGGCACTTCGCGGCCGTGGGCGGTCAACTTGCCACTGTACCGCGCCGGTGTCGACGAGGTGATGGACCTGGTGCTGCGGCACCGGCCGCCGGTGCTGATCGCGTCGCAGGGCGGGCCGCGGAGGTACCTCGACCGGTTCCACGAAGCCGGGACGCGCTGCCTGCACGTGGTGGCCGGGGTTCCGCACGCCCTCAAGGCCGCTTCGGCCGGCGTCGACGGCCTGGTCGTCGTCGGCGCCGAAGCCGGTGGACACCCACCGCCGGCCATGGTGACGACGACGGTGCTGGTGCGCGCCGTGACGCGGGCGGTTTCGCTGCCGGTGATCGCGTCCGGCGGGATCGCGGACGGTTTCGGCTTGGCGGCCACCCTGGCGCTCGGCGCCGGCGCCGCCCAGTTCGGCACGCGGTTCCTGGCCAGCGCCGAGGCTTCCGTGCACCCGGCGTACAAGGAGGCGGTGGTCGCGTCCGATGTGGACGGCACCCGCACGGTGGGCCACGGCCTGGGCGTGATCCGCGCGCTGTCCAACGACTTCACCTCACGCATGGCGGCCCTGGAGTCCACGGGTGCGGAAGAATCATTGCGGCACAAGACGTTCGAGGCGTCGACGTTGAAGGACGCGGCCCTGCACGGCGACGTCGTGGACGGCAAGGTCGAGGCGGGCCAGTCGGCCGGGCTGGTCGACGCCGTGCTGCCCGCGGCCGAAATCGTGGCGAACATCGTGCGCGAGTACGGCGAAGCACGCGCGGGGCTCCCGCCGGTCGGTTAGATTGCCGAGGTGCGGCGGGTGGTGGACTCGGAGTTCCTCGGGCCGCTGCGGGCCGAACTGGCTTCGCACGGGATCGAAGCGGCCTGAGCGTGCGGACCGGGGCGGCGCCCGGTCCGCACGGCGGGTCACTCGGCGGCGGCCGCCGCGATCACCTCGGCGACGACACCGGGCTGCGACACCGCGACGGCGTGCGAAGCGTCGATCCGCCGGACGGTCGAGGACGCGCGCTCGGCCATGAACTCCTGCGCCGCGGCGGGGATGGCGTTGTCCCGGTTGGCGATGAGCGTCCACGACGGGAGCTTCGACCAGGCCGGGGTGCCCTCGAACGGCGCGGCCAGGGCCTGCTGGGCCACCGGGCGCTGGGTGACGGCCAGGATCGCGGCCGTCTCCGCCGGGACGTCGGCCGCGAAGACCTCGGAGAAGTCCGCCGGCTTGATCGACAGTTCGGGCGTGCCGTTGTGGACCAGGACGTTCGTGGTCTCCGGGCCGAGCTTCGCGCCCGGGTAGCGGCCGGACAGCTCGAAGACGCTCTCCCCCGCGTCGGGCTGGAACGCGGCGATGTAGACGAGGGCGCGGACGTTCGGCGTCTCGGTCGCGGAACGGGTGATCAGGGCGCCGCCGTAGGAGTGGCCGGCGAGGACGACGGGGCCTTCGACGCCCTTGACCACGTCCGCGACGTACGCCGCGTCGGATTCGACGCCGCGCAGCGGGTTCGCCACCGCGACGACCGGGAAGCCCTGCTCCTGCAGCTTCGCGACGACGCCGGTCCAGCTCGACGAGTCGGCGAAAGCGCCGTGGACCAGGACGATGGTGGGCTTGCTCATGGCTGGCTCCTTAGGTAGAACGATCGGTCTTTCTGTCTCCATACTCTGGCCGTTCGCGGGCAGCGTGACAATGTGACGTAGCCAATCTGGCAGAACGACTGTTCTTTCTCTATGCTGGCCGGATGACGACTGCCGACGTGCACCCGAAGGACCGGCTGCTGGCGACCGCGTCGCGGCTGTTCTACGCGGAGGGCATCCACGCGGTCGGGGTGGAGCGCCTGGTGTCCGAGGCATCGGTGACGCGGGCGACGTTCTACCGGCACTACCCCACGAAGGACGACCTGGTGGCGGCGTACCTGGCGGAGACGAGCCGCCGGATCCGCGCGGCGGTGGACGCGGCGAGGTCGGGCAAGCCCCCGCGCGAGGCGCTGGCGGCGGCGCTGTCGGTGGTGGGAGAGGCAACGTGCGGAGAGGATTTCCGCGGCTGCCAGTTCCTCAACGCGGCGGCCGAGTACCCCGACCCGGAGAGTGAGGTCCGCCGGGTGATCGAGGACCACCGGAGGTGGTTCTTCGAGGTGTTGAGGTCCGACGCGGCGGAGGCGGGCCACCCGGAGCCGAACCACGCGGCCCGTGTGTTGGTGTTGCTGCGCGACGGAGCGTTGCACGGCGGCGAGCTGGACGACGCGGAAACGGTCCGAGCGACGCTACGGCGGGCGGTCGAGGACTTCTTTCCGGCCTGAGCGGGTCCGGCCCCGCCGCACCTCCGCGCCGAGGCCCGCAGCGCCCGGCGACCTCACGCCACCCGAGCCACCTCCGCTCGCACCTACCTCGCGGCGAGCGAGGCACCTTTGCGCCGCCACCGCCCACCCCGCGGCATCGCGCGCGGAGCCCTGAGCACTCGCAAATCTCGCGCCACCCAAGCCACTCCCGCCACCACAACCGGCCACCCGCACACCGAAGCCTGCAGCGCCCGCCAAACTCACACCACTCCAGCGACCTCCCCTCCGCCGCCGCACCCACCCCGCCGCGAACGAAGCCCCCGCGCCGCCACGGCCCACCCCGGCGGCATCGCGCGCCGAAGCCCGCAGCACCCGCCAAACGCACGCCAACCAAGCCACCCCCCACCCCGCCACGAACGAGGCACCCCCGCGCAGCATCGCGCGCCGAAGCCGGCAGCGGCCGCGAAACTCACGCCACCTAGACACCTCCGCACCGCTGCAGCCGCCTCGGTCCCGCCGCACCCCGCACACCGAGGCCCGCACCGCCCGCCAACCTCACGCCACCCGAGCCACCGCTCGCAACCACCTCTCCCCCACCACCCGCGCAGCGACGCACCTCACCCCAGCGCTCGGTCCACCCGATCCCTCCCCACCCCGCGTGCTGGAATGTCAGCCGTGCGTCCGAGGATCCGCTTCCCCGCATCGCCCGCCCCCGGGCCTTGCTCTTCGCGCTCCCCGCTGCCGGCCGGCGGTGGAGCGCCGGGCTGCGGGCCGCGACTGTCGTCCTCCTCGCCGGCGCCATCGTCGTCCTCACCGGACACCCCACCGAAGCCCTCTTCGTCACCTTCGGCGCCTTCGCCGTTCTCTACGGCGAAGGCCGCCCCTACCGCGTCCGCGCCCGTGTGGTCCTCACCGCCGCCGCCACTCTCCTGCTCGCCGCCGGGCTCGGGACCGCCGTCGGCACCGAAGCCGGCACCAAAGCCGGCGTCGTCATCGTCGTCACCGCGGTCGCCGTCCTCGCCGTCTACGCCGTCGATGCCCTGCGGCTCGGCCCGCCCGGCGCCCTCTTCTTCGCCCTCGTCTGCGGTGGTGCGCTCATCGCCACCGAAGCCGGCGCCGCGCCGCTCTCCCTGCTCCTCTGCACCGCGCTCGGCGGCGCGTCCTCCGTCGTCGTGTCCATGGCCGGCGCCCTCGCCGACCGGCACAAGCCCGAACGCACCGCCGTCGGCAAGGCCGTCAAAGCCGTCGATACCTTCCTCGAAACCGGGACGCCCACCCGGCACGCCGCCGCGTCGGCCATCTCGGCCGCCTGGAACGCCGTCCACGACGCCGGCCACGGCCCCGGCTCCGAACTCGCCACGACGCTCATCGCCGCCCACCGGCGCTTCACCGCCGCGACCGACGAGGAAACCGCGGCCCTGCCCCTGCCCCGCCCCAGCGTCGGTTACCGGCTGCGACGGTCGGCGTCCCTCCGTTCCCACGCCACGGTGACCGCCCTGCGCGTCGGTGCCACCTGCGTGATCGCCGGAACCCTCAGCGCGGCGCTGGGCCTGGACCGCCCGCACTGGGCGGTCCTCAGCGCGCTCGTCGTCCTGCAGCAGGGCACCGATCGCCTCCACGCGAACGTGCGAGGCCTGCAGCGCTTCGCCGGAACCGCCGTCGGCCTGGGCCTCTTCGCCGCGCTCTCCCTGCTCGCTCCCACCGGGATCGCGCTGGTCGCCGCCGTCGCGGTGCTGCAGTTCTGCATCGAACTGTTCGTCCCGCGCAACTACGCGGTCGCCGTCGTCTTCATCACGCCGGTCGCCCTGCTGGCCGGCGGCGCCGCGGCGGCCGGCTCGATCGGCCCCGTCGTCCGCGACCGCCTGGTGGAGACGCTGATCGGCGTCGCCCTCGCGGTGCTCGCCCAGTACCTGCTCGCCCCGAACGCCCACCGCACGACGTTCGGCTGGACCGAAGCCCGCGTCCGCGCCGCCGCGCTGGCCCTGCTCGCGGCCGGCCCGTCGGCGATGGAACTCCGCCGCGACCTGCAGTTCGAGCTCGAAGGCACGACGCGCGCGGCGGTCGACTCGGCCCACAACGACCTCGCCTGGACGCGCCGGCACTGGCCGGCGCACGCCGAACTCGTCCACCGCGGCTATGACATGCTCGCCGCGTGCTGGGCGGCCACACCGCTCGCCCCGGAGTGGGAACAAGCGTTCCGGTAGCTTTCACCTGCACAAACCCAGCGAGGCTAGGCCGAACGGGTTACCTTCGGGAGGCACACACGGAGGTTCGGCATGGCTGGTCACGACGCACCCGGCGTCCCCGCGTGGGTCGAGCCGATGCTGGCCAAGGCCGACGGCGGCCGGCTGCGCAGCGGCGCCGAGTGGGCGTACGAGTACAAACTGGACGGCTACCGCGCCGCCATGCGGATCGCCCCGGACGGCACCACCGTCCTCACCAGCCGCAACAACATCGACTTCACCGCCGAGTTCGCCGAGCTCGCCGGGGTGCTCGCCCCCGCGCTCGACGGCCGGGCCGCCTACCTCGACGGCGAGGTCGTGGTCTACGGCGAAGACGGCCGGATCGACTTCGAGCTCATGCAGGAACGCCGCGGCCGCTGGGTCCGGCACCAGAGCGGACCGAAGGGACGGCCGTTCGACGACGTCGCGGTCCGGTTCCTCGCCTTCGACCTGCTGCGGCTCGGCGACCGCGACCTGCTGAAGGAGCCGTACGACGAGCGCCGCGGCCTGCTGGCCGGCCTGCCGATGCCCGATCCGTACCGCGTCTCGGTGGTCCGCGCGGTCACCTTCGACGAGCTCGCCGCCGACCGCCGCACGCCGGCGGACTTCCTGGCCCACGCCGCGTCGGCCGGCTACGAGGGTGTGGTCGCGAAGCTGCGCGGCTCCGCCTACGTTCCCGGGCAGCGGCCGGATTCCTGGCTGAAGCACCCGCTGATCCGCACTCAGGAGGTCATAGTCTGCGGCTGGCGCCCCGGCCAGCGCAGCTTCACCGGCACGCTCGGCGGCCTCCTGCTCGGCGCGCACGACCCCGGCACCGGCGACCTCGTCTACATCGGTGACGTCGGCACCGGCTTCAGCCAGGCCACCCGCGCCGACCTGATGGCGCAGCTGCAGCCGCTCGAACGCCGCACGCACCCGTTCGCGACGACACCGCCGCGCGAAGACACCGTCCGCGCGCGCTGGGTCGAGCCGCGGCTGGTCGGGGAGATCGTCTACCGCCAGTTCACGCGCGGCGGCCGCGTCCGCCACACCGCCTGGCGCGGCCTGCGGGCCGACAAGGAGCCGGCCGACGTCGTCGCCCCGCGCGCGACGGAACCCGCCGCCGCTCCACCCCCGCCTCCCGAACCGGCCGGCCAGCGGATCACCGTGCAGGCCGGAAACCGGCGGCTCACCTTGTCCAATTTGGACAAAGTGTTGTACCCGGCGGACGGCTTCACCAAGGGCGAGGTGATCAACTACTACTCGCGGATCGCGCCGGTCCTGCTGCCGCACCTCGCCGGCCGCCCGGTGACGTTCATCCGCTACCCCAACGGGGTTGCCGGCGAGAAGTGGTTCGAGAAGAACGTCCCGAACGGCGCGCCGCCGTGGTTGCGCACGGTCCGGCTGCCGAGCACGGGTTCGCGCGGCAGCGGCGACACGATCGACTACCCGCTCCTCGACGACCTCCCGGCGCTGGTCTGGTCGGCGAACATGGCGGCCGTCGAACTGCACGTTCCCCAGTGGACGGTCGAACCGGACGCGACGCGCCGGCCGCCCGACCGCCTGGTGTTCGACCTCGACCCCGGCCCGGGCACGACGGTCGTCGACTGCGCACGCGTCGCCGAACGCCTGCACGACGTCCTGGCCGCCGACGGCCTGACCGCGTTCGCGAAGACGTCGGGGTCGAAGGGGATGCAGCTGTACTGCGGCATCCGGACCGACGACCCGGCGGCGCCGTCGGCGTACGCGAAGCGGCTCGCGCAGCAGCTCGCGAAGGAGACGCCCGGCGAGGTGACCGCGGTGATGGCCAAGGCGCAGCGCGGCGGCCGGGTGTTCATCGACTGGAGCCAGAACAACCCGGCGAAGACGACGGTCGCCCCGTATTCACTGCGCGGCCGCGATCATCCGACGGTGTCGACGCCGGTGACGTGGGACGAGGTCCGCGCGTGCCGGCACGTGAACCACTTGACGTTCACGGCGGAGGAGGTCCTCGACCGCATCGACGAGCACGGTGACCTGCTCGCCGGTTTGGCCGAGGACCGGGCGCCGCTGCCCTAGTGCCGGTTGAGGATGCGCTTGGCTTGGTGCAGGAGGCCCTGCACGCCTTTGCGGCCGCCGGTGGTCTTGCCCGGCGGCGGTTTCTCGGTCGGGGTTTCCTCGACGGACTGGGTTCGCGGCGCGGGGATTTCGCCGGCGATGGTTCCCGACTCGCTCGCCGAGGCTTCCGGGCGCGGCTCGACGGGTGGGGCTTCGACGGGCCGCGGTTCGGCGCCACGGGCCGGCGCGGCCGCCGATCGCGCGGCGACGGGCGCCTGAGCACGAAGGGGCTGTCGCGGGAGTTCGGGTGCGGCCTGCGGCTCGGTGCGAGGCTGGGTTTCGGCGGCGGGCTGCGCCTCCCTTCGAGGCTGGAGCCGGCTCTGCGGCGCGGGTTCGGGTCGCGGCTCGGCACGGACCTGAGGCTGGGTTTCCGCCCGCACCTTCCCTTCAGCCCGGATCTGGCTCTGCGGCGCGGATTCGCGCAGCGGCTCGGCACGGACCGGAGGCTGGGTTTCCGCCCGCACCTCCCCTTCAGCCCGGATCTGGCTCTGCGGCGCGGATTCGCGCAGCGGCTCGGCACGGACCTCAGGCTGAGCCTCCGCCCGCACCTCCCCCTGATCCCGGAGCCAGCTCTGCGGCGCAGATTCGGGCAGCCGCTCGGCACGAACCTCACGCTGAGCCTCCGCCCGCACCTCCCCCTGATCCCGGAGCCAGCTCTGCGGCGCAGATTCGGGCAGCCGCTCGGCACGAACCTCACGCTGAGCTTCCGCCCGCACCTCCCCCTGATCCCGGAGCTGGCTCTGCGGCGCAGATTCGGGCAGCTGCTCGGCACGGACCGGAGGCTGCGTTTCCGTCCGCACCTCCCCTTCAGCCCGGGTTTGGCTCTGCGGCGCGGAATCGGGCAGCGAGGCGGCACGGACCTCAGGCTGAGCTTCCGCCCGCACTTCCCCCTGCCCCCGGACCTGGCCCTGCGACACGGAATCAGGCACCGGCTCGGCACGAACCTGAGGCTGACCTTCGGCCGCAGGCTGAGGCGCAGCCCGCACCTCCTGCCCCCGAGCCGGCGACTCGACCGGCCGCTGCGCCCGGACCTGGTTCAGCGGCTGCTCCGACCCGAGCATCTCCGGCGTCACGACCGGCGTCATCAGCGGCGTGTGCGCGGCATCGGCGTTCGGCCGCGCCGGTTCCTGCGCCTCCGGGTAGCGGGCCAGCGGGTCGGTCTCCGTCGGCACCGTGCGGCTTCGCAGCAACCCCACGCACCCCAGCAGGCCGAGCAACCCGATCAGACCCCAAAACACCGTCATGACGGTCCTCCCTTTCCACGCTCCCGCCTCGGATAACCGGCCACGCGCGGCCCAACCGGACCGCTACCCGTGTGAGTGACAGCTCAGCCCAGCTGCGGCACATCGCCCGGGAACGAAATCGGCAGTTCGTACATCCCCCTCGCCGTGCGCGCGCCGCCGAGCCAGCCGTGGAAGTAGATGTGGCCGTCCACGACGTCGGCGCCGCCCGGGGCGTCCACCTTGGCGCCGAGCAGTTCCGTCGACAGGAACTGGGCGTCCGCCTTCACGAACGGGCCGGTCACCGTCGGCGCCGACGCGTAACACGTGTGGTAGCCCGAACTCTGGAACGTGTCCGCCGAATAGAACAGCAAGAAGCGGTTCGCGGTCTTCACCACCGACGGTGCTTCGACGACCGCCTTCTCCGCGTTCAGGTCCGCGCGCAGCAACTCGGTGCGCGCACCGGTGAGCGTGCGCCCGTCGGCCCCGAGCTTCTGCAGCCAGATCGCGGCCGGCACGCCGGTCGCGGCGCCGTCGGCCTTGTAGAGCAGGTAACGGGTTCCGTCCGCGTCGAGGAACGTCTGCGGGTCGATGTCGCCGTGGTCCTCCGGCACGCAGACCAGCGGCTGGTCACCGGCCGGGGTGTAGGGGCCCGCCGCCTTGGCCGCGGTCGCCGCACCGAGGCACATCTCGCCGCCCGCCGTCTTCGCCGCCGAGAAGTACAGGACGAAGGTGCCGTCCGGCAGCTGGGTGACGTCCGGCGCCCAGAACCCGCCGTCCGGTTTGGCCCACGCGGGGACCGCGCCGAGCGCGTCGCCGGTGACGCGCCACGGCCCTTCCGGCGCCGTCGCCGTCGCCACCGGGACCCGGCCCGAGCCGGTGCTCGTCGAGAACGCGAAGTAGCCGCCCGGCGTCTTCACGACGTCCGGGTCGGGGAAGTCCTGGTTGATCAGCAGCCGGGGTTCGCTGGCCGCCGCTGCCGCCGGGCAGACGGCGAACGCGGCCACGAGCGCGATCACGGGAGCGAGCAGGAGTTGCCGGGTGCGCATACGCGATTCTGGTGACATTCCCAGGCTCTCGGCAGTATCAGGTGGACGTGGTCACCGGGAAGCGTGGACTTGCCCGCGCGCCCGGATCGGGTGGATTCGACCGGCCGCCAAGGGGTAGCCGCCAGCGCATGCACGCACCGAAAGGCCGTGGCGCCTACCGCGCCGGGCACGCCGTCGGGGAAGCCGAAGGCGCGGCCACCCGGCAGGAGAAACCCCTGGGCACGCCGGGAAAGCCGCTCGACCGCCGGTCGCCGTTCTTCGCCGGGCTGACCGCCGCGGCCGGGGTGGTCGTCACGGTCGCGATCGTCGAGGTCGTCCTCGCGGCGTCCGACGTGCTGCTGCTGATCGGCATCGCGTTCTTCATCGCGGTCGGGCTGGAACCGGTGACCGCCCGGCTCACCCGCCGGATGCCCCGCGCGCTCGCCGCCGGGGTCGTCGTCGTGACCGGGCTGGCCGTCTTCGCCGCCGCGGTCGCCGGCGCCGCCGTTCCGCTGTCCGACCAGATCGGGCAGCTGCGCGACGGCGCGCCGCACTTCCTGGCGCTGCTGCGCGACCCGGGCACGCTCATCGGCCGCGCGAACGAGACGTTCGGGCTCGAAGCCGCCCTCCGGGGCATCCACCTGACGGACGTCGCGAAGTCGGTCGCCGGCGTGCTGGGTGACGCCGCGATCGTCGTCGTGCTCAGCACGTACTTCGTCGCTGACTTCCCGCGGGTTCGCACGGCGCTCTACCGGCTGGCTCCCCGGTCGCGACGCCCGCGCGTGATCCTGATCGGCGATGCCGTCTTCCGGAAGGTCGGTGCCTACCTGGTCGGCAACGTCGTGGTGTCGCTGATCGCGGGGGTCCTGACGTTCGCGTGGCTGTGGTGCTTCGGCGTGCCCTATCCGCTGGTGCTCGCCCTGCTCGTCGCCGTCCTGGACCTCGTGCCCGTCGCCGGTTCGGTGGCGGCCGGGATCGGCACCACGCTCGTCGCGCTGACGGTTTCGGTGCCCGCCGGTCTCTCGACCGCCGGCTTCTTCGTCGGCTACCGCGTGCTCGAGGACTACGTGCTGCTCCCGAAGATCGTCGGCCGGGCCGTGCGGATCCCGGCGCTCGTCACGGTCGTCGCGGTGCTGATCGGCTTCGAGCTGCTCGGCGTGGTCGGCGCCTTCGTGGCGGTGCCGGTTGCGGCGGCCGTCCTCCTAGTGCTGCGGGAAGTGGCCGTGCACCGGCTCGACCGGACGTGAAACCGCCGCGCGGGGGGCAACCGCGCGGCGGCTTCGACCAGGACCGGTCAGTTGTCCTGCGCGGTCCCGCCGTCGGAGATGGCACCGCTGGCGCAGTTGAACGGGGACTTGCCGTCCGCCTCGTGCTCGCCCGGGGAGAGCACCGGCACGCCGACGCCCTCGGCGACGTGCTGGACCGGCACCTGGACGCCGAGCACGTTGACGTTGTCGTCGCAGACGCCGGCGACCGCGTCCAGGTTGTGCACCGCGTCGAGGTTCTGCACGTTGGCGAGGCCGACCTGGTCGCTGTGGTCGATCGGGTGTCCGGCGACGGTGACGCCGGCCGCGGACGCGGACCCGCCGAGCACCGCCATCCCGGCGGCGAGAGCGGTGGCGACGAAGCCGAGCTGCTTGATCACTTGAAGAACTCCTTTAAGCGACCCACCGGACCGTCCGGTGGGGGATCAGGGGACGAGAACGGGGCCCGGCTTCGGTTCGCCGGACCGCGGCAAGTCGGTTAGGGTGCGGTTCACGCCGGGTGGGACCGGCGCACTTTCTCCAGGTCGTGACCGGTCCCACCCGTGCCGGCGACGTCCGGCGTCGCGGCGGGCCCGGGACGCGGAACCGGAGTGTGCAGCTCGCTCCGCGTTCCGGGCTCGCGTCACGACGTCGACGCGGATCGCCGTTTCCCGTGCCGGCCGCCGGCGTCCGCACACACAGCGGGCGGCGGCGGCACGGAACCTCAGTTGCTCTGGCTCGTTCCGCCGTCGGCCAGCTCGCTGGCGGCGCAGTTGTACGGCGCCTTGCCGTCGGCCTCGTTCTCGCCCGGCGACAGGATCGGGACACCGATGCCGTTGAGCGACTCGCGGATCGGCACCTGGACGCCGAGGACGTTGACGTCGTTGCCGCAGAGGCCCGGCGTGACGTCGACGTTGTGCAGCACGTCGGTGTTGTTGAGGTTCACGAGGCCGACCTGGCCCGAGTAGTCGTAACCGCCGTGGGTGTGGCCGTGGTGGCCGTGCTCGTCCGGGGTGCCGGCGGCGGCGACCCCGCCGGCCAGGAAGGCGCCCGCCGCGGCGGCGGCCGTGACGAAGCCGAGCTTCTTCAGCATGGGAATTCTCCTCGATCGACAATTGCGTCGGATGGGCGGCAGTGAAGGTGTGTTCTCCGCCTGGTGTGAGGGAAACGTACTGATCTCGCCGCACCGGTTCCACTCCATGCCACCATCGTGTGGGTGCCGCAAGCCCCTGACCGGCCTACTAGTGGTCCGAACGGGTTAACCGCATCCGTTTCGCCGCAACTGTTCGCCCACCATGGTGCGCCCGCATTCCTTGTGCGGCAAGGGCGTTCTCCGGGTACGACGAAGAGCCCTGCGCCGCCTCGGTGGAGGCGACGCAGGGCTGGTGTGCCGGGGTTTCCTAGCCGGGCCAGGCCTCCGCTTCGGCGGTGAGGGCCGTCGTCACGTCGATTTCGCCGGACCGCACCCGCCACGCGAGCGAGCCGGGGCGCGGTTCGAGCAGGTGCCAACCTGTGACGTTTTCGTCGGTGTAACAAGGGTTTTCGTCATCACCGATGCCGAGCGCGGCGAAGTACTGACGGGCGGGCCAGGTCTCGGGCACCCAGGCGCGCGCCCAGCGCACGACGATGCGCGCGAGGTCGTTGCGGCCGTCCGCCGGGTGGATCAGGCGGTCGCCGGTGGTGCAGATCAAGCGTGCGGAGAAGGTCGCGCCCAGCGGGGCGACCACGAGCTGACTGTTCATTACTCCCCCGGGTCCACGGCGGTGGACGGTATTTCCCGATACGGATGCGCACTCGCGAGAAAAGGGGAAGGACTCAGGTGGCGGACGCACACGTCCTTCCATGGCTCCTGCTTGAACCGACGGCCATTCTACAAACGGCGCCCGGGCCCCGGAATCGGGGTCGGGTCGCCCGTTCCCGTGACAGCGGGTGTGAACGCGGACGGCCCGGGTAAGCGGCCGGTGACCGCCCGCCCGAACGGAAGGAAGAACCGAGATGAACCGAACGGCACGAAACCTCCTGGCCGGCACCGCCGCGGCGGCCGCCATCGCGATGACCGGGACTTTCCCGGCCGCGGCGGCGCCGAGCACCCCGGTATCGGCGGCGCAATCGGACAACGACGGCACCGTCCGGGACGACAACGACGGCAACGGTTTGTGGGGCCTGCTCGGGCTGGTCGGGTTGCTAGGCTTGGCCGGGTTGGCCCGGCGCGGGCCGAAGACCGGAGCCATGGCCGGGTACCCCGCCGCGGGAGGGACTGCCCGTCCCGAGGCGGTTCCGCACGCGGAGGCGGCTCCGCGGGCCGGACAGGCTCCGCCGGTGAACACGTACCCGCCCGCGGAGCCGCGTCGCACGCCGCCGGGAGCCTGAGGTTCGGGGGACTCGGCGGGGCGGCCGGGTTCGCGGAGGGTCGGGTTGGCGACCGCCGCGGCGCGACCGGTCCCGCCGGTTTCCCGGGTTCGCGGGGCCCGCCTCGGAGAAGCAATTCTGCAGTGGAGTTCCGCGACCAGGCGCGCGACCGCTGCGCCGCGACCGAGCCCGCCAGTCTCCCGAGATTCCGGAAACCGAGCACCGCAGCCGAACTCACCGGCAACCAGTCGGGCGACCGCCGAGCCGCGACTAAGCCCGCTAGGCTCCTGACCACCGCAGCCAAACCCACCGGCGACCAGGCGAGCGGCCGCCGGGCCGCGACCTAGCCCGCCAGGCTGCTGACCATCGCAGCCGAACTCACCGGCAACCAGTCGGGCGACCGCCGGGCCGCGACCGAGCCCGCCAGACTCCTGACCACCGCAGCCAAACCCACCCGCAACCGAGCGAGCGGCCACTACACCACGACCAAGCCCGCCGGTCTCCTGACCGCCGCAGCCGAACCCACCGGCAACCGAGCGAGCGGCCCCACCCGTCACCCGAGGTCTCGGCCACACGAGGCCACCCGCGGGATCGGCTGGGCCGGCACCGCCAAGCGCGTCGGCACAGCCGGGCGCGTCGGAACTCCTCCCGCGCACCGCTTCCGGTGGCCGAGTTCCCCTGCCGCGCCGCACCTGATCCCCTCTTCTCCCGCACAGAACGTCCCGGCACCAGCGGTGCCGGGACGTTCTGCGTTTTGGTGTTCTCCAGAAGGTGTCCAAGTTGTCAGGTCTCGGCACCGAGGAAGCCCCGGAAGACCGGAAACCGGGTCCGGCGGCCGCCGCTCAGATTAGCGAAGCACTCAGCGCGCAAGAAGTGGTTTCGCATCGTACCCTTCTTAAGAGTGGCTTTCCCCGTGCAGGCAAATGCGCATGGTTACCCATGAAAAACCCTGACAAACCTCACAATCGAGTGAAACTCGCCTGCCACGCGAGAACCACTCCAGTCATACCTTCCGTGAAGAAACCAGGCTCATTTCAGCCGTTCATCGTAACGAACACTCACCAACGAGTGATGCGATCACACTTCGTAATCGGCGTGCGGAATTGTCGATCACCGGCTTCACGCGAACTTGATGTTTGTTCCGCGGATCCCGAACCGCCGTGCACCGAGCGAAATCGCCGGGTCCGCCGAGGTCAGAGGATCCGCTCGCGGTATTCGCCGCACGCGATCACGATGATCTCCAGTCGGTATCGGAATTCCGGAGGAGTACGACATGAAAAGTGCACTGGCCCGGGCGGTCACGGTTTTCCTCACCGCGACGGCGGTGACCCTGACCGGGGTGGGCGTGGCGTCGGCGGGTGGACCCGGCGGCAGCGGCTCGTCGAGCACGACGAGCGCGGCGGCCCAGGTCCAATCCCTGCGCGACCAGCTGGTCTCGCGAGCGGACGACGGCGACGTCGCCGGCACGCGGGTCACCCTGACCAACCTCGATCCGGTCCTCACGGATCTGGCCCAGGGCAAGCGGTACACCATCCAAGCCGACACCCGCGACAAGGCGGCGACGGCTCAGCAAGACACCACCGAAGCACGCGACGGCGTCGACCGGCTGGCCGCGGACCTGAAGGCCCGTCAGAGCCTCCCGCCGGTCTCCGCGCTCCTCAACGCGTTGCTGCAGCGCGTGCTGATCTCGCTGTCCGCTCTCGTGAACGACCTTCTCGGCGGGCTGCCCGTCCCGATCGGCTAGGGAGCGATCGGAACCCCGGACGGACAGCCGGCGATGGCCCGGTGCGGCTCACCTCCCCGCACCGGGCTTTCGTCGTCTCCGGAAACCCGGTGCGGACCCACGAAAAGCCCGGTGCGGATCCGCACCGGGCTTTCGCGCCACCGCTCCTATTCGTAGACGACGTAGGCGGGCACCGGGCTCAGCGCCAGCACGTCCGCCGGGGTCATCAACGCGGCGCCGCGGCGGGTGTCCTCGTCGAAGAACAGCTTGAACCCGGGCCGCACGTGCTCCGGCCTGGTCCTCATGAGCGTCTTCCACGTCGCCTTCTTCGCCGCCGCCGAACCTATTCCGTCGACGACCTTCACCGGCGCGACCCCGGCGTGCGCGAGCAGGAGCTCTTCGTCGCGCACCACCGACGACGCCACCTGGTGGTACACCATGACCTTCGCCGGCAGGCGGTGCGCTTCGGCCAGGTCGCCGAGGTAGCGCGCGACGCCGTCGAGCTCGTCCCCGGTCGTGCGGCCGAACTTCTTCCCCGGCACGACACCCGGTTCCACCGCCCACTCGGGGTCGAGCGCGACGCCGACGTCCGGCTCGGTCAGCCACCGTTCGTACGCCCGCACCTCCGGCAGGAAGTCGGCGCGGCCGGGCTGGATGTTCAGCAGCAGCAACCCGTTCAGGGCGCGCGCGGCGTCGAGGTAGTCCCGGACCGTCTCCTCGCCGCAGCGGCTGCGGTACATGCCGTCCTCGCCGGGCGAGCGGTGCACGGTCGTCGCGATCAGCTCGACGACCGGGGTGACGGGCCGGCCCGCCGGGAAAGCGCGGATCCGCTGGCGGAGTTCGCGGCTCGCCGCCGCCAGGTCGCCGGTCATCCGGCCGAGCGCCGGGGACCCGGGCGCTCCGCAGAAGCCGACGAGCAGCCCTTTGTCCAGGGGGTTCGGCGGTGGCGTGGGCGGGGCCGGCGTCGCGGTGACCGGCACGACGAGCGCCCGCCCCGCCTGGCGTGCGCCGCACGCGCTCGCCGCCAGACCGGTGAGGGCGGCGGTGAGGACCAGGCGACGATCGAAGGTGCGTCCGGCGGCGGACGGCGTTTTCGGGACCATCGCAGGGAAATACCCGCGTCGATCTTCGCGCAAACGTCGTGGGCGATGATCACCGCATCGTGCCGGAGGCCGATTCGTGACCATGCCCGCGGCCTGCGGAAACATGGAAATCCGGACTGTGGCGGGGAAATCCGCGCTCACCCGACCCGGTGCATCGGGCCGCGCCGCGGCGGGCCCGCCCCCAGACTTCCCGCATGCGTAGCCTTTTCCGGTTCGGCGCCGGGTTCGCCGTGGTGGCCGCCGTGACGGCGTGCGGCGCCCCGGCGCCCGCCGAGACCCCGGTGCCCCGGCCGGCGCCCGCCGCCGCCACGCCCGCCCGCGTCACGCCCGCGCTCGCGCGCCAGGTCGGCGCCGACGAGCTCGGCCGGGTGCCGATCCTGATGTACCACCGGATCGTCGAGCGGCCGCGGTCGGTGTACGACCGCACGCCCGCCGACTTCACCGCGGAGCTCGAGCGGCTGGCGGCGGAGGACTACGTCCCGGTGACGACGGCCGAGCTGGTGTCCCGCCGGCTCGACCTCCCGGCCGGCGCGCACCCGGTGGTCCTGACGTTCGACGACGGCGACCCGAGCACGTTCGCGTTGACGCCGCAGGGACAGCCGGCGGCGGGAACGGCGATCCGGATCCTGCTGGACGTCGCGGCGGCGCACCCGCGGTTCCGCCCGGTGGCGAGCCTGTACGTCAACGAGCACCCGTTCGGCGCGCCGGACGACGGGCCGGCGCTGCGTTGGCTGGCCGCCCACGGCTTCGAGATCGGCAACCACACGCGCCACCACACGAACCTGCGCACGGCATCGGAAAGCGAGGTGACGACGGCGATCACGGAGGAGGACGCGGCGATCCGCGCGACCGGCTACCAGCCGCGGACGCTGGCGCTGCCGTACGGGACGCACCCCCGCCACCCGGAGTCGGCGTTGCGGGGACCGGGCTACGCGTACGAAGGGGCGTTGCTGGTGGGGGCCGGGCCGGCGCCTTCGCCGTGTTCCGCCGATTTCGACCCGGGGGCGATCCCGCGGATCCGGTCGCAGTCGAGCGGCACGGAGGCGGAGTACGGCTCGTCGCACTGGCTCGACGTACTGGCCGCACCCCACGGCAACCGCTACACGTCCGACGGCGACCCGGCGACGGTGGCGTACCCCCGATCGGCGGAGGCCCCGGGCCCGGCGTGCGCGAGCGTGGGCCTTGCCTACTGAACCGGCGCGCGTCGATTGGCTGCCCCAGCCCCGGCCGCGGCCGGCCCGGCTGGTGGAGGAGGAGATCCCGGCGGCGGGGGTGCCGCGAGCTCGCCGGCGGTTGCGGTTCCGCCGCGCGGGGGCGGTGCCCCGGCCGCGTTCGGCTGTGGAGGGGTGTGCGGCGGGGGTTCCGGTGGCTCCAGGGGTTCCGGTGGCTCCGGGGGTTCCGGTGGCGCCGGAACCTCGGCTGCCGGAGCCGCCCGCGGCGGAATCGCCGTTGCGGGCCGAGCCGCCGACGGAACCATTGCGGCGGCCGGTGTTCGGGGTGTTCGAGCGGCCGGAGCCACCGATGGTCCCGGCGGCTGAACCGGCTGCGCTGCAAGGACAAGCGAGTCCGCCGACCGCGCCGGCCGAACTACGCCGGCCGGCTGCACACCCGACCACGCCGGCCGAACCGCTCGCCCCGGCAGCACCAGCCAACCCCGCGACCGAACGCCCGGCCGCAACAGCACAAGCGGGCCCCGCGACAAAGCCCCCGGCCGCGCCCACGACCGCAGCAGTGCAGGCGCGCCTCGCGACCAAACCCCCGACCGCACCGCTCGAGGCACTCAGCCCGGCAGCACAACCGAGTCCGGCGGGCGCGCCGGCCGAACCACGCCAGCCGGCTGCACACCCGACCACGCCGGCCGAACCGCTCGCGCCGGCAGCACAAGCGAGTCCCGCGACCGAGCGCCCGGCCGCGCCGACGACCGCAGCAGTGCAGGCGAGCCTCGCGAACAAACCCCCGACCGCGCCGCTCGGCGCACTCAGCCCGGCAGCACAAGCGAGTCCGGCGGGCGCGCCGGCCGAACCACGCCGGCCGGCCGCACACCCGACCACGCCGGCCGTACCGCTCGCCCCGGCAGCACCAGCGAGTCCCGCGACCGAGCGCCCGGCCGAACCGCTCGCCCCGGCGACACAAGTCAACCTCGTGACCGAACCCTCGGCCGAACCACCGACCGCTGCAGTGCAAGCGATCCTCACGACCGAACCACTGCTCCCGCACCCGACCACGCCAGCCGAACCACCCACCGCGACACCACAAGCCAACCCCGCGACCAAGCCTCCGACGGCGCCGGCTGAGGCACTCAGCCCGGCACCACAAGCCAACCCGGCGACCGAGCCGCCGGTCCCGGCAGCACAAGCGACCCTCGCGACCGAACCACCGCTCGCGCGCCCAACCACGCCGACCGAACCACCCACCGCGACACCACAAACCAACCCGGCGACCGAGCCGCCGGTCCCGGCAGCACAAGCACGCCTCGCGACCGAACCACCGCTCGCGCACCCGACCATCTCAGCCGAACCGCTCGCCCCGGCACCACAAGCCAACCCCGCCACCGAGCCGCCCCCACCCGCCGATCCCACTGCCTCGCCCGAGCCGTCGCCCATCATCTGGCCGTCCGGGCCCGAACCCGCGCCGCCCACCACCGCCGTTCTCCCGCTGGCGACCGAACCCCGTCGCTCCCCCGAAGAACTCACCGCGGCCAAGCTCCTGGAGACACCAGCCGAGGTCCCCGCGCCCATGCCCTGGTGGCCGCCCGCCGTACTCGTCTTCGCCGTCGTCCTCGCCGTGGCCCTTCTCCTGCTCCCCCGCGCCGCCGAACCGCGGCGGCTCGGTGGCATCCCCACTCCCCTCTCCCCCACCGCCGCGCCGGTCACGACCCGGCCGCCGGAACCCGCCGCGCTTCCCGACGGTCCGCCGGTCACCCCCCTCGGGAACGGGACCTGGCACGTCCTCGACGGTCCCGCCACCCTCGCCGGGGCCGGCAAAGGTGCCGAAGAGTTCACCTACACCGTCGAAGTCGAAGACGGCGTCGACGCCCCCGGGTTCGCCGAACAGGTGGACGCCGTCCTCACCGATCCGCGTGGCTGGATCGGCCAGGGCAAGGTCGCTTTCCGGCGGGAAACCGCGGCCGACGCGAAGCCGGAAGTGCGGATCAGCCTCACCACCCCCGGCACCAGCCGCCGGCTCTGCGGGTTCGCCATCCCCTACGACTCCTCGTGCCACCTGACCCACCGGATCGTGCTCAACCTCGCCCGGTGGATCCGGGGCGCCCACTCCTTCGGCGGCGACCTCGCCGGCTACCGGGCCTACGCCGTCAACCACGAGATGGGGCACGCCCTCGGCTTCGGGCACGTCGGCTGCCCGGCACCCGGCGCGCCCGCGCCCGTCATGATGCAACAGACCTTCGGGCTCTCCAACACCTACCTCGCCGAGCTCAACCGCGCCGAACCCGGGGCCGCCACGCGGATCCGGGCCGACGGTGCCGTCTGCCGCCCGAACCCCTGGGTCGGCTGACCGTGGTTTGGACCGCCGGACGCCGGGTACCCACCGCAGGCTCTGCCGCGGGGAAGGGGTGCCATGGTGCGGAAACTTCTGGCCGGTGCGGGAGCCGTCCTGCTGCTCGCAGGGTGCGGTGGGGTCGGGTCGAGCGGTGGCGGCGAAACCTCGTTGACCACCATGGGGTTCGGCCTCGGTGACGAGATCGCCACCACCCGCGCCGACCTGGCCGGGAAGGCCATCGCGCCGGCGACGGTCAAGATCGGCGGCAGCGCCTTCGACGCCCAGCAGTTCCTGGCCGCCGTCGCCTCGCACACCCCGCCGGACCTCGTCTACCTCGACCGTCAACTGCTCGGTACCTACGCCGCCCGCGGCACCCTCGAACCGCTGACCGGCTGCATCGCGCAGCAGCACGTCGACGTCGGCCAGTACCGGCCCGCCGCGCTGAAGGAGGTCACCCTCGACGGCGTCGTCTACGGCCTGCCCGAGTTCTACGACAACCGGGTCCTGCTGGTCAACGACGCCGCCGTCGAAGCGGGCGGCCTACGCCCGCAGGACGTCACCACGACCGATCGCGACAAGCTCGCGGACTCGGCCCGGAAGCTGACCGCGCGCACGGGGAGCGGGCTGACGCGGATCGGGTTCGACCCGAAGATCCCCGAGTTCCTCCCGTTGTGGGCCAAGGCGAACGGCGTCGCGATGCTGAGCGGCGACGGCCGGACCGCCCACCTCGACGACCCGCGGCTGGCCGCCGTCCTCGAGTACACCAAGTCCCTGATCGACGCGCAGGGCGGCTGGGGCGCGGTCAAGGCGTTCCGCGACTCCTTCGACTTCTTCGGCGAGAAGAACCCCTTCAAGCAGGGGCAGCTGGCCTCGACCCTCATGGACGACTGGTACCTCAACGTCCTCGCGAACTACTCCCCCGACGTCCGGATGTCGGCCAAGCCCTTCACCGACACCGCGGGCACGCCGATCGACTGGGTCACCGGCAGCGCCTGGGTGATCCCCGCCGGCAGCACCCACAAGGACCAGGCCTGCGCCTGGATCAAGACGATGACCGACGCGCCGACGTGGGTCGCCGCCGCGAAGGCGCGCGCGGAGAAGCGCCGCGCCGCCGGCAAGGCGTTCACCGGCGTCTACACCGGCAACCGCGTCGCGGACCAGGAGATCTTCGGTTCGATCGTGCAGCTGGCGGATCGCCCCGCGTTCGGCTCCGCCGTGCAGGCCGTGCTCCGCGCGCAGGACAGCGCGTTCACCATCCCCGCGTCCCCGGCCGGCTCCGAGTTCAAGACGGCCTGGCAGAACGCCGTCAACCGCGTGCTGTCGGGCGAGCAGCAGCCCGCCGACGCGCTGCGCCAAGCCCAGCAGGAGGCCCAGCGCGCGCTCGACGCCGCGGTGGCCCACCGGTGAAGCGGCGCACGAAGGAAGCTTGGGCCGCGTACGCCTTCCTGTCGCCGTGGATGATCGGCTTCGTGGTCTTCATGGCGGTCCCGATGGTCGCCAGCCTGGTCCTGTCGTTCACCGACTACGACGCGCTGCGCTCGCCGGACGCCGTTGGCTGGGCGAACTACCGGCGGCTGCTCGACGACCCGGCCGTGCGCAAGAGCCTCGTCAACACGCTGGTGTACACCGTGCTTTCGGTGCCGTCGACGATGGCCGTCTCACTCGCGCTCGCCGCGTTGCTCAGCCGGGCCGGGCGCCGCTCGGCCGGCTTCTTCCGCACGGTGTTCTACCTGCCCGAGATCACGCCGAAGGTCGCCGTCGGCGTGCTGTTCCTCATCCTGTTCAACGGCCAGGCCGGCCTGGTCAACGCCGTGCTGGGTCTCGTCGGCATCGACGGTCCCCAGTGGAGCACCGACCCGGTGTGGGTGAAGCCGGGGCTGGTGCTCATGCACCTGTGGTCGGTGGGCAGCACGGTGGTGATCTACTTGGCCGCGCTGCGCGGCGTGCCGCGGGAGCTGTACGAGGCCGCCGAACTCGACGGCGCGTCGGCGTGGCAGCGGTTCCGGCGGATCACCGTCCCGATGATCAGCGGCGCGCTGTTCTTCACGCTCATCGTCCAGACGATCGCGGCACTGCAGTCGTTCGACGAGGCGTACACGGCCTTCTACGGCTCCGCGGCGTCGGCGACCTACAGCAGCGACGCGGCGTTGTTCTACCTCATCTACCTGTTCCGGCAGGCGTTCGAGTTCCTCCACCTCGGGTACGCCTCGGCGATGGCGTGGCTGCTGTTCCTCGTGATCCTGGCGATCACGCTGGTGCAGGTCCGGCTCAGCCGGCGTTTCGTGCACTACGAAGGCGGCGACCGGTGACCGCGCGGCGCGTGCTCCGCTGGGTGCTCCTCACCGCGGCGACCGTCCTGTTCCTCTACCCGTTCGTGTGGTTGCTCAGCGCCTCGCTCAAGCCCGGCGGGCAGGTCTTCGACAACGCGCTGCTCCCACACACGTGGGCGTGGGGCAACTACGCCGACATCTGGCGGGCGGCCCCGGTCGCGGCCTGGCTGCTCAACAGCGTGGCCGTGTCACTGGCCGCCGCCGTGACGGTGACGCTCACCAGCTCCCTGGTCGCGTTCGGGTTCGCCTACTTCCGGTTCCCCGGCCGCAACGCGCTCTTCGGCCTGGTGCTCGCCACGATGATGCTGCCCGGCGCGGTGACCATGATCCCGGTCTACCTGATCTGGAACAGCGCCGGCCTCGCGCACACGCAGGTGCCGCTGTGGGCGGGCAACCTGTTCGGCAGCGCGTTCTACATCTTCCTGCTGCGCCAGTTCTTCCTCGGGCTCCCGCGCGAGGTCTTCGAGGCGGCCCGGGTCGATGGCGCGAGCCACTGGACGCTCTTCTGGCGCATCGCGGTGCCGCTCTGCCGGCCGGCGCTGATCGTCAGCTTCGTCTTCGAGCTCAAGGCCAGCTGGTCGGACCTGCTCAAACCGCTGATCTACCTGCGCGACCCGGCGCTGTACACGCTGCCGCGCGGGCTCAAGGCACTGTCCGACCAGTTCGGCCAGGCGGGTGAACAACGCTGGGAGATCGTCCTCGCCGGCAGCGTCCTGACGACCGTGCCGCTGCTGATCGTCTTCTTCCTCGCCCAACGCTACTTCCTCGCCGGCATCACCACCGACAACCGACGAGGCTGACGACCCACGGTCGCGCCTCGTCAGCCGGACGAGTCACGGCCGATCTCGATAGGGTTCCTCCGCGGCTGCCGTCCACCACCGCGCGCAGGGTCCCCGTTGGGCCAGACGGGCCACGCCCGGGCAGCGCGAGTGAAGCTCCTTGTCCCCGCCGATCTTTCCTCGCTAGCGTCGACGGAGAGGGGACGACCCCGGCCTGTCCGGAGAGTTCCTTGCCCCCCAAGGAAAAACGCGAATGAGGAGTTTCTCGATGACGGCTCTCGACCAGCCCGTGACCCGCACCGCGTACCAGCAGTCGGTCGCCGACTACTGGAACGCGGAGAAGGACCCGGTGAACCTCCGGCTGGGCGATGTCGACGGCCTGTACCACCACCACTACGGCCTCGGCGACTACGACCCGGCCGTGCTCGAAGTGCCGGAGTCCCAGCGCGACCAGGCGATCATCGCCGAGATGCACCGGCTCGAGACGGCGCAGGCCGATGTCCTCCTCGACCACCTCGGCCCGATCGGGCCCGCCGACCGGCTGCTCGACGCCGGCTGCGGCCGGGGCGGCACGAGCGTCATGGCGCACCAGCGCTTCGGCTGCCAGGTCGACGGGATCTCCATCTCCGAGCAGCAGGTCGGGTTCGCCAACGACCACGTGCGGCAGCGCGGGATCGACGGCTCGGTGCGCTACCACCTGAAGAACATGCTCGACACCGGCTTCGAATCCGGCGTGTTCCAGGGCATCTGGAACAACGAGAGCACGATGTACGTCGACCTGCACGAGCTGTTCGCCGAACACGCCCGGCAGCTCAAGCCCGGCGGCCGGTACGTGACCATCACCGGGTGCTACAACGACGTCACCGGCGGCCGGTCGCGCGCGGTCAGCCAGATCGACCAGCACTACATCTGCAACATCCACGCCCGCGGCGACTACTTCAAGGCGTTGTCGGACACCGGCTTCGTGCCGATCAACGTCGTCGACCTGACGGCCGCGACGATCCCGTACTGGGAGCTGCGGGAGCGGTCCTCGGTCGCCACCGGCGTCGAGAAGCCGTTCCTGACCGCCTACCGCGAAGGCAGCTTCCACTACCTGCTCATCGCCGCCGACCGCGTCTGAGCCGGGCGTGCCGAGGGAGAGCACCATGACGACCGGGACCGCGTGTCCACAGTGGACCACCGAGGGCGCCGCGAGCCTGCTCGCGGGCCCGTTCGGCCTCGGCACGGCCGCGGCCCGGATCGCGACGCAGTTCGCGCCGGCGCCCGGGCAGGATCCGGCCTACGCCCACCTGCCCTGGGGCGACGGCACCGCGACGCCGTTGTACTGCCCCGTCCAGGGACGGGTCGACGACGCCCTCGCCGGGGAGGTCGACCGGCGGCTGGTCGCGTGGGCCGAAGACTGCGGGTTCACCGGTGAAGGCCTCGAGCAGATCGCCCAGGCCGGGTTCGGCCGGCTGGTGATGCTCGCCCACTCCGACTGCGACGACCCGGACCGGCTGCTCGTCGCGGCGCAGCTGAACGCGACGTGGTGGGCGGCCGACGACTACTACGCCGACGACAGCACGCTGGGCGCGGCGCCGACCGAACTGCCGCCACGCCTGGCGCTCGTCATGGCGGCCATGGACCCGGTCGCGCCGGCCGGGGAGTTCTCGGCGCCCCTCGAGGAAGCGCTGCGGGCGGACCCGATCCTCGTCGGGCTGCACTCGGCGATCGACCACCTGGGCCGGCACGGCTCCCCCGTGCTGGTCCAGCGGGTCTGCTACTCGACGTTCGCGATGTTCGTCAGCTGGGACGCCTACGCGGCGTGGCGCCACACCGGCCGCTACCCACCGGCGTGGGAGTACCTGGCGGCCCGCCAGCACGACAGCTTCTACACGTCGATGACCCTCGTCGACGCCGTCGGCGGCTACGAGCTGCCCGCGCCGTTCTACTACGACCCGCGCGTCCGGGAGGCGATGATGCGGGCCGGCACGGCGTCGGTGCTGGTCAACGACCTGCATTCGGTGGCCAAGGACGCCGCCGACGAGAAGCCGGTCTGCAACATGGTGCTGCAGATCGCCGCCGACCGGGGGTGTCCGGTCGAGGAGGCGGTCGAGGCGACCGTCGAGCTGCACAACAAGATCGTCCACGAGTTCGAGGACGGCCACCGGGAGCTGATGGCGGTCCCGTCGCCGGAGCTGCAGCGATTCCTCGTGGGCGTCCGCTCCTGGATGGGCGGCGGCTTCACCTGGCACGCCACCAACCCCCGCTACCAGTCTTGACCTACGAATGATTGGGTGGTTTTCGCTGTGACCGTCACCGACCCGGTGGACACCGACCAGGCACCACTGAGCCTCGGCCGGGCCGCCGCCCGCACCCTGGCGACCACG
>NZ_FNUJ01000030.1 GCF_900107925.1 Amycolatopsis pretoriensis | reverse complement strand
TGGGCTTGTTCGCCGGTGCGCATCAGCAGGATGGAGCTGGTGCGGGTGTCGGAGACGGGGATTTTGTTGCAGGGCAGGATCGGCACGCCGCGCCAGGCGGGGACGTGGTGCCCGCCGAGGTCGACGGCGTCGGGGTAGAGGCCGGCTTTGGTGCATTCCCGGCCGAACGCGGCGATGGTTTTGGGGTGGGCGAGGAACACGCCGGGGTCTTTCCAGACCAGGGCGAGGAGTTCGTCGAGGTCGTCGGGGGTGGGTGGGCCGGTGCGGGTGGGGATGCGCTGGGCGAAGTCGGCGTTGTGCAGCAGCCCGAACCCGGGGTTGTTGATCAGTTCGTGTTCCTGGCGTTCCCGCAGCGCCTCGACGGTGAGCCGGAGTTGTTGTTCGATCTGGTTCATCGGCTGGTTGTAGAGATCCGCCACCCGCGAATGCACCCGCAACACCGTCTGCGCCACCGACAGTTCGTACTCGCGGGGTTGGGCGTCGTAGTCGACGAAGGTGCCGGGCAGCATCGGCTCGCCGTCGTGGCCGGAGGCGAGGGAGATTTCGGCTTCGCCGTGGTCGTTGCGGGCGGAGGAGCCGCCGGCGACGAACGCGTCCAGGTGCGCTTGGAGGGTTTCGGAGCGGGACAGGACGTCGTCGAACACGTCCCGGGGCAGGGAGAGGACGGTGCAGGTGGTGACGGCTTTGGCGGTGAATTCCCAGATCCCGTCGTCGCGGACCAGGGCCGTTTCGCCGAAGTAGTCGCCGTCGGCCAGGGTGCCCAGGACGGTCTGGTCGCCGTAGGCGCCGGTGCCGACTTTGGTGATCTTGCCGTGGGCGATGAGGAACACCTGGTCGGCGCGGGAGCCGAACTCGACGAGGGCGTCGCCGGGTGCGTATTCGTGCTGGGAGAAGCGGGAGGCGAGTTCGGTGAGGACGTCTTCGTCGTCGTAGCCGCGCAGGGGGGCGAGTTCGCCGAGTTCGGGTGGGATGACGCGGACTTCGGCGCCGGTGGTGGTGAAGGTGACGCGGCCGTCGCCGACGGAGTAGGAGAGGCGGCGGTTGACGCGGTAGGCGCCGCCGGACACTTCGACCCAGGGCAGGACTTTGAGCAGCCAGCGGGAGGAGATGCCCTGCATCTGGGGGACCGACTTGGTCGTGGTCGCCAGGGTGCGGGCGGCGGCCCGGCCGAGGCTCAGTGGTGCCTGGTCGGTGTCCACCGGGTCGGTGACGGTCACAGCGAAAACCACCC
>NZ_FNUJ01000003.1 GCF_900107925.1 Amycolatopsis pretoriensis | reverse complement strand
GTAGGGGTTCTGGCTCGTATCGCGCTGCGGTTGAGAGTATTCGTGGTGGCGCGGCGCGGGTGCGTGATTCGGGTGCTGAGAGTTCTGGCGAGTGGCTTCGGGTTCATTCGCTGGCTCGTATGATGTTGTTGTCGATCGGTGAGACGGTCCTGGATGACGGTTCTTTGCGCGACGATCTGGCGGTGCTGCTGGCCGGGGATCTTCTTGAGCGTGGGAATGCCGGTGATACGAGGATGCTGGCCCGTGGTTTGGTTGCGGAGCTTGTCGGTGCTGATCGTGAGCGGCGACTGTCCACGGTTGGTGAGGTGGACGAGGCGGCTGCGGGCGTGTCGGTGGATGCCGGGGACGCGCGTGTGGAGGGGGATCGTCCGTGGGGCGACGGGTTGTCGTCTGCTGATTCGGGTGTGGTGAGTACAGAACCGGCAGCTGTGCGAGGTGAACCGGTTCAGCACGAGCGTGCCGGTGACGCCGCGAAGGGCGACCCCGGTGAACCGGCCGGTGCGGACCGGGGGGCTGATTGGCGACCGGACGCCGTGGACGTGCTGGCGAAGACTTCGTCTGTTTCTGAGAGCCTGCAGCCGGAAGTTGGTGAACGGCGTTCCGGACCTGACGCGCATGTGAAGGACGGAGAAGCTTCGCAGACGTGGTTGGAGCCGACGAGTACCGGCGGTGTCCGGATCGGACGTGGGTCCGCATGGGAGCCGACGCTGGCCTCTATCCCGGAGGAAGCTGAGTCAGGCCGGCAGGCCGAAGGCGAGAGGACCAGCTCTGTCACCGGCGGGTTGCTGTCCGAACACAGGGGCGGGGCGTTCGGTGCGGCCAGGCAGCTCTACCGCACACAGGGCATCGAGGAAATCTGGCACCGGCTCAGGTCGATGAGCGAACGAGCCGCGAGCCAGGCCGAATTGGAGGAATTCCGCCACGAGGTCGGGGACAACCTCCGGTCTTTCCAGGGAGCCGGCAAGGTTGTGGAGTTCAATGGGAAGCAGTTCCTGCTCAAGTCCGAACTCGACTGGTCTCGCTCTACCCCGGCCCCCGGTACTGCAGCGGGACCTTCAGCCGAGCATTCGCTCTCGAGCGGGTCGTCAACTCGGATCGAAGGTGTACGGGCACCCAGGATGACCTGGAAGATCTTCAATCCGATGGTACCGGGGCTGTTCGGCACCGGTGGGATCACCGTCCCCACCGGTCCGACGACCAGCCGTTCACATACCCACGAGGTCTCACGCACCTCGCAGCTTGAGGTGTCGCTGGACGCAGCCGTGAACGCCAAGGTGGTCAGTGTTCCGGTTTCCGTGGGGATCGCCGAACTCGATGACCGCGGGTACCCGACCGGCCGTACGGAGTGGATCGGCGGTGACGCCTCCGGTGCGAACCCGATCGCCGTCGTCGTGAACGTGCCCGTCGGCCTGCGTTCCACCGGGGAAGAAGTGCCGGTGCCGCGATCACTGCCGCCGGCACTCGCCGAGCGTGCGGCAACACAGGCTACGCCGGGTTACCACCGGGGCAAACCGCTGACGATTCACCGCGCGCACGGCTGGGGCGTAATCGAGCAGGTACTCAAGCTGGTTGGCAAGCTGGATACCGAATCACAGAAACATCTGCGTCTATTCCTGTCCGACGAGAACATCGAGTCCAAACTCCCGGAGATGGCTGTCTCACCGCAGGACGCGGCCGTCGGCAAAGGCTGGGTGACCTCCGACGCGCTGAGCCGGGGCGGTAACCCGGTCAAGCGCCTGCTCTCCAGCCGGGTGCACAAGGTGCAGATGCGCGCGGTCGCCCGCAAAGTCACCTACCTCGAACACGTCGGCAGAGCAAGATTCGAGGAAGTACAGAGCGAGTCGGCCGGTCGGAGCGCTTCGGCAACGGTCGACCGGTCAGTGAGCGCTGCGTACGGCGCCGGGCCGGGCTACGACCTAGGCGCCATGTCGACCGGGGCCGGGCCTCATGCGGAGAGTGAACGGGGGCGGAGCCACACCCAGACCTACGAGCGCGGCGATACTGGGGTCTCATCCCGCAGCTACGAAGGTACCGTGGTGCGCTATCGCACCGTCTATGACCTGGAGGTGCGCTCGCCAGGCCAGACACCGGTGATTTTCTCCCACGCGCTGGATGCTGTTCACTGGGCGAAATCCGAGGACGCAGAACGCGCGGGAATCCACCCTGGAAACGAGGGAGCGTCGTCAGGCAAGGACAGAACGGAAGTGCTGTCGCCGGTCGAGTCCGCAGAGTCTGTGGCTCCGGGAGCCGCACTGGCCCTGACCGACGCCAGCGAACTGCTGAGCGGTGTTCTGCGGGATTCGGCGAAGGAGATTCCCGGCCATCGCCGCTGGGCCTGGCGCGACAGCACATTCATCGGCGACTTCGGCGACTCAAGGCTGGCCCGGGGTCTCAGCGGCCGCCACGAGCGGGAGCTCGGCCGAGGTGAGGAGATCGACCGGGCGCTGTCCCCGGAGAGCCTGGCCCGGCGCGCACCGAACCTGCTCACGGATCAGCCATTGACCGTCGAACTGACGCCGGAACACGGCCGGGCCCACGACTACCACGCGGCCTTCCGGGTCGAGGCCAGCCTGGAAGGCGGTCTCGTCGACCTTGGCCCGGCTGACCGCGCGACCGGGCCAGTGAAGCTCAGCTCGAACGAAACCGGCGGTCGACAGCAGGCGACGCACTGGTCGCTGGGTGGCGGCGTGTTGGCGCGGGTCTACACCAGCCTGGCCGGCAGTTCCGGGATCTTGACCTCCGCGCACAGGGTGATTTACTCGCGATCACGAGGTACGGGATACGAAGAGGGCACCACGCTGACCACGGGCGGAACTCGGGGAGTGACCCTCGACGAGGCAGGGAAGGTCCACCCCGAACGCGTCCGTCGTTACGAGGCGACGGTCAAGCTGACCGTGACCGGTACGCACTGGTCCAGACACAACGAACTAGTTCGCGGGGTTAGCTTCGGTCGCCGGGGTTTGGACGTTCCGGCCGAGCATCGGCTCAAGATCGTCGACGAATCCGCCGAGGCCCAAGGCCGAGAGCCGGGCACCGTCCGGGTGAAGGTCGAGCTGGAGCTTCCAGAGAGCCACCCACTGCCCGGCTACGAAACGAAACCAGTGCGCTCGGAAGAGCTCCCCGATGTCCCGCCGCACACCATCCGGGACTTGAGCGGTACCGGATCTCGCGAATCCGACGGAATTCGCGTGGTCGGGATGAGCGGGCTCGGTTTCGTTCGCGACTCGATCCGGTCGATGCTGGTCAAGGCTTCCGGCGATCCGATCTTCGCGTCCCGCGACGGTAGCAATTCCGCGCTGATCGACCGGACAATCTCCATCGAGAGCGCGCGGAACGACCTACGGCTGTTCAACCGCCCGACCCGCGTAAGCGGCTTGCAGTGGAAACGACGGAGGGCCGACGTTGTCGCCGACGTCGCCGTCAGCCACCAGCTGCGCGATCCCGTGGTACTCGCGACGGTGTGGGAAGACCACGAGAGTGGCGTAACGAGCACCAGTACCACCTCTCGTGACGTTTCCAGCGCCTGGAAGGTGACGAACAGCGTCGAGCCGGTGTACCTGCCGATCAGCGCGGACAGCCTGACCGGGGCGGGCACCAAGATCCGCGGGATGGGTGCGCTTCTGCACGAGCTGAGCTATTGGGTGAGCACGTTCAGCCGCAGGACCGGGCACGCCACGATTGTGTCGAATGCTCAGACCTTGAAGGGCGAGCCGCGCAAGCTCTACCTGGTCCAGGCGAACGTAGAGACAACTGTCGCGGTCGAAACGCGCCGCCACGGCAATATTGACCGCTGGCAGCTGGCCGAACTCTTCCCGAAGCTCGTCCCGGACCGGTGGCGGTCTGCAGGTGAAGTCCGACGTGCCGCCGAACGCTTGGAGCTACCCGAGGCCGCGCGGGTCCTGGTGACTGAAGCGCAGCTGCGTGACATCGAGATGCAGCAGGCGAAGGCCGACACCGAGCGAGCGACGGCTTCCCCACACGAAGCCAACCAGAAGGAACCGGCCGGACCCACGGATCTCCTGCCGATCCCGCCCGGACGGGAACTGGGCGGCGGTCGGTGGACTGACGGTGTCATCAAGCCCGTCGACCTGATCGATGCGGCCGCCGGCAAGGGGCGCGATCTCCTCGCGGAGCTGCACGCTCAGGTAACGCAACGGCTCGGCAAAGACCTAGCCGATCGGCTCCTGCCGGACTCATCGCTGGCCACTGAACACGACAATCTGCAGGAAGTTCAGCGGTACTTGTCGAACGTCCAGGGCGTCCTGCCGGACTTGGCGAACGGAGGCGCCAGGACGACGCTCCGACTGGAGGACCGGCTACGCGGGAAGACCTACGAGCTGCGGCTGAGTGCGAAAGCGTTGGAGACCCCGCAGCCGGTCGGGATCCGACACGGTGAGCTGAGGAAGACCTCTAAGGTCACGGTGACCAACACCGCCGCTCGGGGCATCAAGCGGGTGCTGGCCGAGTTCACGACGATGCTCGTGCCCAACGCCATGCTGCAGTCAGCCGCGGCCGAGGAAGCGTCACACACGCCTGGACAGCGTCACGGCGCGCCGTACACAAACCTCGGTTTGGGAATGGCTCACGTCTTCGAGTGGCTCCAGCAGTCCCGGGAGACCACGCGCGGCGAAGCGAACGAAAGCGAAAGCCGCGAGACCGTGCGTGGTGCACTGGTCGAGCGCAACCTCGACGTGGACTTCGACGTGGAGATCGGACGACACGGTGAGCGCATCGCCGCGACCCAGGTCACGGCCCGGGTGACCGGCACATCCATCGTTGAAGACCATGCCGCAGCACCGGACGGACCGGTACGCGGAGAGGTCGTGAAACAAGAAGCAGAGGACGCGACCAACGCCGGGATGGCGGACTGGTACGAGGCCCGCGACGCGGAAGCACTCCCGTCCGACCCAGCCCAGTTCCGGATCACCGGATTTGACGGGAGCCGCGACGACCTCGTCGAAGGAGCACGCAGGGCGCTCGTCGAAAGTGGCGTCGAACCGGACCGCAGTACACTGGGCCTGCTGCGAGACATGCTCACACCCGGCAGGATCGAGAAACTGGGCGGACTGCCCAGCCGAGATGGCGTCGAACTCGAACTGCCGGCGGAACTCGGCCTGAGGCTGAAGCTCTACAGCACGACCCGCGGGCCTGGCCGGCTCACTGGCGCGAGCGCGCGAATCACCCTGGGCGGTGGCACCGAAGCGAACAGATCAACACACGTTGAAAACGGGCACGACAACGCTCACGCGGTGTTCGCCACACCGCTGATCGCCGCTGGTGTCCCACAGGCCCCCGAGCACGCCACCTACGCCAAGGGCCGCGAAGCCTTCGGCACCATCGCGCACTGGGGTGTCCCGATGGAAGCGCTCGGCGCCTCTGCCGACGGCAGCGAATACAGTCGTAGTACGAAATCGGGAGGCGGGGCGCTGCCCGAAGGTGCGGAAAAGCCGCCGGCCGAGGCGCTGACCAGCACGTGGTCGTACCCGACCGAATTCCGGTTCGTCGCTGAGCCGACGTCGAAGCTCACACGGAACCGCCCGGCCGTAGTCGACGTCAGCTTTCCGACCGGCTACCACGTACGGCGGGCGGACCGTACCCACCTGATTCCCGGCGAGGTGGCGCGCCGTGCCCGTGAGCTCGCCCAGCGCGACCGTGAGTGGTCGGTCGCCCGTGATCTGGTCCGCGCAGAAGAAGCCACCGCTAGGAGCAAGTCCCGGGCCACAGGCGAAGACGCGCCCACCGGGGACCGGCTGGAAGAATTCCGCGCCTCCGCTGCGCACGCCGAGACGAAATGGTGGCAAGCCGTTGAGGCGTACCAGGCGGCGTGGCCCAGCAGCGAGCCTGACGTCCGCTTGATCTTCGGCACTGACGCGAAGGCAGTTTCGCCAGCCCAGCGGGTGACCGTGCGTCGGCTCGCCACGAACATCATGCGTGAGCAGCTGAGGGGAACGGATCCGAAGATCCGCTTCCGGGTGAAGGGAACTCGCGGGCAGAGCACAGTTCAGTTGGCGCCGATCGCCGACGAACTCGCCAAAGCGCTCGACCGGATGCAGCGACATCTGCCGGTTCAGGATCGGTTCGACCTAGAGCAATTCGGTGGTACGCGGGACGTCCAGTTCATCGACTTCCCGGAACCCTCTGTGGTCGAGATCTGGCTCGACAAGTCACCGGACTCGCCGGAGCCTCGGGGGACACTGGAGTCGAGCCTCTCTTCGGGTGAACCTACAGCCGAGCGTGACACCGGTGCCGGTATGAGTACCGGCCGACCCGGGGAAGCGGCCGGTCACGCGGAGACCGGCGACAACGGCGGTGACCAGCGGACACGGGGCGCCGGCCTGGCTCCGGAGGAATTCCGCAGCGAATCCGGCGAACAGGGTTCGGCGACGTCTGTACTTCGCCGAGTCGAGGTGCTAAGCGCACATGAGCCTGCGTCGCAGGTACGGACCGACGTAGTTCGGGCGTCTGACATCGTCTTTGTGCCCTTGACTCACCAAGACACGATCAGCGGCGTGTTCTTCCCGGGACCCGGTGAAGCGTCCGTGGTGCAAAAAGCATTCGAACGCCGTGAGGAAGACCACGACGCGTACGCGACGGTTCTGCACCATGACGAGGACGGGTTCTCGATCTGGCTGACGTCCGGCGAGCAGGTGACGATCTCGGAGAAGAGCTTGTTTCGCCTGATGACTGGCGGAGCCCTGCCGGGAGGGGATCTCTGGCGGCAGCGCCGGCGGCAGATCGTCCTGGCCTGTCTGGTGGCCGATCCGTCGCTGTCGGACTCGGCCGGCCGGACTCCCTTGGACCAGCTCCGCGGAATGCTACGAGACGATGGCTACGCCGGGAGTGTGGAGGGACCGGTAGCGCATGTATCAGTGCGAGAAGACGGCCGTTTCACCCGGCAAGTCCATGACGTACCGAACCCGACGACCGACGCACCTCGCCTCGCCAACGTGCCCGAGACAGCGTGGGGCGGAGACGGCCGGGATGCCGGAAACCCGACTGGTCCGGCCGCCGGGATCTTCGATCGAAAGGAACGGACAGACGTCGTAGGAAAGCTCCGCGGTGAGGCTGCCGACCCGGCGTTGAGGTCGGTGACGCTCGGGCCGCCACGGCGGGACATCGCCGCGGTCGGCAACGACATTGAGACCGCCGGGCATTCGGCGTCCGGCGAACAGCCACGGCCCGTGCCGCTTCGGCCGACGTCCACATCGGTTGGTGGGCTCGGGTTCGGGACCGGCGCGGTGGGGGGCGCGGAATGGGATCGGATCCATGCCGGGATGCCTGGCCGGCCCGACGGCGCTGAGACTATGCATGTGTACGTGGCGGGCAAAGAAGGAAAGTTCCTCGTCGAAGACAAAATGGTCGGTGGCCGTGAACTGGCCGAATACGTGCGCAACTCGGGTGCCTTGGACAGGGTCGATCCGGGTACTTCGATCTTCCTGGCGCTGGCTGGAGAGCATCCCAACCCCGCGTTCAGGCGCGAGCTCGAGCAGGAGGGCCGCGAGTTCGCCCGTGAGCTTCGACGAGATCGCCCGTTCTTCCAAGCCGGGATGTCGACCACCGCGATGCGTGTCGATGGCGACGGCCGTAGCAGGCCGGGCGAAGGCGGGCGTTTCATCACGTTGCCGACCGTATTGGCTGAGGACGTGGACTGGAAGCAGCTGACCGGGGCGAAGGGTCCGTTCGGCATGGGTTTTCAGGAAGTTGAGCCGCTGGTCAGGATCGAAAACTGGGAGGGAGGCGTTGACGAAAGCACTCTTCGCACGGTAAAGGTGAAATGGACCACAGCCGACGGAAACAGTCATGAAGAATACCGGCTCGCCGCCTGGGCAGCGACGACAGACGGCAGTCGGGTTCGTCCGAAGGTTCTGGTCCTGGAGCTCGAGCGGGGCAAATTCCGGGCGCCGCTGGTCGATGGCGACTTCGTGGCAGTGTCACCCAAAGAGATGGCCGCCTTGCTGGCCGAATCATCGATGTTTCGCGAGTTGACGGTCGGCCCGGTGCGCCCGCCTCTTATTTTGCTCACTTATGACCCGACAAACTTCGGACGCGCCGCAAACGTCGACCTCATCGATGAGATTCGCAAAATCATAGGGCCACTGGTAACGTACGACTACTCCGGTGAATTCACCTTTAATGAAGAATCCATCCTAGAGATCCCTGAACAAGGTGAGTTCGTTGCTGGGATGCCACCTCGACTGGACTCGGTCAAATACTTCTCAAATAACAGAGTCTTCGGATTTCCGGTAGAAGGTTCCAGCGTCACCGCGTCAAAGTTGGCTGGCCTGTCAAGTCGTAGCACTCACGGCGGTCGGTTCGCCAAGGGAGTTCCGGATTCGCCCCTTGACCCGCTGGTCGTGATGGTCGATTCGCTGGACGGACGGTCGGCTCGCCTGGAATTGGGCTTACCAGGGTTTGCTGGACTTCAGATCGAAATCGATGGTGCCATGCTGGGCGAGATGCTACTGCAGGACCCACAAGTTCGGCGCTCGCTGGAGGAAGAGCCGTTAAGTCAAGTTATCGTAGTAGCAAAGGACGCGGGCAATCGGACGAACTACGGCGGCCTGGCATTCGATCTGGCCAGCACTCTGCGGAAACACAAATTATTCAACGAAGTCTACGCTCCGGATGAAGGTCTCGGGTTGCACGAGGAAAGCCTTCCCGGCGCGGAGAGGTTTATGCGTGTTTCCAATTGGAGATCGGGCGATATCGAAATCTCGCCCCTTGCTGATCGAGAGGGGCGTCCGGTCGCTTTGTTCGTCAGGTACCCCGGAGATGGGCAACACTTTCAACAAACTTCCGAGTGGGCTCGCAACATTGACAAGCGTTTTCGCTCTGCGGCTTGGGTATTTGTATCGCCGAACCTGGATGTCCGGCGAACCGATGGCATAGATAGGCGAATCGAGGCGCGAGATCTCGCACAAATCCTGCGCAATGATCATTATATGCAAAATCTCCTCGGCCGGCAGCAGCAGAGAATCATGCTAACCAGTCTCGAAGGACGTTTGACTGTATCATTGGAGGATTTCTCGCAGGGCATGCATGATGGTGGCTACTCGCGTCATTTGATGAGCCCTCACTTGCCACCGCAATTGACGGAAGATGGCAAAGTTCTCCTGGATCCTTCAGGGATGAAAACCATCGATCCACCCCTCCTCAAGCCGGATGACCTCGTCGTGGAGCCGCTGACAAGTGACGCCTTCGGCACATATGGTCATGCCTTTCCTCGAGATCTGTTCGACCGGGTGACAGCCTCTCAATTCAGTCAGAAGTTTTCACCAGTTGCCGAACGTATCTACTTCCGAGAAATTTCTATGCAATCCGACTCGGGTACATCGGTGCATGTGGCACCAGTCCTTACCCCGGGTGTCACAAAGCTCGGCGACGGCGGCAGTCGGAAGCGATGGTATTTACACAGCCACGGTGGTGCGGGGGGTTTCCATGCCGCTATGCGAACTGATGTTCCCTTCCGAATCGGGGACACGGTCACTCTTGCGCCCGAGGAGGCGCCACGGCTGATTGTTGCCAGCGAAGCCTTCCGTCAGGCCAGGCCTGAATCCGTTGCGACGATCATGTTTCTCAGCTGCAGACTCAATACGTTCGGCGCCGCCGATGCGCCGTCAGCAGCAGCGCTGTTCCAGGACTCTTGGCGCAGCATTACGGGTGAAGACGCCAGCGTCATCGCCGGATCCGGCCGGGTTGTGACCCAACCTGGCGAAGGTGTTGTCAAGGTCATCGATAAGGGGGTATTCGCACAGGCGCTTCGCACGGGCGAAGTTGTTGATCCGGCTAGCGTGATCCACTTGAGCGATCTGGTGACGACAGAGATGGAACGGGTGGACATCGGCTTCATGCGGGACTCATCTCGTGCGCTGGCTGTCGAGCACGAGCCTGCGGAGCGGGTCCGATCTGCCGTACGACAGGTAGTGCGGACGGCAGCTTGGCGCAAGAGAATCGGAGAGCCGCTACCTGAGATAGGGATTGGGGTCCTTGTCGACAACCGTCGTGCTGGCCTCGTGCAGCAGGATGACGTACGGAACGAGCGAGCCGGAAAAGTCAGGGAGATCATCCAGAGCGAGGTGCTTGCCGAGGCGATGCGGCTCGGTGAGTATGGTCTAGAAATCGGTCCCGAAGATATTGAGGTCAAAAGGATCGACCGACCGCTCGGACAAGCATCGACGGTCGACCCAACGTTGCTCCCAGTGGCGCTGCTGGCGAAACTGCCGGTGTCACCATCGCTGCAGAAGGGGCGGGATGCGCTGGACCGTCTGTGGGCTGACGAGGATCGTCAAGAGCACAATGCCTATCAGAATGTGCTGACCGCGTTCGCAGCGCTGGATCCTGGTCACGTTCGGGGGACGCGTGAGACGAGCATCGCCGGCGCGAGGGCCGGGTACGAGCACATCCTCGCGAGCGACAACGGCCATGACGTCGATTCGTCCCTTGAAGTAGATCATGAAAATCGAGTTAGTGGGGGCCCCGAGGCGAACGTACGAGCCCGGCACGCTGGTAGGCCAAGCCCCAGAGTGCGCGCCCGTCTGACGGCGGAGTCAAACCGCTCGGATTCAAGGACGAGGTTGGCGCCTTCGAAAGGCGCGCAGCGACTTGCGCCGGCACCCCGTGGTCGGCGAGCCAGGACACCTCAGCCTCCTGTTTCAGGTCGTAGTTCGGGTCCGAGTCAGGTCCCGATCATGCCAAAACCGACGGTGTTCGCGCCGACGGCCGGGTCGGTCGGCGGTATTGCGTTCGGCTTGGCGCGAGGTCATGAAGGCGAGTGGCACCGGATCCATGCAGGGATGCCGACTACGGCGGCTGACAGCCGACCGCTGCACGTGTACGTGATAAGTCGTGAGGGCAAGTTCCAGGTGGGCAGTGCACTCGTCGGCGGCAGGGAATTGGCGAGCTATGTGCGAGCTCTGCCGGAAGTGCGGAGTGTTGCCGCGGGTACGCCCGTCGCGTTGGTTCTGATGGAGGAGCGACCGCGGCCCGCGTTTGCCGGACGGCTGGACGAAGAAGGCAGGGCGTTCGCTCGTGCACTTCGAGGAAATTCTCCTTTCTTCCCGGTCTGGCTATCGAGCACGGTCGCGGCCTTGGATGCGGCGGGTAGGACTGAGTTGAGCGACGGCGGACACTACAAGGTGTTGCCCACAGTCCTGCCTCAGGACGTGCAATGGCGCCCGCTGACAGACGGTACGGACATCTTCGGCGTTGTATTCCCCGGAATGGAGCGCTCGATGGGAGTGCCCGACTGGGAAAAATGGGTCACCAACATCGCATTGGGTACGGTCGCGGCGACGAGCGTATCGGCGGCCGGAGAGAGAATTAGAGAGTATTCAGTGTCCGAATGGGTGGAAGCGATCGAAAAAGATCGAGCGCACCCTTTGGTATTAGCTTTTAAGTCTGCGCGCGGCAAATTCGACGTTCCGCTTGAAAAAGGGAATGTGTGGGTAGAGCCGAAAGAATTAGCGGCATTGATCGCTGGCGCTTCGTGGTTCGCCGGGCTGATGCGGATGCCCCAGCGGCCTCACCTTATTTTCTTGACTCTCGACCTGACGGCTGCCGACCCAGCCATGAATGCGCAAGTGCTAGGTACGCTGCGTGAGCTCGTCGGACCGTTGACAAGTCACGATTTCATCGGCGCCTTCAGATTCGGCGATCACGCAGTCCTTGAGTATCCAAAAAACGGGAAATTTGTTGAGTCGCCACCACCGCCGCTCAAGTCGTTGAACTTCTTCTCTGAGGGTAACGTCTTTGTGTTTCCGGTTGACGGTTCAGCTATCGCCAGGCCGGATCTTGCCCAACTGGTTTCCGGCGGCGTAACGGTCGAGGGGCTTCCAGAATCTGGTGGCCCACCGCTGGTTATGATCGTCCAATCGCCGAACGGGCGGTTTGCGCAAGTGGAGCCTGGTGGACCGCTGCTAGTGCTAGGGGGTGACCAACTGGGTGTGACTTCGCTGGAGGATCCGAAGTTCAAACAGCAGGTGATGATGGATGCGGGCCGCGAAATCGTCGTGGTCACGGGCGGCCATGCACTGGCGAAGTACGGCTGGCTCGGTTTCGATTTTGCAGGCGCGTTAAGGAAAGAGGGTATCTACAACCCTGTCCGGGTGGTTACCGGGGAGGTGACTTTGCGGGACGGTCGCATTTCGGGGTCGACGGGCCTGGTCACCGTGTCGAATCTCCGCGCCGGCGACCTCAAGACATCTTTGTTGCACGACCGTGAGGGTAATCCAGTCGCTCTGTTCCTCCGATTCCCAAATGATGGGAAGCAGTACCGAAATGCTGTGGGTTGGGCACATAACATTACGGATGACCTTCGGGAATGGGCATGGGTCTTAGTCGGACCAAGCCTGGAAGTCGTGCGTCGCGACGGGTACGCGCAGCGTGTGAACATTACCGCTCTCGCTCAGGTGTTGAGCAATGATAGGGACTTCGAGAGGTTGCTTTCGGTGAAAGGCCGGAAGATAATGCTGGCGAATCCTGGCGGACGGCTGGATATATCCATGAGTGAATTCTCCTCGGAGATGGTTGCGCGAGGTTATTCGCGTGTGACGGCGCGTCCGATAGGCGACCTGCGACTACTTTCTAGCGGAAATGCCGAAATGCGACTGGAGGAAGTATTGCCAGCGCTCCCCCAGCCAGAAGATTTAGTAGTAGAGCCGTTGCGCAACGATGCCCTCGGACATTATGGCACCGCGTTTAGTAAAACTCAACTCGACCGCGTCGGCGCAGCACTCTTCACGAAGAATATCACGTCGATGACGCGCAGAGTGTATTTCCGTCAATCGCTTGAAGAGTATGGTCTACTCCACTACGTTCGCCGGGATCCAGTTCTGATGCCCAAAGTTGCTGCGCGCGAAAACGTGATAGGAAATGTTCCGTGGTTCTTTCACGGGCATGGTGGCGTTGATGGATTTGGTGTAAGTCTCCATAAAGATCGACCATATCGAATCGGAGATAATGTTACCTTGCACCCGCGCGAGGCCGCCAATCTCCTTGCGGCGACAGATGCTTTCCGTAGGGCGCGACCGGAAAGAATCGACACCTTAGTTTTCTCTTCCTGTAGTATTAATCGCCCGATTTCCGGCGGCGGGTCGACTGCGGCGGCTCTATTTGGTGAGTCCTGGCGAAGCATCGAAGTTGAATATGCGGAGACGGTGGGCTCGACGGAAGTGGTCGCGTCATACCCGGGCATGGGGATACTTCATGTTACGAATGAAGGGGTTATGGCGCCCGCTATGAGGGCGCGAGAATCTGTTGATCTGCTTAGCGTAGTGCGATTGGCGGAACTGGCGGCGACCGAGATTGTGCCCGTCGCTGTCGACATTCCCCCGGGTGAGTTTACTGCTTCGACAGTCGGGGGCGGAGCGGCTGAGATGGTTCGGCACGTCGTGCGTCAAACTATGCGTGCGGCGGCGTGGCGTCGACGGATCGACGAGCCTTTGCCAGAAATAACAATTGATTTCCACGTTGCCGACAATCGGACTGCCTTGACGCAGTCTTTTAACGCTCAATCTCGGCACGTCAAAAAAATAGTTATAAACGAGATGATCGCCGATCGGGAGCGACTTCGCGACTACGGCCTCGATATTGATCCAAAAGACATCAAGATGAATTTCACGTCGAATATTGGAAGTTTGCCGTCAAAGGCGAACCCTGAGTTGCGTTCAGTGACGCTGACGGTCAAGCTGCCAGATTCCGATTCGGTGCGCGAGGCGCACTTCGCGGTAGACCGGGTCCAGGATATCGAGATTAATCACGACTGGACTTCTCATGATAGGGTGCTGGCCGCGTTCGCTGCCCTCGATCCGGAACATGACTCGGCAGCAACGGCTGGCGGTGTCGGCCGTCCAGGAGGCGCGGGCTAGGTTTCGGCCAGCGCCGAACTCGGCGGTTTTCCGGGGCAAATATGACAGCCGGTCGCCACAGGACGGCCATGCCGATGCAGTATTCGAAGAGCGGCCGGCGTGGCGTCGGGAGATTTGCCCGTCGTCCAGGAGAGCGCTGAACGGTGATGTCGTGGTCGATGAGTCTCTAGGGCAGCGGTCGCCCTGGGTCGCTGCCCTCTATCATCCAGGAGCAGCCTGACGTCCTGCGTCGTAGACCTCTCTTGAGGGTGGCCAGGACAACCCGTCGTCCGGAAACTGGATTGCGGTCCTCCGGTCGGAGCGGCGTGAATCCGCGGGATCCGAGGCAGTGTAGTCACCGATTGGGGCGTCTCAGGCGGATTCAGCTGGTCGCCGTGATACCTCGAGTCGGGAGGCGCGCGTCGGTCTGCGAGCTAAGTGCAGAGTCCGTCGCCCGAAAGACCGACGGCGGCGTCGTGCGAGCATAGCGTCAAGCTCTGGGCTGCGACCACGGACGAGGCGAAGACCGAGGACGCCGACGTGTCCGGAGCGGTCGCATCAGATGACTCCGCCACGCTGGAGATGCGAATCCCGCCTTACCCCTACGATGCCGGGCCGGTACCTGTCTTTCGCCGAGCGTGAGGAAGTCGTGATCGTGCGTCTGCAACAGGCCGGCTTTCACCAAGTCGCTCAGCGGCCCGCTTATGCTGCCTCGACGGTCTAGCGTGAGCTGCGGCCTACGCGTCAACTGAGACAAATACAGTGAACTATGTTGCGTTGGTCGCGCAGTGGCACACCGAACTGAGTGCTCAAGCCTTGAGCCTCGAAGACCCACCGGGCACTCCGCGGCGGTTACGGGATTAAGGCGACTACCCCCAATAGGTTTGATCAGGATCGGCATCAAGGCCAGAGGGCGAAGGGCAGTTTGCTGCAGGATTTCGCTCTAGGGACAACAGACAATGCCATGCGGCGTCAACCGGCTCAAAAGCCGCCACCGGATCGCCACTCGCTAACAATTCACCCTGCATATCGCCGCGATCAACGGTGGCTCTACCCACCTTTGACATGAACTCGAGCTGGCCACGTTCAGCAACCACAGCGCGCGATCAGGTGTCGCACCGCTGGCAGACTCTGCGAGTTTCCACCGTTCTTGTCAGTCGGCCGTAGCAACGGCCTCGCACTTACGCCCGCGCACGCTGCCGTGGTTCAGCCCGCGAAACAAACCCTGTCACAGACAAACATGTCGTGCAGGCGAGCCCCTCACGTCTCTGAAGTACTAGGATTTCGCGGAGCTGATGTCCAGGGCATGGATCTTCAGGTCATGTACTTCCGGCTGCGCGGAATATAGAGCGTCGACTTCGTCGTCGTCCAGAAGCGTTGTCAACCGCAAGAATTCACCGGTCAGCCGGACCGAGGCCGCCCCACCGGGATTGAACAGCGCGTCCACGCCGTCGTCGAGGAGTTCCGCCAGCTGGGTCAAGTCGGATCGCTGCCATTCCGGTGAGTTGATCCGCCTCCGGTGTACTTCAGCAGTGACAACCACGACACATGGGATGTCATCCGGCGACTTCGTGACCATCGGACGGCCGTCACCGTTCATCGCCACGTCGAACACGGTTTCGCGCAGCATCAGCTGGAGAAGTTCGGCTTGGCTCTCTCCGCGCATCGCGAGGTGGAGCACCGCGTCCAGTGGGTCTGCGGGCGAGTTCTCGTCGGAAGGCTCATAGTCGGGATTCGGACGGAACTTTCCGATTGTGCCAGCGCTGTCAAGCGGCCAAACTCCCACCACCGCACTGAGGGGAGGGGTGTCGTTCTCGGCCACTGGCTGCCAGGCGGGGTCCATCAAAAGGAACCAGTTCTCCCGTTTTTCGGTCGGGTCGGCCGTGTCGGCCGCTTCTGTCTCCTCGGCCACAGTCGCCCTTTCCTCTAACGGTTCGTCTTCGGTCCCGGCCGCCGGACACGACGGCACATCTTGATTATACTCGTCGCCACCCGATGCTGCTCCGGTGCCGTTCGAGGGATAAATTTCTCTGCCCGATCGCGCACCGCCGGAGTGGCGACCCGTTCGCAAAGCCGAATTCATAACGGTCCTGGGCCGTTCGGGCTGGGCGCGGACGAAGTTCGTGCAGACCCCAGAGCCGCAGAAGATTCCTGGTAATACTGGACAGATGCGAACCGCTGCTCCCTCGACCGTCACCGGCTGGAGGGAATTTCTGTCGTCGCGGGGTATCGGGTGCCTGAGTTCGGACACTCTCAGAGAGGCTGAGGCGGACCGTCCTGCGGAATGGATGCTGACCGATGCCCAACGCGACGAGGGCCGGCTCGGGTTCGAGCCGGCCGCCGAGGAGTCCCTGCAGGCGTTGGAACGGCGTCTCGGGGTGAGGCTGCCGAGAACGTATCGAAGCTTTCTGGCCACTAGCAACGGCTGGAGTTCGATGGCAGGCGGGGTCAACCTGCTCGCTGTGGAACAGGTCGACTGGTTCACCAAGCTGACTTCCAAGCTGCTGACGATTTGGTCCGAGCCGGGGATGAAGTTTTTCGTCGGCAATCTTGAGGCGTTCGATAGGTGTGTGCTGATATCGGAGATGGATGACCGCGACTATTTTCTGCTCGACCCTGGCCGGGTCGGGGATGACGGGGAGTGGGCTGCGTATGAGTGGAACGAGCGGGAGGGAGTAGAGTTGGACCGGTACGCTTCCTTCGGTGCGCTCGTGACGGCGCGGTCCGCGTCGATATCCTGACCTCATTGGCCCGAACGGCGTCAGATCACGCCTGCTCTCATCGCGAAGGCGACAGCATGGGCCCGGTTGCGCAGCTGGAGCCGGCTGGTGACGGTGTAGACGATGTTCTTGACGGTCCGCTCGGAGTACCGCAAAGTGCGGGCGATCTCGGCGGTGTCCAGTCCGTCGGCCATGAGGCGGAGTACGTCAATCTCTCGGCTGGATAGGCTCGAGGCGGTCAGGTTGCTCGGTTCGAGCACTTCGCGGTGCAGACGCTCCATATGATCGACCAGCCTGCCCATCAAGTCGGGAGGCAGATCTGCAGTTCCGGCCGCGGCGGCGCGGACGGCGGCGACAAGGCGTCCGTCGGCCGCCCCGCCGCGGGAGACAATCGCCATCACCCGGCACTCGACTGCGACTAGCAGGTCCGCTTCGGTGATGTTTCGCACGGCGAGCACGATGGGTCGTCCCAGATCGGCGGCAGCGGCGCGCAGGAGGTCCATGCCCTGGCAGGAAATCTCCTCAAACGCCGCGACGACGACATCCACGTGCTCGCGTTCGCGGCTCGTGGTGACCGTGACGCCGGGGTCCGAGCCGAGGATGGTCGTGAGTCCCGCGACGGTGATGGGATCCAAGGCGCGGACCGCCACGCTGACGTTCTCCATGTACTCCTCCGGGTTCGCTGCGATGCAGGATTCTCAGCGTGGCGGGGCGCTCTTCACGTATTCTCCACGCGCTCTGCACGTCTGCGTAGCGGCCGCTTCGAAGCGTAGGAATTCGGGCAGAATTACGAGCCAGAACGGCTTGTCTCACGGTTGCTGCGACGTCTCGGCTTATCGTGGGGTGTGGACACCGTGTGAGAGGAGCCAGTGATGGACATCTTCTTCGAAGACATAGTCGAGCGTATCGTCGCCGAGCAAGAAGAAGAGATCACTAGGGCATCGGATAAGCATGAGTGGTCGGTGCCGTCGTCCGGTAGTTCTGATGCCGATGGGCGGAAGATCCACGAGATGGAGTAGTCCTGCTCGCAGTGAGGCAAGGATTCCCGGGCTGTGGTCGGTCAGGTGCTGGCCGGTCAGTGTGACGGCGCGGACGTGGAACATGCGGCTCCCGGCCGGACCCGGTGCTCGGGTGCTGACTCAGCCACTCGTCGCAGCGGTACGAAGGTGCGACCGGCTTCACGTGACCCAGAAAACGATCACTACCTGTTTGCTTCCCAACGGGAAGCAATCTCCCTTGCAGGTAACTCCGTCTGAGTGATTACACTTGGTTGATCATCAGTACTCTGTTCGGGAGATTTCGTGGTAAAATGATCGTCTGTTCGAGTGAATTACGTTGACAGCATCTGAAGGTTGTCAGCTGACTAAGAACGTCTGACGATGGCAGTTGTGAGGAGTCTGCGACCGAAGCGGCGACGGTCTACCGGGATTTGTCGCGCTTCATTCCGACGATGTGTCTTGATGCTGTCATTGTTTTAAATCTACGGCGATCTGGGGGATCTGCATAGTTCGTGCGCGAAAGTGTGAAGGAGGCTGCCCTGATGTGCAATCGAGACCTCACGCTCGTCGGGCGCGAGCCCGAGGAGGAGATCAATGGTGGACAGCTACCGCGGCCTGCGCTTGGAGGTCCTCGGGCCGATACGTGCCTGGAAGGGCAACAATGAACTTGATCTGGGTTCTGTTCATCGGCGTACAGTCGTAGCTGTGCTCGGTATATCCGCCGGTCACACCGTTTCGCGTCAGGTGCTGTCCGACGCCCTGTGGGGCGATGAGCCACCATCGAGCGCGAGCGGCAGCATCTACTCCTACATCTCCGCACTCCGCAAGGTGCTCGAACCTGAGCGCCGTCCACGGTCCGGTGACGGGCTGCTGGCGTCGGTGGGTGCCGGATACTCGCTCCGCATCGGCGAGGACTGTGTCGACGTCAATCGGTTCCACTCCCTCCGTGGGTCGGCGGCGAAACATCGTAGGGCGGGCCGAGATGAGGACGCGCTGCAGGACCTGGATCAGGCGCTCGGCCTGTGGCGAGGCGAGGCGCTGGCCGGCCTGCCAGGCCGGTTCGCCGACATGCAGCGCGCCAAGCTTGGCGAGCTCCGGCTGGCGACTGTGGAGAGCCGCGCAGAGATCTTACTCGGTCTCGGTGATGTGGACGACCTGATCTACGAGCTGACCGCGTTGCGCCGGGAACACGGCCTCCGGGAGCCGGTGGCCGGCCTCCTGATGCAGGCGCTCGCGAAGAACAATCGGGTGGCCGAGGCGATCGCGGTGTTCGAAGATTTGCAAACTCAGCTGCTCGACGCATCGGGGATTGAGCCCGGCCGCCAGTTGCACGAGCTGCACCGCCAACTGCTCGCGGGCAGGACGGCTGCGAGGACGGAGCGGCCGCCGGCCACTGCGGCGGAGACCGCCGAGCGTCCCGGCCGACCGGAGACCTTTGTAGGCCGGGAAGACGAGCTGAAGTCCCTGCGAACGTCGGTATCCGCTCTCCAGGCCGGACGTGGTTGCGTCGTTTGGCTGGAAGGCGAGCCCGGTATTGGCAAGACGGCGTTGCTGGCCGAAGCCTTTTACGGTCCGCCGGGTTCCGAAGCGGTCCTCCGCTGGGTCACCGCGCAGGAGCTGGACAGCGCGACTCCGGCCCAGTTCGTGCGAGACTGTCTCGCCGTCATGGGCGAAGCACCCGCCTCCAGCCTGCTCCGGGACGATGTGGCCCAGGACCTCGACCGGTTGATCGAGGCCCTGGCCGGGCTGGCCGCAAACGGCCCGCTGATCTTCGTCGCCGACGACTTCCAATGGGTGGACGACGCAAGCGCAGGGGCCTGGTGGCGTCTCGCCCGGTTGTGCGACCGGTTACCCCTGCTGCTCATCGCTGTGAGCAGGCCGCGACCCCGCAGCGTGACGGCCGAGCGGGTCAGGGCGCGCGTGGTCAGCTCTGGCCAGGTCATCTCGCTGACGCCGCTGAGCGAGACGGAGATTCTCCACCTTGCCGAGCGACAGGCCGACACGCGAATGAGCGGCGGACTGCGCGCCGCGCTGGACGGCGGGGGTGGGAACCCGCGCTACCTGTTGGAGATCATCGGGAGTTATCTAGCCGCACCGCGACGGATCGCCATCCGCGGTGACGCCCCGGATGTGCCATCGCAGCTAGCCGCTCGGATCGGCAATCACCTGTCCTTCCTGACCGCTCAGACTCGCTCGATGCTGCAGTGGGCCAGCTTGCTCGGTAGGGAGTTCGGCCTTACGCATCTCGCTGCGACCGGTGAGCAGAACTCGGCGGAGCTGACCAGTTCGGTGGAAGAGGCTCTGGCGTCGGGCATTCTCGCAAATGACCGTGAACTGCTGCGATTCCCGCACGAAGTCGTTCGGCAGGCGCTGTACCACCAAGTGCCTGGCTCGGTCCGGTCGTGGCTGCACCGTAACTTCGCCCAAGCTCTGGTGAGCGCCGGGGCGTCGCCGGGATACGTCGCCGAGCAGTTGGCGGCGACGTCGATCGCGATGGACTCCTGGGCCCGGGGTTGGCTGGCAGCTCATATTGGGGACATCGCGGCCGAGAAACCCGGTCTCGCGGTGAAATTGCTCCGCAGGGCCATCGGCTCGGCGCCCAGGGAACAGCACCAGAGCGAGAAGCACTCTGCTGTGCTCGTGCGTCTGCTTTTTTGGATGGGCCGAGACGCGGATGTCGAGGCCCGGTCGATCCTGGCCAGGACCGCGAACCCGGAGCTCGTCGGCGAGATGCGATGGATCCTCGCGTATCTGCAGTTCCGCCGGGGGCAGCTTGACGGGGCGGACCTCGAGTCGAGGCGAACGCTGGCGGATCCACGGGTGGGCTCGCCTTGGCGGGAGCGTCACGAGCGACTGCTGGACGCCCTGGCGGGAGAGCAATCGCGGGGGAACGAGCCGTCACGGGACGTGAACGATCTGACGCTGCTGGACGACGCCAGTCGGGCTGCCGTAGCCGCGGGAACCGCGTCCTGGCAGCTGGCGGTCCGACAGGCGCTGCCCGCGGGGATCCTCGTAGCGCAGGCCGTGGAGCGGTACTGGACCGTGGACGGCGACAACGCCCAGCGGGAACTGGACGCGCTCACCGATGTCGAACCACGGCTTGCCTCCTATGTCCAGCGTCGGCTGGGTGTGCTGATCCACAGCGTGGCCGCGTTGCTCGCGGCGGAGCGGGACGACCAGAAGACAGCCGAGCTGAGGCTGTGCGCGGCTACCGAGTGCGCCGGTGAGGCAGGTGGCGGCGTGCCCGGTTACGAATTCCTGCTCGTGGCGAAGTCGGAATTGGCCGAGTTGCGCGGCAGGCCGGCCGAAGCGATGGAAGCTCTGCTCCGGCTCGCGGAGTCGGGTGTTCCGTTGTCGGCCCGGCGACTGTGGCTGCCTCGCCTGGCGCGGTTCGCCCTGCGGCTGGGGGATGCGCGGCGTCTCGAACAAGTGCAGCGCGCGGCGGAAGCCGAACCGGCGGAACCGCACGGCGAACGGTATCTGCGGCGGTACTGCGAGATCTTCGTCAGCGGTGATGCCGACGCCATGCTCGAATTGGCGCAGCTGATGGCTGACAACGATGTCGTCACTCAGCTCGCTCTCCGCGCGTTCGAGGACGCAGCTTGGCTGTTCGCCCGCGCGAGACGAACAGCCGAGGCGCTCGACGCGTCGCGGGCGGCGATGCAGCGGTACCACCAGGCTGGATCCGTATGGGGGATCCGACGGGTCGACGAGGTGACCCGGTTCCTCAGTCAGTCGCCCCGGCACTTCGTCAACGCGCTTTAAGGACAGGACGGAATGACCGACAGCGGAACTGGGCTGCGGATCCAGGTACTGGGCCCGCTCCGGGTATGGCGTGGAGAGACCGAGCTCAAAGCCGGGCCCACGCGGCAACGGACTGTGCTGGCCGTGCTCGCGTCCCGCGCCGGGCATCCGGTGACGCGGACGGAACTGGTGTCCGCGCTATGGGGCGGGCAGCCCCCGGTAACTGCCGACGGCAGCATCCACACCTACGTCTCGGGCTTGCGCCGGGCTCTCGAACCCGGGCGGGGGAGAGGGGAAGCTAGCGGCGTGCTGAGCAGTGGGCCCGTCGGGTACACACTGCTCGTCGAGCCGACGGCGATCGACGCGCTGACCTTTGAACGGCTGATCGCCCGCGCGCAGAAAGAGCAACCGGATACTGCGATGGCCTCTCTCGACGAGGCGCTCGCCCAATGGCGGGGGGAGCCGTTATCCGGCCTTCCGGGTCCGTTCGCGGAGGACGAACGGACCCGGTTGGACAGGCTGCGGCTCACCGCTCTCGAGCGGCGTGCAGAAGCCATGCTGGCAATGGGCGAGCACACCGAGGTGATCGCGGAGCTGGCGACGCTCACTGCGGAATTCCCACTGCACGAGGGGTTCCGGGAGATGCAAATGATCGCCCTCCACCGCAGCGGCCAGCACCACGAGGCGCTCGCGGTGTTCCGGGAAGTGCGGGCCACGCTGGTCGCGGAGCTCGGCGTCGAACCGGGAGCCGCGCTCCAGCAGCTCCACGCCCGGCTTCTGGCCCGTGACCCCGGGCTCGACTACCGGCCTACCGGGCCCCAGCCGGCTTTGCTCTCGGTGCTGCCCACCCAGTTCGCCCGGCGGTTCGAGACTGGTGCGCACCCCGCCTTCGTCGGCCGGACGGCGGAGCTCGAACGGCTGCGCGAGTTGATCGACCAGGTCTGCGACGGACGTGGGGGCAGTGCGTGGCTCGAAGGGGTCCCAGGCATCGGGAAGACCGAGCTGCTGGCCCGAGCCCTGGCCGATGTAGCCGACCGGGGTTGCCAGATCGGCTGGGCGACTGCGGCGGAACTGTCCAGCCGGATTCCTCTGGAAGTCGTGTTCACCTGCGTCGGGATGGGCGGGAACCCGGGCGGATCCTGGCCTGCCGACCGGTCCGACAACGAGGCACGAACGAGCATCTGGGGCGATCGCGACCCCGCCGCTGCCTCGGTATCCCGCCTGCTGGAACTGGTGGACGAACTGTGCGGGAGAGCTCCTCTGATCTTGGTCATCGATGACGTCCAATGGGCCGACGAAGCCAGCGTGCTGCTGTGGCAACGCCTCACTGCGGCGACGAGGCAGTCGCCGCTGCTGCTCATCGCGGCCGCGCGGCCGGTCCCCAGGCCCCCCCACCTCGCCAGGCTGCGGCGGGCCATCGAGGACCGGAACGGGGAAATCATCAACGTGGGCCTGCTTTCGACCGCCGAAGCCGTCGAACTGCAGGAGAATCTCGTCGGCGCCAAGGTCGGCCCGCGGCTGCGGGAACTGGTGGCCCACGCTGCCGGAAACCCGCTGTACCTCGCTGAGCTCACCGGGACGATGTTGCGTGAGCACGCGGTGACCACCATAGACGGAGTGGCCGACCTGGAGGAGTCGGTGGCCTACAATGCGCCGTACTCCCTGATGGACATGATCGGCAGGCACCTCGGTGCGCTGTCCGCCGAGACGAGTGAAACCCTGCGCTGGGCTTCGGTTCTCGGCACGGAATTCACCGCGACTGACGTGGCGGCCGTGACCGGACGAAGTCCGCGAGATCTGCTCGCGATCTTCGAAGAAGGGTTGGCTGCGAGCCAGATCGTCGATGCGGGCACCCACCTCGCCTTCCAGCACCCGCTGTTCCGCCAGGCCTTCTACGACAGCATCCCGCCGGAGGCCCGGGCGGCTCGTCACCGGTGGGCTGCCGAAGCGATCGCCGGTGCCGGGGCGCCGGTGAGCCGGATCGCCGAGCAGATGGCTGCGACTGACGTCGCCGGCCCGTGGGTCATGGGGTGGCTCGCTGAGAATCACGATGCGCTTTCGAACCGGGCTCCCCTGATCGCGGTGGATCTGCTGCTCCGTGCGTTCGACGTGTGCCCGGCCGAGGATCCACGCCGTGAGGACATCGCTGCCGCCCTGGTCAAGGTCCAGTTCCGACTGGGGCAGCGGCCCGAAGAGCTGGCCCGGCTTCTGTCATCGACGGCAGTCGATCCTGCTCGGGCTGCGGAGATGCGGCAGCTGCTGGCGGCGATGCGCTATCGCCGGGGCGATCTCGCCGGAGCCGTCGAGGCGCTCAGTGCCGCGGTCGACGATCCCCGAGTGCCCGAACTCTGGCGCCGTAGGCACCGGCATCTGCTGGCGAACTTCCGCCGCGGTGACCTCGCCGACCTCGACCACGTCGAAGCCGCCGGTCAGAAGGCCGTGGCCGACGCGGACGGCGACGAGTACCTCACCGCGCACGCGTTGCAGACCCTGTGGCTGACTTCGTCGGTGAAGCGGGATCACGAAGTGGCGCTCGATCACGTCGACAACGCCATCACGGTGCTGAGCGACGTCGATTCACTGGTCGACCTCAAGTTGGATCTGCTCGACAACCGGGTGTTCACGCTGCAGAATCTCGACCGGCTCGCCGAGGCTGGGGGTTCCCTGAACACGGCCCGCCGGATCGCCGATGTCCACGGTCTAACCAATCATCTGCAGGTGTCGGCGGCGGTGCACGGTTACTGGATGGGCAAGTGGGACGACGCGCTTGTCGAAGTGGACCTGGTGGCCGAGGACGGCCCCGCCATCACCTTCTTCGGCCTGCGCGAACCCCCTGCCGCCGCCCTGCTGCTGCACGGAGTCGCCGCTCTGATCTGCGGTCAGCGTGGGGACACCATCCGCGCCGCGGCCGAACTCGAAGCCATCGACGACTACCCGTCGACGACGCAGGCCGAACGCGAGGCCGTCGACTTCCTGCTTTTCGCCCAATCGCTCAGTTTCTTGCAGCACGGAGACACCGGAAGGGCGCTGGAAGTACTCGATCCCATCCTGAACCCCGAGTTTTCCCCGATGATGCTTCGGCACCAGTGGCTGCCGTCGATCGTGCAGCTGGCACTGGAGGCTGGCGACAGCGATCGGGCGATGCGCGCGGTACGAATCTGCGACGAGGAAGCCGCGAAAGAGCGCGTCGCGGCCCGCGCCGCGATGGCGGCCGACTGGTGTCACGGACTGGTCGAGCGTGACCCCGGGCCAGTGCTCTCCGCTGCCACCCATTACCGGCGGGTCGGCCGGCTCGTCGAACTGGGTAAGGCACTCGAAGACGCTTCGATGCTCCTGGCCGGCCTGGACCGCGACGAAGAGGCACGCACGGCATTCGAAGAGATGATCGCCGTGTATACGGAGCTGTCCGCCGACTGGAATTTGCGTCGCGCGGAGGCTCGCTTCTTGGGGTGTGGCGCGACTGAGAGGCTTTCGGCCGATCTGGTAACGCCGAAGAGCAACGGGAAGACGCTGTCCACATTGGAGGTCAAAATCGCACGACTGGTCGCCGAGGGCCACTCGAACGCGACGATCGCGGATCGTGTCGGCCTCTCTCGCCGGCTCGTCCAGGCACACGTCACCCGGGTCCTGGACAAGCTCGGCGCCGTCTCTCGGGACGGCATCCCGAAGGAGCTACAACGACCGTCGTGGTAACAGCTGGTCTATAGCCTGTCGGGCAGTTGCAGTAGCGCGCGCACCTGAGCCAGGCGGGGGTGAGCGCCGTGGTGGCGGGCAAGAGGAAGTCCGCCGAAATCACCCAAAGACGAGAAGGCCCAGATCGACGCGGACCAGGCTGTTTTCCCGCCCGCGCAGTCACTGACGGCTAGTGCCAGTACGACCGCGGTGACGCCGAGTGCGATGCGCGCTGCGTGGATACGAGAGTGGTTCATCGGGCTATCTCCCCGAGTGCGATGCGCGCTGCGTGGATACGAGAGTGGTTCATCATCGGGCTATCTCCCCGGGTGTTTCGTCGCTGCTCGGTGTCAGGCCGCCAGCGCGCCGGTCCTGATCGCGTAGGAGATTGCGTGTGGCCGGTTCACCAGGCCCAACCGCTTGATCGCCCCGTACAGCGTGGTCCGGATGGTTCCTTCGGAGAACTGGAGCTTCGAGGCGATCTCGTCCGTGCGGAAGCCCTCTGCCAGGAGCCGGATGACGTCGAGTTCGCGCATCAGCAGGCCGGAGAGGGTAAGGCCGTGCGGGTGGAGCACTTCATCGCGCAGGGCAGCCGTCTGCCTCAGAAACGCCGCTTGCAGCGGCCGGGGCAGCCTGGCTGAGCCGGCGGCCGCTCCGAGCACCGTCGACAGGAGCTCCGCTCCCGCCGCGTACTTCTTGGGCAACACGCTCACTACACCGCACTGGACAGCGAACATCAGATCGTTTTCGTTGAACCGGCCGGTGACGAGGACGGCCTTGGTCCGGTGCTTCCCGGCCGTGCCCGCACGCAACTGGCGAACCTGATCGAGCTGGGCACCCGCAACGACGTCTTCGGCCAGCACGACGACGTCGGCCTGCGTCCACTCGGCGTCGGCGAGGACCGTCACGTCTCGCGAGGCGGTCAGTAGCGCCGAGACCCCGGCGCGCGTGATCGGATCGGAGCCGCTGACCAAGACCTTGACCGGCTGCACGGCGTTCTCCTCTCGAACGGGAGTGACTTGACCTGATCAAGCTTGCCGCGGCGGTCTTCACGCCGTCTCCATGGCGTGTCCACAGCAGGAGCCGACCCGCGGAGAAGCAGGAGACGTGTTCGTGAGGGATATCCAGAGTCCTATCCCGGAAGCCGCCTGGCCTCGCCTGGCAACGACGCCGATAGGCGAACCTGAGGGGCGCCGAGAGAAGGGCAGGACCATTGTCTTTGCTGGACAGGTGGCGCACTCGTACATCGGCCGCGTCCGAGGTGGCGATCAGCGAGTGCGGGCCGACGCTGGTGTGCCATGCACCGGCCGGAATGACCGCCGAAGCCAGGTTGCTGGCAACGTCTGTGGCGCCCGACGCGGACCACGACCTGGTCGTGGTGGACCTGCCCGAAGGTTCGCCGAGCTCGGCTTGGGCGGCCTTCGCGGCGAAGGTGCCCGATAGCGCGAGAGCCATCCGGCTGGTAGTGACCGGGCCGTTCCGGCAGGCCGGCTGGTCTATCGGCGAGTGGCTATCGGGGCACCTCGGCCGGACGGTGGTCGCTTCCGAAGGGCTCGTCCTGGCCGCAGCCAACGGCGGCCTGTTCGTGCAAGCGCTCCGAAGTGGCGGATGGAGCAGGTTTGCGCCAGGGCGGCCCCCGGTGCGAGAGGGCAGCCGTCATCCGCGCCCGGGCTGGGAGTCACAGGCTGTCGCGCAGGTTGTCCCGATCGGACCGGCCAGCGGCGCCGAGCCGCTGCCTGCCGGGGTCTGGTTGCGGGCCGACGGTGACCCGCGCTGGCTGGCGGTGAGCCGAGCGCGACTGACCCGCACCCTGCCGTATCGCCCGGACGCGCTGACCGTGGTGCTCAACGGGCAGCACATGCCGGAGCTGGACCCCGAAGCGATTCGCCGCTTTTGGACACGGCTGCCTGCGGACGTCCGGGCCCGGGCGTGCTTCGTGCACTACGGTCCGGTACGGCTGTCCGGCGAGACGCCACTTGGCCGCGTGCTGGCCGACCTGCTCGGCGAGCAGGTTCGGCTCTACGCTGGCATGCCCGCCGGACCCTTGGACGCTCATCAAGTCTTCACGATTCGGCCGGACGGATCGCACGGATGGAACACGTTCATCCAGCTCTTCGGCTACCGGCCGGGCCTGTCCGGAGCACCGGACCGGCTCGCTCACCGCGCCCCCATACCCGAGTTGCCGGAGATAGCCCCTGGAATTTACCGGTACGGCCCGGATGTCGTTCTCGAAGTGGTGCCGGCGGGGCTTTGGCTTCGCCCCGCCGAGACGCTCGAAGATCCGGAAGGCATCCGTGGCGTCCGAGCGGACCCGAGGGAGCCGTACCTGTTCTACAGCGCCGGTGGTCCGGCAGTCACGAACGCGAACCGGATGCTTGGCCTGGCCCAGGAGGTACGCGAGCGTCTCGATCACCAGACCCGGCTCGCAATTGAGCTCCGCCCGGCCGGCGAACCGACCGGGCCCAAGGGACTCCCGCAGGATGCCGGCGCGTCACCTGAGCCGGAAGTCGCCGATTACGAATCCGAGGTGACAACGCGGCTTTCCGTGCCGTCGCTGCCGGCTCTAAGCCGCCTGCTCGGCACCGAGGGCTTTGTTTTCCCGGCAAAAGCGATCACACAGGCAGCCGTGCGCGCCGGGATCGCTGAGCCGGCTCCCGTGGACTGGCCGGACGAGCGACCCCAGCCGGTGCCGACCGAGGGGAAGGCCGCCATTCCGGGCACCGATCTGAGTGCCGATCGAGCCTGGTTGCGAGAGGCGTGGCGATCCTCGTTCGACACCGAAGCCGGGCCGGTAGCAGACATCCTGGCCCGGCATCCCCGGCTCGCCGGGAGGTCGCCGGCCGAGGACGCGCTGGCCGATCTGGTGGCGGCACGCCTCTACCTCGCCGGGCGCACCGGGGACCTCGACCGGGCTCTCCGTACCGGTCCAGCCGATGCGGATGTGCGGCTAGGCCGGTGCGTGGCCGCAGGTCTCGGCCGGCTGCCATCGCATCATGGGAGCACCGCGACCACGCTCACTCCGACGATCTGGCAGTGGGACTTCTGCCGAGAACATCCCGTACTCGCCGAATGGGGCTTTTTCAACGTCCTTACCGAGCTTGCCGCAGGCGAGGGCGACACCGATCTGCTCATCTGGTCGGCGACCGGGCGGATAACCGAAGTGCTGGAACCCCGGCAGGGGTCCAGTCGGGTTGTCTTCCTGCCGGGAACCCGGTTCAAGGTCCTTGCCGTCGCCGAGCCCTCGACCGATGCTCGAGGCCGGATCTTCCTGCGAGAGCTGTCAGCGCGGGAGATCGACGCCGAGGGGCGAGCAGTCGCCAACCGGATTTCGGTTGACCGGCTTGCGGAGACCAAGCTCCGGCAGGCAGCGGCCAAAGCCGGCAAGGCGGGTGACCTCGACCAAGGGATCCCGGCCGTCCTGGCCGCCAAACTGGACCTGCTGCCGGGTATGGTGAGGCTCTGATGACCGCGCCGTCAGTGCCGCCGGAGCCCGCTGAGCCAGAGCCGTCTGCTGAAGGGCACGTCCTGCTCTTGCTCGATTCCGCCTGGAATAACACCGAAGACGCGCAGGAAGCGCCGATCGAAGTCGTTCTCGGTGCCCTGGTGATGACCGGCAACAGCGAACCGGAACGGTTCGTCCCGAATCCGGACTACCGGCCGAGCTCGCCGGATTCCCCGCTGGACCCGCTGGACGGGGTGCTGCGGCTGCTGAGGCGGGGAGAAGGCGAGCCCGAGCACCTCGCCGACGCTCTCCGGTACTCCACCCTCAGAATCGCGGTGGACGAGCAGGGGGTCGTGCTCGTCGAACCCGCACCTGACGGGGTGTTCGTCGTACTGGTGGCCAGCTCGCCCGGCCACGAGAGCCACGCGAAGGCCGCCGGCTGGCGCGAGGTGACCTTGGCAGACTTAGCCGCCGCGCTGCCCGCCACCGGGGTGGACGTGCTGGTCAATCCCGCTTCGCCGGTGTCCATGCGGTTCTACGCCGACGCCATCCGGGACTTTGCGAGGCCCAGAGGACAGTGAGCAGATCAGGCCCACCGGCTCAGCTCACCGTTGAGCACGGCCGTGGCCAGCTCGATCCGGGAGCGGTGCCCAGAGCGGGTGAACAGCCGGCTCAGCCGACCTTCGATGCTCTTCTCGCTGACCCTCAAGGCCGTCGCAAGCTGCTTGTTGGTCAGCCCGTCGGCTGCCAGCAGAGCCAGCAGCCGCTCGTTCTCGATGACCGTGTTCGTCCGGCCGCGCACCGCCACGGAATGTTCACGCATGAGATTCCGCAGCCACGCTCGCGCCAGCAGAGCGTCGAGGCCGCCCAGCAGCTCGTACGCCTCGGTCAGTGATTCCGGTTCCGCGGCACCGTGCCGGACGAGCCGTTCCAGCACCACGGCCAGTTCGAGCGGCTGGGCCCGTCGGCGGGCCAGCTCCAGGCACTCCAAGGCGGCGTCTTGGTCTCGGTCGACCGTCGCCCGCACCAGCGACGCGTGGAGCACGACGCGGGCGGTGGGCATGGTGGCAGCGAGTTCGGTGAGAGCGTCGCGCGCCGACCACGCGGCTGTGTAATCCCCCCTTTCTAGTGCGAGGTCCGCCAGCTCCGCCCAGCACAATTCCGCCCCGGCGACCAGGCCGCGCTCAACGATGGCCTGCACCGTCCCCGTCAACCTGGCGACAGCTCGACCGTTGTCGCCGAGCGCCCGGTCGAGCCGGGTCTCGGCGATGTCGACGAGCTGGGTGAAGACGCAGGGCCGTGCTCGGGCCAGGCGAAGCAGCTCGCGGGCGCTGGCCAGCCTGCCCTGCAGGACCAGGAGCGTGATCGTCGCGTGCACCATGCCGGCGTGACCTGGATCATGGCGATGCTGCTCGACCGCCAGGCTGCGCCGGGTCAGGTCGACGGCCTGCCCAGGTCGGCCACGAAGTGCCGCCAGCGCAGATTGGGCGTGCAAGGGCAGGTCGTCCGTGGTGAGATGCTCGGCGGAGAGCAGTTCCTCGGCCCGGTCCGGATCCCCGATGACGAGCAAGGCAGTCACGTGCGAACGAACCTGGTCCAGCCGGTGGCGCGAGGTGCCGCGCAAAAGCCATAGCGCACGCGACGCCAGACTCGCCTCGAAACGGTCGAGGCGGCCGCCCCAGAGATCGGCCAGTGCCGCGAGCAGCTCACCGTGCATAGCCGACGTAGGGTTGCCCGACCGCCATTGCCCGGACCCCGCGGCGAGCAGATCCCGCGCCGTCGCCCATTGATCGAGCAGTGCGGCGGCGGCCGCTCTGGCAACGACGTGGTCCTCGCTGCGGCCGGCCCAGCTCTGCTGAGCCCCGGCCAGCGCGTGCAGGGCGGCCACGTCACCGAGGCAGAACATCGCCTGCGTGGCGATGAGCTGGACTTCCTGGGCAGCGTCCGGGCCGAGATGATCGGCATACTCGTCGAGCAGAGCGCGAGCGCCGCGGAGGCTGCTTTCGTGATCGCCGTACTGGTGACAGCTCGCGGTGTGCAGCAACAGGACCATCGCACGCCGGGAGCGGTCGGTGGAGAGCTCGCTGGCCGCGGCCAGCCAGCGCAGGACCAGCCCGAGGCGCTCCGGCCGTGCCGCAGCGGCCCGGGTGAGCAACTCGCCCAGGGCACGTTCCCGGTCCACCAGTGCGCCGGCGTTCGCGATCTGGTTGGCGAGGTGGTCGTCGTCCGCGCAGCGGGCCGCGCCCGACCACACCGCAGAGACCGCGGCCGCCGCGAGCGATCGGCGTTCCAGCGGGCCGAGGCTCGCCTCGAGCGCGGCGGCCACGAGCGGAATGGAGAACCGCCACGAAGCACCCCGTCGGCCGCGGTGGAGGACGCCGGACGCACTAAGCGAGTCGAGTGCTTCGAGAACGTCCCGGGGTGGCAGGTCAAGAGCCTTCTCCACCAGCCAGGGAACCGCGGAGCCCAGCGGGGCGAACACCGCGACGGCCTTGGCCACCGAATACGTGGTCGGCCCCAGTTCGCGAATCCGGAGCACGAGCCGACCTGCTTCAGGCCCCTCGGTCGGGTGCCCGCCGAGGGTCAGGTACGCCCGCCGGTCGACGACCTGTGCGCGTCCCTCGCGCCGGAGCATTCCGATGGTATCCCGGACCGCAGCAGGCACTCCGCGGCTGACCGAGAACACCTGCTCGATGAGTGCGGACTCGGGCGAAGCCCGGAGCACCGCGGCTACTTCACGGGCTACCTTCTGGCGTGGCCAAGGCGACAGCCGGAACGTCTGGGCGAGGCCTTCCGCCCGGAGGGCCCGCAAGGTTGCGGGGAATTCGGCCGCTGCGGTGCGTGTGGGAATCCGGGCTGTGCAGACGCACCTTGTCCGGGTCCCGGCCAGTCGCCGGACCAAGGCGGCCAGTACTGCCAGCGAATCCAGGTCGATCCACTGGACGTCATCAACGAGGAGAACGGTCTCGCCGCCGCTGCGCAGGAGCGGGGCGGCAACCGCGGCGGCTGCCCGCCGGGCGACGTGGGGATCGTGACCGGCTCCGTCAACTGGGCGGATGGGCGTCCACGGCCACGGCGAACCGTCAGAACCGGGCAGTGCCAGCACCTGGGGCCGCCCGGCGGGAACTACCTGGTCCGTGGTGCCTGAACCGGCAGTGTCGCCAGGGTAGGTCGCAGTCCCGAACTGGGCAGGCACTGGCTCACCACCGGTGGTAAACCGCATGCCCCACACTGTTGCCCCGCGGCGGGCAAAAATATCAGCGAGATCGGTGAGCAGCGCCGTCCGCCCGGTGCCGGCGAAGCCGGTGACCAGAACGAGCGGGGTGGTGGCCGCTCCGATCGCCTCGAGCACAAAACCCCCTCGCGGTAGCGACGTCCGGCCGGGCGCCAGCGAAAACATGAACTGGCCTCCGGTGCATACGTACGAGAACTTCTCCCCCCAGGGCCGAAAAGAACCGTGTGACGAACCGCCATCGGCGAGCCGCTGAGCACGACCGGCCGGAGAGGCGGCCGGCCGGATCGCCGATGCCGACGGCCCGGCCGGTCACCCCGGCGCCGCTCCGGCACTCACAGGAGGGGGGACTCGAGTGACGGAACTTGGTTGACGTTAAGGATTCACACGGCTTCTACCGGTCGGGGCGCCCGTCGAGGAGTCGTTCTTCAGACGGATCTGCCCCAAGAGTCCTCCCATCCGGTGGGGGCAGATACCACACCGGGCGCGTCCGGTCTATCCGGTGTCGGAGTATTTCGTGCACGGTCTGCTGCTGGTTCGTCTTCCGATGCCGCCTTGGCTCGATCCGGTCGTAACGTCGGTACGAAGTGATGGAATCGGGGTGGAGGGAAGTCCGCATGGGACGGCAGCGTGCTGACCTGGCCAGCCGGCGTGCTGTGGTCGACGCCTTGCGATGGAACGGGAAGCGTGCCGAACTCGTCGTCTTGCGCGCCGAGCGCGGTGGGGGCAAGTCCACACTGGCTGCGAAGGTGGCCGGAGAACTGACGCAGGCCGGATTCGGGGTGCTTGAAATCTCCGGTACCGGTCCACGTGAGGGATGGGATCTCTTCGGTGTCCACTCGGTACTGACTGCGGTCCGCAAAAGCTTCGAGCTGATGGACGCCGACCCCCGGCTGGCCGAGGCCATCGAGCTGGTGAGCCGGTTGTGCACGCCCGAAAGCTACGCTTCGCCGGCGCGGAAGACCAGTTTGCTTACGGCGCTGACCACTTTGTTCGGCCGGCTCGGTTCCGGACGGCCGCTCGGGGTGCTGATCGACGACGCCGATCGTATCCCGCGATCGGTCCCCCTGCTCGCGGCCGTCCGACGCGCCGGTCACCACGTCGTCGCGACCGCCACCGGCGACTCCGACGGCAGCGAGAAATGGCGACTCTGCGATTTCGCCGATCGCGTGATCGACCTGTCACCCCTTCCTGCCGAGGAAAGCGAACAGCTGCTCAGACAAATCGGTGCCGTACCTTTGGACGGACGCACCCGCGAGGCGCTGCGGGACGCGCTGCAAAGCTGGTACGGCAATCCGGGAACCTTGGTGACGACAGTGGCCGAACTGCTGCGGCGAGACCGCTTGGCGATCGCGGGCGGCCGGTGGTGCCTACGTGACCCCGGTCGTGCCATCGCCCTGCCTCCCGGCCACGTCCTGACCGCCGCGGTGGCGCGGCACGGCGAGTCCGGGACGAAAATCGTCCTCCTGGCCGCTAGCGAAGCGGGCCTCACAGCCGGAGACGTCCCGGTGCTCGCCGAGGCGATGGGCGGCACGGCAGCGGAATACGGGACGGTGGCGGACCGGCTCGTCGCCGACGGAGTTCTCCGGTACAGCGGGACCGGACGTCTGACCTGCTGCTGTCCCGCGTTGGCAACCTTCGTGGCCGAGCGGGCCGGTTCGGCCGCGGCCGAGAGGATGCACGCGGCGATCGCCGGCCGGAGCGCGGCCACGGACATCAGTGCGGCCGCTCACATCGCAGCGGCCGGGCGGTTCATGCCGGTCCGGCCAGAGCTGGCTGGACCGGTGCGGGAGGCCGCGCTCCGAGTAGCACCGGAGGACCGCAGACGGACGGTCGCCTACCGCTATGCGGCCTGGTGGCACGGCGGCGACGGCGTGGACGGCAGCCGCCTGCGGTCAGAGATGGTCAGCGCGCTCGTCCACACGGGAGACTACGAGCGGCTCGGCGGGTTTGTGGCCGAAGCCGTGCACCGGGCGAACGGTCTCGTGGCCGCCGACGAGCGCGCCGGCCTGGCCGTGGCTGCCGCCCTAGCCGCCGTGCACACCGGCCGGCCGGTCGAGGAGCCGGTGCGGAAGGCCGTGGCGTACGGCGATGCCGCCATCAGCCCGCTCACCCTCGCCGATCGATGGCTCGTTGGAGCGCCGGTCAGCCCGGAGGAGATTGCGGCGGCGTTCGCACCGCGTGCCAGCAACGGTGCCGTGGGCCGGGTACGCCGGGAGCGGCGATCGGGGGCGAATGCGGCGGAAGCGCTTGCGTACCGGGATCCGGTGCCGGCCCTTCGGGCGGCTCTCGGGCCGGAATACCGCGCGCCAACGTCCGGCTTCCTGGCGCACCAGCACCGGGTGGTCGAAGGGTACGCCAGTGGAGACTGGTGCGGTGCGCTCAGCGCTGCCCGCGAATTGGAGTTCACGTACGGCGCCGGCGAGCACGCGCTGGCGTGCTCGCGTCTGCTCGCGGCCGAGATGTGCGGCCGACGAGGGGAAAGCCGCCAGGCGAAGGCCTGGCTCGACGCGGCGGCGCCATCAGTGCTCCCGGCGACGCGTGCGTGGGTCGCGACTGGGCTGCGCTATCTCGACGGCGATGCCGAAAGCGCACTCGCAGAAGGCTGGCGCTGGTACACCTTGCACCCGCAAACCATCGACGAGCCTGGCCTGGCCAGGCTGCTGGTCCGGCTGGCTTCGATCGCGGTGGAAAGCGACCGTCGTCGGTCGGCCGGCCGCGCCTTGGCCGAGATCAACCACCACGCGACCACGCAGCCGGGCCGATTCAGCGAAGCGGCGTTGTTGGTGCGGGGATTGATCAACGACGACGCGACCGCGCTGCGGGCGGCGGAACGACTTGTCCGGAGCAGGGGAGACCGACCCGACCTCGTGGCATTGCGTCGGCACCTGAGCAGGATTGAAGGGCAGCCGTGTCCGGCGACGTTCAGGCGATCCATCACCGAAGTAGAGCGGCCGGACGATGCCACCGGCAGCGAGGCACCACCGAGCGCACACTTCGCCAGGCTGTCGCCGGTCGAGCGCCGGATCCTCGACCTGATCAGGGACGACAAGACGAACCGCCAGATCGCCCTCCACCTCCGGGTCAGTGCCAAGACCGTGGAGAAGCACCTGACGAGGTTGTTCGCGAAGGCGGGCTGCCGGACCCGGCATGGCCTGGCCATGTCCGGACTGGGTGCGGGGCCAGAGTCGATCGGCGCATGAGCGGGTGGTGCGCTGGCGCGGGAATCACCGACGCACCGACACAAGTCGGCTGGGAGGCCAGGAACGTGACTGACAACGTGGTGCTGGTGTCCCAGTCACCCGGCAACCGGTACCGCACCATCGGGCAGGCGCTCGCAGACGCGGCCGAGGGGGTGACGATTCTCGTGGCGCCCGGTCGGTACGCCGAAAACCTGACCCTGACCAGAGCGGTCACGATCGCCGCGGAGAACGGTCCCGGCACGGTTCAAGTCGTGGCCGAGACTGGTGCCGCCGTCGTGTCCAAAGCCGGATCGGCGGCACTGTCAGGCTTGACAGTGCGCACGGCCGACGCCGACAGCCCGGCGGTGCTCGTCGTGCACGGTCAGTTGGAACTCACTGAATGCGACCTGAGCGCCACGAGCTGGGTCACCGTGTTTGTCCGCGACCAAGGCAACGTGCTGATGCGCGAGTGCGAAATCCGCAATGCTGTCGGCGCGGGCGTCGTGACCACCTCCCCGGCCGGCGGAGTGCTGGACGCCTGCCGGCTGACCGAACTCGGCACCTCCGGCATCGTTGTCGCCGACGACGGGGCTCTGCTGGTCCGGTTCTGCACCGTCAGCGACGTGGGTGGTAACGGGATCTGCCTCAACGGCCGCGGCCGGCTTACGGTCGAAGACACCGTCGTCTCCGGTGCGGAAAAGCCGGCGGTGGCGGTGGAACAGCAGGCAACGATGGTTGCTTCGCGGCTGCGTGTCGGCGACGCCGGTGCCATCGGGTTCTACCTCGCGACGACCGAACACGTGGTGCTCGAAGGCTGCTCGGTGGTGAAGGCGGGCGCCGAAGGTGTTTTCGTCGCCGAGGGTTGTGCCCCGGGACTTCGCGACTGCTCCGTGAGCGGCGCGCGATCGAGCGGGTTGCACCTGGCCGGCCGGGCCGGGGGAACAGTATCCGGGTGCACGGTGTCCGATGTGGATGGTGTTGGGGTGGCTGTGACCGATCGCGCTGTCACCGAGTTCGATGGGCTCACGGTGTCCGGGTGCACCACCGGGGTGCGGGTCGACGCGAACGCCGATCCGCTTTTCCGGCGGCTCCGGGTCCTCGGCTCCGACGGGGCAGCCATTGAGATCGACGGTGGTGCGCGCAGTACAGCCGAAAACGTCGAGATTGACGGTGCGGGCGGCCTGGGACTGGCCGTCACTGGTGAAGCACGACCCTCGTTCACCGGGTTGAGCGTGAGCCGGACCGCGGCGGCGGGAGTCAGCGTCGTGGGGGCGGCCCTGATCCTGACCGACGGCGCCATCGATCGGGCCGGGGCGGCCGGAGTGCACGCCGGTGCCGGGGCGGACGTTTCGCTGACGCGGTGCCGGGTGCAGCGCAGCAAGAGCGCAGGGTGTCAATTCGACGAAGGGGCGTCGGGCTCGGTGACCGAGTCCGAGTTCTCCGGCGGGGCCGCCGACGGGATCCGCCTGGACACGGGGGAATCTGTCAAGATCGCGAATTGCACGGTGCGCGACAACCACGGCAGCGGCGTGCGGCAGACCAAGCCGGAGGCTGATATCGTCGTACTCGATCTGATCTCGAATAACAACCTCGTGCCCGATGCTTTCGGGACCGCCGCGAGCGCGCCGTCTCCCGAACCTGCGCCGCCGCAGCCACGGCCATTGCAGGCCTCTGACCCGTTGGTCGAGCTGCAGGGTCTGGTCGGGTTGGCTGGGGTGAAGGGCGAGGTCACTTCGCTGGTCAATCTGAACAAGATGGCCAAGCGGCGGCAGGATGCCGGCTTGTCGGCTCCGCCGATGGCACGGCACCTGGTTTTCGCTGGCGCTCCCGGCACGGGCAAGACCACCGTCGCGCGCCTCTACGGTCAGATCCTGGCGCAGTTGGGCGTACTGCGGAAAGGGCACCTGATCGAGGTGGCCAGGGCGGATCTGGTCGCGCAGATCATCGGCGGCACGGCCATCAAGACCACCGAGGCCTTCACCACCGCGCTTGGCGGGGTGCTGTTCATCGACGAGGCGTACACGCTCAGCAGCGGCGGTGGGGGCAGTGGGCCCGACTTCGGACGGGAAGCGATCGACACGCTGGTCAAGCTGATGGAGGATCATCGCGACGACGTCGTCGTGATCGCCGCAGGTTATTCCGCTGAGATGAGCCGGTTCCTCGAGGCCAACCCCGGAATGGAGTCCCGCTTCAGCCGCACCATCGAGTTCGCCAACTATACGGCGGAGGAACTGGTGACGATCGTGCGCACGCAGTGCGCGCGTCATGACTACCGCCTCGACGAGGACCTGGGTGAGGCGCTGCAGGACTACTTCGAGCGGATCCCGAAGGACGGCACCTTCGGAAACGGGCGGACGGCCCGCCGGGTGTTCGAGAGCATGACGGACTGTCAAGCGTCGAGACTCGCGACGGCTACGACGGTCAGCGCGGCCGACTTGACTCTGCTCACGGTCAACGATCTGCAGCTTAAGGCGTGACGAGCGGGAGCATCGGCGAGCGCGGACGGCAGGAGTGAAGATGAGTGGGGACGCGACAGCGCCGGTCGGTACGTCGCTGGTCGCCGAGCAGGTCGGCGCGCACGTGCTGATCCATGCCCGCGATGAGCCGCAGGAAGGGGACAGTTTCTTGGCGACACTGTCCGATGGCGGCTCGGGTGAGCTGTTCGTGCTGCTCTCCCGAGCTGCCCGCGAGAGCGGCTCGGTCGTAGAGGCGCTGCCCGATTTGCTGCGTCGTTACAGTGACGCTGGTTCGTTCTGGATCGGCCTGCCCGGGCTCGCCGCGGCGCCCGCGCGGGCAGCCTGGCTGGCCGGGATGCTCAGCCGGAACGTGTACGCCCCGGACGGCGGGTTCTCGACCAGGCCGGGAGCGGCCGCGTTTGCCGGGCACGGCATGGGCGGCACCGGCTGGTGGCGGTTCTCTCCGGACGCCCCAGCGATGCTCGCCGGGGTCCGGTTCCCGGTCCTGAGGTGGGAGCACCTCTGTCCCGCTCGACCGATCTCGGCCGGACCGGTGGTGGTCGAGCCGATTCCGGCCGGAGTCCTCGTGCGGCGGGTGGCGGATGCACCAGCGAGCACCGGGCACCCCGCGTCAGCCGTGCCAGCCGACGCGCGGTTTCCCCAGATCGTCGTCGGACCGGGCGAGGCGGCGCCGCCGGACGCCGTGGCCGAGATCCTGAACCGGATGCGGGACGCACGCCCGTCGCTCGTCGTGATGGCTCCGGATGCCGCTGCCCATACCTGGCTAGCCGAGCTGGCCTTGCGCTCACGGCAGGAGTTCAGGTTCCGCCCGGCCGGCCGCTATCAGCCGTTCCAGGCCCTGCTCAGCCAAACCGCCGGTGGTGGGGACCAGCACGTGCTCGAAATCTCCGCGCCACCACCCGGGTGGGTAACAGCGGGGCCGCGCAGCTACCGGCACGGCCACGGAACCGAGGCCGTCTTCGCCGACGTGGTGCCGTCAGGGCTAGTGCTCCGCCGGGAGGACGGCAAGCTCGCGGCCGAGATCGGACCGTTCGACCCGGCGGCCTGGAGCTTGGTCCTCGGAAGCCCCGGAGAAGTTGTCGGCATCCCCTTGCTCGTCGCCGCCGACCACCTCCTCAGCGGGCTCGACCCCCACCGCCGGGCGACGGTGCGAGTTCGGGTGGCTGGTGCACTCGACCCGGAGGCCGCCACGGCACTCGAGCGGCTGGCCACGCAGCGCCCGTCGGCAGCTCGTCGGCCAGTGCGAACCACACCCGCACCGAGCCGTCCGGCGGGGACCGCGGGAAATCCGGTCCGTCCCGCGGCGCCGGCGGCGACGAGTGAGCCCGAGGCGACGGTGAGTGCGTCGCTCGCTCCTCGGGTCGCTGTCGCGGCGACGGATCCATCTTCCTCGTCGGCAAGGCCGACGACCGCCTGGTCCGGAGCACCCGTCGTCACGGTCGCCGAACCCCGGCGGCGACCGGCGGTAGAGGTCTCCGCCGAGCCGCCTGCGGCCGAGCCGGAGTCACTCCGTGAGCCCGCCGCCCCCCCGACGGTTCGGCAGCCTGCGCAACCACAGGAACCGGCCGTGCACGAGCTCGAACCGGCAGTAGCTGGACCGGCTGAGGACGAAGGGCCGGTCGCGCCCGTGGTCTTGAAGGACCGCGCCAGCACGACCGCCGAGCAGAACCGCTTCACTTCCGGGGCGGGTGAAGCGTTCAACCAGGCGCTCGCGACCGTGAACGCCGCGCTGGCCGCGTGGCCGTCGATGCGTCAGCAGGGCGGTACGTCCGGGGCTAAGGCCGACTACGTCGCGGTGTGCCTCTACCTAGGGACAGGAGAGACCGGCGGAGCTGAGCTGAACGATGCTGTCCGAGCCGGGCGGAAGAGCGGGGTGGACGGCCAGATCCCCTGTCTTGTCTCGGGTCTGCGTCGGCTGCCGACCCATCGCCGTGCCGTGCTCAGACAGGGCCGGGTCGACGACTCTCTCGAGTACGGCGCGGCCCCGGGGTCACTGCTGGTCGAACCCGGATTCCTCAGCGCCAGCACGGAACTCGACGTGACTCTGCCGGGTGCCGACCTCGACGTGCTGATCTGGCCCGCCACCGCTCGGCGCACCTCCGAGCTAGTCGTCGGCCGCCCGATCAGCGAAACGGTCTTCGCGGCCGGAGCGCGGTTCAAGGCGCTTGCCGTACGCACCGATGAGGCAGACAGTGAAGACGAAGAGGTGGACCGCGTGATCGCACCCAGGACCGCGGCGTTGTTCCGCGAACTGGCTCCAGACGAGGACGTGACAGCTGAGCTGACCGAACGCGACCTCCACGTGCTCGAGAAGCTTGACCGGGTGCTCGCCCGCCGGCGGAAAGCAGAGCTGCGTGTGGTGGATGACCCCGGGATCGTCTCCCGGCTCACCGGCTCGATGCTGAAGTTCCGGGCCGAGACGGGACAGTCCGCCATGGCGGTGTCCCGATGAAGAGTGCGCGGCGGTCCGGGACGGCGGGCGCCGTGCTGCTGACCGTGCTGCTTGGCGCCCCGCCGGCCTGGGCCCAAGGACCGGTGGCGTCATTGCCGGGCGATCAGACCTCCTGCCTGGGACCACCGCAAGGTACCGAGCCCGGGACCCCCTGGGCGCAGCAGCAGCTCGCACCGGAGCGCGCTTGGCCACTGACCAAGGGCCGCGGGATCACGGTGGCCGTGGTCGATACCGGGGTGGACGGGCACATTCCCCAGCTGGCCGGACGGGTGCAGCCAGGACTCGACATCACGACGAATTTCCGTAGCCGCGCCGACGATGACTGTTATGGGCACGGCACTTTCCTCGCCGGAATCATTGCGGCCTCGAGTGCGCCTGGTACCGGTTTTGCCGGAGTGGCACCGGAGGTGTCGATCCTTCCGATTCGCTGTGCGACCGGCACCGCGAGAGAAGGGGTCGGCGCCCTCACTCCCGCGGCCATGGCACTGGGAATCCGCGAGGCCGTCGATTCCGGAGCACAGGTGATCAACATGTCGGCGAGCACCACGACGGCCGACGCAGCTCTCGCCGCCGCCGTCCAGTACGCGGCCGAGCACGACGTCGTCGTCGTGGCGTCAGCGGCGAACAGCGCCCAGCAGGGCGATCCAGTGACCTTCCCCGCGTCCTACCCGTCGGTCATCGCGGTGGGCGCGGTGGATCAGGCCGGCGTGCGGGCGGACTTCTCCCAGACCGGGCCGTTCCTTTCGTTGGTCGCACCCGGCGTCAACGTGACAAGCGTCGGACCCGGTGGTCCTGGGCACTGGCTCGGCAGCGGAACCAGCTATTCGGCTCCGTTTGTGGCGGGTGTGGCTGCGCTCGTCCGTGCCTATCGGCCCGGGCTGAGTGCGGCACAGGTGAAGCACCGGCTGACCGCCACCGCCCACCATCCGGCCGCCGTGCTGCCCGATCCCGGGCTCGGCTGGGGGATGGTGAACCCGCTGGCCGCGGTCACCACCGTGCTACCGGAGGAAACGGCCAGTGGACAGGGGGCTGTGGTCGCCCCGCCGCCGGCCAGACTGCCCGACGTCAAAGCGCCGGACGAGCAGGGGCCGGTCCTGGCCATCATGGCTGTTTTCCTGGTGGCCGTCCTGATTTTCGCGGTGGTGACGATTTCCCGGTTGACCGCAGCTGCCCGGCGGCGCTCGTGGCGGCCCGCTCGGGTGGCGGAGATTGTTCCCCCGATCACTCACGACAAGTGAGCGGTCACCTCTTCGGAGCCGGTGGTCACCGTCACGGCGGTGACCACCGGCTCCGTCATCACTCGGTGACGGCGTCGGGCGCGGGAACCAAAGGGGTCTGGACCAGGCGCACCGACCGGCGGCGGTTGACGAATTGAGCACGTCCCGGTGGGAGCACCCTCGGTTTGAGATTGCCGAGGAACGCCCCCTCCGACTTCGGACACGACAGCAACATGGCCGGTGTGCCGAGTTCCCACAACCGCCGGATGGCCGGATTCATCATCGACCGGCTCGCCCCCGCGGTGCTGCGAGCGATGATCAGGTGCACCCCGATGTCCGCAGCCTGCGGCAGCAGCGGAAGCAACGGCTGCAGAGGGTCGCCACTGCCCTCCGCGAGCTGGAAGTCGTCGATGACGATGTAGAGCCGGCCGCCCTGCCACCAGTCTCGCTTTTGCAGCCGCGCAGGACTGATCTCCGGACCAGGAATGCGTTTCCCGATCGCTTGTGCGGCCCCGGCGATGGACTTGGCCAGCGCCTCCACGCCAACGGCGTACTCAAGCTGGTGCTCTGGCGGAATGGCATCGTGTAGTTCGCGCTGGAAGTCACCGAACATGATCCGGGCTTCGTCGGGACCGTGGTGGGCGGCGATCGAGCGGGCGATGTGCCGCAGCAGGTTTGTCTTCCCCGTTTCGGCGTCACCGTAGATGAGCAGGTGCGGGGTGGCATCGAAGTCGTGCCACTGTGGACCGAGCTCGACGTCCTCCACTCCTAGCGCCATCCGCATCTCGGACGACGGCGACGGCGCGAACGGCGGGGGCAGATCCCGCACCGTCAGCTGATTCGGGAGCAGACGCACCTTCGGGGCCGCTGGAGCGCCTGGCATCGCGAGGGCCTCGGCCAGCTCCACCGTCGCGTCCGCGAGGTCGTGCGTACCCGGATAGCCGTCGATGCGGGGCAGCGCGGCGAGGAAGTGCAGCTGGTCCGGTGTGATCCCCCGGCCAGGGATCGATGGCACGGTCGCGGCGAACCGGCTGTTCACCTCCGAGTCCACCGGGTCGCCGAGCTTCAGCTCGAACCGGGTGCCCAGCACGTCCCGCAACCACGGGCGCATCTCCGACCACCGGTTGGACGCGATGGCGAGGTGGATGCCGAAGGTCAGGCCCCGGGCCGCCAGCTCGGTGAACCGCTCTTCGACTTCCTCGAAGTCCTGCCGGATCGTGTACCACCCGTCGACGACTAGGAACACGTCGCCGTAGGGGTCGAGATCCAGGTACTTTCCTTGAGCGCGAGCCCGGCGGTAGCTTGCCATCGAGTCGATGTTGTGCTCGGCGAACAACGCTTCTCGCCGCGCCATGAGGGTAGTCACCTCCAGGACCGTCCGGGTCACCCGGTCACGGTCCAGTCGGTTCGCGATGCTGCCCATGTGGGGCAACGCGGCCAGCGCGGTCAACGTGCCGCCGAAGTCCAGGCAGTAGAACTGCACCTCTCCGGCGGTGTGAGTCAGCGCGAGCCCAGCGATGAGCGTGCGTAGCATCGTGCTCTTGCCGCTCTGCGGACCGCCGACCACGGCGACGTTGCCCCGCGCGCCGCCCAGGTCAGCGGTGAGCAGTTCCCGCCGTTGCTGGGCAGGCAGGTCGATCAGCCCGAGCGGGACTGTCAGATTCGCGGTGTGCAGCTCGCCGACCGGTCGCGGGCCTAGCCCTGGGTGGTCCACCAGGGGCGGCAGCAGCTGGTCGAGAGTGGCCGGCTCCCTCAACGGGGGCAGCCACACCTGGTGTGCCCGCGGGCCGACGTCGCGAAGCCGCTCGATGAGTACGTCGAGCATGGTCAGCGTGCTGTCGTTCGGCTCCGGTACCACGGGCTCGGGCTCCGGCTCCACCGCCGCCGTAGGCGGTTCGACGTACCGGGTACCGAACGGCACAACGTGCTGCTCGACCGAAGTGGTCGCGCGCTGACGCCGTTTCGCCCGGTAGGGCGCAGACGAGTAGGCGCCCTTGAACCGCACCAAGGTCTGGGTGTCCGGGCGCAGGTAGCCGTTACCGGGGCTGTTCGGTAGTTCGTAGGCATCCGGCACGCCGATCACGCTGCGGCTCTCCATCGCCGAGAAGGTGCGGAGACCGATGCGGTAGGACAGGTGCGTCTCCACCTTGTGGATACGGCCTTCGTCGAGCCGCTGGGACGCGAGAAGCAGGTGCACGCCGAGGCTGCGGCCCAGCCGGCCAATCATCGCGAAGACGTCGATGAACTCCGGCTTGCTGGAAAGCATCTCGCTGAACTCGTCGACGACGATGAACAGCGCGGGCATCGGCTCCAGCGGAACGCCTTGAGCCCTCGCGGCTTCGTAGTCCCGCCGCGACGCGTAGTTGCCCGCGGCACGCAGATGCTCCTGACGCCGGTTCATCTCCCCGGTGAGGGCGTCCTGCATCCGGTCGACGAGCTCGATCTCGTCGACCAGGTTGGTGATCACCGCGGACGTGTGTGGCAGCTGGTCGAACCCGAGGAAGGCGGCACCGCCTTTGAAGTCGACCAAGACGAAATTGAGGTCCTCCGATGAATGCGTCGTCGCCAGCGCCAGCACCAAGGTGCGCAGCAGCTCGCTCTTGCCGGAACCAGTCGCGCCGACGCACAGGCCGTGCGGCCCCATGCCGTCTTCCGCGGCCTCCTTGATGTCCAGCTCCAGTGGAACCCCGGAACCGGAGATCCCGATCGGCACGCGCAGGCGCCGCTTGCTGCTCATCCGCTCGCGCCGGTACTTCGCCGGCTCGAAGGTCGCTACATCACCGAGGCCGAGCAGCGCGCCGAGATCGTAGTCGGCGGCCATTGGCTCCTGCTCGTCCGAACCGGCCTCGCCCACTCTGTAGCGCGCCATCGTCCTGGCCAGTGCTGCGGCGGAGATCTCGCTGAGTCGATCGGGACGGCACAGCGGTTTCGGCTGCGGCTTACCGAGCCGGTCGAAGGAAACCGTCCGGGCCTGCTGCTCGTCAACCTCCAGGAACAAGGCGCCATTGCGGTGCTGCCAGGGCAGCGAACCGGAGACGTCGAGGACCACGGCGTTGCGGTAACCCTCGTCGGCGGCCCGGTGGTCGGGGGGTACCCGGACGCCGTCGAGCACGAGGATCACAAAGGGTTCCGATCCGGTGATCGGCGTGTCCGCCTCGAAGCGGGGGCGGCCGGTGAAGGCCGGGCCGCCGAGCAGCAGCTCAGCTTCCGCGAGCCCGTTCGTGGCCAGACGGCGGGCGCCGGCCGCGTCGCGGCTGTCCTGGTCCTGGTTGTGAGGTAGCCACTTCAGCCAGTCCCACCGGTCCATGTGCTCGTCGGAAGCGCAGACGACGATGCGTGTGTCGCCCGGTCCGTGCGCGGTAGCGAACTGGCCGAGGATCGCTCGTACCATGCCCAGGACGGAGTCGTCGTCGCCACTGAACTGGATCTGCCCGAAACCGCGCAGGTACACCGCGATGGGTGCGGCCGGCAGTGTGGTGTAAGCGCGGAGGAACCTGCGTAGCGCGTGCGCCGATAATGGTTCGAGGTCTTCGATCGGCTTGGTGTCAGGCGGAGAGAGCTTGAGTGTCGAACGCTGGGTTCCCTGCCCGATCCTGACCTCACCGAAGTCGTCGTGCGCCGGTCGCCGTTCCCAAAGTCGATAACCCAGTGCGATGGACCAAAGCGCATGAGGATCGGGGTGGACCCAGCGTGCCGCACGCTGCTGCGCGGCCAGCGACGAACGGACCCGCTCCCGCAGCTGTGAAAGGTACCGGATGTAGTCACGCCGGTGGCCGTGCAGCTTTTGCTTGTGAGTAACCGAGCTACGCACCAGTTGGGTGATGAGCATCCCGATCGTCGACAGGACCATCATCCCGCCGCCGATGTAGGACATCGGTCCGGAGCCCGGCCGGACGAACATCATGACCATAGCCATGGAGCCGAGCCCCATCGGGGCGTACATAAGGACGGAACTGATGCCGCCACCGGTGTCCTCCGGTACGGCCGGTGGTTCCTGGATCTCTATTTCCGCCGCGGGCGCAGCCGGCTTCGGGCGGCGTGACCGCCGGGCGAACATGATCGTGCTCAAGGTGCTCCTCCGGTGAGTGGACTTCCCCTACTTCGGTACCGGAGCCGCGAAGCCCGGACCGGGTCGGTCTCACTTGTCTAGGTTCAGGCGGGGACCCGGTCCCTCGCCTTGGCAGGAAGGACCCGAACACCTGATGGAAGAGCAAACACAGCATCGCACAACCACCTCGGTAAGGCTACGTTTCGTTCTCGGGAAAAAAGCAACGGACGTGGCACTGCCCGCCGAGGTTCCGCTGGCCGAGCTGTTACCCGCGATCCTGCCCCAGTTCGGTGCCGAGTGGATAGAGCAGGGTGCGGACCACGAAGGATGGGTGGTTCAGCGCATCGGGGAAGAGCCCTTGGCGGAGGACCGCACCCTGGCCGAGCTCAACGTGCTCGATGGTGAGGTCGTTCACTTGCGACCGCGCGCCGATCAGCTGGCCGCGATTGACTATGACGACCTGGTCGACGGCGTCGGGGAACAGATCCGTGAGCATCCGGCAAGCTGGAACGCCGGGCACAGCAGGCGGACGTTCCGCATCGCTGCCGCGGTGGCGCTGGCGGCGGGGGTGGTTGTAGTGCCCGGTGCCGGGCCGGTGCCTGGGCAATCGGTTCTTTCCGCACTCATCGCCCTGATGTTGATCGCCGGTAGCGCGCTGGTCGCCAGGGGCGCGGGCAAGCCCCAGATCGCCACTGTCATGGCCGGGGCCGGCGCCTGCTATGCCGCAGAATGTGGCGCCCTCGTGGTCGAGGTGCTCGATCCCGTCGCGTCGCCGATGGTGCGCCTGTCTGGAGGGGCGGCAGGGGCACTTCTAGCCTTGGCCGCCGGACTCGTCGCCGTCGCTGACGCAGCCCTGCTCTTCACCGGGGCAACGGTGTTCGTGCTGCTGCTGGTCCTGACCGGGCTGGTCGGCTCGGTGACCTCGGCTACGCCGCCGCAGTCGGCCGCCATCGTGCTCGCCGTGTCCCTTGTCATGGGGGTCTTTGCGCCGGTCACGGCGTTCCGGCTGTCAGGGCTTACGCTGCCGATGCTACCGGGCGGCCCGCAGGAACTGGGCGAGGACATCGAGCCGGTGCCCCACCGGATCGTCGTCGAACGTGGTGCGGCGACAATGGCTTATGCGACGGCCCTGCACGTCGGGCTAGGACTCGGGCAGTTGGTCCTGTTGCCGCAGCTCGTCTTCGGCGGGTACGGCTGGTCGATGGTGCTATCTCTGGTCATCGCTTTACTGCTGTGTCTGCGATCCCGGCACCAGGGTGGGGCGGTGCAACGTTGGTCCCTGTTGGTCCCGGCCGCAGTGGTGGTCCTCGTGAACCTCCTGCACGTCGGGCCGGAGCAGACCGGAGTCGGCCGGATCGCCGTCGTACTTGCACCCGTGCTTGTTGCCGCGGCGCTGCTGTTGCTGCTCGGGGAGCGCCTGCCGGGGCGGCGGATGCGGCCTTACTGGGGGCGCGCGATCGAGATCCTCGAGTCGCTGACGGCAATCGCGATCATCCCTCTGCTCCTCCAAGTGCTCCACGTGTACGAGCTGATGCGCGGGCTGGCCGGCTGATGCAGTCACGCAAAGACCAGGTTCAGGCCTACTTCTTCGTTGTCGGACGGCTCGCCGCTGCGGTCACGCACGGCCGGCCGGACGTGTTGCAGCCGCCGAACAAGCGGACCAATTCCGGTGTCGTCCTGGGTTTCATGCTGGCCGCTGTGCTCGCCGGCATCTTCGGGGTCTACGGCCTCTTCGTTCCGGGTGGGGACAACACCTGGCAAAGCCAAGGTGCCATCGTGATGGACGAGTCGACCGGCGCCCGGTACGTCTACCTCGACGGGCAGCTCCGCCCGGTGCTGAACTATTCTTCGGCCAGACTGGCTTCCGGTAACGCCGGAGGTGGAAGCGTCATCTCGGTCTCGCGCAACTCGCTCAAGAACACGCCGATCGGCCAGCCGATCGGTATCCCCGGCGCGCCGGACGCGTTGCCGGACAGCGGGAAGCTCGTCGACCCTGCCTGGACCGAGTGTATCCAGCCCGGCGGCACGGTGACGCTGCTGCTCGGTGAAGTGAGGGACAAACCGGACGTTTCCGCCGCGCATGGCATAGTGGTCGCCACGCCTGACGGCGGCGTCTATCTGCTGTGGCAGGGTAAGCGGTACCGCGTCGGCGAACGCACGGTTCTCGAAACCCTCGGCTACGGTGCTGTGCGGCCCGTCCCGGTCGTCCCCAGCTGGCTCAACCCCATTCCCGCAGGGCCGGATATCACACTTCCGCAGGTACCGGGCGCCGGCACGTCGGGACCGGTGATCGACGGCAGGCCAAGCCGGGTCGGGCAGGTGTACAAGATACACAACGCGGCGCTCGGATTCGACCAGCTTTACCTCGTCGGCTCCGATGCTGTCAGTTCTCTCAGCCGGACAGGCGCGGCACTCGTACTTGCCAGTCCAGCCGCGAAAGCCGCCTATCGTGACGCTGAGGTACGGCCTATCGAGGCGGGGCCGGGTGCACTGTCGGGGATACCGGTTTCCGCCGGCCCCGACTTCGCTGCGGGGTTGCCGGCGGACCCGCCGCAGATCGTCACGCCCAGCCAAACGGACTCACCGTGTGTCAGTTTCATGCCCTCCGAGCACAGCGCGATGAGTGCCGCGGTCGAATTTCGCCCTGCGAGTCAGGTGGCGGCGAGATCAGTACCGGCTGCGGCTCACCGAGCCGGGGAGACGGCCGACCGGGTGGGGGTGCCGGCGGGCGCAGGGGTACTGGCAAAGGAACTTCTTGCGCCCGGGGCCGTGCCGGGAACCCTGTACCTGGTCACTGAGGTCGGCATTCGGTTTCCCCTCGCTGACGCGGGCGTTGCCGGCTCGCTCGGCTATCCGGCATCTTCGGCGGTGTTAGTTCCGCGGGAGCTGCTCGACCTGCTGCCGACCGGGCCGGTGCTGAGCGCGTCGGGCGCGGTGCAGCCGCAATCGCCGCAAATATCGAAGACATCCGGCTCATGAGGGGACCTCCTCGTGTCCCACTACGCGACGGGAACTGGGCCAAAAATTTTCGGCGAAAAATTATCCTATGAGATGTGGTCGACCGGCTGGCTTCTGCCGGGGGACCGTGCAAATGACAGCTCTAGAGCAGGAGACCGCAAGTGGCACATTCTACACAGCTCAACGTCGCGACCATTGAACAGCAGGCGGCCAAGCACGACGAGACCGCGCAGAACATCAGCGCCCAGCTCGACCAGCTCAAGCAGCAGGTCGAGGCCACGTTGGCAGCGAGCACCAGCGGCGCGACGCGGGCACTCAGCATGACCTGTGACAGCTGGATCGAGTCCGTTCGCAAGTCTGTGCTCGCGCACCTGCAGGCCATGGCCGAAAACATCCGTCGCGAAAGCAAGAACCAGGGTGCGACCGACGAGGCCAGCACTCAGGCGCTGCTGAACCTGCCCATGGAACTCGGTAATTTCCTCGTCTCCTGAGCATTCGATCGTTCACTGACAACCTGTTTCGAAGGGATTGCAAACATGGCTGGCGACACCATCACGTATGACTACGGCGTCATCGAAGAGTGTGTTTCGATGATGACCAAGAAGGCCGCGGAGATCGAAGCGCAGACCGACGGTCTCCGCGACGACGTCAAGCGAATCATGACGGATTGGCAGGGCGCGACCGCGGAGCGCTACGACCAGGTCGCCATGGATCTGCACAACGACCTCCAGCATAACAAGTCCAACCTCGACAACCTGAACAAGACGCTGCAGCGCGCGGCCGAAGAAATGCAGATGCAGGACCGTGCCAGTGCCGGACAGGTCGGCTAGTCGCACTGTGTGGGGTGCTTGCCTTGAGAAGCGAGCGAGCACCCCACATGGTTGTGGCGTCCAGCCCAGTTAAGGAGTACACATGTCCACCACCTTTGACGCGAACGGAATCAAGGAATCCGCTAAGAAGATCGGCGCGATCATGGACGACATGGACGCGTTCACCGCGTTGAAGCCGAACTGGCCGAATGCGGGTCACTTCGAGCTTGCCCAGTGGCTGGAGCGGATAGTCGACGACCGACGCAACGCTATCGTCGCGCACGCTGAGCACTTCAAGCTGGCGCTGGGCGAGATGCAAACGGCCTTGACCCAGATCGCGACTGATTTCGAGAACGCCGACGGCGACAACGCGGCCAAGATCAAGAGCAGTGTCGACGACCTCAAGACCCATGTCTCGGATGGCATTACGACGATGGACAAGAACACCGAGGCGCAGCAGCACAACTTCACCGGGGATTCGAAGCCCAATGATGGTGACGGTTACAACGACAATCTGACGACGAACACCTGACAGTCGTTGTCGAAGCTCTGCCCCGTGTTCGACTCCATTTAATGAGGAAATGCAGTCATGCCTGATTCGACTTACGACGGCCGCTTGGTCGGCGAGTACAACTCATCCGCGCCCGCCTTCCTGGCCGGACAGTACAAGTCTTACGGTGATCTTGCCAAGGCTGTCGAGGACCTCATTTATACCGCCGACAAGGGTGGTGGGGTCGAGGCGGGCCTGAGCAGCAACAAAGGCGCTGAAGCCTGGTACGTGCTCGGCATCGCCATCGCGGACGCGACCAAGCGGCTTGGTGAGATCAACACCAAGTTCGCAGCCGAAATCAAGGCGATGAAGGACCACCTCACGGGTGACGCCGGCGACGCGTTCGCCAAGTACGCGTCGGACTTGCTGAAGAGAAGCGAGGAGGTCTTCGCCACGCTCGACGGCAAGGCCTACGGTACGACGGTCGGCAACGTCGGACACGCCATCCAAGCCTACGCGGCCGCCTGGTGGGACCTGGTCCAGAAGTACGACGACCATCGTGCCAGCCAGGAGCAGCGCATCAAAGATCAAGGAATTGCCGGGATCAACTCGCTTGCCGACTTGTCCAACGACCTGTACGCATCCGACATGCAGAACCTTATCGACAAGATCACGAATGCGACCGCTGACGAAATTTCGAAGCTCGACGCAAAGGTCAAAGAGGACCTCCTTCGCGACCTCCAGAATCTGACGACGGGACTGGCGAACCAATACAACGCCCGAGCTCAAGACATGGTCCCGATTCGTATCATCGGTGAGAAACCCAAGGAAAGCTCCGGGGCGGGTAGTGGCAAGTCGGGCGGCGACAGCGGATCCAGTCACGCCAAGGATTCTGGAGACGGTAAGGACTCGGGCGACAGCGCGGATTCCGGCAAGAGCAAGAACTCGAGCGACAGCAAGGACTCCGGAGACGGTAAGGACTCGAGCGACAGCGCGGATTCCGGCAAGAGCAAGAACTCGAGCGACAGCAAAGAATCCGGCGACAGCAAGGACTCGGGAAGTGGATTTGGGGGCGGAAAGGCTGTTGACGTCGGAAACGCGGTCGATAAGGCGCTGGGAAAGATCAAGAGCGGCGACGGTTCCGCTTCGGGGGGGTCTGGCGGCACCGACGCCGAGCCGCGTGAGCAGAAGGAGCCGCAATCGCGAGTCCTGCAGCCAATGACGGAGGCCCAGGAAAAGGCGGGCGAAGCAGCAGCTCAGGCCGGTCGGCAGGCCGCCGACGCCATCAAAGGTCTGAGCGGCGACGCCGCGCCGGACACGGCCGGGGCGCCGGGCAGTACGCCCGGAACAGAGTCCGGCGGGCCTGGCGGGGTCCCGACGGAAACCGGCGGACCACTTCCGTTCGGCGGGAAGGCGCCCAGCGGGCAGGACCCAGCCGCCAAAGACGCCGCCGACAAGGCAAAAAAGGCGCTCGCCGGGATCGCAGGGCTGGGCGACCCCGCAGCCGGGGACGACACGCCGGGCGGGGGCGCAGCCTCTGCTGGTGGGAGCGGCAATTCATTGGACACTCCGGAGGCGAGGAAGGGTCTCACGGACGCCCACGACGCGGCGGGCCGAGCACTTGACGACCTGATCGGCAAGACTGACGATCCCGCCGCCAAGCAGGCACTCGAACGTGCGAAAGACGCAGCCGGACAGGCGATCGACGGGCTGTCTGCCCGGGCACACGGCGACGGGTCACCGGTCAAGGACAGTGCACCTTCGACGATGTCTGACGGGCCCGGCGCAGCAGATGACAAGAAGGTCGCACTGGATCGACAGCCCGCCCTGAACGATGCCCAAAAGCAGAAGGTCCAAGAAGCGCAGGCCGCGGTCGACAAGGTGATCGATGACCTGAGAGGGAAGAGCGACGACCCCAGCCGGCTCAACGCACTAGCGGTCGCGAGAAGCGCTGCCGACGACGCGCTCACAAACCTGGTGGACCCGGCGCGCGCCGAGATGGACCACAAGATGCTGCTGCCCACGTCCGCCCAGGATTTTCTCACTCCGACGAACGTCGGCCCGGCTGATTCCGCAGTCGACGCGAAGAGGCTGGAAGCGCTGACGGCGTCTCCGTCTGGAGGCGGCCCCGGCGGCGGAGCGAGGTTTTCTGGTCTCGACGGCCTGACGGCTGCGGAGACGGGTGGCGGGGGAGCCGGGGCCTCGGCGAGCGTCCCTGCCCAATTCGACACTGACACGTCGACCGCTCTGCAGCGGGGTGGGGGGACCCCGTTCCAGCAAGAGACGACGACGCCGGGGATTCCCGCAACACCGCAAACGGGAGGAATGGGATCCAGCATGCCCATGGGCGGCATGGGCGGCATGGGCGGTATGGGCGGTGTCGGCGGCGAGCAGAATAAGGAGCGTGAACCTCAGGTGTGGCTGCAGGCCGGGAACAGCGCCTGGGACGACGGCGAGTCTGACACGCCACCATCGCAAGTACTGGGCAGGAGTTGATCAGTGATCGAGCCTGATCCCGTCCCGCCCGGCCTCGATCCCGCGCTGGAGGCATTGGATCGTGGGCAGCTAGAACAGCTGATCAGCGAAGTGAGCCCGGAGGTCTTCTACCTCCGGGCCGCTGCCTTCGACAACGCCGTCGCGCGGCTGACGGTCGTCCGGGACGACCTGAGGTACGAGTCGCGGCGGTTGTCCGATCACTGGGACGGCGAGGTGGCGGACGGGTTTCAGGTTGCCGTGCGCAGCCTGGCGGATCGGCTGGACATCGCACTGGACGCAATGTCGGTCCCGGGCTATGGCCAAGCCATGAAGAACGCCGGGGACGCGCTCGCTTTTGCTCAGCAACGGCTCCGGGTCGGCAGGGACTCGCTCGCCAAACCCGGCGCGGTGCCGGTGGATCCGGCCCCTGTGGAACAGAGTGGTCAGCAGGACGCGCTCCAGGTCCTGCGGGACCTGTGCACCGCCTACTACGACATCGGCCGGGGAATTGTCCCGATGCCGGAACCGGGCGCCGGGCGCGGGCCAACCCCAGGCAGCACGGTGGACACCGGGCGGGTTGACCATCCTGGTGCCGGCGCGAATGTCGAGTCCACGAGCCCGACTGTCGTGACGGCCCAGCACCTGGGAGGTTTCTGGGCGCCGCACGTGCTCGGTCCGGGTGTATCCAGCCCCGGCGCGGTCGACGGCGGCGTTCTGGGATTGGCGCGTCCAAGTGAATTTGTCGCCTGTTCCGCCGCAGCCGACGGTGTGACGGCCGAAATGCGCGGGACACACGGGACGGCTTCCGTGGCTCAGCCGGTCTCGGCACCGTCGGACGAGGAGACGAAGGGATTCGCGCCGATGCCGATGTGGGGTTCTTCCGCAGCGCTCGGGAAGCTCGGCGGATCGCCGTCGCGAAGGTTGAAGAAGAACGGCGAGATCGCTTCGGAAGACGCGGCCGAGAACGAGGTCGCCGTGAAATCCGCGGACGCCGACGTAACTGACCCGACTGCGCCGGGCGAGCGCCCTGCGACGGTCTCCGCGCCCTCGGCCGGCACCGCGCAGGTAGCGTCGGCGTCGGCGGCCGGCTCAGTGGCGCACGCTGGCCAGCTGGGCGTTGGCGCGCCGGCCGGAGTCGTACCGCAGGGTATGGCGGGAGGCTCGGCTGCCCCGGTGGCCAGAAGCGTTCACGTTATAACTCCGCAGCCGCAGCCGCAGCCGCAGCCGCAGCCGCAGCCGCAGCCGCAGCCGCAGCCGCAGCCGCAGCCGGCTCGAGCCGCAGCCTCCGCGATCCCGGTGGCGGAGAACATCGCCGCGTCGGCCTCGGCCAAGCAGCAGATCGCGTCAATGTCGCTGGTGCCGGAGGGTGGTTCGGCGGCTTCTTCCGCGCTCCACCACAACCTGGCCGAGGGGGCTCTGAGTTCCGCTGGAGCTGTCCCTCCCGTGAGGCCGCTGGCGGATCTGACCGCCGCCCAGCCCACTGGTGGATCGGCGGCAGGACCGATCGGTGTGGGAACGCCGGCTGACGGAAGCAACGTGAGGCCGGCAACGGGCATGCAGCAGACCGGCCCGATGATGTTCGGCGGGCTGCCCGGGCACCAACACCAAGACGGTGAGCGGGTGCCGGAGGTGTCGGCCGGTCCGGGACCGGACGTCTGGGACTATGGTGAGGGGGTAGTGTCCGTGCTGGGGCGAGCCCCGGCACGGCACGGGGCGCCCGGTGCCGACCCGGGCGGTCCATCGGCGCCGTTGAAGCAGGACGACTTCAAACAACTCTTGGAAGAGGAGATTCTCGGCCGGGTGCGGAAGCGGGAAGCGGCCGATGATTGATCAGCCGGGCACATCGGTGCCGTACGCTCCTGTGCCGGAGCGGATCCAGGTCGGCGGGCTGGATCTCCACCTCGACGGCTACCGGGTCTTCGCCTCCGGCGAGTCGCTGGTGCTATCCCGTAAGGAGTTCGAGATCCTTTACAGTCTCGCCCGAGCCCGGGGCAGGGTGTGCAGCCGCAAGCAGCTGCAGGCGGAGGTGTGGGGGGACGGCACGCACACGGGCAGCCGCAGTTTGGACTTCCACATCCGCTCGCTCCGCGTGAAGCTGGGCGATCCCGGTGCCATCGTCACGGTCCGGTCGATCGGCTACAAGATCGGGGTGGCGGGCTGAGCCGGGCGGCGGTTCTTCATCCGGTGTGAACGGTCGGACACAGGGTTCTGCATGTCGTAGATCCGAGTTGGTTTCCTGGCCGTAGAAGACGCCGATGAAGACGTCGTCGACCAACTCGCCGAAGAGCGCGACGCGGCTGGCGCCAATCCCGGACAACGGATATAAGCGCCGTTGAGGTTGCTTTGGAACGTGAAGTAGACGGGCCATTGGTGGGCCGACCGACCTTGGCGACGCCTGAGCGTACAACGAAGAGCACCGCAAGAGCGCTCTTGACTTGGCCGACCGGGTCGTCGAGCTTTATCCGTGATACCGGTGCAATTTATTCCGGGCAAGTGCCGCCGCGCGTATGCCCGCCCGCGCCGACCTGGCTGCCGTCGGCCGCATGTTAAATGGCGACCGCAATCCGATTCCGAGCCGCTCGGTTCGCCAGGTAACACCATCGGATAGCCGGATGATTGCTGTAATGATTCTTTGGAAAAGAGCCGGCGAGGCCCGGGGTCGTGACTCTGAGCTTCGCGTCGCTGCGACGACAAGCCTCAGTCGACGTTACTCGCAGCCAGGGTGCAGCCAGGACGCTCGCCGGTCTCTCTTTCCGTCAGCGAGCGGCCTTGACCGCGCGGAAGTAGTCGTTCGACGGGTTGACAAAGGACGACACGGCACCGACCACCGCGCTCATCGCGCTGAAGTATCCGAGAATCGTGCTCTGTCCGAACGTGATGGCAAGCAATTGTAGACCGGCCACCACGGTGAGCAACACCCGGGCCCAGTTGCGCCCGCTCCGAAGTTTGGCTGCGAAGAGAATGTACAACAGCGACATGATCACAGAGAACACCAATGCGCCTGCGTTGGTCACAGTGGAGACCTGGTCGACCTGCTGCTGACTGAGATCTGTGCCGTTCTCGACCACGACCGTGCGGACGGCGTCACCGGAGGAGTTTCCAGTAAAGAGCGCGACAACGCCGTTGGTCAGCCCGAGTATCGTAGAAGCGAGAAAAGCCCAGAAGGCGATGGTGATCGTCGTCGGCCGGACGAACGGAACCGCTTTTCCCGACTCTGGTTTAATCTGATTACTGCTCATTGCACGTATTCTGCACACTGTGAGATGTGCTGCAACTTAGAAGTTGAAAGTTTGACTTAAAGGGCAGAAGCTTCCGCATTTTGTCCCAGGTGCTCCGGAGGCGCGGCCGACGAGGGTGAGGGCGGTCTCGCCCGACCCCCGAAATGCCAATCCGTGCAAGAGGAGTCTCAGCTCACGCCACGGTAGGCGACGCCGATTCCGTTGGCGGTTCGAGACGAGGAGTACATGCCCGTCGGGCGTCATCCGGCAACGTGAGCCAGGCGTAACGCTCGACGCAGGGCATCCCTGGCAGGTGCGCAGTTCGTCGACCGCGGCCGACCTGCTGGTTATCCCGTACCGATGCAGCGCGATGAAGTCGACGCGCAGACGGCGGGATGCGACCGGACGTGAACTGGTCCGGCCGGTCGCCTGGTGTGTCCACGTCGGAACCCGACGGCAGGGCTGCTGGCGTGCATCCCGGCGGCCTGCAGTTTCGGCCACGGATGCCTGTCTTCCTGACGTGCCGGCCCGAGTGGGCACGTCCGGCTGGTTGAACCCCAGCAGGGTAGAGCAGGAGCTGCGTGCGGTCGCGAGCTTCGTCGGATTGATGTCTCGTGCGCCCCACGCCATGGGGTCGAACTCGGCATCGTTGGCCGGACCGTCCGGTGATGATTGCCAGTCGTAGGACCAGCTGTCGCTGACGGCAGGAGGAGAGGGGTGTGGAGCCACCTGAGTCAAGCGCCCCAGACTCCGACTCCGGACCCTCATCTGAAGTCGACGCGCTGGTGTCCGCCGCGTTGTCGGTGAACTTGATCGACCGCCAGTGCACCGCGCGTGCCGGTTCGCGTCTGCAAATGCGGAATCCATCGAGTCGAACGCTGCTCGCGGGTTGAGCAGCCGGAGCCGCAAAGCGGCTTGAGATGTCAAGCGACAACAGGAAGCTGTTCTTGCGCGGGGCCGACCGGGCCATTGGCGGCGTTCGCGACGACGTGCTCGAGCACCTCGGCGAGCCGGCTGAGGCCGATCGAGGACGACACCGGTTTCCTGGTGAAAGAGTGTTCATTCAGCCGGGGCAACAGCGGCCTCCGGTACCAGCAGGCGGATCGAGAATTGTCGGATCGGTAGGATCCTCGATCCGCCGGTCGCCACCGGCGGCGCCGAATCCGAGCAAACGAGCTGATCGCGGACTCGTCAGCGCGGCGTGCAGACGGTCGTCGGCCGGGCACGGGCACGGGCATTAGCTGTGCTGGAGTTACGCTGCCAACGGTACGATGTCGCGCTGCTGGGGCGGCCGCCGCGGTGCCGTAGCGGGGGCGTTGCGGAACGCGGGAAGAAGCCCAGGTGGCACTCGGACAGCAGAGTCGCCGGCCCGCAGGCTTCTACTCCGGTGCCAGGATCACGTCGGCGCAGAATCGCCGGATTGGTCGGGTGGTGACACAGTCAGCCGTCCCAGTAGGAGCGCCACGAGGACTCCAAGTACGCATACTCCGGTGGTGACCAGGAAGATCTCTCTATATTCGGTCAGCATCGCCCGCCGGACTTCCTCTACGTACTCCGCCAATGCGTGATCGTAGGATTCCGATGAAGGGAAGAGTGGTCGGATCGGCGTCGCAAGTCCTGAAGTCAGGGACTGGAATCGATGCAAGCCCCAGGCCGACAGCGTCGCGACCCCGATCAGCATTCCTGTCATCCGGGCAACGACAGCGCCGGCGGAAGCGACCCCATGTTGTGAGGCGGGGACAACTCGAAGGACAACAGATGAAGCCGGCGCGATCACGAGCCCAAGGCCGAGTCCGGCGACAACCAGTGCGTCGAGCCGAGGAAAGGAAAAAAGGCCGAGCGGATAGCGCGCATCGAGTACATCGGCCGGCCAATTCGCGATCAGCAGATAACCTCCGGCCGCGATGAGCATTCCGGCGGCGATCACCCGGTGTTCGCCGTATCGATTTGCGATGAATCCTCCGGTTATCGCGCCGATTGGCAGAGCGACCAGAAATCGGAGCAATAATAAAATGCTGCCCGCATCATCCCGGTTAAGCAACGTCTGAGAGAATAGGTCGACGTCGACCAAAGTGACCATCAGTGCCGTTCCCGATGCGAAGTTGATGCTTAGCGTTGCGAAGAATGGCCTTAATGAAACCCCCTTCGTGTCGATCAAACGGGTCTTCGTGCGAAGCTCCCAGGCCACCAGCGCAGCGATTGCAGCCGCGGCACCGATCAGACAACCCGCGCCCCAGGGTGGAAGCAGTTGGCTGCGAGGGTCCGGGTTGTCGAGCCCGGCGACGAGCAATCCGAGTGCCGTCGCGAGAAGCATTCCACCGAGAACATCTATCTTCGGCCGCGTCCCTGGCAGCCTTTTTTTCCGCGGCAGCACCACCGCGACAGCGAACATCGCCGATACCGCAAGGGGCACGTTCACCCAGAAGACCGTTCGCCAGCCGTTCGATGCGGCTAGGGCGACGCCGTACAGTGGACCAAGTAGGCTCCCGAGCTCCTGTGCTGCGCCGATGCCGCCGAGCACGGTTGCACGCCGGCGCTTCGACCACAGGTCCGCCGCCAGAGCCATGGTGACTGGCAGCAAGGCACCGCTGGAGATGCCCTGAACCAGCCGCCCCGATGCCAGGGTGACAACGTCGTCCGACAATGCCGTAAGCACGGATCCGGCTGCGAATCCGGCAAGGCAGAGTTGCAGGACAAGCTTCCGGCCGAACCGGTCGGAAGCTTGCCCGAGAAGTGGCATCGCCGCGACATAACCGAGCAAGTATCCCGTGACGACGGGAGTGAGGCGTTCAAGCCGGTTCACCGGAATCTGAAGATCGCCTACGATATCGCGGAGCATCCCGACAATGACGTAAGTGTCTAGCGCTCCGAGCAGAACCACGATCCCGCTGAAGCCGATCACGGCGTAACGGCTACGCCATGATCGGCCGTCCGTCACCGAGTCGGTCATACTGGCGGGGTCACCGCGAACGGCTTGTCGATGTCGGACAAGCTCATGTCAGCGCTGATGTTACCAGGGAATGTCAGAGAGACTTTCGCCGGGAGATACTTCGTGTCCGGGAGCAGCCAGAAGGTGGCATCTGCGCCGGTGGGAACTCCAGGTAGAAGCGAGGAGAGCTGTTCTTTGGTGACCGTACCCGTGATCTTCGTCGCTTGAGTGCCGTTGACGACTTCGTTGCCGACGGTCTTCGGATCGGCGACCGTCGTCAGTAGGTTGGGCAGCCCCTTGGCCGGGTCGAGGATCACTCGTGGGTCGTAAACACCGTCGGCGGCCGATTGCGGGAGAAGCTGGTACCCGCCAGTCGGGCCTTTGAGGTAGAGCGAACCCTGGAGCAGCACGAACTCGATCTCGGCTATCTGCCCTGAAACGGCGATCTTGCCGGTGCCCTTGGCGTCGCCTGTCCTGGTGAAATCGCCGTCGATAGCTTGCACGTCCAGTCCGGGGATCGTGCCGTTGACCTGAAGAGCGAGGTGTGCGCTGTTGATGGCGCCGACACCGGCAGCGGACTGCGTCAGGAGAGTGCGGGCATCCGGCAACTTCGCCGCCGTGCCGGTTGCGGATGTGCTGGTGCTCGTGCCAGTCGAACAACCCGCCAGCACTGTAAAGAGTGCGACGAAGCCGACGAGTCGTTGTCGAGAGATCATCATAGGGGCATGATGACGACAGTCGGGAGATCTGTTGGCCATCGAACAGCCCCATAGCCAAACAGCGGGAGAACCCTCACCAATCGGACCGGATCGAGTCCACACGGGTGGGAAACCTTGGTTGTCCCCCACCAGGCAGAGCTAGCTACCGGACCTCGGTGATACGCTTCGGCTCACCTCAAGCTGGATCGAGGTGCTGCGCGATCGGCGGAGGCTCTCGGCCACCTCGGCTTCGCTGGGCAGGGCTCATCACCGGGATCGCCCGGCCGGGGCAACCGCGAGCCCGGACTCGGGGCAGCGGAATCTCCGCGGTCCACCCGCGGACCACCCTTCCGTTGAGGCTGGCCACGGTTGGACGCGCAGGCTGCTGCGTCGATGCGGCCTGAAGATCGGGCGGCGCGGAAACGGCAGATGGCCGCTAAGAGCTTGCTTTCGCGCGCACAGACCGACGTGGGCAGGCCCAGGTCAAGGTCGAGCTTGGCGCTGGCTCGGTCAGCCTCACTCCGACCGGCCGACTGCTCAACCACCGTCGCAGGCACACCGCGAGGTCCGCATGTAGCGTTGACGACCTGTCCCTCGGAAGTCGAGAGAACATTGCCAGGAGCACCGCCCTTCATGGCGGCCCGCTTCCGGTCTCGGAAGGGTCTGCCTACAGTTGCCTGTAGTGGTCCACTGCGATCGTTCGGCGCCTGCGTCTATTTGTAGCCGCGTGTGATTCGCGCACGCCTTCACACGGCGGTGACCGGCTTGCGCCACGAGTTCTCGAGCTTGGCCGACGCCGCTCGCGCGCCTCGCACGGACATCGCGACGCTGGCCAATGTGGGATTGCAGCTGAACTGTGCAGGTAGCACGCCATTTCCCGCGACGTAGAGGTTGTCGATGCCCCAAACTCGTGAGGTCGAATCGCAGACCGACGTCCCGTCGTCGCGTGCTCCGGTGCGCGTGGTTCCGAGGTAGTGCAGCGACATGCCGAGGGGCTGGATCCTCGGATGGACGGCGGCATCCGCCCCAAGAGCTTCGGCAGCACGACCGACATCGCGCCTCGCCAGTTCGATCAGCTCGTGATCACGGTCGGTGAGACTGTAGTCGAACTCGATGGCGGGCATGCCGTATCGATCGGCGCCATGGTCGCTGAATCGGACGCGGTCCTCGATGCGGGCGTCTTTCGCCAGCATGCAGCCGAACATGACGACCCCTTTGCCGCGCCCGGTGTCTCGGGGGTAGATCGCGGCCTGGCCCACTTGGACGTGCATGGGGTGGTGGTCGGGATCGAAGGGGATCGTGCCGAGCCCCATGGAAGGAGTACCCGCGGTGTCGTCGAGCGACCTGTTCGCCTCGAAGATCGCGGTGACGTCGTCGTGGCGGTCGAAGTAGTCCGGTGTAATTGCGGCGGACACGATGATGTGATCACCGAGGTAGCGCCCCAGTGCGTCAGGCCGAATGTCCGAAGCCCAAAGCAGCTGCGGTGTGCGGAGCGAGTCCGCGGCGGCGATGACAACGGTGGCTGCGACGGTCCTCACCGATCCGTCAAGGACGGAAGCCAGCGTCGCCGCAGTGATTCGCCCCCGCTCTTCGACCAGGCCGGTGCAGACGGTGTCCGCAGCGATCGCGAAGCTGTCCCGCGGTTCGGTCGCGAGGGTGCCGAGGATGGTGTCCGTCCCCGACCACACGACCGTTCCCCGCGCATCGACTCGGCGCGCGATCGGCATGTCACCGGTCTTCCGGCCGGGCGGGAGCCGACTGTCGAACGCCGCGCCGAGTCGGCGAAGGCACTCCGCCCATTCGCCAGTCGAGGTCATGGGGGCGGAATTCGTGCTTACCAGGGTGCGCGCCGTGGCGAGCAGCTCGCTCCATTCGCCGACGGGAACGCTCTCCGGAAGCTCTGCGGGATGCGGGGTGGGTGTCGCGGCGGCCCAGTGCCTCCCCATCCCGCCGACGTTGGACGAGAGCGCCGCGGCTGGCAGCGTGCCCGCCTCGTTGCGTGCGGCTCGGTCCGGGTCGACGAAGAAAGTGCCCGCCGCGGGCACAATGTGGGGGCCGTTCTGCCGCAGATGAACACCGATGACGGCGGACGCGGTCCGCCTGCCGCCCTCCGAGCCGGCGACGACCTCGGCGCGCTCGACCGGGTCGGCGATGTTGCGAGCATGGACGCCGGGCACCGTGGTCAGCCGAGGACCGGTATCGACCATGAGGATGCGTGCCCGAGGTGCCTGCTCGCTCAGCACGCGGGCGTAAGTGGCCCCGTTCGGTCCTGAGCCCACGATGAGCACATCCACATGGGCGGGAAGATCTCGGGAAGTTCCCGGACCGACGAAGACGGGCCCTTCAGACATCGATCGACTCACTGCCTGTTCCTTCTGTCGCGATGGGCGCCGGCACGGGGCTTGGCTGATGCTGAGAGGGTATGAGGACCACATTTATCCGGTCAACGACAGATAAAGGTACAGCTTCGGATTAAATCGCCGCACCCGCTACGCGCATCATTCGCAGCGCCGCGGGATCGGAGAGCATCCGGTCGGCGGCCAGCCGAGCCGCGCCTGGCAGAGTGCCGTCCTCGTCATCGGTCGCGACTGTCACGTCGACGTGACGGCTGGCGGACGGGAGCGCGCGTTCGAAAACTGCTGTTCGTATGCGCGTGAGCGCGTCGCTGCCCAGGTGCAGGAGCTCGCCGCTGAGCACCAGGCGACCCGGGTTGAGGACATCCACCAGAACGGCCGCCAGGCGGCCGACCGCATCCGCCGCGTCCCGGATGCGCTGCACGGCAGACTCGTCGTGATTGGCGACGGCCTCGCGCAGCACCGCCGGCAGACGCTGGTCGCCCGCCGGTGCGGGAAGGCCGAGGTCACGGCCGATGGAGTGGATCGTCGCCGTTTGGCTGATGCAGCCGCGTTTGCCACACCAACAAACGTGCTTGGAAGAACTTTCGAGGACCAAGTGGGCGACGTCCCCGGCCACGCCACCGACGCCGCGGAACAGTTGCCCGTCGGAGTCGAGGAACCCGGCGCCGAGGCCAATGGAGGCATGAAGACGGACGAGCGGCAGCCGATCGCGGCCGACGCCGACGCCATCGCCGATGGTGAGCAGGTGGACGTCGTTCTCGAGGATCGCGGGTGCTCCCAGCACCCGCGAGAGATAGCTAGCGACCGGGAAATCCTCCCAGCCCAGCGACGGAAACGACACCGGGCCGGAGCGGTTGTTGGAGCGCACCACCGAACCGGTCCGCACGTTCACCGGCGCGCCGATCGACGCGACGACCAGCTCGACCCGGCTTTGCGCCGGCTGTTGCTCTATCATCTCGTCGATCATCAGCGCTGCGGTGTCGACCGCCGTTTCTGGGCCGATCGACAAGGCGTTACGAACGACTCGCCTGGACCGGACGATGCCGTGCAGGTCGGAGATCGCCGCGATTGTCGCGCCCGGGGTGAACGCGACGATCCCGGCCAGCGGTGATCGGGGGCCGAGCGCGAGTTCCCGCGCTGGGCGGCCACGGCTGCCGTCGTGCACGTCCCGCTCGACCAGTACGCCCTGGGCGATCAAGAACTCGACGGTCGACGCCACCGTCGACCGCGCTGTACCGGACCGGCCGGCAATAGCCACCCTGTTGGAGGCGCCATCGACGCAGATCGCCCAAAGTACGGTCCGGATCGTCTCGGCGGCGGGAACGCCCACGCGCGTACTCTACGCAATACACACACGTCCGCGCACCTCAGCTGCGGTGTGCGGGTCTTGCCCCTCGCCGCCCGGTGCTGAGGGCTTGCACGTCTGTGCTTGGCTGAAGGGGCGGAGGAGCCGTTGTCGACCGGCTCACCGGACGTCCAGGAGTGCGAAAGTACCTAATCCGCCTTCGGCACGGACAGCGCATCGTTCGGGAGTTCGCAGCTTTCCGGAAATGGACCGATTTCGTCAGTTTCGTGTGCTGCCGCAGTGCGGGCCTAGCTTGCCCAGAGGTTCTACGGGCCGTGGGCGACGAGTTGCGCCGTCTTAGGCGTCCGCATTGGCAACTCCATCTTCCACTGCGCGACCGGGTCAGTCGGCAGTCGATCTTTCACCCCTACGTCCTGCGGGTTTGAGCAGAGCAATCTCTTCCCGCTCAGCAAGGACCTATCTCTCGTTGTCCCTATGGGCGACGAGCGCCTCGGGTACCTCGACGATCACGCGATTACTCCTTTCGGTCTGCGACGCTGCTGCGTTGGCCGGGGTGGAAGTCGACAATGGGGCTAGTCAAGCTATTGCAACCCCGTTGCCCTTTATTTTATTGATGTCTGCCTCTTAATTCGCGATGGCTTCCCCTGAGCTCTACCTTCAGGAAATATGGCAATTTCACAAGTCAATTATCCCATGCAAAGATAAGGATGGTAACATGTCTCATCTGCATTCTTCGCTGCGATTCGCACGACTAAGTACTTTCATCACCCTCGGTGTTATCACTTCTCTTCTCTCGATTTTGACCCAAACGTACCCGGCCGTCGCGAGCGGTTCAACCGCCGCCCACTCGAACGTCGGGTCATCCGTCCCAGTCTTTGGAAACGCCTCCCATAGCAGTAAATCCTTCGCCTCGGCAACGGGTCCGGTGGATGACAACAACGTCGCCTGGGCGGGTTATCATACTGCCGTGGGTCAGTACACCGCCGCGACGATGTCCTGGCGGGTGCCGACTGCTCGGCCGGTGGCAGAAGGGAATGGGTCGATGTCCTCCATTTGGCCTGGAATCGGAGTTGGAAGTGCTCAAGATCCGCTGATTCAGGCTGGGACACATGCCGACGTCATCTGTCCGGGTGGCCCGTGTACCACTCCGTTCTACTATTTTTGGTGGCAGGTATACCCGTTCAATAACGAACAAAAGGTGCCGCAGGTGCCCGTTGAGGCCGGCGACGATGTCCGCGTCACAGTGAAATACTCTACGGATAAGAAGCGGGCGCAAATCACGCTGGCAAACGTAAGCAAGAATACAGGCACATTCATTGAATTCGACCTGCCTGCCTCCGCTTCGGCTGGAGTGGCTACGCAGGCGCAATGGATCGTTGAACGCCCGCAACTTTGTTTCCCCGAAGGCTGTTCCTGGGCGAAACTGACCAATTTTGGAAGCATTGCGATCACTGCGGCCAGTGCATTCACAGGTCGGGCGAACGCGGGCGGTAGTGGAACATGGAAGACGGTTCGCAATGTGGCCGCTTTCAGGGATCGTTCCTTCTCTTGTGACGGAAAAGTCCTTCTGTCCGAACCTCGGGCACTCTCAGCTGAGGATGCATTTTCTGTTGATTGGAAGGCTTCTGGTGATTGGGAGGCGTGTTAATCAGTGGGTCGATGACGCCATGCTTGGTTCGCGGATTTATCGCTCGATGTCGCCGAGTCACTCGTGGCTCCCTGTCCGCGTGCTCAGACTGGCAGGTACGCGATCCAGCCGAGGAACGACATAGCAGGCACCGACGAAAATCGCGGCAGAGTTCGCCACCGACTGGGACCGGGGTGCAATCCGGTCCCGACCTCACCGAGCTCAAGCGACGAAGAGCTCCGGTTCGTCGTCCCCATCGCAGTGGGACTCTCGGCTGGTTGTTGCGCGTCATGAGGTGGTGACACGGGCGAGAGCCTGAGACGAGGGACGGGTCTCTCGTCGGCAGAGTGAGAAGTGCGACCCACTCATCACGCCGAAGAGAAGACCCGTTCCTCCGCCACCGTAATGCCCGCCCTCCATAGAGGACCGTCGCCGGCTCGTCGCGTGCTGCCAGACCCGCCCGGTCACCCACAGCGCCACCGAGATGGTCAGCTACCGCCAATGCGCATTCAAGTGGGTCGACCGCTACCGCCACCATGGCGAGACCGGCCTGTTCGACCGGGCTAGCGCCCGAGACTGCCGGCCGACCGCCCCTCAGCCGAGGTGCTGCCGGTCCTGACCGTGGATCCAAGTGCTCTACGAGGGGTGCAGCTGCCGTTGGCGTGACGGCGTGAACTGCAGTCGCTGGTATCGGTATCGACCGACAAGCCGATCCGCACCGTGCCCGCAGGATCCGATCGAATTCGGACTCGGTGTCGCGCAGCGCGTCACTCCGCCACTTGACGCACAGTTTGGGCGTATCGCGGCCGGACGTTCGGGTTTCAGGTGACGTACGCTTACGTGCCGGAGACCGGGGGTGTCGCCATTGACATGGCGGACGGCACAGCTGACGAGGACACGCTGACCGGTCTCGCCGATACCGTCCACCGGATGCGGCGCGTCCAGTGGATGTCCACTAGCTGCGGCCAGATCTCCGTCCGGCGTGGCACGGCGGGCCGTGAGCGTGGCCGAGATCTTCAACTCCGTCAAGATGGGAAACGTCGTGTTCTTGGCCCCGCTTCGGTGGCCGAGCGTTACTCGTGAACCACGATCGCATACCTGCCGGACAATGGCCTGCCGGACGCACGCTAGCAGTGGCCTGGCTCCAGGAGGCACGTTTGCCTGCCGTCGCCACCTTCGTGTGCGCCGCCTGCACGGTCTCGGCGGCCGCGCAGGCACCTGATCGAGAGGTGTCGTCGATGAGGTTGAGCGGCTGAGCGGCTGAGGTAACCTCGCCCGCGGCGTGCAAACCTCCGGGCTTCCACCACCCGGCCGCGAGAACGGCGAGCTCTCTTGCAGAATTGAGGATGGCGTGGGCTTGCGACCGGAACAACTGCCCCGCGGGGGTCTTTGGTCGGTACTGCCCATGCTGCAGGCTGCGACGTCGTGCGGGGCGCCGTTCCACGGCGCCGGCTCATGTACCCGGCTGACTGGTGATCACGGAGAGGCACATGAGTCGACGCGCGTGCTCGTCGATGTGCGTGATCAGCCGACGACGGACCGAACTCGGATGACTTCGGCCTCCCGGTCTGTGCCGTTCGGCAGGGCATGCGGATCCTGCCGGGTCACGGCGGGCGTCCAGGTGCCCAGTGCTGCTTCTGCGGTGATCCCTGGCCCGAAGCCGGCGAGCATTCCTTGAGCACCCGCGGGCAGGCCTTCGTCGAAGAAGTGACGCAGAACGGCCAGCACCACGGCCGAAGCGATGTTGCCGTACTCGGAAAGCACTGCCCGGCTGTGTCGGAAGGCGTGGGCGGGCACCGCCAGGTGTTGGGCGAGGTCGTCGAGGATCCGGGGGCCACCGGCGTGGATGACGTAGAAACCGAGGTTTGACGCATCCCAGCCGTTGCTCGCAGTCAACTGCTTGAGCGCCGGTGTGATCATGGACATCGTGCCGGGTACTCGCCGGTCCAGCCGGAAGTGGTACCCGGTGTCCTTGATCTCGTAAGAGATCCAGGACTCGGTCTCGGGTACAACGTAGGAGGAGTTGACGCTCAGGGTCATGCCGGCTCCGCCGGCCCCCCGGACGACCGCTGCGGCGATTGCGTCACCGAAGAGGCCGTTGGACAGCAAGGTACCGACGTCCGAATCTGTCGGCTGGTAGCACAGCGAGCAGAATTCACACGTCACGACCAGTACGTTGGCCCCGGGATAGGCTCGGCAGAAGTCATGCGCTCGGTTGACCGCCGCGCCGCCGGCCGCGCACCCCAGCTGGGCCATCGGGATCTGACGCACGTCCTGGCGGAAACCCAGCTCGTTGATCATCCAAGTTGTCATCGGCGGCATAGTGAAGCCGGTGCAGGAAACGAAGACGATCGCGTCGATGTCGTCGGCCTGAACGTCGGCGGACTGCAATGCTTCTTCGACGACGGCAGGTAAGTTTTGCCGAACTTCGCGCTGATAGATCTTGGCACGCGCCGTGACGCCGGGGTGGTCCAGCGTAGCGGTGATCGGCTGGATCAGATGGCGTTTCTGCACGCCGGTGTTTTCGATCATCCGGAGCACGGTGCGCAGCTTCTGGTGACCGCTGTGAATCCGGCGGCACATCGCCAAGGTTTCGTCCAGGGTGATCACGTTATCCGGCACCCACACCGCAGGACGGCACAAGGTGGGACTCAGATCGCCGATGTCGAATACCACGTCATGCATGTCTGACCTCCAGTGGTTCCGCCTGCCGGGATGATGGGTTGCCGTCACGAAGACCTGACAGCGACCGTCCACCCTGGACTGTGCCTGCGGGCTGTCGACCTGGCCGCCTTGACTGGCGAAATCGACAGCGAGGTATGACCAATGGGGCAGCCTTGATCCGTCGTTACGGCGGCGGTCTGGCGAGCTCGGGCAGCCTCGGCTATACCTGCCCTGAAGACCGCAGACTGCAGACGGTGGCCGAAGCGGGAGCATGGAACTATGACCGAAACAGCCGCACACAGCGTACGGGTAGTCATCTCGATCGCGCAGGCGGACTTGGGTGAATCCACGAGAGCTGTCGAGCTGGCTCGTGCGATCGAGGCGAGCTGTCCGGGCGGTTGGCGAGCTGAAATCATCTTCCTAACCCATGGCGGCCCCTTCGCCAAGACGGTTGACGAAGCCGGATTTAGCAGTTGGGAATGCCGACCTCGGATCGCCGGTGTGAGCTTCCGCGAAGATCTCCAGTCGAAAGAGCCCGAGTTCATCGGCGATCCGCTGATCGCGGAAAGCATGATCAAGGGAGAATCGGCGGCGTTATCGGCGCTCCGGCCGGACGTGGTACTCCACGGGTTCTGGCCGCCGGCGAGCATCGCGAGCCGGATGCTGGGCATCCCCACCATCTGTTTCCTGTCCCTCCCAATGCATCCCGACACTCTTATGTCCCGCAACTTCCTCCGGGACATACCCGACCCGGCGAAGCTGTTGACCTATCTACCGCGGCCGGTCCGGCGCAGGCTGGCCGCGCTGATCCCACGGCGTGCGATCGCGGCCGTTCCAATGTTCGCCCAGCGCAACATCCGGGTCGGTGCGGAACGGGCGGGCTGGGAAGGCGTCCCGTTGCAGCATATCTGGGACATGCTCAGTGCCGATTTGACGATCGTCAACGACCTTCCCGACTTCTATGAGGACGTGCGGCTGCCTTTGGGCTTTCGGTTGACCGGTCCGCTGTTCGCCTCGGCCGCCGGGGACGAGGAGATCGAGCTTGGGATCGCTGCGCTGTTCGGCCCCCGAGAGCGTCGGCCGAAGGTGCTCTGCACGATGGGGAGTTCGGCGAAGCCGGAGCAGCTGTTGGCCGCGGTGGCCGCACTGACCGGCGGCGTGGCCCGGGATTGGAACTCTGTCATCGTGGTTCCGCCGGCCATCTGCCCACTGGAGTTGGTCCGGCGGCATGTCGGCGACGCCGAGCATGTTTATCTGACCGACCGGTTCGTGCCTGCGCCCCTGGTCAACGAACTGGCCGATGTCGTGGTCTCCCACGGCGGACAGGGCACGGTGCAGACCGCGGTCAGTACGGGCACCCCGGTCGTCGGGTTTGGCGTCCAAACCGAACAACAGCTCAACCTCGATCGAGTCGTAGAAGCAGGAGCGGGAATCAGGCTGCCGATTCACCGCTGGAAGCCGGCTGCGATCCGCCGTGCCGTGAACAAGGTGCTGACGGAGCCCGCTTACGAGGAACGTGCGCGTTTGCTACAGCGCCGGTTCGCGGCCGTCGATGGGCGTACCGCCGCCGGCCGGGAGATCTGGCACTGGCTCGTCGATGAGGACCGGACGGCTTCCCGACACGTTCGCCAAGCCATGCACAAAGGGGCAGGGACAAGTAAACCAAAAGGCAGTCTGGGTGCCGTGCTCGACGGTACGTGATAAGTATCTCCGCGAATGAGCGGGTCTGATTCCTGCAGAAATGGGCACAACCATGACGATTTACCCGAAGACTTCGACGGAACATCCGAACGTCGACATCTTGAAGGCGGTTTACGCCGATCTGACGCGCTTGGGCGAGTTCGCTGCGGACGATATCGTCATGCACACCGCAGAGCGCGAAGTGAGCCTCGAGAACGCGAAGGCCCGTGGACGGGCTGAGGTCGTCGCGAAAGAACGCGAACTGATCGAGCTCACCGGAGGAACACTCGTCATGGACGTCGAAGATGTTGTGGCGAACGACTTCTTCGGAGCAGTGACGGGGTTCTTGCGGGCGCATCGCGGTGACGATGTTCTTGCGGTTCCATTTTGTGGAGTCTGGCGATTCGTCGACGGCAAGATCGTAGAACACTGGGAGAATGCCTACGACTTGCCGGCGTTTTCAAAATTCGTTTCTGGTCGTGCGTGAAGCGCGCCGAATGATCAGTCTTAAGGGTAGGAACCACATGAGTGTTCGGAACGGGCAGAATTCAGCGAAGCTCACGATCGGTGGCGACTTGGTCGTCAGCCGGCTCGGATACGGTGCGATGCACCTGACAGGGCACGGTATGTGGGGTCCGCCCGAGGACGAAGACGGTGCCGTGCGCGTGCTACGCCGTGCAGTAGAACTCGGCGTCAACTTCATCGACACCGCGGACTCGTACGGTCCGGGCGACAACGAGCGCATCATTCGGAAAGCATTGCACCCGTATGCCGACGACGTCGTCATCTGCACTAAGGGCGGCATGCTGCGCACCGGGCCGAAGGACTGGCTGCGAGAAGAGGGTGAGCCATACATCATGCCGCTTGGCCGGCCCGCGTACCTGCGCCAGCAGGTGGAGCTGAGCCTGCGGAATCTCGGCCTGGAACGGATCGACATCTACGAACTGCACAGCATCGACCCACTGGTGCCGCTGGAAGACCAGATCGGTGAACTCCGACGGATGCAAGACGAGGGCAAGATCCGGCACATCGGAATCTCCGGCCAGCCCGGCGTCACGATCGCGCAGCTCGAGGCAGCCCGGCAGGTCGCCGACATCGTCCTGGTCGAGAACCTGTTCAACATCGCCGACCAGTCCGGTGCTGCGGTGCTGGACTACTGCGAGCAGCGCGGAATCGCCTTTGCGCCGTGGTTCCCGATGGGGCACGGAGAACTCGCCGACCCCGCAGGCGCCTTCGCCGCCACGGCTGCGCGCTACGACCTGTCGCCGTCTCAACTGGCGTTGGCGTGGCTCCTGCACCGCTCTTCGGTGATGGTGCCCATCCCGGGGACGCGTTCGGTCGAGCACCTCGAGCAGAACCTGGTCGCGCGCACGGTGAACTTGACCGAAGCCGATTGGGCCGAGGTCGAGAAAGACTGCGAGAACCTGGCCGTCTGGACGCCGGGAGCCTGATCGGCTGTCGTGCCGGAACGACGCCGAGTCGCCTCGGATCGAGAGCGCGCCGGTGATTGCGGAGCGTTTCATGGCAAGAGGAGAGGATGACCGAGGTGAAGAGCGAGAGGTCCGTACCGTCTGCCCGAGGGGCCGCCCCCCTGCTGGGCCACGCACGAAGGCTGGCGCGTGATCCGTTCGGCTTTCTCAAGTCGCTGTCCGCGGGGTCCGGCTTGGTCAGTATGAAGCTCGGACCGCATCCGGTCGTAGTGGTGAGTGATCCGACTTTGACGGACCAGCTTCTCCGGGACGACCGGACCTTTGACAAGGGAGGTCCGTTGATGGACCTCGTCGCACCGGCGGTCGGACGCGGTTTGGCGACCTGCCCACGTAGCGAGCACCGTGCGCCTCGGCGGCTGCTCCAGCCGCTGTTCCATCCGAAGCGTCTCGAGGGCTACGTCGACGGCATGGTCTCGGCGGTCCGGACGGTATTGGACGACTGGCGGGACGGCGACGTCTTGGACGTGCCTTTGGAGATGCGTAAGCTTTCGCTGCGCATCGCAGTCAGCGCCTTCTTCTCCAACCAGCTGCCGCCGGCGGTCCGGGACCAAACAGCCGACGACATGACTGCGATATTGGTCGGATTCGCGCAGCGGCTGGCGAGGCCACCACTGTTCGATCTCCTACCCACCCCGGCCAACCGGCGCTATAAGGCAGCGCTCCGGCGCCTCCGACGGATGGCAGCGGACACTGTCGCCACCCGGCGTGCGAACGCCCAGGACCCGGGTGACGACTTCTTGGCCCTGCTCATCGACGGCAAGGATGCAAGGGGTGTGCCGGTTCACAGCGAGCGCGGCGAGATCGATCAGCTGCTCACGTTCCTCGTCGCACCGACTGCTACCGCCGGAAGCGTCCTGAGCTGGGCGCTGCAGGAGCTGGCGACGAAGCCCGGTCTGCAGGAGCGACTGCGGGAGGAAGCCCAGACGGTACTCGTAGGGAGTCCCGCAGCAGCTGAGCACCTGGGCAAGCTCGAATTCACCAAGCAGGTCGTCACCGAGACACTGCGAATGTACCCTTCGCTCTGGTTCGCGCCTCTGCGCATCGTGACAGCCGATACGCAACTGGGCGGGTACGACCTACCGGCCGGCACCGTCGTCGCCTTCAGTCCCTACCTCGTTCAGCGAAGCGCGGAATTCTACGTCGATCCGGACCGTTTCGATCCCGACCGGTGGGACAGCGCATCGCTACCGGCACCCTCACGCCAAGCATTCATCCCGTTCGGCACCGGCGCCCGGCAGTGCATCGCGCAAGACTTCGCGTTCAACGAGTTGGTTTTGGCTCTCGCCACCCTCGCCGCGCAATGGCGCTTTGAGCCGGTCGCTGGTCGGCCGCTTCCCACTCGTGCGTCGGTTAACTTGACACCGCGAGCTCTCTACCTCCGCGTATTCTCCAGGGAAAACACGGAGGGCGGGACAGCAACCGGTGTGCCGTCTTCGCAGTCGGCAGGAGCGCGTCCGGGAAACCGTCGGCCGACTTCGAGTCCGGCTTGGCAGATCTGACGCGGTGACGCGCGTGCCCCGCGGGCAGCTCGTGAAGCCTGTCGATCAAGGAAGGTGCCCTGTCCGCGGGATGGAGCAAACCATGCCTCGGTCCTCGGTCCGGTAACTGCCACGCGGGTGACCTCAACCCAGGCTGACGCTGAATACACAGCCTGTGCTGCTCGGCTGCCGCGACCTGGCTGGCGGTGGATGTCGACGTCCGGCAGCCGGCCGGCCGCTCGGGAGGTTCGGCAGTGGCGGTGGCGTATAGGCGGCTCTGAGCGCGCCATTCAGGACGCCAACAAGTGCAGCTCCACGGCTGCAGTGACGGGCTTAGAGAACGTCGACGTCAGCTGCTTGTCCTGGTCCGGACGAGCCGACCGGCGCCAGCCCGGTGCGATGCGATCGTCGTCTCCGCGTCGAAAGTATGTGTACCGCCAGAGCCCTTTGTCCCTCGCGTCGACCATCGTCGAAGGACGCTGTCGAACGTCCGCGTCGGCCAGACGATGCCGACTGCCGGTTGGCTCCAGAACAGGCCGGTGGTGGCGGCGTTGTAGTGGAGGTACACCCAGTCCGCGCCAGCGGGAACACGGATCGACGGTCGCCAACGCGGTGGTCGGGTCAGCGTTGAAACGGTGGTACGCACTGCTAAGGCACCTGCCAGGCGAGCACCTTTCTTGCGTCAGGTTTGGCTGGATTTGATCGGTCGGTGTCGCTTAAGCCGCTCACGGCCGCGCGCCTCGCCGCGCAGACTGGCCGTACCCGAGCCACCGAGGAGCGTCATGGCAAGCACCGACGAGATTGCCGCGGAGTCCGCTACCGACTGGGATCTGGTGCGCTCCGGCCCCGAGTTCACCGAGCTCAGGCGCCGGATGCGTCGGTTCGTAGTCCCGGTCACAGCGGTGTTTTCTTCCTGGTACGTGGGTTACGTGCTCCTAGCGGACTTCGCCCACGGCTTCATGGCGACGAAGCTCCTCGGCAATCTGAACGTCGGGCTGGTGCTGGGCATCCTGCAGTTCGCCTCGACCTTCCTGATCACCGGCCTCTACCTGCGTTACGCGGCCAAAAAGCTCGACCCCCTCGCCGAGCGGATCCGTGCCGAACACGAAGGGGCCGGCGATGAGTGACCCGATGCTCAACGTAGGCATCTTCGCAGTCTTTGTCGTCGTTACGCTGCTGATCGTTGTCCGGACCCGGCGCCGCGGCGCCACGGCGGCGGACTTCTACACTGCGGGCCAGGTGTTCACCGGTCGGCAGAACGGAACCGCGATCGCGGGCGACTACCTTTCCGCCGCCGCGTTCCTCGGGATCAGCGGTGCTGTAGCCACCTACGGCTACGACGGCTTCCTCTATTCGATCGGGTTCCTCGTCGCGTGGCTGATCGCGCTGCTGCTCGTCGCGGAACTTCTGCGCAACACCGGCCAGTTCACCATGGCCGACATGCTGAGTTTCCGGCTCAAGCCGGGGCCGGTCCGCACCGCGGCCGCCCTGTCCACGCTCATGGTGAGCTTCTTTTACCTCCTCGCGCAGATGAACGGCGCGGGTGGGCTCGTTGCCCTTCTTCTCGGCGTCACTGGGCGCGTCGGCCAGGCTGTCGTGGTCACTGTGGTCGGCGCGCTCATGGTGCTCTACGTGCTGATCGGTGGCATGAAGGGAACCACCTGGGTGCAGATCATCAAGGCCGTTCTCTTGCTCGTCGGAGCGTTCGGCATGACGGTCTGGGTGCTGGCGCGGTACGGTTTCGACTTCTCGGCCATTCTGCGCGCAGCGGTGGAACGCGGCGGTGCCGGAGGTGAGGCCCTTTTGGGACCAGGCAAACAGTACGGTGCGAGTGGTCTCTCCCGGGTGGACTTCCTGTCCCTGGGGATCACGCTAGTTCTCGGAACGGCGGGGCTGCCGCACGTGCTGATGCGCTTCTATACCGTCCCCAATTCGGGCGCGGCCCGGCGTTCGGTCGCGTGGGCGATTGGGCTGATCGGCGTGTTCCTGCTCTTAACCCTGGTCCTCGGCTACGGCGCCGGCGCGCTTGTCGGACCGGAGAAGATCGCGAATTCCCCTGGCAAGGCGAACTCAGCGATCCCGCTGCTGGCCCAGACACTCGGCGGACCCGTCCTGCTCGGGCTCATCGCGGCGGTCGCCTTCGCGACTATCCTCGCCGTCGTCGCCGGGCTCACCATCACGGCGTCCGCCTCGTTCGCCCACGACCTCTACGCGGGGGTGCTGCGGCGCAAGAACCCGCCGGACGCTAAGTCGGAGGTCCGGGTCGCGCGCTGGGCTGCGGTGGCTATCGGGCTGGTCGCGATCGCCGGCGGCATCGTCACCAACGGCCAGAACGTGGCGTTCCTGGTCTCGCTTGCCTTCGCGGTCGCCGCTTCCGCCAACCTGCCCGCGATCCTGTACTCCCTGTTCTGGAAGCGGTTCACAACTCAGGGTGCGTTGTGGAGCATCTACGGCGGGCTCACCGTGACAGTGGGGCTGATCATCTTCTCGCCGGTGGTATCTGGCACGCCCACGTCGATTTTCCCCGCCGCGCACTTCGCCTGGTTTCCGCTGGCCAACCCGGGGCTGGTCGCGATCCCGCTTTCGTTCTTGCTCGGCTACCTCGGCACCGTCCTGTCGGCACGCCCGTCGGATCTGCACAAGTACAGCGAGTTGGAAGTGCGAGCTCTGACCGGGATCGGCACCTCACCAGGAAGGTACTCATGAATCTGACCCGCACTGTTGCACCGGACCCGTACCTCCTGCTGCCCGAGTGTGGCTCGTTCACGCTCGAGTCCCCGGATGTGGAGGACGGCCGACAGACAGCTCAAGTGCACGTGCTCGACGGGGGCAACCGCTCTCCCCAGCTCGACTGGGCCGACTTCCCGGACGAGACGAAGGGGTTCGCTGTCACGTGTTTCGACCCGGACGCGCCGACGCCGTCGGGTTTCTGGCACTGGCTGGTGCTCGACCTCCCTGCGTCGGTCACCGGCCTGGAGCAGGGCGCCGGCGCGCCGGGCGGTTCACTCCCAGCGGGCGCCTTCCAGCTTCGAAACGACTTCGGCTCGGTCGGTTACGGCGGTGCGGCACCGCCACCGGGGGATCGGCCCCACCGCTACTACTTCGCCGTTCACGCTCTCGACGTCGACCGGGTCGGCGTCGACAGGGACACGAGCCCGGCGGCGGCCTCGTTTTCCCTCGTCTTCCACACACTGGCCAGGGCCCTGGTTGTGCCCGTCTACTCGCGATGACTGCGTTCATCCGTGAAAGGAACACCGCTGCCATGATCGACCCCGGACATCACTTGCAGATCGGGTCCCTGTTGTTCGAAGGCCTCGACCAGATCGACCTGACCGGTCCGTTCGAAGTGCTCTCCCGCATCCCCAACTCGACTTACGGCATTTTCGGGAAGACGATGGACCCGGTCCGCGACATCAAGGGCTTGCGGCTGACCCCTGACGCGACCCTCGGCGAGGCACCCCAGCTGGACGTCTTGCACGTCCCCGGCGGGTTCGGCCAGGAGGACCTGATGGCCGACGAGGAGGTACTCGGCTGGCTGCGCGCTCAGGCCGCCGACGCCACCTGCGTGTTTTCGGTCTGCACCGGCGCGCTGCTCTTGGGAGCGGCCGGCCTGCTGCGCGGGCGCCGTGCAACGACGCACTGGTCCGCCTTCGAGACGCTGCCCTACTTCGGGGCGGAGGCGGTGGACGAGCGGGTCGTCGTCGACGGCGACTGGGTGTTCGCCGCAGGGGTGACCGCCGGCATCGACGGCGCTCTGCGCGTCGCCGCGGAATTGCGCGGCGACGAGGCTGCGCAGACGATCCAGCTGCACATGGTCTACGCCCCCGAGCCGCCGTTCGACAGCGGCACCCCGCAGACTGCACCGCCGGAGGTCGTGTCGAAGGCGCGCAAAGCCGTCGAGGGCATCACGGCTCGGCGCACGGAAACCGCCAAGCGGATCGGCAAGGAGCTCGACGTCGACCTGACGACATTCAGCTGACCGGTGTGCGGAAGGCGCGCCGATAATCCGAAGGGGACAGGTGGACCAGATCGCGGAACCGACGGCGGAAGGCCACCGTGGATTCGAACCCGCACCGTCGGGCGATCTGGTCGATCGGGAGGTCGGATGTCTCGAGCAGCTGCTGGGCCCGGGTGATGCGTCGCCGGGCCAGCCACCTCCAGGGCGAAGTCCCGATTTGCGCCTGGAAGTGGCGGCCGAACGAACGGGGGCTGTAGCCGATGTGGGCGGCCATGTCGGCGACGGTGAGCGATTGCTCCAGCCGTTCGTCCAGCCAAATGAGCAGATCGGCCATGTCGATGTTGGTCGCAGCCGGGTCGTCGTGCTCGATGAACTGCGCCTGGTCGCCAGAGCGGTGCGGAGCGATTACACTGCGCCGGGCGATCTTGTTCGCGAACGCGGCGCCGAAGTCCTCCCGGACGATGTCGAGGCAGAGGTCGATCCCGGCCGCGACGCCGCCCGAGGACAGCAGGTTGCCGTCGCGCACGTAGAGGACGTTGGGCAGGACAGTCGCGTCGGGGAAGAGGCGGGTCAGCTCGTCGGTGACGGCCCAGTGGGTCGTCACCTCGCGCCCGTCGAGCAGCCCGGCGTGCCCGAGAGCGAAAGCACCGGTGCAGATGGATACGACGCGGGCCTCGCGGTCGATGACGCGTTGCAGCGCGGCCGCCGTCGCCGGGGCCAGCGGCTCGGCGATCGGCTCATAGCCCGGAATCACGACCGTGTCCGCGGCGTCGAGCAGCTCCAGGCCACCGTGGACACCCAATGGGACCCCGATCCCGGTCCGCACCGGTTCGCCGTCCGCCGAAGCCACATGGAACGCGTAACGCACCGGTTCGGGATCGCGGTGCCGGTGCCCGAAGAACTGGGCGACGGCCCCGAAGTCCAGCGCGACCACGCCGTCGAGGACCAGTGCGGCCACGCGATGCATGGCTGGAATGTAGCACTCAATACCACTACCGCCAAGTCGGGAAGACGGACATGGATGTCATCGAGCTGACTCGCAGGCTGGTATCCCTCGACACCGCAGGCTGTGCGGAAAACGCCGCCGTCGCGTTGCTGGCGCCGCTCCTCGAGGCCGCCGGGTTCCGCCTCGACGTCGTCGAACACGAGCCTGGCCGGTGCACGCTCGTTGCGGAGTGGATGCTGGACCAGCCGGAACCGCCGCTGTGCCTGTCGGGGCACCTGGACACCGTTCCGTTCGGCGCCGCGCCGTGGCGGCGCGATCCGCTCGGCGCCGAACTAGACGGTGACCGCCTGCACGGACGCGGGACGACCGACATGAAGGGCGGCGTCGCGGCGATTGTCGTCGCGGCTTGCCGGGTGGCCGCGTGCCGGCCGGCGCGTGCGGGGCTGCGCCTGGTGCTGACCGCGGCCGAGGAGACCGGATCGGAGGGTGCCGCCGCGGTTGCGAACCGGCTAGCGGGCCGGCCCAGCGGCCCGCTCGTGATCCCCGAGCCGACCGACAACGTCGTCGCGTTCGGGCACAAGGGAGCGCTGTGGCTCTCGGCTCAGGCGCACGGCGTTACTGCGCACGGGTCCGCGCCGCACCTCGGCGAGAACGCCGTCACAAAGCTTGCCGCCGCCGTGACCAGGATCGACGGGATCGAGTTCGCAGCGGACGACCACCCCGTGATGGGTCGGCCGACGCTCAACATCGGCACCTTCCACGGAGGCCTCAACGTGAACTCGGTGCCCGACCACGCGGAGGCCAGGGTGGACGTGCGGAGCATCCCGGGGCAGAAGCACGACCTCATCCGTACGGTGGTTAGCCAGCGCGCCGGGGCCGGTGTGACTCTGACGCCGATCATCGACCTCCGTCCGGTGTGGACCGACCCGGCCGGTGCGTGGGTGACCTCCGCGACCGAGACAGTGCGTGCGATCACCGGCGCCCCGGCGGGCGCTCCGCGAGCGATGTCGTTCTTCACTGACGCGGCTGTCCTTACCGAGGCGCTGGGTTCGGTACCGACGATCATCTGCGGCCCGGGAAAGCCCGAGCTCGCGCACGTGACGGACGAGTGGTGTTCCGTCACCCGCATCCGAGAGTCGGCCGAAATCCTCGAGCGGATTTGCTGTGACTGGTGTGGTTGCTGACTACCGTTGTCCCAAAGGAGGAGAGGGCCGACTGTGACATAGCGTAAAGGCGTCGTGATGACCGGTGAAAAGGAGTGGGAAGCGCACCAAAGCCCGGCAGTCGCTCGCGACATCGTCAGCGAAGGCGAGAGTGAGCCGTCGACGGGCTTTGGGTCGGCGCGCGCTTCGGGCCGACAAGTGCCTACCACGTGATGGCCCCGCTGGGCGATCGCCTATGCGGTGGGCAGGTCTTCGACGTGGCCGTAGAGGGAGTGTTCTCGGAGCACCCCGTCGGAGTCGAGTTCGGCGACAAAATCTTCCCAGTCCATGTTGGCGATCGTGAGGTTGTTTTCGATCTCTTGAATGGTGTGTGGGACAGCCCGGAACGATCGGCAGGCGGGCTCGCCTGGCCCTTCGGCGGCCGGATCCGGCTCCTCGCCGAGGTTCACGACGAGGACCGGGTGCTCAGCAGACCTGATCGTCGACTCGTCGACGATCAGCAGCAGTCCGTGCTCGTTGGAGGCCGGCAGGCACCGCTGCAGCTCGGTGGCCGACAGGCCTGCGAACGCACGATCGTCGACGAAAGTTACGTTGGCCTCGAAGTCGTCCGGCGTCACCCAGTTGATCGCGGTCTGCACTCGCTCCCAGGCCGCCTGGTCGGAGAAGTCGGTCCGGACCACCGGTACCTCTGGCGTCATGGGGATATTCATGGTTCTTCCATTCGACAGAAAGGGACACACGCGTTCCGCGTGATGTCGCCCAAGCTAGCTCGGTGCAGGTGTTTAACCGAGTGAAGTCGTCGGACGGATCGCCTACCTTTGCCCGAAGGACTCTCGACTCAGCGGACGGTGCCCGAACGGCGGTCCCGATCGTGAACAGCGTCGAGGTGAGCGCCAGGAAACGGTTGACGAACATCAGAGCGACCGTGAGCGTCGCCGGAATTGCGCTGTCGACCAGGTCTGGCCGACGAAACCGAGGGCACCAGCGAACTAGGGTGTCGAACGCTCACGGGTACCGTCGACGTCGAGCCCCGCCGGTGCCGCGACCTGTCGATGCCGGACCGCGGCGCTCCGTTGGTGATCCGTCGCAAGTGAAGATGAGCTGGCAAATCGGTTCACCGCGGGACCGCCCGACGGCATGATTACCTGGTTCGACGTGCCCGCTGCGGAGGATGCGCCTCGGGGCGTGGGATGCATTCGTGGAACTGAAGTAGCCGGTTCATGGGTAGCTGTGATCGTCGGGTCGGCCGTCGTCGTGGAGCAGACGGCAGTTGATCTACGGGATCCGGTGGCGGGTGCGCACCGGTGCGCCGTGGCGGGGCGTGACCGCCCGAGTGAACGTTGGCTGGCCGTGCTCACGGCCGCGCCGGGTCAAGCCCGCGCGATGGGCCGCGCCCATCACCCCGCCCCGATCGCCTCAGCCATCGCGGCGCTCAGGTCGATGCCCGAGGCCGGGGCGAGCTTGGCGATCACCGGAGGTCGCCGGCGGTGGCCAGCCGGATCTTCACCCCGGCCTCGCCAGCAGACCAGCCCCGGATCGGCTGCTGTTCGGTCAACCCCGAGGTATCAGTGCCCATCCTGCTGATGCTGGCAGGGCGCCAGCGACAACACCGGCGAACATGCCCGGCTCGGCGGCGAGTGCACCGGCTCGCCCTAACTCCGCGAGTCAGGCGTGACCGGGCAGGCGGCCACCCTAACGTCGTGGCGTTCACGGGAACCTCACAGGCGGACCGTTTGTTGAAGGTCTCGCTGCCAGCCTGAATCAGCTCCAGGACCTGACCGAAGTAATTGGCCACCGCGCTCGGTGCGTGCCTCCTCCGTCTCGAACGGCGTACTTCACTCGCCCGATCCGGTGTCCGGGACGGCGCGCTGCGGCTCACGCCGCCGAGCGCTCTCGTAACCTTGCGTGATGAGCGCGCCGGACCTGAATCCGAACCCCGACCCGAATGCCGCCGCTGCCTGGATGGCAGCACGGATCGAGGAACGCGGCTGGTTGCCTCAGGACCTCGCCGTCCAGCACATCGCGAAGCACTTCGGTAAGGACCTGACCTACACGAACGAGAGCGGCAACCCGGCGATCAGCCGAAAGGTTCTCGCCGCATTTCGCCAGCTCACCGAGGGCACGGTGATCTGGGAGCGCGGCGCAAAGGAGTGGCGGCGTCGTCCTCGCGATCCGGCGGCCCGTCAGAGCGACTGACCCCAGGCGGTCAGAGCCCGGCGTGGTAGCCAGCGCCGGAAGCCCTAAAAACGCGCGGCGAGGCACGAAGTCGGCTTCACCCCAGCGAGCCGGCCGCAGCGTCCATGTTTATCACGGCAACACCGGGGACGTCGTGTAGCGGGCCGCTGCGCCAGCGGGACCAGTTCGGGGTTCCGCCTGTGGCGCTGGCAAACTGCAGTTTCTCGATGCTGCACGGGTTGTGCGCGGAGTCGATCTCGATCACCAGTCGGCGCCGCCAGGCCGGGTGATCACGACGTCGAGCCGCCCGTAGCGCGGAGCCGCCCGGGCTGACCGGGTTGATCAGCCGACAGCGACCAGTGGATCATGACTCTGTTTCCAGAGTGTTGACTGGCGGCCCGCGGCGGCCGAGTAACAACGACGATCACGTAGCTCAGCCAAATCCGGTTTGTCATTGCTGGAGGGCGTGCGCGCTCTAGTGGATCACGCGGCTCGCGGCGTTGAACATGTTGCGGGCGAGAGCTTCGTTGACTCGTTCGCCGGGAATGAGTGGCTGGGCAGAAGGATCGTCCCAATCAACGTACAACCCGCTCATTTTGCTCTCGCTCACCGCCTTGGCGAACTTGCTGTTGTCGGCGGTCATGACGCTGCGGGCGTGGTTCCAGGCGGCTTGCCCGCCGCCCCTGGGTGGCCGCATGCTGTCGAGGAGTGCCCCCGACCACTCCCGTGTCTTGGGGTCGTGGGTCTTCAGTTCGCTCCAAAAGTTGCGCCAGTTCGCGGGCGGCCTGGCGGCGGCCTCTTCGCAGAGCCGGAACTTGCCGTACTCCTCGATTGCCAGGGTGGCGAGGGCGTAGGACCGAGCCCACTTGTGGTGTTCGAGCAGGATCTTGACCTCATCCAGTAGCGAAACAGCGTTGGCCAGGGCCGCTTTCCCCAAAGCGCGTGCTTGCTCGGGCGTGAGCGCCGTTGTTCGCGGGGGCATGGTGTACTCCTTTGATCAGGAGGAGAAGCCTGATCAATCGCTGGTCGGCGGTCAAACAGGTTACTAGGCTGTCTTCGACCAGCGAGTTGGAACACGTCCGCGGCACGAGCCGTGCAGGGGCGACAGGCCTGAGCTGGCCGACTTCAGCCAGCTGCGGCTTTGGCGGCTTTCTTAAACGCGCGGACCTCGGCGAGGGTTTCGGCGCTGATGACGTCGGCGATGGACCGGCGGGACCCGCGGTCGCCGTAGGCGCCGGCCGTTTCGCGCCGGCCCTTCGGGGTGACGCCGCGTTGCTTGCCGAGCAGGGCCAGGAAGATCTTGGCCTTCTGCTCGCCGAAACCGGGTAGGGTCCGCAGGCGCTTGAGGACTTCGGGGCCGTCGGGCTTCGGCCGCCCGTCGAGCCAGATGCCTTCGGTGCGGCCGTCGAGTTTTCGATGATGTGCTGGGCGAGCGCGTGCACGCGGCGGGCCATAGAGCCGCCGTAGCGGTGGATGGCGGGCGGCACGACGCACATTTCGACGAAGGTGTCGACGTCGGTGGCGGCGATCTTCGCGAGGGAGAAGCCGTCCATCCGGTCGGCGATCTTCCGTGGGCCGGCGAAGGCGTGTTCCATGGGATATTGCTGATCTAGAAGCATGCCCGTGAGCAGGGCGAAGGGGTCGTCGTTGAGCAGCTTGTCGGCGGCCGGGTCGCCGGTGAGGTGGAGCTCGCGCAGCATGTTGGCATCCTGACAGAAGGCGTGATCGCTTGGGAGGTTCGTGTCACCCTCAGTGGCCTGGGACGGAGGCACCGCGTGCCACTGCGGCGGCGGTTGGTGTCACTCAGCGGTGTGAGTTCCAGAGTGTTGACTTCTGCTGGTCGAGGCCAACACTGTAACGATTACGGAGAGTGATCGTCTGGCTACGTAAGGCGCTCTGTGGCAAACAATGCCTGTGCCTGAGTTCAGTGGGGCAGGTCCAGTTGGCCCCAGACTCCCTGGTGAGCCTCGTCATGGATCCAGCGGTCACGGACCCGCCCGAACCTGGAGTGGGGACGCCGCTGGGGAGTGTGTCCGATCGTTGAGTGCGGGTGGCGGTACCAGGACCGCACCGGTAGAACATTGCTGCATGACACGGATGTTGGAGGAACTGCTCAGTGAGAGCAGGACCACGGGGTGGGCTACCGGGCAGGGGCGCCTTGACCAGGTGCAGCTCGACGCCACGATGCTGAAGTGGACCGCGGTGCCCATACGTCGTGGCGCCCCAGCCGTCGCGACTCTACGGCCGCAGGACCCGGCCGACGCGGCCCCCAACTCGCTCAGCGCGCGCTACGGCAAAGGTGCTCAACCTCTGCACACCGACGGCGCCCACCTGCCGAAACCACCAGACATCGTGGTTCTCACCTGCGAAACCACCAGCACAACACCAACGCTTCTCTGGGCCCAGGCCACCACAACGCCTGGGTTCGTGCGTCATGGCGTCTTTCTGATTAGCAGCGGTAGTGACAGCTTCTTCACCACGGCATACGACCAAGGGCGCCTACGTTACGACCCGGGTTGCATGCTGCCCTGCGATGCACGAGCACATCAGACAGTGCGATTCTTCGAAGAAGCGGCGACTTCCGTGACCGGGTACCGGTGGAACGAGCCGGGCCAAGTACTCCTCATCGACAATCGTCGAGTCCTGCACGCCCGAGCCTCGGCCGACCACGAGCCACAGCGAGAGATCCAGAGAGTCAGCTTCCACGTGAACCGCGAGGCGTCATGACCAGTCCATTCGACCACGAAGCCCTCTGGATCAAAGCGAAGCTGTTCCTCAACCGTGCGATGGACGACGGAGCCAGGTCATTCGATGAGCAAGCCCTCTGGGCCGCACTGGCTCTCGAATTGTTGGCCAAGGCTGCCCTCTCTCGCGTTTCACCGCTCTTGATCGCGGAACCGAACGAGGAAGGCACCAACCTCCTCATCGCCAGTGGGCTCATCCAGGGGGACGCCAGGTTCACCTCCGTGCGGGCAAAGACCCTGATGGCTCGGTGTCACAAGGCATTCAAGCCTTTCGACCAGGCCGAAGCCATGAAGATCATCAATGGGCGCAACGAGTATCTACACAGCAGCGGCGCCGGCTTCCTGGCGATCCCGCCGCACGCTTGGTGGCCCCGATACTGGGCGCAGGCCACCACCCTGGTCACGGCGCTTGATCGCGACATCGAAGAGTTGGTGGGCGCCGACCGCGAACACACGGTCACCAAACATCTTGAACAAAATGCCAAAAACCTCGAACAACGCACCGAGGCATTGATCGAGAGGGCCAAACAGCGCAGACAGCAATGGCTTGACGAGACTCTCTCCGCAAAGGTAGCCGCAGAGTGGAAAACAGGACAGGCGCTCTCGGCGCAGATGGTCCACAGCGAGGCCGTCGCTTGTCCTGCCTGCGGCTCGACCGGACTACTTGAGGGCGACGAAGTGGTCGAGGTGGAGACCCACTACCCGGAGGCCACCGGCTATGGGCCTGATGAATATGAGGTCGGCGCCTGGGACGATGCCTCGGTGACCTTGACGATCAGCGCCGATTACTTCAGTTGCCCATCCTGCCAGTTGGTCTTGAACAGCTACGACCTTATCAATCAGGCGGGACTGGACATTCAATTTGAAGCCGAGGGCGACGTCGACGACTACCTTCCTGACGAACCCGATTACGGAAACGACTGAGCCAAGTCCAGCGATTGGACGGAATCCTGGAGACACCGGACAGCCGGCCGTCGATCGAGCCGTGGCGGCATGGCCCGCGAGCTCCAAGCCTGCGGGCTGACTCTGACCCTTTCGCGCGTATCCCGGCGGCCCCTCAAGAGGGCGCGCCGCCAATCGCCGGCGTCGAGTTGCGGTTCGAGCAGCGACGAACCCGGCCGGTGAAGAGTCTGCGCCGCGACGCCGACGGGCCCGTCGCCGCCCTGCTGGGAACCCGGGAGCCGTCACGGTGACACGACTCCACGAGCCCGGAGGTCGCGGCTGACCGTGCCCGGGGAGGCGCGATGGATCAGGTGCGGACTTTGGCGATGACCGCGTCCGCGTTCTGACGGTTCACCCGCGCGGCTGCCGAGGGGCTCGGCCGGTACCGTATCGCCGTGAGCACATCTAATTTGGGTGATCGGCAGCAACGACATCTGACAGCAATTTCCCTCGGCTGGAATTATGCGCGTCTCTTGGGGACTGGAGGGTCAGCGGACGAGGGACGGCTTGGTTCGTCCGCCGGGAATCTCGAGCATCACGATGTGCCGCTCATCTTCGCTGCCCGGTATCTCGAGTGTTGTGTGGTTGACGTATTCGCGCAGGTGCTGAGTCGGGCCTTTGTCGCGTGGTGGAGCCAGCCTGAGCACGACCAGGAACCCGATCCGGACCCCGGTAGCCTGGTAGGTGACGGTCTGCTTGATGTATTTTTTCTTCTCCCCGACAGGCACCATCGTCGCGTCGGCCTTGAGCTCCAAGTACAGCTGGAAGCCGGGAAAGGTGACCTGGATGTCCACGCGGCCCGTGCCGACCTCTTGGACCTCGACGTTCGTGATGCCGCTCAGCTGCCCGCCGGACAGCCAGTCGTACAGGTCCTTGTGCAGGTCGTGTTCGTCGGCGTCGGCGTTGAAGAGGTACTCCTCCGAGGACTCCTGCGTGTTCATCCGGCGGGAGACGAACCGGATGAGCTGGTCGAGAACCGCCCGTACACCGTGGGCGACCTCTCCCTTGAAGTCGGCGCACGGCGCGAGAGCGTCGAGCATGGCCTTGCGGACGTCGGTGATCACGAGCTCCTGATCGAGCGCGTGCGCCTCACGCAGGTCGGCGATCTCGGTGTTCAGGCTCCGCAGTACGTCGGCGTCAAGCCCGCTGAGCGCTTCAGCGGCGCCGTACCGCCCGAAGAGTTCCGCGAGCAGGGGCGGCATCGACGCCGCTGCCTGCTCTGGGCCTTTTCCCGGCGGCTCCTGCGCGGCCGCGAGACTGTCACGAGCTGCGGCCTCGAGCGCGAGAGCGGTTTCGAGCTGGAGTCTGTGCTCCTCGGTGTCCTCGGTGCGGACGCGCTCTCGGAGGGCATCGATGTGATCGAGGAGGTGCCGCATGAGGCCGGCGCGAGCAGCGAAGCCACTTGCGATCGCGGGGCGGACGACGTCGCGGACGACCTCGACGCCGTCCTCGTAGTCGGTGAGGTCGTAGGCGTGGGAGGCCGAGTAGAGCTGAAGCAGGTCGTCCAGGATGACCGCGGCGTCGTAGAGGCTGTCGCGATCGAGTTTGGCGCGGAGCCACGCGAGGTCGGTCATGAGGCGTTCCCAACCGGCGAAGACCAGCTGCTTGCGATCACCGCTCCAGTGGTTCAGCCCGTGCCCGGCCACAGCGAACCGTCGCACGTCGTCAGCCAGGGTCTCGATCTCCGGTAGGTCGAGGTCCCATTCTGCTGCGGACCGAGCTGCTGTTCCGTGTTCGACCTGATCGTCGATGAACGACCGAAGCAACCGCAGCGCGCTGTCAAGCACCGTGGCGTCGCCCCGCTCGTCGTGTGTTCTCGCGAAGCTCAGCGCCTCGATCGCCGCGCCGAAATGCGTGCTCGCCTCGGCCGCTGTCGACGACCGAAAACCTCGGACCAGTTCGACGTTCGCGCTGGTCCAGGAGACGTCCGAGGCGATCTCCGCACCGTATTCACGGTTGCGGACAAGCGTCACGTCGTCCGGTGCACTGGGCGACCCGGGTGATTTGACCCCGGAGAGCACGTCGATGACCTCGATGATCCGGTCGTCGACGTTCCAGTGGTCGTGTGCCGCGCCGATCGACCGGAGCACTGCCTGGGCATAGCGGCGCGGTTGCGGAGCGGTGACGTCCTCGAGCACCCCGAGCAGCTTGTATTCCGACGCGCGCCCCGAGATCGACAGACGGACGTACGTTTCCAGGGCATCCGCGTGCCGGGAAACCTGCGCGGCGGTGGGAACGGCTTGACCGGTCGCGGGTTCGGGAGGATGGGCGAGCGCCAGGCACCGGGTGGCAAGATCAGTGGCGCCGAAGGCCAGGAGCCGCTGATTGGCGCAGAACTCGTCGAGGCTTTGTGCGAACTGCAGCGGGTCTTCCGTCGCCGTCACGGCTTGCACGAGAGCCGAAACCGCTGCTTGGACCTCCGCTGACCCTGGAGCCGAGTTCGCGACGTCGCGGCTCACCATGGCCAACACTGGCGTCAGCAACTGGCTGTCGACGAGTCGTGGTGCGACGGCCTCGATGGCGAACCAGCCTCCAAGCTCCTGGAGAAGGTTCGCCGGTGGTTCTGTACCGGTCAGAGAGCCGATCAACCGCGCTTCGATCGACTCCGCGTCGGGATTCGCTGTCACCTGCTCCTCCTTCCGGAACCCGAACATGGCCTGCCTGCCGGCGCCAGGCCGGACAGCATCTCGCAGTCTGGCGTCACCAGACGAAGTTGTCGCCTGTCGCCACCAGCGTGTTGCCCGGCGGCAGCAGAGCGGTCAGCATCTGACCGTGGGTCGTGGCGACGATCACCTGCATGCTGGTGTCTTCGGCGACCGCCGCCATCGCCGCCAGCATGGTTTCCAGGTCACCTGCGGGGATCTCCTCGGCCGCGGGCGAGTCGATGAAAAGCAGCCCGGGGTGGCGGCCGACGCCGGCCTTGTGACCGTGGGAGATCAGTGCGATTGCCGTGGCCAGCTTGATCCGGAGCTTCTCGCCGTTGGTCAGCACCCCGTACCCGCTGCGGGCGCCGCCTTTGTGGACGTCCATGTTCGCGTTCCCCTTGAGGGACACGCTGGTGATGTTGTCCGCGCCGAATTTGCGGGCGAGCTCAGTGATCTCTCGGGAGACCTCGGCCAGCAGAGGATCTTGGTCGCCCTTCAGCCAACGCGCCGTGATGGCATCCGCGGCTTCCAGGACAAGAAGCTTTTCGGGGTCCTCAGGGCGCGGTGAAGGGATCGAGTGCCGGGCCTGCCGGTGGCTTTCGAGGGCGCCTTCGGCTCGCGCGAGCTCGATCTCGGCCTGGAGCCGCTCACGAGCCTGCGCGAAAGTTTTCCGGCTGTTCTGGACCGCGGCCTCGGCGGCGAGCCGGTCTCGGTCGGCGGTGGCGACTGCTTCCTCAAGCCGTGCAACTGCCGCATCGGCTTCGTCCGCGGCTTGACGCAGAGCATCGAGGACATCGACGGCCGGTTCGTTGCTGACACCGCCGGCTTCGTCTCGTTCCGAGAGAGCCGCTGTCGCACTGACCAGATCGCCGCGCGTGTCTTCGGACAGTTCGGAGGCGACCACGACGTTGCCGGTGTACGCATCCAGATCCAGCTGAGAGGCGCACAGCGAGCACGCGTGATCGTGTCCTTCGGCGTCGCGCCGCTCCTGCGTCACCGAGGCCGAACATCGAGGGCACACAGTCGGGGTCATCGCGTTGAAGAAGCGTCGCGCGAGCGCGTCTTCGACGGTGGTGTTGCGCCGCAGCTGCTCGGTGCGGAGCTGGTCGTGGACGTGGGCCGCAGCTGATCGCGCGGTCAGCAGCTGGAAAGTCAGCTCCTGCGTGGCCTGCGCCTGATCGTTCGCCGCAGCGGCCAGCGCGTAGACGGTGTCCACGTCCGGCGCGGCGTCGCCGAACGAAGCGGCGAGCTCCCGAGCCTCGGCCACTCGTGCTTCGGCGGCTTCGACCGAGGTGTCCGCGACCTGGAGGAGAACATCAGACCTGCCTGCGTTCCGTTTGCGCTCGAACTGTGCGGCCTTCAGTGCAGTAGCGGCCTGCGCCCGCGCCGGTGCCCACGAGGTGCCGACGAACATCTGCAGCATGCGCGTCCCGAGGACGCTCTCGTTGCCGACGACCGGGTCGAGACGGTCGGCGTGGACCGCCAACGCGGACGCGTAAGCGGGCCACGCGTGCGAGATCTCCTGCTCGTTGGCCCACATCGCGATGGGCTCCAGGCGTAGCCGTTCGAGCATCAACGTGCCCATGGCGGATTCGAACTCGGTCTCGTTGGCGAAAGCTGCCAGGGTGGTGTTGCGACCGTTCGATACCTGGCACACCGTCCCGGCGGGGACGCCGCCGGTGGTCTGGAAGGAGACGACGATCGGAAGGTCGTCGATCCGGAACTCCACTTCGGCGGAACGAATCCAGGACCGGACGTCGGGCTGTAGGGGACAACGGCCGGTGAGCGCCCAGGAGATGAAGTGGAGCACCGACGACTTGCCCCTGAGGTTCCGCTCGCTCCCGACGCCGTTGATCCCGTCCGACGGTGACCAGGTTAAGTCAAAGGGAACGGGGGTACTGGCCAAGTCATCGGCGACTTCGTCGTCTCGATCGCCCCGCAGGAGTTTTGTCCCCGACACCTGGATCCGGCGGACCCTGAGCCGGACCGGAACGCCGGTGGTGGCGCCGCTTGCGATCCCGGCATCGGCCAGGATCTGATCGACTCGCTCGCCGGCGATCACGATGTCTTTCGCGGCTAAGTCGGCGTGAATTGCTTTTCCGAGGGCGCTCATTCTTCACTCCCGCCGTTGTCAGGGCCGACTCCGGTTCGGAGTGTCCTCAGCCTCGCGGCGACCCCGTTGGCGATAGGGGCGATGATCGTGCCGAGCTTCGTCCGCGCGTATTCGGCCTGCCGGTACTGGCGTTGCTTTAGCACGCTGCCGGAGTCGGTCCCGGCGGCCAGTGCGACGAGTTTCACCTGCTCGGTGTACCAAGACAAATGCGGCTCGTGGGCGAGGTCGTTCACGGCGGTCTGGCCCTTCGTGGTGAGGAAGAACTGGCTCCTGGCCGTCTTGACGACCCCGCCCAATCGGCTCACCAGGGCGAGTCCGTAGGCGTCGAGGACGGCGAACGCGTCGTCGATGGCTTCGTACGCTCCGAAGTGCCAGCGGGGCATCGGGTACCACCGCAGATCCGGCTCTGGAGATTTGAGCAGGTGGTCGGCGGTGTCCAGGTAGCTCGTCGCCAGCTCGCCGGCTTCGACCTTGGTCACAAGTTCGCCCGCGAGGTAGTCGGGATTCCGGAGCCAGAAGTCGAGGGCTTGGAGCCGCATTTCACTCCGGACGACCTTCACGGCACCGGCCGGGTCCCCGGGCGCGACGGCCTCCCCGCACGATCCGAGGATCACCAAGAGCCGTATCGCGTGCTGCATGCGCGTCGCCTCAGGGCGACCCTCGCCCGATCCGTCCAAGCCAGGCTCCGACAAAGCGACCTCCCCGAGAGTGTGCCCGCCTACGTTCCAGGGTGCTCGGGTTGCTGCGACCCTGCCTGACTGAAGATCGTCGGGTAGGTCGCCGCGGTTACATGTGGTGCTCGTTCGAGACTGACGCGACGGAGGCAGTGTCGGGGTTCGACGTTCAGGCTGCACCGATCGATCGGGACGAGCGTTTCGTCGCGCACGTGATCGAACATGCTGACTCGGATCGATCTGCGAATGCTAGGATTTCGGAGTTAGCCCTCGTAGCTCAGGGGATAGAGCACGGCTCTCCTAAAGCCGGTGTCGCAGGTTCGATTCCTGCCGGGGGCACTCTGACCAGGCAAAATGCCGAGGACCCGGCCTTCCGAAGCTGATCGGTGGCTTCATGATTGAGCGCACGTCAAAGGCTTGCGAACACCGTGACGACAGCTGGCTCGCCTGAGTTGCGGACGATCAGCTCGAAGTCGCCGATGTCGGCGTCGGCTCCGGCGGTGTGCCGCCTGACCGAGCTTCGCAAGAGCCGGGCGAGCTGCCTGGCATCTGCGGGGTCCGCTTCGGCGGTGAACGCCTTGACCGTCCTGCCGAGGTGCAGCAGTTCAAGGTCGAGGGGACGTGGCACTGGTTCGAGCGGAGCTGTGGCTAAAGGCTGATCGTCCTCGGCCTGCTCGGCCGTGGGCGGTTGTGGGTCGGGGAGCAGGATCAGCGGTCGTTTGCCCCTTCCACCTGCGGAAAGCATGCCCCACTGCCGGAGGAGGTCCGCAGCGCGGTGGGCAGTGCCGACGGCGACCTCGTAGGTGGCGGCGATCTCCTTGATCGAGGGGGCGATCGAGCCGTCCGCCAGCTCACCCGCGAGGATGCGGCTGCGGATACGCGCAGCGACGCGTTCGAAGGGTGCCTCCGGCGCGGACTTGGCGCGCTGGATCTGGTCGAGCAACGCGGGGTGTTCGGGGAGTCGGGCGGCCAGGTCGCCGGCTGCGCGCTGGTGGGCCTCGGAGGCCCAGGCGGCGTAGAAGCGTAGGGTCGTGCTGCCGCCGCCGCTGTGGCCGAGCCGTCCGGCCACGGTCCGGATGTCCACGCCGGCGGCGATCAGTTCCGTGGCGTTGAAGTGCCGCAGGCACTTGAGCTGGGTGTCGAGACCCATGGCCCGGGTCATCCGGCGGTAGCGCTGAGTGATCGAACGCGGCCGCAGTGGCGTGCTGTGGTCCGGCATTAGCGAGAAGAAGAACGCGTCGTCGTCCAGGTTGTGTCCGGCCTCGGACGCTGCGGCGTCGAGGGCAGCCCAGTAGTCGATAAGCAGCTGGTTCGAGGCGTCGTCCAGGACGATGTGGCGGGCGATCTCGTTCTTGATGCCTTTCTCGAGGAGCTCGTTGGTTTCGTCGAGCTGGGCGATGGCCTCCCGCAGGTACAGGACCTTCTTGACCGGATCGTGGTGGCGACGGCGCAGCGCCACGACCTCTCCTCGACGGGCGCCGGAGATCATGCCGACGAAGATGAGCACGCCCCAGGCGAGTTCCCGGCGGAACGCCTCGTTCACGATTGCTGCGGCTTCGGTGGTGCTCGGCGGGACCGGGTCGGTTTTCTCGAACGACGGCGGCGCAAGTCCGTCGATCGGGTTGACCGACCACCATTCCCATTCCGCCATTGCCATGGTGTACGCGCCGGACAGTATGGCGTGAATCTTGCGGACCGTGTTGTTGGCGAGACCCTTGCACTGGTGTTTCCGGCACCGGGCATCGCACTCGTGTTTGCGAGGCGTCCGGTGCTCGATCCAATTCGTGTTCGTGCAGTGGTGTCGGCACCGTTGGCAATCCCTATAGAGTGCGCGGATCGTTTTCCTCGCGTCCTTGGTGGCGCTTTTGGTGCCGATGTAGGGAATCACGTGACGGTTGATTAGGCTGCCGTCTTTTTCAACGGTGGTGCGCGCAGCGTCGCGCTCGTCCTGATACTTGAGCACCAGGTGGGCGATGTCGACTTTGGTTTTCGGGTGCCGTTGTTCGTCGACTTCGTTGAGCAGGCGAGTGAGGGCGACTTCGGCCTGGTGCTCGTCGTCGGGGCCCGGCGGGACGATGACGGTTGGTCGGTGTCGCTTGCCGGTGATCGGGTCCACTCCGGCGTCGACGCGCACTCGCAGCGATCCGCTGGACAGGCGGTCGATGGACCCGCGCGACCGGTTACGTCGGGCGCCCCGACCACCGCGAGTGCGCTTCCCCCGGGTCGATACCGTCGTCGTCTGTGCCGTGCTCATGCCCCGATGATATTGAAAATTTCGGGTCATGTTTCGGGTCATGGCGGGGTCAGGGGTCTCCGACGTACCTCGCTGACCTGCGTCGACGGCCGAAGTTCGAGGCTGCGACGCTTACATTAGGAGAGCGGTGCTCTATCCCCTGAGCTACGAGGGCCCGTACTCGCCGCTCAGCCTACCCGAACGGGCAGTACGACGATGGCAGGGCCCGGAAACCCATCGGCGCTGCTGAGCGCGAAGCTGCACCCGAACCGTCGAGCTGCAGGCGACCCCGACGAGGTCGAACCCGCTTCCGTCGCTACCGTCTCCGGCAACCGACGGGACGGGAGCCGGGGTGCGGACCTACTACGACGAGGACGACTACGAGGGCTACGAGGCTGCGCAGGACCTCCTGGTCCGCCGCCTGACCACCTGGGCGGCCGCACAGGGGCGCGAGATCGACCCGTACGCCGTCATCTCGGCGCTCGAGTTCCGGCACACCTCGATCGATGGGCGGCTCGCCTACTGGACCGCCGCGCTGGTCCGGGACTTCCTCCTCTCTTACGTTCCGCGCACGTTGTCGGCCACCGCTGATGACGCCGTGCTCGTGCCCGGGACGTTGCTGCTGTTCCTTCGGTACCTGCACGAGACCGAGCTGGCTGACCCCATGGGCGACCCGCTTACCGACCTCGAGGACGCCGTTGCGAAGGCGGCGTCCGAGTTTCCGGCCGCCATGGCTGACGAGCGCGACTTCGGGGTCGGCAAGTACTGGGTGATGACCGCCATCCGGCACGGGGTCGATCCGGCGGACTCCGATGCCATGAACGCCTTCCTCGCCGAGGTCCGCGCAGGGAAGTACTCGTACGACGCCGAACTTCTCGCTGACCTCGCCGCCAGGCACCTCGGTGAGCAGGGTGGACGGGCGCTTCCGCAGCTGCCGGTGTCGTTGCCGGCGGAGGCGGAGCTCGTCGACGCCGCGGAGCGCTCCTCGCTCGTGGTCAAGCTGCGGAAATTCGTCGAATGGGTGGGTGACGGCCGAGCCTTGACCGGTACGGGCACCCTCAAACTCGCCGACGGCCGCGAGCTCGTGTCGCTACTGGATACCGGTGACCGGCTCGAATGGGAACTCGGCGGCGAGGTCCAGCGCGCTCGCAGCAGCGCCGACCTGCCGAACCTTCGCATCCTGTTCGAAATCGCGATGCGCGCGCGGGTCGTGCGGGTGGTCAAGGGCAAACTGGTTCGGGTGGCGAAAGCCGCGCCGCTAGTGAAGAACGCTCTCGCCCTGTGGGCGGCGGCGTTCGAGACGCTGCCTGAGCGGGGTCTGCTGGTCAAGGAGAGCCCCGGCTACGCCGTGTTGCTCGACAACTGCCTTGACCTCGTGCTGCCGGACGTGCTCAACACGGTGTACGGGATGCCGGAGCCGATACCCGTGGTGCGGCTCGCCGAAAGTTCCTGGCTGGCCTGCCTGGAAAGTGCTTACGTCGATCTCGACCCGGCGACCGAGCCGATGTGGCGGGACGGGTTCGCCGGCGAGTTCCGGCAGTTGCTCGGCAAGCTGGCCGGATTCGGTGCGGTCGAGCTGACCACGGGCCCGGCCGACCCGATGTACACCATGGACCTGGTGCCGGAGAACCCCGAGCTCCCACCGGATGTCCTAGACCGCTTGCGGCGCGCTCTCGAAGCGCCGTCTGTCGACCTGGTTGCCCTCACCCCGCTGGCGACCTGGGCGGTCCGGGAACGGCTGCTGCGAGAGGGCCGGTTCGCGCCGGTCGTCGGTGAGCTCGCGGACGCGGCTCCGGCGGCCGTGCTGGGTGTCGTCTCGGAGCATTTCGATGAAGAGGCGGCCGCGGCGGAGATCGGTGGCTGGCTGGCCGCGCACGGTGGCCGGGACGTGGGCCTGCCGCTGCTGGTGGACGCCGTCCGCCGGTGCCCGTTCCGCACGCGCGCGTCCGTCATGCTCGGGATCCTCGTCGATTCCCTTCCCGACGGTCGTGCGGTGCTCGACGGTCTACGCGCCGACCCGGCCTTGGGGCCGATCGCCACGCAGCTGCTGGTCGAGCGCGGAGAACTGGCTCTCGAAGACTTGGACGCGGGTGAAAGTCTGCTCGGCATCACCGAGCAGTTCCTCGGCCTGCTGGAAACGGCCGGGCCGGAAGCGACGGCTGCGACGTTGGCCGAGTTGCCCGCCGCCGAACGTGTGCACCTCGCGGAAGCGATTTCCGCGTCGGGCCACCCGGACGAGGTGGGACTCGCGGAGCTGGCCGAAGTGTTCGAGCAGGTTCGCGGCTGATCCGACTCTCGTCGTCACCCAGGTGAGTGGTTCTTACCCGCGCCCGACAGTCGGGATACACCCAGCCGGACGGTCCACCGCACCTGACCTGGACGGACCAGTCGGTCACCTGGTCGTGTCTGGTTTCGAACTGCTGAACAACAGTAGGTAACCTTCGTTAACGGGACGCGGGGAGCCGCCTCCTACTGGCTGTTGCGGAGGGCTTCGTTGATCAAGCTCATGTTCGCCGACGACGAGGAACTGGTGCGCTCGGGGTTGCGCGCGATGATGTCCGGGGCTCAGGACATCGAGATCGTGGGCGAGGCCTCCGACGGCAGATCCGCAGTGGAAGTTGCCCGGCGGTACCACCCCGACGTCGCCCTGCTCGACATCAAGATGCGGGCTCCTGACGACGGCATCCGGGCGCTGCGGGCCATCCTCGCCCTCCCCGATCCGCCCACCGTTGCCATGCTGACCACTTTCGACATCGACGAGTACGTCAGCCTCGCCCTCAGGCTCGGTGCCAACGGCTTCCTACTGAAGGACATCGATCCGGCTGCCCTCCTGCGAGCCGTCAGGGACCTGGCAAGAGGCGGCGCTGTCCTCGACCCGGGTGTGGCCGCGCGGATGGTTCAGTCCCACCGGGACGAACAACGCGCTGCTCAGCCGGCCCGGAAGCTGCTCGCCTCACTGTCCGAACGCGAACGCGAGGTCGTCGCGCTGATCGGGCAGGGCCTCTCCAACGCCGAGATCGGCGGACGCCTGCACCTCTCCGAAGCCACCGTCAAGGGGTACGTCTCCGCCGTGCTCTCGAAGATCGGCGCCGCCAACCGCGTGCAGGCCGCTCTGCTGGCCTATCGCGGGGGCCTGCTCGACCAGTAGATGCTGCTCACGGCGCTGGAGTTCCTCGGGCTCGTCGCCTTCGCGGCGTCCGGGGCGCTCGCCGCCGTGCGGGCTCGGCTCGACGTCTTCGGCGTCGTGGTCGTCGGGCTCACCACCGCGCTCGGCGGCGGGGTCATCCGGGACGTCCTGCTCGGCATCCACCCGCCCACGACGCTGCGGAACTGGCCCTACCTCGCCGTCTGCGCCGCGACCGCCCTGGTCGTCTTCGCCTTCCACCCGCAGGTCGCGCGGCTTCGGCGGGGTGTGCTGCTCGCCGACGCCCTCGGGCTCGGCGTCTTCGCCACCGCCGGGACGACCATCGCCCTGAACGCCGGCGCGACCGTCTACGCCGCGTGCCTGATCGGGATGACGACCGGCATCGGCGGCGGGGCCGTGCGCGATCTGCTGCTCCGGGAAATCCCCCTCGTCCTGCGGAAAGAGATCTACGCCGTGGCCGCGCTGGCCGGCTCGGTGCTCGTCGCCGCCGGTCACGCTTTGCGACTGCCGCAGGGGCCGGTCACCGTGGTCGCGGCCGCGGGCGTGGTCGCCATCAGGATGATCGCGCTCTGGCGGCACTGGAACGCCCCCGTCGCGCGGGCACCGGAGTGAGGATTCTCTTTGTTAGTTCTGTGTGTGTTCTTAGGCGAGTCTCAGCACGCTGAGTAAGACTGACGCCATGCGCATCCTTGTGGTGGACGACGACCGCGCCGTCCGTGAGTCGCTTCGGCGGTCCCTGGAGTTCAACGGCTACCAGGTCCAGCTGGCCAGCGACGGTGCGCAGGCCCTGGAGGCGATCATCGCCGACCGGCCGGACGCGATGGTCCTCGACGTCATGATGCCCCGGCTCGACGGCCTCGAGGTGGCCCGCCGCCTGCGCAGCACCGGTGACGACCTGCCGATCCTCGTGCTCACCGCGCGCGACACCGTCTCCGACCGGGTGTCCGGGCTCGACGCCGGCGCCGACGACTACCTGCCGAAGCCGTTCGCGCTGGAGGAGCTGCTCGCCCGGTTGCGGGCACTGCTGCGCCGCGCCGTCCCGGAAGGCCAGAACGGCCAGGCGTCGGAGATCCTGTCCTTCGCGGACCTGACCCTCGACCCGGGCACGCGCGAGGTCCGCCGCGGCGGCCGCGAGATCAGCCTGACCCGGACCGAATTCGCACTGCTGGAACTGTTCCTCTCCTACCCGAAGCACGTCCTCACGCGGGGCCGGATCCTGGAGGAAGTATGGGGTTACGACTTCCCGACGTCGGGCAACGCCCTGGAGGTCTACGTCGGCTACTTGCGCCGCAAGACGGAGGCCGAGGGGGAGCCGAGGCTGATCCACACGGTGCGGGGGGTGGGGTACGTCCTGAGGGAAACCCCGCCGTGATCGACGCCGGCGAGCCCGGTGATCCCCGCGGCACGCGCTGGGGGACGCGCCGGTTCTCGCTGCGCGGCCGGGTGACGCTGCTCGCCGCCGCCTGCGTCGCCGGCGCCGTCGCGCTGGTGTCGATCGGCGCGTACATGGTCGTGCGCAGCAACCTCTACCAGCAGCTGGACGACGGCTTGATGGCGCGCGCGCAGGCGGCCGTCGCGTCGCCGCAGGTGCAGACCGAGCTGCGGCAGGTGCCGGGAGCGTTCCTGGCCAGCGCCGACCTGCAGATCGGGCAGCTCAACGCCGCGCCCGACGTCCAGCACGCCGTGATGACCTACCCGCTGTCGAGCTCGGCGCCGCCGTTCGACCAGCGCGAGCTGGCCGTCGCGAACGGCGACTCGCCGGAGTCGATGCGGACGGACTTCCGCACCGACAGCCGGGTGGTCGCGCTGCCGTCCGGGCACGGCGAGGCGATCGTGCTGGCCCAGTCGATGGGTCCGACCAAGCGGACGCTGAACGAGCTCGCGCTGGTCCTGTTCCTGATCGGCGGCGCCGGCATCCTGGTCGCCGCCGCGGCGGGCACCGCCGTCGCGCGGGCCGGCCTGCGCCCGGTCGACCGGCTGACGTCGGCCGCCGAGCGCGTCGCCAAGACCGGTGACCTGCGGCCCATCCCGGTCAGCGGCGACGACGAGCTGGCGCGCCTCACCACCAGCTTCAACACGATGCTCGGCACGGTCGCGGACTCGCAGGAACGCCAGCGCCAGCTGGTCGCGGACGCCGGCCACGAGCTGCGGACGCCGTTGACATCGCTGCGCACCAACCTCGAGCTGCTGCTCGCCGCGAGCAAGCCGGGGGCGCCGCCACTGCCGGACGAGGACCGCGTCGACATCGTCGCGGACATCAGCGGCCAGCTCGACGAGCTGACGCAGCTCATCGGCGACCTCGTCGAGCTCGCGCGCCAGGACGAGCCGCGCGAGCGCTTCGAACGCGTCGAGCTTCTGGACGTCGTCGAGCGCGCGCTGGACCGGGCACGGCGGCGGGCGGGGGAGATCAACTTCGACGTCTCGCTGCAGCCGTGGGTGCTCACCGGCGACAACAGCTCGATCGAGCGCGCGGTGCTGAACCTGCTGGACAACGCGGTGAAGTTCTCGCCGCCGGAATCGACGGTCTGGGTCCGGCTCTACCCGCTCGGCGACGGCACCGCCGTGGTCGAGGTGGCCGACGCCGGCCCGGGCATCGCCGAAGAGGACCTGCCGAAGGTGTTCGACCGCTTCTACCGCTCGTCGGAGGCGCGGACGTTGCCCGGCTCCGGGCTCGGCCTGGCGATCGTGAAGCACGCGGCCGAGCGGCACGGCGGGGCGGTGTACGCGTCGCAGGCACCGGAAGGCGGCGCGTTGATGACGATCCGGCTGCCGGGGGCGCCCGGCTGAGCCGTTTCCGGGACGTGCGCGGGCGGCATCGGCCAGGATCGGCGCATGCTGCTCGTCCGCCGGTGCCTGGTCGCGGCGGCGAGCGCGCTGCTCGCGGCGCTGGCCGTGAACGCGTTCCCGGCGGACGATCTCTGCGTCGGCGCGGGGTGCATGCTCGTCGGGCTTTTCGTCGCGCCGCTCATAGTGCTCGGTGCGGCGCTGCTCGCGTACGCGCTCATGGCGCTGGGCCGGGTCCGTCCGGCCTGGCCCGTCGCGCTCGCCGGGCCGATCACCCTCTTGGCGGTGGTCACGACGGTCGATGTCGGGACGTTCCCGGTGTTCGCCGCCGCGGCCGCCGCCTGTTACGCGTACGCGGCGCTCGTCACCGCGGACGGACTTCCGAACGCGTGGCGGGTTGCGCTCGGATCGCCCGTGGTGGTGTTGTTCGCGTGGGGCGTGGTTTGGCCGATCGTGCGGTGACCTGGTCATTCGAAGTTCACCCGCGCTGATCCTGCGAATCGCGTGTTGAATCGTGTAGGATTTTGTGTGGTTGACGACGGGGACGGAGTTGAACGGTGCTGGCGCGTCAGCGACAGGCGGTGATCCTGGAAGAGGCACGGCGGACCGGCGCGGTCCGGGTCAGTGACCTCGTGACCAGGCTGGGCGTGTCCGACATGACGGTGCGCCGCGACCTCGACGTCCTCGCCGGACGCGGCCTCGTCGAAAAGGTCTACGGCGGCGCCACCTCGATCGTCGGCAAGAGCACCGACGAACCCGGCTTCGAGGCGAAGTCCGTGCGCCAGCGCGCGCAGAAGGAAGCGATCGCCGAACTCGCCGCGACGCTCGTGCGGCCCGGCACCGCGATCGGCATCTCGGCCGGCACCACCACCTGGACGCTCGCCCGCGCGCTCGACGCCATCCCCGGGCTCACCATCGTGACCAACTCGATCCAGGTCGCCGACGTGCTGCGCGGGTCGACGCAGCCGGACCGCACCGTCGTGCTCACCGGCGGGGTGCGGACGCCGTCGGACGCGCTGGTCGGCCCGGTCGCCGTGCACAGCCTGCGGTCGCTGCACCTCGACGTCGTCTTCCTCGGCGTGCACGGGATGGCGGACGGGCCGGGGTTCACCACGCCGAACCTGACCGAGAGCGAGACCGACCGCGCGCTGGTCGAGGCCGGGCGCAAGCTGGTCGTGCTCGCCGACCACACGAAGTGGGGCACCGTCGGGATCTCCACGATCGCCGACCTGGACGAGGCCGACGTCGTCGTGACCGATGACGGGATTCCCGACGAGGCCAAGGAATTACTCGCCGAACGAGCGGGGGAACTCATGATCGCCGAGACGGCGGAGACGGACGAGGCCCAAGAAGCGTGAAGCGCACCGTACGACACCTGGCCGACGGCCGGGAGATCATCTACTTCGACCAGCCCGGCGCGCCCGAGCGCGTCGCCGAGGACACCCGCGACCTGCCGCCGGTCGCGGCCGCGTCGGAAATCCGGCTGGACCCGCTGACCGGTGAGTGGGTCGCGATGGCCGCGCACCGGCAGACGCGGACCTACAAGCCGCCGGCCGACCTCTGTCCGTTGTGTCCGAGCAAGCCCGGCAAACCGAGCGAGATCCCCGAAAGCGACTACGACGTCGTCGTCTTCGAGAACCGCTTCCCGTCCTTCGCCGAGGACGTCATCGGCGAGCCGTCCACTGTGGACGGGTTCGGGCTGGTGCCGGTGCGGCCCGGACGTGGCCGCTGCGAGGTCGTCTGCTTCACCAGCGACCACGAGGGCGCTTTCTCGCGGCTGAGCCCGAAGCAGGTGCGCGCCGTCGTCGACGCGTGGGCCGACCGCACCGCCGCGCTGTCCGAAGTGCCCGGTGTGGAACAGGTCTTCCCGTTCGAGAACCGCGGTGAGGAGATCGGCGTCACGCTGTCGCACCCGCACGGGCAGATCTACGGCTACCCGTTCGTCACGCCCAAGACCGAGCGGATGCTCGACGTCGCCCGCGCCTACCAGGCCGAACACGGCCGTCCGGTGCTCGGCGACGTGCTGGCCGCCGAGCGGAAGTCCGGCGCGCGCGTGGTGGCGTCCGGCGAACACTGGACGGCGTACGTGCCGCCGGCGGCCCGCTGGCCGATCGAGGTGCACGTGGTACCGCACCGGCAGGTCGCGGACATCCCCGCGCTGACCGACGCCGAGCGCGACGACTTCGCCGACGTCTACCTGGACGTTCTCCGCCGCTGCGACGCGCTGTACGACCGGCCGCTGCCGTACATCGCGGCGTGGCACCAGGCGCCGGTGCGCCGCGACCGCGAGCTCGGCTGGCTCCACCTGGAACTGTTCTCCGTGTTGCGCGCCAAGGACAAGCTGAAGTACCTGGCGGGGTCCGAATCGGGCATGGCGGTGTGGGTCAACGACGCGACGCCGGAACAGATCGCGGAAAAGCTCCGCGCGGCGGGCTGATCCCCGGCCATACTCATCTCCGATGCACAGGTTCGGCTCAGGAACCTCTCAGGACCATCGCGCAAGGTGAGGACATGACCGAGAACGACCCCAGCGCGCACGACCCCGCGGCGCCGCGGCACCCGGAGACCGGCCAGCAGGCGGCTCAGGGCGGTTGGGCGGGGAGCCCGTACGGTGACCAGGCCGCCACGCCCGAGTCCGGCGGCACGCCGCAGTACTCGGCGCCGGAGCCGTCCTACCACGCGGTGACCGGGGCCGATCCGTCCTACGGGACGCCGCAGAACGCGAACCCCTGGTCCGCGCAGGGTGCCGCGACGGGTCAGACCCAGCAGAGCGTCTACCCGAACCCGAACCCCTACGCGCAGCCCGGCACGGCCGCCTACGGCACGCCGCCGGCGCCGCCCGCGCAGCCGAAGCGGTCCGGCGGCAAGCTGATGGCCGGCGTCGCGCTGGTCGCGCTGCTGGTCGGCGGCATCGCGGGCGGGGCGGTCGGGTACCTCACCGGGGGCACGTCCGGCGGTCCGGCCGGCAACGCCCTCGACGCGCCGAAGCCGGCCCAGCAGACCGGCAACGCGCCCGCCGGCTCGGTCGAGTCGGTCGCGCAGAAGCTGTCGCCGAGCGTCGTCGAGCTGCAGGTGAGCGGGCAGCAGGGGGCCGGCGAGGGCTCCGGGTTCGTCATCAGCACCGACGGTTACATCCTGACCAACAACCACGTCGTCGAGGTCGCCGCGAACGGCGGCCAGATCCAGGCCGTGTTCCAGGACGGCAAGAAGGCCGCCGCCAAGGTCGTCGGCCGCGACCCGACGACCGACATCGCGGTCGTCAAGGTCGACGGCGTCAACAACCTGACGCCGGTCGAGATCGGCCGGTCCGACGACCTGCGCGTCGGCCAGTCGGTGGTCGCCATCGGCTCGCCGTTCGAGCTGGCCGGCACGGTCACCTCGGGCATCGTCAGCTCGCTGCACCGGCCGGTGCGCGCGGGCGGTGGCCAGGGCGGTCAGGAGACGGTGATGGACGCCGTCCAGACCGACGCGGCGATCAACCCGGGCAACTCGGGTGGTCCGCTGGCGAACATGTCCGGCCAGGTCATCGGCATCAACTCGGCCATCTACAGCCCGCAGTCGGCCTCCGGCGGCCAGGGCCAGGGCGGCTCCGAGAGCGGCAACGTCGGCATCGGGTTCGCCATCCCGATCGACCAGGCCCGCCGCACCGCGGACACGATCATCAAGACCGGCCAGGCGGTGCAGACCTACATCGGCGCCCAGGTCACGGACGCCCCGCAGGGCGGCGCGAAGCTCGGTGCCATCACCGCCGGCAGCCCGGCGGAGAAGGCGGGCCTGAAGTCCGGCGACATCGTGACGAAGATCGACGACCGCAACATCGACACGTCGGACACGCTGGTCGCGGCGATCCGCACCCGAGCCCCGGACGAGAAGGCGACGTTCACGCTTTCCGACGGCCGCACGGTCGAGGTGACGCTGGGCGGCCAGCCCGTCCCGGCCAACTGATCCCATCCAGACGCTCGGCCGCCTCGGTGCGGCCGAGACCAAACATCGGCTCGACCCCCGTTTCCGTTCGGGGCCGGACCCACTAGGCCACGCGCGACCCAGGCAGTTTCCATGCCGGTCGCGCGTGGCCGCATTTGTGGGTGGGTGGGGTCAGGTGGTGGGAGGGGTTGGGCGCGGGCCGGGTGGCTCGGCAGGGGTGCCGGGCCGGGTGGTGCCGGTCCTGGCCGATTCGACGGGTGCGCCAGGCGGGCCGGGAAGCTCAGTTGGGTGAGTGGTGCCGGTGAGGGGCGGTTTGGTGGCTGTGTCGGGCTCGGTGGGCTTGCCGGGCGGGGTGGTGCCGGTGCCGCCGGGCTTGGCGGCTGGCGTGCGTTGTGGACTTGGCGGGTTGGCTCGGGTGTCCGGAGAGACCTCTCGCGAGCCTGAGCGGACCACACGGCGGGCGAGCGGCGCCAGCGCGACCAGAAGCCAGACCGCGGCCAAGGTCAGCGTCAGGCCCAGGGCCGGGTTGCCGTCGTGGAGGCCGGGCATCGGCGGTGTTCCGTACGGGCGCCAGAGCAGCGGGAACGCCACGATCAGCAGCACTCCCGTGATGACCGTGCCCGCCACAACCGGGACCCGCCACGGTCGCGGGACCACCCTCGCCAGGAGGATGCCGAGGACCGCCGTCAGGGGGGCGATGACTCCGTCGTTGATCACCGGCCCGCCGACGATCCAGCCCACCGTGCCGAACACGTCCGGCCGCAACGGAAACGCGTACTCGACGAACAGCACCACACCCCACGCCAGCGCCGCGAGGCCTGGCAGAGCGAGCAGCACGCGAGCGGTCTTCACAGCGCCTCCAGCTTCGTTACCCACTTCGTCTGCAGCACGCCCGGACGGTTCGGGGCGATGATGCGGCACGGGAAGCCGTGGTCGAGGTCCAGCACCTCGCCGTTCAGCTCCAGCGCGAGCAGCGTCAGGTCGTCCGCCGTGTGCTCGCCGGGCAGGACACTCACGCCGTACAGTCCGGCACGCTCCGAAGAGGACACTCGTACCGACGTTCCTGGTGCCACGCCAACCTTTTTCAGCAGCGCCGGCAGGGAAACTCCGCGCCAGGTTGCCGACTGGCTCCAGCCCTCCACGCACGCGATCGGCAGCTCCGCCGTCGTCTGCGGAAGTGCGCGCAGCTCGTCGAGGGAGAACTTCGTCGTGCCGCTGGGAGTCATCACTGAGAGCCGCCACGATGCCGACCACGTGATGCCTGCGGCCGCGGCCGTGCGGTTCACCGGGAGGCCTTGCGTTCCCTTGCTCGTCTTCCAGGCGAGGCCGGAAACGCCGCGCAGGAACGGGACCGTCGCGCCGGCTGTGGCGACGACCGCGACGCCTGTCGCGAGCCCGGTCGTGCGGAGGAACCCGCGTCGGGACAGCCCGGCTGCCGGTGGCTCGTTCTCGGGTGTGCCGCGGGTCAGCGCACGGCGGATGATCGGCAGCTTCACCGCCACGTGCACCAGGATCGACCCGATCGCCAGCCACGCCACCGCGTAGTGCACCTGCGGGAAGTAGAAGCCCCACGGGTAGTTCTGCGCGACGTTCAGCAATCCCGTCGTCAGCTCGAAGAACGCCGCTCCCGAGAGCACCAGGATCGACAGGCGCTCCAGCGCGTGCGGCAGCGAACGGACCAGTGGCCGGCCGAACAGCTTCGGGTAGACGCTCCACAGCTTCGCCAGCAGCAGCGGGATCGACGCGATGCCCGAAATCACGTGCAACCCCTGCGTGACGCGGTAGAGGCCGACCGGGCGACTGGGCCAGAAGAACCACGTCGGCGGGTGCTGGATCAAGTGGCTGATCAGGCCGGTCACGAAACAGGTCGTGAACGTGACCGCGAGCGCCAGCCCGATCTTCGACGTCACGCGCTCGTCGTGCGCCGGTGCTTTGAAGTGTTCTTCACTGGGGATCGGCAGCTTCACGACCGCTCCAATCGCGCGAACCAGCGGTGGCCGTGCCGGGTGGTCCAGTCGACGCGCAACCCGGCGCGCGCGGCGACTTCGGCGATCGCGTCCACGCCGACCCACGCCCAGGTGAACCAGGCGACGTCGGCGTGCCCGGGCCGCAGCCGGACGCGCTCGTGCCGCAGCCCGCGTCCGGGCGGCTCCAGCTCGACGAGGATGTCGCCGTCGGTGGCGATCAGTTGCGCCGTGCGGCGCAGCAGGACGACGGGGTCGCCGCCGATGCCGATGTTGCCGTCGGCGAGCAGGGCGTGCCGCCACCGTCCTTCGCCGGGTACGTGGTCGAAGACGTTGCGGTGCAACGCACTTCCGCCGCGACGACGTGTCAGTCGGACGGCCGTGCGTGAGCTGTCCACGCCCAGCGCGACCACTCCGCGGCCGGCCAGCGCCGCGGTGAGCCGGCCGGGACCGCACCCGATGTCGAGGGTCGGGCCGGTGCAGGCGTCGAGCAGCACCTCGTCGCCGTCGGACGGCGCGGTCCAGCGCTCGACCGGCAGCTCCACCCGCTCGCCGTTCGCCAGTTCGAGCCAGCAGTGGTGACCGAGCAGACCGCGGTCGAATTCGTTGCCGAGCAGGGCCGTCTTCATGCGACCGCCTGTCCGCGCACCGCCGCGACGGCCCGGGCGAACCGGCCGTCCGGGCACAGCGCCGCGACCGCGCGAGCGTCCGCCATGGTGTCCACATCGGACAGTTCCGCGGCCCGCCACGGTCGCAGTCCGCACGCCTTGAGCGCGCGCACCGTGCGTTCGCCCGTGTCGTCGCGGGACATCGGGACGCCCGCGAGGACCTGCGCGTGCCGCGGCTCCGCGAGGCCCAGCGCCCACCAGCCACCGTCGGCGGCCGGGCCGAGCACCGAGTCGTGCCCGCCGGCCACGACCGGCGCGGCCGCCTCGGCGAGGGACTCCGGCGTGACCTGCGGGGTGTCCATGCCGATCTGGAGGATCGGCAGGCCCGCGTGCACCGCGGCGGCGTCCGCGTGGGCGTGCGCCAGGCGTGCTCCGAAGTCCCAGCCGCGCTGGGGGATCGTCGTGACGTGGCGCAGTGCCGCTCCGATCTCGGGGGCCAGCGCGGCGGCGCCGAGGTCACCGGTCATCGCGACGACCGGCGCGGCGCCGGGGACCGCGCACACGGCGTCGAGCGTGTCCAGCAACGCGGCCGCCGCGATCCGCGCGGCCTGCGCCGGGGTCGCCGGCGGGGTCAGCCGGGTTTTGGCGAGCCCTGGTACCGGCGCTTTGGCCACGACCAGCAGCACGAACCTCGCCGTCATCGCGCCAGCACCCGCCCGAAGTCGCGGACCGCGCGCAGCGTGCCACGCACCGACCCGGACACCTTCGACTTCGTGCCCTTGGCGCGTTCGCCGTAGCGGACGTCGAACTCGCGCACCCGCCACCCCGCGCGCTGGGCCTTGATCAGCAGCTCGAGCGGGTAGCCGAACGCGCGGTCCGTGACGTCGAGGCCGAGCAGCGCCCGCCGGTCCGCGGCTCGCAGCGGCGCGATGTCCCGCACCGGCAACCCGCGCCCACGCAGCAGTCGCGCCAGCACGACGTTCCCGGCGCGCGCGTGCCACGGCCACACGCCGGGTCCGGTCGGCACCCGCCGTCCGACGGCCAGGTCGGCGCCGCCCTCGACCGCGGTCACCAGCCGCGGCAGGTCACGCAGGTCCAGGGACCCGTCGGCGTCGGCGAAGCACACGATGTCCGCGGTGGCGGCCTCCAGGCCCGTGTGCACGGCCGCGCCGTAACCGCGGCGCGGCTCGTGGACGACCTTCGCGCCGAGCGAGGCCGCCACTTCGGGCGAGCCGTCGGCCGAGCCGTTGTCGACCACGATCGCGCGGTAGCCCGGTGGCAGCCCGGCCAGTACGTCGGGGAGGGCGCCCGCTTCGTCGAGGCAAGGGAGGACCACGTCCACTCCTGAGTCAGTCACGGCGCCGACCGTAAGTCCGCGGTGGACTGGAGAAAACCCTTGCGCTGCTTACTGAATCATGACGTGTGACGACTTCTTACCGGGTCGTTACGGCTGCCCCGCCGGGCCCGCGGAAAACCGCTCGAGGTCTTACGGTGGACAGCGATGAGCGAGCCGAACCCGGCAGCCCGGCTCGCCGAGCCGCCTGCCCGCGAACCCGAACCCCCGGCACCTGATCGACCCGGGCGCCGCGCCCACCGGGCCGATCTCCTCGCCGTCGCGGCGGCCGTGGTGCTCGTGGCCGCGGCCGCCGCGGTCGGCACCTACTACAACCGGCCGCACTCCGGCGTCGTGATCTTCGTGTCGTCCCCGCCGTTGTTCGCCGACTGGCTCCCGCACGTCGGCCCCGGCTCGGTGTTCGCCGTCCTCATCGCCGCCCTGGTCGTGGTGCACGGCCCCACGCTGGCCGCCCGCCTCCCGTGGCGCGGGGCGCTCGCCGCCGGCTACCTGGCCTCGCTCGCTTGGATCTTCTCGCTGGCCATGGTCGACGGCTGGGCGCGCGGGTTCGCCGGCCGCCTCACCATCCCGCAGGAGTACCTCCACGAGGTGCCCGGCATCACCGACATCCCGCGGATGCTGCGTGAGTTCTCCTCCCGCATCCTCGACTTCCAGCCGGACTCGTGGACGACCCACGTGTCCGGGCACCCGCCGGGCGCGACGCTCGTCTTCGTCTGGCTCGACCGGCTCGGTCTCCACGGCGGCGCGTGGGCCGCGACGGCCGTCGTGCTCGTCGGCGCCTTGGTCGCGGTGGCCGTGCCCGCGACCGTCGCCCTGCTCGGCCGGCCGGACGCGGCTCGCGCGGTGCTGCCCTTCGCCGTCCTGACGCCCGGCGCGGTGTGGATCGGCGTCTCGGCGGACGGCCTGTTCGCCGGGACGACCGCCACCGGGCTGGCGCTGCTCGCGTTGTCCGCCAAGGGTTTCGGCCTCGGCCGCCGGTACGCCGTGCCGGCGGGGCTGGCGGCCGGTGTGCTGCTCGGGTTCGGGATCTTCCTCTCGTACGGCCTGGTGCTGCTCGGCCTGCTCGCGGTGGCCGTGGCGATCCTGGGCCGGCAGTGGCGGGCCGCCGCGCTGGCCGTCATCGGTGCCCTCGTCGTCGTCGGCGCCTTCGCCTGGGCCGGTTTCTGGTGGCTCGACGGCTACCACCTGGTCGTCGAGCGCTACTACCAGGGCGTCGCGCTGGTCCGGCCCTATTCGTACTGGGTGTGGGCGGACCTGGCCGCGGTGACCGTCGCGCTCGGTCCCGCGGTGGTGGCCGCCGTCCGGCGCGGCTTCGCCACGGGGCCGCGCGGGCTGCTCGCCGATCCGGTGCTGCTCCTGGGCCTCGCCGCCCTGCTCACCATCGTGTTCGCCGACGTCTCGGGCCTGTCGAAGGCCGAGACCGAACGGATCTGGCTACCGTTCGGGGTGTGGTTGCTGCCGCTGACGGCCCTGCTGCCGCGGCCCGGGCGCCGGTGGTGGCTCGCCGCCCAGGCGGCGACGGCCCTGGCGGTCAACCACCTGCTGCTGACCGGCTGGTGAGGGAGACGTGATGAACGATCAGGCCGGGCGCGTGCTCGTGGTCGACGACGACGAGACGGTCCGCGACGTCGTGCGCCGCTACCTCGAGGTCGCCGGGTTCACCGTCGACCAGGCGGGCGACGGCGCCGATGGGCTGGCCAAGTTCGCGGCCCACGAACCCGACCTGGTCGTCCTCGACGTCATGATGCCCGGCATCAACGGCCTCGAGGTGTGCAAGCGGCTGCGCCAGGTCAGCCAGGTGCCGATCGTCATGCTCACCGCCCTCGGCGAGGAGGAGAACCGGATCGCCGGGCTCCAGCTCGGCGCCGACGACTACGTCACGAAACCCTTCAGCCCCAAGGAACTCGCCCTCCGCGTCGCGTCCGTGCTGCGCCGCGCGCGGATGCCCCGCCCGGAACCGGCCGCCGCCGAGCTGGCGGACGGCGACCTGCGCCTGCAGATGACCGCGCGCACCGCGACGCTCGCCGGCCGCGAACTGCCGTTGACGAGCCGGGAGTTCGACCTGCTGGCGTTCTTCCTCGCCCACCCCGGCGTCGCCTACTCGCGCGCGGACCTGCTCGAGAAGGTGTGGGGCTGGGACTTCGGCGACCAGTCCACCGTGACCGTCCACGTGCGACGGTTGCGCGAGAAGATCGAACGCGACCCGGCCAAGCCGACGAGGGTGGCGACGGTGTGGGGCGTCGGCTACCGCTACGACCGGGAGCAACCGTGATCGAACCCGGAGAGTCCTTCGCGGAGACGGTGGCGCACCTCTGGCACATCCTGCCGCTGGCGTTGCTCTTCTCCTTGCCGATCGCCGCGCTCGGCGGGGCTGTGCTCTACCTCCTGCGCCGCGGTTCGCTGGCCACGACGCTCACGGTGCTGGTGCTGATCCCGGTGCTGTCCACGCTGGTCGGCGTCCTGGGCGTCAGCGGGTTCATGTTCACCCCGGCGCTGACCACGATGCTGCTGGTTTGCCTGCTCGTCGCCGTGGTCACCGTGCCGGCGGCGATCATCCTCGGCCGGGCGATCGCGCGCCGCAGCGTGTGGGAGCGCGAGGCGCGCGACCGCGAGCGCGCGGCCGAGGCGTCGCGGCGCGAGCTGGTCGCCTGGATCAGCCACGACCTGCGCAGCCCGCTGGCCGGCATCCAGGCGATGGCCGAGGCACTGGCCGACGGCGTGGTGTCCGAACGCGACGAGGTCGCCGACTACGCCCAGCGGATCAGCGGCGAGACGACCCGGCTGTCCGCGATGGTGGGCGACCTGTTCGAGCTTTCGCGGATCACCGCCGGCGCGCTCGAGCTCACGATGTCCGCGGTGCCGCTGCGGGACGTCGTCAGCGACGCCGTCGCGGCCCAGTCGCCGGTCGCCGAGCGGAAGCGGGTTCGGGTGCTCGCCAACGCGTCGACCTGGCCGGTCGTGACCGGGAGCGACCCGGAACTGGCCCGGATCGTGCGGAACCTGGTGTCCAACGCGATCCGCCACACCCCGCCGGACGGGACGGTCGCGGTGCAGATCGGCGTCGACGGCGACGAGGCCCTCCTCGCCGTCGACGACTCCTGCGGCGGTATCCCGGACGACGAGATCACCCGCGTGTTCGACGTCGCCTTCCGCGGGACGCAGGCCCGGACGCCCGAGCGTGGCGGGACGACCAGTGGTGGCGGGCTCGGCCTGGCCATCACCAAGGGCCTGGTCGAGGCGCACCGCGGGAAGATCGGCGTCCACAACCACGGGCCCGGGTGCCGGTTCGAGGTCCGGCTGCCGTTGGCGATGTCTTAAGAGACCGGCTCTCGGAGCTCCGCCGTCGCGAAGGCGGTGATGCCCTCCTCGAAGCCGATCTCGGCCTTGAAGCCCAGGAGTTCGCGGGCGCGGGCCGGGTCGGCTACGACGTGGCGGACGTCGGCCGGGCGGGCGCCACCCGCCACGACGGGTGCCGGGCCGGCGCAGGCGCGCGACAGTTCCGCGGCCAGCTCGCCGACCGTGTGCGGGGTTCCGGAGCAGACGTTGAGCGGCGTGAGGTCGCCTTCCGGACCGGCTGTCCGGAGAGCCAGGACGTTCGCCCTGGCGACGTCGTGGACGTGCACGAAGTCGCGTTGCTGGCGGCCGTCCTCCAGCACCCGCGGTGCTTCGCCGCGCAGCAGGGCCGAACGGAACAACGACGCCACCCCCGCGTACGGGGTGTTCTGCGGCATCCGCGGGCCGTAGACGTTGTGGTAGCGCATCGCCCACACGCTGCCGCCGGTCTGACGTGCCCACGCTCCGGCCAGGTGCTCCTGTGCCAGCTTCGTCGCCGCGTACGTGCTGCGCGGGTTCAGCGGCGCGTCTTCGGGCACCAGCCGCCAGCTCAGCTCGGCCTCGCACACCGGGCACCGCGGCTCGAAGCGGCCGGCGTCCACATCGGACGCGCGACGCGGCGACGGCGGGACGACGCCGTGGTCCGGGCACGCGTACCGGCCTTCGCCGTAGACGACCATCGACGACGCCAGCACCAGCTTCCGCACCCCGGCCGCGTGCATGCCGGCCAGCAGGACCGCCGTGCCGTAGTCGTTGTGCAGGGCGTACGAGGGTGCATCGGACGGGTCGACGCCGTGCCCGACCACCGCCGCCTGGTGGCAGACCGCGTCCACGCCGTCCAGCAGCTCGGCGACGATCTCGGCGTCGGTGACGTCGCCGCGCAGGAACCGGTGCCGGCCGGTGTACGACGGCGGGGTGCGGGAACCGTGGGCCGTCGGGAGGAGGTTGTCGAGCACGACGACCTCGTCACCTCCGTCGGCGAGCAGATCGGCGATGTGGGACCCGATGAACCCGGCTCCGCCGGTGACCAATACGCGCACACCGGCCACGCTAGGGGTGTTCTCCCGGACTCGCCGGGGCCCGGGACGGCACGTCACGGAATCGTCAGAACTCACCTGGCACCTCCCGGCGGCGGAAGCGCGAAACCGACTACGGTGGCGGCATGGAACGGAGTGCACAACGGCTGGGCCGGGCCCTCGTGGTCATCGTGGACGATCGCGTGGCGCACGGCGAGCACGAGGACACCACTGGCCCGCTGGTCACGGAGCTGCTCGAAGAAGCGGGCTTCATCGTCGACGGTGTCGTGGTCGTCGAGGCCGAGACCGCGGGTATCCGCAACGCGCTCAACACCGCCGTGATCGGCGGCGCCGACCTGGTGATCACCGTCGGCGGCACCGGTGTGCTGCCGCGCGACCGGACGCCGGACGCCACCTCCGGTGTGCTCGACCGGCCGCTCCCGGGCATCAGCGAGGCGATCCGGGCTTCCGGGCTGGCCGCCGGGGCCGTGGACGCGGGGATCTCGCGCGGGCTCGCCGGGGTTTCCGGCAGCACCCTCGTGGTGAACCTCGCCGGGTCGCGGTCCGCGGTGCGCGACGGGATGGCGACGCTGACCTCGCTCGTGCCGCACGTGATCGACGAGCTTTCGGGCCTCGAAGAGGTCTGATCCTTCGCTTTGCCGGGCCGGGGGTGAGGAGTCGCCCCCGGCCTGAAGCATGCCCGGGGCCGCTGGAGGCGAGATGACCGGGCCGGATCTGAGCGAGATCGAGGCCTGGTTCGACGGTGTCCTCACCGGGCGGATCAGCCGCGACGCGGCCGATCGCTGGGCCATGCGATGGCTCAGCGACGACTTCGAGGGCCGGGCCGACCTCGGCGCGGATCAGCTGTGGGCGCTCGATTTGCCCGGGGGCATCGACCTCACTCATGGGCCGGGCGCCGGGTACTTGCACAGCGAGGAGCAGATCCGCCGATGGCGGGACGAGGTGCGAGCTCGTCGCCCGGGTTGAGGTGGACCGGCCACGGCGGTCGCGAGGTGGCTGGTCACCGCGATGAGGTGTGGGGTGTCGGCGCGGTGGGGGGTTCGCTCTGGAGTTGTCAATCAACGTGTCGTGGGAGACTTGAGGCATGTCCGGTCCCGAACGCGATCCCCAGACGACCAGTGACCAGCGCCGGCGGGTCGACGAGATCTTCGGGGACGTCCTGCCCGAGACGACCTCCGACGAGCGGGACGTCGAGCGGCGCACCGGGCTCCCGGATGACTGGTACCGGGAGAACCGGCCGCCGCACCACGATCGCTGAGCCCACTCAGTCGCGGCCGTTGTCGCGCTGGGCCTGGGCGCGCAGCAGGTCGCGGATCTCGATGAGCAGCTCGACGTCCGTGGGCTCCGACGGGCCCGGCTCCTGGCCGCGCTTGCGCCGCTCCTGCACGTGCTTCACCGGCAGCACGATCACGAAGTAGACGACCGCCGCGACCAGGACGAAGTTGATCGCCGCGTTGATCACGCCGCCGAAGTCCAGGAACGTGGCTTCGTTGTTGTCGAAGATCTGGTACCCGAGGCCCTTGGCGGCGTCCGTACCACCGATCGTGCTGATCAGCGGCTTGATGAGGCCGTTCGTGAACGCCGTGACGATGGCCGTGAACGCCGAGCCGATGACCACCGCGACGGCGAGATCGACGACGTTGCCGCGCATCAGGAAGTCCTTGAAACCCTTGAACACTTGCTCTCCTCGAGAACGGGCTGGTGGGGGCTAGCGGAGAGTAACCGTTACCGGCCGCTCCAGTGAAATCGCCGCCACCCTCGTCGCCACCTCCTCCCGCAGCCGCAGCAGCACCAGCGGCCCCTTCGCCGCGGACGGCTCCCGGTGCCCGACTGCCACCACCGTCGCCCCGGCGGCCAGCACTGACGCGGGTAGGCCCGGTTCGGGTGCCGCGACGACGTCGACGTGCCCGCCGGGCTCCAGCAGCTCCGTGACGCCGGCGTCGGCCAGGCGCACCGGGACCGTCGCCGTCGCGGGATCACCCGCACCGGGGAGGGCCGTCGCCAGCCGGACGTCGGTCAGGGGTTCGCCGGCGCGGACGGCGCCCGCCAGCAACCGGCCGTCCACAGCGGACGGGGTGCTCAACGCGCCCGCCGGACGTGCGGAATCGGGGAGGTCGGCCAGCCGGACGTCGGAAGCGCGCAGGGCCGAGCCGGAAGGAAGGTCGTGCGCCGCGACGACGGTCGGGGTCGTCGGCGCGCCCCGCGCGGAACCGGGGTACGCGAACAGCAGCGCGCCGGCCAGCAGCAGGCCGGCGGCGAGCCAGCGGCGCAGCAGCCGCGTCCGCCTGCCCCGCAGCCGGGTCAGATCAGGTAGGTCGAACTTCGCCAGCACGTCCACGGTGCCCCCTCGGCCGGATCGAGTGCGGCGCTGTGCCGCACGAGATCGACGTTAGGGAAGCCGGACCGACCGCCGGAAGGGCCGGATCCGGCACCTGTGGACAACTGGGGTGTTGTGGATAACTCCGCGCCTCAGGAGGCCGCGGCGGTCGTCTTCGTCGTACCCGAGGAGGAAGATGCCGAGCTCGTGTCGGACTTCGTCTCCGTCTTGGTTTCGGTCTTCGCCGGGGTCGACGCGGTGCTCGACTTGCTCGAGTCGCGCGAATCGGTGCGGTAGAACCCGCTGCCCTTGAAGACCACGCCGACCGAGCTGAACACCTTGCGCAGGGTGCCGGAGCACTGCGGGCACACGGTCAGGCTGGGGTCCGAGAACGACTGCACGGCTTCGAACCGGTGGTCGCATTCTTTGCAGGCGTACTGGTACGTAGGCACTGACGGCTCCTTTGCTGGCACTCATCCGACCAGAGTGCCAACCCAATTGTGCTTGAAAGCATTCCCCGAAAGCAATTCCTCGTTGCTCACATCGGCAGCTCGAGCACGCCTCGACCGGGCGTCAAGGCCGCGCTCATGCGGACGTCGTGAGGTTCCCCCGGCAGCCGTCCGACCAGCTCCTCGTCCCGGACGACGGCCAGCAGCGCCGCACCGGGCGCCGCAAACACCAGCGAGCGATCGTAGTGGCCGGCGCCCCGGCCCAGCCGGACGCCCCGGCGGTCGACGGCCAGCGCCGGTACCAAGATCATCTCCGCGGCCCCCACGGCCTCGCTACCCAGGCGTTTCCCGCCCGGCTCGCGGATCCCGCGGAACCGGCTGGGCACCAGATCGGCCTCGCCCGTGTACTCGGCCCAGTCGAGCGGGTCGGTCCGCGACAGGATGACGGGCAGCAGCACGCGCGCGCCGCCGCCCGCGAGCGCGTCGACGAGCGCCGTCGTGCCCGGTTCGGTGCCGAACGGCAGGTACGCGCACACCGTGCCGGATGTGACCTTCGACACCGCACTGACCAGCGCCGACGCCTCCTGGGCGTGCGATTCGGGGGTCTGGTCCGCCCGCGCGCGCGTCAGCCGGTCCCGCCACTCCGCCTTGCTCAGGTGCTCATTGCCCAGCGCGTGCATGACCTCACGTTAGGCTTTGCGCCCATGACGGGCGCCGCAACCTCCCAGACGTTCAGAACCGCCATCGTGCCGGCCGCCGGCCTGGGGACACGCTTCCTCCCGGCGACGAAGGCCGTGCCCAAGGAACTGCTGCCGGTGGTGGACACGCCGGGGATCGAGCTGGTCGCGGCCGAAGCCGCCGCCGCGGGCGCGGAACGCCTGGTCATCGTGACCTCACCGGGCAAGGACGCCGTCGTCCGGTACTTCGAGAAGCAGCCCGAGCTGGAGAAGAACCTCGAGGCCAAGGGCAAGGACGCGCTGCTGGAGAAGGTCCGCCGCGGCTCCGACCTCCTCGCCGTCGAGACCGCCATCCAGGAGCAGGCCCTCGGCCTCGGCCACGCCGTCGCGCAGGCCGAGCCGAACCTGCGCCCGGACGACGAGGCCGTCGCCGTGCTGCTCCCGGACGACCTGGTGCTGCCCACCGGCGTCCTCGAGAAGATGAGCGCGGTCCGGGCGCAGTTCGGCGGCAGCGTGCTCTGCGCGTTCGACATCCCGAAGGCCGAGATCTCGCCGTACGGCGTCTTCGACGTCAGCGACACCGACGACGAAGACGTCAAGCGCGTGCACGGGATGGTCGAGAAGCCGAAGCCGGAGGACGCGCCCTCGACCTACGCCGCGGCCGGGCGCTACCTGCTCGATCGGGCGATCTTCGACGCGCTGAAGCGGATCACGCCGGGCAGCGGCGGCGAGCTGCAGCTGACCGACGCGGTCGCGCTGCTGATCACCGAAGGACACCCCGTGCACGTCGTCGTCCACCGCGGTGGACGCCACGACCTGGGGAATCCGGGTGGTTTCCTGCGCGCCGCGGTCGATTTCGCGCTTGAAACGCCCGAGTACGGTCCATCTTTACGGGCGTGGCTCACGGAACGGATCGGGACAGATCGCCCATGACGGAATCCCTCGACGCGGCGCGGCCGGAAGTGGCCGGGGACGAAGCCGAGCTGCGCTCGGTCGACGCGCAGATCTCGATGACCTTGGAAGCCGCCGTCCGGCCCCAGCCGGTGCGCGTGGCGATCTCCGAGGCACAGGGGCTGCTCTGCGCCGAGGAGGTCGTCGCCGAGCACGCGCTGCCCGGCTTCGACCAGGCCGCGGTCGACGGTTACGCGGTGCGCAGCGTGGACGTTCGCGCCGCGGGTGAGGAGCCGGTGCAGCTGCCGGTCGTCGGCGAGATCGCGGCGGGTTCGCGTCAGCCGCGGCGCCTGCAGCCCGGCCAGGCCGTGCGCGTCGACACCGGTGCGCCGCTGCCGACGCTCGCCGACGCCGTGGTGCCGCTCGCCTACACCGACGGGCACCAGGCCCGGGTCACCGTGCACCGCTCGGTGCCCTCGGCGGGGTACGTGCGCCGCGCCGGCGAGGACGTCCAGATCGGCGACGTCGCGGTGCGCCGCGGCGACACGATCGGCTCCGCGCAGGTCGGCCTGCTGGCGGCGGTCGGCCGGGCGAAGGTGCTGGTCTACCCGCGGCCGCGCGTCTCGATCGTGTCGGTCGGCGACGAGCTGGTCGACATCGACCGGACGCCGTCGGTAGGGCAGGTCTACGACGTCAACTCCTACGCGCTCGCCGCGGCCGCGCGGGACGCGGGTGCCGAGGTCAGCCGGGTCGGAATCGTGCCGAGCGACCCGAAGCGGCTGCGGGAGATCGTCGAGGGCCGGCTGCTGATGTCGGAGATCGTCGTGGTCGCGGGCGGCGCCGGGGGCGCCACCGGCGACGAGGTCCACGCCGCGCTGTCCGACCTCGGCCGGATCGACATGACGCGCGTCGCGATGCACCCCGGCTCGGTGCAGGGGTTCGGCAGGCTCGGCCCCGACTCGGTGCCGACGTTCCTGATCCCCGGCAACCCGATGAGCGCGCTGGTCGTGTTCGAGGTGCTGGTCCGGCCGCTGATCCGGGCGGCGCGCGGGACGCGCAACCCGCACCGGCGGATCGTCGGGGCGCGGCTGCTGTCGCCGATCACCTCGACCGAGGGGCGGCGCGGGTTCCTCCGCGGCCAGCTCCTGCGCGACGAGGCCAACGGCGAGTACCTCGTCCAGCCGCTCGGTCAGTCCGGGGCGCACCTGCTGGCGTCGCTGGCCGAGGCGAACTGCCTGATCAACGTGCCCGAAGAGCTGACCGACGTCCCCGCGGGCGAGCAGGTCCAGGTCACCTTCCTGGCGCAACGGGCCTGATGAACTCCGTGTCGGGCGTGTCCTACCCGGTCGAGAGCCGGCACCCGGGCTGGCCGGCCCGGCTCGGGCCGCTGCGGGTGCCCGCCGGCGTGGTCGCGATCCGGCCGGTGCGGCTGCGCGACGCGGGCGAGTGGAGCCGGATCCGGCTCCGGGACCGGGCGCACCTCGAGATGTGGGAGCCGACCGGCGTCGGCCCGTGGCCGGAACGCAACGCCTTCTGGTCGTGGCCGTCGCAGTGGGCCGCGTTGCGTTCGCTCGCTCGGCGTGGTCAGTGCCTGCCGTTCACGATCACCCTCGACGGGCGGCTTGCGGGCCAGATCACTGTGGGTAACGTCATCCGGGCGTCGCTGAGGTCGGCGTGGATCGGCTACTGGGTGTCTTCGGAGGTGGTCCGCGGCGGGGTCGCGACGGCCGCCGTCGCGCTGGTCACCGACCATGCCTTCGGGCTCGGCGGGCTGCACCGGCTGGAGGCCACCGTGCGGCCGGAAAACGTCGCCAGCCTGCGGGTTCTCACCAAGGCGGGGTACCGGCAAGAGGGCCTGTTCGAGCGGTACCTCGACGTCGCGGGCGGCTGGCGGGACCACTACTGCTTCGCCATCACGCGCGAGGAGACCGGGAGCGGCCTGGTGTCGCGGCTGGTCGCGTCGGGGCGCGCCGACCACGCCTGACGGTGATTACCCACCCGGGGCAGTGAGCGCGTTACCACATGCTGTGAGTTTCACCTAATCCGGTGAGGCATTTCCGTGATCGAAACCGGCGAGCCTCCGCCCGATCTGTTACTCCTGTGACTAGCGTGATTTCAGGTGAAGGATCGGGGGAGGTGACGGGAGATGCCCAGCTCGGTGATCATCGTCGCGCTCGCCGCGGCATGGCTCGTCGTTCTCGTGCCCATGGTCGCGCGAAAGCGGCAGCAGGTGGCCCGCACGGCCGACTCCGCGCTCGCGGCCAGGGTCGTGCGAAGTGGACGCAACGAAGACCGGGAGGAATTCGCCATGTCCGAGGAGACCGTGAAGTCCCGGCCGTCGGTCGAGGACGACCTCGCGGAGCTCGAGGCCGAACTCGAAGACGACCTCGACGAACCGGAGCCCGACCCCGAGCCGCTGCCGCAGCCGTCCCGCGCCGAGCGGGCCGAACGCGCCGAGCGAGCCGGCTACCGCCCCGGTCGCGGCGGCTTCGACCCCGAAGCGGCCGAGATCGCGGCGCGGGCGAAGTACAGCTTCCGGCAGCGCGTCGTCGTCATCCTGCTGGTGATCGCGGTGGCCACGGCGGGCATCGCGGGCTTCCTCGTGCCGCTGGTCTGGTGGGGCCACGCGCTCGCCGACATCGTGCTGGTCGGGTACCTCGTGTACCTGCGCCGCCAGGTGCGGATCGAGGAGGAGATCCGGCAGCGCCGGCTGGCCCGCTTCAACAGCACGCGCGCACCTCGGCGTCCGGCTGTTTCGGAGGACTCGTACACGGCGGTCGAAGAGCCGGTCGAGGACGCCGAGGACGTGGACGTCGTCGAGCCGGTCCGGCGCGAGGTGGTCGAGCGGCGTCCGTCGCCGACTTCGCGGGTCCGGCGCAGCGCGGTGGTCGTCGATCTGGACGACGAGGACCCGGCGTTCGAAGAGCTCGACGAGCCCGGGACCGGGCCTTATCGACGGGCCGTCGGGGAGTGACCCCCCGTGGTGGGTGCTCGTAGGGCACTGATACGCTCTACGAGCACAACCAAGGGGCTGTAGCGCAGTTGGTAGCGCGTCTCGTTCGCATCGAGAAGGTCAGGGGTTCGATTCCCCTCAGCTCCACAGCATAGGTGGCCCGTGCCCGCGGAGGGCGCGGGCCTTTTGCGTGGAGCTGGTGTCTTGTGGGGGCCGAGCCCCCACACCCCCGCCGGGGGGCGAGCCCCCGGACCCCCGTCCGTGGTCACTTTGGGTAGGTCGTGTCCATAATGGACTCGTTCATGGCCGGATCCAGAGGTCGCGGCTGCTCGCCAGGACTACCCGGCCGTCCGGCAGGGGGCGCCGCGGCGCTGACCTGGTCTCTGGACAGCCGAGTTCGCCGTGCTGCCAGCCACCTGCGTCGAGTGCTCAAACCACCCGCGCGGGCCAGTGCCACCGCCTTTCGGTCGGGCTCCGGCCGGAACAGCTGGACGACCTCCCGGCATGCGCGGGAATCCTGCCGGCGCGAGGTCACTTTTCGAGCCGCGTCGCCCGTGACAGGAGCCGTGTCAGTTCGGGGTCAGGTTCGTGTCAGGGCGGACCCTCAAAGTTCCTCCCATGACCACTTCGGCGATCACCGCCTCCGGCCTCCGGAAGGCCTACCAAGACAAAGTCGTCCTCGACGGCATCGATCTCGACGTTCCCGCGGGCAGCGTCTTCTCGCTCCTCGGGCCCAACGGGGCCGGGAAGACCACCACCGTCAACATCCTCACCACGCTCGCCCAAGCCGACAGCGGGACCGTCCGCGTCGCCGGGCACGACATCGACTCCGATGCCAAGGCCGTCCGGAAGGCCATCGGGGTCACCGGGCAGTTCGCCGCCGTCGACGAACTGCTCACCGGGCAGGAAAACCTGCAGCTCATGGTCGATCTCAGCCCCGTCAAGAACGGCAAGGGGGTCGTCGCGGATCTGCTCGAACGGTTCGAACTCACCGAGTCCGCGCAGAAGCCCGCCTCCACCTACTCCGGGGGCATGCGGCGGAAGCTCGACCTCGCCATGACCCTCGTCGGGGATCCGCGGATCATCTTCCTCGACGAGCCCACCACCGGCCTCGACCCGCGCAGCCGGCGGACCATGTGGTCCATCGTCAAGGACCTCGTCGCCGACGGGGTCACCATCTTCCTCACCACCCAGTACCTCGACGAAGCCGACCAGCTCGCCGACAAGATCGCCGTGCTCGACCGGGGGCGGCTCGTCGCCCAGGGCACTCCCGATGAGCTCAAGCGGCAGATCCCCGGGACGCACGTGCGCCTGCGGTTCGGCTCCGCCGCCGAACTCGACGCCGCCGCGCGGGTCATTGCCGAATCCACCCGCGACGACGAGTCGCTCAGCCTGCGGGTTCCGGGCGACGGCGGCACGAAGTCGCTGCGCACCCTGCTCGACCGGCTCGACGAGTACGCCATCAGCGCCGAAGAGTTCTCCGTCCACACCCCCGACCTCGACGACGTCTTCCTCGCCCTGACGGGCCACACCACGGAGGTTTCCGCGAAATGAGCGCCCAGACCGTCATGCTGCGCCGCAACTTCAAGCACATCGCCCGGAACCCGACCTCGGTGTTCAACGCGGTCCTGATGCCGATCGTGATCATGCTGATGTTCGTCTACATGCTCGGGGACGCGTTCGACGTCGGCGTGAACTACGTCGACTACGCGACGCCCGGCCTCATGCTGCTGGCCGTCTGCTACGGCCTCGGCGCGACCGCCACGTCCGTGAACTCCGACATGACCAAGGGCATCATCAACCGCTTCAAGGTCATGGACGTCTCGCGCGGCGCGGTGCTGACCGGGCACGTCGTCGCCAGCGTCCTGACGAACCTGGTCGCCATCGCCGCCCTCGTCGGGGTCGCCTTCGCGCTGGGCTTCCGGCCGAACGCGAGCTTCCTCGACTGGCTGGGCGTGCTCGGCGTGATCGTGCTGCTGGCCTTCGCGGCCGGCTGGCTGACCGTCGCGTTGGGACTGTTCGCCAAGTCGCCGGAGACGGCGGGGCTGGCCTCCGTGCCGCTGGTCATGCTGCCGTTCTTCAGCAGCGCGATCGCCCCGGCGGACAAGATGGGCCCGGGCCTGCGGCAGTTCGCCGAGTACCAGCCCTTCACGCCGATCATCGAAACCGTGCGCGGGCTGCTCAACGGCACCCCGTCCACCGGTTACGCGATCACCGCCGTCGCCTGGTGCCTCGGCATCGCCCTCGCCGGCTACTTCTGGGCGCGGTCGACGTTCAAGAAGCGAGCGTGACCTCGGCGAGCTCCCGCCAGTCCGCCCGCGCTCCCTCCGCAGCCGCCTCGGTGAACCCCTCGTCACCGAGGCGGCTTCGCGCGGCCTGCTCGATGCGGGCCAGGTCCGGCCGGGAGCGATCCGGCAGGCCGCGCACGCCGGCGCTCGCCGCCAGCAGCCGCGCGGCCTGCTCGTGTTCTTCTCGCCGCAGCGCCAGGTCCGCGATCCCGACGAGGACCTGCGCGGTCAGGGGCGGGTGGCCCACCTCGGCCGCCGCCGCCAACGCCTCGGCCCGGTGCTCGCGGGCCTCGGCGGGATCTTCGGCGAGGTAGCCGAGCAGGTCGTGGATCACCGCGCGGACCTGGGCCCGCTCGGCCGCCGTGCCCAGCATCGCCGTCGCGACGTCGAGCTGGCGGCGGGCCTGCGCGGGGTCGCCGCTCCAGCGGGCGAGCTCCGCTTTCGACAGGGCCAGCTCGGTCAGCGCCTCCGGCCACGCGACCCGTTCCGCGTACCGCTGCGCCTCCGCGATGGCGGTCGCGCTCGCCTCCTCGTCCCCGGCCAGCCAGTACAGCTGGGCCTGCCGCGCCCGCATCCGCACGACGTCCTCGACGGCGCCGACCTCGGCGACGATCGCGACCGCGGCTTCGTAGTGCCCGGACGCCCCGGCGAAGTCGCCGCGCATGGCCATGAGGTCGGCCAGCTCCGTCTGGGCGAACGAAGTGCCCCACCGCTCGCCGAGCGCGCGGAACTCGGCCAGCGCCGTCTCGATGTACGTCTCCGCGTCCTGGCCGTCCCGGCCGAGCTGGATCCGCATCTTGCCCAGCTGCAACCGCGCCAGCGCGCGGACCCAGGGGTCTTCGTCGGTGATCAGCGGTTCCCACGCGGACGCGAACGCCTCCGACGCCTGCACCATGCGTTCCAGCGCGGCGACGAGCGACACCGCCGGGTGCGGGTGCGGGAGCCGCGCGGCGATCTCGTACACCTGGTGGATCCACTCGGCCGCCTGGTTCTGGTCGCTTTCGCGGCCCGCGGTGAGGAACCCCGTGACGAACGCGTAGACCGTCGCCCGCGTCTCGTCGGCAACTTCGCCCGGGACGGCGGTGGCCGCCATCAGCAGTTCGTTGCCTTCGAACTTGTGCCCGGCGAGCCACCAGTACCAGCCGGCGCCCGCCGCGAGCCGCATCGCGCCGGGCGCGTCGCCCGCGGCCAGCGCACCGCGCATCGCGGCGGCGATGTTGTCGTGCTCGGCGTCGAGGGTGGCCAGCCACTTCAGCTGGTCGGCCCGCCTGAGATGGGGCTCCGCGGTTTCGGCGAGCTCGGTGAAGTGCGCGAGGTGCGCCTGCCGCGCCGAATCGGTGTCGCCCGCTTCGGCGAGCCGCTGCTCGGCGTACTCCTTGATCGTGCCGAGCATCCGGTAGCGCGGCGCTTCGTCGCCTTCGCTGACCACCAGCGACTTCTCGGCCAGCGCGGTCAGGATCTCCTCGGCGGTGTCGGTCCCGCAGACCCGCTCGGCCGCCTCCAGGCTCGCCCCGCCGGCGAACACCGAGAGCCGGCACAGCACGGCGCGTTCGGAGTCGGACAGCAGTTCCCAGCTCCAGTCGATCACCGCGCGCAGCGTGCGGTGCCGCGGCAGCGCGGTGCGGCTGCCCCCGGTCAGCAGGCGGAACCGGTCGTCGAGCCGGTTGGCGAGCTGCTCGAGCGACATCGTGCGCAGCCGGGCCGCGGCGAGCTCGATGGCCAGCGGCATCCCGTCCAGCGCGCGACAGACGCGGGCCAGCGTCGGGGCGTCGGCCACGAAGTCCTTGCGCACCGCGCCGGCCCGGTCGCGCAGCAGCTGGACGGCCGGCGCTTCCTCGATCTTCGCGGGGTCGGCGTCCTCGGCCGGCAGGACGAGCGGGGCGACCGGCCACAACGCCTCGCCGGTGATGCCGAGGGGCTCGCGGCTCGTCGCGAGGATGCGCAACCGGCGGCACTCGCCGAGCACCCGGTGGGCGAAGGCCGCCGCGGACTCGATGACGTGCTCGCAGTTGTCCAGGACCAGCACCAGGTCGCGGTCCTGCAGCGCGGCGATGACGCGGTCGGTGGGTTCGCGTTCCGGCGCGTCGCCGAGCAGGGCGTCGCGCAGCTTGAGCGCGGCGAGCGTCGCCTGGGCGACGTCGCCCTCGGTCGGCGCGAGCTCCACCAGCCAGACGCCGTCCGGCACGTCGCCGAGCAGCGTGCGGGCCGTCTCGGTGGCCAGCCGGGTCTTGCCCGAGCCGCCCGGTCCGACCAGCGTGGTGAGCCGGTGCCCGGTGACGAGCCCGCGGACGGCGACGACGTCGTCGTCCTTGCCGACGTAACTGGTCAGCTCGGCGCGCAGGTTCGTCTTGCGGGGCTCTTCGCGCCGGGTCAGCTCGCCGCGCAGCAGCGCGACGTGCAGTGCGGCCAGCTCCGGCGACGGGTCGACGCCCAGTTCGTCGGCCAGCGTCTCGCGCGTGCGCTCGTAGACGCGCAGGGCCTCGGTGTCCCGGCCGGTCGCGACCAGGCCGCGCATCAACGCGCCGACGAGCCGCTCCCGGGCCGGGTGCGCGGCCACCAGGTCGGTGAGTTCGGTGACGACGCCCTGGCCGAACTCGGTTTCCGCGTCGAACCGGTCCTCGAGGGCGGCCAGCCGGAGTCCTTCGAGCCGGGTGACCGCGGCGTCGAACGCGGCGCTTTCGGTCAGGCCGACGTCCTGCATGGCCGCGCCGCGCCACAAGGCCAGCGCTTCCCGCAGCTGCCGGACGTCGTCGCCGGCCTGGGCGACGAGCCGTTCGAACCGCACGGCGTCGACGGCGTCGGGGTCTACCACCAGCCGGTAGCCGGCCGGGCGGCCCTCGACCGCGCCCTCGGGCAGGACCTTCCGCAGCCGGGAAACCAAGCGCTGCAACGCGTTCGCGGCGTCGGCCGGCGGCTGCTCGCCCCAGATCCAGTCGACGAGCGTCGCCTTCGGGACCACCCGTCCCGGCTCCAGCGCGAGGGCGATCAGCAGTCCGCGCAGGCGGGCGCCCGGGACGTCGGCGACGACGCCGTCGTCCGCGCGGACTTCGAAGGACCCCAGTAACCCGATGTGCACCCGGCCGATCATGCCACGCGCGGCGGTGGTGGCCGGTCCGTGTCAGCGCCGTGTCAGGCCCGGCGGCGATGGTGGTCGGCACAACCACCACGAAAGGACCTCCGATGAGCGACATCCCGCAGGGGCTGCCGATGGAGCGCGACGCGGGCCCCTTCGACCCGCCCCGCGAGATCACCCGGCTGCGCTCGGTGCGACCGGTCAGCCCGATGGTCTTCCCGGACGGGCACGAGGGCTGGCTCGTCACCGGCTACGAAGCGGTGCGCCAGATGATGGCCGACACGCGGTTCAGCTCGCGGCTGGACCTCGACGTCGTCCACGTGCCGTACGAGACGCCCGGCATGCCCGTCGCGACCAAGCCGTCCCCGCAGCTGCCGGGCATGTTCATCGCGATGGACCCGCCGGACCACGGCCGGCTGCGCAAGCGCCTGACCGGCGCGTTCACCGTCAAGCGGATGAACCAGCTGGAGGAGCGCGTCGCCGAGGTCGTCGAGCAGCAGCTGGACCACCTTTCGCGCTTGGCTCCGCCGGTCGACCTGGTGGCGGAGTTCGCGCTGCCGGTGCCGTCGCTGGTGATCTGCGAACTGCTCGGCGTCCCGTACGAGGACCGCGGCGACTTCCAGGCGAACTCGGCGCAGTTCATGGTCCGCGACCAGGCGCTCGAGGAGAAGATGGGCGCGTACCTCGCGCTGAACACGTATCTGTCCGAATTGGTCACCCGGAAGCGTTCTGCGCCGACGGAAGACATCCTGTCCGACCTGGCCCGGCACGAGGACCTGACGATCGAGGAGCTGACGGGGGCCGCGTTCCTGCTGCTGATCGCCGGCCACGAGACGACGGCCAACATGCTGTCCCTGGGGACGTTCGCGCTGCTGGAGCACCCGGCTGAGCTCGCTTCGCTGCGAGAGGAGCCTTCGCTGCTGCCCGGGGCGGTGGAGGAGTTGCTGCGGTACCTGTCGGTGGCCGACATCTTCTTCCGCTACGCGACGGAGGACCTTTCGCTTGGGGGTGAAACGATCCTGAAGGGCTCGACAGTGGTCGTGTCGCTGCTGGCCGCCAACCGGGACCCTTCGCGGTTCTCCGATCCGGATGCCTTGGACTTCCGGCGCAACGCCCGGGGGTTGCTGTCCTTCGGGCACGGGGTCCACCAGTGTCTCGGGCAGCAGCTGGCGCGGATCGAGATGCGGGCCGGGTTCGAGGGGTTGCTCCGGCGGTTCCCGACCTTGCGGCTCGCCGTGGCGGCGGACGAGGTGAAGCTGCGGACCGACATGAACATCTACGGGGTGCACGAGCTGCCGGTCACCTGGTGACCCCGCGGCGGGCGCGCATCCACAGGACGACGTCCAGGCATCTCAGCAGGCTGATGTCGTCGATGCCGCCCGCCTCCTTCCGCAGCTCCTCCAGTGCCCGCACCCTCGTCCCGTCCGTGGCGAACCAGCTCCACAGGCAGCGCCACGGGCTGGCCGGGGCCTTGAGGATCGTGCGGACCTGGCTGTCGTACGCCGGGGTCAGGTGGGGGCGCTTGCGGGCCAGCAGCTTGGACGCCGTCACCGGGCGGTGGTTGCCGCCGCACTGCCTGAACAGCTCCCACAGGCGGTACGCCGGCGCCCCCTCCTCGTACGTCGACCACGGGGCCTCGTGCATCGGGACGTCCGGGGGGATCTGCTCCAGCAGTTCCCGGATCCGGAGCGCGTACGTCATCGTCGCGTCGATGGCCACGTTCGCCAGGCTGGTGATGCTCAGGAAGTTGAGCGCCAGGACGTCCGCTTCGGTCACCGTGTTGGCGACCGACGGCTCGTCGCCGCCGCCGGCGTAGCGCTCGAACCAGCGGCCCGTGCAGCCGTCGAAGTAGTACCTCAAGGCCGTCAACGACTCGTCGCGGTGTTCGCCGCGGACGCATTCGTCCAAGAGGCCGTGTTGGTCGGCGTAGTCGGGCATGGCGGGCTCCCCTCATCGCCGAATGAGGGTCGCGCCCGTCCGATCTACCGTTACGGCAGGGTTTTCAGCCAGTTTCCCACCACGCCGAAGTAGCGCGGCGCGGTCGGGGCGTAGTTGATCGCGTGGCCGTAGCCGTCGAGGATGTACGTCTGCAGGTTCGACGTCCCGAAGAACGGCGCTTCGGACGCCCGCAGGGCCGCGGGTGACGAGCAGTCGCTGCCCAGCAGCCCGCAGAAGTTCGGGTCGTCGCCGACCACCAGCAGGACCGGGGCCGTGATCTGGCGCGACGCCGGGATGACCACCGTCGTCAACGTCAGGCTGTCCACCGCCTCGGTCGCCGCGAAAACGTCCTTTGTGGACTCGTCGTAGGCGAGCGCGGCGTCGTCGATCGGCCCCGGGGTGTGAAACGCCGCGTAGCGGGTGCCCGGGTCGGTCGTCAGGTAGCCCGCGTCGCGGCCCGGCGTCGCCGGGTCCAGCGGGGCCGGGTGCATCTGCGCCAGCGTGGGGATCACCGAGACCAGGTTCATCCGGTGCGTCATCCCGGTGACGAGCACGCCGTCGACGTCGCGGTAGCGGCCGGCCTCGATCATCGCCATCGCCGAGCCGATCGAGTGGCCGCCGATCACCACCTTCGCGAACCGCGGACGCACCGCCTGGACCACCTGGTGCGCCGCCGTCGCCTGGACCGACGCGCTCAGCAGCGTGCTCAGCGGCTTCGAGCTCTGCCCGGTGCCGAGGCGGTCGAGCGCGAGCGTCGCGATCCCCGCGTTGTTCGTCGCCAGCCGGAACGACCGGATCTCCGGCGTGTAGCCGATGTCCCAATAGGACGCGTTGTACGTGCCGCCGGGGACGAGGACCACCACCGTCTTCGCCCCGGGCGGAGCGCACAGGCGGCCGTGCATCGTCTGCGGCAGGAGGGCCACCGTGACCGGGACGTACAGGTCTTCGCACGTCGTCGCGTAAGCCGGGGCGGGCACGCACAGCGTGGCCGCGAACAGCACGAAGACAGCGCAAATTCGGCGTAGCACGGGGAAAGTCCTCCTACTGGTGACGGGGGACAGCCGTCATCGGCAGGCTGTCCGGGTAGGCGGCGGAGGTGAACTTGACGCGCACCGGCCGGCCCGGGAGCGGGACCAGCCGCCAGCGCGCGGCCACCGTGGCCACCGTGATGACGATTTCGTTCTGGGCGAAGCGGTTCCCGATGCACTGCCGGTTGCCGGCGCCGAACGGGATGAACGCGCCCTTGGGCAGCCGCGCCGCCCGCTCCGGCTCCCAGCGGCCGGGGTCGAACCGGTCCGGGTCGGGGAACGACGCGGGGTCGTGGTGCAGGGCGTGCGGGCTGACGATCACCTCGGCGCCCGCCGGGATCCGCGTGCCGCCGAGGTCGACCTCTTCCAGCGTCCGGCGCATCAGCATCCACAGCGGGTAGCAGCGCAGGACCTCGTCGACCACCTGCCGGACGTAGGTCAGCCGCGGCAGGTCGTCGACGGTGACCGGACGCCCGCCCAGCACCTCGTCGACCTCGGCGTGCACCCGGGCTTCCACGTCCGCGTGCCGGCCGAGCTCGTGGAACGTCCACGCCAGCGCGAGCGCGGTCGTCTCGATGCCGGCGGTGAGGAGCGTGAGCACCTCGTCGCGGGCCTGCTCGTCGGTCATGCCGGCCAGCAGGAGCGTCGACAGCAGGTCGCCGTGGTCCACGCTTTCGGTGCGCCAGTCGCGGATCACGTCGACGACGATTCCCCGCATCCGCTCGATCGCTTCGTCGAACCGCCGGTTGCCGGGCACCGGCAGGTTTTCGACGAACTTCGGCGACAACGCGCGAATCATCCCCTGCTGGATGATCAGGTAAATGGACCGCCGCGCTTCGTCGACCGCCTGTTTCCCGATTTCCGTGTGGAACAAGGCTTCGCCGACGATCGTCACCGCGAGTCCTTGCAGGTCTTCGTCGAGCGGACGCACTTCGCCGGGCCGCCACGAGTCGCCCAGCTCGGTCGCCGCGCGCCGCATGGTTTCGGCGTACGCGGCCAAGCGGTCGCGGTGGAACGCCGGCTGCATCAGCCGTCGCTGCCGGCGGTGGAAGTCACCGTTCGAAAGCACCAAGCCATTTCCGACGAACGGCTTGAACTTGTCGAACATGACGCCCTTGCGGAACTTCGGGCCCGCCGTGACCAGCACTTCGTGGGCCAGCCGCGGGCTGGTGACGAAGTAGGCGGGCATCGGGCCGAGGTGGAGTTTGACGATTTCTCCGTGTTCGTGCAGGGAATCGGTGAACGCGAAGCGTCGCCGCAGCAGTGCCGGAGTGTGCCCGAGAAAAGGCCACCGGCCCGGGGCTTCCGGGGCGGTCATGCGGACTCCTCGTTACGCCATTGTGTGGATTTCCCAAGGAGACGGCCTACGGTAGGCGCGTCCGGCCGAACGGGACAGTGCCCGATCGGGTGGTGTGCCCTCACGCGGATGGCGCAGTCACCGGCCGTTCGGGAATCGCTAAGCTCTTTCCGGTCCGACGCGGCTGAGAAGGTGTTTCTCGTGACACGATCACCGGAATGGGTTCCACCGGGTGTCGATATCTCCGTGCCCAGCATCGCCCGCACTTACGACTTCATGCTCGGCGGCGGGCACAACTTCGCCGTCGATCGCGCGGTCGGCGAGCAGATCGAACACGCGATGCCCGGTTTGCGCGACGCGGCGCGCGTGAACCGCGCGTTTCTCGGGCGCGCGGTGCGGTTCATGACGGCCCGCGGGATCCGCCAGTTCCTCGACATCGGTTCCGGGATCCCGACGGTGGCGAACGTCCACGAGGTCGCGCAGGAGCAGGACCCGGAGTGCCGCGTGGTGTACGTCGACCGCGATCCGGTGGCGGTCGCGCACAGCGAACTCATCCTGGCGGGCAACGACCGCGCGGCGATCGTGCAGGCCGACATGCGGGATCCGGAGAAGATCCTCGAGTCGCCGCAGGTGCGCGGGCTGCTCGAGCTCGAAAAGCCGGTCGGGCTGCTGATGCTGTTGATGTTGCACTGGGTCCCGGACGAATCCGGGCCGCTCGACCTCGTGGGGCGGTACGGTTCGGCGCTGGCGCCGGGCAGTTTTCTCGCGCTGACCCACGTCACCGGCGACCACCAGGGCGAAAACCTCGAAGAAGCGACGGACGTGATCAAAGAAAGCCGCAGTCCCGATCAGGTGACCCTGCGAACGCACAGCCAGGTGGCCGAACTTTTCGCCGGTTTCGAAATCGTCGAACCGGGGCTCGTCGGCTGCGGCGAATGGCGGCCGTCGGGCCCGGCGGACATCTCCGCGGCGGCCGAGATGAACATGCTGGTCTATGCCGGAATCGGCCGAAAGAGCTGAACGGGCGCCGCACATGCCGATGATCGAAGAACGACCGGAACTGCCGGCGGGGCCGGACCCGGAACGCGCGCGGACCGTGCTCGCCCGGAAATGGGCTTACCTGCTCAGCGGCGTCACCGTCGTTTCGCTGAGCCGTGAGCTCCTCGACGAGGAACTGCGCGGAATGCTTGACACGCTGGTCGAATCCCTCCGGGGCACGTCCGCGGACACCGCGCCCGCCGAGCGGATCGGCACGCGGCTGGTGGGGCTCGGGTACGTCGGCGAGCCCGGATTGCGGTGCACGCTCGACGTCCTCGGGAAGGGGTTGCCGTCGCTGCCGGAACTGCGGCCGGCGGAGTCCTTCACCGAGCGGATCGTGGTGGCGCTGGGCGCGCTCTCGTGCGGGTTCCTGCTCGCGCACGAGCGAAGCGTGCTGGACCAGCAGGAGATCATGCACCTGTCGCTGCTCAAGGCGGTGCGGGACGCGCAGTGGAACCTGAAGCAGAGCGAGGCGCGGTTCGACGAGGTCGTGACGTCGTCCGCGAGCGGTATCGCGCTGGTCGCCCTGGACGGCCGGATCGTGCGCGCGAACGCCGCGCTCGCCGAGATGCTCGGCCACGCGGCGGGCGAGCTGACCGGGACGCAGCTGGCCGACCACGTGCACCCCGAGAGCGTCGAGGTCCTGCGCGAGGCGATGACGGAGCTGGTCGGCGGCGGCAAGGAGCGGATCCGGCAGTCCCAGCGGCTGCTGCGCAAGGACGGCGACGTCGCCCGCATCTCGCTCACCGCGTCGCTGCTGCGTGACGCCGAAGACCGGCCCGGCCACTTCGTCGTCGTGGTCGAGGACGGCACCGAACTGATGCTGCTGCAGGGCGAGCTGAGCCGCCAGGCCCTGCACGACGTGCTGACCGGGCTGCCGAACCGCCAGTACTTCGGCACCCACCTCGAGGCGGCGCTGCGGCGCGCCGACCCGGAGTTCGGCGTCACGCTGTTCCACGTCGACCTCGACGCGTTCGGCATGGTCTGCAACAGCCTCGGCCGCCGCGTCGGCGAGCAGCTGCTGGTGCACTTCGCCCAGCGGCTGAAGTCCGTGATGGCGCGGGAAAAGGCGATGATCGCGCGGTTCCACGCCGACGAGTTCGGCATCCTGGTCGAGAACTCCGCGACGACCCCGGACATCGCCGCGATCGTCCGCGCGATCAACGACGAGCTCGCCGAGCCGTTCTTCGTCGACGGCCACGGGCTCGCGCTGTCGGCCAGCGCGGGCGTGGTCCACCGGCCCGCCAAGAGCATCGACCCGGCGGAGCTGCTGCGCGCGGCCGACCAGACGCTGCGGCGCGCCAAGGTGCGGCGGCGCGGGCAGTGGAAGATGTTCGACCGCGACGCCGACGCCGAAGACCGGCGAACGCAGGCGCTGGCCGTGGGCATGGCCGGCGCTTGGGAGAACGGCGAGATCGGCGTGCGCTACCGGCCGCTCGCGCGCCTGGCGGACGGCGAGGTCGCCGGGTACGAGGCTTGCCTGCACTGGGACCGGCCGGGCGGCCCGGCTCTGCCGCATGAACGCTGCGCCGAGCTCGCCGAGTCGACCGGGCTGGTGCTGCCGCTCGGGGACTGGCTGCTGCGCGCGGCGGCCCGGCAGGGCGAGTGGTGGCGCCGCCGCACGGGTTCCCGGCTGCCGGTGGTCGCCCGGCTGACCGGCCACCAGATGTCGGACGAAGCGCTCGGCACGCGCGTGACGCGGTTGCTTTCGGACACCGCCCTGCCGCCGGAGCAGCTGATGCTCGGCGTCCCGGTCGGTGCCCTGAAGGTGCCCGGGGTGCTCGAGAACGTCACCGCGCTGGCCGCGCTCGGCGTCTGCGTCATGCTCGACGAGTTCGGGCTCGGCCCGGACGATCTGCGCGCGGTCGAGGACCTGCCGGTCGGCATCGTCCGCGTCGACCGCCGGCTCGCGGAGTGGCAGGCGTGGTCGGATTCGACGTTCCTGAGCGCGCTGGTCCCGCTGGTCCGCCAGGTCGGCGCGACGCTGGTCGTCGACGGGATCCACAGCGAGGACCAGGCGAACTGGTGGCGCACGGCCGGCGCGGAGCTGGGGACGGGCGACTACTTCGGGGTGGCGAGGGCACCGGGGGAGCTGGCCTTCGTTTGAGCGGGCCGCCGCGTCAGGCCGACCGCGATGAGCACGACGACCATGCCGCCGAGCACGCGCGGCGACAGCGGTTCGCCGAGGAAGAGCGCGCCCAGGGCGATCGAGACGACCGGGAGCAGGTAGCCGACCGTCGCCGCCGCCGTAGGGCCTTCGTCGGTCAGGACCCGGTAGTTGAGGTAGAAGGTGATGCCGGTCCCGAACACGCCGAGGATCGTCACCGCCACGATCGCGGTCAGGTTCAGGTGCGGAGCCGTCGTGGACACCGGCAGCGCCAACGCGGTCAACGCGGTCGCGGTCGTCAGCTGGGCGGCCGAGACCGCGAGCGGCGCCCCGCCGGGCGGCAGTTTCCGTGCCATGTAAGCGAACGCGATCGCGTAGCTGAGGCCGGCGCCGAGCAACGCCAGGGCGCCGGTGCTCAGCAGCCCCGACTGCTCCCAGGGCGCGAAGATCACCAGCACGCCGGCGAACCCGAGGCCCAGCCCCAGCAGCCGCACCGGGCCGAGGCGGCGGTCGGTGCCGAGCAGGACGCCGATCAGCAGCGACCACAACGGCGTCGTCGCGTTCATGACGCCCGCGACACCGGAGTCGACGGTGCGTTCCCCGATGCCGAAGAGCGCGAAGGGCAAGGCGTTGCAGAAGAACGCGGCGACGACCAGCCGGCCCCACGTCCGCCGGTCACGCGGAAGCCGCTGGCCGGCCGCGACGGCGAGGACCAGCAGCGTCAGCGCGCCGAGGGCGCAGCGGATCAGGGTGAGGTGGACGGGGCTCAGCCCGGTCAGGGCCAGCTTGATCCAGAGGAACCCCGAGCCCCACAACAGGGCCAGGACGGCTATGCGCATCACGTGATCCACGGTGCCGAAGCGGAACCGTCAGGACAAGTGAAGAGTTCTGGTGTGATCTTTAAGGTTTGCTACATCGGCGACGGGCCGGTCAGCGCAAGGCCTTGTGCCGGCGGGTGAGGGCCGAGGGGTCGAGGTTGGCGCGCGTGCCGGCGTCGTGGCCGTCGAGGTAGCCGCTGCCCGACAACCGACGGGGCGCGGCTGAGCGGAGGTCGCCGTACTCGGCGTCGAACGCGTGCTGCACCATCTGCGCGCGGTCGCGGACGACCAGCTCGGCCGACTTCGCGCCCGGCGCCGCCGTGCGGACCGCTTCCTGTTCGGCCTCCGACAGCCGCTCGTGCACCGCGCGGGCGAAGCCGTGCAGCCAGGTGCGCCGGTACGCGGCGAGCGACTCGCCGGGGAAGAAACCGTCCGGGCGGACGCGCGTCAGCTGCGTGCTCGCCTGCAGCAGCAGGCTCGTGAACAGCAATTCGACGCGGCCGAGGTCGGACCGGTAGCCGAAGACCGTGACGCTGTCGACCTTCTGGCCGAACCGGTGCAGCAGCGTCCGGCAGCGCAGCGGGTAGGCGACCGAAGTCAGCAGGCTCGCCTTGTCGCGGCTGTAGGGGTCGTTCATCGGGATCTTCAGCGTGCCGATGTCGTCGGAGGCCGCCCCGGACGCGGCGAGCATCGCCTGGTCGATCCCGTACCGCGCGACCAGCTCGGCGGCCTTCTTGTTGTAGGCCTCGGCTTCCGCCTCGGTGACCGCCGGGTCCTCGGCCTTGGCCAGCAGCTTCCGGATGCGCTCGAGCTGCGGGTCTGACTCGGTCATGGAGGCGAGGGTATTCGATCAGGTGTTCGGGCGCGCGCACCGGGGTGCAGCGTGTCGCGGCTAACCCAGGTACGCGTCCAGCGTGACGGCCAGCGCCGACTCCGGGGAGGGCGCGAAGCTCGCCCCCGCCAGGCCGCCCCACAGCCACAACTGCGCCAGCCCGTGCAGCGCCGCCCACAGCGATGCCGCCACGAGCCGCAAGTCGGCGCCCGAGCGGGCGATCGGCGTCGGGACCGCGGCCACCAGCACCGCGAACGTGTCGAACACCGCGCTCGCCGCGGCCGAAAGTGCCGGGTCCTCCGCGTCGACCAGATCGCGGCGGAACATCAGCTCGAACATCGCCGGGTTCGTCAGCGCGAAGTCCAGGTAGCTGTGGCACGCGGCCGTCAACCGCTCTCGTGGGGTGTTGCCCGGCAGCGTGTCCCGGCGGGCGAGCAAGTCGGCGTACCCGCGCGTCGCCACGGCCGACAGCAGCTCGGCGCGGCCGGAGAAGTGCCGCAGTGGCGCACCGTGCGAGACGCCCGCCGCCTTGGCGATCCCGCGCAGCGTCACCGCGTCGACGCCGCCGTCCACCAGCAGCTCGGAGGCCGTGTCGATCAGGCGTTGCCGGGTGCCCATGCCTCGTCCCGGGTCATGGGGAGCAGGTCCGGGCGCTTCGGGAAGAAGCCGTCGCCCGGCTGGCGGCCGATCATCCGGTTGCGCGTGCGCGACACCGCGACCGGCAGGACCTCGCGCAGCAGCCAGTGCACGTCGGCGCGCCAGCCGCCCGCCGCCGCGACGCCGGGCAGCGGTTCGAGCCACGTGGGGTCGTGGCTGACGCCGAGCAGGCCGAGGACGTACGCCGCGAGCCGGCGGTGACCGTGCGCGGACAGGTGCAGCCGGTCGGCGCCGAAGTACCGCGAATCCGTGACGGCCTGGTCGGGCCACAGGTCGATCAGCAGCGCGCCGTAGCTGACGGCCGCCTCGCGGATGGCCTCGTTGAGCGCGACGATCCGCGGCCGCATCCGGCTCCCCAGCGGCATCCGGTGCGAGACGTCGCTGAGGGTGAACGTCACGACGACGGGCGAGATCTCCGTGCACGCGCGGACGGCGGCGTCGACCCGCCGGGCGACGGTCCGCGCGTCCCAGCCGCGGCTCATGACGTCGTTGCCGCCGCCGAAGAGGGCGACGAGGTCGGGCGCCAGCCGCGTCGCCGCGGGGACCTGCTCCGGGACGATCTGGTCGAGCCGCCGGCCGCGGACCGCCAGGTTGGCGTAGCGGAAGTGCGGCTCGTCCTGGGCGAGGCGGGCGGCCACGAAGTCCGCCCAGCCCCGATAGGCGCGCTGGTCCGGGTACGGGTCGTCGAGTCCTTCGGCGCAGCTGTCGCCGAGGACGACGAAACGGTGGTAGTTCATTCCGATCTCCGTAACCCGTGGTTCACCTTGTGGACACTGTCTATCAAACTTTTGTAGACGGTGTCTACTTCGGTCGTCACAACCAGGGGCCCCGCTTCGTCGAGCCGGTATGACACTCGAAACGGAAGTCACCCGGCACCTCGGCAAGATCGTCGACGGGCTCCGGGCCAAGGACCTCGACGCGCTGCGGCCCCTCTACGCCCCGGACGTCGTGTCTTTCGACGTCGAACCGCCGCTGCAGCACGTCGGGATCGACGCGAAGCTGAAGAACTGGGCGAAGGTGTTCACCCTCTTCGACGAGGTGGACTACGAGCTGCGCGACCTCGTCGTCACCGGGGAAGGGGGCCTGGCCGTCGGGCACGGCTTCGGCCGCGTCAGCGGGACGCTGCCCGGCGGGACGCCCGTCGAGGGCATGTGGGTGCGGGGCACGTTCGTCCTCCGCAAGACCGGCGACGGCTGGGTGATCGTCCACGACCAGGCGTCGGTGCCGTTCGACTTCGCCACCGGCAAGGGCGTGACCGATCTCCGGCCGTGACGCTCAGGCGAGCCGGGCGCGGTGGGCCGAGACGGCGGCCCGCCGCGGGTCGGCCGCCGGCAGCGTCCGCAGCAGGGCGTCGAGCACCGCGAAGTCGTCGACGCCGCAGGCGGTCTCCCAGAACGACCACAGCACGCCCGGGTCGCCGCTGTTCAGCGCCACCTGACGCACCTGGGCCGTGAGCGTCTCGCGCTCCTCGCGGATCGCGGGTGCCTCCGACTCCGGCAGCAGCGGCCCGCGGAAGAGGCGCAGGACGTCGGCCGGCGAGCCGGTGCGCAGGCGCGTCCTGGCCGTGACGAAGTCCGCGTCGACGTCGGCCGCCAGGCGGTACGGGCGCGTCTGCACCACCGAGGCGCCCAGCTGCGAACGCAGGCGGTGGATCTCGGCGCGGACCGTCACCGGGTTGCCGGTCTCGCCGTACAGCTGCAGGGCCAGCCGCTCCGCCGAGAGCCCGTTGGGGTGCGACGCCAGCAACGTCAGGATTTCCGCGTGCCGCAACGTCAACGGGACTTCCCGGCCGTCCACAGTGGTCACGTGCGGGCCGTCCGACAGGTACTCCAGCCGCAGCCGGGACCGCTGGCCACCGCCGCCACCGGAAGCGAGCCGCAGCAGGTAACCCTCTTCGAGGGGCTCGACCGTGGCGAGCCGCCCGTCGGGCAGGGCGACCGTCCCGCCGCCGCGCCGGACGTCCACTGTGGACGGCAGCAGGCACGACTGGGCGGCCAGCACCCGGCCGCCGGCGGACAGCAGCGCGCCGGGGCGGCCGCGCAGGGCCTCCAGGTGCGGCATGTTGACGCGCCGCAGGCGTTCGTCGCGGATCGCGAGCTGGGCGCGCAGCTGGCCCTCGGCGAGCTGGGCCGTGGCCGTGACCAGCGAGATCATCGCCGGGTGGACCGTGCGCAGTGGCCCGCTGACGTCGATCGAGCCGAGCAGGACGCCGGTTTCGGGGTCGCGCACGGGCGCCGCCGCGCACGTCCACGTGTGGTAGCGCCGGACCAGGTGCTCGGCCGAGTGGATCTGCACGGGTTCGCCGGTCGCCAGGGCCGTGCCCATGGCGTTGGTGCCGATCGCCGCTTCGCTCCACCGCGTGCCCTCGGTGAGCCCGACGCGGTCGCCGCGCAGCAGCTGGCCCGCCGCGCCTTCGCGCCACAGGATCAGGCCTTCGGCGTCGGTCACGATCATCACGTGCTCGGCGTCGTCGGCGATGCTCACCAGCATCTGCCGCAGCACCGGCAGCACCGGGGCCAGTGGGTGGGCTTCACGCAGGGCGGCCAGCACGTCCGCGTCGTAGACGAACGGCGCTTCACCCTCGTCCGGGTCGACCTGCGCGGCGAGCGAGCGGTTCCAGGAGGCGGACACCACGGAGCGTGGCGAACGCGGGCCCGGCACGCCGGCCAGCACCGCCTCGCGGACGTGCTCCAGCAGCCGCGCGTAGGACTCGGGGTCCCGCAGCATCTCCGGTTCGGGCGCCTCTGCCACGTTCACCAGCGTAGATAGCCCGCACACCGTGGTGCAACGCGCTTGCAACGTTGCCGGACCTACGTTCGCGGCACTCCGTCACTCCGAGCAACGAGGCAGGGAAGATGGTCCAGTACGCCGCACCGAACACCGAAGGCAGCGTCGTCAGCTACGAGTCGCGCTACGACCACTACATTGGCGGCGAGTACGTACCGCCCGCGAGCGGCCAGTACTTCGAAAACCCGACGCCCGTCACCGGCAAGACCTTCTGCGAGATCGCCCGGGGTAACGCCGAGGACGTCGAGAAGGCCCTCGACGCGGCCCACGGCGCCGCACCGGCGTGGGGCCGGACCTCACCCGAAGCGCGCGCCAACATCCTGCTGAAGATCGCCGACCGGATGGAGCAGAACCTCGAGGCGATCGCGGTCGCCGAGGCCTGGGAGAACGGCAAGGCCGTCCGCGAGACGCTCGCCGCCGACATCCCGCTGGCCATCGACCACTTCCGCTACTTCGCCGGCGCCCTGCGCGCCCAGGAGGGCGGCATCTCGCAGGTCGACGAGAACACCGTCGCCTACCACTTCCACGAGCCGCTCGGCGTGGTCGCGCAGATCATCCCGTGGAACTTCCCGATCCTGATGGCGGTCTGGAAGCTCGCCCCGGCGCTGGCCGCGGGCAACGCGATCGTGCTCAAGCCGGCCGAGCAGACGCCGGCGTCGATCCACCTGCTGTTCTCGATCATCGGCGACCTGATCCCGCCGGGCGTGGTCAACATCGTCAACGGCTTCGGCGTCGAGGCGGGCAAGCCGCTGGCGTCCAGCAACCGCGTCCGCAAGGTCGCCTTCACCGGCGAGACGACGACCGGCCGGCTGATCCTGCAGTACGCCAGCGAAAACATCATCCCGGTGACCGTCGAGCTGGGCGGCAAGAGCCCGAACATCTTCTTCGACGACGTCGCTTCGCAGAACGACGACTTCTACAACAAGGCGCAGGAAGGCTTCGCGCTCTTCGCCCTCAACCAGGGCGAGGTCTGCACCTGCCCGTCGCGGGCGCTGATCCAGTCCGGCATCTACGACAGGTTCCTCGGCGACGGCGTCGAGCGCGTCCGCAAGATCAAGCAGGGCCACCCGCTCGACACCGAGACGATGATCGGCGCGCAGGCGTCCAACGACCAGCTCGAGAAGATCCTGTCCTACATCGACATCGGCAAGCAGGAAGGCGCCGAGATCCTCACCGGCGGCGTGCGGTCCGACCTCGGCGGCGAGCTGTCCGGCGGCTACTACGTCGAGCCGACCGTGTTCGCCGGCGACAACAAGATGCGGATCTTCCAGGAGGAGATCTTCGGCCCGGTCGTGTCGGTGGCGAAGTTCGACGACTACGCCGACGCCATCAAGATCGCCAACGACACGCTCTACGGCCTCGGCGCGGGCGTCTGGTCGCGCGACGGCAACACCGCCTACCGCGCCGGGCGCGACATCCAGGCGGGCCGCGTCTGGGTGAACAACTACCACGCCTACCCGGCGCACGCGGCCTTCGGCGGCTACAAGGCCTCCGGCATCGGCCGCGAGAACCACAAGATGATGCTGGACCACTACCAGCAGACGAAGAACATGCTCGTCTCCTACTCCGACCAGGCGCTCGGGTTCTTCTGATGACGCGGCGCGTAGACCTGACACCGGCTGCCGCGGACCTCCTGCGGCAGCTGGTGTCGCTCCACGGGCCGGTGATGTTCCACCAGTCCGGCGGGTGCTGCGACGGCAGCGCCCCGATGTGCTACCCGGCCGGGGAGTTTCGCACCGGCGTCTCGGACGTCCGGCTGGGCGACCTGGAAGTCGAGGGCATCGAGGACGTGCCGGTGTGGATGTCGGGGCCGCAGTTCGAGTACTGGAAGCACACGCACCTGACGATCGACGTCGTGCCGGGTCGCGGGAGCGGGTTTTCCCTGGAGGCGCCCGAAGGTGTGCGTTTCCTGATCCGCTCCCGCCTCCTCACCGACGAAGAGTCGGCGGCGCTGAACCGATAGCAGCGAACAACGCCGTGGCGAGCACCAGTCCTTCCCGGGCGATCGAGGAGAGCAGGTGCTCGTCCGGCGCGTGCTGCCGGCAGCCGGGGTAGGAGTGCGGCAGCCAGAGCGTCGCCAGCCCGAGGACGTCGGTGAAGACGTGGTTGGGCAGGCCGCCACCGAAGCTGGGCAGCAGGGCGACGGGCTTCTCGGCCACGGCGTCGAGGGCCTGTCGCGCCCAGCTCACCCACGGATCTTCGACCGGCGTGCGGCTGGCGCGGAAACTCGCCTCCGTGGTCACCCCGATCATCGGAAACCCCTGCGCGGCAAGGTGTTCCCGGACCGTCGCGGTGACGTCGCCGACGTCGGTGCCCGCGACGTACCGCAAGTGCAGCACCGCGCGGGCGCGGCCGGGGATGGCGTTGACCGGGCGGTCGGCGTTCCCGGCGTCGAGGGCCAGCACCTCCAGGGTGTTCCAGCCGTAGAGCCGCTCGGCGGGGCTCAGCCGCTGATCGCCCCAGCCCTCGTCCGGTGCGTCGACGACGACGTCGGCCAGCGCTTCGCGGACGGACTCCGGCAGCTCCGGCGGCAGCAGCGCGGGCACCTGGATGCGGCCGTGGCCGTCGACGAGGCTCGCGATCGCCGCGGCCAGCGTCGTGGCCGGGTTGCGCAGGATGCCGCCCCAGTTGCCGGAGTGGGCGCCGTCCGGGCGCAGGTCGACGTCCAGGTCGATCCGGATTCCGCCGCGGGCGCCGAGGAACAATGTCGGCGTCGCCGCGTCGAGGCGCGGGCCGTCGGAGGCGATCAGGACGTCGGCTTCCAGGAGTTCCTTTTCCTGCGCGGCGAACGCGTCGAGGCCCGGTGAGCCGATCTCCTCGCCGGTCTCGAAGAGGAACTTCAGGTTGAAGCCGAGGGCGCCGCGCGCTTCGAGGAGCAGCCGCAACGCCGTCAGGTTGATCAGGTGCTGGCCCTTGTTGTCGGCGGTGCCGCGGCCGTACCAGCGGTCGCCGTCCGCGGTCAGCGTCCACGGGTCCAGCCCGTCGCGCCACCGCCCGGCTTCCCCGACGACGTCGGCGTGGCCGTAGCAGAGCAGCGTCGGGAGGTCATCTCCCTCCGTGCGGACTCCGACCAGGAACGGCCCGCCGGCCGGGTCCGGGTTGGCGTGCTGCGTGACTTCGCAGCCGAGGCCGGTCAACGCGGGGGTCAGGACTTCGCCGAGGTAGGCCTGGATCGCTTCCCGGCCTTCGGGCGCGTCGCTCACCGTGGGGTAGGAGACGAGCCGGGCGAGTTCGGTGAAGTACGCGCCGGAGTCGACGTGGGCGCGGGCCTGGTCGAGCAGTTCCATGGCCGCCAGCCTAAAGGGCGAAAACTATACGAACGGTCGTGCTATCTTCGTGGGTATGAACGTCGACAGCGTCTACGTGGGGGAACCGAGCGTCCTGGGGTACCGGCGCGAACTGCCGGTGCTCAGCGGGATCACGAAGGCGCTGGTCACGGCGCCGGAGCTGAAGCTGTCCGAGCTGAACCTCGACGGCGACCGGCAGGCGGACCTGACCGTGCACGGCGGCCCCGACAAGGCGGTCTACGTCTACCCGGCCGAGCACTACGCGACCTGGCGCGAGGACGGCTTCGAGGTTTCGACGGCCGACTTCGGCGAGAACGTCTCGCTGTCCGGGCTCACCGAGGACGACGTGCGGATCGGGGACGTCTGGGCCTGGGGTGACGCGCTCGTGCAGGTCTCGCAGCCGCGGTCGCCGTGCTACAAGCTCGCGATGAAGACCGGCCGCAAGGACATCACCCCGGCGATGATCGACTCCGGGCGCAGCGGCTGGTACCTGCGGGTGCTGCGGCCGGGTGTCGTGCCGACGTCCGGCGCGCTCGAGCTCGTCGAACGCGCGGACGGGCCGACGGTCGCCGAGGTGTACGTGATCACCTTCGCGAACTACGGGCAGCTGGCGGAGGAGCACGTCGAGGCGGCGCTGGACTTCGCCGACCGCGTGCTGGCGACGCCGGCACTGGCGGTGCAGTGGAGCGCCGGCGTCCAGTCCACTGTGGACCGCTGGCGGGCGCGGCGTGCCGGCTGACGGCCGCCTCGCCCGCGGGGCCGCGACCCGGCGCGTGGTGCTGCGCCGCGCGGTGGACGTCGCTTCGGTCGACGGCCTGGAGGGGCTGTCCCTCGGCCGGCTCGCCACCGAACTGGAGCTGAGCAAGAGCGGCGTGTTCGCCTTGTTCGGGTCCAAGGAAGAGCTGCAGCTCGCGACGATCGAGGCGGCTTTCACCATTTTCGAGTCGCACGTCGTGACGCCTTCCCTGGACCTGCCCCCGGGCCTGCCGCGGCTGCGGGCGATCTGCGAGAACTGGCTGGACTACTCGGAAAACCGCGTCTTCCCGGGCGGGTGTTTCTTCTTCAACGTCGGCGCCGAGTTCGACGCGCGTCCCGGCCGGGTCCACGACGCGGTGGCGGCGGCGAGCGGCTCGTTCGCCGCGTTCATCCGGGAAACAGCTCTCGAAGCGGTTGCCCTGGGGCAGGTGGACGCGGATCCGGAGGTGCTGGCGTTCGAACTGCACGCACTGGGGAGGGCGGCCAACGCCGACGCGGTGCTGAATGGTGGCCCGGCGCCCTACGCCCTGGCCAGACGAGCGATCAACGCCCGCCTGGCCCCAAAGCCGTGAATGGCACATTGAGGGACTTAGTGTCCCTCAATGTGCCATTCACGGCTTTGACCTACTTCCAGTCGACCTGCGGGCTCCGGTAGAAGTTGATGCCCTGGGCCACCCAGCGCGGGCTCTGCTTCGCCAGCCGCGCGCGGTAGGCGTCCCAGTTGTGCGTCGACTTCGGGGACCAGCCGATCTCCGCGATGCCCGGCAGCCGCGGGAACGCCATGTACTCGATGTCGGCGCTCGTGCGGATCGTCTCGGTCCACAGCGGCGCCTCGACACCCGCGACCTGCTTCTCGCCGACGCCGGTCACCAGCGACGCCGGATCCCAGCTGTACCCGTCGCGCACCTCGATCAGCGCGGCCCAGTCCTGGCCGAGCGGCGTCGAAGCGTCGTACTTCATGTCCAGGTACGCGTAGTTCGCCGGCGACATCAGGATCTTGCTGCCGCGCGCCGCGGCGGCCGCGACACTCGGGTTGTCGCCGCCGAAGTCCCAGTACTGCGGGACCGCCGACGCGGGCGGGTCCGACTTCGCGATCTCGTGCCAGCCGGTGACCTTCTTGCCGTACTTGGCGACGATCGGCTGCACCTTCTTCTCGAACGCGATGTAGTCCGCGGGCGGCGTCGAGTGCGCTTCGTCGCCGCCGATGTGCAGGTACGGGCCGGGGGTGATGGCCGCCAGCTCGCGGACGACGTCCTCGACGAACTTGTAGGTGATCGGCGAGGAGATGCACAGCGAGCTGTAGCCGACCTCGGTGTCCGTGCGGACCGGGACGGCCTTGCCGTCGCAGTTCAGCTCCGCGTACGTCGACTGCGCCGCGTTCGTGTGGCCCGGCATGTCGATCTCCGGGATCACCGTGATGTGCCGCGAAGCCGCGTACGCGACGATGTCCTTGTACTGCGCCTGCGTGTAGTAGCCGCCGGGGTCGCCGTCGACGGCCGTCAGGCCGCCGACCGTCGCGAGCTTCGGCCAGCTCTTGATCTCGATCCGCCAGCCCTGGTCGTCCGCGAGGTGCAGGTGCAGGGTGTTGACCTTGTACTGGGCGATCTGGTCGAGGTACCGCTTGACCTGGTCCGGCTTGAAGAAGTGCCGGGCGACGTCGAGCATCGCGCCGCGTTCGGCGAAGCGCGGGTAGTCGAGGATCGTGCCGCCGGCGACGGTCCACGTCCGGTGCTGGACACGCTTCGCGTCGATCGCCGACGGCAGCAGCTGCCGCAGCGACTGGACGCCTTCGAAGAGCCCGTCCGCGGTGTTGGCCTTGAGCGAGACGCCGTCGCGGGCGACCTTCAGCTCGTAACCCTCGGTGCCGATCCGGGAGTCGTGGCCCAGCTGCAGGGAAATCGCGGGCAGGCCGGCGGCGTGCGGCACGACCGGCAGCGGGTAGCCGGTGGCCGGGCGCAGCAGGCCGCGCAGGTAGTCCGCGACCTGGCCGGCGCCGCGGCCGGCGGTGATCACGGTGAACGGCGTCAGCTTGAAGCCGTCCCGCGGGTCGGCCTTCGCCGAGACGGGCGCCGGGACGACGTCGGTCACGCTGCGTTCCGGGGCGGCCGGCGCGGCCACCGCCGCAGCGGGGACTCCGACGGCCGTGAGACTCACGATCGCCGCGGTCAAGACGGCTCTGGACAAGCGCATCAGGGCACCTCCGGTCGGGGACTCCTCCCAAAGGTACAGACCAGCCGGGCCATTTGGAACAGTCCTTAACGAAGGGTTGTCGAAGTCCGTGAATGGCACATTCACGGACACTTAGGCCCTCAATGTGCCATTCACGGCCTTAGTCGCGGAGGGCGGCGCGGATGGCGTCCAGGACGCTCGGGTCCTCGATCGTGGACGGCACGGCCTCGTCGCGGCCGTCGGCGATCGCGCGCATGGTCTTGCGCAGGATCTTCCCGGACCGCGTCTTCGGCAGCGCGTCCACAATGGACACATCGCGGAACGCGGCGACCGGGCCGATGTCCCGGCGCACCAGCGCCACCAGTTCGTCCCGCAGTTGCTCCGAAGGGATGTCCGCGCCCGCCTTGAGCACGACGAACCCGCGGGGGAGCTGGCCCTTGAGCTGGTCGGCGACGCCGATGACGGCGCACTCGGCGACGGCCGGGTGCGAGGCCAGCACGGCCTCCATCGATCCCGTCGAAAGCCGGTGCCCGGCGACGTTGATGACGTCGTCGGTGCGGCCCATGACGAAGAGGTAGCCGTCCTCGTCGAGGTAACCGGAGTCGCCGGTGAGGTAGTGGCCGTCGTAGCGGGAGAGGTAGGCCTCGCGGTAGCGCTCGTCGTCGCCCCACAGCGTCGGGAGCGAGCCCGGCGGCAGCGGCAGCTTGACGGTGATGGCGCCTTCGCGGCCGGCCGGCAGCTCGTCGCCCGCCTGGTCGAGGATGCGGACGTCCCAGCCGGGGACGGGCTTGGTCGCGGAGCCCGGCTTCACGTCCATCGGCTCCAGGCCGCGGAGGTTGGCCGCGATCGGCCAGCCGGTTTCGGTCTGCCACCAGTGGTCGATCACCGGCGTGCCGAGCTTCTCGTGCGCCCAGTGGTAGGTCTCCGGGTCGAGCCGCTCGCCGGCCATGAAGAGCGTCTTGAACGCCTTCAGGTCGTGCTTCTCCAGTTCGCGGGCGTCCGGGTCGACCTTCTTGATGGCCCGCAGCGCGGTCGGCGCGGTGAACAGCGCCTGGACGCCGTGCTCGGCGATGACCCGCCAGAACGCACCCGCGTCCGGCGTCCCGACCGGCTTGCCCTCGTACATGACCGAAGTCGCCCCGACCAGCAGCGGCGCGTACACGATGTAGGAGTGCCCGACGACCCAGCCGACGTCGGACGCGGTCCACCAGGTGTCGCCGGCGTGGACGTCGTAGACGGCGTCCATCGAGTAGGCGAGCGCGACGGCGTGGCCGCCCGTGTCGCGGACGACGCCCTTCGGCTTCCCGGTGGTCCCGGACGTGTAGAGGATGTAGAGCGGGTCGGTGGCCGCGACCGGCACCGGGTCGGCCGGATCGGCGTTCGCCGCCAGCTCGCGCCAGTCGAGGTCGCGCTTGGCCGGCTCGGCCGGGGCCTGCTCGCGCTGCAGCACGACGACGTGGTCCGGCTGGTGCTCGGTCATCTCCAGGGCGGCGTCGATGATCGGCTTGTACTCGACGACCCGCGTCGGCTCGATGCCGCAGGACGCCGCCAGGATCACCTTGGGCTTCGCGTCCTCGATCCGCGCCGCCAGCTCCTTCGGCGCGAAGCCGCCGAAGACCACCGAGTGCACCGCGCCGATCCGCGCGCAGGCCAGCATCGCGATCGCCGCTTCGGGCACCATCGGCAGGTAGATGATCACGCGGTCACCCTTGGTGACCCCCAGGGAGCCGAGCGCGCCGGCGAACCGCGCGACCGTGTCCCGGAGCTCCTCGTAGCTGTACGTCCGTTGCTGTCCGGTCACGGGCGAGTCCCAGATCAGTGCGGCCTGAGCGCCGCGGCCGGCCTCGACGTGCCGGTCGAGCGCGTTGTACGACGTGTTCAATTCGCCGTCCGGGAACCAGCGGTAGAAGGGCGGGTTCGAGGTGTCCAAGGCCCGTTCCGGCGCCTTCGCCCAGCTGATTTTTTCCGCCGCGGCCAGCCAAAACGCTTCCGGGTCCGTCAGGCTGCGCCGGTAGGCCTCGGAGTACGCGCCCATTGCCGCTCCCTCGCGTCGATCGTCCGCACCGGCCCCCATCATGACGCGGGAGCGGCGGGCTCGCCGGATTCCGGGCACGCTGAAGACCCGGCAACCCAACGGCAGCCGGGAGCGTCCTAAGCTGGACCGCGGGAAAACACCGCGTGACGGTACCGAGAGAACACGGACAGTGAGGGGAGCCCGGCGGTGAACGGACTCGCGAGCGCGTTGCTCTCGCTAGCCCATTCCTTGTTCGGCCCGGGCTTCTGCCCCGGCGACTGGGTGTGGGCCACGAGTGCGGCCGGCGCGCTCGTCGCGCTGATCCCGCCGGCCGGCGCGCTGGCCGTGTCGATCATCCGGAAGGGCACCGGCAACCGCTACGACGCCACGACGCTGGGGATCTTCGGCGCGATCGGCCTGGTCAGCGCGCTGGTGCTGCCCTGGCTGCTGTCCAACGGCGTGTCGGGCGTCTTCCGGTCGGCGTTCGCCAAGCAGAAGACCGGCCTGTCGGCGAACGAGCTCTCGACGCTGCGCGGCCCCGGCGGCTGCTGGGTCGATTCCCAGGTGGACTACCTGGGCGGCCGGCAGACCGTCTTCGACGTCTTTTCGTCCCGCAGCACGGGCGCCGACGACCTCCCGTTCTTCGTGTACCTGCTGGCGTTCATCGTCCTGGCCGCCGGCTCGCTGCTGTTCGTGATGCTGCAGGGCCGTACCGCCTTTCGCCGCGGCCCGAAGTGGCCGTCGCGGTTCTTCTGGATCCCGTTCGCCGCGATGCTCGCGTTCAGCGTCGGCATGGAGGCCAACACCGCCCTGCACTTCTTCCTGGGCTTCCTGCCGTTCAGCGTGCTGGGCCTGATCCCGGTCGCGATGGTCGGGCCGCCGCCGTGGTCGGTCATCAACCGGTCGGACGCGCCGCCGCGCCGCGACGAGCAGCCGCCGGGCCCGCCGCCGTCGCAGGTCCAGCCGCGCCCGACCCCGCCTCCGCCGCCCCCGCCGCCGGTCAACCGGCCGTACCCGAAGACGGCGCTGGCGGCCGCGCCCGAGCCGCCGCCGATGGCCGGCGCGCTGGCCGCGGCGCCGGGCCCGATCCCGCCGCCGCCCGGCTCGCGCAACGCCGGCGGCAGCCGCTACCGCCGCGTCAAGCAGCTCGGCGCGGGCGGGTTCGGCACGGTCTGGCAGGCCGTCGACACCCAGCTCAACCGCACGGTCGCGCTGAAGATCGCGCACGCCCCGGACCGCGACACCGCCGAGCGCATGCAGCGCGAGGCCCGCGCGCTGGCCGTGGTCAGCCACCCGAACTGCGTCAAGGTGTACGACCTGGCCGAGGAGCCGGACGGGCTCGCGCTGGTCATGGAGTACCTCGAGGGCCGGCCGCTGGCCGAGCTGGTCGACGGCCAGGGCCCGCTCGACGACGTCGCGGCCGGCCGCCTCTGGGCGACGATGGCGGGCGCGCTGGCGGCGGCGCACGAGAAGGGCGTCCTGCACCGCGACATCAAGCCGTCGAACGTCATCCTCGACCCGAGCGGCCTGGCCCACCTGATCGACTTCGGCATCGCCCGCAGCCAGGGCGACTCGAAGATGACGGCGACCGGCATGATGATCGGCACGCCGGACTTCGTGGCCCCCGAGCAGGCGATGGGCGCGACGGCGTCCCCGGCGTCGGATGCGTGGCAGCTGGCGGCGACGATCAGCTACGCCCTGTCCGGCCAGCCCCCGCGGGGTACTCGGGAGACCCCGATGGCGGCCCTGATGGCGGCGGCGCGGGCCGAACCGGTGACGCGGCTGCCCCAGCGAAGCGCGCACGCGCGGCTGCTGGCGGCGTCGCTGGACCCGGAACCGCGCCGGCGTCCGACGCTGAACGCCGTGCGGCGCGAGGTCGAGGGGTGGCTGTCGCGGGCCGGCAAGTCGGCCGACGGCCCGGTGACGCGGGTGGTGCCGCGCCAGCCGGGGAACCAGCTGCCCCGTCGTTAAGCGGGCTTCACGGCCTCGAAGATCAGCAGTTCCTTCGGGTGGTGCTGGATCTTCACCTGCTCGAAGCCCGCCTTCTCCAGGCGCGCGGGGAACGTCCCCGCGTCGACGACGTTCATCGTGTCGCCGAGGTGCAGCAGGCGGAACCTGAGGTTGAGCTGGCCGTCGCTGCCGCAGTACGTGCCGCCCGGGCGCAGGACCCGCGCGGCCTCGGCGAAGATCGCGTCCTGCAGCTCCTTCGTCGACACGTGGTGCAGCATCGTGAAGCAGACGACGGCGGAGAACCGGTTCGCGTCGAACGGCATCTCCGCGCCGCTGCCCTCGACGACGTCGCAGCGGTCGCCGTACTTCGCCCGCAGCAGCTCGCTCGACGCGTGGTCGATCTCCAGGACCGTCAGCTTCGGGACCGCTTTGAGCAGCACGTTCGTGGTGGCGCCGAAGCCGGGCCCGATCTCGAGGACGTCGTCACCGAGGTCGCGCTGCTTCAGCCACGGCGTCAGGCGCTCCTCGACGGTGGCCGCCCACTTCTCCGAGCTGCAGATCTTGCGGTGGATCAGGTTCATCGGCATGCGTTCGACGCTATTTCGGCCCGCGGATGGCCGGTAGCCGATAGCCTGCCAAGTGATGTCGCCAAACAGCCAAGCCATGGTGCTGGGCGAGGTCGACCTGCCCGCCGGCACGTGGTTCCCCTGGCACGAGCACCCGGTCCACCAGCTGGTCTGGTCGGCCCGCGGCGTCGTCGCGGTGAAGGCGGGCGACGTGGGCTGGGTCCTCCCGCCGACCCGCGCGCTGTGGATGCCGGCGGGCATCCAGCACCGCACGGGCGCGCTCGGCCGGGCGGCGCTGCGCGGCATCTACGCGGATCCCGCGTTGTCCCCGGTGTCGTGGCCGACGCCGCGGATGGTGGTGGTCCGCCCATTGCTGCGCGAGCTCCTGGAGTACCTGACCGGCGACGGGGTGGCCCCGGCGGCCCGGCTGCGTGCCGAAGCGGTGGCGTTCGACCTGCTGGAACCCCTGGACGTGGTGCCGATCGTGGTGCCGTCCCCGGTTGATGCACGCGCCCGCGACGTCGAGCGAGCGGTGGTCGCGAACCCGGCGGACCCGCGGAGTCTCGCGGAGTTCGGCCGGGACGTCGGAGCGGCGGAGCGGACTCTGGCCCGGATTTTCGTGCGGGAGTGCCGGATGCCGTTCGGGACTTGGCGCACGCAGGTGCGGCTGCGTGCGTCGCTGCCGTTGCTGGCCCAAGGGGCGCCGCTGGAGACGGTGGCGCACCGGGTGGGCTACAGCTCGGCGAGCGCGTTCGTGGCGGCGTTCCGGCGCGCGGTCGGCGTCACGCCGGGGTCGTACTTCGCGGGCTGACCGGGCCGGCTTCAAGCGCCCCAATGTGGCCTTGGTTGCGTCAGACGCACCGAAGGCCACATTGGGGCGCTACCGCCAGGACGGCAGCCAGCGTTCGGCTTCCCACTGGCCCGTCGTGATCGCGACGCCGTTCAGGATCGGCCACAGCCAGGCGAAGTTCGCCACCACCAGCCCGACGTACAACGACACCACGAGCAGACCCGTCCCGCGTCTCTCGAACCCGCGCCGCGCGCTGCCCAGGATCTGGCCCAGGCACAACGTCAGCCCCAGCACCAGGAACGCCGCCAGCGGCGTCGCGTAGAAGAAGTACATCTGGCGGTCGATGTTGGTGAACCAGAAGACGTACCCGCCGAGGTAGCCCACCAGGACCGCCGCGTAGCGCCAGTCCGCGCGGAACACCGAGCGCCACACCGACCAGCCCAGCATCGGGATCGCCAGCCACCACATCGCCGGCGTGCCGATCAGCATCGTCGCGCTCACGCAGCGGGACTCGCCGCAGCCGGTGATGTCGCCGTCGTAGCTGTAGAGCATCGGGCGCAGCCCCATCGGCCACGTCCACGGCTTCGACTCCCACGGGTGCGGGTTGTCCTTCGGCGTCACCAGCGTCTCGTGGAAGTGCAGGACGTTGCCCGTGTAGTCGGCCAGCGACCGCAGCGACGCCGGGACCCACGACCAGATGCCCGGCGCGATGTCCTTGATCTCGGTGTAGTGCCGGTCGGTCGCCGTCTCGCTCGCGAACCACGCCCAGTACGCGGCGAGGTACATCAGGAACGGGATCAGCAGGATCGCCCAGAGCGCCGGCAGCACGTCCCGGCGGATCGTGCCCAGCCACGGCCGTTCGACGCCGGCCGCGCGCCGCGCCGCGACGTCGAAGAACACGCACAGCAGGCCGAACGCGACGATGTAGTACAGCGCCGACCACTTGACGCCGAAGGTCAGCCCGATCATCAGCCCGGTCGCGAACCGCCACCAGCGGAAGCCCAGCTTGGGGCCCCACACGGACTCGTTGACCCAGCCTTCGCGGACCGCCGTCGCGAGCCGCGTGCGCACCTGGTCGCGGTCGACGAGCAGGCACGCGAACGCGGCGAGCACGAACAGCGCGATGAAGATGTCGAGCATGCCCATGCGCGACTGCAGGTGCAGCACGCCGTCGCTGATCACCAGGATGCCCGCGATGCCGCCGAGCAGCGTCGAGCGGGTCAGGCGGCGGGCGATGCGGATGGTCAGGAAGACGATGAGCGTGCCGGCCAGCGCGGGCATGATCCGCCAGCCCCAGCCGTTGTAGCCGAACAGCCATTCGCCGATCGCGATCAGCTGCTTCGCCAGCGGCGGGTGGACGACCAGCTCGTAGCCGTAGTTGTCCTCGTAACCGCCGTTGCGCAGCATCTGCCACGCCTGCGGGACGTAGTGCTTCTCGTCGAAGACCGGGCTGCCCTTGTCCGTCGGCACGCCGAGGTTCTGCAGCCGGACGATGCCGCCGATCACGGTCAGCACGAGGGTGACGACCCAGCCGCGCAACCGGTCGGTCGGCATGCCGCGGCCGAGCAGCGTCAGTTCACGGTCGGTCGGCGGCCGGAGCGCCTCGAGGGGGTCCGGCCGGACGCTCTCGTCGTCGGCACGGGTCAGCACGGCGGTCACGGGGGCGATCCTACGGGCGCGGCGGGGCGTGCGTCGTCGGGATCCGCTGATCAGCCTAGGCTGGCCGGGTGACTCCGGGCCGTCTCATCCTCGCCGCCACCCCGCTCGGCGACGTCCGCGACGCTTCCCAGCGGCTGGCTTCGGCCTTGGCGGAAGCCGACGTCATCGCGGCCGAGGACACGCGCCGGCTGCGATCACTGGCGTCCGCGCTGGAGGTGACCCCGCGAGGCCGCGTGGTGAGCTTCTACGAGGACGTCGAGACGGCGCGCCTGCCCAAATTGCTCGAATCGTTACGCGCGGGCGAGACGGTGGTGCTGGTGACGGACGCCGGTATGCCCAGTGTGTCCGATCCGGGCTTCCGGCTGGTGGCGGCGTGCGTTTCGGAAGACCTTCCGGTGACGTGCCTGCCGGGCCCGTCCGCGGTGACGACGGCGCTCGCTTTGTCCGGTTTGCCGTGCGACCGGTTCTGTTTCGAGGGGTTCGCGCCGCGCAAGCCCGGCGAGCGGACCCGGTGGTTGACGTCGCTGGTGTCCGAGCCCCGGACGGTGGTGTTCTTCGAGTCCCCGCACCGGTTGGGATCGCTGCTGGCGGACGCGGCTTCGGTGCTGGGCCCGGACCGGCCCGCCGCGGTGTGCCGGGAGCTGACGAAGACGTATGAAGAGGTGAAGCGGGGGTCGCTTTCTTCGCTCGCCGAGTGGGCCGCGGAGGGGGTGCGCGGCGAGATCACGGTGGTGCTCGCGGGGGCGGAGCCGCGGTCGGTTTCGGTGGCGGACCTGGTGTCGGAGGTGTCGGACCGGGTGGCGTCGGGGGAGCGGCTGAAGTCCGCGGCGGCTGAGGTCGCCGAGGCCGCCGGGGTGTCCAAAAAGGAGCTTTACGACGCCGTGCTCGCTTCGCGGACCTCGAAGTAATCGCCGTCACAGCGGGGCGATGTCCGTTTTGCCGCAAGTGATCGATGTGAGATCCGAATTAAGCCATTCGGCCGCTACCACGGCTTTCGATCTTGGGCGATCGTACTTCGTGGGCGCGGCTCGGGTTGTCCGGCCGCGGAGTGAGGGGAATCTTCGCGTGGCTTTCGACGTGTCTTCTTCGCGGCTGAGATCCAGACGTGGCGTGCTTTTCCTGGTGCTGGCCGTGGCCTTCGGGATTCTCCCCGCCACGGCTTTTTTGCGCCCTCCGGCCGCCGCGGCCGACACGGTCGCGCAGGTTCCGGACACCGCGCCGGACGAAGCCACCGCTGCCCGGTACGCCGAGCAGGCCCGAAAGCGCGTTCAGGTCGTGGACCAGACCACTGAGACCGCCGAGACGTTCGCCAACCCGGACGGCACGCTCACGACCACTCGCCACACGCGGCCCGTGCGGGTCAAGCGGGGCACCGGGTGGTCCGCGCCCGACTCGACCTTGGCGCCCAAAGACGGCGTGCTCGCCCCGAACGCCGCGACGACCGGGATCACCCTGTCCGCCGGCGCGAAGAGCGCCGCGAAGTCCGTCGGTGCGCAGCCCTTGCTGCGCTTGACCCGCGACGGCACGACGGCGGGCTTCGACTGGCTCGGTGCCCTGCCCGAGCCGGTCGTCACCGGCTCGACCGCGACCTACCCGGAGGTCCTGCCCGGCGCCGACCTGCGGGTCGAGGTCGACATCGACACCGTCCACGAGGTCGTCGTCGTCAAGACGCCCGAGGCGGCGAAGAACCTGGCGAAGCTCGAGTTCGGCGTACCGGTGCGGGGTGGCACCGTCACGAAGGACGCCGACGGCTCGCTGCACGTCCGGAACGCCGCGGGTGACGAGAAGTTCACCGCGCCGGCCGCCACGATGTGGGACTCCTCCGGCGTCGAGACGGCAACCCACGACTTCACGCGGGGCCCGGCCTCGGCCGGGCGCCGGGCCGTCGTCGGCGTCGACCTCGCCGGGACGAAGCTCACCCTGACGCCGGACCCGAAGCTGCTGGCCGCCGCGGACACCGTCTACCCGGTCTACGTCGACCCGACCTGGCACGACAACTACTGCGGCGCGTGCGGCCGCAACCACTACCTCGTCCAGTACGCCTGCGGCACGGGCAAGACGCCGGGCGACGCGGTGTGGGACAGCGATGACAGCCTGAAGGCCGGCTACTTCAACGACCCCAATTCGAGCTGCAGCCAGCACCTCGTCACCGCGCGCTCCTTCGTCGAGATGAACCTGGGCGGGCTGGCCGGGAAGAAGATCTACGGCGCATCACTGAACCTCAGCCTGCCCAACCCGGGCGACTGCTCGAAGACCAACAACGTGGTCTGGGCCGGCGGCATCAGCGCCGGGCTGAAGTTCAACAGCGGGCCCGCCTGGTGGAACACCGTCGGCGTGGTCGGCGGCAACTGCACCGGCGACACGCACAGCGCCGGGTTCGACATCACCGGGACCATCGACAGCGCGGTCAAGGGCAACTCACCCACGTGGACCTTCGGCATCGTCTCGCCGGACGAAAACAACCAGGCGACGTGGAAGCGCTATTCGCCCCAGGTCGGCTTCTCGGTCATCTACAACTCCCCGCCGAACCAGCCGAAGAACCTCGCGATCTTCAACGGCACGCAGTCCTACCCGTGCGTCCAGGGCGCCTCCCGGCCGGTCCTCGGCCCGACCGCGACCGGCTACGTCACCCGGGCCAACGTCTCCGACCCCGACGGCTACGCGCTCGACGCCCGGTTCCGCGTCTACAAGGGACTCGTCAGCAAGGGTGGCTACACGTGGACCGGCCGGGACTACGGCTCGGACAACATCGTGAGCGACACGAACCAGGCCAACCGGAACGCGGCCGCGACGTTGCCCAAGACCGAGATGAACGCCGACGGCTTCTACTCGTGGGACGTCCATTCGACGGACGGCAAGGACGAGGCGTGGGCGGTGCCGTGCGAGGTCGAGATCGAACTGACCGCGCCCGCGGTGCCCGGCGTCGCGTCGCAGACCTACCCGTCCGGCGCGTACGGCGGTGGCCCCGGCCGCCCGGGTGACTTCACGTTCACCGCGGCGGGCACGGCGGCCCCGGTCGACCACTACGTCTGGAAGCTGGACAACACGGCCGCGCCGAGCTGCAACGGCACCGAGGCCGGCACGGTGAAGCCGAAGGTCCTCAACGGACCCGGCACCACGGCGATCGCGCCCGGAAGTTCGGGACCGCACGTGCTCAGCGCGTGGTCGTGCAACCGGGCGAAGACTCCGTCGAACCGCGTCGACTACGGGTTCACGGTGAAGGACGCGGCGGCGCCGGTGGCCTCCTGGCAGTTCGAGGGTGACGGCCGGTCGCAGGTGACCGGACTGCGCTACGCGGGCGCGGGAACGGGCAACTTCACCGCGGGCAAGCTCGGCCAGGCCGCGGCGCTCAGCGGTCAGGCGGGTGACTACTTCGCGACCCCGGCGCGGATCGTCGACACGGCGAAGTCGTTCTCCGTCTCGACCTGGGTGAACGCCGCCGACCTCAACGGCCAGCGGGCGGTGCTCTCCCAAGACGGTGATCAGGCCAGCGGTTTCGCCTTGCAGTACCTGTCAGGCAAGTGGGCGTTCAGCCTCAGCGGCTCGGACGTCGCCAACCCGGTGGTCACCTCGGCCGTCTCGACGGTCACGCCGGCCACCGGAACGTGGACCCACCTGACCGGGGTGTACGACGCCACCGCGCACACGGCGGCGCTGTACGTCGACGGCGCCCTCCAGCAGACGGTGTCCGCGACGGCGGCGAACGTGACCGGCCCGCTCGTGCTAGGCGGCGGCAAGTGGGGCGGTGTCCGGACCTACTTGACCAAGGGGTCGATCGACGAGGCGGCGGTGTTCGGCCGTGCGCTGTCGGCTGCCGAAGTCACCACGATGTACGGAGCCAATGGCGTCCCGGCGGGTCTCGGCGCGGTGCGTGAGTACACGTTGGACGGTGACGCGCAGGACGCCACCGGTACCGAGAACACGCTGACCCTGAAGAACATCTCGTACGGCCAGGGGTACTCGGACTCGGCGGGCCAGTCCGCCACCGAGGACACCACCGGACACGGCAGCGGGCAGGGCCTGGTCGACCAGGGCCCGGGCTACGCCACCACGTCGGCGCCGGTCGTCGACAGCTCGCAGAGCTTCTCGATCTCGGCGTGGGTCAAGCCGACGGACGCGAACTTCTACACCCTGGCCGCCCAGATGGGCACCAAGGGCAACGCTTTCCAGCTCAGCATGTCCGACCTGAACATCGGCCTGGGCATGAGCACCAGCGACAGCGCCGACCCCGCCGCCGCCGGGTGGCGGTGGGCGACCGCGCCGGTGGCATCGCACGCGGGCGTGTGGACGCACGTGACCGGAACCTACGACGCCGTGGCCGGCAAGGAGCGCTTCTACATCGACGGTGCGTTGACCGGCGAGGTGACCATCGCCGCCGGCACCACGTGGCGCGGCACCGGGCCGTTCACCGTCGGCAAGGTGGCGGACCAGGATCTGGGCGTTTACAAGGGCTCGATCGACCAGGTCCAGGTCTGGGACCGGGCGCTGCCCGCGGCCGAGGTCGCCGGGCTCGCGAACACCGCGGTGCTGCGGGCGAACTACCAGCTCGACGGCACCACCACCGATTCCGTCACGGGTGTGGCCGGCACGCCGTCGGGCAACGTCCAGCTGACGGCCGACGAGGACGGGGCGAACGTGGCCCGCTTCCCGTTCGAGTGGGGTTCCCAGATCGAGGGGCCGCGCCCGCAGAACTTCCGCAGTGACCGCAGCTTCACCGTCGAGGCCTGGGTCAAGAAGACCTGGACCGCGGAAGACGCGGCCAAGGAGAAGCAACGGGACTCGACCGATCCCGCGGGCGTGGACAAACCCGGCCGGACCGCGCTCGGGGCGAACGGCGCCTACTACTCGCCCTACCTCCTCGGCTACCGGGGCGTGCAGGACGCGTCCGGGGCCTGGCACCCGCGCTGGAGCTGGGCGATGTGGGCGAAGGAGTCGACGCCGACGACGCCGGTGTCCGTGCTGGTCGCACCGGACGTGGACGCCCAGCCGAACGTGTGGACGCACCTCGCCGGGACCTACGACGCGGTCACGCACAAGGCGTGCCTGTACGCGACGACCGACGCGTACCAGTACAGCCCGAAGTGCGTCGACAACGTCGTGGGCTGGAACGGCGCGAGCGATCTGGAGGACCTCTTCCTCGGGCGCGGTCGCTTCAAGGGCATGGACACCGACTACTGGTACGGCGACCTGCGCGGTATCCGGGTCTACAGCGGTGTGCTCGACCAGCAGCACATCAACGCCGACACCGTCGTCGACCACCCCTAGTTTTCCCGACCTCCGCAGAACGGGCAGATCTTCCATGCGTGAAAGTGCCAGATGGGCTCGGCTGAGCCGGTCTTCGAGAGTCACCGCCGCCGTGCTCGCGGTCGTCATGCTCGGCTCCGGCGGGACGGCCGTCGCCGCCCCCGCCGCGCCCGGAGGCAACTGGTCCGTCCCACCGGGGCAAAAAGAGAAGAGCGTCCCGGTCAGCCCGGTGACGGCGGGCAAGCCGGCGGAGATCAAGATCGGCACCCCGCCCGTCACCCCGCCGGTCTGGCCCGCGGCGAAGGACACCGACGTCGACCTCGCCCCCGCCGCCACCCAACAGCTGCGCGCGGCGGACACGCCGGTGCGGCTCGGGCGGGTCGCGGCCGCGGCGAAACCCGCCAAGGTGCACGTCAAGGTCGCCGACCACCAGGCCGCCGAAGCGCTCGGGCTCGACGGCGTCGTCCTTTCGGTCACCGGCGCCGCCGGGAGTCCGGTCCGCGTCGGGCTGGACTACAGCGGCTTCGCCAACGCCTTCGGTGGTGGCTGGAGCGACCGGCTCCGGCTGTTCACCTTGCCCGCGTGCGCACTGTCCACACCGGACAAGCCGGAGTGCCGCAAGCGCACGCCGATCGCCGGCTCGGCCAACGACGCCAAGGCGAAGCAGGTGACGGCGGACGTCGTGACCGGTGGCGGGACGCAGGTGCTCGCGGCCACCGCCGCGGCGTCCGGTTCGGCCGGCTCGACCACGGCGATGCCGCTGTCGGCCGCCGGTGACTGGTCCGGCGGCGGTTCGGGTGGCGACTTCTCCTACAGCTACCCGTTCACGACGCCGAAGGCCCCGAACGGCGCGGCGCCCAACCTCGCGTTGAGCTACTCCTCGGGAAGCATCGACGGCCTGACGTCGGCGACCAACAACCAGGCGTCGTGGATCGGCGACGGCTGGGACTTCACCCCGGGCGGCTTCATCGAACGCCACTACAAGGGCTGCAGCGAGGACCTGGGCGGCAACAACGGCCAGACGAAGACCGGCGACCAGTGCTGGGGTCCCGACAACGCGTCGCTCGTCCTCGGCGGCCGATCGACCCAGCTGATCAAGGTCACCGACACGCTGTGGCGCCCGAAGAGCGACGACGGGTCGAAGGTCGAGCTCCTGACCGGAGCGGAGAACGGTGTCTCCCACGGGCAGCACTGGCGCGTCACCACCGGTGACGGCACCCAGTACTACTTCGGTCTGAACCACCTCCCCGGCTGGACCAGCGGCAAGCCGGAGACGCAGTCCGCGTGGACGGTTCCCGTTTTCGGCAACAACGACGGCGAAGACTGCTACAAGGCGAACGACTTCGCGCATTCCTGGTGCCAGCAGGGGTGGCGGTGGAACCTCGACTACTCCGTCGACCCGCACGGCAACGTCAGCACCTACTACTACCAGCCGGAAAAGAACTCCTACGGGCTGAACCTCAACGTCACCTCCGCCGGCACGTCGTACGTGGCGGGCGGCTACCCGCTGCGCGTCGAATACGGCCTGCGCCTCAAGGACGGCAGCGTCTACGGCAGCGGCCCGTCGAACCAGGTCGTCTTCGACACGGCCGAGCGGTGCATCCCGGACGCGTCCTTCGACTGCGCCCCGGCGAAGCTCACCGCCGCGAACGCGTCGCACTGGCCGGACGTGCCGTTCGACCAGATCTGCGCCGAAGGCGCGACCTGCGACTACGGCGCGCCCGCGTTCTTCACCCGCAAGCGCCTGACCGCGGTCCGCACGCAGTACTTCACCGGGACCACCCCGCACGACATCGACCAGTGGGACCTCGTGCAGTCCTACCCCGGCTCGGGCGACGCCGCCCCGCCGGCACCGTGGCTGAACTCGATCACCCACACCGGCAAGGCGGGCGCCGCGCCGATCAAGCTGCCGCCGACCCAGTTCGACCGCTACATCTTCCCCAACCGGGTCGACACCCTCGGCGACAAGTACGCGGCGATCACGCGCAGCCGCCTCAAAGAGATTCGCACCGAGACCGGCGGCCGGATCACGGTGGCCTACTCGGCCCAGGACTGCGTCCCGGGCGTGAAGATGCCCGCGTCGCCGGAGACCGACACCTACCGCTGCTTCGCGTCGTACTGGAGCCCGCCCGAGGCGAAGGACCCGGTGCTGGACTGGTTCCACAAGTACGTCGTCGTCGACGTCAAGGAAGAGGACCTCACCGGCGGTTCCGTCCCGGTCGAGACGCACTACGACTACCCGGACAACACCGCGGCCTGGCACTACGACGACAGCCAGTTCACCCCGGACGACCGCCGCACCTGGAACCAGTGGCGCGGCTACAACGTGGTGACCACGTCGATCGGCGCGCCGGGCAAGACGAAGACCGTCACGGAATCGCTGTACCTGCGCGGGATGAACGGCGACCACCTGCCGTCCGGGAGCCGGCAGGTCTCCGTCGCCGACTCCGACGGCGGATCCATTGTGGACGACGACTTCCTGCAGGGTTACGTGCGCGAGTCGCGGACGAAGCTGGACGACGGCACGACGGTCGACTCCGCGTCGGTCAACGAGCCGTGGAAGCGCGGCCCGACCGCGACCAGCGCGGACGGGCGCCTCAAGGCGTACATGCTCGACACGAAGGAAGTTCGCGGCCGGACGTTGCTCTCCGACGGCAAGACCTACCGCCGGACGCTGGTGAAGAAGCAGTTCGACGACAACGGGATGACCACCCAGGTCGAGGACCAGGGTGACACTTCCACGCCGTCGGACGACACCTGCACCAACACGACCTACGTCCCCAACACTGCCGGGATGTTCGACCGGTCGAGCACGGTCGTGATGTTCGGCGGTACCTGCGCGGGGACGCAGACCGCAGCGAACAGCATCACCGACGTGAAGGTGGCCTACGACCACCAGGCCGTCGGGCAGCCGCCGACCAAGGGTGACATCACCGAGCAGGACACCCTCGACACCTGGGACGCCGGCGGCAAGCACTACGTCGCCACCGCCAAGAACTCCTACGACGACCTCGGCCGCGAGACCGAGTCGACCGACGTGTTCGGCAGCGTCTCGAAAACGGCGTTCGTCCCGGAGACCGGTGGTCCGGTCACCCAGACCAAGGCGACCAACCCGCTCGGCTGGACGTCGACGACGACCCTCGAGCCCGCCCGCGGCAACCCGACGACGTCGGTCGACGTGAACGGCGTCAGCACGGACATCGACTACGACGCACTGGGCCGCAAGACCGCGGTCTGGACGCCGGGGCGGCTCCGGAGCCAGACCGCGTCGGCGACGTTCGAGTACGGCGGGGACCAGACGACCCCGACGTTCGTCCGCACGAAGACGTTGCAGGACACGACCAAGTACACCGACGCGTACACGATCTACGACGGGCTCGGCCGGACCCGGCAGACCCAGGTCCCGGCGCAGGGCGGCGGCCGGATCATCGCCGACACGCTGTACGACTCGCGCGGCCTGCAGTTCAAGACGAACGCGCCGTACTACAACGACGCTTCGGGGCCGAACGCGACGTTGGTGACCGCCGCCGACAACACGATGCCGGCGCAGACCGTCACGGAGTACGACCGGCGGGCCCGGCCCACCGCGTCGATCCTGGTGTCGAAGGGCGTCGAGCAGTGGCGGACGACCACCCGGTACGAGGGTGAGCGCACGACGACGATCCCGCCGGCGGGCGGCTCACCGTCCACAGTGGTCACCGACGTCCAAGGGCAGACCGCGCAGCGGCTGCAGTACACCAACGGCTACACGCCGGGGGCGGCCAACCCCGCCGACGTCACGAACTACACCTACAACGCCGCGGGTGCGCCGACGTCCGTGCAGGACTCCGCGGGCAACGTCTGGTCGACGAAGTACGACCTGCGCGGCCGGAAGGTCGAGCAGAACGACCCGGACGCCGGGCGGTCGACGTTCACCTACGACCAGGGTGGGCAGCTCAAGACCACGACGGACGCCCGGAACCAGACCCTCGTCTACACCTACGACGCGCTCGGCCGGAAGATCCGGGAGAACAAGGACTCGGACACCGGCCCGCAGCTGGCGACGTGGACGTACGACACGGTGCCGCACGGGCTCGGCATGCCCGCGTCGTCGACCCGCTGGGACGGTGCCGACGCGTACACCAACCGCGTCGTCGCGTACGACGCGTTCAGCAGACCGACCAAGACCGCCGTCGACGTTCCGGCGAAGGAGGACGCGCTCAAGGGGAGCTACGAGTTCTCGACGAAGTACACGGCGACGGGCGCGGTCGCGGAGACCGTGAGCCCGGCAGCGGGCAACCTGCACCAGGAACACATCGTCCGCTCCTACACCGACCTGGGCCTGCCGTCGACGACCTACGCACTCGACTCGACGACGGGCGCGCGCACGGACCTGGCCTCGGCGACCGGGTACACGTCGCTGAACGAGATGTCGACCCTGCAGCTGGACAGCGCGACGTCGGTCGCGAACGTCGGCGTGACCCAGACCTACGACGAGGTCACCCGCCGGGCGCAGACGACGACGGTGAGCCGCGAGACGCAGGTCGGCGCGGAGCTGTCGAAGCGGACGTACACCTACGACCCGGCGGGCAACGTCCGGAAGATCGCCGACACGCCCGCCGGGGCGACGGCCGACGTCCAGTGCTTCGACTACGACTACCTGCAGCGGATGACGGACGCTTGGACGCCGTCGTCGGCGGACTGCTCGACGGCGAAGTCGGCGTCCGCGCTGGGCGGCGCGGCGCCGTACTGGAAGTCGTACACGTTCGACAAGACCGGCAACCGCAAGACGCAGGTCGAGCACAAGGCGGCCGGCGACGTCACGACCACGTATTCGTACCCGGCTTCGGGCGCGTCGGCGGTGCGCCCGCACGCGCTGCAGCAGACGGACACGGCGGGCCCGAACGGCACGGCGACGGCGGGGTACACGTACGACGAAGCCGGCTCGGTGAAGACGCGCAACGTCGGCGGCGACACGCAGACGTACACGTACGACGCCGAAGGCCGCACGGCGACCGCGACGGACCCGACCGGCACGAGTGCGTACGTCTACGACGCGGACGGCAACCGCCTGATCACCCACGACCCGACCGGCGCGACGCTGTCGATCGGCGACCTGGAGATCTTCCAGACGGCGGGCACGCACGCATCGACGGCGATCCGCTACTACTCGCACGGCGGCACACAGGTGGCCGAGCGCGTGGGGACGTCGGGGCTGCGCTGGATGCTGGGCGATCTGCACGGCACGAACGGCCTGTCGATCACCCAGGGGACGCTGCAGCCGAACCAGCGCTACACGGACCCGTTCGGCAACGTCCGCGCGCAGACGTCGACGTGGCCGGACAAGCACGGTTTCGTCGGCGGCTACCAGGACACAACGGGGCTGACCCACCTCGGGGCGCGTGACTACGACCCGGTGACTGGCCGGTTCACCAAGGTGGACCCGGTGCTGACACCGGACCTGCCGCAGACGTTGAACGCGTACGCGTACGCGAACAACTCGCCGGTGACGGAGTCGGACCCGTCGGGGTTGTCGGCGTGCCATTCGATGGGCTCGGACGGGTTGTTGTGCAACCCGGGGACGCCGCAGGCCGAGGGCTGCTCGTGGAACTCGAACTGCAACGTGGTGGGCCACCACACGCAGCAGGAGATCGACAAGCGCAACGGCAGGGACGTCTACGCCAAGACGGTCCAGAATTCCGGCATCAGCCAGGAGGCGTACAAGAACGCCCAGGAAGTGGTGAAGAAGTCCAAGTGGGACGTCTTCGTCGAGGCGGCGGGCGAGCTGGTCAAGGGCTTGATCGGCTGGGACGACATCAAGGACTGCGTGACGCAGGGAGCGTTCGGCGCGTGCGTCCGGACGATCATCAACTTCATCCCGTGGGGCAAGATCCTCAAGGCCGGCGAGATCATCGCGGACTTCTGGAAGGGCGCGAAGGCCCTGATCACCTTCGGTAAGGAGGTGGAGAAGGCCGAGAAGGTCATCGTCGACACGGAGAAGGTCCTGGCCGACGCGAACAAGGCGGCCAACGCGGCGGCGGATGCCGAGCGGGCGGTTTCGGAGGTCTCTCACGGGGCTCAAGAGGCCAAGGGCGCGGCTGAGTCGGCCGAAAGTGGTGCTTCGTGCATGTTGCACAGCTTCGTGGCCGGCACCCGGGTACTGCTGGCGGACGGCTCGACGAAGCCGATCGAGCAGGTCCACGACGGCGACGAGGTGCAGACGACGGACCCGTCGACGGGGACGACGGAGTCGCACAAGGTGGTGGGCACGCTCGTCCACAGCGACGAGCAGGAGCGGACCGAGGTCACGCTGGACTCGGGCGCGACGCTGGTCGCGACGGACTGGCACCCCGTGTGGGTGGAAGAGGTCGGTGACTGGGTCGCGATCGGGTCGCTGACCGCGGGTGAGCACCTACACTCGGCGGATGGTCGGTCGGTCGAGGTCAAGTCTGTTCGGTACTTCGAGCAGCAAGCCTCGGTCTACGACCTCACGGTCGACGGGGTCCACGACTACTACGTCGTCGCGGGTGCTGTCGACGTCTTGGTCCACAACTGCCCGGCAGCTGCCGGCGGGGCGGAAAGGCGCACCGGGCCGGTCCTTCCCCGGGAGCAGGCCGACCAGGTCGCCGGCGCGTTGGGCTACCGGCCGACGAAGTTCCGGTCCGCAGGCAATGCCAAGGTCTGGATGAACAAGAAGGCGCCTGCCTCCGAGCGGTACATCACCTGGGACCGGACCGGGCACAAACGGGGGATCTTCAAGGGCGGCTCGGCTCCTGACGCGTTCTCGTCGACCACGAGCGCCGGCCGGAGCGGGACGTACGACGTCGGTTATTCGAGTGCGGAGGGGCCATTCCTGACCTGGGTGGGCAAATGACGTCTGTGGTGCTCGTCGCCAAGTACGACGAAGCCGCGCGCAACGGCGATGTCGAGGACTGGACGTCGAACGACGACATCGGCGCCCGGTTCGCGGGTGAAGTGCTCTCGCCAGCCGAGTACTACCGGGTCGAGGATCGCTATGTCGACTTCGTCCGGTCGCTCGCGACCGCCTGCGGCGTCACCGAGTTCGTGATCAGGGCTCCCACCGTGTCGAAGTCGCTGCCTCCGTGGGTCCCGCTGCTGCGGAGTGGCCTGGTGGTCGATCCGGAAACCGCCTTGAAGCTCATCCGCCGCATGCTCCGGATCGGCGACCTCTCCTGCGTGCTGTGCGCCGGCGACGATCTCACCGTCGGCGTCGAGACCGATTTCTACCTTTCGGTGCAAGCTGACGACGAGAAGTTAGCGGAATCCGCCCGCCGCTTCGGGCTGCATCTGTATCCGGCCGGCGGCTGGTCGTGGTTCGATCCGGACGGCGGCGTGGCGGTGCTCGGAGAGCTCGGCGAGCGGTTCCCGCAGGACGTGCGGCGGTTGTGCGGTGCCGGCCGGCCGGTCGTCGTGCTGGAGCGCTGGGCCAATGGGCCAGGGGGAGAACGCTGGCACCTGCTCGAAGCCGCCGACGGGCTCGACTGGACGCTCGGGCTACCTTCGGGCGTGGCGTTGGCGGCCTTGCCCGGTGTTCGGATCAAGTGGGCGCCCCGCCGGGATGTCGTTTCGGACATCGGTGTCGGACTGGGCGACGAGGAACCCGTGGTCGTCGTGGCGCGGCCGCAGCCCGACGTCGGTTCCGCGCTCGAAGCTGTCGTCTTTTCGGGCGGTGTCCACCACGTCGAAGAAGCCGATCTGCCGCTCGGTGGTGAGCTCGGGTGGTTCGCCTATCCGGACGTCGGTGACGTGTCCGGCCGCTCGCTCGCCGGAGTGATCCCCGGTAAGGAGGGTCGCGTCGACGCGTTGTGGGATGCGGACCTCACGCTGATCCGTTGATCTCGGCTCATGTCAGCAACGCGGTCACCGCGGCATGCGCCTTCTCCGCATCAGGTGCATCCCCGGTGATCACGTCCGTGTACACGAACGACTCGCCGATCCGGACCAGCAAGTAAGCCAGGTCCGGTACCGGCAACGGCGGCACCAGCCGGCCGGCGGATACCTCCGTGGACAGCAGCATCTCCAGTTCCGTGGTCGTTCGCTGCTGGCAAACGCTTGCGCGCGTGGTCAACAGCCGCAGCGCCCGCTCCGGCTCCCGGCGCAAGAAGTCCCGGAACGGTGGGGAGTCGTTCGCGAACCGGACGTACCCGCTCACGAAGTCCGCGATGCCCGCCGCTCCGCGCCCCGCGCACGATGGCCAGAGCCGCGCGATCGAGGCGGCCGACAGTGACCACAGGATCTCGCCGAGCAGCCGGTCGCGGGAACCCACGCGCCGGTGCAGGGTCGCGCGGCTGATCGACAGGTCCTCCGCCAGTTCGCCCATGTCGAGCCGGCGGCCCGACAGGAACCACTCGCGTGCCCGTTCGAACTCGTGAGACATATGTCAGAATGTCTCACATCGAGCGGACGACGGCGAGAGGGAAACGCAGATGCGCGCAGTGCAGGTGACCGAGTTCGGCGGACCCGAGGTGCTCACGCCGGTCGAGCTGCCCGATCCCGTGGCCGGCCCCGGTGAGGTGCTCATCGACGTCGAGCGCATCGGCGTCAACTACGCCGACACCCACCAGGCCGAAAACTCTTACCTCGCGCCGTCCAAGCTGCCGCTCGTTCCCGGCGGCGAAGTGGTCGGAACCGCCCAAGGCAAGCGGGTCGTCGCCCTGCTCAACGGTGGTGGCGGGTACGCCGAGAAGGCCGTCGCGCCCGAGGCGACCACCTTCCCCGTTCCCGACGGCATCGATGACCTCACCGCGCTGTCCATGCTGGTCCAGGGCACCACCGCGTGGGTCCTGCTCAAGCGGAACGCCCATCTCGAAAAGGGCGAGTCGGTCGTCGTGCACGCGGCCGCCGGCGGGGTCGGGACGATCGCCGTGCAGCTCGCGAAGGCCTGGGGCGCCGGCCGCGTCATCGCCACCGCCAGCAGCGACGAGAAGCGCGCCCTCGCGCTCGAACTCGGCGCGGACGTCGCCGTCGACTCGCGTGCGGAGGACATGACCGAGGTGCTGCTCGACGCCAACGGCCGCCGCGTCGACGTCGTGCTCGACATGGTCGGTGGCAAGACGACCGACCAGAGCATCGCCGCGCTCGCGCCGTTCGGCCGCCTCGCCTTCTACGGCATGGCCGGCCGGGAGGCGCCGAAGCCGCTCGACCTGCGCAAGGTCCTCGGCCACAGCACGACCGTCAGCGGCATGTGGCTGCCGCACGTGTTCCGCCTGCCGGGCAACGTCTTCGGGACCGCGTTGAACGACCTGTTCGAGCTGGTCCTGGCGGGCAAGCTCAAGGCGATCCCGGGCGGCGAGTTCCCGCTGTCGGACGCCCGCGGCGCGCACGAGGCCCTGCGGTCGCGCAAGACCGTCGGCAAGCTACTGCTCGACCCCGGCAAGTAGGCGTTCCAAGGGTGCCGCCTTGTGGAGGCACTCCTGCCACTCCGCCTCCGGGTCCGAATCGGCCGTGATGCCGCCGCCGACGCCCAGCTCGATCCGGCCGGCGGCGATCTCGAACGTCCGGATGGCCACGTTCAGCTCCAGCCCCGCCGCCGGGGACAGCAGTCCGATCGCTCCCGTGTAGACCCCGCGTCCGCAGGGTTCCAGAGCGGCGATCAGGTCCAGCGCGCGGATCTTCGGCGCGCCCGTCACGGAACCGGGCGGGAAGGTGGCCTCCAACAGGAGGCCGTCCGAAACGGACGGTCGCAGCGTCCCCGTCACCGTCGAGTCCAGGTGCCACACCCCCGGTGCCGGCCGGACCCGCAGCAGCGACGGCACCGTCACCGACCCCACCTCGCACACCCGGCCGAGGTCGTTGCGCACCAGGTCCGTGATCATCACGTTCTCGGCGACGTCCTTCACCGACTGGCGCAACAACAGGGCATTCCCGTCGTCGTCCGGCCCGCGCCGGGGGAGTGTTCCCTTGATCGGTGTCGAACGCACCGAACGCCCGTGCCGCGCCAGGAACAGCTCCGGCGAGAACGACACCACCGAACCCCACTCGCCCGAGACGAACGCCGCCCGGCGTGGATCCAAAGTGGACACTCCGGCGGCGAACAAAGCAGCGGGGGATCCCGAAAAGGAAACCGTGAACCGGCTGCAGATGTTCGCCTGGAACAGCTCGCCGGCCTCGATCGCGTGCACGCACGCCTTCACCGCGTCCCGGTGCTCCGAAGGCAACGGACGTCGCAGGGGCCCGGCCGTCCACGACAAAGCAGGTGCGGGAGAAGTCAGCAGCGACTCCATTGTGGACAGTGAAGGCCCACCGCCGTCGAGGGACTCCAGGTAGCAGGTGCCCGAAGGAGACCAGCGCAGCACGTGGTCCGCCCAGCCCCACGCCGACGCCGGCAGCGGGCCGGAGTCGTCGTATGCCAGGTACCCGAACCAGCCGCCGCCGATCACGTCCGGGGGAGCGTCGACCTCCGGACAGGCGGGAAAGCCCGTCGGCGAAACCTCGAGTGAAGGTGCGATCACCGCCCGCGAAGAAAACCAGTCACCCGAGACCATCGCGGGCGGCGGCAGGCCGCGGGACGCGTTGTGGTGAGCGAGTACCGAGAAAGCGCGCGCGGGCGTCACGTCCGTCCGGAGTGCCCTGCTCGTCACGCGCATGGCGACATACCACCACAGGTCAGAGCAGCAGGTCACCCAATGTGAACGGGTACACGACGGCGTTCTGCTCCACCGGCCCGTCGACGCCCCGCACGTCCGGGCCGTACGCGTGCTGGTGCACGCCGAGCCGCGAGTGGAACCAGCCCGGCCGGCCGGGGATGCCGTTGTGCCGGATCAGCCACAGCACGACCTCGCTGTCGGCCCAGCGGTCCGGGTGCAGCCGGTGCGACCAGCAGTCGTGGTCGGCGTAGACGAGCACCCGTTCGATGCGCGCCGCGTGCCGGACGTGCTTGATCCACGTCTTGATGAACCGGTCGTCCACGCTCGGTGCCGCGACCTCCAGGGCCGGCGCCAGGGACCCGGGCGCGAACGCGCCGAGCCTGCTGGCCGTCCGGACGAAGTGGTCGGCCTGGTCGTGCGCCGCTCCGGGGCGGGCGTAGTGCCGGCCGCCGACGTGCAGGCCCACCTCCTGTGCGCCGGCCAGGTTGCGCTCGGCCGCGGAGTTGGTCCAGTTGACGTTCTCGCTGATCGTCACCGACACGAACCGGGTCTCCGCCCCGCGGACGGCGTGCCAGTCGGTCACCCGCTCCCGGTGGGACAGCGAGATCCCGCGTTCGCTCTCCGGCTCCGTCACAGTCCGCCCCCGGCACGTCGGTGGAGAGCACACCATACGTCGCCGGAGGCGGACCCGCAGTGACAACCCGCTGGTTGATCAGGCGTTCTCTCGCTGGAAGGTCCGGGTGCCCCACCACACGGACACCACCGCCATCACCAGCACCACGACACTGCCGGTGAACAACGCGTCCATCGTGAAGTCGCCGCGGAAGGTGTTCCGCTCGACGTCCACGACGTGGCGGAACGGGTTGATCTGCGACACCGTGTACAGCCACTTCGGCGCGACGCCGGAGGTGATCGGCAGCAGGATCCCGGACAGCAGCAGCAGCGGGATGAGCACGGCGTTGAGCAGCGCCGGGAACGTCTCCTCGCTCTTCAACGTCAGCGCCAGCGCGTAGGAGCACGACGCCAGCGACACCGCCAGCAGGAAGACGATCACCAGGCTCAGCAGCACGCCACCGACCGGCGCGTCGAGGTCGAACGCCAGGTACGCCAGCGCGATGATCAGCAGCGCCTGCACGACGGCCTGCAGTGCGTTGGCCAGCACCTTGCCCAGCAGCAGCGCGCCGCGGCTGACCGGCGTCACCCGGAACCGCTCGACGACGCCGGAGCGGTAGTCGGCCAGCAGGCCGAACCCGACGAACGAGCTGCCGAACAACGCCAGCTGCGCGATCAGCGCCGGGGTGAGCAGCATCCAGCCGTCCACTTCGGACAGGCCCTGGGCCTGCATCGCCTTGACCATCAGCGGCCCGAACAGGAACAGGTACAGCAGCGGCTGCATGATCCCGATCATGACCCAGGTCGGGTTGCGCAGCGCCGCCTTCAGGTCGCGGCGGAAGATCAGCCAGGTGTCACGCAGCACGGGTGCCCTCCTCCGCTTCGCGCAGGGAACGCCCGGTCAGGGTCAGGAAAACGTCGTCGAGCGTGGGCCGGTGCACCTGGACCGACAGCATCGGGATGGACTTCGCGTCGAGCGCGCGCAGCAGCTCCGGCAGCGCGACGTCGCCGCGCGGCACCCGGAACCGGACGACCCCGCCGTCCGCGGACAGCTCGTGCGCACCTGCCAGCCGGCTCGCGATCTCGGCGGCGTCGGCACCCTGCTCCGGGTCGACGCCGACCTCGACGCGGTCGCCGTTGACCCGAGCCTTGAGCGCGTCCGGCGTGCCCTCGGCGACGATCCGGCCGTCGTCGATGACGATCAGCCGGTCCGACAGCGCGTCGGCTTCGTCGAGGTAGTGGGTCGTGAGGAAGACCGTGACGCCCTGCTCGGCGCGCAGCCGGCGGATGTGGTCCCACAGGTTGGCGCGGCTCTGCGGGTCGAGCCCGGTCGACGGCTCGTCGAGGAACACCAGCCCCGGCGAGTGGATCAGCCCGAGCGCGATGTCGAGCCGCCGGCGCTGGCCGCCCGACAACGTCCTGGTCAGCCGCTGGTCCAGGCCGGTCAGGTCGAGCTGCTCGGCGAGTTCGGCGCCGCGCGCGATCGCGTCGGCCTTGCTCATCCGGTAGAGCCGCCCCTGCAGCTCGAGCTCGTCGGCGACCGTGGTCTCCGGCGAGCTGCCGCCGCCCTGCGCGACGTAGCCGATCCGCTCGCGCACCCCCAGCGGGTCGGACAGCAGGTCGCGCCCGCCGACGGTCGCGGTGCCCGCCGACGGTTTCAGCAGGGTGGTGAGCATGCGCAGCGTGGTCGTCTTCCCGGCGCCGTTCGGCCCGAGGAACCCGACGAGCTCGCCCGCTTCGACGTCGAGGTCGACGCCCTTCACCGCGTGTACTTCGCCCCCAGAGCGGCCCTTGCGGCGGAACCGCCGCTCGAGACCGCGTGCCGTGATCATGGAATGTCCCCTCTAATCAAGTTTGACTACTGGCAGCACGCAGTCTGCCCGAAGGAGCTCGTGCTAGTCAAACTTGATTACTCGTCGGCCATCGCGTACTCGCCCGCCACGAGCCGGTCGATCAGGCCCCGGAGCCAGTCGAGGCTCGCGTCGGTGATGCCGCCCCACAGCCGGTACAGCTCGCCGACGTGCTCGGGCGTCCCCAGCTCCATGCTCGCCTTCACCTCTTCGAGCATCATCGCCGCCTGCCGCTGCTCGGCCTCCAGGTGCACCAGCCGGTGCCGGAGCAGGTTGATCACGCGGGCGCGGGGGAACGTCGTCATCAGCGAGATCCCCGCCGACAGGTCCGGGTGGTTCAGCGAAGGATCGGACAGCGCTTTCGACAGCAGCACCTGGTACTCCTGCTCGCCGTCGGCGGTGAGCCGGTAGGCGGTCCGGTCGGGCCCGGCCTGCCCGGGCTCGGCGTCGACCTGCTCCAGCAGGCCTTCGGAGTCCATCTTCTTCAGCGCGTGGTAGACCGACCCGGGCTGGACGTTGGCCCACTTGTCCGCCGACCAGCTCAGCAGCTCGCGCCGGACCTGGTAGCCGTGCGCGCGGCCGTACATGCGCACCACCCCGAGCACGAGCAACCGTGTCGCCGACAACCTGGCCTCCCTCTCGACAAAGCGCGTGACGCCCTCCGTAGGCTAATAAGGTATGAGCACCCCTGTGTTGACCGCGGTGGCCTGGCCCTACGCCAACGGCCCCCGCCACATCGGCCACGTGTCCGGATTCGGCGTCCCGTCCGACGTCTTCTCCCGCTACCAGCGAATGGCCGGCAACCGGGTGCTCATGGTGTCCGGGACCGACGAACACGGCACCCCGATCACCGTCCAGGCCGACAAGGAGGACTCGACCCCGCAGCTGACGGCGGACAAGTACACCCGCCAGATCGGCACCGACCTGCAGGGCCTCGGCCTGTCCTACGACCTGTTCACGCGCACCACGACCGGCAACCACGCCGAGGTGACGCAGCAGATCTTCCTGGCGCTGCACCGCAACGGCTACGTCGTGCCGAAGACGACGCGCGGCGCGATCAGCCCGTCGACCGGCCGCACGCTGCCCGACCGCTACGTCGAGGGCACCTGCCCGATCTGCGGGTACGACGGCGCGCGCGGCGACCAGTGCGACAACTGCGGCAACCAGCTCGACGCCGCGGAACTGATCAACCCCAAGTCGCGGATCAACGGCGAGACGCCGAAGTTCGTCGAGACCGAGCACTACTTCCTCGACCTGCCGGCGTTCACCAAGACCCTCGGCGACTGGCTGGGCACCAAGACCGACTGGCGCCCGAACGTCCTCAACTTCACCAAGAACCTGATCGACGACATGCGGCCCCGGCCGATCACCCGCGACCTCGACTGGGGCGTCAAGATCCCCCTCGACGGCTGGCGCGACCAGCCGCTGAAGCGGTTCTACGTCTGGTTCGACGCGGTGATCGGCTACTTCTCGGCCAGCGTCGAGTGGGCCCGGCGCTCCGGCAACCCGGACGCGTGGCAGGAGTGGTGGAACAACGCCGACGCGCGGTCCTACTACTTCATGGGCAAGGACAACATCACCTTCCACGCCCAGATCTGGCCGGCGCTGCTGTTCGGCCACAACGGCGAGGGCGACAAGGGCGGCGAGCCCGGCAAGTACGGCAAGCTGCACCTGCCGGACGAGATCGTCTCCAGCGAGTTCCTCACCATGAGCGGCTCGAAGTTCTCGACCTCGCGCGGGCGCGTGATCTACGTCGAGGACTTCCTGCGCGACTTCGGCCCGGACACGCTGCGGTACTTCATCTCGGTCGCCGGCCCGGAGACCCAGGACACCGACTTCACCTGGGACGAGTTCGTCCGCCGGACCAACTTCGAGCTGGCCAACGAGTGGGGCAACCTGGTCAACCGGTCCATCTCGATGGCGCACAAGAACGTCGGCGCCATCCCGCGCCCGGAGGCCCCGACCGCGGCCGACGAAGAGCTGAAGGCGTTGTCGCGCAAGGCGTTCGACACCGCGGGCGCGCACCTGGCCCGGTCCCGGTTCAAGCAGGCGGCGAGCGAGGCGATGAAGGTCGTCACCGCGGCGAACAAGTACATCTCCGACCAGGAGCCGTGGAAGCTCAAGGACGACCCCACGCGGCGCGACACCGTGCTGCACACCGCGCTGCAGGTCGTCTCGGACGCCAACACGCTGCTGACGCCGTTCCTGCCGCACTCGGCCCAGAAGGTGTACGAGGCCCTCGGCGGCACCGGCGTCTGGGCCGCGCAGCCGGAGCTCAAGGAGGTCGAGGACCTCGACATCGACGGCCGGGTCAACCCGATCCTGACCGGCGACTACGCGGGCGAGCAGGCGAAGTGGGAGTCGAAGCCGATCGAGGTCGGCAAGCCCCTGCAGAAGCCGTCGCCGCTGTTCACCAAGCTCGACCCGGCGCTCGGCGAGACCGGTCCGGAATGGGCGCCGATCATCAAGGAGTAAGAAGTACGCATGGGTGAAGAGAAGCGCGAGCTGCCGCCGGTCCCGGACCGGCTCCCGGTGTCGGTGGTGGACGCGCACACCCATCTCGACGCGTGCGGCGCGGTCACCGCGGCCGATGTCACGGCCATGGTCGACCGCGCCGAGCGCGCCGGCGTCGCCCGCGTCGTCACGGTGGCGGACGACCTCGCCTCGGCCCGCTGGGCCACCGAGGCGGCGACCTGGGACCGGCGCGTGTGGGCCGCGGTGGCGATCCACCCGACGCGGACCAAGGAGTTCGGCGAGGCCGAGAAGTCCGAAGTGGAGCGGCTGGCCGCCCAGGACCGCGTGGTCGCCGTCGGCGAGACCGGCCTCGACTACTACTGGGACTACTCGCCGCACGACGCCCAGCAGGAGGCGTTCCGCTGGCACATCGACCTCGCGAAGCGGCTGGACAAGCCGCTGATGATCCACGACCGCGAGGCCCACGACGACGTGCTGCGCATCCTGGCCGAAGAGAATGCGCCGAATGCCGTAATCTTCCATTGTTTTTCCGGGGACGCGGAAATGGCGCGCAAGTGCGTCGACGCGGGATACGTCCTTTCCTTCGCGGGCACGGTGACGTTCAAGAACGCGAAGGGGCTCCACGAGGCGGCCCGGCTCTGCCCGGCGGACCAGTACCTCGTCGAAACCGACGCGCCGTTTCTGACCCCCCACCCGTTCCGTGGACGGCCGAACGAGCCGTTCGGCGCCGCCTACACCGTCCGTCACCTCGCGGCGCTCAGGGGCGAAGCTGTCCACGAAGTCGCCGAAGCGGTCCGGACCACCGCCGAGCGCGTCTACCGACTCCCCAGTGTCACAACGGGTTGAACGCATTGCGACATCAGGGTTCCTTGATCGTCCACCTGATGGAGTGACGGGGATCACGACACTCCGGGGGGTGTTTGCGCAACCCGGCGGGACCCGTTACTGTCCCGTGATCGTGCCGGTCGGACCTGCGCTCAGCAGTTCCCGATCGTCACGCCCAGTCGTAGAGACGGCGCCCCCGACCGCCGTCTCGTGAAAGGGAACGATCCCCGGTGACAGGTAGCAGACAGGCTGGAGCGCGCTCGGCCGTCCTCGATCGGCACTACGAGGACACCGCCTACGGCCAGCTCGACTTCTCCGACGACCCGAACATCACGCAGCAGGACATCCTCGCCGCGCTCGGCCCCGACGCCGACGCGATGATGGCCGAGATCGACGTCGACGTCGACGAGCTGATCCGCCTCATCAACGCGGAGACGACGTACCTGCCGCCGATCGTCATCCCGGACGGCCTCGACGAGGACCGCACCGCTTCCCCCGAAGCGCGTCGTGCGGCTCTGGACGAGGGTCTCCGCCAGACCACCAAGGTCTGGAAGCGCCGCTTCCTCAAGGGCGCCGTCCTCAGCGTCATGATCAGCGTCGCCGGCGGCGGCGCGGCCGCGCTGGCGATGAACAAGAGCGTCACCGTCGACGTCGACGGCCAGCAGACCACCGTGCACTCGTTCGGCGACACCGTCGGCGAGGTGCTGGAGGACGCGGGCCTGTCCGTGGGCGCGCACGACTCGCTCTCCCCGTCCCCGCAGGCGGAGGTCGGCGACGGCGGCGTCATCAAGCTCGAGCGCGGCCGCCAGCTGAAGATGATCGTCGACGGCGCGGAGCACACCTCCTGGGTCCGCGCAACCCACCTCGGCGACGCGCTGGGCCAGCTCGGCATGACCGGGCTCGACAAGCCCGGCACGTGGATGTCGATGCCGAAGGACGGCGAGCTGCCCCTCCAGGGCGCCACCGTCGAGATCAAGACCCTGAAGAACATCACCCTGTACGACGGCGCCAACGCGCCGAAGCAGGTGAAGACGACCGCGGTCACGACGAAGGAGTTCCTGGGCGAGTACAAGCTCACCCTGGGCCCGGAGGACCAGGCCGAGGGCGGCTTGGACGTCAAGCTGACCGACGGCGCCGAGGTGCACATCAGCCGCACCGGCGTCTCGACGGTCGTCCAGAAGGAAGCCATCGACCCGCCCGAGCAGCGCGTCGACGACCCGGACCTGGCCAAGGGCAAGACCTCGGTCGAGGACCCGGGCACGCCGGGTGAGAAGGAAGTGACCTACAAGGTCACGCAGAAGAACGGCAAAGAGGTCGGCCGGGAGAGCATCTCCGAGAAGGTCATCACCCAGCCGAAGCCGAAGATCGTCCACGTCGGCACCAAGCAGGCCCCGACCCCGGCGATCGGCGACGGCTCCTCGTGGGACCGCATCGCGCAGTGCGAGTCGGGCGGCAACTGGGCCATCAACACGGGCAACGGCTACTACGGCGGCCTCCAGTTCGACAAGCGCACGTGGGACGCCTACGGCGGCGACGCGTACGCGAACCTGCCGAGCCAGGCTTCGCGCGAGCAGCAGATCGCGATCGCGGAGAAGGTCCGCGACGCTCGTGGCGGCTACAGCGCCTGGCCGGTTTGCGGCAAGAAGGCCTGAGTTTCGCTTTCGGAACGGCCCTCGTCCCTCGTGGACGGGGGCCGTTTCGCGTGCCAGTGTCGCCCCCTCGGTAGGCTCCACCGGTGGTTGAACTGCTGGGACCTGCCGAGATCCGCGGGCTGGCGGCCGAACTCGACGTGCGGCCGACCAAGAAGCTCGGGCAGAACTTCGTGCACGATCCCAACACCGTCCGGCGGATCGTCGAGCTGGCCGGCGTCGGCGAAGGGGACGTCGTCCTCGAGGTCGGGCCCGGGCTCGGCTCGCTGACCCTCGGGTTGCTCGCCACCGGTGCCCGGGTCGTCGCCGTCGAGATCGATCCCAAGCTCGCCGAACGGCTGCCCGAGACCGTCGCCGAGCGGGGCCCGGACGCCGCTGACCGGCTGACCGTCGTCGGGGCCGATGCCCTGCGTGTCACGCGCGAGCAGCTCGGCGAGCCGACCGCGCTCGTCGCCAACCTGCCCTACAACGTCGCCGTGCCCGTCGTGCTGCACCTGCTCGCCGAGGTGCCCTCCCTGCGCAGCGGCCTCGTGATGGTCCAGACCGAGGTCGCCGACCGGATGGCCGCCGGCCCCGGCAGCCGGATCTACGGCGTCCCCAGCGTCAAGCTCGCCTGGTACGGCCCGGCCCGGAAGGTCGCCGCCGTGCCGCGGTCGGTCTTCTGGCCGGTGCCCAACGTCGACTCGGCGCTCGTCGCCTTCGAACGCGGTGACGCTCCGGCGTCGGACGACCGCGATCGGCTCTTCGGCCTCGTCGACGCCGCTTTCTCACAGCGCAGGAAGACCCTCCGGGCCGCGCTCGCCGGCTGGGCGGGGTCCGCCGAGCGGGCCGGGGAGCTGCTCACGGCCGCCGGGATCGACCCCAAGACCCGCGGCGAGCAGCTGAACGTGCACGACTTCGCCAGGTTGGCCGCGGTCCGTTAGCAGGTCCACAGTGGAAGTCAACGCCGTCCGGCGAAAATACGCCTCTTGCCGTGCGATCTCGCGATTCGGACACCTCCACTCGTGTGATCTGGGCCAACAGGCTTGCTTTCGCTCCTCGGGATCGGTTTTACTCAGTACGTCCATCCCGAGCGACTGAGAGACCTGGCTCGCCGAAGTCGCAGCAACCACCCTCCACAGGGCAGGTGCTACCGCCAGGACCGATGGAGGCCGTTTCCGATGAAGAGGGTAGCTCGCCCCCTGCTCCTGACCAGGCGTCGCGTAGTCGACGAAGGCCGCCGCTCCGTGACCGCATGTCGACGCTCCCACTGAGCTTGTCGTAGCCGGTCCACCTCTTCTTCATGCACCGTCCACACAGGACGGACTCTGCTTGCGGCCGGGCGCCTCCGAGTGAGCGCGCCCCGTTTCCTGGAGCCTTCGTGATCACCGTCGAAAACCTGTCCAAAACCTTTGCCACCAACGGAAATTCGGTCGTCGCCCTGCGGGACGTGAGTGTCGACGTCCAGGCCGGCTCGCTCTTCGGCGTGGTCGGCCCGGCCGGGTCCGGCAAGTCCGTCCTGGCTCGCTGCATCGCACTGCAGGAGCGGCCCGACCGCGGCGTCGTCCGGCTCGACGGCCTCAACACCGGCACCCTCGACGGCCGCCGCCTGCGCGAGATCCGCCGCCAGCTCGGCGTCGTCTCGACCAAGCCGGAGCTGATCGCCGAGCGCACCGTCGCCGGCAACATCGCCTCCCCGCTCGAGCAGCTCGGCGTCGAGGGCCCGCAGCGCCGCAGCCGCGTCGGCTCGCTGCTCGACCTGGTCGGCCTGACGCAGCGCGCGACGCAGCGTCCCGGCGAGCTCACCGAGGGGCAGCTCCGCCGCGTCGCGGTCGCGAAGGCCCTCGCGGCGGCGCCCGCCGTGCTCCTGGCCGACGACCCGACGGCCGGCGTCGACCCGGAGGAGGCCGGCTCGGTGCTCACCGTGCTCGACCGCGCCCGCTCCGAGCTGGGCACCACCGTCGTCATCACGACGCCCGACGCCGGCGTGGTCCGCCGGGTCTGCGACGACATCGCGGTGCTCGAGGACGGCACGGTCATCGAGCGCGGCACCGTGCTCGACCTGATCTCGAACCCGGCCAGCCGCACCGCGCAGGCGCTGCTGCCGGCCATCGAGACCACCCGCTCGCAGTCGGCGCGCTACGACCGCTCGGTCGACGTCGTGCTGGTCGGCTTCGCGTCGGTCGGCGCGCTGCTGCCCGAGGCCGCGGGCCGGTTCGACGTCGAGTTCGCCACCATCGGCGGCGGCCTGACCCGGATCGGCGACACCCCGGTCGGCCGGTTCCGCCTGGGCGTCCGCGGCGAGCGGGCCGACGCCGCGCTGGCGTGGGTCGCCGAGCGCGGTGGCCACGTGACGCACACCGCTCGCGGCCCTCAGGGTGTCGCGGCCTGATCCAAACGTCGGAACCGCCCCGATGCGCACGTCGCATCGGGGCGTTTTCGCGGGCACGTAGGCTGGTCGGGTGCTCGCCGTAGTTCCGCCTCCAGTCACCGTCCGGGTCCCGGCCAAGGTCAACCTGCACCTGGCGGTCGACGACCTGCGCGAAGACGGTTACCACGAGCTGGTGACCGTGTTCCAGGCCCTGTCGCTGACCGACGAGGTGACCGTCGCCGTCACCGAAGAGCCGGGGCTGGAGATCTACGGCGAGGGCGAGGGCGCGGTCCCGACCGGCCCCGAAAACCTGGCCTGGCGCGCGGTCGAAGCGCTGTCCGCGCACGTCGGGCGCACCGGCGACCCGAAGGTCCGGGTGGTGCTGCGCAAGGGCATCCCGGTCGCGGGCGGCATGGCGGGCGGCAGCGCCGACGCGGCGGCGACGCTCGTCGGGCTGGCGAGCCTGTGGAACCTCGACGTCACGCGCGACGAGCTGGCCGAGATCGCGGCCGGCCTGGGCAGCGACGTCCCGTTCGCGCTCTACGGCGGCACCGCGCTGGGCACCGGACGCGGCGAGCGGCTCGTGCCGGTGCTGTCGCGGCACACCTTCCACTGGGTGCTCGCCTTCGACGAGCGCGGCCTGTCGACGCCGAAGGTGTTCGGCGAGCTCGACCGGCTGCGCGCCGACGGCAACCCGCCGCGGATCGGCTCGCACACCCCGGTCGTCGAGGCGCTGGCCTCGGGCGACCCGCGTCAGCTGGCGCTGCTGCTGGGCAACGACCTCCAGGCGGCGGCGGTCTCGCTGCGGCCAGGGCTGCGCCGCACGCTGCGCGCCGGCGTCAACGCGGGCGCGCTCGCCGGCACGGTCTCCGGCTCCGGCCCGACGTGCGCGTTCCTCTGCGAAGACGCGCAGTCGGCGGTCGAGGTCGCCGCCGAGCTGTCGGGCGCGGGGGTGTGCCGCACGGTCCGGGTGGCGCACGGCCCGGTGCCCGGCGCCCGCGTCGTCGGCGGTGACGACGCGCCGCGCCCGGCGCCGCCGCGCGTGCACGCCTGATCGTCCACTGTGGACTTTTGTTACTGAGGAAAGGATCCGGATGGCCAACCTGGTCAACCTGGAGGCGGTGAGCAAGTCCTACGGGGTTCGCCCGCTCCTGGACGGCGTGTCGCTGGGCGTCGCGGCCGGGCAGCGCATCGGCGTCGTCGGCCTCAACGGCGGCGGCAAGACGACCCTGCTGGAAGTCCTTTCCGGACTCGCGGAGCCGGATTCCGGGCGGGTGAGCCAGGTTCGCGACCTGCGGATGGCGGTGGTCACCCAGCGCACCGAGCTGCCGGACGGCAGCACGGTCGGCGACGTCGTCCTGGAACGCTACGGCGCCGAACACGAGTGGGCGGCCGACGCCCGCGTACGGTCCATTGTGGACGGACTTGGGATCACCGCGATCGGGCTGGACACGCCGACGGCGAACCTGTCCGGTGGCGAGCGGCGCCGGGTGTCGCTGGCCGCCGCGCTGACCGGCGAACTCGACCTCGTCGTGCTCGACGAGCCGACCAACCACCTGGACGTCGAAGGTGTCCGCTGGCTCGCCGACCATCTGCTCGCGCGCCGGATCGCGGTCGTGGTCGTCACGCACGACCGGTGGTTCCTCGACACGGTCGCGACGCTGACGTGGGAGGTCGCGAACGGCCGCGTCGAGCAGTACGAAGGCGGTTACGCGGACTGGATCTTCGCGCGCGCCGAGCGGGCGCGGCTGGCCGCGACGGCCGAGGAAAAGCGGCAGAACCTGGCCCGCAAGGAGCTGGCGTGGCTGCGCCGCGGCCCGCAGGCGCGCTCGTCGAAGCCGCGCTACCGCATCGAGGCGGCCGAAGCGCTGATCGCCGACGTGCCGCCGCCGCGCGACTCCGTCGAGCTGCAGGCGTTCGCCAAGCGCCGGCTCGGCAAGACCGTGTTGGAGCTGGAAGACACGACGTACCAGGTGGGCGAGCGGACGCTGCTCGACCACGTCACGTGGCGGGTCGGGCCGGGCGACCGGATCGGCCTGGTCGGGGTGAACGGCTCGGGCAAGACGTCGCTGCTGAAGCTGCTCGGCGGCGACGTCGAGGGCTCGACCGGCCGCCGGATCGAGGGCAAGACGGTGGCGCTCGCGCACCTGCGCCAGGAGCTCGACGACCTGCCGGGCGACCTGCGCGTGCTGCAGGCGATCGAGCAGGTGGCCGGGCGCGTGGTGTTCGGCAAGCAGGAGATGACGGCGTCCCAGCTGGGCGAGAAGCTCGGCTTCCCGCAGGCCCGCCAATGGACCCCGGTCGGCGACCTGTCCGGCGGCGAGCGCAGGCGCCTGCAGCTGTGCCGGCTGCTGATGGCCGAGCCGAACGTCCTGCTCCTGGACGAGCCGACGAACGACCTGGACATCGACACGCTGCAGCAGCTGGAGGACCTCCTCGACGGCTGGCCGGGCACGATGGTCGTGGTGTCCCACGACCGCTACCTGGTGGAGCGCGTGTGCGACACGATCGTCGCCCTGTTCGGCGACGGCCGGATCACGCACCTGCCGGGCGGGATCGAGGAGTACTTGAACCGCCGCGCGGCGGTCGTCCCGGTCTCGGGACCGGCGCCGTCGGCGGAGAAGGCCGAGGCGAAGAAGTCGGCGGCGGATCTGCGCGCGGCCCAGAAGGAACTGGGGCGGCTGGAGCGCAAGCTGGACCAGCTGCACGCGAAGGAGGAGAAGCTCCACGCGTCGCTGCTGGAGGCGGCGACGGACCCGGCGAAGCTGATGGAGCTGAACGCGGAGCTGAAGGGCGTCCAGGGCGAGATCGAGGACGTCGAAGGCCGGTGGCTGGAGACATCCGAACTGCTGGAATGAGGGTGGTCGGGCCCGACGAGCCCCTCGGCGTGCCGTACGTCGAGATGGAGACCTTCTTCCACGGGCCTGGGTGGACCGTGCGGGAGACCTGGCAGGCCGCGAGCGAATGACCGCACGCCTCGACGTGCTGGTCCGGCTCGACCACCCGCGTGCCTTGACGATGACCCGGTCGTCATCCGCACGTTGCTGCGGCGCGGCGGCCGCGGTTCCGAGATCCCCGGCGAAAACGTCGAAGGCCCGTTGCGCACCTTCTTCCCCGACGAGCACCGCCACCCCGACGTCGTCGTCCGGCTGCGGGGGCAGCGGCAAGTCGACCGGTGGCTCGCGGGTCCCGTTTCCGCGTCGCTCGGCGGATGTTGACACCCAGACAGTAATCTGACGCCCATGAGCAGGTTCGTGGACACGCTCGTCGCCACCGCGGCGGGGCGGGGTCAGCAGCGTGGCATGGTCACCGGGGAGCCCAAGGAGCCGGTTCGGCGGACCTGGGGCGAGGTGCACGAAGAAGCCCGGCGGATCGCCGGCGGGCTCGTCGCCAACGGTTTTCAGCGAGGTACCGCCGTCGGGGTGCTGGCCGCCGCTCCCGTGTTGATCGCGCCCACCGTGCAGGCCGTCTGGCTGGCCGGGGGCAGCGTCACCATGCTGCACCAGCCCACGCCGCGGACCGATCTCGCCGAATGGGCCGAGGACACCGTGCGCGTGCTCGGGATGATCGGGTCGAACCTCGTGCTGCTCGGTGAGCCCTTCGACCAGCTCGCCCCCGTGCTGGAGGAGAAGGGCATCGGCTACCGGCTGATCACCGAGCTGGCCGAAGCCGAGCCGCTGCCGGACGTCGTCGTCACCGATGAGGACGAGACCGCGCTGCTGCAGCTGACCAGTGGCTCGACCGCCGACCCCAAGGCTGTGCGGATCACCTACGGGAACCTGTACTCCAACGTCAAGGCCATGGTCGACCGCGCGGAGTTCGACTTCGACGTCGACGTCATGGTGTCCTGGCTGCCGACCTTCCACGACATGGGCATGGTCGGCTTCCTGACCGTGCCGATGACCTTCGGCGTCGAGCTCGTCAAGATCACGCCCGTCGAGTTCCTCTCCGGGCCGTTGATCTGGCCGCAGCTGATCACCAAGTACGGCGGCACGACGACGGCCGCGCCGAACTTCGCCTACGCCATCGTCGGGCGCCGGATGGCCCGCGTCGACGACGACAACGCCTACGACCTCTCGAAGCTGCGCATCGCCCTGAACGGCGCCGAGCCCATCGACGAGACCGCCGTCCAGACCTTTGTGGACGCCGGTGCGCGGTTCAAGATGCCCGCGGAATGCGTTTTCCCGGCCTACGGCATGGCGGAGGCGACCCTCGCCGTGTCGTTCGCGCCGCTGTTCACCGGGCTCACGCTCGACGTCGTCGAGGCCGACGCGCTCGAAGCCGACAATCGCGCGGTGCCCGTGCCCGAAGGGGACGCCCGGCGCGGCACCGACAGCGTCCGGTCGTTCGCGCTGCTCGGCCGGCCGCTGGACGGGCTCGAAGCGGAGATCGTCAACGACGCGGGGACGCGGGTCGGCGACCGCGAGGTGGGCGAGATCCGGCTGCGCGGTGAGGCCGTGACGCCCGGGTACCTGACCATGGAGGGCCCGGTCGCGACGCAGGACGACGAGGGCTGGCTGAACACCGGAGACCTCGGCTACCTGGTCGACGGCCAGATCGTCATCTGCGGCCGCCGCAAGGACGTCATCATCATGGGCGGCCGCAACCTGTACCCGACGGACATCGAGCGCGCGGCGACGTCGGTCGAGGGCGTCCGGGCGGGCAACGCGGTGGCCGTGCGGCTGGACGCCGGCAGCCGCCGCGAGCGGTTCGCGGTGGTCCTGGAGTCGAAGCTGGCGGGCGACGCCGAGGCCGAGAAGAACCTGACGAAGCAGGTCTCGGCGCGGGTCCGCGACGCCGTGGACATGCGGCCGTACGCGGTGGTCGTGCTGCCGGCGGGCAGCCTCCCGAAGACGCCGTCGGGCAAGGTCAAGCGCGCGGCGACGGCCCAGCAGTTCGCGGACAAGATCAAGAAGAACGCCGACGCCTGAGCCGTCACTTTCCCTATGAAAGCTCCACGGGAAGCGGAGCTTTCATAGGGAAAGCTCCGCTTCTAGCGTTGCTGGAGGTGCGCCGCGCGCAGAGTCGGCGGGGTGGCGCGGGAGGCGGTGGCCTCGTCGGATGTGCGGGCGCCCGGGAGGTCCGGGGCGTGGCCCGTGCGGGCCGCGAGCTGGTCCTCCACCCGGTCCAGGAAGTCGTCGACCTCCTTCTCGTCGTAGCCGCGCTTGCCGATCAGCGGCTTGGCGAACACCACGTGGTGCACTTCGGCGGCGGTCAGGTCGTCCTCCTCGGCGAGCGTCTTGGCGATGCGCCGGACGAACTCCTCGACCTCGTGCTTCGCGTAGCCACGGCGGCCGATCGGGGCGTTACCGAAGGTGACCTCGGCGAGGTCTTCGGCGGTGAACGACATGCAACTCTCCGATTCCGGGGTTGGGCGGTGCGAACTGCCGTACACCGTCCTAGCCCGTGAACGGGTCCCCCCGGAAGGGTCGGACCCCGAAGCTCACCCCGACGGGCGGCCGCCGGCCGCCTGTGGGTGAGCCGGGACTACGCAGCGCTGTGTGGCCGGTCTCACACCGTCAAGAGCGGCCGAACCACTTCTTCGGGCCCTGCGGACGCCGCTCCTCGACCACCGGCTGCGGGTTGCGCAGCTCCACCAGAGCCTTCTCGGCCTCGTCGAGGAACAGGTCGACCTGGGCCTGGTCGTAGGCGCGCATACCGACCGGCATGATCGTGAACTCGACGTAGTGGATGTCGTCGGCGGTCAGGATGTTGCGACCGGACAGCGCCTCGGCGATCAGGTCGAGGAACGCGTCGACCTCGTCCTCGTTGTAGCCGCGCCGGCCGAAGCGGGGTTTTCCGAACGCGATCGCCCGGACTTCGTCGGGGGTCATGGGCTCACCTTGCCACCGATGTCAGCCCGCATGGAAGGCGTTCTGCGCGGCCGCGAGGCCGGTGCCGACCAAGGCCTCGGTCGCGTCCGCGCAGCGGTCCACCTCGAACGGGAGCTCCTTGCGCTCGACCGTCGAGAAGTCCTTCAGGACGAAGTCCGCCGGGTCCTGGCGGCCGGGCGGGCGGCCGATGCCGAACCGGACCCGGTAGTAGTCGCGGGTCCCCAGCGACTTCGTGATCGAGCGGAGTCCGTTGTGGCCGTTGTCGCCGCCGCCGAACTTCAGCTTCAGCGCGCCGAAGTCGACGTCCAGCTCGTCGTGCACCACGACCACGCCGGTCGGCGGCACCTTGTAGAACCGCGCGGCGCCGACCACCGGGCCGCCGGAGAGGTTCATGTACGAACGCGGCTTCACCAGCACGACGCGGCGACCGCCGAGACGGCCTTCGAGCACCTCGCCGCCGCTCTTGTGCGTCTTGAACTTGCCGCCGATGCGGTTGGCGAGCTCGTCCAGCACCATGAAGCCGACGTTGTGCCGGTTTCCGGCGTACTGGGGTCCGGGATTGCCGAGGCCGGCGAGCAGGATCAGCTCGCCGGCCCCGGGCACGTCTTCGGTCATGCGGAAATGCTATTCGGCGGCTTCGGCCGACTCTTCGCCCGCTTCGGCGGTGGCCTCGTCCTCGGCCTCTTCACGCTGCGGCTCGTTGACGGCGACGACGAGCGCCTCCGGGTCGGTGACCAGGGTGGCGCCCTGGGGCAGCTCGACCTGGCCGGCCAGGACCTGGCTGCCGACCTCGAGGCCCTCGATCGAGACCTCGAACTGCTCCGGGATGTGCAGCGCCTCGACCTCGACCTGCAGGGTGTCGACGTCCTGGTTGACCAGGCCGCCGGGGCCGGGGGTGCCGGAGACGACGACCGGGACGTCGACGACGATCTTCTCGCCGCGCTTGACGACCAGCAGGTCGACGTGCTCGATGTAGTTCTTCAGCGGGTGCACGACGATCGTCTTCGTCAGCGCGAGCTCGTCGGAGCCCTCGAGGGCGAGGGTGATGACGGCGTTGGAGCCGTTCTCACGGACGACGCGGGCGAACTCGATGGCCGGCAGCGCGAAGTGCCGCGGGTCCGAGCCGTGGCCGTACAGCACGGCGGGGATCTTGCCGGCGCGACGCGTGCGACGCGCGGCGCCCTTGCCGAACTCGGTGCGCGGCTCGACGGACAGACGTACCTCGGACACGGTGTGGCACTCCTTCAAATCACGAACATGGTGCGGGAGACAGCATGCTGCGGCGGGGATGCTTGCGTTGTTCTGTTCAGGTGGTTGCGGCGGCGAGTTTCAGGCGTGCACGACAGCCGGGGCTACTCGAGCCGCCGCGTCGATCACGCCGGGCACCCCAGAAGGGCCCCGCCTCGCCGAGACAACCTCAAGAGTGTAAACCAACCTCATCACGGTGGGTTGCGGCGGGGGCCCGGCCCAGGCTAGAACCCTCCTGAACCCCGGTGCGTGACGACACAAATCCGGTGGCGCGACTTCACCGGCCGAGGTGTCCTCGGGTACAGCGGGAGAGCAGGGGGCGGAAGATGTGGGCTCGACGGGCCACGACGGCGGCGGCGGTGCTGCTGCTGGGCGGACTGCTGGCCGGCTGCCAAGTGGCGGTCCCCGGCACCGCCGGTGTCTCCGCGGCCGGGCAGCAGACGGCCGACCGGCGCGCCGAGCAGCGCACCGCGGTCGACGCCGCCCTCACCGCGCTGGGCCAGGCGCCCGCGCTCGCCCTGAAGTCGGCGGTCAACGGCGCCGACCAGCAGTTCCGCGTCACGCGCGGCGGCAACGCCCTCGGCGGGCTGCCGCTGGAAGGCCGCGTCGTCCAGGTGACCGCCGCCGCGGGCCAGTTCTACCTGCAGGCCGACGCCGACTACTGGAAGTCCCACGCCATCGATGAAGGCACGCAGTTCGGCACGAGCTGGGTGCGCTCGCTCGGTTCCGAACTGCCGCTCGACCCGGCCGCGCGGTTCGCCCCGAAGGCGCTGGCTGACGGGCTGCGCAAGGCACTGGCCGGCCTCGACCGGCTGGGCGACCCGGTCAAGGCGAAGCTCCCGGACGGCACCGAGGTCTACCAGCTCGGCGCCGCGCCCAGCGTCCTGCGCGTCACCACGGCCAAGCCGAACCGGGTCGTCAGCTTCGCCCCGGCGCTGCTCGACCCGCAGGCCGGCCCGAAGTTCGGCGCCGAGTTCCGCGTCGACCCGCTCGCCGGCGACGCGCTCAAGAAGTTCCACACCGACCTCGACAACACCGTCGGCGGGCTGGGCCAGCCGTTCGAAGGCCTGGTTCAGGCGAGCGCCGTCGTCACGAACGACAACCTCGACTGCAAGGACTTCGTCGGCTCCTGCACGACGACCGTCGACGTCTCCAACAGCGTCGTCGGCTCGCCGTCCGGGGGCGGGAAGAGCGTCGTGCACATCAACCTCTCCGTCGAGGTGAGCGCCGACTCGCTCGGTGCGCAGACCTGCACGGCGGCGGCCGACGCCGACCCCTACGCGACGGTCAAGATGTCCTGCACGGTCAAGTTCAAGCTGCCGAACCGCACGGCGAGCTACCAGGTGCTGTCCAAGCCGAACGCGACCGCGGAGGTCCGCGCGGCCCTCGACGTCAACGCCGTGAAGCAGCAGGTCGCGGCGGAGTTCGCCGGCCTGGGCGGCTGAGCTGGACACCTACCCGGGGGTGCGTTGCTTTCGTTGCAGTTCGTGATCATCCGTTCTTAGCATCGGCCGTGAAGGCCGACTACGAACGAGGAGATCTCATGGCCAAGCTGGTCATTTTCGGGGGAACGGGCTACGCCGGGGGCAAGATCGGCGCCGAGGCGGTGCGCCGCGGGCACGAGGTGGTCGGCGTCGCGCGCAACGCGGGTTCCGCGCCCGAAGGCGTCGACGAGCGGCAGGGTTCGCTCCACGACGAGGAGTTCGTGACGGGGCTGGCGAAGGACGCCGACGTGTTCGTGGTGGCCACCCCGGCGCGCGCGATCGACGGCAAGAAGCTGATCGAGGCCGTCCCGTCGCTGGCCCGGATCGCGCGCGAGAACGACGTGCGGCTGTCGTTCGTGGGCGGCGCGGCCAGCCTGCTGGTCGCCGAGGGCGGCCCGCGGCTGTTCGACACCCCGGAGTTCCCGGCCGAGTACAAGGACGAGGCCGGCAGCCACGCCGAGGTGCTCGGCCTGCTGCGCGAGCAGCCCGAGGGCCTCGACTGGTTCTACGTCAGCCCCGCCGCCGAGTTCGGTGCCTGGACCCCGGGTGAGCGCACGGGCGCCTACCGCGTCGGCGGCGACGTCCTGGTGACCGACGAGAACGGCAAGTCGCACATCGGTGGCGACGACTTCGCGACCGCGTACGTCGACGAGATCGAGCAGCCGAAGCACCACCGCGCGCGCTTCACCGTCGCCTACTGAAGTTCCCGGATCACCGGGGCGAACGTCTCGAGGTTCGGTTCGAACACCGTGATGTAGGTGAAGCCGTAGCGCTCGCGCCGGGTCTCGAGCTGTCCGGCGATCTCCTCGACCGTGCCCAGCAGCAGCTGGGGCGCGTCGAGGAGCTCCCGGGCGTCCGCGACGGCGCTGCGCTCGGTCTTCTCGTGCCACGCTTCCGCGGCCGCGCGCCGGTCGTCGGTGACCTCGACGTGCTGGACCAGCATGTTGTACTCGACTTCGCGTTTCGCCTTAGCGCGGAAGTACGCGACGCGCTCGTCCATGGCCGTGTCGAGCTTGAACGTGCCCGGAGGCTTGCCCGGCTGTTGCTTCAGGCCCGCGAAGCCGACGACGTCCGCGTGTTCGGCGGCCAGCTCCAGGACCCCGTCGCTGTTGCCCGCGATCAGCAGCCGCGGGTGGTCGATGCCCTCGTCCTCGAAGTGTTTCCGCAGGTGGCCGAGGCTCTCTTCGAGGTAGCCGATCCTGGTCGACGCCTTGTGCCACGGCAGCCCGGCGTTGTCGAACTCGGCTTTCATGTGCCCGGCACCGAGGCCGAGGTCGAGGCGGCCGTCGAGCAGCGCGGCCGTCGAAGACGCGTCGCGGGCGAAGAGGGCGAAGTTGTAGAAGGGCACATTGGACACCAGCGTGCCCAGCCGCACCCGCTCGGTGACGGCGCCGGCCATGGCCAGCACCGGGAAGGGCGCGAAGCGGCCGGTGCCGAGGTGGTCGGGCACGGTGATGACGTCGTAGCCGAGCTCTTCGGCCCGCCGGCACTTGGCGATCCAGGCGTCCCGGCTGCCGATCTCGCGGAGGCTGACGCCGAACTTGAAGTTCCCCATGCCGGCGACGCTAGCGCCGGAAACCGCCGCCGGGCGCGGAGTTCGCGCCCGGCGGACGGGTTCAGGCGTTGCCGTCGAAGAGGGACGTCACCGAGCCGTCTTCGAAGACCTGCTGGATGGCTTCCGCCAGCATCGGCGCGATCGACAGGACGGTCAGCCCCTCGAACCGCTTCTCCTCGGGGATCGGCAGCGAGTTCGTCACGATGACCTCGCGCGCCTTGCACTGCGAAAGCCGCTCGGTCGCCGGGTCGGACAGGATGCCGTGGGTCGTCGCGATGACGACGTCCGCCGCACCCTCGTCGATCAGGGCCTCGGTGGCCTTCACGATCGTGCCGCCGGTGTCGATCATGTCGTCGATCAGCACGCAGAGCTTGCCCTCGACCTTGCCGACCACGCGGTTGGCGACGGCCTGGTTCGGCTTGTCCGGGTCGCGCGTCTTGTGGATGAACGCGATCGGCCGGTCGCCCAGCGTCTGCGCCCACTTCTCGGCCAGCCGCACGCGGCCCGAGTCCGGCGAGACGACCGTGATGTCGGCGTTGCCGTAGGTCTTCTTGATGTGGTCGGCCAGCACGGTCTGCGCCATCAGGTGGTCGACCGGGCCGTCGAAGAAGCCCTGGATCTGCGCGGTGTGCAGGTCGACGGTCATGATCCGGTCGGCGCCCGCGGTCTTGAACAGGTCCGCGATCAGCCGCGCCGAGATCGGCTCGCGGCCCTTGTGCTTCTTGTCCTGGCGCGCGTACGGGTAGAACGGCATCACCACGGTGATCCGCTTCGCGCTCGCCCGCTTGAGCGCGTCCACCATGATCAGCTGTTCCATCACGTATTCGTTGATGGGCGTGGTGTGCGCCTGGATGACGAAGGCGTCGGTGCCGCGCACGGACTCCTCGAAGCGGACGAACAGCTCGCCGTTGGCGAACGTGTGCGCCGTCTGCGGGGTGATCGTCACGTTGAGGTGCTTGGCGACCTCTTCGGCGAGCTCCTGGTGCGCCCGTCCGGAGAAGAGCATCAAGTTCTTCTTCGGCGTACCTGACTTCGGACTCATGCTGGCGACTCCCCGTCGGTTCCTGCTGCTGACTCGGCGTCGAGCGCGGCCTGGGCCGCTTCCGCCGCGGGCGTACCCGGCCTGCGCCGGATCGCCCAGCCTTCGATGTTGCGCTGCGGCGGCGCCGACACCGCGAGTGTGCCCGGCGGGACGTCCTCGCGGATCACGGCACCCGCTCCACTGTAAGCGCCGTCACCGACCTGCACCGGAGCGACGAAGGTGTTGTCCGCGCCCATCCGGACATACGACCCGATAACGGTCCGGTGCTTGTTCACCCCGTCGTAGTTCACGAACACGCTGGAGCAGCCGATGTTGCTGTGCTCACCGATCGTGGCGTCCCCGACGTAGGTCAGGTGCGGCACCTTCGTGCCGGCGCCGATGTCGGCGGACTTCGTCTCGACGAACGCGCCGAGCTTGCCCTTTTCGCCCAGTTTCGTGCCCGGCCGCAGGTAGGTGAACGGGCCGACGTTGACGCCGTCGCCGAGCTCGGAGTCCGAGCCGTGCACGCGCACCACGGAGGCGCGGGCGCCGATGGTCATGTTCGTCAGGGTGCTGTCCGGCCCGACCGTCGTGCCTTCGCCGACCGACGTGGTGCCCTTGAGCTGCACGCCGGGCTCGATGACGACGTCCCGCGAGAGGGTCACGCCGGCGTCGATCCAGGTCGTGGCCGGGTCGACGACCGTGACGCCCTCACGCTGCCAGCGCCGCACGATCCGGCGGTTGAGCTCGGCGCCGAGCACCGACAGCTGGACGCGGTCGTTGACGCCCTCGGTCAGCCACGGGTCGTCGACGACGAGCGCGCCGACGTGCAACCCGTCGCCGTTCGCGATGCCCAGGACGTCGGTGAGGTAGAGCTCGCCCTGGGCGTTGTCGGTCGAGAGGCGCGAGAGGCCGTCGCGCAGGACAGCGGCGTCGAAGGCATAGACACCGGAGTTGATCTCGGTGATCTCCGCCTGCTCCGGGGTGGCGTCCTTGTGCTCGACGATCCCGGTGACCTTGCCCGCCGCGTCGCGCACCATGCGGCCGTAGCCGGCCGGGTCGGCGACGACGGCGGTGAGCACGGTGACCGCGTTCTTCGCCTCGGTGTGCTCGTCGAGCAGGGCGCGTAGCGTCGCCGTGTCGAGCAGCGGGACGTCGCCGTAGCTGACGATCACCGTGCCGGTCAGGTCGGCGGGCAGGGTCGCCAGCGCGCAGGACACGGCGTGGCCGGTGCCCTTCTGCTGGTCCTGCACCGCGGTGCCGACCTCGCGCCCGAGGGCTTCCCCGACCCGCGCGAGGTGCTCGCCGACGGCTTCGCGGCCGTGGCCGGTCACGACGACGAGGTGCTCGGGATCCAGGCCGGCGGCGGCCCGGACGGCGTGCTCCACGAGGGGCCGCCCGGCGATCGGGTGCAGCACCTTCGGGGTCGCGGATCGCATGCGGGTGCCCTCACCCGCGGCGAGGATCAACGTGCTCAGCGGGCCGGTCAACGGCGCTCCCAACGGTTACCAATGAATGGCTTCTGTCGGGACACGATCCTAACTGGGCTCTTCGGGCTCCCACGCGGGGTCGGTGGGAAGGCCTTCGCCCGCCCACGCGCCCGCCGGGTCGGCGGCCATCGAGTTGGCGGACGCCACCTGGTTGCCGCCACCGCGTTTCGCCTGGTACATGGCCGCGTCCGCGCGCGCGAGGACCTGCTCGCCGCGCTCCTGCGGGCGCAGCGAGACGAGCCCGATGGACAGCGTGACGCCGTGCGAGAGGTGGTGCGGCAGGTTCGACACGGACTTCACCGCGCGGCCGAGCGCCATCTTCGCCGCGGACGCCGGCGTGCCGGGCAGCAGGACGATGAACTCGTCGCCGCCGTAGCGCGCCACGAGGTCGTCGCCGCGCAGGGCGTCACGCAGCGTGCTCGCGACAACGCGCAGCACATTGTCGCCTTCGGCGTGCGACTGCTTGTCGTTGACGCCCTTGAAGCCGTCGAGGTCGACCAGCGCGACCGCGAGCGGCTGCGCGTCCGCCGACGACGCCAGCTGGCGCAGCTTCTCGTCCAGCGCGCGCCGGTTCGGCAGGCCGGTGAGCGGGTCCTGCAGCGCCTGCTGGGTGATCGCGCCGTGCTCGGCGGAGAGCCGTTCGTGCTCGCGGCGCGCGTTCAGCGTGGCGATCTGCGACTCGCGCAGGCTCCACATCTCGTTCTCGAGGCGCCTCGCGTAGTCGATCAGCGACTCGCTCGCGCCGGACGCGTAGTCCGGCGTGGTGTCCAGCCGGGCCAGCTCGCGGGCGATGTTCAGCCGCATCGACGGCTGCGAGATGTCCTCGGCCATCGTCTCGCGCGCCTGGCGCAGCACGCCGAGGGCCTCTTCGCGGCGGTCGGCCCGGTCGAGGCAGCGGGCCAGCGCGATGGCGACGATCTCGCGGTCGCCCGGGTAGCCGGTGCCTTCGTGCAGGTTGCGGAGCCGGTCGATCTGGTCGCTGCTCGGGCTGTGCAGCGCCTGCGCGGCGGCGAGGACGCCGACCTGGTCGACGGCCGGGACGTCCGCCAGCCGCGGGAACAGCGACTCGGTGTACGGGCCTTCGGCGGCGACGGCCATGGACGCGGCGGTGCGGAACTTCTCGGCGCTCTCGTCGTACTCGTCGATGCGCTCGAGCCGCAGGCCCCAGCCCAGCAGCATCTTGACGCGGTTCATCAGCTGCAGCGTGATCTCGTGCGGGCTCGCGCTCTCGCGGATCGCGCTCGCGGCGCGGCCGATGACCTCCTCGGCGGCCTCGTAGACGCCGAGCTGGTTCAGCACGATCCAGCAGTCGTTCAGCGTCGACCAGAGCATCCGGTTCCACTGGCGGATGCCGACCTGCCGGTTCGGGATCGCGGAGTCGTCGAGGATGGCCAGCGCGCGGGCGATCTCGGTGAGCGCGGGGTCTTCCTGCGCGGCGATCACCAGGCGGCGCCCGCGCAGCGCGTGCGCGTCGGCCCGCAGCAGGGCGAGGCCGTGCCGGCGGGTGTGCGCGAGCATCTCGTCGAGCCGCGGTTCGGCTTCGGCCGCGAGGCCCTTGGTGATCAGCCGGGCGATCGCGGACGCGCGCAGCAGCTGCGCGACCATCGTCGGCTCGCCGCGGCGCTGGGTCTCGTCGAGCAGCTCGTCCATCAGCTCGACGATCTGCAGCTGCTGGGTGTACTCCTGCCGCTGGACCGCGGCGATGAGCTCCCGCGCGCGCCCGACGAGCCAGGCGTCGGACATCTCGGCCAGCGCGGGACGCCTGGCCGCACCGGGGTCGGTCGCCTCGTCGGTCAGCGCCAACCTCCCGGTGTCGTGGGTTCGGGTCCTTCTGCTGCTCCGCCGCCAGGATTCGAACCTGAACTGTCAGAACCAAAATCTGAAGTGCTGCCGATTACACTACGGCGGATCGAACCTGGTCAGGATAGCGACGATCGGGTGTCGTCCGCGCGCGGGATGCGTTACCGGGCTCGCCGCCGGGTACTCGGCTCCGAAGTACCGGTGTGAGGTTCAGGCACTCCCCAGCCGCCGAAACCTCCTGTACCGTAACTTACGGCATCGTAGGTTAGGGCACCCTACGTCATAGGGTCGCCCGCGTAGGGAGAAGTGAAGCGTATGACGGCCACGCTCGACCGTTCTCAGCCCGCCGGGGAGCCTTCGGCTCCGAAGGGGCCCAAACCCGTTGTGGAAGGCACGCGTGGCATCGGCGTGCAGCTGTCGGTCTACTTCGGCGTGATCGCGCCGCTGGTGGCACTGCTGGTCGCGGTGCCCTTCGCCTGGGGCTGGGGACTGAGCTGGGTCGACGTCGCCATCTTCGTCGTCTTCTACGCGATCAGCGGGCTCGGCATCACGGTGTCCTACCACCGCTACTTCACGCACGGCTCGTTCAAGGCGAAGCAGTGGCTGCGCGTGTTCATGGCCATCGCGGGCAGCATCGCCCTGCAGGGCCCGGTGATCACCTGGGTCGCCGACCACCGCCGCCACCACGCGTTCTCCGACCGCGACGGCGACCCGCACTCGCCGTGGGCGTTCGGCACCTCGCCGTGGGCCATCGCGAAGGGCTTCTGGCACGCGCACATGGGCTGGCTGTTCGAGCGCGACCAGACCAACGCCGAGCGGTTCGCGCCGGACCTGGTCAAGGACCCGGCGATCAAGAAGGTCGACGACCTGTTCTGGCTGTGGTCGCTGGTCAGCCTGCTGCTGCCGGCGCTGCTGGGCGGGCTCATTTCGTGGTCGCTCTGGGGCGCCGTGACGGCGTTCTTCTGGGCGGGCCTGGTGCGCATCTGCGTGCTGCACCACGTGACGTGGTCGGTCAACTCGATCTGCCACATGATCGGCGAGCGCCCGTTCGCCGCCCGCGACAAGTCGGCGAACTTCTGGCCCCTGGCCATTTTCTCGTTCGGCGAGTCGTGGCACAACCTGCACCACGCCGACCCGACCTCGGCGCGCCACGGCGTCAAGCGCGGCCAGATCGACATCTCCGCGCGGCTGATCTGGATCTTCGAGAAGTTCGGCTGGGTGCACGACGTCCGCTGGCCGACCCCGCAGCGGCTGGCCCGTATCGCGACGGAAAAGGGCTAGTCAACTAGGCTGTCGTGGTGGCGGGGAGACGACGTTCGAAGCGTGAGCAGGTCACCGGGGCGCGTCCGGCCGCCCCGGTGACGCGGGTCCGGATGACCGGCAGCGAGCGGCGTCAGCAGCTGTTGAACGTGGCGCGGGCGCTGTTCGCCGAGAAGGGCTTCGACGGCACGTCGATCGAGGAGATCGCGCACCGGGCCAACGTGTCGAAACCCGTGGTGTACGAACACTTCGGCGGCAAAGAGGGCATCTACGCGGTGGTGGTCGACCGCGAAACGCAGCTGCTCCTGGACCGCATGGTGTCCACATTGCACGGCGGCCACCCCCGCGCGATGCTGGAACAGGCGGCGACGGCGTTGCTGTCGTACGTCGAGGATTCCCACGACGGGTTCCGGATCCTGGTGCGGGATTCGCCGGTGGCGAGTTCGACGGGGACGTTTTCCACTGTGCTCAATGACATCGCCAGTCAGGTGGAGCACATCCTGGCGCAGCAGTTCGCGGCTCGAGGGTATGACGAGAAGCTGGCTGCGTTGTACGCGCAGGCTTTGGTGGGGATGGTCGCTTTGACCGGGCAGTGGTGGCTGGACGCCCGGAAACCGAAGCGGGATGAGGTCGCGGCTCATCTGGTCAACTTGGCCTGGAACGGGTTGTCGCACTTGGAGCACAAGCCGAAGCTGCGGCTGGGTTAGCGCAGCTGCCCGGTCTCGTGCAGGTGGTCGAAGATGAGTTTGTCCACCGCCGACACCATCGGCCGGTCCGCGTACTCCAGCCAGGCGATCTCTTCGATCTCGCTGCTGGCGGCCAACGTCCCGGCGTACTCCGCCGTGTAGCAGGTCATCCGGACGAGCGTGCCCGCGTGGCCGTGCGCCGCCGCCTCGAACACGCCCGCCGGCTCGATCGACGACTCGGCGATCGCCACGTCGAGTTCCTCGCGGATCTCGCGCACCAGCGTCTCGGCGTCCGTCTCGCCCGGCTCGCGCTTGCCGCCCGGGAGGTAGTACACCTCCTTGCCGCGCGATCGCGTGCTCAAGATCCGGCCGTCCGCCAGGTGCAGCCACGCGATCTTGTCGATCACCGCAGCGCGCCGATCTCGTGCAGGTGGTCGAAGATCAGCTGGGCCACCAGTGAAACCCGCTCGCGGTCCGCGTACCCGAGCCAAGCGATCTCCTCGATCTCGCTGCTCGCCCGCAGCGTTCCCGAGTACTCCGCCGTGAACGCCGTCGTCCGGACCACCGTTCCCTCGGCCTTCCCGTGCGCCTGGCCCTCGAACGTGCCCGCCGGGGCGATCGTCGATGGCGTGATCGCCACGTCCAGCTCTTCGCGGATCTCGCGGACCAGCGTCTCGGCGTCCGTCTCGCCCGGCTCGCGCTTGCCGCCCGGCAGGTAGAACTTGTCCTTGCCCCGCGAGCGCGCCGCCAGGACGCGGCCGTCCGCCACCTCGATCCACGCCACCTTGTCGATCACGCCAGGACCTCGGCGGTCGTCAGCACCGTGCCCAAGCGCGGGAAGATCTTCGTGATCGCGTTCTCGTGGGAGATGTCGGACAGCGCCGTCATCGCGTCCGACACCGCCACCGTGTCGTAGCCGTGGTCGGACGCCGCTCGCAGCGTCGACTCGACGCCGAACTCCGTGGCGATGCCGCCGAAGTACACCGTTTTCACGCCCTTGCCGCGCAGGAACTCGTCGAGGTCCGTGCCCGCGAAGCCGCCGATCGTGTACTTCGTGACGATCTTGTCGTCCTGCGCGTCGAAGACGAGGTCGTTGCCCGGCGGGTTGTCCGGCCGCGACACCTTGACGATCACCACCGGCGCCCCGGCCTCGCGAAACGCCGTCCGCAGCCGCAGCGCGTTCGCGACGACGTCTTCGCCGGAGTACGGCGTGGTCGGCAGCGCGACGATCCGCTCCTGCAGGTCGACGAGCACGAGCGCGGACGTGGCCGGATCGATCTTGGTCATGCCCCGATCCTAGGCACTAGGGTCGGAGCCATGGGGAACAGCAGGGAAGTAGTGGTCACGGGCGGCGGCACCGGCATCGGGTACGCCGTCGCGGCGGCGTTCGCCGAAGCCGGCGACCGGGTCACCATCACCGGGCGTCGCGAGCAGGTCCTTTCCGAGGCCGCGACGCTCCTGGGCGCGCGGCCCGTGGTCTTCGACGCCGCCGATCCCGCGGCCGTCGAGTCCGCACTCGGGGAGTTGCCCGAGCGGGTCGACGTCCTCGTCAACAACGCCGGCGGCAACACGGACTTCCTCGACGCCGACGGCGACGGGCTGGCCGGCTTCGCGGCCGCGTTCGAACGCAACCTCCGGTCCAATGTGGTCAGTGCCGCGCTGGTGACGCACGCGCTGCGCGAGCGGCTCGCCGACAACGCGCGGATCGTGACGATCGGGTCGATCGCCGCCCGCACCGGCGCCGGCTCGTACGGGGCCGCCAAGGCCGCGGTCGAAGGCTGGAATGTCAGTGTGGCCCAGGAGTTCGGCTCGCGGGGCATCACCGCGAACGTCGTCGCGCCCGGACTGATCGGCGAGACGGAGTTCTTCCACGGCAAGCTTTCCGACCGCCGCCGCGAGTGGCTGATCGGGAACACGATGAACAAGCGACCGGGCACGGTGGAAGACGTCGCCGCCGTCGTGACGTTCTTGGCGAGCCCCGCCGCCGGGCACGTCACCGGACAGGTGGTGCACGTCAACGGCGGGGCTCACCTGGGGAAATAGGGCACGTTTGGAGGCCGGTCCCCGATCGTCAGGTCGGCGATGACGATCGAGGACCGGCGCGGTGCTGCCGCGGGAACGCTATCTTCGGACCGCGTCCAACACTCGTCGGTGGCGGGCGAAAACTCTTGGTGTACACCATGTTCCGCGATCCGCCACCCCGGCGGAAGTGTCCACGGCACTCGACGGCCGTGTTTTTCTCATGATCAGGCGGGCGTGACCTTCAGCAGCTTGTCGTCCGTGCCGTCCGAAGTCGTCACGTACAGGGCGCCGTCCGGGCCGGTTCGGACTGCTCGGAGGCGGCCGAACTTGTCGTCGAACTCCGGGGGCAGGGAGACGTCCAAGACCTTGCCCGCCGCGTCCAAGTGGTACAGCAGGAGCTTCTGGCCCTTCAGCGCCACCACGACCAGCGCGCCGTCGTTCGGGCCCCACTGGGCGCCCGTCAGGAACGCGTCGCCGCTGATCGCCTCCGTGATCTTGCCCGACGTCCACAGTGGACTCACCGCGTCCGGGAAGCGCTTGAGGTCCGTCATCGGGACGCTCTCGTCGTAGCTCGTGTCCGTGCCGCCCTTCGACGGGTCCCAGCCGTAGTTCGCGCCCGGCTTGAGCAGGTTGACCTCGTCGTCGAAGGTCGGTCCGTGCTCGGCCGTGATCACCTGACCGCTGCCCGGCCGGATCGCCACGCCCTGGACGTTGCGGTGCCCGTACGTGTAGATCAGCCGTTCTTTCGGATCGGACGAGCTGATGAACGGGTTGTCCGGCAACGGGTCCCCGGTCTTCGCGTCCAGCCGCAGCACCTTGCCGCCCAGGGAATGCCGGTCCTGGGCGATCGACGCGCGGGCCGTGTCGCCCGTGCCGACCAGCAGTGCGCCGTCGGGGGCGAACGTCGGGCGGCAGCCGGAGTGCCGGCCGCTCGGGTTCACCGGCAGCCCGGTCAGCAGGTTCTTCACCTTCGAAGCCGAGGCGCCGTCCTCGGCGAGCTTCCACGTGACCAGCCGGATGTCGACGGCCTTGCCGCCCTCCTGGTGGTCCTGGCAGGTGATGAACTCGCGGCTGGTCGTGAAGTCGGGGCTGATCACCATGCCGAGCAGCCCGCCTTCGCCCTGCACGAGCACGTCGGAGAAGTCGGCCTTGACGTCGGTCGCCTTGCCGCCGCGGACCAGCGCGAGCTTGCCGGGCCGCTGCGGCACGAGCATGCCGCCGTCGGGCAGGAAGCCGATGTCCCAGCCGTGCTGCAGCCCGGCGGTCACCGTCTCGACCTTGAACTTCCCGGTCGACGCCGGGGGCGTGGACGCCGGCGGGACGCTCTGGACCGGCGCGCTCGCGGCCCCCGAACAGGCCACGGCCAGCAGGGACACCGCACCGATGAGACCCAGCACACGTCGCATACGGCTCATCCTGCCATCAAGCGGTGAAATCGCCGTGCGACGCGACCGCCGTCAGGAACTCCGGATCGTGTGAACCCGGGATGAGGTGGCCATCAGGAACCAGGCCGCACCAGCCCGGACTCGTAGGCGAAGACGACCGCGTGCACCCGGTCGCGCAGCCGCAGCTTGCCGAGGATCCGCCCGACGTGCGTCTTCACGGTCGTCTCGCCGATGTACAGCTTCGCCGCGATCTCGCCGTTGGACAGCCCGCGCGCGATGAGCCCCAGCACGTCCTTCTCGCGCTCGGTCAGCACGTCGAGCTTCGCGACGTCGACCGGGTCGCGGCCGTCGGCGAGGTAGCGGTCGAGCAGCCGCCGCGTGACCGACGGCGAGACCATCGAGTCGCCGCGCAGCACCCCGCGGATCGCCACGAGCATCTCCTCCGACGGCGCGTCCTTCACCAGGAACCCGCTGGCCCCGGCGCGCAACGCGGCATAGGCGTACTCGTCGAGGTCGAACGTCGTGATGATCAGGACGCGCACGTCCGGCAGCTCGGCGCAGATCCGCCCGGTCGCCGCGACGCCGTCGAGCACCGGCATCCGGACGTCCATCAGCACCAGGTCCGGCCGCAGCTCGCGCGCCTTCGCCACGGCCTCCTCGCCGTTCGCCGCCTCGGCCGCGACGACCAGGTCGTCCTGGCTCTCGACGATCATCCGCAGCCCGACGCGCACCAGTTCCTGGTCGTCGCAGAGCAGCACCCGCGTGGTCACGACCCCACCACCAGGCTCGCGCGGACCCGGTACCCGCCGTCCGGCAGCGGCCCGGCCGCCAGGTCGCCGTGGTACATCTCGACGCGCTGGCGCATCCCGGCCAGCCCGCGCCCGGACGACGGCAACGCGGGTACCGGCGGTGACTTGCCGCCGGTGTTCGTCACTTCGATCCGGATCACCTCCGCGGTGAAAGCGACGTCGACGCGGCCCGTCGAGTCGGCCGGGGCGTGCTTGATCATGTTGGTCAGTGCCTCCTGGACGATCCGGTACGCCTGCAGCGCGGCGCTCGCGGGCAGGCCACCGGGATCGCCGGTGACCTCGAGCGCGACCGCGCGCCCGCACTGCTCGACGAGCTCGCGCAGCTCGCCGACGGTCGGCTGGGGACTGCGCGCCGCCTCGCCGGCGTGCAGAACTTCGAGCAGGCGCCGCAGCTCGGCGAGCGCGTCCCGGCCCGTGCGGCCGATCGTGTCGAGAGTGCGGTCGACGGCTTCCGGGTCGCGGTGCCGCGCGAGCTTCGCGCCTTCGGCGTTCAGCACGATCACGCTCATGCTGTGCGCGAGGACGTCGTGCAGCTCGCGAGCGATCCGCGTGCGCTCCTCCGCGACCGCCGCCCGCGCCTGGGCTTCGTCGCGTTTCTCCTCCTCCGCGGCGAGCTGTAGCTTGGCGCGGAAGAATTCCCCGAGCGCCCAGGCCGCGAAGTGCAGCGGGATGATCCCGACGATCGTGAGCGTCGGGTTCTGGGTGAACGGGCCCCAGCTGAACCCCCACATCACGTCGAGGCCGAGGATCGCGGCCGCGGTCAGCGCGGCGAACCGGCGATCGCCGCGCTGGACGAGGGTGAACAGCACGACCGCCATGCTCAGCTCGGCGCGGCCGCGGTCGTACGCCCAGATTTCGTTGGTGTAGGTGACGAGCGTGGCCGCGAGGATCCACACCGCGACCGTGCGCGGGAACCGGCGGCGCACGAACAAGGGGAGCAGGAACAGCATCGGGATCGCCCGCACCGCCCACGAACCCGTGCCGACCCAGTTGGGCGCGAGGAAGACGAAGACGGCGTACAGCGGCAGGTCCACCGTCCACCGGTGCCTTCGCATCCACACGACGAGTCGTTCCACGCCACCGAACGTAACGCGCGGTCCCGGCCCGGGTCGTCATCATTTCGGTCCGATTTCGTCCTCCCCCGGGAGGACCGGGCCGGTCGATCCGGCGGATTCGCGGCCACCCCGGTCGTTCCTAGCGTCGGCGGCATGTCGATCACCAGGGAATTCCTCCGCCACCCGATGGTGACGGGCGCGATCGCGCCCAGTTCGCCGCGGCTGGCCGAAACGATGACGGCGGGCCTCGGCCTGGAACGCGCGGCGCGCGTCGCCGAGCTGGGGCCGGGCACCGGCGTGTTCACCGAATCGGTCCTCGCGCTGCTTCGCCCCGAAGCAAGCCTGACCGCTTACGAGATCAACCCGCGTTTCGCGTCCGCACTTCGCGAGCGGTTCCCGGACTTGGCCGTCGTCACGACCTCGGCGGAACACCTCGCGCTGGACGGCGTCGACGTCGTCGTCTCGGGTCTGCCGTGGACGGCCATGACCGCGGACCGCCAGGGCCGCATCCTGGACGCAGTCACGGCGGCACTGGCCCCCAACGGCCGCTTCACGACCTTCGCGTACGCCCACGCGGCCTGGACGCCACTCGCGCGTCGCTTCGCCGCTTCGCTGCGAAGCCGTTTCGCCGTCGTGGAGCGCACTCCGGTCGTCTGGGGCAACCTGCCGCCTGCGTTCGTCTACCGCGCGGCGCTCCCGGTGGCGGTGGGGAGGACGCGGGATGGACAGCCTGCTGCGGCCACTGCTTGACGCGCCCCCGCCGGTCGTCTACTTGGTCTGCTTCGCGATCATCGCGGCCGAAACGGCGTTGCTGCCCGGGATCGTGCTGCCGACGTTGTCGACGTTGCTGCTGATGGGTTTCCTCGCCGAGCGGGGCACGCTCCACTTCGGACTCGCGCTGCCGGTGGCGGTGCTCGCGGCCGTCCTCGGCGACCAGCTCGCGTACCTGGAAGGGCGGCGGCTGCGCCGGTCCCGGCTCGCCCGCCGCGTCGGGCAGGACCGCTGGGACCGCGCGGAAGCGGCCGTCGCGCGCTACGGCGTCCCGGCGGTGATCGCGGGGCGCTGCCTGGCCGGGTTGCGGACGCTGGTGCCGCGCGTCGCGGGCTCGGCGGCGATGCCGTACCGCCGGTTCGCGGTGGGCAGCGTGTGTGCGGCGGTGCTGTGGGCGAGCGCGGAACTGCTGGCGGGTCAGGTCACGGCGCTGGTCGTCTGAAGGCGGTCCGCGGTTTCGGCGTCCGCGGGCAGGAACGTCTCCAGCTTCAGCTCCGACACCGTGACGTCGGCGGCGGTCGCGAACGTCGTGATCGCCGTGATCAGCCGCAGCTCACCGGCCGAAGTGGACAGTCGCACCGGGACGGCGAAGCCGAGGTGGCCGTCGGTCGGCGGCCGTTGCGGCGGCAGGTAGGACTCCAGTTCGGCGAGCTGCGCGGCCAGCCGGTCGTCCGGGGTGCGGGCCAGGTCGTTGCGGAGGCGCTCGAGGATGTGCCGGGCCCAGTCGTCGAGGTTCCGCACACGCGGCGCCATGCCTTTCGGGTGCAACGCGAGCCGCAGCGTGTCGACCGGTTCCCGCAGCAGTTCCGGTTCGACACCCTCGGTGAGCAGGGAAAACGCGTCGTTCTTCGCGACGAGCAGGCCGTAGCGGTCGACGACGATCGCGGGGTAGGGGCGGTGGCCGTCGAGCAGCCGCCGCAGCCCGTCGAGCACCGGCCGGATCGCCGGGTCGTCGAGCCGCGTCTCGGGGTACGTCGGCGCGTAGCCGGCCGCGTGGAGCAGGCCGTTGCGTTCGCGCAGCGGCAGTTCGAGCGACTCGGCGACGCGCAGCACCATGCCGCGCCCGGGCAGCGAGCGGCCGCTTTCCATGAAGCTGACGTGCCGCTGCGTCGTGCCCGCGCGCAGCGCCAGGTCGAGCTGGCTGAGGCGGCGCCGGGTGCGCCAGTCCTTGAGCGCCGTTCCGAAGTCCACCCGTTCATCTTGCTCGGGCGCGCCATTCCCCGCGGGGAATTGAGGGCATACCCGCTTTGCCCGACGCTTCCGGCATGACGAAATTCGGCCTGGTCGTGCCGACCTACCAGCCCATCCTCGACGCCGGGCGGACCGCGCCCGAGCTGGTCGACGTCGCGGTTTCCGCGGAGGAGCTCGGCCTCGACTCGGTGTGGGTGGGCGACACCCTGGCGCGCGCTCCTCTCGACGCGTTCGCCGTTTTGGGTGCTTTCGCCACGCGGACCTCACGGGTGACGCTGGGGACGTCCGCGCTGCTCCCGGCGTTGCGCGACCCGGTTCTCTCGGCGAACCAGCTGCTGTCCCTCGACCTCCTGAGCGGCGGCCGGCTGACGGTGGCGGTCGGCGCCGGTTTCGCCGGGCGCAGTGAGCCGGAGTTCGCGTTCGTGGGGGTGCCGTGGGCCCGCCGCCGGGCCCGGTTGGACGACATCGTGGGGCTGTGGCGGGCGGCGTGGAGCGGTGCCTCGTCGTTCCACGGGTCGGTGCTGCACTACGACTCGCTGCCGTCCTTCCCGGCGCCAGCGCGTGTTGGCGGGCCGCCGGTGTGGCTGGCGGCGTACACGCCGGGGGCCTTGGAACGCGTCGGCCGCCTGTACGACGGGTGGCTGCCGTACCCGCCTGACCCGGCGGACTACGTGTCGGGGTTGGCGCAGATCCGCGCTTCGTCTTCGCGCCCGATCACGCCTGCTTTGTTCGCGACGGTGCTGGTGGAGGAGGACTTGGACCGCGGCCGCGCGCTGCTGGAGGAGTACTGCCAGCGGAACTACGGGATGCCGGCGGACTTCGTCCAGGGGATCCAGATGCAGGTGACGGGCTCGGCCGCGCAGGTGGCGGCCCAGCTGCGGCGGTACGAAGGGGCGGAGCACGTGCTGCTGCGGATCGCGAGCACGGACCCGAAGGTGTTCGACGAGCAGCTGCCGAGGCTGGCGGAGGTGGCGAACCTGCTGCGCGACCAGCCGTGATCGGAGCCGAAGTCCGTGAATGGCACATTGAGGGCCTTGGCGTCCGTCAATGTGCCATTCACGGACTTTCGCAGGGCGTTCTGGGCCGTCACCAGCCGTGATCGGAAACTTGTCGGGGGTGGCACGTAGGCTGGGACCGTGACCGACGCTCCACTGTCCGGACTCCTCACCGCCACCCTTCCCGACCCGGCCCTGCGTGGCGTGGTCGAGCGCGCCGGGGCGCCGCTGCTCGAGCTGCAAGGCCCGATCGCCGCCCGGCAGCTCGTCGCCGCCGCTCTCGCCGCCGACGAGGGCGCCGCCAAACCCGTCCTCGCCGTCACCGCCACCGGCCGCGAGGCCGACGAGCTGACCGCGTCGCTCGGCGCCCTCCTGGGCAAGGCCAGAGTCGCCGACTTCCCCAGCTGGGAGACCCTCCCGCACGAACGCCTCTCGCCGCGCGCCGACACCGTCGGGCGCCGGCTGGAGGTGCTGCACCGGCTCAAGACCGACGACGACACCCTGCGCGTCGTCGTCGCCACCGTCCGCAGCCTGATCCAGCCCATGGCGCCCGGCCTCGGCTCGCTCAAGCCGATCGACCTGGTCGTCGGCGAGGAAGAGCCGTTCGAGGAACTGCTCGAACGGCTCGTCGAGCTGGCCTACACCCGCGTCGACATGGTCGAGAAGCGCGGCGAGTTCGCCGTCCGCGGCGGCATCCTCGACCTGTTCGGGCCGACCGCGCAGCACCCCGTCCGGGTGGAGTTCTGGGGCGACGAGGTCAGCGAGATCCGCGCGTTCGCCGTCTCCGACCAGCGGTCGCTGCCCGGCGAGATCCCGCGCGTCACCGCGCCGCCGTGCCGGGAGCTGCTGCTCACGGCGCCGGTCAAGGAGAAGGCCGCGGAGCTGGCGAAGACGTACGAAGCCGACGCCCACCTGGCCGAGATGCTCACCAAGCTCGCCGACGGCATCCCCGTCGAGGGCATGGAGGCGCTCATCCCGGTGCTCTGCGAAGGCGAGCTGGAACTGCTCACCGACGCGATGCCGGTCGGCACCCACGTCCTGCTCACCGACCCCGAGAAGATTCGCGCCCGCGCCGCCGACCTCGTCCGCACCGGCCAGGAGTTCCTCGAAGCGTCCTGGACAACGGCCGCGGCGGGCGGCCAGGCCCCGATCGACCTCGGCGCGTCCGCCTACCGCGCGCTCGACGAGATCGCGTCGCACGCGCAGGACACCAAGCGCGCCTGGTGGACGCTCACCCAGCTGACCAGCGAAGACCCGGACGTCTACCGCGTCTCGGTCGAGGCCGCGCCGTCCTACCGCGGCGAGCTCGACCGGGCGATGACGGACCTGCGCGCCCACACGGCGTCGGGCGGCACGGCGGTGCTCGTCGTCGCCGGCCAGGGCACCGCGGCGCGCGCGGTCGAGCAGCTGTCGGGTGCCGACGTCCCGGCGACCCAGGCGGGTGACGGCCTCACCGGTGCACCGGCCCCGGGCATGGTCACGGTCACCTGCGGCGGCCTCACCGACGGTTTCGTCTCGCCCGAGCGCGCGCTGGTCGTGCTCAGCGAAGCGGACCTCACCGGCCGCGGCGCGGGCGCCGGAACGTCCACAAAGGACTTGAACACCAAGATGCCGTCCCGGCGGCGCAACGCCGTCGACCCGCTGGCGCTGAAGGCCGGCGACTACGTCGTGCACGACCAGCACGGCATCGGCCGCTTCGTCGAAATGGTCCAGCGCACGGTCGCCGGCGCCACCCGCGAGTACCTGCTGCTGGAGTACGCGTCGTCGAAGCGCGGCCACCCGGGGGACCGGCTGTTCGTGCCCACCGACCAGCTCGACGAGGTCTCCCGCTACGTCGGCGGCGAGCTGCCCACGCTCAACAAGCTCGGCGGCTCCGACTGGAAGAACACCAAGGCCAAGGCCAAGAAGGCGGTCAAGGAGATCGCGGCCGAGCTGGTCCAGCTGTACGCGGCGCGCCAGGCCGCGCCCGGGCACGCGTTCGGTCAGGACACGCCGTGGCAGGGCGAGCTGGAGGACGCGTTCCCGTTCACGGAGACGAACGACCAGCTCGCCGCCATCGACGAAGTCAAGGCGGACATGGAACGCGGCGTCCCGATGGACCGCGTCATCTGCGGCGACGTCGGCTACGGCAAGACGGAGATCGCCGTGCGGGCCGCGTTCAAGGCGGTGCAGGACGGCAAGCAGGTCGCGGTCCTCGTCCCGACGACGCTGCTCGCCCAGCAGCACCTGAACACCTTCCACGAGCGCATGCGGTCGTTCCCGGTGACGATCAAGGGCCTGTCCCGCTTCACGAACAAGGCGGAGTCCGACGCGATCCTTGAGCAGCTGGCCGGCGGCGAGGTCGACATCGTGATCGGCACGCACCGGTTGCTGCAGACGGGGATCCGTTATAAGGACCTCGGTCTCGTGATCGTCGACGAGGAGCAGCGCTTCGGCGTCGAGCACAAGGAGCACATCAAGGCGCTGCGCACGCACGTCGACGTGCTCACGATGTCCGCGACGCCGATCCCGCGAACGCTGGAGATGTCGCTGGCCGGCATTCGCGAGATGTCGACGATCCTGACCCCGCCGGAGGACCGCCACCCGATCCTGACGTACGTCGGCGCGTACGACGACAAGCAGGTCGGCGCGGCGATCCGGCGTGAGCTGCTGCGCGACGGACAGGTTTTCTACGTCCACAACCGCGTGTCGTCGATCGAGAAGGCCGCCCGGCGAATCCGGGAGCTGGTGCCGGAGGCGCGGGTCGTCACCGCGCACGGGCAGATGAACGAGGAGAAGCTCGAGAAGATCATCCAGGGCTTCTGGGAGAACGAATACGACGTCCTGGTCTGCACGACGATCGTCGAGACCGGCCTGGACATCTCGAACGCGAACACGCTGCTGGTCGAGCGCGGTGACCTGCTGGGTTTGGCGCAGCTGCACCAGCTGCGCGGCCGCGTCGGGCGAGGGCGCGAGCGCGGGTACGCGTACTTCCTGTACCCGCCGGAGGCGCCGCTGACGGAGACCGCGCACGACCGGCTCGCGACGATCGCCCAGAACACCGAGCTGGGCGCGGGCATGGCGGTCGCGATGAAGGACCTGGAAATCCGCGGCGCCGGGAACATCCTGGGGGCGGAGCAGTCCGGGCACATCGCGGGCGTCGGGTTCGACCTGTACGTGCGGCTCGTGGGCGAGGCGGTCGACGCGTTCCGCCGGCACGCGGGCGCGGAGCCTTCCGAAGAAGAGGAATTGGCGGAAGTCCGTGTGGACCTCCCGATCGACGCGCACATCCCGCACGACTACGTCCCGGGTGAGAGGTTGCGGCTGGAGGCGTACCGCAAGATCGCGGCGGCACCGGACACGGAGGGGCTGGACGCGGTCCGCGAAGAGCTGATCGACCGGTACGGCCAGCCACCGGCCCCGGTGAACAGGCTGCTGTCGGTGGCGCGCTTCCGGCACACGTGCCGCGAGGCGGGCGTGACGGAGGTGGCGGTCCAGGGCAACACGATCCGGTTCGCGCCGCTGCCGCTGGCGGACTCGCAGATGGTCCGGTTGAAGAGGCTGTACCCGAAGGCGGTGTTCAAGGCGGTGACGAACACGGTGTCGGTGCCCAAGCCGACGGAGGGCCCGGCGGGTGGCCGGATCGGCGCGCCGACGCTGCGGGACGAAGAGCTGTTGGATTGGTGCACGAAGCTGCTGACGCAGCTGACGAAGAAGCCGGCGGCGGTGTAATAGGCATTTGACACCGGCGCCGGTTCGGGCGAACTGTCGTCTTGGCTGCTGGAGTCGCGGCCGCGGTGATCGTACGTTCACGCCATTGAGGACAAACGGGGGCCGAACATCCGCGGCAGGCAGCTCGGGGAACGGCTCCTCCGGCGCATGGCCGAGCAGAACTGGGGCGTCCGCGAGATGTCGCGGAAACTGGACATGAGTGCCCAGTGGGTGTCGTCGGTGACTCGGGGGCTGCACCGGCCCGAGCCGGCGCATCTGGCGCGGTTTCTGACGACCCTCGGCTTCGCCGGCGCCGAATACCGCGAGTTGATGGTGCTGGCCGAGGAAATCCGCAAACCCGGGCTGTTGGAGAGCTACCCCGGTGGTTGGCAGATCCAGACGTTGGCCTGGCACGAGGAGCGCGCCGCTGAGATCACAGCGTTCCAGAATTTGATCCTGCCGGGACTGTTGCAGACTGCGGATTACGCGCGAAGCATCATGATCGAAGCGGGCAACGTGCCATCGCCGGATGGCATCGATGAGCGCGTGTTCGCGCGCATGGCACGGCAGCTGGTGATCACTCGTCGCCCGAGGATCGAGTTTCAGTTCTTCATCCATGAGTTCGCGCTGCGCCTGCCGGTCGGCCGCGAAGACCGCTCGGTCATGCGAGAACAGTTGGCACATCTGCTCAGGACTTCGGCCCAGTCGAACGTCTCAGTCCGTGTGGTGCCCGCGCGCATCGGCGGCCACCCGGCCATCTCAGGCCGCTTCACTCTCATCGAATCGACTGAATTCGAGCCCGTGGTCTACCTCGAACACGAAATTTCGTCGCTCTTCCTCGAAGCGCCGGACGAAATCGCGGTCTATCGCCAAGTGCTGGCCAGACTCGGTGATGCCGCACTCGACGCAGCGCAATCGGAAGCGTTCATCGCCGACCTGGGGGGATGACTTGGCGGGAACTGCTCAGCCGACTTCGCTGAACATCGGCGGCATACTCTCCGCCAACCCCATCCGCACCGACTCCACCGGCACCGGAACCGCCCCGGCACCAGCCATCGGCAACGGCCGAGGCCGGCGCGGCATCCGAGACCCCGCGCCCCCACCCCGCCCCGGGTACACCAACAACCCCCGAGCCGGATCCGGCACCGCGTCCAAAGCCGCCGTCACCACCGGCAACCCCCGGAACGCGTCCCGGCGCTCCTCCGACGCGAACTCGATCTCCAGCACCACGCCCCAGCGGTGCTCGTGCCAAACCCACTGCTCAGCGCCGTTCGTCAGCGCTGCTTCCGTGAGTGCGTCGCCGTGCGCCAGGCGCCACAACGTTGCCGTGGACTCGCCGTCGAACACCTCGATCGTCAGCCACTGGTCCATAAGTCGACATTACCGCCGCGCGTAGCCCATGGGTGTTGCGTTTCGGGTGCGATGGTGTGAGAGGGTATGGCCTGTGATGCGGATCATGGGGCGCCCTCGCGCGCTGGTCGCGGTCGTTTCCGGTGTTCTGCTGCTCGGCGGCCTCGCCGGTTGTGGCTCGGGTCCCAGTCAGGTCGGCAGCGCCGTCATCGTCGGCGACAGCTCCGTCTCACTCGACCGTGTCCAGTCGATGATCGACCAGGCCGTCCGCGAACAGCCCTACGGCCAGAAGCTCGCGCGCGAGCACAAGCTCGACCTGCTGGGCCGCGAGATCGTCCGGCAGACCGTTCTGCACGAGCTCACCGAGCGGGCCGCGCGCAAGGAAGGCCTCGTCGTCGACCAGGGGAAGGTCGCCGCCCTCACCGCGCAGGAAAAGTCCGCTCCCGTCGCCGACACCGGGCAGGGCGACGCCGTCGCCGTCACGCAGATCGTCTCGAAGCTGCGTGACTCGAACGAGGTCGCCCACGACGTCGTCCTCGAAATGCAGCTCGCGCAGAAGTACCTGCCGAAGCTGTCCGTCGGCGCGGACTACGTCGGCATCGCCGCCACCAGCGAAACCGACGCCGAGGCCCGCGCCCGCGCGTTCGACCTCGCGCAGCAGTTCGCGGCCGACCCCGGGAAGATCCAGGCCACCATCCAGCAGGCCGGCCAGGAAGCCCAGCAGGCGCAGCAGACCGGCATGCCCGGCCCGGGCGGCTTCTCCGACGCGGGCATGACCGAGGTCTTCGGCGCCGCGCAGTACCTCTCGCTCGCGCAGACGCCGCTCTTCGGCTCGCCGGCCAACAGCGTCGTCGCGTTCCAGGCACGGATGCCCGCCAAGCCCGACTGGTACGTCTTCGTCGTCCGCAGCCGCGGCACCGACAAGGCCGTCCCGGCCGACCAGGAAGCCCAGAAGCCGACCGACCAGCAGCTGACCTCGATCGGCACCCGGCTCCTGCAGCCGTACCTGACCGACGCCGGGCTGCGCGTCAACCCCCGCTACGGCGTGTGGGATGTTGTCGCCATGAACCTCGCGCCGAACTCCGCCGCCACCCAGGGCACCGTGGTGCCCATGCGCGGTGCCGCACCCGCCCAGCAGTGAGCACGGGTGTCGTCGTAGTCGTCCGCGGGGCGACACTGCCCGCCGCGGCCCTGAAGATCCTTCGTGACGCCACCGCCGTGTACGCGGCGACGGACCTCGACGCGAGCGTGTTCGGCGTCCCGGCCGTCACCGAGGCGCCCTCGCTGAAGGACGTCGTGCTGCTCGCCGGGTCCCGGGACGAGCCCGCGGCGTCGCTGCTCATCGCGACCGGCGCGGAGGTCATCGAGACGCCGGCGCCGCCGCTGGTCGAGGCCGCCGAGGTGATGGACCGGCTCCGCTCGCCCGGCGGCTGCCCGTGGGACGCCGCCCAGACGCACGACTCGCTGCGGCAGTACCTCGTCGAGGAGACCTACGAGCTGCTCGACGCCATCGAGTCGGGCGACCGCGAAGCCCTGCGCGAAGAACTCGGCGACGTCCTGCTCCAGGTGCTCTTCCACGCGCGCGTCGCGGCCGAGGACGCCACTGACCCGTTCGGCATCGACGACGTCGCCGGAGAGCTCGTCGCGAAGCTGGTCGGCCGGCACCCGCACGTGTTCGCCGACGCCGATTCGGTGCACACCGTCGAGCACCAGAACGTCAAGTGGGAAGAGCTGAAGCAGCAGGAGAAGCAACGCAAGTCCATTGTGGACGGCGTCGCGCTCGGCCAGCCCGCGGTGGCGCTGGCCGGCAAGCTCGGGCAGCGCTCGGGGCGCGCGGGCATCCCGCTCGACCTCTTCCCGGCCGGTACCGGCGCCGCTTCCCAGCTGTTCCGCATCGCGGCGACGGCGCGGCGCGCGGGCGTCGACCCGGAGGGCGAGCTGCGGGCGGTCGCGAAGCAGTTCGCCGCCGACATCCGCGCCGCCGAGCAGGCCGCGCGCGACGCCGGCCTGGAGCCGACGACCCTGGAAGCCGACGGCTGGCGCAAGTTCTGGCCCTCCCACGACTGAGCGAAAGCGGAGCTTTCACGTGAAAGCTCCCACCTGGGGGCGGAGCTTTCACGTGAAAGCTCCGCTGTGACGCAGCACACAGTCGGGTGAGAACCGATCGCGGGTGCCCGGCGTCTTGCCTGGTGTGAGACAGAAGCCACTGGAGGACGCCGACGAGGAGCACCTCGTCCGGCGCACGGCCAAGGGCGACCGCGCGGCGTTCGAGGAGCTCTACCGCCGCACGTCGCCCTGGCTCGCCGTGCGCCTGCGCCGCCGGTGCGCGGACGAGCAGGTCGTCGCCGAAGTCATGCAGGAGACGTTCCTGGCCGTGTGGCGCGCGGCGGGCTCGTTCGCGGGGGCCGCGACCGGGGGCACCGCGGTCGGCTGGCTGTGGACGATCGCCGCGCGCCGGCTGGTCGACGCGTTCCGGCGCCGGGCGCACCACGCCGAAGTCCCGGCCGAGGTGGCCCTCGACGTCGCCCCCGTGCCGGCGGCCGAGGACGTCGCGCTGGCGACGTCGATCGGTGACGACGTCGGCGACGCGCTGCGCGACCTCGCCCCCGAACTGCGGCAGGTGCTGCAGGCGATGGTGCTCGACGGGCTGACCGTCCGCGAGACCGCCGTGCTGCTCGGGCTGCCGGAAGGGACCGTCAAGACCCGTGCCCGCCGGGCGCGGATCGCGATGCGGGAGGCACTGTCATGACCCATGCGTCGGACGAGCTCATCGCCGGGTACGCGGCGGGTGCGGACCTCCCGGGTGACCGGCTGTGGGGCCTCGAAGCCCACCTCGAGACGTGCGCGCGGTGCCGGGCGCGGCTCGCGGCGGTGGCGCCGGTGCAACCGGTCGTCGACGCCGTCTGGGACCGGCTCGCCGTCGAACTGCGGCCGCAGCCGCGGCGGTCCCGGCGGCGGTGGCTCGCCACGTGGGTCACGCCCGCGATGGTGCCGTGGCTGGCGATGATCGGGCTGGTCACGCTCGTCTCGGTCGGCTTGGACCAGCTCTGGGACGTCGCCCTCACCGACGTGACGGCGGTGCAGCTCTTCGCGCCGGTGCTGCCGGTGCTCGGGGTGGCGGCGTCGTGGGCGCGGGGGCTCGACCCGGCGTACGAGGTCGTCACGGCGACCCCGCGGGCCGGGCTCTACCTGGTCGCGCGGCGGACGGTGGCGGTGCTCGCCGTCGTCCTGCCGGTGCTCGGCGTCGCCGGGTGGCTGACCGGCACCGCGCCGGCGCTCTGGCTGCTGCCGAGCCTGGCCTTCACCAGCGGAACGCTCGCGCTCGGCGGCGTGATCGGCATCAGCCGGGCGGCGTACGCGCTGCTCGCGGCGTGGGGCGCGGTCGTCGTGCTGCCGAGCTTCGTGGTTCCGGGGCAAGCGTTTGCGCTCGGCACCGGCGCGCTGCCGGTGTGGGCGGGGATCTTCGCGTTGACCACGGTGGTCGTCGTCCTGCGCGGGACGGCGTTCACCCGGCTCGGCGCACACGACTAGGGAGGACGAGATGCGGGCAGTCGAAGCCGCCGAAGTCGCGCCGGCGACCTACGCCTGGGAAATCCGGGCGGAGGCGCTGAAGGTGCGGGTCGGCCGGCGGAAGATGGCGGTGGACGGGCTGGACCTGTCCCTGGGCAAGGGCGTGCACGGCCTGCTCGGCCCGAACGGGGCGGGCAAGACGACGCTGATCCGCGCGCTGGCGACGGTGCTGCGGCCGGCGTCGGGCACGTTGACGCTGCTCGGCGGGACGGAGCTGCGCGCGTTGCGCCGCCGGATCGGGTACCTGCCGCAGAACTTCGGGTACTACAAGCGGTTCACGGTCCGCGAGTTCGTCGAGTACCTGGCGTGGCTGAAGGAGATGTCCAAAGAGGACATCCCGGGAGCCGTGCAGCGCGCGATCGAGCGGGTGGGTCTGGCCGACCGCGCGAACGACCGCATGAGGACGCTGTCGGGCGGCATGGTACGGCGGGTGGGGATCGCGCAGGCGATCGTGAACGACCCGGACATCCTGCTGCTCGACGAACCGACGGCCGGCTTGGACCCGGCCCAGCGGGTGCGGTTCCGCGAGCTGATGCAGGAGCTCGGTCAGGACTCGTGCGTGCTGATCTCGACGCACCTGGTCGAGGACGTCGCGACGGCGTGCACGGACGTGGTGCTGTTCGCCGACGGCAAGCTGGTGTTCCAGGGCAGCCCGGCCGAGCTGGCGGCCGCGGGCTCGGCGGACGACGTGGGCGACAGCCCGATCGAGCGCGGGTACTCGGCGCTGCTGAAGCACGAACCGGGCAAGGGGGCCTGGTGATCTTCCGCATCGAACTCCGCCGCTCCATCGCGCCCTGGGCCGGGCTGGCGCTGCTGGTGGTGGCGCTCTGCTTCCTGTTCCTGATGCCCGGGCCGTGGTGGAAGGTGCCCGCGCCGTTGACGGCGAACACGACGACCACCGCGCTGTGGCTGCGGTTCCTGCTGGTGTTCCTGTGGCCGATCGCCGTCGGCGCCGGCGCGATCCAGGGCATGCGCGACAGCCGCTCCGGCGTGGTCGAGCTGCTGGCCACGACGTCCCGGCCGGGGTGGCACCGGGCGGTCCGGCTGGCGGGCGCGGTGGGGGCGTCGAGCGCGCTCGGGTTCCTGCTGGTGTTCGGCGTCGGCCTGGTGGAGGTGCTCGGGCACGGCGGGTTCGTGTCGGTGAGCTTCGTGCCGGTCGTCTTCGTCGCGATGCTCGCCGTCGTGGCGGGGAGCTGGGCCGGCCTGGCGGTCGGGCGGTTGCTGCCGCACCCGCTGACCGCGCCCGCGCTGGCCGTGCTGACGCTGGTGGCGTCGATTGTGGCGTGGGCGTCGCTGGAAGCGGTCTTCACGCTGCCCTACAGCCGGCTCGGCCTGCTGGCGCCGGCTCTCGGGGAGCCCCGGGGCGCATTGGTCACGACGTCGACCGCGGTCGACCTCGGCCAGATCGCGTGGTTCGCGGGGCTCGCCGCGACGGGGTTCCTGCTGCTGGCGGCGAACTCCGTCCGGGCCCGGCTGCTGGGACTGTTGCCGGTGGTGGCGGGGGCCGCGATCGCGTTGCCGGTCCTCCCCGCGTCCGCCCCCGCGCTCCTGACCCTGGACGGCATCGCCGCGCAGGAGGTCTGCGACGGGCCGATCTGCGTCAGCCGGGCGCACGAGGACAGGCTGGCCGCCCTGGCCGGACCGGGCCGGGAAGCACTGGCGATGCTGGCGAAGCTGCCCGGCGCGCCGACGCGGGTCGAGGAGCAGGCCGGGCCGACCCCCGTGCTCGGCCCGGCCGTCCGCGACCCCGGTGTCGTCTACCTGAACTTCCAGCTCAACGACGTCCTGCTCACGGCGGGCGCGGACGACCTGCGGCTCGCGGTGCTCTCCGGCGCCGGCGTGCCGTCGTGCGTCCACCCGTACGGCGGCGGCGGGGCGGATCTGGCCGCCCGGATGATCGCGGCGGCGTACTTCACCGGTGAGCTGAAGCCGTTGCCCGAATTCGGCGCGAAGTGGTTCCTCAGCGAATCCGGCCAGGTCGACCGGGCATGGGCGACGTTCCGCGCCCTGCCCGCGGAGGTCCAGCGCGCCCGGGTGATCGCGCTGCGCCAGGTGCTCCTGACCTGCCGGGGCGACCCGCTCGACACGCTGGTGCCGGGGGCGTCGCGATGAGGTGGGCGACGCTCTACGCGCGCTCGCGCCAGCTCCCGGCGGCGGTCACGGCACTGCTGCTCGTCACCGCCGGGCTGTGGTTCCTGGCGCGCGGGTGGTGGTCGCCGGTCCCGGTCGTGCTGACGCTGACAGCGGGCATCGCGGTGGCCGCGATCGGCCTCAGCGGCCAGGACCCGGACCTCGACCGAACGGCGGCGCTGCCGTGGCCGGTCCGCCGCTTCGCGCACCTGGCGCTGATCGGCCTGGCGGCGGGGGGCACGGTGCTGGCGTTCCAGCAGCTGGGTGCGACGACCGTCGCCACAGAGATCATCCTGCGCGACGCGGCGGGTCTGCTGGGGCTGGCGGGGTTGGCGGCGACGATCGCGGGTGGCCAGTTCGGCTGGACGCTCCCGCTGCTGTGGGCGGCGATCACGCCTTTCATCCCGGACGACGACACGACGACGAGCCGGGTCGTGACGTGGATGGTGCAGCCGGCGGGGACACCGGCGGCCACCTGGACGGCGCTGATTGCGGCGTGCGCGGGAGCGGCGACGTACACGGTCTGGGGAGGTCGTCGCTAGCCCGGGCTCAACCGGAAGCGGGGTCCGCGCGTGGAGGGGGCGGCACTTCCGCCGACTGGGAAGGAACCTTCATGCGCGTTCTCCGAGCACTGCTGGCCACCGTCGCGGTGGCCGGCACCCTCCTCACCGCGACGACCGCGGCCGAAGCGGCGACCACCACGCACTGGCAGCTCACCTACGGCGCCAGCAAGGCGGTCGGAACGATCGCGTGGGGCGACGGCCGCACGGCGGGGGTGTCCGGCACGATCCACGCCGTCAGCGGGTTCCGGCAGGTCTGCTTCTGGGGGATCAACGGCGGCACCAGCACGCCCGACACCCCGTGCTGGGCAACCTTCCCCGGGGTCGACACGCCGTTCTCGGATTCGCTGACCATCAACGTGCCCGGTGGCGTGAACACGATCTACCTCAACTTCTCCGACCAGTACCACCACGAATTCGACCAGCAGCGCTGCACCCGGTCCGGGTGCGTGGCCGGCTGACCCGGTGGGGCGCCGGACCCCGGCGCCCCACCGGCGTCACACGTTGCGGATGTTCGTCTCCAGCTCCAGCGGCTCCCGGTCCCAGTCCTCGACCCCGAAGGCCAGGATCCGCTCCGGGTGGATCCGGATCACGGCGTCGTCGAAGTGGTTGTCCGGGATGTTCACCCCGGTCAGCGCCTCGGCGCGGCCGCGGATCTCCAGGCAGCGCACGCGCCACGGGTTCGTCTGCGGCTGGTCGTCGACGACGAACGCCACCCGGTCGTTCTCCCTGAGGTTGCGGAACTTCTTGCTGCCACTCAGGTTGTGGCCGGTGACGTCGATCGTCTTCTCGTCCGGGTTGTACCGGAAGCCGACCGGGTTGACCTGCAGGGTTCCGTTCGGCTGCTGGGTCGCCAGCCGGCCCAGCGGCTGGGCGTCGAGGTACTCGAGCTCTGCTTCGGTGAACATGCCACCAGCCTTCAACTTCAAGAGAGGTTGAAGTCAAGCCACGGCGCGAACCGCGAGGCGATCCGCTGGTGCGCCGCGCCGTCCGGGTGGAGCTCGTCCGGCAGCGGGAACTCGGCGTAGTCGTCGGGTCCGTACAATGACAGCCCGTCCACGTAGTGCAACGCCGGGTCCGCGCGCTGCGCCACGATCTCCGCCAGCGCCTCGCGGACCACTTCCAGCGTCAGCTTCCCCTCGCCCGGTTCGCCGGTCGCCCGGAAGCGCACGACTCCCGCCGCCAGTGCCTCGTGGTCGAAGTCGCCGGGGCCCGGCGTCTGCTCGTGGATCGGGGTGTACAACGGCGAAACGACGAGCAGCGGCGTCGACGGGTGGCCGTCGCGGATCGTGTCGAGGAAGCCGTGCACCGCCGGGCCGAACGCGCGCAGCCGCATCAGGTCCGCGTTGACGACGTTGATGCCGAGCTTCACGCTGACCACGTCCGCCGGGGTGTCGCGCAGCGCGCGGGCGGTGAACGGGTCCAGCAGCGCGTTCCCGCTGAAGCCCAGGTTGACCAGCTCGACCCCGGCCGAAAGCGCGGTCAGCGCCGTCCACGTCGTCGACGGGCTCGCCGCGTTGGAACCCTGGCTGATCGAACTGCCGTGGTGCAGCCACACGCGGTCCGCCCGGGACGCGGGCGTCACCGGCGCGTCCGTGCGCAACGCGACCAACGTCGTCAATTCGTTGTGCGGCAACCAGATCTCGACGTCCTTGTCGTGCCCGGGCAGGTCCGCGAACCGCACGCCGGCGGGCGCGGTCGCCTGGGCGGCGAGCTTGCCGTCCACCAGCAGGTCGTAGACGCCGTCGGGGCGCGGCGGCGCGCCCGGGTACTCGACCTTCGTCGCCACCGTGTCGAGTTCGATCACGCGGGCCGTCGTGCGGAACCGCACCCGGACGCCCGCGGGCTGGGCTTCGGCCATCGCGAGCCGCGGGTCGGTGTTCTGCGCCCGCGCGCGGGCCGGCAGCCGGTGCGGGACCAGGCCGCGCGGGGTCTCTTCGAGTTCGAGGGCGCCTCGGACGAGGTCGGTCAGCGGGGTGGTGATCATGAACCGGGCCAATCGCGGAGAAGGGAATCGAGGACGTCGAGGAGGCGCGTCCAGCTCTGGGGCGCCGCGGGCGGGCTGTGGTCGAAGCCGCCGTCGGCTTCGAGGGCGACGAACCCGCGGACGAAGCTGCCCAGCAGCCGGACGGCGTGCGTCTGGTCCGGCCCGGTCAGGTCGTAGCCACGCAGGACCGCGCGCATCAGCTCCGCGTGCCGCACGCCCGCGCTCGCCGCCGCGGTTTCGGCGTCGAGCCGCAGCTGCGCCGCGGCGAACCGGCCGGGGTGCTCCCGGGCGTAGTCGCGGTGGACGTCGGCGAACGCGATCAGCGCGTCCCGCCCGGACCGGCCGGCCAGCGCTTCGGCCGCCCGGTCGGCGAGCTCTTCCAGCGCCAGCAGCGCGATCCGCGTCCGCAGGTCGTGCGCGTTTTTGACGTGCGAATACAGGCTCGCGACCTGGACGTCGAACCGGCGCGCCAGCTCCGACGGCGTCACCCGGTCGAAGCCGAGCTCGTCGGCCAGTTCGGCGCCCGCCCGCACCAGCCGTTCGGTCGTCAACCCGACGCGAACCATCGGCCACCTCCTAAAGCCAACATAGATCTACCTAAAGGCTTTAGGCAAGGTGATAATGAGTGACATGCGCCGCCACGCCGTGAGCTCGTCGACGATCGCGTCGATCGGCTACGACCGGGAGGAGCACCTCCTGGAGATCGAGTTCGTGAACGAGAGCGTCTACCGGTACCGGCTGGTGCCGGAGTCCGTGCACCGCGACCTGATGGCGTCGCCGAGCCACGGGCGGTTCTTCAACACGCGCATCCGGGACAAGTACCCGACGGAACAGGTGGACTAGCCGGCTCCGGCGACCAGCGTGCGGTGCCGGCCGAGGACCCGGTTCTCCAGCACCAGGAACAGCCAGTTCACCACGTTGCCGAGGATGCCGACCAAGGCGATCCACGCCCACACCGCGGCCAGGTCGAAGCTCTGGCTGGCGAGCAGGAACCGGTAGCCGATCCCGTTCGTGGCGCCGACCAGCTCGGAAATCACCATGAGCACCAGGGACAGGCCGAGCGCGATCCGCATGCCGGAGAAGATCTTGGGCAGCGACGCCGGGAGGACGACGGTGAACAGCAGCCGCGCCCGCCCGATGCCGAACGCCCGTGCCGTGTCGACCATGACCGGTTCCACCGACTGCGCGCCCTGGACGGTGTTCAGCAGCACCGGCCATACCACGCCGGACACGATCGTCGCCAGCTGAACGGGGGTGCCGATCTTGAACAGCACCAGGAAAACCGGGAGCAACGCGGGGGCGGGCAGCGCGCGGCCGAAGTTGATGATCGCGTCGGCGTAGTCGAGCCCGGTGCGGGAGCGGCCCAGCGCGAGACCGAGCGAGCCGCCGATCGCGCTCCCGATGAGCCAGCCGGTCAGCAACCGGCCCAGGCTCGGCACGACGTTCTCGATCGCCACCGTCGTCAGGAACAGGTGGTTCGCCGGACCGGAGAACCACAGTTCGTGCATCTTCGCGGCGATCTCGACCGGAGTCGGGAAGTACGCGTCGTCGAAGTACGCCGTCAGCGCCTGCCACCCGAGCAGGCAGCAGGCGAACACCGCCCACCGCCGGACGACCCCGGACACGAGGCGGGCCGGTGCCTCCGTCCGCCCGGTCATCGCGGTTCCCCCGGCGCCCAGGCGACGAACTTCCGTTGCAGAGCGGCGAAACCGCTGTTGCTGAGGTAGCCGATGATCCCGGCGAGCACGGCGCCGGCCAGCACGACGTCCATCCTGCCGCTCTCCTCGCCGTAGCGGACGACGTAGATCCCGATGCCGCGTTCCCCGCCGAACACCAGCTCCGTCGACACCACCACCAGCAGTGCGAAGGTCGCCGCGATGCGCAGGCTGGTGATCGCGAACGGCACCACGTCGGGCAGCTTGACCCACAGGAGGATCGACCACCTGCCGAGCCCGAAGGACCGCGCGGTCTCGACGTACCCGCGCTCGACCTCGCCGAGCGCGTAGACGATGTTGAACAGGATCGGCCAGATCGCCGAGTACGCGGCGAGCGTGATCTTGGTCTGCGCTCCGTCCACGAGGATGATGGAGAACAGCGGGAACCACATGATCGCCGGGATCGGCCGCAGGAACTCGATCACCGCGCCGATCGCCGTGCGCACCAACGGGATGCTGCCCAGCAGCAGGCCGCCGGGAACGGCGATCAGCACGGCGACGCCCACCGCGATCAGCCAGGCGAGGAGCGTCGCGACCAGGTCGAGCAGGAACTCGGGCTCGCCGAGCATCCGGACCAGCGCGACGACGACCTCGGAGGGCGGCGGGAAGTACTCCCGCCGGAGCGCGCCGGACCGGCTGAACCCCTCCCAGCAGAGGAGGAGCACAGCCACTCCGGCGAGGCGGCGGAGGAACCGGCGCACGACCTACGGCGCCGGGCGGATCATCGGGCCGACGTCGAACTTCTGCTTGAGATCGCCGTAGGTGAGCATCAGGTCGGCGACCGTCTGCAGCCGGGCCCGGTCGACCGCGGTGGGGAAGACGCCGGTGCCGACCGCGTTCGCGACACCCGGATCGATCTTGGCGTAGTCCTGCAGCGTCTTCCGGACCGTTTGCCCGTCGGCGAGGTCGCCCTGGCCCTTGGCCATCGCGCGCGCGAAGGCGTCGGCCGTCTTCGGGTTGTCCTTGACGAAGGCGGCGGGCGCGACGTAGCCGCTGATCGGGAAGTTGGCGACCGGCCCGGTCGCCCGGTCGGCCACGACCTTGGCGCCGAGTTTCTGCTTGGCCATGGTCAGGTTCGGCTCCTGCAGCGACATGACGTCGATCTGCCCGGTCTGCAGGGCGGTGAGCGCGTTCGCGGTCGGGATGACCTTGAACTGGACCCGGCCGGGATCGGCTCCGGCGGCCTTGATGACCGCCTTGCTCGTGAGCGTGACGTTGCCGACCAGCGCGTTGACACCGACCGACTTGCCCGGCAGGTCCTTCGCCGAGTTGATCGGCGACTGCGGCATGGCGACCAGCGCGGTCATGCCTTCCTTCGCCTGCAGGCCGTCCGCGACCGTCCGCAGGTCGACCGCGCCCTCCGCCTGGGCCGCGAGGAACGACGTCCAGTTGCCGAAGGCGAAGTCCAGCTCGCCCGTCTTCAGCTTGGGCACCGCCTCGGTGGCGCTCTTGATGGTGACCGGCTCGACCTGCAGGCCTTCGGCGGTGAAGTACCCGGCGCTGCGTGCCCGTTCGAACCCGGCGATGTCGATCAGCTGCGGGATGATGCCGACCTTGACGGTGGCCTTCTCGACCTTGTCGTTGCCGCCGGCGTCGTCGTCCGACCCGCCGAGCAGGCCGCACCCGCCCAGGGCGGCGACGGCGACGACCGTGACTGTGGCGGTGACCCACCGCCGGAATGCGCGCATGTTCCCTCCCTCGGTCCGCGTGGGAGAATACCGGTTTTTCCTCCGCCGACCGGGCGGGAATGGGAAAATAAACCGACACTGCGGCGAGTGCGACGAGGAGTCACAAATGCCCGAAACGGACGAATTCCGCCCGGAAAACCGGATCGGCGCGATTCTCGTCAGCTCCCGCTCGCTCGACGAGTACCGGCGGATGTTCGCCCTCACCGACGGCGACCTCGCCGGCCGCCTCCTCGACTGCCCCGGTGGCGCGGCCGGCTTCACCGCGGAGGTCAACGCGGCGGGCGGCACGGCGGTGGCGTGCGACCCGGTGTACGCCCACCCGGTCGAGCAGGTGCGGGCGACGGCGCTGGAGAGCCTGCGCCGCGGGTACGCCTACCACCAGGCCAACCCGGACGAATACGTGTGGACGTACTTCCGCGACCCGGAGCACTACCTCCGGGCGCGGACCGGGTCGGTGGAGCTCTTCGCGCGTGATCGTGGCGCGCACCCGGAGAACTACGTCGAGGCCGCGTTGCCCGAGTTGCCCTTCGCGGACGGGCAGTTCGACCTGGTGCTCAGTTCCCACCTGCTGTTCAGCTACGCCGACCGGTACGACCGCGAGTTCCACCTGGCGAGCCTGCGCGAGCTCGCCAGGGTCGGGCGGGAAGTGCGCGTGTTCCCGTTGGTCCCGATGGGCTCGGCCGAGAACCCGGAACTGGCCGCGGTCCGCGCCGAGCTGGCGGCGGCGGGGCTGCCCACGACCGTCCGGCGGGTGGGCTACGAGTTCCAGCGTGGGGGCGACACGATGATGACGATCGGCGGCGAGCCGCCGGCCTAGGAGAAGAGCCCTTCGCCCCAGTAGCCGGTGCCCGAGACACCCGGCGGCACGGCGAAGTGCGCCGAACCGGTGTGCTGGACGTACTCCATCATCGCGTCCTTCGAGGACAGCGCCTGCTGCATCGGCACGTACTGCTTGCGGGTGTCCCGGTTGAACGCCAGGAAGAACAACCCCGCCTCGAGGTGCCCGACGCCGTCGGAGCCATCGACGAAGTTGTAGCCGCGGCGCAGGATCCGGACGCCGTTCAGCGCCTGGTGCGAGGCCAGCCGAACGTGGGCGTCATCCGGGATCACCTTCTCGCCGCCCGCGCCGCCGACGTCGAGGTCCAGCTCGTCGAACTCCGCGGTCTGGCCCAGCGGCGCGCCGGTGCCCTTCGTGCGGCCGACGATCTGCTGCTGGCCCTCGAGGGTTTCGCGGTCCCACGTCTCGATGTGCATCCGGATCCGGCGCGCCACCAGGAACGAGCCGCCCGTCATCCACGCCGGGCCGTCACCCGGCGCGGCCCACACCTGGTCGCGCAGGAAGTCCGTGTCCTCGGACTTGATGTTGTTCGTGCCGTCCTTGAAACCGAACAGGTTCCGCGGCGTCGCCTGCGCCCGGGACGTCGACGAGCTGCGGCCGAACCCGAGCTGCGACCAGCGGACCTCGGTGACGCCGAAGCCGAGGCGCACCAGGTTGCGGACCGCGTGCACCGCCACCTGCGGGTCGTCCGCGCAGGCCTGGATGCACAGGTCGCCGCCGCTGCGGGCGGGGTCGAGCTTGTCCTTCGGGAACAGCGGCAGGTCGATCAGCTGCGCCGGGCGCTTGCCCGCCAGGCCGAACCGGCCGTCGAACAGCGACGGCCCGAAGCCGATGGTCAGCGTCAGGTTCGACGCCGGCAGGTCGAGCGCCTCGCCGGTGTCGCCGGGCGGCGCGTACTGGCCGCCGTCGACCGCGCCGCCGGCCACGACCTCCTGGCCCGCCGTCATCCGGCGGGCCGCGTCGGTCCACGTCTTCAGCAGCTGCCGCAGCTTCTCGCGGTCCTTCGTGGTGACGTCGAGGGCCGCGAAGTGCAAGTTCGCCTGGGTCGGCGTGACGATGCCGGCCTGGTGCTCGCCGTCGAAGCCGACGGTGTTCACCGCCGCCTCGGCGCTGCCCGTCGCCTTGTCGATCCCGATCCCGGCGGCGGCCCCCGCCCCGGCGAGCGCGACCCCCGCGCCCGCCAGGCCGAAGAGCTTCCGCCGCGAAACCCGCGTGCCCTCTGTCGACGTCACTTCGAGACGACCTCCGCAACCTTGCTCAGCGGCTCGCTCAGCGCGTCGACGGCCGAGGCGAACTCCTTGACCTGGTCCTGGGAAAGGTCCGTGTAGAGCTTGAAGCCGTCACCCGCGCGCTGCTTGTCCAGCAGACCCTGGACGTTCGCGAACTCCTTGTCCAAAGTGGACACCAGGGCCGGGTCCTTCGCCTGCAGCACCGGCCGCAGCGAGGTGATCGCGCCCTTCGAGCCGTCCAGGTTGGCCTGGAAGTCCCAGAGGTCGGTGTGCGAGAAGGTCTCCTCCTCGCCGGTGATCTTGCCGGTCGCGACCTCGTCGAGCAGGCCCTTCGCGCCGTTCGCGAGGTCGAGCGCCGTCAGTTCCAGGGTCTTCGTCTTCGCGACGAGGTCCTTGACGTCGGTGAGCAGCTTGTCCGCGATCTGCGGGCTGTCGGCCTGCAGGCCGGTCTTGAACAGGTCCTTCTCCAGCCGGTGGAAGCCGGTGAACTGCTGGCCCGGCTCGAGGTCGGCCTCGCGGACGTCGATCGCCGGGTCCAGGTCGCCGAACTTCTCGGCCACCGGCTCGATGCGTTCGTAGTAGACGCGGGTGCGCGCGTACGCGGCCTTCGCCTCGTCGGTCTTGCCCGCCTTGACGAGGTCGACGAACTTGGCCGTCTCCTCTTCGAGGGCGGCGGTGTTGTTCGCGATGTAGTCGTTGTAGCTCTTGGTCGCCTGCGCCTTCTGCGCGTTCGCGTCGTTCTGCTTGGGCGCGCCGCCGGTGACGGTGAAGTCGCCGCGGATGCCGTTGCCGGCCATGCCCGGCTTGCACGCGGTCTGGTACTTGCCTCCGTCGGCGACCTCGACGATCAGCCGGCGGTTCAGGCCGGGCGCGATGTTCTCGACCTCGCCCATGATCCGGTCGCCCTCGGCGTAGAGGTAGAACTCGGTGACCTTGCTGCCCTTGTTGGTGATCTCGAAGGTGACGTTGCCCGCGTTGGCCGTGGTGGCCGAGACCTCGCAGGCGGTGTCGGATGCCGAGACCTTGATCGGGCCCGGGGTGGACCCGCTCTCGTCGCCGGTGGTGCCCTGGCTGTCGCACGCGGCCAGGGTCAGGGCCACGGCGGCACTGGCCAGGACGGCCAGCGGGGTGGTCTTGCGCACGGTCACTCCTTCGGGGCGGCCGCGGCGGCGGGCGCCGGCGCGGTCTTCTTGCTGGGCTTGAGGAAAAGGGGCAGCACGATGACGACGTAGGCGACCCACGCGATGGCCTGCAGCACGGTCGTCTGCTGCGAGTAGTTGAAGATGCCCTTGAGCAGGGCGCCGTACCAGGACGTCTCGGGCAGGGTGTTCGAAGCGTCGAACGCGAGCGTGCCGATGCCCGGCAGGAAGGCGGCTTCCTGCAGGTCGTGCAGGCCGTAGCCGAGCACGCCGGCGGCGACGAACACGAGCAGGACGCCGGTGATCGTGAAGAACTTGCCCAGGTTGAACCGGACGGCGCCCCGGTAGAGCAGGTAGGCCAGGACGACCGCGGCCGCGATGCCGATGGCGAAGCCGATCAGCGGCTGCACGGTGTCCGACTGCGCGGTCTGGACGGCGGAGTAGAAGAACACCGCGGTCTCGAGCCCTTCGCGCCCGACCGCGAGGAAGGACAGCAGCAGGACGGCCAGCGGGCCGACGTCGAGCGCGTCGTCCATCTTGCCGCGCAGCTCGGCGGCGATGCTCTTCGACGCCTTGCGCATCCAGAAGATCATCGCGGTGACGAAGACGACGGCGACGATCGAGAGGCTGCCGCCGAGCAGCTCCTGGTGCTCGAAGGAGAGCTGGGCCGTCGTGTAGGTCAGGACCGCGCCGACGGCGACCGACAGCAGCACCGCGGCGCCGACGCCCGGCCACACCCAGCGCAGCGCGTGGCGGCGGTCGGTCTTGACCAGGAACGCCACCAGGATGCTGACGACCAGCGCGGCTTCCAGGCCTTCGCGCAGCCCGATCAGCGCGCTCGAGAACAACACCGGTCCGCCTCCCTGAGTTTTCTGCTTCCGAGATGGTTTTAGGTAAGGCTCACCTGTAAGTCCAGCGCGCCGGCGGCCGCTCGAAACGATGCAACCGGACAAACAGGGCATGGATCGGAAGTTAGGTTAGGGTAACCGCAGGTCAGGGCCTTGCGCGTCGACTCGATAACGAAATCTGTGATGTCGCTGGCAGTGGGCTTGTTTTAACCATCCGCTTGCCTGGTCAGGCTTCCGGGGGTCCCTCTTGAGTGGCTCCGTAACCTGATCGGGTGGCCGATACCGCTCAGCCGACCGTCACGCCTCCGTCGTCGCCCCCGGGCGGCCCGCCCAGGCGGTACGTCGGCCGGATCGCCCTCGCGCTGGGGCTGGTGCTCACCGGCGTGGTCCTGGTCGTCACCATCGGTGTCCGGAACCCGGACGCGCCCGCCGCGCCGCCGCCGGTCCAGCCGGCGCTGGCCATCCCGGAGCAGCGCCCGCAGCCCGGCGCGGAGTCACCGCGCGCCGGGCTCGCCGCGCCGGTCGACCGGCCCGCGGTGTCCGACCAGGCCGAGCTGGACGCGTGGGCGACCCGCGTCGCGGACAAGACCCACCTGCCGGCGCGCGTGCTCGCCGCGTACGGCCGGGCGGAGATGTGGATGCAGCGGCAGAAGCCGACGTGCCACCTGTCGTGGGCGACCCTGGCGGGCATCGGCCGGGTGGAGACCGAGCGCGGGGATTTCGACCTGTCGGCGATCGCCGCGAGCGGCCGGGTCGTCAAGCCGGTGGTCGGGCCGCCGCTGGACGGTTCGCCGGGCGTCCCGGCGGTGCACGACACCGACGGCGGCAAGCTCGACGGCGACAAGTCGTGGGACCACGCGATCGGCCCGCTGCAGTTCCTGCCGTCGACGTGGAAGAAGTACCAGGAGCGGGCCAACGGCGATGGCGGAGCGCCGGACCCGCAGAACGTGGACGACGCGGCCTTCACTGCGGCGCGGTACCTGTGTTCGGGCGGCGACGACCTCGGCACGCCGGCGGGCTGGTGGCGGGCGATCCTGTTCTACAACGCGGGGGTCGCGTACGGCCAGGACGTGTTCAGTGCGGCGGACGCCTACGCCGAAGCGAGTGTGGCGCCTTAGAGCTCCCGGTCGGCGAAGAACGGCGTGACGGCCATCAGGACCAGCAGCAGCAACCCGGCGTAGGCGCCCAGGGTGACGAAGATCGACATTTCGGTTCCTCCCTCGTAACGGTCTGGAACCAGCTTCGCCGCTCACCGGGGTGGCGCGGATCGGCCGAGGGGCCCGCCTTGATCGGCCGAAAGTCCGATGCCGCCCGGGCCGTTCGGCCCTGGTGGCTCAGGAGTCGCGCAGGGCGATGTGCGCCTTGACCTCGCTGATCGCCTCGAGGTACTCCGGGACCGGGTTCATCGCCGACGCCATCCGCATCTGGGCCAGGGCTTCGACGAACCGGCCGAGGCGCTGCAGCGTCCGGCCGAGGATGAACCGGGCGTAGTGGTCGGTCGGGTCCAGCTCCAGCACCCGCGTGAACGCCTGCTCGGCGCGGCGCAGCTGGGCGGAGTGGAAGTACGCGCGCCCGGCCAGGAGGTGTACCGACGGCTTGTCGGTTTCCGTCTCCAGCAACGGTTGCAACGCCTTCAGCGCGTCCAGCGGGCGGCGGCGGGCGACCAGATCTTCGGCCTGGCGGAAGGCATGAAACCGCGACTCCTCGGGAGGCTGCGAAGCAGCTGCGGCGTCCGTCATGGTCACTCCCACGTTACCTCGGAAGAGGGGGTTGCACACGCCGCCGATCGGGACGTGGTGGACTGTTCCGCCATGAGCAGCCCGTACCGGGGCCTGGCGCCCTACCTGTACTACGCCGATGCCACCGCGGCACTCGCCTGGCTGACCAGGGTCTTCGGGTTCACCGAGGAGGTCCGGTTCTGCGACGGGGCGGGCGAGGTGTTCCAGGCGACGCTGCGCGCGGGTGAGGCGCGGATCCAGATCGCGGGCGTCGGCCCGGACTACTGGCAGGCCAAGGGCGTCGACGGGCCGGTCGGCCAGCTCAACATCCTCTACGTCGACGACGTCGACAGCGTCTACGAGCGCGTCGAGACGGCCCTCGCCGAGGAAGGCGAGCTGGAGCCGCCGCAGGACCAGCCCTACGGCGCCCGCGTGTTCACCGTCGCCGATCTCGGGGGCAACAGCTGGACGTTCTGGCAGCAGACGTCCGAGACCGTCGAACTGCCGCCGGGCTGGCAGGCCGTCCGCGCGGGCGGTGAGTCCTCCAACGGGTGAACAGCCAGGACGGCTAGGCTGGGCGCGTAATCGCAGGCAAGACGCACCGAGGAGCATGGCGTGGCTCTCATCGAGCAGGTAGGCGCGCGCGAGATTCTGGACTCGCGTGGCAACCCGACGGTCGAGGTGGAGGTGGCCCTCGACGACGGCACGCTGGCGCGGGCCGCGGTCCCGTCGGGTGCGTCGACCGGTGAGCACGAAGCGGTCGAGCTGCGGGACGGCGACACCGGCCGCTACAACGGCAAGGGCGTCGAGCGCGCGGTCGCCGCGGTGCTCGACGAGATCGGCCCGGAGATGGTCGGCATCGAAGCCGTCGACCAGCGGATCGTCGACCAGAAGCTGGTCGACCTCGACGGCACGCCGGCGAAGTCCCGCCTCGGCGCGAACGCCATCCTCGGCGTCTCGCTGGCCGTCGCGAAGGCCGCCGCGGAGTCGGCCGAGCTGGAGCTCTTCCGCTACCTGGGCGGCCCGAACGCGCACGTGCTGCCGGTGCCGATGCTGAACATCCTCAACGGCGGTTCGCACGCGGACAGCAACGTCGACGTGCAGGAGTTCATGATCGCGCCGATCGGCGCGGAGACCTTCCGCGAGGCCCTGCGCTGGGGCGCCGAGGTCTACCACTCGCTGAAGTCGGTCCTGAAGGGCCGCGGCCTGTCGACCGGTCTCGGCGACGAAGGCGGCTTCGCGCCGAACCTGGCGAACAACCGCGAGGCGCTCGACCTGATCCTGCAGGCCATCGAGAAGGCCGGCTACACCCCGGGCCGCGACGTCGCGCTCGCGCTGGACGTCGCCGCGACGGAGTTCTTCGCCGACGGCGCGTACACCTTCGAAGGCAGCAAGAAGAGCGCCGAGCAGATGTCGGCGTACTACGCCGAACTCATCCGCGACTACCCGATGGTCTCCATCGAGGACCCGCTCAGCGAGGACGACTGGGACGGCTGGGTCACCCTGACCGCCGACATCGGCGAGAAGGTCCAGATCGTCGGCGACGACCTGTTCGTCACCAACCCGGACCGCCTCGAGGAGGGCATCACCCGCCGCGCCGCCAACGCGCTGCTGGTGAAGGTCAACCAGATCGGCACGCTGTCGGAGACGCTCGACGCGATCTCGCTGGCGACGTCGTTCGGCTACAAGTCGATGATGAGCCACCGCTCCGGCGAGACCGAGGACACGTTCATCGCGGACCTGGCGGTCGCCACCGGCGTCGGCCAGATCAAGACCGGTGCCCCGGCCCGCGGCGAGCGGATCGCCAAGTACAACCAGCTGCTGCGCATCGAGGAGACCCTCGGTGACGCCGCCCGGTACGCCGGCGAGCTGGCCTTCCCGCGGTTCAGCGCCGAGGGCTGATCGCCGATGGCGGACCGGGGGAGGACGACGCGCGGACGTCGCGGCAGCGGCGGGGCCGCCCGGGCCGGTGGGGCTTCGCGAGCCCGCCGGCCCGAAGCCGCGCGCGCGGGGAGCCCGGGCTCCCGGCCACCCCGGACCGCCGACGGCACGACCGCGGCGCGCCGCCGCACCGGCGACGTGGAGACGACCCGGACCCGGCTGCGCCGGAGCCTGGCGGCGAAGCGCGCGTCCGGTGCGGCGAAGGTGCTCGGCATGTCCACCACCCGCCGCGCGGCGGTGGTGGCGATCGTGGTGTGCGCGCTGGCGTTCACCATCGCCGTGCCCCTGCGCACCTACCTCGCCCAGCGGACCGAGATCCGCGAACAGCAGGCGCAGCAGGCCCAGCTGCAGCAGACGGTCGCCCAGCTCCAGGGCCGCAAGGCGGAGCTGAGCGACCCGGCGCAGATCGAGGCGGAAGCCCGGCGGCGGCTGCGGTACGTCAAGCCGGGCGAGACGCCGTACATCGTGCAGCTCCCGGAGGACAAGGCTCCGGACGCGGCGCCGCAGCAGGGACAGCAGCAGGTCCCGGACGGCTCCTGGTACGAGAACCTCTGGAACCAGGTCTCCGGCGGCTGAAGTGCACGCTCTAACCTTGACCGCGTGAACAGCACGCAGCAGCACCGGTACGAGCCCGTCACCGACGCCGACCGCGAGACCATCGCGGAGCAGCTCGGACGGCCGCCGCGGGCGCTGCGGGCGGTGGCCGCGCGGTGCCCGGGCGGGCACCCGTCCGTGGTGCAGACCAGCCCGCGGCTGGAGAACGGCACGCCGTTCCCGACGCTCTACTACCTGACCTGCCCGAAGCTGAACTCGATGATCGGCACGATCGAGGCGTCCGGGTTGATGAAGGAGATGACCGAGCGGCTCACCACCGACCCGGAGCTGGCCGCCCAGTACCAGCGCTGCCACGAGACCTACCTCGCCGAGCGCGACGCGATCGAGCCGCTCGGGCACCAGGTCACCGCCGGTGGCATGCCCGGCCGCGTCAAGTGCCTGCACGTGCACGTCGCCCACTCGCTCGCGGTCGGCCCGGGCGTGAACCCGTTCGGTGACGAGACGCTGGCGCTCCTTAAGGCGAACGGGTGGCCCTCGGGGGACTGCGCCGCGTAACGCTCGCGGGTCGTGAACAGATAACTGGTCTGGGTGAGCGAAAACCCTGATTCGGTGAGATCCAGACTCCCGAAGGGGTGAAACCGGGCCCCGGGTACGGCAGGCTGTCACCCGAGGGTGCGACCGGCCAGGAGGGGTTCGAGCGATGCGCGTGCGGCGGCTGCCTGACGCAGTCGGGAGTCACGCCCGAAGATTCGGGCTCCGGCACCGCACCGCGTTCCCGCTGATCACCGGCATCTTCGCGGTGGTCCCGGCGTTGCTCGCCGGCGGCGGCACGCTCGGCTGGCTCGGCGGCACCGGTGACCACACCCGCGACGCCGCCCTCGCCCAGGGCTACGACCCCGGCAACGCCGCCATCCAGCAGATCGCCGTCGACGGCACCCTGCCCGGCGCGCCCACCCCGCTGCCGCTCCCGGCGTACGAACTCCCCGACGGCCCCCTCGGCATCCCGGCCACCGCGCTCGCCGCGTACAAGAACGCCGCCGACATCCTCGGCCGCGAGCTGCCCGCGTGCCACATCGACTGGGCGCTGATCGCCAGCATCGGCCGGATCGAGTCCAACCACGCGCGCGGCGGGTACGTCGACGCCGCCGGCACCACCCGCGAACCGATCCTCGGCCCCGAGCTCAACGGCCAGGGCGGGTTCGCCGCGATCCCGGACACCGACCACGGCGAGCTCGACACGGACCCGGTGTGGGACCGCGCGGTCGGCCCGACGCAGTTCATCCCGGCGACGTGGAAGGGCTACGCCTCCGACGGCAACGGCGACGGCAAGTCCGACCCGAACAACATCTTCGACGCGGCGCTGGCGACCGGCCGCTACCTCTGCTCGGGCGGGTTCGACCTGTCGAACCCGGACCAGCTGCGCGGCGCGATCTACCGGTACAACAACTCCGACACGTACGTGAACACCGTGATCCTCTGGGCCGAGGCCTACCGCAACGGGATCATGCAGGTGCCGGACAGCACGGTCCCGGTCGGCGCGCCGAACGCGGCGGCGCTCCCCGCGCCGCCGGCGATCCCGCCCCCACCGGTCCCGACGACGACGCCGAGCGCGCCCACGACGACGCCGACCACCCCGGGCTCGACTTCGACCGGGCCGACCACGTCGAAGCCGGCTTGCCCGGCGCCGACCACGACGGTCACGACCGCGACCGAAACGTCGACGACGACCACCCCGCCGCCCCCGACGACGACCGGAACCGGCGAGACCACGCCGAATCCGACGACCACGCCGCCGCCCCCGACGTGCGGGACGATCACCTCGGTGACCACGACCACGACGACCACGACCGTGGGGCCGACGCCCGCCGGTTAGGGTGATCGCATGCCTCGTGTTGCCGCGATCGACTGTGGGACCAACTCCATCCGCCTGCTCGTCGCCGAGCTGACGCCACGTCACGACGGCACGGTCGACCTGCGCGACCTGCACCGCGAGATGCGGATCGTCCGGCTCGGCCAGGGTGTCGACGCCACCGGGCAGCTGGCCCCCGAAGCCATCGAACGCACGAGGGTCGCGCTCGCCGACTACACGATCGCCGCGCGGCGCAAGGGCGTCGAGAAGGTGCGCATGGTCGCCACCTCCGCGACCCGCGACGCGAAGAACCGCGACGACTTCTTCCGCATGACCCGCGAGACCCTGGGCGTCGAGGCCGAGGTGATCACCGGCGACGAGGAAGCGCGGCTGTCCTTCACCGGCGCGGTCGGCGAGCAGGACCCGGACGACGGCCCGTTCGTGGTGGCCGACGTCGGCGGCGGCTCGACCGAGCTGGTCCTCGGCACGTGGGACGGCCGCCGGGCCGAGGTGCTCGCCGCGAAGTCGGTCGACATCGGCTGCGTCCGCATCACCGAGCGCGCGCTCAAGAGCGACCCGCCGGCCGCGGACGAGATCGCCGCCGCCCGCGACCTGGCGGGCAAGGTGCTGACCGAGGCGTTCGACGTGGTCGACGTCGCCCGCGCGCGCACCTGGGTGGGTGTGGCGGGCACGGTGACGACGCTGTCGGCGATCGCGCTGGGGCTGCCGGAGTACGACAGCGAGCGGGTGCACCTGTCCACATTGGGCGCGGCGGACATCGACCGGCTGGCCGCGCGCCTGCTGTCGGAGAACCACGCGCAGCGGGCGGCCAACCCGGTGATCCACCCGGGCCGGGTCGACGTGATCGGCGGCGGCGCGGTGGTGGTCCAGACCCTGGCCGAGCAGCTGGCGGCCCGGGGCGGGCCGACGGAGCTGGTGGTCAGCGAGCACGACATCCTCGACGGCATCGCCCTGTCGCTGGCCTGACCGGCGGCCCCTCCCGCGGCACCCGCCGAGGCCGCGCGGCATCACTCCAGCGTCGGCGCGGTCCACAACCGACCGAGCCGCCCCCTTGCGCCCTGACCGACCGTTCGGCCACCCGAAAAGACTTGCGCCGCAAGCAAACCGTGGGTGAGCGTCCGATGACCACCTGTCCGCGCTAGGCCGTCCGGAGTATCCGGATTCCTACGTTGGTTGTGCTCCAACCAGGTGGTCCCGACGACCGTCACACATTTGCAACACCGCAGTCCGTGATCAGCTTCACCCGCCCCGATAGCGTGCGTCTCACCTTTCGGACACACCGGATATGGAGGGGATCATGCGTCGTTCGCGCAGGCTCTGGGGACCCACGGTGGTGATGACTTCGCTGGCACTCGTGCTCGCCGCGTGCGGTGGCGGGTCGGGCAGCTCTGCGGGAGCCGGCGAGACCGACCCGGACGGCACGGTCAGCGTCTACGGCACCGAGCCGCAGAACGCGCTGGTCCCGACGAACATCAACGACCTCGGCGGCACCAAGGCGATCCAGGTCATGTTCGCCACGCTGGTCGGCTTCAAGGGCGCGGACGCCAAGCCGTTCAACCTGATGGCCGACTCGATCACCACGACCGATTCCAAGGTCTACGACATCAAGATCAAGCAGGGCTGGAAGTTCCACGACGGCACCGAGGTGAAGGCGCACAACTTCATCGACGCCTGGAACTACGGCGCCTACGCGCCCAACGGCCAGCTCAACACCGACTTCTTCTCGAACATCCAGGGGTACAAGGACGTCCACCCCGAGGACGAGAACGCCAAGCCCACCACGGACAAGATGTCCGGCCTGGTGCAGAAGGGCGACTACGAGTTCCAGGTGACCCTGGACGCGCCGTTCTCCGTGTTCGACATCAAGGTCGGCTACCAGGCCTTCGCGCCGCTGCCCGACGTGTTCTTCAAGGACCCCAAGGGCTTCGAGCAGCACCCCATCGGCAACGGCCCGATGAAGTTCGTCTCGCGGACGCCGAACCAGGACATCAAGCTCACCCGCAACGACGACTACAAGGGTGACGACAAGGTCCACTTCAAGGACCTCGACATCAAGATCTACGCCAGCCAGGAGACCGCCTACCAGGACCTGCTGAGCGGGCGGCTCGACTTCATGGAGGCGCTGCCGCCGTCGGCGGTCGCGGGCGGCAAGTACAAGTCCGACCTCGGCGACCGGCTCGTCACCGGCCACCTGCTCGGCATCAGCACCATCGCCATCCCGTACTACGTGCCCGGGTACAACAACCTCGAGTTGCGCAAGGCCATCTCGATGTCGATCGACCGCGCGCAGATCACCAAGACCGTCATGAACGACACCTACGTGCCGGCCGACGGCTACATCTCGCAGGGCATCCCCGGCGCGCGGCCCGGCGTCTGCCAGTTCTGCAAGTACGACCCGGCGGCGGCCAAGGAGGCCTTCCAGAAGTCCGGGTTCACGGGCAAGCTGACCATCGCGTCCAACGCGGACGGTGGCCGCAAGGAACCGCTGGTCGCGGCGTGCAACAGCATCAAGAACACCCTCGGCGTCGAGTGCGACTTCGTGCCCGCGACCGACTTCGGCCAGTGGCGCAGCATCGTGACCGGGCACAAGCTGACCGGCATGGGCCGTTCGGACTGGTCGGCGGACTACCCGTCCATCGAGGACTTCCTCAACCCGATCTTCAAGACCGGTGGGTCCTCGAACGACTCGACCTACTCGAACCCGCAGGTCGACGCGCTCCTCGCGCAGGCGGACGCGACGGCCAACAAGGACGCCGCGGTCAAGCTGTACCAGCAGGCCGAGGACCTCATCGCGAAGGACCTGCCGACGATCCCGGTGTGGGACGAGAAGGGCGTCGCGGCCAAGTCGAAGAACCTCAAGTCGGCCGCGCTGGACTTCCGCCGCATGCCGGACTACCCGTCCATCGAGGTCCTGAAGAAGTAGTGACGCGCTGACCTGCCGTAACCACCACCACGCCGTCGTGAGTGGTAATCAGGGTTAGAACCCGAATTGCCACTCACGACGGCCGGCGCGCACTAGGAACGTCATGACCCGCTATGTCCTGCGACGGCTGCTCCAGCTGATCCCGGTGTTCTTCGGCACCACCTTCCTCATCTACGTCCTGGTCTGGGCCGTGCCCGGCGACCCGTTCTCCGGCAAGTGCGGCCAGGCCGCCTGCCCGCCGGCCTACATCGCCCAGATGACCCAGAAGTTCCACCTGGACGACAACATCTTCGTGCAGTACTTCAAGTACCTCGGGAGCCTGTTCACCGGCGACTGGGGCGAAACCTTCAACGGCACGTCCGTCGGCGAGCTGATCGCCACGTCGTACCCGATCACGCTGCGCCTGGCCGTGATCGCCGTGGTCATCGAGGCCCTCATCGGCCTGACCGCCGGCGTGCTGACCGGCTTGCGCGGCAAGGGTTTCCTCGACAACCTGGTCCTGGTCTCGACGACGTTCCTGATCTCGCTGCCGGTGTTCGTCACGGCGATCGTGCTGCAGCTGGCCCTGGGCAGCAACGGCCTCGGGCTGATCGAGGCCAGCGTGTCGGACGACCCGGGCATCGGCGAGCTCATCGTGCCCGGCATCGCGCTCGGCAGCCTGTCGATGGCCTACGTCGCCCGGCTGGCGAGAACGAGCATCGCCGAAAACCGCCGCGCCGACTACGTCCGGACGGCGATCGCGAAGGGCCAGCCGCAGAGCCGGGTCGTGCTCGTCCACCTGCTGCGCAACTCGGTGATCCCGGTGCTGACCTTCCTCGGCACCGACCTCGGCGCCCTGATGGGCGGCGCGATCGTCACCGAAGGCGTGTTCAACATCAACGGCCTGGGCGGGCTCATCTTCCGCGGCATCCAGAACCGGGAGAGCGCGACCGTCGTCGGCGTGGTCGTCCTGCTGGTGCTGGTGTACCTGCTGATGAGCCTGATCGTCGACCTGCTCTACGCCGTTCTCGACCCGAGGATCCGCTATGACTGACCCGAACCTGGTGGGCGGCGGCGGGGCCGACGCGGCCGAGCTGTCCCGTGTCGACGACTCCGCCACCAGTCCGCAGAAACCCCGCAGCCTGTGGAGCGACGCGTGGCGCCAGCTGCGGCGCAAGCCGGCGTTCGTCGCCGCGGCCGTGATCATCGTGCTGATCGTGCTGGTCGCGATCGCGCCCGGCCTGTTCAGCTCGCGTGACGCAGGTTTCAGCGACCTCACGCACGCCAACGAAGGCCCGTCCGGCGACGCCTGGTTCGGCTACGACAACCAGGGCCAGGACGTCTACGCCCGCACCATCTACGGCACCCGCGCCTCGGTGCTGGTCGGGGTGTTCGCGACGCTGCTGACCGTCCTCATCGGATCGGTCGTCGGCATCCTCGCCGGCTACTACGGCCGGCTCGTCGACAGCCTGCTGTCGCGGTTCGGCGACATCTTCGCCGGCCTGCCGTTCGTGCTCGGCGCGATCGTCATCCTGACGACGTTCAACGCGCCCGGCTCGAACCCCGGCGCGGTCACCATCATCGTCCAGGTGGTCTGCTCGATCGCGGTGCTGAGCTGGCCGGTCGCCATGCGCATCATGCGCTCGGCGACGCTGGTGGCCAAGCAGCTCGACTACGTCAAGGCCGCCCGCGGTCTCGGCGCGAGCACGCCGCGGATCATCTTCCGCCACCTGCTGCCGAACACCCTCGCGCCGGTGCTCGTGTACGCGACCATCGCGCTCGGCGCGTTCATCGGCGCCGAAGCGACGCTGGCCTACCTCGGCATCGGCGTGCGCCCGCCGGTGATCTCGTGGGGCGTGATGATCAGCGACTCGCGGGACTACTTCCGCAACGACCCGCACATGCTGCTGTTCCCCGGCGCCTTCGTCACCCTGACCGTGCTGGCCTTCGTGATGCTGGGCGACGGCATCCGCGACGCGCTCGATCCGAAGTCGAGGTAGATCCTCTTGTCCGACAACGAACTCCTGCTCGAAGTTGAGGACCTGCACGTCGAGTTCCGGACGTCCGACGGCGTCGCGAACGTGCTCAACGGCGTCGGCTACTCCGTGCACGCGGGCGAAACCCTGGCCGTGCTCGGCGAATCCGGCTCCGGGAAGAGCGTCACCGCGCAGACGGTGATGGGGATCCTCGACATGCCGCCGGGCGTGATCACCGCCGGTGCCGTCCGCTGGCGCGGCGAGGACCTGCTGACGGCGTCCGAAGAACGTCGTCGCGAAGTGCGCGGCAGCGAGATCGCGATGATCTTCCAGGACGCGCTGTCCGCGCTGAACCCCGTGTTCACCGTGGGCTTCCAGATCGAGGAACAGCTGCGCGTCCGGCTCGGTATGTCCAAAAAGGACGCGCGGAAGCGGGCGATCGAGCTGCTCGACACCGTCCGCATCCCGGCGGCGGAACGCCGGATCAAGGACTACCCGCACCAGTTCTCCGGCGGCATGCGCCAGCGCGCGATGATCGCCATGTCCCTGGCGCTCGACCCGGACCTGCTCATCGCCGACGAGCCGACCACCGCCCTCGACGTCACCGTGCAGGCCCAGATCATGGACCTCCTGGGCGAGATCCAGGCCGAACGCAAGATGGGCCTGGTGCTGATCACCCACGACCTCGGGGTGGTCGCGGAGGTCGCCGACCGGATCGCCGTGATGTACGCGGGGCGGATCGTCGAACAGGCCGACGTCGTCGAGCTGTTCCGCGCGCCGGCCCACCCGTACACCGCCGCCCTGATGGACTCGCTGCCGCGGCTCGACCTCAAAGGACAGACACTGGAGACCATCAAGGGCCTGCCGCCGAGCCTGCTCGACATCCCGCCGGGCTGCCCGTTCCACCCGCGGTGCAAGCGAGCCGAAGCGCGGTGCAGCGAAGAAGTCCCGCCGCCGCACGGCATCGGCTTCGGCCGGACCAGCGCGTGCCACTTCGCCGAAGAGGTGGTGAACTCCCGTGCCTGATCCCATCCTCTCGATCACCGACCTGAAGAAGTACTTCCCGGTCCGCACCGGCGTCCTGTTCAAGCGCACGATCGGTCAGGTCAAGGCCGTCGACGGCGTCTCGTTCGACCTGCTGCCGGGCGAAACGCTCGGCGTCGTCGGCGAGTCCGGCTGCGGCAAGTCCACTTTGGCCCAGGTGCTGATGCGCCTGGAAGAACCGACCGCGGGCGCGGCGAAATTCGAAGGTCGCGACATCTTTTCCATGAAGGGCAACGAACTCCGGAAACTGCGGCGCGAGATCCAGATCGTGCTGCAGGACCCGTACACGTCGCTGAACCCCCGGATGACCGTCGGCGACATCGTCGGCGAGCCGTTCGAGATCCACCCCGACGTCGCGCCCAAGGGGTCGCGCGCGACGAAGGTGCAGGAGCTGCTGGAGGTCGTCGGGCTCAACCCCGAGCACCTCAACCGCTACCCGCACCAGTTCTCCGGCGGGCAGCGCCAGCGCATCGGCATCGCGCGGGCGCTCGCGTTGCGCCCCAAGGTGATCATCTGCGACGAGCCGGTGTCCGCATTGGACGTCTCGATCCAGGCGCAGGTGATGAACCTGCTCGGCGACCTGCAGACCGAGTTCGGGCTGTCGTACGTGTTCATCGCGCACGACCTGTCCGTGGTGCGGCACCTGTCCAACCGGGTCGCGGTGATGTACCTCGGCAAGATCGTCGAGATCGGGACGGACGAAGAGATCTACGAGCGACCGTCCCACCCGTACACCCAGGCGCTGCTGTCGGCGGTGCCGGTGGCCGACCCGGCCGTGCGCGGGCAGCGGCAGGTGATCCGGCTGACCGGCGACGTGCCGAGTCCCCTGGACCCCCCGTCCGGGTGCCGGTTCCGCACGCGCTGCTGGAAGGCGCAGGACCGGTGCGCGACGGAGGTCCCGGAGCTGGTGCCCAGGACGGACGGTCATTTGTCAGCTTGTCACTTCGCGGAGCAGAAGTCGGTTGTTCCATAACGTACGTTTGGCCGTTGTTTGCGCTATGTCCGGTCTATACGGTGCGCAGGAACCGCTTTCCCGAGGAGGAGAATCGTGAAGAGACCCAGGCTTCTCGCCGCGGCCATGGCCGTCCCGCTGTTCGGGGCGATCTCGGCCGTCGCGGTCCCGGTCGCGTCGGCGCAGCCCGCGCTGTCCGGCCCGGCGACCGAGTTCACCGTGCTCGCCAAGGACACGCAGAGCATCGGCACCGTCCAGCAGGCCGTCAAGGCCGCCGGCGGCACCGTGCTGGAGACCAACACCGCCGTCGGCCTCATCAAGGCCAGCGCCCCGGCCACTGGGTTCACCGAGCGCGTCTCGGCGAACCGGGCCGTGTTCGGCGCGGCCAAGGCCCAGGTCATCGGCTCGCTGCCGAAGAACGGCAAGAAGGCCAAGAAGGACAACGTCGAGAAGGAAGGCCGCGGCGCCGCGGCGTCGAAGAAGGCCGCCGCGAACAAGGCCGTCGGGATGGACCCGCTGGACGACCAGCTCTGGGGCCTCAAGTCCGTCCGCTCCGACCTTTCGCGCACCAAGCAGCCGGGCAGCAAGCAGGTCAAGGTCGGCGTCATCGACACCGGCATCGACGGCACGCACCCGGACATCGCGCCGAACTTCGACGCGGCCGACTCGCGCAACTTCGTCAAGGACATCCCGTTCGACGTCAACGGCGTCGAGGTCGACGGTCCGTGCGAGTTCCGCGGCTGCGTCGACCCGGTCAACCACGACGACGGCGGCCACGGCACGCACGTCGCCGGCACGATCGCCGCCGCGGCCAACGGCTTCGGCGTTTCGGGCGTCGCGCCGAACGTGTCGCTGGTGAACATCCGCGCGGGCCAGGACTCGGGCTACTTCTTCCTGCAGCCGACCGTCGACGCGCTGACCTACGCCGGCGACGCGGGCATCGACGTCGTCAACATGTCGTTCTACACCGACCCGTGGCTGTACAACTGCACGGCGAACCCGGCGGACACGCCCGCCGAGCAGGCCGAGCAGCGCACGATCATCGAGGCGACGCAGCGCGCGCTGAACTACGCGCACCGCAAGGGCGTCACGATGGTGGTCGCGCTGGGCAACGAGCACACCGACCTCGGCGCGCCGCTGCCGGACACCACGAGCCCGGACTACCCGGCCAACACGACGCACCCGCGCACGATCGACAACACGTCCTGCCTGAACCTGCCGGTCGAGGGCAACCACACGATCGGCGTCGGCGCGTTCGGGCCGTCGCAGGCGAAGGCGGACTACTCGAACTACGGCACCGAGCAGATCTCGGTTTCCGCGCCGGGCGGTTACTTCCGCGACGGTTTCGGCACGCCGTGGTTCCGCACGGTCGAGAACGAGATCCTCTCGACGTACCCGAAGAACGTCGGTGTCGCCGAGGGCAACATCGACGCGGCGGGCAACCTGACGCCGGCCGGTGTCGCCGCGGGCGTCCAGAAGGCGACGGCGGCCGACGGCCGGGTCGGCTACTACCAGTGGCTGCAGGGCACGTCGATGGCGACGCCGCACGCGGTCGGCGTCTCGGCGCTGATCATCTCCCAGTACGGCAAGAAGTCGCACGGCGAGTTCGGCATGGACCCGGACAAGGTCCAGCGCGTGCTCGAGGGCACGGCGTCGGAGATCGCGTGCCCGGTCCCCCGCACGGTGGACTACCTGGATGAAGGCCGCGACGCTACGTTCACCGCTACCTGCCAGGGTGACCCGTCGTTCAACGGCTTCTACGGCCACGGCGCGGTCGACGCCTACGCGGCGGTGACGCGCGGTTCGCAGTACCTGAAGTAGGGAGTTCCTCGAAAACGGCCCACCTCCAGCCGGGGGTGGGCCGTTTTCGCGCGCAACCTTTTCCGGGGCTGAGGCGTGTACCCCGGGACGAGGGGGTTCGGGTGGGCGTGCGTGAACCGGCGCTGCCGGTCGATCCGTGGTTGCCGGGGGAGCCGACGGCTGCGGAGGTGGCGGCCGCCCGGGCGTGGCTCGCCCGGCGGGGCGTCCGGGTGCGGCTGCCGACCCGGCTGCTCTCGCTGCGGCTCGGCTCCCGGGAGTGGGCCACCCGGACGGTGTCGCCGTGGTTCGGGGCCGTCTCCGTCGCCCTGATCGGCACGAACGTCTTCACGCAGGAGGTCCCCGGCCGGCTGGGGGGTGCTCTTCGTCGTGTTCGCCGTCCTGGAGGTGTTCCGCTCGCGGGAGGTCCGGCACCGGGACGCGGTCGCCGAACGCTGGGCGGGCACCGGGAGGCCGCCGCCGCTGCGGGAAGCCGCGCGGCAGGTCGGCTGGGGGTATCTGGCCGCCACCGCGGTCACCTTCGTCGGGGGAGCGGCGTTGTGCGCGGCCACGATCGTGGCCGCGCCCTCTTTCGACGCCTACGCGCAGACGTTCGCGCTGGCGGTCGGCGTCGGGGTGACCGCGGCGATCGCCGGCCGGATCCTGCGTACGCCGGTCATCGCGGAGGATCCCACGTCGCTGGCCGTGGACGGCCTGCTCCGGAGCCGGGACGCCCACCGCTACGCGCCGCCGGTGGTGTTCGCGCTGGCGGCGATGCCCGTGACGGCGGTCGACCTGCGCGAGCCCGGCCCGCTGGGCTGGTCGGCGCTGGCTGGTGACGCGCCGGCGCAAGCTGCCGCCGGGCTTCTACGGCCGGTAAACCTCGACGGCGTTTCGCGCGTGTACAGCGGGACGAGGGGGAGGACCGATGATCGTGCTGACGGTGGAGGAGCGAGCGGCGGCGAAGTGGCTGAAGCGCCACGGCGTGAGCGTGGCCGAGCCGGCGACGCTGCTGACGGCGCGGCTGTGCCCCCGCGGCGGCAAGGGCGTGCCGGAGGCGTTCGTCCCCGTGGCGCTGGTGACCGTGGTGAACTGCGCCGCCCTGTTCGGTTACCGCTTCCTGCAGCTCCTGCCCGGAGTGGAGCGAGCCGACTTGCCGGACGCCGGGTTCACGACGTTGACGGCCGTGCTGGTGCTGTCGACGGTGTGGCTGCACCGCCGCGCCGGCGACCGCCGGGCGGCGGTCCAGCTGGGGACCCGGCGCCTGGACCGGCGGCCACCGCCGTGGCCGGAGGTGATCGGCGGCTGGTACGTGACGTCGCTGGCGATCACGTTCGGCGGAGGGGCCGTCCTCGGCATCGCGCTGGCGGCCGGCGGGGCGCTCTGGGGCGTGTTCTGGCTCGGCCTGGTCGCGCTCGGCGCGGTCGTGGAGGCGGTGATCCTGACAGGGGTGGTCCGTCGGCCCGTCCTCGCCGAGGACGAGGGATCGCTGGCGGTCGACGTCGTGACGCGGCTGGAGGACGTCCAGCTCGCCATGCCGTCGTTCTTCGCGGTGCCGGTGGTCGCCGACCTCTTGGTCGAGGACCCGCCGGGCAGGCCGTGGCTCATCGGTTACGTCGTGCTGGCGGTCGCGACGCACGTCGTCGCGTGGTTCGCCCAGCGCGCCCGGATCCCCGCGCTGCCCGCGGAAGGCGTTTACGGGGTGCCGGCGTGAGCGCGGCGGCGCTGCGCTGGCTGGCGAGCCGGGGACAGCGCGTCCGGGCCCCGGCGCCGTTCATCGACGCGCTGCTGGCCACGCGCGACCTGAGCGGCCGCAGCTTGGTGTGGCTGCTGGTGTTCGGCGTCCCGGTGTTCCTCGGCGGGGTGTTCTACCTGGACTTCTTCGGCGCGACCGTGAGCGCGCTGGTGTACCTCGTGTGCTTGGCCATCCTGCTTGCCGGGTGGCAGTCGATCCGGTCCGCGCAGAGGCAACTGGCTCGGCGCACCCGGCCGTGGCCCGGCCCGGCCTCCCGACCCGGCGGCTGGTTCGTCGCGGCGGGCGCGCTGGCCTACGGCGGCGGGGCGGCCATCGCGGTCTCGCTGCTCCCGACCGCACCGGCGTTCGCCACCGGCCGGCTGATCCTGCTGGGAGTGTTCGCGTCCTGCGGTGTCGTGATCGTGACCAGCTTCCTGCGGGCCCCGGTGCTCGCCGTGGACGACGCGTCGGCGGCGGTGTACCGGGGGCTGGTGGCGGAGAACCTCCACGCGGCTTCGCCTGCCCTGGTGGCGGTACCGCCGCTGCTGGACCTGGTCACGGAGTCCCCGGTGCCGCGCGGGTACGCGCCGGTCTTGGTCGCGTACGCGGTCGTGGTCATCGCCGCCGAGCTGGTCGCGTACCTCCGGGGGCGCCGTCCGTTGCCGGCCGGCCATTACGGGGACCCGCTGCCGCGGGGGACCGCGGTCGACTGGTCGCCCCCTGAAGCCCGCTGACCGGGCAGACCGGGGGGCATGATCAGGACGATCGAAGCCGCCCGGACGCGCCTGGCCGCCGGTGTGGCGGACGTACGGCAGCGCTCCGGCGACCTCCACCGGTCCCTGGAGCGAGGCCGCTCCGGGGACCGGTGAAGCTCAGCGGTTCGACGCCTTCTTCACGAACTTCGCGAGGTCCTTCGACTGCTGCACCCGCGTCGGCTCGTGGACGTACATCATGTGCCCCGCCGGGTAGTACGCCGTGTCGATGTTGTCGCGCAGCTCCTCCGGGATCCGCAGGTGGGCCAGCACGTGCTCGGCCGCGAAGTACGCCGTCGCGCCGTCGTAATGCCCGAATGCCACGTGCACCTGCAAGTGGGGGTTCGCGCGCATCGCCGCGCTCACCGAGTCCACCACCGACACCGAGCGGCCCTCGAAGTCCGAGTACGACCACGCCTTGAACGTGTCCTCGTGGATGAGCTCGTACGGCAGGTCGTTCTCGTACCCGAGCTCGGCGCGCACGTAGTGGTTGAACGCCGCCGCGTACGCGCCGATCACCCGGGAGATCGACGGGTCGTCGCTCATGTGCTCGCGGCCGCCGTCCACCTCCCACGTCGTGAAGCGGCCGTCCATGCGCCCGACCGTCAGGCCGCGGTCGCGCAGCAGCTCGGTGAAGAACCGCACGTGCTCGATCCGCAGGTTCACCCGGTCCACATAGGACTCGGTGAGCCCGGTCAGCGACGCCAGCGTGGCCACCGCCTCCGCCCGGTCCTGAGTGGACAGCCGCGCACCGCGCGAAAGCACGTACGGCAGGTCCTTCGCCGCGAAGTCTTCGGCGTCGGCCAGGACGTCGTCGAGCGGACGCTCGCCGTGCAGGCCGTGGTAGTGCGCGATGGCCGCGTACGTCGGCACGTACAGCGAGTACGGCAGGTCGTTGCCCTCGGTGAACCGCAGCGTGCCGAGGTCGAGCACCGACGAGATCAGCAGCAGGCCGTTGAGGTAGAGCCCGTGCCGTTCCTGCAGGTGCGCGGCCAGCCCGGCGGCGCGCAGCGTGCCGTAGGACTCGCCGGCCAGGAACTTCGGCGACAGCCAGCGCTGGTGGCGCGACACCCAGAGCCGGATGACCTCGCCGACCGACTCGATGTCGCCCTTGAAGCTGTGGAAGTCCTTGGTCTCGCCGCCTTCGGACGCACGGGAGTAGCCGGTGGAGACGGGGTCGATGAACACGAGGTCGCTGTGCGCGAGCAGCGTCTCGGGGTTGTCGGCCAGCCCGTACGGCGGCGGCACGAGGTCGTCGACGTCGCCGGAGAGCACCCGGCGCGGCCCCAGCAGGCCCATGTGCAGCCAGATGCTCGACGAGCCGGGGCCGCCGTTGAAGGCGAACGTCACCGGCCGCGTGCCCGGGTCCGCGTCGTCGAGCGTGTAGGAGGTGATGAACACCTCCGCCTTCGCCTTGAAGCCCTCGGACTTGCCGTCCTTGACGATCTCCTTGCGGAGCACGATCCGGCCCGCCTTCGCCGTGTACGCGAGCTTCTTGCGCTTCACGGTGAGCGTGTGCTGGGTCGTGACGATGTCGTCGGTCGGCTCGGCCGGGATCTCCGTCGTCTCCGCGACCTTCTTCTCGGGGGCCTCTTCGGGGGTGCTGTCCGCCATGGACCCAACTTAGACGGCGGCGGCGCGGGCCTGTGGCAGGGTGACTTGGTGCACACCGAGGACTGGCCGCGATGAGGTCCCTGGCCGAGCTGGACACCGCCGTCGCCGGTTGCCGCGCCTGCCCGCGGCTCGTGACCTGGCGCGAAGGCGTCGCGGGCACGAAGGCGGCCTTCCGCGGCGAGGAGTATTGGGCGCGCCCGGTGCCCGGCTTCGGGCCGCCCGACGCGTCCCTGGCCGTGGTGGGCCTGGCCCCCTCGGCGCACGGCGCGAACCGCACCGGCCGGATGTTCACCGGCGACCCGTCGGGCGACTTCCTCTTCCGGGTGCTGCACGAGGTCGGGCTGGCGTCGCAGCCGACGTCCGAGCGGCTGGGCGACGGCCTCGAGCTCTACGGCACCCGGCTCGTCTCGCCCGTGCGCTGCGCGCCGCCGGAGAACAAGCCGACGCCGGCCGAGCGCGACACGTGCCGTCCGTGGCTCGCCGAGGAGCTCACGCTGTTACGTCCGACACTGCGCTCGATCGTGGTGCTCGGGGCGTTCGGCTGGCAGGCGTTACTGCCCGTGCTCGCCGAGGCCGGCTGGCCGGTGCCGCAGCCGCGTCCCGCGTTCGCGCACGGCGCCGTCCTGGAGCTGGACGACCTGCGGGTTTTCGGCTGTTACCACGTGTCGCCGCGCAATGTCCAGACTCACCGCGTGACCCACGCCATGGTGGCGGCCGTGTTCCGCGCCGCGACCTCGGTGACAGGGGACAACTGAATCGTTACGGAAACCGCAGCGACGCTGGTCACAGCCGGATGGGGCCCCCGAGCGGGGTCGCGGCGAAGGTGTCACCATGAGGACATGGCTGCTGCGAAGTCGAAGTCGGAACCGACTCGGATCCTCGTCCTCGGTGGTGGGTACGTCGGGCTCTACACGGCGTACGGCCTCCAGAAGATGCTCCGGGCCAACGAGGCCTCCGTGACCGTCGTTGACCCGCAGCCCCACATGACCTACGCGCCGTTCCTCCCGGAGGCCGCGGCCGGCGCGATCGAGCCCCGGCACGTGGTCGTGCCGCTGCGGCGGGTGCTCAAGCGCTGCCACGTGCTGACCGCGCGCGTCACCAAGATCGAGAACGACAAGAAGTCCGTCACGGTCGAGGCCGCCGACGGCCACATCGAGCAGCTGGGCTACGACGTCCTGGTCGTCGCGCTCGGCGCCGTCGCCCGCATCCTCCCGATCCCGGGCCTGGTCGAGCAGGGCATCGCCTTCAAGACCATCGGCGAGGCGATCTACCTGCGCAACCACATCATGACCAAGCTCGACGAGGCCGCGAGCACGCTCGACCCCGAGCTGCGCAAGCGCCTGCTGACGTTCACGGTGGTCGGCGGCGGGTTCGCCGGCATCGAGGCGCTGGCCGAGCTCGAGGACATGACCCGGTTCGCGGTGGAGAACTACTACCCGAACATCCAGCCGTCCGACGTCCGCTGGGTGCTCGTCGAGGCCGCCGGGCGGATCCTGCCCGAGGTCCGCGAGACGCTGGGCGTGTACACGGTCGAGCAGCTGGAGAAGCGCGGCATCGAGGTCTACCTGTCGACCGCGGCGAAGTCGTTCGAGAACGGCCACGTCGTGCTTTCGGACGGCACGGAGTTCGACACCGACACGCTGATCTGGACCGCCGGCGTGAAGGCCAACCCGGTGCTGGCCAACTCGGACCTGCCGCTCGACAAGCGCGGCCGCCTCGAGGCGACCGCCGCGATGCAGGTCGTGGGCCACCCGGAGGTGTGGACCGCGGGCGACAACGCGGCGATCCCCGACCTCTCGCGCACGGAAGAGGACCCGACGGCGACGTGCCCGCCGAACGCGCAGCACGCGGTCCGCCAGGCGACCCTGCTGGCGAAGAACATCATCAAGGTGATCCGCGGCGGCAAGCCGAAGGACTACTACCACAAGAACCTCGGCGCGGTCGCGAGCCTGGGCCTGCACAAGGGCGTGGCCGACGCGCTGAACCTGAAGATCAAGGGCTTCCCGGCCTGGCTCTTCCACCGCGCGTACCACCTCAAGGCGATGCCGACCTGGAACCGCAAGATCCGCATCCTGTTCGACTGGATCCTCGGCGGGTTGTTCCGGCGTGAGGTCATTTCGCTGGGCCAGATCAACAACCCGAAGGACGAGTTCGCGCGCGTCTCGAAGTCCTGACGTTCGTTTCGCGGAAGGCCCCCAGCCTGTCTCGGTTGGGGGCTTTTTGCTGCTGTTAGGGCGTTTTCGGCGGAGATGACCGGCTGTGTGCCGGTGAGCGACATGGTCTGGACAACTGGGCCGGTGAGCGGGTAAACCCTTTCTTCACAACGCGGAATAAGTCCGCTCCGGCTCCCCACCCCACGGTCCCCCTGGAGCTCAGTCATGCCCTTTTCCCGCACCAAAGCGGCACTCGTCGCGGCGTTGCCCGCCGTCGCCCTCGCGCTCACACCGGCCACCGCCGACGCGGCCGGTGGCGCCTTCCCCGCCCACTACGCGGCGCCGTACCTGCAGATCAGCGACGCCGACGCCGGCCAGATGGCCGCCGACATGAACGCGACCGGCACGAAGTTCTACACACTCGCGTTCCTGACCCCGCAGTCCGGCTGCACGCCGGTGTGGGAGGCGAACGGCACCGGCGTCGGCTCGTTCAAGTCCCAGATCAGCGCGCTGCAGGCGGCGGGCGGCAACGTGATCCCGTCGTTCGGCGGCGCCGAAGGCGGTGAGCTGGCCCAGACCTGCACGAACACGGCCAGCCTGACCGCGGCGTACGCCAACGTCGTGAACACCTACGGCACGCCCCGCCTCGACTTCGACATCGAAGGCGGCGTCCTGAACGACACGGCGTCCAACCAGCGTCGCAACTCCGCATTGGCGGCGCTGCAGCAGCAGAACCCGGCGGTCCAGGTCGACTACACGCTGGCGGTCGACCCGACGGGCATCCCGGGCAACGAGCTCGACCTCCTGCGCGACGCGAAGAACAAGGGCGTCAAGGTCAGCGTGGTCAACCTGATGGTGATGGACTTCTACGACGGCCAGCCGGTCCTGGGCGACGCCCTGTCGGCGGCCCGGGCCTCGGCGTCCCAGCTGGCGAGCCTGTACGGCATTTCGACCTCGGCGGCGTACGCGATGATGGGCCTGACGCCGATCGCGGGCCGCAACGACGACGGCGCGCAGTTCAGCCAGTCGGACGCCCAGCAGCTGGAGACGTTCGCGGCGCAGAACGGCGTGGCGGAGCTGTCGTTCTGGGAGCTCCAGGACTACGACCGCGCAACGGGCTACGCGTACTCGAGGATCTTCAACGCGATCACGGGCGGCGGCACGACAACACCACCCCCGGCCGGCGGCGGCACGATCACGGGCTACGGCGGAAAGTGCGTCGACGTGGCCGGCGCTGCGACCGCCAACGGAACGGCAGTGGACCTGTACACGTGCAACGGGACGAACGCCCAGCAGTGGACGTCCACGTCGGGCACGCTGCGAGCGCTGGGCAAGTGCCTGGACGTGAACGCGGCGGGCACGACGAACGGGACTCGCGTACAGCTCTACGACTGCAATGGGACGGGCGCTCAGCAGTGGACCCGTTCGGGCAACCAGCTGGTGAACCCGGCATCGGGCAAGTGCCTGGACGCGACGGGCCCGAGCTCGGCGGACGGAACGCCGTTGCAGATCTGGACCTGCACGGGGGCCGCGAACCAGTCCTGGACGCTCAACTGAGGCGATCGCCTAGAGTGTGCGGTGCCCCCGTAGCCCAATCGGCAGAGGCAGTCGACTTAAAATCGATTCAGTGCGGGTTCGAGTCCCGTCGGGGGCACCACGCAGACCATCATCACCCTGAACGGCCTCGGCTGACCGGCACGCTGGTCATCGAGGGCACGTACGACCTCTCGTCGATGCGCGGGAGGTCGTGATGGGCTACTCGGACGGCGTGACCAGGTTCGTGACCACGGTTATGGGCATCGTCATCGGGCTGACCTTCCTCTTCGGTTTCGGAAATGTCCTTGCCTTGGCGCTGCGGATCGGTGTCCCTGCCTACGTCGCTCCGTTGATAGCCCCGGCGCTGGACCTGACCGTCCTAGGCCTGCTCGTAGGGACCAGACACCTAGCCATGCATGGCGCTTCGGAAGCGGTGCTGCGGCCAGCGCGTCGCCTCCTGCTGACGGCCAGCATCGCGACGCTTGCCCTGAACGTCGCTGACCCGCTCTGCGCCGGTCACTGGGGTAAGGCCAGCTTCGACGCGGTTGGGCCGCTGCTGCTCATCGGCTGGGCCGAGGTCGGCCCTGAATTACTTCGTGGCTTGCAGGCCACTGGGGCCCCGTTGAAGATCCTCGAGACGGTCGAGCGCGAGACGGCTGTTGAGACCGAAGAACAGAATAAGCCTTGCCGACAAGGTAATCCTGCGACAGTGAACTCTGCATCGAATCTGAATCAGGGGATGAACCGAGAAGAGCTAGAGCGTGCTCGTAGCCTTAATCATGAGCACTGGAGGGCACACAAGCGGCCGATCTCCGCGGAAACGCTGCGACGCAAGCTTGGAGTTGGCGCCGCGAAATCACGTCGGCTGTGCGCAATCGTGCGGAAGGAGCCGGCTTCGGCTATCACGTGGCCTGGATGACGGCCTGGTGACGGAGGCTGAGCCATCGTCGCGAGGTAAGCGCGACTCGTCTCGGTATTGTCGGCTTCGACTGCTGAGTCTGGAACTGTTGGTGGCCGGGCAAAGCACCCGCGAGAAGCCCAGCGGTCACCGAGTCGTGGCCTGAGGGACCTCCGTCCGTCTGGCGCTTGCTTCGCGTTAAGGCTGGCCACCGGCGCTGAATCTGTACTGCTGGATTGGCTGTACGAAGTTCATAGCTGGACGCGCGGCCGTTCGCTGACATCTCGGTCGAGCAATGTCGTTACATCCGCTTCCGGAAGGCCTGCGCGTCGGAGGAACTCAGAGTAGGAAACCCCAGTTGTTTCCAGCAGTTTCAAAGCTCTCTGTAAGAGAACCGGAACCTCCGGATTGCCCAGCGGACCCGGCTCGATCTTTCGCCACCCTCGGGCTGACAATGCTTTCCAGGCCTGTGCGTAAACGTGTTCGCTCATAACCCCTAAGGTCTTCGCTCGCACCAGGAGGGCGGCCAGTGAAACATGCCACTTTGCTTTGAGTCGCAGTAATGTTGGCCAATCGAGCTGGGTTGGTAGTTCGTGCTTGATATCGCTGGCCGGCATCAGGAACGCGGCGGCGAACGCGTGGGCTTGTCCTTCGGTGACCTTGTCGCCTATTTGACTTTGATTGCCATGCAATATCAGGTGGCCAAGTTCGTGGGCTGCGTCGAAGCGTGATCGATCACGCAGTCCCTTGTCTGCCCCCAATGCGATGACTGGCCGGTCTGGGAAATTGACACAAAACGCGTCAACTTTCTCGATGCTCACCTTAAAACGGACGACGATCATGCCGTTCATTTCGAGCATTCTCACGACATCTGGTATTGGACCGTCAGGAATGTTCCAGTGGCGACGTACTTGGGTTGCGGCTTGTTCTATGTCGGTCGCCTGCAGGGACGGCCCTTCTCCGAGTGGAACACGGGGAAGGTCGAGAGTAGGCAATGCGACGTACTTTTCGAGTTCGAGTGCGAGTTCCCGGGCCAAGTGGACGTAGGCCAATGCCTGTTGGCGGTCGCGGGGAGAAGTCGACCGTAGGCTCCGGAAGAACCCCGCCAGCTCTTCCTGAGCAGGTGGGCGAGCCGGTGCCGCGAAGAAGCTCAGCGGCACGCGTAGCGCAACAGCGAGTCGCTGCAGAGTGGCCGTGGCCGGCCTGGTGTGCCCCTTTTCAAACTGGCTGACTGAGGCCGCCGTAACCGAGCCCGCTTCGCGGGCCAGCTGCACTTGAGTAAGCCCGCGCAACTCGCGCGCCATGCGAAGCCTGCTGCGATCGAACAGGGCCGCGATGTCGCCCGGGTCCAGTTGCGCGTTGTTCACGTCGGCCGTCTCCGCGCCAGTCCGCGTCCGCTCGTGAGCGGACGACTCTCGATCTTGGTCAGTCCGTTCGCATCTTAGGCGCACCTTGGTTACTGCTGGGTCAAACCGGGCCGTGCCGCCGGACACGCCCGGGTGGAGTGTGCCCATTAAGCTGTTGGATCCGTCGTGTACTGTACCAAATCACAGAAGATCGTGTACGAATCTGAGGTTCCCGCCCGCGGGAGACAGGAGCTGCGATGTCGCCGAAGGTCACGCATGCTGACGTGGCGGAGTTCGCGGGACGCGCGGTGAACTTGCCTCGCGAAGTCGCGATTGCTAAGCGTCAACAAGTGAACACATTGCGTAGTCGACTGAAAACCCACATCGCGGACAACCCCGGGTTCTCGCTAGTGAAGATGCTGCACGCCGGGTCGGTGGCCAAGGGAACGGCTTTGCGGTCGGTCAACGACTTCGACGTGGCCATCTACGTCGAGCGCGACGACGCCCCCGTCGAAGAGGCCAAGCTCGTGGAGTGGACCGCCGACCGCCTTCGCGAGGCGTACCGAGGCCTGCTCGACCCCTCGCAAATCACCCCGGGCACCCACTGCGTGAACGTGCACTTCAAGTCCACCGGTACCGAGGTCGACGTCGTGCCGGTGCTTTACGAAGGCGACCCGGACGACCGGGGTTACCTCATCGCCAAGGATGCGGCCGACCGGACGGAGTGGTTGCTCACCAGCGTCCGGCTGCACCTCGACTTCATCCAGGCCCGGAAGAACGTGTGCAAGGACGACTGGGCGCAGGTGGTGCGGCTGGTGAAGTGGTGGGTCCGTGAACAACGGATGACCAGCGGCCCCGGCGACGAATTCCGGTTCAAGTCCTTCATGGTCGAGCTGCTGTGCGCGCACCTGCTGGACAGCTCGCGCGTCGACTTCACCGATTACGTGACCGCGCTCGACGGGGTCTTCGACTACATCGTGCGGACCGAACTGCGGGAGCGGATCGCGTTCGACACCTACTACCCGGCGTCAGACCTGCCGGCCGAGCGGGTCGGGGAGATCGAGATCTTCGACCCGGTCAACCCGAAGAACAACACCGCCCGACTGTACGAGGAACGTGATCGTGTCCGGATCGTCGAGGCGGCCGAAGCCGCGCTGGACGCCATCACGGAGGCGCGCTACGCCACGACGAAGGAGCAAGCCGTGAAATGCTGGCAGGTCGTCCTCGGTAGCCGGTTCCGGGGGTAGCAGTCATGACGACGTCCTACACCCGCTCCGAGGCCGGAACGTACAGCTTGGCGTCCGCGAAGTATGTCGCCTCGAAGATCGCCACCGACCTGCGGCAGGTGCAGCGCTACTACGGTCGCCCGTCCGACAGCGCGATCACGGACTACGCCCTGGAGGCCGCGCTCCTGTCCCACGGCGGCTACGTCGACAAGGTCATCTACGGCTTCCAGAGGGATGGCGACTGGATCCTCACCTTGGAGTACACGGCCGCGAACGGCACCTTGATCGCCGACGATCGCGCGGGCGGGATCTACCGCCACGCCGACACCGACGGCGCCGTGTTCACCAGCTTCCTGCACTACAGCTTGAAGTGGTCGTTCCTGCCCAGCACCGACCGGGACGAGTTCACCGAACTGCTGCCGTTCAGCCGCACCGATGCCCCCGCCCCTGGTTACACGGGCGGCTACCACACCTTTGACCGGACCTACTCGTCCAGCGGGACGGGTTTCACGAGGAGCACGTACCGACCGCGATGACCACCACTCTCAACGACCTGTTCGAGGACGACCTCGACCTCCCCGACCCCGTCGCCCAGCAGCGCTACGCACGTCTGGTCGGGCTCGACCACGTCAAGGCCCGGCTGGCCAGAGAGGCCGAGCTGATCATGCAGCCCGACTTGCTGCGCGAGTGGAGCCTCCGGGCCCACGGCACCGTGCTGCCCGCGGTCGAACGGCTGGCCGACCGGCCACCGCTGATCATCTTCGCCGGCGACGTGGGCACAGGGAAGACCACCCTCGCGGAGACGTTCGCCGACGCCATCGCCCGCAGGCACGGCATCGACGTGCGGGTGAAGCGGCTCAGCCTGCGGGCACGCGGCACAGGGGCGGTCGGCGAGATGACGCGGCTGATCGGTACGGCGTTCGACGTCGTGCTCGATGAGGCTCGCGCGGTCGGCTCGGCACGGCCTACGATCCTCGTCATCGACGAGGCCGACGCCCTCGCCCAGTCCCGAGAAGCGAGCCAGATGCACCACGAGGACCGAGCGGGAGTGAACGCCCTGATCCGCGGCATCAGCCAGCTTGCCACCGAGGCGCCGGGAGCCCTGGTGATCATGTGCACCAACCGCATCGGCGCACTCGACCCCGCGATCCGCCGAAGGGCCGCGGCCGAGTTCGACTTCGCCCGGCCCGACGAGGCCCAGCGCGCCGCCCTCCTGCAGTCCCTCTTCGAAGGGATCACCCTCAGCTCTGAGGACTTGACGCTCCTGGTCGACCTCACTGGCCCGAACGGGCGTGGGTACGGCCACACCTACTCCGACCTGGTCGACCGGGTGCTCGCCGCCTCCTGCATGGCCGCCTACCCGGAACACCCCATCACGGCCGAGCTCATCGCAGAGCAGGTCCGCAGCTGCCCGCCGACGCCTCCGTTCACGACACGGTCGTGAACGTGAACGGCACGTCCGCCGCTGGCCGACCTAGCGCGAGCGGCGCCCGGCTGACGGGCGACGACGTCCAGCACGCCGTCGCCTGGCACGCTGCCCTCCGCACCTTGGTCCCCAATACCGGTGTCCGAGGTGTCACTGTCGAAGCCGTCGAGGCCGGCAACGTTGACGACGTCGTGATCACCAAGGCTCGAGGCCCGAACGAGTACGTCCAGGTGAAGGCGACCGTGTCCGCGGAGCGGGCCGCGACACTCGACTGGCTGTGCGAACCGACCAGAGCCGGCGGGGCAAGCATCCTGCAACGGTTCTATCGCGCTTGGCTCGACCTCTCCCGAGACGAGACGCGCCCTCAGTTGACGTTGGTCACCACGCGTTCCATCGACCCGGCCGACGCGGTGCTGACGTTGCGCGATCGCCACGACCGTCTCGACGGGCGGCTCCGGCACGCGACATCGGCCCACGCACTCGAAGCCCGGGCACGTCTCAGTCAGCACCTGAACTGCACCGATGATGAACTACTCCGCTTCCTCGCCGACCTGCGCTTCCGTACCGACGCCTCCGAAGCCGTTTGGCGGGATCACGTCGCCGAGATCAGCTACGCGGCAGGGGTCCGAGCCGACGAAGCGGCCTTTCGCCTGGGGATCGCCGAAGTCCGGGAATGGGTCAAGACCAACCGGGTAGAGAGGTCGGCCGACGACATCCGTGATGCGATCGACCGGCTCGGGCTCCAGGCCACCGACCCGTTCACTGTCCTGGCCATCAACGCCCTCGAGGACCACGCCGCCCCCTCCGACGCGGCGGTCACCCTGGACTGGGTGGACCGCTTTCGGGGAACCGAAGCGCGAAACCGCAGAGGATTGAAGAGCCCGCGGGAGTGGGAGACGATCCTCCGACCCCAGCTTCTCGATGCGCAGCGCGAACTCCGCCGTCTTGGGGCACGCCGCATCCTGATCACCGGTACCATGCGGCTCCCTACGTGGTTCACCGCCGGTGTGATCTTTCAGGAGACCGCAGGGTTCACCGTCGCGAAGGTCAAGGACGGACAGCTGTGGGTTGCGCCGACCGGTGTCCCGCCCGCGGCGATCTCCTTGTCCGGCTCAGTCTCAGATCTCCCGGTCGGGCGGGACGTGGCGTTGTGCCTCGCGATCTCCGCGGATCTCACCGCCGATGTTCGCGGGTACCTCGCTTCGACCGGCCAGGACATCCCGTTGCTGACGGTCCAACCTGCCACGGGCACATCGAACGCGAGCATCGCCGGCCTGGACCACGCCTTCGGGGTCGCCGTCGCCATCCGGGATCTCGCCCGCGAGATCGCCCGCACCGTCAGGCCCCCGATGCTGCATCTCTTTCTTGCCACGCCCGCCGGATTTGCAGTTCTCCTAGGCGGGATCTGGGACAGGGTTCCTACAACCCAGACCTACGAAGACCTCACGATCGACGGTTACGAGCCCGCGTTCGTCATACCCAACTAGCCATTCCTATGCCCCCGTCAAGCCCAGCGCTCGACTGTCGCAGGTAGGTATCCGCATCATCATGCTGGTTCTTCGAAGTCATCCGCCATTCGCTGCATCAACTCGGCGAAACTGGGTGACCCGGGCTTCAGTAGACCGAGCTGGTCCCGTTGGAAGTACCGGGCGAACACGATGCTATGCGGTCCCGGGAAGACCATCGTCTTCGAGCTGAACGGCCGAAATCCTGCGGGGAAGGTGGATTCCAGGAGACCATCACTGTCGCGGGGGGCGGTCGTGACGATTTTTGGCAATGCTTCGGGGACGAGTGGCGTCGCGGCCCAGGGGTTGATGAACAGTGTCAGCCCTTCGGCAAAGTCTTCTTGTTCACCAGGGCGTTCGCCGACGACGTAGGCGAACTCGCTCGGCGACGCTGAGTTCGGTGTGTAGTCGTAGCAGGTGCCGAAGCGTACGAGCGCGGTCTCGTCGTTGCCGAGTCCTTGCTCGATGCCGATGCGGTTGAACTTCGCGATCGTGTGGGAGTTGCTGAACAACACGCCAGCGAGGTGTGCCGCTTCAGGTTGCTTGAACAGGCCGCTGGGAAGCGGCTTGGGCTTTGCCGACCAGCGGTGTTCCACCAGCTCCTGCTGTGCGATCGTGAGGTTGCCAGCCTCGTCGTGACTGAAGGACTGGTCTAGGCCATAGAGATAGCGGGCGAGGAGGGCATCGGGGTGGAGCTGCGCGTGGTCGTTGTGGAAAGCGCCGACAGCGATCACAAAGGGAATTCCTTCGACGTGGGGCAATTCCCAGTAGGCGCGGTCCTGGGCGTCGCGGTGGGTCAGTTTGCGACGGAGGGCCTTACCGAGCTGGAAGACGAACTCTTGGTCGGCTGTCTCCAGGTCGTCCGGCAGCCAGCTCGGCGTTGACGGAGCGCCGGCCAGCGCTGCTTGGGAAGGGTTGGTGGTGGTCACTTCGATGGCAACGGGATGGTCGCCTCGGATGACAAAGTCGGGTGCGGGGGCGCTGCGGTCGAGCGGAAGATCCTGTTCCTCGAGGTAGGCGAAGAGCGCCAGTTCGAATAGTCGTGGTGAGAACCCGGTCGTCTGAAACTCCCGGACGAAGCTGCCGTCGACGTCGACGAAGTTCTCGAAGATGCGGTTCATCAGCTCTCGGGCTGCTCCATGGCGGGGACCACTGGAGGCCTGCGTGAACAGGCGGTCGAGCTTGCCTGCCGGAACCACGGGTACGAACAGGTCGCGAGACTTCTTGGCCATGATCCCCCTCCTCGTGACGGAATGGCTCCGTTAATGTTAACGAGCCGGTAGCTGGTGGTCTGTCGACCGGTAATTCAAGCTCATCGCCTTCCTGATGGCTATGGGATTTGCTGAGGCGAGTCGTGGTGGGTCGCTCGATCAACCACGCAGTCAAGGGCTTAGACTCGCGTGGTTCAACGGCGCGGGGTAAACACCTCGTTTGCCGTCCAGCCTCATCGGCGTCAGCCGGATCGCTTGCCACGCGGTCGCCGACCTCAGTGCTCGGCTCTCTAGCCCGACGACGGTGCGCGTGGCTGCCGGAACTGGATGCCGATGCCGTCTAGACGCCGGTACCGGGCTGAGCAGATGGGGGTGTGTCCGACCGGCGGCGGAGTGAGCGCCAGCTCAGTCACAGTTCGGGTTCCGTCATCGTCGCACCCGTACATCAACGCCACGGGGTCAGCGAGCGTGTCGGCGAAGCCCTGACCCCGGAGGTTGTGCAGGACCATGTCTCGGTACTGAGCCAGGAGGACGGCGTGCGCCGGATCGGGGGTGACCCGCTGCGCCACCACGATCGCCTTGCCCCCGTCGTGCAGCCGCAACTCGCCGACGAGGAGACTGTCCTTCCACGCCACCGCGGCCGCGAGCTCCGGAGCCTGGAAGACGACGTGGATGTTCACCCAGAACCCCACGCCCGGATCAGGGATCCACCGCACCTGCCCGTTGCCGTCATCGGCTTTCAGGCGTAACTCGGTGTGCGGCACGCTCACGCGGTAGCCGCGCCTCAAGCCGGAGATGAAGGGCCGCGGCTGTTCCCAGCGGTCGACGTGCCGCTCGGCGTTGGTGTCGACGTACTGCATGGCCACGTTCGAAAGAAAGGAATGTTGCCACTGCCCGGACTCGTGGAAGCTGACCTTCATGGTGTGCGCCGTCGGTAGCGAAACGAGGTAGACATCGGAACGGGTCTTCGCGGAGAGGATCTTCCACACCGTCGAACTCGGCCCACCCGACGCGCCTACCGCGAAGGGGAACCCTTCACCCGGCCTGAGTACAAGTTGCCCGGCGCCAGGCGACGGTGTTCCAGTCATATGTGGATAGACGGCTGAGTGCGCGCCCGTGTTACGAACCTCACGCACCGCGAAATGCGGACCCGGGGGTCGTAGCGGTCATCCTGAAGTGCGGCCCGCTAGCGCTTCAAGCCGCGTGGCCGTTGCGGACCCGCTCGATTGCGGACGCGGCTTCGCGGACCAAGGGGTAAGAAGGGTACCGCTGCGCTGCTCAAGGTCGCGGAAGAACACCTGAACTGGCTGCCCGTGCTCGGCGGCCCGACGGTCTTCGTGCACGACGCCGTGTGGGTTCGGCGACGCCGTGTGGGTCGTCACCGTTGAACCGGCTTGGTGAGTGGGGATTGCGCTGGCGCCACGCCGAGGATCGGCCTCGGCGTGGCGCCAGCAATGGCAGCGTGCGGCGGGCGCACGAGGTCGCCTGCTGGGAAGTCGTCGCGGCGTCGGTATCCCGGCGACGCCGGGGTTCTGCGTTCCGGTGGTCCACGACCAGGGCAGAAAAGACGGCGAGGCACTACTTGGCAGCGCCGAGAAGTACCGCGTCCGACGAGACCACGGCTCCGGATCGAACGCCTACGTCAAGACCGGGGGCCCGGCTCGTGCGGTCGGTCACCGATGAGTAGCGCCCGCAGCCGGGTCCAAGGGCCGGATCGGGTGGGTTCCTGCGGCGCACCAGCGACCGCCGAGTTGTCTTCAGAGCGCGCGAGCTCAGCGGTCGCGGAGATCGCCGGCGAAGGCGGTTCGGTGGCTTCGAGCTTCGCCACTATCGCGGCCGCGCCGAGGCGACGCCAGCATTGGACGACGTGTTGGACGTCGTCGGCCTGCAGCCCGCTCACGCTGAGCAGGTTGATTAGCTGGTCGGGCTTGCGCGGCATGCGCGCGCTCCCGGTCAGGCTGTACAGCTGCGCCCGGGAGACCCCGGCCGCGACGGCCAGGTACTTGAGCGGGATCCCAGAACGGCGGGCGACCACGTCGAGAACGACAGCGAGGTCCGCCGGGCTGCCGATATCTTGCTCTGCAGAGGTAAGGCGGAGCTCGGTCGGCCGGAAGAATGGGATGACGGCGGCGTCGTCGAGGAACTCGGTCGCCTCAGCGGCCCGCCTGACGGTCGGCTCGTCCAGGCCGCACACGCGCAGCAGCCCAGCCAGCCGCGGAGCGGGCAGGTAGACCTCGCGGTGCCGCACCTTCTCGAGCGCTTCAGCGGGTAGCCCGGATCGCTTGGCGAGAACACGCACGTCAAGATCACCGAGATCAACCGCCAACGTGAATGCCAGCTCGACGGCCAGGTTCAGGTCGTCGAGCATCTTGCGCGGGAAGCCGCGCTGGAAGGCCGGGCGCCGGGCGCGATAGGACTTGTTGCCTCGGCGCGGCGGGTCGGCCGGTCGGATCACGTCATCGACGGAGCCCCGAGGGTCGTTGATCGTCATCATCACCCCTGCAGCACCGCGCGAATGACCCGGAGGACGACCAGGTAGATGCCACCACCGGTGATGCCGACGATGCCCGCGGCGCCAGCCGTGATCAACAACGCGTTCACGGGCGTGTAGCCATTGTGGAGCAGCCAGGCGATGAAGGCGAACACGACGATCATCAACGCAACGTGAGCGAGCGTGGGCGATTGCGGCGTCGCCGGCGGTGATGTGTCGGGACGGTCCGCCGGTGGCGTGTGGGACGCACTCAAGTGCTTCCTCCTGGGGTGAATCGGGTTGCCCACGGTCGAGCACGAAGGTGCTCGACCGTGGGCAACGTGTGGATGACTGGGCCGGGGCTGATCGCTTCCCCGACGGCGCGAGCCGGATGCCCGTCCGGTTCGTGCCGCGAGCGAAGCCCTTGCCGAGCCTCGCCATGCTGTTCATGATGGCCCTTGGAAGTCGATTCGCCAAACCGTCAAACGGTTGCGGGAGCCCGATTTTGTGTCTAACTCGGCTCAACCGTGTCTAAATTGGAGGTTTGTGAGCCGGGCTCGGCGCGGCTCACAAATCCCCTGGTGGGGGGACAGTTTCGTCCAGTTGCAGCAGGTAAACGGGACATCGCTCGTGTCTAAGTCGGCCGGGTTTTGTTGGCAGCTGTTGGCACTGGCGGTTACGCTGACACCACGCTGCAAGCTGAGAAAAAAATCTTGGTAGCAGTCCCTGGGCAAGGGTCTGACTGGGCCGGGCACAGGGGATGTTGGGGCGGATGGCCGTGCCCGCGGTCACTCCCAGACTCGGAACCCCGGGGAGCGAACGCTCCCCGGGGTTCCGCGTCGTCGGCCCCGCGATGGCTAGCTTCGGAATGGTCCCGACTGCAAGGTCGAGGCGGTTGTACTTGTCGATCACCTCGCCTTGGCTGCCGCGGGACGGGCCTGTGCGGCTGCGATCGCTCGCGCTCCGCCTAGCTGACGGGCGGCGGCGTTCCTGGTGACACAGTCGTTCCGGTCGGCATTGCTATGAGCCGTTCGGCCCTGCTCTGCGTTCACATCAGCGGACGATCTTCGGCTCGGCTAGCCCTCGCGGAGCCGTCTGCGACAAGTAGTTCGTCGGCAAGCTCGGGGCCGCGGAAAGTCGATCACCTTTGATTTCGGGTGGCTTCCGCGAATGACGTCTATCGTCTATCGTCGATGAGCGATGGATGGGAGTTGGCTGTGCTGGATCGAGACATCGCCAAAACCTACGCCGAGTGGTTCCGGGCGCTCGCTGACCCGACGCGCGTACAGATCCTTAACCTGCTTGCCGAGACTGGCAGCCCGATGACGGTGGGGGAGATCGTCGAGCGGGTCAGCGTGGGCCAGTCCACCGTCTCTGCGCACCTCAAGGTGCTGGCTGACACCGGGTTTGTGTTGGTCGAGCCGCGGGGGACTGCTCGGCTCTACCGCGTGAACGAAGAGTGCGTGTCCTGCTTCCCGAGCGCTGCGGACGTCGTCATGGGGCGCGGGGTCCGGTCGTTCGCCGAGACTGCCGACGAGGAGGCCCGATGAACCCCGATCGGGACGCGGTCCATGACCGCTACGCCACCGCCGCCAGGCGGGCCCTGGCAGGGGAAAATACCGGCCTGCTCGCAGGTGAAGGGGACGCTGAGCGGCTCGGCGCTGTCCATTACGCCGGCGCAGAGCTGCCGGTCGAGGTGACCGCGACCAGCCTGGGCTGCGGCAATCCGCTCGCCGTCGCCGAGCTCAAGCCCGGCGAGACCGTCCTCGACCTCGGCTCCGGCGGCGGGCTGGACGTCCTGCTCTCCGCGCGCCGCGTCGGGCCAGGTGGGCGGGCCATCGGCCTGGACATGACCGACGACATGCTCACCCTCGCCCGCCGGAACGCCGAGCAGGCCGGCGTGACCAACGCCGAGTTTCTCAAGGGCACGATCGAGCAGATCCCGCTTCCGGACGCCTCCGTCGACGTTGTCATCTCCAACTGCGTCATCGCCCTGTCGTCGGACAAGCCCGCGGTGTTCGGCGAGATCGCCCGCGTCCTGCGGCCCGGCGGCCGGCTCGGCATCACCGACATCCTCGCCGACGACAGCCTCACCGACGCCGAACGTGCGGCCCGCGCCGGTGCGGTCGAATGCCTCGGCGGCGCGCTCACCGCCGACCGCTACCGGACACTCCTGCATGACGCCGGGCTCAGCGGCGTCGACGTCCAGCTCACCCACGAGACCGGCGACAAGCTCCACTCCGCGATCATCCGCGCCACCAAGCCGGTCAGGGTCGTCGCGATGACGGACAATCACGCCGACCAGGTGCTGGCGATCTACCAAGCCGGACTCGACACCGGCCAGGCGAGCTTCGAGACCACCGCGCCTGCCTGGGAGGCCTGGGACGCCGCCCACCTTCCCGAGCACCGGCTGGTCGCCCTCGACCCGGCCGGGCGGGTCATCGGCTGGGCCGCGGCCTCCGCGGTGTCCTCGCGGTGCGTGTACGCCGGGGTCGTCGAGCACAGCGTCTACGTCGACCCGGCCGCACAGGGGAGGGGAGTCGGGCAGGCGCTGCTGGCCGCGCTGATCGACTCGACCGAGGACGCGGGGATCTGGACGATCCAGAGCGGCGTCTTCCCCGAGAATACCGCCAGCCGGGAACTGCACCGCCGAGCCGGGTTCCGGGAGATCGGCGTCCGCGAACGCGTCGGCCAGCATCACGGCGTGTGGCGGGACGTCGTCATGATCGAACGTCGCAGCTCGCGGGTCGGCAGCTGAGCGGAGCCGGTGCGCCCCTCGATTGCGCACCGGCTCCAGGGGCTTCAGTTGCAGCAGCCCTCCGGCTTGGCTGTCGCGCCGGTCTCGGCGTCCGGCGTGCAACACGTCGCCGGGGTGACCAGTGCGGCGCTGTCGGTGCCGAACGTCGTCGAGTCGCTCTTCACCGTGTAGACCTCCCACGGCTCCTTGCCGGGACCGTGCACCCACACCTTGTCCTGCACCGCGTAGCAGCAGGTGGTGTCGTCCTCGGTCAGCGTCTCGAGTCCTTCGCCGGTCAGCCGCTGGGTCGCTGCGTTGACCTGGTCGGTCGACTCGACCTCGACGCCGAGGTGATCCATCACCGTCTCCTGGCCCGGCTCGCCCTCCAGCAGCACCAGCTTCAACGCGGGCTCCTCGATCGCGAAGTTCGCGTAGCCCGGCCGGAGCTTCGCCGGCTCCGTCCCGAACAGCTTCGAGTAGAAGTCGATCGATCCCGCCAGGTCCCCGACCCGCAGGGCCAGCTGTACCCGTGACATCTCCGCTACCTCCTTGAATAGATGACTGTCTAAACAGCTGGAGTTAGATTGCTGTCTATATGTGAATCTGTCAATATAGAGGCATGTCGAAGCAACTGCCGCTCGTCGCGATGGACGCCTGCTGCGCGCCCCTGGCCCGGGAGCCGCTGACGCAGGACCAGGCGGTCGAGCTGTCGCACCTGTTCAAGGCGATGGCCGACCCCGTCCGGCTGCGGTTGCTGTCGCTGATCGCATCCCATGCTGGCGGCGAGGCGTGCGTCTGCGACCTGACCGACGCCTTCGACCTGACCGGCCCGACCATCTCCCACCACCTGAAGGTCCTGCGCGAGTCCGGGCTGATCACCGGGGACCGGCGGGGCACCTGGATCTACTACCGCGTGCACCCGGAGGTGCTGGCGCGGCTGTCGGCGGTACTGACGACCACGGGCGAGACGGTCACCGCGTGACCGCGATCGACGCGCGGGCGGAGGCGCCGCCGCGCCTGTCCACCCTGGACAAGTTCCTGCCGGTCTGGATCGCGGCCGCGATGGTCGCCGGGCTGCTGGCCGGGCGCTGGGTCCCCGGCCTCAACACCGCGCTGTCCGCGGTGCAGGTCGACGGCATCTCGCTGCCGATCGCCCTCGGGCTCCTGGTGATGATGTACCCGGTTCTGGCGAAGGTCCGCTACGACCGGCTCGGCACGGTCACCCGCGACCGGCGGCTGTTGTGGCCTTCCCTGGTGCTGAACTGGCTCGTCGGCCCGGCGTTGATGTTTGCGCTGGCCTGGCTGCTGCTGCCGGACCTGCCGGAGTACCGGACCGGGCTGATCATCGTCGGGCTCGCCCGCTGCATCGCCATGGTGATCATCTGGAACGACCTCGCCTGCGGCGACCGCGAAGCCGCCGCCGTGCTCGTCGCGCTGAACTCGGTGTTCCAGGTGATCGCCTTCGGGCTACTCGGCTGGTTCTACCTCTCGGTCCTGCCGGGCTGGCTCGGCCTCCCGCAGGCCGACCTCGCCGTGTCCGGATGGCAGATCGCCAAGAGCGTGCTGATCTTCCTCGGCATCCCGCTGATCGCCGGCTACCTGACCCGCCGCTTCGGCGAACGCGCCAAAGGCCGCGACTGGTATGAGAAGAACTTCCTGCCGAAGGTCGGGCCTGTTGCGCTGTACGGGCTGCTGTTCACCATCGTCATCCTCTTCGCCTTGCAGGGCGACCAGATCACCAGCCGTCCGCTGGACGTCGCGCGCATCGCCGTTCCGCTGTTGGTCTACTTCGGACTGATGTGGGCCGGCTCGTACGCGCTCGGCAAGGCCGTGGGGCTGAATTACGAGCGGACGACCACGCTGGCGTTCACCGCCGCAGGCAACAACTTCGAACTCGCCATCGCCGTGGCCATCGCGACCTTTGGGGCCGCGAGCGGCCAGGCACTCGCCGGGGTCGTCGGCCCGCTGATCGAAGTCCCTGTGCTCGTCGCCCTCGTGTACGTCTCCCTCGCGCTACGGCGCCGCTTCGCCAGGAGTCCTCGATGACACGCACCTGGATGTGGATCACCCGGCACCGCCAAGCGGCCGGCGCACTCGCGGGCGTCGTTTGGGTGCTGGTGCTGTGGCCGTTCACCGGCCTGGCCGTCGCGGCGGTGTGCGGCCTCGTCTTCGCCGCGATCATCGCGACTGCCCTGCCCGTCCCGCACGTCGAAGGGGAGAACACCCGTGACCGGCAAGCCTGAAGTCCTCTTCGTCTGCGTGCACAACGCCGGCCGGTCCCAGATGGCCGCCGCGCTGCTCGCCCACCACGCCGACGGTGCGGTCGACGTCCGCTCGGCCGGCTCCGCGCCCGCCGACAGCATCAACCCCGCCGTGCAGGAGGCGATGGCCGAGATCGGGCTCGACCTTTCCCGCGAGGTGCCTAAGAAGCTGACGACCGACGCAGTGGAGGCCGCCGACGTCGTGATCACGATGGGCTGCGGCGATGCCTGCCCGGTCTTCCCCGGCAAGCGGTACCTGGACTGGCAGCTCGAGGACCCCGCGGGCAAGGGCGTCGAGGACGTCCGGCCGATCCGGGACGAGATCGATCGCAGAGTGCGGGAACTGCTCACCGAGCTCTTGGCTGCGGAGGCCTGAGCGTGTTGGGTTGACCTCGGGAGGTCTGGGGATGAACTGGCGGGAATCCAGCGCGAAGGTCGCCGCGGCCCTGCAAGCCGACGCGGCCGAGCGTGATCGGGCCGGTGCCCTCCCGGTCGCCGAGGTCGAGCTGCTGCGGCAGTCCGGATTGCTCGAGCTGCTGACCACCGACGGGTGGACGGCCGCGAACGAGGCGGCTCGGACCGTCGCGGCCGCCGACGCCTCGGTCGGGCATTTGCTCGGCTACCACTACCTGCAGCGGTGGCGGACCGGGCTGTTCGGCCCGGCGGCGGAGTCGGAGCCGGGCTGGTTCTGGGCTGGGGTCAGCAACCCGCTCGACGCGGACCTGACGATGACCCCGGACGGCGACGCGTTCGTGGTCGACGGGTTCAAGACCTTCGCCACCGGCGCCGCCGTCGCCGACCGGCTGGTCGTCAGCGCGACCCGGACCGACACCGGCGAGAAGACCACCTTCGTCATCGATGCCCGCGCTCCCGGCATCAGCTACCCCGGCGGCTGGGACAACATCGGGCAGCGCCTCACCGCCAGCGGCGGCGTCCGGTTCGACGGCGTCCGCGTCGAACGCGACGACGTGCTCGGCGTACAACCGGATCCGGTGCCTCCGCGGCTTTCGTTGGCCGCGCTCGGGTTCCAGCTGATGCTCGCGCAGGTGTACGTCGGCCTCGCTCTTGGATCGCTCGACGCCGCCGCCGTCTACACCCGCGACCACGCCCGAGCTTGGACGCTCTCCGACGTGGCCACCGCGGCCGACGATCCCTACATTCTGGCTGGCTACGGCGAACTGCTGGCGATGGCTCGCGCCGCTGGCTGCGCGGTCGACGCCGCCGTCGCGGCCCTCGGCGCTGCCGACGAGCGCGGCATCGACCTGACCGCCGATGAGCGCGCCGAGGCGGCCATCGCCGTGTCGACGGCGAAGATCGCGGCCAGTCGCGCCGCGATCGAAACCACGTCGAAGGTCTTCGAGTTCACCGGTGCCCGCTCGACCGGCGGCAAGTACTGCTTCGACCGGTTCTGGCGCAACGCCCGCACGCTCACCCTGCACGATCCGATCAGTTACAAGGCCCGCGAGGTGGGCGCCTACTTCCTCGCGGGCACGCCGCCCGTCCCGTCCGGATACAGCTAGAGGGGGCGAGCCGGTGACCGACATGCTGCCCGTCCTCGCCGACAGCGTCCGTCTCGACGAGGACGGCGTGCACATCCTCGACCGCCGCCAGTTCCCGTTCCGACGCGAATGGGTGCTGTGCAAGAACCTCGACGAGGTTGCCGACGCGATCTTCGGCATGGTCACCCAGTCCTCCGGCCCGTACTTCGCCGCGCTCGGCGGGATGGTCCTGGCCGCCCGTGACGCGGCCGGTCTGCCGCCCGCCGAAGTCCGCGCACACCTGGAATCGGCCGGCGCGCGGCTCATCGCCACCCGCACGACGAACAACCACCTGCGCAAGGCCGTGGCCTGCGTGCTCGACGCCGTCGTCGGGCGGGACGACGTGGTCAACGCGGCCGAGGAGGGCGCCCGCCGCGGCGACGAGCTGTACCGCGCCCGCAGCCGCGCCCTCGGCAGCCACGCGGCCAAGCTGCTGCCCGACGACGGCGTCGTGCTCACCCACTGCTGGGCCGATCTCTACCTCGTGGAGCTGGTGCTCGCGGCCCGCCGCGCCGGCAAGGAGCCGGCGTTCGTCTGCACCGAGACCCGGCCCTACCTGCAGGGCGCCCGGCTCACCGCGGCGACGCTCGCCGAGATGGACGTCGACACCACGGTGATCACCGACGGCATGGGCGCCGCCGAACTGGCCTCGGGCCGGATCGACGCCCTGATCACCGCGGCCGACCGCGTCACCATGGACGGCCACGTCGTCAACAAGATCGGCACGCTCGGCCTCGCGGTCGCCGCCGCGGCCTTCGACGTCCCGTTCCACGCCCTGGTGCAAGCTCCGGACCAGGCCACCGCGACCGGGACCGACGTGCCGATCGAGTACCGCGATGGTGCCGAGGTGCTCACCGTGCTCGGGCAGCCCACCACCAGCGGCCGGATCCGCGGCCGCTATCCGGCCTTCGACGTCACGCCGCCCCGGTTCGTCACCACGGTGGTGACAGACCGCGGGCCCTTCGCCCCGGACCGGCTGGGGGAGTACTACGCGGAAGGGGAACCCAACCAGTGACCACGACGCTGTCCGCCCGATGGGTGGTGCTCGACATCGAGGGCACGCTCACCGCCACCAGCCAGGTGCACGTCGTGCTCTACGACTACGCCCGTCCGCGGCTGGGCCCGTGGATCGACGACCACCCGGACGATCCGGTCGTGACGGCTGCGGTGGCCGACGCCAAGCGTCTGGCCGGCCTGCCCGAGAGCGCGACCACCGTCGAGGTTGTCGCCGCCTTGCACGGGTGGATGGACGAGGACCGTAAGGCCGCCCCGCTCAAGACGCTGCAGGGGTTGATCTGGGAACGCGGGTACGCCGACGGGGACTTGACCACCGAGTACTTCCCCGACGTCGTCCCCACCCTGCGGGCCTGGCACGACTCCGGCCTGCGACTGGCCGTGTTCTCCTCCGGCTCGGTCGCCGGCCAGATCGCCTCCTTCTCCCGCACCACCGCCGGGAACCTGACCGGCCTCTTCGCCAGCCACTTCGACACCGTCAACGCCGGCCCGAAGCGCGAAGCGACGTCCTACCGGGCGATCGCCACCGCGCTCGGCGCGGACCCTGCCGACATCGCGTTCTTCTCCGACGTCCCGGCCGAACTCGACGCCGCGGCCGCCGACGGCTGGCAGACCGTCGGCGTCGCCCGCGCCGGCGAACCGTACGAGCACGCCGACTTCGGCGCACACCTCACGGTCGCCTCGTTCGACGAGGTCAAGGTGATCCCGAGATGACCGCCATCGACCTCGCCGGGCGCGTCCTGGCCGCCGAAGCTGCGCGCTACACCGCGATGGGCTGGATGCGCGGCACGTCGGGCAACCTCTCCGTCGTCGCCGGACGCGACCCGCTGCGGCTGATCGTCACGGTCAGCGGCCGCGACAAGGGCGAACTGTCCGAGCAGGACGTCGTCCTCGTCGACGAGGAAGGCGTCGCTGTCCCGGACCAGCCGCACCCCGAGCAGGTTCCCTCGGCCGAAGCCGGGCTGCACGGACGCATCGCCGCGGCCTCCGGGGCCGGAGCCGTGGTGCACGTCCACGCGCTCGCCCCGGTGCTGGCCGCCGAACGCTCACCCACCGGGGTCGTGCTGCGCGACCTCGAAATGCTCAAGGGGTTCGGACGGGCCGCGCACGACGACGTCGTGACGATCCCCGTCATCCCCAACAGCCAGGACATGAAGGTCCTCGGCGACACCTTCGCCGCCGGCTTCCGGCCCGACACCCCCGCGCTGATCGTCGCCCGGCACGGCATCTACGTCTGGGGAGACGATCTGCACCAGGCACGCCACCGCCTCGAATGCCTGGAATGGTTGCTGCGGTTCACGATCGAAGCCCAAGAAAGGGGAGCGTGATGACGCTGTTGACCGTCTGGCCCGACGACCGCCCCGAGCAGGTGCGGCTGCTCACCACCGACCCCGAGGCCATCGCCCGCGAGCTCGGCGAGCTCGGGGTCCGCTTCGAACGCTGGGACGTCGTCGAGAACCTCCCCCTGGAAGTCACCGCCGAGGAGGTCGTGGAGGCGTACCGGCCGCAGATCGACAAGGTCATCGCGCAGGAGGGCTACCAGCTCGTCGACGCCGTGCGGATGACCCCGTCCGCCGATCCGTCGTGGGCCGACGAAGCCGCTCAGGCGCGGCAGAAGTTCCTCGCCGAGCACACCCACGACGATGACGAGGACCGGTTCTTCGCCCGCGGCAGCGGCGTCTTCTACCTGCACATCGGCACCAACGTCTACGGCGTCCTGTGCGAAGCCGGCGATCTGCTGAGCGTGCCGGCGAAGACGACCCACTGGTTCGACATGGGCACCCGCCCGGACTACGTCTCGGTCCGGTTCTTCCACGACGACGGCGGCTGGGTCGGCACCTTCACCGGCTCACCGATCGCCCAAGCCTTCCCGGACTTCGACACCCTGGCGGCCGGGCTCCGTTGACCGAGCGCAAGCTGGGGACGGTGCTGGCCGTCTTGTGCCTCACCGAGATCACCAGCTGGGGCGTCCTCTTCTACGCCTTCCCCGTGCTGGTCCCGGCCATCGCCCGCGACACCGGGTGGTCGCCGGCCACGCTGACCGCGGCGCTGTCGGTCGCGCTGCTCGTCTCCGCGGTGACGGGCATCGCGGTCGGGCGGGTGCTCGACCGGCGAGGTCCGCGGCTGCTGATGACCGCCGGGTCCGTGGTCGGCGTGGCGGCGGTGGTGGTGATCGCCGCCGCGCGCACGCTGCCGTGGTTCTTCGTCGGCTGGTTCTGCGCCGGGCTCGCGATGGCCGCGACGTTCTACCCGCCGGCGTTCGCCGCGCTCACCCGCTGGTACGGCCCTCGCCGCGTCCGGGCGCTGACGACGTTGACGCTGGTCGCCGGGTTCGCCAGCACGGTGTTCGCCCCGCTGACCGCGCTGCTGGCCGAGCACCAGAGCTGGCGGACCACCTACCTGGTCCTCGCGGTCGTGCTCGCCGTCGTCACCGTTCCGGGGCACTGGTTCGGGCTCCGTCGCCCGTGGCCGCCCGTCGTCGAGGATGCCGAGCTGTCGAAGCCGGGAAGCGAGGCGCGGAGTCCGGCGTTCGTCGCGCTGGTCGCCGCGTTCAGCCTCACCGCGCTCGGTACCTACGCCGTCGTCGTCAACCTCGTCGCTCTGCTCGCCGAGCGAGGGCTCTCGACCGGGCTGGCCGCGATCGCGCTCGGGCTGGGTGGCGCCGGTCAGGTCGCCGGGCGGCTGGGGTTCGCGACGCTGGTCAACCGCACCGGGGTCCGGACCCGCACCGCCGTCGTCATCGTCGTGCTCGCGGCGACGACCACCTTGCTGGGCGTGCTGACGTCGGCGGTGGCGCTGGTCTGCGCCTCGGTCCTGGCCGGGATGGCTCGTGGGGTGTTCACGCTGCTGCAGGCGACCGCCGTCGCCGATCGGTGGGGAACCGCCGGGTACGGGCGGCTCAGCGGCCTGCTGTCCGCGCCGCTGGTGACCATGTCGGCCGTCGCGCCCTACACGGGTGCGGCGCTGGCCGCGCTCACCGGCAGCTACTCGACGGCGTTCCTGGTGCTCGGCGCGCTCACCGTCGCCGCCGTCCCGGTGTCGCTCGCGGCCCGGCCCGCCGTCGCGGAGGCGCCGGCCAGCTCGGACAGCAAGTCCTGAACCCGCCGCTCGATCTCGTCCCGGACGGGCCGGATCTCCTTGGCGGGACGGCCGGCCGGGTCGTCGAGCTTCCAGTCCAGGTAGCGCGTTCCGGGAACGATCGGGCAGGCGTCTCCGCAGCCCATCGTGATGACGAAGTCGGACCGTTCCACGCTCTCCGTGGTCAGCTTCTTCGGCTGCTCGCCGGAGATGTCGATGCCGCGTTCGGCCATGACCTCGACGACGGCCGGGTTGACGGTGTCGGCCGGCGCGGAGCCCGCCGAGCGCACGACGACCCGGTCTCCGCCGTGGTGACGCAGGAAGGCCGCGGCCATCTGCGACCGGCCGGCGTTGTGCACGCAGACGAACAGAACCTCGGGTATGGACACGAGAAGTCCCTTCGGAGCAGAGGATGTGCCGGGCGGACGGCTGGGGGGAGGGGCAGCCCGCCCGGCACAAGCTTCACAAGAGCAGTTGAGCGAGGAACCCGAGCAGGATGCTGCCGAGCATGCCGAACGCCAGGTACAGCGCGAAGACCTTGTTGTTGACCACGCTGCGGACCGCGACCATCGCCGGGATGGTCGTCACGGACCCGGCGAGCAGGAACGTCACCGCCGCGCCCTGGGCCATGCCCTTCGCCAGCAGGCCGCCGACGATGGGGATCGCACCGACACCGTTGAGGTACAAGGGAATGCTGATGACCGCGGCGAGCGGGATGGCCAGCCAGCCCTTGTCGCCGCCGAGGATGGCGGTGATGATGCCGTTCGGGACGTAGACGCGGATGACGCCTTCGAAGACACACGCGAAGACCAGCCACTTGCCCAGGGACACGGTGTCGCGCAGGAAGTTCCGGCCCGTGATCCGCCAGTTCCGCTTCGACTTCAGACTCGCCTTGGCCTGCGGCCACCATGGAGCGCCGTCATCGTCATCCTCGTCCGGCGTGCAACTCCCGTCGGCCGCGCAGGTCGACGAACCACCGGTCGCCGCGGGCGCCTCGGTGAGGACGGTCGTGCCACCGCCGGCGGCCACCGCCACCTGAGCGGGAGTGGCGTGCCGCTCACGCTCGTCGACGGCGGGCTTCTTCTCCGGGCGCAGCACGTCCTTGAAGCCGCCGCGCTTTTCGACGAGCAGGATGATGATCCCGGCTCCCATGGCCAGCACGAGCGCGCCGAGGAGGCGGGCGGTCGCCAGCGGAAGGCCGATCTCCTTTGCGGTCAACGCGAAGATCGGCGGATCCATGGCGGGGGAGGCGATCCAGAACGACATCACCGCCGACAGCGGCACGCCGCCCCGCAGCAGCTTGCGGATCAACGGGATGACCGTGAAGGAGCAGAACGGGCTGAACGCGCCGAGGCACGTGGTGAACAGGACACCCAGCAACCCGTGCTTGCGGAACGAGCGGCGCGCGACGACGTCGAGGTAGAGCAGGTCGACCATCGCCGCGATGGCCAGGGCGATGAAGAAGAAGATGCTCAGGTCGACCAAATTCTCCCAGGCCAAGCGCAGGACCTCGAGGATCTTGTCCATGCCACCATCCTTGACATCGGGGACCGGATTCGCGTGCCGAGGACGGTCTAGCTCCCCCAGCCTTCATCGATGCTAGTCGATGAAAGGAGCTCGGTCCATACCCGCCGATAGTCGGGAAGGTCCTCCGTGGAGTCCGGCGCGGGCGTGATCACAACGTCCGAAAGGATGAATTGCGACCCTGAAAACCGTGATCTACCTGCGTTTATCGATCCATTGACATGTATCGCTGAAGCATGCAATCGTGATCCCTCGTACGAGGAGAGGCCCGCCGCCGGGTCGGTTCCGCTGGGGGAACCAAATCCTTTTTGTCCGATTCAGTTGTGGGGGAAGCATGCCCGCTGCGCGTGTACTCGTCGCGTCCGCCTTCGAAGCCGAGCTTCAGCCGCTGACCTCCGCGTGTGCCGGCGCCGCGATGCGGGCGCAGGACGCCGACGTCGTGGGCTGGGACGCCCACAAGAATCCGGACGCGGTACCGGACGGCGAATTCGACCTGGTCCTGCTGTCGGTGCAGCAGTTCGAGGGCGTCGAGCGCGGCCTGAACCTCGCCGCCCGGCTGCGGGAATCCTTCGGTGGAGCCAAGCTGGTCGCGTTCGGGCAGTACGCCCAGATGAACCATCGCCGGTTCCTCGAAACGGTCGACGCGATCGTGATGGAAGAACCAGAGCTGGTCGCGGCCGAACTCGCCGAGGTCGCCCGCGGCGAGCGCGAGGTCGCCACCGTGCCGGCATCGATGACCGCGCAGGGAATGCGGCCGAAACCGCCGCACCGGCGCATCGCCGTCCCGGCCCCGGCTCGTGATTTGTTCCCGTCTTTGGTGCATTATCCGGCGCACCATTCACCGTACGGGTTGATGGGCAACGTCGAGACAACCCGCGGCTGCCACCACAAGTGCACCTATTGCTCGGTGTACGGCGCTTACGACGGCGGAGTCGCCGCCTACAACGCCGACACCGTCCTCGCCGACTGCCTGCAACTGGCCGAAGAAGGCGCCCGGCACTTCTGCTTCATCGACGCCGAGTTCTTCAACTCCCGCACCATCGGTCCCGGGGTCGTGCGCAAGCTCGTCGACGAGATCGGGCCGATCACCTTCGAGTTCACCACCCGCGTCGACCACATCCTCAGCTACCAGAAGGAACTCACCGAGCTGGTGTCGCTCGGGCTGGTGAAGGTCACCTCGGCACTGGAGTTCCCCTCGAACCGAATCCTGCGGATCTTCGACAAGCACATCGACGTCGACCACATGCGCGCCGCGATCGCCGAGGCCGAGCGGATCGGGTTCGTGCTGTACCCGACGTTCATCCCCTTCACCCCGTGGATCGAGTACGAGGAGCTGCTCACCTTCGAGGACTTCCTCGTCGACACCGGGCTGGCGAAGGTCACCGACCCGACTGCCCTGCAGACCCGCCTGCTGCTGTTCAAGGGCTCACCGCTGCTGTCCTCGCCGTGGATGGAGGACATCGCCACCGTCGACCGCGGCCTGTGGGTCGAGTGGACCCACCCGGACCGCCGCGTCGAAGAGCTGTGGATCGAGCGCCGCGCCGACGCCGAAGACGTCGGCAAGGTCCGCTGCTGCGTGAAGTGCTGAGCCAGGCCGGAACCGGATCGGGAGGGACAGGAAGCAATGGGTGGAGCACCGCGCGTCGTGGTGAGCACGGGTCAGGGACTGCCGGACCTGGACTGGGAAGGTGAGCTCGCCGACCTCACCGACGTCTTCCCCTACCTCGGCCCGACCTGGCTCGGGGCGAGCGAGAAGGCGCTGACCGACCTGCAGCCGTGGCACACGATCGCGACCCGCGCCCGGGGCGAGCTGGCCCTGCTGCCCGGGTACGTGATGACGACGCCGCCGGTCGTCGACCACGAGCCGCGCACCTACCTCGGGTGGCAGGCACCGACCGGTGAGGAGGTCTGCTGCGGCGCGCAGACCGACGCGTGCATCAGCGGCGAGGTCGACGCCCTGGGCACCGAGCCGTTCTTCCCCGCTCTGCTGCTCGGCTCCCCGCTGGGCTACCGCACCGAAGTGGCCTACAACTTCTGGACGCCCAGCCTGATGGCGCAGATGGTGTCCGAGCTGGTGCCGGCGGCGTTCGAGCAGGGGATCAAGTGCATCGTCGCGCCGTGGATCTCCGGGCGCAGCGGCAACGACGCAATCGTGACCGCGCTGCAGCAAGTGGGCGGTCACAGCACCTTCTGGGGCTACGAGGACTACCTGCGCCTCGACGCCGACTCCTGGGACGGCCACCTGGCCGCACTGCCGCTGAAGAAGCGCCAGCGGATCAAGAGCGACGTCCGCCGCGCCGAGGCGGCAGGGGTGCACGTCGAGCGCGTCGACGGCGAAGCCATCCGCCCCTTCGTCACGCGCATCGCCGAGCTGACGTGCCTCAACCGGGAGAAGAACGGTGCCGGTGAGGAGCCCGCGCACATCGTCGACGTCCTGACTGCCCTGCTGGACGCCCGCGCGGACGTGCGCGCCTACCTCGGCACGAAGGACGGCGCCCTGGTCGCCACCTGTGTCGTGATCCGCAAGCACCACCGGCTGTTCCCGAAGTGGGCGGGCTTCGACTACGCCGCCATCGGCGAGCGCAGCGGCATCTACTTCGCCCTCGTCCTCGACGCCCCGGTCCGCGACGCCTACGCCGAAGGCCTGCGCACCGTCGAGTTCGGCGCGGGCGCGCACCAGGCGAAGGTGCTGCGCGGCTGCACCCCGCGGCCGGTGACCACCGCGATGGTCGTGTCCGATCCGCAGCTGCGCCCGCAGGTCGCGAAGTGGATGGACGCCTTCGGTGCCAGCCGCCGCGTCGCGTTCGGCGATGCCCCCGCCGCCACCCGCACTCCGCTGCCGGTCGTCTCCGGCAGTTCCGGCGCCTGCTGCTCCGACGGCTGAAATCACTGGAGGAACGTTCGTGATCACCTTCGTGCCGCTGACCGGGTTCCTCGGGGCCGGCAAGACCACCACGATGATCGCCACCGCGCAGGCGCTGCAGGAGCAGGGCCGCCGCGTCGCGGTGATCACCAACGACCAGGGCGTCGAGCTCGTCGACACCGCGCTCGTGCGCAGCAAGCTCGACTCCGTCGCCGAAGTCACCGGCGGCTGCTTCTGCTGCCGCTTCGAGGACCTCGTCGACACCATCCGCGCACTTGTCGACGGCGCCGGCGACACGCCGGTGGACACGGTGATCGCCGAGGCCGTCGGCTCGTGCACCGACCTGCAGGCGACCGTCGTCCGGCCGCTGCGGGCCTACTACGGCGACAGCATGGTCGTCAGTCCACTCACGACAGTCATCGACCCGTTGCGATACATGGCTTTCGACCGCGCCGCCCAACGTGGCGAACCGGAATCGGACCTGTCGTATCTGTTCCGGCAGCAGCTGACCGAGGCCGACGTCATCGCCGTGAACAAGCTCGACACCATCGCGCCGGACCGCGCCACCGAGCTGATGACGCGGCTGTCCGCCGACTACCCGAACGCGGCGGTCGTCGGCTACAGCGCCAAATCGGGCGACCGCGTCGACGAGCTGGTGAAGGCGTGGGACGGCCCGTCCGGCAACCACGCCGTCGACCTGCAGGTCGACTACGACCGCTACGCCGCGGCCGAAGCCCAGCTGGCCTGGATGAACCAGGACGTGCAGCTCACCTCGGAAGCTCCGCTCGACCTCACCGCCTGGGGCCGGCAGATGCTCGCGACCCTGGGCAGCTGGGCGGACTGCGCGGGCGCCGTTGTCGGGCACGCCAAGCTCACCGTCGAGGCCGGGGACGGCGACTTCGCCAAGCTCAGCCTGACCGCCGCCGGTGCGGAGCCGACGGTCGACCGGGCCGCTGAGAAACCGGCCACGACAGCCCGGGTGATCGTCAACGCCCGGGTCGCCTGCGAGCCCGCCGAGCTCGATGCCGCCGTCCGCGACGCCGTGGCCACGGCGAACGCCGCCACCGGCGCCCGTTCCGCGGCCACCGCGCCGGTGTCGTTCAAACCCGGCTACCCCACCCCGGTCCACCGGCTCGCCGCCACCGGCGCCTGACCCGAAAGACGACCATGACCGACACCACCACCGCCGAGATCCAGGACTACTACCGCGGGAAAGCCGCCGAGGCCGCGGAAGCGACGAGCTGCTGCGCCCCGGACCCGACGCGGTTCGGGCCCGGCGCCTACGGCGACATCGGCCCCGACGAAGCCTCCGACGCCGCGCTGCTGGCCAGCCTCGGCTGCGGCAACCCGACCGCCGTGGCCGAGCTGCGCGACGGCGAGACCGTCCTGGACCTCGGCTCCGGCGCCGGGCTCGACCTGATCCTCTCCGCGCGGCGCGTCGGCCCGGACGGGCAGGTCTTCGGCCTGGACTTCCTCGAGGAGATGCTCGCCGTCGCGCGGCAGAACATCGAAGACGCCGAGGTCGACAACGTCATCCTGCTCAAGGGCACCATCGAGCAGATCCCGCTCCCCGCCGCCACCGTCGACGTCATCATCTCCAACTGCGTGATCAACCTGTCCCTGGACAAGCCCGCGGTGTTCGCCGAAATGGCGCGCGTGCTCGCCCCCGGCGGCCGGCTCGGGATCACCGACGTCGTCGCCGAGGACCACCTCACACCCGCGGACCGGGCCGAGCGCGGCGGCGTCAGCCAGTGCATCGCCGGCGCCCTCTCCAAGGCCGAGTACCTCTCGCTGCTGGCCGAAGTCGGCCTGACCGACGCCGAGGTCGTGTTCACCCAGGACGCCGCCGACGGCATGCACTCCGCGATCATCCGCGCCCGCAAGCCGGGCGCCGACGACTGCGGACCCGACAGCGGCTGCTGCTGAACATCGAGGTTTCGACCACTGAGGGGAGTACCTGCATGTCCTTCACCGCGATAGTCGTGTTCGTCCTCGTCGCCGCGCTGGCGGCGGTCAACGGCAGCAACGACGTCCCCAAGGGCGTCGCCACCCTGGCCGGCGCCGGAGTGACCAAGTACAAGACAGCGATCATCTGGGGCACCATCACCACGCTGATCGGCTGCGTCTTCTCCCTCGGCCTCGCATCGAAGATGACCGCCCTGTTCTCCAAGGGCATCATCACCGGCGCCACCACCGACGCGTTCGCCGTCGCCGTGCTCGCCGGCGCCGCCTTCTGGGTCGGCCTGGCCACTGTCCTGCGACTCCCGGTTTCAACCACCCATGCCCTCATCGGCGGCATGGTCGGTGCCGGGCTGCTGATGAGCACCGGTGGTGTCTCGTGGAGCGCGGTCGGCAGCAAGCTTGTCACGCCGCTGCTGGTCAGCATCGTCGTCGCCTACGCCATCACGCTGATCCTCGCCGTCGCCACCGGTGCCGCGAACAAGCGCCGGTCCGCGGCCACCCCGCCGGTCACGTCGTCCGGCAGCGGGGATGTCGCCGTGCAGACGGCTCCCGTGGTGACGCCGGAGAAGACCTCGTCTCGGATCATGACCGCGGCGCACTGGTTCACCAGCGGTGCCACTGGCTTCGCGCGCGGCCTCAACGACACCCCGAAGATCGTCGCCATCGGCGCGTTCGCGCTGGTTCCGGCTGGGATGAAGCCGTGGCACATCATGGTCCTGGTGACCGCCGCGATGGCCGCCGGGTCGCTGTTGGGCGGGATGCGTGTCGCGGAGAAGCTCGGCGAAGGCGTGGTCAAGATGAACCACCGCGAAGGCTTCCTCGCCAACCTCACCACCGCCGCCCTCGTCGGGGTCGGCGCGGGTGCGGGGCTGCCGATGTCGACCACGCACGTGTCCACCGGGGCGATCGCTGGATCCGCCGGCCCGAACCTGAGCCGGATCTCCGGCGGCACGGTCCGCAACTTCCTGATCGCCTGGCTGGTCACTCCGCCAGTTGCTGGTGTCGTCGCGGCGCTGGTGTTCATCTTGGCTCGCTAGCCTGGGTTAGTGAGCGAGCACAAGCTGGAGCGGGAGACCGCCGAGTCCTACGCCCGCTGGTTCCACGCGCTGTCGGACGCGAACCGGGTCATGATCGTGCACTTCCTGGCCCAGCAACGTGACCCGGTTCCCGTCGGCGCGATCGTGGACCACCTCGGCATCTCCCAGCCCACGGTCTCGCACCACCTGAAGATCTTGTCCCAGGTCCGGTTTGTCACCCGCCGCCGAGCCGGGACAAGCATCCTCTACGCGATCAACCACAGCTGCGAAGTCGGCCTGCCCACCGCCGCCAACGCCGTCCTCGGCCTGCTGGCCACCCGCGACGGCAACGACCCGATTCCGCTGGAAAGGACGTCGTGACCGAGCACCCGGCGCTGTTGCTGGTCGGCAGCGGGGACCGCCGCTACCGCGAATACATCCTCGCCGCGCTGCGGCCGCACTTCCGGCTGTGGCTGCTCGACTCGGTCGAGCCGACCTGGCAGACCGAGCACGTCGACGGCGTCACCGTCGTCGACACCCGCGACCCTGCCGCTCTCGCCGAGGCCGCGGGCAAGCTCGACTTCCAGCCCGACGGCGTGCTCACCTACGACGAATCCCTGGTCACCGCCGTCGCCGCCTTCGCACAGGACGCCGGATTCCCGGGCAGCCCACCCGAAGCCGTCCAGGCCTGCCGGGACAAGGCCGCGACCCGCGCCGCGCTCGCCGAGGCCGGGGTGCCGCAGCCCGCGTCCCGGCCGGTCGCCTCCGCCGAGGACGCCGTCGCCGCGGCCGAGGACATCGGCTACCCGGTCGTGGTCAAGGCCCGTGGTCTGGCCGGCAGCCTCGGCGTCCTGCGCGCGGACACCGCCGAGCAGGTCGCCGAGGCGTTCACCGCAGCCGCTGGAGCGTCCTGGCCCGGCGTCCCGCGCTACGAGGCCGACGTGCTGGTCGAGGAACTGCTGACCGGGCCGGAGATCAGCGTCGACGCCGCCGTTAACCAGGGCGTCTGCCACCCCCTGGTGATCGCCCGCAAGCAGACCGGCTTCGAGCCGTTCTTCGAGGAAACCGGCCACGTCGTCGATGCCGACGACCCGCTGTTCGACGACACCGCCCTGCTCGACCAGCTCGACCAGGTCCACAAGGGCATCGGCTTCACCCACGGCGCCACCCACACCGAGTTCAAGCTGACCCCGTGCGGCCCGCGCCTGGTCGAGATCAACGCCCGCCTCGGCGGCGACTTCATCCCGCGGCTCGGCATCCTCGCCGGCGGCGCCGACCCGGTCGTCGCCGCTGGTCAGGTCGCCGTCGGCCTCCCGCCGACGCCGCGGCGGGCGCTGCGCAAGACCGCGGCGATCCGCTTCCTCTACCCGGCCCACGACTGCGAGGTCACCGCCACGGAGGTGCACGCGGAGCGGTTCGGGCCCACGGTCTACGAGGCTCTCGGCACGGCCGGCCCCGGCACGAAGCTCGCCCTCCCGCCGCGCGCGTATCTCGCCCGCTACGGGCACGTCATCACCGTCGGCGACGACCACGCCCAGGTGGTCGCCGACCTGGCCGTCGCCGAGGAGCTTGTCGAGCTGCTCAGCACCTGAACCATCGACGGCCGTCGATCCCTCACCTGGGTGAGGCACAATCGGGACATGACCACGACTGCGCCCGACGCCGTGCTGCTGCCCGTCGAGGACGCCGCGACCTACGCCGAATGGTTCGCCTGCCTCGCCGACACCACGCGGGTACGGATCCTGCACGCCGTCGCGGCCGCGGGCAAAGCCGTCACCATCGGCGAGATCACCGAGCAGATCGCGATCAGCCAGTCCAACTGCTCCCACCACGTCCGCAAGCTCGCCGACGTCGGGTTCGTGCGGCTGCGCAAGGTCGGCACCGCCACCCTCGTCTCGGTCAACGCCTCCTGCGCGGTGAGCCTCCCGCACGCCGCCGACGTCGTCATGGGCCTGCTCGCCCCCAAGCCCACCGAGCCCGGCGACCTCGCCCCGGACGTCACCATCCGGCCCCTGCGCGCCAAGGACTGGCCGGCCGTGCGGCGCATCTACGCCGAAGGCATCGCCACCGGCGACGCGACCTTCGAAACCGACGTCCCACCGCGCGCCGAGCTCGAGGCCAAGTGGCTGCGCGGCCACCGCTGGATCGCCGAGGTCGACGGGCAGATCGCCGGCTGGGCCGCCGCGGCGGCGGTGTCCACCCGCGACTGCTACGCCGGGGTCGCCGAGACCTCGGTGTACGTGGGGGAGAAGTTCCGCGGCCGCGGCGTCGGCAAGGCCCTCATGCACCACCTTGTGGCCGCCGCCGACGAGGGCGAGCTGTGGACGCTGCAGACGTCGATCTTCCCGGAGAACCGCAACAGCGTCGCCCTGCACCACGGCGCCGGCTTCCGCACCGTCGGCATCCGCGAGCGCATCGGTGAGCTCGACGGCCGGTGGCGCGACACCGTCCTGCTCGAACGGCGCCGCGCCTCCCAGCTCTAAGTGTTCAGGCCTTGCTGATCCGGCAGGCGAAGCACTTGTACGCCTGCTGGCCGGACAGGTTGTCGTAGAACGCGTCGTCGACCAGCCCGTTGGCGGCTTCGTAGCGCGGGTCGCCGAACTGGTCACCGACCTGCTGGGCCGGGCCGAAGGTGTTGGGCACGAAGATCGTGTCGGGCCGGATCGCCGGCCAGAACAACGCCGTCCCGGTCACCTTCCCCCGCGGGCTCTCCACCACCACGGTGTCGCGGTCGCCGATCCCGAACCGCCGCGCGGTGTCGGGGTGCACCTGGACCAGGCGGATCCCGTTGAGCTGCTCGCCGGTCGGTGTCCAGTGCGTCACGCTCGCGAAGTGCACCACGCTCGGCCGCCCGGTCATGCCCATCAGCGGGAAGTCCCGGTGCATCGCGTCCGAGCCCGGGACGCCGAGGCGCACCTTGTGCGTCACCGCCTGCGGGTTGACCGGGTTGGTGACGAACCCGGGCTCGTAGGCGATCGTCGGGTTCGCGCCGGTCACCTCGGGGTGGGTGTAGAAGACCGGCAGCGCCCGGTGGCCGGCCGCGGCGAGCTTGCGGTCCAGCTCCGGGGTGAAGATCTCGACGTTCCCGCTCGGGGTGAGGAACCGCTTGCCCGGCGCGCCGAGCGCGGCGGCGGCCTCGTACCAGGAGGGGTGGTCGAGGTAGAGCGTGCTCACGCCGGGGTGCGACGTGCTCGGGCACGGCCAGCGCAGCGGCTCGGCGCGGGCGTCCATCCGCTGCTGCGTCATCCCGCCCATCGCCGGGGTGTGCTTCACGAACTCCGCCCACAGCGTCGAGTAGTCCTTCCAGCTCTGCGGGAAGGCGTCGGTCCAGTAGCTGGCGGGCTTCTTGCGGTCGCGGCGGCCGAAGGCGTGGGCGAGGTCGATCCAGATCTCCCAGTCCGGCTTGGACTGCCCGACCCGTGGCACGGCGGCGTGCTGCCAGCGGATCGCGCGGTCGTCGCGTCGCATGTAGACGCCGTCCAGCTCCAGGCCGCTGGTGACCGGCAGGATGACGTCGGCGTAGTAGGCGGCTTCCTCCATGAACAGGCCGGTGTAGACGTAGAAGTCCAGCTTCTTGAACGCCTCGCGGACTTTGTTGGTGTTCGCTGACGAGATGAGCGGGTTGCCTTCGGTGATGACGGCCTTCAGCGGGTACGGGCGGCCGGTGAGGATGGCCTCGGCGAAGTAGTCCGGCCCGACCGGCAGCGCCTGCTCCAGCGGCGGCGTGCTGACCGTCAGCTCCGGCAGGCGCAGGTCGCCGGGCCAGGTGTTGTGCATGAAGTTGCAGCCGCCGCCCGGGACGCCGATGTTGCCGGTGACCGCGGCCAGGAAGGTCAGGACGCGGTAGGTGTCGAAGGCGCCGAGCTGGTGGGAGATGCCGGCGTTGCAGAAGATCGCGGCGGGCTTGGCCGTGGCGTAGTCCTCGGCGAGCTGCCGGATCGTCGCGGCCGGCACGCCGGTGACGCCGGCGGCCCAGTCCGGGGTGTAGTTCTTGACGTGATCCCGTAGCTCGGCGAACCCGAGCACCCAGCGCTGCACGAACGCCTTGTCGTGGAGGTCGCGGGCGATGATGTGCTGGAGCATGCCGAGCGCGAGCGCGAAGTCGGTGTGCGGCTTCGGCGCCACCCACGTGTCGGCGGCCGCCCCCGTCGGCGTCCGGCGCGGGTCGACCACGACGAGCTTCGCGTGGGTCTTCTTCCTCGACCGGAGCAGGTAGTCGAAGGTGACCGGGTGGGTCTCGGCCTGGTTCGTCCCGAGGAACAGGAAGTACTTCGCCGCGCCGAGGTCCTCTCGGCCGGTGGCGGCGTCGACGCCGTAGCCGTTGGTGAAGTTCCCGAGCCCGAAGGTGGCGGCGAGGGCGTTGCCGCCGGCGTCGTTGCAGACCGGTCCGACGTCGGTGTTGTTCGGGCTCCCCAGCAGCGCGAACAGGCGCGCGACCAGCGAGCCGGTGCCGCGGGGGAGCCGGCCGGTGGTGCGGTTGGCGATCGACTTCACCTGCCCGCTGTCGCGCAGCTGGAGGAGCCGGTCGGCGATGAGGTCGAGGGCGGCGTCCCAGGAGATCGGTTCGAACTTCGAGTCCTTCGAGCCTTTGGTGCCGGAGACGCGGCGCAGGGGCGTGGTCAGCCGCAGGGGGCTGTAGGCCAGCTCCGGCATCATCGACGCCTTCACGCAGAAGTTGCCGGCTTGGACCGGGTCGTCCGGATCGCCGGAGACGCTGATGACCCGTCCGGCACGGATGCCGACCTTGAGGCGGCAGTTCGAGTTGCAGAACTGGCAGGCGGTCGAGACGACGGTGTCGGGGTGCAGCGCGGCCGAGTCGGTGGTGAAGCTGAGCTCCCCACCTGCTGGGCTGCCGTTCCGGGCGTCCGGAATGGCAGCGACCGCAGGATCCGCGGCGGCGACGGCCGGGTTGACGAACAGGGAGGCGCCGCTGATGACGGCACCTTGGACGAAACCTCTGCGTGACAGACCGGTGAAATCGTCCATAAGGACCTACCCCCAGAAGACGAAACGGACACAGCGCGCGACTCCATCGACACGCGTCGATCCACACTAGAGACTGTCGGAACCATTGCATAGCAACGAATGTCGCAATCGATCGGTGCAGATCGATGTTCGCTGCCGATCGCCGCGAACGCGGCGGACACGCCGCTGGTCGCGCAGCGCCTGCGGTGTTGGTCAGCGTGGGTAGTCAAGCTGGTGAAACGATCACGATTCCACGTGCGACTTATCGTCACCAGTCTCGTGACAGAGAGGAGCAACAGTGGACGCGGCAACCGCGGCGCTCCTCGGCGCGAGCATCGGCCTCACCGGCACTCTCGTGGCGCCGATCGTTACCTCTTACCAAGCTAGACGAGCTAAAAGCCAAGAACTCATGCGCGACGCCTATGCGCGCGGCTTCGCCTGCTTGGCGCGGATTCCGCGCTGCGATACTCCGGACGATCATCGGAAGCTGCGCGACAAGATGCTTGAGGCTCTTGCTCACATCGAAATCGTCGGGGTCAAGTCGACCAGCGACTTGTACGGCACGGTCGTCGAGTCCTATGAGGCGTGGAAAATCCAAGATGGAACGAACAGCGGCTTCGAGTCGAGCGCAAAGAAGTTCCAGCAGGCGGCTCGTTCCGACATCGCGTCGAGCGATGCAAATGGGGCGTCGACGCCGGCCCTGCTCGGCCGCGTCGTGGTGGTCGCGCTGCTACTGGCCTTCTACTGGTGGGCCAGGTTTCCCGGTCTCCTCGATTCGGGCAATCGAGCTCTTGGCGGACTCGAGTTCGCTGTCGTGACAGCGATGACGGTCGTGGGGCTCTGGGTGGTCGTTGTTTCGGTGCGGAAGCTGTTCAAGTCAGTACCTTCGACCTAGAACTGGATGCCGGAATGAGCAACGACCACACGGTGCCGCGGATGTACCTGCGGCGCTTCGCCGAGGAGCGCCGTGGCGAGTGGTTCGTGCGCGCTCGGCGGGTCGACGACCTCGAGCGCCACTTCCCGCCGAACATCCGGAAGGTCGCGGCGGTCAGCGACTTCTACGGTGAGCGGGTCGAGAAGTTCCTGTGCATGATCGAGAAGGGTGCGACGCCGGTCTTCGACGCGCTCCTCGACGCTCGTGAGGGAGCCCTGCCGGCGTACTGGCCGGTCGACAACGAAGATCGCGCGGCCCTTGCGTGGTGGATCGCCGCGCAGATCGTGCGGACTACCCGGCAGCGGCATCGGCTCGTACATCTGGCCGGAGACAGCCATGGAGACCTGGCGCTGCCGAAGGCCCTGCGGTCTAAGGCTGGGCGAGACAAGCACGTCAAGTTCATCGCCGAGCACCTGGCGAAGCTCGCATTCATCGTGTTCAACCGTCCGTGGGGCCTGGGCTTCAGCACGCTGTGCCTGCTGACCAGCGATAGCCCGGTCGTCGTGATCAATGGGCACGACGACCCCAACCAGCTACTGGCCGCCGCGTTCTGGGATGTCGTCCTGCCGCTCGACCCGCACAGGTTCCTGATCTTGCCCGGCCGCCCGATGAGGCGGAGAGGGCGTGCCAAGCAGCGCGACCACCTGGCCCTCCTGCCTGGCGGCTTGAGCCTGGCGTTGAACTCGATCATCTTCGAGGCCGCCGACAATCAGATCTTCTGTCACCCCGATCACGACCCCCTCCCGCACCTGCGGCTGGAAGGACCGCGGTTACCGACGCCGTGGCGCGACGACGATCCGCCGAGCCGACCGGAATGGGTGTTCGACTATGGGGTCGTTGCGTTCGGCCACACCATCGAGCGCCGGTGGCTCGAGGAGCACCCTTGGCAGCAGGGCCCCGACGCATCGGCAAGCTGATCTGTGCGAAGCCGTCGGTCTAGGCAACGAGGGGCACCCGAAGATCACCTGGCCGGGCTATCATCCACGACGATCACCTCGGTGGATACGACCTCCCCGGCGCAGGCGAACTCACGAAGATCGCCGAAGCTTGACCGACCTGCAACTCGGCGGGAAGCCGCCTTCCCCGGCCCTGCGAACAGGGGAAGGCGGCTGACTCGCCATCGACACGACGGGGTCGATCAGGGAAGCCGGAAGGCCTGCAGGCTCGGCTGCCGTGTTCCCAGGTCGGTGTTCAGCGTCGACAGCACGGTGCCGTTGACGACGGCCGGGCTGATTTCGAAGTTGGTGCTGCCTGAAGCGAGCTGAAGCGTCGCAACGGTAGCGCCGTTGTCCAGCCGGACTGCGTTGACGAGCGAGCCGTTGATTCCTGTGCCGAAGTACACGACTCCGTTCGCGACGACGGGATCGCCGCCCGCCGACGGCATGGGCGTGGTCTTCTGCCAGAGCGTCGCGCCTGTGCGTGGGTTCAACGCCCGGATCACCGCGGTCGTGGTGCCGCTGTTGTTGGTGACGAGGACGGCGTTCGGAGTCACCGCGGGGGTCTGCCAGAACTGGGAGACGTCCTTGCGTTGCCAGCGGATGGCGCCGTTTCCGGTGTCGAAGGCCAGCATCCCCTGGCTCGCGTACTGAGTGCCGACGTAGACCAGCCCGTCGGCGACGGCGGGTGTGCCGTCCATGGTCACGGCTGTGGTCTTCGACCAGACCAAGTTCCCGGTTGTTGCGTTGAGGGTGTAGAGCCGGCCTTGTTGGGCCGCCGGGTAGTTGGGTACGAGCCTGGTGACCGCGTAGACGCCGTTCGCCCATACGGCCAGGCCGCTCACCATGTACACCGGCAGGTCGTTGCGCCAGAGCACCGTCCCCGAGAAGGAATCGACCTTCGCCACGGAGGTCGAGGTGAGCACGTACGCGGTCCGGCCGTCGAGCGCGCCGCTACCCACGCTGCAGCCGCCGCCGGTGAGGGACGTCTGGCTCCAGGCCGCTGATCCGTCGGCAAGGTTGTAGGCGAAGAGGCCTTGGTCGGTTTGGATCAGAACGCGGGTACCGTCGGTCAGCGGGTGGCAGCCCCAGCCGTTCAGCTGTTTCTGCCACAGCAGCACGCCGGTTTTGAAGCTGACGGCGTTCAGTTGGCTTGTGGAGGTTGCCGGGTCGAACGCGGAGAAGACGACCTCGTCGCGCCACACGACCGGGCGGGAGAAGATCCAGCCGGCGGATCCGGCGTACTGCCAAGCCCTCTTCAGCTTGCCCGCGTTGCCCGTCGTGATGGTCGAGTCGTTTGTGTTGAAGCCAGTGTGTGCCGCGGTCAGGCCTTCCTGTGACCAGCCTGCCGACGCGATCCGGTCGTTCAGCCAGTCACCTGCTCGGTTCGTGAAGCCGGCATCGGCGTAGTGCAGGTGCGAGCAGTAGAGCCTGCTGATGGGCGCGCAGGCCACGGCGTCGGCAAACGAGTAGTTGCAGACCGGATCACCGGCGAGGCAGTAGCTGCGGACGGCATTGGTCCTCGCGGCGGGGATCGTTCGCACCGTGCCAGGGCCGCGAGCTTGCCAGACTCCTACTCGGTGCGGGTCGTATGGACCGACGTCGATGACGGCCTGATCGGGGTTGAACCGCGGATCGCCGAGCAGGGTGAGACCCACGACCATGTCCTGCGCTGCTTTCCCCAGTCCTTGGTAGACGTCTCCCGCGACGTGGGCGCCCTGACTGTAGCCCGCGAGAACCACCGCCGAGCCGGAGCACCGGGTTGCGAACGAGTTGAGGAAGCCGGTCAGGGCGTTGATGCCTTTTGCGATGCTGTCGCGGTAGTGCGGAAGGTAATTCGGGTCCAGAACGTTGACGGGGATCGCCGGATAGTCGATGAAGTACGTCTGCGCGTCGGGGTACTTCGCGAGCACCCGTTGCCGCACGGAGTTGATGGTGGTTCCGTACCCTGCTCCGTCGCTGTTTTTCTCGCCGGATCCTCGGACTCCGACGAACTGGACAGCGGGGCAAGATGTCTCGGCGCCGGATGCTGTAGGTGGACCTGTTGTTCCGAGCGAAGTAAGTGTCGAGCCCAGAACCACCGCAGCGAGCGTCAGGGCTGCCCGTGTGCGCAACTTCATTGCTTTCTCCTCCCAAGGATCTGCCGCGTTGCAAAGGGTCGGTCCGATCAAGGGAAGTGTTACGGCCGCTTATGACAACAATTTTTACGGCACGAATTAGATCGACTGATCTATTTGTTCGTTACTTTCCGATGGCGTGGTGTGCGCTCTCAAGACATCGGCCTCGGTCGCCGATGCCTGTGGGTGAGGTTGGCCGGCTCGACTTGACAGCGCAGCCGTCGTCTCGCAGTATCCGAACAGGTGTTCGATAAGTTCGGGTTCGCTCGCGGCTCCCCACGCGGGTGTCTCCGGTGCGTGTTCGTGGTGCTGGAGGTGCGTGGTGGCGGTGCCGGAGGCGGTGGCGGGCCTGGCGGCGATTCCTGGCGTCCGCACTGCCTCGCAGCTCAAGCAGCCGGGTCTCGAGACGCCGGCCGCCGCCGGCTCGCTTCCGGTGGTGCCGGTGCTCGCCGAGCTCCTTCCGGGCGGCGAGCTGCGGCGTGGCAGCACCGTATCGGTCTCGGGCTCGACCGCCCTGGTCCTCGGGCTGCTCGCCGAGGCGACGCAGCAGGGCTCGTGGGCTGCAGTCGCCGGCATGCCGGAACTCGGCGTCACGGCAGCCGCCGAGCTGGGGGTCGACCTCGACCGGTTCGCGTTGGTGCCCGAACCCGGTGCCGAACTCGTCGCGGTCGTCTCGGCGTTGATCGACGGGTTCGACCTCGTCGTGCTCGGCCCGGCCGCCGCGCGGGGAGTTCAGCCTCAGCTGGGCCGCCGGCTGGCCGGGCGAGTTCGCAACCGAGGTGCGGTACTGCTGGCCATGGGCGTCTGGCCCGGTGCCGACCTGGAGCTTCGGGTCTCGAACCGCAAGTGGCGTGGACTGACTGAGGACGGTTTCGGTCACCTGAAGTACCGCGACGTCGTCGTGTCCAGCCGAGGTCGCGGAGCAGCGGCTCGTCCGCACACGGTGGCGCTCCAGCTGCCGGGACCTGGTGGTGCGGCCGCTGCGGGCTCGCTGCCTGCGCGGAGCGGGCTGTCCGAGGTCGCAGGATGAGCCGTCCGGTCCGGTATCGTGCCGCGGACCTGCCACAGGCCGCTCGATGATCGGCAGTCAGACAGGTGGCGCGGTCCGGTCAGGCGCGCGAAACGAGTTCGGCGAGTTGCTCCCTGTCCGGCCGGCGACGGGCAGACCCGCCGCCTGTTTGCGCGGACACCGGCTCGACCTCGATCTTTACGAGAAGCTCGCGTCGTACAGCCACCGTTACCGCCTGCATGCCACGCTCTGCGAGGTATGCCGTGCGCTGGAGGGCTGCGACCCATCCGAGCGTCGCCTCGCCGAATGGGCGCACCTCGACGTCGCAAGCCAGCAAACTTCCGATGCGGCGGTCGGCGAAGGCCTCGCCCTCCTCGTTCGTCCTCCTGCAGCCGGAACGCTGGCCGGCCGAATCGACCTTCACTTGGACGGCGCCCAGGTCGCCACCGCGACGCTCAGCATCTGCGTCCTCTGCCGGACTGCCACCCTCGACTACGTCCACGTCGTTGCCGATTATCGACGACTCGGTTTCGGCCGCACGCTCGTCGCGGCCGCTATCGCCCGCGCGCCGTCCTATCGGTGGACCGTCCCGCTGCCGACTGGTCCGGTGGCTCAGTCGTTCCGCGCCCGGATCGCCATGCGCAGAGCGGATCGACCCTGTTCTCATCGGGCGAGCTGAACTCCGGAATCAAATGTCGGATTCGAGTCGGTGGCGAGCCCAGTCTCGCGCGGCCGCGGTGAGCGCCGCACGGTGAGCCAGCGGCTGGTGACGTTCGAGGTACTCCCAGATACCCCAGATCGCCACGGCGAAAGCGGTCTTTATATCCCCGGAGGCGTCGCGCCAGCACGGCAGTTGGTCCGCCCAGGCTTCGGCCGCCGCCGGGGTATGACCTGCCTCGATGAGGCGGGTGACGAGGAACGCCGGATCGACGGCGGGGTTGGCCTGCCGGGACCAGGCCCAGTCGACGATCCGGGCCCGGCCTTCGTGGACGAGCAGGTTCAGGCAGTGCAGGTCGGTGTGCGCCAGCGTCCGTCCCTCGACGAGCTCGACGGCGGCGGCTTCCCAGGTCGTCAGCTGGTCGAGGTGGTCGCGAGCCCAGGGATCGAGGTCGGCGGGGGTGTCCTTGGCGAGGCGCCGCCAGGCGGCCAGCCGGCCCCACTGTTCCGCCAGGGCCGGCGCGTCCACCGATACCTCCTGCAGCGCTTCGGCCATCGTGGCGACGACGTTGAGAACCGGCTGGAGGTCGGTGGATCCGGGGGACAGGTCGGCGTGGCGGCCTGGAGAGTGCTCGAAGCCGAGCAGCAGCCAGTCGTCGGCTTCGGTTTGCCACAGCAGGTGCGGCGCGACCGAAGCCGGGAGGACCGGGTTGACGGCCGCTTCGTGCCGGTGCATGCGCCCGCGCTTGCCGTCCGCCTCGGCGATGCCCTTGCAGAAGACCGTGCCGGTCGCGGTGTGCAGGGTGGCGGAGAAGTCGGAGTTGCGGCCCGCGCTGGGAAGCACGGCCTCGTGGACGTCGCCGGTCTCGTGCTCGATGGCCGCGCGGACGGCGGCGGGCAGTGCTTCCCAGGTGCTGCGGGGCATCCGGTTCGGCCTCCTATCGCGCCGGCGGTGGGTCTTCGTGGCAGCCATTGTGGCAACCGGTGCAGCTGCCGAGCGCGGCGCGTGGCCACAGCGCGTCGTCGAGCTGGAAGCCGAGCGTGCGCATCGCGGCGCAGGTTCGGGCGAGGACGTCCGCGGGTGACTCGGCGGGGTGCAGGTCGTCGTTGGGGACGTGGTGGAGGAACCTGCCGGCCACGCGATCGCAGAACGCGGCGTACTCGTGGGTGTCGAGGATGAAGGTGTGCCAGCCGATGTCGACGAGCTCGCTGGGAGCCAGCGGTGCACCGACGTTGACCGCGCAGGCGAGGAGGAACGCCAGCGCCTGGTCCATGATGCGTTCGGCCAGCTCCCGCTCGAACTGTTCGACCTTGATGATGCGGTCGGTGAGCCGGTGGAAGAGGTCGTCGGAGATGAGGGCTCGTCCGGTGCGGTGCGGGCTGAGGGTGATCGACATCGGTGCTCCAGTGGCTCGGAGGAGTTGGTGACCTCAGCGTCGAGCGCGACGTGACGAGCTGGGAGGCCAGAGCACGGGGCGGCCGGGGGAGGCCAGGGGCAGCTCGGGGCAGATGGGCTGAACGCCCATGACTCCCAGCGTGAGCGTGGATACACTCGCCGTGACCAGGGAGGGCGGATGCCGGAGCCGAACGGCCTGTTGCGCGCAGCACGGGAACGGCTGCCCTCGCCCGGGGTGCCCGGCGAGCACGCGTCTCGCGCCGACGTCGCCGATGCCGTGGTCAGCTGGCTGTGGGAGACCACCCATCAGCGGTATCCCTTCGACGCGCACTACGTCGCGAAGCTCGAACGAGGCGTCGTCCGCTGGCCCAGCGCGGCCTATCGAGCCGGCCTCCGGCACGTGCTCGGCGCACCCGACGACGCCGCGCTCGGCTTCGCCCCGTCCTCGCGCCTCGCCGACCCTGCTCCCGTGCAGTCCTCGTTCACCGCCTGGCACGCCGACCGGGTGATTTCGCAGGCCGTCACCACCACCGAACTGGACCTGATGCCGACGTCACGTCGAAGCCTGCTGGCGACCGCCACTGCCCTGGCCGGTTCAGCGCTCGCCGCGGAGCTCACCCCCTTCCTGTGGCCGGCCACCGCAGCTCGGCCCCGAGCTGGCACCGCGGCTTTCAGCATCGACGAGCTGACCGCGGTCGAGGAGTTCGTGCGGTTCGTGCGGCAGTGGCGCACGACCAACGGCACCGTGGCGCGTTCGTCCGCCGTCGCGCAGCTCGACAGCCACCTGCGGCGGCTCAAGTCGGCCCCGGCCGGCACGCGGGAGACCCAGCGTGGGTTCCGGGCCGGCGCCGAGCTGGCCGACATCGTGGCGACGATGGCGTGGGACGAGGGAGCGCACGGAGCTGCGCAGCGCTACTTCACCCTCGCGGCCCAGCTCGCTCACCTCGCGGGTGATGACGCCTTGGCCGCGGTCGCTCTTGCCTCTCTGGCCCGGCAGTGCTTCGACCTCGGTCGCCCGCACGACGGGCTCGAAGTTGTCCAGCTCGCGCAGTACGCCACTCGCCGGACGGCCAGCCCGCGCCTGCGGGCCGTCCTGGCCACCCGGGAGGCATGGGCGCACGCCCAGCTCGGCGACACCCGGGCGTTCCAACGCTCGGTCCACCTTGCCGAAGACCACTTCGGCGAAGGGCTACGCGACGGCGACCAGGACACACCCTCGGTACGCAGCCTGGACGAGGCCGAGCTGGTGGGCGTCATCGGCGCCCGGTACCGGGACCTGGCTCGCCACGACGCTCGTTACGCCCTTCAAGCTCAGGAGTACATCACCCGAGCGATCTCGCTGCGGGATCCCGGCCGGCGTCGCAACCGCGTTTTTGACCTGGTGGGGCTCGCGCGCACACATCTGATCGGTCGCGAGCCGGAGCGGGCCGCGGAACTGATCATGATGGCACTGCCGGATGCGGCGTCTTGGACGGCGGGTCGGGTCGGAGTGAAGCTGCGGGACTTCCATCGTGAATCAGCCCGGTTCGCTACCGTTCCCGCCATACACGACGTCCGCGAGGCCGTCGCGGCGAAGCTGGCAGCGTGAGGGAGAGGACGACACGTGGTGCGCATCGGGATCACCGGCCACTCGAACCTGACCGATTCCACCGCTGAACTCGTAGCGGAAGAGCTGCGGAAGATCCTTGCCGACCAGCCCGACCACCTCGTCGGCGTCACCTGCCTCGCGCGGGGTGCCGACCAGGTTTTCGCCCGGGTCGTCCTGGATCTCGGCGGCGCGCTCGAGGTCGTGCTGCCGGCCGCGGACTACCGCGAGCGCAAGGTCAAGCCCGACAACGCGGCCGACTTCGACAGCTTGATCGCCGCCGCGAGCGTTCACACAATGCCGTTCACCGAGTCGAACCGCGACGCCTACATGGCCGCCAGCGAACACGTTCTGTCCATCGTGGACAAGATGGTCGCGGTCTGGGATGGCGGGCCGTCCGGTGGCCATGGCGGCACCGCGGATGTCGTCGATGCGGCGAGGAATCGAGGTCTGGACGTCACGGTCGTCTGGCCGGAGCACGCTGCCCGAGTCTGAAAGTCCTTCAGCGGCGGCCGATCCGATCGCGCCGTGACGGAATTCCCTTCCGTTGCCGGAGGACATCGTCACAGGGCTCGCATTGCTGGTGGACGCGGTTGTTTCGACCCTCACCGGAGAGTTTGAACTCCGCCTCGCCGGATTCGCCGCAGAGCATGGTGACAGCTTGTCCCGGTTGGGGAACCGCAGTGAGGTCCATTCGATGCCACTTGCCGTTGAGGACCGGCTGGATCGTCTGCGGGTCGACGTAGATGACGGCGGCGACCATCACGACGCCCGAGCTTGGAGAGAATCGAGCCAGCCCTCGATCGTGACCGGCTTGGCGAAGGCGCGCCCCAGCAGTGCCCTCGCGGTGTCGTGGTACCTGTTCAGCACGTCCTTGTCCGTGCCGTACGTCGTGCAGTGGCTGTGCTTGAGCGCGACGGCGATCGGCCTGGGGCCGTCCTCGAAGAGCGTGAAGGCTGCCGCGGAATCGGGACCGGAGTGGACGATTTGGATTGTGACGTCGAGGCGGCGCCCTGCTTCGCGGAACTGCCTGATCTGCTCGGCGCCGTCGGGTTTGTCGCGGGCCATGCGCAGGGCCTCGTCGCCGATCAGAAAGACGTACCGGCGTCCGCCTTGCTCCATCGTCTGCCGACGACACTGGCGCTGGAATAGCTCCTGGTCGTGGCGTTCGGACTGCTCCGCGGCCTCATCCCGAGCCGCGGCGGGCGGCGGTGATGGCAGCAGGAGGTCCGGGATGCGGAATGGCGCCCACTCCACGATACGGCTCGAAAGCTGCTCGTACGTCCACAAGAGATCGATCAGCGGCGACGCGGACTGGTCGACGAAGTTCGGGACGTCGACCTGCTTGGCGATCTTCATGATCTGGTCGAATTCGGCACGGCTGACTCGGAGGCAACCGAGAATATGGGCGACTAGCGTGGGCTCGGGGACGTTGGTCCCCAGTTCCACGTTCGACAGCTTCTGGGCGCTCATTCCCAGCAGGCGAGCCAACTCGCGGAGCCCCATCTTCCGGCGCTCGCGCGCATCGCGCAGTCCGACGCTCACGGCGAGTACGGCAGGTTTGCGAGTTGCGTTCATCGTTCGGTCCTTGCTCTTACGTTGGTCAGCTGAAAAAGCTTCAGGAAGCTGACGAAGCCCGTGAAGTACGCGGCTGAGCAACACGTACAGAGCCAGGTCTTCCTCGTTCGGCCATTCGGGACCGCACGCTGGCTCGTCGTCTGATTTCTGTTTCGAGGTCATGGTTTTCAGTTGCCGCCGGTATTGGGTGGCACCCCTGGTGACCGGGGCTCACATCGGAGGGGGAAGCGAGGTGGTCGACCAGCCACCGGGGTGCCGAAATCGACCTTCGCGGGTCGTCCAGCTGAATCACCAGGGCGTACATCCGGGGCGAATCTGTAGGAGATCTTGCGTACAGCCATCTGACCTGCGGTAATCTGATGACCTCAGGCGGTGATCTAGGGAGTGAATCATGGGAACGCGGCGCCACGGGCTCATCCGGGCTCGTAAGGCAGCTGGCTACACCCAGGAGACGCTGGCCATCGAACTGGGCCTCGACACGACTACCGTCGGGCAGTGGGAACGCGGCAAATCGGAGCCGCTGCCTTACAAGCGGCCGAAACTCGCAAAGACGCTCGGCGTCACGTCGCGCGGCCTCGAAGAGCTGCTGGCCGAAGGCGCCGCCGTGGTGTCGCGTCCGAGCGCTGACTACGAAACCTGGGCCGACGACTTGGACCGAGTCGCCGTATGCCTCGGCCGCCAGGAGTTCGACCTGGCGAAGCTCCTGCTGGATCGCTGGACCGGCCGGCTGATCCCCAGCGGCGATGACCGGGGGCTCTACCTCTACGGCCGGTCGCTACGGCTTCTCGGTGATCTGCGTCAGGACCAAGGCGTCCTCACCGGACCGATGTCCGCCCGGCAGAGCTACGGCCGCGCGATGGCGGTCTTCCGCGAGCTCGGCGCCGACCGGCGGGTCGCGCAGCTCGAACTCCAGCTAGCTGTCCTCGACGAGATGGGCGGAAACCACGAACCTGCCGCCGAGCAGTACCGGCAGCTGGCCACGGACACCCGCCTCGACGCCCGCGACCGCACCCGCGCCCAGCTCTGGGTCGGGACCGCGCTCAGCAAGGCGGGCCGGAACGCGGACGCCATCACCTTCATCAAGCCCGCCATCCGGCAGTTCGAGGCTCTCGAAGAGCCGCAGGACTGGTCGGTGGCGTTCCAGAAGCTGGCCCTAGCGCACCGTGGTGATGGCGACCTAAGCCAAGCCGGCGTCGCCTTCCAGGTGGCGCTCGACCACCGGCCCGGCGACGCACCCATGCAGCGCGTTCGCCTCGATACCGCGCACGGCCACCTCCTGCTGTCCGACCCCGCCACCGCCGATAGCGGGCTCAAGCTGCTGGAGGGCGCCGCCGCAACCTCGACGCAGTACGGGATGATGCATCAGCTACAGGCCATCTCGGGCATTCGCCGCGCGTACGAACGCCAGGCGTGAGCCCGCGCACGCGACCCGAGGGAGTACGAACGCGCCGTGACGCGGCAACTTACCGATGTGGAGTGGCAGGACGCCGAGCTCGTGTGGGACTTCCACCAGGTCCACCACGAGATTTCTGCGTGCGACGTCGCCATCGCACTGGGGTGCAACGACATCGGCGTCGCCGAGTACGCGGCCGAGCTGTACCACCGCGGCATGTTCCAGACGGTCGTCTTCACCGGTGCGACCAGCCGGGACACCGCCGCCGTCTTCCCGCGCGGCGAAGCCGTCCACTTCCGCGAGCGCGCCTTGGAGCTGGGCGTGCCGGACGCCGCCATCCTGGTCGAGCCTGAGGCCGCGAACACCGGTGCCAACATCACGCTCTCCCGTGACCTGCTCATCGGGGCCGGGCTGACACCGGACTCCGTGCTCCTCATCTCGATGCCGTACATGGAGCGGCGGGCGTTCGCGACCTGCCGGCGGCTGTGGCCTGAAGTCGCGGTGACGTGCACGTCGGCGCCGCTGACGCTGGAGGAGTACGTCAAGACGATCGGCGACGCCGCCGAGGTCGTCGACATGATGATCGGCGATCTGCAGCGGGTGATGATCTACCCCGAACGTGGCTTCGCCATCGACCAGCCGGTGCCGCCCGCCGTGGCCGCGGCCTTCGATCGCCTGGTCGCGGCGGGATTCAACAGCCGCCTGCTCTGATCGGCAGAAGTCGATCAAGTCAGTAGCGGACCGTCACGGCCGTGCTGCGATTGGGTGATCTGTCGCTACTTGTGTCCACATGGACACGGAGCGGGCATACCGTGGTTCTTCCAGGTAGGGGGGCCTGCCGGGCGAGTTTCGACGGCGGTGGGGAGGGCCGATGACCGAAACCGGGTCCCGCGGTTTTGCGGCGGCGCTGCGAGGTCGTGAGTTCCGCGCGCTGTGGCTCGCCGAAGCCTTGTCGGTCTTCGGCGATCAGGTAGCGCGGGTGGCGCTCGCGCTGCTGGTCTACGCCCGCACGGACTCCGCGGCGCTGACGGCGCTCACCTACGCCCTGACCTTCGTGCCGGCGATCCTGGGCGGCTTCCTGCTCTCCGGTCTGGCGGACCGCTATCCGCGCCGGACGGTGATAGTCGTGACCGACGTCGTGCGTGCCGTGCTGGCGGCGGCGATGGCCGTACCGGGGATGCCGCTCTGGATCCTTTGGGCGTTGATCGGCTGCCTGACGATGGCTGCGGCGCCGTTCAAGGCCGCTCAGCTCGCGCTCCTGCCAGACGTGCTTCCGAACGGGCTGTACCAGGCCGGTCTCGGCCTCCGGCAGATCAGCTCACAAACGGCCCAGGTGGCCGGCTTCGGGCTCGGCGGCCTGCTCGTGACGAGCTTGAGCACCAGCGGCGCGCTGCTGGTGAACGCCGCGACGTTCCTGGTCAGCGCCGTTGTGGTCGCCGCGGTGGTCCGAACTCGTCCCGTCAGCCGAGCCGAGACCAAGACGACGCCGCGGTCAGCTGCGGCGGCCAGCGACCCGCGCATGGTCGCCATCAACATGCTGGCCGCGATGATCGGATTTCTTGTCGTACCTGAAGGCTTGGCGGCGCCGTACGCGAACGCGGTGGGCCTGACGTCGATCGGGGTCGGCGTTCTGATGGCGGCCGATCCCGTCGGCAGCGTGCTCGGCGGCTGGCTGGCCAGCCGGCTCCGGCCCGATACCGCGCTGACGGCGAAGCTGGTCGTCGTGCCGGCGGCGGCGTCCGGCCTGCCCCTGATCGCTTGCCTCGCGCTACCAGGCGCTTGGTGGGCCGCAGGCCTCTGGGCGGTCTCGGGTGCGCTGTCCACGATCTACTTGATCCGGCTGCAGGCGGTCGTAGTCGAGCTGGTGCCGGACGCGCGTCGCGGCACCACGATGGGACGGCTGAGCACCTGCCTCTACAGCTCGCAGGGCATCGCGATACTCGGCGCCGGCGTCGTCGCCGAGCGGCTCGATCCTGTCTTCGTCGTCGCCGGGTCGGGCGCGGTGGCGTCACTCTCCGCAGTCGCGGCCGGGTTCGTCTGGTGGGCGGCTCGACCTCGGCAGGCGAGAACTGTCGAGGACGAGCCCGCACCGGTGGATTCAGCGCGCTCAGAAGTCCTTGTTACGCATAGTGACCCCCTCCCGGAGCGTCCGGCGGCGGGAGGTGCCGAGGCGCGGCAGCCGGAGCTCGAGGACCTCGGGTCCTCCCCTGGGAACGGAAGCGAGATCAGTATGCCGAACGAGGGGGTCGCTGAGCGCTCCGGTTGGTCACGATGGGCTATCTGGTTGCTACCACGGCCCGCGGCAGTGTTTCTGCTGGTCATCGACGCCATCGCGGTAGCGGTCGTCGTCTTCGACGTGAGGGCCTCGATGGCATGGCGAGACGTCGTGTCCTGCGGGTTGATCGTCGGGCTCGGCATCCTGGCCGCGGAGATGACCCGACGGGTCGAGCGGCGGCGACGGCGGTTCTCGGACACGCCGCACGTCAACTTCTCGTCCGTGTGGACCCTGGCCGCCGCGCTGACCCTCCCGACCGCCTTGGCGGCCCTCGTCGCCGTGCTGCTGTACCTGCACCTGTGGCTGCGCAGCTGGCGAGGCGTCGCCGGGATCCACGCGCACCGCGTCATCTTCAGCACGGCGAACGTCATCCTGTCCTGTCAGATCGCCGGGTGGGCTGCCAAGCAGCTGCAGGTCGTGCCGCCCGGCCAGGAAGCCGGCATCTGGACGGCGGTGGGCTTGGCATCGGTGATCGCGATCTACTTCACCGCGAACTCGACGATCGTCGGCGTGGCGATCGCCCTCGCCAGGCGGAGCCTCTCGTTCAAGCGGATGCTCGGTGCGCTCAACGAGAACATCCTCGAGCTGGCGACATTGTGCATGGGCGCGCTGACCGCGGTCCTCCTGACTCTGCGCCCGTGGCTCGTGATCGTGTTGTTCCTGCCGCTCTACGCGCTGCATCGCAGCGTCCTGATCCGCCAGTTCGAGCACGCCTCGACCACCGATTCGAAGACCGGACTGCTCAACGCGGCGAGCTGGCACGCGATCGCGGCGAAGGAGATCGACCGCGCTCGCCAGCACGGCTTCAGCGTCGGTGTCCTGATGATCGACATCGACCACTTCCGCGACGTGAACAACGTTCACGGACACCTGACCGGCGACAGAGCGCTCGTCCTCGTCGGCAACGCCATCCGAAGCGAAGTCCGGAGCGACGACCTCTGCGGGCGATTCGGTGGCGAGGAGTTCGTCGTCCTGCTGCCGGGCAGCTCGCCGGACGCGATTCACGCCATCGCGGACCGCATCCGCGAGCACGTCGAACGCACCGTCATCGAGCCGGATTCCGGACCAGGCTTCCACCTCAGCGTGTCGATCGGCGCAGCTGCGTTCCCCGCGGCGGGCAGTTCGCTGGAGGAGGTCCTGATCTCCGCCGACAACGCGCTGTTCGCGGCGAAGGACGCCGGGCGCAATCAGGTCCGAGTCGTCAAGTCGACCGCCTAGCGATGACCGCGGCTGTCCGCTCGTGTCTGGTCGCGGCGCTGCTGCGCCCAGGTGGCCAACGGACGCAGCGCGCGCAGAAGCGCACGGCCGTCGGGTGACAGCTTGTACCAGACATTGGAGAAGGCGCTGCCTTCCGCGCGTCGTTCGACGAGCCCGTCTTGCTCGAGCCGCCGGAGGGTGTCGGTCAGCGTGCGAGCCGTCAGCGGCTTCGAGTGCGCCGTCCAGCCGGAGCGCTCCTCGGTTTCGTTCACCTCGTTCCGCAGCTTGGTGAATTCCAGTTCGCCGAGCGCGAGGGTCGCGAGGACGGCGACGGTCCAGTCACCTCGCAGCAGGGCAAGTACCTCGTACACGCTCTGCCGGTACGGCACGTCCCAGTCAGCCACACCAGCAGACCTATCACGAACTGCCGCCCGGCTTGCCCCGGTCGAGATCTTGACGTCCTTTGGACAGGACACCTTCCTCCGAACGAGTGAAGATCCGTCGGCTGAGTCCAGACTCACCCGTCGACTTACCTTGCACTCAGCTGAGGTCAGGCCGCTAAACCGGAAGTCACTCGGGCTCCGGCGCCCGGGAACGGAAGAGGAATCGAAGGGGACGGGGCCGGCCGTGTCTGGCGAGAAGGCCGGCCGGTCACCGAGACCAACAGGGGGAGGGAAGCTGCGATGACGACTCGCTCGCTTGAGCCGATCAGTCGGCTACCCGTTCGCGAGGAGCATGGCGGCCAGCGTACCGGCGATCAGGAACGGTCCCATCGGGATCGCGGTTCGACGCCGACCGAGATGCATGATCGCCACCGCGATCGCGGCGGCCAGCCAGGGCAGCAGACTGCCGAGAACGAGCGTTGGCCAGCCGAACCACGCAAGCGCCGCGCCGAGAGGAACGGCCAGCTTCACGTCCCCGCCACCGAGCTGGCCGGGCGCCATGAAGTACACGGCGAGGAAGAACGCGGCGGTCACGGCCGCGCCGGCGACGGCGCGAGCCAGCGAACCGGCGTCGCGGTTGAAGACGGCGGTCGCGACGACCGCGGCGCCGACCGAACCGGCGAGTCCGAGAACAAGCAGGTTCGGCAGGCGACGGTGTCGCGCGTCGGCGAAGGCGAGTGGCACGCCGAACGCCGCCACGCTCGCGGAAACCGCGAACTGCGCCACGCCGGGACCGCGCCAGGCGAGAGCGCCGACGAGTGCGGCCGCGATCACCAGTTGCGCCGCTACCTGCCGGCGGGGAGAACGGACCACGAGCGCGCCACCCATCACGACCGCGACGGCGGCCGTGATGCCGGTCAGGATGAACAGGGGTAGCGGAATGATGTCGACTCCGTCAGGTGCGGTTCGTCCATCATGGACGAACGTGTCAACCCACGCGATCTTGCTGAGCTTCGCCGCGCTCACGCTCAGCGCGTGCTCTAACGGCGGTTCTTCTGCACCGTCAGCCTCTGCGTCGAACCCGCCGGCGACCAGCTCGACCTCGGTTCCGCAGCCGACTCCCGCGCCCGAGCTGGCGACCGATGCCTACGTCGGCATGTGGCGGGCGATGGCAAAGGCCGGTGAGACGGCGGACTGGCAATCACCCGAAGTGGCGAAGTACGCGACCGGTGACGCGCTCGGCGTGATCAACCGCAGCCTCTACACAGACCACCTCAACGGCGTGGTGTCGAAGGGCGCGCCGGTGTCGAGCCCGAAGGTCACCGAGGAGAAGCCGCCGGGCAAGCCGACGACGATCATGATCTCCGACTGCGGAGACAGCACGAACTGGTTGAAGTACAAGAAGGACGGTTCACCTTTCACCGACTCGCCGGGCGGGCACCGCGCGATCACCGCGGAGATCAAGAAGCAGGCGGACGGCTCGTGGAAGGTCACCAGGTTCGCGGTCGAGGGGGTGGGGACATGCTGAACCGTGCGGCGCCTGCGGCCGTGCTGGCGGCGGCCATCGCGGTGATCGCCGCCGGGCCCGCGCTCGCCGACGGCTACGGCTACACCGACTGCAGCCAGTACCCGAATCCCGGCTGTGAACTCGGCGCGGGCAAGGGCGGGCAGCAGGGTGGCGATCACGGCAACCAACCGAACAAGCCCGGAGGCCAAGGGCACCACAACTCCGGCGGTGGACCTTCGGATCCCGGCGGCGACACGATCATCGGCGGCGGCAACCTGGCCCAGTGCGCCTACGAGCGCAGCGGATACCAGGGACCGCCCCCTGGAATTGCTCAGCCGGCAGCGTTCCATGTCTCGCCGAGGACTGGACCGGCCACGGCGGTGCCCGCTGCCTATCGGCGCCTGGCAGGCGCGCAGCCGCCGTCCGGCGCCTGGTACGTCTACAAGTGCACCGGGGCCGGCTTCCGGGACGCGCTGTACCGGCCACCTGTCTGGATCGCGGATGGTGAGCCAGGTCCGGCACCGCTGCCGTCGCCCGCTGAGCTCGCCGCGCAGGCGCGGAACCAGCTGCGTCTGCCCTCGCCGAAGATCAAGGCAAATCCGGCCGGCGACCAACTGGTCACCCTGCCGACCTGGTTGTGGCTGGACCGGAGCAGCTGGGGTGACGTCTCGGCCACTGCGTCGGTGCCGGGGGTCTCGGTGACCGCGGTCGCCAAGCCGACCTCGGTGACCTGGTCGATGGGCGAAGGTGGCTCGGTGACCTGCACCGGCCCCGGCTCGCCGTTTCCCGGAGGCGGTGACCCGAAGAGCGCGTCGCCGGACTGCGGCTACACGTACAAGACGTCCTCGGCCGGCCAGCGCGCTGACGCGTTCCCGGTGACCGCCACGGTGAACTGGACCGTGACGTGGTCGGGCGCAGGCACGGGCGGCACGTTCCCGAACATGACGACCTCCGCCTCGGCGGCGTTCCGAGTGGCGGAGAGCCAGGGAATCGCGACCGGCTGAGGTCCGGCACGCACAACACAACCCCCCGTTGAGAAAAGGCACGTCGAACACCCGAGTCGACGCGTCGCGATGGCGTCATGCCTTGAGGAGGTCGGTGGTGACTACCGCAAGTTCAACCAGCCCGGACGCGAAACCCGCGTCGCTGAACTCGTGGGCGGGCCGTGATGGCAAGACGCCCGCACGCCTGAGTGGCGGGGGCCGGCGCCGCAGCGTGCCCCACCTGCTGCTCGGCGTCCTGCTGGTCGCCGTCTGCGCGGTCGGAGGCGTGGTCGCCGGGATGCAGCTCGGCGACCGCGAAAGCGTCGTCGCGCTGGCCCGTGCCGTCGCCGTGGGCCAGCTTCTCGAGGTTCAGGATCTCAAGCAGGTCAGCATGGCGGTGGACTCCGGAATGGACGTTCTGCCCGCGTCGGCAGCATCCACAGTGGTCGGCCGGCCGGTGGCATTCAGCCTGCCCGTCGGCTCGCTGGTGACCCGCTCGGTCCTCGGCGTTCCTCAGATTCCTGCGCCCGGCAAGGGTGTAGCGGCGGTGGGGCTCAAGCCGGGACAGTTTCCGCCCGACCTGGCGCCCGGCACCACGGTGGCGGTCCTCGCGACGCCAGGGCAAAGCCCAGCTGTCGGAACGCCGCTCGGTCAGACGTCGTCATGGACCGCGGTGGTGGCCGGCGTCGCTGCCCGGGAGACGGAGCAGATCACCGTGGTGTCCCTGCAGCTGGCCGAATCGGACGCTCGCGCGTTGGCTTCGGCCCCGGCGGGCCAGCTCAGCCTCGTCGCGATTGCCGGGGGAGGACGCTGATGCTGATCGCCGTCTGCTCCCTCAAAGGCTCGCCCGGTGCGACCACCCTGGCGACCGCACTCGGGGCCTGCTGGCCGACCCAGCGGAGTCCGGTCGTCGTGGAAGCCGACCCGGCCGGCGGCGACCTGATGGCCCGCTTCCGGCTGCCCGACACTCCGGGCCTGGTCAGCTTGGCCGCAGCGGCCCGAGGCCGTGGAGGTGCCGACCCGAACCTGCTCGTCCAGCACTCCCAGCCTCTGCCGGGCGGCTTGCGGGTCGTGCCTGGACCGGTCGGCGCTGAACAAGCTCGTGCAGCGCTCGCGGTGCTGGCCTCCGGAGGCTCGTCGCCGCTGCGTCGCGCGGCCGACCAGCCGGACATCGTGGTCATCGCCGACTGCGGCCGGGTCGATCCCGGTTCTCTCGCGCTGCCGATCGTCCGCGGTGCGGATGCGATGTTGCTGCTCGCGCGCCCGCACGACGACGAGCTCGCGCACGTCGCGCTCAAGCTTCAGGCCGCCCAGCAGTGGTCACGCCGACCGTGCCTCGTCCTGGTGGGCGACGGCTACCCGACCGCGGAGGTCTCGCAGACGCTGCAGATCCCGGTGATGGGCCGGGTGCCTGCCGACACCAAGGGCGCGGCGATGCTCAGCGGCCAGGGCACGAGCCGGCGCGGGGCGGGCAAGTCCGCGCTCGGCCGGGCCGCGGCAACGATCGCGCTCAACCTCCACGCGCACGGGCACCAGCCGACCACCACCGACGGAAGCCGGCCACCGCACCTGCGGCTGGCGGTTGTCGGCGAGTCGGTCCCAGGCGTACCCCCGCAGCGGGTCGGCCCGCACATCCGGAACGGGGCGACGCCATGACGCGCCCCGACCTGGCCGTGCCGGTCAACGGCCGCCCGCACGTGCCTGGGCCGACAGACCTTCTGCACCCGCCCGCCGGTGAGACCGCGGCGGTGAAAAGGCTGCGGCAGCACCTGCGCGACGAGCTGTCCAGCCAGCTCAGCGACCGCGTCCGGGCCGACGAGTCCGCCGGTCGGCCGCCGATGGACGCACCTGCACGCCGTCGCCTGGCCGAGGCCATCCTGACCGATGCGGCCGAAGCGCACGCGCAGGCGGAGCTGCGCAACTCCGCGGCTGGCGGGATGCTCGTGGCCCCCGAGGTCGAGCAGCGCGTGATCCGCCAGGTCCTCGACGAGGTCTTCGGCCTGGCCGGCCTGGAACCGCTGCTCGCCGACACCGACATCGAGAACATCAACATCAACGGCGACCGCGTCTTCGTCAAGCGCGCTGACGGCGGTCGCAAGCGTTTGCCTCCGGTGGTCGGTTCCGACACCGAGCTGATCGAGCTCATCCGGGACCTGGCGACCCGTTCCGGTGTGGAGGAGCGACGCTTCGACCGCGGCAGCCCGATCGTGAACTTCCAGCTGCCTGGCGGCGAGCGCGTCTCGGCGGTCATGGCGGTGACCGCGCGGCCGTCGGTGTCGATCCGCCGGCACCGGTTCACGAAGGTCACCCTGGCCGACCTGCGCAAGAACGGGACGATCGACCTCGCCCTCGAGAGCTTCCTGAAAGCCCTCGTGAAGGCGAAGCGGAACATCCTCGTCACCGGCGGTACGGCGATTGGCAAGACGACCATGCTGCGGGGCCTGGCCTCGGCGATTCCGCCGTGGGAGCGCCTGGTGACCATCGAGGACGTCTTCGAGCTCGGCCTCGGCGAGGACGCCGAGGTCCACCCGGATGTGGTGGCGCTGCAGGCCCGCGAACCGAACATCGAGGGCCAGGGCGAGATCTCGCTGTCGGACCTGGTGTGGCAGTCCCTGCGGATGAGCCCGGACCGGGTCATCGTCGGGGAAGTCCGCGGCCCCGAGGTCATCCCGCTGACCAACGCGATGTCCATGGGCAACGACGGCAGCATGGGCACCCTGCACTCCTCCAGCAGCCAGGGCGCGTTCACCAAGCTCGCCGCCTACGCGGTGCAAGGCCCGGAGCGGTTGCCGATGGAAGCGACCAACCTCCTGGTCGCCGCCGCGCTGCACTTCGTGGTGCACCTGGAGAAGCCCCGCGACGACCCCAGCAAGCGCGTCGTCTCCTCGATCCGCGAAGTCGTCGGTGCCGACGGCGCCCAGATCATCAGCAACGAGGTCTGGCGGCCCGGCACGGATCTGCGCGCGGTGCCAGGCGCCCCGCTCCGCACCGACACCGTCGACTTGCTCGTCGAAGCGGGCTACGACCCGGATCTGTTCGAGCGGCGCGAAGGTTGGTGGACGCCATGACCGTCGTCTTGCTTGGCGTGCTCGGAGGCGGTGTCGCCATCGGGTTGCTGCTGATCGTCGCCGGTCTGCGCGGTCGACCCGCGCGTGTGGCGACGTCGTCGCGGCTGAGCACCTGGCTGGCCGCACGGCACGACCGCAAGCAGGTCGGCCTGCTCGTCGTCGCCGTGCTCGCCGGCTTGGCGGTCGGTGTGGTCACCGGCTGGGTGGTCGGCGGCATCCTGGCCGTGGTTGCGGTGGTCGGCCTGCCGCGGATCCTCGGCTCGAACGTCGACCACCAGCACCAGCTCGAACGCATTGAGGCGATCGCCGGGTGGACGGAGATGCTGCGCGACACCCTCGTCGCCGCGGCCGGACTGGAGCAGGCCATCCTCGCCACCGCCCCGGCTTGCCCGGAGGCGATCCACGAGGAGATCACCGAGCTGGCCGTCCGGCTGGAACGCGGCGAACGCCTCGCACCCTCCCTACGGCGCCTTGCCGACCAGCTCCGCGACCCGACCGCCGATCTGGTGATCTCCGCTCTCGTGCTGGCCGCCGAGCACCAGGCCCGACAGTTGGCCGACTTGCTCGGCGAACTCGCTGCCGAGGCCCGTGAACAGGCGTCGATGCGCATGCGGGTTGAGGCCGGCCGTGCTCGCACCCGGACCAGCGTGCGGGTCGTCGTGATCACCACGTTGGTCTTCGCGGTCGGGTTGGTGCTGCTCAACCGCGGTTACCTCGCTCCCTACGACTCCGCGTTTGGGCAGGTCATGCTGCTGCTCGTCGGCCTGCTGTTCACGGTCGCCTTCACTTGGCTCGGCCGGATCGTGCGCCAGCGTGACCCCGAGAGGTTCCTGACCGAGCTGAGCGCGATCCGCCTGCACGACGCCGACGTCGATGACCTGCTCACCGGGAAGGGAGCGTCATCATGATCGAGGCGTTGCTGTGGGGAGCTGGGCTCGGCGTCGGCTTGTGGGCGCTCGTGGTTTTCGTGTTCCCGCCGCGGCCGCCGCTGCGGGCCCTGGTCGACCGGCTGCACGCGGCGCCAGCGCCACCGCCGATCCTCACCGCGGAATCCGACGGTTGGGCGCTGAGGGTGGGCCGTCCGTTCGTCAAGCCGCTGGCTGCTCTCGGGTTGCCCAACAGCAAGCTACGCAACGACCTCGCGGTCACCGGTAAGGGCATCGAGCACCACCTGGCCGAGAAGGCGACGCTGGCGCTGGCCGGGTTGCTGCTGCCGACCGGGATGCAGGTGCTGCTCGTCGTGGCGGACGTCGGCCTCGCATGGGAAGTTCCCGCGGCCGCCGGCCTCCTCTTCGGGCTCGGCGGATTCCTGCTCCCGGACATCCGCGTTCGAAAGGAAGCCGAACGGCGCCGCTCCACCTTCCGGCACGCGCTGTCGGCCTACCTGAACCTCATCCGGGTCCTGCTGGCCGGTGGTGCCGGCGTCGACGGCGCGCTGTCGGATGCGGTCGGGATCGGTAAAGGCTGGGCGTTCCAGCAACTTCGTCGCGCGCTGGTTACAGCCAAGCTGACCCGCACCACGCCGTGGGCCACCCTCGGTCAGCTTGGTGGCGAACTCGACGTGCACCAGCTCTCCGAGCTCGCCGCGTCGGTCAGCCTCGCGGGTACCGAAGGCGCCCGCGTCCGCGCGAGCCTCGCGGCCAAGGCCGCAGCACTACGTACTCGCGAACTCACCGACGCCGAAGGCGATGCCCAAGCAGCCACCGAACGAATGAGCCTGCCCGTGGTCATGCTGTTCATCGGCTTCCTCATCTTCATCGGATATCCCGCCCTTGCCAGCGTGCTGGCTGGCTTATGAGTCCACTTCGGACCGTCGTACCGTCAAGGAGAAGCTGATGTTGAACGAAGTCCAGATTCTGATCGCCCGCGTCCGTGCCGAGCTGGAAAAGCTCCGTCATGACGAAGGCGGCTACTCAACCGAAGCCGTCGTGGTGACCGCTGCCTTGGTCCTCCTGGCGATTGCCGTGGTCGCAATCATCGTCGCCAAGGTGACCGAGAAGGCCAACGGCATCACCCTCTAGGCCGGGTGACCACGATGCCTCGAAACGTACTGCGCCGACTTCGCACGGATGAGCGCGGCGCCGGCACGGCCGAGCTCGTCATCGCGACCCCGCTGCTGTTGCTGCTGGTTCTGCTCATCGCTCAGTTCGCGCTGTACATGCACGCCGTCCACATTGCTCAAGCCGCCGCGTCCCAGGCACTGTCCGTGGCACGAATCTCCGGCGGTAGCTCAGCCACGGGTGACACCGAGGGACAACGAGTCCTCACACAACTGGGCAACGGACCGTTGCGGGAGACCTCGGTGAACGTCCAGCGTGGAGCTGCCCAGGTATCCGTGACGGTCACAGGAACCGTGACCAGCCTGATCCCGTTCACAACCCTCGCGATCCACGCAGAAGCTGTTGGGCCAGTGGAGAAATTCACTCCGCCGAGCGGAGCCGTGGCGGTGACACCATGACCGCGGCCCGCAGCCTTCTTGCGCTACGGCGGGACGACCGGGGATCCGCCGCGGCCGAGCTCACCCTCCTGACCCCGGTGCTGATCCTGCTCTTGCTGTTCGTCGTCTTCTGCGGTCGGCTGGCCGATACCAAGCTGCGGGTCAACGACGTCGCCCACCAGGCCGCCCGCGCCGCCACTCTGGCCCGCAATCCATCGCAAGCCACCGCCAACGCTCAGGCCACCGCCAGCGCGGCCTTGCGCTCGGCCGGGATCGCATGCCAGTCGCTGTCGGTGTCCGCCGAAACCCAGGGGCTCAAACCTGGATCCACGGTGACCGTCACCGTGACGTGCAGCGTCGGACTAGGCGACCTGACCTCGCTCGGCGTGCCCGGCAGCCGGACGTTCGAGTCCACCTTCTCCTCGCCGGTCGACGTCTGGCGCGGCACCTCGGGAGGTACGGCATGAGGTCGATCGCAGTGCTACGTCGGCTGCGCGACGATGATGAAGGCCGGGTGACCGCCTTCGTCGTCACCTTCGCGCTCGCGGCCCTCCTCTTCGCCGGCCTCGTACTCGATGGCGGGCTGGCACTGGCCGCCAAGGTCCGCGCCATCGGCGAGGCGCAGGAGGCCGCACGGGCCGGCGCCCAGGAGATCGATCTGGCTGCGTACCGCGCCGACGGCTCGCTGCGCCTGGTCCCGCAGCGGGCTGGCGCCGCGGCCCGGAGTTACCTCGCCGCCGCGGGGCACACCGGCAGCGTGTCGGTCACCGGCAACAAGGTCGCCGTAACCGTCACCATCGACCAGCCCACCCAGCTGCTCGGGCTCGTCAGCATCGCCTCGATCACCGTAACCGGAGCCGGACAAGCTGAACCACAGCGCGGAATCTCCGGCGTACTTCCATGAGAGGACAAGAAAATGGTGACTACTGAAGAGATCGAACGCCGCGTCGAGGAAGCAGACGCAGCCCGCAGCGCGAAGAGGACCGAAGCCGCGCGGCGCGTCGGTGAGCTCGTGCGGCAGCGGACTGAAGTGGCCGACAAGCTCGGCGAGATCGACCGGCAGCTTGGAGACGTCCTCGTCGGAGCGAGCGATGTCATCGGCGTTGACGAGCTGGCCAAGTTCACCGATGTCTCGGCCGCTGACCTCGCCCAATGGCGCGACGGCCGCAAGACGACCCGGGCCAGGCGTAAGCGGCAGAACGCGAGCGCGCCTACCCCGAAAATCAGTCCGAGCGCGCCGCCGGCGGTCGCCGGGACGCGGATGTCGGCCGCCGATGCGTCCACACGGGCTCCCGTACCGGTGCCGTGACCTCGCAACCGCCCGTCTCGCGCCGGACGCGGGTGTTCGCCGCGGCACTCCGGTGTGTCCGCGGACTGCTCGCGTCCGGCGTCCTGATCGGTCTCGTGGCGGGCCTGCCCTGGGCGCTGGTGCACTTCGTGGGCTGGCCGCTGCTGGACCAGCTGCCGACCTGGGACGAGATCCAGGCGACTCTGCTCAACCCGATGAGCGTCCGCTTCCTGCTGAACACCTTGGCGGTGGTCTGCTGGATCGTCTGGTTCTTCTTCGTTCTGGATGTCCTTCGTTGCTCCGTCGACGCCGCGCGCGGAATGACGTGGCCGAGTCGCCGGCCCGGCCCACTGCGGGGGGTCGCGGCGGTCCTCGTCGGGACCATCGTGCTTACCCTGCTCGGCAGCCGAAGCTCGTACTCGACGCCGCTCGCGGGCACCGCGGCGCCCACCGTCGGCCTCCGGCCGGTCGCCGTCGTCGCATCGCCGCCTCCAGGTCCGGCACCACAGACGACCAGCGCGGTGATCCATCCCACCGCGCCGGCTCCGGCCGGCACGGTCCAGGTCACCGAAGAAGTCCGGCTCCCACACGACGGGGTCTACGACAGCCTGTGGCGCGTCGCCGAGCGCCTCTACGGTCCTGGCGGCGGCAGCCGCTGGCCCGAGCTCTTTCAGCTGAACCGCGGCGTGGAGCAGCCCGACGGACGCGCGCTGACGAACCCCAATCTCGTGCGGCCCGGCTGGAAGATCACCGCGTACATTCCGGCGCCCAACCAGGAGCACCCGCCAGTGCCGCCCCGACAACCACCACCTCCCACGACCACGGCGCCCACCCAGCCCGCTCCGGAACCAACCGCGGCGGAGGAGCACCGCGAAGACCGTCCCGAGCCTGCCGTGGACCTGGTGACGGGCGTGTTCGTCAGCCTCGGCCTCGCCGGAGCGATCGCCGCGGCCGTGGTGTCGACCAGGATGTGGCGCCGGCGGCGCTATCGGATCGGAAGCGGCGACCGTGCTGACCTCCGGCGCCCGATCGCCCCCGTGGTCCGCGCCCTCTGCGCCGCGCACGACGACGGCGACCTGCAGCCTGGTGAAGTTGCCGAGCTCGTCGACCTGGCATCACCGGGGGAGCCGGAACTCAGCGGCGAGCTGGACCAGGTGCCCGCGAAGATCGGCGTTCGAGAACGTCGCGAACTGGCCCTGAACCTCGCCAGCACCCGCGGGATTGGCCTCGCAGGCGCCGGAGCAACCGCGGCCGCTCGCGCGCTGCTCCTGCACCTGCTTGCCGAGCAGCAGCCTGGCAACGGTGTCGGCGTGATCGTGCCCGTTGACGACTTGCGTCTGGTCTTCGACGGCATCGCCGTTGAGGACCTGCCGAGCAACGTTCACGGCGTCGCGACGCTCGATGCCGCGCTCGACGAGATGGAAGCGGCCCTGCTGACTCGTACTCGCCACGCGATCGAGGAGGCCGGAGCTCGGCCCGCTGTACCTTCGCTCGTACTGCTCGCCAGCCCGGCATCCCACGCTGATCGTCGCCTGCAAGCCGTCCTCGACAACGGCTCAACGCTCGGCCTGGCCGGCGTGCTCCTCGGCCAGTGGCGTCCCGGTGCGACTCTGCTCGTCCGCCAGGACGGCACCGTCAGCGCGACCAGTCCCGGGATCGACGACGTCCTCACCGGTACGCGCCTGTTCAAGGTTCCGGCCGTCGACGCCACCTCGCTCCTCGAAGTGCTCCGAGTTGCAGAGAGCGCCGCCGAACAGGCTCGGGAACCGGTTCCCGAGCAGCGATCGACGGAGGTCGAGGCGAGCAGCTCGCTCGAGGAGGAGCAGCACGCTGAGGACAACCAGCTGGCGGCCGGCGAGGAACCGCCGGTCGGTACCAAGCAGCCCCGGCTGTTCCTGCGTGTGCTGGGCCGAGTCCAACTCGACGTACGGGATGAAGCAGGCGATCGCGAGCTGGGCGGTGCGTTCACGCCGAAACAGCGTGAAGTCCTCGTCTTCCTCGCGCTGCATCCCCAGGGAGTCCGGCGCGATGTACTCAACGAGGCCGTCTGGCCCGACAGCCGCCCGCCGCGGCCGTACAACTCATTCCACAACACCCTCTCGACGTTGCGCCGCGCGCTCGCCGACGCCACCGACGGCCAGACAGGCAACCTCGTCCTCAACGAGGACGGTCGCTACCGGCTCAGCGACGAACTCCTCGACGTCGACTTATGGCAGCTGCAGCGCGTTCTGCAGGCGCCGCGCCCACTGGACGAGCACGGCAGTGCCGGCCTCCGCGACGCGGTCGAGCTGTACCGCGGCGACCTCGCCGAGGATCTGCTCGCCCAATGGATCGAACCCTTCCGGGAGTCCGTCCGCCGAGACGTCTTGGACGCGCTCGGCGCGCTGATCCGCGCCGACGGCGACATTTCCCCGGAGACCGCGCTGATTCTGCTCGAACGAGCTCGCAAGTTCGACCAGTACAACGAAGGCGTCTACCGCGATATCATTCGTATGCAGGCACGGTTGGGCCAGTACGCGGCTATTCCGCGGACCGTCGCGCTTCTGAGTACGACGCTCGCCGAGATCGACCAGCAGGTTAGCGCCGAGACTCTTAATCTCGCCGATTTCCTCCAGCGTCGAGGTGGCGCGCGGTGGAAGGATGCCGCCGGCAGTGCAGCAGCTAGTTGACCGGCGGAGGGAGCTACCTCCGCAAGGTCCTTGCGACGGTCTTCTCGCGGTGCCTGTTAGAGCGGTAGCCCCCGCCAGCATATGAAGCGCCAGGTCGGCACGCTTACGGTGCCTACCGATGTGACGCCCGACTCGGATGCCGGCAGGCATGTGAACAGTCGGTAGGGGCGCGCTGCCGACAGCTTCGTTGACGTGTTACCGAATTCATTCGAATAAAATTCTTTCACTCGTCTTCTCATCTTCGCCTCTCGCGCTCTATTTGTCTTGCTCTTTGTCTATTCTTACAATTGCTCGTCTATGTTTCGGCGGCGCGCTGACCTGCGTTTTTGCTTCCATCTATTGGCCCCTTGGTCTGACTCGACGGGCCAGTGAGGGGCGCATAATTGTCGGGAAATAACCCGTTGGGGGTCTTGATTTCCTGTGGCCGAGTCCTAAAATGGAATGTAGGAGAGAACGGGACGGCAACCCCAAACTCTCCGGTTCGTCAACCAACACCGCTCACCTGACCGAAGGCTCAGTGATGACCATGCTTGAGGCGTGCGTATATCAATTCTCCCTTACTGTCGATGCGACGGAAACCATCCAAGCTTTGGTGGATAGCTCCGACCACCCTTGGGGCCGACGGCTTCACGATGCGCTGAAGTTCGCCACGTACGCGGAGTGCGTGTACGCCGTTGAGCCGTACGCGCGTATCGAAGTTGCGGACTTCCGGCCGGACACGCCCAAGTATCCCGACGTCGCCGACCGGTCCGTGTCCGGCGTGCTGGGTGGGCTGCAGGCTGCCGGGTACGTCGAGACGCGCGACGTGCTGCAGGAAGACGCGGGCCAGACCTACCTGTCCGAGGGACGCACGGTGACGTCGGTGCACGTCATCCGACCGTTCGCGCTGGTCGGCGTCGACTACCGTTTTTCGCAGGAAGCCGACAGCCGAGCGATCCGGTACGGGCACGCGTACGCCGACCGGTGGGAGATCACCGAACGCGCCTACACCGTCCCGGCCGGGTGGTACCTGGTCGGCGAGACAGGCGACTTCACAGCGGCCCTGGTCGGCGTCGCCGGCATCTCAGGGGACAGCGACGACTTGCTGTGCTCGCTGTTCGAAATCGAAGGGTTCGGCGCGTCAACCTGTCTTGCCGGGTGCGGATCGTGCGGGATGCGCTGGTCGGCGGAGTCGGGATCGTGGCACTTCCGGCCCGACGACTGCGACGCCGACGCCTGGGACTTCGACGACACCGCCGAGATCGACGACGAATCCGGCACCGTCGCGTGCCCGGCATGCGCTACCGGTCGCGTCGGCTTCTCCATCTTCTGATCTTTCGCCGTTGCGCGGGCGGTCCCGCGTCTTCGTGAGCCGTGCGCTCACCTCTACTTCCTTGTGAGGCCCCCATGTTCGCTGTGCTCTCCGTGGACGGAACCCCGATGGGGCTGTCCGACGACGTCGCCGAATCGATCACCCTGCAGTTCGACACGGACTCGGCTCCGACGCATCGGTGCCGAGCGTGCGGGGAGGAACTGGCCGAGACTCCGGACGGCTACGAATCGACGTCCGGCGACACCGCGTGTGCCGACTTCGAGCCGACGGCCGACACCGACCCGGACTACGGCGAGGGCCCGCACCATCCCGAGCGGATCCCGCTGTCCTGGTGCAACGGCGCGGCCGTGCACACCGACGAATCCGAGGACTCGGTCACGGTGTCCATTTCGGTCGGTGACCCGCGCGGCGCCTTCACCTTCACCATCCGGCGCGTGCCGGACGACGCCGACGGCGATCTCGCCGGACGGCTGATCATGCACACCCCGTACGCCGGAGAACCGATGCCGCACGCCGCCTTGACGGTGCTGCACGAAGGAACTCACGTCGTCGGCACCTACGCGCCGAATCGGCGTCTGCACTCGGTTCCTCCCGCCGCCTGAACGCCTACGGAGGTTCACGAATGAACACCGCACCAGCAGGCGACGGCGCCCAGCCGGGCGAGGTCTACGTGACCGTGGCCGACTCCGGCGCCGTCTTCCCGGCCGTGATCGAGGACGAGCGTTGGAACGGGTTCGCTCGGCCGCGCTTCAGCCGCGCGGCGGCTGAAGCCGTGGTGGCCTGGCTGACCGACTGTCACGGTGCCATCGCCGCCGCATTCGACGGCGAGGCAGTCGCCATCACCGAAACCGCGGCCGATCGCGCGGAACGCATCGAACCGGGCGCCGATGGCCGCTACCCGATCGGCGCCGGTGCGTGGGAATGGGAGCTGACCACACCAGCCGCCGACGTCGCCGCCGAGCAAACATTGCTCGCCGGTGCTTACCGGCTCGCGCCCGAGGCGGGCGAAGTCCTGGTCAAGATCAACGCCACCGGCAGCGATCCCGGCTTCCCGGCCCAGGTGGACCCCGTGTCCGGCTGGAGCCGGTCCGGGACCCCGCGCTTCCGCCCCGACGTCGCGGTCGTCGTAGTCGCCTGGCTCAACGCCTGCGGGCGGCAGTACCCGGGCGCCACGGTGGCGTACTGGGAGGACAGCACGATCATGCTCCTTGACCCGCTCGCCGCGATCCAGGACGGATACATGCCGACGCAAGTCGTCCTAGAGGCGGACGGCCGGTACGCGATCGGCGCCGACTTCGAGTGGGAACGCGCCAAAAGCTGACAGCTCGCGAACAACGAGAACCACGCACAGCCGTGGTGTTCCGGGACGGCAACCCCGGCGCACCACCGAACCACCAACACCGCACCACACCCGTCCGAAGGGATCCGTCATGACGCGCACACCCCGTCGACCGTCCAGGGCCGCAGCGAAGGCCCGGCGCACGGTTTCGCCCGAAGAACGCGCCGAGCGCCTCGAAGCTGCCCGCGAGCAGCTGCTGGAGGGCGTGGACAAGCTGATGACTGCGGACGGCTGGCAGCAGCTGATCACCTCACGCGCCTGGCTGCGCCGCTACAGCCTCAACAACCTGATCATGATCTTGCAGCAGTGCCCCGAAGCCACCGACGTTCGGCCGCTCTCGGAGTGGAAGCGCGAAGGCTACGGCTTCATGCGCAAGGGCACGCACAAGATCAAAATCTGGAAGCCGTGCTTCCGCAGGACGAGCGAAGACGAGAACACCAAACCGACCGAAGGCGCCGAGACGGATCCGGACAAGGCGCCCGCGTTGTCGGGATTCATGCTCGTGCCGGTCGTCGACGTCTCCCAGCTGCAGGGGGATCCGCGGGCCGCGCAGCCGTCCCCGCCGGAACCGATCGCGCTGTGCGGTGACGCGCCACGCGGCCTGTGGGACGGAGTCGCCGCCCAGATCGGCGCATGCGGCTTCAGGATCGAGCGTGGAGACTGCGGCGGCGCCTTCGGCCGAACCGTCTTCTCCGAGCGACGCGTGACCGTGCGCGACGACGTCGAACCCGCGCAGGCCGCGAAGACGCTGACGCACGAGCTGGCGCACATCCTGTGCGACCACGAAACCCGCTTGGCCACCACGCCACGGCATGTGCTGGAGGTCGAGGCCGAGTCGGTGGCGTGCATCGTCGCCGCGGTCTGCGGCATGGACACGCTGGCGTACTCCGTGCCCTACGTCGCCGGTTGGGCAGCCGATCGCGAGACGGCACGCACTTCGGCGGAGTGTGTACTCCGCGTTGCAGATCGGATCCTGGACCGGCTTGGCCACGCGGCAGCTTCACCCGTGGCGACTCTCGAGGATCTGGCTGCTGCGCACGGCGTTCCCGCAGTCGCGTGAACCGACCGGGGCGCGCTATGACTCCTTCAATCCTGGGCTGCGCCGAGCTCTACGGCCGCCTTCGCTACGTCACCAACCACGCCGGGGCGCAACGGCGAACCCATCCGCCCGCCGGCACGTCAACCGCATCCGCCTTCGACGACCACGACCCGCTCGGCTTGCACGGCCACGTCCTGCAGGACCTCGGGGCTACCCCCGAATACCTCGACGGCTTCACCGGGGCCTCGGCCGGCTATCCGGCGTTCGGATTCCGGCTCACCGAGAAAGCAGCTCGCCTGGCGCGGCTCTCGGAGGAGTTCGAAGCGTCCTGGACGTGGGGTGACGCCATCCGAGCCGCAGCCAGCCTGGCGCACCAGATCAACAACGCCGAGGACGACCAGGTGCTCGGCGACATGGCCTTGCTGGCCGTGGCCCGCCACGTCGGGCGTCAGCACCCACCCGAGATGACGCCGTTGCCCGGCTGGTCACCGCCCGGCACACCGCTGTTCCTCGACGGATACCCGGCGACGCTGTTCGGCCACGTGGCCGCAGATCTGCGCGTGGACGCGGTCACCGCGACCTGCACGCGGGAGACCAGGGCGGTCACGCTGTTCCGCTCGCTCGGCTGGCGACTCACTCCGCGGGCCGAAGCCTTGGCCGACGCGGTGCAGCATTACGAAGCAAAAGGGCTTCGCTGGCCCGACGCTATTGCCGCGGCGGCAAAGACCGATGTGACGCATCTCGAGCGGCACAACTGGGACCGCTGAAATCCGATTCCGAATCTATTAGTAGCGCCCGGCGGGTGAACACCTCCGAGAGGCGCGGCAACCACCCGCCGGGCTCCAACACCGCACACCCCAGAAGGGTGCGCGAGCCTGCAGTCTAGCGCACGGCTCGTGTCCGCGGTGTGACGCCGTGCCGTGCCTCTGATAGCTGGAGGGAACTCCCGTGTCTTCATCCCGTCGCGCAATTTCCACTTCTGTCGACGCTGGACAATTTGCGCATAAGATCGCCACGGCGGTCGAGTCCGCGTGGCACCGAACCTATGGAACCGGTCGGCTTGATATTCCGGTTTCAGTCGTTGCCACGCTCGCCGCCTTGCCGGACAAAGATTCGTGTGGACACAACGTCAGTGAATCGGTGCTCAGCTGGGACGCCGACACCTTCCATGACTTCGCGCGGCACACGTGGTCATCGATCATCCGGCACCGCGCCGAAATCACGCACCTCCTCCATCCGATGATCGCGTGGATCTTCGATGACCCTGACCGCGACGTGCGTGGCCACGCACTGGCCGTCGCGCAGGCCGCGCTGCGTGCAGGGCAACCACACCTCACCGGCACCGAACGGCGGTTCGACGTCGACCTACTTGGCACCGTGCTGACCGTCCTCCGACCGAAGTCGGCACTTAAGGCTCGTGGTCAGTTCTACACGCCCGGGTCTGTCGCGAAGCTTCTCGCCGGCATGTCCGACATCCAGGAGCACAGCAACGTCACCGACCCGATGATGGGGACGGGCGGCATGTTCCGCGCGGCCGCGGAAGTCATGCGCGAGCAGGGCCGAGACCCGCGTACGACCCGCTGGATCGGATGCGACGTCGACTCGCTCGCCGTGGCCTGCGCCACCGTGAACAGCATGATCTGGAACCTCGGAACCGACATCGTCTTCCACGCGGGCGACACGCTGGAGCCCGGTTGGCGAGAGCTGGCATTGGCGCGGCGGGAGGAGCTCAGTCGGCTTGCTGTGGACCTGCGGCGCGACCAGGCGATGATCGCCTTCTTGCGATCACTTTGATGATTGGGACGTCACGCTTCGCATGAGGGGCGGGCTTCGGGAGCTGGCGGAGGATGAGGGGTTCTGACGGTTGTCACTGAGGACGCCACGGGCGAGCCTCGAACGCTGAGGTCAAGATTTGCGGCAGACTTACGCTATGACCGAACTCGCGTACATGGTCCGGGAAGACTGGGCACAACAAGGCACCACTATGCAACAACAGAGCGTCGTGATCCGGGACTGGCTCGGAACCCCGCCATATGTTTTCGCCACGACCGATAGTAAGACGTATGAGGCGGACTACAGCGCCGACCGCGAGTTCGTCACGTACGTCGCTCCCGATGCCGAAGAAGGGCATATTTTTGACTTGCCCAAACTTGATGATGAGCTCCGACGTGCTGGCGAGACGGTCGACCTTTCTTTCGTTGTCTTGCATCCCCGTGAGGTACGGGATTGCGAATTGCTGCGAGAGATCGTCGTGAAGGGGTCCGTGGCGAAGCTCTTCGTCATCGTGTGGTCACCGCGCGACCTGGTCCGCACCTGGCTCGACGGCCTCGGTGCCATGAATCTCCACACCGGATCCGCGCTCGAAGCGCCGGATGCTATTCAGCAGGAGGCTGCGAAGTGCTGGGTAGGTGAGCAGTACAACGGGCTGTCGAGTGGCAACGGCAAGGCTGCTGTCGTGCAGCTACTGCGCGTGTTCACTGCGGCCGGCTATCCGCTGGACGCTGATACTTGGCTGCGTGCATTCTTCGCAGCGGGCGGCGAGTTCGACGAGGCCGCAAAGGTCGCCAAGATCATCAAGGAGATGCAGGGAGGCACCCAGCATCGCGTCAAGGCGCGCTACCAACCCAACATCTTGAGCGTCCTACGTGAGCGTGCCGCCGACACTCGATGATCCTCGGGCTGTGCGCAGCGCGCAGTCCGAGCCTCGCGCCTGGCAGCGTAGAGTTCTTGTTATGAGTAAGGGGGCCAGGAACCGCGCCAACCGCGTGAACGTCGACGTGCCAGCAGACGTCGGTTTGCTGCGTCGTAAGCATGATGAAGGTCCATGTGGCCTGTGCGGCGTTGTCGGCACGCTGAGCCGAACTCATGTGCCGCCTCAGGCGGCAGGGAATGATCATGGTGTTCAACGGCATCACCTGCGGTCGATGACCGTAGATGGAACTCGGACGCAGGTCGTAGGCAGGAAGTCCGATGGTGGACTGTACGTTTACGGTCTCTGTCAGACCTGCAACAGCAATGCGGGGAGATGGGACGCCTCGTATGCTGAATTGGCTCGGGGACTCAAGCCCTGTTGGGCTTCAGGCTCCGTTCTGGTTCCTGGTGATCGAATGCACCTCCCTTCCGTAGAGTGCAATCCCGGTCAGGTTGCGCGGTCAATCCTCATGGGTCTGTTCGGCGTCAACCATGTTCTTCGTGATCGTTTTCCCGGGCTTGCGGCAGGTTTGTTGGCGGGTGAGGATTCCCTCGTGCTCCCAGAAGGCCTCCGTCTTCGTGTGGCTCTTGCTTGGGGATCGGTTGGGCGACTCACCGGCGCTCTGCACTCCATGAAGGTTATAGACACGCAGAGTGGCGTCGTCGAATACCTGCAGTCCGATGCTGCCGTCTACTTCCCGCCGCTAGCTTGGAATCTGACCGATGAAGGATCGACCTACCTCGATCGGCAGGGGTGGGGCGATGCAAGCTCATGGGTATCCACACCTATTGGAGAACGGCGAGACGTCAGTGCACTATGCCCCTCGCTTCCTTTTGTGCGGGAACCGAGTCAAGATGCTCGCGAGTGGGACACTTTTATACATTTATTTTCTGACGAAATTACTCCGATCATCGAGTGCAGCGGCCTTGTCGTAAGGTAACGGTGATGAATGTTCGGGTGGCGCTGGCCCGGTCGAGTTCTCGGTGGGTCAACTGAGGCGGCTTGCGCAAGCGAGCTCCCCGAGGAGGCGTCGGATCGGATGTTGTGGCAGTCTGGTGATCGTGGCCTCTAGCGTGCGCCTTCTGGACGACTACACGTGGATCTTCGGTGATGCTCGCCGATCTCACGATGGAGCAGATTCCATCGTGATCAAACGCGGTGACCTTGCTGTCGCGAAGGCCACGGACCTCGCCCGCGAGCTTCGCAAGGCACGTGAACGCGAAGTCGAACCTCGTGGTGTGCTAATCGACCTTGCGCCGGGAGATCAATACTCGCCCAAGGAATCTGTCGTCGACCCGATATCATTCGTGTTGACCGACGATGGCCGCCTAGCGGTTGAATTCGATTTTACGAGCGAGGAATACTTCGACGATGATGAACAACTCCAAGCTGTCGTAAGGCCACTGATTGATCCTCTGCTGCAACGGCAAAAAGCTCATGTTGTTGCTCTGCATGTCGATGGTTACCGGTCGTCGGCTCCCTACTTCCACACGGTCGTTGTCTGTGTCCCGACACGAGGGAAAACTCTTCAGGAACATTATGCAGTCGCTGACGACGTGATGACCCTCCTTCAGGCTGCCGCGGCTGGCCAGGTCACACGTGACACGGTCGTAGATCTTCTGCTCGGTGGTCGAGCGGACCTTCTGATCGGGCTTCGGGAGGGACCCTGGCTCGACGTCAAATCTGAGCACTATGACCTCAGTGAGCCGGCGGGGCAAATTTCCCTGGCGCAAGCTATTAGTCGGTTTGGCAACGCCGAAGAGGGCGGAGTTGTCGTTGTCGGCATGGGGACCAAGCGAGTTCCGGGCGGTGAAGTCATCAAGTCTCTCAAGCCTGTGCCAATCGATGGGTCTGTCCTTCGCCGTTACCGGCAAGTCTTGGAGAACCGTCTCTTTCCGTTCCCGGATCGGCTGCGAATCGAATCTATCGAATCAGGTGCAGGCAACGGTGTTGTAGTTGTCTATATTCCACCGCAAGAAGAAGAGTTGAAACCGTTTCTTGTTCATGGTGCAATAGTCGGCGATCGTGTCGAAGGTGCTTTTATTAGCATCGTCAGGCGCAGTGGAGAGGATTCCATTCCGATTACTGCTCAGCAGATCCATGGCACACTCGCTGCGGGACGCGCACTCATGCGTCGTGGACAACTTCCGGACAGATAATGACTGATTTCGATCTTTGTAATTCTGCAAGTTATCCGACGTACCCTGCTCAACTGGCCGGTCGCGACGCCGCCAGGTAGTCGTCCCCTTTCCAGCGGTACGAGCTGACCTGGACTGGCTCGCCAAAGGTCGGGGCGTGCACCATCTTCCCTGCCCCGATGTACAGGCCGACGTGGTGCACGTTGCCGCGGGTGCCGTAGAAGACCAGGTCGCCGGGGAGTAGCGGCTGGCCGCCCGGCACCAGCGGGCCGGCGGAGTACTGGGTCCGGGCCGTCCGCGGCAGGGCGACGCCGGCAGCCGCGTAGGCCGCCTTCGTCAGGCCCGAGCAGTCGAAGCCGCTGTCGCCGTTCAACGGCCCGTTTCCGCCCCAGAGGTACGGCAGCCCGAGCTGGCCGCAGGCGAAGTTGATCGCCGTTGCGGTGGCGGCGGTCGGTGCCTGGATGTTGTCGCAACGGCCGGTGCCGACCGCGGCCTTGCTGTACCTCTCGGCTTGGTCGAGGACTTCGTTGACGTACCAATCCGCGTGGTTGTAGGCGAACAGCGCCTTGCGGATGTCGCCGGGCGCGCCGGACTCGCACAAGTAGTACGCCGCCGCGTAGATCGCGTCGTGCTTGTCCCATGGCGACGGCGGGGTCTCGCCGCCTGGCGGTAGTGGATGCCGGGCGACGACGCCGTCGAACGTGGACTGGAGGAACTGCATCGGGCCGCGGGCGCCGAACGAGTTCTCGGTGCCCTCCGCGATGCCGATCAGCTTGCTGCGGCCGTGGTCGCTCTCGACCTTGCCGATCGCCGCGAGGATCGACCAGTCCAGCCCGGGACACGCGGCAGCTGCCGCTCGGTAGAGGGCGAGGTAGTCGCCGGGGATGTCGGCGATGGCCTCCTGGCTCGGCTCGGTGCCGCTGCTGCCGAACACGGCCTTCACGACGCCTTGCCCGATGCCGCCGATGAGGATGATGACGACCACGACCGCGGTGTAGGCGAACTTCATGGGCGCCTCCGGAAGCGGCTGGCGGGCGAGGCGGGTGGGAACGGATCCGGAGCGGTCAGGGCCGCTGGGCCCTGCTGGGCCGGGACCGAGCCTGACGCCGGCACGTCGCCGGGCAGATCCGGTTGGGGCCAGAGCTGGGCGAGCTCGACGAGCCGCAACCGCCCGGCGTGACGCGTTGCCGACCCGGCGATCGGCAGCCACCGAGTGGCGGCGGGGTCGCCAGCTGCGTCCGCGGCGGTGGTGGCCAGCGGCACGAGCCCCGGCCGGTCGAGCTGGGACAGGCAGTCGGCGAGCGCTCGGCGGGCGGACGTCTCGCGCCGATGGGTGGGCAGCCAGATGAGGACTGGGGTGGTGATACCGGTCGCGGCGGCGAGCTTCTCGTAGCCGTAGAGCTTGCGGCTGAGCTTGCCGAGGTCTTCGGTGCCGAAGTCGAACTCGAGGAAGAACTCGACCTGATGGTCGTCTTCGCGCCACCGGCCGTAGGCGTCGGGACGCACCATGTCGCCGAACAGGCGTCCGCACCGCAGCTCGGACCACCACGCCGTCAGCGACCTTCGAGCCCTCGGACGTCGGCCCAGCGCGACCAGGGCGGTGAAGAAGCCGTTGACGCCGACCGTGTGGGCCAGGCGCAGGGAGTGCGCGATCCCGATCGCGTCTTCGTGCCGGTAGCCGATCGACTTCGGATCGAGCCCGTCTTCGTAGGCGAGGGCGACCGCGCCGGCGATGTCGAGCACGTAGTGCATCGGGGCGGTGCCGGTCGTGACGAACGGCTGGAACCGGTCGACGACCCGCCACTTGAACAGGTCGAGCAGCCGGTGGTTGGCCGCGCGCATGCTCGGGTAGCAGAGCTCGACGATCTGCTGGGTCGTGAAGACCTTGTGCTCGTAGAGCATCCGGGCCAGCCACCGGTCGCGGTGGGTCAGCCGCCCGGCGAGCTGGGCATGGTGCTCACCGGTGGTGGCCGCTCGCGGCGTGGGGCGCTGGGGCATGTGCCCGCGCAACGCCCGCTGAGGAGTGGAATTCGAAATCATCGGAGTACCTCCGGTTTCAGGCGGCGCGGCGGGGATCGGCGGTGGGTGCTGCGGCTCCGGGCGTGATGGGTTCGACCTCGGCGACTGGTGGCCGGGTGTTGACGCGGGCTGCTTTACGGATCGCCCTGGCACGGCCGGGGACCGCGGGCGGCAGCTTTTCGGTCACCGCGGTGAACGGCGGTGCTTCCTCGCCGCCGAGGACCAGGCGGGCGGCGACGTGGAAGGCGCCCAGGTTGGACAGGTCGTGGTCGCTCAGCCGCGGCATGGTGTGGCGTGCCAGCCGCTTCGCATCCTCAGGGGACGCGTTGAAGAAGATCTTCGACCGGGCGTTCGTGCTGATGCCCTCTTCGAGTTCCTTCGGGAGTTGGCCGAGGTACTGGTGGGCCAAGGTCATCGACAGGCGATATCCGCGAGCCTCAGCGAGCATGTCTTCCAGCGGGTACGCCAGGTTCAGGAAGTTGTGGCACTCGTCGACGTACAGCCCGCAGTCGCGCCGCTGACGCTGGGGAACGCGGGCCCGGCGCGTCGCGGCTTGCCAGGTGCGGGCGACGACGATCGAGCCGACCAGCCGCGCCGTTTCCATCCCCAGCGCGTCGCGGGCGATGCGAACCAGGCAGATGCCGCCGGTGTTGAGCACCTCGTCCATGTCCACCGTGGACGTCCCGCCGGCGATCGCGGCGCGGACGAACGGACGCAGCAGGAAGCCGCGGACCTTGTTCATCAGCGGCGCGATGACCTGCGCCCGGCTCGCTTCGGACAGGGCGTCGTACCAGGACCAGAACCCGCGCAGCACGTCATCGTCGATCTGGTCGCAGGCCCGTTGCCGGAACGCCGGGACCGTGAGGAGCTTGGGCAGGTCGACCAGCGTCGGCGTTCCGGGCATCGCGGTCAGGGTGAGCAGGCCGGCGCGCAGGATGTCATCGGTGCGCGGCCCCCACGAGGAGGCGTAGATCCGGGAGAAGATGCTGACGAGGTTGTCGACCGAGCGGGCCTTGTCCACGCCCTCCAGCGGGTTGAGCACTGGTGGCCGGCTGCGGGAGTCGGCGTCGAAGAGCACGACCTTCTCGCCGAGCTTCTCGGGGATGCGCATCAGCAGGTCCGACACGAGGTCGCCCTTCGGGTCAACGACCACCACGCCGCGGCCGGCCTCGGCGTCGTCGAGGATCAGGCGGGCCATCAGCTCCGACTTGCCGGAGCCGGTCGCGCCGAGGATGTGCAGGTGATGGCGTGCGTCGGCGACGTGCAGGCCGACCGGCCGGGAGTGTCCCGAGTCCGACAAGCCGAGCGGCTTGATCAAGTCACCGGCCGTGGCGATGCCGGGCGGCGGCGGTACGGCTTTCGCGCCGGCGCGCTGGAGGCCGGGCGTGGCTTCGTCGATCGGCAGGTGCGCGAGCGCGGCCAGCTCCGGGATCGAGAGCAGGTCGCCCTTGCCGAACCGGCGTTCGGCCAGCACCTGGACTGGGGCCCGGCGGAGCCGGATCCGGCGGAAGTAGTTGTGCTCGGAGAAGGCGGCGAACGCCGAGGCGATCGCGTGGCCGCGTCCCCGCAGCACCTCCTGGACCGCTTGGACCTCGGCGGTCGTCGCGTGCTCGGGGACCGTGGTGGCGACTGCGTATCGGATGCGGGTCTCGAACTGGTTGTGCCGCAGCTTTTCCACGACGGCGCGGTCCTGCGCGGCGAACTCCAGGGTGGTTTGCCGATCCAGCCCCGGCGTCCGCGCACTGGACGACGGCTTCGCGGTCTTGCCTGGCGTCACGAGGTCCAGCAGCCGGCCGGCCAGGTTGACCGAGCTGCCCGCGTGCACCCGCTTCGCCGCGCGCCGCGCCTTGGTCACGCGGTGCCCGGCGACGGGGCGGGCGAGGATCTGCACGCAGGCCCGCTCGTGGGGGCCGAGCCCGACCGGGGCGCCGAGCAGGGCCCGGATCGGGTCGGCGGGGTGCTCGGTGCGGATCGGAAGTGCTTCCGAGCGAGCCAGCCGCAGCTCGCCGCCGACCGCTTCGATTCGCCGGCCCGCTGCGGAGGCGGTGGGGATCGGGGGCTCGGCCGGCGTCGTGCGGGTGTGCGCGCCGGGCCAGGCCGCCTCGATGGCGCGCTCGACCATCCCCGGCGGCACCAGGCCAGGCACCCACAAGCGGATCTGCACGCCGTCGTCGGTGAACGTCAACTCGAAAGCCAGGTGAGGTTGGCCGCCGAAGCGCCGCCGCCAGCCTGGTCGCAGCAGGCCGACCAGGTTGGACCACACGGTGATCGCGCCGGATGGGTCGACGGTCGGCGGCGCCAGCACGGTGACCAACCGGGCGTCGCTGACCAGGCTCCCGTGGTAGCGGCGGCGCCAGCGGCGTCGAGCGATCACCACGGCGGTCGTCGCCACCGCCAGTGCCGGGCTGGCGATCGGACCCCAGGTGAAGACGAGATCGCGAAGGTGGGCCAGCACGGTCTGGAACGCACCGAGCGGGTCGCGCAGGTAGTCGCCGGCAGGTGAGGCGAGAGAGGTGGACAGGGCGAACGGCCGGGACATCGAGACCTCCGAACGTAAGTTGGAGCGCTGGATCAGGCAGCTCGCGGCTCGCCGCCTCGCTCAGGCCGCGCCTCGGAACGGGTGTTGTCGATGACCAGCCGCAGGCGCGTGCGGCGAGCGGAACGTGCGGCGTCGACTTCGGCCTGCCATTCGGAGAACCGGCGGCCAGCCAGGCGCTTGAGGTAGCGCGGAATCCGGTTTGCCGGCACACCGACCAGCTGCGGGCCGAGGACCGCGAGGAGGTCGCTGGCTTCCTGCGACGCCCACCCCGCCTCGACGATCGCCGCTTCGTCCGGGAACACGTCGGCGACGCGGTCCACGGCCGGGTTCAGCGCGGCGTCCTGCTTGCCGCCGTACGAGTAGACCCACAAGAAGTTCGCCGGCGGATCAGGCTCGACGAGGGACCGGAACCGGGAAACCTCCTTGGTGTACGCGTAGAAGTTCGTGTCCGGGCGAGTCCTGCAGATGTCGAGCCAGGCCAGCAGGTAGTCGTCGGAGAAGAAGTCGCCGCTGTCGTGGATCCTGATCCAGCTACCGCGGAACCTGGCCGCGCCGAGTTCGTCGACCATCGCGGTTCGCCAACCGGCCAGGTCGTCGAGGACGTACATCAGGTTCGCCTGGTGCTTGGCACGGACGACGGGCCAGGTGTACGTGCCGTGCCGGGCGTAACACGCTTGCGCACAGACCCCGGCGCTCGGACACGTGTTGTACGTGCGGCCGTCGGCCAGCCGCCCCGCCCAGGCCGGTAGTGACCAGTTCCAGACGCCGATCTGGCGCATTTCCCTGTTCTGCGTCAGTAATCGAGCGGGCCGACCAACAGCGGGCGACGAAGACATGGTTATCCCCTGGTGTGTTTGAAGGTGCGGAAGATCAGGCAGCGTCGAGGTCGACGAAGGAGGTCTCGGTCTCCGGTGAGATGTCGGAGTACTCGGCCAGCTCGGCGGGGTTCGACGTGACGAGCTGGTGCTCGACCGGCGACGCGATGGACTGGAACGCCACTCGTTGCGTGCCGGTGCTGAGCAGTCCTTGGCCGCGGTCGGCGGTGAGGAGGAACTGCCGTTCGCCCTGCGAGAGGTCGAAGATCCGGCAGATCTCGTCGATCGCCTGCGGTGCCTGGCGCAGCAGGATTTGCGTCGCCGCGTTCGCGATGATCGCCTTGCCCAGGTCGGTGCTCGTCACGTCGGGGGCGTCCTGGGTCGCCACCGTGACGCCGCCCCACCACTTGCGGGAGCCCTTGGACATCCGGAGGAGGAACTCGCCGCCGGCCAGATCCTTCATCAGCAGCCAGGCTTCGTCGACGACGACTTGCCGGGGTTTGCGGATGGCGGGATTGGACACTTGGCGCCACACCGCATCGAGCGCGAGAAGTGTGCCGATTGCCTTGAGCTCGCCGGGGAGGTCGCGCAGCGAGAACACGACGAGGTGACCCTCGGGCCGTGTCGTAGTCGGACCCGAGAACAGCCCGGAGAACGCGCCCGTGGTGAACGGCTGTAGCCGCGCCGCGAGGTCCGCCCCGCCTGCCTCAGCCAAGACCTCCGCGAGGTCGGCCAGCAGAGGCGCCGGCCGGGTCCAGGTTCGCGGATCCGACGTGATGCCGGCGCGCTGGTAGGTCGCGGTGATCGCCCGGTCGAGCGCGGCCCGGTCGGTCGCGGCGAGTTCGCTGCCCAGCAGCACCGAGATGACAGTGTGCAGGAACAGGCTGCGCCGGATGAGCGCGTCGCGGGGAGCTGTCCGGCGTCCGTCCGGCCGGGTGTGGATCGTCAAGTCCATCGGGTTCAGCCGGACCTGCTCGGCGCCGAGGTGGACGTAGGTGCCGCCGACCGCGGCGGCCAGCCGGGCGTACTCGTCCTCCGGATCGATGACGTGGATCTCGATCCCGCGATACAGGCTGCGCAGGAGCTCGAGCTTCACCAGGTACGACTTGCCGGCGCCGGACCGGCCAAGGATCACGCTGTTGTGGTTGTCGAGCGCGAACCGGTCGTGGTGGACGAGCCCTTGGCTGCCGACGTTGAAGCCGTAAAGCACGCCGCGCGGGGCACCGACCGAGGTCGGGTCCGGCGGCGGCAGGTCCGGTGACGTGAAGGGGAACGCCGCCGACAGCGCGCTGGTGTCGAAGGTGCGGCGCATCCCGACCAGGTCCAGGCCCATCGGGAGGCTGGTAATCCAGCCCTGCAGGCTCCGGTAGGTGGTGGGCTTGCAGTCCAGCAGGAGCGATGCCGCGAGCGACCGGATCGCGGCTACCTCGTCGCCGAGCGCCTCCTCGGTCGCGGCGTGCACGGTGAGGTAGAGGCCGAGCCGGTAGAGCTTGCCCTCGCCGCGGGCGACTCGCGCGGACAGGTCGTAGGCGTCCTCGGTGGCTGCTTCGACCTGGGGGTCGATCAGCCGTCCCTTGTCGCTGGTGTGCCGGCGGCCGGACTCCAGCTTCGACAGCTGCTTCTTCAGCCGGTTGGCCGCGGTGACGGGGTCTATCGGCTCGATGTGCAGCGAGACGTCGACCCGCCCGGGGTAGGTCAGCAGGGGCTGCAGCCAGCCGGGATGAACCTCGCGCGGGTAGCCGGTGACGGCGAATGAAGCGACCCATTCGCCTCCGACTTCGAGCGCTCGGGGACGCACGGAGATGGCGTCAGGGGTGAACGCGCCGGCCTGCCCGACGGGTGCCTGCCTGCTTGCGGACTCGCGGTGCCTGGTCCTCTTCATCGGCGGTCCCTCCTCGCGACGTCGTCGTAGTCGTCGTAGTCGTCGTCCTCCCACCCGGGCTCGGCCGCGCCGAACGCGTCTTCGGTGGCGAACGCGGTGCGGCCGAACGCGGTGTCGTTCCAGCTCTCGTCCGGGGCGGTGGTGATGACCTCGTCGGAGCCGGCGAGGTCGGAGTTCGGCGGGATCAAGCTGTCGGGGTTGCACGCCGCGGCGAGGACCGCGGTGGCCTGGCCGGCATCCAGCGGGGTGACCACGATCCCGGATGGCGAGAGCAGTTCCACCGCCTCGCCCAGCCGGCGCACCAACCGCGCTTCGACGGCGCGTCGGGCGGCGTCGTCGATCGACGCAGCTTGCCTCGCGGCCCTGCGTCGCGCCGACAAGGCGGCCAGCGGGGAGGCACCACCGAGCCCGTCGGTCGGGCCGCTGGTTCGCAGTGGCTCTCGCAGGATCAGCAGGACTTGGCGCCGCAGCAGGTCGGTGGCGCGGCCGAGCTGGTCGAGGTACTCGGCGTGCTCTCGTGCCGCCCGTTCCAGCGCGGGGTGCGGCAGCCCGCCGGCTTGTTCGCGAAGTTCCGCGATCTGCCCCGACAGGTCCAGCCGTTCGGCCCGGACGAGCACCTGGACCGGCGCGGTCAGCGAGTGCAGGTACCGGCCGAAGGAGGTAACGAGGGCCTCCTGCTCGGCGGGCGTGCGCAGCCCGAAGTTGATCGTGGAGCACACCGCGACCACGGCGGCGCCGTCCCTGCCGAGGTCGATGACGCCGGTGTCGGTGATCCCTTCGGCGGGCAGCCGCAGCGCGGCCGGTGAGATCGTCGACGTCGAAGAACTGGTTGTGCTCGCGGCCTGTCCGATCCACTCGGGGGTGGGCCGGACGCCCTCCGGCGCGGCAACCTGGTGCTGAGGGTTCATCCGCTGGCGCAGCGCCGCCAGCACGAGCCGGTCGAGGGAGATACCGTCGCGCTGACCCAGCACGAGGAACGCCGCGGTGACGCCGATCGGGATGGCGATGACCAGGAACACCGCCAGCGGGACGAACGCGCGGGTGACCGTGTACGTCCCGTACAGCACGATCCCGGTGACGGTCAGGATGAGCAGCTGCCGCGCGGTGAGCGGACCGATCACCCGGTCTTCGCGGTCGACATCGGCGGGAATCCGGACGGGCTGGCTCATTTCGCTTCACCTCCGGGGGCTGGCTTCGGCGCGCGAAACATCGGCGGCGGAACGGACTGGGTGCGCCGACGGGCATCACCGAGGCGGGGCTCCGGCGTCGCCTGCCGGAATGCCGGCGCGGCAGGTGCGGAGGTCGGTTTGGCTACGAGTGGTTGTGGTGCAGGCGGCGTCGCCGGTCGGAACTGCAGTTGCGGCGGCACCGATGCCGTGCGGATCGGGCGAGCCGATGGCGATGTGGCGCCACGTCGACGCGGGCCGCCGGCGGCTTGAAAATGCGGAGTTGCCGACCGTGGCCGTCGTTGTGGCGTGGGCGAGACAGGCGTCGGCGCGGAACTGAATTCGGGCATGGTCGGTCCCTGGTTCGCCGGGATCACGGCGGGGTCGTGAGTGCTGTCTTGGGGCGAGGGCTGCAGGAACTGCGGCGCCTGCGAGGGCAACGTCGGCCGCTGAGCTGCGCGGGCACGCTCGGCGTCGTGGGCCGCCTTGAGCCGCCGGTTGACCGCTTCGGGGTTGGGCGCAAAACGCGGCTGTGCCGGCCACGGTGGATCAGCCGCCGCGCCGCCGCCGCGACCGGCGTTCTTCGTCGCACCGGCGGCGCCGGCCTTGCCGAACGCGCCGGTCTTGCCGGCGACCATGCCGAAGGTTTTCGCCGCGATGTACGCGCGTGCCAACCCGCCGAGGAACGAGCGGCCGGAGCCGACCTTGACGGCCTTGAGCATCCAGAACGGGATCTTGAACAAGACGAAGAACAAGGCGATCGCGGCGATCAGCGTGCCGAGCGCGGACAGCGTCGAGCCGAACAGGTGCACGCCGCCGGACAGGAACGTGCGTACCGCGGTGATCAGCACCAGCGCCTGGGCGAACTGAACGCCTGTCGTCACGGTGATCGCCTTCCACCACCAGTGCGCCAGCGGCTCGGTGTGGGGCAGCCCGTGGCACATCAAGAAGAACGGCGCGCTGATGATCAGGACGAGGGTGATGACGATCCGGACCACGTAGACGACCAAGAGACCGAGGCCGAGCACCACCAGCACGAGCGCGACCAAGATGATGAAGAGCCCGCCGGTCTGAATGCCTTGGACGGCCTCCTGCAAGGTGTTGCCCAGCGAGGGCGCGTTGACTCCGTCTCCGAGGACACCCAGGGTCAGGCCGTTGGCCAGCCGGATGAGCTTGTCGGCGAAGAAGAGCGAGAGCGCCGAGGCGATGAACGCGATCGGGATGCGCGGCCCGATCTCCTTGATCGAGTAGCGCGTCTGGACGGTCTCGTGGCCCATCAGCAGGATGCCGCCGAGCAGGATGAGCAGCCCGTAGGCGGCGACCACGATCTCCCAGGAGCTGTTCCAGAGCTCGCCGATGCCGGGCAGGTCGCTGATCGTCGGCGTGGACAGCGCGGTGTGGCCGATCAGCTCGAGGATCGGATCCAGCGCGTCGTCGACGACACTGCGGAACGCCGAGTTGACGGCCTCGGTGATGCATGCGCCGACGTCGGTGATGCCGCAGTCCGAGTCGCCGTCGCCGCTGCCGGTGCCCGGCTGCTGCGGGTTCGTGCTCGGCGCCGGCGGAGTTGGCTGCGGGATGCAGTCCTCGCCCGTGCACGGCTTGCTCGGCGTTGTGGTCGGCGTCGGCGAGGTGCAGCCGAGCTGGCCGGGGAAGCTACACGGCGTGGGCATGGGCAGCGCGGTCGGAGGAGGCAGCGGCGGGTCCGCAGGCGGCTGCCGTGGCGCGGTCGGCGAGGCCCACGCGTTGACGGCGAGGATGCCGGCCAGGAGCACGACGGTCAGCACCAGTAGCCAGCCCGCTCGCCGGCGCCGCCGTCGGATGGAGACCTGCTGGCCGGCGTCGCGGACGGGGGCGAGCATCGGTCGATCCGCCGCGGCAGCGGTCTCGGACGGGTTGCCGGACCGGCGGTACGGGCGAACCGTGGGCAGGGTGTTGACGGCCATCGGTCAGGCCCCCACGATCCCTTTGAGGATCTCCACGACCAGGGGCGCGAGCGCCGCCAAGCCGTAGCCCCACCCCGCGGACTTGAAAGCCGTCTTGGCCTTCTCGACCTCGCCGGGGTCGCCGCCACCCATCACGTAGCGGACGCCGCCGATGGATAGGAACACCGTGGCGAGGCCGGCCAGGATGCCCATGATCCAGTTGCGGACGTTGTTCAGGACGTCGGTGACCGACCCGGCGAGGGCGACGACCATCGTGTCGGCGTGTCCCGCCGACGCCGAGGCCAGCAACGCGATGGCCGACAGCTCGACCACCAGCACCACGTGCGACCACCGTCGGCGGCGTACTGGCCTAATGGTCGGAGCATTCGAGAGCGTCGAGCTCGTTTCCATGGTCCGGTCCGGCGGTTGGAGGCCGCCGTCGAGACGAGCGCTACGCGGCCCGCTCTCGGCATCGATCACGCGCATTGGGGCACCTCCGAAGTTCGGGCTGAGCGCGGGTTCGTCCCGCAGCCCTGAACTCCGGAATCCGCGTCCGTTTTGGACACGCGGCGCCGAACTTTCCGCTCCGACTCGCCGTTGGTGTCGGACACGGAAGGTGACAACCGTGGCGTTTCGCGAGCGGGTGTGACGGGGCGTGCCAGGGCCACCGCGGCGGCCACCTGGTCGATCAGCGGGTCGGCGGGATCGGCCGTGGCCGCGCCCTCGCGCAGGTATTCGGCAAGCCGGCGTTCGGCGCGTTTGCGCGTCTTGTAGGCGGCCCACTCACCGGTCTGGTGCTGCGCGGCCCAGTCCGTCACCGGCATGTTTTCCAGCCGGGTCGCGCCGATGAGCGCGGCCTCGGTCCGAGTCAGGACTCCGTCCGCGACGGCGCGAGCGAGGACGAGATCCGGGTGTCCCCACGGCGCGTGCGGCGGGGTGGATCGGAAGCCCGGTGCGACCGGAGTCGGACCGGCCAACGCTTCGGTCAGCGCGTCGTAGCCGGCCCGGTAAGCGGCCCACCGCAGCCGCAGCATGATCCGCGGCGGCCGGAGGTCGATCGTCGACAACGCGGTCAGGAAGCCGCGCAGCACCTCCGCGTGAACGTCGGCCGGATCGCCGGCGAACCGATGGGACAAGGTGGCCGCTGCCGACGTCAGCGCGGGCAGCGCCACACCCACGGCGGCGACCGTCCAGGTCGCTCCTTCGGTTCGCGAGCGCAGCACCAGATGCGCCCACACCGCGTCTCGCGTCGCCTGCGGGCACCTGCGCGCCAGCAGGCGATCGCGGACCTCGTCGAGCGGGACGTGCCGGTCCGGGAGACCGGCGAAGAGCCGGCCGTTCAGCGACACCGGATGCGATCCCGTCACCAGCCAGGTGAACGTGTTCCGGGCGATGTCCAGAGAGTTCGGGGTGGCCTCGTCGTGACGGCGACGAAAAGTGGATTGAGTTGCCATGTCGTGACTCCCGCGGCGTCGATGTGAACAACAACGACGCCATGAATCCACGACCGGTACCAAGGAAATACCGTGCTATTGCTTGAGGTCGACTAGTAGCTGTCTTTGCGCTGTTAGAGGCCTACTATTCGGCTCGGTGGTCGTCCGAACCGTAGATCGACTAGTTGAAGTTGAAAATGATGACTGACCTGTGTTTGTAGTAGTTCTCTAGTAGGCGGCGCGGTGTCCACGTTGAGGTGCCCGGCAATTTCTTTGAAGTGTGTCCAAAATCGGACCTTCAGCCGGAGTTAAGGGGTGTCAGAACACGCAGCACCCTTCCGTCGGAGGAGATCCACGATGACCCCGGCATACGACAACGAACGTCCAGAGGATGGCTCGCCGCAGCACGCTCCCGCCGACCCGCCGACCGTCCCGATCCTGCTTCCGCAGCGTCGGCAAGCGCGGCGTCTGCGCACCGTGCGCCGTTCGCGAACGGTCCGGCCGAGCACCGTCTGGACGTGCGCGCAAGACGAGCTCCTCGGAGGCACCGGGCTGCTCGCGAGCTGGTTGCTGACTGCGGTCGTGAAGATCGTCACCGCCTACACGCAGCCGGGCCAGCGGGTGCTCCTGCTCGCGCCTGCGCCCTACCTCGGACCCTCCGCTTCGACCTCGTCAATCGGCGATCGACACCGGTCCCGGCCCGGTCCGTACGGCGGGCTGCACGAAGCCAGCTGGACAGTGGTCCGACTCGGCCGTCGCGTCCAAACCCAGACCGCCGTCGCGCCTCAGGCCCCGATCGGGGAACACCACGGCGACGCGTTGGCCGGGGCCGAGTCCGGACTCGGCCCCGGCTCGGGCGGTCCGACCGGCGTCGGGGTCGTTGCGCCGCCTGCGAGCGATCGGTCCGGACCGGACACGACCGCGACCGGCGTCGGACCGGACCGCTATGACCTCATCATCACCGCGTCCGGACCGCGGCCCGGCGACTGGTTCCGACCGGCCGATTGGGCCGATGCGCTCAACCCGATCGGCATACTCGCCGTGATCACGCATGGTGATCGTGTGGAGGGGCGGCTCATCGACCCCGCAGGCTCGTTCGTGCGTGCCGCGCAGGGCGCCGGCCTGCGCTATCTCGATCGCATCGTCCTGCTGCGCGCGCCGGTTCGTAACGGGGCGCTCGTTGCCGCGGTACCGGTCGCGCAGCCCGCTGTGCCGCCTGCGCGGCACGCCCGCGTGCACGACGACCTCTTGGTCTTCGCCCGCAAGCCGGTCTCCAAGGCCGCCGTGGCAGGGGATGAGACCTCCGATGAATGACCAGCTGAAATCACTTGGATCGTCGGTCGACGGGCTGCCTCTTTCGGTCTGGCCAACCGGACAGCGGAGCCCGCTTGTGCAGCTGCGCGACGCCGGGTGTGTGCCCGGCACCGAGATCGACGACGAGCGGATTCCTCCTGCCGTCGCCGCGCATGCGATCGCCGCCTACAGCCAACCCGGCGACCTCGTTCTCGATCCTGATTGCGGTGCGGGGACCGTACTGACCGCGGCGCTGAGCGCCGGCCGGGATGCGTTCGGCTTGACCGGCCGCACCCGGTGGTGGTCCCTGGCCCGCGCCAACGTCACCGCCGCCAAGACCGCGGGCGCGTGGCGCGACGGCTCGGTCTTCGATGCCCGTCCGAAGGTCCTCGCGACCGCCCGAGCCGCTGGCTTGATCGGGCGAGTCGGACTCGTGTTGACCGCCCTGCGAATGGAGCCGGAGCCTGCGAACCGTCCAGACCGCGACCCGGTCGAGTCCGCGCTCGCTGACGCCGCCGCGACGATGCTCTACGGCGAATCGCTGCTGCGCTCAGGCGGCCACTTCGTCATCGTCGCAAGACCGCGCCGGCGCCCGGACAGCACGTTGGCCGACCTGGCCACGCCGCTCATCGCCGCCGCGACCGCTGCTGGGCTGGCGCCGGTCGAGCGGTGCGTGGCACTGACCGCCGGACTGCGCGGCAGCCGGCTGGTCACCCGCGCCCCGCTCCCTGCCCGTCGGGCTGCTGCCCGAGCCCGTACCGCCGGCGCGCCGACCGCGCTCCCGGCGCACCACGAGGTGCTCGTCTTCGGACTTGCCCACGACGTCGAGCTTGCCGCCGCGGCGGCAAGCGGCGTTCCCCGGCCGACTCGGCCCCGAGTCAACGACACCGTCCATGCGGGATGGAGGCGAGCGGCATGACAATCCGCTTCTCCTGCTGCGAGCACACCGACACGCCGATGGTCGAGACCCGTCCACAGCGGTGGTCCCGGCTGTGGGCAAACCTGTGGACAAAACGACCTGGCGTCGCCGAAGAGGGCCGGGACGCGCTCGCTCGGCACCACGCCGAAACAACCCGCCGCGCCCGCGAGGCGATGATCGGAATCGTCCGCGCCGGTTACCAGATCGGGCCCCCGCCCTACGGCTACCGCGCGCTGCGTATCCGCGTCACCGATCCCAGCGGACGCAGCAAGCTGCGCGCAGTCCTGGTCCCTGACTGGCAGACCGCCGCGGTCGTGAGGCAGATCTTCGTGTGGCGAGCTGACGACGGCCTGACGTTCGCCGCCGTCGCGGCACGACTGAACGCCGACCTTCGCCAGTACCCGGCGCCCTGCAGGTCGTGGACGGCGAAAGCCGTCCGGCGGATCGTCACCAACGTCAAGTACACGGGGCGTCAGGTCTGGGCTCGCACCGCGGCCGGCCGTCCTGCTCCTGCCGAGCAGTGGGTGACCTCGGCGCCGAACGCGCACGAGCCGTTGATCGACGAGCGACGTTTCGAGCTCGCCCAGCTGCGTGCGGGGGCGGGGCGGTGAGCCTGACGATCGTGCCCGTCACCTTCCGCCAAGCGTGCCAGTTCATCGAAGCTCACCACCGCCACCACCGGCCGCCCCGCGGGATGAAGTTCGCGATCGGCGTGATGAGCGATGACGGACTGGTCGGCGTCGCCACGGCCGGTCGTCCTGTCGCGCGTCACCTCGACGACGGCGTCACGCTCGAAGTCACGCGGACCTGCACCGTCGGCGAGCCGAACGCGAACTCGAAGCTCTACGGCGCCGCCTGGCGAGCGGCGCGAGCGATGGGCTACCGCCGTCTGATCACCTACACGCAGGAAGGCGAGAGCGGTGCCAGCCTCCGCGCGGCCGGCCTGCAGCCCGTGGCGGAACTTCGGCCGCGACCGGGATGGACAACCGCGTCCCGGCCACGGAACTCGCACGGCGTCGATGGCGTCCGGCGAACTCGGTGGGAAGTCTGCGCGAAGCCGGCGGCATTCGTCCCCGTACCCGGTGAATCGTCTTGTCGGACAGCTGTTTCAGCTGGTACAGCTGGCGAAGATCGATGACCGGCGACGACTCGTTCGTCGCCGCCGACGGCACTCAAGTCGACTTCGAGCTTCGCGTCGTGACCGGCGCCGAGGGTGCGCGTCTCGCGAGAGCGCAGGCACGCGCGATACAGGAGGTACTGGCATGGCTCACGGCCCAGAGGCAATCCGAGCATGGGCCGGACCGCGCCGCGTAGACCGCGTCAGCGCGTTCATCGGGCAGTCGCCAGCCGCGGTGCAGCTTGAACCCGCCATCATCCGAGTCGCCTTCCTTGGCCGGACGTCGACGTACGACCAGCAGGACCCCACGCTCTCGCTGCCCCGCCAGTTCCGCAACTGCGTCTCGGCTCTGCCGGAGAACGCCACGATCACCGCCCACTTCTATGACATCGAGTCCGGGCGCAAGGAAGCCGACGTGCGCAGCGGGAGCCGCGCGCACGAGATGTTCGACATCGACATCCCGCGCGACGGTGGCATCCAGGAACTCCTCGACGAGGCCGCGCGTCCGGGCCGCCGGTTCGACGTCGTCATCTGCGAGGACATCTCGCGGATCGCACGGCGGACATACATCGGCACCCGGATCGAGCACCAGCTCGAACAACTCGGCGTCCCGCTATTCGCGGTCGACGAAGGCGTGCGGATTAGCGAGCCGGGGAAGAGAACGAAGACCGCGACCCAGATCCTGACCCGGCGCGTCAAACAAGGGGTCGCCGAGTGGTACGTCACCGAGATGCTCGAGAAGAGCTGGGACGGGTTCGAAACGCACACCGATCAGGGCTACAACGTCGGCAAGCCTTGCTACGGCTACCGCGCCGACCACATCAAGCACCCGGTGCCGGCCAAGCGCGCCAAGGGGATGAAGAAGACCAAGCTGAAGGTGCACGAGGTTGAGGGCGCCGTCGTCCGCAAGGTGTACGAGTGGCGCGTGTCGGAGCGTCTCGGCTACCAGGCGATCGCCGACCGGCTCAACAAGGACCTGACGACAAACCCGCCGCCGGTGCCGGTGGACCCGACTCGCGCCGTCGGAGTCTGGACGTATTCGAGCGTGCGTGAGGTGCTCACCAATCCCAAGCACACGGGGCACATGGTGTGGAACCGGCGGGCTCGGAAGGGAAACGGCAAGAACAAGCTGAACCCGCCGACCGAGTGGGTGTGGTCGCCGAAACCGGCGCACGAGGCACTTGTCGACTTGGATACGTTCGTCCTGGCGCAGCAGGTCGCGCCGCAGCGCGAGCGCTCGCGGACTTCGCCGGGCAAGAGCCGGGACCCTCAAGCCAAGGTGGTGTATCCGCTTCGCAGCTTCGTGTACTGCGAGCTGTGTGGCCGCCGGATGTGCGGCAACAAGCCGACGGCGCATCGCTACTACGCCTGCGCGCCGAAGCGCGCGTGGCGGCCGGCAGGGCACCCGACGATCTGCCGCGTCCGGGAGGACTCGCTGCTCGAAGCGCTCGAATCCTTCCTGGACTCGCGACTCTTCGGGGCGTATCGGCAGGACCTCCTGGACCGGAACCTGAAGGATCTCGACCACGCCGGCCGCCGAGACCGCGTCGACCGCATCCGTGCGTTGGAGCGCGCGCTCGCCGAGAACGCGACGAAGAGCAAGAACCTGCTCCGGACCCTGGAGGTCGCTGACGACGTCAGCAAGGAGATGGTGCGCGATATCAACGAGCGGCGTGCCGAGCTCAGGGTCGAGAAAGCGAGTCTCGAAGCCCAGCTCGAAGAGGCCGAGGAGACAGCTCGTCAGGCTCCCAACGCTGACCTGCTGCACGAACTGCCGCTCGGCGCCGTGCGGTTGGACGGCTTGCCTGACGAGCTGACCCGTCAGCTGTTCGAGGCTCTTCGCCTCGAGATCCGCTACGACCACGCGACCCAGAAGGCGACGTGCCGGGTCACCCTCGTGGGCGAGAGCCTGGCCGCGGTGTCGCAGGTGCTCAACCGCTCGAACGTCGTCCCGCTGCCGGTCGAGATCGCAGACAGTCCCGCCACATCGAAGGAGGGCCAGCAGATGGCCAGCTCAAGCACGTCTTCTTCGATGATGGTTTGCGTGGCATCCCGTCGGGGGCACGTACAGCATCCTCACGAGCCGGGATCCCTCTTGAACTCCGGCTTTCCGCGACTGTCAGGGTTAGCCGACGTCGTCGCAAGGGCGGTGACGCCCGGTGAAGTCACCGTTTTCGTACGCTCCGTTGTCCCGGGAGTCGGTGCCCTCGGCGGGATCGCCGAAGGATGGGAACGGGTCTGAGCAGGGTTTTTACGCCGCTAGGCTGATGATCGAGGCGAGCTTCGAGCTTCCGGACCTAAATGGGAGCTCGTCATGAGCGCCGACTCGCAGATGGTTGGTCGGTTTGTCACGGTGACCATGGGGTTGATCATCGGCCTGACCCCGTGTTTGCTGGTCAATGGGGCAAAGCCGCTTTCGGCGCGGTCGGTCCTCTACTGCTGATCGGATGGGCCGAGGTTGGCCCTGGAGGCACATTCCTCCAGCGGGGTCTGCACGCGAGACGGTTCGGTTCCAGAGTCACAGCACGGAAGCGTCGAAGACGAACTGGAACGTGCGCGGGCCCTGAACCTCGAGCACTGGACGGTGTTCAAACGCCCGATCTCCGCCGAAACGCTGCGCCGTCGGCTACGGGTTGGTTCGGCGAAATCCCGTCGGCTGTGCGCGGTTGTGCGCGAAGAATCGGTCGCTTGAGCAGCGCAGTTGCACTCTGAGTAGCTGCATGCTGTCTGGAAGGCAGTGCACAAGCAGGTCAGGTAAGGTGACGGAATGGTCATGCGGGTGGCGATTCCCGTGCTGCCGTGCCGAGATGTGCAGGCAGCGCGGTCGTACTTCACGGACGCGCTCGGGTTCGACACCATATTCACCTGGGAGACCCCACCTAGCTACGCGGCCGTGATCCGCGACACCGCCGAGTTCCACCTGTACGCCGAAAGCAGCGTCGGCCCGGCCAGGGTGACGGTTATCGTCGACGACGTCGATTCCTGCCACGACGAGCTGCGCGCCCGCGGCGCCGACATCGTCGAGCCACTGGCTGACCGGCCCTACGGGATGCGCGACTTCACCGTACGGACACCCGATGGGCACTTGTTGATCTTCAGCCAGCCCCTCACCGAGAACGGGTGACCATCAGCGGACCAGCCGGAAGAATGACCGGACCTCGTCGACGAACAACGCCGGCTGCTCGAACGCCGCGAAGTGGCCGCCCTTGCCGGGCTCGTTCCAGTACCGGATGTTCGGGAACCGGCGCGCCGCCCACCGCCGAGGCGGGCGCTGCAGCTCCCTGGGGAAGACCGAACGGCCAGTGGGTACGGTCACCGGCGCGCCGGCCGACCCGGAGATCCATTCGTTGATCTGCCGGAGGCTTTCCCAGTACAGCCGGGCGGATGAGGCACCGGTGCCGGGCAGCCGGTAGAGCATCAGGTTGTCGAGCAGCTCATCCCGGGTAATAACCCGATCGGACCGGTTCTGGGCGCAGGTGATGGCGTGCCGGTAGTCGCCGACCTGGACCCATGGGTCGATCTCGTGCCGCGGCTGTCCCGGCGCCGGCTCGGAATCGCCCCAGCCGCGGTTGTCGTACACCAGCACGGCCAGCCCGGCCGCGGCGAACACCTCCGCGAACCGGTCGAGGTACATCCGCCTCGTGGAACTCCAGCCGTGGGCCATCACGACGCACGGCGCCGGCCCCGTGGCTCCTTCGGCATCGAATTCGATGTCGTGACGCATCATTCCTCCTCGAACCCGCTAGCGGATCTGCTTGCCGACGAACGTGGCGACGTCGTCGATCTCCTGGCCGCGGACGTCGTGGCCCAGTCCGGGATAGACGTGGACCTCCGTGGTGGCGTGGCGAGCGAGCCATCGTTCGGTCCGCACGAGCGCGCCGGGCGGGATGACCCGGTCCTCCCGTCCGCGTCCCCAATGGACGGGCGGCCGCGTGACGCTCAGCGTCTCGTCGCCGGGCTGCTCGTCTCGCACGACGAACCCGGCCAGGTTCACGCAGTAAGCGAACCGGTGCGGCGCCAACCGCATGAGCTGGTGCGCCATGGCCCCGCCTTGCGAAAAGCCGAGCAGGCCGATCGAGGGCGCCTCGATGGTCTCCAGCCACGACAGCACGTCCAGTGCTGCCGCGTTCGCCACCTGCGGCCGCGGATCACCGATGGGGTTGCCCCCACTGGGGAACCACGCATAGCCACCGGCTTCGGGAATCCGTGCCCGCACCGAGGCGACCACGACCTCGTCCGGCAGGTGCGGCGTGATCAGCCGGTGCAGATGCGTCTCGTCGTAGCTCCAGCCGTGCAGCATCACCAGCAGCGGCCGTGCCCGGCGGGCACGCTCCTCTTCGGACCACAGCACCGCGCCGCGGTCCATTCCCGGCTCCCGGCTCATCCGGCGGCGAACTCGGTCAGCGGGTCGGTGTGCGCAGGCGTCCAGCCCAGCTCACGCTGTGCCTTGGCCGAGGTCAGCTGCTGGTCGAGGGCGAAGGCGTCGGCGATCGGTCCCATCTGCTCGCGCGCCTGCTCGAGGCTGAGGGAGACGGTCTTCCCGTCGAGCCCGGCGGCGTGGGCGCACGCCTCGGCGACCTCCTTGGCCGTCGGGTTGACCCCGCCCACACCGAGGTACACCGAGCCCGCCGGAGCCGACAGCGCCGCCACGTACAGCCGGGCGAGGTCGTCGAGGTGGATCAGGGCCCAGTGGTTGCCGCCGTCGCCGATGTACGGGATCGCGCCGCTTTCCTTGCCCGGCTGGACGAAGAAGATGTCGATCAGGCGGTTGTCGCCGCCGTGGAGCAGGCCGGGCTGGACGACGACCGGCCGTCCGCCGTCGGCGGCCCGCGCCAGCACCGCGTCTTCGACGGCTTTGCGCCAGGCCACGATCGCGGGCGGGTTCCAGGGCGCGCTCTCGTCCTGGACCCCGTCGGTGTCGCCGTAGACCCAGCTGCCGCCGGTGTGCACGTACGTGCCGCCACCGACGCCGTCCTGCATCGCGGTGGCGGCCGCCAGGTCCTCCTCGCCGCTTTCGGCCTGCGCGAGGTGGATCACGGCTTCCGCCCGCGCCGCGGCGTGGTTGAGCACGCCGAGGTCGGTCAGGCCGCCGCGGACGGCCGTTGCCCCGGCGGCGGCCACGGTCCGCTCGGCGCGGTCGCTGCGCGCGAGCGCCTCGACGCTGTGCCCTTGCCGGACCAGCTCACCGATCGTCGCGCGGCCGATGTAGCCCGAGCCGCCCGTGAGGAAGATCTTCATCCCTGTCCCATCACTCGTGTTTCGTTCCTCCTCCACGGTGACCCGGGCACCCCGGGCGCGTCCAAGACCCGTTCCGCGCGCTGTGATGCCGCGACGGCATCACCGACCTGCGATGATGGGGCCGACGAGGACGGGAGGTGCGCGGGCGTGGACTTCGACCTGCGGAAGCTGCGGTACTTCGTCGCGGTCGGCGAAGAGCTGCACTTCGGGTGGGCCGCCGCGCGCTCGATGCGGGCGTGCTCCCGGCGAATCTGCACGACCTTGGTGATCGACAGGCCGAACAGCAGGGTCGGCGCACCGGCGACCCGCGTGTAGTGGCAGAGCCTCGTCGTCGAGGCAACGCCGGAGCTGGGCCAGCCGCTCGTTGGCGTCGAGATAGTTCGCTCGCTGCGGGTAGGCCGGTAGCGGCATCGGTCAGCCATTCGTCCACCAGCGATTGGGTCAGCTCCGGCAGGCCGACACCTACTTCGTCAAGCCACGTGAGGAGCCGTGCCGCAGCCCGCACGAGCGGCGGAATCGGAGCCGGCACACTGTCCCCGACGCCGCGGCGTGCCACGACGCGGTACGCCTTCGGCAGCACGTACCAGCGGACATATTGCGCGAGTATGCGAGCGTGTTCGACGGGGAGGGACGCGAGTTCGTCCCGAAGGCAGGGATGGATGCGCTGCAGGTACTCCGCGTGACGTCGAGCTCCTGGTCACGGCGCTCGGACTGCTCCGCGGCCTCATCCTGGGCCGCCAGCGTCGGCCGCGGCGGAAACCCGGTCAGCCGCCCAAGCTTGTCTTGATCGCTGTTTCGGCCGCGGTCATCGCCAACTTCCCCGCCATCGTCAACGCCCACTGGCCCGCCTTCTTGAGGTGGGCCGCCACGCCTTTCTCGTCGCCTATCCGGGCCTGCTGCTCCGCCGTGGCCAGCTGGGTGATCGATTCCCGCTGTGCGTCCGTCGTCGCCCAGGACTGCAGTGCTTCGCGCAGCTCTGCCAAGTTGTCGGCCAAGTCGCGTAGCTCCGTCACCGTCTTGGTGTCGCCGGACGTCGTGATCCGGTCGCCGACGTGGACCCGGGCGTGGCCGGCCGCGACCGGGCCCTCCACGTTGCCTCCGACGCTGATGTTGCTGGTCTCCTCGTGCTTCACGACGTTTCCTCCGTAGGCGTTCTGCGTGACGGTCAGGGCACCGGCGGTCCGGTAGTACTCCTTCAACCGGTCGATTTCCTCGTACAGCCGTTTCGCGCTCTTCCACCGGCGAGTGGTCGCCTGCAGCAGCATCTCGCCGTTCGAAGTCTGGTACTGCGGGGTCAGCATCCCGAGCAGCGCGTGGCGCCGGGCGAGGTCGCTGCTGTCGGCCCAGTGCGTTCTCGCCGCCAGGATCTGGCCCTGGCACGCTCCCCAGTCCTGGCGTTCCAGCGCGTGCTCGGCGTGGGCCCACGCCCGCCAGCCCTTGAAGTGCGCCAATTCCATCGCCCGCGACCCCTGGACCTGCGACGGCAACGCGGTCGCGGCCGCGCGTTTGACCCAGGCTTCGTACAGGGCCACGGCGTCGTCGACGTAGACCAGCGCTTCGCCGATGTTGTCGGCCTGCATCTGGCCGAAGAACGAGACGAACCGGATCATGATGTCGGTGTAGGCGAACTGGTCGTCGAGCTCGCGCAGCAGTTTCCCGATGGTGTTCTGGGCGCGGCGGTCGGCGTCGGCCGCGCTCTCCAGGTCGTCCTTCAGCACCCCGTACTTCGAACGGGCTCCCTCGAACGACTCCATCGCCATCTCGTACTTGCCGCGCTGCATGGCGGCGACGCCGTCGAAGAACTCGATCTTGGTGATCGTCAGCGCGCCGGCGACACGGCCGGTTTCGCTTTGTGGCAGGGAACTGCCGAACAGTTCCCCGTAGCACTCGGACGCCTGCTCCAGGTGGACCTTGCCCTCGACGAGGTTGCCACCGAGGAGCTGCTCCTCCGCCTTGTTCTGGCAGAGCTGGCCCTGGATCAGCAGGATCAGCCCGGTCGCCGCGTCGGCCGCCGCGACGAGCCGCTCCTTGAACGGCTCGCCGGTTCCGGGCCGGTCCAGCTGCTTCCGCGCGACTTCCCGCATCACCTGGTTCAGCTTGATGACCTCGTCGAGGAGGTCGCGTGACTCGGCGAACTCGTGCTGTGCCGCGCGTTCGCCCGCCATCGCGGTGAGCCGGGATTCCAGTTCCACCTCAGTGTCGTAATAGTGTTCGAACTCTTCCGGGGACAGTTCCGCGGCCAGCTCGTAGCGTTCGAGCTCGCTCCCCAGCGCGGACACGGGCACCGGCTCGGTCACGGCTCGCCTCCGGGCAGTTCCTCGACCACGAACGGCGGGCTGCTCGCGCCGCGGTGCACCCAGATCCGCGTGCCGGGCGCGGGCGAGTTCTCGATGACCCACTTGTTGAGCGGGCGGCGGACCCACTCCTCGAGCAGCGGGCTGCGGATCTGCCGGGCCCCGAGCGCCGAGCCGGTGCCGGCCAGCTCGGTCGTCACGGCCCGCTCGATCGCCCGCTGGTCGAACACGAGCTCGTAACCGCGGGCGGCGGCGGACGCCTTCAGCTGCGTCAGGAACTTCTCGACGATCTTGGCGACGACCTCGCCGCGGAGGATGTCGAACACGACGATGCCGCTGCCGAGCCTGCCGAGCAGCTCCGGCCGGCCGAGCTCCTCCGTCAGGTAGCCGGCCACCGCCGACCGGAAGTGCTCGCGCACCTCGCTGTAGGGCGGCGGCATCTCGGGGGTGTACCCCGACAGCAGCCGCGGCAGCTCACTCGCGCCCAGGTTGGACGTGAAGATGACGACCGACTGGGAGAAGTGCGCGGTGCGGCCCAGGCCGTCGGTCAGCCGGCCGTCGTCGATGATCTGCAGGAACTTGTCGAAGATCTTCGGGCTGGCCTTCTCGATCTCGTCGAACAGGACGACGCTGAACGGCCGCTGCAACATCCAGTTGGTCAGCAGGCCGCCGTTCTCGTGCCCGACGAAGCCCGGCGGTGCCCCGGTCAGCCGCTCGCTGGCGTGCTCCTGGCTGAACTCGCTCATGTCGAACCGCCGCAACGCGTTCTCGTCGTCGAAGACGAGCTCCGCGATCGCCTTCGCCAGTTCGGTCTTGCCGACCCCGGTCGGGCCGACGAAGAAGAACACGCCCTTGGGCCGGGTGACCGCGGCGTCGGCGTCGGCCACGAAGTCCAGGCCGATCCGGGCGTTGACGAGCATGTCCGACGCCGTGCGCACGGCCGTGTCCTGGCCGATCACCCGCCGGGCGAGGATCTCTTCCGCGTGCTGCACCTTGGCCCGGTCCATCTGCTCCCACGGGTCGTCCTGCAGGCCGAACCGGTGCCGCATCACCAGCCGGCGCGGAGTGGTGACCGGGATCGCCGCCAGGCGCGAAGTCGCGGCCAGCGCCCGGATGTCCAGGATCGTCATGCCCTCGCACAGGTTCGCCAGCGTCGCGGACGCCTGTGCCGCCTGCTCCGCGCCGAGCCCGGCCGCGGCGTGGAACTGGGGAATCGTGGTCCGCAGGAACGCGGCCCGTTCGGCCGTGCTCGGCGAAGCCACCTCGATCACGGCGACGTGCGGGTTGTGCCGGTGCACCCAGTTCGGCAGCGCGCCGAGCTGCTGCGTGACGAGCACGACGATGTTGCGCACCGCGTCGCCGGCGGCGCCGGGCGCGGGGACCGCTTCGGTGATCATCTTGCGCAGGCACGCCAGGTTGGCCTGGTGGCGTTCCTCGTTCGCCCCGTCTTCGCCGAAGATCAGGTCGGCCTGGTCGATCACCACCGCGGCCGCGCGTTCGTTCTGGACGAGCAGGTCACGGGTCGCCGCGAGCAGGTCCGCCGGGGTGCGGACGCTGGGCCGGGCCGCGGTCGCCGCGCGGGCCCGCAGGTCCCGTTCGGCCTGACTGACCCGCCGGCCGCGGTCGGTCAGCCCGGCGACGGGCGGTTCGGCGGCCGGTTCGGCGACCGGCCCGGTGTCCACTCGCGACTGGACGAACTTGCGGCTGTCGTCGTCGGCGAAGGTCAGCCCGTCGACGAGGTCGTAGCGGGTGACCACGCGGAACCCGGCGACGGCGAGGAACGACGGCAACGCCTTCGGCAGGCTCTGGAAGGTGTCCTCCCAGAGCACCAGGTCGTCGATGTTGCCGTGCAGCACGAGGTGCCGCCCGCGGTGGATTTCGTGGTAGGCGCGGGCGAACCAGGTCGCGGCGGGAGCGGTCACGGCTTCCTCCCCAGCCGGCGCTCCTGCGTGCCGGCGCCCGCCCGGTGGCCGGGTACCGGCCGAGGCCCGTCTTCGTCCCACGTGACCGAACCGGCGGAGAAACCGTTGCGGCGCAGGGACGAGTTGAGCTCTTCGGCCAGCGACTTGAGGGACGAGCACGCCCTGGCTTCGAGCGGCCCGCCGCTTTCGCGGAGGTAGTTGATCCGGTGGTCCTCGGCTTCGTCGTCTTGGACGACGACCACGAGTGCCTCGCCGCTGCGCCGGTGCGCCTCCATCCCGATGCTGCCGTCCTCGCCGTGCACGAACGACCCCTGGTCGACGGCGAACCCGAGGGACGGCAGCGCTTCGATGATCGACCCGAGCATTTCGCGGCGCGCGGACAGCCGCTCGATCGCCGTGTCCAGTTCCTCTTCCAGGTCGTCCAGCCGGTGCGCGAGCCGGACGGCGAGCTCCATCGCCTCGATCGGCCGGTCGGCGGCGAGCTTCGCCGAGATGGTGCCGAGCACGTCGGCCGCCACCGGCAGCTCGCCGAGCGGCGTGCGCGCGGCCTGGGCGTCGGCGGTCAGCCCGGCCACCCGTGCGGCCAGCTCGTCGAAGGTGGACTTCGCCGTCCGGACGTGCTCGGCGTGCTCGGCCGCGCGGGTCGTCACTTCCTGGTGGTGGGCGCGAACCTGGGTGAGCAGCGTTTCGATGTTCTGCTCGAACAGGGCGATGTTCCCGTTGTCCAACGCGGTCGCGAGCAGCACGACCGACTCGTCGACCGTGCGCGCGGTGATGGGGGAGAACCGCGTCCGCTGCCCGGCGTCGAGCTCGGCGAGCAGGCCGCGCACGGCGGCGAGCTGCCCGGCGGCGTGCCGCGAGCTGCGGCGGAGGACTTCGGCGGCCGCCGCGACCCGCAGTCGTTCGGCCTCGTCGAGCGCCCGGACGGCGATCGCGATCTCGTCGTCGTTCGCCGCGGTCCCGGCGGCGCGGCGCGCCCGCTCGAGAGCGGCGTTCGCCGCGGTCAAGTCGGCGGCGACGGCCGAAGGCTGCTCGGCGAGCGCGGCACACCGGGCGGCCGCGGCCGCCACCTGCCGGGTGATCGCGGCGCGCGACCGCGCCAAGGCGGCTTTCGCCCGCCGCTCCTGTTCCTCTTTGCGTTTGCGCTCACGCGCCTGCCGTTCCGCTTCGAGGCGCTCGCGGATGAGCTCGCTCGCGCGGACGGTGCTGTACTTCGGCGATCTGCTCACTTCGTCACCGGTCCTCGGCGGGGGCGGGGGGCGGTGAGGCCCAACGCGCGTTCGAAGGCGTGCCGGAACCCGGGCGTCGGCGGGACGCCCAGCCACTGCACGCCGCCGTCGGGCCGGACCTCGATCTGCAGGCCGCCGCCCGTGTCCGGGCCGGCCAGCTCGGCGGTGTGCCGGCCGGTCAGGTCGTGGACGCGCTGGTTGGCCGACGCGCGCCAGCGCAGGTCGCCGTGCCGCGCGGCGACGTAGGGACCGTCGATCAGGATGTCCACTTCGGACAACAGGTCCCGGGTGCCCGCGTCGCCGGTGCGCCGCAGGTGTTCGAGGGTGTAGCCGGTGTAGCAGAGCACGGAGAGGTCCCGCCGGGCCCGGACGGTGGTGACGAGCCGGGCGAGCGCGTCGGCCTGCGCGAACGGCTCGCCGCCCGAGAGCGTCAAGCCGTCCGCTCCGGAGGCGGCGATCTCTTCGGCGAGCTCCGCCACGGCGACCCGGTGGCCCCCGGCGAACGGAATCCACTGTGGACTGACGCAGCCGTGGCAGGACAGCGGACAGCCCTGCACCCACACGACGTACCGGCTGCCCGGTCCCAGCACCCGGCAGGCGGGATGGGTCTCCGCGACGGTGAGGAAGCCCGCGGCGCTCACAGCAGCGCACTCACGATCGCGGAGATGATCACGAGGACGACGATGGCCGCGACGATCGCGGCGACCGTGGTGGCCCACTCGGGCAGTTCGGTGCCCTTCTTGACCGGCGGTGCGGGGGTGGCCGCCGGGGCCGGGTACGTCGGCTGCGGGGGTGACTGCGGGGCCGGCGATACCGGTGGGCGGGGCCACGGAACGGTCCGCGCGGCCGGGAGACTCGCCGGAATCGGGAGCGCAACCACGTCCGGCACCCCGAGGGCCGGGAAGTGGTCGCCGTGGCCGGCGTCGCGCCGGGCGCACCAGAGGCACGAACCGAGCGTCCGGTGGTACGTGTGGTTCTCGTTGTGGCGGCAGCCCATCAGCTGGAAGCCGACCTGGTCGAGCGTCTCGGCCCAGTCGCTCGCCGACGGCCGGGCGGCCGGGTCCCGATGACCTTCGCCGAAGCACGCCCGCGCGAGCTCGAGCACCCGCGGCGGCAGCACGTTCAGCGGCATGCCGTCGGCGAGCGCGGTGAACCGCTCGGGGAACAGGATCCGGTTGTTCTGCAGCCGGATGTTGTCCGCGGCGGTGCCTTCCGGCGCCGTCGCGTCGGCCGGGACGCCTTCGAAGGGGTGCTCGCCCTCCATCAGCAGCTGGCAGACCAGGATGGCCAGCCCGAAGTCGTCCTGGCTCGGCCGCAGCTCCACCGCCTGGCCGCTGCTCAGCTCGGGGGCGGCGTACTCGGGCGTCAGCTTGGTGCAGCGGTGCACCTCGCCGGTCTTCGCGTCGGTGAACTGGACGGTGTCGCAGTCGACCAGGGTGACGTGCCCGGTCCGGGAGAGCACCACGTTGGTGGGGCTCAGGTCGCCCATCACGACACCGGCGTCGTGCAGCATCGCCAGCAGCCGGGCGACCCGCGCCGCCACCGTGACGACCAGTCGCCAGGTCGGCGTGTCGACAGCGGTCAGCCGCTTGCGCGGGTCGAACAGGTGGGTCAGGGGCGCGCCCTCGACCAGCGGCATCAGGAAGCCGCGCGTCTGCCCGTTCCGGTCCTCGAGGACCTCCCGCGGCCAGGCGAGGTGCATGTGCTCGCCGTGGTCGCCGCGCCACCGCGACGGCGCGGCGGCCATCATCGCCACGAGCCGCTCGGTCGTGTACCGCTCCGGGTCGAGGTAGACCTTCGCGCAGAGGTCCGGGGTTTCCGCGAGCCGGAAGATCTTGCCCTCGGCACCGCCGCCGAGCGGGGCGTCGAGGGTGATCACCCGGCCCCCGGGCAGGTAGACGGTCATGGCCGGCGCACCGCCAGCACGACCGTCTTGTCGTCGCCGGACGTCGCGGCGAACTCGGCGGACGCCAGCTTCGCGGCCAGCTCACCGCTGTCGACGCGGTCGTCCGAGAAGGTGTCGAAGTAGGCCCGGAACGCCGGTGGGGCGGAGTAGTGCAGTTTGCCGTCTCCTTCCTTGCGTGCGCTCAGCAGTCCTTCGGCGACGCCGTCCGAACACAGCGCCAGCGCGCTGATCCGGTCGTCCAGCAGCACGCCGGTGCTGAGGTGCTCGTCGCGGTGGTCCGAGGTCAGGAACGTCGTCGCGCCGGCGTGTTCCCGCTCGGGCGCGCTCACCACCAGCCTCGGCTCACCGAGGTGGCGGTCGACCACGAGGAAGCAGTCGCCGACGCTCAGGTAGCCGAAGTACGGCGGTGCGGCGACCACGGCCAGCAACGTGGTCGCGAACTCGCGGCGCGAGTCCCGGACTCCTGGCCCGCCGGCGGTGTGGGGCCGCGCGGCCGCCTCGTCGACGGATCGGTCGAAGCGCTGGACGCACAGCATCCGGAACGTCCGCATCGCCCGGCGCCAGGCGTCGATCCCGTCCGGGTGCGGGTGGGCCCCGAAGGCCGACTCGGCGGCTTTGCCCGCGGCGAGGACGGCGAACTCCGCGCCTTCGCCGGACCGGCTGCGAGACCCGGCGCCGTCGGCGACCGCGTACAGGCAGGCGTGCGTGCCGATGGGGCGGACCAGCCAGCGGTCCTGGTTGGGCCGGCCCGACCGCACCTGACCGGGACCGATGACGGAGGCGACGGTGATCCGCCAGGTGTCGCCGCCTTCGGGAGTCGTCCGCATCTCAGCCGTTGCCCTGGAGGAACTGCGTCATCCGGGCGTCCAGGTCGAGGTGCTCCTGGACCCGCCGGTACACCTCGTCGGCCGGCTCGTTCCGCGCCGAGGCGGCCGACGCGGACTCGATGCTGGAGGAGACGAGGCTGAGTACCTGGGCGAAGTTCAGCCCGGCGAGGAACTGCCACGACGACGGCGCGAGCCCGGCGAGCACCTCCCGCTCGGCGCCGTCGACGCCCAAGGCGAAGAACAGCAGGTGCTTCCCGTCTTCGTGCTGCCGGATCACCGGGGCGAAGTCGCGCCAGCGATCGCTGCGGTACCCGCGCTCGTCGGTCGGCACGCCGTCGGTGATCAGGTAGACCAGCGGCCGGTTGGCCAGCGAGATGCCGTCGGCGCGCAGCTGCTGCCGGCGGGTGGCGAGCAGGTCGAACGCGTACTGCAGCGCTTCCACCATCGGCGTCACCCCGCCCGCCTCCAGCTCGGCCGGCTTGAACTGCGACACCGGCACGTAGGGCTGCTGGGCGTGACCGGCGAACGCGCCGCTCGGGTCGACCGCGACGACGTGGTCCTTGCCGAAGGTCACGAGCGCGATCTCGCCGCGGCTGCTCAGGTGGTCGTCGCCCATGAGCTCCTCCCGCCACGACCGGAGCGCGCGGTTCAGCTCGCCGATCCGGTCGCCCTCGGCCATCGAGGACGACGTGTCGACCACGAGCGTGATCAGGATCCGGCTCTTGGCCGGCTGGACGGGCAGTGCGTCTCGCACGGACGCGGGTGGTGGTTGGGTCACCGGTGGTACCCCTGCTCTGGAACGGAACGGGACGGAGTGGCCGAGATCGTCAAGGGGGCGGCGGGATCCCCGGTGTACTCGAGGCCGACGGGCTCCCCGGGCAGCACGCCGCCCGCCGGGCTCGCGGCCCACAGGACGACGTCGCCGACGGCCACGTAGCCGCCGGGTGCGTCGATGTGGGTGCGCGCCACGGCCCGGCCGCCCGCGTCGCGGATGATCCGCGCCAGTTCGGGGAGCACCGAGGAGCCGGCGGGAGGGAGCGCGATCCGCGCCGGGACGGGTGGCGACCACGGCGCGGGCGCGGGCGGCGGCTCGCCGGGCGGTGGCCGGCGGGGGATCGCCGGTGGCGGCGGCGGGCCCGGCGGGGCGACGGCGTCGCCGCCCGGCCGCGGCGGGTACCGGTGATCGATCACGGAATCACCCAGCTGTGTCCGGGGTGGGTGCCGGGGCACCGGGGTGGCCCGGCGCTTGCGCGGTGACGTCACGTTCTGCAGGGCGAGCAAAGCGATGAGGAGCGCTCCGCCGGTCAGCAATGCCGCGTACCACGCGAAGCCGCCTTGCGCCCGGCCGGCTTCGTAAACCCGGCCATCGGTTTCGAGGACGGTCACGGACAATCGGCCGGCCAGGTCCGCCACACTCTCCGGGGTCGGCGCACCGCCGAGAACGACGGTCGTGGGGGACGGAAACGGGAGCGGGCAGTAGGCGGCGATCCCCACCATGCCGCCGGGACGCGCCCCGCCGCCCGTTCCGACGGTCTTTTCGCACGGTATCCGGGCGTTTTCGCCGACCACCAAGAACACGTTTCCCGAGAATTGCTTGTGGTGCGTGACTTGCAGGTCGATGGCGTTCTGATCATTGGGCGGGCGAAGATCGACGATCAGCGTCGAAACCTGTTCAGCGGTCCGGAAAGCGTCTCCGGCCAGCCAGGACACCAGCAGGAGGAACACCACCGCGAATGCTCGCCACCAGCGGCGCCACAGCCTGGGCACGGTGATCAACTGCCTTCCCGGGTCTTGATCTCGAAGCGGTACCGACGTTCGTCGACGGGGGAGTCGCAAGAGGAGGAGCGCGCTGTTGCGCCATTTCGTGCAATCCGCGTCAACCGTGTCCGAACCGTGACCTCGTTTTTTGGATCACGGCGGAAGAAACGAGAGAACGGGCACGTCAACGACTTGAACGCAGTTCTGCTCCGACCTTCGCATGGGCTTTTCGCGGAAACAGGTGCTCAGTGGACGGACGATGGTGTCTTCTACTCTGCCCGTCGGGGCAGTCGTGCGGACCGGGGCCGGTCACTCTTTGCTGGTCATGTTCACGGTCAGGAAGGGAAGGAATCCCGATACCCAGTAGGCGACAAGAGCGGAGAGGATGACCGGAATGGCGAACTGCACCATCGCCGCCTGCATCTCGTCGGCTGTGGCGTGCCCGATGGGTGCATCGGGTGGTGCGCTGAACTTCGCGCCCACTTCGATCAGGTGGGGAGCCGTCGTCAACGTCACGACGTGCAGTAGCCGGCCGGCGAAGTCCCGCCATGGGCCGTAGATCGGCTTTGCTCGCAGCATGAGCCCGAAAGCCGCCACGCCGAGTCCGTATACCCCGATCCAGGCACCGGACGACGGGCGTCCCCAGTCGGCCATGCTCACTGGACCGCGGTGGTGGGTAAGGCTGTCGAACGCGGCGAAAACGAACATCGTGGCTCCGACGAGCACAGCGGCGCCACCGACGACGCGCACGAACCGGTAGACGGTCTTGGCGGCCATGGCACGTCCCTTCCGGGGAGACAACACCTTGGAACTCGACCACCTCGCCGCAGATGTTCCACTTACCTCCGTGAATTACCTGATCGGGGCAGGTTCGCGTGACAGGCGGCGACCCACCGAGGGACTGAATCCTTTCGCGCCGCCGACCTCTCTTATGGGGTGACAGCAACGCCAGGAGGGAGAACGACGTGGGTCGTGGCTGGGCCAGTGAGCAGCTGATCAAGGCCGCGCAGGACGGCGACCTCGAGTCGCTCGCCGCGGTCGTGCAGGACGCTCATCCGCACGTTCGCCGCTTCGCCGAACACCTCTGCGCGTCGCCGCAGGATGCCGAGGACGCCGCGCAGGAAGCGCTGATCGTCCTCTACCGCAAGATCGGTACCTTGCGGGCCTCGGCGGCGCTGGCGTCGTGGATGTTCCGGATCGTGAAGCACGAGTGCCTGCGTCGCGTCCGGCGCACGCTCGACCAGGACGGCGCGGCCGGTGCCGACCTCGTGGCGTCGGCCGAAGACGAGGTCCTCAAGCGCCTGGAAGCCGAGCGGGTCGCGGAGCTGATCCGGGCCCTGCCCGAGGTCACGCGCCGCGTGCTGATCATGCGCGACGTCCTGGGCTATCCGGGCCGGGCGGTCGCCGACGCGCTCGGGCTGAGCACGCCGGCGATGAAGTCCCACCTGCACCGGGCGCGGGCCACGCTCCGGCTCAACCTGCGTGCCGCGGCTCCACACGACTGATCACCTCCCCCGTTCGAAGGGAAGTCCCAACCATGTTCGAAACCGGATCGACCGCGCCCTCGATGGTGCTGGAAGACACCTCCGGGCAGGACGTCCGCATCCCCGGCCGGGACGCGGTGCTGCTCTACTTCATGCGGTCGACGTCGTGCCCGATCTGCAACCGGCACGTCCGGGACCTCATCGGCAGCGCTGTCGGCGTCCGCGTGCTGGTCGTGGTGCCCGAGGACCGTGCGAGAGCCGCCGCGTGGAAGGCCGAGCGCGGGATCCCGTTTCCCGTTCTCACCGGCCGCCACGACAGCCCGCACGAGATGATCGGCCTGAGCCGGAAGGTCTTCGGGTCGATGCAGCAGTCGGGCAGCGTCCTGATCGACGCCCACGGCGTCATCCGCCACGCCCACGGCGCCACCCTGCCCACGAACAGCTACGACAAGAAGGGCATCACGGCGGCCATCGCGGCTCTCATACGTGGACCGGGAACTTCGCCGGTCCCCGCAGGTTGATCCGCCCGTTCCACTCCAGCTCGCCCGCGAAACCCAGCCCCGGGAACCGCCGCACCAGCCGGCTCACCGCGACCTGACCCTCCAACCGCGCCAGCGCCGCGCCCAGGCAGTGGTGCGGACCCGCGCCGAACGACACCTGGTGACGCGCCTCCGGCCGGTCCAAACGCAACTCCGCAGCGTCCGGGCCGAAGAACCGCTCGTCGCGGTTCGCCGATCCCAAGCACGCCAGCACGAACGTTCCCGCCGGGATCTCGCGGCCGGCCACCGTGTGCGGCGCCGTCGTGATGCGGCGGGTCTGCTGGACCGGGGAGTCGTACCGCAGGAACTCCTCCACCGCGTTCGCCGCCAGATCCGGCTGTGAACGCAGCAGCTCCAGCTGGGAAGGGTTGCGCAGCAGTGCGTTGACGCCGTTCGCGATCAGGTTGACCGTGGTTTCGTGGCCCGCCACGTACAGCAGCACCACCTGGGCCACCAATTCGTCGCCGTCCAGTACCTGGCCGTCGTGCTCCGCCGCGATCAACGCCGTCAGCAGGTCCTCCGCCGGGTTGGCGCGCTTCCACGCGATCACTTCGCGGGTGATGGCCGTCAGCTCCGCGTCCGCCGCCGCGATCGCCCGGGCCGTCTCCTCGTCGGCGACGATCTCCAGGGAACGGACCAGCGTGCCGCTCAGCTCGCGGACGCGGGCGTGGTCCGTCGGGGGCATGCCCAGCATCTCGGAGATCACCGCGAACGGGAGCGGGAACGCCAGCTCCTCGACCAGGTCGCACGTCCCCCGCTCGGCCATGCGGTCGAGCGCCGCGTCCACGAGCGCGACGATCTTCGGCTCCAGCGCCGCGATCGCGCGGCGGGTGAACACCTTCGTCACCAGGGACCGCAGCCGCGTGTGGTCGGGCGGGTCGCGGTCGAGCATCGAGCGGTTGAGCGCGCCCGCGTCCTCGTCGGCGGCGAAGAACTCGAACGGGGTGTCCGCCAGGTTCGCGATGTCCACGGACAACCCCGCCCGCAGCAGCGCCGAGACGTCTTCGTAGCGCGAGACGAACCAGAACCCCAGCGGGTGCTCCTGCACCGGGTCTTCGTCGCGCAGCAGCTTGTACTGCTCGTACGGGTTCTCGAAGAACCCGGGCGCGAACGGGTTGAAGAGCAGCTCGTCGGTGTTCGTCATGGCCTACCCCCGTACCTACACCGTGTCGGTGACATACACAGTGTATGTCCTATGCTTTGCGCATGTCGACTGTCAAGAGCCGGCGCGAGCAGTACTCCGAGGCCACCCGGGCCGCCCTGCTGGCCGCGGCCACCCGCCGGTTCGCCGAGGACGGCTTCGCCGGCACGGCCCTCGAGGACATCGCCGCCGACATCCAGGCCACGCGCGGCGCGATCTACCACCACTTCGCCAGCAAGACGGCGTTGTTCGAGGCGGTCTTCGAGGAGCTCGAAACCGGCGCGATGGAGCTGTCCGCGAACGCGGCGGCGCGGGCGGCGGACCCGTGGTCGGCGGCGTTCGCGGCCCTCGACGTCTTCCTCGACCGCTGCTGCGACCCGGTGTACGGCAAGCTCGTCTGGCAGGAGGCGCCGCTGGCGCTCGGCTGGGTGCGCTGGCAGGCGGCCGAAGAGCAGTACGCGTACGGGCTCGTGGAGCAGTTGATCAAGGCCCTGGTCGACGGCGGCGACATCGACGACCAGCCGCTGGAAACCACGACCCGGCTGGTGTTCGGCATGCTCGGCACGGCCGGGATGGCGCTGGCCGAGGCGTCCGATGTGGACAAACCGCGGCTGAAGGCGGAGTACGCGGCGGTCATCGGGCGAATGGCCGCCGGGTTACGACCCGCTGTTGCCTGAAAGGCCATTCCCGACGACCGTTTTGGGCAATTCTTCACCCCATTCGAGATAACGGGGACACCCTGCGTAGCACGTGTGAGGTCCGTGTAGGCTCCCGTTTCGCTTGACCGGGTGATCGCTCACCCGAATCAGTGGCCGTCTGCGGGGGCACGCGGCCGCTCTGTCGCGGTTCGGGCTCGGATTGGAGATTTATGCAGGTCAGGTCCACTCTCGTGCGTGGCGGGATCGCGGCTCTCGCCGCGGCCGCCGCCGTCATGATCAGCTCGCCGGCCGCCCTCGCCGACGACGGTGCCGCCCGCGGCCGCGTCGTCGCCGACGAGAACGGCCACGCCAAGGCGACCGTCGGCTACCGGCTCAACCTGGGCCGCGGTGGCAACTACATCGCCGAGCTCTTCGAGATGAAGCTGTCCAACGGCAGCTCGCTGAAGCTCTACTGCGTCCAGATCACCGTCGGCCTGCGGACCGACGTCGACATGGTCGAGCGGCCGTGGAGCAAGTACCCCACCAAGCCGAAGACGTCGTTCAACGACAACAGCGCCAAGATCAACTGGGTCCTGCACAACGGCTACCCGGGCACCGGCCTCGACGCGCTGGGCAAGGCGCTGAAGAAGGCCGGCGTCGAGGTCCACGACGGCGTCTCCGAGCGCGAGGCCATCGCCGCGACGCAGGCCGCCGTGTGGCACTTCAGCGACGGTGTGAACCTGGACCCGAAGCAGCCGCTGGCCGAGGACAACCCGGCCGAGGCCAACGCCGACGTCGCCGCGCTCTACGCGTACCTCACCGGTGACCTGAACAAGGGCATCGGCGAGCAGCCGAAGCCGACCCTGAACATCGCCGCGGAGAAGACCGAGGGCACGGCCGGCGGCAAGATCGGCCCGTTCAGCGTCGCCACCAGCGGGGACATCACCTCGCTGACCAGCCAGCTGCCCGAGGGCGTCAAGATCACCGACGCCGACGGCAAGGAGCTGAAGAACTCCGACGTCAAGGACGGCAGCAAGCTGTACGTCGACGTCCCGGCGGGCACCAAGGCGGGCAAGGGTGGCTTCACGCTCAAGGCCACCGGCGAGCTGGACACCGGCCGCCTGTTCGTCGCGGAGAACTACGACCGGCAGCCGGCGCAGTCGCTGATCGTCGCCGACTCGGAGAAGACCGAGGTGACCGCGAACGCGGCCGCCAGCTGGACCGAGGCCGGCGCCCCGAGCACCGCGCCGAGCACCACCCCGGCCGGCTCGACCGGCGGGGGCGGCGACCTGGCCAACACCGGTGTCGACGCCGCGGTTCCGTTCACCGTCGGCGGGCTGCTGCTCGGTGGCGGCGCCCTGATGCTGCTGGTGAACCGCCGGCGCAGCCGCGCGTAGTCGTCAGACGCAACGAAACGGGGCCGGTCCACTGTGGACCGGCCCCGTTTTCCGTGTCCGGATACCGACGATCGGATTGCGATCATCGGGGCAAACCGGGCGAATCGCCTGGTAATTGGTCTAGACTTTTCGGCATGCGTGGGACGACCGTTCCGCCCGGGACACCCTGCCCGGCCCCGCGGGCGGGGGAGCTGCCGATGCACCGGCTGGAGGTGCCCGCCCCGCACGCGCCGCCGTTCGCGATCGGCACGTTCGACGAGATCGGGCCGCTCTCGCGCGCGGAGTTCCCGCACCGGCACACCTTCCACGAGCTCGTCCACGTCACCGGCGGCACCGGCGCTCACGTCGTCGACCTCGCCCGCCGGCCACTGCGGCCGCCGCACCTGGGCGTCATCGCGCCCGGGCAGGTGCACCAGTGGGCCGGCGCGCGCGGCCTGACCGGCCACGTCGTCGTGTTCACCGACGACTTCCTCCTCGACCACCCGGCCGACCGCGAGCTGCTGCGGCGGCTGAGCGAACAGCCGTGGCCGGAACTGGACGCGCACGCCGACGCCGTCGTCACGCGCCTGATCGCCGACCTCGTCGAGGAACACCGCCACGGCGAGGAGTCGGTGCTGCGGGCGCTGCTGCACGTCCTGGTCGCGCGCGCCGGGCGGCTGCTGGGGACATCGCCGCCCGCGCCCGCCGGGGCGGTCGCGGCCGAGTTCACCCGGCTCGCCGGCCGGCCCGACCTCGGGCTGTGGTCGGTGTCGGCGCACGCCGAACGCATCGGCGTCACCCCCGGGCACCTCACCGAAGCCGTGAAGGCCGCGACGGGCCGGACCGCGGCCCAGCTCCTGCGCGAGGCGCGGACCCGGGAGGCGCAGCGGTTCCTGCTCCGCACGGACCTCACCGTGCGGCAGGTCGCGAGCCGCGTCGGGTTCGCCGACCCGGCCTACTTCTGCCGGTTCTTCCGCCGGGAAACCGGGCTCAGCCCGGGCGACTTCCGCCGCGACGCGGGAAATCACCACGACTGACCGGTCCAGTCCATCGTCGCCCACCCGGTGCGCTGCCTACGTTCGAGGGGATTCCCGACGCCCCCACGAGGAGCAGGCATGGACGAAGACAGCAAGCTCAGCCGCAAGACGGTGCTGCGCGCCGCGCTGGCGGCGGGCGTCGCCGCGCCGGTCGCGCTGATCGGCGGCCCGGCGCTCGCCCGCACGACCGTCGCCGGTGGCCAGGTCCCGGAACTGACGCCGGCGTGCCACGACGGCGACGAGCCGACGATCGAGCAGACCGAAGGTCCCTACTTCAAGCCGAACTCGCCGGAACGGACCGACCTGGTCACGCCCGGCACCCCGGGCACGCGCCTCACGGTGTCGGGTTACGTCTTCGGGCGCGCCTGCCTGCCGATCAGCCGCGTGCTGCTGGACTTCTGGCAGGCCGACGTCAACGGCGCGTACGACAACACCGGCTACACCTTCCGCGGCCACCAGTACACCGACGCCCAGGGCGCGTTCCGGCTCTCGACGATCGTGCCCGGCCTCTACCCCGGCCGCACCCGGCACATCCACGTCAAGGTCCAGGCGCCCGGCCGGCCGATCCTGACCACCCAGCTCTACTTCCCGAACGAGCCGCGCAACAACACCGACACGATCTTCGACGCGCGGCTGCTGATGACCGTGCGGGACAACGGCTCCGCGAAGGAAGGCGCGTTCGACTTCGTGCTGAACGTCCCGCAGACGCCGACGTCGACGTCGAACCCGCCGACGTCGAACCCCCCGACCTCCACCCCGCCCGGGGGCACCACCTGGGCGGTGGGCACCAGCTACGCGGCCGGTGCCCGGGTCACCTACGGCGGCCAGGGCTACGTGTGCTTGCAGGGGCACACGGCCCAACCGGGCTGGGAACCCCCGGCCGTCCCCGCGCTGTGGCGGGCCGGGTGACCCGCTGAGGAGGGAGGGAACGGGCGGGTCGCGGTCTGCACGCCGGGGCCCGCCCGGCTTTCCGCACGATTGGCGTCGCGGGGCTTCGGCCGGCCTGCGATGTTCGCGGATCGCGGTCTGCACGCCGGGGCCTGCCGCGGCGGCTTCGGGCGGCCTGCGACCGTCGCGGTTCGCGCGCTGGGGCCCGCCCGGCTTTCCGCACGATTGGCGTCGCGCCGCCTCCGCACGGCCTGCGACATTCGCGGTATGACGGATTCCCGGCCGTGGCTCCGGCGCTTCCACCCGGCGGCCCCTGGCGCGCCGCGGCTCGTGCTGTTCCCGCACGCCGGCGGGGCGGCGAGCTGCTTCCACGCGGCGTCGGCGGCGCTGGCGCCGGCGGTCGACGTGCTGGCCGTGCAGTACCCGGGCCGGCAGGACCGCCACGCCGAACCGCTGGTGGACGACCTGCTCGTGCTCGCCGACCGGCTGGCCGCCGTGCTCGACGCCGACGTCACCGGGCCGGTGGTGTTCTTCGGGCACAGCATGGGCGCGAGCCTGGCGTTCGAGGTCGCGCGGCGGCTCGGGAGCCGGGTGCGCGGCCTGGTCGTGTCCGCGCGGCGGGCCCCGTCGGCTCCGCGGGCGGCGTGGGTGCACGAACTGGGGGACGACGCCCTGCTCGCCGACGTCCGGCGGCTCGGCGGAACCGACACGCGGGTGCTCGAGCACCCGCGGCTGGCCCGGATGGTGCTGCCGGTGCTGCGCAACGACTACCGGGCCGCGGAGACCTACCACCGCCGGCCCGGCCCCGACGTGAGCTGCCCGATCCTCGCGCTCGTGGGCGACCGCGACCCGAAAGTGCCGGAGGCCGAGGCGCGGCGGTGGGCGGCGCACACGTCCGGCGAGTTCGAGCTGAAAACGTTCGCGGGCGGGCACTTCTACGTGGACGACCACCGCGCGGCGGTGGACGCCCTGCTCGGTGAACGGCTCACCCGCTGGGCGGGTGAGCCGTCCGGGCCGGGTCAGCAGTAGAGGTTCGCGCCCGGGTCGACGCCGAGGATCGACGTGATCTGGCGGTACTTGTCGACGCGGCTCTGCACCTGGGCGGGGTTGCCGCCGTTGCACTCGATCGAGCCGTTGATGCTGCGGATCGTCTCGCCGAAGCCGCGGCCGTTCACCATGGCGTTGTGCGGGGTCATGGTGCCGGGGCCGCTCTGGGTGTTCCAGTACCAGAGGCCGGTCTTCCAGGCGACGGCCGCGTTCTGCTCGACCTGCCACGGGTTGCCGAGCAGGTCGATGCCCAGCGCGTCACCCGCGGCCTTGTAGTTGAAGTTCCAGCTGAGCTGGATCGGACCGCGGCCGTAGTAGGCGGCCTGGCCGGCCGGGCAGCCGTAGGGCTGGCCGTAGTCGCAGTAGTGCGGGTAGTTGGCCGTGTTCTGTTCGACGATGTAGACGAGGCCGCCGGTCTCGTGGTTGACGTTCGCGAGGAACGCGGCGGCTTCCTGCTTCTTGACCGTGTCGCTGCCGGTGTTCGCGAAGCCGGGGTAGGCCGACAGGGCCGCGGTCAGGCCGCTGTAGGTGTAGAAGGAGTTGCGGCCCGGGAAGATCTGGTTGAACTGCGCTTCGCTGATGACGAACGCGCCGGGGTTGCCCGGCGGGTTGCCGGGGTCCGTGCCGCCGCCGCAGGTGTAGGGCTCCCAGTACCAGGTGCTGATGATCGGGTCGTAGCCCGGGTTCGCGTTCTTGGCGCGGTAGTAGCCGCCGTTGGTGTAGCGGACGATCGCGCCGACGTCGTACCACTGGCCGGCGACCCAGTTGGGGGCGTTGCAGGTGGTCCCGCCGCCGCCGTCACAGCTGTAGGGCTCCCAGTACCAGGTGCTGATGATCGGGTCGTAGCCCGGATTGGCGTTCTTGGCGCGGTAGTAGCTGCCGTTGGTGTACTTGACGACCGCGCCCACGTCGTACCACTGGCCGGCGACCCAGTTCGGCCCGCTGCACGCGGCGGCCGCGGCCTGCGGGGCCTGACCGGTGGCGGCGGGCACGCCGAGCACGAGCCCGGCGGCGGCGGCGAATGCTGACAGGACCGCGACAAGACGTCTTCTCAAGACTGGCTCACTCCTTCGGCCACGACTGAGCCCGGGCGCGGGGGCGCCCGGAGTCGGAGGGGGTGTGCTCATCCGGCCGGGACGAGGGTGACACCGGTCACTAGAGCAGATTGGTCTAGTCCAGTCAAGGATTCTGGCGGGTCGGGCAAGGGGTGTGCGCGAACGACTCCCGAGTTGAACCGTGCGGCCGCCGTCAACCGGACGTGGCTCTCCGTGACGGTCGTGAGTGCGATCAGTCCTATGTGGACTGCGCGGGACCGAGGTGGTCGAGCATCGTGCGGACGGCCTCGAACTCCCGGACTTCCTGGCGGCAGTCCCGGCACGCGGCGAGGTGCCGCTCCACGCGTGCCGCGTCGGCGGCCTCGAGCAACCCCAGGCTGTACGCCCCGAGGTCGGTCCGGTCGTACCGGGCCATGGATCGCGTCTCCGTTTCCGCGTCCCGCAAGGGAACGCCCGCACTACCGGACGTCTCCAGAGTCCTGTCCCGTACGCGGCCCGGGTGGTCTTCCCGCGTTTTCCACCCGATCGGCCGACAACTTGAGGCGGCGAACAGCCCATGTGAGTGACAGCGGGTGGTCACGGTACTCACCGGTCCGGACACGGAAAGGGTTTGTGCCACGAATTTCCGCGATTCCGCGTCATGGCCCGGGGGTGGGCTCGTCGGTTCTGCGTCGGACCGGGATTTTCCGGCTTCGACCTGGGCGAAGGCGATCCGAAACGAGGAGAGCGAGAGCGATGACCGTACGGAGCCACCGGGCGGACGACGTCGTCAACGAAGTCGGGGTGTGGCTGGCCGGGGAGTTCGCGGGGCGGCTTCCCGCCGGGGAGATCGACCGCGTCGTCAAGCTGACGCGGCTGGACCTCGAAGGCAGTATCGCGTCGGAGGAGCTCGGGGAGATGCTCCACCGGCTGGGGCGGGCCCGGCTGCAGCGGATCCTGGAGCCGGCGCCGGCGATGCAGCTGCGGATTCCGCGAGCCCGCTGACGTAGCTTTCACGTGAAAGCTACGCCCCCTGGTGGGAGCTTTCACGTGAAAGCTGCGGGTCAGCGGGACGCGGCCGCTTTGAGGGTGCGCAGGACCGGCGCCGTCTCCAGCGTGTGGACGGCGTCGAGCGCACCCAGCCGGCGGGTCAGGTAGTGGTGCAGCCCGGCCGCGTCCGGGCAGAGAGCGTGCGCGACCAGGTTGGCCGGCCCGGTCGTCGCCGCGACGAGCGCCAGTTCCGGGTGGGTGGCCAGTTCCCGGGCGACGGCGTCGAGGTGCGCGGGCGCGACCGACATCCAGAGCAGCGCGTGGGTCGTCGCACCCAGCGCGGCGGGGTCGACCTCCAGGTCGAAGAACACCGTGCCGCCCGCCTGGAGGTCGGCCAGCCGGCGCGCGACGGTCGCCGCGGACCAGCCGGTGGCCGCCGCCAGGTCGGCCAGGCTCGCCCGGCCGTCCCGCTGCAACGCCGTCATCAGCGCGTCGTCATCCTCGGTCAGTGGCTTGCCCTCGCCCGACACGACAGGTGTCAACGCGGCGACCTGTGTGGCGTCGAGGGCATCCGCGCGGCCGAGCCACGCGGTCGGGCCGCCGAAGTAGCGGTGCAGCAACTGGTGCGCCGACACCGCGGTGATGCTCGCGGAGCGCGGGACGTCCCGCAGCAGCAGCGAATGGTCGCTCGCGGCCGGCGTGTGCACGTTCACGCAGATCTCCGTGCCGCCCGACACGAGCTTGACCCACGCCGTGTCGGCCCGCCGAGACAGTGCCAGCGCAACGTCTCGTGCGGTGTTCGGCGTCGCGGTCAGCCGGACCATCCACTCGGCCTGCCCGGCGCGTTGCGGGTCCGGCAGCCCGACAACGCGGAGCGACGCTTCGGCGCGTAGCCGTCGATAGCGGCGCGCGACTGTCTGCGTCGAGACGCCGAGCACTTCGCCGATTCTGGTGAACGGCGCCCGCCCGTCGAGGTGCAACGCGTGGATCAGCGCGCGGTCGACGTCGTCCAAAGCCGTGGTCATATCCCTCATCAAAGCGCACCACGTGGAACAAATCAGCAAGCTCGCCCTGGAAAGTGGAAGCTCCGGCGACGAAGAAGCGATGGTCGGTGGCGAACGAAAGGGGGCACCTCTTGCCGACCACGATCCGCTACCGGCACCGCTGGGCCGCACTCGCCGTGTTGCTCACGGCCGAAGCGATGAACCTGCTCGACGCGACGATCGTCCAGGTCGCCGGCCCGGTCATCCACACCGAGCTGCCCGGCCCGGCGGCCGACATCCCGTGGTTTTCCGCGGCGTACACGCTGCCGTTCGCGGTCCTCTTGATCACCGGCGGCCGGCTCGGGGACGTGTTCGGCCGCGCCCGGGCGTTCAAGCTCGGCGTGGCGAGCTTCGTGCTCGCGTCCCTGGTCTGCGCGGCCGCACCGGGCGCCGGTCTCCTTATCACTGCTAGAGCGGTGCAGGGTGCAGCGGCGGCGCTCGTCATCCCGCAGACCATCGGGCTCATCCGCGCACTGTTCGACGGCAATGAGCGCGCGAAGGCGCTCGGCACGATCGGCCCGGTGATGGGGCTGTCCGCGGTCACCGGCCCGCTGCTCGGCGGGCTCCTGACCCACGCCGTGTCGTGGCGCGCGGCGTTCCTGGTGAACGTCCCGCTCGGGCTGGCCGTCCTGCTCGCCGCGCGGTACCTGCGCGAGGACAGGGCCGCGACGCGCCCGAAGCTCGACGTCGTGGGCACGCTGCTCGTCATCACCGGAATCGGGCTCGTCGGCTACCCGCTGATCAGCCCGGCCGGAACGAACTGGTGGCTGCTCGCCGCCGGCGCCGTCGTGCTCGGCGTGTTCGCGGTGCACCAGCGTCGCACGTCCGCACCGCTGGTCGAGCCGAGCCTGTTCGCCAACCGCGGCTTCCCGTCCGCGCTCGCGGGGTCGCTGCTGTTCTTCGCGATGATGACCGGGCTGATGCAGGTCGTCCCGATGCAACTGCAGCTCGGCGAAGGCGCCGACGTCCGCACCGCGGGTCTGACGCTCCTGCCGCTTTCGGCCGGGCTCGCGGTGGCGTCGTGGTTCGCGGGCAGCGAGTTGGTGCCGCGGTTCGGCGCGCGCGTGATGTTCGCCGGACTGGCTCTATCGCTGATCGGGACGCTCGCTCTATCACTGATCGAGGTGCGCGCGGTCGCGCTCGCGGTGTGCGGTCTGGGCATGGGGACGTTCACGGTCCCGTTCTTCACCGCGGCGCTGGACCACGTCCGCCCGCACGAGACGGGCTCGGCCGCCGGGCTGCTCAACGCCGTGCAACAGCTCGGCGGAACCCTCGGAGTCGCGCTGCTCGGCGGGCTCTACCTGATCAGTGATAGAGCGGCCACGGCGTTCGGCGTAGCTGCCGGACTGACCGTGGCCGCTGCCATCGCGGTTGTGCCACTCAGTAGTCGTCGCGGCCGGTGAACTGCTGCTCCAGCAGCTCCGCCGCGCCCGCCACCAGTTCCAGGGGGTCGATGAACTCGTTGATGTCGAGGTTGATCAGCGGCAGCGAGTGGCGCAGCACGAGGTGGTCGCCCATCACCGCGAGGCCGCCCACGACAGTCGAGTTGCCGACCTCGGTCAGCACGTCGAGGAGGTCGACCTCGTCGTGGCGGGCGAACGGCGTCGCGATCTGGACCCAGTCCTCGCGCTGGTCGAGGATCTCGCGGGCGATCACCATGATCTGGGCGCGCTGCTCGGTGTCGGGGTCGTCGCCGAAGATCAGCCGGATGCGGATCTCGTCCGGCTCGTCGCGCACGACCCGGTACGCCTGCCGGATGTACGCGACCAGGTCGCCCCACTCGGCCATCAGGCGGCCCCGATCCGGTCGAGGTCGGCCAGGACGTCGGCCGGCAGTTCCAGCGAGGCCGCGGCGAGGTTCTCGCGCAGGTGCTCCAGCGACGACGTCCCGGGGATGAGCAGCATCGACGAAGACCGCTGCAGCAGCCACGCGAGCGCGACCTGCATCGGCGTCGCGCCGACGCGGGCGGCGCAGTCGTCGAGGATCCCGGACTGCAGCGGGCTGAACCCGCCGAGCGGGAAGTACGGCACGAAGGCGATGCCTTCGGCGGCGCACTTGTCGACGAGGTCGTCGTTTTCGCGGTGCGCCAGGTTGTACTGGTTCTGCACGCAGACGACCGGCGCGATCGCCTTCGCCTCGTCGAGCTGCTCCGCGGTGACGTGGCTGACGCCGAGGTGCTTGATCAAGCCTTGCTGCCGCAGCTCCGCGAGCACTCCGAACGGTTCGGCCACCGACATCGGCACCGGGTAGTCGCCGGCGGCGTTGCTCAGCCGCAGGTTCACGACGTCGATCGTGTCGACGCCGAGGTTGCGGAGGTTGTCGTGCACGGCCTGGGTCAGCTCGTCGGCCGACAACGCGGGCGGCCACGCCTTGTCGGGGGTCCGTCGCGCGCCGACCTTCGTCACGATCGTCAACGATTCCGGGTACGGGTGGAGGGCCTCCTTGATCACCGCGTTCACGGTGTGCGGCCCGTAGTAGTCGCTGGTGTCGATGTGGGTGACGCCGCTTTCGACGGCTTCGCGCAGCACGGCGACCGCGGTGTCGTGGTCGCGCGGCGGTCCCCAGACACCGGGGCCGGCCAACTGCATGGCCCCGTACCCCATCCGGGTCACGGGGACTTCCCCGCCGAGGCTGAAAGTGCCGCCCAGGTTTGCCATTCCGCTCCTCAGGTAGGTGGCGTTCCGCCGAGGAGTCTAGGGACGATCAGCCGCAGGCGCCCTTGCTGCGGAGCACCCGCGTCACCGACTCCTGCACGCGCGCCGCGGGCAGCTCTCCGGCCTGCACGGCCTTGGCCAGCCGGTCGAGCACCTCGTCCACGCGGCCGCCGGACGACCACAGCGCCTCGTCCGCGCCGGCCTGCAGTGCCTTGAGCACGGCGTCGGGCAGCGAATACTGCGCTGTGATCGCCTTCATCGCACCGAGGTCGTCGGTCAGGACCAGCCCGGTGAAGCCGAACTCGGTGCGCAGCAGCTGGTACGCCGCCGGCGAGATCGACGCCGGGACGCCGCCGGTCAGGTCGGGCACGTCGAGGTGGCCGACCATGACCGCGACCGGTCCGTAGCTCGCGATGTCGCGGTAAGGCACCAGGTCGACGGTCCGCAGCTGCGCGAGCGGGGGCGTCACGACCGTGCCCTTGTGCGAATCGCCCGAGCCGTGGCCGTGACCGGGGAAGTGCTTGAGCACCGGCTGCACCCCGCCGTCGCGCAGGCCCGCCGCGAACGCCGCCGCGTACGTCTTCACGCGGTTCGGGTCGGGGCTGAAGGAGCGGTCGCCGATGACGTCGTCGTCCGGGGCATCGGTGACGTCGGTGTCCGGTGCGAAGTCGACCGTCACACCGCGGGCGCGTAGCTGGCGGCCGCGGTCGGCGGCCAGCTTGCGGACCTCGGCGGGGGACTTGGTCGCGGCCAGCTGCCGGGCCGACGGGATGTCGCCGTCGAGGTCGTCGATGCGCTGGACGCGGCCGCCCTCTTCGTCCACCGACACCGCCACCGGCAGCTGGGCCGCGGCCTGGAGCGCGTCCAGGGAACGATCTTTCAACAACGCTGTTGCGTTACCGCCGATGAAGATCCCGCCGACCTGGTTGTCGCGCACCATCGACACCGCGGCACCCGGGTTGTCGCCGGACACCCCGACGACGACCAGCTGCGCCACCTTACGGCGTAAGTCGAGGCTGTTCACCAGTTCCGCGCAGTCGCCCGGCCGGGCCAGCTTCGACGTCGGGGCCGGCGTGGAGGTCCGTGAAGACGATGCAGAAGACGGCGGCGGCGGAAGCGGCGACCGCGGGATCGCCAACCCGGCCACGGTCTCCGACCCACACCCGGTGACCAGGGAACTCAAGGACAACGCCACCCCCACGGCGGCCAGACTTCGGCGGTTCATCGGTCCCTTCAGACGTCTGCGTGCCCCACGACCGTAGTCGACGCCCTGGCTTCACGATGTGAAGAAGGGGGTGAGGAAGGTTAGAGAATTCGTGAAGGCGGCCTCAGCAGACTGGCGCCGCAAGGACACGGACAGTGGGGAGGGGTTCGATGGACCAGGTGCGGGTGGCGGCGTGGGCGTCGGATCCGATCGCGCTCACCGGGCTGATCAACCACTTGAAGACGCGGCCGGAACTGCTGGTCGTGCCGCGTGCGCGGCGAGCCGAGGCGGCCGTGCTCGTATTCGCCGTCGGGCAGGTCGACCGCGAGGTGATCAACGCGCTGCGGGGCGCGTCCGCCGAGTCGCCCGCCGCGATCGTGCTGGTCGCCGGGCACGTCGACCCCGGGCACCTGAGCCCGCTGGCCGAGTGCCACGTCTCGGTCGTGCTGCCGCGGACCGCACTCGACCGGCTCACCGCGAGCGTGCTCGCCGCCGCGCGGGGCCGAACGGCGCCGTTGCGCGACCAGGTCGAGGCCCTGGCCCACGAAGGTGCCGGGGCGGCGCTGACGCCGCGCGAGGTGGATGTGCTTCGCCTGATGGCCGAAGGCTGGGACACTGCGGAGATCGCGGGCAAGCTCTGCTACTCCGAGCGGACCGTGAAGAACGTCATCTACGCCATGACCAACCGGCTCAACCTGCGCAACCGGCCGCACGCGGTCGCCTACGCCGTGCGGGCCGGTGTGATCTGAGGAAGCCCGTTGCGCACGATCGTCCGCCGGACCGCCGTCGCGGTCGCCGCGTTGATCCCGCTCGCCGCCTGCAGCCCGAGTGACGCGGGCGGCCCGACGAAGCTCACCATCGCCACCTTCGGCGAATTCGGCTACGCGCCCCTGATCGCCGAGTACCAGAAGCTGCACCCGGACATCACGGTGCAGAACCGCGTCACCGACTTCGACACCCACCACAAGGGCCTCGCGACGCAGCTCGCGACCGGCCGTGGCGCGGCCGACGTCGTCGCGATCGAAGAGCAGTACATCCCGCAGTACCGCAAGGCGAAGGACAAGTTCACCGACCTCGCCTCCTACGGCGCCCGGGACCTCGAAAAGCAGTGGGCGCCGTGGAAGTGGGCGCAGGGCGCCGACGGCGCGTTCGTCCTCGGCCTCGGCACCGACATGGGCAGTCTCGCCCTCTGCTACCGGCGTGACCTCTTCCAGGCCGCCGGCCTGCCGACCGACCGCGACGAGGTCGCGAAGCTGATGCCGGACTGGGACGCCTACGCGGCGGCAGCCCAGCGGTTCACGGAGAAGACGCCGAACGTTAAGTTCGCCGACTCCGCCGGGACCGTCTACACGGCGATGCTCAACCAGTCGCCGGAGAACTACTTCGCCGCGGCCGACGACTCCTTCATCGGCGACCGCAACCCGAGCGTCCGCACCGCCTTCTACCTCTCCGGCGGGATCGCCGCGAAGGGGCAGACGGCCGCCGCGACGACGTTCACGCAGGCCTGGAACGTCGCCATCAAGCAGGGTTCCTTCGCGACCGTCGCCTGCCCGGCGTGGATGCTCAGCCAGATCAAGGAAGCCGGCGGCGACGCGGGCAAGGGCAAGTGGGACGTCACGACCGTGCCGGGCAAGAGCGGCAACCAGGGCGGTTCGTTCCTGACCGTGCCGAAGCAGAGCGAGCACCCGAAGGAGGCGTACGAGCTCGCGAAGTGGCTGACCGCGCCGGAGCAGCAGAAGAAGCTCTTCCTCTCCGACGGGATCCTGCCCAGCGAGCCGTCGGTGTACACGGACCCGCAGGTCGTCGCGCACGCCGACCCGTACTTCGGGGACGCGCCGATCGGACGGATCTTCGCCGCGTCCGCCGATCAGCTGCGCCCCAACTACCGCGGCCTGCGTGACGCCGACGTCCGGCCGGAGTTCGGCCGAGCGCTCGGGCGGATCGAGGACAAGACCGACGGCGTCGACCAAGCCTGGGCGGAAGCCGTGCAGCAGGCGCAAGCCGCGCTGAAGTAGCGCGCGTGCTCGCTCGTTTCGACCGCAAAGCGACGCCGCTGCTGCTCGTCGCGCCCTTCTTCGCGCTGTTCCTGGTGTTCGGGGCCTTCCCGCTGCTCTACACGGCTTGGGTGTCACTGCGCGACTGGAACCTCCTGGACGGCGACCGCGGCTACCTCGGCCTGGCGAACTACGGCGAGCTGCTCACCGACCCGAACTTCTACAACGCGCTGGTCAACACCGTCGGCATCTTCCTGCTCGCCGCCGTCCCGGAGTTCCTGCTGGCCCTGGGCATCGCGGCGCTGCTGGACCGCCCGTTGCGCGGCGCGACCTGGTGGCGCACCGGGATCCTGCTGCCGAACGTCGTGTCCGTCGTGGCGATCGGGCTCGTGTTCGGGCAGCTGTTCAGCCGCGACTACGGCGTCGTCAACGAAGTGCTCGGCTGGTTCGGCATCGCCCCGGTCAACTGGCAGGCGACGCGGTGGACGTCGCACTTCGCGGTGGCGTCGATGGTGCTCTGGCGCTGGACCGGCTACAACGCGCTGATCTACCTGGCCGCGATGCAGGCCGTCCCGGGCGACCTGTACGAAGCCGCGGCGCTGGACGGCGCTTCGCGGTGGCGGACGTTCTGGTCGATCACCGTGCCGGGCATCCGGCCGGCGATCGCCTTCACCGCGATTGCCGGCACGGTCAGCGGCCTGCAGCTGTTCGCCGAGCCGCAGCTGTTCGACGCGGGCGGGTCGGGCGGGACCGGGGGCAATGACCGCCAGTTCCAGACGCTGGCGATGTACCTGTACGAGAAGGGTTTCACGCACTTCGACGCCGGTTACGCGGCCGCGCTGACGTGGGTGATGTTCGTGGTCTGCGCCGGGTTCGCGCTGCTCAACTACCGGCTGGTGCGCCGGTTCGTGAGGTCGGCGTGAGGCGCCCCGGCGGCTGGGTCTACGCCGTGCTGATCGGCGTGCTCGGCGCGTCGATCTTCCCGCTGTACTGGTCGTTCGTGGTGTCCACAAGGGACAACGCGGCGATCGGCGAGACGTCACCGCTGCTGCTGCCGGGCGGGCATCTCTTCGAGAACGTGCGGCGTGTGTTCGACACCGTCGACTTCTGGCTGGCGCTGGGCAATTCGCTGATCGTCGCGGGCACGGTGATGGTGTCCAACGTCGTGCTCGCGAGCCTGGCCGGGTTCGCCTTCGCGCGGCTGCGGTTCCCCGGCCGCAACACGCTGTTCCTGCTGGTCGTCGGCTCGGCGATGGTGCCGACGCAGCTCGGCGTCATCCCGCTGTACCTGGTGGTCGGCGAGCTGGGCTGGTACGGGCGGCTCGAGGCGGTGATCGTGCCGGGATTGCTCAGCGCGTTCAGCGTGTTCTGGATGCGGCAGGCGTGCGAGAGCGCGATCGACGCCGAGCTGGTCGACGCGGCGACCGTCGACGGCTGCTCGGTCCTGCGCACGTACTGGCACGTGGCCGTCCCGTCCCTGCGCCCGGCGGCCGCGGTGCTCGGCATGCTCACGTTCATGGCCACGTGGAACGACTACTTCTGGCCACTGGTCGTCCTCGACCCGAACGAGACACCGACCGTGCAGGTCGCGCTTTCCCGGCTCGCGAGTGGGTACTACACCGATTACGCGCTCATGCTGACCGGCGCGACCGTGGGCGTCCTGCCCGTGATCGCGCTGTTCCTGCTGCTGGGCCGCCACATCGTGCGGGGGATTCTGAAAGGGGCGCCGGTATGACCTTCCCGACGGGTTTCCTGTGGGGCGCGGCGACCGCGTCCTACCAGGTCGAAGGCGGGGTTTCCGAAGGCGGTCGCGGACCGTCCGTCTGGGACACGTTCGCGGCCCGCCCGGGCGCGGTGCTGGGTGACGCGTCCGGCGAGATCGCCTGCGACCACTACCACCGCTTTCCCGAGGACATCGGGTTGCTGGCGGACCTCGGCCTGAACGCGTACCGGTTTTCGGTGGCGTGGCCGCGGGTGATGCCGGACGGCCGGACGCCGGCGCCGGCCGGGCTCGCCTTCTACGACCGGCTGGTGGACGAGCTGCTCACCCGGGGCGTCAAGCCGGTTCTTACGCTGTACCACTGGGACCTGCCGCAAGCTCTGGAGGACGCGGGCGGCTGGCCTTCGCGCGATACAGCGTATCGGTTCGCGGATTACGCATCCTTCGTGCACGACGCGCTGGGGGACCGCGTCAGCCAGTGGACGACGATCAACGAGCCGTTCTGCGCGGCGTTCCTGGGGTACGGCAGCGGGGTGCACGCGCCGGGCGTCCAGGACTACGACACGGCGCTGGTGGCGGCCCACCACCTCCTGCTGGGGCACGGGCTGGCAACGCGGGCGCTGAAGTCGCAGGCTCGGCCAGGCCACGAGTTCTCGCTGGCGTTGAACTTCGCGCCGGCTCTGGCGGACGGGACTTCGCCGTCGCATGTCGAGGCGGCCCGGAAGTTCGACGGGATCCACAACCGGTTCTTCCTGGACCCGGTGCTGGGCCGGGGATATCCGCCGGACGTGGTGGCCGATGTCGAGTACCACGGCGGCCGGTTCGCGGCGTCGGTCCGCGACGGCGACACGGACACGATCGCGGCGGCGATCGACTGGCTGGGCGTGAACTACTACGCGCCGGCGCGGGTGACGCCGTTGGCGGATCCATTGTCGCCGGGTAACTGCCCGCTGCCGGGGTTGCGCGGGTTGGACGTGTTGCCGGCCCGGCCGCCGCTGACGGCGTTCGGCTGGGAGCAGGCGCCGGACGTCTTCACCGACTTGCTGGGGTGGCTGTCGGCGCGGTCCGGGTTGCCGTTGGTGGTGGCGGAAAACGGAGCGTCCTTTGTGGACCAGGTGGTCGGCGGGCGCGTGTACGACGCGGCGCGGGTGAACTACTTCATGGAGCACTTGGGGGCGGTCCACGCGGCCATCAAGGCGGGCGCGGACGTGCGCGGGTACTTCGCGTGGTCGCTGCTGGACAACTTCGAGTGGGCGATGGGGTATTCGCAGCGGTTCGGGCTGGTGCACGTGGACTTCGAGACGCAGGTCCGCACGGTGAAGGACTCGGGCCGCTTCCTGGGCAGGGTCGCCAAGGCCAACGCGCTCCCGGAGTGACCCCGGCTGAAGGGCACCTTCCTCACATCACATGAGGTGAAGGACACCTTCCACGCATCAGATGCACTGAAGGTGCCCTTCAGCCCGTCACGGCCGCTGCTGCCGGAAGGCGTCGGCGACGCCCGAGCGTGACGGGGTCTCCAGCTTCCCCAGCAACCGGGCCACGTGCGCCTGCACCGTCCGGCGCGGCAACGACAGCTCCGCCGCGATGTCCGGATTGGACTTCCCGTCCGCGACCAGGCTCGCGATCCGGACCTCGATCGGGGTCAGCGACTCCCAGCCGTGACCCGGCCGGATCGGCGAGAACAGCGCCCCGCGGCGCACGCCCAGCCGGCGCAAGCGCGTCTCCGCCCGGCGCAGGTCCCAGCGGGCGCCCAACGCCGTGTACAGCTCCGCCGCCTCCTCGAACGCCGCGTGCGCCGCGTCGAGCCGGCCCTCGCGGGCCAGCAGGACCGCCGCGTCCTCCAGGACCGTGGCCAGCTCCGGGCGGCGGCCGACCGCGCGGAAGTGCTCCGCCGTCGCCAGGACCGCCGCCGGGTCCTCCTCGATCAGCCCGCGGCACCACGACGCCGCCGCGTGGGCGCGCGCCGGGCGGCGCTCTTTCGCCGCCTCCTCCTCGCACACCGCCAGCGCGCGCCGCGCCCGGCCGACTTCGTCCTGTTCCATCGCCAGCCGGACGTACGCCGGAAGCCATTGGTGGCGCAGCATCATCTGCGCGTACGTCGGGTTCAGGATCGGCTCGAGGATCGCCAGCGCGCGGACCCGGTCACCGCGCTGCTCCGCGGCCAGCGCGTCCGCCACCAGCAGGAAGTCGAAGCTCTCGCGCTCGGCGCCGGTCGCCGGGGCGTACTCCTCCGCCGCGTCGAGGTGGGCCGCCGCCTGGGCGCGGTCGTCGCGGCGGCCCGCGATCAGCGCCGCGACGCCGTGCAGCAGCAGCGCCGCCGGCCCAGGCTCGCGCAGGCCGTAGAACGTGATCGCCGGGCCGTCCTCGGTGACCGTGTCCAGCTCGACCAGCGCCTCGTCCCAGCGGCCTTCCCAATACCGGTGCACCGCAACGGAAACCTGCAGCCCCACCGGCATCGCGTGCCGCGCCGCGACGTCGCCCGCCGCGCGCAGGGCCGCGTCCGCCTCGGCGAGCCGGTCGAGGTTCTGCAGCGTGAAGACGCGGTTGTCGAGCAGGTCGAGGTGCAGGTCGGCCAGCTCGTGCTCGTCGCCGACGGCCTCGATCGCCGCGTCGACGTGCGCCAGCGCGGAATCGTGCTCGCGGCGCACGGAATCCACCAGCCACAACGACTGCAGCGCGTGCGCCGTCAGGTACCGGTCGCCATCGGCGAACGACTTCGTCTCGTACGCCGCCTTTTCCGCGGTGTCCAAATCGGACAGATCGCCGCGCCGGAAGTTCGCCAGCAGCTGCCGGTGCTTGACCCGCCACAGCTCCGGCACGGCCGGGTCGTCGACCGACGCGGCGAGCGTCGCGACCGCGCCTTCGGTGTCGCCTCGGCGGTGCCGTAGCGCCGCCAGGACGTGCCGCATCTCCTCGACGGAGTCGGGCTCGGTGGCGACGTCGAGTGCTTGCTGCGCCAGCGTTTCCGGGTTCCGCTCCAATCGGAACAGCACCTTGACCAACGCCACGAGCAGGACCTCGCGCCGGTCGCCGGCCCCCGCGGCCAGCGCGCGTTCGAGCAGTTCGACGGCGATCAGCGGCGCGCGGTTGGACACGGCCGCGTGGTGCGCGGCGAGCCAGTCCAGCACCCATTCGTCCACTGTGGCCGGTGCTGCGACGAGCTGTTCGGCGACGCGCTTCACCGGCGCGCCGATCCCGGCGAGCGCTTCCGCGGCCTGCCGGTGCAGCGCGGCCCGCGTCCCGGCCAGCAACCGGTCGTAAAGTGCCTGGCGCAGCAGGGGATGCCGGAACGCGAGCTGAGTCCCGGTGTCGATGAGGACGTTCGCGGCGACGGCCTCTTCGAGCGGCTCCAGCAGGTCCGACGGCCGCGTGCCGAGCACTGCGGCGATGTCCCCGACGGCGAACTCCATGCCCAGCAGCGCACCCCAGCGCAGGACTTCCTGTGTGCGCGCGGGCAGGAAGTCGAGCCGCCGGTCGACCGCGGCGACCAGCGAACTCGGCGTCTCGAACTCGGCCGGGTCGTCGACGTCGGCCGCGCCGCCGGTCACCTCGAGCGCGCCGGCGCGCAGCAGGACGTCGACCATTTCCTTGACGTACAACGGGTTTCCCGCACCACGGGCGGCCAGCTCGCGCAGCCCGGGCCCGGGTGCCGCGCCGATCTGGTCCTCGATCAGCCGGCCGACGTCGTCGCCGCTCAGCGGGGTCAGGTCGAGCACGATGCCGTCGCGGGCCTGGACGCCGCGCCGCAGCTGGGCGAGCTCGGCGCGGTCCGGCGCGGGCCGGGTCGCGGCCACCAGCAGCAACGGCAGCTGCCGGGTCGCCGCGCACAGGCGGTGCCAGACCAGCACGGATGCCTCGTCGGCCCACTGGAGGTCGTCGACGACCAGCACCTGCGGCGAGTGCGCGCACAGCTCGTCGACCAGGGCCAGCAGCCGGTCGACGGCGCCGAGCACGGGGTCGGCGGGCCCCCAGCTGCGGCGCACCGGGTCGCCGGAGAGCTCTTTCGCCAGCCGCGCGCGCCGCGGGTCGGCCGAATGCGCGTCGATTTCGAGGCACTCCAGCATCACCTGCAGCGGGAAGCGGGTGCTCAGCTCGTCGGCGGCCGCCCAGAGCCGCTGGAAGCCGGGGCCGTCCGGCAGAGTGCTGGTGAGCAGCTCGGACTTGCCGATCCCGGCTTCACCCTCGATCCACACGGCCCGGCCGCGCCCGGCCCGGACGTCGGCGACGAGCTCGGCGAGCCGGGCCGTTTCGGCTTCCCGGCCGAAGAGCCGGTGCCCGGCGACCTCGACCGGCGCCGCGGGCGCGTCGAGTCCGGGGTCCTGGGCGAGGATCCGCTGGTGGAGCCGCTGCAGCGCCGGTCCGGGCTCGACGCCGAGCTCGCCGACGAGGGTGGCGCGGGCGTCGCGGAAGACGTCGAGGGCGTCGGAGTGGCGGCCGCTGCGGTAGAGGGCGAGCATGAGCGACTCGCGCAGGGACTCCCGCAGCGGGTGCTCGCCGGCCAGCACGGCGAGTTCGGGTGCGAGGTCGAGGTGGCGGCCGAGGTCGAGCAGGGCCTGGGCGCGCCGGTCGAGGGTGTCGAGCCGCAGCTCGGCGAGGTATTCGCGGTGCCGTTCGGCGAACCCGCCGGGCACCCCGGAGAGCGCTTCCCCTTGCCAGAGCGCGAGGGCGGCGTCGAGCTCGGCGACGGCGGCTCGCGGATCGCCTCGGTCGAGGTGCTGCTGGGCTCGTTCGCGGTGGCGTTCGAAGACGGCGGCGTCGAGCGCGTCTTCGTCGAGCAGGAGCGAGTACCCGGCGGGGTCCGAGACGAGGACGCTGGCCGCCGACCACCGCGACCGATCGGGTTCGAGGGCCCGCCGCAACCCGGAGACGTAGGTGTGAACGCTGCCTTCGACGCTCGCGGGCGCGGAGTCGCCCCAGACGCCGGCGATCAGTTCGGCCCGCGGCACGGGCCGGCCGGCGTTGACCGCGAGCACGGCGAAGATCGCACGCTGACGAGCGGGGCCCAGGCCGATTTCGGCTGCCCCGCGCCAGGCCCGCAGGGGTCCCAGCAAGCCCACTCGCAGACCGGTGTCCGCTTCCCCTCGCATGTCCTGCCGTTCCCTAGGGGGACGAACCCGCCGGGGGCGGGCCCCCAGGACCCCGGCGGACGTTTTCGTGCCGAGCTTACTGACGTGGCAAGCCCCGAAGGGGTTGCTCGGAGCGGGTTGGTATCGATCATCCGACCGGTATGCAGACCCCGCCGGACGTCATGAAAGGGTCGTTCACCGCGCCGGACGTCATGAAAGAGTCGTTCATGACGTCCCGGCCGGAGCTCACTCGCCGGCGACCGCTCGGGTCCGCACCGAGCCCGCCCGCCGGATCCCGAACGGCTGCATCCGGCTCTCCGCGCGCCGCACGTCCCACACCGCGCCCATGCCCGTGTACGCCGTCAACGCGCCCCGGAACGCCGCTCGCGCGTCGTCCAACCGGCCGGACTCCGCCAGCAAAATCGCCGCGTCCTCGGTCGCCTTCGCCTGCTTCAGCAGCCGGCCCGCCGCGCGGTAGTGCGAAACCGCCGTCAGGACCGGTTCCGGGTCGCCCGTCACCAGCCCTCGGCAGTGCGCGGCCGCCGCCGCGTGGGCCGGGGGGACCTCGGCCTCCGTCGTCAGCAACCGCACCGCCTCCTGCGCGCGGTCGGCCACCCCCAGCCGGAGCGCGAGCCGGACCACGTCCGGCAGCCACTGGTGGCGCGCGGCCGGCGGGTAGTTCTCCTCCAGCAACGGCAGCAACGCCGCCAGCGCCGCCTCGGGCCGGCCGTCCTGCTCGGCCAGCAACGCCCGCGCCGCCAGGAGGAAGTCGCCGCCGTCGGGCTCCAGGCCCGGGGGCCACTGCTGGCGGCCGGCCGCGTCGAGGTGCGTCCGAGCCACGGCCGGCTCGCCTCGGTGCCCCGCGATCAACGCGCCGACGCCGTGCACCAGCAACGCCGATCCCGGGCTGCGCAGGACGTACGACGCCGTTTCCGCGCCGTCGCGGATCACCGCGTCCAGCTCTTCGAGCGCCTCGGGCCAGCGGCCGAGCCAGTAGTAGTGGACCGCGCCCGCCAGGTGCATCTCGCCCGGCACCGCGCGGGTCGCCGCGATCCGCCGGGCGGCCCGCAGCGGTTCCGCGGCCTCGTCGAGGCTGTCGAGCGTCGGCACGGACAGCGCCGCGTCGTCCAGCGGGTGCAGCCCGGCCGGCGCCAGGACCGTCTCGTCGCCGAGCCGCTCCAGCGTGGCCAGCAACGACTCGTGCCGCCCGCGCCACATCTGGGGGACGTCGGCGTCGTCGAGGGTCCGCTTCAGCTCGGCCGTCGCCTCGGCGAAGTCGCCGCGGCGGTAGTAGACGTAGGCGAGGATCCAGCGCATCTCCGCCGCGCGCCGGCTGTCGGACGTCCGCGCGACGACCGAACGCGCTTCGGCCTCGGGTTCCCGGCCGAGCCAGAACAGCAGCCGCGCGAGCGTCGCGGTCAGCGTCTCGCGCGCGTCCGGCGGCAGCGCGCCCTGCGTGACGGCGTGGCGCAGCAGGTCGACGGCGACGCGCGGGGTCTCGGTCGCGACCGCGCCGATGTTGTCCAGCAGCCACGTCGTCACCCACGGGTCGACCTGCGCGGGCGCGGCCGCGAGCTGCCCGGCGACGCGCGCGGCGGGAGCATTAGCGGCGGCGAACGCCTCGGCCAGCTGCCGGTGCAGCGCCACCCGCATCGCCGCGGGCGTCTTTTCGTAGAGCACGCGCCGCAGCAACGGGTGCCGGAACGCCAGCCGGTCGCCCGACTCGACGAGCACCCCGGACGTGATCGCCTCGTCGACCGCGCCGACCAGCGCCGTCGGCGGCCGCTCGGTGGCGACGGCGATGTCCGACAGCGAGAACTCGCCGCCCAGCAGCGCGGCCCAGCGCAGCGTGTCCCGGGTGCCGCTGGAGAGGAAGCTCAGGTACAGCGTGATCCGCGAGCCCAGCGGCGCCGGGATGGTCTGGCACGAGTTGCCGTCCAGGTGCGCGTGGACGCCGTCGAGCACGATCATCGACTGCGCCAGCAGCGTCTCGACGATTTCCCTGGTGTAGCGCGGGTTTCCGGAGCCGTAGGACACCAGCGTCCGCAGCCCGGGCCCGGGTGGCGCGCCGACCAGCTCGGTGGCCAGCGCGTGCGTCTCCGCCTCGGCCAGCGGTGGCAGCGTCAGCACTGTGACATCGTTGTCGAGTTCGGCTCGCAGCTCGTCGAGCGCGGCCGGTCGCGGCACCGGGCGGCACGCGCCCACCAGCAGCAACGGCAGCTCCCGCGTCTCGCGGCTCAGGTACCGCCAGACGCGCAGGGTGGTGTCGTCGGCCCAGTGCAAGTCGTCGACGACGAGCACCAGCGGCGCCTCCGCACACAGCTCGCGCACGAGCCCGAGCAGGCCGTCGACGGGGTCCTCGCCCGACCGTTCGCCGAGACGGGCGGCCAGGTTCGCGCGGCGTTCGTCGGTGGCCCGCGGGTGCACGCCCAGCGCGTCCAGCAGCGGCCGCAGCGCGAACCGCTGGTCCAGCGCATCCGCCGCGGCGAACGCGGGCTTGAGGTCGTGGGCCACGGCGAGCAGTTCGGCCAGCAGCGCCGTCCGGCCGCTGCCGGGTTCGCCTTCCAGCCACAGCGAATGCCCGATGCCCGCGGCGGTGTCGGCGACGGCTTCGCGCAGCCGGGCCAGCTCCGCCTCCCGGCCGACGAAGACGTCCGCGCGCTCGGGCATCGCCGTGACGGGCGAGCGCGGAACGCGCACGGGCGGCGGCGGTTTCGGCGCCGGCTTGTCCCGCAGCTCGTCGTGCAGCCGCCGCAACGCCGGCCCCGGCTCGGTACCCGAAGACTCGACGAGCCGGTCGCGGACGTCGGTGTAGACGGCGATCGCCTCGGTCCGCCGGTCGGAGCGGGCCAGCGCGCGCATGAGCAGGCCGCGCAGCGTTTCGCGGAACGGGTGCTCGCGGGTCAGCGCGGTCAGTTCGGCGATGAGCTCGGCGTGCCCGCCGGACTCCAGCACGATCTCCGCGCGTCGCTCGATCGTCGCGAGCCGCACCTCGGCCAGCCGCGCGCGCTGGGCGGCGGCGAACGGCCCGGGCAGGCCCGAGAGCGGGACGCCGTGCCAGAGGTCGAGGGCCTCGTCGAGGACTTCTCGCGCCCCGCGCAGGTCGCCGGCCGACTGCTTGCGCTGGGCCAGTTCGCGCAGGGCTTCGAAGCGGTGGACGTCGATCGCGCCGGCGTCCAGGCGCAGTGAGTAGCCGGACCCGATCGACGCGAGCAGCTGCGGGCCTTCGCCCTTGGCGCGGCCGGGTTCGAGCGCGCGCCGCAGCCCGGAGACGTAGGTGTAGATGGAACCTTGGGCGCTCTGCGGTGGCGCCTCGCCCCAGACGGCGTCGATCAGCTCCTCGCGCGAGACCGTGCGGTTCGGGTTCATCGCGAGCGCCGCGAGAACCGTCCGACGGTGCGCGGAGCCGAGGTCGAGCTCCGTTTCACCCTGCCACGCTTTGACCGGGCCGAGCATTTGGAGTCTCGGTGCGGAGCCGTCCGCAGCCGACATCGGTCTCCCTTCGTGCGCTGACGAACCGTCACGCGCCGGATGCCTGACGTGAGCATACGCGGCCGCCGTGAACCGGCAGGCAAGGATGGCGGACATTCGGGCAACGGCGGACAGGCGGGGTTCCGCCGGGCCGCGGCGTGCGCGACGCTCGGGGGCGCCGAGATCTCGAGGAGCCCGAAATGGCCACAGCCGAGCCGACCGAGGACATGAAGCGGGCGGCCGCCCGCTTCGCCTTCGCCGTCGACGCAGCCGGCTCGCACCTCCGTGACGTCGCCAGCGAGATGGCGCTGGTGCAGGCGTCCTGGCGCGGCGAGGCGTCGGTGCGGTTCGGCCAGGCGATGAGCGACTGGGAGCAGGAGTTCGACGTGATCCTCTCGCGGCTGGCGCGGCTGCTCGAGACGACCGGCGGCCGGGTGCCGCTGCCCCGGCGGCCATGAGCCGGCCCGAACTGGACGTCCGGTTCGCCGATCTGGTGCTCGACCGGATGGGCGCGATCACCGGTGAGCTGGGCGACCTGCTCGCCGAGCTGGAGTCCACTGTGGAGCCGGAGCTGGCCGGCTGGACCGGCGAGGCGCGCGAGGAGTACCTGCGCGCGAAGCGCGAGTGGGGGCGGGCGGCCGAGCGGATGCCGGGGTGCCTGGAGCGGGCGCGGGAGGCGTTCGGCGAGCTGGCGGGTTCCGTCTTCACGCGCGTGAAGACGGAATAGGGACGGCGTGAAGACGGGCCGTCCACACTGCGACCATGAAGCCCGTCGAAGTGACCGTCCTCGCCTCGGACCCGATCACGCACGCCGGCGCGGTGAGCCTCCTGGAAAGCCATCCGGACGTCCGGATCACCGACCTGGTGCCCGACGTGCTGCTGGTGATGGAGGAGCACGTCACCGAGGCCGTGCTGGGCGAGGTCCGGGCGGCGAAGGCGTCACACGTCGTGCTGGTGGTCGAGCACTTCCGCGAGAGCGACCTGATGTCGGTGCTGGAGAGCGGCGTCGTGGCGATCCTGCCGCGCCGCGAGACGGGCGGCGCCGAACTGGTGACGGCGGTGCTCGCCGCGGGCGACGGCACGGCGAACCTGCCGCCGCGGCTGCAGGGGGCGCTGCTTTCGCAGGTCCAGCGGATGCGCAAGGACGTCCTGGAGCCGAACGGGCTCACGCTATCGGGGCTCGCGGCGCGTGAATGTGACGTGCTGCGGCTGGTCGCCGAGGGCTTCGGGACCGAGGAGATCGCGGCGAAGCTGTGCTACTCCGAGCGGACCGTGAAGAACGTCCTCTACGGCCTGATGACGCGGTGCGGGCTCAACAACCGCGCCCACGCCGTCGCCTACGCGCTGCGCGCAGGCGCTATCTGACCCGTTTCCCGTCGGCTAGGGTCGCGATCATGGTGTCGACCGCCGCCGAGATCGCGGCTTCCGTGCGGGCCGGGCAGCTCGATCCGGTCCAGGTGACCAAGGAGGCCCTCGACCGCATCGCGGCCGCGGACGGCGTCGTCGGGGCCTTCCGCCGGGTGCGCTCGGCCGAGGCGCTCGAGGAAGCCGCGGCGGTGGCCGCGCGGCCCGATCTGGCGTCGTTGCCGCTGGCCGGGGTGCCCGTCGCGGTCAAGGACGTCATGGCGATCGCGGGTGAGTACGCGTCGCACGGTTCGCTGGCGGGGTCGTCTTCTCCCGTCGAGGAAGACGGGGTGATCGCGGCCCGGCTGCGGGCGGCGGGCGCGGTGCTCGTCGGGCTGACGCGGGTGCCGGAGCTGTGCGTCTGGCCGATGAGCGACACCCCGGACGGCATCGCCCGCAACCCGTGGGACCCGACGTACGCCTCGGGCGGCTCGTCGGGCGGCAGCGCGGCGGCGGTGGCGGCGGGCCTGGTCCCGCTGGCCCACGGCACGGACGGCATGGGCTCGGTCCGCCTCCCGGCGGCGATGTGCGGGCTGGTTGGCCTCAAGCCGGGCGCGGGCGAGCTGTCGGAGGGCGGCTGGTTCGGCATGTCGGTGCACGGCCCGCTGGCCACGACGGTCGAGGACGCGGCGCTGCTGTACTCGGTGCTGGCCGGCGATCCTTCGCTGGCGTCGGTGCCGTCGCCGGCCGCGGTGCGCATCGGCATGTCGACGACGGTGCCGTTGCTGCACACCCCCGTGCCGCGAGAGCTGGTGTCGGCGGTGTCGCAGGCGGCCGGCCTGCTGGCGTCGGCGGGACACCCGGTGTCACCGGCCGCGCCGCGCTACCCGGCGACGATGGTCCTGGGCATGACGGCCCGCTGGCTGGCGGGCCCGGCCGAGCAGGCTCGCGACTTCGACTTCCCCCGGTTCCAGCGCCGCACACGCGCGCACGTCCGGGCCGGGCGGCTACTGTCGCGAGCGGGCGTGATCCGGTCGAGCACGCGGGACCGGTGGGTCGCGCGAGCCGCGGAGTTCTTCGAGTCGCACGACGTCTTGATGACGCCGACGTTGTCGCACTGGCCGGTGAAGGCGGGCCGCTGGCACGAGCGGAGGTGGTTGACGAACGTGCTGCCGTCGACGCGCTTGGCGGGGTTCACGGGCCAGTGGAACTTCGCGGGGTATCCGGCGATCACGGTCCCGGTGGGGCGCTCGGCGCGGTCGGGGCTGCCGACGTCGGTCCAGCTGGTGGGACGGCCGGGTGAGGAGTCGTTGCTGCTGGGCTTGGCGGCCCAGCTGGAGTCCGCGAACCCCTGGCCCCGCACCGCCCGCTCCTGAGCACGCTCGCCTGGAATCGAAAGTCCGTGAATGGCACATTCACGGACACTTAGTCCCTCAATGTGCCATTCACGGCTCTGGCAGCGTCAGGAACCCGGCTTGCTCGCCGCCGGGGACAGGGGCTTGGCGCCGTTGCCGTTCCCGTTCGCCGGCTTGGTCGCCGGGCCGTTCGAGTTGGCCGGTTTCGGGGCCGGCTTCGGCGCGGGCTTCGCCGCCGCCTGCTTCGGAGCCGACGCCGGGATCGACGGCTGGACCACCGGCACCACCGGCACCACCGGGGCCGCCGGCGTCGTCGCGGAGTCCGTGTCGCCGCCCACCAGCTTCGACGCCTGCGGGATCACCGCTTCCTCCGGCAGCGTTGCCAGCTGCGTCTCGCTGCGGTTGAGGATGTCCTCCGCCGCCGCCAGGCTCTTGCGGGCCTGCTCGCGGATCTCCGCCAGCCGCTCGACCTTGCGGTTCGCCGCCGTCGTGCGCTGGGCCGCCTGGGTCGTCGCCTCGTCGAGCCGGCGGCGGGCCTCCGCCGTCGCCTCGTCCAGCCGCCGCTTGGCCTCGGCCGTCGCCTCCGCGAGCCGGCGCTCGGCCTGGTTCTTGCTCGCCGTGCGCTGGTCGGCGACGTGCTTCTCCAGCGCCGCCTTCTGGGCCGCCTGGGACGACTCGAACTCGCGCTCGAGCTTCCGGCGCTTCCGCTCGGCCTCGTTGTCCAGCAGCTCGCGCCGCTGGGCCGCCTCGATGGTCAGCCGCTGCACCTCGGCGCGCGTCTCCGCGAGCGCGTTCTCGTGCTCCGAGTGCAGCAGGTCGGCCTGCTTGTCCAGCTCCGCGACCAGCTTCGTGTACCGCTCACGCAGCTTCGTCGACGCCTCGGTCGAGCCCGCCCACGTCTTCTCCGCGGCGGCCTCGGCGCGCTTGATGATCTCGTCCGCGCGGGCCTGCGCGAGCGTGACCGTGCGCTGCATCCGCTCGTCGAGGTCCTCGAGCCGCTCCGGCGGCTTCTTCAGCTCCTCGATGCGCGCTTCGAGCGACGCCACCTGCGAACGGGCCGACTCGGCGTCGCGCGCGGCGGCGGCGGCCTGCGCGGCGGCGGCGTCGCGTTCGCTGAGCACCCGGCGCAGCTGGGCCTCGACGTGGTCGAGGTACTGGCGGACTTCGTTGCGGTCGAAGCCGTGCCAAGCCTGCGTGTACTCGCGGCGGAGGGGGAGGAGGCCGTTGAGGGCGGTTGCGGCGGGGTCGCGCTCAGGAACCATGGGCCCGACCGTACCCGGGGACCGTCCGCATCCGCCGTCCGGCTTAACGAATCACCAACACGTGTCGCCGTGTCGCCGGAACGGCCTCACCCCCGAAACGCTCAGTTACCAGTGGAAGCCCCGCGAAAGCCGGGCCAGCGCCATCGCCGCACGCGAGAGGTGTTTCTCGCCACGGCCGATCTTCAGCTCGCCCGAACCGCCCGCCGCGGTCGAATCCGGGAAGATCCGGAATCCCTGGTACGCGACGGCGTCGGTGAGGCCCGGCGTGAGCGTGTAGGCCAGCCCGATCGCCTGCCCGGCCGGCGTGCCGATGTGCTTCGGCCGCTCGACCAGCGCCGTCAGCACCATGTCCGCGGCCTGCTCCGGCGACTTCGTCGGGAACGCGTCATAGATCTTCGTCGGCCGGATCATCGGCGTGCGCACCAGCGGCATGTGGATCGTGGTGAACGTGATCCCGTCGCCGTGCGTCTCGGTCGCCGCGATCCGCGAGAAGTAGTCCAGCGCCGCCTTCGACGCCGCGTAGGCCGAGAAGCGCGGCGCGATGCCCTGGACGCCGATCGACGACACGTTCACGATGTGCCCGAACTTCCGCTCCGACATGTGCGGCAGCACCGCGAGGATCAGCCGGACCGCGCCGAAGTAGTTGATCGCCATCGCGCGCTCGTAGTCGTGCATCCGGTCGTACGACAGCTTGATCGACCGGCGGATCGACCGGCCGGCGTTGTTGACCAGCATGTCGATCCGGCCGTGCTCGGCCAGCATCGCGTCGACGGCCTTGCGCACCGAGTCCTCGTCGGTGAGGTCGGCCGGGTAGACCGACGCCGTGCCGCCGGCGGCGACGATCTCGTCGCGGACCTCTTCGAGCTCGTGCTGGCGGCGCGCGACCAGCAGCGGGACGCCACCGGCGGCCGCGACCTTCAACGCCGTCGCCCGGCCGATGCCCGACGACGCGCCGGTGATGATCACGCGGCGGCCGTCGAGCTCGCCGCGCGGGCCGTGCTTGCGCGCGCGGAACGGGTCGAGGTGCTCGCGCCAGTAGCGCCACAGCGTCGGCGCGTACTCCTCCAGCCGCGGCACGTCGACGCTGCCGGCGAGCGCCTTGCGCGTCTCGGCCGAGGAGAACACCGACGGGAACGCCATGGTCTCCAGCAGCACCGGCGGGATGCCGAAGCGCTCCATGACGGCGTCGCGCGCGATGGTGACGCCGGGGATGTGCTCGGTCAGCTTGACCAGCCCGACGATCCGCTTCGAGAGGCCCTCGCCCAGCTGCACCGAGATCGTCGGCGCGCCCGCGGCCTTCGCGAAGGCGTTGTAGACCGAGACGACCGGCTGCGGCTCGGGGTTGACCAGGTGGAACGCGCGCCCGTCGAGCCCGGGCTTGACGACCAGCTCCAGCAGCGCCTTGGCGACGTAGTCGACCGGCACGATGTTGGTGTCGCCGAGGTCCGGGCCGACGATCGGCAGCACGTCCGGCAGCCCGGCGAGCCGGTTGATCGCGGGGAAGAGGTAGTACGGGCCGTCGACCTTGTCCATCTCGCCGGTCTCGGAGTGCCCGACGACGACGGCGGGGCGGTACACCCGCCACGGCACCCGGTCCTGCTCGCGGACGATCTTCTCGGCCTCGAACTTCGTCCGGTGGTACGGCGTGACGAGCCGCTGCCCGGCGTCGAACATCTCCTCGGTGAAGATGCCTTCGTGGTCACCCGCGACGGCGACCGACGACACGTGGTGCAGACAGCCGGCGCGCAGGTCGGCGGCGAGGTCGACGACGGCGCGCGTGCCGTCCACATTGGCCTTGACGCTCTCTTCGTCGTCGGCGGTGAGGTCGTAGAGCGCGGCCAGGTGCACGATGTGGTCGACGCTGCCGCGCAGCTCCTCGCGGTCCGCTTCGGACACGCCGAGCAGCGGCTCGCCGAGGTCGCCGGTGACGAGCGTGACGCGGTCGGAGTGCGGCCACTGGTCGACCAGCGCGGCCAGCTTGGCCTTGCTCGACGCGCGGACCAGCAGCGCGACGCGGTCGTCGTCGGGGCGGGAGAGCAGCAGCCGGGTGAACTGGCGCCCGATCAGTCCGGTCGCCCCGGTCACCAAGAACGTCGCCATCGTCTTCACACCTCTCACCGCTTCGCCCTGACCCTGGGCATTCTGCTGCATGTGGGCGTCAGTGACCACCGTGGCGGGACGTGAAGTTACTCACGGGTAACTTAGGCGGGGTCCGCGACGACGACGCGGTTCTCCTCGTAGCCGTCCGAGCCGCCGACCCAGCGGCCACCGCACGTCACGAGCACCACGCGGTGCGGGCCGGACTGGCCGAACAGGTCGTCGGCGCGGGCGGGCAGGTCGTTCTTGTGCACGGTGACCAGCTGGGAGATCCGGTAGCGCCAGGTCTTGCCCGCACTGTCCACAATGGTCACTCCGCCGCCGATCCGCGCGGACCAGAGCTCGGCGAACGGCCCGGTGGCGCCCCGCCAGTTGACGTGCCCGGCGAAGACGCTCGCGCCGCCGGCGGCGGTCAGGTCGGCGCCCCACCAGGTCGCTTGGCGCAGGTCGGCGGGGACGGGGAGTTCGCCGTCGGGGCCGAGGTCCTTGCGGACGAGGGACGCCGTGCCGCCGGCGGGCAGCCGGACGGTGCCGGGTTGCTGAGGTGGCGGCGGGGTGGACGTCTGTGCGGCGGGGGCCGCGGGCGCGGTGCTGGTGGTCGCCGGCGCTGGGGGTGGCGGTGGTGCGGGGGTGGCCGGACGGGCCGCGGGGGCGGCCGCGGCCCCGGCGGCGGGCAGCGCGGTGCCGGCGACGACGGCCACGGGAGGCGAGGTGACGACGGTGCCGCCGAACTGGATGGCGAGCACGGTGGCCGCGCCGAGCGCGAAGCCGGCGAGGAGCCGCCCGCGCTGGGGTTTCCGGGGTGCCCACTCGCCGCCGGGATCGGCCTCGCCCCAGCCGGCCCAGGTGTCGTCGGTGGTCCAGCCCGGGTTCGGCGTGGTCCGGCTGGTGGTGCCGGCGGCCGTCCAGCCGGGGTTCGCCGAGGCTTGGTCGGTGGTGGCGGCGGTTGCCGGGTTGCTCGCTGCCCAGTCGGGGTTCGGCGCGGCCTGGGCGGTGGTGCCGGCGGCCGCCCGGCTGCCGGTGTGGTCGTTCGTCGCCCAAGTCGGGCCGGCCTCGGCTCGGCCGCCGGCCGCCGCGCCCGGATCCGCATCGGCCCGGCCGCCGTCGCCGGCCGGGCTCGGCTCGAACCAGCCGCCCGCGCCACTCGCCGGCCGGCCGGTACCCGGCCGGTACAGCGTCCCGTCGTCGTCCGCCGACCAGCCCTCGGCTTTGGTGCGTGCCATCCCGCTTACCTGCGCGAGGCCCGCCGCGCGGCGAGGGCGACCAGCCCGGCGCCCACCAGCACCAGCAACCCGAGCCCGGCCAACCCCGGTACCGAATAGCTCGTCTCGACCGCACCCCGCGCCTGGACCACCGGCGCGTCACCCGCCGGGATCGCGCGCGGGACCTCGTTCGGCTTGTTCACCACCGTCAACACCAGCGTCTCGCCCGGCTTCACCGTCCCGCACGCCGACGGCGGGTTCTTCGGGTCGTACGCGTTCGTGTAGCCCGGCGGCGGCCCGGCCTCCACCACGCAGATCTCCTGCGGCGCGCGCAGACCGTCGACCGTCACGCCGCCCGTCTTCCCGTCCGTCGTGACCACGACAGGCTTGCCGTCGGCACCGGTGAGCGGCTTGCCGTCCTGGCCCAGCGCGGCCGTCGCCTTGTCCTTGCCCGTGATCCGCAGGACGGCGCCGCCGACGCCCTTGCCCGTGTTCGCGTCCGTCTTCGTCACCTGGACCTTGCCCGGCTTCGCGACGCTCACCACGCCCTGCGCCGTCAGCTCCTTCTCGCCGCCGGTCGAGACGACGCGCTGCTTGTCCGTGTCGACCGGAACCCGCACGTACGGCCGGTCGGCCGGGGCGGCCAGCGACGCCACCAGCTTCGGCTGCTCGCCGGTCGGGGTCAGCTTGACCGTCACGGTCCCGTCCGCGCCCGTGTCGAGCGTGGCGTCCTTCGCGGCGCCCTGCGGACTCGCGTTCCCCTCGGCCGGCTCCCCGCCGAGGGTCGCGGCGGACGCCACCAGTTTCACCGGGACGCCGGGAACGCCCTTGCCCTTGGCGTTCTTCACCGTGACCGTCCACTCGGCGGGCTCGCCGGGGTACTGCGGGTCCTTCGGCGTGGTCACCGACGCCGTCCACGGGCCGCGGTTCGCCTCGGCCTCGGTCCGCAGCCGCTCGACCGCCGCCACGGCGTCCGGGTGCGCCTGCAGCTGCTGCAGGTGGAACGGCGCGTCGTAGCCGATCTTGTCGTACGTCAGCGCCGGGTCGAGGTCCGCGGGCGTGCGCGGGGCCGCCGTCCAGGAGTGCAGCAGGTGCGCGAGTGCGGCGGCCTCGTCCGGCTTCTTGGTGTCGCCGTAGCGCAGGAGCAGGTACGAGATGTTCGCCGCCTGGTCGGCCGGGAGCTTCGTGCCCCATTTCGTCAGCAGCTCGTCGCCCGGCCGGTACTTCTCGTCCGAGTCCGGCGCCTTGAGCTGGAAGCTCACGCAGAAGACCTGCTGGCCGCCGACGATGTAGGAGCCCAGCCAGTTGCCGGTGTGCGGCAGCGGCGTCATCGGCTGCGGCTTCTCGGTGCGGTAGCCGATGCCCTCCTGCTTCGCGGCCGAGGCGACCGGAGCCGCGACGGTCACGGAAAGCGTGCCCAGCAGGGCCGCGGCGACCAGGCCGGTGAGTGCGCGGACGCCCGCGCGGGGACGTGTCGACCACCTCATGGTGTCCAGGCTCCTTCGTCGGACGCGGTGCGGTGCAGCCGCGTCTCCGCAGGTCACGTGATTGAGCAAGTCCCCGACGCGCGCACGGTGAGCAACCGGGCACGCCAGGTGAGGGTCACTCGGAAGGGGCTGAGGTGTCTACCGCTCTTCGGGTGGCTGTCGGTGAACGGTCGTGATCTCCGTCGCATACGGTGTCCACCGAGGCCAGGGGCCCGGCGTCGAGTAAAGTCGTCTTTACTCGACGGGAACCGCTCGCTCCCGGCGGTCGTTGAACCCGATGCAGCGTCGATCCACGAAGCAGCAGATCCAGGAGGATCAGGTGCGTTCCAGTAGCAACCCGGCGTTCCGCAACCTGCCGCACGGCGGAACGCAGACTTACGGCCAGTACGGCCCCCCGGTGGGCTTCAACCAGCCCCAGGGCGGCGTGCCCGGGTACGGCCCCGGGCAGACCCGTTCCGGTGAGGGCGACCGCCCGATGACGGTCGACGACGTCGTCGTCAAGACCGGCATGAGCCTCGGCGTCGCGCTGCTCGTCGGCATCGTCACGGCGATCTGGGCCCAGAGCGAGCTGGCGAACACCGGCCGGCTCTCCGGCGCCCTGATCGGCGCCATGCTCGGCGGCCTGATCGTCGGGCTCGTCATCTCCCTCGTGATCATCTTCCGGCAGAAGCCGAGCGGCCCGCTGACGCTGGTCTACTCGGCGGCCGAAGGGCTCTTCCTCGGCGCGCTCAGCGGCGTGTTCGAGGTCGTCTACCCGGGCATCGCCCTGCAGGCGATCATCGGCACCGCCGGCGTCTTCATCGGCATGCTGGTCGTCTACAAGACCGGCGCGGTCAAGGTGACCCCGAAGCTGACCAAGTGGATCGTCGGGGCCGTCGTCGGCGTCGCGATCCTGATGCTGTTCAACCTGATCAGCGCGCTGGCCTTCGGCTTCAACCCGCTGCGCGACGGCGGCCCGCTGGCCATCGTCTTCAGCCTCGTCTGCATCGGCATCGCGGCGTTCAGCTTCCTGCTCGACTTCGACCAGGCCGACCGGATGATCCGCGAGGGCATGCCGTCGAAGTGGGCCTGGTACACCGCGTTCGGCCTGATGACGACGCTGGTGTGGCTGTACCTGGAGATCCTGCGGCTGCTGTCGTACCTCCGCGAGTAACCCTGGCTCACCGTTCCGCGATGAAGGCGCTCCGTAACCAACCGGGGCGCCTTCTTTGTGGGTAATTCGTGCATATGGGGACCCCGCTGCGGGCCGTGCTCACCCTGCGTGTTGGATGTGCCGGTCGGTTCTTCATTTCACATGTGTGAGGTGCACAGTGAGCGTTCCCCCTCCGGCCCCCGGGGGCCAGCAGCCGGTGGGTCAGCCCGATCCCTACGGGCCGCCGCCGGGCGGTCAGCCGCAGCAGTACGGCCAGCAGGGCCAGTTCGGCGCCGCGCCGGGCACCCCGCCGCAGGGCCAGCCGGGCCAGTACGGCCCGCCGCCCGGCCAGTACCCGCCGCCGCCCGGTCAGCCCGGCCAGTTCCAGGGTGGCCAGTTCCCGCCCGCGCCGCCGGTGCCGAAGAAGTCGAAGACCGGCACGATCGTCAAGTTCTCGGTCATCGGCGTGGTCGTGATCGTCGCCATCGTCGTCGGGATCGTGTCGTTCAACAGCTCGCCGGCCAGCTCCAACGTCGGTGACTGCCTCTCGATCTCCGAGTTCACCCGGGGCGGCGACGACCCGGCGAAGGCCGACTGCGGCGACCCGAAGGCCAACGTCAAGATCGCCGCGAAGCTCGACAGCGCGAGCGACCAGTGCCCCGGTGGCTCCGACGCCGGCTACGACACCTACTCGGTCAGCGGCCGCAGCTCGTACAAGCTGTGCCTGATGATCAACGCGAAGCAGGGCGACTGCCTGGCGAACTTCTCGTCGCAGACCAAGGGCTACCAGAAGGTCGCGTGCACCGACCCGAGCAAGGACGCCGAGCTCGTGAAGGTCGTCGAAGGCCAGGCGAGCGAGAGCGTCTGCGAGGGCACCGAAGCCACCCGCGTCGCGATCTACCCGCAGCCGGCGACGACCATGTGCGTCAAGACGAACTAGCTGCCGGCTCGTCGAAAGGCCTCCTCGCGTGCTTCGCGAGGAGGCCTTCTTCGCTTGGGGCGTCCCACCGACAGCATCCGCTGAGACGCTTTTTGTCGGAGGCCCCCGGTACCCTCGCGGACGAATCGACGAAACTGGGGGAAATCTCCGCATGACTACGCAAAGAACCGGCTCGGCGCCGAACGGTGACGCGCTCGACGCCGGGGTGCTCAAGGTGGCTTCCGTGGTCGTCCTCGGTGCCATCATGGCGATCCTGGACACCACGGTCGTCAACGTCGCGCTGCAGAAGCTGACGATCGAGTTCTCGACGTCGTTCGACGTCATCCAGTGGGTCGCCACGGGCTACCTGCTGGCGCTCGCGACCGTGATCCCGGTCACCGGCTGGGCGTCCGACCGCTTCGGGACCAAGCGGCTCTACATGCTCGCGATCGTGCTGTTCCTGGCGGGCTCGATGCTCGCGGGCGCGGCGTGGAACATCGAAACGCTGATCCTCTTCCGCGTCCTGCAGGGCTTCGGCGGCGGCATGCTGATGCCGTGCGGCATGACGATCCTGACCCGCACGGCCGGCCCGCAGCGGCTCGGGCGCGTGATGGCGGTGCTGGGCGTGCCGATGCTGCTCGGCCCGATCGGCGGCCCCATCCTCGGCGGCTGGCTGGTCGACGCCGTGAGCTGGCGCTGGATCTTCTTCATCAACGTGCCGATCGGCCTGATCACGCTGCTGCTGTCGTGGCGGCTGCTGCCGAAGGACGAGCCCGAGACGGCGTCGCGCTTCGACTTCGTGGGCATGCTGATGGTGTCGCCGGGGCTGGCGGCGCTGATCTTCGGCGTCTCGAAGATCCCGTCCGCGGGCGGGATCGGCGCGGTCGAGGTGTGGCTGCCGGCGCTGGGCGGGCTGGCGCTGCTGGTGGCGTTCGTGCTGCGCGCGCTGCGCGTGCCGAACCCCCTGGTGGACCTGCGGCTGTTCAAGAACCGGTCGTTCACGGTGGCGATGGTGACGATGTCGCTGTTCTTCGTCGCGTTCCTCGGCGGGATGATGCTGCTGCCGACGTACTTCCTGCTGGTGCGCGGCGAAACGACGTTGAACGCGGGGCTGCTGCTGGCGCCGCAGGGCATCGGCGCGATGATCACGATGCCGATCACCGGCCGGCTGGCGGACAAGGTCGGCGCGCGCAAGATCGTGCTGCCGGGCATGGTGCTGATCATCGGCGCGATGGCGGTGCTGACCCAGGTCACGGCGACGACCCCGTACTGGACGCTGCTGTCGGCGCTGTTCGTGATGGGCCTGGGCATGGGCTGCACGATGATGCCGATCACGACGTCGGCGCTGCAGACGCTGCAGCCGAAGGACATGGCCCGAGCCTCGACGGCGACGAACATCGTCCAGCAGACGGCGGGAGCGATCGGGTCGGCGGTGATGGCGACGATCCTGGCGGCCCTGCTGGCGGGCAAGTTCGGCGTCCCGACGGCCCAGGGCCAGCTGGCGGCCACGGGAGCGATCCTGAACCCCGCAACGCACACGGCGGCGACGGGGCTGGCGTCGGAGGCCTTCTCGACGACGTTCGTGTGGTCGCTGGTGCTGGTGGTGCTGTGCGTGATCCCGGCGCTGTTCCTGCCGAAGAACCGCCCGGCTCCGGCGTCCGCGGAAGGCGAGGAGGCCGCACCCCCGGTGATGGTCCACTAGATGTCATGAACGACTCGTTCATGTCGTCAGGCGACATGAACGAGTCGTTCATGACAGTGGGTCAGCTCAGGAGAGGCGCTCGATGATCAGCGCCATGCCCTGGCCGCCGCCCACGCACATCGTCTCCAGGCCGAACTGCTTGTCGTGGTGCTGCAGCGAGTTGATCAGCGTCGACGTGATGCGCGCGCCCGTCATGCCGAACGGGTGGCCCACCGCGATCGCGCCGCCGTTCACGTTCAAGCGGTCCAGGTCGATGCCCAGGTCGCGGTACGACGGGATCACCTGCGCGGCGAACGCCTCGTTGATCTCCACCAGGTCGATGTCGCCGATCGACAGCCCCGCCCGCGACAGCGCCTGCTTGGACGCCTCCACCGGGCCGTAGCCCATGATCTCCGGCGACAGCCCCGTCACGCCCGTCGACACGATCCGCGCCAGCGGCGTCAGGCCCAGCTCGCGCGCCTTCGTGTCGGACATGATGACCAGCGCCGCCGCGCCGTCGTTGAGGGCGCAGCAGTTGCCCGCCGTCACGCGGCCGTCCGGGCGGAACACCGGCTTCAGGCCCGAAACGCCCTCGATGGTCACGCCGGCGCGCGGGCCGTCGTCCTTCGAGACGACCGTGCCGTCCGGGAGCGTCACCGGGGTGATGTCCTTGGCCCAGAAGCCGTCGGCGATGGCCTTCTCGGCCAGGTTCTGCGAGCGGACGCCGAACTCGTCCATGTCCTCGCGCGTGACGCCCTTCACCCGCGCCAGGTTCTCGGCGGTCTGGCCCATCGCGATGTAGACGTCGGGGACGTCGCCGGACGTGCGCGGGTCGGTCCAGCTGTCCGTGCCCGACTCGGCCGTCGCCGCGGTGCGCTTCTCCGCGTCGGCGAACAGCGGGTTGTGCGTGTCCGGCCACGAGTCCGAGCTGCCCTTGGCGAACCGCGAGACGGTCTCGACGCCGGCCGAGATGAAGACGTCGCCCTCGCCGGCCTTGATCGCGTGGAACGCCATCCGCGTGGTCTGCAAGCTGGACGAGCAGTACCGCGTGATGGTGCAGCCGGGCAGGTGGTCGTAGCCGAGCTCGACGGCGACCGCGCGGCCCATGTTGAACCCGGACTCACCGCCCGGCAGGCCGCAGCCCAGCATCAGGTCGTCGATGTCGGTGGGGTCGAGCTGCGGCACCTTGGCCAGTGCCGCCTGGATCATCTGCACGGTCAGGTCGTCGGGCCGCATGCCGACCAGCGACCCCTTCCCGGCACGGCCGATCGGCGAACGGGCGGTGGAGACGATGACGGCTTCAGGCATGACGTGACACATCCTCGTATCGCGAGCTAAGCGTGCTAAGCGGTTGCTCACCAGTGTGCCGTGAACCACGCTCCGGGCAAAGTCGAACGCGACCAACGCAACACCGGGCTGGCAGGATCACCCCGATGGGGACCGACGCGCGCGTGCTGCGGACGAGGACGATCCTGCTCTGGGGCGCCGGGCTGCTGGTGGTCGCCGCGCTCGCCGCCACCCTGCTGCTCACCCTCCTCGGCGGGGGCCGGCCCGAGGACTCCGCCCGGCTGGAGGCCCTCAAGACCGCCGCCAACATCGTCGTCGGTACCGGGGGCGCCGCCGCCCTGCTGCTCGCCGCGCGGCGGCAGCGGTCGGCCGAGCTCGATCTCGCGCAGAAGGACCACGACGCCACCGAACGGCGGATCACCGAGATCTACGGCAAGGCCGCCGACCAGCTCGGCAGCGACAAGGCACCCGTCCGGCTCGCCGGGCTCTACTCGCTCGAACGGCTCGCCGGCGGCTACCCCGAACACCGGCAGACGATCGTCAACGTCCTCTGCGCCTACCTCCGGATGCCGGTCGAGGACGCCGACCAAGAGGAGGCGCAGGTCCGCAGGACCGCGCAGCGCATCCTGCTGCTGCACCTGCGCCCCGGCAAGCCCGAACAGCCGAGCGACGCTTTCTGGCCGGACATCGACCTCGACCTCTCCGGGGCGCGGCTGGTCGGGCTGACCCTCACGCACTGCTCGATCCGCTCACTCGCTTGCTACGAAACGACGTTCTTCGAACTGACGTCCTTCCGCGGCACCCGATTCCGCAGCAAAGCGGACTTCAACAAGGCGCACTTCGAACACCGGGCCGATTTCCGCGGGGTCGAATTCGTTGACGGGTGCGAAACGTTCAACGGCGCCGTTTTCGCAGGTCCGGCCGATTTCGGGACGAAGTCCGCCGCCCGGCTCACCGGTGCCGAAGCCGAACCGGGGTTCCCCCGCACCTGGCCGCAAGGCTGGGAAGAACGCGCCGGCACGGGGAGGTCACAATTGACACGAAAGGACGAACCGGGGCAACCGGCCCGCCGATAGAATCGTCCCCGCAATGAGAGACCGCTATTCCGCTCACGGGAGGTGAACTCGGATATGGCCATCGAACGGACCCGCGGCTGGGCGTACTTGATCCTGCGGACGGGGTCCCGCGCGGTGCTCGGCACCGGGTGGCATCTCCGGGACGGGATGACGGCCCAGCCGGCGGCGGCTTCCGGGCCCGGACCGGCGACGACGAGCGGCTTGGTGGCCGCCTGAGGTCTTCGCCGGGGCGGACCGGCCCCGCGCCAGCGACCCGGCATCACCGACGCGCACCCGGAGGCCCACCCGGGCCCGGCACGTGGCTTGAGTGGACAACGCCACCGGTGCGCCGTTTAGGCTGGCGGTCGTGGAGTACGCAGAGCACATCGCAGACCTCGTGGGCAACACCCCGCTGGTCAAGCTGAACTCGTTGACCAAGGGGCTCAAGCCGCTCGTGCTGGCCAAGGTCGAGTACCTGAACCCGGGTGGCTCGGTCAAGGACCGGATCGCGCTGCGCATGATCGAAGCGGCGGAGCGCTCCGGCGAGCTGCGCCCCGGCGGCACGATCGTGGAACCGACGTCCGGCAACACCGGCGTCGGCCTGGCCATGGTCGCGCAACGCAAGGGCTACCAGTGCGTCTTCGTCTGCCCGGACAAGGTCAGCGAGGACAAGCGCAACGTGCTCAAGGCCTACGGCGCCCGCGTCGTGGTGTGCCCGACGGCGGTCGCGCCCGAGCACCCGGACTCCTACTACAACGTCTCCGACCGCCTGGTCCGCGAGATCGACGGCGCCTGGAAGCCCAACCAGTACGCCAACCCGCAGAACCCCGAGAGCCACTACCTCTCCACCGGCCCCGAGCTGTGGACGCAGACCGAGGGCAAGATCACGCACTTCGTCGCGGGCGTCGGCACCGGCGGCACCATCTCCGGCACCGGCAAGTACCTCAAGGAGGTCAGCGACGGCCGCGTGCAGGTGGTCGGCGCCGACCCGGAGGGCTCGGTCTACTCCGGCGGCAGCGGCCGCCCGTACCTGGTCGAAGGCGTCGGCGAGGACTTCTGGCCGGACACCTACGACCGGAACATCGCCGACGAGATCATCCCGATCTCCGACGCCGACTCCTTCCAGGTCACCCGCCGCCTCGCGCTCGAGGAGGGCCTGCTCGTCGGTGGCTCCTGCGGGATGGCCGTCGCCGCCGCGCTGAAGCTCGCCGAGCGGCTGACCGAGGACGACGTCGTGGTCGTGCTGCTGCCCGACGGCGGCCGCGGCTACATGACGAAGGTCTTCAACGACACCTGGATGTCCTCCTACGGCTTCCTGCCGCCCGACTCCTCCGGCGCCACGGTCGCCGACGTGCTCACCAGGAAGAGCGGGCACCTGCCGGCCCTGGTGCACTCGCACCCGAACGAGACCGTCGCCGAAGCCATCGCGATCCTGGCGGAGTTCGACGTCAGCCAGATGCCCGTGGTCAGCGCGGAGCCGCCGGTGATGGCCGCCGAGGTCGTCGGCGCGGTCAACGAACGCGACCTGCTCGACGCGCTGTTCACCGGCAAGGCGCAGCTGGCCGACCGGCTCGAGCGGCACATGTCCCCGCCGCTGCCGACGATCGGCGGCGGTGAGCAGGTCGGGGCCGCGATGACGGCGCTCGAGGGCGCCGACGGGGCGCTCGTGCTGATCGACGGCAAGCCCGCCGGCGTCGTCACCCGGCACGACCTCCTGGGCTTCCTGGCCGGGCGCTGAACAGCAGCTGAGAAGGGGCTTAATCGGTGGACCCGGCAGGGGCGTTACGAGCGCCCCGCCGGGTGATCCGATAGCGTGAGCGCGAGTACAAAACTTTCGCGTCCTCGTCAAGGGGGTTCAAGACCCACATGAGTGCACCGCAGCCACCGAACCAGCCGTGGGGTGGCGGCCAGCCACCTCAAGGCCCGCCGAGTGGCCCCCAGCCGCAGCAGGACCCGTTCGGCAGCCCGGAACCGACCCAGGTCGTCCAGCCCCAGGGCGGTTCGCCGTTCGGGGAGACGCCGGAACCGACCCAGGTCGTCCAGCCTGCCCAGCCGGGTGACGGCGGGGCGGGCGCGACCCAGGCGATGCCGCCGGTCGACGCGAACGCGACGCAGTGGGTGAACCCGGCCGGCGGCGGCGACGCCCCGGTCGCGGACTCCACGCAGCTGGTGCCCCCGGGCTCCCAGCCGCCGGCGGCGATCCCGTACACCCCGCCGCCGAGCGCGGCCGACAACCCGGCCGCGGCGTTCGGCCAGCAGCCGGGCGGCTTCGGCCAGCCCGGTCAGCCGGGGCAGCCCGGTCAGCCGGGCGGGTACGGGCAGCAGCCGGGCTTCGGCCAGCCGGGTCAGCCCGGCCAGCCGCCGCAGGGCTTCGGCGGTCCCGGGTTCGGTGGCCCTCCGCAGCCCGGCTTCGGCGGTCAGCCGCCGCAGTTCGGCGGCCCGTCGGCCGGCGGCAACGGCCTCTTCGGCTACATCGCCGGTGGCGTGGTCGCGCTCCTGGGCTTGATCGCGCTCATCATCGCGTTCAGCTACATGGGTGACGCGAGCGACTACTCCTCGCTCGTCGGGGACGGCCCGAGCCAGGAGTTCATCCAGAAGGCGCTCGACGCCGCCGGGCTCATCGGCCCGGGCCTGGTCTGGTTCTACGTCATCATGATCCTGGTGGCGTCGCTGATCTCCCTCGCCGGCGGCGTCGGACTGGCGCTCGTGGGCAAGCTGGGCGGGATCCGGAAGTTCGTTCCGATCGCGATCGTCGCGGGCGGTGCGCTCCTCACGATTTTCGCGCTCCTGCTCAAGATCGGCATGACCCCGAACGCCGAGGCGCTGGCCGGGGCCTCGGCCTCCGAGCGGGACACCTTCGGCCTCGGGCTCCCGCCGCTGATCATCGGCATCCTGATCCTCATCGTGGGCGTGCTCGGGCTCATCCCGGCGACGCGGCAGTTCGTCGGCCTCGGTGGTGGCGGTGCCGCGCCGGGTGGCCCGCAGGGCTTCGGCGGGCCGCAGGGCTTCGGCGGCCCGCAGCAGCCGGGCGCGTTCGGCCAGCCGGGACAGCCCGGTCAGCCGGGTCAGCCGGGCGGGTTCGGGCAGCAGCCGGGTGGCTACGGCCAGCCGGGTCAGCCGCCGCAGGGCTACGGCCAGCCCCCGGCCTACGGTCAGCCGGGCGGGCCCAACCCGTCCAGCGGCGGGTTCCCGCAGCCGTCGAGCGGGGGTTTCCCGCAGCCGGGTCAGCCGCCGCAGCAGGGCGGGTACGGCCAGCCGGGTCAGCCGCCGCACGGCTACCCGCAGCAGCCGGGCCAGCCGCCGCAGGGCTGGGGCCAGCCGCCGGGCCAGCAGGGTCCGCCGAGCGGCGGGTTCGGCCAGCCGGGACAGCCCGGCCAGCCGCCGCAGCAGTGGTGAACTAGTACACCTCCTCGTGCCCCGGAGCCGTTTCGGCTCCGGGGCACGCTGCATTTATAGTCGAATTCGCAATTGTCCGAAGAGGACGAATACGCGATACATCAACCGTCGGTGATCGCGTGACAGCATTTCTGCCACTACCGCAGGAAAATGATCTTGGGTTCCGCCGTCCGGCCGAATTCCGTTCTCTTTCGGAGTCATTCTCCCCTTTGCCGACTAGGGTGAACGCCGTAGTCCCGCGCTGGAGCTGATGGGGGAGTTGTGACCGGTCCGCACGGATACCCGGTGGCACATTCACGTTCGCATTCTTCGACTAGGCCGTCCGGCGTAACGGCGATTCTCGCCGGTTTGCTCGGGCTCGCGGCCGCCGTCGCCGCCGGATTCGTGCCGGTCAAGATCTACCTCGACATGCCCGCCGAATTCAGTCTCGGCGCCCTGCCGGTCTGGGTGCTGATCGACCTGGCCGGCTACCTCGGGGCCGGGCTGGTCCTCCTGCTGGGCGCGCTGGTGACGTTCTTCCGCGCGACGGCGGGGGCGGTCCTGCTCGGCATCGGCGCCCTGCTGGCCATCGGGGCGCTGCTGACCGAGCCGTTCTCGGTGGGCGTCCCGCCGGCCCGCTTCGCCGACGCGATGTTCACCCACGGCGGCTTGGCGATGGTCGACCGGGTCGGCCTGGCCGCGTTGGCCGTGCTGGTGCTGGTCCTGGCGTTCCTGCCGCCGACGTTGCGCTACCTGCGCTACCGCACGCCGACGCTGGGGATGTGGACGGGCCAGGAGGCCTACTCGACCCGGAGCTGGTGACCCTCGCCGGTCACCTCCGGACCGCACGCGCCGCCGCCGTGCTCGCGCTGCTCGGTGGAGTCCTGCTCCTGCGGCGGCAGGACGCCGGGCGGATCGGCTGCATCGCCGGGAGCGCGGCCGCGGTGCTCGCGACGCTGACAGCGGCGGCCCTGGCCGCCCGCTGGTGCACCCCTGAGATCCATCCCACCTGACGGGAATGTCCGGCCCCCGCCGTACGCTTACCCAATGGTGGACGACTACTCCGTACTGGGATTCGAGACTCGCGCGATCCACGCCGGTCAGAAGCCCGACCCCCGCACCGGCGCCGTGATCGTGCCGATTTACCAGACCTCGACCTACGCGCAGGACGGCGTCGGTGGGACCCGCGAGGGCGACTACGAGTACTCGCGCACCGCGAACCCGACCCGTTCGGCGCTGGAGGAGGCGCTGGCCTCGCTGGAAGGCGGCCGGCACGCGCTGGCCTTCGCGTCCGGCATGGCGGCGTCCGACGTGGTGCTGCGCAGTACCCTGCGCCCCGGTGACCACCTGGTGCTCGGCAACGACGCGTACGGCGGCACGTTCCGCCTGATCGACAAGGTGCTCAGCCTGTGGGGCGTCGAGCACACCGTCGCCGACCTCGCGAACCTCGACGAGGTGCGCGCCGCGATCCGCCCCGAGACCAAGCTCATCTGGTGCGAGTCGCCGACCAACCCGATGCTCGGCATCGCCGACATCGCGGCGCTGGCCGGGGTCGCGCACGACGCCGGCGCGCGCCTGGTGGTCGACAACACCTTCGCGACGCCGTACCTGCAGAACCCGCTGTCGCTGGGCGCGGACATCGTCCTGCACTCGACGACGAAGTACCTCGGCGGCCACTCCGACGTGGTCGGCGGCGCGATCATCACGAACGAGGACGAGCTGCGCGAGCAGTTCTTCTACCTGCGCAACGCCGCGGGCGCGGTCCCGGGGCCGTTCGACGCGTGGCTGACCCTGCGCGGCATCAAGACGCTGGCCCTGCGTATGGAGCGCCACAGCGACAACGCCGAGCTGGTCGTCCAGGCGCTGGTGAAGCACCCGAAGGTCGCGAAGGTCTACTACCCGGGCCTGCCGGAGCACCCGGGCCACGAGACGGCCGCGAAGCAGATGCGCCGCTTCGGCGGGATGGTGTCGTTCAGCCACGCCGACGGCGAGGCGGCGGCCCTGGAGGTGGCGTCCCGCACGAAGCTGTTCATCCTGGCCGAGTCCCTCGGCGGCATCGAGTCGCTGATCGAGCACCCGGGCAAGATGACCCACGCGAGCACGGCGGGCTCGACGCTGCAGGTCCCGGCGGACCTGCTGCGCCTGTCGGTCGGCATCGAGGACGGCCGCGACCTGGTGGCCGACCTGCTGGCCGCGCTGGGCTGACCCTCAAGCACCGACGTCGAGACCGCCGCCGTAGAGGCGCTCCACCCGGAGCGTGATCACCACGCGGCGGTCTTCGACCATGTTCCGCAGGAACACCGCCTCGTCTTCGGGGTCGGTGAACGGTGCCTGCATCGCGAGCAGCGCCCGCCCGGTCTCGTCGCCCGGCACCGCGCTCACCGGCGACACCTCGGCCACGCCCTCCGCGACGGCGAAGGCCAGGTGGTCGTCGCGGCCGACGTACAGCGAGGCGTGCGGGTCACGGGCGAGCTGGCGGACCTTCGCGCGGCCCGCCGTCGCTCCGATCCGCACGACCCGCTCCCCGGGATCCCAGGCGTAGGCGACGGTCGACAGGTGCGGGAAGCCGGCGCGATTGACCGTGGCCAGCGCGCCGAAGCTGTGGCCGCGGAGCAGCTCGCTCAGCTCGTCTTCGGTGGGCTTGGCGGGTCCCGGACCGCGGCCGGGCTCGTAAACGGTGGTCACCCGGTGATCATCGGGCGCGGCCGGCCCCCGCGGAAGAAGGCACTTTCGTGTTCCCCGGGCACACCGGGGTAACCCACCTGGTCAGGGGTTGTAGTTCCCGTGCACGACGCCGCCGGACTTCGGGGTGCCCGTGGCCGGGAGGTTCGCGCCGTCCACGCAGCCGCCGACCAGCTCGACGTGGCTGTCGTGGCGGATGTACTGGGCCGGGGACGCGCACGACGCGCTGTCCACCGTGATGTACGCGGCTCCCGTGAGCGCGGCGGCCGACGCCAGGCCGATCACGAGCGGGACCAACCCGGCGGACCGGGTGGCGCGGGCCCGTCGAGCGTCGTTCCCCCGTGCCATGGTTGCTCCCTGTTTACCGTGCGTTGACATCGCCCAGGGTACCCGGCTCCCCGCCCTGTCAACCTGTGGAGTTCCTGAGTGGCATAGTCCGGGCCATGGAACTCGTCACCATCGAGCGGATCCAGGCCGCCCGGGAACTCCTAAAAGGAGTGACCAGGGTGACGCCGATGGAGCACGCGCGCGACCTGCGCAAGCTCCACGGCGGTCCGGTGCACCTGAAGTGCGAAAACCTGCAGCGCACGGGGTCGTTCAAGATCCGCGGCGCCTACACCCGCATCCACGGTCTCAGCGCCGCCGAGCGCGAACGCGGCGTCGTCGCGGCCAGCGCCGGCAACCACGCGCAGGGCGTCGCGCTCGCGTCGTCGCTGCTCGGGGCCAAGTCCACCGTCTTCATGCCGCTGCGTGCGCCGCTGCCGAAGCTCGCCGCGACCCGCGGGTACGGCGCCGACGTCCACCTCCACGGCGCACTGCTGGAGGAGACCCTCGCCGCGGCCATCGAGTTCGGCGAGCGGACCGGCGCGGTGTTCATCCACCCCTTCGACCACGCGGACGTCATCGCCGGCCAGGGCACCGTCGGCCTCGAGATCCTCGAGCAGGTGCCGGGCGTGAAGACGATCCTGGTCGCCACCGGCGGCGGCGGGCTGGTCGGCGGGGTCGCGTCGGCGGTGAAGGCGGTGCGTCCGGACGTCCGCGTCGTCGGCGTCCAGGCCGAGGAGGCCGCCGCGTACCCGCCGTCACTGGCCGAGGGCAGGCCCGTCCGGCTGGGGTCGACCTCGACGATGGCCGACGGCATCGCGGTCGGCGAACCGGGCCCGGTCAGCTTCGCGCACGTCGCCTCACTGGTGGACGACGTCGTGACGGTGTCCGAACAGTTCCTCTCCCGCGCGGTGCTGCTCTGCCTGGAACGCCGGAAGCTGGTGGTCGAGCCGGCCGGCGCGGCGACGGTCGCGGCCCTGCTGCAGCACCCCGGCATCTTCGAGCCGCCGGTGGTGGCGGTCCTCTCGGGCGGCAACGTCGACCCGGTGCTGCTCCTGCAGATCATCCAGCACGGCATGACGGCGGGCGGGCGCTACCTGCGCCTGCACCTGCGCGTCCCGGACCGGCCGGGGTCGCTCGTGGGCGTGCTGTCCCGGGTGAGCGAGCTGGGCGCGAACGTCCTCGACGTCGAGCACTCGCGGATCTCGGGCAGCCTCGACCTCGGCGAGGCCGACATCGTGCTGGCGCTCGAAACCCGCGGTCCCGAACACTGCAAGGACCTCGAAATCGCGCTTACGGACGCGGGTTACACGGTCGTCTGAGGTGCTTCCCCGGTGATCGCCGCCAGGGCGAGGTCCTTGGCGGGCTCGGGCACCTCCGCCGGCGCGGTGAAGCGGCGGGCCCGGATGTGGGCGACCAGGTCCGGGTCCGGCGGCACGCCGTGCTCACGCAGGTAGTACGCGACCGCGCCGGGCCACGCCCAGGCCCCGTCGGTGCGGAAGTTCATCGGCACCGCGTCTTCGCGGTCCGGCGCGAACGCGTCCGGGCCGTTGCTGCGCGAGGCCAGGATGACCGGCGCCGCGTCGAGGTACGCGAGCACCCGTTCGATCTCCGCCGGGACCAGCTGCGGCCGGCGGATGAGCGGGCGGCCCGAGGCGTCGACGCCGTCGTAGATCCGCGGCGTGCGGACTTCGCCGTCGGCCACCGGCGGGGTCAGCCCGGCACGCTCGCGCAGCCAGGCCGGGACGTGCTCGTCGGCGCGCGGGAAGAACCGCAGCTCGTCCTGGAACCCGATCGGCGGCGGCTGCTGCCGGAACGGCGGTTCGAGGTCGGGCCGCACGAAGTCGACGTCGGGCGGCTGCGCCGGTTCGAACACGAGGATCGCGCCCAGCCACGTGCCGAAGCCGGGCCGGTACATGCCGGACCGCAGCACCCCGAGCAGCCGCAGCGCTTCCGGGTGCGGCTGACCGGGCCGGGGCAACCCGTCCAGCCCGGTCACCAGCAGGTCGGCTTCGACGTGCCGCCCGGCGGCCCGGTACTCGACGCGCAGCTGCCGCCACCCCGGCGGCACCTGCGACGTCAGCACCGCCCCGATCTGGCGGACGATCTCCTGCTGCTGGTCCGGGCGCAGCGGCCCCGGTGGCTGGCTCATGGCGTCCCCGGCTCAGATGGTGATCTCGCCGACGCGGGTGCCCGCGAGCAGGTGGTGGGGCAGGTAGTCCGACTCGACGTCGATCGCCATCCCGGCGTCGCGGGCGAGGCAGGCCATGGCGAGCGGCGCCAGCGCCACGAAGCCCTCCGGGTTCCGCTGCCGGTCCTCGTCGGCGGTCCAGTACTGCTTGTGCAGGTCCAGGGCGAGCACGAGGGAGTCGTTGAACTTCGCCTCTTCGCGCTGGGTGAACAGGTAGAACAGCTCCATCGGCGGGAACTGCTGCTTCAGCACGGGTTCCGGCGGGAACACCCGCAGCGACTCCGGTTCGGTACCGCTCATCGCGGTGAGCACGGCGTCGACCAGGCCGTCCTCGCCGCGAGCCCAGATCCGCAGCGCCTGCGCCCAGTCGGTCAGGAAGTCGTCGAAATCGGCGCCGGAGTCGCGGAACACCTCGGCCGGCACGGCGGCGAGCCGGTCGATCCGCGGCCGTTCGCGGCAGACGATCGCGAGGTAGAACGCGGTCAGCCAGTTCGCGGCGTGGCTGTCGCGGGTCGGGCCGGTCGCCGGGCGGCGGACGGTGTCCTCGCCGAACCGGAACTCGACCTGCTCGCCCGCGGGGCGCGCGGCCGTCACGAACAGCGCGTCACCGGCCTGCATGGCGCGCGCGAAGGCGAGCCAGGTGTCGTTCCACGCCGCGCGCGGGTCGCCGACGGTGCGCGTGCGGAACTCCTCCAGCGAGCGCTTCAACGCGAAGCCGGGGCCGAGGACCTCTTCCTCGATGTCCTCGCGTGCTTCGTGCAGCCGCTCGGCGAGCATTTCCACCGTCTCGGCGGCGTATTTCTCGTCGATTTCGTGCCGGGCAACAGTGCGCACGGTGTGGTCACTCCCCACGATTCTTCGGTGGCCGGGGCGTCAGGTCGAACTGCTTCAGGTTGTAGCCACCGTACACCGGGTGTTTCTTGTACTCGTTCGGCTTGCCGCCCTCGACGGGGACCTTGTTCCCCAGCTCGTCGAGGTCGAACTCGTCGCGGACGCGGGCCTTCGCCACGTAGTAGTCGAGCTTGTTCTTCCCCATTTGCCGTTCGAGGTCGAGCGCGAGCTTGCGTTCCGCCGGTGTTCCGTGGTTCTTCATGTTTTCCACGATGCTGTTCACGTATTCGGGATGGCCCTGTTCGTAACGGAGGCCGTGCGCGCCTTCGCGGGTGCCGAGCCCGGCGTTCGGGCCCTTCGCCTCGACGACCACGATCCGGGTGCCCTCCGGTCCCTTCACCTCGTAGATCTGGTCGAAGCGCCCCGAACCGGGTTTCTCGCCGACCCGGGTGTCCACGCCGTGGCGGGCGGGGTCGGGCAGCTCCGTGATCTCGTGGGGCGGCGACGGGAACCGGTCCCTGACGGCGTCGCTCGCGGCGTGTTCCCCGAGGTCCTCGCCGAGGTTGGTGCGGTCCCGGTGGGCGTCGGAGCGTTCGCGTTCGATCTCGTCGGTGAGCGTGCCCTTTTCCTTGGCGCCCTGGTAGTCGGCCTCGGCGTCGCGGGCGCGCGAGTTGGCTTCGTGGCGGCGGTCGATCAGGTCCTGCGCACGCTCCTGCTGCTGCGTGGTCGCGCTGTGTTCCTTCTCGTGCTGCTTGTGGTAGGTGGCTTCTTCGAAGTCGTCGGACTTCGGCTCGATGCGTTCGCCGTCCGGCTTGGTCTTGTCTTCCTTGATCTTCGGGAGGCGCTCGTCGGTGGCGTCGACCTGGTCGGCGTTCTTCCGCGAGTACTCGCCCTTCTTGTTCGGGCCGTCGTAGTACTTCTCGCGGTAGGCGTCGTCGTTGATCTTCTCCTTCATCGACGCCTTCGGCTCCCGGTCCGGGCGCTCGATGTCGACGGGTTCGTCGTCGATGTAGCGCTCACCGCGGTGCTGCGCGCTGTCGGCGTCGACGTCGTGCTGACCGCCGTGGTGGCTGTCGGGCGCGAAGCCGTCGTCGCCCGCGCGGTGCGTCGAGCCGTCCGGGCGGTGGGTGTTCCACTCGCCGTCCGGCGGGATGCGGGGGCGCATCTTGCCGTCGGGGCCGATTTCGTAGTCGGAGGAGAAGACCCGGCCGTGCGAGTCGGTCCACGCGGGCTTGGTGGGGGCCATGACTTCGGTGTCGAGCTCGCGGGAGAGCCGGTGCGCGAAGTCGTTGGAGCCGGCGTCACAGCCGATGAGCCGGATCGGACGGCCGTCGTAGTCGCCGTTGCGGCGCAGGATGTCGGCGAATTCTTCGGGCGTGTAGAGGCGGTCGCCGATGCGGGCGTGGCCGTCGGGGGTGACGTGCACGTCGACGGTGTAGCGGCCGTCTGGGTCCGGCTGGACGCGGTGGGGCAGGTCGCCCATGTCGGGGTCGCCGGCGTGGTAGGAGCTGCCCGAGCGGGTGCTTTCGGAGTGGCGGGCGTTGACCTCGTCGGGGGTGAGCGGTTCGTGGGGCGGGCCGTCGGGGTCGTGGTGGCCGGGGCCGTTGTCGTGGGGGGTGTTTTCGTGCGGGGTGTTCTGGTGCGGGCCGTGGCCGTCGGGGCTGTGCGGGCCGCCGGGTCCGGTGTGCCCGGGGCCGCCGCCGGGCCGGGTGCCGGGCGCGTGCGTGCCGGGGCGGGTGTCGGGACCGTGGGTGCCGGGGCCGAAGCCACGAGCGGCAGGCGCGTCCGGAGTGCGCGGACGGCCGCCGCCGGGCAGGTCACCGCCGGTGCGCGGCCGTCCGGGGGCGTCGACGTGCGGGCTGTGGGCGCCGGGGCTGCCCGGGGTGCCGGTCCAGCCGGGGCCACCGGCGCGCGGGGAGCCGCCGCCGAGGCCGCCGCCTCCGGGACCGCCACCGGGCGGCATACCCCCGCCACCCATCATGGGCGCGCCACCTTGGGACGGGACGGCGGCACCATCGCCGCCGCGCGGCGAGGGGACGGTCCCGGGATCGCCGGTGCGCGGGGCGGTAGGAGCGGTACCGCTGGCGGAGGTGGAGCCATCGGTACGCGGGGGTGCGGCGTTGCTGGGGGTTTCGGTCCCGGAATGCGAGCTGGGCGAGTTGCCCCCGGAGTGCGCGGGGCTGCTGTCGCCGCCGCGCGTCGGCGAAGGGCTGCTGTCTCCCGTGTGCGAGGGCGCGCTGTCGCTTGCCCGCGACGGTGTGTTGTCCGCGGAGTGCGACGGGGTGCTGTCGCTGCCGCGGGAGGGGTTGCTGTCGCTGGTGTGGGAGGGAGTGCTGTCGCTGCCTCGCGTCGGCGAAGGGCCGTTGTCGCCGGTGTGCGACGGGGTGCCGTCGCTGCCGCGGGCGGGTGAGGGGTTGCTGTCGCTGGTGTGCGACGGGCTGCTGTCGCTGCCTCGCGTCGGCGACGGGCTGCTGTCGCTTGCCCGCGACGGTGTGTTGTCCGCGGAGTGCGATGGCGTGCTGTCACTTCCCCGGGTGGGCGAAGGGCCGTTGTCGCCGGTGCGCGACGGAGTGCTGTCGCCGCCGCGCGTCGGCGAAGGGTTGCTGTCTCCCGTGTGCGAGGAAGCGCTGTCGCTTGCCCGCGAAGGGGTGTTGTCCCCGGTGCGGGAGGGCGTGCTGTCGCTGCCGCGGGTGGGCGAGGGGCTGTTGTCTCCCGTGTGCGACGGAGAACTGTCGCCGCTGTGCGAGGACGAACCGTCTCCGGTGTGGGAGGGCGAGCCGTCGTCCGAGCGCACCGACGAAGGCGAACCTTCGCCATCCGGCGAACTCGATCCGTCCCGGCTGGAACTCCGCCGCGATCCCGGATCGGTGTTCATCGGATCCGAACTCGGCGAGTCCCCATCGCTGCCGTGCGAACCGTCACCGCCGGACTCTCCATCGCCGGAGCGGGAACCCTCCCCGCCGGAATCCCCGTCACCGGAGTGCGCGCCCTCGCCGTCCCCGCCGTGGGCGCGGGTGTGGACTCCGCCGCCCTCCTTCGGGATCTTGTGGACGAAGCCGCCTTCCTTGATCTTCAGCCCGTCCAGGCCGCTGACCTTGCCCAGCACCTTGCCGAAGACCTTCGCGATCTTCTCGAACACGTCGACCAGCTTCGACAGCAGCGGCGACACCTTGCGGATCGTGTCGGTCAGCTTCTTGAGCAGGTCACCGATCTTCTTGCCCCACTTGGCGATCGCCGCCGAAGCCTGCGCGACCACCACCGGCGTGCCGAAGCCGAGGGAGAAGACCTCCTCCATCACCCACGCGATCAGCTTGCCGACCAGGTCCGCGATCAGCTGCCGCACCGTCTCGCGGACGAACGACACGACCTGGCCCATGATCATCGTGACCGTGCTGATCGCGCCGGCCACCGTCGCCGCGCCCGACAACGCCTCGGAGTGCTCCGCCGCGAACTTGCGGTAGGAGTCCGCGCCCGCGCCGGTCCAGCCCGTCGTCCCGTTCTTGACCGCGTTGTCGAAGTCGGTCTTGCGCTCGCCCAGCGCCTTCGACACGTTGCCCCACGTGTCGGCGTACGACTGGATCACCGGCGGGTTGCCCGCCACCGAATCCAGCATGTCCTTCAACGGCTGCACGTGTTCCATCAGGAACGACGCCACCGACGACATCAGGTACCCGAACGGGTCGACCGCCGCCCCGGCGATCTCGCCGGCCAGCGACAGCACGCCCAGGCCGCCGGAAACCCAGTCGCCGTCCTTGATGCCGTTGAACGCGTCCATCGACGACTCGGCGATGCCGATGCCGCCGGCCCAGCCGTAGTCGCCGTTGCCCGCGGTGAACGCGCCCGGCCCGTCCGGGTCCTTCTTCGCGTCGACGACGAGCGGATTCCCCTCCGGCATCACGCACCGCCCGCGGACTTGTTCAGGTCGTCGGCGACGCCGGCTTCGTACTTGTGGTACGCCGCAGCGGCTTCGCGGACCTTGCCCGACACCGCCGTCATCGCCTGCACGGCGTCCTTCAACGCGTCGATCCCGTACTGCTCCACCGGGTCGAGCATCATCCGGAACGGCTGGCAGAGGATGCCGTACGCGTCGGTCGGCATGCTCACCTGGTTCGCCGCGTCGACGGCCTGCTGCAGCCCGTCCCCGATGGCGTCGAGCTGGTGGGCGTGTGCCGTCAGGTCGGTGCTGAGTTCCACATCCGTCATCGGTTCCCCCTCAGGAAAGGATCGGTCCGCCGAAGTCGTCGTCATCGTCGGTGTCGGCCGGACGCCGGCGCCGCGGCGGCTGCGGCGGGGCCGGCGGCGCGGGTGGCTGCGGCGGGGTGCGCGGCGGCTGCTCGTCGTTGTCCTCCGGCAGGAACCGGCGGACGCGGTCGGGCTCCGGGAACGCGGGTTCGGGCTCCGGCGGCGGCTCCGGGAATGTGCTCTGCGCCTCGCGGACGATCTCCGCCGCGGCCTGGTCGCCGGTGCCGGTGGTCTCGCTCATGGCCTGCTGCAGCAGTTCGGGGATCCGGGCCTGCGCGCGCTGGACGAGCTGCATCACCTGCGCCGACACCTCGGCCATCCGCTTCCCCGAAGCGGCCTCGGCGATGACGAGGTTCTTCAGCAGCCCACGCGAATCGACGGTCACCTGGACGGTGCCGTCCTTCGACCGCTCGGTGACCGACTGGCCCTGCACGCGATCGGCCAGCGCCTGGTACCGGGCGGCGTTCTCCTCGAGCCGCTTGGTCCAGTTGTCGATCATCGCGTCGCTGGCGTCGATGCTGTCCGGCATCCCGGCCCCTCCTCTTGAGCTTCTCCACACTGACGGATCCGGGCAACCATCGGTTCCCGGAACACGCCAAAGGCCACCATAGGGGACCCGCAGGTTCCCGATGGTGGCCTTCGCCGAGATGGGTCAGAGGTTGCCGCGACGCTCCTGCTCACGTTCGATCGCCTCGAACAGGGCCTTGAAGTTGCCCTTGCCGAAGCCGAGCGAACCGTGCCGCTCGATCAGCTCGTAGAAGACGGTCGGGCGGTCGCCGATCGGCTTCGTGAAGATCTGCAGCAGGTAGCCGTCCTCGTCGCGGTCGACCAGGATGCTGTGCTCCTTGAGCGTCTCGATCGACACGCGGACGTTGCCGATCCGGGCGCGCAGCTCGGGGTCGTCGTAGTAGGAGTCCGGGGTGTCGAGGAACTCGACGCCGGCGGCGCGCATCGCGGTGACCGTCGCGATGATGTCGTTGGTGGCCAGCGCGATGTGCTGGCAGCCCGCGCCGCCGTAGAACTCGAGGTACTCGTCGATCTGCGACTTCTTCTTCGCCACGGCGGGCTCGTTCAGCGGGAACTTGACCCGGTGGTTGCCGTTCGAGACGACCTTGCTCATCAGCGCCGAGTACTCGGTCGCGATGTCGTCGCCGACGAACTCCGCCATGTTCACGAAGCCCATGACGCGGTGGTACCAGTCGACCCAGTAGTCCATCTTGCCGAGCTCGACGTTGCCGACGCAGTGGTCGACGGCCTGGAACAGCCGCTTCGGCGCGCCCTCGGGCCGCTTGATCGAGCTTTCGCGCGGCTCGTAGCCGGGCAGGTAGACGCCGGTGTAGCGCGACCGGTCGACCAGGGAGTGGCGGGTCTCGCCGTAGGTCGCGATCGCCGCGACGCGCACGGTGCCGTGCTCGTCGGAGACGTCGTGCGGCTCCTCGAGGATGGCTGCGCCCTGCGCGCGGGCGTGCTCGACGCACTTGTCGACGTCGGTGGTCTCCAGCGCCAGGTCGATGACGCCGTCACCGTGCTTGCGGTGGTGGTCCAGCAGCGGGGAGTCCGGCTTGACGCCACCGGTGATGACGAACCGGGCGGAGCCGGACTTCAAGACGTAGGACTTGCGCTCGAAGTCGCCCGTCTCGGGGCCCGAGTACGCGACGAGCTGCATCCCGAACGCGATCTGGTAGTACCAGGCGGTCTGGGTGGCGTTGCCGGCGATGAACACCACCGCGTCCATGGCCTTGACCGGGAACGGGTCGGTCGAGGCGTCGTGGTCCACGAGCCCGACGAGCTGACGCAGCTGGTCGTAGCTGACGTCGTCGAGCGCACCCTGGGGTTCGGCAGTCTGGGTCATACCTCGAAGGATCATCCCTGCGGGGCAAGATGCGCAATGGTCTCTATTTTTGCTGGACAATCTGACCGGTGACTGCCGGCTATCGACCGTCATCATGGACAATCTGTGCATGCCGGAGAACCTGGATGCGCTGGATGCGCGGCTGCTGCTGTTGCTCACCGACTCACCACGGCTGGGCGTGCTGGAGAGCGCGCGCCGGCTCGGCGTCGCCCGCGGGACGGTCCAGGCGCGCCTCGACCGCCTCACCGAGCGCGGCATCCTCGGTGGCTTCCCGCCGGAACTCGACCTCGCGGCGATGGGCTACGGCCTGACGGCGTTCGCGTGGCTGGAGATCGCCCAGGGCCGCCGCGCGGAGGTGACGGAAGCGCTTTCGGCGATCGACGAGGTGTGCGAGGTCCACGCGACGACCGGCCAGGGCGACCTGTTCGTCCGGATGGTCGCGCGCGGCAACGACGACCTGCAGCGGGTGATCGACAAGGTGGTCGGGGTCACGGACGTGCTGCGGACGTCGACGTCGATCGCGTTGTCGACGCCGGTGCCGCCGCGGGTCCGCCCCCTGCTCGAACGCACGGCCCGCGCCTGTGGATAAGCGGCGCTTTCACGTGAAAGTGCCGCCCCGCCCTGTGGACAAGCGCAGCTTTCACGTGAAAGCTGCGCTCTCAGCCTTGGTCGACGACGTGGGCCAGGTAGCGCCGGGCCGAGCGCTGGACGACCTCGAAGCCGTCGGTGCGCACGATCGCGTCCCACCAGGCCCCGTAGATCGCCTCGAACCGGTACCCGGCCAGCAGTTCCGCCGCGCGGCGCACGATGTGCGGGCGCTCGGGGACCAGGTTCGGGTAGCTGTACATGAAGCCGACGTGCGTCCGGTCGGGCACGACCTGCACGATGTCGCCGGACAGCAGCGCGCCCTGCCCGTTCTCACCGTCCGGCCAGTGCAGCACCGTGCCGCCGGTGAAGTGCACGCCGAGGTTGATCAGGCGCAAGTCGTCGGCGACGTCGAGCGTGGTGCCGGACCACAGCTTGACCGCCGGGTCGGGCCGGCCGATCCACTGCTGGTCGCCTTCGTGCAGGTAGACCGGCACGTCGAACGCGTGCGCCCACTCGACCATCGTCGTGTAGTAGTGCGGGTGGCTGATCGCGATGCCGGTGATCCCGCCCAGGTCGCGGACCTGCTGGACCAACGCGTCGTCGAGGTACGCGGCGCAGTCCCACAGGAAGTTCCCGGACCGCGCCCGGACCAGCAGCGCGCGTTCGCCGATCGCGAACCCGGGGTTCGAGCCGACGCCGATGATGCCCGGGCCCTGCTCTTCGACGCGCGGTGCGTACGTGCCGCTCTCGCGCAGCGACGCGAGGTTCGTCCACTGCTGCCCGGACTGCGGGACGTACTGGCGTTCGTCCTCGCAGATCGGGCAGTCGTCACGGGCCACGGCGTACTGCATGCCGCAGGCCTGGCAGATCGGTTCGGTGCTCACGGTGCTGTCCTCCCAGAAAGTGGATCCTGGGAGGACACGCTAGCCGCGGCTATTTGGCGTCGGTGTACGGAACCGCCTTGACGAGGGTGACCTTCTGCAGCTTGCCGTTGGGCAGCTCGTACTCGCGAGCCTCGCCCTCCTTGGCGCCGAGCAGGGCCTTGCCCAGCGGCGACTCCGGGGAGTACACGTCGAGCTCGCCTTCGGCGCCCTCTTCGCGGGTGGCGAGGAGGAACTTCTCGTCCTCGTCGTCGCCCTCGTAGCGGACGGTGAGCACCTTGCCCGGGCCGGCGGTGCCGTCGTTCGCGGGCGCCTCGCCGACCTTGGCCGAGCGCAGCAGCTCCTGCAGGTGCCGGATGCGCGCCTCGGCCTGGCCCTGTTCCTCACGGGCGGCGTGGTAGCCGCCGTTCTCCTTGAGGTCGCCCTCTTCGCGGCTGTCGTTGATGCGCGCGGCGATAACCGGACGATTCTCGATCATCTCGTCGAGTTCGTGCTTGAGCCGGTCGTAGGCATCCTGGGTCAGCCAGGTCACCTTGGTGTCGCTCACGGTCACCATCTCCTCGTCGGGCCTGCCAGGCTTGCGTGTTCAAGCCGGCCCACACGGGCCTAGGTGCCCGCGTGGCTGAGATAAAGGAAAAACACGGCCCGTCGTGGGCCGTGCTGAAGGGTCAGAGTATCACGGCGCGACAGTTCGACGCCCGTTAAATCCGCACGCCGCGGGCGTTGGGCGCGCGGTTCACCCCGTTGGCCGCTATGGGGTTGACAAATACTGTGGTACCTCGTACGAGCAGCCGTACACGTCGGCCGTCACCGGTGCCCCGATGCTCTTGATCGTCGTGCTCATCCTGCTGTACTTCGCGCCGGCGGGGATCAAGAGCTCTTTGCGGCCGCTCTCCGCGCCGGTCTTGTCGCGGACGCGCACGATGCACACGCCCGGCCTGCTGTTGTCGTCCCGCGTCACGTTGATGGTGATTTCCATCGCGTTGCCCGGTTTGCCGCTGAAGGCGACGCGCTCGGCGTCGATCGGCGCGGACCCGAGGTTGACGTACGCGACCCACGCGATCACGCCGCTGACCAGCAGGGCGATCGCCAGGAAGAGCCCCCGGCGCCAGCGCCGGGGCGCCTTCGCGCGGCTGGTGCCGTACCGGCCCTCGGGCAGCGCGGGGGCTGCCGTTTCCGCCGGTCCGCCTGCCAACGCGGGGCCTCCTGCTCGTTCTTGTCGTACCCGTGGGGACAATGGTGGGGCGGGTACGGCTTCGAGTATCCGCCCGCTGGGTGGGCGGCCCACAGGTGGGTCGCGGAATACGGGTAGAGAAGGAGTCGTTCGCAGCATGGTGGACCAGCTGACGAAGCCGCGCTTGCGCATGATGGCCGTGCACGCACATCCGGACGACGAGTCGAGCAAGGGCGCCGCCTCGATGGCGCGCTACGCCGCCGAGGGGCACGAGGTGCTCGTCGTCACCTGCACCGGAGGTGAAGCCGGCAGCATCCTCAACCCGGCGATGGACCGCCCCGAGGTGCTGGCGAACATGACCGAGATCCGCCGCGAGGAGATGGCCCGCGCGGCCAAGATCCTCGGCGTGAGCCAGCGCTGGCTGGGCTTCGTGGATTCGGGCCTGCCGGAGGGCGACCCGCTGCCGCCGGTGCCCGAGGGCTCGTTCGCCGTCGTGCCGCTCGAGGAGTCGACCGAGGCGCTGGTGCGCGTCATCCGCGAGTTCCGCCCGCACGTCATCACGACGTACGACGAGAACGGCGGCTACCCGCACCCCGACCACATCCGCACCCACGAGGTGACGATGGCGGCGTGGGACGCGGCGGGCGACCCGGACCGCTTCCCCGACGCGGGCGAGCCGTGGCAGCCGCTGAAGCTGTACTACATGCACGGCTTCTCGAAGGCCCGGATGGTGGCGTTCGACGCCGCGCTGAAGGAGGCCGGGCTCGAGTCGCCGTACACCGAGTGGCTGGCCAAGTGGGACCCCGATCGCGCCGATGTGATGGAGCGGGTGACGACCCGCGTCGAGTGCGGTGAATACTTCGAGGTGCGGGACGAGGCGCTCAAGGCGCACGCCACGCAGATCGACCCGAACAGCCGCTGGTTCTTCGTCCCGTTGGAGATCCAGCGCGAGACCTGGCCGACCGAGGAGTACGAGCTGGTCAAGTCGCAGGTCGACAGCACGTTGCCGGAGGACGACCTGTTCGCCGGCATCGGAGTCGAGGAGAAGGTGAACACATGAGTCTGACGCTGCCGGCCGGCGTGGCGCTTCCGGTGACCGCGTCGGCCCTGGTCTTGACGCAGCAGCCGGGTGACGGCGACAACGGCGGGCAGGGGGAGGACTTCGGCAAGTCCTCCCCGGTCGGCTTCCTGGTGCTGATCCTGTTCCTCATCGCGGTGGCGTTCCTGGTCCGCTCGATGACGAAGCACCTGAAGCGCGTCCCGGCCAGCTTCGACGAGCCGCCGGCCGAGGCCGAGACCACGGCGACGGAGAAGCCCGAGGAACCGAAGGCGGCCGAGAAGCCCGCGAAGGACTCCTCGGCCACCAAGGCCGACAGTTAGCTAGAGCCGGGGATCCACCGGGTCCGACTCCAGGGCGAGCACCGCGAACACGCACTCGTGGACGCGCCACAGCGGCTCGCCCCGGGCCACGCGCTCCAGGGCCTCCAGCCCGAGCGCGTACTCGCGCAGCGCCAGCATCCGCTTCCGGTTCAGCCCCCGCTTCCGCAGCCGCTCGAGGTTCGACGGCAGCGTGTAGTCCGGCCCGTAGATGATCCGCAGGTACTCGCGCCCGCGGACCTTCACGCCCGGCTGGGCCAGGCCGCGCGTGCCCCGGGTCAGGTTCGCCGACGGCTTGACCACCATGCCCTCGCCGCCGGCCTCGGTCAGCTCCTCCCACCACGACACCCCGGCCGCGACGGACGACGAGTCCAGCACGTCCACCATCAGCGTCCGGGTGCGCTGGAACCGCGGGCCCGCGAGCCGGTCGAGCACCGAGAGGTGCCACGCGTGCGGCCGGTCGTGGTAGGCCGTCCCCTCCGACGCCAGCAGCTGGAACGGTGCCAGCCGGACGCCGTCCAGGCCCGACGTCGGCCAGCAGTACCGCCGGTACGCCGCCCGGTAGGCGTCCACTGTGGACTCGCGCAGAGACGTGCGCCGCAGCAGGTCCGCGACGTCGATGCCGCGCGCGGAGGCCGTCGCCAACGCCGAGACCGCCGCCGGCAGCACCGCCTGGGCCGCCGCGCCGACCGACGCGTACTGGTCCGCGATCAGCCCGCCCGCCTTGGCGCTCCACGGGAGCAGTTCGGCGTCGAGCAGCAGCCAATCCGACTTCAGCTCGTCGAACAGCCCGGCCGCCGCCGACCGCACGTCCGCCAGCAGCAGGTCGTTCTGCGCCGCCGTGAAGAACGGCCGACCGGTGCGCGTGTACACCGCGCCGCCACCGTCGATGCCGAACCGCCGGACCGCGACGGCCTCGTTCCGGCACACCAGCACCACGGCCCGCGAGCCCATGTGCTTCTCCTGGCACACCACCGACTGCACGCCCGCCGCGCGGTACTCGGCGAACGCCTCCTCCGGGTGCTCCAGGTAGTCCTCGCGCGAAGACGTCGAGCACGGCGCCATCGTCGGCGGCAGGTAGGCGAGCCACCGCGGGTCGACCGCGAACCGGCTCATCACCTCCAGGGCCGCCGCCGACTGCTCCGCCGAAACGCCGACACGGCCGTGGTGCGCGGTCTGCACGATCCGCTTCCCGGTGACGTCGGCCAGCTCCAGCACCGCCGGCTCACGCCCGCCGAGCGGCCGCGAAGCGTCGAGCGGACGCGTGGGCTCGTACCAGACCCGGTGCGCCTTCACCGAGACGACTTCGCGCTCCGGGTAGCGCAGCGCGGTCAGCTTCCCGCCGAACACGCACCCGGTGTCGAGGCACATCGTGTTGTTGACCCACTCCGGTTCGAGCGTCGGCGTGTGCCCGTACAGGACCATCGCGGACCCGCGGTAGTCGCGCGCCCACGGCAGCCGCACCGGCAGGCCGTACTCGTCGGTCTCGCCGGTCGTGTCGCCGTAGAGCGCCATGCTCCGCACCCGCCCGGACGCGCGCCCGTGGTACCGCTCGGGCAGCCCGGCGTGCGCGACGACGAGGTCGCCGCCGTCGAGGACGTAGTGCGCGATCAGCCCGTCGCAGAACTCGTGGGCCGCCCGGCGGAACTCCTCGCTCTCCGCGCCGAGCTGCTCCAGCGACTCCGCGAGGCCGTGCGCGGCGTTGACCTTCCGCCCGTGCAGCGCGCGCACCAGCTTCTGCTCGTGGTTCCCGCAGACGACGAGCGCGCTCCCGGCCGCGGCCATCCCCATCACGCGCCGCAGCACACCCGGCGTGTCCGGCCCGCGGTCGACGAGGTCGCCGACGAACACCGCCGTCCGCCCGGCCGGGTGGACGCCGTCGACGTACCCCAGCTCGGCCAGCAGCTCCTCGAGCTCGGCCGCGCAGCCGTGGACGTCGCCGATCACGTCGAACGGCCCGGTCAGGTCGCGCTTGTCGTTGCGCAGCGGCTCGACGACGATCTCCGCCGCGGCCACCTCGGCCTCGCCGCGAAGCACGTGCACGCGCCGGAAACCCTCGCGCTCCAACGACTTCAGCGAGCGCTGCAGCTCGCCGCGCTGCCGCCGGACCACGTGGTCGCCGAAGTCGCGGTCGGGCCGCCCGGCGTTGCGCGCGACGCACACGGACAGCGGCAGGTCGAGCACGATCGCCGTCGGGAGCACGTCGTGCTCCTTCGCGAGCTTCACCAGGCTCGCCCGCGAAGCGCGCTGGACGTTCGTCGCGTCGATCACGGTCATCCGGCCGGCCGCGAGCCGCTTCCCCGCGACGTAGTGCAGCGCGTCGAAGGCCTCGGCCGACGCGGACTGGTCGTTTTCGTCGTCGGCGACGAGCCCGCGGAAGAAGTCGCTGGAGAGCACCTGCGTCGGCGCGAAGTGCGTGCGCGCGAAGGTCGACTTGCCGGAGCCGGAAGCGCCGACGAGCACGACGAGCGCCATGTCGGGGACGGTCAGCTTCACGCGGCCACCTCCTCACTGGTCGAAAAGACCGCCAGCTGGGTCGGCGGTCCCGATTCCTGGTCCACCGGTCCGATCGGCACGTACCGGACCTCGTAGCCACGCCGGGTCGCGACGCCGTCCGCCCAGGCGCGGAACTCGGCTCGCGTCCATTCGAACCGGTGGTCGGCGTGCCGGAAATGCCCCATCGGCAGGAACTCGAACAGCCGGTTGTACTCCGCGTTCGGCGTCGTGACGAGCACCGTGCGCGGCGCCGCGACCCCGAACACCGCGTGTTCCAGCGCCGGCAACCGCTCCTGGTCGACGTGTTCGACGACCTCCATCAGCACGGCGGCGTCGTAGCCGGCCAGCGCCGGGTCGGCGTAGGTGAGCGCGGACTGCCGGAGCGTGACGCGAGAGCGCTCCTTCAGCCGCTTCTCCGCGACGTCGAGGGCGCTCGCGGAGACGTCGACGCCGACGATCTCGGTGAACGACCGGTCCTTCTCGAGGACGCGCAGCAACGCGCCGCTCCCGCAGCCGAGGTCGAGCACGCGCCGCGCGCCCGCCGCCCGCAGCGCGGCCAGCACGCTGCCGTGGCGCTGCGACGCGAGGCTCTCCGGCTTGTCCGGCAGCTCGGTGACGAGCGCCTCGGCGTCCGCGGGGACGTCGTCGGACTCGGCCAGCCGCGAAAGCGCGTAGCGCACCACCGGCCGCCGCCGGTCGAGGTAGCGGTTCGTGATGAGCGTCCGCTCGGGGTGCGCGGCGAGCCAGCCGTCGCCGGCGCGCAGCAGCTTGTCGGCCTCGTCCTGGCCGACCCAGTAGTGCTTGCCGCCGTCGAGCGCGGGCAGCAGGACGTAGAGGTGCCGGAGCGCGTCGACGACCCGGTGCGTGCCGGCGAGCGTCAGATCGACATAGCGGCTTTCGCCCCACTCCGGGAATTCCGGGTCGAGCGGGATCGGCGCGGTCGAGACGCGCCAGCCGAGCGGCTCGAACAGCTTGCGCACGACTTCGGCCCCGCCGCGCGCGGACAGCGACGGCACCCGGATCTCCAAGTCGAAGAGCTCGTCGACGAGTTCCGGGCGCGCCGAGCAGCGGCCCGCGAGCGCGGTGGTGAACGCGGCCCGCAGCGCGACCGCGAGGTACGAGCCACCCGCGTACGGCCGGTCGTTGACGTACTGGGTCAGCGAAGTCCCGCCGCCGCGGACGAGCCCGACGGGGTCGATCTCGACGAACAACGCGACGGTGCAACGACCTTCGGCCGCCTCCGGGTAGAAGACGTGCGCAGTCCCGGCCGAGAGCGCGACCGACTGGGCCTTCTCCGGGTGCTTGTGGAGGAGGAAACCCAAGTCGGTGGCGGGGTTCCGGGTCGTCGTGATCGTCAGCAGCACCCGCCCAGTGTGGCGGAGCGACCGCCGACCGCGCGCCCGGTTTTCCCGGGTGCGACCCTGGAGGCATGAACCGTCTCGCGAGCGCGACCAGCCCGTACCTGCTCCAGCACGCGGACAACCCGGTCGAGTGGTGGCAGTGGGGTCCGGACGCGCTGGCCGAGGCGCGCCGGCGGAACGTGCCGATCCTGCTTTCCGTGGGGTACGCCGCGTGCCACTGGTGCCACGTCATGGCGCACGAGTCGTTCGAAGACGCGGAAACCGCCGCCGTGATGAACGAGCACTTCGTCAACATCAAGGTCGACCGCGAAGAGCGGCCGGACATCGACGCCGTGTACATGGCCGCCACGCAGGCGATGACCGGCCAGGGCGGCTGGCCGATGACGTGCTTCCTGACGCCGGAGGGCGAGCCGTTCCACTGCGGCACCTACTACCCGCCGTCGCCGCGGCCGGGCATGCCGTCGTTCCGGCAGCTCCTGGCCGCCGTCGCCGAGGCGTGGGGCGAGCGGCCGGACGAACTCCTGGACGGCGCGAAGCAGATCGTCGCCCACCTGGCCGAGCAGACGGGGCCACTCCAGGAGTCCATTGTGGACGAAGCGGTGCTCGCCGGCGCGGTCGCGAAGCTGCAGCAGGAGGCGGACCCGGTCAACGGCGGCTTCGGCCGGGCGCCGAAGTTCCCGCCGTCGATGGTGCTGGAGTTCCTGCTGCGCCACCACGAGCGCACCGGGTCGGCGGTCGCGCTGTCCCTGGTGGACCGGACGGCCGAGGCGATGGCCCGTGGCGGCCTGTACGACCAGCTGGCGGGTGGCTTCGCCCGGTACTCCGTGGACGCCGAGTGGATCGTGCCGCACTTCGAGAAGATGTTGTACGACAACGCGTTGCTCCTGCGGTTCTACGCCCACCTGTGGCGGCGGACCGGCTCGGCGACGGCGTTGCGAGTCGCCACCGGGACGGCTGAGTTCCTCGCCGCGGAGTTGCGGACGCCCGAGGGCGGCTTCGCCTCCTCGCTGGACGCGGACACCGACGGCGTCGAAGGCCTGACGTACGTCTGGACGCCGGAACAGCTGCGCGAGGTGGTCGGCGACGACTCCGCGGCTTCGCTGTTCGGCGTCACCGAAGAGGGGACGTTCGAGGAGGGCGCCTCGACGTTGCGCCTGTTCGGCGACCTGCCGGAACCCCTGCGCGGCAAGCTCCTGGAGGCGCGGGCGAAGCGGCCGCAGCCGGGACGTGACGACAAGGTGATCGCGTCCTGGAACGGCCTGGCGATCACGGCGCTGGCCGAGGCGGGCGTCGCGCTGGACCGTCCACAGTGGATCGCGCAGGCGGTTTCCGCGGCCGGGTTGCTGCTGGACGTCCACGTCGTCGACGGCCGGTTGCGACGCAGTTCGCGCGACGGCGTCGTCGGGGAGTCGGCGGGCGTGCTGGAGGACTACGCGTGCGTCGCCGACGGGTTCCTGGCCCTGCACCAGGCGACCGGCGAGGCGAAGTGGCTCACCGAGGCGACCCGGCTGCTGGACCTCGCGCTGGCGCACTTCGCGTCCCCGGACGTCCCCGGCGCGTACTTCGACACCGCCGACGACGCCGAGGCGCTGGTCCAGCGGCCGGCCGACCCCGGCGACAACGCGAGCCCGGCCGGGGCGTCCGCGCTGGCCGGGGCGCTGCTGACGGCGTCGGCGCTGGCCGGTCACACGGAGGCGAGCAGGTACCGCGAGGCGGCCGAGCAGGCGTTGCGGCGCGTGGGCGTGCTCGCCGCGCGGGTGCCGCGGTTCGCGGGGCACTGGCTGTCGGTGGCCGAGGCGCTGCAAGCAGGCCCGGTGCAGGTGGCGGTGGCCGGCGCGGACCCGGCGTTGCGGCTGGCCGCGGCGCGGGGCGTGCACGGCGGTGGCATCGTGCTGGCCGGCGAGCCGGACGCGCCGGGCGTTCCGCTGCTGGCGGACCGGCCGCTGGTGGACGGCTCGCCCGCGGCGTACGTCTGCCGGGGGTACGTGTGCGATCGGCCGGTCACCTCCGCCGAGGAGCTGACGGCTCAGCTCTGAGTGAACGACCTGCTGTTCCAGCTGTATTCGGCGTAGCGTCGGTAGCGTTGTAATCATGTAATCGCGGAGGTGGCGAACATGGGACGAGGCTGGAAGGGCGGCCGGGGCTGGCAGCAGGCCGAAGTGCCCCCGGCGGACGACGCGGCGGCCTGGTTCGGCGGGCGCCTGCCCGACGGCTGGTTCACCGGAGCCCCGGAGGTGACGGTCGACCGCGAAGAGATCATCGTGGTGGGCGAGCTCCCGGCGCTGACGGAGGAGTACGCGGACGACGCGGCCCGCGCGGCGGCCGAAGAGGGCCGCATCAGCCGCTACCGCGAGGAGACGCGCGACGAGCGCATCGAGATCGCGAGGCAGGCGGAGCACCGCTACCAGCGCAAGGTGGCGTGGGGCGCGAAGCTGGGCGGTACGAAGGCGCTGTTCACGACGCATTCGGCACCGGTGATGACCCGGCTTCGTCAGCCGGAGCGCTTGGTGCTGGACACGCTGGTGGACGCGGGCGTGGCCCGGTCCCGCTCGGACGCGCTGGCCTGGGCGGTCCGTCTGGTCGGCGAGCACGCCGACAGCTGGCTGGGCGACCTGAGGGAAGCGATGAGCAAGGTCGACGACCTGCGCTCGAAGGGCCCCGACCTGGCCTGACGACGGCCGGATTCGCGGGGTGCCGCCCCCTCGGTGGCACCCCGCGAGCCCGCGGTCAGTCCGCTACCAGCACCGACCCGCCCTCGTACCAGAGCGCGCCGGCCTTCCGGAAGGCGCCGGCCTCCCGCTGCCGCCGGACGACCCAGCGTCCCGGCGCGATGCCCGTCGCCCCGTGCTCCGGGTGCACCAGGTACACCGGCACGGTGTTGTGCAGCATCGCGACCGCGAGCCACTCGGGATCGGCGACCTGGACCGTCAGCTGACAGGAACCCACCAGCGTGTGCGGGTTGGTCCCGTCACCACCTCGGACGAGTTCCGCGCCCTCCGCGGGCAGGGGGTGCCAGCCGGCGCGGCCGCGCACCCCGTCGGCCATCGCCTCCGGGACGACGATCAGGTCGCCTTGGGCCTGCAAGCCGTCGATCACCGGGACGTCGACCTGCCGGTCCAGGTGGGCCAGGACGTCGAGGCCGGTCCGGTCGAGCAGTTCCGCCAAATGCATGGGAATCACCTCAAAGGTTTCAAGTCCGACGCACCAGCCGCGCGTACTGGGCTCCGGTGAGCCCGTACGTCCAGCCGGCCGCGTCGAGGGGATGGTCGATTTCGGCGGGCACGCGCAACCCGTAGCGGCGACGCGTGCCGTCGCGTTCGACGGAGCCGTTGACCACCAGCAGCAGGCGGGCCGGAGCGCGCCACGGCTGGGCCGAACCGCGGTACAGCCGCAGTTCGCACCCGGGGTTGCCGGGGTCGGCGGCGCGGCCGAGCAGGTCGAGCCCCGCCTCTTCGACGAACGCCGGCCAGCCGATCCGCTCGATCGCGCACCGGCGCACTTCGACGTTGCGCTCCGCCGTGATCAGCTCGGCCGTCGGCCCGTCGATCACCCAGGACGGCACCCGCGTCCCGTGCCACGCGTGCACGGTCCAGCCGTCGGGGAACGCCACCGCGGGGCCGTTCGCGTGGTGCGGGCGGACCCCGCCGTAGTCGTCGTCCACGCGCTCGGTGCGCACGACGAGCGGCCGTTCGGCGACGACGCACCGGCCTTCGCGCGGCCACCACCACCCGCACGACCGCGCGAGCGTGGCCCACAGATCCAGTTCGTGAACGTCTTCCGGACCGAACTCGACGCCGTCGACGCGGCGGTGGAGGTCGTACAACGCGATCCAGTGGGCTTCCTGCTGGCCGTACCAGTGCAAGCCGCTCCGCACCGGCAGCGCACCCCGCAGGGCCCCGGCGACGGAATCCCGGATCGACCGCTGCAACGCCGGGCCCAACCCGTTGTTCAGCAACGCCCGGAGCGGGACGCGCACGGGGTCCGGCGGCGGCCGGTACCAGTCGCGCCGGCTGCCGGTCCGCTGGTCGAGCCGCTGCCGAAGGGAGCGGACACACGTCGCCAACCGCGCTTCCACCGGCTGTTCGCCGTCCAGGGAAAGCGCTTGCCCCGGCGACACCAGCTCGGCCGCGGCGGCCGGGGAACCGACCCACGAGAACGTCGGCGGTGCCGCGCCGGCCAGTTCGTAGAGCCGGCTGATCGCCGTTTCCGCGGCCGGCCGGTCCGCCGGCTCGGTGCTCAGCGCGCAGCTCAGCCAGTCATCGCGGATTTCGAGGGCTCGGGACCACAGCGCGGGTCCGGGGAAGCGACGGCCTTGCCGTCGCGAGGCGCTCAACGCGCGAGGGCGCGCACGCCCTTTCGAGTCGTCATGATCCGATCATGACAGCACTTTCGCCGGCCGCGCAAGCCTGGACCCGCACCCGCGTTCACGCCTAGAGTTCCTCGTGCCCACGGTCCGTGCCGTGGTTCCGCCGTCGCACCCGGTCTTTCCCGTGAAGGAAGGCGTCCATGGACGGCAGGTTCACCCGGCGGCAGCTGATCAAGGGCACACTGGCGGTCTCCCTCGTACCGGCGATCCCGCTCTCGCACCGGTACCGCGTCGACGTTCCGGAGCTCCCGTGGCCGGCCGCGAACGACATCGTCGCGGCCACCACGATCCCGGTGTTCCCGGACCGGAGCTTCCCGATCACCGGTTACGGCGCGAAGAACGACGGCAAGACCGACAACACCGCGGCGATCGGCAAGGCGATCGCCGCGTGCACCGCGGCCGGCGGCGGCCACGTGGTCGTGCCGAGCGGTACTTTCCTCACCGGCGCGATCCGCTTGAAGAGCAACGTCGACCTCCACCTCGAAAAGGGTGCGGTGCTCAAGTTCAGCGGGGACGCCTCGAAGTTCCCGAACGTGCTGACGCGGTACGAAGGCATCGAGTGCGTCAACCGGTCGCCGATGATCTACGCCCACGGGGAGAAGAACATCGGCCTCACTGGCAGCGGCACCCTCGACGCCGCCGCGACGTCGTCGTGGAACAAGGGCAGCGACCGCGCGTACCTGGAAACGCTGGTGGCCAAGGGAACCGCGCCGGAGAAGCGGATCGTGCCGGGGTCCGGGCACACCATGCGTTCGGCGTTCGTCGAGCCGTACGCCTGCGAGAACGTGCTGATCCAGGGCGTCACGCTGAAGAACTCCATGTTCTGGCAGCTGCACCCGACGTTGTGCCGCAACGTCACCGTCGACGGCGTCAGCACCGACCCCAGCACCGCGCACTCCAACACCGACGGCTGCGACCCCGAGTCGTGCGACCACGTCGTCATCGCGAACTGCGCGCTGGGCGCGCACGACGACAACATCGCGATCAAGTCCGGCCGTGACGCCGACGGGCGGCGGGTGAACGTCCCGTGCCAGAACCTCGTCGTCGTGAACTGCGTGATGAACGGCAACTGGGGCGCGATCACCTGCGGCAGCGAGCAGACCGGCGGGATCCGCAACGTCTACGCGTACCGGCTCACCGTGCAGGGTGACACGAAGTTCGCGCTGTACGTTAAGTCGAACACGCTGCGTGGCGGGTTCTCGGAGAACATCAACCTCGACAGCGTCAGCGGCACCTTCGCGCGGAACTTCGTGTTCGTGACGTCGACGTACAACAGCCAGACCGGCGACCACGTCCCGTCCTTCGGGCCGTTCACGATCAGCGACTGCGCGAGCACGAAGATCGCGGGCAAGACGTTCGACGTCAGCGGGCTTTCGAACGCCCACGTGCACGGGTTCACCGTGGCGAACTCCACGTTTGAGGGAGTGTCGGACACGTCGAACACGCTGAAGTACGTGGACAACGCCAAGTTCACCGATGTGATGGTGAACGGCAAGCCGATCTGACCCTGCGCGATCGGCGCGGCTGCGGCAGGCTTACTACCAACGAGTAGGAAGCCTGCCGTCAGTCCTTTCCGGAGGTAGCCGTGGACGTTCCCGAAGTGCCCTCGAAGGTGGATCCGGACGCGCTGACCACCGTCCTCGACGGCCGCTGGGCCGAGCTGCGCCGCGGCGTCCGCGCGCAGATGGCCGGCGCGGAGTTCCGGGACCCGGTGGACCTCGGCGTCGAAGCGCACCGCGCCCAGGTGCTCGACCAGCTGCGCGCGCTCGCCGAAACCGACCGGCCCGGCCTGGGTTTCGACCCGGCGTACGGCGGCGGCGGTGACGTCGGCGGCTCGGTGACGTCGTTCGAGCTGCTCGGCTACGGCGACCTGTCGCTGATGGTGAAGGCCGGTGTCCAATGGGGACTGTTCGGCGGCGCCGTCCAGCTGCTCGGCACCGAGCGCCACCACGAGCGGTACCTGCGCGACATCATGGACCTGGGCCTGCTCGGCTGCTTCGCGATGACCGAGCACGGCCACGGTTCCGACGTCCAGCACCTGCGCACCACGGCGACCTTCGCCGACGGCGGGTTCGTCGTGCACACCCCGGATACCATGGCGCAGAAGGAATACATCGGCAACGCCGCCCGCGACGGCCGGATGGCGGTGGTGTTCGCGCAGCTGGTCACCGGCGGGGAATCCCGGGGTGTGCACGCGTTCATGGTGCCGATCCGGGACGAGTCCGGCGCACCGGTGCCGGGAGTGTCCATCGAGGACTGCGGCCCGAAGGCGGGCCTGAACGGTGTCGACAACGGACGGTTGAGCTTCGACAACGTCCGGGTTCCCCGCGAGGCATTGCTGAACCGCTTCGGCGACGTCGCCGAGGACGGGACGTACTCCAGCCCGATCGAGAGCGACAGCCGCCGGTTCTTCACGATGCTGGGCACGCTGATCCGCGGCCGGGTGAGCGTCGGCGGCAGCGCGGGGAGCGCGACGAAACGCGGGCTGGCCCTGGCGATCCGCTACGGCGAGCAGCGCCGCCAGTTCCTGACGCCGGACGGCGACGAGGTCGTCATCCTCGACTACCTCGGGCACCAGCGGAAGCTGCTGCCGGCGCTGGCGAAGACGTACGCGTTGCACTTCGCGCAGGAAGAGCTGGTGTCGAAGCTGCACGACATCGACTCGTCGGCGCCGGAGGAGGAGCAGCGCGAGCTGGAGTCGCGCGCGGCCGGGTTGAAGGCGCTCAACACGTGGCACGCGACGGCCACGATCCAGGCGGCGCGCGAAGCCTGCGGCGGCGCGGGCTACCTCGCGGAGAACATCCTCCCGGGCCTGAAGGCCGACACGGACGTCTTCACGACGTTCGAAGGCGACAACACGGTGCTGCTGCAGCTGGTCGCGAAGGGCCTGCTGACCAGCTACAAGCAGGACTTCCAGGACCTCTCGCCGCTGGCCACGGCCCGGTTCTTCACCGACCAGGTGGTCGGCGCGATCCTGGAGCGGACGTCGGTGCGCAAGGCGCTCGAGTCGCTCACCGAAGGGTCCGATTCGGACGTCTTCTTCCGCCGCGAGTGGCAGCTGAAGCTGTTCGAAGACCGCGAGGAACACGTGGTCGAGGGAGTGGCGAAGCGCCTGCGCAAGGCGGCCGAGGACCCGTTCGGGGTGTTCAACGCGGCGCAGGACCACGTGCTGCGCGCGGGCCGCGTCCACATGGAGCGGCTGGTGCTGGAGGCGTTCGCGGCGGCGGTCGAGCGCTGCGAGGACCCGGACGCCCGATCACTGCTGGAGAGGGTTTGCGACCTCTACGCTCTATCAGCGATAGAGGAGGACCTGGCCTGGTTCCTGGGCCACGGCCGCTTGACGGCGTCGCGCGGCAAGGCCGTGACGGCGGCGGTGAACAGCCTGTGCGCCCAGCTGCGTCCCCACGCGCGGGCGCTGGTGGACGCGTTCGCCATCCCGGAGCAGTTCCTGGCGGCGCCGATGCTGCGGGCATGACGAAGGGGTGGCCGGTGTCGGGAACCGGCCACCCCCGCGCGTTCGTCAGGACCGGCGGTGCTTCTTGCCCTCGTCATCGGTCACTTCGAACTGTTCCTTGCGGACCTTGCCGGAGACCGTCTGTTCGTCGGTCACCGTCTCCTTGCGCAGCCGAGCCCGTTCGACCGGCACGCTCTCCTTGCTCACGACGGGTTTCTCGGCGTGCAGGACGACGTCCTGTTCGGCCTCACCGATTTCGGCCCCGCGCTGCCCGTCCTTGATCGGCTCACGTTCGATGCGCACTTCTTCGTGCCGCACGGGGACGGTGACCTGCTGCTCTTCGGTGACGACGTACTTGCGCAGCCGCACGTGCCCGGTCTCGACCTGCTCGGTGCCGACGTTCAGCCGTTCCTCGGACCGCGTCATGGCGTCCTTGTCGGCCTTCCCCCGGGTCCCGGCGTCCATCCCGGCCCGGCCGCGGCCACCCATGGCGGGGTCCCGGCCCTGGGTCCGGTCACCCATCCGGCCATCCGGCGACGTCCGCGGCACGGGCAGGCCGTAGTGCTGGTAGAGCTGGGTGCTTTCCTCGGGCGAGAGGTGCCCATCGGCATCGATGCGCGGCGCGTCCGAGACGGCGTCCTTGTCGACCTGGACGTGCACGCCATCCTTGTCGGTGTGGGCGCCGGAGAGCGGGACGAAGCTCTCCTTGGTGCCGAACAGGCCGGTCTTGACGGTGATCCACTCGGGTTGGTGCGTGGCGTCGGCGAGGTAGACGTTGCCGACCTTCCCGAGCTTGTTCCCGGCCGGGTCGACCACGGCACTGTCGATGAGCTCCTGGGGCTGCATGGTCTTGGCCATCGCGGTGCTGCTCCTTTCGCGCGTCGGTGCTTGTAGGAGCCACGGTGGGACGCCCCGCTGATCACGGCAACCGTCGTGGTGTTCCCGTGGGTGACCCCGGAAAGTGGTGGTTTGAGAAGCGGCCCGCTGGCGAGGTCGGGTGAGTTTCCGCAGGTCGAAGGGTGTGTGTAAGCGGTGATCAAGAGGGTGGGTGATGGCGCGAAGGTGTGCATGTGACCGGCGCCACTCGTGAAGCTGTCACAACGCCGGCGCGCACGTCGTCAAGGGTGTGACACCGACGAAGGGAACGGTCATGGAACCGCGGTTCAACATGTTCGAGAACGAGGTCACGAGCAAGTTCTTCAAGCGCCTGATCGCGGCATCGAGGCCGATCGAGGAGTCATCCCTCCCGAAGGCGACGCAGGAGCTGGTGAAGATCCGCGCGAGCCAGATCAACGGCTGCGGAATGTGCCTGGACATGCACACGAAGGACGCGGCAGCAGCGGGCGAGACGGCGGTCCGCTTGGCAATGGTGGCGGCGTGGCGCGAAGCGGTGGTGTTCACGGAGGCAGAGCGCGCGGCATTGGCACTGGCCGAGGAGGGAACGCGCCTGGCGGACAACCACGCGGGAGTGAGCGACGAGACGTGGGAGCAGGTCCGCAAGCACTACGACGAGGAGCAGATCGGCGCGCTGGTGTGCTTGGTGGCCGAGATCAACACGTGGAACAGGCTGAACGTAATCGCCCGCAACCCGGCAGGCGAGTACCAGCCGGGCATGTTCGGCTGAGCAGGAGCCAAAGGAAAACCGCCAGCCGACGGCGAAAACGGCGGGAGCCACAGGCCAAGCTGGAAGCCGACAGCGCAAAGGCGGGAGCCACAGGCCAACCCGGCAGCCGACAGCGCAGAAGGCAGGAGCCAGCAGCCAAACCGGCAGCCGACAGCACAAAGGGCGGGAGCCAGCAGCCAAACAGGCAGCCGGCATCAAAAGAGGACCACCCCGTATCCAGACCCGCCCCTGCATCCCGATCCCAAGCCAGAACACGGCCGGCGACGCCGGGTCAAGGCACGCTGTCCCGCCTTGACGCGGTGCCGCCGGCCGTAGTCACAATAAAGAGATCGGGATGAAGGGGCATGCCAGATCAAGCGTACATGGCAAGCCAGATGGCAATGTAATGCGAAACGGCAGCCAAAACAGTACAGGCATGAAAGTATTCGTGATACCCAAAGGTATCCGGGAAGTGATTAGGCCACTTCACGGCATAAAACACAGCACCAAGGGTGTAGAACAACCCACCCACGCAAAGCAGCACCAAGGCCGCAACCCCGGCATGGTTCAAAAGCTCAGGGAAGACGAAAACCGCCACCCACCCCAAGGCGATGTAGATCGGCACCCCAACCCACCGCGGAGCATGAGGCCAAAGCATCTTGAGAGCAACCCCAAGAACAGCCCCACCCCAAACGATCGACAAGATCACATACCCGGTCGGCTGAGACATGGCCAACAAGGTGAACGGCGTATAAGTCCCCGCGATGAAAAGAAAAATCATCGAGTGGTCAGCACGCTTCATCCACTTGTAAGCCCGCGGGCTCCAAAACCGCCGGTGGTACAGGGCACTGACCCCGAACAGCCCAAGGACCGTCAACCCGTAAACCGACGTCGCCAACGTCGCGAGAGGCGACACAGTGGACGCCGCCAAAGAGATCAGCGCCGCCGCCGCGGCCAAGGCACCGAAGAACGTCCAGAAGTGGATGTGGCCTCGCAACCGCGGGCGGAGGTCCACTACGGGCTCGGGTGGTTCCGTCGTCACGCTCACCCTTCCAGGTTACGGGACCGTAGGTTCGCCGGCAGCGGTCGAGTCACGCGCCTCACACCGGGTGCGTAGGCTGCCTCGACGTGAGCGTGCGTTCCTTCTTGTCCGACGTCGTCTACAGCGTCTATGGCCGACGCCTCATCCAGCAAGCCGCCGGCCGCCATCCCCGGCACATCGCGATCATGCTCGACGGTAACCGCCGCTGGGCTCGCGAAGCCGGCTTTTCGGACGTAGCGGACGGCCATCGGGCCGGCGCGAAGAAGATCGCGGACTTCCTCAGCTGGTGCCAGGAGGCCGAGGTCGAGGTCGTCACCATGTGGCTGCTCTCGACCGACAACCTCAACCGCGACCCGGACGAGCTCACGCCGCTGCTGAAGATCATCACCGACGTCACCGACGAGCTGGCCGCGCCCGGCAAGAGCTGGCAGCTGCGGATCGTCGGGGCCCTGGACCTGCTACCCAGCGACGTCGCCAAGCGACTCAGCGAAGCCGCCGCGCGCACCGAGGGGCGGACCGGGATGGAGGTCAACGTCGCCGTCGGTTACGGCGGGCGCCAGGAAATCGCGGACGCCGTGCGCAAGCTGCTGCTCCAGCACGCCGACGAGGGCCGGACCATTCACGAACTCGCGAAGATCCTCGACGTCGACCACATCTCCGAGCACCTCTACACGTCGGGACAGCCGGATCCTGACCTCATTATCCGCACTTCCGGTGAACAACGGCTTTCCGGATTCCTGCTGTGGCAGTCCGCGCATTCGGAATTCTGGTTCACCGAAGCGTATTGGCCCGCATTCCGCCGCGTCGACTTCCTGCGCGCGATGCGCGACTACGCCTGGCGTCACCGCCGGTTCGGCTCATAAGACGCCGAAGGGGCCCCGGAGCGAACTCCGGGGCCCCTTCGCAAGCCACACTCAGTGGTGGTGGTGCTCCAGCGAGTGGAGGATCAGCGCCGGCGTCGTGGCGATGCCGGTGTAGGCACCCGCGACCAGGGAGGCCGCGCCGTAGCCCAGGGCGCCGCCGCCCTCGATGAACGTGGCGTAGGCGTCGCCGAACGTCGGGTCCGGGGTGCCCGTCGTGTCGCCCGTCGCGGCGAACGCGGTGCTGCCGATCATCATGAGTCCCGCAGCGGTGGCCGCGACGAAACCAGCCTTCTTCAGCACTTCGCACACTCCTAAGTAGAACTGTTGGAATTGGGGCACCGGGGGTCCGGTGGTGTGTCCCGCAGTCAGAAAATTACCTGTCGAACTGGCGTCTCGTCCGGGTTGTACGCCCATTGTGTGAGCCTGCAGCAGGCGCTTTCACTCGGACCGGTTCTCTCTTGGCGGCGCAAAATGCGCCACGCTACCGGACGTGGTAAAAGCGCGGCAATCGATCTTGTGAATACGACGGGTCAGCAATTTCTCCAAGATCATTCCGACGGGGGTGCACCGATCGGGACGTCGCACACGAAGAGTAGTCGTCACGGCACGTCGATGTCGGACGACCGACAGTGAGGTGACGATCTGGCGAATCACCGTGTTGGCTCCCTGCGCGATCCCTCATTCGTAGGTACCTTCCGAGGAGAGGGCACGCGTTCCGTGCGGGTCCTCGCGGGAGGCCCTGGTCGTGACGGTGATCGAGGGGGCGGCGCAGCCGTCCGCGAGACGCACGAGGGGGCCGGCACCCGGCCCTCGTGGCCGCGCCACCTGACGCAGGAGGTCAGGAGGAGTGGTCCAGCCAGGGAGGTGCCCGGCCCAGCGAGTGCGGGCGTGAGGTGCACACGCCCTCGAGGGAGATGCCGTCGTGACTGCGCAGCGTTTGCCCCGTAAGGCCTCTGGCCACTCTTCGACCGGTGCCGTTCCTGGCCCGGAGAAAGCCTCGACCTCGCCCGAATCCCAGCAGCACATGTACGTGCTCGACACGTCGGTCCTCTTGTCGGACCCGTGGGCGGTCACTCGGTTCGCCGAGCACGCTGTCGTGCTTCCGCTGGTCGTCATCAGTGAACTGGAGGCGAAGCGCCACCACCCGGAGCTCGGCTGGTTCGCCCGGGAATCCCTGCGCATGCTCGACGACCTGCGCCGGCAGTACGGCAGGCTCGACGCGCCACTCCCCATCGGGGACCACGGCGGCACGCTGCAGGTGGAGCTGAACCACTCGGACCCGTCGGTGCTCCCGTCCGGGTTCCGCACCGACTCCAACGACCACCGGATCCTCGCCTGCGCGCTCAACCTGGCGGCGGAGTTCCCGGCGGTCACCCTGGTGACGAAGGACATCCCGCTGCGGGTCAAGGCCGGGGCCGTCGGTCTCGAGGCGGACGAGTACCGCGCGCAGGAGGTGACGCCGTCCGGCTGGACCGGCATGGCGGACGTCGACGTCCAGCAGGAAGTGCTGGACGCGCTGTTCGGCGGCAGCACCGTCGACCCGGTCGAGTACGGCATGGACGAGCTCGCCGAGCTGCCCTGCCACACCGGGCTGCGGCTGCTCGCGGGCAGCTCCAGCGCGCTGGGGCGGATCACGGCGGACAAGCGCATCCGGCTGGTGCGGGGCGACCGCGAGGCGTTCGGCCTGCACGGCCGCAGCGCCGAGCAGCGCGTCGCGCTCGACCTGCTGCTCGACTCCGACGTCGGCATCGTCTCGCTGGGCGGACGGGCCGGCACCGGCAAGTCGGCCCTCGCGCTGTGCGCCGGCCTCGAGGCGGTGATGGAACGCCGTCAGCACCGCAAGGTCGTGGTGTTCCGGCCGGTTTACGCGGTCGGCGGCCAGGACCTCGGCTACCTGCCCGGGTCCGAGAGCGAGAAGATGCAGCCGTGGGCGCAGGCGGTGTTCGACACGCTCGGCGCGCTGGTCAGCCAGGAGGTCCTCGACGAGGTCTTCGACCGCGGCATGCTCGAGGTGCTCCCGCTGACCCACATCCGCGGCCGCTCGCTGCACGACACGTTCGTCATCGTCGACGAGGCGCAGTCACTGGAACGGAACGTCCTGCTGACGGTGCTCTCGCGGCTCGGCACGGCGTCCCGGGTGGTGCTCACGCACGACGTCGCCCAGCGCGACAACCTGCGCGTCGGCCGGCACGACGGCGTCTCGGCGGTGATCGAGAAGCTGAAGGGCCACCCGCTGTTCGCGCACGTGACCCTCACCCGCTCGGAGCGTTCGCCGATCGCGGCGCTGGTCACCGAAATGCTGGAGGACCACGGCTAGACCCAAGTCCGTGAATGGCACATTGAGGGACACTTAGTCCCTCAATGTGCCATTCACGGCGTTCTACCAGCCCGAGGGGAGCGGGCGGCCTTCCGCGAAGCCCGCTGCCGACTGGACGCCCAGCAGCGCGCGCTCGTGGAACTCCTCCAGGGTGCGCGCGCCCGCGTAAGTGCAGGAAGAACGGACGCCGGAGCCGATCGAGTCCAGCAGGTCCTCGACGCCCGGGCGCTGCGGGTCGAGCGCCATCCGCGACGACGAGATGCCCTCCTCGAACAACGCCTTGCGGGCGCGGTCGAAGACGTTGTCCGTCCGCGTCCGCGCGCCCACCGCGCGCTTCGACGCCATCCCGAACGACTCCTTGTACGGTCGGCCCTGCTCGTCGAACCGCAGGTCACCGGGCGATTCGTAGGTACCGGCGAACCACGAGCCGACCATCGCCGCGGACGCCCCCGCGGCCAGCGCCAGCGCGACGTCCCGCGGGTGCCGCACGCCGCCGTCGGCCCAGACGTGCTTGCCCAGCTCACGCGCGGCGGCCGCGCACTCGGCGACCGCGGAGAACTGCGGCCGGCCCACGCCGGTCATCATCCGGGTCGTGCACATCGCGCCCGGCCCGACCCCGACCTTGACGACGTCGGCGCCGGCCTGGATCAGGTCGCGCGTGCCTTCCGCGGTGACGACGTTCCCGGCGACCACCGGGACCTTCGGCGACACCGACCGGACGGCCTTCAGCGCGGCGATCATCTTCTCCTGGTGACCGTGCGCGGTGTCGACGACCAGCACGTCGACGCCGGAGGCGAGCACGGCTTCGGCTTTCGCCGCGACGTCGCCGTTGACACCGACCGCGGCGGCGACGCGCAGCTTGCCGGCGTCGTCGACGGCCGGGGTGTAGATGTCCGCGCGCAGCGCGCCGACGGCGGTCAGCACGCCCGCGAGGCGGCCTTCGGCGTCGAGACCCAGCGCGAGCGAAGCGCCGTGGCTGTGCAGCTGCTCGAAGACTTCGCGCGACGGCGTGGTCAGCGGCACCGCGACGGCCGCGGGCTGCGCGACGTCGGCGAGGCGCGCGAAGCGGTCGACACCCGCGCAGGCCGCTTCGTCGACGATGCCGACCGGGCGGCCTTCGCCGTCGACGACCACGACAGCGCCGTGGGCGCGCTTGTGCACCAGGTTGAGCGCGTCGGCGACGGCGTCACCGCCGGTCAGCACCAGCGGCGTGTCCCACACCGTGTGCCGGCTCTTCACCCAGCCGACGATTTCCGCGACGGCGGTGCTGTCCACATCTTGGGGGAGCACCACCAGCCCACCGCGGCGGGCGACGGTCTCGGCCATCCGCCGGCCGGCGACCGCGGTCATGTTGGCGACGACGATCGGGATGGTGGCGCCGGTGCCGTCCGCGGTGGCGAGGTCGACGTCGAAGCGGGACTCCACGTCCGAACGGTTCGGCAGCAGGAACACGTCGTCGTAGGTCAGGTCGTGGGCGGGCCGGTGGCCGTCGAGGAAACGCACGAGTCACCAGACTACCCGGCGGGCCCGTGGCAGGATCGAGGGCATGAGCCGCCGCGACCGGGACACCGAGGGACGCGCACGCAACGCACGGCCGCGTGACGGTCTCGGCCGCCCGCTGCCGTACGGCGCCGACGGCGTCGAGCGCCAGCCCGAAGGCATCGAGAGAACGCCGGCGCAAACGCTTGCGGAGGCGCAACGGCTGCTCGACGACGGCAAGCCGTTCCACGCGCACGAGGTCTTCGAGGACGCGTGGAAGACGACCGACGGCCCCGACCGCGAATTGTGGCGCGGCCTGGCCCAGCTGGCGGTGGGGCTGACGCACGCGGCGCGCGGCAACAACGTCGGCGCGGTGTCCCTGCTGGAACGCGGGGCGGCGAACATCGAGCCGTTCCGGAGCGAGCCGTCACACGGCATCGACGTCGCCGGCCTGCAGCAGTGGGCGCTCGCGCTGGTCGCGGAGGCGAAGCAGCGCGTACGGGTGTCGCCGAGCGCACCAAGGCTGACGTGCTGACGGCGCTCGGCGCCGCGGTCATCGCCGCGGTCGCGTCGCTGATCGGCGTGACGCTGGGGGCGCTGCTCGAGCCGTGGAAGCTGAACGCGGCGAGGCGCGCGAAATTGCGTCAGGACCGGGCCGACCGCTGTGGCAAGTACATCGAAGCCGCCGCCCGGGCGCGCCAGCACCTGGTCAGCATCAACGTCAGCCACCGCCAGGGCGCGGACGCCGAGCGGGTCACGGGCTACGAAGACGAGTACTACACGGTGCGGGCGGAGATGCGGTCCCTGCTGGGGCTCCTGGTGATGAGCGGGCCGGACGAGCTTGTGGAGGCGGCCAGGGAGGTGCGGCGGAAGGACATGGACCTGCACCACGTGCGGCACGAGCCGGACGACGGGGGCGAGTTCACCCGGGTCGTGTTGCCGACGGCCGTCCGGGACGCCGTGGTCGAGCTGGACCGGGCGATCGAGGCGTTCGCCCTCGTCGCCCGGAAGCACACCGCCTGAGCGGCACTTTCACGTGAAAGTGCCGCCTTTTCCTAAGCCGCGTCCCAGCCGCCCGAAGCCGTCTTCTCCGCGCCGAGCGTCGTGCCTTCGCCGTGGCCCGTGTGGACTTTCGTCGCCTCCGGGAGCGTGAACAGCTTCTCGCGGATGGACTTCACGATGGTCGGGTAGTCCGAATAGGACCGTCCGGTGGCGCCGGGGCCGCCGTGGAACAGCGTGTCGCCGGTGAACACGACCCCCAGCTCTTCGGCGTACAGGCACACGGCGCCGGGCGCGTGTCCCGGTGTGTGGACGACCCGCAGCGCCGTGCCCGCGATCGTGATCGTCTGGCCGTCCTTCAGCTCGCCGTCGGGCGCGCGGTCCGGGTGGGTCTGGTCCCACAGGACGCGGTCGTCGGGGTGCAGCAGGATCGGCGCGCCGGTGGCCGCGGCGAGCTCCGGGGCGGCGTTGACGTGGTCGTTGTGCGCGTGGGTGCAGACGATCGCGGCCAGTTTCCGGTCGCCGATGACGTTTTCGATCGCCTTCGCGTCGTGGGCCGCGTCGATCACGATCACCGCCGTGTCGTCGCCCACGATCCACACGTTGTTGTCGACGTCCCAGCTGCCCCCGTCGAGCTGGAAGGTTCCGGACGTCACCAGGTTCTGCACGATCGCCGTCATGGGGCGACCCTAACGGTCATTCGGCGGGTAGATGACATACCGACGGTATGCTACTCTCGCGTCACCTTACTTCGAGTAAGTTCGAGAGGGGACGCGATGACGCTCCTGGCCGAACCGCTGAAGCTGCGCTGCGGCGCCGTGCTGCCGAACCGCCTGGCCAAGTCGGCTCTGAGCGAGCAGCTCGGCGACCGGCGCAACGCCCCGACGCGCGAACTGCACGAGCTGTACCGCACCTGGGCCCGCGGCGGCGCCGGGACGCTCGTCACGGGCAACGTCATGGTCGACCCGGCCGCGCTCGGCGAGCCGCGCAACGTGACGGCTTCCGCGGACCCGGCCGGCTTCCGCGCCTGGGCGCGCGCGGTCGACGGCACCGACACGCGGCTGTGGGTGCAGCTCAACCACCCCGGCCGGCAGAGCCCGCGGTACCTCTCGCGCGAGCCGGTGGCGCCGTCCGCCGTGGCCTTCGGCAGCCGGGGTATCCGCACCGCCTTCGCCGCTCCGCGCGCGTTGACCGGCGAAGAGATCGAAGCGATCATCGAACGCTTCGCCGTTGCGGCGCGGACGTTCGTCGACGCGGGCTTCCACGGCGTCCAGATCCACGGCGCCCACGGCTACCTCGTTTCCCAGTTCCTGTCGCCGCTGACGAACCTGCGTACGGACGCGTGGGGTGGGGACGCGGTGCGCCGGCGCCGGTTCCTGCTGGAGGTCGTGCGGCGGGTGCGGTCGGCGGTGGGCGACGACGTTCCGGTGGCGGTGAAGCTGAACAGCGCGGACTTCCAGCGCGGCGGCTTCACCGAGGAGGAGTCCCTGGAGGTCGTGCGCGAACTCGGCGAATCCGGTGTCGACCTGCTGGAAGTTTCCGGTGGCACGTACGAGAAGGCTGCGATGATGGGCTCCGGACGGGCGAGCACTCAGGCGCGCGAAGCGTACTTCCTGGACTACGCGGCGAAGGCGCGTTCGGTGTCCGACGTCGCGTTGATGGTCACCGGCGGCTTCGCGACGCGGGACGGGATGGAGGAGGCACTGCGTTCGGGTGCGCTGGACGTCGTCGGGCTCGGGCGGCCGCTGATCGTCGACCCGGGGCTGCCGGCGCGGCTGCTCGGCGGCGAAGACGTCCGAGCGGAACGGCGCTGCCCGAAGACCGGCATCCGGCTGGCCGACAGCCTCCTCGAGATCCAGTGGCACACCCGCCAGATGCACCGGATCGCGGCGGGCAAGCCGGCCGACCGGCGCGGCGCGCTGCCGACGCTGGTCCAGGCCGGGTTGAGCGACGGGCTCAACGCGTTCCGCCGGGTGCGGGCGTGAGCCGGCGGTCGTAGAGGAACGCGCCGGCGGCGAGCGCGGTGAAGAACAGCCCGATGAAGACGCAGTTGAGCGCGACCCGGCCGTAGCCGAGCGCGCCGGCGTCGACGAACGGGTACGGGTAGAAGCCGGTGAGCGCGCCGCGCGGCAGCGTGAAGGCGAGCCAGGCCAGCGGGTAGAGCAGCGACCACCAGACGGTGGACCAGGTCAGCACGCCGCGTGGCGCCGCGAGGAGCCAGCCGAGCACGAACAGGATCGGCGTGACCTTGTGCAGCATGGTGTCGGAGAACAGCGGGAGGCCGTGCAGCTCGTACAGGCCGGCGAGAGCGACCTGGTAGACGATGCCGGTCACGATGATGCCGACGAGCGCGTCGAGCCAGAGGACGGTGAACAGCCGGCCGCGGGCGACGCCGAGCGCGACCAGTGCCGAAGTGATGGCGACCAGCAGGTTCGAGTCGATGGTGAAGAAGCAGAGCAGGTTCGCGAGGCGACCGTCCGGATCGGACGCGGTGGCGACGACCTGGCTGACGAGGCCGGTCAACGCGACCACGGCGGTGACCGCGAACCAGGCCCGGGTGAGCGTCTCGCTGCGCATTTCCGGAGCTTAGCTCCACTGTGGACGGCCGGCCCGGCGCAACTTCGATCGGGGGCGCCCCGGCGCTGTCCGGCACCGGGGCGCGCGAAACCTCAAGCCGTGGTGAGAGCGTCCCGAAGGGTGGTGAACGCCTCGTACTCGGCCTTCTGGTCGACGGGCAGCTGGTAGCTGGCCGCGAGCAGCTTCGGCACGGAGGGGATGATGCTGAGCCTGAAGCTCTGCCCGTCCGTCGTCTTGATGACGAACCGGCCTTGCAGGTCGCGCTTCTTGACCGAAGCGCGGTTCGCGTCGGTGATCGTCAGCGGGGTGCCCGCCGTGATCGTCCCGCTCTTTTCGGCGAGCGGGACGATCACGAGGTCGGTCGAGCCCGGCCGGAAACCGATCGCGAAATTGCTGACGGTGGTGGTGCGGAAAACGATGAAGTTCTTTTGCTTGATTTCCGCGCCGTACACCTTGGTGTAGCCGGGCCCGTCGGCGACAGCCCCGTCGAAGGCGGCGTGGATCGCCGCTTTCATCTCTTCTTTGCTTGCCACTTGTGCTCCTCCATGACCGCTCGGGGACTGAGCGGGTCTTCAGGGAGCAGCATCGTAGCGGTGACCGGATCTTCGTCCTGTCGGTAAAAATCCTGACATTTGTTCGCGTCGAAAAAACCGAATGTCACCGTTTCCGGTTAACTGGTCAGCGCAGCGCCTTCACCAGTGCGGGGACGAACACCGACGCGTCGACCGTGCCCCAGCCGCTGGCGATGTCGAAACCCTTCGCCGCGGTGAAGCCGGTGACGCCGTCCTGGCTGTTGTCGCCTTCGGTCACGTCGACGATGCCCGCCTTCGTGCCCTGCGGGCCGAGCTTCGTGTACAGCGCCGGGTTGATCTGGCCGAGCTTGCCGTGCTTGGCCTGCACCGCGAGCGCGAGCACGCCGGCGAACAGCGGCGCGGACTGCGAAGTCCCGTAGACGCCTTCCATGCTGATGTCCGGGAACGACCGCATCTTGCTGCCGGTGATCTTCTTGACGCCGTCCTGCCAGTTCGGCCGCGCGTAGGTCTTCGACAGCCCGGCGCCTTCGGAGAAGCCGTTGTCGGCGACGTTCACGACGTCGTCGGCCTTGGTGCGGGCGCCGTTCGCGTCGAGGTGCAGCTGCGTGCCGCCCAGCGTCGTGACGCGCGGGTCGGACGCCGGCCAGCTCGCGACGCGGTACGGGTAGTTGCCCGGGCCGTAGAGGTACCCGCCGGTCGGGCCGTCGTCACCCGAGGACGCGACCATCGTGATGCCCGCCTTGCTCGCGCGATCGAGCGCCGGGTCGAGCGTCTTGATCGAGTCGAACGACGGGAAGTTCTCTTCCGTGGTCCCGAAGCTCATCGAGATGACGTCGGTCAGCTTGTGCTCGGTCAGGTAGTCGACCGCGTGCATCATCTCGGGCAGGCCGGTGAAACCCTGCGTCTCCGCGACCGGCGTCGCCGCGACGATGATCTTCGCGTTCGGTGCCATGGCGTGCATCATCGTGACGTCGAGGTCGGTCTCGCCGCCCCAGCCCTGGCAGGTCGCGGTGTCGACGCCGGGGTCGGTGCACGCGGGCACCGCGCCGGACGGCTCGATGACCTCGACGTTCGCCGGCGGCAGGCCGTGGTTCTTCGAGTAGGTGTCGAGCACCTGCTTGACCTGGTCGTCGCCGAAGGACACCAGCGTCGTGACGGTGCTGCCCGCGCCGGTGATGCCGGCGTTCCACAGCTTCGTCGCGTTGTACGCGGTGCTTTCCTTCGGCAGCGACGCCATCGCCGCCTCCAGCTTGGCGACGCGCTTCTGCACGGTGTCGGCGCCGACGAACGACTGCGCGGCCGCCGAGAAGTGGTGCTTCGACGGCTGGTGCCCGGCGTTCGGCGTGCTCGGTACCGGCGTCGCACCGGCGGGCGCCGCGAACGCGGTCACGAGCAGGGTGGTGCTCGCGAGCAAGCCGGACACAGCGCGCAATCTCATGCTTTCTCCCACGGCCGAAGGAAACTCCGTCAGCCACTCTGCTCAGGACCGGGAGAAGGCAACATCGACTTTCGTCTTTCCTTTTACGAGGAAAGCACCGTCAACGCGCGAGATGTCGTGATCGCTACTTTCGTCGTCAGCTCCCTTCCGACCGGTCGCCGTGCAGCAGGCCGCGGACCGTGTCGATCGTGTCCGCGTCCGCCGGGTCCTTGTCCGGGCGGTAGCGGACGACCCGCGCGAACCGCAGCGCCAGGCCACCGGGATAGCGCGTCGAAACCTGGGCGCTGTCCAGCTCGATCTCGACCACCACCTCCGGCCGTACGTACACCGTCCAGTCGTCGCGGTGGGTCTCGATCTCCTGGAACGTCCTCGTCTGCCACGCGAGGATCTCGTCGGTCATGCCCTTGAACGTCTTGCCGACCATGATCGGCGGGCCGCCGTCCGGGTCGCGGGCGCCCAGGTGCAGGTTCGACAGCGTGCCCGTGCGCCGCCCGTGGCCCCACTCGGCCGCGAGCACCACCAGGTCGATCGTGTGCACCGGCTTGACCTTCAGCCACGCCCGCCCGCGCCGTCCGGCCGCGTACGGCGACGCCAGGTCCTTGACCATCACCCCTTCGTGCCCGGCTTCCATCGCCGCCTCCAGGACCGCGGCCGCCCCCGCCACGCCGACCTCGCCGGGGATCACGTGCGCCCCGGCGACCTTGCGCAACGCCGCGTTGCGTTCGGACAGCGGCGCGTCCAGCAGGTCGACGCCGTCGAGGTGCAGGCAGTCGAAGAAGTACGGCCGCAGCAGCAACGCCTTGACCTGCTCCTCGCGCGTGCTGCCGAACCGGCTCATCGTGTCCTGGAACGGCCGCGGCCGCCCCGCGTCGGTCAGGGCGAGCGTTTCGCCGTCCAGCACCACCGATTCGCACGGCAGCGCCCGCACGAGCTCGACCAGCTCCTGGACGCTCCCGGTGATCTCGCGCAGCGTCCGCGTCCAGACGTGCACCTCGTCGCCCTGCCGGTGCACCTGGATCCGCGCACCGTCCATCTTGTACTCGACGATCGCCTCGGCGTGCTCGGCCACGGCCTCGTCGAGCGACTCCGCCGGTGACGCCAGCATCGGCTTGATCGGCGTGCCCAGCGTGAGCCGGAACTCCGCCAGCGCGGCCTGCCCGCCGGTGATCGCGGCGACCCCGGTGACGCCCAGCTTCCCGGACAGCATGAACGCCCGCCGCACGTCCTCGGCCGGTACCTCGGCCGCCGCCGCGACCGCGTCGACCATCACGCCTTCCAGCGCACCCTGCCGCAGCTCGCCGGTGACCAGCCGGAACATGAACTGCTGCTCGTCCTTCGTGAGCCGCTCGAACAACGCCCGCAGGACTTCCTGCCGCCGCGTCGCGGAGCCCGTGCCCGCCGCGACGCCGGCCGCCGCGGTGAGCGCGGTGTCCACCTCGGCCACCGTGACGACGGGGTCCGGGACCGCACCGGCACCCAGCCCGGCCAGGGTGCGCCAGCCCGCACCCAGCCGGTCCTGCGCCGTCTGCCCGGTCAGGTACGCGATCACCACGGGCAGCTCGCCGACTTCGGCGGCGCGCAGCACTCCGGCCAGGAGGGCGATCTTCGCCTTCCTGGACCTCGTCGCCGCCAGCTCGGCGGACGCCCGGACCAACTCGCTCAGCAACACCCGGACATCATGACCCGCGCCACCGACAATTTCTCGTCGGTCAGATGTCCGGCCTGGTGCAGAGGGGGTCGAGCAACCCGTCCTTGGCCACGCAGGGGGTGTACCCGGCGTCCTGCAGCTCCGCCCGCGCGGTAGGGCTCGCCAGGTAGTCGAGGAAGTGCTTCAGCACGCTCCCGTTCGCGGGCACGCCCTTCGTGTACAGGTACTCGACGGTCCAGAACCGGTACCCGGCGCCGACGGTCGTGACGTCGGGGTAGTGCCCGTCGAGCTGCACGATGCCGAGCTGGTCGCGAGCGGCTGCTGTTTTGGCCGCCGGGACGTCGGCGTACCCGATCGCCCCGGGTACGGCCGCGACCTCGGTGAGCACCTCGGCGGTCGTGCCGCGCTCGCAGCGGGTGGTCGCGGCGGCCGGGTCGCGCTCGGGCTTGCGGCACGAGTCCGACGTCAGCTTGTCCTCCGAGCCGCCCAGCACCTTCTGCTCGAACGTCTTGCGCGTGCCCGACTCCTGCCCGCGCCCGACGATCCCGATCGGCACCGATGGCCCCGGCCGCAGCTGGTCCCAGTTGCGCACGCGGCCGCTGAAGATGTCCTTGACCTGCTGGGTCGTCAGCTTGTCGACCCCGGCCGCGCGGTTGACGACCAGGCTGTACACGACCACCGCGACGGCCTTCGCCTCCAGCTCGGGGCCGGCCTCGCCGGACCGGCCGTCCGAGAGCACCGCCAGCTCGTCCTTGCCCGCGGCGTCGACCGGGGCGAGCGCGCGGACGCCGGTGACGCTGCCGGTCGCGCGGGTCGTGATGGCCGCGCCGTCGCACTGGCCGTGGTACTCGGCCGCGATGCTGTCGATGATCGGGACGAACGCGCTCGACCCCTCGACCGACAGCTTCCCGGTGGCGCACTGCGCGGAGTCGCCCGGCCGCGACCACGAGACGAGCAGCGTCGCCAGCAGCGCGCCGGTCAGCAGCACCCCGACGGCCGTCGTGATGACCGGCCAGCCGAACCGGCGCTGCTTGCGGTCGTCCTTGATCCGGCCGGCCGCGAGCCGCGCGTGGTGGTCGATCTCCTTGCTGATCTCGCCGTCGTGCTCGTCGGACTCGCGCAGCACGACGACCAGCTTGAACTTCTCCTTGCGCTTCAAGGAAAGCCGCGCGAACCGCACGCCGTGCCACTCGGGTGCCTCCGGCGGTGCTTCGGCGGCGAGCCCGGCGAACCGCTTCGGCAGCAGCGCGCGCACGCGAGACAGCTTCACGCCTTCGACCGGCTTCTGCGGCGTCTCGCGCGTGAAGAACTCCAGGCCGTCGCGGACGTGCTGGCGCAGGCCGTCGTCGGTCGCGTCGGACACGCGCGCGTCCCAGACGATCCGGCTGCCGAAGGTGAACGACAGCGGGATCTCGAAGTCGCTCGGCGCGATGTCGAAGCTGCCGGTGTTGTGCACGCGGATGACGACGATGCTCATCCGGTCGAGCAGCCGCGCGACCTGTTCGAGCTGCGGGGCCGCTTGCGCCGAGCCGTTCTCGCCGTCGTGCAGGTCGATCGGGGACAGCCCGATCTTGGAGTTGTAGAGGACGCGGAACGTCATCCGCCGCCGCCGGATGAAGTAGCGGTCGATGAACGGCGCGGCGATCGCGACCAGCGCGGCCAGGCCGAGGACGAGGCTGCCGGAGTCGGAGCTCAGGATTTCGGCGAGTGACTGCATCGTCGCGCCGACGCCCACCGTGCTGCTCCTCTACCCCCGACTCCCCAGGTGAAGCAGCCTAGGCAGCCGTTACGCCGGGTGGGTGCGTGACGGCCGAGTGTTCACCGGTCGTTCATCGGCGGCGATCCAGCTGGCCAGCAGGCCCAGCGCGCGTTCGGTCTCCGACCCCGGTTCGGCGTGGTAGACGACCATGCCCTGGTCGGGGTCCTGGGGCAGCCGCAGCGTCTCGTAGCGCAGCCGCAGCTCGCCGACCACGGGGTTGTGCAGCACCTTCCACCCCTGCGCCTTCTCCTGGACGGCGTGCTCGGCCCACAGCTTCCGGAACTCCTCGCTGGCCAGCGAAAGCTCGCCGATCAGCTGCGCGAACCGCGGGTCGCCGGGGTGCCGGCCGCTTTCCGCGCGCAGGTTCGCGACGAGCTCGCGGCACACGGCGTCGTACTCGGGGTGCAGCTGCTTCGCGCGTTCGTCGGTGAAGATGAGCTTCGGCATGTTGCGCTCGTCGAGGTCGGCGAAGGCGAACGCGACCGCGCCGCCGAGCGCGTTCCAGGCCAGGACGTCCAGGTACCGCCCGAAGACGAAGGCCGGTGCCTGGATCGCGTCGAGCAACTGCTGCAGTTCGGGCCGGACGAGCTGCGGCGCGTGGTCGTCCCGGCGCTTCGGCGCGGCGAGGTTGCGCAGGTAGGCCTCCTCGCCGGCGTTGAGCCGCAGCGCGCGGGCCAACGCGTCGAGGATCGCGTCCGAGACGTTCTTCGCGCGGCCCTGCTCCAGCCGCGTGTAGTAGTCGACGCTGATGCCGGACAGCTGCGCCAGCTCCTCGCGGCGCAGGCCCTTGACCCGCCGCTGCGTGATCCCGGGCGGCAGGCCCAGGTCGGCGGGGTCCAGTGCGGCGCGGCGCGCCTTCAGGAAGGCGCCCAGCTCGGCTGCGTCACTCATGCCTCCAGTATCCCCGGCTCACGTTTCCCGCCTGGTACTGGCAGACCCAGGTCGAGCGTGACCTGGTCCGGTGCTTTTGCCGCCAGCAGGGTGGAACCCATGGAACGACGAATTCTGGGCGGTACGGGCATCTCGGTCAGCGAGTACGCGTTCGGCGCGATGATGCTGGGCAAGTGGGGCAACCCCGATCACGAAGAGGGGGTCCGGATGCTGCACACGGCGCTCGACGCCGGGGTCGACTTCTGGGACACCGCGGACATGTACTCCGACGGCGAGAACGAGCAGATCGTCGGCAAGGCGCTGAAGGGGCGTCGCGACGAGGTCGTGCTGGCCACCAAGGGCTTCTTCCAGATGGGATCCGATCCCAACCAGGGCGGGCTTTCCCGGCGGTGGCTGACTCGGGCGTTGGACGACAGCCTGCGCCGTCTCGACACCGACTACGTCGACCTGTACCAGGTCCACCGGCCCGACCCGACGACCGACATCGAGGAAACGCTTTCGGTGCTGACGGACTTCGTGCGCGCCGGCAAGGTCCGCGCGATCGGGTCGTCGGACTTCCCGGCCGAGCAGATCGTGGAAGCCCAGTGGGTGGCGGAAAAGCGGGGCCTGGCCCGGTTCCGCGCCGAGCAGCCGCCGTACTCGATCTTCAACCGCGCGATCGAGGCGGCCGTGCTGCCGACCGCGCGCAAGTACGGCATGGGCGTGCTGACGTGGAGCCCGCTGGCCAGCGGCTGGCTTTCCGGCAAGTACCTGAAACCGTCCGATGTGGACCTTTCGGAAGGCCGCCGGACGTTGCAGGCGCACAAGTTCGACCCGGCGCTGCCGGAGAACGCCGTCAAGTTCGAGGCGATCGCGCAGCTGAAGAAGATCGCCGACGACCTGGGCCGGCCGCTCACCCACCTCGCGACGGCGTTCGTCCGGGCCCACCCGGGCGTGACGTCGGCGATCATCGGCCCACGGACACCCGCGCAGCTCGACGATCTGCTGGCCGGCGCGGACCTGGTGCTGGACGACGACGTGCTGGACCGGATCGACGAGATCGTCCCGCCGGGCACGGACCTGAACCCGGCCGAGAAGGACTACACCCCGCCGGCGCTGGCGGACAAGCGCCTGCGCCGGCGGTGAGCTACTTGCCGCCGGCGTTCAGTTGGAGCAGGCCAGTTCGGTGTCCAGAATCGAGCAGCTCTGCGCGTTCTTCGTGCTGGTGGTCCGGAAGGGCTTGCCTGAATTGGTTACGGGCAGCACGCCCGTTTTGCCTTGGGCGGACCAGAACACGTCGGCGACCCAATCGCAGTCGCAGTCCTCTGTTTCCGCTTGGATCATGAACGTTTCCGGGTTCGTGATCGAGACGGTGTAGGGAAACTTGATCGGCTTGCGCTCCCAAGCCGGGGTGTCCTCCGGCATGGCGTCGAACTGGTCCTTCGCCACCGCCCGGACCGGATCGCGGTCGAGATCCACTTCGAGCCATCGAATAGCACCCTGGTCACCACACTCCCTGGTCAACGAAGTTCCGTGCAGGGGAGCGCGGCGATTGAGAACGCGGACCCTGATGTCGGTCAGGGTCACGGGGGCGTTGTCCCTTCCTTGGATGGTCAGCTGCACCAGTCCCGGAGGTGAGGTGGCTCCGTCGCTGACTTCCGCCCAGTCCGACCAGTTGCCGTAGGCAATGATCTGACCCGGGACCGGGAGGTGGATCTGATCCGGTCGCTTCGCTGTGACCCACGGGTACCCGCACAGCGGTGCCACTGCGTGAACTGCGGCCGTGATCGGATTCGGAGCTGAACCCGCTGCCGGGAAAGATGCGTCCTGCTGGGCCGGTTTCCCGAAGTATCCGCTCGCCCAGAGGCCGCCTCCGGCGGCGACCAGCACGACGACCGAAACGGTGATCACGAGCGGAATGGCCTTGGGGTTGAAGTGGACGCCTCCGTGGACCGTGGTCGTCGTCGTGTTGTGCCGGCCGCCCGAGCTGTGAGTGTTCACCAGCGCCGGAGTTCCGCTCCGCGAAGTGGATGGCGTGTTGCTCGTGCGTGCGGTGATCGCCGTGGCCAGGATTCCGGATGCCACGGTGAGTGCGACGACGCACAGCCAAGCCCACCAGTCGGTCTTCAGGTCAGTGGCGACGTTGATAGCCACGCCCAGGGCTGCTGCCAGGCCGGCTGTCAGCAGCCCCGGGAACCAGCCCGCGTGTGGTCGTCCACCGGTTGCGTTCACGTTCGGCTCCAAGTTCGTCTGAGGACGAACAAGGAGTCGGTCGGCGTGCGAAGCCTGTTGCGGTGATCAGGTCACGATCCGGGGTGTCACTTGCCGCCGCGGGCCATGCGGAGGACGTCGAGCGCCTCGTCGAGCTGCTCTTCGGTGAGCTTGCCGTCCTTCACATACCCGCGCTCGAGGACGACCTCACGGATCGTCTTCAGCTCCTTGAGCGCCTGCTTCGCGACCGCGGCGGCCTCTTCGTAGCCGATGTACTTGTTCAACGGCGTCACGATCGACGGTGAGCCCTCGGCGTAGGTGCGCGTGCGGTCGGTGTTCACGGTGATGCCCGCGAAGACCTTGTCCGCCAGCAGGCGCGACACGGCCGCGAGCAGACGGGCCGATTCGAGGACGTTCCGCGCGATCACCGGCAGGTTGACGTTCAGCTGGAAGTTGCCCGCGGCACCGGCGAACGCGACGGCCGCGTCGTTGCCGATCACCTGCGCGACGACCTGCAGCGTCGCCTCCGGGATCACCGGGTTCACCTTGCCCGGCATGATCGACGAGCCCGGCTGCAGGTCCGGCAGCGCCAGCTCGGCCAGGCCGGTGCGCGGGCCGGAACCCAGCCAGCGCAGGTCGTTGGCGATCTTGTTGAGCGACACGGCGATCGTGCGCAGGTGTCCGGACGTCTCGACGACGCTGTCCTGCGTCGCCTGCGCCTCGAAGTGGTCGCGGGCCTCGGTCAGCGGCAAGCCGGTGACGGTGGCGAGTTCCGCGGCGACTGAAGAGCCGAAGCCGTCCGGCGCGTTGAGACCCGAGCCGACGGCGGTGCCGCCGATCGGCAGCTCGCCCAGGCGCGGCAGGCCCGACTTCAGCCGTTCGACGCCGAACCGGACCTGCGACGCCCACGCGCCGGCCTCCTGGCCGAGCGTGATCGGGACGGCGTCCATCAGGTGCGTGCGGCCGGACTTCACGACGTCGGCCCACTCGGCGGCGCGCACCTCGATGGCGCCGGCGAGGTACTCCAGCGCCGGGATGACGTCCTTGGTGACCGCTTCGGTGGCGGCGACGTGGATGGTCGTCGGGAACGTGTCGTTCGACGACTGCGACGCGTTGACGTGGTCGTTCGGGTGCACGTCCCGGCCGAGGGCCCGCGAAGCGAGGGTGGCGATGACCTCGTTGGCGTTCATGTTCGACGAGGTCCCGGACCCGGTCTGGAAGACGTCGATGGGGAAGTGCGCGTCGTGGGCGCCCTCGGCGACCTCGTCGGCGGCTTTGGCGATGGCTTCCGCGACGTCGGCGTCGAGCACGCCGAGCTTGCGGTTCACGCGCGCGGCGGCGGCCTTGAGCAGGCCGAGCGCGCGAATCTGGGCGCGCTCCAGGCCCCGGCCGGAGATGGGGAAGTTCTCGACGGCCCGCTGGGTCTGCGCCCGGTAGAGCGCGGCGGCCGGCACGCGGACCTCGCCCATGGTGTCGTGTTCGATCCGGTATTCCTGGTCAGCCATACCCCCGATTCTGGACCTGTTCGGCGGCGCGCGCGTGGTGGCGTTGCGCACCCCGGCGGCCTTTGTATACATTGGATACCGTGAAGACGGTCTACGAAGACGTGCGCGGCCTGATCGTGCTCGGGACCTACCCGGCGGGGCGGGCGGTGACGGAGCAGGAGCTGTGCGATCGGCTCGGCGTCAGCCGGACGCCGGTGCGGGAGGCCTTGCGCCGGTTGGAAAGCGACGGCCTGGTCGAGCCCGCCCGCCGCGGTGTGACGGTCGTCGAACTGGACCCGAAAGCCCTGCAGGACGCCTACCTCGTCCGCGCCGCGCTGGAAGCGCTGACCGCCGAACTGGCGGCGACCCGCCAGTTCTCCGGAGAACTCGCGCCGGCCGATCTCGCGCGCTTGAAGGACCTCGCGGCCGAAGCCGACCGCGCGACCCGAAGCGGCGATCTCACCGAAGGTGTCCGGCGCAACCGTGCGTTCCACGGGCACATCGCGCGGCTGGCCGACAACCCTCCCGCGGCCGAGGCCCTGGAGCGGTTGTGGGACCGGATCGTCGTCTCCACCCGCACATCGCTGGCCGCGCCCGCCCGGACCGGCCAAGTCGACGACGAGCACCGGCGCCTGGTCGCGGCCATCGCCGACGGGCGGCCCGAAGACGCCGCCGCGCTCGCCCGGCAGCACGTCTTGACGACGATGTCCGCACTGGAAGGAGCCGGAAAGTGAGCCGGGAACACCGCTACGAAGTGACGGTCCGCTGGACCGGCGAAACCACGAGCTACCGCGCCTACGCCCGCGACCACGACGTCGAAGCGGCGGGCAAGCCCACGATCACCGCGACCGCCGACCCCGCGTTCCTCGGCGCGGCCGACCGCTGGAACCCGGAGGACCTGCTGGTCGCGTCGTTGTCCCAGTGCCACCTGCTCACGTACCTGTCGGTGTGCGCCCGGGCCGGCGTGGTGGTGACCGGCTACGTCGACAACGCGAGCGGCACCATGCAGGAGGACGCCGCCCACGGTGGCCGTTTCACCGAAGTCGTCCTGCGTCCGGAGGTGACGGTGGCGGAGGAGAGCATGCGCGAGAAGGCGGCCGCGTTGCACCACGACGCCCACGACCAGTGCTTCATCGCGAACTCGGTGAACTTCCCCGTGCGGCACGTGCCCGTCGTGCGGTAGCCCGCCGATCGTGTACGCGGCTGTACACCACACCTACTCACTGGTAGGTTACGGCGATCCGTGTGATCCACTTCATGATTCAAAGGGGAGTCATGATCCGTAGCCACGTCCGCACAGCCGCGCTCGCCGCCGCCGTCGCGCTCACCCTCGCCGCCGCGCCGGCGAGCCCGGCGGCCGCCGATTCCTTCTACTCCTACGACGGCAGCACCCCGCTGTCGTCCTACGCACCCGGGACCGTCCTCAAGACCCGGACCCTGAACTACCACGTCGCCGGGCTCGCGACGCCGGTGAAAGCCGTCCAGCTGCTCTACCGGACGACCGACGCGCAGGGCCGGCCGTCGGCGAACGTCACCTCGGTCGTCCGCAGCATCACCGGTGACAGCACGAAAGCCGTGTCGTACCAGTCGGCCTACGACTCGCTCGATCCCGCCGACGCACCGTCGCGGGCGATCGCCGGCGACGTCACCCTCGGCGGCCTCCTGCCCAACGGCGAGTCGCTGCTGCTCCTGCCGTCGCTCCTGCTGGGCTACAACGTCGTCGTGCCCGACACCGAAGGGCAGACCGCGAACTTCGCCGCCGGCCCGGAGTACGGCACGAACACGCTCGACTCGATCCGCGCCGTGACGAGCTCGGCCGCGACGGGGATGACCAAGAGCACGAAGTTCGGGCTCCTCGGCTACTCCGGCGGCGCGATCGCGACCGGCTGGGCGGCCGCCCTGGCGCCGAGCTACGCGCCCGACGTCAACGCGAACCTCGTCGGCTTCACCGAAGGCGGTGTGCTCGTCGACCCCGCGCACAACCTGAAGTACGTCGGCGGCAGCCCGGTCTGGTCCGGCGTCGTCCCGATGGCGCTGATCGGCGTCGCCCGCGGCTTCGGCATCGACTTGCGGCCGTACGCGAGCGAGTACGGCCTCAAGGTGCTCGATGACCTCGAACACGCGTCGATCATCAACGCCCTCGGCCGGTACCCGGGTTTGACGTGGCAGAAGATCGCGAAGCCCGAGTACGCGAACCCGAACTCGGTGCCGCCGTTCGTCGCCGCCGTGAACAAGGTCAACATCGGGTCCGCGCCGACGCCGTCGGTCCCCGGCTTCATCGCCCAAGGCAACGCCGGGTTCCTCGAAGGCACCACGAGCAACCTCCCGGGCATCGGCACCGGCGACGGCGTGATGGTGGCCGGCGACGTGCGCGCGCTGGCCCGGCAGTACTGCGCCACCGGCAACAAGTCGATCGAGTACCAGCAGTACGACCTGCTCAGCCACGTCGGTGGCGCGGCGGCGTGGGCGCCGGTGGCGATCGGCTGGCTGGCCGACCGGTTCGCGGGCAAGACGGCGCCGTCGAGCTGCGGGCGCATCCCGGCAGGCAACTCGCTGGCGCCGGAGCAGCCCGCCTGACGCACTCCGGCGGACCGGTCGCCGCGACCGGTCCGCCGGGTACGGTGCCGCGGATGAGGACCCAGGACCGCCGGCTCCCCAAGGGCCCGCACAGCCTCAGCCGCGAGGAAGTGGCCGAAGCCCAGCGCGCCCGGCTCGTCGAAGCGGTGCTGGCCAACGTCGGCGAACGCGGGTACGCCGCCACGACGGTCGGGCACGTCACGGCGTCCGCGGGTGTGTCCCGCACGTCGTTCTACGAACAGTTCACCGGCAAGCAGGCCGCGTTCCTGGCCGCCTACCGGGCGGTGACCGGGCAGTTCCTCGACCAGGGCGTCACGGTGGCGGCGCGGGCGCCGGCCCCGCTGGACGCGGTCGCCGCTTGCGGGGACTTCGTCGTCGGGTACGTGCGGCGCCGTCCCGTGGTCGCCCGCGCGGTCCTCCTGGAGATCTACGCCCTCGGCGACGCGGGCCTCGAAGCACGCGAAGAAGTGCTGCGCGCGAGCGAAGCGGTGTTCGACCGGACGGCGGCGTGGCTGCACACCACGGATCCGCTGGTGCCGGTGCCGCCGCCGTTCACCGCGCGCACCGTCGTCGCCGCGACGATCGAGCTGCTCACCCAGGCCATCTGGCTCGACACCGGCGAGGCCTACGACCGGGCCCGCGAAGCCATCCGGCACACGTGGCTGCTCGGCCTGTTCGGGCACCGGAACGTGCCCGGCTCCGGCTAGGATCGGCTGTGTTCTCGATCACCGCCATCCACCACTGGCTGGAGCGAGCATGACTGAAGTTCCTGGGGATTCCTACGACCTCGTGATCATCGGTGCGGGCCCGACCGGCCTGTTCGCCGCCTACTACGCCGGGTTCCGCGGCCTGTCGATGGCGGTGGTCGATTCGCTGCCCGAGCCCGGCGGCCAGGTCACCGCGATGTACCCCGAGAAGATGATCTACGACGTCGGCGGGTTCGCCGAGGTCCGCGGCCGCGACCTCGTCGACGGGCTGGTTAAGCAGGCCGCGCCGTTCGCGCCGACGTACTTGCTGGGGCGCAAGGCCGAGAAGCTCGAAACCGTGGGCGAAGGCGTCGAACTGACCCTCGACGGCGGCGAAACCCTGCGTGCGCGTGCCGTGCTGATCACTGCGGGCATCGGCGAGTTCACCCCGCGCCCGCTGCCCGCCGGCGACGGCTGGCTCGGCCGCGGCATGGTCCACTTCGTCCCGTCGCTGGCCGCGCACGCCGGCCAGCACGTCGTGGTCGTCGGCGGCGGCGACTCGGCGTTCGACTGGATCCTCGCCCTGCACCCGGTCGCGGCGAGCGTGACGCTCGTGCACCGCCGCGCCAAGTTCCGCGCGGCCGAGTCGATCGTGCGGCAGGCGCGTGAGCTCGGCACCCGGATCATCACCGACGCCGAGGTGACGCGGTTCGTCGAGGACGAGAGCGGCGCGCTCCAAGCCGTCGACCTCGCGATCAAGGGTGCCGAGGACGAGCGGCTGCCGGCCAACGCCGTCGTCGCGGCGCTCGGGTTCACCGCCGACCTCGGCCCGATCGAGAGCTGGGGCCTGGAGATCGACCACCGCGCGATCGCCGTCGACTCGACCATGGCGACCGCGCGTGAGCGCGTCTACGCGGCCGGCGACGTCGCCGCGTACCCGGGCAAGGTGAAGCTGATCGCGACCGGTTTCGGCGAGGCCGCGACGGCCGTCAACAACATCGCCGTCGCGCTCGACCCGGAAGCGCACCTGTTCCCGGGCCACTCGAGCAACGCCGAGTAGCTCAGGCCTTCGTCTTCTCCGCGATCCACGGCGCGTACGCGACGACGGACGTGTAGATCGACGGCGCCGTCGCGCACTGCGGGTCGTTGTTGCCCGGCCGGCTCGTGACGCCGGCGAGCAGCCAGTGGTCGCCGGCGCGGACGACCTCGGGGCCGCCGGAGTCGCCGAAGCACGCTCCGGACGTGCCGCCGGGGTTGTCCGTGCACAGCTCGGCGGTGCCGTCGAACCCCGCCGTGCACTTCGTGCCCTCGACGATGTGCGTGTCGAGCTGCTGCAGGTTCGCCGGGATGGCGCCGCAGTTGACCTTCGGGCAGGTCTGGCCCCAGCCGAGGATGCGCGTCGCGGTGCCGGGCGACGCGGCCGTGGCAAGACCGATCGGAGCCGCCTTGGCCGGCGTCGCCAGCCGCAGCAGCGCGATGTCGCCCGCCGGCTTCTGCGTGTCGAAGGCCGGGTTGACGACGATGTCCGCGACCTGGCCGACCTCGCCGCCCTGACCGACGTCGTTGGTCCCCGACCGGACGGAGATCGCGGACGGGCCCTTGTCGAACGCACAGTGCGCGGCGGTGACGACCCAGCCGGGGGCGATCAGCGCGCCGGCGCAGAAGAGCTTGCCCGCCGAGGTGTGCAGCGACACCGCGAACGGGTAGGGCTGGTCGGCGTCGCCGCCCCCGACGATGGCGGGGCCGGCCGACGCGGTGCCGGGGACCAGGGCGAACACCAGGACCAGCAGGACCAGCAATCGCCTGGGCACGGAACTCCTTACGGCAGCGGGGGAACGACGTCGTCGGCGGGCGCGTCCAGGTGGCCGTCGAAGTTGACCGAGGAGTACGCCCGCAGCTTGTTGAGCCGGTGGTAGCCGTCGATCATTCTGACGGTCCCGGACTTGGACCGCATCACGATGGACTGCGTCGTCGCGCCGCCTTCGCGGTAGTGGACGCCGCGCAGCAGGTCGCCGTCGGTGACGCCGGTGGCGCAGAAGAAGACGTTGTCGCCGGTCACGAGGTCGTCGTTGAGCAGCACGCGGTCGAGGTCGTGGCCGGCGCCGATGGCCTTCTCGCGCTCGGCGTCGTCCTTCGGCCACAGGCGGCCCTGCAGCTCGCCGCCAAGGCACTTCATCGCGCACGCGGCGATGATGCCTTCGGGGGTGCCGCCGATGCCGATCAGCATGTCGACACCGGTGGTCGGCCGGGCCGCCGCGATCGCGCCCGCGACGTCGCCGTCGGAGATGAACCGGATCCGCGCGCCCGCGTCGCGGATCTCCTTGATGATCTGCTCGTGGCGCGGCCGGTCGAGGACGCACACGGTGACGTCGCCGACGCTGCTGTTCTTCGCCTTCGCGACCCGGCGGATGTTCTCCGCGATCGGCGCGCCGAGCTCCACCTTGCCCGCCGCCTCAGGCCCGACGGCCAGCTTCTCCATGTAGAACACCGCGGACGGGTCGAACATCGCGCCGCGCTCGGCGACGGCCAGCACCGCCAGCGCGTTCGGCATGCCCTTGGCCATCAGCGTCGTGCCGTCGACCGGGTCGACCGCTACGTCGCAGTCCGGGCCGTCGCCGTTGCCGACCTCTTCGCCGTTGAACAGCATGGGCGCTTCGTCCTTCTCGCCCTCGCCGATCACCACGACCCCGCGCATCGACACCGTCGAGACGAGCTGGCGCATCGCGTCGACGGCCGCGCCGTCCCCGCCGATCTTGTCGCCGCGGCCGACCCAGCGACCGGCGGCCATCGCGGCGGCCTCGGTGACCCGGACCAGCTCCATCGCGAGGTTGCGGTCGGGCGCTTCACGACGACTCTCTGCGGCGGACATCATTGCCTCCCGGATGCTGGAACTGGCGGGTCAACAGTCTGTCAGATACCCGCGCTGATTCCAGATACCGTCGGCATGGCGAACCTCACTGCTCGGAGTCGTCCTCCACGGACGCCAAAGCGGCTTCGATACGCTCGCGCGCGCCTTCGAGATGGCGCTCACAGACCTTCGCGAGCTTCTCGCCCTTCTCCCACAACGCGAGCGACTGCTCGAGGGACAGACCACCGGCCTCGAGCTCGCGGACGACCTCGACGAGGCGGTCGCGGGCCTGTTCGTAGCCCAGTTCCTCGCTGGCTGCTTCACTCACGCTCGGTGTTCTCCGACCTTCCGGGCTTCCACGCTGTTCGCGCACACTACCGCGCTGGCCATCGCGTGGTCGTACCCGACGAACGCCAGGGCGAACTCCTGCCCGTCACCGTCCGCGATCGCCTCTTCGAGGTTCTCCTGCGCCCCGGCGACCCGTTTCCGGTGCCCGGCACCCTCGGCGAACCACCAGCGCGAGCCGACCTGCATCGACGTCGCTTCGGACAGCCGTCGCAGCTGCGGACCCAGGTCGCGGCGCGCGGCCGTCCCGCAGCCGGCGAGCAGCGCCGTCCAGCACTCGGCGGCCGCCCGGTCGGTGCGCACCGCCTGGTCCAGCAGCGCCCGCGCGCCCAGGCGGCGAGCCGCGTCCACCGTCAGCGGGAGGAACGTCACCCCTGCTCTCCTTCCGCCACCGCGCCGATCGCGCCGTCACCCACCCGCACGCGCAGCTGGGCACCGGCCTCGACTTCGGAGACGGAGCGGAGTACCTGGAGGTTGCCTTCGGGATCGAGGAACTGCACGACCGCGTACCCGCGGGCCAGCGTCGCGGCCGGCCCGAGCGCGGTCAGCCGGGCCCGCGAGCTCGCCAGCTCGGCCTGGTCCTTGGCGAGCAGCGTCAGCATGGCGCGGCGGGCGCGTTCGCGGTGGACGTCGACGTCGTCCTGGCGCCGCTGGACCGGCCCGAGCGGGTCGGCCAGCGACGGGCGGCTGCGCAGCTGCGTCAGCAGCCGTGTCTGGGTGTCGACCCAGCCGTGCAGCGCGCGGCGGCCGCGGTCGCGCATCTGCCGGACGCGTTCGGTCTCCTCGCGGAGGTCCGGGACGATCCGCTTGCCGGCGTCCGTCGGCGTCGAACACCGCAGGTCGGCGACGTAGTCGAGCAGCGGGGTGTCCGGTTCGTGCCCGATCGCGCTGACCACCGGCGTGCCCGCGGCCGACACCGCGCGGCAGAGCGCTTCGTCGGAGAACGGCAGCAGGTCCTCGACGCTGCCGCCGCCGCGGGCGATGACGACGACGTCGATCTCGGGGTCGGCGTCGAAGATCCGCAGCGCGCGCATGACCTGCGGCACCGCCTGCGAGCCCTGCACGGCCGTGTTGAGCACCTTGATCCGGACGTGCGGCCACCGGCCCTGCGCGTTGGCCAGGACGTCCCGCTCGGCCGCCGACGCGCGGCCGGTGATCAGCCCGACGCCCTTCGGCAGGAACGGGATCGGCCGCTTGCGCTGGGCCGAGAAGAGGCCCTCGGCGGTCAGGAGCTTCTTGAGGCGTTCGATCCGGGCCAGTAGCTCGCCGATGCCGACCGCGCGGATCTGGTCGGCCCGCAGGCTGATCGTGCCGCGGCCGAAGAAGAACGACGGCTTCGCGTGCACGACGACGCTGGCGCCCTCGCGCAACGGCGGTTCCATCTCGCGGATCAGCCAGTTCGGGCAGGTCACCGACATCGAGACGTCGGCCGAGGGGTCACGCAGCGTCAGGAACGCGGTCTGCGTGTTCGGCCGCGAGCTGACCTGCGTGACCTGGCCTTCGACCCAGACGGCGCCGAGGCGGTGGATCCAGTCGCCGATCTTGCGCGCGACCGTGCGGACCGGCCAGGGTTTTTCGGCGGTGCTGGCTTCGGTTTCGGTCACTGGCCGTTCTCTTGGCCGTCTTCCCCGGACCGTTCGGCCTTGCGGGCGTTGGCGATCCGGCGCGAGAGCATCCCGGTGAAGGACGAGCGGTCGGCGTTCGCCCGCTCGTATTCGAGGATGGTTTCGAGCTGGGGGATCGACAGCTGGCGCAGCCGGGCTCGCAGCTGCGGGAGGGTGAGCTGGTCGTAGCCGGTCAGCCCGGCCGGACCCTCGTAGCCGGCGGCGCTGGTCCGCGGCGCCTCGGTCTTGGCCTTCTTGTCGATCGCGGGCGTGCCGGGCTTGGGCTTGTTGTCCTCCTCCGGCGCGTCGTTCTCGCCGTCGGCGTGGTCCTCGGCGAGCGCGCGTTCCTCGTCGGCCCAGGGGTCGCCCAGTTCCGCTTCGAGTTCGGCCGCTGACGGAATGTGACCGTTGATCTCCGAACGCGGTTCGGGCACGTCGGCGACCGGTGCGAGGTTCGGCCGCGGGATGTCCGGTTCGACGTCCTCGTCGAAGGTCGCCCAGCTGGGCGCGTCCTCGACGGGGCGCAGGCTGGATAGGGCGTTGTCGCCCTTGATCGCCAGCTCGGTGACGTGCTGCTGGACGCGCATGGAGGCCTGCAGCACCTGGCTGACCACGGTCACCGGAAGCCCGGCGAGCTGCCGGGGAAGCTCACGAACCCGCTCGGCGGTGGAGACGGCGAGGCCCGCGGCGACCCGGAGGGGGAGCGGGAATGGCTTCATGCGTCCAGCCTGCCGCATCTAGGCCGAACTGCCCAACCGAACGGGTGGACTCGGGCGCGTTGCGTGACCCCCGGCACAGCTCTGAAGAGGGACGAAGCTCACCCGAAAGGGACTTCGAGTTCGTCTCGGACCTGCCCGTACCCTGGGTGGCATGAGTTCAGCGAGTCCCGGAATCGAGCCCGCGGGTACCCCGACGATCACCGGAACCGCTTCCGGCAAGCGGGTGCTGCTCGCCAAACCCCGTGGTTACTGCGCGGGTGTCGACCGCGCGGTGATCGCCGTCGAGAAGGCCCTCGAGGTCTACGGCGCCCCGGTGTACGTCCGCAAGGAGATCGTGCACAACAAGCACGTGGTCGAGACGCTGCGCGAGCGCGGCGCGATCTTCGTCGACGAGACGTCCGAGGTGCCCGAGGGCGCGCTGGTGGTGTTCTCCGCTCACGGCGTCTCGCCGATGGTGCACCAGGAGGCGGCCGACCGGAACCTGCGCACGATCGACGCGACCTGCCCCCTGGTGACGAAGGTGCACAAGGAGGTCAACAGGTTTGCCAAGGACGACTACGACATCCTGCTGATCGGCCACGAGGGCCACGAAGAGGTCGAGGGCACCGCCGGCGAGGCACCGGACAAGGTCCAGCTGGTCGACAAGGCCGAAGACGTCGACAAGGTCGAGGTCCGCGACCCGTCGAAGGTGATCTGGCTGTCCCAGACGACGCTGTCGGTCGACGAGACGATGGAGCGCGTCGACCAGCTCCGCGAGCGCTTCCCGGGCCTGGCGGACCCCCCGAGCGACGACATTTGCTACGCGACGACGAACCGCCAGGTGGCGGTCAAGGCGATGGCCGCGGAGTGCGACCTGGTGCTGGTGGTCGGGTCGACGAACTCGTCCAACTCGAAGCGCCTGGTCGAGGTGGCCCTGAAGGCGGGCGCGCGGGCGTCGTACCTGGTCGACTTCGCGCACGAGGTCGACGAGGCGTGGCTGTCCGGCGTGACGACGGTGGGGGTGACCTCGGGCGCGTCGGTGCCGGACGAGCTGGTGATGGAGCTGTTGGCTTGGCTGGCCGAGCGAGGCTACGGCGACGTCAACGAGGTGACCACGGCGAACGAGAAGATCACCTTCGCGCCGCCGAAGGAGCTGCGGAAGGTTTGACGCGGTAGGTCGGTTCGGCGGCGGGTCGCGGGTGCGGCCCGCCGCCGAACTGCGTTGGGGGTTGTCGCAGCGGCCGGCAGGTGCGTGGTGTCGGCGCTGCGGCGTGCTGAGTTGCTGGCGTTATCGCATGCCTTGGCGCTGAGCTGCTGGCGTTATCGCATGCTTTGGCGCTGAGCTGCTGGCACTGCCGCGTGCTGCGGTGCTGAACTGCCGACGGTGCTGCATGCCCTGGCGCTGAGGTGCTGGCGCAGCCGTGCCCCGGCATCGAGCTGCGTCCGCGCCCCGAAGCCGAGCCGCCGGCCACCCCGCACCGCCATGCCCGGACATGCGAAAGGGCGGTCCCCATCCACCGATGGTGACCGGCCTTTTCGCTGTTCGTCAGCGCTCTTCGTCGTCCCAGGGACGGTTCCGGCGCGGAGGCGCACCTCGCCCGCCGGATGGGCGGCGCGGCGGGGTGTCACGGCCGTCCTCCGCCGGAGGCCGCGGGCGTCGCCGGGGAGCATCTCCGCTGCGTCGGCGCGGGTCGCTGTCCGCCGGGGGCGGTGTCCGCCGGCCGGACGGCGGTGGCTTGCGCGCACCACGGTCACGTTCGGCAGGCGCACCCCCGCGCGAGGTCCGCCGTTCGCCGTCGGCCGGGGTGCGGCGTTCGCCGTCTGCGGGCGGGCGCGGGCGTCGCTGCGGTTCGCCGTCCCGGCCGCGACGCGGCGGCACCGGGGTCTGGCCGGTGCGGCTCGACCCGGGCGGCCGCGGACGGCCGCCGGCCGAGGTCGCCGCGGCCCGCGTCGACGGCTTCTCGTCGTCTTCGTCCGCCCGGCGACGGTCGGCCGCCTTGCCCTTGGGCGCCTTCTTCGGGGCGTCGGGGTCGCGTTCGCGGAAGATCCGGACGAACCCGATCAGCAGCGTGATGCCGGTGGTGATCGCCATGATCGGGAAGCTGTTGATCAGCGGGGTGCCGATGCTCAGCGCCTTCGAGAGCATGTCGTCGCCCTCGGACCCCGAGGTCAGCAGGATCACGGCGGGCACGGACACCGCCAGCACCAGCGGCGGCATGACCATCGGCCCGAAGATCCCGCGGCGCCGCACCGCACAGACCGCGATCACGGCCCCGGCGATGTAGAGGACGGTGAAGATCACCGGGATGCTGTTCTGGGTCGGCTTGCCGACCACGGCGCCCACGATGGCCAGGCCGAAGCCGACGAGCACCGCGGCCCACCACGGCAGCCCGCGCCTCGAACCGGCGACGGGACGCTCGTCCCACGGTACGGAGACGTCGTCGGCATCTGGATCGCTCTGGCGATCGCGAATCGCGGTCACGAGACAACACCGTATCTCGTGGTTGTGAAGATCTTGCCAGCACCGCCGCCGACGTGGGCGTATCGCCACCCGGCGGCGTGACCCGAAGGGCCCGCCGGGCGTCGCTGTGGTCTGGTCCAGTCCCTTCGCGCGCGCTGCCGGTTCGTCTCCTTTCCGCCACCAGGTGTTCCAGGTCGCCGCAGGTGAGAGGCTTACGGCCGAGCCGGCCCGCCGACGTCGGCAGTCCGCTGGTCGAAGCGGCATTTCGGACAACCGGCGCAGCGGCCGGACGTGTCCGCTCGGCAGCCCGGGTACCCGTGAAGCCGGGGTTCAGTCATCGGTCCACCCCGAACCGTCCACTCAGCTGGCCGCCAGCTCGTCCCCCTTCCGCACCTGGGGGACCGCGGCCGGGCTCCCCGCCGCGTCCGTCAGCGGTGCCACCGTCGCTCGGAACGCTTCCAGTGCCTCCAGCTCCCGCCGTCGCGCCGACAGGAATCGCTGCAGGTGCGTGCTCGACAGGTTCAGCGCGTCCACCGCCCCGGCCGCCGCCCGGTGCGCGGCCGCCGCCCCGGCGCGCACCTGCTCGACGTCGGCCTCCAGCGTCCGGTCGCTGGCCGCGAACAAGGCCGCCGACGCCAGCACCCCGAACCCGGTCGGCCCGCACAGGAACACCCGCCGGTCGATGAGCCAGCGCAGCAGCTCCGGGTCGGTGTCCAGCGCCGCGACCACGGCCGCGTCGGACGGGACGAACATGATCGTCCCGTAGATCGCGTCCGCCCAGCGCTGGTAGCCCTTGCCCGCCAGCTCGGCCGCCCGGGACCGGATCTGCCGGACGTGCGCGCGCAACGCGTCGACCCGCTCCGCCGGGTCGTCGGTCTCGACCGCCTCCGCCCAGATCGCCATGCTCGCCTTGGCGTCCACCGGCACCGTGCGGTCGCCGCCCACCCGCAGCACCATGTCCGGTTTCGCCGAGCCGCCGCCGCCCACGTCCGTCTGCAGCGTGAAGTGCAGGTTCTCGCGCAGCCCCAGCGCCCGCGCGGTCTCCACCAGCACCTGCTCGCCCAGCTCACCGCGCCCGCTGATCGAGGCGAACGCGACCTCGTACCGCCGCAACGCCAGCTGCTGCTGGTCCGACTTCGCCCGCTCGGCCGCCACCTGCCGGGCCGCCGCGTCCGCCCGGCGCATCCCGTCGTTGTACAGCCGCCACAGCACCGCGACGGCGAACAGCAGCAGGACCGCCAGCACGATCGCCGCCGTGGTCAGCACTGTCGCCACTTCCGCCTCCTCCCTCCGGGCCGCCTGGTTCCCGACCGTGCGGACATCATGGCGGACGGCACCGACAAAAACCGCAGCCGAACCGTCGCTCTGGGTAGCTGACCTGGGAACAAATGGAATTTCGCGGGGCGTGTCCGGTCCCGGCCCGCCGCTGCGAACCCTTCGCAGCCGACCGCTTCGACTTCCGCAGCGTCGGCACCTGCGGCCGCCTCCTCGTGTCCGCAACACCCGGCTGGCACAACGACGCCGGCCTGCCCGAGCACGCGGCCTTCGACACCCTGGAGACGCTGACCTGGGTCGCCGCGGTCAACGAGCACCTCCGCGCTGGTCCCGCTGCCCGTGCTGCTCGCGCGGCGGCCGGCGCCCCTCGACCGGCTCTCCGGCGGCCGCCGGGGCCGCGGTTTCGAGGGGTACCTCGAAGTCCCGCGCGCCTGCTGGGCGCCGGACCCCAGCGAGCACGCTGGCCCGCGCTACCCGGTCGCTCATCGGGCCCAAGCCCGAGGTCGCGCCCCAAGCGGCTTTCGAGGCCCTCGCCTTCGAATCGGGTACCTGCTAGTGTTCGTACACACGTTCGAGTGAGTTCGCGGCGAGTCGCCGCGATTTCGTCGGGGCCGGGTCGTACCTTGGCCCTCGTGAGATTCCTGCACACCTCCGACTGGCACGTCGGCCGTACCTTCCACGGCGCCGATCTGCTCGCGGAACAAGAAGCGGTGCTGGGGCACCTCGCCGACCTCGTGGCCGGTGAGGCGATCGACGCCGTCCTGGTGGCAGGCGACGTCTACGACCGCGCGGTGCCGTCGGCCGAGGCCGTCCGGGTGGCCACCGCAGCGGTCGCGCGGATCCGCGCCGCGGGCGCGCAATTGATCGTCACACCCGGGAACCACGACTCCGCTCCGCGGCTCGGCGCCTTCGCGGAGTTCGCCGCGGCGGGCGGCCTGCACCTGCGCACCACCGTCGGCGGCCTGGCCGAGCCGGTGCTCCTGGACGACGCCGACGGCCCGGTCGCCGTCTACGGAATCCCTTACCTGGAACCGGAACCGGCGCGCCACGCGCTGGGCGTGCCGGACGCGCGCGGCCACACCGGCGTGCTCACCGAGGCCATGCGGCGGATCCGCGCGGATCTCGGGACCCGGCCCGGGGTCAGGTCGGTCGTGCTCGCGCACGCGTTCGTCACCGGCGGCGAGCCGACCGATTCCGAGCGCACGATCGCGGTCGGCGGCGTCGAGCAGGTGCCCGGCTCGGTCTTCGACGGCGTCGGCTACGTGGCGCTCGGCCACCTCCACGGCCCGCAGACGCTCGCCGAGCACCTGCGGTACTCCGGCAGCCCGCTGGCGTACTCGTTTTCCGAAGCGCGGCAACGCAAATCGGTCTGGCTGGTCGACTTCGACGCACGCGGGCTCGCCGACGTCCGCCGGCACGAGCTGCCGGTGCCGAGAGCGCTCGCCACCCTGCGCGGCGAGATCGAAGACCTGCTGGTGGCGCCGGAACACGACCGGTTCCTCGAGCACTTCCTGTCGGTCACGGTCACCGACCGGGTGCGCCCGGTGGACGCGATGCGCCGGCTGCGCGAGCGGTTCCCGTTCGCGGTGCACCTGGAGTGGGAACCCGAAGGCGGGCACAGCGGCGCTCCGCTGCGGTACTCCGACGCCGTCCGCGGCCGGTCGGACATCGAGGTCTCGCGCAGCTTCCTCGACGACTGCCGCGGTGCTCCGCCCACCGAAAGCGAAGAGCAGCTCCTGTTCCGGGCCCTGGAAGCGGCCGACCGGGGGGCGCTCGCGAAATGAGGCTGCACAGGCTGGAGGTCGAAGCCTTCGGGCCGTACTGCGCACGCGAAGTGATCGACTTCGACGTGCTCGGCGCCGACGGCCTCTTCCTCCTGCACGGCGAAACCGGTGCGGGCAAGACCACGTTGCTCGACGCGATCGCGTTCGCCCTGTTCGGCGTGGTTCCCGGGGCTCGCAACGAGGCCAAGCGGCTGCGCTGCGACCTGGCCGAGCCCGAACAGGTCACCGAGGTCGCGCTGGAGCTCACCGTCCAGGGCCACCGGCTGAAGATCCTGCGCAACCCGGAGTACCAGCGGCCGAAGCGGCGCGGCGAGGGCACCACCACGCAGCAGGCCAAGGTGTCGCTGAGCTGGGTCGGCACCGCGCCCGCCGGGCTGGCGCCGGAGGGCCTGATCCGGATCGAGGAGGTCGCGCGCACCGTCGAGCGGCTGCTCGGGATGACGGCGGCGCAGTTCTTCCAGGTCGTGCTGCTGCCGCAGGGCGAGTTCGCGCGGTTCCTGCGGTCCGACACCGCCGAGCGCGAGAAGCTCCTGGAAAGGCTGTTCGGCACCGAACGCTTCGCCGACGTCGAACGCTGGTTCGCGGACCTGCGGGCCGAGCGCGGCCGGGAACTCGAGCAACGCCAAGGAAAAGTGCGCGAGCTGCTGGCCCGGTACGCGCAGGAAGCCCAGCAGGAGCCGCCCGAGGCCGAGGTGGCGGAGTGGGTCGACGTCGTGCTGGCGGCGTCCGCCGAACGCGTCGGGCAGGTCACCGCCGAAGAGGAACGAACGCGGTCGGCCACGCGGCGAGCCGACGTCTACCTGCAAGAAGAGCGTGCGGGCGCGGAAAAGATCCGCCGGGTCCGCACGGCGCACCTGCGGCTCGTCGAAATCACCGAGCAGGCACCGCAACGCGCCGAGTGGGCCCAGGAGGTCGCGGCCGCGCGGCGGGCGGCCGGGGTCGCCGTCGAGGCCGACCTGCTGGACCGGCGCGCCGCGGAGCTGACGGAAGCCGAGCAGGCGGAGAAGGAACGCGGCGCCCGGCTGCGGGAGTTCGGCACGCGGGCGACCGGCGACCTCAAGGCGCGGGCGGCCACCGCGCGGGAAGAGGCCGGCGCGGTCGCGGAACTCGTCGCAGAGGCCGAGCAGCAGCAGCTCGACGTCATGCGGCGGGACGACCGGAAGCTGGCCGCCGTCACGGCTCAGCAACAGGTCGAAGCGCTGACCACCGAGCTGGCCGCCATCCCGGGACAGCTGGCCAAGCTGCGTGCGGACGCCCTCGCGGCAGCCGAAGCCGAGGCGAAGCTCGACGGCGCGCGCGCCAAAGTGGACGAGCTGCGGGCGTTCGCGCGCGACGCGGCCGAACTCCCCGAAGCCCAGGCGAAAGTCGGGCGGGGCGAAGCGAAACTGCGCGAGGTCGTCGACGCGCACCAGGCGGCCCGGCAGCGGCGGCTGGACTTGCGCGAGCGGCGGCTCGACGGAATGGCGGCCGAGCTGGCCGCCGCGTTGCCGGACGGCGCGCCCTGCCCGGTCTGCGGGTCGGCCGAGCACCCGGCGCCGGCGAACCGGGACGCCGAACTGGTCGACCCGGCCGAGGAACGTGCGGCCGAGGAAGCCGAGCAGGCGGCGGACGCGGTGCGGCAGCGGGTGGTCGTCGCGCTGGAGGAGGCGAGGGCGCGGCTGGCCGGTCTGGCCGAACGGCTGGCCGGGCGCACAGCCGAGTCGATCACCGTGGAGCTGGCGGAAGCCCGGTCCGTGGTCGCCGGTCTGACCGAGCGGGCGGCCGGGAAGGCGAAGCTCGGCGAGCAGGTCGTGCTCCTCGAACGCGATCTCGAGCTGCGGACCGAACGTCGCCGGCAAGCCGAGCAGGCGGCGACCGAGGCCACGACCGATGTCCGGGCCCTGGAGGAACGGCTGGCCGAGCGTGAACGCCGGCTCGTCGCCGGGCGCGGCGAGTTCGCGGACGTCACGGCCCGGCGGGAACACCTGGTCGGGCTGGCCGAGGCGCTCGAAGGAGTCGCCGAGGCCCGGACGGCCGTCGCGGGCGCCCGGGAGCGCGTCGCCCAGCAACGCGTGCTGGTCGAGGCCGCGGTCAAGGCGAAAGGGTTCACGTCGCTGAAGAAGGCGCGCGCCGCGATGCTGCCGGATGAGCAGATCGAGAAGCTGGAGCAGGGCATCGCGGACGCCGAAGCGGCCGCGGCGGGGGCGCGGGCGCTGTTGTCCGAGCCGGACCTCTTCGGGATCTCGCCGGACGACGTGGCGGACGTCGGCCGCGCGGCCGACGCGGCCCAGCTGGCGCGGGCGCGCGCCGACTCCGCGTACGCGGCGCTGCGGGTGGCGACCGCCCAGCACGACGAGTTGACGCGGCTGGCCGTCCTGCTGCGCGAAGCGCTCGCCGGCCTGGCGCCGGCCGAAGCGGCGTACGCGGAGCTACGCGCGCTCGCGGACGTCGTCAACGGGCGCGGGCAGAACAGCCGGAAGATGTCGTTGCGCTCGTACGTGCTGGCGGCGCGGCTCGAAGAGGTGGCGGTCGCCGCCACCCACCGGCTGCGCACGATGAGCCAGGGGCGGTACGCGTTCGTGCACTCGGACGCGGCCGGGGCGCGCGGCACCCGAGGCGGGCTCGGCATCGACGTGCTGGACGACTACTCGGGCACGATCCGCCCGGCGAAGACGCTGTCCGGCGGGGAGTCGTTCCTGGCGTCGCTGGCCCTGGCGCTGGGGCTGGCCGACGTCGTGGCGGGCGAGACGGGCGGCGCGTTGCTGGACACGCTGTTCGTCGACGAGGGGTTCGGCACGCTGGACGCCGAAACCCTCGACGTGGTGATGAACATCCTCGACGAGCTCCGCGCGGGCGGCCGGGTGGTCGGCCTGGTGTCCCACGTGGAGGAGCTGCGCCAGCGCATCCCGACGCGGCTGCGGGTCCGCAAGTCCCGCACGGGCTCGACAGTGGAGGTGCGCGCCGGTTGACGACTCGGACAAGATGAAGCCATGACCGACGTGCCCCCGAACGGCCTGCCCCGCTACCGCCTCCTCACCGGCCCGGACGACGCGAAGTTCTGCCACCGGGTCAGCGAGGCACTGGAACTGGGCTACCGCCTGCACGGCTCCCCGGCAGCGACGTTCGACGGCAACCAGGTGATCGTGGCGCAAGCGCTGCTTTGGCAAGGCGAGCAGGGCTGACGCCGAGCGCGGATCCGGCCGGTCGAGCCCGGCCGAGCAGGTCAGGCGGGCCAGGCGGCCAGGGTCGGGCGGGCCCGGCTCGGGTGGCGCCGGCGGCCGGGCGGGCCATGCGGCGACCGCACCCTCCGTTCTGCAGGGCGCGTATCCCAGCCGGGGTGCGAACTCAGCTTGCCGCCCGGCGGAGGTGCATCCCGGCGTACGAACACCACGGCGTCCACATCCGCGCCCGGTCCGCCAGCGAGTCCGCCGGAATGCCCAGCGCCTCCGCTCCTCGCCGGATCACGGGGTCGTCGGTGAGCAGGATGTCCGGCGCCCCGAGGACCCGCATGACCACGTAGTCCGCCGTCCCCGCGTCGATGCCCGGGCAGTCCAGCAACTCCGCCCGCAGCTCGGCCGCGTCCCGGCCGACGTGCACGTCCAGCCGTCCTTCGGCCAGCGCCTCGGCCACCGGGTGACCCGTCGCCGCGACCTGCGCCGCGGTCGGGAACAGCCGCGTCACACCCCACTCGCCCGGGACCTCTTCTCCGGGCGGCACCGAAACAAGCGCCCGGAGCAGCAGCTCCTCGCCGTCGACGGTGCCCGGGACCCGGATCCCCGGCACGGCCGCCACCGCCGGGGCCAGCGCCGGGTCGGCGCCGAGGACCCGGGTGACCGCCGCCGGGTCGGCGTCGAGGTCGAGCAGCCGGCGCACGCGGCTGACCGCGCTGCCCAGGTCGCGCAGGTCGGTGAGCACCAGCTCGCAGCGCACGTGGTCGGACGAGGGCGTCAGCCGGACGACGCCGGTGCCGTGCGCGAGCCGCAGCGTTCGCGCGTAGGACGTCGAAGTCACCTCTTCGACGCCCGGCAGCGCGTGAGCTGCGAAGAAGCGAAGCAAGCCGAGAGCGTCGAAGGGCGGCCGGAACGGCAACCGGAGGCTGAGCCGGGTTCCGCTCACGTCGTGCCGACGCCGGGACGCGGCGAAGGCGCGAAGCTGCGACGGCGTCGTCGCGAACACCTCGCGGATCGTCTCGTTGAACTGCCGCACGCTGGCGAAGCCCGCCGCGAAGGCGACGTCCGTCAGCGGCAGCTCCGACATCTCGATCAGCAGCCGGGCCGAGTGCGCGCGGTGCGCCCGGGCCAGCGCGAGCGGGCCCGCGCCCAGCTCGGCGGTGAGCACGCGGCCGAGCTGGCGTTCCGAGTAGCCGAGCCGCCGCGCCAGGCCGGGGACGCCTTCGCGCTCCACGGTCCCGTCGGAGATCAGGCGCATCGCCCGCGCGGCGAGGTCGGCGCGCACGTTCCAGTCCGGCGAGCCGGGCACCGCGTCGGGCAGGCAACGGCGGCAGGCGCGGAAGCCGTTGGCCTGCGCGGCCGCCGACGTCGGGAAGAAGCGGACGTTGCGCTCCTTCGGCGTCGACGCCGGGCAGGACGGCCGGCAGTAGATGCCGGTGGTGCGGACCGCCATGATGAACTGGCCGTCGAAGCGGGAGTCGCGGGCGGTGACCACGCGGTAGCAGCGCTCGGCGTTGCGCCAGAGCGCCGGTGCCTCCGTCGATGTGACCATGATCCGAGCATGCCAGCAGGTCAGCGCGGTCGCTGGCGGAAATCCGACGCGGCGTTGGGCGCGTGGGCCCCGGCCGGGCGGCACCCGTAGACTGCGGGATCGTGAGTCTGACCCTCGGTATCGTCGGCCTGCCCAACGTCGGCAAGTCCACCCTGTTCAACGCGCTGACCCGCAACGACGTGCTCGCCGCGAACTACCCGTTCGCGACGATCGAGCCGAACGTCGGCGTCGTGCCGCTGCCGGACCCCCGGCTGGACAAGCTGGCCGAGCTGTACAAGTCGGAGAAGACCGTCCCCGCCGTCGTGTCCTTTGTGGACATCGCGGGCATCGTCAAGGGCGCGTCCGAGGGCGCCGGGCTGGGCAACAAGTTCCTCGCGAACATCCGTGAGGCCAACGCGATCTGCCAGGTCATCCGCGTCTTCGACGACCCCGACGTGGTGCACGTCGACGGCCGGATCGACCCGTCGAGCGACATCGAGACGATCAACACCGAGCTGATCCTCGCCGACCTGCAGACCGTGGACAAGGCGCTGCCGCGGCTGGAGAAGGAAGCGCGGACGAAGAAGGAGAACAAGCCCGCGCTCGACAACGCGCAGAAGGCGAAGGAGATCCTCGACGCCGGGCGCACGCTCTTCCAGGCGCAGAAGGAGGTCGACTTCGAGGCGCTGCGCGAGCTGAGCCTGCTGACCACGAAGCCGTTCCTCTACGTCTTCAACGCCGACGAGTCGGTGCTCACCGACGACGCCCGCCGCGAGGAGCTGACGAAGCTGGTCGCGCCGGCGGACGCGGTGTTCCTCGACGCGAAGGTCGAAGCGGAGCTGCTGGAACTGGACGACGAGGAGTCGGTCCGCGAGCTGCTCGAGTCCGTCGGCCAGCCGGAGCCGGGGCTCTATTCGCTGGCCCGCGCGGGCTTCCACACGCTGGGCCTGCAGACGTACCTGACGGCGGGCCCGAAGGAGTCCCGCGCCTGGACGATCCCCCAGGGCGCGACGGCCCCCCAGGCGGCGGGCGTGATCCACACGGACTTCGAGCGCGGCTTCATCAAGGCGGAGATCGTCTCCTACGACGACCTGATGGAGGCGGGCACGATGGCGGCGGCCCGAGCGGCGGGCAAGGTCCGCATGGAGGGCAAGGACTACACCATGGCCGACGGCGACGTGGTGGAGTTCCGCTTCAACGTGTAGTCGCCGGACTGCTCTCACGGTTCGGGATCGCCGGCAATGCTTGGACTCACCAGGTGTTGACGAGCGTCCTGGTCGCGGCGTCGGCATCCTGACCCGAGAGTTGCGCGACCATCGCGGTCTTCAGTGCGGCTGCTGCTTGCCCGAAGATCATTTCCGAGGAATTGACCAGGTCGAAGCCCGCGCGGTCGATCGTGAGCGTTCCTGCTGGGACACCAGGCCCTTCGCCGAGTGCGTCGGCCACCGCCCGGGCGAACTCGCTGGGCAGGCCGACAGTGAACGGTTCCTTCCACAACTCGCTCGGGCAGGTCGGCTCGTCGTCGGCGTCGAACAGCCCGAAGGTCGCCACTGCGACAGTGAATTGCGTCTGGTTGCCTTGGCCAGGGACGAACTGCCCGCCGACAAGAGCGCGTGGAGCGAGACCACCGAACCGTCGCAGGACTTCGACGTGCATCCGGACAGGGTTCGCCACGGTGCCGACGGCCGGTCGGGACGACCGCAGCCATTCTGCGGCTTGGTATGCCGCGGGGTGATCGCCTTCGCCAATCGCGACAAGGCCGTGACGTTCCACTTCGACGATCGTCATCGCGGTCCCAACCCGTTCATCTTCCGCCACCACGGACCGAACAGGGGTTCCTGGTCGATCACGTCAGGATCATAATTCTTGCCGGGAGGATGGGTTTGCAGAGCCTCGGCATGCGCCTCCTCGTAGCCCATCCCGCCATCCATCAGCTTCGCCTCGAGTGATTCGTGACGCATGAAGTTGGTCTGCGCCTCCGACAGCGGCTTTCCTTCGGCCAGGGCCTTCCCGATCCGGTCCAGCATCACGTCGTTCGGTCCGAAATGGTCAAGGCCGGGTCGGGAAAGGTGGTCCTTGACCTTGGACACGTCGGTAGGCGCGAAGCTGGTGGGTACATCCGGAGTGCCGCTCTCTCCCGGGAGACCGCGCTCCGAATCGGGCTCGTGCCCACGTGCGCGCTCCTTGAGCAGCTTTCCCGCTCCGAACGCGGTGAACCCAAGCAGCATGTTGCCGGTGATCTTGCCCAACGCACGGTCGCCGTGGCCATTGGCCCAGTCGTCCCAGGCGACCATCTCTTTGAACGTGTCGACCGGATGCGCGATGTTGTGCGCCATCGATGCGACGACTTCAGCCGGATCCGCGAGGATCTGGTAGAGGCCTTCACCTGCCCCCTTGATGCTGTCCCAGATGCCCCCGAAGAAGTTCGCGTCGGCCTGCTTTCGGGAGTCCTGCGGCGCAACTGCTCCCTCATAGCGGAGTGCGTCAGCCGTCAGGTTGCCTACGCTCGCCAACTGCTGCCGAGCGCGGTTCAGAATGTCCTGCGCGGCTTGGCGCTGGGCCTCGCCGGGGTCGGTGAACGGCGGGGCCCGCACCACGGTCGGGTCACCGTGTTGTGCGTTCGCCCTGGTCTTCGCGTCGGCATCGGCAACAGCGCGATCATGGTCGGTCTTCGCTTGCTGGGTGGCGTTGTCGCCCTGCTGCCACTGGGCGATGGCTTCGGTCGCCTGCCCCTGCGCCCAGGAGAGACAGTTCGCGAAGTCCGTCAGCGCGAGAGCGGCGTTGTCCAACGAGTCGCCGGCCCGACCCCAACGAGGCACCTCGGTCTGGTGGTCCTCGTGAAACCTGTCCGCCGCTGGTCCCTGCCAGGCGCCGGTGTCGATCCGCCGGAGCGCGTCCCCGACCGCGTGGGCCGTCTTGGCTCGTTCGCTCAATACTCGGGCGTTCTCGAACACGGCTGCCGGATCACCGGGGATCAAGGCCTTCGGATCGGCCGTCTGGCCGAGCTCCGCCATCAGACAGCGCCCATCGTCGGCTCGTCGGGCGAGACTGCGTCCCACCCGGGATCGGACTTCAGAGCCGCTGTGTTGGTGTGCTCGATCGCCCGGTAGGCGGATGCTGCCTTGCCGAGCAGGTCCCCGAGGTCACTGGCGCGATCAGATAGCGCGTCGAGCCCGACACTCCATCTGCCACATAACTCCGCGAAAGCGTCGTGAACGTCGTTGTGGCCATACAAGCTTGATTCACCGCACAGCCCGCGAAGCTCGAAGCTGTCCTGGTCGTGCACGACGGCGCTCATGTTCTTCGATGCGTTCTCCAGCACGTCGATGTCGACGTGAAAGCCTGGACCATCCATCTCTCTCCCCCTGTGCTCGCGTCATGCAACTAGTCGGCCGTGCGTCCCCGTTCTCCCGCATGCGCCCATGCCCGCGCGATCAGTTCCGGCGGCGCCATCCGAGACAGGACCGGAAATCGATGGGCATCGTCTGGGTCAACCATCAGACCCACGCCGGGCGGGACCAGTTCCAGCAGATCTGAACCCGTTGTAGTGAAGTAGCCGCACTCGCCGACGTGTGCAGCCAGCCGCTCGAGTGTCGTGAAGACGGCCATCCATTTGCCGCGTTCGCCGAGGTCGGTCACCAGCAGCGCCGGCTGCTCCGGCCGTTGCACGTAGACCAAAGCGCTCACGAACGCGTCGACGAAGTCATTCGGACCTCGGCTGCCACTCCAAACCTGCCGCGCAACGTTCGCCAGCTGAGCTTCAGCTGCCGCTTGGTCACGCTTCACGCTCGGCACAATACTTGCCGTAACCGTCCTGTTCAACGAGCTCTTGTGGGTCTGCGTCCTCGGTCTGGCATAGCAGCAACTGTCAACTACTGGTTGTTACTTTCATTGAACGCACGATATGCTGCGTCCAATGAAAGCTTCGCCGAGCCTCCTGCCCCTGCTGCGATCGCGCACGCAGGGCGAGCTGCTCGCGCTGGTGCTGCTGCACCCCGAGCGCGAGTTCAGCATCACCGAGCTCGCCGAAGCCTGCGGTGTCACGCCCACAGCCGTACTGCGCGAAGTCGAACGGCTCGTCGGCGGCGGCATCCTGGCAGACCGGCGGGTGGGCCGGAGCCGGCTCGTCAAAGCCCGCACTGACACCCCGCTCTACCGCCCGCTGAGTGACGTCATCGCGGTCACGTTCGGCCCGATGTCCCTGCTCGCCGAGGCCCTGTCCGGGCTGGCAGGCATAACCGAGGCCTACATCTACGGCTCTTGGGCCGCGCGCTACAGCGGTGAGCCGGGGCCGCCTCCCGGTGACGTCGATGTCCTCGTTGTCGGGGCGCCCGATCCGGACGAGCTCTTCGACCTGGCCGAGAGCGTGTCGCGACGGCTGGGGCGCGAGGTCAACGTCCACCGCGTCTCGCCCGAGTCGTGGGCGGCGGACACGGCGGATCCGTTCCTCACCAGCGTTCGCGAACGTCCGCTGGCCCGGCTGAACCTCGACCAGGAGTCCTGATGCCGCAGTGGAACCAGGGGCGCGAACGGATCGACGCCTTCATCGCGCGCGGTGCCATCGAGCACGTCCCGGCGTCGCGGGAGGCGGCCGAAGCCGAGCTGGCCCGCGCCCGTACCCACCTTGCTTCGGCGCGGCAGCTGCAGGACACCGACCCGGAAGGTGCCTACACGCTGGCCTACGACAGCGCGCGCCGGGCGTTGGCGGCCGTCCTGCAGAACCAGGGTCTGCGGGTGACGAGCCGGGGCGGTCACGTGACCGTCTACGAGGCGGTCCTCGGCCAGCTGGATCCGCCGCTGGGGCCGGTTTTGCGGCCCTTCAACCGGATGCGGGCAAGGCGCAACGAGATCGCCTACCGGTCTTCGGAGGCTCCGTCGATGACCGCCGAGGACGTGGCGGCCGACGTGCCGAAGGTGCTGGCGCTCATCGAGGTGGCCGAGAAGGCCATCCCGAACATGCCGCGCTACTGAGCGGCGGGGGAGCCGGCCCGGCCCGGGAGCCAGGCCGGCGGCCGGCTCAGCCGAGCAGGCCCATCAGGGCGATCGCGATCAGCACCACCGCGGGGGCGAGGGCGTTGATCCAGGCGCGCTGGGCGGGGGTGAGGACGGCGGTGCTGTTCATGGCTCTTCCTAAGGCCGAAACCGATGCTTCCGCCCTGCTCAGCGCGCTGATCATGCCCTTCGTTAGCGGCTGTGATCGAACTCACCGGCATCCGGGTGACGGCGTCCCCGGACGGTGAACCAGAGCACCCCGCCGGCCGCCGCCACCATCGTCGCGAATGCCGCCGTGCCGACCACGATCGCCTGCGTCATAACCCGTCTCTCCTAGCAAAAGTCGTTTACCGAGAGACGTCGAAAGCAGGAAAAAGTGCACTCAGCGTAACCGGGATCACAGGTCGGAAAGCACCGAGTCGATCTGGGCCGCCAGCGAGAAGTCCTTCTCCGTGAGGCCACCCGCCGAGTGCGTCGAGAGCCGGAACGTCAGCGTGCGCCAGCGGATGTCGATGTCCGGGTGGTGGTCGGCCGCTTCGGCCAGCACCGCGACGCGGTCCACCACCTCGATCGCCTGCGGGAAGCTCGCCAGTTCCGCCTCGCGCGCGATCACCGAGCCGGATCGCGTCCAGCCGGAGCCCAGTCGCTCGTCGGCCTCGGAGTCGCTCAAGATTTCCGTCATGTCTCCATGGTCGTACGTCCTGCACTACGCTGCACGGTTGCCACGGGAGTCCGGTCAGCCGGGCTGAGAGGCGGGTCACCCGCGACCGTTCGCACCTGACCGGATCATGCCGGCGAAGGGAGGGCTTTCCCTCCTCGTCCGGAGAAGTTGCAGGAGGGTAGATGAAACGCAGGGCTGTTCGCGCCGCGACGGCAGTCGCCGCCGTCAGCGTCGTCGCCGCGGGGTGCTCGCTGTCCGACGGCGACGGTGGCACGCAGCAGACGCCCACCGTCACCCTCGTGACGCACGACTCCTTCCTGGCGCCGCAGGAGGTACTCGACGCCTTCCAGAAGCAGTCGGGCATCAAGGTCTCCGTGCTCAAGCAGGGCGACGCCGGTTCGCTGACCAACAAGCTCGTGCTGACCAAGGCCAACCCGATCGGCGACGTCGCGTACGGCGTCGACTCGACCTTCGCCTCCCGCGCGCTCAAAGAAGGCGTTTTCGAGCCCTACACCAGCCCGGAGGCCGACCGCGGGCCGCAGCGCTACGCCGTCGACCCGGAGCACCGGCTGTCCGCGGTCGACGTCGGCGACGTCTGCGTCAACGTCGACACGAACTACTTCACGAGCAAGGGCATCCCGGCGCCGGAGTCCTACGACGACCTCGCCGACCCGAAGTACAAGGACCTGCTGGTCGCCGAGGACCCGGCGACGGCGTCGCCCGGGCTGGCGTTCCTGCTCGGCACCGTCGCGAAGTACGGCGAAGCCGGTTGGAAGGACTACTGGACGAAGCTGAAGGCCAACGGGCTCAAGGTCGTCAGCGGCTGGGAAGAGGCCTACACCAAGGACTTCTCCGGCTCGTCCGGCAAGGGACCGCGCCCGATCGTCGTCTCGTACGCCTCTTCGCCCGCCGCCGAGGTGGGTGACGACGGCAAGCCGCGCACCAAGGCGCTGCTCGACACCTGCTACCGGCAGGTCGAGTACGCCGGCGTGCTGGCGAACGGCAAGCAGACCGAAAGCGCGCGCAAGGTCGTGGACTTCCTGCTGTCGCAGCAGTTCCAGGCGACCGTCGCGGCGAACATGTTCGTCTACCCGGCGCGCCAGGGCGTCGACCTGCCGGCGGGCTGGGCGCAGGTCGCGCCCCTTCCGCAGAAGCCGCAGCAGCTGACGGCGGACCAGGTGCAGGCCGGACGCGAGAAGTGGATCGGCGAATGGCGCACGCTCGTGCAGTCGTAGCCCCACCCAGGACAGCCCGAGGGCTCGGTCTGGCACTGCTCGGCCTCGCTCCGATCGGCTTCCTGGTGGTGTTCTTCGCCTGGCCGGTGCTGGCGATCGTCGGCCGCGGGTTCGCCGCGGGCGGGCTCGACGTCGTCCTCGGCGACGCGCGGACCTGGCAGCTGGCCGGGTTCACGGTCGCGAGCGCGGCCGCGTCGACGGTCGTCGCGGTGGTGGCCGGGCTGCCGGTGGCGTTCCTGCTCGCGCGGGTGCGGCTGCCCGGCGCCGGTCTCGCGCGCACGCTCGTGCTCGTGCCGTTCGTGCTGCCGACCGTCGTCGTCGGCCTGGCGTTCCGGGCCCTCTGGCCGGACGGCGGCGTGCTGCCCATCGTGCTGGCCAACGCGTTCTTCAACGTCGCCGTCGTCGCGCGGACCGTCGCCGGGCTGTGGGCGCGGCTGGATTCGCGGATGACCGACGCCGCCCGCGCGCTGGGCGCGTCGCCGTGGCGGGCGTTCCGCTCGGTGACGCTGCCCGCGCTGGCGCCCGCGATCGCGTCCGCCGCGGCCGTGGTGTTCCTGTTCTGCGCCACCAGCTTCGGCGTCGTGCTGATCCTCGGCGGCGCGCGGTACCGGACCCTGGAAACCGAGATCTACCTGCGGACGGTCGACCTCCTGGACCTTTCCGGCGCGGCCGCTCTATCACTGATCCAGTTCGCCGCCGTCGTCGCCGCGCTGGTGCTCGGCGGGCTGGCACGGCGGCGCAAGGACGGCGCGCGGGCCGGCTCCGGCCGGCCACGGCGGCCGCGGGGCGGCGAGTGGTGGGTCGTCGGCGCCGCGGGCGTGGTCCTGGCGCTGCTCGTGACGCCGATCGCCGCACTGCTCGCCGAGTCGGTCTCCACTCCGGAAGGCTGGAGCTTCGCCGGTTATCGAGCGTTAACCTCCACCGGCGAGAAGGGCGCGCTGCAGGTGTCGGGCTGGGACGCCGCGGTGAACTCCCTGAAGGTGGCCATCGACGCGACGCTGCTCGCGATGGTCGTCGGCGTGCTCGCGTCCGTCGTGCTGGTGGCGCTGCGCCGGTCGCCCGCGAAAGCCGCGCGCGGGCTCGGCGAGACCATGGACGCCGTCCTGATGCTGCCGCTCGGGGTGTCCGCGGTGACCGTCGGGTTCGGTTACCTGGTGACGCTCGACGCGCTGCCCGGCGACCTCCGGACGTCGCCTTACCTTGTACCACTGGCCCAGGCGCTGGTGATCATCCCGCTGATCGTGCGGATGGTGCTGCCGGTGCTGCGCTCGGTCGATGTCCGATTGCGGCAGGCCGCGTCGACGCTCGGCGCGAGCCCGCTGCGGGTCTGGCGGGAGATCGACCTGCCGCTGACGCTGCGGCCGCTGGTCGCGGCGGCCGGCTTCGGGTTCGTCGTCGCGCTCGGCGAATTCGGCGCGACGAGCTTCCTCGCCCGGCCGGCCGCGCCGACGCTGCCGGTCGCGATCGCGTCCCTGATGGGACGTCCGGGGGAGCTGAACAACCAGATGGCGTACGCCGCGTGCGCGTTGCTGATGCTCGTGACGGTGCTGGCGGTCATGCTGATCGACCGGCTCGGGCGCGGCCGGGTGGGAGAGTTCTGATGGCGCTGTCGGTGCGGGATCTGACCGTCCACTACGGATCGTTCGCGGCGGTCCGCGACGTCCGGCTGGACATCGCCGACGGCGAGGTGCTGGCGCTGCTCGGCCCGTCGGGCTCGGGCAAGTCGACGCTGCTGCGCGCGATCACCGGGCTGGAACCGTCGGCGCGCGGCGCGGTGAGCTGGGACGGCGACGACCTCGGCGCGGTGCCGGTGCACCGGCGCGGCTTCGGGCTGGTGTTCCAGGACGGCCAGCTGTTCGGCCACCGCGACGTCGCGGCGAACATCGCGTTCGGCCTGCGGATGCACGGCGTACCCCGCGCGCAGTGGGCACCGCGCGTCGCCGAGCTGCTGGATTTGGTCGGCTTGACGGGTTTCGAGAAGCGGCGCGTGACGGAGCTGTCCGGCGGGCAGGCCCAGCGGGTCGCGCTGGCCCGGGCGTTGGCACCGAAGCCGCGGTTGCTGCTGCTGGACGAGCCGCTGTCCGGTTTGGACGCGGGGTTGCGCGAGCAGCTGGCCATCGACCTGGCGGATCTGTTGCGCCGCAGCAAGATCACGGCGTTGCTGGTGACGCACGACCAGGAGGAGGCGTTCACGCTGGCCGACCGGGTGGCGGTGCTGGACGCGGGCGAAGTGCGCCAGGAGGGCGCGGTCCGGCGGGTGTGGCGCAACCCGGCGGACGACGACGTGGCCCGCTTCCTGGGGGTGACGACGTTCGTCGAGGGCGTCGTCGCCGGCGGACACGCGCACACGCCCCTCGGCGACGTCGCTCTCCCGGACGTGGCCGACGGCCCGGTCCGGCTGGGACTGCGCCCGCACGCCCTGCGCGTGGCGGCGTCCGGCGTGGCCGGGGAAGTGGTCGCGGCGGTCCATCGCCGCGAGCACGTGCGCCTGGTGGTGCGCCTGGCGGAGTCCACTGTGGACGCGGTCGCCCCGGCGGTGTCGGACCTGCGGGCCGGGGACGCGGTGAAGCTGGAGTTCGACCCGGACGGCGTCGCGCTGATCGGCTGACGCCGTCCGGAAAGAACCTCAGCCGTCGCGAGTGGACAGCCGGGCGTAGGCCAGCGACAGGCCGATCACGATGTAGCAAGCCGCCCGCAGTGCGCCTTCGCCCAGCATCTGCGTGCCCATCGGGTCCTGCAGCACCTCCGCCGGCGCCATCGACCAGTTCTGCGTCAGCAGGAACGGGTGCAGCCAGTCCAGCGACGTCAGGAACCCGAGGATCGTGAACACGATGTCGGCCGCCAGGACCGACGCCACGACCAGCATCGGGTGTTCCGTCCAGCTGGAGATCGCCAGCGCCACCGCGCCGACCGCCCACAGCTGCAGCACCACCCAGCCCGCCACCAGCAGGATGCGGGCCAGCGCGCCGCCGAGGGACAACGTCGTGCCCGACAGCGTGAACAGCGAATCCGTCCCGTTGATGATCAGGCCGGTCACCACACCGGTGATGCACATCGCCAGCACCGAGACCACCGACACCGTCGCCACGCCGAACGCCTTGACCGCCAGCAGACGCCCCCGCCCGACCGGCGCGATCAGCCAGCCGCGCAGCGTGCCGTGCGCCGTCTCGCCCGCGATCGCGTCCGCGCCCGCCATCGCCGACGCCAGCGGCAGCAGCAACGCCAGGGACATCACGATCGCCGCGATCGGCAGCACGAACGCGTTGTTCACCGCGGACGCCAGCAGCGCTCCGCCGCCGTCGTCCGGGCCGCCGCCGGTCTGCGCGTTGTCGCTCACCAGCGTCAGGCCGATGCCGATCACGATCGGGATCAGCGCCAGCAGCCCCAGCACGGCCAGCGTGCGCGGCCGCCGGAAGATCCAGCGCAGCTCCGCGGCCAGCAGCCGCGGCAACGGCACCGTGTCGTGGCCCGTCCGGACTGCCGGTGCCTCGAGGACCGCAGTCATTCCGCCCCCTCCGTCAGCCGCGCGAACAGGTCTTCCAGCCCGGTGCGGGCCCGCGTCGCCTCGTGGACCGCGACCCCCGCGCCCACCAGGACCTGCAGCACGCGCGGTGCTTCCGTCGCCGTCAAGTCGGCGCGGACGCCGTCCGGGGTGAGCCGGACGCCGATCCGCTGCTCGCGCAGCACCTCCACCGCCTGCTCCGCGTCCGGCGTGCGGATCAGCAGGGCCGCGTTGCCGGACTCCAGCAGCTCGGCCAGCTCGCCCTGCGCGACGACGTTCCCGGCCTGCAGCACGGCCACGTGCGTGCACGTCGCCTCCACCTCGGCCAGCAGGTGCGACGACACCAAGACCGTGACGCCGCTCGCGTGCAGCTCGGCGACGATCCTGCGGATCTCCCTGGTACCCGCAGGATCGAGGCCGTTGGTCGGCTCGTCGAGCACGACCATCTTCCGCGGCACGAGCAACGCCGACGCGAGCCCGAGCCGCTGCTTCATGCCGAGCGAGTAGCCCTTGTAGCGGCGCCGCGCCGCGCCGGTCAGCCCGACGCGCTCCAGCGCGGCGTCCACCGCCGCCGGGATCCCGGCCGACGTCAGCCGCGGTTCCGCCGCGGCGAAGCGCAGCAGGTTGTCGCGCCCGGACAGGAACGGGTGGAAGCCCGGCCCCTCGACCAGCGCGCCGACGTCCGGCAGCGCGTGCGCGGCGGCGTCCGGCATCGGGCGGCCGAGCAGCTCGACCTCGCCCTCGGTCGGCCGGACCAGGCCGAGCAGCATCCGGATGGTGGTCGTCTTGCCCGAGCCGTTCGGCCCGAGCATCCCGACGACCGCGCCCTCCGGGATGTCGAGGTCGACGTGGTCGACCGCGACGGTGCTGCCGTAGACCTTGCGCAACCCCCGCGTGCGCGCGGCCAGGGGAACCGCCGGGGCGGACACCTCCGAAGAGACGTCCGCCCCGGTTTCCGCAGTCGTGCTGGTCACTTCTGGCCCAGCGCTTCGTACAGGACCTGCTCCGGCACCGCGCCGGCGGCGAAGCGGCCGTCGTCGGTCAGCACCGCGCTGCCCACCTTCGTGGTGACGAGGTAGCCGCTGCCCCACGCGCCGTTGACCTTCTTGGCGAAGCGCTCGAGCAGCGCCTTCGGGTCCGCGTTGCCCCGGCCTTCACGGCCGGACTGCTGCTTCGGCGCCGCGTTCAGCGCGTCCGCCGGGACCTTGCCGGTGACGACGGTGTCCCAGCCGTCGCCGACGACCTTGACGTCCTGCTTGGCCTGCTCGGCGAGGTCCTTGTGCTGCTGGTCGACCGTCGGCGTCTTCTCCTGCACCTTCGCGCCCTTCGGCGGGGTGAAGGTGAAGAGGTCGGCCGGCTGCTGCGTGAACTCGATCTCGCTGAACGCGACCTCGAGCGCCGGCGTCGACGTGCCGTTGCTCAGCACCGCCACCCGCAGCGGCATCCGCGTCTGCGAGTCGACCGCGACGCGGATCTCGCGCAGCAGCGTCCGCTCGCTCGGCTTCGGCGTCAGGACCAGCTCGTAGGCCGGGCGGTCGGCGACGGTCGCGGTGCCGTCGACCGACACCGTGCTGCTCTCGCGGACCTTCGCCAGCAGTTCCGTCGACGCCGCGACCGGGTCGGCCAGCTTCTCGCTGCCCGCGCCCTTCTGCTTGGCGACGTCGGCCGGGATGGTCACCTTCGTCGCGGTGTTCGTCTTGGAGCTGTAGTCCCAGACGGTCGTGCCGTCGTGGACCACGGTCTCCTGGCTCGCGCCCTGCGTGGCCGCCAGGCGGCTCTTGCCGGCGCCGTCGCTGAAGATGTGCGCCGAGTCGATGTTCAGCGCCGACGCCCCCGGCAGCGCGTTCCCTACCGACGGCAGCCCCAGGTCGTTGCTGATCTTCACCGTGCCGTCGAACGCGCCCGGCTTCGCCTTCATGACCGACTGCACCAGGTCCTCGGCGCTCACCTGCGGCAGGGCCGGCTTGTCGTCGGCGCTGGCCGGCATCGCGACGAACGCGAGCCCGCCCGCACCGAGCGCGGTGCCGACGACCGCGGCGGTGATGCCCTTCGTCTTCGGTTTCATGCGTCTCTCCCTGTGGTGTCCCGGGCTCGAGTGTGCCCGGCTCCCTGGCCACGACGCTTCCCTCTCGAGGCTGAGATACCCCTGAAGGTTCTCCCCCCGACGCTGAGATCGTGCTGAGAGCTGACGCACGACCTGCGGAGACCGGCCATGATGAACCTCGTGAAACCTCGGGTGCTGGTGGTCGACGACGAACCGGGCGTGCGGAAAGCACTGCAACGCGGGCTGCGCGCGGAGGACATGGACGTGGTCACCGCCGCGGACGGCCCGACCGGGCTGCAACTGGCGAGCACGGGCTCGTTCGACGTCATCCTGCTCGACATCATGCTGCCGGGCCTGTCCGGCTACCGCGTGCTGGAGCGCCTGCGCAAGGACGGCGTCATGACGCCGGTGCTGCTCGTCTCGGCCAAGGACGGCGAGATCGACCAGGCCGACGGCCTCGACCTCGGCGCCGACGGCTACCTCGTCAAGCCGTTCTCGTTCGTGGTGCTGGTCGCGCAGGTCCGCGCGACCCTGCGCCGCGCCGGACCGGAGGCGGGCCGCGGGACGCTGCGGCTGGGCGCGCTGGCCGTCGACCGCGGGCTGCGGCAGGTGCACTGGAACGGCGAAGAGGTCGGGCTGAGCCCGCGCGAGTTCGCGCTGCTGGAGGTGCTCGTCGGCCGGGCGGGCACGGTCGTCACGAAGGACGAGCTGCTGCGCGCGGTCTGGGGCGAGGAGCAGGCGGTCACGCGCAACCTCGTCGAGGTCTACGTCGGATACGTACGACGTAAGTTGGACGCCGTCGGCGCGGGAGCGCTGCTGCGGACTGTGCGCGGGCACGGCTACCTGGCCTCCGACGCGCAGCTCGACGAGGTCATCACCCCGTGAGCTCCTGGTGGCGGGGCCGGTCCCTGCAGGTCCGGATCACCCTGCTGGCCGCGACGATCACCCTGGCCTGCCTGCTCGGGCTGGCCGCGCTGGCCGCGTCGAACCTCTCGCCGTTGCTGATCGGTTCGGTCGACCGCGAGCTCTCGGCCGCGCTCGGCCCGGCCGGCGGCGAAGTGAGCGCGGGCCGCCCGCTGTCCGGCGCGGCGCCGGTGACACTGCGGGTGCTCGACATCGCGGGCGCGCCCGTCGACGGCGGCACCCCGACCGGCCTTACGTTGTACGACATCTCGACGCTCAAGGCCGGCCAGCCGGTCCAGCGCGACGGCGCGCGGTACCTGGGAACGGTCGTCAGCGCGCCGGACGGGTCGCAGCGGCTGGTCGTGGCCGGGGCCGGCCTGGTCGGGTTCTCCGCGGCGGTGCACTACGGCGGGGTGTGGCTGGCGGTCGTCGCGTCGGTCGGTGCGCTGGTCGCCGGGTTCGCGACGTGGCTGGTGGTGCGGCTGTCGCTGCGCCCGGTGGCGCGCATGCGGGGTTCGGTGCGCGCGCTGCCGCCGGGGGCGCGGCTGGCGCTGCCGGACTCGCACGACGAGCTGCGCGCGCTGGCGGAGGAGTTCAACGCGCTGCTGGAGCGGCAGGAGCAGGCGAGCGACCGGCTCCGGCGTTTCACCGGCGACGCGGCGCACGAGCTGCGGTCGCCGGTCGCGTCGATCCGGGTGCAGGCCGAGGTCGCGGTGACGAACCCGGATCCGGAGCTGTCGCAGGAGACGCTGTCGGACATCCTGACCGAGGCCGAGCGGCTGTCGTCGTTGCTTGACGGGCTGCTGTCGCTCGCGCGCTCGGACGCGGGGGAGGTGCCTCCGGCGGAACCGGTCGAGCTGGTGAGCGAAGTGCGCGCGGCGGTCGCGCGGCTGCCGGCGGGGGCGCCGGAAGCGCGGGTGAGCAACGCGGTCGCGCAGGCGTGGGCGTCTTCCGCGCACGCCGAGGTGGAGCTGGTGCTGGACAACCTGCTGCGCAACGCGTGCCGCTACGCGCGGGGCGAGATCGTGGTGTCGGTGCTGGCGTCGCGCTCGTCGGTCCGGGTGGTGGTCGACGACGACGGCCCGGGCATCGCGCCGGAGCACCGCGAGAAGGTGTTCGACCGGTTCTACCGGATCGCCGACGACCGGGCGCGCTCGTCCGGCGGGACGGGGCTGGGGCTGGCGATGGTCGCGGAGACGGTCCGGCGCCGAGGTGGCCAGGTACAGGTGGGCGAGTCCCCGGACGGCGGGGCGCGGTTCGTGGTCGTCTGGCGCGCGGCGGCGGGGGAGCCCGGCTGAGAGCCTGGGAGTTCGGCAGCGGCCGGGTTGCCCACAGCCTCGCCGTGATGTGGACAACCGGGCACCGGCGGCGAGCTTCGAGCGGGTTTCGTCGGACCGCGCCGATACGCTGGAGCGGGGCGGACCCCCAGGGAGGGTGGGCCCTGCTCGGCGGCGGCGCGGCCCTGCTCGGTGGCGGCACCCGCTCGGGCGGCGGCGCCCTGCTCGGCGGCAGCGCGGCCCTGCTCGGCGGTGGCGCCTGCTCGGGCGGCGGCGCCCTGCTCGAGCGGCGGTGCGGCCTTGCTCGGTGGCGCGGCCCTGCCGGGCGGCGGCCCGCTCGGGCGGCGGCGCGGTCACAACCAGCGCACCCACCAGCTGCTGCCGGCGCTGGTCGCCCAGGTGCGGTCGGGCCGGGTGCGCGTCTACGAGCGCGCGCACGGGGACCTGCTCGGCGGCGGCGTGGGCTCTGCTTGGCGGCAGCGGGGCCCTGATCGGCGCCGACGCGCGGGAAACGATCGCCCGGCGCGGCCCGCGGCGGCCGGAAAGACGGCGCACGACCCCGCGCCGCATTCTTACGCTGTAAGGCAACTTACGTCGTAAGGTGCAGCCGTGCGGCCGCGGGAGGGGCTTCCGGGTAGATTCCGGGGCTGTGAACGGTGTGATCGTGGGTGCCGCCCTGGTGCGGGACGGCAAGCTGCTCGCCCAGCAGCGGGCCTGGCCGCCGAAGCACTCCGGGCAGTGGGAACTGCCCGGGGGCCGGGTCGAGGAGGGCGAGTCCGAGGCCTTTGCGCTGGCCCGCGAGTGCAGCGAGGAGCTCGACGTCGTCATCGAAGTCGGCGAACGCGTCGGGCAGGACATCCCGCTGCCCGGCGAGAAGGTGCTCCGCATCTACGCCGCGAAGCTCGTTTCGCCCGGTGAGGAGCCGCGGGCCGTCGAGCACACCGCCGTGCGGTGGCTCGGGCCCGACGACCTCGACGACGTCGATTGGCTGCCCGCGGACCGGATCCTGCTTCCGGCCCTGCGCGCGCTCCTCAATTAGCTCCGATCATCCTCAGTGCCGCGTCGAGCCGGTGCGAGCCGCGCTCCCGGGCCCGCTCCGCGCCCGCCTTGCGGACCCGGTCCAGCTCCGCGACGTCGTCGAGCAGCTCCGATGCCCGTGAACGCAGCGGGCGCAGCTCCTCGATCACCGCGTCGGCGACCGCGTCCTTCACTGCCCCGTACGACGAAAACGCGGCAGCCAGGTCTGCCGGCGACCCACCCTGGCACGCGGCCAGGATCTCCAGCAGGTTCGCCATCCCCGGCCGGGTGTCCGGCTCGTGCGCCGGGACCGTCTCGCCGTCGGTGACCGCGCGGCGGATCTTGCGGCGGATCTGGTCGGGCTCGTCGAGCGCGAACACCACGCCCGCCGCGTCGCGCGCCGACTTCGACATCTTGCGCGTCGGGTCCGCGAGGTCCTTCACCCGCGCTCCCGCCGGCGGGAGCACCGCGCGCGGGATCGTGAACACGTCCCCGTACGTGCCGTTGAAGCGCTTGGCCAGCGTGCGCGTCAGCTCGACGTGCTGGCGCTGGTCCTCGCCGACCGGCACCTCGTCCGCGCCCTGCAGCAGGATGTCCGCGGCCATCAGCGCCGGGTACGTCAGCAGCGACAACCGCACCCCGGCCTGCCCCTTGGACTTCTCCTTGAACTGGATCATCCGCGCGGCCTCGCCGTAGTTGCAGGTGCACTCCAGGACCCACGTCAGCGCGCCCAGCTCGCGCGCCAGGTCGGACTGGACGAACACCCGCTCGGGGTCGATGCCGGCGGCGATCAGCACCGCCAGCTGCTCGTGCGCCAGGGATCGGAGTTTCGCCGGGTTGTGCGGCGTCGTCATGCCGTGCAGGTCGGCGACGAAGTACAGGTCGTCCGCGCCGCCCTCGCGCGCCCAGCGGCGCACGGCGCCGAGGTAGTTGCCGAGGTGGACGTGACCGGAGGGCGTGATGCCGGACAGCTTGCTCATGGGACTTCCTTCTCCGAGGTGGGACCACCCCGGAGAAGGCATGAAAAAGGCCGCCCGTCCGGGGCGGCCGCTGGTGATCAGCGCAGGACTGGAACGGCCGCCGAGGGCGGCCACCAGGACGTCTGCGCGTGCATGCACCCACCATAGCCGATGACCGTCACCACTCGGCAACATCCGGACGCGGGATCGGCCGCGCGGGTCTACCGTCTTAACCATGTATGTCGTCCTGCTGAACTACACGGCCCCGATCGAGGAAATCGACTACGCGCTCCCGGACCACGCCGAGTGGCTGAACAAGCAGTACGAGCACGGCCACTTCCTGGCGTCCGGGCGGCGGAACCCCCGCACCGGCGGCGTGATCATCACGCGGCCGATGTCCCGCGGGAAGCTCGACGCCATCCTGGCGTCCGATCCGTTCTGCGTGAAGCACCTGGCGCAGTACGAGGTCATCGAGTTCTCGCCGACGAAGACCGCGCCGGAACTCCGGCTGCTGAACGAAGCTGTGCCCCACTAAGCAGCGAGATCCAGCTTCGCCTTCTTCAGAGCCAATACCGGGCACTTCTTGCAGCGCGGCTTCGACCGGCAGCACTTCTTCTTGACCTTGCCGGCCTTCATCAGCTTGCGCACGACCTTCCGCGGGTCGTCGTGCTTCTTGCCCACGCGCACGCACCTTCCGGATCGGCGACCTTCACCGGGTTTCCACGTTAGGTCAGCCTAACCGTCGAGGGGGCGTGGGGCCGCTCACAATGGGGTGGCAGGTATCCTGGGTGAGGTCCGCGTGTGACCAGAGCCGGTCACGGGATGCCTGAACGGCTTGCGCGGCCACCCACCCCTTGAAGTTCAGGAGTTCTCGCGTGCCCGCAGCCAGCGCTACCGTCGAAACCGGCCGGCCGACCGGTAAGACCCGGCCCGACCTGCGCAACGTCGCGATCGTCGCCCACGTCGACCACGGCAAGACCACGCTCGTGGACGCGATGCTGCGCCAGTCCGGCGCCTTCGCCGAGCGGGCCGAGGTCGTCGACCGCGTCATGGACTCCGGTGAGCTCGAGCGGGAAAAGGGCATCACCATCCTGGCGAAGAACACCTCGATCCACCGCCAGACGCCCGAGGGCCAGGTGACGATCAACGTCATCGACACCCCCGGCCACGCCGACTTCGGCGGCGAGGTCGAGCGCGGCCTGGCCATGGTCGACGGCGTCGTCCTGCTGGTCGACGCGTCCGAGGGTCCGCTGCCGCAGACCCGTTTCGTACTGCGTAAGACGCTCGAAGCCGGCCTGCCGGTGATCCTGCTGGTCAACAAGACCGACCGCCCGGACGCCCGGATCGCCGAGGTCGTCGAGGAGACCCACGACCTGCTGCTCGAGCTGGCCAGCGACATCGAGGACGCCGACCACGACGCGATCCTCGACCTCCCGGTCGTCTACGCCTCCGCGCGCGCCGGCAAGGCGAGCCTGGAGCAGCCCGCCGACGGTGAGATCCCCGAGAGCGAGAACCTCGACCCGCTGTTCGACACGCTGCTCCGGCACGTTCCGCCGCCCGCCGCCGACCTCGACGCGCCGCTGCAGGCGCTGGTCACCAACCTCGACGCGTCCAACTTCCTCGGCCGCATCGCGCTGATCCGCATCCACGCCGGCAAGCTGCGCAAGGGCCAGACGGTGGCCTGGATGCGCGAAGACGGCAACGTCCAGAACGTGCGCATCTCCGAGCTGCTGGTCACCGAGGCGCTCACCCGCGTCCCGGCGATCGAGGCCAGCGCGGGCGAGCTCGTCGCCATCGCCGGCATCCCGGACATCACGATCGGCGACACGCTCGCGGACTCGGAGAACCCGGTGGCGCTGCCGCGGATCACCGTCGACGAGCCCGCGATCTCGATGACCATCGGCGTCAACACCTCGCCGCTGGCCGGGCGCAACGGCGGCGACAAGGTCACCGCGCGGCTGGTCAAGGCGCGCCTCGACCAGGAGCTGATCGGCAACGTCTCGATCCGCGTCCTGCCGACCGAGCGCCCCGACACCTGGGAGGTCCAGGGCCGCGGAGAGCTGGCGCTGGCCATCCTCGTCGAGCAGATGCGCCGCGAGGGCTTCGAGCTGACCGTCGGCAAGCCGCAGGTGGTCCTGCGCACGATCGACGGCAAGCTGCACGAGCCGTTCGAGCGCCTCTACATCGACTCGCCGGAGGAGCACCTCGGCGCGATCACCCAGCTCCTGGCCGCCCGGAAGGGCCGCATGGAGGACATGAGCGGCAACGGCACCGGCCGGATCAAGCTGGAGTACGTGCTGCCGTCGCGCGGCCTGATCAGCTTCCGCACCGACTTCCTCACCGAGACCCGCGGCACCGGCATCGCGAACCACGTGTTCGAGGGCTACTTCCCGTGGGCGGGCGAGATCCGCACCCGCCACAGCGGCTCCTTGGTCGCCGACCGGACCGGCCCGGTCACCGCGTACGCGATGATCCAGCTGGCCGACCGCGGCACGTTCTTCGTCGAGCCGGGCGCCGAGGTGTACGAGGGCATGGTCGTGGGCGAGAACCCGCGCTTCGAGGACCTCGACATCAACATCACCAAGGAGAAGAAGCTGACCAACATGCGTCAGTCCTCCGCCGACGTGATGGAGACGCTGGCCCGCCCGCGCAAGATGGGCCTGGAAGAGGCGCTGGAGTTCTGCTCGGTCGACGAGTGCGTCGAGGTCGCGCCGGATGTCGTCCGCGTCCGGAAGGTGACTTTGGACGTCAATACCCGCGCGAAGGAGCGTTCGCGCGCGAAGAGCCGCGACAACGGCTGATCGGCGAATAGCGAAAAAACCTCCCGGTGTTCCCCACCGGGAGGTTTTTTCGTTGCCCATCCGTCACCCTGGGTGGAGAATAGACCGACACGACGTCACGAATTCCGCGGTTCTTCTCCTTATATCTTTATAGGGGCCGCGGGGACTCGAAGCCTGGTGTTCACCACCGCGTGAATCCCGGCCCGTGTCCGGCGCGTGTTCGTTCCGCCGTTCCGGAACGGTCCGGGAACCCGGACGGTGCTCCGCGCGTCCTTTCCCATAGCGGCACCCAGGGGTGCCGGACCCGGCCGATCCGGGTGTGGGAATCTCGGTTCCGGCGGCGGACGCGGTCGTGGGAGCATGGCTGACCCGATCGGGGAGAATCTGGGAGGAACGGGGCGTGCGGGTGAATCGCAAGGCGGTGCCGGTACTGGCGCTCGCGACCGTGCTGGTCACCGCCTGCTCGAACACCCCGCCGCCGCCGGTGGTGTCGTCCTCGGTGCCGCCCGCCTCGACCACCGGGAAGACGCCGTCGCAGATCGTCGTCGGGGTCGACGACGTCCTGGGCGGGTACAACCCGCACAACCTCGCCGACTCCTCGCAGGTCACCTCGGCGCTGTCGCAGCTGCTGCTGCCCTCGGTGTTCCGCCAGAAGGACGACGGCAGCACCCAGCTCGACAAGAACCTCATGAAGTCCGCCGAGGTGGTCTCGCAGCAGCCGTTCGTGGTCGCCTACGAGATCCGGGCCGACGCGTCCTGGTCCGACGGCGCGCCGATCGCCGCCGAGGACTTCGACTACCTGCGCACCCAGATGCGCGACCAGCCCGGCGTGATCGGGCCCGCCGGCTACCGGCAGATCAGCGACCTGCAGTCCCGCGAAGGCGGCAAGCGCGTCGAGGTCACCTTCGCCAAGCCGTACCCCGGCTGGCAGACGCTCTTCTCCGACCTGCTGCCCGCCCACCTGCTCAAGGACGCCCCCGACGGCTGGCGCGGGGCCCTGGCCTCGAACTTCCCGGCCATCGCCGGCCCGTTCTCGATCAAGAGCCTCGACACCGCCCGCGGCGAGGTCATCCTCGAGCGCAACGAGCGCTACTGGGAGAAGCCCGCGGCGATCGACCGGATCGTGCTGCGCCGCTCGGACCCGCAGACCCTGCTGGCCGCGCTGCAGAGCGGCAACGACCAGTTCGCGCTGGCCCGGACCACCGGCGACCAGCTCAAGCGGCTCGGCGACCTCGGGCCGGCCGTCAAGCTGCACACCGTCGCCCGGCCGCTGGTCGCCGACGTGCTGCTGCGCCCGGTCAGCGCCACCCTGCAGGACGCCCAGGTGCGGGCCGGGGTCGCCGCGCTGATCGACCGGACCAAGCTGATCACCGAGGGCGTCAACGGCGGCCCGTCGTCGCAGCTGCACGCCGACGCGCAGGTGACGGCGCCGTCGGTGAAGGGCTACGCGGCGACCATCCCGCCCGGCCCGCCGACCGCGCCCGACGTCGCGAAGGCCGAGGAGTCGCTGAAGGCCGCGGGGTACGCCAAGACCGCGGGCACCTGGCGCAAGAACGGCAAGGCGCTCTCGCTGGTCATCGCCTCGCCGGGCACCCAGGAGCCGTACGCGACGATCGCCAAGGAGCTCACCGGCCAGCTGGCCGCGCAGGGCATCGAGGTCAACGCGATCACGCCGCAGCCGCGCGACCTGTTCAGCGGCCTGCTCGCGATGCCGGTCGTCTCCGGGGTCCAGCAGCCGACCGGCGACTCGGCGGGCAACGTCGGGGTCGACATCGCGGTCGTACCGCAGGCGGTGGGCGGCGACACGGCGTCGGTGCTCGCCTCGACCTTCGGCTGCCGCCCCGAGCAGACCGCCGCCGGCGCCGACCGGACGAAACCCGTCGTTCCGGGCAATTCGGCGGGGTTCTGCGATCCGGCGCTGCAGCCCTCGATCGACGCGGCGCTGTCCGGTTCGACACCGATCACCGAAGCGCTCACCACCCTTGAGCCTGAACTTTGGCGCCAGAACGTGGTGATTCCGCTGTTCCAATCGGCGGACACCCTGGCGATCGGTTCGGGTATCTCGGGTGTGACACCCGGTCCACCGATGGTGGGCCCGTTCGGGTCTGCCGTGAACTGGACTCGCGGCCCGAAGTAATCGCTCGGCTACGCATTCAGTACTACCGGGTGATCTTGACGCACGCCTTCGAGTGGGACCAGTTGAATCCGTGAGGTAACCGTCGTATTTCTGGATGTCGGCTGGAAGTCACCCTTTGGTCACGATCGACCCTGAACTGGTGACTGTCGGTGCTTTTCCTTTCTAGCGTGCACCCGCAGTGCGCCAGTTGAGTGTCGCTTGGCGTGTCGTAGGCTCCGGCACCAAACCGGAGCGGTGTGGGTCCTTGTCACAATTCAAGGGCTCAGTGCTAGGAGGGCACACTTCATGAGGAGAACCAAAGCAGTCTCCGCCTTGTCGCTCGTCGCAGGCGCCACGCTGCTGCTGAGCGCCTGCAGCGGCGGCGACTCGGGCTCGGGCAGCACCGACCAGAACGGGTCGTCGACCGACGTCAAGGCGATGGCGGTCGGCAAGGCCGAGCAGGGTGACACGTTCAAGCTCGCGGACGTCAAGGGCTGGGACGGCACGGTCACGGTCGGGATCGACGACGGGTACTCCGGGTACAACAACACCACCCCGGACACCAACAGCTCGTACAACACCTACATCTTGACCGCCGTCCTCGAAGACGCCTTCGTCCTCGACGGCAACAACAAGATCCTGCTCAACAAGGACATCCTCGACTCGGTCGACGTGACCTCCAAGGACCCCCAGGTCGTCACGTACAAGATCAAGCCGAACGTGAAGTGGTCGGACGACGCCCCCTTCGACTGCAAGGACTTCTACCTGAGCTGGCTCTCGCAGAGCGGCCAGGCGAAGGGCCCGGACGGCAAGAACCCGTTCGACGCGGCTTCGACCACCGGCTACGACAAGATCAAGAGCGCCACCTGCAAGGACAACCTGACCCTCGAGACGGACTTCAGCGAGCCGTACCTCGACTACAAGGGCCTGTTCAGCGGCGTCCAGATCCTGCCGGCGCACATCCTCGAGAAGCAGACCGGCATCGCGGACATCACGAAGCTCGCGCCGACCGGTGACCCGGCCCAGCTGGCCAAGGCCGGCGACTTCTGGACGAACAAGTGGAAGGGCTTCAACAAGGACCTCATGCCGGCTTCCGGGCCGTACATGATCACCGCGTTCGACGCCAACCAGAAGGCCGTCACGCTCGAGAAGAACCCGAAGTGGGGCGGCGGCAAGGGCGGCCCGTCCAAGATCGTGGTCCGCGCCATGGAAGACACCAAGGCCATGGCGACCGCGCTGCAGAACGGTGAGATCGACGTCGCGGCGTCGACCCAGCCGGACGCCACCGCGGCCAACACGATGAAGGGCCTCGCCCCGCAGGGCGTGACCTACGGTTCGGCTTCGCAGCTGACCTACGAGCACCTTGACCTGCAGTTCAACCGCATGTTCAAGGACGACGCGCTGCGCAAGGCGTTCTTCGAGGTCGTCGACCGCAAGGCGATCACCGACAAGCTGCTCAAGGAAGTCCAGGCCGACGCGGCCCCGCTGAACTCGATCGTGTTCTTCCAGGGTGAAGAGGGCTACACCGACCTGTACAGCAGCAAGGCCGGCCTGGGTGCCGAGGCGGCGGCGAAGACGCTGACCGACGCGGGCTGGGCGAAGGGTGCCGACGGCATCTTCGCCAAGGGCGGCCAGCGGGCCTCGTTCAAGATCACGCACAACCAGAACGCCCGCCGCAGCCAGACCGTCGAGATCATCATCTCGCAGGCCAAGGCGGCCGGCATCGAGGTCAAGGACGAGACCGACGCCAACTTCCTCAAGGGTGGCCGCGTCTCGACCGGTGACTACGACGTCGCTCTGTTCGGCTGGTCCTCCCCGCCGTTCAAGTCGCAGTCGCGTTCGATCTACGTCTGCCCGAACGCCGGTGGTGACCAGAACTACCAGAACCTCTGCGACCCGAAGATCGACGAGGCGTTCAAGACGGCTGTCGGCGCCACCGACGAGACCGTGAAGCTGCAGTCCTACCAGGCCGCCGACAAGGCGATCGCGGACAAGTACGCGACCGTGCCGCTGTTCCAGACGCCGAGCATGTGGGCGTTCAAGGGCATCGACCGCGTGTACATGCAGTCCTACAACGGTGTCCTGTGGAACGCCGGCGAGTGGGAGAAGAAGTAAGCAGGGCCTAGCCCCGCGGCTTCTTTCCCCTCGCTCCAGATGACCTGGGAGGTACCGGGGTCCGGCCACGAGCCGGGCCCCGGTACCCACCGGAAGTAGCTGTTGACCGTAGGGTTACCCCCACTACGGTAGACAACCGGGTAGCGGTCCAGCGCACTTCTGACGACCAGGCCCGGATGAGGAGCAGTTCGTTGAACCTGGTGATCTACATCCTTCGCCGTCTGGCGATATCGATTCCCGTCCTCCTGGTCGGGACCTTTTTGTCGTTCGCGATGGTCGCCGCCACCGGCGACCCGCTCGGCGAGCTCCGGCACAACCCGAACATCAGCAAGGAAGCGCTGGACTCGCTCTCCCACAAGCTGGGCCTGGACCAGGGCATCGTGCCGCGCTACTTCACGTGGCTCGGGCACTTCCTGTCGGGTGACTGGGGCACGTCCATCGCGCAGGGCAACGCGCTCCAGCCGGTCGCACCCAAGGTGATGGCCGCGTTCGGCGTCACCTTCAAGCTGGTCGTCGGCGCCGAGATCCTCGCGCTGGTCATCGGGATCATCGTCGGCGTGCTCGCCGCGGTGAAGCAGTACTCGATCGTCGACTACCTCGCCACCACGCTCGCCTTCCTGCTGTTCTCGATGCCGATCTTCTGCGTCGCGATCGTGCTGAAGAGCTACGCGATCGAGATCAACGGCTGGGTGCGAGATCTCGGCCTGACCGACATCCTCGGCAATCCATGGCTACGCACGACGAGCCCGGAACAGCTGAAAACCGACGGCGTCGGCGACTTCATAGCCAGCACGATCGGTGCCTACCTGCTCCCGACGCTGTCGATCATGGCGATCAGCTTCGCCGCGTACAGCCGGTTCCAGCGGGCCTCGATGCTCGAGGTCATGGGCTCGGACTACGTGCGCACCGCGCGGGCCAAGGGCCTTGCGAACGGCCGGGTCATCTTCCGGCACGCGTTCCGCAACGCCCTGATCCCGGTGACCACCCTGTTCTCGGTGAACTTCGGCTCGGTGCTCGCCGGCGCGATCATCACCGAGACGGTGTTCAACTGGCACGGTATGGGCACATTGCTGGTGGAAGCCGTCAACAAGAACGACACTCAGGTGATGATGGGCTGGCTCGTGGTCATCGCCACCAGCGTGATCGTCGCCAACCTGATCGCCGACCTGGTGTACGGCATCCTGGACCCGAGGATTCGCGTTGGCTGACTTGAACTCCCTTCTCGCGAGCGAGACCGCGACCAAGGACGGAACGCTCCCGCCGGAAGCGCTGCCCGAACCCCGGAGCCAGGGCAAGCTGGTCCTCCGGAAGTTCCTGCACCACAAGCTGGCCATGGCCTCGACCGCGGTGCTGGTGCTGATCATCCTGCTCAGCATCATCCTGCCGCTGTTCTGGAAGCACAGCTACGAGGACAGCTCCTTCCCGTCCTTCGCGAGGCCGAGCGGCGACTTCCCGCTGGGCACCACGCAGGTCGGCAAGGACATGGTGTCGCAGATCCTGCGCGGAACGCAGTTCTCGCTGCTCATCGCGCTCACGGTGTCGATCCTGTCGACGGTGATCGGCGTCGTGCTCGGCGCGCTGGCCGGCTACCTGCGCCGGTTCACCGACTCGGCGGTCTCGCGGGTGACGGACCTGTTCCTGATCATCCCGCAGATCGCCGCGGCGGCCATCCTGGCGAAGGTGTTCGGGAGCGGCTCCTGGTACATCGTCGCGCTGGTGCTGGCGGCGTTCGGCTGGATGCAGATCGCCCGGATCACCCGGGCCGAAGCGATGTCGCTGTCCCAGCGCGAGTTCGTCGACGCGGCTCGCGCTTCGGGTGCCGGCACGTTCCGGATCATCTTCAAGCACCTGGTGCCGAACATGGTCGGCAGCATCACGGTCAACGCGACCCTCGCGGTCGCCCAGGCCGTGCTGGCGGAAGCCGCGCTGTCGTTCATCGGCCTCGGCGTGCAGCTGCCGGACACCTCGCTCGGCCGCGTCATCCTGGAGAACTACGCCCAGCTGCAGACGCGGCCGGCGCTGTTCTTCGGGCCGTTCATCGTGCTCGTGCTGATTTCACTGACGATCAACTTCATCGGTGACGGTCTTCGCGACGCCTTCGACCCGCGGCAGCGGAGAATGAAGGCCTGAACGCCGACGCGGGGGTGACCGGTTCCGGTCGCCCCCGCGTCCGTTTTCGCGCGACGATCGCCGGACCTGGGGGTTTCGGATGAATCTCGTGCTCTACGTGCTCCGCCGGCTGGTCATCTCCGTCCCGGTCCTGCTGGTCGGCACGTTCCTCTGCTTCGTCATGGTCGCCAACACGGGCGACCCGCTCGGGGAGCTGCGCAGCAAACCCGGCATCAACCTCGAGGCGATCGCCGCCACCGAGCACAAGCTCGGCCTGGACCAGGGCGTCGTCGCGCGGTACTTCACCTGGCTCGGCCACTTCCTCAGCGGCGACTGGGGCATCTCCATCGCCCAGGGCAACGCGCTCCAGCCGGTGGCGCCGAAGGTGATGGCGGCCTTCAAGGTGACGCTCGAGCTGGTGCTGGCCGCGTCGATCCTGGCGCTGGTCTTCGGCGTGCTGGTCGGGGTGCTCGCGGCCGTCAAGCAGTACTCGATCTGGGACTACCTGGCGACGACGCTGGCGTTCCTGATGTTCTCGATGCCGATCTTCTGCATCGCCATCGTCCTCAAGGGCTACGCGATCCGCCTGAACGGCTGGGTGCGGCAGCTGGGCCTGTCCGACGTCCTCGGCGACCCGTGGCTGCGCACGACGAGCCCGGAGAGCCTCTCGGCGACCGGAGTGGGCGACGCGCTCGCGAAGTACGTCGGCGCGTTCCTGCTGCCGACGCTGTCGATCATGGCCATCACGTCCGCCGCGTACAGCCGCTTCCAGCGGGCGTCGATGCTGGAGGTCCTGGGCGCCGACTACGTCCGCACCGCGCGCGCCAAGGGCGTCTCGAACAGCCGCGTGATCTGGCGGCACGCGTTCCGCAACGCGCTGATCCCGGTGATGACGCTGTTCTCGGTCAACTTCGGCGCCACGGTGACGGGCGCGATCATCACGGAGACGGTCTTCACCTGGCACGGCATGGGCACGCTGCTGGTGGAGGCGGTCAACAAGAACGACCCGCAGGTCCTGATGGGCTGGCTGGTGGTGATCGCGGCGAGCGTGGTGATCGCGAACCTGGTCGCGGACCTGCTCTACGGCATCCTCGACCCCCGCATCCGGGTGGGCTGAAAACGGCTGGCCCGGCGCGTCGGCGACCGGGCAGGATCGCCCGGTGAGCTGGGTGACGAACATGATGCTGTCCACCTCGATGGAGGACTGGAAAGCCGCCGAGGCGCTGAGCGAGTGGCTGCGCACCGAAGCGCCGAGGCGCTACGACTCCGCCGCGCTCGGCTGCGGCTACCTCCGCGAGCTGACCGGGGCCGAGGTCAATCCCTGGGGCGGCTGGAAGAACCCGGAGTGCCGGGTCTGGGCCGGCGCGCTCAACCACGCCGACCTGAGCGCGCTGCTCGACCGGGTGCAGACGCTGCCGTGGCTGGCCCCGCACGCCGTCCAGGTCTTCCTGATGGACCAGGAGCAGCTGTTCTTCCGGGTCTGGATGTTCCGCGACGGCGAGTTGCGCCAGTACGCCCCGGAGCGGCCCGATGAGGAGGATCCGGCCTTCGGCCCGCCGTACCACCCGTGAAACGCCGGAAGGCCGCCACCCGAGCCGGGTGGCGGCCTTCCGTGTCTTCAGGGCCTCAGTCGGCCACGGGGGCCAGCTTGCCGGCCTCCCAGGCCGCGCGGCGCTCGGCCTGCAGCACCGGGTCCGCGACCGGGGCCGCCGACAGGAGCCGGCGCGTGTAGTCCTGCTGCGGCGCGTGCAGCACCTGGTCGCGCGTGCCGACCTCGACGAGCTTGCCGTGCTGCATCACCGCGACGCGGTCGGCCAGCAGGTCGACCACCGCCAGGTCGTGGCTGATGAACAGGCACGCGAATTGCAGCGACTGCTGCAGGTCGAGGAACAGGTCCAGCACGCGGGCCTGCACCGACACGTCCAGCGCCGAGGTCGGCTCGTCCGCGATCAGCAGCGCCGGGTCGAGCGACAGCGCGCGGGCGATCGCCACGCGCTGGCGCTGGCCGCCGGAGAGCTCGTGCGGGTAGCGGTTCATGTAGTGCCCGCCCAGCTCGACCTTGTCGAGCAGCGAGCGCACCCGCGCCGACAGCTCCTTGCCGCTCAGCACCTTGTGCAGCACCATCGGCTCGGCGATCGACTCGCCGATCGTCATCTTCGGGTCCAGCGTGGACGCCGGGTCCTGGAACACGATCGAGAAGTACCGGCGAAGCGGGCGAAGCTCCTTCGCCGACATCTTCGTGATGTCCTTGCCCGCGATCGAGACCGTGCCCGAGGTCGGGTCGAGCAGGCGGATGGCGCAGCGGCCGACCGTCGTCTTGCCCGAGCCGGACTCGCCCACCAGGCCGACGATCTCGCCCTTGGCGATGGTCAGCGAGACGTCGTCGACCGCGCGGTTCTTGCCCTGACCGCGGCGGCCCGGGTACTCGAGCACCAGGTTCTTGATCTCGAGGGCCGGGGCGGCCTCCTCGATCACGGCCTCCAGTTCGGCGTCGGCCAGCCGGATCTCCTCGGCGATCCTGGCCGCCTCGGTGCTGTCGGAGGCGATCCCGGTGTCGTCGAGCAGGCGGCGTCCCTCGGGGCGCTGGCCGAGCACCGGCACCGCGGCCAGCAGCCGCCGCGTGTAGTCCTCCTTCGGCGACGCGAACAGCTCGCGCGACGGGGACTCCTCGACGATCTCGCCCTGGTACATCACGATGACGCGGTCGGCCATGTCGGCGACGACGCCCATGTCGTGGGTGATCAGCACGATCGCCGTGTCGAGGGTGTCGCGCAGCTTGCGCAGCAGGCCGAGGATCTCCGCCTGCACCGTGACGTCGAGCGCGGTGGTCGGCTCGTCGGCGATGATGACCTTCGGGTCGCAGGAGATCGCCATGGCGATGACGACGCGCTGGCGCAGACCGCCCGAGAGCTGGTGCGGGTACTGCTTGAACCGCAGCTCGGGGTTCGGGATGCCGACCATGTCCAGCAGCTCGACCGCGCGCTTGTCCGCGGCGGCCTTGGAGATGTCCAGGTGCGAGCGCAGGGCCTCGCGCAGCTGCCAGCCGACCGTGTAGACCGGGTTCAGCGCGGTCATCGGCTCCTGGAAGATCATCGCGACCTGGTTGCCGCGGATCTTCTGCATGTCCTTCTCTTTGAGATCCGCCAGGTTGCGCTCGCCGAGGCGCAGCTCGCCGGCGATCTTGCTGGTCTTGGGCAGCAGGCCCAGCACCGACATCGACGTGACGGACTTGCCGGATCCCGATTCCCCGACCACGGCGACGATCTCGCCGGGCTTCACGTCGAAGCCGATGCCCTTGACGGCATCGACGACGCCGTCCTCGGTCCGGAACGACACGCTGAGATCGGAGATCGACAGAACGGATCCGGACACGCCGGCGACGTCCGCCGAAGTTGCTTCAGTGCTCACCAAGATGCCCTTCGTGGGGGTACAGACGATCGCGACGCGGCGGTCGCGACTCGCGCGAGGATAACCGAGGGTGTCCCCGACGAAGGTCGGACCACGGGAATTACGCTCAACCCGTGATCTCCCCGGAACCGCGCAGGCTCCTGCTCGTCCACGCCCATCCCGACGACGAGAGCATCACCACCGGCGCCACGATCGCACGATACGCCGCCGAAGGTGCCGAGGTGACCGTGGTGACCTGCACTCTCGGTGAGGAAGGCGAGATCATGGCCGGCCTCGGCGAGCTGGCCGGGCTGGGCGCGTGGGCCGCCGACCAGCTGGGCGGCTACCGCGCCGCCGAGCTGCAGCGCGCGTGCGCCGCACTCGGGGTGTCACGACATCGTTATCTGGGCGGGATCGGGCGGTGGCGCGATTCGGGCATGGCGGGCACGCCGTCGGCGTCGCACCCGCGGGCCTTCACCGGCGGCAGCGCCGAGGAGCAGGCCGCGCAGCTGGCGGAGGTCCTCGACGAGGTCCGGCCGCAGGTCGTCGTCACTTACGACGCCTTCGGCGGCTACGGCCACCCCGACCACATCCGCGCCCACGAGATCACGATGGCCGCGGCCACCCGCGCGGAGCCGGTGGCCCGGGTGTTCCACACGGTGACTTCGCGGGACGCGGTCCGCGCCGGCTTGGCCGCTCTGCGTACCCGCGGCGACACGGCGTTCGCGGTGCCGCCGGACGACGAGCTGCCCGCGACGCCGGACGAGGACATCACGACCACGCTCGACGTCACCGCGTACGTCCCGGCGAAGCTGGCGGCGCTGCGGGCGCACGCGACGCAGCTCGCAGTGGTCGGCGGCGACGTCCCGTACTTCGCGCTGACGAACGAGGTCGCCCAGCCGATCCCGGCGCACGACTCCTTCGTCCTGGCGCACGGCCCGGCCGAGGGCGCGGCGGACGACCTGTTCGGCGGGCTGTGACGTGCCGGAGCCGCTGACCCTCGACCAGCGCCTGCTGCTGGTGCTGCTCGTCGTCGACACGGTGCTGCTGGCCGTGCTGGAGCTGTTCTTCCTGCCGTTGCGGATCGGCGTAGTGCCGCTGCCGGTGACGGTCATCGTCGGCGCCGTCACCACGCCGTGGCTGGTGTCGACGACCGCGAAGCTGGTGCGGCCCGGGCTTTCGTGGGTACCCCTGGCGGTGTGGGTGGTCGTCGTGTTCGGGCTCGGCCTGCTGGGCCCGGGCGGCGACCTGGTGCTGATCCAGGATTGGCGGGCCCTGGTGCTGCTCGGCGCGAGCGCGCTGCCGGGCGCGCTGGTGCTCGGCGGCGGGCTGGGCCAGGCGGCGGGAAGGAAACCGGGACGTGGCTGAGGCGATCTCCGACAAGCAGGTCGTGGCCGTGCTGCGGCCGTTCGTGCGGGCGTGCGGGCCGATGCTCGACGCGCTGCGCGAGTCGGACCCGTTCGGCCTGCAGGCGCGGGCGAAGGAAGACCTGGCCGAGGTCGAGTCCGGGCTCAAGGCGAAGCTGATCCACGGCGTCACGTCGGTGAAGGTGCCGGGCACGGCGGCGTGGGGCCGGATGACGGGCTACGACCGGTCGAGCTGGTGGATGAACCGCGTCGGCCGCTTCACGGCGCTGCTGACGTCGATCCCGGGCCTGGGCGGCGCGCTGGCCGACCGGCTCCCGGTGCAGGACACGCTCGGGGCGGCGTCCCAGGGGCTGCTGCTGTGCGCGATCGCGGGCGAGTACGGCGTGACGGACGTCGGCACCCGCGTCCGGCTCATCGCGTGGGTGCTCTTCGAACGCGACATCGACGCCGACCTCGCGGCGGGCAAGCACCCGGAGCACGACGAAGCCGCGGAGGCGGACGAAGCGGCTCGCCTGACCGAGGACCTGACGGCGTCGGAGAAGAAGCACGGCAAGGCGACGATCAAGGCGGCGGGCCGGACGCTGTGGCGGCTGGGCCGCGGGCTGCTGGGGATCACCGAGGAGCTGGAGAAGCGGCCGCGCGGGAACTTCCTGCACCGTGCGATCGGCATGTTGCCGGTCGTCGGCGCGGCGGGCGACTACCTCGGGGAGCGGTCGGGGCTGCGGGAAGTCTGGAAGCGCGCGCACGTCTGGCTGACCGAGCACCGCACGTGAGCGGTGCCCGGCCCGGGCCTCAGTTCCAGAACTGGAAGAGGACGAACCCGTTCCGCGCGCCGGGGTAGCCGCCCAGCTGGTCGAAGACCCAGTCGGCGCCGTCCCACAGCGCCGCGTTCGCCGGCGGGAAGAGGAACAGCAGCGCGAACAGCACGATCGGCGCCCATGGGCGGACCTGCGCGCCGAACGCGCGTGCCTGCGGCGGCAGGTACGGCTCGATCGCGCCCCAGCCGTCGAGGCCCGGGATCGGCAGGATGTTGAGGATGAACGTCACGACCTGGAGCAGTGCGAGGAAGGACATCGCCATCACCAGGCCGGGCGACATCGGGATCAGCGCGACCGCCAGGCACAGCGCCGCGCCGACCGCGAGGTTGCTCAGCGGCCCCGCCAGCGACACCCACGACGACGTCCCGCGCGACCGCAGCGCGCCGCGGTTGATCCAGACCGCGCCGCCCGGCAGCGGGATGCCGCCGATGAACAGGAAGATCAGCGGCAGCACGATCGACAGGACCGGATCGGTGTACTTCCGGACGTCGAGATTGAGGTAACCCTTGTGGGCGACGCTGTAGTCGCCGCCGCGGAAGGCCACCATCGCGTGGCCGAACTCGTGCAGCGTCAGCGACGCCACCCAGCCGGCGGCGACGAAGATCACCAAGCCGGCCACGGCCAGCGCGTCGTGATCTCGGACGAAGTACGGGTCGACGTAGCCGAAGGCGGCCATCACGCCGCCGGCGACGGTGAGCGCGAGGATGCCGAGGAAGACCGGGCTGGGGCGCACTGCTGACTTCTGCACGCTTCCAGTCTTCCGTATGCCCGGTGTGAAGTTACCGGCGTGTCCCCTTGCGCGATCGGGCCCGAACGTCCCCCGAACTCGCTACTCCGCTTGACCTGACCGCACTACACGGGTGTAATCACAGTGATGTCATTCGCCGCCTAGAGGGGACGGCGAGTGTCGTTTCACCACCGCCAGCCTGGGGAGTGCTAGGGAGCGAGGAGGCGGACGTGCGGTTGGAAGCCGATGGTAAGGAATGGGGGCACGTCATGAGTTGGGGCGAGATCCCGGAGCAGGCTCTGGGAGATCTCACCGAGCTCATCGATGCCACCGAAGAAGAGCAGGATTGGCAGGAACGCGCTCTGTGCGCGCAGACGGACCCGGAGGCGTTCTTCCCGGAGAAGGGCGGCTCCACCCGCGAAGCCAAGCGGATCTGCCTGGGCTGCGAGGTCAAGGACGAGTGCCTTGAGTACGCGCTGGCCCACGACGAGCGCTTCGGCATCTGGGGCGGTCTGTCCGAGCGGGAGCGCCGCAAGCTGAAGAAACGCGCGATCTAGAGGGGGAGTCACCGGTGGTGCGCCGGCGTCACCGGTGATTCCGTGAGGTGAACACGGCGTGGGTTCACCCATCGGGTGACGGACCGGGGCCGTAGGGTGGCCGCACCGACTCCCCGCCTGAACCGGAGTGTTCGTTGCCCCGCACCGCCGCGCCGCCCGTCCTGCGCACCGCGCCCGTTCTGGCCATTGTGGTCTGTCACAACGGCGAAAACTGGTTACCGCTGGCGCTTTCTTCGTTGCGCCGCAGCACCGTCCGGCCGCGGCACGTGCTCGCCGTCGATACCGGTTCGACCGACGCCACCGCCCGGCTGCTCGCCGAAGCGGCCGCCGATCCCGGCCCGGATTCTGCGCCCGTGCTCTCTGGCGTCGTCACACTTTCGAGCGATACCGGCTTCGCCGCCGCGGTCGCCGAAGCCGTCGCGCACGCCACCGAGCGCTGGGGTGATCCCGGATCGTGGCTGTGGCTGCTCCACGACGACTGCGCGCCCGAACCCGACTGCCTCGACGAACTCCTGCGCGTCGCCACCAAAAACCCGTCGGCGACCGTGCTCGGCGCGCTGGGGCTCGACTGGACCGACCCGCGGCTGATCGTCGAAGCGGGCCTGTCCACCGACGCCTCCGGCCACCGCCAGCAGATCGCCGCGCTCGGCGAAGAACCCGCCGAAGTGCTCGCCGTGCCCAGTGCCGGCTCGCTCGTGCGCCGCGACGCCTGGGACGACCTCGGCGGCTTCGACCCCGAATTCCCGTTGCTGCGCGAGGATCTCGACTTCGGCTGGCGCGCGAACGCCGCCGGCGGCGTCGTCCTCTCCGTGCCGACCGCGCGGGTGCGGCACGCGCGCGCCGTCACCACCGGGCAGCGCGCGGCCGACGCCGTCGCCACCCCGCTCGCGGCCGCGAACCGCGCCCACGGGCTGCGCGTGTTCCTCGTGAACTGCTCGCCGTTTTCCTTCTGGCTGGGCATGATCCGGCTCCCGCTGCTCTCCCTGCTGCGCGCGCTCGCCTTCGTCCTGTTGCGCCGCACCGGCGAAGCCCGCGCGGAGTTCGCCGCGGCGACGTACCTCCTCAGTGGACGCGGCGGATTGCGCGCCGCCCGGGCCCACCGGCGGCGGAATCCGCGGCCGGGCACGGTCCGCGGGCTCTTCACCGGACGCGGGACGCGGCTCCGCAACGCCGTCCGCGCCGGGGTCGTCGGGCTGGTGCGCCGCGGCGTCGAGGAAGATGTCGCACTCGGGCGCGTGCCCGAGACCGTCGAAACCGAATCCGCGTGGGTGACGCCGGAGGCGCTCGACGCGCGGGAGACCCGGCCGGTCGGGCCGGACGCGCTGCCGGCGGGCGCGTTGCGCGGGCTCAGCTCGCGCGGGTCCGGGCTGCGCAAGCCGGGCACGCTCGTCGCCGTCGCGCTGCCGGAAACCCCGGCGCCCGAAGCGGCCGTCGAGACCAAAGACGCCCCGGCTGTCGCCGAAGAGCCCGAGCTCGTCTTCGTCGAAGTGAACCGCCGGCGCGTGCTCGCGGCGACGATCTTCGCGCCGCCGGTCGTGCTGCTCGTCGTGATGACCGCGCTCGGACTGGTCGTCAACCGCGCCCGGCTCGGCCTCGACCTCTTCGGCGGCAAGCTGCTCCCGGTCGGCGGGCTGGGCGAGCTCTGGTCGTCGTACCTGACGCCGTGGCACGCGATCGCGGGCGGCACCGGCGCCCCCGCGTCCGCGACGCTCCCGGTGCTCGGCACGCTCGGCGCGGCGTTCGCGCCGATCGGCGGCCCGGCCGCGCTCGTGGCGATCCTGCTCCTCGGGGACATCCCTCTATCGGCGATAGGGGCGTATGTCGCGACTCGACGTCTGCGCGTGCGCCGCTGGGTCCGCGCGGTCATCGCCGCGACGTACGCGCTGCTGCCCGCCGCGACCGCCGGCGTCGCGCAGGGCCGGCTCGACGTCGTCGTCGTGCACCTCGCGCTGCCGCTGGTCGCCGCGGGCATCGCCGGGCTGCTGGTCCGCGCGGACACGCGCTGGCTGCACGTCTCCGCTCTATCAGCGATAGGGGTGGCGGTGCTCGGCGCGTTCTCCCCGCTCGCGCACGGGCTCGCGCTGGCCGGGCTGCTGATCGGGTTCGTCGTGCTGCCGGCACCGACGGGGCTCGCGCGGCGCATCGCGTCGGTCGGCATCGTCGTGCTGCTGCCGCTGGCGCTGCTGCTGCCGTGGCCGACGGTGCTGCTGCGGCACCCGGAGCTGCTGGTCCAGGGACTCGGCGGCGCGGCGGCGACGGTGTCCGGCACCGACCTGGCCGGCCTCGACCCCGGCGGGCCGGGCGCGTGGCCGATCGGCGTCGCGGTGATCGCGGCGGCGCTGATCGCGATCGTCGTGCGCCCGACGAAGCTCGCCGCCGGCGGACTCGCGCTCGCCGCGCTGGGCGCGGGCGGTCTCGTCCTGGTGCGCCTGGTGACGGCGACGCCGATGCAGGGTGGCGCGGCGGCGCACGGCTACGCGGGCGTGCCGCTGCTGATCACCGGTGCCGGGCTGCTGTGGGTCGTGCTCGGGTCGTGGCAGCGCGGCGGCTCGGCCGGGGTCCCGTCGCCGTGGCTGCCGAAGGTGTTCGCGGTCGCCGGGTTCGCGGTGTTCCTCGGGCTGGCGGCGGGCGCGGTCCTGGTCGGCGGTCAGGGGCCGCTGCGCGCCGGCGAACGGCCCGCGCTCGCGCCGGAGGTGTCCGCCGAGCTCGCGGCGTCCGGCCGGTCGATCCTCGACATCGAGACCGACGCGACCCGCCAGATCGGCGGCCGCCTGCCGCACTACGGCGACGACGAACTGGCGCCGACGCCGGGCACCCCGGCGCGGCTGGCGACGTGGCGCCGCGACCTGGGCCAGGGCGACGCGGCGGCGGTCCAGCGCACGTTCGCCGCCGCGGCGGCCGCGGGGGTGCAGTTCGTGGTCCTCCCGGCGGGCGTCGACCCGGCGGCGTACCCACCGCTGGCGAAGGACCTGGTCTCGGTGGCCGCCCCGACGTCCGACGGCCGGGGCGTGCTGCGCCTGCTCCCACCGGCGGGCCAGGTGATCCTGATCTCCCCCGAGCAGGCGAAGGCGGCGGTGACGGGCGGCGGCGCGCCGGGCAACGCACCGGGCGTGGCACCGGTCCAGGCGGGGCTGCCGGACGTCCGGGTCCGGGTGTCCGACGGCCCGACGGGCCGGTTGCTGGTGCTGGCGGCCGAGCAGGAAGCGGGCTGGAAGGCATCGGTGGGGGGCAAGAGCGTGCCGATCGTCCCGGCGTGGGGGCACCAGGTGGCGGTGTCGGTGCCGCCGGCGTCGTCGGAGGTGACGGTGGAGTTCCCGGGCACGGAACGGAACTTGCTGCTGCTGGCGCAGCTGGCGGCGGTGCTGTTCACGCTGCTGACGGCGGTCCCGGCCCGCCGCCGCCCGTGAGGGGAGCGGCGCTTTCACGTGAAAGTGCCGCTACTCGCCTTCGATGACGTCCGGTTCCACGCCGAGATACCCCGCCACCTGCTCTACCAGCACGTCGTGCACCAGATCCGCCAGCTCCGACGGATCCTTGGCCCGCGCCTCCAGCGGCCGCCGGTACAGCACGATCCGCGCCCGCGTCGGCATGCCCGTCCGGTCCACCCCCGCCGGGACCAGGCGCGACAGCGGTACCGCGCCGTCGTGCAGCACGCCGTCCGATGGCGCGCGGCCGTTCTCGCGGACCTCCGGCACGTCGTCGACCGCCACGTCCAGCTTCGTCAGCTCGTGGCGCCACCGGGCCTCGATCGGTTCCAGTGCGTCGAGCACCAGCGCGTCGAACCGCTCCGCGCGGCTCGCGGCGGCGGGCAGGGTCGCCGGGTACAGCGTCCCGCGCAGGCCCCGGCCGTGCCGGTCCCGTCGCGAACGCCGCCGCTGTCGGTAGTCACGAGCCGTCGCCACCCCGGAAGTCTATGCGGTCGGCGCGTCCCAGCGCGTGTCGCTCCTACTAGCTTGCGGCGACGCGCTATCGTTTCCGATCGTGCGGAACGTACGGAAGTGTTCGCGTACCGGCTGCCTCGAGCCGGCTGTGGCCACGCTGACGTATGCCTACAGCGACTCCACCGCCGTCGTCGGCCCCCTGGCCACCGCTTCCGAGCCGCACTCCTACGACCTCTGCGAAGCCCACGCGCTGCGGCTGACCGTCCCCAAGGGTTGGGAAGTCGTCCGGCACGAAGGGGCCTTCGCCGCGCCGGACCCGTCGGCGGACGAGCTGACGGCGCTGGCCGAGGCCGTGCGCGAGGCCGGCCGCCCCGGCAAGCCGGCCCCCGCGCCCGAGCCGGAGGGCCCGTCCGGGCGCCGCGGCCACCTGCGCGTCCTCCCCGGTCGCGCCTGAACGCGTAACCCACCACCACCGCCGGTAGGCTTTCCGCGCGGCGCAGCGGGCGCCGGGACGACTATTCGCGGGGAGACGGCGTGCCAGACCTTTCGGGCATCGTGAAGGCCTACGACATTCGCGGCGTGGTCGGCGAGCAGCTCGACGCGGACCTCGTCCGCGACTTCGGCGCCGCGTTCGCCCTGCTCATCAAGCCGGAAGCGCCGGCGGTGGTGATCGGGCACGACATGCGGGACTCGTCGCCGGGCCTGGCGGCCGCCTTCGCCGAGGGTGTCACCTCGCAGGGCCTCGACGTCGTGAGCATCGGGCTGGCCAGCACCGACCAGCTCTACTTCGCCTCGGGTTCGCTGAACCTGCCGGGCGCGATGTTCACCGCGAGCCACAACCCGGCCAAGTACAACGGCATCAAGATGTGCCGCGCGGGCGCGTCCCCAGTCGGCCAGGACACCGGCCTCGCCGAGATCCGCGACACCGTCGAGCAGGGCGTGCCCGGCTTCGAGGGCCAGCGCGGCACCGTGAGCGAGCGGGACGTCCTCGCCGACTACGCCGCCTACCTGCGCAACCTCGTCGACCTGTCCGGCAGCCGGCCGCTGAAGATCGTCGTCGACGCCGGCAACGGCATGGGCGGCCACACCGTCCCGACCGTGTTCGACGGCCTTCCGATCGACGTCGTCCCGATGTACTTCGAACTCGACGGCAGCTTCCCGAACCACGAGGCCAACCCGCTGGACCCGGCGAACATCGTCGACCTGCAGGCGAAGGTGCGCGAGGTCGGCGCGGACGCCGGTGTGGCCTTCGACGGCGACGCCGACCGCTGCTTCATCGTCGACGAGCGCGGCGAGCCGGTTTCGCCGAGCGCGATCACCGCGCTGGTCGCCGTGCGCGAGCTGGCCAAGGACCCGGGCGGCACGATCATCCACAACCTGATCACGTCCAAGGGCGTGCCCGAGATCGTCTCCGAGCACGGCGGCAAGCCGGTCCGGACCCGCGTCGGCCACTCGTTCATCAAGGCCGAGATGGCCCGCACGGGCGCCATCTTCGGCGGCGAGCACTCCGCGCACTACTACTTCCGCGACTTCTGGCGCGCCGACACCGGCATGCTGGCGGCGCTGCACGTCCTCGCCGCGCTCGGCGAGCAGACCGGCCCGCTGTCCGAGCTGACCAGCGCGTACTCGCGCTACGCGGCTTCGGGTGAGATCAACTCCACGGTCGACGACCAGGTCGCGAAGATGATGGCCGTCAAGGACGCCTTCGGTGCCCGCTCCGGCGTCGAGATCGACGAGCTGGACGGCCTCACCGTGCAGCTGCCGGGCGGCGCCTGGTTCAACCTGCGCCCGTCGAACACCGAACCGCTGCTCCGGCTGAACGTCGAAGCCGCGAACGCCGAAGCCGTGCAGGGGCTGGTGGACGAGGTACTCGCGATCATCCGCAACTGACCGTCCCCGGTGAAGGGCGCAACCGTGTCCGGAAGGTGCCCTTCACCACACCCCTCTGCGTGGTATGGAGGAACCATGGCCATCACGCTCGACGCCCAGCTCCTCGAGATCCTGGCGTGCCCGTCGCCCGATCACGCCCCGTTGCGCCCCGGGGCGCCGGGCGACCCCGAGGCCGACGCGCTGACGTGCACCGAATGCGGCCGGGTGTACCCGGTCCGTGACGGGATCCCGGTGCTGCTCCTCGACGAAGCCACCCTCTCTGGCGACAACGGAAAATCCGATGCCGACAGTGCTTGACGACTCGCTGCTGGACGACCCCGGGCGGCTGGCCGAGGCCGACAGCTCGGGGCTGCTCCGGGCCGCCGCGATGGCCGGCGCCCAGGTGCGGGCGACCGCGGAGCTGGCGGCCGAGCTGGAGCTGGCCGAACGGCTCGACGTGGGCCGCCCGCGCGCCGTCGTGCTGATCGACCGGCCCGGTGTCAGCCGCACGCTCACTCGGCTGCTGGCCGCCCTGCTGGCGCCGTCGTGCCCGGTGCCGGTGGTCGTCGCCGAGGTGGTGCCGAGCTGGATCGGCGCGCTCGACGTCGTGTTCGCGCACACCGACGACCCCGGCGACCGCGAACTCGCCGCGTCGCTGGAGCGAGCCGCCCGCTACGGCGCCTCGGTGGTGCTCTCCGCGCCGGCGGAAGGGCCGGTGGCAGCCGCCGTCGCGGGCAAGGGTGTGCTGCTCGCGCCGCGGATCCCGGTGCCGCCGGAACTGGCGTTCCCGCGCGGCCTGGCCGCCGGGCTGCTCACCGCGAACGCGCTGGGCCTGCTGATCTCCGACGTCCAGGTGCTGGCCGACCAGCTCGACCTGGAGGCCGAGAAGGACTACCTCGCCCGGGAGTCGTTCGCGAACCCGGCCAAGGCGCTCGCGCTGCGGGTCGCCGACCGCGTGCCGCTGCTGTGGGGGCTGGACCCGGTCGCGGTCGCCGTCGGCGAACACGCTGCGCACGCGTTTGCCGCGCACGCTGCTACTGTCTGTGACGTCGAGGACTACCGGCAAGCGCTGGCGCGTCCCGCATTGCGGCGGGCGGCGCAATCAAGTGGCGCGGAGCGTGACATCTTCGCCGATCCGGACGATCCATCAGGTGACATCCCCACCCGGGTGCTGCTCCTCTCGGTGCGAACCGGTCCGGCCACGGACGCGGCGCGCTACCAAGCGGAGGATCTGCTGCCGGGAGCGGACGTCATCGCCCCGGCCGAGGAGATCGAGGCGGACGAAATCGTGCGGGCCGCGGTGCTGGCGCTGCGGTTCGAACTGGCGGCGGTCTATCTCGGGCTGGCGGCGGGCAGCATCGGCGGCGCGGGTCGCTTCGCGCCCGCGACGGCGTGAGACCCGCCGAGCACCGGCCCCGGCCGGCGCCGAAGGAGTGGAGTTGAGGTGACAGTGGAGCTGCTGCGCAACGCGGTGCGGCCCTACGCCTGGGGATCGCGGACGGCGATCCCCGAGCTGCTGGGCCGTCCGGTACCCGCGCCGCACCCCGAGGCCGAGCTGTGGATGGGGGCCCACCCGGGCGACCCGTCGCACGTCATCGGCCCCGACGGGACCGAGCGGAGCCTGCTCGAGCTGGTGGACGCCGACCCACTCGGCCAGCTCGGCGAGCGCTGCGCGAAGCGGTGGGGCGGGCGGCTGCCGTTCCTGCTCAAGATCCTCGCGGCCGAGGAGCCGCTGTCGATGCAGGCGCACCCGTCGGCGGCGCAGGCCGCGGAGGGGCACGCCCGCGAGGAGAAGCTGGGCATCCCGCGCGACGCCTCGAACCGCAACTACCCGGACCCGACGGCGAAGCCGGAGCTGGTCTGCGCGCTGACGGAGTTCCACGCGCTGGCCGGGTTCCGCGCCCCGGACCGCACGGTCAAGCTGCTGAAGGCGATCGAGACACCCGGGCTGGCGAAGTACACGGGCCTGCTGGAGGCGCAGCCGGACCCGGCCGGGCTGCGGGCGCTGTTCACGACGTGGATCACGCTGCCGCAGGCGTCGCTGGACTCGTTGCTGCCGGAGGTGCTCGACGCCTGCGTCCGGCACGTCCAGGAACACGGCGAATTCGCGGTCGAGTGCCGGACGATCCTGGAGCTCGGCGAGGCGCACCCGCGTGACGCGGGCGTGCTCGCGGCGCTGCTGCTGAACCGGCTGACGCTGCGCGCGGGCGAGGCGATCTACCTGCCGGCCGGCAACCTGCACCTCTACCTGCACGGCACGGCCGTGGAGATCCTGGCGAACTCGGACAACATCCTGCGCTGCGGGCTGACGCCGAAGCACGTGGACGTGCCGGAGCTGCTGCGCGTGGTCGACTTCGCGTGCGGCGAGATGCCGGTCCAGTGCGGCGACGGCGGCGACCGGCTTTCGGTGTACCGGACGGACGCGCCGGAGTTCGAGCTCTCGCGCGTCGAATGGGCCGCGGGTCAGGACGACGAGATCTCGGTCGACAGCGCGGGCCCGCAGATCCTGCTGTGCACGGCGGGCGACCTGCTGGTGACGGCCGACGACGGCGAGAAGGTCGAGCTGCGGCGGGGTCAGTCGGTGTGGCTGCCGGCGGCGGACCCGCCGGTGCACGTCCGCCCGCTCGGCGGCGAGCGCGCGCAGCTGTTCCGGGCTACGGCGGGAACCTGCGAGGACTGACGCACTTCTGTGTGCGTTCCGTGTGGTGCTCTTCTCCACTATCGCTCGTAGGGGTGGTTGTTACGCCCCAACGCGCGATTTTCGAGGAGAACGAGCTTGTGACTTCCTATCCCGATGCCGCGACCGGGCTTCCCCAGCCTGCCCCGGTCCTGGCGCCGTCCCGGCCCGGAGCGCTGCTCGCGCTCGTGGGGGTGGCCGTGCTGTCGGCGCTGGCGGCGATCGTCGACGGGGTCTTGTACTTCGTGGGCGGCCGGGACATGGCGCTGGACGTCTCGGCGCGGACGATCGCGGCGATCACGGGAACGTCGGCGGACTCGGTGAAGGCCGACGGCGGCGCCCTCCTGCAGGCGGCCGCGGACGAGGTGCAGAGCACGCTGCAGGTCCGCGGCGGGCTGGCGGTCTTCTTCGGCGTGGTGCTGCTGGTGTGGGGGTTGTCGGCGCTGCGGGGAGCGGTCTGGGTGCGGGTGCTGCTGACGCTGGCGGCGCTGGCCAACGCGGGGGTGGCGGTACGCCTGGCGACGGACATCGAGGGCGGGACGGCGGCGATCCGCGGCGTGGCGTGGCTGGTCGTGGTGACGGGCCTGGTGGCCGTGGTGCTGTCGTGGCTGCCGGCGATCAACCGGTACGCGAAGGCTCGCAAGGTCCGTTAGCCCGCTGGGGGTGACGCCGGTCGCGGGGCCCGGCGTCCGTGGGCTTGGGGTGGTGCCGCGAGGGGGCGGCACCACCCCGTTTCCTCGCGAGTCGAGGAGCAGGGGTGCGCCGGGGTGGCGTTCGGTGGGGACGAGGGGCGTTCACCGGAGGCTGCTCGGGCGCGGCTCATTCCCGGGCTCGGTCAGCGCCACCAACGCCCGCCGCACCAGCGCCGCGCTCGCGTCTCGCGGGTCGGTCAAGCTCTCCGCCTCTTCAGCCGCCTCGCGGGCCGATGCCGGGTCGCCCACCGCTTCGCACGCTCGTGACAGCACCAGCCACGTCAACCCCGTGGCCGACCGGCTGCCCATCGAGCGGAACTCCTCCAGGCACGCCCGCAACACCGGGATCGCTTCCGCCGCGCGGCCTTCGCCGATCCAGCCCGCCGCTATCGCGCGCGTGCACGACAGCTCCCGGGGCCGTTCGTCGAGGTCACGGGCCAGCTCCCGGGCCTCCGAGAACGCCGCCGTCGCGCGGGCGCGGGCTCCCGTCGCCGCGCAGATCGCGCCCAGTGTCCGCAACGACTTCGCCAGCGCCGAACGCGCCGGCGTGCCGCGCAGCAGCGTCACCGACTCCGCGATCGCCGACGCCGCCTCCTCGTCCGCGCCCGTCAGCAGCGACGACCACGCGAACCCGTGCAACGCCACGCCGATCCGGTGTGGGTCGTCCGTCGCGCGGGCCGCCGCCAGCGCCAGCCGGTCGACGTCGTGCGCGTCCGCCACCCGGCCCAGCCGCAGCAGCGCCGCCGATTCGGCCGCCCGGACCAGGTGTGCCTCCGGCTGACCGTCCACAGTGAACAGTTCGCGGGCTTCGGCGGCGGTGTGCAACGCCTCTTCCGCGCGGCCCAGCCCGATCAGGCAGTGCGCCAGGTTCGCCGCGACCCACGCGTGCGTGCGCCGGTCGCCGCTCGCTTCGAGCTCCTTCGCGCACGAGCGGTACGCCGTCGCCGCCTCGAAGTAGTGGCCGCGCGCGTGCCGCAGCAGGGCCAGGTGCGCCTCCGCGAGCACCGCCGTCGCGCGGTCGGCGGCGGCCGCCAGCACCGTTTCGTACGCCGTGCGCATGTCCGCGTAGTGGCCGTGCAGGTACAGGTACACGCTCAGCTTGTCCAGCAGCAGCAACGCTTCCCGCGCGTCCAGCGAGCCGATGAGCCGCATCAGGTTCGCGCGCTCGGCCGCGAACCAGTCCTCCGGACGCTCCAGCAGCCGCGACACCAACGCGCCCGGCAACGGCTGCGGCAGCGGCTCGTGGGCCACCGCCGGCATCGGCAGCGTGCGCGGCAGCCGGGCCGCGGCCGCGCCGGCCAGCGCGACGGTCGCCGCCAGCACCGTCGCCGAGCCGCCCTCCTCGGCCGGCCCTTCCGCCGCGTACAGCCGGACGAGGTCGTGCATCCGGTACCGGCCCTCGCCGGTCGCGTCCGGTCCGCGTGCTTCCAGCAGGCTCGCTTCGACGAGCTCTTCGACCGCTTCGTCGGCGTCCGGCGTGCCGATGAGCGTCGTGACCGCCCACGCCGGCAGGTCGGTCAGCCGGCACCGCCCCAGCAGCCCGAACGCGCGCCGCGCCGGCGGCCGCAGCCCTTCGTGGCTCAGCGCGATGCTGCTCCGGACGGCCAGGTCGCTCACGGTCAGCTCGTCGAGGCGGCGGACCTCGTCCTCCAGCCGGTCGGCCAGCTCGCCCAGCCGCAGGTGCGGGCGGATGGTCAGCCTGCTGCCCGCGATCCGCAGGGCCAGCGGCAGCCGGGCGCACGCCGCGATGATCCGGCCCGCGTCCGCGCGCTCGCGGGTCACGCGCGCCCCGGCGAGGCGGTTCAGCAGCTCGGCGGCCTCGTCGCCGGACAGCGGGCCGAGCGCCAGCCGGTGCGCGCCGGCCAGGCCGCTCAGGCGCTGCCGGCTCGTCACGAGCACCGCGCAGCCCGGCGTGCCCGGCAGCAGCGCGCGGACGTGCTCGGGGTCGACGGCGTCGTCGAGCACCACCAGGACCCGCCGGTCGGCCAGCCGGCCGCGGAACACCGCCGCGCGGGCGCGCACGTCGTCCGGCACCGCCGGGCCGGGCACGCCGAGCGCGCGCAGCAGGTCGGCCAGCACCTCGCCGATGTCGCGCCCCAGCGGGACGTACAGCTGGCCGTCCGGGAACCGCGCCCGCAGCCGGTGCGCGGCGCGGATGGCCAGGGTGCTCTTGCCCGCGCCCGGTTCGCCGCTGAGCACGGCGACCGGTACGCCGTCGCCGTTACCCAGCACGCTGGTCAGCTCGGCCAGTTCGGCTTCGCGGCCGGTGAAGTCCGCGATGTCCGGCGGCAGCTGGCACACCGGCCAGACCGGCGGCGGCATGCGCGGCACGGGATCCTCACCGCGCAGGACGGCGGCGTGCACCCGGCGGGCTTCAGCGCCCGGTTCGACGCCCAGCTCCTCGATCAGCGTGGTCCGCAGCCGCCGGTAGATCTCCAGCGAGTCGCCCTGCCGCCCGGCCCGGTGCAGCGCGATCATCAGCTGCGCGGCCAGCCGTTCGCGCAGCGGGTGCTCGGTGATCATGGCCTGCAGCTCACCGGTCAGCTCCCCGTGACGGCCCGCGGTGAGTTCGGCGTCGACGCAGTCTTCGAACACGGCGAGCCGTTCGGACTCCAGCCGCGCGACATCGGCGTCGAGCAAGGGGACGTGCAGCCCGGCCAGCACCGGCCCCCGCCACAGCCCGAGCGCCCGCCGGTAGTGCCCCGACGCGGCGACGGCGTCCCCGGCCCGCTGCCCGTCCGCGACGGCCGCCCGGAAGACGAGCAGGTCGAGCTCACCGGGTTCGACGCGCAGCCGGTAACCGAGCGGCCCGTGGCCGACGCGCAGGCCGTCGACGCGTTCGCGCAGCCGCGAGAGGTAGGTGTGCAGGTTGGAGGCGTAGGACTTCGGCGGCCGCTCCGGCCACAGCGCTTCGACCAGCACGTCGACGTGGACGTGCTGGTTGGCGTTGAGCAGAAGAACGGCCAGCAGGGTCCGCTGCCGATCACCGCGCAGCGCGACCCAGTGCCCGGGCGGCGCTTCGACGGCGAGCGGCCCGAGCACGCCGAAGTGAGCCATGTCCACCTTCCCCAGTGCCGGAGCGGCCCACCGTAGCGAAGGGGTCCGACAGAAACGGGCCGGTTCACCGAAGGCGGCAGGCTCGCCGGCGAAGGGTGGCCCCGGCCGGGGCCGCCTCCCCAGGGCGCCGGGTCGCCGAAATCCGCCGCGGCCGACGGCACCAAGGGCCGCTTCTCGCGGGTCGCCGGTGGCCCCGGTCGGAGCGGCCACCAGCGCGGAGGGCCCCGACAGGACCAGGCCGAGGATCGGCCGGACCGCCGGTCCCCACTGTCGGCTGAGCCGCAAAACCGGGCGGTGCGGCGCGGGAACCGATCAGGGTCCTCTAGGCTCCAACCCGGCAATTCGGGAACTTCGGCAGGGGAGCGGTCGTGTCAGCTGGAGGCGGAACCAAGGCGATCATCGCCGCGCTGGGGGCGAACGCCGGGATCGCGGCCGCGAAGTTCGTCGGCTTCCTCGTCACCGGGTCGTCGTCCATGCTCGCCGAGTCCGTGCACTCGCTGGCCGACACCACGAACCAGGGCCTGCTGCTGCTCGGCCAGAAGACGTCGAAACGGGCCGCCGACAAGGAGCACCCCTTCGGCTACGGCCGGGACCGGTACTTCTACTCCTTCATCGTCGCGCTGATGCTCTTCACCCTCGGCTCGGCCTTCGCGATCTACGAAGGCGTCCACAAGGTCGGCCACCCCGAGCCGCTCGAGTCGCCGATCGTCGCCGTGGTCATCCTGCTCGTCGCCGTCGGGCTGGAGGGTTACAGCTTCTACACCGCCATCGGCGAGTCCAAGAAGATCAAGGGCGACGCCACGTGGTGGGGCTTCATCCGCCAGGCCAAGGAGCCCGAGCTGCCCGTCGTCCTCCTCGAGGACGCCGGCGCGCTGATCGGCCTCGTCCTGGCGCTGCTCGGTGTCGGGCTGTCCGTTGTCACCGGGAACCCCGTCTGGGACGGCGTCGGCACCCTCGCCATCGGCGTCCTGCTCGGCGTCATCGCGATCATCCTCATCGTCGAGATGAAGAGCCTGCTCATCGGGGAAGGCGCCACCGAGCCGGTGCTCGCGACGATCGTCGACGAGCTCGCCGCGGGCAAGGTCGAGCGCGTCATCCACATCCGCACCCAGTACCTGGGCCCGGACGAGCTGCTCGTCGCCGCGAAACTGGCGATGGTCCCCGGCCTCGACACCGCCGAGCTGGCCTCGGCCATCGACGACGCCGAGGCCCGCGTGCGCGCCAAGGTGCCGGTCGCGAAGCTGATCTACCTCGAACCGGACCTCGACCGCAGCCTCGCGAAGTAATACGAGGACTTCTCGGCGAGCCGTCACGCGGCTGACCCGATAGGGTGACCTACTGCGATACATGCAGGCCAGCCGCAGGAGGTCAACGGTGCCCGGAACGGGATTGTGGCGCACTAAATCGATCGAACAGTCCATTAAGGACACCGATGAGCCGGACACCAAGCTCCGGCGGAACCTGAGCGCGTGGGACCTCACGGTCTTCGGCGTCGCGGTCGTCATCGGTGCCGGCATCTTCACGCTCACGGCACGCACGGCCGGCGACTACGCCGGCCCGTCGGTCTCGCTGGCCTTCGTCTTCGCCGCGATCGCCTGCGCGCTGGCGGCGTTGTGCTACGCGGAATTCGCCTCGACCGTGCCGGTCGCGGGCAGCGCGTACACGTTCTCCTACGCCACCTTCGGCGAATTCATGGCGTGGATCATCGGCTGGGACCTGATCCTCGAGCTCGCCGTCGGCGCGGCCGCGGTGTCCAAGGGCTGGTCGGTCTACCTCGAGACGGTGCTCGGCTACCTCTTCGGCAAGGGCACGAAGACGACGTTCGACATCGGCAGCGTGACCGTCGACTGGGGCGCGCTGCTCGTCGTGGCGGTCCTGACGACCCTGCTGGCCGTCGGCACGAAGCTCTCGTCGCGGGTCTCGATGGTGATCACCGGCATCAAGGTCGCCGTCGTGCTGTTCGTCATCATCCTCGGCATCTTCTACATCAAGGGCGCCAACTACACGCCGTACATCCCGCCGGGCGAGACCGGTGGCGCGGGTGAAACCGGCGTCGACCAGTCGCTGTTCTCGCTGATCGCGGGCGGGGCGAGCAGCTCGTTCGGCGTCTTCGGCCTGCTGGCCGGTGCCTCGCTGGTGTTCTTCGCGTTCATCGGTTTCGACATCGTCGCGACCACCGCCGAGGAGACGAAGAACCCGCAGAAGGCCGTCCCGCGCGGGATCATGGGCTCGCTGGCGATCGTCACCGTGCTGTACGTCGCGGTCTCGCTGGTGGTCGTCGGCATGACGTCGTACAAGGACCTCTCGACGAAGGCGGGCGACGGCAGCCACAAGACCCTCGCCACGGCGTTCTCCGCGAACGGCGTCGACTGGGCGGCCAACATCATCTCCTTCGGCGCGCTGGCCGGCCTGACCACGGTCGTCATGGTGCTGATGCTCGGCCAGGTCCGGATCATCTACGCGATGTCGCGCGACGGCCTGATGCCGCGCGGCCTCGCCAAGACGGGCGAACACGGCACGCCGAAGCGCGCGACGCTGATCGTCGGCGGCCTGGTCGCCCTCGCGGCCGGCTTCTTCCCGGCGGACAAGCTCGAAGAGATGGTCAACGTCGGCACGCTGTTCGCCTTCGTGCTGGTCTCGGCGGGCGTGCTGATCCTGCGCCGGACGCGGCCCGACCTGCCCCGCGCGTTCAAGGTGCCGCTGGTCCCGCTGATCCCGATCCTGGCGATCCTCGCCTGCGTGTGGCTGATGCTGAACCTGACGGTGCTGACCTGGCTGCGGTTCGTCGCCTGGATGGTCGTGGGCGTGGTGATCTACTTCGCCTACAGCCGGCGGCACTCGCTCCTGGGCAAGCGGCAGGCGGACGGTGTCGACGAGCCCGTCAAGGCCCCGGAGGCGTAGCACTTCACTCTTTCGGGAAGTCCCGCCGATCTGCGTTCGCGCAGGTCGGCGGGGCTTTTTCGTAGGATTTCACATCGGACGATCTTGCTGTTCGTACCTAAAAGGGGACCCGGTGTAGCGGGGTGAGTGACGTGCGATACCTTTCGATCCTTCGCGCACCACAGACGGGTGAATTACAGCAGCGTGATTCACACGCTCGGTGGCTTCGCGACCCCAGATTTCGCTAGTGCTCTCTCCCCCGCCGGTTACAGGAGTTCTGAATGCGCAGACGTAGCATCCGTGGCGCCGTCGCGATCATGGCGCTGACCACCGCCGCCCTCATCGGCACCGCCGGCTCCGCGCTGGCCTGCCACAGCGACGACACCCGCCCGCACCCGACGCCGGGTCAGGCGACGCCGTGCGCCAAGGGCACGGACCTCAAGCAGAGCGACGTCGAGTTCAAGATCGTCAAGAACCGCCTCAACATCTCCGAGGTGCACGAGGGCGTCACGGTCACGCGCATCGTCGTCGTCGGTGGCGACGACGGCTTCAACGACTACACCCCGGGCGCCAAGGGCCTCGACAAGTCCGCGCCGTGGAACGACCTGCGCGCGCCGTTCAGCCGCAACGGCCACCAGGCCGACATCAACCACTGGTACCTCTGCGGCAAGAAGACCGAGAAGCCGTCCGAGACCAAGACCCCGCCGACCACCAAGCAGACCGAGACCACGAAGCCGAGCGCTCCGGCCTCCTCGGAGACCACCGTGGCGCCGACCAGCACCACGGGTGCGGCCGTCCTGCCGGCGGGCAACGAGTCCGGCACCGGCGGCGGCCTGGCCAACACCGGTTTCGACAACATGTGGCTGGTCTGGATCGCGGCCCTGCTGATCCTCGGCGGTGGCGGCCTGCTCGCGCTGCTGAAGTTCCGCCGCAAGGCTTCCGAGTGAAGCTGAGCTAGCTCGCGGTCGAAGGCCCCTCGCTCCGGCGAGGGGCCTTCACTGTTTCAGGGGGAAGTCCCCGAAGAGCAGGCCCTGCTCACCGCCGGTGGGCTTGCCGAGCCCGGCCGCCATCGCGACGGCGTGGTCCCACTCGGCGTCGACGACGTAGTCCTGGTGCTTGAGCACCCCCGGCGCCCAGCGGTGACGCCCGGTCGGGCCGCGCAGCGGGTCCGGCAGCCAGTGGTCGCCGCCGAGGATGAGGACGCCGTTCGCGTCGGCCTTCGCCTTCAGCGGCCCGATGCCGCCTTCGGGCTGGTAGCCGACGCCGAAGAGCTGCCGGTCGGAGACCTCGTGGCGCCACGTCGTCACGCCGCCGCCGAAGATGTCGGTGCCGCGGCACAGCGCACGCCACCGGCCGTCGAGGTCGGCGAAGAGCGTCTCGAGCGCTTCCTGGGGCAGCAGCGCCGGGAAGGCGCGCTGGTAGCCCCACTGCAGCGGCGAACCCGCGGTGAGCACGCCGACGCGTTCGAGGTCGGCCTCCGGCAGTTCGGCCGCGAGCCGCGCGGCGGCCATGACCGTCAGCAGGCTGCCCAGGTTGTAGCCGGAGAGCACCACCCGCGTCCCCGGTTCGGCGAGGTGCTCGCGCGCCCGCGCGGCCAGTTCCGGGACGACCTTCAGGGCGTAGCAGGGCGGCACGGTCGGGTGCGCGGCCCGCGGCCAGAAGCAGACGAGGTCGGCCAGGGCGCCGAGGTGCCGGCTGCGCTGCGGGGTCCGCGCGGCCGTGTAGACGACGCGCAGCAGGCCCGCGGCCAGCGCGCCGAGCGCGACGACGCCGATCGCGGACAGCGGCCCGAACCAGCCGGGGACCAGCCCGAACCCGAACCGCAGCACGAGCAGTGCCGCGCCGCCCGCGGACATCGCGGACGCGACCGTCAGCGCGAGGTGGTGCAGGTGCCGCCGCTCCCACGCCGAGCGCGCCCACGCGGCCGCGGCCTGGGCTTCCTGACGCTCGTCGTGCTCCATCAGCGTGACGATCTCCGGGACGCCGCGGCGCAGCCGGCGCAACGGGACGGCGACCGCGAAGCCGAGCACGCCGAGCACCGCGGCCAGCGCCAGCCCGGCGCCCCACAGCACGGTGACCAGCAGGTACGTGTTCGGGACCGTCAGCAGTTCCGCCCCGGAAAGCCGCCGGACGGCTTCGGCGAGCCCCGCGCCGAACCCGCCGCCGAGCAGCCCGGCCAGCGCGAGCACCGGCGCGGCCGCCCAGCCGCCGAGCCACGGCCGCAGCCGGCGCGGCTTGTGCTCCCAGCTCGGCCGGGCCAGCAGCGCGGCCGGGAGCAGGAACAGCGCGAACAGCACCGTGACGGCGACGAGCGCCGCGCCGAGCCCTTCGACGACGCCGTTGGTGCCCGGCAGCGGGCCGGCGCCGGGCCGCAGCCGGACCGCGGCCACGACGACGAGCACCACGGCCAGCCCGATCACGCCGGGCCGGGCGAACCGGCCGGTGTCGACGCCGATCGCGGCGGCGACGATCGTCGCGACGACCAGCGCCAGCGTCACGATCCAGACGACCAGGTCGAAGACGTTCCCCGGCACGCGGAACGGCCCGCCGAGCAGCAGCAGGGCAACCGAGACCAGCGCCGCGACGGTGTGCAGGCAGCGCAGCGCCGGCGTCTCCGGGTCGGCGCGCATCCGCAGCGGCCCCTCGGTCAGGTCGCCGTCGGCGTGCACCGCCCAGGTCGCGCTCGAGATCCGGTGCAGGACGAAGATCACGAGCAGCAGGGGCAGCACGCCCACCGAGATCCGCGCGGGTACCGAGCGCAGGACGTCCGGGACCGCGGGCAGGCAGCCCGACCCGGGCGCGAGGCACTGCGCGGCGAACAGGTCGAGCGCGATCGTCGCGAGCTGGCCCATCAGCAGCATGGTCAGCAGCAGGGCGCCGACGCGCAGCAGGCCGCGGCACACGGCGCCGAGCCCGCGCGCGAGACGGCGTCCCGGCGGAGCCGGCGGCAGCATCCAGAACGCGACGTTGGCGAGGGAGAACGGGAACAGCAGCGCCCAGGTCGCCTTCGCGGCGCCCCCGGACGTCATGCCGCTCCAGAGGTAGCCTTCGAGGGTCCGCGGGATCGACCGGCCCAGCGCCGGCAGCACGGGCCCGGGCGCCGGGCGCCGCAGCCGGTCGGCCGGGCGGATCACGCGGCCCAGCCCGTCGCCGGCGACGTCGACGGTCGCGACCGCGTCGAGCAGCGTCTCCCCGCTGGTGCCGACCAGCCCGGCGACGCGGATTTCGACGACGCGGGTGTCCGGGCCGGGCATGGGCACGGTAAAGGCCTCCTACGTGATCCTAGGGAAGGTCGAGCGGACAACGGTAGTGTTCGGACGTCATCGAGTCTTGGAGGAATCGCCACTATGACCCCCGAAAGCGTTGCCAAGCGGCACCAGACCCGCAACGGCATCGAGTTCGCCGTCGCCGACCTCGAGGCCGCCGAGTTCGGCCGCAAGGAGATCCGCCTCGCCGAGCACGAGATGCCCGGACTGATGGCGCTGCGGCGCGAATACGCGGAGGTCTACCCGCTGCGCGGCGCGCGCGTCTCCGGCTCGCTGCACATGACCGTGCAGACGGCGGTCCTCATCGAGACGCTGGTCGCGCTGGGTGCCGAGGTGCGCTGGGCGTCCTGCAACATCTTCTCGACCCAGGACCACGCGGCGGCCGCGATCGTCGTCGGCCCGCACGGCACGGCCGAGGAGCCCAAGGGCGTCCCGGTCTTCGCGTGGAAGGGCGAGTCGCTCGAGGAGTACTGGTGGTGCACCGAGCGGATGCTCACCTGGGACGGCGAGGGCCCGAACATGATCCTCGACGACGGCGGCGACGCCACCATGCTGGTGCACAAGGGCACCGAGTTCGAGAAGTCGGGCGTCGTCCCGACCCCGGACGAGAACACCTCGGACGAGTTCAAGGTGTTCCTCGAGCTGCTGCGCGGCTCGGTGGCGGCCGACAAGGACAAGTGGACGAAGATCGGCGCGGGCATCCGCGGCGTCACCGAGGAGACGACGACCGGCGTCCTGCGGCTCTACCAGCTCGCGGCGGCCGGTGAGCTGCTGTTCCCGGCGATCAACGTCAACGACGCGGTGACGAAGTCGAAGTTCGACAACCGCTACGGCATCCGCCACTCCCTGATCGACGGCATCAACCGCGGCACCGACGTCCTGATCGGCGGCAAGGTCGCGGTGGTCTGCGGCTACGGCGACGTCGGCAAGGGCGCGGCGGAGTCGCTGCGCGGCCAGGGCGCGCGCGTGGTCGTGACGGAGATCGACCCGATCTGCGCGCTGCAGGCGGCGATGGACGGTTACCAGGTCCGCACGCTGGAGAACGCGCTGCCGGAGGCCGACATCGTCATCACGACGACCGGCAACAAGGACGTCGTGCTGGTCGAGCACATGGCGAAGATGAAGCACCAGGCGATCCTGGGCAACATCGGCCACTTCGACAACGAGCTCGACATGGCAGGGCTCGCTCGTTACCCGGGCATCCGCCGCATCAACATCAAGCCCCAGGTCGACGAGTGGATCTTCCCGAACGGCAACACGATCATCGTGCTGTCGGAGGGCCGCCTGCTCAACCTGGGCAACGCGACCGGGCACCCGTCGTTCGTGATGTCGAACAGCTTCTCCAACCAGGTGATCGCGCAGATCGAGCTGTTCACCAAGCACGAGGAGTACGACAAGGAAGTCTTCCGGCTGCCCAAGAAGCTGGACGAGAAGGTCGCGAAGATCCACTTGGACGCGCTGGGTGGTGAGCTGACGAAGCTGACCAAGGAGCAGGCGGAGTACATCGACGTGGACGTCGAAGGCCCGTTCAAGCCGGAGCACTACCGGTACTGAGGTTTTAGCGTTTTCGCTGGTCAGGGCCGCCCCGAAAGTGTTCGGGGCGGCCCTTTGTTCTGCGCTCTGAACAGTGATAGCACGAATGGGTGACGTGTTATCATTGATGGGTGAAGCAGTTGATCACGAGGATCGACGACGAGCTGCACGCCCGGCTGAAGGCGCGAGCCGAAGCCGAAGGGCGCAGCATGAACGACCTGGTCACGGAAGCGTTGAGGGGCGTTGTGGCGAAGACTGAAACCCGAGCGGAATGGAAGCGGCGACTGATTGCCGAAGGCAAGGTCGTGCACGTGGAGCCGCCGGCTCACGTGCCGACTTTGGACGAACTCGAAGACCTGTCCCGGGGCTGGGGCACGGCTGTGAGCGAAGCGCTCGACTGGACCCGAGGGGAGTGGTGACCGTGCTGTACGTCGACACCAGCGCGCTGGTCACGGCTTACCTGGCGGACGAGCCGGAGCACGGCAGGTTCCGCGAGCTTCTCCTTGAAGGGGACTCCCCGGTCGTGAGCAGCGACTTCACCCGCATCGAGTTCGCCGGCGCCGTGACAGCCGCCAAGCGGACCGGCCGGATTCCCGATCCCGCGGCGATGCTCGCGCACTTCGATTACCTCTCCTCCCCGGATGGAGAGCTGGTGCTCATCCCGTTCGACCCGAGCCGGGTCATTCCCGCCGCGCGCCGGCTGGTCACCGAGAACTACCCGGTGCGCACCCTGGACGCGATCCACATCGCCGTCGCGATGCACTCCACCGCCGAACTCACCGGCGGCGAGCCGGTCACCTTCGTCACCCGTGACGAGCGTCAGGCAGATGCCGCCAAGGCCAACGGATTCGAGGTGCTGTGAGCGTCGAACTCTTCGCCGGGATCGCCGTCCGGGACTTCGCCGGGGCCCTCGCCTGGTACGAACGCCTCTTCGGCTCCCCGCCCACGTTCGTCGTGCACGAGACCGAAGTCCTCTGGCAAGTCACCGACCACGGCTCCGTCTACGTCGTCCTCCGGCCCGAGCGGGCCGGCCTCGCCCTGCACACCCTCTTCGTCGACGACCTCGACGAACGCGTCGCCAAGATCTCCGCGCGCGGCATCGAACCCGCCGAGCGCGAAACCTACGACAACGGTGTGCGCAAGATCATCTACCGCGACCCCGAGGGAAACGAACTCGGCATCGGCGGCGGACCCGCGTAACCTCGACCTCGTTCTTGGCTTCACGAACCTCACGGCCCGGTAGGTAGTCCGGGCGGCCCCCTCGACGGGGCTCGTTGTCCCGGCAAGGGAAACCGGTGGCGCCAGGCTGATCCGTCACGCCTGGAGGTTCCCGATGCACGGGGTGTTCACGCTGTACCACGACGGCCGGTTCTGGGTCGGCGTCTACGAAATCCACGAAGACGGCCTGGTCCGGGCCGCCCGGCACATCTTCGGCGCCGAGCCGAACAACGCCGAGCTCGCCGCCTTCGCCGCCGGGCGCGACTTCGTGCGGCTCGCCGACGAAGCACGCGAAGCCCCGCCGGTGAAGGTGACCGGACGGCCCAAACGGACCTACGACGGCGAGGGCATCGGCACCGCCGCCCAGCGCGCGCTCAAGCACGCCGTCACTGAGCGGGCGATCGAAAACAAGGCCGCCCGCAAACGTCGGCTGGCCGCCGAAGCGACCCGCCGCCGCGCCCTCGCGCGAGCCAAGGCGAAAAGCAAGCACCGCGGCCACTGAGCGGAGCTTTCACGTGAAAGCTCCGCTAGTTCCACTCGACGGCGACGCCGGCCAGTCCCGGTCCGGCGTCGCTGAAGAACGCGCTGCTCACGCCGCCCATGTCGCACGCCAGCTCCTCCGCCACCACCGGCAGGGCGTCGTCGCGCGCGCGGACCTGGCGCGTGCACCGCGCCGGCAGAGCGTTGCGGTCGAAGCGCAGCTGGACCAGGTAACTCGCGCAGCGGTCGCGCAGCATCCGGTAGTACCCCGGCGACGCCGACCCGGAGTCGTCGCGGACCTCGAAGCAGAACACGTGGATGTCGCCCTCGGCGAGCTTGCGGTCGAACAGCAGCTCGGTCGCCATCGTGTCCGCGTCCGGGTTGCGGCGCATCCGCCCCACCCGGCAGCCCTCGTCCGTGATCAGCTCGACGTCGTCGATCCGGCAGCCCGGATCGCCGTTGTACACCGTCAGATAACGGTCCGGACCGTGGCGACGCGCGCGCGTCACCAGCCGCGTGCGCAGGCTGACCTGGCGGTGCTCCGCGTCGAACGTGATCGTGTCGTGGACCGACAGCAGCTCGAGGTCGGCGTTGTAGTGGTTCGACGACGGGTACGCGCCGAGCTCGGCCAGCAGGTCCTCGACGATCGACCCCATGTCACCGGAACGCAGGTCGTGGAACGACGCCGCCGGCTGGTGGCCGCGGCGGACCAGTCGCGGCCCGATCAGCACCACGAGGGCGTCCGCGGGCAGCTGGAGGACCGATTCCAGGGCCCGGACCGCCGGCAGCGCCTTCGGCACCTCGGGCTGGCGCAGCCCGCGTTGCCAGTAACTCAGCGTAGACTGTCCGATTTGGACCCCGCGCAGCGCGAGGTGCGCCCGCAGCCGCGCGAGCGAAAGGCCGCGGTAGGCGATCGCCAGTCTGAGGGCGTGGTGGAACTCGCCGGTGCGGAGTGCCTCGGTCAGCTCTTTCGGCAGCTCGGCGACCGATGCCCGGGTCGTGCGGGCGCCATCGATGATCAGTGGGAGGTTCCCGTCTTGTGCCACCGCTCGTCCCTTCACCCGACCAGTGTGTGCGCTGGGCGTGAACACCGCGGAACGTTCACGTTAGCAGCGTAGAGTGCCCTCGCCGACCCCCGTTCAGGGTGGTTGGCCTCGTTATGGTGACTGTTCCGCGTTCCGGCTGTCCCCCGGAACGGTCCGTTGCGCCGGATGGCGTTCTTGCTCCTTGTGACCGCGTTGTTCACCGTTGTGACCACCGCTGGTTCGCCCACGTTCGAGCAGGAGGCCGTCCGTGCTGGTGAAGTCGAGTCGGGTCCACGCCGTACTGGCGGTGAGCCTGATGTTGTGCCTGGTCGCCCCGGTCACCGCCGGAGCCGCGCCCGGAGTGCCGTCGACCTACCGGACCCAGATCACCATCCAGGCCCAACAGCGGACCCAGTGGTGCTGGGCCGCCGCCGGCGCCGCCATCGCGGCCGCCCACGGCGTCGCCGTCGACCAGACGCGGTTCTGTCAGCTTGCTCACGGTGGAGCCGGCCGAGACTGCGCGAACCTGCCCGGCACCCTCGCCGGCCCGCAGCGCGCCTTCGCCGAACTCGGGTTCTCTTCACCCGGCCGCTACCTCGACCGCCGCATCTCCTACGCCGACGTCCGGACGCAGACCGCGGCGGACCGCCCGGTTGAGACCCGCGTCGGCTACCGCTCAGGCGGTGGTCACGCGCACGTCCTCTACGGCTACGACACCCGCGGGAACTGGGTGTTCTGGGGTGACCCGGGGCCGGCCAAGCGCTACAACTGGTCGACCTACGGCTACTACACCCACAATTCGTCGTTCACCTGGACGCACACGCTCACCGGGATCGCCCGATGAGCAGGCGAGTGCTGGCGCTCGCCGTGCTGACCGGCGCGGCGCTGCTGATGACGGCTCCGGTGTCAGGCGCGGCCCAGGCCGCCGGCATCAGCAGCGCCGACGCCGTGGCCGCGCACACCGCGGCCGCCGCGCCCGGTCTCCAGGACACGTTGGTGCGCTTCTTCGCGCAGGCTCCGGACGCGCGGGGCCCGGTCACGGTCGAGGTCACGCCCGACGCGTACCCCGTCTACGAGCTTTCGCCGGACTTCGTCGCGGGCAAGCCGGGCGCGGCGCCGGGTGACTTCGCCTACTTCGCCGTTCCCGTCCGCGCCTCCGACGGCCGGACCGCGACGCTCTGGTCGGTCCGCGGCGACGACGGCGCCTGGCAGGTCGGCAACATCGCCTCGGGCGACGTCGAGGGCGGCTACGCCCGCACGTTGCCCGCGGGCGCGCAGCTGCTGCACGAGCCGCAGGTCGACGCTTGGTACGTCGTAAGGGACGGCCGGCTCACGTCGCTGTCGGAGCGAACGATCGTTAACGTCGCCGATTATCAGCGCACGGTCGCGGCGCGGTACGCCGACAAGCTCCCGGGCTCGGACTACGCCCGCGAAGGCGAGGCCGGCGGCTACGACGCGACGTCGCAGGTGATGCCCCGCGGCGACGGCGGCCCGGCGCCGTCCGCGCACGACACCGGCTGGGTGCCGCTGCTGATCCTCGTCGGCGTCCTGGCCGTCAGCGGTCTCGGCTACGTGCTGCACCTGCGGCGGATCTCCGCCTGAAGACGAACCGGCGGGCTCGGCGTCGATCCCCTTCCACCGAGCCCGCCGGTCCACCAACCGGCACCCGGTTACTGTGACGTCCGTGGGTCGACTGGTGGTCATCGAAGGGCTCGACGGCGCGGGCAAGCGCACGCTCGCCGACGGGCTGACGGCGCAGCTGCGCGCGAAGGGCGTGAGCGTCGCGTCGCTGGCGTTCCCGCGCTACGGCAAGAGCGTGCACGCGGACCTCGTCAAAGAGGCGCTGCACCGCGGGCACGGCGACCTCGCCGACTCGGTGTACGGCATGGCCGTGCTCTACGCGCTCGACCGCAGCGGCGCGGCCGACGACATCCGCGCACTGCGGGACGCGCACGACGTCGTCCTGCTCGACCGCTATGTCGCGTCCAACGCGGCGTACGCGGCCGCGCGGCTGCGGCAGGACGCGGCCGGCGAAGTCGTGAAGTGGGTGTGGGAGCTCGAGGTCGACCGCTTCGGCCTGCCGCGCCCGGACGCGCACCTGCTGCTGCGGGTCGCGCCCGCGGTGGCGGCCGAGCGCGCCGAGCGCCGCGCGGAAGCCGAGACCGACCGCGAGCGCGACGCCTTCGAGACCGACGACGGCCTGCAGCGGCGCTGCGCGGCGGTGTACGACGAGCTGGCGGCGTCGGGCTGGCTGGCGCCGTGGCACGTCCTGGACGGCGTCGCGGGTGTCGACCTGGAAGCGCTCGCGACGACGTTGCTGGGGCAGTAGCCGGAGAGCGCGATCACGTCGTAGTGCGTCAGGCGACCCTCCCGGGCACGCGCGTGCCGAAGTGCTCGACTTCCACCGTCGTTCCGGGACTGCTGTGCTCCACCGGCAGCCAGGCGAACGCGAGAGTCCGGCCCACGGTGTGGCCGTAGCCCGCGCTGGTGACGTACCCCGCAGGTCTGCCGCCGACGTAGACCGGCGCCTTACCTTGTAAGGCCGAATCGGCCGTCAGCCGGGTCAGCCGCCGGCTGACGGTCGCCGCGGACCGGCCCGCCAGTGCGTCGCGGCCCAGGAAATACCCCTTGTCCATCCGGACGGCGGCCCCGAGCCCGGCCTCGTAGGGGTCGTGCTCGGTGGTGAAGTCGACGCCGGCGACCGGAGTGCCGGCCTCCAGCCGCAGACTGGTTAACGCTTGATAACCCGCGACCGCGATGTCCCGCTCGCGCAGCGTGTCCCACAGGCGCCGCCCCCGGTCGGCCGTCGTGTGCAGCTCCCAGCCCGGCAGTCCCACCGTGGACAGTCGCAATGCGACGACCGGAACATCGCCGAGATACGTCTCTTCGGCCGAAAAGTCCGTTGTGGACAGTTCGGGCAGGGTCTCCGCGCAGTCAGGTCCCCACAAGCCGACGCAGCACGTGCCGGGCGTGGTCTCGTGGAGCTGCACCGAGCCGTCGCCGGGCAGGTGCCGCCGCAGCCAGGCGAAGTCGAGGCGCCCGCCCTCGCCGACGTGGAACCGCTCGGGGCCCAGCCGGGCCACGGTCAGCCGGCCCCGGATCCCGCCGTCTTCGCCGAGCAGCAGAGCAGCCGAAACCCGGCCCGGTTCCGCCGGATCGCCGGTCGTCATGGCCCGCAGGAACGGCAAGGCACCGGGACCGGTGACGGCCAGCCGCGACACCGGCGTCAGGTCGAACATCGCGACGCGCTCCCGAGCCGCGCGCGCCTCCGCGCCGGCGTCGGACCGGTACCGCTCCGGTCGCGCCCAGCCGTCCGCGGAAGCGAAGTGCGCACCCAGCGCGACTTGCCGTTCGTGGAAGGGGCTCGCTCGGATCGGTTCCGCGGTGAACCGGGCCGACGGTGCGAACCGGGCGAGGTCGCAGCCGTGCAGGGCCAGCGACGGCTGCCCGTCGACGAGCCAGCGCGCCAGTTCGCGCGCGACCCCCGCCGAGTGCTCGGGCCGGACCTCCTCCGCCACCCAGAAGCCGTCGAGGTCCGGGTGCTCGCCGAGCAGCGGGCGCCCGTCCGGGGTGCCGGGGAGCACCACCGTCGTCGTGGTTTCGAAACGGGCGTCGCGGAGTGCGGGGAGCAGCTCGGCTGCCGCGGTCACGCCGACGCCGAGCCGGTCGACGTGCTCGCGGACGTACATCCCGGAGTCGAGGTGGCGCAGCACGGGCTTGCCGGCCTGCACGTGTTCGTCGTTGTCCCCGGCGAGTTCCGGCAGCGGTCCGGTGGTCGCGTACTCGTGGGTCCGCGGCACCCGCGGGACGGTCAGGCCGGCGAACAGTCCCGCGCCGCACGACACGACGACGTCGGCGCGGTACCGCCCGGCCGCGGTGACGACGCCGGTCACGCGCCCGCCCGACCGGTCGACCGCCACGACGTCCTCGGCGGCGAACCGCGCGCCCCGGGCCTTCGCTCGCCGGGCCTGCGCTTCGGCCGCGCGCCGCGCGTGCAGCAGGCCGTCGCCGGGGACGTGCAACCCGCCCAGCACCCGGGTTCCGTCAAGAAGCGGGTGCAGGTCGGCGCACTCGCGGGGCGTGCGCGAGTAGGCGCGCACGCCCCACGACGTCGCCCAGCCGCGGCGCTGCTTCAGCTCTTCGAGCCGCTCCGGCGTGGTCGCCACTTCGAGGCTGCCCACCGGGTTGAAGCACCACTGGCCGTCGAGGCCGGCGTACTTCTCGACGGTGTACTTCGCGAACTCCGTCAGCGTGCGGTCGGCGTCGGTCCGGAACACCAGCCCCGGGTGGTCGTCCGCCTCGCCGCCGCCCAGCACGGTGACGTCGGTCCAGCCGCGCTCGGTCAGCTCGTCGGCGAGCGCGCAGCCGAGCAGGCCGGCGCCGACGACGACCACCCGGGGCCGTCCTGCCATGCGTTCCCTCCGGGCGACGAAGTTGCGTCTTCGGCAACAAAGTGCGTTATGCGCGACGCGGTGTCAAGCGCCCGAAAAGGTGCCCGCTCAGGCGCGGGCGAACTCCATGACCCAGTTGGCTTCCCACGTCTTGCCGCCGTCGGCGGAGAACTCCTGCTCCCACCGCGGCGTGGCCGTCTCGATGCCGGTCCAGGCGTAGTGCACCTTGACCGGCAGGCCCTCGTGGGTGTCGTCGCCGTAGAAGTCCCCGCGGCCGCCCGCGAAGGTGCCGACGACCGGGGGCTGGAGCACGCCGGACCGGCTGTTGGCCCAGTACAGCGACCACTCCTCGCGCTCGACGTCGAAGAGGCGGAGGGTGCAGCCGCGGCTGCCGAGGGTCGGGAAGGTGATCTCGTCCATGTTGCCGCCGCCCTCGAAGAGCGACCAGCAGGTCGAAGTGCCGGGGAAGACGTCCCAGTCGTCGCTGCCGGCGAGCGGCTTGGCGAGCCGCCGGTTGGTCACGGTCCAGGAGCCGATGAAGAAGTCGAAGTCGTTCATGCCGGTGATCCTGGGGCGCCACCACTGACACCTTTTGTCAGTGGTCGCTGGCAGACTCCCCGGGGTGCGCGCGAGCCGGCTGGTGTCCCTGCTTCTGCTGCTGCAGAACCGCGGCCGGATGAGCGCGGCGAAGCTGGCCGCCGAGCTCGGCGTGACCGCGCGGACGGTGTACCGGGACGTCGAAGCGCTCGCGGCGGCGGGCGTGCCGATCTACGCCGAAACCGGCCCGGACGGCGGGTACCAGCTGATGGACGGCTACCGGACCCGGCTGACCGGGCTGACCGCGGGGGAGGCCGGCTCGCTGTTCCTGACCGGCCTGCCGCAGCCGGCCGCGGAACTGGGCCTCGGCGCGCAGGTGGCCGCGGCGGAGCTGAAGCTGATGGCGGCGCTGCCGACGCCGTACCGGGACGCGTCGGTGCGCATCCGGCAGCGTTTCCACCTCGACGCGCCCGGCTGGTACCGCGAGGCCGACCCGGTGCCGCAGCTGCTCGCGGCGGCGGAAGCGCTGTGGCAGGACCAGGTCGTCGAGATCTCCTACCGCCGCTGGTCGCCGACGCCGGGCGTGGTGACGCGGCGGCTGCACCCGCTCGGCCTGGTCCTCAAGGCGGGTGTCTGGTACCTCGTCGCCGGGCCGAAGGTGCGCACTTACCGCGTCGGGAACATCGAAGAACTGCGGCCGCTCGACGAGCACTTCACCCGGCCGGCCGGGTTCGACCTGGCGGAGTTCTGGCGCGCCAACGTCGAAAGCTACGAGGAGGCCGAAGCGGGCGAGACGGCCGAAGTGCGGCTGTCCCCGGCGGGAATCGAGGCCTTGCCGGACATCCTGGGCCCGCGAGCCACTCGGCTGGTGAAGCGCACGCTCGAACCGCCGGACGCCGAAGGCTGGCAGCGCGCTCGCGTGCCACTGGAAAGCGTTCCCCACGCCGCCGCGGGATTACTGCGCCTCGGCGCGGACGCGCAGGTGCTGGCACCGGCGGAACTGGTGACACACATGGGAAAGACGATCCGCGCGATGGCGCGGCTGTACCCCTAGGCGTGCGGTTCCGCCTGGCACCGGCGCACTTCGCCGACGAGTTCGTCGAGAGCGTCGAGGGCGCCGGCCGGGACGTCGAGGCGGTAGACGCGTTGCGCACCCGCGCGGCTGACCGCCAGCAGGTGCGCGTCCAGCAGGATCCGCAGGTGGCGTGACACCGTGGACTGCGGCAGCTCGAGTGCCGTCTGGATTTCGCCGACCGTCGCGGAGCCGCCGCGTTCGAGGAACACGCCGATGATCCGCACCCGCGTCTCCTCGCCGATCGCCCGCATGACCGGCAACGCGGTGGTGAGCGCGTCGTGGATCATCCGGCCACCGCCGAGGGAAGCAGCGCTTCGAGCTCGTTCACCGGAAGATCGTGCCGTCGTCCCAGCTCGATCCAGTCGTGCAGCATGCGGACAGTCTGCGCGCTGTGTCCGCCGAAGTGGTTTCGCAGGTGCTGCCGGACATCGAAGGGTGCCAGGCGCGGCAACACGGTCAGCGCGGCACGGACAGCGGCCGGGCGCACCGCCTTCGGCCGGCGGACTCCGAACTCCGCCGCGACCGCGTTTCGGGCCTGGGTCGCGGCGAGAGCCAGCGGCCGCGCGGCCCGGCGAGCCGCCGTGAGGTCGAAGTCCGCAGCCTGGAGTCCGGCCACCACCGGCATCATGCCCGCGGCGGAGACCAGCGGTGCGGCCGAAGACGCGCGGCGAGTCCATTGTGGACGGGCGAAGAGGGAACGCAGCGAAGGGGGACCGGTGGTCGTGAACCGGAACCGTCCCGGCTGCCACCACCAGTCCTCCGCCGCGAAGAACTCCGGGACCACCAGCCCCCACGGTCGTTCGCCCGCAAGTTCACGCAGCCGCGCCACTTCCGACGGCACCTGCGTGACCGCGGCGACTGTGGCGGACGCGCCGAGCAGCCGGGCCACCTCGGGCGCGGCGGGTGATGCCGTGCTGATCACCACGTCCCAGTCCCGGGCCGGAGCGTCGATCGCCGTCAGGCCCACACGACGTTCGGCGCTCCGAGTCCCACGCAGCCGGTTGGTCGTGACGAGCAGCGAATCGGCCGCGGGCTCGCGCACCGCGAGCGTCAGTTCGTGGACCGGCGCCATCGACGTCACCAGTACCCGGGCCACCGGGCCGCGCCCGATCACGAGTACACGCATGTCGACAACATATCCGGATATCCGGATGTAGTGCTAGTCCCGGAAGTAGCCGAGCTGCGCGGAGAGGTCGTCCGCCGCGTCGGTCATCGGCCGCACGATCTGCTTCACCCGCTGCTTCGAAAGCCGGTACGACGGGCCGGAAGCGCTCATCGCCGCGACGACGTCGCCGCCCGGGCCGTGGATCGGCACGGCGACCGCGTGCATGCCGAGCTCCAGTTCCTCGTAGCAGGCGGCGAAACCGTCTTCGAGCACCCGGTCCAGCTCGGTCATCAGCTCGTCCGGCTCGACCGTCGTGCGCGGCGTGTACTGCTCGAGCTTCCGTTTGAGCACCCGCTTGCGCTCGGTTTCGGCCATGTACGCCAACAGGATCTTGCCGCTGGACGTCGCGTGCAGCGGCGTGCGCTGGCCGGTCCAGTTCTGCGTCGTGATCGCCGCGGAGCCGCGGGCCTGGCTGATGTTGATCGCGACGCCGTCGTCGGCGATGGCGATGTTCACCGTCTCGCCCAGTTCCTCGGCGAGCGACTGGCAGCTCGCGCGGCCCAGCTTGGCCAGGTCCATCCGGCCGGTCGCGGCGCCGGCCAGGCGCACGATGCCGAACCCGATCGCGTACTTCCCGCGTTCGCCGAGCTGCTCGACCAGGCCTCTCGCCTCCAGGACGCTGAGCAGCCGCGACGCCGTCGACTTGTGGACGCCCAGCTCGCCCGCGATCTCGGTGATGCCGGTTTCGCCGTTGCGGGCGAGCAGCTCCAGCACGCTGATCGCCCGATCGACCGACTGCACCTGGCTTTGAGTTGCGTTGCCACCAGCCGAGGCATGCTTTCCCGCCGAGGTTGCGTCAGCAGAGTCCTGGTTCCGCATAGCGCAACAGTATCCGTTTCGCGCCGTTCCTATCGGCTGAGTGGGCGAATCTCTTGACGCGGGCGAGGTTGGCGCCGGATTGTTGCGCAGGAAGCGTCCAGGCGCGTCATGCGCAACTTTCACGAACCGTCCCGGCATCCCGCCAGTCTTTTCCGGAGGCCTCGATGATCCGAGCGTGCACCGTCGCCGACCTGCCCGTGGGAACGCCGGCCGGCTCGAAGGCCGTTTCGCCGAGTGCCCGCCACGCCGCCCGGTTCGACCTGCGCACGTCCATGTGGACGTGCCCGTCCCGGCGGTTCCCTGACCTCCTCCCGCAGGTCCGTGAAGGCCGCGCGCCGGCCTTCACGGACCGTCCAGGGGCACCCGGATGGAGCAGGCACCCGTGCCGATCTTGATCTTTCTGGTGGTCAAACACGCGGGTCGTGCGTGCGGGCGCCGGAACTAGTGCGAATATGTGGTCATGAAGGCACGTGTTCTCGTGGTCGACGACGACCCCGCACTCGCGGAGATGCTCACCATCGTGCTCCGTGGGGAGGGGTTCGACACGGCCGTGGTCGCCGACGGTTCCCGCGCGCTGCCCGCGCTGCGCGAGCTGAAGCCCGACCTCGTCCTGCTCGACCTGATGCTGCCCGGGATGAACGGGATCGACGTCTGCAAGGCGATCCGCGCCGAGTCCGGGGTGCCGATCGTCATGCTGACCGCCAAGAGCGACACCGTCGACATCGTGCTCGGCCTGGAGTCCGGCGCCGACGACTACGTCGTGAAGCCGTTCAAGCCGAAGGAGCTGGTCGCCCGGGTCCGCGCCCGGATGCGCCGCACCGAAGCCGAGCCCGCGGAGTCGCTCACCATCGGCGACCTGGCGATCGACGTGCCGGGTCACGAGGTCACGCGCGAGGGCAAGGCCATCCCGCTGACCCCGCTGGAGTTCGACCTGCTGGTGGCGCTGGCCCGCAAGCCGCGCCAGGTGTTCACCCGCGAGGTGCTGCTCGAGCAGGTGTGGGGCTACCGGCACGCGGCCGACACCCGGCTGGTGAACGTGCACGTCCAGCGCCTGCGTTCGAAGGTGGAGAAGGACCCCGAGCACCCCGAGGTGGTGTTGACCGTTCGCGGTGTCGGGTACAAGGCCGGCCCGCCGTGATGAGTCGATGACTCTCGCTTCCGGCAGACGGATCCCCGCGTTCGCGCGTTCGACGGCACGCCTGGTGCGGCGTGTCGTCGTTTTCGCGCGCCGCCGGGCGGTCGCGTTCAACGAGCTGTGGAAGCACTCGCTGCAGTTCCGCGTCACCGTCTCGACGCTCGCGCTGTCCTCGGCCGTCGTGTTCGTGCTGGGCATGGTGCTGCAGAACCAGATCACCGAGCGCCTGCTGGACACCAAGCGCGACGCCGCGATCGCGCAGACCCGCGCGGCCGCGGACACCGCCGCGGGCGAGCTGGTCGGCCTCGGCGGCGAGACGCCGGAAGCGCTGAGCAACCGGCTGCAGAACGCCCTGAAGAAGATCGCGATCACCCCGACCAGCCAGGACGCCGCGGGTTCGGCGGCCGGCACGTTCGTCCCGGTGCTCGCCAGCGGCGGCCGCGACCAGTCCGGCGAGGAGCCCGCGTCCGCCGGGCCGTTCGACAGCGTTCCGCCGCGGCTGCGCCAGTTCGTCGAAGCCAACGAAATGAGCTGGCTCGAGCACACGGTCACCGACCCCGACGGCGGCCGCACGACGTACCTGATCGTCGGCACGCCGCTCAACACCGTCGCCAGCCCGCTGCAGCTCTACCTGCTGTTCCCGCTGACAACCGAGCAGAACACCGTCGCGACCGTGCAGAACACGCTGCTCGTCGGCGGGCTCGTGCTGCTGCTCCTGCTGGCCGGCATCACGAACCTGGTAACGCGGCAGGTGGTCCGCCCGGTCCGGCAGGCCGCCGCGGCGGCCGAGCAGTTCGCCGGCGGCGACCTCGACCAGCGCCTCACCGTGCTCGGCGAGGACGACCTGGCGAAGCTCGCGGTGTCCTACAACGGGATGGCCGCGAGCATCCAGAACCAGATCCGCCAGCTCGAGGACTTCGGCGGCCTGCAGCGCCGGTTCACCTCCGACGTCTCGCACGAGCTGCGCACGCCGCTGACCACCGTCCGGATGGCCGCGGACGTGCTGCACGCGTCGCGCGAGCAGTTCCCGGCCGGGCTCGCGCGCTCGACCGAGCTGCTGGTCGACGAGCTCGACCGGTTCGAGTCGCTGCTCGGCGACCTGCTGGAGATCAGCCGGCTCGACGCCGGCGTCGAGGAGCTCTCCGCGGAGTTCATCGACGTCCGCCCGATCGCCACCCGCGCGGTCGAGCAGGTCCGGGTGATCGCCGGCAACGCGGGCAGCTCCGTGGAGCTCGTGCTGCCCGACGAGGAGGTCATCGCCGAGGTCGACGCCCGGCGCGTCGAGCGGATCCTGCGCAACCTGCTCGGCAACGCCGTCGACCACAGCGAGGGCCGGCCGGTGGTGCTCACCGTCGGGGCCAGCGAGACGGCGGTCGCGGTGACCGTGCGCGACCACGGCGTCGGCCTGCGACCCGGCGAAGCCGACCTGGTGTTCAACCGGTTCTGGCGCGCCGACCCGTCGCGCAACCGGCGCACCGGCGGCACCGGGCTCGGCCTGGCGATCAGCCAGGAGGACGCGCGGCTGCACGGCGGCGAGCTCGACGCGTGGGGCGAGCTGGGCCAGGGCGCCTGCTTCCGGCTCGTGCTGCCGCGCCGCCAGGAGGTGCCGGCCGGCGACCCGCCGCTCGTGCTCCCGCCGCCCGACCGCATCGCCGCCGAGGTGCCGCTCGGGCTGATCGAGATCACGCCGGCGCCGGAGGCGATCTTCGCGGAACGTGAGGAAATCGGGCAGTGAAGCGCATTTTGCTTGCGGTGTTGTGCCTGGTCCTCGTGGCGGGTTGTGCCAACGTCCCGCTGGAATCGCAGCCCGTCGTCGTCTCGGGTGAACGCCAGGGCCAGGGCTCGGGGGACGTCGTCCCCGACCCGGAGAAGGACATCGACCCGCTGACGCTGGTCCGCGGCTTCATCGGGGCGACCCTCAAGCCGGGCCAGAACAACGCGGCCGCTCGCGCTTACCTGGACGACCAGAGCCGCGCCGCGTGGCGCCCGAACCGCAGCCTGACGATCATCCAGAACACCTTCGGCACGGTCTACGACCCGGCCCCGCAGCCCGACCCGAACACGCTGGTCGTCAACGTGCGCGGGTTCGACATCGGCACGCTCGACCAGAGCAGCGCGTTCGTCCCGGACTACAACGCGGCGGCGCTGCGGATCAAGGTGCGCAAGCAGGCGAACGGCCAGTGGCGGATCACCGACCCGCCCCCCGACCTCTACGCGACCGAGTCCGACTTCAGCGAGAACTACACCGCGGTGCCGGTGAACTTCTACTCGGAGCAGTCGGCCACCTTCGTCCCCGACCGGCGCTACGTCGTCGCGAAGCCGCAGTCCGGGCTGCCGAGCCGCGTGGTCAACCTGCTGGTCAGCGGGCCGTCGACGAGCCTGGCCGGGTCGGTGAAGAACCTGCTCGCCGAGCCGGTCGAGGTCGACACGAACGTCAAGAGCCTCGACGACGGCACGCTGGTGGTGGCGCTGACCGGGCTGTCCGGGGCCGCCGACGACATCCGGAACCTGATCGCCGCGCAGATCGTCCTCACACTGCAGTACGTGACGTCGGCGCGGATCCGGATCCTGGCCGACGGCGCCCCGCTGGTCGCGAACCACCCGGACTGGCGGGCGAACGAGCTGCCCGCGTACGACGCGACGCTGTCGCCGCGCCGGGAGCTGCCGGGCCTGATGACGGTCGGCGGCCGGGTCCGGTCCCTGGACGACGGCGCGCCGGTCGGCGGCCCGGCGGGCAACGGCGGCTACGACGTCGTGAGCGCGGCCCAGTCGATCGACGGCAAGCGCCTGGCGGTGGTGGAGCGCGAGGGCGGCGGCAAGGTCGGCCTGCGGATCGGCGACCTCGGGCACGACCTGGCGTCGGTCGGGCTGAGCGGGACGACGCTGAGCCGCCCGACGTGGCGGCCGGGCACCGGCGAGGTGTGGACGGTGGTCGACCAGGCGTCGATCGGCCGGATGGTGGTCAACCAGAACAACCAGTGGACGGCGCTGTCGGTCAACGCGACGGACCTGATCCAGCAGGGCGGCATCACCGAGCTGCGGTTTTCCCGCGACGGCGCCCGCGTGGCGGCGGTGGTGAACAGCCAGCTGTGGGTCGCGTCGGTGACCGGCAGCGGCGATTCGGTGGCGCTGCGCGAGCCGAGGCTGTTGCAGCCCAACGACCTCAAGGAGGTCGTCGACGTGGACTGGCTGGCCCAGGACACCCTGGTGGCGGCGACGAAGTCGACGTCCCAGCCGGTGGTCCGCGTGACGGTGGACGGCCAGCGCATGGACGCGTTCAACAGCTCCAACCTGACGCCCCAGGTCCACGGCGTGACGGCCGCGCCGGGCCGCCCGATCGTGGTGGCGGACGCGAGCGGCCTGTGGACGGCGTCGGTGCTGGGCGAGGTGTGGCGGCCGCAGAACCACTCGATGAAGGACGCGGATCCCTTCTACCCGGGTTAGGTTTTCCGAAACTGTCGGTGGTGGCGGGGACACTGTCCGTGTGGTGTTGCTCGATCTGCTGATCCCCGCCCGGTGCGCCGGCTGCGGGGCCCGTGGGCTGCCGTGCTGCGACCGGTGCGCCGCGGTGTGGGGTGCCGTGTCCGAGGTGGTGCGCGTGCCGGTGGCGGGGTTGGTGCGGGTGTTCGCGCTGTCCCGGTACCGCGGGCTGGGGCGCCGGTTGCTGATCGCGTTCAAGGAACGCGGGCGGCGGGATCTGGCCGCCCCGCTGGGGTTGGCGTTGGCGCGGGCGTTGGTGGTGTTGCCGGTTCCGGGGTCGGCGGTGTGCTTGGTGCCGGCGCCGAGCCGCCGGTCGGCCGCGCGGGTGCGGGGTGGTCCGCACGTCGAGCTGCTGGCTTTGGCGGCCGCGCGGGTGCTGGCGGGGTGGGGGTTCGAGGTCGCGGTGGCTCCGGCTTTGGAGCTGGCGGGTGGAGCGCGCGACGCGGTGGGGTTGGATCGCGCGGCCCGGGTGGCGAACCTGGCGGGGCGATTGCGGTTCCGCGAGGCGGGGCGGCCGCCGCCGGGGATGCCGGTGGTGGTCCTGGACGACGTGATCACAACGGGAGCCACGGCCGCGGCTTGCGTGCGGGCCTTGGCGGGGGAGGGGATCGAGGTGGCGGCGGTTTTGACGTTGCTCGCGGCCGGTTGATTTCCGGACGCGCGGCGGCGGGCCGACCTTGGCTTCGGCCGGCGTTGCCGACCCGCAGCTGCTGCCAACCGACCGCAGCTTGCTGCCAGCCGATGTAGCCGCGGGATTCCCGCCGCACCCGGTGCCGGCCTACTGCAGCGGCTGCCAGCCGATGTAGCCGCGGGATTCCCGCCGCACCCCGTGCCGGCCCACCGCAGCGACCGCCAACCCATGCAGCCGCCGCAGCCGCTGCCAACCCACCCAGTCGCTGTCGACCGACCGCGGCCGCTGCTAACCCACCCAGTCGCTGTCGACCGACCGCGGCCGCTGCTAACCCACCCAGTCGCTGTCGACCGACCGCGGCCGCTGCTAACCCACCCGGTCGCTGCCGGCCCATCGCAGCCGCCGCCGACCCGCTGCGGCCGCTGCCGACCCACCGCGGCCGCAGGAATCCGCCGCGCCCGAAGCCCACCGGCTCGATGGGGTGGATTTCGCGCAATCGCGACCAAACCTGACCCGTCCAGGCGCACAAAACCGACCGCGGCGCCACCGCAGCCCTCACCACCGCATACTCGCGTCCAGCCGGCCGACACCCGTCCCCTCACCCTCACTTCACCCGCCCCCGGGTGAACCCGAACGTCACCTACACGAGTGACATCCGCCGGGAACGCGTCCGGCGCCCCGGCCGTTGTCCCGGCATGAGGGTGTCGATCAAGACCACCTGGCCGCCGCGCCACTCCACCGGAGTGGCGGCTGCCGGAAACCTGGCCGTCACCCTCGGCGTCCACCAGCGGCCGGCCTTGCGCCGTCCGTGTGAAGTCACGCTCCGAAGCGGGCGTCCGACCAGCGGGTGTTGTCCGGTGTTCACCCTCCGCTCACTGCGCGGGGTGACGGAGTCTCATTCCTCGACATCCCCCGGCTCGGGGGCTGTTGCTCCGGGCGTGAGGAAGCTAACGTGCTCCGCTATCAGCAATCCCCGCAGGCAGGGAGGTGACGAGCCCATGTCCCTGGCGCCGGAGGTGCGCTGAGTCCGCGCTCGGGTTCCCGGCACGAGACGTCGTGATCCGACCCCGAGTTCCTTCTCAGCCCGCGATCCGGGCTTCCGTCCCCGCTACACCGGCGCCGTGTGTGAACTCAACAGCTCGCAGTCATCTCAGCGAGGGAGGTCGTGTATGGACATCGTCGTTAAGGGCCGCAACGTAGAGGTGCCCGAGCACTATCGGGCACTCGTCAGCGAAAAGCTGGCCCGCCTCGAGCGCTATGACAGGAAAGTCATCCGGTACGACGTGGAGCTGTTCCACGAACCCAACCGACGCCAGGCCAAGAGCTGCCAGCGCGTCGAAATCACCGGAAAGGGACGTGGCCCGGCCGTACGCGCTGAAGCGTGTGCCGCCGACTTCTACGCAGCGCTCGATTCCGCAGTCACCAAGCTGGAAAACCGGCTGCGGAGGACACACGACCGGCGGCGCGTGCACTACGGCCGCAGCCGCCCGGAATCGGTCGCCGAAGCGACCTCGGCACTGCCGGGTGGCGCAGCCCCGGCCGCGGCCGCACCCGTCGCGGGAACCGCCGTGCTCGAAGCACCGGAACCGCAGGCGAACGGCTTCGCGAGCGCCGATGAGATCCACCTGCCCCAGCAGCAGAGCTGGGCCGACGACGACCTGGGTCACCAGCCCGGTCGCGTCGTTCGCGAAAAGCAGCACACCGCGGAACCGATGACGGTGGACCAGGCTCTCTACGAGATGGAGCTGGTCGGCCACGACTTCTACCTCTTCAACGACTCCGAAGCGGGCCGGCCCAGCGTGGTCTACCGGCGGAAAGGCTTCGACTACGGCGTGATCCGGCTCGGCTGAGCCGGTCCTAGGAGGTCCTGCCGGATGGCCCGCACGCGGCTCGCGTGCGGGCCATCCGCATGTCAGGACGTACGGCGTGTGCACACGACCCCCGCCGTTCCCTACGATGGGGTGGGATGGTGGCGCCGACCGCGGCGGCCACCGCGGGAAAACCTGCCCGGGACCGGCCTGGGCGCACTCATGATCAGCTAGTGAGGTCGACCGGATGGTGCTGAACCGCCTGCTCCGCGCGGGTGAGGGCAAGATGGTGAAGCGGCTGCGCAACATCGCCGATCACATCAACACCCTCGAAGACGACGTCAAGGACCTGACCGACGCCGAGCTGCGGGCCAAGACCGAGGAGTTCCGCAAGCGGAACGGCGACGGCGAATCCCTGGACGAACTGCTGCCGGAGGCCTTCGCGGTCGTCCGGGAGGCGGCCAAGCGGGTGCTCGGCCAGCGCCACTTCGACGTCCAGTTGATGGGCGGCGCGGCGCTGCACCTCGGGCAGGTCGCCGAGATGAAGACCGGTGAGGGCAAGACGCTCACGTGCGTCCTCCCGGCCTACCTCAACGCCATCCCCGGCAAGGGCGTCCACGTCGTCACGACGAACGACTACCTCGCCAAGCGCGACTCGGAGTGGATGGGCCGCATCCACCGCTTCCTCGGGCTCGAGGTCGGCGTCATCCTGTCGGAGCAGCAGCCGGACGTGCGGCGCTCCCAGTACAACGCCGACATCACCTACGGCACGAACAACGAGTTCGGCTTCGACTACCTGCGCGACAACATGGCGTGGAGCCTCGACGACTGCGTGCAGCGCGGGCACAACTTCGCCGTCGTCGACGAGGTGGACTCGATCCTCATCGACGAGGCCCGGACGCCGCTGATCATCTCGGGCCCGGCGGACCAGTCGTCGCGCTGGTACGTCGAGTTCGCCCGGCTCGCGCCGCTGATGAACGGCATCGACACCACCACGATGGGGTCGCGCGAGCGCACCGAGAAGACGAACCTGATCAACTCGAAGTACCACTACGAGGTCGACGTCCGGAAGCGCACCGTCGCCGTCACCGAGAAGGGCGTGCGGTTCGTCGAGGACCAGCTCGGCATCGAGAACCTCTACGAGGCCGCGAACACGCCGCTGGTCGGCTACCTGAACAACGCGCTGAAGGTCCAGGAGCTCTTCCACAAGGACAAGGACTACATCGTCCGCAACGGCGAAGTCATGATCGTCGACGAGTTCACCGGCCGCATCCTGGTCGGCCGCCGCTACAACGAGGGCATGCACCAGGCGATCGAGGCCAAGGAAAAGGTCGAGATCAAGGCCGAGAACCAGACCCTCGCCACGATCACGCTGCAGAACTACTTCCGCCTCTACGAGAAGCTGTCCGGCATGACCGGTACGGCCGAGACCGAGGCCGCGGAGTTCCACCAGACCTACAAGCTGGGTGTGGTGCCGATCCCGACGAACCGGCCGATGATCCGCGTCGACCAGGCGGACCTGATCTACAAGACCGAAGAGGCGAAGTACGAGGCGGTCGCCGAGGACATCGCCGAACGGCACGAGAAGGGCCAGCCGGTCCTGGTCGGCACGACGAGCGTCGAGAAGTCCGAGCGGCTGTCGAAGCTGCTGGTGAAGCTGAGCGTCCCGCACGAGGTGCTGAACGCGAAGCACCACGACCGCGAGGCGCTGATCGTCGCGCGCGCGGGCCAGAAGGGCGCCGTCACGGTCGCCACGAACATGGCCGGCCGCGGTACCGACATCGTGCTCGGCGGCAACCCCGACCTGATCGCCGACCAGGTGCTGCGCGAGCGCGGCCTGGACCCGGTCGAGCACTCCGAGGAGTACGAGGCCGCCTGGCCCGAGGTCCTCGAGCAGGTCAAGGCGGAGTCGAAGGCCGAGGGCGAAGAGGTCCGCGAGGCGGGCGGCCTGTACGTGCTGGGCACCGAGCGGCACGAGTCGCGCCGCATCGACAACCAGCTGCGCGGCCGGTCCGGCCGACAGGGCGACCCGGGCGAGTCCCGCTTCTACCTCTCGCTCGGCGACGAGCTCATGCGCCGCTTCAACGCGACCATGGTCGAGCGGGTCATGACGACCATGCGGCTGCCCGACGACGTGCCGATCGAGCACAAGATGGTCTCCAAGGCCATCAAGAGCGCGCAGACCCAGGTCGAGCAGATCAACATGGAGCAGCGCAAGGACGTCCTCAAGTACGACGAGGTCATGAACGAGCAGCGCAAGGTGATCTACGCCGAGCGCCACCGCGTCCTCGCCGGCGAGAACCTGCGCGACCAGATCGAGGGCATGCTCGTGGACGTCGTCAACGCCTATGTGGACGGTGCGACCTCCAACGGGTACGCCGAGGACTGGGACCACGAGAAGCTCTGGACGGCGCTGAAGCAGCTCTACCCGGTCAGCATCGACTGGGACGACCTGATGGAAGACGGCGACCTCGACGCCCAGGGCCTGCGTGACGCCCTGGTGCAGGACGCCCGCGACGCCTACGACAAGCGCGAAGCCGAGATCAACGCGCTCGTCGGCCCGGAGGGCATGCGGACCCTGGAGCACCAGGTGATGCTGACGGTCCTCGACCGCAAGTGGCGCGAGCACCTCTACGAGATGGACTACCTCAAGCAGGGCATCGGCATGCGGGCGCTCGCGCAGCGCGACCCGCTGATCGAGTACCAGCGCGAGGGCTTCGACATGTTCCGCGCGATGCTCGACTCGCTGAAGGAGGAGGCCGTCGGCTTCCTGTTCAACCTGCAGGTCGAGCGGGCCGAGGCGCCGCCGGCGGAGGCCGCGGCCGCGGTGCCGACGGGCGTCGGCGCGGGCAACGGCCAGGCGCCCTCGGAAGGCCGTCACGCGCGGCCGGCGCCGCCGCAGCCGCCGACGACCGACACCGAGTCCGTCCCGGCCGCGCTGCGCGGCAAGGGTCTCGGCGGCGGCGGTGGCCAGCAGGGCGTGACGCTGTCCGGTCCGGGCGAGGACGGCGAAGTCGAGTCCCACGCCGAGGGCGGGGCGCAGGCCGCGGGCGGTGGCGGGGGTACCCGCCGGGACCGTCGCGCCGCTCAGCGTGACGCCCAGAAGAAGGGCAAGAAGGGCCCGCGTCGCTGACGTTGGTTTCCGGAGCCGGGGTGCGTGCTTTCGCGCGCACCCCGGTTCTTTCGTGAGGGGACGAGAAAGTGGATCCGCAGGAGTTCTTCGCGCTGTTCGCCGCCGAGCGGCGGCCGGACCCGTACCCGGCGTACCGGGAATGGCGCGAGCGGTTCCCGGTGGCGCGGTTGTCCGAGCAGATGTTCGCGGTCAGCGGCTTCGCCGAGGCCACGCAGGTGCTGCGCGATCCGGCGTTCGGCCACCCGGAACCGGAGTACCTGGATCCGGCGGACCGGCTTCCGGACCAGCCGGTCGACGAGTCGGGACGCGTGGTCCGGGCGTTCCTGTCGCTGAACCCGCCCGACCACACACGGCTGCGGCGGCTGGTCGCGAAGGCGTTCACCCCGCGGATGGTCGAGCGGCTGACACCGCGGATCGAGGAGCTCACCGCGTCGCTCATCGACGGCGCCGGCGAGTCGTTCGACGTGATGACCTCGCTGGCGAAGCCGTTGCCGGTGGAGGTGATCGCGGAGCTGCTGGGCGTGCCGTTGGACGACCGCGAGCGGTTCGCGGAGTGGTCGCACGCGATGGCGCGGGCGCTGGACCCGTCGTTCCTGCAGCACCCGGACACGATCGAGCCGGCGGTGAAGGCGCGGCAGTCGTTCGTGGCGTACTTCCGTGAGCTGGCGGAGCAGCGCCGCGGCTCGCCGGGCGACGACCTGCTGTCGGCGCTGGTGGCGGTGTCCGACGCGGGCGACGTGCTCAGCGAGGGCGAACTGCTGGTGACGTTGACGTTGCTGCTGATCGCCGGCCACGAGACGACGACGAACCTGATCGGCAACGGAGTCTTGGCGCTGCTGCGCCACGGAGGTGTCGTCGCGGCGGATCCGGAGCGGGTGGTGGAGGAGGTGCTGCGCTACGACTCCCCGGTCCAGCTGACGGCCCGGACGGCGTTGCGGGACACGGAGCTGGGGACGGTCGCGGTACCGGCGGGCAGCCAGGTGATCGTCCTGATCGGAGCGGCTAACCGCGACCCGGCAACGGGCCCGGAAACGTTCGACCCGTCGCGCGCGCCAGGGCGCCATTTGGCGTTCGGCCAGGGAATCCACTTTTGCCTGGGAGCACCCCTGGCACGGCTGGAGGGTCGCATCGCGTTTGGCGAGCTGGCGCGCAGGCTGCCCGGACTGAAGCTGGCAGGCGACCCGACCTGGAACGCGACAACGACATTGCGCGGGTTGGCAACGCTGCCGGTCGTGAGCGGTAAGTAGGGTTACAACCCTCCTGAACACTCACGACTTCGGGCTTTGGGGGCCGGCCCGAGCGCCCCAATGTGGCCTTGGTTGCGTCTCACGCACCCAATGTGGCCTTCGGTGCGTCAGACGCACCGAAGGCCACATTGGGGCGCTCGGGTCCGGCGATGCTCGGGCTGAGCAGCGCGGACCGCATGCATCGCCGGCTCGCCGACGGCCGGCGCGCCGGTCTGCCGGGTGCTGGACCCGACCGCCGCATGTCGCCGGGCTTCGGCGGTGCTCGGGGTCGAGCGGGCGCGCCACCCAAGCCGCGGGCGCGGCGGTGCTCGGGCTGAGCGGGCCCCTCTCACGCCGCCGCCTGCCGGGGTGTCCGCCGGGCCGGACCGCTCGGCTTGAGCAGCGCGAACCGCACGCACACCCAACCCGCCGGCGTGCGCGTGAAGCGGGCCGCCAGTGCGAACGACCGGCCGTCCGCCTCCACGCGGGTGCACGCCTCGATCACCTCCGGCGCCGGCGTGCACGTGTGGACGCGGCACAACCGGTGCCGTGGCCGCGTCCACCTCGGCCCGCTCAGACCCGCGTACACCTCCGGCGCCACCAAGCCCCGGATCTGCGGCACCGGGCGGCGCCCGTCGTAGGCCTCCAGCAGCATCGTCAGCAGCCGGCCCACCTCGCTCGCCTCGAGCTGCCGGGGCGAGGGCCACCGGGCGTCACCCCCGCGGTTCCCGTGCGGAGGCACCGCCGGCGGACGTTCGGCCCGGCGCGGCACTTCGGCGTGGATCAGCGTTCTCACGCGGTGTTCCTCGGTCATTTCCTCCCCTCCCGGGCGCGGCATTTCGCCGTCGCCACCGCTTAGAGGGAGGAACGGGCCGGAAAGGCGACGGGAATCGCCCGATTCGGCAAAGAACCGCCGAAGCGATGGATTCGCGCGAGCACGTGCGGTAAGCGCCATGTCGCGTTGTTGCGCTATGCGAGACAACGCGTCGCCGCCCCGGCTATGGTGTGCCGGGTGCTGAAGGGGTTATTGGTCGATTTCGCCGGAGTTCTCACGGATCCCGACGCCGGCCGCTTCTACGACTACCTGGCCGCGGCGCGCGAGCGAGGCGTCCGCACCGCGCTGCTGTCCAACGCTCCCGGGGCGTCGGCCGAGGTCAAGAACACGATGTTCGACTATTTCGACGCCCTCGTGTTTTCCGGCGAGGTCGGTGTCGCCAAACCGGATCCGGCGGTCTACCTCATCGCGGCCGAACGGCTCGGCGTGCCCGCCGTGCGCTGCGCGTTCGTCGACGACTCCGCCGCGAACATCCGCGGCGCCGTCCAGGCGGGCATGGTCGGCGTGCACCACCGGACGGTCGAGGAAACGCTCACCGAGCTCGGCGTGCTTTTCCCGGACGGGTGAGTGTCAGCGGGCGCGGCGGACCAGTTCGAACGACAGGACCGCCGCCGCGGCTGAGACGTTCAGCGACTCGACGTCACCCGGCATGGGAATCGACACCCATTCCGTGACGAGCTCGCCGACTTCGCCGCCGACCCCGGCCGTCTCGCCGCCGAGCACGAACGCGGCGCGCTGCGGCAGGTCGACGTCGAACACGGTCGTGCGCGCCGACGCGCCCAGCGCGTAAAGGCCGTACCCGGCTTCGCTGAGCATTTCGGCGGCTTCGCGAGCGGAGCCGCACCGCAGCACCGGCGCGCGGAAGGCGACGCCGGCCGAAGCCTTGACCACCAGCGGGTCCAGCGCCGCGACGCCGCGCCGCGGCACGATCACGCCGTCGAGCCCGGCGGCGGTCGCCGTCCGCAGGATCATGCCGACGTTCGCGGGCGTGGTGATGCCGTCGAGCAGCAGCACCCGCGACGGCGGCCGCCGATCGGCCAGCGCCGCGGACAGCGCCCGCATCCGCGGCGCGACGACGTCGGCGAGCACGCCCTGGTCCTGCTTGCCGTTGCCGGCGAGCACCTTGACCCGGTGCGCGCTGGCGCGCTGCACCGGCACGCCGGCGTCCTTCGCGGCGCGCTGGATCTCCGCGGCGCCGGGGCCGCGGGCGGTGTCGGCGAGGATCACCTTGTCCACGCGCAGGCCGGCGTCGGCCAGCGCTTCGAGCACCGGCTTCCGGCCGTACACCGTAAGAAAGCGATCTTTCGGCGAGATCGTCGACTCATCACCCACACCGGGCAGTCTCGCACTGTGCGACGATCGCCTCATGCCCGACCGCCTTTCCGCGCTGGACGCCTCGTTCCTCTACGTCGAGGACCACGCGACGCCGATGCACGTCGGCGGGGTGGCGATCTTCGAGCGGCCGCGGTCCGGGTTCGGCTACCCGCAGCTGCTCGACCTCATCGGCGCGCGGCTGGCGTACCTGCCGCGGTACCGCCAGCGCGTGGCGGAGGTGCCGGGACACCTGGCGCGGCCGGTCTGGGTGGACGACGTCGACTTCGACCTCAACTACCACGTCCGGCGTTCGGCGCTGCCCCAGCCGGGCAGTGACGAGCAACTGTTCGACCTGGTCGCACGCCTGATGTCACGGCGGCTGGCGCCGGAACGGCCGCTCTGGGAGGCGTACTTCATCGAGGGCCTGGCCGGCGACCGCGTCGCGTTGGTGACCAAGACGCACCAGTCCGTTGTGGACGGTGTCGGCACGATCGAGCTCGGCCAGCTCATCCTCGACCCGACCCCGGCCGAGCCGGAGCCGTTCGAGGACATCTGGACGCCGCGGCGCGAGCCGAGCCGCACGCAGCTGGTGCTGGACGCGGTCAGCGAGGGTGTCCAGCGGCCGGGCGAGGTCGTCGAGAACGTCCGGTCGGCGGCGAACGACGCGTTCGCGGCGGCGGGCAAGTTCGCCGAGACGGTCGGCGGGGTGGCGTCGACGCTGCGCACGCTGGTGAAGCCGGCGCCGACCGGCCCGCTGAACGTCCGGGTGTCCGGCGGCCGCGTGTTTTCGGTGGTCCGCACGCGGCTGGAGGACTTCCGCAAGATCCGCGCGGCGCACGGCGGCACGGTCAACGACGTCGTCCTGGCGGCGATCACGGGCGCGCTGCGCGAGTGGCTGCTTTCGCGCGAAGAGCAGGTGACGCCGACGACGACGATCCGCGCGCTGGTGCCGCTGGCGGTCCGCGACGCGGAGACGGCGGAGTACTCGACCCCGGCGCTGGTCGGCAACCAGGTGGCCGCGTACCTGGTGGACCTTCCGGTCGGCGAGCCGAACGCGGTGCTGCGGCTGCAGCACATCGGCCACGCGATGGCCGAGCACCTCGATTCAGGGCGCCCGGTGGCCGCGCGCGGGCTGCTCAAGGTGGGCGGGTTCGCCCCGGCTACGCTCCATTCCCTCGGCGCCCGGGCGGCGGGGTCGCTGTCGGGGCGCATCTTCAACGTCATGGTGACGAATTCACCGGGCCCGCAGGTGCCGATGTACGCGGGAGAGGCCAGACTGGTCGAGATGTTCCCGGTCATGCCGCTGATGCGCACCCAGGCGCTGGCGATCGGGGTGACGTCCTACCACGGTGGCGTCTACTTCGGACTGAACGGCGACCGCAAGGCCGCGTTCGACGTGGACCTCGTGGCCGGGATGATCGAAGAGTCCCTGGAAGAGCTGAAGGGTGCGCACTGGTGAGGGTCTATCTGCCTGCGACCATCGCGATGCTTCGCGACCTCGAGTCCTCGGGGGAGTTCCGCGCCCGCAGCGGAACGGCGTTCGCGTTGACGCCGGCGTTGCGCGAGGCGTACGTGAGCGGTTCGGACGAGGAGCTTGAGTACGCGGCACTGCTGGACGCGGCCCGGGCCTCGTTGCGTTTGATCGCGGCGGAGGAGAAGGGCGAGCCCCGCCGGGTAGTGATTTCGGCGGACGTCGAGGGCGTGACGTTGCGGCCCGACCTGGACGCCCCGGTGGTCCGGATAGGCGGCCCGATCCCGCTGTCGGCGGTGGCGGCGATCCACGTGGACGCGGCCGAGGCGGCCGACGCGGTGGCAGCCGCGGCGGCGGTGATCGACGCGGCGGACCTCGGGGACCCGGACGCGGAGTTCACTTTGGGGGACGCTGAGGACCATGAATTGGCTTGGTACGCGCCGCAGGAATTGCCGTTCTTGCTGGAGCTGCTCTGAGTTGTCCACAGGTGAGTAGACCTGTGGACAACCTTGCAACACCTGAGTGTTCAGGAGTTGCCTCATGTCCAGCCGGGATCGAGACCGGGCCTTGCGCGGTGTCGTGCGTGGTCCTGATCGGCGTAGCGTAAGTTACCGGACCGCGAAACGCTGGCGGGCTTAGGCGGCCCAGGCCACAGCGCCGCCGCCGGTGGAGCGGCGGCCGCGGATGGCCACCCGATGGTGATGATCAGCGACCGGCACGCACCCTGGCAACGCGGCTCGAACGAGAACACCAACGGCCTGTTGCGCCAGTACTTCCCCAAAGGCACCGACCTCTCGGTGCACACCGCCGCGCACCTCGATGCCGTCGCCACTGAACTCAACGACCGCCCCAGAATGACCCTCGACTGGGACACACCCGCCGAACTCATGACACGGTTACTCAACACCACCCAGGGCTGTGCGCGTGCGCCTTGCTGCTCGGGCCCGCGGCTTCGAGCCCCGGCGTTGTTGAGGCCACGTCACCGTCGGAGTGAGGGTCCAGAGCTGCGGCAGGCGCCCTATCAATGATCGAGACCCGCGCCGCGGCGACAGCGGAACAGGCCTTGCGCGGGCCCCGAGAGCAGCCGCGTCAGTCCTCCGTGAACCACTCCGGGCCCGGCACCGGCCGTTCGCACTTCCATCCGGTCGCATCCATCAGCTTCTCCGAAACCACCCGCTGCGACCGCCCCATCGGCTCGGCCAACGAGATCCGCGAGACCAGCCACTTCGGCAATGCCCGGGCCCGTCGCACCCCAGCGGCCTCGGCCAGCACCGCCCCCAACTCACCCTTGAGCACCGGCGGCGCTCCCACGTTGTAAACGCCCGAAGGCGCGTCCAAAGCCGCCACCGCCGCCGCGGCCGCATCGCTCGGGTGGATCGCCGTTGTCCAGTCTGAACGCGATCCCATGATCAACGGCGCTCCGCGGCGGGCCGCCGCCAGCAGCGCCGCGGTCATCGCGTCCGTTCCCAGTAGCGTCCCGATCCGCAGCCGCACCACCGTGCGGTCCTCCAAAGCCGCCACGTTCGCGTGCGCCGTCACCGATGAAGCCGTCACCCCGCGAGGCCGCAGCGGTGCGTCCTCCGCCAAGAGCGCCGCGCCCCCGTCCGCGTACACGAACGAGATCCCCTCCTGGACCACGACGCGCACCTCGTCGACCTGCCGGACCGCCGCCGCCAGCGCCGCGCTCCCCGCCACCCGGACCCGGTCGTTCTCCGCCCACGCGGACGCGCGAGTCATCTTCTGCGGAATCCGCGTCGCCAGGTTCAGCACCGCGTCATGTCCGCGCAACGCCGTCACCAGCGAAGGCGTCGAAAACAGATCGCCCACGACCGGCTGCGCACCCGTCGCGCGCACGGACTCCACCCGTGAATCGGACCGCGCCAAGCCGCTCACCGAATACCCCGCCGCCAGCAGGCGGGCCACCGCCGGCCGACCCAGTACGCCCGTTGCCCCGATCACCATCACTCGCTTGCTCATACGGCCTGGACGAGACCGCGAGCCGAAACGTGACTAGCCCACTTCACCCGGGGGTGGCGGCTGGACGTCGACGGGCACACCCCAGTCCGAATACCGCGTCGTGATGCGGGCGTCGGAACCCTGCAGGATCGGCGAAAGGTCCAGCACGATCTGCAGCGGCCGGTGCGAATCGTCGAGCCACAGCTCCACCGGGAACTTGCCCAGCGAGCCCGCGGGCAGACCCGCCGGCAGGTCCGCGCCCAGGCGCGCCAGGTCCAGCTCGACGCGGTAGTGCTCCGCCGTCACCCCGTCCAGCTGCCCGCGCTCGGCCGAGACGATCGCGCCCGCCGTGCGGATCTCGCCCAGCGTGTGCGCCGGGTCGTTCTGGGCCGCCAGCTGCGCCAGGCTGCCGCCGAGCACCTGGGAGAACGGGTCGGTGCCGTCCGCCGCGACCGCCACCCACGGCTTGCCCGTGCCGACCTCGTCGCGCGATCCCTCCGGCACCTTCGCGTACAGCTTCCCCGCCACCTGACGCAGCTCCATCGGCTCGCCGATGAAGTCGGTGGTCAGCACCTGCGTCGTCCCGCCCGCGCCGAACTTCGCCTGGCCCTGGCTCTTCGACCGGACCTGGCCGACCGCGACGTCCGTGCCGAACTTCGCCGAGCCGCCGCTCGTGGTGGCCGCCGTGGCGGCGTCGGCCAGCGCCCGCGCGTCGGCGAACGCCGGTGGCTGTGACGGGGTCGTGCACGAGCCGGCGAACAGGGCGAGGACCAGCACGGCGGCGGCTTTGCGCATGGCGCAACAAAAACACAGCGGCTCCCCCGAACCCGTTCGGGGGAGCCGCTTTTACTCAGAGTCTCAGCGACCGGCCTTCTTCATCAGCTCGCCGAAGTCGACGACCTGGTCGGCCGGCGGGGCCGTCACGTCGACCGTGGTGCCCCAGTCGCTGTACTTCATCGTGAACTTCGCGTCCCCGGCCGGCGCGCCCAGCGCCTGCATCATCGGACCCTGGTCCATGGTGACCTGCACCGGCAGGTTGTCCTTGTCCAGCCACAGCTCGGCCGGGATCTTGAGGTCCTTGCCCTTGAGCTTCTCGTTGATCTGGTCGCGCGCGGCGGCCGGGACCTGGCCGGTGAACTGGTCGATCGCCTTCGCGACGTCGAGTTCCACCTTGTAGTGGTTGACCTTCTCGCCGTTCAGCTCGGTCTGGTCGGACGAGATGATCCGGCCGGCCTTCGAGACCTGGTCCAGGATCTTGCTCGGGTCGCTCTGGTCCGCCGACTGCGACATCGCGGTGCCCATCGCCTGCGAGATCGGGTCCGTGCCGTCGGCCGAGATCTTGGCCCACGCCTTGTCGGTGCCCATCTGCTTCTGCTGGTCGGCGGGCAGCTTGATGTACATGACCTTGTCGACCATGCGCATCTCGGTGGTCTCACCGGCGGTGGTGGTCGACATCGAGAACTTGGTGTTCGCGCCGTCGAAGGCCATCGCGCCGCTCGCGCTGAGGGTCTGGCCGGCGGCCGAGCCCTCCATGGTGAACTTCGCCGACTTCGACTTCTCGGTGCCCTGCTTGGACGCCGAGGCCAGCGCGATCGCGTCGGTGAACGGCGAGGCGAGGCCGCTGCCGCCCTCGGCCTGGGTCTGGCTGCCGGCGGCGGCCGGCTGGGCGGTGCCGGAGTTGCCACTGCACGCCGTCAGCGTCAGCGCCAGCACGGCGGCGCTGGCGGCGACCAAGGTGGTCTTGCGCATCGAATTCCCCTCAGAGTCGGATCTTCCGCTCGGCATATCGCCCGAACGGGCGAATGATTACATCTCTGACGGTGACGATCCGCAATCGGTTCCCGGTTGTCTCAGGACTCTGTGACCCGGGTCACTTCGTGGCCGCCGCGCGAGGCCAGCAGGCGCCGCAGCGACGCGAGCCGTTCGGCGCCCGCCCGGCCTTCGGTGACGACGTCGTCGAGCGCGCAGTCCGGGTCTTCGGGCGGCCCGAGGTGCCCGCAGCCCGATGGGCACTCCTCGGCGGCTTCGGCGAACTCCTCGAACGCGTCGACGATGTCGTCCGCGGTGACGTGGGCCAGCCCGAACGACCGCACGCCGGGCGTGTCGATCACCCAGCCGCCGTCCGGCAGCGGCAGCGCGACCGCCGCGACGGACGTGTGGCGCCCCTTGCCGACACCGCTCACCACGCCGACGGCCAAGTCGGCGGCCGGGACCAGGCGATTGACCAATGTCGACTTGCCGACACCGGAGTGACCCACCAACGCCGTCACACGGTCCTTCAGCAGCTCGTCGAGGCCTTCGGGCTCTTCGTCGTAGCGGCTGACGATGACCGGGATGTCGAGGCCCGCGTAGCCGGCCAGGAGCTCGTCCGGGCTGGCCAGGTCGGCCTTCGTTAAGCACAGCACCGGCTCGACGCCGCCCGCGTAGCAGGCGACCAGGCAGCGGTCGATGAAGCCGGTGCGCGGCGGCGGGTCGGCGAGCGCGGTGACGATCAGCAGGCGCTCGGCGTTGGCGACGACCAGCCGCTCGTACGGGTCGGTGTCGTCCGCCGTGCGCAGCAGCGAACTGGTGCGTTCGTCGACGCGGACGATCCGGGCGAGCGTGTCCGGCTTGCCCGAGACGTCGCCGACGATCCCGACCCGGTCGCCGACGACCACCGGCGTCCGGCCCATCTCGCGGGCCCGCATCGCGGTGATCACCCGCTCGGGATCGGCGTCGACGGCGCAGGTCCAGCGGCCGCGGTCCTTGCCGATGACCATCGCGGTGACGGCGTCGGCGTGCTCGGGACGGCGCTTGCTGCGGGGCCGGGTGCCCTTGCCCGGACGCACGCGGACGTCGGACTCGTCCAGCCTGCTCCAGTCGTTGCGCGCCAAACCCTCGTCCTCTCGTGCGCCGGTGCCACCCGAATGATCCCACGTCACTCGCCAGGGCCCTGGCCTGCGTGTAACGATGGCGTCCCGGACGTATCCGGCAGGCAAGGAGGCACCCATGTGCGGCCGCTATGCCGCCACGAAGGACCCGGCGAAGCTGATCGAGGAGTTCGAGGCGATCGACCTCACCGAGGGGCACGCGCGCGCGGACCACAACGTCGCGCCGACGAAGAACGTCGTCACGGTCGTGCAGCGGCACCCGCGTGACGACGAGGGCGAGGTCCTCGAGGACGAACCCGCCGAGCGTTCGCTGCGGATGATGAAGTGGGGCCTGGTGCCGTTCTGGGCGAAGGACCCGTCGGTCGGCTCGCGGATGATCAACACGCGCGCCGAGACCGCGGCCGAGAAGCCGGCCTTCCGCCGCGCGCTGGTCTCGCGCCGCTGCCTGGTGCCCGCCGACGGCTGGTTCGAGTGGCGCCGCACCGGCAAGGAGAAGGAGCCGTTCTACATGACGGAGCCGGACGGCTCCTCGATCGCGTTCGGCGGCATCTGGGAGACCTGGCACCCTAAGGACGACAAGGACGCGGCGCCGCTGATCACGTTCTCGATCATCACGACCGACGCGGCGGGCCAGCTGACCGACGTCCACCACCGGATGCCGCTGATCGTGCCCCGCTCGCACTGGGACGGCTGGCTCGACCCGGACCGCGAAGACGTCAAGGATCTGCTGGTCCCGACACCGGACGACATCGTGGCGTCGCTGGAGCTGCGGCCCATCTCGACGCTGGTGAACAACGTCCGCAACAACGGACCCGAGCTGCTGGAGCGCGTCGACCCGGCGAACGAGGACGCTCTGTTCGACGTGCCGAAGTCATGACGGCCGTATCGGTCGATACAGCGTATGGCCCCGCGCGGGTGTATCTGCACTGCGCGGAGGAGGGCGACGCGGTGCTGATGCTGGGCCACGGCGCGGGCGGCGGCCTCGGCGCGAAGGACCTGGTGGCGGTGACGCGCGCCGCGCAGGCGGCCGGGGTGCACGTGGCGCTGGTCGAGCAGCCGTACCGGGTGGCCGGCCGCCGCGCGCCGGCCCCGGCGAACCAGCTGGACACGGCGTGGTTGACGGTCGCCGACGAGCTGTCGGAGCGTTTCGACGCACTGCCGCTGGTGTTCGGCGGCCGGTCGTCGGGAGCCCGGGTGGCCTGCCGGACGGCTTCGGCCGGGCAGGCGGTGGCGGTGTTGTGCCTGGCGTTCCCGGAGCACCCGCCGGGCAAGCCGGAGAAGACGCGGCAGCCGGAGCTGGACGCGGTCGAAGTGCCGGTGCTGGTGGTGCAGGGGGAGCGGGATCCTTTCGGCCGGCCGGCCGCGGGTCCGCACCACGAGATCGTGATGGTGGACGGCGACCACAGCTTGTCGAAGGACCTGGAGACGGTGTCCCGGGCGGCGACCGAGTGGTTGTCCCGGGTGCTGCGCCCGCTGGCCTGAGGAACGCGTGACGGAAATCCCGCTGACCGGCGGCAACGTCAGCGCCGGTGTGGTCCGGGTCGGCGACACCGTACGGCGCCCGGCCGGTCCGTGGACGCCCTCGGTGCACGCGCTGCTCGGCCACTTGCACTCGGTGGGGTTCCCCGGCGCACCCCGGCCGCTGGGCCTCGACGAGCGCGGGCGCGAGGTGCTCGAGTTCATCGACGGCGACGTGCCCTGGCCCGGTCGCGTCGACCTGCTGCTCCCCGACGCGGCGGTGGTCGCTGTGGGCGAGCTGGTCCGGGACTTCCACGACGCCGTGGCCGGCTTCGTCCCGCCCGCGGACGCGGCGTGGCAGGTACTGATGCCCGCGGACGGTGCCGAGATCGTCGCCCACCACGACCTCGCGCCCTGGAACCTCGTAGCGGGCCGGGGACGCTGGGCGTTCATCGACTGGGACACCGCCGCGCCGGGGACCCGGCTGTGGGATCTGGCGTACGCCGCGAACGGCTTCGCGCTGCTACCCGAAGGAGCGGGGGTGGCCGAAGCCGCCAGGCGCATGCGGCTGATGGCCGATGCCTACGACCTCACGGAAGCCCAACGCCACGAGCTGGTGGACCTGCTGGGCCCGCGGGCCCGTGCGATGCACGACTTCCTGGGCGCACAGAGCGCGGCGGGAACCGAGCCATGGCGGAAGCTCTGGGACACCGGCCACGGCACGCACTGGCGCCGTCGCGCCGACCACCTCGACCGGCACCGCGACGCCTGGCTGCGGGCGTTGCTCGGGTGAGCCGGCCTGGCTCAGGGGGCCGCGATCGGCGCCACGACCGCGTTGGTCAGCCGGATCAGGTCCGCGGGGGCCAGCTCCACTTCCAGGCCACGACGTCCCGCTGAGCAATACACTGTATCGAATGAATACGCTGTCTCGTCGACCACCACCGGCAGTCTGCTCCGGTGCCCCAACGGCGAGATCCCGCCCAGCACGTAACCGGTAGCCCGCTGCGCCGCCGCCGGGTCGGCCATCTTCGCCTTCTTGCCGCCCGCCGCGGCCGCCAGCGCCTTCAAGTCCAGCTGGCCCGTGACCGGGACCACGCCCACCACCAACCGGCCGTCCACCTCCGCGACCAGCGTCTTGAACACGCGGGACCGGTCCAGCCCGAGCGCCTCCACCGCCTCCAGCCCGTACGACTCCGCGCGCGGGTCGTGGTCGTACGCGTGCAGCTCGTGCGCCACCTTCTGCTTCCCCAGCAACGCCGTCGCCGGGGTGCCCTTGCCAGCCATGCGGCGGAGTCTAGGGAATGCCCGCGTGACCCGATCGGTTGTACGGGGCGTGACCACAACCCTCGCCACCACACGCTCTCGCAGCCGCCGCCGCCCTGAGGCACCGGCGAACCGCGGTGTGCCCGGCCCCCGCGTAAACTCGGGTCCGCCGTATGCGCGTACGCGCATCGACGCCGAGCGGGAAGGGAACGGTTTGCCGAGCACGCAGAACTCAGCGCCGGAAGAAGCGACCGAAGCCGAGCGCGCCGAGCGCTTCGAGCGGGACGCCATGCCGCTGCTCGACCAGCTGTACTCGGCCGCGATGCGGATGACGCGCAACCCCGCCGATGCCGAGGACCTGGTCCAGGAGACCTACCTGAAGGCGTACGCGGCTTTCGCCTCCTTCAAGGCGGGCACGAACCTCAAGGCGTGGATGTACCGCATCCTCACCAACACCTACATCAACGGTTACCGCAAGCGGCAGCGCCAGCCGGTGCAGCAGCCCACCGAGGAGATCACCGACTGGCAGATCGCCAAGGCGGAGAGCCACACCTCCAGCGGGCTGCGTTCGGCCGAGGTCGAGGCGATGGACAACCTGCCCGACACCGACGTCAAGGCCGCCCTGCAGAAGCTGCCCGAGGAGTTCCGGCTGGCCGTCTACCTGGCCGACGTGGAGGGCTTCGCGTACAAGGAGATCGCCGAGATCATGGACACGCCCATCGGCACCGTGATGTCCCGCCTGCACCGCGGCCGCGCCCAGCTGCGCGACCTGCTCGCCGACGTCGCCCGCGAGCGCGGGTTCGTCCGGGGTGCCCAGGAGGAGGTGGCGGGGCGATGAGCGACATGTGCGAGGGCTCGTCGGACAAGGTCCGCTGCGAGGAGGCACTCGCCGACATCTACCTGCTCCTCGACCGCGAGTGCAGCCCCGAGCGCGACGCCGCGCTGCGCGCCCACATCGAGGACTGCCCGCCGTGCCTCGAGGAGTACGGCATCGACGAGCACATCAAGCAGCTGCTGGCCCGCAAGTGCGGCGGTGACCACGCCCCGGCCGAGCTGAAGAGCCGGCTGCGCGCGTCGATCCGCCAGACCGTCGCCACGCGCGGCGGCGTCACCGTCGAACGCACCGAGATCACCCTCGAGCAGCGGTCCGAATAGCGCCTGAGCACGACGAAGGCCCCCGCGCAGGTGCGCGGGGGCCTTTTGCGTGCCGGCGCCGGCTCAGGAGTTGGGCTTGCCGCCGTGGTTCGCGGCGTTCTTCTTCCGGCTGCGACGCTTGCGGGCGCGCTTCGACATGTTCACTCCTCGTCGTCAAAGCTGGTCAACCTCTCAAGTGTGTCATGACGTCCCGTTCTGGTTGGATGGGGTGGCCGGGCGAGCGCGAGGAGGGGTGCCGGATGGCCGAGATCAGGGCCGAAATGGTCGGCACCGTGCTGGAGGTCGTCGCGGAGCCGGGCGCCGCGCTGGCCGCGGGGGACACCGTGCTGATCCTGGAGTCGATGAAGATGGAGCTGCCCGCCGTGAGCGAGAAGGCGGGCACGCTGACCAGCCTCGTCGTCGCGAAGGGTGACCGGGTCCAGCAGGGTGACGTCCTCGGGACGGTCGAGTAACCGTGTCCACGCTCGCCGAACTGCTCGCCGACAACACCGGCCTCCCCGGGGAGGCGGCGGACCACCTGCAGACCGTCGTCGCGGAGTGGCAGCTGCTGGCCGACCTGTCGTTCGCGGACTTCCTGCTCTGGGTCCCGGTGACCGAGGAGCTGCAGCCCGACGGTGGCGACTTCGTCTGCGTCGCGCACGCGCGGCCGACGACGGCGCCGACCGCGCACCCGGAGGACGTCGTCGGCACGCGGTTCACGGTGGAGGAGCACCCGCAGCTGGCCAAGGCCATGCGCGAGGTGCGGATCTGCCGCGAAGAGGACCCGCACTGGTACCGCGACCTGCCGATGCGGCGTGAGGCGATCCCGGTGCGCTTCCACGACACCGTTATCGCCGTGATGAGCCGCGAGACGAACCTCGCCGCGCCGCGCGTGCCGTCGCCGCTGGAGATCGCGTACCTGGGCAGCGCGGGCGACCTGTGCCAGATGATCGTCGACGGCACGTTCCCGCCGAACGGCAGCAACGCGACTGACACGCACACGTCCCCGCGGGTGGGTGACGGCCTGATCCGGCTCGACTCGAGCGGCACCGTGGTGTTCGCGAGCCCGAACGGGTTGTCCGCGTACCACCGGATGGGGCACGAGTCCGACCTGGTGGGCACGCGCCTGGCGCCGCTGACGCGGTCGCTGATCCGCGACCCGTTCGACGCGACCGAGGTGTCCCACCGGATCATCGAGGCCCTCGACGGGAAGCCGTCGAGCCGCACGGAGGCCGATTCGCGCCGCGGCGCGGTGGTGCTGTTCCGCGCGCTGCCGCTGCGGCCGGCCGGACAGGCGGCGGGCGCGCTGGTGCTGGTCCGCGACGTCACCGAGGTCAAACGTCGTGACCGCGCGCTGCTGTCGAAGGACGCGACGATCCGTGAGATCCACCACCGGGTGAAGAACAACCTGCAGACGGTGGCGGCGCTGCTGCGCCTGCAGTCCCGGCGGACGACGTCGGAGGAGGCCCGGCTCGCACTGGCGGAGTCGGTGCGCCGCGTGACGTCGATCGCGCTGGTGCACGAGGCGCTGTCCATCTCGGTGGACGAGCGCGTCGACCTCGACAAGCTGCTCGACAACGTGCTGCCGATGGTCGGCGAGGTCGCGACGGCGGAGTCGCAGGTCGGGCTGACCCGCAAGGGCTCGTTCGGGGTGGTGGTCGCGGAGATCGCGACGCCGCTGGTAATGGTCCTGGCCGAGCTGGTGCAGAACGCGGTCGAGCACGCGTTCCCGGCGGGCCGGTCGGGCAAGGTCGAGCTGGTGGTGGAGCGGTCGGCCCGCTGGCTGGACGTCGTGATCCGCGACAACGGGCGCGGCCTGCCGGCGGGGTTCTCGCTGGAGCGCTCGGACGGGCTGGGCCTGCAGATCGTGCGGACGCTGGTGGAGTCCGAGCTGCGCGGGTCGCTTTCGCTGCGGAAGGTGCACGCGGAGACGTCTTCGCCGCGCGTGACGGGGACGGAAGCCGCTCTGCGCATCCCGCTGTCGCGGCGGCTTTAGCTCTTTCGGTCCGCCTCCGCACTGTCGCGTTTGGACTCGATCACCGCCGGGCATATCCGGTGCAGCGGAAGCGATCGGGTGCGGATCGCTTGGAGGGACACACGCTGAAGGCCCGGCACCCACTATCCCGGTGCCGGGCCGTTCAACGTTTTGCGGGAGGACTTGAAGTCCTGGTGAGGTTTCAGCACACCCGTCGTCAGGTGGTTTCGCCTCGGTTGTTAAGCTCGAACCGGGTAGGTATCACCCCAGACGAAGTGGGCACAGCAGTGCTCCGCCGGGAGGATTCCGCCGCGGTTCTGGTGTAGCTGTACTGCTTTAGAACTGTGTTGCTGAGAAACGTCAGGCGTTGGTACGCGTGCCGATGTGCGTACGGCGGCGCTTGAGCGCGCGTCGCTCGTCCTCGCTCATGCCGCCCCACACGCCGGCGTCCTGGCCGCTGGCCAGAGCCCAGGCCAAGCAGTCGGAAGCGGAGGGGCAGCGGTGGCACACGGCCTTCGCCTGAGCTACCTGCGACAGAGCCGGACCGCTGGTTCCCACCGGGAAGAACAGCTCGGGGTCCTCGTCTCGGCAGGCCGCGTCGTGGCGCCAGTCCATGTTCGTGAGCTCCTTACACATGGCGCGGGAGGGCCGCGCCACAGTCGTCAATGGCGGTCGTGTTCTCGGGTGCTTGTGAATGCTTTCACGAAGCACCGCTTTCGACAAGGGTTTTCGGAAGATCGGTGAGTCAGCTCACCCGGCCGAGCGACACGTCTGACCTGCGGTTTCTCTCCGAAGCAGCCACCCGAAGGGAAGGCTGATGCGGTGAGTGGGGGTTCTGCGTCGACGAACGGCAGATTGCACTTTGCCGCAGGCGATCAGCGGTCCCGTCGTCACACGATTACCGTGAGTGCGTTCGGGACGCTGAAGAATTCCACCCTGGTCCGCTGGCCGACGAGGTCGCCGTCCACCTGGAAGTTTACCGGTTCAGCTGCATCGATGCGGATCATCGGCACGTCGTCGTGACGCACGAGACGTTTCCCTTTTTGGTTGCTCTTCGTAGCCAAAGCGCGGCGTACATGCTTGAACACCGTCGGCAACCCGAGACCGTTCAACGCGAACAGGCCCAATCCCGTCTCGAACGAGCAACCCGGGTTGAGGTGCACCGGACGCTCGCCCAGGTAGCTCCACGGATCGGTGTTGGACACGAAAGCGGTCAGCGCCTCGACGGGGTCCTCACCCGGGACGCGGATGGTGAGGGCGGGCCGGCCCAGCGGCGGCCGGAAGTACGAGCGGACGGCGGCCCTCATGTAGAGGCCCGCGGTCGTCTGCTTGCCGCGGCGCTTCGCCACGCGGCCGACGACGTCGGCGTCCCAGCCGAGCCCGGAGTTGAAGGTGAACCAGTGCCCGTCGGCCAGGCCGAGGCCGACCCGGCGCGAGCGGTCGTTCTCCAGCGCGTGCAGCAGCTGGTGGGTCGCTTCGACGGGGTCGGACGAGATGCCGAGGGCGCGCGCGAAGACGTTGGCCGAACCGCCGGGCACGACACCGAGAGCGGGAACGCGCCCGATCTGCGTGGGATCGCCGTCCGCGTCGGCCAGCAGGCCGTTGACGACCTCGTTGACCGTGCCGTCGCCGCCGTGCGCCACGACCAGGTCGATGTCGTCCCGCGCGGCCGAGCGCGCGACGGCCATCGCGTGGCCGCGGTAGTCCGTTTCGACCACGTCGAGCTTCACCTGGCTGGCCAGGGCGTGCGCCAGGACGTCCCGGCCACCGGCGGTGGTCGAGGTGGCCTGGGGGTTCACGACGAGGATTGCGCGCACCACCGCAGGGTAGGTGACTTCCGGCGGCCCGAGAACCTTCCGGACCCGCATGGTGACGGGCGCAACCCTGACGAACAGCACCTTCGGGACCCTGTGCCGGGCGGCCCTCCTTCACGCGCGAGTGTCCGCTCGTCGTGACAAGTGCACCCGGGCCGACCGCCCGCTCATCGACGACTCCTGAATTCTCAGCGCCCGGGCGGTCCCGGGAAAACGGCCGACCGGGTGGCATACGATCGAATCAGCTCACGCACGGTGACTCGCCCTGGTCGAGTCCACTGTGCTCCCGCAAAGGACCCCCGGAAGGCCCCGCCGTGAAGCTCTCGCCCGCTCCCCGTGAGGTCCGCTGGGCCGGCGCGGTCACCGCGGTGCCGTCGCTCGCCCTGCTGGTGTTCGGGGTGGTCGTGCTGGTGAACGGACTGGGCACGCCCGCGCAGCCGGGCAACAACGTCTACGTCGAGTCGGGCACGTTCATCGTGGTGGCGCTGGCTTTCCTGGCCGCCTCGGCCGGGCTGGTCCTCGGGCAGACGTGGGCGCGCTCGCCGGGCGTGGTGATCGCGCTGATCGTGGTCGGTCTCGGCTGGTACCTGCTCGGCCCGTCGGGCGAGCCGGGGTGGGGCGTGCCGGTCGCGCTGTTCGGCATCGCCACGCTGGTGCTGCTGTTCTCGCGGCCCTCCCGGGCCTGGGCGCTGGGCCTGCGCGAAGGCGAGACGGAGACGGAAGCCGCCGAACGCGGTGGTCTCGCCGGCCGCCGCGCCGAGCGCGAAGGCCACGAAGAGGACTAAGCCTGGGCGGCCAGCGCTTTCAGGGGCTCGTCGGTCAGCCGGTTGACCGTCCACTCGTCCATCGGGACCGCGCCGAGTGCCTTGTAGAACTCCGTCGCCGGGTTCCAGTCCAGCACCGACCACTCGAGCCGCGCGTAGCCCTTCTCGACGCACTCCGCGGCCAGCGCCGCGAGCAGCGCCTTGCCCAGCCCGGACCCGCGGTGCGACGGCAGGACGAACAGGTCCTCCAGGTAGATCCCGTGCACCCCGCGCCAGGTCGAGTAGTTGAGGAACCACACCGCGAAGCCGGCGATCTCGCCGTCCACTTCGGCCACGTGCCCGAACAGCTTCGGCGCCTCGCCGAACAGCGCCTCGTGCAGCTGCTCGGCGGTCAGGTGGCACTCGTCCGGGGCGCGCTCGTAGTCGGCCAGCGCGTACGCCAGGCCGACGGCGGCCTCGACGTCGTCGGGGCGGATCCGGCGGATGCGGTCGTCGGGCACGTCAGTCCTCCAGGGCGGGCGGCAGGTTGAGGTGTTCGATCTGGGGTTCGCCGCGCTCGTCGCCGAGCACCGCGATGCCGGCCGCGTCGAGTCCGAAGTGGACGCCGGACGTCGCGGGCAGGCCGAGCCAGCGCGACACCAGCACGCGGCTGAAATGCCCGTGGCCGACCAGGATCACGTCGCCGGCTTCGGTGTCGCGCCGGGCACGCGCGAGCACGCGGTCCGCGCGGTCGGACACCTGCGAAGCGCTTTCGCCGCCGGGGATCGGGTGGGTCCACACCGTCCAGCCCGGCACGGTTTCGCGGATCTGCGGCGTGGTGATGCCTTCGTATTCGCCGTAGTCCCATTCGGAGAGGTCTTCGGTGACCTCGTCGACGCGCAGGCCGGCCAGCGCGGCCGTCCGCAGCGCCCGGGTCCGCGGGCTCGACAGCACCAGCGACGGTCCGCCGACCAGGCTCCGGAGCGTGCCGCCGGCGGCCAGCGCCTGCCCTTCGCCGGCCGGCGTCAGCGGGATGTCGGTGCGGCCGGTGTGCCGCCCGTTCACCGACCATTCGGTCTGGCCGTGCCGGAGGAGGAAGAGACGGTTCGCCACACGGGCGAATATATCCGGCGGTTTGCCCGGCGGCCGGTCGTCTGCTTAGCTACTGAACAGTAGCTTAGTTCGAGGAGACCCCGATGTCCGAGACGCCGACGTTCGCGCTGTGGCACAGGCTGGCCGCCAAGCCGGGCGGGAAACAGCTGTTCAGCGCCGCGATGTGCGTGCGCGTGCCGTACTTCCGGACGGTCCTGCCGTCGGTGCGCGAGCTGCGGCCCGGTCACTGCGAGGTCACCGCGCCGAAGTGGTGGGGTGTCTACAACCACATCCGCACGTTCCACGCGATCGCCGCCTGCAACCTCGCCGAGATCGCGATGGGCATGCTCGCCGAGGCGACCGTCCCCGGCACCCACCGCTGGCTGCCGAAGGGCATGAACGTCCAGTACGTCGCCAAGGCCGAGACGGGCCTGCGCGCGGTCGCCTCGCTGCCCGAGCTGCCGGAGTTCGGCGACGAGGGCTTCGAACTGCCCGTCCCGGTGACCATTTCGGACACGAACGGCAAGCCCGTGGTCACCGGGACGATCACGATCTGGGTGACGCCGAAGAAGCGTTAGAGCGGCTTGTACTGCACGTACGTCGTCTGGTGGAACGTGTTCTCGCCGGCCGGCGACGGCAGGCCCAGCCGGTGGTCGACGAGCTTGCCCAGCGGGCCGCAGCCGGTCGTCGCGGGCAGGGCCACATCCGGGTCGACGACGCCGAAGTACGCCGTTCGCGGGTTGTCCGAGATGACCCGCGGCGGCACGGCCGGGTCGTCGTGGACGATCGTGTGCAGTGGTTCGGCCGGGGTGCCGATCCGGCAGTTCTTACGCAGTAAGGGGTGCTGGACCACGGCGTAGACGTCGAGAGCTCCGCGCCGCTCGGCCGTGCTCAGGAAGTCGGAGTACCCGCCGTAGCGCAGCTGGATCGTCGCGCCGGGAACGCCGGGCAGACGCACCGGCTCGTGGCGCAGCGTGCCGAACACCTGCGCGTACTGGCCGTTCACCTTGCCTTCGCTGAAGGTCAGCCGCATCTCCCCGAGCGGCACCTCCCGGTCGTGGATCGTCAGTTTTCCTTGCGAGATGAAGGCTTCGCAGCGCCACGTGCCCGGGTCGGCGTTCGCGGGCGGCGCCGGGCAGTCGGTGAAGTCGAATGCCGGCAGCTCGTCCGCGGACGCCGTCCCGGGCGCGACCCCCAGTGCGGCCACGGCGACCGCGGCCACCCCCAGTGCGAGAAGTTTCATGCCGGTGAGCTTGCTCGCGCCGCCCGGCGCGGACATCCGGGATCGCCCCCAGGGGGAGGCCGGAAATTTCCCTCGACTGGGTGAAACGTGTTCCATTTAGTTAACGCCGTTTACTGATCTCCGGCATGCTCGGCCCATGTCTGCCTTCTCCCGCCGCCGGTTCCTCGGCCTCGCCGCCCTGAACTCCGCCGCCGCCCTCGGGCTGACCACGGTCTCGACGCGGCCCGCGGCCGCGTCGCCGCTCCCGGAGTACGCGCCGGCGGTGGTCATCGGCACCGGCTACGGCGCCGCCGTCACGGCGTTGCGGCTCGGCGAGGCCGGGATCCCGACGCTGATGCTCGAGATGGGCAAGCTGTGGACCACGCCCGGCGCCGACGGCAAGGTCTTCTGCTCGATGCTCGCGCCGGACGAGCGGGCGATGTGGTTCAAGGACCGCACCGAGGCGCCGCTGGCGTCGTTCCTCTGGCTCGATTTGGCCAACCGCGACATCGGACGGTACGCCGGCGTGCTCGACCGGGTGAACTTCGGCGACATGGCGGTGTACCTCGGCCGCGGTGTCGGCGGCGGATCGCTGGTCAATGGCGCGATGGCCGTGACGCCGAAGCGGTCGTACTTCGAGGAGATCCTGCCGCGCGTCGACGCCGGCGAGATGTACGGCAAGTACTTCCCGCGCGCGAACGCGGAGCTCGGCGTGAACGTCGTCGACCCGGACTGGTTCGAAACGTGCCGCTCGTACCAGTACGCGCGCGTCTCGCGGAAGGCCGCGCGCAAGACGGGATTCGACACGACCTTCGTACCGACCGTGTACGACACCGACTACCTGCGGCGCGAAGAAGCGGGCGAAGTCCCGCGCTCCGCGGACGCGTCCGAAGTCATCTACGGCAACAACCACGGGAAGCGCTCGCTCGACCGGTCCTACCTGGCCGCCGCGCTCGGCACCGGCAACGTGACCATCGAGACGCTGCGCGAAGTCCGCGAGATCCTCCACCGGCCCGACGGGACGTACACGCTGGTCGTCCGCGAGATCGACGAGCACGGCACCGTCCTGGGTACGCGGCACGTGAACACGAAGTACCTGTTCCTCGGCGCCGGCAGCGTCGGCTCGACGGAGTTGCTGGTGCGCGCCCGCGAGACCGGCCGGCTGCCCAAGCTGAACGATGCGGTCGGACAGGGCTGGGGCACGAACGGGAACGTCATGTGCGGCCGCGCGAACCACGTCTGGGACACCACCGGCAGCCTGCAGTCGGGCATGCCCGCGCTCGGCATCGACAACTGGGCCGACCCGGTGCACCCCGCGTTCGCCGAGATCGCGCCGGTGCCCGCCGGCCTCGAGACGTGGGTCAGCCTGTACCTGGCGATCACGAAGAACCCCGAACGCGGGCACTTCACCTACGACGCCGCGAGCGACTCGGCGAAGCTGCACTGGACGGCGTCGCAGGGGCAGCCGTCGATCGACGCCGCGAAAGCGCTGTTCGACAAGATCAACCGCGCGAACAAGACGATCTACCGCTACGACCTGTTCGGCGACACGCGCACGTTCGAGAACCGCTTCACCTACCACCCGCTGGGCGGCCTGGTGCTCGGCGACGCGACCGACGACTACGGCCGGGTGCAGGGCTACCGCAACCTGTACGTCACGGACGGTTCGCTCATCCCGGGCAGCACCGGCGTCAACCCGTTCGTGACGATCACGGCGCTGGCCGAGCGCAACATCGAGCGCGTGCTGGCCGAGGACCTCAGGGGCTGAGCTTCGCGAGCGAGTCGGTGAAGCCGTCGTCGACCTCCACGAAGAAGGACGCGTCGGCGGCTTCGACGTCCTTCAGTGCCTTCGCGACCAGCTCCAGGCCAGCCGGTGTGATCTCCAGCCGCTTCGCGCGGGCGTCCGCCGGGTCGTCGGCGCGGGCCAGCAGGCCGCGATCGGCCAGCTTGCGGACGACCTGGCTGGTCATCATCGTGTCCGTGCCGGCCTGCTCGGCCAGCTGCCGCTGCGTCGGTGGCACGCCCGAGCGGGTGAACCACCACGTGGTCGTGAGCAGCACGAACTGGACGTGCGTTAGGTCGTGCGGGGCCAGCGCGGCCCGCATCGCCCGCTGCCAGGCCAGCGTCACGCGCCACAGCAGGAAGCCGGGGCTGCGCTCGGGGCCGGGCAGGCGGGACGTCGGGGTGGTCATACCCGCGAGGATGCCTCAGCCAGCCGTGCGAGTGCGCGCATGGCGTCGGGAGTGTCCGACGTGACCTGCGGACCGAAGCCCTCCGGCCCGTCGATGGTGACGCGGTAGGTGATCCGCGTGCCGTCGTCGACGTCGGTCAGGACGTGCTCGAACCGCAGGAACGCGTCGGGCAGCCGGGTCTCGTCGGTGAAGCTGCGGCCCTCGGTGACCTCGGTCAGGGTGAACGGGATCGGCGGCATCCCGTCCATCGTCATGGTGCCGCTGGTCCCCACGGTGAACGTCCCGTCCAGGACCACCGAGCGGACGCCCGCGTCCCACTCGGGCCAGCGGCCGGTGTCGGCCCAGAGCGGCCAGATCGCGGCGGCGGGAGCGGTGGACGTCTCGGTGTGCTCGTACTCGTAAAGTGCCATGCGTGCATACTATATGTGCGCTGCCTATCGGCGCTAGAGGTCAGTTGGCGATCAGTGGGCGGAGCGCAGCTTGTCGTAGTACGCGACGCAGTCCTGGTACGACGGCAGCAGGCCCTGCTCCAGGGCTTCGGCGAGCGTCGGAGCGGTGCGGTCCTTCTCGGACAGGATCAGCTCGACGTCCGCGGGCCAGGGCAGGTCGAGCGCCGGGTCGAGCGGGGTGATGCCGTGCTCGCCGGTCGGGTTGTAGCCCTCGGAGCACAGGTAGGCCATCACCGTGTCGTCCTCGAGCGCGATGAAGCCGTGCCCGAGGCCTTCGGCGAGGTACGCGGCGTTGTACCGGCGCGAGTCGAGCTGGACGGCGTCCCAGGTGCCGAAGGTCGGCGAGCCGACGCGGACGTCGACGACGACGTCGAGCAGCGAGCCGCTCGCGCAGTAGATGTACTTCGCCTGGCCGGGAGGAGTGTCGGCGAAGTGGATGCCGCGGATCGCGCCCCGCCGGGACACGCTGTGGTTCGCCTGCGCGAGCCGCAGGGGGTGCCCGGTCGCTTCGCGCAGGACGTCCTCTTGGAAGGGGGCGACGAACAGGCCGCGCTCGTCGGGGAACGCCCGGGGGGAGAACTCGAAGGCGTCCGGGACGCTCAGCCGGCGGAATTCCATGGCGTCACCTTATCGGGCGGCTAAAAAACCGAACGGACGTCTTGGCAATTGCCGGAATAGGGGTGCGGATGTGACATCAGCCGCACCGAGGGGTCCCCCTCCGGACCGGACCTGTCACACTGATTGGACCGCCGCGTCCGCGGCCATCGCCAGACCCACGGCACCGATGGCCGACGTGACGCCTCGCCGACAGGCCGGCGCTACCGCGCTGGGCTGCCGTGCCGGGACACAACCACGGTTTCCCCTGCAGCCCGTGGTCCCAGCTCGCATGCCCAGGAGAAATTCCAGTGACCCAAGTCCGATCCGCGAGTTCCGTCATTCCCACTGGGGGAATGACGGAAACGACGACAGGAATCCCCATGAGCGACCCCACCGGTGCCGGAGCGCCGGTCACCGACGAAGAGATCTTCACCGGGCACGAGGGCGGCAAGCTCTCGGTGGCGGCCACCCGCCCGATTTCCAGCCCGCGTGACCTTTCGATCGCGTACACCCCGGGGGTGGCGAAGGTCAGCCGCGCGATCGCCGAGGACGCCGCCAAGGCCAAGCGGTACACGTGGGCGGACCGGCTCGTCGTCGTGGTGAGCGACGGGACGGCGGTGCTCGGCCTCGGCGACATCGGCGCGAGCGCGTCGCTGCCGGTCATGGAGGGCAAGTCGGTCCTGTTCAAGACCTTCGGCGGGCTCGACTCGATCCCGCTGGTGCTGGACACCACCGACGTCGACGAGATCGTCGAGACGATGGTGCGGCTGCGGCCGTCCTACGGGGCCGTCAACCTGGAGGACGTCTCCGCGCCGCGGTGCTTCGAGCTGGAGGACAAGCTCAAGGAGGCGCTCGACTGCCCGGTCATGCACGACGACCAGCACGGCACGGCGATCGTCACGCTGGCCGCCCTGCGCGGCGCCAACCTGGTCCTCGACCGGGCGATCGCCGACCAGCGCGTCGTCGTCTCGGGCGCCGGCGCGGCGGGGGTCGCGTGCGCCCGGATCCTGCAGGAGGCCGGCATCGGCGACGTCACCGTCCTCGACTCGCGCGGCATCATCCACGCCGGCCGCGACGGCCTGAACCCGGTCAAGGAACGCCTGGCCGCGACGACGAACAAGGCCGGCCTGAAGGGCGGCTTGGCGGAGGCGCTCGAGGGCGCGGACGTGTTCCTCGGCCTGTCCGGCGCGACGATCGACGAGTCCCTGCTCGGCCGGATGGCGGGCGGCGGCATCGTCTTCGCACTGTCCAACCCGGACCCGGAAGTTCACCCGGACGTGGCCGCGCGGTACGCGTCGATCGTGGCCACCGGGCGCAGCGACTTCCCGAACCAGATCAACAACGTGCTGGCGTTCCCCGGCGTGTTCCGCGGCGCGCTGGACTCCGGCGCGCGGTCGATCACCGAGGGCATGAAGCTGGCGGCCGCCGAGGCGATCGTGTCGGTGGCGATGGACGACCTGGGCCCGGACCGGATCGTGCCCTCGCCGCTCGACCCGCGCGTGGCCCCCGAGGTCGCGGCGGCGGTGGCGAAGGCCGCGGAAGCCGACGGCGTCACGGACTGACACGTCGATCCGAAAGCGGCACTTTCACGTGAAAGTGCCGCTTTCGGCGTGTCAGAGGAGTTCGGCCAGGCGGTGGCGGGGGACGTCGACCAGGCGCAGGTTCACCAGGTCTTCCGGGACGTCCAGCGAGACGTTCGCCAGGCGGGCGTGGGCGCGGGTCAGGACCTCGTCCTGGTGCTCGACCGCGTCCGCGACCACCACCGCGTGCCGGTTGTCCGGCGTGCTCCGCAGGTACCGCAGCGCGTACTTCCCCCGGACGAGGGACGCCAGCGCCTCCTGCGAGGCCTGGTCGGCCAGGTCCGGGTGCGCGTTCGGGACCAGCAACGCCAGCCGGCGTGCGTTCGTACCCAGTAAGGTGCGCAGCAGCCACGGGCCCGGGTCGGCCGAGAGGTCCATCGCGACCGCGTCGCCCTCCGGCCCCGAGATCGACCAGTCGACCGGCCGCGACTCCAGCGCGAGCCCGCCGGCGCCCGCGATCTCCTTCAGCTTCTCCAGCAGTGCCGGCTTCGTCCCGGCCGCCTCCACCGACTGCGGCCCGTGCGTGTAGATCGCCTTGCCGGCGCGCACCTTCTTGGCCTTCGCCGTCGGCTGGCAGACGTACAGGTCCGCCGCGCTGCCGATCGCCTGCGCGCCGAAGTAGCGGTTGAAGTCCGGCAGGATCGCCTCGAACGTCAGCCCGAGCGTGGCCAGCGACCGCTGCACCTGCGCGCCCAGCGCGGGGTGGCGGGGGCTGTAGCCGTACGCGAACAGCAGCCGTCCCTCGCTCGGGTTCCGCAGCGCCTGCACCCCGCGCGCCGCGAACAGGCCCATGCCTTCCGGCGTGTACGGCGGATCGCTGAACACCAGGTCGAAGCCGCCGGTCACGGCCGGCGGCAGGCCGACGCGCAGGTCCGCGTGCGCGGTCGCGATCTCGCGTCCGCCGCGGTCGTCGAGGTAGGCCAGCACGCGCTCGTCGAGGTCGACGACCGTCAGCGACGCCGCCGGGCAGACCGCCCGCAGAGCCAGCGACGTCAGGTCGTGGTCGCCGAGGAACAGCAGCCGCGCGGACGCGAGGTCGTAGCGCGCGTCCAGCCACAGCGCGCGGCGCAGCACCGTCTCCGGGGTCGCCTGCACGTGGTCGAGCGCGGCCAGCGGCGGCGGCACCTCGGCCACCCACTCGGCGACCTTCGGCAGCAGCTCGTGGTTCGCGACGGCCTCGTCGAGCGGGTCCGCGTAGCGGGGGGCGCTGTACTGCAGGTACGCGGCGGCGACGCCGGGGGAGATCCGCAGCCGGTCGCCGCTGCGGTCCAGGTCGTCGCCGAGGGCGGCGAGGACGTCCTCGACGCTGCGGCGCGGCGCGGTGGACAGCCGCACCAGCTCGCCGAGGTCGTGGTCGCCGGTGCGCAGCAGGTCGATGACGCGGTACAGCGGGCGGACGCCGACACCGTGCGCGGCGAGGACGTCGTCGAGGGACTTCACGGGCCTTGAGCCTAGTCACCACCCCTCGGAACACCGTGCCAACCGCCGCCGACTCGGCTACGGTCGATTCCACCGGACATGGGGAGTGGGCAGTGACCATCGAATTCCGCGACGTGACCAAGCAGTATCCGGATGGGACGGTCGCCGTCGACAAGCTGAACCTGACGGTCGAGGACGGCACGATCACCGTGCTCGTCGGCCCGTCCGGCTGCGGGAAGACGACGTCGCTGCGCATGATCAACCGCATGGTCGAGCCGACCGGCGGCCAGGTGCTGCTCGACGGCAAGGACGTCGCCGAGGGCGACCCGGCGCTGCTGCGCCGCGGCATCGGCTACGTCATCCAGCACGCGGGCCTCTTTCCACATAGGACGGTGCTGGACAACATCGCCACCGTGCCCCTGCTGTCGGGCTGGGACAAGGCGAAGGCGCGCAAGCGGGCGGCCGAGCTGCTGGAGACCATCGGCCTGCCGGCCGAGCTCGGCAAGCGGTACCCGGCCCAGCTCTCGGGCGGCCAGCAGCAGCGCGTCGGCGTCGCCCGTGCGCTCGCTGCGGACTCGCCGGTGCTGCTGATGGACGAGCCGTTCTCCGCGGTCGACCCCATCGTGCGCGAAGACCTGCAGAACGAGCTGCTGCGCCTGCAGTCACAGCTGGGCAAGACCATCGTGTTCGTCACCCACGACATCGACGAGGCCGTCCGGCTCGGCGACAAGGTCGCGGTGATGCGCGTCGGCGGCAAGCTCGCCCAGTACGGCACCCCCGCCGACGTGCTGCGGCACCCGGTGGACGACTTCGTCGCGTCGTTCGTCGGTCGCGACCGCGGCTACCGCGGCCTGTCGTTCCTCTCCGCCGACGGCGTCGAGGTCAAGGAGATCGAGCTGGTCGAGATCGGCGCCCCGGTTTCGGCGAGCGACGGCTGGCGGCTCGGCGTCAACGCCGACAAGCAGCCGCGCGGCTGGCTGCCGCCGAACTCCACTGTGGACGGTGCACTGTCCGAAGACGACTTGGTCGCCGGCGGATCGCTGTGGATCCACGGCACCCCGATCCGCGGCGCGCTGGACGCGGCGCTGTCGTCGCCGGCCAGCCTCGGCGTGGTCGTCGACGAAGACCACCGCGTGCTCGGCGGGGTGGTCGCGAGGCAAGTGCTGGACGTGATCGAGGCGACGCCCCAGGCGTCATGAGCTTCTTCGACGAGCTCGGCCAGTACCTGAGCAGCGGGAACACGCGCGCCGAAATACTCGGTGACCTGGGCGACCACGTCTACCTGGCGCTGCTCCCGCTGGTGCTGGGCATCGTCCTCGCGCTCGCCGCGGGCTGGCTCGGCCACCGCTGGCGGCCGGCCCGGCAGGTGCTGATGGTGCTCGCCAACCTGCTCTACACGATCCCGTCGCTGGCGCTGTTCGTCGTCATCCCCGGCCTGATCGGGTCGAAGATCCTGGACAGCGTCAACGTCGTCGTCGCGCTGACGATCTACACCACGGCGCTGCTGGTCCGCCCGGTGCTCGACGCGCTGGACGCCGTGCCGCCGCCGGTGATCGCCGCCGCGACCGCCGTCGGGTACAAGCCGGTGCGCCGGTTCTTCGCCGTCGAACTGCCGCTGTCCGTGCCGGTCCTCGCGGCCGGGGTGCGGGTGGCGTCGGTCAGCAACATCAGCCGGTCAGCGTCGGTGCGCTGATCGGCACCGGCGGCCTCGGCGTCCTGTTCACCGACGGCTTCCAGCGCGAGTACTTCTCGCCGATCGTCGTCGGCATCGTGCTGACGCTGCTGCTGGCGCTGGTCGTCGACCTGGTCCTGGTGGGGATCCGGAACCTCCTGACGCCATGGGAACGGGTGAGCGCCGCATGATCACCGATCTCTTCCGCTGGTTCGGCGACCCGGCGCACTGGTCGGGCCCGGACGGCATCCCGCAGCGGTTGCTGGAACACCTGGGCTACACGGCTTTGTCGCTCATGATCGCGTTGGTCATCGCTGTCCCGTTGGGACTGTTCGTCGGGCACACGGGACGCGGTGGCGTCGCGTTGGTGGGTGCGGGCAACGTGATCCGCGCGCTGCCGACACTGGGCCTCGTGACGTTCCTGTTCCTGCTCTTCACCGAGAGCGTCACCTCGACGATCATCGGGCTCGTCGTGCTGGCCGTGCCGCCGATCCTGGCCGGGACGTACGCGGGGCTGCAGGCGACCGACCACGGCGTCGTCGACGCCGCCCAGGGCATCGGGATGACCGGCTGGCAGCGGCTGTGGAAGGTCGAGGTGCCGATCTCGCTGCCGCTCGTGCTCGGCGGCATCCGCAACGCCGTGCTGCAGCTGGTCGCGACGGCCGCGGTGGCCGCGTACGTCGGACTCGGTGGCCTGGGCCGGTTCCTGCTCGACGGACTGGCCATTTTGGACTATTCCGAGGTGATCGCGGGAGCGTTGCTGACAACGTTGCTCGCGATCGTGCTGGATCTGCTCTTCGCGTTGCTGAACCGCGCTCTGGTGCCGCGCGGCGTCCGGCTCGCGACGGCCGTGAAGAAGGTGACGGCGTGAAACGGCTGGTCGTGTTGCTCGCTTTGGTGCTGGCGGCCGGGTGCGGCAACCCGCTGGCGGGCGGCGGCGAGGGCGGCGCTTCCGGCGACATCATCATCGGCGCGTCCGACGTCGGGGAAAGCCTGCTGCTGGCCCAGATCTACGCCGGCGCGCTGCGCAACGCCGGTGCCACGAACGTGACCGTGCGGCCGCCGGTGGGCAGCCGCGAGGTCGTCGTCAAGGCGCTGCAGGACAAGTCGCTGTCGGTGGTGCCGGACTACAGCGGGAACCTGTTGCGGTACTTCGACAAGGAGACGTCCGCGACGACGTCCCAGGACGTCTACGCGCAGCTGCGGCAGAAGATCCCGGCGGGCTTCGAGGTCCTGGACCAGGCGCCCGCCGAGGACAAGGACCTGCTGGTGGTCGGGCCGCAACTGGCTTCCTCGGGCGTCAAGACGTTCTCGGACCTGGGGAAGCGCTGCGGCGAGCTCGTGTTCGGCGGCCCGGGCCAGTGGAGCAGCCGCTGGAAGGACAAGATCAAGTCGTTGTACGGCTGCGAGTTCAAGGAGATCCGCACGACCGACACGGGCGGCCCGGTGACGGTCGCGGCGTTGAAGTCGGGCGACGTCCAGGTGGCGGACCTCTTCAGCACGTCGTCGACGATCGCGGCGAACGGGTTCGTGCCGCTGGTTGACGACAAGAACATGTTCCCGGCGCAGAACATCGTGCCGCTGGTGGCGCGCGGGACGCTGTCGCCGTCCGAAACGGCTGCGCTGAACCGGGTTTCGGCCGCGTTGACGACCCAGCAGCTGACTGAACTGAACGTCGAGTTCACCGAGAAGAAGCGGAACCCGCTCGACATCGCCGAGGACTTCCTGGCGCGCAACAACCTGAAGTCCTAGTCGAGCGCGAGTTTCACGCCGAGGCCGATGAAGATGCCCCCGGTGGCGACCTCGATGCGCCGCTGATTCTTCTTCCGCCGGACCCACCCGCCGACGCGGCCGGCGAGGACGCCGACCGCGCCGTCGACGAGGAACTCGAACACGATCATGATCGCGCCGAGGACCGCGAACTGCAGCCAGACGTGCCCGCGCGCGGGGTCGATGAACTGCGGGAGGAACGCGATGGTGAAGGTGACCATCTTCGGGTTGAGCAGGTTGGTGAGCAGGCCGCTGAGGTAGGCGCGGTCACTCTTCCGTTCGACGAGCGGCTTGCGGTTCCGGATGGCTTGGACGCCGAGGTGGATGAGGTAGGCGGCACCGGCGATCCGGACAACGGTGAAGGCGACGGGAACGGCGGCGAAGAGGGCGGCCAGCCCGGCCGCGGCCATGGCGACGTGGATGGCCTCGCTGGTGGCGACCCCGGCGGTGGCGAGCAGCCCGGCTTTCGGGCCGCCGCGCATGCCGCAGCCGAGGATGAAGAGCATGTCCGGACCGGGGGTGACCATCGCGATCACGGTGGTGACGACAAAGGCGACGAGGAGATGCGGATCGACCGGCATGGGCCGATCCTGACACGCGTCCGAGCCGGGGCGAACCGCTTTTCTTCGGGGGGCGCTGGACGACACGCCCGGACCTTCGCGCGCCCGGAGCACTGCCCGCTGGCTGAGCAATGCCCGCTCCCTGAGCGGCGGCCGCTCTCCGGCCGACGTCCCGCTCTCCGAGCAGCGCCCGCTCCGGACAGCGCCCGCTCCTCGCCCGGACCTTCGCGCGCCCGGAGCAGTGCCCTCTGGCTGAGCAATGCCCGCTCCCTGAGCGGCGGCCGCTCTCCGGCCGACGTCCCGCTCTCCGAGCAGCGCCCGCTCTGGACAGCGCCTGCTCCGTGGGCAGTGGCCGCTTCCTGGGCAGTGGCCGCTCTCCGGCTGGCGCCCCGCTCTCCGGACAGCGTCCGCTCCCCGCCAGCGCACGCTCTCCGAGCAGCGCCCGGCCTCGGACAGCGCCCGCCCTCCCAGGGGGTCCGTCCCGGTTCCAGCGTATCGAGCGTCCCCGACAATCCGGCCACAAATAGCCGCCGCGCGGCCGGGTTGTCCACATCTCGGCCTGGCTGTGGACAAGCTCTCGGCTCGGTCAGCTCGGCTGGAAGAACTCGAGCAGTTTCCGCGCCGCGTCCGGTGACCGCAACAGCTCCTGCATGCCCGCCGACATCCGGGCCGCCTTGCCGGTGCGGTCGAACATCTCGTTGTCGTACTCCTTGATCGCCGCCGGGTAGTCGTCCCGGTGAGCTGCCAGCGCCAGGCCCAGCGCCGCGCCGTCGAGCAGTGCCTGGTTCGCGCCTTCGCCCACCGCCGGCATCAGGTGCGCGGCGTCGCCGAGGAGCGTCACGTCCGGCTTCGACGGCCACGTCAGCCCGATCGGGAGCGTTGTCATCGACCGCCGCGCGACCGTGTCGTCGCAGGCCTCGATCAGTGCGGTGAACCGGGCGTCCCAGCCGGGGAGCAGCTCGATCAGCCGCGCGCGGGCGGCGGCCGGGTCGTCGAGCGGGATTCCGCTCTTCGCGAACCAGTCCTCGGGGGTGTTGTAGAAGCTGATCCCGATGCGGACGCGGCCGTCGCCGTTGCGCTGCGCCGCCAGGGAGGTCCCCTTACCCATCACCCAGTAGGTGCCGCGGCCGACCATCGCCGCGAGGTCCGGGTGCGTGCGGTCGATGTCCGGGATGCCGACCTCGACGACGTTCTGGCCGGTGTGCGCCGGGCAGGCATCGGTGACCAGCGGACGCACCCGGGACTGCGCGCCGTCCGCGCCGACCAGCAAGTCGTACGTTGTATGGCTGCCGTTGGCGAACTGCACCACGCCGTTGTCCGCGGACTCGAACGCGTGCCCCCACCGGACCGTCCCGGCGGGCAGCGAATCCAGCAGCAGGTCGCGCAGGTCCGCGCGGTCGACCTCGGGACGCAGCAGCGGGGCGTCGTCCGGCGTGTCCTCCTGGAGCAGCAGGGTGCCGTCCGGCTCCAGGAGCCGCATGTCCTGGCCTTCACCGCGCGCGATCGCGAAGAACTCGTCGAGCAGTCCGGCCTCGCGCAGCGCGCGCTGTCCGGAGTGGATGTCGAGCATGCCGCCCTGTCCGCGCGCGTTGCGCGACGTCTCGCGCTCGTACACGGCGGACTCGATGCCGTGGACGTGCAGCACCCGGGCCAGGGCCAGGCCTCCCGGTCCGGCGCCGACGATGACGATGGTCATGAGGTCCCCATTCGATACGCTGTATCTCTCGATACACTGTATCGCACCAGGCGCTGTATGGTCAGCGCCGTGACGGTGTGGGAGCGGCCGGAGCCGCCGGAGAGGCCGACGCCGGCTCCACTGAGCCGGGAACTGATCATCCGCGCGGCGATCCGCCTGGCGGACGCGGACGGCCTGGCGGCGGTATCGCTGCGGAAGGTCGCCGGCGTGCTGGACGTCGGCCCGATGCGGCTGTACGGCTACATCGCCACCAAGGAAGAGCTGCTCGACCTGATGGTGGACGACGTCTACGCCGGGATCCGGCCCACCGGCGACAGCTGGCGCGAGGTGCTGCTGGCCCTGGCCGAACTGACCCGGCGCGCCGCGCACCGGCACGAGTGGTTCGCCGACCTGCTCGGCGGCCGGCCGCAGCTCGGGCCGAACGCACTCGCCCGGGGAGAGGCCGTCCTCACCGGGCTGCAGGGCATCGACGTCGACGACGTGATGCCGGTGGTCAAGGCCGTCAACGCGTACGTGGTCGGCGCCGTCCGCCGGGAGATCACCGAGCGCCGCGCCGAGCGGGCCACCGGGATGAACGAGTCGGAGTGGCAACGCACCCACGGGCCCTACCTGGAGCGGACCTTCGCCACGGGCAAGTACCCGGCGCTGGAAAAGGTCATCCGCGACGCCGTCCACTGGGACGTCGACGAGACCTTCCGCAAGGGCCTCGACTACCTCCTCGACGGCGTCGAAGCGAGCCTCTCGCGCTGACGCTCAGGCGCGCAGGGCCGCCGCGACCTTGCCCGCGTCCTCGATGCCGCGCTCCGGCGGCTCCTCCGGCAGCGGCAGCAGGACGACCGATCCGCTCCCGGCCGCGTGCAGCGCGCGCACCGAGGCCACGCACTGGTCGAGGTCGCCGCAGATCGCGAGCCGGTCGAGCCACTCCGGGCGCAGGCCGGCCGCCAGTTCGTCCACTGTGGACGCCGAGTCCACCAGTGCCAGCAGCTCGTCGGCGAACGGCAGGTCCGCCACCTGCACCCGCGCCCCGGGCGTCAGCGATTCCGCCACGGTGAGCCGCGCGCGTTCGCGGTCGCCCAGCGCCAGCCAGTTGTACGTCACCACCGCGTGCTCGGCGGGCTCGCCGGCGGCGATGCCCGCCAGCGCCGTCCGCACGAACTCCGGCGGCGACGGCTCGGCCAGGATCGTGCCGTCCGCCGAAGAACCCGCCACCGCCAGCGACTTCGGCCGCCGGACCCCCGCCAGCACCGGCGGCACCGTGGCGGGCGGGAACACCAGCTCGACCTCGTCCAGGTTCACGTGCCGGCCGCGCACCGAAACCCGGTCGCCCGCCAGCAGCCGGCGCACGGCCACCAGCGTCTCGTCCAGCGCCGCCAGCGGCGACTCCGGGTACGCGCCGATCTGGCGCATCCACGACGCCACCCCGTGGCCCAGCCCGCCGATCAGCCGTCCCGGGTGCAGCTCCGCGAGCGCGGCCAGCTCCATCGCCGCGATCGCCGGGTTGCGGGCCACCGCCGGCAGCACGCCGATGCCCACCTTGATCGTCGACGTCACCGCCAGCGCCGTCGCGACCGTGGCGATCCCGGCCGCCCAGAAGCAGTCCTCGACCAGCCAGACTTCGTCGAGGCCGGCGTCTTCCGCCTGGCGGGCCAGGTCCACCAGCTTCGACGGGTGCTGTTCGCGGTTGACGCGGACGCCGACGGACGAGCTCGGTGCGTACATGCCAGGCTCCTCAGATCCGGGAGAACGCGGGCGCGTACTCGAACGCGCCCGCTTGCGCGGGTTTGTAGCCGGTGAGCGTGCGGGCCTGGAAGTTCTTGACCCAGGCGGGATCCGGCGACGCGACCGAGAGCGTCGACGCCGCGACGAAGCCGAAGCGCGAGTAGTACGCCGGGTTGCCGAGCAGGACGACCAAGCCGTAGCCGAGCGCGTCCGCGGCGCCGAGCACCGCGTGCATCAGCGCCGAGCCGACACCGCTCGCCTGGTGCGCGGGCAGCACGCCGAGCGGCCCCAGCCCGACTGCCGACGTCGAGTCCTCGCCGACGCGGGCCCGGCTGCAGCACACGTGCCCGACGACTTCGCCGTCGCGGACGGCCACCAGCGAGAGCGCGTCGAGCAGGTCGCCGTCCGCGCGCAGCTCGTCCACCAGCGGTGCCTCGACCGGGGTGACGCCGGGTTCGCGCCGGAACGCTTCGCTGTGGATCGCGTGGACGGTGGTCCGGTCGGCGGGCGTCTCGCGGCGGATCAGCATGGTCGCCACCTTGCCGTGAACCGGCGGCCGCGGGCAAACGGGTTTGGGCTGCGCCCCCGATTGCCACGGTACCGGGAGGCACCGACAGTTCCGGAGGCGAGACGGCGAAGGCCTCCTCGCCGGCGAACCGGGAGGAGGCCTTCGGCGGGCTCAAGCGATCAGTCGAACGCCTTCGAGATCAGCGCCTTCTGCTCGACCTCGTGGACCTTCGACGAGCCGGCCGACGGCGCCGCCATCGGGCGCCGCGACACGACTTCCAGCTTCCCGAACAGCTCCGGGAACTTGCGCGGCAGGTTGAGCCCGAAGAACGGCCACGCGCCCTGGTTCTCCGGCTCCTCCTGGACCCACGCGACCTGCGAAGCGTTGGTGTAGCGCTCGAGCGCGGCCACCAGCTTCTTCTTCGGCAGCGGGTAGTACTGCTCGATCCGCACGATCGCGACGTCGTCCGCCTCGCGCTTCGTCCGCTCGGCCACCAGCTCCCAGTACAGCTTCCCGGAGGTCAGCAGCACCTTGCGGATCTTCGCCGGGTCCGGCGTCACGTCGTCGATGACCGACATGAAGCGGGTTTCGCCGGTGAAGTCGGCCGTCGGCGACGTCGCGGCCTTGTTGCGCAGCATCGACTTCGGCGTGAAGACGATCAGCGGGCGCTGGATGCCGTCGAGGGCGTGGCGGCGCAGCAGGTGGAAGTAGTTCGCCGGGGTGGACGGCACCGCCACCGTCATCGAGCCCTCCGCGCACAGCGAGAGGAACCGCTCGATGCGGCCGGAGGTGTGGTCCGGGCCCTGGCCCTCGTGGCCGTGCGGCAGCAGCAGCACGACGTCCGAGCGCTGGCCCCACTTGGCCTCGCCGGAGGAGATGTACTCGTCGATGACGGTCTGCGCGCCGTTGACGAAGTCACCGAACTGCGCTTCCCACATGACCAGCGACTCGGGGTTGGCCACCGAGTAGCCGTACTCGAAGCCGACGGCCGCGTACTCCGACAGCGCCGAGTCGTAGATCATGACGCGGCCCTGGCCGTCGGCCAGGTTCTGCAGCGGCGAGTACTCCTGGCCGGTCTTGCGGTCGATGAACACCGAGTGCCGCTGGGTGAACGTGCCGCGGCGGGAGTCCTGGCCCGACAGCCGGACCAGCCGGCCCTCCATCGCCAGCGACCCGAACGCGAGCAGCTCGCCGAAGGCCCAGTCGATGTCGCCTTCGCGCGACATCTTGTGGCGGCGCTCCATGACCGGCTTGACGCGCGGGTGCGGCGTGAAGCCCTCCGGGACGTTCACGAACGCGTCGCCGATGTGCTCGAGCGCCTCGGTGCTGATCGCCGTCGGCACCTTGGCCGGCATCGGCTGCTCCTCCTCGACCGAGGGGCTCGCCTTCGCCGGGTGCTTCTCCAGCTCGCGGACCTCGTTGAAGACGTGCTCCAGCTGGCTCGAGAAGTCGCGCAGCGCGGCCTCGGCCTCCTCGACGGAGATGTCGCCGCGGCCGATCAGCGACTCGGTGTAGGTCTTCCGCACCGAGCGCTTCGTGTCGATGATGTCGTACATCGCCGGCTGCGTCATCGAGGGGTCGTCGCCCTCGTTGTGGCCGCGGCGGCGGTAGCAGATCAGGTCGATGACGACGTCCTTGTGGAACGCCTGCCGGTACTCGACGGCCAGCTTGGCCACCCAGTGCGCGGCCTCCGGGTCGTCGCCGTTCACGTGGAAGATCGGCGAGCCGATCATCTTGGCGACGTCGGTGGCGTACTGCGACGAGCGCGAGTGCTCCGGCGCGGTCGTGAAGCCGACCTGGTTGTTGACGATGACGTGCACGGTGCCGCCGGTGCGGTACCCGCGCAGCAGCGCCAGGTTCAGCGTCTCGGCCACGACGCCCTGGCCCGCGAAGGCCGCGTCGCCGTGCATCAGGACCGGCAGCACGGTGTAGCCCTCGCCGCCCTTGTCCAGCAGGTCCTGCTTCGCGCGGACGATGCCCTCGAGCACCGGGTCGACCGTCTCCAGGTGGGACGGGTTCGCGGTCAGCGACACCTTCGTCTCGCCGTCGCCGAACATCCGGAAGTACTTGCCCTCGGCGCCGAGGTGGTACTTCACGTCACCGGAGCCGTGCGCCTGGCCCGGGTCGAGGTTGCCCTCGAACTCCTGGAAGATCTGGCTGATCGGCTTGCCGACGATGTTGGCCAGCACGTTCAGGCGGCCGCGGTGCGGCATGCCGATGACGACCTCGTCGAGCTCGTGCTCGGCGGCCTTGTCCAGCAGCGTGTCGAGCAGCGGGATCGCGGTCTCGCCGCCTTCGAGGGAGAACCGCTTCTGGCCGACGTACTTGGTCTGCAGGAACGTCTCGAACGCCTCGGCGGCGTTCAGCTTCGAGAGCACGTACTTCTGGACCGCGGGGTCCGGCTTCTCGTGCGGGATCTCGACGCGCTCCTGGATCCAGCGGCGCTCCTCGGGGTCGAGGATGTGGGTGTACTCGATGCCGACCGTGCGGCAGTAGGAGTTGCGCAGGACGCCCAGGATGTCGCGCAGCTTCATCCGCTCCTGGCCGGCGAAGCCGCCGACCGGGAACTCGCGGTCGAGGTCCCACAGCGTCAGGTTGTGCGAGAGGACGTCGAGGTCGGCGTGGCTGCGCTGGCGGTAGTTCAGCGGGTCGGTGTCGGCCATCAGGTGGCCGCGCATTCGGAACGCGTCGATCAGCTCGATGACGCGGGCGGTCTTGTCGACCGGGCCCTCGGGGATGTCGGCGACCCAGCGGATCGGCTCGTACGGCAGGCGCAGGCTGGTGAAGACGTCGTCGTAGAAGCCGTCTTCGCCGAGCAGCAGCTCGTGGATGCGCTTGAGGAACTCGCCCGACTCCGCGCCCTGGATGATGCGGTGGTCGTAGGTCGAGGTCAGCGTCATGATCTTGCTGATGCCGAGGTCGACCAGCGTCTTCTCGCTGGTGCCCTCGAAGGCGGCCGGGTACTGCATGGCGCCGACGCCGATGATGGCGCCCTGGCCGGCCTGCAGGCGCGGCACCGAGTGGTTGGTGCCGATGCCGCCCGGGTTGGTCAGCGAGATCGTGGTGCCGGAGAAGTCGTCGGCCGTCAGCTTGTTGTTGCGGGCCTTCTTGACGATCTCCTCGTAGGCCTGCCAGAACTGCAGGAACGTCATGTCCTCGACGCCCTTGACCGAGGCCACGACGAGGTTGCGCGACCCGTCCTTGCCCTTCATGTCGATCGCGAGCCCGAAGTTGACGTGCTCCGGCGTGATCGCGAACGGCTTGCCGTCGATCTGCTGGTAGTGCCGGTTCATGTTCGGGTAGTTCTTCAGCGCCCGCACCATGGCGTAGCCGATGAGGTGCGTGAAGGAGATCTTGCCGCCGCGCGTGCGCTTCAGGTGGTTGTTGATGACGATGCGGTTGTCGGCCATCAGCTTGGCCGGGACCGCGCGCACGCTGGTCGCGGTCGGGACGCTCAGCGAGGCGTCCATGTTCTTCGCGATGGCGGCCGCGGCGCCGCGCAGCTGCTTCGACTCCGGCTCTTCCTTCTTCGCGTCGGCCTTCGGCTCCGCCTTGGCCGCGGGCTTCGGGGCCGCCTTCGGCTCCGGCTTCGCGGCCGGCTTGGGCGCCGCCTTCGCGGGCGCGGCCTGCTTGGCCGCCGATTCCGCGTTCCGCACGGCCGTGGCCGACGGCTGCGCCGCCTGGCCGTTGGTGGCCGGCTTGGTCTCGGCCTGCTGCCGGGCCGTGTCCGCCTTGGCCTGCGCGTTCTGCGTCGGCTTGAAGTCCGCGAAGAAGTCGTGCCAGGCGGCATCGACTGAAGAAGGGTCGGCGAGGAACTGGTCGTACATTTCTTCGACCAGCCACTCGTTGGGGCCGAACTGTGACGCAGGGCTGCTGCTGGACACGGCTGGGGCTCGCCTCTATCCGTCTCGATCTCGATCTTGAATCCGCTGATGCGCCTACCAGGCTAACCCCCTCGGTGACCGCGATGTGATGGAACCGGCCTGTGTGAGGCGTGGCGCACTAGGGGATCGGTCACTGACTCGATCAAGATGTGCTAAGGGAACCTTAAGCGCTGGACCCGGTACAGGGTTCGCGGTCTCTTTCGTCCGGCTTCTCCCGGTGGCCGTCGGTCGTTCACCGCGGCGGGTTCCACTGGTGGGATGTGGCTGGTCGAATGTCCTTCGTTCTGGGACCAGGGCCTGGTGCGGCCGCTGGTGACGGAGTCCGGCACGGTCGTCCTGCGGTGCGACTCGTGCCAGGCGGTCTGGCCGACCCTGGCCGACTTCGAGGAAATGGAGTGGGTCGAGCCGGACGAGCCCGATTGGCTGGTCGGGGCCGGGGTCCACGTCCGCCCGGGGACGGTCCGGTGGGCTTCCCGCCCGGACGTCGAGGCGGCCGGCCTGGGCGCGCTGAAGTGGCGGGCGCTGCCTTAGCCGGTGGCGTCGACGGCCCGGGCGAGGTCTTCGGGCAGCTCGTACGGCGGCTCGTGGGGGACGAGCTTCACCGCTTTGTGCAGCCGGTCGGTGGCCAGCAGGCCGGAGATGTCGCGCATCACCGGTGTGACGTCGGTGATGGCGGTGATCCACTCGTCGACGTAGTGGTCGACCGCCTCGCCGGTGAGGCCGATGCGGATGGCCTGGAAGTTCAGCGGGGTGTGGTCGAGGTCTCGCTCGGCGTCCCACTGGATGAGCACCGGGCCACGGTGGGCCAGCGCCCATTCGAAGCCGGCCCGGGTCAGGTCGACGGCCAGGATGCGCTCGTGGCCGGGCTTGCTGCCGTTGCCGCTGTCGTAGGCGGCCAGGCGGAACGACGGGTCGAGCCGGACGGTTTCGCCTCGGGTGCCGAACGACTGCTTCTCGAGGGCGGCGTCGGCGACCGCGGGCGTACAGGCCTGGTAGACCCGGACGGTCGAGTCGGTCTGCGCCGCGCGGATCTGCCGGTCGGGCACCCGGTGCTCTTCGAACATGCCCGCCATGCTGCCAGCGCGGCGTGACCTCGGCCACGAACTTTCGGCGTTCAGCCGGGCGGTCGGCGCGCTGGTGAGCGGCGCGGAAGGGGCTTTGCAGCGACGGGAGCGGTTCTCGGGCACCTGCTCCCGGCTGCCCCAGTCGGCCTCAGCCCAGCGCCCACAGCCGCGCGTACAGGCCCTTCGCCGCCAGCAGCTCCTCGTGCGTTCCCGTCTCCGCGATGCGGCCGTGGTCCAGGACCACGATCCGGTCCGCCCTCGCCGCCGTCGCCAGGCGGTGGGCCACCACGAACGTCGTGCGGCGGCGAGCGACCGTCTCCGTGGCCCGCAGGACCGCCGCCTCCGTCGAGGGGTCCAGCGCCGCCGTTGCCTCGTCCAGCAGCAGTACGTCCGGGTCCACCAGCTCCGCCCTCGCCAGCGCGACCAGCTGGCGCTGGCCCGCCGACAGCGAGCGGCCGCGCTCGCCCACCGGTTGCAGGAAGCCCGCCGGGAGGGCCGCCACCCCGTCGAACGCGCCCACCGCGCGGACCGCCGCCTCGACCTCCGCGTCCGATGCCGCCGGACGGCCGTAGCGGACGTTGTCCGCCACCGTGCCCGAGAACAGGTGCGCCTCCTGCGGCACCACGCCCATCCGGCGGCGCAGCCCCGCGAGCTCGTACTCGCGGACGTCCGTGCCGTCGATCCGGACCTCGCCGCCCGTGACGTCGTAGTAGCGCGCCACCAGCTTCACCGCCGTCGACTTGCCCGCGCCCGTCGCGCCGACCAGCGCGATCGTCTCGCCGGCCGCCACGTCCAGCGAGAACTCCGCCAGCGCCGGCGCGTCCGTGCCGGCGTAGGCGAAGTCGACCTCCTTGAACGACACCTCGCCGCGCAGCCGCTCAGGCACCGCGACGGCGTTCTCCGCCGCCGGCACCGACGTCGGCGTCCGCAGCAGGTCGCCGATCCGGTTAAGGCCGACACGCGCCTGCTGGTACCCGTCGAACACCGACGACAGCTGCTGGATCGGCGAGAAGAACTGCTGCAGGTACAGCAGGAACGCGAGCAGCACGCCGGCCGACAGCGTCCCCGCCGAGACGCGGTTCGCGCCCGCGACCAGCACCGTCGTGGTCGCCAGGTCGGACAGCAGTGCCACCAGCGGGAAGTACGTGGCCACGTACCGCTGCGCCCGCAGCCGCGAGCGCCGGTAGTCGTCGCTGCGCGAAGCGAACGCCGCCGCGGAGCGGTCTTCGCGCGTGTACGCCTGGGCGACGCGCAGCCCGCTGACGTTCTCCTGCATGTCCGCGTTGACGACGCTGACCCGCTCGCGGGCCTCGTTGTACGCCTTCGACGCCGCGCGCCGGAAGATCACCGTGGCCACCGCCAGCACCGGCACCATGGCCAGCGCGAACAGCGCCAGCCCGGCGTCGGTGACCAGCAGCGCCGCCGTGATGCCGGCCAGCGTCAGCGCGCTGACCACGGCGGTCGCGAGCCCGGTCTGCAGGAACGTCGAGAGCGCGTCGACGTCCGTCGTCATCCGGGTCATGATCTTCCCGGACAGCTCCCGCTCGTAGTAGTCGAGCCCGAGCCGCTGCAGGTGCGCGTAACTGCGGACGCGCAGCGCGTACAGCACCGTCTCGCCGACCCGCGAGGTCAGCCGCGTCTGCGCGAACACGACCAGCCAGTCGGCCGCGATCACCAGCGCGCCGATCCCGGCGGCGAGCCAGATCATCCATTCGACGCCGGCGCGGACACCGTGGTCGACGCCGAACTGGTACAGCCCCGGCAGCGCGATCGACGCCAGCGCGTCCGCCGCCACCAGCCCGATGACCAGCGTGAGCGGCCAGCGGACCGGCCGCAGGAGCCGGGTCAGGCGGAAGGAAGGGTCGGGCGCGGTGACGTCCACATCGGACAGTCGCGGCTCGTCGGCCGCCGCGGGCAGCTTGCGCACGCCTTCGATCAGCTCCGGTGTCGGCGGCACGTCGAGGCCGGCGCCCCCGCCGACGAACCCGCTGCTGTTCGGGTCGCCGCTGCGTTGGCGCGCCGCGTCGGCCAGGTCGTCGACGTCGTCGCGGTTCTCGTCCCGCGGCCACAGCGCCGGGGTGATCCCGTCCTGGCCGCAGTCGAGGCCCTCGCAGCGGTGCTTCTCCTCGACGTCGTCGCCCGGGCCCGCGACCAGTTCGCGGAACAGCGGGCAACGCGCCATCAGCTCGGCTTCGGTGCCGACATCGACGACGCGGCCCTCGTCCAGCACCGCGATCCGGTCGGCCAGCGCCAGCGTCGAGCGCCGGTGCGCGATCAACAGCGTCGTGCGGCTCGCGGTGACCGAGCGCAGGGTGTCGTGGATCGCCGCCTCGGTGACGGTGTCGATGGCCGACGTCGCGTCGTCGAGGATCAGGATGCGCGGGTCGGTGATCAGCGCGCGGGCCAGCCCGAGCCGCTGCCGCTGGCCGCCCGACAACGTGAGGCCGCGCTCGCCGACCAGCGTGTCGTAGCCCTCCGGCAGGGCGCGGATGAACTCGTCGGCTTCCGCCGCGCGCGCCGCCGCGACGATCTCCTCCTCGCTCGCGTCCGGGCGGCCGTAGGCGATGTTGTCCCGGATCGACGAGGAGAAGAGGAACGCCTCCTCGAACACGACCCCGATCGCCTGCCGCAGCTGCCGCAGCGGCACGTCCCGGACGTCGAGGCCGCCGACCCGCACCGAGCCCGCGTGCACGTCGTAGAACCGGGGCAGCAGCAGGGAAATCGTCGACTTCCCGGACCCCGCGGTGCCGACCAGCGCGAGGGTCTCGCCCGGGTTCGCGGTGACCGAGAGACCGGCCAGCACCGGTTCGGTGCGCGTGTAGCCGAACCGGACGTCGTCGAGTTCGACGCCGAGCGCCCCGGACGGCAGCGGCCGCGCGTCGGGGGAATCGACGACCTCCGGTTGCGCGTCGATCAGCTCGTAGACGCGCTCGGCGCCCGCGCGGGTCAGCTGGGCCTGCACGACCAGGCCGGACAGCATCCGGGCCGGGCCGATCAGCGTCGCGAGGTAGGTCGCGAAGGCGAGGAAGGTGCCGAGCGTGATGGAGCCGTTCAGCGCGAGGACGCCGCCGATGCCGAGCACGGCGACCTGGCCGGCGGCGGGCAGGGCCGCGGTCGTCGCCGTCGGCACCGCCGACAGCTTCGCCGCGCGAAGCCGCTCCGCGAACAGCTTGCGCGCGGTGCCTTCGAGCTTCGAGACCTCCCGCGCCTCCTGGCCGAAGCCCTTGACCACGCGGACGCCGGTGACGGTCTCCTCGACCTGCTGCGCGACGTCCGCCGCGCGCTGCTGCGCCGACCACGTCGCCGGGAAGAGGCGCTTGCGGCTGCGGGCGATGACGATGCCGACCGCGGGCGTGACGACCAGCGCGATCAGCGTCAGCACCGGCGACATCCACAGCATCGCCGCGAACGACAGCACCGCGAAGATCACCGAACCGAACGACAGCGGGATCTGCATGAGGATCCCGACGACCAGCTGCAGGTCGGAGATCGCGCGCGAGACGACCTGGCCGGTGCGCAACGCGTCCTGCTTGCCGCCGTCGAGGCGCGAGACCGCGTTGAAGACGCGCTGGCGCAGGTCGTGCTGGACGTCGAGGGCGAGCTTGCCGCCGAAGTACCGCCGCAGGAACGCGGTGCCGAACGCGACCAGCTGCAGCGCCACCAGGAAGACGGCGATCCCGGGCAGCGCGCCCGTGCGCCCCGCCACGGCGTCGTCCACCGCCGAGCGCACCAGCAGCGGGCTCGCGGCCTGCACACCGACGCTGAACACGGCGGCGAGCAGCGACAGCACGACGATGGCGCGGTGCTCCCAGGCCGCGGCGAACAGCCGGCGGACCCAGCCGACGGTCTCAACGGGCGGGAGCTCTTGACGGGAGCGGGGCGGAGCGGTGGTCACGTTGCAACACTAAGCGCCACCACCGACAAAATATTTCCCGGAAAGCCGTGAAGGCCGTCTCGAAGACATCGAGACGGCCTTCACGGACGAGTGAACTACGTGATGTCGCGCTTCTGGTTGCCCGCCCAGCCCAGGCCGAAGAAGGCCATCGTCCAGGCGAAGAAGATCAACGCCGACGCCCACCACGAGAGCACGCCGGGCGCCGCGGCCGTGTACTGCAGCAGCAGCTGCGCACCCGAGTTGACGTCGTCGGGCAGGTTCAGCGAGTTGAACCCGAACGCGTCCGCCGCGATCCCGCCGACGATCCCGTTCGCGGTGCCGTTCGGCAGGATCCCGCCCAGCAGGGTCGTCTGGCCCCACAGCAGGATCACCAGCACGTTTTCGATGATCAGGAACCACACCAGGAACAGCACCACCGCCAGCGGCACGTTCCGCAGCACCGCGCCGAACCCGATGCCGAACAACGTCACCAGCACCGCGGCCAGCACCGTCCCGCCGAGCGCGGCCAGCCACTGGCCCGCCGACGGCCAGCGGCCCGAGTCGACCGACGACATCACGGCGATCGCCGAGACACCGAAGCTGACCAGCCCGTAGATGGCGCCCCACGCGACGTAGGTGAGCATCTTCGCCGTCAGCGCCGAGATCCGGTTCGGCGCGGTCAGGAACGTCGTCGTGATCGTCTTGCTGCGGTACTCGCCCGCCAGCGCGAAGATCCCGAACAGCCCGGGCACCAGCTGCGCGATGTTCACGCCGTGCGCCAGCGCGAGCAGCCCCACCGGCACGCTGCCCGGGTCCAGGCCGATCAGCCGGGTGACCTGCCGCGCGTCGCTGTCGCTGCTCAGGAAGTCCGCGAAGTCGTTGGTGATCTTGCCCCACGCGAACGTCAGCCAGAACGCCACCAGCGCCAGCGGGATCAGCAGCACCCACCACGTCTTCAGCGAGAGCGTCTTGCGGAACTCCGCCTTGATCAGGTTGCCCATCACCGCTGCGGTCCTCCCCAGTGCTGCTGCTGTTGCGGCCCGGACGGCGGGTACCCCGGCGGCGGACCCTGGTACTGCGGCTGCGGCTGCTGACCCGGCCCACCGGCGAACTGGCCCTGCGTCAGCTGGAAGAACATCCGCTCCAGATCGGCGTGGTCCTCCTGCATCCCGTAGACGGCGATCCCGGCCTTCGCGGCGAGGTCGCCGATCTGCTGGACGCTGGACCCGGCGACCGCGACCCGGCCGTCCGGTGTCGGCGAGACAGCGGTGATGCCGTTCTCCTGCAACGCTTTCACGAGCGCGCCCGGATCCGCCGGCTGCACCAGCACCCGCGACTGCTGGCTCTTGCGCAGCTGGTCCAGCGAGCCGTAGTAGCGCGTGACGCCCTGGCTGATGATGACGACCTGGTCGATCAGCTGCTCGACCTCGTTGAGCAGGTGGCTCGACACCAGCACCGTCCGGCGCTGCTCCCGCGCGTACGAGCGCAGGAAGTTCCGCAACCACAGGATGCCTTCGGGGTCCAAGCCGTTCGTCGGCTCGTCCAGCACCAGCACCTGCGGATCACCCAGCAACGCCGTCGCCAGCGCCAGCCGCTGCCGCATGCCCAGCGAGAACCCGCCCGCCTTCCGGTCCGCGGCACTCCCCAACCCGACCAGACCGAGCACCTCGTCCGCCCGCCGATCCGGCACCCCGATCGCCGCCGCGTACACCCGCAAGTGGTTGCGCGCCGTCCGGCTCGGGTGGAAACCCTCGTTCTCCAGCACCGAACCCACCACCCGCGCCGGATTCCCCAGCTGCGAGTGCGGACGACCGTTGATCGTCGCCTGCCCCGCCGTCGGCGTCACCAACCCGAGCAACATCCGCAACGTCGTCGTCTTCCCGGCACCGTTCGGACCCAGAAAACCCGTCACCGAACCCGGCTCGACCGTGAAACTGAGGTTCTGCACCGCGTTCACCGCGCCGAACTGCTTGCTCAGGTTCTGCACCACAATCCGGCCACTGCCGTCGTGCATACCGTCCCCTAACGTTCCCGCTGATGCGGCGTCATCCTGCCCTACCCGCGCGACCCGCGCGCACGGAACGCCCGAACCCACCGCGAGCGACCTTCGTCACGTTCCGCTACCACCCCGCCCCGGCATCGACGTCCTGACCTGAGGATTTCCCAGGCCGCTCAGATCAACTTGGTAAAGAATTCGTGCGACTTGCCGACCCGGTGCAGCGAAGACCGCCCGACACCTCTAAGCTAGGTATCGGCGGCCCGCTCCCAGTGACCCCCAGGCTGGTTGAGCGGGTCGCCCCTTCGTCTCTGCTTCGGGCTTCGCCCCTCGCTCGACTCATCCCGTTTCACCCGGGGGGCCGAGCCCCCCGGACCCCCCACGGTGCCTCTCTCGCGGCTTCTCGGGGTGGCCGGTGCCGGTTCGCCAGGCTGGTTGGGCTTCTTGTGGCATCTTTGCTGCGTGCGGATCTTGCTTGTTGAAGATGAACGGCGGCTTGCCGAGGCTCTGCGGGCCGGGCTCAGTGCTGAGGGCTATGCCGTTGATGTTGCCCACAACGGGCGGGATGCTCTGTGGCTTGCCCGGGAGCATCCTTACTCCGCCATCGTTCTCGACATCATGTTGCCCGGGCTCAACGGGTATCGCGTCTGCCGGCGGCTTCGGGAGCTTGGGGACTCCACCCCCATCCTCATGCTTACCGCCAAGGATGGTGAGGATGATGAGATCGAGGCTCTTGATACCGGGGCCGATGACTTCCTGCCCAAGCCCTTCTCCTATGGGGTCCTGCTTTCGCGGCTTCGCGCGCTCATTCGGCGTGGTGGGGCCACCCGGCCGGGGGTCCTCAAACTGGGTGACCTCGAACTCGACCAGGCTGCCCGGGCCTGTCGGCGCGGGGCTGCCGAGATTGCCCTCACCGGCAAGGAGTTCGCTCTTCTCGCCTACCTCATGCAACGGCCCGGGCAGGTGGTTACCAAGGCTGAGCTGCTGGACAACCTCTGGGACTTCGCCGCCTCTGCCACCGCCAACCTCGTTGAGGTCCATGTCAGTGCCTTACGGCGTAAGATCGATGTTCCGTTCGGTGTTGAGACCATTCGGACCGTTCGTGGGGCCGGTTATCACGTGGTGTCGGCGGGTGGCTGACTTCCTGCGCACCACTCGCTTTCGCGTTGCGGCTACCGCCTTCGCCGCTTCGCTCGTTGCGCTCGGCGCTGTGTCCGTCTGGTTCGTTCTCCAGGCTCAGAACCGGCTCGAGAACGCCGCCACGCAGCTCGCCGGCGCTCACGCCGACGCCATCGTCCAGCTGCTCAACACCGGTGCCCGGCCTGCCGATCTCGCGCTGCTGGTTCGCGACTCGATCTACGAGGTCCGCGGCCGCAGGGACGCGTCGGTCGTGTCGTGCCCGCTTCTGCGCGACGCGACGCTGGGCAGCTACGACACCACGGTCACTCTTCGGCCGTACGAATACGACCGGTCCGCGCCGGAATCCGTCGGCTGCGCGCCGGAACTGCGCGGCCTCGACGACGACCTCGTCCTGCACGTCGTCCACGCGAACAGCGGAGACAGCAAGTACGACATCTACGCCGGCGCCGCCATCGACACCGAGGGGCAGGCGGCGGTCGATTCCGTTCGTGCCGTGCTCACCGTGGGCGTACCTGTTGTCGCTCTGCTCATCGGTGTCATCGCCTGGCTTGCCGTCCGGCGGGCGCTGCGGCCGGTCGAAGCCATTCGTGGTGAGGTTGCCGAGATCGGCGCTCACGATCTGAGCCGGCGCGTTCCGGACCCGCGCACCGGCGATGAGATCGCGCGGCTCGCCGGGACCATGAACACCATGCTCGCGCGGCTCGACGAGGCCGTCACGCGGCAGAGCCGGTTCACCTCTGATGCTTCGCACGAACTGCGCACTCCGCTCGCTTCGCTGCGGACGCAGCTCGAAGTGCTGCTGGCTCATCCCGATCGTCTGGACTGGCGCCACGCCTGCGACAACGCGCTGCTCGATGTCACCCGGCTGCAGGACCTCGTCGCCGACCTCGTGCTGCTCGGCAAGCTCGACCACGCCGGACCCGATCGTCTCGAGCCCGTGGCACTGTCCGAAGTGGTCGAGGCGGCCGTGGCGGGGCGTGCTGTCGACGTCGACGTGCGCGGGACGCCCGTCGTGCACGGCCACCGGTCTCGGCTCGAACGGCTCGTCCGCAACCTCGTCGACAACGCTCAACGGCACGCGGTGTCGCGGGTGGCGGTCGAGGTGTCCGCTGTGGACGGCTGGGCTGTGCTCTCGGTCACCGACGACGGCCCCGGCGTCCCCGAAGCGGACCGCGAGCGCGTCTTCGACCGGTTCGTCCGCCTCGACGACGCCCGCGCCCGCGACGACGGCGGATCGGGCCTGGGCCTGGCGATCGTCGCCGACATCGCCCGAGCCCACGGCGGCACGGCCGCGGTCGAAGCCGGGAGCCGGTTCGTCGTCCGGCTGCCGGAGCTGAAGACGTCTTAAGCCGGCTTCAGGCCCGGTTCAGCGTCCGGGATCGACGCTGCGCGCATGATCATCTCCTGGCGGCCGCTCGACCACGCCGCATACCGGTCGTCGTCCTGGTTCCCCGGCCTGACCGGCCTGCGCGGGCTCGCCGCACTGGCCGTCGTGTTCTTCCACTACGGCGGCCCTATCACCGATAGAGTGCAGGGCTGGATCGCCGTCCAGCTGTTCTACGTGCTGTCGGGGTTCCTCATCACCACACTGGCGTTGCGCGAAGAGGACCGCACCGGGCGGATCTCGCTGCGCGACTTCTACGTCCGGCGCGTCTTCCGGATCATGCCGGTGTACTTCCTGCTGCTCGGCCTTACAGCGTTGGCGGTCACGCTCGCCGGGACCTACCAGAGCAGCCGGCTCGCCGACGCGATGCCGTACTACCTGACGTTCTTCAACGAGGTCGTCGACTTCAATACACCGTATCCCACATCGTGGTCACTCGGCGTGGAGGAGAAGTTCTACCTCGTCTGGCCCGCGCTGCTCGTGCTGACGTCGTTCGCGAAGTCCGGCAAGACCGCGCTGCGGGTGCTGATCGGCGCGGGTGCGATCGGTGTCGTGCTCGGTGTGCTGCCGCTGGCGCCCGCGCACCAGTGGGCGAGCCTGACCGTGCACTACGGCTCGCTGGTCGTCGGCTGCCTGCTGGCGCTGGCCCTGCACCACCCGCGCGGGTTCGCGGTGCTGCGGCCGCTGACCAGCCCGGCCGCGGCGGTGCTGGTCGCGTTGGGGTTCGTCGCCCTGCAGCTGTCGGTCAAGCCGCTCGGACAGGCGCTCGGCGGGAACTGGCAGTTCGTCGTGCCGATCTACGCGGTGGGTGCGGCGCTGCTGCTCGTCGCCGTGCTCGGACAGGGCCCGATACAGCGTTTGCTCTCGAGCCGGCCACTCGCCTTTATCGGTGATAGGTCGTATGCGCTCTACCTCGCGCAGACGGGCGCGGCGGGCGTGACCGGGCTGCTGTTCCCGACCGGTCTGGCGAAGGCCGCGGCAACGTCCGCTGTCGCGCTGCTCTTCGCGTGCGCGCTGCGCAAGTGGGTCGAGCTGCCCGCGATCGCGTTCGGACGGCGGCTGTCGGCAAAAGGGGAGCGGGCCCCTGCCGAAGAACGACAGGGGCCCGCTCGGGTGGGATAGCTCAGGCGAGCACCGTCTCCAGCGCCGTGTGGGGCAGGTCGTGGGCGACCGCGACCGGGCCGTTCGTCAGCGCGCCCGCGTGGGTGTTGAGGCCCTTCGCCAGCGCCGCGTCGGCCTGCAGCGCGGCCTTCCAGCCGTGCTCGGCGAGTTGTACGGCGTAAGGCAGCGTGACGTTGGTGAGGCCGTAGGTCGACGTCCGGGGCACCGCGCCCGGCATGTTCGCGACGCAGTAGAAGACGGACTCGTGCACGGTGTAGGTCGGGTCGTCGTGCGTGGTCGGGCGCGAGTCGGCGAAGCAGCCGCCCTGGTCGATCGCGATGTCGACGAGCACGCTGCCCGGCTTCATGCGGGCGACGAGCTCGTTCGAGACCAGCTTCGGCGCCTTCGCGCCCGGGACCAGCACCGCGCCGATGACCAGGTCGGCCTGCAGCACCGCCTCCTCGACCGACAGCCGGTTCGACGTTACCGTGCGGATGCGGCCGCCGAAGTCGTTGTCGATCTGGCGGAGGCGGTCGACGTTCGTGTCCAGGATCTCGACGCCTGAGCCGAGGCCCAGCGCGACGCGGGCGGCGTTCAGGCCGGCGACGCCGCCGCCGATCACGACGACGCGCGCCGGGTGCACGCCGGGGATGCCGCCGGGCAGGACACCGCGGCCGCCACTCGGCTTCATCAGCGAGAACGCGCCGACCTGCGGGGCCAGCCGGCCCGCGACCTCGGACATCGGGGCGAGCAGCGGGAGCGCGCCGTTCGCGGTCTGCACCGTCTCGTACGCGATCGCGGTGGTGCCGGCGGCCAGCAGCGCGTCGGTCAGCGGGCGGTCGGCGGCGATGTGCAGGTAGGTGAAGAGCACCTGGTCGGCGCGCAGCCGGGGGTACTCCTCGGCGATCGGCTCCTTGACCTTGAGGACGAGCTCGCCCTCGGCCCACGTCTCGTCGGCGGTGGCGAGGATCTTGGCGCCGGCGGCGACGTACTCCTCGTCGGTGATGGACGAACCGACGCCCGCGCCCGTCTCGACGAAGACGTCGTGCCCGCGGCCGACCAGCTCGTGCACCCCGGCCGGGGTCAGCGCGACCCGGTACTCGTGCTTCTTGATTTCACGGGGAACGGCGATACGCACGGTCGGCCTCCTGGGTCGGTCTGCGTCCGGATGCAAGGCGGTGTTGCCACTCACGGTGAACCACCCGGACGGCGGTGTCATCGTGCTGAGCGGACATTTCTTCGCCGGTTTCGTGGTGCCCGGCGGACAAGTGCGTTGACTTCGACCTCACTGGAGGTTGCAGCGTGGCCGCATGAGAGCTGTGTGGTTGCGGGAGTTCGGCGGGCCGGAGGTGCTGGTCCCGGGAGACGCGCCCGACCCGGTCGCCGGGCCCGGTCAGGTGCTGGTCGAAGTGGCGTACGCGAACACGACGTTCGTCGAGACGCAGTTCCGGGCGGGGGCGCCGGGGCCGTTCCGCGCGGAGCCGCCGCTGATCCCGGGCAACGGCGTCGGCGGCGTGATCAGCGCGATCGGTGAGGGCGTGGACCCGGGTTTGGCGGGGCAGCGGGTGGTGACGTCGACCGGCGGCTCCGGCGGGTACGCCCAGCGCGTGGCGGTGGACGCGGCGGCGGTGTTCCCGGTGCCGTCCGCGCTGGACCTCGACGCGGCGGTGGCGCTGCTCGCGGACGGCCGCACCGCGACCGGCTTGGTGCATGCCACCAGGGTGCGCCCGGGCGATCGTGTCCTGGTTGAGGCGGCGGCGGGCGGCGTCGGAGGCTTGCTGGTGCAGCTGGCTCGAGCGGCGGGCGCGCTCGTGATCGGCGCGGCGGGCGGGCCGGCGAAGGTGGCATCGGTGCTCGGCGCCGATTCGGTGGTCGACTACCTGGCGCCGGACTGGGCTTCGCGTGTCGGCGAAGTGGACGTCGTGTTCGACGGCGTGGGCGGGTCGATCGGCGCGACGGCGTTCGGGCTGCTGCGGCCCGGCGGCCGGATGGCGATCTACGGCCTGGCAGGCGGTTCGTGGACGGAAGTGTCCGAAGTGGACGCCGAGGCGCGGGGAGTCGCGCTGGTGCGGTCGATCGGGAGCCCGGCGGACATGCGGGGGCTCACGGAGTCGGCGTTGGCGGAGGCGGCGGCGGGGCGGTTGGTCCCGGTGATCGGCCAGCGGTTCCCGTTGGAGAAGGCGGCGGACGCCCACGCGGCGATCGAATCCCGCGCCACGGTGGGCAAGACGTTGCTGGTGGCCTGAACGCGGTGAAGGGCACCTCTGACGACGAGGGTGCCCTTCACCGGACGACGTCAGGCGCGGTAGGCCGACCAAGAGCTGTTCATCCGGGTGGCCTGGCCCGCGGTGAACTCGTACATGCAGGAGTCGTAGCTGTAGTCCATGAAGTTGTGCACCGGGTCGTTGCCCGCCGCCGAGCAGGTGTTCTTGCTCGCCGGGCAGCCCGATGTCGCCGTTGCCTCCGCCGGGGTGTCCGACACGTAGTCGCCCGAACCCGAACAGCCGCCCTGGAACGTGTGGTACAGACCCATCCAGTGGCCGACCTCGTGCGTTGCCGTGTCGCCCTCGTTGTAGTTCGTCGCCGAGCGGCCCGGGAGGGACTCGTCGAGGATCACGACGCCGTCGAGCTTCGGGGACGACGTGTAGTTCCACGGGAACGTCGCCCAGCCGAGGAGGTCGTCGCCGAGGTTGGCGGTGTAGATGTTCAGCGCGTTCTTGCCGCCCTTGCGCAGCGCGTTCTTCATGTTGCGCTCGGCCGACGTGCCGTCGGTGATTCCGTTGTACCAGGTGGAGTTGTTCGTGTAGTCCGTGCTGACCAGCGAGAAGCTGAAGCCGCTGGAGGCGTACGCGCTGTTGAGCACCGAAATCTGCTTGGTGATCGTCGACGCCGGCAGGTTGCCCGTCGAGCCGCTCGTGATCACGTGGAAGTACACCGGGATCGAGACGGCGGCGGCCGCGAGCGCCGTCCGCTTGCCCGCCAGTTTGCTCTGCATGTCCGCCTCGACGCGGGCCGCTTCGGCCGGGGACAGGCTGTCGGCGTGACCGTCCTTGCTGCGGTCGGCCGAGTGGGTCGGGGTGAAGCAGTCGCCCGACGGCGCCGCGACGGCACTGCCGGTCGTGGTGCCCGGGACGACCAGGGCGACCAGGGAGAGCGCGGACACCGCGCCCAGCTTGACGGCCCTGCGGAACCGCTCCGAACTGCTCATGGAGACTCCTCTGCGACGACCCGGCTACCCCGGGTGCTGCGAAGAAGGTGCGTCAGGCGATCACCGGAATCCACCACCTTTCGGCTGGAAAAGACAATCGGAACGTTCGGCGCGATCCATGCGGAGTAGTGCATACGACGCCGAACGGCCTAACTCCAGCGCAATGCCACCAGCTGGGTGATCAGGGCCAGCCGGACGTCCGGGTCGTCGAGGTCCATCGGGACGAGTTCGAGGAGCTTGCGCATCCGGTACCGCAGCGTGTTCGGGTGGATCCGCAGTTCCCGCGCCGCCGCGCGTGGGTCGCCCGGGTGACGCAGCCACTCGTACAGTGTCTCGACGTAGCCGGCCTTGCCGGTCTCGTCGTGCGCGCGCAACGCGCTCAGCGGGCCGAGTTCCGCGACCTTCGCCCCGGCCGCCGCCGTCGCGCCGCGGTGCAGCGTCAACGCCGTCCAGGCTTCGTCGAACGTGATCACGCGCTCGCCGAGCAGTTCCGCGCGCAGCAGGCCGAGCGCTTCGTCGGCCTGCAGGCGCGACGCGGACAGGTCGCCGATTTCGCCGGGCGCGCCTGCCGCGGCTCGGGGGGCACCGCCGCGCCGCGACGACGCCGTCGTCAACGCCTCGCGCAGCTCCGCCCAGCCGCCGGGCCCCGGCCGGTCGGGGACCACGGCGTAGAGCAGGCCGCCCAGCTCGGTCGCCACCGGGCGGTGGCCGATGCCCTGGGAAATCCGTTCGAGCAGGGCGAGCCGCAGGCCCTCGGCGTCGCGCCCGTCGCCGCCGGTGACCTCGATGACGACCACGCGGTGCGGCTCGTCGGACAGGTCCAGCTCGGCCATCGCCTTGCGCGGGTTCGCCCGGCCTTCGAGCACCCCGCGCAGCAGCTCGGCCGACGCGCGGCGCTGCGCGTCCGTGTGCGCGCGGCGGCGCAGCAAGTGCAGCGCGACGACCGGGGCGGCGTCGGCGAAGGCGGCCGCGCGCTCGTCGGACACCGGGCCGGCGACCACCGCCCACATCGAGCCGAGCAGTTCGCCGCCCATCCGGATCGGCACGATCAGGCGCGGCAGCGTCCCGTCGCGCTGGGCGGGGACGAAGATCGTCTGCCGGCCGCGGGACAGCTCGCGGAACACGCCACGCGAGCGGAACCGCGCGAGGACGTCGTCGGGAATGCGGCGGCCCATGATCGTCGCGACGCGCGCGGGGTCGGTCAAGTCCTGGCGCGCGGAGTAGGCGAGCACGCGGGAGTTGGTGTCCTCGATGGTCACCGGGGCGTCCACAACGGACGCGACGGCGTCGGCCAGCCGGAACAGGTCGCCGGAGCCGGGATCGAGGTCCTCGGATTCGTCGGCGAGCGCGTCGAGGACGGTCCGCAGCAGCCACACCAGCTGCGCCCACGACGTCGCGGCGTGCACCTGGACCAGCGCGATCCCGCTGGCCTTCGCGGCGCGTTTGACGGCCGGTTTCGCGGCGAGCGGCGGCTTAAGCAGCACGGCCGCGGCGCCCTGCTCGGCGCTCTGCTTCACCAGCTGGGCGGCGTCTTCGGGCCCGGTGGTCGCGACGCCGAGCACGAGGTCACCGGCGGCCACGGCCCCGCCGGGCTCGGCGATCACGACGTCGGCGACGGCAGGGGAGTCGTCGGGCACCTGGAGCGCGTGGAGCAGCGTCGGCCCCACCCGGTCGACCACGCTGCGCACCGAGACCACGGGATCATTCTGGCCGAGAAATGACCGGACGGCTCGGTAGGGTCGAAACGGTGAGCGACGCGCGGAAGATCGTCGAGTCCGGGTACGACGGCTCGGCGGAGCGGTACCTCGAATGGAGTGCCCGGATCGCCGACGATCCCCGGTTGCGCTTCCTGAGTGAGCTGACTGACCGGCTCGACGACGGCTCCGACGTCCTCGACCTCGGCTGCGGCGCGGGCGTTCCGTGCACGAAGCTGCTCGCCGAGCGGCACGACGTCCTCGGCGTCGACCTGTCCGCGGCGCAGCTCGACCTCGCGCGGCGGAACGTCCCGGACGCGCGGTTCGAGAAGGCGGACATGGCCGCGGTGTCCTTTCCGGACGGCGGCTTCGACGCGGTCACGGCGTTCTACTCGGTGCTGCACGTTCCGCGCGAGGAGCAAGGGGCGCTCTTCACGCGGATCGCGCGCTGGCTGCGGCCCGGCGGTTGGTTCCTGGCGGCACTGGGGTGCAGCGAAATGAACGGCGTCGAGGACGACTGGCTCGGCACACCCATGTTCTTCAGCAGCCACTCGACAGCGGAGAACCGGCGGCTCCTCGAAGCCGCCGGTTTCACGCTGGTCGTCGACGAGCCCGTGACGATGCACGAGCCGGATCCGGCCACCTTCCACTGGGTGCTGGGCCGGCGCTAACGCGACAGCACCGCGTCCAGCACCCGACGCAGCTCGCCCGCCGGGTCGTTGACCGGCTCCTTCGCCCGCCACGCGACGACGCCGTCGGGACGCACCAGCGAAGCGCCGCCCCGCGAGAGGCCGTACCGCGAGGCGAACAGCTCGTCCTTGACGACGTGGCAGTCGATCCCGGCTTCGGTCGCGGCCGAGGTCCAGCCGTCGTCCGTGCCGAGCAGCACCCACGACTGCCCGAGCAAGTCCACAGTGGACGCCAGTCCGGGCGCCCGGAAGCCGGGCCGTCCGGTCGGCGCGTTGATGTCCTCGACGCGCGATCCGTCGTCCGGCTCCTCGGTCAGCACCGCCGTCGAGCGGTAGCGGAACCCGAGGATGGCGTTCAGCATGTCCTCCGGCTCGCCGATCCCCGAGACGTCGAGGCCGGGGTGCATGCGCTGCTTCATGTTGTGCAGCGACGTGTCGATGATCATCCGCGCGATCGGCTTCCGCTCGGCTTCGTAGGTGTCGAGCAGGGCCGGACCCGCTTCGCCGCGCAGCACCGCGGCGAGCTTCCACGCGATGTCCGCGCCGTCGCCGACCGCCGTGTTGCCGCCCTGGCCGCCGGTCGGCGGCGTCACTTTCGCCGCGTCACCGACCAGGAACACGCGCCCGGCGCGGAACCGGTCGGCCAGCCGCGCGGCGATCTCCCACGAGCCGGTCCAGACGATCTCCGGCTCCAGCTGCGGCAGGTCGGTCGCCGCGCGGATCATCGAGACCAGCCGGTCGTGCGTGAAGTCCGCCGGGCTCTCGCCCTTCTCGGGGAAGTAGTCCGGCGCGAAGACGTACCGGTCCGGGAGGTCGGTGTTGACCAGCCCGGCGGTGAAATCGCCGTGCTGCAGGTAGAAGAGGTCCGTCACGCCGGCCTGGACGCGGTCGCCGAGGTCGGCGTCGAACACGACGCCGAGGCAGTGGCTCAGCGCATCCAGTCCGGTGGTCCCGATGCCGAGGCGGGCCCGGATGCCGCTGCGGCCGCCGTCGGCAGCGACGACGTAGTCCGCGTGGACCACTGTCTCCTCGCCGGAGTCGCGGTGGCGCAAGGTCGCGGTGACACCGTCATCGTCCTGGACCAGGTCGGTGAGCTCGGTGCGGAACCGCACCCGCGCGCCGGCCTTCTCCGCGTGCGCCAGCAGGATCGGCTCGACGACGTCCTGCCCGGCCATGCCGGCCGGCATCGTCGTCGACGTCGAGACGTCGAACTCGCTGCCGTCGTTCATGAGCCGGTGCAGGACGCGCCCGGCGAGGCTGGTCGCGACGGTGATCCGCAGCCCCTGCGACGCCCGCGGGCTCACTTCCAGCACCTCGCGGTCGATTCCTGCCCAGTGGAACAGCTCCATCGTGCGCCAGTTCTGCCCGGCGGCCCGCGAGTGGACCGACGTTCCGGCGTGCCGCTCGACGGTCAGCACATCCACTCCTTCCCGCGCCAAGAACAGCGACGCCGACAATCCGCCCAGCCCGGCCCCCACGACCAGCACCTGTACCCGCTCCGCCATGACTTCCTCCCTGCTCATAAATCTCCCTGTGTGAATATCTTAGACACAAAGAGATTCGACTCGCAAGAAAACCTGGCTCCCAGGACGTGGGAACGGTTGGGTACTCCGTTCGGCCGAAGTAGCTTCGAACCACCAGACCCCTTGAGCCGCAAGGAGAAACCGATGAGCGCGGACGACACCTCGGCGTGGTCCTTCGAGACCAGGCAGATCCACGCGGGCGCCGCGCCGGATCCGGCCACGGGCGCGCGGGCGACGCCGATCTACCAGACGACGTCGTACGTCTTCCGCGACAGCCAGCACGGCGCTGACCTGTTCAGCCTCGCCGAGCCCGGCAACATCTACACGCGGATCATGAACCCGACGCAGGACGTGCTGGAGCAGCGCGTCGCATCCCTCGAAGGCGGGGTCGCGGCGCTGGCGTTCGCGTCCGGCTCGGCGGCGACCACCGCGGCGATCCTGAACCTCGCGGGTGCGGGTGACCACTTCGTCTCGAGCCAGTCGCTCTACGGCGGCACCTACAACCTCTTCCACTACACGCTGCCGAAGCTCGGCATCGCGGTCACGTTCATCGACGACCAGGACGACCTCGAGCAGTGGCGCGCCGCGGTCCGGCCGAACACGAAGTTCTTCTTCGCCGAGACGCTCGCCAACCCGGGCAGCAACGTCCTCGACATCCGCGGTGTCGCCGACGTCGCGCACGAGGCCGGCGTCCCGCTGCTGGTCGACAACACCATCCCGACGCCTTACCTTGTAAGGCCGATCGAGCACGGCGCCGACGTCGTCGTCCACTCGGCCACCAAGTACCTCGGCGGCCACGGCACGACGATCGCCGGCGTGCTGGTCGACGGCGGCACGTTCGACTTCGGCAAGGACCCGGCGAAGTTCCCGGGCTTCACCGAGCCGGACCCGAGCTACCACGGCCTGAAGTACTGGGAGGCGCTCGGTCCGGGCGCGTACGCGGCGAAGGCGCGCGTGCAGCTGCTGCGCGACACCGGCGCGGCGATCGCCCCGCTCAACAGCTTCCTCATCCTGCAGGGCATCGAGACGCTGTCCCTGCGCATCGAGCGGCACGTGCAGAACGCGCAGGCGCTCGCGGAGTGGCTCGAGCAGCGCGACGAGGTCGATACGGTGTATTACGCGGGACTGCCGTCCAGCCCGTACTACGAAGCGGGGCAGAAGTACCTGCCGCGCGGCGCGGGCGCGGTCCTGTCGTTCGAGCTGCGCGGCGGCGTCGAGGCCGGACGCAAGTTCGTCGACGGCACCGAGCTGCACAGCCAGCTGGTGAACCTCGGCGACGTCCGCAGCCTGATCGTGCACCCGGCGTCGACCACGCACAGCCAGCTCGCGCCGCAGGAGCAGCTCGCCAGCGGCGTCACGCCGGGCCTGGTCCGGATCGCCGTCGGGCTGGAGGGGATCGAGGACCTCAAGGCCGACCTGGAGGCCGGATTCCGGGCGGCCAAGGCGGAACTGTGACCGTTACCGGTGCCTGGCGGGTCGGGGACCCGCCGGGCCGCCGGCAGTTCGTCACCCGCCCCGGCGCGTTCGCGCTGGAGGCCGGTGGCGTGCTGCCTGAGTTAACGATCGCTTACGAGACGTGGGGGACGCTCGACTCCGACGCGTCGAACGCGGTGCTCGTCGAACACGCGCTGACCGGCGACAGCCACGCGGCCGGACCGCGCGTGCCGGGGCACCCCAGCGCGGGCTGGTGGGACGGGCTGATCGGGCCCGGGAAAGCCCTGGACACCGGCGAGTTCTTCGTCGTGGTCCCGAACGTGCTCGGCGGGTGCCAGGGCTCGACCGGACCGTCGTCGGACCTGGACGGCAAGCCGTGGGGCAGCCGGTTCCCGGTCGTGACGGTCCGGGACCAGGTGGCGTCGGAAGCCCTTTTGGCGGACGCGCTGGGCATCGACCGCTGGGCGGCCGTCGTCGGCGGGTCGATGGGCGGGATGCGTGCGCTGGAGTGGGCGGTGACGCTGCCCGAGCGCGTGGCGTCGGTGCTGGTCCTGGCGTCGACGGCGCGGGCGTCGGCCGAGCAGATCGCGTGGGCGGCCCCGCAGCTGCACGCGATCCGGTCGGACCCGCACTTCCACGGCGGCGACTACTACTCGGCGCCGGCGGGCCCGCACGCCGGGCTCGGCATCGCGCGGCGGATCGCGCACGTCACCTACCGCAGCGAGCCGGAGCTGGCCCAGCGGTTCGGCCGGGCGTACCAGGGTGACGAGGACCCGTTGCGGGGCGGCCGGTTCGCCGTCGAGTCCTATTTGGACCACCACGCGGACAAGCTGGCCGGGCGGTTCGACGCGAACAGCTACCTGGTGCTGACGGAGTCGATGAACACCCACGACGTCGGCCGCGACCGCGGCGGCGTGGCGGCGGCGCTGGGAAGGGTGACCGCTCGATCGGTGATCGGGGGCGTGGACAGCGACCGGCTCTACCCGCTGTACCAGTCCGCGGAGATCGCCGCGGGCATCCCCGGCGCGCCGGAGCCGTCGGTGGTGTCGTCGCCGTACGGCCACGACTCGTTCCTCATCGAGACCGGCCAGATCGCGGCGCTGGTGAAGGCATTGCTGGGTTGAGGTCCGGGCGCGCACGCGGCTGGGTCGCTCGGGGTCAGCGGCCGGCGACGCGTTCTCCCAGGCGTACCAAACGGTTGGCGACCCGCCGCGACGCGCCCGCCGCGTAATCGCCGAGACGTTCGGCCGCGCGGTCGGACAGCTTCGCCACCCGCCAGGCGACATCGTCCGCGCGGTCGCCCGCTTCGTCGCCGGCCGTGGTGATCCGGTCGGCGAGCCGTCCCGTGCCCGCGGCGAGCAGATCCTTGAGCGCCATGGCTTCCCCTCCGCTAGAGCATTCCGGCGCGGCGCCACAGCGCCGCGCTCGGGCCGCCGATCAGGTCGTTCTCCCGCAGGAACCGCACGAGCTTCCGGGCCCCGAAGGCCAGGGTCTCCCGCCGGTGCGGGCTGGTCCGCGCGGCGGCCACCGCCACCCCCGGGTCGATCCCCGCGCGCAGGTACTGCCGCGGCCGGGAAAGCAGGCGGGACATCAGCAACGCGCCGACCGCGACGACCACCCGCGCGAACTCCTTGCGCCACCACGGGGCCCGGGCCAGCGAGCGGACCAGGTCGTCGCGCGCGTACCGGACGTGCCGCGCCTCTTCGGTGACGTGGATGCGCATCACCGCGCGGACCACCGGCTGCACGGACTCGTCGTCGAGGTGTTCGCGCTGCAGCGCGTCGAAGATCTCCTCGCCGATCAGCGTCGCCACCCACATCGCCGGGCCGTGCAGGATCACCGGCAGCGCCTGCGCGGACAACTGCAGCCACCGGTTGTTGCGGTACGGCCGGCCGCCGACGCGCTCGATCAGCGTCGCGAACATCGTGGAGTGCCGGCACTCGTCGGCGACCTCGGTCAGCGCGTAGTGCACGTGCCGGGTCGTCGGGTCCTGGCGGTAGGACGCGCGCAGCAGCATCTGCATGAGGATCAGCTCGAACCAGATCCCTACGCTGACGGTGTTCACCAGCTCCTGGCGCGACAGCTCGATCCGCTGCGCGCGGCTCAGCGTGTCCCACACCGGCGTGCCGTACAGGGAAACGAGCTTTTCGGGGATGAAGAACTGGTCGTCGTTCAGCGGGGCGGCCCAGTGGACGTCGACATCGGGGTCGTAGGAGAGCCGGGCGCTCGAGCGGAGCAGCCGTTCGGCGGTGGCTTCGCGATCACCCATCCGTGCCTCCCTGTGTCGTTTAACACTAGAACGCATGAAACAATCTCCGTCAAGATGTAAAGTCAGCTCATGCGCGATCTCCTGAAGCAGGCACTCGAGGCCGAACTGCCCGGCGACGAGACCGCGGAACGGATCATGGGCGCGGCGCTCACCCAGGCGGAGGACTTCGGGCTGCGCCGGTTCACCGTGGACGACGTCGCGCGCCGCGTCGGCCTCTCGCGGGTGACGATCTATCGCTACTTCCCGAAGAAGGACCAGCTGCTCGGCGCGCTGATCCAGCGGGAGATGAAGCGGTTCCTGACGAAGGTCGACGCCGTCGTCGAGGCGCAGGCGACCCCGGAGGAGAAGCTCATCGAGGGGTTGAGCTTCTCCCTCGGGTACCTGCGGGGGCACCGGCTGCTCAACCGCCTGCTGCGCACCGAGCCGGAGCTGATCCTCCCGCACCTGACCGTCCAGGCGGGCGGTCTGTTCGCCGCGGCCCGGGCGCGGATCGCGGCGCACTTCCACGCGGAGATCGCCGCGGGCCGGCTCAGCCTGCCCGCCGCGGACGTCGACGGCATGGCCGAGCTGCTGATCCGGATCGTCGTGTCCCTGGTGCTGACCCAGGAGACGGTCCTGCCGGTGGACGACGACGCCCAGCGCCGGCGGCTGGCCGAGCTGTACCTGGCGCCGATCGTCCGCTCGCTGCGTCCCTGACTCAGCCCTGCCGGGTGGGCCGGATGGTGAGGTCGCCGATCTCGACGTCGTCGGGCTGCTCGATCGCGAACGCGATCGCCCGCGCGACGGCCTCGGGGCTGATGCCGAGAGCTGCCATCGCCTGCTGGGCCTGCTCGCGCTGCGCGGGGTCCTCGACGTGGTCGACCAGTTCGGTGCGCACGTACCCCGGCGAGATCGACGTCGTGCGCAGGACGCCGTCGGTGGACTCCTGGCGCAAGGCCTCCAGCAGCGTCCGGACGGCGTTCTTGGTCCCCGCGTAGACGGCTTGCGTCGGGACGATCTTCAGCCCCGACGTCGAAACGGTCGTGACGAAGTGGCCGCGGCCCTGCATACGGAACACCGGGAGCGCGGCGGCGATGCCGTGCAGGACACCGCGGAGGTTGACGTCGATCATCGCGTCCCACGCGTCGACGTCGAGGTCGGCGACGGGCGAGATCCGCGCGACGCCGGCGTTGGCCACCAGGACGTCGAGACGTCCGAAGCGGTCGACGGCAAGCGTCACGAGCCGGTCGAGGTCGGCGCGCCGGGTGACGTCGACGTCCAGTACTTCCGCGCGGCCGCCGTCGTCGCGGATCTTCCGCGCGAGCGCTTCCAGCCGGTCGGTTCGCCGCGCGCCGAGCACCACCGCCGCGCCGCGGGACGCCAGCTCGACGGCGGTGACCTCGCCGATTCCGCTGCTCGCGCCGGTGATGGCGACGACCTTGTCGAGTCCGTTCGTCATGGGTCCTCCGTTAAGCTGACAACTGTCCGGTTAAGCCTACCGGACACTTGTCCACTTAAGCGAGGAGAGTTGCTGTGGCCGGTCGTGAGCGCCGTTCGGACGCCGTCGCCAACCGCGACCGGATCGTCGAGGCCGCGCGGGCGGAACTGAGCGAGTCCAACGGCGCGCCCGGCGACCTGAAGCTGCACCGGGTCGCCAAGACCGCGGGCGTCGGGCAGGGCACGCTCTACCGGCACTTCCCGACGCGCGAGCACCTGCTGGCGGAGGTGTACCGGGCCGAGCTGACCCAGCTCGTCGAGACCGTGGCGCCCCTGCTGGCCGAACACTCCCCGCTGGACGCGCTGGCCCGCTGGCTGGAGCGGCTGGTCGAGTACGCGCGCGTCAAACGCGGTGTCATGGCGGCGATCGAGGTGCCGGCGTGGCAGGACCTCTACTCCGGCCAGCACCACCGGCTCGACGAAGCGCTCGAAACGCTGCTGGACCGGGGCAAGACCGCCGGGGAGATCCGCGCCGGGGTCGACGCGGCCGACGTCATCCTGCTCCTCGGCGCGCTTTCGCGGATCCCGGAAGCCGAGTGGGACGACCGGGCGCCGCGGATCGTGGCGGTGATCGTCGACGGCCTCCGGGCCTAGTCGGAAACCGCTTCGGAGATCCAGGGGGCCACCGGCAGGTCGCGGTCGAGGCATTCGACCGACAGCCGGATCGTCCAGCGCAAGGCCTGCAGCACCAGGCTGTCCACCTCGTCGGGCGCCGCGTTGGCGAGCGCGATCTCGACCTGCTCCTGCGCGGCCTCGGTGTTGCCGTGGACCTCCGCCAGCAACGTCCGGACCGCGGTCCGCACCGGCGGGTCGGCCTGGTCGATCGAGACCTCTTCGCCGTCCTCGTCGAAGACCTGGACCTTCACCGGGGCGCTGCCGCCGTCGCCGAGGGTGGAGACCATCGCGCTGCACTCGCCGAACAGCAGCAGCATCAACGCTTTCGTCTCGTCCGCGCGGGCCTGCGGTTCGACGGCCGTCGGCGCGACCTCGACGAGGGCTTCGGCGTCGTCTCCGAGGCTCAACGCCGTCAGCGCGCGCTGAGCCTTCTCGACGAGCTCCTGCTCGTTCCAGTCCGCATCCACGTGCCCCATCAAACACCAGCGACGGCGGTCGTGGGGATACCTTGATCCGGGTCGGTCATCCGGCCGCGTGGAGCGCACCCAGTGCGAGCTGGGCGAGCAGTTCGGCGAGTTCCGAGTCACCGAGATGGCGGTTGTACGGCGTCGAGTTGATCAGGCCGAACACGGCGTGTGCCGCCGACCGCGCGTGCCGTTCTCCCAGCTCCGGCATGGCTTCCCGGATCGCGCTGACCCACACTTCGACGTACTGGCGCTGCAGCGCGCGGACCTGCTTGCGGTCGGCGTCGGTGAGGTTCGCGAGGTTGCGCTCCTGAACGGTGATCAGCGCCGGGTGGTTGAGCGCGAAGCCGACGTGGAACGCCACCAGGCCGGCCAGCGTGTCGTGCGGCGTGCCCGGCCGGGCCGCCCACGTGGTGCCGCCGTCGAGCAGGTAGCGGCTGATCGAGTTCAGCATCTCGCCGAGGATCGCGTCCTTGCTGCGGAAGTGCCGGTAGAGCGCGGGCCCGGAGATCCCGACGGCGGCGCCGATGTCGTCGATGCCCACGCCGTGGAACCCGTGGTGGGCGAACAGCTCGGCGGCCGCGGCCAGGATCTGCTCGCGCCTGCTCGCCTTCTCGCCGTTCACGAGCGGAGTGGAGTTGGCCGGCATCCCGCCATATTAGAGGGCGAAGTTAGCGACCGCTAACGCCCAGTGGTGCGCGGCGTGCGTCACCGTCCCGGGTGAACCTTTCCGCGCGGCGCCGGCGCCCGGCCGGTCCAGCCCGCCGCTCCCGTGAAACTCGCCGAATGGTGGCCGCTGACACAGTTCCCGTCTTCCGGCGTGAGCCGAGTGGGTTACTTACAGGTAACCAGGGGTTCCTTGTGGGGCTTCCACCTGCTGTGATTTTCAGGTCGGTTCTGTCACAAAGGAGTGGCCCATGGGGGTTCCGATCCGTCTTTCGCGACGGTTTCTGCAAAGGTTGAGCACGGCTCTCGGGGCCGTCGTCCTGTCCACTCTCGGCGTCACGGGTATCGCCCACGCCGCCGGGACCGTCTACGCCGCGCTCGGCGACTCCTACTCCTCCGGGGTCGGGGCCGGCAGCTACGGCAGTTCCGGGAGCTGTTACCGCAGCTCCAACGCCTACGGTCAGCTGTGGGCCAACGCCCACAGCGGCACGTCGTTCACCTTCCTCGCCTGCTCGGGCGCGAAGACCGGCGACGTCATCAACCAGGCCAACTCGATCCCCTCCAACGCGACCCTGGTCACGGTCACCGTGGGCGGCAACGACGCCGGCTTCAGCGACGTGATCCAGACCTGCACCCTCGGCAGTGACGCGACCTGCACCGCCCGCGTCAACACCGCGAAGACCTACGTCAACAACACCCTGCCCGCGTTGCTGACCAACACCTACAACGCGATCAAGGCCAAGGCGCCGGGCGCCAAGCTCGTCGTGCTGTCCTACCCGCGCTTCTACACCGTGCCCGGCTCCTGCTGGGTCGGGCTGAGCGACACCAAGCGGACCGCGATCAACTCCGGTGCGGACACCCTCGCCTCGGTGATCCAGTCCCGCGCGGCGTCGGCGGGTGCGACGTTCGTCGACGTCCGGCCGTCGTTCGTCGGGCACAACATCTGCTCGTCGTCCGACGACTACCTGCACAGCCTGACCTGGCCGGTGATCGAGTCCTACCACCCGACGGTGGCCGGGCAGTCGGGCGGCTACTACGCCCCGCTGCGCGGTGCCATCGGCTGACGTTCCTCCCGCGGAGCGGAGGCCACCCCGGTTCGCCGGGGTGGCCTTTCCGCATTCCGGCGACTGCCGCATTCCGGCGACTGGACACCCACGTTAGCGGTCGCTAACATCGAGACGGAGGTTAACGACCGCTAACTTCGAGGGAGCCCATGGACACGCCGGCACTGGGGACTTCGGCTGCCCCGGACAGCGAGGCTTACGCCCGCAACGCCACATCGCACGCGGAACTCGTCGAAGACCTTCGCAAACGCTTGTCCGCCGCGCGTCTCGGCGGGCCGGAGAAGTCGCGCACGCGGCACGTCGAACGCGGCAAGCTGCTGCCGCGCGACCGTGTCGACACGCTGCTGGACCCGGGTTCGCCGTTCCTCGAACTCTCGCCGCTGGCGGCGAACGGGCTGTACGACGACGAGGCGCCGTCCGCGGGCATCATCACCGGGATCGGGCGCGTCTCCGGCCGCGAGTGCGTGGTCGTCGCGAACGACGCCACCGTCAAGGGCGGCACGTACTACCCGCTGACGGTCAAGAAGCACCTGCGCGCCCAGGAGGTCGCGCTGCACAACAACCTGCCGTGCGTCTACCTGGTGGACTCCGGCGGCGCGTTCCTGCCCAGGCAGGACGAGGTCTTCCCGGATCGTGAGCACTTCGGCCGGATCTTCTACAACCAGGCGACGATGTCCGCGCGGGGCATCCCGCAGATCGCCGCGGTGCTCGGCTCGTGCACCGCGGGCGGCGCGTACGTCCCGGCGATGAGCGACGAAGCCGTGATCGTCCGCAATCAGGGCACGATCTTCCTCGGCGGGCCGCCGCTGGTGAAGGCCGCGACCGGCGAGGTCGTCACGGCCGAAGAGCTCGGCGGCGGCGACGTCCACTCGCGCCAGTCCGGCGTCACCGACCACCTGGCCGACGACGACGCCCACGCGCTGCGGATCGTCCGGCAAATCGTCTCGACGCTCGGGCCGCGCACGCCGCGGCCGTGGGACGTCCTCCCGACCGAAGCGCCGGCCGTCGACCCCGCGGAGCTTTACGGCGTGGTGCCGACCGACCCGCGCACCCCTTACGACGTAAGGGAGGTGATCGCGCGGATCGTCGACGGCAGCCGCTTCGGCGAGTTCAAGAAGGAGTACGGCTCGACGCTGGTCACCGGGTTCGCCCGGATCCACGGCCACCCGGTGGGCATCGTCGCGAACAACGGCGTGCTGTTCGCCGAGTCCGCGATGAAGGGCGCGCACTTCATCGAGCTGTGCGACAAGCGCTCGATCCCGCTGCTGTTCCTGCAGAACATCACCGGCTTCATGGTCGGGCGCGCGTACGAGGCCGGCGGCATCGCCAAGCACGGCGCGAAGATGGTCACCGCGGTGGCCTGCGCGCGGGTGCCGAAGTTAACGGTCGTTATCGGCGGCTCGTTCGGTGCCGGCAACTACTCGATGTGCGGCCGGGCGTACTCGCCGCGGTTCCTCTGGATGTGGCCGAACGCGCGGATCTCGGTGATGGGTGGCGAGCAGGCGGCGTCGGTGCTGTCGACCGTCCGGCGCGACTCGATCGAAGCTCGCGGCGGCGAGTGGTCCACCGAGGACGAAGAGGCGTTCAAGGACCCGATCCGCGAACAGTACGAGGCGCAGGGCAGCCCGTACTACTCGACGGCGCGGCTGTGGGACGACGGCGTGATCGACCCGGCGGACACCCGCACGGTGCTCGGTCTCGCGCTCTCGACCGCGGCCAACGCGCCCCTTTCCGATGTCAACTACGGCGTCTTCCGGATGTGATGATGTTCGACTCAGTGTTGGTCGCGAACCGGGGCGAGATCGCGGTCCGGGTCATCCGCACGCTGCGGGCGCTCGGCATCCGCGCGGTCGCGGTGTACAGCGACGCGGACGCCGAAGCCCGGCACGTCCGCGAGGCGGACGCGGCCGTGCGCATCGGCCCGGCCGAAGCCGCTCGCAGCTACCTGTCCATCCCGGCCATCGTGGACGCCGCCGTTTCGTCCGGCGCCCAGGCGGTGCACCCGGGTTACGGCTTCCTCGCGGAGAACGCCGAGTTCGCGCGCGCCTGCGAGGCCGCCGGGCTGGTGTTCATCGGCCCGCCGGTCGCCGCGATCGAGGCGATGGGCGACAAGATCCGCGCCAAGGCGACGGTGTCGAAGGCCGGCGTCCCCGTCGTGCCCGGTGCGTCCGATGTGGACATCCCCGAAGGCGGCTTCGCGGAAGCTGCCGCTCGCGTGGGCTATCCGCTGCTGCTCAAGCCGTCCGCCGGCGGTGGCGGCAAGGGTATGCGGCTGGTGCACGCGCCTGAGGAGCTGGACGCCGCGATCGAGTCCGCGCGGCGTGAAGCCAAGGGGTCGTTCGGCGACGACACCCTGCTGATGGAGCGGTTCGTCACGACGCCGCGGCACATCGAGATCCAGGTCATGGCCGACAAGCACGGCAACGTCATCCACCTCGGCGAGCGCGAGTGCAGCCTGCAGCGGCGGCACCAGAAGATCATCGAGGAAGCGCCGTCGGTGCTGCTGGACGACGTCACCCGCGAGAAGATGGGCTCGGCGGCGGCCGAAGCGGCTCGTTCGGTCGGGTACGTCGGCGCCGGCACCGTCGAGTTCATCATGTCGGCGAAGAACCCCGACGAGTTCTTCTTCATGGAGATGAACACGCGGCTGCAGGTCGAGCACCCGGTCACCGAGCTGGTCACCGGCCTCGATCTCGTCGAGTGGCAGGTGCGGGTCGCGGCGGGGGAACACCTTGCCGTCAAGCAGGAAGACGTCGTCCTCAACGGACACGCCGTCGAAGCGCGCGTGTACGCCGAGGACCCGGCGCGCGGGTTCATCCCGACCGGCGGGACGGTGCTGGCGGTGCACGAGCCGGCCGGCGACGGCGTCCGCGTCGACTCGTGGATGACGCGCGGTGCCGTGATCGGCTCGAACTACGACCCGATGCTGGCCAAGGTCATCGCCTGGGGCCCGGACCGCGCGGCCGCGCTGCACCGGCTCGACCGGGCGCTGGCCGACACGGCGTTGCTGGGCGTCGGCACCAACACGGCGTTCCTGCGCGAGTTGCTGGCCGACGACGACGTCCGCGCCGGCCGGCTCGACACCGAGCTGGTCGACCGGCGGCTCGCTGAGCTGGTCTCCTCGGACGTGCCGGCGGAGTTCTTCGTCGCGGCCGCGCTGGACCGCTTCCTGGAACTGCAGCCGTCGGGGTCCGTTGTGGACCCGTGGGACGTGCCGGACGGCTGGCGGATGGGCGGCTCCGGCGGGGTCGTCTTCCGGCTGAAGTCCGGTGCCGCCCGTGCGGTGGTCCGCGTGCAGGGCACGCCGTCCGCCGCGGTCGTCCAGGTCGACGACGCCGAGCCGGTCGAGGTCTCGGCCCGGCGTGAGGGTGACGTCCTGGAGATCCGGCACGCCGGCGGGTTCGACCGGTACCGCCACGCCTGCGGTCCCGATCGGACGGTCTGGCTCGCCCGTGACGGCCTGAGCTTTCCCTTCGGGGAGCAGGAGTTCGTGCTCTCGTCCCGCGGCGAGGCCGCCGGGGCGGGACCGGTCACCAGCCCGATGCCGGGCACGGTGCTCGTCGTGAAGGTCGCCGCGGGAGACGTCGTGAAGGCCGGCACGCCCCTGCTGGTCGTCGAAGCGATGAAGATGGAGCACACGGTCACCGCGCCGATCGACGGCGTCGTCAGCGAACTCCCCGTCCGGGCCGGCCAACAGGTCGCGCTGGACGAAACCCTTGCCGTAGTCACGCCCCAAGAGGAGCAGCAGTGATCGACTTCCGCCTGGACGAGGAGTACGAGTCCCTCCGCAAGACCGTCGAGGACTTCGCGCACGCCGAGGTCGCGCCGGTGATCGGCGAGCTGTACGAGAAGGAAGAGTTCCCGTACGCGATCGTCGCGAAGATGGCCGAGATGGGCCTGTTCGGCCTGCCGTTCCCCGAGGAGTTCGGCGGCATGGGCGGCGACTACTTCGCGCTCTGCCTGGCGCTGGAGGAACTCGCGCGGGTCGACTCGTCGGTCGCGATCACGCTGGAGGCCGGCGTCTCGCTCGGCGCGATGCCGATCTTCCGCTTCGGTTCCCAGGAGCAGAAGGAAAAGTGGCTGCCGTCGCTGTGCGAGGGCACGGCGCTGGGCGGCTTCGGCCTGACCGAGCCGGGTGGCGGTTCGGACGCGGGCGCGACCCGCACGCGCGCCACTTTGGACGGTGACGAGTGGGTCATCAACGGCAGCAAGGCGTTCATCACGAACTCGGGCACGGACATCACGCGCCTGGTCACGGTCACCGCGGTGACGGACGTGATGGAGAACGGCCGCAAGGAGATCTCGGCGATCATCGTCCCGTCCGGAACGCCGGGCTTCCAGGTGGCGCCGAAGTACTCGAAGGTCGGCTGGAACTGCTCGGACACGCACGAACTGTCCTTTTCGGACGTCCGCGTGCCGGCGGAGAACCTGGTCGGCACCCGCGGTCGTGGGTACGCCCAGTTCTTGTCCATCTTGGACGAAGGCCGCGTCGCGATCGCCGCGCTGTCAGTCGGTTTGGCACAGGGCTGCGTCGACGAGTGCCTGAAGTACGTGAAGGACCGCGTCGCGTTCGGCAAGCGGATCGGTGAGTACCAGGCGATCCAGTTCAAGGTCGCCGACATGGAGGTCCGCACGCACACCGCGCGCCTGGCGTACTACCAGGCGGCGTCGAAGATGCTGCGCGGCGAGCCGTTCAAGAAGGAAGCGTCGATCGCGAAGCTGGTCGCGTCGAACGCGGCGATGGACAACGCGCGCGACGCGACCCAGATCTTCGGCGGGTACGGCTTCATGAACGAGTTCCCGGTGAGCCGCTTCTACCGTGACGCCAAGATCCTCGAGATCGGCGAGGGGACGAGCGAGGTGCAGAAGATGCTGATCTCCCGCCACCTCGGCGTCGTGTGAGGTAACGCCGGAGCCGCCGTCGGCGAAGTCCTCCACGAGAGCGAGGGGGGTTAGGTGAAGCGGTTCGCGGCCATCGCGGTGGGTCTGTGCCTGACGGCGGGGTGCTCGCCCGCAGCGCCGGTCGACGACGGCTCGGAGTTCGACGAGCCGTCGTCGCCGGCCAGCACGGTCACCCTTCCCGCGCCCAGCCCGGTGCCGACGTCCTTCCCGGCCGGCTTCCCGAAGGTCGTGTCCGTGGCTTCCCTCCCGGCGCGACTGCGGGACGAGTACCGGGCCGGCGGCGCGGCCGAAGCCGTCGAGGTCGCGCCCGGTGTGTGGACGCCGGTGCAGGCCGCCGAGGCCATCGTGGAACCCCGCGTGCTCGACGGCTACTGCGCCTCCGTCAAAGCGTTCGAAGAGCAGTACCGGGCCGGCCGCGAGTACCCCGGCACCTGCTGGTGACCAGGACGCCGCCCCGCGGTGGGCGGCGTCGCGCTACTGCGGCTGTTGTTGCTGCTGCTTCTTGTCTTCCTCGGCCCAGGCCGCTTCCGCCTGCATCTGGATGTCGGTCAGGCCGCGGTCGACCTGCACGATGTCCTTGCCCGCCCAGCCCACGAAGTTCTTCGAGCTCTTCGCGTCGGAAAGCGCCTTCAGCATCGGGTAGTAGTCCGGGGCCTTGGCCTTCAGCCAGTCGTCGACGAACTTCATCTTCTTGTAGCTGTCGCCGAACTTGGTCTTCAGCCAGTCCTCGTGCTTCTTGATCGTCGAGATGTCGTGGTCGCTCAGGTGCGACTTCGGGCCCGACGGCTTGGGCGGGGCCGCGGGCGGAGGCAGCGGCCGCGAGAAGTTGGGCGTGGTGCCGTCGCCCGGGGGCCGGGTGCTGGGCGTGGCGCCACCACCGGGACCGTCGTGCGTGACCGCGGTGCCCGGCGGGGGGAGCGGCCGCGAGAAGTTGGGGGTCGTGCCGTCGCCCGGGGGCCGGGTGCTCGGGGTGGCGCCGCCACCGGGACGGTCGTGGGTGATCGCGGTGCCCGGCGGCGGCATCGGCGTCATCTCGTGTCCCGCGCTCGAGGAGGAGCCCGGCTTCCCCTTGACCAGCTTCGACAGCCCGGTGAGGCGGGCCAGCGTGCGGCCGGCGTAGGCGACGACCTTGGCGAGCTTCGCCATCATCGCCGCGACCTGCACCGAGACGGTCGCGACGCACTTGGTCACGCCGACGGCGATCGACGCGCCGAAGGTCGGGATGGCGAGCGCGAGCGCGATCAGCATCGTGGAGATGATGTCGCCGAGGATGGTCGTGATGATGTCGCGCAGCAGCGAGCGGACCGCGCCGATCAGGGCGCCGGTGGTCTCGACCATGTAGCCGGCGACGTCGGCCGCCTTGGCGTTGGCGTCGATCCAGCCCTTCCGGTCGTTGATCGACTTGATGAAGCTGTCGTAGCCCTTGCCCTGCCACTGGGTGATCGTCGACTTGAGCGTCTCGTCGAGCGAAGTGCCGGTGTTGCGCAGCGACTCGCCGATCTTGTGCAGTTCGTTGGCGACCTTCGTGACTTCCGACGGGTTGCCCGCGACCTGGTCGAGCGGCCACTTCAGGAACGAGACGTGCTCGATCAGCCAGCCGAGGCCCGCCGCGATCAGCTTCGCCAGCGGGTCCATGGCGAACGCGACCGTGTCGAGCACGGCGCTGATGACGTTGATACCGAGTTCGACGCTGACGGCCGCGAGGTCACCACCGTGCTCGGTCTGGACCTTGCCGATCGAGTCGCCGACCTGCTTCCAGCTGTCGAAGACACCGGCGCCCGTGGTGGAGTTCGCGGACGTGATGGGGACGGTCACTTGCCCAGCTCCGTTTCGAAGGTGCTCAAACCCTGCGCCGTGTTCGAGTCGTGGGTCTGGTACGTCTCGGCGGCCTTCTTCACGTCCTCGGCGGACTTGCCGATGTCCCCGACGAGGTTGTTGATCTCACCGGTGATCACGGCCATCGTGACCCGCGAGGGCACGGCGAGCACCTGGGCGAGCAGGATGCCGAACGCGGCGTTGTCGAACCCGTTCGCGGCCTGCATCCGGTTCGCCGCCTCCTGCACCGCCGGCTGCGTGGTGCCCGACAGGAACTGGCTGAACTTCTGCAGCTCGGCCGGGTCGACCGTGAAACCTTCTCCGGAAACCACCGGTTCTCCTCCGTACTACCAGGGGTTGCTGTCGCCGTCGTCCTCGTCCGGCGCGGGCCGGGGACGACGACGCGGCTGGTCGCGCTGCGGCTGTGGCGGGGGCGGCGGCTGCCGGTGCGGGGGTGCGGGCGGCCGGTCCTCGGCCTCCTGCTCCGGCATGAACACGTCGCTCTTGTCCGGCGGCGATCCCGCGTCCGCTTCGGGCGCGGGGAGGAACTCGTCCAGGAGCTCGCGGGCGGCCGAGCTTTCGCCGACCATGCCGTCGAACGCGCCGGCGACCTGGGCCGAGACCTTCTGCTGCGCGCGGCCGATGAGCTGCATCACCAAGCCGGACAAGGCTTGCGGCGGCCGCTCGTACGCGCGGGGGCCGAACCGGAGCTCCTGCAGCACGCCGCTGGGGCCGACGGTCACCGAGACCGCACCGTCCGGCGACTGCACGCTGGCGGTGGCGGATCGGAGCGCTTCCTGCGCGGTTGCGGCTTTTGCCCGGATTTCTTCGAGTTCGACGCTGAACGCGGCCAACGGATCGCCCGGGGGCACTGACTGAGTCACTTCGTCCTCGTCGCGAGAGAGGTGGGGAACGGCGAAAGTCAATCAGCGCTCTTTGAAGCTCGGATGACGTGCATCGAGCCGACGGCTGAACGCGGTGTGGATCGCCGAAGTCGGCCCGCGCGTACGCGTCGTGCGGTAAACAAGGGCATGGACAACACCGTCATCCGATCGGGTGACTCTGGGGACGCCGAAACGCTGCTGGGCTTCTTCGACGAAGCCGTCGAGTGGCTCGTCGCGCGGGGTAGCTCGAAGCAGTGGGGGACCGAGCCGTGGAGCCGCGTGCCGAAGCGCGTCGAACGCGTGACGGGCATGGCCGCGGACCCGGGGCTGCGCATCGCGGTGGTCGACGGCGAGCCGGCCGGCGCGCTGATCGTCTCGGAGGAGCACGACCCGCACGTGCCGCCGGTTAACGAGCGTGAACTGTACGTCCGGCTGCTGATCACGTCGCGGCGGTTCACCGGCCGGAACGTCGGCGGCCGCCTCGTCGAATACGCGCTCGACGAGGCCCGGCGGCGCGGTATCGACCTCGTGCGCGTCGACTGCTGGGCCGGCGGCGACGGTGCCTTACAACGTTATTACGAGAGCCAGGGCTTCAAGCCGACCGTGCGGTTCCACGTCGAGGAGTGGGTCGGGCAGGTCCTCGAACAACGCGTGGGGTAGCGCGATCGCGGGCCAGGGGTGACACTGTTGACGCTGTGCCAACAGACGAAGGAGTCGCCATGGCCGAGGAGCTCGCGGGCAAGGTCGTCGTCATCACCGGCGGCGGGCAGGGGATCGGCGCGGCGACCGCGTCGGCGCTGTCCCGGCTGGGCGCGAAGGTGGTGATCGGCGACCTCGACCAGGTCCGGGCCGAGAAAACCGCGGTTGAGCTGGACGCCGAGGCGCTCCCGCTGGACGTCACCGACATCGCCGGCTTCACGGAGTTCCTCGACGAGGTCGAGCGCCGCCACGGCCGCATCGACGTCCTGATCAACAACGCCGGGATCATGCCGCTCGCCCTCCTCGAAGAGGAAAGCGACGCCACGACCCGGCGTCAGCTGGAGATCAACCTGCACGCCGTCATCCACGGGACGCGCGAGGCGATGAAGCGGATGCGGCCGCGACGGTCCGGACACATCGTCAACGTCGCTTCCTTCGCGGGCAAAGCGGGATTTCCGGGCGCGGCGACGTACTGCGCGACCAAGCACGCGGTCGTCGGGTTGTCCGAAGCGGTGCACCTGGAGCTGCACGGATCGGGCGTGCACGTTTCGTGCGTGATGCCGGCGATCGTGCGGACGGAGCTCGCGAGCGGCCTCGGCGAGGCGAAGCTGTTCAAGTCCTCGCGGCCGGAAGATGTGGCCGACGCCATCGTATCCACGCTGCGCAAGCCTCGTTTCGAGGTCTTCGTGCCCCGGTCCGTGGGAACTATGGGGAAGCTCACCCGGCTGCTCCCGCGCCGGGCCGGTGAAGCGCTGGCGCGTGCTCTCAAGGCGGACCAGCTTTTGGCTTCAGCGGCCCATTCCCCGGCCCGCGCGGAGTACGAGGCGCGTGCGGCGGAAAGCGCGCCCGGAGCGTCCCAGGAGTAGCTCGGACGGCCTAGCGACTGTCCGATTTGGACGTGGGAGGTGTTGAGTCCACCGGCCTGACCGGGCAAGATTGACCGGAAGTGCCCGGGGGACGTCGCAGGAGGCTTTCGAAATGGTTTCACCGCCCGCACGACTGGCCGCGGCGGCGTCGAACGTGGTCGGCAAGGTGCTGCACGGCGGTGTCGCCGACCTGCGCCCGATGCCGCGGGTGCTGATCGACCAGGGCCCCAACCGCTCGGTGTACCGGATGACGCACAGCAGCCGCCCGGTGTCCGGGCCGCCGATCCTGCTGGTGCCGCCGCTGGCCGCGCCGGCGATCTGCTTCGACCTGCGCCGCGGCTGCAGCCTGATCGAGCACCTGGTCGAGGGCGGCCGCAACGCCTACCTCGTCGACTACGGCATGGTGGCGTTCTCGGACCGGCGCCTGGGCATCGAGCACTGGATCGACGAGGTGCTGCCGCGCGCGATCCGCAAGGTGAGCGCCGACAACGGCGGCCAGGCCGTGCACCTGGTGTCGTGGTCGCTGGGCGGGATCTTCTCGCTGCTGGTGAACGCCGACCAGCCGGACCTCCCGATCGCGTCGATCACGGCGATCGGCTCGCCGGTGGACTTCACGGCGATCCCGATCGTGGCGCCGTTCCGGCCGCTGGTGGACCTGACGAACGGCCACCTGCTGACGCCGATCTACCGCGCGTTCGGCGGCGCACCGTCCTATTTGGTCAGTCGCGTGTTCCGCGCGACGGGTATCAGCAAGGAAATCACGAAACCGATCGCGATCCTTTCGCACCTGGACGACCGGGACTACCTGGCGCAGATCGAAGCCGTCGACCACTTCATGAGCAACATGTACGCCTACCCCGGGCGGACGTTCGGCCAGCTGTACCACCGGTTGTTCCGCACGAACGACCTGGCGGAGGGCAAGGTCGACCTGAACGGCCGGATCATTTCGCTGTCGTCGGTGCGCGTCCCGACGCTGGTGGTGGCGGGCGAGAACGACACGATCGCGCCGCGGCCGTCGGTCGAGCGGGTGGTCGAGCTGCTGGACAAGGCGCCGGAGGTCCGGTTCAAGACGGCACCGGGCGGCCACCTGGGTGTCCTGACCGGCCGCAAGGCCCGCGGGACGACGTGGCGCTACCTCGACGAGTTCCTCGACGATCAGGTCTCAGCCGACTAGGTCGATCTCGAACGGTTCGGCCGCGCTGTAGCGGACGTCCGCCCACACCGCGCCGGGCACGTCGTACCGCCGGTGCGACGTCAGGCGTGCGTCGTAACCCGGTTGCTGCGCGGGGTTGTGGCCGACGCCCGCGTGGTCGGAGCCCCAGGCGAGGATGCCGCCCACCCACATCGGTTTCGAGGAGCCGTCCCCGCCCAGCCGGGGCCGCACGACGATCGCCGAGCCCGGGCTGCCGGACAGGAAGACGCGCACGGTGTGCTCGCCGCCGTCCGGCGGTGTGACGGTGATGCGTTCGAGGATTTCGACGCTTTGCGGCACGGTCACGGTCGGATTGGCGGCGCGTTCGCGCAGCCAGTCGGTGTCGATCCCGACGGGATCGATCTTCCGGCCGACGGGCAGGCAAACGTCCTTGTGCCCGGCGTAGCGGTCGAGACCGCGTGACATGTACCGCAGCAGCGCGGCGACGAGCCGGGGATAGGCATCCCGCTGGGCGTCCGTCCAGCCACCGGCGCCGGCTGATTCGGCTTCGATACCGAGGAATTCGTCGTTGACGTCGAGGAAGCCGAGCCACCGCGAGGCACCGGCGTGGTACGCGCACCCGGCGGCGACGACGTAAACGGTGCCGCTGCGCCCGAGCCCGAGGTTGCACAGCGGCCCGGCGAGATCGGCCCGGCCGTTGGTGACGATGTCGAGCGAGGGATAGTCCCCCGGCGCGGAGTCGGAGGTGGCGGTGTGGTGCCCGACCACCCCTTCGACGACGCGCATGCCACCGTGGCCGCGGGTCTGCCAGCCGGGAACCTCGACCACGGGGTAACCAGTGCTGCGAGCGGCGTCGACGAGCCAGGGAACGTACACGGCGATCAGCCCTCCAGGCCGTCGTAGGCCCCGGACTCCGCCTCGGTGTCGGGAGCGTGCGGATCCGCGATCCGGGCGTCGAGAGCGGACCGGGCTTCGCCGAGATCCTTCGGGCGTTGCCGATCGGCGTCCCAGCCTTCGGCGTCCCATTCCGCGGGGGTTTTGACGGGCGTGGAGTCATCGGGCTGGTGAACGATGAAGTCGGTCACGATCGGCCTCCCTGCCCCGAGGGTACCGGAGGCCGATCGCGCGTGACTCACTTCAATTCGGCGGAGGACTTCCCGAGGATGCGCCGGGCGACGATCAACTGCTGAATCTGCTGCGTTCCCTCGAAGATGTCCAGAATCTTGGCGTCCCGAGCCCACTTTTCGAGCAAAGACTCCTCACCGTAAGCCCCGGTCAGCTCGACGCACTTCAGCGCGATCTCCACCACCGAGCGCCCCGCCTTGGCCTTCGCCATCGACGCCTGCAGCGAGTTCGGCTTGCGGTTGTCCGCCATCCACGCGGATTCCAGCGTCAGCAGGTACGCCGACTCGTAGTCCGCTTCCAGGCGCAGGAACTCCGCCGCGGCCGCGTGCTGCGAGTTCGCCGGCCGGTCGTAGTCGATCGCAACGCCGGCTTCGGTCAAAATGCGGCGCGTTTCGTCCAACGACGCACGCGCGACGCCGATCGCCATCGCCGCCACCAGCGGGCGCGTGTTGTCGAACGTCTGCATGACGCCCGCGAACCCCTTGGCCGTGTCGATTTCCGGGGTGCCCAGGAGGTTCTCGGCCGGTACGCGGCAGTTCTCGAAGCGCAGCACCGCCGTGTCCGAAGCGCGGATGCCGAGCTTGTGCTCGGTGCGCACCACCTCGAAGCCCGGCGTGCCCTTCTCCACCACGAACGACTTGATCGCCGCGCGGCCCTTACTCTTATCGAGGGTCGCCCACACGACCACCGCGTCCGCGCGCTCGCCCGACGTCACGAAGATCTTCTCGCCGTTCAGCACGTAGTGGTCGCCGTCGAGACGGGCCGTCGTGCTGACCGCCGCCGAGTCCGAACCGAACGCCGGCTCGGTGATCGCCATCGCCGCCCACATGCCGGAGAAACGCTCCAGCTGCTCGTCCGTCGCGACCGAGCCGATCGCCGCGTTGCCGAGGCCCTGGCGCGGCATCGACAGCAGCAGCCCGACGTCACCCCAGCACATCTCGATCGTGCCGAGGACGACGTTCAGGTTGGCGCCGTTGCGATTTCCCTTGGCTTTCTCATCGGAGCCGGAGCGTCGGACGCCCGCCGCGCCCGCGCCGCCTTCGCCGGAGGAGTTGAGGCCGTCCAGCAGCGCCGCGAACATGTCCAGCTCGCTGGGGTACGTGTGCTCCGCGCGGTCGTACTTGCGCGAGATCGGCCGGAACACCTCGGCCGCGGCCTGGTACGCCTGGTTGATCAGGGCGCCGGCCTTCTTGGGAGCTTCCAAGTTGATCATCGTTAACGCCTTTCCGAAGCTTAGAGAAGGACAGCGCCTTCCATGACGCCGATGGCGCGCAGGTCGCGGTACCAGCGCTCGACCGGGTGCTCCTTGACGAAGCCGTGCCCGCCGAGCAGCTGCACGCCCGCGCTGCCGATCTGCATGCCCTTGTCCACCGCGAGCTTCCGGGCCAGCGCGACCTCCCGCGCGTAGGGCTTGCCCTGCTCGGCCCGCGCCGCCGCGCGCAGCGTCACCAGGCGCAGGCCCTCCAGCTCGATCGCGATGTCCGCGACGGAGAACGCCACGGCCTGCCGGTGGCTGATCGGCTCGCCGAACGCCACGCGCTCGTTGACGTAGGGGACGACGTAGTCGAGGACGGCCTTCGCGGTGCCGGCGGCCAGCGCCGCCCAGCCCAGTCGCGAAAGGCGGACGAGGTCGGTGAAGACGTCGAGCTTGCCGCCGCCGAGCAGTGCGCCCGCGGGAAGCGCGACGTTCTCGAGGTGCAGCTTGCCGGTCGCGGCGCCGCGCAGGCCCATGGCCGGCTCGGCCTCGATGGTCACGCCGGCCGTCGACGACTCGACGAGGAACAGCGCCGGCCCGCGGCCTTCGAGGTCGGCCGACACGATGAACAGCTCGGCCTGCGCCGCGCGCGGGACCAGCGACTTCACGCCGTCGAGCTGGTAGCCCTTCGGGGTGCGACGCGCCTTCGTCGCGGGCTTGAACGGGTCGTAGAGCGCCTTCTGCTCCTGCAGCGCCAGCGCCGCGGCGGGTACGTTCTCGCCGACGAACGCGGGCAGGTAGTCGGCCTGCTGCTGCTCGTCGCCCCAGCTGACGAGCGCGGTGCTGACCGCGGACGGCGCGAGCACGGCCACGGCCAGGCCGAGGTCGCCGTGGGCAAGCGCTTCCGCGACGAGCGCGTTGGTGACGACCGAGCGTTCGGTGCCGACGCCGCCGAGCTCCTCGGGGATGCCGACCAGGCTGATGCCCAGCTCGGCGGCCCGGGCCAGCAGTCCTTCGGGCGCCTCGAGCTTGGCGTCGGCGTCCGCGGCGGCCGGGCGCAGCTGCTCGGCGGCGAACTCGGTGACCGTCTCGACGATGAGCTGCTGGTCTTCGCTCGGGGTGAGGTCGAACAGCCCCGTGTCGGCGGACGGCGCGAGCCGGGCGGGCTTGCCCAGCTTCCGCACCGACTTGAACGACCGGGTCGCCGCGCCGGCGACGCGGAAGCCGTTGCGCGTTCCCGCCGTGACCAGGCCTTCGATGGGCTTGCGCAGCCCGGCCCGATCGACGACCTTGCTCCCGGCCAGCCGGGTCAGCGCGGAAAGGCCCCAGCCCATCGCGTCCCGTTTCCTTGGCGCAGCCATGTGGCCCTCCATCCGTTACCTACTCGCCAGTAGGTTAACCGGTGGGCCGGGATCGCGCCAGTGTGGGCTCACTTACGAGTGCGCGGTGTGCACCTTTCTGCGCCAGTCCGCGAACCGGAGTCGTTCGAAAGTGATGAGCCCGAGCACGACCGCGGCGGCGACCAGCAGCAGCGCCGCGGCGGGCACGTGCTCCAGCAGCGGCGTCGCCGCGACCAGCAGCACGCCGACGACCAGCCGCTGGACGTTCCAGCTGCCGAGGTTGCGCTTGCGCAGGGCGCTCAGCGCGACCAGGTACACCGCGAGCCCGCCGGTCAACGCCCAGATCGGGACGCCGTGCAGTGCCTCGCCCGGCGTGTGGTGCTCGGTGTCGGCGATGTAGACGAACGCCTTCTTCAACCCGAGTGCGACGAGCACGATGCCGGCGATCAGCGGCAGGTGCAGGAAGGTGTAGGTGTCGGTCGCGAGCTTCGTGCGTTCGGTGCCGGTGGCCCGGGTCAGCCGGTGCTCGGAGACGCGCGCGACGACGTCGAAGTAGGTCCACCACATCCCGGCGGCCAGCGCGAGCCCGCAGACGGCCGCCCCGGTAACCAGCCACGACATCGGCAGCGGCCCGATCCCGATGCCGATCGCGACGATCGACTCGCCGAGCGCGATGATCACGATGAGCCCGAACCGCTCGGCGAAGTGCGCGGGCGAGTTCAGCCGCCAGCCGTCGGGGCCGGCGAGGTAGACGTTGAGGTAGTCGGCCAGCAGCGCGACGACCCACAGCCCCAGCTGCCACGGCCCGCTCAGCGCGGTGCTGACGGCGAGCAGCACGACGGACGGCAGCAGCCCGACGAACATCCGCAGCAGGACCTTGCGCAACCCGGGATCGTGTTTAGCCGCGCCGAGGTAGGCGACGAGGTGCAGCAGCCGCACGAGCGCGTAGCAGACGACGAAGAGCACGGGCGCGAACAAGCCGCCGGGCCGGTCGACGAAGGCTTCGGGAATGGTCAGCGACACGAGGAACATCACGGCCATGGCCCCGAACATGGCCAGCCGGGCGACGCCGTGGTCGACGTGGATGGTGGTCCCGAGCCAGGCGTAGGAGCACCAGCACCACCACAGGACGGCGAGCATGACGAGCCCCTGCCCGACGCCCATCGGGCTCAGGTGGTCGGCCATGAGCTGGGTGGTCTGGGTGATGGCGTAGACGAAGACCAGGTCGAAGAAGAGTTCGATGGTGGAGACGCGGTGGTCCTCGTCCGCGGTCACCAGGTGCAGTCGTCTCGTGGGCACGCCGAATTATGGACGAAACAAGGACAAGGAGGACCGGTTTCGCGGTAACGCCCTGCGCGAACATGGCCGAGGGTGCACAGGTCTGGGACAATGGGCGGCGGACGTGGGGAGGTGGGTCGTGCATTCCTATGCGGCCGCGCACCACAAGACGATCATGGCGGTGGACATCGCCGGCTACAACGACCCGATGCGCACGACGGCGCACCGGCTGGTCGTCCACGAGGGTTTCTGGAAGCTGATGCGCACGGCGTTCGCCGAGGTCGGCATCCCCTGGGACGTGCTGTTCATGGAGAACACCGGCGACGGCGCGATGATCCAGCTGCCCCCGGAGGTGGCGAAGGCGGACTTGGTGGCCCAGCTGCCGGAGCGGCTGCTGGCGGAGCTGCGCCGTTACAACGCGGTCCACGCGAAGGAGGCGAACGTCCGCCTGAGGGTGGCGCTGCACGCGGGCGAGGTGTACCAGGGCAGCCACGGAACGATCAGCGACGCGAACAGCTTCGCGTTCCGCCTCTTGGAGGAACCGGCGGCGAAGAAGGCGCTGAAGGAATCAGGCGCGGCAATGGCGTTGATCGTTTCGGACACGTTCTACAAGGACGTGGTCCGCGCGGACCCGGCGGCGGACGCGGGGTCGTACCACCGGATTCCGGTGGAGGTCAAGGAAACTAAGACAGAGGCGTGGTTGCGCCTGTTGGGAGCGGCCACCAACGGTTTCTCCCTGCACAGCCGCCCGGCACCGGCGTCCGGCGCAGCGTTCACGGTGCTGGTGGAGGCATTGCTGGCGGTGCCGTGCGTACGCAAGACCGAAAGCCGTCGCTTGTTGCTGGAGCTGTTCCCCCGCCGGGAAATCGCCGACGTGGTGTCGTACCACGCCGAAGACCGCCTGCACGTGATCGCATTGGCCAGGACGTGTCAGCGCTTTGAAGGCGGACTGGCCGACCTGCTCGAGGCAATCCGGATGATCGAACCGGAATCACCACAGGTCACTGCCTTGGCGGAGATCATCGCTCGGTTCTCGGACACCCGCTGATCGGCGTTGTTGTCATTGAATTGTCATTTCGATCAAGATTTCATGCTGGTTAACTCATCTACTCGGGCTGTCGGCGAGGGGTGGTGAGCCATCAGGTGTCGGCGGGACTGGGACGGCACGAAGTGGCGATCGGTGCGCACAAAGCATTGGTGGACGTCCTGGTCGACGCGGGCTTCGCCGACGACCGGTCGGTCCGCTCGCTCATGGTGAGCGAACTCCGACAGGCGCTTCGGCAACCCTTCACCGTGACCGACCAATTGACCGCGCGAGACCAGTTGATCGAAATCGTCGGTGTCTGCAGCCGGATCGACGAAGGCCTGGGTGTCCTGGTGTCGGTCCTCGAACTGATGCGCCCGGGCAGCCCCGAATGTCTCAAGGCCCGCCGGCTCATCGCCGCGTTGCCGGTGCACGATCTCTTCCCCGAACCGGACTTGGTGATGGTGAAGGACTTGCTGGAGGGGTTGGTGCCACCCGCGTTTCCGTCGCTGGTGCAGCGAGCCGCCCGGCACGCGGCCCAGCCGCCTCCGCGGTTCGAGGATGCGTGGGTGGCGTTCTACTACCTGACAGACCTCAACACCACGCCTGGCGAATTGCCGCCGGCATTGGTCTTCGCCGAGCTCATCGCCGCCGGTTGCCTGGCCGATCGCCCGCGGCTCAGGGAGTGGGTTTCCGATCAAGCGACCCGGCTTCGGTGCGATGATGCCCTACGCGATTTGCGGGCAGAGGCGAGCAATGCGCTGCCCGAACGGGAAAAGCTGTACCTGGTGATCGTGATCCGGCAGGACCAGATCGAGCCGGATCTGTACCAGGTGTGCGGCTACCGGCAGGATACGCCGGATTGGCCACCCCCTTGCGGCGACACAGTGCTGGTGCGGGACGCGGATCTGGAGAGTCACGTCGACTCCCTCGTCGCCGCGTCGGAGGAGGCTTGGGCCGGCCGAGCGGTGGACGTGGCCATCGAGTTCGTGCTGCCCCGGAAGTTGGTGAACACACCCGTCCACCTGTGGTCGGCGGAGCTCCGGTCGGACGCACCCCAGCCGTTGAGCTTGTCCTACCCGATCGTCGTCCGCTCGCTCGAGCGGATGGCCTACCCTCGCTGGCACCGTCGCTGGCGAGTGCGCTGGTCCGAGCTCCAGGAGCACCCCACGTTCGACCGCGTGTACTTCTGCGAGGACAAGGACACCGGGGAACGCAACCGCCTCGACGGCATCCTCGGCGACGAGCGCCTGGTGATGCTCGTGTTCGCGGGATCGCCACCGAGCAGGCCGGTTCCCGGGCAGGATCAGCTGCACTCGGCTTTGTCGGCCGGCCTCCCGGCGCTCGTCTGGCACCCGACGGCGAGTTCCGACGTCTTGCGCGAGGTCGTGGCCTGGCTCGTCGACCAAGACCGGTTGAACGATCTCCCGAAGCGGACTCAAATGTCCCGCCAGGCGGTTTTCCGCGATCAGGAGGTGCCCTTCGATCTCGATCTCCTCCGCGATTTGGTGATCTTGTGGGACGATCCCCGCAGAGTTCTCTTCCTGGCCAGCTCGTCGTCGTACTCGGCGTAAGGGGTCTCGCCGTGGTTGATGCCATCCGTCCGGCTCGGCTCGACCAGACGGAGCAGTGACATGACCGGGAGCGCAGGCGATGTGCCAGACGCCGAAGCCCTGGTACCGCGGGACATCGCCGATGATCTGTGCCCGCCGGTTCTCCGAGGCGGCCATGTCGGGCAGGACTCCGTGCTCGACGTCGCGGTAGTCGTTCCCGATGCCCCATCGATGGTTCTTTGGCAGCCGGTGGTGGCGAGGTTCGTGGAGTTGATCACGGCCTCGAACGTCTTCCGGGCGGTGCGCCGATGGCGGCTCACCAACACGGAGGCGGAACCGTCCGGCGGCGGTGCCGCCGGCCAGCTGGTGCTCCGCGGCGAAGGCGAGGACTCTCCGGCGCGCCAACCGGCCGAGCTGCTCGAACACCCTGATCCCCAGGTGGTCCTCGTCGTGACCGACGGCCTCGGTGACATGTGGAGCAGGGATTTGGTGTCACCCGTACTTGCCGGCTGGGCCGGTTCCACGCCCACCGCGATCCTGCAGCTGCTGCCGACGCGGTTGTGGAACATCCGGGGTCCTGAATTGCACCAGGCGATTCTCGCCTCGGACGAGCCGCTGGAGGCGAATCGGCACTATCGGCTGAACCTCGTGGATGCGTGGATAGAGCCGACCGGGTTCGCGGAATTGGCGGAATCGGCAGTCCCGGTTCCCGTCCTGGAATTCACCCGCAGAGGGGTTCGGTGGTGGTCCGAGTTCATTTGCGGCGGAGGCGGCGAGCTGCCGGCGAAGGTGTTTTTGGCCCGCGATGAATCTTCGCGCACGTCGGAGGGGTTGTCAGTCGGTCAGGTGGATCTGACGGCGCACGATAGGGTGACGCGATTCCGGAGCGTGGCTTCGCGCTCGGCATTCCGGCTGGCGACACTGCTCGCGGCCGTGCCGATCAGCGTCGGCGTGGCCCGGGTGCTCCAGGAACGAATGGTTCCCGGCGGTGGGCTCGTCGAACTGGCGGAGTTGTTCGGAAGCGGACTGTTCGAGTCGTCGCCCGGTCTGTCCTGGGACAGGGCTGAATGGCGGTGCTCGATCGAGGTCCGAGAGCGTCTGCTCGGTGGTGCCCGCCGCTCCGAGACGGCCGAAGCGATCGAGGTCGCGTACAGCCACGGGGTCGACGTCGATCCGACGCTGTCGCGGCTGCGCCAGGCGGTCGCGGAGCCTGCCAGTGCTCTCAGCGGCCCTGCGGTGGACGCCGACGAGTCGGCCTTGCAAGGGGCGGTGCTCCGAGCGCTGTCGGGCGTGGCATATGTCTCAACTGCGACAATGGGTCTTGATACCACCTCGCGAAGAGCTACTTTAGAGGGTTCCCCTAAGGTCAATGCAATGATAGAGGCTTCGGTTCCCGCTGGGTTGGATGAGTGCACGTCGCCGGATGACGGTGTGGACGATGACGATGTCCGGAAGAAAACCCAAGCGCAAGCCGCCGCGGCGGAGATTCGGCGGCGCCATCCGAGGCCTGATGGTGAAGCTCCACCCGTTTGGGGACAGATTCCGCCACGGAACGCCAACTTCACCGGAAGGGGTGAGCTTCTCGCCCGATTGGTCAGGCAGCTGACCTATGGCGCTACCGCTGTGTTGCCTGCCGCGCTGCACGGAATGGGTGGGATCGGAAAAACTCAGATTGCGGTCGAGTACATTTACCGTTACAAGCAAATCTATGACATTATCTGGTGGGTGCAGGCCACTCGGCCGACGCAGATTCGAAAGTCGTTGACTGAATTGGCTCAGCGGCTTAAACTGCCGGACACCGAAGAATCTCTGACGGCCGTTCCCGCTGTGCTTGAAGCTCTTCGGGTCGGGGCGCCGTACAACCGGTGGTTGCTGGTTTTCGACTCTGCCGAGGACCCCGACGTTGTCCGGCAGTTCTTTCCCAGCGGTATGCCGGACAACGTGCGCGGCGATATTTTGGTGACCTCGCGCAATCCGAGCTGGGCCGGCGATGCCCAGCCGCTCGGGGTCGCGGTGTTCGATCGCACGGAAAGCAAGCAGCTGCTCAGCGCCCGCGGGTCGGCGCTCGACGACGCTGCCGCGGATCGAATCTCGAGCAAGCTGGGCGATCTGCCGCTCGCGGTGGAGCAGGCGGCCGCGTGGCTGGCGGAGACGGGCATGCCGGCCTCCCAGTACCTGGAGCTGTTCGACAGCAAGGTCGCCGAGTTGCTCAACACTCCGGCGCCGCGTGACTACCAGGTCTCGGTCGGGGCCGCGTGGAACGTGTCGCTCGACGAGTTGAGGAAGAAGAACCCGGCGGCCGATCAGCTGCTGCAGGTCTGCGCCTATTTCGCGCCCGAACCGATCGCACGCAGCCTGTTCACCGTAGTGCAGAAGATCGATGTGACGCCGGAACTCAACGCCGCACTCCACGATCCGATCCAGTTGGGGCGCGTCGTGCGCGACGTCAGCCGATACGGGCTCGCCAAGATCGATCATCGTGCCGACACGCTCCTCGTACACCGCCTGGTCCAGTTGGTGTTGCGAAGCCGGATGGACGAAGAGCGCAGGGGCCAGATGCGCAGCGCCGCGCACCAGTTGCTCGCGAACCTGGATCCGAACGCGCCGACCTCTCCTCGGGAGTGGCCGCGCTACCAGCAGATTGTCCCGCACATCTACGACGCCGAGCTGGTCAAGACCACCGAACCCGTGGTGCGGAAGCTGGTGGTGAACCTGCTCAGCTACCTCTACCACTGGGGTGACCACCAGGAGGCGCTGACACTGGCCGAGAGTGCCGTCGCGGAGTGGCGGCGAAACCGCTTCGAGCGCCTGGACCGTGGCGAAGAGCTACCGGAACAGGACCTCCTGCTCGAACTGCTTGCTGCCGAACGGCTGGCATTCTTCCAATGGGTTGTCGGCCGCTACGCGCACGCCGAGGTCACCATCAGGGAAACACTCGAGGCGTATTTGGAGTCCATTGGCCCCCGGCGAGAGGAAACCCTCGATGCTCAGGTCACCTACGCGCTGATCCTCAAGTCGCGCGGCGACTTCGCCGGAGCTCGGGCGCTCAATGAGCAAATCTTGGCAGAGGCCACGGGTTTGCTCGGACGAGACGACCCGATTTCTCTGGCTGCCGCGCACGACTGCGTCGTATCGCGTCTGCTCACTGGTGATTACAAGGCGGCCCGGGAACTGGCCGAAGAAACCTTCGAACGGCGAAGCCGGATTCTGGGCCACGACAATGTCAACACTATCGCGACGCAGGTGTTGCTGGTGATCGCACGGCGCGAGCTGGGTGACTATTCGTGGGCTCGGATCGAGCAGGAACAGATAACGAAGCGGGCCGAATCGTTCTACGGCAACGATCGAGTCGGAACCTTGCGTCGCAAACACCACCAAGCGGTTGCCTGCCGCAAGGACGGTGACCACGTTCGAGCCCGCTCGTTGTCGTCCGACGCGAACAAGCGTTTCGAGGCGCGGTACGGTGATCGGCATCCGAACGCTCTCGCCTGCGCTCTGGGGCACTCGATCGATCTGCGGCACGCACAGCTGTTCGACCAGGCCAAGGATCTGGGCGAGAAGGTGCTCGCGCGTTATCGTGAGAGCTTGGGCGAGAAGCACCCGCACACGCTCGCGGCCGCGGTCGATCTGGGTGTGACCTTGCGGCTCAGCGGCTCACCAGCCGATGCGCTGAAGATGGACGAGACGGCGCTCGAACTGCTCGAGGAGATCTTGGGGGCGGACCACCCACACACGATCGTCTGCGCGATCAATGTCGCCAGTGATCTTTTCGCGCTCGAGCGGACACAAGAGTCGGCGGCCAAGGATGCCAGGCTTGTCGAACGAGCTACTGGTGTTCTGGGGCGGAACCACCCGACCACCCTGGCAGTTCGGCTCAACTACTCGTTGGACCTCCGTGAGGTCCGGCGCTTCGAAGAGGCAGACGAGCTGTTCGCGGACGTCATGCACGGGTACCGGCAGAAGCTGGGGGATACCCATCCCGGCACTCTCGCGGCCAGTCGCGGAGTCCGGGCCGACTGCGACATCGACCCGATGCCGCTCTAGCGTCGATCAAGGACGAAGCGACCGATCCACTCGGCGACCGTCTCCACCGAAACGGCCGTGCTCGGGCGGAGCGAGCGGTGCACCGCCCGGACCAGCTCCGGGCGGTGCACCAATGCGCGGGAACTCGGTCCGCCGGTTCGTGCGGTGAGCGCGAGGCCGAGGCCGGCCAGCGCAGAAGGACTGTCGGGGTCCGCCGCCAGTTCCGCGCGATAGCGGACCGCCGCGCCCGCCGTTTCGCCGGCCACGAATGCCAAATCGGCCGAAGTCGCTCCGGGAACCAATGGGCCTTGGGTGTGCAGTGCCTCGGTGCCGCCCTCGCTCAAGCGCAGCCTGATCAAGTCGGCCCTGGCGTCCGGCCAACGGCCGTCCGGTACCGCGTTCGGCACCGAGTCAGGAGGAAGCGCGATGACCCGGGGGCTGCCGTTGCGCCATGCGCCGACCAGTTCGGTGACGAGGTCCGGGTCAGGGCGAAGGTGGCGGATGCGCCAGCCCGCGTAGTGATCGGTGATGGCGCGGTTCGCCCACAGCAGGGCCTCCGGAGCTACGGGCTCGGTCTGCCAAGGCCCCAGCCTCTCGGCGATCCCGGCCAGGAACCGGCGACCTGCGGGAGTGAGGGCGTCGTCTCGATGGACCGCCAGCAAGGTGCGCCACGTTCGCCGACGCCACAAAGCGAATTCGAACGCCGCCAGCAGGTTCTCCGGTTCGGCGCGGCTCAGTGCGCGCCAGAAGGTGGCGACACCGAAAAAGGCGTAGACGCCGTGGATCACCCCGCCCAGCGGCCGTGGATCGTCCCGCCAGGGAGCGTAGAACCGTTCACGTCGGTCGTCTTGGTGCAGGCGGACGAGGTGCAGCAGACTGCCCAGCCGGATGTGCTGGAACTCGTGCACGAGCGCCGCGGCCATCGCCGTGGGATCGCGGGAGTAGGAGACGATCGCGCTGCCGAACGCTTCCCCCGTCGACGCGGTCGGCAGGCGGAATGGGACCGCAGGCTCCGGGACCACGGACTCGAGACCTGCCGGCAATGCCTCGGCGACGGCGGGCAGGTGAGTTACGAGCAACCGCCAAGCGCCTTCGAGAACGGTTCTCCAGGATTCGACCTCAGCTGTGGTCAACCTGCTCGACGGCTGAGGTTTGTACAAGCCCCGGTACGGATCGACGTCGTCCAAGCGGAGTGCCAGGCGCCGCCCTGCGGCTATGAGGTCGACTTCGCGGATCGGATGCCACCGAGGATCGGTGTGGTGCACGTGCACCCGCAAGTGCCTGTCAACGACCTCGGCGCAACCGTGATGGCCGCGTACGACCACGACGGCGCAGGAATCGTCGGTGCTCAATTCGGCCATGCCCAGAGTGGGCAGCGCGACGTACCGGCCCCAGGCCGGAACTTCGATTTCGAACACAATTCCGGCCAAGATCGCCGCTGCGGCTGCGAGGCAGCGAACATACCCGACGTGAACCCACAGCGGGAAGTCCGAGGAGACATCGTGCCGGTACAACCGGGTGGTGTAACCGACCCAGCTGCCGACGTAGGGATGGGCGAGAACCTTTTCCACGGCCCCGGCGGCCGCGTGCTGGGCCCTTGCGAGCAGATCCCAGGCCACGCCCGGGGAAGGCAAGGGACGGAACATCTCCTCGGATTCCGTGGTCTCGTCGAGCAAGGCGCGCATGAGCAGCAGGCGTCGGCTTCGCTCTGCCGCGCGGAGCCGACTGATCGGCTCAGGACCACCCAGACCACGTGCCAGAGCGTCGAAATCCGTCCACGAGAGGTGATGTCGGGTCAATGCCGATGCGTTGTCCTCCGGCGCGAGCATGGTTCAGTCGACCCGTTTTGCTCCGCTGCCACCACTGCTTCCGCTCGCTGTCACCGGGACGTACGAAACTCGTTCGACCGCATGCCGCATCGCCTGCCGCAATTCGCCGCTGTCGAGGGTGCGCAGCCGCGCCAGTGACACCCCGCTGAGGTCGAGAAGCTCGGATTCGACTTCCGCTTCCCTGCCGGAGCGCGGCGCCTGCATCAAAAACCCCTCTCACAGGGAGAACGGACCCCGTCGGCCCGCTTTGCATTGTCTCGCATTCCCGGCGCTGGCGACAGGGACGCACGCGTTAGGCCGTTCAGGCGACCTGAACCGGCTGGCCCGCAACGCAGTGCGTGACGCGTGCCCATCGGCGTGGCCGATTCGCCGGTGTTGACAACTAGCACGCCGCAGACTGTCCGCCATTCTCTGCGTTGTGTCCACCTTTTGCCCACTACGACACCGGGGTTGGGGTGGGTAGAATCGTGCTCCCGGGCGGGGAGGTGGTTCGTCACGTGTCGGCCGGAGAACGAACCCATGGACCGGGACGGGAACTGCACTTCCCGTCGGCGGTCCGGGTGGCGGTCCGGGAGGCGATCGTCAACGTGCTCGCCGGCGCGGGTCTGGCCACCGACCGGTCGAGCCGGTCGCTGCTGGTGGACCTGATCCACGACAACCTCGGCTTCCTCCTGACGCTTTCCGACCAGGTGACCGGGCGAGACCATCTGATCGAGGTCGTCAACGCCTGTGCCAAGGCGGACGGCGGGATGCACGCGCTCGACCACGCCGTCCGCATGCTGCGCCCCGGTTCTCCGGAGTCCGCGCTTCTGCATCGGCTCGTGCACGAACCCCGCATGCACGATCTGCTCCCGGAGTCCGAACTGCTTTGGCTGCGGGCCACGCTGACCGGGTTCACCCCGCCGGGACTGAAGGCACTCGTCCGGAGAGCGGCGAGCCCGGCGTGTCCGGTGGACGACCCGGGCGATGCGTGGGATGCGTTTCGCTTGCTGACCGACTTCAACACACCCGCGCACGGACTGCCGCCCGCGCTCGCCTTCATCGAGCTGGTCGCCGCCCGGTGTGCCCGGCCGCTCGGCGACGAACTGCGGGAGTGGAACACCTGGCAGGCCCGCCGGGTGCAGGGGGAAACCCGGCTGCGGGCGCTGCGCGCCGAACAGGAACCCGCCGGTGCCACCGGTTTGCGTCTCCACCTGGTGATCATGGTGGAGGTCGACGGTATCGATCCCGACCGGCACGTGGTCTCTCACTGGCGTCAGGAAGATCCGCGGGAGTGGCCACCGGCCTGCGGTGGGATGGCGACCATCCGCGGCGCGGAGCTCGAACACCACGTCGATCGGTTGATCGTCGATGCCGAACGCGCCTGGTCGGAACACCCGCAGGAGGTGGCGCTCGAGTTCGTCCTACCCCGGGCGCTAGTCAACCTCCCGGTCCACCGGTGGTGCAAGGAACACGAGACCGGCGATCCACGGCCGTTGTTCCTGGACTACCCGATCGTCATCCGTTCACTGGAAAGGATGTTCTCCCCGCAGTGGCACCGCGCGTGGCGGATCCGGTGGGAAGCGATGCTCGGCAGTCCCTCGGCGGAACGGGTGTATTACTGCCGTCCACAAGACATGGACGAGCGCCACCGGCTCGACGCCGTCCTCAGCGACGGGCGGTGGCTCGTGATGGTGCTCGCCGCGCCGCCGACGGCGCGACCGCGACCGGGCGGGGACGAGCTGGCGACGGGACTGCGGACCGGGATCCCGGTCCTGCTCTGGCATCCCGACGCTTCAGCCGACGTCCTGCGCGAAATCGTCGCGTGGCTTGTCGACGGTGGCAGGCTCGGCGAGCTTCCCCTGCGAACCCAGGATTTCCGGCTGGCCGCTTCTCGCGAGCTGACCGATCCCGTCGACTTCCGGGTGGCCCGGGACCTGGTGATCCTGTGGGACGACCCGAGCAGATTGATCTTTCTCGACGATGGCCCCTACCTGTCGGACATGACGCGGGAGAGTGCTGATGAACGGGGAAAAGCGTCCTGAACGGCCGGACTGGTGGATCTACCGGGGTACCGGCCGCCCACTCGACGGCGCCACGCTGGCCGACTTGCTCCCGCCCGCGCCGCCGTGGCGCGCGTTCGAGGGCGGGCCGCTGCCGGACCAAGACGTCGTACCCCCGGACGAAAGCGAGGCGGACCGGCGGTTGGGCTCGGAGCACCGGCTCGTCACGAGACATGTGGACCCGCACGAGATCGACATGGTCAATGCGGCGCTGTACCTGCGGCGCCCGCTGCTGGTGACCGGACGGCCGGGCAGTGGCAAGTCGAGCCTCGCCTACCGCGTGGCCCGCGAGCTCGGGCTGGGCCGGGTGCTCCGGTGGCCGATCACCTCGCACACCACACTGAAAGCCGGGCTCTACACCTACGACGCGATCGGCCGCGCGCAGGCGGCCGGTACCCGATCGGCCGCGCGGGACAGCGATCCGGAGCCACCGATCGGCGAATACCTCCAGCTCGGCGAACTGGGCACCGTCTTCCTGCCCCGCCGGCTGCCTCGCGTGCTGCTCATCGACGAGCTCGACAAGAGCGAGGCCGACCTGCCCAACGACCTGCTCAGCTTGTTCGAGGACGGTGAATTCGCGATCCCCGAACTGATGCGGATGCGCAGCCGGACGCCCGAGGTCGAGGTCTTCACCGCCGATCCCGGCTCGACGGCCACGGTCGTGGACGGCCGGGTCCGATGTGTCGCCTTCCCCTTCGTGGTGATCACCAGCAACGGTGACCGCGACTTCCCGCCCGCGTTCCTGCGCCGGTGCCTCCGGCTGGAGATCCAGGACCCGGACATCGAGCAGCTGGCGGCCATGGTGGCCGCGCATGCGCTGGACCCGGGGGACGCCCACCGGTCCCGCATCATCGAGGAGTTCGTCAGCCGCAGCGAAGCCTACGGAGGACTGCCGGTCGACAAGCTGCTCGAAGCCGTCTACCTGGCGACTTCGGGGGCTTACCACGAGGAGGGCGACTCGTGGCCGCGGCTGGTGGACGCTCTCTGGCGGCAGCTGAACTCCGTGGTGCCCTGAGATGAGCCGGGAGCCGCAGGACATTCCGAGCGGGCAGCTGTCGTGGAGCGAAGTCGCCGACGCGATGTGGCTCGCGGCGGTGCTGGGACCACGGGCGCCGAGGCCGGAGGAGGAACCGGAACCGAGTCCCCGGCCGCGGACACCGGAATCCCCGCCTGAGCCACCACGTCCCGTCCGCGATCCGGAACCGCGAGCGGACCCGCCGTCCGCCGCGGAGGCGGGGCCGGCCGCTGGACCGCGCCCGCGTTCCCTCGCGCGCGAGCCGGGCCGGGAGATCGGCGGGGGCGGCAGCCTGCCGGGGACGCTGTGGAACGCCCTGGCCCGAAAGCCGTCGACGATGCCCGGCGGCCCAGACATCCTGCGGGCGCTTCGGCCGCTGAAGCAGCTACGCCCCTCTTCGCGAGAAGACGATCTCGAGCTGGACGAGGACCTGACCGCCGAGCAAGCGGTCCAGGACGGTCTTTGGTTGCCCGTGCTGAAGCCCGCCCCGACGACCCGGGTCCTCGATCTGACGGTCATCGTCGACGCGGGTACGTCGATGGCGCTTTGGGAGCCGGAAGTGACGGCGTTTCTGAAGCTAGTACAGCAGCTGGGAGCGTTCCGTACGGTCCGGATCCGTTATCTCGAAACGGAAGCCCGAGCGACGGACGGCTCGCTCGCACCGGTGCTGCGCGGCGGGACCCCGGACGCTCCGCAGCACAGCGTGGCCGAGCTTCTCGACTGGTACGGCGACCGGTTGATGTTCGTCCTGACCGACGGCGCCGGCGAAGCGTGGCGGCGCGACCTCGTTTCGCCGCTGCTCGCACAGTGGAGCCGAGCGATGCCCGTGGCGCTGGTGCACCTCCTGCCGCAGCACCTGTGGAAGAAGACGGGCCTTCCCTTGCACCGGGCGATGCTGACCACCCCGGGCCCGTTCCGGCCGAACGGCCGGTACGGGTTCGAGCTGCCGGACGCCTGGATGACCATGGCGGACCCGGAGAAGGCGGTCGCCGGTGCGGTGCCCGTTCCGGTGCTCGAACTCGACGGCCGGTGGTTCGGCTGGTGGGTGCGGTTGGTCTCGCGCTCGGTCGGCGAGCCGGTGCCGGGAACGGTTTTGCTCGCCCGCGACCAGCCACTGGTCGAAACATCGGACGACGAGCCCGCGGCGCCGCGCTCGGCCGAGGAACGAGTCCGGCGCTTCCTCGGTGTGGCGACGCCGTCGGCGTTCCGCCTCGCGACCCTGTTGGCCGCGGTTCCGGTCAGCCTGCCGATCGCGCGGTACGTCCGCGAGGAACTGGTACCCGAGGCCGGCACTTCACACCTCGCCGAGGTTTTCACGAGCGGACTCCTCGGACCGCCGTCGGCGGGCGGCGGCACCGGGAACGAAGCGGTCTTCGAAGTCCCGGTCGCGATTCGCGAAGCTCTGCTCGCGGCCGGGCGGCGCGCGGACACCGTGCGCGTCGTCGCCGTGACCGGAGAGCGGTTCGGCGAGCGCCACCCCGTGCTGTTGCGGATCGCCGATGCCCTCGCCGATCCCGACCGCGCGGCTTTGCCCGGCGAGACGGGGGAGGTCTCGCTCGAGAGAGTCGTCATGCGCGCGCTCTCCGGCCCCTATGCGCGTCGAGCCGAACGGCTGCGGGAGCGGGAGCAGGAGCTCGTCGCGGCGCAAGGTGAGCGGGAAGCCGCGAAGGACGAAAACGGAAGCGCCCCAGCGCTGGTCGACAAAGGTGTTCCGGACGAGCGGCTCGTCGCGGACGTCCGGGAGGAGGCGGCCACCTCACTGCGCCGGATCCGCCGGATCACCACGGACGCCCCGGTGGTCTGGGGTGCGGTCCCCGCGCGGAACGCGGAGTTCGCCGGCCGCCGCGAACTGCTCGACCGGCTCGGGGCGAGCCTGCGGTCGACGCGTTGCGCGGTCCTGCACGGCCCGGGCGGCCTCGGCAAGACTCAGATCGCCGTCGAATACATCTACCGGCAGTTGCGCGATCACGATCTCGTGTGGTGGGTGAGCGCGCCCGAGGAAACCCAGATCCGGGCGTCCTTGACCGTGCTGGCCCGGCACCTGCGGTTGCCGGGCGCGGAGGAGACCCTCACCGCGGTGCCCGCCGTCCTGGCGGCGCTCCGCGCGGGCCGGCCCTATCGGCGCTGGCTGCTGGTCTTCGACGCCGCCGACCAGGCCGAACTCGTCCGCCCCTTCATCCCCGCCGGAGGACCGGGGCGAACCATTGTCACCGCACGTGACACTCCTCGCGACTTCCCGGCGGACTCGATCTCCGTGGGCCGGTTCGCTCGTGCGGAAAGCATCGAACTCCTGCGGCGCCGGGATCCCGCGGTCTCGGACGCGGACGCCGATGCACTGGCACGGAGGCTGGGCGACCTGCCGATCGCGCTCGCGCAGGCAGCGGCGTGGCGCGCCGAAACCGGAATCCCGGTCGGCGAGTACACCCGGCTGCTCGAGGAAAAGGTGACCGAGATCCTCGATACCCTGCCCAGGCCGTCGGACGACGAGATCTCCGTGGCGGCTGCCTGGAACGTCTCGTTCGACGGCCTCGCGGCCCGTAGCCCGGCCGCACACCAGTTGCTCCAGGTCTGCGCTTTCTTCGCCGCCGAACCGATTTCCCGGAGCCTGTTCGCCGGCGTGCGGGGTGTCTCGATCGCCCCGGAATTGGACACCACCATGGAGGACCCCGTTCTGCTGGACCGGGCGCTCAGGGATATCAACCGGTGCCGGCTGGCGAAGCTCGATCACCGCAGCGGCACCCTGCTCCTGCACCGGCTCGCGCAGCTGGCGTTGCGGGCCCGGATGTCCGACGAAACCCGTGCCAGGATGCGCCACGGCGCCGCTCTCCTGCTCGCCAACCTCGACCCGAACGACCCCGAGACCGCGCCGTTGTGGCCGCGCTACCAGATGGTGCTGCCGCACCTGCGGCACGCCGGCCTGATCGACTGCGACGATCCGTGGGTCCGGCGGCTGCTGCTCAACCTGATGAAGTTCCTGTATTTCTCCGGTGACCACGCCGGGTCGCTGGCCCTGGCCGAAGAAGCCGTGGCTGCTTGGAGCGACCGATACGGGGCTGAAGATCCTCAGACCCTGGCCGCGTCGGAACACCTCGGGTTCGTGCTGTGGGTGCTCGGCCGGTACGAGGCGTCGTCCGAGGTCAGCAGAAGAACGCTGCGGTTGTACCGGCGGACTGTCGGCCCGGACTCGGAGCAGGCCATGCGGGCCGAGATCACGGTGGCAGTCGGGTTGAAGGCCGGCGGGAGCTTCTTCGCGGCTCGTGACCTCAACCGGCAGACCTACGAGAAGGTCCGCTCGCTCGTCGGAGACGACGATCCGATCGCCCTGCGGGCGGCGCACGACCTGGTCGTGTCCCTCCTGCTGGCCGGGGACTACGAACAGGCTCGCTGGCTCAGCGAGGACACCTACGAGCGTCGCTCGGAGCTTCTCGGTTACGACAATTGGGAGACCATCAGCAGCCTGAACATCATGATCATCTGCCGCCGGGAGCTCGGTGACTACTCGTGGGCGCGCATCGAGCAGGAAAAGGTCGTGGAACGGGTGCGCGGCCTGTTCGACTCGGAGACCGACGGCGTCATCCGTCGCGACTACCACCTCGCGGTGGCCCAGCGCAAAGACGGCTATCACGAAGCTTCGCTCAACCTGTCGGGCAGCGCGCTCGAGCGGTTCCGCCTCAAGTACGGCTCGAACCACCCCAACGCGATGGCCTGCGCATTGGCCCACGCGATGGACCTGCGCAACGCCGGCGATTTCCGGGAGTCCCTTGCGTTGGGTGAGCAGGCCTTGGCGCTTTATCGCGGCAGCCTTGGTGACCGGCACCCGCACACGCTGGCCGCCGAAGTCGACATCGGGGTGACGTTGCGGCTGTCGGGTGAACCGGCGAATGCGCTGGCCCGGGACGAGCGGGCGCTGAACGGCCTACGTGACCGGCTCGGTCCCGCTCACCCGCACGTCCTGGCCTGCCTGATCAACACAGCGAACGACTGGAGCGCGCTCGGCGACGTGCCCCGCTCACTGCGGATGAACACCGAAACGCTGGCGCGGTTGCGCAGGGCGCTGCCTGATAACCACCCCACCGCGCTCGCGGCCCGGCTCAACCGGGCCTTGGACCTAGAACGGCTCGGCCGCATCCGCGAGGCGGTCAGCCAGCACCAGGAGGTGCTCGGCGCGATCGGCCGGGTGCTCCGGCGCGGACACCCTGCGATCGCCGCCGCGGAAGAGGCGGAGCGCGCGGAGTGCGACATCGACCCGATGCCGTTGTAGCGGCGTCAGTGCAGCCCTTCCCCCGCCCATGCGGCGAGCTGTTCGACCGCGGGCGCGCCGCCGGCGTCGCGCAGCTTCCGGTGCACCGCGCGGATCAGCTCCGGCGCGTCGAGCAAGGCTCGTGCAGCCGGGCCGACCGGGAGTGACAAGCCGAGCCCGATCAAGGCCGAGGCGTGGTCCGGATCTTCGGTGAGTTTCGCGGCGTACGTGGCCCTGGCTTCCCCGACCCGGCCGGCGATCAGCCAGTGGTCGGCTTCGAGTACGTCCGGGACGTGCGACCATAGCTGCGACAGTCGGGTTTCGCCGTCTTCGCCGAGCCTGATCCGGATCAGGTCGGCGCGGGCGTTCGACCACTCGCCATCCGAGACCGTGTCGAGGCGGCCTGCCGGCTCGACACGGGGGCAGGCGAGTCCGTGCTGCCAGGCCCGTGCGAGTTCGTCCACTGCTCCGGGCTCGGGGCGGATGTGACGCAGCCGCCATCCCGCGCGGTGATCCGCGGCCAAGGCCGCTGTCCAACGCAGCGCTTCCGGTGTGGCCGGCTCGGCCTGCCACGGCCCGAACCTGGCTGCGAGTTCGGCCAGGAACCGCCGCCCCGCCTCGGTCAGCGTGACGTCGTCGCGGATCACTTCGAGGGTTTGCCAGGTCTGAGCGCGCCAGTGGGCGAACTCGAACGCGGCGAGCCGGTCGTCGGGGCGTGCCCGCGACAGCGCTCGCCAGAACGCCGATACCCCGAAGAAGGCGTAGACGCCGTGCACCAAGCCGCCCAACGGCCGGGGGTCCTCCCGCCACGGTGCGTAGAGCCGTTCGGTGCGGTCGTCGTCGTGCAGCCGGGCCAGCTGCAACAGCCCGCCCAGGCGGATGTGCTGGAACTCGTGCACCAGTGCCGCGGCGAGCGTGGCGGGTTCGTCGGGTGCCGCGATCGCCGCGCTTCCGAAGGCCTCGCCCGTCGACGCGCTGGGGAGCCGGAAGGGGACAGCCGGTTCAGGCACGATCGACGTCAGGCCGATCGGCAGGACTTCCGCGTATTCCGGCAGATGCTCGGCGATCAGCCGCCAAGCCTCGCCGAGCAGGTCCTGCCAGACTTTGACGTCGGCTTCCGCGAGCCGGTCGGGTGGGATCGGGTGGTAGAGCCCTCGATGCGGATCCAGATCGTCGAGCCCCAGCTCCAGGAGCCGTTCGCCGGTCGTGAACCGGAAGATCCGCAGCGGGCTCCACCCGGCCGCGCCGGAGGTGACCTGCGAGCGGTCACCGCTGATCGTGAAGCCGCCGGCTGCCGCGCTGACCACGGCGGTTGTGAAGCCGCCGCGTTCGTCCAGTTGCGCCGCCCCCAGCGTCGGGAGCACGACGGTGTCGTTCCAGACCGGTACCCGGATGGCGAAGTTCAGCTTCGCGTGGATGGCGGCCGCGGCGGCGAGCGTGTGGAGGTAGCCGAAGTGAACCCAGAGCGGGCACTCTCCGGTCAGCTTCTGCTCGATCAGTCGGGTGGTGTACCCCGCCCAGCTCCCGGTGTAGGGGTGGGCGAGCACTCGTTCGAGCGCTTCAGGGTCGGCTTGCTCTGCTCGTTCGAGCAGGTCCAAGGCTTCTCGCGCCTGGGGCAGCGGACCGGTCAAGCCGCTGTCCGGGGTCGCCTGATCGACCAGCCCACGCAGCAAGAGCAGCCGGCGACTGCGGTCGGCGCTGCGCAGCAGGCGGATGGCGTCGACTCCGCCACCACCGGAAGCCAGCTGGTCGAGGGTGTCCCACGGGACCTCGTGGAGGCCCGGAGCGGACGTCGCATGGTCCTGCGTGTGCACGGTGAACCTTCCGGAGCGGCTTCAGTCGACGCGTTTGGCGCCGCCGCCACTGCCGCTCGCGGTCACTGGGATGTGTGCGGTCCGATCGGCGGCATGACGAATCGAACGGCGCACTGCGGCGGAGTCCAGTTTCCGCAGTTCGGACAGCGACACGGCACTCAGGTCGAGGAGTTCGGATTTGATGCCCCGCCCGCACCCCCCAGGCGACTCCATGCCGATTTTCTCCTCGTCGGGAAGTGTCTTTAAGGGCGGTAAGTTAAACATGGTGTCGGCTGCTCGATCGTGGCGGCCCTGCCTAGCAACTTCCCCAGCTCAAGGCAGGTTTGACAGATGACTGGCATCGTACGCCCGTTCGAACGCCGGGAGACGGTTGTGTCGACATGTGGCACGCCTGTACGTAGGGTGACAACGGCCTTGCGCTTTGGAATCGACTGGTGGGCATCTATCCGCTGTTGAGCGCATTCCGTTTGCCCTTGTTCGGGAGATATTGGAATTGCAAATAGGATCTTTCGGTTCCGATTAGCCGATTCCGAGAACCGTGTGCAGCAGCGTTGTGAGTTCCGCTTCGAAGTGTCGCCGCGTCGCCAAGCGGCGAGTGCGGGCCAGGTCGTTCGCGATGGTCAGCGCCGCGTGGACCGTGATCTTCGCTTCCCGTACCGGCAACTCCGGACGCACCGCCGAAAGCAGCGTCACCCACTGGGCCACGTAATCCCGCTGCACCCGCAGCAGGTCCGCCTTGTCGCGGTCCGGCATCGTCACCCGGTCCGCCGAGAACGACACCAGCAATTCCGGCGTGTGCAGAATCGTGTGCACGTACGACGCCGCCAGCCGGCGCAAGGCGGAGAGCTCGTCCGACGTCTGCATGGCCCGCTCGGCCGCCAGTGCCAGCCTGTCCGCCGCGCGGTGGCCGATGGCCACCATCAGCGCCGCCTTGCTCGGGAAGTGGCGGTACACGCTCGGGCCCGCTATGCCCGCCGCCGCTCCGATGTCCTCCATGCTCACGTCGTGGAAGCCTCGCTGGGCGAACAGCGCCGTCGCCTCCGCCAGGACCTGCTCGCGACGGGACGGCGTGCCGAGACCCGCGATCGGCGACGAAGGCGGTGACGACGGCGCCGGCAGTGTGGCGTTGAGCACATCGAGCGCCAGTTCGACCAGTAGCGCGGCGAACCGGCGGCGCGCCACTGACGTGTGGTGGACCGACACGCTCCCGAACACTGATAGAGCCGCCCAGCAGAGCAGCTCCGCGTCCTCGGCCGGCAAGTCCGGGCGCTGGACCAGCAGTGCCTTCGACCACGTCGTCAGCGCCAGCGTCGAGCGGCGGGCGATCTCGCGCTGGTCCTCCTTGGGGAGGTGTCGGCCCTCCCAACGCCACAGCGCCGCGATCTCGCGTCGCTCGACCGCCTGGGTCGCCAGCCGGCCCAGCAAGCCTTCGAGCTGGTCAGACGCGGGAACGGAGTCCGACAGCGCCTCCGCCGTCGCCTCCTCCAGGTCCTCGAAGCCGTTTAGTACAACGTAAGAAAGGATCGCCTGCTTGTCCGCGAAGTGCCGGTACAGCGCCGGCCCCGTGACGCCCGCCGCGTCCGCGATGTCCTTGATGCCGACCCCGGGGAAGCCGCGGGCGCGGAACAGCTCCGCCGCCACCGCGGCCAGCTGGGCCTTGCGGTCGCGGGGTCGCGTGCTGCGCTCGACGTCGGTCATGGTGAGTGAACGATAGCGGCTCACGGCACACCCGCAACCCATTGACACCTTAGGGTTACCCGGCGATATGTTAATGGCCATTAGCACTACCGGTCGGTATCATCGGCCACGGAACGACGACGTCCACCGCTCGCGAGGAGAGGTTCTGTGAGTAGCGAGGCCTACATCTACGAGGCGATCCGCACGCCTCGCGGCAAGAACAAGGGCGGTGCCCTGCACGGCACCAAGCCGGTCGACCTGGTGGTCGGCCTGATCGAAGAGCTCAAGGTCCGCCACCCGAACCTCGACCCGAAGGCGATCGACGACATCGTCCTGGGCGTCGTCTCGCCGGTCGGCGAGCAGGGCGCCGTCATCGCGCGCACCGCCGCGCTGAACGCCGGCCTGCCCGAGACCGTCGCCGGCGTGCAGCTCAACCGCTTCTGCGCCTCCGGCCTGGAAGCCACCAACACCGCCGCGCAGAAGATCCGTTCCGGCTGGGACAACCTGATCATCGCCGGCGGCGTCGAGTCGATGTCGCGCGTACCGATGGGCTCCGACGGCGGCGCGCTGTTCATGGACCCGGCCACCGCGTACGACAACTACATCGTCCCGCAGGGCACCGGCGCCGACCTGATCGCGACCATCGAGGGCTTCTCCCGCGAGGACGTCGACCGCTGGGCCGTCCGCTCGCAGGACCGCGCCGAGGCGGCCTGGTCCGGCGGCTACTTCGCCAAGTCCGTCGTCCCGGTCAAGGACATCAACGGCGTCACGGTCCTCGACCACGACGAGCACCGCCGTCCCGGCTCCACCGTCGAGGGCCTCGGCAAGCTCAAGCCGGCCTTCGCGATGATCGGTGAGATGGGCGGCTTCGACGCCGTCGCGCTGCAGAAGTACCACTCGGTCGAACGCATCAACCACGTCCACACCGGCGGCAACTCCTCCGGCATCGTCGACGGCGCCGCGCTGGTCCTCGTCGGCTCCGAGCAGGTCGGCAAGACCTTCGGGCTGACCCCGCGCGCCCGGATCGTGGCGACCGCGTCGATCGGCTCCGAGCCGACGATCATGCTCACCGGCCCCACCCCGGCCACCGAGAAGGTCCTCAAGGCCGCGGGCCTCAAGCCCGAGGACATCGACCTGTGGGAGCTCAACGAGGCGTTCGCGTCCGTCGTGCTCAAGTGGATCAAGGACCTGCACCTCGACGAGGACAAGGTCAACGTCAACGGCGGCGCGATCGCCATGGGCCACCCGCTCGGCGCCACCGGCGCGATGCTGGTCGGCACCGTGGTCGACGAGCTGGAACGCCGCCAGGCGCGCCGCGCCCTGGTGACCCTGTGCATCGGCGGCGGCATGGGCGTCGCGACCATCATCGAGCGGGTGTGAGGACCACAATGGCCGAGAGCAAGACCATCCGCTGGGAGCAGGACTCCGACGGCATCGTCACCCTGACCCTGGACGACCCGAACCAGTCGGCGAACACCATGAACGCCGACTTCCGCGAGTCGCTCGGCGTCACGGTCGACCGCCTGGAGGCCGAGAAGGACTCCATCACCGGCGTCGTCATCACGTCCGCCAAGAAGACGTTCTTCGCCGGCGGCGACCTGAACGACCTCATCCAGGCCAAGCCCGAGAACGCGGTCGAGCTGACCGAGGGCAGCGGCGCGATGAAGGGCCAGATGCGCCGCATCGAGCAGCTCGGCAAGCCGGTCGTCGCGGCGATCAACGGCGCCGCGCTCGGCGGTGGCCTGGAGATCGCGCTGGCGACGCACCACCGCATCGCCGCCGACGTCAAGGGCAGCCAGATCGGCCTGCCCGAGGTGACGCTGGGCCTGCTGCCCGGCGGCGGCGGTGTTGTCCGCACTGTCCGATTGCTGGGCATCCAGAGCGCGCTGCTGAACGTCCTGCTGCAGGGCCAGCGCCACCGCCCGGCCAAGGCGCTCGAGCTCGGCCTGGTGCACGAGCTCGTCGGCACGGTCGAGGAACTCGTCCCCGCCGCGAAGGCGTGGATCAAGGCGAACCCCGAGGGCGGCGTCCAGCCGTGGGACGTCAAGGGCTACAAGATCCCGGGCGGTACGCCGTCCAACCCGAGCTTCGCGGCGAACCTCCCGGCGTTCCCGGCGAACCTGCGCAAGCAGATCAAGGGCGCGAACATGCCGGCGCCGCGGGCGATCCTGGCCGCCGCGATCGAGGGCGCGCAGGTCGACTTCGACACCGCGATCACGATCGAGACGCGCTACTTCATCCACCTCGCCACCGGCCAGGTCTCGAAGAACATGACGAAGGCGTTCTTCTTCGACCTGCAGACCATCAACTCGGGCGGCTCCCGGCCGGACGGCTTCGAGAAGTACACGGCCAAGAAGGTCGGCGTGCTCGGCGCGGGCATGATGGGCGCCGCGATCGCGTACGTGTCGGCGAAGGCCGGCATCGACGTCGTCCTCAAGGACGTCTCGCTCGAGGCGGCCGAGAAGGGCAAGGGCTACGCGGAGAAGCTCGAGCAGAAGGCCCTTTCGCGCGGCAAGACCACGCAGGAGAAGTCGGACGCGCTGCTGGCGAAGATCAAGCCGACCGGTGACCCGGCCGACTTCGCGGGCGTCGACTTCGTCATCGAGGCCGTCTTCGAGAGCGTCGAGCTGAAGCACAAGGTGTTCGGCGAGATCGAGAGCGTCGTCAACGCCGACGCGGTGCTGGGCTCCAACACCTCGACGCTGCCGATCACCACCCTCGCCGAGGGCGTGCAGCGGACCGAGGACTTCATCGGGATCCACTTCTTCTCGCCGGTGGACAAGATGCCGCTGGTCGAGATCATCTGCGGCGAGAAGACGTCGCCGGCGACGCTGGCGAAGGTCTTCGACTACACGCTGCAGATCAAGAAGACCCCGATCGTCGTCAACGACAGCCGCGGCTTCTTCACCTCGCGCGTCATCGGCACGTTCATCAACGAGGCCGTCGCCGCGCTGGGCGAGGGCGTCGAGCCGGCGTCGATCGAGCAGGCGGGTTCGCAGGCCGGCTACCCGGCGCCGCCGCTGCAGCTGATGGACGAGCTGACGCTGACCCTGCCGCGCAAGATCCGCAAGGAGACCCGCGAGGCGATCGAGGCCGCGGGCGGCACGTGGAAGGCGCACGCGTCGGAAGGCGTCATCGACCGGATGGTCGACGAGTTCGACCGCAAGGGCCGCTCGACCGGCGCGGGCTTCTACTCCTATGGAGAAGACGGCAAGCGAACCGGCTTGTGGCCGGGCCTGCGCGACGCGTTCAAGTCCGGCTCGGTCGAGGTGCCGTTCGAGGACCTCAAGGAGCGGATGCTGTTCGCCGAGGCGCTCGAGACGGTGAAGTGCTTCGACGAAGGCGTGCTGACGTCGGTCGCGGACGCGAACATCGGCTCGATCTTCGGCATCGGCTTCCCGGCGTGGACCGGTGGTGTCATCCAGTACATCAACCAGTACGAGGGTGGCCTGCAGGGCTTCGTCGACCGGTCCCGTGAGCTGGCAGCCCGGTACGGCGACCACTTCGAGCCGCCGGCTTCGCTGGTGGAGAAGGCCGCCAAGGGCGAGATCTACGAATAAGCAGTGACTGTGTGAAGGCCACCCCGCGTTCGCCGGGGTGGCCTTCACGGTTTTCAGAGCGCGACCGCCACCTCGGCGTGGCCGACCTCGTCGCGGACCGGGCGACGCAGTAATCGGCGCCCTGGAACCTGGCAGGCGCCCAGCCCCGCCAGGTGCGTGCGATCACCTTCGGTTCCCCGATCCGTCGAGGGCCTCGACGGTACCCGCGGTCTCCGAACGGAAGCTGTGCCCGAGTTCCGGGCCGAGGCCGAAGTAGTGCCGGAAGTTGTAGACCAACGGGCTCCACGCCGCGGGGTCGACGTGCTCGGTGTCGGGAACCACCACGCGCGGGTCCGCGTGCACCGCGAGCACCGCGGCCTCGACGATCAGGAACTGTCCCGCGGTGTCCGATTGCTCTATCAGTGATCGAGCCTCCAGTTGCAGCGGACACTCCGCGACGCGCGGTGGACGCACGAGCCGCGACGGTTCCGGCGTCAGACCCGCGGCTTCGAACTTGGCGCGCTCGTGGCGGAACCTCGGCTTGGTCGCCGGGACCGGGAACCGGCCGGTCAGCGGCGCCAGGCGCTCCACCGCCTCCCACTGGTCCGGGCCGGGCAAGTTGATCACGAGGTCCGGGCGGGCGCGGAGGTTGTGCGCGGTCTGGCCGTCGGCGGCGATGCCGAGCACGACCGTCCACCCGAGTGCCCACGCCGACGACATCGGGGCCAGGTTCGGGCTGCCGTCGTCGTTCTCGGTGCTCAGCAGCACCACCGGGGTGCCGAAGTACAGGATCCGGGGCTTGATCTCCATGACCGCGAACGTAGGCAGCGGAGCGTTCGCCGCGAGCCGAAGTGTCCGGCAGTTTGTCCGTTCGCGTTCGCCCGGAAGCCACTGAACGCGGGTTAACCTCCGCCCATGCGCCGTCCTGTCACGGTGGCGATTGCCGCCACCCTGCTCGCCTCGACGTTGACAACGATGTCGGCAGCCGCCGACCTGAGTTCCGCCGACTTCGTCGATCCGCTCATCGGCTCGGCCGGGGACGGCAACACCTACCCCGGCGCGACCGCGCCTTTCGGGATGCTCGCCTGGAGCCCGACCAGCACCCGCGACGACCAGACGTCGACCGGCGCCGCCAACGGCTACCAGTACGACACCACGCGCCTGCGCGGCTTCAGCCTCACCCACGTCAACGGCGCCGGCTGCAACCCCGGCGCTGCCGGCGACGTGCCGATCCTGCCCTTCGCCGGCGACGTCACCTCGTCGCCGACCGCCGACACCACCGACGCCGTCTACGCGAGCAACTTCAGCCACGCCGACGAAGCCGCGACGCCCGGCCGCTACCGCCTCGGTCTGCAGAACGGCGTCACGACCGACGTCGCCGCCACCGAACGGACCGCGATCGGCACGCTGGCGTACCCGCAGGGCAAACCGGCCAGCCTGCTCTTCCGGACGTCGAACTCCCTCAACGGCAGCGAAGACGCCGAGACCCACATCGACGCGGCGAACCGGCGTGTGACCGGGTCCGTGCTCACCGGCGCCTTCTGCGGCCGCCGCGCGAACGGCGGCGTCAACAACCGCAAGTCGTACTACCGCCTGTACTTCACCGCGCAGTTCGACCAGGCCGTCACCGGCACCGGGACGTGGAAGGACGCGACGCTCCAGCCCGGCGGCACCGACCAGACCGGCGGCGAGGGCTACGCGACCGGCAAGGACCGCGCCGGACGCGGTTCCGGCGGCTACGTCACCTTCGCGCCCGGCAGCAAGGTCACCATGCGGATCGCGATCTCCTACGTCTCCCTCGAAGGCGCGGAACGCAACCTCCGAGCCGAGCAGCCGAAGAAGTCCACAGTGGACAGCGTGGCCGGCGGGACGAAGAAGGCCTGGAACGCTGAACTCGACCGGGTGAACGTCGCCGGTGGCTCCGCGAACCAGCGGATCACCTTCACCACGGCGCTCTACCACGGACTGCAGCAGCCCAACCTGGTCAGCGACGTCGACGGCCAGTACCTCGGCATGGACGGCAAGCCGCACCGCGTCGAACGCGGCCAGGACGCGCAGTACTCCAACTTCTCCGGCTGGGACCGGTACCGCGCGCAGGTGCAGTTCCTGGCGCTGGTGGAGCCGCGCGTCGCGGGGAATTTCGCGCAATCGCTGTACAACTACGCGAAGCAGAACGACGGCGTCTGGGACCGCTGGGTGCACGTCAACGGCGCGACGCACGTGATGACCGGCGACCCGTCCGCGGCGACGATCGCGACGTTCTACGCGATGGGCGTGCGCAACTTCGACTACCGCGGCGCGTTCGATACGCTGTATCGGCAGGCTACGGTGTCTCGGCCCGAAGGCCTGCAGGACGCCGGCTGTCCCGGGCAGTGCGTCAGCCAGCGGCCCAACCTTACGCAGTACGTCACGTCGCACTACGCGCCGAACGACGTCTGCCACTGCTGGGGCGGCGCCGCGGAAACGCTGGAAGACGCCGTAGCGGACTCCGCAATCGGACATTTCGCGGAGCTGCTGGGCCGCACGCGCGAAGCCGCGGAGATGCGTGCGCGCGGTGCGTACTGGCGCAATGTCTTCAACCCGGACACCGGCTACGCGCAAGCCCGCAACGTCGACGGCAGCTGGGTGACGCCGTTCGACCCGGCGAGCGACCGCGGCTTCGCGCAGGGCAGCGCGGCGGCCTACACCTGGATGGTCCCGCAGGACGTCTCCGGTCTCGCCGACGCGATGGGCGGCAAGCCCGCCGCGGCGACCCGGCTCGACGGCTTCTTCCACGACGCGAGCGGCAACTGGCAGCTCAAGGGCGGCGGCCCGCTCAAGTACGACCCGACCAACGAGCCCGACATCCACGCGCCGTGGCTGTACAACGAGCTCGGGCAGCCGTGGAAGACCCAGGAGACCGTCCGGCAGCTGGTGTCGTCCGTGTACGGCACCGGACCGTCCGGCCTGCCCGGCAACGACGACCTCGGCACGATGTCCGCCTGGTACGTCTTCGCCGCGCTCGGCATCTACCCGCGCACGCCGGGGACGGGCGAGCTGCTGCTGTCGAGCCCGCTGTTCCCGAGCGCCGTGATCCGGCCGGCGGGCGGTGCGCCGATCCGGATCACGACGTCGGGCAGCGGGAAGTACATTCAGGACGTCCGTCGGGACGGCCGGCCGCAGCGCGACTGGAAGGTCGACGCGTCCTTCCTGCGCGGCGGGATCCTGGCCTTCCGCCTGTCCGAGACGCCGACGGCCTGGGGGAGCGTCACCTGATCGGGCTGGATCCAATCAGCCCGAGCGGTCCGGCGAGTACGGTCGGCGGATGCTTCCGGCCATGCACCACGCGATCTTCGCGGTCGACATGGAGAAATACGGCGCCGCAAAGCGGACGACGCATGACCGTGCCGCGCTGCGAGAAGGACTCCACGACGCGCTGAAGACCGCCTTCGCCGCGGCCGGTTTCCCGTGGCACGCCCTGCGGTGCGACGACAACGGCGACGGCTTCTGCGTGTTCGTTCCGGCCGAGTTCCCCAAGGCACTCTTGGTCGAACGCGTTCCGTTCGCCCTCGTCGAGGCAATCCGCGCGTACAACGTGAGGCACCGCAGGCAGGCACGCCTGAGGGTGCGTGTCGCGTTGCACGCGGGCGAAATCAGCGACGACGCGCACGGACCACAGGGGCCATCGATCATCACGGCTTCCCGCCTGCTCGAAGTGCAGCAACTCAGGGACGCGCTGACGGAGTCCCGGGGCGTGCTCGTCGCGATCACCTCAGCCTGGTTCTACCGCGAAGTCGTGTGGCACAGCACAATCGTGGACCCGGCGACCTTCCGGCGGATCCGGGTCAAGGTCAAGGAAACCGAGGAAGACGCGTGGATCGCGCGGCCGGACGACCCGTACCCGCCGGCGGCCCCGGCCGGTGCCGCAAGACGGTCGTGGCGGCTGCGCACCACCGCCGCGGTCGTCGCGGTCGCCGTCGTCGGCTACGTCGCGGGCATCGCCGGCGGCGACGGTTTGACCTCGCAGACGGCGTCCGTGGTGGCGGCGCACCCCGAACTCGTCATGGGAGACCCTCGGACGGTGCGGCCCTGCGGGCTGACGGACGCGAACGCCCTCAGCCGCTTCGGCGAGGTGGAGATCTCCGACGACTACGGCAACTTCGGCCGCTGCGACCTCTTGGTGCACGGGCCCACGGCCGATCCGGACCCGGTCGACGTGAAGATCGAGTTCGCCACGGGAGCCGCCGACCTCGCCACGGCGGTCGAGCCGGTCGGCGCGGTCGGCGTCCAGCGCCCGCCCGCCGATCCGGACGGCTGCACGCGAATCCTCCTGCTTCCGGACGACGACCAGGTGATCGTCGACGCCGGCGCGAGCGCCGATCCCTGCGGCATGGCCGACGCGGCCGCCGGCAAGGCCTTGGCGGTGTTGGGCACGGGCCGTCTCCCGCGCCGCGACCTGCCCGCCACGTCGCTGGTGAACGAGGACGCCTGCGCGCTGCTGGACACGGCTTCGGTGACGGCGGCGCTCGGTGGCGGTCCGGTGAAGCAGGTCGCGGCGTTCGGAAGCTGGGCGTGCGACTGGAGCTATGTCGGCTCCCGGCGGCTCGTGAAGGTCATCTTCGACCGCACCGCCGACGGCAGCGGCCAGAGCGAGGAGGTCCCGGCGCAGCTCGAGGGGTTCACGTCGTGGACACAACCTCGCGGGCGCGGCGACGATGATTGTCTCGTTTCCATCGTCTACCGGGCGTACGTCGACTCCAAGCAAGAACGGACGAACGAGCTGGTGCTCGTCGACGTCGAGAACGCCGACGAGCCGCCCGCACGCCTGTGCGCCCCCGCCCGCCGATTGGCGGCGACGGTGGCGCACCGGCTGGCGGGCTGAAGCGTCACGGCTCCAGCGCGACGTGCGGCAGGCGGCGGTCCAGCCACCGGGGCAGCCACCACGCCCGGGCGCCGAGCAGGCGCATGATCGCCGGGACGATCAGGCAGCGGATCACCAGCGCGTCCAGCAGGACCGCGGTCGCCAGGCCGAGCCCGAACTGCGCCAGCATCCGCGACGGGTCCAGCAGGAACGCGCCGAACACCAGCACCATGATCGCGCCCGCCGCGGTGATCACCGCGCCGGTCGACGCGAGGCCTTCGCGCACCGCGAGCCGCGCGTCGCCGGTGCGGCGCCACTCCTCGTGCATGCGCGACACGAGGAACACCTCGTAGTCCATCGACAGCCCGAACACGATCGCGAAGATCATCACCGGCACGAACGCCTCGATCGGGCCGGACTGCGCGCCGAACCAGCCGTCGCCGAACACCAGCGTCATGACGCCGAGCGAGGCGCCGATGCTCAGGAGGTTCAGCAACGCCGCCTTGAGCGGGATGAGGACCGACCGGAACACGACCATCAGCAGCAGCGCGGACAGCCCGACGACGACCAGCACGAACAGCGGCAGCCGGTCGGCGACGGCGTCCGCGAAGTCCGTCGCGGCCGCCACCGAGCCGCCGACCAGGTAGTGGCCCGGCAGTGCGGGGAGGACATCGGTCCGCAGGCGCGTCACGAGTTCGGCGGTCGCGGCGTCCTGCGGTGACGTTGTCGGGAATACGAGGACAGTCTGGTTAACCGGCGCTAACACGCGTGCGATCCCGGGCGTCGAGGCGAGCGCCTGCTGCAGTGCGGCGGTGTTGCCGTCTTGGCTGACGATCGCGAGCGGACCACTGAAGCCCGGTCCGAAGCCTTCGGCCAGCAGGTCGTACGCCCGCCGCGTCGTCGATCCGGCGGGGTCGGTGCCGGCGTCGGCGAGCCCGAGCCGCATGCCCGCGGCCGGGATCGACAGACCCACGAGGACGATCAGGCCGACCGCGAGCGGAGCCACCGGTCGCTTCTGGACGCCGTCGGCGAGCCGCCGCCACGTCTTGCCGTGCTCGCGCCGGGCGGCGTGCTTGCGGATGCCGCGTTCGAGCCGCGAGCCGAACAGCGAGAGCAACGCGGGCAGCAGCGTCACCGACGCGAGCATGGTCATCAGGACGGTGAGCGCGACGGCCAGTGCCACTCCGCGCAACCCGCCGAGCCCGAGCGCGAGCAGGCCGAGCAGTGCGATGATCACCGTGGTCCCGGCGAACAGCACCGAGCGTCCGGCGGTGTCGAGCGCCCGCCGCGCGGCGGTGTCCCGGTCGTGGCCGGCGAGGATCTCGCCGCGGTAGCGGGAGAAGATGAGCAGCGCGTAGTCCACGCCGACGCCGAACCCGACCAGCATCATCAACGGCGAGGTGTAGCTCGCGATGTCGACGAGGTGCGAGACGACCGTGATCACGCCGAGCGTGCTACCGACGGCGAACACCGCGGTGAGCACCGGCAGCCCGGCGGCGAGCAGCGAGCGGAACAGGAACACGAGGATGACCAGCGCGGCCAGCAGCCCGACACCTTCCGCGGGACCGCCGCCGCCCGAGACGCGCTCGATCGGGTCGCCGGCCAGCGCCACTTCGACCGGTCCGGCCTGCTTCGCGACGTCGGCGAACGTGACGATGTCGTCGTACGGGAGGTCGGTCGAGGAGGTGTCGAAGGTGACGGTCGCGTAGCCGATCCGGCCGTCGCGAGACAGTGTCTCGAACGGTCCGGTCACCGACCGCACGTGCGGTTGCAATCGGACATTTCCCAGAGTGTTCTCGATTGCGGCGCGCTGCGTGGTGAGCCCGCTGTCCGCCTTGAACACGATCTGCGCGGACGCGCCGGACTGCGCGGTGTGCTGCAGCATGTCGACGACTTGCTGCGATTCGGTGCCGGGCAGCGAGTTGTCGTCGTGGAAGGCGCTGCCGGTGAGGCGGGAGGTGAACGTGACGCCGATGAGGACCAGCGCCCAGAGTGCGACGGCGAGCCACCGGTGGCGCTGCGCCCAGCCGGCCAGTTTCGCCAGGCTTCCCCCGGTGGGGCGAGTGATGGTGTCCATGGTGGACAAGGATTCGCCGCGAGGGCACTACTGCGCGTCGCGCAGCGGAGGACACTTGCCGTGCTCCCGGCGGTGTCCCTTAAGGCGTTTCCCGTACCCCCGCGGGAGTACGGCTAGGGGGTGAGCCACCTCGGCGTCACCGCGCCGGACTCGTACGCGAGGACGACGAGCTGCGCGCGGTCGCGCATGCCGGTCTTCGTCATGATGCGGCTGACGTGCGTCTTCGCCGTCGCCGGGCTGAGCGTCAGTTCGCGTGCGATTTCGTCGTTCGACAGGCCGGCCGCGACCAGCGAGAGGACCTCGCGTTCGCGGTCGGTGAGCCGGTCGAGTGCGGGGGCGGGGGCCGGGCGCGTGACGCGCGCGGCGAACTCCGAGATCAGCCGCCGGGTGATCGACGGGGCCAGCAGCGCGTCGCCGCGGGCGACCACGCGCACGGCGTGGATCAGCTCTTCGGGCTCGGTGTCCTTGACCAGGAACCCGCTCGCACCCGCGCGCAGCGCGCCGTAGACGTCCTCATCCAGGTCGAACGTTGTAAGAATGACGACCTTACTGTGTACGGCGGGGTCTTCGAGGAGGTGCTTCGTCGCGGCGAGGCCGTCGAGCACCGGCATGCGGATGTCCATCAGCACGACGTCCGGGCGGTGGTCGTGCGCGGCCTGCAGGGCTTCGCGGCCGTCGGCGGCCTCGGCGACGACGTCGATGTCGTCCTCACCGTCCAAAATGGACCGGAAGCCGGCGCGGACCAGCCGCTGGTCGTCGACGAGCAGGACCCGGATCATCGGCCCATCATCGCACCGGCAACCGGGCGCGCACCCGGTAACCGCCGCCTTCGCGCGGCGCCGCGGTCAGCTCGCCGCCGAGCGCCCGCGCGCGTTCGGCCATGCCGCGGATCCCGGCGCCCGGTGGGGCGTCGCCGCCGCGGCCGTCGTCGTCGACCTGCACGGACAGCGCGTCGGTGCCGTACCCGAGCCGGACGACGACGGTCTTCGCGCCGGCGTGCTTCGCGACGTTCGTCAGCGCTTCCTGCACCACGCGGAAAGCGGCGTGCTCGACGTCCGGCGGCAGGTCGCGGGCGTCGCCGTCGATCTCGGTCCGGACGGTCAGCCCGGACGCGCCGACCGACTCGGCCAGTTCGGCGACGCGGGACAGGCTCGGCTGGTCGGCCTGGCGGAGCATGCCGAGCGTCGCACGCAACTCCTGGAGTGCGGTCTTGCTGGCGTCCTTGATGGTGCCGAGCGCCTCTTCGGCCTGCGCGGGATCACGCCGGTGCAGCGCGGCACCCGCCTGGACGTTGATCAGTGATAGATGGTGCCCGAGGGCGTCGTGCAGTTCGCGCGCGATGCGCAGCCGCTCGTCCGTGGCGCGGGCGCGGGCTTCGGCCTCCTTGGTGCGCTCGGCTTCGGCGCGGTAGTGCGCGACGGCACCGCCGGCGACGAGTGCGACGAACCAGCCCGTCATCAGGAAGAACGCGAAGTTGTCGACGTGCCGCCCGGTCCGCGAGCTGACCTCGCCGACGGCGACGCCGGCCATCGCGGCGACGACGAGCAGCGCGGCTCCGCGGATCCGTCCCGCCGCGGCCGCGTTGTAGAGCGCGTACGCGAAGGCGAGCAGGACGAGCCCGTCGGGATCGGTGAGCGGGTAGTAGAGGCCGCAGCAAACGAGCGTTAACCCCGCGACCGTCAACGGGTACTTACGCCGTAAGAAAACGGCCGCGCAGCCGAGAACGGTGAGCACCCAGCCGACGGCGGCGTGGTTCGCGGGCTTGGCGCCGTCGTTCAGGACGGCGAACAGCGAACCGACCAGCACCGCGACGGTGACCGCCAGTTCGGGAGCCCAACGCCGCAACCAGGCCATGCGGCGAGTCTAGGCGCCGTAACAAACACTTCCGGCGCAGCGACTACGGCGGCATTGGTTCGTGTTGCTAAGGAGTCGTCGTGGGAAAGAAACTGGGGTGGATCCTGGCCGCCGGCCTGCTGGTCGCGGGCTGCGGTGTCGGTTCGGTGCCGGCGAAGGATCCGGGTGGGGTCGGTGTTCTGGACGCACCGGCGACTTCGTACACATCGCCGACGGCCACCGTTCCGAGTACGACGGACACGCCCACCGCCACGTCCGAAGCGCCGGTGGTCACGACCGTGCCGACGCAGGCGCAGGCCGTCGCGCCGAAGACGACCGTGGCCAAGCCCAAGGCAGCGCCGAAGACCACCACGCAGGCCGCGCCGAAGCCGGCCGAGTGCGGTGCCGACTACTACCGGAACTCCGAAGGCAACTGCGTCCACCGCCCCAGCGACAACCCCGCCGGCGCCACGGCGCTCTGCAAGGACGGCACCTACAGCTACAGCCAGCACCGCTCCGGCACCTGCTCCGGCCACGGAGGTGTCCGCACCTGGCTGTGACGAATCACCAATCGGACCGAAACCAGCCACCCGGTGGGTACAGTGCATGAAGTTGCATGATGCGTACTAATTACACACCGGGGGTGTGCTGGTGTCCGAGACCGGACGGTCCGGCCGCGCGATCGTCGTCGTGCTCGCGTCGTGCGGGCTGGTCGCGTCGTTCATGCAGACGCTGGTCGTGCCGCTCATCCCGGTGTTCCCGCGGCTGCTGAACGCTTCGGCGGCCGACGCGTCGTGGGTCGTCACCGTGACGCTGCTGGCCGCGTCCGTCATCACGCCGGTCAGCGGGCGCCTCGGCGACCTCTACGGCAAGCGCCGGATGATCCTCGTCAGCCTCGCGCTGCTCATCGCCGGCTCGGTGGTGTCCGCGACGACGGGCGCGCTCGCGTTCCAGATCCTCGGGCGCGGGCTGCAGGGCTGCGCGATGGGCGTCATCCCGCTCGGCATCAGCATCATGCGCGACGAGCTCCCGGCCGAACGCGTCGGCGGCGCGATCTCGCTGATGAGCGCGACGCTCGGCGTGGGCGGCGCGATCGGGCTGCCGGTCGCGGCGATCGTCGCGGAGAACGCCGACTGGCACGTGCTGTTCTGGATGGCCGCCGGGCTCGGGCTCTTCTTCGCGCTGCTGATCGTCCGGTTCGTGCCGGAGTCGCCGCTGCGCACGCCCGCGCCGTTCGACTACTTCGGCGCGTTCGGGCTGGCCGCCGGCCTCGTCTGCCTGCTGCTGCCGGTCGTCAAGGGCGCCACGTGGGGCTGGACCAGCACGCCGACGCTCGGGTTCGCCGCGGCGGCCGTCGTCGTCCTGCTCGCCTGGGCCGCCTACCAGCTGCGCCGGCGCGACCCGCTCGTCGACCTGCGCGTGTCCGCGCGGCGGCCGGTGCTGTTCACGAACCTGGCGTCGATCATGGTCGGGTTCTCGATGTACGCCATGGCGCTGTCGTTCCCGCAACTGCTGCAGGCGTCCGCGTCGACCGGCTACGGGCTGGGCCAGACGATGGTCCAATCCGGCCTGACCCTCGCCCCGAACGGCCTGGTGATGATGCTGCTGTCGCCGGTGTCGGCCCGGCTCATCGCCCGCTTCGGCCCGCGCCCGACGCTGATGACCGGCGCGCTGGTGATCTCGCTCGGGTACGTGTTCGCGATCGCGCTGATGGACAACGCCGTCGAGCTGATCACGGCGTCGGTGATCATCGGCGCCGGCGTGGGCATCGCCTACGCCGCGATGCCCGCGCTGATCATGGGCTCGGTGCCGGTCACCGAAACGGCGTCCGCGAACGGCCTGAACTCCCTGATGCGCTCGGTCGGCACGGCGGTTTCGAGCGCGGTCATGGCGGCGATGCTGGCCCAGCTGACGATCACCGTCGGCGGGTTGACGGTGCCGTCGTTGTTCGGCTTCCGGGCGACCTTCGCCGTGGCGGCGTGCGCCGCGCTCGCCGGCGTGCTGCTCGCGGGACTGGTACCGAGGTCAAAGGTGGCGCCCGAACTGGTCGGTGCCGTCTGAGTTCGGGGCCGTCTAGTTCTTGCGCGCCACCAGCGCGAGCCCGCCGCACTCGGCCGGGTTCTCCGGCACGTCCGCCGGATCGTCCGGCCGCCACTGCGGGATGAACACGACACCCGGGTCGAGGATCTCGAAGCCGTCCACGAGCGCGCGCAGCTCGTCGGCCGTGCGGGGCGTCACCGGGTTGGCGCTCTTCTGGTACATCGCGACCGCGCGGGCGGTGCCGTCGCTCTGCTGCTCGGGGGTGGCCGACGACATCGCCAGGTAACTGCCGGGCGCGAGCGCGTCGCGGTAGGCGGCGATCAGCCGGGCCGGGTCGCGCTCGTCCGGGATGAAGTGCACGAACAGCGCCATCACGACCATCACCGGCTGGTCCAGGTCCAGCATCATCTCGGTGGTCTCGTGCTCGAGGACGTCGTCCGGGAACTCCGCGTCGGCGTGCACCATGACCGCGTTCTCGTTGTCCTCCAGCACGATCTCGCTGTGCGCGACGGCGACCGGCTCGTTGTCGACGTAGACGACGCGGGCGGTCGGGTCGACGGCGTGCGCGATCTCGTGGACGTGCCCGACGGTCGGCATGCCCGAGCCGATGTCCAGGAACTGCCGGATCCCGTGGTCGAGCCCGAACCGGATGGCGCGGCGCAGCCACTGCCGGTTCAGCCGGGCGCGCTCCCGCGCGTTCGGCTGCGCGGCGAGCACCTGGTCGGCGAACATCCGGTCGACGGCGTAGTTGAGCTGGCCGCCGAGGATGTAGTCGTACACGCGCGCGGGGTTCGGCTTGTCGAGGTCGATGCCACGCCGCGCGTACTCGTCTTCACTCATTCGCCGCTCCACGGTCCGGTGTGACGGCGAGAATAGCCGACGTGAGACATCCTCAGTTCTTGCGCGCCACCAGTGCGAGCTGGCTCGCCAGCTCCGGGTGCTCACCGACGTCGCCGGGGTCGTCCGGCCGCCACTCCGGAATGAACACGACCCCCGGCGGCACGAGCTCGAAGCCGTCCAGCAACGCGCGCAGCTCGTCCTTCGAGCGGGCCACGACCTGCGTGCCGCTCTTCTGGTACATCTCCGCCGCGCGACGCACCTCCTCGCCCTGGCCTTCGAACGTGCCCGACGACAAGGCGAGGTAGCTGCCCGGCGCGAGCGCGTCGCGGTAGGCGGCGATCAAGCCGGCCGGGTCGCGCTCGTCCGGGATGAAGTGCACGAACGCGGCCATGATCAGCATGACCGGCTGGTCGAAGTCCAGCAGCATCTCGGTGGTCTCGTGCTCGAGGACATCCTCCGGGACCTCGGCGTCCGCCTGCACCATCTCGGCGTTCTCGTTGTCCTTCAGCACTATTTCGCTGTGCGCGACGGCGACCGGCTCGTTGTCGACGTAGACCACCCGCGCGGCCGGGTCGATCGCCTGGACGACTTCGTGCACGTGCCCGACGGTCGGCATGCCGGAGCCGATGTCCAGGAACTGGCGGATGCCCTGCTCGGCGCCGAACCGCACCGCCCGGCGCAGCCAGCGCCGGTTCAGCAGGGCCAGCTCCCGGGACTCCGGGCGCACTTGCAGGATCTGCTCGGCGAACATCCGGTCGATGGCGTAGTTGAGCTTGCCGCCGATCAGGTAGTCGTACACGCGCGCCGCGTTCGGCTTGTCGAAGTCGATCCCGCGCGGCGCGTGGTCGTCGGTCAACGCCGTCCCCCTCCGTCGATGCGACAGTGAGGATAGCGCCGGCTACTCCTTGCGAGCGACGAGTGCCAGCCCGCCCGACTGCTCCGGAGGGTCTTCGAGCGGCCCGTCCGGACGCCACTCCGGCGTGAACACCACGCCCGGCGGCAAGATCTCGAAGCCCTTCACCAGCGCGCGCAGTTCGTCGGGCGAGCGCAGCGTCAACGGCGTACCGCTCTTCTCGTACAACGCCACCGAGCGCTGCGACTCTTCGCCTTGCCCCTCCCACGTGCCCGACGACAACGCGAGGTAGCTGCCCGGCGCGAGCACGTCGCGGTAGGTCGCGATCAGTCCCGCCGGGTCTCGCGAGTCCGGGATGAAGTGCACGAACGCCGCCATGATCATCATCACCGGCTCGCTGAAGTCCAGCAGCGCCTCGGTGGTGGGGTGGTCCAGCACTTCGTCCGGGTACTCGGCGTCGGCCTGGACCATCGCCGCGTTGTCGTTGCCCTCCAGGACGATCTCGCTGTGCGCGACCGCGATCGGCTCGTTGTCGACGTAGACCACCCGCGCGGCCGGGTCGATCGCTTGGACGACTTCGTGCACGTGCCCGACGGTCGGCATGCCGGAGCCGATGTCGAGGAACTGCCGGACGCCCTGCTCCGCCGCGAACCGCGCCGCGCGGCGCAGCCACGCCCGGTTGGTCAGCGCCATGTGCTGCGCGTTCGGCAGCACGCTCCGGATCTGGTCGGCGAACATCCGGTCGACGGCGTAGTTGAGCTGGCCGCCGATCATGTAGTCGTACACGCGCGCCGCGTTCGGCCGCTCGAGGTCGATGCCCCGCTTCGCGTGTTCGTCTTCGCTCATCCGCCGCTCCCGGGCTCTAGGTGTGCCCGGGAGAATAGTCCGGTTCAGAGCAGAGGCGGCACCACGGCGTCGATGAGGTGCGGACCCGGTTCGGCGAAGGCCCGCTGCAGCTGCTCGGCCAGCTCCTCGGCCGTGGTCGCCCGCGTCGCCGGCACGCCCATGCCCTCCGCGATCTTGACGAAGTCCATGTCCGGCCGCGAGAGGTCGAGCAGGTCGTTCGCCTTCGGGCCGCCCGACGCCGCGCCGACGCGCTGCAGCTCCAGCCGCAGGATCGCGTACGCGCGGTTGTTGAGCAGCACCGTCGTCACGTTCAGGTTCTCGCGCGCCTGCGTCCACAGCGCCGATACGGTGTATAGCGCGCTGCCGTCGGACTGCAGGTTCAGCACCGGCCGGTCCGGCGCGGCGATGGCCGCCCCGGTCGCGACCGGCATGCCGTAGCCGATCGCGCCGCCGGTCAGCGTGAGGACGTCGTGCCGCGGCGCGCCGGCCGTCGCCGTCGGCAGCATCAGGCCGGACGTGTTGGCCTCGTCGGCGATGATCGCGTTCTCCGGCAGCAGCGCGCCGATGACGTCGACCCAGTTCTGCGGGGTCAGCGGACCACTCGGCAGCGCGGGCCGGGATGCCGGCGCCAGCACCGGTTCGGTGTCCGCGGCGACGAGGTCGGCGACGTCGTTCAGCGCGCGCGTGACGTCCTGGCCGACCGACGCAAGCGTGTGCACCTGCCCACCTTCCGGCGTAAGGTCGCTCGGCTTGCCCGGGTAGGCGAAGAACGACACCGGCGCCTTCGTGCCCGCGATGACGACGTGTTTGATCCCGTCGAGCTGGTAGGTGACCTGCTCCGCGAGGTAGCCGAGCCTCTCTATCACCGGTAGACCCGCGCCGCGCTCCAAGCGGGCCGGGAACGTCTCGACGAACACCTTCGCGCCGGTCGCGGTGGCGATCCGGCTGGCCGCGCGCAAGCCCTCTTCGCGGCACGCGCCGCCGCCGATGAGCAGCGCCACCGGCTCGCCGGCGCCGAACACGGCGGCTACGTCCTTGACGGTAGTGGCGTCGACGGCCTGCGGCACGCGCGGCGGAACGGGCGCGCACGTCTCGCCGCCGTCACCCCACGAAGCGTCCGCGGGCAGGATCAGCGTGGCGACGCGGCCGGGAGCGTCCTGCGACGCGGCGACCGCGGCGGCGGCGTCCGCTCCGACGTCCTTCGTGTGCTCGGAGCGGCGCACCCAGCCTTCCAGCGAGCCGGCGAGGGCCTCGATGTCCGACTCCAGCGGCGCGTCGTACTGCTTGTGGTAAGTCGCGTGGTCGCCGACGACGTTCACGATCGGCGTGTGCGCGCGACGCGCGTTGTGCAGGTTCGCCAGGCCGTTGCCCAGGCCGGGACCGAGGTGCAGCAGCGTCGCGGCGGGCTTGTCCGCGATGCGCGCGTACCCGTCGGCAGCTCCGGTGACGACGCCTTCGAACAGCGCGAGCACGCCGCGCATCTCCGGAACGGTGTCGAGTGCGGCGACGAAGTGCATCTCCGACGTGCCGGGGTTCGCGAAGCACACCTCGACGCCGGCGTCGACCAGCGTGCGGATCAGGGACTGGGCGCCGTTCATCTCGCTCATTCGGTTCCTTCGGGGAAGAGAACGCCGGGGTTGAGGATCCCGGCGGGGTCGAAGCTCTGCTTGATCCGGCGCATCAGCTCGATCTTCGCCGGGTCTTCGAGTTCCTGGTGGTACTTCGCCTTGGTGCGGCCGAGGCCGTGTTCGCCGGAGATCGCGCCGCCCAGCTCCATGGCGTACGCGAAGATGTCGGTCAACAGCTGCTTACGCTTGTCCGCGTCCTTGCAGAAGATCCCGAAGTGGACGTTGCCGTCGCCGGCGTGCCCGCAGCCGAGCGCGCCGCCGCCCGCGGCCATCGCGAGCTCACGCGACTTGGTGATGAACTCCGGCATCGCGGTGCGCGGTACGACGACATCGATGATGTCGTCGGCACCGGCCGCCTTCGCGGTCCAGAAGGCCTTCTCGCGCGCTTCGATCAGCTTGCGCGCGGCGGGGCCTTCGAGGACGTAGACGTCGGTCGCGCCGAGTTCGCCGAGCAGCTCGCCGACCGTCTCGACGTCCTCGTGCAGCCGCGCGTCGTCCCGGTTCTCCAGCGCGACCACGAGGTAGGCCTCGCTGGTCTCGCGGATCTTGTCCGGGACGCCGAGCTCGAGCTTCTCGTTGTAGACGATCGCGGCCATCGTCAGGTTGTCGATGTACTCGAGGATGTGCGGCGCGAGCCCGCTGGAGAGGATCGCCGGCACGGCGGCCATCACCTGGGCGAGGTTGCCGAACGGGGCGAGCACCGTGGCGCCGTGCGTGAGCCGCGGGTGCAGCTTGACGGTGATCTCGGTGGCCAGCGCGAGGGTGCCTTCGGAGCCGATGATCAGCTGCGTGAGGTCGTAGCCGGTGGAGATCTTCGACGTCTTGCCGCCGGTGCGGAGGATCTCGCCGGTCGGCAGCACGGCCTGCAGGCCGAGCACGTTGTTGCGCGTGACGCCGTATTTGACGGCGCGCATGCCGCCGGCGTTGGTGCCGACGTTCCCGCCGACGCTCGCGCTCAGCTCGCCGGGGTAGACGGTGTAGCTGAGCCCTGCCTCGGCGGTCTTCGCGTCGAGTTCGGCGAGGGTGACGCCGGGCTGCACGACGGCGACGTGGTTGCCGGTGTCGACTTCGAGGACGGCGTTCATCCGCTCGAAGGAGATCAGCAGCCCGTCCGCACGCGGTCGCGCGGCGCCGGACAAGCCGCTTCCGGAGCCTCGCGCGGTGACAGGCACGTTGTGTTCCGAAGCGGCCTTAAGCAGCTCCGCGACTTCCTCCGCGGTTGCCGGCTTCGCGACGTACGCAGGCTTCTGCGGCTCCGCGGTCAACGCTTCGTCGTGCGCGTAGTCCTCGGAGATCGCCTCGCCGGTCAGCAGGTTCTTGTCCCCGACGATCTCGGCCAGCCGTGCCGCCACGTCGCCCATAGACAGCCTCTCCTCCGCGCCGTTGCTGTGGTTACCGCAGCGTAGTACGTACCGCCGGTACGCCGCCATGAAGGTTTTTCACATTCGGCTCAGACGGTCTCGAAGTTGGCCATCATGCCCATGTCCTCGTGCTCCGCGTTGTGGCAGTGGAACATATAGCGCCCCCGGTAGCCGTCGAACCGTGCGATCACTTCCACAGCTTCGCCCGGCCGCAGATCGACCGTGTCCTTGAGCCCGCCGTCGAAGGGCCCCGGCTCGCGGCCGCCGCGGGACAGTACCCGGAACTGCACGAGGTGCAGGTGGATCGGGTGGTGCACGTCCGCCACGAACCGCCAGATCTCGACGTCGCCGAGCCGGGGCCGCGCGTCGATCCGGGACGGTGAGTACGGCTGTCCGCCGATCAGCCAGCCGTGCCGCCCACCCGAGGGAGCGCCGCGGAAAGAGAACTCCCGGATCACTCCGGCACGTGTCCGGTCGAGGGGTTCGATCGTGCTCAGCCGGTCCGGGACGTGGCTGTCTTCGGTGCCGCGGCGGGTGACGCGAAACCGCAGCACGTACGCGGTGCTGCCGGTGCCGGCCCGGTTGACGAGCGTGATCTCGGTGCCCACCGGGTAGCGGCCGAAGTCGACGACGACGTCGTACCGCTCGGCCGGCGCGATCGGCAGGTGGTCGTGCCCGCGCGGCGCGTCGAGCAGGCCCTGGTCCGAACCGATCTGCGTGAAGGCCGGGCCGTCCGGCGGAGGCGGGTCGAGGGCGAGGTCGTAGCGGCGGGCGTTGGACGCGTTGAGCAGCCGCAGCCGGTACCGGGTCGCGGACACCTCCGCCACCGGCCACGGTGCGCCGTTCACCAGGATGACGTCGCCGAACACGCCGGCGGCGTAGGGCTCCTCGACGCCGGGCACGGTGCTCAACGTCGAGTCGAGCGAGGGGTAGCGCATCGAACCGTCCGCGGCGAACGCGCGATCGGCGATCATCAGCGGCAGTTCGCGCTCGCCGCGCGGCAACGGCAACGCGTCCTCTTCGGCGTCCCGGACGAAGTGGAACCCGGCCAGCCCGCGGTGCACGGCCGGGCCGGTGAAGTCCATCCGGTGGTCGTGGTACCAGAGCCCCGATGCCCGCTGGCGCAACGGATACGCGTAGTCACGCAGCCCCTGTGTGATCTTCGCGTCCGGGTCGAGCATGCCCTGGTGCGCCGCACGCCACCCGCTCGCGGGCAGGACGAGGTCGGTGGCGTAGCCGTCGGAATCCGGGGGTGTGCGGCCGCCGTGCAGGTGGACGACGGTCGGCACCGGGAGTTCGTTGCGGTGCCGGACGACCGTCGTCCGGCCGCTGCGGGATTCGATGGTCGGCCCGGGGAAAGTGCCCTGGTAGCCCCAGATCGGGGTGCGCAGCCCGGGCAGGATCTCCGCGGTGGCCACGCGCTGGACGATCTCGTACCGGTCGGCGTCCGCGTCACGCGACAGCGGCGGCAGCACGGCCGGGATCGGCAGCGGGACCTGGAACGGCGGCGGCAGCGGCACCTCGCTGGTGAGCAGTTCGCCGGTGGCCGCGGCCCGGCCGAGCAGCCGCGGCCCGACGGCTCCGGCGGCCACGACGAGACCCGCGCCGCCGGCCAAGCCGAGGAACCGGCGCCGGGACAGCCCGCTCATCGCCAGATCCCGATCAGCACGACCACGGCCAGCGTGACCAGCGCGACGCCCAGCGGGACGTGCAGGTCGAGAGCGCCGGCCAGGCCGGCGAAGTACTGCGCGGTCTCGCCGGCGACCAGCAGCAGGCTCGCCCAGAACGGCCACCGCGGGCCGCCCCGCCACCACAGCAGCGCCGTCGGCGCCAGCTGCGCCAGCCCGATCGCGAAGACGAGGTCCGCGCCGAACCGGTGCACCGCCAGCATGGCGTAGTCGCCGGTCAGGTACCTGCCCGCGAAGACCGGCTGGCCGAAGATCGCGACGGCGTGCACGGTGGCGAACCCGCGCACCACACTCCTTGCTTTGCTCACCCGATCGACACTAGGGACGACGATCTATGCTGTCCAAGACCGGAATTGCCATGGATTCATGACTCTGAGGCTATGAAATGGACCTGCTGCAGCTGCGCTACTTCCAGGCGGTGGCCCGCCGCGAGCACCTCAGCCAGGCCGCCGCCGAACTCCGCGTCGCGCAGCCGTCGTTGAGCCGCGCGATCGCCCGGCTCGAGGCCGATCTCGGCGTGCCGCTGTTCGACCGCGTGGGCCGCGGGCTGCGGCTCAACCGGTTCGGCGCCGGCTACCTCCGCCGCGTCGACCGGGCGCTGGCCGAGCTGGACGACGCCCGCCGCGAGCTGGCCGACGCCGCGGGGCTCGACCACGGCAGCGTCTCCGTCGCCGCGGAAACCCTGCTCACGCTCACCGGCGTGGTCACCGAGTTCCGCGCGGCGCACGCCGGCGTCGACATCCGCCTGTACCAGTCCTCGGCCACCGAGATGGCGAACCAGTTGCGCGCCGGGGAGGTCGACCTCTGCTTCGCCTCCCAGCCACTGCCCGGCGCGGACCTGCGGACGCGGGAGCTGCTGCACGAGGACGTGCTGCTCGCCGTGCCGGTCGGGCACCGGCTCGCCGGGCGGGAACGCGTGCGGATCGCCGACCTCGCGGGCGAACCGTTCGTCACCACCCGCCCCGGCTACTGGCCGCGCGAGCTGGCCGACCGGCTGTTCGCGGCGGCCGGCCTGCGTCCCGAGTACACGTGCGAGAGCGACGAGCCCGGTGCCACCGGCGACCTCATCGGAGCGGGTCTCGGGATCGGGCTGGTGCCCGCGTACTCCCGCGGGGTCACCCACATCCCGGGCGTCTGGCTGCACGTGGACGCGCCGGACTGCCACCGCACGTTGAACCTCGTCTGGCGCGCCGACGCGTACCTGTCCGTCGCGGCGCAGCGGCTGTCCGATTTCGCGGCCGAGTACTTCAGCGTGACGACCCGGTTACCGAACAGGATTTAGTCCAGACTAAATCTCTGGTGAGTGACGCCGGCGCCGGGTGAAGCTTCGCGACATGACATCGACGTACACCTTCGAAGACGGTGTTTCCGTGCGCCGCCTGGGTTTCGGCGCCATGCGGCTCACCGAGTGGGACCACGTCCGGGACGGCGCCGCCGCGGTGGCCCGCCGCGCGGCCGAGCTGGGCGTGACGTTCTTCGACACCGCGGACGCCTATGACCTGGGCCTGAACGAAGAACTGCTGGCCGACGCGCTGCACCCGTACGAGGGACTGTTCATCGCGACGAAGTGCGGCCACGCGCGCCCGAGCCGGGGTGAATGGGTGCCGCTCGGCCGGCCCGAATACCTGCGGCAGCAGGCGGAACTCTCCCTGCGGCGCCTGCGCGTCGAGCGTCTCGACCTGCTGCAGCTGCACCGGCTCGACCCGCAGGTCCCGATCGCCGATCAGGTCGGCGCGCTCGCCCGGCTGCGGGACGAGGGCAAGGTCGCTCGGATCGGGTTGTCGGAGGTCAGCGTCGCGCAGCTGGCCGAAGCGCGGGCGATCGCGCCCATCGCGAGCGTGCAGAACCGCTACAACCTGACCGACCGCGCGTCCGAGGACGTCCTCGGCTACTGCGAGCGCGAAGGGATCGCGTTCGTCCCGTGGCTGCCGATCGCGCGCGGTGACCACGCGACGGAGGGCGGAGTGCTGGGCAAGGTCGCGGCCGGCCTGGGGGCGACCCCCGCTCAGGTGTCCCTCGCCTGGTTGCTGCGACGCTCGCCGGTCGTGATTCCCATTCCCGGCACGTCTTCGCTCCCGCACCTCGAAGAGAATTGCGGCGCGGCTGGAATCACGCTTTCCGACGACGATTTCGCGCGGTTGTCCGAGCTGGCGTGAAAACGGCCCGGCTGCGGTTTCCCGCGGCCGGGCGTCGAGTTCCAGTCAGGCTCAGACGAGCCAGCCGAGAACGTGCGCCAGGTGCGCCAGCGCGCCGGTGATGATGTCGTGGCAGTAGGGGGCGTGCTGGACGAACGTCTGCATGGAAAGGCTCCTTGGTGAAGTGAAAAATGGTTTCCCTGGAGATGCTCTCGCGAGAGCGGAGTCAGGTTTTCACCGTGCTGGCGAGCTGTCAAAGAGCCGTATCCGCAAAGCTGTGGCGCCGCGGAATCTTCCCATGCTAAACACGTAATCCCTTCGTGTTTGACGCCGGGGTGCCCGTTTCGGCGGTCAACCACTCTGGGTAGTAAGCGGCCCGATCATCACACTCCGTGATTTCGGCCTTGATCCGGCATCTCGGGTACGCGAGTAGCTCGATCTAGTGATCACCGGCCACGAAAGGTGATTTTTTGATGATCACTCTTTCGGGTGGCCGCGGGCAGTGAAAAGGGACGCCGGATGCGGTCACCGCACCCGGCGTCCCCTTGGCGGGAAAGGGAATCAGGCCCGCGCGAACGAGAGCGTCTCGCCCTCGACACCCCGCAGCCAAAGGTCCTGCGCGGCCGCCGCCATGTCGGCGAGACCCTCCTCGATCGTGGCGAACACGTTGCCGGGCACCCAGCCCGCGTCCCCGTTGATCAGCAGGTTGTTGCGCCCGTAGAAGATCGCCAGGTCGGTCGCGCCCTGGTCGCCGTGCGCTTCGCTGTCGTCCTCGTAGCCGTACGCGGGGTTGCCGATCTCCCCGGCCTCGAAGCCGAAGTACACGACATCGCCGGGAATCGGCGTGATCGTCGGGTTCTCCCGCCCGGGCTTCGGCTCCGCGAAGGGCGGCACGAGCGTGTAGACCTCGTTGCGCGCGTACTTCGCGTGGTAGGCCGAGCCGCTCTGCGGCAACGCGTCCCACACCGCCTTGCACGTCCGCGGAGCTTCGTCGTCGAGCAGCCGCGCGCGGCAGGACACCCCGCGCTTGTCGAGGGTGATCGTGATGTACCGGGCCATGCTCAGCTCCCCGTGACCGATGCGACGACGTCTCCCCAGATGCGCAGAGCCTCGTCGACCTGCTCGGCGTTGACGATCAGCGGCGGCACCATCCGGACGACGTTCATGTACGGCCCGCAGGTGAGCAGCAGCAGGCCGTTCTTCGACGCCGTCTGCTGCGCGGCGGCTGCGGTCGCGGCGTCCGGCTCGCCGTCGGCGGTGGTGAACTCCGAGCCGACCAGCAGCCCGAGCCCGCGCACCTCGCCGATCGCCGGCGTCTTGTCCGCGATCACTCGCGCGCCTTCGAGCAGCTGGCGGCCGCGCTCGGCGGCGTTCTCGACGAGGTTCTCCTGCTGGATGACCTCGAGCGTCGCGATCGCCGCCGCGCACGAGACGGCGTTGCCGCCGTACGTGCCACCCTGCGAGCCCGGCAGCGCCTTCGCCATCAGCTCCTGCGAAGCGGCGATGCCGGACAGCGGGAAGCCGCTGGCCAGGCCCTTCGCGATGAGGACGATGTCGGGGGAGACGTCGAAGTGGTCGTGTCCCCAGAACTTGCCGGTGCGCCCGAAACCGGTCTGGATCTCGTCGACGACGAGCAGGATGCCGTGCCGGTCCGCGCGTTCGCGCAGGCCGGCCATGAACTCGGTGTTCGCCGGGACGTACCCGCCCTCGCCGAGCACCGGCTCGACGAAGATCGCGGCGGTCTCGTTCGGAGCGCTGACCGTCTGGAACAGGAAGTCCAGCTCGCGCAGCGCGAACTTCGTCGCGGTCTGCTCGTCCCACCCGTAGTGGTAGGCGTAGGGGAACGGCGTGACGTGCACGCCCGCCATCAGCGGGCCGATGCCGGCGCTGAACCGCGTCCCCGACGTCGTCATCGTCGCCGCCGCGACGGTCCGGCCGTGGAAGCCGCCCTGCATGACGATGACGTTCGGGCGCTTCGTCGCCTGCCGCGAAAGCCGCAACGCCGCTTCGACGGCTTCGCTGCCCGAGTTCGCGTAGAAGACCGAGTCGAGCCCGTTCGGCAGGACGGCGCCGAGGCGCTCGGTCAGCTCGAGCAGCGGCTTGTGCATCACCGTCGTGTACTGCCCGTGGACGAGCTTGCCGATCTGCTCCTGCGCCGCGCGCACGACGCGCGGGTGGCAGTGCCCGGTGCTCGTGACGCCGATACCGGCGGTGAAGTCGAGGTGGCGTTTGCCCTCGACGTCGTAGAGGTAAACCCCTTCACCGTGGTCGACCACGACGGGCGTTGCCTGCTTGAGCAGCGGAGATAGCTGGGCCATGGCAGCGTGCTCCTTGGTCGGTTGAGCGGGTTGTCGATTGTTGACAATATCCATAGCATGGCCCTCGGGACAACACGTGAGGAGCAGTCGGGATGAGCGCGAGCACCGAGTCCGGCGTCGTCGACGCGGTCGGCAAGGAACTGTTCATCGGCGGTAAGTGGGTCGCCGCCCGGTCCGGGAAGACGTTCCCGGTGGTCGACCCGGCCACCGGCAAGGAGCTGTGCCAGATCGCCGACGCCTCCCCGGCGGACGGCGTCGCCGCGCTGGACGCCGCCGTCGCCGCGCAGGCCGACTTCGCCAAGATGGCACCGCGTGAACGCGGGGAGATCCTGCGCCGCGCGTACGAGCTGCTGATGCAGCGCCAGGAGGAGCTCGCGCTGCTCATGACGCTCGAGATGGGCAAGCCGCTCGCCGAGTCGAAGGGCGAGATCGCCTACGCCGCCGAGTTCTTCCGCTGGTTCGCCGAGGAGGCCGTCCGCATCGACGGCGGCTTCGCGACCGCCCCGAACGGCGTCGGCCGGTTCCTCATCACCAAGCAGCCGGTCGGCCCGACGCTGCTGATCACGCCGTGGAACTTCCCGATGGCGATGGGCACCCGCAAGATCGGCCCGGCGATCGCCGCGGGCTGCACGTCGGTAATCAAGCCCGCCGCGCAGACGCCGCTGTCGATGCTCGCGCTGGCCGGCATCCTCGCCGAGGCCGGGCTGCCCGAAGGCGTGCTCAACGTGATCACGACCAGCGACTCCGGCGGCGTGATGGAGCCGCTGATCCGCGACGGCCGCGCCCGCAAGTTGTCTTTCACCGGCTCCACCGGCGTCGGCCGGAAGCTCCTCGAACAGTGCGCGGACAAGATCCTGCGGACGTCGATGGAGCTGGGCGGCAACGCGCCGTTCCTGGTCTTCGACGACGCCGACATGGACGCGGCCATCGACGGCGCGATGCAGGCCAAGATGCGCAACATCGGCGAGGCGTGCACGGCGGCGAACCGCTTCTACGTGCAGCGCGGCGTCGTCGAGGAGTTCTCGCGGCGGCTGACCGAGCGCATGGAGGCGCTGCCGATGGGCCGCGGCACCGAGAAGGACGTCGTCGTCGGCCCGCTGATCGACGACAAGGCCGTCGACAAGGTGACGGAGCTGGTCAAGGACGCCACCGACCGCGGCGCGAAGGTGCTCACCGGCGGCTCCGGCGTCGACGGGCCGGGGCACTTCTACCAGGCGACCGTGCTCACCGACGTCCCGCAGGAGGCGCGGCTGACGCACGAGGAGATCTTCGGGCCGGTCGCCCCGATCACGCCGTTCGACACCGAGGAAGAAGCGGTCGCGAAGGCCAACGACACGGAGTTCGGCCTCGTTTCCTACGTCTTCACCAGCGACCTCAAGCGCGCGCTGCGGGTCTCCGAAGCCCTGGAGGCCGGGATGATCGGGCTCAACCAGGGCATCGTGTCGAACCCGGCGGCGCCGTTCGGCGGCATCAAGCAGTCCGGGCTCGGCCGCGAGGGCGGCTCGGTCGGCATCGACGAGTTCCTCGAGACCAAGTACATCGCGGTGGCGATGTGACGGCCTACCGCATCGCGAGCATCCCCGGCGACGGCATCGGCGTGGACGTCACGGTCGAGGCCCGCAAGGTCCTCGACCGGGCTTCCGCTCTCTTCGGCTTTTCGTTGGAGTGGACGGAGTTCGACTGGAGTTGCGAGCGCTACACCCAGCTTGGGTCGATGATGCCGGACGACGGTGTCGCGCGGCTCTCGGAGTTCGACGGGATCCTGCTCGGCGCGGTCGGCTTCCCCGGGGTCCCGGACCACGTTTCCCTGTGGGGGCTGCTGATCCCGCTTCGGCGCGCGTTCCAGCAGTACGTCAACCTGCGTCCGGTGCGGCTGTTGCCCGGCACTACTTCGGTGCTGGCCGGGCGGAAGGCCGAGGAGCTGGAGCTGGTCATCGTCCGCGAGAACTCCGAAGGGGAGTACTCCGCGATCGGCGGCCGGCACAACGCCGGACGGCCGGACGAATTCGTGTTGCAGGAGTCGGTTTTCACGCGCGTCGGCGTGGAACGGATCATCCGGTACGCCTTCGAACTGGCGCGGACGCGGACTTCGCGCGTCTGCTCCGCGACGAAGTCCAACGGGCTCATCCACTCGATGCCGTTCTGGGACGAGATCTTCGCCGAGGTCGCGGCGGAGTTCCCGGACGTCCACAGTGAACAGATGCACGTGGATGCGCTGGCGGCGCGCATGGTCCAGGCGCCGGACCGGCTCGACGTCATTGTCGGGTCGAACCTCTTCGGCGACATCCTGAGCGACCTCGCGGCCGCGATCACCGGCGGGCTCGGCATGGCGCCGTCCGGCAACATCAACCCATCGGGTGAACATCCGTCGATGTTCGAGGCGGTCCACGGGAGCGCTCCGGACATCGCGGGACAGGGGATCGCGAACCCCGTGGCGCAGGTCCTGGCGGCCGCGATGCTGGTCGAACACCTCGGTGAAACCGTTGCCGCGCAAGCGATTCGGGCCGCGGTGGACCGGGTGCTCGACGAGGGCCGGGTGCGCACCCCCGACCTCGGCGGCACGGATACCACAGAACGCCTCGGCACGGCGGTGGCAGAAGCGCTGGGCTGAGTTTTTGTCGGTGCCCTCCGGCACGGTGGTCGCACACCCACCGAGGGGGAGGAGCCACCGATGTGCTTTGCCTGTGAGGACCCGGACAGATCCGGTTACGTGCAACGGCTTCGCGACGGCGTCGCCGAGCGGGGCTGGCTGGTGCAAGGGATCGAGGGAGCCGGGGCGTACCCGCCGTGGGCCTACACGATCGGCCTGAGCGGGTACGACCTGCCCGAGCTGGTCGTGACGGGCCTGCCGGTCGAGGCGGCCGGCCGGCTGCTGAACGACTCCGCCGCGCGCGTCTTGGCCAGCTCACCACCCGCGGCGGGCGACCGCGTCTCGCTGCCGGGCGGCACGCTGCTCGAGGTGGTCGCCCTGACCGAGCCGGGGGTGCACCTGGTGTTCGCGGCGGACCTGTACGGCCCGGAAATCCGTGCGCTGCAACTGGTCTACACGGACGCGCGTGGCCGCTGGCCGTGGGCCGCGGACTACCGCGACGGCCTCGGCGGCCAGCCGGTCCTGGGGGTGCGCGATGGCGATTAGCTGCGGGTGTTCTCCGCCGTCCAACTGCTTCCCGCCACCACCCGTGCGGATCGTCCACGCGCGCCTGCCGCGCGATTGGGACACCGAGCCGGAGCCGGAGCCGGTTGTCCGGGCGAGCCCGCCGGGCGATCCGGAGTCGGTTGTCCACGTGCACGTGCCGCGTGATTGGGAAGCCGAGCCTGAGCTGTTCGTCGATGTGTGCCTGCCGCGCGAGCCGGAGGCCGAACCAGAGTCGGCCGTGCGCGTGCCGCCCGATCCGGAAACCGAACCAGAGCCGGCCGGCCACGTGCCGCGCGATTCGGAACCCGAACCTGAGCCGGCCGTGCGTGTGCCGCCCCGGCGGCGGTTGCACGCGCCCGTTTACCGGGCACGTGCGTGGGCCCGCAGGTCACGGCTGCCGCAGCTGCGCTCAAGCGTTTCCCGGTACCGGCGGGGCGTGCCCGTCCCGGAGGCTCGTCCCCGGCGCCAGCCGCTGCACCGCGTCCTCCATGTGCGCCTCGAGGAGGGTCAGGGCCGTTTCCTCGTCCCCGTCGCGAAGCGCCTGGATGAGCTTCGTGTGTTCCTCCACGCGTTCCTCGACCCGCTGGTAGGTGCTCTGCAGCGCGGTGAGGCACATCCGCGTCTCGATGAGGAGGGTCCGGGCCATCCGGACGAGCCGCTTGCTGCCGGAAGCGTCGATGAGGGCCTCGTGGAACCTGAGGTCCGCGGTGGAGAGCGCGTTCGGATCGTCTTCGCTCGCAGCCGTCGCCATCTCCGTCACGGTGTGCTCGAGGACGTCGGCGATCCGGTCGCGGTCCCCGCCGCGCAGGGCGCGGAGCATGGCGGCGCGTTCGATCGCCGAACGAGCGGCATAGATGTCGTAGACATCGCCGGGCTCGAGGTCGATGACGAACAGCCCGCGGTGGCGCTCGCTGCGCAGGAGCCCTTCCGAGACCAAGTGCTGCATTGCTTCCCGGAGTGGCCCCCGTGACACCTGGAACCGGGACGCCAGCTCGGTTTCGCCGAGCTGGGTCCCGGGCGGGAGGGCGCCGGTCATGATCGCGTCGCGCAGCTGGCGCGCGATCACTGCGGCCGTCGACTCGCGGCTGACCGGTTCGATCTCGGGCAGCATGCCCGGCGGCAGGGCCATGTCAGGCGCTCCCGCCCGGCAGGTGCCGGAAGAGCGCGCCGAGCGAACGGACGAGCCGGTGCCGCCCGGTCAGGCGCAGGCCCTCCCACACGGTCACCTGGTTGGCGGTCAGCACGGGCTTCTTCAGCGCGGCTTCGACGATGTTGATCTCCTGGAGCGTGCGCATCGCGGTGTCCGGCACCAGCACCGCGTCCGCGTCCGGGTGGTCGTTGCGCACGGCGAGCTCGACGACGGCTTCGGACGTCATCGCCCCGACCTCGGCGGCCGTGACGATGTCCGCGCTGGCCATCGAGACGACCTCGATGCCGCCGGCCTTGAGGAAGTCCACGAACAGCCGGGCGATGTCGTCCGGGTAGCTGGCGGCGACGGCGACCCGCTTGACGTCCAGGGCGCGCGCGGCGTGCACGAACGCGAAGGAGGTGCTGGAGGCGGGAACCCCGGCGACGGCGGCGAGGCGGTCGGCCTGGTCGCGCGCGCCGTCCCAGCCGTAGACGAAGCTGCCGCTGGTGCAGGCCCAGATGACGGCGTCCGGCTCGTGCTTCTTGAGCAGAGCGGCACCGTCGGCGAGTCTGCTCTCGCTGCCGAGGTCGAGCAGTTCGGCCACCGCGTGCTTGTCGGTGCCGTAGATGTGCTCGACCGCGAGCCGGATGTCGCCCTCGTCGGCGGCCGCGCCGCCGAGCAGCTGCTCGGCCAGCGGGTAGTCGTCTTCGGCCGCGTGGTCGGGGTAGATGAAACCGATGGTGGTCACGGATCCTCCGGAGGGACGCAAATTGTCGACAATCCTAGAGGGTTGGTCAAGGAAAACCTTCACGACACGTCACGAAGCCACTTCCCGGGTCCGACGATGGGCAGGTTCATCCGGCGCAGGCACGCCCACATGGTCAGCTGGTTGGCCGTCAGCACCGGCTTGCCGAGCGCGGCCTCCAGCGGCTCGATCAGGTCGTAGGTGGGGAGGTTGGTGCAGCTGACGAAGATCGCTTCGGCCTCGCCGTGGTCGGCGGCGAGGATGCGCTCGGCGATGGTGCGGTAGCTGACCTTCCAGATGCCGCCGCCCAGGCCGAGGTGGTCGCTGGCGACGGTTTCGACGTTCAGCTCCGCAAGGAAGTCGTGCAGGGCGCGGGTCAGGTCCGCGTCGTACGGCGTAAGAACCGAGACGCGGTGGAGGTCGAGCTGGTGCAGCACCTCGGCCAGCGCGCCCGAGGTGGTGACGGCGTCCGGCGCGCCGGCATCGCAGATCGCCTTGGTCAGCGAGCGTTCGTAGTCGACGCCGTTGACGAAGCTGCCCGAAGTGCAGAGGTACGCGACGACCTCGGGCTCGACGTGCAGCACGTCGCGGGTCGCGCTGGCCAGGTGGTGGCTGTCGCTGACCAGGCGCGCCATCTCCATGCTGACCGGCACCGGCTCGTAGGGCGTGCGGGCGAGGTGGAGGGACACCTCCATCGGCACCCAGCGCCAGAGCTCGCGCTCCAGCGCGAGGTCGAAGGGTGCGATGACGCCGATGCCGCGTTGCGCCAGCGGGCCGTCGAACGCCAGGAAGTCGAAATCCAAGGCTCAGCCTCCGGAATACGTCTGCACTTGATGACACGTCCGGTGCTCCGGGGGTCGTTCCTCGGATTGTTGACAATCATACGAGCCGCTTTTACCGTGTCAACGTGATCGCCTCGGAAAACCAGGAAACCCCGGTCCTGGCAGTGCTCTGTGGCGAGCACCGCCCACCGGACATGCGTGCTGTCGAATCCAGGGCGGTCGTGCGTTACACGGACGCGGCGGGCCTGCCCGAAGCGCTGTCCGGAGCCGACGCGTTCTTCGTCTACGACTTCCTCTCCACGGCCGTGCCCGGCGCCTGGTACGCGGCCGATCGCCTGCGCTGGCTGCACATCGCGAGCGCGGGTGTCGACCCGGTGCTGTTCCCCGGGCTGGTGGAGAGCGACGTCGTGCTGACCAACTCGCGGGGTGTCTTCGACGACGCCATCGCGGAGTACGTGCTCGGCGTCGTCCTGGCGTTCGCGAAGGACTTCGCGCGCTCGCACGATCTACAGCGCGAGGGCCGCTGGCTGCACCGCGAGAGCGAGCGGATCGCCGGGCGCGAGGTGGTGGTCGTCGGCACCGGGCCGATCGGCCGGGCCATCGCGCGGCTGCTGCGCGCGGCCGGGATGCGGGTGCGCGGCGCCGGCCGCCGTGAGCGCACGGGCGACCCCGACTTCGGCGTCGTGCACGAGTCTTCGCGGCTCGAGGAGTTCCTGCCGCACGCCGACTACGTCGTCGCCGTCGCGCCGCTGACCGAGCACACCAAGGGCATGTTCGACGCGCGCGCGTTCGCCGCGATGAAACCCTCGGCGCGGTTCGTGAACGTGGGCCGCGGCGAGCTGGTCGTCACGTCCGACCTGGTCGCGGCGCTGGAAAGCAAGGCCATCGCCGGCGCCGCGCTCGACGTGTTCGACACGGAGCCGCTGCCGCCGGACAGTCCGCTGTGGAGCATGCCGGACGTGCTGGTCTCGCCGCACATGTCCGGCGACTTCGTCGGCTGGCGGAACACGCTCGTCGAGGTGTTCACCGAGAACTTCCGCCGCTGGCAGGCTGGGGAGCCGCTGCGCAATGTCGTCGACAAGACGCTCGGCTACGTGCCGTCGGGGAACCAGGGAGCCGGATGAACGACAGGATGCTGACCGCCAGCGAGCTCGTGGCCGCCTTCGCGACCGGTGAGCTGTCACCGGTGGAGGCGACGCAGAACGCGCTGCAGGCCATCGAAGCCCGCGACGGCGACTGCAACGCGTACTGCCTCGTCGACGCCGAGCGCGCGCTGGAGCAGGCCAAGGCGTCGGAGGCCCGCTGGCGGGACGGCAACCCGATCGGCTGGCTCGACGGCGTGCCGTCCTCGATCAAGGACATGTTCCTGACGCAGGGGTGGCCGACCGTCCGGGGCTCGAAGAGCATCAGCCCGGACCAGCCGTGGGACGTCGACAGTCCCGTCGCCGCGCGGATGCGCGAGGCCGGGCTGGTCTTACTGGGTAAGACGACCACGCCCGAGATCGCGTGGAAGGGTGTCACCGACAGCCCGCTGCAAGGCATCACGCGCAACCCCGCCGACCCGTCGAAGACGGCGGGCGGGTCGAGCGGCGGCAGCGCCGCGGCCGTCGCGGCGGGCATGGGCGAGCTGTCCGTCGGCACCGACGGCGGCGGCTCGGTGCGGATCCCGGCGTCGTTCTGCGGGATCGTCGGGCTGAAGCCGACGCACGGCCGCATCCCGTTGTTCCCGGCGAGCCCGTTCGGCCCGCTTTCACACGCCGGCCCGATGGCGCGCTCGGTGGACGACACCGCGTTGCTGCTGGACGTCCTGTCGCTGCCCGACCACCGCGACCCGGCCGCGCTGGCGCCGCCGGTGGCGTCGTTCCGTGAGGCCGTCCGCCGGGACGTGCGCGGGCTGCGGGCCGCGTTCTCGCCGACCCTCGGGTACGTCGACGTCGACCCGGAGGTGGCCGCGGTCGTCGCGGCGGCGGTGCGCGCGCTCGGCGACGCGGGCCTGCACATCGAGGAGACCGACCCCGGGTTCGCCGACCCGAAGCCGGCGTTCGACATCCTGTGGTCCTCAGGTGCGGCGAAGCTGCTCAGCACGTTCCCGCCCGGCTCGGAAGAGCGGACGGACCCGGGCCTGCGCAAGGTCTGGGAGCTCGGCGAGAAGTGGAGCGCGAGCGACTACCTCGACGCGACCGCCGAACGCGCCGCGCTGGGCATCCTCATGGGCGAGTTCCACACGCGCCACGACGTGCTGATCACGCCGACCGTCCCGATCCCGGCGTTCGAAGCGGGACACGACGTGCCGCCAGGCAGCGGGTTGAGCGAGTGGCCGGAGTGGACGCCGTTCACGTACCCGTTCAACATGACCCAGCAGCCGGCGATCAGTGTCCCGGCGGGCACGACGTCTTCGGGTTTGCCGGTGGGGCTGCAGATCATCGGGCCGCGGCATTCGGACGACCTCGTGCTCGCGGTGGCGAAGCTCCTGGAGGAAGTCCGGCCCTGGGCGCCCGCCTGACCACACGTGAGGGTGAAAGCGGTGCCGGGCCGGCGGAGGCTGTGCCACTGTCGGCCGGGTGAACGCTGAAGGCTGGCGGTACGAGCGCGCCATTCCGACCGTCGACCCGGCGGGCGAACCGACCCGGGTGGTAGTGGGCCTGATCGAGCAGGGCGACCGGCTGACGGCGGCCATCCGGGTGGACGACGGCAAAGTGGCGCTGGTCCCCCTGGAGATGGGCGGAGAACTGCTGAAGGTGCTGCGGGAAACGCTGGAGAGCTGGTGGCGGCTGGACGGCCACCGCGACCTGACCCCGGAACGCCTCACCCCGAACTGACCGGCGCGTGGCGGACCAGCCCGCGGATCTGCGGGTTGACCAGGACGACCGCCGTCGCCGCGACGACCAGGGCGGACGCGCCGAGCAGCGTCGCCGAACGGCCGGCGTGCTCGGCCAGCGGACCCGCGGCGATCTGGCCGAGCGGCATCGCGACGAACGAGCCCAGCATGTCGTAGGAGTAGACGCGGGCGAGCTTCTCCGGCGGCACGTTCTCCTGCAGCGAGACGTCCCACGCCACCACGAACTGCTCGATCGCGACACCCGCGAGGAACATCGCGAACAGCAACGGCAAGACGTACGGCGTAAGGCCGAGCGCGAGGATCGGCAGGGCGTCGACCATCACCAGCGCGACGCCGATCAGCAGCATCCGCCGGGGTTGCCAGCGCGCCGCGACGACGCCGCCGACCAGCGACCCGGCGGTCTGGACCGCCAGCGCGAGGCCCCAGCCGGTGCGGCCGAACGTGTCGTCGGCGACCAGCGGCCCGATCACCAGTAGAGCGCCCGCGTTCACCGCGTTGACGATCATGAACTGCAGGACCACGAGCCAGACCCACGACCGGGAGCGGAACTCCCGCCAACCCTCGGCGAGCTCGGCGAGCGGGCGGCTGCCGGGGATTCGTTCGCCGCGCGGCAGGTGGATGCGGCGGTAGGAGACCGCGGCCGCGAGGAACAGGACGGCGTTCCCGGCGAGCGCCCACCCGGAGCCGGCGAAGGCGACGAGGACGCCGGCGAGACCTGCGCCGGCGATGCGACCGGCGTTGGAGAGCAGGCGAACGAGCGCGTTCGCTTGGGCGAGCAGCGGCGCGGGCACGGTCAGCGGCGTGAGCGACGCGGCCGCCGGCAGTGAGATGGCCGAGACGGCGCCGTTGACCAGGCTGAGCCCGACCAGCAGCGGGATCGACGCGAATCCGAGAAGGACACTCGCCGCGATGGCGGCCTGCGTGAGCGCGGCGGCGGTCTCGGTGCCCTGCAGGATGACCGACCGCGGCAACCGGTCGGCGAGCATGCCGCCGAAAAGCACGAGCAGCACGTTCGCGATCGACCGCGCGCCGACGACGATCCCGAGGTCCACGGCCGACCCCGTCAGGTCGACGACGGCGAAGGCAAGCGCGAAGGGCGCGACGGCGTTGGCGAAGTCGGCGAACGTCCGTCCGGTGACGAGCGCGCGGAAACGTCTTTCGCGAAGCGGGGCGAAGAGCAGGGAGGTCATGGCAGCGGCTCCGGCGAGGTGGGGGCGATCAGGGCACGTGTTAACGCGCGTTCACGAGGACTCGGGCGGCTCGGCCAGTTCGAACAGCGCCACGCTCGCGCTGACTCGCACCGTCCCCGGGGTTCGCGGCGGCTGGGCCGCCGCGTGGAGTTCGTGGCTCAGCTCCGATGCCTGCTTCAGCAGGCGCGCCCAGACGTTCGGGTCCACCCACAGCTCCGCGTCCGTCAGCGACGCCGGCCGGCCGTGGGCCCGTTGCGACGCCCGGCGGAGCAGCTCGCCCGCTATCGCCTGCGTCAGCAGCTGCGCCTCGGCCGGGGAGCGGGTCGTCAACCGGCGGCCCGAGTCCGGGTCGTGGCGGTAGCGCTTCGCGCGGCCGCCGCGGATCGTGACTTCTTCGGCCACCTCGAGCAGGCCCGCTTCGTGCAGCCGGCGCAGGTGGTAGCTGATGTTCGCCTGCGTGTCGCCCAGCTCGCGCGCCGCTTCGGCCGCGCTCAGGGCCGTTCCCGTCAGCAGCGACAGGATCCGCATGCGGAGCGGATGCGCGAGCACGCGCAGGTTGTCGTGGGGCATGACGCCAGTCTGGCACAACTGTCAAAGAGTTATTTGGGGGTCTCGTTGGCCGGGAAGATCGCCTTCGGCACCTGGCAGCTCGACGCCGTCCAGGTCGCCGGCGCCGCTCCCGAAGGCATCGCCTAGAGCACGTACGTGGCGCCGTCCGGCGGGAGCAGCGCGCCGGCGGCTAGGACGGCGGCGTGCTCGGGCGATGTCGGGTCCAGCACCGGGTTCGTGTTGTTGAGGTGCGTGTACGCCCAGCGCCGGCCGGCGATCCGGGGCAGGCTCGCCGTGATCGGCAGGTGCCCCATCGCGAGCTGGTCCGGACCGCCGACTCCGGCCATCTCGTCCGGCGCGTAGAAGGTTCCGTCGAGGAGGACAAGCGAGGCACCGTCCACGAAGGCGTCGAACCCGGGAGGCCAGCTCTTCAGGCACGGCGCGTAGACCAGGACCCCGCCGGTCGCGACGTCCGAGATCCGGTAGGCGACCACCCACGGACCCTCCCCGGCGGCCGCGTACTTCGGCTTCTTGTCGCTGACCGGCAGTACGTCGACGCGCAGGCCGGGCAGGTCTGTGAGAGACGTCCAGCCGCCGTAGCCGTCGGCTATCGCGCGGAACGGGGACAGTGCTTGCCATACAGCGTAAGGTGCCTGCACCGGCAGCCCGCCGGCCTCGCGCAGCATCAGCAACCCCAGCGTGTGGTCGAGTTCGGCGTCGGTGAGCAACACTCCGCGCAGCGGGATCTCCCGCGGTCCCGGCCCGGCTCGCAGCGCCGGCGTCCCGAGGATCTGGGCGCGGATGTCCGGGGAGCAGTTGAGCAGGTACCAGCCGGTGCCGTCCGCGCTGATCGCGACGCAGTCCTGCGAACGCGGCGGCAGCCCGGACGCGCACAGCCGGCACGCGCAGTTCCACTGTGGACATCCGCCGCCCGCCGCGGTGCCGAGCACGATCACCCTCACCGGCGCATGACCAGGTCGGCGGCCGGCGGCCGCGACAGCGCGAGATCGACCAGCGAACGCTGCGGGGATCGCGAGCACACCGGGTCGGTGGCCGACGCGTCGCCGGTGAGCAGGAACGCCTGGCAGCGGCAGCCACCGAAGTCGAGCTCACGCCGGTCGCACGTCCGGCACGGTTCGGACATCCAGTCCTCGCCGCGGTAGGCGTTGAACGACTCGGACCGGTACCAGATCTCCGCGAGCGGCGTGTCCCGCACGGAAGAGAGCCGCAGCGTCGAGATCGCCGACGCCGCCGGGCACGGCAGCACCGTCCCGTCCGGCGCGATGGTCAGCTGCCGCGCGCCCCACCCGTACATGCACGGCTTCGGGTACGGCTCGTAGTAGTCGGCGACGACGTAGACGATCTCCATCGTGCCTCGCAATCGCGAAACCGCCGCGCGCACGACCGGTTCCGCCGCGGCGAGCTGCTCGGGCGTCGGCATCAGCGCCGCGCGGTTGCGCAGCGCCCAGCCGTAGTACTGCGTGTTCGCCAGCTCGAGCCGGTCCGCGCCCATCCGCTCGGCCAGTTCGATGATCCCGGCCAGCTGGTCGTGGTTGCGCCGGTGCAGCACGACGTTCAGCGACAGCGGCAGCCCGGACGACTTCACCAACGCGGCCGCGGCGAGCTTGTGGTCGAACGCCCGCGCGCCGGCCAGCAGGTCGGACCGCTCCCGCGTCGCGCCCTGCGCCGACAGCTGGACGTGCGCCAGCCCCCGCGAGACGAGGTCGTCGAGCCGGGGCGCGGTGAGCCCGAGCCCGGACGTGACGAGGTTGACGTAGCACCCGAGCGAACTCGCGTGCGCCACCAGTTCGGGGAGGTCCGGGCGGGCCAGCGGCTCGCCGCCGGACATGTGCACCTGCAGCACGCCCAGTTCACGCGCTTGCGACAGCACCGAAAGCCAGTCCGCTGTGGACAGTTCGGCGGCGCGGGAAACCAGCTCCACCGGGTTCGAGCAATAAGGACAGTGCAGCGGGCACCGGTGGGTCAGCTCGGCCAGCAGCCCGAGAGGAGGTTTCACGTCCACGCGACGACCCGCCGTTCGCCCAGCCGGGCCAGCACGTCGAGGACGTCCCGCTCCCGGACCCCGGTGAAGCGCGTGCCCAGCGCCGAGGTGATGTCGGTGACGGTCCGGACGCCGTCGCAGAGTTCGAGCACCGCCGCCGCGGTGGTGTTCGGGACCAGCACGCCTTCGGGGAACAGCAGCACGTGCGTCTCGCGAACGTGGTCGAAGGACAATCGGACACCGCGCCGGAGCTGCGGGACCGAGCCCACGGTGATCACCGCGCCGCCCGTTCGACCGCGTCGAGCATCGACCACAGGACGTCGCACTTGAACGACAGCGCGGCGACCGCGCGGTCCTGCTGCTCGCGCGTGACGCAGTGGCGGACCACGATGTCGAGCGTGTCCTTGCCCTCGCCGGAGACCTTGTCGATGCGGTTGGTGAAGTACGCGAGGTCTTCGCGCGCGATCCAGGAGTAGTGCGCGAGCATGTCCGCGACGCGCTGCTGCATCAGGTGCCCGGCGAACATCTCGGTGAGCCCGGACGCGACGGCCTCCCACCACGGCTTCGTCCGCGCGAACGTCACGTACGCGTCGACGGCGAACCGGACCCCGGGAGCGACGTGCCGCTCGTCGAGCACCTCGTCGCGATCGAGGCCGACAGCCTCACACAGCCGCAGCCACCGCTCGATCCCGCCGGCGCCGGCGTGCGGGCCGTCGTGGTAGACGATCCGGTCGAGCCACTGGCGCCGGATCTCCGGCAGCGGGCAGTTGCTGATGATCGCCGCGTCCTTCTGCGGCAACTGGCACTGGTAGTACCAGCGGTTGGCCGCCCAGGTCCGCAGCCCGTGCGCGTCGAGCTCGCCCGCGTGCAGCCGGTGGTGGAACGGGTGCGTGCCCCAATAGCGGGCGGAAAGACCGCGTAGGGCCGCGATGAATGCGCTTTCCGCGAGCGGCTCGACGGGCACCGGTCAGTCCGCCATGCGGGCCGCGTAGGCGGTGACCTCCATGGGGGTCTCGTACTCGACGAAGTCGGGAGTCGTCCACACCTCAACGGATTCGGTCATTTCCTGCTCCTCTCCGGGACTGATCGCCGCCACCCTAAGAGCGGGTGCACACGACTGACCAGCCGGTTCGGAAAGTTTCCTTCCGATGGGGGAGCAAACGTTTCGATGAGCGGGTTACTTTACCGCGGCTTCGAGTTCCACCAAGGCTGTGTCGAGGTGTGTCAGGATCCGCTGCAGGTGCGGAACGCTGCGGCGGCAGCCCGTGACGCCGAAGTCGAGGTGGTCGCCGTTGCTGGTCAGCGTGATGTTGACGGCCTGGCCGTCGAGCAGCACCGACGCCGGGTAGATGCCGTCGAGTTGCGCGCCGTTCCAGTACATCTGCTTGCGCGGCCCAGGCACGTTCGAGATCACCAGGTTGAACGGCGGCCGCGTGTTGTTGACGATGCCCGGAATCGGCGAGACGCCCAGCTGGGCGACGTTAACGGCCGATAACATCAGCGTTTGCAACGGCGTCAGCTCCGAGAACAGCCGCTTGCCGTTGCGCATCGACTGGTGGATCGTCACGAGCCGCTTGCCCGCGTCCGGCAGGTCGGTGGCCAGGTTGCACAGCAGCGCGCCGATGTTGTTGCCCGCCGCTTCGCCCGGGTCGTTCTGCCGGCGCAGCGACACCGGCACCATCGCGATCAGCGGCGCGTCCGGCAGCGCGCGCTGCTCGATGAGGTAATCCCGCAGCGCGCCGGAACACATCGCGAGCACGACGTCGTTGCGCGACACCCCGGCCGCCGTCGCCACCTGCCGGACGCGGTCGAGCGACCACGACTGCGCCGCGAACCGCCGCGCGCCGCCGATCGGGACGTTGAACATCGTCCGCGGCGCCTGCCCCGGCAGGGTCACGGTGTGCTCGCCGAACGCCTCCCGCGCCACCTTGATCGCGGCCGGGGCCAGCCCGGCGAGCTGGTTGGCGGTCTTGCTCGCGGTCTGCAGGAAGGACCGGGGCCGCTTGACCCGGCCTTCGCCGGGCTTGCGCCGGCTGCCCCACCACGGCGGGCAATCCAGGTCCGCGGGGTCGTCCGACAGCGTGCCCTGCAGCTGGCGCAGCGCCGAGACGCCGTCCATCAGCGCGTGGTGGACCTTGGTGTAGACGGCGAACCGGCCATCGGCGAGCCCTTCAATGAGGTGCGTCTCCCACAACGGCCGGTGCCGGTCGAGCAGGGTGCTGTGCCACCGGGACGTGAGCTCCAGCAGCTCGCGGATGCGGCCCGGTTGCGGCAACGCCGAGTGCCGGAAGTGGTAGTCGAGCTCGAGGTCGGTCTCCGCGCGCCAGGCCACGTGTCCCATCGTGTTGACGGGCCTCGCCGGACGGCGCCGGAACACCGAGCGCATGTTGTCCGATTCGAGCAGGTTCTTGCGGATGTCACGCAGGTACTCGGGTCCGGCGCCGTCCGGTTTCTTGAACAGCTGCAGACCGCCCACGTGCATCGGATGCTCGCGCGTTTCGACGAGGAGGAACATCGAGTCGGTCACGGGCATCATCGCCATGGGACATCACCTTCCGCACTCGGCACGCCGACTCTACGCGCTCGGCGGCCGCCGGTGGATCACGTTCTACATTGGCGAGTATGACCGTCACCGGCGCCGGGGAAACGTCGTTGCCACCGATGGCCGAGTGCGTCGTGATCGGTGGCGGTGTGATCGGCGTGAGCTGCGCGTTCCGCTTGGCGGAAGCCGGCGTCGACGTCCTGCTCCTGGAACGCGGCGGCCTGGGCGAGGGCTCGACGGCGAAGGCCGCGGGCGGCATCCGATCGTCGTTCACCAGCCGCGTGAACGTCGAACTGGGACTGCGCGGGCTCGCCGCGTACAGCGCTTTCTCGGAGCGGTTCGGCACGGAGATCGACTTCCGCCGCGACGGTTACCTGTACCTGCTCACCGACCCGGCGGAAGTCGCCGCAATCGGACACTGCGCGGAGCTGCAGCGGACTTACGGCGTAAGGAGCCACCTGCTGGCTCCTGCGGAAGCGAAGGATGTTCTCCCGCTGCTCGAGACGGACGGGATCATCGCCGCACTCTGGTCTCCGGGCGATGCGAAGGCGACGCCGGACGCGGTTGTCCGCGGGTACGCGCGTGCGGCGAGGATGTTCGGAGCGACGCTGCGCACCGGCGTGGAAGTGATCGGCGTCGAACGTGACGGCGACTCGTTAACCGGCGTTAACACGACCGCGGGCTTCGTCCGGACCGGCGCGGTCGTGTGCGCGGCGGGCGCGTGGTCCGGCCGGATCGGCGAACTGGCCGGACTGGACCTCCCGGTGCGGCCGTTCCGGCGGCAGGTCGTGTTCACCGGCCCGGTGCCGGGGCTGCCCGAGCGGATCCCGCTGACCATCGAGCTGCCGTCGGCGTTCTACTTCCACCGCGAAGGCGCGGGTCTGGCGATGTCGTTCCCCGAAGACGACGGCTTCCCGGGCTTCGACACCCGCTACGACGCGGGCGAGTGGCTGCTGCGGCTGGCCGAACTCGCGGGCCGGCGCGTCCCGGCCGTGCTCGACGCCGGCGTCCGGACGGCCTGGGCCGGTCTGTACGAAATGACGCCCGACCGCAACCAGATCATCGGGGAAAGCGTCCTGCTGTCACGGTTCTTCTACGCGACCGGCTTCTCGGGCCACGGCTTCCAGATGGCGCCGGCGACCGGCGAGCTGATCCGGGACCTCTACCTGGACCGACCGACGGCGGTGGACATCACCGAGCTGGACGTCCGGCGCTTCGGCCGCGCCGGTACCGCACCGGCGGAGCACAACATCGTTTAGGGGTCGATTGCCAGATCGTTCAACGATCTGGCAGTATCCGGGCCGTGGCTGTGAGTGGTGCTCGGGAGCTGGTGGACGCGCTTCAAGCGCTGGGGACGGAGATCGTCTTCGGCCTCCCGGGGGTACACAACCTGCCGTTGTGGGAGGCGCTTGCCGAGACGAGCATCAAGCTCGTCGGGGTCCGCCACGAACAGACCGCCGGCTACGCCGCCGACGGCTACGCGCGCGCGACCGGCAAGCTCGGCGTCGCCCTCGTCACCACCGGTCCGGGCGCCGCGAACACGCTCGGCGCGGTCGGCGAAGCCATGGCGTCCGCGGCTCCGATACTGGTCGTCGCCACCGACATCCCTTCGACGCTGCGGCGGCCGGGTGTCGTCCGCGGCGTGCTGCACGAGACGTCCGACCAGCAGGCGATGTTCGCGCCGGTGACCAAGGGCGGCTTCACCGTGCGCGCGGCCGACCAGATCGGCACCACCGTGCACCGCGCGGCCCGGCTCGCGCTGCAGCCGCAGAGCGGTCCGGTCTACCTCGGCGTGCCGACCGACTACTTGCGCGAGACGGTGCCGCGCCGGCGTCCGCCCGCGCCGCACCGCAAGCCCGACGGTGACGTCCCCGACCTCGCCCGCGCCGAGGCGCTGCTGTCCGACGCGGAGCACCCGCTGATCTGGGCGGGCGGCGGCGCGCTGCGGTCCGGCGCGGGGGACGCGATCGGCGCGCTCGCCGAGAAGATCGCCGCGCCCGTCATCACGACGTTCGGCGCCCGCGGCCTGCTCCCGCTCGACCACCCGTGCCTCGCGCCGAACCCGGTGCACACGCCGGAGGTCGGCGAGCTGTGGGACGAAGCCGACGTCGTGCTCGCCATCGGCACCGACTTCGACGGCCTGATGACGCAGAACTGGCGGATGCCCAAGCCGCGCAAGCTGATCGCGGTCAACGTCGACGCCGACGACGCCGCCAAGAACTACCAGCCCGACCTGACGCTGGTCGGCGACGCGCGCGGGATCGTCGAGCGGCTGCTGCCCAAGGAACGGCCGGGCCTCGACGACATCACCTTGCGGCTGGCCGGCATCGGCCGCCGGGTGCGCCAGCGGATCCGCGAGGAGGAACCGCAGGCCTACGACTTCCTGTCCACTTTGGACGAAGTGTTGCCGACGGACGCGGTGCTGGTGTCCGACATGTGCGTCGCCGGGTACTGGGTCGGCGGCTTCCACCGGGTGCGGGCGCCGCGCAAGCTCGCCTACCCGATGGGCTGGGGCACCCTGGGCTACGGCTTCCCGGCGTCGCTCGGCGCCGCCGCGGCGGGTACCGGCCGTGCCATCTGCATCACCGGCGACGGCGGTTTCCTCTACGGCTGCGGCGATCTGGCGACGCTCGCGCAGGAACAGCTGCCGGTCACGGTCGTCCTCGTCGACGACGGCGGGTACGGCATGCTGCGCTACGACCAGGACCGTTCGGGTCTCGCGCGGCGCGGAGTCGACTGGGACAGCCCGGACTTCGTCGGCCTCGCGCGGTCCTTCGGCGTGCACGCGGACCGCGTGTCCGGGTTCGGCCGGGCGTTCCGGCGGCTGCTCGGGGAGTTCGTCGAGTCGGACGAGCCGAACGTCCTGGTCGTGAAGGCCAGGCTGAAGCCGCCGCTCAACACGTCGCCGCGGTGGTACCGGACATGAGGATCGGCGTCGACATCGGCGGCACGTTCACCGACGTCTGCGCGGTGGACGACACCGGGATCGTCGCGGTCGGCAAGGTCCTGACCACGCACGACGAGCCGGCCCGGGCGGTCGAAGAGGGCCTGGCCGCGCTGCTCACCGATTTCGGCGCCGTCGAGCAGGTCGTGCACGGGACGACGCTGGTGACGAACGCGCTGATCGAGCGCAAGGGCTCGCGGACCGCGTTGCTCGCGACGGCGGGCTTCCGCGACGTCCTGGAGATGCGCCGCGAGCACCGGTACGAGCTGTACGACCTGCACCTCGAACTGCCCGCGCCGCTGGTCCCGCGGCACCTGCGGTTCGACGTTCCGGAGCGGATCCTCGCGGACGGCTCGGTCCACAGCGCACTCGACGAGGCTTACGTTGTAAGGCTCGGGCGTGAACTGACGGACCGCGGGATCGAGGCGGTCGCCGTCTGCTTCCTCCACGCGTTCACGAACCCCGCGCACGAACGGCGCGTGGCGGAGATCCTCGCGGAGGTGGCGCCCTTGCTCCGGGTGGCGCTGTCGTCGGATGTCGTCCCCGAGATCCGCGAGTTCGAACGCGCGTCGACCACGGTCGCCAATGTGTACGTCCAGGACCTCACCGAGCGCTACCTGCGCGACCTCGAACACCGGCTGCGGCGGCTGGGGATCACCGGGGCGCCGCACATCATGCTGTCCAACGGCGGTCTGGCCACCGTGGACACCGCGGCCCGGCACCCGATCCGCATCCTCGAGTCCGGCCCGGCGGGCGGGGCGCTGGCGGCGGCCGCGATCGGGCCGGCCGACCTGCTCGCTTTCGACATGGGCGGCACGACGGCGAAGCTGTGCCTCATCGCCGACGGCGCGCCGCTGGTCACGCACCAGTTCGAAGTGGACCGCAAGTACCGGCTTCTGCCCGGTTCCGGGCTGCCGGTGCAGGTGCCGGTGACCGACATGATCGAGATCGGCGTCGGCGGCGGGTCGATCGCCCGGATCGACGCGCTGGGCCTGCTGACCGTCGGTCCCGATTCGGCCGGCTCCGAGCCCGGCCCGGTCTGCTACGACCGCGGCGGCACCGAACCGACGGTCACCGACGCCGACCTCGTGCTCGGCTACCTCGACCCGGACTACTTCCTCGGCGGCGGCATGCGCCTGGACGCCGAAGCTTCTCGATCAGTGCTAGGGGAGAAAATCGCCGTCCCGCTCGGGGTGAGCGTTGAAGAGGCCGCGTGGGGCATCCACACCAGCGTCAACGAGGACATGGCCAACGCGGCCCGGGTGCACGCCGTCGAGCGCGGGCACGATCCGGCGAAGCTGCCGATGTACACGTTCGGCGGCGCGGGGCCGGTGCACGGCGTCGGGGTCGCGCGGGCGCTCGGGGCGCCGTCGGTCGTCGCGCCGCCGGCCGCGGGCGTGCTCAGCGCTGCCGGGTTCCTCACCGGCCCGCTCGCGTTCGATTTCGTCCGCTCGGCCCGCGCGGCCGTGCACGACCTGCAATGGGAGCAGGTCGACGCGCTGTTCGCCGAGATGGAGGCCGAGGGCGCGGCGCTGCTCGCGAAGTCCGGCGCGTCCGAAGTCACGCACCGGCGGATCGCCGAGATGCGCTACACCGGGCAGGGCTACGAGATCCGCGTCCCGGTGCGCGACGGCAGCTGGCCCCGAACACTGATAGAGGAGTTCACCCGCACCTACCGTGCGCTCTATCGGCGATCGGGGCCGGAAGTCGGCGTCGAGGTGCTGAACTGGCGGGTGGTTTCGAGCGGCCCCGCGCCGGACGTCACGCTGCGGCTGAAGGCGTCGGCGCGCAGCGGCGACGCGCGCAAGGGCACCCGCAAAGCGTACTTCCCGGCGGCCGGTGGATTTGTCGATACGGCGATCTTCGACCGGTACCTCCTGACCCCCGGTGAGCGCGTCGACGGACCGGCCATCGTCGAGGAGCGCGAGTCCACCGTGGTCGTCCCGCCGGGCGCGCACTGCGTCGTGCGGGACGACGCCGCGCTGGAGGTGACGGTGTGACCGTCGACCCCATTCTGGTCGGGTTGTTCGGCAACCGCCTGCACTCGATCCTCGCCGAGCAGCAGAACGCGCTGGTCAACACGGCTTTCTCCGCCGTCGTCCGCGAATCGCTCGACCTCGCCTGCGCGGTGTTCGACTCGCGCGGCGAGATGATCGGCCAGTCCGTCGGCGGCACGCCCGGCCACATCAACGCGATGGCCACCGGCATGCACCACTTCGTCACCGCGTACCCGCCGGAGACCCTCGAGCCCGGCGACGTCCTGCTCACCAACGACCCGTGGCAGACGGCCGGGCAGATCAACGACATCACCGTCGCGACCCCGGTGTTCCGGCGCGGCCGGCTGGTCGCGTGGTTCGCGTCCTGCTGCCACGCGCCCGACATCGGCGGCCGGCTCGTGTCCGCCGAGGCCCACGAGGTCTTCGAAGAGGGCCTGCGGCTGCCGATCCTGAAGTTCCTGCGCGCGGGCGAGGTCAACGCCGATCTGGAACGGCTCATCCGGGCCAATGTGCGGACGCCGGAGGAGACCATCGGCGACCTGTACGCGCAGGTCACCGGCAACGAGGTCGGCGCGGCAAGCCTGCTGCGGCTGCTGGACGAGTTCGGCCTCGACAGCCTCGACGACGTCGCCGCCGAGATCATGAACCGGTCGGAGAAGGCGCTGCGCGACGCGCTGCGGAAGCTGCCGGACGGTGTCTACACCAACGAAATCGGCACCGACGGCTTCGACGACGAAGAGATCGTCCTGCGCGTGACGGCCACTGTGGACGGTGACGGGATCCACCTCGACTTCGCGGGTTCGTCGCCGCAGAGCCGGCGCGGGATCAACGTCGTGCTGAACTACACGCGGGCGTACGCGTCGTTCGCGGTCAAGGCGGCGATCTCGCCGGAGGTGCCGCACAACGCCGGGTCGTTCCGGCCGGTGCACGTCACCGCGCCCGAAGGCTCCGTGCTGAACTGCCGGCCGCCGGCACCGGTCGCGTCACGGCACCTGATCGGCCACTTCCTGCCGTCGCTGCTGATCGGCGCGCTGCCCGGCGCCGCGATCGCGCCGAGCGCGGACGCGCTGTGGATGAGCATCTGGCGCGGGCCCGGGTTCATGCTCAACGTCTTCCAGACCGGCGGGATGGGCGCGCGCGTCGACAAGGACGGCCTCAACACCACGGGGTTCCCGAGTGGACTGCGCTCGACGCCGACCGAGGTCATCGAGACCATGGCGCCGCTGGTCCAGCGCACGCGCGAGCTGCGGGTGGACTCGGGCGGCGCCGGCCGGTGGCGCGGCGGCCTCGGTCAGGTGACGACGATGGCCCTGCGCACCGGTGAAGCGTGGAGTGTCAACGGGAACGTCGACCGCGTCCGGGCGGCGGCACCCGGCGCGGGCGGTGGATCGACCGGTGCGGCCGGGCGGTTCGGCCTGCACGACGGTCCCGACCTGCCCGCGAAGAGCCGCGTCACCCTGACGCCGGAGTCGCTCGTGGACGTGACGCTGCCGGGTGGCGGCGGTTACGGCTCGCCGTTCGAGCGGCCGGTGGCGGCGGTGCTCGCCGACGTCGTCGACGGTTACGTCTCCCTGGACGCCGCACGCGATCGATACGGCGTATCGATCCGATACAGCGGATCGCCCGAGGCACTCGTCCGGCTGCCGGAGGACTACGCGGTCGACGAAGAACGAACTGCACAACTGAGAGCGGGGAAGTGACATGGGTCGGTTGGCCGGCAAGGTGGCGGTCGTCTTCGGCGGCGCGCGGGGCATCGGCCTCGCTACGGTGAAGGAGTTCCTCGCCGAGGGCGCGACGGTGTTCGCTTCCGACATCCGCGAGCCCGCGGAGTCCGTCGAGGGCTACCGGCACTCCATAGTGGACGCGACGGACGAGGACGCCGTGGCGGCGTTCGTCGACGGCGTGCTCGCCGAGGCCGGCCGCGTCGACGTGCTGTTCAACAACGTCGGTATCCACCTCGGCAAGCCCCTCGCCGACACGACGCTGGCCGAGTTCGACAACATCTTCGCGCTCAACGTCCGCGCCGCCTTCCTCGGCACCCGCGCCGTGCTGCCGCACATGATCGAGCGCAAGGCGGGCAGCATCATCACGACGTCGTCGAACGGCGGCGTGATGGGCCGTCCCGGCGACCCGGTCTACAACGCCACGAAGCACGCGCTGGTCGGGCTGACGAAGTCGATCGCCGTCGCGCACGCGCACCAGGGCATCCGCGCCAACACGGTGAACCCCGGCGCCATCGACACCGACATGCTGCGCAGCACCCTGAACTCGCCGGAGGAGTTCGAGACCAAGCGGCACCAGCTGGTCGCGAGCACGCCCGCGGCGCGCGTCGGCGAAGCCTGGGAGGTCGCGAAGGCCGTCGTGTTCCTGGCCAGTGACGAGTCACGGTTCATCAACGGCGTCGTCCTGCCGATCGACGGCGCGAAGGCCGCGGGCGCGATGCCGGGCAACCGCTACGCCCTCGACTTCGACCTCGGCGTCAGGTAGCGCCGTGTCCGTCGACGCCTCGGGGCTCGAGAGCGAGCGGCACCAGCTCGAGCGCAGCGGCACGGCCGAACGGGTCGCCGCGATCCTGCGCCAGTACATCACCGACGGCGTCTTCGCCCCCGGTGAACGGCTGTCCGAACCGGTGATCAGCTCGGCGCTCGGCGTCTCGCGCAACACGCTGCGCGAGTCGTTCCAGCTGCTTGCCCACGAGCGGCTGGCGGTGCACGAACTGAACCGCGGGGTGTTCGTCCGCGAACTGACCACCGAGGACATCGAGGACCTGTACGTCGTCCGCCGCGCGACCGAATGCGGTGCTCTCCGGCGGGCGGCGGAGCTGTCCACTGTGGACCTGACACCGGTCGAGCGGGCCCTGCGCGACGGCCGGGTGGCGGCCGGGGCCGAGGACTGGACCGCGGTCGGCACCGCCAGCATCCACTTCCACCAGGCGCTCGCCGACCTCGCGGGCAGCGAGCGCATCTCCGCGACCATGCGCCAGGTCCTCGCCGAGACGCGGCTGTTCTTCGTCCTCAACGAGAACACGCGCGAGTTCTACGAGCCGTTCCTCGACTGCCACGAGCAGATCCTGCGCGACCTGCGGCGCGGCCGGTTCCGGGCCGCGGAGGCCGCGCTGGATCGCTACCTCCGGGACGCCGAGACCCGGCTGCTGGAGCTCAGCACACTTACAATGTAAGGCACACTTACGGCGTAAGGCTTGCGGTAGGTGGTGGCGCGGTACGTCCCGTCGGGGCCGGCCGACCAGCTGCGCCAGGCGATCGTGCGGACGACGACGTGCACGGCGTAACCGGGGGACTCGGCCGCGGCGGGTGGCGCCGAAGCGAAGGACACGGCGGCGACGGCGGCCAGGGTCCACGCGCGTCCTCGGAACACCGCACCAGTCAACCCCGCGGCGGCGACCGTTCGGAAAGGATTCGAGCCGGTTCAAATCCACCGCGGCGGCTGTTACCGTCGATCGGTGTTCACGCTGCGCGTCGACGCGGAGACGGTGGCCAGGACCCGGTTCTCGCCGTCACTCGCGGCGGAGTCCCTGGCCTGGCTGAAGCTCGCCGCCGGACCGGCGCGCCACCCGGTCTTCGGGGATCCCGGCCCGGCCGCCCGCGCCGCCCTCGCCCACCCCGACGTCGCCCTGCTCCTGGACCTGCTGCCGCGCCCCGGCGAGATCTACACGCCCGACCTGCTGACGCCACAGCCCGGCACGGCCACCCGGCATCGCGACCTGCTCGACGAGCAACTCGCGCGGATCGAAGCGACCCCGCAGGACGATCTCGAGGAGCAGGTGCTCTCCTACACGAGCGTGCACTGGAGCCGGCCGCTGCCGGTCACCGCCCGCCGGGCCGCGGAGTCGGGGACGATGCCGCGGCGCCTGGCCAACGGGCTCGCCCGGTTCTGGCGTGACGCGCTGGCCGAGGGCTGGGCCGGGCTGCAGTCCGTCCTCGACCGGGACATCACCCACCGCGCGAAGACCATCGCCGGCCACGGCGTCGGCGCGGCGCTCGGCACGCTGCACCCGAGCATCGACTGGGCGGGCGACGCGATCACCCTCGCCAAGCCGTTCGACGGCGAGGTCGACGTCGCCGGCCGGGAGCTGGTCCTCGCGCCCGGCGTGCTCAGCTGGCCGGGCACCAGCGTCCAGGTCGACGTGCCCGGGCAGGTCGTGCTCTGCTACCCCGCGCACGGGATCGGGACGGGCGGGGCGCCGCCGCCGGACCGGCTCGCACCGGTGGTCGGCGCCGCACGCGCGTCGCTGCTGGCGGACCTCGAAACCGCGCGGTCGACGGCCGAGCTCGCCACGCGGACGGGGTACGCGCCGGGCACCGTCTCCTACCACCTCGGCGCGCTGCGCCGCGCGGGTCTCGTCAGCCGGAGCCGGGACGGCCGGTTCGTGCTCTACCAGCGGACCCCGCAGGCCGTCGTCCTCCTGGACGGCGGTCAGTGATAGAGAAGGGACATGATGCCTGCCGACCACGCCGGATTCCGCCCGCTGGACGGGATCAAGGTCGTCGACCTGTCCCGCATCCTCGCCGGGCCGTACTGCACGCAGTACCTCGGCGAGATGGGCGCGGACGTGGTGAAGGTCGAGCCGCCCGGGCACGGTGACGACACCCGCGGCTGGGGACCGCCGTTCGTCGGCGAGAGCGACGAGGCCGTGTACTACCTCGCGGCGAACCGGAACAAGCGCGGGATCGTGCTCGACCTCAAGAGCGACCGCGGCCGCGAAGCCCTCCGGCGGCTGGTGGCCGGCGCGGACGTGCTCGTCGAGAACTTCCGGCCGGGGACGCTCGAGAAGTGGGGCATCGGGTACGACGTCCTGGCGGAGCTGAACCCGCGGCTGATCCACGTGTCGATCACCGGGTTCGGGCAGACGGGCCCGTACCGCGACCGCGCGGGGTACGACCTGGTGGCCCAGGCCCTCGGCGGCGTGATGTCGCTGACCGGCGAGCCGGACGGCGCGCCGGCGAAGGTCGGGCTGCCGGTCGCGGACCTGAACGCGGGGACGTGGGCGATCATCGCGGTGCTGATGGCGTTGCAGGCCCGGCACACGACCGGTCGCGGCCAGTACCTCGACGTGTCCCTTTTGGACAGTCAGCTGGCTTGGCACGTGTACGCCGCGGGCGCCGCGTTCTACGACACCGCGCGGCCGCGCCGGATGGGCTCGGCGCACCCGAGCATCGTCCCGTACCAGGCGTACCACGTCTCGGACGGCTGGCTGATCATCGCGGTGGGCAGCGAAAAGCTGTGGCAGGCGTTCTGCGGGGTGCTGGACCTGGACATCGCGGCGGACCCGCGGTTCTCGTCCAACGCGCTGCGGGCCGCCCACCGCGACGAGCTGAACGCGCTGCTGGAACCGGTCCTGCTGACGCGCACGACGGCGGACTGGCTGAAGGCGTTCGACGCGGCGGGCATCCCGGTGGCCCCGATCAACGAGATCGACGACGTGTACGCGGATCCGTGGGCGGAGGCGCGCGACCAGGTGGTCCGCCTGCCGCACCCGACGGTGGGGACGTACCTGGGGACAGGCTTCCCGGTGAAGGCATCGGACACCCCGGCACGGCCGACGTCCGCGCCGCCGACGCTGGGTCAGCACACCTCGGAGGTGCTGGCGGAGCTGGGCTACTCGGTGGAGGAGATCGCGGAGTTCCTGGCCTGAGGGGCCAGTGAGGTGATCCGCGACCGTCCGCTGCTCCTCGGCGCCAGGTCGACCGAGCGCTGTCGTTACAGGTTGCTGCGCCATCCGGGCCAGTCCCGCGGGGCGAACTGTGCACCATGGAGTGTTCGCGCTCCTCGCTTCGCCCTGGTAGGGATGGGGGAAGGACTGAGGAGGACCGATGTCAGCACAGCACGCCCTTTGGCACCCCTTCGCCGACATGGGCGCGGTCGCGAACGACCGGATGGTCATCACCCGCGGCGAGGGGTCCTACGTCTGGGACGACGCCGGCCGGCGGTACTTCGATGCCACCGCGTCGCTCTGGTACGCGAACTTCGGCCACGGCCGGCCCGAGATCACCGAGGCCGTCACCAAGCAGCTGCGGACGCTCGACTCGTACAACCTGTTCGGCTACAACGCCAACGAACCGGCCATCGAACTGGCCGATCGCGTCGCCGCGCTGGCGCCGACGCCGGGTTCGAAGGTCTTCTTCGGCTCCGGCGGCGGGGACGTCATCGACACCGCCGTGAAGCTCGCGCGCGCTTACTTCGCGCAGACCGGGCGGCCGGAAAAGGTGCACGTCATCGGCCGGGCGCAGGGCTACCACGGCACGCACGGCTTCGGCACGGCCGCCGGCGGCATCCCGGCCAACGCGGCGGGCGTCGGGCCGCAGCCGCCGGAGTTCTCGCACGTCCCGTTCGACGACGCCGCGGCCCTGGAGGCCGAGATCGAGCGCGTCGGCGCGTCGCACGTCGCGGCGTTCTTCTGCGAGCCGGTGATCGGTGCGGGCGGCGTGCTGCTGCCGCCGGACGGGTACCTCGAGGAGGTGGCGGCGATCTGCCGCCGGCACGACGTGCTGTTCGTCGCGGACTGCGTGATCGCCGCGTGGGGCCGGCTCGGGACGTGGTTCGGCATCGACCGCTGGGCGGTCGAACCGGACATGATCACGACGGCGAAGGGCATCACCGGCGGCACGATCCCGCTGGGCGCGCTGATCGTGGCGCCGCGGGTCGCGGAACCGTTCTTCACCGGAGCGCCGGGCGCGCCGATCTTCCGCCACGGCGCGACGTACGCGGGCCACCCGGTGGCGTGCGCGGCGGGCCTGGCGACCTTGGACATCTACGAGCGCGACGGCCTGATCTCCCGCGGCCGCGAGCTGGAGAAGCCTCTCGCCGACGCGGTCTCGGCGGCGAACGGGCACCCGCTGGTGGCGGAAGTCCGGGCCGGGCTGGGTTTCCTGGCGGCGGTGGAGCTGACGGCGGAAGTCATGGACGCCGACCCGGGAGCCCCGGTGAAGCTGCAACGCGCGTGCCGCGACGAGGGTGTGATCGTGCGCAACCTCGGACGCGGCGTCGCGGTGTCGCCACCGCTGGTGGCGGGGGAGACGGAGCTGGACCTGCTGGCTTCCGTGCTGCCCAAGGCCCTCGACCGGCTGGCTTCCCAGCGCTGACGCGGCGACCGGCTCTTTCCTGTCCTGAAGACGGCAGGAAAGAGCGGGTCATCACGTCACGAGATGCAGAACTCGTTCCCCTCCGGATCGGCCATGGTCACCCAGCTGTGCGGCCCCTGGCGTCCCCGGTGCAGGAACTTCGCCCCGCGCCCGGTCAGCTTCTCCAGCGTCGCCTCGACGTTGTCCGCCCCGACCCACACGTCGATGTGGAGCCGGTTCTTCACCGTCTTCGGCTCGGGCACCTCCTGGAACAGGATCCGCCGTGGCGGCCCGTCCGCCGGCGAGTCCGGATGGCGGATCGCCGCCCCCGTCCGCCACACCAGAGACCCGTTGTACGTCCGGGTTTCCTCTTCCTTCGCGTACCCCTTCGCGATCATCTCGCGGATGAAGTCCTCGTCCGTCGGTTCGACCGGCCAGCCGAGCGTCTCCGCCCACCAGTCCGCGAGCACGTGCGGGTCGGCCGTGTCCACCACTACCTGGAAGTCATGCGCCATACGGGCACGTTAACGACCGAGTCCGACATTTTCCGGAGCATCGGGTCCTCGGGCACGACCGTGAAGCGCCACTTGTCGACGCCGCCGCCCATGATCTCGGCGTAGCGGCGGGCGCCGTCGGCGTTGGCGAACCGCACCTGCTGGCCGTTCGTGAGGTGGGTGATCTTGACCGCCATGACAACCTCCGAAGTCTGTGGGCCGGCCCAGGAGCTTCCCCCTCCGAGGCCGGCGAGCACAGTAGAACACACGTTCGACTACGTTCGCCACTGGATCCCCCGCGCAGGTGAGAACACGTTCAGAGCGGCCGGATCATCGCCACGCGTGGCCACGCGTCGAGGCCGCGGGCCGCCTCCGCGCGCCGGATCGCGCGCAGGCCGTCTCCGATCTCTGCGTCAGCCAGCACTCGGAATCCCAGTCGTACGTAGTAAGGCGCGTTCCACGGCACGGTTTCGTACGTTGTAAGGGTCAGCGCCGGCAGTCCGCGGGCAGTGGCCCACCCGGCGAGTGTCTCGATCAGTGCCAGACCGAGCCCGCGTCGCGCGTGCGAGGGCCGCACCGAGACCTGCTCGACGTGCGCGCACCCGTCGACGACCTCGGCGACGAGGTACGCCACCGGCCGGTCGCCGTCGTCCACGGCCACCCAGGCGCGGCCGTCGGACTGGTACACCGCCAGTTCCGCCACCGAACCCGGGTCGTCGTCGGCGATCGCCGCCATGTCGACGGTGCGGAACAGGTTGCCCGCCTCGAGTTCGACGTCGATCAACGCGGGCAGGTCGTCGGGGCGCGCGAGCCGGATCACGCAGGCATTCGTACGCGCTCCGCCGAGATTTTCACAGCGAATAAGACGAAATCGTGCGCTCGATGCGGGTCGCGTACCCCTGCAGGGCGGTGATGGCGTTGTGCCGGGCTTCCTCGGTGATCCGCGCGGCCGGGCCGGCCATGGTCAGCACCGTCGGCCGCCGTCCGTAGGCGGTCACCGGCACCGAACACGCCCAGACGCCCTCGTCGATTTCCCCGGAGCTGACCGAATACCGGTTCTCCAACGCGCGCTTGAGCTCGTCGCGCACGTAGGTGCCGCGCTGCTCGACGACCGGCGCCAGCCGCCGGTCGCGTTCGATCTCCGGCAGCAGCGCGAGCAGCATCTTGCCGGACGCGCCGACGCCGAGCGGCAGCGAATGCCCCGGCTCGAACGTGAACCGCATGGCGCGGTCGCACTCGACGCGGTCCGCGCACACGGCGGCGTCGCCGAACTGCTGGAAGAGCATCACCGTCTCGCCGAGCTCCCGCGCGGCTTCCTCCATGGACGGCTTCGCCAGCCGCACGAGGTCGTTCGCCAGCTGCGCGGCCCGCGCGAGCGGCATCACCTGGCTCGTGAGGTGGTAGTGCCCGGCGCGGCCCTCCTCGAGCAGCTGCAGCTCCTTGAGCAGTGCGACGTAGCGGTAGGTCGTCGCGACCGGGGTGCCGATCGTCGCGGCGAGTTCGGCGACGCTCGCCTCCCAGCGCTGTTCGGAAAAGGCGAGGAGCAACTGGAGGACCTTGCGGGAACTGCTGGCGCCGGGAGTCCGGCGCGGGGCGGTGGTGGTGGCGGAACCGTCGACGGCACTGACGGCAGGCGTCATCATGACCTCTCGGTGAGACAAAAACGACCTTCGCTATCACACGCGGTGAATAAATTAGCACGTTGTGTTAATCGAAGGCCAGCATTGCGCCGGTGGTCGGCCAATCGGGAAAGAACCGGGTCGGAGCGTGAGGAACTCGCCCGGTTTCGTCACCACCGGTGACTCGACGTAGAGCCCGCGGTACTCGTCCTGGATCCCGGAGTTGTGCACCTGCAGCGCGAGCGGGCCGACGCGCCCGGCGGTCTTGTCGGTGAACCGCAGGACCTCGACACCCTTGCAGGTCACCGCCGTCCCGGTGAGCGGGCAGCACGCCATCCGGGCCACGCCGGTCGTCAGGTCCCCGATCAGTTCGCACTGCGCCCACTTCTTGATGTCGATCGTCGTGTGCGGCCACTGCGTGAACAGTTTGCCGCCGCCGTCGTTGTGGCCCGGCCGGTAGTCCCAGTGCCCGCCGTTCGGCGGCTGGAACTGGATGGCGCTCAGCGCGTCGCGGATCGGGTCGGTGGTGCCCCAGATCAGCACGGTCGGTTTGTGGTTCCCCTTGACCTGACGGACATTGAATATCCACCGAAACGTGCCGACCTGCTGTTTGTTGTAGTACAACCAGCCGCGCGCGGTGCCATCGCCGTGGACGACCCCGTTCTTCACCGACCAAAGGCCGGTTTTCGACGACGTCCAAGCGCTCAGGCTGGTGCCGTCGAACATCGAAACCAGGTTCGGGTCGCCGTAGGGGTTGCCGGCCGCCGCGGCCGGTGCCGAGACCGAGGTCGCGACGATCCCGACGGCCACCACGCCAAGGAGTTTCCGGAACATCCTGCCGCCTCTCTCTAGCACTGATAGAGGGTTCGGACGGCGGATTTCACGTTAGAAGCCGCGCGCGTGGAGCGTCAACCGCGGTCCCGCTCATCGGTCAGGAACGGGGTCAGCAGGCCGGGAACGGCCCGGTCGGCGAGCGCGAGCCCGTCGGCCTCGCCCACGTCGAGCACGCGGTAGTGGCCCTTGCCCGCGGCGACCGGCGCGATGATCGTGACCAGCCCGGCGCGGCGCTGGAAGTACGAGCGTTCGACGACGACGCCGGTCATCCCGTCGCAGCGGACCGCCGCGGTGCCGCGGTCCAGCGACCCCGAGCGCGTCACGAGGTAGCGGCCGGTGAACGCGTGCCCGAGGCCGCGGTAGCGGTCCCAGCCGACGAGCGCGGCGAACGGCAGCAGCACCAGCGCGGCCTGCCACGGCCAGTCCGGCAACGCGTCGAGCCACGCCAGCCCGTAGAGCGCCGCCGCGAGCAGCAGCACACCGACGACGGCCCGCGTGAGCCGTCGGTAGAGCGCCCGGCGTGGGTGTCGCACCAGCGGCGTCGCGGCCGGGTCCTCGCCGAGCACGTCCGCGACGACTTCGTGCGCTTTCGCGAGCGGCGCGGGCGGGAGCAGCAGGCCGCCGCTCTTGTCCGCGCCCTTGCCCTCGCGCAGGCCGCCGGCGATGGCGACGCACCGCGCGCCGCCGGCCAGCCGCAGCGGCAGCGGCTCGCGGATTTCGACGCCGCGCAGGCGGTCCTCCTCGATCGACACCGAGCGCGTCGTGATCAGCCCGCGCCGGATGTGCAGCGTGCCGGCCGGTTCGCGGGTGAGCCGGAAGTTCCAGAACGACAGGATGTACCCGCCGATCGACAGCACCGAGACGAGCACCAGCAGCCCGGCGGCGGCGAGCACCAGGCTCACCCACGTCGGCGTGTCCGCGAAGTGCCCGACGACCGTCTGGACGACCGAGAACCGGACCGGGTCGAAGTGCAGCTCGTGCGCGAAGTGGTAGACGGTGCCGACGGCGGCGCCGACCACGGCCAGCCCGGACAGCGTGAACGGCGCGTACCGCAGCCACTTCTTGTCGACGGCGGCGACCAGCTGCTCCGGCGGCGCGGGCGCCTCTTCGGTGGCGACCACGGCCTTACGGTGTAAGAGCAGGGTCCGCAGCCGCTGCGCTTCGGCGATCGTGACGGCGTCGAGGACGAGCTCGTCCTTGCCCGGCCCCTTGCCGTGGGAGTGCCGTCCGGTGCCGATCCGCGCGGCGGCCAGCGAGAACAGCCGGTGCTTCGGCTCGGACGTGACGTCGACCGTGCGGATCCGGTCGCGCGGGATGGCGCGCTGCTTGCGCAGCAGCAGCCCGGTGTGCCACTCGACCTGCGTCTCGGTGATCCGGTAGCGCGAGGTCAGCACGTGCGAGACGCCGGTGAAGACGGCGATCGCGGTGAAGACCAGGCCGATCCACTGCCACGGTTCGCCGTGGCCGAACAGCAGCGCGCCCAGCAGCACCGGCAGCGACCGCACCAGGTCGAGCACCGGCCGGATGAGCAGCATGCGCCGGTCGAGGCGGTGCCACGGCGCTTCCGGCGTGCCCTCGGCGGGCAAGGTCACGACGGCTTCGGTGCTCACGTCGCGTCTCCCCGTGCGGCCTGGGTCGTCTTGGTCAGCTCGTCGGCCAGCTCCAGCGCGCGGTCGTGCGCCAGGCCCGAGATGCGCAGCGGCCCGGCCGCGGACGCCGTCGTCACCGTGATCTTCGCCAGCCGGAACAGCTGCTCACCGGGGTCGCGTTCGATGTCGACGGTCTGGATCCGGGAGATCGGCGCGATCCGCCACTCCTGCTTCAGCCAGCCGGACTGCGTGTAGACGGCCTCGCCGGTGACCTCCCAGCGGTGCACGCGGTAGCGCCACTGCGGCATCACGATCAGGTGCAGCGGACCCACCACGCAGGCGACCACGAGGGCCACCGTGAGGAATGCCGGCGGATCGTCGCTGGTCACCACGATGGCCGTGAGGATCCCGATGACGACGATCCAGGAGATCGACGCCATCGCCGTCCAGTAGCCGATGGCCCGGCGGCTGACCCGGTGCGCCGGCGGCCGCAGCCGCACCGCCGCTGTGTTCGTGGTGTGTTCGCTCACGCCTCAAGCGTGCCCGATCGGCGCCTTGCGCGCCCACGACAAGTGTCATGATGCCGATCCGGTCCGGGTTCGATCGCATGCCGTTACGATCGGCCACACCGTCGGAGGAATGGAAACGCCGTCGGGCTGTGTTGTGCTTGAAGGATTGATGTGTAGGCGAGCAGGAGGATCCGGTGGGACTCGATCCCGACGACCTGTACGAGGTGGACTCGGACGTCCCCGACCTGACCGGGGCGGTGCTGCTGCACCACTTCGAAGGGTTCATGGACGCCGGTTCGGCGGGCCGCCTCCTGGCCGAGCACCTGCTCGGCGGTGAGCACCGGGTGGTCGCGCGCTTCGACGTCGACCGGCTCATCGACTACCGCTCGCGCCGGCCGACGATGACCTACGCCGTGGACCACTGGGAGGACTACGACGCGCCGGAACTGGTCGTCCACCTGCTGCACGACGGGGACGGGACGCCGTACCTGATGCTGTCGGGCCCGGAGCCCGACCACGACTGGGAGCGGTTCTGCCTCGCGGTCCGCAACCTGGTCGAACGCTGGGGCGTCCGGCTCACCGCCGGGTTCCACGGCATCCCGATGGGCGCGCCGCACACCCGCCCGCTCGGCGTCACCGCACACGCCACCCGCAAGGACCTGGTCGGCGACCACCAGCCGCTGCCGAACCGGCTGCAGGTGCCGGGCAGCCTGGCCGCGCTGCTGGAGCTGCGGCTCGGCGAGTGGGGCCACGACGCCATCGGGTTCGCCGCGCACGTGCCGCACTACCTCGCGCAGTCGACGTACCCGGCGGCGTCGCTGATCGTGCTCGACGCGCTGAGCCGCTCGACCGGGCTGAGCCTGGCCGAGGGCGAGCTGCGCGCGGCGGCCGAGCTCGCCGACGCCGAGATCAACCGCCAGGTCGCGGAGACCGACGAGATCGCCGACGTCGTCCGCGCGCTGGAAAGGCAGTACGACACGTTCATCGAAGCTTCGGAGCGCGGTTCGCTGCTGGCGGAATCGGTTGAGCACATGCCGACCGCGGAAGAGCTGGGCTCGCAGTTCGAGCGGTTCCTCGCGGAGCAGAACGGCGGCGACGGCCCGGAGCGCTGATGACGCGCTACGACGAGATCGGCGTCGGCTACGCCCTCGGTCGGCGGACCGACCCACGCTGGCTTGCGCCGGTGCTCGACGCGCTGGGCGACGCGGCTTCGGTGCTCGACGTCGGGTCCGGGACGGGCTCCTACGAACCGCCCGGTCGGCGGGTCGTCGCGGTCGAGCCGTCCGCGGAGATGGTCCGGCAGCGCCCGCCCGGCGCCGCGCCGGTCGTGCGCGCGGTCGCGGAGGCGCTGCCGTTCTCCCTATCAGTGTTCGAGGCCGGGCTGGCGGTGCTGACCGTGCACCACTGGGGCGATTGGCGCCGCGGTCTCGACGAGCTGCGCCGCGTCTCGCGCCGCCAGGTCGTCCTGGCCTACGACACCGCGTTGCACAACGACTTCTGGCTCGTCCGCGAGTACGTGCCGGAGGTCGCCGCGCTGGAGCTTTCGCGGCCGTCGGCCCCGGAGATCGCGGACTACCTCGGCGCGTCTTCGGTGCGCGTGCTGCCGGTGCCGTGGGACTTCACCGACGGCGTGTTCCCGGCGCACTGGCGGCGGCCCGAGGCGTACCTCGATCCGGCGGTGCGGCGCGCGTGTTCGGCGCTCGCGCAGACCCCGCCCGCGACCGTCGAGCGGGGGATCGCCCGGCTGCGAACGGATCTGGCGTCCGGGCGGTGGCACGAGGAGCACGCGGACCTGCTGAGCTTGACGGAGTGGGACGCGGGGTTCCGGCTGATCGTCCGCTGAGCTGAGGTACCGTCCCGAAATGAACCAAACGAAAAACCGTTCACCCGTAACGAAAACCGTGAGGCGCACGCTCGGTAGGCTGCTCAACCAAGCTGCCGCGAAAGTGCACGACCCGTACACCGATCAGCTGAACCGGATGGCCGCCGAGCTCCGCGAGGAGATCATCCGCCAGGGTGACCGAGTCCTCGATCGGGTGGTGGAGTTCGAGATCCGCAGCCGCCGGGACATCGTTTACGCCGGCGACCAGGACGCCGCCCTCGAGAGCAACGTCTTCGCCCGCGAGAACCTCGTCGGCGCCCAGCACTTCGGCCGTCCCAAAGAGACACTCGAGTACGCGCTTTCCCTGGCGCCGCAAGGCGGACTGGCGTTGGAGTTCGGCGTCGCGTCCGGCAACACGCTGCGCACGATCGCCGGCGCGCGCGGTGGCCGCGAGGTCTACGGCTTCGACTCCTTCGACGGGCTGCCCGAGGCGTGGCTCAACGGCATGCCCGCCGGCGCCTTCGCCCGCGACGACCTCCCGGACGTCCCCGGCGCCGAGCTGGTCGTCGGCCTGTTCGCCGACAGCCTCCCCGGCTTCCTCGAGAACCACGAAGGACACGTCGACTTCCTGCACGTCGACGGGGATCTCTACAGCTCCGCCAAGACGGTGCTCGATCTGTGCGGGCCGCGGCTGCGCGCGGGCAGCATCGTGCACTTCGACGAGTTCTTCAACTTCCCCGGCTGTAAGCGGCACGAGTACCGCGCCTGGACGGAGTACGTCGAACGCACCGGCGTCGAGTTCGAGTACGTCGCCTACACCTACAGCGACAACCAGGTGACGGTGAAGATCACGAAGCCGTAGGCGGCCCGTCGAGGATTTCGCGCAGCTCCAGCGTCCCGACCTCGGCCCACGGGTGCCGCGAGGCCACTTCGACGGCCTTCGCGCGGTCCGCGCACTCGAGGATGTTGTAGCCGCCGACCTGCTCCTTCGTCTCGGCGAACGGGCCGTCGGTCAGCAGCACCTCGCCGTCGCGCACCCGGATCGTCTTCGCTTCGGCGGGTGGGCGCAGTCCCTTGCCGGCCTGCCGGACGCCTTGGCGTTCGGCCTCGGCGGCCCATTCGTGGCAGCGCCGCGCCATCTCCGGGCCGGCCGAAGCGGCCGCGGACTCGTCGCCGCACAGCAGGAGCAGGTATCGCACCGCGTCAGCATGCCACGCGGGCTCAGCCGTGGCAGCCCTCTTCGTTGAGCGGCCCGAACGACGGCAGGATCAGCCCGCACAGGTAGCCGTCGATGAACCGGCCACTGCCGGAGATGTTGGTGCCGAGCCGGACCAGCGGCGCGAACCCGCGGATGCCGGCGGCGAGCGCGTCCTGGTTGCGTTGCAGCATCGACGTCAGCTGGTCGAGCTGGGTGAGCAGCGGGTCCAGCCGGGTGTCGTTGTCCTCGATCAGCCCGGACAGCTCGGTGGCGAGCCGCCGCGAGCCGTCCAGCAGAGAGCTGATCGCCTGTTCACGGTCGTTAACCTCGGACAATAGCTGGTTGCCGTCGTTCAGAAGCCGTTGCACGGCGGCATCGCGGTTAACGAGCGTTTGCGAGATCACTCGCGTGTTGCCCAGCAGGGTGGCGAGCTGGTGGTCGCGCGTGGCGAGCGTGTCCGACAGCCGGGACAGCCCGGTGAGCGCGGCGCGGACACTCTGCGGCGTATCCGCCAGCGTCGCGGACAGCGTGTCGAAGCTCTTCGCCAGCTGGGACGTGTCAATCCGGTCCACAGTGGACGAAAGCTCGCCGAACGCCGTTAGTACGTCGTAAGGCACGGTCGTGCGCGACCGGGGGATGGGCCGGCCGGGATCGAGCGTCCCCTCGCCCTGCGGGTCCAGCGCGAGGTACTTCTGGCCGAGGACGGTCTTCAGCCGGATCGCCGCGCCCGTCGCGTCGCCGAGCCACGCGCCCTTGACCCGGAACGAGACCAGCACGCGGTCGCCGCGCAGCTCGACGTCGGAAACCCGGCCCACCTCGACGCCGGCGATGCGGACGTCGTTGCCCTGGAACAGCCCGGCCGCTTCGCTGAACTCGGCGGCGTAGGTCGTGCCGTCCCCGATCACCGGTAGGGAACGCGCGTTAAGCGCCGTTAACACGCCCAGGGCCAGCGCAGTCAAGCCGGCGAGCGCCGTTCTGACCGGGACGTCGGCGGCCCGGCGTATTGACATGGCGTAAAGAGTGACGCACGCCACGCCGGGCCGCCAGCGGAGTCCCCCGAAGAGACGAAGATCGCCGGGTCACGCGGACGTGAGCGCGGGGTACTCACGATATTCCAAAGCGTTGGCCGCGCGGTCGGTCATCCAGGTGAACACCTTCCCGAACACCCGGGTGCTGATCATCCGGTAGGCGCGGTTACGGCTGCGGATCTTCGCGGCGGTGCGCGGCGCGAGGAAGTTGCCGGAGCCCTTGCCGTTCTTCTGTCCCACCGTCGCCGGCTTGCGCAGGCGCTCCTCGTACTTCGCGAACGCCGTCACGTGGTCGCCGCCGGCCGCGGCGAGCTCGCCGGCCAGCACCTGCGCGCCCATCATGGCGAGCCCGGTGCCGGACCCGCCGGGCCCGGCGCACCACGCGGCGTCGCCGAGCAGCACGACGCGGCCCGTCGACCAGCGCTCGAGGTGGATCTGGCTGATCGAGTCGACGTACAGGTCGTCCGCCGCGGGCAACGCCCGGAGCAGCGCCGGCGTCTCCCAGCCGGTGTCCGCGAAGAGCTGCGAAACCAGAGCGCGCTGCTCGTCGGCGGTGCGGCGGCGGAACTCGACGCCGTCGGCGGCGAAGACCAGGCTGACGTGCAGCTTGTCCGGCAGCCGGTGGCTGCCGACGGTGAGGCCGCGACCCGGCTCGTTGTACATCACGCTGGTGTGGTCGAGACCGAGGTGGTTGGGCGCGGTGAAGCCGGCGATGCCGAAGCCGAGGTCGCGCCGGAAATCCGCTTCGGGACCGAAGGCGGCGGCCCGCACCCCGGAGTGCACGCCGTCGGCCCCGACGACGAGGTCGAACCTGCGCGGCGCGCCCCGGCGGAAGGTGACGTCGACGCCGTCCGCGGTCTCGGTGAGGCTGGTGACCCGGTCGCCGAAGACGTATTCGGTGTAGTCCTTCGTGTGGTCGTAGAGCACCCGCGCGAGGTCGCCGCGCAGGATCTCGACCTCGCCGCTCCAAGCGGCGCCGGGCACGGTGAGCACGGGACGGGCGTCGAGGCCGAGCAGCGTCTGGTCGCCCATCGCGGTCTCGAACCGGCGGATGTCGTCGAGGACGCCCATGGCGCGCAGCAGCTTCACCTGCTCGCCGCGGAAGTCGACGGCCTGGCCACCGGGCCGCAGCGCGGGCGCGGTCTCGACGACGGTCACGCGATAGCCGTACCGGTGCAGCCAGTAGGCCGCGGACGGGCCGGCGATGCTGGCCCCGGACACGAGCACGGTCTTGGCGGTCATCGGAGTTCCTCTCGGTCGGTGCTTGGTGACACCGAGAGTGCGCGGCCGCGCTGACGGTCCGCGCACGATCCGCTGACCGTTCGGCGGGAACACCGTGCTCGCGATTGCTCCGGTGGGAATTCCTCGATTCAGCGTCACCCGTTGGAGATTCGCTGTCTCTACTTTGCGACGCCGATGATGAGATCCGATCCGGATAAGCATAAGGTGCACTCATGGCGGCGCGCGTGCCAATGCGGGTGCGTCGGCACGTGCATGTAACAGCGGTGCGTGCTGCTCCGAACCCACACAGGGATGTGTCAATGCGAAAGTTGGGTAGTCGTCCGGAACGCGGGTTCTATCCCGAGTTGCCTGGCATAGTGGCCGTGTATCCAGGGGGTGACTACCGCCTTAGCGGCTTCGGAAGCCGCTCGGGGCTGGAATACTTACGGGGGTTGCGACGGACGGTGGAGGCCGATGCCGTATTCGACGGTTCGGACTTACCGGTCGGGAAGCGAGCTGATGAGCGCTGACGGGAGACAGGACGCCGCGCCGGCCACCGGCAGTTCTGGCGCCACGTGGTTCCCGGCCGACGGCGTCGATTCCACGGCGCTCGGCCCGAACGTACCCCGGCAATTGCCTCCACCGCCCCCGGTGTTCGTCGACCGCGTCCGAGAGCTCGGTCTGCTGACCGAATGGCTGCGGGATCGGCCGAGCCGGACGCGGGCGCCCATCGTCGTGTTCAGCGGGCTGGCCGGGGTCGGCAAGAGCGCGGTCGCGCTGACGTGGGCTCATCGTTATCGCGATCTTTATCCGGACGGTCAGCTGTACGCCGACCTGACGGCCTACCGTCGGCCAGGCGGAGTCGAAATGACCGAGGTACTGGCCGCCTTCCTGCGTGCCCTGGGAGTCCGGGACGAATTCATCCCGCTCTCGTACCCGGAGCGCTCCGCGCTGTTCCGAAGCCGGACGCGCGGCCGGAAAGTGCTGGTGCTGCTGGACAATTCGGACGCGGCGGCCCAGGTGCGGCCGGTGATTCCGGGCTCCCCGGACAGTGCGGTCCTGGTGACGAGCAGGCGCCGGTTGGGTGGCCTCGTCATGGACGGCGCGGATTTCGTGGAACTACCGCCCTTGTCGGTCACGGACGGCACTTCACTCGTCCGGACGATCCTCCCCGGCGTGCCGGACGCAGCCGACGAAGAAGCGATGGCCGCGTTGACGGAGCTCTGCGGCGGCCTGCCGATCGCCTTGTGCATTGCGGGAGCCCGGCTGGCCGAACGACGGAGCTGGACGGTGGCGCGCCTGGTGCGGTACTTGTCGGATGACCGGCTTGGTCGCCTTTCGGTGGAAGGAGACGGCGCGGTGGGACGGGTTTTCGATGCTGCGTACGAAGATCTTCCGGAGCCGGCACGCCGCCTCTACCGCAGACTGGGTTTGTTGCCGGGCACGGAGTTCGAGTTGGGGGCCGCGGCCGCGGTCGCGCTGCTTTCGCTTGCCGACGCCGACGATCTGACGGGCACCCTGGTCACTTCGTCCCTGCTCGAAGAGCTCGATCCGGAACGCTATCGCTTCCACGAGCTGGTTCGTTTGCACGCCAGGAAAATGGCGGAGAAAGACGACAGCGCAGCCGAACGGGACAGGGCGACCCGGGGTTTCGTCGATTGGTATCTGCTGGGCGCCGCGGCTGCGGATCACGCGATATTCGGTGAAGGTCGCTGGCGGCTCGCGCGCCTGCCCGTGGATCGGTGGTACCGGCCGTTCGATTCCGCGTCGGCCCTGCGCTGGCTGGAGAGAGAACGGTCGAACCTGCTCGACGTCGTGCGCACGGCGTGGCAGTCCGAATGGTACGAAACCGTCTGGCAGTTTTGTGAAGCGCTGTGGGCGCTGTACCACAGCCACAAGAATCACGCGGACTGGCTGGCCGCCCACCAACTCGGCCGTGCTGCCGCGCAGAGGTGCGGGAATCGCCAGGCCGAAGTGCGGATGTGCAACCAAAGCGCGCGGGCGCACATCGAACTGGGCGAATTCACCGCCGCGGCCGAGCTCCTGGAGTCCGCGACGGAGATCGCGGCAGGTGACGCCCGGTCCGAGGCGGTGCTCGCGGAGTCTCTCGGTCTGCTGCACCGGGAACAACATCGCTACGGCGAAGCCGAGCAGATGTTGCGGCGGGCACGCGACCTCAACCGGGCGGTGGGCAGCGCCCGCGGGGTCGCCCTCCAGAGCTATCAGCTCGGGGACGTCCTCGTGCTGGCAGGGCGGACCGAGGACGGGCTGGAGGAACTGACCAGCGCGCTGGCCGCAGCGGGGGAGATCGATGACGAGCTGACCGCCGCACGGGTGCGCATCGCCCTCGGCCGAGCCTACAACGCACTGCGTCGCGACCGAGACGCGATCGATGCGCTCGACGCCGCGGTAGAGATCACCCGGCGGCGCGGTCAGCCAGTCAAGGAAGCGCAGGCGTTGGAAGTCCTCATCCGGATCGCCCGACGCGACAACGACGTCGAGCGCTTCCGAGAGTCAGCGGGACGGCTGGTGCGGCTTTACCACGAAGTCGGCAGCCCCCGGAGCGCGACGGTCCAGGACTGGCTCGACGGTGGTCCGGGCTGCGGACAGGACTGACGGTCAGCCGCGTCGCCGAATCACGACCCGCTCGCTGAGCCGGCCGCCGACGTCGGCCCGAAGCCGGAGTGCGTCGGGCACCGGCTGTTGTGCGCGCCGCCAGGCGAAAGCGGCGATCGACGTGGTCGACACGTCTTTGTCCGTGGTGAACAGCTCGACGCCGTCGAGGAACCGCAGGATGCATCCGGCCGCGGTCCGGACGGCGACCAGCGCGGCATACGGGGAGTAGGCGCGAACGTCGGCGAACCAGGCTCCGAGGTCTTCGGGGATCTCCTCACCTATCACGATTTCGGCGTCGCTGTAGGTGTCCGGGTCCACCTCAAGGTCGGTGACGACGTAGAACACCGGGTCCGTGCTCTGCCGGTTCGTCGCCAGGAGAGGGAACCGCCGGGCGACGACCGTGCCGCAGGTCGCTTCCGCCTCGACCAGGTCGGCCGAGACGGCGAACGCCGTCGGCGGCTTTCCCACGAGCGGCCGCGGACTGTCGATCGCCCGCAAGCGGGGGGTCGTGTCGGGCGGACGGCGGCCCATCGCTTCGTAAAGCACGCGCTGCAGCGTCTCGCGCGCTTTGCCGCGGTTGGCGAACATCAGGTCGACGGCAGGCCGCAGCAGCGCGGGATCGTGGTGCTCGATCGCGCGCGCCACCTGCGGTTCGAAGGGGGAGTCCAGGTCGAGGGCGTTGGCCGTCGCACACAGTTCGGCCGTCGGCGACCCCGGGATGAGCTCGCGGCGGCCGTCGGCGGCGAGCAGGAACGGGATGTCGAGAGTAGCGCCGTAGAACGACACGGAGCCGTGGTCGCCGATCACGACGTCGGCGGCCATGATGACCGCCTCCCAGCTGCTCTGGTGCGGAACCAGCAGGAGCCCGCTGTCGAGTTCGTCGCGCAGGGAGTGCTGCACGGCGAAGGGGCTTTCGCCACGCCAGATGTTCGGGTGCAGCACCAGCGCGAGGCGGTACTCGTCCATGGGCAGGGAGCCGAGCAACCGGCGAGCGAGGTCGCCGTGGCGGCCCCAGAGCGAGTACGGACCCCAGGTCGAGGAGACAACGACCAGGCGCTGCCCGCAGGACAGGCCGAGCTCTCGCCGGAACTTCTCGCGCCAACGCTGGCTGCCGCACATCCGGTCGAGTACCGGGTCGCCCAGCACCACGGCCAAGTGGGCGATCTCCGGGCAGGTCCGGCGCAGCCACTCCCGCTGCGACGGGTGAGACAGCAGGACACGCGCGACGGCCGGCTGTCCGTCGGCTCGCAGCAACTGACTCCGCGCCAGCCCGGTGGGCACCGATTCCCGACCCCCGGTGATCCGGCTCAGGTCCCGGTTGTGGCCGGCGCCGTGCGGCATGACGACCGCGGGGCCGCGCAACTCGGCGAACCTGGCGCTGGCGTGCGCGGCGAGGATCACGTCGAACTCGATCTCGCGTCCCTGATCCCAGCTGAGCACCGTCGCCCCGCGTCCCGTGAGATCCTCGATCACCCCGTCGGCCCACAGCGAGTCGGGCTCCATCACGAACACGATCTCGACCGTGCCGGGGCCGAGGTCTTGGAGAACCCGCAGCAGCCGGTTCGCGGCGGCGAAGCTGCGCACCGGGGCGCCGAGCCGGAAATCGGCAGGCCTCGTGCGTTTGGGTGGCACATCACCCGACAAGGGCGGCTCACGCCTACGTTCCGTCACTCTCGTGGCTGCCGATCCTCGCCTGCCTGCCGTTGATACCGAGCAGTAGGTGCGGTATCAATTAGTCAGTGGCAGAACGCCACGTGGCAGATCGTACCTCGCTGACCGGTACATGGCGAGGAGGGAGGACGGTGTCATGGCCACCGAGCTGAACCCGCTCGCCCAGCAGAGACGGTTGCGGACCCGGTTGCGCCAAGCGCGGACGCACGCGGGGCTCACCCAGAGGAGTGTCGCCGAGCAACTCGATTGGTCGACGTCGAAGGTGATCAGGATCGAGACCGGTGCCGTCGGCGTGTCCACGACGGACCTTCGTGCCCTGCTCCAGCTCTACGGGATAACCGAGCCGGACCGGGTTGCGGAGCTGGTCGAGGTGGCCAAGGCGGCTCGGCGGAAGGCGTGGTGGGACGAGTACCGGGACAGCTTCAACCCCAAACTGGTCAACTTCGTCGCCAGCGAGGCCGGTGCGTCCGGTATCAGGCACTTCCAGTCGTTGGTCGTGCCCGGCGCGCTCCAGACCGCCGACTACGCCCGTGCGGTGCTGCAGGACTTCGGGTCCGAGTCCGAGCTCGTCGAGCGCGCCGTCCGGATGCGGCTCACGCGCCAGGAAGGCATCGTCGCCGAGGGCGGCCCCTCGGCGGTCTTCGTCCTCGACGAGTCCGTCCTCCTGCGCCACGTGGGCGGCCCCGGAATCATGCAGGCCCAGATCGAACACCTCCAGGAGCTGGACCGGCTGAAGCACATCGCGATCAAGGTGCGGCCCTTCGGTGCCGGCGTGCGCGACGGGATGCAGGTGTCGTTCACGATCTTCGACTTCGACGACGGGCCCGAGCACGTCGTCTACGTGAACCAGCCGGGCGAAGACGTCGCGGTGAAGAACGACGCCGATGAGGTCTGCCACTACATCGATTTGTTCGCCGAACTGGACGAACGTGCATCTGCACTGTCGACATTCATCGGAAGCCGTCCGCAATGAGACGTTGACCGGTTTGAGTCGTCGTTTGCCGTCATCTCCTTGGCTCAACGACGGTTCACTCCGTGTGTTGTTGACCGGGAATTGTCCACTTTCCCCCACCGGGACGAGGTGCGCGGATCCGCTATCCTCGACCTGTTCGCGGAGCCTGAGGGGGTTGCGGTGCAACGAAGCACGGCTCGACCTGTGGAGATCGACGATCATCAGCCGTCGTGGCGGAAAAGCTCGCGATGCCAGAACCCCGACGGCGGGTGTGTGGAACTCGTCGTGGGCGGTAATTCGGTCCGTATTCGAGATTCACAGCACCCGGCCGGCGGCTTTCTGATCTTTCGCGGCCGTTCGTGGTGTGCCTTCGTCGTCCAGCAGAAGGGACCTTGATTCCCCTGTCCGATTAATGGTGCGAGCGGAGCTCGCGAACGAGCTCGGCCGGCCTCGCCGCGGCCGGCACGACAAGCCCGTTCGGCTGTTCGGCCGGTGGTGTCCGGTTCGAGTGGCTAGCATGACGCGCGTGGACCGCTCCGCCGAAGACCGGATCCCGCAGGACGGCGAAGACGCCGCCGTCGAGGCGCGCATCCTGAACGCCGCCGCGCACCTCATCGCCGACGAGGGTTTCGGCAGGCTGAAGCTCGGGGCCGTCTGCGCCCGGTCCGGTTACGCGCGGTCGGTCATCTTCCAGCACTTCGGCGACAAGGACGGCCTCGGCAAACGGCTGGTCGAGTACGCCGTCGAGGAGTTCACCAATTCCTACAGCGAAGCCGTCGCGGCGCGGACCGGCGCGGCCACCGCGACCCCGATGGACCTGCTGCGCGCGCTCGTCGACATCATCTTCGAGCTGATCCGCACGATGCCGACGCTCAACCAGGCGTTCCTGGCGCTCTGGGGCGACGCGGCGGCGGAGTACTCGGCGCTGCGCGGCGCGCTGACCGAAGCCGACCGCCGGTTCCGGTTCGCGATCGCGCAGACGCTGGCCAGCGGCGTCGCGGACGGATCGATCACCGGCGTCCGCGACGCCGACGCGTACGCCTCGGCCATGCTGGCCCAGCTGCGCGGCATTTCGATGCAGGCGCTGATCGACCCGGACGGCATCGACCTGCGCGGCGTCCGCACCGAGCTCGAACGCGGTATCGACCGCCTTTCGGCGGGATTCCGCGGCAGCCTTTAGAGCGCGAAGACGATCCCCCGCAGCACGACGACGCCGATGAAGACGAGCGTGAACGCGAGATCGAGCGAGATCCCGCCGAGCCGCACCGGCCGCACGACCCGCCGCACGGGCCCGATGACCGGCTCGGTGGCCGCGTAGGCGAGGCTCCGCGCCCGCCGCGTCCACGGCGGGCTGTTGGCGACCATCCCGACCCAGTCGAGCACCATCCGCGCGATCAGCACGAGCATGTAGACGGTCAGCGCGAAGCCGAGCAACGTCCCTAGTGCACCCATGGTTCCTCCTCCGTCCCCCTGAGAACGCGCGGGCGGGGCGGGGAGTGCCAGATCTGTCCGATTCACAGCGTTTCAACAGGATCGGCGGGCCACCGGTGGATGGCGAACCGGCTGCCGTCGCGCCGGACTTCGACGGCACCGGGGCCGGCGAAGTGCGCGGGGACGACGAGTTCGTGGCCGTCCGCGGCGCGCGCGAGGACGCTGCGCCGGGTGGCGGCGGCTCGCACCGGGTCTTCGCAGAAGCAGCTGCTGTGCTCCGGCTCGAGGATCTGCACCGGACTGTGCAGCAGGTCACCGACGAACACCGCGCGGTCGTTCCCCGAAACCACCCGCAGCACCGACGAACCGGGAGTGTGGCCGGGCGCGGGTTCCAAAGTGAGGTTGCGGTCGATGCGGTGAATTCCCTCCCACAGCACGGCTTTGCCGAGCACGGGGGCGATGCTGTCGGCGTAGACGAGCAGGCTGCCCTCCCGCCGGAGCTGATCGTGTTCAGTGCGCGGGGCCGGACGCCGGTGGGCGTTGCGCGGGTCGAAGTACGTCTGGTCGGCGCGGGGGATCAGGTAGGTCGCGTTGGGGAAGGCGGGCACCCAATCACCGTTGCGCGGCACCGTGTTCCAGCCGACGTGGTCATAGTGGATGTGGGTGTTGACGACGACGTCGACGTCCTCGGGCCGGACGCCGGCGTCGGCGAGCCGGTCGAGGAAGGGCGTCGACAGGTGGTCGAACAGCGGGATCTGCGGGCGTTGGCGGTCGTTGCCGACGCCGGTGTCGACGAGGACGATCCGGCCTTCGCTGCGCAGCACCCACGTCTGGACCGCGCCGCGGTAGCCGCCGGTTCCGGCGTTCCAGTGGTCGGGCGCGAGCCACTCGGCGTTGTCCTCCCAGAGCGCGGCCGGGCTGGGCACGATGGTCCGGGCGGGCGCGATCTCGCCCTGCCATTCGACCACCTTCACGATTTCGACGTCACCGATGTGCATGTCTCCACTCTGCCGCGACCGGCTGAGCGTTCCAATGCGTTATCCGCTCGTTCTGATACGTGATCCGCTCACGGTATGGTCGTGGGGTGGATTTGCTGAGCGACGCGATCGCGGCGGTGCGTCTCGGCCGGCCGACGTCGAACCGCCTGCGTGCCGGCGACGAGTGGTGTTACCGCTTCGCGCCGTACGAGGGCGCGGGCTTCCACGTGCTGCTACGCGGAAGCGGCTGGCTGATCCCGCCCGGCGGTTCGCCGATCCAGCTGAGCGCGGGTGACGCGGTCCTGGTGCCGCACGGCGGCGAGCACACGCTGTCGTCCCGCCCGGACGGGTCCGGCGCGGTGCCGTTCGAAACGGCGGTGGCCGACCCGGCCGGCCGCACGGAGTTCCTGTGCGGCAAGTACCGCCAGTCCCGGACCCGCCGGCACCCGGTGCTGGCGACCCTGCCGGAGGTGGTCCACGTCCCGGCCCGGATCGGCAGCCACCCGGAACTCCGGGCGGCGATCGACCTGCTGGGCGGCGAAGTGGCCGCGAACCGCCCCGGCGCGTCGACGGCGCTGACGGGCCTCCTGGACTTGCTGCTGGTGTACCTGCTTCGGGCGTGGCTGGAGCAGAACCCGGCGACGGGCTGGCCCGAGGCCTTGCGCGACCCGCCGATCGCGGCGGCGCTCGAAGCCCTGCACGCGAATCCCGAGGCGCCGTGGCGGATCGAGGACCTGGCGAACCGGGTGGGACTGTCCCGGGCGACGCTGGCCCGCCGGTTCACGACGTTGACGGGTCACCCGCCCATGGCGTACCTGACGTGGTGGCGCTTGACGACCGCGGCCCGGCTGCTGCACGACACGGAGCTGCCGCTGCCGTCGATCGCCGCGAAGGTGGGCTACGGCTCGCCTTTCGCGTTCTCGCACGCGTTCAAGCGCCAGTTCGGCGTCGCGCCGGGGAACTACCGGCTGGGGTCGCGCCGCGAGCACTCGCGGCGCGACCCGGTCGCCGATCAGCCGGCGAAGCTCCACAGGATGTAGCTGTCGTGGAGGTTCATCCGGTGTTCCCGGTACGCCGCGGCGATCGCCAGCAGCAGCGCGCGCAGCCCGGCTTCCGACTTCGCCACGAACTCACCGATGTTCGGGTCGAACAGGTGGACCTCGCGGGAGTGGCGGTACACGCCGAGCGAGTGGCCGCCCGAAGTGCCCTTGATCGACAGGATGAACGCCCGCGAGTGCGCGTCGAACGCCGCGTGGACGATCTTCTCCGGCTCGTCGTTCGGTTTCTCCGTCGCGAAGCCCCACTGGGCCGACGCCGTCGTGTCCCGGATGACGAACCCGAGGCCGCCTTCCGAGAGCGCCTGTTCCGTGGCCGGGTCGAGCACGAGCCGCGACTGCGCGACGCGTTCGTACTCCTCCTGCAGGCGGACCGCCTTGGACAGCCTCGTCGAGGCCGCCAGCAGCGGCTCGGTCACCTTGCCGCTGCTCGTCCAGTAGTCCTCGCCGCGGGCCTTCGCCACCAGCCAGTGCACGACCAGGGCCCGGCACACGCCGTCGCCGATGTGCACGCGCTCGCGGGCGGCCTCGACCGACTGGTCGAAGCCCTGCACGCCGGAACCGGGCACCTTCGAGCTGATCTTTTCGTAGTCCATGGGCTGCCCTTTCTTCGTGTTAACGGTTGTTCACGGGGACGGCTGTCCCCGGGCCGCGGACCCGGGTGCGGGCCGCGACCACGACCGCGTACCGGCGGCCGCGGCGGAGGGGGCAGAACGGCACCACCGCCGTCGTGCCCGAGACGGTGCTGGTGCGCAGCGTGACACCGCCGCGCACCAGCCTTACAACGTAAGTCGTCGCGTCCGGAACCGGTGCCCAGCGTGCGACGAGCCGGCCGGCGCGTCGCCGGACGGTGACGCACGCGGGTGCGGGCACCGGCGTCGAAGACACCCGGGCGGCACCGCCGCCGACCACGACCCGCACGGCCCGGGCGCCGCCCGGCGCGGCGATCCAGAACGCGGCCTCCAGCGTCCGCATCGGGACCGCGCCGAACTCGCCGTTCAGGTCGCGGAACAGCGTCCGCAGCCGGTCGGTGACGGTGTCCACCGGTCAGCCCTTCGCCGGCGGCCGCGCGACGGCGGTGACCGACTGCGCCATCAGGTCGAGCACGCGCGCCAGCGCCTCCGACGGCGGTGCCGCCGACGCGCGCAGGTCGACCGTGTACTTCGCCGTCTTGTCGGTGTCCCGCGTGTTTTCCCGCTGGGCGGCGGGTTTCACGAGCACCTGCGGCGTGTCACCGCCGGTCGGTGCCAGCGAGCGGATCTCGAGGCTGAAGTGCGTCTCGAAGGAGTCGATCCGCAGGCTGGGCACCGAAACCAGGGCCAGCAGCGGCAGCGAGACGTGGACGTCCTGGGCCTCGACGGCCGGCTCGTCCGCCGGGCCCGGCTGTTCGACGGGCCGGCTGAACGCGAAGTCGACGGTCCGGACGGCGCCTCGTTCGTCGACGCCGACCCGGCGCACGAAGTCCGCCGACGCGTCCGCGAGGGCTTCGGCCGCCCGGGCCGCCGAGACGACGGGCGCCGCGATCATCTGGTCGAGGGACAGGGTGTCCGCCGGCGGATCCGGTGTGGTCACGGCAGTTCTCCTTTCACGGCACGTTGCTGGTGGTCATCCGGTCGAGGAGCCGGGCGAACGCCTCGGGCCGCTCACCGGTCTCGAAGGTGACCTTGAACTGGGCGAAGTCGCCGTCGTCGCCGGAGCCGAGCGACGCGAGCAACGGCGCGACGGCGGCCGGGTCGCCCGGCGTGTCCGGGGCGGTGCCGAGGCCGAGCAGCCGGGCCCGGAAGCTGACCGTCACGTCGTGGATCCGCAACGGGTGCGGCGGCGCGAGGGCGAGCACCGGTACCTGGATCTCCTGGTCCTCGGCCTCGGGCAGGGTGCCCGGGATCGTGACCGGCAGCAGCTGCGGCGCACGGCTCTCGCCGGCGTCGCCGAGTGTGTGCCGGCGCAGCTGGCGCACGTGCTCCTGTTCGGCCAGCTGCTGGGCGTCGAGCACCGCGTGGTGCAGCGCCCGCAGGATCGTCGCGACGGTCTCGCCGGTCATTTCGCCGCGACCGCCTTGTCGGCGGGCTTGTCGGGCATGACCGTCGTCACCGGGGCGATCGACGTCGCCATGATGTCGAAGACCCGGGCGAGACCTTCGGGCATCGCGTGGTTGGTCGCCTTGACCGCCACGTGGTACTTGGCGGAGTTGTCGGAGCTGCGGGTGTTCTCCTGGTGCGTCGCGACCTTGCCGTGCACCGAGACCGACAGGCTGAACGGCCCGATCCGGCCCTCGCCCTTGGCGTCGAGCGAGGCTTCGACGTCCTTGCTGTCCTTCGACTGCTCGGCGGACTTCACCTCCATGTCGAAGGCGACGTCGACGGTGTCCACCTGCAGGTTCGGCACCGGGACCATGGACAGCAGCGGCACGGAGAGGCTGACGTCCTCGGTCACCGCGGTTCCTTCGCCGCCCGTGTCACCGGTGGGCGGGACTTCGCGCGGGCGCTGGAAAGCGAACTTCACCGTCCGCAGCCGGGCGAAGCCGGCCTGGTCGGTGACCGGCCCGTCGGGCGGGCGGTCGAAGCCGACCGTGTTGATGTAGGTCGCGGTGGAGTTCGCGAGCATCACCTGGGCGTTGCAGGCCGCGGTCAGCGGACCGCCGATGAGCGACTCCATCGGCAGTCCCTGGAACTGGTCGGACATCTTTTCGAGAGCCATGGTTCCTCCGTTCGAAAGCGGTATCTTCCGAGATGGAACTGTAGGCAGTTCTCCGGAAAAGGAAATGTTTGCAGGCGGTTGTTCGCCGCATCGGACCAATTACACCATTGTGGTTGACGATTTGACGTGAATGCGTCAAGGCGCTTTCACGAGGTCCGTCGAGTACCTTGTGGACGGGCGCTGGCCTGCCTCGATCGTGCGCGCGGTGTCACTCCAATGGCCGTCTGGTCATTCCCGGTTCGCGTGATCAGACTCGAAAGGAGTGATCAACCGTGCCGAGTTCAAAGAGGACGAAATGGCGAGCAGAGAACGCGTCGACGACCCTGCGGACGATCCGGAGGACCCGCGGATCCTCACGGTCGAAACGGTGACGGCGCACCGCGTGAGCGTTTATCTGCACCCCGACGACGCCCGGGTGCTGCGCCAGGGCCGGGTGGACGACGGGGCGGACGTGAACACCCGCATCCGGGCGTTGCTGGCGGTCTACCGAGCCGACCACGAGGTCCGCGAGCGAGTCGACGCGCTGGCCCGCAGCGCCTCCCGCCGCGGCCGTCATTGAGCCATCCGGGCCGAGTCGGCCTCGATCGAGGGAGGGGCCGTCACGCGTAGTCAGAGCGTCTTCAAGAGATCGAATCGTGACACAACGCGCAGCGGGGTTCGGACGTCTCTGACAGCGTGAGAGTGATCCGTATCGCCGGACTCGGCTTGGCCGGCTTGTTGCTGGCGGCGTGCAGTGGACAGACCGCGGGGACGGCGCAGGCCGTCGGAGCGGCCGGGACGGCGGCCACCACGCCCGGGGTACCGGCCGCGACGGTGGCGTTCGAGGGTGGGGACCGGCTGAGCCCGAAGGACCCGATCGTCGTCAAGGTGTCCGGTGGCACGCTGCAGGCGGTCACCGTCACCAACCCGCAGACCGGCAACGCCGTCAAGGGCGACCTCTCGCCGGACAAGACGACCTGGACCAGCGACGACCACCTCCGGTACAACGCCACGTACCAAGTGGTCGCCACGGCGGTCAACCAGGCGGGCGCGGCGACCGAGCAGCGCGCGGAAGTGCACACGATCAAGCCGGCCGGTGTCGCGACGCCCGCGCTCTTCCAGCCGGCGTCGAACGACGTCGGGGTCGGCCTGATCATCGGCCTGAAGTTCGACCACGACATCACCGACAAGGCCACGGTCGAGAAATCGCTGAAGGTGACTTCGTCGCCGTCCCAGGACGGCAGCTGGTACTGGGTGAGCAAGCGCGAGGTGCACTTCCGGCCCAAGGACTACTGGAAAGCCGGCTCGACGGTGAAGCTCGAGACGACGACGTTCGGCACCCCGATCGGCGGCGAGGTGTACGGCGGCCAGGACGTCACGGCGACGTACAAGGTGCACGACTCCTGGATCGCCAAGGCGGACGGCAAGACGCACCAGATCAAGGCGTTCCACAACGGACAGCTGGTGAAGACGGCACCGATCAGCATGGGCAAGACGGCCAACACCCCGCCGCGCGGCCCGACGCCGACCTTCAACGGCACGCACACGGTGCTGTCGAAGGAGGAACACAAGATCATGGACTCGTGCACGTACGGAGTGTGCGAAGGCGACCCGGGTTATTACAGCGCACCGGAGAACTGGAACGTCCGCATCTCCAACGACGGCGAGTACCTGCACGAGAACCTGAAGACGGTAAGCGTCCAGGGCAGCGACAACGTGTCCAACGGTTGCCTGAACATGAACACAGAGAACGCCAAGTGGTTCTTCGACAACTTCAACACGGGGGACGTCGTCGAGGTCACCAATTCGGGCGGACCGCAGCTGTCGATCAACAACGGCCACGGCGACTGGGCGATCAGCTGGGCTGCTTGGCAGGCGGGGAGCGCTTTGCGCGGCTAGCCCGGCCCGACCGGTGAGACGTAGATCGGCCCCTATCGCGTTCGCGCTGGTAGGGGCCGGTTCTTTGGGTTCGACCCGGCCGGCTCGGTACGACTTGCGAAACATCTGACGATGTCCTGAAGTTTCCCTGGAAATCGCGGTGAAACTTCCGAACCTCATTCGCGATATGTACGAGTCGTGAACAAAGTGATCTTGCGATCTTTTCGGCGCTACCGAGACAATCTGTATGAAAAGTGTCGGAACAGCCCGAATCCTGGGGGATCTCATATGCGTGGAACACGCCTGGCGAACCATACCCGTCGTGTCGGGATAACCGGTATGGAGGTCATCGCTCCGGGGGGTTTCGGCACCAAGCGGTTCTGGAACCTGCTGACCGAAGGGCGCACGGCCACCCGTGGGATCACCTTCTTCGACCCTTCACCCTTCCGCTCGCGGGTAGCCGCCGAGATCGACTTCGATCCCCTGGAGCACGGCCTCTCGCCGCAGGAAGCGAAGCGGATGGATCGTGCGGCGCAGTTCGCCGTCCTGGCGGCGAGGGAGGCGATCGCCGACAGCGGCGTCGAGCTCGACGCCCTGGACCCGTACCGCGTCGGCGTCGCGCTCGGCAGTGCCGTGGGTGCCACCATGCGGCTGGAACAGGACTACCGCGTGATCAGCGACGGCGGTCGGCTGCACCTGGTCGATCAGGACTACGCCGACCAGCATCTCTACCACCACCTGACGCCGGGTTCGTTCGCTGCCGAGATCGCGTTGGCGACCGGCGCCCAGGGGGCGTGCGCCGTCGTGTCGTCCGGCTGCACGTCCGGCATCGATGCGGTCGGCTACGCCGTCGACCTGATCCGGGAAGGCACCGCCGATGTGATGATCACCGGCGCGTCCGACGCCCCGATCTCCCCGATCACGATGGCCTGTTTCGACGCGATCAAGGCCACCACGCCGCGCCACGACGAGCCGGAGCGCGCGTCGCGGCCGTTCGACCGGACGCGGAACGGTTTCGTGCTCGGCGAGGGCGCGGCGATGTTCGTCCTGGAGGAACTGGGCAGTGCCCGCGCGCGGGGTGCCCACGTCTACGCCGAAATCGCCGGGTACGCCACCCGCAGCAACGCCTACCACATGACGGGTTTGCGCGCGGACGGAGCCGAAATGGCGGAAGCGATCCGCGTCGCCCTCGCGGCCGCCCGGTTGAACGGCGACGAGATCGACTACGTCAACGCGCACGGTTCCGGCACCAAGCAGAACGACCGGCACGAAACCGCCGCGTTCAAGCGCAGCCTGGGCGAGCACGCCTACCGGACGCCGGTCAGCTCCATCAAGTCGATGGTCGGGCATTCGCTGGGGGCGATCGGTTCGATCGAGATCGCCGCGTCCGCGCTCGCGATCGAGCACAACGTCGTTCCCCCGACGGCGAACTGGCGGACACCGGATCCCGAATGCGATCTGGACTACGTGCCGGTCACCGCCCGGGAGCACGTCACCGACGCCGTCCTGACCGTCGGCAGCGGGTTCGGCGGCTTCCAGAGCGCGATGGTGCTCACCCGGCCGGAAGGCGAAGCGGCATGACCGGCGCAGTGATCACCGGCTTGGGCATCACCGCCCCCAACGGCCTCGGCAAGCAGCAGTACTGGGCCGCGGCGAGCGCCGGGACCAGCGGTATCGGACCGGTGACGCGCTTCGACCCCGCGCGCTACCCGGCCACCCTCGCCGGGGAGATCGCCGGCTTCCGGCCGGAAGACCTGCTGCCGGCCCGGCTGCTGCCGCAGACGGATCGGGTGACGCGGCTGGCGCTCGTCGCCGCCGAATGGGCACTGGCCGACGCGCGTGTCGAGCCGGCCCGGCTGCCGGAGTTCGAAATGGGAGTGATCACGGCCAGTACCTCCGGTGGCTTCGAGTTCGCCCAAGGTGAGCTGCAGCAGTTGTGGAGCCGGGGCAGCCGGTACGTGAGCGCCTACCAGTCGTTCGCCTGGTTCTACGCGGTGAACAGCGGGCAGATCTCCATCCGGCACGGGATGAAGGGACCGGGTGGGGTGGTGGTCAGCGACCAGGCCGGCGGCTTGGACGCGCTCGCCCAAGCCCGCAGGCAGATCCGCAAGGGCACCAGCCTGATCGTCTCCGGCGCCATGGACGCCACGCTGTGCCCGTGGGGCTGGGCCGCGTTGTGGACCAGCGGTCTCGTTTCCGCCGCCGGCGACCCGAGCCAGGCTTACCTGCCGTTCGACCCGCGGGCGTGCGGACACGTGCCGGGGGAGGGCGGTGCGATCGTCATCATGGAATCCGCCGAGCATGCCCGCCGTCGGGGTGCGCACGTCTACGGGGAGGTCGCGGGTTACGGCGCCACGTTCGACGCCCGTCCCGGCAGCGGTCGTGAACCCGCCCTGCGCAAGGCCATCGAGCTGGCACTGGCCGATGCCCGGACCACACCCGCCGAGGTGGACGTCGTTTTCGCCGATGCCGCCGGTACTCCCGCTCAGGACCGGATCGAGGCCGCGGCCATCACCGCGGTGTTCGGGCCACGCGCGGTACCGGTGACCGCACCGAAGACGATGACCGGCCGGCTCTATTCCGGGGCCGGCCCCCTGGACACCGCGACGGCCCTGCTGGCGATGGCCGAGGGCGTCATCCCGCCGACGGTCAACGTCGAACCGGGCCCGGACCACCCGCTCGATCTGGTCGTCGGTACCGCACGTCCGGCGTCGCTGACCACCGCGCTGGTGGTGGCGCGTGGGTACGGCGGGTTCAACGCGGCCGTGGTCCTGCGCAAGCCGCGAGAGGAAGTGGCAGCGTGACGCCGGCGCCGGACGAGCTCGTCGGCGCGTGGGAGCTCGAGACGTTCGGCGATCCCGCCGGACCGCTGGGCCCGCGGCCCGCCGGGTTCCTGCTGTACCTGCCGGACGGGTACCTGAGCGTCAGCATGATGCGAGCGTCTCCGGGCGAACCGCGGTTCATGGGTTACGCCGGTCGCTGGCGCATCGAGGGCGACCGGCTGGTCCACCGGATCGTCGTGTCGTCGAGAGCCGACTGGGTGGGCACGGAACAGGAGCGCGTCGCGGAATTGGACGGCGACCGGCTGCACATCACCACGGCCGGCCCACGCCGGCGCCGCGTGGTCGTCTGGCGCCGGGAAAACGGTGAGCTTCGAGGCAAAGGAACCCGAGATGTCGAATTTGGCCGGTAAAGCAGCGGTGGTCACCGGAGGAAGCCGCGGAATCGGCGCGGCGACGACGATCCGGCTGGCCGACGCCGGGGTGCGCGTCGCCTTCACGTACCTGAATTCGGCGGAGGAGGCCGGAAAGGTCGTGCGGCAGATCGAATCCCGCGGCGGGCGGGCCGTCGCGATCCGTGCCGACGCCGCGGATCCGGCCGCCCAAGCGGCGGCGATCGACAGTGCGGCGGCCGAGTTCGGCAGGCTCGACATCCTCGTCAACAACGCCGGAATCCTGATGGGCGAGGAACTTCCCAAGATCACGCTCGAGCAGATCGACCGGATTCTGGCGGTCAACGTCCGTGCCGCGCTGATCGGGGCACAGGCGGCCGCGAAGTACCTGCGCGCGGGTGGGCGGATCATCAACATCGGCAGCATCGGCGCCCGCTGGTTCCCGCAACCGATGGGCACGCTCTACGGGATGAGCAAATCGGCGTTGTGCGGCCTCACCAAGGGGCTGGCGCGCGACCTCGGCGAGTACGGGATAACGGTGAACCTGATCGAGCCCGGCCCCATCGAAACCGACATGCTCGACGCGGACGGTGCGGACGGGCCGATGGACATCCCGTTGTTGCCGCTGGTGGCGCTCGGGCGGTTCGGGTCGCCGGCCGAGATCGCCTCGCTGGTGGCCCACCTTTCCTCGGAGGAGGCCGGCTTCATCACCGGCGCCACCATCACCGCCGACGGGGGCCTGACGCTCTGACGAACGGCGGGCCCGGGCGGCTCAGCAGTCTCGCACCAGCGGGGCCAGGGTGCGTCCGGCGAGCTCGATGACACCCGGCTCGTGGCCGTCGGCCAGGAGGTTCACCATCAGCCCGCGCACGCCGTGGGCGAAGACCTTGGTCCTGATCTGGTCGGCGACCTCGGCGGGGGTGCCGACGAAGAACCGGTCCGTGGCGGCGGCGCGCTCGGTGCCGGACAGCCGAGCGATGTCGACGCCGGAACGGAGAACCAGGTCGCGCAGCCGCTTCCGGGCGCGGTCCCCGTCCTCGTCGATCATCATCGGGGTCGCGAAGCTGACTTCCAGCGTCTCGGGATCGCGCCCGGCCTCCGCGCACCGGTCTCGCAGGGCCCGCATCTTGCGGGGGAGTTCGGCCGGGTTGCAGATGATGTTGAGGTGGTCGGCGTGGCGTGCGGCGGACGCGAAAGTCCGGCGTTCGCCGCCGCCGCCGACCAGCACGGGAAGGTCATCGCGCAGGCGGGGCTCGTTGATGGCGTTCTCGGCGCGGTACCAGGTTCCGTTCAGCGTCGGACGGCCTCCGCGCAGCATCGGCACCGCGATCCGCAGCGCCTCCTCCAGGCGGTCGGCCCGGTCCGCCGCGGTGCCGAAGTCGAATCCGTAGCCGCGGTGTTCCAGCTCGAACCAGCCCGCGCCGATGCCGAGCACCGCCCGTCCGCCGCTGATCACGTCGAGGGTGGTGACGATTTTGGCCAGCAACGCCGGGTTGCGGAAGAGGTTGCCGGTCACCATGGCCGAGAGCTGGATCCGCGTGGTGGTGGCCGCCAACGCCGCCAGGGTCGTGTACGCCTCGAGGATCGGCTCGTCGGGTTCGCCGATGAGGGGCGGCTGGTAGAGGTGATCGCTGACCGTCAGCACGTCGAATCCGGCGTTTTCCGCGGCACGCGCTTGAGCGGTGACGGCGGAAAACAACTCGGTCAGCGAGATTTCGTGATTGAATGACGCGATGTGGTATCCGAGCTGAATACTCATGATCACGATTTTATCCAGGCATTCTTGGCAGCGTCAATTCAGTTGATGGCCAGGTGTGTCAAATAATTATGCAGTCAATTTCAAGTTTTCTTGTAATCGTAACCGGAGGTGGTCTCGTACGATGATTCTGAAAGAGTGGAATCTCTTGCCGGAGGAAGCCCCATGACGACCGAGCCGCCTCAGTTTCCGTTTCATCGCGAGTGTCCGTTCACCGAACCGCACATCTACACCGAGTCCCGCGCCGAGCAGCCCGTCCGCGGTATCCGCATGGTCGACGGGCGTCCGGCCTGGCTCCTGACCCGGTACGAGGACGTGCGTGCCGTCCTCAACGACCGCCGGTTCAGCTCGGACAAGTCCGCCCCCGACTACCCGGTGTTCGTGGTCGGCCAGAAGGAAGGGCTGGACAAGAGCGAACGTTTCATGGTCAACATGGACGGCGAGGAACACGCCGCCGCGCGCCGCGCGGTGATCAGCGAGTTCTCCACCAGGCGCATAGCGGCGTTGACCCCGCACATCCAGCAGTCCGTGGACACCGCCGTCGACAACCTGCTCGCGTCGCCGCGGCCCGCCGATCTGATCCGGTCGGTGGCGATGCCGGTACCGTCGATGCTCACCGCGCGGCTGGTCGGCATCGACCACACCGACTACGACCGGTTCCAGAACCTGACCTCCCGCTCGGTCCGGCACGACATCAGCGCCGAGGAACGGGTGCGGTTCGCCGAAGAGCTGCGGGAGTACATGGACTCGCTGGTCGCCGCGAAGGTGGAGCACCCCGGCGACGACCTGCTCAGCAGGCAGATCGCGCAGCAACGCCGGGAGCGCGGCGAGGTCGACGTCGCCGGCCTCTCGAGCCTGGCCGTCCTGCTGATGATCGCCGGCCAGGAAACGACGACGGACACGATCGCCCTCGGGGTGCTCGCTCTGCTGTCCGAGCCCGATCAGCTGGCCGAACTGGCCGCCGATCCCGGCAAGGTCCCGCTCGCGGTGGAGGAGATCCTCCGGTACTTCTCCGTGCTCGACTTCGGTCCGCCTCGCCTCGCGACGGCGGATGTGGAGGTCGGCGGGGTGCTCGTCCGGGCCGGCGAGGGTGTGGTCGCCAACGTCTACGCGGCCAATCGCGACAGCTCGGTGTTCACCGATCCCGGGGCGTTGAACGTCAACCGGGCCAACGCCCGCAGCCATCTCGCGTTCGGGTACGGCCCGCACCAGTGTCTCGGCGCGAACCTCGTCCGGCACGAGCTGCGGATCGTTTTCGAAACGCTGATCCGGCGGGTGCCCGGGTTGCGGCTGGCGGTGGATTTCGGCGAGCTGAAGTTCAAGAACAAGGGACTGATCTACGGCGTGCACGAATTGCCCGTCACCTGGTGACCTACGCGAGTCGAGGGGAAAGCTATGCACAGCGTGGTATTCGTCGGGACCATGGACGCGGACGCGGCGCCGGCGGTGTCCGATCTCTTCGCCCGGTTCGACGCTTCGGATCTGCCGCACCTGGCCGGTGTCCGCAAACGGCAGATGTACACCTACCACGACCTGCACATCAACGTCGTCGACTTCGGTCGGGAACCCGACGACGCGCAGATCGAGGTGCTGAAGACCGACCCCCGGGTGGTGACGCACCAGCAGAAGCTGAACGCACTGGTCGCCCCGCTGCGGCCGGACAGCTGGCGCGGCGCGGCGGATTCCGCGGCCACGCCGTTCTACCTGTGGCAGCAGCGCGGGTGGAAGGATACCGCCGCCGGTTCGACGCACAGCACGATCGTCGTGAACAGGATGGACCAGAGCGCCCGGCCGGAGGTCGCCGCCCTGTTCGCGGGGCTGGACGCCACCGATTTCCCGTACCGGATGGGTACGCACCGGCGCCAGCTGTTCACCCACCACGGGGTGTACTTCCACATCCAGGACTTCCCGGAGCAGAACGGGAAGGCCGTGATCGCCGAGGCGTGGAAGGAAAAGGATCCGCGCTTCATCGAGATCTGCCGGGAGCTCGATCCCCACATGACTGTCTACGACCCCGGTACCTGGCGTTCGACGGCCGATCAAATCGCGACGCGGTTCTACCACTGGGAGGCAGCGGCATGACCTTGTCCGGGCGACACGGAACACAGCACGAGATCACGGTCGCGGCGGCCGCCGGATCGGTGTACCGGCTCCTCGCCGACGTCCGGCAGTGGCCGCACGTCTTCCCGCCGACCGTCCACGTCGATCGGCTCGAGGGCGACGAGCGCACGGAACGCATCCGCATCTGGGCGACCGCCAACGGCGTGGTCAAGAACTGGATCTCGCGGCGCGACCTCTTCCCGGAGGAGCTGCGGATCGCGTTCCGGCAGGAGGTCAGCGCCGCCCCGATCGCCTCGATGGGCGGTGAGTGGATCATCGGGACCACCGGCGACGGGCAGTCCCGGGTCCGGCTGGTCCACGACTACGAAGCCGTCAGCCCGGAGGAGGTGGCCTGGATCGAGGAAACCGTCGACCGCAACTCGCGGGCCGAACTCGAGGCACTGCGGACGCACCTCGAAGCCGCGCGGGCCGGTGAAGAGCTCGCGTTCTCGTTCGAGGACACGGTCGAGGTCGACGGTGGCGCGCAGGACGTGTACGACTTCATCGACCGTGCCGACCTGTGGCCGGAACGGCTGCCGCACGTGGCGAAGGTGAAGCTGGTGCGGGAGCCGGACGGGGTGCAGACCCTGGAGATGGACACTCGTGCGCACGGCGCCACCCACACGACGAAGTCCTACCGGGTGCCGCTGCCGAACCACTGCCTCGCCTACAAGCAGGTGACCTTGCCGTCGTTGTTGTCGGTGCACACCGGGTGCTGGACCGTCGCGCCGCGCGACGGCGGAGTCACGGTGTCGTCACAGCACACGGTGGTGCTCGACGCCGGCAACATCGCGCCGGTGCTCGGTGAAGACGCCGCGGTGTCCGACGCGAGGAAGCACGTCCAAGACGCGCTGAGCGGCAACAGCCGCGTCACGCTCGAGCACGCGAAGCAGTACGCCGAAGCAAGGCGCCGGTAGGAAAACCGGCGAAGAGCCTGTGCCCCGCTACCGGACGGACGGTAGCGGGGCACAGACCTGGGTTCGGACGTCGCCGCTAAGCCATCGCGGCGAAGTCGATCAGCAGCGGCGGCCCCGCGCCGTCGCGCCAGGTGATGTTCAAGGACAGCTCGCTCAGCCGCCAGCCGGCGGACGTCCGGGCCGCGAGCGCGTGGAAGACGCCGCCGGAGATGAAGTGGTTCTGCAGCGAGTAGGGGTCACTGCCCTCGGCGGTCCACAGGTGCATCGCGATCATGTTGGCCCGCATCCGCGCGTGCTCGCCGTCGAGTTCGACGATGTGGTCGCCGGTCACGTGGTGGGTCGACCGGAACTGGGCGAAGTTGGTGGTCTCGCGGTCCAGGATCTTGTCCCAGCCCGCGAACTCGACGCCGGCCGGGTTGATCAGCTTGCCGTCGGGCGCGAAGACGGCTTCCACCGCCGCGCGGTCGAGGCGGTTGTCGTCGATCGCCGCGTAGTAGCGGCTCAAGAGCTCGATGATCGCCGTGCGGTCGGCCGGGCTGATGGTTCCGGTGGCGATGGCTTCCGATTTCATCGAAAATTCCCCTCTGTTCGGATCTGGCTGGACTCGTTACTGGGTACCGGCCTTGACGCCGGCCTCCCGCGCACCGGCCTCGACCGGGCTCGGCGGGGTGCGCCGGGTGGTGATCGCGACGAGCCCCGCCGACACGGCGCAGATGCCGGCGCAGATCGCCAGCAGCAGGCTCATGCCGCTCGTGAAGGCGGAGTGGACCTGGGCCAGCATCGCGCCGTCGTGGGCTTGGTTCGCGACGCCGACGCCGGCGATCACGCTGTCGCGGATCGGTTCGGTGTCGAGTGCCCCGAGCCGGTCGTGGTAGCGGGTCATCGCGACGGTGCCGAGCACGGCCGGGCCGAGTGTCATACCGGCGTTGCGCAGCACCGTGATCAGCGCCGAGCCGACGCCGGAGCGTTCGTCGTCCAGCGATCCCAGCGCCAGCGCCATCGAGGTGATCATCACGAGGCCGATGCCGACCCCCAGGACGGCCGTCCACACCGCGGTGAACCAGTACCCGGTGGACGCCGTGGTGAAGGCGCCGAGTGCCATGCCCGCCGTGCTGATGCCGAAGCCGGCGAGCAGCACCCTGCGCGCCCCCAGTTTGTCCTTGAGCGGCTCGGAAACGCCGTTGGCCACCAACATGCCCGCGACCATCGGCAGCAAGCGCAGGCCGCTGCCGAAAGCGTCGGTGCCGAGCACGCCTTGGAAGTACATCGGCACGGTGAACACCACGCCGAACATGGCGAACGCGTTGAGCACGGAGTAGAGCGTTCCCCAGCGGAACCCGTTGTCCGAGAACAGGCTCAGGTCGATCAGGGCGTGCCGCGCCCGGCGTTGCCAGACGAGGAACAGGCCGAGGAAGACCACGCCCGCGAGGAGGGAGACGGTCACCGGCGGGTCGCTCCAGCCCTGTTCGCCCGCTCGGATGAACCCGTAGGTGACGCCGACGAGGCCGAGGCTCGACAGTGCCGTGCCGAGCAGGTCCAGGCGACGCGCGGTGCTGCTGCGGGACTCGGGGACCAGCGCCACGACAGCGGCGATGGCGATGACCGTCAAGGGCACGTTGATGATGAACACCGAGCCCCACCAGAAGTGCTCGAGCAGCCAGCCGCCGAGCAAGGGGCCGAGCGGCATGCCCACCGCCAGCGCGGCGATCCACACGGCCATGGCGCGGTCGCGCTCGCGCGGGTTCGGGAACAGCACCGGCATCTGCGCCATCGACAACGGCATGATCGCCGCGCCGCCGAGGCCGAGCGCGACGCGGGCGGCGATCAGTTCCCCGGAGCTGGTCGAGTAGGCGCACCAGGCCGAGGCCAGGCCGAACACCAGCAGCGCCGCGAGGAGCAGCTTGCGCCGGCCGTACCGGTCGCCGAGGGCGCCGATCGGCAGCATCACCGCCGAGACCGTCAGCGTGTAGGCGGACGCGAACCACTGCAGGACGGAGGTGTTCGCGTTCAGGTCGTGCGCCAGCGTCGGCAACGCGACGTTGAGCACGGTCATGTCGAGCGCGGTCGCCAGCACGGCGAGCGCCAGCGCGATGAGCGCCGCCCACCGGCGCATCGGGGTCACTTGCATCAGGATCTCCTCAAAGTCGAAGTGACTACGAAAATACAGTAGCAACGATTATGGCGTGAAGGTAGTTTCAATCTGACTCCGACTACGGTAGGCTGGCCGCATGCCTGGTCCTGGACTTCGAGAGCGGAAGAAGGCGCAGACCCGGCAACGGCTGGCCGACGTGGCCTTCGCGTTGTTCCGGGAGCGCGGGTTCGACAACGTGTCGGTCGCCGAGATCGCGGACGCCTCCGACGTGGCGGTCTCCACCCTGTTCGCGTACTTCCCGAGCAAGGAAGCCTTGGTCTTCGACGAGGACCAGGCGCACGAGCAGCGGCTCGTCGGCATGGTCCGGGGGCGCGCCGAAGGCGTGTCGATCATGGACGCGCTCGAGGCGCAAGCCGAAAGCCTGATGGCCGGGCTGCTGGTCGACCGGGCAACGGTGGAACAGTTCCAGGAACTGCTCGCGGCGACACCGCAGTTGCGGGACTACTTCGAGCGCATCCGGCGCCGCTGGGAGAAGTCGCTGGCGGTGGCGATCGCGCAGGAAGCCGGGTTGCCCGACGACGACGTGTCCGCCGCGGCGTTGGCGCGCTACGTGATGGGAGCGGTGGAGCTGGGCCACGACAGCGGGGACCCGCGCGCCGCGATGCCGGTTCTGTTCGCCCGGCTGCGGCGTGGCTGGCCTGATTTCTGCTGACCCACCGGTCGTGGCGGTGAGCTGTGCCGGAGTCGGACCGCATCGCGGTTCACGGGGTGCTCGAAAGGAGTGTCGGCCGGTGATCGAATTCTGTTCCGAAGCACGGCATCGCGACTACGACCTCGCCTACCGTGGCGAAACCGCGCTCGGAGAGCAGCTGCCCTGGGACATCCCGGGGCCGCAACCCGCCTTCGTCGACATCGAACGGGCCGGCCTGATCCGTGGTGCGGTGCTCGACTGCGGTTGCGGCACCGGCGAAAACGCGCTCTTCCTCGCAAGCAAGGGATATGCCGTCACCGGTGTCGACCTCGCGCCGACAGCGATTTCCCGGGCGCGGCAGAAGAGCGCGGAGCGCGCGATCGACGTCGCTTTCGCCGTGGCCGATGCGTTGGAACTGGCCGGGTACGAGGAATGTTTCGACACGGTCGTCGACTCGGGCATGGCGCATGTGTTCGGTTCCGGGGAGCTGCCCCGGTACGCGGCCGCGCTGCACCACGCGTGCCGTCCGGACGCGGTCTTGTTCGTCCTCGGTATCGACGAGCAGCACGCTTCCGGAAGCCGGCTGTCCGAGGCGGTTTCCCGGTTGGCCGAGGACGAGCCCGGCCCGGGGGCGCGGACGCTCCCGATGATCGACGAAGATTCGCTTCGCGAGGCTTTCGCCGATGGCTGGACCGTGGGTTCGATCGGGGAGGCGAACATGCGCGCGGTGCTTCCCCACGCAGGACGGGACACCGTGGTTCCGGCCCTGCTGGCCCAATTCGTCCGGGTGTGAATCGACGGCGTGATCCTTCGGGATCCGCTGTGTCAGCCGAGATGGCCTTTCACTGAAACAGGTGGCTTTCGAAAGGGGTTCGGTATGCGGTTTTGCGTGAACATGGAGGCGTCCGCCGGGCGGCGGGAATGGGTGCGCAGGTGCCGGGAAGCCGAGGAAATCGGAATGGACGTCATCGCGACGCCGGACCACCTCGGAATCACCGCTCCTCTTCTTCCGTTAGTGCTTGCGGCCGAGGTGACCGAGCGGGCGCGGCTGACCACGCTCACCCTCAACGCCGCTTTCTACAACCCGACCCTGCTGGCCAGGGACGTGGTCAGCGTGGACGTGTGCACCGACGGCCGGTTCGAGCTCGGGCTCGGCACCGGCTACGCGAAGCCGGAGTTCGACAAGGCGGGTATTCCCTTCGAGCGTGCCGGAGCGCGCGTCGACCACCTGGTGCGCACGCTCGACGAACTGGAGCGCTTCTACGCGGACCCGGAGGAGCCGAATCCGGTGCAGCAACCCGGTCCGCCGGTGCTGATCGGTGGTGAGGGGGACCGGATGCTGCGGCTGGCGGCGCGGCGGGCCGACATCATCGCGTTCCCCGGCGCGGGGATCGACCAGAATGGCCTGCACCTGCGCGAGCCGGAAGAGCTGCTCGAACGCACGCGGTTCGTGCAGAAAGCCCTTGACGGCCGGGACGCCGAACTGAACCTGCTCGTCCAGCACGTCGAAGTCACGAACGACAGTGCGGGTGCCTACGAACGGCTCGCCGAGAGGTTCAGGGGCGCCTACAGTGCCGAACAGCTCAGGCGGTACCCGATTTTCCTGATCGGCAGCGCGGAGCACATCGCCGAAGAACTGCGCGCGCACGGCGAGCACTACGGCATCACCTACTTCAGTGTCAGTCACACCAGCATGATCGAGCTCGCGAAGGTGTTGCCGCGACTGCGTTAGACGACCATTTCGAGGAATTCGCTGAATTTCCCCTCGGTATCGGCGGAATAATTGGGCCTTGTCGCTGCGTCGGCAGTGTCGGCGAAGATTTGTTGTCGCCTCGGCAACAACTGTGCCGCGGTGACTTCGCGGACCTCTCTGCCGGCTTTTCCGCATTGCGCCTGCCTGCGGCTCGCTGTAGACTCAGGTCACGGATCACGGTGCCGCGAGGCGGCTGGTGAGCGTGGGAGCCGGCGGCCAGGGTGAACCGCGGTGGGCTTACCAGGTTTTGGTGGCTTGTGCTGGAATACAATCGTGGTGCCAAGGGGGGCACCCTGTTTTCGGCCCCGTGGTCCGGACGGCGATAGTGGTGAAATCGTATACCGTCCAGGGGGAATTTTGTCAGCCAAGTTTCTGTTTTCCGGTCCGAACCTGCCGTTTCGGCTCGCGTCGATTGCCCGGGCCTGCTCCCCGTGGTGCGCCTGGGGCGTGGCCGATGAGTAGAAGTGCTGCTGTTTCGGGTTCGGCCGCACCGGACGGGGCCGGTGTCCTCCCGTGGGAGAGGGCGGAGCTGACGTCGGATCGTGGTCATCGTGCGGGTGTGCTGTTCGGCAACTGGCCGGACGTCCGGGGCCGTGCGGCGCGTCCGATCAGGTCGTCGGACTCCTGGCGGCTCCTCGTCGTCGAGGACGACGACCTGGAACGGGACACCCTCAAGCAGGGCCTGGGGCGGCACGGGCACGAAGTCGCCGAAGCCAGGACGGGTGAACAAGCCCTGGCCGACCACGACGACGCCGACCTGATCCTGCTCGATCTCGAGCTGCCCGATCTGGACGGCCTCGAAGTCTGCCGTGCGATCAGGGTCGACCGGGACACACCGATCATCGTGGTCACGGAACGGGCGTCGGAGCTCGACTGCGTCCTGGCGCTGCAGAACGGCGCCGACGACTACGTCGTGAAGCCGTACGGCTTCCGGGAACTGCTGGCCCGGATCGAGGCGGTGATGCGGCGGGCCCGATCGGGGGTGTCGGCGGTGGAGGTCATCGAGCACGGACCGCTGCAGATCGACACCAACACCCGGGAGGTTACGTGCCACGGCAAGCAGATCCGGACCACTCGGAAGGAGTTCGATCTGCTGCGCCTGCTCGCTTCCCGCCCGGACACGGTGGTGTCGCGGAAGTTCATCATGCACCAGATCTGGGGTGATTCCTGGTCGCGGAGAACCGTGGACACGCATGTCAGCAGCTTGCGCAACAAGCTCGGTGGAAGCGATTGGATCGTCGCGGTCCGCGGGGTGGGATTCCGGATCGGACCGGTCTGACAGCCGGGCGTTGAAGAAGGGGCTCGCGGCCGGTTGCCGCGGGCCCCTTGTGCGTGTTGTCAACGTTATGACAATCGTTTCTGGACTTTCCATGGCATTTCTCTGAATCGATGACTACTCGTCGAGGGACCTGGCCAAGATTTGAACCGGCTGCCCTTGCTGCTGCCGTTGGTTTTCTTGGACCATGGGGTTGTGGTGCCGCCGCGGGGCGGGTATGGCGACCACCGGAAAAATCTTTCTGGAAGGAGTTTTCGTGCTCGAAAAAGCGTTCACCATCGAGGACCTCAAAAGAATTCTGGCCGAAGGGGCCGGCATCAGCGAGAATATCGATCTGTCGGCCGATATCCTCGACATCGAGTTCGCGATGCTCGGCTACGACTCGCTCGCCCTGCTCGAGACGGCAGGCCGCATCGAGCGTGAGTACGGGATCAGCCTGGACGAGTCGATCCTGGGCGATGCCACCACCCCACGCGCGTTCGTCGATGCCGTCTGCGCGTCTGCCGGCTGAATTCACGAAGGGGAACCCATGTCGCAGGAAGACAAGCGAGTGGCGCTCGTCACCGGGGCCACCAGTGGTATCGGCTTCGCCGTGGCGCGGCTGCTGGCAGGTCAGCAGCACCGGGTCTTCGTCGGGGCGCGGACCGGAGAAAACGTGGTCTCGACCGTGAAACTGTTGCGGGAGGAAGGTCTCGACGTCGAAGGAACGGTGGTCGACGTCCGCTCCGGCGAGTCGGTGCGACGATTCGTGCGGGCCGCGGTCGACCGGTTCGGGAGCATCGACGTCCTGGTCAACAACGCCGGGACGCCGGGCGGCGGCGTCACCGCGGACCTGGAGGACGAGGTGTGGGAACGCGTCATCGACACGAACCTCACCAGTGTGTTCCGCGTGACGCGAGAGGTCCTGAACGCCGGCGGCATGCGTACGAAGAGCCGCGGGCGGATCATCAACATCGCCTCGACCGCCGGCAAGCAGGGAGTCGTCCTCGGAGCCCCGTACTCCGCGTCCAAGCACGGCGTGGTCGGCTTCACCAAGGCGCTCGGCAACGAGCTGGCGCCGACGGGCATCACGGTGAACGCCGTCTGCCCCGGCTACGTGGAGACCCCGATGGCGGAGCACGTCCGCCGGAACTACGCAAAGCTGGGCCGCACGACCACCGAGGCGGTGCTGGCGAAGTTCAACGCGAAGATCCCGCTGGGCCGGTACTCGACGCCACAGGAGGTGGCGGGCCTGGTCGGCTACCTGGCCTCCGACCCCGCGGCATCGATCACATCCCAAGCCATGAACGTCTGCGGCGGCCTCGGCAACTTCTGACCCGGCCGCACCACGGGCCCCGCTGAAGGCGACTCATCGCCGCGACATCTGGGTGTGGCCTTGCCGCGGTCGGACTCCCGGACCTCACCGGAGCCCGTCATGAGCGCCAACTCGCAGGCGATCGCTCGACAAGTCATTGGCCGCCGGCTGCCGGATTCGGCCGCGGTCTGCCGGGTAGGACGCAAATCGGCCCCTACCGCGTTCGCGCTGGTAGGGGCCGGTTCTGTTTGTCCAAAGTGAGTGCCCTCGGCAGGATTCGAACCTGCGACACCTGCCTCCGGAGGGCAGTGCTCTATCCCCTGAGCTACGAGGGCCCATCGCTGGGCGACTCGGAAAGCTTAGCGCATCGCGACGACCCCTCGCGCGCAGGTGGTCCGACTGGCGAATCGGCTGGTCAACGGGCTGAAAGTTGATCCACTCGCCGAGACATCGCTAGCGTGGGAAGCCCACCTGAAGGAGCTGAGATGGTCAAGCCGTTCCAGGTGTCTCTCGATGAGGCCGATGTCGCCGATCTGCGGGAGCGGCTTCGGCGGACTCGGTGGCCCGAGGCCGAGACCGTCGGGGACTGGTCTCAAGGCGTTCCGCTCGCCTACGTGCGGGAGCTCTGCCGGGACTGGGGTGAGGAGTACGACTTCGGGTTCGCCGCGCGGCTGAACGCTTTCCCGCAGTTCCGGGCCGACGTCGACGGTGTCGGCCTGCACTTCGTGCACCTGCGGTCGCCCGAGGCCGATGCCCTGCCGCTCGTGCTCACCCATGGGTGGCCCGGTTCCGTCACCGAGTTCCTCGATGTCTTCGGGCCGCTCAGCGATCCCGCCAAGTACGGCGGCGACCCCCGCGACGCCTTCCACGTCGTCGCGCCGTCGCTGCCCGGCTTCGGGTGGAGTGACAAGCCCGCCCTCAAGATCGCGCGCGTCGCCGAGCTCTTCGACCTGCTCATGCGGGAGCTCGGCTACGACCGCTACGGCGCTCAGGGCGGTGACTGGGGTGCCGCCGTCACCAACGCCCTCGCGCGGTCCGGGCGCGTTGCCGGGGTGCACGTCAACTTCGCCTCCATCCGCATGATCCTGGACGATCCGACGCCGGAGGAACGCCGCGCGCTCGCCGATCTCGAGGAGTTCCGGCGGACCGGGAGCGGGTACTCCGCGCAGCAGAGCACCCGGCCGCAGACGCTCGGCTACGGCCTCACCGACTCGCCCGCCGGCCAGGCCGCCTGGATCGCCGAGAAGTTCTGGGCCTGGACCGACAACAAGGGGCACCCGGAAGACGCCGTCGACCGGCAGAAGATCCTCGACGACATCTCCGTCTACTGGTTCACCGCGACGGCCACGTCGTCGGCGCGGATGTACTGGGAGAACAACGACCGGGACCTGTCCACTGTGGACGTCCCGGCCGGGGTTTCGGTGTTCCCGCGGGAAATCGTGCGGCCGTCGCGGCGGCAGGCCGAGCGGCGCTACACCGACCTGCGGTGGTTCGAAGAGCTGCCCGTCGGCGGGCACTTCGCCGCGCTGGAGCAGCCCGAGCTGTTCGTCGACCAGGTCCGCGGCTTCTTCCGGCTGGTGCGCTAGGCGAGCCAGCCGGTCGTCAGGCGCTGGACGGCCGAGCCGTCGCGGTCGGCGAACTTGAGCCCGGTGAACTCCTCGGCCTGCTTCGACGTCTGGATGCGGAACGCGGGCGACTCGGCCGTCATCGCGTCCAGGATCACCTCGGCGACCTCGTCGGCCGTCTGGGCGCCCTCGAACGACTTCGTGACGTTCGCGATGTACTTCCGCAGCGACTCCGCGTAGGGGCCGGCTTCGGCGAAGAGGCGCTCGTCGACGCCGATGTTGTTCACGAACTCCGTCGCGACCGCGCCCGGCTCGACGACGCACACCTTGACGCCCTGGGCCGCGGCGACCGGCGCGAGGGACTCCATCAAGCCTTCGACGGCGAACTTCGCCGCGCAGTACGCCTCGTTGAACGGCTGGCCGACCGCGCCGCCGATGCTGGTCACCGTGATCACGCGGCCGCCGCTCGCGCGCAACGCCGGCAGCGCGGCCTTCGTCGTCTCGACGACGCCGAAGAAGTTGACCTCCATGGTCTCGCGCACCGCGGAGACCGGCTCCTGCTCGAGCGTGCCGACGTGGCCCGCGCCGGCGTTGTTGACCAGCACGTCGAGCCGGCCGTAGTCGGCGAGGACGCCCTCGACCGCCGCGCGGACGGACGCGGGATCGGTCACGTCCAGGGGGCGGATGTCCAGGTCGGCGCCGGCTTCGCGCAGGCGGTCCGCGCGGGCGGGGTCGCGCAGCGTGGCGACGGTCCGGAAGCCCGCGCGAGAGGCCCGGACGGCGGTGGCGAGGCCGATGCCGCTGGACGTGCCGGTGATCAGGGCGACGCGGTCGTTGCTCATCTGGGAGACCTCGACTCTCCGGATGAGCGCTGACCCGATCACCGACGACGTCGTCGCCCTGCTCGCGCGGATCGTCGACCGGTTCGTCGACTCCTACGAGTCCGCGGCGGCCACGCAGGGGCTGACGACGGTGCAGGCCAAGGTGCTCGGCGCGCTCGGGGAGCCGCTGCCGATGCACCGGATCGCCGAGAAGCTGAAGTCGGAGCGCTCGAACGTGACGGGCATCATCGACCGGCTCGAAGCGCGCGGGCTCGTCGAACGACGGGTGGACCAGCGCGACCGGCGGATCAAGAACATCGTGGCCACGCCCGCGGGGGCCGTGCTGGCCCGCGACCTCCAGCGGGGGCTGGGGTTCGCGGCCGACCCGCTGGCCGCGCTCGGCGCGGACGACCGCGTCCAGCTGCGCGACCTGCTGCGGCGGATGGTCGACGTCGAAGCGTGACGGGCCCACCGGGTGGGAAACCCCGCCTGGAGGATTGGTGCGCGCTGTTCCGGGTAGTAGCTTTCGGATGGGTGAACTTAGGGTGCCCTCTGTTGCACATATGCGCATCCGACTATATGTTTGGCCTCGACGGTGACCACGGGAACGGAGGCGGAATGGGACACGGCCACGGACACGGGCACACGAGCGCGCCGACGAGCGCCTCGGGCCGGTACGTGCGGAGCCTGACCATCGCCCTCTGCATCGGCGCCGGCTTCATGGTGCTCGAGTTCGTCGTCGGCTTCACGACCGGTTCGCTGGCCCTGATCTCCGACGCCGCGCACATGTTCACCGACGTACTCGGGGTCGGCATGGCGCTGACCGCGATCGTCCTGGCGCGGCGCTCGGGCCCCACGGTCAGCCGCACGTTCGGGCTCTACCGCGCGGAAGTCCTGGCCGCGCTGGCCAACGCGGTCCTGCTGTTCGGCGTCGCGGGATACGTCCTCGTCGAGGCCGTCGGCCGGATCGGCGACCCACCCGCGGTGCCGGGCCTGCCCGTGCTGCTGGCCGCTTCCGCGGGACTCGCGGCCAACATCGTGTCGTTCGCGGTGCTGCGCTCGGGCGCGAAGGAGAGCCTCAACGTCCGCGGCGCGTACCTCGAAGTGCTGGCCGACCTGATCGGCTCGGTCGGCGTGCTGGTCAGCGGCGCCCTGACGCTGCTGACGGGCTGGCGCTACGCGGACCCGATCATCGGTGTCGCGATCGGGCTGTTCGTGCTGCCGCGTACGTGGACGCTGGCCCGCCGGGCGCTGCGCATCCTGTTCCAGCACGCGCCTCAGGGTGTCGACGTCGGGGCGATCAATAAAGAGTTGGCCGCGCTGCCGGGCGTCGCGGACGTGCACGACCTGCACGTCTGGACTTTGACTTCGGGCATGGAAGTGGCTTCGGCGCACTTGACGCTCGCGCCGCCCGCGAAGCAGTCCGATGTGCTGACGGAGGCGCAGAACCTGCTTTCTTCGCGGTATGCGATCGAGCACGCGACGCTGCAGGTGGAGGCGCCGCAGTGTGCGCGGCGGTGCCAGGAACTGAGCTGGTAACTACGCCGGGAGCGGCTGGGCGCCCCGGCCCGAAAGCATCAGCTTGATCTGGTCCATCTCCGCCCCCTGCGAAGTCAGAATGCTGGTCACCAGCGCCTTCAACGCCGGCAGTGTCGAATGCGCCGCCGCGTACTGGGCCATCGACGTCCCGCCCTGGTGGTGGCGGAGCATCAACTGCAGGAAATAGACGTCGAACTCGCGGCCTGACAACGAACGCAGCTTCTTCAGCTCCGTGTCCGTCGCCATGCCCGGCATCAGCGCGCCGCCCGCGGGGTTTACCGAAGACGTGCCCATCGACATTCCGTCGTGGCCCGCCATCGGTTCCGTCATCCACTTCATCGGCGCGCCGATCGGCTGCTCGGGCTGGTCCCACAGCATGAGCCAGCCCTTCATGCGGCCGACCTGCTCCAGCTGCGTTCGCTCGATGTCGAACGACAGCTGCTTGATCTCCGGGTCGGTCGTGCGGTCGCGGGCGATGCCCGCCATCGTCACCGCCTGGAGGTGGTGCGTCGACATGTCCTGGGCGAAGCCGACCTCGACCGAGCCGGCGGCGGGCGTCGCCGCCGTCCCGGAGTCGTCGACGGCACGGGTGAGGAACATCCCCGCCGTCGCGCCGATCAGCAGGACCGCCAGCAGCGTCCCGCCGATGATCACCCAGCGCGACCAGGTCGGCTGCTCGGTGACCTCTTCGGATTCGAAGTCGGGGTCGAGGTCGGCTTCGGCCATCACTTGGTCGGGGTCGGCGAAGCCGGAGCGGACGAAGCCGGCGGCTGCGAAGCGGGCATGCCCTGCTCACCCTGCGCCGCGGTGCTGCCCTTGTAGTCCATCGGCTTCGCGTCCGGGCCCGGCTTCGACGCGTCGAACGGCGGCGGGTTGTCCGGGTCGAACTGGCCGGGGACGGCGTCGCAGGACGCGCCGACCTCGGGGTAGACGCCGTTCGGGTTGGCGCGCAGCGCCGCGATGAACTCGTCGATCCGCGCGTCGTTGGCGTCGTCCAGCTTCAGCTGGTGGCCCCACGACTGCAGGGAGATCGGCTTGTCCAGGCCCGGGTACGGCGACATCATCGTGTACGGCTTGTCCTTGACGCGGACGCTCAGCAGGTTCAGCGCGTCGCCGGTGACCTGCTGCGGGTTGTAGGCGATCCAGACGGTGCCGTGCTCGAGCGCGTGCACCATGTTCTCGGTGCGGACCGCGGTCGGGTAGACGATGCCGGTGCAGGTGGCCCACGTCTGGTCGTGCGGGCCGCCGAACGGCGGGGTCTTGTCGTAGGCCACGCGCTCGGTCGGGAGCACGTGCACGCTGCCGGTGTAGGTGGCCGTCACCACGCCCGGGATGCGCTTGGACGGGTCCGGCTCCTGCGCGCTCGGCGCGAACGACGCGGCGGCGGCCTCGCGGTCGGCCTGCTCACGCTTGGGCGCGGACTTCACCATGTAGTAGGTGATCACGGCGCCGAGCAGGGCGACGATGGCCACGACGGCGATGATCGTGCCCCACGGCGTGCCCTTCTTGCTCACCACGGAACCGCGGGCCGCCTTCACCGCCGACCCCTTTTTCCGAGTTGTCCCGTTCGCCATGGCTCCCGCGTTCTCCCTCTGGTGGCTGCGGACGGATTCCCGCCCCGGCCAGTGTAGAGACCACCCGTCTGATCACCGTTAACACCTCACGAACCCGCCCGCCGTGACATCCCCGAGACCGCTGCGAGCGCCCGACCAGGGCACACCTAGAATTCGGCAGGTGACTCCCGCCGCTCTCGCCGACCTGGTCCGCAGCTCCGCCGTGCAGGTACTGACCGCACGCGGCATCGACGACACCGTGCTGCCGGAGCAGGTGACCATCGAACGCCCGCGCAACCCCGACCACGGCGACTACGCGACGAACCTGGCGCTGCAGGTGGCCAAGAAGGCCGGGCTGAAGCCGCGCGAGTTCGCCGAGGCGCTCGCCGAAGCGGTCTCGGCCGACGACGGTGTCGACTCGGCCGAGGTGGCGGGCCCCGGCTTCCTCAACTTCCGGCTCGCCGCGGCCGCGCAGGGCGACATCGTGCGCCAGGTGCTGGACGCCGGCGCCGCGTACGGCCGCGGGGACGCGCTGGCCGGGACGAAGATCAACCTCGAGTTCGTCTCGGCGAACCCGACCGGCCCGATCCACCTGGGCGGCACGCGCTGGGCCGCGGTCGGCGACGCGCTGGGCCGCGTGCTGGGCGCGCAGGGCGGCGACGTCACGCGCGAGTACTACTTCAACGACGCCGGCGCCCAGATCGACCGGTTCGTCCGGTCCCTGATCGCCGCCGCGAAGGGCGAGCCCGCGCCGGAGGACGGCTACGCGGGCGGCTACATCAACGACATCGCCGCCGAGGTCATCAAGGCCGAGCCGAGCGCGTTGTCGCTGCCGGAAGAGCAGCGCCACGAGACGTTCCGCCGGATCGGCATCGAGCTGATGTTCACCGAGATCAAGCAGAGCCTGCACGAGTTCGGCACCGACTTCGACGTCTTCTTCCACGAGAACTCGCTGCACGAGTCGGGCGCGGTCGACGCGGCCGTCCAGGAGCTCAAGGACTCCGGGAACCTCTACTTCGAAGACGGCGCCTGGTGGCTGAAGTCCAAGGAGTACGGCGACGACAAGGACCGCGTCGTCATCAAGCAGGACGGCAACCCGGCCTACATCGCGGGTGACCTGGCCTACTTCAAGGACAAGCGCAACCGCGGCTTCGACCTGTGCATCTACATGCTCGGCGCGGACCACCACGGCTACATCGCCCGTCTCAAGGCCGCGGCCGCCGCGTTCGGCGACGACCCGGCCACGGTCGAGGTGCTGATCGGCCAGATGGTCAACCTGGTCAGCGACGGCAAGCCGGTGCGGATGTCCAAGCGCGCGGGCACCGTGATCACGATGGAGGACCTCGTCGAGGCCGTCGGCGTCGACCCGGCCCGCTACGAGCTGATCCGCTACTCCGTCGACTCCACTTTGGACGTCGACCTGGACCTGCTGCGCAAGCACTCCAACGACAACCCCGTCTACTACGTCCAGTACGCGCACGCGCGGCTGTGCACGATGCTGCGCGGGGCAAGCGATCTCGGCCTCAAGTCCACTGAGGACGTCGACCTCGGGCTGCTGACGCTGCCGGTCGAAGGCGACCTGATCCGCACGATCGGCGAGTTCCCCGAGACGGTGCGCCGCGCCGCCGAAATGCGGGAACCGCACCGGATCGCGCGCTACCTCGAAGACCTCGCGGGCGCGCTCCACAAGTTCTACGCGGTCCGCGAGGCCCGCGTGCTGCCCAAGGGCGACGAGCCGGCCACCCCGGCCAACCACGCCCGGGTGGCTCTCTGCGAGGCGGCGCGCGTGGTGCTCGCCAACGGCCTCGCCCTGGTCGGTGTCTCCGCTCCGGAACGGATGTAAGAAATGGCGCACCCCGCGGGCCCCAGGCACGCCGACGTCTACCCCCACGCCGACACCTCCGGGCTCCAGCCGTCGGGAGCCGAGGAGCTCGACAAGCTCCCCGCGAAGGTGTGGCCCCGCAACACCTTCCGCGCCGCCGACGGTGTCGTGCGGATCGCCGGGGTCGACGTCCGCGAGCTGGCCGAGAAGCACGGCACGCCCCTGTTCGTGGTCGACGAAGCCGACTTCAAGTCCCGTTGCGCGGACTACGCCGAGGCGTTCGACGACCCCTCGCTCGTGCACTACGCGTCCAAGGCGTTCCTCTCCATCGAGATCGCCCGCTGGGTGGCCGAGCAGGGGCTGAGCCTGGACGTCTGCAGCGGCGGCGAGCTCGCCGTGGCGCAGCGCGCGGACTTCCCGGCCGACCGGATCACCTTCCACGGCAACAACAAGTCGCCCGCGGAGCTCGAGGCCGCGGTCGTCGCCGGGGTGGGCACGATCGTGCTCGACTCGTACTTCGAGATCGCCCGGCTGGGCGACATCGCCGCGCGCCACGACGTCGTGCAGCCGGTGCTCATCCGGGTCACCGTCGGCGTCGAGGCGCACACCCACGAGTTCATCGCGACCGCCCACGAGGACCAGAAGTTCGGGTTCTCCCTCGCGAGCGGCGACGCCGCCGAGGCCGTGCGCCGGGTGCTCAACGCGCGGTCGCTCAAGCTCGTCGGCCTGCACAGCCACATCGGCTCGCAGATCTTCGACGCCGACGGCTTCGAGGTCGCCGCCCGCCGCGTAGTCGGGCTCCTCGCCGACCTCGCCAAGGAGCACGGCCCCGAGCTGCTCGACCAGCTGAGCCTGGTCGACCTCGGCGGCGGCTTCGGCATCGCCTACACCGAGAAGGACAACCCGCCGCCGCCGGCGCAGATGATCACGCAGATCCGCGAGATCGTCCGCAAGGAGTGCGCGTACGCGGGCCTGCCGGTGCCGCGCATCGCGGGCGAGCCGGGCCGCGCGATCGCCGGTCCCGGCACCGTCACGCTCTACGAAGTCGGCACGATCAAGGACGTCTCGCTCGGCGACGACGCGGTCCGCCGCTACGTCAGCGTCGACGGCGGGATGAGCGACAACATCCGGACCGCGCTGTACGACGCCGTGTACGACGTCCGGCTGGTTTCCCGCTCCGCGGAAGACGCCGGCCGCCCGGTGCAGGCCGTACTGTCCCGCGTGGTGGGAAAACACTGTGAGTCCGGCGACATCGTCGTACGAGACTGCTGGCTGCCCGACACGCTGGCTCCCGGCGACCTGCTGGCCGTGGCGGCGACCGGTGCCTACTGCTACTCGATGGCGAGCACGTACAACCGGCAGCCCCGCCCGGCCGTGGTCGCCGTGCGCAACGGCAGCCCCCGGCTGCTGCTGCGGCGGGAGACGACCGACGACATGCTGCGCCTGGAGGTCTGAACACAGTGGCTGCCCCAGAGGAACGCCGGGCCGTGCGCGTCGCCCTGCTCGGCTGCGGGACCGTCGGCGGTGAGGTCGCCCGGCTGCTCACCGAGCAGGCCGATGAGCTCGCCGCGCGGGCGGGCACGGCGGTCGAGCTGGCCGGCATCGCCGTCCGCCGCCCGGACAAGCACCCCGAGCTGCCGCCGGAGCTGCTGACCGCCGACGCGGAGAAGCTCGTGACCAGCGACGACGTCGACGTCGTGGTCGAGCTGGTCGGCGGCATCGAGCCGGTGCGCGGCTGGCTGGTCGCCGCGCTGAAGGCCGGGAAGTCGGTCGTCACGGCGAACAAGGCCCTGCTGGCCGAGCACTCCGCCGACCTGTTCGAGGCGGCCGACGCCGCGGGCGCCGACCTCTACTTCGAGGCCGCGGTCGCCGGCGCCATCCCGCTGCTGCGCCCGCTGCGCGAATCCCTCGCGGGCGACCGCATCACGCGCGTGATGGGCATCGTCAACGGGACCACGAACTACATCCTGTCCGCGATGGACTCCACGGGCGCCGGCTACGCCGAGACGCTCGACGAGGCCAGCCGGCTCGGGTACGCCGAGGCCGACCCGACCGCCGACGTCGACGGCTACGACGCCGCGTCGAAGGCCGCGATCCTCGCGTCGCTGGCCTTCCACACCCGCGTGACCGCTTCGGACGTCCACCGCGAAGGCATCGCCGACGTCACCGCGTCCGACCTCGCGGCGGCCCGCGGGCTGGGCCGCACGGTCAAGCTGCTGGCGATCTGCGAGCGCGTGACCGACGACGACGGCGTCGAGTCGGTTTCCGCCCGCGTGCACCCGGTGATGATCCCGCGCAGCCACCAGCTGGCCGGGGTCGGCGGCGCGTTCAACGCCGTCTACGTCGAGGCCGACGCCGCCGGCGAGCTGATGTTCTACGGCCAAGGCGCGGGTGGCGCGCCGACGGCGAGCGCGGTGCTCGGCGACCTCGTCGCGGTGGCCCGCAACCTCGTGGCCGGTGGCCGCGGGCCGCGCGAGTCCGCGCACGCGGCGCTGCCCGTGCGGCCGATGGGCCAGACGCCGACCCGTTACCACGTAAGCCTTTCCGTGGCCGACCGCGCCGGGGTGCTCGCCCAGGTGGCGCAGGCGTTCGCCGGGCACGGGGTGAGCATCGCGGCCGTGCGGCAGAGCGACGTCGGCGACCGCGCGAGCCTGGTCGTGGTGACGCACCAGGCGCCGGACGCGGCCTTGCAGTCCACTGTGGACGAAATCGCGAAGCTCGACGTCGTCCACGAAGTTGTCAGCGTGATGCGGGTGGAAGGCGAAGACCAGTGATCAGGCACCCTTGGCCCGGACTCATCGAGGCCTACCGCGACCGCGTCCCGGTTCCCGACGGCGCGCAGGTCGTCACGCTCGGGGAAGGCAACACGCCGCTGCTGCCCGCGCGGTACCTGTCCGAGCTGACCGGCTGCGAGGTGCACCTCAAGGTCGAGGGCGCCAACCCGACCGGTTCGTTCAAGGACCGCGGGATGACCGTGGCCATCACGCACGCGCTCGCCAGCGGGCTCAAGGCGGTGATCTGCGCGTCGACCGGCAACACCTCCGCCTCGGCCGCCGCCTACGCCGCGCGCGCCGGCCTCACCTGCGCCGTGCTGGTGCCCCAAGGCAAGATCGCGATGGGCAAGCTCGCCCAGGCCGTGCTGCACGGCGCCCGGATCCTGCAGGTCGACGGCAACTTCGACGACTGCCTCGAGCTGGCCCGCAAGACCGCGGCCGACTACCCGGTCACCCTGGTCAACTCGGTCAACCCGGTGCGCATCGCCGGCCAGAAGACTGCCGCGTTCGAAATCTGCGACGTGCTCGGCACCGCGCCCGACATCCACTGCCTGCCGGTCGGCAACGCGGGCAACATCACCGCCTACTGGGCGGGGTATTCGGAGTACGCGGCCGACGGTGTGGTGAAGAACACCCCGCGGATGTTCGGCTTCCAGGCCGCCGGCGCGGCCCCGCTCGTGCACGGCGAGCCGGTGGCGGACCCCGAGACGGTCGCGACCGCGATCCGGATCGGCAGCCCGGCCTCCTGGACCGCCGCGGTCAAGGCGAAGGACGCGTCGAACGGCCTCTTCGAAGCCGTGACGGACGAGAAGATCCTCGAGGCCTACCGGCTGCTGGCCGGGCGCGAGGGCGTGTTCGTCGAGCCGGCGTCGGCCACCAGCGTGGCCGGCCTGCTGGCCACCGCCGCCGACGGCCGGCTCCCGAAGGGGTCGCGCGTGGTCTGCACGGTGACCGGGCACGGCCTGAAGGACCCGCAGACGGCCCTGGCGGGCAACGTCGAGGTCGAACCCCTCGCGGTGGACCCCTCGGCGGTCGCGGCGGCGCTGGACCTGCGGTGACCGGCGCGTTCAAGGTCACCGTCCCGGCGTCGACGGCGAACCTGGGGCCGGGTTTCGACGCCTTCGGCATGGCCCTGGGCCTCTACGACGTCGTCGAGGTGCAGGTCATCGACAGCGGCCTCAAGGTCGAGGTGGTCGACGCCGGCGCGGGCGGCGTCGAGGACGTCCCCACCGACGAGACCCACCTGGTCGTCCGGGCGATCCGCGAGACGTGCGCGCACCTCGGTGCCGAGCCGCCGGGCCTGCACCTGCGCTGCCACAACGCGATCCCGCACGCGCGCGGCCTCGGCTCGTCGGCCGCCGCGGTGGTGTCCGGCGTCGCCGCCGGCTACGCGCTCGCGGGCCGGGAACTGGACGCCTCCGGCGCGCTCCAGCTCGCCGCCGGCTTCGAGGGGCACGCCGACAACGCCGCGGCGAGCCTGTTCGGCGGATTCGTCCTCGCCTGGTGCGAGGGTGGCGAGTTCCACGCCGAGCGCCTCGCGCCGCACGCGTCGATCCGGCCGGTCGTGGCCGTCCCGGCCGTCCGCTCGGCCACCGCGACCACGCGCGGCCTGCTGCCGGCGACCGTCCCGCACGCCGACGCCGCGCACAACGCCGGCCGCGCCGCGCTCGCCGTCCGGGCGCTGACCGCGAAGCCGGACCTGCTGCTCGCGGCCACCGAAGACCGCCTGCACCAGCACTACCGCGCCCCCGCGTACCCGGCGAGCGGCGAGCTGGTGGCGACGCTGCGTGCACGGGGAGTGGCCGCCGCGGTGTCCGGCGCGGGTCCCACGGTGCTCGCGCTGACCACCACGGGAATACTGCCGCCCGGGGTCGACGTTGAGGGGTTCGACGTCTTCGAGCTGCCCGTGGATCTTTCGGGTGTGCAGGTTGCGGCCCGGTGAAGGCCGGGTCACACGCCCGCCACGCGGGGGGTGGTTGTTGCACCCGGAACCGCCGCGGTCTACCCTCGGGGGCGTTCGATCACCGTGCGTTTCCGCACCCGATGCCGGTCCTCCGGGATCGCATCCTTCGTTGATCCGCCGAATCCGCACCGCCTGGCGAGCGGGGTAACGCGGATGAACGCAGGCGGGTTTCCGGTTTCGGCGGTGCCGAATTCCGTGTCCTCCGAATGGAGGACGCAAACCCCTGTGGTGGAGGCGCTCCAGCTGTGTTCCGCACGGCCGAAGAGCTCATCTCCCGTATCGGGGGACAGATACGCCGGTTCGCGATCAGAAGCGAGCGGCAGTCCGCTGATCCGCCTGGAGGCGTGGATCGGTCAGGAAGGACATGTGTGAGCAACACCGATCTTTTGAGCGACGTGAGCGGCACGGCCGAGACGAACGGCACCGCCCCCGCTCCCAAGCGGACGGTCGGCGGGCTGACCGGTAAGACCGTCGCCGAACTGCGTTCGCTTGCTGGGGAGCTCGGCGTCGGCGAGACGACGGGCATGCGCAAGGGCGACCTGATCGCCGCGATCCGCGAGCGCCAGGGCAAGTCCCGCAAGCGTCCGGCCGCCGAGACGCTGCCCCTCGAGGGCGTCGGCGAGCCGGTGAAGGCGTCGGCCCCGAAGGCCGAGCCCAAGGCCGAGGCGCCCGTCGCCCCGGTCGAGAGCAAGCCGGAGCCGAAGGCCGAGGCCGCGGCTCCCGCGGACACCCAGCCGCAGGCCGAGCGCCCGCAGCAGGACAAGCAGGACGGCCAGCAGGGCCAGGACGGCCAGCCCGAGGAGGGCGGCCGCGGCCGTCGCCGTCGCGGCTCGAACCGCGCCGCCGGCTCGCCCGACGGCGACCGTCAGCAGGGCGACCGCCAGCAGGGTGACCGGCAGGGCGGTGGCGACCGCCAGCAGGGTGACCGCCAGCAGGGCCAGGGCGGCGGCAACCGCGACCGCGACCGCCAGCAGGGCCAGGGCGGCGGCCGGGACGGCAACCGCCAGGACGGCAACCGTGGCGACCGCGGCGACCGCCAGCGCAACCAGCAGCAGGACGGCGGCAACCGCGGCGGCCAGGACAACCGCAACCAGCAGCCGGACGACGACGAAGAGGGCGGCCGTCGCGGCCGTCGCTTCCGCGACCGTCGCCGCCGGGGTTCCGGCGGTGGGCGCGAGCAGGGTGGTTCGCCGGACACCGAGATCCGCGAGGACGACGTCCTGCTGCCCGTCGCGGGCATCCTGGACGTGCTCGACAACTACGCGTTCGTGCGGACTTCCGGCTACCTCGCCGGCCCGAACGACGTGTACGTGTCGCTTTCGCTGGTCCGCAAGTACGGCCTGCGCCGCGGTGACGCCATCACCGGCGTCGTGCGCCAGCCGCGCGAGGGCGAGCAGCAGCGGCAGAAGTTCAACCCGCTGGTGCGCGTCGACTCGATCAACGGCCTGGAGCCGGACGAGGCCAAGCGGCGGCCGGACTTCACCAAGCTGACCCCGCTGTACCCGAACGAGCGGCTGCGCCTCGAGACCGAGTCGCACAAGCTCACGACCCGCGTGATCGACCTGATCATGCCGGTCGGCAAGGGGCAGCGCGCCCTGATCGTGTCGCCGCCGAAGGCCGGCAAGACCACGATCATGCAGGACATCGCGAACGCGATCTCCACGAACAACCCCGAGTGCCACCTGATGGTCGTCCTGGTCGACGAGCGTCCGGAAGAGGTCACCGACATGCAGCGCTCGGTGAAGGGCGAGGTCATCGCCTCGACCTTCGACCGGCCGCCGTCGGACCACACCTCGGTCGCGGAGCTGTCGATCGAGCGGGCCAAGCGCCTGGTCGAGATGGGCCACGACGTCGTCGTGCTGCTCGACTCGATCACGCGGCTGGGCCGCGCGTACAACCTGGCGGCCCCGGCGTCCGGCCGGATCCTGTCCGGTGGTGTCGACTCGACCGCGCTGTACCCGCCGAAGCGGTTCCTCGGCGCGGCGCGCAACATCGAGAACGGCGGCTCGCTGACCATCTTCGCCACGGCGATGGTCGAGACCGGCTCGACGATGGACACGGTCATCTTCGAGGAGTTCAAGGGCACCGGTAACGCGGAGCTCAAGCTGGACCGGAAGATCGCCGAGCGCCGCGTGTTCCCGGCGGTCGACGTCAACCCGTCCGGTACCCGCAAGGACGAGCTGCTGCTCTCGCCGGACGAGCTCGCGGTCACGGTGAAGCTGAGCCGGGTGCTGCACGCGCTCGACTCGCAGCAGGCCATCGACCTGCTGATCTCGCGCCTGCGGAAGACGAAGACGAACGTCGAGTTCCTGATGCAGGTCTCGAAGACCGCCCTCGGCGGCGGCGAGGACGACTGAACGTGCTCATCGGAGGCCTCCCCGCTTCGCCGCGGGGAGGCCTCCGGCACGTTCGGAATACCAGGTCAGCGGGGTGCGTTCCACTGAGCGTCTGCCCGTCTGGCAGAATCATCCGCTGAAGTCCGGCACCGGTTCACCCCGCGGAACGACTGGGGACCCGGAGCCAACGAGAGAGGACACCATGAAGAGCGGTATTCACCCCGAGTACGTGGTCACGAACGTGAACTGCGACTGCGGCAACAGCTTCACCACGCGCAGCACCAAGACCAGCGGCAGCATCCACGTCGAGATCTGCTCGAACTGCCACCCGTTCTACACGGGCAAGCAGAAGATCATGGACACCGGTGGCCGGGTCGCGCGCTTCGAGGCTCGCTACGGCAAGCGTCAGAAGAAGGACGCCGACGCCAAGTAGCTTTTCCGACGACGCCCACTCGCTCGCGCGAGTGGGCGTCGTTTTTTGTCGTTTTCCCCCGGGCTGAGAGGTGGCAGAGGTGGATTCGAGCTCGCTCAAGGGGCTGCTCGCCGAACACGCGGAGCTGGAGACCCAGCTGGCGGACCCGGCGGTGCACGCCGACCAGGCGCGCGCCCGCAAGCTCGGCCGCCGCTACGCCGAGCTGACGCCGGTGATCCGCGCCGTCCACGAGCTCGACACCGCCCGCGACGACCTCGCGGCCGCGCGGGAGATGGCCGCGGAGGACGCGGACTTCGCCGCGGAGGCCGAGGAGCTGAGCGCGAAGATCCCCGAGCTGGAGTCGAAGCTCACCGAGCTGCTGCTGCCGCGCGACCCGTACGACGGCTCCGACGTCGTGATGGAGATCAAGTCCGGCGAGGGCGGCGAGGAGTCGGCCCTGTTCGCCGGCGACCTGCTGCGCATGTACCTGCGCTACGCCGAGCGCCACGGCTGGAAGGCCGAGGTCCTCGACTCGGTCGACTCCGACCTGGGTGGCTTCAAGGACGTCACGCTGTCGATCAAGACGAAGTCGGCGGTCGTCGACGGCGTCTGGTCGCGCCTGAAGTTCGAGGGCGGCGTGCACCGCGTCCAGCGCGTGCCGGCGACGGAGTCCCAGGGCCGGATCCACACGTCGGCGTCCGGGGTGCTCATCTACCCGGAGCCGGAGGAGGTCGAGGTCGAGATCGACCCGAACGACCTGCGCATCGACGTGTTCCGGTCGTCGGGCCCGGGCGGCCAGAGCGTCAACACGACGGACTCGGCGGTCCGGATCACCCACCTGCCGACCGGCATCGTGGTGTCCTGCCAGAACGAGAAGTCCCAGATCCAGAACCGCGCGCGGGCCCTGCAGGTGCTGCAGGCCCGCCTGCAGGCGATCGCGGAAGAAGAGGCGGCCGCGAAGGCGTCGGACGCCCGCAAGTCGCAGGTCCGCACGGTCGACCGCTCGGAGCGGATCCGGACGTACAACTTCCCGGAGAACCGCATTTCGGACCACCGGGTGAACTACAAGGCGTACAACCTGGACCAGGTCCTGGACGGCGACCTGGACGGCGTGCTGGACGCGTTGGCGACCGCGGACCGCGAAGAGCGGCTGGCCGCCTCGGCGGGCTGAGCCCCCGGCCCGCCGTCTCAGCGGACGGCGGGCTTCTCCGGTTCGCGGAACGCCTCGAAGATCTCGGTCGGCTGCTCGTCCGGAGCCTCTTCCGGCTCCGGCTCGGGCTTCGCCGGCTTCGGGAACAGGCTGATGACCCCGAACACGAACGCCAGGAACGTCGGGAACAGCGTCAGCAGCTGGTGCTTCACGCCCTCGACGCCCTCGCCCAGCGCGGACAGCCCGAACTGCCCGATCGCGAAGAGCAGCAGGAAGAACACCACGATCCCGTACTCGCGGCGGTGCCGGCGGAACGCCCGCACGCCCGCCCAGCCGATCAGCAGCCAGAACGGGACCAGCACGAACAGCCCCAGCGGCGCCGCGAGCTTCGACAGCCCGGAGAACACCGGCACCCGGTACTCCTGCGCCATCTGCGGCAGTCCGGACGACTCCGCGAAGCTGCCCAGCCGGGACGGGCGCGCCGTCAGCGTGTCGACCGCTCCCTGCTGGAGGATCTGCAGCGTGCGCTGCGGGTGGGCCGCGTAGTAGCGCACCACGTTGCGGCGGCTGATCTTGTCGCGGAAGCCGTTGTAGTCCGCGTCCGTCCACGGGTGCGCCGCCCACCAGCCGGTGCCGATGAACTTCTTCGCGCTCGGGGGCAGGCCCAGGGCCGCCAGGTCGGCGTCCGTGTCGTGCTTGCCGTCGACGATGCTGTCGAACACCACGTGGTAAATGTTCGCTTCGCGGTACTCGGCGTTGGCCGGGTCGCCGTGGGACTGCACGGCCGCCGTCCCCGCGCCGACGACCACCAGCACGCCCAGCGGCAGCAGCCACCGCGACCAGCCGCGCTTGCCGAGCGGCTTGACCAGCGCCAGCGCCAGCACGAACAGCGGGATCAGCAGCAGCGTCTGCGACTTCGCGTTCAGGCCGATCAGCGCGCCCCCGACCGTCAGCGCCGCGCCCCAGTACCGCGCCGCGCCCGTGCGGCTCATCAGCAGCAGGCCACCGGCCATCAGCAGCATGCCGACGAACCCGGCACCCTCGCTGAGCACCGACGCGAAGTAGCCGAAGAACGCCGAGTCGGCCATCACGAGCAGCAGGAGCACCGCGGCGATCACGCGGTTGCGGCGGCTCAGGTCCAGGCCGAGCACCGTCGCCGCGACGCCCACCGCGACCAGCACGCACGTGATCGCGCCGAGCACCAGCAGGTTGAGCTCCGCCGACGAGCCGAGCACCTTGCCGAGCTTGCTCGCGAACCAGTCGAGCCACGCCTGGCTGGAGATGTAGTCGCTCTTGCAGGCCGAACCCGGCCCGTAGCTGAAGTGCACGTAGAACTCGGAGCTGAGCTCCGGGTGCCGGCCGCCGAGGTCGCACAGCAGGCGCCAGCCGTCGCCGTTGTCGGCCATCCCGACCGGTCGCGGCACCAGGAACCGGAGCAGCAGGACGCCGAGGGAAAGGACGAAGACGCCCAAGCCGAAGCGCAGTTCACGGAATCGCACTCGGAAGAGCGTACGAGATCACGCAGAGTCGACGGGTGCCGCACCGGGAACGGGCGAAACGGGCCGGTGCCGGAACACGACGTAGTGGTAGAGCAGGTAGTTCCAAAAAAGCCCGACGACGATCGCCGCGCCCTTCGGAACCAGCAGGTTGATCCCCGGGAACAGGCGGCTGACCAGCGTGATGACGCCGAACTGCACCACCCAGAGCCCGAACGCCGTCACGCCGAAGAACAGCAGCGCCTGCTTGCGGATGTCGCCGTCCTTCGCGCGGAAGGTGAAGTTCCGGTTCAGCGTGAACGACAGCAGCATGCCGGCGGTCGTCGAAATGAAGTTGGCGACGAACGTCGGCACGCCCAGCGTCGCCAGGAGCGCGTAGCCCAGCGCGTCGACCAGGGTGTTGCCGATGCCGACGATCCCGAACCGGACCTGCGTGGCGGTGACGAACCTCATTGGACGGCGCTCCGGTCTCCGGCACCGGTCCGCACCGACGCCACCGTGTACAACGGCCGGTTCTGGACCTGGGAATACGTGCGGCCGATGTAGCTGCCGAGCACGCCGAGCATGATGATCTGGATGCCGCCGAGGAAGAACATCGCGATGGTGATGAACGCCCAGCCGGGCACCGCGGTCTCCGGCGCGAACAGCTTCACGCCGACGACGTAGAGCACGCCGAGGAAGCTCAGCAGCGAAATCAGGTACCCCATCCGCGTGATCATCCGCAGCGGCGTGGTCGAGAACCCGAGGATGCCGTCGGCGGCGAAGCGGAGCATCTTCGTCAGCGGGTAGCCGGTGACGCCGGCGTTGCGCTGGTCGCGGTCGAACAGCACCGCCGTCTGCCGGAAGCCGACGTAGCTGACCAGCCCGCGCAGGAACCGGTCGCGCTCGCGGTACTTGCGCAGCTCGTCGACGACCTTGCGGTCGACCAGCCGGAAGTCGCCGGTGTTCTTCGGGATCTCGACCGCGGCCATCTTCTGCAGGAACCAGTAGAACGCGCTCGCGGTGAACCGCTTGAACGGCGAATCGCGGCGCGACCGGCGCTGCGCGTAGACGACCTCGTAGCCCTCTTCCCACTTCTCGAGCAGCTCGAGGGCCACCCGCGGCGGGTCCTGCAGGTCGCTGTCCATGATGATCGCGGCGTCGGCGTCGACCAGGTCGAGCCCGGCGGTGACGGCCATCTGGTGGCCGAAGTTGCGGGACAGCTCGACGACCGTGACCCGGGCGTCGCGCGCGCCCAGCTCGGTGAGCCGGTCGAGGGAGGCGTCGCGGCTGCCGTCGTCGACGTAGATGAAGCTGAAGGCGTAGCGCCCGGCCAGGGGCGCGGTCACCTCGTCGACCGTGCGGTGGAGCAGGTCGATGTTCGCTTCCTCGTTGTAGATGGGGAAGATGAACGCGATCCGGCGGCGCGTGGTCGGCTCGGTCGGCACTGGCGCTCCCGGTGGGTCGGCGTCTCGGTGATCGGTGACGCTCCGGCCAGGATATCCGCGCGGTGGCGGCACCGGGAGCGTCCCCGCGCGGATCCATTGTGGCGGTGACCGGTGTTTCGCGGCTGTTTGTCATGCCGGTGAGGGGGCCTCGATACGCTGGACGGCGTAGGACCGGCGCGTGTCCTGACGGGGGAGTTCCGCCTGGTGTGCCAGGCTCGACGAGGTGAAGGACGACGAGTGAATCGGCAGCCGCTGCGCCTGGCCATCATCGAGGCCACCCGGATTCTCGAACGGGCGGGTGTCGAGTCGCCGCGGTTCGACGCCGAGGTGATCGCGGCGCACGTGCTCGGCGTCGAACGCGGGCGGCTGCCGATGGTGCCGCTGGTCGACCCGCCGGTCATCGAGGCCATCGGCCAGCTCGTCCAGCAGCGCGCGAAGCGGATCCCGCTGCAGTACCTGACGGGCTGGGCGGCGCTGGGGGAGATCACGGTCGCGGTCGGCGCGGGGGTCTTCGTACCGCGGCCGGAGACCGAGCTGCTGCTCGAGTGGGGCGTCAAGTTCCTGCAGGGCCGCGAGTTCCCGGTGGTGGTCGACCTGTGCACCGGCTCGGGCGCGCTGGCGCTGGCGGTGGCGAACGCGCGGCCGGACGCGGTGGTCTACGCGGTCGACGTCGACCCGCAGGCGCTGGCCTGGGCGCGCCACAACGCGGACGTCCACGCGGACGCGGGCAACACCCCGATCCGCCTGTACTCCGGTGACATCGGCGACCCGACGATGTTCGCCGAGCTGGACGGCCTGGTCGACCTGGTGCTGTGCAACCCGCCGTACGTCCCGGAGGGCACCCCGGTGCCCCCGGAGGTCGCGGAGCACGACCCACCGCGCGCGGTGTTCGCGGAGGAGAGCGGGCTGGCGGTGATCCGCCACGCGATCGCGGCGGGCTCCCGGCTCCTGCGGCCCGGAGGAGGGCTGGCGATCGAGCACGACGACACGCACGGGTCGGCGGTCCCGGCGCTGGTCCGGGCCCGTCGGGTGCTGACGGGCGTCGAGGACCACGCGGACCTGACCGGGCGAGCCCGGTTCGTCACGGCGCGAAGGCTGGGCTGAGCCATGTCCGCCGTGTTCGTCGTCGATCCCCGAGGCAAGCGCGACTTGGGGTTCCTCGACTGGAATCCGAGCCGCGGCATGCTCCTGCGAGTGCTGGGGTTTCTCGCGGACGAGGTCGAGGACCCAGCCCTTGCCGCGGACCTGCGGGAGTTCGTCGCCGGGGGATACGCGTTCATCTCACTGAGCAGCTACACCGCGGAGCAGGGGGCCGAGGTCATGAAGGTGATCCGGGAAAAGCTGCCGGCCGCGGTCGAAGAGTGGCTTCCGGGTCACGAGGGGGCCCGGCAGCACATCGCGGAGCTGGTCGAACTCGTCGAAGAGGCCGAAGCGGCGCCGGACGCGGGCTGAGCAGCCCCCGTTCCCACGTTACCGGGGAGCACCGACGATTCCGGGTGGCCCGGAGGGGGCTGTCCACAGCCCCCTCCGGACTCCGGCTAGAAGCCGAACGCCGTGCAGCTCGCCGTCGCCGTCTTCGACGGGTCGCTCACCGAGGTCGCCGTCAGCTTCACCCGGGCCGCCAAATCACCGCGCGCCCCGCGCTTCGCGTACGCCGGGACCTTCACGTGGCCGCCGAACTTCGCCGTCGCCAGCTCGTTCGGCAGGCGGACCTCCCAGCCCTTCGCGTCCGTCGACACGCTCAACCGGTACGTGTCCGTGTCGTACGGTGCCTTCGCGCCCTGCGCCGACCCCGTGTTGAGCAGGCCGAAGTCGCACGTCGCGAGGCCGCCGCGGGCGAACGCCGGCAGCGCCGGGGTCACCGCCGCGCCGCGGGACTGGCTGCCCGAGCCGTCCAGCGAGGCCACCGTCACCGAGTACGACAGCACGCCGTGGCGGTCGCGGGCCAGGTCGGTGATCAGGAACCGGAGCCGGTTCGCCTCGTCCGTGTACTCGTACGGGCTCGCCGCCTCCGTGCCCGCCTTGAACAGCGCGTCGTTGAGCTGGCGGTAGTCACCGATGGTGATCTTCACCGGGGTGCCGTCCGGCTTGGTGTAGTCGGTGATGCCGATGTCCTGCGGGTTCGCGTCGATCACCCAGTCGAAGGGCGCGTTGTCCTTGTTCTTCGTCTTGGTGATCATGACGCCGGAGTCCGGCGCGAACGAGTCCGCGCCCATCCGGTCGACGACCTCGACCGTGTAGTTGTCGTAGCCGCCGCCGTCGCAGAACGGGTCCTTCGCCCGGTCGCACTTCGGCGCCTTGTCGCCGCCCGTCAGCTTGATGTTCAGCCCGGTGAACGCCCCGGGCTGCGCCTCCGTCTCACGGGCGGTGATGCGCGCGGACACCGGACCGGTCTTCGCCAGCTCGTTGCGGTCGAGCTGCAGGACGTCCGCCGGGTCGACGATGCCGAGTTTCAGCTTGTTGCGCAGCTGGTGCTGGGCGCCCATCGAGCTGCCCTGCGTCGCCGGGATCTGCCAGCGCGTGTGCGGGCCGCCGGGCCCGTTGAACGTGCCGCGCGACAGCATGTCCCACGGCCCGCTGTAGCTGCGGGACGGCGGCACCCCGAACGGGTTGTTGTAGTTGTCGCCGATGCCCAGGATGTGGCTGAACTCGTGGGCGTAGGTCGACTGGCCGGAGCTTTCGGCCTGCACCGAGCTGCCGTCCTGGGCGTTGGGCCAGATGCTGGCGGCCGACGCCCACGACGTCCACGGCACGTACCGCGTCGCCGCGTAGTTGGGCAGGTCGTGGTTCGGCGGGCCGAAACTGTCCGGCACGTTCTCCTTGGCGCCGAACTTCATCTCGCCGAACTCCTGCCAGGTCGAGCTCTCGTCCTGGCCGGCGGAGAGGAAGAAGACGAAGTCGAACTGGTTCGCGGTGTCCCCGACGTCGGCGCGCCACGCGTCCCCGGCGTCCTTGCGGATGTCGCGGGTGCAGTTCGCGCCCGGCGGGCAGGCGCTCGGCTGGAACTCCATGCCGTATTCGTAGGACTTCCCGGACATCCGGTAGGGCCCGAACGCGGTCAGCTGCACGCCGAAGCGGCCGCCGGAGTCCTCCATCCAGTACTCGTTGATCGTGTGCCCGTTGTTGAGCGCTTCGGGCTTGTTGAGGAAGTCCTGGTAGTACTGCGCGACGTTCGCGCGCGGGATGTTCGCGGCGGACGGCGCGGGGTTGCCGAACACCGTCGAGTTCGCCGGCTTCGTGACGACGAAGTCCTGGTCGGGGTAGTCGGCGAGGACGACGGCGCCCTTGAAGGTGCGCTGGGTCGGCTTCAGGGTGGGGTCCGCCCAGTTCGTGCCGGGCACCTTCTTGTAGTCGGACCAGGTCATGTGGTCCTGGTTCTCCCAGTGCGCGGCGTCGATCGGCGCGGGCCAGCCACGGGTGAGCGGCTCGGCGGCGGCGGTGCCCGCGCCGAGCCCGGTGAGGACGGTGACCGCGGCGAGCAGGGCGAGCGCTTTCGGGGTTCTGGGGCGCATCTGCGGCTCCTTCACTGGGAACCCACGGGGGTGGTGGTTCCCGAAGATCGACCGTATTGAGCCACGCTGTCGTGGTTCTGCCTCGCGGCGAGGTTTACCCGCTTGCCCCACGACGAAAGTCTGGCCGGTTGTCAGCCCGGCGCGCAGCCGGGTCAGGCCGCGCGCCGGCGTGCGGCCCAGCCGTTTGGCCGAGCGTTGTGGACAACTTCGGCCACGCGGCCCGGGAGCGCCGGAAACTGTCGGTGCTCGCCGGTAGCGTGGAAGACGGGGGGCGCCCCCAAGGCGGCCGGGCCGGGCGGGGCCGCCGGGTGTGACGCGGCGAACGCCCCCTTCGGCCGCCGGACTACCCTTGGCCCCCATGAGCGTGGTCTACGACTGCAGCAAGCGGGAGTCCCGGGCCGACGGACTGGCGGCCGCCGCGGGGGCGGTGCGGTCGAGCAGGCTGGTCGTCCTGCCCACCGACACCGTCTACGGCATCGGTGCCGACGCTTTCGACGCCGGTGCCGTGCAGGCGCTGCTGCGGGCGAAGAACCGCGGGCCGGACATGCCGGTCGGGGTGCTCGTCGGGTCCTGGTCCACTGTGGACGGCCTTGTGCTCGGCGTGCCGCCGCAGGCTCGTGCGCTCATCGAAGCCTTCTGGCCGGGCGATCTGTCCATCGTGCTCCCGCACGCGCCGAGTCTGCAGTGGAACCTCGGCGACGCGCGCGGCACCGTCATGCTGCGGATGCCGCTGCACCCGGTGGCCCTCGAACTCCTTCGCGACGTCGGCCCGATGGCCGTCTCGAGCGCGAACGTCTCCGGGCGCCCGCCGGCCAGCACCGCGCAGGAGGCGCAGGAACAGCTCGGCGACTCGGTCGCGGTCTACCTCGACGGCGGCTCGAGCGGCGAGCCCGTCGCGTCGAGCATCGTGGACCTCACCGGCACCGAACCGGTCGTGCTGCGCGAGGGCGCGGTGACGAAGACGGCCATCGCGGAGGTGCTCGGTGTGCCCGCGGAAACGTTGGCCTGAAGCCGGATCAGCCCGGAAACCGCGGCACGATAGCGTGTCGCGGGTGACCCCCACCCCGCGAGCGTGACACCCCGTGCCGCCCACATCCGGTCTCCTCCCCATCCGGGAATACATCCTCGTCGCGCTGACCGCGACGGCCGTGACCTACCTGCTCACCGGCCTCGTGCGCCGGCTCGCGATCCGCGTCGGCGCGATCGCCAACCCGCGGGCGCGCGACGTCCACGTCGCCCCGATCCCGCGGATGGGCGGGATCGGCATCTTCCTCGGCGTCGCCGGCGCGATGGGCCTGGCCCACCAGCTGCCCGCGCTGTCGCACGGCTTCGACGCGTCGTTCGACTCGGTCGGCGTGCTGCTCGCCGCCGGTGTCATCTCGCTCATCGGCGCGCTCGACGACCGGTTCGAGCTCGACGCCTGGACGAAGCTGGCCGGCCAGGTCATGTGCGCCGGGATCCTGGTCATCTTCGGCGTGCAGTGGGTGTCGTTCTGGGTGCCGTGGGGCGGGCAGGGCGACTCGTTCGGCTCGGTGCTGGTGCTCGACAAGAACCAGGGCGCGCTGCTCACCGTCGTGATGGTCGTGGTGATGGTCAACGCGATGAACTTCGTCGACGGCCTCGACGGGCTGGCCGGCGGTCTCGGCTTCATCGCCGCGGCGGCGACGTGCGCGTTCTCCCTCGGCCTGCTCGACAGCTCCGGCGGCGACGTCGGCACGTACCCGCCGGCGCTGATCGCGGCCACGCTCGCCGGAGCGTGTCTGGGGTTCCTGCCGTACAACTTCCAACCCGCGAAGATCTTCATGGGCGACTCCGGGTCGATGATGATCGGCCTGATGCTCGCGGGCGCGACGACCTCGGCGTCCGGTCGTGTGCCGTACCCGCAGTTCAGCGGCAAGGACGCGATCGCGCTGCTCTCGCCGCTGGTGGTCGTGGCGGCGGTGCTGTTCGTCCCGCTGCTCGACCTGATCATGGCGGTCGTGCGCCGCACGCGCCGCGGCGAAAGCCCGTTCGCGGCCGACAAGATGCACCTGCACCACCGCCTGCTGGAGATCGGCCACTCCCAGCGCCGCGCGGTCCTGCTCATCTACTTGTGGGCGGGGATCCTGGCGTTCGGCGCGGTCTCGGTGACGCTGTTCGACGACGCCGCCGCGCTCTGGATCATCGGGGCCGGGCTCGTGTTCGCGGTGGTCGTCTCGATCGTCCCGCGGCTGCGCTCGCGCAACCAGCCCGGAACCTGACCGGCCGGGTTCTCTACACTCGGTGGCTGAACCGAGCAGGGAGCCAGCCGTGAGCGAGACCGAAACCGAAGCGCAGGAGAACCCGCACGCCAAGGTGGTGCTGCAGGCCGCCCGCGCGATGACGAAGGCTTCGCTGCTCGTCACCCCGCCCGCGGTGCTCGTCTGCATCGTGCTCTTCAGCATCCTCAACGGCTTGCCCGGCTTCCTCGGCTCGCTCGTCGGCGCGGTGCTGGCGATGCTCGCGTCGCTGTCGACGCTCGGCCTGATGCGGTTCAGCGCGGGCCAGGACCCGATGTTCGTGATGGTCATCGCGCTCGGCGGGTACGTCGTGAAGGTCGTGCTGCTGTTCGGCGCGCTGACGCTGCTGAAGGGCGTCACCGCGCTGCACCCGATGTCGCTCGGCATCACCATGATCGTCGCCATCCTGGTGGCCGCGGCGGCCGAGTTCGCCGCCTTCCGCAAGACCAAGATCCCGACGATCATCCCCTCCTGAAGCCCGTCCGTTTTGCCGCGCGCTTCCGTTACTCACCGTGAATCGCGCTGCGGCCGCTTGAGTGTGACCGGCGTCACGAAAGTGCGCCTTCGTGCGCGGCCGGAAAACGGGCCGGGACCCCTCGCCTGCACCGTTGCCGAGCGGGTCCTGTCCGGTCCCGGACCAGGGTCCCGGATCGACCCGGGACTTAGGTCCTGGGCTGATCGGTGGGTATGGAGTACGCGTGTACGGCACTGATTGACCTGCTGGTATGGTCCGCGTCAAGGGTGGCGGCCTCGGCCGCACGCTCCCTAAGACGAACCGCGATCAGCAGTGTGGCGACCGTGTAGTTCCGCCTCTTCGCCGCTGGTCCGAAGTAGACCGCAGGGCAGTGTTCACGCGAGACAACCCCGTGTGCAGAACGTGAAGGTGTGTTCTGCGGACCGTGGGGTAGCCGCCTCCGACGTCCCGATACGTATCGGGTACGTTAAGTCCAGATCGTGACGATTCCCCCGGCGGAGTGAACGCCGGCCGGGAGAACCGGAAGGAGCCCAGTGGGCGCGCTGGTACTGACCGAGGGTGGCACATTCACGCCCCCCGGTGTGGCGGACTTCAACCTGCCGCCTCTTTTCGGCTCCGGGTACTGGGGCAGCTTCACCAAGCCGATGCTGCTCGTGGTGATCTCGCTGGTCATCATCGTCGCCTACTTCATGCTGGCGTCCCGGAAGCTGAAGGTCGTCCCCGGCAAGGGACAGTTCATCGCCGAATCGATCTACAACTTCGGCCGCAACAACATCGCGCGGGAACAGATCGGCTCGAAGGACTTCAAGCCGTTCATCCCGCTGGTCCTCGGGCTGTTCGTCTTCGTGCTGGTGAACAACCTGTTCGGGATCATCCCGTTCTTCCAGTTCCCGACGATGGCGCGGATCGGGTTCCCGCTGGCGCTGTCCGTCCTGGTCGTTTACCCCGTGTACCACTACGTCGGGTTCAAGCGCCACGGCTTCGGGGGCTACCTGCGGAAGGAACTGGCGCCGCCGGGCATCCCCGGTTTCGTGCTGCCGCTGTATTCGACCATCGAATTCGCGCAGAAGTTCTTCATCGCGCCGGCCACGCTGGCCATCCGAGTCTTCTCCGCGATGTTCGCCGGGCACCTCATCATCATGGTGTTCACGCTCGGCGGCAGCTTCCTGCTGACGGAGACCGACGGCTTCGGGCTGAAGCTGGTTTCGCCGGTGGCGTTCATCTTCGCCATCCTGATGACCTTCCTCGAGGCCTTCATCCAGGTGCTGCAGGCCTTCATCTTCGCCCTGCTGTCGGCCGGGTACATCGGCGCCGCGCTGGCGTCGGAGCACTGAGAAACACAAGCCCCCGATCCACGCGAGCGCGTGGACCGAAGTGAAGGGAAACGCACGTGAGCAACATCGTTCTGGCCCAGGCCGCGGAGCAGGCCGCCAACATCAACCCCGGCCTCGCCGCCATCGGTTACGGCCTGGGCGCGATCGGCCCGGGCATCGGTGTGGGTCTGATCTTCGCCGCCGTCATCAACGGCACCGCGCGTCAGCCGGAGGCGCAGGGCAAGCTGCAGGGCATCGGCTTCTCGACCTTCGTGCTGACCGAGGTCCTCGCCCTGATCGGCATCGTCATCTACTTCATCGCCTCCGCCGCCTGAGTTCGGTTAGCTCATCGCTTAAGGAGACGTTGTGCTGAAGACGGACCTGGTGTTGGCCGCCGAAGAGGCGCCCAACCCGATCATCCCGCACATTCCCGAGGTCATCCTCGGGCTCGTCGCCTTCCTCATCCTGCTGTTCGTCCTCAAGAAGTACGTCGTTCCGCGCTTCGAAGCGGCGTACGAAGAGCGCGCCCAGATGATCGAGGGTGGCATCGAGAAGGCCGAGAAGGCCCAGGCCGAGGCCGAGGAGGCGCTCGCCAAGTACCGGGCGCAGCTGCAGGACGCCCGGACCGAGGCCGCGAAGATCCGCGACGACGCCCGGCTCGAAGCCGAGCAGATCAAGGCGGAGCTGCGGGCCGAGGCGGAGGCCGAGTCCCAGCGCATCGTCGCCCAGGGGCAGGCCCAGCTGCAGGCCCAGAAGGCGCAGATCATCGCCGAGCTGCGGGCCGACATGGGCCGCAACGCCGTGGAGCTGGCCAGCCGCATCGTCGGTGAGTCGCTCGAAGACGAGGCGCGCCGTCGTGGCACCGTCGACCGGTTCCTCGCGGAACTGGAGACCGCCGGTGCCGCTGGTGGAGCGGGGAAGTAGACCGGTATGACGCTGCATGCTGCGAGCCGTGAAGCGCTCGGCCTCGCCGAGGAACGCCTCGGCGAGGTTCTGGCCGACGCGGGAGCCGACGCGGCCACGGTCGGCGACGAGCTGCTCTCGGTCGTCGACCTGCTGGACCGGGAGATCGGCCTGCGCCGGGCGGTGAGCGACGCTTCGACGACGCCGGAGGCGCGCACCCAGCTGGTGCGCCGGCTGTTCGACGGCAAGCTGTCCGAACCGGCCCTGAAGGTGCTCGACGCCGTGGCGGGCAGCCGCTGGTCCAGCCCCCGTGAGCTGACCGACGGGCTCGAGGAGCTCGGCCGCTCGGCGCTGCTGACGTCGGCCGAGAAGACCGGGAACGTCGACACCGTCGAGTCCCAGCTGTTCCAGGTCGCGCGGATCGTGGCCGGCGCCCCGGAACTGGAGGCCGCGCTCTCCGACCTGGCCGGTCCCGCCGACGCCAAGCGCACCCTGGTGCGCGGGCTGTTCGCCGACAAGGTGGACGTGGTCACCGAGACCCTCGTGGAGCAGGTCGTGCGCCGGGCCAAGGGCCGCGGCGTCGGCGTCGGGCTCGACAAGCTGGTCAAGCTGGCCGCGGAACGCCGTGAGCGCTCGGTCGCCTACGTGACCAGCGCGAACGCCCTGACCGACGAGCAGACCGCCCAGCTGGGCGCGAAGCTCAACGACATCTACGGGCGGCAGATCGCGCTGCACGTCGAGGTCGACCCCCGGCTCGGCGGCGGGCTCGTCGTCCGCGTCGGCGACGAGGTCATCGACGGGAGCGCGGCGGGTCAGCTGGCGGCGTTGCGCAGGCGGCTGGCCCGGGCGTAGCCCCGGTCACACAAGACTTTGCATACTGGCAAGAACGAAGCGAGAGCGGGAAAGACATGGCCGAGCTGACGATCTCCTCGGATGAGATCCGTAGCGCGATCGAGAACTACGTCTCGAGTTACGCCCCGGACGTGAGCCGGGAAGAAGTTGGCATCGTGGTGGACGCCGGTGACGGCATCGCCCACGTCGAGGGTCTGCCCTCGGCCATGGCCAACGAGCTGCTCGAGTTCCCCGGCGGCGTCCTCGGCGTCGCGCTGAACCTGGACGCGCGCTCCATCGGTGCCGCGATCCTCGGTGACTTCGAAAGCATCGAAGAGGGCCAGCAGGTCAAGCGCACCGGCCAGGTCCTGTCGGTGCCGGTCGGCGACGGCTACCTCGGCCGCGTCGTCAACCCGCTGGGTGCCGCCATCGACGGTCTCGGCGAGATCGAGACCACCGACCGCCGCGCGCTGGAGCTCAAGGCCGCCTCGGTCGTCGAGCGCCAGCCGGTGTCGGAGCCGCTGCAGACCGGCATCACCGCGATCGACGCGATGACCCCGATCGGCCGCGGCCAGCGCCAGCTGATCATCGGTGACCGCAAGACGGGCAAGACCGCCGTCGCCGTGGACACGATCATCAACCAGAAGGCCAACTGGGAGACCGGCGACCCGAAGCAGCAGGTCCGCTGCATCTACGTCGCCGTCGGCCAGAAGGGCTCGACGATCGCCGCGGTCAAGAAGTCCCTCGAGGACGCGGGCGCGATGGAGTACACCACCATCGTCGCCGCCCCGGCGTCCGACTCGGCCGGCTTCAAGTGGATCGCGCCGTACACCGGCTCGGCCATCGGCCAGCACTGGATGTACGAGGGCAAGCACGTCCTCATCGTGTTCGACGACCTGACCAAGCAGGCGGACGCCTACCGCGCGATCTCGCTGCTGCTGCGCCGCCCGCCGGGCCGTGAAGCCTTCCCCGGCGACGTCTTCTACTTGCACTCCCGTCTCCTCGAGCGGTGCGCGAAGCTCTCGGACGAGCTGGGCGCGGGTTCGCTGACCGGGCTGCCGATCATCGAGACGAAGGCCAACGACGTGTCGGCCTACATCCCGACGAACGTCATCTCGATCACCGACGGCCAGTGCTTCTTCCAGTCGGACCTGTTCAACGCCGGCCAGCGCCCGGCCATCGACGTGGGCATCTCGGTGTCCCGCGTGGGTGGTGCCGCGCAGGTCAAGGCGATGAAGTCGGTCTCGGGCTCGCTCCGGATCGACCTGTCGCAGTACCGCGAGCTGGAGGCCTTCGCGGCCTTCGCCTCGGACCTCGACGACGCCTCCAAGGCGCAGCTCGAGCGCGGTGCCCGGCTGTACGAGGTGCTCAAGCAGCCGCAGTACTCGCCGATCCCGGTCGAGGAGCAGGTCTGCACGGTGTGGCTGGGCACGAACGGCCACTACGACTCGGTCCCGACCGAGGACGTGCGCCGCTTCAACCACGAGTTCCTCGACTCGGCCCGCCGCAAGCACGACGACGTCCTGGGCGCGATCCGCGACTCCGGGAAGTTCGAGGACGAGACGGCCGACAAGCTGGTCGCCGCGGTGAACGAGTTCAAGAAGGAGTTCACCACGTCCGAGGGCAAGCCCCTGGTCGAGGCGGACGCCGACGCGATGGACGCCGACAAGGTCGGGCACGAGACCGTCAAGGTCAACAAGCCCGCCCCGAAGAAGTGAGCTGATAGCTCATGGCCGCACAACTCCGGGAACTCCGGTCGCGCATCAAGGCGACCAAGTCGATCGGCAAGATCACCAAGGCGATGGAGCTCATCGCCACCGCGCGCATCACCAAGGCGCGGGCGAAGGTCGCCGCTTCCCGGCCGTACGCGGACGAGATCACCAAGGTGCTCTCGGCGCTGGCCGGTGCGGCGGCCAACCTCGACCACCCCATGCTGGTCGAGCGCCCGAACCCGAAGCGGGCCGCCGTCCTGGTCGTGACCAGTGACAAGGGCCAGTGCGGTGGCTACAACTCCAACGTGCTGCGCGCGACCGAAGAGCTGCTCGCCCTGCTCCGCAAGGAGGGCAAGGAGCCCGAGGTCTACGTCACCGGCAACAAGGGGCTGAACTACTACCGGTTCCGTGACCGCGACGTCGTCGACAGCTGGACGGGCTTCTCCGACCAGCCGGCGTACGACGACGCGGTCGCCGCGGGCAACGCGCTGGTGGAGTCGTTCATGCACGGCGTCGACGACGAGCACGGCAACGCCGACGGCATCGCGGGTGTCGACGAGATCCACATCGTCTACACCGAGTTCGTGTCGATGCTGACCCAGCGGCCGGTCGCCAAGCGCGTCGCGCCGCTCGAGGTCGAGTACACCGACGGTGAGGAGGAGCAGAAGCCCAAGGAGGGCGAGCTGCTCCCCAGCTACGAGTTCGAGCCGAGTGCCGACACGCTGCTGGACGCCCTGCTGCCGAAGTACATCAACACGCGGCTCTACGCCGCGCTGCTCGAGTCGGCGGCGTCCGAGCTGGCCGCCCGCCGGACGGCGATGAAGGCCGCGTCGGACAACGCGAACGAGCTGGTGGGCAACCTGACGCGGGAGATGAACCAGGCCCGCCAGGCGCAGATCACCCAGGAGATCTCCGAAATCGTCGGTGGCGCGAACGCGCTCACCGCAGCAGGAAGTGATGATTGATGACCAGTACTGAAGCCCCGCGCGCCAAGGGGCGCATCGTCTCGGTGACCGGGCCGGTCGTCGACGTCGAGTTCCCGCGCGGTTCCGTTCCCGACCAGTTCAACGCGCTCAAGGTCGAAATCGAGTTCGAGCAGCTGCGCAAGACCGTGACGCTCGAGGTCGCCTCCCACCTGGGTGACAACCTCGTCCGCACGATTTCGCTCCAGCCGCAGGACGGCCTGGTCCGCGGCGCCGAGGTCACCGACACCGGCAAGCCGATCACCGTGCCGGTGGGCGACAAGGTCAAGGGCCACGTCTACAACGCGCTCGGCGAGTGCCTCGACGAGCCCGGCTACGGCGACGACCTCGAGCGCTGGGGCATCCACCGCAGCGCGCCGTCCTTCGACCAGCTCGAAGGCAAGACCGAGATGCTGGAGACCGGCCTCAAGGTCGTCGACCTGCTCACCCCGTACGTCCAGGGTGGCAAGATCGGCCTGTTCGGCGGTGCCGGCGTCGGCAAGACGGTGCTCATCAAGGAGATGATCACCCGCGTCGCCCGGAACTTCGGTGGTACCTCGGTGTTCGCCGGTGTCGGCGAGCGCACCCGTGAGGGCAACGACCTCTTCCTGGAGATGTCCGAGGACGGCGTCATCAACGACACCGCCCTCATCTTCGGCCAGATGGACGAGCCGCCGGGCACGCGCATGCGCGTCGCGCTGTCGGCGCTGACCATGGCGGAGTACTTCCGCGACGTCCAGAACCAGGACGTGCTGCTGTTCATCGACAACATCTTCCGGTTCACCCAGGCGGGTTCCGAGGTGTCGACCCTGCTGGGCCGCATGCCTTCCGCGGTGGGTTACCAGCCGACGCTGGCCGACGAGATGGGGCAGCTGCAGGAGCGGATCACCTCGACCCGGGGTCGTTCGATCACCTCGATGCAGGCGATCTACGTCCCCGCGGACGACTACACCGACCCGGCCCCGGCCGCGACGTTCGCCCACCTGGACGCCACCACCGAGCTCTCCCGGTCGGTGTTCCAGAAGGGCATCTTCCCGGCGGTCGACCCGCTGGCGTCGACGTCGACGATCCTCGACCCGGCCATCGTCGGTGAGGACCACTACCGGGTGGCTTCCGAGGTCATCCGGATCCTGCAGAAGTACAAGGAGCTGCAGGACATCATCGCGATCCTCGGTATGGACGAGCTGTCGGAAGAGGACAAGCTGACCGTTCAGCGCGCGCGCCGCATCGAGCGGTTCCTGTCGCAGAACATGCTGGTCGCCGAGGCGTTCACGCAGATCCCGGGCTCGACGGTGCCGCTGTCGGAGACCATCGAGTCGTTCGACCGCATCACCAAGGGTGACTTCGACCACTACCCGGAGCAGGCGTTCCTGGGTATCGGTGGCCTCGAGGACCTCGAGAAGAAGTACAAGGAAATCACCAAGAAGTGATGTCCTGACGACGGCGGGGGCAGTGTCCACTATGGACTCGGGCCCCCGCCGTTCTCATAGCTTCAGACAGACCTATTACACTCGGTGGTAACACCCCGAGCGAAGGAGTGCTACGTGGCTGAGATGTCCGTGGAGCTGGTGGCCGTCGAGCGCCGTCTCTGGTCGGGTACCGCCACTTTCGTGGTGGCGCAGACCACCGAGGGCGAGATCGGCATCATGGCCGGCCACGAACCCGTGCTCGGGCAGCTCGTCGAGGGTGGCGTGGTCAAGGTGACGACCACCGACGGTGAGACGGTCTGCGCGGCCGTGCACGGCGGTTTCCTCTCCGTGACCGGCACCGGGGTGAGCATCCTCGCCGAGAGCGCCGAACTGTCCGACGAAATCGACGTCGACGCGGCGAAGGCGGCACTGAGCGCCGACGACGAAACCGAGCGGACGAGGGCCTCGGCCCAGCTCCGCGCGGCAGGCAAGTCGGTCTGAGCGCGAGACGGGCAGGAGCCGGGCCGTGAAGATCACCGTGGTGGTAGTCGGGCTCCTGATCGTGCTCGCGGTGCTGGCCGCCTGGTACGGCCAGCGGTGGATCCGGATGCGCCGCGGCGGGGGCGTGAGCGTCGCGCTGCGGTGGCGTCCGGACGCCGCGCGGTCCAGCTGGCACCTGGGGCTGGGCCGCTACGAGGGCGACGAGTTCGTCTGGTACCGCGTGTGGAGCCTGCGGACCGGCCCGGACCGCGTCTTCCAGCGCGAAAGCATGCAGATCGCCGACCGGCGTGACCCGTCCGGGACCGAGGCCTACGCCGTTCCCGAAGGCTCGACCGTGCTGCGCTGCGAGTCCGAGACCCAGGAGGCGATCGAGATCGCCATGGGCCCGGGCGCGTTGACCGGGTTCCTCTCCTGGCTCGAATCCGCCCCTCCCGGACGCCGTCTCCCGCGCGCGTCCTGACCTGTCTCGCTGTGTTGTCTCGAACTGGGACAGCCACGGCCCCTGATTTGGCCTACGGTTGAGCGCATGATCCTCATCGTGGTCAAGTTCCCGGTCAAGCCGGAGCACGCCGAAGCCTGGCCGGAAATCGTCGCCGACTACACCCGGAACACCCGCGCCGAAGACGGCAACCGCTTCTTCGAATGGTCGCGCAGCCTCGAGGACAAGAACACCTACGTGCTGGTCGAGGGCTTCGACGGCCAGGACGCGGCCGTCGCGCACGTCGGCTCCGACCACTTCAAGTGGGCCGTCGAGAACCTGGGTGGCTACATCAGCGACAACCCGCGGATCATCAACGTCCAGGACGCCTCCGACTGGGGCCCGATGGCGGAGATCCAGCCGCACTAAACTGGGGTCCGTGACTCTCGTCGAGATCCCCGGCTCCAAGTCCGTCACCGCCCGAGGCCTCTTCCTGGCCGCCGCCGCCCACGGCACCACCACGCTCGGCCGTCCCCTGCACTCGGACGACACCGAGGGCTTCGCCGAGGGCCTGGCGAAGCTCGGCTACCGCGTCGACCGGCAGCCGGGCGCGTGGACCATCGAGGGCCGCCCGTCCGGCCCCGGCGTCGCGGAGGCGGACGTCTTCTGCCGCGACGGCGCCACGACGGCCCGGTTCCTGCCCGCGCTGGCCGCGGCCGGCACCGGGACGTTCCACTTCGACGCCTCCGACCAGATGCGCCGGCGCCCGCTCGGCCCGCTGACCGACGCCCTGCGGGAGCTGGGCGTCGACCTGACCTTCCACGGCGAGCCCGGCCACCACCCGGTGACGGTCCGCGCGAACGGCGTCAAGGGCGGTTCGCTCACTCTCGACGCGGGGCTGTCGTCGCAGTTCCTGACGGCGTTGCTGCTGCTCGGGCCGCTGACCGCGGAGGGCCTGCGGATCACGGTGACCGACCTGGTGTCGGTGCCCTACGTCGAGATCACCCTCGAGATGATGCGCCGCTTCGGCGTCGACGTCCGCCGCGAGGGCAAGACGTTCGTGGTGCCGCCGCAGCCGTACCAGGCGTGCGAGTACCCGGTGGAGCCGGACGCGTCGACGGCCAGCTACTTCCTCGCCGCGGCGGCCGTCACGGGCCGCACGGTGACCATCCCGGGTCTGGGCTCGAAGGCCCTGCAGGGTGACGTGAAGTTCGTCGACGTGCTGCGCGAGATGGGCGCGCACGTGGAACTCGCCGAAGACTCGGTGACGGTCGCCGGCCCGTCGGACGGCCTGCGCGGCGTCACGGTGAACATGCGCGACATCTCCGACACGGTCCCGACGCTGGCGGCGATCGCGCCCTTCGCGTCCGGGCCGGTGCGCATCGAGGACGTCTACAACACGCGCATCAAGGAGTGCGACCGGCTCGACGCGTGCGAGGAGAATCTGCGCGCGCTGGGCATCGAGGTCGAGACGGGCCGGGACTGGATCGAGATCCAGCCCGGCACGCCGACGGGTGCCCTGGTCAAGTGCCGGCGCGACCACCGGATCGCGATGGCGTTCAGCATCACCGGTCTGCGCACGCCCGGCATCACGCTGGACGACCCGGACTGCGTGAAGAAGACGTTCCCCGGCTTCCACCAGGCGCTGGCGGCGCTGCGGGAGAGCTGGGGGATCTAGGAGGGCTGCCCGCCCGGCTGCCACAGCACGTCACCTTCGGGGTTGGCCAGCCGGGCGAGGATGAACAGCAGGTCCGACAGCCGGTTCAGGTACTTGAGCGCCACCGGATTCGTCGTTTCCGGCTCCGCTTCGTACAGCTCCCACGCGGACCGCTCGGCCCGGCGGGACACCGTGCGCGCCTGGTGCAGGAACGCCGCGCCGGGTGTGCCGCCCGGCAGGATGAACGACGTCAGCTTCGGCAGGCGGTCGTTGAACTCGTCGCACCAGCCTTCGAGCCGCTCGACGTACTTCTCGGTGATCCGCAGCGGCGGGTACGGCGGGTCGTCGGAGATCGGCAGGCAGAGGTCCGCGCCGACGTCGAAAAGATCGTTCTGCACCGTACGCAGCACGTCCGTGATTTCGGTGGGCAGCTGCCCGGCCGCGATCGCCAGACCCAGCACCGAGTTCGTCTCGTCGGTGTCGGCGTACGCGCCCAGGCGCGGGGACGTCTTGGGCACGCGGGACCCGTCGCCGAGCGCGGTCGTGCCGCTGTCGCCGACCTTCGTGTAGACGCGGTTGATGCGAACGACCATGAACCCACCATAGCGGCCCCCGCCCGGGCCGAATCCGGGCGAGAGGGCATGATTGGCGGCCATGAGCGAGCACTTCGACGTGCATGGCGGAGCCCGGCTGGTCGGCGAGGTCGACGTGGTCGGCGCCAAGAACAGCGTGCTGAAGCTGATGGCCGCGGCCCTCCTCGCGGAGGGCACCACGACCATCACGAACTGCCCGCAGATCCTGGACGTCCCGCTGATGGGCGACGTGCTGCGGAGCGTCGGCTGCGAGGTCGTCATCGAGGGCGACACCGCCACCATCACGACGCCGGCCGAGCTGTCGCACCGCGCGGACTCGGCCGCGATGGGCAAGCTGCGCGCGTCCGTCTGCGTGCTGGGTCCGCTGGTCGGGCGGCTGAAGCAGGCCGTCGTGGCGCTGCCGGGCGGAGACGCGATCGGCTCGCGCCCACTGGACATGCACCAGAACGGCCTGCGCAAGCTGGGCGCGACGAGCACCATCGAGCACGGCTGCGTCGTCGCGAAGGCCGAGACGCTGGTCGGCGCGCAGATCTGGCTGGACTTCCCGAGCGTCGGCGCGACCGAGAACATCCTGATGGCGGCCGTGCTGGCCGAGGGCACCACGGTCATCGACAACTGCGCGCGCGAGCCCGAGATCGTCGACATCTGCACGATGCTGACCGAGATGGGCGCGAAGATCGAAGGTGCCGGCACCTCGACGCTGACCGTGCACGGCGTGGAGCAGCTGCACCCGACGACGCACAGCGTGATCGGCGACCGGATCGTCGGTGCGACCTGGGCGTTCGCCGCGTCGATGACCCGCGGCGACATCACCGTCCGCGGTGTCAACCCGCACCACCTCGACCTGGTGCTGAACAAGCTGCAGCTGGCCGGCGCCGAAGTCGAGACCTACGACGACAAGGGCTTCCGCGTGGTCCAGCCCGAGCGCCCGAAGGCGGTCGACTGGGTGACGTTGCCGTACCCCGGCTTCGCGACCGACCTGCAGCCGTTCGCGGTGGCGCTGTCGGCGGTGTCCGAAGGGACGTCGATGATCACGGAGAACGTCTACGAGGCGCGCTTCCGGTTCATCGAGGAGATGATCCGCCTCTCCGGCGACGCGCGCACGGACGGCCACCACGCGGTGGTCCGCGGCGTCAAGACGCTGTCGAGCGCGCCGGTCTGGGCGTCCGACATCCGCGCGGGTGCGGGGCTGGTGCTGGCCGGGCTGTGCGCGGACGGCGTCACCGAGGTCTGGGACGTCTTCCACATCGACCGCGGCTACCCGCACTTCGTGGAGAACCTGAACCGCCTGGGCGCGAACATCAAGCGCGTCAGCGGCGAGCCCGACCGGGCGTAGCGCGCACCGGGTACCCTGAGACAGACAAACCGGCTGGCAGGGGGTTGGCGATGACGGCGCTACCCGACTGGATGGTGCTTCCGCCCGAGGGCCTCACGGTCGACGGGTACGAGGCGCTGCCCGAAGAGGTCTGCCGTGCGATCGAGATCGTCGATGGAGCGATTGTCGTGAACCCGGCCCCGCGCCGCCCCCACCAGAAGATCATCCGGCGGATGTCCTACGCGCTCGAAGAGGCGTGCGGGGTCGAACTCGCTGTCGAGTTCGACGTCGACCTGCGCCTCCGGGACGTGCCGCTGCTCAACCGCCGTCCCGATCTGGTGGTCTATGACGCGACCCTGAACGCGGACACCGTGCTGCGTCCGGAGCACTGCGCCCTGGTGATCGAGGTGATGTCGCCGGGTTCGATCACCGCCGACCAGACCGACAAGCCTGCGGAGTACGCGGGCGCCGGGATTCCCCATTTTTGGCGAGTGGAGAACGAGACGGACGATGTCCGCGGACTGACCGTCTTCTGCTATCGGCTCGACCCGACGACCGGCGTCTACACTTCGTCCGGCGCCCACAAGGGAAAGCTGGCGGTGTCCGATCCGTTCGATTTTGCGGTGGATCTGGCCGACCTGCTCTGATTCACACCGCGCCCAGTGCGCGCAGGGCGAACTCCACCAGCCGGTCCAGGTAGTCGGGTTCCGCCGGCGCCTGCCGGACGACCAGCCGCCAGTAGATCGGCGCGGCCAGGACGTCCATCGCCAGCTCCAGGTCGAGGTCGGCGGGCAGCTCGCCGCGCGTGATCGCCCGGCGCAGCATCACCTCGGCGACCTCACGTCGCGGCCCGCCGATGTTCTCGCTGGTGGCCCGCGCCTGCTCCGGGTTCCGCGCGGCCTCGGCGACGAGGTCCGGCAGGATCCGCGAGAACAGCGGGTGGGCCAGCCAGTCGAGCACCGCCTGCAGCGTCGCGCGCAGGTCGCCGCGCAGTGAGCCGGTGTCTTCGAGCACCGCGCGCGACACGCTGAACTCCGTGACGACCGCGGCGATCATCTCGTCCTTCGACTTCCAGCGCCGGTAGAGCGCGCTCTTGCCGACGCCGGCGCGTTTCGCGACGGCCTCCATCGAGAGCCGCCCGTAGCCCTGCTCGGCCAGTTCGTGCAGGACCGCGTCCGTGATCGCCTGCGTGACCTCGGGTTGGAGGACCGCCGCGCCGGTGGGGGTGCGTGCCATGGGCGCAGTCTAGCGGGTGGACGAGACGGTACCGTCCCGGCTATATTGACGTCGGGACGGTACCGTCTCGTCCAAACGTTCAAGGAGGCTGCGATGCGCGACTTCGTCTCCCGCGCGCTCGATCTGCTGCTGAAGCACGACATGGCCGGGTTCGCCGGGTTGTGGGCGCCGGCCGGTGTCCTCGAGTTCCCGTTCGCCGGCCCGGGCTACCCGAAGCGCGTCGAAGGGCGCGAAGCGATCGCCGAGTACCTGCGCGACTACCCGAACCTGCTGGACGTCCGCGAGGTCGTCGCCGAGACCGTGCACGAGACGGCCGACCCGGCCGTGGTCGTCGCCGAGTTCACCCTCGCCGGGGTCGTCGTGGCCACGGGGAAGCCGTACGAGCTGTCCTACATCGCGGTGATCACCGTCGAGAACGGCGAAATCCGGCACTACCGGGACTATTGGAGCCCGCTGGCCGCGGCCGAGATCATGGGCGGCGTCGAAGAGCTGACGGCAGCCTTCGGTGGCTGACGTCCTGGTGCTCGGCGGCACCGGCACGACCGGCCGCCGCGTCGTCGCGTGCCTGCGGGACGCCGGGTTCGCGGCGCGGGCGGCCACGCGCAAGCCGGGCGAGCCCGGTCAGGTCCGGTTCGACTGGACCGACCGTTCCACCCACGCCGACGCGGTGCGCGGGGTCTCCGCGGTGTACCTGCTCGCGCCGATCGGCGAGGCCGCGCCGGCGGGGCTCGTCGAGCCCTTCCTCGACGACGCGCTCGCGGCGGGTGTCCGCCGGGTCGTGCTGCTCAGCTCGTCGGCCGTCACGGCGGACACGCCCGGGCTCGGCGACCTGCAGCGGCTGGTGCGCGCGGCACCGGAGTGGGCCGTGCTGAAGCCGTCGTGGTTCATGCAGAACTTCACCGGCGAGCACCTGGTCGCCCAGGGGGTGCGGGACGGCGAGATCGTCACGGCCACCGGCGACGCCCGGGTCGCGTTCGTCGACGCCGGCGACATCGCGGCGGTCGCCGTCCGCGCGCTGACCGACCCCGAACCGCACAACACCGAACACGTCCTGACGGGCCCGGCCGCGTTGAGCTACGCCGAAGCCGCGTCGGTCATCGCCGCGCGCACGCACCGTCCGGTGCGGCACCGCGCGGTGAGCACCGCTTCGCACGCGGCCTCGCTCACCGCGTCCGGGATCCCGGCGGAGTTCGCCGCGGTGCTCGCGGCGCTCGACGAGGACATCCGGCGCGGTGCCGAAGACCGCGTCACCAGGGCCGTCGAAGAGGTCACCGGCCGGCCTGCCCGCTCGTTCGAAACCTTTGTGGAGGAAGAGATCCGATGAAGCAGATCCTGTTCGAAGAAGACCCGCAGTTCTGGTTCGAGACGCTGCGCCTGTTCGGCCACGCGACCTACGGTGGTTCGGACTTCGGCGAGGTGCTCGCCGCCGCGTCGACCGTGACGGCCGGCGACTACGACAGCTGGCACGACGCCTACCGCGCGCTGGCCGACCGGTTGTACGCCGAAGCGGCCGACGCCGGCCCGGTCACCGCGCGCGACCTGCTGCTGCGCGCGTCGACGTACTACTTCTCGGCGGAGTTCTTCCTGCACGGCGACCCGGCGGACCCGCGCATCGAAGCGGCGTACGACCGCAGCGTCGAGTGCTTCCGGCGCGCCGGTGTCGCGGAACCGGTCGAAATCCCTTACGAGGGAACGGTTCTGCACGGGTACTTCTACCGCGCGCCCGGTGCCGGGCCGAAGCCGCTGCTGCTGATCCACAGCGGGTTCGACGGCAGCGCGGAGGAGTGCCACTTCATGGGCGCGGGGGCGGGCGCCGAGCACGGCTACCACGTCCTGACGTTCGACGGCCCCGGCCAGCCGAGCGCGATGCGGCGCGAGAAGCTCGTGTTCCGGCCGGACTGGGAGCACGTCGTGACGCCGGTGGTGGACTTCGCGCTGGGGCTCGACGGGATCGACGCGGCGCGGATCGCGTTGCTGGGCATCAGCTTGGGCGGCGTGCTGGCCCCGCGCGCGGCGGCGTTCGAGCGCCGCCTGGCGGCGGTGGTCGCGGTCGACGGCGTGTACGACGCGGGTTCGGCGGTGACGCAGCTGCTGCCGTGGCCGCGCGAGGAGATCGTCCGCCGGGCGCGGGCCGCGGAGGACGCGGAGTTCGACGCGATCCTCGCGGCGGGCCGGGAAGCGAGTTCGACGTTGCGCTGGGCGTGCGACCACGGCCGGTACGTGCTGGGCGCGGCGACGGACCGCGAGTTCATCGCGAAATATCTGGAGTACACGCTGGCGGGCGGCATCGCGGAGCGGATCGAGTGCCCGACGCTGGTCTGCGAAGCGGCGGACGACCTGTTCTTCGTCGGGGAGGCGGAAACCGAGCCGCGCCGGCTGTACGACCACCTGAAGGCGCCGAAGACGCTGATGACGTTCACGGCGGAGGAAGGCGCGGACGCCCACTGCCACGTCGGCGCCCAGCGGCTCGCGGCCGGGCGCGTCTACGACTGGCTGGACCGGACGCTCTGACGCGCGGCCGAACGGGTGAACCGGGTCCCGGGGACTCAACGGCGAACGGCGCCGGCGCGTGGTGCCGTCGACCGAGTGACCGAGGGGGACCTTCATGAACCTGTTCAAGCGAACCACGGCGGCGGGGCTGGCCGGGCTGGCCCTGGCCGTCGTCCCGGCGGTTCCGGCGGCGGCCGATCCGGCACCGCCGGGGGCGTCCTGCACCTGGCGGGCCGAGCCGGTCCCGGTACCGCCCTTCGCCGAGCCCCGCTCCTACTACGTCGACGCGACGGACGGCGAGGGGAACTTCTCGGGCCGCACGTTCGTCGGCCAGAGCGCGTTCGGCGTGGTGCTGTGGGAGCACGGCGAGCCGCGGCAGCTCGACCTGCCGGAGGGCTTCGACTCGGCGGTGCCCGCCGGCCAGACCCGGTCGGGGACCGTGCTGGTGAACGCCACGTCCTTCGCGACCACCCCGGCGACCCAGCAGATCTTCCTGTACCGCAACGGAACGTACGAACCGGTCCGGCTGCCCGCGGGCTACCGGAACGCGCGCGCGGACGCGATCAACGACCGCGGTGACGTCGTGGCCACCGCGAGTGTGCCGGGTGGCAGCGTCGTGATCCTGTGGTCGGTGCTCGCCGCGGGGCCGATCGTCATCTCGCCGCCCGAGCTGCCCTGGGCGTCCGCGGTGGACATCGACGAGGACGGCACGATCCTGCTCGGCGACGGGTATTCGGCCTACCTCTGGCGGTCGGGCACCCTCACCCCGCAGCCGCCGTCCCCCGGGACCCCGGTGCTGACCCGGGAGATCAGCAACGGCACCGCCGTGGGCACGGTGCTCGACCCCGCCGGCCCGAAGGCCGTGCTCTGGTCGCAGGACGCGCCGCACCTGCTCGACGGCGGCGGCGAAGCCGAAAGCGTCAACCACCACGGCACGATCGCCGGCCGGCTCGGGGCCTGGGACGGCCCGCCCGCGGTGTGGCAGGGCACGAGCCTGGTCGCGAAGCTGCCGCTGCCCGCCGGCGCGGCTTCGGCGTCGGCCGACCTCATCGGCGACGACGGCACGGTCTTCGGCCGCGGCGACGGCGACACCGGTCCCGTCCGCTGGCGCTGCGGGTCCTGAATCAGCCTTCGAAGACGAGCGCCGCACCGAAGCCGACGAGAGCCGCGCCCGTCGCGCCGTCCATGGCGCGGCGGACGCGGCGGCGCTCCAGCCACCCGCGGACCCGGTGCACGAACAGCAACAGCAGCACCTGCCACACCACGCCGAGCGCCGCGACCGTGTACGCCAGCAGGAGCGAGTCGGCGAACGTCGACGCCGGGGTGAGGAACTGCGGCAGCACCGACAGGTACAGCACGATCACCTTGGGGTTGGTGATGTTCGACAGGAACCCCTCGCGGAACCGGCGGCTCCGGGTGCCGCGGGCGCGGCGGACGTCGTCGAGGGCTTCGTAGTTCCCGCGCCAAGCTCCGCGCAGGGCTTGGATCCCCAGGAACACCAGGTAGGCCGCGCCCAGCCACTTCACCGTCTCGAACAACGGCCGGTAGCGCGTGATCACCGCGCCCAGCCCGAACGCGACCGCCGTGCCCTGCAGGAAGTTCGCGACACTGATGCCCGCGCACGCCCAGCCGCCGCCGCGGGCGCCGCCGGTCAGGGCGTTCTTCAGGACGACCATCGTGTCCGGGCCGGGCATCATCGCCAGGAACGCCATCATCCCGGCGAACCCGAGGTAGGTGCTCCACGTCATCAGGACTCCCACGCGAGGGCGGCGCCGAACCCGAGCAGCGCGGTGCCGGTGACGCCGTCCAGCGTACGGCGGACGCGGCGGCGGCCCAGCCACTCGCGCACGCGGTGCACGAACAGCAGCAGCACCAGCAGCCACAGCCCGCCGAGCACGGCGACCGTGTAGGCCAGCACGAGCGAGTCGCCGAGCGTCGACGACGGCGTCAGGAACTGCGGCAGCACGGACAGGTACAGCACCAGCACCTTCGGGTTCGTGACGTTGGAGAGGAACCCCTCGCGGAACCGCCGGAACCCGCCGCCCCGCCGGCGCTGCGCGTCCCCGACGACGTCGTAGTTGCCGCGGAACGCCCCGCGCAGCGCCTGGAATCCGAGGAAGACGAGGTAGGCCGCGCCGGCCCACTTGAGCGCGAGGAACACCGGCTGCGACCGCGCGATCAGCACGCCGAGCCCGAGCGCCGCGGCGCTGCCCTGGACGGCGTTGCCGGCGAAGATGCCCAGCGACGCGAGCAGTCCGCCGCGGAATCCGCCGGACAGCGCGTTCTTCAGCATCACCATCGTGTCCGGGCCCGGGGCGAGCACGATCAGGACCACGATGAGCAGGTAACTGCCGTAAGCACTCCACGTCACAGCTGCCCACGCTAATTGAGCGGACACGTCCGGTCTCGCGGATTTCGGTCACAGTGCACTGAGCGTGCGCGGGTCCTCGCAGCGCGCTCAGGGCTCGGCGGGAGCGGCCGCGGCAGAGTAGTGTTCGGCCATGTCAGCAGGGGAAATCGATCTTCTACCCGGGGAGCGCGTGCTCTGGGCGGGAGAGCCGGTCCAGCGCCCGTTCTACGTCGCCGCGGACGGGGTGATCGCCCCTGCCGGAGTCATCCTCGCCGTCGCCGCCCTGTGGTTCCTGCTGGTGAAGCAGCCCAGCGGGGGCGCCATGGCCGGGGCGGTCGTCGTCCTGGTGGTCGGGCTCTACGGCGCCGTCGGCCGGTCGGCCGTCCGGTACCTCGCGCTCGGGCGCACGACCTACGCCGTGACCGACAGCCGGATCATCGCGCGCTCGGGCCTGTTCCGGCAGAAGGAACGCTCGAGCGAGCTCGCCGGCCTGCCAGAGCCGGTGCTCAAGCCGGGCCCGTCCCGCACCGGCACGCTTTCCTTCGCCGGGCCGGGAACCGTGACGCTGATGGGCATCGGCGAGCCCAAGCGCCTGCGCGACCTGCTCGTGAAGGCCATCGAGGAGGCCAAGTCCCGCCAGGCGCCGGACAGCTCCGCCGCCTGAAGGCAACCGGCACGGCCTTCTCGTGCGTCTGCCCGGCAACGAACGCCGGGGAGGTCGCCGTGGGGGAGCCGATCATCGTCCTGGAGCCGGGCGAGCGGCTGTTGTGGTCGGGGCGGCCGCGCCGGGTCGTCCCGACCGGCTGGGAGTGGTGCCGGCTCGGCTTCGGCTCGGTCCTGGTGTCGGTCGTGTTCGCCGCCCTCGGCGCCACGTTCCTGTTCCTGGCGACCCTCGGGTTCGCTGTCGTCTGGGGGCCGGTGCTCTGGCGGCTGTGGACGACGCACCGTGCGGTCTACGCGGTGACCGATCAGCGGGTCGTCGTGGCCGACCGCGTCTCGGGCCACACCCGCAAGTGGATGGACCTGACCACCCCGGCGGTCACCTCCCTCCGCCGCGACGGCCTCGGCACGCTCACCTTTCACCCGCTGGTCGAGACGATCGACGTCCTCGGCTTCGGCTTGCCGAAGAAGAACCAACCGCTCCCGATCGTGCTGTCCGCCGTGCCGGACGCCGAAGGGGTGCGTGAGCTGATCGCACACGCCCAGGCCTGAGTCACCCGGACGTGTTCGATTCCACTGCCACGTTAAGTTACCGGTCGGTACACTCGACGAAACGTCCACCGCCGGAGGTGCCCAGTGCCGTACCCAACGGACCGCGAGCGAGACCGACCGTGGGTGATGCGGACCTACGCGGGGCACTCCTCCGCGGCCGCGTCGAACGAGCTCTACCGCCGGAACCTCGCGAAGGGGCAGACCGGCCTCTCGGTCGCCTTCGACCTGCCCACCCAGACCGGCTACGACCCGGACCACCAGCTCTCGCGCGGTGAGGTCGGCAAGGTCGGCGTGCCGGTGTCGCACATCGGCGACATGCGGCGCCTCTTCGACGGCATCCCGCTCGCCGAGGCGAACACGTCGATGACGATCAACGCGCCCGCCATGTGGCTGCTCGCGCTGTACGTCTCCGTGGCGCGCGAGCAGGCCGAAGCCGAGGGCCGGGACGTCGACGAAGTCCTCGCGAAGCTCACCGGCACCACGCAGAACGACATCATCAAGGAATACCTGTCCCGCGGGACCTACATCTTCCCGCCGGGGCCGAGCCTGCGGCTGATCACCGACATGATCGCGTGGACCGTGCACCACGTGCCGAAGTGGAACCCGATCAACATCTGCAGCTACCACCTGCAGGAAGCCGGCGCGACGCCGACGCAGGAGGTCGCCTACGCGCTGTGCACCGCGATCGCCGTGCTCGACGCCGTCCGCGACTCCGGGCAGGTCGAGCCGGCCGACATGGCCAAGGTCGTCGCGCGGATCTCGTTCTTCGTCAACGCCGGCGTCCGGTTCGTCGAGGAGATGTCCAAGATGCGCGCGTTCACCGCGCTCTGGGACGAGATCACGCGGGACCGTTACGGCGTAACGGATCCGAAGGCACGCCGGCTGCGCTACGGCGTCCAGGTCAACTCGCTCGGGCTCACCGAAGCCCAGCCGGAGAACAACGTCCAGCGGATCGTGCTGGAGATGCTCGCGGTGTCGCTGTCCCGCGGCGCTCGTGCCCGCGCGATCCAGCTGCCGGCGTGGAACGAGGCCCTCGGCCTGCCCCGGCCGTGGGACCAGCAGTGGGCGCTGCGCATGCAGCAGGTGCTCGCGTTCGAGACCGACCTGCTGGAGTACGAGGACATCTTCGACGGCTCGCACGTCATCCAGGCCAAGGTCGACGAGATCATGACCGGCGCGCGCGAGGAGATCGCCCGCGTGCAGGACCTCGGGGGCGCGGTCGCCGCCGTCGAGAGCGGCTACATGAAGTCGCAGCTGGTCGGCTCGCTCGCCGAATACCGCCGGGGCATGGAGAACGGCGAGCGGATTCTGGTCGGGGTCAACAAGTTCGAGACGACCGAGCCGTCGCCGCTGCAAGCCGAGGGCGCCAAGGCGATCGAGACGATCGACCCCGCCGTCGAAAAGGCCGCCGTCACGGCGATCGAGGAGTGGCGCACCCAGCGCGACGACGCCGCCGTGGAGCGCTCCCTGGCCGCTTTGAAGGACCGCGCGCAGACCACGGAAAACCTGTTCGAGGCCACTGTGGACTGTGCGCGGGCCGGCGTGACCACCGGCGAGTGGTCCGGCGCGCTGCGCGAGGTGTTCGGCGAATACCGCGCGCCCACCGGGGTTTCCGCCGCTGCTGCCGGTGGCGGTGACCCGCAGATCGAGCGCGTCCGGTCCCGGGTCCGGGAAACCGAGACCGAACTCGGCGAACGGCTGCGGATCCTGGTCGGCAAGCCGGGGCTCGACGGCCACTCCAACGGCGCCGAGCAGGTCGCCGTCCGCGCGCGTGACGTCGGGTTCGAGGTCGTCTACCAGGGCATCCGGCTGACGCCCGAGCAGATCGTCGCGGCCGCCGTGCAGGAGGGCGTGCACGTCGTCGGGCTCTCGGTGCTGTCCGGCTCGCACCTGGAGGTCGTCCCGCACGTCGTCGACGGCCTGCGTGCCGCGGGCGCCGGGGACGTCCCGGTGATCGTCGGCGGGATCATCCCGCCGGACGACGCCGCGCTCCTGACCGAACGCGGCATCGCCCGGGTGTTCACGCCCAAGGACTACGAGCTGACCGAGATCATGGACGGCATCGTCTCGCTGGTCCGGGAGCGCAACGGGCTCAGCTGAGCCCGGCCAGAATGTCCTTTGTGGACTTCACGGTGGCGAACTGGTTGGCGAGGTTCGCCGCCGTGACGCGGTACAGCTCGTCGGCGGTCACCTCCGGGAGGTCGAACGTGAACGTGGCGTCGAGGGCGAAAGTCACGTCATAGCCGAGGTTCCCGCCCATCCGCGCGGTGGTTTCGCAGCAGAAGTTCGTCTGGATGCCCGCCAGGACGAAGCTCGTGATGCCGCGCTTGCGCAGCCACGCGTCGAGGTCGACGTCGCCGAGGAACGCCGAGTTGACCTTCTTGCCGAACACGAGGTCCGGGCGCGCGCCGGCGAGTTCGGGCTTGAAGTCGTTGCCCGGCTGGCCGGGCCGCAGGGGCGAGTCCGGTTTCGCGGAGTCGTGGTGCACGAGCACGACGGGCAGCCGCCGTTCCTGCCACGCGTCGAGCAGCGCCTTCATGTTCGCTTCGGCACCGGGGTTGTTGCGCGGGCCCCAGAAATCCGCCTCGTCGAACCCGCGCTGGACGTCGATCAGGATGAGTGCTGTTTCGGTCATGACGTCGAGTTTCGCGGGCTTTGGGCGCTCGGGGGGAGTGGCAGAAGACGCGCGATGCGGTACTTTCCTGCCATGCGCACCATCGGCGTTCTGCTCCTGCCGGGCACCCGGATGTTCGACCTCGCGGTGATCGGCGAGGTCTGGGGCCAGGACCGCACCGACAGCGGGATCGGCCCGTTCACCGTGCGGTTGTGCAGCCCGGGCCGGGGGCGCACGGCCGTGTCGCCGTTCGGGGACGTCGCGGCCACGCACGGGCTCGCCGGCCTCGACGGCTGCGACCTCGTCCTGGCGCCGGGCCGCGACGACCCGCTCGCGCCGGTGCCGCCGGTCGCCGTCACCGCGCTGCGCCGGGCCCACCGGGACGGGCGCACGGTCGCGGGGCTGTGCTCCGGCGCGTTCACGCTGGCCGCCGCCGGTCTCCTCGACGGCCGCCCGGCGACGACGCACTGGCGCGACTTCGACGCCTTGACCCGCGTCGCGCCGCGGGCGGACCTCCAGCGGGACGTGCTCTACACCGACGACGGCGGCGTCCTGACGTCCGCGGGTGTCGTCGGTGGCCTCGACCTCTGCCTGTACCTGGTGCGCCGCGACCACGGCGCGGACGTCGCCGCTTTGCTCGCGCGCCGGCTGGTGATGCCGCCGGCGCGGGAAGGCGGGCAGCGGCAGTACATCGACAGCCCGGTGCCGGCCGCGACGCAGCCGGGCTTGTCGTCCACAATGGACTGGGCGCTGGCGCGGCTCGGGTCCGGGATCGGCGTCGACGACCTCGTCGGGCACGCGCGGATGAGCGAGCGGACGTTCCACCGCGAGTTCGCCGCGGCGACCGGCGTGACGCCGGGGCGCTGGCTGCGCGTGCAACGCGTCCGGCTCGCGCAGCAGCTCCTGGAGACGACGTCGTTGCCGGTCGACCGCGTCGCGGAGCGGTCCGGGCTGGGCACCGCGGCGAACCTGCGCCGCCGGATGCACGCCGAAGTCGGCGTCGGGCCGGACAGCTATCGGCGCACGTTCCGAAGAGTTACGGTCGAGGCATGACCGAGTACGAACACATCCTGGTCAAGCGCGACGGCGACACCGTCACGATCACGATGAACCGCGCGGCGCGGCGCAACTCGCTGTCCGCGGACCACCTGGCCGAGCTGCTCGCCGCGTTCCACGAGGCCGGGACGTCCGACGCGACCGGCATCGTCCTGGCCGGGGCGGGCCCGGTGTTCTCGGCCGGCCACGACTTCGGCGACGTCGCCGCGCGCGATCTGATGGGCGTGCGCGAGCTGCTCACGCTGTGCACGGACCTGATGAAGACCATGCAGTCGGTGCCGCAGGTCGTCATCGCGCGGGTGCACGGCCTGGCGACGGCGGCGGGCTGCCAGCTCGTGGCGTCGTGCGACCTGGCGATCGCGGCCGAATCCGCGGGCTTCGCGCTGCCCGGCGGCAAGGGCGGCTGGTTCTGCCACACGCCGGCGGTCCCGGTGGCGCGCTCGATCGGCCGCAAGCGGCTGATGGAGCTGGCCCTGACCGGCGACGTCATCGACGCGCCCACCGCGCTGGACTGGGGCCTGGTCAACCGGGTCGTGCCCGACGACCAGCTGGACGACGCCGTCGCGGAGCTGCTGGGCCGCGCGACGCGGGGCAGCCGCGCGAGCAAGACGATGGGCAAGGTGACCCTGTACGCCCAACTCGACCGGCCCGAAGCCGACGCCTACGCGATCGCGCTGGAGGTCATGGCATCGGCGTCGCAGCTGCCGGGCGCCCGCGAAGGCATGGCCGCGTTCCTCGAGAAGCGCAAGCCCTCCTGGCCCGACTGATCCGCAGCTTTCACGTGAAAGCTCCATTTTCGTGCCCGCCGGCCGTACCATACGGTATGGTATGGCCATGGCGAGCAAGCGGGACTGGCTGGACGCGGGGTTGGTGCTGCTGGCGGAGCAGGGCGCGCCGTCGGTGACCATCGAGCGGCTGACCGAGCGGCTCGGCCTGTCGAAAGGCTCCTTCTACCACCACTTCAAGGGCACGGGCGGCTTCCGCACGGCCCTGCTGGCGCACTTCGAGGCCGAGCGCACGACGCGGTTCGTGGAGCAGGCCGACGCGGCCCCGGACGACAGGCTGGGCGCGCTGCTGAAGCTCGTCCTCGCGCCGGGTCCAGGCCTCGGGCTGGAGATCGCCGTGCGGGCCTGGGCCCTGCAGGACGCCGAGGCGAGGGTGGTCCAGGAACGCGTCGACCGGACGCGCGTGGCCTACCTGACCGAGGTCAGCGGCGACGCCGGCCTGGCGCAGGCGCTGTACCTGATCGTCGTCGGCGCCGGGCAGGTCGTGCCGCCGCTGTCCGGGCGGCAGCTCAAGAACGCGTTGGAACTCGTACTGGGGAGACGAAAATGACCGAACCGTTCGCCGAAGGCGCGGACTACGTCGAATTCAAGGAGATCGAGAGCGAGAACAGCCTGCGCGAGTTCGTCGCGGGCGTGTTCGGCTGGTCGCCGGCCTGGGTGAAGGCCCTGTTCGGCGTCCGGTACGTGCTCGCCAAGGCGCTGCGGCTGGACACCGCGTCCGTGCCGCGGTCGGGCCGGCTCCGGCCGGAGGACGTCGGGTTCGCGCCGGGCGACCGGGTCGCGTTCTTCACCGTCCGGGCCGGCGATCCTTCGCGGTACCTCGTCGCGGGCGTGGACGACAGTCACCTGACCGGGTACCTGACGGTCGAAGCGGTGCCCCGCGGGTTCCGGCTCGGCACGCTGGTGCACTTCCACAACCGCGTCGGGCCGGCCTACTTCGCGCTGATCAAACCGTTCCACCACCTGGTGATCCGCGGGATGCTCAAGGCCGGTGCCGCTCGAAGAGCATGAGCTGCGCCCACGCGGCGACCGACTGCGCGTCGGTGATCTCCCCGGCCAGGATCATCTTCTCGAGGTCCGCGCGGGAGAACCACGCGCTTTTCATGTCCTGTTCTTCGTGCTCGCGCTCGGGTTCGCCCTCGGTGATGTCCGTGGCGAGGAACACCCAGCCGCGCTGGCTGCTCATGCCGGCGGCGACGTCGAGCTTGCCGAGCGGCACCATCGAGCCGGCGCGCAGGCCCGTCTCCTCGCGCAGCTCGCGCGCGGCGAGCTCGGCGGGCGGTGTGTCGGCGAGGCCGGGCGCGGTGCCCTGCGGGAACTCCCAGCGGCGTTCGCCGAGCGGGTAGCGGAACTGCTCGACCAGCCGGAACCGGTCGCCGTCCTGGGCGATGACGAGGGCGTAGTCCGGCTTGTCGATCACGCCGTAGACGCCGGCCGAGCCGTCCGGGCGGCGGATGTCGTCCTCGCGCACGGTCATCCAGTTGTTCCGGTACACCTCGCGGGACGCGACACGCTGAATGGGGTCCACGCACCCAGTATCACCGACCCTGTCCTACCCTCCTCGGGTGCGTCTCGTGATCGCGCGGTGCCAGGTCGACTACGCCGGCCGGCTCACCGCCCACCTGCCGATGGCCACCCGTCTGCTGCTCGTGAAGTCCGACGGCTCGGTGTCGGTCCACTCCGACGACCGTGCGTACAAGCCGTTGAACTGGATGAGCCCGCCCTGCTGGCTGATCGAGGACGGCAAGATCTGGATCGTCGAGAACAAGCAGGGCGAGAAGCTGGTGATCTCCATCGAGGAGGTCTTCCACGACTACTCGCAAGCACTGGGCGCGGAGCCGGGCCTGCAGAAGGACGGCGTGGAAGCACACCTGCAGGAGCTGCTGGCCGAGCACATCAAGACGCTGGGCGACGGCTACACGCTGGTCCGCCGCGAGTTCCCGACGGCGATCGGCCCGGTAGACATCATGGCCCGCGACGCGGACGGCAAGTCGGTGGCGGTGGAGATCAAGCGTCGCGGCGAAATCGACGGCGTCGAGCAGCTGACGAGGTATTTGGAGCTGCTCAACCGCGACCCGCTGCTGGCGCCGGTCCAGGGGGTGTTCGCGGCCCAGATCATCAAGCCCCAGGCCCGGACGCTGGCCGAGGACCGCGGGATCCGCTGTTTGACGCTGGACTACGACGAGCTGCGCGGCATCGAGTCCGACGAGTTCCGGCTGTTCTGAGGTGGAGCCGGGCCGGTACGTCCACTACAAGGGCGGCGAGTACGAGGTCATCGGGGTGGCGCGCCACAGCGAGACCGAGGAGCGGCTGGTGGTGTACCGGGCGCTGTACGGCGCGCGGGGGCTGTGGGTGCGCCCGGAGGCGATGTTCACCGAGCCGGTCGAGACGGCTGGTGGTGTGGTGCCGCGGTTCCGGCGGGTGGCGGACTGAGGGCCGCAGCAGTTCGACGGGGTGCCGGTCACCAGTTCCTTGGCATCGATCAGACCGATGCCCCGCACGAGGTGGCGGACCGCCCGCACGACTTCGACCTGACGGGCGCCCGCGTTGAGCAGGGCAACGTCGAAGCGCTCCTGGCCGCCCCGCGGCCGGCTTTGCTCGCGGCGGTTCGACGCGGGGTGCGCGTTGAGGTGATTCAGCTGCTCGGCGAACTCTCGCGCCACGTCCGCGCCGTCCGGGTGCTTGCGGAGGCTCACCGCTCGTTCGAGTCTCGTTCCCCGCCCTTCGATGACCAGGTTGACTTCGGTGTCGTACTGCTCCTTCTTGACCGCCAGCGCGAGGATTCCGAGGAACGGCACCCTGGGAACCGTGACGCGACCGGTCCGGGCGCTCCGGATCTCGACCCTCGCGGACAGTCCCGTCAGGGAGTGGCGCAGAGCTCGGTCGCCGGCGCCCTCGACAACCGCGGTCCCGGTCAGCCGCAAGCCGCCGAAGGATCGCGATGACGCCGTCCGCCAGATCTCCCGGGCCGTTGTGGCGGAACGCATGACTCTCCAGTCACCGCGCGACGCCCAGGAGTCGCCCGGCCGCTCCTGGCTGTTACTGAAACACTGATACCGAATCGATGCCGGATTCCCGTATCTCGTTTCCCGCCTGATTACTCCGCAAGGAAATCGTTGACCCGATAGGTGGACGCGTAGTTATCCAGCCCATTCTGACCTGGATTTATGCGCTGTTCGGGTGAGTTCGGGATCCTTTCCCGCCGGCGAGTGGCACACTTATTTCGAGGGGTTCCGCCGGTGCGTCCGGCGTGGCCGGAGGGTGGTGTGCTCGGCCGTCTTTTCTCTGTCGTGCCTACGTTTCCGATCCGCCTTCGAGCTCGGGGTGCGCCACTTCGTCCGGCCGGTGTGCGCGCGTTTTCGCCTGCACGGAGGAGGATGTCATGCGTTATCGCCCACTCGGTTCCGATCCGGCCGATCCACGGCTCGGGCGGTTCATTCCGGACGACTGGCGGCACGTCGAACGGTACCCGCTGACCGCGTTGTCCGACGACGACCGGCCCACCCGGGCGCCGGTCGTGATCGGGGTCAACTGGTACTCCGCCTTCGACAAGCCGGAGCAGGACGAGACCTCCGGGGAGTTCTTCATCGCCAAAGCCGGCGTCGGGAAGCTCGGCCGGATCCGGGGCGGGCACTGCGTCTGCCTCGAACCGGGCGGCACCCCGGACACCGATGCCTGGTACGGCTTCTACGACCAGGGCAAGGAAGGCGCCTGCGTCGGGTTCGGCTGGTCGCGGTGCATGTCGATCTTCAACGGCAGCGAGTACACCGCCCGCTGGCTCTGGGACTCGGCCAAGAAGCGCGACGAATGGCCCGAAACCAACCCCGGCGACGACAACGGCACGTCGGTGCGGGCCGCCGCCGAGGTGCTCAAGGAAGCCGGGCACGTTCTCTGGGACGACTCGTTCAAGAACGACGACTGGCAGGCGCGCGAGAAGTACGTGCCCGAGGCCAAGCAGGGCATCAAGGCGTTCCGCTGGGCCAAGTCGGTCGACGACGTGCACTCCGTGCTCGCCAACCCGCGCGCGGACGAACTCGGCGCCGTGCCGCTGCTCAACTCGTGGGGCCCGGGCTACCCGCACCGCACCTACCTGCCCGACGAAGTGCTGGCCAAGCTGATCGACGAAGAGGGCGAGATCGGGGTCCCGACCGACCGCTGATCCGCCACCGCTCCCGCGGCGCACCAACAAGAGGGCGCGTTTTCCCAGCTCACGGGCTGGGGAGACGCGCCCTCCGGCCACTTTGGACACGTCAGCGTGCCGACCCTGAATCCATGCAGTACTGTCCGGATCCGACAGGACAGTGGTGATTCCTGTGGGTTGTTGTCCAGTTTGAAAAGAGGTGGGTCGGGTGCTCGTCCTAGCCGATGCGAACCTGCGACTCGACGCGAGCGCGATCGACTACATCGAGTTGGCGTTCTATTTCGTGCTCGTGCTCGGTATCGGGTACCTGGCGCGGCGGCAGGTGTCGAGCAGTCTCGACTTCTTCCTGTCGGGCCGGTCGCTACCCGCCTGGGTCACCGGCCTGGCATTCATCTCGGCGAACCTCGGCGCGGTCGAGGTGATGGGCATGTCGGCCAACGGCGCCCAGTACGGCCTGCCGACCGTCCACTACTTCTGGATCGGCGCGATCCCGGCGATGCTGTTCCTCGGCATCGTGATGATGCCGTTCTACTACGGCTCGAAGGTCCGCAGCGTCCCTGAGTTCATGCGCCGGCGCTTCGGCAAGCCGGCCCACCTCGTCAACGGCGTCAGCTTCGCCGCCGCGCAGATCCTGATCGCGGGCGCGAACCTGTTCCTGCTGGCCAGCGTGGTCAACCTCCTGCTCGGCTGGCCGCTGTGGGTGTCGATCATCGTCGCCGCCGCGATCGTGCTCTCCTACACCGCGCTCGGCGGCCTCTCCGCCGCGATCTACAACGAGGTGCTGCAGTTCTTCGTGATCGTCATCGCGCTGGTGCCGCTGACGATCATCGGCCTGGTCAAGGTCGGCGGCTGGCAGGGCCTGGTCGACAAGGTGACCAACAGCCCGGGCGGCACCGCGCAGCTGCACTCCTGGCCGGGTGACAACCTCACCGGCTTCGGCAACAACATCCTGTCGATTCTCGGCATCGTGTTCGGTCTGGGCTTCGTGCTGTCGTTCGGTTACTGGACGACGAACTTCGTCGAGGTCCAGCGCGCGATGGCGTCGAAGAGCATGTCCGCCGCGCGGCGCACGCCGATCATCGGCGCGTTCCCGAAGATGCTGGTCCCGTTCATCGTGATCATCCCCGGCATGATCGCTGCGGTCACCGTGTCCGAGTACGTCAAGGACAAGCAGGTGCTGCTCGACGGAGGCAAGGCCGAAAGCGGCGTCACGTTCAACAACGCGCTGCTGCTGCTGATGCGCGACCTGCTGCCGAACGGCATGCTCGGCATCGCGATCGCCGGCCTGCTGGCCTCCTTCATGGCCGGCATGGCGGCGAACCTCAGCTCGTTCAACACGGTCTTCACGTACGACATCTGGCAGACCTACATCAAAAAGGACAAGCCGGACGGCTACTACCTGCGCCTCGGGCGCGTGGTGACGTCGGTCGGCACGATCCTCGCCATCGGCACCGCGTTCATCGCGTCGAACTCCGGGAACATCCTGAACTACCTGCAGGACCTGTTCTCCTTCTTCAACGCGCCGCTGTTCGCGACGTTCATCCTCGGCATGTTCTGGAAGCGGATGACCCCGCACGCCGGCTGGAGCGGCCTGGTGCTCGGTACCGCGTCGGCGATCACGATCTGGGGCATGTCGCAGGCGGGGTACATCGGCCTGGAGGGGCAGGGCACCAGCTTCGTCGCCGCGGGTGTCGCGTTCGTCGTCGACATCGTGGTGAGCGTCGTGGTGTCGCTGGCGACCAAGCCGAAGCCGGACGAAGAGCTGGTGGGGCTGGTCTACTCGCTGACCCCGAAGGAGACGCGCAAGCACGACGACACCGGCGAGAACGCGGGCTGGTACCGCAAGCCGGGCCTGCTCGCGGGCATCGTGCTCATCCTGACCATCGCCCTCAACGCGATCTTCTGAGGAGGCCGCAATGGCTACCGAATCCGGAGCGCGGCCGCGCAAGGCCGGCGCCTTCGACATCCGGCTGATCATCGCCCTGCTGATCGGCGTCTACGGGATCATCCTGACGATCATGGGTGCGGCCTTCACCTCCGACGAGGAGATCGCCAAGGCCGCCGGCGTCAACATCAACCTCTGGGCCGGCATCGGCATGCTGGTGGTCTCCGCGTTGTTCATCATCTGGGCCCGCGTCCGGCCGCTGGTCGTGCCGGCCGAGCCCGAGAGCGACGACACACCCGCGGCCGCGGCCGAATAGCCGGGTTGCCCGGACAGGGACACGCGGTTCCGGATACCGTGCACCGCGTGCTCCCTGACGCTCGGCGCCGCCGTCTCCCGAAGCTGTTCCTGCTGGTCACCGCCCTCGCGCTGCCGCTGACCGCGTGCGGGCAGGACCTCGGCAAGTCCAACTTCGCGCGGACGACGGTGCCCGCGGCGGCCGGCACCGGCCAGGTCTCCGACGGCCCGATCACCGACGCCGCCGTGGCGGCGAACGTGCTGCGCACGATCAAGCCGTGCCAGTTCCTGACCAAGGACGCCCTCGGCTCGCTCGGGCTCGGCACGGTCGACGCGGACCCGTCGCCGTCGTCGATCGCCTTCGACCGGTGCAGCAACAAGGTGAAGGACCCGGGTGGCAAGGAGATCCGGCTCGAGTTCGAGATCGGCAACACGCTGCTGCCGCGCGCGGACAAGACGACCGGCCAGGTGGGCGGGCTGCCGCTGCGCGTCAACAAGACCGACGACACCAGCTGCACGGTCGCGGCGATGACGGCGCTCAACCCCGACCTGGCCCTGACGCTGTCGGTCACCTACCCCGGCGACCCGTGCCGTCCCGGTCAAGCCGTGATGGAAGCCGCGGTCCAGAAGGTGCACAACGGGCCGGAGAAGTACTCGACGCCGTCGGGCACCGTCCTGACCGCCGACCCGTGCGCGGCCGCCGACACCGCGGCGGTGACCGCCGCCGTGCCGTCGCCGAAGTCCGCGCCCACCGGCCTGCACTCCTGCGACTGGAAGAGCAACGGCACCGACCCGACCATCACCGTCGAGTTCCTGCCCGGCCTCCCGCCCCTCGAGGGAGACGGATACTCCAAGGTGGACCTCGGCGGCGGGATCACCGGCTTCCAGAAGAAGGGGACGGCGAGCTCGTCGGAGTGCGAGGTCGAGTGGCAGCACCGGCCGTGGCAGGGCGACGACGTCGAACTGGCCCAAGTGGACTACCGCAGCTACGCCGCCCAAGCGGACTCCGACGATCCGTGCGGCAAGGCGGTAGCCGTCGCCAAGAACGTCGTTACGAAGCTGCCGAAACCCTGATCTGGCGGTCGGCCGCGCGGAGAGGTAGGAAGGGGTCACCCCACCCGCCGATGCGCCGGAGGCTGCCGTGAAGAAGATCATCAACGATCCGGCGAACGTCGTCGCGGAGTCGCTGCGGGGCCTCGCCGCCGCGCACGCCGACGTCCTCCGCGTCCAGTACGACCCCGACGTCGTGGTGCGCGCCGACGCGCCGGTCGCGGGCAAGGTCGCGGTCATCTCCGGCGGCGGGTCCGGGCACGAGCCGCTGCACGGCGGGTTCGTCGGCCCGGGCATGCTCGCCGCCGCCGTGCCCGGGGCGGTGTTCACCTCGCCGACGCCGGACGCCGTGCAGGCCGCCGTCACCGCGACCACCGGCGACGCGGGCGCCCTGCTCATCGTGAAGAACTACACCGGCGACGTGCTGAACTTCGAGACGGCCGCCGAGCTGGCCGCGGCCGAGGGCCTCGAGGTCCGCAGCGTCGTGATCGACGACGACGTCGCGGTCAAGGACTCGACCTACACCGCGGGCCGCCGCGGGGTCGGCGGCACGGTGCTGCTGGAGAAGATCACCGGCGCGGCCGCCGAGCGCGGCGACTCCCTCGACGCCGTGACCGCGCTGGCGGAGAAGGTGATCGGCCAGGTGCGCTCGATCGGCGTCGCGCTGACCGCGCCGACCGTGCCGCACGCCGGCACCCCCAGCTTCGACCTCGGCGACGGCGAGATCGAGTTCGGCATCGGCATCCACGGCGAGCCGGGCCGCGAACGGATCCCGCTCGAACCGGCCGACGCGCTGGTGGCGCGGCTGGTCGAGGCGGTCGTGTCCGATCTGCCGTTCTCCTCGGGTGACCGCGTGCTGCTGTTCACCAACTCGATGGGGGCCACTCCGCTCGTCGAGCTCTACCTGGCCCACGGCATCGCTGAGCGCTTGCTCGCCGAGCGTGGGATCGTGGTCGAACGCCGGCTGGTCGGGCCCTACATCACCAGCCTCGAGATGCAGGGGATGAGTCTGACGTTGCTCAAACTGGACGACGAGCTGACCGAGCTCTGGGACGCACCGGTCAACACCGCGGCCCTGCGGTGGGGGCTCTGATGACCTGCAAGGCCGACGGGGTCGCGGCCGCCGTGCGCGCCGCCGCGGCCGTCGTCGCCGAGCACCGCGCCGAGCTGATCGACCTCGACCGCGCGATCGGCGACGGCGACCACGGCGAGAACCTGAACCGCGGGTTCACCGCCGTCGTCGCGGCCCTCGACTCCGCTGTTCCGGACACTCCGGGCGGGGTGCTGAAGCTCGTCGCGACGACGTTGATCTCCAAGGTCGGCGGGGCGGCCGGCCCGTTGTACGGCACGGCCTTCCTGCGGGCGTCGGCCATGCTGGGCACCGCGTCCGAGCTCGACGTCCCGGCGCTGCTGGACGCGTTGCGCGCCGGGCTCGAAGGCGTCCAGGCCCGCGGCAAGGCCGTGGGCGGCGACGCGACCATGGTCGACGCCCTGATCCCGGCGGTGTCGGCCGCGGAGAAGGCGGCCGGGGACGGCGGGGACGTCGCCGCGGTGCTGACCGCGGCGGCCGACGCCGCCGATCGCGGCGCGGAGTCCACAGTGGACCTGGTGCCGCGCAAGGGCCGGGCGTCCTACCTCGGCGAGCGGGCGGTCGGGCACCTCGACCCCGGTGCCCGGTCGTCGGCGCTGCTGCTGCGCGCGTTCGCGGAGGCCGCCCGGTGAGCGTCGGCATCGTGCTCGTTTCGCACAGCGCGAAGCTCGCGGAAGGCCTGGCCGAGCTGGCCGCCCAGATGGCCCCGGACGTCACCATCACGGCGGCCGGCGGCCTCTCCGACGGCTCGATCGGCACGGACTACGACGAGGTCGTCGCCGCCACCCAGCGCGCCGATTCCGGCGACGGCGTCGTGCTGCTCTACGACCTCGGCAGCGCGCAGATGACCGCCGAGCTCGCCGTCGAGTCGCTGGCCGACCCCTCGGCCGCCGTCGTCGCGGACGGCCCGCTGGTCGAAGGCGCGATCGCGGCCGCGGTCGCGGCGCAGGCGGGCCAGGACCGCAAAGCCGTGGCGGAGGCCGCCGCCGCGGCCGGGATGCCCGAGGACCTGACGCTCACCGAACCGGCCGCCGGCGAGGGCGACGAGATCGAGCTGGTGCTGCACAACGAGGTCGGGCTGCACGCGCGCCCGGCCGCGGTGCTGGTGCGCGCGCTGAGCGCGTTCGACGCCGAGGTCAGCGTCCGGCTCGGCGACCAGGAGGCCGACGGGCACAGCGTGCTGGCGCTGATGTCGCTGGGCGCCCGCCAGGGTGACCGGATCCGCGTGCGGGCGCGCGGCCCGCAGGCCGCAGCCGCGCTGGACAAGGCGAAAGAGCTGGTGGACGGCAATTTCGGCGAGTGATCCGGGGTCGCCGACCGGGTGACGTCCGCCGTTCTGACTCGATTCCGTCTGGGCTTCCGGCGGTTCGGTGTGGCAGCATCGGGGCCAATTACCAGCGAGTAACATCTCTGGAGGCCTCGATGGCGCGGGACATCTCGACGGTCGGAGTGGTCGGCCTGGGCACGATGGGGGCCGGCATCGCCGAAGTGCTCGCGCGCAGCGGGCTCGACGTCGTCACGGTCGAGCTCGACGAGGCCGGCGTCGCCCGCGGCCGCGGGCACCTGGAGCACTCCACCGAACGCGCGCTCTCGGGCGGCAAGCTCGACGCCGCCGGCCGGGAGGCGCTGCTGGGCCGGGTCCGGTACGGCACTTCGCTGTCGGACCTGTCCGAAGTGGACCTGGTTATCGAGGCGATCCCGGAGAGCCTGGGGTTGAAGGCGGACGTCTTCTCCGAGCTGGACAAGATCACCCGGCCCGAGGTCGTGTTCGCGTCCAACACGTCGTCGCTGTCGATCACCGAGATCGGCGTGCACACCGCGCGGCCGGGCAAGGTCGTCGGGATGCACTTCTTCAACCCGGCGCCGGTGCAGAAGCTCGTCGAGATCGTCAAGACGGTGGTGACCGAGCCGGAGGTGGTCACCGACGTGGTCGCGTTCGCCGAGCGGCTCGGCAAGGTGCCGGTGGTGATCGGCGACCGGGCCGGGTTCATCGCGAACGCGCTGCTGTTCGGCTACCTCAACCACGCGGTGCGGATGTACGAGCAGCGCTACGCGACGCGCGAGGACCTCGACGCGGCGATGCGCTTCGGCTGCGGTTATCCCATGGGCCCGCTGGCGCTGCTCGACCTGATCGGGCTGGACACCGCGTACGAAATCCTCGACACGATGTACCACCAGTCCCGCAACCGGCTGCACGCGCCGGCGCCGCTGCTCAAGCAGATGATCACGGCGAACCTGCTGGGCCGCAAGACCGGCCGCGGTTTCTACACCTACGACGCGCCGGACTCGCCCAACGTGGTCGCGTCGGCGGCCGTGTCCACTGTGGACTCGGTGCCGCCGCGCCCGGTCGCCCGCGTGGGCGTGGTCGGCACCGGGACGATGGCGACCGGCATCGCCGAGGTGTTCGCCAAGCGCGGCCTCGACGTCGTGCTGCGCGCCCGGAGCCTGGAGAAGGCGCAGGCGTCGGTGGCTCGCGTCAAGAAGTCGCTCGACAAGGCCGTGGTGCGCGGCAAACTGTCCGAAGAGGACGGTGCGGCCGCCTTGGCGCGGATCACCCCGGTGACCGACTTCGAAGCGCTGGCCGACGTCGACCTGGTCGTCGAGGCGGTGGCCGAGGAGCTGTCGGTGAAGCAGGCGGTGTTCGCGGCGCTCGACGAGGTCGTCCGCCCAGGCGCTGTTCTGGCGACGACGACGTCCTCGCTACCGGTGATCGAGTGCGCGGCGGCGACGTCGCGCCCCGCCGACGTGATCGGCCTCCACTTCTTCAACCCGGCCCCGGTGATGAAGCTGGTCGAGGTGGTCTCGACGATCGCGACGGCCCCGGACGTCGTCGCGACGGCGAGCGCGGTCTGCACGGCCGTGGGCAAGCACGCGGTCCACTGTGGAGACCGCGCGGGCTTCATCGTCAACGCGCTGCTGTTCCCGTACCTGAACGACGCGGTGAAGATGCTGGAGGCCCACTACGCGGGCGCGGACGACATCGACACGGCCATGAAGGTGGGCTGCGGCCTGCCGATGGGGCCGTTCGAGCTGCTGGACGTCGTCGGCCTGGACGTGTCCCTGGCGATCCAGCGGACGCTGTACAACGAGTTCCGCGAGGAGGGCTTCGCGCCGGCACCGCTGCTGGAGCACCTCGTGACCGCTGGGCGGCTGGGCCGCAAGACCGGGAAGGGCTTCAAGGACTACTGATCAGCTGCCCAGGCTGAGGGCGACGTTGCCGTTCCGCGCGTCCTCGGGCTGAACCATGATCCGGCCCCGGTGGGACACCTCGACGAGGTAGAACTTCTCGCCCGCCGGCACGTTCGGCGCGGACAGGGTGAACACGCAGCTGCCGGCGCCGTTCGGCCGCCCGGTGCCCAGCGCTCCTTGGGACAGCACGGTTCCCGCGGCGTTGTACACGGTGACCGCGGTTCCGGTGGTGATGTCCGAGTAGCCGCCGGAGCCGCCGCAGGTGCTGTAGCCGTACCCGCCGCTGTTCAGCGTGAACGTGCCGCGGAGGTCGAACGCCTCCCCGGAAGTGCCGGGCGGGCTGATGGGCGCGCCGGCACCGGCCAGATCGAGTCCCACCCACAGGGCGCCGACCAGGGCCCCGCCCGCGACGGCCGCGAGCACGAGGTGCCAGGGATTCGTCCTGGTCCGCACGGGCGGCGGCCACGTTTCCGGCAGTACGGGCTCGAACGCGTCGGTCATCGCGGTTCCTCCGTTCGGCGCTCGGGCTTACGCCGATCGCACGAAGGAGGTCGGGTGGAAACCGGCGGTCGTTACCCGAGTGCCCCGATCGTGATCGACCGGGTCAGCGGCCGGCCACCTCGCCCAGGACCGGCTTCACGTCCAGGACCGGCGTGCCGTCGATCGCCTCCAGGCCCGTCACCATCAGCACGCCGTTCTCGACCGCCGTCACCGTCACCGTGTGGAGGCCGATCGGGTTCGGGCGGTCCGGCGAACGGGTCGAGAACACCCCTTCGCGCGGGCGGTCCGGGTCGCCGCGCGGGTGCACCGCCTGGACTTCGCGGTCGGCTTCGTGCAGCCACGTCAGCAGGACCAGGTGGTCGCCCGGGTGGAGGTCGGCCGCCGCCGGGTGGTACTCCGGGGCGAACACCACCCGGGCCGGTGGGGCGCCTTCGTCGCCCTGTTTCGGGGCCGACGCGCGGTCCGTCAGCGCCGACGCGACGCGCGCCACCGGGCGCACCTCGTAGCTTGTCACCTGTAGTAGCCCTCGACCGGCACGCGGGCCTCGTCGAACAGCGCGGGGCCCTCCGATTTGTAGCCCCACGTCACCGGCGGGCGCAGGGTGAGGAACTGCTCCGACGATAGCGCGTAGACGACCCGGCCGAGCCCGGACCGCTCGATCGCGCCGGTGCACATCCCGCACGGCTGCGTGCTCGTGAACATCGTCGTCGCCGCCGCGGTTTCCGGGTCCAGGTTCTGCGCCGCCCAGCGGGCGAGCTTCAGCTCCGGGTGCGCCGTGATGTCGTTGTCGGTCAACGACGTGTTGCGGTCCTCGGCCAGGACGTTGCCCTCGGCGTCGGCCAGCAGCGACCCGAACGGCGGGTTGCCGTGTTCCTCCCGCGCCTCGCGGGCGAGCTCGATCGCACGGCGCAGCAGGGCTTCTTCGGTGTCCTTCACCGGTTCTCCTTCCAGGACGCGGCGATCGCCGCGAGGTCTCGCCAAGCGACCTCCGGGTGGAGGGTCTCGGCCGGGTCCGCGTCGAACGGGTCGAGCACGACGGTGTCCGCCCCCAGTGCCCGCAGCTGCGCCAGGTCGTCGACGACCTGGTCGAGCGTTCCTTCGCCGGCGCGCCGGTCCGGCCCGCTCACCGGTGTTCCGGTCAGCCGCAAGAGGATCCGCGGCGCGAACGCCGGCACCGGCCGGTCGCCGGCCAGGGTTTCCAGGCGCGCCAAGCCTTCCCGGAACCCGGCCATCGTCATCCGCAGCGGGTGCCACGCGTCGCCGAGCTCGAGCGCGCGGCGCAGCCCGGCGTCGCTGTGCCCGCCGAGCCACAGCGGGATCGGGCCGGCGCGGTAGTCGTCGTGATCGGCCCAGGCCGCACGGATCGCCCGCAGGTACTCGCTGGTGAGCTTCCCGCGCTGCTCGAACGGCACGCCGAGCGCGGCGAACTCCTGTTTGGCCCAGCCGATCCCGGCCCCGAGCACCAGCCGGCCGCCGCTGAGCGCGTCGAGGTTCGCCGCCATCCGGGCCACCAGCAGGGGGTGCCGGTACGGCACGACCAGCACGGTGGTGCCGAGCCGCACCCGCTCGGTGACGCCCGCGAGCCACGACAGCGTCGTGAACGGCTCGTAGAACGGCGCCGGGTACTGGCCGGCGACGTCGGGCGTGATCGCGACGTGGTCGGACACCATCAGCAGGTCGAAGCCGAGGCCTTCCACCGTGCGCGCCCACGCGCGCAGCACGCCGGGGTCGGTGCCGGGACCGAAGTTGGGGACGTTCACGCCGATCTTCACCGGAAAAGGCTATCGACGTTTTGCCCGGATCCGGAAGGGAACGATCACGGCGTTCGGCGGCTTCCGCCGTGGATCTCGCGGTACATTCGCCGGATGACCGAGAGTCTCGATCCGACGGACTGGGCCATCCTCGTCGAGCTCCAGCAGGACGCCCGGCTGCCGCTCACCGAACTCGGCCGCCGGGTGAACCTCAGCGCGTCGGCCACCACCGAACGGCTCCGCCGGCTCGAGGCGACGGGCGTGATCACCGGCTACCGCGCCGACATCGACCTCGGGAAGGTCGGCTACGCGGTGCTCGCCGTCGTCCGGCTCAAGTACCCCGGCAGTCGGCACGAGGCACTGCACAAGCTGCTCGGCGAGCGCCTCGAGATCCTCGAATGCCTGCGCACCACCGGCGACGACTGCTACACGCTCAAAGTCGCCGCGGCCTCGATGGCCCACCTCGAGCGCACGATGGACGAGCTGGCCCAGTTCGGCAGCACGACCACGAGCATCGTCTACAGCCAGACCCTGCCCTACCGCGGACCGCGGGAGCCCGCCCGTGACCTCGACGCCTGAGCGCATCGTCGTCTACGGCGTGACCGGTTCGGGCAAGTCGACGCTCGCGGCCCGGATCGCCGAGCGCGCCGGCCTGCCGTACGTCTCGGCCGACGACCTCACCTGGGAGCCGGGCTGGGTCGCGGTCCCGGACGACGAGCAGCGCCGCCGCCTCGCCGAGGTGTGCGCGGGGGAGCGCTGGGTCCTCGACGCCGCGTACGGCAAGTGGAAGGACCTCGTCCTGCCCCGCGCCCAGCTGATCGTCGGCCTCGACTACCCGCGCTGGCTTTCGCTGGGCCGCCTGGTGCGCCGGACCGCCGTGCGCTCGCTGACCCGCGAGCGGATCTGCAACGGCAACGTCGAGTCGTTCCGCCAGATGTTCTCCGCGGACTCGATCATCCGCTGGCACTTCCGGTCGTTCGCGCGGAAGCGGGCGACGATCCGGGACTGGGCGGCGTCGTCGCCGGGCCCCGCGGTCGTCCGGCTGACGTCGCCGCGCGAGACCCGCCGCTGGCTCGCGACGGTCTGAGGTCAGGCCGGCGGGAGCAGCGGGCCGCCGCTCCAGTGCTGGAACACGAGGTTCGTGTGCACGCGGGCGACCTCGTCGCGCGCGGTCAGCTCGTCGAGGACCAGGCGCTGCAGCTCGCCGGCGGAGCTGGTCGCGACGTGCGCGAGGAAGTCGTCCGGCCCGGTCAGGTGGTAGACGGCGCGCACCTCGGGCAGCGACAGCAGGTGTTCGACGAACGGGTCGACCAGCGGCCGCCGGTGCGGGCGGACCTGGACGAACAGGAACGCCTCCAGCGGCCGGCCCAGCTTCGCCGCGTCGACCGACGCGTGCTGCCCGGTGATCACGCCGGTGTCCCGCAGCCGGGCGACCCGGTCCAGGCACGTCGACGGCGCGATGCCGACCGCGGCCGCGAGGTCCTTGTTGGTGATCCGGGCATCGTTCTGGAGCAGGCGCAGAATCTCCAGGTCCACCGGACTCAGTTCGACAGAATCGGGCATCGGCGAATGATATCCGAGACTGTTGCCCTCGATCCGGTGAAAGCTCGACCATGCTGGCATGACTTCCTCGCTGCGCACGCGCGCCGTCCACGCCGGCCGTGACGACCTCACGGACCTCGGCGTGCACGCCGCCCCGCTGGACCTGTCCACGACGTACCCGTCGCGGGACAGCGCCGCCGAAGCCGCCCGGATCGACGCTTTCGCCGCCGGCGGTGAGCTCGACGGGCCGCCGATCTACGGCCGGGTCGGCAACCCGACCGTCGAGCGGTTCGAGCGGGCCCTCGCCGAGCTCGAGGGCTTCGAGCACGGCGTCGCGTTCGCCAGCGGCATGGCCGCCGTGTCGGCGTGCTTGCTTTCCGCGGTGGCGCAGGGGAAACGGCACGTCGTCGCGGTGCGCCCGCTGTACGGCTGCAGCGACCACCTGCTCGAGTCCGGGCTGCTCGGCACCGAGGTCACGTGGGCCGCGCCCGAGGGGGTCGCCGCCGCGTTGCGGCCCGACACGGGGCTGGTGTTCGTCGAGACGCCGGCGAACCCGACCCTCGCCGAGGCCGACATCGCCGCCCTGGCTCTGGCGTGCGGGGACGTGCCCCTGTTGGTGGACAACACGTTCGCGACCCCGGTGCTCCAGCGCCCGGGCCGCCACGGGGCGCGGATCGTGCTGCACAGCGCGACGAAGTTCCTCGGCGGCCACGGCGACGTGATGGGCGGGATCGTCGCGTGCGACGCCGCGGAAGCCGCGCGGCTGCGGCAGATCCGCTTCGCCACCGGCGGCGTGCTGCACCCGCTCGCCGGATACCTGTTGCTGCGCGGGCTTTCCACGCTGCCGCTGCGCGTCAACGCGGCATCGGCCACCGCGGCGACGCTGGCCGCCCGGCTCGGCGACCACCCGGCCGTGACGGCGGTCCACTACCCGCGGATCGGCGGGCCGCTGGTGGCGTTCGAGGTCGCCGGCGACCCGCACGCCCTGATCGGCGCGGTCCGGCTGATCACGCCGGCGGTGAGCCTGGGCAGTGTGGACACGCTGATCCAGCACCCGGGTTCGATCAGCCACCGGATCGTCGACGAGGGCGACCGGCACGACGCCGGCGTGTCCGACCAGCTGATCCGGCTTTCCGCCGGGCTGGAGGACGTCGAGGACCTGTGGGCCGATCTGGAGCAGGCGCTGAAGGCGGTCTAGCCGCAGCAGCCGCCGCCACAGCAGCCACCGCCGCCGCCACCGGCCGGGGCCGCGGGTCCGCTCGCGGCCCCGGTGAGGGCGACCGTGGTGAGCAGCTTGACGGTGTCGGTGTGCCCATCGGGACAGGCGGCCGGCGCGCCGGATTCGCTCATCGGCCGCAGGAGCTCGAAGGTCTCGGTGCACTCGCGGCAGCGGTAGGCGTAGGTCGGCATGCGGTGATTATCGCCGGGAACGCGGTGCTGGGACAGCCCGGGTCTTCGCGGTGCGCTGGGGCGCCGGCTGGGTTCGGTGCTGCGATATCGCCGAGGTGGGGCATCGCGGCTCCGCCGGGTCGGATCGGCGCAAACGCCAGTTGGTCGCTCCGGAGCTCGCTACCCGGGCTCGGGAACCGCCGAGTTGCGGCCGCCGGGAGGCTACCGGTGCCTCTGGGCGGAGGCCAGCTACTGTCCGGGGCTTCGGCCGTGGGGGCTTGAACCCGCTTGGCGGCGGCCGCCGCTGCTGCTCGGCCGTCCGGGGCTTTCGGCCTTGCGTAGGAGCTGCTCGAACCGCTGGGTGGCGGCCGGCGCCGCGCTCGGCTGTCCAGAGCTTTCGGGGGTGGGCTCGGGCTGCGGAATCGCCGAGGTGCGGCCTTCCTCGCCGGATCGGGATCGGCGCGAACGCCGAGCGGTGGCCGGCGCTGCTGCTCGGCCGTCCGAGGTCTTCGGCCTTGCGTAGGGGCTGCTCGAACCGCTGGGTGGCGGCCGGCGCTGCGCTCGGTCGTGGGGGCTTTCGGCCCGGCGAAGGGCTCCTGCAACCGTTAGGCGATGGCCGGCGCTGCCGCTCGGCCGTCCGGGGCCGCCGGTGGGAAGCTGGGCGCGTGCAGCCGCCTTCGCTTGCCGATGTTCCGCATCTCGGCCAGGTCGTTCCGTCCCTGCTCGCCGCTCTCGGGGTGCCCGGTTGTGGGAACTCCCTGGCTCTGCCGGAGGCGAGCAGCGCCGGCGTGCTGCTCGTCGATGGGCTTGGCCGGGAGCTGCTCGCCGAGCACGCCGCGGATGCGCCCGTGCTGACCGAGCTCGTTCAGGAATCCTTGCGCGTCGGGTTTCCGTCCACCACCGCCGCGGGTGTCGCCGCCATCGGTACCGGGCTCGCGTCCGGTGAGCACGGCATGGTCGGCTACACCTTCGAAATGCCGGGCACCGGCGTGCTGAACGCGTTGCGCTGGTGCAGTCACGAAGACGGCAGCGACCTGCGGGGCGCCCTCCCACCTCGCGAAGTGCAGCCGCTGCCGACGACCTTCGAACGGGCCGCCGCGGCGGGCATCGACGCGGCCGTCGTGTCTTCCGCCAAGTTCCGCGACACGGCCTTGACCCTGGCGACCCAGGGCGGCGCGCAGTACGCCGGGGTGCACGCGCTGGGCGACCTCGCCGCGCGGACGTTGTCGGTGCTCGGCGGGCGCGCCTTCTGCTACGCCTACCACAGCGAACTCGACCTGCTCGGCCACGTTTACGGCCCCGGCTCGGCCGCGTGGCGGATGCAGCTGCGGCAGGTCGACCGGTTAGTGGAGTCCCTTGTGGACGGTCTGCCGCCCGGTGCCCTGCTCGCGGTGGTGGCCGACCACGGGATGGTGACCGTCGACGACAAGCTCGACCTCGAAGACGTCCCGGAGCTGCTGGACGGTGTCCGGACGTTCGGGGGCGAGGTGCGGGCCCGGCACGTCTACACCGAGCCGGGCGCGGCCGCGGACGTCCTCGCGGCCTGGCGGGAGGTGCTGGGCGAGCGGGCGTGGGTGCGCTCGCGGGAGGAGGCCGTCGCCGAGGGGTGGTTCGGGCACACGGTCAGCGACCGGGTGCTGCCGCGCATCGGCGACGTCGTCGCGGCGGCCCGGGACCGGTTCGGGATGGTGCGGGGGCTCGCGGAGGCCGTCGAGACGTCGCTGATCGGGCAGCACGGGTCGCTCACCACCGCCGAACAGCTGGTTCCGCTCGCCCTCGCCCAGGGCTGACCGCGCCCGGTTTCCGGGAACGTGCCGCCGCGGGAACTTTCCCGGGCGGGGCCCCGACCTGTCCACTGCGTACCCGAGTGACGGGAGTGGGCGGAATGGGCGGGCTGGACGGGATCGGGGTCGTCGGTGCGGGGGGCGAGGGACGGGCCGTCGCGGCGTACCTCGCCTCGCGGGGACTGGCGGTGCACCTCTGCACGCGGGATCTCGAGGCGGTCAGGGAGATCGCGCGGCGGCGGGAGATCGTCACGAGCGGGGTGCTCACCGGGCGGTTCCCGCTGCGTGAGGTCACCGCCGACCCCGCCGCGCTGGGCGGGCGGGCCGTGGTGCTGGTCGCCACCGTCACCACCGCCTACCCGGAGGTCGCCGTCCGGCTCGCGCCGCACCTGCGCGCCGGGCAGGTCGTGGTGCTGTTCTCCAGCAAGCTCTGCGGGAGCGTCGAATTCGCGCACGCGCTCGCGGCCGCCGGGGCACCGGGCGTCGATGTCGTGGAGACGGACGCGTTGTTCGCCGCGCGGCCGTCCGGCACCGGTGGCGTGACGGTGCTGGGTGCCAAGGGCTGGAACCTGATTTCGGGCAGCACGGCCGCCGCTGTCGGACGGCACGCCGGGCTGCTGCGCTCGTGGTTTCCGATGCTGGAAGTCGCGCGCAACCCCGTGGAGCGCGGCCTGCACGACTTCGGCGCGGTCGCGCACGTGCCGATCGCGCTCGCCAACCTCGGCACCATCGACCGCGCGGAGGAACTGCTCTTCTACGTCGACGGCGTTTCGGCGCGGACGGTCGCGCTGCTGGAGCGCACCGAAGCGGAGTTCGCGCTGGTCGCGCGGGCTTACGGCGCGCGGCTGATGCCGATGACCGAGGTGCTCGACCGGTACTACGGGTGCCCGGCCACGACGCTGCTGGACGCGTTGCGGACGGTGGAGCCGTACCGGACGATCGCCGCGCCGACCAGCCTCGACCACCGGTTCCTGACGGAGGACATCCGGTCGACGCTGGTGCCGCTGCAGGCGCTCGCGCGGTGCGCCGGGGTGGCGACGCCGGTGGTGGACGCCGCGATCACGATCATGTCGGTGCTCGGCGGGGAAGATTTCCGGCGGACGGGGCGGACATTGGCCCGGCTGGGTTGGGATGGGCTGGGCCATGAGGGGATCGTGCGCCGGTTGCGGGGTGGCCGGGCGGTGGCAGGCCGGGCTGCTTGAGGTTGCGGAGTTGCGGGCGGGGAGCGGTCGCCGACCAGGCGGATGCCGGCCCGGCTCGGGTGGGATGGCTGGGCCACGAAAGGGATCGTGCGCCGGGCGAGCGGTGGTGGACCGAGCTGCTTGAGGTTGCGCGGTGAAGAGGCCGAGCGTGGCCGGGACTGCGCGGACGGGTGCCGGGCCGGGGCCGGTGGCACGCCGGGGATGGACCGACCCGGCCGACCAGAGCCGCGCGGTCGGCTCCGGCCGGCGCCGTTTACCGTTGGCCTCGTGCCTCGACGGAACCGTCCCGGCCGCCGCTCGGACGGTGGGCCGCCCGATCGCGAACTGGGTGCCGCCACCGGGTGGGCTCGTGCCGAGTCCGGGGACGATGGGGACTGGCTCGTCCGGACCGTGCCCGGCTCGCAGGCCGGCAAGACCTACCGGTGCCCCGGCTGCGACCACGAAATCCGGCCCGGCACGCCGCACCTCGTCGTCTGGCCCGCCGACGACACCGGCTCCGTCGCCGACCGGCGGCACTGGCACCGGGCCTGCTGGGACGCCCGGGCCCGGCGCCGGCCGAACCGCCGCCGCTGAACACTGTTGAGTTGTCAAACACCGCCCGGCTCAGCGCCGGTAGTGCCGCGAGAACGCGCCGTCGTACAGCTCCTCCGTGTACTCCGTGAAGCCGAGCCGCTCCGCCACCCGCAGCGACGGCTTGTTCTCCACGCTGACGCTCGCCAGCACCGGCACCGACGGCAGCTCGCGGGCACACCACTCCAGGACCGCCAGCCCGGCCTCCGCCGCGTACCCCTTGCCCCACGCCGACGGCCGGAACCGGTAGCCGAGGTTCAGCACCTTCTCGCCGTGGAACTCCCGCAGCCGCACCCCGCACATGCCGATCACCTCGGCGCCCCCGCGTTCGAGCACCGCGGGGTAGCCGAAGCCGTGCTCGGCCCAGTGCGCCAGCCACTCCGAGAACATCGCCGACGCGCGCGGGACGTCGGGCGGGTCGGGGTGGAAGCGGTTGGTGCGCGGGTCGGTGTGGATGTCGACCATCGCCTGCCGGTCCGCCTCGTGGAGCGGACGCAGCAGCAGCCGGTCGGTTTCGATGTCGGTGAACACATCGGCGAAGCTAGCGCGGGGGTCCGACAAAATGGCCCGCATGACCGAACTGCCGCTGGTCCTCCTCCACGCCTTTCCCCTGGACGCCCGCATGTGGAACGCGGTGCGCGAGCCCCTCGCTTCACACCTTCGGGTGATCACTCCGGACCAGCGCGGGCTCGGCCGCTCGCCGCTGCCGGAGTCCGATCGCGAGCCGAGTCTCGAGGACGCCGCGCGTGACGTCCTCGCCCTGCTCGACCGCCTGGAACTGGACCGCGTCGTGCTCGGCGGCTGCTCGATGGGCGGCTACCTCGCGATGGCCGTGCTGCGGCTGGCGCCCGAGCGGGTCGGCGGGCTCGTGCTCATCGACACCAAGGCGACGCCCGACACGCCCGAGGCCGCCCAGAGCCGGCTGGACGTCGCGAAGCGCGTCGACGACGAAGGCGTCCACGGCTGGCTGGCCGATGCCAACCTGCCGAACCTGCTGGCCGATTCGACCCGCGAAGAGCGCCCGGACGTCGTCGGGAACGTCCGGGAGATCATCGAATCGCAGCCGCCGGCCGGCATCTCGTGGACGGCGCTCGCCCTGCGGACGCGGCCGGATTCCCTCGATCTGCTACGCGAATCGGGCGTCCCCGCGCTGGTCGTCGTGGGCGAAGAGGACCCGATCACCCCGCTGGCCGCGGCGAACGAGATGGTCGAAGCGCTGGACGGCGCGACCCTCGTGGTGCTCCCGGGCGCCGGCCACCTGACCCCGCTGGAGGATCCGGCGGGCGTGGTCGAGGCGATCCTGTCCTGGTACCCGGCGACTCACGAGAAGTAGGCGTCGAGCGCCGAGCGGGCGCCGGCCAGCCGGTCCGGGAACCGGATCGCGATGACGAACTGCCAGACCGCGGCATACAGCTCTCGCAGCCGGGTGAAGTAGCGAAGAGCGTCTTCGTCCACGGACGCCGGGTACGCGGCGAGGTACTCCGGGCCGCCCTGCCGGGCGAGGATGCCGAGGTCCCAGGCCAGCGGCCCGCGCCAGGTGTCTTCGAAGTCCAGCCAGCACGGGCCGGCGGGGGTGGCGATCAGGTTGCCGGGGTGCGCGTCGCCGTGCAGCGGCTGCGCGGCGACGTCCGGCAGCAGCGCGGCGAGCCGGTCCGCCTCGGCGCGCAACCGGGGGTCCAGGTCGTGCCGGTCGAAGATGCGCCCGAGGTCGTCCAGCGGGCCGCGCCGCGGGAGTTCGCCGGGGTACTCGCGCAGCGCCGCGTGCACCTCGGCGAGCGACCGGGCGACGACGTCCGGTGCGTACCGGTGGTCCGGATCGTGCGGGGTGTGGTTCCAGAGAGTGACCGGCAGTCCCTCGGCGAAATGCGGTCCGGCCGGGGCATCCGTGGCCGGTGAGACGACGCGCACACCACGGTCCGTGAGGAACCCCGACACCGCCAGATCCCGTTCCTGCCAGGCCGGACCGAGCCGCGCCAGGCGGCTGGTCCCCGGCACCCGCGCGACCAGCGGACCCAGCCTCACCAGCACGTTCGAGCGCTCGTGGAGCACCTCGGGCTCGTGCGCGCGCAGGCCGAGCCGCGAGGTCACCGTCAGTGCGGCGCGGACCGCCGCCCGCGTGTATTCGTCGGCCACGGCCCGATCTTGCCAGCCGGTGCGCGCGACTGTCGGTAGCGAGGGCTACGATCCCCCTTGACCGCTGATCCGGGCGTTGCCCACCTCGGCGGCCGGACGATGACCACCACGAGGTTCTGAGTGTTGGAGGCAGGAGTGACGGCCGTAGCCCCCAAGCCGATCGCGACGCGCCCGTATCCCGCGCACGAGTCGGTCAAGGGTTCGTACCTGCTGCGGTTGTTCCGCACGACGGACCACAAGCAGATCGGGATCATGTACCTGGTCACGTCGTTCGCCTTCTTCATGGCGGGCGGCGCGATGGCCATGCTCATCCGCACCGAGCTGGCGCGCCCCGGGCAGCAGTTCCTTTCGCAGGAGCAGTACAACCAGCTCTTCACCATGCACGGCACGGTGATGCTGCTGCTGTACGCGACCCCGATCCTCTTCGGCTTCGCGAACTTCGTGCTCCCGCTGCAGATCGGCTCGCCGGACGTCGCGTTCCCGCGGCTGAACGCGTTCTCGTACTGGCTGTACCTCTTCGGCGGCCTGATCGTGCTGTCGGGCTTCCTGACGCCGGGTGGCGCCGCCGACTTCGGCTGGTTCGCCTACACCCCGCTGTCGGACGCGATCCACTCGCCGGGCGTCGGCGCGGACCTGTGGATCTCCGGCCTGGTGGTCTCCGGTCTCGGCACCATCCTCGGCGCGGTCAACATGGTCACCACCGTGGTCTGCCTGCGCGCGCCCGGCATGACGATGTTCCGGATGCCGATCTTCACCTGGAACATCCTGGTGACGTCGATCCTGATCCTGCTCGCCTTCCCGATCCTGACCGCGGCCCTGATGGGCCTGCTGGCGGACCGGCACCTCGGGGCGCACGTGTTCGACCCCGAAAACGGCGGCGTGATCCTCTGGCAGCACCTGTTCTGGTTCTTCGGCCATCCAGAGGTCTACATCGTCGCCCTGCCGTTCTTCGGGATCGTGTCGGAGATCTTCCCGGTCTTCAGCCGCAAGCCGATGTTCGGCTACAAGAGCCTGGTCTTCGCGACGCTGGCCATCGCGGCGCTGTCGGTCGCGGTGTGGGCGCACCACATGTACGCCACCGGCGCCGTGCTGCTGCCGTTCTTCTCCTTCATGACGTTCCTGATCGCGGTCCCGACCGGCGTGAAGTTCTTCAACTGGATCGGCACGATGTGGAAGGGCCAGCTGTCCTTCGAGACGCCGATGATCTTCTCGATGGGCTTCATCGTCACGTTCCTCTTCGGCGGCCTGACCGGCATCATGCTGGCCGCGCCGGCGATCGACTTCCACGTGTCGGACAGCTACTTCGTCGTCGCGCACTTCCACTACGTGCTCTACGGCACGATCGTGTTCGCCACCTTCGCCGGCATCTACTTCTGGTTCCCGAAGATCACCGGCCGGATGATGGACGAGAAGCTCGGCAAGTGGCACTTCTGGACCACGTTCATCGGCTTCCACGGCACGTTCCTCGTCCAGCACTGGCTGGGTGCCGAGGGCATGCCGCGCCGGTACGCGGACTACCTGACCAGTGACGGCTTCACGACGCTGAACACGATCTCCACGATCGGCGCGTACATCCTCGGTGCCTCGACGCTGCCGTTCATCTGGAACGTCTTCAAGAGCTACCGGTACGGCGAGATCGTCACGGTGGACGACCCGTGGGGCTACGGCAACTCGCTCGAGTGGGCGACGTCCTGCCCGCCGCCGCGGCACAACTTCACCGAGCTGCCCCGGATCCGGTCCGAGCGGCCCGCGTTCGAGCTGCACTACCCGCACATGATCGAGCGCATGCACTCCGAAGGCGAGATCGGCTTCTTCGGGAAGCAGAAGCTCAACAGCCACGCGGCGCCGTCGCAGGTGCTCACCGAAGCGGTGATCCCGGGAGACCACTCCAGCGACAACGCCAGCGAGCAGGGCGACGACAAGCAGTAACAACCCGAACGAGTGAGAGCGCGTGCCCGGCTTTTGTGAAGCCGGGCACGCGCTCTACTTATGTCCGGGCCCGGACCGGCAGACTGACCGTGCAGCGTTGCCGAACGAGGGATGACCAGTGACCCAGACCCCCGTCCTGATCACGACGACCGGCCCCGACAAGCCGGGTGTCTCGTCCGTGCTGTTCGCCGTGCTGACCCGCCACGACGTCGACGTGCTGGACGTCGAACAGGTCGTCATCCGCGGGCAGCTCGTGCTCGGCGTGCTCGCCGGCGTGTACCGCGACCCCGAGGGCCTGCAGGAGTCGGTCGAGCAGGCGATGGCGTCCGTCGGGATGCAGGTCGACGTCAAGATCGGTGCGGCCATCGGCGAAGACCCGTTCGCGCTCGGGCGCCGCGACTCCACCCACGTGCTGGTCGTGCTCGGCCGCCCGGTCACCGCGCGCGGCTTCTCCGAGGTCGCCCGGCGGCTGGCGTCGCTCGGCGCCAACATCGACGCGATCCGCAGCGTCGCCGACTACCCCGTGACCGGGCTGGAGCTGTACGTCTCGGTCGACCGGGACACGCCCGAGGCCGACGCCGCCCTGCGGTCGGAGCTCGCCGACGCGGCGGTCGAGGTCGGCGTCGACATCGCCGTCGAGCGGGCCGGGATCACGCGCCGGGCCAAGCGCATGGTCGTCTTCGACGTCGACTCCACGCTCATCCAGGGCGAGGTCATCGAGATGCTGGGCGCGCACGCCGGCGTCGAACCGGAGATCCGCGAGATCACCGAAGCCGCCATGCGCGGCGAGCTGAACTTCACCGAGTCGCTGGAACGCCGGGTCGCGCTGCTGGAGGGCCTGCCCGCCACGGCGATCGACGAGGTCGCCGCGTCGATCGAGCTGACGCCGGGTGCGCGCACGACGATCCGCACGCTCAAGCGGATGGGGTTCAAGACCGGGGTGGTGTCCGGCGGGTTCACCCAGGTCATCGGCGGCCTGGTCCAAGAACTGGGCCTGGACTTCGCGGCGGCGAACGAACTCGAGATCGTGGACGGCAAGCTGACCGGCAAGGTCGTCGGCGACGTCGTCGACCGCGCGGGCAAAGCGAAGGTGCTTCGCCGCTTCGCCGGTGAGTACGACATCCCGCTGGAGCAGTGCGTCGCGGTCGGGGACGGCGCCAACGACATCGACATGCTTTCGGCGGCCGGCATGGGTGTGGCGTTCAACGCCAAGCCCGCGCTGCGCGAGGTGGCCGACACCGCGCTGTCGCACCCGTACCTCGACGCCGTGCTGTTCGTGCTCGGCCTCACCCGCGGCGAGGTCGAGGCGGCCGACGCCGCCGACGGGCTCGAGCTGATGCGTCCGTGAGCAGCGTTCTCGACCCCCTGGGTGCCCGCTACGCCTACTGGCTCGGGCTTCCGGCCGAAGACACGTCGGGCACTTCGGACGAGCTCCCGGAGGAAGTCCGGGCGATGCCGGTCATCCTGCGCATCGAACGCGCCGAGCCGCCCGGCCGCACGCCGCTGCTGGAGGCCGCCGCGGCCGCCGCGCTGGCGGTCTGCCTCGACGAGCGCACCGAGCCCGGCGGCGAGTGGGCCGAGCCGATGCACGCGTGGCTCGACAACCGGATCCGCAAGGTCGCGCGGCGGGCGCGGGGCGCGCACTGGGCGGCCGTGCAGGACCTGCCGGGCATCACCGTCGAGATCGACGGCGCCGAGGCGCGGGCGCTGGTGCCGGGACTGGTCACCGAGGCGCCCAAGGAGGTCTCGCGACTGCAGATCTCGGGCAGCGAACTGCCGCCGGACGAGCCGGGCCCGGTTCCCGGCGGCGTCCCGTTGCTCCTGCTCAACCCGCACACGCCGATGACCGTCGGCAAGGCCGCCGCGCAGGTCGGCCACGCCACGATGATCCTCGCCGCGCTGCTGGACGACGAGCAGCGCGCGGCCTGGGCCGCCCGGGGCTACCGGACCGCCGTGCGGTCGGCGAGCGTCGCGCGGTGGAAGGAACTGCACCCCGGCGACGACCCCGAAGGCGCGTGGCGGCGCGACCGCGTCATCGCCGTGCGGGACGCCGGGTTCACCGAGGTCGACCCGGGCACCATCACGGTTCTCGCGCAGTGGGAGCCGGAACAAGGGGCTTCCTGAGCCGGTTGGAGCGGGCATGGGACTGGAAGTACAGCGCGACGGCCGGCACTCCTTCGTCGGCCGCAACGACCGCGGCGCGGAGGTCCGGCTGGGCCGCACCGGCGCCGAGGGGGCGTTCTCGCCCGCCGAGCTGCTGCAGATCGCGGCCGCGGGCTGCAGTGCGGTGACGGCCGAAGAGCTGATCACGCGGCGGATCGGGGAAGACGCGAAGTTCCGCGTCACCGTCAGCGCCGACCGTCGCGAGGGAGCTTCGGAGCTGGACGCCGTGCACGTCGCATTCGACGTCGACGTGTCGACTTTGGCCGCGGATCAGCGGGAAGCGCTGGCCGGCGCCGTGGATCGCGCGATCGAGCGGCTGTGCACGGTGAGCCGGACGCTCAAGAAGGGGATCCCCGTGACGGAAGAGTTCCCGACCGCCTAGTTCTCGCTGGATTCCCAGACGACGTAGGCCTGGTCGGCGTCGGTCGTCATGGCCTCGATGAACTTCTCGTTGTCGAACCCCGGCAGGGCCTGCAGGCGCTCGATCAGCGCGTCCGCGGCCGGGTCGCCGCTCGGCACCGCCGTGCCCTTGCCGTCGGTGCCCACCAGCATGAAGAAGACGTCTTCGTTCCAGGGGCCGTCGGGGATGACGCGGACCATCACCGACGACAGGCCGGCCCACGTGACGGCCTCTTCGCTGCCGTCCGCGAGCCGCCGCCGCACGCCGGTGTCGTCGACACTGACGGTCCGGGACTGTGCGCTGGACGAATCCTGGGTCAACCGGTGCTCCCTAATGTTGCTTGGGTTGCTTCACCGTACCGGTCGGCGCTGTGGACCGCGTCACGCGGGCGCGGCTGCGTCCAGCCGGCGCAACGCGTCGCGCGCCACCTTCGGGTCCATCGTGGGCCAGAACGGCGGCAGCGACGCACGGAGGAATCCGCCGTAGCGGGCGTTCGCCAGCCGCGAATCCAGCACCGCGACCACCCCGCGGTCGGTGACCGAGCGGTGCAGCCGCCCGGTGCCCTGCGCCAGCAGCAGCGCCGCGTGCGTGGCCGCGACGGTGAGGAAGCCGTTGCCGCCGCGGGCTTCCACCGCGCGTTGCCGCGCCGAGGAGACCGGGTCGTCCGGGCGCGGGAACGGGATCCGGTCGACGACCACGAGCTGCAGCGACGGCCCGGGCACGTCCACGCCCTGCCAGAGGCTCAGCGTGCCGAACAGGCACGTGCGGACGTCCTCGGAGAACTTCTGGACCAGCAGCGAAGTCGCGTCCTCGCCCTGGCAGAGGATCGGGAAGTCCAGCCGCTCGCGCATCTCTTCGGCCGCCTGCTTGGCCGCGCGCATCGAGGAGAACAGCCCGAGCGTGCGGCCGCCCGCGGCCTCGATGAGCTCGGCCAATTCGTCCATTGTGGACGATGCGAGGCCGTCGCGGCCCGGCGGCGGCAGGTGCTTGGCCAGGTAGAGGATGCCGTTGCGCTGGTGGTCGAACGGCGAGCCGACGTCCAGGCCGGTCCACTTCGGCCCGGAGGTGTCCGACGGCGCTTCCTTTTCCGTCGCGGCGCCCGGCGCCTGTTCGACGCGGGCCGAGCCCGGCGGGAGACCCCACTGGCGCGCCATCGTGTCGAACGTGCCGCCCAGGGTCAGCGTCGCCGACGTCAGGACCGTCGTGTGCAGGTTGAAGACGCGCTCGCGCAGCAGCCCGGCGACGCCGAGCGGCGCCACCTTCAGCGCCGGCGGCCGCGGGTTCGACGAGTACTTGTCTCCGGAGAGCCACACGACGTCGCGCTGGTGCGCCTGGTCGTCGTCGAACGCCTCCAGCAGCCGGACCGCGGTGTCGTGCACCTCGTCGAGCAGCGAGCGCGCCAGCTTGCGCGCGGTGGCCCCCTCGACGTCCTCCTTGCGGTCGGAGCCCAGCGCCGTGATGCACGCGTGCGCGGCGTCGCGGACCGCCGGGATCGCGCCCTTCAGCGGCCTCGGCAGCTCGTCCATCCGGCCCGCGGGCAGGTCGTCGACGATCAGCGCCAGCCCGTCACCCGCCTCCAGGAGGCCGTCGGCGATGTCGGCGTCGATCAGCTTGCCGCAGCGGCGCGCGGCCGACGCGCACATCGCGCTGGTCAGTTCGCCGGTGGCGACCGAGGTGACGCGGTCGACGAGGTCGTGCGCCTCGTCGATGATCACGACGTCGTGGTCCGGCAGGACCTGGTAGCCCTGCAGGGCGTCGATCGCCAGCAGGGCGTGGTTGGTGACGATGATGTCGGCGCGCCCGGCCTCGGCGCGGGCCTTCTCGGCGAAGCAGTCCGTGCCGATCGGGCAGCGTGAGGCGCCGAGGCATTCCCGCGCCGTGACCGACACCTGGCGCCACGCCTGGTCGGAGACGCCGGGTACGAGCTCGTCGCGGTCGCCGGTTTCGGTGTCCGACGACCACTCCCGCAGCCGCGTGACCTCCTTGCCCAGCCGAGACACCGCGAACGGGTCGAAGAGCTGGGCGTCCTCCGGCTCGTCCGGCGCGCCGGAGTCGAGGCGGTGCAGGCACATGTAGTTGCGGCGGCCCTTGAGGATCGCGAAGGTCGGTTCGCGGCCCAGCGGCTTCTTCAGCGCCTTCGCCAGGCGCGGGAGGTCGCGGTCGACGAGCTGGCGCTGCAGCGCGATGGTCGCCGTCGAGACGACGACGGTGGCTTCCTTCTCGACGGCGTGGCGGATCGCGGGGACGAGGTAGGCCAAGGACTTGCCGGTGCCGGTGCCCGCCTGCACGGCCAGGTGCTCGCCGGTGCGGATGGCGCGGCCGACGGCGTCCGCCATCTCCACCTGCCCTGGGCGTTCGGCACCGCCCACGGACTCCACCGCGTGGGTGAGGAGTTCGAGGACGCCGGGGAAATCGGTTCGGGCGGGCACAGCGACACATTAGCCGCCACCACCGACAGAGATCGGTGCTCCGTCGCGAACGGGCCACTCGCGTCGCGGAACCTCCCGGGTGAGAGGTCCCGCGACGAGCGATCAGTCCTGCTCGCGGCCCGAGACCAGCTTCCAGGTCAGCGGCAGCAGACCGGCGGCGACGACGATCTTGATCGCGTCCCCGATCAGGAACGGCGTGACGCCCTTGGCGAACGCCGTCGACAGGTCGAACCCGGTCGAGGCCATCAGCCACGGCACGCCGAACGCGTAGATCACGACGTTGCCGAGCACCATCGTGCCCGCGGTGCGCACCGGCGTCCGGTCGCCGCCGCGGCCGGCGAGCGCGCCCACGAGCGCGCCGGCGAAGACGAACCCGACGATGTAGCCGGCGCTCGCACCGGACAGGCCCGCGGTGCCGTGCTGGAACCACGGCACACCGACCGCCCCGACGAGCAGGTAGACCAGCATCGACGCGGCACCGCGCGACATGCCGAGCGACGCGCCGACGAGCAGCGCGGCGAACGTCTGGCCGGTCATCGGCACCGGGCTGCCGGGCACCGGGATCGTCAGCTGCGCGGCGGCGCCGGTGAGCACGGCACCGCCGGCGACCAGCGCGATGTCCCGGACGAGGGAACCGGGCACGAGGTCGGCCAGCACGGGCCGCTTGGCGGCGAAGGACAGCGAAGACACGAAACCTCCCAGGGTGGGACACAGGCGACGATCGAGGTTAACGCTCGTTACCCCCGCGGCAGCCCCTTAAGTTGCGTTCCTCACCGGCCACCCGTCCGGGTGGACCCGATCAGGGGCGGCACCCGGCCTGCCGATGACGAGATGGGTAACTACGAACTGTCACGCGAACGGGGAGGCCGGCACATGCGAACCGCCAGGAAGAGGACATTCCGGTTGCTGGCGGTGACGACGCTGGCCACTCCGCTCCTGGCCGCGGCGCCGCCGGTGACGTCCACCGGATGGGCGTCTTCCGGCTCGCTGGACGTGACGGTCGACAACGAGCACGTCGTCACCGGTGAGCTGGCGAAGTGCACCGCCGACGGTCCGTACCGCGCCCGGACGGTCGGGGGCACGACCGGCGACGTCGCGGCGTTCGGCATCGGCGAGAGCGGCTGCGGCCGCTCGGGCGCGGTGTCGGTCGCGCAGGCGTCCGGGCACCGGTTCGAAGCGACGGTGCTCCAGCGCTACGGCGGCCCGGTGATCACGGTGCGCACCTACTCGGCGAAGTGCGCCACGAGCGAGACCGGCAGCGGCGGCGAGGTCTCGATCGGCACGGTCGAGGGGATCACCGTGCCCGCGCAGATACCGCCGAACGACCGGATCGTCATCCCGGGCGGGGCAGCGGGCACGGCGTTGGCGACGGTGATCCTCAACGAGACCGTGACGCCCCAGCCGCCGGACGGCAGCCTGGTGACGCACGCGGTGCACATCAAGCTGTTCCCGCAGGGCGGCCCGGCGAGCGGCGACATCTACCTCGGCACAGCCGCCTGCGACCCCTTCGGCAAGAAATAACGCGGCACTTTCACGTGAAAGTGCCGCTTTGTGCCGCAAAGCGCAGCTTTCACGTGAAAGCTCGGGTTCAGGGGGTGGTGAAGCGGGCGGCGGCCGCGACGAACTCGCCCGCCCGGGTCGCCAGGTCCGGGAGGCTGCCGCTCGGCGAGAGAGCGTCGCCCAGCAACGGCGTCGCCGCGGCCACCGCGATCGCGCCCGCCTTCAGGTAACCCTCGACGTCGGACAGGTGGACGCCGCCCGTCGGGACCAGCGGGACGTCCGGCAGCGGCGCCCGGACCGCGCGCAGGTAGGCGATCCCGCCCACCGCCGCGACCGGGAACACCTTCACCGCGGCCGCGCCGAGCCGCCACGCCTGGTCGATCTCCGTCGGCGTCAGCGCGCCGCAGACCACCGGGGTGTCCAGGTCGGCCGCGCGCTCCAGCACCGCCGGGTTGACCGTCGGCGTGATCAGGTACGCCGCGCCCGCGTCGACCGCGATGTCCACATCGGACGGTTCGCGGACGCTGCCCGCGCCGATCAGCGCGTCTTCGCCGAGCGCCAGGCGCAGCGCGGTGATGGCCGCGGGTGCGCCCGGCGTGGTCAGCGTCGCTTCGAGCAGGCGGACGCCCGCCGCGTGCAGCACCATCGCCGCGTCGGCGAACCGCGACGCGTCGGCGGCGCGCAGGATCGCGACGAGCCGGTGTTCCGCCAGCAGCGCCCGCAGGTCCTTCACCCGGCCGACCCGACGAACGCCGTGCCGGTGTGGGTGACCCCCGCCTCGTCGAAGTCCGCGATCGTCGCGTCCACCGTCGGCTGCGAGCCGCCGACCGTCAGGTCCAGCAGCACCCGGACACCGAAGCCGGCCCGGGCCGCGTCGAGCGCCGTCGCGCGGACGCAGAAGTCCGTGGCGATGCCGACGACGTCGACGTCGGTGACGTCGTGCTCGCGCAGCCACGTCTCCAGGGACTTCCCGTCGCGAGCCGCGCCTTCGAAGCCGGAGTAGGCCGCGCTGTACTCGCCCTTCGAGAACACCTCGCCGATCGGGACGATGTCGAGCGCGGGGTGGAACGACGCGCCCGGCGTGCCGGCGACGCAGTGCACCGGCCAGCTGTCCTTGAAGTCGGGCGTCTCGCTGAAGTGGTCGCCCGGGTCGATGTGGTTGTCCCGGGTGGCCACGACGTGGCTGTACCCGCCTTCGGCGGCCTGCTTCGAGATGCCGGCGGCCGCGGCGGCCCCGCCCGGCAGGCCGAGCGAACCCCCTTCACAGAAGTCGTTCTGCACGTCCACCACGATCAGCGCGGTCCCCATGGTCGAACTCCGTTCGGAAGATCAGAAGAAGAGCGTCGGGATAGCGGGCTCGCCGTGCGAGAGCTTGAGGCCCTCCCACGGCAGGCTGACCAGGCCGCGGCGCAGCCGCTGCCTCGCGTCGTCGAGCGTAGGCAGGTCCGCCTCCGCGCGGCCGCCGCGGATCAGGGGAATCTGCAGCGGGCGGTCGTTCGCCTCCGGCTCCGGGGCCTTCCCGGACGTGGTCCAGACGACCTCTTCAACCGCCGTCCCGGTGCCGCGGTGGCGCCGCAGCGCGGACTTGCGCCCGCCGCGGGACTCCTTGTGCGCGCTGCGCTTGGCGACCGGCCTGCCGTCCACCTCGACCAGCTTGTAGACCATCCCGGCGGTCGGCGCGCCGGAGCCGGTGACCACCGACGTCCCGACGCCGTACGCGTCCACGGGCTCCGCGCGCAGCGCCGCGATGGCGTGCTCGTCGAGGTCGCCGGACACGACGATCCGGGTGTCCTTCGCACCCAGGGAGTCCAGCTGCTCGCGGGCGCGGCGGGCGAGCGGGCCGACGTCGCCGGAGTCGATCCGGATCGCGCCCAGCTCCGGCCCGGCGACGCGGACCGCGGTCTCGATGCCGGCGGTGATGTCGTAGGTGTCGACCAGCAGCGTCGTGTCCGCGCCCATCTTGTCGACCTGCGCGCGGAAGGCCGCTTCTTCGCTGTCGTGCAGCAGCATGAAAGCGTGCGCGACGGTGCCGCGGGTCGGAATGCCGTAGCGGCGGCCGGCTTCCAGGTTCGACGTGGTCGCGAAGCCGGCCAGGTAGGCGGCGCGCGCGGCGGCGACGGCGGCGTACTCGTGCGTGCGGCGCCCGCCCATTTCGATGATCGGGCGGCCGTGCGCGGCGCCGGACATCCGGGCCGCCGCGGACGCGATCGCGCTGTCGTGGTTGAGGATCGACAGGACGAGCGTCTCCAGCAGCACGCACTCGGCGAACGAGCCGGTGACCGTCAGCAGCGGCGAGCCCGGGAAGTACAGCTCGCCCTCGGGGTAGCCGTCGATGTCACCCGAGAACTCGTAGCCGGCGAGCCACGCCAGCGTCGCGTCGTCGACGACCGCCGTGGCCTCCAGCTGCGCCAGCTCGGCGTCGGTGAAACGGAAGTCCGCGATCGCGTCGAGGACGCGGGCGGTACCCGCGACGACGCCGTAGCGGCGCCCGTCCGGCAGGCGCCGGGCGAACACCTCGAACACGCAGGGCCGCTCGGCCGTCCCGTCGGCGAGCGCGCTGCCCAGCATGGTCAGCTCGTAGTGGTCGGTGAGCAGCGCAGTGCTGGCCGTCGCCGGCTCCGGTGAACCCATGGGGTCAGCCTATTCACCCACATGGCCGGACCTGGCGCGGCGTACCCCGTGCGCCCCGTGACACCATGGGGTGCATGTCCACGCCTGTCGCATCCGAACAGACGCAGGTCGAACCGGCCGGTGCGGAAGTCGCCGAGTCGGACACCCCCTGGCGGACCGTGGTCTGGAACGACCCGGTGAACCTCATGTCGTACGTGACGTACGTCTTCCAGAAGCTGTTCGGCTACAGCCGCGACCACGCCACCAAGCTGATGCTGGACGTGCACCACAAGGGCAAGGCGATCGTGTCGTCCGGCAGCAAGGAGAAGGTGGAGACGGACGTGGCGAAGCTCCACGCGGCGGGCCTGTGGGCGACCATGGAGCAGACCTCGTGAACGGCTGGCGGCGCAAGGGCGCGGTGATCCACGCCGGGTTCGAGCAGCAGGAGGCGGCGGTCCTGCGCGGACTGGTCAGCCAGCTCGAGGACATGCTGACCGCGCGCGCCGAGGAGGCGCCGCAGGACGAGCTCGCCGAGCTGACCGGCATCCGGACCGGGCCCACCGAATCGCCGGACGACCCGGTGCTCTCGCGGCTGCTCCCGGACTTCCACAAGCTCGACCCGGACAACCCGTCGCGGGAGGACATCGACGCGGCCGCGGCGATGCGCTCGCTGCACGAGCCGGAACTGCTCGACGTCAAAGTCGGCGTCGCGAAGATCGTGCTCGACACGCTGCCGCGCGACGGCGGCCACGTCCGGCTGACCGAGGAGCAGGCCGACGCCTGGCTGGGCGCGCTCAACGACGTCCGGCTGGCGCTGGGCACCGCGCTCGACGTCACCGAGGACATGCCCGACGAGCTGCCCGAGGACGACCCGCGGGCGCCGCACCTGGGCGTCTACCACTGGCTGACCTGGGTGCAGGAGACGCTGATCCAGGCGCTGACCGGATGATCACCGACGTACCGGGGGTCCTCGTCGGGCACCACGAGCGGGTCGGCGACGGCTGGGCGACCGGGACGACGGTCGTTCTGGTCCCGGACGGCGCGGTCGGCGCCGTCGACCAGCGCGGCGGCGCGCCGGGCACGCGGGAGACCAACCTGCTGGAGCCGGAGAACCTGGTGCAGCGGGTCAACGCGGTGTGCCTCTCCGGCGGTTCCGCGTACGGGCTGGCCGCGGCGGACGGCGTCATGAAGTGGCTCTCCGAGCGCGACCTGGGCTTTCCGGTCGGGACCCGGCCGCACGAAGTCGTGCCGATCGTGCCCGCGGCCGTGCTGTTCGACCTGCCGCGCAGTGAGTGGGGCAACCGGCCCGACGCGTCCTTCGGCTACTCGGCGTGCGAAGCGGCTTCGGGCTCTTTCGCGCTGGGCACGGTCGGAGCCGGTGCCGGCGCGGCTGTGGGGTCGCTGAAGGGCGGGATCGGTTCCGCGAGCGAGGTCGTCGGCGAGTACACGGTGGGCGCGCTGGCGGCGGTCAACGCGGCCGGCGAAGCCGTGGACCTGTCGACCGGCCGGGCGTACGCGGCCGACCACGGCGACTTCGGCGTGACGTGGCCCTCGCGGGCCGCTGACCTGCCTTCGCGGCGGACGGACCTGAACACGACGATCGGCGTGGTGGCGGTCGACGCGGCGCTGTCCAAGGCCGAGGCGCGCCGGCTGGCGGTCGCGGCCCAGGACGGGCTCGCGCGTGCGGTGCGTCCGGCACACACGATGTTCGACGGCGACACGGTGTTCGCGCTGGCCACGGGGGCGCGAGAGCTGCCGGACGCGAGCGGGCCGTTCGGCGCGGCGGCGCGCCCGGCGGCGTTGGACGCACTGTGTTCGGCGGCGGCGCGGGTGTTCGCGCGGGCGATGGTCCACGGGCTCCTGGCGGCGACCACGGCCGGCGGGGTGCCGGCCTACCGGGACGTCTGGCCGGAGGCGTTCGCGTAACGCCGGACGGCCCGGTTCGGATCATCCCGGGGTGCAGCTCGACGAGAAGTGGGTCGTCCGGATCCACGACGACAACGTGAACAGTTTCGCCGGGGTGGCGCTCGTGCTGGCCGAGCTGCTGGGCTTGCCCGTCGAAGAATCGTGGGCCGCCGCGGAGCGGATCCACACCACCGGCTCGGCCGGGCTCGACCCGCTGCCGGCCGGACCGGCGGAGGACTTCGTCGCCGCCCTGCAGGTCCGCGGCCTGCACGCGACCCTGGAGCCGGCCCCGTGACCGACTTCGCGCACGTCACGGCGTGGTCCGGGCGCGTCCGGCTCGCGCTGGCGCCCAACACCGCGTCGGTGCTGCACCGCACCCTCACCGAGGTCGCGGCCCGGCTGGGCGGCTCCGGGCGGAAGCGGATCGCGGACGCCACGCTGTTCCCCGATGCCTACCGGCGCCGCCAGCCGAGTGCGGCCTTCCGGGACCGGCACGGCGCCGCGATGCGCGCGGAAGTGGCGGCCGCGTTCTCCCGGGTCCTCGCGGCCTGGGACGGCGCGACGGTGCTCGACCTCGACCTCGCGGGCGCCCGTGACCTGCGGCTCGTACTCGCCCACGCCCAGTCGGCGTACCTGCGGCAGCCGCGCTGGGAGGTGCCGGCCGACGACCTGTTCGCGACGCGGTGGGGCTCCGAAACGAAGGTCGCCTGGCTCCAGGAGCTGGAAAGCCACGTCGCGACGGCCGCGCTGGCCCGGGACGACGTGCCGGTCTTCCTGGAGCTGTGACGGCTCAGAGGTCCGGGAGCGGATCCGGCGGCAGGTCGTGGGCGCCTTCGAGGTTCGCCGCGCGGACGGCGCTCACGTACTCCTCGTCGATCTCGAGGTGCAGCCGGGCGAACGACAGCACCGGGCCGAGTGACGGGTGGACCTCGACCGGGCCGATCTCGGTGCGCCGGGAGACGCGGTCGTAGACCGCCTTCGGCGAGTAGCGGCGGAACCGGCCGCCGTAGAGCACCGTGATGGCGCGGTCGGTGACCACGATGAAGAACGCGGCGCGCGTGCGGACGCCGTCGACGTAGAGCGAAATGCCGGGGATGAGGTACTGGATCACCTCGCCGTCTTCGAGGAACTCGCGGCAGCGTTCACGGGCGTTCGCGGGCATCGGCATGCCTCGATTGTCCTGGTGAGCGCAATATCTCATCATCTGGACAGCTTGTGTCCACCACCTAAGATGTCGGTGTGCTCCGGATCCGCCGTGAACTCGTCGACGAGATCGTCGCCCACGCCCGTCGTGACCACCCCGACGAGGCGTGCGGCGTGATCGCCGGGCCCGAGGGGTCCGACTCGCCCGAGCGGTTCATCCCCATGCTGAACGCCGCCCGCTCGCCGACGTTCTACGAATTCGACTCCGGCGACCTGCTGAAGCTCTACCGCGAAATGGCCGCCAACGACGAGGTGCCCGTGGTGATCTACCACTCGCACACCGCGACCGAGGCCTACCCGTCGCGGACCGACGCGAACATCGCGGCCGAGCCGGACGCGCACTACGTGCTCGTCTCCACCCGTGAGCCCGAAGTGCACGAGTTCCGCTCGTACCGGATCGTGGACGCCGAGATCACCGAGGAGCCGGTCGAGATCGTCGACTGACCCTCGGAATAAACCGCCGCGCCACCGGCGTCTGCGTGTAAGAACCCACCGGAGGTAAGAACCCATGGCCGTGACCGTCTCCATCCCGACGATCCTGCGCACCCACACCGGCGGCGAGAAGTCCGTCGAGGCGAAGGGCGCGACCGTCCTCGAGGTCATCGACGACGTCGAGTCCCGCCACGCCGGCATCAAGGGCCGCCTGGTGAAGGAGGAGAAGCTGCACCGCTTCATCAACGTCTACGTCAACGACGAGGACGTGCGCTTCGCCGGCGGGCTCGAGGCCGAGGTCAAGGACGGCGACACCCTGACCATCCTCCCCGCCGTGGCCGGTGGCTGATCGATGGCTCGCTTCGAGTCCCTGCTCGACGCGCTCGGCGGCACCCCTCTGGTCGGGCTGCCCCGGCTCTCGCCCACGCACGACGTGCGCCTCTGGGCGAAGCTGGAGGACCGCAACCCGACCGGCTCGATCAAGGACCGCCCCGCGCTGGCCATGATCGAAGCCGCCGAGCGCGAGGGCAAGCTCCGCCGCGGCTCCACGATCCTGGAGCCGACGTCGGGCAACACCGGTATTTCGCTGGCCATGGCCGCCAAGCTCAAGGGCTACGGGCTGGTCTGCGTGATGCCGGAGAACACCTCGACCGAGCGCAAGCAGCTGCTGCAGGCCTACGGCGCGCGGATCGTGTTCTCGCCGGCCGCGGGTGGCTCGAACGAGGCCGTCCGGCGGGCGAAGGAGCTGGCCGAGGCGAACCCCGAGTGGGTGATGCTCTACCAGTACGGCAACCCGGCCAACGCCGACGCGCACTACCGCGGCACCGGGCCGGAGCTGCTGAAGGACCTGCCGACGCTGACGCACTTCGTCGGCGGCCTCGGCACGACCGGCACGCTGGTCGGCGTCGGGCGCTACCTGCACGAGGCGAAGCCGGACGTCCAGGTGATCGCGGCCGAGCCCCGCTACGGCGAGCTGGTGTACGGCCTGCGCAACCTCGACGAGGGGTTCGTGCCGGAGCTGTACGACGCTTCGGTGCTCAACGGCCGGTATTCGGTCGGCGCGTACGACGCTTTGCGGCGCACCCGCGAGTTGCTGGAGCACGAAGGCATCTTCGCGGGCATCTCGACTGGCGCGGTGCTGCACGCGGCGCTGGCGGTGGCGGAGAAGGCCGCAGCCCGCGGCGAGGCGGCGGACGTGGCTTTCGTCGTGGCGGACGCGGGGTGGAAGTACCTGTCGACGGGGGCGTACGCGGGGTCGCTCGACGAGGCCGCCGAACGGCTCGACGGGCAGCTCTGGGCCTGAGGCATCCTGATGGCATGAAGGTCATCGGGTTGCTGGGCGGGATGAGCTGGGAATCGTCGATCGAGTACTACCGGCTCGTCAACGAACGCGTGAAAGCCCTGCTCGGCGGCTTCCACTCGGCGCACACCGTGCTCTACTCCGTCGACTTCGCCGCCATCGAACGGATGCAGGCCGAAGACCGCTGGGACGATGCCGGGGCCGAGCTGAACCGGGCCGCTCGCGCTCTCGAAGCCGCCGGGGCCGACTTCGTCGTGCTCTGCACCAACACCATGCACAAGGTCGCCGACCGGCTGGAAGACGGCCTCGGCATCCCGTTGCTGCACCTCGGCGACGCCACCGCCGCGGCCATCGAGGCCGCCGGGGTCCGGCGGGTCGGGCTGCTGGGCACCGGGTTCACCATGGGGCAGCCCTTCTACCGCGACCGGCTCGCCGCGCACGGCCTCGACGTCCTCGTGCCCGCCGAAGACGATCGCGACCTCGTGCACCGCGTCATCTACGACGAGCTCGTGCTCGGCGTCGTGAAGCCCGAGTCGCGCGAGGCCTACCGGGGCGTGATCGGGCGGCTCGTCGAGGCCGGTGCCGAGGGGATCATCTACGGCTGCACCGAGATCGAGCTGCTGGTCGGCCCGGACGACGCGCCCGTGCCGACCTTCCCCACCACCAGCCTGCACGCCGACGCCGCCGTCGGCTTCGCGCTCGGCAAGACGCCGCTGCCGCCGGCGCCGGTCACACGCTGACCACCGGCCCTCCCGCGTGGGCCTCGTGCTGCGTCACGACCTGGCGCCACAGCCGCTCGCGCTCGGCGTCCGTGAACAGGTCCGGCGTGACGCCGAAGACGTCCGCCGCGGCCGTCCACCACTCGGCCGGCGACTCGACGACCTCCTTCACCCCGTGGCGGTTCAGGGTCCGCGCCCGCAGGGTGTCGACGCCCGCCGCGTCCCGGCGTTGCAGCACGCAGACCCGGACGAACCCGGACTCCGGCGAGGTCGACAGCCACGCGTGTTTCTCCGCGAAGTCGGCCATCTCCGCCGCGCCCGGGGCGAAGTCGAAGCCCGCGAAGCTGCCCGACGGGTCGTGGTCGAACCGCCAGCCGCCCGGCGCGACCTCCGACGGCCGTAGCCGGTAGGTGTGCGGGCCCTGGGTGTACGTGCCTTCCCGTAGGGGGAGCGGCTCGTGGATGCCGTCGCCGAGCCCCACGTCGATCAGCCACGTCGCCGCCGGGTCGTCCGGCAGCCCGGAGACGGTCAGCGCCAGGTGGTTGCGGTCGACGTTCGGAGCGTCGCCCGGACCGCCCTGCACCCCGCCGAGGTGGCGCGTGACCTGGTAGCCGAGTTCGCGCAGCAGGGCCGAGAAAGCACCGTTCAGGTGGTAGCAGTACCCGCCGCGGCCCCGCAGGATCCGCGCCAGCGACGCCGACGGCTCCAGCGGTGTCGGCCGGCCGAGCTGGACCTCCAGCGCCTCGTACGGCACGCGCTCGACCTGCGCCGCGTGCAGCCGCCGCAGCGCGGCCACGCTCGGCGGCTCCGCCTCCAGACCGAGCCGGTCCAGGTATCCCGTGACATCGAAGTTCCCCATGCCGCGAAACGTTAGCGGCGAGGACCGACAAAAAGCCGGGATCAGGGATTTCACCCGAGGTGAACGCGGCCGGATCGACGTAGCGTCGATCACGTGAGCACCTTGAACCCCGCCCCGGAAACCGACGCCGCCAAGCGCGTGCTGCCGCCGAAGCCCAAGGCGGCCGCGCTCGTGGCGCTCTCCTTCACCCTGCTGCTCTACCTGGTCGAACTGGCGGACGTGATCCTGCCCGGCGACCTCGACCAGGGCGGCATCCACTCGCGGGCCCTCTCCGGCCTCGACGGCGTGCTCTTCGCGCCGCTGCTGCACGCCGGCTGGTCGCACCTGTTCGCGAACACCGTGCCGGTGCTGCTGTTCTCCTTCCTCGCCATGGCCGCCGGGATCGGCCGGTTCGCCCTGGTCACGGCCATCATCTGGGTGGTGTCCGGGCTCGGCGTGTGGCTGGTCGGCCCGGCGAACGGGGTCACCGTCGGCGCGTCCGGGCTGGCCTTCGGCTGGCTCGCCTACCTGCTGGTGCGCGGCATCTTCAACCGCGCGGCCGGGCAGATCCTGGTCGCCGTCGTCCTGCTCGGCGTGTGGAGCGGCATGCTCGCCGGGCTGCTGCCGGGCAATCCCGGCGTTTCCTGGCAGGGACACGTCTTCGGCGCGCTGGCCGGCGTCCTCGCGGCGTGGCTGACCGGCCGCACGGGCAAGTCCCGCAAAGCCGAGCCCGCGGTCCCGGGTAACCTCGAAGGGTGACATCTTCGCCCGCGGACGCCCCGATCGGCGTGTTCGATTCCGGCGTCGGCGGGCTGACGGTGGCCAGGGCGCTGCTGGAGCAGCTGCCCGCCGAGCAGCTCCGCTACGTCGGTGACACGGCGCGCAACCCGTACGGCCCGCTCCCGATCGCCACCGCCCGCAGCTACGCGCTGGCGGCGCTCGACGAGATCGTCGAGAGCGGCGTGAAGGCGCTGGTCATCGCGTGCAACACGGCGTCCGCGGCCTGCCTGCGCGACGCGCGCGAGCGCTACGACGTGCCGGTCATCGAGGTGGTCCTGCCCGCGGCGCGGCGCGCCGTCGTGGCCACCCACACCGGGCGGGTGGGGGTCATCGGCACCGAGGGCACCGTGCGGTCGCGCGCCTACGAGGACGCGTTCGCCGCCGCGCCGGGCATCACGCTCACCAGCGTCGCCTGCCCGCGCTTCGTGGACTTCGTCGAGCGGGGCATCACCTCCGGCCGTCAGGTGCTCGGGCTCGCGCAGGGCTACCTCCAGCCCCTGCTCGACGCCCAGGTCGACACGCTCGTGCTCGGCTGCACGCACTACCCGCTCCTGCAGGGCGTGCTGCAGATCGTGATGGGCCAGGAGGTCACCCTGGTCTCCAGCGCGGACGAGACGGCCAAGGACGTCGTCCGCGTGCTCACCGAGCGGGACCTGCTGACGACCCGGGAGACGCCCCCGCGCCACGAGTTCCTGGCCACCGGCTCGGCCGAGCCGTTCACCCGGCTCGCCGCGCGGTTCATGGGATTCGCCCCGGGTGTCCTCGCTCCCACCACCGCGTGATCGCGCCTGAAGGCGCTTAGGGTGTCGACGTGCGACTGACCATCCTCGGGTGCTCCGGCAGCATCCCCGGGCCGAACACCGCGGCGTCCGGCTACCTGGTCGAGGCGGAGGGCTTCCTGCTCGGCCTCGAACTCGGCAACGGCACGCTGGCGCAGCTGCAGGCCGTGGCCGACCCGTTCGACCTCGACGCGCTCGTGCTCACGCACCTGCACCCCGACCACTGCGCCGACGTCAGCGCGCTCACCGTCCTGCGGCGCTACCACCCGGCGCCGCCGTACCCGGCGCGCCCGCGCCTGCTGCCGCTCTACGCGCCGCCGGACGCGCCGGTCCGGCTGGCCAACGCGTACGCGCCCAACGAGACCGAGCGGGCCGTCACGGACCTTTCCGACGTCTACGCCTTCCACCCGCTGCGGTCGGAGCCGTTCCGGATCGGCCCGTTCGAGGTCGTCGCGGTCGAGGTCGACCACCCGACCCCGGCGTACGGCCTGCGCATCTCCTACGGCGGCCGGATCCTGGCGTTCACCGGCGACACCGGGCCGTGCCGGGCGCTGAACGAGCTCGCCGACGGCGTCGACCTCCTGCTCGCCGAAGCGTCCTGGACGGACTCGGCGGAGCGGCCGGCCGGGGTGCACCTGTCGGGCAAGCAGGCCGGCGAGCTGGCGCGCGACGCCGCGGTCGGACGGTTGCTGCTGACGCACATCGCGCCGTGGACCGACGCCGGCGCGGTTCTGGCCGAGGCCTCGGCGGAGTTCCCCGGCGCCGAGGTCGTCAAGCAGGGTGCCGTCTACGACGTCTGACCCGCCGGTCCTAGAGTGCTCTCCGTGGCTCGCAAAGATGGCAGGAACGACGACCAGCTCCGGGACATCAAGATCACCCGGGGGTTCCAGCAGTGGCCGGCGGGGTCGGTCCTGATCGAATTCGGCAACACGCGCGTGCTGTGCGCGGCGAGCGTCACCGAAGGGGTGCCGCGCTGGCGGGCCGGGTCCGGGCTGGGGTGGGTGACCGCCGAGTACGCGATGCTGCCGTCGGCGACCAACACCCGCGGCGACCGCGAGTCGGTCAAGGGCCGGATCGGCGGGCGCACGCACGAGATCTCGCGGCTGATCGGCCGTTCGCTGCGGGCCTGCATCGACCTGGCCGCGCTGGGCGAGAACACGATCGTCATCGACTGCGACGTCATCCAGGCCGACGGCGGCACCCGCACGGCCGCGGTGACCGGCGGCTACGTGGCACTGGCGGACGCGATCACGTGGCTGGGCGCGGCGAACCGGCTCAACGACCCGCAGCCGCTGTCGTCGTCGGTGGCCGCGGTGAGCGTCGGCGTGGTCGACGGCCGGGTGCGGCTCGACCTGCCGTACGAGGAGGACTCGCGCGCCGAGGTCGACATGAACGTGGTGGCGACGGACGCGGGCACGCTGATCGAGGTCCAGGGCACCGGCGAGGGCGCGACGTTCGCCCGGTCCACTTTGGACACCATGCTGGACGTGGCGCTGGCGGGGTGCGCCGAGCTGACCCGGTTGCAGAACGAGGCGCTGGCGCTGCCGTACCCGGGCGAGCTGCCGGAACCGCGTCCGGACAAGAAGAAGGGCTCGAAGTGACGAAGCTGCTTTTGGCGACTCGCAACGAGAAGAAGCTGGGCGAGCTGCGGCGGATCCTCGTCGCGGAAAGCATTTCCGGCATCGAGGTGCTTGGTCTCGCGGACGTCCCTTCGTTCCCGGAGGCTCCGGAGACCGCGCCGGATTTCGAGGGCAACGCGGTGGCGAAGGCGCGCGACGCGGTGGCGGCTTGCGGGTTGCCGGCTATTGCCGACGATTCGGGTCTTGCGGTCGACGCGTTGAATGGCATGCCGGGGGTGTTGTCGGCTCGGTGGTCGGGTGGCCACGGCGATGACGACGCGAACTTGGACTTGGTGCTGGGGCAGTTGCGGGATGTGCCCGATGAGCGTCGTGGGGCGCAGTTCGTTTGCGCGGCGGCTCTTGTTTTGGTGTCCGGTGAGGAGACTGTTGTCCGCGGCGAGTGGCGCGGGTCGCTGGTTCGTGCGCGGCGGGGTGTGAACGGGTTCGGGTATGACCCGATCTTCGTGCCGGACGGGGAGTCGCGGACGTCTGCGGAGATGGAGCCGGCGGAGAAGGACGCGGTTTCCCACCGGGGGCGCGCTTTGCGGGCTCTGTTGCCGGCGCTGCGGGAGCTTGCTGAGGGTTAGTCGACGATCAGCTTGACACCGGGGCCGAGCTTCTCCACGCCGAGGAGCTCGGTCTTGGTGGCTTCGATGGTCAAGGTCAGGTCGGCCAGTGGACTGAGATCCACCGGTGTCGAGAGTGAGTGGAGAGTCAACCTGCGCAGATGTGGTGCGGTGGCGACAAATCCGAGATCGTCGATCTCCGTGCTGCGGAGATCAAGGTCCTCCACCTGGGGAAAGCATGCGATGATCGCCTCGCCGGTCATGTGAATCTTTTCTGACCTGCCCTGAGAGTGGATCACGACACTTTTCGGTGCAGTCAGCGGAGCCGATGCGGTCAATGTTCCCGGTCGAATCCCCTGAAGGACGATTGTGCTCAGTTCTTCTAAAGCGGTGAGCGGATCGAGGCTTTCTACCTGCTGTAGGCTGTTGAGGGCCAGGAAATTGACACTCGTCAGCTCGCTGAAGTCTTCAAGATCGCGCCACGGCAGCCTGTTGTTGAGAATCAGGTACTTCAGCTGATGAAGATTCTTCAAGCTTCGTATGCCGATGAACTTGCGAGCGAAGTGCAGGAAGATCGAGTCCAGGTTTGAGTGATTTCTCAATGATCCGAGATCGACGGTAGCATCCTCGCGTAAGAATAGCAGAACAGAGGTCAGGCATGCTGCAGATTCGAACGCGCTAAGGTCTGATTGCGTCTCCGAGAATGGTAGGCTCACTCGGAGATCAGAAAGATTCTTGAGATGCCGCACGTGCGGTAAAAGTCGTGCGGTCTCGACGATGACCGAGCCGTCATCCAGGGGAGAATCGGCCAAGACCTCGATCGCATAGCTCTCAGGATCGAAGTATTGCCAGGCGTGGCACAGTTGCTCCTGAACCTTCGAGCGGGAATCCTGCGCGTAGTTGCGTAGAAGCTTCAGCGCTTCGGTGCCCGCGGTCAAAGCCGCCGCTCGGACCGAAGCCGCTGCCACCGCGTCCGACAGCCCCTCAAGGGTCTCCGGCAGGTACCTCAGCACCCGATGTCCGATCGACGCCAACGACCGCGTCTCACGCATGCTTCGCGGCGGCACCAAATGCTCCTGGACCGTCCGCTCGACCCGCGCGATGACGTCCGGCGACACATTGCTCACCGTCTCTAGACAGGCCGCCGCCAGCAACCGCAGGTGCCGGGCGTGACGGGTTTCCTCGTCCGCCCGGTCCAGGATTCCGTTCAGCAGGGTCCCCGCCTGATGGTGTTTCGCGTGACCGCAAGCCATTACGATCGTCTCCCACCACGTGTCCAGGTGGGCTCGGTCGATCAGCGTCTCCAGATAGTCCTGTTCGGTCGCTTCGTTGGCGGCCAGGCACTCCTGGAACGTTCGGTGCACGAAGTCGACCCGGTCCCGCACCGGCTCGCGGAGCACCCCGCTGCGTTCCAGAAGGTGATCCAGCACTTCGTCCGGCGTGTGGTCGACGTGCGGCAGCGACGGCAAGCGCCGGGCCACCTGCTGCCGGACGCGTTCCTTGGGCAATTCCACCTTCGAAGCCATGGTGAGCCGCCACGCCAGATCACCCAGCAAGATCTGCTTCTGCGCTTCCGTGAGGATCACACCGATCTTGCGCTCCGCGTCACGCAGGTGCAGCAGCATCGACAGCGCCTTGCGGTACAGATCCATCCGGTCGCGCGGCAGTTCCGACCGGTGCGCCAGGTTGAGCGCGCATAGCATGGCGCACAGGAGAGGGCTCGCTGCCAGCGTCCGCAGGTGCGGGCGGCTGTCGAGCTGGTTGAGCAGCCGTCGCTGGACCGCGGGCAGGTCCGTGTCCGGTCGTACTGTTCCGCCGGCCGCAGCCGCTTTGTGCCAGCGCTCCACCAAGGCCCGGATGTCGTCGGCGTTCATCGGCTCGAGCAGGACGCAGCCGAACTCTTCTTGGAGCAACCAGCGTTGATCGGCCGCAGCCGTGCGCGAGGTCACGACGACCACGCTGTCCGGGAAGGCCATCGTCAGTTCGCGCAGCCAGGATTTCACCCCCCGGCGGTGGCTCGTGCCCACCTCGTCAACGCCGTCGACCAAGACCATGGCCCGGCCGGTCTCGAGGAGACGGCGGGCCCAGCCCTCCGGCGGCGCCAGCATCGGCGCGATGTGCGCCACGAACTCCTCCGGATGCGGCAGCGGCTGGGCGGCGAAGGACCGTAGCCGAATCGGGAACGGTACCCGGCCGTTCCAGCCGGCGAGCTTGCCGGTGAACCGGCCACGAGCCGCCGTCACCGCCAGCCAGTCCAGCAGTGTCGTCTTGCCAGATCCTGCCTCCCCGCGCACCAGGACCCGGATGGTGCCGCTCAGTGCCGTTTCCACCCGCATGTTCGCGCTACCGACGTGGTCGTGGCGCTTTTCGAACCACAGCTCATCCATACGGCGGTCGGCCGGACGGGATTCGCCCTCGGGCGAGACGCTCAAGCTCAGGTAGGCGACCGTCAACGGTAGCGCAGGCTGGTCGTCCATGGTCAGGCCGAGCAGTTCCAGCCGGTCGAGGGTGCGGGCGAGGAAGCTCAGATAGCCAACCTCGAACTCGGCGTCGCGGTCGATGCCTTCCGGGGCCGCGAGGCTCGTCTTGGGGAGCCGCGCGAGCAGCTCCTCCAGTTGGTCACCCTGCTTGCTCAGCCGGCTCAGCACCTCCGCGAGCGCGCGCGGTTGAAACGACGGCAGGTGGCGGACCACCTGCACCAGGTGCCGACACGCTTGGTCCAGCGCCAGCTCGTACAACGCCGCTGCCTTCGGGGCGAGGTGCCGTGAAGCCGCCAGGTCGGGCAACGAACCGCGGATCTGCCGGGCCAGCTGCTCCGGATCCGCGTCCACCGACAGCAACGCCTCGTCCGACAGATCCGCCTTCGTCAGCGCGTCTTCGACCGCCAGGAAGGCCGCGTTGATCTCGTTCTGCGGCAACGTCGAAAAGCGGTCGGCGAGGACCTGCTCCAACTGCTCGGCCACCTGCGTGCCGATGTGCTGGACCAGGTTCTCCAGCTTGCGCCGCTCCAGCGGCCCCTTCAGCTCGCCCGCCGCGAGGTCGACCAGATCAGCGGACCGCGCGACGCCGGCCTTTCGCCGTTGCAGCCACGATTTCGCCGCCGATGACGCGATCTGCCCGCCGAGTTTCAGCGCCGGTGCTTCCAAGCCCGTCAAAACGTCCTCCCGCCCTCAGACCGCCGGATGTTTCCTGGCGGACCGGGGGAGGACAAGCCTGCAAGCGGGTGGAAGAACTCAAGAAGCCAGGCCGAGGTCCCGGATCAGCTTCGCCACGTGGCCGGTCGCGCGGACGTTGTAGAACGCGTTCGCGATCTTGCCGTCCGCGTCGACCACGAACGTCGAACGGATCACGCCCAGGTACGTCTTGCCGTAGTTCTTCTTCTCGCCGTACGCGCCCCATGCCTCGATGACGCCCTTGTCCGGGTCGCCCAGGAGCGGGAACGTCAGGCTCTCGTTCGCGGCGAACTTCGCCAGCTTCGCCTGCGTGTCCGGGGAGATGCCGATGACCTGGTAGCCCGCGTCGTTCAGCTCGGCGAGGTTGTCGCGGAAGTCGCACGCCTGCTTGGTGCAGCCCGGGGTGCTCGCCGCCGGGTAGAAGTACACGACGACGGACTTGCCGCGGTAGTCGCGCAGCGAGACGTCCTTGCCCTCGCTGTCGGGCAGGGTGAAGTCGGGGGCTTCGTCGCCGGGGGAAAGTCGCTCGGTCATGGGGCCGAGCGTAGCGTCAGGCCGGGCCGCAGTAGGTGACCGCGGCGGGCTCGGTCGCGCTCGGGCGGATCTGCAGCCGCAGCTGGGCCGGCTCCTGCGGGACCGCGAACGCCAGCGTGACGCGCACCGAGCGGCCCGGCAGCACGTCCTTGCCCGCGTCCGCGATGCCGGTGAACCCCTGGGTCGTGTCCACGACCTGCTTGACGGGGCTGCCCGACTTGGTCGCGGTGACCGTGAGGCCCGAGAGCTTGTACGTCGTCGCGCCGTCGTTCGTCAGCTCGACGTCGAACGCCGCGCCGCGGGGGCTGTGCGGGTAGGCCGACGCGCTGGGCTGGAACGACTTCGGCGAGCCGACCGAGATGGTGAGGCCGCTGGCGAACCGGTGGTCGGCGCCGAACTTGAGGTCGTTGCCCGCCTGTGAGGCCGACGCTCCCGCGCCCGCGGGCGAACCCGCGCCGAGGGCCGCGGTGCCGTCCTGCGCCGAAGGGACCCCGCACGCCACCGCCAGGGAAAGCAGTCCTGTGGTGAACATGATCTTGCACGTGCGCGCGAGCGCCATCGCGGGTACTCCAGTCGGCGGGTCGGGGGTGCCGTTCGGCAACGGGGCGTGCCGGGCGAACCCGCTCCACTCTGGCCGTGATCGCGCGGGGTTACGAGGAAACACAGGGGGTTGTCGCGCACCTGGTGCCGCCCCGTGGCCAATCCGTGACCGGAACGGCACGGGTGGTGACAATCACCACCGACATGCCACTTAAACGGCGAGTGCCAACAGCAGGATGAAGATCGCCACGCCGGCCACCCACGCGGCCATCAGCCAGCCGAAATCGCGGACCGGGTCGACCGCGCGGCTCTCCTCGCCGGGCACGTAGACGCCGCGTTCCTCGAACCAGTCGGCCCAGCGGGCGAACCAGCTCAACGGGTTGCGCGACGACATGCCTCACCTCCGGGCGCGAGCGTTCCCGTCACAGTACGGGGTCGGCCGGGCACACCGTAAGGCGCCGGACCGGTCACCGCCGGTGATTCCGATGTGCCACGGCCGAGTGAAGCTCCATATCGCCCGTGTAGAAGCTCAGACGACTCCGTTGCGCTGCAGGATCGACACCGCACGCACGGTCGCGTAACCACGCCATTCGAGCTCCGCGGCGGGCGAATAGCTCGCGAAGTCGACGCGCCAGCCGCCGTCGTCCTGCTGCTGCCCGGCGAGCCGCTGAAGCTCCGCGTCGATGACGGCGTCCGCGAACAACGCGCGGGCCGGGCGATCTGGCAGCGGCGCGAAGTCCAGTGCCCGCAGCGTTTCCCCTTCCGAACCGCCGGCCACCGGGACCAGCCCGTCGGGCGAGACGTACGCGGCCAGCCGGTCCAGGAGCGGGGCCGCTTCGGCGTGGAAGTCGTGCGCCGCGTCCACCATGCCCACCGCGAACGACAACGCGATCGCGTGCGGTGCTTCGGAAAGGCCGCGGATCTCACGGAAGCAGTAGTCGGTCGCCGCGGCCAGCCACGGGTGCTCACGCACCGCGCGGTCGTGGCGGGCGACGCGCAGGGCTACCCCGGCGGCGAACGCCGTGCTCTGCAGCGTCGCCTCCTTCGGGTCGGCCTGGACCCAGAAGGGCGCGCAGCCCGCCGGGTCCGCCACGGGCAAGGCGAAGGGCAGGCCACCGTCCGGGGTCGACACCGAGGCCAGCCAGTCGCAGAGCCGGGCCGCGTGCGGGGTCGTGTCCGGGCCGAGGTCCTCGAAGACCTCGAAGGCGTGCAGCGCGCCGCCGGGCTGGCTTTCCGGCGCCCGCAGGTCGGGCTCGAGGCCCCAGCCGTAGCCCCCGTCGGGGTTGCGGTAGCCGTCGACGGCGGCCAGCACGGCGTCGGCGTGGGTTTCGCCGCGGAGCAGCTCGAAGCGGCGTCGGTCGAGGAGCCGGGCGTGCGTCGCCATGAACGACGCCGCCGCGGAAAGGTTCACAGCCATGTGCCCAGCGTCGCACCGGCGCGGGCGCGGGTCTTGAACGGATCGGACGTCAGGGCAGCCGCGGCCCCGGGGCGGCCGCCGCGCGCAGCCGGGCCGCGTCCTGGCCGGGCGGGGCGCCGAAGAGGCGGCGGTACTCGCGGTTGAACTGCGACGGGCTGTCGTAGCCGACGATGTGCCCGACGCCGGCGACGTCGCCCGCGTCGGCCAGCAGCAGCGAACGGGCCTCCTGCAGGCGGATGCGCTTCTGGAACTGCAGCGGGCTCATCGCCGTGACCGCGCGGAAGTGCCGGTGGAACGCCGACGGGCTCAGCCCGCTCAGCCGCGCGAGCTCGTCGATCCGCATCGGTTCGGCGAAGTTCTCGCGGATCCACCGGATCGCGCCGTTGATCGAGTGGGACCCGCTGTCGGCCAGGCCGATCTGGCGGAGCAGACCGCCGTGCGGGCCGGTCAGCAGCCGCCAGAGGATCTCCCGCTCGATCAGCGGGGCGAGCACGGGCGCGTCGGCGGGGTGGCCGACCAGCCGCACCAGCCGGACGACGGCGTCGAGCAGCTCCGGGCTCGCGTCCCCGGTCGCGATCGGCGACGCCGGCGGGGTGCGCGGGAACCGGCCCGGCGGGGCTTCGAGCAGCAGCGGGGCGATGGCCGCGGGCCGCAGCGCCAGGCCCACGCCCAACGCCGGCGTCTCCGGTGTCGCGCCGAGGAAGTGGCCGGTCACCGGCAGGTCCGTGCCGACCAGGAGGTACTGCCCGGCGCGGTAGGTGTGCACCTGCTCGCCGAGCAGCAGGCGCTTGCCGCCCTGGGCCATGACCACCAGCAGCGGCTCGGCCAGCGAGTGGTGCGGCTCGCTGGTGTCCACTTCGGACAGCAGCAGGCCCGGGATCGGCGTGCGCAGGTCGGCGCGCGCGTGGGTGGCGACGAGGTCGCGGAGCTCGGTCAGCACGCTTCCAGGGAAGCACGGCCGATTGTCGTCGACAATCCACTGTGCGCGGATCGTGCAAGGACCCGCGTCGATCGATCTACCGTTGAGCTGGGTGTTCGCGGTTTCCTGGTGGTGTCAATCCGACACCGGAGGAGAGTTCCATGCCACTCGACCACTACGTCACCCTCGGCCGCTCCGGGCTGCGCGTCAGCCCGTTCGCGCTCGGCGCGATGACCTTCGGCGAGGACCCCGGCGGCGCGGGGTGCAGTGTCGAGGAGTCCGAAAAGATCCTCGCGACCTACCTCGACCTCGGCGGGAACTTCGTCGACACGGCCAACTTCTACACCAACGGCCACTCCGAGAAGATCCTCGGCGACTTCTTCGCGGCGCGGCCGGGCCTGCGCTCACGCGTGGTGCTGGCGTCGAAGTTCTTCGGCAACATGTTCCCGGGCGACCCCAACGGCGGCGGCGCCGGCCGCGCGTCGATCATCGCCCAGCTCGACGAGTCGCTGCGGCGGCTGCGGACCGACCACCTCGACCTGTACTGGCTGCACAACTGGGACCGCCACACGCCGACCGAGGAAACCCTGCGCACGCTCGACGACCTCGTGCGCGCGGGCAAGATCCGGTACGTCGGCTTCTCGAACACCCCGGCGTGGGTCACCGCGCAGGCGCAGACGACCGCGCTGCTGCGGGGCTGGACGCCGCTGGTCGCGCTGCAGGTCGAGTACTCGCTGCTGGCGCGGACGGTCGAGGGGGAGCTGGCACCGTTCGCGCTCGACCAGGGCCTCGCGCTGACACCGTGGAGCCCGCTGAAGAACGGCTTCCTGTCGGGCAAGTACCGCCGCTCCGGGGTTCCCGATTCGGCGCGCGCCGCCTTCGTCGGCGGCCCCACGGAGGAGGAGTTCGCCGTGCTCGACGTGGTGGCTTCGATCGCTTCGTCGTTGGAGACGACGTCCGCGGCGGTTTCCCTGGCGTGGCTGCGCGCGCGGCCGGGCACGGTGGTCCCGATCGTCGGCGCGCGCCGGCTCGAGCACCTGACGGGCAACCTCGCGGGCCTCGACGTGACGCTCTCGGCAGCTGATCTGGCCCGGCTGGACGAGGTGTCCGCACCGACGCTGGACTACCCGGCCCCGATGCACGGCGCCCAGCGGGCGATGCTGCAGTTCGCGGGGACGACGGTCGACGGCGAACCGTCCACTGTGTACCCGCCGCTGCTGCAGAGCGACGTGCGCTATTGACCTAACCGCGGAAGGTGCGGCGGTAGGTGTCCGGGGGCACTCCCACCGTCCGGTTGAAGTGCCGGCGCAACGTTGTCGCCGTTCCCATTCCGACCGCCGCCGCGATCGTCTCCACCGGTGAGTCGGTGTTCTCCAGCAGTTCCTGGGCCCGCCTGATCCGTTGGACCAGCAGCCACCGCAACGGTGTCGTGCCCGTCGCCGCGTGGAAGTGGCGGGTCAGGTGCCGTGTGCTCACCTTCGCCTGGCGGGCCAGGTCCTCCACCGTCAGCGGCCGGTCGAGGCGCGCGGTGATCCACGGGAGCAGCGCGGCCAGCGGGTGGTCGTCGCGGGCGGGGACCGGTGTGGCGACGTACTGGGCCTGGCCGCCCGCTCGGTGCGGGGGCACGACCAGGCGGCGGGCGACCGCGTTGGCGGCCGCGGGGCCGTGGTCGGCGCGGACCAGGTGCAGGCAGAGGTCCATCGCCGCGGCCTTGCCCGCCGACGTCAGCACGCTGCCGTTGTCGACGTACAGGACGTCCGGGTCCACCGTCACGCTGGGGAACCGGGCGGCGAGGACGTCGGTGTGCGCCCAGTGCGTCGTCGCGCGGAGGCCGTCGAGCAGGCCGGCGGCGGCGAGCACGAACGCGCCCGTGCAGAGGGACGCGACCCGCGCGCCGGCCGCGTGGGCCGCGCGCACCGCGGCGACCAGGTCGGCGGGCGGGTCCGCGTCGACGTCCGCCCAGCCGGGCACGAGCACCGTGCCCGCGTGCGCCAGCCGGTCGAGGCCGGCGTCCGGCTCGAGGAGGAACCGGCCGACGCGGACCGGCGCCGGTCCGCAGACGGCGAAGTCGTACCGCGGGTCGTCGCCGAACACCTCGGACGCGATCGTCAGCTCGAACGACAGCATCCCGTCGGTGGCGGCCAGCGCGACAGCGTGCATGTCCGAAAGTGTACGCAGGACGTCGTTCCGGACACTGTCGCGAGCGCGGAACGATCGCGAGGATTGCCGCATGACTTCGGTACTGGTTTACGGCGCTTACGGACACACCGGCCGCTTCGTGGTGGCTGAGCTGCGCGAACGCGGCTTCACGCCGGTCCTTTCCGGTCGCGACGCGGCGAAGCTTCCGGGCGGCCGGCCGGCCTCGGTCGACGACCCGGCGTCGCTCGACCGCGCGCTGGAGGGCGTCGCCGCGGTGATCAACTGCGCGGGCCCGTTCGCGGCGACCGCGCGCCCGGTGATCGAGGCGGCGGCGCGTGCCGGCGTGCCGTACGTGGACGTCGCGGCGGAGATCGAGGCCAACCTCGACACGTTCGCGCTGGACGTCGCCACGCCGGTGGTGCCCGCGATGGCGTTCTTCGGCGGTCTGGCGGACCTGCTGGCGACGGCGGCGATGGCCGGCTGGGCGGCGGCCGACGAGGTCCACGTGGCGTACGGCCTGAGCGGCTGGCACCCCACACCGGGCACCCTCGACGCGGGCCGGGTGTCGCGGGAACGCCGTGGCGGCAAGCGCATCCGCTTCGCGGGCGGCCGGCTGGAGCACCGCGAGGACGCGCTGCCGTCGCTGGAGTGGACGTTCCCCGAGCCGCTGGGGACGCGGCCGGTGCTCGGCGAGTTCTCGATGGCGGACATCGTGACGATCCCCCGGCACCTGAAGGTCGCGGACGTCACGAGCTACATGACGGCCGACGCCGCGAAGGACCTGGCGGCGGCGAACGAGCGCGACGCGGCGGAGGAGTTCGTGGTGGAGGTGGTGGTCCGCGCGGGCGCCGAGGAGCGCCGGGCGGTGGCGCGCGGCGAGGACATCTACGCGGTGAGCGCACCGCTCGCGGTCGAAGCGGTGGACCGGATCCTGAGTGGACGGACGAAGGCGACGGGCGTCGCGTCGGCGGGGGAGATGTTCGACGCGGCCGGCTTCCTGAAGGCCCTCCACCCGCACATTTCGGTGGAGCTCAGCTGAGTTCGGCGCCGCGGTAGCCACCCGGGGTGGTGGCGTACTCGCGCCGGAACGCTTTGGAGAAGGCGAAAGCCGACCCGTACCCGACGGCCGCGGCGACTTGGGCCACGGGCCGATCGGACTCGCGGAGCAGCTGCGCGGCGGTGGTCATCCGCCACCGCGTGAGGTAGGTGAGCGGAGGTTCACCGACGAGGGAGGCGAACCGCCGGGCGAAGGCGGCCCGCGAGAGGCCGGCGGCGGCCCCGAGCTGTTCGACGGTCCAGGCGCGGGCGGGATCGCCGTGAATGGCGGCGAGAGCCCGCGCGGTCGCGGGATCGGCGAGCGCGCCGGACCAGCCGGGCGAACCGGCGGTCTCCCCGAGCCAGGCCCGCAGCATGTAGACGAGCAGGGCGTCGACGAGCGAGGGAGCGACCACGGCGGCACCGGGCGGATGAGCGGCGAGCTCGTCGCCGAGGAGCTGCACGAGCGCCCGCAGCCCGGGATGCCGGCCGGGCGCGGCGGGCAGGTGCAGCACCTCGGGCAGGTCCCGCAGCAGGGGGTGCGGCCGATACCGGCGCAGCCGGTAGGCACCACAAACCACGGTGGCACGAGCGCCAGTGCCAGGAAGCGAGACGCGTCCGAAGGGCGTGGCAGCGGACGGCCGAGTGGGCCGGAAGTCGACCAGGGGAGTTCCGGGCGTCGAGGTCATGGCGTGCGGAACACCACGCCCGAGCAGGACGACGTCGCCAGGTCCGAGTTCGACGGGCTCGAAATCCGGGCCGTCGGGTAGCGGGGTCAGCCAGGAGGTGCCCTGCAGGACGACGTGGAAGGAAGCGCCCGTGGTGTGGTCGAAGCGCAGCCCCCAGGGAGCATGGGCCTCGGTGTGGGCGGCGACGGGAGTACCGGCTCGCAGGGCGCCCAGAACATCGGCAAGCACATCCATGAGTCCACAATAGCGAGACGATCGGACAAAGTAGCGAGAGTTTGAGCCATTCACCGTCTCGCCGAGTGACCATAGCGTGCAGCCATGACAGTGTGGATCGAAGGTGCGACAGGCAAGGCCGGAAGACGCGTGGTGGAGGCGTTGACGGCAGCGGGGGTCCCGGTACGGGCAGCGAGCCGCCACCCCGGCGAACCGAGCGCTTCGGTGACGCCGGTGAGGTTCGACTGGTACGACGAGTCGACGTGGACGCCGGCGGTCGGAGACGCGGAAGCGGTGTTCCTGAAGGGTCTGGACAGCGACGACGACGCGGCGGCGATCATGACGCGCTTCCTGGCGGCGAGCTCGGTGAGCCAGGTGGTGCTGATGTCGGCGGTGGGCGTCGACCGGACCCCGGAGGTCGCCCCGCGCCGAGCGGTCGAGCTGGCGGTGGAGCGTTCGGGCAGGAGCTGGACGATCTTGCGCCCGAGCTGGTTCCTGCAGAACTTCGACGAGGACGAGTGGGTGTTCGCCGGCGCGTTGCGAGAGAAGAACGAGCTGTACGCGGGAAGCGGCAAGAGCAGGGTCGGCTTCACGGACACGAGGGACCTGGCCGACGCGGCGGTGGCGGTCCTGACGGAGGAAGGCCATGAGGGCCGCGGCTACACGATCACGGGCCCGGACCAGCTGACGTTCGGGGAGATGGCGGAGCTGCTGGCCGAGGTGTCGGGCCGCCCGATCCACCACGTGGACGCGACCCCGTCGGAGCACCGAGCGCACTTCGCGAAATCGGGCCGCCCCGAAGCCTGGGTGAACCACATGCTGCACCTGTTCGAGCTGGTGAGGGCAGGGGTGTTCAGCCCGGTGACGGAGGACTTCGAGCACCTGACGGGCAAGAAGCCGCGAACGCCGAGGCAGTACGCCGAGGAGAACTGGCAGCCCCGGGCGCTGCCGGCTAAGGGTTGATTGTCCAGGTGAACGAGGTCGTGGCGGTCCGCTGATCGATGGTGTCCTTCACGGTCCCGTTGACGGTGTAGTAGCCGGCTGCCGTCGGCGTGCCGCTGATGTTCGCGAAGCCCGTGTAGGTCAGGCCTGGCGGCAGGCCCGTGATGTCCCAGGCACAAAGCAAGTTCTGGTGGTAGCAGTAAAGCTGCACCGGAGTGACCGGGACGCCGGCGGTGCCGGTCTGGGGGCCGGGGTTGCTGGCCGTGAGAGGCGGCTTCGGATCCGCCGGGCGCACGACGGCCGCGGCCTCCTGGGTGGCCGCCACCACCCCGCCGGACGACAGCACCAAGGCCGCCACGAATGTCAGCGATCGCTGTGACCGGCGCATTTCCCCTCCTGGATCCCGAGCTCCGCCCACGGCGGGCAGCCGTTGATCGGCAACGTCCCGAGGGTAAAGATCCGGATCGCCCCGAGACGTCTCTCATCGTGCGGCCACGCTTGCGTCGAATCCGGAGCGGTGCCGAGCGGGAAGCGGAAAGTGGGCCCGGAGAGACTCGAACTCTCACTGGCATGGACCTAAACCATGTGCCTCTGCCAATTGGGCTACGGGCCCGGTGCACTTGGCAGCGTAGCGTGCGGCGTGGCCCGTGCGGGGGACGCGGGGCGGTCGTCTAAGTTGGGTGGGGTAGTTCCAGCGGCGAGGAGGACACGTGGCTCGCGATCCGGAGACGATCGAGCGTGAGATCGAGCAGGCGAGGACCGCTTTGGCGGCGACGCTCGATCAGCTGACCGTCAAGGCCGACCCGAAGAAGCTCGCCGATGCGGCGCAGCGTGGGGTGCGTGCGAAGCTGGACAACCCGAAGGTCAAGTACCCGTTGATCGGTGGCGGGATCCTCGTGGTGGTCCTGTTGGTGCGCAAGCTCCTGAAGTAGGCCTTCTCAGGCGCGGGCCTGCTCGGCTGCTTTCTCGGGCTGGGCGGGCTCCGCTGCCGGCTTGCTTTCCTCGACCGCTTTGGGGAGCTGCTTGCTCGGGGGCAGCGCCGGCTTCTTCTCCGCGACGGCCTTCTGCTGCTTGGGCACGCTGCCGGGCGGCGGGACCTCGAGCGGGGGCAGCTTGGGGAGGGTCAGCCGGGCGGTCATGTAGGCCTGGGTGAACTCGAACGCGCTGCCGTTGAGCAGGTGGACGACGGTCGTCTTGCCTTCGCCGCCGAGCTCCTCGACCAGCTGGTCGGCTCGGTCGCGTGCGGCGATGATGCCGGGTGCTCGCGCCGTCAGTTCCTTGCCCTGGCCGCTGACCGTGATCGCCCAGTCGGCGTCTTCTTGGCTGTACGTCGCCGTGATCATTTCCACCATCTGCCTCACGCCCCTCTCCCTCTCCAGCATGCTTTACACAACCGTGACGCGGCTACCGCATTCCCATGACGCGGTACACGCGCCCCCTCTCGGCTGCGAAAAGTCCAGCACACTTTCTACCGTGTCCTCGACACCGTAGAGCAACTCTGTGTCACACGACACGACAGCGCTGAGTAACGACCGAATGGCCTAATGCACTTGCATTTTACCGTGCACGGTGCTGGAGGCCACTCCACAGCACGTCCATGGCGTATCCGGTGGCCGTCTCGGGGTCCACTTCGTCGTGGCGCTCGCACCAGATCGCGAGCCGTTCGCACGCTCCGACCACGAATTCCGCGGCCGCTTCGGCCCTCAGGTCGTCGCCGCTGTCGAAGTGGCCGCTCATGAGGGCGGCGATGAGGTCGGTCTGCTGGCGGCGGGTCTCCTCGACCTCGTCGGCGGCCGGCGTGCCGATCAAGGCCATCTCGTGGCGCAGCAGGGACCACGCCTGGCGCCGCTCGCGGATGAAGACGAAGAAGGCCAGCAGGCCGCGGCGCAGGGCGTCCTCGGCGGTGGCCGCGCCGACCGTCGCCTGCTCGGTGACCTCGCGCAGGACCGACCGGGACTCGCGGATGCAGGCCAGGAGCAGGCCTTCCTTCGAGTTGAAGTACTCGTAGAGCATCGGCTTGGAGACGCCCACGAGCTCGGCGATCTCGTCCATGGACGCCGCCGCGTAGCCGCGGGCCGCGAAGACCTCTTCGGCGACCTCGACCATTTGCCGCATCCGCTCGGCCCGGGGCATGCGCTTGCGCTTCGCGGTCGTCATGGGCAACACTCTACCGGCAGTAACCTACTCCGAGTAAGATGGACGACGGGTAACAGGCAACCGGGAGGCGCGATGGGAAACCGCACGGAGACCGGGGTCGTCATCGTCGGGACCGGGTTCTCCGGTCTCGGCATGGCGATCCAGCTGCGCAAGGAGGGGCGCGACGACTTCGTCATCCTCGAGAAGGCGCACGACGTCGGCGGCACGTGGCGGGACAACAGCTACCCCGGGTGTGCCTGCGACATCCCGTCGCACATGTACTCGTTCTCCTTCGAGCAGAACCCGGGCTGGTCGCGGGCGTACTCGCCGCAGCCGGAGATCTGGCGGTACATGCGCGAAGTGGCCGACAAGCACGACCTGCGCCGGTTCACCCGCTTCGGCCAGGAGATGACCGGCGCCCGCTGGGACGCCGACGAGAACCGCTGGCACGTCGCCACGAGGGGCGGCGACGAGTTCGTGGCGGACGCCCTGGTCGCCGGGGTCGGTGCCCTGCACCTGCCGATGGTCCCGGAGTTGCCCGGCATCGAGAACTTCGCCGGCCCGGCCTATCACTCCGCGCGGTGGCGTCACGACGTCGACCTGAAGGGCAAGAAGGTCGCGGTGATCGGCACCGGCGCCAGCGCGGTCCAGTTCGTGCCGAAGATCGCGCCGGACGTCGAAGAGCTGACGCTGTTCCAGCGGACGCCGCCGTGGATCATGCCGAAGGCCGACCACGAGATGTCCGGGCGCACCCGCGCGTTGTTCAAGGCGTTCCCGCCGGCCCAGCGCGCCTACCGGAACCTGCTGTACTGGCTGCTCGAAGCGCGCGCGATCGGCTTCAACGGCCAGTCGTGGGTGATGAAGCTCGGGCAGCGGCTCGCCAAGCGCAACATCGACCGCGCGATCACCGACCCGGCCTTACGGCGTAAGGTCACGCCGGACTACACCATGGGCTGCAAGCGCGTGCTCATCTCCAACGACTACTACCCGGCGCTGGCCCGGGACAACGTCGACGTCGTGACCGACGGCGTGCGCGAGGTCCGCGAACACAGCGTCGTCGACGCCGCCGGGGTCGAGCACGAGGCCGACGTCATCGTCTACGGCACCGGCTTCCACGTCACCGACGCCTTCGACGACCTGGAGATCGTCGGGCGCGACGGGCGGAACCTCGGCAAGGAGTGGGCGACCGAGGGGATGCGGACGCACCTCGGGATCACCGTCGCCGGCTTCCCGAACCTGTTCTTCCTGCTCGGCCCGAACACCGGGCTCGGGCACAACTCCGTCGTGTTCATGATCGAGGCCCAGATCTCCTACGTCGCCGAGGCGCTGCGGCTGGCGCGCGGCCGGGCGATCGAGCCCAAGCCCGAGGTGCAGGAGCGGTTCAACACCGCGATCCAGCGCAAGCTCGCGAAGGGCATCTGGACGCGCGGCGGCTGCAAGAGCTGGTACCTGGACGCGAAGGGCGTCAACCGGACGATCTGGCCGGGCTTCACCTGGCGGTACTGGCTGGACACGCGCAAGGTGCGGCGCGAGGACTTCCTGGTCGGCTGACCGGGCGCGGTCCCCGCCGGCGGAGGAGGCCGGTGGGGACCGCGGGGATCAGCGGGAGGCGTAGCGGCGCAGGCGCGCGATCAGGTCGACGGTCGGCAGCCCGCACAGCTCGGCCATGCGCTCCAGCGCCGGCAGGTCGAGCGCGATCTCGCCCGCGCCGTGCTCGCCGGCCTGCTGCAGCCGGTCCTCGGCCCAGCGGCGCAGCGGCAGCAGGTCGTCGGAGGCGTCGGCGACGACCTTGCGCAGGTCGACGCGGACCCGGCCGGGCTCGTCGACGAACACGCGGCGGTGCACCTTGGCCAGCAGGTCCTGGGGCAGCTCGTCCATCGCGACGCACAGCTCGACCAGGCGCACCACGGAGCACTGTCTGGTGCCCAGTTCGTAGGTGGCCAGCGTCTGCAGCGAAATCTCGCTCTGCAGGTGCTGGTTCAGCTCCTTGCGCGTCCAGCCTCGGCTGCGCCTGAGCTTGCGGAGCTCGTCTCCGAGAATCCGCTGATACTCCTCAGCGTCGATCAGCACATCAATGTCCCCTGCCGTGCTCTCCCGCGGCACCGGTACGGAAGTGACAACTTTCCCGTGCAGGTGCACCCTCACCTTTATGTAAGTGCGCAGGAGGCCGGCCCTTACGCGAATCCGGGCATGTCTTTGATACCGATTGCGCGAGTTAGGCCGATCGGGTTAACGACAGGTGGCTGAGCGTGCAAATTGCAGTCTGCGACTGGCTTTCAGTTGACGCAGGGGACGCCTTCGGCGGTGATCGGCTTCTCCTCGTCGGCCGGCGGCGGGGCCGGGGCCTGCGACGTCGCGCCCGCGGCGGCACCGGACCCGGCGCTCGCGTTCGAGCTCTCGCCCTCGTAGTCCGAGCCGAGGAACACCATCACGTGTCCCGCCTGGACGCTCTTGTCCTCCTGGACCGTCGGCGAGCCACCGAGGGCTTCGGCGACGGCCTGGCCCTTGTCCTTGCCGCCCTTCGGCACCCAGATCACCGTGGTCTTGCGCGCGGTCGCGTTCGCCGTGTCGCCGGAGGTGAAGCCCTTGGCCTCCAGGGTCTTGGCGACGCTCGCGGCCAGGCCGGTCTTGCCCGAGGCGTTGCGCACGTCGACCGTGGTCGCCTTGTTCGCGGGGTCGGCCTGCTGCGCCGGCGGCGTCGTGGCGCCCGGCTGCGGCCCGGCGAGGCTCTGCACGAACTGCTTCACCTCGGCCGGGTCGACCTGGATGGCCGTGCCGTCCTCGGGGGTCTTGTACTCGATGTTCTTCACCGGGATCGTGCGGAACTCGAGCTGGCCGCCGGTCAGGCCCTTCATCTGCTGGGCGAACCCGAAGATGTCCCAGTTCTGGTTGAGCACGACCGACTTCTTGATGGCGTCGATCAGGTCGGACAGCTTGCCCGGGTTGGTCAGCGTGCCTGCCGAGAGCACCTTGCGGGCCATCCCGGCCATGAACACCTGCTGGCGGACGACCCGGTCGAGGTCGCCGTTGGGCAGGCCGTGGCGCTGCCGGACGAACTCGAGCGCCTGCACGCCGGAGATCGTGTGCTGGCCCTTGGTGAAGTCCGCGCCGGAGTACTGGTCCTTGACGTTGTTGTTGAGGCAGACGTCGACGCCGCCGATGGCCTTCGTGATGTCGCTGAAGCCGAGCAGGTTGACCGCGGCGTAGTTGTCGATGGTGGACCCGGTGAGCTTCTCGATGGTCTCGATGAGCTCCTTCGCCCCGGCCTGGTTGGCCTTGACGTCGAGCTCCTTCGGGTCCGTGACGCCCTGCTTCTGCAGGTCCTTGCGGGCCTGCAGCATCGCGCGGGCGTAGGCGGAGTTGATCTTGTGCTTGCCGTAGCCGGGGATGTCCACGTAGGAGTCCCGCGGCAGCGACATCGCGACGGCCTTGCTGCCGTCGTTCGGGATGTGCACGAAGATCAGCGAGTCGGTGTTGAGCTCGCCGTCGGAGTCGCCGGCGCGCAGCTCGTCGAGCACCTCGCGCGAGAGCGGGTTGCCCTGGGCGTCGGTGCGGCTGTCCAGGCCGACCAGCAGGATGTCGCGGGCGCCGTCGGCGGGCTTGTCGCCGCCACCGCCGTCGCTGATCACGTTCGCGTAGTTCAGCCCGTTGACCAGGCCCTGCATGGCGGCCCACGCGTACCCGGTCAGGCCCATCACCAGCAGCGACACGACGGCCAGCGCGATCTTCGCGCCGCGGAAGGAGTTGCGGCGGGCGCGCGGGGCGGGCTTCGGCTGGGGCCGGCGGGCCGGCGGAGCGCTCCGGCGCGCGTCCGCCGGTTCACGGCGGGGCGCGGGGCGGCGGGACGGCGGGGTGCCGCGCCGGCCTGGCTCGTCCTGCCAGGGCCGGGCGGGGCGGCGGTCGCCTTGCCCGTTCCGAGGCGGGTGATCCACGCGGGCGACTCCTCACTGCTTCGATCGGTGGTCCTGGGGTTGGGACGCATGGTGCCCGCACCTGGTTGCCGTAGCGTTACACATCCCCCTGTGAATGTGGCACGCACCACCCAGTTTCCCGCATCCGCGCCGGTTACGCCTGGTCAGGGAGCCGGATCGGCGTCCGGCGGGCCGGCAGCAGCGTGCCCGCCGCCGCGAGCAGGGCGAACCCGGCCGTCGCCGCGTGGAGCGTGACGCCGAGGAGCTCGGACGTGCCGCCGCCGTCGGCGAACAGCAGCGAGGGCGCGCAGGCGAGCGCCGTGGCGAGCCAGGTGCCGGTCGCCGCGCCCGCCCCGAGCCGGATCGCGTGCAGCAGGAACACCCCGAGCAGCAGGTGCACCAGGCTCTGGATCGGGTCGAGCCGCAGGCCCAGCAGGTCGGCGTCGGCCGCGACTCCGCCGAAGCGGGTCAGCGCGAAGCCGAACACGCCGAGCGTCGCGTAGCCGATGCCGAACGCGGCCGCGGCCCGCGTCAGGACGACCGCCCGGCGGCCGGGGAGCTCGGCCGCGCGGGGCCGCCGTCCGTGGTGGCTGTGCCGCTCGAACCACCAGAAGACCAGGGTCGCGGGCACCGCGAGCAGCCCGACCGCGACCAGCGTGCGCGGCCGGACCAGCCAGCTCAGGCCGTCGGCGATCCGGCCGGGCAGGTAGACGACCGCGACCAGCAGCAGCATCGCGGCGAGGAACGCCAGGTAGAGGCTCATCGGCGCGCGCACGACCAACCGGCACACGGCGGTGACGCGCGGCCGGTCGCCGAGCCTGCCGAGCGGGCCGGCCACGAGCCCGAGCACGCCGAGCTGGACCAGGCCGAGCAGCAGCACGCCCCACGGCGGCGCCGACAAGGCCGCCGGGGCGCCCGGGCTGCCGAGCAGGACGGGCGGCCCGGCCCGCAGGACGCTCGCCACGGCAAGGCCCGCGACGCCGGTGGCGGCGGCCGCGGCGAGCAGCCGTCGTGACGGGCGTACGCCGTCGGCGTGCGCGAAGGCGAGTTGCTGGGCGAGAAGCGCGAGGGCGAACGTCGCCGCGAAGCGGGGCAGCGGCGAGCCGGTCGCGTCCGCGGCCAGTTCGCCGCCGACGACCAGCACGAGCAGCCCGGCCGCCGCGCTCACCGGGGCCCGGCGGTGCAGGGCCAGCAGCGGCGGCGCGCAGACGATCGTCAGCAGGTAGACCCCGAGCAGCCACAGCGGGTGCAGCGCGATCCGCATGACCGTCGCCGTCGTGCCGGCCGGGATGCCGAGCAGTTCGAGCGCGAGCGGCGTCAACAGGGCGACGACGGCGAAGATCAACGCCGGGCGCAGCAGCGGGCTCGCGCGTTCGGCCAGGTAGTGGCGGTAGCCGCCGCCGTGGTCCTGCTCGGCGCGCCAGCCCGCCGCGTTGGCGTGCCCGCCGGCGAAGAAGATCAGCGGGGCGAGCTGGGCGAGCCAGGTCAGCGGCCAGAGGGACGTCTCGGGCGCGCCGGCCCAGTGCGCGAGCGCCGTCACCGACTCGCCGACGAGCAGCAGGACGACCCCGCCCGCGCCGAGCAGCGCCCACCGGGTGACCTCGGCGGGCGGGCCAGCGGTGACCGGCACGCGTGGTTCGCGCCGGGCGCGCAGCCAGCCGCGCAGCCGGAACACGAGCAGGCAGGCGATCACGAGCACGCCGGCGACCATCGGGCCGATCGGGTCGCCGACCGGCGGGCCCCAGCGCTGGTGCCACGAGTTGACGACCAGGCCGGCGGAGTAGAGCGTCGCGACGACCCGGCAGGTGGCCGCCGAGTTCATCGGGTTGAGGTCGCAGGCGTGGTGCATGTCGTGCGACAGCTGGTTGTCGAGCGCTTCGCGGACCTCGGGGCCGAGCGGGTGGCCCTTGCGGTCGGCGTAGCGCAGCAGGTCGTAGCCGAGGTCGTGCGCCTTGCACGGCACGGCGTAGTCCCACTTCGTGTTGTCGTCGCCCCACGGCGTCGAGCAGCCGCCGTCGGTGTGCACGGCGCGGACGGTGCCGTCGCGGGCCGGCATCGCGCCGGGGGTGACGCCGCTGAGCGCGGTGAAGTCCTTCGGCAGCCGGGCGAGCGCGTCCGGGTGCGGGCCGGGGTGGACGAGCGCCTCGATGGCGTTCTGCGCGGCCAGGACGTCGCCGGTGGGCGGGCCCTGGTCCGGCGGCGCGGGCGGGCGCGAGGCGATCAGGCCGAAGGCGAAGACGACCAGCAGGACCAGCAGCAGCCAGCCGGACGTCGACCAGGGTCGGCGGACACGCGGCGGCTGGGTCGGGGCTGGCATGGTCCCAGGGTGCCAGCCCCGTCCCGGCGGCGACACGGGGCTAACCCCCGGAATCGCGTTGCCCGATCGGGTGGCGCTCGGACTGCCCCTTCTTACGTTCCTTCCCCGCTTCGAGCCGGGGAGAATGACGGCGGGGGTGCGGCGACCGGGAGGGCGTGCGGTGGGCTCGCTTGTGGTGCCCGTGGAGAACACGGTGTGCGCGTTGCGCCGGCTCGCTCCCGGCGCGGCGTTGCGCTCGCCGGCCTCCCCGGACCTGCGCGTGCTGGCGCGGGCGTTGCGTGCGTGCGCGCCGGCGGAGCTGGCTTCCGCGCGGCCGGGGACGGTGGTGCGGGTGGTGCTGGCCGCGCAGTCGCGGGCGCTCGACCGGGCGATGACGGGCCTGTTCGGCTCGGAAGCACCGGAGGCGGCCCGGCTGGTGCGCGCGGCCCGGTTCAGCGGACGCGGCCCCCAGCTGTCGCGGGTCCGGGCGGAGCCGGGGTTGCGGGCGGCGGCGCTGGGCTGGGCGTCGGCGACGGGTGCCCGGTTGCTGGCCGCCTCGCTCCGGGGGGTGCCGCTGGTCCCGGACGCGGCCGACGGGCGGCACGCGGCGGAGCTGGCGGTGGCGGCGCTGCTGCCGCGGGCATCGGCGGACGGCGAGGCCGTCGAGGTCGCCGGCGTGGCCGGTTTCCTGGAGGCCCGGTCGCTGCGGGTGGGCGACGGCGGCTTCCGGGTCGACGTCCTGGCGGATCCCCCGGTGGAACTGGCCGGCGACGCTCCGGTCCTGCGGGCGCTGTGGTGGAACGGCCTCGGCCGGGTGACGGACGACCTGGGGTACGAGTACTTGATCGTGGGCAAGGACCCGGAGGGCACCGGGGTGGTGCGCCACTGGTGCCACCCACGCCCGGCCCCGGGGGCGACGGTCCTGCGGCTGGAGTCGGCGGGGTACCGGGGCGAGAGCCTGCGGCTGGCGTCGGCGGTGGCGCACGGGACGTCGGCGGAGGTGCTGGTGAAGCGCGAACTCACGGTCCGGCTGGCCGACGCACCCGGCCGCACGCCCTCGTGAGCGTCAGGCTTCGGTGGGGCTCGGGAGGCCGCCGCCCGGGGTGTCCGGGGCGAAACACACCTGGTCGCGGCCGTTCTCCTTCGCCAAGTACACCGCCGCGTCCGCCGATTGCAGCAACCTCTCCAGCGTGTCCCCGTGGCGGGGGTGCCGGGCCACGCCGATCGACGTGGTCCGGTCGGCGATCGTGGCGGGATCGCCGCGCTTGTCCGTTGTCACGATATGCAACTTGGCAATGGCAACGCGTATGCGTTCGGCCGCGTCCCACGTCGACTCCTCGTCGATGTCCGGGAGCAGAATGAGGAATTCCTCACCCCCGAAACGGCCGACCAAGTCGCTCGGTCTCGTCACTTCGTCGAGGGTTTGCGCAACCGTCCGGAGCACGTCGTCGCCCGCCGGATGTCCATAGGTGTCGTTAATCCACTTGAAGTGGTCGAGATCGACCATCAGCAGTGCCAGTTGATCACCCGATCGTGCGGTCCGTTCGAGTGCCCGCTCGGCCGACTCCGACCAGCCGCGCATGTTGAGAATCCCGGTTTTCGGGTCGGTCCGGACGTCGTTCTGGAGCTGGTCGAGTTCCGCGAGCCGATTGAAGACCACGGTGACCACGGCCATCACCGCCACCATCGGCGGCACAGCGGCGAGCAGGATCGCGGTCACCGCCCCCAGGCCGATGGTGATCGCTTCGAGCGTGTTGTCGGCGGGGCTGCCGAGGACGTTACGAACCGTGCGCCCGGCGGGGGATCCGAGCAGCAGGACCCCGCCCACGTACGCGATCTGGATGGCCTCGTAGATGAGCCCGGTGAGCACGATCGTGCCCGACTCGCGGAGGAAGCCGCCCCAGTCCGGCGAGCCCGCCAGGTGCGGTCCGAGCGACGTGTAGGTGACGTGCGCGAGCGTCGCCGCGAGGCCGTGCGTGATCGACGAGAAAAGGAAGTTGTTGGCCGGCCGCCGCGCGATGAACCAATGCTGCGCGCGGATGACGGCGATGACGAAAAGAATCAGCGGGACCGGCAGGATCATCGCCGCGGAAAACGTCCAGACGGCGGTCAGGTCGATCAGCACCGTTTTCGTGCGGCTGCGTCGCCGCTCTTCCTGGCGCTGGGTCAATTGGATGTGCACGGTGGCCCCGGCGGCCAGGATCGCGCAATTGATCCAGTCGTTTCCGGACGGAATGGGGGACCGCGCGAACGCCACGGCGATAACGGCGAGGGCGACTGCTTGGGCCGCGAGCATGAACGCGATCTGGGGCGGCCGGCGGCGCCACAGCGCCCAGTTGCGCGGCCGGTACGGGTGGTCGGCGCGGAGGGTCGCCGGTGGACCACCGGTAGTGGCCGCCGGCCCGTCCGTGGTCACGCCCCGTTCCGCTTCGGTTTCCCGGTGCGCCGGCGCCGGGTCACCCGGCCCGTGCGGGTCGCCGTCCGGTCCTGGATGCAATTGGTCACCTCCTTTCCAGCCTAGTCGTCGCCTTGAGTAATCTCATCGGTACCTGGCAGAGTGTTCACGCATTCCGCGGCCGGGTATCATCCCACAGCAACACGCCTGCCAAGGGCCCGGAGGAACTGCCGGGAACGCGGCGGAAAAGGTTCTCCGAGACTCTCCCCGCACGGAGGTGGCCCCCATGCGCAACCGCGACTTCTGAACCACCCGCGAATTGTCGTCCGTGAATGTCGTTCATGATCTTGTCCGCACGGAGAGGTGGCGTCCGATGGCCAACCGTGACTTCTGATCCGGTCCGCTCATGACGGCCGCGGTTCCGGTTCCGCGGCGCCCACCCGGCGCCAGGACAACGCGACCGGCACCGCCAGCAGCAGTCCCACCGCCCCCGCGAGCGCGATCGTCGCGTGCGCGGACCCGAGCCACTGGGCCACGAGCCCGCCGATGCCCACGCCCACACCCTGGGCGACCCGCAGCCCCGTGCGGTAGAGCCCGCCGGCACTGCCCCGGATGTCATTGGGCACCCACGTGATGAACGTGGCCGACACCGTGATGACGTACGCGCCCGTCGCGCCGGCCAGCGCGAGCAGGACCAGCGCGACCGCGAGGCTCGGCCGCAGCGCGAACGCCGCGAGCGCGGCCAGCGGCAGCGCGGCCAGCACCCCCAGCAGCCGGCGCCGGTGCTCCGTCGAGACGAACCGCGAAAGCAGGAACGTCCCGACGACGAAGCCGAGCGGATCGGCCGCCAGCAGCCAGCCCACCGCCTGATCGCCCGCGCCCAGCTGTGCGGCGAGCGGCGCGGCGAGGCCCTCCGGGATCACCGCGAGGCCGACGAGCCACGACAGGTAGAGCAGCACCCGCAGCCGTTCGTCGCCGAAAACCTGCCGGACGGCGCCGAACCACGGGGCGCCGCCGTCCCCCGCGGCCGGTCGCCGCAGCACCGCCAGCCGCACGGCGACGGCGGCGACGAGGAACGTCAGCGCGTCGATCGCCAGCGCCCACGACGTGCCGAGGCCGGTCACCAGCAGCCCGCCGGCGGCGAGGCCGGCCAGCATCGCGGTGTTGTTCGTGATCCCACGCAGGTCCTGGCTCTGCAGGTAGACGTCGTCGTCGCCGAAGATCTCGCGGCCGAGCGCGTTCTGCGCCGCGTTGCCCGGCGCGTTCGCCAGCCGGGCGAGGACGAAGAGGACGAACAGCCAGCCCATCGGCATCCCGGGCAGCGCCATCAGCCCGATCAGCACGGCCTGCGCGAGCGAGCCGGACACGAGCACCGCGCGCCGCGGGAACCGGTCCGCGAGCTGGGACAACCCGAGCCCGCCGGCGAGCGCGGGCAGGAACGTCAGCGCGTAGACGACGGCCGACAGCAGCGGCGACCCGGTCCGGTCGAAGACGAGGATGGCCAGCGCGACGATGGTCAGCTGGTCGCCGAGCATCGACTGCGTTTCGGCGAACCACAGCGCGCGGAACTCGCGGTTGGCCAGGACGGCCCGGAGGCGGGGGGTCGCGCGCGTCGTCACCTCGTAACCACCGTCCCCCGATCGAGTGAATGGGTGCGCTCGCATTGTGCCTCGTGTGTGACGACCCCGTCCGGTGGAGTCACACTCGTCCGCCCGGAAGCACTGTCAGTATGCCGCCGATTACCCGCCGGTGTCCCCGGAACGGCTCCGCGCAGCTCCCTTCGGAGCCGATCGGGTTACGCCCCCTTCGGGGTCCGGTGATTGGCCGTGACCGGCCCGCGGGTACCTCCGGGCTGATCGAACCGGATTCGCTCGGCGCAGGGCGGCGGCCGCTCGTCGTCGCGACGATGCCCCACTGGACCGAATGGGCCAAGACTGGACAGCAGAGCCGGCCGGGGTGGACGGACCGCGCCAATGGCGGCGCGCCGCAGAGCGGGGAGACGACGATGGACGGGTTGATGCAGGGCAAGGCGGTCGTGGTGACCGGCGCCGGCCGTGGCCTGGGTGAGGCGTTCGCGGTGCACGTCGCCCGGGCGGGCGGGTCGGTGGTCGTCAACGACGTCGACGTCGAGCTGGCCGAGCGCACGGCGGAGAACATCCGCGCGCACGGCGGCCGCGCCGTGGCCAGCGGGCACAGCGTGGCCGAGGCCGGAGAGGCGCAGGAGATCGTGGACCTGTGCGTCAAGGAGTTCGGCGGGATCGACGGGCTGGTGAACAACGCCGGCCTGAACTACGAGGCCCTGCCGTGGGAGGACGACGCCGAGCTGGCGCGCGAACTCGTCGGAGTCAACGTCATGGGCGTGGTCAACACGGGCCTGGCCGCGATCAAGGCGATGGTCGGCGCCGGCACCGGCGGTTCGATCGTCAACATCTCTTCGGGCGCTTCGCTCGGGCAGCGCAAGCTCGGCGTGTACGCGGCGAGCAAGGGCGCGGTCGCGTCGCTGACCTACTCCTGGGCGCTGGACCTCGAAGAGCAGGGCATCCGCGTCAACGCCGTCTGCCCGCTCGCGCACACGCGGATGGTGTGGAAGTCCGAACGCTCGCTGCGCGCGTGCCCGCCGGACCGCACGCCGGCCCGGATCGCGCCGGTCGTGCTGTTCCTGCTCGGCGAGGGCTCGCACGGCATCACCGGGCAGATGATCCGGTGCAACGGCCCGCAGCTGCACGTCATGGGCCAGCCGTTCCTCAAGCAGCCGATCCTCGAGCGCCCGGTGTGGGACACCGAGACGGTGCAGAAGGCGTTCGACGAGGTCTTCTCCGCCCACCTGGAGAACTACGGCCTGGAAAAGCGCGTCCCGCCGCGGCTGCGCAAGTGGACGGAGTCGACCTCGCCCCGGACTGCCTAGGAACCGGCCGCCGGCTCGGGGTCGCGCGTCGCCGCATACAGCGCCTCGATGTCGGCCGAATAGCGGTCGTTGATGACCCGGCGCTTGAGCTTGAGCGTCGGGGTCAGCTCGCCGGACTCGGGCGTCCACGCCTTCGGGAGCACGTGGTAGCGCTTGATCTGCTCGATCCGGGCCAGCCTGCTGTTGGCCGACTCGACCGCGCGTTCCAGCTCGGCGCGCACGGCCGGGTGGTCGGCGAGTTCCTCCGGCGACGCTTCGACGCCGTTCGCCGCGGCCCAGCCGGGGGCGATCTCGTCGTCGAGCACGATCAGCGCCGTCACGTACGGCCGGTCGTCGCCGATCGCGACCGCCTGGCCGATCAGCGGGTGCTCCTTGAGCAGGCCCTCGACCCGGGTCGGCGCGATGTTCTTGCCGCTCGAGGTGATGATCAGTTCCTTCTTGCGGTCGGTGATCGTCACGAAGCCGTCTTCGTCGACCGTGCCGATGTCGCCGGTGGCGTACCAGCCGTCGGCGTCGGTGGCGTCGGCGATCGTCCCGTCCTCCTGCAGGTAGCCGAGGAAGACGATCGGGCCGCGCACCAGCAGCTCGCCGTCTTCGGCGACCTTCACCTCGATGTCGGCGAGCGGCTTGCCGACGGTGCCCGCGCGGAACGCCTCGCCGGAGTTCGACGTCGCCGCGCCGGTCGTCTCGGACAGGCCCCAGACCTCGCAGATCTCGACGCCGAGGCCGGCCAGGAAGTAGATGATCTCGACCGGCAGGGCGGCCGCGCCGCTGGAGGCGACCAGCACCTTGTCGAGCCCGAGCAGCGCGCGGATCGGGGCGAGCGCGGCTTCGTCGGTCTGCCGGATCTTCTCGGCCAGCTCCTCGGGCACCGGCTGCCCGGCGCTGCGCAGCTTGTAGCCCTGCTGCAGCAGCTCGTTCGCCTGCAGCAACGCCGTGCGCCGCTCCTCCGGGACGCCGCCGAGCATGTTCTTCAGCCCGGCGACCATCTTCTCCCACACGCGCGGGACGCCGAAGAAGCTTTCCGGGTGCACCTGGCCGAGCGCGCCGACGACGCCGGCCGGGTCGGCGAGCGTGTGCACGTGCCCGGCCCACACGATCGGCAGGTAGATCGACAGCTCCCGCTCGGCGATGTGCGCGAGCGGCAGGTACGCGATGTTCGACGCGTGCATCGGCGGGTGGTGCAGCTCGGTCACCGCGTACGCCTGGTGGATCGCGTTGCGGTGCGAGAGCACGACGCCCTTGGGGTCGCCGGTCGTGCCGGACGTGTAGATCATCGACAGCGGGTCGTCCGGCTTGATCTCCTGCCACGACGCCTCGAACGAGCCGGGGTCGGCGGCAAGCGCTTCCCGGCCCTGTTCCCGCACGGAAGCGAAGGAGTGGAACCGCTCGTCGCCCGCGGGGATCGCGGCCTCGTCCATGACGACGATGTGGCGCAGGGCCGGGAGGTCGTCGAGCACCTGCCGCCAGCGCGCCAGCTCGGTCTCGCCGCCGAGCACGACGACCGGGGCCGCGCTGTGCCGCGCGACGTACCGGATCTGGTCCGGGCTGAGCGTGGCGTAGGCGGTGCACGGGATCGCGGACAGGTGCGTCGCGGCGAGGTCGGCGATGATGTGGTCCGGGCAGCCGGGTGCCATGATCAGCATCCGGTCGCCGGCGGCGAGCCCGAGCCCGGCGAGGCCGCGCGAGACCTCCGCGATCGCGGTGCGGAACTCCAGCCAGCTGAGCGTCGGCTTGCCTTCGATGTCGAGCGAGGTGATCGCCGGCAGGTCCGGGTAGTCGACCGCGTTGCGGTGCAGCAGCCGCGGGATCGTCAGGCCTTCGGTCTGCTCGGCGACGGACGGGGTGGTCAACGCTGGCCTCCTCGGTGCTGAAGATGGCCCACACTGTATTGGCTCCCCGCCGAGGTGGATAGAGAATCGCGGCCACGTCAAACGCCCCCTTTACCCGGCCCTTCGCGGTCAGCTCCCCACGACTGTCCACAGTGCACACGGGCGCCGGCGCGCGAACTCCGGTTCAATGGAGGGGACTTCCAGGGGGGAATGCGATGACGAGGTCGGCTCGGAAACTGCATGACGAGATCCAGGCGGAGCTCGCACCGCGCGACGACGACAACCGGCTCGTCCCGCTGCTCGCCGCCGGCCGCGCGCCGCGCGCGGTGTTCGCCGCGCTCGCCGCGGAGGAGAAGCGGATCACGCTCTCGGACTGGCGCAGCTTCCACGCGCTCGCCGCCCGCGCCGACGAGCCGAACGCGCGGACCTTCTTCGGCGGTCTCGCGCCGGGGGAGCAGCAGGCGAACGGGATGCTCGACGCGTTGATCGCGGCGGCCGGTCCGGACCACGGGAAGGAACGGCCGCGGGCGGGCTGCCAGGCCTACCCCGCGTACGTCGCGTGGCTCGCGCTGAACGGCGAGTCGTCGGCGACCGCGGCGGGGATCTACGCGAACTTCGCCGCCTTCGGCCGGTACTGCGCCGACGTCGCCGCGGCCATGCGCCGCCACTACGGCTTCGGCGACGCCGAGTGCGCGTTCTTCGACTTCTTCGCTGCGGACGTTCCGGAAATCGAAGAACAAGCGCTCGCCGCGATCCAGGCCGGGATCGACGCGCACCGGCTCGACGAACGCGAAGCCCACCTCTACGCCCGGCTGTTCCAGAGCTACGAACTGCAGTTCTGGAACACCCTCGCCGACGAGTTCCGGGGCTGACGGCCGCGGAACCGGTTCCAGGCCCCTCGCGGGCGCCACGCGCGGTGGTCGAACCACTGCGTATGCGGAATGGCGGGAATTTCGGCTGCCCGCCCGGTGAATCCGTGGCGATGGTGTCGAATGCCACGCAATTCCGCTTTGCGGAGACCGGGGACCCCGGACGAACGAGCCGGCGCCGATCGGCGCGGCGCACTCGTGACCTTTCTCACCGAACCATCCGGCTCTTCCGTACGTAGCGGATCCTCGCCGGACCGTTGGGTCGATCGCACCACCGAAGAGCCTGCACCCAAGGGGCGGAACGGAAGTCGACCTGGGACGAACGTCACGACTTTCGGTGGTGGACTTTCCAAGCGCAGGCAGCAAGTGTGGACGGGTCACCGTTCCAAGATCACGTTCTCGCCACGGACTTGACGCGCCCTGAGCGGCTGCATACCGTCGTCGCGGGCGAAGCAGACCACGGTGATGTTGATCCGGCTGGTCGGAATCCGGGTGTTGACCGCCTCGGGCGACCCGAAACCATGTACTGCCGGAAGGAAAACGGACCCAGGTGAAGCAGATTTCTCTTCGACGCAACCGGGGATCCTCGATTCGGAAGCGCGTGCTCACGATCGCGCTCATCCCCAGTGTTGCCCTGCTGCTCGTCGGCGTGGCCCTCGCGGGCTACCTCATCTACGACGCGGTGACCGCGCGCGACTACACGACCAAGATCCGGAACTCGGAAGCCCCGGCGATCCCGTTCTTCGCCGCGCTCCAGCAGGAGCGCCAGGCGACGCTGAGCCTCCTGGCCGGCCAGGGCAACCAGCGGGCCGTGCTCGCGGCCATCCGGCCGAAGGTCGACGCGACCGCCGCCAAGGAGATCGAGAACCTCCGCGACAACTTCGCCGACTACGACGGGACGCCGCCGAGCGTCCAGAAGAACATCGCCACGTTCTTCGGGCTGTTCCAGCAGCTGCCGCAGACCCGCCAGGCCGTCGACGGCGGCCAGATGCAGATGCTGCAGGCCTTCGGCTACTACAACAAGATCATCGACCAGTTCACCGACGGCGTCGCCGGGCTGGCGCAGAACGCCCGCGGCGCGCAGAACGCGTTCGACCGGCTGACCGCCATCCCGATGTTCACCGCCGCGGACCAGATGCAGCGCAGCGACGCGCTCGCCGCGGCGGGGCTCGCCGCCGGCGGGCTCGGCAACGACGAGTTCCGCACCTACGTCGGCCAGGTCGGTGCCTACCACGCGCAGCTCGACGCGTCGGCGCCGAAGATGATCCCCGAGGTCAAGGCCAAGTACGACCAGCTGCTGGCCAGCCAGCCGTGGCAGACGGTCACCCAGGTCGAAACCGCTTTCCTGCGCGGTGACCTCTCGAAGCTGCCGGTGGCGCAGGACCAGTGGCGCACCGCCGCGCGTCAGGTCGGCGACGCCCTGATGGGCATCTTCGTCGCGCAGAGCTCGAACGCGAGCGCGGCCGCGATCGACGACGCCGACTCGACGTTCACCGAGTCGCTGATCGCCGGCGTGATCGCCGTCCTGTTCGCGGTCTTCGTGGTGTTCGTCGCCGTCCGGCTGTCGAACCGGCTCATCGGCCGCCTGCACCGGCTGCGCGAGGACACCCTCGACGCGGCCGAGGTCCGGCTGCCGGAGCTGGTCGCCCGGGTCCAGGCGGGCGAGCCCGTCGACCTCGAAGAGGGCGGGCACTTCCTCGACCACGGCACCGACGAGATCGGCCAGGTCGCCGACGCGTTCAACAAGGCGCAGCAGACCGCCATCGCGGCCGCCATCGACGAGGCGAAGATCAAGGAGGGCACCAAGACGGTGTTCCTCAACATCGCCCACCGCAGCCAGGTCATCGTGCACCGCCAGCTCAAGGTGCTCGACCAGGCCGAGCGCAAGCAGGAGGACCCGGAGCAGCTGGACACCCTGTTCCAGCTCGACCACCTCTCCACCCGCGCCCGCCGCAACGCCGAGAACCTGATCATCCTCGGCGGCGGGCAGCCGGGCCGGCAGTGGCGCAACCCGGTCGGGCTGGCCGAGCTGGTCCGCGGCGCGTCCGCCGAGACCGAGGACTTCGCCCGCGTGAAGACGGCCGCGCTGCCCCAGATCGCCATCCGCGGCCCGGTCGTCGGCGACCTCGTGCACCTGCTCGCCGAGCTGATCGACAACGCGACGTCGTTCTCACCGCCGCAGTCGCGCGTCGAGGTCCGCGGCAACGTGGTCGGCAAGGGCGTCGTGATCGAGGTCGAGGACCAGGGCCTCGGGCTCGAGCCGGACCAGACCGAAGAGATCAACTCGATGCTGGCCAACCCGCCGGACTTCGGGATCATGGCGCTGTCCGACGAGCCGCGCCTGGGCCTGTTCGTGGTCGCGCGGCTGGCCGCCCGCCACGGCATCCAGGTCCACCTGCGGGAGTCGGCCTACGGCGGCACCCGGGCCATCGTGCTGGTGCGCACCGACCTGCTCGCCCCGCTCGCCGAGAGCGAGCCGGAGCAGCCGATCACGCCGCCGAAGCCGGAGCTCGTGCCGAACCCGGTCGATCAGGAGCCGGCCAACGACGAGGTCGCGCCGCTGCGCCGGCCCGTCCGCCGCCCGGCCCGCCACCGCACCGAGCCGCCGGCGCCGGTGACCCAGCCCGAGCCGATCGCGCCCGTCGCGCCGCCGGCCCCGGCGCAGCCGCCGTCGGCGCCGACGCCGGTCCCGGTCGGGTCCGTGCCGGCGTCCGAGCCGGTCAGCCAGCCGACGCAGGCGCAGCCGGCGGTCGCGCCGGTGCGCCCGGCCGCGCCGTCCGCCCGGACCTCGCGCCCGGCCCGCCCGGCCGCGCCGCAGCCGGCGTGGCCGCCGTCGGAACCGCGGCCCGCGGTGCCCGAAGGCCGGCCCTCGCAGCCGCGCCGCCCGGAGGCCCCCGGCCGCCCGCCGCTGCCGCAACGGCGACGTCAGCAGAGCCTCGTTCCGCAGTTGCGGGAAGATAGGCCCGCACAGGAGCGCGAAGAGGTCAGGCTGGACTCGCCGGAAGCCGCCCGCAGCAGGCTTTCCGCCTTCCAGCAGGGCACCCGCCGGGCCCGTGACGAAGAACAACCGGCTGAGAACGACGACAGGTACGGAGAGCGCGACTAATGGCCAACGTCAGTGAGCTCGACTGGCTGCTGGACGACCTCGTCAAGCGGGTCGCCGGGGCGGACCGCGCGGTGGTCCTGTCCTCGGACGGCCTGCTCATCGGGCGGTCGGGCAACCTGTCCGAGGAGGACGCCGAGCACCTTTCGGCCGTCGCCTCGGCGTTCCAGAGCCTCGCCCGCGGGACCGGCCGGCACTTCGGCGGCGGCAACGTCCGTCAGACGATGGTCGAGATGGACCACGCGTTCTTGTTCGTGACGGCGGCCGGGCGGGGCGCCTGCCTCGCGCTCCTGGCCCGCGAAGACGCGGACATGGGCCTCGTCGCGTACGAGATGAACCTGATGGTGAAGCGGGTCGGTCAGGTGCTCACCTCGGCTCCGCGGACCGGCGCCGGCGTCCAGCCCACGTCGCCATGAGCGGGCGGCACGAAGCCTGGTTCGACGACGAGGCCGGCCCCCTGGTCCGGTCCTACGCGGTCACGGGCGGCCGCACGCGGTCGGACACGCTCGGGCTCGACCTCATCACGCTCGTCGTCGCGCTGCGGACGGCGCACGAAGCGGGCATGCTCGAACCGGAGTACGCGCGCATCATCGCCCTGTGCCAGCGGCCGGTCTCGGTGGCGGAGGTCGCCGCGCGCGTCGACCTGCCGCTGCCGGTGGTCAAGGTGATGCTCAGCGACCTCATCGAGCAGAACCTGGTGCTGTTCCGCACCGCGGCACCGGTCCAGGAAACCCCCAACCGACACGTATTGCAGGCGGTCCTTGATGGCATCCGGAAACTCTGATCCCCGGCGGAACCTGACCGCGACCGCGGTCAAGGTACTCATCGCCGGCGGGTTCGGGGTCGGCAAGACCACGATGGTCGGCTCGGTGAGCGAAGTGCCGCCGCTGCGCACCGAAGAGGTCATCACGACCGCGTCCGAGGGGGTCGACGACCTCTCGGGGATCGAGCAGAAGACCACCACGACGGTCGCGCTCGACTTCGGCCGCATCACGATCAACCCGGACCTGATCCTGTACCTGTTCGGCACGCCGGGGCAGGACCGGTTCTGGTTCATGTGGGACGAGCTGGCCGAAGGCGCGCTCGGCGCCGTCGTGCTGGCCGACACCCGCCGGCTGGACAGCTGCTTCGCGGCGGTGGACTTCTTCGAGCGCCGCAACCTGCCGTTCGTCGTCGGCGTGAACTGCTTCGACGGCGCGTACCGCTACGGCACCGAGGAGGTCCGGCAGGCGCTCGACGTCGGCATGGACGTCCCGCTGCTGCTGTGCGACGCGCGCGAGCGGGAGTCGACGAAGCAGGTCCTGACGAGCCTGATGGAACACGTGATGGCGCGGTCCGACCTCGCGGCCGCCCAGGGCGGCTACTGACCGGACCGCGCCGGGGTTCGGCTCAGCGGCGGCGCTTGATCAGGTTGTCGACGGCGAACCGGCCCGGGCCGATCGCGGCGAACAGCAGGAAGATCCACGCGTACACCGCGGCGGGCTCGCCCATGTTCTGCAGGGGCAGCAGCCCCATCGGCGCGTGCACGGTGAAGTAGGCGTACGCCATCACGCCGGACAGCAGGATCGCGGCCGCGCGGCTGCCGAGCCCGGCGAACAGCAGCACCGCGCCCACGAGCTCGAGGACGCTGCCCCACCAGCCGGGGAACGAGCCGAACGGGACGCCGCCGCCCTGGCCGTCGATGCCACCGAAGAAGCCGAATCCCTGCAGGCCGTGGAAGCCGAAGAGGAACGAGATCACGACCCGGCTCGCGCCGACGACGATGCCGGTGACCGGGGCGGTCCGGGTGGCGGCGGTGCGGGTCTGGGTCTCGCGGGCGATGGTGGTGGTCATGGCGGGGTTCCTTCCCTGGGTTCTTCCTTGCCTTCTGCCTACGCGTCGAGTGGCTTCTCCCCGGATCGACAACCCCGCGAAAGTTTTTTCGGGCCGCGTGGGTACCCGCGAGGATGATCCGCTTGGCCCTGCTCTACCCCACGCCGGACGCCGCCGAGGACGACTTCATCGACCTCGCCGCGCGCTGCGATCCGCCGGCCGAAGTCGTCCCGGTCCACTTCCCCTGGCCGGACGGTGTCGGGGACCTGTCCGCGCTCGGCACCGAGCAGACCTACGCCGCGGTCCGCGAGCTGGGCTCGGACGCCCACCTCGAGCGGGTGATCCCCGCACTGGACGGCTTCGACGCGGCGATCTTCGCCGTGACCAGCGCCAGTTTCCTGCACGGCGAGCACGGCGTCGGCCGCCAGCTCCGCACCCTGCGGCGGCTGACCGGGCGGCCCACGGTCAGCACGACTTCGGCGTTCCAGCACGCCGTGCGGCGGCTCGGGCTGACGAGAGTGGCCCTGGCCTCGGTCTACCACCCCTCGGCCAGTGCGCACTTCGTCCGGCGCCTCGCCGAAGCCGGCGCGACCACCGTCGGCCGCGTCGACGCCGATGCCCCCTCCGACCGCGAGCTCGCCGGGTGGACCGCCGACCGGATCGAAGCGCTGGTCCGGTCCTGCCGCCACGACGAGGCCCAGGCCGTGGTCCTGCCCGAGACCGCCCTGCACACCGCCGCGATCGCCGACCGGCTCGACGAAGCCGCCGGCCGTCCGGTCCTCACCGCCACCCAGGTCAGCGTCTGGGCCGCCTACGACGTCCTGGGTCAGCGACCCCGCGCGACGAACGCCGGTGTCCTGTTCGGCCGGCCGGCCGCATGCGGTTGACTGGGGCGATGGCGGGCAAACGCAGTGCCGGGCTCCTGCTCCACCGCGGGCGGGGCGACGACGTCGAAGTGCTGCTCGGGCACATGGGCGGGCCGTTCTGGGCGAAGAAGGACGCGGCGGCGTGGTCGCTGCCCAAGGGTGAGCTGGATCCGGACGAGGAGCCGGAGCACGCCGCGCGGCGTGAGTTCGAAGAGGAGCTGGGCCTGCCGGCGCCGTCCGGTGAGTACGTCCCGCTGGGCGAGGTGAAGCAGTCCGGCGGCAAGGTCGTCACGGCGTGGGCGGTCGAAGCGGACCTCGATCCGGCGTCGGTCGTGCCCGGGACGTTCAGCATGGAGTGGCCACCGCGCTCGGGCCGGCAGCAGGAGTTCCCCGAGGTGGACCGGGTTTCGTGGTTCTCGCTCGAGGTCGCGCGCGAAAAGCTGGTCAAGGGCCAGCTGCCGTTCCTGGACCGGCTGCTGGAGCTAGTGGGTCAGTAGGGCCTCGAGCGGCTTGGCGGTGAAGGACGGGAGCACGACGTCGGCCTGGCCGAAGTCGAGGCTCTCGGTGATGGCGTTCGGCACGGCGACGCAGGTCAGCCCGGCGGCCTTGGCGGAGGTGACGCCGTGGGGCGTGTCCTCGAAGGCGATGGTCTCCGCCGCGGTGGTGCCGAGCGCGGCCAGGGCGGCGAGGTAGAGGTCGGGGTCCGGCTTGGCCTTGTGGAGGTCCCCGGTCAGGACGGCGTCGAAGTAGGGCGCGATGCCGAGCCGCTCGAGGTGCGGGTTCACCCAGGCCCCGGACGAGCTGGAGGCCACGGCGAGCTTCAGGCCGTGCTGCTTCGCGGTCTCCAGGTAGGTGCGGACGCCGTCGCGCGGGCCCAGCTCGTCGAGGAGTTCGTAGACGCGGGCCTTGGACTTCGGCCGCAGCGCCTCGGGGTCGATGCCCGGGACGTGCTCGGCGAGCAGGGCGAACATGGCGGGTGTCGTGTGCTGCGTCCCGATGACGGCGTACCAGGCTTCCATCGGCAGCTCGACGCCGTGGTCGAGGAACAGCTCCCGCCACGACTGCAGGACGGCGGACTCGGTGTCGGCGAGGGTCCCGTCGAAGTCGAAGACCAGGGCGCGGGTGGGCACGCCTGCACCCTGCCCGGTCGGTGATCGACCGGGCAAGGGAGTTGTGACGAGGGCGGCTAGCCCAGGTAGAACTCCGCCAGCGCCGGGGCCAGCGCCGCCGCCTTCACGATGTGCGTCTGGCCCGGCAGCGTCCGGTACTCGGCCGACGGCAGCACCTTCGCCAGCGACGACACGCCGTTGCGCATCCACTCCGGGCTCTTGCCGCCGTCCGCCACCAGCGTCGGAACCTTCACCTCGGGCCACGCGGCTGGCAGCGGCGCACCCGACTGGTGGTCGCCGACCAGCGCCGTGTCGTACGGGAGCGTGTGGGCCACGCGCTTGAGCTTCGCCCAGAACGGCATGATCCGCATCAGCGCCACCGTCGCGCCGCTCAAGCCGACGCCCTCGGTCATGAACATCTTCACCGCCGTGCCGGGCTTGCCCGCGGCCAGTGCCGCGTCGAGCCGGGCCGGGTAGCCGGCCGGGACGCGGGGACGCGTGCCGTCGACGACGAACGGTGGCTCGTACAGCGCCAGCTTCGTCACGGGCAAGGAGCGGGCCGCCTCCAGCGCCAGCGCGGCGCCCGAGGAGATGCCGAACAGGAAGACCTCTCCGCCCGCCTCCTTGATCAGCGCGGCGAGGTCCTCGACCTCGCGCTCGACCGCGTACGGCCCGGTGTCGCCGCTCTCGCCGCGGCCGCGGCGGTCGTAGGTGTACACCGTGAAGCGCGTGGCCAGCTCCTTCGCGAGCGCGTCGTTCGGGGACGAGCCGCGGTAGCACATCGCGCCGTCGACGAGGACGAGCGCGGGGCCGGACCCGGCGCGGGTGTAGGCGATCTTCGTGCCGTCGGCGGAAACCGTCGTGCTCATCGGGCCTCTCCTCGCGACAGCAGGTAGGTGGACGTGGCGGCGAGCCACGTGAACGCGACGACCACGGCCGCCCAGAAGCCGAGCGTGACGGCCGGGCTCGCCGATCCGGACGCTACGCCCGCGAAGCCCGCGAGGAACAGCAACCCGCTGAGCCGCGAGTACCACGCCCGCGCGGGTGCCAGGTGCGAGCCGATCGCGAAGCAGGCCCCGACCAGGGCGAGGAATCCGATGCCGCCGGCGGCGAAGTGCAGCGTGCCGTGCCAGCTGATCGACGACGGCGGACCCGCGGGCGTCCCGGCCGGGAAGCCGTCCTGCGGGTCGGCGCGGAACACGCCCGCGCACAGCAGGCTGATTCCGTAGCCGGTGAGGAGTCTCGGCCCCCACCGCCCGGGCAGCACACGCCGGATCCCGGCCGCGGCGGCGATCGTGAGCAAGCCCGTGACCAGGAAGTTCGTGATCTGGACGAAGCCGAGCGACCCGTTGGACAGGACGCTCGCGGGGTGCCGCGTGAAGTCGAAGCCGGCGCGGGTCAGGCCCTGGACGACGCCGGTGGCGACGAAGACGGGCCCGGCGAGGATTCCGCAGGTCAGCAGCGTGCGGGTGGACGAGAAAGTGCTGGTGGGAAGCGTCGTGGTGGTCATGGCGAACAGCGTGGCATCCGACTGTCGAAACTGTCAAGACAAAAAAATTTGTCGGTGAGCCGGCGATCAATGAGAGAGGACTTCCTCGAGGTCAGGCCGAGCGCAGCGTGAGGAGCGTGATTTCGCTGGGCGCGAAGACGCGGAACGGCGGCCCCCAGAACCCGGTGCCCCGGCTGTTGTACAGCTGGGTCGGTCCGTGCCGGGTCAGCCCCGACAGCGTCGGCTGGTCGAGCCGCACCAGGAGGTGGAACGGCCAGATCTGCCCGCCGTGCGTGTGCCCGGAGATCTGCAGCGCGACGCCGGCTTCGCGCGCCTGCTTGACCTGCTTCGGCTGGTGCGCCAGCAGGACCACCGGGACGTCGGCCGGGGCGTCCGCCAGCGCCGCCGCCAGGTCGGGACCGTGGCCGGGCAGGCCGGACGCCGACCCGGTCGGGTCGTCGATGCCGGCGAACACGATGCGGTCGCCGTCGCGCTCCAGCAGCGTCGAGCGGTTGTGCAGCGTGTCCCAGCCGAGCCCTTCCATGTGGTCGATCCAGGCCTGGGCCTCGCCGAAGTACTCGTGGTTGCCGGTGATGTAGAACCGCCCGAGCGCGGCCTGGACGCCGCCGAGCGGGTCGACCTGCTTGCGGCGCGCGGCCACCGCGCCGTCGGCGAGGTCGCCGGCGTGGCAGACGACGTCCGCGTCGAGCGCGTTGACCGCCGCGACGACCTGCTCCGACCACTTCGTCCGGTCGATCGGCCCGTAGTGGGTGTCGGTCAGCACGGCCACGCGCAGGCCGTCGAGGCCGGGGCCGAGCCGCGGGATGACGACGTCGGTCGCCTTCACCGGCGGCACCCGCATCGCGACGCGGTTGCCGTGCACGAGCAGCCCGGCCGCCACGAGGAAGGTCGCGCCCGCGACGATCCGCGAGCGCAGCGGGTCGTCGACGCCGAGCAGCGCGGCGCGCAGCACCAGGCTCAGGACCGACCAGCTGAACAGGACCCAGATCACGGCCAGCAGCGAGTCGCCGAGCTTCGCGGCGCCGTCCTGGTGCCGCGCGTGCCCGCGGAACATCGCGACCGGCATGGTCACCAGGCCCAGCGCGAACACCGCGGTGCCGGCGATCGTGGCCGCCGTGCCCCAGTCCGGCGCGAGGACGAGCGTCCACCAGGGCACGGTGAACAGCAGGATCAGCGCCAGGATCGGCACGACGACGAATTGGCCTCTCATCGATTCAGGTTACAGCCCATCGGGCTGTTACCCCGGACCGCCGGGGGTCGCGATTCCGCTACCCTGGGGTTTCGGGCGATAGGGGGTGACGAGGCCGTGAACACACTGCTGGAGCTGGTGTTCCCCGTTCTCGCGAGCCCGACGGCGCTGGTCGCCTTCGCCTCGATCGCCGCCGCGAGCCTGCTGGTCGTGCTGCTGGTCGGCAGCACCCACCGAGCTGAGCTCGCCCTCTGGTCGGCGCCGGTGCGCAGCCGCGCGACCGCCCTGCGCCGCCGCGCCCGGCGTGCCGAATCGATCCGCCTGCGCGACCCCGGCGCCCCGGGACGCAGCAGGCCACGAGCACCCGGTTCCCGCAGCACGGCTGCGTAGGAACCTCTTCGACGCAGCCATTCCGCTCACCCCCACCCCTTCTGCTCATGCGGAGTGCTGCCCATGTTCGGCTTTCTCGACGTGCCCGTCGAAGGCGCGTACCACCTGATCCACGCGCTGACCGGTCCGTTCTCGACCGCGTTGGCCATCGTCGTTTTCACCCTCGGGGTGCGGCTCCTGCTGCACCCCCTCGCCCGGTCGGCCGCGCGCGGCGAGCGCGCCCGGGCCGCGTTGCTGCCGGAAATCAAGACGCTGCAAGCGAAGCACGGAAGCGACCGCGACCGGCTCGCCGCGGAGGTGACCAAGCTGCAGCGGGAGTCCGGGACCTCGTTGTTCACCGGCTGCCTGCCGATGCTGCTGCAGTTGCCGTTCTTCACGGTCATGTACCGGCTCTTCACGACGCCGGTCATCGGCGGCGAGCCCAACTCGCTGCTCGGCTCGACCCTGCTGGGGACGCCGCTGGGCGCGCACGGTCTCGCCGGCGGCCCGCTCGTGTACGTCGTCGCCGCCGGGCTGGCGCTCGTCGCGTGGTTCTCGGTCCGGCAGAACCGGCAGGCCGCCGACGGCGTGCCGGGCGGCAAGCTGATCCGGCTGCTGCCCTACGGCACGGTGCTCGCGACGCTCGTCCTGCCGCAGGCCGCCGGGATCTACCTGCTCACGACGACGGCGTGGACCGCCGCGGAACGGGCGCTGCTACGACGCGGCTCGTGAGCGACGCCAGTCCGCCACGGCCTCCTCGACGTCCACCAGCGCCACCGTGAGCGGCGGTCCCGTGTGGTGGTTGAGGTAGGCCTGGCGGATCCGCGTGTTGAGGTCGTCGACGACCTCCCGCACCCGCTGCTCGGTCCGTTCGGCGGTGAGCCGGCCCGGCAGGTCCTGGACTTCGCGCTTGAGCGCGAGCGCCGGCGGCAGCAACGCCTTGGTGTCGTGGCCGCCGGCCCGGACCTGCCGCAGCACCCAGTCGGTCGCCGCGTCGTGGCCGGTGGGCTTCGGCAGCGGCTTGCCGGTGCCGGGCAGGTCGTCGAACTCACCGCGGTCGCGGGCCTCGTCGATCTGCCGGTCGACCCACCAGCGGAAGGCGACCTTGGGCGGTTTGCGTCGGGTCATGACTCCAGAATGCCAGGTCGGACGGCCGGTCCGGGTAGGATCACCGGCGGGGAGCGAGGGGAGCGCATGACCGCCGAACGCACTGGTGCCGACGACGTGGACCGGACCCTCGCGCTGCTCTGGCGCGCCCGCGGCGGCGCGGCCGAGCCGACCCGGGGCCGCCGCCCGACGCTGACGATCGAGCGGATCGTCGCCGCGGCGATCGCGGTCGCCGACGCCGACGGGCTGGCCGCCGCGTCGATGCACCGCGTCGCCAAGGAGCTCGGCGCCGGCACGATGACGCTCTACACGTACGTCCCCGGCAAGGCCGAGCTGGTGGACCTGATGGTCGACGACGTGCTCGTCGAGCGCCGGCTGCCCGGGCCGGGCGAGCCGCGGCCGGCGGATTGGCGCGCGCAGGTGGCGCTGTACGCGGAGCGGACGCGCGAGGCGTACCGCACCCACTCGTGGCTGTGCGAGGTTTCGCGGGTCCGGCCGCCGCTCGGGCCCGGTCAGCTGGCGGGCCAGGAGTACCTGCTGTCCATAATGGACGATCTGGGGCTGCCGCCGCGGCAGGCCGTCGCGGCGGCCAACGGAATCGGCACGTACGTCGACGCGAACGCGGCGCTGGGCGCGGAGAACACGCGCCTCGAGCGCAGCACCGGGCAGTCGACCGAAGCGTGGTGGCACCAGCGCTCGTCGTTCTGGGAGAACTACTTCGTCGTCGACGCGCACCCGGCGATGAACCGGATCTGGCTCGGCGGCGGCTTCGACGAGAGCGCGAAGGGCCAAGGGGAAGCGGCCTTCGAGTTCGGGCTCAACCGCATGTTGGACGGCATCCAGGCGCAGGTCGGCTAACGCCGGGTCCGCCACCTCGACCGGCGCCGCTCCTGCCGCGGCACCGACGGCTCGGGCGCGTCGCGCAGGACGACCCGGCAGACGGGGTCGAACCGGCCGGGCGCCTCGATCATCGGCGCCGCCAGCACCACGTGCCCGCACACCGCGCGGAACCGCCCGTCGTGCCGGCCCGCCGCGAACTCGTCCTCGGTGACGGCGTGGGTGTAGCCGTCGGTGTCGCAGCGGATGTGCACCAGGAACGGCTCCACCGGGCTCATCCCGTCGGGCTGGTCGTGGTGGATTCGGTCGGGGTGCTCGCCGAGTCGGCGGCGGTGCTCGTCGGCGCCGCGCTGCTGGTCGTGGGCGTGCTCGACGTCGTCTCCGGCGGCGTGCTGGACGAGGGCGGGGTCGAGGTCGGGTCCGACGTGGGCGTGCTGGGCTTGGTGGTCGGCGTGGACGACGGCGGCGTGCTGCCCGGCGGCGTCGTCGTGACCGGGAGCGAGCCCGGCGGCTGGGCGACCACCGGCGGCGCCGGCGGGGCGGGCGCGCCGACCGGGCCACCGGCGGCGGCCGCGTCCGGGGCGTTCGGCGTGCCGATCGGGACCTCGCTGTCGGGCAGCTGGGCCACGCCGCCGCGGTAGGCCGCGGCCCACGCCAGCACCGTGTCCACATAGGACTGCGAGTTGTTGTACCGGCGGACGGCCAGGCGCTGGCCCGCGTCCGTCGAGAGGTCCAGTCCGCCCGAGCACAGGTAGCGCGCGGTGGCCAGGGCCTCGTCGTAGATGTTGTTCGGGTTGGACACGCCGTCGCCGTTGCCGTCGGAGGCGTAGCCGCGCCACGTCGACGGGATGAACTGCGTCGGGCCGACCGCGCGGTCCCAGACCGCGTCGCCGTCGTACTTGCCGCCGTCGGTGTCCGGGATCGCGGCGAACGCGCCGGCGCCGTTGAGCACCGGGCCGAGGATCGGCTCAAGGGTGTCGCCGTTGGCGTTGACGTACCCGCCGCGCGCGTGGTTCGACTCGATCCGGCCGATGCTCGCGATCAGCGCCCAGTCCAGGTGGCAGTTCGGCTGCTCCTTGGCCAGGATCGCGGCGGCGTTCTGGTAGGCCTTGAGCATGCTCGCCGGGATGCCGAGCGGCCCGGAGATGCCCGCGGAGCCCGCGCGCCCGCCGGGCACGACCAGCGGGGTGGGCAGCGGCGGCTGCGGGAGGCTGCCGTCGACGGCGACGGGCGGCATGACGATGTTCGGCTGCTGGAGCGGGGCGGCCTGGTTCGGCAGAGCGTCCCCGGCGTTGGCGACCACGACCGGCACGGGCAGGCCGGTGGTCAGCGTCGGCAGCACGACGAGCGCTCCGCCCGCGAGCGCGGCCGCGGCCCGGCGGACCGTCCGCGAGCTCTTGCGACGTGGCCGGTGCTTCGCCATGGTGCGTCCCCGCTTCCCTTGATCTTCGCTGATCGCCTCACCCGATCGGCCCCACCGCCGGTACTGGCCGGTAGGAGCAAGCTATCCGATGGAACCAAACTTTGGCGAATAGCACAGCGAAATCGGGGTGGCGAAGAGAAGTTCGTCCTGATGGCACAAAACCTTCGTAGGAAATCTGTCACATTCACCAGGACTTAACGCGGTGCTGAGGAGAGTTTGCCCTGCAGAGCGCCCGGAAGGGCGATCCCGCGGTGCCGTACGTCCGCGCGAAACCGCCGGACGAGTGGATCCGACGGCGTCGCGGTGAACGTGACGACGTCCCGGTGCAGCGCGGGCTTCAGCCGCCGCAGCGCACCCGCGAACGTGCGGGTCAGCGCGGTCGCCGGGACCAGCGCCACGCCCAGCCCGGCCGCCGCGAGCTGGGCCGCCGTCGCCGCCTGCTTCGTCCGCATCACCGCGCTCAGCACGGTTCCGTGCCGTGCCGCCTCCTCGTCGAGCCAGCCGCCCAGGCCGTTGTCCGGGTGGTAGTGCACCACCGGCAGGCCGGCCAGCTCGGCCATCGGTACCGCCGCCCGGGTGGCGAGCGGGTGGTCGGCGGCCAGGGCGACGACGACCTCCTCGCGTCCCACCAGTTCGGCGTGCCCGGTCCAGCGGGTCGGCCGCGGCCCGATGGCCACGTCCGCTTCGCCCGCTTCCAGCGCTGTCACCAGCGCGTCCGCGCTCGTCGTCTCGGCCAGGGTGATCGACACGCCGGGGCGGTGCCGGTGCCAGGCCCGCAGGACGGGCGCGAGCAGCCCGGCGGTCATGCTCTCCGCGCACGCGATCCGCAGCGTGCCTTCGCCGCCGCCGGCTACCGCGCGGCCGGTCCGGACCACGCGGTCGGCGGCGGCCAGCGCCGCCCGCGCGTCGGCCAGGACCGCGCGTCCGGTGGCGGTCGGGCGGACGCCGCGCGGCAGCCGTTCGAGCACCGGCGTGCCCAGTTCCCGTTCGAGCGCGCCGATCTGGTGGGACAGCGCGGGTTGCGAGAGGTGCAGCCGCGCGGCCGCCTCGGTGATCGACCCGGCGTCCAGCACGGCGACCAGGCACTCGAGGGCGCGCAGCGTAGGCATTCGCCGATTCTATCGCAGCCATCGAAAAGATTCGGATCGCGACGGGATGGTTCCGGCGGTCCGCCGCGCTGACTCCGGTATGCGAAACGGAAGGAGCACGAAAATGTCGTTCGAAGGAAAGCGGCTGGTCGTCGTCGGCGGCGGATCGGGGATCGCGCGCCGGATCGCGGTGGACGCGCACTCGGCGGGCGCCGACGTCGTCCTGGCCGGGCGGGACCCGGTGCGGATCGCCGTTCCCGGTATTCGCGCCGCATTCGCGGATCTCGGCGAAGAATCGTCGCTGAAAGCGCTTGCCGAGGAGGTCGGCGAACTCGATTACCTCGTCACGCTCGCGGCGGCGCCGGCGAACGGGCCCCTCGCGACGCTTTCGCGGGACGCCGTCGTCCGGGCTTTCGACGCCAAGGTGATCGGGCCCTTGCTACTGGCTCGGCAGTTCGCGCCGAGGTTCCGGGACGGTGGCGCGATCGCGTTGTTCTCCGGGGTCGCGGCGTGGCGCCCGGCGCGTGAGCGGGTCGTGATGGCGACGACGAACGGCGCGGTCGCGTTCCTCGCGGAGGCGCTCGCGGTCGAACTCGCGCCGATCCGCGTCAACGCCGTCTCGCCGGGCATCGTCGACTCGGGAGCGTGGGATCGCCTCGGCGAGGGGAAGGACGATTTCTTCCGCCGCACCGCGGAAGCGAATCCGGCGCGCCGGGTGGGCCGTCCGGCGGACGTCGCCGCGGCGACCCTGCAGGCGCTGGCGAACCCGTTCGTGACGGGCACGGTGCTGCACGTGGACGGTGGCGGCCGGCTCGCCTAGAAACGCTGGGTGAACAAGCCTTTACAGGAAGCTGGACCATTCCTATGATCGGCCGTCCGGACGCAGTTGCCCGCGTCCGGTCGGCCCAGGTGGAGGGTTTGATGGCACGCAGGGCTCCGCGCGGCGAGGCGGTCACGGTCGCCGAGCTGCTGGTCCGGTCCGCGACCGACGGGCGGCACCGCGAGCCGCCGCGGCACCGCGAGAAACCGCAGGCTTTGCGCTCGCTGGCCCGGTTGCGGGTGTTCTCGGTGGTCGCCGGCGCGCTGGCGCTGACCGGCGGCGTCGCGACGGCGGTGTCGATGCCGGTCGAGCGCGGCGCGGGCGCGTCGTGGCCGCCGGTCGGGCTGGAACCACCGGCGGCCGCGCTGGTGCCGTTCCCCGCGGACGTCGTCGTGCCGCCTGCCGCCCCGGCTCCGAAATCCGTTCCCGCGGCGAGTGCTCCTGACGAGGTCGCGCCGGTTGCGGTGCAGCCGGTTTCGAATTCCGTTCGTCGCGGGAATCTGGCCAAGGCGGTCAAGGTCGTCGGCAAGGTGAAGCCGCAGAAGGTTCTGAAGGCTCCGGCTCTGTCTCCGGCTCCGGCTCCGCCGAAGAAGGCGGCGCCGGTGCGGCACGAGATCCCGGACTTTTCGACGTGGTGGCGCGGCCGGCACGACGGCTGCGGCCACCACCGGCGGTGACGTCAGAGCGGGATTTGGTACTGCATGAAGCCCTTGTCGAGCGCGACCTGGTCGTAGAGCCGGCGCGCTGTGGTGTTCGAGGTCTGGGTGTGCCAGTAGACGCGGACGCAGCCTTCGGTCCGGGCCCAGTCGGCGACGGCTTCGATCAGCGCCCGGCCGGCCCCGCGGCCGCGGGCTTTGGTGTCGGTGAAGAGGTCCTGCAGGTAGCAGACGTCGGCGGAGGTGGTGCTCGGGTGCGTGAAGAAGTGCACGATGCCGACGAGTTCGCCGTCGAGCCGCGCACCGAGCGCGTGCATCCGTTCGCCGCTCTCGAACTCGCGCCACGCGCGCTCCACGAGTTCCGGCGCGAGCGTCCGGCCGTAGAACGTGTTGTAGCCGGCGAACAGGTTTTCCCAGGCCGGCCGGTCTGCCGCGGTGAGGCCCCCAGTGGTGATCATGCCCCGAGGCTAACGCGCCGGCTGACCGGTTCGATGAACACGCGAGACACAACTGGCCAGTAAGGTGACGAACCCGAATCCGATTCATAGAATCGGCAGCCATCAGCTCCCGGTAGGCCGAGCAAGCGGAGGTTCCCGATGGCGCGCACGGTGCACCGTGCCAGTGGCAAGCCAGTGACGGTGGGGGAGCTGATGCTCCGCCCGGACGTGCACGGCAGACGCCGCCCCGAGGACCTGGAGGTGTTGGAGCTGGCGTACCGCATGCGCCGCCGGGTGGGTCCGGAGCCAGCGGCGGCGCGGACACCTCGCTCTCGTGCGTTGGCCGTGGTCACGGGCCTTTGGCGGCGCAAGGCCCGGTAGGTTCGCAGCCCGACGGCCGAGATCGCCTGCCCGCCTCCCGTCTCCCCGCCGCCCGGGACCGCCGCCCGCCGCCGCTGGCGGGAACCGCCGCCCGCCTACCGTCGCCTGGGACCGCAGGCCCTCCGGCGCCGCCGCTGGCCGGAACCGCCGCCCGCCGCCCGCCTACCGTCGCCTGGGACCGCAGGCCCTCCGGCGCGGCCGGCGATAGTCCCAGCTCCAGAGCGGCGGAATCTTCACTTGCTCGTTCTTCGCGGGCCACTCTCATCGAGGGTGGCCTTTTTCGTGCCCGCTGGCGCCCGCTCAGCCACCCGCCGCTCCCTTCTCCTGCGCGCTACTGCTCACTTGATGCTCGAATCTGCTCGCTAAGCCGATTGACGATGCGCAAATGAGCTTGAGTGTTTAGTTGAGGATTCGTGGCCGGTGGGTGGAGCCGCGGGGTTCGGTGGCGCTGGAGCAACTTGCGGGCTCATTCTGAGCAGCCGATTCGTGGCGCGGCCTGGTGGCGGCGACGGCTGTGGTGACTCCGGTGCGGGCAGTGGCGGGAGCAACCGGTGGGTGAGAGCGTGGAGCAACCGGTGGGTGAGGGCGTGGGTGTAGGCCCGTAGCCGGTGGCTGCGGGCCTTTCCCATCTTTGGTTGTCTCAGGCTGCGAACGGCAGCGGTTGATGCAGGTTGTTGCGCCTGGGTTTTCGGCGCTTATCCAAGAACGCCGGCGGTAAGAACTCCGGGAGGCCATCGGCAGCGATGCGGACCTCCCAACCCGAGCGGTGCAGTAGTCGGTGGTGGTGGGCGCACATCAACACCAGGTTGTCCAAGTTCGTCGGGCCACCTTCTGCCCAGTGGCGGATGTGGTGACCTTGGCAATGCCTTGGTGGGCGGTGGCAGCCGGGGAAGGCGCAGCCTCGGTCGCGCAGGTAGAGCGCTCGGCATAAGCCTGCGGAGATCAGGCGTCGGAGGCGGCCTAGGTTCAGCGGCTCGTTTTTCTCGCCTAGGACTGCTGGGATGATCATGCTGTCGCAGGCGTGGATTCTGGCCTCGGCTGCGGTGATTGTGCCGGTGTCGCCGAGGGTTGCCTGGCCGACTGCGGACTTCAGATCGTTGAGGTGGACTGCGACCATCACGTGCGCTCGCTCGCCTGCCTGCATCGGCAGGGTCGGGGCGTTGAGCGCGAGGTCGATCGCGTCGGAGAACGCATCGCCGTAACGTTCCTGCGGAGAACGGTGATCGCCACCCTCGTCCGTGGTGCGGCGTTCGGCCAGCGCGTCCAGGAGGGCACTGGTCCGAGTTCCGGTTTCGTCGTCGAAGCGGCCGTGCAGCTCCCAGATACCGGTTCTTTTGCGGCGCAGGGAGAGTTCCCGGCCAGGAACCGCGGGTTCGGTGGTGTCGGGTTCGGGGCCGTCGAGGTCCAGGTGCGCCACGATGCGGGCGCCGAGGGCGGCGACCTGTTTGTGGCCAGCGTCTTCGGCGAAGGTGAGGAGGTGCTGTTCGGCGTCCTCGCGGTGTTCGGGCGGGATCTGCGTGAGCGCACCGACGATGGTGTCGATCATTGGGTTGCTCAGGCGACCCTCCGCAGCCGCCGCGGCGGTGGAGGGGGCGACTGCGGCAGGGCTGTCGAGGTGGTGACCGGGGTGCAGGGAGCGGGCTCGTTTGACAACCGTTTCCGCGGCGGACTTGGGCACGTCCGCCAGGTGCTCGAAGAGACGAGCCACAGACCGGTAGCCGAAGAGCTCCATCACCCCACGGGACTCGATCTCCACCAGCAACGCACCGATCTCGGCCTCGGCGGAGCGCACCACAGTAAGCAGAGTGGAGATGCGATCGGCCAGAGCCATCGCATCCGCTTTCCACACCGCTTCCGTTGCCATAAAACAAGGTTAGCCAACTTCGAACGCATGATCACCACACGAACAGGTGATAGCAGGGGTAGCGTGCGAGAGACACCTCCAATGCACCATAATGCTTGAAACACCGGCCAACAGCGCACGGGAATGCGCGAAGCCAAGCTAGGGAGCACCGCGAATGGCCCGGCACGAAAGACTCACCACCCTCCTGGACATGCTGGGCCAGCGGGAAAAGATCGACGTCGAGGACGTGGCGGTGGAACTGGACGTCTCCGCGGCCACCATCCGGCGGGATCTCGACCACCTCGCCGAACAACAGCTCCTCACCCGCACCCGCGGCGGTGCCGTGGCCAACGACCTCGCCTACGACCTCCCCCTGCGCTACAAGACCGCCCGCCACGTCCCGGAAAAGCAGCGGATCAGCGCCGCCGCGGCGGGGGAAGTCGGCAAAGGCATGGTTGTCGGCCTCAACGGGGGGACCACCACCGCCGGGGTTGCGCGCGCTCTGGCCATGCGGTCCGATCTCAACAGCGCTCCCGGGCTCACCGTTGTCACCAACGCCCTGAACATCGCGCACGAGCTGGCCGTGCGGCCGAACGTCAAGATCGTCGTCACCGGTGGGGTTGCGCGGCCTCAATCCTTCGAACTGAGCGGGCCGCTCGCCACTCGCGTGCTCAGTGAGCTCAGCATCGATCTGCTCTTCCTCGGCGTCGACGCCTTCGATGCCGACGCCGGCGCCTTCGCCCACCACGAAGGCGAGGCCAGCATCAACCGGCTGATGGTCGAACGCGCCGAGCGTGTGGTCGCCGTCGCCGATGGGTCCAAGCTGGGGCGGCGGGCCTTTGCCCGGATCTGTGAAACCACCCAGGTCCACGCCCTCGTCACCGATACCGACGCCGATCCCGAAGCTGTGCGGGCCTTCGAAGCCGCCGGGGTCGAGGTTCGGACCGTCTAGTGCGCGAACGCCAGCGCCGCCGTCAGCGCTCGGTGGCCGGCCGCGCTCGGGTGGACGTCGCAGCCGCCCGTTGACAGCTTCACCAGCAAGCCCGCCGCGCACGGGTCGCCGCCCGTGCGCAGGGATGCCAGCAGGAACGCCGTGAAGCCGTCGGCGATCTTGCCGTGGTAGCGGCGGGTCACCTGGGTCAGCGCCGCGTTGATCGCCTTGACCTGCGCCACCTGCGTCGGGTCGCGGTAGTCGAGGGAGTAGTACGACACCAGCACCACGTCGCCGCGGTACTGGGCGCGCACCGCCGACAGGATCGACGCGAGGTTGCGGCTCACCTGGTTCAGCGCGGCGGTGAACGACGCTCCCGTGCAGTGGTCCGGGGTGTTGTCCTGGCACAGGAACATGTCGTTCGCGCCGATCGTGAGCGTCACGAGCCGGGTGTCGCGGTGGGTCCGCAGGTACTGCACGGCGTAGCCGATCTGGCTGCCCGCGTACGAAACGTGCAGGGGATACGCCAAGCGGTAGCCGTTTTCGCAGCCGTTGCTCGGAGCGGTGACCACCAGCAGGCTCCCGGTCGTCTCACCCGGGCACGACGCGTTCGCCAGCCGAAGCCCGCGCAAGGCCGCGTATTTCTCCGCGTAGCCGCTGAAGTTGGCCGCGTTCGGGTAGTCCTCGCCCGCTTCGGGCCGGTAACCGAACGCGACGGAGTCGCCGAGCGCCAGGTACCCGCCGTGGCGGGACGTCGCCTGCGCCGGCGCCGTCAGGAGGGAACTCGCCGCGATGACCACCGCGGCCAGGACGAGAAATCGACGAAGCATGCTGAGCTCCCTCCGACACGTGGCCGGAACGATTGTGCCTCGTTCCGGCCACGCGACGGAAGCGTCAGAAGCCGATCGTCGACGGCGGTTTCGGCCCGGCGATCCGGGCTTCGGCCGACCCCGGCTCCACCGCCGCGCAGTGCGTGCCGCGCGCCGGGAGCTTGCCGGTGATCAGGTAGTCGTCGGTTGCCTTGATCACGCACTGGCTGTTCTTGGAGTACGCGCCGTGGCCCCAGCCGTCGTAGGTGAGCAACGTGCTGCCGCTCTGCCGGGCCGCGGCCTGCGACCACGCGTACGGCGTCGCCGGGTCGTACTTGCTGCTCAGCATCAGCAACGGCGGCGCGCCGTGGACCTGCAGCGGGTGCTGCGGGTTGCTGGTCTTGTTCGGCCAGCCGACGCAGCCGGTGACCGCCCGCCAGCCCAGCGAGTTGACCTTGACGTCCGGTGCGAGCGCCGCGGCCGTCCGGCGGTAGGCCTCGAGCTCGGCGTAGTTGTGCACCGGCAGGTTCCAGTCGTCGCAGAACACGCTCTGGAACACGGTGTTGACCGGGATGTCGTCCTTCAGCCGCGCCGACGCGGGCGGCGGGGTGCCGTCCGCGAGCGACTTGAGGACCGTCGCCAGCCTGTCCCAGCTCGGGCCGTAGAAGGAGCCCTGGATCAGCCCCGCGAGCGAAAGCGGCGTGACGACCTCACCGCTCTGCGGGTCTTTCAGTTCCCCGCGCGCGGCTTTGTCCTGCAGGTCTCGCGTCAGCTTCGAGACGTCCCGGCCGTGCAACGCGCAGCTCGGCGTCCGGTCGCACCACGCGACGAACTCGCCGAACTCCGCCTGCACCGACTGCGTTTCGCTGTTCAGGAACTGGAACGCGGTGAACTGCGAATGGTCCATGTTGCTGTCCAGCACGAGCGCGCGGACCTTGTCCGGGAACAACTCGGCGTACTGCTGGCCCATCAGGGTGCCGTAGGAAACCCCGTAATAGGTCAGCTTCCGGTCGCCGAGCGCGGCGCGGATCGCGTCCATGTCCCGCGCGACGCTGGCGGTGTCGCCGAACCGGCCCAATGGCCCGGAAAGCCGGTTGCAGCTCTCGCCGAGCTTCCGGTTGTACGCCGCGAGCTGCTCGAATTCGGCTTGGTTGCGCGGAACTTCCGGGTGGTCGGCGATGACTTCGTCGAGCCCGCACTTGATCTGCGTGCTGCCGCCGACGCCGCGCGGGTCGAAACCGACGGTGTCGAACCGCTTGGTGATCTCCGGCGAAAGCGACCAGCCGGCCTCGACCTCGCCGGCGCCCGGCCCGCCGGGGCCGCCCGGGTCCATCAGGATCGACCCGATGCGCGCCGCCGGATCGGTGGCCTTGCGCCGCGCGAGCGCGATGCTCGCGGTGCCGCGATCCGGGTGGGCCCAGTCGATCGGCACGGTCACCGTGCCGCAGTCCACGCCCGGCGCGTCCGCGCACGGCTGCCAGTCGATCGCCGCCGGGGCCGCGTTCGCCGGCGTCGCCGCCAGCAGGCTCCCCAGTACCGCGGTCGCGGTCAACAGCTTCGCTACCCCCGCCATGCCAGCCCTTCCCCTTTACCGACAGTGGTTGTCCGGCTCCAGGAAATCACCAATCGGGGGTTCGCGCCAGGTTCCCAGGTGGATCAGGCCGTGGTGTCCACTGTGGACGTACGCTCCGCGTGCCGGAGCCACGCCGTCGCCGCGGTGCCGAGCGCGCACACGGCACCCAGGACACCGAAGGCCCAGCCGAACCCGGTCGCCGGGCCGGCGGTGAGGCCGCGCGACAGCACGATCACGCACAACGCGCCCCCGGCCGCGCCGCCCACGCGCATCACGATGTTGACCAACGCCGTCGCGTGGCCGAGTTCGCCGGCGGCGACCGACGCGTACGCCGCCGTCGACGCGGGCATGATCGACAGCCCGAGTCCCGCGCCGCGGACCACGAGCAGCACCTGGATCAGCCACATCGGCGCGTCCGGGCCGAGCCACGGTAGCGGGACGGTCGCCGCCAGCACCACCACCGACCCGGTGAGCGAGACGGTGCCGCCGCCGTGGCGGTCGGTGAGCCGGCCGGCGACGAGCACGAACACCGTCGTGGCCAGGCCCATCGGCGCGAGCAGGACGCCGGCTTCGGCGGGGCCGGCCCCGAGGCGGACCTGGAACCACAGCGGCAGCACCAGGACCGCGCCGAACATCCCGGCGCCGGCGAGCAGGACCGACGCCAGCGCCGGGCCCATGACCGGCCGCGCGGCCAGCCGCAGGTCCAGCACCGGGTGCCGCACGCGCAGCGAACGCCGGACGAACGCCGCGAGCGCGACGGCGCCGACGGCCGCGAACAGCGCGTTCCGCTCGGTGAGCGTGTAGACGAGCAGCGGCAGGCCGAGAGTGATCAGGGCCAGGCCGGGCCAGTCCACCGGCGGCGGCTGCCCGCGGTCGCCGCGCGGGACGTACCGCAGCGCCAGGCCGAACGCGAGCAGGCCGATCGGCAGGTTGAGCCAGAACAGCACCGGCCAGGAGAAGTGCGCGAGCAGGAAGCCGCCGACGCTCGGCCCGACGACCGGCGCCAGCCCGACGACCAGGCCGAGCGTGCCCATGGTGCGGCCGAGCCGGTCCGGGCCGACGGCCAGCCCGATCACGGTCTGCCCGGCGGTGACCATGACTCCGGTGGCCATGCCCTGCAGGGCGCGGAAGGCGATCAGCGTGCCGGCGTCCGGGGCGAGGGCGCAGGCGATCGACGTGAGCAGGAACGCGGCCAGGGCCCAGAGCCAGAGCCGTCCGGCGCCGAGTTTCCTGACGAGCCACGGGGTCAGCGGGAGGGCGGCGGAGAGGCCGAGCAGGAAGGCCGTCGCCACCCACTGGATTTCGATGAGGCTGACCCCCAGGTGCAGCCTCATCGATTCCAGCCCGACCGCGACGATCGAGCCGTCCATGTTGCCCAGGAAACCGCCGAGGGCCATGACGCCGGAGGCGATCCAGACCGCGCGGGGGATGGGCGGGGCAGTGGTCATGGTGCCGACGGTAGAAGTTCGAGGAAGGTTGAAGTCAAGCGAGCGAGCAGCCCCCGGTTTCCACGCTAGCGGAGGGGACCGACAGTTCCGCTCACCCGCGGGTGAACTCGTCCAGGGTTGTCCCCATCAGCTCGCACACCGCCCGCAGCTCAGCCCGCCGGTCGCCCGGCACCGCGTGGATGTGATTGGCCCCGAAACGGGACAAGAACGTCGACGCCGGTGTGTCGAGCCGGGCGAACGCGTGGGGCCACTCCGGGGTCGACCGCGCCCCCAGTGCCGAAGTCGTTTCCTCGTCGTAGTTTTCGAACGAACCCAGCATGAGCTGCAGCCGGTAGTGGCCGTCCAGGCGGGTCAGCCTGGCCAACGTCATCTCGCCCGGCGCCGCGATGTCCATCGTCGCGAAGTGCTGCGTCAGCTCGGGCTGCCCCTTTGATGCCGGTGAAGTCCAGGCTCCCCTCCGAAATCAGTGAACGCATCACGAGGTACGCGCCGATCTGCCGCTCCAGCCACTCCCGCGCCCCGCGCTTCTCCGCCGGGTCGGCCGCTTCCGCCCGCCAGACGACCTCCCACTGGTCGATCTCCTCGACGTCGATGCCGAACTCGCGTTGCCACTGGTCCGTGTTGGCGACGGCCGTGTTCATGCCCATCGGCCGCCCGGGCGAGGACCCCGATCGGGGCGACGACGTCCGGCGGGGCGCCCCAGAGCCGCGTGTGCCGCCGGCCGATCTGGTCGAGCGCGCCGCCCGCCGCGAGCATGCCGACCATGCCCGGCTGCACCGGATCCAGGGTGGCCACCAGGACCAGCGGCCCGGTCAACGCGCCCGCGGCGAGCATCGTGAAGTGCGGGAACGCCCAGACGCAGTAGTGCAGCACGGTCAGGTCGACGCCGGCCGCCTCGAGCTCGCGCTCGGACGACGTCGCCAGTGTGCCGGCCGAGATCGGCGCCGACGCCCGGACGACGTCGTGGCCCTCCGCCACGAGCGCCGCGACCAAGCGGTCCTCGTTCTCCCGCACGAAGCCCGCGATTCCACTGTGGACGTAGTCGCGGCCGTTGGACGGCGAGAGGACGCCGATCCGGGCCATCAGCGGTTGCCCCGCGCGTACACCTCGGCGGCGTTCGCCTGCGTGACCAGCTGCGTCGGCAGCATCTGCGTCTTCGCCGGCTTCGCGCAGTCGACGAGGATGCTCTTCGCCGACGCCACCGCTTCGCGCCCGCCCGTCGGGTAGACGAACGTCGCCGCGAGGCGGCCGGCCTCGACCGCCTTGATCCCGCCGGACGGGATCGGCAGGCCGTCGATGCCGATGAACTTGACCTTCCGGTCCAGGCCCGCGGCCTTCGCGGCGAGGTACGCGCCTTCGGCCATCGGGTCGTTCTGGGAGTAGACGGCCTGGATCTCCGGGTGCGCCTTGAAGATCGCGTCGGCCTGCTGCTGGCCCTTCTCGCGCAGCCAGTCACCGTCCACAGTGGTCACGATGTCGATGCCGCGGCCCTCGATGCCCTTCGCGAAGCCGTCCTGGCGCTCCTTGGCCGGGGTTGACCCGGCGAGCCCGCGGATCTCGGCGATCTTCCCGCCCTGGGGCAGTACTTTGTCCGCCAGATACCGGCCCGCCTGCCGGCCGATGTCGACGTTGTCGGCGCCGATCCACTGCGTGTACGCGTCGCCGTCGACCTTGCGGTCCAGCACCAGCACCGGGATGCCCTTGTCGTAGGCCTTCTTGACGACGGCGGTCAGCGGCGTGGCCTCGTTCGGGCTGATGATCAGCAGGTCGATCCGCTGCGTCAGGAAGTTCTCGACGTCGGCGACCTGCTTCGAGTTGTCCTGCTGCGCGTCGGCGAAGTTCACGGTGAACTGCGGCACCCCGCGGGCCGCGCGGGCGATGTCGTCGTCCATCTGCTTGCGGTAGGGCTCGCTGAGGTTGGCCTGGCTGACGCCGATCGTGTACTTCCCGGCGGCGCCCTTGCAGGCCGCCGCGGACGTCGTCGCGCCCTGCCCCGAGTTCTCGTGCGTGGTGCCGCACGCGGCCAGGAGCAGGACGAGCGCGGGTAGCGCGAAGTGCTTGCCGGACATCTCTTTCTTCCCCTCTACGGTGTCGGACGCAGCCGCTGCAGACCCGCGGCGACCACGATGACCAGGCCTTTGATCAGGAGCTGCACGTTGGGGTCGACGCTGTTGAGCGCCAGGACGTTGTTGAGCACGCCCAGCAGCAGCGCGCCGGCGACGGTGCCGGACACCGAGCCGCGACCGCCCGAGAGCGCCGTGCCGCCGATCACGACCGCGGCGATCGCGTCGAGCTCGTAGCCGCTGCCGTCGTTGGGGCTGCCCTGGTTCAGCTGGCCGGCGTGGATGATCCCGGCGAGCGCGGCGAGCAGCCCGCTCAGGCCGTAGACCAGCACTTTCACCCTCGTGACGGCGACGCCGGAGAGTCGTGCGGCCTTCTCGTTGCCGCCGATCGCGTAGACGTGCCGCGCGAACGCGCTGGTGCGCAGGAAGACGATGGCCGCGACGGCGACCACGGCGAAGATCACCGCGGGGATCGGCACCAGCCCGTTGAACGTCCGCTCGCCGAGCAGGGAGAACGCGACGGGCGCCTCGCCGGGGCCGTCGCCGTACGCGATCGCGACGCCCTGCCCGCCCGACCAGATCCGCGCCAGCCCGCGCGCGACCTGCAGCCCGGCGAGGGTGACGATGAACGCCTGGATGCCGAAGACCGCCGACGCGATGCCCTGCAGCAGGCCGAAAACCAGGCCGGCGGCGAGCACGACGAGCACCGCCGGGAGCACGCCGAAGCCGTCGTCCACCAGCAGCACGGCCGAGCCGACCGCGGCCAGCCCGAGCACCGCGCCGACCGACAGGTCGATCCCGCCGACCAGGATCACGAACGTCATGCCGACCGCGATGATGCCGATCTCGGCGATCGCGCGGACGACGTTGAAGAGGTTCTCGCCGCTGAGGAACACGAGTTCACCGTCGTGGCTCGGCGAGAACACGATCGCCGCGGCGAGCACCAGGACCAGGCCGAAGAGGCTCTGGAAGCGGAACAGCGCGGTCACGACGTCGCGCCGCGGCAGGAACTCGGTGGTGGTCAATCCGTTGCCCCCATCGCGGCGGCGAGCAGCTCGGCTTCGCCGGCGTCGTGCGTGTCGAGTTCGGCGGCGCCGCGGCCGTCGTGCAGGACGACGACGCGGTCGCACAGCCCGACCAGCTCGGCCGGCTCGGAGGAGGCGAGCAGGACGCCGATGCCGCGGGCGGCCGCGGCGGCCAGCAGCTGGTAGATCTCGGCCTTCGCGCCGACGTCGACGCCGCGTGTGGGCTCGTCGAGCAGGAGCAGCCGCGGTTCGGTGAGCAACGCGCGGCCCAGCACGACTTTCTGCTGGTTGCCGCCCGAGAGCGTGCCGACCGGGTCGGTGAGCGCCCCCTTGACCTTGAGGTCGCCGAGCACCTTCGCGACGGTGTCGTTCTCCCGCCGCCGGGTCAGGAAACCGGCCGTCGCCAGTCTGTCCACAACGGACAGCGCGGTGCTGGCGCGGACGGAGTGGGGCAGCGCCAGGCCGGCGATCCGGCGGTCCTCGGGGACCAGCGCCAGCCCGAGCCGGACGGCGTGCCGCGGGCTTCTCGGCCGGATTTCACTGCCACCGAGGGAAACGTGGCCGTGCCACCGGCCGGGTGTCCCGGCCCCGAACAGCGTCTCCAGCAGTTCCGTGCGCCCCGAACCGAGCAGCCCGCCCAGGCCGACGATCTCGCCGGCGCGGACGGTCAGCGTGATGCCTGCGGGCTCCCGGCGGCCGGGCCGGTGCCGCCGCGGCTGCAGCGCGAAGTCGTCGAGGCGGAGCAGTTCGTCGCCGGTTTCGCCGTGCTTGACGCGGAAGAACGCCTGGACCGGGCGACCGATCATCGCCTCGGTGACCCGCTCGACGGTCAGGTCGCGGGCGGTGAACTCCGCGGCGACCCGGCCGTTGCGCAGGACGGTCGCGCGGTCGGCGAGCCGGCCGATCTCCTCGAGCCGGTGGGAGATGTAGACGATGCCGGCGCCCGCGTCGCGCAGCTCGTCGATCACCTTGACCATCCGCTCCACCTCCGCGCCGGTGAGCGCGGACGTCGGCTCGTCCATGACCAGCACGCGCGCGTCGAGCGCGAGGGCCTTGGCGATGGCGACGAGCTGCTGCTCGCCGGTGCGCAGCTCGCCGACGGCGCGCTTCGGGTCGAGCGCGATCCCGGTGCGGGCCAGCAGTTCGCGCGTCTCGCGGTGCATGCGCTGCCGCGCGACCGCGCCGAGCTTCGTGTGCGGCTCGCGGCCGAGGAAGATGTTGGCGGCGACGGAAAGCCCGGGGACGAGGTCGAGTTCCTGGGGGATGAGCGCGATGCCGCGGCGCTGCGCGTCGGCCGGGCCGCCGAACACGACGGGCTCGCCGTCGACCTCGATCGTGCCGCGGTACCCGGTGATGTCCCCGGACAGGATGCGCACGAGCGTCGACTTGCCGGCGCCGTTTTCCCCGAGCAGCGCGTGGACTTCGCCGCGGCGCACGGTGAAGTCCACGCCGTCGCACGCGAGCGCGCCGCCGTAGGCCTTGCTGATGCCGGTCAGCGCGACCAGCGGGGTACCCGGCTCTTCCATGACACCCCTCGCGTCGGCGGAAGATGGGAGTAATCGATTACTCGACGCTAGGGGCGATCCCGGGGTGTGTCAAGCGTCACTTCGGGCGGACTGACGGGCGGAGCTGCCGCGGACGATGAGCTGCGCGGCCATCGTCGTGGTGGTCGTCGCGCGGGATCCGTCGCCGATGCGGTCGAGCAGCAGCCGCGCGGCCAGCTGGCCCATCGCGTGGGCGGGCTGGGCGACGACGGTGAGCGCGGGCGAGATCAGCGTCGCCCACGGCGCGTCGTCGAACGACACGATCCCGACGTCGCGCCCGGGCCGCCGGCCGAGTTCCGCGAGCGCTTGCAGCACGCCGACGGACATCGTGCTGCTGGACACCAGGAGCGCGTCCGGCGGGTCGGGCCGGGTCAGCAGCTGGACCGCGGCTTCGCGGCCGCCGGTTTCCCGGAATTCGCAGCGGCGCACCAGTTTCGCGGCGTACTTCCGGCCCGCGGCGCGGAGTCCGTCGCGGTAACCGTCGAGCCGGTCGTCCGCCGTGGTGACGCCCGGTGGGCCGGCGATGCAGCCGATCCGCTCGTAGCCGTTTTCCGCCAGGTGGAGCACGGCTTCCCGGGCCGCGGCGCGGGAATCGAGGAGCACGGCGTCGCAGTCCGCCGAGTCGAGGCGGCGGTCGACCGTCACGATCGGTGTCCGGTGCGTGGTCAGCGGCCGGACGTCGCTGCCGCCGGTGGTCGGCGACATGATCACGCCCGCGAGCCGCTCCTGCGCCGCGACCTCGACGTACCGCCGTTCCTTGGCCGTGTTCTCGTCGGAGTTGCACAGCATCACCGAGTACCCGGCCGCCTGTGCCGCGTCCTCGACGCCGCGCGCGATCGCCGTGAAGAACGGGTTTTCGACGTCGGAGATGATGAGCGCCAGCACCGCGGTCTCGCGGCGGCGCAGGCTGCGCGCGAGGCCGTTCGGCGTGTAGCCGAGTTCCGCCACGGCCCGGGCGACGCGCTCGGCCAGCACCGGGTCCACAGTGGACTTGCCGTTGAGCGCCCTGGACACGGTCGCGGTGGAGACGCCGGCCAGTGCCGCCACGTCGGAGATCGTCGCCACGCGCGTCCTCGTTCGCTCTCGTTGACAGTGCTCTCGGCACACCATAGCGTGGTGGTAATCGATTTCCCGCAGGGTGAGTCCGTGGAGGGGCGGATGACGGGACTGCTGCTCGGCGTGGACATCGGCACGGCCGGTTCGAAGGGGGTGCTGGTGGACCCCGGCGGCGCGGTGCTCGCCCGGTCCGTCCGGGAGCACACCGTCTCGACGCCGCGGCCGGGCTGGTTCGAGCACGACGCCGAAAAGGTCTGGTGGGCGGACTTCTCCGCGATCATCGCCGACCTGCTGCGGGCCGCCGAAGGGCGGCCGCTGGCCGGGCTGGGGGTCAGCGGCATCGGGCCGTGCCTCCTCCCGGCGTCGGCCACGGGCGAGCCGCTGCGGCCGGCGATCCTCTACGGCGTCGACACCCGCGCGGGCGCGGAGATCGCGTCGCTGAACGCCGAACTGGGGGCGGCCGAAATCCTGGCGCGCGGGGGTTCGCCGCTGACGAGCCAGGCGGTCGGGCCGAAGGTGCGCTGGCTGGCGCGGCACGAGCCGGACGTCTACGCGCGCACCCGCAAGCTGCTGATGGCGAGCTCGTTCCTGGTGCACCGGCTGACCGGCCGGTACGTCCTGGACCACCACTCGGCGAGCCAGTGCACGCCGATGTACGACCTCGCGGCCGGGAAGTGGGCCGAGGACTGGGCTTCGCACGTCGCACCGGGGCTGGCGCTGCCGGAACTGCTGTGGCCGACGGAGGTCGCGGGAGAGGTGACCGCGGCCGCGGCGGCGCTGACGGGGCTGCCCGAGGGGCTGCCGGTGACGGCGGGGACGGTCGACGCGTGGGCCGAGGCGGCGAGCGTCGGGGTCCGCGAGCCGGGTGACGTGATGGTCATGTACGGCACGACGATGTTCCTGGTCCAGGTGCTCACCGAACCGCGTCCGCACCCCGGCCTGTGGGGTACGCGCGGGGTGACGCCGGGCAGTTTCACGCTCGCGGCGGGCATGGCGACGTCCGGCGCGGTGACGGGCTGGCTGCGCGAACTGACCGGCGGCTCGTACGCGGATCTGGTGTCGGAGGCGGCTTCGGTGCCGGCGGGCAGCCGCGGGCTGCTGATGCTGCCGTACTTCGCGGGCGAGCGGACGCCGTTGTTCGACCCGGACGCGCGCGGCGTGCTGGCGGGGCTCACGACGTCGCACGGCCGGGCCGAGATCTACCGCGCGGCCCTGGAGGGCACCGCGTACGGCGTGCGGCACAACCTGGAGGCGATGGCGGCGGCGGGTGGCGCGGCGGGCCGGCTGGTCGCGGTCGGCGGCGGGACGAAGGGCGGGCTGTGGACGCGGATCGTCTCGGACGTGACCGGGCTGCCGCAGCAGATCCCGGCGGAGACGATCGGGGCCTGCCTGGGTGACGCGCTGCTCGCGGCGGAGGCCGTGGGGATGGAACCGGCGCGGGGCAACCCGATCGCAGCGACGGTGACGCCGGATCCGGCGAACTTTGCGCGCTACGAGGAGTTCTACCGGCATTACCGGGCGTTGTACGAGGCCACCGCGGAGACGGCGCACTTCCTGGCGGAACAGCAGCGCGCGGCGACGCCGTGATCCGCGCCCCGGTCACTGGGCCGAGCGGCGGCGGTCGGCGACCGTCGCGCGGTAGTGCTCCAGCGCCGCCACGGATTGGGTGACCTGCTCGAAGCTCGGCAGCGCGTGCGCGTTCGCCACCAGCGTCATGTCCTTGCGCGGGATGTCCATGAAGCACACGTCGACGCCGAACTCGGCCGCGTGCTCGGCCACCTGCATCCGCCACGTCGGCAGGTCGTACTCGTCGCCGAGCCATTCGTGCAGGTAGACACACCACTTGCCGCGGCTGAGCTCGCCCGCGATCGCTTCCTGACCGACCAGGTACGGCTCGGTCACGCGGTCGTCCATGACCGTCCCCGGGTACACCAAGGCACTGCTTCCCTCCTGTCCGGCGGCGACCCCTACCTCCGGAAAGCGCTCTCTCGGCGTCAGCCTCCCCGCAGCGACCGAGCAGAGCGAGTCCCGGGAGCCGCTGTCGGCCCGGCCGGGACGGCGCAAACATACCGAGGGATTTGGCGCACAGCAACCATTTCGCCGGTGCGCGGCGGTTCCGTGACGGCGAGTGTGCACAGCTCGCGTGCGGATGCACGTGCCGATCATCGGTGATCGGCACGTGCGATCTGCACAATGCAAATTGCGCTACCTGGTGAGCGAGGCGCGGAGGAGGTTCGGCGATCCGCCGAAGTAGGCGCCGTCGGTGACGTACACCGTGTCGCCCCGGACGGCGACCGCGGTCGGGTTCGCCAGCCCGTCCGAAGTGGACAGAACGGTCCGCGCGCCGTCGCGGCCGATCGTCACGACCCGGTTGTCCTGGTTGACCGCGGCGACGACAGTGCCGCCGTGGAACGCGAAGTCGTCGACCGGGCCGAGACCCGACGCGACGACCCGGCCCGGTGCCCCGGTGAGCGGGAACCGGACGAGCGTGCCGCGGTCCAGGTTGGACACCCAGACCGCGCCGGCGTGGACCTTGATCCCGTTGGCGCCGAAGCCGGTCACCGGCGCGAGCAGGTCGCCGGTGGCGAAGGCGGTCACGCGCCCGTGCGAGACCCGCCAGACCGTCGAGCCGAACGAGTCGGCGACGAACAGGTCGCCGGTAGCCGGGTCGCGTGCGACGCCGTTCTGGAACCCGGACGGCGGCAGGGAAGCGACCTGGACCGGGGTGCCGCCGGGCCGGACCCGGTAGAGGCCGGTCGCCGCGGTGCCCGTCGAGACGGCGAAGTACAGGTCGCCGCCGGGTGCCCGGACGATGCCGCCGAGGAAGATTTTCCGGTGCACGACCGGGATGTCGCCGTCGGCCGGCACCGGGACGCGGGCGAGGACGCTCACCCGGCCACCGGGCGTGACCCGGCCGATTTCGCCGGTCCAGGCGAAGGTGAGGTCGGCGGAGCCGTCCGGCTCCAGGGCGATGTTTTCCGGCTGCTGCCCGGTGCCGGCGTCGAGGGGGATGATCCTCGACGCCGCCGTCGCGGGGGCCGCCGGCAGGGCGAAGACGGCGGCCGCGGCCAGCACGGCGCCGATCTGCTTGATGCGCAAGGGAAACTCCGGTTTCGTGAAGGGAACGGCGAAAAGAACCCCAGATCGCCGTGCCTTCGACGGTAGGCCCGGTGCGCTCCCGGCCACCAATAGCTCAGGCTGGGGTGGCCATCGGAAAACCGATCACAGGTCGCGGGCGAAACACCGCGAGAGCGCTTCGCCGACGTACGGCCCATAAGCGTCGATGGGTTCGTAGCCTTCGCGCTGGTAGAAGCGGATCGCGTCCGGCTGGCCGGTGCCCGTCTCCAGCAGCAGCCGGCCGATGCCCAGGCCGCGCGCGTGGTCTTCGAGCGCGCGCAGCACCGCGGTCGCGACGCCGGTGCCGCGGGCCGGCGGGTCGACGTACATCCGCTTGACCTCACCCGATCCCGGGCCGAGCAGGCGCAGCCCGCCGCAGGCCACGGCCGTGCCGCCGGCGTCCCGCGCGACGAGGAACACCGCGACGGTGTCCGCGGTCGGGGCCGCGCCGGGCTCGTGGTCGTCGGTGCCGTAGCGGGCGTCCAGTTCGGTGCGCTGGGCCGCGCGCAGCCGGACGGCGTCGGGATCGTCCCAGGTCACCGGCTCGATCGCGAAGGTGCAGTCGATCATCAGGTCGTACCCCCGTTTCGTAACGCTTGTTACCGTAGCAGCTGTTACGCTACCTCGGAAGGAGGTTCCCGTGCCGAAGCAGCGTGACGTCCAGGCGCAGCGGGAGCTGCTGTCGAACGCCGTCTGGCGGGTGCTCGCCGAGGACGGCCTGCCCGGGCTGACGCTGCGGGCGGTCGCCGAGCGCGCCGGCTGCACGACCGGCCTGGTGATGCACGCGTTCCCGGCGAAGAAGGCGCTGCTGCTGCACGCGCGCGACCTGCTCTACGCGCGCACCGCCGTCCGCGCCGACGCCGCCGAGGCCGCGAGCGCGGACGCGTCCGGCGCGCTGGCGGCGGTGCTCGGCCAGGCCGTCGACCTGCCGCACGGCCACCTCGAGGAATCCCGCGTGTGGGTCGGGTTCCTCGCGGCGGCCCTGGCCGACGAGGACCTGGCCGAACGCCACCGCGTGGCGAACCACTCGTTCCTGGCCCGGATCCGGCGGCTGGTGGCGGCGTGCCGTCCGGAGTGGACGGACGAGCGGCTCGAGCTGACGACGAAGAGCCTGGTGGGCCTGGTGGAGGGCTTGAACGTGCTGGCCGCGGCGGACCCGGAGGCCTACCCGGCCCGGTTGCAGCAGGCCGCGTTGTCGGCTGCGCTGAAAGATGTCGTGAGTGGTATTTCGGGTTAGAACCCTAATTGCCACTCACGAGGGCGGGGCCGAACCGGCGGCGGTACGCGCTCGGGCTCAACCCCGTGTGCCGGCGCAGCTGCAGACGCAAGTTGGCCGCCGTGCCGAAGCCGCTCGCCGAAGCCACCCGGTCCAGCCGTAGCTCGCCGCGCTCGATCAGGCGGCACGCCAGCGACACCCTCTCCGTCGTCAGCCACGCCAGCGGCGTCGTGCCCAGCTCCGCGCGGAACTTCCGGTGCAGCGTCGCCGGGCTGGTCGCCGCGCGCGTCGCCAGGTCGGTCACCGTCAAGGGCTGGTCCAGGCGGCTCAGCGCCCACGCGAGCACCGGCGCCAGCGACGTCTCCGGGACCGCGGGCACCGGCCGCGCGATGAACTGCTGCTGCCCGCCGTCGCGGTGGCCGGTGAACACCAGGCGGCGGCTGACCGCGTTGACGACTTCGGCGCCGTGATCACGCTGGATGAGGTGCAGGCCCAGGTCGAGCGAGGCCGCGCTGCCCGCCGCCGTCAGGACGTCGCCCTCGTCGACGAACAGCACGTCCGGCTCCCACCGCACCGCGGGGAACCGCGCGGCGAACTCCGCCGCCCACTGCCAGTGCGTGGTCGCCCGCTTGCCGTCCAGTACGCCGGCCTCGGCCAGCGCGAACGCGCCCGTGCAGAAGCTGACCAGCCGGGCCCCGCGGGCGGCGGCCCGGCGGATCGCCGCGATGACCGCCGGGTCCGTCGGCACGCCGGTGTCCGGCCGGGCCGGGGCGATTAGCGTGTCCGCCGTGTCGGCCGCCTCGATGCCGGCGACGCCGGTGAGCGTGAACATGCCGAGGTTCATCCGCACGTCCGGGGTCGCGGCACAGAGCGTGAAGTCGTACCAGGGCCGGTCCAGCTCCGGGCGCCGCAGGCCGAACAGCTCGGTCGCGACACCCATCTCGAACGGGTTCGACTCCGCCGTCACGATCGCGACGACCCGGTGCGAGAATTCTTGCGGCATGTGCGATTCCTAGCACTCGCGTCGGCGAAAAGCCAGGTCGACCATGGTGGGCATGAACCCGATCGACCTGAACGAAGTCCTCGCGACCTTCGACGCCGCCTGGAGCCCGCGGATCGTCACCCGCGTCAACGACTACGACATCCGGCTCGCCCGGTTCGACGGCGAGCACGTCTGGCACGTCCACACCGACACCGACGAGTTCTTCCTGGTTCTCGACGGCGAGATCGAGATCGGCGTGCGCGACCCGGACGAGCGCGTCGTCACGCTGTCGCGTGGCCAGGTCTTCGTGGTGCCGAAGGGGACGTTCCACAAGCCGTCGTCGAAGACGGGCGCGAGCGTGCTGCTCGTCGAGCCGGCCGGGACGCTCTCGGTCGGCGACGCGCACGACGAGGTGCCCGAGCACGTCGACGTCACCACCGGGCACCTGGTCTAACGTCGGGCGGATGCTGACTGTCGTACCCGTCGACGAGGCCTCCTGGGCGGACCTGGACGCGATCTTCGGCGACCGCGGGGATCCCGCCCGCTGCCGGTGCCAGTACTTCAAGCAGACGCCCGCGCAGTGGAAGGCGGGCACCCCGCCGGAGCGGGCCGAACGGTTCCGCGCGCAGACCGCGGACCACGCCACCGGGCTCGTCGCCTTCCTCGACGGCGAGCCCGCCGGCTGGTGCGCGGTCGAGCCACGCACGGCCTACCCGCACCTGCTCGGCAGCCGCGTCGTCTGGGCCGGCCGCGACGAAGACCCGGCGGACGACAGCGTCTGGGCGGTGACGTGCTTCGTCACCCGCAAAGGCTTCCGGCGCCGCGGGGTCAGTGCCGCGCTGGTGCAGGCTGTCCCGGACTTCGCCCGCGAACACGGTGCCCGCGCGGTCGAGGGCTACCCGATGCTGGTCGCGCCCGGGCAGAAGGTCGCCTGGCCCGCCGAACTGTTCGTCGGCACGGCCGGGATCTTCGCCGACGCGGGCTTCACCGAGGTCAGCCGCCCCACCGCACGCCGGGTGGTCATGCGGCTGACCTGCTGAGTCCTTCTCGAAAACGGCGTACGCTCGGCCGCATGAAACGGACCTCGTTCGCGCAGTGGCCGTGCTCGATCGCGCGCACCATGGACCTCCTCGGCGACTGGTGGACCCCGCTCGTGCTGCGGGACGCCTTCTACGGCGTCCGCCGCTTCGACGAGTTCCAGCAGGCGCTCGGCATCGCCCGCAACACCCTCGCCGACCGGCTCAAGCGGCTGGTCGAGGAGGGGCTGCTGGAGAAGGTCGCCTACCAGAGCGAGCCGGTGCGCTACGACTACGTCCTCACCGAAAAGGGCCGCGACTTCTACCCGGTCCTGCTCGCGATGACGCGGTGGGGCGACAAGTGGCTCGCCGCCGAAGCCGGCCCGCCGATCACCGTCCACCACCTCGCCTGCGGGCACGACACGCACGCCGAAATCGTCTGCGCGGAGTGCCGCGAACCGATGACGCCGGACGACACGCGCATGCGCCGCGGCCCCGGCTTCCCGCCGCGGCTGGCGCAGCGACCCGACGTCGAAGCCCGCTTCGCGCGGCAGGAGTGACGTTGACAGGGTAGGTCTATCTACGCAACTATCGTGGTCAACGGCTCAGTGAGGGGAGTGCGACCACGATGGAGTGGACCGGCGCGCGGTACGCGGACAGGCCGACGGCGGAGGTCTCGACCTGGATCGACGCCCTCCCCGAGGACGTCTGGCCGGTCGTCTCGGACATCTCGCTGATGCCGTCGCTGAGCGCGGAACTGCAGTCCGTCGAGTGGTGCGAGCAGGGCCGCACGTTCGTCGGCCGGAGCAAGCACGACGCTTTCGGCGAGTGGGAGACGACGTCGTACGTCGTCGAATGCGAGGCCCCGCGCGTGTTCTCGTGGGCCGTCGCGGACCCGGCCGAGCCGAGCGCGATCTGGAAGTTCACCCTCGAGCCCGACAACGGCGGCACGCGCCTGAGCCAGTGGATGCAGATGGGCCCGGGCCGGTCCGGGCTGTCGTTCGCCATCGACCGGATGCCCGAGAAGGAGCAGAAGATCGTCTTCGTGCGGCTGCGCGAATTCGAGACCGCGATGACCGGCAACCTCGCCGCGATCAAGGAGCGGATCGAGGGCCGATGAAGACCGCGACCACCGTCGAGTTCTCGAAGGACACCCGCGCGACGCTGGATTTCGTGCTGGAAGCGGAAAAGCTCGGTCTCGACGTCTGCTGGGTCGCCGAAGCTTGGGGCGCAGACGCGCCGTCCGCGCTCGGCTACCTCGCCGCCCGCACCGACCGGATCCGGCTCGGCTCCGGCATCGTCCAGCTCGGCACGCGCACGCCGGTCGCGATCGCGCAGGCGGCGCTGACGCTGGCCGACCTGTCCGGCGGCCGGTTCGCCCTGGGCCTGGGCCCGTCCGGGCCGCAGGTGATCGAGGGCCTGCACGGCGTCCCGTTCGCGAAACCGTTGACGCGCATGCGAGAGACCGTCGAGATCATCCGCCGGGCGTTCGCGGGGGAGAAGATTTCGTTCTCCGGCAAGGTGTTCGAGATCCCGCTGCCCGGCGAAGCGCGCCCGATGCGGCTGTCCACCGCGCCGAACCCGGACATCCCGATCTACCTGGCGACGCTGTCGCCGAAGCTCCTGGAGCTGACCGGCGAGGTCGCGGACGGCTGGCTCGGCACCAGCTTCGTGCCCGAAGGCGCTTCCGCGTACTTCGAGCCCCTCGACGCCGGGCTCGCGAAGTCGGGCCGCGCGCGTCAGGACATCGACGTCTGCCAGGGCGCCGAAGTCGCCTTCGCCGCCAACGAAGACGAGCTGCGCGTGCTGGTCGGCAGCCGCAAGAAGGAACTGGCCTTCAGCCTCGGCGGGATGGGCTCGGCCACCACGAACTTCTACAACGACGCCTACAGCCGCCAGGGCTGGGCCGACGTCGCCGGCGAAGTCCGCGAGCGCTGGCAGGCCGGCGACCGCGACGGCGCGACCGCGCTCGTCACCGACGAAATGGTCCTCGGCACCACCCTGATCGGCACCGAAGAGATGGTCCGCGACCGGCTGCGCGTCTGGCGCGACACCGGGGTCGACACGGTCCGGCTGTACCCGGCCGGCGAAACACTCGACGCGCGTCTCACGACGCTCGGCCGCGCATTGGAGCTGGTATGACCGGCGAATGGCACCGCACCGCGTGCAGCCTCTGCTACCTCAACTGCGGGCTGGAGGTGCAGCTCGACGGCCGGAAGATCACCCGCGTCCGCGGCGACAAGGCGCACCCGCGCTCGGGCGGCTACCTGTGTCAGAAGGCGCAGCGCCTGACCTGGTACGGCGACCACGCCGACCGGTTGACGACGCCGTTGCGCCGACGTCCCGACGGCACCCACGAGCCGATCGACTGGGAGACCGCGCTCACCGAGATCGCCGCGAAGCTGCACGAAATCCGGGACGCCGACACCGAAGCCGGCCGCCCGGGCTCGTTCGCCTACGTCGGCGGGGGCGGGCAGGGCAACCACTCCGGCGGCGCGTACGGCGCGTCGCTGCTGAAGTGGATGAAGTCGACGCGCCACTTCAACGCGCTGTCCCAGGAGAAAACCGGCGACTTCTGGGTCAACGGGCAGATGTACGGCTCGACGCTCGTGCACACCGCCGAGGACGTCGAGCACTGCGACCTGCTGCTCGTGCTCGGCTGCAACCCCTGGCAGGCGCACGGGTTCAGCAACGCCCGGCACGCGCTCAACACGATCAAGAACGACCCGGCGCGCCGGATGATCGTCATCGATCCGCGGCGCACGGAGACGGCGGAGATCGCCGACCTGCACCTGCCGCTGCGTCCGGGTACCGACGCCTACCTGCTGGGCGCGATCCTGGCGCTGCTGCTGGAGCGCGGGGGTGCGGATTCCGCGTTCCTCGCCGCGCGTACCGAAGGTTTCGACGAAGTCGCGGCGGTGCTGGCGAAGATCCCGGTGGACGAATGGATCGCGCACGCCGAAGTGTCCCGTGTGGACGTCGAGCAGGCCGTCGACCTGATCCTGGCCTCGACGGCCATGACCGTGCGCGTCGAACTGGGCATCCAGCAGGGCCGGCACTCGACGCTCAACAGCTACCTCGAGAAACTGTTGTACCTGGTCACCGGGCACTTCGGCCGCCGGGGCACGAACAACCTGCACTCGTGGCTGCTGCCGCTGTGGGGTTCGGGCAGCGGCAAGCGTTCCGACGTGACCGGGTTCGAGTACATCGGCGGCCTGCTGCCGGCGAACACCCTGGCCGAAGAAATCCTGACCGAGCACCCGAACCGCGTCCGCGCCCTGTGGGTCGAGTCGTCGAACCCGGCCAACACCTTCGCGGGCACGCGGGAAGTCGAACGCGCGATCCGGGAAACCGAGCTTTCGGTCGTCGTCGATGTCGCCTACACCGAGACGGCCGCGCTGGCGGACTACGTGCTGCCGGCGGCGTCGCAGCACGAGAAGTGGGAGTTCACGCTCTTCACCTTCGAGTGGCCGACGAACTACTTCCAGCTGCGGCCGCCGTTGCTGGACCCGTTGCCGGGCACGCTGGTCGAAGCCGAGATCTACACGCGGCTGTTCGACGCGCTGGGCGTGCTGCCGCCGTCGGACGTCCTGGCGTCGCTGGCCGCGGGGCCGCGTTCGGACCTGCAGGCCGGGATCGGGGCATTGGTCCAGGCGATGCCGGAGCGGTCCGCGATCCTGCCCGTGTTGCTCTACCGGACGTTGGGGGCGTCGCTGCCCGGCGGCGCGGCGTCGATCGCGCCGCTGTGGGCGGGGTGCCACCGCGCGGCGAAGACGATGACCGTGCCGGTGCAGCGGGCGCTGGGCAGTTCCGCCACCGGGGCTTCGCTGGGTGAGGAGCTGTTCGCGCGCGTGCTGGCCGGGCCGACGCCGTTTTCGACGCACGAGCAGGACGAGGTGTGGAGCCTGATGCGCCGGTCGCGCGTCCGGCTGGCCGTGCCGGAACTGCTGGACTGGCTCGGCTCGCTGGACCCGGCCGCGGAACGGCCTGACCCGGCGTTCCCGTATTCGCTGCTGAACGGGCAGCGCCGGGCGCACAACGCGAACCAGATCCTGCGCGACCCGCGCTGGCGCCGCACGGATCCCGACGGCGCGCTGCGGGCGCGTCCCGAAGAACTGGCGTCGATCGGTGCTTCGGCGGGCGACTGGGTGGCGGTCGTGACGCCGGCCGGCCGCGTGGTCGTCCGCGCCGAAGCCGATCCGGGGCTGCGGCCGGGACAGCTGGCGTTGCCCCACGGCTACGGCATGGCCCACCCGGACGCCGACGGCCGCCGCGTGGTCAGCGGTCCGCGGATCAACCTGCTGACCGACGCGCTCGACCGCGACCCGATCGCGGGGACGCCGCACCACAAGGACGTCCCGGCGCGGCTGGAGCCGGCGACGGAGGCGGAACGCGAGCGCGCGGAGTCCGACAGCGTGCGCGTTCGTGCGACTGTCGCGAGTGGACGATCCTGACGTTTCGCCGGTTTATAGTGGGACCCCTCAACCGAAGGGTGCCCATGCGCAAGATCGTTTCGAACCTGTTCATGTCGCTCGACGGCGTGGTCGAGGCGCCCGACCAGTGGTCGCTCCGGTACTGGACCGACGAGATCGGCCGGGCGGTCGGCGGCGGGATGGCCGCGGCCGACGCGATGCTGCTCGGGCGCGTCACCTACGAAGGGTTCGCCGAGGCGTGGCCGGGCCGGACCGTCGAGGACGACGAAGGTGCCGAGTTCATGAACAACGTGCGCAAGTACGTGCTTTCGTCCACGTTGTCCGAAGTGAGCTGGAACAACTCGACGCTGCTGACGGGCGACCCGGCCACGGCGGTCCGCGCGCTGAAAACCGAACCCGGCGGCGACATCATGACCAGCGGCAGCACGACGGCGGTGCGCTGGCTGCTGTCCGAGGGGCTGGTCGACGAGCTGAACCTGCTGCTGTACCCGATCGTCGTGGGCCGCGGGAAGCGGCTGTTCGCCGAGGACGGGCCGACGTTCCCGTTGGCGCTGAAGAAATCGGCGACGTTCGGCAACGGGGTCGTCCAGCTGACGTACGTCCCGGCCTGATCTCAGCCGATCGGGTGCTCCGGCGGTGCGAGGACCCGGTACTCGCACGCGCGGTCGTGCGGGAAGTAGTAGTGCGTCATCGTCCGGAACCCGGCCGCGGCGAGCACTTCCAATGCGGCCCTCAGCAGGATGTGGTGCGTCTCGATCGAGTAGGCCTGCAGCTCCGTCCGGTTCTGCGCGAGCAGGTCGTCCCGGTACTCCTTGGCGTTCTCGAGCGGGTTGCGCCACGTGAGGGTGATCCCGTAGGGCGGCAGCGTGAGGTTCAGCGCGATGTGGACGCCGGGCGCCGGGTCGAAGAGCCGCGTCTCGATGGTCGCGCCGATGCCCACCCGCGTGAGCTCCGCGTGGACCTGTCCGGCCAGGTCGCTCCACGCCGCGATCGCTTCCGGGGGCGCCAAGGTCACGATCTCCTCGGGGTCCTCCAGCCGGTCGACGACGAGCGGATCGGTCACCAGGGGTTCGCCCGGCGCTTCCGGGCCGCGGTCGTCCGACCGGATCCGCGCGACGAGCGCGGGATTCCACGGCGGGTCGACGGTCATCCACTCCGGCGCGCCGGCGGGCCAGGACGTGAACAGCAGCACGCACACGCGCCGGACGTGCGGGCCCAGTGACGGCCACAGTTCCCGCACCGACTCGAGGTCGAGCGCCGCGCGCAGGAACATCGAGATCACGGTGTGGCGGTCCGGGTCGCCGGGGCCGGCGAGCACGTCGTCGAGCACGGCCAGCACGCGACGGCGTTCCGCGGGACGCGAACGCGCGGCCCAAGCTGATGATCCGCATGCCCCGCGGCAGGCCTGCATCCGCCGGGTCACGGGGCGGGTAGCGCTCGCGCCAGCTCCGCACCTGCTCGGCGTCGAACCCGGCGAGGTGCTCGCTCGCCGCCAGTACCGCACCCCACCACGCCGGAACGTCGTTGGCCGTCATCGTTTCCGCCGCTCAGTCGAAGGGGATTTCCGGCGGGCCCAGGACCCGGCACACGCGCGAACGGCCGTACCGGAAGTCGTACCGCACCGCGGTCTTGAACCCGGCCGCGGCGAGCACGTCCAGCGCCGCCCGCGCGAAGAGGTCCCGGACGTCGTCCACGTAGTCGCCCAGGTATCCGGAGTCGGTTCCGGTGAGGGCCTGGTACCGCGCCGATTCGGCGTCGAGGGGGTTCCACTCCAGGAAGACGCCGGCGGGTTCTTCGGCGCTCACCGACAGCACGACGCCCGTCGGTGCCGGGCGGGCGCCACGCGGAACCACCGTCGCGGGCAGACCGCACCGCTCGAGTTCGTCCCTGGCCAGTTCCGCGAGTTCCGGCCAGGAAGCGGGATCCGCGCCGGCGGCCGGCCGGTGCCCGGCGATCAGGTCCAGCTCGCGCCGCACCCGGTCACCCAGGTCCGCGGGGCGCGGCCGGCGGGCGAGGGGCCACAAGAAGGTCAAGGCGATCGCGCGGCGGTGCGGTTCGCTTTCGTCGCCGAGGAGGTCGTCCAGCACCGCCAGGACGCGGCCGAGTTCGGCGTCACCGACCTCGGCCGCGAACCCCCGGGCCAGTTCCCCGATCCGCAAGCAGGCTTCCGCGCCGGGTCCGAACCCGTGTTCGTTCACCTGAAGTGGCTCCACCGCGGCGAGGTGCTCGCTCACCGCCACCACCCGCTGCCACCACCCGGGGATCCCCATGATCGGCAGCCTAGCGGCCGAGTGTCAGTTGACCTGCCGGGACTGGTCCTTCCAGAACGGCTCCCGCAGCTTGAACTTCTGGATCTTCCCGGTCGCCGTGCGGGGCAGTTCGTCGAGGAACTCCACCCGCTTCGGGCACTTGTAGCCGGCCAGGTGCTCCCGGCAGTGCTTGATCAGGTCTTCCGCGGTCACCTCCGAAGAAGTCACCACCAACGCCGTGACCAGCTCGCCCCATTTCTCATCCGGGATGCCGATCACCGCGGCTTCGCGGACCGCCGGGTGCGAGATCAGGGCGTCCTCCACCTCGATCGACGACACGTTCTCGCCGCCCGAGATGATCACGTCCTTCTTGCGGTCCGCGATCGTCAGGTAGCCGTCTTCGAAGGAACCGCCGTCGCCGGTGTGGAACCAGTTCCCCTCCTGCACGCGCGCGGTTTCGCCGGGGTTCTCCCAGTAGCCGTCGAGGTTGTGGTTCGACTGGGCCAGCACCTCGCCGTCCGTGTCGACGGCGATCCGGACGCCCAGCGCCGGCGTGCCCGCGCGGCCGAGCAGGCGCGCCTGCTCGTGCGGGTCGAGGTCCGCCCACTCGCTGCGCATCCGGTTGACCGTCAGCAGCGGGGCCGTCTCGGTCAGGCCGTAGATCTGGATGAACTCCCAGCCCAGTTCGGCCCGCACGCGCTCGATCGTGCGCGTCGGCGGCGGGGCGCCGGCCACCACGATCCGGACGCGGTCGCGGCCCGGAATCTCGCCTTCCCACGTCGCCGCGCCGTCCAGCGCCGCCGTGACCACCGCCGGGGCGGCGCACAGGATCGTCACGCCGTGCTCTTCGATGCGCCGCAGGATCTCGGTGCCGTCGACCTTGCGCAGCACGATGTGCCGCCCGCCGAGGCCGGTCACCGCGTACGGCATGCCCCAGCCGTTGCAGTGGAACATCGGCAGCGTGTGCAGCAGGACGTCGTGGTCGCTCAACGTCGTGTGCAGGCCGAAGACGGCCGCGTTCAGCCAGATGTTGCGCTGGGTGAGCTGGACGCCCTTCGGCCGCGCGGTCGTGCCGGAGGTGTAGTTGACGGTCGCCGTCGCCGATTCGTCGCCCGCCCACGGGCGTGGCGTCCCGCCGCCGCCCCAGATGGCCTCGTCGTCGCGGCCGAGGACGAAGACGTGCTTCGCCGTCACCGTGTCCAGCAGGTGTTCCAGCTCGGGGTCGACGATCAGCACCTCGGCGCCGGAGTGCTCCACGATGTACTTGACTTCGGCGGGCGCGAGCCGGAAGTTCACCGGCACCAGGATCCGGCCCCAGCCGGACACGCCGAAGAACGACACGAGCAGCCGCGCGGCGTTGTGCGACACCATCGCGACGCGCCCGCCGACCGGCACGCCGAGCGCGTCGAGGTTGGCGGCCTGCGCGCGAGCCCGCCGCGCGACCTCGGCGTAGGTGAGCGAACCCCAGCTCGGCGCGGGCTGGTCCGGCTCGTCGACCACCGCGACGCGGTCCGGGTACACCGTTTCCGCGCGGTCGAGGAAGTCCCGGACACCCAGATCGAAGTACATGCACCCGATGATGACTCTTCGCACGTGCTCGCACCAGTCCGATGTGGTTCGCTGGGACGCGATGGACTTCGACACGGTGGCCGGCGAGCTCTACGGGGGTGACCTCGCGGAGTTCGTCACCGCGCGCAACGCGGCGGCGAAAGCGGCGAAGGCCGAGGGGGACGCCGAGCTCGCGGCGAAGATCCGGGAGCTGCGGAAGCCGACCACGGCCGCCGCGATCGTCAACCGGCTGGCCCGGGACGACCCCGATGAGCTGCGGGAGCTCGCCGAACTCGGCGACGAGCTGCGGGACGCGCACACCCGGCTGGCCGGTGACGACCTGCGGGCGCTGACCCGGCGCCGCGGCGAGCTCGTGCGGCGGATCGTCCACGGGCTGCCGGCCATGAGCGACACCGTTTCCCGCGAGGTCGAGGCGACCCTGGAGGCCGTCGCGGCCGATCCGGGCACCGCGGCGCTCGCCCTCGCCGGGCGGCTGACGTCGGTCGCGCACCAGGACACCGACCAGTGGTTCACCCTCGCCGCCACCGCCCCGCCGTCGAGCGGCAAGCGGCCGGCCAAGCTGGTGGAAAAAGCCGAACCGGCCAAGCCCAAAAAGGACCACCGGCGCGAAGAGGCCGACCGCAAGGAGCGCGAACGCCTCCGTGCCGAACGCGAGCGCCTGCGCAAGGGAGCCGCCGAGCTGGCCAAGGAGCGCGCGGTGGCCGAGCGCGACCTGGTCCGCACCGAACGCGCGGCGGAGCAGGCGACCGCCCGCGTGGAAGACCTGCGAACCCGCCTGGCCGAGGCCGAGGAACGCGCCGAGCGCGCGACGGCGGAGTTCGAGCAGGCCAAGGAAACCTACGAGCGAGCCGACACCGCCGCCGAGGAAGCGCGAAAAGCCGCCGAGGCCCGTTGATCCTGTGCTAGCGTGAAAGCGCGCCCCGGATGGGCCTACGCACGGAGGTAGTGGCTACTCAGCCCCCTTGGCTCGACACGTTCCTGCTTTCCCGGCAGAAGTGTGCCCTCCGCGCGCCCATTCCGTGTCGGTTCACGGCCTCCGGCGATCACTTCCCTCGCCAAAGGAGCAACTTGATCCACCTCACCACGACCGGTGCCCGCACCGGCCGCCCGCACCGCGTTCCCTTGGGGGCCTTGGACATCGACGGCCGCCTGGTCGTCGTCGCGTCCGCGATGGGCTCGCCGAAGCACCCCGCCTGGTACCACAACATCCGCCACAACCCTTCGGTGACAGTGGAAACGGCGACCGAGACATTCGAGGCGATGGCCGTGCTCCCGCCGGACCGCGACGAGCTGTTCGCCGAGATCGTCGCGCGAGAACCGGGGTTCGCGGCCTACCAGGCGCGAACGACCCGGCTCCTGCCCGTCGTCGAGCTGCGCCGGACCTGATCAGAGCAGCACTTCGGCCAGCCGCCGGTGGTTCTCCGCCTCCACCTCGGCGGACCGGCCGATCACCTGGACGGCCACGTGGTCGGCGCCGGCGTCCACATGGGACCGAAGCCCCTTCGCGACGTCTTCCGGTGACCCGTGCAGCGCGAGGTCGTCGATCAGCCGGTCGCTGCCGCCGCCGGTGACGTCGGCGTCGGTGTACCCGTGGCGCCGCAGGTTGTTCACGTAGTTGCGCAGCCCGAGGTAGGGCTCGCGGATGAAGCCACGGCCGATTTCGCGGGCCTCCCCGGCGTCGCCGAGGACGACTTTCTGTTCCGGGGCCAGGAGCTTGCTAGCGCCGAGGACCGACCGGGCGTGCCGCGTGTGCGCGACCGGCACCAGGTACGGGTGCGCGCCCGCGGTGCGGTCCCGGGCGAGCTTGAGCACCCGGTCGCCGAGCGCGGCCAGCACCCGGGCTTCGGCGGGCACGCCGGCCGCGTCGAGCCGGTCGAGGTAGCCGACCAGCGTGTCGTACGGGCTGTGGTAGCCGGTGACGGACTCGGGGTGGCCGACGCCGATCCCCAGCAGCAAGCGCTTTCCGTACCGTTCGGCGAGCCGGTGGTACGACTCGGCCAGCGGCTCGGGCTCGTCGGCCCAGACGTTCACGATCGCCGTCGCCACGGTGATCCGCTCGGTCGAGGCGAGGATGTCTTCGACGAAGGCGAGGTCGCTGATCGACGCCCGCCCGGTGCCGAGCCAGACCGTGCCGTAGCCGAGCGCGTCCGCCGCGATGGCGTGCTGCTTGCGCGTCGGGTCGTCGCGGTGCGGGGACAGGAAGACGCCGTAGGTGCCGAAGTTCACTACATTTGTCATAGAACTCAATGTAGCAAATGTAGCGCGGTCAGTTCGAGAGGCGGTGCAGCCACTCCCGCAGCATCTGCCGTTCGGTCGACGTCAAGGCGTCGACGTCGTCGGCGAGCCGGGTCGACAAAGCGACCGCGAGCGCGCCGACGGACGAGCCCTCGGCCGGCCGCTCGGCGAGCAGCCCGGCCAGCACCGACTCCCGGACCTGCGTGGACATCGCCAGGTCACGGCCGTCTTCGGGCTGCGCGATCAGGCTGAGCGTGACCCCGCTGTTGGCCGCCGCGAACTGCCGCGCGGCCTCCGCGGCCTCGACGCGCAGCCGGCCGTCACGCGCCAGCGGCGTGAACAGCTCCAGCAACATCGCTTCGGCGCTGGAGGTCAGGTTGCACGGCACGCCGGGTTCGATCTGGCCGTAGAGCAGCACGTAGAACTGCGGGTTCTCCAGGCCGTACTCGACGTGCCGGTCCCAGCCGGCGCGGATCCGGTCGACCGGGTCGCCGCCCGGCGCCGGAGCCTGCACGTACTGCGTGAACCCGTAGTTGACGACGGCGTCGAGCAGGCCCTGCTTGCTGCCGAAGTGGTGGTAGAGCGTGGGGGCCTGGACGCCGGCGCGTTCGCAGATCGCCCGCGTCGACACCGACTCCCCGCCGGACTCGTGCAGGAGCTGCCCGGCCGCCAGCAGCAGGCGGTCGCGGGTGCTGGTGGCGTTGCTCGATCGTCCGGCCATGTAGCAATTGTAACGCCAGTCTGTAACGCGGCACTTTCGTAGGGAAAGTGACGGGTCAGCGGAGGCGGAGCTGCACCCGGCGAAGCCCGACGAAGGCGTTCAGCACCGCCGGGTCGGTCGTGGCCGCGTCGGGCCGCACCGACCGGTAGCCGTCCAGCAGCGCCTCCCGCAGCTCCGTGCGCTGCGGCAGGTGCTTGAGCTGGTCGAGCGCCACGGCGAGGTCGTAGGCGTAGTGCCCGTACCCGCAGTCGTCGAAGTCGATGGCCCGGACGCGCCCGCGGTGGAACAGGTAGTTCACCTGGCGCAGGTCGCCGTGCACCAGGCCGAACACGTCGGCGCCGCACCCCAGCCCGGCCCGCACCGCACGGACCCGCTCGATCGCGCCGCGGACGCGTTCGTCACCGCCGGCGAGCGTCACCGCCCGGTCGAGGACGGCGTCGGAGAACCCGTCCACCTGGGACCGCCCGAACTCGGTGAGGTCGTCGACGCGCCCGCGGTCGAGGCCGTTCATCCGGGCGCCGTGCAGGTGCAGCCGCGCGGTGAACTCGCCCACCGCGTACAGCTGCGGCGGGCTGAGCCGCTCGTCGACGAACCGGCCATCGACCCAGTGGCAGAGCACGCAGGTCCGCGGTTCCGGCACGGCCGGGTCGGCGACCACGGTGATCAGGTCCCGCGCCCGCGTCGGCACCGGCCGCGGGACCACGAGGTCGGTTTCCTTGCCCAGCATGGAAAGCCACGCCATTTCCGCCCGCACCTGCGCGGCGCCCGGGCCGTCCGCGCGCTGCACCCGCAGCACGTACCGGTGGCCGTCCGCGCCGTCGACGCGGAACGTCGTGTTGAGCCCGCGGCCCAGCGGCGTCAGCCGGGCGACCGGCACGTCGTAGTCGGTCAACGCGGCTTCGGCGAGCCGGCGCAGGCGCCGGGTGCGGCCCGAGCGGTCCAGCTCGGCGAACGGCCGGTCGTTCGCCGTCGAGCCGGCCATGGCCCAGGTGCTCAGCTGATCGACCGTTCCGGCTCGCGGGAGTGCGCGACGAGCTCGATCGCCGGCGTGTGGCGGCCGCCGCCACCCAGCCGCTCGACCCCGCGCAGGCCCTCGACCAGCCGCTCGACCTCGGTGTCCGGCCGCACCCCGAAGCGCATGAACTGGCTGGTCATGCCGATCTTGTTGCCGCACTGGCGCACCAGCAGGTGGTGCTCGGCGAGCAGGTAGTCGCACAACTCGGCGCCGTCGACCGAGCCGGGCAGCTTGACGAGCAGGAAGTTCGCCTGCGACGGGAACACCGTCAGCTCCGGGAACTGGTTCAGCTGCGAGTTCATCATGAACCGGTCGAGTGCGAGTTTCTTGAGGCTGTCCTCGTACTCCGCGCGGTGCTCGGCGAGCATGAAGATGACGGTCTCGGCGAGCGAGTTGAGGTTCCACTTCGGCAACGCGCCGGACAACTTGCGCGTCAGCGCCGGGTTCGACACCTGGTAGCCGAACCGGATCCCGTGCAGCCCGAAGTTCTTGCCGAGGCTCTTCAGCACGATGACGTTCGGCCGCACGACGGCTTCGGCGGCCACCGACGGGTTCAGCTCGGCTTCGACGAAGTCGATGAACGACTCGTCGATCACCACGAGGTCGAGGTCTTCGAGGGCGTCCATGAACCGGACGACCTCGCGCCGCGGCAGGTACCCGCCGTCGGGGTTGTTCGGGTTGCACAGCACCGCGACCCGGGAGCCGCGGCGCTTGATGAAGTCGACGTACTCGTCGACGCGCAGCTCGAAGTTGTCGGATTCCTTGAGCAGGAACATGTCCACGCGCTTGCCGGTCTCCAGCGGCTGGTCGGTCCAGCGGCCGAACGTCGGGATCGGCACGGCGACGCTGGCGTCGACCAGCAGCCGGTCGATCCAGGTGATCAGCTCGGTCGAGCCGTTGGCGAGTGAGATCGTCGACGGGTTGAGCCGCAGCACGTGCGCCAGCTGCGCGGTGATCGCGCCGGCGTCGCTCGGGTAGAACTTGAGGATCGTGCGGAGGTTGCGCTCGAGCTGGCCGAACATCTCGTCGGTGGGGAAGTACGGGTTGCAGGGGATGCAGAAGTCCGCGAGGTCGTCCGCGTGCTGTCCCATCGCGCGCGCCACGAAGAAGAACGAGGGGCTGTGGGCCGCGCTCTGCTGGAAAAGGCCTCTGGGTGTCATACCGTGCCGCACGCGTGGTCTCCGTCCGCCGCTTTACCGGCCCCTTGCCTTCCCGATGGGGACACGGGTGAATCGGACGGGCGGTTCAATGCCGGACAGCGCGTAGATCCCGGTACCGGCCAGCGCGGCCGCGGCCAGGGCGGACAGCGCGAGCACCGGCAGCGGCGCCGCGAACGGCGAGACGCCGGTGAACGACTCGACGCCGATGACCGCCGTCAGCACGGCGTCGGCGGCGACCGCGAGCTTCACGACCAGCAGCCGGTGCGTCTCGGGCCAGCGCGTGAAGCGCAGGATCCAGGCCAGCGCGGGCAGGACGAGGATCGCGTGCATCGCGACCGCGTGCAGCGGCTTGAGCGAGCCGGCGGTCGTGTACGCGGCCTGCGGGTCGCCGCCGCGCGCCGCGACGACGCCGCGGCCGATCATCACCGCGCCGGTGGAAAGCGCGACCAGCAGCACGACCAGGCCGGCCCGGACGGCCAGGCGCAGGCTCGCCGCCTCCGGGCCGGGTTCGACCAGGGCCGCGGCGGTGAAGCCGATGACGGTCAGGACGAGCACGCCGCCGCCCAGGGCGAGCGACATCGACACGGCGGTGTCGAACGGCGTCTCGAAGTTGAAATGTGACGGCACCCCGCGCCAGGCCTGCATGCTGACCAGCGCGACCTCGGCGACGCTCGCGACGGTGAACGCGCCGAGCAGGATCGTCCGCAGTCGCGGGCGGATGGTGAGGAACGACGTCGCCCAGGCGACCGACGCGAGCGTCAGCCCGAACGACAGGCCGAAGGTGACGGCCTTGCGCATCGACAGCGGGCCCAGCCACGAGCCCCCGGAGGCGATGAGCACGATCGCGTGGACGACGCCGCCGAGGAGCAGCGCCGCGCCGACGGCGTAGGCGGTCTTCTCGGCTCGCCTGCCGTCGTGCCGGATACCTGTCAGAGCGTTCATGGGAGGGAGTGTCGCGCCCGGGGGAGCGGCACCGCGTCGGCCCGGTGGCGGCACCGCGGCGTACGACGACGGGCGTACGGCAATGGGGAAGAATGTCGAAAAGTGTTGGTAAAGGAATTGCGGTGTTCTTGACCGGAATATGGGGGAAACGCGTGTGCCGCGACACTCGCCAGGCGGATGCGGTCCGGCCGGAAGAGTCCTACCATCGGATCATGTACATAGCCCTGCTGACCTACACGGCACCTGAAACAGAAGTCGACTACGCGCTGCCGGACCATTCGGAATGGTTGCGCAAACAATTCACGAAGGGGGTCTTCCTCGTTTCCGGAAAGGGGAACGGCGCGGCCGACCAGGTGATCCTCACGCGGTCGGTGCTGCGCGGCAAGCTCGACGCGGTGCTCGCCAGCGACCCGTTCGTCATCCGGCGGCTCGCCCGCTACGAGGTCATCGAATTCACCGCCACGCGCACCGCGCAGGAGCTGCTGGCGATCAACGAGGCCATCGCCTCCTGAGGAGTTCCGCCGACGGTCGGGTGGCCCGGCGACGAGGCCCCGCCACCTGCCGGTGAAACGTGCGCTCCCGCTGACTCGCTTATGATCGCGAGGCACGGATGTCCAGCAGGGAGAGCGCGATGAAAACCCCCGACCTCGTCTTCCGGGGCCGCCGGTTGAGCAGTGACCGCGCGCTGGTGCTGGCCGCGATCCAGGTGCTCCCGGAGCCCGACGCGGCGCGGGATGCGGTCGTGAGCGCCGTCGAGGACGGCGCCGACCTCGTGAGTTTCGCCGGAACCGGCGTCGAACCCCTGATCTCGTGGACGCGGGAGAAGTTCCCCGACCTCGTCGTGGCCGTCGACACCGCGGACGCCTCGGTCGCCGCCGGTGGCTGCGAAGCCGGCGCGGACCTGATCATCGCGCGGACCGACCTCACCGACGTCGCGGCGCGGTTCGGTGCCGGATACGCCGGCTCGTCGGAGGCCGGCCCGCCCGGGTTCGTCCTGGACGTCGGCGTCCTGCGGTCGGCGCCGTCGCTGCCCGAGGACGTCCCGGTGCTGGTGGAAGTGGCCGGCGACGGCACCCCGGCCGGCCTGGCGCTGGCGGCGCTCGCGGCGTCGGCGGGCGCGGCGATCATCCGGACCCGGCACGTGCGCGCGACGCGGCACGTCGCCGAGATGGCGGCGAGCATCGCGGGCACGCGCCCGCCGGCGAAGGCGGTCCGATGGGAGTGATCCGGCAGATCTGGCCGGTCGAGCGCGGCCTCGACGACCACGAGCTCGAGCAGCTGTACCGCTACCCGGACGGCCCGCGCTGGGTCGCGGTCAACTTCGTGTCCAGCGCGGACGGCGCGATCACCGTCGAGGGCCGGTCGGCGAGCCTGTCGACCCCGGCCGACCGGATCGTCTACCGGCTCGGCAACGACCTCGCCGACGTCGTCCTGGTGGGCGCGGGCACGGCGATGGCGGAGGGCTTCGAGGGCATGCGGCCCGACGAGCGCACGGCCGAGCGCCGCCGCCGGTTCGGCCTGGCCCCGATCGCCCCGGTCGCGGTGGTGACAACCGGGCGGTCGCTGCCCCCGGACGCCCCGGTGATCACGAAGGCGGCGGTCCCGACGCTGGTGTTCACGACGTCCTCGGCGCCTTCGTCGCTGCGGGACGAATGGGCCGCGAACGGCGCCCGCGTGTTCGTCACCGGCTCGACGGGCGTCTCGGCGACGCAGGTCGTCGAGACGTTGGCTGCCGAAGGCTTGGGCCGCATCGACTGCGAGGGCGGGCCGCGGCTGTTCGGCTCGCTGATCGAGGCGGGCGTCGTCGACGAGTTCCGCCTGACGGTGGCGCCGTTCCTGGTCGCGGGCGCGTCGAGCCGGGCCGCGGTCGGCGCGGCGATCGACCCGGCGTCAATGGAGCTGGCGTCGGTGCTGACGGACGGCGCCAGCGTGCTGCTGCGGTACCTCAGCCCCCGTTAGGCAGCTGGTCGCGGCGGCGGGTCAGCGACGCGGTCTCAGCGGTGTTGCCCGCCAGTTGGATGGCTTTGTCGTAGGCCGCGCGCGCCTCCGCACCGCGGCCCAGCCGGCGCAGCAGGTCGGCGCGGGTGGCGTGGAACGGGTGGTAGCCGGTCAGCTCGGGTTCGAGCCGGTCGACCGCCGCCAGCGCCACCTGCGGGCCGTCGAGCTCGGCGACCGCGATGGCCCGGTTGAGCGCGACGATCGGCGAAGCGTCGACGTGGACGAGCTGGTCGTAGAGGGCGAGGACCTGCGACCAGTCGGTGTCGCGCATGTCGGCGGCGGAGGTGTGCACGGCGTTGATCGCGGCCAGGATCTGGTAGCGGCCCGGCGCCACCCCGGCCGCCAGGCGTTCGCGCACCAGCGCGTGGCCCTCGGCGATCAGCGTCGTGTCCCAGGTCCCGCGGTCCTGCTCGTCGAGCGCGACCAGTTCGCCGCCGGCCGAGACCCGGGCGGGGCGGCGGGCCTCGGTGAGCAGCATCAAGGCCAGCAGCCCGGTCACCTCGCCGTCGTCCGGCAGCAGGGCGTGGATGAGGCGGGTGAGCCGGATCGCCTCGGCGGTCAGGTCGTGGCGCACCGGGTCGGTGTCCGGGCCGGTCGCCAGGTAACCCTCGTTGAACACGAGGAAGAGGACGGTCAGCACGCCGGAGACGCGGGCCGGCAGATCCCCGGCCGAGGGCACGCGGTAGGGGATGCGGGCCGCCTTGATCTTGGCTTTCGCGCGGGTGATCCGCTGGCCCATGGTGCTCTCGGCCACCAGGAAGGCCCGTGAGATCTCGGGCACGGTCAGGCCGCCGACCAGGCGCAGCGTCAGCGCCACGCGGGCTTCCACCGCCAGCGCGGGGTGGCAGCAGGTGAAGACGAGCCGCAGCCGGTCGTCGTCGATGGCGCCGAGGGGTTCGGGCGGGTCGTCGTCGTACACCAGCCCCGCCTCCTTCTGCTTGTCGTCGCGCTTGCTCTCGCGCCGGATCCGGTCGATGGCCTTGCGTTGGGCGGTGGTGGTGAGCCAGGCGCCGGGGTTCGGCGGCACGCCGTCGGCAGGCCACTTTTCGACGGCGACCGCGAACGCCTCGGCGGCCGCCTCTTCGGCGACGTCGAGGTCACCGAAGCGCCGGGTCAGGGCCGCGACCACCCGGGCCCACTCCTCGCGGTGGGCCCGGATGATCGCCTCGTCGACGTCGTTCACAGGAATGGCCGGACCTCGATCTTGCGGTCGCAGACCTTCGAGGCCTCGGTGGCGAGCTCGAGCGCGACGTCCAGATCGGGGGCCTCCCACACCCAGACGCCGGCGAGGTACTCCTTGGACTCGAGGAAGGGCCCATCGGTGACGACGGTCTGGTCGCCCCGGTTGTCGACGACGGTGGCGGCGTCGGTGTCGGCGAGCCCGCCCGCGAAGACCCAGTAGCCATCGGCGATCAGCCGGTCGTTGAACTCGCTGATCAGGGGCTGCCGGTCGGTGCTCCCGGGACTGCTCTTGTCGTCGATCACGGAAACCAGGTAGCGCATGCTCGTTCTCCTGTGTCAGGCGGTCGCGTACTGCGGGCGTCCGGCCGGCCGGTGGACCTGGATCGTCACGCCATTGGCGTCGACGCGCGAGTCAACCAGGTCGAGCGCGAGGTCCGGGCCGCTTTCCGGGAACAACCGCATCCCCTGCCCGACGACCACGGGGATCACGATCAGGGTCATTTCGTCGACCAGGTCGTTCGCCAGGAGCCACCGGATGAGGGTGCCACTGCCGTGCACCTGCAGTTCGCCGCCGGGCTGGGCTTTCAGTGCTTTGATCGCGTCCGCTGCGAGCACGGTGGAGTTTTCCCAGGTCGGCGCGGTGAGGGTGGTCGAGGCAACGTACTTGGGGGCGGCGTTCAGGGCGGCGCCGACGGGGTGGGTCTTCTGCGGCCCCCAGGCGGCGGCGAAGAGTTCGTAGGTGCGCCGGCCGAAGAGGAACGCGTCGGCGTTTTGGTAGGTGCGGGTAATGAAGGCGCGGGTTTCGTCATCGCCTTTGCCGAGGGCCCAGCCACCCCGTTCGAACCCGTTGCGTCGGTCTTCGGGGGAGGCTCCGCCGTTGCCTTGGACGACTCCGTCGAGGGTCAGCTGGGTCATGGTGGTCAGCTTCATGGGGTTCCTTCCCGCCGGGGCCGCTTGCTCGCGGCCTCACCCCTGCTACGAACGGTCCGAGCGGGATCCGACAGGTGCTTCGAAGATTTTTTCGGCACGTTGAGCCGGGCTACCGGTTCACGGAGGTGGGCGTGGTCCCGCAGCGAGACGGCGAGGCCATCGACATCGGTGGTGGCGGCGTCGCGCCGCGCGAGCTCCCACGGGTGGTGAAGCCGGCGTAGTGAGGGGAGTTCAAAGACGTCTTCGCGGAACGGGGCGTGGCGCGTGAGAAATGCCGAGTTGCGTAGCTGTCTGTGGAGCCTGGGACAATCCAGCGCGACCGCGCAAGCGGCGAACCTTCCGCAGCTGCAGGTGGTGTCCGGAGACAACGACAAAGAATTCGACGCTGCTACCGTCCAGTTGCAACACAGCTACGAAGCACTCCGCTCTCTCGCAACCTTGGCGATCCAAATGTGCGGCTTCATCATCGTCGCCGGCACTCTCTTGCTCGGCTATGGCTTGTCCCAACGGCAGTCGGACTTTCTCCTGATCGCGAGTGCGATGCCGCAACTCATCGCCCTGCTCGCCGCGATGGTGATTGCTCTCGGATCCCGATGGTTTACCTCGCGCTCTGAGCGGAACGCCGCCTGGCCGAGCACCGAGACACTGTGCCCGACTGATCTTGCAATCAGAGCCCCGCGCATCTTGCGCAAAGTCAACCAACACCTGGATGGCGATGATCCACCGATTCGGATGTCCGAGCTTCGGCGGCTCGCTTCGTGCAACGATTCGTCGACTTTCGGTACACTGGAATGGTGTTGTTCGAGGTCGGCTGAGTTAGCCAGGTTGTGCTCTTCATCCTCGCATTGTGTAGTTTCAACTACCGGTTGTTCTGAAAGTGTCACGGATGCCGGCGGAATGCCCGCGCATGCCGCGCAATGTGAGGGACCTGCGCAAACGCCCGCCCGCACCGGCAGGACCAGCGCGCAAGGTAGGAGACCGCAGTTACGGCTTCCGGTTCGGTCCGACAAACGCCACACACCTTGCGTCCGACCTGCGGTCGCGGTAAGTGAGCGCATACGTGCTCGGGAACTGGCACGCCCGGAAGTGATCGGCTCGGTGACCCGGAACCGCCGCGGATCGACACGATCAAGTCCGTGAACCTGCTCGAGATGGTCCTCGATCGGCTCGCCGGCCACCCGGCCAGGTGCCGTCTCTGCAACCTGGAAGGCTCACGACCTGGACACCATGGCAACGAGCGTGGGGAAGAGGGAATGAGGGCGTCGTCGCGCCGATTCCGGTCGCCCGGCGGCCACGCAGCGGCTCTGCAGGACAGGCGAGGATGTGCGCCCATCCGCGGACGAGTTGCCCCGATGGTCGCTCAAGCCGACGTGCAGATGGTCGGCACCTCCGTCGGCCGGTTCCGCAGCTACCGCCCAGTCACTGCTCCAGGTCGATCGCGCTTCGCCGAGGTTCGTGCGGATAGCCCTGGGCATGGGGCGGCGAGGATGACCTTATGCAGCGGTGCCGCTCGACCCAGGGCACCCAAGACCGAGATTGGTAGGCGGGCGCGAGGTTGTTCCGCGGACCGACCTTGGAACGTTAGTACTGCCGTGCGCCAACGGCGTGCAAGATCGTCAGTAGACGCTCGATTTACGGGACCGACGGATCAATCTCAAGATAGCTCGGGGTCGACAAAATTTCTGGCGAAATTGACGCAATTGAGGGCCTGAATTCGGTGTTCATCAAGATACTTCCAGTTGTGTATCCATGTTTCCAATCTGTCGAGTACCTCATTGGGCTTGCTTGGGGAGTTTTTCGATAGAATTAATAGACTGGTCACGCGAGATACGAATTCAATGTACGAAGTGCCGACTGAACAGTGCGGGCTCAGGCTTTCTGGTCGAGATAGCCACAAGCGAATCAAGTCATCGAACCTTGCTCCAAAAATGCCCGTTTTGAGCTGAGGGATTCGGCACAAGGCCTGCATGAGTGAGTCAACTTCTGAAAACGAGTTCAGAGTAGTCGTATTTGTTGGTATGGTCCAGACCATCTCTTCGATCGCGGCTAACAACTTGATTGTAAGGTCTGGCCACTTTTCTGTGTGTTTCACAAGCCTCGAAAGGCGCCAACTGACATCTTCATTGCCAGGATTGGCCATGGCCCATTCAATAAATTTTATGGCAACAGGCTTGGTCATCTCTCGCTGTCTGCTTACGAATTTTGATACGAGATCCGATCCGGCTCCGTTTTCCTCAATCCAGTCTAGTGAGAGTTGTACGACCTCGCGACGAGACTCGACCTTTAGTTTTATTGTAAGCATGCGGCTAAGAATGAATTCTGCGTCAGGTGTGGTGCCGTGCTGAGTGAGCCACGTTAATGCGGCGGTTGTGGCGACTTTTGTGTCTTTTTCGCTCAGATCCTGGCTCAAGAGTGAGGTGAAAACGAACTGGGCGCTGATGGTGTTGCCGTGTTGGTTGAGCCAGGATAGTGCGGCGGTTGTGGCGGTTTTTGCGTCTTTTTCGCTCAGGTCCCGGTTCAGGAGCGGGGGTAGAACAAAACCAGCTTCTGTGGTGGTGCCGTGTTGGTTGAGCCAGGATAGTGCGGCGGTTGTGGCGGTTTTCGCGTCTTTTTCGCTCAGGTCTCGGGCCAGGAGCGGGTTGAAGACGAACTGGGCGTCGATGGTGTTGCCGTGTTGGTTGAGCCAGGATAGTGCGGCGGTTGTGGCGGTTTTCGCGTCTTTTTCGCTCAGGTCTCGGGCCAAGAGCGGGTTGAAGACGAATCGTGCGTCGAAGGTGGTGCCGTGTTGGTTGAGCCAGGATAGTGCGGCGGCTGTGGCGGCTTTCGCATGTTCTTCGCTCAGATCCCGCGCCAAGAGGGGCGCTAGAACAAAACCGGCTTCCGTGGTTGTGGCGTGCTGAGTGAGCCACGACAGTGCGGCTGGGGTAAGTCGTTGATCAGTCTTTCCCTGCTCGGAGCGAAGACCTTTGTACAGCAGATGTCGAGCGTAGATTGACTTCGTGTACTTTTGCAGCCATGGGTCAACTACGAGTTGCCACTCCGCGAAAGCCACGTTGGACCACGACGGATTATCCAGTACCGCGCCAAGCGCGTACGAACCTTCATCCTCACGGGAGGCCAGTACTTTTCCGGTCTCTTCGGCTCGGCCGCTGAGCCACCTGGCGCAGTGCGTGCGTACACTCATCGCTTCGGGCCGATGTAGATCACGGATAATGCGGCTGAGGTTGATCGCGTAACGGCCGATTGTGCGGCCGGTAACCAGGCAAGCGTTAAGGACGTTGTCTGCGACTTCGGTCCTGACAATGTCGGTGGGCCGTTCCAGCAGGACGTTCTCGACCAGTTGATCGGTCACGAGATCGTGGACCGGCACCAGGCCCGTCGGACTGTTCACCACCCATTTCATCGAGCGCAATCGACGCAGGATCCGTTCCGCGTTGGCCGTCAGGTCCTTGCCGCAGGCCAGCAAGCCCGGCTCGTCCAGCGGGGTGGCCAGCAGCATCGCCGCGCAAGCCTGCAACGCCTGGCTGGGTTCGTTGTCGTCGTCGGAGAACAAGTTCTTCGGGCGCGGGGGCAGGAGGTCGTCTTCGGCGAGGCGGCGTTCGAGCCACTCCAGGAGGTTGGCCGGGCGGATGTGGCTCAGCATTTCCCGCAGTTGGCCCTGTTCGTGCAGGTGCTCCGCCTCCGCGGCGATCAGCATGGCGATCACCGGCCGGTCTCCGCACGTTTCGCGCATCCGCTCCAGCCCGACGTCGAGGACCGCCTGGCGTGCCACGACGTTGAGGATTTCGTCGCGGACAGCGGCTGTCCTCGCGGCGTCGGGTTCGAGGGTGACTTCCTCGAAGAGGAGACCGAGCGGCGCATCGGTCGTGGCGTGCCAACCCGGTCGGCAGGACGCGATCAGGGCGACTTTCGTCCGAGCCGTGAACTTGTGTGGCCGGATGCTGTTCTGCAACGTCGGGATGTGGAGGTTGCCGTACTCGTTGAGGTAGTCCAGTACGACGAGGACCTTGGCGGCACGCTCGAATTCGATCGCCTCGAACAGATCCGCGCTCGTGACCGCGGCGTCCCCGGAGGCGACGTGCATGACTGCCCAGCCTTCGCGCACCGCCAGCTCCGCCACTTCGAAACAGGTGCGTGTCTTACCAACTCCCGCCGCGCCCACCAGCAGCACACCTGGCAGGCCGCCGTCGTCGCCAAGCCGCTCCAGCAGCCGTTGGGGTTCGGTCGGGTCCTGGGGATCAGCCGGGTGGACGAAGGGCAGATTGGTGCTCAGGAGGTTCTCACGGAAGCCGTCGAGTGTGTCGATCGCTTCACTGTGCGTCGAAATGCCGCTGGGCTTGCGCGGTTCGGAACGGAACTCCCCTTGCGTAGCGTATTTGAGCCCCACGTCCGCCACGATTGACGCCTGCCACTCCGGCGATGTCAACAACTCGGCCCCCGAGCGCACCGCGTCGTCGAACGTTGCTCCGGCGCTGGTGATCCGGGTGACGTCCACGGGGAGGAACGCGCCGAAGTCGTCCGGTTCCCGACGCAGGCCACGCGCCCACGACACGTCACCATCGGTGCCCGGGGCGAAGGCGCGGTAGTCCGGGGCGCCGCCGGGGCCGGGCCACACACCTGCGGCCCACACCACGACGATCGCGTGCGCGGGGCCGCCGGCCCGAGGATCGAGCACCACGATGAGCGGGTGCACGCCGGAGTCCAAGCACGCTCCGGAGAACGTGACGGCCAGATCGACGCAATTCGCCATCCTGGCGGTCCGAAGCACCTCGGTCGGTCCTCGGATCGCTTGCCAGCCGCTCTCGCTGCCCACGGGTTCGTCCGCGTACCGGATGTTCAGGTCCGCGAAGGCCTCGAACACCGCGCGGGTCCGCTCGACCGCCCCGGCACCGACGGCTGCGGCGCGCGGCGGCAGCGTCGGCAGTAGCGACGCCGCGGTGCCGGTCTCGACGTAGCGCACCAGGAGGTCGGGATTCTCCGCGCGGTTCCAGTGGGGCCTGCTCATCCGGCTGCCGCCGCTTCCTCCGCCGCGTCCAGGACGACGATGTCGATGTCGGCGAACACCGAGTCCGGACCGGTCGTCCGGCGCGCTTCGAAAGTCAGCTGATAGCGGCCGGCCGGCAGGGCCGGAAGCATGGTCCGCCACGTCCGGGCGCCGCCATCCATCGCGGTGGCGAACACGGTTGCCCCGCCGAGCACGGACTTCGCGGTGACGCGCACCCGCTCGGCCTCGGTGCCTTCCGGGTGGACAGTCAAGCCGACAGTTACCTCTTCGCCGGCCGGCACCACGTCCTCGACGTCGAGACCGAGCCAAGGGGAGGAAGGTGCTTCGGCGCCCCGGGTGGGCAACGCCTCACCGGAGTAGGATCGCAGCGGATCGAGCAGCGACAGGGTGCTCGCGAGCGGGCCGTGCCGCTCGGCTGTGCCCCGCCAGATCAACCGGGTCTCACCGAGCTCACGCGGGATCGCCGACAGCGTGGGGACGGTGCCGTCACCGGCCCAGCCGACGTTCCCGCGCCACGGCGGATCTTCCTTGGTGATCACCAGACGGCCGCTCGATCCCAGGGTGACCAGGTTCGGTGTGGCGTGGCCCCGGCCGAAGAAGGGGACAACGTCCGGAACCCGGTCCGGGGGTATGTCCGCCCACGCCTTCGCGATGTCTTCGTGCACCTGCCGGCCCGCGGCGGCCATCGACGCGAACTGGTCCGCGTAGCTCGACCTGGGCAGCGTGGTCAATTCGATCTCGCGCCCAGCCACCGTGTCCCACACCGCCGGGTACTGCGGCAGCAGTTCGTACATCGACGGCCACCCGCGCAGCACGTTGCGCACACCGAGGTGGCGCAACGGGCCTACGCCCGGCCCCCTGATAAGCCATTCGAGAGCTTTCGGCGCGCCGCGGTGCGGTGTTCCGAGCGTCAGGAGAGCGTTACACACCGGCCAGCCCCCGAGCGGTCCCAGCCAGTACCGGGCTACCAGCCCACCCATCGAGTGAGCCAGCACCACGACCCGCCGTCGAGGTGCGTCCGGGCCCAGCGCCTCGTGCACGGCGGCGGCGAGCCGCTGTGCCGCGTCGGTCACCGACCGCCGGAAGTCGTACGGGAACAGCAGGACGTCGACGTTGCGGGGAATGGGTAAGCCAGGGTTGTGGACGTGCGTGACCACGTTCCGGAAGTTGTCGGTCAGCAAGCTGCTCAGACCCTCGTAACCCGGGCTCGTCACGATGGATCCCAACGCGGTGAATGTCGTGATCAACGCGGTGGGCTTCATTTCGGGGAAGCGGTCGAGGCCGAGGTACGAGGGGCGGATCACCGTGGTCGCGAGCTTGGCCGGCGTCCGTTCCCACGTCTTCCCGTCCGGCCGTTCCAGAATGCTGCCGCCGATGCCCGGAATCACCACGACCAGGTGCTGGAGGTGCTGCAAGCGGCTCGCCTTCCTCATGCGCACGGGTTTCGCCCGCTGACCGATAGTTCTACTATCGCAAAACGCCACCGCGATGTTGCAGCAAATGGTGCCGTCGTCGTGACACCGTCGAGCACGATCAGTGCTTCTCGTGGCGACGTGCGCTCAGAACAGCGTCGCGGGCTCAATCGGCTCCGGCTCTGGCAGCGCGTCCAGGCCGGGCACCAGCGCCCGCACCTCGTCGTGAAAACGGCGAGCCAACGCTGGCGCGTCGACATTGTCCGGCGTATGCACGAACACTGTCGGCGACCGACCCTCCCGCAGCCAACCCGCCGCCACCTCGACCCACGGCTGCCACCCGCGCACCGTCTCCTCCACCGAATCCCGGCCCAGGTAACGGACCACAGGCCGGTCGGTCAGCGCCCGCGTTCGTCGGGGCAAGCGCGGCTTCTTGGCCCACGCCTCCTGCTCGGCCTCACTGACCGGCGGACGATGGAAGAAAACCGTCGTGTCGAAAGGCACCCACTCCGCGTCCGCGTCCGCGAGTGCCCCCTCCAGCAGAGACGTCGAGCCGGCGAAGAAGTCCGGGTGACGCACCTCCACCGCGCGCCGGAGGTCGGCTGGTAGCCGGCGCAGGAAACGGCGGAGCGCGTCGACGTCGGATGGGCCGAACGAGCCCGGCAACTGCGTCCACAGGACCGCCCGGTCGCCCAGCGGCTCGATCGCGTTCAGGAACGCGCGCATCTCGGTCTCGACCCCGGCGAACCGGCGCTCGTGCGTGACGACCTTCGGCACCTTCACCACGAAGCGGAACCCGGGGCCGGTCTGCTCCGCCCACGTCGCGACGGTGGCCCGGGACGGCGTCGCGTAGAACGTCGTGTTGCCTTCGACCGCGTTGCACCAGCCGGCGTAGGCCTTCAGGCGCTCCTTCGCGGGCAGCGATGGCGGCTGGAAGGGCCATGCCTTGTGGGTCCACATCGCACAGCCGACGTGGAGAACGCCAGTTCCCATCAGAGCAGCCGGCGGAAGTGCTGGGACATCTCCAGGCCGCGCGCCTCTAGTGGGGTCAGCCAAGCGAAGTCGTCGTGCTCCTCCGGGTTCAGCACGACGTCCCCCTCGCCCTCCTCCTCCACCGTGTACACCCAGGCGTGGATCTCCATCTCACGGCCCGCGATGTCCGGCCAGGACGTGCGGGACAGCTCGCCCGTCACCTGGACCTTCAACCCCGTCTCCTCCACCACTTCGCGGATCGCCGCCGCCTCCGGGAGCTCGTCCGGCTCGACCGTTCCGCCCGGCAGCTCCCAGCGGCCCGCCAGGAACACGCCCGGGCCGCGGCGCAGGAACAGCACCCGGTCGCCGCGGGCTATCCAGCAGTACGCCAGGTACTTCAGCTCCGTCATGCGCCCGATTCTCGCTCAGTTGGTCTTCGACGTCGGCAGGTGGGCGCCGAGGTAGCCGACGTACACCGTGCCCGTGCGGTCGGTGTCGTCGAGGAAGTGCAGGCGGGGCGCCGGTGCCTTGAAGCGCTCGAGCGCGATGTGGGCGCCGAAATAGTCTCGGCCCGCCGGGTTCGTGCGCGGGTCGACGCGGAACGTCCGGGCCTGGCGGAGCCGCTCGTTCGTCGTCACCGTGTCCGACTCCGCCAGGGCGATGATGTTGGCGCTGATCAGCGAACCCGGCTGGCCGGTGCGGGCGAACGCGAGCACGTCCGACAGCCCGGGCCCGGGGTCCTGGCCCGCGTCGAGCAACGTCGTGCGCGCGCTCGCGTACGCGTCGAGCGTGCGCAGCGCGTCCCACGCCTTGCGGCGCCACGCCGTGGCTTTCGGGTGGTGGTCGAGGATCGCGGCGGGCGCCGGCTCGGCCGTGATCGCGAGGTGCTTGAGCGTCGCCGCCGCGGCGCCGATCAGCTCGGCGAAGCTCGGGAACTCCTCCGGCGGGCGCTCGGCGGCGGCGACCTCGTCGTCGGCGTCGTGGTAGCGGGCCAGCGTGCCCGCCAGCAGCCCGTTCACGCGTCTGAGCTCGTCGCGCTCGGCCTCGGTCTCCTCGAACGCGCGCGCGTAGTCGTCCACCGACCCCTGCAGCTGCGCGAGCTGCGTCCGCAGGTACCCGACGTCGACCGCGGACAGGTCGTCGAGCCGCCGGCGGAGCGCCTTCGCCTCGTCCGCGTGCCGGTCCCGTTCCTCGGCGTGCGCCTTCGCCTTCTTGCGCAGGATCGTCAGCACGCCCCGCGCTTCGGCGAGTTCACGCTCGGCGCGGCCGAGCTTCTCGGTCAGCTCGGCGTCCGGTTCCCGTTCCGGCGCGTCGAACGGATTCGCGGCGTACCACGCCTTCACGCTCGGCACCTCGGCCCACTGCTCCGGCAGCGGCGTCCGGCCGCGCGTCTGCAGCAGCCGCGTGATCGCGCCCTGCAGCGCTTCGCCGGACACGGGGCTGGCCGTCTCGACGAAGTCGGGGAGCTGGTCGCACAGCGGCGCGTACAGCCGCGCGCCCTGCGGCACCTCGTAGCCGAGGGGCACGTGCTGGTTGAGCGTGCGGCGGAAGCGGTCGTCGACGTCGAACACGTTGACCAGGCCGGGCCAGCCGTCGACCGGGACCGTCGGCGGTTCGGTGAGCACCAGCACCGCCGACGTCCGCCAGTCCGCGACCAGCGCCTCGCCGAGCAGTTCCGCGACGCGGTCGCACTCCTCGCGAGACCATCCGCGCATCGCGAGAACCGGGGCTTCGATCGGGATCTCGTCACTGCCGCTCGCGCCGAGCTCCTCCAGCCCGATCCGCTGCGCCGGCGCTTCGTGGCAGCTGCGCCACGGCCGCGTGCACGCGGCGGCCAGCAGCCACGCGACGCGGTCCTCACCCGCGTGGTAGCACAGGGAAAGCAATACCTGAACGGAGTAGCGGCCTCGGCTGTCCGTCCAGCCGAACTTGAGGTCGCACCGGCGCGATCCGCCGTCGTCGGACGAGCCGAGGTCGGTGACCGTGTAGTCGTCGTGCTGCCGCTGACGGGCGATCAGCCTGCCGCGCAACGCGTCGAGGGGGCGTTTTCCTTCGGTGGGAACCAGTCCGTGGTGCCAGATCCGGTGCACCCCCACAGGACTCAACTCCGTTCGCCGGAAACAGGACCTCAGCCGAACATAGCGGATCCTGTGACCGGACGAACGCGGGGCGTCACGTCATTCACGCGTCCAGAGGCAGAAGGGGTGCCCGGCCGGGTCGAAGCAGACGCGGACGTCGGATTGGGGCTGGAAGTCCGCGACGACGGCGCCCGCGGCGGTCGCTTCCGCCGTCGCCGCGGCGAGGTCGTCGACTTCGATGTCGAGGTGCAGCTGCATCTGCTGGGCGCCGCCGGCGGGCGGCCACACCGGCGCGAGGTGGTCGCGCTCGAGCTGGAAGGAGAGCCCGGCGCCGCCGTCTTCGGGGCGCAGGGTCACCCACTCCGGCTCGTCGGTCTTGATCGGCCAGCCGAGCAGCTTCGAATAGAACTCGGCGAGCGCGCGCGGTTCCGGCGTGCCGAGCACGGTGGAGGTGAGTTTCATGGTCCGGTGTTACCCGCCGTCCGGGGACTTCTACCGGGCCGGACCGGTCCGCGTGTCGAAGTAGGCGACGGGCGGGCCGACGCCGCGCCACGACGTCGTCGCGAACACCGCGGCCCCCGACAACGCGAGCAGCGCGGTGAGGACGGCGAGCGTGGCGCCGATCCGGCCGGGCCCGGGCCGGGTGCGCGCCCCGGCGCCGACGCCGAAGACCAGCGCGAGCACGCTGATCGGCAGCAGCGCGAACCACAGCGCGCCGAGGACCAGCACGAAGGCCTGCGTGACCCAGGAGAACGTCCAGGCGGCCACGACCGGCGGGCGGACGATCAGCCACGCCGCCCAGGTCGCGACGGCCAGCGTGAGCCCGGACGCGCCGATCGCGAGCGACGCGATCGCCAGGCCGCGGCCGGACCGCGTGGTCTCGGTCGGTTCTTCGTCGAATTCCCCCATGCCGGGAACATCCCGGCCGGATGCCCCGGCGTTACGCGGAATACCGCGGCACCGGGCGGGTTGTCTCCAGGCACAGGCTGAAGATCACTGAGGGAGCCGCCATGTCGTCCGAGCACATCCAGGGGACCGTCGCCGACGGGTTCGAGGCCGTCCGCGCGGAGTTCGCCGCCGTCGCGGCCGACGAGGGCGGGGACTACGCCGCCCAGCTCGTCGCGCACGTCGACGGCGAGCGCGTCGTCGACCTGTGGACCGGGCCCGAGATCACCGCCGACTCGCTGACCGGGGTCTTCTCCTCGACGAAGGGCGCGGCGCACCTGGTGGTCGCGCTGCTCGTCCAGGACGGTGTGCTCGACCTCGACCAGCGGGTCAGCCACTACTGGCCGGAGTTCGGCGCCGCGGGCAAGGCCGCGATCACGCTGCGGGAGCTGCTCGCGCACCGCGCCGGCGTCGTGGGCGCGGACGGCGGCTTCACGGCCGAGGAGCTCGCCGACGACCGCGTGATCGCCGAGCGGCTCGCGCCGCAGCGGCCGTACTGGCGGCCGGGCACGCAGTTCGGCTACCACGCGCTGGTGATCGGCGCCCTGACCGGCGAGGTCGTCCGCCGCGTGACCGGGCGCAGCATCCAGGAGCACTACGAAGAGCGCGTCCGGAAGCCGTTCGAGCTGGACTTCTACCTCGGGCTGCCGGAGGAGCTGGAGCCGCGGTTCCTGACGACGCAGCCGATGCTGCCGACCCCGGAGCAGCTGGCCCAGCTGGCGGCCGGCGCGACGGGCGCGGACAGCATCACGGGCATCGCGTTCAACCGCAACCACCCGAAGGCGCCGGAGCTGTGGGACCTCCCGAACATCAAGGTGGTCCGGCAGCTGAGCCCGGCTTCGGTGGGCGGCGTGGCGTCGGCGCGCGGCCTGGCGGGCATGTACGTGGCGGCGACCCGGCTGCTGGACCCCGGGACGGCGGCGGAGTTCGCGCAGATCCACTCGGCCGGGGACGACCTGTCGACGCGCAACCGCAACGCTTTCGGCCTCGGGTTCGCGATCGTGTCGGACGACTACCCGGTGCTGGGGCAGGGGGCGTTCGGGCACAGCGGGGCGGCGGGGTCCCAGGCGTTCGCCGACCCCCGGAGCGGGCTGGCGTACGGGTACAACCGCCGCCGGTTCGCGTTCCCGGGCGGAGCGGCGCCGGAGAACGTGCGGCTGGTGAGCGCGATCCACCAGGCGGTGACGGCGAAGCGAGGCTGACTGTCCACAGAGGACGGTCCGGGTGCGGGTGGTCACCCTCCGCACCCGGACCAAGACCTCACTCCGGACGGCCCCGGTCCCGCTCCGCCACCCAGGGGGATGCACGTCCCCAATGGACGTCGTTACAGAGTTCACCCGTTAGGACGTTCCAACCCCGACGTTTCGCCTGATCACGGACGTCGGACTGACTTTCCGTAGCGAAAACCCTCCCGATCAATGCTCCGTTGTGAAACTATTGGGCCGTTCGCGGGGAGAGGGCCTCGCGAAGGGGACTCACCGTCACGGCGAGCGGCCCCATGCAAGATCCCCAGGGGAGAGGAGATCGACCATGTCGACGCCCACGGACACCAAGCCGGAGGAAACCCCGGAACCGGTCGAGAAGGCCGGCCCGGTGGTCCCGCACCCGGAGGCCGACGAGCACGGCTGGGTGCACATCGACCACGAGCACATCGGCATCAAGAAGGACGACGGCCCGATCGTGGTGCCGAACTGCGGGCCGCCCTGCTACCAGGTCGCCCGCTGACCTTCACCGAACTGTGATCGCCCGCCTGCCGATCTTCCAGCGGCAGGCGGGCTTCTTTCTGCTACGGGCTGTGGTGTCATAGTGGGGTGCCCGTGACAAAGCTCGATCCGACCGAAGTCATAGACAAGGTTCGGCAGCTTCACCGGACAGCCGCGGACAAGTCCTGCCTCGCGCGCTACCACGAAGGCGTCCGCCTCCTCCGGCGAGCGGTCGGCCTGCTCGACTCGATCTACCCCGTGCCCGACGAGCACTACACCGAGTGGCTCGTGGTGCGGATCCGCGTGTCCAGCCTGCTGGCCGCGCTGTCATCGGAGATCTCCGGCGATGTCGGCGCCGGCCTCGCCGCGCTGGACGACGTGCGGCTGCTGACCGGCGCGGTCGACGACCTGGTGCTCAAAGCCGAGCTGAACGGCGCGCTCGACCACAACTACGCCGCGAAGCTCACCACGGTGGGGCGCAACGAGGACAGCCTCAAGTACTTCGACCTGTCGCTGGAGCACCAGGAGTATCGGCTCCAGCACGGGGCGGCCCCGGAGTCGCGCATGGAGGCGTTCACGCAGACGCTGACCATGCGCGCGTCGAGCCACACGCGGCTGGGCAACGTCCAGCAGGCCCGTGCGGACCTGACCCGGTCGCTGGAGCTGGCCGAGAAGTACGAGCTGCGTGCCCAGGCCGCCGACATCCACCGCAACCTCGGCACGCTGGCGCTGCGGACGGGAGACGTGCCGGAGGCCCTCCGCCTCTTCGAGGTGAGCGAACGCAGCTACCGGGCGCTGGGGCGGGACGCACCGCCGTGGCTTTGGCTCGAGCAGGCTCAGGCGCTGCTCGCCGCCGGGCTGGCCGACGAGGCCGGTGCCCACCTCGACGGCCACATGGCGGTGATGGCCGACCAGGACAGCGTCACCCGCGACCTGGGGTTCGTCGAGCTGCACCGGGCTTCGGCCGCGCTGCTGAGCGACGACCTCGACCTCGCCCGGCAGATGGCGGCCGCCGCGCGCAGGCGGATGCTGAAGGTCGGCTGCAAGACCTGTGTCGCGAACGCGACCATCGTCGGCCTGCAGGCCGACACGCGCGAAGCCCTACGGACCGGCGAGTTCGCCGCGGCCCTGCCGGGCCGGGCGTTGCGCGCGGCGGACAAGATGCCGGTGCCCCGCCTCGCCGACCAGGCCGCCACCGCGCGGATGCTCGCCGTCCGCCTGGACATCCGCCGGGGGAACCTCAAACGCGCCGTCGAAACCCTCGACAAGGTCCCTCGCCCCGGGCAGCTCACCCCCATCGACTACCGGATGCTGCGCCGGCTCTGCCGGGCCGAGCTCGCCGTCGCACAGGGGAACCGGGCCAAGGCCCTTACCGAAATCCGGTCCGGGCTCACCGAACTCGACGCCGTCCGGGACCGGATGGGTGGGCTCGACCTCGTCTCCGGGACCGCCCTGCACGGCCAGGAGCTCGCCGACCTCGCCGTCAAGCTCGTGCTCGAACGCAACGACGCCCGGCGGCTGTTCGTCTGGCTCGAACGCACCCGCGCGCAGACCTACCGGTACGAACCGCTGTCCGCCGGGACCGATCCCGAGCTCGCCGCGCGCGTCGCCGAGGTGCGGGGCCTCGGGCAGGCCATCCAGGAGGCCCAGCACGACGGCCACCCCATCGCCGGCCTGCGCGCCAAGTACAACGAACGCCTGCGCGAGGCCCAGCGGCTCGGCTGGCACACCGGGCGCTGGGGCCGGCCGCGGCCGGTGGCCGGGCTCAACGAGGTCGCCGACCGGCTCGGCGACCGGGCCATGGTCAGCTTCGCCGCTTCCGGGGACGAGCTCGTCGCCGTCGTCGTGGCCGGGGGTGAGTGCCGGCTCGTGCGGCTCGGGTCCGCCGAGGCCGCCGCCGAGTCCGCGCGCGTGCTCAACGTCGACCTCGACGCCCTCGCGCCCGACAACCTGCCCGAACGGCTGGCCGAGGTCGTCATGGTCTCGGCGCGCAAGCAGGCCGACAAGCTCGACGCCCAGCTCATCCGGCCACTGGCCGAACTGTTCGGCGGCCGTGAGCTGGTCATCGTCCCGACCGGGCCGCTCTACGCCGTGCCGTGGGGCGTCCTGCCCGGGCTGCGGGGGCGGCCGACCGTCGTCGCGCCGTCGGCGACCGCCTGGCTCGCCGCCGAGCTGACGAAGTCGCCGCGCGCCCGCAAGATCGTGCTCGTGCGCGGGCCCGGCCTGGCCGGCGCGCGCGGTGAGCTGGAGAAGCTGACCACCCACTACCGCACCGCGACGACCATGACCGGCGCGAAGGCCACCGTGAAGTCGGTGCTGCGCGCGATGGACGGCGCCAAGCTCGCCCACTTCGCCGCCCACGGCGCGCACGAGCCGGAGAACGCGCTGTTCTCCCGGCTCGAACTCGCCGACGGCGCGCTCTTCGGGCACGAGATGGCCGGGCTGCGGCAACCGCCGCGGCAGGTCGTCTTCGCCGCGTGCGAGCTCGCGCTCAACCGGATCCGGCCCGGCGACGAAGCGCTCGGTTTCGCCAGCGCCCTGCTCGCCAGCGGCTCCCGCACGGTCATCGCGCCGCTGTCGCGGGTCGGCGACCTGGCCTCGGCGGCCGCGATGGACGACTACTACCGCGCGCTGGCCGCGCGGGACAGCCCCGCGCTGGCGCTGGCCGACGCGATCGCCGTCGACCCCTTCCGCCGCCCCTTCGTCTGCCTCGGCTCCGGCTAGATCGCTGAGGACGCCGGCGGCGACCACACCAGCCGTGGGTCGGTCTGCACGAAGCTGCCGAGCAGGTGGTCGACGCGGGTCAGGACGTCGAGGTCCAGCCGGATGCCGGCCGCCTTCGCGTTCTCGGTGACCTGCTCCGGCGTGCTCGCGCCGACGACCGCCGACGCGACCGTCTCGTGCTGCAGCGTCCAGGCCAGTGCGAGCTGCGCCATGGTCAGCCCGGCGTCGTCCGCGACACCGCGCAGCATTTCGACCCGCTCCAGCAGTTCGGGCATCAGCAGTGGCCGCGCGTGGGGCTTCGCGGCCGCGCGCGAGCCCGCCGGGACGCGCCCGTCGCGGTACTTGCCGGTCAGCACGCCCTGCGCCAGCGGCACCGACGCGAACTGCCCGACGCCGATCCGCTCGCCGACCGGCATCACCTGCGCCTCGGCCACCCGCCACAGCATCGAGTAGTGCGGCTGGTTGCTGATCAACGGGACGTCGTAGCGCTCGGCCGCGTCGCGGGCCTGCAGGAGCTGCTCGGCCGTCCACTCCGCCGTGCCGGCGTACAGGATCTTCCCTTGCCGCACCAGGTCCGACAGCGCGAGGAACGTCTCCGCGACCGGCGTCCGGTAGTCGAAGCGCAGCAGCTGGTAGACGTCGACGTGGTCGGTGCGCAGCCGCCGCAGCGACCCCTCCAGCGACGCGATCACGTGCTTGCGGCTCAGCCCGGCGTCGTTCGGGCCGGGACCCTCGGGCCAGAACACGCCGGTGCACAGCACGAGTTCGTCGCGGCGCACGCCGGAAAACGCTTGCCCGAAAGCGGTTTCCGCCGCGCCGCCGTCCCACGCCGCCGCGGTGTGGAACGTCGTGACGCCGGCGTCCAGCGCCGCGGCGACGCAGCCGGGAGCGTCGTGCGTCAGCCAGTTGCCGTAGGCGATCTCGCTCACCGCGAGCCCGCTCGCGCCGATCCTGCGGTACTCCACGCTCAGCCTCCCTGGACGGCCATCTCGTCGATCCACGCGTCGACCGCGCCGGCCTTGCGCAGGAACGCCTCCCGCACCGATTCGTGCGGCAGGATCAGGAACTCCTCCGCGCCGAGCCCGGCCACGACCGCGTCGGCGACGTCCTCGGGTTCGAGCAGCGGGGCCGCCGCGGCGATCGCCAGCGCGGCCGGGTGCCCGGCGGCGATGCCGGGTTCGAGCAGCGCCGTGCGGACGCCGAGCGGGCACAGCGCGCTGACCCGCACCCCCCGCGGCCGGTAGGTGATCGCCAGCCACTCGGCGAGGCCGACGGCGGCGTGCTTGGTGACCGAGTACGGCGCGTCGCCGGGCGTGCCGAGCAGGCCGGCGCCGGACGCCGTGATCAGCAGGTAGCCCTCGCCGCGCGCGAGCATCGCGGGCAGCACGACCTGCGCGGCGTGGACGTGCTGCATGACGTTGATCTCCCACGACTTCGCCCACTGCTCGTCCGCCGCGTGGACACCGGTGCCGAAGGCCGCGCCCGCGTTGGCGCAGAACAGGTCCACCTCGCCGAACTCGGCGCGGGCCGCCGCGACCAGCGTCTTCAGGTCCTTTTTGGACGTCGCGTCGGCGGTGACGGCGATCGCGCGCCCGCCCGCGTCGGCGATCTCGTCCGCCACCCGGCCGGCGCCCGCGGCGTCGACGTCCGACACGACGACCCCGGCCGCGCCCGCCGCGGCGAAGCGGCGGGCCATCGCCGCCCCGATCCCGTGGGCCGCGCCGGTCAGCACGGCCACCCGTCCGGTCAGTTCCACGTGGGCTCCCGTAATTTTCGAGCCATTGTTACGCAGGTGAGTGAATGGTATTTCTCATTTAGAAGCCGTATGATAAAAGTGCTGGTCAGCGCCCTGTTCGTGCTGTGTTCCACAGTTTCGCACCCTAGCACGAGTATTGCTTTTTCCGGGCCTGGTGCGTTATTCCTTGGATTGGTCTCGTGAAGATCACCCCACCCCGCACTGGAGGTCCGCCGATGGCCGAGCTCGTCCCGCCGTCGCACGCTCGACGGCTGCGGTGCCTGGGCATCGGCGACCCCGGTGAGGTGGCGGCCGTCGCGCGCGGTGGCGGTCTCGGGGTGCTCGACGGCGCCGATCCGGCCGCTCTCCGGCTCGTCGCGGCGCGGGTCCGGGTGCCCTACGGCGTGCGCACCGACGGCCCGGTTCCCGAGGGCGCGGCGTTCGCCGTCCGCACGAGGGCGCCGTGGACCGGCGCGCTCGCCGAGGTGTCCGACGTCGCCACGGCGGCGGAGGCCGTCGCCGGCGGTGCGCTGGGACTGCTCGCGCGTGGCGGCGAGCTGAGTGACTTCATTCTGCTGCAACAGCTTCTCGGCGCCTTCGACGTCCCAGTGTGGGGTCGCGTGGCGGGTCCGCGGACGGCCGTCGGAGCGCTCGCCGGGGGCGCGGCGGGGGTACTCCTGGAGTCCACTGTGGAAGCGGACGTCCGCCGGGTCGTCGGTGCCGAGGTACCCGCGGTGACGTCGTCGGAACGGCTGTGCCGGACGCTGGGCAGCGCGCTGCCGGTCGTCCAAGGACCGATGACGCGGGTGAGCGACCAGCCCGGGTTCGCGGCCGCGGTCGCCGACGCGGGCGGGTTCCCGTTCGTCGCGGTGGCCACGTCGAGCGGCACGCGCACCACGGACCTGCTCACGCGCACCGCCGAACGGCTCGGCGACCGGCCGTGGGGCGCCGGGATCCTCGGGTTCGTGCCCGACGACCTGCGTGTCGAGCAGCTCGCCGCGATCCGGGCCGTCCGGCCGCGGTGCGTGCTGATCGCGGGCGGCAAACCCGGTCAGGTCAAGGCCCTGGAAGCGGACGGGATCGCGACGTTCGTGCACGTGCCGTCGCCGGTGCTGCTCGGCCAGTACCTCGACGCCGGGGTCCGCCGGTTCGTCTTCGAAGGCGCCGAATGCGGCGGGCACGTGGGCCCGCGGTCGAGTTTCGAGCTGTGGGAGGAACAACTGGCCGTGCTCGGCGCGGCGAAGGACGTCGAAGTGGTCTTCGCCGGCGGGATCCACGACGCCCGGTCCGCGGCGGTGGTCACCGCGATGGCGGCGCCGCTCGACGCCGTCGGCGTGCTGATGGGCACCGCCTACCTGTTCACCGAAGAGGCCGTCACGCACGGCGCGATCACCGGGCTGTTCCAGGAACGGGCGCTCGCCGCCGGCGCGACGGTCACCCTCGAAACCGCGCCGGGACACCGCACGCGGTGCCTGCCGAGCCCGTACACGGCGGAGTTCGAGCAGGTCAAGGCGGGTCTGCGGGACCTGCCCGCGCAGGAAGCCTGGCAGCGGCTGGAAGAGCTGAACACCGGACGGCTGCGCGTCGCGAGCAAGGGCGTCCGCCGGGACGGTTCGCCGCTCGGCGAAGAGACCCAGCTCGCCGAGGGGATGTTCATGGCCGGCGAGGTCGCCGTGCTGCGCGACCGCCGGACGACGATCGCCGAGCTGCACCGGGAAGTCGCGTCGGGGAAAACCTTTGCCCGGCGGGAAGCACCGCAGCCGCGGGACAGCCGGGACATCGCGGTCATCGGGATGGCCTGCACGTTCCCCGGAGCGCCGGACCTGGAAGCGTTCTGGTCGAACGTCCTGCGCGGCGAGGACGCCGTCACCGAGGTGCCCCCGCAGCGGTGGGACCCTGCTGTCTACTTCGGACAGTCGACGTCGAAGTGGGGCGGGTTCCTGCCGCCGGTGGCCGTCGACCCGCTGGACTACGGCATCCCGCCCGCCGCGATGGGCAGCATCGACCCGGCCCAGCTGGTGTCGCTGGAAACCGCGCGGCGGGCGCTGGTGGACGCGGGGTACGGCGAGCGGGAGTTCGACCGCGAGCGCACGAGCGTCGTGTTCGGCGCGGAGGCGGGCGGCGACCTCGCCAACGCGGGAACGCTGCGTTCGCTGCTCGACGGCTACCTCGACGAGGTGCCACCCGAGCTGCTCGCCCAGCTGCCCGAGCCGACGGAGGACACGTTCCCCGGCACGCTGGCCAACGTCATCTCCGGCCGGATCGCCAACCGGCTCGACCTCGGCGGCGCGAACTACACGGTGGACGCGGCGTGCGGGTCGTCGCTGGCCGCGTTGGACCTGGCCGCCAAGGAACTGCGTGCCGGTACCAGTGAGCTGGTGCTGTGCGGCGCGGTCGACCTGCACAACGGCATCCACGACTACCTGATGTTCACGTCGGCGGGCGCGCTCTCGCCGACGGGCCGCTGCCGCCCGTTCGACGCGGCGGCCGACGGCATCGCGCTCGGCGAGGGGGTGGCGTGCCTGGTGCTGAAGCGCCTGTCCGACGCCGAGCGTGACGGCGACCGGATCTACGCGGTGGTCAAGGGAGTCGGCGCGGCGAGTGACGGCAAGGCACTGGGCTTGACCGCGCCGCGTCCGGAGGGCCAGCACCGGGCGCTGGAACGGGCGTACCGCGACGCCGGAGTGTCCCCTGTGGACGTCGGGTTGGTGGAGGCCCACGGAACGGGCACGGTGGTCGGCGACGCGACCGAGCTGCGCACGTTGACGGGGTTCTTCTCGTCGGCGGGCGCGGCGCCGGGATCGTGCGTGCTGGGATCGGTGAAGAGCCAGATCGGCCACACGAAGTGCGCGGCGGGGCTGGCGGGGCTGATCAAGGCGGCGCTGGCGTTGTGGCACCAGGTGGTCCCGCCGACGCTGCACTTGAGCGCCCCGAACGCGGCTTGGGACGCGGAGACGAGCCCGTTCACGTTCACGACTTCGGCAAGGCCCTGGGCGGAGCCGGCCCGGCTGGCGGGGGTGAGCGCGTTCGGCTTCGGGGGGACGAATTTCCACGCGGTGCTGGGCGCGAGTCCGGTGGCCCCGGATCGCCGGCACGGGTTGCGTGACTGGGCGCCGGAGGCGGAGCAGGCGTTGGCGGACCTGCGGCGGGTGGTGGCCGAGCGAGCGGCGGAGCGCGGGCCGGCCAGGTCCGGCGCGACCGGCGCTGCCGGCCCCGGCAAGGTCGCCTTCCTCTTCCCCGGCCAGGGCAGCCAGCGCCCCGGCATGCTCGCCGACCTCTTCGTGCACTTCCCCGAACTCGCCGACCTCCTCCGGCTCGCCCCCGACGTCGCCGCGAAAGCGTTTCCACCACACCCCTTCGACGCCGCCGAAGCGCAAGAACGAGCCCTCACCGACACCCGCGTCGCGCAGCCGGCCCTCGGACTCGTCGAAACCGCCGTCGCGGACCTCCTGGCGCAGGTCGGCGTCCGCCCGGACTTCCTCGCCGGGCACAGCTACGGCGAACTCGTCGCGCTCTCCGTCGCCGGGGCCTTCGACACCGACACGCTCCTGCGCGTCAGCCGGGCCCGCGCGAACGCCATCGCCGACGTCGCCGAGCCCGGGACCATGGCCGCCGTCAAGGTGTCGCGCGACCTGCTCACCTCCACCCTGATCGGCCCGGACGTCGTCGTCGCCAACCACAACGCGCCCGAACAGGTCGTCCTCTCCGGGCCGGTCGCCGCTATCGAACGCGCGATCCGGCGCCTGCGCGAGACCGGCGTCACCGCCCAGCGGATCCCCGTCGCCTGCGCCTTCCACAGCCCGCTCGTCGCCAAGGCCGGCGACCTCTTCGCCTACGAACTCACCAGAGAGCCCATCGGCGATCCGCGCCTGCCGGTCTGGTCGAACCGCACCGCGAAACCGTACGCGGGCGACGTCAAGAGCGAACTCGCCGCGCAGATCGGTGCCCCCGTGCGGTTCCTCGACCAGATCGAAGCCATGTACGACGCCGGCGCGCGGACGTTCGTCGAGGTCGGTCCGGGACGCGTGCTCACCCGGCTGGTCAAGGACATCCTCGGCGACCGCCCGCACGCCGTCGTCGCGTGCGGGCCCGACCTCACGGCCTTCCTGACCGCGCTGAAAACCCTCGCGCAAGCCGGCGTCGACGTTCGTACCGAACGGCTGACCAGGAACGACCGCCCGGCACCGTCCCCCACCGCCTGGGCCGTCGACGGGCGGTCCGCCCGCGCCCCCGGCATCGAAGCGCCCGCCCTGCCCCCGGCCCGACGAATCCGGAGTTCTGTGATGACCCAGCCCGCTCCCGGCCGTGACCAGGCGGTCGTCGACTTCCTGCGCACCACCCGCGAACTCGTCGCGGCGCAGCGTGAGGTCATGCTCGGCTACCTCGGCAGCGCAGCCGCGCCCGTTGTCGTGCCCGAACCCGTGCGCATCCCCGAACCCGAGCCGGAACGGCAGCCCGAACCGGAACCCGCAGCCGACGTCCTCACCACGGTAATCGGCGTGATCAGCGAACGCACCGGCTACCCGGCCGAGATGATCGCCGGCGACCTCGACCTCGAAGCCGACCTCTCCATCGACTCCATCAAGCGCACCGAGATCGCCGGGACGCTGCTGAGCCGCCTCGGCCTGCCCGCCGACGACCGCACCGACCAGCTCAGCCGCGACCGCACCGCCAACGCCCTGACCGGGCACCTGGAGAGCTGGCTGAACCCCACCCCGGCGGCGGTCGCACCGACGCGGTACCGGCTCGAGCGAGTGCCCGTGCCGCTGGACCCGGACCCCGGGCGGCTGCGCGGGAAGACCGTGGCAGCGCCGGACGAAGCCGTGCGGGCCGCCTTCGTGGCGGCCGGGGCGGAGGTTGTCGCCGGGGACGCCGACATCACCGTCATCCTGGGCGGAGAAGCCCCGGAAGTGTTCAGCCGGCTCAAAAACGCCAAGGGCACCGTGCTCGTCGCGGCGGAGCCGGGCACGCCGGGCCTCCGCGGCCTGGTCCGCTCGGCCGCGCTGGAACGCGACGGCGTCACGCGGCTCGTCGAGGTCACGCAAGACGTCGCCAAAACCCTCGTCGACGAGGCCCTCAGCGACGGCCCCCCGGTCGTCGGCCACGACGAGACCGGCCGCTTCACGATCGAGCCGCGGCCCGCGGACGTCCCGTCGATCGCCTACTCCGGCGCCGGCCCGGGCGGTGGCGAGCTGGCCGCGCTCGGCCTCGGCCCGGACTCCGTCGTCCTAATGGTCGGCGGGGCCCGCGGGATCGCCGCCCGCGCGGCGATCGCGTTCGCCGCTTCCGGCTGCCGGCTCGAACTGGCCGGCCGGACGCCGTGGCCGGGCGAACCGGACGACCTGCCGGCCGACCCCACGGCGATGCGTGCGGTACTGGCCGGCCGCGGTGGCTCGGTGGCCGAAATCGAACGCCGTGTGCGGACCGTGCTGGCCCAGCGGGAGATCGGCCGCACCCTCGACGAAATCCGCGCCGCGGGCGGGGAAGCCGGCTACACCGCGCTCGACGTGCGCGACTCCGACGCCGTGCGGCACCTCGTCAAGAACCTGCCCAGCCGGCTCGCCGGGGTCGTCTTCGCCGCCGGCGTCATCGACGACAAGCTCATGGCGGACAAGGACGAGACGTCGTTCCGGGCCGTGTACGAGACCAAAGTGGACGGCGCGCGGACCTTGCTCGACGTGCTCGACGCCGAACCCGGGTTCGTCGCGTTCTTCGGCAGCATCGCCGCGGTGCTCGGCAACCGCGGCCAGACCGACTACGCCGCCGCGAACGACGCCCTGGACGCACTCGCGACGAGCTGGCCGGGCCGCGCGGTGACCGTCCACTGGGGACCGTGGGCACCCGCGGCCGACCACAGTGGAATGGTGTCGCCGGAACTCGCCCGCGAGTACGAACGCCGGGACATCAGCCTGCTCGACGCGGACGCGGGCACCGCCGCCCTGCTGCGCGAACTCGCCTACGGCACCGACCGCGCGGTCCTCTACACGGCGTCGCTGTGGTGAGCCAGGAGCCGGTCGCCATCGTCGGCCTGGGCGTGTTCCTGCCCGGTGCGTCCACAGTGGACCAGTACTGGCGCAACGTCGTCGGCGGCGTCGACGCCGTCACCGAGATCCCCGCGCACCGCCGTGACCCGGCGTTCCACGGCCACGACGGCACCGCGCCGGACCGGACCCACGGCCGTCGCGGCGGGTTCGCCCCCGACCTGATCGACTTCGACCCGGTCGCCCACGGCGTCCCGCCGACGTCCCTGGAGGGCACCGAGCCGGACCAGCTGACGGCGCTGGCCGTCGCCGTCGACGCCGTCGAGGACGCCGGTGGCCTCGGCCGGCTCGGCGACCCCGAGCGGATCGGGGTCGTGCTCGGCCGCGGCGGCTACCTCTCGCCCGGGCTGCAGGGCTTCGACCAGCGGGTCCGCACGGTCCGCCAGATCACCCGCACGGTCGGCGAGCTGCTGCCGTCGGCGGGCCCGGACGTCCTCGACCGGCTGCGAACGGCGCTGCTCGAACCGCTCGGTGAGTTCCGGCCGGAGACCGCCGCGGGGCTGGTGCCGAACCTCGCCGCGGCGCGCGTCGCCAACCGGCTCGACCTCGGCGGCCCGGCGTACACGGTGGACGCCGCGTGCGCGTCCTCGCTGGTCGCGGTCGACCAGGCGATCGGGGAGCTGACCCGGCACCGCTGCGACGTCGTCCTCGCCGGCGGGGCGCACCAGACGCACGACGACACGCTCTGGTCGCTGTTCACCCAGCTCGGCGCGCTGTCGCCGAGCCAGCGGATCAGCCCGCTCTCGCGTGCGGCCGACGGCATGCTCATCGGCGAGGGCACCGCGCTCGTCGTGCTCAAGCGGCTGGCCGACGCCCGCCGCGACGGCGACCGCGTGTACGCCGTGGTGCGCGGCAGCGGCACGTCGAGCGACGGGCGGGGAGCGAGCCTGCTCAGCCCGTCCGTCGCCGGGCAGACCCTCGCGCTGCGCCGCGCGTGGGAAGGACGCGACCCGGCGGAGATCGGCCTGCTGGAGGCCCACGGCACGGCGACGCCGGCCGGGGACGCCGCCGAGCTGACCACGGTCGCCGACGTCTTCGGCCAGGCCGACGGGCGGCGGTCGGTGATCGGCTCGGTCAAGTCGATGATCGGGCACACGCTGCCGACGGCCGGGGTCGCCGGTCTGGTCAAGGTGGCCCTCGCGCTGCACCACGGCGTCCTGCCGCCCACGCTGCACTGCGCCGACCCGAACCCGCTGCTGGACAAGACGCGGTTCCGGGTGCTGGCCGAGGCCGAGGACTGGGGTGCGCTGCCGCGGGTCGGCGCGGTCAACGCGTTCGGCTTCGGCGGCGTCAACGCGCACGTCGTCCTCGAAGCGGGCGACCCGGCACCGAAGCGGCGGGTGCGCGTCGACGAGCCGGAACGCGTGCTGCGGCTGGCCGCGAACACGCCCGAAGAGCTGCTGGAGCGCCTCGACCGGCCTGGCGAAGGCGACGGGCCCTGCCGGCTCGGGATCGTCGGCCCGGACGAGCGCAAGCTGGCGACCGCCCGCAAGGTACTCGCCAAGGTGACGGCCGAGGGCCGGTCGTGGCACGGCGGCGGGGACGTCTGGTGCTCGGTCGACCCGCTGCTGCCGGCCGGCCGGATCGCGTTCGTCCACCCGGGACTGGAAGACGGCGCCGAACCGCGGATCGACGACGTGGCCAAGCACTTCGGGCTCGACCGTCCACAGTGGTCGACGACGACCGTGCTCGACCGCGCGACGAGCGTGTCCGCGACCGGGCTCCTGCTCGACCAGGCCCTGCGGCGCCTCGCGATCCGGCCGGACGCGCTCGCCGGGCACAGCGTGGGCGAGTGGACCGCGATGCAGTCCGCCGGGATGTACCGGGCGGTGCCGGACCTGCTGGAACGCTACTGGCCCGGCGGGTTCGAGCTGCCCGACGCGGACTACCTGGTGCTGGGCTGCCCGGCCACCCGGGTCGTCGAGCTGCTGCCGGACGACCTCGTGGTTTCCCACGAGAACGCGGCCAAGCAGACGATCGTGTGCGGCCCACCGGAGTCCGTCGCGAAGTTCGCCGAGACCTGCCGCGGCGCCGGGATCGTGGCGCGGACCCTGCCGTTCCGCTCCGGGTTCCACACCCCGCTGATGCGTCCGTACCTGGCACCGTTCGCCCGGCTCGCCGCCGAGCTGGACCTGCGGGAACCCCAGCTGCCGGTGTGGTCGGCGACGACCGCGCGGCCCTACCCGGCGGACCTGGACGCGGTCCGCGAGCTGTACCTCGAGCACCTGGTCCGGCCGGTCCGGTTCCGGGCGCTGACCGAGGCCCTGCACGACGCCGGGTTCCGCGCGTTCGTGCAGGTCGGCGCCGGGCAGCTCGGCTCGTACGTTACCGACACGCTCGGCGAGCGGCGGCACCTGGTCGTCGCCGCCGCGTCCGGCACCCGGTCCGGGCTCGCACAGCTGCGCCGCGTCGCGACCGCGTTGTGGGTCGAAGGCGGCACGCCGGACTTCGAAGCCCTCGAACGACGCCGGATCCGGCTCCGCACTGGGAACTCCCTGCTGTCGCTGGGAGAGTCGGCCCGCGGTCTGCTCGCCGACCGTGCGCTGCCCGAGCTGCCGGCCGGGGTGCCGGACGCGATCGTCGCCGAGTTCACCGCGCTGCTCACCGAGACCCGGCAGACCGCGGCGGACGTCGTCGCGGCGGCCGCGCGCCGGCGCACCGAGTCCACTGTGGACGTCTCGCTGACCGCGATGCCGTACCTGCGCGACCACCGGTTCTTCCGGCAGCGCGACGACTGGCCCGACGAGTCCGACTTCCGGCCGGTCGTGCCGGCGACGACGCTGGTGGACCTCGCCTGCCGGACCGTCGAACGCACCTGGCCGGGCACGACGGCGGTCGCGGTGCGGGACGCCGTGTTCTCGCGGTGGCTCATCGCTTCTCCGGCGCAGCGGGTGCCGCTGTCGATGAGCCGCGAGGGCGACGACGTGACCGTCGAAATAGGACCGTACGCGCTGATGACCGTCGAGCTGGGGACGTACGCGCCACCGCCGTCGCGGACCGCCGTGCCCGGCCCGGAGACCGAGCCCCCGTTGAGCGCGGCCGAGATCTACGCGCGGCGCGAGATGTTCCACGGCCCCTCCTACCAGGGCCTGGCCCGGCTGGCAGGGCTCGGCGAGCAGCACATCCGCGGCGAACTGGTCGTCCCGGCAGCACCCGGCGGGCTGCTCGACAACGTCGGCCAGCTGCTCGGCTGCTGGCTGATGGCCACCCGCCCCGACGGCCTGCTCGCCTTCCCGCGGTCGATCGGCCGGCTCACCTGGCACGGGCCGGAACCCGCGCCCGGCACCCGGCTCGAGTGCCTCGTGCGCGTCCGGCTGCCGCGGCCGGACGTCCTCGAAATGGACGCCGAGCTGGTGCGCGACGGCCGCGTGCTGGCGAGCATCGAGGGCTGGCGGGACGTCCGGTTCCCCTGCGACCGCGCGGCCCACCGCGTCTACGCGTTCCCGGCGGAGCACCTCCTGGCCGAACGGCGGGACGACGGTTCGGTCGCGGTCACCGACCGCTGGCCGACGGTCGCCGCGCGGGACATCTACGCCGGGATCTACCTCAGCGCCGAAGAACGCGCCGAGTTCGCCGCCGTCCCGCCGCGGCGGGCGCGCGGCTGGCTGCTGGAACGCATCGCCGCCAAGGACGCCGTCCGGGCCCGGCTCGCCGAGCCCGTCTACCCGGCGGAAATCCGCGTCCACGCCGACGGCCGGGTGTCCGGCCGCGGCCGCGCACTCCCGGGCTTCGCCGTCACCATCGACCTGACCGGGGACACCGCCACCGCACGACTCAGGAGCACGCCATGACCATCGACCACTCCACCGCCGTCTTCGACGTCGTCGCCGAGCTGCTGACCCAGCTCACCGGCGACGCCGACGTGCTCGGCATCGACATCACGCCGGACACGACGTTCCACGAGGACCTGCAGCTGGAGAGCATCGACCTGGTGACCTTCGCCAGCATCCTTTCCGAGCACTTCGGCGCGGACGTCAACCTCGCCGAGTACCTGGCGGAGAAGGACCTCGACGACGTCATCGGCCTGACCGTCGGCGACATCGCCCGGTTCGTGGGGGAGCGCACGTGCCCACGATGACCGTGAACGGGCTGCGCACCAACGTGCAGCTCGTGCCCGCCGGCGGCACCGAGACCGTGGTGTTCCTGCACGGCATGGGCACCGACAGCCTCGCGAGCTTCTACCTCACCCTGGCCCCGCCGGTGGCCGCGGCCGGCATCGACGTCATCAGCTACGACCTGCGCGGGCACGGCAAGACCGAGCGGCCGGAGCGCGGCTACACCCTGGACGACTTCGTCGCCGACCTCGACGACCTGCTGCGGCAGCTCGGCGTCGACCGGCCCGTTCACCTGGTGGGCAACAGCTTCGGCGGCACGCTCGCCTACAGCTACGCCGTGGCCAACCCGGCCCGGGTCCGCAGCATCGTCTGCATCGAATCCGAACCCGCGACCGAGGTGTGGGCGGGCAAGATGGCCGAGATCCTCGCGCACACCGTGCGGTTCCTGCAGGTGGAGGAGAGCTTCGACTGGATCGAGGCGAACTTCAGCGCCCACCACCGGCGGCTCGCGCGGATGGCGGCCGAGCGGATCACCTCGACGAAGATGGCCGAAGAGGTCCCGCTCGGACCGTTGCTCACGTGGGAGCAGGTGGCGGCGATCGGCTGCCCGGTGCTGTCCATTTTGGGCAGTCACGGCTACCAGGCCGACGACCTCGAAGCCTTGACGTCGTTGCTGCCGAACGGCGAGCTGCACGTGTTCGAGGGACAGGGGCATTCGGTGCTGGTGGAGCAGCACCGGGAAGTGCGCGAGCTCGTGCTCAAGTGGGTCGAACGGCACGCGGCGTGAAGTTCCTGCTGGTCGTCCCGCCGCTGGCCGGGCACGTGGCGCCGTTGCGCGGGGTGGCCGCGGTGTTGTCCGCGCGGGGCCACCAGGTCGCCTGGTGCGGCCCGTGCCCGGAACTGTCCGCTTTGGTCTCCGGGCCGGTTTTCCCAGCGGGGGACTCCGCGCCGTTTTCGCTGGCGTTGCGGCCATCCGAGCTGCGCGGGTTCGCCGCGTTGAAGTACCTGTGGGAGTCGTACCTGGTTCCGCTGGCCGACGCGATGGTCCCGGGGGTGGCCTCGGCGGTCGCTTCCTTCGAGCCGGACGTCGTGGTGGCGGACCAGCAGGCGATGGCGGGCGCGCTGGTGGCCGCGCGGTGCGGGCTGCCGTGGGCGACGTCGGCGTCGACGTCGACCGAGCTGGCCGACCCGCTGGGCTCGCTGCCGAAGATCGCGTCCTGGGTGACCGATCTCCAGGCCGGGCTGCGGGCTCGCCACGGCGTGCTGCTCGGCGACCTGCGATTCTCGCCGCACCTGGTGCTGGCGTTCACGACCCGGGCGCTGGCCGGCGAATCCCGGTTGGCGGTGCCGGTGTCCTACGTCGGCCCGGCGCTGCCCGCGGCTTCGGGCGAATGGTCCCCTGTGGACGATCGGCCGCTGGTCGTGGTGACGCTGGGGACGTCGAACACCGCGGTGGGTTCACGCTTCCTCGCCGAGAGCGTGGACGCGCTGGCGGGGATGCCGGCGGTACAAGGCTTGGTAGTGGACCCGTCCGGCAGCTTGATCAGTGAAAGCTGCGCGCTGGCGCCGTGGATCCCGCAGGTGGCGGTGTTCGCGCACGCCTCGGTGGTGGTCTGCCACGGCGGGCACAACACGGTGTGCGAGGCGCTGTCGGCCGGGGTACCGCTGGTGGTGGCGCCGATCCGCGACGACCAGTCGATGCTGGCCCAGCAGGTCACGGCCGCGGGCGCGGGTGTCCGGGTGCGCTTCGACCGCGCGAAGGCGGCGGACATCCGCAAGGCGATCGAGTCGGCGGAGCAGTACCGCCCGGGGGCGGCGAAGATCCGCGAGTCGTTCGAAGCCGCGGGCGGCGCGGAGGAAGCGGCTTCACACCTGGAACGGCTGGGCTGAAGGGCACCTTCCTTGCGTCACATGAGATGAAGGTGCCCTTCAGCTCATCACATGCACGGAAGGTGCCCTTCAGCCGCGGTTGCGGAACGTGCGGGCCGCCAGCGTCGACCCCGCCACCGCCGCCACCGCGGCGATCACCAGAGCCGTCGCCACCGACCAGCCGATCGGCCGGGCCAGCGCCAACGCGCGGGTCGCGTCGATCGCGTACGTCAGCGGGTTCACCGCCGAGACCGCGCGGACCCACGCCGGCATCGTGTCCAGCGGCATGTACGCGCTCGAGGAGAACATCAGCGGGAACATCACCACGAACGACGCCGCCTGCAGGGTCTCCGCCTTGCGCAGCCACGTCGTGATCGCGACGAACACCCAGCTCAGGCACCAGCCCACCACCAGCGTCAGGACCAGCGCCAGCCCCAGACCGAGCACCCCGCCCGCCGGGCGGAAACCCAGGAACACCACGCTCGCGACCGCCGTCACCACCAGTTGCACGCCGAGCCGCGCGGAGTCCGCCAAGGTGCGGGCCACCAGCACCGAGAACAGCGAAATCGGCAGGCACCGCAGGCGCCCGGTGAAACCGCCGTAGATCTCGGCCAGCAGACCCGCGCCCGAACTCATCGCCGTCGTCATCGCGATGTTCACCAGGGTCGCCGGCACCAGGAAGTTCACGTAGCCCTGGTACGCCGCCACGCCCGGCAGCGCCCCGACGCCGCTGAACACCTGGCTGAACAACAGGAGCAGCACCACCGGCTGCAACAGTCCGAAGAAGACCAGCCGCCGGTCGCCGAACGCCGTGCGCAGCGAACGGGCCGCCAGCACGCGGACCTGCGTCCAGAAGCCGGATTCGGGCCAGGCCGCCGGGTCGGCGAGGGCGGCCACCGCCGCGCGGTGCCGGGCCTGCGTCACGACGCCACCGCCGTCCGGTGCAGGGAAAGGTAGACGTCGTCGAGCGTCGGCTCGGTCACCGTGAGGTCCCGCAGCGGTGCGCCGGCCGCGTCGAGCGCGCGCACCAGCACAGGGATGTCGCCCGGGCCGCCCAGCGGCACCGACAGCACCAGCCCGGTGCGGCCGGCCGCCAGACCCAGGCGGGAGAGGGCGTCCACCGCGCGCCGCAGCGCCAGTTCGGTGCCGAACGTCAGCGTCGCCGTCCGGTTGCCCAGGCGCGCCTTGAGCTGTGACGGCGTGCCGGACACGGTGATGTGGCCGAAGCCGAGGACGACGACGTGGTCGGCCAGCCGGTCGGCCTCTTCGAGGTACTGGGTGGTCAGCACGACGGTGGTGCCCCGCGCGGCGAGGCCTTCGACGACCGACCACAGCCCGGACCGGCTGACCGGGTCGAGGCCGGTCGTCGGCTCGTCGAGGAACAACACCTGCGGCGCGCCGACGAGGCCCGCGGCCAGGTCCAGCCGCCGCCGCATCCCGCCGGAATAGGTGCCCGCCGGGCGGTCGGCCGCGTCCTCGAGGCCGAACGACGCGATCAGCTCAGCGGCTCGCGCCTGCGCTTGGCGCGGCTTCGCGCCCAGCAGCCGGGCGATCAGCACGAGGTTCCCGCGCCCGGACAGGGCGTCGTCGACCGCGGCGAACTGCCCGGTGACGCCGATCCGCCGCCGGACCGCGCGCCCGCGCTGCACGACGTCGTAGCCGCACACGCGGGCGGTGCCCGCGCTCGGCCGGACGCGCGTGCTGAGGATGTCGATCAGCGTGGTCTTCCCGGCGCCGTTGTGCCCGAGGACCGCCAGCACCGCGCCGCGGGCGACGCTCAGGCTGATCCCGGCGAGCGCGGTGACTTCGCCGTAGGTCTTCGCGAGGTCCGTCACGGCGATGACCGGCTGGTTCATGGCCGCTCCTTTCCCTGCCCGCGAAAAGGTATCGGGAAACGGCCGATCCGGGCAAGAAGATCGCCGCCATTCGCCGGGCGCGTGACAATTTTCGCGACGCCGGATAGCACGCGCGTGACAACCGCTGACCTGCGTGACCCTTCAGGTGAGGGGCGATCCCCTGCGCATGACAAAGAATTCTGCCTCGCTTGTTAACCCGGTTTTGCGGAGGTACTTTTCGCTGAAATTACCCCCATTCCCCGAGGTGACGATCCGTGAAGTTTTCGTGGAAGTCGAGAAAGCCCGCCTACGGCCTCGCCGTCGCGACCGTCGCGGGCATCGCGGCGACCGTCGCGCTGGTCGGGGCCGGGCCGACCCAGGCCGCGCCGGTGAGTCTGACGCTGAACTACAACTGCCCGTTCCCGCTGATCGGCGACCAGGTCCTGACGGTCAAGATCGACACGAACCTGCCGGACAACGCCGTCGCGGGTGCCTCGTCGACCCCGATCACCTTCGACGTCGACGTCACCGTCCCGGAGACCGCGACCGAGGGGCTGGCGCTGGTCGGCGCCACGTCGCTGGACGGCTCGGCGAAGGCCGCGGCCGTGCTCAAGTACCCGGTCGACAAGACGCTGAACCTGAACCTGCCGCTGACCATCGCTTCGACGCCGGTACCGCCGTCCGGCGCGTTCCACGTCAAGAGCAGCGGCAAGGCGCCGGCCGTGACGTTCCCCAGCCCGGGCACCGCGTCGGTGACGGTCGGGAACTTCAGCACCACGATGACCCCGCGCACCGCGGACGGCCAGCCGACCGACCTCGGCACGTTCACCTCGGACTGCGTCGCGGTCCCGGGCCAGAACCAGCAGCTGGGCACGTTCGAGATCAAGCCGGCGGGCGGCACCACGACGCCGACCACCCCGACGACCCCGACCACGCCCACGACGCCGACGACCGAGCCGACGACGCCGACCACGGAACCGACGACGCCGACCACGGAACCGACGACTCCGACGACCGAGCCGACGACTCCGACCACGGAGCCGACGACTCCGACGACGGAACCGACGACTCCGACCACGGAACCGACGACTCCGACCACCGAGCCCACGACTCCGACCACCGAGCCCACGACTCCGACGACCGAGCCGACCACCCCGACCACGGAACCGACGACTCCGACGACGGAACCGACGACTCCCACGACCGAGCCGACCACTCCGACCACGGAACCGACGACTCCGACGACGGAACCGACGACTCCCACGACCGAGCCGACGACCCCGACCACCGAGCCGACCACGCCGACGACCCAGCCGACCACCCCGCCGGGTGGTATCGAGGTCAAGTACTCGGTCAAGGGCAAGTCGCAGCTCAAGCAGCTGCACGCCACCCTGCCGCTCGGCCCGGGCACCCTGGACGCCAAGCTCGACGCCGCGTCCGGCAAGTTCGGCGCGCGGCTGGTGCTGCCCAAGTCCGATGTGGACTTCCGGGTGCTCGGCTTCATCCCCGCGTCCGCGACGGTGAAGCTAAACCAGGTCGGCGCCATCAACGGCACGCTCACCGGCGGCGCGGTCAAGGCGAACGCCCAGGTCGACGTCCAGCTCACCAAGGTCCGCGTGTTCGGCTTCCCGATCCTGTCGTCGAACTCCTGCCACACGGTGCGGCCGGCCGACGTGCCGCTCGTCTCCGCGGCCGGGTTCGACCCGCTCAAGGGCGGCAAGCTCACCGCGACCTACGGCATCCCGCAGTTCACCGGCTGCGGCTTCCTGACCGGCCTGATCACCGGCATCACGTCCGGCCCGGGCAACAAGCTGGAGGTCACCCTCACCAAGAAGTGAAGTTGTGACGCGGCGCGGAAAAACCGCGCCGCGCACCACTGAGCGGCATGACAAGAAACGCGGATTCCTTGTGTGACAACGGGAATCGTGAGTAACTACGAACCATGAGGAACTACGGATGTCAATGCTGACACGCGCGGTGCCGCTCCTGCTCGTGCTGGCGCTGACCGCGTTCTCGCTCGGCGCCGCGGAAGCCGCGCCGGGCGAGACCGCGCCGGCCCAGGCCCAGGCGGCCACGTCGATCCCGTTCGGGTTCACCCTCGGGGACGCGCAGCAGCCGACCACGAGCCACGTGGCCAAGCTCGGTTCCGACATCGCCTTCCCGCCGGGCACCTTCGACGGGGCGCTCGGCGGCCTCACCAACACCGTGCCGATCTCCGGCAAGCTGACCATCCCGCCGGCCGACGGCTACTTCGTCGCGTTCCGGTTCATGGCCACCACCGGCCGGGTCGAGATCATCCCGGACGGCGACGCCACGGGGATGGCCACCGTGAAGACCGGCAAGGACACCAACTGCAAGGCCACGCAGACCAACATCTGCGCCGACACCGACGTCACCGCAAAGGTGTTCATCAAGCTCTCGGACGCCAAGGTGGACGGTAAAACCCTCGACGTCGGGCCGAACTGCCGGACGGCCCAGCCCGCGTCGGTGAACATCAAGGCCCTGGTGCCGATCTCCCTGCCGGCCCCGCCGGTGAAGGTGACCTCGACGTTCACCGCGCCGCCGTTCGCCGGCTGCGTCGGGCACGAGGACGTCAGCCGGCTGCTCACCGGCCTCGTTTCGGGGCCCGGCAACACCTTCGTCTCGAACCTCACCTTGCGGTGCTTCAGCAGCGGGTGCAAGGCATGACTACGCTGCTCACGGAAGCGCCGAAGCGAGCCGCGAACGGCCTGCGCGAATTCGGCCGCATGTGCGCGATGGGCCTCGACATCATCCTCGCGATGTTCCGCCGCCCGTACCAGGTCCGCGAGTTCGTCCAGCAGTTCTGGTTCATCGCCAGCGTGTCCATCACGCCGGCGATCCTCGTCTCGATCCCGTTCGGCGCGGTGATCTCGCTGCAGCTCGGCTCGCTCACCAGCCAGATCGGCGCGCAGCAGTTCAACGGCGCGGCGAGCGTCCTGGCCGTCGTGCAGCAGGCGAGCCCGATCGTGACGACGCTGATCATCGCCGGGGCCGGCGGCAGCGCCATCTGCGCGGACCTCGGCGCGCGCAGCATCCGCGAGGAGATCGACGCGATGGAGGTGCTCGGCGTCTCGCCGATCCACCGGCTGATCGTGCCGCGGGTGCAGGCCGCCGTCGGGGTGTCCGTCCTGCTCAACGGCCTGGTCAGCGTGGTCGGCGTGCTCGGCGGCTACTTCTTCAACGTCATCATCCAGGGCGGGACGCCCGGCGCGTACCTGGCCAGCTTCAACGCGCTCGCCCAGTTGCCCGACCTCGTCGTCAGCTCGGTCAAAGCCGTCATCTTCGGCTACCTCGCGGGGGTCGTCGCCTCCTACCGCGGCCTCAACCCGAAGGGCGGGCCGAAGGGCGTCGGCGACGTCGTCAACCAGTCCGTCGTCATCACCTTCCTGCTGCTGTTCTTCGTCAACACCGTGCTGACCGCGCTGTACCTGCAGCTCGTCCCCGCGAAGGGAACCTGAGTGGCCATCCTCGGCAAACCCGGCGACCGGCTGTTCGACCTCGGCGACCAGCTGCTCTTCTACGTCCGCGCGCTCGCGGCCGTCCCGCTCGCCGTCACGCGCTACTTCCGCGAAGTCGTCCGGCTGCTGGCCGAGGTGACGTTCGGCAGCGGCGCGCTCGCGGTCATCGGCGGCACCATCGGCGTGATGGTCGGGCTGTGCGTGTTCACCGGCGTCACCGTGGGCCTGCAGGGCTTCAGCGCGCTGAACCAGATCAACATCTCGGCGATGACCGGGTTCCTGACCGCGTACTTCAACACCCGCGAGATCGCGCCGCTGGTGGCCGGGCTCGCGCTGTCGTCCACTGTGGGCAGTGGGTTCACCGCCCAGCTCGGCGCGATGCGGATCTCCGAGGAGATCGACGCGCTCGAAGTGATGGCCGTGCGGAGCATGCCGTACCTGGTCACCACCCGGATCGTCGCCGGGTTCATCGCGATCATCCCGCTGTACGTCATCGGGCTGCTGATCTCCTACCTCGGCTCGCGGCTCACCACGGTCGTCTTCTTCGGACAGTCCGGCGGCACCTACGACCACTACTTCACGCTGTTCCTGCCGCCGGGTGACGTGCTGTGGTCGTTCGGCAAGGTGCTCGTCTTCAGCGTCGGCGTGATCCTGACGCACTGCTTCTACGGCTACCGGGCCAGCGGCGGGCCGGCCGGCGTCGGCGTGGCGGTGGGCCGCGCGGTGCGGACGTCGATCGTGCTGATCAGCGTCCTCGACCTGTTCCTGTCCTTGGCCATCTGGGGTGCGACGACGACGGTGAAGGTGTCGGGATGAGCCGTTTCGGCACGCAGCTCGCCGGGGTCGCGTTCCTCGGCGTGCTCGTCCTGCTCGGCTACCTCGCGGTCGCCATCTACGACAAGGACTTCGACGATTCGAAACTCGTGACGCTGCGCGCGGACCGCGTCGGCAACCAGCTCGCGCCGACCGCCGAGGTGAAGGTCAAGGGCGTCCCGTTCGGCGAAGTCCGCGCGGTGCGCAGCACGCGCACCGGTGCGGAGATCGACCTCGCGCTCGACCCGGCGAAGATCGGCCTGCTGCCCGAGAACATCTCCGCGCGGCTGCTGCCGAAGACCGTGTTCGGCGAACGGTACGTCAACCTCGTGCTGCCGGACCGTCCACAAGGGAAGCTCGCCGCCGGGGACGTCATCGGACAGGACAAGTCCGCCAACGCGATCGAGCTGGAACGCGTGCTCGGCGACCTGCTGCCGCTGCTGCGCGCGGTCCAGCCGCAGAAGCTGAACAGCTCGCTCGGCGCGATCTCCCAGGCCCTCGACCACCGCGGTCAGCCGATCGGCGACAGCATCGTCAAGCTGCAGGACCTCCTCGGTCAGCTGAACCCGCTGATGCCGCAGTTCAAGGCCGACATCACCGGCTTGGCGAACGCGGCCGACGTCTACACGACCGCCGCGCCCGACATCCTGCAGGCGCTCACCGACCTGTCGACCACCGCGAAGACCATTGTGGACACCCGCGCGGACCTCGACAGCCTCTACTCGAGCGTCACGAGCGCGACCGGGCACCTGAACGACTTCCTGCGCAAGAACAAGGACAACATCATCGGCGTCTCGGCGGCAAGCCGGCCGTCGCTGGAGCTGCTGTCGCAGTACTCACCCGAGTTCCCGTGCCTGTTCGACGCCGTCAACCGGCTCAAGCCGCTGATGGAGAAGGCCCTGGGCAAGGGGACCAACGAGCCGGGGCTGCACGTCACGCTCACCGTGCAGGACCCGCGCGAGAAGTACGTGCCGGGTCGCGACAACCCGCGTTACAACGCCACCGGCGGCCCGAAGTGCTACGGCGGCGGCGCCGCGGCTTCGGGCGCCACGGACGGCGACCTCGGCCCGGCCAACTCGCCGGGTGAGCGCCGGCTCGTCGCCGAGATCCTGAAGCCGACGCTGGGAGACGTGCCCGACTGGAGCAGCGTCCTCATCGGACCGGCGCTGCGCGGGACGGAGGTGACCGTCCGATGAGGAGCGTCGTGGCGCCCGCCGTCAAGGGGCTGATCTTCTTCCTGGTGACCGCCGTCGCGACCGGGATCCTCGCGATCACGATCGCCAACTCCAGCGTCGGCGCGACGATCGGGTACACCGCGCGGTTCACCGACGCGACCTCGGTCAACCCCGGCGACGAAGTCCGGATGGCCGGCGTCCGGATCGGCCAGGTCGAGGACGTGAAGGTGGTCGAACACCGGCTGGCCGACGTCGGCTTCTCGGTCGACCGCACGCACCGGCTCACGGCGTCCGCCGCGATCACCATCCGCTACCGCAACCTCGTCGGGCAGCGGTACCTCTCGGTCGACCCAGGGGCCACGGACACCTCGCCGACGCTGGCCGAAGGCGCCGAGATCCCCTTGGAACGGACCAAGCCGGCGCTCGACCTGACCGCGTTGTTCAACGGCTTCAAGCCGCTCTTCCAGGCGCTGTCGCCGAACGACGTCAACCAGCTGTCGTTCGAGATCATCCAGGTCCTGCAGGGCGAGGGCAGCACGATCGAAAGCCTGCTGCAGCACACGGCGTCGCTGACGTCCACTTTGGCCGGCAAGGACGCCGTGATCGGCCAGGTCATCGGCAACCTCAACACCGTCCTCGACACCGTGAACGCCCAGGGCGACCAGTTCGACGCGCTCGTCGACACGACCGCGCAGCTCGTCACCGGCCTCGCCGCGGACGCCAAGCCGATCGGGCAGGCGATCGGCGGACTCGGCGACCTGACCACGGCCACCGCCGGCCTGCTGCAGCAGGGGCGGCAACCGCTCAAGGACAGCATCACCGCCCTCGGCGACCTGTCGAAGAACCTGGCCGACAACACCCCCGTCTTCCAGCAGTTCATCGACAACCTGCCGAAGAAGCTCGAACGGATCGGCACGCTCTTCTCCTACGGCTCGTGGGCGAACTTCTACCTCTGCTCGGTGGAGTCCGACGCGAAGCCCGCGCCGGGCGGACCGCCCCCGGGCATTCCCGTGACCGCTGCGAGGTGCCGGTGAAACCCCCTCGGATCAAGCCGTTCCGCTCCCGCAACCCGATCGTCGTGGGGGCGGTGACCGCACTGGTCATGGCCCTGCTCGGCGGCGCGACCTTCTTCTCCGACGACCTGCCGATCGTCGGCGGCGGCACCACCTACAAGGCCGAGTTCCACGAGGCCGCCGGGCTCAAGCCGAACGACGAGGTCCGCGTCGCGGGCGTGAAGGTCGGCGAGGTCACCGACGTGCGGCTGGCCGGCGACCACGTCGAGGTGCTGTTCCGGGTCAAGGACACCTGGGTCGGCAACCGGACGACCGCGGCGATCAAGATCAAGACGCTGCTGGGCCAGAAGAACCTCGTCCTCGACCCGGTCGGCAACGGCGAGCTGAACCCGGACCAGCCGATCCCGGCCGAGCGCACCAGCTCGCCCTACGACGTCACCGAGGTGTTCAACGACCTCGCGAGCACGGTCGGGGCGATCGACACGAACCAGCTCGCGCAGGCGTTCCGGGTGCTGTCCGACACGCTCGGGGCGTCGGCGCCCGACGACGTCAAGACGGCGTTCAATGGCATCGCCGCCCTGTCGCAAACGCTTGCGTCCCGCGACGACGAACTGGTCAAGCTGTTCCAGAACACCAACCAGGTGTCCAAGACCCTCGGCGAACGCTCCGACCAGATCGAGGCCTTGATCCGCGACGGCAACACCCTGCTCACCGAGCTCAACGCCCGCAAGGACGCCATCGCGCAGCTGTTCACCGGCATCAAGAACCTCTCGATCCAGCTCCGCGGGCTGGTCGCCGACAACCAGCAGACGCTCGGCCCGGCACTCGACCAGCTCGACCGCGTGGCCACCGTGCTGCAGCAGAACCAGGGCAAGCTCGAGGACAGCCTGCGCCTGGCCGGCCCGTTCTACCGGCTGCTCGGCAACGCCGTCGGCAACGGCCGGTGGATCGACACCTACATCTGCGGGCTCATCCCCACCGGCACCACACCGGGCAGCTGCCTGCCGCCGAAGAACGGAGGACGCTGATGGCCCACCAGCTCATCGACCTGGGAGCCCGGGCCCGGCGGCGAACGCGGCTGCGAGCGCTCACCCTCGGCGTGCTCCTCGCGCTGGTGGTCTCGGCGGCCTGGCCGATCGCGACGGCACCCGCCGAGCGGACGCTGACCGCGTACTTCGCCGCCGCGGTCGGCGTCTACCCGAACTCGGACGTCCGCGTCCTCGGCGTCGCCATCGGCTCGGTGTCCAAAGTGGAACCGAACGGCACCGACGTCAAGGTGACCATGACGCTCAAGCCCGACGTCCAGCTGCCGGCCGACGCCGGAGCCGTCGTCATCACCCCGAGCCTGGTCGCCGACCGGTACGTGCAGATCACGCCCGTCTACCGCGGCGGCCCGCGGCTGGCCGACGGCGCGTCGATCCCGCGCGAGCGCACCGCGACCCCGGTCGAGGTCGACGACCTGCTGCACAGCCTCAACCAGCTGATGACCGCCCTCGGCCCCCAAGGCGCCAACAAGGACGGCGCGGTCAGCGAAGTGCTGACCAAGTCGGCCGAGTACCTGAACGGCAACGGCCAGACCATCGGCACGGCGATCAAGAACCTCGGCGAGTTCGCCCGCGCCGCGAGCGACTCGAAGGACGACCTCTTCGGTTCCGTCGACAACATCAGCAAGTTCACCGCGATGCTCGCCGCCAACGACGGGCAGGTCAAGCAGGCCATCTCGCAGATCGCGTCGCTCAGCCAGGTCCTGGCCGACCAGCGCGACCAGTTCTCCGGCGCGCTGACCGAGCTGACCCAGGCCCTGACCGTCGTGCAGGGGTTCATCAAGGACAACCGCGGCAAGGTCCAGTCCGATGTGGACAAGCTCGCCGACGTCACGAAGGTGCTCGTGAACCAGAAGGACTCCCTCGCCGAGGCGCTGAGCGCGGCCCCGAACGCCCTGACCAACCTGCTGGGCGCCTACGACCAGGCCAACGGGACCATCGACGGCCGCGGCAACCTCCTCGAGTTCCCGGAGCCGAAATGAAATCCCTGGTCAAGCTGGCCGCGGTGGTGACGCTCGCACTGGTCACCACCGGCTGCGGACGGGGGGTGAGTGTTTACGACATCCCGCTGCCCGGCGGCGCCGCGCTCGGCGACCACCCGATCCACGTCACCGCGAGCTTCACCAACGTCCTCGACCTCGTGCCGCAGTCCGGCGTCAAGGTCAACGACGTCCCGGTCGGGCAGGTCGTCAAGGTCGAACTGGCGCCGGACGGCCACAGCGCCATCGTGGACCTGCTGCTCAACGGCGACGTCGACCTGCCGGGCAACGCCGTCGCGCGGCTGCGGCAGGCCAGCATCCTCGGCGAGAAGTTCGTCGAGCTGGCCCCGCCGGACGACGCGACGCCGTCCGGCCGGCTCCTCGACGGCGCGAACATCCCCCTCGACCGGTCGACGTTGACGCCGGAGATCGAGGAGGTCTTCGGCGCGCTGTCGCTGCTGCTCAACGGCGGTGGCGTGGCTCAGGTCCAGAACATCAGCCGCCAGCTCAACGAAGCACTCGGCGGCCGCGAAACCGCGGCACGCAGCCTGCTGTCCAGTTTGGACGCTTTCGTGAAGGGGCTCGACGAGCACCGCACCGAGATCACGCGGGCCATCGAGAGCGTCAACAAGCTCGCGCAGACGCTCAACGCGCACACCGAGCAGATCACCACGACGCTCAACGGCCTCACGCCCGGCATCGGCGTCCTCAACCAGCAGCGGGAAGCACTGGTCGGGATGCTCAAGTCGCTCGACGGGCTGACCTCGGTCGCCGTCGACACGGTGAACCGCAGCAAGGACGACCTCGTCGCCGACCTGAAGGCCCTGGAACCGTTGCTGCGCCGGCTGGCCGACTCCGGCGACAAGCTGCCGAAGGCGATGGAGATGATCTTCACCTTCCCGTTCCCGGACGCCGCGCTCGACACGATCCGCGGCGACTACCTCAACGGGTTCCTCAAGGTGGGCCACTGATGCTGACCCGGTTCGTGCGCGTCCAGGTGACGATCTTCGTCGTCATCGCGGTGCTCGGCGTCGCCTACGTCGGGGCGACCTACGCCGGTCTGGACAAGGTGTTCTTCGACCGCGGTTACACGGTGAAGGCGCAGTTCCCGACCGGTGGCGGCATCTTCACCAACGCCGAGGTCACCTACCGCGGCGTCCCGATCGGCCGCGTCGGCGAGCTGCGGCTGACCCCGGCCGGGATGGAAGCCGACCTCGAGATCGACTCCGGCACCACGCCCGTCCCGGCCGACACCGAAGCCGTCGTCGCCGACCGCTCCGCCGTCGGCGAGCAGTACGTCGACCTGCGCCCGCGCACCGACGGCGGCCCCAAGCTGCACGACGGTTCGGTGATCACCCAGGCCGACACGAAGATCCCGCTGCCGGTGGACGTCGTCTTGTCGACAGTGGACACGTTCGCCAACTCGGTGCCGAAACCCGCGTTGCGCACGGTCGTCGACGAGCTGTACAACGCGACGACCGACGCCGGCCCGGCGCTGGACCAGCTCGTCGGCCGCGGCATCGAGTTCGTGCAGGCGGCGAGCGCGCACGTCGCGCCGCTGACCCGCTTCGTCACCGACGCGCACACCGTGCTCGACACGCAGGTGCAGCAGGCCGGCGCGATCCGCGAATTCGGCGCCAACGCGAAGCTGCTGGCGGCCACGCTCAAGGAGTCCGACGGCGACCTGCGCACGCTCATCCCGGCGGTCCCCGCCGCGGCGAACGAAGTCGGCGCGCTCATCCGCGATTCCGGGCCGCAGCTGGGCGTGCTGCTGGCCAACCTGCTGACCACCGCGGACGTCCTCGAAGCCCGCCAGGACGGGCTGCGGCAGCTGCTGATCACCGCACCGCAGGCGGTCGCCGCGGGCACCGCCGTGATCCGCCCGGACGGCGCGCACTTCGGGCTGTCGCTGACTTTCTTCGACCCACCGCCGTGCACCACCGGGTACACGACGCCGTACCACAACGGACTCGACACCTCGACCCGCCCGCTGAACACGGCCGCGCGCTGCGCGCTGCCGAAGGGCAACCCGACGAACGTGCGGGGTTCGCAGAACGCACCGGGAGGACGGCCGTGAGGGTTTTCGCGTGGGTTCTGGCGGCCGTGGCGACCGTCGCGGCCGGGTGGTCGGGGTACACCTGGTGGCAGGCGGCGCACGACGACGGCGTCGCCCGCGCGGTCGTCCGCGAGGACGCGCTGGCGGCGGGCCGGACGGCCGTCGCCGGACTGACCACTTTGGACTACCGCCAGGCCGCGCCGGGCTATCAGCACTGGCTGGACCTTTCGGGTGGGTCCCTGCACGACGAGCTGGCCGCCGATCGCCAAGGCAGTCTTGACCGGATCGCGCAGGCGAAGACCGTCACCACCGGCAAGGTGACCGACGCCGCGGTGACCGAAGTGGACACCGGCGCGGGCACGGCGAAGCTGATCGCGTCGGTCGAGCTGGTCGTGGCGCCCGACGGCGGCGACGCCGTGACGAAACGCAACCGGTTCCAAGCCGACCTGACGCGCGGGCCCGACGGCTGGCGGGTCACTGGGCTGGGCCAGGTCCCGACGGGGGAGACGCCATGACCGTGCCGACGAAGAAGCGAGCGGTGAAGGTCGCGGGCCGCCACCACGAACCGGCGCCGGAGACCGAAACGCCGGTTGCCGTGAAACGCCGTCGAGTGCCGTGGCCGGTCGTCGCGCTCGCCGTCGTGATGGCCGGGTTGGCGGTGTGGTTCACCCTCGAAGCGCGGAGCACGAACGCCGTCGTCGCGCACAACACCGCGCTTTCGGACGTCGCGGGCACGGCCGAAGCCGGGAAACAGATCAGCGCCGCGCTCGGCACGCTGTTCTCCTACCGCTACGACGACCCGGCCAAGAACGAACAGGCGGCGAAGGACCTCCTCGCCGGCCCCGCGCTCGCGCAGTACGACCAGCTCTTCGGCCAGGTCCGCAAGCTGGCCGCGGACCAGAAGCTCGTGGTGACGTCGACGGCCGTCGCGTCCGGGGTGAAACTGCTCGACGGCGACCGCGCGGCGCTGCTGGTGTTCCTCGACCAGACCGGCACCCGCGGCGACGGGCAGCGCAGCACCGGGGCGGCCCAGCTGAGCGTCACGGCCGAGCGCGTGGCCGGGAAGTGGCGGGTCACGGGGATGTCCGCCGCGTGATTGTCACGTTGACAACAGGCGTTGCCCGCGTCGCAGTGAACGGAATGACAAAGTATTTTCGCGCATTCCCGGTTCGTTGACACGGATTCAACGCGGGAAATACGGTGAATCACCGATCCGCCGCGAGAAATGCGCGAGGAATCCATGCTCACGAGTTCAGAACGGGTCTTCGGCGGCCGCGTCGCCGAAGCCGGCGCCACGACGCTTTCCACCTTGCTGGCCCGCCGGGCCGGGGTGGCGGGCGGCGAGCCGGCGCTGACGTGGCTCGCGACCACGTTGACGTGGGCGTCCCTCGACCGCCGCGTGACCGCGGTCGCGGCGGCGTTGCGGCAGGTCACCGAGCCGGGGCAGCGGGCCGCGATCCTCATCGCCCGGCCCGTGGACCACGTCGTCGCGTTCCTCGGCGCGATCCGGGCGGGTCTCGTCGCGATCCCCTTGGACACCGGAAACCGCGCGGCCGTCACCGACGCCGAGCCCTCGATCGTGCTGGCGACGGCGGACTCGGTGACCGCCACCCGGCGCTTCTTGTCCACTTTGGACACATGTGGGCACCGGGTGCTGGCCGTCGATATCGTCGAAAAGGCGAAGGAATTCACCGAGGACCCGGTGGCCGGCGAAGACGTCGCCTATCTGCAGTACCCGGCCGGCGTGATGGTGACGCACGCGAACGTCGTGGCCAACGCGCGGCAGGCGGCCGCCGAGCTCCCGGGGCGGACGATCGTGAGCTGGCGGCCGCCCAGCGATCCACTCGGGTTGCTGCTCGCCGTGGCCGTCCCGATCACCACCGGGCGGCCCGTGGTGCTCGTCGACCGGCGGCCGCCGCTTCACCTGCCGCTTGACGCCGGAGTGCTGGCGAGTGCCGCCGACCCGGACCTGGTGCGGTTCCGGGAGGCGTTCGCGGCGGACGCGCTGCGGGTGTGTCACGTGGTGGCCGAAGCGACGGCGGTGGTGGCCGTCGAGGGAGCGCCCGCCGGGCAGCGGATCGCGATCGTCGACCCGGCCGGGCGGCGGCGTCCCGCGGGTGAGGCCGGTGAGATCTGGGTGAGCGGCCCGAACGTCGGCCGCGGCTACTGGAACCGGCCCGCGGAGTCGGCGCGCGTCTTCTGCGCGTTCCTCGCCGATGACGACGAGCCCCGCTGGTGGCTGCGGACGGGGGACCTCGGGGTCCTGGACGGGTCCGCCACGCTGTCGGTGCTCGGCCGGGTCGTCGCCGGCCACGACTCCCGGGAGCTCGAGGCGACGGCGAAGGGGGCGCACCCGGCGGTGCGCGAGGCGGCCGCGACCGGGGGTGAGCGAGCGGTGGTCGTCGTCGGGCTGCGGCCACGAGTGGTGCCGCCGCGCGGGGAGGTCGAGCGAGCCGTGCGGGCCGCGCTTGCGGCCGAGCACGGGCTGACCCCGCGAAGGGTCGTCGTGCTGCCGGCGGGCGCGGACCTCGGTGGCGCGCGGTGAACGACCCCGACGAGCTGCGGCGGTGGCTCACCGAGCGGATCGCCGGGCTGGCGGGCCTCGCCCCGGAGCTGGTCGACGCCGGCGTCCCGCTGGCCGAGCTGGGCCTGTCCTCACGGGACGCGGCGACCGTCGCCGCGGAACTGGGGGAACTGCTCGGCCGCGAACCCGACCTCGGCCTGCTCGGCCGGTACCCGTCGATCGCGGCGCTGGCCACGGCGCTCGCCGGGCGTGACACCCGTCCTCGGCCCCGGGCGGGTGAACCGGTGGCGGTGCTCGGCATCGGCTGCCGCCTGCCGGGCATCGAGTCGCCCGACGAGCTCTGGCGCGCGTTGCTGGCCGGCGCTTCGGGGGGCGCGTCCGGCGCCGGGTTCGACGCGGCTTTCTTCGGCATCGACGTGGCGGAGGCGGCGGAGATGGACCCGCGCGAGCGTCTGTTGCTGGAGACGACGTGGGCGGCGTTCGAGCACGCGGGCATCGCCCCGAGCACGGTGCGCGGCAGCCGGACGGGGGTGTTCGCGGGCGGATCGGTGCGCACGACGGGGGTGTCGGACCGGTTCGACCTGCGCGGACCGAGCTTGACGGTGGACGCGGAGGGGACGGCCTCCCTGGCGGCGGTCCACCAGGCGGCGCGCGCGTTGTCGGCGGGGGAGGCCGACGTGGTGGTCGTGGCGGGGGTGAGCGAGGCGGTCGCGGGAGTGGCGGTGCTGAAGCGCTTGGCAGACGCCCGCCGCGACGGCGACCGGGTCTTGGCGGTGATCCGCGGAAGCGCGGTGGGCGCGGGCGGTGCGGAGGTCTTGGCGGACGCACACGCGGTGGCGGGCTCGGACCCGGCCACTGTGGACTACGTCGAGACGCAGGGAGCGGAGGCTGGGGCGCTGGAGGGGGTGTTCGGCCGCAACCGGGAGGGCCGGCCGTTGCTGGTCGGCGCACCGGCGGCGGGGATGGGTGATCTGGGCGCGGCGGCGGGGATCTTCGGGTTGATCAAGGTGGTACTCGCCTTGTGGCACAACCGGATCCCACCGGCCGGCTGGCCCGCGTTGCCGAGTTCGGCCGAGTGGCCTGCGCCGCCGAGCCAGCGGCCCGGCGCACCGGACCTGACTTCGGTGGACAGCGCGGCCGACCATCCCGGGCCGGCGAGTCAGCGGCTGGGCGCATCCGGGTTGCCCCCTGCGGACAGCTCGCCCGATTGGCCGGCGCCGTCGAGCCCGCAGTCCGGCGCAGCTGGGCTGTCGGACGAGGACGAACCGGCTGACCGGCCCGCGCCGCCGAGTCAGCGGTCCGGCACGCCCGGGTTGCCGCCTGTGGACAGCTCGCCCGATTGGCCGGCGCCGTCGAGCCCGCAGTCCGGCGCAGCTGGGCTGTCGCCGGTGGGTGACCCGGCCGAGTGGTCCGTGCCGCCGGGTTCGCAGTCCGGCACACCTGGAGTGAAGGGGGGCTGGCCCGCGCCGCCGAGTCAGCGGGCCAGCGCAACCGGGCCGTCGCCGGTGGACAACCCGGCCGAGTGGCCCGCGCCGCCGGGTTCGCAGTCCGGCACACCTGGCGTGGAGGGAGCCCAGCCCGGGCCGCCGAGTCGGCGGCCCGGTGCACCTTCGCTGTCCCTCGGCACCAAGCCCGCTGACTGGCCGCGCTACGGCGGGACCGCTCGCGCCGGGGTCTCCGCCTTCGGTCGTACCGGGGCGCACCTCGTGCTCGAAGAATGGCCGAAACCCCTCACCCCCGCCGCCCCCGGGTCGCGGTGGAATGGCCGGCCTCAGGTCTTCTCCCTCTCCGCCCACTCGGAAACCGCCCTGCGGCGGCGGGCCGGTGCGCTGGCCGACTGGCTTGCCGGGCCCGGCCGCGGTGTCGCGCCCGGGGATCTCGCCGCCGCGCTCGCGCGGCGGCGGGACCACCTGCCGCTGCGGGCCGCCGTTGTCACCTCCTCGCGCACCGCGCTCGCCGCCGGGCTGCGGGCCCTCGCCGACGGGCGGACCACCGCCGATGTCGTGCGGGACACCGCCGGGCGTGACCGGCCGCGTCCGGTCTTCGTGTTCTCCGGCAACGGGTCGCAGTGGCCCGCCATGGGACGGCGCATGCTCGGCGCCGAACCGGAGTTCCGGGCCGCCGTCACCGCGCTGGAACCGGTTTTCCTCGCCAGAGCCGGCTTTTCACTGCGGGGCGCCCTGCGCCGGCCCCTCGGCGACCCCACCGTGGTGGCGCCGCTCGTCTACGGCACCCAGGTCGCCCTCGCGAACTGGTGGCGGGCGCACGGCGTCGAACCCGCCGCCGTGCTCGGCCACTCGACCGGTGAGGTCGCCGCCGCCGTCGTCGCCGGGGCGCTCGACGTCGGGGACGGTCTCGACATCGTCGTCACCACCGCCGGCCTCCTCGCGGAACTGCCGCCGACCGCGATGGCCGTCGTCGAACTGCCGGCCGGCGAGGTGGACGAGCCCGGCCTCACCGTTGTCGAGTACTCGTCGCCCACGCAGTGCACCGTCGCCGGCGACGCGGAGCACATCGCCGCTCTCGTGTCCCGAGTGGACGGTATGGGCCGGCTCGCGAGACGGCTCGAAGGAACCGGGCACACCGCCGCCGTCGAGCCGATCCTCGGCCGGTTCCGTGCGGCCCTCGGAGATCTGCGGCACCGGTCGCCGACGACGACCTGCTATTCGAGCGCGTCGGACGACCCGGTGTTCGATGTGGACCACTGGGTCGCCACCCTCCGGCGACCGGTCCGGTTCACCCAGGCGGTCGCCGCCGCCGTCGCCGACGGGCACCGCTGGTTCGTCGAGGTCTCGCCGCACCCGATCGCGCTGCCCGCCGTCGAACAGACCGCCGCCGGTGTCCGGACGCTGGCCAGCCTGAGCCGCCGCGACGGTGAAGAAAACGCTTTCGCGCGCTCGCTCGCCGAACTGCACGCCGCCGGTCATCCGGCGGTGCTCGACCGCCGCTACCCGGAGGCGCCCGTGCTCGACCTGCCCCCGCCGCCGTGGGACCACCGGCCGTTCCGCCGGCCGCGACGCACCACGAGCCACCCGCTGCTCGGCGCCCGCGTCGAAGTGCCGGGCGAGGACCGGCACCTGTGGCAGACGGCGATCGCCCCGGACGCGCCCGCCTGGCTGGACGGACACCGGGTGCACGACGTCCCGGTGTTCCCCGCCACCGGGTTCCTGGAGCTGTTCCTGGCCGGCGCGCGGGAGCTGTTCGGTACCGGACGCGTCCGCGTCGACGGCCTCGAAGTCCACCGGGTGCTCGCGGTGACCGGGGAAACGCTGCTCAGCACGGAAATCCGCGTCGACGGCACCGCCGTGGTGCGGGCGAAAGCGGGCGCGGGCTGGGTAAGGCATGCGACGGCGTGGGTCTCGCCCGACACGGACCCCGCGCCAGCAGCCCTGTCCGAAGTGGACAAAAACCTGCCGACCGTGCCGAAGGGGTACGCGTTGCACCCGATCCTGGCCGACGCCTGTTTCGAGGCGGGCGAACCGGCCGCGTTCGGCCGGGTCCGGCTGCTCGGCGACGCGAGCCGGGGCGCGCGGGTGCGGACCGACGGCGCCGGAACGGTCCAGCTCGGCACCGAAGACGGCGAAGTCGTCGCCGACTTCGCCGACGTCCGCTTCCGGGCACCCGGCGACGTGCCGCTCGCGGCCCGCGCCTTCGGGACGACGTGGGCGGAAGTGCCGCTGACCGGGCCGGGCGAGCCGGGTTCGTGGCTGCTGCTGACCGACGAGCACCCGGCCGCGCTGGGCCGGGCCGTCGCGCTCGCCCTCGCGTTGGCCGCGGCCGGCGACGAAGCGCTTTCACTGCCGCAGGACGACCTCGACGAGCTCCCGGGTTTCCTGGCCGAGCGTCCGGTCCGCGGCGTCGTCTTCCTCGCCGGCGCGCCGCACGCCTACCACGACCCCGAGGACGCCCGCGACCTGCTGGACACCGTCCGCTCGGTGGTCGCCCGCCTGGGGCCGGACGTCCGGTTCCACCTCGTCACGCAGTCCAGTGGCGAGCCGGGGCTCGCGTTCCTGCGCGGGTTCGTGCGCGTGCTCGCCTTCGACCGGCCGGAACTGCGGGCGACGCTCGTCGACTGCGACGCCCGGTCCGATGTGGACGTTCTCGCGCGCGAACTGCGTTCGGCCGCGCCCGACGACGAAGTACGCTGGCGCCACGACGTCCGGTACGCGGCGAGGCTGACCCGCGTCCCGCTCGTCGACGGCGGGTCGACCGGGCCGGGCGCCTACGTCGTCACCGGCGGGGACACGCTGAGCCTGGCCACCGCCCGCTGGCTGGCGAGCGGCGGCGCGACCCGCATAGTCCTCTGTGGACTCGGAGAGATCGAACTGCCCGGAGTGGACGTCGTGGTCGTCGACGGCGACATCGCGGCGCCCGGCGTCGCGGAACGGCTCGTCGCCGCGGCCACCGAGGACGGGTTGCCACTGAGGGGAATCGTGCACGCGGCGAACGTGGCCGGTGATGGTGTCGCGGCCGTGTGGCGCCCCAAGGTGCTCGGGGCGCGGCGGCTGCACGAAGCGACCGCCGGCACTCCGCCCGAGTGGTGGCTGACGTACGCGTCGACGGCGGCGCTGTTCGGCGCGCCCGGCGAGACCGCCCACGCGACGGCGGACGCGTGGCTGGACGCGTTCGCGGCCTGGCGCCGCTCCCGCGGCCTGCCCGCGACGACCGTCCACTGGGGTGCGCTGCCGGACGCCGTCGAAGCCCTGCCGGCCGTGCTCGCGGCCGACCGGCCGTCGGTCGGGATCGCGCGGCCGGACGCGAACCGCGACTTCGTCCGGCGGCCGTACTTCTCCGGAGTGATGGCCGGCGTCCCCGCGGTCGCCACCCCGCGCGATCGGCTGGCGGACATCGTCGCCGGGCTGCTCGGCCGCGCGGCGGCGCCGGACGTACCGCTGGTCGAGCTGGGCCTGGACTCCCTGACGGCGATGCGCGCGCGGGCCGCGGTCGAGCGGGAGTTCGGCGTCGCGCTGCCGGTGCCGCTGCTGCTGGGCGGGGCGCGTCTCGACGACCTCGCGGGCTACGTGACGGGCACGACCGTCCCCGTCCGCACCCGGCGTGGCGGCACGCCGCTGGTGCTGTTCGGCGAGCCCGGCGTGTACCGGCCGCTGCGCGAGCACCTCGGCGACGTGCCGTGCCACGTCCTCGACGTGTCCGATGTGGACGCCGGCGTCGCCCGGCTGCGGGAGGTGCGGCCGGCCGGGCCCTACCGGCTCGGCGGCTGGGCGGCCGGCGGCGTGCTGGCCTACGAGACCGCGCGGCGGCTGACCGCCCTGGGCGAGCGGGTCGACGTCGTGGTGCTCTTCGCCACCGACGCGCCGCCCGATCCCGAGCCGTACGCCGGCCGGGTCGTGCTCTACCTGACCGCGCGGCAAGCCGCCGCCGGCTGGGCGGAATGCTGCTCGGACCTGCACGTGGAGGTCGTGCCGGGGGACCACCGGTCGATGCTGGAGCCGCCGCACGTCCGCCACCTCGCCGCCGAACTGGCCGGACGCACCAGCCCCGGCACCACGCCGGTCTAGGCCAAGGTCGCGCGCAGCGCCAGGATCATCTCGAAGCGGTCGTCCGGGTCGCGCAGGTGGTCGGCGAACAACGCCTCCAGCTCCTGGGCGCGGGCGCGGACCGTCTGCGGGTGGATGGCCAGGCGGTCGGCCACCTCACGGACGTTGCCGCACGTCTCCAGCCACGCCAGCAGCGTGCCCGCCAGCCGGTTGTACTGCTTCGGGTTCAACGCCGTCAGCGGCGCCAGCCGACGCCGGGACACCTCCGTCGCCAGGAACGGTTCCTTGCGCAGCCACAGCGTCGCCAGGTGGTCTTCGCACCAGGTCAGCGGCTCGTCCGGCAGGACGTCGGGGACCAGGCGCAACGCTTCCTGCGCCGTCGCCAGCGAGCGGCCCGCCTGCCGCGGGGGCACCGGCGGGCCGACCGCGGCCCGGTGCCCGGCCAGCGCGGCCGTCAACGCGGCGCGGTCCGAAGGAGCCGGCAGCAGCAGCCGCGGTGTCCCGTCCTCGAAGTCCTCCAGCGCGCCCAAACCGGCGACGTCGACGGGCCCGTCCAGCGCCACCGCGACGAGCCGGTGCGGCAACGGCCAGTCCGCCGCCGTCGCCGCTTCCTGGACCGTCCGCGACGGCGACGGCGGGTCCGCCAGCAGCAGGTCGAGCAGCCGGCGGCGCCGCCGTTCCAGCGCTCCCGCGGCACGGGCCTGCGCGGCCGCGTGCCCTTCGATCGACAACGCCGACAGCTCGTCGATGTAGGCGAAGATCGCCTCGGCCAGCAGGCACAGCGTCGCCGACGGCACACCCGCCCGCGTGCCGACCTCGGCCATCCGCCGCCAGGTGACGCGCGCCCCGACCCGGTAGGCCGCCTGCAGGACGTCGAGGTTGCGGCCCTGCGCGAGCTCGTGCACGCCGAGCCCGACGAACACCTTCCGCCGCGAGTCCGGGATCGGTCCCGAGGCGGCGATCCGGTCGATGAACTGCAGGATCGCCGCCTGCACGCCCGCCCGCAGCGCCTTGCCGAAGGCGCCGTCGAGCGGCCGCGCGTAGTCCGGGATGGTCCGCTGGATCTCGCGCAGCACCTCGTCGGCGACGTCGAGCAGGCGCGGCCGGAACACCGCGGCCAGCTCGCGGGGGAGCATCGCCCACAGCTGCCCGGGCCGGCCGTCGCCGCCGAGCATCGGCCCGAACGTCGTTTCGCCGGACGGTCCCGTCATGGCCCACCTCGTCGTTGAAGGGGAGTCAGGAGCCGAGCAGGGCCTCCGCCCGCAGCGCGATCTCCATGTCGAGCCGGTCGTCGGCGTTGTTGAGCCGGTCGCCGAAGAGGTCGATGAGCTGGTGCATGCGGTACCGCACGGTCTGCGGGTGCACCTTGAGCTTCTTCGCGATCTCCGGCGCGCTGCCGCGGGACTGCAGCCAGATCAGCAACGTCTCGCCGAGGCGCGCCCGCTGCTTCGGGGTGAGGTCGTTGAACGGCTCCAGGCTGCGCGAACACAGCTCGCGGACCAGGAACTCGTCGGCGAGCAGCCACAGCGTGGACAGGTGGTCGGTGCAGTGGGTGACCGGCGCGTCCGGCAGCACGCCGCGTTGCACGAGCTTGAGCGTCCGGCGGGCCCACAGCAGTGACCGCGGCGCGTCGGTGAGCCGGACGGTCGGGCCGATCACCGCGCGCCAGCCGGCCAGCCGCTCGCCGAGGTTCTTCAGGTGCTTCTCCGCGTCGCCGGTGACCAGGCACGGCTCGCCGCCCTCGAGGTCGACGAGGACGTCGGGGTGCAGGTCGGGCGCGGCGAGGCTGTGCTGGTCGGCGCGCGGTTCGAGGGCCACGACCGTGACCTCGGCCGGGAGCGCCCACTGCGCGGTCGCGGCCTGGGCGCTGATGGTCTGCGGCGCCGACGGCGGGTCGGCGAGCAGCAGTTCGAGCAGCCGTCTCCGGCGCCGGGCCCGGGTGCCGGCCGCGCGGGTCTGCGCCGCCGTGTAGCCCTCGATCGAGAGCGCGGAGATCTCGTCGACGTAGGCGAAGATGGCCTCGGCCGACGTGCAGAGCGTGTCCGCGGCGACGCCGGCGGCCTGCCCGAACTCCGAGATGTGCCGCCACGCCACGCGCCCGCCGACCCGGTAGGCCGTCTGGAGGCAGTCGAGGCTGCGGCCCTCGTTGAACTCGATCTTGCCGAGGTTGCGGAACACGGTCGTCCACGTCTCGAGCGGCACGGCACCGGGGGTGCCGACACTGTCGAGGCACTGGATGATCGCCTGCCGGACACCCTGGGTGATGATATGCCCGAACGCGCCTTCGAGGGGCTGGCGGTACTCGGGCACCGCCCGCTGGACCTCCTGCAGGATGGCGCGGGCCAGCGGGTCGACCCGCGGTTTGAAGCGGATCGCCAGCTCACGGGGCAGCGAAGCCCACAGCCCGATGGCGCCGGAAGCGCGCACGGGCCGGGGTTCCCCGGCGGTCCGCTGGGTCGGGGGGTAGGCGGGCCGGGGCCGGTCGGCCGACACGGACTGGTGCCGGTAGGCCGGTCCGGAAGGGCGTTCTCCGGGGTTGGGCCGTCCCGCGCGCAGGGCGGGGGCGGCGAACCCGGTGTCCACGTCGGTCATGTGTTTTATCCTTGCTGGCAACAAAACTGGCCTCTTCGTCGTCGAAGCCGGTCCGGATTTTGTGGCTCAGGCAACATAATTTCGCGCGAACCGCAGTGTCAACGGGTTCTCCGCTGACTTTGCGGTAACCCGTCCGGACTACACCCGAACGGGTGGAAGCGCGCGATGAGAGGTGACACTTCCGCTTCGGGCGGATGGTGCGCGGGTGACAACTTTTCCGTGGGGTGTTTTCACGGGGCCGACAGCCCGGCGCTCAGCCGTGCGACGACGTCGTCGAGCGTGAGCCGCGCGGGTTCCGTCGTGGTGACGAACTCGTGCAGGAGCAGGCGGAACCCGTCCGGATCGGCCACGTGCGGAAAGTGTTTCATGTTTTCTCGCACGGTCAAGCGGCTGTTCGGCAGCAGCTCGGCGGCCCGGCGGCCGTGCGCGGCGGGGATGAGCGGGTCGCGCGCGCCCCAGACCAGCAGCACCGGCACGGCTTCCGCCAGGTAGAGCTTCTCCAGCGCGCTCGCGCGCTGGCCGCGCAGGTCGATCAGGCTGCGCGCGATGGCGAAGAACGCCCGCCGCCGGGCCGGGTCGGCGAGCGAGCCGAAATGCCTTGCCAGCTCACGTGTTTCAGTTTTCAACGATCCACCCAGCCGGCGTCCGAGCCGGGCCGCGGCACGCGCGATCGCGAGCGTGCCGCGGTTCACCGCGCAGGCCACGACGGCCCGGGCGCCCGGCAACGCCGTCGCGCGCAGCACCGGGCTCACCTCCGGGCCGAGCCCGGCGCTGGCGACCAGGACGAGCCGGTCGCACATTTCCGGGAACTGGTAGGCGAACTGCAGCGCGACGCCGCCGCCGAGCGAGTGCCCGACGACGGTCGCGTGCCGCACACCGGACACCGCCAGCACGTCCCGCACGGTGCTCGCCAGCGCGCCGAGACCGTAGTCCGTGCGCGGTGCTTCGGATTCGCCGTGGCCGGGCAGGTCGAGTGCCAGCACGCGTTCGCCGAGCGATTCGCACCGCTTCAGCAGCGGTGTCCAGGTCTCCACGCTGCCCGCGATCCCGTGCAGCAGCACGATCGCTTCGTCGCGCGCACCCGCCGCGGGCAGGTGCTCGTGCAGCCGGATGCGGCGGCCGTGGAGGGTCAAGGTGTGCGTCTCGAGTGTCATCGGGAGCCCTTTCTCGCGAGCCGAAAATAGGGCATCCGACTACTCGCGCCGGATGTGTCGCACGCCACTTCGCGGGAATGCGGGTGCGGGTGACAAGAACGGCCGCCGAAAGGCGATCGCGGGTGCGGGTTTTCCCGGTTCACCCGGTTATGCGTATCGACATTCCGCCGGTATCCGCGTATTCCTCGAAGGCATGGTCGCAATGACGCACCGGACGCGCTGATGTCGTGCCGCGCGAGTTTCCACCCCTATTCGCGAGAGCCCCGGCCACCGCGGCCGGTGCGGCGCCCGTGGCGGCGCGTGCTGCCCGTGCCGGTGCGCGCGCTCGACCGCGCCCTCAGCGCTCCCGCTCACCGTCCGGCCGGTGCGCGCGCATGAGCCGCTGAGCCCGCAGCGCCAGCTGCATGCCGAGGCGGTCGTCGGCGTCCTTGAGCCGGTCGCCGAAGAGCTCCTCGAGCTGCCGCAGCCGGTTGCGCACGGTCTGCGGGTGGACGCCGAGGCGCTGCGCGATCTCCGGCGCCCCGCCACGCGTCTCCAGCCAGGCCAGCAGCGTCTCGCCGAGCCGGTCGCGCTGCTTCTCGCTCAGGGAGGCGAACGGGTCGAGGCTCTGGCGCGCCAGCTCGGCGGCCAGGAAGTCCTCCGCGAGCAGCCAGAGCGTGGCCAGGTGGTCGCGGCACCAGATGATCGGGCCGGGGACGTCGGGCCCGGACAGCAGCAGCGCCCGGCGGGCGGTGCGCAGCGCGGCCGGGGCGTCGGCGAGCGGCACGGTGGGCGACACCGCCGCCCGCCAGCCGTCGAGCTTGGCCTCCAGTGGCCCGAGATCGGCGTCCGGGTCGCGGGTCAGCAGGTGCGGCTCGGGCCCGTCGAGGTCGGCCAGGACACCGTCGCCGAGCAGGTCGGCGGGGAAGCCGGCGGCGTCCGGGCCGCGTTCGAGCGCGACCATCGCGGCGGTCTCGGGCAGTGGCCAGCCGGCCCCGCCCGCCAGCTCGGCGATGCTGGTCGCGGCGCCTTCGGGGCCTTGGACGATCAGCTCCAGCAGGCGCCGGCGCCGGACCGGGACGGCGCCCTCGGCCTCGGTCTGCGCCCGCTGGTAACCCTCGATCGCGGTGGCGCAGAGCTCGTCGACGTAGGCGAAGATGGCCTCCGCGGCGACCGAGATGACGGCCGGGTCGACGCCGGCCGCGACGACGCCGGGGTGCATCGCCCGCCAGGCCACCCGGGCCCCGATGGTGGCGCTGTCCTGCAGCGCGTCGAGGCTGCGGCCCTCGGTGAACTCGATGCGGCCGCGGCCCCGGTAGAAGTCGATCCAGTGGTCGTGGGCCAGGCCCGGTTCGCCCATCGAGTCGACGCAGTGCTGCACGGCGTACTCGACGCTCTTGACCAGGACTTTTCCGAACACGCCCTTGAGCGGCTGGCCGTAGGCCGGGACCGTGCGCTGGACCTCCTGGATCATCGCGGCCGCGGCGCGCCCGACGTGCGGACGCAGGCCCGCGCCGAGCGCGCGCGGCAGCGAGGCCAGCAGGCGGAAGCTGCGGTACTCGACCACCGATCCCCCTTCGAGTCGGTCCGGGCGGAGCAGAGCGTATCCGACGGTTGTGTCACTGAAAAATCAACGAGGTGTTCCCGGAAAGGGTGACGGGATGACGTCCTTTTGACACGGACGGGTGGGCGTCCTACGCTCCGTGTCAGGTGGTGGGGGCCAATTCCGAGTGTCGATTAATCCCGGTGGAGGACCGAATTCCCCATGCGTTCTCCTGCTTCGGACGGCTCGGTGTGGGCCCGGCTGCCGCACGAGCTCGGCGACGCGGTGCGCCCGCGGATCCCGGAGATCGCGCGGGCCTGCGTCGACGGCATCGCCGCCGAGATTCCGGAATATTCCGGGAGTTTCGGCCGGGGACCCACGCGCGTCGCGGCGATCGAGCAGACGCGGCGCGGGATCGAGCGGGACATCGACCGCGTCGGCACGCCCGCGCTGTGGCAGGCCGACCGGCTGGCCGAGTTCCGCGGGCACGGGCGTGAGGCGTTCCACAATGGCCTGAGCCGCGAGGCGGCGCAGGCGGCGGTGCGCGTGTCGAGCCGGGTGACGTGGCGCTGGATCGCCGACATCGCCCGGGAAGCGGGCCTGTCGGGCGACGTCCTGTACGGCGCGGCCGAGGGCATGTTCGCCGACGTCGAGACGTCGATGGCGGCAATCTCCGAGGGCTACCGCGCGGCCGAAGCGGCGATGACCGGCACGGGCGAGCGGCACCGCCGCCTGCTGCGCGCCCTGCTCGGCGGCCGCACACCGGCCGAAGTGGACGGTCTGATCGCGGCTTCGGGACTGCCGGTGCCGGCTCGGCTGGCGGCGGTGGCGTTCCGCGCGTTGCCGGGCGCCCCGGAGTTCCCGCCGGGGCTGCTGCCGGAGCACGTCCCGGCCGACCCGTCGGGCGACCCGCCGGCGGCGCTGACCCCGGCCCCGGACCCGGACCTGGCGGGCTTGGTGGGGTTGCCGGCCGGCTGGACGGCGGCGGTCGGCCCGCTGGTGCCCCCGGCGGCGGTCCCCGAATCGTTCCGGGTGGCCCGCCGCGCCCTGGAGTTGTCGGCGCGTGGGTTGCTGGACAACCCGGGGCCGGTGGTGTGGTGCCGCGACCACCTGACGACGTTGCTGCTGCTGGCGGACGAGTTCCTGGTGTCCCAGCTGGCATCGGCGACACTGGCCCCGTTGTCGGGGCTGCCCGAGCGGCGGCGCGAGCAGTTGGCGGAGACGTTGCTGGCGTTGGTCCGGACCCGCGGGAGCGCACCGGAGCTGGGGCGGCTGTTGGAGCTGCACCCGCAGACGGTCCGGGCGCGGTTGAAGAAGCTGGGGGAGCTGTTCGGGTCGCGGTTGGACGATCCGGGGGAGCGGCTGCGGATGGAGCTGGCGTTGCTGGCGGAACGGGCGTTGCCGGGCGGGGAGTGAGCGGCGCGGGTCGTCGGGTAGCGGGGTTCCGACGCGAAGTGGCCTGGTCCGGGCCGGCCGGATTGGCTCTGGGGGTAGATCCACTTCGCCCCTAAGCTGCCCGGCATGACCGGATTGCTCACCGAGCGCCGTCGGCAGGCCTGCGACAACGCCGTGGCCATGTGGACCACCCTGGCGAACGCCCGCGGCGACGTCGTCCGCGAGACCTCCACCTGCACCGTCATCGACGGCCGCCGGGTCCGGATCATGGTGCGGACCGACACGCCGGACCACGCCGAAGTCGCCGCGCTGGCTCGCGAGTACCGGGAAAACGGCCGGACCGTCGTTGTCGAAGACCCCTGGCGGACGGTCGACCTGAGCGACCTCGGCATGGCGCCCCGCTTGCTGCCCGTCATGGTCCGGGAACCCGGGCCGGTGCCGGACGAACCCGCCGTCACCCGCGTCGAAACCGTCGCTGAACTGCGGAAAGCCGAAGACGTCATCGTCCGCGGCTTCCCGCTGGAGGAGTACCAACCGGCCGAGCCCGGCCAGGTCTTCCCTGACGAACTACTAAGCCAAGCCTTCTTCCGCAAAGGCGACGAAGGCGCCTGCTTCACCATGGCCCACGGCGGAGTCGGCGGCGCCTACTGGGTCACGACGATGCCCGAGCACCGCTCCAAAGGCGTCGGCCGCGCCCTCATGCACGCCGTCCTACGGCACTTCGACGATCTCCCCGTCACGCTGAGCGCCTCGCGGTCGGGCAAGCCGCTCTACGACAAGCTCGGGTTCACCGACCTGGGGGACGCCCACTGGTGGCGCTGACCGGGGGAAAACCCACCGGCGGTAGCCGTACCAGCGGAACGCCGTCCCGGACAACGTCCCCAGCACCATCCCCGCCACGAAGTCAGCGACCTCCTGCGCCACGAAGCTCACATGGGGGACGGACAGGTGCAGGACGTACCGCGACACCAGCGGCGGCACCAGGTTCACCGCCACCGCACCAGCGTTGACCACGAAGAACAGTGCCGCCTCGCGGACGCGGTGGTGGCCGCCGCGGCCGGCGAACGACCAGCGGCGGGACAGCAGGTACGCGAACGCCGTCGAGGCCACCGTCGCGCAGAAAAGGGCCGTCACCGGTTTCTCGCGGAACACGGTGAGCTTCAGGCTGTAGTCGCCCAGTAGGGTGACCCCGTACGCGGCCAGGCCGACGACGGCGAAGCGGAGCAGCTCTCGCGGCATGGTTCCTCCAGGGAGACGCCGACAGGGTGGAGGTCTTTCGATGGCACGCACGGGCGGTGAGGGTGACATCCCCTCGGTCGCCGAGCTGGTGAACCTCTCGCAGACGAAACCGCTGATGATCCGCGGTGACCTCGACGAGATGCTCGCCAGGGAAGAACCCGCGCCCGAACCGAAGCCCGATCCGCTGGCCATCCTCGACGCCGAGCTCGCGGCCCCGGAACCCGACGACGAGCGCCCGCTCGAAGCGCCGCCCGCCGAGTCCCGGCGCACCAAGCCCTACGTCCTGGCCGCCGGTGCCGCCGTCGCGCTCGGGCTGGCCGCCGTCGTGCTCTTCCAGCCGCAGCAGGTGGGCGGGACGGCCACGCCGCCGCCGGGCGCGACCGCCCCCGCCGCGCCGCCGGCCTCGAGCGACGCGGTGGAGACGATGAGCGCCACCGCGGAGGCGCCGCCGCTCACCGCGAAGGTGCGCGACTCGCCGGTCCGGACCACGAACCCGCCGGCCGCCGCGGGGCGCAAGCCCGCGAACCCCACGACGTCGGCGCCGCCGGCCGAAGACCAGTGGCAGCAGTACGTGAGCTCGGTGGTCAGCTCGTGGCAGCACCAGCACCCGCACGGCCGGCCGAACCGCTGATCAGCAGTTCGGCGTCGCCGGCTTCCCGGCGATCCGGTCCTTGACGAACGCCAGGACGTCGGCGTTGCCGGTGTAGACCAGCGTGATGTGGTCGGTGTCGTAGGTCTTCCACGTCACCGCCACCCCGGCCGCGCAGTACGCCTTGTGCAGGCTGTCGGCCTGCGCGAACTGCACCAGCTGGTCGCCGGTCGCGTGGTACTCGAACACGGGCACGCGAGGCGGGCTGCCGCCGAGCTTGTTCTCGTTCAGCCGCGCGACCCACGCGGGCTTGATGTAGCCCGGGCCGGTCGTGTAGTCCGCGATCTTCTGGTTCGCGTACGTCGTGAGCAGCTCGAACGTGCACGCGCTCTGCTTCATTTCGGCGAGTTTCGCGCGGCCGTTGTCGCTCAGGAACGAGTCCAGCTGCAGCTCCGGGTAGGCCTGGTCGAGGCCGAGCAGGGCGTAGGCGAACACGCCGAACCCGAACTTGCCGTCGAGCTGCAGCGTCACCTGGACGAGGTCGGCGGGCACGCCGCCGGCCGCGATACCGACGAGGTTCAGCTCCGGCGCGTACGTCGGCTGCAGCTCCCCGGCCCACGCCGCGGCGCCGCCACCCTGGGAGTAGCCGCGGAAGACGACCTTCGCCGTCGTGGACAGCCCCGCCGCGGGCAGCCGCTGGGCCGCGCGGACCCCGTCGATCACCGCCGGTCCTTCGGAACGCCCCACGACGTACGTCGTCTTCGGCGCGCTCTGGTAGCCCTCGTAGTCCGGGACGGTGACGGCGTACCCCGCGTCCAGGAGGTCGTCGAGGCCGGGCTGTTCGTAGAACGCGCCGATGTCGATCATCTTCGACGGCGTGCAGCCGAACGCGGGCCCGTGCGTGCCGGGGTCGAACGAGACGATCGGCGCCGTCGCGCGGTCGGCGTTCTTCGGCACCAGCACGGTTCCGGTGACGGCGTCGGGCTGCCCGAGCGCGTTCGTGGACAGGTACATCACCTGCCACGCGTCGACGGACGCCTGGCGCGGGCCCGCGTTCGACGGCCGCCAGCGGAGGACGTCGCCGGGTTTGCCCGCGGGCAGCGGCGACGGCGGCGTGTAGAACGAGTCGTCGGCCGGACCGGGTGCCGGGGCCGCCGACGCCGCCGCGGGCGCGAACACGCCGGCGAGCGCCAGCGCGATTAAGACGGCCAGCACGCGGCGGGCCGTCACGAGCCCGTCCCGTAGACGCGCTTGCAGGTCGCGGACTCGCTGAAGGCCAGGTTCAGCTCGGGGTTCGCCTTGAGGTCCTTGATCGGCCCTTCCGGATCGGCGAGCTGGCCCATGGTCGCGTCGGCGTCGGAGATGACCTTGCGCAGGCTCGGCTGGTCGGTCACCTTCGCCTGCTCCATCTTGGACTTCGTCTCGGCGAGCTTGGTCTTCGTCTCGGTGAGGTTGCCGGTCGCCTTGTCCACAGCGGACTGTCCATCCGGGACGGGCGGGACGCCGGCGGTGCGCAGGCCGCCCGCCATGTCGTCGAGCGCGGAACCCAGGCGGCCCAGGAAGTCGACCATGGCGTCCCGGGTCTTCACCGGGTCGGCGTCGTCGACGGCCGGCGGCTGCGACAGCTTCGCCGAGCCCGAAGCCACCCCGGTGCACACCTTGTCGACCCAGGCCAGCGCCGCGGGATCGGCGTGCCGGCCGGGGTCGGCCGGGGCGTCCGACCCGCACGCGGAGCACGACAGAAGCGCGGCCGCCGCCATTGCGAGCACCGCGCTGTGCATTCTTTTCATGGGTTTCGAAGCTACGCGGCGCGGTCGCGCCCGAGCAAGACGGGAATGGCCGATTGGCACGCGCGTCAACATTTCGGGAGCGGTGTTTGTCACGCTCGTCAGCGCTTCGGCGACGGCCCTGTGCTGGGAAAACCTTCCCGGGGCTGCTAGGAACCCCGCCCGGGTGGCGTGCCGGGGTGACAATTTGCGGTGCCCGTGTGGACTTTTCACCGAAAGGCCTTGATCGGCGCTATCCGCGCTCGTTAGCTTACGGATCGGTCGCGATTCTCGAATAGCGCGGGCCGTTTCGTATCACTGTTGATACACGGAAGGACCATCGTGAGTCACCCAAGAGGCAAGAAGAAGACGGTCGCGGCCGCCGCGGCCGTGGGCGCGGTGGGGCTCGTCGCCACCGCGCTGGTCGTCGGGGCGCAGGCCAGCGCGGCCGACCCGATCTCGCTGACGCTGAACTACCACTGCACGCTCCCGCTGGTGGGGTCCCAGTCGCTGAAGGTGGTGATCAACACCGACCTGCCGACCACGGTGAACACCGGGCAGCCGACCGGCGCGTTCGACATCCGGGCGGTGTCCACGATCAACGCCGACACCGTCGCCGGCCTGAGCCTGATCGGGGCCACCACGATCGAGGGCACCGCGACCGCCGCCGCGACGGTGGCCGCACCGAGCCTCAACCTGCCGGTCAACGTCCCGATCACGCTGGAGAAGACGAACATCCCGGCCTCGGGTGAGCTGAACATCAACGCGGCGGGCAAGACGCCGTCGCTGACGTTCACCCAGGCCGGCCAGGCGAAGATCACCGTCGGCGACCTGAACCTCAAGGTCACCCCGCGCAAGGCCGACGGCTCGGTCACCGGCATCACGCCGGACGGCACGATCGACGCGCCCTGCACGCAGGACGCCGGCCAGAACAACACCCTGGCCACGATCACCATCGCCGGCGGTGGCGGCACGACGACGCCGCCCACCACCACCCCGCCGACGACGACCCCGCCGACCACCACGCCGCCGACGACCACCCCGCCCACCACGACCCCGCCGGGCGGGGGCATCAAGTACTCCTTCGGCATCACCGGCCAGACGGCGCTGAAGTCCCTCGGCAGCACCGCGCCGATCACGGGCTCGTTCGACGCCGACGTCAACCTGTCGGCCAAGACGTTCACCGGCAGCCTGCAGCTGAACCCGACCCACACCGACTTCAAGCTGTTCGGGTTCATCCAGGGCAGCTCGGACGTCAAGGTCGTGCAGAACGGCCCGCAGACCGGTGAGCTCGTCGGCACCGGCTTCAAGGCGCACATCAAGTTCGACACGTTCCTCACCACGGTCAACCTGTTCGGCATCCCGATCAGCACCGACCCGAAGTGCGGCACGACCACCCCGTCGACCAGCGAGATGACCACCGGTCCCGACTTCGACCTGCTCAAGGGCGGCAAGCTGTCGGGCACCTACTCGCTGTCCGCGCTGCAGAACTGCGGCTCGTTCAACGACATCATCAGCGCGTTCGCCAAGAGTGACGGCAACTCGCTGGACCTCGTGCTCGCCAAGAAGTGACCCGATCTGCCGGCCCCCGTCGCGCTGCGGCGGGGGCCGGTGCCACGCCCGAGAAACTCGAGAAAGGGGAGCGCCCGTGCGGATCGCCCGGTCGTTGCTCGCCGCCTGCGTGCTCGCCCTCGGAGTCGCCACGCCCGCGGCGGCGTCGACGCCGATCGACAAGAAGCTGAGCTTCACCTGCCCGTTCCCGTTGATCGGGCTGCAGAAGCTGGACGTCGAGGTCAAGGCGTCGTTCGACGTGCCGGCCGCGCCCGGCGGCACGTTCACGACGGCGGACCTCGCGGTGGCGGTGACCGTGCCGGACAAGTCCACCCGCGGCCTGGCCCTGGTCGGCGCGGCGAGCATCGAAGGGACGGCGTCCGCAGGGGTGACGCTGGCCAACGGTCCGCTGACGCTGCCGCTCGCCCTGCCGCTGACGGTGGCGAAGACCGCGGTGCCGGCGTCGGGGCCGTTCACCACAAACGCGTCCGGTTCGGTCCCGCCGGTGCAGCTGCCGAACGCGGGCCGGACGACGCTGACGATCGGCGGCTTCAGCGCGCGGCTCACGCCGAAGAAGGCCGACGGCTCGTTCACCGGGCTCGGCTCGTTCACCTCGGACTGCACGCTCGACGCGGGGCAGGACCCGGTGCTGCTTTCGTTCGACCTGGGCGCCTCGCGCGACTACGGCGTCACCGGCTCGACGACGCTGAAGGCGCTCGGGGCGACCGCGCCGGTCACCGGATCGTTCACGGGGTTCACCCCGGCGTTCGACCGGACGCGGGCGGAGTTCAAGGTGTTCGGGTTCGTGCCCGGGACGGCCGACCTGCTGTTCAGCCCGGACGGCCCGCAGACCGGGGAACTCACCGGCGACGGTTTCGTCGCGCACGCGAAGCTGGCGCTGGCCTTGCCGCAGGTGACGCTGTTCGGGCTGCCGGTCGCGGACGCGGGGTGCCGCGCGAGTGCCTCGATCCCGGTGGAGCTGCGGTCCGGCAGCGGCTTCACCCCGGCGACGGGCGGCCCGGTGAGCGGGCAGTACGCGATCCCGCCGCTGACCGGCTGCGGCACGTTCACGGCGTACCTCAGCTCGCTGGTCCAAAGTGACGGCAACACGTTCGCCGTCACGTTGGCCGCACGCTGACCGGGGTTCACGTCGGTCCGGTAGCTGTGGCCGAATGCGCCGAACCACTGTGGGGACCCTGCTCGTGATCCTGCTCCTCGCCACCGCGGCTCCCGGGGAGGCCGCCGGGCTGACCCGGGACCCGGTGGCCGTGGTCTACGACCGCGACCACGCGTTGCACGTCCTCAACGGCGGCGCGACCGACGACGAGCTGACGCTGCGGACGCAGACGCTCGCGTCGAGCGCGTGGGCGTTCTTCCGCGGGACTTCGCCGCTGTACTACCGGGATCTCGGCGAACTCCCGAAGTCCGCGTACGCCACCGCGGCCGGTGACGTCTGGCTGACCGGCGACGCGCACCTGGAGAACACCGGCGCCGACCGCGGGGCCGACAACGAAGAGCAGTTCGCGATCGACGACACCGACGACGCCTGGCGCGGTTCCTGGACGTGGGAAGTGCGCCGCGAAGCCGTGTCGATCGTCCTCGCCGGCCGCGCGAACGGCCGCGGCGCGAGCCAGATCGCCACCGACGTCGACACGTTCGTCGCCGAGTACGCGCAGTGGATCGCGAAGTTCCACGGCACCGACGACGAAGCGAGCTGGCGGCTCACTTCGGGCAACACCTCCGACCTCGTCGGGGACCTGATCGACAAGTCGGCGGGGGACAAGCGGGCCGACCTCGTCGCGAAGTGGACCACCGGCGGTCACTTCAAGTCCGACCCGGAGCTGCAGCCGGTCTCCGCGACGACGCGCACCCAGCTCGTCGACGCGATCGCGTCGTACCGGACCACCGCCGGCAAGCCGCTGAAGACGTCCGAAGCCGTGGTGAAGGACGTGCGGCGGCGGACCGGCGCGGGCACCGGCAGCCTCGGCCGCTTCCGCTGGTACGTCCTCGTCGAGGGGGACACGACCTCGGCGTCCGACGACCGGATCCTCGAGGTCAAGCAGGAAGTCGACCCGGCGCCGAAGCAGCTCGCGCCGAACGCCACCACGCTGACCGGCGGGCAGCGTCCCGCCCTGGCCCTGCGCTGGCTGGCGAACCAGTCCGACCCCCTGGCCGGCTGGGCGAGCGTCGGGAGCACGCCGGTGCTGGTGAAGGAGAAGTCGCCGTTCGCGGAGGACCTCGAAATCGGCGACCTGACGTCGTCGGCGACCTGGGACGACACCGTGCGGGACGTCGGCCGCCTGCTCGCCGCCGCGCACTCCCGCGCCGACCAGGACATCGCCGGCACCGGCCTCACCTACTCGGCGGACGCGGCCATCGACGGTGCCATCACCTCGGTGTCCGGGCTGCAGGCCGAGACCCGCGCGTTCGCCACGAGCTACGCGGATCAGGTCACCGCCGACTGGCACGCGTACGTCGCCGCGAAGAATTCCGGACGTCCGTTGTTCTGAGCTGTCGATTTCGCCGTTCCCCGCGTGACGGAGTAGGAAAGGACAGAACGACGAGGAGGAACGGACATGGCGCAGTACGCGGTGCTGATCTACGAGCGGGTGCCCGCCGAAGACCTGCCGAAGGAGATCATGGACCGGCACATCGGCCTGCCGGAGCTGATCGCTTCGAAGGGCGGCAAGGTGACCGCCGGCCTGGCCCTGCAGCCGAACGAGACGGCCACCGCCCTCCGCGGCGACCTCGTGACCGACGGGCCGTTCGTGGAGACCAAGGAGGTGCTCGCCGGCGTGTACCTGCTGGAGGCCCGCGACCTCGACCACGCGCTGGCCTGCGCGAAGCTGACGCCGATCGTCGAAGGTGGCGTCGAGGTCCGGCCGCTCGTCGACTTCCAGGTCGTGGCGGACTGACCCCGGTCGCGGACGCCGTCGCCGAAGCGCACCGTCGCGAGTGGGCCTACGTGCTCGCCGCGACGGTGCGGGTCACCCGCGACCTCGACGAGGCCGAGGAGGCCGTCCAGGACGCCTACGTCCAGGCGCTGAAGCGCTGGGCCGACGACGGCGTCCCGGACCGGCCCGGCGCGTGGCTGACCACGGTCGCGCGCCGGACCGCGCTCAACGGCGTCCGGCACCAGGAAGTGCTGCGGCGCAAGCTGCCCCTGCTCGTCGAACCCGATGCGGACCCAGCCGACGACCCGCCCGAGCCCGCCGGGCCGATCCCCGACGACCGGCTCCGGCTCGTCTTCACCTGCTGCCACCCCGCGCTCGCGCAGGAAGCCCAGATCGCGTTGACGCTGCGGCTGGTCTGCGGTGTCGCGACGGCCGACATCGCGCACGCCTTCCTGGTGCCCGAGCCGACGATGGCCGCCCGGATCACCCGCGCCAAGAAGAAGATCGCCGCCGCGCGCATCCCGTACGCGGTCCCCGCGGCCGAGGAACTGCCCGCCCGGGTGTCGGTCGTGCTGACCGTGCTGCACCTGCTCTACGCGGCGGGCCACACCGCGCCGTCGGGGGACGACCTCGTCCGCGACGAGCTGACCGGCCGCGCGCTGGACCTGGCGCGGATGCTGCGTGCCCTGCTGCCCGCCGACACGGAGGTCGCCGGGCTGCTCGCGCTCCTGCTCGTCCAGCAGGCCCGCCGGGCCACCCGGACCGACCCCGCCGGGCGCCTGCTGCGGCTCGAAGACCAGGACCGCTCGCGCTGGGACACCGCGATGATCGCCGAGGCCGACCTGCTCGTCGTCGAGGCGCTGAAGTCCGGCCCGCCCGGGCGGTTCAGCGTCCAGGCCGCGATCGCGGCGCTGCACGCCCAAGCGCCGAGCTACGCCGAGACCGACTGGCCGCAGATCCTGACCCTCTACGACGTGCTGCTGCGCCTGTGGCCCTCGCCCGTGGTGGCGCTCAACCGCGCGGTCGCCGTCGCCGCGGTGGCCGGCCCCGAGGCCGCGCTCGGGGAGATCGCCCGGCTGGAGGCCGACGGGCGGCTCGCGGGTTACCGGTACCTGCCCGCCACCAAGGCGGACCTGCTGCACCGCCTCGGCCGCGACGCCGAAGCGGCCGACGCCTACCGCGCGGCGCTCGCGTTGAGCGACAACGCCGTCGAGCAGGAGTTCCTGGCCGCGCGGCTCAGCGGCGCCTGAGCAGCAGGACGACCGCGGTGGCCGCGAGGAGCAGCGCGGCCAGGAAGAACGCGCCGTGCACCACGGCGCCCGTGGCCAGGTCTTCGGCCAGCTGCCGGACCAGGACCACGATGCCGAGCCCGCCGACGATCGCCGACGCGACGCGAGTTCCTTTCACACCGCGGTGAACGCCGTACCCGAGCAACGCGAACAAGCCGGCGCCGACGACGTACGCGAGGATCGCGACCGGCAGCGGGACAGCGGCCTCGGCCGGTGTGCGGCGGCCGCCGAGCAGCGAGCCGAGGAACCAGCACGCCGTCGCGCCCCACCAAGCGAGAGCGGCGCGCGGGGGCATGGCTGCAGCCTAGGACGGGGTCGTCCGGTTCCGGCACGGTCACGACCCGAACCGTTACCGGCCCGGTGTCACACCGGAGTGCTATAAAACGCTACCTCCGTGGGACCGGTTTCGAGGTCGTGGCCGCCGGTGCCGCTAGGGTGATCGTCTGGATGTGCTGGGCTCGCGAGCAGCCGAACGGGAGAAGCCGGTGACCGCCGCGCACGACTCATCGTGGGACTCCGGCACCCGCTTGCGCGTGCTGCTCGTCGAAGACGACGACGGCGACGCGCTGCTCGTCGAAGAGATGCTGGCGGACACGTCCGTGCCGTTCTCGCTCGAACGCGTCGACACGCTCGCCGCGGCGCTCGCCGGCCCGCTCACCGCCGACTGCGTCGTCCTCGACCTGCAGCTGCCCGACGCCATGGGCCTGAGCGGGCTGACGAAGCTGGGTCAGCACGCGCCCGGCGTCGCGATCGTCGTCCTCACCGGCGGGCACGACCAGGCCACCGGTGTCGCCGCGGTCGCCGCCGGCGCGCAGGACTACCTCGTCAAGGACCAGGTGGACGGGCCGCTGCTGGTGAAGGCGCTGCGCTTCGCCCGCGAACGCAAGCGCGCCGAGCAGGTCGAGCAGCAGTTCCTGCAGCAGCAGCTGCTCGCCCGGGAGAACGCGCGGCTGGAACGCGGCCTGCTGCCCGTCCCGCTGCTGCGCGACCCGCACCTCGACCTGGCCTCCCGCTACCGCCCCGGCCGCAACGGTTCCCTGCTGGGCGGCGACTTCTACGACGCGATCGAGCTCGCCGACGGCACCGTGCACATGATGATCGGCGACGTCTGCGGCCACGGCCCGGACGAGGCCGCGCTCGGCGTCGCGCTGCGGATCGCGTGGCGCTCGCTGGTGATGGCGGGCCTGCCGATGGCGGACGTGCTCAGCATGGTCGAACGGGTGCTGGTGCACGAGCGGATCGAGCCGCTGTTCGCCACCGTCTGCATGGTCGTCGTGGCGCCGGACCGGAGATCCCTGCGCCTGTCGCTGGCCGGGCACCTGCCGCCGCTGCTGCTCACCCCCGGCGACGGGCACCTCCTGTCCGGCGAACGCCTAGGCGTCCCGCTCGGCATCGTCGAAGGCACGAAGTGGGAGGCCCTCGACGTGCCGCTCGAACCGGGCTGGTCGCTGCTGCTCTACACCGACGGCGTCTTCGAGGGCCGCGTCGGCGCCGGGTCGGAACGGCTGGGCCACGAGCGGATGGCGGCCATCGTCCTGGAGGTCCAGCACCAGACCGGGCTGACCGGCACCGACCTGCTCGACGAGCTGATCGCCCGCGCCGAACGGCTCAACTCCGGCCCGCTCGACGACGACGTCGCCCTCGCCCTGCTCAGCCACGATCCGACAGGACCCGCCGATGAGCACTGAAGCACGCGGCTGGACGATCCGCCGCTGGCTGAGCCTGTTCGCCGTCTTCGAAGCCGTCCTGCTGCTCGCCGCGGTGGCCGGCGGCGTGATCGCGCTGAACAACCTGACCGAGGCCCGCAACAGCCTCCTGGACGTCATCGGGCCGCAGCGGCTGGCCGCGACGCAGCTGTCGACGGCGCTGCTGAACCAGGAGACCGGCATCCGCGGCTACCAGCTCGGCCGGCAGCCGGACTTCCTCGCGCCCTACACCGCGGGCCGCCAGGCCGAGGGCGACGCGGTCAGCCAGCTGCGCCAGCTCGGCGCCCTCCCCGGCACGCAGGCCGGCGACGACCTAGAGGCCGTGCTGCGGGCCGCCGTCGCCTGGCAGGCCGTGGCCGCGCCCAGCGTCGAACCCGGCGCGGGGGCGATGACCCCGGCGCAGATCGAGCGCGGCCGGACCCTGTTCGACGGGGTGCGCCAGTCCCTCGGCACCCAGTTCGACCACCTGACCGCCGTCCGCGACGCCGGCCGGGCGGACCTCGACGCGGCGGCGAGTTTCCTGACCGCCATGCTCGTCGCCATCGGCGTGCTGGTCGTGCTGCTGTTCGCGGTGCTCTTCCTCGGCCTGCGGCGGGTCATCACCGGGCCGATCGTGCGGCTGGCGGGCGAGGTCCGCGAGGTCGCCGACGCCGACGTCCGCCACCCGGTGCACGGGAGCGGGCCGCGCGAGATCGCCCAGCTCGGCTCCGACGTCGAGGCCATGCGCCTGCGGATCCTCGCCGAGGTCGCCGAGCTCGAGCGGGCGCACGCGCTGCTGGACCGGCGCACGCACGAGCTGGAGCGGTCGAACGCCGACCTGGAGCAGTTCGCCTACGTCGCTTCGCACGACCTGCAGGAGCCGCTGCGGAAGGTGGCGAGCTTCTGCCAGCTGCTCCAACGGCGTTACGAGGGGCTGCTCGACGAGCGCGGCCAGCAGTACATCGAGTTCGCGGTCGACGGCGCGAAGCGGATGCAGGTCCTGATCAACGACCTGCTCGCGTTCTCCCGGGTCGGGCGCAAACCCGCCGAGCACGTCGTGGTGGACGCGGGCAGCCTGGTCGACGACGCGCTCGCGAACCTGGAGGTCGCCCTTTCGCTCAGCGGCGGGAAAGTCGAACGCGGCGAGCTGCCCGAGGTGCGCGTCGAGCCGGTGCTGATGACGGCGGTGTTCCAGAACCTGATCGGCAACGCGCTGAAGTTCAAGGGCGAGGCACCGCCCGAGGTGCGGGTCACCGCCGAGCGCGACGGCGATGACTGGGTGTTCTCGGTGACGGACAATGGGATCGGCATCGACGCGGAGTACGCCGAACGGGTCTTCGCGCTGTTCCAGCGGCTGCACACCCGCAGCGCGTACCCCGGCACCGGGATCGGCCTCGCCCTGTGCCGCCGGATCGTCGAGTACCACGGCGGCCGGATCCGGCTCGACACCGAGGCCGAGGGCACCACGTTCCGCTTCACGCTGCCGGCGGCCACCGAGGATGGTGAGGACGCATGACGCACGCGCCAGTTCCGATCGACATCCTGCTCGTCGAGGACGACCCGGGGGACGTCCTGATGACCCGGGAGGCCTTCGAGCACCACAAGATCCGCAACGCGCTGCACGTCGCGAGCGACGGCGTGGAGGCCCTCGAGTTCCTGAACCGCCACGGGCGGTTCGCGGAGGTGCCGCGGCCGGGGCTGATCCTGCTCGACCTCAACCTGCCCCGCAAGGACGGCCGCGAGCTGCTGGCCGACATCAAGCAGGACCCGGACCTGCGCACCATCCCGGTGGTCGTGCTGACGACGTCGGAGGCGGAGGAGGACATCGTCCGCAGCTACGACCTGCACGCCAACGCCTACGTCACCAAGCCGGTCGACTTCGAGAAGTTCGTCGAGGTGGTCCGGAAGATCGACGACTTCTGGGTCACGGTGGTCAAGCTGCCGCACCGGTGAGGAGCGCCGTTGGCGCGGCGGCGGGGATTGGGGCACCATAAAGCGCCGTGGCCTCTTCATCCCGGGATCTCCCCGCCGTCGAGCTGGCGGTCACGCTCGACTGGCGGGACACCGCCGCGGTGCTGCGCGTGGCGGGGGAGATCGACCTGCTGAGCGCGCCGGAGTTCGAGGAAGTCGTCGACACCGTGCTGGCCGACGAGCCGCGGACGCTGGTGGTCGACCTGCGCGCGGTGACGTTCTTCTGCTCGGCGGGCCTGCAGGTGCTCGCGGCGGCGCACCGCCGGCTGCCCGAGCGCGCGCTGCGGGTGGTGAGCGACTCGGCGGTGACGTCGGGTCCGTTGAAGACGACCGGCCTCGACACGTGGATCGGCATCCACGCGACGGTCGACGAAGCGCTGAGCCAGTGACGGGCCCGGAAAGGCGACCGATGGACGAACCCCCGGGACCGTTCCGCTGCCACGGCGTGGAGGCGGTGCCCGAAGCCCTGCGCCGGCTCCGCCACGACCTGACGGCGTGGGTCCTCGCGGCGGGCGTCGACGAGGCCCGGACCCAGGACATCGTGCTGGCGAGCTACGAAGCGCTGGCGAACGTGGCCGACCACGCCTACGACGGCACGGGCTCCGGGGTGGTCGACCTCGACGCGGCCGTGCACCCGGACCGGATCGAGGTGGTCATCAGCGACCACGGCCGGTGGCGGACCCCGGTGGTCGACCCGCGCCCGGTTTCGTTGCGGGGGCGGGGATTGCTGCTGCTGCGGGCGAGCGCCGACCGCGCGGACATCGCGTCCGGCGAGTCGGGAACCGTGGTGACGCTGGTGTGGGACCGGACGCCGGTGCGCCCTTGACCGGCGACGCCGAAAACAGGTTGGGCGCCTCGGTGACCGGCTGGTAGCGTGCCGTCGACCGTGACCCACCCGAGGAGGTGAGACCCGTGAACGCTCAGCGCACGTGGGTGCTCCCCCTCGCCGTCATGGTCGGGCGATAGGCCAGGGGAGCGCCTCGATCCAGGCACTCCCGAAAGGCTTTCCCATGGGTTCTCTTTGTTTCACCTCCGTCGCGAAGGCGGACGGGGTCGTCGAGCGCGGCTTCACCGTCGGTGACGTCCCCGGCGTCCTTTGGTCACCCGCGTCCGGTCCGGCGGCCGCGGCCCTGGTCCTGATGGGGCACGGCGGCGGCCTGCACAAGAAGACGCCGGCGCTGGCGGCCCGCGCCCGCGAAGCCGTCACCAGGCAGGGTTTCTCCGTCGTCGCCATCGACGCGCCCGGGCACGGCGAGCGCCCGCGCACGGCCGAAGACGAGCAGGTCCGCGCTGATTTCCGGGAAGCGCACGCGACGGGTGACCGCGAACGCTTCCGGTCGGTCAGCATCGCCTACGCGCTCTCCCTGACCGAACGGGCCGTCCCCGAATGGCAGGCCACGGTGGATGCCCTGCAGCAGTTGCCCGAAATCGGCCGCGACGCGCCGATCGGCTACGGCGGCGGGATCTCGCTGGGCACCGCGATCGGGATCCCGCTGACCGCGGCCGACCCGCGGATCTCCGCGGCGATCTTCGGCGGCGGGTTCTTCGTGTACGACGAGCTGCTCGCGGCGGCGCGGCGGATCACCGTGCCGGTCCAGTTCCTGCTCCCGTGGGACGACGAGCACGTCGACCGCGAATCGTGCTTCGAGCTCTTCGACGCTTTCGCGACCGCCGAAAAGACGTTGCACGCCAACCCCGGTGACCACCGCACCATCCGCTGGAACGGAGTCGACGAGGGCTTCCTCGCGCGGCACCTGAGCTGACGGAACGGGCCCGTGGCGGAGTCGCCACGGGCCCGTCCTCCACTGTGGACTAGCTGTGCACGACCGCCCCGGTCTTCGGGTCGAGCGTGACCTTCTTCGCTTCCGGCCACCAGAAATCGAACATCCCGTTCATCGACCCCGCGCGGGTGTCGAAGGACGAGTCGCCGACCCGGCCGGTGAACCAGTTGTCCTCGATGAACTTCAGCACCGAGGTCTGGTCCGTCTGCGTGTGGTCGACGTGGTTCACCTTGCTGTACGGCGAAATCACCAGCAGCGGCAGCCGCGGGCCGTAGCCGCAGCGGTCGGCGTACGTGCCCACCTTCGTCGGCTTGCCCGTGCACACCGCCTGGTCCTGCGAAGCGTCGTGCGAGCCGTTGACGATCTGCGACGACACGTGGTCGTACCAGCCGTCGGAGTCGTCGTACGCCAGCACGATCGCCGTCGACTTCCACTCCGGGGACTGCTGGATCTTGTTGATCTCACCGACCACGAACTGCTGCTCGTCCAGCGGGTCCGAGTAGCCCGCGTGACCGTCCTGGTACTCCGGGGCCTTCAGGAAGCTCACCGCGGGCATCGAGCCGGCCGTCAACGCAGCGTCGAAATCGGAGATGTCGTACTGGTGGTTCGCGCGGTCGGTCTGGCCGATCGCCCGCACCGACGACGGCGCGAGGTGCTTCGGGTTCGCCGTCGACGGGTAGTACTGGAACGGCTCGTGGTGCGGGCTGTAGTCGACCGCCGCGTTGCCGCCGACGTTGGTGTGCGTCTGGCCGCAGACCGCGTACCCGTTGGCTTCGCCGGTGGGGCGGAAACCGCCCTGGAACCAGCCCCACGTCACGTGGCGCTGGTTGAGCAGGTCACCGACGTTGCGGCCGTGCATGGTGGCCAGGTTGTCCTTGCTCGTGTGGTTCTTGTCCGAGCAGTCGTCCCACGCCGGGTCCGGGTCGTTGATCATCGTGCCGACGCCGTTCGCGTCCGGCGACTGCACCGCGTAGGCGTCGCTGACCGGTTCGTGCGTCACCGGGTCGACGGCCTGGACGCCGTGGGTGTTGCCCGAGATCAGGTCGATCGCACCCGGGCTGGACGGGCCGAACACCGTGTTGAACGAGTTGTCGTTCAGCGCGTAGTGCTGCGCGTAGTTCCACATGCCGGTGACGGTGTTGCCGTCGTAGTAGTCCATCACCAGGCCGGGCTCGCCGAACAGCACCGGCTGACCGGTGCACTTGTCCGTCTCGGTCTTCTCGACGAACTTGTCCATCTTGCCGCCGTTGAACGCGGCCTGCTCGGCGCCGTAGTTGTGGTTCTGGTCGCAGGTCAGCGCCTGCTCGTGCGTCAGCCGCTTCGGGTTGTACGCGTTCGGGTTGTTCGTCAGCAGCTTCTTGTCGAGGCCGTTGACCTTCGGGGTGTTGCGCGCGGCCTGGAACGGGGTGCCGTCCGTGTTGGCCGCGTTCGGGTAGGTGCCGAAGTAGTGGTCGAACGAGATGTTCTCGCCGAAGATGACCACGACGTGCTTGATCGGCGTGGCCGTGGGGATCCAGTGGGCCGGGAAGACGTTCAGCGGCTGGGCGTCCGCGGTGGTCGCCGCGGAGCCGGTGACGACGGCCAGCGCGGCCACCGAGGCGAGGGCCCCGGCGCCGAGCAGGCCGCGCCGTCGCCGGCGGGTTCTCTTGTCCACAGTGGATGTTCCTTTCGTGGTGGGATCGCCAGTCAGGCGAGCAAAGCGCGGCCGAAGTGGTCGTCCGGCCCGGTGACGCCCGGCAGCGCGAAGAAGTAGCCGCCGCCGAACGGGGAGATGTAGTCGGTCAGGGGTTCGTCGGCCAGCCGCGTCTGGACCGCTTCGAACTGGCGCTCCAGGTCCTGCTGGTAGCAGACGAAGACCAGGCCCATGTCGAGGTTGCCGTTGCTGTCCAGGCCGCGGTCGTAGTTCACCGCGCGGCGCAGGATCCGGCTCGAGTCCGTCTCCGGCGTGCGGGGGTTGGCCTTGCGGATGTGGCTGGTCAGCGGGATGACGGTGCCGATCGGGTCGTCGGCGTAGCGCGGGACGTCGGTTTCCTCGGTGCCGTCGAGCGGGGCGCCGGTGTCGCGGCGGCGGCCGAACATGTTCTCCTGCTCGGCCAGCGAAACGCGGTCCCAGAACTCGACGAGCATCCGGATCAGCCGGACCACCTGGTAGCTGCCGCCGGCGGTCCAGGCGGGATCACCGGGTGTCCACACAAGACGGTCGAAGTCGGTTTCTTCCGGGTTGGCGGTGCCGTCCTTGAAGCCCATCAGGTTCCGCGGCGTCCCGGCCGGCCGCGGCGGCGAGCTGAAGCCGTTGATCTTCCAGCGCGGCTGCATGCCCCCGCGGGTCGCCCGGGCGATGTCGCGCAGGGCGTGCAGCACGGTGTCGGTGGAGTTCGCCGACAGCGTGAGGCTGAGGTCGCCGTGGCACTGGGCGGGGTCGAGGGCGTCGTTCGGGAACGTCGTCATCGGCTTCAGCTTGGCGGGCTTGAGTTTCGCGAGGCCGAAGCGGTCGTCGAAGAGCGAGGCGCCGACCCCGAGGACGACGCCCAGGTCGCCACCGGGCACGACGGGACCGAGCACCCCGGAGTCGGCGGGCGGCGCGGTGATGCCGAGCGCGGCGGGCGCCCCGCCCCCGGTGAGGAACCGCGCCCGCTCGGTGACGGCGCGGAAGAGGTCGGCGAGCTCGGCTTTCGACTCGGCGACGACGTCGAAGGAGGCGACGATGGTCTGGGTGGGCGGCTTCCGCAGGATGGCGGCTTGGTGGGGGCCGTGGAAGGGCACGGGCGCGGTGCTGTCGGTGACGGCGGCGGAAGCGCCCAGCCCCGCCCCGGCGGCAACGGTGAGGCCGGCGCCCATGGCGGCGCGCCGCAGGAAGGAGCGGCGCGGCAGCCCGGTGGGGTGGGGGACGGGACAGCGAGACTGGTCGGTCACGAGACCCTCCTCGGCTCGGCGATCGCGGCGATCGGCGCCAGCAACTCCGTCAACTCGCCCACATCCGCGTTCAGCTTCTGCCTTTCCTTCTGCGGCAGCTGCGCCAGCGGCGTCCAGCTCCCGTCCGGCCGGTGCGCCGCGTCCAAAAGGGACTGAGTCCGGGTCAGCCAGCGGTCCACCTTGGACAGATCCGGGTACCGGGGCGCGAGCAGCGGGCGGAGCACGTCCAGCACCGCGCGCGTGCCGTCGAGGTTGGCGCGGGCCGTGGCCAGGTTGGTGCCGCTGCCGTAGTCCGTGCGGCCCGTCAGCTCGAACTGCAGCGTGTTCTCCACGATCTCGTGCGCGCGCAGGCCGAGGTCGTTGCCGTCGACCTGGCTGTCGCCGAAGGACGCCTGCAGCGCGTGGGCGTCGGTGTCCAGCTGGTCGGCCGCCGCGCCCAGCGCGCCCAGGTCCTCGCCGTGCCAAAGGCCCTGCTCCAGGCGGTGGAAACCGGTGAACCCCGCGTCGGATGTGCCGTCCGGGAGGCCGTCGGCGGTGCCGTTGATGGCGCCGTCGGAGTCGCCGAACGCATCGTACGCCGCGCCCAGGCGCTCGTAGGTCAGGTGGGCCGTCAGCCAGGCGGCTTCGCTCGCCGCGCGGTCACCGCCGTGGACCGCGTTCTTCAGCGCGCCCGTGTTCGCGACCAGCTCGCCCAGGCCCGTCGTGACGTGCTGCTGGTACTGCTTGAGCGGCCCGAGCAGGTCGTTGTGCGTCACCGGCGCGACGCCCGGGCCGGTCCGCTCGGCACCCCCGCTGACCTGCACGGCCGGCCCGACGATCGCGCTCGCGTCCTCGGGCAGGCAGCGGAACGCGTAGCTGCCGTTGCCGAGGTTGACCTGCAGCGGCCGGGTGGTCGCCGGGCCGAGGCCCTCGACCTCGCCGTAGATCACGCCGGTCGCCGGGTCGATCAGGTCGACCTCGGCGGTCACCGACCCCGTGTTGTGCAGGCGGAACGTCTGCGGCCCCGGCTTCGGGTCCGCCCAGCCGGTGCCGCACGCCGAGCGCGACACCGCGATTTCGGGGTCACCGGCCGCCGCGCTGTCCGGCCAGAACGCCACGACGGCGCCCGCGGCGGCCACGACCACCGCCGCCACTACCCAGCGGGTACGCACTGACCCCGGCACGCCTGCTCCCGTCACTCGATCGGACCATCACCGGTCACGGATTATGCGAGCCTATCGCCCGGAAAACCGCATCGGATGCCGTCGAGAGGAGGGAATTCACCGGGACTTCAGCCGGGCGCCCACGAAAGGGGGAGGAATCAGACGATTGTGTGTGTCAGATCTGTCTGGTTGGACTGGTTGGTCCGATTGGTCACGCTGCGGGTAGCGGAGAACCGGTCTCCAGCAGCGTCTTCAGGCTGGAGAGCAGCGCGGGCCAGCCCTGGCTGCACATCGCCAGGACCGTGCTGCCGGGCTCGAAACCGTCGTGCAGGACCGTCAGCTTCACGGTTTCCCCCTGCGGTTCCAGGGTGAACGTGACCTTCGAACGGCCTTCCTGCTGCAATTTGGCGAGGGTTTCGGCGTCGATCCCGTTTCCGTCCGCCCATTCCTGGGTGAACGTGTGCCAGGTGTAGGAAAGGCGGCGGTAGGGGTCCGCTTCGAGGACGACCTGCTCGGGGTGACTCGTTTTCACGCCGCTTTCCGCCCAGATCATCGGCGAGCCCTTTTTCCAGTCGGTTTCGAAAGCGACGCCCCAGTACTGACGCGTGAACGCCGGCTTGGTAAGCGCTTGCCAGAGCTTTTCCGGGGTGGTGCTGATGTAGCTGGTGTACGCGAATTCGTTCATCGGTTCGGACTCCAAAGCTCGTTTCAGATCGGCGAGTGCGCCCGCCCGCCGCCGGTCGAAGCGGGTCATCCAGCGCTCGGCGATCGCGTTGATCGGCGCGGTGTCGAGGTGGTGCAGCTTTTCGCGGCCGCGCCAGGTCGTCGTGACCAGCCCGGCCGCCTCGAGCACGGCCAGGTGCTTGCTCACCGACTGGCGGGCCATGTCCAGCCCCGCGCACAGTTCGCGCAGGGTCCGGCCGTTGCGCTCGTTGAGCACGTCCAGCAGCCGGCGGCGGCTGGGATCGGCCAGGGCCTTGAACACCTCGTCCATCGCACCCTTTCACAACATGCAGCCGTTCGGCTGCCTATTCACGATAGGCAGCCGAACGGCTGCATGTCAACCGGGGGTCAGCGGAAGCGGATCACCGTGATGCCCGCGAGCACGAAGAACACCAGGACGACGAGGGTGCCGGTCTGCCCGCCGGACGAGCGGGTCACGACCTGGTCGACCGAGCCGGTCAGCCGCACCCCGCACTCGGCGACGACGGTGTGCCGCCCCGCTTCGATCCGCGCGAACTGGACCGGCGCGGTGAAGGCGCCGGAGCTGTCGGTGTAGGCGGAGCCGACTTCGGCGCCGTCGGAGGTGAGGGTGACCATCCGGCCCGGCTCGCAGCCCTTCCCGGACGCGGCCAGCTTGTCGCCGGGTTGGACGCTCGGCCGGTCGAGCACCAGTTCACCGGGCTTGGGCTCGGTGGTGGTCACCGGGGTGCCGGGCGTGGTGGGGGTGGTGGACGTCGGCGGGGTCGTCGTGGTGGTCGGCGGGGTGGTGGTCGTGCTCGGTGGGGTCGTGGTGGTGCCGGGCCGGGTGGGGCGTGTGGTGACCGGCGGTGCTGGTGTCGTGGTGGTCGGTGGCGGGGGTGTCGTGGTGGGGATCCCGGTCACGGTGAAGGTGCCGCTGGCGGTTTCTTTCTGGCTCGTGCAGGTCGCGGTCACGGTGTGCGGGCCCGGAGTCGCGCCGGCGGGCACGGTCGCGGGGAACGAGCCGCTGGTCGCCGGGGCCACCTTCGAACCGAGGGAGGTGCCTTCCCAGGTGAAATTGATGATCCGGCAGACCGCGAAACCGTTCCAGGAAATGGTGAAAGAACTGCCCTTCGGGCCGCTCGACGGTTTCAAGCCAACTGAAGGGGGAACTTGTGCGCTACCCGTGCTCGCCAGCGCGAGCAGAAGTATCGTTCCGGCCACGGCGCCGAAAAACAGCCGAACCACGAATCGCATTGGGACGTCCCTCCCCGGTGTGTGCTCGCTGTAGCATTCCGGACCAGTCGGATAACGCAAGTAGGGGATGCCCAATGGGACGTGTCATCGCGGCGGGGGTTGCGTTGGGTTTGTGCGCCGTCTTGCTCGGCGCGCCACCGGCGTCGGCGGACTCCGGCTCGCTCGACGTGCAGGCTTCGATCGACGGGCGGCCGGTCGTAGACGCGACCGTCCCGGTCGACCCGGCCAAGCAGATCGAGCTGATGGTCGTGGCCACCAACTCGGGCACCGCGCCGGTGAAGGTCCGCAGCGTGCGGCTCTCCGGCGTCGCGCTCGCCCTGACGTTCTTCGCCTACGACACGACGGCACCCTTCGAAGTTCCGGCGCGGGGCTCGATCACCCGGACGTTCGTGCTCGACCTCGGCGACCTCACCGGACAGGCGACGGGGCTGCTGCCGTCGTCGGTCGAGCTGCTCGACGCCCAGCGCGCGACGCTCGGTGAAGCGACGACCGTCGCCGACGTCCAGGGGTCCTTCTGGTCGGTCTACGGCGTCTTCGGCCTGGCGATGCTCGTGCTCACCGTGCTGGCGTGGCTGACCGCGCTGCTCGCGCTGGCCCGGCACCGGCTGGCGCCCAACCGCTGGCGCCGTGGCCTGCGGTTCCTGCCCGCCGGGTTCGGCACCGGCCTGGTCGCGGTGATCACGCTGTCGGTGCTGCGGCTGGTTCCGCCGGAGCCGGCGGTCGAGATCCCGGTGGTGCTCGGCGCCGCGGCGATCGCGTTCCTGCTCGGCTACCTGACGCCGCACCCCGCGCCGCCGCCGGTCGTCACCGACAGTGACACCACGGTCCGGCTGGCGGTCCCGCCGACGCAGGAATTCACCCGATGAGCGCACCGGCCGAGCTGGTCGCCGCCCTGCCGCAGTACGACATCGGGGCGGAGATCGGCGAAGGCGGCATGGGGGTCGTGTTCGCCGGGACGCACCGGACGCTCGGGCGGAACGTCGCGATCAAGCAGCTGCCGTGGGACGTGCTCAACCACGCGGCGAGCAGCGAGCTGTTCGACCGCGAGGCGCGCGTGCTGGCCAGCCTGGACCACCCGCACATCGTGCCGGTGTACGACTACGTCCGCACCGGCCGCGAGCACCTGCTGGTGATGGAGCGCCTCGACGGCGGCACCGTGCACAGCCGGTTCCACGGCGACGGTGTCACCGGCGAGCAGGCGTGCGCGATCGGCCTGGCGATGCTCGCCGGGCTGCACGCGGCGCACCGCGCGGGCGTGCTGCACCTGGACGTCAAGCCGCGCAACTTGCTGTTCACCCTGCAGGGCGTGGTGAAGGTGGCCGACTTCGGCATCGCCCGGGTGATCAGCGAGGGCGCGACCCTGGTCACGCACGGTGGCGAAATCCTCGGCACGCCGGCGTACATCGCCCCGGAGCAGGCGATGGGCAACGCCCTGAGCCCGGCGGCCGACGTGTACGCGGCGGGCACGGTGCTGTACGAGCTGCTGGCGAGGGAGCTGCCGTTCGACAACACGCGCGGCGCGATCAGCATGATGCGCCAGCACATGTTCACCGACCCGAAGCCGATTTCGGGCGTACCGATGCCGATCGCGGGCGTGATCATGCGAGCGCTGGCCCGCGAGCTGGACTCGCGGTACCGAGAGGCGGAGTCGTTCGCGGCGGACCTGGCCGGAGCGGCGACGGCGGTTTACGGGCCGGGGTGGCTGGAGCGGTCCGGAGTGCCGGTGCTGCACTTGACGCCCCGGGTGATCGCGGGGTTGAACTCGGCCACGGTTTCGCCGGGCGAAGAGCTGACGCGGCCGGTGAGAAGGCCAACGGGTCCAAACGCGACACTCGTCGCGACGAGTGGTGGGGTGGCCACGAGCCCCGGCTCGGGTGGCGCTGCGGGTGGCGCAGGCCTGGCAGGGGGCGCCGCGGCCGGCTTCGCCGGCGGGCCTGGCTCGGCAGGAGCCGCGGGCGGCTTCGGACCAGGCTCTGCCAGCGGCACGAGCCTGGCAGACGGTCCCCAGGCCGGCTATGCCAGTGGCCCTGCGGCCGGCGCGGGTTCCGGCTCGGCAGGCGGTCCCCAGGCGGGCTATGCGGGTGGCGCTGCGGCCGGAGCGGGTTCTGGCTCGGCAGGCGGTCTCCAGGCGGGTTATGCGGGTGGCGCTGCGGCCGGAGCCGGTCTGGCCGGCAACCCGGGCGCCGCGGCCGGCTTCGCCGGAGCGGGTTCCGGCTCGGCAGGCGGTCTCCAGGCGGGCTATGCCGGTGGCGGTGCGAGCCCGGCGGGCAGCTCCGGCTCCGCGTCCGGCTTCGGCGGCACCGGCTCCGGCTCGGCCGGTGGCACCCTCGCCCCGGATTCCGACCCTTCCAGCCGCTCCCAGGCCGCCGTCCTCTGGCTCCGCCTGGCCGCCGCTGCCGCCGCCGTCGTTCTCGTCGTCCTCGCGCTGCTCAACCCTGACCGATTGCCGCACGAGGCGTCGCCCACCCTGTTGCTCGGCGACACCCGCGTCACCGCTCCGGTCGAAGTGGACCTCAGCACGCCGCTCGTCCTCGCCGGGGCCGGGAACCCCGGGCGGGTCGCGATCAGCCTGTCCGCCGCCGGGATTCCGCTCGGCTCGGCTGAAACCGTCGCGAAGCCGGCCGGCAACGGCTTCACCGCCGAGCTCACCCTGCCGGCGATCGCGCGGTGGGTGGTCGGCGGGGCGGTCACCGCGACCGTCCAAACCGGACCCGTCACCCAGACCTTCACTCTGCTCACCAGCCAGCACCCGCTGGCCAGCGCGATGGGCGCGGGCAGCCTGATCCTGGCGCTGTTCGCGCTCGCCTACCTCGAATCCGGGCTGCGGACCATCCGCAACGGCCACCGCTGGCGCGGCGCGGCCGTGGGCGGGCCGGTGCTGGGCCTGCTGTTCGGCGCCGTCGCGTGGCTGTGCGTCTGCGTGTTGCGGGTGCACGAGCCGGCGCCGGGGTTCGGCGCCGGGTGCGCCGTCGCGGGTGCGGTCGCGGCGGGGCTCGTGGTCGCGGCGGCGCGGCGCCGCGCGTCCACAGTGGTCAGTCGACCATCCGGACGGTGACGTGCGGGCTGTAGCTCTTGCGCCGGCTCCACCCGGTTTCGGCGCAGAGGCCCAGCTGGATCGCGCGGTCGGCGGGCGCCCAGTAGCCGGTGCGGACGAAGTAGCCCTCCATCGTGTTCAGCGCGCCGAGCCGCTTGCGGGCCGAGCACATCTCCCAGCCCCACTGGCGCCCGGACTTCTCGACGCCGTTACGGCGCACGGACAGGCACGGGTTGCCGACCGCGCGGATGTCGGCGTCACCCTCGGTGACGTAGACGACGCCGTCGATCTTGTAGAACCGGTTGTTGTCGAGCAGGGACACCTGCCCGGAGAGCGTGACGGCGACCCGCCCGCTTTCGTCGCCCGTGAGCGTCCAATCGAGACAGAATTCCTGGACCGGGAGTTCGAGCGACTGGGTCATGACGAGTTCCCCTGTTCTAGGCCGAGCGTCCCTTTCAGAAGATAGGGAAAATCCGGACGCCGGGAAGGGAACGGGAAGATCTTCACCCGAAGCGGTTCCCGGGCGACGAATGCCTTGCCGCGCATGGGTTTTCAGGCGAGTGGGTGACACCGGGCACGGGAGGTGACATCGGCGCGTCTTCCCGGGTGGCGCCGTCCGTACGGTCGGGTTTGCTCCGGGCTTGGTTACGCTCGGTGAGGCAAAGGTAAAGGAACCATTACCTTTGCCGGGGCGTTGACGGGGCATGAGCGAGCCCACGGTCATCGAACTCGGGCCCCGCGACATGCTCGTCGTGGCGGGTCTGCCCGGCGCGGGCAAGACGACGATGCTCCACCACGCCGCGCCCGGCCTGGTGGTGCTGGATTCCGACCAGGTCCGCACGCGGCTGGCGGCGGCGGTGCCATCGGTGCCGTACCGCTGCTACCGGCCGGTCGTCCACGCGTGGCACCGGGCGAGGGTGGTCAGAAGGGCGCTGGCGAGAGGGCCGATCGTGGTCCACGAGCCGTCGACGCGCGCTTCGACCCGCGGGTTGCTGGCCCTGGTGGGAGCGGTGAGCGGCCGCCCGGTGCGGCTGTTGTTCCTGGACGTGACGGCGGCGCAGGCACTGGCGGGCCAGCGCAGCCGGGGGAGAGTGGTGCGGCCGCGGTCGTTCGCCCGGCACGTGCGGCGGGTGCGGCGCTGGCGGGAGGGGTTGCTGGCGGAGCGGGTGCCGGCGGGGTGGAGCAGCGTGCAGGTGATCGACCGGGCCGGTGCGGGCCGGACGCGCCTGGTGGCGAAGTCCCTGGTGGGCTGCTGACGCGGGTACGACGAGCCGCGGAAGACCGGCCGAGCTGCGGCAGATCGCTCGGCGGCGGGTGCCGCGGTTTGGGCCTGCGAGGCTTGCGGGCGCTGGTGGGTCGGTTGCCGGCGCGGCGGCCGGCCGGCTGTCGGGGCAGGAGTGGCCGGAGCCGCGACGGGGATGGCTGGGCGGTGAGCAGGGTGGCGGGGATCGCCAGGTGCGGCGGGCTGGGCTGCGGGTGCTGTGAGGCGAAACTCGGGCTTTTGAGGCGCGAGTTCGGGCAGTGGAGGGCTGTTGAGTGGGGCTTGGCTTGGCGGAGGTCTTCGCGGCGGGCTGCTGGGAGCTGGGGCGGAACCGTGGCGGTTGGCGAGGATCGCGGGGTCGAGCGGTTCGCGTGGCGGCGGGCCGCCGGGGCGCGCGGCGAATCTGTGGCGGCGAGGGCCGCCGGGCGTGGCAGGGCCGACTCTCCGGGCGATCGGGTGCAGCGAGGTTGATCCCGACGGCCGCCGAGACGTGCGGATGAGTTCGAGCCGTCGAGGCGCAGGGTTATCCAGCTGCGCAAGCCTCACCCTCGGTTGGTCTGGACATTTTACATATTGGTCTAGACAATATACCCAGTCTCCCCGACTGGAGGACCCGATGAGGCGTTCCAGACTGTCCGCAATCCTCGCCGCCGCGATACTCGCGCTCTCCGGACTCGCCACCGGAACCGCCGAAGCGGCCAACCTCCTCGCCAACCCCGGCTTCGAAGCCGGCTCCCTCACCGGCTGGACCTGCGCCAACGCCGCCGCCGTCAGCACCCCCACCCACAGCGGCGGTTACGCCCTCGCCGGCACGCCCGTCGGTGCCGATTACGCCCAGTGCTCGCAAACCGTGTCCGTTCAGCCGAACACCACCTACTCCGTCTCGGCCTGGGTGCGCGGGAACCCCGTCTACCTCGGCGTCACCGGTGGACCCTCGACCTGGTCCGGCAACAGCGGCGCCTACAACCAGCTCTCCCTCACCTTCACCACCGGCGCCCAGACCTCCGCCCAGCTCTACCTCCACGGCTGGTACGGCGCCGGCACCTACTACGCCGACGACGTCGTCCTCGACGGCCCCGGTGGCAACACCCCCGGCACGCCCACCACGCCGAGCACTCCCCAGATCACCACCGTCACGGCCAACTCCATCGCCCTGAGCTGGGGCGCGAGCGCCGGGACCGTCACCGGGTACCGCGTCTACGAGGGCAGCACCGTCGTCGCCACGACGACCGGGACCAGCGCCACCGTCGGCGGCCTGAAAGCCTGCGAAACCCACAGCTACGCCGTCGCGGCGTACAACAGTGCCGGCGAATCGCCCAAAACCTCGACCACCAGCGCCACCACCACCGGCTGCGTCGACACCGGCCTGCCCAAGCACGCCCTCATCGGCTACCAGCACGCCAGCTTCGCCAACGGCTCCGGCTACGTCCGGATGGCCGACGTCCCCGCCGCCTGGGACATCATCGACCTCGCCTTCGGCGAACCCACCTCCGTCACCTCCGGGGACATCCGCTTCAACCGCTGCCCGGCCACCGAGTGCCCGAACGTCGAGAGCGACGCCGACTTCACCGCCGCCATCAAGGCCAAGCAGGCGCAGGGCAAGAAGGTCCTCATCTCCATCGGCGGCCAGAACGGCCAGGTCCAGCTGACGACGACCGCCGCGCGGGACAAGTTCGTCAGCTCCGTCTCCGCCATCATCGACAAGTACGGCCTCAACGGACTCGACGTCGACTTCGAGGGCCACTCGCTCTCGCTCAACGCCGGTGACACCGACTTCCGCAACCCGACCACGCCGGTGATCGTCAACCTCATCTCCGCGCTGAAGTCGCTCAAGGCCAAGTACGGCTCGGGGTTCGTCCTGACGATGGCGCCGGAGACGTTCTTCGTGCAGGTCGGCTACCAGTTCTACGGCGGCACCAGCGCCGGTGACGCGCGGACCGGCGCCTACCTGCCCGTCATCCACGCGCTGCGCGACTCGCTCACCGTGCTGCACGTCCAGGACTACAACTCCGGCCCGGTGATGGGGCTCGACAACCAGTACCACAACATGGGCGGCGCCGAGTTCCACATCGCGATGACCGACATGCTCAAAGCCGGCTTCACCGTGGCGAACACCGGCCAGTTCTTCCCCGGCCTGCGCCCCGACCAGATCGCGATCGGCCTGCCCGCCGCGGTCAGCGCCGGCAACGGCTACACCTCGCCGGCCGACGTCCAGACGGCGGTGAACTGCCTGGTCAAGGGCACCGGATGCGGCTCGTACACGCTGCGCGGCGGTACCTCGCCGGCGCTGCGGGGCCTGATGACCTGGTCGATCAACTGGGACAGGTACTACAACTGGGAGTTCCAGAACAGCCACGAGTCGTTCCTGAACTCGCTGCCGTGACGCCGGGCAGTGTGCCCCGCTCAGGTGGGGCACACTGCCTGACGTGGCAAAACGCGACTCCGTGCTGACGCGCATCGTCCGCATCTACGAGACCTTCGGGCCGGACACGCCGGCGCTGCGCGTCACCGACATCGCGCGCCGCGCCGAACTGCACGTCGCCACGGCGTCCCGGCTCGTCGACGAGCTGGTCGGCCACGGCTGGCTGCACCGCGACCCCGATCGGAGGATCCGCGTGGGCGTTCGACTGTGGGAGCTGGCGTCGCGCGCGTCGCCGACGCTGGGGCTGCGCGAGGCCGCGATGCCCTTCATGGAGGACCTGCACGCCGTCGTCGGGCACCACACCCAGCTCGCCGTGCTGGAGGACCGGGAGGTGCTGTTCGTCGAGCGGCTTTCGGCGCCCGGCGCGGTCGTCAACGTGACGCGGGTGGCCGGCCGGCTGCCGCTGCACGCGTCGTCGTCCGGCCTCGTGCTGCTCGCCCACGCCCCCGTCGACCTGCAGGAACAGGTCCTGTCCGGTCCGCTCGAGGCGTTCCGCCGCACGACGTTGACCGACCCGGCGCGGCTGCGGCGGTTCCTCGCCGATGTCCGGCGCAACGGCTACGCGTTCTGCGCCGGCTTCATCGACGAGGAGACGACCGGGATCGCCGTGCCGCTGCGCGGGCGCGGTGACACCGTCGTCGCGGCGCTGTCGGTGATCGTCCCCAACGACCGGAACGCGCGGATGCAGATCCCCGCGCTGCGGGCGGCCGCGCGGGGCATCTCGCGGATGCTCTCTCACTGAATGAGAATGCTCTGGTCGGCGCCGGACCCGCCGGGAGATGCTTTGGGCTCTGTCGCGGGAAAGGACTCCTCCAGTGCGCACCCAGGTCGTCATCGTCGGCGCCGGCCCGGCCGGGCTGCTGCTGTCCCACCTGCTCGGGCTCGACGGCATCGACTCGGTGCTGCTCGAACGCCAGACCGCCGAGTACGTCCAGGCCCGGATCCGCGCGGGCATCCTCGAGGCGGGCACGGTCGAGCTGCTGCGGCAGGTCGGCCTCGGCGACCGGCTCGACGTCGAGGGCATGGAACACCGCGGCATCCACCTGCAGTCGGCGGGGGAGCGCCACCACATCGACTTCACCGACCTCATCGGACGGTCGGTGACGGTCTACGGGCAGACCGAGGTGACCAAGGACCTCATGGTGGCGCGGGAAAAGGCCGGCCGCCAGGCGTATTACTCCACTTCGGACGTCGCCGTGCACGACGTCACCGGCAAGCCGTACGTGACCTTTGTGGACGGTGACGGCAAAGCACGGCGGATCGACGCGGACGTCGTCGTCGGCTGCGACGGGTTCCACGGACCGAGCCGCGCGTCCGTCCCGGAGCCGAAGGTCTGGGAGCGGACCTACCCGTTCGCGTGGCTGGGCGTGCTGGCCGATGTCGCGCCGTCGACGGACGAGCTGATCTACGCCTGGCACCCGGACGGCTTCGCGATGCACAGCATGCGCTCGCCGCGGGTCAGCCGGTTCTACCTGCAGGTGGCGCCGGACGAGGACATCGAGCGGTGGAGCGACGACCGGATCTGGACGGCGCTGTCCGACCGGCTGGGCGTCGACGGCTGGACGCTCGAAACCGGGACGATCACCGAAAAGAGCGTCCTGCCGATGCGCAGCTTCGTGACGACGCCGATGCGGCACGGCAACCTCTACCTGGCCGGGGACGCGGCCCACATCGTGCCGCCGACCGGCGCGAAGGGCCTGAACCTGGCGGTCGCCGACGTCGCCCTGCTGGCCCGCGCCCTGAAGGCGTCTTTCGCCGGCGACGACGAACTCGTCGACGCCTACTCGGAGACGGCGTTGCGACGGGTCTGGCGCTGCACGCACTTCTCGTGGTGGATGACGTCGATGCTGCACCGCCACGGTGACGACTTCGACGCCCAGCTCCAGCTGTCCCAGCTGCGCCGCACGGTCACGTCGACCGCCGCGATGACCGAGCTCGCGGACAACTACGCGGGCCTGCCGCTGTAGTCCTGTCCGGTTCTGACTCTTGACGCCCAGTGCGCCCGCGTCGCACCATACCCGCGTAGTAATTCGAATTATCAGCGCCGGGAAGGGCTCATGAGGGAACTGGACACGGAGATTCTGGTGGTCGGCGGCGGACTCGGCGGGGTCGCCGCCGCGCTGGCCGCCGCGGCCCATGGACGGCGCGTCGTGCTCACCGAGGAGACCGATTGGCTCGGCGGGCAGCTCACCGCGCAGGCCGTGCCGCCGGACGAGAACCCCTGGATCGAGCGGTTCGGCTCCACCCGCACCTACCGCGACCTGCGCCAAGGCATCCGTGACCACTACCGCCGCCACTACCCGCTGCGGGCCGAAGCCGCGAAACGGTCCGAGCTGAACCCCGGGGCCGGGCGCGTCAGCAAGCTCTGCGGCGAACCCCGCGTCGCCCTCGCGGTCATCGAGGCCATGCTCGCGCCGCACGTCAGCGCCGGGCGGATCCACGTCCTGCGCCACCACCGGCCGGTCGAAGCGCACACGACACGAGATCGCGTCGACGCCGTGACGCTCGAGAATGGCGAGGAACGGATCACCGTCCGGGCCCAGTACGTCGTCGACGCCACCGAAAACGGCGACCTGCTGCCGCTCACCGGCACCGAACACGTCACCGGCGCGGAAGCGAAGAGCACGCACGACGAACCGCACGCGCCCGACGAAGCCGCCCCGGCCAACCTGCAGGGAATCACCTACTGCTTCGCGGTTTCCCACCACGAAGGCGAAAACCACGTCATCGACCAGCCGGAGATGTACGGCTTCTGGCGCGACTACCAGCCGGACTTCTGGCCCGGGCCGCTGCTCGGCTTCGTCGCCCCGGACCCGCGGACGCTCGAACCGGTGAAACGCACCTTCGTCCCGAACCCGCCCGGCGACCCCCTCGCGGTGAGCGCCGACCAGAGCGCCGACGCCGGCGACAAGGAACTGTGGGCCTTCCGCCGCATCCTCGCCCGCAACCTGCACACCGAAGGCGCGTTCGACTCCGACATCACGCTCGTCAACTGGCCGCTCAACGACTACTGGCTCAAGCCCGCGCTCACGATCCCCGGCCACACGACCGAAGCGGACGTCGCAGCAGCGCACCACGAGGCCAAGCAGCTCAGTCTGTCCGTCCTCTATTGGCTCCAGACCGAAGCGCCCCGCGCGGACGGCGGCACCGGCTTCCCGGGGCTCAAGCTCCGTCCCGATGTGACGGACACAAAGGACGGACTCGCGAAATCCGCGTACGTCCGCGAAGCACGGCGCATCAAGGCGGTCACGACCGTCACCGAGCACGACGTCTCGGCGGAAATCCTCGGCGTGGACGGCCAGGTGCGCCGCGCGGACGCCGTCGGTGTCGGGAGCTACCGGATCGACCTGCACCCGTCGACCGGCGGCGACAACTACATCGACGTCGCCAGCGTGCCCTACGAGATCCCGCTCGGGGCGCTGCTGCCCATCCGCACCAAGAACCTGCTGCCCGCCGGCAAGAACATCGGCACCACGCACATCACCAACGGCTGCTTCCGGCTGCACCCGGTGGAGTGGAACATCGGCGAGGTCGCGGGGCTGCTCGCGGCGTTCGCCATCAGCGAGGACGTCGAACCGAAGGCCGTCCGGGAAGACATCCGGCTCTTCGAAGACTTCGCCCGCGTGTTGGACGCCGCCGGGGTGGAGCGCCGGTGGCCGGAAGTGCGGGGTTACTGACCGTGCCGCCGGTAGAGTCCAGGCGAACCGCACGGGAGGGAGTCACCGATGACGGCGGGTTCGGGCCGGGTCACGCAGGCCCAGGTGGCGCGGCTGGCAGGCGTCTCGCAGGCCGTCGTGTCCATGGTGCTCAACGGCTCCGACAGCCTGCGCATCACCCCCGAGACCCGCGACCGCGTGCAGCAGGTGCTGCGCGAAACCGGGTACACGGTGGACATCATGGGCCGCCGGCTGCGCGGCGGGTCCAACCAGATCCTCGGCGTCTTCACCTACGAGTCGGTGTTCCCCTCCGGCGTGGCCGACTTCTACCGGCCGTTCCTGCTCGGCATCGAGGAGGAAGCCGAGGCGCAGGGCTTCGACCTGCTGCTGTTCACCAGCGGTGGCCGCCGCGACGGGCGCCGCCGCATCTACGAGGCGGGCACGAACCGGCTGCGCATCGCCGACGGCTCGGTCCTGCTCGGCCGGCACAACGACCCCCAAGAGCTCGCGCAGCTCGTCGAGGAGCAGTTCCCGTTCGTGTTCGTCGGGCGCCGCGAGTCGCCGACCGGGCCGATCAGCTACGTCGGCGCGGACTACGTCGCCGCCACCCGTGAGGTCCACGAACGGCTGTGGGGCCTCGGACACCGCCGGATCGGACTGCTCAGCGTGACCGAGGAGAACGAGCCGACGCTCGATCGCCGCAGCGGTTACGAAGCGGCGGCGCGCAAGCACCGCCGGCCGCCGCTGGTCTTCCTCGCCGACGACCCGGCGGTCGCGCTGCGGCAGGCGCTCGACGAGGGTGTCACGGCGTTGCTCGTCGAGAGCTCGGCGATGGCCGACGGGATCCTGGCCCGCGCGCACGAGCTCGGCCTGGACGTGCCCGCCGACCTGTCCATTGTGGTGCTCGGGGACGCCGACCCGTCGCAGCAGCCCCACGCGCACGCCGTGCCGAGCACCGGCACGGACTGGTCGATGTTCCGCATCCCGCGTCACGAAATGGGCGCGCACGCCGTGCGCGTGCTCGTCGGGCTGCTGAAGAACCCCCAGCCCCGCCAGCTGCTCCTGCCGTGCACGATCCACGAGGGCGCCACCACGACCGGACCCTCCACAACAGACTCCCGCTGAGGCCGAATGGCCTGTTGACAGCTTTGGCGGCGGAACCTACCGTCGCTGCTAATTCGAATAACCAGGAGGCATCGTGGCCTACCGGAGAATCCGGCTGCTCGCCGCGGCCCTGTCCGCCGTCGCACTGGCTTCGACGGCGTGCTCGGGCGGCGCCGGCGACGACAAGAACATCGCCCTGCGCATGACCGTCTGGACGACGGACAAGAACCAGCTCGCCCTCTTCGACTCCATCGCCACCGAGTACCGCACGGCCCACCCGGAGGTCACGTCGGTCAAGTTCGACGTCGTCCCGGGCGACACCAGCGCGTACTCGGCCGCGCTCACCACGCAGCTCTCCGGCGGCAACCCGCCGGACCTCGCGTGGATCCTCGAGCGCGATGCCCCGGACTTCGTCCAGTCCGGGGCGCTGACGAACCTCAAGCCCACTTTGGACAGTGCCGCCGGGTACGACGCCGGGGAGCTGGTGCCGTCCGCGACGAAGCTGTGGACCAAGGACGACGGCCTCTACGCCTACCCGTTCTCGACCTCGCCGTTCGGCATGTTCTACAACAAGAACCTGCTGACCCAGGCCGGGATCACCGAAACCCCGGACCAGCTGCTCGCGAGTGGACGGTGGACCTGGGACGCGGCCAAGCGGATCGCCACCCAGGTCGCCGCGAAGGACACCGGCAAGGCCGGCCTGGTCATCCGCGAGTTCGAGTACAAGCAGTGGGTGCTGCTCGCCTCGGTCTGGCGCGGCTTCGGCGCCGACGCCTGGGGCCCGGACGGCAAGACGTGCGGGTTCACCTCCCCGGAGATGACGTCCGCGATGACGTTCCTGCACCAGGCGATCTTCACCGACAAGGCACTGCCGGGCCCGGGCACGACGGCGGACTTCTTCGCCGGCGAGTCGGGCCTGACGATCGCGCAGATCAGCCGCGCCGGGCTGCTCAAGGCCAAGCCGTTCGAGTGGGGGATCGTCCCGCTGCCCGCCGGGCCGAAGGCGGCCGCGCAGGTCATCGGCCAGGCCGGGATCGGCGTCCCGGTCAAGGGCAAGCACGCCAAGGCCGCCGCGGACTTCCTCGCGTTCTTCACCAACCCGGCCAATTCCGCGAAGCTCGGCCAGTATTTCCCGCCGGCCCGCGACAGCCTGCTCAACGCCGCCACCCTGGCGAAGGCGAACCCGCTGTTCAGCCAGGAGCAGCTGCAGAACGTCGTCGTCAACGGGATCAAGACCGGCGCGGTGCTGCCGTCGCACACCGGGAGCGCGCGGATCGCGTCGCTCGTCCAGTCCGCTTTGGACCCGATGTGGAAGCCGGACGCGAACGTGCCCGCCGCGCTGGCCGGCGTCTGCCAGGCGATCGACCCGGCGCTGAGCCGATGACGTGGACGACGAAGAAGCGCGACGAGCTGGCGGGGTGGCTCTTCGTCGCCCCGCAGGCTCTCGGGTTCCTCGCCTTCGTCGTCGCGCCGCTGGTCGCGGTGGTCTGGTACAGCTTCCAGGACGTCAACCTGCTGGCCGGGACGTCGTCGTTCGCGGGTGCGGACAACTACGCGAAGCTCTTCGACGACCCGACCGCGCCGAAGGTCGCCCGTGCCACGGCGATCTTCTGCGTCGGCCTGGTCGTGCTGAACCTGGCGCTCGCGCTGTCGCTGGCGTTGCTGCTCAACCTGAAGCTGCGCGGCACCACGGTGTTCCGGACGGTGTTCTTCTCGCCGGTGGTCGTCACGCTCGTCGCGTGGACGATCGTCTGGAACTTCCTCCTGCAGGACAACGGCGGCATCAACTCGCTGCTGCAGACGATCGGGGTCGACGGGCCGAACTGGTTGCGGGGCAACGGCACCGCGATGCTTTCGGTGATCGTCGTGCAGGTGCTGAAGAACGTCGGGCTCAACATGGTGCTGTTCCTCGCCGCGTTGCAGGGCATCCCGGCGTCCGTCATGGAAGCGTCGCAATTGGACGGTGCCGGGCCGTGGCGGCGGTTCCGCTCGGTGATGCTGCCGATGATCAGCCCGACGACGCTGCTCACGGCGATCATCACCGTCGCCGGTGCGCTGCAGGTGTTCGCGCAGATCCAGGTGCTGACCCTGGGCGGGCCCGCCGACAGCACCAACGTCCTGGTGTTCTACTTCTACCAGCAGGCGTTCGCCAACCACGACCTCGGCTACGGCTCCGCGCTGGCCGTCGTGCTGTTCCTCGTCATCCTCGTGCTCACGCTGCTGCAGTGGCGGATGCGGAAGCGGTGGGTGTTCCATGAGTCGTAGGGCCAAGATCGCCTGCTACGCGGTGATGGTCGTGCTGGCCGTGCCGTTCGTGTTCCCCACGTGGTGGATGATCACGGCGTCGCTGCTGCCGGCCAACGAAGTGCTCGCGTACCCGCCGAAGCTGTTCCCGAACCAGCCGCAGTGGGAGAACTACCGGACCGCGTTCACGGACTTCCCGTTGGCGCGGCAGTACTTCAACAGCTTGTACATCGCCGTGCTCGTCACGCTCGGCACGATGTTCTTCTCTTCGCTCGCCGGGTACGCGTTCGCGCGCATCCGGTTCCGCGGCGAGAAGCTGTTCGCGTTGATCCTCATCGGACTCATGGTGCCGAGCGAGGTCACGATCATCCCGCTGTTCCGGGTGGTCGACGACCTCGGCCTGACCAACACGCACTGGCCGCTCATCATCGTGCCGATCTTCGGCGCGCCGAGCGTGCTGGCGACGTTCGTGATGCGGCAGTTCTTCATCACGATCCCGGGCGAGCTCGAAGAGGCGGGCCGGCTCGACGGCCTGTCCCGGTTCGGGCTCTACCGCCGGGTCGCCCTGCCGATCGCGAAACCCGCCCTGGCCGCGGTCGCCATCTTCACGTTCCTCAACACGTGGAACTTCTTCCTGGAACCCCTCGTGTACCTGACCGACAAGGACATGTTCACGCTGCCGGTGGCGCTGACGCAGTACGTCGACGTCTACGGCGGCCACCTCTGGAACGTCCAGCTCGCCGCCGCGACCACCACGGTCGTGCCGGTCCTGATCGTCTTCATCATCGCGCAGCGCCAGTTCGTCGAAGGGCTCGCCCAGAGCGGCCTCAAAGGCTAGGAGGCAGTGGTGATCGATCGCAGAACCGTCCACGGCGGAGCCGCCGCGGCGACCCTCCTCGGGGTCGCCGGCGCCGGGACCGCGTCCGCCGAAGTACCCCCGGCGGTGGGCCCGTTCCCGCCGGGGGTACTTCGCCCCGCTCCCGCCCGGTGCCCCGAACCGGCGGCTCTTCTCACCGCGGAGCAGCGTTTCGCGCCCTACCTCGCCATTTTGCCAGGCGTTGTCAACGATGTCGGCACCGATCCGGCCACGCTGGGGATGGTTCTATGCGAACCGGCGCCCGTGGAACCCGTACTACCTGGACAGTGCCCTGCGGAACCGGCTCGACGCGGCGGCTCGCTTCCGGAGTACTCGATCACCGAGAGGTCCAAGGCCGCCACCGGGTCCGGCCTGGGCTACGTGGCGAAGACGCCGGCCAACCTCCGCCAGGTCAACGCGCTACCCGCCCGCCCGCGCTGAAATCGAGGCGGCGTCGCACCAGGGCATGACGTGGTTCCTGAACCCGGCCAACCCGATCCGGGCGCACCCGGTCGAGTTCGCGAACCAGAACGCGTCCGGGCTGTCGTCGCAACTGGCAGTGAAGCTGAACGCGGACGCCGGGCTCTCGAGAGAGCTCCACGACCGCATCGAGTTCCTCGCCGCATGGACGTCAACTACAACTTCGAGGTCATGCTCCCGGAGCCGACCGCGTCAGGGCTGACGATCCGCCGCGGCGGCACGACGATCACCTTCGGCTGGGGCGTCGCCCTGGCCGCGACCGTCACCGCCGCCGCCGTCACGTTCCTGCGCGACGGCGCCCGGAAGCTGCACGTCCTGCGCGTCCCGCACCCCGGTACCCTCACCACGGAAATCCGGCTTCGGTAGCCGGACGGTGAACGTCGACCCGATGTCCACTTCGGACTCGACGGCGATGGTGCCCCCGTGCGCCTGCACGAGGTGCCGCACGATGGCGAGGCCGAGCCCGCTGCCGCCGGTCTGGCGGCTGCGGGACTTCTCGGCCCGCCAGAACCGGTCGAACACGTGCGGCAGGTCCTCGGCGGCGATCCCGGTGCCGGTGTCCGCGACGGCGAGCGTCACAACGTCCACAGTGGACGACACGCGGATCGTCACGCGGCCGCCGGGCGGGGTGTGCCGGACCGCGTTGGTCACCAGGTTGCCGACGATCTGGCGCAGCCGCACGGGATCGGCGTCCAACGCGGTCTCGCCGGTCGGCTCGACGGCGAGCGTGACGCCGGCCTCGGCGGCCCGGTCGGCGTGCGCGGCGGCGACGTGGCCGGCCAGCTCGGCCGCGTCCACCGGCTCCGGGTGCAGCCGCAGCCGGCCGGCGTCGGCCGCGGCGAGGTCCTGCAGGTCCTCGACGATGTGCTGCAGCAGCACGGTTTCCTCGAGCAGCGACGTCGACAGCGCCCGGTCGAACGGCAGGTGCCCGTCCTCGGCGGCCTCCAGCCGGCCGCGGATGACGTTGAGCGGGTTGCGCAGCTCGTGGGCGATGTCGCTGACCATCGCCTTGCGCTGCTCCTCGATGCGTTCGCGCCGCGCCGTGAGGTCGTTGAACGCGGCCGCGAGGTAGCCGACCTCGTCGCGGGACTTCACCGGCGCCGGCCGGTCCTGCTTCGCGGCCTCGGTCAGCGCGCGCAGCGGCCGCGACAGCCGCCGCGCGACCAGCACGGTGATCAACGCGGCCAGCACCAGCACGCCGCCGGTCACCGCGAGGATCCGGGTGAGGTTCTCCTTCGAGAGCGTGAACGTCGGCAGCTGCGACCCGCCGGGGCCGAGCGTGAAGAGCAACGCGGGCGGCGCGACGAACGGCGTCAGCTGCGCGCGGCGGGCGGAGTCGACGCAGGCACGGCTCGGGCCCTGGTCGGCGACGCCGAGCGCGTCGAAGTCGAGGCCCAGCTTCACCTGCTCGGCGCCCTGGGCCTGCAGGCAGCGGTTGACGGCTTCGTCGAGGCTGTCGAGCGCGGTCTGCTCGGTCGGGGTCGGGCTGGCCAGGTCGTAGATGCCGCACTTGGCCGCGAAGTAACGCGCGGCGAGCGGGTCGAGCCCGGTGAGCTGCGGCCGGCCGCTCGGCCCCGCCCGCACCTGGCTGGGGAAGCCGAACGAGGTCAGGCACGCGGCGGCCTTCTTCGCCAGGCCGTCGAGGTCGCCGCGTTCGTCCGCGGGCAGCCGGAACGGACCCGCCGCGCGCGGGTCGATGCCGCTGGTCCCGGCCTGCGGCAGCAGCACCGGGTCGACGTGCAGCGGGTCGACCGACGCCGTCGCCTTCACCGGCAGCGTGACCGGCTCGCCGCCGGAGTCGCCGAGGACCCGCCGGTCGAGGGTGGTCAGCACGATCCGGCGGCCGGTGCCGGCCGACAGCTCCCGCAGCCGCGGCCCGACCTGGTCCCACGTGTGGTTGGCCGCGGCGAAGCCGATCAGCTCGGTGTAGATGGTCGCGTCGCCCGACAGCGCCTGGCCCTGCTCCTGCTGGATCGCGCGGGTCGTGGTCTGCACGGCCAGCCACGCGGTCGCGGCGATCGAGCCCAGCGCGATCAGCAGGGAGACCGCCGTCAGCCGGACGACGAGACTGCGGCGGAGAGGAAAGCTACGCGTCATTTTCCGCCGTCAGCTTGTACCCCACACCGAAGACGGTACGCAGGTAGACGGGCTTCTGCGGGTCGGGCTCGAGCTTCTTGCGCAGGTTGAGGACGTGGACGTCGATGATCCGGGTGCTGACGAACCGGTCGTCGCCGCGGGTCAGCTCCAGCAGTTGCCGCCGGGTGAACACCCGTCCGGGCTGCCGGATCAGCGTCTCCAGCAGCTGGAACTCGCCCGGGGTGGTCTCCACCGGGCGGCCGTCGACCGACACCTCGTGCCGGACCGGGTCGAGCCGCAGGGCGCCGGCCCGCAACGCCGGGTCGGGCGGCTCACCGCGGGCCGACGTCCGGCGCAGCAGCGTCCGGACGCGGGCCATCAGCTCACGCGGGCTGTAGGGCTTGGTCAGGTAGTCGTCGGCGCCGAGGTCGAGACCGAGGAGCAGGTCCTCCTCGGTCGCGCGGGCGGTGAGCATCAGCACCGCGACGTCGGACTCCCCGCGCAGGATGCGGCAGACGTCCAACCCGTCGACCTCGGGCATCATCACGTCGAGGACCAGCAGGTCGGGCCGCTCGCGGCGGGCCTCGTCGAGGGCCGCGCGGCCGTCCGGGGCCAGCACCACGGTGTGACCTTCGCTCTCGAGGTAGAGGCGGAGGACTTCGGCCTGCTTCTCGTCGTCCTCGGCGACCAGTACACGTGCGCACACGGCGTCGAGGTTAGGCGTCCTGACACGGTCACCACCCGATCCTGACCGGATCTTCATACGTTGAGGGCACGAGCCAGGTCTTTGTCAAAGTGTTGACCCGGGGCTCGGTGACCGGCAAAGGTCGGATGACAGCTCTGGGAGGCACGGTGCGATACAAGTTCATGGCGGCGCTGGTCGCGACGGCGGTGATCGGGGCACCCGCCGTCGCTTCAGCGGCCCCGACAACGTTGTCACCGCTGGTCGGGGACCCGGCGGCCCACGTCGACCCGCTGATCGGCACCGGCCGCGGCGGCAGCTCGGTCGGCGAGATCAACAACTTCCCCGGGCCGGCGGCGCCGTTCGGGATGATGCAGTTCTCGCCGGACACCCAAGGCGCGTACGCCGGCTACCAGTACCACTCGGACCAGATCCGGGGTTTCAGTCTCGACCACGCCTCCGTCGGCTGCAACGCGTTCGGGGACGTGCCGCTCCTGCCCGTCACCGGGGACGTCGGCAGCGCGCCCTGGGACCGCACCGAGCACTTCGGCCACGACGGCGAGCAGGCCGAGCCCGGCTACTACGCCGTGACGCTCGCCGACTCGAACGTCCGGGCCGAGCTGACCGCGACGACCCGCACCGGGCTCGCGACGTTCACCTACCCGGCCGGCTCGACACCGCAGGTGCTGGTCAAGGGCGGGGCGAGCCTGGCGGGGAACTCACACGCGGATCTGAAGATCACCGGGGACCGCGAGGTCAGCGGCTCGGCGACCACCGGCAACTTCTGCGGCAAGGGCAACCACTACACCGTCTACTACGACATCGCGTTCGACCAGCCGTTCACCGCGCACGGGACGTGGGACGGCTCGTCGGTCAAGCCGGGCACCGACAGCGTCGACTCGCCGCGGGCGGGCGCGTACCTGACGTTCGGTTCGGGGACCGTGCGCGCGAAGGTGTCGATGTCCTATGTGGGCGTCGACGGCGCGAAGGCCAACATGGCCGCGGAAGCCCCGGGCTTCGACTTCGCCGCGGTCCGGAAGTCCACACGGGACAAGTGGACGCAGGCGCTGGGCAAGATACGCGTCGCCGGGCGTGATGAGGCACAGCTCAAGACGTTCTACACGTCGCTGTACCACTCGCTGCTGCACCCCAACACTTTCGACGACGCCGATGGCCGTTACATCGGCTTCGACAACCAAGTCCGGACGCTACCGGCAGGACGGCACCAGTACGCGAACTTCTCCGACTGGGACACCTACCGCTCGCTCGCGCCGTTGCACGCCATGCTGTTCCCGAAGGAAGCCAGCGACATGGCGCAGTCGCTGACGAACGACGCCGTGCAGGGTGGCTGGTGGCCGCGCTGGCCGATGGCGAACGGCTACACCGGGCAGATGACCGGCGACAGCTCGGTCGCGCTGATCTCGAACCTCTACGCGTTCGGCGCGCGGGACTTCGACGTCAAGACGGCGTTGAAGTACCTGGTCAAGGGCGCCACTTCGGTCGACGACACGCCGGGTGCGTACCAGGAACGGCGAGGCATCGCGGACTACGTCGCTCGCGGGTACCTGCCGAACAACGACGCCTCGCGCGGTGACCACGCCCGTGTCGGCGCGTCGATCACCCTGGAGTGGGCGATCGACGACTTCGCCATCGCGCAGTTCGCGCAGGGGATCGGCGACCGTGACGTCGCCCGCGAGTTCACCCGGCGAGGTCAGAATTGGCAGAACATCTTCAACCCGCTGACCGGCTACCTCCAGCCGCGCGGGCAGGACGGCCGCTTCCCGGACGGTCCGGCGTACGTCCCGCCGCCGCCCGGCAAGTTCGGCCAGGACGGCTTCGACGAGGGCAACGCGGCCCAGTACACGTGGCTGGTGCCGCAGGACCCGGCCGGGCTGGTGACGGCGATGGGCGGGCCGTCGGCGGTCGCGTCCCGTTTGGACACGTTCTTCCAGAAGCTGAACGTCGGCCCGAACGAGCCGAACATGTGGGCGGGCAACGAACCCGACTTCGGGGTGCCGTGGCTGTACAACCACGTCGGGCAGCCGTGGAAGACGCAGCAGGTGGTCCGCGAGATCGCGACGACGCTGTTCAGCGCGACGCCGGACGGCGAGCCGGGCAACGACGACCTCGGCGCGCAGTCGTCGTGGTACGTCTGGGCCGCGCTCGGCATCTACCCGGCCACGCCGGGGACGCCGGACCTGGTCGTGCACACCCCGCTGTTCGAGCGCGCGGTGCTCTCGCTGCCTTCCGGGCGGACGCTCGACATCCGCGCGCCGAAAGCGCCGGCGACGTACGTCCACTCGCTGTCGTTGAACGGCCGGGACTGGAACCGGACGTCGCTGCCCGCCGGGGTGGCCCGTGATGGTGGCCGGCTGGACTTCTCGCTCGTGTCCACTCCGGACAAGCGGTGGGCGGCCGACTCCGTGCCACCGTCCTATCGGGACAGTGAGAAGCCGTTCCTGGCTTCGGCGACCAACCAGGTCGTCGTGTCGCCCGGCAGCACCGGGGAGGCCGTGATCAGCGGGCAGCGGCTCGGCGGGCACGACCGCGTCCTCGACGTCACCACGAAGGCGCCGGCCGGGATCTCGGTGACCGGGCCGCGGCAGCTGCGGCTCGACGACCGGACCGGCAGCGGGACCACGAAGCTGGCGGTGTCGGTGGCCGCCGGGACGCCCGAGGGCTACTACCAGGTGCCGGTGACCGTCCGCGGCGGCCCGACGTCGGTGCCGGGCTCGGTGATCGTGCTGGTGGCGCCGAAGGACGGGCTGGCGGCGGCGTACTCGAACGTCGGCGTCTCCGACGACGGCGACACGGGCTCGGCCGACATCGACGGCGCCGGGAACAGCCTGTCCCGGCAGGCTTTGGCTTCCGCCGGACTGGTGGGCGGTCAGACCACGCAAGCGGTGGGCACGTCGTTCGTGTGGCCCGCCGCGCCGGCGGGACGGCCGGACAACGTCGTCCCGGCCGGGCAGACGATCCGGCTTTCGGGCACGCGGTTGTCGTTCATCGGCACGGCATCGAACGGCGACCACCGCGCGTCGGCGACGGTGACGTTCACCGACGGCACCACCGCGGCGGCGGACCTGTCCTTCGGCGACTGGGTGTTCCCGGGCGGCGGCACGGACCCGGTGTTCGGCAACACGCTGGTGGCCCGCACGGACCACCGCAACCAGCCGGGCGGCCCGGGCGGCGGGGCGTCGGTCTACGCGACGACGCCGTTCGACGCCCCGGCCGGGAAGCAGATCGCCTCGGTGACCCTGCCCTCCGACACGAACCTGCACGTGTTCGCCATCGGCCTCGGCTGAAAGACGTCGTGAGTGGTAATTCGGGTTCTAACCCGAATTACCACTCACGACGGGGTGGGGTCAGGCGGCTTGCTGGGCGTTGTAGACGTTGATCGCCGCGTCGCCGAAGTGCGGGCTGCGTTCCTCGTCCGAGTTGTCGTCGGAGTGGTAGCTCACGTTGCCGACCAGGTAGCCCCAGCCGCGGGCGAGCTGCAGGTCGTCGAGCCAGGGGCCGCCGCTCGCGCCGTGGCCCTGGTCGCAGTGGATCGCTTCCTGGTCGGGCTGGAACGGCCAGATCCCCGGGCGCCACGTCGTCCCCGTGCAGTAGCGCAGCTGCTGCCCGGTGATGCCGGTGCGGGCCGGGTGCGTGTCGGACGGGTAGCCGAACTCGTAGACGTTCCAGTCGTAGCCCTGGCCGAATTTGTAACCCTGCCAGCCGGTCACATTGGCGACGCTCACGCCGGCCCGCGGCCAGAGCGTGATGGCGGCGAAGTCGTAGTCGCTGTCCTTGCCGTCGAAGTACCCGTTCGGCGTCGACACCGACTTCCAGCTCCACCGGCCCAGCGGCTCACCGGAACCGGCGTAGTCCGGGACGAACACGAAGTTGCTGTACCAGTGCTTGGCCCCGTCGGTCACGCAGTGCCCGGCGGTCCAGATCATGCTGCGGTTCGTCGAGTTGATGACGCTGGCGGTGCACTGGTAGCCGCCGTCGGGCTTGTCGAAGTACAGCTTGCCGACGGTCGTCGCGGGCATCTGGCCGTGCGCGGTCCAGACCTGCGACTGGCTGAGGGAAGTCAGCGCGTCCGGGCGCACCTGCCCGGGTTTCGTCACCGCCGCGCCCGGCGCCGACCGCGCGGCCAGGACGTGCGACTGCGGCTCGGCCCCGTGCTGCTCACGCGGGACGTCGACCGGCTTGGCCGCCCGCATCCGTTCGGGCGTCCACGAGCTGAGGACGTCCTTTTCGGCCGTGGTGGACTGCTGGACGACCGCGGCGGAAGCCTTTCCCGGCACCGCGGGTGTCCCCGCTTGCGCGGTGCCGTGCACCAGCAATCCCCCCAGCGCGACGACGGCGGCGACGCCTGCCCATCTCCTCATGCGAAACCTCCCCTGTTCCGGACGGCGAACCCGCCCGGCAGCCAGATTGCCGTCGCGGCGCGGCCGGCGACACTGGACCTTGGAGTTGCGCCGTTCAGGGGAGACCGGGCGGAGCCGGCCGGGCGAGGAGCAGGCAGGCCACCGATCCGGCCTGCAGCCGCGACTCGACGCGCAGCTTGATCAAGACGTTGCTGACGTGAAACTTCACGGTGCTTTCGCTGATCTCCAGCCGGCGGGCGATCCCGCGGTTGGACAGGCCGTTGCCGAGCAGGCCGAAGATCTCGCGCTCCCGCCGGCTCAGCCGCTCGACGCGTTCGAAGACGCCGTCGTTCATCTGTTCCCCCTCCGCTCGCACCGAGAAGAGGGGGAACGCGCGGATGCAGATACTCAGCCGGGGGAGCCGACGGCGCAGACCTTGATCGGCGCCGCGTGCGCCGGGTCGAGCGCGTTGCGGACCAGGTGCCACACGTTCAGGTCGTAGGCCTCGCCGATGTGGCCCACCGGGTCGAACGGGCAGAAGTCCTGGACGTACTGGTTCTTGACGCCGGGCTCGCGCACGAACGACGTCTCGGTCGGCGTCACGAGCTCGTCGTAGCGCGAGGTGATGATCGTGTAGCCGATGCCGGGCTGGGCGACCGGGCCGGTGTTCAGCGCGACGACCGCGGCGCCGCCGTCCAGCTCGTCGGCGAAGATCGGCAGGCCGATGGTCTTGACGATCGTGTCCCACGTGCTCTTGCCGAGCAGCGTGTAGGCCAGCGTCAGGAGGCCGGACGCGTTCGCGCCGTGCGTCGGCGGGGCGATCGCGACGACCTGGCCGAGCTCACTCTGGATGCCCTGCATCTTGGCCAGGTAGAGCGACTGGAGGCCGCCTTCGGAGTGCCCGACGACGTCGACCTTGGCCGCGCCGGTGGCCGCGCGGACCTTCTCGACGAAGGCCTTGATCTCCAGCGACGACTCCGCGACCGGCTTCAGCCCGCCGACGAACGGGAACTGCGGGTAGGCGCCGTAGGTGAGCGAGAACGTGCAGTAGCCGCGGGCGGCGAGGTCGGCCTGCAGGAAGTTGAGGTCCTCGTAGTAGGTGGCGAAGGTGCCGTGGAGCAGGACGACCGGGTTCGGGTGGGCCGCGCTCGGGCGGCAGCCGAAGTCGTTGTTCCCGCCGCCGGCCGCCTGGGCCGGGACGGTCGCGCCCAGCGTCAGCAGGCTCGCCAGGCCCATCGCGGCCAGCCATCGTTTCGTTCCCCGCGCCATTGCGAAGTCCCTTCGTCTGGTGGTTGTGCACAGCATGCGCCGGTTGATCAACGCTGTCTGCTGGCAAAACGCGCAGAAACTTGCCGCGGCCGTTTGTGCATGGTGACAATGTAGGGGTGGATGCCGTCGAGGCGCTCTTCCCGCGGTCCGGGGAGATCGCCGCCGCGATGATCGCCCGGTGCGCCGCCGAGATCCCGGCGTACCGGCTGCTGCCGGCGAGCGTGCTCGAAGGTGACCTGGTCGCCAACGCGACGGCCGTGTTCGAGCTGTTCCTGGCGACGGTGGCGGAGGACCGCCGGCCGACCGCCGAGGAGCTCGCGTTGCCGATCGCGTGGGGTGCGGAGCGGGCCCGGGACGGCCTGCCGCTGGAGGCCGTGCTGCGGATCTACCCGCTGGCCGCTCAGGTCGCGTGGGAGCAGGTCGACGGCGACCGCGCGCTGCTCGGGGCGCGGATGCTCGGCTTCCTCGGCGAGGTGATGCCGCGCGTCGCCTCGGCGTACCTGAGTGAGCGTGACGCGCTCGACTGGGAGGAGCGGGAGGACCGGCAGCACCTCACGGCCAACCTGCTCGCCGGCCGGCCGGTGCGTCGCCGCGAGCTGGCCGAGAGCTACGACGTCGTGGCGTTCCACCTGCCCGCGTTGCCGGCGGCCGCGGACTCGCGCGCGGCGACGGACCTGTTCCGCGCGGTCCGGTCCGATTTGGACGGTCAGCCGGGCGTGCTGGTGACGTTCGAAGGGGACGGGGGCGTGCTGCTGGTGCCGGCCTCGTCGTCCGCCGACGACGTGGCAGCTCGGGTGGACCGGGTTTGCGGACGTCCTTGCGTCGCGGCCACCGCCCGCGCTTCGACGCACGCGGACATTCCTTTCGCGCATTCGTCGGCGTTGGAAATCCTTGCACTGGCGGAGAACTTGGGTCGGCCGCCGCGGCTCTACCGGCTGGGTGATCTGGCGATCGAATACCAGATCGCCCAGCCCGGTCCGGCGCGGGAGGCGTTGGCTCTCGTGCTGGCGCCGTTGGCGGACCACCCGCATTTGATCGACGCTTTGCGGGCGTTCGTGGCGTCGGGGTACAACCGCGGCGAAGCGGCTTCGGCGTTGAACATTCACCGGAATACGTTGACGTACCGGCTGGGCCGCATCCAGCTGATGACGGGGTACGACGCGACGCAGCCGGCGGACGCGCGTCAACTGGCCGCGGCGATGACGGCTCACGACATCGTGCGCCGGAACGGCTGATCCTCACGGGATAACGCTTGGGTCGCGTTCTCCCGGATCCGTTGCGGATCGGCGCGGGCGGCCGATTCCTGAGGGCGGACACGGAAGAAGTTGATTCCCATGAAAGCCTCCGTAATTCTGGTCGCCGTCACACCACCGGCACCGACCACCAGTACGGCAGTCGTCGCCGTGCCGCAGACGGTTTACGTGCCACAACCGGCTTACGCCGCTCCGGCCGACACGGTGGTGGCGTACTACGACGCCCTCAACCGCCGCGACTTCACGACGGCGTGGTCCCTCGGCGGCAGCCGAATCGCGGGCGGCGGCGGATATACCAAGTACGTGAACGGTTTCGCGACGACGTCGTGGGACACGCTGACCGTGACGGAGGTCCGCGGGAGCACGGTATCCGTCGTGTTGTCCGCTGCGCAGACCGACGGCAGTACGCGGATCTTCACTGGCACCTATACGGTTTCCGGCGGCGTCATCACCGGAAGTCACATGACCCGGACGAAATGAGCCAGCACATGCGTCTTTTCCGCGCAACAGTAGTTCTTTCCGCCGTGTTGGCGCTCGCCGCGTGCGGGTTGCCGAGGACTCTTTCCGGGAGCGGTCAGCCGGCAGTGTCCACTGTGGTCACCACCGCGCCGAGTACGCCGACTGTCACTGTCGCTCCGCCGCAGACGGTCGTCGTTCAGCCACCGCAGACCGTCGTCGTCGCGCCTCCTTCTGCCCGGTGGTATACCCAGCCGAGCTGGATTTCCGCCCAGCCGTGGATCACGATCACCCCGGCGGCCGGGCAGACGCCGTGCCAGTGGTTGCACGCGCGCGGCTACTCCTACGCGCAGGCGTACGCGGCTTGGGCGCAGAACGGGTATCCGGCCAGCTGGTCGGCCACCAATGATGGGTATCCCTGTCAGAGGTCTTACGGTATGCAGCATTAGGTTTGGGGAGTTAGCTCGTTCGTGTGGTGATCATGCGTTCGAAGTTCGGTAGTCTTGTTGTATGGCAACGGAAGCGGCGTGGAAGGCGGATGCGATGGCTTTGGCCGATCGTATCTCCACTCTGCTTACTGTGGTGCGCTCCGCCGAGGCGGAGATCGGTGCGTTGCTGGTGGAGATCGAGTCCCGTGGAGTGATGGAGCTCTTCGGTTACCGCTCTGTCGCGCGTCTCTTCGAGCACCTGGCGGACGTCCCGAAGTCCGCTGCTGAAACGGTTGTCAAACGAGCCCGCTCCCTCCACCCTGGCCACCACCTGGACAGCCCTCCCACGGTCGCGCCTGCCACCGCTGCCGTGGCCGCGGAGGGTCGCCTGAGCAACCCGATGATCGACACCATCGCCGGTGCCCTGACGCAGATCCCGCCGGAGCACCGCGAGGACGCCGAGCAACACCTCCTCGCCTTCGCCGAAGAAGCGGGCCACAAGCAGGTCGCCGCCCTCGGCGCCCGCATCATCGCCCACCTCGATCCCGACGGCCCCGAACCCGACACCACCGAACCGGCCATCCCCAACCGGGAACTCTCCCTTCGCCGCAAAAGAACCGGTATCTGGGAGCTGCACGGCCGCTTCGACGACGAAACGGGTTCCCGGGCCAGCGCCCTCCTGGACGCGCTAGCCGAACGCCGCACCACGGACGAGGGTGGCGATCACCGTTCCCCGCAGGAACGTTACGGCGACGCGTTCTCCGACGCGATCGACCTGGCCCTTAACGCCCCGACCCTGCCGATGCGGGCGGGCGAGCGAGCGCACGTGATGGTGGCGGTGTCGTTGAAGGACCTGAAGTCCGCGGTCGGCCAGGCAACCCTCGGCGACACCGGCACAATCACGGCAGCCGAGGCGCGGATCCACGCGTGCGACAGCATGATCATCCCAGCGGTCCTAGGCGAGAAGAGCGAGCCCTTGAACTTGGGCCGCCTCCGCCGCCTGATCTCCGCAGGCTTACGCCGAGCGCTCTACCTGCGCGACCGAGGCTGTGCGTTCCCGGGCTGCCACCGCCCGCCCCGGCATTGCCAGGGTCACCACATCCGCCACTGGTCCGAAGGCGGCCCGACGAACTTGACCAACCTGGTCTTGATGTGCGCCCACCACCACCGACTGTTGCACCGCTCAGGCTGGGAGGTCCGCATTGCCGCTGACGGCCTTCCCGAGTTCTTACCGCCAGCATTCTTGGACAAGCGTCGAAAACCCAGGCGCAACAACCTGCATCAACCGTTGCCGTTCGCGGCTTGAGACAACCGAAGATGGGAAAGGCCCGCAGCCAGAAGGCTCCGGGCCTACACCCACGTCCTCACCCTGCCAGCGGTAGATCCGCCACTGCAGGCGGCAAACGTTGCTGACACGGTGCTGGTTCTGCAACGTCAGCAAATCAGCCTCGCCACCGCCCACCGCCAGCAACGATCAAGTCGCTTCCTGGCCACCGTCGCCTGGCCCCCGCTCGAGTTACAGCCCGGCATGGGCACCGCACACGGTAAACCCGCCGTTGTGAGGGCACAGGCAAGTCATTCGGCGCACCAGCTTGAATCAACCACGCCCACCCGGCTGGGAATCAGCTTGCTTGCCCGGCCCGACGGCCGGAAACCGGCCGGCCGAGCCGGCCTAGCTCGGCGCATCGGCTTGAGCCCCCACTGCCATCAGCCGCATCACCTGGGCAGGTACCGGTTCGCTCTACCCAATGGCCAGAAACTGGTAGCCGCCGAGCGGGCCTTGGCTCGCCGCATGAGCTTGAACCGGCCACGCCACGGCCGAGAAACAGCCTTCCAGCCCGGCCGGTCCGCCGGGCCAGCCACAACTCGGCGCGTCAGCCTGAGCCTGCGCCGCGTCGGCGACGTCACTCGGGTAGGAATCGGCTTGTCCGGCCCGGTGGTCGGAAGGGGGTACTCGCCGGGTCAGTCTTGGCTTGGCGCATTGGCTTGAGCCCGCGCCGCGTCGGCCATGTCACCGGGGCAGGTATCGGTTTGCTCAGCCCGGCGGTCGGGAAGCCAGCGCCCGCCGGGCCGGCCATAACCCGCGCATCAGCCTGAGCCTGCGTCGCATTGCCCGGGTGGGAGTCGGTTGCCCGGTCCGGCGGTCGGAGGTCAAGGCCGGCTGGGCCGGTCATGGCGCATTGGCTTGGGTCGGCCGCATCGTCTGGCGGCAATTCGGCTTGCCCGCCCGGTCGGAAGTCGGTGCTCGCCGAGCCGGTCGTGGCTCGGTGCATCAGCTTGAGCCCAAAGCCGCATCACTCGAGCGGAATCGGTCTGCCCGGGTCCGGCGGTCGGAGGCCAAGGCCGGCTGGGCCGGTCATGGCGCATTGGCTTGGGTCGGCCGCATCGTCTGGCGGCAATTCGGCTTGCCCGCCCGGTCGGAAGTCGGTGCTCGCCGAGCCGGTCGTGCCTCGGTGCATCAGCTTGAGCCCAAAGCCGCATCACTCGAGCGGGAATTGGCCTGCCGGGTCCGGCGGTCGGAGGCCAAGGCCGGCTGGGCCGGTCATGGCGCATTGGCTTGGGTCGGCCGCATCGTCTGGCGGCAATTCGGCTTGCCCGCCCGGTCGGAAGTCGGTGCTCGCCGAGCCGGTCGTGGCTCAGCGCATCAGCTTGAGCCCAAAGCCTCATCACCCGAGCGGGAATCGGCCTGCCCGGTCCGGTGGTCGGAGGCCCAGGCCGGCTGGGCCGGTCTTGGCGCATCGGCTCGGATTGGCCACCTCACCCGCGCGGAGTCGGCTCGGCGGTCGGAACCCGATGCCCGCCAAGGCGACCTGGCTCGGCCGGCACCCGTTGCGTCAGTGAGCGCCGCAAAGCCTCGAGACCTCCTCCACCTCAACCCACCCAAGCGCGGACCACCTCCTCCAAAACCGACAACGGCAACGGCCCACCCCCAAGCACCACACCATGGAAGTCCCTCAAAGAAAACCGTTCCCCCAGCTCCTCCGCGGCGAACCGCCGCAGGCGCATGATCTCCAACCGCCCCGTCATGTACGCCAGCGCCTGGCCCGGGCACTCTATATACCGGTCCGTCTCCGACTGGACCTCCACCTCGCTCAACACCGTCCGCGTCCGCAAGAACTCCACACACTGCGAACGCGTCCAACCCAACGCGTGCAGGCCCGTGTCCACCACCAGCCGGGCCGCGCGGACCGAATCCTCGGCCACCATTCCCAACCTCATCAAGTCACTCGAAAACAACCCCATCTCGTCGGCCAGCCGCTCGGAATACAACCCCCACCCCTCGCCGTACGCCGTCACCGGGGCGATTCGGCGCAGCAATGGCAGGTCCGTCAGCTCCTGGGCCAGCGACACCTCGAAGTGGTGGCCCGGTACGGCTTCGTGGAACGCCACCGTCTCCGCGATGAACCAGTCACGCTTGTGCACCTCGTGGGTGTTCGTGAAGTAGATGCCCGGGCGCGAACCGTCGAGGGCCGCCGGCAAGTAGTACGCCGGGGCCGCGAGAGGCGCGTCGGCCGCCGGGACCGCTCGCACGACGCACTCCGCGCGAGGGATCCGATGGAACCACTCCGGGGCCGCCGCCGTCGCGCGGGCTACCGCCGCCCGGGCCACTTCGAGCATCTCCTCCGCGTCCGTCCAGCGGAAAGATGCGGAAGTGCGAAGCCGGTGGCGGACCTCCGCCGGGTCCGTCAACCCGAACTCGCGGGCGCCGATCTCGGCGTACTCCGCCTCCAGCTCCGCGAGCACGTCGAGACCCAGCTGGTGCAGCTCCTCCGGCGTGTGGCTCGTGGTCGTGTGCATGCGCGCCAACGCCGCGTAGTGCGCTGCTCCGTCCTCGAGGTGGCAAAGCCCCGGCCGGTCGTCGGCCCGGCCGTGCCCGACGACGTCGGTGGCCAGGAACTCGCGGTAGCGCGTCAACGCGGGCCGGACCGCCTCGGCCACCAGCCGGTCGCGACGCTCGCCGCGGGCGGGCGTCAGCGGCTGGGCGAACAGTTCCTCCTGCGCCAGGTACCGGTCCAGGAACGCGACCGCGTTGCGCGCGTTGCGGTCCACCGGTGTCCGGCCGGCGCGCAGGCCGGCTAGCTGGCGCTGCGCCAGCGCCGCGTAGAACGCCGGGAGCGCGGCCAGCCGGGTCAGGTAGTCCTCCTCCGCCTGCTCGCCGGACGGCGTCAGCTGCGGCAGGAACGACAGGTGGCTGATACCGACCGCGAACATCGGGTCGGCGAGGGTGAACTCGACGACCCGCGCGTCGAGCTGGGTGAGCACCGCCTCGGCCTGCTGGACGACGACCCCGAGCGTCACCCGGTCCGGATCAACCGAGGCCCTGGCCCGGGCGAGGACGTCGGCGGCCCGCTCCCGGATCCGGGCGTGCCCGGCTTCGGACGGATCGGGCAGCTGCGCGTCGTGACCGGGGATGCCCACCAAGGTCGCTTCGAGCGGCATCAAGGTGCCCAGCACGTCCAGCAGTTCGTCCGCGAGCGCGGTGGCGGAGGTCATCTCCCCATTCTGTCGGCGCCGCTCAGCCGCGATCCAGGGGATTTCGCACCGGCGCGAGCGCCAGCTCCCGGGACAACGCCAGCGCCGCCGTCCGGACCGCCGGGGCGAGCCGGTCGAGGTCGAGCTTCGCCGCGTTGCCCGTGATCGACAGCGCCGCGAGGACCCGGCGGCGCGCGTCGAACACCGGCGCGGCGACCGCCGACACGCCGACCTCGTACTCCTCGTGGTTGACGCCGTAGCCGCTCACCGCCGCCCGGGCCAGCTCCTGCCGCAGCCGCCCGGGCGCGACGATCGTGCGCGGCGTCCAGCGCGCCAGCCCGCCGACGGCGACCCGGCGGAACCAGTCGGGCGCGCCGAGCGCGAGGAACACCTTGCCGGTCGCCGTGCAGTGCAGCGGCAGCTTGCCGCCCACCTGCGACTCGATCGGCATCGACCGGCGGCCGCTCACCTTCTCCAGGAACAGCGTGTGCGGCCCGTCCTGCACCGCCAGGTGGATGTTCTCGTGCGTCGCCTCGTACAGGTCCTCCAGGTACGGCAGCGCGGCTTCGCGCAGGTCACGCCGCCGCGGCACGCGCTGGCCGAGCTCGAACAGCTTCATGCCGAGCCGGTACCGGCCGTCGGTGCGCTCCAGGCCGCCCCAGCCGACCAGCTCGGCGGCCAGCCGGTGCACGGTCGGCTTCGGCAGCCCGGTCCGCGCCGTCAGCTCGGCCAGCGACAGCGTCGTGTCCGCCGAGGAGAACGCGTCCAGCAGCGTCAGGCCGCGGGCGAGCACGGACTTCGGCGGGCCGGTCATCCCGTGATGATGATCCGGTGGTTCCGCCGGGGCAACGCCGGTGAGCCGAGCGGTCACCGGATCGCCTCGGCGACCTTGGCGGCCAGCGCGCGCACGGTCAGGTCCGGGGCCACCGAGAGCACGGCCGGCAGCAGCGACGCGTCGGCGACGTACAGGCCGTCGACGTCGTGGGACCGCCCGTCCGGACCCACCACCGAGCGCGCCGGGTCGTCGCCCATCGGCGCGCCGCCCTGCGGGTGCGCCGCGAACAGGCCGCTCCACACGACGTCACACGCCCCGGCCTCGCGAAGCAGCGCCACGGCGGCCTCGAGCGCGTCGGCGAGCAAAAGCCGTTCGGCCGTCGAGAACCGCTTGCCCACGACGACCTCGTCCCCGACGCCGAGGCCGGCGACGGCGGTGTTGTCGTCGGTGACCGGCACCCGCACGCCCGTCCAGCCGGGGTGCCCGCCGACGACCTCGGCCAGCCGCCCGCCCCACAGCGGCCGGTCCGCGGGGTCGACGAGGCTCGCGGCAAAGCCGACCGGGCCGGGCAGCTCGGCCGGTTCGACGGTGAACCCCGCGCCCGGGCGGGGGCCCGGTGCCCGGGCGCGCAGGCCGTACACCAACCGGGCCGGGCGCAGGCCCAGCGTCCGCCCGGTCAACCGGGCCGACGGGGAGTCGATCTCGGCCGACTCCTGGGTGTGCAACAGGATCCGGGGTGTCGCGAGCGGACCGGCGGCGAGCACGACGACCGGGGCTCGGAGCACGCGGTCGCCCGTGCAGGCGACGCCGGTGACCTTCGGGCGCGGCCCCGACGTGTCGACCAGGACGCGCCGGACGTCGTGCCGCCGGCGCATCCGGGCCCGGGAGACCGGTACCGGGCGGTCGTACCACGGTTCGAGGTCGGCCGGCCCGAACGGTCCCGCCGCGCCGAGCAGGCCGGTGTGCTCGTGGAACTTCGCGACGTCGGACGCGGGCGCGCGCTCGGCCTTCGCCGGGCCGGGCGCGGCCGGCGGCCCGATCGGCTCCTCGTCCACTGTGGACACGAAACGGGCGCGGCCGGGTCCGCTGTCGAGCAGCAGCACGTCGGCTCCCCGCGCGGCCAGCACCGACGCGACCGCCCCGCCGCCGGCGCCGACGACCAGCACGTCGGCCTGGTCAGGCCCCCGCCGGCCCGGCGGGGTGTGGTCGCCGTAGAACGCCTCGATCGCCAGCAGGCGGAACCGGTCGACGGCGGCGCTCCCGGCCACCCTCGCCAGCGCCCGCGCGTCCGAGACGCCGGCCAGCACCCCGATCGCCGCGTGCACCGCGTCCTCGTCGGCGGGGGAGAGAGCGGGCAGGGTCGCGGCGAGGTAGCGGTCCGGGCGGGCGGCGGCCGAGCCGGGGACGAGCAGCTCGCAGACCCGCGTCACCACGGCCGCCTCGCCGGCCCCCAGCAGCTGGCTCACACGCCCCCCTCAATGCACTCATCGGAAAGCCGACCCGCCGTCGACGTTCAGCGTCTGGCCGGTCAGGAACCCGCTGCCCTCGTCGCAGACGTACCGCAGCGTCGACACCAGGTCCGCCGGGCTTCCCGTGCGCGGCACCGCCTGGCTCGCCCGGACGCGCTCGAACCCGCCGCCGGCGCCGGTCGTCCGCGTGGCGGTCGCGGTCGTCACCAGCCCGGGCGCGATGGCGTTCACCGTGATGCCGTCCGGGCCGACGGCGTTGGCCAGCGCGCGCGTGAACCCGACCAGCCCCGCCTTGGACGTCGTGTAGGCGACCAGCTCCGGCGGCCCGAGGAAGACGACGGCCGACACGATGTTCACGATCCGGCCCCAGCCGGCGGCGCGCAGGTGCGGCAGCGCGGCCCGGGTGACCAGGAACGGGCCCTCCAGGTTGAGCCGCATGACGTCGCGCCAGTCGTCCACAGTGGTCTCTTCGAACGCGATCGGCGGGTAGATCCCGGCGTTGTTCACCACGATGTGCAGCCCGCCGAAGGAAGCCACCACCTGCTCGACGGCGGCTTCGACGGCGACGGGGTGCGTCACGTCGACGGTCACCGGCAGGAACTCCCCGCCCGCGGCGACCACCCGCGCGGACGTCTCGGCCTGGTTCTCGACGTCCCAGCCGGCCACGCGGTGGCCCAGCCCGGCGAGCGCGACGGCGAACTCCTGACCGAGCCCACGCGCGGCCCCGGTGACCACGGCGACGCGGCTGGACGGCATGGCGGCAGCGTGGCGGCCGGGGCCGGGTCGCGACAAGGTCACCGTTTCACCCACCGAAACGCGCGTCTTGCCGAACCCGCGCCCGGCTGGTGACCTTCGCGGCCATGACCACTCCGGCCGTCCGCTGGTACCGCGACGAACTCGGCGTCGTGCTGGTCCTGGCCGTGCTGGTGGGCGTCGTGGGGCTGGCGCACCCGGACTTCCTGCGCCCGGTCAACCTGCTCTCCACCGCGCAGAGCTCGGTCTACGTCGGCCTGATGGCCTGCGGGATGGTGTTCCCGCTCGCCATGCGCGAAGTCGACTTGTCGCTGGGCGGGCAGTACGCGCTCGGCATCGTGCTCGGCGCGGTGCTGATCCGCGACGGCTGGTCGCCGTGGCTCGCGCTGCCGGCGATCCTGCTCGTCGCGACCGTCCTCGGCTGCCTCAACGGCGTGATCACGACGTACCTGCGGCTGCCGTCGTTCATCGTCACCCTCGCCGCCGCGCTCCTGTTCCGCGGCGCCGCGCTCGCGCTGGCCGACGGCAAGCAGATCAGCGGCATGCCGCTGGACCACGCGTTCTTCAGCGTGCTCGGCGGCGACTTCGCCGGCGCGCCGACGTCGGTCTGGGTGCTCCTCGCGGCCACGATCGCCCTCACGGTCGTGTTCACGCGGACCCGGTTCGGGGCGCGGGTGCGAGCGGTCGGGTCGAACCCGGACGCCGCCGAGTTCAGCGGCCTGCCGATCGCCCGGACGCGGATCGCCGCGCTGGGCCTGTCCGGGTTCATGGGCGGCGTCGCGGCCGTGCTCGGGCTGGCGTTCTTCACCGCCGGCGACCCGACCGTCGGCAACGGCTACGAGCTGACCGCGATCGCCGCGTGCATCATCGGCGGCACCCCGCTCGCCGGCGGCCGCGGCTCGGTGCCCGGCGCGGTGCTCGGCAACCTCATCCTCACCACCGTCGCGGCCAGCCTGGTGTTCCTGCAGGTGCCGATCAACTGGACGACGTTCGCCACCGGCGCGGTGATCCTGGTCGCCGTCGCCTTCGACAGCGTGCTGCGCCGCACGCGCGGCCGGTCCACTAGGAGATCCCGTGAAACGCATCCCGATCCTGGCCCTGATCGCGTGCCTGACGGCGACCGCGTGCGGTAGTTCCGGCGGAGGCGGCGGCGGAAACCTCAAGATGGGCATCGCCGTCGCCAACATCAGCCTCAACTTCGCCCACGAGATGGTCGAAGGCGCGGAAACCGCCGCGCAGCACGAAGGCGGCGTCGACTTCAAGGCCGTGGGGCCGCCCAACACCGACGGCCCGGCCGAGCAGCAGCTGTTCACCAACCTCACGCAGACCAACCCGGACGGCGTGGTGCTGGAGAACCTCGACCCGCCGATCTTCACCCGCCCGGCCGCGACCGCGATCGACCGCGGCGTGCCGGTGGTCGCGCTGGACACCGCGCCCACCGACGGCAGCAAGATCACGTTCTACGTCGGCAACGACAACTACGACCTCGGCGTCCAGCTCGCTTCCGAACTGCTGAAGCGGTTGCCCGCCAACCCGTCTGGCACGGTCGTCGTCGGCGTGCCGAACCCGGGGACGCCGGTGCTGGACAGCCGCGCCCGCGGTATCAAGGGGACCCTGGCCGCGAAGGCGCCGGGGATCAAGGTGCTCGGCCCGTTCCAGACCTACAGCGACCCCAACCAGAACTACGGCGCCTGGGCGGCCCTGGTGCACGCGAACCCCGGTGCGTTGGCGTTCCTCGGCGTCGGCGACGCGGACAGCTACGACCTCGCGAAGATCAAGCAGACGGAGAACGGCAAGTACCTCGTCGCGGGCGCGGACGTCGACGCGAAGACGTTGCAGGGCGTCAAGGACGGCCTCGACTTCGTCACCATCGACCCCGAGCACTTCCTCAAGGGGTACGTCGTGACGGCGCTGCTGATCCGGTCGGTGAAGGAGAAGAAGCCGTTGCCGCAGGGGTGGTTGCGGATGCCGGGGCTGGTCGTGGACTCGTCGAACATCGACGCGGTCATCAAGCGCCAGACGTCGACGCAAGCCGCGTACGACTTCTACAAGCCGGAGATCGACCGCATCCTGGCGAACCCGACCGCCTTGGTGCGGCCGCTGGCCGAGGCCCGCTGACGTGCTGCGCGCGACCGGCCTGACCCGGCGCTACGGCGGCGTCACCGCACTGTCCGAAGTGGACATCGCATTGGCGCCGGGCGAAGTGCACGCCGTGGTGGGGGAGAACGGCGCGGGTAAATCGACGCTCGTGAAGCTCCTGTCCGGTGTGGAGCGGCCGGACGCGGGCACACTGTCGCGTTTGGACCGGATCGCGCTGGTGGCGCAGGAGCTGACGGTGTTCCCGGACCTGACGGTGGCGGAGAACCTGTTCCCGCTCGACCCGCCGCGGCGCGGCTTCCTGGTCAGCCGGCGGCGGATGGCTTCACTCGCTTCGCCGGTGTTGCGGGAACTGGGCTTGGACGTGCCGCTGGACGCCCGGGCCGGGACGCTGTCGCTGGCCGACCAGCAGCTGGTGGAGATCGGCCGGGCGCTGCTGCGGGAGCCGGCGGTGCTGATCCTGGACGAGCCGACGTCGGCGTTGCCGGCCGACGCCGTGTCGCGGCTGATGGGCGTGCTGCGCAAGCTGGTTTCGCGGGGCGTGGCGGTGCTGTACGTGTCGCACTTCCTGGAGGAGGTGCTGCGGATCGCCACGCGGATCACGGTGCTGCGCGACGGCCGGTCCGTGCTGGCGGGTGTCGAGACGGCTTCGGTGGACCTGGACGGCGTGGTGGCGGCGATGCTGGGGAACCGCGCACTCGCTCCCGTCGCGCAGCGGCGACCACCGCGGGACGGGCCGCCGGCGCTCGTGGTCGATGGCCTGTTTTCGGTGGCACCCGGGGAAATAGTCGGGCTGGCGGGTCTGCAGGGCGCCGGCCACCTCGAGGTACTGGCCGCGTTGTCCGGCCGGGGAAGCGGCACCGGCATGCCGCGTTCGGTGCGGGCGGCGGTCCGGGCGGGGGTGGCGTTCGTGCCGAGCGACCGGAAGCGCTACGGCCTGATGCTCGACAAGCCGTTGTGGCAGAACACGAGTGCAGCGGCGTGGCTCGGCGCCGGCCGCGGCGGCTGGTGGCTGCACCGCCGCGCGCACGTTTCGGCAGCGCGCCGCTCGATCACCCGGCTGCGCATCCGCGGCGGCCCGGACGACCTCGTGGCCACGCTGTCCGGCGGCAACCAGCAGAAGGTGGTGTTCGCGAAGTGGCTCGAAGCGGATCCCCGGCTCTTGGTGCTGGACGATCCGACCCGCGGCGTCGACGTGGGTGCCAGGGCGGAGATGCACGCGGTGATCTCTTCGCTCGCCGCCGCGGGGACGCCGGTCGTGCTGGCGTCGACGGATTTGGCGGAACTGTGCGAGCTGTGCGACCGGGTACTGGTGTTCCAGCGCGGCCGGGTGGTGGCCCGGTTGACGCGATCGGAGCTGTCCGAACGCGCGCTGAGCGTGGCGATGAACGCGGGAACGTAGACCGGGCCGGGAGCTTCACGCTCCCGGCCCGGTGCGGTACCTAGGTCAAACTCGAACAGGGCCTCGCATCAGGATCCTTCGCCCCGTTGGGCACCCAGCGCACGTTCGCGAACGACGCCTGGAACGCGGCGTCGGTGTACACGAGGAACGGCGTGTTGATGTGCTCGAAGTCCAGCCCGTTGTTGAAGCAGGACAACGGGATCTTGACCGTCGTCTTCGGGCCGCCCGCCAGGTCGGTGAACAGCTTCGTCGCGTTCACCTCCGAGAAGCACGGGTAGACGCAGTGCATGCTGATCACCGTCCGGTTGACCGGCGCCTGCTGCACGGTCGTGTCGAACTCCAGCGCCCCGTCCGCGTTCAGGTAGCTGCGCAGGTCGTTCGTGCCCGCCGTGTTCTGCATGTAGAGCTGAGCCGCTCCGGTGCCCGTCCAGGTGGCCTTCAGGCCGTCGCCCTGCACGTTGACGTCCGTCGGGACCGTGGTGATCTCCGGGTGCGAAGCCGTGCCGTCCGGGCCGATCACGGTGCCGCCCCAGTTCGAAGCCGAGCCGATCTGGCTGGTGTACGGCGGCACGTCGGTGCGGTCGTAGATCGACAGGTCCTCGGTCGCCGTCCCGCCGCCGCCGGTCGACCCGCAGGCCGCCGGGCCCGGCGTCTCGTCCAGCTGGCCGATCGTGACGCGCTGGCCGCTCTTCAGGCCGTAGCCCAGCTTGAACAGCGGGTCGTAGTCCGGGGACCACGGGTTGAGCGGCGACTGGCACGCGCTCTTCGGCCACGAGTACGACAGCGTGCCCTGGTAGCCCGTGCCGTCCTTGCCCTTGACCAGCATGTCGGCGACGCCGCCGCCCTCGGTGCCGGGCAGCCAGGCCGCCACGAACGCGTCGGAGCGGTTGATCTCCTTGTTCATGTACAGCGGGCGGCCGCCGACGTAGACGGTGACGACCGGGGTGCCCTTGCCGCTGACCTTGTCCAGCACGGCCAGGTCCTCGGGGTAGAGCTTCGACGCCTCGAGGGTCTTGCGGGTCAGGTCGCCGACGCCCTCGGCGTACGGCGTCTCGCCGATGACCGCGATGACGGCGTCGTAGCCCTTCGGGTCGACGTTCCCGGTGGCGTCGAACGTGACGTTCGCGTCGCCGAGGTCCTGCTTGATGCCGGTCAGGATCGAGGTGGCGTTCGGGAAGTCGGCGTTGGTGTTGCCGGTGCCCTGCCAGCTCAGCGTCCAGCCGCCGGTCTGGTTCTGGATGTTGTCGGCGCTCTTGCCGACGACCAGGACCTTCGACTTCGGCTTCAGCGGCAGCACGTTGCCGTTGTTCTTCAGCAGCGTCTGCGACTCACGGGCCGCGTCACGGGCCAGCCAGTTGTCCTTCAGCGCCTCGTCGGAGTTCGCGTAGGAGCGGTCGGACGGCTTCTGCGACTCGAAGAGGCCGTCGCGGATCTTCACCCGCAGGATGCGCGTGACGGCGTCGTCGATGCGTGACATCGGGATCTGGCCGCTCTGGACCTGGGCGATCGTGTTGGTGATGAACGCCTTCCAGTCGGCGGGCACCATCACGATGTCGATGCCGGCGTTGATCGCCTGCGGGCACGAGGAGTTCGTGCAGCCGGTGACCTGGCCGATGCCGTTCCAGTCGGACACGACCAGGCCGTCGAAGCCCATCTTGCCCTTGAGGATCTGGTTCAGCGCCTTGTCGCTGCCGTGCAGCTTGCCCTCGTTGATGCCGAGGTCGGCGTTGGTCCAGCTGTTGAACGACACCATGACGGTCTGGGTGCCGGCGGCGAGCGCGCCGTAGTAGCCCTGGCCGTGGATGTTGATCATGTCGGCCTCGGACGAGGGGTTGACGCCCTGGTCCTGGCCCTTGATCGTGCCGCCGTCACCGATGAAGTGCTTGGCCGTGGCGATGACGCCGTTGTAGCCGATGCGCTTGGTGGCGCCGTCCTGGAGGCCGTTGATGGCCTCGAAGCCGTAGGAGCGCGTGATGCGCGGGTCCTCGGAGAAGCCTTCGTAGGTGCGGCCCCAGCGGTCGTCCTGCACGACGGCGAGGGTGGGCGAGAAGGCCCAGTCCTGGCCGGTGGCGCGGATCTGCCGCGCGGTCGCGCCGGCGACGTCGCGGACGAGGCACGGGTCGTGCGCGGCGCCGAGACCGATGTTGTGGGGGAACACGGTCGCGCCGTAGACGTTGTTGTTGCCGTGCACCGCGTCGATGCCCCAGATGACGGGGATCTTGGTGCGGCTGGTCTTGGAGGCGTTCCAGTAGGCGTCGGCGAGGTTCAGCCAGTCCTGCTGGGTGGCGTGCTTGTTGCCGCCGGGCCACGCGCCGCCGCCGTTGAGGACGGAGCCGATGGCGTACTGCTTGACCTCGTCGGGGGTGATGGAGGTGATCTCGGGCTGCGTCATCTGCCCGACCTTCTCCTCCAGGGTCATCCCCTTGAGGATCTGGGCGATGCGCGCCTCGTCGTCGGCCTTGCCCTTGAACCGGCTGTCGACCTTCGGCCAGTCGGCGAGGGTCGGCAGGCTGTTCTCGATCTTGGCGCAGCCGTCCTTGTCCTTGGCGGGCTGGCCGATGACGGGCTGCGGCGCCTCGGCGGCTTGGGCCGGGATCGCCTGCGCGGCCCCGCCGAGCAGGCTCAGGCTCATCAAGGTGACGAGCGAACTTCGGCGCGCACGGACCCACGCGCGGGATCTTCTGGGCATGGTCTGGTCCATTCTGCGATGAACGGCGGACCGGCCGATCCTCACCGGGTGAGGGGAGCGGCGTCAATAGGTTTCGAGGTAGTTATTTCTCGACATAAAATAAGAGTCGCCCGGCGACGGGGTCACGTGGTGTCCTGCCTAATCGGTGCCGTGGTGAAAGGCAAGGGTGCTCGCGGGCAGCGGTTTTGCCCGCGCGTCAGGGGTGCAGCAGCATCTCGGCGACGGTTTGCACCCGGACGAGCGTGATCCCGTCCCGCTGCTCGACGGCGAGCGGGTGCCCGGTCGACTCGACCTCGATGACGGGCCGTTCACCCGGCGGCCGCGTGTGGAGGTGGGTCTTGAGGTTCAGGGAGCCGGGTTCGTAGCCGGGCAGCTCGGTCGCGAGCCAGCCGAAGTACGGCGGTTCTTCGACGCGCTCGGGGCTGTCCCAGAGTTCTTCGGCGCGGAAGAAGTTGTCTTTGCTGACGGAGACCCAGACGCCCCACTCGAAGTCGTCGTCGGCGTCGAGCACGGGGAGGACCAGGCGGCCGCGGAGGAAGAAGTGCTGACCCTCGATCACGCAGCGTTCGGGTTCGAGGACGCTGTCCGGAAGGCCGTCCTGCCAGAAGGCCGGAGCCGGTGCGCTGTAGGCGAACGGCAGGTCCTCGTGGTGCTCGCCGCAGCTGGTGCAGGCGTAGCCCTTCATGCCCCGCAGCCTAGGTCAGCCGAGGACCGAGCCCGGCAGTTCCTCGAAGATCAGCCAGGTCCGCGTCGACCGGACCCCCTCCAGGGCCTGCAGCCGCTCCAGCACCACGTCCCGCAGCGTCTGGTTGTCCGGTGTGCGCACCAGCAGCAGGATGTCGAAGTCGCCGCCGACCAGCGCCACGTGGTCGACGAACGGGATCTCGTGCAGGTCCGTCGCCATCGTGCGCCACGACGTCTGCTCCACCGTCACCATGATGTACGCCGAGGTGCCCAGCCCCGCCCGTCTCGGGTCGATGCGGGCGCCGAAGCCCGTGATCACGCCCTCGGCCAGCAGCCGCTCCAACCGGGCGTACGCGTTCGTGCGCGAAATGTGCAGCTTCTCCGCCAGCGCCCGCACCGCCAGCCGGCCGTCCGTGGACAGCTCCGCCAGCATCGCCCGGTCGACCTCGTCGAGGGCCGCGGCCGTTCGTCCCGGCAGGCCGCCGTGCGCCAGTGCGCCGATGGACGTTTGGTCACCGGAACCGCCAACTGAAGGCCGTTTGTCGCTCATTCGGCCAAGTCCTTGTACACCCGACCAGTAAGAACCACCATTTCAGCATCATATGTCTGCGAGAGGTGGTGTCCGTGGATACCCTGCTGCCGTCCGCGTCGCCGGTGCGGTTCGTCGCCGAGGACGGGACACCCGTCGACCAGCACGGCGAGTACGCCCGGCCCACCGAGGACCGGCTGAAGGCCGCCTACCGGCTGATGGTCCTGGGCCGCCGGTTCGACGTCCAGGCGACCGCCCTCACCAAGCAGGGCCGCCTCGCCGTCTACCCCTCCAGCGCCGGCCAGGAGGCCTGCCAGGTCGCCGCCGCGCTCGCGCTGCAGGACCAGGACTGGCTCTTCCCGACCTACCGCGACTCCGTCGCCCTCGTCGCGCGCGGTCTGGAGCCCGGCGAAGTCCTGACGCTGCTTCGCGGCGACGCGCACTGCGGCTACAACCCCGCCGAGACGCGCGTCGCGCCGCAGTGCACTCCGCTCGCGACGCAGACGCTGCACGCCGCCGGTCTCGCGCACGCGATGCAGCGACGCGGTGAAGACGCCGTCGCGCTCGCGCTCATCGGGGACGGCGCCACCAGCGAAGGCGACTTCCACGAGGCCCTCAACTTCGCCGCCGTCTTCAAGGCGCCCGTCGTGTTCTTCGTGCAGAACAACCGCTACGCCATCTCCGTCCCCTTCGAGAAGCAGAGCGCCGCACCCGCCCTCGCCTACAAGGGGATCGGCTACGGCATGCGCTCGGAGCAGGTCGACGGCAACGACGCCGTCGCGGTCCTCGCCGTCCTCGACGACGCCGTCAGGCACGCCCGCGAGGGCCAGGGCCCGGTGCTCGTCGAAGCCCACACCTACCGCATCGACGCCCACACCAACGCCGACGACGCCACCCGCTACCGCGACGCGGACGAAGTCGCGAAGTGGCGCGAAGCCGACCCGCTCAAGCGCCTCGAGACCTACCTCGGGGACGCCCTGAGCCAGAACGAGATCGAGCTCTGTCACGCCGAAGCGGAGGAGTTCGCCCAGTCCGTCCGCGACACCCTCAACGCCGACACCGAGCTCGACCCGATGTCCCTGTTCGACCACGTCTACGCCGAGCCGACCCGCCACCTCGAAGCCCAGCGGGCCGCCCTGCAAGCCGAACTGGAGGCCTGATGACGACCACGATGGCGCAGGCGCTCAACGCGGCCCTGCGCGACGCGCTCAAGGACGACGACCGCGTGCTCGTCTTCGGCGAGGACGTCGGCACGCTCGGCGGCGTCTTCCGGGTCACCGACGGCATCACCGCCGACTTCGGCGAGGACCGCTGCTTCGACACCCCCCTGGCTGAATCCGGCATCGTCGGGTTCGCCGTCGGGATGGCCATGGGCGGCTTCCGCCCGGTCGTCGAGATGCAGTTCGACGCCTTCGCCTACCCCGCGTTCGAGCAGATCACCTCGCACGTCGCGAAGCTGCGCAACCGCACCCGCGGCGCGCTGGAACTGCCCATGGTCATCCGGATCCCGTACGCCGGCGGCATCGGCGGCGTCGAGCACCACTGCGACTCCAGCGAGGTCTACTACACGCACACGCCGGGCCTGCGCGTCGTCACGCCGGGCACCGCGCAGGACGCCTACGACCTGCTCCGCGACGCCATCGAGTCACCGGACCCGGTCGTCTTCCTCGAGCCGAAGGCCCGCTACTGGTCCGGCGAAGAAGTCACCTTCACCCGGAACGGCCCGGCCATGGACAAGGCCGTGGTGCGGCGCCAAGGCAAGGACGTCACGCTCATCGCGTACGGCCCGATGGTCGCCACGGCCATGGAGACCGCCGAAGCCGCGAAGGACGAGGGCTGGGACGTCGAGGTCGTCGACCTGCGTTCCTTGAGCCCGTTCGACGACGAGACCGTCACGGCGTCCGTGCGCCGCACCGGCCGGGCCGTCGTGGTCCACGAGGCCGCGGGCTTCGGCGGCTACGGCGCCGAAGTCGTCGCGCGCGTCACCGAGCAGTGCTTCCACCAGCTGCACGCGCCCGTGCTGCGCGTGACCGGGCTCGACATCCCGTACCCGGCGCCGAAGCTGGAGCGGCACACGCTGCCCGACGTCGACCGGATCCTCGACACGATCGCGCGCCTGCAGTGGAACGACACGCCGGTGGTGGCCGGTGCCTGACTTCCTGCTGCCCGACCTCGGCGAAGGCCTGACCGAGGCGGCGATCCTGAACTGGCACGTGACCGTCGGCGACACGGTCAAGGTCGACCAGATCGTCGTCGAGGTCGAGACCGCGAAGGCCGCGGTCGAGGTGCCCGTGCCGTTCGCCGGCGTGGTCTCCGCGCTGCACGGCGAGCCGGGGCAGCTGCTGCCGGTCGGCGCGCCGCTGCTGTCCGTCGGCGGGTTCGCCGAGCCGGGCGTGACGACCTCTTCGGGGAGCGGCAACGTCCTCATCGGCTACGGCACCGCGCCCACCACCCGGCGCAAGCGCGCCCGCCGCGTCGAAGCGCCCGCCCCGAAGGCGGCCAAGGCGCCCGGCGTCATCTCGCCGTTCGTCCGGAAGCTGGCTTCGGACAACGGGATCGACCTCGCGAAGCTCACCCCGGCCGGTACCGACGGCATCATCCGCCGCGCCGACGTCGAGGCGGTGCTCAAGAACCCGGTGCCCGAGAAGCCCGTCGCGAAGGGCAAGCGGATCCCGCTGACCGGCGTGCGCAAGGCCGTCGCCGACAAGCTGACGACGTCCCGGCGGGAGATCCCCGAGGCCACGGTCTGGGTGGACGTCGACGCGTCCGAGCTGGTCGCCGCCCGCGCGGCGCTCAACGCGAAGTCCGACCGGCCGGTCAGCCTGCTCGGGCTGATCGCGCGGTTCGCCGTCGCGGGCCTGCGCAAGTACCCGGAGCTGAACTCGCGCGTCGAAGGCGACGAGATCGTGCTGCTCGACGAGATCCACCTCGGGTTCGCCGCGCAGACCGACCGCGGGCTGGTCGTGCCGGTCGTGCGGGACGCCGGCGCGCTGTCGACGCGGGACCTGTCGGCGGCGATCGGCGACCGCGCCCGCACCGCGCGGGACGGCAAGCTCGCGCCCGCGGACCTCACCGGCGGCACGTTCACCGTCAACAACTACGGCGTCTTCGGCGTCGACGGGTCCGCGGCGATCATCAACCACCCCGAGGCCGCGATCCTCGGCATCGGCCGGATCATCGACCGGCCGTGGGTGGTCGACGGCGCGCTGGGCGTGCGCAAGGTCTGCGAGCTGACGCTGGCGTTCGACCACCGCGTCTGCGACGGAGGCACGGCCGGCGGGTTCCTGCGGTTCGTCGCCGACTGCGTGGAGTCGCCGGTCACCGCCCTCGGCGATTTGTAGACGCACCGGCCGCATTGGCCGGTGGTGACGGTTTTGGCACCTACAGTGTTCGCGTGACGACTCCAGCCCAGCACGACCGGGACCAGGCGGAAGCCCGCGTGGGCCGGCTCAAGCAGGACCTGCGGGGCGGGCTGGCGACCCCGCCCGCCGACGTCGAGGCGATGGACGAGCTCGTCGCGACGGCGCACCGGCTGCTCGACGCCGAAGTGGCGTTCGACGAGGCGAAGCACCGGCTCGCGAACGCCGAGCTCGAGTCCCGGCACGCGGCGACGCAGCGCGCGGTCGTGTACTACGCGGCCGCGCCGGTGCTGGTGCCGCTGGTCGCCGCGGCGCTGGTGCTGTTCGACGTGCTGTCGCCGGTGTGGCTGCTCGCGCTCGTGCCGCTGTTCGCGGCCGGGCTGTGGATCGGCTTCGGCCCGGTGCGGCGCGTCGGCGACGTCATCCGCTCGCGGACGCGTGCGGCGTGGGCGGGGTGCGGCACGGCGGCGCTGCTGGTGGCGGCGCTGATCCCGTGGTCCGGGGCGGTGGTCTGCACGATCCTGACGGCGCTGGGCGTCGCGGTCACGTGCGGGCTGCTGTGGCGGGAAAGCCGGATCCCGTGAGCCACGGCTACGCGACCTACGGCGACGACCCCGAGTTCTCGGCCGATTACGAGGAGCCCGTCGACCCGACGCGGCGCGACCTCGACGAGCTGTTCGCGGCCGTCGACGGGCTGCGCGCGGCCGTCGAGGAGACCGACGACCGGGTGCGCCAGGACGTCGCCGACCTGACCGAGCGGCTCGAGACCGGCGGCGCGCAACGGCAGGAGGACCGGCTCGACCTGCTCGGCCGGCGCCTGGACCGGCTGCAGCAGCAGGTCCAGGCCCTGGAGCGCGCGGTGCGCGTGTCGGACGGGGTGCCGCAGGTGAACCTCGACGACGTCGGCGCGGAGACGCGCGCGCTGGCGGCGGAGGCGGCGCGCTGGGACGACCTGCACAAGGAGCTCGTCACGAAGGAGCAGCGGGCGCGGTACTCCGACGAGATCTCGCGGCTTTCGTCGGTGCAGGCGGCGTTGTCCCGCTGCGACGCCGACCTGCTGGACGTGATGGGGGTCCTGGCGTCGACCGATCGCGCTTCGCGGGCGCGGGGAGATGCGGAGTCGTCGTTGCGGGCGTTGTCGACGCGGCGCCGGACGTTGCTGGACGAGGAGATCCCGGCGGCGGTCGCGGCGGCGGACCAGGGCCGGCTGGCGTTGCGGGAAGCGGACGCGGTCGAGGCCCGGGTGGTCCCGCAGCTGGAGCGGGCCGAGCGCGCGTGGCACGACCTGCAGGTGCGGCTGCGGACGCGGATCACGGACGCGTTGGGGTCGAACGCGTTGCTGCCGACGTGGTTCGGTCACGCGCTGGGGGTGGCACCACCGGCGGGAGCCTCGGGAGACGCGTGGATCCGCACGGCGGCTTCGGTGCTGGCGTACCGGGTGACGTTCGGGATCACGGACCCGGCGTTGCCGCTCGGCCCGCCGGCGCTGGAGGGCGCGGACACGACCGAGCGGCGGTGGACCTGGCGGGCCCGCCTGGAGTCGGATCTGGACGACCTCTCGCTGTAGGCACTCAGCCGCGCAGCGCCGACTCCAGCTCGCGGTGCAGTTCGCCTGCGCGCGTCTTGCCCGGCTTGCCCTCCGGGAACCTCCGCAGGATCTCGCCGACCTCGCGTGGCGCGTGTTCGAGAGCCCACCGGATCTCCGCCTCCGCCGAACCGCCCGCCAGTTCGCGGGCCAACGCCGCCTGCTGTGCGGGTCCGACGATGTGTTTCACCTGGTGCGGCGACTCCAGCGGGTGCAGGTAAGCCGCCCCGGCCGCGCCCACCGCCGCGCGGGCGGCCGCCGCGGCCGCCGGGTCCGAAGTCTTGCTCGCCGCCAACGCTTCCCAGGCCGCCGTGCGCAGCGCGCGCGTTCGCGGGCCTCCCGAAGCGAACTCCCGCGCCGCCGCGATCGCCGTCGCCGGGCGCGGATCCGGTACCAACGGCAGCACCCGCGCCGCGCAGTCGGCCGCCCAGCCCGTCAGCGCACGCAGTTCGTCCAGAGTCAGCTCCATGTGGGTGAAGCGTATCTTTGAAACCCCGGTTGAGACTTTCAGACGACCGCCGGCCGGCGAAGGGGCCGCCGCAGCCGGTTGAACAGCTTCGCGTTGTTCAACGCGAACACCCCCACCGTCTCGCCGTCCCGCTGCCACACCGCCGCGAACGACGACGATGCCGGATCGCCGTCGACGAAGGAAAGCGTGTCGTCCGGGCGGGGGTGCCCGGCCAGCTGCAACGTCCCCGAATACTGGTCCGACCACACGTACCCGCTGGGTGTGTACGTCCGCGCGGTGTGCCCGGCCAGCAGGTTGGCCACCGCGACCGGCGCCTGCTCCGACGCGTTCGTCCAGTGCTCGTGCCGCCGTCCCGCGTACCGGGCCACGTCCCCGACCGCCACCACGTTCGGCAGCGACGTCACCAGCCCCGCGTCCGTGTGGACGCCGTCGCCGACCTTCAAACCCGAACCCGCCAGCCACTCCGTCGCCGGGGTCATCCCGACGCCCGTCACGACCACGTCGGCCGGCACCGACGAACCGTCGGAGAGCGAGACGCCGGCGGGGGACAGCCCCGAGACCCGGACGCCGCACCGCAGGTCCGTGCCGTTCTCGTGGTGCAGCCGGGCGCACACGGCGGCCAGCGTCGGGCCCAGCACTGGCGCCAAAGGAGCGTCCAAAGCTTCCAGGACCACCACGTCCAGACCCAGCGAACGGCAGGTCGAAGCCACCTCGGCCCCGATGAAACCCGCGCCGACGATCGCCACCCGCACCCCGGGCACCAAAGCCGCGCGCAAAGCGAGCGCGTCGTCGAGCGTCCGCAGCACGAAAGCGCCCTCGAACCCCGGCAGCGTGCGCGCCCGGCCGCCGGTCGCGATGACGACGCCGTCCGCGTGCACCGAACCGCCGTCCGAGAGCAGCACTCGACGCGCGGCCGGCTCCAACGCCGTCGCCCGGACGCCGAGCCGGAAGTCCAGTGCCAGCGAGGCGAGGTCCCCGGCGTCGAGCAGCTCCAGCGACGCCGCGGAAGCGGTCCCGGCCAGGAAGCCCTTCGACAGCGGCGGCCGGTCGTACGGCAGGTGGGCTTCGGCGCCGATCAGCACGATCCCGCCGTCGTACCCCTGCGCGCGCAGCTCCTGCGCCGCGCGGACCCCGGCGAGCGACGCGCCGACGACCGCGATGCGCTTCACGCGGCGTCCTCGCCGGCCACGCCCCGCACGTAGACGACGCCTTCGTCGACCACGACCGCGTACGTCCGCACCGGGTCCTTCGCCGGCAGGCACGTCGGCATGCCCGTGCGCAGGTCGAACAGCGCCGCGTGCAGCGGGCACTCGACGAAGCAGCCTTCGAGCCAGCCGTCGGCCAGGGAGGCGTCCTGGTGGGTGCAGGTGTCGCCGATGGCGTACAGCTCGCCCTCCTCGGTGTGGAACACCGCGATGGCGGGCGGTCCGGGGATCCGGACGGACTCACCCGGGGGCAGCTCGTCCACGGTGCATGCGCGAATCATGAGTCCTCCGAGACTGTTGCGCATGAGGGAACATCAACTGTCTTACGCAACAAAGTCTGAGTCTCGCGAAGGACGTCGTCAAGGGGTACGCCCGGGTAGTTTTCGTTACCGGGTAACGGGTATCCCGGGTACGCCGAAGGCCCGTACCGGGGATGGCGGTACGGGCGCTGCGACGTCGGGGCTAGTTCTCGCCGTGGCGGTAGAACGGCGTCTTGATCGGGGCGAGCGGGGTGTTGCCGAGGATCAGGTCGGCGGCCTTCTCGGCGGTCATCATCACCGGCGCGTAGATGTTGCCGTTGGTGATGTAGGGCATCACCGACGCGTCGACCACGCGCAGGCCCTCGGTGCCGTGCACCCGCATGGTCTGCGGGTCGACGACGGACTTCTCGTCCACGCCCATCTTGGCCGTGCACGACGGGTGCAGCGCGGTCTCGGCGTCCTTGGCGACCCAGTCGAGGATCTCCTCGTCGGTCTCCACCGACGGCCCCGGCGAGATCTCCCCGTCGTTGAACGGGTCCAGCGCGGACTGGTTGAGGATCTTCCGCGCCACCCGCACCGCTTCGACCCACTCGCGGCGGTCGGTCTCGGTCGAGAGGTAGTTGAACTTGATCGCCGGGTGCTGCCGCGGGTCGGTCGAGGTGATCTTCACCGAACCGCGCGTGTCGGCGTACATCGGGCCGACGTGCACCTGGTAGCCGTGGCCGCCCGTCGGTGCCGAACCGTCGTAGCGGATCGCCACCGGCAGGAAGTGGAACATCAGGTTCGGGTACTTCACCTCGTCGTTGGACCGGACGAACCCGCCGCCCTCGAAGTGGTTGGTCGCGGCCGGCCCGGACCGCAGGAACAGCCACTGCGCGCCGATGTAGGGCCGCTTCCACTTCGCCAGCGACGGCTGCATCGACACCGGTTGCTTGCAGGCGTACTGGATGTACACCTCGAGGTGGTCCTGCAGGTTCTCGCCGACGCCGGGCAGGTCCTTGACGACGTCGATGCCGAGCTTCTCCAGGTCGGCCGCGTTCCCGACGCCGGAGAGCTGCAGCAGCTGCGGGCTGTTGATCGCGCCGCCGCAGAGGATGATCTCCTTGCCGTACACCTCACCCGGCGCGCCGCGGCCCTCGGTGAACTCGACGCCGATCGCGCGCGTGCCGTCGAAGAGTATCTGCGACACGAACGCGTGCGTCTTCACCGTGAGGTTGGGCCGGTTCATGACCGGGTGCAGGTACGCGCCCGCGGCGGACAGCCGCCGTCCTTTCCGGACGTTGCGGTCGAAGGCGGCGAAGCCTTCCTGCCGGTAGCCGTTGACGTCGTCGGTGCGCGGGTAGCCCGCTTGCTCGGCGGCGTCGAAGAAGGCCTGGAACAACGGGTTCGACGCCGGGCCGCGCTCCAGTTCGAGGGGACCGTCGTGGCCGCGCCACTTCCCGTCCGGCGGGTCGGCGAGGCAGTTCTCCATCCGGTTGAAGTACGGCAGGCAGTGCGCGTAGTCCCAAGTGGACATTCCGGGGTCGGCGCCCCAGCGTTCGTAGTCCATCGGGTTGCCGCGCTGGAAGATCATCCCGTTGATGCTGGACGACCCGCCGAGCACCTTGCCGCGCGCGTGGTAGATGCGCCGGCGGTTCATGTACGGCTCGGGTTCGCTGCGGTAGCCCCAGTCGTAGAACTTCGACCCGATCGGGAAGGTCAGCGCGGCCGGCATGTGGATGAAGACGTCCCACTTGTAGTCCGACCGGCCCGCCTCCAGGACGAGGACCTTGTTCGCCGGGTCGGCCGAGAGCCGGTTCGCCAGCGCGCAGCCCGCCGAGCCACCGCCGACGATGACGAAGTCGTAGGTATCGGAACTCATGCGTCCTCCTAGCCGGGCAGGGTGTCCGGGGCGTTGTCGGGCATGTGCTCGGGGCTCGTGTGCGACGAACCCCAGGTGCGGCGCCGGACGTACAGCATGATCCCACCGATGATCACGATCAGCCCGGTGACGATCACCGCGCCCCACTGGAAGTACCAGTGGTCGTCGCCGTAGACCTCGGCGCGCGGCCAGATCAGGTTGACCGTCATCGCGCCGCCGTAGACGACCGCGACCAGGTTCACCAGCGTGCCCCAGCGGCCGAGCTTGAAGTACGGGCCGTGTTCCGGACGCGGCCAGTGCCCGCGCAGGCGGCGCACCAGCATCGGGCCGGTGACCATCAGGTAGGGGATGTAGAACAGGATGATCGCGGTCGAGGTCAGGATGAAGAACGCCCGCTGGTTGCCCAGGTTGATCAGCAGCACCACGATCGTGAGGCCGCCGGTGAGCAGCGCCGGCAGCACCGGCGTCTTGGACCGCGGTGACACCTTCGCCATCGCCTTGCTGAACGGCAGGCGGCCGTCGCGGGCCATCGCCCACGTCATCCGGATGGCCGCGGTCTGCACGGCCAGGCAGCACACGGTGATCGCGATCGCCGAGCAGATCAGGAACGCGTCGCCGAGCCCCTCGCCGAGGGTGCTCTTGAGCAGGTACGGCATGCCGGACGTGCTGAGCTCGTCGGCCTTGAGGTTGCCGACCGCCATCATGCCGAACAGCATGATCAGGCCGCCGACGATGAACGCGGCCGCGAGCGCCCGCAGGATCGCGCGTGGCGCGTGCCGCCGCGGCTGGGTGGTCTCCTCGGCCAGCGAACCCGCGGTGTCGAAGCCGTAGAAGACGTACGCGCTCATCAGCGACGCCACCAGGAACGCCCCGAGGTACCCGAACGAGTGACCCTCGCCGGTGCCCGCGGTGTCGAAGACGAGGCCGGGACCGCGCTTGATGTGGATGGCGAGCGCGATCACGAGCAGGATGCTCGCGCCGAGCTCGACGGCCACGCCGAAGTTGTTGATCTTGGCCATCAGCCGGACGCCGATGATGTTGACGATCGTGGCGAACACGATCAGCACCACGGCCAGGATGATGGCGTTCTGCGCGCCGCCCGGGGTGGACGTCAGGCCGGCGTCGGAGTCGCTGCCGACGATCTGGAACGCGGTCGAGACCTGCGGCAGGATGATCTGGTAGGCCACCGCGACGGCGCCCGCCGTCACGATCGCGCCGATGATCATGATCCAGCCGGCCAGCCACGACGTCGCGGGTTTCGCGATCTGCTTGGCCCACTGGTAGACCGAGCCGGCGAGCGGGAACTGGCCGGCGAGCTCGGCGAAGCACAGGGCTACGGCGAACTGGCCGAGGAAGACCAGCGGCCACGTCCAGATGAACGCCGGGCCACCCGACCCGAAGCCGAAGAAGAAGAGCTGGAACACGCCGGTCAGGATCGAGATGTAGCTGAACCCGGCGGCGAAGCTGGAGAACGACCCGAGCGAGCGCTCGAGCTCCTGGCGGTAGCCGAACTTTTCGAGTTCGGAAGAGTCGTCCGGAGCAGGCCCCCCGCCCGCCGGTATTTCCCTGGTGGTCATCGCAACGTCCTCACGTGGTGGGGGAGGTTTCAGCCCTTGAACCAGTGCTGCGGAACGGGATCGATGTTCTGGTAGACGTGCTTGCTCTCCTGGTACTCCGCCAGCCCGGACGGTCCGAGCTCGCGGCCGATGCCGGATCTGCCGAAACCGCCCCACTCCGCCTGCGGCAGGTAGGGGTGGTAGTCGTTGATCCACACGGTGCCGTGGCGCAGGGCCCCGGCGACCCGCTGGGCGCGGGACGCGTCCGACGTCCACACGGCTCCGGCGAGCCCGTACTCGGTGTCGTTGGCCAGCGCGATCGCGTCGGCCTCGCGCGCGAAGCGTTCCACGGTGACGACCGGGCCGAAGACCTCTTCCCGGACGACCGCCATGTCCCTGGTGCAGTCGGAAAACACGGTGGGGCGCAAGAAGAAACCGTTTTCGTACTCCGGTCCTTCGGGACGCTTGCCGCCCGCCCGGAGCGTGGCGCCGTCCTTGAGAGCGCTTTCGATGTAGCCCTCGACCTTGGCGCGGTGCTGCGCCGAGACGAGCGGGCCCGTCTCGGTGTTCGGGTCCAGGCCGTCGCCGACGCGGATCTTTTCGGCGCGCGCGGCGAGGTCCGCGACGAACCGGTCATGGATCTCATCCTGAACGATCAGGCGCGCGCCCGCCGAGCAGACCTGTCCGGAGTGGACGAACGCGGCCATCAGCGCGTAGTCGAGCGCGGTGTCGTAGTCGGCGTCGGCGAAAACCACGTTCGGGTTCTTGCCGCCGAGTTCGAGGGCGACCCGGCGGACGCCCTTCGCGGCGGCTGTCATGATCTTCTCTCCGGTCGCGTAACCGCCGGTGAAGGAGACGAGGTCGACCCCCGGGTGCTCGACCATCGCCGCCCCGACCCGGCCGTCGCCGAGCAGCAGGTTGACGACGCCGGCCGGCGCGCCGGCCTCTTCGAGCAGGGCGACGAGCTTGATCGTGGTCAGCGGCGTGACCTCGCTCGGCTTGAGCACGACGGTGTTGCCCGCGGCCAGCGCCGGCGCGACCTTCCAGGACATCTGCAGCAGCGGGTAGTTCCACGGCGCGATCAACGCGCAGACGCCGACGGGTTCGTGCACGATCCGGCTGACGACGGTCGCGCTGCCCGCGTCGACCAGGCGACCGGCGTCCTTGTCGGCGAGATCGGCGTAGTAGCGGAAGACGTTCGTGACGTCGTCGATGTCGATGCCGCCCTCGCCGAGCGTCTTGCCGGTGTCGAGGCTCTCGGTGCGGGCCAGTTCCTCGCGGTCGCGGACCAGCAGATCCGCCACCTTACGCAGTAAGGCACCGCGTTCGGTGGCGGTCGTCCGCCGCCACGGGCCTTCGTCGAAAGCCCGGCGGGCGGCTCTGACCGCGGCGTCGACCTCCTCGGGGCCGGCTGCGGCGACCTGCTCGATCACCTGGCCGGTCGCGGGGTTCAGTACGTCGAGGTAGCGGTCCGTCATGCGGCCCTTCCCGGATCGGTAGTGGCTGCTTCGCGTCGAGAGTGCGTACATTTGTACGCGAAACGTGTACAGATGTCCACAAGGGGGCTCAATGGCCAAGGACGAACCCGGCGCGACGCGGCGCCGTGGTCCGAACGACCCCGAGCGGCGCGCGCGGATCGCCCAGGCGGCGATCGAGGTCGTCGCCCAGCGGGGGATCGACGGGGTCACGCACCGCTCGGTCGCCGCGGCGGCCGGCGTCCCGCTCGGCTCGACGACCTACCACTTCGCGACGCTGGACGACCTCCTGGAGGTCGCGCTGCACGAGGCGGCCGAGAAGAACGTCCACGCGCTGAAGGAGTGGGAGGCCGCGCTGCCGCCGGACGCCGACTTCGCCGCGGCGCTCGCCGACCTGGTGATGGGCTACGTCAACGAGCAGTACCGGGACACCGTGGTCGAGTACGACCTGTACGTCGCCGCCCTGCACCGGCCCGCGCTGCGCAAGGCGAGCGCGGCCTGGGACGAAGCGCTCATCGAGTTCTTCGGCATCCGCACGGACCCGCTCACCGGCCGTCTGCTGGCCGGCCTGTTCTGCGGCCTGCTGATGCAGCTGGCGCTGGCCGACCCCCGCCCGGACCGCGCGGAGGTCGAAACCCTGTTCCGCCGGGCGATCAACGGCCCGGCCCCCTGTGGATAAGCGCAGCTTTCACGTGAAAGCTGCGCTTGTCCACAGGGTTGACAGCCGTGCGTGGCGGCAGTCACTCTGTTCCGGAGTGAGCAACAAGACGCGTTATGCGCAACTCCCGAACTGATCCGCGGAGAGGACCACGCCGGTGACCGCAATCGATCTCCCGCCGAGCCTGCTCGCCACCCTGCCCGGCTCCGCCTACACCGATCCGGCGGTCTTCGCGCTGGAGCAGGCGAAGATCTTCGAGGCGGACTGGTTCTGCGCCGTGCGCAGCGCCGACCTCGCCGGGCCCGGGGCGTTCGAGACCGTCCAGATCGGCAAGGAGAGCGTCCTGGTCTCGCGGGGCCGGGACGGCAGGCTCAACGCCTTCCTCAACGTCTGCCGCCACCGCGGCGCCCGGCTGTGCACGTCCGAAAGCGGGACGGTGAAGCGCGCGTTCCAGTGCCCGTACCACGCCTGGACGTACGGCCTCGACGGCAAGCTCGTCGCCGCGCCGAACCTCACCGGGATGCCGGACGTCGACCGCACCGAGTTCGGGCTGACGAGGCTTCACCTGCGGGAATGGCTCGGCTACGCCTGGGTCTGCCTGGCCGACGAGCCGCCGTCGTTCGAAGAGACCGTCATCGGTGCCGTCACCGAACGGCTCGGCGGCCCGGCCGAAATCGACGCCTACGGCATCGACGGCCTCGCGCTCGGCAAGCGCATCGAGTACGACGTGCGGGCGAACTGGAAGCAGATCATCGAGAACTTCATGGAGTGCTACCACTGCGCGACGATCCACCCGGAGCTCACCGAGGTGCTCCCGGAGTTCGCCGACGGCTACGCCGCGCAGTACTACGTCGGCCACGGCGCCGAGTTCGGCGGCGAGATCAAGGGCTTCACCGTCGACGGCTCCGAAGGCGTCGACCGCCTCCCTGGCGTCACCGAGGCTCAGGACCGCAAGTACTACGCCATCACGATCAAGCCGGGGGTGTTCGTCAACCTCGTCCCCGACCACGTCATCGTCCACCGGATGTTCCCCCTGGCAGCGGACCGGACGCTGGTGCGCTGCGACTGGCTGTACCTGCCCGAAGTGGTCGAGTCCGGCCGGGACCTCAGCCGGTCGGTCGAGCTGTTCCACCGCGTCAACCTGCAGGACTTCGAGGCGTGCGAACGCTGTCAGCTCGCGATGGACTCCCGTTCGTACGCGCGCGGCGGGGTGCTCGTGCCCAGTGAGCACCACATCGGCGCGTTCCACGACTGGGTCCGCGCCCGCCTGGCGGTCTAGATCAAGGCCCGGATGGCGGCCTCGAAGCCGGTGACGTGCGCGTGCGTCAACGCGGCCGCCTTCTCGGCGTCACCCTCGATGATCGCGGTGAGGAGCGGGACGTGCTCGTCGACGTGGCCGGCCATCCCCGGCAGCCGGGGCACGAACACGCACCAGATCCGCGTCGCCAGGTTGTCGTACCGGATCAGCGTGTCCTCGAGGAACGGGTTGTGCACGCACCCGTAGATCGCCCGGTGCAGGGCGAGGTCGGTGCGCAGCAGTTCGCTGTTGCCGCCCCCGGGAACGCCGGCGTCGAGCTGGGCGCGCAGCTCGGTCAGGGTCGCCCGGTCGGCCGCGGTCGCGCGCTCGGCCGCGGCGGCCGTGGCCATCGGTTCGAGGGTCCGCCGGACCTCGGAGATGTGCGCGAGGTCGGAGATGTTGACGTCGGTGGCGAACGTCCCGCGCCGCGGGTAGGCGACGACCAGCCGCTCGGACTCCAGGCGCTTCAGCGCCTCGCGGATCGGCGTGCGGCCCATGCCGAGTTCGCTGCCGAGCTCCTCCTCGTTGATGGGGGAGCCGGGCCGGATGTCGAGCATGACCAGGCGATCACGGACGAACCGGTACGCCTGTTCCGCCAGGGACGGGGGATTGACCTGCGGGTGCATGGCGCTTAGCCTACATCGACGATTGATATATCAGAAGTCGACCACGGAAGGTCCGCGATGACCGCGACGATCGAACCGGTGCTCAACCGAACTCTGGCCGACTACGACCCGGCGGTGGCCGAAGCGATCGGCGCCGAGCTGCACCGGCAGCAGTCGACGCTCGAGATGATCGCCTCCGAGAACTTCGCCCCGCTCAGCGTGCTCCAGGCGCAGGGCTCGGTGCTGACGAACAAGTACGCCGAGGGCTACCCCGGCCGGCGCTACTACGGCGGCTGCGAGCACGTCGACGTCGTCGAACAGCTGGCCATCGACCGCGTGAAGGCGCTCTTCGGCGCGGGGTTCGCCAACGTCCAGCCGCACTCGGGCGCCCAGGCCAACGCGGCCGCGATGGCCGCGCTCCTCAAGCCCGGCGACAAGATCCTCGGCCTCTCGCTGGCCCACGGCGGCCACCTCACGCACGGCATGCGGATCAACTTCTCCGGCCTGCTCTACGACGTCGCCGCCTACGAAGTGTCCGAAAAGGACTACCGCGTGGACCTGGCGGAGGTCGAGCGGCTGGCTCGCGAACACCGGCCGAAGGTGATCATCGCCGGCTGGTCGGCCTACCCGCGTCAGCTGGACTTCGCGCGGTTCCGGGAGATCGCCGACGAGGTCGGCGCGTACCTGATGGTCGACATGGCCCACTTCGCCGGCCTGGTCGCCGCGGGGCTGCACCCGTCGCCGGTGCCGCACGCGCACGTCACGACGACCACCACGCACAAGACCCTCGGCGGCCCGCGCGGCGGCGTCGTGCTCACCAACGATCCGGCGCTGGCCAAGAAGGTCAACTCCGCCGTGTTCCCCGGCCAGCAGGGTGGGCCGCTCGAACACGTCATCGCGGCCAAGGCCGTCGCGTTCAAGATGGCCGCCGAGCCGGAGTTCGTCGAACGCCAGCAGCGCACCTTGCAGGGCGCGAAGCTCCTGGCCGAGCGACTGGTCGCCGAAGACGACATCTCCGTGCTGACCGGCGGCACCGACGTCCACCTCGTGCTCGCCGACCTGCGGAACTCCGAACTGGACGGCAAGCAGGCCGAGGACCGGCTGCACGAGGTCGGCATCACGGTGAACCGCAACGCCGTCCCGTTCGACCCGCGGCCGCCGATGGTGACGTCCGGGCTGCGGATCGGCACCCCGGCCCTGGCCACCCGCGGCTTCGGCGACACCGAGTTCCGGGAGGCCGCCGACGTCATCGCCGAAGCGTTGAAACCCGGCTTCGACGCCGAGAAGCTGCGCGCCCGCGTCACCGCGCTGGCCGAGGCGTTCCCGCTGTACCCCGGGGAGGAGACCCGATGACGGACCTGCCGGAGCACCCGGACTTCCTCTGGGACAACCCGGAGCCGAGCAAGGGCTACGACGTCGTCATCGTCGGTGGCGGCGGGCACGGGCTCGCCACCGCCTACTACCTGGCCAAACAGGGCATCACGAACGTCGCCGTGCTGGAGAAGGGCTGGCTCGCGGGCGGCAACATGGCTCGCAACACCACGATCATCCGGTCCAACTACCTCTGGGACGAGAGCTCCGGCATCTACGAGCACTCCCTCAAGCTGTGGGAAGGGCTCGAAGAGGACCTCGGCTACCCGATCCTGTTCAGCCAGCGCGGCGTGCTGAACCTGGCGCACAGCCTGCAGGACGTCCGGGACAGCGTCCGGCGCGTCGAGGCCAACAAGCTCAACGGCATCGACGCCGAATGGGTGGACGCCGCCGGCGTCAAGGAGATCTGCCCGATCGTCAACACCTCGCCGGACGTCCGCTACCCGGTGCTCGGCGCGACCTTCCAGCCGCGCGCGGGCATCGCCAAGCACGACTACGTGGCCTGGGGCTTCGCCCGTGCCGCACACGAACTGGGCGTCGACCTCATCCAGAACTGCGAGGTCACCGGGATCTCCACAGTGGACGGACGGGTCACCGGCGTCGAGACGTCCCGGGGCCGGATCGCCGCGGGCAAAGTGGCGCTGTGCGCGGCCGGGCACACGTCGGTGCTGGCGCGCATGGTGGGGCTCGACCTGCCGCTGACGTCGCACCCGTTGCAGGCGCTGGTGTCCGAGCTCCTCGAACCGATCCACCCGACGGTCGTCATGTCGAACGCCGTGCACGTCTACGTTTCCCAGGCGCACAAGGGCGAACTCGTGATGGGCGCGGGCATCGACAGCTACAACGGCTACGGCCAGCGCGGCTCGTTCCACATCATCGAGCAGCAGATGGCGGCCGCGCTGGAGCTGTTCCCGGTGTTCGCGCGGGCGCACCTGCTGCGGACGTGGGCCGGGATCGTCGACACGAGCCCGGACGCGTCGCCGATCGTCGGCCTCACGCCGGTGGAGAACCTGTTCCTCAACTGCGGCTGGGGGACCGGCGGGTTCAAGGCCACCCCCGGTATCGGTGACGTCTTCGCCGCGACCATTGCGCGGGGCAAGCCGCACGAGTACGCCGAACCCTTCGCCCTCGACCGGTTCACCACCGGTGCCCTCGTCGACGAGCACGGCGCCGCCGCCGTCGCGCATTAGGAGTTTCCGTGCAACTGATTCCCTGCCCCTGGTGCGGGCCACGCGAGGAAGCCGAGTTCCACTACGGCGGCCAAGCGCACGTCGCCTACCCGGCGGACCCGTCGGCACTGTCCGATGAGGACTGGGCCAAGTTCGTCTTCTTCCGCGAGAACCCGAGCGGACCGTTCGCCGAGCGGTGGAGCCACTCCGCGGGCTGCCGTCGCTGGTTCAACGCCGTCCGCGACACCCGTACCCACGACCTCCTGGCGGTCTACCGCCTCGACGAGCCCCGGCCGGTGATCTCATGAGCCGACTGTCCGGCGTCCCGCTCAAGTTCACCTTCGACGACCGCGAGCTGACCGGTTACCTCGGCGACACCCTGGCTTCGGCGTTGCTGGCCAACGGCATCCACCAGGTCGCGACCAGCATCAAGTACGGCCGGCCGCGCGGCATCATCGGCGCCGGCGTCGAGGACTCGAACGCCTTGGTGCAGATCGAAAAGCCGTTCCCGGAGCCGATGCTGTCCGCGACGACGGTCGAGCTGTACGACGGCCTGGTCGCGCGGGGCCTGCGCGGTCAGGGCCGGCTGGCCACCGAGCCCGACCCGGCGCGCTACGACGCCAAACACGCCCACTGTGACGTCCTGGTCATCGGCGCCGGGCCCGCGGGCCGCGCGGCCGCTGCCGCCGCGTCCGGCCGGGTCCTGCTGGTGGACGACCAGCCCGACGGCGAGGCGCCCGAAGGAGTCCGGTTCCTTTCGCGCACCACGGCATTCGGCGTCTACGACGACGGTTTCGTGCTCGCCCTGGAACGCCGGGGCGAGCCCACGGCCCCCGAACGCATCTCGCGGCAGCGCGTCTGGCGGATCCGGGCGAAGCGGATCGTCATCGCGACCGGCGCCCACGAACGGCCGATCGTGTTCCCGGACAACGACCGCCCGGGCATCATGCTCGCCTCCGCCGCCCGCACTTACCTGAACCGCTACGGCGTCCTGGCCGGGCAGCGCGTGGTCGTCTTCACCACCAACGACTCCGCGCTCGACGCCGCCTCCGAACTGGCCGACGCCGGGGCCGAGATCGTGCGGATCGTCGACGCCCGCGAGGGCTACGGCGTCATCGGCACCGACGGTGACTCCCACATCACCGCCGCGCACGTCGCGCCCTTGGGTTCGCTGGAGGGGGAGCGGGTGCCGTGCGACCTGCTGCTCGTGTCCGGCGGCTGGAACCCGGCCGTGCACCTCTACAGCCAGGCTCGCGGCACCCTCCGGTACGCCCCGGAACTCGGTGCGTACGTCCCGGCCGGCGACCTGCCGAACGTGAGCGTCGTCGGTGCGGCCGCCGGGGAAGGACTGCCGGAGACCAAGGTGCTCTGGCAGGTGCCCGCACCCGAGTCCGAAGTGGACACGCGGTTCGTGGACCAGCAACGCGACGCGACCGTGTCCGACGTCCTGCGCGCGACCGGTGCCGGGCTCGTCTCGCTGGAGCACGTCAAGCGGTACACCACCATCGGCACCGCGCACGACCAGGGCAAGACGTCCGGCATGCTCGCCGCCGGGATCACCGCCGAGGCCCTCGGCGTCGACCTCGCCGACCGCCGGCCGACGACGTTCCGGCCGCCGTACACCCCGGTGCCGTTCGCCGCACTGGCCGGACGCGACCGCGGTGAGCTGCACGACCCCGTGCGCGTCACGACGATCCACCCGTGGCACGTCGAGCACGGCGCCGAGTTCGAGAACGTCGGCCAGTGGAAGCGGCCGTGGTACTACCCGCGGCCCGGCGAGTCGATGCCCGACGCCGTCCGGCGCGAATGCCGCGCGGCCCGCAACGACGTCGCGTGCATGGACGGGTCCACTTTGGGCAAGATCGACGTCCAGGGTCCGGACGCCGGCTGGTTCCTCGACATGCTCTACACGAACATGATGAGCAACCTCAAGGTCGGCCGGATCCGCTACGGCGTGATGTGCGGCGTCGACGGCATGGTGATCGACGACGGCACGGTCATCCGCGTCGGCGAAGAGCGGTTCCTGGTCACCACGACGACCGGCAACGCGGCCATGGTCCTCGAGTGGATGGAGGAGTGGCTCCAGACGGAGTGGCCGCACCTGCGCGTCTTCGCGACGTCGGTGACCGAGCACTGGACCACGATCCCGCTGGTCGGCCCGCGGTCGCGGGAAGTCCTCGGCCGGTTGGCCCCGGACCTCGACGTCTCCAACGAGGCCTTTGGGTTCATGACCTGGCAGGACGCCGAAGTCGCCGGCCTCCAAGCACGCGTCTGCCGGATCAGCTTCTCCGGCGAGCTGGCCTACGAGATCAACGTCAAGTCGTGGCACGGGCCCGCGCTCTGGCAGTCCATAGTGGATCAAGGTGCGACGCCGTACGGCACCGAGACCATGCACGTCCTGCGCGCCGAGAAGGGCTACCCGATCATCGGCCAGGACACCGACGGCACAGTCACCCCGCAGGACCTAGGCATGTCCTGGGCGGTGTCCAAGAAGAAGGCCGACTTCATCGGCAAGCGCTCCTTCGCCCGCCCGGAGAACAACCGCCCCGACCGCAAGCACCTGGTCGGTTTGCTCCCGGCGGACCCGTCGGTGCTGCTGCCCGAGGGGTCGCAGCTCATCGAATCGGAGGTCGTGCCCGAACCGCCGGTGCGGATGCTCGGCCACGTCACCTCCAGCTACGACAGCGCCGCCCTCGGCCGCACCTTCGCGCTCGCTCTGGTCCGCTCGGGTCGCGAGCGGGTGGGCGAAACGCTGTACGTGCCGGTCGGCGACGAAGTGGTGCCCGTGACCGTGACCGAATCCGTGCTCTTCGACAAGGAAGGAGCCCGCCGTGACGGTTGACGCGGTCGACGAACCGTTCCGCACCCAGCTCACCGTCCGCCTCCGCGACGGCGACTCACTCCTCGGCGTCCCCCTACCCGGCCCGTGCACGTTCACCAGCGGCAGTGACAGCAAGGGCAGGGACGTCGACATCCTCTGGATGGGCCCCGACGAATACCTGGTCCTCGGACCGGAGCTTTCACGTGAAAGCTCCGACCTGGAAGCGGCACTTTCACGTGAAAGTGCCGCCGTGGTGGACGTCTCGGCGCAGCGGAACGTCGTGCGGCTCACCGGGGCGCACGCGGCCGATGTGCTGGCGCACGGGTGCTCGATCGACCTGGAGGCGGCACCGCCGGGGACGTGCGTGCAGACGCTGCTGGCGCGCACCGGGATCGTGCTGATGGTCCGGGAAGAAGGCTTCACGATCCTCGTTCGGCAGTCCTTTTCGGACTACTTCCACGCCTGGCTGGCCGACGCGAGCCTGGAGTACGTCTGATGGCCTTCACCCTGACGCTCAAGTGCCCCGAACGCTCGGGCATCGTCCACGCCGTCACGTCGTTCCTGGTCGGGCAGGGCTGCGACATCGTCGAGCACCAGCAGTTCGACGACGACGTCCGCGGCTCGCTGTTCCTGCGCACGTCGTTCACCTGCACCGAAGCGACCACAGTGGACGATCTGACCCGCGCGTTCGCCCCGGTGGCCGGCGACTTCGGCATGGAGTTCGGCTTCTCCGACGGGACACCGCCGCGGATCCTGGTGATGGTCTCGAAGTTCGGGCACTGCCTCAACGACCTGCTCTTCCGCTGGCGCGCGGGCGGCCTCGGGGCGGAGATCGCGGTGGTCGTCTCGAACCACGAGAACCTGCGGCCGATGGCCGAGGCGGCCGGCGTGCCGTTCGTGCACGTCCCGGTCACCGCGGACACCAAGCCGGAGGCCGAGCAGCGGCTGCTCGACCTGGTCGGGGAGTACGAGGCCGACCTCATCGTGCTCGCGCGGTACATGCAGGTGCTGTCGAACGAGCTGTGCCAGAAGCTCGAAGGCCGCGCGATCAACATCCACCACTCGTTCCTGCCCGGGTTCAAGGGCGCGAAGCCCTACCACCAGGCCTACGACCGCGGCGTCAAGTACGTCGGCGCGACCGCGCACTACGTCACGCCCGACCTCGACGAGGGCCCGATCATCGAGCAGGAGGTGCAGCGCGTCGACCACACGTACTCGCCGCGCGAGCTCGTGACCGTCGGCCGCGACGCCGAAGCCCTCGCCCTCTCCCGCGCGGTGCGCTGGCACTGCGAACGCCGCGTCCTGCTCAACGGGAACAGCACTGTCGTCTTCCGGTAGAAGGAGTTCCGCCATGACCGCACCGCGAGTCGTGATCATCGGCGCCGGCATCGTCGGCGCGAACCTCGCCGACGAGCTGACCGCCCGCGGCTGGACCGACGTCACCGTGCTCGACCGGGGCCCGCTGCCGCGCACCGGCGGGTCCACCTCGCACGCGCCCGGCCTGGTGTTCCAGACCAACGCGTCCAAGGCGATGACGGACTTCGCGCGCTACACCGTCGAGAAGTTCCTGGAGCTGGACTGTTTCCTCCAGGTCGGCGGCATGGAGGTCGCGACCACCCCGGCCCGCTGGGAAGACCTCAAGCGCAAGCACGGCTGGGCGACGTCGTGGGGCGTCTCCGGTGAGCTCATCGACGCTGCCGAATGCGTCGAGCGCTGGCCGCTCCTGGACGGTTCCCGGATCTTCGGCGCGCTGCACGTCCCGACCGACGGGCTCGCGCGAGCCGCGAAGGCCGTCGAGGTGCTGGCCGCGCGGGCGGGATCCCGTGGGGCGAAGTTCATCGGCTCGACGCGGGTGACCGGCGTGCTCCAGGACCGCGGCCGCGTCACCGGCGTCCGGACCGACCAGGGCGACTTCCCGGCCGACGTCGTCGTGTCGTGCGCCGGGTTCTGGGGCCGCGAAATCGGCGCGATGGCCGGCATGGACGTCCCGCTGCTGCCCCTGGCCCACCAGTACGCGAAGACCGGGCAGGTCGCGGAACTCGCCGGGCGCAACACCGACGACGTCGAGGCGAGCCTGCCGATCCTGCGCCACCAGGACCAGGACCTGTACTTCCGCGAGCACATCGACCGGCTCGGCATCGGCTCCTACGCGCACCGGCCGATGCCGGTCGAGGAGTCCACGTTGGACCCGTCGGTGACCGAGACGGCCATGCCGTCCATGCTGCCCTTCACCGAGGACGACTTCGCGCCGTCGTGGGAACAGAGCCAGTTGCTGCTGCCCGCGCTGCGTCAGACGAAGGTCGAGGAGGGCTTCAACGGCATCTTCTCCTTCACCCCGGACGGCCAGTCGCTGGTCGGCGAGTCGGCCGACGTCCGCGGGTTCTGGCTGGCCGAGGCGATCTGGGTGACGCACTCGGCGGGCATCGCGAAGGCCGTCGCCGAACTGCTCGTCGACGGACATTCCGAGGTGGACACCCACGACATCGACGTGCACCGCTTCGAGGAGGTGCAGCTTGCGCGGTCCTATGTGGACGAGACCGCCCAGCAGAGCTTCGTCGAGGTCTACGACATCCTGCACCCGTTGCAGCCCAAGCTTTCCCCGCGCGATCTGCGCGTCACGCCGTTCCACGCGCGGCAACGCGAACTGGGCGCGGTGTTCCTGGAGGCGGGCGGGTGGGAGCGGCCGCACTGGTTCGAGGCCAACGCGCCACTGCTGAAGAAGCTCCCGCACGACGCACACCCGCCGGCGCGGGACGCGTGGTCGGCGCAGTTCCACTCGCCGATCGCCGCCGCCGAGGCGTGGCAGACGCGCAACGGCGTCGCGCTGTACGACATGACGCCGTTGAAGCGCGTGGAGATCAGCGGTCCCGGCTCGCTGGAGTTCCTGCAGTCGCTGACCACCAACCAGCTCGACAAGTCGGTCGGGTCGGTGACGTACACGCTGATGCTCGACAACGCCGGCGGCATCCGCAGCGACGTCACGGTGGCGCGGCTGGAACCCGAGGTGTTCCAGGTCGGGATCAACGGCGGCATCGACGTCGACCACTTCGTCAAGCACGCGCCGGCCGGGGTCCGGGTCCGGGACACCACCGGCGGGACGTGCTGCGTCGGCGTCTGGGGTCCGCTGGCCCGGGACCTCGTGCAGCCGTTGACGCGCGAGGACTTCTCGCACACCGGGCTGAAGTACTTCCGGGCGCGCAAGGCCCGGATCGCCGGGGTGCCGGTGGTCGCGATGCGACTGTCCTATGTGGGCGAGCTCGGCTGGGAGATCTACACGAGCGCGGACAACGGCCTGCGGCTGTGGGACGCGTTGTGGGCGGCCGGGCAGCCCCTCGGCGTCATCGCGGCCGGGCGCGCGGCCTTCAACAGCCTGCGGCTGGAGAAGGGCTACCGGCTCTGGGGTACTGACATGACGACCGAGCACGACCCGTACGAGGCCGGCGTCGACTTCGCGGTGCGCCCGGCGAAGGGGGAGTTCCTCGGCCGGGACGCGCTCGAGGGCCGGACGCCGACGCGGCGGCTGCGTTGCCTCACGATCGACGACGGCCGCACGGTCGTGCTGGGCAAGGAACCGGTGTTCGTCGACGGCGTGGCCGCGGGCTACGTCACGAGCGCGGCGTACGGCTACACGATCGGGCGGCCGATCGCCTACGCGTGGCTCCCGGCGTCGGCGGACATCGGCAGCGGCGTGGAGATCGAGTACTTCGGCCGCCGGGTCGCGGCCACCGTGGCCGCCGAGCCGCTGGTCGACCCCGGCATGGAACGGATCCGGCGGTGAGCGCGGTCCGGGAGGCGGGGCCGGCGGTCAGTCGCTGAAGTCTCCGTTCATCGACTGGGTGGACGGGCCGTCGCCGGAGCCCGCGCTGCTGCTCTGGAGCTTGCCGTCGAGCTTGGCCGTCGCGTTCACCGACCCGTCCGTGTACTTCAGGACCACCCGGTACTCGTGCTTGCCGGTGCCGGCCGGGAAGCTGAACGTGCGGCTCCAGGGCAGCCGAGCTGGTGCGGCTCGCCCGGCGGTACCTCGTTGCCACAGCCGGCGGCCAGCACCGCGGCGGTCACGAACACGACGGTGCGCTTCACCCCCCGAGGGTAACGTCGGTCACGTCGGCATGTCCGCCGTTCGCGCCGGGTACATCCACAGCAAGTCCATGGAAGCGCGCCAGGAAATTCTCAGGAACGAGGCGTTTCCTGGAACGGCCGGAGGCTTGTCGAGGGCTGGAGCTGTGCATGAGCGAGTACGACCGAGGACCGCAGGGCGGCGGCGAGTACCCGTACGGCTACGGCCAGGGCTACTACGACCAGCAGCCCCGTGACCAGTGGGGGCGCCCGTACCCGCAGCAGCAGTACACCCAGCCCCAGGGCTTCTACGCACCCCAGGGCTACTACGGCCGGCAAGGGTACGGCTATCCGCCGCCGCCCGTTCCGCAGCCACCGCGCCGGCGGCCGGTCCGCGCGCTGGCGTTCGCCGTCATCGCGGTGGCGATCGCCGTGGTCGCCGGGCTCGGCATCGGGCAACTCATCTCGGCCTCGACCAGCCCGACCGCGAGCAGCAACCAGAACTTCGGCTTCTCCGGGCAGCCCAGCTCGTCGCAGACGGTGCTCGACGCGGACGCCGTGGCCGCGAAGGTCAACCCGGCCATCGTCAACATCAACACCGAGCTCGGCCTGCAGGGCGCGGCCGCGGCGGGCACCGGGATCGTGCTCACCGCGGACGGCGAGATCCTGACGAACAACCACGTCGTGGCCGGCGCGACCAGCATCAAGGCGACCAGCATCGGCACCGGCGACACGTACAAGGCGCACGTCGTGGGCTACGACCGCGGCGAGGACATCGCGGTCATCCAGCTCGAAGGCGCCTCCGGCCTGCCGACGGCGAGCATCGGCGACTCGGGCACGGTGAAGGTCGGCGACCAGATCCTCGGCCTCGGCAACGCGGGCGGCAAGGGCGGCGACCCGGTGCCGGCGCCGGGCACGGTGACGGCGCTGGACCAGTCGATCACCGCGTCCGACGAGTCGAGCGGGTCGTCCGAGCAGCTCACCGGCCTGATCCAGGTCCGCGCGAACATCGAGTCCGGCGACTCGGGCGGCCCGCTGGTCAACGCGGACGCGCAGGTGATCGGCGTGGACACGGCGGCATCGACGGGTTACCAGCTCAACGGCCGCCGCAGCGGCGGCGCGGGGCAGGGCTTCGCGATCCCGATCAACCAGGCGGTCGACATCGCCCACAAGATCGTCGCGGGCACGGCGACGGACAAGATCCACATCGGCAAGACGGCGTTCATCGGCGTGTCGGTGGCGGACGGCCAGAGCGGCGCGCAGGTCCGCGACGTGGTGTCGCGCGGCCCGGCGGAGAAGGCGGGCCTGGCGAAGGGGAGCGTGATCACGGCGATCGACGGCAAGCCGATCGACTCGGCGACGACGTTGACGAACGTGATGGACACCCACCACCCGGGCGACCAGCTGACGCTGACGGTGACGGACGCGTCGGGCGGGCAGCAGCAACTGCAGGTGACGGCGGCCGAGGGGCCGGTCGGCTAGGGAGTCAGCGGAGAGTTTCGTTGAGTACTTCGCGGTGCGTGCGCTTGGCCGCGAGGTACTTCTCCCGGCCCGCGTCCGTGATCGTCACGAAGATGCCGCGCCGGTCCACCTCGCACAGTGCCCGCTCGACCAGCCCCTCCTTCTCCAGCCGCGCCACCAGTCGTGACGTCGCGCTCTGGCTGAGGTGGATCGCTCCGGTCAAGTCGGCCGAACGGCACTTGAAGTCGCACGTCGCGAGGCGTTCCAACGCTTCGAACTCGTTCGCACCGATGCCGTGCTCTTCCTGGAGGCGGCACTCGAGCGTGGTGAACACGGCCGAGTAGCGGGCCAGCAGCTCGTGCCACTCCTCGACCAGACCTTGCTCAGCGACGTCGCTCACGGCGGCCAACTTACCATGCGCAGACATCAGATGCAAGCGCATTAAATGCTTAGACATTAGATGCGTGTGCATGTAGTGTCGCCGCCATGAGCTCTTCCGTGTCCTTGTCCACCACCGCTACCCGGTGGGACGCACGTCTCTGGGGTGTCCTGCTCACCGTTTCGATCGTCATCGGCCTCGACGCGCTCGACGTGTCGATGGTCGGCGTCGCGCTGCCCGCCATCCAGGCCGACCTCGGCCTGTCCACCAACGCGCTGCAATGGGTCGTCAGCGGGTACGTCCTCGGCTACGGCGGGCTGCTGCTGCTCGGCGGGCGCACCGCCGACCTGCTCGGCCGCCGCCGGGTGTTCCTCGTGGCCGTCGCCGTCTTCGCGCTGGCCTCGCTGCTCGGCGGGCTCGTCGACGACGGCGCGCTGCTCATCGCCAGCCGCTTCATCAAGGGCCTCGCCGCCGCCTTCACCGCGCCGGCCGCGCTGTCCATCATCACCACGACGTTCCAGGAAGGCCCCGCGCGCAACAAGGCGATCAGCATCTTCGCCGTGTTCGGCGCCAGCGGCTACTCCGCCGGCCTCGTGTTCTCCGGCCTGCTGACCGAGGTCGGCTGGCGCTGGACGTTCCTGCTGCCCGCCCCGATCGCGCTCGTCGCGCTGGTCGCGGCCTGGAAGCTGATCCCGTCGTACCGGCGGGAAGAGGGCAAGGGGTACGACTTCCCGGGCGCCATCACCGGCGCCGCCGGGTCGCTGCTGCTCGTGTTCGGCGTCGTCGAGGCACCGGAGATCGGCTGGGCCGCGCCGCGCACGCTGATCACGTTCCTCGTCGCGGCCGCGCTGCTGGTGACGTTCGTCGTCATCGAAAAGCGCAGCAGCCACCCGCTGCTGCGGCTGGGGATCCTCAAGTCCGGCCCGCTGGCCCGCGCGAACCTCGGCGGCGCGCTCTTCTTCGGCGCGTACATCGGGTTCCAGTTCGTCGTGATGCTGTACCTGCAGCGGGTCCTGGGCTGGTCCGCGCTGCAGACGGCGCTCGGCTTCCTGCCGGCGGCGCTGATCGTGGCGTTCGGCTCGCCGCGCATCGAGCCGCTGATCGACCGCGTCGGCACGCCGCGCACGATCTTCGCGGGCGTGGTCGCGCACGTGCTGGGCTACGCGCTGTTCCTGCGGGTGGACGAGCACTCGGGGTACGCGGCGTTCGTCCTGCCCAGCATGATCCTGCTCGGCATCGGCTTCACACTGGCGTTCTCCTCGCTGAACATCCAGGCCACGGCCGGGATCTCGGACAGCGAGCAGGGTCTCGCGGGTGGCCTGCTGAACACATCGCTGCAGGTCGGCGGCGCGATCGGGCTCGCGGTCGTGACGGCGGTCCTGACCGCGAACGGCGGGCGTGAAGCCTCGCCGACCGCGCTGCTCACCGGGTTGACGCCGGCGTTGAGCGTGGTCACCGGGATCGCGGTGCTGGGCCTGCTGATCGCGATCAGCGGTCTCGCCGCCCGGAAGCAAAAGGCCGAGGAGCCGGTCCCCGAGGCCGATCTGCTGGCCCTGGCCGACTGACCCGGTGTCATGAACGACTCTTTCATGTCGTCAGACGACATGAAAGAGTCGTTCATGACGTTTGCCGCGCTCGACGGCGCCGGGACTGTCGGTGCCCTCCGGTAGCGTGGAAAACGGGGGCTGCTCAGGCCGGAACCGCCACCGCCGGCCGGGCGCCGCGGAACCGCAGGGCCGCCACCGCCGTCAGCGCGATCCCGGCCGCGGCCAGCAGCACCGCCGTGCGCAGACCGTCCACTTCGGACGTTCCCGCGTTGGCCACCGCGACGAACACCGCGAGCCCTACCGTCCCGCCGACCTGCTGGGCCGTCGAGGCCACACCGGACGCGATTCCCTGCTCCGACGCCGGAATCCCGGCCGCCGCCGCGCCGAACATCAGCGTGTACCCCGCACCTTGCCCCAGCCCCAGCACGACCAGCGCCGGCACCAGCTCCAGATAGGACGCCGAAAGCGTCATCGACAACCCCAGCATGACCGCCCCGGCCCCGCCGACGACCAGCGAAACCACCAGCGTCGGCCGGGTGCCGTAGCGGGTGGCCAGCCGGCCCGCCGCCTGCGAACCCGCCGCGATCGCCACCATCGGCACGCCGAACGCGAGCCCGGTCGCCAGCGCGCCGTAGCCGTGCACGCCCTGGAAGTACCCGGTGAGGAAGTACAGCAGCGTCCCGAACGTGCCCATGTAGAGGAACGTCACGACGGCCCCGGTGCCGAGGTTGCGCTCCCGCAGCAGCCGTAGCGGCAGCAGCGGGTCGCGGCTGCGGCGCTCGATCACCACGAACGCGGCCAGTGCGGCGAGACCGGCGAAAGCCGGGAGCAGCACCGACGTCCAGCCCAGCTCCGGGCCTTCGACCAGCGCGAACACCACCAGCGTCGTGCCGAGCGTCGCGGTCAGCGCGCCGGGGAGGTCGAACCGGCGGCCGGGCACCCGGGCCGGGTCGGCCGGCAGCAGGACGAACGCGAGCACCGCGGCCGCCGCGGCCAGGGGCACGTTCACGAAGAACACCGCCGCCCAGCCGAACACCTGCGTCAGCACGCCACCCAGCAGCGAGCCCAGGATCATCCCGCTGCCGCCCGCGGTGCCCCACACCGCGAACGCGCGGTTGCGTTCACGACCGGCCGCGAACGACGTGCTGACCAGGGTGAGCGTCGCGGGGAAGAGCAGCGCCCCGCCCAGGCCCTGCCCGGCCCGGGCGGCGACGAGCAGGCCGGGCTCGCCGGCCAGCCCGCCCAGCAGCGACGCCCCGGCGTAGAGCGCGCAGCCGGCGGCGAACACCCGGCGCGGGCCGATCAGGTCGCACGCCCGGCCGCCGAGCAGCAGCGCCCCGCCGAACGCGACGGCGTACGCGCTCACCACCCACTGCAGGCTCTGCGCGGAGAACCCGAGTTCGCGGCCGATGTCCGGCAGTGCCACGTACACGATGTTGTAGTCGAGGGAGATGATCAGCTGCGCGAACGCCAGCAGCGCCAGCACCGCGCCCGGCCGGCGGGTCATCGCGCGACCCGCTCGTCCGTGCCCGGCACCTTCGCCGTGGTGATCGCGATGCGGTTCCACGTGTTGATCGTGAAGATCAGCGCGAGCAGCTGGGCCAGCTCCTCTTCGCCGAACTGGCCGGCGGCCCGGGCGTAGACGTCGTCGGGGACGCCGCCCGAGATCAGCGTGACGGCTTCGGTCAGGGCCAGCGCCGCCTGCTCCTTCTCGGTGAAGAAGCTCGTGGCCTCGTGCCACACCGCGACCATGTGCAGCCGCTCTTCGCTCTCGCCGGCCTTGCGGGCGTCGGAGGTGTGCATGTGCAGGCAGTAGGCGCAGCGGTTGAGCTGCGAGGCGCGGATCTGCACCAGCTCGACCAGCGCGGGGTCGAGGCCGGCGCGGGCGGCGGCGTCGAAGCCGATCAGGGCCTTGAAGGCCTTCGGAGCGGTCTTGGCGAAGTTCACTCGGTTCGTCATGACCAGAAATCTATGGCTACTTTGACCCCTGTGTAGGGTGCACTTCCGTGCCGGAATCGTGGGTCAATTCGGGAGTCGACCTCCACCTGGAGCTGACGGGCGGCGGCAAGCGCGCCGCGCTCATCACCGCCCTGCGCGACGCCGTCCGCACCGGACGGCTCGCCCCGGGCACCCGCCTCCCGCCCTACCGGGCCTTGGCCGTGGACCTGGGGCTGGCCCGCAACACCGTCGCCGACGCCTACGCCGAACTGGTCGCCGAGGGCTGGCTGACCGCGGTCCAGGGCTCCGGCACCCGGGTCGCTTCGCGGGCCGAGCCGCTCCCACCGGCCCGGACGCCGAAGAAGGCGCCAGGATCAGCGGCGCCCCGGTACAACCTGCGCCAGGGCCAGCCGGACGCGACGTCGTTCCCGCGCACCGAATGGCTGGCCGCCGCGCGGCGAGCGTTGAACGTCGCCCCGCACGACGCTTTCGGCCCCGGTGACCCGCGCGGCCGGCCGGAACTGCGGGAAGCACTGGCCGGCTACCTCGCGCGCGCCCGCGGGGTGCGGACGGCGCCGGAGCGGATCGTCGTGTGCTCGGGGTTCGCGCACGCGCTGCGGCTGCTGTTCCCGGCCGTGCTGGCCGGCCCGCTCGCCGTCGAGGCGTACGGGCTCGCGTTCCACCGCTCGATCTTCGCGAAAGCCGGCGTCGAGACGATTCCCCTCGCCCTGGACGAAAAAGGCGCCCGCGTCGACGAGCTGGCGGTGCCGTCCGTGCTGCTGACGCCCGCGCACCAGTTCCCGACCGGCGGTCCGCTGCACCACGACCGCCGCACGGCCGTGCTCGACCACGTCCGCGCGACCGGCGGCGTGCTCATCGAGGACGACTACGACGGCGAGTTCCGCTACGACCGCAAGCCGGTCGGGGCGGTGCAGGGCCTCGACCCCGAGCGCGTCGTCTACGTCGGCTCGGTGAGCAAGAGCCTGTCGCCCGCCTTGCGGCTGGGCTGGCTGGTGCTACCGGAGGCGCTGGTCGACCCGGTGCTCGCGGCGAAGGGTGAGCGCGAGGCGTGGGCCGGGGTGCTCGACCAGCTGACGCTGGCGGAGTTCCTGAAGGCGGGCGCGTACGACCGGCACATCCGGCGCATGCGCCAGCGCTACCGGCGCCGCCGTGACCTGCTCGTCGACGCGCTGGCGAACCGGGCGCCGCACGTCGTGCCGGCCGGCATCGCCGCGGGACTGCACGCGGTGCTGCGGCTGCCGCCGGGGACCGAGCAGTCGGCGGTGAAAGCCGCGGCGTGGCAAGGACTCGCGCTGGACGGCCTGGCCGCGTTCCGCCACCCGGCCAGCACGATGTCCACAATGGACGGACTGGTCGTGGGGTACGCGACGCCGCCGGAGCACGCGTACCCGGCCGCGATCGAGGCCCTGTGCCGCGCGCTCCCGCCCGCGTGAGGCGATCAGGCGGGCTGCCACAGCTCGACGCGGTTGCCCTCCGGATCGGTGACCCAGCCGAACCGGCCGATGCCGGCCATCTCCTGGACGTCGTCGGCCACGACGGCGCCCTTCTCCCGCAGCTGCGCGAGCATCGCGTCCAGGTCGGCGACCCGGAAGTTCAGCATCGTCTGCTGCGACGGCGATCCGAAGTAGTCCGTCGAGGCCTCGAACGGCGCGAACACCGTCGGCCCCGGCTCCTGCCGCCACAAGCCGTTCGCGTCCGTGTCCAGGCCGAGGCAGTCCCGGTACCAGGCGCCCAGCGCCTCCGGGTCCGCCGCGCGGAAGAAGTACCCACCGATGCCGAGCACGCGTTCCATGCCCCGATCCTGCCAGTGAGAAGGCAGAACCGGGGCGAGGGACACGTCAGCCGACGATGTCGATCTCGAACGCGTCGGCCGCGCTGTAGTTGATGTCGGCCCACACCGCGCCCGGCAGATCGTAGCGCCGGTGGGACGTCAGCTTGTTGTTGTAGCCCGCGACCTGCGTCGGGTTGTGGCCGACACCCTGGTGGTCGTTGCCCCACGCGAAGATGTCGCCGACCCACATCGGCTTCGAGAAGCCGTCACCGCCCAGCCTCGGCCGGACGATGACCGCCGCGCCGGGGCTGCCGGACAGGAACACCCGCACCGTGTTCTGGTTGGCGTTCGGCGGGGTGACGGTGATGCGCTCCATGATCTCCACTCCAGTCGAGGCGGAACCGTTTCCGTCCACTCCGGGCCAGTAGTCCGCGACGGACGAGACGTCGTAGCCCGGGGCGACGTCCCCGCGGTACTGCTTGGCGATCGCGCCGGCGGGGATGGCGGGATCGCCGTTGTAGTGGGCGATCCAGTAGTGCGGCTCGGCGACGCCGGCGGACGAGAACGCCGAGCGCACCGAGGGCCAGGTCGAGAGGTTGCAGTAGATCGTGGGGTCGGCGCCCGCCGCGCGGCGCATCCGGACCCACCCCGGCGCCTCGCCCGGCGTGGCGTCGCCGGGTTCGACGTCCAGGACGTGCCCGTCGTCGGTCGAGGCCTTCTTGACGATCGTGACCTTGACCGCGTTCGGGAAGCGGGCCCAGTCGGCGGCCGACCAGGGTTCGAGCTTGATCTTGTCGATGTATCCCGCGACCATCTCCGCGCCGGCGGGGATGTTCGCGGCCGTGACCGCGTCGTACATCGTGCGCACGGGTTGCGTCTCCGTTCGGTTCCGTTCGCCGTTTCGGGGACGGCGAAATCGTCTCCGCGATCCGCCATCGTGCTGTTACCCATGTGGGACGGGCGTCAAGCAGGAATGTTACGCAGTTCGGAGCAATCACCAAAATGGCCGCACTTCGCAATTCCTTCACCACGGTTTGACGCGGGAGCCGTCACTTTCCGCTGCCGGGTCTGGCTTCCCGCTCACCCGGCTGGCAAGCTGCCAGGACTCCACGACGGAAGGCGAGTGCATGGCGGCACACCCGGCGCGGGCCCGGCGCGTCGACGCGCGGGTCGTCGTCCTGAGCGTGCTGCTCGTGGTCGCCCTGCTCGCCTGGGCCGGCGTCGACTGGCTGCGCGACCGCCTCGCCGCCGGCGGCTGCGACACCACGACCCCGGTGCACATCACGGCGGCCCCGGACGTCGCGCCGGTGCTCAGGGCGCTCGCCGGGACGGTGCCCGGCCCGGACTGCTACACCGTCGAGGTCACCGCGACCGCGTCGGCGGCCACCGCGGCCGCGCTGGAAGCCAACGGCGCGAACGGCCCCGACGTCTGGGTGCCGGAGTCGAGCAGCTGGCTGCTGCAGGCCCGCGACCTCGGCGCGTGGAACCTGCCCGAGTCCGGCCAGTCGGTGGCGAGCTCGCCGGTCGTGCTGGCGCTGACCGACGACGTCGCGAAACAGGCGGGCTGGCCGGGGAAGTCACCGTCCTGGTCGGACGTCCTCGCGGGCAGCCCGGTCGGCCTGCCCGACCCGAGCCGCGACCCGGCGGCGATCGCCGCGCTGATCGGCCTGCAGCAGCTGACGAAGGACGCGCCCGACCCCGGGGCGGCGTTCACCGAGGAGATCCGCAAGGCGTCCGCGGTGAAGCAGCCGTTCACCGCGGCACCCGCGTCGGAGCAGTCCGTGCTGGCGCGCAAGCTCGTCGCCGCGTACCCCGCGGCCGGCGTGCCGAGCTTCGACTACCCGTACGTCGTGCTGCCGCGCGCGTCGGAGGCGTCCCGGTCGGCGGCCGAACGGTTCCTGCGGCTGCTGCTGGACCAGACCGCGACGAAGTCGTTCGCCGAGGCCGGGTTCCGGACGCCGGCCGGGCAGCTGCTCGGCGACCGGCCCCGCGACACGCGCACGGACGCCGCGCCGCGCCCGGCCGGGCCGCCGGCACCCGACGCGATGTACGGCGTGCTGCAGGCGTGGGCCGGGGCCAACCTCAGCGCGCGCGTCCAGGTGCTGCTCGACGTCTCCGGCTCGATGGCCGCCACCGTCCCCGGCACCGGCCGCAGCCGGATGGCCCTGACGCTGGAAGCCGCGACGCAGGGCCTCGGGTTGTTCAAGCCCACGACGGAAATCGGCCTCTGGCTGTTCTCGACCAAGCTCGACGGCGACAAGGACTACAAGGAACTCCTGCCGATGCGGCCCATCTCCCAGCAGCTCGCCGCCGGCGGGGTCGCGACGCTGCAGGCGGTCAAGCCGAAGCCCGGCGGCGCGACCGGGCTGTACGACTCGATCCTCGCCGCCTACCAGAACGCCCGCCAGAACTGGCAGCTCGGCCGGATCAACGTCGTCGTCGTGCTGACCGACGGCCGCAACGAGGACAGCGACTCGATCGGGCTGCCCGGCCTGCTGGCCGAGCTGGGCCGGCTGCAGGACCCGCGCAAACCGCTCCCGGTGATCGGGATCGGCATCGGCCCGGACATCGACGCGAGCGAGCTGCGCCAGGTCTCGGCCGCGACCGGCGGCGAGTCGTTCACCACGCCGGACCCGCGCAAGATCTCCGACGTCTTCTACCAGGCACTGAGCAAGCTCATGTGCCAGCCGCCCGCCTGCAAGAATTGAGGACGCCCGTGTTGGTGGAGACCGAAAAGCCCGCGCCACGGGTGACACGAAGACCGTCCACTGTGGTCCTGGCGGCGTTCGTGGCCGGCGTGGTGCCGTTCGTTTTCCACGCTTGGGCGGCGCTGCACGGGAGTTTCGCGCAGGACGACTTCGTGATGACCTACCGCGCCGCCGCGGCCGGGCCGTTCGACCTCGGGTACCTCTTCCAGGACTACCACGGGCACCTGAGCCCCGGCGGCTTCTTCGTCGTGGCGGTGGCGACGTGGTGGGCGCCGCTGAACTTCCCGCTGCTCGTGGTGCCGCTGCTGCTGATGCGGGCCGTCGCGACGGTGCTGTTCTGGTGCCTGCTCGTGCGCTGCTTCGGCCGCCGCTGGGCCATCCTGGTGCCGTTCACCGTGTTCACCGCCTCGACGCTGCTGCTGGTCCCGACGCTCTGGTTCGCCTACGGCATCCAGATCGTCCCGGTGGTGCTCGCCGCCGCCGGGGCGCTCTACTGGCACGTCCGCTACCTGCGCGAGGGTGGCCGGTGGTGGCTCGGCACCTTCGCGTGGACGCTGTTCGGCCTCGCGTTCTACGAGAAGGCCGTGGTGGTCCCGGTGCTGCTGGCCGGGGTGACCGTCCTGCTCGGACAGTCCTTCCGGGAGCGGTGGCGCTACTGGGCGGGGCACGCGGCGCTGCTCGCCGCGTTCGTCGTGGGCTACCTCGCGCTGACGTCGAGCCAGGTGGCCCCCGGCGGCACGCCGATGACCGCCGGGACCGTCGCCGACCTGGCCGGCCGGATGCTCGGCGACACCTTCCTGCCCGGGCTCGCCGGCGGGCCGTGGTCCGGGCCCGGTCCGGGCGCGACCTGGGCGCCGTCGCCGTTCGCCGTCGTGGTCCTGCTGTTCGCCGCGGCACTGGGGGTGCTCGTCCTCGGCGTGCGCGTGGGCGGCCGCCGGGCGTGGCGGGCGTGGGCGCTGCTCGGGCTGCTGCTCGCCCTGGACGTCGGGTTGCTGGCGTTCACGCGGCTGCGCGAAGTCGGCCCGGCCGCGGGGGACGACCCGAGGTACCTGGCCGAGCTGGCGTTCGTGGCCGCCCTTTGTGGAGCGTTCGCTTTTCTGCGACCCGGGGAAATTGCGCCGTCCGGCGGAAAGCGTGAACGGCCGATCGCGCTAGCCGTGTGCCTGCTTTTGCTCATCAGTTCGATCATCGGATTCTCCGGGCTCGCCCCGGCGCTGCGGTTCGAGCATTCCGCGCAGTACCTCGGCCACGTCCGGGCCGCCGTCGCCGAGGACCCGGATCTGGTCTTCTACGACACGTTCGTGCCGTCCGATGTGGTCCACGAGTGGTTCGGCGTGGACTCCCAGGCCTCGCGCGTGGCCGGCCTGGTCCCCGGCACGCACTTCGACCAGCCGACGAACCGGATGCACCAGCTCGACGCCACCGGCACGCCGCACCTGATCACCGGCGTGGCCGCGGAATCCCGCGGGGTCCCGGGACCGGTGCCGAACTGCGGGTACACGGTGGGCGAGACGCTCGTGCGCGTCCCGCTGGACAAACCGGTGCTCGGCCGGCACCTGCTGAAGATCGACTACTTCACCTCGGACGGCGGCGAAGGCCTCGTCGACCGGACGCCGGTGTGGTTCCAGGCCGGGCTGCACTCGCTGTACCTGCCGGTCGACGGCCTCTTCGACCACATCGGACTACAGCTGTCGAGCCCGGGCGCGCCGGTGTGCGTCGCGCGGGTCGAGGTCGGGAAACCCGTCGCTCAGTAGGGGTCGTACGGGCTGTCGTGCCCGAGCAGCCGCGCGACCGGCCGCAACCGCAGGCGCAGCAGCACTTTGACGACGACGTTGCGCAGGAACCACGGCAGCTGCGCGAGCACGCGCAGGCGGTCCGCCGTGGACGGTGGCGTGAGCTTGAACCGCGCCAGCGAAGTCGCGCGGTCCACATAGGTGTACCGGCGTCCGAAGAGGACTTTCGCGATCGTGCCGAGTGTGACGCCGATCGAGGAAAAGCAGTCGTGCACCAGGATCTCCGCGCCCGGCGGCAGGTGCGCCGACCAGCGCAGGTCGTCGGTGTAGGTCCAGTAGTCGTGCTTGCCGTCGATGTAAAGCAGCTGTAGGGGCCGGTCCCAGTCAGGCCGCAGTTCCGTGCTGTAACCGGCGACGAGCTCGACGACGTCGTCCAGCCCGGCGTGGCGGATGTTGCGCTCGAACAGCTGCCGCGTCGGCGATCCGCCGAACAGCCGGCCGTCGACGAAGGGGTCGACGGCGATCACCGTGGCGCCGGCCGTGCGGGCCGCCGCGCCCAGGACGATCGTGGATCTGCCCTGGTGGCTGCCGATTTCCAGGACGACGTCGCCCTTCTCCAGGCGGCACACGGCGTTCCACAGCGCTTCGCCCTGCGCGCGCGTCATCCAGCCCTTGACGGGTTCGGCCAAGGCCCAGGCATCTTCGAACGAGATGGCGCACCTGCCAGGAGTTCGGGGACTCGGAGAAATTCGTCGGCACATGGTAGCCAGGTTTCGGCCTAGTATCTACCGGATGGTAACCGCCACCCGCGAACGGTCCCGGGACGACGCCCCGCCCTCGAGCGGCGCCCGGAAGTTCTCGGTGGGCGCGTTCGTGCGCCGGCCGAGCACGTGGATCGTGCTGGCGCTGACCACGTTGTCATTCCTGCAGATGCCGGGGAAGACGACGTTCGACACGAAGCTCGACCTCGCCGTCGACCCGCTCGCGTTCCTCGGCCGCGCGCTGCACCTGTGGAACCCGCAGGCCACCGCGGGGGAGCTGCAGAACCAGGCGTACGGCTACCTCTTCCCCATGGGCCCGTTCTTCGCGCTGTGCCAGGCCGTCGGGATGCCGGCGTGGATCGCGCAACGGCTGTGGGGCGCGATCCTGCTGTCGGCCGCGTTCGGCGGCGCCCTGCTGCTGGCGCGCGCGATGAAGCTCGGCACCGAGCGCACCCGGCTGATCGGCGCGCTCGGGTACGCGCTCGCGCCGCGCATGCTGACCGAAATCGGCGGTCTGTCCGCGGAAATGCTGCCCGCCGTGCTGCTGCCGTGGGTGCTGGTGCCGCTGGTGCGGGCCGGGACGATCGGTTCGCCGCGGCGGGCCGCCGGGTTGTCCGCGCTCGCCGTGCTGTGCATGGGCGGGGTCAACGGCGCGATGGTCGTGATGGCGCTCGTGCTGCCCGGGCTGTGGCTGCTGACGCGCAAGTGGACGCGCCACCACGTCGAGCTCGTCCTGTGGTGGTTCGTCTTCGTCGTCGGCGCGACGCTGTGGTGGATCCTGCCGCTGCTGCTGCTCGGCGAATACAGCCTGCCGTTCCTGGACTACATCGAGTCCGCGACGAACACCACCGCGCCGATGTCGCTGTTCGAGGTGCTGCGCGGGACCAACCAGTGGGTCGCCTACGTCGTGCAGGGCACGCCGTGGTGGCCGGGCGGCTGGTCGCTGATCGACAACCCGGTGCTGATGCTCGCGACGGGACTCGTCGCCGGCGTCGGCCTGCTCGGCCTGACCCGTCGCGGCCTGCCCGAACGCCGGTTCCTCGTGCTGGGCGTCCTCACCGGGCTGACGCTGCTGACCATCGGGTACGTCGGCACGCTCGACAGCCCGCTGGCCGAACAGGTCCGGCACCTGCTCGACGGCCCGCTCGCCCCGCTGCGCAACGTCCACAAGTTCGAGCCGGTGCTGCGGCTGCCGCTGATGCTGGCGTTCGTCCACGGCATCGCGAGCCCGGTGCGGCTGAAGTCCGCGCGCCGGTTCCTGCGGCCGGCGCTGGGGCTTTTGCTGGTCCTCGTGATGGCCGCGCCGGCGTGGCTGCTGAACCTGCGCTCCGGGCCGGGCTGGGACGAGGTGCCCGGCTACTGGTACGCCGCGATGGGCTACGTCGCCAAGGCCGACCCGAACGCGCGGACGCTGCTGCTACCGGCCACCGGGTTCGGCGAATACGACTGGGGCCGCACGGTCGACGAACCCGCGCAGGCCATCGCGAAGAGCCCGTGGGCGGTGCGCAACCAGGTGCCGCTCGGGTCCGAAGGCAACACGCGGCTGATGGACTCGGTCGACGCGGCGCTGGCCGACGGCCGCGGCGACCCCGGCCTCGCCGCGCTGCTCGCCCGGTCCGGGTACCGATTCCTGCTGCTGCGCAACGACATCGACCGCGACCGGGGCACCGCGCCGCCGATCGCGACCCTGCGGGCCGGGCTCGCCGGTTCGCCCGGTATCGGCAAGGCCGCGGAGTTCGGGCCCCTGGAGATCTACGAGGTCCGCAAGCCCGTGCCCCTCGCGACGGCGACGGCCACCACGGACGTCCCGACGGTCAGCGGCGGACCGGAAAACCTGCTGCCCCTCATCGATTCCGGGCAATTGGACCCGTCGACGCCGACGGTGCTGACCGGCGACGGCGGTTCGGCGGGCGGGCCGCGGCTGGTGACCGACGGCCTGCGCCGCGCCGAGCGGAACGTCGGCGGCGTGCGGGACAACCTCAGCCAGACCCTGACCGCCGGTGAGGCGTTCCGGCAGCAGCGGGCCGCGGGGGACGTGCTGCCGTTCCCGGGCGAAGAGCACCAGACCGTCGCCGCCTACCGGGGCATCCGCGCGGTGACGGCGTCGACGGCCGCGTCGTTCGCCGACGCGTTCGGCGGGTCCGACCCCGGCCACCAGCCGTTCGCGGCGATCGACGGCGACCCGCGCACGTCGTGGCGCTCGTCGTCGTTCACCGGCCCCATCGGCCAGTGGCTCGAGGTCGAGCTGGACACCCCGCGGCTGGTGAACTCGGTGGACCTGGAGATGGTCGACGACCTGCGCGTGGGCTGGCCGGCCACGCGGGTCCGGATCACCACCGACAACGGCTCGGTCGACCAGCAGGTGATCCGCGGGGCCGGGCCGCACACCTATTCCGTGGCGGCGGGTGTGACGCGCAAGGTGCGGATCACGCTGCTGTCGCTGGTGGTCGGGCGCCAGGACGGGAACGTCGGCATCGCCGAGCTGAAGATCCCGGACACGGAACCGCAGCGCGCGCTGGAAGTCCCGGCCGACCTGCCCGCCGGGCCCGCACCCGGGTTCGCGTTCACGCGGGGTGCCGCGCCGCGGTTCGCGTGCCTGCCCGCCGAGGGCGCGGTGCGGTGCGACGCGTCCGCGGCCCGCGACGGCGAAGAGCCCGACGGCATCCGGCGCCTGTTCAGCACTCCGGCCGAGCAGACGTTCCTCGTCGGTGGCACGGTGCTGCCCGCGGGCGGCGGCAAGAACCCGCTCTCGTTGCCGGGGGTCACGGTGGCGTCGACGTCGCAGCTGGGCGGCGACCCGGCGGCGGGCGGGTTCGCGGCGGTGGACGGCGACGCAGGCACGACGTGGCGCCCCGACGTCACCGACCTGCGCCCGACGCTCACCCTGAACTGGACCGCGCCGAAGCGGATTTCGGGGCTGCACATCGGGGTCGCGCCGGCGAGCGGCGCGCGGGCGCCGCGGCAGGTGGAGCTGGTGGCGAAGACGGGGTCGCGCACGGTCCAGCTCGACGCGAGCGGGTCGGCGTCCTTCGAACCCCTGAGCACCGACCAGCTGCAGCTCGTGCTGCCGGGTGACGACGACGACCCCGCGGCGCGGGCCGTGGTGGGCATCGGGAGCCTGGAACTGTCCGGCACCGACGGGCTGCTGCCCGGGCCGGACCCGGCGTTCACGGTGCCGTGCGGGTCCGGGCCGAACGTCCACCTCGACGGGCTGGACTACCGGACGTCGGTGCAGGGAACGCTGGCCGACATCATCGCGCACCGGCCGCTGGAGCTGCGGATGTGCCGGGATTCCGAAGGCGGGATCTCGCTGCCGTCCGGCGGGCACGAACTGCGGACGGACCGTTCGGACTCCTTCGTCGTCCAGGACCTGTGGCTGCGCCCCGCGGTCGAGCCGGCCCCGCCGGTGCACCGCGCGGTGCAGGTGGGGAAGTGGGACGCGGCTTCGCGGTCGGTGACGGTGGCGCCGGGCGCGGAGGCGGTGCTGGCGGTCCCGGAGAACGCGAACGCGGGCTGGGTGGCCACTTTGGACGGACGCGAGCTGACCCGCACCCGCGTCGACGGCTGGCAGCAGGCATGGATCGTCCCCGCCGGCGCGGGCGGGGTCGTGTCGCTGTCGTTCACGCCGGACTCGGCGTACCGCATCTCGCTGCTGGTCGGCGCGGTGGCGGTGTTCCTGCTGCTGGTGGGCGTCTTCTGGCCGGCCCGGCGGCGGGCGTCCGCGGTGCGGCCGGGCGGTGCTTTCGTGCCGGTGGCGCTGATCGGGCTCCTGGTGGCGCTGGGCGGGATGCTCCCGGTGGTGCTGCTGATCGCGTGCCTGCTGGCCCGGCAGCTCTGGGACCGCGCGCCGAGGTACCTGGCGTTCGGCGGGATGGCCGTGGCGGCGGTCGTGTCGGTGACGGGCCGCGTCCTGGGCCACGGCCAGGAGTGGGCGTACGGCCCGGTGACCCAGGCGGCGCTGCTGCTGGCGGCGGCCGCGATGGTGGCGACGTGCGTGGACTGGTTCACCCGTGGGGACAACCCGACGGAGCAGTCGACCTAGGCACCGGAAACTGTCGGTGCCTCCCGGTAGCGTGGAAAACGGGGGGCCCGCCCCGGCCAGGAACGACATGAAAGGGTCGTTCATGTCGTCCGGCGACATGAAAGAGTCGTTGATGACTACCGGAACTCGGCATCCTGCCGAAGCGCCTCTTCGGCCCGGCGTTCCGCGGGCGGTGGTGCCGGGCGGGGGCAGCTGTCCTGCCAAAGCGCCTTTCGGCACCCCGAAGCTGTCATTGTGACTACGGCCGGCAGCACCGGGTCAAGGCGGGAAAGATGCCTTGACCCGGTGCTGCCGGCCGTGTTTTGGCTTTGGATCGGGGTGCGGGGGAGTCTGGGTTCTCGTCGGTGCCCGTTCTCGGGGGCCTCTCGCCTTTGGCGCAGTCGTTCAGGCGGCGGTTGGCATGAACGAGTCGTTCATGCCGTCCGCCGCGCCCGCAGCTCCAGGATCGCGCCCGCCACCGCCAACCCGCCCGCGCAGCAGGCCGCGACCGTCACGACCTGCGTAGCCGAACCGTGCAGCCAAGCGGTGATCAGCAACGCCTCCACGCCGACCGCCGCCCACATCAGCACCGCCACCCGCCGATCCCCGTCCGCCAACCGCGCGTACAACAGGATCTGCACCAACGCCAGCATCGACCCCGCCACCGCGAACGGCCACACCGGCATCGTGCTTCCGGCGTACCGCGCACCGCCGATCACCGCGAGCAGCGACGGCCCCAGCACCACCGACGTCAGCACCACGAAGGCGTCCAAAAAGGCACACACGGCCAACGCCACCGGCAACGCCCGCCGACGTCCCGAAGAAGCCGCGAACCGGGGCAACACCAACACCCCCACCGCCTGCGGCAGCCAGTACGCGATCTTCGTGACGATCGCGCCGAGCGCGTACTCCCCGGCGGCCGACGACGGCAGCGTGTGCCGCGCCAGCACCAGGTCCAGGTTGACCAGCAGCACCAGCGCCAGCATCGCTTGCGCCGTGTGGAGCACTTCGGCGCCGTGCCGGTCGGCCCAGCGCGGCCGCGGGCGGCCGCAGACGAGCCAGCCCGCCACGACCACCGCCAGCGACCCGAGCGCCGTCCCGGCCAGCGCACCCGTCGGCGACCCCGACACCAGCAGGCCCACCAGGGAGCCGCCGACCTTGCCCACGCCCTCCAGCGCGATCAGCCCGGCCAGCAGCGCGAACCGGTGGGCGCCCTGCAGCAGCCCGTGGAACACGCCCAGCAGCGTCAACGGCCCGAGTGCGGCCGTCACCAGCAGCGCCGGCGTCAGCGAGCCCAGGTGCAGCAGGAGCACCAGCAACGGGCTGAGCGTCAACGCCGCCGTGGCGACGATCGCGCTCGTCACCAGCCCCAGGGCGAACAGCGAACCCTGCGCCAGCGACGGCGAGCGCGCGACCCGCAGCGCCACCACCGTCTGCAGCCCCATCGCCGGCACGACGCCGATGACCAGCACCGCCAGCAGCGAGCTCAGCTCCCCGAAGGCCCCCGGCGCGAGGATCCGCGCGGCCGCGAGGCTCAGCACGTAACTGCCCGCGTTGTTGCCCGCGAGCGCGAGCGAGACGAGGATCGCCGCGACCCGGTTGCCGGTCCGGGCCGGTTCTTCGGTGGCTACGCTCAACGGCGGGCTCCCATTACCGGCGGGTAATTTCCAGGGACCCTAACCGCGCGGACACCGGAAAGGAAGGGCCGTGGACGCACCGGGCAGACGCCTCGCGCTCCCCGCGGTGTCCGTCCTGCTCGCGTTCGCCGTCTGCGCGCCGCTGCTCGGCCGCGGGTTCGTCCTGAGCTACGACATGGTGTTCGCGCCCCGCCAGTACTTCGTGCCGGACGCGTTCGGGATCGGCAGCACGCTGCCGCGGTCCGTGCCCGCGGACGCCGCCGTCGCGCTCGCCACCACCGTGCTGCCGGGCGAGATCGTCCAGAAGATCGTGCTGCTGCTGGCGATCTTCGCGGCCGCGCAGGGCGCCGGCCGGCTCGTCCCGACCGAACACCTCGGCACGCGGCTCGTCGCCGCGACCGCGTACGCCTGGACGCCGTACGTCGCCGAGCGGCTCTTCATCGGGCACTGGCCGCTGCTCCTGACGTACGCGGCCCTGCCCTGGATCGTCCGCGCCGGCCTCGCCGCGCGGAAGCACGAACCGAACGCGCTGCCGAGACTCGTCATCGCCTGTGCGCCCGCCGTCCTGACGCCGCCGGGTGGCGTGCTCGCCGTCGTCGTCATGGCCGTCGCCGCCGGGTCGCGCCGCCTGTGGCAGACCCTCGCCCTCGCGATCGTGCTCAACCTGCCGTGGCTGGTCCCGACGTTCCTGAACGCCGGCGGCACGTACTCCGACCCGGCCGGCGTCACGGCGTTCAGCGCCCGCGCGGAAAGCTGGGGCCCGGCGCTGTTCAGCGTGCTCGGCCTGGGCGGGATCTGGAACTCCGAAACCGTGCCCGGCAGCCGTTCCCTGCCGCTCGTCCCGGTGCTGACGCTCATCGTCGTCGCCATCGCGGTCGCCGGTCTGAAGCCACTCACCGAACGGTGGGGGAAGGCGCCGGCGCGGTCGTTGTTCGCCCTGGGGCTCGCGGGCGTGCTCCTGGCGTCGCTGGCGACGTTGCCGGGTGGCGACGCGGTGCTGACCGCCGCCACGCGTCACCTGCCCGGCGCGGGACTCCTGCGGGACGCCCAGAAATGGGTCGCCTGGTGGGCGTTGCCGCTCGCGCTCGGGTTCGCGCTCGCCATCGAGGTCGCCGCGGCCAAGCTCAAGACCGACCGCGGCCGCGTCGCGCTCGTGACCGCGGCGGCCGTCTTCCCCTTGCTGACCCTGCCCGACCTGGCGTGGGGCGGCTGGGGCCGGCTCTCCACCGTGCGTTATCCGGCGGACTGGCAGGCAGTGTCCGAAGTGCTCGGTGACCGCCCCGGCGACGTGCTGACGCTGCCGCTGTCGGCGTTCCGCGGGTTCGCCTGGAACGACGACCGCACGCAGCTCGACCCGGCGCCGCGCGTCCTGCCGAAACCCGTGCTGATGGACGACACCCTCCAAGTGGGAGCGGACCGCGTCGCCGGCGAGGACCCGCGCATCGGCGACGTCCGGGCCGCGACGTCCGCGCGCGAGCTGACGGAGGCGGGCATCGGCTGGATCCTCGTGGAACACGGGACCCCCGGCGACGTCGACAAGCGGTTGCTCGCCGACGCGACGCCGGTGTGGTCCGGTGACTGGCTGACGCTCTACCGGACCCCGGGTGTGCCGGCCGTGAAACCGATTTCCTGGGCGCCCGCGTTGGTGGCGAACGGAGTAGCGCTCGCGTCGCTGTGCGTCGCACTGTTGTGCCGCATGTTACCGATGCGTACATTGGGCCGCGGCAGGAATCTCCCGCCGCGGAAGGAGTGACACGTGGGCACGGTCATCGGCGTGGTCGCCGCCGTCATCCTCGGAGGCGGTCTCGCGACCGGAGCGGGCTTCGCCCTCACCCAGGGCGCGGACCCGGACAGCTCCGCCCAGGTGCAGGAAAAGCTGAACGCGCAGGTGAAGTACAACCCCGCCGACCACCCCGGCAAGATCTACGGGAACCGCTGACGCGTGACCCGGCTCGCCTCCGACCACGCGCACCGCGTCGTCGGGCTCTACGGCGACCCCACCGTTTCCTGGAGCATCCTCCTCGAAGCGGACCTCGGCACGGCCGCACCCGAACCGGAGAAGCTCCGCGCCCGGCTCGCGGCCGCCGTCCAGCAGTACCCGCACCTCGGTGCCGTGCCGGAAATCGAGCAGGCCACGGACCTGCCGGCCACTCGCGACCGCTTCGCTTCGGCGCCCTACGAACGCGGTGCGCCGCTCCTGCGCGTCGCCGTCGGTGAGTCCACCCTGCTCGTCGCCGCGCACCACGGTGCCCTCGACGGTCTCGGCCTGCTCTCGCTGCTCGGCGTCCTGCTCGACGTCCCGGTTTCCTCGGGGGCGACGGGGATCGGCGAGCGCGCCGGCGGCAAACCCTTTGCGCTTTCGGCCCTCCAGCGGCTCGCTGAGGCACTTTTCGCGCCCCCGGGCCGGATTACGCCCGAACGGGCCGCGGTGGCGTCGGGTGACGTCTTCTGCGCCCGGCACGAGCCACGGCTGCGTCTGGGGGCGGCGGGGTTCGTCGCGGCGGCCGCCCGCGCCACCGGCCGCTGGAACCGCGCGCACGGCGCTCGCACGGCCCGCGTGGTGGCCGCGCTGGGTGCGTCGTGGCGGTCCGGCGCGGCGCCGGAACCGGTGCACGACAGCGCGTTCTTCCGGCTGCGGCTGCGTCCCGGCGCCGATGTCGCCGCGGTCTTGGCGGCCCAGCCACCGGAACCGGACTTCCCGGCCCGCAGCAGCCGGCTCGCGCGGCTGGGCACGCGGCTGCTGGCGGGCCGGCTCGGCTCGACGTTCCTGGTGTCCAACCTCGGTGTGGTGTCCACCGGGGACACCGTGCGCTCGCTGGCGTTCTACCCGGCGGCGAGCGGCCGGTCAGGAGTGGCGTTCGGCGCGGCGACCACGGGGGACGTCACCACGGTGACGGTGCGGGCTCGTCGGCGGGACTTCGACGCGGCGGCGGCGGAGCGGTTGCTGGAGGAGTTCCGGGCCGCGGTTCACGAAGCCAGCGCTTCACCCCGCGCCACTTGACCCAGGACCCGCGGCCGTGGCGCCGGAAGCCCGGAGACGTCCCGGACCAGCGATTCGAACTGCCCCGCACTCGCGTCCCAGCTGTACATCCCGGCCCGCTCGGCGCCGGCCAAGCCCATCTCCGCGCGCCGCAGGCCGTCGGCCAGCAGGCCGTCCACCTGGGCCGTGAAGTCCTCGAAGTCGTCCGCGAGCAGACCCGTGCGACCTTCCACAATGGATTCGGCCACCCCGCCCGCCGCGCGGTAGGCGACCGAGGGCACGCCGTGCGCCGCCGCCTCCATGATGACGATGCCCCAGCCCTCCTTGACCGACGGGCACAGGTGCAGCCACGACCGCGCGAGAATTTCGTGCTTGGCGTGCTCGTCGACCCAGCCGTGCAGCACCACGCGGTCGGCGACCCCGCGCGAAACCGCGTGCGCGCGCAGGACCTCGTCCCACGGCCCCTGGCCCACCACCTCGAGCTTCAGCTCCGGCCAGCGCCGCGCGAGCCGCGCGACGACGTCGATGGCGTGCTCGATCCGCTTGTGCGGCACCAGCCGGCTCACCGCGACCAGCGTCGGCGTCGTGTCCCGTTCGGACTCGCACGCCGGCGGCGCGTCCAGCCCGTTCGGCACCACGGCCACCCGCTCGCCCTCGACGCCCAGCCCGGCCAGTTCGGCCTTGGTGACCTCGGAAACCGTGACGTACCGGCACTTCCGGAACAGCCACGGCGCCAGCCGCGACTCGATCCACCAGCCGACGCGGCCGAGGGTCTCGCCGAGCGCGCTGATCCACTGTTCCTCGTGGACGTGGTGCACGAGCACCAGCACGGGACACCCGGCGACCAGCCGGGCGAAGAAGGGCATGCCGTTCTGCACGTCGACCACGAGATCGGCACGGGCCCGGCGGATCGCGCGCACCGCGTGCGCGTACACGCCGAACTTGTTGCCGCGGCGCCGGTAGCGGACGCCGTCGCGCCACTCGCCCGCGGTCGCGCCCGGGTAGGCGGCGCACTGGATTTCGACCCGGTACCCGGCTCTCGCGAGCCCTTCGGCCATCCGCTCGACGTACCGCTCCGACCCGCCGCCTTCGGGGTGGCCGGTGTCGCGCCAGTTGACGAGGAGCACACGAGGTCGTTCCATCGGGTTATCCAAACTGTAGCGACGATGCTAGGTTACCGGTGCGTACACAGTAGAGGAACGTAATCGGGAAAGCGACGGTTCAATGGTAGGTAATTCTGTTGTCGACCGGCCGCACCGGGCCACGCTCGGCCGTTCCGTGACGCTCTTCCGCACGTTCCTCACCGAGCAGACGGACCCGGACGGCTTCTATTCCGCGCTGGCCGCCGACTCCGTCCGGCAATTGGCGGCGCACACTCCGCTGTCCGGGCGCACGGTGCTCGACGTCGGCGGCGGCCCCGGGTATTTCTCCGACGCGTTCCGCGCGGCCGGCGCGGTGTACCTCGGCCTGGACCCGGACGTCGGCGAGCTGTCCGCACGCGGTGAACCCGGCGAGAACATGATCCGCGCCAGCGGCACGGAACTGCCGGTGCGCAGCGGTTCCGTCGACGTCTGCTACTCGTCGAACGTGCTGGAGCACGTCAGCGAGCCGTGGGTGATGCTCGAGGAGATGTGCCGGGTGACCAAGCCCGGCGGCACGGTCTTCGCGTCGTTCACGCCGTGGTTCTCCCCGTGGGGCGGTCACGAGACCGCGCCGTGGCATTTCCTCGGCGGGTACTACGCCCGGGAGCGGTATTCCCGGAAAGAGGGGAAGCAGCCGAAGAACAAATTCGGTGAAAGCCTGTTTCCCGTTTCGGTCGGCGCCGCGCTCCACTGGGCGAAGAAGACGCCGCTCGCCGATCTCGTGGCCGGGTACCCGCGTTACCACCCGAGCTGGGCGATGTGGATCGTGCGGATTCCCGGCCTGCGTGAGATCGCGTCGTGGAATCTGGTGCTGGTCTTGCGGAGGAAGTGACTCAGCTGCCGGCGAAGGCCACCTGACGCCGCCGGTGCGACGTCGGGGGCTCCGGCCGCCGGCGGCGGGCCAGCAGGACGATCGCCACGATGATCAGCACGCCACCGCCGATGCCGAGCCAGAGCGGGCCGGTGCTCGACAGGAACTCCAGCTTGCCCTTGTTCGCGTTCACCTGGTCGACCATCTGCGAGATCGTCTTGCCGTTGTAGGCGAGCGTCCCGTCGAACACGACCGCCGCGCTGGTCAGGGTCCGCAGTTCCTGGTGCTGCTGTTGCTGCTGCTTGACCTCGATCCCGGTGACCGGCTCCACCCACAGCGTGTTCACGCCGCGGTAGTAGAGGTCCGCGTCCACAGTGGACTGCTCGGAGCCGACGAGTGAGCCGGGCACCTTCTTCGAGTCGAGCTTCGTGTCCGGGATGTCCTGGACGAACTTGTAGGTCTCGATGCCGTTCACCGTCTCGGTGCCGGTGTAGCGCGCGGTGACGGCCGCGCCGGTGTTGTCGTCGTAGACCTTGTAGTCCTTCTGCTCGGTGCCGAAGGGGAACTTGAAGTTCAGGCCGGGCTGCGCCTTCTCGATGTTCGTCTCCGGCGGCTTCTGGCCGTCCTGGTCGGCCTTGTCCTTCAGCTCGGTGACGTAGCTGCTGTTCGCGGCGCACATCGGGTCGGTCGCGCCGCGCGGGTCGTAGCCCTCGCCGGTGCGCCGGTCGAAGCAGACCTGCCGCTTGCTGGCACTGAGCACCGTGCCGTCGGCGTCGTCGGTGACCTGCACCGCGAGCAGCCAGACCGCGTAGTCGGTGTCCTGGTGCATCTCGGGCGCGGCGAAGTTCGACTGCACGTGCGCCACCGCGGTCAGCTTGGCGTTCTCGCGGATGTTCGACACCGGGCCGGTGCCGTTGTCGGTGACGGCAAGGACCTTGCTCGCGGTGCCCTCGAGCACCGACGTCGAGTCCTGGTCGAGGGGCACCTTGGCGAGCTTCGGGTACACGTACGTGGGGAGGAGCACCGCTCCCGCGGCGGCGAAGACGCCCAGTGCCAGCAAGATCAGGCCGAAAGCACGTCGCAACGGTCCTCCTGGGTCGTCTTCGTCGACAGCACAAATTACCCGGCGGTAATCAGTGCTGCGGATAGTGGCCCGCGCCACGCCGCGCGTCAAAGTGTGACCGGCGGTCACAGACACCCGGTGCCACCGGAAGGTCGCATGTGCGCGGCCGTTCGGACCAAGCGACCAAACAAGTTTGTTCCCGGGCACAACGGGCACGGGCCCACCATCGGACGATCCTCACTCCGCCGCGCCGGACCGCAAAGGAGAGAATCCCTTTTGCCCCAGGACCCTTCGATGGTCGCCATCGCGGCCACCGCGCGCTGGCGGGCCCGGATCGTGGCGGCGGCCGCGAGCGCGGGGATCACGCTGACCGACCCGCTGGCCGGCGTGCCCGGCATCCGGCCGCTGGCCTGCACGCTCGGCGACCTCGGCGTGATCGTGCCGAGACTCGGCGGCGAGCCGTCCCCCGCGGCGATCGGCGCGCACTCCGACTCGATCGCCGACCGCGAGCTGCGCGACGCGGTCGCGGACGTGGCGGCGCTGCTTTCCCTGCACGGCAACGTGGTCCTCGACCTCGACGCCGGCGGCCGCCACCACCCGGACGTGGTGGTCTCGGCCGCGGTGGACTGTCCGCAGTGGACGGAACCCGCGGTGACGCTCCCGGTGGGCACGGGCCGGCGCGGGGGCCCGCTCACGGTGGCGCTCACCGCGGGTCCGGGTTTCGAGGGGACGTTGCTGGAACTGGCCCGGTTGGTCGAGGCGGACGCGGCTTAGCCGTCGAACGTGGCCGGCTCGGCGAAGGTCGCGGTGCCGAAGTCGGGTTTCTCGGCGAACTCCGCGAGGTCGAAAGCCGCCGGGCCGGCGAACCGGCTCCGCCAGAACACCGCGGACCCTTCGAACCGCGCCCCGTGGAACCGGGCTTCGCCGGCGAAAGTCGTGTCCTCGAACCAGGCGCTGCCGCCGAAGACGGCGCCGGCGAACTTGGCCTCGGAGGTGAATGTCGCCCCCTCGAACCCGGCGCCCTCGGCGAAGTGCGCGTAGTCGAACCAAGCCCGTCCGGCGAACGTCGCGCCGGTGAAGTCCGCGGCGCCGACCCGGCAGCCGATGAAGTCGAACTCGACCAGCGTGGCACCGGTCAGGTCGAGGGCGATGTCCGGCCAGAACGTCGGTTCGGGGTGCTTCGGGTTCTTGCCTGGATTCAGGTGATCGGTGAGCACCCGCTGGACGGTGAGCCGGACTTCGCGTTCCTGCCGCGCGTCGCCCGCGGGCAGCGCTGCCGGCGGGCGGAGGCCGCGCCGGGTCACCAGCGGCCGCCGGACGCCGCCCCGAGCCGGAGCCGGTTCGGTGTACGGCGTCCGCAGGTACGCGCACAGCACGTTGACCACCGTCTGCCGGTGCCCGGGGTTGTCCTGCGCGACGCGTTCGAGTGCGTAGCAGCCGCCATGTCGGACGGCCGCCTTGTCGGACCCGAGCTGCTCGATCGCCTTCAGGTAGAGGTCGGTGAGGCGCCGCTCGGCGGCGTCGTGCTCGGTGGTCCGCTGCCGGCGGCCGGTGAGCACCAGCGCGACGACGCCGCCGGTGCCCGCGCCGACCGTCAGCCCGGTCTTGATCAGCTCGATCCGGTCCGAGGGGGTGCCGCCGCCGACGAACAGCAGGAGCAGCGTGATCGCGGCCGCGGTGACCAGCGCGACGGGTACGACGATGACGGCGATCGCCCACCACCACGTGCCGCCGCGACGGCGCCACCACCGGCCGAGGCCGTCGAGCACGAGCTACTCCTCCACCCACTCCAGCAGGTCGCCGGGCTGGCAGCCGAGGACCCGGCACATCGCCTCCAGCGTGCTGAACCGGACCGCCTTCGCGCGTCCGTTCTTCAGCACCGCCACGTTGGCCGGCGTCAGCCCGACCTTCTCCGCGAACTCCCCGACGCTCATCTTGCGCTTCGCCAGTTCGACGTCGATGCGCACGACGATCGCCATCAGATGACCGCTTCCATGTCGGACCGCAGCGTAGTGGCCTGCCGAAGCAGGGCGCGCATGACCACCATCAGCAGGCCGAGCACGGTGATCCCGACGGTCACCAGGAACAGCAGCATCGGCATCCCCGGGTCGTCCGCGTTGAAGCCGACGAACAGCAGCATGCCGACGAAGACCAGCCACGCCGCGCCGATGGCCCAGACGATCGCGTCGACCCACTTCAGCGACGCCGTCGTGAAGATCCGGTCCTTCTTGACCAGCGTCAGCAGCTGCCAGGTCGCGACGAGCACCACCTGCACGCACAGCACGAGGAACACCGCGATGGCGGTCAGCGGCCAGCGCAGCGGAGCGTCGTGCGGGTTCTGCTGCGTGTGGTAGGCGATCCCGCCGGGCAGCGACAGCGTCTGGAACACGACGAGGACGCCGAACAGCACGACGAGGAACACTCTGAGCGCGCGAACGGCCCACTTCTCGGAAATCATGCGACGACTATCGCTCGATATCTATCGAAAGTCAATCGGTCTAGTCGGGATCGAGACGGACCGACTCCAGCGCCACGTACAGCTCCCCGATGTCGACGGGGTCGGTCAGATCCCGCTTCGTCAGGTCCTGCACCCGCCGCAGCCGGTACCGGACCGTGTTGGGGTGCACGAACAACCGGTCCGCGGCCTCCTTCGCCGAGCCGTGGCCGGCGAACCACGCGAGCAGCGTGTCCAGCAGGACCTTGCGCTCCGCGTCCGGCAGTGCGAGCACCCCCGTCAAAGCCGACCGCACGACGTCGCGGGCCATCCCGGGCGCCGCCGCGACCAGCGTCGTCACCGGGGAGTCGCCGAACACCACCACGCCCGCCGTCCCCGAGGGCAGCGAGCGGCGGGCGATCCTGGCCCGGTGCAGCGCGTCCGGGACGTCGGGGAAACCGCTGAACGGCTTGCTCATCCCGGCCGCCACCGGCAGCGACGCCAGCACTTCCCGCAGCCGCCGGACGTCCTCGATGCGGTCGATCGCCACCAGGCCCGCTTCGCCGCCCGGCCGCCACGCCGAGCGCCAGCGGCGCGCCCGCAGCAGGGCCTCGACCGTGTCGTGCTCGTCGGGCTCGACGCGCTCGGTCACCACCGCGACGAACATCCCCGCCGTCGGCAGGCCCAGCTCGCGAGCGGCGGCCTCCATGTCGGCCTGAGTCGCGAGCCGACCGCGCAGGAGGTCGTCGAGCAACCGCACGTTCGCGTGCGACGGCTCGGCCGCCACCTGCTCGTACGCCGTCGTCAGCGCGTCCGAATAGAGGTCGATCGCCTTCCAGACGTAGGAGTTGATCTCGATCGTGCGGGTGGGGTTGAGGAACTCCGGGCCGGCCAGTTCCAGCAGTGCTTCGTAGACGAAGGTGCCGCCGATCCGGAACGCGCGCAGCACCGCGGGCAGCGGTATGCCCTGCCGCGCCTGGACGAGCCCGGTCTTGCGGGCGGCGTCGAGCGCCAGGCCGCGGCCTTCGGCCAGTGCGGACAGCGCGCGTTCGAGGTTGGCGTGGCAGACCTGCCGCAGCTCGTCCGGCGCGACGTGGTCGACCTGCCGGTAGAACTCGTCCTCTTCACTCAGGAGCTGGGCGAGCCGGTCGGCGAATTCGGGCAGTCTGGCCAGCATCTCTCGCACCAGCTCGCGGTGTTCGCGAGGTACCGGCCTGGCCGGAGCTTCGATGCCCATCCCTCACTTTAGCTCGGGTCCCCGGCCCGGGACATGCACGAACTTGAGCAAAATTCATGTCCACCGGGTGATCGGCCCGGTGAGGGGTTGACGCCACGATCGACTCATCAACGGCGGCGCGCGGTGAGGTAGACGTGCGGTTCGGGCCCGGCTTCGGGGTGGTCCGGGACGAACACCGCCTCTTCTTCACGAACGATCTCCAGCCCGGCGGCGACGAGCTTTTCCTTCAGCACCTCGGCGGTGAAGCTGCTCGCGCGGACCGGGTGTCCCATGAAGACGATGTCGACGCCGTCCACGTCGGCGGGGACGGTCGCGAAGACGAGCAGGCCGCCGGGCTTCAGCCACGCCGCCAGCCGGCCGAGCATCGTCTCCTGGTCGGCGCGGGGGAGCTGCAGCATCGAGAAGAACGCCGTGATCGCGTCCCACGAGCCGTCCTCGAAGGTCAGTTCGCGCATGTCGCCGACCTCGAACCGCGCCGCGGGCACCTGGGCGCGCGCGATCTCGACCATCTTCGGCGCGACGTCGTACCCGGTCACGGCGCAGCCGGCCGCGGCGAGCGCGGCCGCGGCCGGGCGGCCGGTGCCGGAGCCGAGGTCGAGCACGGTCGCGCCCGCCGGCAGCCGCTCGGCCAGCGCGGTGAGCGCGGCCCGCTGCTCGGCCAGGTTCCGGAAGGCGTGTTCGTAGTCGGTGCCGAGGGCGTCGAACACTTCGGCGGCGGTTTCGGGACGCGTCATCCGCCCAACCTTGCCAGACGGTCGGCTTTCGCAAGGAATCGACTTCTTCTTGCAAGTTCAGGGCAAAGTCTTGTTTGATCCGCGAGGGTGACTTAATCTTCCGCCGCAGTCCTCTCCGGCGAAACGAGGCCCTGGATGTCGCGACGCACCTTCGGAGCCGCGCTCGTCGCGGTCACCGCTCTCGTGTCGGTGGCCGCGCCCGCGGCCGCCGCCGACCGGCCGGTCGTGACGCGGGCGGCGCTCGACCCCGCGCTGGTCGCCGGGCGCGGTGCCGGTGTCGGCTTCCTGGAACAGGAGGCGGAGAACGCGCGCACCGACGGTGTCGTGATCGGGCCCGACCGCTCGGCCTACACGCTGCCGTCGGAGGCGTCCGGCCGGCGAGCCGTGAAGCTGGCGCCCGGGCAGTACGTCGAGTTCACGCTGCCGGCCGCGGCGAACGCGATCACCGTCCGCTACAGCATCCCGGACGCCCCGCGCGGCGGCGGGATCACCGCGCCGCTCGACGTCACCGTGAACGGCGCTCACCGCCAGCGGATGACGCTGACCTCGCAGTATTCCTGGCTGTACAACCAGTACCCGTTCAGCAACGACCCGGACGCGGACCTGCTGCACCCGGACTGGTGGATCACCGAGTGCTCGTGCGTGCCGGCGGCGACCACGCCCGCGCCGGTGATCGCGAAACCGTTCCGCCCCACCCACTTCTACGACGAACAGCGGCTCCTGCTCGGCCGTTCGTACCGGGCGGGGGACCGGGTGCGGCTCACCGCGTCGGCGGGTGCCGGGTGGACGGTCGTCGACCTCCTCGACTCCGAGCTCGTCGCGCCACCGCGCGTGCTTCCCTTCGCCGCCAACGCGCTGCTCTTCGGCGCCGACCCGACCGGCCGCCGCGACTCGGCCGCCGCCCTGGACCGGGCCATCGCCTTCGCGCGGCGCGCGCACCTCAAGGTCTACCTGCCGCCCGGCACCTACCGCGTCGACCGGCACGTCATCGTCGACGACGTCACGATCGAAGGCGCGGGCAGCTGGTACACGATCGTCAAGGGCCACGGTGTCGGCATTTACGGCAAGGCCGAGGGCAGCCACGACGTCCACCTCTCCGGCTTCGCGATCGAGGGCGACGTCCGGGAACGCGTCGACACCGACCAGGTCAACGCGATCGGCGGCGCGCTCGACGACTCCACTGTGGACTCCCTGTACCTGCACCACACCAAGGTCGGCCTGTGGTTCGACGGACCGATGTCGGGCACGCGGATCACGAACAACGTCATCGTCGACCAGATCGCCGACGGCCTGAACTTCCACACGGGAGTGACGGACTCGGTGGTGGCGAACAACTTCGTGCGCAACACCGGCGACGACGGACTGGCCATGTGGTCGGAGAAGGCGCAGGACGCGCGGAACACGTTCGACCACAACACCGTCCAGACACCCGTGCTGGCCAACGGGATCGCGCTCTACGGCGGCGTGGACAACGTCGTCTCGGGAAACCTGATCGCCGACCCGATCCGCGAGGGCAGCGCCATCCAGGTGGGCTCGCGGTTCGGCGCGGAGCCGTTCGCGGGCAGCCTGCGGATCGCGGACAACACGACCGTCCGGGCCGGGACGTTCGAGCTGAACTGGAAGATCGGGCTCGGCGCGATCTGGTTCTACGCGCTGGAAAAGGACATCGCCGCGGACATCTCGGTGACCGGCGACCACTTCCTCGACTCCACCTACAACGCGATCATGCTGGTCAGTGACTTCCCGGTGAAGGACGAGTACTCGATCACCGGGCTGCGGTTCGCGGACCTGCGCGTCGACGGGACGGGAACGTCGGTGGTGAGCGCCCGGTCGGCCGGGGCGGCGTCGTTCCGGAACGTGGCCGCGCGGGGTGTCGGCGCGGTCGCCGTCAACAACTGCGGGTCGTTCAACTTCCCGCCGACGGGGTCGGAGTTCGCGCTGACCGACCTCGGCGGCAACGACGGCTGGCTCGCGCCGTGGCTCCTGCCGAACACGATCACCTGCGACGACCGGCCGCCGGTCGTGCCGCCCCCGCCTCCGTCGAGCTGGTGACCGCTAGGGTTTCGCCGTGGCTGGTTTGCGAGGTGTCTTCGCCGGGTTCGGCAAGAGCAGGGCGTTCGCGGTGCTCGGACGGGCGCTCGTGCCCGCCGACCGGGTGCTGCTGCGCGTCACCGGGGGCCGGGTCGGGGTCGGCGCGGCCGTCGGGCTGCGGACGCTGCTGCTGACCACGGTCGGCCGGCGCAGCGGCGAACCCCGGCAGGTGCCGCTGCTGTACGTCGAGCGCGGCGGCGGGTACGTCGTCATCGGCTCGAACTGGGGCGGCGAGGCGCACCCGGCGTGGTCGGCGAACCTGCTGGCCCAGCCGAAGGCGGCGGTCGCGATCGCCGGCCGGACCGTCGAGGTCACCGGCCGGCTCCTGACCGGCGACGAGCGGCAGGAGATGTGGGACGCGGTCGCGTTGTACTGGCCGGCGTACGACCGCTACGCCGTGCGCGCCGGCGACCGCGAAATCCGCGTCTTCCTGCTGGAGCCGGTCAGCCGATGAGGTCGGTGTGCCGGATCCGGTACACCTGCAGCCGCAGGTTGTAGTACTTCTCGGTCTCGCCGACCCACTGCATGCCGAGCCGTTTGGCGACGGCGATCGCGCGCGTGTTGTTCGGCCGCGCGACGGCGAAGAGCTCCTCGGTGTCCTGGGTGAACGCCCACTCGATCAGCGCGGTCGCCGCCTCCGACGCGTAGCCCTGGCCCCAGACACCGGGGGCGAGCTGCCAGCTGAGCTCGAGGTCCTCTTCGAACGGCGGCAGCAGCCGGATGCCGAGCCCGCCGATCACGACGCCGTCCTCCTTGCGCTCGACAGCCCAGCGCCCCCGCGGCGGCGGCAGGTTCGGCTGCACCTCCTGCCAGGCGGCCAGCACCGAGCGCATCGCGCCGATGTCGCCGACGCGCTCCATGGCCGGGGTCAGCCAGTGCGTGACGTCTTCCGCGCCGTAGATGCCGTACGCGGCCTCGGCGTCGTCAACCGTCCAGTCCCGGATCACGAGCCGGTCGGTGCTCAGCGGGGTCTCCATACCAGGACGCTACGCCGCACGGCCCGCGATTGTTCCCGGCTCCGGCGCACGTCACTTCGGGCTTGCGGTCACGTCGTGGACGAACTGCGTGATCTCCTGGCCCGCGCCGGCTCGGCGACCGCCCGCTGGTAGCTCCGCGACGCTCCGACACCGGCCGCGACCGTCCTCGAAGAACTCGCGCGAGCCGCCGAGCCCGGGCTGGACGCCATGGCGGGCTTGCCGGGGGCGCCGCGCGTCTGCGTCGTCGCGAGCGAGGAGCGGCACGCCACCGTCGACGGTGCGCCACCTCGTCGGGACCTGCCGGCTCGGCGGAACCAGCTGGCGCGCCCGCCGATACCTGCGGATTTCGGTGTCCGGCCGGACGACGACGGAAGCGGACGTCGACCGCTCGGCCGCGGCGATCCTCCGGCCGGCCGCTCAGTGGCCTTCGCGCACCGAAAGCGGGTCGGTCCGCCAGCCGATCTGCTTCTCCGCCCCGGTCGGCCAGCTCGACGACAGCCGCCGCCGGAGGCTGCCGAGCGCGCCCAGGCGCACGAGGTCGACGCGGGAACCCTGCGCTGCCAACGATGTCACCTCGGCGGGGGTGAGCGGCACGAAGTCGAAGTACTGCGCGTCCTCGCCGCCGGAGAAGTCGACGAACTCGGTGAAGATCGCGGCGAACCCCTGGCGGCACTCCGGACATTCGCGCAGCGAGATGCCGAAGTGGGACTGTTCGACCAGGCGGTGGGTTTCGCGCAGGCGGGTCGTGCAGAAGGCCAGCGCGGTGAGGGCGTCTTCGCCGGAGCAGCGGGCGCAGCCGAACTCGGTCATCGGCCGATCATGCCACGCCGTGAATTCGCGCCGGGCTGCGGTGTCATCGCGAAACCTTTGACCACAACGTTTCGCCCTGGTCCGCAGTGGTCTGGACCTGTTAGCCTCAGCGCGCCACCCAGTCCGCAGGCCGGAAGGGAAAGTCGTGCTCCGCATGAGAAAGAGCGTCGCCGTCGCCGCACTGGCGCTGGCCGCCGCCGGCGTCGTGGCGCCGTCCGCCGAAGCGAGCCAGCCTTCGGGCAAGGTGATGGCCTACTTCGCCGATTGGGACGTCTACGCCCGCAACTACCACGTCAAGGACATCGAGACGTCGGGTTCGGCCGCGAAGCTGACCCACATCAACTACGCGTTCGGCAACGTCACGGGCGGCGGGTGCGCCGTCGGCGACCCGTGGGCCGACCACGACATGCCCTACGACGCGACCATGAGCGTCAACGGCCAGGCCGACAGCGGCACGCTGCACGGCAGCTTCAACCAGATCCTCGAGCTGAAGAAGCTGCACCCGAAGCTGAAGGTGCTGTGGTCGTTCGGCGGCTGGACCTGGTCGGCCGGCTTCCCGGAGGCGGCCAAGAACCCGGAGGCCTTCGCCGAGTCCTGCTACAACCTGGTCAACGACCCGCGCTGGGCGGGCGTCTTCGACGGCATCGACATCGACTGGGAGTACCCGAACGCCTGCGGCGACACCTGCGACACCAGCGGGCCGAAGGCGTTCACGACGCTGGTCAAGGCGCTGCGGGCGAAGTTCGGGCGCCAGCTCGTCACCGCCGCGATCACCGCGGACGGCTCGAAGGGCGGCAAGATCGACGCCACCGACTACGGCAGCGCGAGCCGGTACCTCGACTGGTACAACGTGATGACCTACGACTACTTCGTCGCGGGCGGCCAGCCGACCGGGCCCACCGCGCCGCACTCGCCGCTGCGGTCCTACCCGGGCATTCCGCACGCCGGGTACTACGCCGACGCGGCGATCCAGAAGCTGCGTCACCAGGGCGTTCCGTCGTCGAAGATGTTGCTGGGTCTCGGGTTCTACGGCCGCGGCTGGGACGGCGTGACGCAGAAGCAGCCCGGCGGCACCGCCACCGGGCCCGCCCCGGGCACGTACGAAGCCGGCGTCGAGGACTACAAGGTCCTGAAGACGACGTGTCCGGCCAACGGCAAGGTCGCCGGTACGGCGTACGCGAAGTGCGGTTCGCAGTGGTGGAGCTACGACACGCCGGAGACGGCGTCGGCGAAGGCCGGGTACGCGAAGTCGCAGGGGCTCGGCGGGATGTTCGCCTGGGAGCTCTCGGGTGACACCGCGAACGCGGAACTGCTGCGGGCCATCGCCGGCCGCTGCTGAAACACCAGCTGGAGGGCCCGGGCGCGAACCCGCCCGGGCCCTTCGTCCATTCAGGACGCCGCCGGGAAGCCGTGCCGCCGGGCGCCGAGCACCACGGCGAGGACCGGCAGCAGGAGCAGCAGGAGCGTCCAGGGGAAAGACGCGGGACCGGCCGCGTCGAGCAGGACGCCGCCGAGCACGCCGCCCGCGGCCATCGCCGCGTTCCACAGCGTCACGAGCATGGCCTGCGCGTTGTCCGCCGCGTCGCCGCCCGCGTTGCCCGCCGCGGTCTGCAGGAGCGTCGGGACGCCGCCCCAGCCGAGGCCCCACAGCGTGACGGCGGCGTAGACCAGCGCCGGGCTGCCCGACGCGGTCGCCAGGATCGTCGCGGCGACGCCGACCAGGATCGTGCTCAGGACGGTCAGGGTGCGCAGCGCCCGGTCGATCCGCGCGCCGACGACCCAGATGCCGGCCATCGACGCGATGCCGAAGACGAGCAGGACGACGTCCACCGCGTCGCCCATCCCGGCGTGGCCGAGGAACGCGGCGACGTAGGTGTAGAGCACGGTGTGGGCCAGCACGAACACCAGCGTCACGGCCAGCACGGGGGCGACGCCGGGCACGGCCAGCGTGCGCAGCACCGGTGTCCGGGCGCCGGTCCGTCCCGGCTGGTCCGGGACCTTGAGGACGATCCAGGGGAGCAGCGCCACGGCGATCGCGGACATGACGCCGAACGCCGAGCGCCAGCCGAGCAGGCCGCCGAGGAACGTCCCGGCCGGGATGCCGAGCGACAGCGCCAGCGGGATGCCCGCCATGACGAGCGCGATCGCCTTGCCCTGGTTTTCGGGCGCGAGCCGCCGGGCGTACCCGGCCAGCAGCGCCCAGACGACGCCCGCGGCCACCCCGGCGACGAACCGCGCGACCATGGTGACGGGGTAGTTCGCGGACAGCGCCGTCACGGTGTTGGCGACGGCGAACCCGGCCACCCCGGCCAGCAGCAAGCGCTTGCGGGACCAGGCCGCGGTGGCCGCGGCGAGCGGGATCGCGGTGAGGGCCGTGCCGAGGGCGTAGACCGTCACGGCCTGGCCGGCCGCGGATTCGCCGACGCCGAGGCCGGCGCTCATGCCGGGCAGCACGCCGGCGGGCAGCGCCTCGGTGAGCACGGTGACGAACGCGGCGGTGGTCAGGGCGAGGAGGGCGGGGGTCTGTCGGCGGACTTCGGTGCTCGTCATGCCGCTATGCTCGAACCTTCACATACGTGTGAAGGTCTACGTGAGGTGGCGCACATGCGGATCGGCGAGCTCGCGGAGCGGACGGGGACGTCCCGGCGGCTGCTGCGGTACTACGAGGAGCAGGGCCTGATCATCGCCGCCCGCGGGGCGAACGGGTACCGCGACTACGACGAGCCGACGGTCGACCGGGTGATCCAGGTCCGCGGGCTGCTCGACGCCGGGCTGCCCACGAGGATCATCAAACAGATCCTGCCCTGCCTCGACAAGCCCCGCGCGATCTACTTCCCGGACGCGACTCCCGAGATGATCGCGACGCTCGAGGAGGAACGCGACCGCATGGCGCGGCGGGCGGAGTGCCTGCTGCGCAACCGCGACGCGATCGCCGAGTACCTCGACGCGGTGCGCGCGTACGACCCGGTCTAGTCGGGTTCGTCGGGGATCCGCACCCAGTGCAGGGTGTCGGCTTCGGGCCACCAGCCGGCGGGCTCCGGCCGGGGACGCGCCCCTTCTTCGGCCCACCAGCGCGTGTCCTCACCCATGGCTCGACGGTAGGGGCGGAGCAGGGTCTCGCGCACCGGTCGGGGGCGGCCAACGTCCGGTTTCGGCCGGTTCGCCGGTGGCCGGAAGCGGACAGTGGCCGAACCCGCCCCTGCCGGTGCGCGGGGCTCGGGTCTTAGGTTGGCTGCGGATGAAGAGCACTTCTTTTGGGAGAAGGACCATGATCAAGCGAGCGCTGGCGGGACTGGCCGCGGCGGCGGCGATCGGCACGCTGTGCGCACCCGCGGCGGCGGCCGCGACGGGCAACGGCGACCCGACGTACCGTCCGCCGGGAGAGGTGTGCGTCTGGATCTGGACCGGCGGGCCGCCGGAGTGCAAGAAGCTGGAGTAGCCGCGGCGGGAGTGGGCGGGCGCGGCTGATCGGCGGTGGTTCGGCGCCGGTCAGGTCGGATCCGCCGGACCTTGGGTGGGATCGCGGGTCGGCCAACCCGGTGCGATCCGGCCCGGCTGAGGTGCCGGGCAAGAGCGCCCCAATGTGGCCTTCGGTGCGTGAGACGCACCCAATGTGGCCTTCGGTGCGTCTGACGCAACCAAGGCCACATTGGGGCGCTCGGGCTCAGCCCAGCCGGGCCAGCCGCGGGGACCGTGCCGGCTCAGCCCAGCCAGCCCAGCCGGGTCGCCGCGAAGACCGCCGCCACGCGGTTGTCCGCCTGCAACGCCTCCAGCAACCCCTGTACGTGCCGGCGGACCGTCCTCTCGCTCACGTCCAAATGGCGTGCGATGGCCCCGTCCGTCATCCCCGTCGCCAGCAAGTCCAGCACCTTCGCCTGCGTCGGCGTCAATCCGTGCCGGGGCCGGGATGCCGGGCCGTGGACCGCCACCGCCTGGCTCCACACCAGCTCGAACAGCATCCGCAGCGCCGCCACGATCGTCGGGCTGCGGATGAACAGCGCGCCCTCCATGCCGCTCGGGTCCAGGGGCACCAGCGCCGAATGGCGGTCGGCGATCACCATCTTCATCGGCAGCTCGGAGGCCACCCGCATGGTCCAGCCCGCCTTGACGCTCGCGTCGACCACCTCCTTCGCCCCCTCGAACTCCAGGGCCGCGCGCTCGTACACGTTGCGCAACGCCACCCCTCGCTCGGTCACCGCCTCGGGCAGGCGCATCACCGTGCCCGCGTCCGGCTTGCGCTTGAAGTGGTGCGTCGTGAACGTCAGGAACTCCTCGCGCGCGGACAGGCAGAGCTCCAGCGACAGCGAGCCGATGCGCCGCGGGTCCGTCAGCACTTCGACGGCCGAGTCGCCGCCCGCGCCGTTCGCCGCCCGGTACACCGCCTGCAGCACGTCGAGCTGCTGGCGCGCCGCGACGATCTGCCGCTGCTGCTCCAGCAGCTGCTGCTGCGCGCCCAGGATCGCGTGGTCGACCGCGCGCACCGGCTCCATCGGCGCGATCACCGGGTCTTCGCGGTAGTCGCGGCGCACGAACCCGCGGTCGAACAGCTCCCGCATCTCCGGGCTCTCGGCCCGCGGGTCGTCCAGCGCCAGCGGCCCGGTGCGCACCATCGTGTCGTACAGCGCGCCCGCGCCGGGTGTGAGCAGCCCTTCGAGCATCCCGTGTCCCCTTCCGGCAGCGCGAGCGGGCCCGGCCGGATCCGGACACGACCGCTCTGCCGCCTACCCCACGCGCCGGACGGGGGAAAGGATTAGGCCGGTCGCGAAATCGGGGCCGGACCCGTCGAGGGGGCGGGTCCGGCCGGCGCGAGCAGGCACGCCTCGATCTCCTTGAACCGCGCCCCTCGGGGTGGGTCCGGTAGCGCTCGCGTGCCTCGTGCAGGACGTCGCGGGCTTCACCGTTACGGCCGGCGATGCGGTAGCAGTCGCCGAGCGCGACGAGGAAGAACGCCGCATGTTCCCGATGGTCCGCAGCGCCTCGACGGCCCGCTCGAGGTGCCGGATGGCGGCGGCCCAGTCGCCGCGGCGCAGGGCGACGTAACCCAGGTTGCCGACGGCGTGCGCCTCCCCAGCCAGGTCGTGGTGCTTGCGCGCCACGGCGGCGGTCCGGTGGTGGCGGGCGGCCCGGTGATCCCCGACGCCGGGACGCCCGCCACGTCACCAGCGTCGCGAGGGGTCGATCACGTGGACGGCCGCTTCCTCCGCCGAGGCCGCGCCGCCGTCGATGCCCGCGTCGGACGCGTAGAGCTCTTCGTCGGCGTCTTCGCCGAAGCCCTCGTCCGTCGCCACGAGCCGGCCCGCGCGGACGTCGCCGACCTCGTCGTCGATCAGCTCGCCGTCGGTGTCCTCGCTGTCGCCGAGGCCGTCGCCTTCGTCGGCCTCGATGTCCGGGACCTCGCGCGCCAGCCGGCCTTCCCAGCTCTCGCCCTCCGCGGTCTCGCGCGCGGTCGTGCCCCACTCCTCGGTCTCCCGCGGGCGTTCCGGCGGGGAGTACCCCTCGGCCAGCTCGTCGCGGTCGTCCAGCGTGTCCTCCGGGTCGAGGATGCCTTCGTCGGCGTGGTCTTCGATGTCGTCGTCCATGCGTCCATCCTCGCTCAGCTCCTTGGCCCCGCGCGGCTCGGGTGATATCACCGTGCAGGCCGCCGCCGCACGGGCGGTGTTCCGGTGAAAGGTGATCCCCATGCCGATGAGACGCAGGGTGCTGGCCGCGGGCCTGGCCGGGGTGTTCGGTGCCGCGCTGTCCGGGCGGACCGCCCAGGCCGCGACGGCGCCGCCGGTCCGGCTCGACCAGCTGAACCTGGTCAACCTCTCGCACGTCAACGATCCCGCCACGACGAACGTGTTCCCCGGCGACCCGGCCTTCGAGCTGGAAACCATCGCCACCATCCCGGACGACGGCTACTACCTGCAGTTCGTCCGCGAAGGCGAACACACCGGCACGCACTGGGGCGCGCCGGGCCACTTCAACACGGGCGAACCCCTCGCCGACGACCTGGACCCGGCGGATCTATTCCGGCCCGCCGTGAAGATCGACGTGAGAACGAAGGCCGCGGGCAACCCCGACTACGCCGTGACGGTCGACGACCTCAAGGCGTGGGAGAAGCGCCACGGCCGCATCCCCGACGAGTCCGTCGTCGTGCTCTGGACCGGCTGGGACGCGAAGTGGGGCACCCCGGCCTACCCGAACACCGGCGCCGACGGCGTACTGCACCAGCCCGGGTTCTCGATCCCGGCGGTCAAGTGGCTCATCGACACGGGCCGGCTCGGCCGCCGCGGCGGCACGGGCACCGACACGTTCAGCCCGGACGTCGGCACCGACGAGACGTACACGGTGTCGAAGCTGGTGTACCGGCGGCACCGGATCAGCCTGGAGATCCTGGCGAACCTGAAGGCGCTGCCGACGACGGGGGCGTGGGTGCTGGCGGGCGGCCCGATCAACCGGAAGGGGGCGGGCTCGACGGCGACGATCTTCGGCGTCCTCCCGCCCGGCGTGCGCTAACCCGCGGGGATCGTCGACAGTCTCAGCGCCGGCAGCGGCGCAGGGCGGCCGTACAGGTAGCCCTGCGCCGTGGTGCACCCGGCCGCGGTGACCAGCGACGCCTGCTCGGGCGTCTCGATCCCCTCCGCGACCACGTCCAGCTCGAGGTCCGCGCACAGCCCGACCAGCGACCGGCACAGCGCCGCGTCCCGGTCCGGCTGCACCCCCGTCGTCAACGCGCGGTCCAGCTTGATCAGATCGACCGGCAGCGCGTGCAGCACGGTCAGCGAGCTGTACCCCGCCCCGAAGTCGTCCAGCGCCACCCGGACGCCCAGCGCCTGCAGCCGCCGGATCGCCGCCGCGCCCGCGGCCAGGTCGGGGACCGGGACCGTCTCGGTGATCTCGACGACCAGCCGCGACGCCGGCAGCCGGTAGCGCGCGAGCGCGGCCGCGACGCTCTGCTCCAGCGCCGCCGCGCCGAGGCGGCTCGCGCACACGTTGACGTGCACCGTCAGGTCCAGCCCGGCCGCCGTGATCTCGCGGCACGCCAGGTCCAGCACCAGCGCGTCCAGCTCGGCGCCGAGGCCGGCGCCCTCGGCCGCGCGGACGAACGTTTCCGGCGACACGGCCGTGCCGTCGCGGGTGGTCCAGCGGGCCAGCGCCTCCACGGCCACCGGCGTCTCGCCGGCCAGCCGGACGATCGGCTGGAACACCAGGCCGAACCCCTCCGGGATGCCGCCCGATGCCCGCCGCAGCGCGGAGGGGAAGTCCGGCGGGCCGTCCTGAGACGGGCGGTAGACGACGGTCGTGTCCTTGCCGAGCCGCTTGCCCGCGTACATCGACGTGTCCGCGCGGCCCAGCAGCACGTCCGACGTCACCAGCGGCTCCGCCGGGTCCGGCACGACCAGGCCCATGCTCGCGCGGACCGGGACGAGCGTGCCGTGCACCGCGAACGGCCGCCGCAGCGCGCCCTGGATCCGGTCGGCGACGGCCTGCGGCGCGTCCAGCTCGCCCTCCAGGAGGATCGCGAACTCGTCGCCGCCCAGCCGCGCGACCGTGTCGCCCGCGCGCACGCAGCTCAGCAGCCGCTGGGCGACGGCGTGCAGCAGGACGTCGCCGCCGGCGTGCCCGAACCGGTCGTTGACCTCCTTGAAGTCGTCGAGGTCGACGAAGATCAGGACCAGCGGCCGGTCGACGGCCTCGACCGCGCGGTCCAGCCGGTCGGCGAACAGCGCGCGGTTGGCCAGCCCGGTCAGCGGGTCGTGGTAGGCCTGGTGGGTCAGCTGCTGTTGGCCCTCGTACACCCGCCGCAGCAGCAACCTGTTGTCCAGCAAGGAAAGCAGCTGGCGCGCGAGCACGAGGAACACGACGAGCACGCCGACGAACACCTCGACGCCGTCCGGGCCGGCGCCCGCCACGAGCTGCACGGTGATCAGCAGCGCCACGGCGGTGACGGGGACGTACGGCAGCGCGAGCTGCCACCAGTCCACCGCGGCGGCCGAGCCGGCGTCGTCACGGCGTCGCGAACCGGGCGTCACCAGCAACGCGAAGGCGATGAACAGCGGCCCGAGCACGAACCCGCCGTCCGACCACGGCTTCATGCTCTCCGCGCCGATGCTGACGAGGTAGGCGAAGACGCTGTCGGACGCGGCGAGCGCCACGATCCCGACCGCGGCGAGCAGCAGGTTCGCCCGGTAGGGGCGGTCCACCCGGTCGAACACGACCAGCAGCACCGCGACGACGACGATCACCAGGTCCGACAGCGGGTAGGAGATGGCGACGGCCCAGGTCGGCTTGTCCGGCGCGGTGGCCCGCACCAGCTGCCCGAGCGCGGCGGTCCAGGTGAGGATGAACAGCGAGCCGGTGACGATCAGCCCGTCGAGCACGACCGCGACGCCGAAGTGGGCGGTCCACTGGGCGGGCTGCCAGCGTTCGCGGTCCGGCCGGACCCGCGCCCGCGCCAGCACGAACAGCGCGGCGAGCGCGAACAGTGGGAAGCTCAGGTAGCCGACGTCGGCCAGGGACGGCGACGGCAGCCCGCGCCCGTCGATCAGCTGGTAGTACGACCAGGCGCACTGGCCGAGCGACCAGCCGGCCATCCCGATCGCGACGAGCACCCGCCACCCGCGCTGGTGCCCGCGGACCCGGCGCGCGGCCAGGACGCCGCAGACGACCGCGCCGACCCCGGCGCTCAGCTGCATGGCGTCGTCGACCCACAGGGCGAAGGTGTCGCCCCAGAACGCGAAGCCGTTGACCACGACGAGGGTCACCGTGAGGACGACGAGCAGGGCCGCGACTGGGTACCGCCGCACTGTCATGGCACCTCACGTGGGTCACCCGCCGGTCGGACCGGCAAACACTACACCGCGCGCACGGCCGTGCGCGGACACCGCACCGGCCCGCGTCAGGCGATGTCGCGGCGGTGCAGCAGCCAGCCGCCGAGCACGGCGAAGCCGACCAGGTACGCGCCCAGCACGACGGCCGCCTGCCCCGATCCGACGATCGCGTCGACACCCGGCGCGCTCGCCCCGAACGCGGCCGCCAGCGCGCCCGCGTTCGGCCCGGGCAGCGCCTTCTGCAGCTGCGCGACCCAGTCGAGCAGCGGCGCGGCGATGGACGCGAGCAGGTTCTGCACGGCCAGCAGCCACACCAGGCCGAGCCCGATCGGCAGCGCGACCGAGCGCAGCCCGACGGCGAGCAGCACGCCGAGCGCGCCCCACATCGTCGTGACGAGCCAGCCGGCGCCGACGCCGAGCAGGACGTCGGAGGCCGCCGGCCAGCCCAGCGGCTGGTCCTTCAAGGACGCGACGAGCGCGCTCGCGCCCGCCGTCGCCGCCAGCAGCGCGAGCACCGCGGCCAGCGCGCCCACCGCGACGGTGACCAGCTTCGCGGTGAAGACGGCGACGCGCGAAGGGTGTTGCACCAGCACGGTCTTCCAGGTGCCGTAGCCGTATTCGCTGCCCGCCACGAGCACGCCGAAGATCAGCGCGAGGGCGCCGACGAAGATCGGCAGGCCGCCCAGGGCGCTGCCGACGAACGCGCCGGGCAGCAGCGCGTCCAGCCCGCGGCCGGAACCGGGCGGCCCGGCGGCGCCGCTCAACCCCGCGTAGGGGACGGCGTAGCCGAACGTCAGCGACAGCACGACGGCGACGGCGAGCAGCAGCCAGCTCGCCGGGCGGCGGGCCTGCTTGGTCAGTTCGGCGCGGATGTCACGCAGCATGGCCGGTACATCCGGTGAGGGTGAGGAAGGTCTGTTCCAGGTCGGGTTCCCGCCAGCGCAGCTCGGTGACGGTCAGCCCGGCACCGACGAGCTCGGCGTTGACCCGCCCGGCTTCGCGGGCGTCGACGTCGAGTTCGAGGGCGTCACCGTCGACGCGGACTCGGCCGTAGAGCTGCCGGAGGTGGTCGCGGGCCCGGGCGAGTGGCTCGGCGACGACGCGCAGCGCCCCGCCCGCCCGCAGGTCCGCGACGGTGGTTTCGGTGACCAGGCGGCCGTGGTCGAGCACGCCGACGCGGTCGCAGATCTGCTCGACCTCGGCCAGCAGGTGGCTGGACAGCAGCACGGTGCAGCCCTCGGCGGCGAGCTTGCGCAGGGTGACCCGCATGTCGGCCATGCCCGCCGGGTCGAGGCCGTTGGTCGGCTCGTCGAGCACGACCAGTTCGGGCTCCTTCAGCAGCGCCGCGGCGAGCCCGAGCCGTTGTTTCATACCGAGCGAGTACGCCGAATACCGATCCTTCGCGCGGTCGGCGAGGCTGACGACGTCGAGCACGGCGTCGACGCGGGTGCGCGGCACCCCGGCGTGGTCGGCGAGGACGCGCAGGTTGGCCCGGCCGGACAGGTACGGGTAGGAGGCCGGGCCTTCGATCAGCGCGCCGACGCGGGCGAGGCTGCCGGGGCCGGGTTCGGCGCCCAGCACGCGGACGCGCCCGGAGGTGGGCCGGATCAGGCCGAGCAGCATCCGCAGCGTCGTGGTCTTGCCGGCGCCGTTCGGGCCGAGGAAGCCGTAGACCTCTCCGGCGCGCACCGAAAGGTCGAGCCCCTCGACGGCGGCGGTGGATCCGTAGCGTTTGGTCAGTGCGGTGGTTTCCACCGGCAGGGTCATGGGTCGCCTCCTTCGTGGCGTGTCCCATGGTCGGGCTCCCGGCGGCCCCGGTCGTCCGGCGGCGTACGGCAATCGCCACTACGCCGGCGGACGTACGCGGGGCTACTTCGTGTAGTTCTGGCCCAGCGGCTTGCCCGGCACCGGCTTAGCGATCAGCGCGACCGGGAGGAAGTAGCACATCTGGCTCAGCGCGAGGGCGAGCGTCCAGAGCGCTTTTTCGTCGTAGTGGGCGGAAGCCCGGGTGAACAGCTCGTCGGAAACGCGCTCGCCCAACGGGTTCGCGGTCAGCACGGCTTCGGCGAGTTCCAGCGCGACGCGCTCGGCGTCGTCGAAGTACGGGGAAGTCGGCCAGGACGCCACCGAGTCGACCTCCTCCTGGGTCGCCCCGGCTTTGCGGAGCAGGCCGGCCTGCCGCACCGTGTGGTAGGTGCTGCCCGCGAGCTGCCCGAGCCGCAGCTGCACGAGGTGGACCGTCTTGCGCGGGATCGCGCCGTTCATCGTCACCCGGGTCATCGCGCCGGCCAGCTCGCCCATCTCGGGGAAGAGCTCGGCGGCGTCGGGCAGGCGGGACTTGTCTGTCATCGTGGGTCCTTCCGGTCGGTTCGCCTGCCCGACGACGCGGGCGGCTCCGATGTGAGGCGGTGTCACAGATCGCCGCCCCGGCTCGTCGAGGCGGTGTGAGCGACAACGACTTGATGGCCGAGCGGCCGCAGCTGATCGGGATCGCCTACCGGCTGCTGGGTTCCCTGAGCGACGCCGAGGACGTCGTCCAGGAGGCGTACGGCCGGTGGTACGCCCTGCCCGGGCGGCAGCGGGAAGCGATCGCGAAGCCGGGGGCGTGGCTGACGACCGTCGCGAGCCGGATCTGCCTGGACCTGCTCGGCTCGGCGCGGGTCCGGCGGGAGCGGTACACGGGCGAGTGGCTCCCCGAGCCGCTGCCTTCGGACTGCCTGGCGGACCCGGCCGAGGCGCTGGTGCTCGACGAGTCGGTCACGATGGCGTTCCTCGTCGTGTGCGAGTCGATGACCCCGGCGGAGCGGGTCGCGTTCGTCCTGCACGACGTGTTCGGCTACCCGTTCGCCGAGGTGGCGGCGGTGCTGGGCCGGTCGGCGGCGGCGTGCCGCCAGCTGGCGACGTCGGCCCGCCGCCGCGTCCGGCCCGCGCCGGCTCCCGCCGGTGCGGGGGACGCCGCGGTCGTCCGGGCGTTCAAGGCGGCCTGGGAAGCGATGGACATCGCGGGTTTGGTCGGGCTGCTGGACCCGGCGGCCGTCGCGGTCGCCGACGGCGGGGGCCTCGCCACCACGGTGCCGCGCCCGGTCGTCGGCGGCGAGAACGTGGCGCGGTACACCGTCGAGATCACCCGCCGGATCCCGGCGATGACGCTGGTCGAGCGGGTCGTGAACGGGCGGCCGGGGCTCGTCGCGGAGCGGGACGGCGTGGTCGAGTCGGTGCTGGCGTTCGACGTCGCGGACGGGGTGATCCGGCGGATCTGGGGGGTGCGGAACCCCGAGAAGCTGCGCCCTTGGCGGGCCGTGGTCACGGAAAGCCGGTCAACTGCCCGATAGACTGAATCGAGCGGCCCACGACGTGACGGACGGTGCAGGTGACCGAGGCGAAGGAGCGGACCCGCGACCGGATCTCGCGCCGTCAGGTGGACAAGTTCGCCGACCGCCGGGCCCAGCTGGCCGAGTCGGCGCTGCGGACCCTGGCCGAGCTCGGCTACGCGCGCACCAGCCTGCGGGAGATCGCGCAGAACTCGGAGTTCTCCCACGGCGTCCTGCACTACTACTTCGCCGACAAGGTCGACCTGCTGACCCACTGCGTGCGCCGCTTCGAGGAAGTGTGCGTCACCCGGTACGACGAGATCGTCGCCCGCGCGCGGACGGCGGCCGACCTCGAACGGGACTTCGCGGCGGCGATGGCCGGGACCCTGCGCGCGGACGCCAAGATGCACCGGCTCTGGTACGACCTGCGCAACCAGAGCCTGTTCGAGGAGTCCTTCCGCGCCGACGTCCTCGAGATCGACCGGCGCCGCGAGGAGATGATCGACCACGTCGTCGCGCGGTACGCCGAGCTGGCCTCGGTGCCGGCCCGCGTGCCGCGTTCCGTCGCGTACGCGCTGTTCGATGGCTTGTTCCAGCAGGCCCTGCTCCGGCACCTAGCCGGCGCCGAAGACGCCGCGGCCGAGCTCGAACGGGCGGTTCCGGCCGTGCTGGCGCGCGTCGTGGCTGCCTAGGGGCCCAGGCGCTGGTGCGCGGTCCGCGGCGCGGGCACGACGAACGCGATCACCGTCGCGACCACCCCCACGAACAGGGAGAGGTGCGCGGCGGCCGGGACGGCGCTGATCAGGAACAGCCGCAGCGACCCCGAGATCAGCAGGCGCCACACCTTCGGGTTCATGATCAACAAGTACCCCGGTCCGCCCGCGACCACCCCACGATCACCCGCCCGGGGCGTTCGACACTTTCGACACGAAGGCGCGCGGCCGCTTCCCGGGGGCCGGCGCTTTTCGGGTGCGAAATCGATGCGGCTCGCCAAGAATGCGGCGGATAACGATCCGTTTGCCGCGGCTTGATCGACTGGACATCGGCGTCGGCGCTGACGAATATTGATGCCCGGCGGGAAGGGCGAGGGAGGAACGGTGGACCTCAGTGCGGCGGACGTGGTCGGTGAGCTGAAGGTTCTGCGCAAAGGGCGGGGAATTTTCACCACACCACTGGCGGATCGCGTCGGACCCGCTTTGCGCGCCACCTGTGGCATTTTGGAAGATGACGACTCGGTGGAGGTGCGGCGTAAACTCACCGACCGATTGCGCCCGCTCGTCGAGTCGTTGCCGGACGATCTGAAGATCGCTCTGCGGGCCGCGTTCGCGCTGGACGAGCGGGCGCGAAAACCGTTCTACCAGGAGCGGGTCCATTGGGCGGCGATCACGCTCGACCGCGACGACCGGACGGTCCGGCGCCGCATCGACGAAGGAATCGAGCAGGTCGCGGCAATGGCCGTCGCGGCGGGCGGACCGGATCCGCGACCGCGCTATCCGAGCCGCAGTTGGCACACCGAAGAACTGCGCGTGACGCTCGCACTCGACCAGCCGGTGGCCGAGGCGTTCGAATTCCGCCGGGTCGTCGCGGACGCCGACGAAATCGCCGAGCTGGACCTAGCGCTCACGCTCACCGCGGGCGCCGAATCCGGCGATTCGGTGCGTGAGTCCGATCTCGAGGTCGACGTGTTCCACGGCGGCGAGCTGACCGGCCGCGCGATGGAGTCGAGTGACCGGATCGGGTTGGCGTTGCGGTTGCCGGAGCCCCTGCGCCGGGGTGAGCGCCACGACATAGGTCTGCGATTCCGCGCGAACATGCGCCAGCCCCATTACATCTGCGTACCGAGGCACCCGTGCGACCTGTTCGACCTGCACGTCCGCTTCGGCGACCGGGTGCCGGACCGGATCGTGCTGCTGGAGAAGGCGTTCCAGAACGACACGAGGTCGCCCCGCGGAGCGGAACTGGAGCTGGACGACGTGGGCGAGGTGCACGTCCGGTTCCGGCACCTGGCGCCGGGTTTCGCGTACGGGATCCGCTGGCAGACGGGGTGAGGATCAGGGCGCAGGCCGATCGGTCCCGGCGGCGGCTTGACGGGTGTGGGCGAGGGCTTCGGCAACGAAGCCACAGGAGAGTTCAACCCGGGCGGCGGAGGTGAGGTCGGCGGAGGTGGCTTCGGCGGTCCCGAGGATGGCGGCGTGGATCTCACCGGCGGTGGCCGGGTCGCCGAGGGTTTCATAGGCGGTCGCGACGGGGCGTAGCAGGGCGGCGCGGTGGGCTGGGCTGTGGTTGGCGAGTACTCGGGCGTGCTGGATGAGGTAGGTGTGGGTGATGGTGGTCAGGTGGCCGGGTGGTGATGCGGTGGGGGAGCCATCGGTCGGGTTGCTGACCGATCCGCCGGCCGAGCCACCGGTCATTCCGCCGGCCTGCCCGCCGTTTGAGGTGCCCGCCGAGCCTCCAGTCGCTCCGCCGGTCATTCCGCCCGCCGGGATTCCTGCCGAGCCGCCGCTCGAGGCGCCCGCCAGCGCTCTCGACACCACCTCCGCCACCCCATCGGTGGGCGGCTCCCCGAACTCGGCGCGAGCCACTTCCACCGCCAGCGCCTGAAGCCGCAAGCCGCCCTCCGCCCACACCGCGAACCCGCGCGCGACCAACTCCTCGACCGCCGCCTCCCCGCCACTCACCGCGCCGGCCACCACCTCGACCGGGATCGGCGAAGGCGCCAGCACCGACCCCAGCCGCAGCACCTCGCAGACCGGCCGCCCGAGTCGCAAAAGCACCTCGCGGATCGCGTGCGGCGCTGTGTCCGGTAGCCCATCCAGTGCCTCACCGCGCGCCAGCAAGAACGCCGCCGCCCGGAGGGTCATCGGGTGCCCGTCGCAGCGCGCGATGAACTCCGCCGTCCCGGCCGGCAGCGACCGGCGATCCTCGATGACCGTGAGGTCCGGCGTCGTGGATGGCAGCGCCCGGCGGCGGTCCTCGGTGACCGTTGAGCTTGGTACCTCCGCCGTCCCGGCCGGCAGTGACCGGCGGTCCTCGGTGCCCGTGAGGTCCGGCCCCGCCGCGGCGGGCAGCGGCTGGCGTTCCTCGGTGGCCGTGAGGTCCGGCGCCGTCCCAGTCGGCAGCGACGGGCGGCCCTCGGTGGCCGTGAGTTCCGGTCCCACCGCGGCGGGCAGCGACCGACAGCCCTCGGCGGCCGTGAGGTCCGGCCCCACCGCGGTCGGCAGCGGCCCGCGGTCCTCAGCGCCCATGAGGTCCGGCGCCGTCCCAGACCGCAGCAATCGACGACCCTCCGCGACGGTCAACCCCGGCACCTCCACCGTCGCCCCCGGCCACCGGGCCGCCCGGCTCGTCACCAGCGTGCGGACCCGGCTCGCCGGCAGCAGAACCCGGGCCAGCTCGCCCGGCGGCAGCCCGGCCGGAACATCATCGACCAGCACCAACACCCGCGACCCCGCCGAGTCGATCCGGGCCGCGAGCCGCTTGCGCAACCGGTCGAACCCGCCGCCGGACGTGCCCGTCGCCGCCGCCAACGCCAGGTGGAACTCGGGCAGGAACTCGTCCGGGTCGAGGTGGCCGAACGGGCCCGTCCGCAGCACCCGGCCGCCGAACCCGCCGGCCAGGCACGCGTACTGCTCGGCCAGCGCCGTCTTGCCGATACCCGGCAGGCCGCGCACCAGCACCGCCCGGCGCGCGACCAGTTCACTGTGGACCGCCCACAGCAACGAGCACCCGGGTCCGGCGGCCGCTTTCTCGCGCACCCGCCGCACCAGGTCCGCGAGTGATTCCCCCGGAACCGTCGAATGGCCGGCGAGCACCACCCGGGAGGCCGCCAGTTCCGGCGCGAGATCGTCGAACGACGAACCCCGGAAAACGCGCAGCCCACCGGCGCGCAGGGCTTCCGCCACCCTGCCGGGCACCGTGGGACACAGGAAGACGTCGTACCGGTCGGCGGTCAATGGGTGATCATGGCTTCGGTTCCCGGGAGATCGGATTCGGTCACGCGCCAAGGATCGGAACGGGCCGCGAATTCGCTACGCGCGGCAGTATTTGTCCACTATTTGTCCCGCCCCGCGGGGATGACCCCCGGGTAAGCCCGGTGGGCCGTTTCTGGTTAACGGACAATATCTGGACAAGAACCACACTGCTGCAACGTTGCTGGTCAGCGCCTCGATTACTCCGATTGTCGGACCGGGAACCGAGGACAACGGACACGGGCCAGTGTGGTCCATTGTGGACGACGGGTACCCCGGTGGCGGTCCGGTGGACGATGCGAGGAGGGAACCCGTGGACACCATGATGGCGGAGACGGCGGTCGACGGCTACGTCGTGCTCGAGGAGCTGCCGCGCCCGGACGGGAAGCTGACGAAGGAGCAGCTCGACCCGGTCGTGGCGGCGGCGCGCGCCGGCGACCCGGACGCCGTCCAGGCACTGCTGCGGCTGATCAAGCCGACGGTCGTGCGCTACTGCCGCGCCCGGATCGGCGGGCGCGACCTGTCGTACCTCTCGGCCGACGACGTCGCCCAGGAGGTCTGCCTGGCCGTGCTGAAGGTGCTGCCGAGCTACCAGGACCGCGGCGGCTCGTTCCTCTACCTCGTGCGCGCCATCGCCGCGAACAAGGTCGCCGACGCCTTCCGCTCGGTCGCGCGCGACCGGTCGAAGCCCGTGCCGGAGCTGCCGGACCGGCCGCTCGGCGGCAACGAGCCGGAGAGCCACGTGCTCGACCTCGACCTCGGCGCCCGGCTGGGCAAGCTCATGGCGTTGCTCCCGCCGCTGCACCAGGCGATCCTGTCGCTGCGGGTCGTCGTCGGCCTGTCGGCGAACGAGACGGCGGAGGCGCTGGGCATCTCCGCCGGCAACGTCCGCATCACCCAGTACCGCGCGCTGACGAAGCTGCGCGGCATGATCAGCGACGGCGGGTTCTGAGCGTCACTCCAGCCATTCGGTGATGAAGTGGTCGCTTTCGTGGATGTGCACGGCCTCGTAGACGCCGGGGCCGAGCACGGCGAACTTGTGCGGCGTGCCGGCCGGGACGACCAGCACGTCCCCGGCGCCGCCGTCGCGTTCGGTGTCGCCGACGGTGAACCGGGCCCGCCCTCGGATGATCACGAACGTCTCGGTGTACGGGTGCTTGTGCAGGCGCGGCCCGGACCCGACGACGTCGCTGCTTTCGCGGATGACGGAGATCCCGGACCCGACATCGCGTCCTTCGAAGTTCTCGCTGTCGCTCACCGAGCCAGCGTAGCTCTAACCGCCGACCACTTTCCGCAGCTGGCTGAGCGCCCGGTGCTGGGCGACGCGCACCGCGCCCGGCGTCGACCCGACCTGTTCCGCCGTCTCCTCGGCCGAGAGGCCCACCGCGACCCGCAGGATGAGGATCTGCCGCTGCTTCTCCGGCAGCACCTGCAGCAGTCTCGCCATCCGCTCGCCCAGTTCCCGGCGCAGGGCGTGGTCTTCGGGGTCCATCGAAGCGTCGGCCTCGTCGGGCAGCTCGGCCGCCGGCTCGTCCCACTGGCGGGCGGCGGCCTTGCGGGCGGCCGTGACCTTCTGCCGGGCGATGCCCTGGACGAACGCGGGGAACGGCCGGTCCGGCGGCCGGGTGGTCAGCGCCTTGAACACGGCGACGCACACGTCCTGCGCGACGTCGTCCGCGGAGCACCAGGTGGCGTGCCGGGTCCCGAGGCGGGCGTGGCAGTAGCGCACCACCAGCGGCCGGGCCGCGGCGAGCAGGCGGTCCGGGGCTTCTTCTGCGGTTGTCATGGTTCCCCTCCATCCGGCGAGGGGACTACCCGTTTTCGCCCGGTCCGGACCGGAACCGGGCGAAGTCCCCGTTATCCCGGGCAGAACCCGCTCGCCGTGGCGATTCCGATGGTCATCGGGCGGAATGACCATCGGGCCGGTGGCACCCTGGGAGCCATGACCTTCGGCCTGCACCACGTCCAGCTCGCCATCGAACCGGGCAGCGAGGACCGCTGCCGCGCCTTCTACGTCGGCGTGCTCGGCCTGACGGAGATCCCGAAACCGCCCGCGCTCGCCGGCCGCGGCGGGCTCTGGCTGCGGACCGGCGGCCTCGAACTCCACCTCGGCGTCGAGCCGGGCTTCCGGCCCGCCCGCAAAGCCCACCCGGGCATCCTCGCCGACGACCTCGACGCGCTCGCCGACCGGCTGCACCGGCACGGCGCCGAGGTCGAGTGGGACGACGGCTTCCCCGGCCACCGGCGTTTCTACACCCACGACTGCCTGGGCAACCGGCTGGAGTTCCTCAGCCCGGCGTGACCGTGGTGCGCATTTGCCGGCGCCGGTGAATTACCGCGGTCGTGTTGCGATCGACCCATTTCGGAAATGGGTCGATCGCAACACCACGATCAGAGGTCCTGCTGCCGGAAAGCGTCCAGCACGCGACGCTCCCTTTTGGTCGGACGGCCCGCGCCGCGGTCGCGCCGGGCGACCGGGATCGCGGTCTCCGGGGGCGGCTTCGGAGTCCGGTCCACGTAGCACGTCACGGCGTCCGGCGCGCCGACGCGCTTCTGGATCACCCGTACCACGTCGAGGATCCTGGTCGTCCCGCCGATGCGCAGGCGCACTTCGTCACCGGGCACGACGGTCGTCGCGGGCTTGGCCGGCTTGTCGTTGACGCGCACGTGCCCGCCCCGGCACGCCGCCGCGGCGTCCGGTCGGGTCTTCGTCAGCCGGACCGCCCAGAGCCAGCGGTCCACTCGGGTCGACTCCACAGTCGTCCATCATGGCCCATTCAGCGGAATCCTCGCGCAACCCGGGGAGGTTACTCGCGGGTATATGTCGACTTGTCTGCACCACTGAGTTATAACCTGTTCTAATATACCTCAACGGTGAGGACCATCACATGCGTGACGAATCCGTGTGGAGCACCGCTTCTGGGCAAGTTTCCCGGCGTCTTTTCATTGCTGGAACTGGTTCTATCTTGGCGGCCGCGGCTGTGGGGAGCCGGGCGGCCGCCGCCACCATCGCCGACGCCGCGCGGGTGCCCGCGCTGGTGATCGGGTCGGGCTACGGCGGCTCGGTCGCCGCCCTGCGCCTGGCCCAGGCCGGCATCGACGTCCAGCTCGTCGAAATGGGCATGGCCTGGGACACGCCCGGCTCGGACGGCAAGATCTTCGCGAACACGACCAGCCCGGACCAGCGCTCGTTCTGGTTGCGCACCAGGACGAAGCAGCCGCTGTCCAACTTCCTCGGGTTCCCGATCGACAAGGACATCCCGAAGTACACCGGCATCCTCGACGCCGAGGAGTTCAGCGGGATCACCGTGTACCAGGGCCGCGGCCTCGGTGGCGGCTCGCTCGTCAACGGCGGCATGGCCGTCACGCCGAAGCGGGAGAACTTCGGCGCGATCCTGCCGACGGTCAACGCCGACGAGATGTACAACACCTACTACCCGCGCGCCAACGCCGGTCTCGGCGTCGGCCTCGTCGACCCGACGTGGTTCGACTCCGCCGAGTGCTACCAGTACGCGCGCGTCGGCCGCAAGCAGGCGCAGCGGTCCGGGTTCCCGTTCGTCTTCGTCCCGGACGTCTACGACTGGAACTACATGCAGCAGGAGCAGGCGAACACGGTCCCGCGCTCGGCGCTGGCCGGGGAAATCCTGTACGGCAACAACTACGGCAAGAAGTCGCTGCAGAAGACGTACCTCCCGCAGATCAAGGCGACCGGCCGCGTCACCATCTCGCCGTTGCACCGCGTGTCGTCGGTGACGCCCGCGGCGGGCGGCGGCTACGCGGTGTCGCTGGAGCAGCTGAACACCTCGGGCGCGGTGATCGCCACGAAGGGCGTCACCGCCGACAAGGTGTTCTTCGCCGCCGGTAGCGTCGGCACGAGCAAGCTGCTGGTGAAGCTGAAGGCCACCGGCGCGCTGCCCAACCTCAACGGCGAGGTCGGCAAGGGCTGGGGCGACAACGGGAACGTGATGTGCGGGCGCGCCAACCACATCTGGGACCCGACCGGCAGCCTCCAGTCGTCGATCCCCTGCGGCGGCATCGACAACTGGAACGCGGGCGGCGCGTTCGCCGAGGTGGCCCCGCTGCCGACCGGGATCGAGACGTGGGCGTCGTTCTACCTGTCCATCACGAAGAACCCGAACCGGGGCCAGTTCACGTACAACCCGGCGACGCAGGGCGTGGACCTCAACTGGCAGACGGCGTGGAAGCAGCCGTCGATCGACATGGCGAAGTCCATTTTCGACAAGATCAATTCGAAGGAGGGGACGATCTACCGGACGGACCTGTTCGGCGTGTACAAGATCTGGGGCGACCACCTGACGTACCACCCGCTCGGCGGCGCGGTGCTCGGCAAGGCGACCGACAACTACGGCCGGCTGGCGGGCTACCCGGGCCTGTACGCGATCGACGGCTCCCTGATCCCGGGCAACACGAGCGTCAACCCGTTCGTGACGATCACGGCACTGGCCGAGCGCAACATCGAAAAGATCATCGCCACCGACTTCTAGCAGTCTGCCGCGGCTTGTCGTGAGTGGCAATTAGGGTTCTAACCCCAATTGCCACTCACGACCGGTGGGACGGCAGGACGCAGACGGTGTCGAGACCCAGAACGTGGTTGAGGCGCCCGAAAGCCAGCCACGAGCCCAGGCTCATGGACAGCTCGACGATCTCCTTCTGGCTGTACACCGCGGACATCCGCTTCCAGAACTCGTCGTCCAGGTTGTGGTGGTCGGTCGCGTACCGCTCGGCGTACTCCGCCGCGAGCCGCGTCCGCTCGTCGAAGAGTTCCGTCGTGCGCCACTCCAACACCGCGTCCGCGAACTCCGGCTCGACCTTCACGCCGTCGCGTTCGGTGCGCCAGTCCAGGCAGAAGACGCACCCGTTGATCTGCGCGATCCGCAGCCGCGCGGCCTCGAACTCCCGCAGCCCCAACGTGGTGTGCGAGTACACGGCCAGCGAGAACTGCGACGCGGCGATGCCGATGCCGGGCACCAGCTCGCCCCACACGTACCCGATCGGGTCCTTGCCTTCGGGGATGTCGATGTTCACGAGCGCCTCCTTCCGAGCTTGCCGGCTGCCGGGCGCAGCGGGACGTCGAGTGCGTCGTAGAGACCGGGTTCCGCCTCGGCCAGCCAGTCGATCGCGCCGACGAGCCGGCCGACCGCGGTGGCATTGCCGCCCGCGGACCGGTTTTCGCCTTCGTCGGAAGCTTCGACGCTGACCTCGATGCGCGGCCGGCCTTCGATGATCACGCGGTGGGCGCCGTCGCCGCTGGGCGGCGTCGGCCAGTCCGGCGCGCACGACGGGTGGATGCGCGTGACGTGCTCGATGACGATCCGCGGTTCGCCGTCGACGATGCCCTGCACCTCGAAGCGCACCGCGCCCTGCGTGCCCTTCTCGAAGTCGCCCATCGTCCGTGTGGAGACGGTTTCCTCCAGCGGACGCCGCTGCAGCGTCTCGCGCAGCTCGTCGACCTCGACGCCGAGGCCGCGCGCGATCAGCCGGACCTGCCCGCCCCACACCATCGACGGCACGCCGGTCATCAGCATCGGCGGGTCGTAGTCCATCGGCTGGCCCATTCCGACCAGGTAGCGGACGGAGTCGGGCTGCTCGTAGGTCGAGTAGTCGAAGATCTCCTGGCAGCGGATGACGTCGACGTCCGTGCCGAGCCCGCTGATCAGCAGCGGCAGCACGTCGTTGCCCCAGCCGGGGTCGACGCCGGAGACGAACAGCGAGCCGCCGCCCTCCTTGATCGCCGCCAGCACCGGGTCCCGCAGCTCCGGGGGCGCGTTGCGCTGGTCGTAGAGGGGGTAGAGCGCCGGCGTCACGACGACCGCTCCCGTCCCGACCGCGCGGACGATGTCGGCGAGCGCGTCGTCGAACCGGACGTCCCCCGAAGCGGCGTAGACGACGGCCCGGGGACTCGCCGCCAGCACCGCGTCGACGTCGTCGGTGGCGGTGACACCCAGGTCGCCGACACCCGCGAGCGCGCCCGCGTCCTTGCCGACCTTGTCCGGGTTGTTCACCAGCACCGCGGTGAGCTCCAGCGCCGGATGGGCGTCGACGGCCCGGATTGCCGCACGGCCGACGTTGCCCGTGCCCCACACGACAGTGGCGATCATTTCGCCGAGTTTTCGCCGGTTCGCCCAGCTCCGGGAAGCACTTCGTTCCGGCCAGCGGACCGCGCCGGGCCGAGTAGGCTGCAGTGCGTCCGAACGTCGTATCGGAGGGCCCCGCGATGACGATCGATCCGAAACCCCGCAGCCGCACGGTGACCGACGGGATCGAGGCCGCGCCCGCGCGTGGCATGCTCCGCGCCGTCGGGATGGGGGACGGCGACTGGCGCAAGCCGATCATCGGCGTCGCCAGCTCGTGGAACGAGATCACGCCGTGCAACCTGTCGCTGGACCGGCTCGCGCAGGCGTCGAAGGAGGGCGTGCACGCGGCCGGTGGCTACCCGCTGCAGTTCGGCACGATCTCGGTGTCCGACGGCATCTCCATGGGCCACGACGGCATGCACTTCTCGCTCGTGTCCCGCGAGGTCATCGCCGACTCCGTCGAGACGGTCATGCAGGCCGAGCGCCTCGACGGCTCGGTCCTGCTGGCCGGCTGCGACAAGTCCCTGCCCGGGATGCTGATGGCGGCCGCGCGCCTCGACCTGGCGTCGGTGTTCCTCTACGCGGGCACGATCGCCCCCGGCTGGGTGAAGCTCACGGACGGCACCGAGAAGGACGTCACGCTGATCGACGCCTTCGAGGCGGTCGGCGCGTGCCGGGCCGGCCGCCTGAAGACCGACGACCTCGACCGCATCGAACGCGCGATCTGCCCCGGTGAGGGCGCGTGCGGCGGCATGTACACGGCGAACACGATGGCGTCGGCGGCCGAGGCGATGGGGATGAGCATGCCGGGGTCGGCCGCGCCGCCGTCCGCGGACCGCCGTCGCGACCACTACGCGCACCTTTCGGGTGAAGCCGTCGTCGGGCTGCTCGAGAAGGGCATCACCGCGCGGGACATCCTCACGCGGGAGGCGTTCGAGAACGCGATCACCGTGATCATGGCCCTCGGCGGCTCGACCAACGCCGTGCTGCACCTGCTGGCCATCGCGCACGAGGCGAAGGTCGAGCTGACCCTCGACGACTTCAACCGCGTCGGCGACCGCGTGCCGCACCTGGGCGACCTGAAGCCGTTCGGCAAGTACGTCATGAACGACATCGACCGCCACGGCGGCATCCCGGTGCTGATGAAGGCGCTGCTCGACGAGGGGCTGCTCCACGGCGGCGCGCTGACCGTCACCGGCCGGACCGTCGCGGAGAACCTCGCCGAGCTGGACCCCGACCCGATCGACGGCGAGGTCCTGCGGCGCTTGGACAACCCGTTGCACCCGACCGGCGGCATCACGATCCTGCGCGGCTCGCTCGCGCCCGAGGGCGCCGTCGTGAAGTCCGCGGGCTTCGACACGGCCAACTTCGAGGGCCCGGCACGCGTGTTCGAGCGCGAGCAGGAGGCGATGGCGGCGCTGAACGAGGGCCGGATCTCTTCGGGGGACGTCGTCGTCATCCGCTACGAAGGACCCAAGGGCGGGCCCGGCATGCGCGAGATGCTCGCGATCACCGCGGCGATCAAGGGCGCCGGCCTCGGCCGGGACGTCCTGCTGCTGACCGACGGGCGGTTCTCGGGCGGCACGACGGGGTTGTGCATCGGCCACGTCGCGCCCGAGGCGGTCGACGGCGGCCCGATCGCGTTCGTCCGCGACGGCGACCGGATCGCCGTCGACATCAAGGGCCGCAGCATGGACCTGCTGGTCGACGCCGCCGAGCTGGCGCGGCGCCGCGAGGGCTGGGAGCCGTTGCCGAACAAGTTCCCGGAAGGCGTGCTCGGGAAGTACGCGAAGCTGGTCCGGTCGTCGTCCTACGGGGCCGTCACGAGCTGAGCGCGCGCTTGTCGACCTTGCCGACGTCGGTGAGGGGGAGCGCGTCGACGAAGTCCACCTTCGCCGGGACGTAGTGCTCCTGGCCGAAGGTGGCTCGAGCGTGCGCTTTCAGTTCGTCTTCGGTGACCTTTCCGGCGACGACGACGGCGTGCAGCACGTCGCCCCGGCCGAAGACGGCCGCGCTCCGCACCGCCGGGTGCGTCTCGAGCGCGTGCTCGACGACGGTCGTGGCGACCTTCGTGCCGTGCTCACCGACCACGACGACGTCGTCGGCGCGGTCGAGCAGGTAGAGGTAACCGTCGTCGTCGAAGCGCCCGAGGTCGCCGGTGCGCAGCCAGCCGGCGCCGACGTCCGGGCCGCCGAGGTAACCGTCCATCATGGACAGTCCGCGTACTTCGACCTCGCCGCATTCGGTGATGCGGGCTTCCATGCCGGGGACGATCCGGCCGACCGAGCCGAGGAGTTCGGGACGGCCGATCAGCTCGCCGGCGGAGATGCTGGCGATCATCGGCGCTTCGGTGAGGCCGTACCCCTGGCCGACGACCGGGCCGAAGACGTCGAGCGCTTGGGCGAGCCGGTGCGGCGGCAGCGGCGCGGCGCCGAGGGAGAGCGAGCGGACGCTGCTGAGGTCGGTGTTCTTGCGTTTCGGGTGGTCGAGGACGGCGGCCAGCCGCGGCGGCGTCAGGGAGAGCGTGTCGATGCGGTGGTGCTGGATCGCGTCGAGGACGGCACCTGCGTCGAAGCCGTCGTGGATGACGACGGTGTCGCGCTTCAGCAGCGTGCCGAGGACGGTGGCGTTGCCGGTCATGTGCGTCATGGGGGCGACGAGCAGTGTGCGGCTCGGTTCTTCGGGATTCGGCGTGAAGATGTGGGCCATGCCGTCGTAGATGCCGCTGTGGCGGATGAGCTTGGGGGTGCCGGTGGTGCCGCCGGTGGGGAAGAGGAGGTGCACGGCGTCCGGCGGGTCCAGCGGTGCGGGGTCGCCGTCGAGGTCGTCGAGGGTTCTCGTGTCGGCGCCGGGCCAGTCGTGGGGCCGATCGGTGACGACGGTGGCGCCCGCGGCCGCGGCGAGCCGGTCTCGCGTCGGCGCCGAGGCGGGGACCATGAGCACGGTCGCGCCGCGCAGGAGGGCGGCGAGCTGGACGAGAACCGTCTCGGGCCGGTTCCGCAGGTCGACGGCGACGGTTTTTCCGGTCGTGTTCAGGCGGCGGAGGCGGTCGCGGGCCTGGTGGTAGGTGGTGACGCCGTCGTGGATGAAGAGGGGGCGGTCACCACCGTCCTCGAGCGCGGCGAGGACCTTCGTCAGGAAGAAGCTCACCGGGTGGACGGTACTCAGTCCTGGTAGGAGAGCTTCTCGAGTTCCTGGTCGAAGTCGAACCAGTCGCTCTCGCTCCCGGCGGGGACGACGTCGTAGGTCCGGTCGAGGAAGGCGGCGATCTCCTTGGCGGGAGCTTCGAGCACGGCGGCGCCATCGGGAGAGGTCAGCTCGACGACGACGAGGGCGGGATCGCCGGCGGGCCCGACGCGGACGTCACCATCGCCGCAGCGGGCGAGCAGGCCATCGGCGAGCAGGTCCCGCCCGAAGAGCCACCGGACGGCGCTGGGGCCGGCGTGCAGCACCACGGCGACCGCATAGGGATCGCGGGTGTCGTACTCCAGCTCGGCGGGCACCGGCCGCGGCCCGGCGCCGAAGGTGCGCAGGGCGAAGTCGATGCTGGCGCTGGTCACGTTGTGCGGGTCGGCCATCGGGACTGCCTTTGCTACTCGTCGGTTAACTTCGTCTTGTTCCAGGGATAACCCATAGTCAGTTCAACGCCCAGCGTTCCGAAAAACTTTCACACTCTGGGGTGATCAAGAAGTGCCCGAGGTCACCTTGGGCGTGGCCGGAAGGGCAGTTTTCTTACGCTGGGTGAGCAGTCGTTCGGTCGTTCCTTAAGGGCAGTCGTTCCGTCTCAGGTGTCGTTACTTCTCGGCGGCCGCGGCTGGAGTCACTGCATACCTGAAGTGACTCAAGTTTCTTGGCTGCTCCACCTTTGGATGTGCTCGGCGCCGAGGTGTGCGCATCGCTGTGCCGACGGTCGAGACACGGCCGCGCGGCTCTCGCGACCGCGACGTCGCCGCGCGGCCCCGCGGCCCCGCGGCCGTGACCGTGACATCGCCGCGCGGCCCGCGCCAGCCCGCGAGCCGGCCTCGGCGCCAGGCTCTCGGAGCCACCGGGTTGGCTGGGCGGCCAGTCGCGAAGTGACTCAACTTTCCGAGTCGCCATGCAACTGATGTCATCTCGACTTTGGAGCCGCTGCGAACCTGGAGCCACCACAGCGGCTGGCTGATCCGCCGATGCTGATCCGCCGATGCTGGTCGCCGCCTCGGTCGGCCGCGCGCGAGCCTGCCTCGGCCTGCCGGTCGGCATCCGTGCCAGACTTTTCGGCGCCACCGGGCCGGGTCCGGCTCCCTCGGGTCGCCCACCGAGGATTCGTGGCTTGGGTGCGCACTTGGATCCACTTCGTAACTGAAGTGACTCAACTTTCGCATCCGATGCGCGGCTTTAGTCACTTCAAGTTTGGAGCCGCTGTACACCTGGAGCCGCCGCAGCGGAGGAGCGATCCGCAGCCGCCGCCTTGACCGAGCCCGCGCGGAACCGTGCCCGCCCCTCGACCGGCCGCGACAACCAAACTTTCGGAGCCACCCCACCACCGGATGGGTCCCACTCCGAGAGTTGCACCGTCCGGGTGGGAAGCCCCACCCCAAACCAGTCCACCAAGCCGCCCAGCCGCGAACCCCCCGCACAACCAGGGTGAGGCGGAGGGTGCCGGGCATGGGTGAGCGTGGGCGGCTGCGGCTGCAACCGGACGAGGCTCCGGTGCCCGCGGCGGGCGCCGAAGAACTCCTGAGACGGGTCGCGGCCGGAGACGAAAGCGCCTTCGCGGCGCTGTACGACGTCATCGCCGGTCCGGTGCTCGGGCTGGTCACGCGCGTGCTGCGCAACCACGCCCAGGCCGAGGAAGTGGCGCAGGAGGTGCTGGTGGAAGTGTGGCGCAAAGCCGCGCGATACGTCCCGGACCGGGGGAGCGCGCTGTCGTGGGTGCTGACCATCGCCCACCGCCGGGCCGTCGACCGCGTGCGCTCGCACCAAGCCGTGCTCGACCGGGAAGAAAAAGCCGGCCGGATGGATGTGCGGCGGCCGTTCGACGATGTCACCGAGTCCACTTTGGCCACTCTTGACCAGCAGCGCGTCCGGCAGTGCCTCGCGCAGCTGACCGATCTGCAGCGCGAGTCGATCGTCCTCGCCTACTACAACGGCTACACCTATCCCGAAGTCGCCGAGGTGCTGAAGGTGGCACCCGGGACCGTCAAGACCCGCATCCGGGACGGCCTGATCCGGCTACGTGACTGCCTGGGGGTGGATCGATGACCGCCGAGCTGCACACGCTGACCGGGGCCTATGCACTGGACGCACTGTCCGATGTGGAGCGTGCCGGGTTCGAACGGCACCTGGGCGAGTGCCCGGCGTGCCGCCAGGAAGTGGCCGAGCTGCGTGCGACCGGTGCCCGGCTGGGCGCTGCCGACGCGGTGACCCCGCCGCCCGAACTGCGGTCGCTGGTGCTGGCCGCGGTGGCACGCACCCGTCAGCTGCCGCCGCGGATTCCGGTCCAGCGGGGCGGGAAACCTAGACGCGGCAGGGTCTTCCGGTTGCGCATGACGCTGGTCGCGGCCGCCGCGGCGGCTGTCGTCGCGGTCGGCGTCGGCGTCGTCACCTCGACGCCGCCCGCTCCCGTCGACTCCGTCCTGTCCGCGCCCGACGCCTCCGCGATCCAGGGCACCGGCGAGGGACACGCGACTCTCGTCGTGTCGCGCAGCCGGAACCAGGCCGTGCTGCTCGCCGCGGACCTGCCCGCGCTCGACGCCGGCCACGTCTACCAGGTGTGGCTCATCCGCGCCGGCGAAGCGCACTCCGCCGGGATCCTGCAGCCGCGGATGCTGATGTCCGACATCCCGCCGGGCACCGACCGGATCGGCATCACCGTCGAACCCGCGGGTGGCTCGGCCGGCCCGACGACGCCGGCGGTCACCCGGATCTCCCTCGCCTAGCGATCGGACCGCGATGAGCACCTCGACGGCCGAACGGCCGGCCCCGACGCCACCCGCGCCGAAGCTGCGCCGGTGGGTGGCCGCCCTCCTGGGCGTCCCCGCGCTCGCGGCGGCGCTGGCCGCGGGCCACCTCGTCGCCGGGTTCGTCGGCGTCAACGCGTCGCCCTACCTGGCGGTCGGCAACGGCGCGATCGACCTGACCCCGGTGGGGCTCAAGGACTTCGCGGTCCGCACCTTCGGGACGTACGACAAGCTCGTGCTGCTCTCCGGGATGGCCGTGGTCATGGTGCTGGCCGCGGCGGTCGCGGGACTCGCGTCGCACGCCGTGGCCGGGGCTCGTCGTGGTCACCGGGTTCGGCCTCGTCGGCGCCGTCGCGGTGTACGCGCGCCCCGATCTCTCGACCGTCGCGCTGCTCGCCCCGCTGGCGAGCCTCGTCGCTGGCGTCGCGACGTTCGCCTTCCTGCACCGCGCAACCCGGCGCGACGTCGTGGCCGACTCTTCGCGCCGGACCGTGCTGCTCGCCGGCGCCGGCGTGGCGGGTCTCGGCGGGCAACTGCTCGCCGGCAGCCGGGACGCGGCGTCGTCGCGCGCTGCCGTCGGGCGGCTGGTCGCCGATGATCCCGGCGGACGCCGACTTCGCGAAGCTCGGCACGCCGACGTTCCTCACCCGCAACGCCGACTTCTACCGCGTGGACACGGCGTTGTCCGTCCCGCAGGTGCGGACCGAGGACTGGAGCCTCCGCCTGCTCGAGGAGGCCGGCGTGCGGCCCGGCGCCGAACAGCTCTATTCGTCCAGTGTGGACGGCTGGACGTCCGGCAGCCCGGTGCCGGCGGCGATGGACCGCGGGCGCGGCGCCATGCTCGCCATCGGGATGAACGGTGATCCCCGGGTTGTACGGTTACGTGTCGGCGACGAAATGGGTCAACGATCTCGAAGTGACGACCTGGCAGGCGCGGCAAGCCTATTGGCTGAAACGCGGCTGGAGCCGGGAAGCGCCGATCAAGACGGAATCGCGGATCGACACGCCGAAGGGTTTCGAAACCGTCCCGTCGGGAAAGGTGCGCGTCGCCGGGATCGCGTGGGCGCAGCACGCCGGCGTCGAGAAGGTCGAAGTGCGCCTCGACGACGGTGCCTGGCGGGAAGCCTCGTTGTCACAGCAGGTCAATCCCGAAACCTGGCGCATGTGGTGGATCGAAATCGACGCCGCGCCCAGCGGTCACCAGGTCGTCTGCTGGGCCACCGACAAAAGCGGGTACACGCAGACCGACATGCGCGCCGGAACCGTGCCCGACGGGGCCACCGGGTGGCACCGCATCAATTTCACCGCGCGGTGACCCACGTCACTCGATCGGGCGCCAATCCGGTTTCCGCGTAGCTCCGAATACCCCGCAAGAAGAAGTTCACAGCCGCTTTTTGGAGTGATTTTCGTGACCAAGCTTCGTGTCGCCGGAATCGGTTTCGCCGCCGTGGCCGCGCTTTCGCTGACCGCGTGCAGTGGCAGCGACACCGCTTCCTCCGGGAGCTCCAGCAGCGCCCCGGCCCCCGCTCCGTCGTCGTCGATGGCCGCGCCGTCGTCCAGCATGGCCGCCGGGGACGGCGTGACCACCAACGCCGACGTCTTCGGTCCCGCCTGTTCGCAGCTGCCGCAGGGTTCCGCGCCCGGTTCGCTGGACTCGATGGGCCCGCAGCCGGT